>NZ_BMVM01000007.1 GCF_014650715.1 Streptomyces bluensis | reverse complement strand
TCACACGTCAGTGATCGCCGTCACCCGTCCCCAACCTCCGTGGACAGAACACCTAGGCGGCCAGTGCTCATGCATGGCCGTGGTGGGTACGGTGACGAGCTCAGATAGGCGGCGGCGCCTCAATGTTGTATGTGGCGGCCCGCCCTGCCCTTGCTCTCCTGGTCAGTGCGAATCAGATGTCGTAGGCGCTGGCGGTCGCTCCCGACCGTGCGGCTGCACCTGGGGCTGGGGCCGTTTCCCGAGTGGCAGCGAGGCGAGGTGTACGCGGTGGTCGACGCTGCAGTGGTCATCTGTCGGCCTACTCGTCGTACATGGACCGGAGCCTAGCTTCGTTCTCGGCCTGCGGCTCAAGTCCGACGGCAGCTCTGCGTGCATCGAGGTGCTCGGGATCTTCCACAGGCCGCATGCACCACTGTCCGTCGGCATCTCGAACGTACTGGCTCCCGTACACCTGGGGGCGGCCTTCGCTGACAAGGCATCGATCGGTTAGGAGGGCCAGGTGGGCCGGGTCGGCGTCTCCTGCGTCGACGGCTGCTACAAGGAGGTCGAGGGCGCGGCGTTGGAAAGCCGGGTCCGCATCGGCATGTTGGGCGAGCAGCCATGCTGCGGTAGCGCCCTCCTCGCCCACCAGGGCGATCCCCGGCCAGCCGAGCTGGCTGAGTATGCGGGAGAGCGCGGCGGTGTTGTCGGCGTCGAGAGCGTGCAACTGATCGAGGTATTCCGGTGTCCGCTCGGCAGTGGGCAGCAGGCGCAGGCGTTGGTCTTCATCCATGCGAGCGCGGAGTTCCGCGGCGATATGGGGGTGCAGGGCTGTCACGGCTATTCCCATCGACGGTGAGTTGTAGCAACGCGAGTGACGATCTCGGTGCTGATGTCGGCTCATTCGTGCGCGAGCCGCGCGGAGTTGGAATCGCAGACGCCGACGAAGGACGCTGGGGACCTCCTATGACCGTGAGTTGGCAGACGCTGAGATCGACTTGCGGGGGCGTGCCGACGACAACTCTCAGCTTCGGCTGGGCAGCCTTGCCGTCACAGGCTGCGACACGCCCAAGGCTTCGAAGAAGCACCGCAACGAGTGCAAGTGTCGAGAACACGGGTTCCCCAACGCCCTTACGGCTCAGGCTAGATAGACTCGGTGGAGTCCGGCAACGGGCACCCGGGTCGCTGCGGTCACAGGCGGCGTACGCATTGAATTCCTCATGCCCCGGGAGGTCCTACTGTGCCGTGTGTGCTGCCTGTTAGGCGCCGTCGGCATCACCGCGACGTTCTCACTGAGGCGTTGACCGAGCCCATGCCCTCACCGGTAGCGAGGCCACGTGCCCTTCAGATGTCGTGTTCGCAGGAGGGATCGTCCCGCATCAGGGGGCCTGCCTTGCGGCCCGCACGGTCAACTGCCCTTCGATCGCACAGGTATGCCAAGAAGGAGAAGGTTTTGTCCTACCGATCCGTGATCGGGCTTCACTTGGTTTTGATCGAGCGGGGCCGCGTGCTGCTGGGCCTGCGGGCTGGCACTTCCTGGTGTGACGGGTGGTGGCATGTGCCCGCCGGCCATCTTGAGGACGGGGAGTCCTTCCTTGCTGGCATGGTCCGCGAGGCTCGGGAGGAGCTGGGCATCGCCCTCGCCGAGGAAGACCTCGTGGTCGCGCACACCGTCCATGACCACGACCCCGAAACCAACCAGAGCCGGCTGCAGATCTTCTTCACCGCCACGCAGTACTCGGGGCGGCCCCATGTCGCGGAACCGGACAAGTGCGCGGAGCTGCGGTGGTGGCCGCTCTCGGCTCTGCCGGAGAAATTGGTGCGCTATACCCACCAGGCCCTGATCTGCATTCAGCGGGGCCAGAGCGCGAGCACGCTGGGGTGGCCCGATGCCTGCTGAGGATGGGAGGGAGCCTGTGGGGCTGATGGCGCCGGAGGACTACGCGCGCTCACGCGCGACATTCTGGGGCGGCGCCGCTGTGTTCTTCACGGATGCCGAGGGCAAAGTCCTGGTCCTCGACCCGGCCTACCGGCCGGGGACGCTGCTGCTGCCCGGCGGGGGAGTGGACCAGACGGAGCGCCCCTCGGCCGCAGCGGTCCGCGAGGTGGCCGAGGAGCTTGGGCTGTCCATCCGCGTACGCCGGCTCCTGGCAGTCGACTGGGTCAGCAAGGGCAATCCGGAGTTCGGGACCGTGTACGGCTTCCCAGGCGAGACCGTCTCCATCTGGGACGGCGGCGTCCTGGAGGAAAACGACATCGCTCGGATTCGCCTGCCCGAGGACGAAATCACCTCGTTCCAATTCCTGCCTCCGGCCCAGGCCACATCGCGGATGTTCCCGATCGAGGGACGACGGATGCTGGCTGCCCTGCGCGCCCGGATTGACCGTGTCGGCCCCGCCGTGCTGGAGGACGGGGATGCCGTCGGTGGCGGGTCGGCGCTGCAGCGCCAGAACGTCATCCCGCGCATCGCGGCCGGATACCAGCAGATCGCCTGGCACCCCGGCGGCGAGCCCGCCGCCGGCCTGCCCGTGAAGCAAGCGTGGGTGTGGGCCTTTGACCCGCTCGGCCGGGTCGTCGTCCTTGTCGATCCACGCGACGGCCATGTCGTCCTACCGGGTGGCACGGTCGAGGAGGATGACGACGGTCCAAAGGCGACGGCACTACGGGAAGCCTCCGAAGAGGCGGCCCTGCGCCTGCAGGCTGTCGCCTACCTCGGCTACCTCCTCGATCCGGACGGTGCGGTCTACGGCCCGGGCACCGGGCCGAACGCCCGGGCCCGCTACATCGCCCGCATCGCCTCCCTCGGGCCCGCGCCGCAGGATGTCGCCACCGGCGTCACCTACGGGCGTCTGCTGGTCAGCCCGGTGCAGGCGAGTGAGTTGCTCGGCCTCGGACGCGCCGGCCGCGAGCAGGCAGAGTACGCGGCCCGTACGGCGGCAGCCTGCTGGGGTATTCCGCTCTGTCCGCCGCAGGCCGCGGTTGAGATCCCTCATCCGGGTATGGCGGCCCTGCTGCCCTGACCTGCGTTCGTGATGCCCACCGTGTGTCGGTCTACGGCCGGCGCGATGCCCCGCACCGCCCTTGCGGCGTTGGAGGAGGACCTTTATGACCAGCGAACCTGACACCACCGAGCAGGCGGTCGGCCGCCCTGACCGCGTGGTCACCGACGCGCAGCGGGCGTACTGGGCGCAGGTCGAGGCACCCATGGCCTCCTGCACCGCCCTGATCACCGATGCCGCGGGCCGCATCCTGGTGGTCGCCCCGACCTACAAGGACGGTTTCGACATGCCGGGCGGCATGGTGCACGCCGGTGAAACGCAGATCGAGGGCCTGCAACGGGAATTGGCCGAGGCACTCGCCCTGACCGGCGTACCGGTCGGCCGGCTCCTCGTCCTGGACCAAGTCCCCGCTGCCCGGTATGGGCGGGCCATGGTCGTCACGGTGTTCCACGTCGGTCCGCTCACCGACCAGCAGGCCAAGTCCCTGCGTTTCGTTGACGGGGAGATCGGCGCAGCGGAGTTCCTCCCCATCGAGGAGGCGCTCGCGCGGCTGCCGCACCGCCTCGCCCGCCGTATCAAGGCGGCGCATGCCGCGCTGGGTGACGGGGTGCCCGCCGCTCTGGTCGACGGCGAGCCCCACAGTCCCGCTTGCCCGTCCGTGTCGGAGGCGCGATGAAGCGGCTTCTGAAACGGGTGTGGAAGACGGAGCCGGCCGTCTCCGAATCCGAGGTTGCCCTCTTCGGCGGGGCGCTGCGCTACGACTTTGGCTGGGTGCGGCACGAGTACGCGCGGCTGGATACCAAGTTCGGGCAGGCCGCCCGCATGGTGCCGACGCTGGTGGGCAGCACCCTGCGCCTGGCCTGGCGGGCAGATCACCGCGCCCTGCTGACCATCGGGGTAGCCGAGGTGGGCCAGGGCATCACCCAGGCTGCCGGGCTGCTGGTGACCAACCAGGTCATCCAGGCCCTGCTCAAGGACGGGGACAATGTCTCACGGCTGCACGCCGCGCTGCCGGCACTGATCGCCGGCTGCGTCATCGCAGTGGTCGGCACCGTCCTGGCCTGCCTGTCGACGGCCGGCACCGGACGGCTGGAGCCGAAAGTGGAGCGGCTGGCCACCGAGCAGTTCCTGGAGGGTGCCGCCCGCGCGGAACTGGAGGCCATCGAGGACGGCGAGTTCCGGACGCTGGTGGACTCGGCGTACTTCGGAGCCCAGTCCTCCCGAACCATGATCAGCATCTGCGTGACGGTAGTGAACGGTCTGTTCTCCCTTGTTGCCGCAGCCGGGGTGGTCACCGTCCTCAGCCCCATCCTGCTGCCGCTGTTGCTGCTCATCGCGCTGCCGCGCGGCTGGGGCGCCATGCACGTGGCGCGACGGCGCTACGCCTCCCGAATGCAGTGGATCGAGCACGAGCGGGCCAAGCGTCTCGTCAACAACCTCATCACGGCCCGGGAATCAGCCACCGAGGTCCGCGTGCACCAGGTCGGCCCGTTCCTGCTCGATCACTTCCGCACGATGGGCCAGACCGCCGAGGCCGAACAGACCCGCCTGGCCGACGGCCGCGCGGTCACCGAACTAATCGCCGCGGCCATGGCCGGCCTCGCCTCGGCGGTTACGTTCGCCGGCTTGGGAGCCCTGTGGCTGACGGGCCATATGAACGCCGCCACCGTGGCCACCGCCGCGCTTGCGATCCGGACCGGCTCGGCCAGCCTCGGCGCCCTCGTCGACAGCGTCCTGCGGCTGCACGAGGAGTCTCTCTACGTCCGCGACCTCGACCGTTTCCGTGCCGAGGCCGACCGCCGGGCCATCCCCGCCGGCGGCGTGCCGGTGAGCGACTTTCCCGAGCAGGTCACCTTCGAGAACGTGTCCTTCACCTACCCCGACCGCGACACCCCCGCTCTGCACGAGGTCTCGTTGACCATCCGGCGCGGAGCCGTCATCGCCCTGGTCGGGACGAACGGCAGCGGCAAGAGCACCCTGGTGAAGCTCCTTGCCGGCCTGCACCGGCCCACGACCGGACGCATCCTGTGGGGCCAGACCGATCTGGTCAAGGCCGACCGGGTGGACATCTTCCAGCACGTGGCCGTCCTCGACCAGGGCTTCCAGCGCTGGCCCTTCACCCTGCGGACCAACATCCAGATCGGCCAGCCGGAGCGCAACGCCGATGGCGACATCGCCCGAGCGGCTGCCTACTCGGGCGCCGACAAGCTCGCCGCCACTCTGCCCCGAGGTCTTTCCACCCTGCTGGCCCGGCAGTTCCGCGGCGGACAGGAACTGTCCGGCGGGCAGTGGCAGACGGTCGGGCAAGCACGCCTGCGCCACCGTCAGGCGAGCCTCGTCATCGCCGATGAACCAACCTCCGCCCTGGACCCCGAGGCCGAGATCGAGTCCTTCGAACGCATCCGCCGCTTGGCGGACGAAGGCAAGACCGTTGTCCTGGTCAGCCACCGCATGGCGGGCATCCAGCACGCCGACACCATCTACGTCCTGGACCAGGGATACCTCGTGGAGAGCGGCTCGCACCAGCAGCTCATGGCCCGGCCCGATTCCCAGTACCGGCACATGTACCTCATGCAGGCCAACCAGTACGGCACTGCCGTGCCGCTGGTTCTGCCGTCTCCAGCGGCCGACGGCGAATCGACGCATGCCCCCAGCGCCCCCGACTGACACCGACCGCTCTGTCGCCCGCCAGCCCAGCAAGTGGACGACCTACCCGCTCTGGAGCACGCTGCGTGACCTGCTGGGCTGCGTCGGCGTGATCGCGGTCGGCCTCGCTGTTGCCACGATCGTCGCCATTCTCAACCCCCACTTCCCCGACCACAGGATTGGTCTGTGACCTTCATTCCACCCCGTCTCGTCATCGGCACCGGCGACTCCGATCTGGCCATGGTCCAAGCGGCGCACGTCGCCAGCCTGCTCGAACCTCTGGAGGTCGCCCAGGCCGAACAGGACACGTCCGACGGCCCCCACTTTCTGCAGCTGGACATCGAAACCGACGACATCCGAGCGTTGCCGGAGGCAGGGTACGCCGTCGTCACCTGCCGCCTGGTGTTCGCCTTCATCAAGGACAAGGCGGCCTTCCTCGACCGCATCCGATACCTTCTCCCGCCCGGCGGGACGTTCTGGGTCGTCATTCCGCTGGCTGAACGCTTCCCGGAAGAACGGAAGTCCATCGGGATCAGCCCGCAGTACGCTGAATTGCTGACCGCGTCCTGGTCATCGGCCTACAGGGAGGACCTGGACACGCTCCGCTGCTATGCCTTGCGCCCCTGACTCGGGACCGATTGTGGCCTGGCCTCCTGATGTCCTTTCAGCTCAGTGTCTCCCGCAGGTGGGTCAGCAGGCCCTCCGTGTCGGTCAGATGCGGGATAACGATGTCGGCCCCGGCTGCGCGGAGTTCCGTCGCCGAGTGGATCCCGGAGGCAACAGCGATGCACTGTGCCTCGGCGTCATGCGCGGCGCGCACATCGCGGGGTGTGTCTCCGATCAGAACAGTGGGCGTGACGAGCGGAATGCCGCGGGCAGCATGGATGCGGACGCGGGCAGTGTCGACGAGACGTGCTCGATCATCGCTGTCCTCGCCGTATCCGCCGACGGCCATGTCGAGCATGCTGTCGAGCCCGAACGCACGCAGCTTGACGCGGGCATTGGCCGAGATGTTGCCAGTGAGGACGGAGGAACAGACCTCGGAGTCCGCCGCGAGCGCCTTCAACGCCTCCTGGGCCCCAGGCAGCACATGACCCCGTTGCCGCAGATCTTCTTCACCGTCACGCCCGGCTTCTTCCAGTGCACGATGCACCCGATCCCACGCGGGAACCGGCAGACCGTGCTGCACGAACATCTCGCGCATGATCGCCCGGTCCGTACGCCCCTCCGTGGGAGCAGGCAGCTCGGCCTTCCTCCCAGCGAGTGCCTTGAAGGCGCTGGCGTAAATCTCCTTGCTCACGCCGGCGTTCTCCACAAGGGTGTGGTCCACGTCCCACAACACAATTCGTTGCACGTGACCAGGGTATGCAGCGCGAACTCCCTGTTAATAGTGACCTTGTGGGACGTCCTGGCGTCCCACAAGATCTTGCCGCGTCCCAGGACGTCCTGCGAAGATGCGAACGTGAACGAGCGGCTGCGCACGGTGATGGTCCAGCGGAAGGTGACTCCAGAGAAGCTCGCGGCCTCGTGCCAAGTGGATGTCAAGACCGTGGAACGCTGGATCAGTTTGGGCCGGCAACCGCTCCGCCGGCACCGCTGGGCGGTCGCACAGCATCTCGGTGTGGACGAGTCGTACCTGTGGCCGCCCGAGGAAGACGAGGCCCAGGGCCAGCCCACCGAGCAGGCCGAGCTGGTCGCCGCCTTTCCCAACCGCGCGAGCTTCCCGCAGAAATCCTGGGTCCGCCTCCTACAGTCCGCCCAGGAACAAATCGACGTGCTGGTATTCAGCGGCACGTTCTTCGCCCAGACCAATCCGCGCGTTGCGGCGATGCTTTCCGAGCGGGCCGAGTCCGGTCTTCAGATCCGCCTCTGTTTCGGTGACCCGTCGGGCAGGGCGGTCGCCGTCAGGGACGAGGAGGAAGGGATCGGCGGCACCCTCTCAGCGAAGATCAGGGCGTCCCTCACTTACTACCGAAAGTTGATCGGCACGCCAGGGTGTGAAGTGCGCCTCCACGACACGACTCTCTACAACAGCCTCTTCCGCTACGACGATGTGCTCCTGGTCAACCCGCACGTCTGGGGCCAGCCCGCCAGCGCAAACCCCCTGTTCGAGCTGCGGCGCCTGGAGGAAGACGGCTGGTTCGACCACTACGCCGCCAGCTTCGATGCGGTCTGGGAGACTGCGAAGCCCTGGTCACCCGAGTCCATGTGAGGAGCGCGGCCCGCGATGGGACGTACGGAGTACTGGTACGACGAGAACGCACCAAAGCCGAACACGTTGATCCCGGCGTGCAACATGCTTGTTGTCCGGGAAACGGACGGGGCGATACTCCTGCAGCGGCGTCGGGACACGGGGCAGTGGGCCCTTCCCGGGGGAGCCATGGACATCGGGGAATCCCCGTCACAGTGCGCGGTCCGGGAATGCAAGGAGGAGACCGGAATCGACGCCGAACCCACCGGGCTCCTCGGCGTGTACTCGCCCCCTGAGCATGTCGTGGCCTACACGGACGGAGAGATCCGGCAGGCATACGAGGTGACCGTGATCGGCCGGCCAGTCGGAGGCGAGCCAACCATCAACGACGAGGCCGACGGGGTCCGGTGGATCCTCCCCAGCGAACTCGACGCCTACGACATCCACCCCTCCATGCGGAAGCAGATCGCCCACTTCCTCGACGGCACGTACCCGCACGTGGACTGAGCTCCGCTCGCCTGCCTACCTGCCGACTGAAGCGAGTCGGACTTCGACCCTGTGCACAGCCGCACACAGCTCGGGTTCCGCTCGGCGGATGAACCGGCCGACGATGCTGTCGAGGCCGTACCGGCAGAGGATCTCCGCCAAGCGGGCATCAACCGTAGTCGGCTCACCGTCCGGTGTCGTAGTCATATCGCAGTAAGCCAATGAGTCCACCAACACGGCATGATCGAGGAGCGGAAACTCGGCCTCAAGTTCCTCCCTCAGCCCTCGCTCCTCCGCCTCCAGCACGGCACACGAGTGGTTGGCTACCAACCGCACCAACCTCTCATCCGCAACGGTGTGATCGCGGAGGTACCGGGCGCCGTCGAGAGGGTGGAACCCGGTGGCGGCCAGCGACGGCGTGTAGCCGATGTCGTGCAGCATCGCCGCAGCCCACAGCAGTTCTGCATCGTTGCCCAGAATCCCTGCCAGGGAATGCGCCCTTGCTGCGACGCCCTGAGAGTGAGCCCAGCGTCGCGGCAGGGGCTCGGCGAGGAGGGACTCGGCCAGGTCGCGGGCCCACACGGTGAGGTCCATGCTTGACAGGCTATGACGGAAAGCGCGGCCGCCTGGTCGTGATAAGCCGGACGTCCCAGGACGTCTCCAGGGGGATGAATGCGGGCGCTCATCGAAACGTCACGGTTGCAGTTGCGGTGCTTCCAGTCTGACGACGTAGCTGAGCTACACGAAATCTTCAGCGATCCACAGACGCACACCATAGGCAGCGGCCCTTTTGCCGCAGTTGAACAGACCGCAGAGTGGATCGAACGCCGGGTGCGTGCGCTGCGCAGCAGCGGGTTGGCCTGGTACGGGCTGCGCTTGCGTGACAGCGGCCTTTTGGTCGGTAACTGCGGAGTTTTCGCGGGCCGCACCGGAGCCGCCGAGCCGGAGATCGGCTACGAGGTCCGCTATAGCCACCGGGGGCGAGGGCTGGCCGGTGAAGCTGCTCAAGCGGTTCTGGAGGAGTGCTTCTCGGCTGGTATCCGCCGAGTGTGGGCCACCATCCGACCGGCTAACGCAGCCTCGATACAGATCGCGGCCGGTCTGGGCATGGTGGTGCAGTACGCACGTACGGACGAGCGCGGAGAACTCCTGTATCTGTCTGTCTCGTCTCACTCTGGACCGAGCTGATGTAGCACGCCGATGCGCGGTGCTCAACAACCTCAGGATGAGGTTGGAAGGGCTCACCGGCTGTGCCAGCGTCGACCGCGCACGTAAAAGCCCATCTTGGGGGGAGCGGGCAGCCCGTCAGGTGGGTGTAGGGGCGGCGAGGGGTCCAGGAGCTGCTGAAGGCGGATGGGGAGACGACGAACGAGCCGGGCGGTGGGTGGTCGTAGATGTTGACGGCCAGCGGCGGGCCAGCCTATCGAGGGCCGTCCGGTGCCCTGGGGCGGCGGCAGTGATTGGCCTGGGCTTGGCGCTGGCGTCGGGTCGGCGCAAGGTGCCCGAACGATCCTGATCCCAGAGGACTTCGTACAAAGCAACGTCGAACGCGAGGGAGAGCCGTGAGCGGCGTGGCTCGACGAACGGTCAGAGCCCTTGGACGAGTTGCTGGGGGTGCTGCGGGTACATGGCGGACGGTGAGGTCATGCATGGAGGCGTCGAGGCCATTGTCCCAGTGCGATGGCAGGTCGACGGGACTGCTGGCTGGGTGGGATTCGGCCGACGTCGCGCAGCCTGGGCGCGGTCCTCTGGGCCGGTTGCCCAGGTCCCAGGTGGGGTCAATTCGATAAGGCAGTGAAGGTCTCGACGATTGTTTTACGGTCGGATTCCTGCGCGAGTAAGGCGTGCAGCAGGAGCCTTGCCTGGTACGGGCCGAGATCGCTGGCTGGGATGAGGCCGCGGCCGATCAGGTCCTTCTCCGATCCCGGGAAGCCGTATGTACCCGTCAGGACGGGGCCGTTGCCGATGCGCGAGGCAAGGACCACAGGGATACGGGAAGCGAGGTGTTCGAGTGTCTCCACGAGGCGTTGGGGGACGTGGCCGACGCCGAAGGCGGCGACGACCAGACCGTCGCATCGGCCGTCCCACATGGCGAGCAGCGTGCCGTCGTCACCGAGGCTGACCGTGTACAAGCCCACGCGAACCTCGCGGCTCGGCGGCTTCAGAACCCCGAGACGTCGGGGTGGCGGCGAGACCAGCCGTACAAGATCTTCCGCGACGCGGCCGATGGGGCCTGCTCCGGGCGAGGTGAACGCCGCGGGACTGGTGGTGTGGGCCTTGCGGACGTGCCGTGCCGCGTGGACCTCGTCGTTCAGGACGACCAGCACCCCCGCTCCGCGCAGTCGGGGGTCAGCGGCGGCGATGACGGCCGCGTACAGGTTGGCGGGGCCATCGGGGCCGGCCATGGTGGGGTTGCGCATGGCCCCGGTGACGACGACCGGCTGGTCGTGGCCGTGCCGCAGGTCAAGGAAGAAGGCGGTCTCCTCGATGGTGTCGGTGCCCTGCGTGATCACGATTCCGTCGACGTCGCCGCCGTCGAGGGTCTTGTCGATCGCGCCCCCGAGTTCGGTCAGGTCGTCGAAGGTGAGTGAGGCGCCGGGCACCCGGCGGAAGTCGCGGACACGTAGCTCGATGCCGCGCTCGTCCAGGCCGGGGATGGCGGCGAATAGGTCGTGCGCGGACAGGGCCGGTACGACCCCGCCGGTCACCGGGTCGGCGGTCATGGCGATGGTGCCGCCCAGCGAGTAAACGGCCACAGTTCTCGTCGCACCCACCATGCCCCCAGGCTCGCGTTTCGTCAGGTCCGGTTCGCGTGGAGATCGTCACGTATCCGCACACGAAGATCGCCTCGTGAAGGCTATCGGTCGCTCCATCGTGCCTGCTGGTGTCAAGCGCGACCGTGCCATGCCACGAGATGCGACAGTAAGCCGCCGGCAGTGAGGCGACCGTGCCGATCAGCGAGGGGCCGTGACCAACTACATCGCGGCGTAGGTGTCATGGTGCCGCCGCATAACAGTGGATCGCCACCGTCTGATGCGGGCTCCATTGTTGCTCGACCGTGGCCAGCAGCTCCCATCCCAGCCGCTCGTACAGGGCTACCGCGGCCGTATCGGAGGTCACGACGTCAAGCACCGGATGCAGGCCAAGACGCTGTGCTTCCTCCACAGCCCGGCCGATCAGCAGTGCGCCGATTCCGTGTCCTCTCGCCTGAGGAGCGACAAACAGCCGACTGACAACTGTGGCTAGTTCCCTCCTCACGCCGTTCCGCTCGCTCCATAACCGAGCGGCCAGATCGCCTTCCCTGCTTCGAGACAAGCTGACATGGCCGATGAGACGGCCGTCGAGTTCCGCGACCCAGGCCGCCAGCAAGGACGCATGCGATAGCCAATCGCCGGGCCGCTCCGGCCAGTTCACCGGATAGCCGTCACCCTGATGAACTTCCTCGAGGACTCGTACGCACTCCTCAAGGTCGCAGACGGTTCGACGCCGGAACGAGCGGCCCGACCGCTTGCCGGACGGCCCAGAGTTCCCGTTGTTCACCCCGGAATAGAAGCACAGACCACGAACCTTAACCGGCCACTTGTGCAAAAGATCCCAGGGCGCTTCGTTAGCCCGCCTGCAACTCTGCCACGATGCGCTTCGACTCACTCTGAGCAAGGCCCCGCCGGGGGTCGTCCGGATGGGCATGGGGGCCGAGGATATTCGTGCAGAAGAACAGCGACATGAGCTTGCCGTCCCGGCCCTCCAGATCCTGGCTTCGCTCACGCCGTACACGCTCAGCCACTTCCGGGAAGGCGAGGGAGTTCCCCCACAGCCATGCCGCATCCAGGCCCCGGGGAGCCATCCCCCAGTCCTCCCAGTCGAACAAGCAGAACCGCGACGCAGTCACGTTCGCCCAGTTCAGGTCCGCGTGCGCCGGAGACCACTCCCTGATCGTCGTATCGGAGACCTCCCGGAACGTTGCTTTGATCGCCTCAGTGACTCCGACCTGAGTGATCGCAATGGTGTCCGGTGTCGCAATACGCGTCGTGTGGTGGGCGGTCAGGGCATCCAGCGAGGCGTTCAGCGCCTCCCACCACTCATCCGGAAGCGCCAACACGGAATTAGGATCCACCGGTTCTCCGGGCAGCAGCTCGGTCTCGTCGGCACGCCACATCGCCGCTCCTGCCGGGTCACTCCACGACAGGCCCTGGAGCCAAGCAGGCTTCGCGACACCGTCCAGAAGCGCGGCACACTCCGTGCCGTTCCAGCCCTGCCCCGTGACCTTTTCGAGCGGGCGTCGCTCGATCCGCACCCAGGTGTTGCGGTCCGTCCGCGCACCAACCGTTCGGCGCTTTCGGACCACCGTCTCCGGGGCCACACGCACGCCAAGAGCACGTTCCACGCGTACGAGGGCTTCATCAACTGGCTGAACGCGTAAATCGACAGGGGCGACTGTGGGTGTTGGGGTTGTCATATAGCTCCTTGCGTGCCGTTCCCTGACGCTAGCAAGAACGGGTCAAGTCCAAAAAGGTGACCGTCACGGCTGACGTGGCCTCGGCGGCTGCTGAGCGCGAGTGTGCGCACCTTGTCCTCTGCTCCGTCGCACTGTCCAGAGGTGCCATGGAGGCAGCAGCAGCCCAGTGATGAGCGGTCGACCATCCTGAACCACGGGCGCCGGTCTTCCTCTCCTCTGAGGTGATCACCGCCGCAGCGTCAATGGGACCGGGCGAGCCATTGTCCCAGGGATGCGACGACCGAACACTTGGCCCACTCGGCAAACACTTGCTCCTGCTCGGCAGGGGGCAGCGCCGCGAGGGTCGCTGTAGTGCCCTCTGGAACGAAGATCGACCAGAGGTCCGACCAAGACCGTGGTCCGTGGCCGCGATCCGGGGTAGCGGCGATGGAGCCCGGCTTTCGGGAGTCGTCCGCGAAGGTGTGGAGATCACCCTGCTCATCGACGTAGACGGCGGCACTCGCGAACCGGCATGTCCGGTTCTCCGTGAGGTCTGCGAGATGTGTAAGCCCAACCGGTCCGAAGGCTTCGAGGGCTTGCTTGACCATGGGCCCCGGCCAGCCGCCGAACTCTTCGATGTAGAAGCCTGAGTCCTCGACAAAGAGTGGTCGCCTGAGAATCGCGAACGCTTGACGAGCCTTGTGCTGCGCGATCTCCGAGACCGATGTCGTCTGGATCTCATCCAGCTCTAACACGACCTGTTCGACCTCGATACCCAAAGGCGCCAGATGTTCTTGAGCCGTACGGAACTTGCCGTTGTTCCCGGTACACATCGCGATCCGGATGCCTGGCATGTAAGAAGAATCCTTTCCCGCACGAGCCCTTCACGTCCTCTCAGGCAGCGCCGATGACCGACCCCCAGCCCAGCACGTATGGGGTTGTTGGTGGATCGATTCTCTTGCATGACAGATTGGTCTACCAGGTTTCTTGATCCATCTCGAGATAACGCCGTCGCTGCCCGGAAACCCACCTGTCCGGAGGCCATGGATCGTGATCAACTGACGGTCATGCCGTTGCTGATGCTGGATCTCGACAACACTTTGGTAGATCGCGACGCCGCATTCCAGGCCGCAGCGATCGCGCTCCTGGCCGAGCATGCACTGCCTGCGACCGACATCGAATGGCTGATGACCCTCGATGCGAGCGGCTACACACCCAAACCGGCTGTCGCTGAGGCCATGGCGGACCGCTATGGGCAGGCGCTTCCTGAAACTGCTATCCGGACTCTTCTCGACCATGGTGCCGCTGATCGCGTCGTGCTGGCCGAGACCACCCGCGAGGCGCTCACCAAGGCGCTCACCGACGGCTGGACCTGCGTGATCGTCACCAACGGCCGCACGGTGCAGCAGGAAACGAAGATCCGCAAAACCGGGCTCGACCGGCTTGTCCAGGGCTGGGTGATCTCCGAACACGTCGGTCATAGGAAGCCGGGCCCGGAGATCTTTCAGGCGGCGGCCGAAGCCGTCGGAGTTCCCCTCTCCGGCGCCTGGATCATCGGCGATTCACCGCATGCCGACATCGCCGGCGCGAACGCGCTCGGTCTTCGAAGCGTGTGGGTGTCGGACGGCAGGCCGTGGCTCCAGGACTCCTACCGGCCCACCCACGTTGCTGACGACGTGTCCTTCGCGATCAACTTTGTCATTAGCACGACCTGATAGACGCCACCGGCCCGACCCAGGGCCTCGACAAGACCCAATCCGTAAAAAGGGCGACGCCGGCAGGGACGAAATCGCGCCCGCACGGCCGTAGTACGCCGTCGACGCCGCAGGCCACGGCGGTGCACGGCAGGTTGGACCCGGCCTCTCATGCCTGGAGGCTTTCCCTCGCACCAGGCGGGGAACGGTCACTCGGCTAGGACGACGGGGCACACGGGGCCACCGTGTTCGAGGACGCTGGCGACCAGGTCGCCGAGGCCGATCGGGTAGACCGTCTCGGCCGTGGCGTGCAGCTCGGTGAGGGCCCACCAGCGTCGTTCGCGGATTTCGTCAGGTTGAGTGGCGCTCGCCGGGTCGACGTCGTCGGCGTTGACTCTGGCGAGGTAGTACCTCTCGACTTGACGGACGGGCTGTCCGCCGACGTGGTGGTGCTTACTGCGCTCGGCGAGCTGCGGGCCGAGTTCGACGTCTTCGATGCCAAGTTCCTCCCGCAGCTCGCGCAGGGCGGCGGTGGGGTAGTCCTCGCCCGGTTCCAGGGAGCCACCGGGGGTGGCCCAGAATCCTTGGTTCTCGTCGTAGCGGAGCAGCATCACTCGCTGCTCTTGGTCAAGGAGGATGACACGGGCGGCCTGGCGCAGGAGGGTGGTCACGCTGTCCAGTGTGGCAGTCAGGCGGCGTGTGCCACGGGCGCGCGGCCCTTCTGCCGCCCCTCGCACGAGACTGCTCGGCGAGGGCGTGCCGTCAATGGGGACGAGATGCTGCACTGGCTGCCCTCCCCTGGTTTGGGCGGGGGAGGCCCCGGCCTCTGTGCTGATCAGAGTTGTCCGCCGGGAGCAGTCCGGCCAGCAGCCGGAACGCGTCGACTTGGCCCACTCGGCGAGCACCTGCTCCTGCACAACGAGCAGGAAGCTGCCGCGCGCTGGTCGCGATCATCATGAAGGCACGGTGTCAAGCGGCCCTGACACTCCCGTGCGGGTGGGGCAGAGTCAGCCGGCCTGGAACGGCGAGCGTGTGAGGTGTTGGGCGAGGTAGCAGGCGGTGTAGTCGGCGAAGACGTGATACAGCAGGGGCGAGAACTCCTCCCGCGTCGTGCCGTGCACGGGCAGCACCGTATGGACGTGGCGGAACGCCGCGGTGTCATCTGTGGCGGTGACCGCGATGACACGTCGGCCGAGGCGGTGGGCCTGGCCGGTGAGGGCGGCGGCCCGAGGCAGGGAGCGGCCGGGCGGGGCGATGACGACGACGGGGGCGTCGATGGGGTAGGCGAAGCGTTCGACGTGGCTCCACTCCTCCAGGTCCTGCCCCGCCGCGTAGACGCCCGACGCTTCGATGATCTTGGCAGCGGCGAACAAGGCGGTGCCGTATCCGGGCCCGCTGCCGACAACGGTCACAACGGGAGCGTCGGCGATCTCCCCCGCCACCTGGCGGCAGCGGTCCCGGACCGCGCGGGCAGTGGCCTCGACCGTGTCGGCGAGCCCCGTCAATTCCTCGCGCAGCCGGTCCGTAGGACAGGCAGGGGTGCGGGTTTCGGCAAGGCGGAGGGCGGTAAGCAGCATGCCGAGCAGGCTGGCCTGGTAGGTGCGGATGCCAGGAGAGCGCTCCAGGTTCGGCAGGTCGACGATGAGGGCATGGTCGGCCACCTGGGTGACGGGGCTGTCCGGTGTGCCGGTGATCGCGACGGTGAGTGCTCCGTGCTTTGTGGCGTGCTCGATGGCCTCGACGACCGCCTTGGTCGTGCCGGAGGCGGACGTGGCGATGAGCAGCACCTGGCGGCCCGGACCGACGGGAGCGGCCGTGGGCAGCGGGCCGTAGTGCAGGAAACGGTGGGCGCTGACCGGTTCGCAGGGGATTCCAGCGAGGGTCTCGAAGGCCATCTCGGCAGCGCAGGAGGCGTGGTAGGAGTCGCCGTCTCCGGTCAGGAACACGTGATCGATCCGTGCCCAGTTGGAAGTCGGCAACAGAGCGTGGACGCGCTCGTCGAAGAGCGGTGTCCGCTCGCGCAGGTCGGCCGGCAGCTGTGCGACCTGCCGGATCATCACCTCGGGGTCGAGCGGTTCCACGCGTGCCTCCCTCTGCGGGCGTGCGGTCACGATTCCAGGGATCGGACGATGCCGACGTACGCCTTGACCTTCTCGACGTCAATGGTGCCGCCCCAGCCGCCGCTCTCCAGGCAGGTGCCGACGAACGCCCCCTCGGCGGCGGCCAGCAGCCGGGCGGCGTTGTCATGGTTGGTGTGGCCGGCCAGGATCACCGGGAGCCCGGGCACGGCCCGGCGTACGGCGGCGATCATCTCCAGTGTGGTGTCGTCGTCGGGATGGCACAGCGACACCGCGTCCGCGCCGACGTACTTCGCCGCCCGCGCGACCTCCGCGGTGGTCTTGTCGCCGCCGAACCAGCGGAAGTGCATGGAGTCCACCTCGGCGATCACCTTGACGCCCATGGCGCCGATCTTCTTCCGGTACTCCATGACGGCCAGTGGATCGGCTTGCACCAGGCCGTTGGCGCTGAGCGTCGCGCCGACCAGGGCCCCCGCGCGGATGTAGCTGCCACCGGCCACCTTCGCCACCGCTAACGACGCCCGCAGCGCGTTGCGCATCAGCTGCACACCGACCTGGAAGTCCTCCCCGGTCGCATCCGCGATCGCCCGCACGATCAGCGCCATCGCGGCTGTGCGCGCTGGGTCGGACTCGTCAGCGGTGGTGTAGACGCGGTCGACGGTCTGCACCAGGCACCCGTCCGCCCCGCCCTCATACAGCGCCCTGGCCGACTGAACGGCCGTATCGAGGATCTGTGACAGGCTTCCGTCCTGGTGGAAAGGCGTGCCCGGCAGGGGCTGCAAGTGGATCATGCCGAGCACCGCCTTGCGCTTGCCCAGCGTGGCGAACTCCCGCATCAGCCATCCCCTCAGCCTTTGCCCTTGGCCTGTGGCGAGCCGCAAGGGCGAACCCGGCGCCGATTCTCGTCCATGTGATCGCGAAAGGTGACCGGGAGGTCCTCCCCTTGGTGTGCTGCCGCCAATCCTGGCGGCGCCATTCCCTGTCCTGGCGCGTCTGGAACAAGCCAGATGATCACGATTTTGGGGCGCGAGCGTCCACGAAGGGACACTGAGTGTGATGACCTCTACGGGTACATCAGCGGCTGCCCCCGACGCCGCCAGGACATCCCGCATCACCCGCTTGCGCGGTACGTCCGGCACGACGACCGTGCCGTCCGGCTGCTGATGTTGTTCGAGGATGGCTGGCAGCAGTCGGCCGGTCGCCAAGCCCGACGCGTTCAGCGTGTGGACGTAGGCCGACTTGCCCTGGCGCGGCCGGTAGCGGATGTTGCCGCGCCGTGCCTGGTAGTCGCGTGCGTTCGACACCGAGCTGACCTCGACGTACGCGTCGATTCTGGGCAGCCACACCTCCACGTCGAAGGTCTTCGCCATGGCGGCACTGGTGTCCTGCGCCGCGAGTCGGGTGATCCGGTAGTGCAGGCCCAGCTCCGCCACCAGCTGTTCGGCCCGGGCCGAGAGGTCCTCGTGCGCGGCGTCCGAGTCGTCGGGCCGCGTGAACTGGAACAGCTCGACCTTGTCGAACTGGTGGCCCCGCAGCGTGCCGCGTTCCGCGGTGCGGTAGCCGCCGATCTCCTTGCGGTAGCAGGGGGAGCAGGCGAAGTATTTCCTCGGGAGCTCGGCCTCCGGCAGCGTTTCGTCCCGGTGCAGGTTGACCAGTGCCGTCTCCGAGGTTGGCAGCAGGAACCGCTGGGGTCCTTTGTCCCCCTGCTCGAGTACGAAGACGTCGTCGGCGAACTTCGGGAACTGACCGGCGGTGTAACCGGCCTCGTACGCCAGGATGTGCGGCGGCAGGAGCGCCGCAAGGCGCTCGGGCACGGCCGTCGCCTGTGCCCGCAAGCCGTCGATGTCTCCGCCGGCACGCTGCGCTCGGGGATCTCGGTCGAGATTTTCCTCCGCTCGGCACGCAGCTGTTCGCAGGCCGTCCGCTCCCGGCGGTACTCCTCGTCCAGGGCAAGGAATCCCTCAAGGTCCACCTGACGGCACGCTTGGCCAGAGCCTGTTGGCCGCGTTGGGGGTTCTCGCGGATGGCGGTGATGTCCAGCATCTCGGGGGCGCTCCGTTCGATCGGTCCGGCTCGAACGTGGACCCCTGGGAGCGTGGGCGAGAGGGGGCTCGCGGTGCCACCACGCTTCGCCGCCACCGGACGGTGGCGGCCTCGTTCGGGCCCGGTCACGGGGGCCAGCCGGCGAGGCATGGGGCCTTAGGGCCGTTCCTCCCCGTACTCGAGAGGGATTCACCCCGGGCGCGAGGCCGCCTTCCCAGCTACCGGCAGCTCTCTTGGCGCGCGTGATCCGTGGTTACTCGTCTCCGTCAGCGCGTTGCAGCGAGGGTAGGACGGCCGTTTCACGGTCGGCAAGGAATTATCCGCGTGTCGAGGGTCCTGCCACCAGCGCCCGGATTGTCGGGAGCTGGTGGCAGGACCCTCGAATCTCGGTGGCGGTGCGACAGAGCGTTGTCGCACCCTGACGGAATGCCGCACATCATCACTCCACGTCTGCGCTACAGCTCCACCGCCGTACGCCCAGGCTGGGACCAGCTTCCGCAGGGCATCCGCCAGCTGATCTCACGACGCCTGGGCGGCGCGGTGGATGCCGGGCCGAGTGCCGGGAGCGGATTCACCGGCGGCTTCGCCGCGGTGGTCCACAGCGCCGGTGGCAGTCAGTTCATCAAGGCCATCAACGGTGTGGAAAACGCTGTGATCGCGGATTGCTACCGGCGGGAGGCTTTAATCAACCAGGCCCTGCCCGTGGAGGTCACGGCACCACTCCTGCGGTGGGTCGAGGATGAGGATGAGTGGGTCGTCCTCGGCTTCGACGCCGTCGACGGCGGCCGCATGCCTGCCGAACCCTGGCAACCCAGCGAACTGGACGCCACCTTGAACGCCTACGCGGCGGCGGCCGAGGTGCTCTCCGCGCCCTCTGCGCAGCTGCTGCGTCTTGGCCTCAAGGCGGTGGGCGCCGAAGGTGACTTCACCGCTTGGCGCGATCTTCAGGCGGGCAGCACCAAGGCGGAACTCCTGCCGGCCTGGGTGCCCCTCCCGCGAACACGGCGGCTGGCAGAGCTGGAGAGCCAATGGCGGGGAGCCACGGCGGGCCATGCCGTCCTGCACCACGACCTGCGTCTGGACAACGTGCTGATCGACGCCGGCGGTGCCGCGTGGATCTGCGACTGGAACTGGCCCTGCCTCGGCGCGAGCTGGTTCGATCTGGTGCTGCTCCTGGCCACCGCATTCGCCGACGGCTACGACGCCACAGCCCTGTTCGCGGCACATCCCACGGCCCGCGGAGTCGCCGACGAACAGCTCGACTCGGCCCTCGCCGCACTCTCGGGTTTCTTCCTGGTCTCCGGGGCACAGCCCCCGGCGGACTGGTCCCCGCACATTCGCCGGCACCAGACATGGTGCGGCGAGGTCACCCTGCGATGGCTGGCCGATCGGCGTGGCTGGACGATCTAACCGTGACGACTGATCCGAGGTGCCCTCTGCCAGACCGAACTTTCACCTGGCCACGGACATGGTCAACAGCGCGGGAAACTAGCGTTCGAGCCGCAGCCGCCGGTGACGGCTTGAGGAAGATCATCCAAGCCTCCTTGGGTCAGCGGCCCGCCATGCCCGTGCCAGGGCTTCGGCCGAGGCGAACCGGCGGGCAGGATCGTCGGCGGTGGCCCGCTCGATGACCGCCAGTTGCGACGCAGAACCACGCCACTCCCGCTCTTCATCGCCCGCATCCAGCAGCAGCCGCAGCGCACGTCCCAGCACGTACACGGTCGTTCGGACACCGATGGTTGCCCCCTTGGCGAACTCCTCCGGCGCCATATAGCGCCGGGACCCTGGGAGCCGGTCGGTCTCCAGGACGAAGGGCCCCGGACGGTACTCGTCCAGGTCACACAGAAACATGCCACGGTTCCCGAAGTCGTACAGCATGCACCCGTCATAGAGGTCGACAGCGACAAGCCCGGCCCTCTCCACGGTCACGTGCGCGTCGAGTATCCGTTCCAGCGCCGTCAGGATGTCGGGGACGGGAAGGCGGCGGAAGCGGGCCATCGGGCTGCCCGGGGCGGCCCGGCCGCCCTTGCGCGAGGCGGTGGGGTGGTACAGGACCTCACCCTCCACCCACGGGTACACCAGGGCCAGGCCACCCCTGAGCGCGATGGAGTGCTCCAGGGGCACGATCGCCGGATGCCGGACCAAGGCATGGACATGCACAGCTCGGCGCAGGGAGGCGACCGCCTCCGAGGTGACCGCGCCCTTGACGAACCATCGCTTGCCGCCGACAGTGACCCCGTAGGACACGCAACCAGAGTCCTGCTCCCGGAAGGCACGGAAGACGGTGCCCACTTCGTGCAGGAAGGGTTCCAGGGTGTCGACGGAGCTGGCGTCCAGCAGGGGGTGCGAGTGCATGACGTCTGATCCTTCCAGCCCGGACGCCGCATTTCGACAGGGCGAGGCCGACCGAACCTGGTTGGCCGACACCACGCGCCGGCGTGGACGCTCCGCGCCGCTTCTTATGAGCGGAATTCGGCGAGCGGGTTGGTGACCGTCTGCCGCCAGCGCTCCCGGTGGCCGCTCGCGTGGAGCCGGTAGTACACCGTCTCGCGCCGCCTCTCGTCCGCCGTGCCGTCGTGGTTGCCGATGTTGTGGGCGAGCAGGTAGTGCAAGAACAGCACGCTGCCGGCGGGGCCGACCGCCTGCATCGGCTCGCCGAGCTCGATCTTCGGATACGGGCCCGGATTCATCTCCTCGACCCGTGCCAGAGCATCCGCACCGCGCTCGGCGAGGTACTGCCCGAATCGCAGATGTGTGCCCGGCCAGATCCACAGGTTCCCCCGGTGTGGCCGGTCATGGTCGGTGAGCCATACGCCGGCCAGCAGCGAGAAGGTGCCGGGGCGCCCGTCCGGTTCGCACGGCGTCAGGCCGTCGACGTGCGGGCCGCCCGGCCGGTGCGGCCAGGGCGGGATCGTCGTCGCCACCTGCGCGACATTCGGGTCTTGGACAGCGAGATCCGAACGCAGCAGCTGGGCGGCGAGCTCCCCGATCCCGGTCTCCCGGTAGAAGTCGAGCAGCGGATGGCCCTCCGCATCAAAGCGGGGCCACAGGAAATACGGTCCGACGTGATCGTCGGCGAAGGGGCGCCGCTCCAGCAGCGCAGTGACGGTCTTGCGTCCTGCGGTGATCTGCTCGTCGCTGAGCACGCCGGGAATCACCACGAACCCGTTTCGGCGGAACGCGGTCCGCGCCTCGCTGGTGATCGTCGTCGCCATACCGTTCAGTGCAGCAGGCAGCCTCTTTCCTCAGCAACCAAATTATCTTCGCCACCCGTTGACGCTCCCGCGGGAGCACTTATGTCTGCGTGGTCCTGACGGGTGGTGCTGACCTGCTCTGTCTCGGCATGGCGTTGGCAGGTCAGCTTCCGCCCCTGCGCGCCGTCAGGCTGTTAAGGAGGGCGTCGACGGCCTTTTCGTAGAGTGCCTGGTTGGCGTGTTTCATGGCCTGCGGCCTGCCGCGGAGTCGGATGTGGCCGTCGTCCTGGGCGATGCTTTGTAGCCGGCTGCGGTCACCATCCACGGGCGGGCGTTGTGGCGCGAGAGTTGACCGATCTTGCGCCAGGCGCAGGTGATGTTGGCGTTCGTGAAGTGTTCGAAGGCGGCGTTGCCTGGATCGAGCTGTCCTCGTCACGGACGACGAAGCTGCTGCAGCGACGAATGGGACACCATCCCGGCTGGTACGGCAGGGTGCGCGCCTACACCGGCGCGGCGTGAGACTCCGTACGAGGCGGCTGTTGAGTGTAGTTATCCACAACGCCCGCGTTATCCACAGAGATCAACAGCGTGTGTCGGTGCTGTGCTTGCCTATCGGCATGACAGTAAGTCCGCAACACCTCCGCAACAGCGATCCGCTGTCCGCCGCCGCCCCTGGGCGCTCCGCTGAATACATGAAACCGGAGACCGACACGACCACCACGCCGCCCCAGTTCGAACTCCACTTTGGAGGGCTGCACTTGGTCATACAACGGATACCTGCATGGCTCGTCACTCTTGTCACTACAGCCACGGGAGCCGGGGCAGCGTGGTGGACGAGCCGCTAAACGCGCAGGTCAGACCGATAATTGAGCGTCAGTCACAACAGGCCGCCGATCGGTGCACCACTGGCCGATCCACATCACCGCTCCTGCCCTGGTCACAAGGCGTCTACCTGACGTTTTCGCCGGATGCGCCACGACTCAGCGGGAAGACGCTGCGCTGCTCGGCCATGGGTCCTGCCCACTGAACTGGCGTCGTACGACATCCATCCCTCGATTCCGCGGCAGATCGCCCACTACCTGGACAGGGTGCCGTTCGTTTCCGTACTGCTACGCCTAGGCAAGCCAGGCTTCGACCTACCTCGGCCTGGCCGAGCAGCCCACCGTCGCCGGAGGCGTCAACGAAACCGGTGTGCCAGCGGGCGTGGACTGACCGCCATCGGCCAGTGTCGGCAGCGGCGCATCGGTGACTTCGGCCGCCTGGGCGTGGAAAGCGGCTATCGCCGTCGGCCACGACAAGCCCAGATCCCGGGCGGCTTGTATCACGGTGGCCCCGAACGTCGTTCGTGCACCGCCCGGTCGGCCGCCTCGCGTAGCCGCACCGTAATTCGGGCGCGGGCCGGTATCTGCGGCACCTGTTCGGTGATGAGAAGATCGAGGCGGTGTGACACCGCGATTCACAGGGAGGGCGGGGGAGTGGCCAAGGATTCCGCGTTGCGGGGCTATCTGCTGGAGGAGTCACTGGCCTGGCTGCTGCGCTTCAGCGGGTACCGCCTGCTGGTTCATGAAGATCAGGATCCGGTGGAGCTGGTGTCGACCGGCGATACGCTGCGGGTACGTGGGAGGGGAGCCCTCCATCAGGTTGATGTGCTGGGAGAGTTTGCCTTCACCCCGGCGTTCTCGATGCCGGTCCGCCTCTTCCTTGAGGCCAAGTTCTACCAGACGCCTTGCGGACTGGAGATTGTCCGCAACGGTCATGGCGTGCTGCACGACGTGAACGAGAATTTCATGACGCACGCCGGCACGAGGCCGAGGCAGCGCTATCAGTATTCGTACGCCCTGTTCTCCGCGAACGGCTTCACGTCGGAAGCGCAGAAGTACGCACTGGCGCATCAGATTTCGCTCGTCGACCTTTCTGGGGCGTCCTTCGCGTGGTTGATCGGGATCATCGGGAGCACGGCATGGTCCCTGTTTCAAGCACAGAAGCAGTACTGGCCCGACGGCCAGCCCTTTCCGCTGTCGTGGCTGCGCGCGGAGCTGCGGAAGGCGTTGGAGACGTCTCCGGTGAACCTGCTGCCTTCGGTGTCTCTGGGCGAGGGCAAGTTCAAGCAGGCCGCCGAAGCGGCGATCGCGCAGTTCGTCGCGGCGCTCCAGCAGCACAGCGATGCGGAACTCCTGCTCGGGTTCCCGTCGGCTCCGTTCATCCTTCCCCTTGCCGCTGATGACCACAAAGGATTCCTGGCCTATGCGGAGACGATGCCGGACCATGCGGTGCGGATCAGGCGGCGGGGGCATGGAGCGGCGGCGGAGTGGACCGTTTCGCCGGTGGCCGCCGAGGGGGCATACGAGCTGGCATTCAAGCTCCCGGAGCATGTGGAGCGGTGGATCAGCGGTATCGCGGAGAAGGAGCGGCGGCGCACCCTGGAGGTCAAGGAGCAGTTCCTGTCGGCGATCACGATTTACCGGATGAACGGCAGTGGGGTGCGCGCCTACCAGCTGCGATACGAGGCGAGTTCTCTGTCGCGCGCCTGATCATGACATGCGGCGGCGTGCCGGCCTGGCCCTGACCTGGTGCGGTTCCCTGTAAACGACCACCGAGTACCCGTGGGTGACTTCGGACGCCTGGCCTCGCTTCTTGCCGCGCCTCAACTGGACCTCGCCGTAGGCAGAATGGGGCCATGGACGCTGGACTCACCGCGCTGCTCGGCGCCGCCGTAGGCTCACTTGCCACCCTCGGCTTCGCGATGGTCACCGGACGCGCGGCGGCGCGCTCGCAGTTCGGCCAGTGGCGCTGGCAACACCGCCGGGACGCCTACGCGAACTACCTGGGCGCGGTGTACGACCGCGACATCGCCCTGGACGCCGTGCGCGACGCGCTGCGGGCGGACCGGCCGGACCTGCGGGACGTCGACGAGAAGATGGAGCGCTTCGCAGCCCAGGTCCGTGGCGTCCACCGGGCCGCCGAGTTCGTCATCCTCGAGGGTCCGCCTTCCGTGGTGGAGGCGCTTCTACGGTGTGGTCCACGCGGCCGACGACCTCGCCGAGGTCATGCGACGGATGGTGCATGATGCCCACGCGGAAGACACCTCCCGCAAGGCCGCGGACGCCGCGCTCGCCGCCGAGCGGGAGCACCTCTGTACCAGGCGGTGAAGGGCTTTCGAGCGGCGGCGTCTGACGTCCTCGGCGACAGCCGGATACGCGTCTTCTAGTCGCGCTCCTGGGCGCACCGGCGGTTCGCCAGGGGGAGGCCGTTCAGCGCTGTTACGTGCGGCGCCGCTCGGCGCGGGCTGACCAGTGGAGTCGAGGGTCGAACGTCCACTCATCGCGTCGCGGCGCCGTAGAGGCCCTTGGCGGGGTGGGGGTCCGAGTAGGAACGGCCCAGGAAACCGGTGTTGCTGTCCCCCGTCTCCGCCCTGCTCGACCTGATCCGGCGTGGCCAGTGTCCGGCACATCGGGGCCGGTAGGGCAAGGGGTCTGCGCCGGGAGGCATAAGGAGGCATAGCGAGGCAGGGGGAGGCAGCCGCGCCGCGCTTCCCCGGCCGTCGTCGGCGCGTGACGATTTCGGCGCACGCCCACCACGGTCCGGGCGGTCAGCGCCCGGACCATGACCTTCGAGGAGAGACATGCCCGAGATGACGTTCGGTCACGTGGCGGACGACACCACGGTCCGTACGCGTCTGCTGCAGACCGGCACCTGCAACCTCGCGCCGATGCCGGAGGCCGGCCAGGAGACGCCCGCCGCGCCGACGGCCGCGGGGTCCGCCGCCTGACGAGACCACACGAGCACGACCACCAAGGTCCCGGGGTGCGAGCGCCGCACCCCGGGATCGTCGCGAGAAGGGGAGGAAGCCATGACGAGCACCGCGTTCCGGCGTCACCCGTCGCTGCTGACGGTGGTTGAGGAGGTGAGCGGGCAGCGGCGGATCACCGTCTCGGTCCACGACGGGAAACCTCCGCTGCTGGTCGACGACGTACGCCTGTTGGCCGCGCTGAGCACGCTGCCACCGGGCGGCTTCACCCAGGCCGAAGCCCTCAAGGCGTGGGCAGATGCCGGGCTGGGGGGACGTCCAGGCACCGCTGTGGACCGACTGCACCAAGGAGACCGGGCTGATCGTCACCCGCGCAGGCAGCGGCCCGCACCGGCACGACGCCTATCACCAGGCCACCCGTTCCTACCCGTTCTTGGACATGGGCCAGGCCAAGGCGTTCGACACCGACAACGCCCTGATGCGCCAGTACACGGCCACGGACGCGTACCCCTCGGTCTACACCGACCTGCCGCGCAGCCAGCGGTGGCCGCTGGCCAAGGCGCAGACAGTGGCCGACCCCTCGGAGGAGGACGGGTACCGGCTGCCGGACCAGCTGGCGCTCCTGCTCGACGGCACCCTCGGGGAACGGCGACGCCTCGACGCCGACGACACCGGCACGTACCTCCAGGTCGAACTGATCTTCAAGGCCGTGCCGCCCGGCGGGGCCCGGCACCCGACCGAGGCCCTGCTGTGGCTACGGGCCGAGGGCATGCCGCAGGGCCTGTACCACTACAACGTCCGCGCCAACGCCCTCGACCTGCTCCAGAACCAGCCGGACGCGGCCGAACTCTCCGCCGCCTGCCCGGCCCTGCCCGAACTGACCGGCGGCACCGGGCCCGTGGCGGTGGTGATGCTGGCCAGCGCCGTCGAGCGGCCGATGTGGCGCTACCGCGACGCCCGCTCCGCCCGTGCCGTGCTGATCGACGCAGGGCACGTCGTGCAGCACCTGGCCGAGCTCGGCGCGTGGCTGGGCTGGGCCAGGAGTGAACTGCCCGGCTTCGACGCCCGCGCCCTGGCCGGCCATACGGGTCTGGATCCCGACGTGATGCCCGTACTGGCGATGGGAGTGCTGAGCCGATGACCGACACGACTCTGCAGAGCGTGCCGCAGGTCCTGCTCGACCCGTTCACCGGCGGGCCGGTGCTGACCCGGACGGAGGCCGCCTGTCTCGCCGCAGCCCTGACGCCGTCCACCCGGCCCGAGTTGGAGGAGGCCGGGTTCACCGAGGATCTGGTTGACGGGATGCTCAAGCGGGGCCTGCTCGCCCCGGCCCCGGCGGATGCCGCCCTGTGGCACCGGCACGGCAGGGGCCGCCCGCAGGCACTGCTGCACGCTGCCGACGCCCACCGTGCCACCCGTGTGGCCGAACTGCCCGCCCGTCCCGGGGTGCTCTGCTGCGCGCGTGGCCCCATCTGCGGCTGTACGTCGCCGTCCAGGACGTCGAGGGGATCGAACGCGGCGTGCACGCCTACCACGCGGGCGCCCTGGACCTGCGCACCGCCGGGCTGCACGACACCCGTCTGAGGGACTGCGCCCACCAGTACTGGGTGCTCGGCACCGGGGCCGTGCTGTTCTTCACAGTGGACTGGCACGCTTTCGAACACGCCCACGGCCAGGGCCCGGACGCCTGCACCGCGGTGCTCACCGAGTGCGGGCGCATGGCCCACACGGCGGTGCTCGCCGCTGGCCGGACGGGAGCGGGAACGTGGATGACCCCCGCCATCGACGAGCAGGTCGCCGCGGAGCTGTGCGGGCTGGACACCGAGCTGGAGGAGGCGTTGTACATGCTGAAGATCGGCATGCCGAGGAACACGGAGGACACGCAGTGAAGGCCAACACCCGCCGGGACAACAAGCTGGCGTTCGACAAGGTCGCCGACGTCTACGACACCGCCCGCCCCGGCATCCCCCACCACCTGGTCACCTCCCTCGTCCACGTCACCGCGCTCGCCCCCGGCGACCAAGTGCTCGAAGTCGGCGCCGGATCCGGACAGCTCACCCTGCCGCTGCGCGCCGCCGGCGTCGAGGTCACCGCCCTGGAACCCGGGGAACGGCTGCGCTCCCTGCTCGCCAAGCACACCGCGGACGATCCCGGCGTCACCGTGACCGGCGGCTTCTTCGAGGACTACACCGCCCCCAACGGCTCGTTCGCCGCCGTCGTCTCCGCCAACGCCTGGCAGTGGATCGACCCGGCCGTCTCCTACGGCCACGCCGCCGACCTGCTCACCGAGGGCGGGCGCCTGGCGCTGATCTGGAACTTCCCGATCGTCGCCGACCCCTCCCTGCAGCAGGCGCTGAACGAGGTACTCGCGCACGACCACCCCGACGCCGTCCGCGACCCCGCAACCCACCTCAGCGGCATCGAGGCCCGCGCCGCCGAGGGCCGCGCCGAACTCGCCGCCTCCGGCCGGTTCGATACACCGTGGTGGCAGGTCAGCCACGACACCCTCCGCCTGGCCCCGGACGCCCACTACGAGCTGCTGCTGTCCTACGCCAACGCCGCCGTGCTCGACGAGTCCGCCCGCGCCGACCTGTTCGAGCGGGTCAAGGCGGTCCTGGCCGAACACGGCGCCGAGCTGGTGGAGATGGACAACGTCCTGTACGCCTGCGTCGCCCGGCTCAAGGGGCAGAGGTGACCGCCACCGCCACGGCGTTACGCCGCGACGGCTACGCCGTCCTGCCCGGCCTCATCGACCCCACCCTGCTCGGCGACTTCGCCACCCAGCTCGACGCCCGCCTTCAGCCGCTCGGCCCCGGCGACCCGCTGGCCCGGCTGCGGGCCGGCCAGCCCGGCATCCAGCAGCTGCGCGCCGCCGGGTACGACAGCAAGGCCCAGCACCGGCTCACCCACTACCCGGCGCTCGCCACGCTGATGGCCGACCTCCTCAGCGGCGAGGTGTGGGCCCAGCCCCGCCGGTTCCTGCGCCTGGCCGCGCCCGGTCCCGGCCCGTGGGCCACCGAACCGCACCAGGACTATCGCTACGTCCAAGGCGCGATCGACACTCTCACCGCCTGGGTCCCCCTGCACGAACTGGAGGCCCCTGCCGCTGTCGGCCAGCGACGTGGTGGTCTTCCACTCGCTCACCGTCCACTCCACTCTCCCGCCGACCGGCCCCGCCGGGCGCATTTCCCTTGATGTCCGCTACCAGCGCACGGACGCGCCCCTCGCCGCCACCGCCCTGCTCGCCCCCTACGAGTGCGAGCACCCGGACGACCCTGGCCACTGGGCTCGCGACCCCCAGCTGCGCCTGCCCGACCCCCTTGCGCTGGTGCCCACCGCCCCGCACCGCGACGTCACCAACCCCGACCGCGCCACCTCCCGCTTCCTGGAGGCGTCATGACCGAGCTCCGGTCGTTCTTCGACTCCACACCCCTGCTCGACTCCCCGGCCGCCCTGCTCTCCCGGCTGCGCGCCGAGGGCTACCTCTACCTGCGCGGGGTCCTGCCCGTCGCGGACGTCGCCGCCGTACGCCGTCACGTCCTGGCCGTCGCCGACCAGGCCGGGTGGCTGCTGCCCGCCGACGCCGGCGAACCTGCCCCGCAGGCCGATCCGCACGCGGCGGTGTGGGATCCGGCCCCTGCCTACCGGAGTGTGCACCGCCGGATGTGGGCCCACCGCGAGGTGCACGCGCTCATGCATCACCCGCGCCTGCTCGCCCTGCTGACCACCCTGACCGGCCATGCCGATCTGCTCGTCCACCCGCGCAAGGTCCTGCGCGCCGTGCACCCCCGCCCCGTCCCCGGGCCCGCCGAGACCGGCTGGCATCAGGACTGGCCCGAGATCCAGGGTTCCGAGCAGACCCTGACGGTGTGGACTCCGCTCGCCCCGGCAGGCCCCGGGACCGGCGCCCTCGCGATCCTCCCAGCCTCCCACCGCGACGGCATCCTGCCGCTCAGGCTGGCCTCCACCGCCATCGGCTGGGAGGCCAACGTTCACCCCCAGCACGCCCACAGCGGTGCCGTGGCCCCCGGTGACGTCCTCATCTTCACCGCGCACACCGTCCACCGCGGCACCCCCAACACCGGCCGCCACCTGCGTCTGTCGCTCGATGTGCGCTACCAGCCCGCCAGCGCACCGATCTACGAAACATGCCTGGAACTGCGCGACGAGCCCTACGGATGGGACGCCCAATGGCCCGCCCGCGAGGGCGACCCGCTCGCCTACTACTGGAAACGCCACACCCACCTGAACGTCATCCCCTACGACCCCCGCTTCGACCTCTGGCGTGAACGCACAGCGCTCGCCGCCGGAGAGCGCCAGGGCCCGGGCGCCCGCCGCGCCCTGCAGATCACCGCCGCCTACAGCTCCCCGCCGGCCGCGACGCGCGCCGCCGCTCTCCTGCGCGGACTGCCCGCAACACGTACCGGCAGCTGACATCAGATCGGCGTTACCCGGTGGCTACGACGGCGAAGGCCCCGGACCGTCGGCGTTCTCAGCAGTCAGTCGCGTGTGTCTTCGGGCGATCCGCACAGCAGTGTCTGCAGATCGATCACGCGCTCGGCCATTTCCCGAATGTGGTGGTGGGTGTCTCCGGGCTCGACGAGGTGCACGTCGCTGTCGCCGAGGCGCCGGGAGTCGTCGGCCATGGAGTCACGCCAGATCTCCATCAGCTTGATCATCGACTGCATGATCCCGCGCATGGGGGCGGCCACCGTGCGCCCGGTGTGCCCGTCCATCTCGGCCATGTGCGCCTCGGTCCATCGCATGCGCTCGATCACCATGTTGGCGTCGATCAGCACGGACATCTCCGGCGCCGAGGGCACTTGGACACTTCGGCCTGGGCGGACGAGACGAGCATGTAGTACTCCTCGACCCGCAGCGGGGTCGTGCCCAGCGCGGCGGCGCTGGACACGTACGCCTGTGTCCACGCGTTCAGGATGCCGAGGAGGACGGCCTGGCGGCGGTCCTCGGTCATCTTGTCGAGGCCGATCGCCTCGTGGTCGAGGGGGATCTGCATCAGCGCGATGGCTTGGATCAGTTCGTCGGACGTGGGCAGTCCGTCGCGGACGGGCGCGGTGGTGCTGTCGGTCACGGCAGCACCGTAGTGCCTCGACGCGCTGCGTGGCGGAAGGAACAGCGCCGCGCCGACCGCACCGCCCAGGCCGCCGCCGACGCCGAACACTCCCGCCACCAGGGCGAGAAGGACGAGCGGATCACCCGCACCGTCACCCATCCCCTTCGGGTGTGGGACCCAAGTAGTGCAGGTGCGTCACGTCTTCCGTACCGGGGTGCTGAGCGTGCGGGCCCTTTCGCCGAGCGCCTGAGCGATCTTGTTTCCTCGGTGCTGCTGGACTGAGCGCCTCAGGGTGGCGAAGTGGTCGTCACAGCGCGCTGAACTGACATGCGGGTAGTCGTCGAGGAACGCGCCCCATGTTGCGCACGCCGCTTCGAGGTGGCCGTACTCGAACTGTCGCTCAGCGAGGAGGGCTGTCGAGCGGGCCCGTGCCCGCCTCTCGGTTTGGGGCCGGTACCTGTTCGACTCCTCCATTGCGGCGATTGAGCCGCCGAGGTCGCCGAGCTCATACCGGACGTGGCTGGTGTGGTAGTGGAGTGCGGCCGGGTGGTATCCGGCGACGGTCCCGGTGCGTGACGTCGCCTTTTCGAGTGCCGTTTCTGCTTCTTTGAGCTGTCGTTTGGCCGCGTTGCGGTCGCCGACGGCCGCCGAGGCGTGTGCCTGTTGGCCGACCAGGAAGGCCCTCATGCGGGGGCCGGCCGCCGGGGCTGCGGCTGCGGCGGAATCGGCGTACTGGAGCGCGATCCTTCCGTGGCCGAGGCCGACGGCCTGCACGCTCATGCCGCGCAGGGCGGTGCAGTAGGTGAGGTGGTCCCCGGCTTGCCCGGCGAGGCGTAGGGCGAGTTGGTAGTACTGCTGGGCGAGGCCGTTCTGATTGGCGTCCATGGCCATCCAGCCCGTGAGGTAGGCGAGGTCTGCGGCGGCCGAGAACATGGCCTTCTGTGTCTTCTCGGAGGCGTTGCACTTGAGGAAGTCGGCCACGGTGTTACCGAGGAAGGCGGAGGCGAGGGGGCGGACGACCCTGCCGCCGAACTCGTCGTCGAGGCTGGACAGTTGGGCGGACATGGCGGTGACGGTGGCTACGTCGTTTGCGCCGATCCGCGTTCCGGGGGTGGTTTTGACGTGCCGGGCGCGGTCGACGACGTCCGGCCATTCGGGGACGGCGAGGGTGACCGAGTAGAGCCCGACGGCACCGAGCACCGTCCGGCGGGAGGGGTCCATATCTACGCTCCACAGGTCGATGAGGGCGGCCACGGTGTCGGGCGCCTCGGGCGTGGGGGCGTCGGCTCCGAATCCGGCGGCTGAGCTGGTGATGGTCCGGCCCAGCCGCCTGCTTAAGCATTCGAGGATCGCCGCCTGTGCCGGTGGCCTGGGGACGGTGCCGCGCAGCCAGTGCCATACCGCCGTGGCGTCATACCGGAGGCCAAGCCGCATCTCAGTTCCCACGGCGTTGACCGCGCGGGCGAACTTCGCGTTCATCCAGCCGGTTTCACTGATGAGGCACAAGAGAGCGATGTTCCGTACGTGGTCGGGCATGACGTCCCTTCCCCCGGAAATTCAAGGATTTCAACCCTAGCCCTGGGGCGGGCCCTGGAAGCCTGTTGCGCCCGGTTGTTGACTCCCCGTGAGCCGCCCGCAGTGCCGGGAACCATGGCGCCGGGCGGTGTCCGCAGACCGCCGAGACCCGGAGAGGGATCATGGACACGAGCGCACTCGCGGACCGGCTTCCGGCCCGCACCGCGTGGGAGGAGACGGGCACGGTCGTACTGCCCGATGTGCTGCCGCCGGACCGGTGGAAGGCGCTGGAGGAGGAGGCGACGGAGCGGCTCGACCTGGTCACGCCGCACGTGCACGACCACACCGCCGCCCACCGCGACGGCAGTTTCGCCACCCCGGTTCACTGCGGTTTCATCCCGCCGGGCCCCGTGCTCGAACAGCTCGCGTACGACAAGGAGCTGTTGAAGGCACTGCGGGAGGCAACCGGGATTCCGCGGTTGATCCCGCGCGGAGGGGCCGTCGTGCTCTACCGGCAGGGCGACTTTCAGGGGCTCCACACCGACTCGTCGAAGAGCACGGTCACGGTCGGTATCGCGCTGACACCGGACCTGCCGCCGATGGGGTGGGCGCCGCACCTGCGCCACCCGGACGGCCGCCAACTTGCGGACGTCGTCGCCGAGTTCGGCATCTTCCCTGAGGGGGAGCCGTTCACGACGCTGGAGCACCCCTACAACGACGGCAGCGTGCGGGCGTTCGCCGGATATCACTTCGCGCACTGGCGGCCCCGGCTCACGGTGGCGGCCGGTCTGCTGGTGACGATGTCGTTCATGGACCTGTGATGAGCGCCGGGACGCTGCGTCAGACGTGGCTTGCGGAGGGCCGCGCGGACGTGCCGGCCGATGCGGTCGAGGCGGGCCTGTGGGAGGAGCTCGCCGAGGAGGCCGAGCGGCTGGAGCCGTTCGCGGTCGTGCGGCACAACCAGCGGCCCGGACTACTGGCGATGCGGGACGGGTCGATCACGTCCCCGCAGCGCTGCACAGTCCATCCCGGCGGCGCCGCACTGCGTGCCCTGGCCCAGTCCAAGGCCCTGGCGGACGTGGCGGCCGAGGCGACTGGCGCCCCGACCATGACGGCGATCCGCTTCGGCTTCAAGTACTACCAGCCCACCGACTACATGCACGTTCACCGTGACGACGGGAAGTTCGAGATCACGTTCAGCGCCGCCCTGACGTCCGGCCTGGGCGCGATGGGGTGGCTGCCGAACCTGCGATGGCTGACGACTGCGGAAGTCGTCGGCCGGCTCGCAGAGACGCCGTACCCGGACGGCGACGCCTTCCCCATCCAGTACCGGGCCCTGACCGGGTTCGACGGGTCCCGGATTCCCCATTGGCGTGCCCCGCTCGACAGTGAGTCGCGCGAGGTACTGGTAACCGTCTGCTTCACCGATCTGTCGGTGTAGCAGCAACCCGCTACGAGTTCCGAGGAGGAACCCATGCGCGAGATCGTCACGACCGCCGCCGTAGAGGCGGTGGACCCGGCCGAGTTCATCTCCGATCTGCACGCCGGCGGCGAGATGCCGCAGAACTCCGGCGGCGACCCGGCCGTGCCCGACTCAGCGTTCCCCGACACCCACACCTACCCCCTGCCGACCGTCTGACCGGTAGCCGGTAGCTGACCGGCCCGGCCGTCGGGCACCTCCCCGTGTCCGGCGGCCGGGCCTCGTCGTCCCCGAAAGGAGAGGCGTCATGCGAAAAGCGTTCTTCGACGGCACCCACCGCACCCGCCACCCCGGCGAGACGTGGGCCGCGATCCGGCCGGTGCTGAGCACGTACGGCGTCACCCGCGTTGCCGACGTGACCGGGCTGGACGACATCGGTATCCCCGTCACGATGGCCGTACGGCCCCTGGCTCGCACACTCAGCGCCGCGCAGGGCAAGGGCGCGACGCTGGACGCCGCCCGCGTGTCCGGTGCGCTGGAGGCCGTCGAGGCGTGGCACGGCGAGCGGGCCGTACCCGCGACCATCGAGCGGGCCCCGGCCGAGGCCCTGCGCCTGCCGTATCCGGTGACCGCGCTGGAAGCACACCCCGGCTCGATGCTGACCTCCCGCACGGTGCTGGACTGGATCACCGCCCGCTCGGCGGTCGACGGTACCCCCGTGCCGGTGCCGTCCGCGTGTGTGCGGCTCGGCCGGGAGGTTCACGGCCGGTGGCGGCTGCACCTGCCGAGCGCGTCGACGAACGGACTCGCCTCGGGCAACACGACGGCCGAGGCCGTCACTCACGCCCTGTACGAGGTGATCGAGCGGGACGCGGTCAGCGACCTGACCAGCCCCGCACCCGAGGGCCGCCCCGTGCGTATCGACCCGGGCACCGTGACCGATCCGCACTGCGCCGCCCTGATCGAGCGCGTCCACGCCGCCCGCGCGTGGCTGGAGTTGTGGCACCTGCCGAGCCGCTTCGGGGTTCCGGTGATGGCCGCGTATCTGTGGCGCGAGGACCAGCCCGCCCTGTTGGTCTCCGGGGCCGGCGCCCACCTCGATGCGCACGTTGCCCTGTCGCGGGCGATCACCGAGGCCGCACAGTCCCGGCTCACCGCGATGACCGGCAGCCGCGAGGACATCCACCCGGCCACCTACCAGGAGGCAGGGCACCGCGGCCCCGGCACGGCGGGCGACCCGGGCGCCGACTGGGCACGGCTCACCGCCGGGTACACCCTCGGCTTCACCACCGACGAGCGCGAGGCCGGGCACCTGGCCGCCCGTATCGCGGGCGTGACCGGCGCCGCCCCCCTGGTCGTCGACCTGACACACGGCCCGAACGAGACCGGGGTGTTCTCGGTGGTCAAGGTGGTTGCCCCGCATCTGCGGTACGACTCCCGGCACGTCATCCCCCGCCCGCGTCAGGAGGCCGCCGCGTGAACGCTCGTACCGTGCACGTCTTTTCCGGCCCGACCGTCCCGGCATCCCGCGTCCGCGAGCTTCTGCCCGGTGCCGTGTGCCATCCGCCGGTCAGGCACGGTGACCTGGTACGGCTCGACGCCGCGCCCGGTGACGCCGTCGTGATCATTGACGGGCTGTGGCACCAGAGCGCACCCGTCCGGCACAAAGAGATCCTGTCGTTGCTGGCTGACGGCGTGCGGGTGGTCGGCGCGGCCAGCATGGGCGCACTGCGGGCCGCCGAGCTCGCGCCGTACGGCATGACCGGCGTCGGCGCCATCTTCGAGGACCTGGCGGCCGGAGTGCTGGACGCTGACGACGAGGTCACCGTTCTGCACACCCCCGAGGGACAGCCACTGTCCGAGGCCCTGGTGAACATCCGGGCCGCCCTGGTCCGGTGCGCCGAGGCCGGGCAGATCAGCACAGCCGACGCCGACACGCTCGACGGTCTCGCCCGCGCGCTGCCCTACACCCGCCGCACGTGGGCCGCGCTCGCCCGCCGGGCCCGCGAGGAGGGTGTGGCGGGCGCCTTCGCCGAAGTCGACGCCTGGCGCCGCCGGAACCCGTACGACGTGAAGGCCGAGGACGCGGAACGCGCGCTCGTCCTGGTCGCCGAGGGCGGCCCGCCGGCACGCGAGGCCGGGGCGTGGGAGGGGGAGCCGTGGCGGACGTCGTTCGTGCGGTACTGGGCAGCGGCTCACCGGCCCGGCCCCGGAGGCGTGCCGTTCCTCGCGGTGCTGCAACACCAGCAGCTCTACGACGACCAGTTCCCTGCCCGGTGGCGGGCCCGCGTCCTGTCCGCCATCGCGGGAGGGGGCACCGGTCCGGACGGCGCCGAGGCCGCCGCACTGTGTACCGCCGCGGCCGAGGGGGTCGACGTGGCCGCCATGTCCCGGCAGCAACTCGCGTACTGGCTCGCCCCGGCCGAGCTGCGGGCCCTCCCCCCGGGCGAGGCACTGCTCAGGATCATGGTCCGCTCGGCCCGGCTGGATGGTGCATGGTCGGTATGGCCGTCCAGCCTCGCCGAGGCCGGAGACCTGGTCGACGCCCCCCGGCGGACGGCCGAGACCGTCGCCGCCGCGTACGCCGTGAATGCGGCCGTCGAGGCGGCCGACCACCGCCACACCACCGCCCGACTGTCCCCCGACCGCATCGGCCGGCATCTCATCACCCGGTGGAACCTCCCGGTGTGCGCGGGGCGGCCGACGCTGGACGCGGCAGCCCGCGACCGCGCATTCCGCGACTTCGCCGGGGCCGTCGAGGTGGCCCGAGCGTTCTACCTTGGCGCCCGCGCCGTGGCCCCGGCCGTATCCGTCGGCACCGGCCCGTGTGCGGGCTGCCCCGCCGCCATGGCCAGGGCCCGGACCTGACGGACCAACAGCGGCAGCACCGCGGCGAGCACGATCACCAGGGCACCGGCCGCGAGGGTGGCGCGGACTCCGACGGCGCGGGAGACCGGGCCCGCGATCAGGTACGCGACCGGCACGGGAGCGAGCTGTCCGAGCGTCGAGTACGACAGGGCGCGGCTCAGCCGGTCCGCGGGGATGCGCTCCTGCACCAGGCCAGACCACACGGTCATGCTCACCGCGAGCCCCGTTCCGGCCGCCGCCGTCGCCGCGAGGAGTACGAGCAGCGGAGCGGCGCAGGCCATCGCGGCGAGCGGCAGGGCCAGGGACCCGGTTCCCGCGCACACCACCCGGCCGACCAGCCGGGGCCGCCACATCAGCGCCACGGCGGCCCCGGCCACCAGCCCGCCCGTGAAGGCGGACACGACCAGCCCCCACAGCCCAGCGCCGCCGAGATACCGCGCGCCGTAGACCGGCCCGAGAAGCTGGTACCCGACCAGCCACACCGGCACGACGAGAGCGCCTTGCACGACCATCACCCACAGCCAGCGGCGGGACCGGAAGTCGGCCCAACCCTCCCGCAGCTCGGCCAGGAACCCCGTCTTCACCTTCACCGGCCCCGGCTTGAGATCGATCCGGGCAAACAGCACGGCGGCGACCGCGAACGTGACCGCGTCCCATCCGATGGCCCAGGCCGACCCGAACGCGGCGACGAGGACACCGCCGAGGGCCGGACCACCGACCTTCACGAGGTTCTGCCCGATCTTCAGGAGCGCGTTCGCCGCGTGCCGCAGCTCGGCCGGAACGACGTCCTTCACGATGCCGCCCGCGGCCGGCGTGAAGAACGCCCCCGCCGCCCCGCAGATCCCGGACATGAGCACCAGGTGCCACACCCGGGCGTCACCGGACCGCAGCAGCATCACGGCCAGGGCCTCGGCGACGGCACACACGATGTTGGACCGCACCATCACCCGGGCCCGCGACAGCCGGTCAGCTACGACACCTCCCACCAGGAGCAGCAAGACCTGAGGAACAACGCTCGCCGCCAGGACCAGGCCGAGCGCGCCCGTACCCCCGCCGATGTCCAGCACGGCGAACGCCAAGGCGATCGGAGAGACGGCCGAGCCGGTCCACGACAGCAGACGGGCAGTGAAGTGCAGCCGATACGCGCGGATCGCCAACGGCGCACCTGCTTCCCGGACGCGAGCCGCCCACCCAATCCGGGGGGCAGCCCCCAGAGCCTCACGGTTCAGCAGCCGCGCTTTCGGCAAGATCCAACTCCGCCCATAGAACACGAAATCCCGGCAGCGAGACGCCACCGGGAAACTCGCCCCGACTCTAGGACAACCGAAAGATCATCTGCCGCAGACGCAACAACCCGCACCCACAGAACCTCAGTTCAGTACTCAGGTGGGAGGCGTCACGGCCATACCGCGCTTGCCCAGCCCGACCGTCTCCGCTGGACTGGTCGAAGGTTCGCAGCGACTTGGCCGAGCCACCCGCAACCCTTCGTGAGGCCACCAGTACGCACGGGTCACCACAGATGTGGAGCCGTCGAGGTCCACCGCCACCTGATACGCAGTCCGGCCATCCGGCCAGTCCCGACGCGCCCGCACCTGCGTCCACCGCCAAGTGCCGCAGGACCATACCCACAGCGCGGGCCGGTCAGCTCGGGGCCAGGTCCACACGACCGGCTCCGGGCCGTCGACCGGCCGCCAGGGACGCGCCTCGATAGGCTCTGCACGATCCTCGATCACGTGTTTGATTTTAGGGTTTGGTGTGACGGTGTGTACTTGTGACTGAGCTGTCCTCTGCCATCGAACTTTGATCGTTGCCACCGCACCTTGATGGTCCGCGGGTCCGTGCCACCGATGTTTGATCAGTGCCGGAGTTGGCGTGCTTCCTCCAGTCGCTGAGCAGGCATGACGGGCGCAGTACTTGGGTGCCCGGCCAGCTCAGGGACCCGCTTCGGCATGCTGAAGACTGCGACGTCTCCCCGGTGCGTCTTCGTGTGGTCGCCGCGGTCTAGGGCCTCCATCGCTACCCGGCAGCGCTCCTCAAAGGCGGCCACTACCTGCCGGGCGTCGACGTTGTGCGCGCTGCGGAGAATCTCGGCTGCCATAAGGAGGTTGGTGCTCTCAGTCTGATGGCCCGCGTGCGCTTCCACTGTCGCGTACAGGTACCGGATGAGGGGTCCACGGGCCTCCGAGCGCACCCAGGTCAGGCGGGCCGCCTTCTCCACCAGATCTGTACTGAACAAGCCGGCACCGTCGTATAGATCATGCGCTTCTGGACAGAGGAGTAGCACGTTGTCCAAGCAATGAAAGCGCCGCTCGGCTATGAGCTGCGGGAACGAGCGACTCAGCTCCTTGATGGCTGGCCAGCTACGCACATGCGCGATCTGGAGTCGCCCTTCAGCCAGTCGGTCGAACCCTTCCGCATGGTCAGTCCTGTGCTTGCTGCGATGCCAGGAGAGAGCCGCAGCTTCAGGATCGTTAACGGGGCGGCCCTCGGTCAGCCCCGGGTCTTGCAGAGCACATCCTGTGCCTCGCATGGCATGGAGCAGTTCCCGTAACGGCCGAGACATGGGTGGACGGTTGCTAGGCATGAGGCATCTGTATCAGCGAGCACTGACAGCGCTGACTTACGTCTGCTTGAGGTGGTCAACCTTGGATGGCAATCGCTCAAGGTTCGCTGTCACGAGACAGCGCGCGTCGGCATGCAGGACTATCAGCCATGGCGTGAAATGACCCCAGGAGGTCGGGGCATGGATGCGTATGTACCGCTGTTGCAGACCCTCGCCTGGGTTCTGCTCATCGCCTGTGTCGTCGTCGCGTTTCGCAAACCGCTCAAAGAGCTCGCGGACGTGATCGTCAAACGAGTGAAGGCAGGTGCTGGCGTCGAAGCTGGCGTCAGCCCCACCGGGCCATACTTCAAGCTGAATGAGTTGCGCGAGAAGCTCCCCCGCTACGAACCGGAGGCGGCCACTGAAGCCGCCGTCGCCCCCGCCGGGGTAGTCGCCCCCGCCGGAGCGGAACCTCTGGCCGGCGATGACCTTCCGGAACCTGTCTCGCCCTCGGCCCGCGAGGTGTGGGAGCGGTACCGCGACCAGCTGAAAGAGAGGTCGCACCGGATCCACCTCGTGCACGTCATCAGTCCGTCGACTAGGCCCGGCCAGCGGTTCGACCTGTTCATCTATCTCAAGGCCGCTATGAAGGGCGACCTGGCCGACGTGAAACAAGCGCAGTTCTTCCTCGGCAGGCACTGGGGGAACAAGGTCTTCGCCTCCTCGAACCAGGATGGGCTGATCGGCTTCTCCACGTCCGCGTGGGGGTCCACGCTGTGCGTGTGCCGGATCGTCTTCAAGGACGGCAGCCATGCCGTCCTGAGTAGGTACCTCGACTTCGAGATGGCACCCGTCTTTGACACGGGCACCCTCGCCGCCCCCTGAGAACCGCCTCCGATGGGCAGTGGCATGCCTGGGTCGACGGCGGCGGATCGATTGCGGTCGCGCGTGTGATCAAACTTCAGTGGCACGCGCTAAACCTTCGATGGCACAGAACATGAGCACGCGAGTTGTGTTCCGTCGCAGCGAACCTTGAGTGTTCTCACCGAAGTGTGGTCGCTGCGCTTCTCTCGCATCGAAGGTTGAGTGGGCTGGTCAGAGCAAGACCGCAGAGCAGGTACAGCGGTCAGCCAGTGCAGCGGGCCCCGGAATCTCATCTCGGCCGAAGGCCAAGATCGCTGCCGGGTCCTTGCGGCATGCCTCCATGTGATTGATTGCGTGCAGGCAGATGGCCCGGAGACTGGCCCCGCAGGTAGGAGGCTGATAGGAACCATTGGCATGGTCAGTCCCAGAGGGCCGAGGAGGCTGCGGCCGCCCGGCGGAGGCGAAGCGATCCCGATTACGTGGGAAGCGGACGTGGCGCCGTCACAGCGAGCCGGTGACCTTGCACGTTACTTCGATGACCTCGACGCTGCAATTGATACCGGCGAAGCATGGGGAATCAAGTTCGCCCGCGCGGCAGCCCAGCAAGACCTCATGGCTGATATCCGGCAACGAGGTTTGGAAGCGGTGGAGGGCGAAGCCCTCGAACTCGGATATGACCGCCGAGACCTTAGGTATCTGGACGACTGGATCCATGGACCATGGGAGCGAATGTGGCCAATGACAGTTGTCGGCCCCGGCAGCTTACTTGAAACTCTCGCCGACGCCCGGGTCCCCAAACTGCTCGGGACGCCCGCGCGGATCAGGCACGTTGAGTACGGCAGTCCCCTTCTGGTCGAGCTCGTAAGCTCCGGTTTCTCCCTCTTCGGAATTGTCAAGATCGCGGAACTTGTCCGTGACTGGAGTAATAAGCGAGCTGCCGACGCCGCGAGTGTCCGTCAAGCCAATGCTGTAGCAAGACAAGAGGAGGCGCGGGCAAGGCAAATAGAAACGCATGCTGACTTGGCTCAATGGGCAGTTGACGAGACCCGGGCCAAACGCTGGCCCACGGCGGCCGGCGATCTCTATTCCGACGTAACCCCTGAACAGCTCCAGGCTCTGACGCGGCTAGCTGAGAGGCTTACGCGCCTGGAGCTACCGCCAGGGAGCGGTCAATCCGCGGACGATCAGTAATGGGCGCTGTGGCTCGACTTCGTGGCCGCTGCTAACCCTCACCTCTAATTCGCTCCAGCTACCGGCCGGTTAGGTGTCCCTTAGTGTCCGACCTGGACTCCGGGGTCCAGCACGAGTTCGTCGCCGACCCCTGCTGTTCCCCGTCTCGCATGGATCAGCGCTCAACCTTCGGTGAGAACGCGCAACCTTGGATGCGACGGGTCAAGTTGGCCCGTCTGGCCAACTGATTCACTCATACCAGCAGCAGTTGCAGGGACGCTCCAGGGGGCAACCGTAAGGGTCTGCGGACCGCCGGTGGATCCGCGGCGCAGAGGCGCAGCCACCAGGGCAGAGGGCCTGTCCATGCCGAGCAGTTCCCCGGCGCCGAAGCCGGCCACTGAGACGCCTGCCTTTCCTTCGGGCTGCACTTTACAGCCGCTGAAGCAACTTGTTGTGGTCCTGACCGGGAGGACGTTTGACCGGCTACGAACTTCGGATCATATTTCTGCGGGCCACTTCAGTAGCCAAATAGGGTGTAATAGGGCGCGAGCCTCAAGGTGGGCGTAAATCAAATTCGATACCATCTGATTGCAGGCGCGCTGACAACAGGAGGGTAGTGTACTCGCCACGTTCAGGATGGGAGGCTTCGGTGGTAATCGGCCTTGGGCTGGCCATCATCTATAATGCTGTTCTCATTCGAGTCCTTAGGACTAGGCAAGGTCGGTCACGCCAGGATATTGCTGGAATTCTTATGGGTGGCAGCTCTCCGCATCGGCAGTCCAGCGAGAAGCTTGCCGGCATGGGATGCCTGGTATCACTGGGTGTTAACTTCAGTACCGCTGTCATTATGTCGGTCTTCGGAGCTGTTTTCTGTCTATTGTTCGCCATCCTCAATCCCGCAGTACAGCTTCATGAGATCAACGAGCCGGAGATCGCGAGACAGTGGCGAGATGGTTCCATTGCGCTGCGTCTGAGTACGCTTATTTTCGCAGCAAGTCTGATCGGCACGCAATTTAAGTATCTGCGGCGGGTGGCTAAGGTCAAGCCTGCTCGACCAGATGAACTTGCCTTGCAGATTCCGGCTCAACTGAGTGATGAAGAGCGACTGTGTCGTGATATTTTTCAGTCAGCCGTATTCGCGCTCGTGTTGACCATTCTATGGGTGCTTAGAGCGCAGGGAGTGACGACACCTGCGACCGTCGTTCTCTCCTGGGCCTTCTTGTGCTTCAGTGACGACTGGAGCATCATTTCGAGTTATTCACGTGCCCTAAAGGGGCGTATTCTGGTTTCTCATCAACGCCGAATGTACGTTGCCAATTTACTCTTGGTGGGTCCTCTGCTCGTGGTCGTCTGGCAAGAGTGGGGAACTTTGGCGGTTTTCGTTCTGGGCGGGATTGCACTTTCGTATATGTGGTATCTCCGCCAGTTCGCCACGAGGGTGGCTTTCCCGGTTGGGTAGATCCAGGTGGCGTCGCCCGGTCAGGTCCACCGCCATGCGCCGGTGCCAGAGCAGAGCTGCCGCCGACGGGCACAGCCGACAGTCGTGACCTCGCGCACCACAGGTTCTGCGGGTGGCACTGCCTGCACGCTCAACGAGCGTGCGGCCCCCGGCCTGGTTGCCTCAGGCACCTCACTGGGAGAAGAGCAGCACTGGTCGCTTCCAGAGGGCAGGTGGCAAGGCCGGGTCCTGTGTTGTCAGACCGGCAGGTACGGGCTGGGTTTGCCGTGCCAGCTGATGTTCAGGGCATCGCGGGCGCGGGTCGTGGCGACGAAGAGCAGGGAGCGCGCCTTGCGCTGCTCGCGCTCGTAGCGCGGCGGGTCGTCCGTGCGGTAACGCTCGATGACGTTGGTGCGCGGGATGATGCCGTCGCTGGCGCCGACGATGGCGAGCTTTTGGTATTCGAGGCCCTTGAAGCGGTGCATGGTGCCGACGTGGACCTCGCCCTCGCCTTTGGGCCCGTCCTTGGTGAGTTCGGCGCAGGTGATGTTCGCCTTGGTGACCAGGTAGTACATGGTCTGGCTGACCATGTCGCGGTCGGCGACGCACACGGCGATTCGGCCGCTGGGGTCACGGTAGGCGCCGTTGCCGCCGGTGGACAGTTCCTCGCGCCAGGTACGCAGTGTGGAGGCGAGTCCGGCGAGTTCGTCGTCCCAGGAGCGGTAGGGGGTGAACGTGGGGGCGGGGCCGTGGAGGACGGAACGGTAGCCGGCGAGGTTGTCGGTGCCGTCGTCGAGGTCGTCGTACGTGACGCGTTTGTCTTCGACGACTCGCAGGGCTTTGGCGAGGATCTCCTTGGTGGTGCGGTAGCTCAGCGTCAGGCGTGAGGCGCGACCGCGGATGTTGATGCCGAGGGCGCCGAGGGCGACCTGGTGGTCGTAGATGCGCTGGTGGGTGTCGCCAGCGATGAACATGTCGTTGGGCAGGTCGGGGTCGGCCATGGCGCGGAGCATTTTCCAGTGCGCCGGGCGCAGGTCCTGGGCCTCGTCGACGACGATGTGCTGGTATCGGTAGTTGAGGTAGCGCATGCCGGAGCTGTCGTCGCGGTGGATGAGGTCCTTGCCGCCGACTTCGGCCTTGTACGCGCGGCGGGCCTGGATCTTCGCGGCGCGTTCGATCTCGTAGCGGGCGGCCCGTTCGGCGGCCTGTCCCCAGGTTTCGACGCCGAGCTTGTCGAGTCGGGCGGTGAACTGTTCGATGAGTTTCCAGATGTGATTGCGTTCGGGGCGGGTGAGGGCGCGGCCCCGGCCGGCGCGGCGGGCCTGGAAATAGGCGGAGCGGTTCGGCACCGACTGGCCGAGGATGACCTGTTCCCATTCTTCGAGCAGGAAATCGGGTTCCCAGCGGCGGTCGTCGAGCTCGGCGAGCAGCTGGCGCATCTCGTTGAGTGCCACGTTGTCGTAGACGCGCTGTTTGCCGCGGCCTGGCGCGGTGGTCTCGCCCAGGACGCGTGAGGCGAGCTGGTCGATGTGGGCGATGTCGACGCGGGCCAGGAGTTCGGGCTCGACGAGGGAGGCTAGGCGTAGCCGCAAGTCGGTGGTGAGGTTCTTGGTGAAGGTGGTCAGCAGGATCGGCTTGTTGTGCCCGGGGGGCAGCTGTTCGGCGAGGTGTTTGACCCGGTGCAGGGCGACGATGGTCTTGCCGGTGCCGGGACCGCCGGAGACGCGGGCGGGTCCGTTGTAGCGGCGGTGGACGATGCGTTCCTGCGTGGGGTGGAGGAAGACCTTCCAGGCGCGGAAGTCGCCTTCCTCGATGACGGCCTGTACTGCGTCGTCGACCGTGGTGACTTTGGTGCGGGTGAGGGCGGCTGCGAAGTCGTCGGGGTCGGGCTCCTGGCGGAGTTCGACCGGCGCGGTGATTTCCTTGCGGACCTCGTCGATGCCCATGCCAGCGGCGAGGCCGTACAGGATGTCCTTGGACAGCAGGGGGGCGCCCTCGACCAGTTGATCGAGCTCCTGGCTGTCGGTGACGGTGAGTGCCAGGTCGATGAGCTGGTCGGCAACGCCCAGCCCGCGCAGGTCGTCGGCGCTGTACCTGGCGAGCAGCGCGCGCGCTGCCTTGGGCTGTGCCGGTTCGACGGGGGGCTTGGGCGTGTGGTCCGGTTCGGCGGGGGTTAGGGTGATGCCGGCGCGGCGCAGGGCGCTGTCCCCGACGACCGCAAGGTCGACGAACTCGATCTCGCCGGTGACACGGTTGACGGCGACCTGGAGCTCTTCGTAGACGTCTCTGCGGTGTCGGACGGCGATGATCAGCCAGTCCTCGGTGCCGTCGGCGTCGATGCCGGTGCGGGTCAGAAGCGCCCGGTAGTGCTGGTTGATCTCGGCGCGGTAGATCCGGGAATCACCCTTGAGCTTCCGCTTGACCAGCCCTGGCTGGTCGGGGTTTTCCCGGAAGGCGTGGCAGAAGTCGTAGAAGTCGGTCTTGATCGAGAGATCGAGCTTGTGGAGCTCCTGTTCGGCCTTGCGGTACAGGCTGAGCCGGGCGGTCATCGGGTGGTGCCTTCCGTGCCGGGGAGCTGGGGGAGCAGTTCGTCGAGGTGGTCGAGCCATTCGGCGGCGGTGCGCGCCGTCCAGCCGGCCTCGGCGTACGCGGCGTCGCGTCGCTGCGCCTCGGGGTCGTCCGTGCCGTGGTGGGCCGTCACCACGGCGATCTTGATGCCGGGGGTGTCCCAGGCGAACTCGGCTTGCCAGCCGCTGTTGCCCAGTTCGTAGCCGAAGACCGGTGCGCGTTTGCCGTGGTCGGCAAGGACTTCGGCGAGGCGCAGGAGTTCGGGTGCCTCGCCGGGATCCTCGCGCAGGATCTCCAGGATGTCCTCGTCCCAGGCCGCATCCCGCAGAGCCGCGGTAGGGCCAGCTGGGGTCTCCGCGGCAGGTTCCGGTTCCAGGACGGCGGGTTGGGCAGTGGCGGGAGCGGTGACGCCGTGGAGCGACTCGAGTTCACCGACCCCGCCGCACACGGCGAGGACTTCGACCTCGAAGGCGGCGGCGTCGCTGGTGGCCAGCTGGACGCCGTCGCCGCCGGCCAGGGACAGGAACTGCGTGAGGTTGGTCCAGTACAGCCAAGACCGCCAGCGCAGCTTGTGTTCTTCCGTCTCCAGGACGGCGTCCGTGTTGTCCAGGACCGTGAGCGCGGACCAGCGGGGGTTCTCGGGGTCGGCGGCGTCCAGGGTGAACAGGATCGGCAGACCGCTGCTGTCCTGGGTGCGGAAGACGTGGACGGGGCCGATCCCCGCAGCGTCCGGCGCGAGGGGAGCATCGTTGCGTTGGCCGTCGGTGAATGTGGCGAGCTGTGTGCGCAGGGCGGTCACCAGTTCGCTGCGCCGCCCGGTCGCCGCGACCTGGGTGGTGCCGGCGGTGGCGACGAGCCCCGTGACCAGGGCCCGGGCACGGCGGGCCCAGCGCGCGGGATCGGGGTCGCGCAGGTAGGCGATCAGCGTGTCGATCGGGTTGGCGAAGACCGCTTCGGCGAAGTGGGCGCGCTGTCCGCCGTACTGCTCGTAGGCGGCCTTGGCCTGTTCCTGTGCGGTGCCCGGGTAGGGCGGCCAGACCGGTGTGGACTTGGTGGGGCGCTGCTCGAACAGGTCGATGTCGGCCCAGGTGACCTGGAAGACCACTTCGCCGCCGGCGCGCAGCCTGGTGCGCTGGGCCGCGTCGGTGGCGATCCGGTTGTGCTCACGGCTGGCGTGGAAACGGAATCCTTCGAGATAGACCTTGACGCTCTGGGCCGGGCCGTCGACACGGGTGAAGGTGAAGTCGGTCCGGGTCCCTTCGAGCTGCTGCTGCGCGGTTAGCCGCCAGTGCATGACGTCCGAGCCGCTGGTGAAGCGCAGGTGCCCACTGGCGTGACCGTCTTCGTCCAGGGCGGCATCGTCGGTTACCTTCACCCAGCCGCGCAGCGCGGCCAGGAACCGGGCCTCCAGGTCGGATTCGACCTGCTTGTCCAGGCCGACCAGTCCGGTGTGCCGGACCTCGGTGGTCTCCCAGCCGTCCTCTCCCTCGCCTGTGAACAGCAGCGACTCCAGCATGACCAGGGCCGCGTTGCGCGAGACGACGTCCTGGAACTGCTCGGGGGCGTAGCGGTGCAGGCAGCGGTGGCAGGCCCGGCGCTGCTCCTCTTGGCATGGGCACTGCTTGAGCAGGTCGTACGCCTTGGCGAGGGTCTCGCGGAAGGCCTCCGGCTTGGTGAGCCGGTCCAGGTAGCCGGTGCCGCCGGGCAGGGAGTCGAACAGGACCAGGAACCAGCGGCGTTCACCGCTATCGGCGTCCGGCATGGACGACACGGTGGTGTCCAGGTGCTGGGGGTCACCACCGAAGTGCAGATCGACCCCGAGTCGTAGCGCGGCCCGGAAGGACTGCACCTTGGCGTCGATGTCCGCGGTGGCGGCCGGGATCAGCACCCGCAGGGCTTCGGTCTTCAACTGGTGAGCGAGCAGTACCGGTTCCTGGGTGACCCCGCCCGGCTTGCCGCGCCGCAGCGGGCACCACGGACGGTGGTGCTTGAGCTGCGGGGTGCGCGCGGCCGAGGAGCTCAGTGCATCGGTGTCATAGTCGAAGACGGGTTTGCCGTCCGCGCTCGCCGCGCCGCACGCCGTACACACATGGAACGGGTTCAGCCGCACATAGTGGCCGGCGAAGTCGTCACGCGCCGGGGCGTCGTAACGGACAGGTCCGACGTTGATCCGTCGGATCATGGCGGTGCGGCAGTAGTCGACGCCGAAGGTCTGCTTCGCATGACGCCACGAGCCCGGTTCGATGTCCTCGATAGGGATGTCGACCGCGTCCACCACCGTGTAGAAACGGCGGTCGCGGTCGTCCTTGTCATCGCGGATCCGGGCGTCGTCCCGCTTGCCCCTGGACGTCACGGTGGTCGGCTCGACGATCTGGAAAAGGCACGAGCCGTCGTCCGCGATATGGCTGGTGGCGCAGCGCGGGCAGGGCGAGCGGTCGGTGGCGGCGTCCTCGGTGCGCACGTATCCGCAGCCCGGGCACACGCGCCAGGTGCGCCACGCCTGCCCGCCGCCTGTGGAGATCTCCAGCCCGGTGATCTCGTGCCGGTAACCGTTGACGTAGAAGGTATTGCCGGGGGCCAGCTCCTGGAGGGCGTAGCGGCGCGGTCGCTCGTAGGCCGTGGTCGTGGAGGTGAACACCACCTTCCCCGTCCTGGGGTCGATTCCCTCTTCCCCGTACAGGGTCGCGGACAAGGTGGTGGTCGAGTCGATCAGCGCATAGTTGGGCAGCAGGCCCAGGTCGCACAGCGCGCTCTGCGCCGGCGTCTCGCCCAGGTCCAGGAGCCGCTTGCCCACGCCGCGTCGCTCGGCGTCCAGCTCGGCTTTCTGCCGGGCCTGTTCGGGATCGGTGTCGTGTAGCTCGCCGTGAGCGTCATCGATCTCTCGAAGGCGCGCTCGCAGTGCCTCTTGGCCGCGGCGCCACTCGCGTTCGGCTTCCTCCACCCTCCCGCGCAAGCCTTGTGTCGCATACGCCTTGAGGTCGGCCTTGGCCTGGTCGCTGATGCCGGTGGGGAACATCTTCAGGAACCTGTCGACGAGGACCTCGCCCTGGGCGATGGCCAGTTCCACCAGGTCGATCAGGTAGCCCGAGGGGCCGAACAGGGCGGGTGCCTTGTTCGGGATCGCGCGCAGCACGATGCCGTCCGCCCGCACGAGCTGTCCCGCTGCGGCGAGGTCCAGCAGGTGCGCCAGGTACTGGCGGCGCAGGATCTCCACCGCGGACAGATAACAGCCTGGCGGCACGATCGTGCCCGCGATCAGGTCCTTGGGACGTTCCAGGAAGTAAAGGTCGCGACGGCGCCGGTCGGGGATGGTCAGCAAGAACGCATTGCCGGTCCGGCGCCCGGCCCGGCCGACCTGCTGGGCGTAGTTGGCCGGCCGGCGCGGGAGCGCGGCCAGCACCACCGCGGACAGGTCGCCGATGTCGATGCCCATCTCCAGCGTGGGGGTGCAGGAGAGCACGTTGGGGTCTTTGAAGCCCCCGCCGCGCTTGAACGCCTCCTCTACTTTCTCCCGCTGCGCCCGGGTAAGCATCCCCGTGTGCTCGGCGACGACCACCTGATATGGCCCCGCCTTCCGGTACAGGCGCCGGTAGTAGTCCCGGGTGTAGTCCCGGTCGCGGTGATGAACCCCGAGGGCCTCAGGCCGGTCACCGGCCACCAACCGGCCCCGACGGCATCGGTAGGAGGGGCACGGCTGGTCATGCCACTGATCCAGCAGCGACGGGTGGACCGTCTGCTCCCAGAAGCACACCGGGCAGCGGACATAGGAGTGCCGCACCTGCTCGTCGTCCAGCAGCAGCGCCTCGATGTTGCCCGGCTTGAGCCCGTAGACGCGCAGTGAGCTGTCGTTCGGGGTGCGCACCGACAACAGCCCGGCCCCGGCCAGCTCCGGCAGCAGACGGCTCCAGAACTCCGGTGCCACCTCTCGCGGCACATCCAGGCAGCGCCCGGCCCACCGCTCGTACCAGGACAGTCGGCCGGTGGCGAAGTCGAACTCGCTGCGGTCTTTGGGCTGGCCCAGCAGGAACACCGGTGCCGCCACACCTCTGGGGAAGGCCCGCATGCCCGGCGGACGATTGCCCCAGATGAAATAGCGGGTGGTGCCCGCCTCATCCACGTACTTGTCCAGCCACTTGTGGGACACCGCACCCCGGGTACGCAGCCGCTCCAGGAAAACCCGCAGGAACGCCAGATACCGGTCGTCGCTCTGCTCCACCAAGGTCAGGTCGGTGCGGTTGCACTCCTCGTGGACGCGCTTGACCAGGGCCACCGCCGCGGCCGGATCCTCGATCCGTACCTGGGCCGCAGCGGTCCGGGTCAATTCCAGCGTGCGGCCGTTGCGAGAGCGGAATCCGAACTCCATCAGCGCTTCGAAGGCCAGCCGCTGGCCGATCAGCCGCCACGTCTTCAGGTCGCCGCCGCGGCCCTGCCCGGACAGCAGACGGTCCACCCCCTTGAAACCGTGCAGATCCGGGGGCACCACGGCGGACAGCGTGTCCTTGTCGGTGGTTGCCTGCACCACGTTTGCGATCAAGTCGTTCAGTGCCGTGGGGGTGTCGTGGCGCAGGTGCCGGGCCAGCAGGGCGCGCAGCGAGAAGGTGTACGAACGGTTGGCGACGAACCCGGCCCGGTGCGCAGCATCCTGCACCGAGTCGTTGAACATCAGCGTCTTGTCCTCGCGCAGCTTCTTGTCGAGCTCCCCGCCCGTGAACAGCCGCGTGATCGACGCCGCCGCCATGGCCGCCGCGCCCGTACCCAGGTAGCGAATCGCGTTGCGCTCACCGCATGCTGGGCACCAGTCTTCCCTGGCCGCGGTATTCGCGGTCGCCCCGAAGTGGACCAGAACGAACGCCGAGTCCCGGGCCGTGAGGCGGGGTTCCTTGGTGTCCTTGTCGTAGTCGTTGAGCGGATCGGGCAGCCGCAGCCGCTTGCGTGCCCCGTCCAGCACCATGAGCATCCCGCCGGCCCCCTGCAGCGCAGGAGAGGCGCCCCTGGCGCTTCGGCCACTGGCCGGCATCGGCGCCGCCCCGGACCCCTCGCGGGCCTCCTGCTCGGAGGCCGCGATCAGATTCCGCACCCGGATCTTGTCCTGCCCGGTCGAAGCGCGACGGATCTTGTAGGTGTCGAACTGGACGTCGTGGTCGTCACTCTCCGGCGAGAACACCGCCCATCCGGACCTCCCGCAGTCCCGGCAGTAGATCGCTGGCAGGAACAGATTCGCGCTTTGCCCGGACGTCGCCGTGGTCACCGGCGCCATGCGGTGACTGTCCGCCGCACCGGCATCCGCCGCCCCCGCCATGTCCCAGCGGAATTCCGCCTTCGGCCACGGCAGCACGCCGCGCAGCAGGCGGGTCACCGAGCGGGCCCACTGATGCACCTCGAGATGCACAAACGGACGCGGCTCCCCGGGCGCGGACTCGGGATCACGGGCGTAGGAGAGCAGGGCCACGAAACGGGCCAGTGCCTCGGCGGCCTGCTCCGGCCTGCTGGCCACCGCCTCGGACCAGCCGGCCGCCCCGGCGCGCCACATGACATCCAGCACCTCGGCGCTGGTCCTGACCTCACCGCCCAGCCCGTGCATGATCGCTCGGGTGAACAGATGACGCTTCAGGTTGTCGCCCAGCACGAACGAGTCCAGATCACGCACCCCGGTCACGGCCTCGATAAGGTCCAACAGGGCCTCATCACCCGTGGTGGGATCGGGCAGCGCCAGCAGCTCGTCCGGCGTCGGCTGCGGCTGCATCTTGATCTCCGTCAGGGGGATGAACTCCTCCACCGACAGCCGGTCTTCCCCGACGATGGATTCGGCGGTGAACTCCGTGCCGAACACCTGCGTCGCGACCTCCAGCAGGCTTGCCATCCCCGCACGGTCGGTCCCCGACGCGAGCGTCGCCGACGTCGCCACCGGGCAGATACGACCAAGAGGCTGGTCGTCCTCAGCCGCGCCTACCGCGGCGGCGAGCCGGCGCAGCAGCATCGCCACATCGGTGCCCTGCGCGCCGTCGTAGGTGTGGAACTCATCCACCACCACATAGCGGATGTCTGCATCCCGCCACAGCGGAGCATCATCCGAACGCTGCAGCAGCAGATCCAGCATCTTGTAATTTGTGATCAGGATGTCCGGCGGCGAGAGCTGCATGTCCGAGCGCCGCGTGTAGACCTTCTCGTACCGAGTCGCCGCCCGGTCCCCGATGTACAGACCCGCCGACAGCTTGCCGAGCTCCGTCTCGTTCCCGGTGAGCAGTTCGTTGATGCGCTGTGCCTGGTCGGTGGCAAGCGCGTTCATCGGATACAGGAAGACCGCCTTGATGCCGGTCTTGCCCGCGGCCTGCTCCCGGCGGCAGTGATCCAGCACCGGGTACAGGAACGATTCCGTCTTGCCCGAGCCCGTGCCCGTGGTCACCAGTGTCGGCTGCGGCGTGTGCCCGTTCGCCGACGTCAACCGCGCGAAGGCCGCAGCCTGGTGGGCGTACGGCGTCCAGCCCTCCCGCTGCCATTCCAGGTGCGAGCGCCACTCCTCACCGGCGACCGTGAAGGGTGTACGGATCCTCAGGAACGGGCCTCGGAACATCCCTGACGTCTCGTCCCCGAGGAACCGGTGCAGCGCCTCACGCGCCCCTTCGTCCGTCAGCGCGTACGTCGTCGACAGGTACTGCAGCAGGCTCTCCTTGAGCCCCCGCGCCTCCAGCGTCGGCCTCACGGCTTCGGTACCTCCTGCTTCTCCGGGTCCCACTCACCGCGGGCGACCGCGGCATCCAGCCGCGCCTGGAACACTGCGTGCGCTTCCCGCATCTCCGACTCGCGATCCGCCTTGTAGAAGGGAGCGGTGTAGCCGTCAGGTACGGGAGCGGTCTTGGGGTCGGCCTTGTCGGCCAGGTAGGTCTGGAGCTGCGTGAAGTGATCCTTCTCCTGGCCATGGCCGTAGGTGTAGCGGTCACCAGCGATCTTGCGCTCGTTGGCATCGAACCAGGTGACCAGGTCGAAGCCCTGCATGATGTCGAAACGGGCCCGATACATGGTGATCAAAGTGTCGGCGTCAATGCCGAGCCAGACAGCGACCAGAGCATCGATCTCCACTAGCGCGGCCCGACGGGCGTATTCCGTACGAAGGGGGGTGTCACGCTGCCAGGTACGGGTTACGGCGTGGAGCTCCGTGTTCATGCCAGCCCAGGTGCGGGCCCATGGCTCATCGGTATTCCAGGTGGAGTCGTAGAGCTCCTCCCAGAGGCTGGCGTAGGCAGTGGTGAGGCAGTTGAGTCGAAGCGTACGGAGGAGCAGCGCGGGGGCGAGAGGGTGGTCGGCGGTTGGAGCCGGGAGACGACGGGCTTGCGCCACGTCGAGGTGCCCCACCCCTGTTGTCTGGAGCAAGTAGTCCGTGGGCAATGCGGCCCAGAGACCAGCCATCAGAGTTGAGCTGCGAACATCACCCAGGGCCGCGGAGCGGACGGAATGGACGTGCGTTGCCCCTGGGGGAATCAACGCAACGTATAGACCACGTTCCGTATCGGCCGCGATCCGCTCGCGCCAGGCCAGCCGATAGAACTCGGCGTACGGCCTAGTCGCCTTCGCGATCAGTCGGCGGTCCACCTCCGCGTCCGACACCTGGCCCGGAGAACGGCCACAGGAGAGCGCGATCTCCGAACGCGCCAGGAACAGCGCTACGGCATCCGTGCGCATTCGAGCGAGCAGTTCGTGATCAAGCCACTTGGCCTGCTCTCCCACGTACGTCGCGTCGTCCGCCACCTGTCGGTACTCCGACTCCGGTACCGCGTCCGACGGGATCTGCAGGTGGTTCAGCCCGCGGACTTCGCCGCCGCCCTGGCTGGGCTGTTTGAAGAGTGGATTGGCGACGCCCAGCTGGGGCCCCTTGAGGATGACCTCGTCCCAGGAGTCGGTCTGGTAATCCTCTCGACCTTCCTGGTTCTTGTTGTAGTCGATGAGCGGCTTGTCCTTACCAGGCCCGTACAAGGACTTCTTGGCTCCACTCTCATGGAAACCGCTGCTGATCTGGGGCTGGGGCTGGAGCGCCCCCAGGCGCAGCGGGTACGCCGCCAGCGCGTCGATTGCCGGGTCCTCCGCCGTACTCACTGGCGTAAGTAGCTGCGTCTGCTCAACGGGCACCTTCCGCTCTCCGGACAGCTTCTGCCACCGTGCAAGGGTGTGGGGCGTCACACGGACGACGCGCTGCCGATGCGGGCGTTCGTCCCAGTCGCCGCCGTACTTCACCCCGGGAGCGTCGCCGCTACCGTCGTGCGTGCTCGACAGGCGTAGTGCATCGACGGAGAACAGCCAGGACAGGTGGTCGAAGTCGATTTCACCGTGCTCGCCATAGATGTGCACGCCGAAGTGGCTGGACCGGCCCACCGGGGGTGGGAAGAAACGGTTGCCAGCGTTCACGAAGTCTCCGTGTACCCGCAGCCGCCGGTAGGCCGCCTCGCGGAGGGCCGCTTCCTTGTCACCGCTGAAGTGGGTGTCCGGATGAACGAGTCCGACGGTTCCGCCCGCAGAGGTGTGGTCCCAGGTCTGGCACATGAAGGCGCGATAGAGGTCGGGTTGGCTTCCCGCGATGAGTGGATACACCTGTGGTGATGCCAGGTAGTCGGCGGTGGTGGCCGTGGCGGTCAACTCGCCGAGAAGGTAGTTGCGTACCTCGGGCTTGACCAGTTCGGCTGAGCGTCGCCGGTTCTTCTCTGCCGTTGAAGGCTTCTCCGTGAGCATGAACCACGGCTCATACTCAGCAAGGACAGAGTTCTCCTTCCACTCCGGCCGCACCCACGGTGGGTTCCCCACCTGGAGGTCGAAGCCGCCGCTCTGGGCGAAGACGAGCGCGAACTCCAGCTCCCAGTGCAGGAACCCCTGGCTCGCGGCGATCTCTCGTACCGTGTGCAGCCACGGGAAGCGCTGTTCGGGGTTGAGGGTGTCCATGCCCATGAAGTCAGGGAGCGTTCGCTCGTACTCCTTGAGCTCGTCGAGCGTTTCGAACTGGTCGATGAGGGTGCCTTCGGGGACTTCCGCCGTGCCCAGCATCGCTTCCAGAAAGTCCAGCCAGTCGTCGAGGTCCTTGAGGGGGATCACCGGCCGACGTGCGGGCTGCTTCAGCTGCCCCAGCTTCTGGGTCTTGGGCGTGATCTCCTTGGTCTCGACGACGACTTCAGTACCGGTTGTGAGTTCAAGGTGCTCCAGGGTCGTCTGCCCCTTTTCCACCTCGAAGAAGCCGATATTCTCCACCACGCGGGGTGTGGCCTGCGGTTCGGGCGCGGGGATGGTCTTGGGGGACTGATCGCGTGGCTGTCCATCGAGCATCGGCACGCCCCCGAGTAGCGTCGCGAGACTGTCGATGGTGCTGACAGCCGCGGGCCTGGTGTAGGTGCTGTCGGTGCCGTCCAGCAGGCTTGCCTTATCTGCCGGCCAGAACCACAGGGCGCACCAGGCGTCCATGACCGTCTTCAGCCGCCAGTACGGGGTGTCGACGGTGTTGAAGAGGTCCTTGAAGACCTTCTCCTTCGGCACCGCCTGGTCGGGGTGCTTCATGAAAGCGAACTCGGGGTCGGACGGATCGGCCTTCCAGACGTCAATCCTGCGCGAGATCTCTTGCTCGGAGATCTGCATGCGCTTGATGACGAGCGACCACAGGAATTCAGTTCGCCGGGCCGCATCGCGCAGGCGCGTGAACTGCGACGACGCTTCGGCCTTCGGCTGCTTGGTCTTCGGGTCGCGCTTGGGGCTGCCGTCCTTGTTGAGGTGCGCGGTGCTGCGCTTGGGGCGCTGGAGGATGCCTTTCTTCCAGGCAGCCAGCTGCTCGATGCTTTCTTTGGCGAGTTCCTTGGCTTCCTTGGAGCCGGTGACCGCAGCCCATCCCGGGCTCGGCAGCAGGAAGTGATGCACCGCATCTTGGGGGAGCGGCTGTGGCTCGCCCTCCTTGAGGAACGGCAACGGAGTCGGTGGCAGGGCGCCCTTGGCCTTAAGCCACGCCTTGTCCGGTGAGGCCACGTCGTCCCCCGCGTACACCGCCCGTCGGCTGCCGATGAGCGAGTTGCCGCGGCGGAGGTGCAGGCCGAACCAGGGGGCTTGCATGCCGGGATGCATGGTGTTGAGCCACAGGGAGACTTCGGCCAGTTCGACGCCGGTGGCGTTGAGGTCCACTCCGTAGGCGTTGTGCAGGGCGATGTACGCCTTGGCCTTCTGCTTCTCCGTGAGGGCATCGGCCGTGGGGATGGTTGTACCCAGCTCGTCTTGGCGGCGGCGCAGATACTCGTCGGCGACTTGGTTGATGGCTTCGTTCAAGAACGCGCCCGAGCCGAGAGCTGGCTCGCAGATTTTGAACTTGAGGAGTTCGGAGGCCCGGGTCTTGATGATGTTCCCGTCAGCGTCGCGCTCCTGGTCAAGGCGGTTCTTGAGGGCAAGTTCGACGGTGACCTCGGTCAGCGATTCCGGGGTGTAGTACGACGCCGACGTCTCGCGGGCGCGGCCGGCGAGCCGGTAGACGAACTCGCCCTTCGCATATTTCTTCACTCCACGCAGGCCCTTGCGGGCGTCGTCCTCGTTGTAGTGGACGAGGGTCTTGTCGGGGTACTGGTCCTGGCGGTGTGAGGGGATGAGCCAGGAGCCCTTCTCCGGGTCGCCGCCCTTGGCGACCTCGCACAGTTCCTCGTCGGAGATGATGCCGGTGTAGGACATCAGGCCCTCGTATACGGCGCCGAGCTGGTTGATGCCGAGGTTGCGGTAGGAGATGAAGCCGCCTCGCTCGCCGCGTTTGCCTTTCTTCATGGTCAGCAGGCGCAGCACTTCGTGGAGCGCGGAGTTGCGCAGGCGCAGATCGAGCCAGCGCGGGCCACTGTCCTCATCGCGGTTTGGGTCGCGGACGCCGCGGCCGATGAGGCGGATGGCGGTGGGTTCGAAGAGCTCGCTGCGCAGGGGCTCGAAGCGCAGGCCGAAACGGTCTTCGCTGCGGCGGTCGGCCTTGGCCTTGCGGGTCGCTTCGTCGTCGCCGGGCTGGTCGTCGTCGGCTTCGGTGCCGTACGGGCGGTGGCCGAAGTTGACCTTGTTGAACAGGACGTCAAGGGACTGGAAGAGGTGGAAGCCGTTCTTGGCTTCCTGGTCGATGAGTTCCTCGTCGGTGGCCACGAGTTCGCGCAGTCGGGCCATGGAGTAGCCGGCCTCGTAGGTGTCGGCGTCGGCGGGGAGGATGCCGAGTTCGGGGCGGGCTTCGGCGTACAGGAGGAAGAGGATGCGGTAGAGGTAGCGCAGGGCTTCGCGAGTGAGTTCCCGGGGGAACGGGATTTTGGGGCTTTCGATGTCGGCCGGGGTGACGTTGTTTTGCGGCTCGGCCATTCGCCGTAGGACTTCGTTGGCGATGATCTCGACCGAGCGCTGCAGGCCATAGCGCAGTTCGCCGGAGACACCGGCGGCGTTGGCGCTGGAGGACTTGAGGAGCACGTCGATGGGGCGGGTCTGGTCGTTCTCGCCGGGCCGGAGCATTTCCAGGCTGAACAGGGCGGCGATGGTGGCGAGCTCGCCTTGCTGACTGCGGTCGTTGCGCTCCAGAGCGGCGTCGAGGTTGACGGCCAGGTAGCGGCCTTCGTTCCAGGCGCTGCGGTCGGCGAGCAGGAGCACCCCACCGTGGAGGAGCAGGACGAACCGCGGGTGCGGACCTCCGGGTTTACCGATCTCGCTCTGGAACAGCCAGGAGGCCAAGGCCGCCCCGGTCTCGTAGGTTTCACTGCTGCTCACGCGTTGAGGCGACAACAGACGTCCAGGCCCGTCGGGGTCGAGGGCGGCGTCGTTGTCGGCGGCCCATCCGCAGTCGATCGCGACGATGCGGTGGCCGTGGTAGGCAACGGGCAGAGTGTGTTCGCGGCCGGCGCGGTGGACGGTGAGTTCGCCGGGGGCGGGCTCGTAGCCTAGGGCCTTGAGGACGTCCTGGTGCCAGGAGGCCAGCCGCTTGGTCCACTCAGGGTTGTCGTAGGTGCGCAGCCGGGATTCGTCGTTCGCGTCGCTCTGGGTGGTTTCGGCGAAGTAGCCGCGGACTTCCGGGGTGTGGTATGCGCTCCGCAGGGTGCGCAGCTGTTCGCGGGGGGTCTTGCGTGGGTCGTTGTCGTCGCCCTCGCGCATGGTCCAGGTGGCGAACAGGCCCTTCTTGAGGTCGGTGCCGAGTTGCTCGGCGAAGTAGTGCGCGGACAGGTACTCGCCGCGGTTGGTGAAGGAGTCGAAGTCGGTGCTCATCGTGCGGTGTCCCCTGCGGTGGCGGCGTGCGGTTCCAGGACGGCCAGCAGGCGCAGCATCGGTTTGCCTGCTGTTTCAAGGGACTTGACCAGGCTCAGGCGGCGGCTGGCGGCCAGGTCGACATCCTGCTTGTCGCGGCGTGTGCCAGCGAAGAGGGCTTCCTGTTTCCAGTGGGTGACGCGCTTGCGGTAAGGAGCGAGCGTCTTATCGATCTGGAGCTTGTAGTCCTCTTCCCTGCTCTTGAGGAAGCGCTCGGCCTCGTCGATGGCGGCAGGCACGAGTTCGGTGAGCCTCGGCAGGTCACGCGGAGTGGCGCGGCCCGGCATATTCGGGCCGACGCCATAGTCCTCCAGCAGCTGCGCGGTGAGCGGCTTGGTATCTGGGGTGTCGGGGAGACCGGTGACGGCCATCCACTCGATGACGGTGGGGCGGCCCACCGCGTTGGAGTAGATGCCCTGGACCAGGAAGACCGGGCGGTCCACGGCGGCTGCGAGCACCGGCGCCTGGTGACGGCCGACCTGCACGAGCACCTTGTCGGTGAGCCAGTCCAGCACCGGGTGTACATCGGTCACGTAGGACACGTTGGGCCACTGCGACTTGGAGGAATCCCGCGCAGCCTTCAGCCGCGCACTGGCGAGCGTCTTGGAGAAGGTGATGCGCATCCGGCCCTTCTCGTTCTTGCGCGGCAGGATCCGCTGCTCGTCCAGGTACGACTTGGGCAGCGACTTCAGCCGGTACAGCAGGTCGCGCGGGGGCTCGAACGCGATCGTGCCGTCCTCGTAGCGCAGCAACGACAACTGATCCTCGGGATTGGGGTGACAGATCTGCCGAAGCGCTTCGTCGAAGTAGTCGGCCGTGGACCGGAAGAGCTTGGGGACCACCGCGCGGGGCACCTCGGGGTGCTCGGAGACGGCACCGACCTGACCGAGGAGGCCCGTCAGGAAGGCAGCACCACTTTGCTGGGACTGCTTGATCGAATCCTCGACGGTTCGGCCGGCGATCAAGTCCTGAGTGAGGCGGTTCTCCTCCTCCTGTGCCCGGTACAGGGAAGTGACGGCCTCAGCCGACCCCTCGATCTTGTGTGCTTGCTCCTCGCGCTTCAGGAGCTTCTCGCCGACCAGACGGTCATCCAGCGTGCGCGGCTGGCCGGTGGCTTCGTCGGTGCGCCACGGGACGTCGCTGGTGAGGATCAGCGCCCGGAACTGGGGCTGGTGTTCCTGTCCGTAGCGGTCGATGCGGCCGTTGCGCTGCTCGATGCGGATCAGGGACCACGGAAGGTCGTAGTGGATCAGCAGGTGGCACTGCTGGTGCAGGTTGACGCCTTCCGAGGCGACGTCACCGGTGAACAGGATGCGCACCGGGTCATCTCGCAGCCCGAACTTCTCGACGATGTCGGTCTGTTCCTCGTCGGTGGTGGCATCGCCGTGCATGACCTGCACCGCTCCGCCGAAGCCCAGCCAGGACTTGCTCTCGTCCGTACTGGCGCTGCGGGGAAAGCCCAGAGCCGTCGGCACCGTCTCAGCCAGCCACTTCAGGGTTGGGATGCGTTCGGAGAACACCACGACCCGGGTGTCGGAACCGGGTCCGACACCCATCGCGCGCAGCTCCTTCAGCAGCGCGGCGAGTTTCGCCGAGTCCTCGTCCTGGATCTGCTCGGCAAGAGCCTGCAGTTCGACCAGAGCGGCTCGCTCCGCCTTGCGGGCCGCTTCTCGGACGGCGGGGTCGACCGGACGCGTCTTGCGCTTGGCGTTGGTGGCCGACTTCTCGGCCGACGGCTTGTCCAGGTTCTTCAGGCGAGTCTTGATGGTTTCCAGCAGGGCCCGGTGCGAGGACAGGAACGACTTCAGCAGCTGGTAGGGGACGAGCGGATAGGTGCTCGCGGGCGGCGCCGCAGGGTCGGCGGGGATCCAGCGCGAGGCCAGCTCCTTGAAGACGGCGAGCTCTTTTTCCCCGGCCGGCACGTGCAGGGGCTGCGAGGGGCCACGGTCCGCCCACGCGCCCTTAAGCCCTTCGCGCACCTCAGGGGTCGTCTTCGTCCGCCGGATGTAAAGGTGCTCGAGGTCCTTCACCTCGTACTTGGACGGATCGGCGATCGCTGCCTCGTCCAGCATCTTGATCAGCTCGGCGAACGAGGCAGCGTCGCCGTTGTGTGGTGTGGCTGAGGCGAGGACGAGGGCGTCGGTCTTCTGCGCCAGCAGCCGGGCCAGCGCATTGTTCTTTGTGCCCCGGTTGACGAGGTTGTGCGATTCGTCGATGACGACCGCATCCCAGTCGGTGTGTTCCAGATGATGGGCGTAGACATCACTCTTCAGCGTGTCCACGGAGATGATCGCGCGCTTGAAATAGGCGAACGGATTGCGTCCCGCCGGGATCTCCTGCTGTACGCGTTGGATGCCGGTCGAATCCAGTCGCACGAGCGGGATCGCGAACCGGGTCCACAGCTCACGTTGGAACTGCTCCAGCACATGCTGCGGGGTGACCACCAGGATCCGCTCACCGCGCCCGCGCCGGATGAGCTCGGCCAGCAGCACGCCGATCTCCAGGGTCTTACCGAGGCCCACCACGTCCGCGATCAGGATCCGTGGTTGCGGGTTCTTCATGGACAGCGCCAGCTCCGCCGGCCGCAACTGGTGGACCTGCTGGTCCATCAGAAAGCCGTCGCAGAGGGCCAGGCCGTGTTCGGTTTGCGGCAGATACGTCTTGCGCATCACCGCTTCGAGGAACAACCGGGCCCGCCGGTGGTTGGGGGAGTCGTCGGCCACGAGCTGTGTCTCGCGGGGATCGAGTACCTGGATGTCGTCCAGCCGGTCGTAGAACACGGCGTCGGTGCCGCGGACGAATGAGGAGACGCCGGTGACTTCGACCATCCACCCGTCATGCCGGGTGTTGGTGACCTTGCGTACCAGCCACAGTTCGTCGCGGATAAGTACCTGAGCCCCTGGTGCGTAGCCGGCCGACGACCGGCCATGTCCGCCCGCTGGTAGCTCGTCGGGCTTCCAGGCGTCCCACACTGCATCGCCCTGGCCGCCCGCGGCCCCAGTCTCGACGCTCAACGTCCGCTCCGTTCCATCACCGGCAGCACCGGCTGCCGCTCATCGTTCAGCAGATACATACGGCGCCGGGCCCGGCGCCGTACACACCTGTCGCATCAGCTTCCCACCGGGCACCGACAGCGCCCGTCGTCAGAGTTCCGTCCCCGCTGCGTAGGCCGCCCGTAGCTCCCCGGCCACCCGCTCGGACGCAGGTGGCCGCCGGGGGCGAGACGGAGGCGCAGGCTCCTTGTGTGCACTCGCGGGCGGTTCGGCCGACGAGCCCTGCTGGTCCTCGTGTTCACCTGCCTCGGCGGCTTCGCCTGCTCCCGGTGGGGCATCGAGCGGGCTGGCTGGCGTCTCGAAAAGCGCAGCCTGCTCGGCGATCACCTTCTCGACCGCCGGGGACAAGGGCTCGACGGACGACCCTGATGCCTGCCCCGTCGTGGAGCGCGCGATCAGGGCGAGCCGCGCGTCCGCCGGCGCCATCCCCGAAGCCGCCATGATCCCGGCGCACGCGTCCGCGACGTGATCGAGTGTCGGTCGGTCCTCCGGCGCGTAGGCGAGCATCGACTTCAGCAGCGGCACCAGTTCAGAGGGAACGCAACTGAGATCCGGAGCGATGCCGACGTTGGCGATCTGAGCAACGATGGCTTCCCACCGCGACCCGTCATACGGGTAGTGCCGGGCAGCCGCGTACAGCAGAACCGTCCCGAGGGCGTACACGTCAGCGGCCGGCGTCACGTGCGGATGGCCGCTCGCCTGCTCCGGTGGCATGCAGCGCACTGTGCCGATGATCATGCCGCTGTGCGACAGGGACTCCTGGGCGGCATCAGCGAAGGCGCTCAGCCCGAAGTCGATGATCATGGGGCCTTCGCTTCCCATGATGACGTTCTTCGGTGTCAGGTCCCGGTGCAGCAACTCGGCGCGGTGCACGGCATCCAGGCCCTCTGCCAGCAAGGCACCAAGGCTGGCCACCAGCGGAAGCGGAAGGGTGCCGTCGCTGTCCACGCAGGCCAGCAGCGTTCGTCCGGCCACGTACTCCATGGCCAGCCAGGGCCGGTCTGCGTACGGGTCGGCTTCAAGGAACCGCGCCACCCGGTTGGTGCCCACCACTGTCCGGGCGATCAGTGCTTCCTTCTCGAAGCGCGCCCGCGTCACCGGGTCCAGCTTGTCGCTGCGGATCACCTTCACCGCTACCGGGGACCCCGCAGGAGAGTACGCAAGGTAGACCTCACCCATGCCGCCCGAGCCGAGCTCCCTTGCCACCGTGTAGCGGCCGATCAGAGTGGGGCTCTTGGTCATGAGCTCAGTCCACGCCCTTCCTCGCACGCACTGCCCGATTCACGTCGCCCTCAGTTTGCCTGTTATCTGAACACCCCTGACAACCAGCCCCGCTCCCGAAGGCAGCCCAGGACATGACCATGATCTGCGGGCCGAAGCGCTGGGACGGACCGAAGGCCGACATTGGCTTGAAAATGGTGATTGAGTGGCGCGGATCACCGGGCATGCGATTTTCGACGCGCAGCACGGTGCCACCTCCTGACCGGCTCCACCACGTGGCCATGGCCGGCGAGTGCCTCCCCGCCGCCGGCCCGTCCGTTTCCCCGGTTGCCCCACCCTGGACAAGAGCGCACCCGTCCCGTCCTGGTGGTTCGAGGCCGTCCGCGCCTGGCTGACCATTCGACAGCCGACCAGCCGCTGACCGTCCTGAGCCCCGAGTCCTGGCAAGGCGAGCGCGCCGACCGCTGGAGGACCAGGTTGGCTGGGGAGACCGCCGCCCGTGCCGCTGTGAACGCGATTCTCTTCTGCCCCCGGTGGCCTGCGCACCTGCTGGCACAAGGGCGCGGGAGCGGACCGCTGGTCTGGTCTGTGTTCGCTGTCAATTGCCCTCGAATGGATGGCAAGGGACATCGGATTCGCCCACGGCAGACGCGAAAGAGCCCCGAAGGACTGGAACCACTCCTGGCAGGCATGCCAACGTACAACCTCCCCGGAAAACACCTAGTCAGAGACGCTTCTAGCGGTACGGAAGCTGTCTCGCGCCATGGTCCCTACCAAGGAGGCCCACCTGCCGAAATCCGCACTTCGCTCTCTCTGTTTCCCCCGCTCCGCTCCTCTTCGCGCTCGGCGCGATGAATGCGTGGACCGCTCAGACGAAGGCGGACTACGCCGCGCTACTCCACGGCCCTGTGCCTCAGCGCCTGCGTTGCCAGACCTTTCGGTGAGGACCTGGTGCACCCGGATATCGCCAAGACCTGATGGTGCTTGCATCGCGGCCCACCCAGGTACTGACACTCGTGGCACCGCCCAAGCCGTCGGTGCCTCCGGGCGCGTTATGACCCGCAACCTCAGCCGATTCACCGAGGCCGGGCTCGTGGCCGTGCTCGAAGACGACGTGCACTCCGCGCTCAGGTCCTACCGACTGGCCTCGTAGCTATCGGATGCCGGGCGGAATATAGGCCACGATCCCCGGTTACCGAAACCGGGGATCGCGCGGACTATTGAGGCTGTTCGTTCTTGGCTGTGCTTGGCGGTGGAGCCATAGCGGATAGTGCCGCCAGTTACCCAACCCTGATCGGTAGTGGCGGCGTTTCAAAGACATGCCCCCTGTTCGAGGAGAGTGATTCTTCTGCCGGATCCCATCAAGAGACTTCCGCCGAACTCGAAGGGGAAGGTTCGATACCAATTTGTTGTGGACGTAGGGATCGACCTCGAAACTGGTAAGCGTAAGCAGTTGAGGCGCACCTTCGACTCGTTGAAGGAAGCCAAGGCTGAGTATGCGAACATAACTAATCGACGGCATGAGGGGTCTCTTGTGCCGCCCAACAAGATCACCGTGAATGAGTGGCTCGACCGATGGCTGGCCATGAAGGCGGAGGACCTGGAAGAAACCACCATCTACAACTACAGGATTACCCTGGACCGAGTTCGGGGGAGGCTCGGCAATATCCGCCTCCAGGACCTAACTGAAGAGCACGTGGAGGAGTGGAGGGACTGGGCGCTGACGCATGGCCGTGTGCGCGGAAAAGGGGCCGGGACGCCACTCAGTGTCACAACTGTGGATATGAGCCTTGCCCGGTTGAAGGAAGCGCTGGGGAGAGCTGTTACCCGGCGACTGGTGTACGTGAATGTCGCAGCGCACGTATCCATTCCTCGAAGGGCGCGCAAGGAAGAGCGGAAGACTAAGGAGGAGGTCCTGCCCTGGAATGTCCAAGAGGTTCAGAAGTTCATCCATGGGATCAGAGGCGATCGCCTATACGCTGCGCTCCTTCTTTCGCTGATGGGGCTTCGTCCGGCCGAGGTCTGCGGCCTCCGGTGGGAGGACGTCGACTTTGAGAACGCCACGATCGTTATTGCCAACACGCGCACGATGATGGGAAATCGGCACGTGGTGGAGAAGGACACCAAGTCCCTTGCGGGTGAGCGGGAGCTGCCGTTGCCGGGTCTCGTGCTGGGTGCCCTCAAAGCGTTCCGGGCTCTCCAAGCTGAGGAGAGGCTAGCGCTGGGGGAGGCGTACACAGTTTCTGGCTACGTGCTGGTGCACGAGGCGGGCGATGCCTTCACGATCAAGCAACTCCGCCGGCGCGCGTACCGGCTCATGGAGCTTCTCGGGCTCCGTCGCGTCAGGCTCTACGATGCGCGCTCGTCGTGCCTCACCTTCCTGGCCAACAACGGTGTCCCGGATCACATCCTCGCGCGATGGGCCGGGCATACAAATATCCAGACGACCAAGCGGTGGTACGTCAAGCCGGACGTAGAGGATCTTCGCGGAGCCGCCACGACTTGGGATGACATGCACGGGTTTGGTGGAGAGGGGTCGTGACGAAGGGGGGAAGACTTGATCGTAGTGACTGAGGGAGGGGTAGGCGCCGCGAGGACCCACTGGCGCCGCGGAGATTATGTACCTTGACTTTCGTCGGCAGGCCCGGCAGCGCCGGAGCGGGACAAGGCCCGCTAACCCACCCCGGCGATGTGACATCTCGTGACAGATGAGAGGCTCAGGCGGGTGAGTGAGACACCATCGAACACCCTGCAATACCGCTTTGACGGGCCAGAAGACGCTCCGGTCCTGATCTTGGGTCCCTCACTGGGTACCACATGGCACATGTGGGACCGCCAGGTGCCGGAGTTGTCCAAGCAATGGCGGATCTTCCGCTTCGACCTGCCGGGGCACGGTGGCGCGCCCGCCTACCCGGCCGGATCCGTCGCCGACCTGTCAGGCCGCCTGCTCGCCACGCTCGACGAACTCGGTGTGCAGCGCTTCGGCTACGCGGGTTGCGCGCTCGGCGGCGCCGTCGGGATCGAGCTCGCGTTGCGCCACCCCGAGCGCATCGCCTCCCTCGCGCTGATCGCGGCCTCGCCCCGCTTCGGCACGGCCGACGAGTTCCGGCAGCGCGGAGTGATAGTCCGTACGAACGGCCTCGACCCCATCGCCCGTACGGCACCCGAGCGCTGGTTCACCGGAGGCTTCGCGGCCGCGCAGCCCGCGATCACCGAGTGGGCCGTGCAGATGGTGCGCACCACCGACCCCGGCTGCTACATCGCGGCCTGCGAGGCGCTCGCCGCGTTCGACGTGCGGGCCGAACTCGGCCGCGTCGGCGTTCCCACGCTCGTCCTCGTCGGCTCCGACGACCAGGTCACCGGGCCCGCCGAGGCCCGCACACTGGTCGCTGGGATCCCGGACGCCCGCCTCGCCGTCGTCCCCGGCGCCTCCCACCTCGTCCCCGTCGAGCAGCCCGCCGCGGTCACGGACCTGCTGGTGCGGCACTTCTCGTCCGCCTGGCAGCCCGCGTACGACTCGACCACCGGCCAGGTCGCGATCCCGGCCGCCCTGGTCAAGCCGGCCCTGGCCGTGCCGCCGCAGTCCGGGCCCGTCGCCGAGATCGCCCCGGCCGCCGCGGCCCAGCCGGAGGCGGCGGGCAGACCCGACCCGTACGACGCGGGCCTCAAGGTCCGCCGCGAGGTGCTCGGTGACGCGCACGTCGACCGGGCGCTGGCCTCGTCGGACGAGTTCTCCGGGGACTTCCAGGAGTTCATCACCCGGTACGCGTGGGGCGAGGTCTGGAACCGGCCGGGCCTCGACCGCCGCTCCCGCAGCTGCGTCACCCTGACCGCCCTTGTCGCGGGCGGCCACCTCGAAGAGCTCGCCTTCCACACCCGCGCGGCCCTGCGCAACGGCCTCACTCCGGTCGAGATCAAGGAGGTCCTCCTCCAGGCGGCGGTGTACTGCGGCGTACCGGCCGCGAACAGCGCGTTCAAGGTGGCCCAGCAGGTCATCCGTGAGGAGACGACGCCCCAGGAGTGAGCCTGGAGCGGGCCGGGAGCAGACCGACCGCCCCCGCCGGGGCAGGATGGGCCCATGAAGCTCACGAAGAAGTCGCACGCTTGCGTCCGTCTGGAGAAGGACGGACGCACGCTCGTCATCGACCCGGGCGGTTTCAGCGAGGAGGACGCCGCGGTCGGTGCGGAAGCGATCCTGGTCACACACGAGCACCCCGACCACTTCGACGAGGCACGGCTCCGGGCGGGCCTGGAGAGCGACCCCGCCACCCGGATCTGGACCCTCAGGTCCGTCGCCGAGAGGATCTCCGCCGCGTTCCCGGGCCGGGTGCACACCGTCGGCCACGGCGACACGTTCACCGCCGCGGGCTTCGACATCCAGGTCCACGGCGAACTCCACGCCGTCATCCACCCCGACATCCCGCGGATCACCAACGTCGGCTACCTCGTCGACGGCGGCCGAGTCTTCCACCCCGGCGACGCCCTCACCGTCCCCGACCAGCAGGTCGAGACGCTGATGCTCCCGGTCATGGCCCCCTGGAACAAGATCTCCGAGGTCATCGACTACGTCAGGGAGGTCAGGCCGCGGCGCGCGTACGACATCCACGACGCCCTGCTCACCGACCTGGCCCGCCCGATCTACGACAACCAGATCGGCGCCCTGGGCGGCGCGGAGCACCTGCGGCTGGCACCCGGAGCGTCGGCGGAACTGTGAGGCCACCGGCCGCGGACCGTGTTGTCGGACCCGCCGGGTAGGTTGTGGAACATGCGCATCGCGACCTGGAACGTGAACTCGATCACCGCCCGCCTGCCCAGGCTCCTGGCCTGGCTGGAGAGCAGCGGCACGGACGTGCTGTGCCTCCAGGAGGCAAAGATCGCCGAGTCGGGCTTCCCGTTCGAGCAACTGCGCGAGCTGGGCTACGAGGCGGCGGTCCACGCGACCGGCCGGTGGAACGGAGTGGCGGTGATCTCCCGCGTCGGCCTCGACGACATCGTCAAGGGCCTGCCCGGAGACCCCGGTTACGAGGGTGTCGAGGAACCCCGCGCCATCTCCGCGACCTGCGGTCCGGTCCGCGTCTGGTCGGTCTACGTGCCGAACGGCCGCGAGGTGGACCACGCCCACTACGCGTACAAGCTCCAGTGGTTCGAGGCCCTCAAGGCGGCCGTCGCGGGCGACGCGGCGGGCAGCCGCCCCTTCGCGGTCCTGGGCGACTACAACGTGGCGCCGACGGACGACGACGTCTACGACGTGGCCGCCTTCGAGGGCTCCACCCACGTCACTCCCGCCGAGCGCGCGGCCCTGGCCTCCCTGCGGGAGTCCGGCCTCTCCGACGTGGTCCCGCGCCCCCTCAAGTACGACCACCCGTTCACGTACTGGGACTACCGCCAGCTGTGCTTCCCCAAGAACCGCGGCATGCGCATCGACCTGGTGTACGCCAACGAGCCGTTCACCAAGGCCGTGAAGGACGCGTACGTGGACCGCGAGGAGCGCAAGGGCAAGGGTGCCTCGGACCACGCGCCGGTGGTCGTGGACCTGGCGGTGTGACCCGGAGGAGCAGCCGCTACAGCAGCTTCAGATCCACCGAGTCCGCCAGGGCCGCCAGCCCCGCGTCGCCGGGGTGCAGATGGTCCCCGCTGTCGTAGGCGGGCAGCATCCGTGAGGGGCGCTCCGGGTCGCGCAGCACCGCGTCGAAGTCGAGCACGCCGTCGAACTCGTCCGCGCCCCGGATCCACGCGTTCACCGCGGAACGCTCCGTGTCCACGGCCGCCGTGCAGCGCGCCTCGCCCTCGCACGGCGCGATCGTCGCGGCCAGCACACGCAGCCCTCGCGCATGCCCACGGGCCGCGATCTCGCGCAGCCCGGCGATGACCTGGTCCGCGGTGGTGCCCCAGCGGACGTCGTTGACGCCCTGGAAGACGACGACGGTACGGGCGGAGGTCTGGGCGAGGACATCGCGGTCGAGGCGGTGCAGGGCGCTGACCCCGCCCGTGTCGGTCGAGACCCCGTCGCCCGGGTAGCGGTCGGTGACCACACGGTTCGCCGAGATGCCGTGGTTGAGGACCCCGTAAGCGGGCACGGCGTTGTGCCGCGGGCCCTGCCGCAGCAGTCGCTGCGCCAGCACGTCGGGCCAGCGGCGGTTGGCGTCGGGCGTGGACTTGTCGCCGTCGGTGATCGAGTCGCCGAGCAGCACCACGGACCCCGGCCCACCGCCCACGTCCACACCGGTGAGCAGCGGCCATGTGGTGATCGTCGAGGTGTAGGCCGCCGCCGAGCCGTCGCTCGCGTGGTCGCCCGGTTCACTGACGTACGAGGTCTGCATGGCCATCCGGTGCACGGGTGCCGCCGTGACCGTCCCCGGCAGGTGGAAGCTGACGAGCAGATTGGCGTTGGCGGGCACCTCGAAGCCGAGCGGATCGCTGAACGCCTGTGCCCCCGCCGGGATCTCGGTCCCCGCGGCGCCCCGGAACGACAGCGGTACGGGCGCGCTCCTCGCGGCAGCCCCCTCGGCCTGCACGGCCACGGTCGCGCTCCCGATCCGCACCGGCGCCGCCGCGAAGGTGTTGTCGAGCCGGATGCGGACCCGGGGTCCGCCCGCGGAGGTGTGCACCACGAGCCGCAGCGTCCGGTCCGTCCACGGCCCGACGGCCGTGTAGCCGGAGGAAGAGGCGGCCCAACTCCCGGTCCAGCCGGAAGCCATGGGCCGCACCGCCAGGGAGAAGACATGGAGGGCGGGGTTACGGGGCAGCGACACCGACGAGACCTCACGCCCGCGCACGATCGGCACCGTCACCACGTACAGCCGTGCCTTCTCGGCGAGCCGGCCGCCCGGCGTGTTGATGTGCGGCAGCGCCACCGCCTTCGTGGCGAGCGGCCCGGTGCGCCAGTCGGAGGCGGTCAGACGGTACGCGGAACGCGTACCGTCCGCGTACCGCACCGCCCCCGTACCAGCCGTCGTGGTGCCGCTCGTGCCCGCGACGAGGAACGCGAGCGCGTCGCCGCGCCCCCGCACCCGTACGGACTGCCCGTCGGCGCGTACGTTGTCCGGCTCGCCCGCCGTTCGGCGCGGCCAGGTCAGGCGGGCGCCCTGCACCGTCAGCGAGCGGCCGGGCGTCCAGCCGGCGGCGGCCAGATCCTGGGCCGACAGCGAGGCACCGGAGCCGTCGAAGTCCGCCTCGCCCGGCCTTGCGTCGTCGCTGACCGCGCTGTTGTCGAAGTGCCGCTCCAGCGGAAGCGGGCCGCCGCCGGCGGTGCCGGCGGCCCGGGCGGACGCGACCGGCGCGAGGGCCGCCAGCAGACCGAGCACGACAGCCGTACCCCACACGCGTCGACGCACTCGCGACCCCTCTCCCTGACCACCGTGGTGACAGTTGCGCCCTGAAGCTAAAGAGGTGTCAGAGACCCGTCAATGAGGCGTGCACGAACTGGGGGCGAACTCCACGGGAACGGACGGCTCCGCGCGCCTGTGGTGCGCCGGGGGGCGTGAATGCGACGCTGGTGATATGAACATCCCTTTCCTGGGCAACTGGCGCAAGAAGCACGGTCCCGCCTTCGGCGTCGCGGTGCTCTCCGGCGGTGACGGTGATCATGAGGGGATCGCGGAGCTCCTCGCCGAGTGCGAGCTGCTGCGCTCACAGGCGGACGATGCGGGGGTCGAACTCGACGACACCGCCGCCGCGCTGGAGGCACTCGACCAGCTCGTGCCTCGCTGGCGCGACGACGAGGAGATGCTGCCGTGGCTGGGGAACGACGCGGGGCTCTACCTCGGCACCGTCATCGTGCGCACGGTCCCCGGAGCGGGCTGGACGTTCCTGCCGAGCGGCCGGCCCGTGGTGCGGCTGGCCACCGGCCGGGAGATCGACGTGGTCGCCACCGGCCACGCATGGGCGGCCCACGGGGCGCCGGAGCTCTCGCAGCTGTATGCCGAGGTGGCAGAGGGATAGCCCCAACCTCCGGACCTGCGGCTCCCGGCCCTTCGGGCCTGGGTCTGCGGCCCCGGCCTTCGGGCCTTCGGGCCTTCGGGCCTCCCGGCCCCGGGCCTCCCGGCCCCGGGCCTCCCGGCCCCGGGCCTCCCGGCCCCGGGCCTCCCGGCCCCGGGCCTCCCGGCCCCGGGCCTCCCGGCCCCGGGCCTCCCGGCCCCGGGTCTGCGGCCCGGCTTTCGAGTCTGCGGCCTCCGGGCCTCCGGGCCTTCGGGCCTCCGGGCCTTCGGGCCTCCCGCCTCCGGGTCTCCGGCCTCCGGGCCTCCCGCCTCCGGGTCTCCGGCCCCCGGGCCTCCCGCCTCCGGGCCTCCGGCCCCCGGGCCTACGGGCCCGGGTCTGCGGCCCGGCTTTCGAGTCTGCGGCCCCCGGGCCTCCGGGCCTTCGGGCCTCCCGGCCTCCGGGCCTCCCGGCCTCCAGGGCCCGGCCTCGGGCCTCCCGGCCCCCGGGCCTGCGCCCCCAGCCCCCCAGCCCCCAAGCCATCCCACCGTGAAAATACGGCTAACTCGTGATCGATGCGTGTCGCATATCAAGTCCGTTCCTGTCCGGATAGTTTGCGGGTTCGGCGACACAAGCGAGGGTGGGCAGGGTGGGACATGCCACTGAGCGGGGGAGCGGACTTCATGACAGGACGCCCGACGACCGATGGCGGTGAGGGCCCCGGTACGGGCGAACACCCCGCCTTCGTCTGTCAGTCGGTCGACTACGATGTGCCGTTCACCCCCGTTCGGGACCCGGGACCGTAGGGGGAGGGCAGCAGCTCACAAGGCCAGACCCGCCCGGTGGCAGCCGGAGATCACTGCTCGCGCAGCGGCACCGACACATAGGAGGAACCGCGCCGCGGTGAGGAGAAGGTCAGCTGCGCGCCGGACGGGTTGTGCTCGATGCGGAGCGGGTCGACCGTGTTGACGACGAGGGCAAGACGGTGACCTGACGGAACGTCGTGGCTGACCAGCCTGACGAGGCCGAGCGGCCCCACGTCGTAGAGGTGTGCGACGAGGGTGCCGCTCTCCTCGGTTCCGGTGACCTTGTCGGGGGAGCCCCCGCCCGTTGTCAGCCCCCTGGACATCTATGAAGCGCGGTGTGAGGGGCGCGGAACCACCGCCGGTATCGGGGTCTGTGCCGCCTTCGTCACATCGGCCACCAGCTCGACCACGTCGGGGCCGTACGCCTGCGAGTTCACCACCTTCAGCAGCAGGACGAAGGTGTTGTTGCCGTGTTTGCGGGCCAGCCGCTCGTGGTTGCGGGACAGATAGCGGGTCGCCGCCTGGGTGGTGACCGCGCGCTGGCCGCAGAACAGGAAGACCGGGCGGGCCGTGTGGCCCTGGTCCGCGGTGAGCCGGGCCAGGAGGACGTACTCGCTGCGGCCGGCCTCCAGCCGGTACTGCTCCTTGCCGATCAGGAAGGCGCCCCGGTCCGGACCGGGTTCGGGGTCGGAGTTCACCTGGACGCCCGGCAGCAGGGACGCCAGATGGGCCGCCATACGGCGGTTCGGGGCCGGGTGGCCCACGCAGAACTCCGTTCGCTCCCCGAAACCCTGCTGGGTCGCGTCGTGCGCGACGATCTGCGCGTGCGCACCGCAGTCCTTGATGAGCGCGGCGAGTTCGAGCAGCGCGGACACATCGTGACGCGTCACTGTCAGATCCGGGCCGCCGGTGGCCTCGCGGTTCACCACCAGCAGTGACTCGGCGTTGTCGGGCAAACCGAAGAAGGCCTGCTTGCGGTTGAGCTTCCGCTTCCACAGATAGGTCCGGGCGGTCCAGCCCAGCGCGGCGGCGACGCCCGCCACGATCACGGTCAGGACGAGGTCGGTCACTTCGGCATTCATGGGCGCGCATGCTAGCGGGCGCTCCCCAACCCTGTCCGGGGTCGCCCTGACGCGCCCATGGCAAGCGAGTTACGCTGCGCGGACGGTCGTCAACTGGAGGTAGCGGATGACTCGCCCTGTCGCACGGAGACTGGCGCTTCTGGCGGTTTCGGCCGCGGTGATGTCGGTGGGGGCCGCGGCGCCGCCCTCCGCCGGACAGGACGGTGCCCGGAAGGAGCCCGTCGCCGTCGGCTACGGCGGCGCCGTGTCGAGCGTCGACCCGGATGCCTCAGCCGCCGGTATCGAGGTGCTGCGCGGCGGCGGCAACGCCGTCGACGCGGCGGTCGCCACGGCCGCCGCCCTGGGCGTCACCGAGCCGTACTCGGCGGGCATCGGCGGAGGCGGCTACTTCGTCTACTACGACGCCGCCTCCCGCACGGTGCACACCGTCGACGGCCGCGAGACCGCGCCCCTGACCGCCGACCAGAACCTGTTCGTGGAGGACGGGAAGGCCGTCCCCTTCGCCGACGCGGTCAGCAGCGGTCTGAGCGTCGGTACGCCCGGCACCCCCGCCACCTGGCAGACAGCGCTGGACAGCTGGGGCAGCAAACGGCTCGGCACCCTGCTGAAGCCCGCGGTACGGCTCGCCCGCGACGGATTCACCGTCGACGAGACCTTCCGCTCGCAGACCGCGTCCAACGAGACCCGGTTCCGGTACTTCCCGGACACGGCCGAGCTCTTCCTGCCGGGCGGCGAACTGCCGGTCGTCGGCTCCACCTTCAAGAACCCCGATCTGGCCCGTACGTACGAGGAACTGGGCCGCAAGGGCGCCGGCGCCCTCTACCGCGGCACACTGGCCCGCGACATCGTCGACACCGTCAACGAGCCGCCGGTGGACCCGGAATCCGGCTACACCGCCCGCCCCGGCGACCTGTCGCTGAAGGACCTGTCCGCGTACCGCACGAAGCTCCAGGCACCCACGAAGACCTCGTACCGCGGCCTCGACGTCTACGCGATGGCGCCCTCCTCGTCGGGCGGCACGACCGTCGGCGAGGCGCTCAACATCCTTGAGCGGACGGACCTGTCGAAGGCCAGTGACGCCCAGTACCTGCACCGCTACATCGAGGCCAGCCGGATCGCGTTCGCCGACCGCGGGCGCTGGGTGGGCGACCCCGCCTTCGAGGACGTACCGACGAAGGAACTGGTGTCGCAGAAATACGCCGACGCGCGGGAGTGCCTGATCAAGGACGACGCGGTGCTCACCAGCCCGGTGGCGCCCGGCGACCCGCGCAACCCGGCGAAGTGCGACACGAGCGGTACGGCGGCCCCGACGACGTACGAGGGCGACAGCACCACCCACCTCACCGTGGCCGACAAGTGGGGGAACGTCGTCTCGTACACGCTCACCATCGAGCAGACCGGTGGCAGCGCCATCACCGTCCCGGACCGCGGTTTCCTCCTCAACAACGAGCTGACGGACTTCTCCTTCACCCCGGCCAGCCCGGCCGTCCACGACCCGAACCTGCCGGGTCCGGGCAAGCGGCCCCGCTCGTCGATGTCGCCGACGATCGTGCTGGACCAGCACGGCAAGCCCGTGGTGGCGCTCGGTTCGCCGGGTGGCGCGACCATCATCACGACGGTCCTGCAGACGCTGACCGGTTTCCTCGACCGCGGTCAGCCGCTGGTCGACGCGATCGCCGCGCCGCGCGCCAGCCAGCGCAACCAGACCACCACCGAACTCGAACCCGGCCTGTGGAGCAGCCCCCTGAAGGCCGAACTGGAAGCCATCGGCCACGGCTTCCGGCAGAACCCGGAGATCGGCGCCGCGACCGGCGTCCAGCGCCTGCCGAACGGCAAGTGGCTGGCCGCCGCCGAGACCGTACGACGCGGCGGCGGCTCGGCGATGGTGGTACGGCCGACGCCGTAGCACCGTAGCCGGGGCCGGGTGCTAAGGCGCCGGGGCAGCCCGTCCCCGGCTCAGCTCCCGGTATCCGGGCCGGAGACCGGGGCGGGCGGCGGCGTGTCGAACGTCAGCCGCCCGTCCTCGGCGCCCACCACCACCCGGCCGCCCGCCGAGAGGCGCCCTTCGAGGAGCAGCCGCGACAGATGGTTGTCGACCTCCCGCTGGATGGTGCGGCGCAGCGGGCGGGCGCCGTACTCCGGCTCGTGGCCGTGGCGGGCCAGCCAGTCCACGGCCCTCTCGGTGAACTCGATCGTGACGCCCTGCGCGTGCAGGCGGCGCCGGGTCTGCTCCAGCAACAGGTCGGTGATGCGCCGCAACTGCTGGTCGGTGAGCTGGTGGAAGACGACGATCTCGTCGACGCGGTTGAGGAACTCCGGGCGGAAGTGCTCGCGCAGCGGACGCAGGATCCGCTCGCGCCGCGCTTCCTCGTCGGCCTCGGCGCCGCCCGCGGCGAAACCCAGACCGGAACCGCGCCGGGCGATCGCCTCGGAGCCCAGGTTGCTGGTCATCACGATGACGGTGTGGGCGAAGTCCACGGTCCGGCCCTGGGCGTCGGTGAGCCGTCCGTCGTCGAGGACCTGAAGCAGGATGTTGAAGACGTCCGGGTGGGCCTTCTCCACCTCGTCCAGCAACAGCAGCGAGTACGGGTGGCGGCGCACGGTCTCGGTGAGCTGGCCGGCCTCCTCGTGACCGACGTAACCGGGCGGCGCGCCGACCAGGCGGCTCACGGTGTGCTGCTCCTGGTACTCGCTCATGTCGAGGCGCACCATCCGCTCCTCGCTGCCGAACAGCACCTCCGCGAGCGCACGGGCCAGCTCCGTCTTGCCGACGCCGGTCGGACCGAGGAAGAGGAAGCTGCCGATCGGCCGGTCGGGGCTGGCCAGACCGGCCCGCGAGCGCAGGATCGCGTCGGACACCGCGCTCACCGCCTCGTCCTGCCCGATGACCCGCTGGTGCAGGTGCTCCTCCAGGCCGAGCAGACGTTCCTTCTCCTCCTGGGTGAGGCTGCTGACGGGGATGCCGGTCTGGCGGGAGACCACCTCGGCGACATCCTCGGCGGTCACCTCCAGGTGCTGCCCGTCGTCGGTCGACCGCACCTCGGTGCCGGCGTCGCCGACCTTCTGCTTCAGCTCGCCGATACGGTCACGCAACTGGGTGGCCTGCTCGTACTGTTCGTTCGCGACCGCCTGGTCCTTGTCCCGGGTCAGCTGCTCGATCTCGCGCTCCAGGGACCGGACGTCGGTGCCCTTCGTGCCGGCGCGCAGCCGTACGCGGGCGCCCGCCTGGTCCATCAGGTCGATGGCCTTGTCCGGGAGCTGCCGGTCGGCGAGGTAGCGGTCGGACAGCTCCACGGCCGCCACCAGCGCCTCGTCGGTGTAGCGGACCTGGTGGTGGGCCTCGTAGCGGTCGCTGAGACCTCGCAGGATCTCCAGGGCGTCCGCGACGGTCGGCTCGGGCACCAGGATCGGCTGGAAGCGGCGGGCGAGGGCCGCGTCCTTCTCGATCCGGCGGAACTCCTCCAGCGTCGTGGCGCCCACGATGTGCAGCTCGCCGCGCGCCAGGGCCGGCTTGAGGATGTTGCCCGCGTCCATCGCGCTGCTCTCCCCGGCGCCGGTGCCGACCACGGTGTGCAGCTCGTCGATGAACACGATCAGCTGCCCCGAGTGCGTCCGGATCTCGTCGACGATGTTCGTCAGCCGCTCCTCGAAGTCACCGCGGAACCGGGTCCCGGCGACCACACCCGCCAGATCCAGGGCGACCACGCGGCGGCCCCCCAGGACGTCGGGCACGTCCCCGTCGGCGATGCGCTGGGCGAGCCCCTCCACGATCGCGGTCTTGCCCACGCCCGCCTCACCGATCAGCACCGGGTTGTTCTTGCCGCGCCGGGACAGCACCTCCACCGTCTGCTCGATCTCCTCGTCCCGGCCGATCACGGGATCGATACGGCCCTGCCGGGCGAGCTCGGTCAGATCGCGGCCGTACTTGTCGAGCGTCGGAGTGGGGCCGCGCTGCTGGCGGTCGGGGCGCGTCTGGACGCCCGCCGGGTAGCCCGCCGCCGACGACTCCGGTGCCTCGGACGGCAGCGAGGGGGGCGTGAGCCGGCGGGCGTTCAGGATGTGCCCGGCCGCCGAGTCCGGGTTGGCGGCCAGGGCGGTGAGGACGTGCTCGGGGCCGATGTAGCCGGTGCCCTTGACCCGGGCCAGCTCGTGGGCGTCCAGGAGGGCCCGTTTGACCGCGGGGGTCAGGGAGAGCGACGAGGGCGACGGACCGTTGCCGGTTTGCTGTCCGCCCGGACCGATCCGCTGGTCGATCTCGGTGGCCAGTGAGTCGGGATCGGCGCCGGCGCCCGCCAGCAGACTTCGGGTGGGTTCGATGGCGACCGCTGCGCGCAGCAGGTGCTGGGTGTCGAGGTCGCTGCTGCCGTGGTCGGCCGCGTATGTGGCCGCGTCGGCGATCAGCTGCCGGGCCTGCCTGCTCATCAGCCGTCCGATGTCGACGCGCTGGGGGTGCGGCCCGCCGAAGAAGCGTGCCAGGAACTCTCCGAAGGGGTCCGGGCCGTAGCCCTGCGGACCGGGGAAGCCGCTGGTCATGGCCATCCGTTCCGGGGCCCGCTGCCGGTCCAGAGCGACCCGGGGAAGCGCAGCCACGTCCCCACGCCGCCCGGCACGCTCCCCCACTGCCTTAAGGGCGTGGGAGGTACCCCCACTCGCCGCACCGGCCGAAGACCCACGTAGCTCCGCTACGAGGGGCCTTCATCCGGCACGCCGAGAGCACGCACCGAACGACGCGGGAACGCCCCCGCGCTTCCCCGGACCCGCTTGGCGTCCCGGCCCCGGGCACCCTCGCCGATCGAGGTGTTCGTTCGGCACGCGAGTGCCCGATCACCCCGGGGTTACACCTGAACGCGCCCGGCCTTGCCACCCCACCGATGAGCTTGGGCCCGATGGCCGGCGAGCCGATGGCATGCGCGATGTCGCCGATGCGGTCGCACCGCGGCGCCGATGTCGGCCGCCGGCGCGCGCTCGGCCGTGCGGGTCTCACTGCCGTAGCAGGTCGGCCGACGGGGGTCGGTATTAAAATGGGGGCATGGTTCGCAACCCCCTGACCCCCGAAGAGCGAGAGCGCGGGGAGCGGCTCGGGCGGTTGCTGCGCGAGGCCCGTGGTGACCGGAGCATGGCCGAGATCGCCGCCGCCGCCGGGATCTCCGCCGAGACCCTCCGCAAGATCGAGACCGGCCGCGCCCCGACCCCGGCCTTCTTCACGGTGGCGGCGCTGGCCCACGTGCTGGGCCTGTCGATGGACACCCTCGCCGGCCAGTGCGTACCCGCCCCCGTCTAGGGCCTGTTGCGAAAGTCCCGTCGTCCGCCCGAAGGGCGGGCCCGGCGGCGTCCGGTGCGTGCTCTCGGCGTGCCGGGCGCAGGCCCTCGTACTGGATGTACTTGGGCCTGTGCCCGGTGCGGCGAGAGGGCGTGCCGGGTGTCGCCGGGCAGGCGGGACTTTCGCAACAGGCCCTAGGCCCTGTCGTCCGGGTCCCGTCGTCGTAGTACTCCCCTCGTTCGCCTTCTGTTGTCCGCCCGCGAAAAGGTCACGCACAGGTATCACCTGACGCCGCAGAGCACACCGCGCTCGTTCGGAAAACTCTTCGTAGCATCCCCGTAACACGACTGGTGTTGTCTACGGCACCGAAGCACTCCAGTCTGGCGGGAGTCGAGCGATGGCTGTGGACCAACTCCCAGGGCAGGTAAGGGAGTTCGCGATCTACCTGAACAAGCTGCTGACCCGGCTCGATCCGGGCGGCGGCTGGTGCGCGGTGTTCTGGCAACGGGACCCCGAGGGCATGCGCGCCTGCCTCGACGGCTGGGAGGTCCCGCCCTGGGACGTGGTCGAGGCGCTCCTTCAGGACCTCGCCACCGCCTACGGTCCCGCGGCCGCCGCCCAGGAGGCCGACCGGGCCCGCGTCCTGCACAGCGCCTCGCTCGCCGCCCACGACGCCCGTCCCGGCGCCCGTGACGCCCTGGCCGACCGCCTCGATGTCATGATCCGCGAACAGCGCTACGCCGCCGAGCGCACCGCCGAGCTGTCCGAGCGGCTCCAGACGGCCGCCACCCCCGAAGAGGCCGAGGCCCTCCGACTCGACCTGGCCTGGGCCCAGGACGACCACGAGCGCGCCACGGCCCGCTGCGCCGAGATCCGGGCCCGCCTCACGAACCTCGCCCGCCGCGCCCCGCACACACCCACGCGGGGCGCGCCGCACTTTCAGGAGGCTGACGCCGGGGCCGTCTTCCGGGTACCGGACCGCGGCCGCACCCACGACCGGTGGGAGGACGGGGACCAGGGCCGGACACACGACGCACGGGCCCCCCACGGCCGTACCGGCGAGGCGCCGGACCACCGCGACCACCCGGGGCGGGCCGAAGCACCGGCCGGCGCCGTACGCGCGGACGAGTCCCGCTCCCGGCCAGGAGTCGGTCCCCGCGCCCCAGGGCCCCTCGACACGGAGGACCGCTTCCGCTTCGACGCGCCGGGCCCGGCCGCCCCCGCCGACCCCGGGGGCACCGCTCCCGCGTCCGAGCCGCGGAGCGAGCCCCCCGCCGCCCCGGCCCCCAAGCAGCGCACCAAGTCCAAACGCCGCCCCCGGGGGAGCGCCCGCTTCGCCGGGATGATGGACGCCGAGGAGACGCCCCCCGCCGCCGTCGTCCCCACGACGGCGGAACCCGCCCCGGCCGCCCCCGCGACCCGTACCCCCCGAGGCGCCCGTTTCGCGGGCGTGGCCGACACGGCCGCGGCCGCCCAGCCCCAGCCGCAGCGCCGGCAGCCGCTCGACGACGAGGCCCGCCGGGAGATCATCGTGACCGTCCAGACGCTGCTCACCCTGCGGCGCGACCAGCGCAGCGGTGAGGCACACGTCCTGCTCGCCGAGGCCGCCCACTGGCCCGCCGCCCGCTACCCGCTGCTCGCCGCCGAACTGCACCGCGTCGGCCTCGGCGCCGACTGGGCCACCCTCCTGTGGGAGGCCGCCTCGCTCCCCGCCGACAAGCTCGTGGCCGCCGCGGACGCGCTGGCCGAGGCGGGGCGCACGGTCGACGGGGAGCAACTGCTGCGGCAGGGCGTGGCCCGCCCGGCCGCCGAGATCGGCGCCTCCGTCCTCGCTCTCGCCGATGAGGGGTGCGAGCGGGAGGTGCGCGCGCTCCTGGACGCGTACGTGCGTATCCGTACGCCCGAAGAAGCCGTCCGCAGCGTGGCCGCCGACCCGCAGCGCCTCGGACCGCTGCTCCTCCAGGCCGCGCGGCGTGTGTCGGAGGAACGCCACTGGGACCTCGTCCACGCCCTCCGGGTCGCCGGTTTCACCGCCTGACCCGGCACGGGCGGTCACCCGGAGGGGTGCGAAACATGATCGACTCGTCCGGTTAACGGCGATGGTCTTGCCCAGGTGGGCGGGGAGGCTTACGTTCGACCATCTACCGCCTGTGTCTACGGGCGTAGAGGCTCTCTGGCGTCCCCGTCGAAGGAGCAGCTGAAATGGCCAACGTCGTACGCGCCGCCCTGGTCCAGGCGACCTGGACCGGCGACACCGGGTCCATGGTCGACAAGCACATCGAGCACGCCCGCGAGGCGGCCCGGCAGGGCGCCAGGGTCATCGGTTTCCAGGAAGTCTTCAACGCACCCTACTTCTGCCAGGTCCAGGAGCCCGAGCACTACTCCTGGGCCGAACCCGTGCCGGACGGACCGACCGTCACCCGTATGCGGGAGCTGGCCCGCGAGACCGGCATGGTGATCGTCGTCCCCGTCTTCGAGGTCGAGCAGTCCGGCTTCTACTACAACACCGCGGCCGTGATCGACGCCGACGGCACCTTCCTCGGCAAGTACCGCAAGCACCACATCCCGCAGGTCAAGGGCTTCTGGGAGAAGTACTACTTCAAACCGGGGAACCTGGGCTGGCCCGTCTTCGACACGGCCGTCGGCAAGGTCGGCGTCTACATCTGCTACGACCGCCACTTCCCGGAGGGCTGGCGGCAGCTCGGCCTGAACGGCGCCCAGCTCGTGTACAACCCGTCCGCCACCTCCCGCGGCCTGTCCGCCCACCTGTGGCAGCTGGAGCAGCCCGCCGCCGCCGTCGCCAACGAGTACTTCGTCGCCGCGATCAACCGTGTGGGCCAGGAGGAGTACGGGGACAACGACTTCTACGGGACGAGCTACTTCGTCGACCCGCGCGGACAGTTCGTGGGCGGGACCGCGAGCGACAAGACCGAGGAACTCGTCGTACGGGACCTCGACTTCGACCTGATCGAGGACGTACGACAGCAGTGGGCCTTCTACCGTGACCGCCGCCCCGACGCCTACGAAGGACTGGTGCAGCCGTGACCAACGAACTGCTCGGGCGGCACAGGGCCGTCATGCCCGACTGGCTCGCCCTCTACTACGCGAACCCCATCGAGATCACCCACGGCGAAGGCCGCCACGTCTGGGACGCCGAGGGCAACAGGTACCTCGACTTCTTCGGCGGCATCCTCACCACGATGACCGCGCACGCGCTGCCCGAGGTCACCAAGGCGGTCAGTGAGCAGGCCGGGCGGATCATCCACTCGTCCACGCTGTACCTCAACCGGCCGATGGTCGAACTCGCCGAGCGTGTCGCGCAGTTGTCCGGCATCCCGGACGCGCGGGTCTTCTTCACCACCTCCGGCACCGAGGCCAACGACACGGCGCTGCTGCTGGCGACCGCGTACCGCCGCAGCAACCAGATCCTGGCGATGCGCAACAGCTACCACGGGCGTTCCTTCAGCGCGGTCGGCATCACCGGCAACAAGGGCTGGTCCCCGACCTCGCTGTCGCCGCTCCAGACGCTGTACGTCCACGGCGGCGTCCGAACCCGCGGCCCGTTCGCCGACCTCAGCGACGCCGACTTCATCGCGGCCTGCGTCGAGGACCTGAAGGACCTCCTCGGTCACACCCGTCCACCCGCCGCCCTCATCGCCGAGCCCATCCAGGGCGTCGGCGGCTTCACCGCGCCGCCCGACGGCCTGTACGCGGCCTTCCGAGAGGTGCTCCACGAGCAGGGCATCCTGTGGATCTCCGACGAGGTGCAGACCGGCTGGGGCCGTACCGGTGACCACTTCTGGGGCTGGCAGGCCCACGGCCACAGCGGGCCGCCGGACATCCTCACCTTCGCCAAGGGCATCGGCAACGGCATGTCCATCGGCGGCGTCGTCGCCCGCGCCGAGATCATGAACTGCCTGGACAGCAACTCGATCTCGACCTTCGGCGGCACCCAGATCACGATGGCCGCGGGCCTGGCGAACCTCACCTACCTGCTGGAGCACGACCTCCAGGGCAACGCCCGGCGCGTCGGCGGGCTGCTCATCGAGCGGCTGCGGGCCGTCGCCGCGCAGGTTCCGGCCGTACGGGAGGTACGCGGCCGGGGGCTCATGATCGGCATCGAGCTGGCGAAGCCCGGCACGGACGAGGCCGACCCGGACGCGGCGTCCGCCGTGCTGGAGGCAGCCCGCGAGCGGGGACTGCTCCTCGGCAAGGGCGGCGGCCACAACACCAGCGCCCTGCGCATCGCCCCGCCGCTGTCGCTGACCGTCGCCGAGGCGGAGGAGGGCGCCGAGATCCTGGAGAGCGCCCTGAGGAGCGTCCAGCCGTGAGGCGTCTGCGGTAAGAGGGCGTGCCCGAGGACCGGCACGCGGACGAGGACGGGCGCCCCGTCAGGGGCGCGGGGCTGTGCCCCTGTACGGCTCCGCCGCGATGGGGGTCCCCCGCGCGAGCGAAGCCGAGAGTGGGGGAGCGACAAGCCACCGACAACCCGCACCTTCCGACCACAACCCAGCGGAGCGTCAACGTATGAGCAGCCGTACCGTCATCCGCGGTGGTCTCGTCATCACCGCGTCCGACGAGATCCACGCCGACGTCCTGATCGAGGACGGCCGTATCGCCGCCCTCGCCGCGAGCGACACCCCGGCCGCCGAGGCCTGGACGGCCGAACGCACCATCGACGCCACCGGGAAGTACGTCATCCCGGGCGGTGTCGACGCGCACACGCACATGGAGCTGCCGTTCGGCGGCACCTCCGCCTCCGACACCTTCGAGACCGGAACCCGAGCCGCCGCCTGGGGCGGCACCACCACCATCATCGACTTCGCCGTGCAGAGCGTCGGCCACTCGCTGCGGGAGGGTCTGGACGCCTGGATGGCGAAGGCCGACGCCCAGTGCGCCATCGACTACGGCTTCCACATGATCGTCTCCGATGTGAACCAGGAGACGCTCAAGGAGATGGACTTGCTGGTGGAGGAGGGCGTCACCTCCTTCAAACAGTTCATGGCGTACCCCGGCGTCTTCTACAGCGACGACGGTCAGATCCTGCGCGCCATGCAGCGCTCCGCCGAGAACGGCGGCCTGATCATGATGCACGCCGAGAACGGCATCGCGATCGACGTGCTCGTCGAGCAGGCGCTGGCCCGCGGCGAAACCGATCCGCGCTACCACGGCGAGGTCCGCAAGGCACTCCTTGAGGCCGAGGCCACCCACCGCGCCATCAAGCTGGCCCAGGTGGCCGGTGCGCCTCTGTACGTCGTGCACGTCTCGGCTACGGAGGCGGTCGCCGAGCTGGCCAGGGCGCGCGACGAGGGGCTCCATGTCTTCGGTGAGACCTGCCCGCAGTACCTGTTCCTGTCCACGGACAACCTGGCGGAGCCGGACTTCGAGGGCGCGAAGTACGTGTGCAGCACGCCACTGCGGCCCAAGGAGCACCAGGCCCAGCTGTGGAAGGGGCTGCGGACGAACGACCTCCAGGTCGTCTCCACCGACCACTGCCCCTTCTGCTTCACCGGCCAGAAGGAGCTCGGCCGCGGCGACTTCTCCAAGATCCCCAACGGTCTCCCGGGTGTCGAGAACCGTATGGACCTGCTCCACCAGGCCGTCGTCGACGGGCACATCTCCCGCCGTCGCTGGATCGAGATCGCCTGCGCGGCCCCGGCCCGCATGTTCGGCCTGTACCCGAAGAAGGGCACCATCGCCCCGGGAGCCGACGCCGACGTCGTCATCTACGACCCGCACGCCGAGCAGGTCATGTCCGCCGAGACCCACCACATGAACGTCGACTACTCGGCGTACGAGGGCAGGCGCACCACCGGCCGGGTCGAGACGGTCCTGTCGCGCGGCGAACTGGTCATCACGGAGAGGGAGTTCACCGGCCGTGCCGGGCACGGGACGTACACGCCGCGGGGGACGTGCCAGTACCTGGACTAGCCGACCGGCCATGGGCGTGGAGTCGGCGGCACGGTTGCTCGCGCCGTCAGCGTGGCGAGGCTCGGTGTGTGTGGACCGTTCAGCGGTTCGCGGGGGACGTGCGGATCGCGTGTTGGGCACTTGAACAGCAAGGGGAACATCATGGACTTCGGACTTGTGCTGCAGACCGACCCGCCGGCCTCCGGGGTCGTGGACCTGATGAAGCGGGCGGAAGCGGCAGGCTTCACGCACGGGTGGACGTTCGACTCGTGCGTGCTGTGGCAGGAGCCGTTCGTCATCTACAGCCGTATCCTCGCGGAGACCGAGCGCCTGATCGTCGGCCCGATGGTGACCAACCCGGGCACCCGGACCTGGGAGGTCACCGCCTCCACCTTCGCGACGCTGAACGACATGTACGGCAACCGGACCGTGTGCGGCATCGGCCGCGGCGACTCGGCGATGCGGGTCGCGGGCCGTACCCCGAACACCCTCGCCCGGGTCAGTGGCGCGATGAAGGTGATCAGGGCCCTGGGGCGGGGCGAGGAAGCCGACCTCGGCGGCACCGTCGTCCGGTTCCCGTGGGTGCGCCCCGGGGCCGAAGTCCCGGTGTGGATGGCCGCGTACGGGCCCAAGGCACTGAAGATGACCGGCGAGGAGGCCGACGGCTTCATCCTTCAGCTCGCCGACCCCTTCCTCACGGAGTGGATGGTCAGGGCGGTACGGGACGCGGCGGTGGCGGCGGGCCGTTCGGCGGACGAGGTGAAGATCTGTGTCGCCGCGCCCGCGTACGTGACCGACGACGACTCGCCCGAGGCCCTCGCCCACGCGCGCGAGCAGTGCCGCTGGTTCGGTGGCATGGTCGGCAACCATGTCGCCGACCTGGTCGCCAGGTACGGCGCCCACTCGGGGATGGTGCCGGACGAGCTGACCGAGTACATCAAGGCGCGTGAGGGCTACGACTACGCGCACCACGGCCGCTCGGGAAACCCGGACACGGCGTTCGTGCCGGACGAGATCGTCAACCGCTTCTGTCTGATCGGCCCGGCCTCCGCGCATGTCGAAAAGCTGCGTGCGCTGCGGGAACTGGGCGTCGACCAGTTCGCCGTGTACGCGATGCACGACGCGAAGGAGAAGGTGATCGAACAGTACGGCCGGGAGGTGATCCCGGCGGTGAACGCATGACCCACGGCTCAGGGTTCTTGCCCCGACAGCGACTCACCACCACAGCACGGCAGTTCACGGCACCCGCACAGTAGCCGTCCCTCGTTCCCCTCCCCAGAACGGACTGCTGCCCATGACCGACACCGCCCCACCCCGCATACCCGACCCGGCCATCGAGCTGGCCGGCGACGCCTACCCGGCCGGCAGCCGCTACGCCAACGACGACCTGCGCCCCGTCCCCCTCGCCGAACGCCGCTGGACCACCTACAACTTCGTGGCCCTGTGGATCGGCATGGCCCACTGCATCCCGTCCTGGACGCTCGCTTCGGGACTGGTGGCCCTGGGCATGGACTGGAAACAGGCCGTCCTCACGATCGCGCTCGCCAACGTGATCGTGCTGCTCCCGATGCTGCTCACCGGCCACGCGGGACCCAAGTACGGCATCCCCTTCCCGGTCCTGGCCCGCGCCTCCTTCGGCATGCGCGGCGCGAACCTGCCCGCGATGGTGCGGGCGGCGGTGGCCTGCTGCTGGTTCGGCATCCAGACGTGGATCGGCGGCCAGGGCATCTTCATCCTCCTGGGCAAGATCTTCGGCGGCTGGACGGACGCCGCGAGGATCGGCGGCTACCCGTGGACCCTGTGGCTCTGCTTCGTGATCTTCTGGGTGCTCGAACTGGCCATCATCTACCGGGGGATGGACACCCTGCGCCGGTTCGAGAACTGGGCGGCGCCGTTCGTCCTCGTCGGCGCGGTGGTGCTCCTGGTCTGGATCGCGAACAAGGCGGGCGGTTTTGGTCCGCTGCTGCACGAGCCGTCGAAGGTCGGCTGGGGCGCGGACTTCTGGAAGGTCTTCTTCCCGGGCCTGATGGGCATGATCGGCTTCTGGTCCACCCTCAGTCTCAACATCCCGGACTTCACCCGTTTCGGAAAGGGCCAGCGGGCACAGGTCTGGGGCCAGACCCTCGGGCTGCCGACCACCATGACCCTCTTCGCGCTGATGTCGGTCCTGGTGACGGCCGGTTCGGAGAAGGTCTACGGGGTGGCGATCTGGGACCCGGTCGAGCTGGCCGGCAGGACCGACAACGTCTTCGGCCTGCTCTTCGCGCTCATCACGGTCCTCGTGGCGACGATCAGCGTGAACATCGCGGCGAACGTGGTCTCACCCGCGTACGATCTCGCGAACCTCGCCCCGAAGGTCATCAACTTCCGTACGGGCGCGGTCATCACGGGCATCGTGGGCGTCCTGGTGATGCCGTGGAAGCTGACCTCCACGCCCGAGCTGTACATCTTCACGTGGCTGGGTGTGGTGGGCGGACTGCTCGGCACGGTGGCGGGCATTCTCATCGCGGACTACTGGATCATCCGGCGGACCGTGCTGCACCTCGCCGACCTGTATCTGGAAGGCGGGCGGTACTGGTACTCGGGCGGCTGGAACTGGCGGGCCGTCGTCGCCTTCGCGGTCGGCGGTGTGCTGGCGGTCGGTGGCTCGTACTCCACGCTGGACGAGAAGGGGAACAAGGCAGGACCGTTCCCGGCCGACGGCATCATCCCCTTCCTCAAGCCGCTCGCCGACTACGGGTGGGCCGTGGGGCTGGGAGCCTCGCTCGCCGTCTACGTCCTCCTGATGGCCGGAGAGCGAAAGCGGACCTGAGGGGCATCTGCTGCGGGGCGACCGGGTTCGCCCCGAAGCAGGCCTTACAGGCGCCGGTGCCGGAGCAGTTCATGACGGCTGCATCGGCCGCCGCACCACAGCCGGCGTCAGGACCGATCATCGGCCGCGCCGAGAGGTCATCACGGTCAGAGCACGCGCCGCTGCACAACCTCAGTGTCCGACGACATCGGCGTAGCCGTGCCCGGTGATCTCGTGGCCGTCGACGGTCCCGGTCACCGAACACACGTGGGAGTTGGCGCCTTGAGTGCCGTCCAGTCTGCGCGGCCTGATCTCCAGTCGTGCGTCGAGTCCGGGGATCGTCAGGATCCAGCGACCGTCGCGCTCGGTTCGCCGAGCGTGGGTGACCAAGTGCGAGCCGTCCTCCTGCAACGCGGTGAGCCAGGACGTGCCGTCTCCCCCGGTGTCCCAGACGCTGAGGTAGCGGCCCGCTCCGAGATCGAGTCCGAGCCATAGGAAGCGAAGCGGTTCGCTGGTCTCGGAAAGCCACTGGCGGTCGCACCATGTGCGTCCGGTGAGCCGATGTGTGACCCCCTCGACGGTGATGGTTCCTGAGGCGATCAGACCGGGCAGTGCGAACTGCCCGGTCGTTCCGCCGAAGAAGGGGAACAACCCGCTGCCACCACTGAAGAGCACCGGTTCTTCCCGCCGAAGCGCCAGCCGGATCGACGCGGTGTCCGTCGTGCCCGAGATCTTGAGTTCGTCCAGGTCGCCGCTCAGGTTCAGGACCGATGTCTGCACGTCGAGGCGGTCCGTCGGCAGCTTCACGTCGTGCAGGGGCTCGACGGTGTGCTTGTTGCTGGTGTGGCCGTCCGCTTCCCGCAGCAGCGCGACCGTGGCGTGACACGCTCCCTCCGCCTCCATCGCGTGGATCTTCGCCCAGAAGACGTTTCCGTCCCCGTCGTGGAGCCTGGAGGCGAACCACCAGGAGTCGTTCTTGCCGGGGGCGGTCGCGGCGAGGTCGTCGGCGGCACTGATCAGTGTGGGGTGGGACGTGGTCATCGTGCTTCCTCCGTCTCGGGACCGAGGACCAGCAGCTCCGTGATCAGCCCGTTCGCGTCCACGGTCACGCGCTCGGTGCCGCCCTGGGACGCGAGTTGGCCGTCGAGGCTACGCCACGCCGCGATGAAACGGACCTTGAGTGTTCCGTCGCCGAGCACCGTGGTGGTCCACACGTGCTTGCTGTCGGCCATGTCGGAGTAGAAGCGCCGGTAGAACTCCGTGATGTCGGCCAGGCCGGTCACCGGTGGGAGGTCGCCGAACCGCACGGTGGCCTCCGGCGCGAACACCGATCCAAGCTCCGCCAGTGCCTGCGGCTCGTGCACCGCACGGTCCACGAGTGTGATGTAGCGGTCGACCACCGTCTCGGTCGTCTGAGTCATCGCGTTTCCTCGTTCTCGTGTGGTGTCAGCCCATCAGGGCTTTGCCGAGCCTGGCGCCGACCGGGGTGGAGGCGGCGCGGATCAGGGTGCTGCGGGCGATGCGGCCGAAGCGGTTGGCGGGCATGAAGAAGTGCTGCATGAGCAGCGCTTCCTTCTGGTAGCGGGTGACGAACGGGCGCAGTTGCTGTTCCCAGCAGCCCAGAGCGGCGGGAAGGTCGCCGTGTTCGGTGAGCAGACGGGCCAGCAGTTCGGCGCCCGCGATGCCCATGCCGGAACCCTGGCCGGAGTGGAGGGTCATGCACCAGGCGGAGTCGCCGAGCAGGACCACCCGGCCCTGGCTCCAGCGGCTGAGGTGAATCTGGCTGACCTGGTCGAACAGGACGGACTCGGAGCGGTCCATCGCCTCCAGCATGGCGGGCACGATGTCCCCGCCGAAGCCGGCGAAGGCCTGGCGCAGGGCGACCGAGGGCTTCTTGCGGATCTCGGCGGCGGGCCAGTCGGTGCGGTAGAGCAGGAAGGCGACCGGGAGGTGGTCGCGATAGCTGTTGATCCAGGCGGAGCGCCCGGGTGCGGTGGCGACCGCGCTGTCGCCGTCGCGCAAGCCGGGCAGCGGGCGGTCCATGACGCAGGCGGCCACGACGTGGTCGAAGTCCTTGCGGTAGAGGTCCTCGGGGCCAAAGGCCAGGGAGCGCACCGTGGAGTGGATGCCGTCGGCCCCGATGAGCAGGTCCGCGCTCTCCACGGACCCGTCGGTGAGGGTCACGGTCACCCGGTCGCGGTCCTGGGCGATGGTCGCGGGGCCGGTGTCGTAGCGGATCTCCACCAGATCCTGGACCGCCTCGTACAGGACGCGCTCCAGGTCGCTGCGCAGCAGCATCCGCAGCGGGGTGTCGTTGACCTGATCGGGAAAGGTCAGGCCAGGTGTGAGGCGACCGCGGGAATCGACTTCGAACATGCGCCCTTGGGGGTCGCGGCGGTCCGGGAGCGACTCCAGGATGCCCAGACGTTCGGCGGCGGTGTAGCCGGGGCCGTTGAAGCGGACGAAGTAGCCGCCGGTGCGGCGTTCGGGCGCCCGCTCGATGATCAGGGGCCGCCAGCCGGCCCGGTGCAGGCTCAGAGCCGCAGCCAGACCGGAGATGCCGGATCCGACGATGAGAGCACGGCGGGCGCCCTGTGGGGGGAGCGTCGAAGAGGTCATGCCTCGACCATACCCTTGAACGATACTGGATGACCAATTTCGAAATTTGGTCATCCAGTGCAGGGGGTGGGATGCTGTGCTCATGACCCTGGACCGCCTGGCCGCTTCCCCACAGGCCGACCGCGAACGCGCCGAGCGCATCCTGGCCGCCGCGCGCGAACTGCTGACGGCCTGGGGCTACAAGCGGGTCACCGTCGACGAGATCGCCCGCCGCGCCCGCATCGGGAAAGGCACCGTCTACCTTCACTGGAAGACGAAGCAGGCGCTGTTCGCCGAACTGCTGCGGCGGGACCTCCACAAGGCGCTCGGTGACGTCGCCGCCGACGTCGGGCAGGACCCGTCTGCCGCCCTGCCCGGCAGGCTGGTCCGGGAGGTGTTCCTGCGGCAGGCCGGTGACCCCGTCATCCGGGCCGTCCACGCCGGTGACAGCGAAATCCTCGGTGCGCTGGCCGTCAGCCCGAACGGCGTTCCGGTCATCCAGGAACTCGGCTTCCACGCCCTCCTCGCCCGCCTTGTCGAGGTGTGGCGGGCGCACGGGCTGGTGGCCGTCACGGCACCGGCGGCCGACCAGATCTACACGATCGACGCGGTCCTGACCGGGTTCATCACGGGGGGCATCGCCGTACCGGGTGAGGGCCTCCGCCCGGACCATCGGGCGGACCTGCTCAGCCACACGATCAAAGCGGCCCTCGAAACCTCCGCCGAGCCGGACGAGGCCTCCCTTCGCGCGGCCGCCCGCGACGTTCTCGCCGCCCTGATCGCCGCTCGGGACGCCCTCGTGGCCTGACAAGTTTTTCGGGACACGGAGAACGTCTTCCGGAGCATTTTCGCCATCGCCCCCGCCGTCCCCGCGGACACCTGACGGCGGCCACCATGGCAACCACACCGACCGACGTCGCCCCGCCGCCTCCGAAGCTGGTCGCGACCGACCTGGACGGGACGCTCCTACGCAGCGACGGCACCTCCCCCCCCCCGCACTCGCGTCTGCGTCATGGCCGCCAACGAGGCTGCCGTATACGCCTTGGCGCTCCGAGCTGCGAACTCCCCTGGTAAACACAGGGCGAGCGTCGGTGCTCAATCCTGAGGGCGGGGTTTGGCCCTGGTGGCGTGGCGCGCGGCCTTGTAGGTCTCGGGCAGGAAGCGATGTTCGACGGCGGTGCGCTTGGTGGCGGCATCGCCGCCGACGATCTCGGCGCGGCCTTTCATCATGGCAATGAAGCCCTGGCGGGCGACCTCCTTGCGGCTGTTCTTCTTCATGCCGGGGCCGAAGGCGGTGTTGTTCATGCCGGCGCGGGCGTGGAAGTCGCTGTCGGTGGCGCCGGGCAGGAGCGTGGTGACGGTGACGCCGTGTTCCTTGAGTTCCTCGCGCAGACCGAGGGCGAACATGCGGGTGAAGGCGCGGGAGGGCCCGTACACCGTCTCGTAGGGGGTGGGCAGGGTCGCGGACAGCGACGAGGTGATGAGGATCTTTCCCGCGTGGTGGGCGGCCATGTGCCGGGCGACGTGCTTGGCGAGGTGGACGACCGAGGTGACGTTCAGGGAGATCAGGGAGAGTTCATCGTCGAGGTCGGTGTCGAGGAAGGCGCCGCCGATGCTGCGTCCGGCGTTGAGGACCGCGGCGTCCAGCGGGCGGCCGGTGGCCTCCACGGCCGTCCACACCCTCTCGACTCCGTTCGCCTCGGCGAGGTCGGCCCTGACGGGGGTGACGTGGGCGCCGTCGCGGGTGAACTGCTCGGCTGCCTCGTCGATCCTCTCGCTGCGGCCGGTGGCGACGAGGTCGAAGCCGTTGGCGGCGCACAGGCGGGCGATCTCGTAGCCGATGCCGCTGGAGGCCCCGGTGACCAGAGCCAGGGGGCGGGTGGAGGGGGTGCTGCTCATGAGAGGTGCTCCGTTTCCGTGTGGGGGCGGTCGTTTCGGTGCTGCCGGTGGCCGACCGCTGCGGGCGGGCAGCTCGGGTCAGGCTGTGCGGCAGTCCGGCGCCGGGCGTGCGGCGTCGGAGCTGCCGGGGCGCCACCGGCCGGTGACAGGCCGTGGTACGGCGTCGTCACCGGCCGACGGGCCTGACGCACCATCAGGCGGTGGAAGCGTCGAAGTCGGCCGACAGGGTCAGCGCCTCGTTTGCGCGGACTTCGGCGAGCATCGACTCCAGCTGCTCGATCGCCATGTCGTACGCCGGGGCGCCCAGCAGCAGGCGCTGGGGGTGGGTGTCGGCGGAGAGCGCGGTGATGATCGCCCGGGCGGCGGCCTGGGGGTCACCGGGCTCCTTGCCGGTGTCCGCGCGGAACGCGGCACGCTGCGCGCCGACCGTGTCGGCGTAGTCGGCGATCTCGCGCTCGGGCAGCGTCTCGTTGGCGGACCGGCCGGCCCAGTCGGTGCGGAAGGGGCCGGGCTCGACGAGCAGCGTGGTGATCCCCAGCGGGGCGACCTCCTGGCGCAGGGCGTCGGTCAGGCCCTCGACGGCGAACTTGGTGGCGGCGTAGTAGCCGACGGCCGGGAAGGCGCGCAGTCCTCCGATGGAGGAGAAGTTCACGATCGTTCCCGAGCGGCGCGCGCGCATGCCCGGCAGGACGGCGCGGATGACGTCGGACAGACCGAAGACGTTGATGTCGAAGATCCGGCGGATCTCGTCGTCGGTGCTCTCCTCCACGGCGGCGAAGTAGCCAATGCCGGCGTTGTTGACCAGCACATCGAGGCCGCCGAAGTGCTTCTCGGCGGCCTCGACGGCCTCCCTGACCTGTGTGGCGTCGGTGACGTCGAGGGGCAGGGCGAGCGCCTGGTCGTTGCCCTCGACGAGATCCTGGACCTGAGCGACGTTGCGGGCGGTGACCACCGCCTTGTGGCCGGCGGCGAGGACCTCCTGGGCCAGAGCGCGGCCGAAGCCGGTCGAGCAGCCGGTGATGAACCAGACCTTCTGCTGAACAGTCACGATGCGGATCTTCCTCGGGATGGGCGCACCCTCCCACAGCGATCACAACGGGTGACGGCGACGGGGTGCGGTGTACGGGGTGAAGCGGCGCCCGCCCCGGCCGGTGCCACGCACCCGGCAGGCGGACTGCGGACCCTTTGCGGGGCACCGCGATGGCCGCCCCACCATTCATGCACGCCGAGAAGCCGCAGGCCAAGCCACTGGCGGGGGCCACTGCTGCCGGGGAAAAACCTTCCCCCCCACGCCAGTGGATCCCCTCCGCAAGCCAGGGAACACTGGAGGCCATGGCGAACAATGCCGAGGAGATCAAGAAGTTCCTGCGCACCCGGCGTGACGCGGTCCGCCCCTCCCAGGTCGGCCTGGCGAACTACCCGGGCCGACGGGTGCCCGGCCTGCGCCGCGAAGAGGTCGCGCAGCTCGCCGGGGTCAGCGTGGACTACTACACCCGCCTGGAGCAGGGACGGCTCACCAGCGCCTCCGAAGGCGTCATCCTCTCCATCGCCGAGGCCCTGCGGCTCACCCAGGCCGAAACCCAGTACCTGCGCGACCTGCTGCGCCCCCAGCCCCGCCGCAGCCCGCAGCAGGCGCCGACCCAACAGGTGCGGCCCGACCTGCTGCGCATGCTGAACGGCCTGCAGGACCAACCCGCCTTCGTCCTCGGCCGCCGCAACGAGGTCCTGGCCTCCAACGACCTCCTCGACGCGCTGTTCACGCCGTTCAACCACCGCCCGGCCGACGAACGCAACCTGCTGCGCTGGATGCTCCTCGACCCCGCCGCCCGCTCCCTGTACCTCGACTGGGCGCAGGTCACCTCCGAGGTCGTCGGCGTGTTGCGCGCCGAGGCCGGCCGCCACCCCCACGACCCGCGGATCGCCGAATTCGTAGCCGAACTGCGCTCGATATCACCCGAGTTCCGCACCTGGTGGGCCGAGCGGACGGTCGTCGAACGCACCTGGGGCACCAAACGGTTCAACCACCCCGTCGTCGGCCGTCTCGACATCACCTACGAAGCCCTCTCCCTGCCCGGCGACCCCGACCAGATCCTCTTCGTCTACGTCGGCAGGACCGACGACGACCTCGAAAAACTGCGCATCCTCGCCAGCTGGTACGCCCAGTCCACCCCTCACCCTGCCACCGCCGGCAAGGACACTGCCCAGCCGCAACGGGACGGGGCGGGCGAACAAGATCCCCGCCACGCGTAGGCCCGCCGCCGCGTCCCGCCCGGCCCGTCGGCCCCGCCGCCGACCTCCCCCAGCTCAGACCTTCGCGGTCGCGCTGCCACAGGCCCATGTCCATTGCGTCCAGGACGAGTTGGGTCTCCTTCGACATCACGCTGGGCCCGGGCACGGCTCGACCAGTGTCTCGTCGGCCATCGTGCGATTCAATCGGTGGCCGCCCGGCTTGGCCGCGGCGCTTTCGACGCCCTCGACGACGCACCAGGCCGTGCTGGAACGATTCCTCTACGGGGCGTCGTCCAGCGCGGCCACCGCCTCCTTCGCGGCCCTGATGGCACCCTTGTTGATCTCGTCCGTGGCCGGCGCCTTCTTGGTCTCGAAGTCGCTGCCGTTGTACGTGACCACGACCAGGGCGTTGGAGGCGCGGGCGATCACCATGCCCTCGCGTGTCTGCTGCTTGTCCTCGGTGGTGAGGTTCACGACGGAGTAGGCCGTGTCACCGAGACCCGGTACCGTCCCTCCGCCGCTCTTCTCCTTCACACGCTGTTCGTAGGCGGTCCGGGCCTTGTCGTCGGAGGCCTTGATCTCGTACGAGACGTCGAGCCAGCGGTAGTCGAACCCCTTGAGCGCGTTCCAGGAGCAGGTGCGGCGCACGGCCTTGTCGGTGGACGTTATCTCCTTCCCTGCCGTCTTGGCGTCCGGGACAAGGGACTTGACGGTCTTCTCCGAGATGCCGGAGCAGGGCGCGGGCGCCTGGGAGTAGGTCTTGGAAGCCGCGGACGCCGAAGGAGCGGACTCGTCGGACCCGGACGCGGCAGCGTCCTTCCGGGCCGGGGCCTGCTCGCCGGCCTCGGTCGCGGCGAACGGACCGGACGACAACGCCCAGCCGGCCGAGGCGAGTACGGCGACCGGCAGCAGCCGAGCGGTGAGAGCGAGCGGCAGTGGAAGTTCACGCACGGTGTGGTCTCGGGGGAGTCGGTGCGGCGTTCCGCACAGGGTGGGGGACGCCAGTGTCACATGCATGGCTGTGGGGCGAAAGTGCCAACTCGCTCCGTGGCTGCTCGATCACTGAGGCTTCACGGGAACCCACGACCCGGGAGATCGTCGAGCGCGTGCGAGGATCGGCGTGTGATCGCGATACGCCGCACCTCGTCCCGGTACGCGCTCCTCGTCGGCGTGCTGGCGTTGTGCGTGAGTGGATGCGGGCTTTCCACCGAGTTGGAGCGTGAGTTCGACCCCGATCCCGAACGGCCGCCGGCCACGACCCGGCCGCCCGCGCCTCCGCCCGCCCCGCCGCCCGCGTCCGTGACTCCCGATGCCTCGCCGTCGGTACCGGTCCAGCCGCGGCAGGGCTGTCCGCCGTCCGGTGTGCGCTTCGGTACCGGTCCGGTCAGCGCCGCCATGGGGCTGCGCGCCATGACCCTCACCGTGACCAACTGCTCTGCCGAGCCGTACGAGTTGAACGGCTACCCTGCCGTCAGCGTGCTCGACGAGGCGGGCGCGCCCCTGGAGGGAGTACGCACCGCCGAGGGCACGGACGAGGTGTCCATGGCCCCGGAGGACCCCGGCCCCGAGCCGCTGACCCTGGCTCCGGGCGAGACCGCCGGCGCCGGCCTGTACTGGCGGATGGCCGCCGGGAAGGGCATCTATCTGCGGGTCGCAGCCCGGAAGGGAGACGGCGCCACGACCGTACGTGCCGAGGACTACCTGGACATCGGCCCGGAGAACGTCCTGGGGACGACGGCGTGGAAGAGGACTCCCTGACAGCGGGTTGCACGGGCCGTACGACCGGGAGCAACGGGTTGCGGCCGCCTCCCTGCACCAACCGGTTGCGGCACGCCGCCCTGCATTAACCGGTTGCGGGGCGCTCTCCGGGATCAGCAGCCTTGACGCATGACTCAGCCACAGCCCGCCACTGAGCCCCCACCGCCCTCCCTGCGCGACGAGATCCTCGCCTACTACGAGCGAGGGGAGGAGGACGCCCGCCTCAAACGGGGCGCCGGACGGCTGGAGTTCTGGCGCACTCAGGAGGTGCTGCGCCGACTCCTGCCGGAGGCGCCCGCGCGCGTGCTCGACGTCGGCGGCGGCAGCGGTGTGCACGCGGAGTGGCTGGCTCGCGACGGGTACGAGGTGGAACTCGTGGACCCCGTGCCCCTGCACCTGGAACAGGCCGCGCGACTGCCGGGCGTCCGTGTCCGTCCCGGAGACGCCCGCGCACTGCCCGCCGAGGACGCGGCGTACGACGTCGTGCTCCTGCTCGGGCCCCTCTACCACCTGCCGGAGCGCGCCGACCGGGTGCGTGCGCTCGCCGAGGCGCATCGCGCCGTCCGTCCGGGCGGGCTGGTCGTCGCGGCCACGATCAACCGCTTCGCGGGGCTCCACGACGGCCTTCAGCTGGGGTACTACTTCACACCGGAGCACCGCGCGCGGACCGACGCCGCCCTGGGCGACGGCCACCACACGCACGCACCCGAGGACCCGCTCTTCACCACCGCCTACTTCGCCGACCCCACCGAAGTCCCCGGCGAGTTCACCGAGGCGGGGCTGGCTCACGAGGGCCAGTACGGCGTGGAGGGCGTCGCCTGGCTGATGGGCGGTGTCGAGGAGTGGCTGGACGACCCGGAGCGACGGGAGGCCGTCCTCGCGGCGACCCGGCGCATCGAGTCCGAACCGTCGCTGCTGGGCGTGAGCGGGCATCTGCTGACGGCGGGCAGGCGCCGTCCGTAGCCCGTGCCGGCCGTGCTGGAGACGGGCCGGGTGACCGTGTGACGAGGCGGGGGAGCCGGGGACGCATGCGCGCTGCTCACGTGGGCAGGTCCTGAGCGATGATCGGAGCGACCGACGCGCGTGACCAACGAGGTGAGAGTGCATGTTCACCACCCGGCCCACCCTTTCGGGCACCTTCGGCATGGTGTCCTCCACCCACTGGCTCGCCTCACAGTCGGCGATGGCGGTCCTGGAGGACGGCGGCAACGCGTACGACGCGGCCGTGGCCGCGGGTTTCGTGCTGCACGTCGTCGAACCCCACCTCAACGGCCCGGCGGGCGAGGTCCCGATCATCCTCGCCCCGGCGGGCGGCGAGGTCAGGGTGCTGTGCGGCCAGGGCGTCGCGCCCGCCGGGGCCACGATCGAGCACTACAAGGGACTCGGTTTGGATCTCGTACCCGGTACGGGCCCGCTCGCGGAGGCCGTCCCCGGTGCGTTCGACGCCTGGATGCTGCTCCTGCGCGACCACGGGACGAAGCCCCTGGCCGACGTCCTGAAGTACGCCATCGGGTACGCACAGGACGGGCACCCGCCCGTGGAGCGCCTCGGCGAGACCGTCGAGACAGTGCGTGCCCTCTTCGAGGAGGAGTGGGTCTCGTCGGCGGAGGTGTACCTGCCCGGTGGGAAGCCCCCGCGCGCGGGCGAGCTGTTCCGCAACCCGGCCCTGGCCGCCACCTGGAAACGGCTGCTCGCCGAGGTGTCCGGCGCGGGGGACCGCGTGGCCGAGATCGAGGCGGCACGTCAGGTGTGGCGGTCCGGCTTCATCGCCGAGGCGCTGCTGCGGCAGTCCGCGCGGCCCACCATGGACACCAGCGGCGAGCGCCACACCGGCACGCTCACGGCGGCCGACCTGGCGTCCTGGTCCGCGTCCTACGAGCCGCCGGTGACATACGACTGGAACGGCTGGACCCTGTGCAAGGCGGGCCCCTGGAGCCAGGGCCCGGTGCTGTTGCAGCAACTCGCGCTCCTCCCGCCGGAACTGCCGCGTTACGGGTCCGCCGAGTACGTGCACCTCCTCGTCGAGGGCTGCAAGCTCGCCATGGCGGACCGGGAGGCCTGGTACGGGGACGCGGCCGACGTGCCGCTCGGCGATCTTCTGTCGGAGGAGTACAACGCCGCACGGCGCGCGCTCGTCGGCGACACGGCGTCGTACGAGCTGCGACCCGGCAGCCCCGGAGGGCGCGTTCCGCGGCTGAGTGCCCACGCGCGCGTGGTGGCCACCGACGAGCCCGGGTTCGACGTGCTGGGAGTCGGCGAGCCGACGGTCGCGAAGAGCCCGCTGTCGCCGGTCCCGGGTGAGCCGGACGTCGCGGCCCACGGGGGCACCCGCGGCGACACCTGCCACCTGGACGTCGTCGACCGCTGGGGCAACATGGTCGCGGCCACACCCAGCGGCGGCTGGCTCCAGTCCAACCCGGTCGTGCCCGAGCTCGGCTTCCCGCTCGGCACCCGGCTGCAGATGACGTGGCTGGACGAGGGCCTGCCGAACTCCCTCACCCCCGGCCGCCGGCCCCGCACCACGCTCACGCCGTCGCTCGCCCTGCGCGACGGCGTGCCGGTCATGGCGTTCGGCACGCCCGGCGGCGACCAGCAGGACCAGTGGCAGCTGCACTTCTTCCTCGCGGTCGCCCTGCGCCCCCACGTCCGTGGCGGTCTCGACCTCCAGGGCGCGATCGACGCGCCGAACTGGCACAACGACGGCTTCCCCGGCTCCTTCTACCCCCGCGGTATGCGCCCCGGCAGCGTCACGGTCGAGTCCCGCATGCCGTCCGGGGTCGTGGCGGAACTACGACGGCGCGGACACGACGTGACGGTCGGCGACGCCTGGAGCGAGGGCCGGCTGTGCGCGGTCGCCCGCGATCCGGAGACCGGCCTGCTGTCCGCGGCGGCGAACCCACGGGGGATGCAGGGGTACGCGGTCGGCCGCTGACGGCCGCTCGGGGAGACACCCCGGGCATGGGTGTTCACGGCGATTCCACCCGGAGTGCACCGGCCGGGCAGGGATTGTCAGAGGCGCGTGCTCTCATGGGGGGCATGATCGAAGACAACGAAACCATCGACGAGTTTCTCGCCCGGCACGTCACCGACGTCGAGGAGGCGGTCCGCAAGGCGGCCGCCGCCGAGATCATGCCGCGCTTCCGCCAACTGGCGGCGCACGAGGTCGACCAGAAGAGCGGCCCGCACGATCTGGTGACGGACGCCGACCGCAAGGCCGAGCTGTATCTGACGGAGGCGCTCGCCACGCTGCTGCCCGGTTCCGTCGTGGTCGGTGAGGAGGCGGTGCACGCCAACCCGGCCACGTACGAGGCGCTTCAGGGCGAGGCGCCGGTGTGGATCGTCGACCCGGTCGACGGCACCCGCCAGTTCGTCCACGGCGACCCCGGCTTCTGCACCCTGGTCGCGCTCGCCCAGTGCGGCGTCCTGCGCGCCTCGTGGACGTATGCTCCCGCCCTCGACCTCATCGCCGTCGCCGTGCGGGGCAGGGGCGCCACCCTCGACGGCGCGCCCCTGCGGGCCGGCTCGCCCGTGCCGGGGGAGGACCTGAGGGTGGCCACGTCCCACCCGGACTACACGACCGACGAACAGAAGCGGGCCCTCCTCGGCCTGTACACCGACGGCGTCGCCGCGCGCCCCTGCGGCTCGGCCGGCCTGGAGTATCTGGCCGTCGCACGCGGCGCGTTGGACAGCACGGCCTTTTCCTGGGAGGCAGCGTGGGATCACGCCGCGGGCATCCTCCTGGTCGAGGAGGCCGGCGGCACGCATCTGACCCGCACGGGCGAGCCGTTCCGCATCACCGGCGGCAACGCCCTGCCGTTCACCACGGCCCGCGACGAGATCACGGCGCGCCGGGTGGTGGGCCTGCTGTCGGACGGGGCCTGAGCTGCGCGGCGGGCGTGTCGCCCGCCGCACTCCCGCCCATGCCCCACCCGTGCCCCGGCCCTGTCAGTGCCCCGTCATATCCTGATCCCGAGTGGCCATCGGCTGACGAAGGAGTCCGAAGGTGCCGTCGATGCTCGATGCGGTCGTGGTGGGTGCGGGGCCGAACGGACTGACGGCTGCCGTGGAGCTGGCACGCCGGGGCTTCTCCGTGGCCGTGTTCGAGGCGCGCGACACCGTCGGCGGGGGCGCCCGCACCGAAGAGCTCACCCTGCCCGGCTTCCGGCACGACCCGTGCTCCGCCGCGCACCCGCTGGGCATCAACTCGCCCGCGTTCAACGCGATGCCGCTGGAGCGGTACGGCCTTCAGTGGCTGCACGCCGAGCGGCCCATGGCGCACCCGTTCCCCGACGGGACGGCCGCGGTGCTGGCCCGGTCGGTGGCCGAGACGGCGGCCTCGTTCGGGCCGCGTGACGCCGGGGCGTACCGCAGGCTGGTCGAGCCGTTCCTGCCCAGATGGGACACCCTGCTCCGCGACTTCATGTCGCTGCCGTCGACCGCCCTGCCCCGCGACCCGGTCACCCTGGCACGCTTCGGCCTGGTCGGCCTGCCGCCCTCCACCTGGCTGACACGCCGCTTCCACGACGAGCGCGCCAAGACCCTGTTCGCCGGGCTGGTCGCCCATGTCATGGCCCCGCTCGGCGGCCTCGCCACCGGCGCCGTCGGCCTGGTCTTCGCACTGGCCGCGCACGCCCGCGGCTGGCCCGTGGCCCGCGGCGGCTCGGGGGCCATCTCGGACGCGCTCACCGCGTACCTGAAGGACCTCGGCGGCACCGTCCACACCGACTACGAGGTCAAGCGCCTCGACGACCTGCCGCCCGCCCGCGCGTACGTCTTCGACACCTCACCCGCCGCCCTGGCCCGGATCGCGGGCTTCGGCCGCTACTACGAGACGTACCGGTACGGGGCGAGCGTCTTCAAGATCGACTACGCGCTGGACGGTCCCGTGCCCTGGACCGCGCCGGAGGCGCGTGGCGCCGGCACCGTCCAGGTGGCGGCCGACGAGTCCGAGATCGGCGCCGCCCTGTACGCGGCCTCCCGCACGGAACGCGCCCCTGACCCGCCCTTCCTGATCACCGTGCAGCCCAGCGTCGCCGACCCGACCCGCGCCCCCGAGGGCAAGCACGTCTTCTGGGCGTACGGCCATGTGCCGAACGGCTGGACCGGGGACCTCACGGACGCCGTCGAGCGTCAACTGGAGCGTTTCGCACCGGGGTTCCGCGACCGCGTCCTGGCCCGTGCGACCGCCGGCCCGCCCGAACTGGCCGCGCGCAACGCCAACTACGTCGGCGGGGACATCGCCTGCGGCGCCGCCTCCGGCCTGCAACTCCTGTTCCGCCCCAAGCTGTCCCTGTTCCCCTACAGCACCCCGCATCCGGCGGTCTTCATCTGCTCGTCGGCGACCCCGCCGGGACCCGGCGTACACGGTATGTCGGGGCACAACGCGGCCAAGGCGGTGTGGCGGCGGCTGCGCGCCGAGCCCACCTGACGTACTGACGGCGTCCTCGCGCTCAAGCGCACGTGATCCTCATCTGCCCCCGACACCTCCGTGCGAGGACGGTTCGTATGCGACATCCCCCGACCCCCCTCAGATTCGGCTACGGCACCAACGGCTTCACGAACCACCGTCTGACCGACATCCTCGCCGTCCTCGCCGACCTCGGCTACGACGGCGTGGCCCTCACCCTCGACCACGCGCACCTCGACCCGTACGCCGACGATCTGAGCCGACGCGTGGCCGTGCTCGCCCGGCACCTGGAGCGGCACGGGCTGGACATCACGATCGAGACCGGTGCGCCCTACCTCCTGAACCCCTGGGGCAAGCACCTGCCCACGCTGATGTCGGACGGCTCCGAACTCAGGATCGACCTGCTGCGGCGCGCCCTGCGCGTCGCCGCCGACCTCGGCTCGCCCACCGTCCACCTGTGCAGCGGCCCCGCGCCGGACCGGCTGCACGAGGAGGACGCGTGGAAGCGCCTCGCGGCCGGCGTCGAGACGGTCCTTCAGACGGCGGAGCGGTACGGGGTGGCGCTCGCCTTCGAACCGGAGCCGTACATGTTCGTCGACACCGTGGAGCGCTGCCTGGACCTCGCCGAACGCGTCGGCGGGCACGAGCTGTTCGGGATCACCCTGGACGTCGGGCACGCGCACTGCGTGGAGGAGCGGTCCGTGCTCGACTGTGTGCGGCTGGCCGCCCCACGGCTGCGGAACACTCAGATCGAGGACATGCGCCGCGGCCTCCACCAGCACCTGGAGTTCGGCGCCGGCGAGATCGACTTCCCTCCGGTGCTGGCCGCTCTGCGCGATCTCGGACACCGTGGCCTCGTCTCGGTCGAGATCCAGGGCGGGACACTCGACGCCCCCGACGTCGCCCGCCGCTCGATCGAGTTCCTGCGCGCGGCGACGGGACAGGAGCCAGGCCCCGACGGAAAACCTCGGCCGCTACCGACGCCCCGGGCTGGTATAGAGGCCCCATGACCGCCATCACACTCATCCAGGGCGACATCACCCAGCAGTCCGCCGACGTCATCGTCAACGCGGCGAACTCCTCCCTCCTCGGTGGCGGAGGCGTCGACGGCGCCATCCATCGCCGGGGTGGTCCCGCCATCCTCGCCGAGTGCCGTGACCTGCGAGCATCCCGGTACGGCAGGGGCCTGCCCACCGGTCAGGCGGTCGCCACCACGGCGGGCGAGCTGGACGCGCGCTGGGTGATCCACACCGTGGGCCCGCGATTCGTCCCGGGCGAGGACCGGTCGCTTCTGCTGGCCTCCTGCTACCGGGAGTCGCTGCGGGTCGCGGACGAACTGGGTGCCCGTACGGTCGCGTTCCCGGCCGTCTCCGCCGGGATCTACGGGTGGCCCATCGCCGACGCCGCCCGGATCGCGGTGGAGACGGTGCGGGCGACGGAGACGGACGTCGAGGAGGTCAGGTTCGTGCTCTTCGACGCGCAGGTGTACGAGGTGTTCGCCGGGCAGGTGGCCCGCACATGAGAACGTCCGGGCCGGCCCGTGGGGGCCGACCCGGACGCCGTGATCACAGCGGACTCATCCGACTCAGACGAGGTCGAACCGGTCGAGGTCCATGACCTTGGCCCACGCCGCGACGAAGTCCTTCACGAACTTCTCCTTCGCGTCATCGCTCGCGTAGACCTCCGCGAGCGCGCGCAGTTCGGAGTTCGAGCCGAAGACAAGGTCGGCACGGGTGCCGGTCCACTTGACCTCGCCCGTGGCCGCGTCGCGGCCCTCGAACGTGTCCTGGGCCTCGGACGTCGACTTCCACTCCGTACCCAGGTCGAGCAGGTTGACGAAGAAGTCGTTGGTCAGCGTGCCCACGCTGTCGGTGAAGACGCCGTGCGCGGACTGGGCGTGGTTGGCGCCCAGGACACGCAGGCCACCGACGAGGACCGTCATCTCCGGGGCGCTCAGGGTGAGCAGGTTCGCCCGGTCGAGCAGCAGGTACTCGGCCGGCAGGCGGTTGCCCTTGCCGCGGTAGTTGCGGAAGCCGTCGGAGGTGGGCTCCAGCGCGGCGAACGACTCGGCGTCGGTGTGCTCGTCCTTCGCGTCCACACGGCCCGGGGTGAAGGGCACCTCGATGGCGTGGCCGGCGTCCTTGGCCGCCTTCTCCACGGCCGCCGAACCGCCGAGCACGATCAGGTCCGCCAGGGACACCTTCTTGGCACCGGAGTTGAACTCCTGCTGGATGCCCTCAAGGGTGCGCAGGACCAGCGCCAGCTGGTCGGGGTCGTTGGCCTCCCAGCTGCGCTGCGGCTCCAGGCGGATGCGGGCGCCGTTGGCGCCGCCGCGCTTGTCGCTGCCGCGGAACGTCGAGGCCGACGCCCAGGCCGTGCTGACCAGCTGCGAGACGGTCAGACCCGAGTCGAGGAGCTTGGCCTTGAGGGCAGCGATGTCGGCGGCGTCGATGGCCTCGCCCTCGGCCTCGGGCAGCGGGTCCTGCCACAGCAGGGTCTCCTCCGGGACCTCCGGGCCGAGGTACAGCGACTTCGGGCCCATGTCGCGGTGGGTCAGCTTGTACCAGGCGCGGGCGAAGGCGTCCGCGAACTCCTCCGGGTTCTCGTAGAACCGGCGGGAGATCGGCTCGTAGATCGGGTCGAAGCGCAGCGACAGGTCGGTGGTGAGCATCATCGGGCGGTGCTTCTTCGACGGGTCGTGCGCGTCCGGGACGATCTCCGGGGCGTCCTTGGCCACCCACTGGTGGGCGCCGGCCGGGCTCTTGGTGAGCTCGTACTCGTACTCGAAGAGGTTCTTGAAGAACCCGTTGCTCCACCGGGTCGGGGTGGTGGTCCAGGTGACCTCCAGGCCGGAGGTGATGGCGTCCGCGCCCTTGCCCGTGCCGAAGGTGCTCTTCCAGCCCAGGCCCTGCTCCTCCATGGAGGCGGCCTCGGGGTCGTTGCCGACGTGGTCGGCGGGGCCCGCGCCGTGGGTCTTGCCGAAGGTGTGGCCGCCGGCGATCAGGGCGACCGTCTCCTCGTCGTTCATCGCCATGCGACGGAACGTCTCACGGATGTCGCGGGCCGCGGCGATCGGGTCCGGGTTGCCGTTCGGGCCCTCCGGGTTGACGTAGATGAGGCCCATCTGGACCGCACCGAGCGGGTTCTCCAGCTCACGGTCGCCGCTGTAGCGCTGGTCGTCGAGCCAGGTGGTCTCGGGACCCCAGTAGACGTCCTCCTCGGCCTCCCACACGTCCGCGCGGCCGCCGCCGAAGCCGAAGGTCTCGAAGCCCATCTGCTCCAGCGCGACGTTGCCCGTGAGGACCATCAGGTCCGCCCAGGACAGGCTCTGGCCGTACTTCTTCTTTACCGGCCACAGCAGACGGCGGGCCTTGTCGAGGTTGCCGTTGTCCGGCCAGCTGTTGAGGGGAGCGAAGCGCTGCTGGCCGGCCCCGGCGCCGCCGCGGCCGTCGCTGATCCGGTAGGTGCCCGCGCTGTGCCAGGCCATGCGGATCATGAGCGGGCCGTAGTTGCCGAAGTCGGCGGGCCACCAGTCCTGGGAGGTCGTGAGGACCTCGGCGATGTCCCGCTTCACGGCCGCGAGGTCGAGGGACTTGAACGCCTCGGCGTAGTCGAACTCCTCACCGAGGGGGTTGGCCACCTCGGGGTTCTTGGCAAGGATCTTCAGGTTGAGGCGCTCCGGCCACCACTGACGGTTGCCGCCGCCCTGCGTCGGGTGCGCGGCGCGCCCGTGCGTGACCGGGCACCCACCCGCGCCCTCGGCCTTGGGGTCGGTGACGATTGCATCAGGGTTCTCAGCCATGGGAAACCTTCCGGACTAGTGGATCACTGTGCTCAGACAGCTTGAGGGGTTGAACAGTCGGGGCACACGCCCCAGTAGATGACCTCGGCCTCGTCGATCGAGAAGCCGCGGTCGTCGGCCGCGGTCAGACAGGGGGTGTGGCCGACCGCGCAGTCGACGTCGGCGACGACACCGCACGACCGGCACACGAGATGGTGGTGGTTGTCCCCGACACGCCCCTCGAACAGGGCCGGGCTCCCGGGGGGCTCGATGCGGCGTACGAGGCTCGCCGTGGTGAGAGCGTGGAGCGCCTCATAGACGGCTTGAAGGGAGATATGGCCCACGCGCTCGCGTACCCCGGCGGCGATCGCCTCGACGTCGAGGTGGTCACCGTCGCGGACGGTTTCGAGCAGCGCGACGCGGGCGGCCGTCACCCGCAGGCCGGCACCGCGCAGCTCCTCTGCGGTGGTCGGGGTCTGGGGTGCAGTCATGCTCCCAACCTACCGGCATAAACACGAATGATTCAAGGGAATGAATAACCCAAGCGTGGCGCGGTCGCTTGGGTGGTGACTTGCTCCAGTTTTGCCCCAGTATGGTACGGGCTGCCGATCCGATGGCGGTCTGGGAGCGCGGTGCGGGGGCCGGGAACTGGGCCCGTGATCCATCAGCTCTCGGTGTCGAGCCGGACGTGCTCGATGTCTTCGTCGAGGAAGGCGGTCAGGTCCTGGGCCTCGGCGCGGACGGCTTCTTGTTCCAGGGCGGTCAGGGGGCGGAGGGGGCTGATGCGGAGGTGGCGGTCGCGTACGGTCCAGGTGGCGGTGACGCGTCCGTCGACGAGGACCATGCGGTGGCCTGCGACGGACAGACCGAGGTGGGGGGCGTCGATGACGCGGCCACGGTCGTGGTAGCCGAGGATGGCGTTGTCGAAGGCCGGCAGGAACCGGACGGGGGCCGGGGTGTCGGGGTGGGGGCGAGGCGCGTCGGGCAGATCGAGCAGTTCGCGGCCGCGTTCGTCGCGGAAGACGACGAGTTCTTCTCGGGCGGCTTTGACAGCGGCGGGAAGTCCGGCGAGGCCGCACCAGGCGCGCAGGTCCGCGCTGGCGGCGGGCCCGTAGGCGGCGAGATAGCGGCGCAGCAGCTGCTGCCCGACGGGATCGCTGTCGCCGGCGGGCAGGGGGTCGATGTCCCGTTCCAGCCAGGTGGCCAACGGCAGGTTGCGTACGCCGGCGGTCTGCTGCCAGAGGCCGCGGGGCGGGAGCTGGGCCATGGGGATGAGGGCTGCGACGAGCAACTCGCCCAGGACCCGGCGCGGTGGGCCCGGCCAGCGGTCTTCGAGAGCCTGTACGAGCTCGCGCATGGTGCGGGGCTGCTGGTCGGCCAGGGCCGCGCGGCCGGCGGCGGCGACCTCGTCCAGGTCGAGGCCGGCCAGTTCGCGCCGGTAGGTGCCCAGCACTCGCTGGCGCAGCATGGTGTCGTGGCGGGCCCGCCAGGCGAGCGCGTCGTCGGAGGTGACGAGGTGGACGGTGCGGCGCATCAGGTGAGTGCGCACCACGGTGCGGCCGGTCAGCGCATCGTCCAGTTGCCCGGGCTTGAAGCCGGCCAGGCGGGACCACAGCCCGATGAACGGTTCCTGGGGCTCTTGCGCCTGCAGGCCGCACAGGTGGGCCACCGCCTCGGGCACGGATGTGCCGCTGCGGGTGAGCAGGTGCTGGCGGGCGAGGGTGGCGCGGTTGAGGGCCCGGTTGTCGAGGACGGTCATCGCTGGTTCAGCCGTTGTACGGGGCGGTGACGTCCAGGACCCAGGTGACGCCGAAGCGGTCGGTGAGCATGCCGTACAGCGGCGCCCACGGCGCGGGCTCCAGCGGACGCACGATGGTCGAGCCCTCGGCGAGCCTGCCCCACAGGGCGTTGACCTCCTCGGCGTCGTCACCGCGTACGGAGACGAAGAACGGGTTCTCGCCCTGGTTCCAGGGCACCTGCGAGGGCACGTCGTAGGCCATGACGTGGAAGCCGTTGTCGCCGGCCACCTCGCCCCACATCACCCAGTCCGCCTCGTTCTCGTTCTGCACGGCACCCGCGTCCCTGTAGGTGACCGCGACAGTACGTCCGCCGAAGACGGACCGGTAGAAGTCCAGCGCCTCACGTGCGGTGCCCCGGAAGTTCAGGTGAGTGGTGGTCGTGACGGACATGACCTGCTCCTTGCCTCGATAGGACGAATACGCCGCCGGCCGTCCAGGCCCAGATGGCGGCTGCCGTGACCCAGGAGCGATGGCTCCCGAACGGCTCGCATGTCACCCTGGCGGAGGTAGAGGACAGGGTGTGTCCTGTACTGCGGTGAGGATGGAACTCATGCGGAAAACATCCTCGCGGCTGCTCACGCTGCTCTCCCTGCTTCAGACGCACCGTGACTGGTCCGGCGAGGATCTCGCCGAGCGCCTCCACATCAGCTCGCGCACCGTGCGCCGTGACATCGACCGGCTGCGCGAACTCGGCTACCGCATCACCACCGTCAAAGGACCGGCCGGCGGCTACCGCCTGGAGGCCGGCACTCATATGCCACCCATGCTGTTCGACGACGACCAGGCCGTCGCCCTGGCGGTCGCGCTGCAGACCGCGGCCACCGGCACCATCGTCGCCGAAAACGCCACCCGGGCCCTGGCCACCCTCCGCCAGGTCATGCCACCCCGCCTGCGCCACCGCATCGACCTGCTGCGTATCACCGCCGTCCCACCGCCCGAAGCCCGCGACACCCCGCAGGTCGACACTCAGGTCCTGGTGGATCTCGGCCGCGCCATCCACGCCCGCGAGGAACTGCGCTTCGACCACACCCCGGGCGCGAGCACCTCGGCCGACAACCCCCGCCGCGTACAACCCCACCACCTGGTCACCTGGCGTCATCGCTGGTACCTCGTGGCCTGGGACCTCGACCGCGAGGACTGGCGCACCTTCCGCGTCGACCGCGTCCGCCCCCGCACACCCACCGGCCCCCGCTTCGCGCCGCGTGAACTCCCCGGCGGCAACGTCTCCACCTTCATCACCAGCCGGTTCCGCGGCAACGACGGCACCACCACCGACTGGGCCTGCCAAGGAGAAGTCGTCCTCCACCTCCCGGCTGCCGAAGTCGCACCCTTCGCCCAGGACGGAATCGTCGAGGAACTCAGCCCCCATCACTGCCGGCTGACCCTCGGCTCCTGGTCATGGACCGGACTCGCCACCACCATCGGCCGCTTCGACACCGACATCGAGGTCATCGGCCCACCCCAACTGGCCACGGCATTCGCAGACCTCGCCGCCCGCTACGCCCGCGCCGCAGGCACCACAGGACCAGGGCGGACAAGGCGTGTCAGCGGTGGCTCAGCACGTTGACCACGCGGCCGCTGGGATCGCGGACGAAGAACCGCCGCACTCCCCACTCCTCGTCCTGCAGCGGGTGAACGATCTCCGCGCCGCTGTCCCGCATGACCGCGTAAGCCGCGTCCACGTCGTCGACTTCGACGCTCATATCGGGGGTGACCGGTGCGGTTTTGTCGCTGGTCATCACGCTGACCTGCGCTGCGGGAGTGGACGGCGAGGCAAGCGTCATGATCCAGCCGAGATCCATGACTTCCTCAAAGCCCAGCAGGCCATAGAACTCCCGGCTCTCCTGCGCGGCCTCTGACTGGATGATGGGCATGACACGGCGAACGGCCATCGACGACTCCGGATGAGAACGGACACGGATCCAGGACTGTCCAGGGGTACTACGGCCCGTCCGCCGCCGCACGCACTTTCACAACACGTCCTAGGCGGCGCCGGGGTCGCTCAGTCCCCTTCAGATGCGTCGCTGATCCCCAGGCGCAGGTGCTCCACGTGGTACACCGCCTGGTCGAGCAGTTCGGCGACGTGGTGGTCGTGCAGCGCGTACACCACCGAACGGCCTTGCCGCTCACCGACCACCAGTCCGAGGTTGCGCAGCAGGCGCAACTGGTGCGAGCACGCGGACTGCTCCATGCCCACCTCGGCCGCCAACTCCGTCGCGGGCAGCGGCCCTTCGCGCAGCCGCGCGAGGATCAGCAGACGGGACGGGGTCGAGAGGGCCTGGAGGGTCGTGGCCACCTTCGCGGCGTTGGCCGCGTCGAGGCGTACGCGAGGGGTGGCGTCCTGCGCGGCGGTGACGGCTCCATGACCCATGGCGTACATCTTACCCATCGCCCTTGAAGGAATGAACGAGTCTTCATGTGTTCCTGTATGGTGGCCGGGTGTCCACGACTCTCGCCCCACCACCGGTCCGCCCGTCCGCGCCCTCGGCGCCCCGCCGCCGTACCCGCGTCCTCGCCCTGCCCGAGGCCCGCTGGGCCCTCGCCGCGACCCTCGCCTTCCTGCTCGCGTTCCCGCTGGACCTGACCGGCGCCCCCGCCTGGCTGTACGGGCCGCTCTACGTGATCGCGTACGCGGCCGGCGGCTGGGAACCCGCCCTCGAAGGGCTGCGCGCCCTGCGCGAGAAGACGCTCGACGTCGACCTGCTGATGATCGTCGCGGCACTCGGCGCTGCCGCGATCGGGCAGGTCCTGGACGGTGCGCTGCTGATCGTCATCTTCGCCACCTCCGGTGCGCTGGAGGCCCTGGCCACCGCCCGCACCGCCGACTCCGTACGAGGCCTGCTCGACCTGGCCCCCGCGACGGCCACCCGGCTGTCGGCGGACGGCGCCGTCGAGGAGACCGTCCCCACGGACCAACTGGCCGTGGGGGACGTCGTCCTGGTCCGCCCCGGCGAGCGCATCGGCGCCGACGGACGCGTACTGGACGGCGAGAGCGAGGCCGACCAGGCCACCATCACCGGCGAACCCCTGCCCGTACCCAAGGCCCCGGGCGACGAGGTCTTCGCGGGCACCCTCAACGGCACCGGCGCCCTGCGCGTCCGTGTGGAACGCGACCCGGCCGACTCCGTCATCGCCCGCATCGTGACCCTCGTCGAGGAGGCGTCGGAGACGAAGGCGCCGACCCAGCTCTTCATCGAGAAGGTCGAACAGCGCTATGCCGTCGGTGTGGTGGCCGCCACGCTCGCCGTCTTCGCCGTCCCGCTCGCCTTCGGCTCCGACCTCACCAGCGCCCTGCTCCGTGCGATGACCTTCATGATCGTCGCCTCGCCGTGCGCCGTCGTCCTGGCCACCATGCCGCCGCTGCTGTCGGCCATCGCCAACGCCGGACGGCACGGTGTGCTGGTCAAGTCGGCCGTGGCGATGGAACGGCTCGGCGAGGTCGACGCGTCGGCGATCGACAAGACCGGCACCCTGACCGAGGGCACGCCGGAGGTCACCGACGTACGGCCCCTGCCCGGCTCCGGGCTCGACGAGGACGCTCTCCTCGCGCTGGCCGCGGCCGCCGAACACCCCAGCGAACACCCGCTGGGCCGCGCCGTCGTGACGGCCGCCCGCGCCCGCGGCCTCAGCCTCGCCCCCGCGGAGGACTTCGCGGCCGTGCCCGGGCAGGGGGTGCGCGCCACGGTCGAGGGGCGCCAGGTGACCGTCGGGCGTGCGGGGGAGTACGCCGACGAGACCGGCGGGACCGGGACTGGAACCGGAACCGTGATCCTCGTCGAACGTGACGCGACCCCCGTCGGCACCCTCACCCTCACCGACCGGCTCCGTCACGACGCCCCCGCCGCCGTCGCCGCGCTCACCGCCGTCACCGGCACGTCCCCCGTCCTGCTCACCGGCGACAACCGGGCCACGGCCGCGCAGGTGGCCGCGGACACCGGTATCACCGACGTACGCGCGGGCCTCCTGCCGGAGGGCAAGGTGGATGCGGTACGAGCCTTCCAGGGTGAGGGGCGCAAGGTGCTGTTCGTCGGCGACGGCGTCAACGACGCGCCGGCTCTCGCTGCCGCGCACTCCGGTGTGGCGATGGGGCGGGCCGGATCCGACCTGGCGCTGGAGACCGCGGACGCGGTCGTGGTGCGTGACGAGCTGACCGCGATCCCGGCGGTCGTACGGCTGTCCCGGACCGCCCGTCGGCTGGTCGCCCAGAACCTGGTCATCGCCGGGACGTGCATCGCCGTGCTGGTCGTGTGGGACCTGGCCGGGAATCTGCCGCTGCCGCTCGGTGTGGCCGGGCACGAGGGGTCGACCGTGCTGGTGGGCCTGAACGGGCTGCGGCTGTTGCGGGAATCCGCCTGGCGGAGGGCGGCGTCGGGCGTCTGACGGGGGAGGGTCCCGCAGGGCGCCGGGAGGGCCGGCCGGCAGCACACGAGACAGGACCAGCTCGGTTCCCAGGTCGCCGCACCTTCATGTCGGATTCCTGCCAGCCACGCACCCTCTTCGTCCCCGATCCTGGATCCATGCGGAACGGAATGCACACCGACGTCGAGCGCTGCGTGCGTGCCGTGCAGTCGAAGGACGCGCGGTTCGACGGGTGGGTCTACACGGCCGTCCTGACCACACGGATCTACTGCCGGCCGAGCTGCCCGGTGGTGCCGCCCAAGCCGGAGAACATGACGTTCTACCCGAGCGCGGCGGCCTGCCAGCAGGCAGGGTTCCGGGCGTGCAAGCGGTGCCGCCCGGACACCAGCCCCGGCTCACCCGAGTGGAACCAGCGCGCCGACCTCGTGGCCCGCGCCATGCGGCTCGTCGCGGACGGGGTCGTGGACCGTGAGGGCGTGCCCGGGCTGGCCCGGCGGCTCGGGTACAGCACCCGCCAGATCGAGCGGCACCTCCTCGCCGAGCTGGGCGCCGGGCCGCTCGCCCTCGCCAGGGCCCAGCGGGCGCAGACGGCGCGGCTGCTCATCGAGACGACCGCGCTGCCGATGGCGGAGATCGCGTTCGCGGCCGGGTTCGCCTCGATCCGTACCTTCAACGACACCGTGCGGGAGGTCTACGCGCTGTCGCCGAGCGACCTGCGCGAGCGGGCGGCCAAGCGGTCGTGCGCCCCGCCGGTGACGGCCGCCGACTCCTCCGGCACCCCGGGGGTGCTGGCCCTCCGCCTCCCCTTCCGGGCCCCGCTCAACCCCGACAACCTCTTCGGCCACCTCGCCGCCACCGCCGTACCCGGCGTCGAGGAGTGGCGCGACGGGGCGTACCGCCGCACCCTGCGTCTCCCGTACGGCCACGGCATCGTCGGACTCACTCCCGCCCCCGACCACATCGCCTGCCGCCTCACCCTCAGTGACCTGCGGGACCTGCCCGTCGCCATCAGCCGCTGCCGTCGCATGCTCGACCTGGACGCGGATCCCGTGGCCGTGGACGACCAGTTGCGCACGGACCCGGTGCTGGCGCCGCTGATCGACAAGGCCCCCGGCCGCCGGGTGCCGCGTACCGTCGACGAGGCCGAGTTCGCCGTACGGGCCGTGCTCGGACAGCAGGTCTCCACGGCCGCCGCCCGCACCCACGCCGCCCGCCTGGTCACCGCGCACGGCGAGCCCGTGAACGACCCCGAGGGCGGCCTCACCCACATCTTCCCGTCCCCGGAGGCACTCGCGGACCTCGACCCCGAGTCCCTCGCGATGCCCCGGACCCGCCGCACGACGTTCACCACGCTCGTCCGCCACCTCGCGGACGGCACCCTCCACCTGGGCGTCGACAGTGACTGGGAGGAGACGCGCGCCCAGCTCCTCGCCCTGCCCGGCTTCGGCCCCTGGACGGTCGACGTCATCGGGATGCGTGCCCTCGGCGACCCCGACGCGTTCCTCCCCACCGACCTCGGCATCCGGCGTGCCGCACAGGAGTTGGAGCTGCCGTCGACTCCGGCCGCGCTCACCGCCCGCGCGGCGGCCTGGCGGCCCTGGCGGGCCTACGCGGTCCAGTACCTGTGGGCGACCGACAGCCACCCGATCAACTTCCTTCCTGTATAGGGATGTTCAGCATGAAGCAGCACACCGTGATCGACAGCCCCTACGGCCCTCTCACCCTCGTCGCGGACGAAGGCGCCCTGTGCGGCCTCTACATGACCCACCAGCGCCACCGCCCGCCGGAGGAGACCTTCGGCCCGCCTGACGACACCCTCTTCGGGGAGGCGGAGGACCAGCTGAAGGCCTATTTCGCCGGTGAGTTGAAGGAGTTCACTCTCGAACTGCGGCTGCACGGCACCCCGTTCCAGCGCAGCGTCTGGGAACAGCTCACACGGATCCCCTACGGCGAGACCCGCTCGTACGGAGACCTCGCCGATGCCCTCGGCAACCCCAGGGCGTCACGGGCGGTCGGCCTGGCCAACGGCAGGAACCCCGTCGGCATCATCGTCCCCTGCCACCGTGTGGTCGGCTCCGACGGCAGCCTCACCGGATACGGCGGCGGCCTGGAGCGCAAGCAGCGCCTGCTGGACTTCGAACGGGGAACGGCCCTCTTCTGAGGGACCGCGCGATCCGCATCCGCATCCGCAGCCGTGAAGGGCCGCTCACGCGCTCGCGGCGCCGAACCGGCGCAGCACCTCCGGCAGGGCGGTCCCGATCGGCTCCCGTACGACCTCGTCCGCGCGGTCGTCGTACGGCGTCGGCTCGGCGTTGACGATGATCAGCCGTGCCCCGTGGTCGGCGGCGACACCGGCGAGCCCGGCGGCGGGCTGCACCTGGAGGCTGGTGCCGACGGCGATGAACACCTCGCACGCCTTGGTGATCGCGACCGCCTCGCCCAGCACCACGGGATCCAGCCGCTCGCCGAACATCACCGTCGCCGTCTTCAGGATCCCCCCGCACTCCAGGCACGGGGGATCGGCCTCACCGGCCTCGACCCGAGCGAGCGCGTCCTGAGTGGGCACCCTGGTGTGACACTTCGTGCACACGACGGATCGTGCGGTGCCGTGCAGTTCGAGGACCTTGCGGGCGGGCATCCCGGCGAGCTGGTGCAGCCCGTCCACGTTCTGCGTGATCACCCGCACCGGCACCCCGGACCGCTCCAGCTCGGCCACGGCCCGGTGCGCGGCGTTCGGCTCGGCCCGCAGCACCTGGTTCTTCCGCCGCATCTGCCACGACCGCCGCCGGATCTCCGGATCGCCCATGTAGTACGCGTACGTCACCAGCTTCTCCGCCTCCGGATCCCGCCGCCACAGCCCACTGGGGCCGCGGTAGTCGGGGATCCCGGAGTCGGTGGAGATGCCTGCGCCACTGAGGAGGGCGACGAGGGGCTTCTTCATGCGCCCGAGGGTAGGGCGCCCGCCCACGCGGAGCGAACGGTTAACGCGGCTGAGGTGCCCGTTGGCCGCCCCGGCCTCAGCCCACCCGCTTCCCGTTCTCCAGCTCGGCCGTCCCCGAGTCCCGGGCCAGGACCTCCAGCGCGGCGAGCACACGGAGGCCCAGGGTTCCGGGGAGGTGGGTGGCCAGCTCGTCCGGCTCCACCAGGCGCCAGGACAGCAGCTCCTCCTCCTGCAACCGGATCGCCTTGAGGTCGTCCTCGCCGAGGACCCCGCCGTCGTACACGTACGCCACCAGCGGCGGCCGGGCCGTCCCCTGGACCCAGTCCACGGCGAGCAGGCGCCCCAGCTCCACGTCCAGCCCGATCTCCTCGGCGGTCTCGCGCCGGGCGCCCTGTCGTGGGGTCTCGCCGATGTCCGACTCGATCGTGCCCCCGGGAAGCGCCCACCCGTCCCGGTAGTTGGGCTCCACGAGCAGCACCCGTCCCTCGGTGTCCCGGAAGAGCGCGGCGGCCCCGGCGAGAACGCGGGGCAGGCCGGCGATGTACGCGGCGAAGTCTGGAGTCGTCATTCGGGAAGGGTAACGAGCACCGGCGACTCCACCGGGGCGCGAGAGGGGGGCGAAAGGAATCGTCCGGGGCGCGCGGCTCAGCGCGCCGTTTCCGCGAACGCTGCTCGGTCCGCCGTCCGAGCCAACCGCACCGTGCGCTCCGCCAGTTCACTGATCCGTACCCCGTCGAACCCGAACACCGCGCTGCGGACCGTGTCCTCCAGGGGGTCCTTCCACTGCGGGGGGATCGCCCCGGCGCCGCACAGGACGCCGGCCACCGAGCCCGCGGTGGCACCGTTCGAGTCGGTGTCGAGGCCGCCGCGGACGGTGAGGGCGATCGTCCGGGTGAAGTCGCCGTCGCCGTACAGGAGTCCCGCGGTGAGGACGGCGACGTTGGGGATCGTGTGGATCCAGCCGAGGCCGGAGGTCTCCTCGGACAGGGTGACCAGGGTGTCCTCCCAGCCCAGCCCCGTCTCGTGCAGTGAGAGGACCCGGCGCACCGTACGGGCCAGGCGGCTGCCCGCCGGGATCACCGTGAGCGCGGTGTCGAGCGCCGAGCGCACGGTCGGCGCGGTGAACGCGGCCGCGATGAGCGCCGCCGCCCACATCGCGCCGTACACGCCGTTGCCGGTGTGCGACAGGACCGCGTCACGCCGGGCCAGCGCGGCCGCCTGGCGGGGCAGACCGGGGCAGGTCCAGCCGTAGACATCGGCACGGATCAGAGCGCCGATCCACTCCTGGTAGGGGTTGTCGTACGTGGCGGTGAGCGGTGGTTCGAGGCCGTTCGCGAGATTGCGGTAGGCGGCCCGCTCGGCGGTGAACGTCTGCAGATACGGCAGCCGCAGCAGCCACAGTTCGCCGACCTGGCCGGTGGTGAAACCGAAGCCGTACGTCTCCAGCAGGTCGAGGCCGAGGATCGCGTAGTCCACGTCGTCGTCGCGGCAGCTGCCGTGGACGCGGCCGCGTACGCACTGGCGCCACTCCGGGCGCAGTGCGAGGCGGTCGCCGTCGTCGGCGGGCTCGGGGAGGTAGTCGGTCAGTGGCAGGGCTCCGGCCTGCCGCAGGTAGCGGTCGATACGGGCCCGCGTCCAGTGGTCGCCCTGCTCGACCGGCTTGCCGAGCATGTTGCCCGCGACCCGGCCGAGCCAGCCCCCGAGGACGCGGTCGGCGAGGTCGGTGCCCAGAGGGGTCATACGTCCGGTTTACCGAATCCGGCGCGGTTCCGCCCGGCCGGCCTCCCCGTTCGCCGCGTCAATCTCCGTACCGGACTCACGTCAACCTTCGTCCAGGGACACGGCGACACGGGATGTCCGCCTGGTTTACTTCCCGGCGTCCGTTTGGTTCCGGACGGCAATCGTCCGCCTTGCGCCAGGAGTGTCATGACCTTGATGAGCCGTACGATCACGCTCGCGGCCCTGTCCCTCGCCGCCCTGTTCGCCGCGGTCCCGGCCCACGCGGCGCCCGCGGAGCCCCTCGTCCAGTCCGGCGACATCCACGTCCTCACCGGGGACTACGACGTCCTGGAGGACGTGATGGAGCACATCAGCATGCCCAGCGGAGACGGCAACGCCATGATGCACCAGTTCTACGACCACAGCGGTGCCTCCGTCCCGGAGTGAGCGCCGCCAGGCAGACGGGAGTTTGATGACAGGACCCAGGGGGCCCCGAGACCCGGGCGTCCACCCTGGGCAGTGGCCTCTGTCACCGGTTAGGGTCCTTGCGGCGCGGCTGCCTTGACATGTGCAAGGCCCGAAGAGTGAGGGGAAAACCAGGTGACGGGAACTGCGCGGGTGCTGATCGCCGCGGACAAGTTCAAGGGCTCACTGACGGCCGTGCAGGTCGCGGATCGGGTGACGGCGGGTCTGCGGAGGGTCGTGCCGGAGGCCGAGGTCGAGGCGCTGCCCGTGGCCGACGGCGGCGACGGGACGGTGGACGCGGCGGTCGCGGCCGGGTTCGAACGCCGGGAGGTACGGGTCACCGGCCCTCTCGGCGAGCCCGTCACGGCGGCGTACGCGCTGCGCGGTGACACCGCCGTCGTCGAGATGGCCGAGGCCAGCGGGTTGCAGCGACTGCCCGCCGGGGTGTTCGCGCCGCTGACCGCCACGACGTACGGGTCAGGTGAACTGTTGGCGGCCGCGCTGGACGCGGGCGCGCGGACGATCGTGTTCGGTGTGGGCGGGAGCGCCACCACGGACGGCGGCTCGGGCATGCTGGCCGCGCTCGGGGCCCGCTTCCTCGACGCCGACGGAGAACCCGTCGGACCCGGGGGCGGAGCACTGAGCGCCCTGGCCACCGCCGACCTCTCGGGCCTCGACCCCCGGCTCACCGAGATCGAGTTCGTGCTGGCCAGCGACGTGGACAACCCGCTGACCGGACCCAAGGGCGCGCCCGCCGTGTACGGGCCGCAGAAGGGGGCGACCCCGGACGACGTGGCGGTGCTGGACGCGGCGCTGGGTCACTTCGCGAAGGTTCTGGAAGAGGCGATCGGCGCACGGGCGGCCGAGTACGCCACCTCGCCGGGTGCGGGTGCGGCGGGCGGCATCGGGTACGGCGCCCTCATCGTGGGCGCCGGTTTCCGTCCGGGCATCGAGGTCATGCTGGATGTCCTGGGCTTCGCGCCCGCGCTGGAGCGGGCCACGCTGGTGATCACCGGTGAGGGCTCCCTGGACGAACAGACACTCCACGGCAAGGCTCCCGCGGGTGTCGCCGCGGCCGCCCGCGCAGCGGGCAAGGAGGTCGTCGCGGTCTGCGGCCGGCTCGCACTGTCACCGGAGACCCTTGGCCGGGCGGGTATCGCCCGTGCCTACCCGCTGACCGAGGTGGAGCCCGACGTGCAGCGGTGCATCGCGGATGCGGGCCCGATCCTGGAGTCCGTGGCGGAACGGCTCGCGAGGGACTTCTTGACCTGACGACGGGGACCGCCAGGGGTGTTTCGCCCCCGCCGCCCCTACTCGTCCCATCCCAGGGGCGCTGCCCCCTCGACCCCGCCAAGGGGGGCTACGCCCCCTGGACCCCCGGGGCTTCGCTGAACGTCAGCCCGTCCGGCGTTTGAGGACGAGGCCGTTCAGGCCGACAAGCGGGGGTCTGGGGGCGGCAGCCCCCAGGGATGGGACGGGTAGGGGCGGCGGGGGCGAAATCCGCCTGCCGGTCGGACGCGCGGCGAGGCCCGACACGAAGGAGGGCCCGAACCGGAGTGGTTCGGGCCCTCGTCACACACAACGTCCACCGGACGCCTACGGCAGCTGCGCCGCCCGCGCCTCACGCCGGTTGCCGCGGAAGTTGTTCACCCGGCGGGCCGTGGCGAACAGCGGGATCACCGCACCCATGACCAGCTGCAGCGCACAGCCCGTCTGGAGCAGCAGCTGTCCGCTGGGGGCGTCGAAGGCCCATGCGGCCAGGAGCCCCATGCTCAGCACGATCCAGGAGAGCATCGCCACCGCGAGGCGCCCCCGCGGCTTCGGGTACTCGACCCGGCTCACCATCAGCCACGCCGTACCCAGGATCGCCAGCAGCGTCGCCACGAAGGGCAGCTCCAGCAGGATGATCGAGACGACCGTGAGCGCGCCGAACGGTGACGGCATGCCCTGGAACGTGCCGTCCTTCACCGTCACGCACGAGAAACGGGCGAGTCTCAGCACCACCGCGAGCAGCACCACGACGGCTCCCACCGTCGCCACCCGCTGGTAGGCGTCGTCGGCGACCATGCCGTAGACGAGGACGAAGTACGCCGGCGCCAGACCGAAGCTGATCAGGTCGGAGAGGTTGTCCAGCTCCGCGCCCATCGGCGAGGACCGCAGCTTGCGCGCCACGAGGCCGTCGAACAGGTCGAAGACCGCCGCGCACAGCATGAGGATGACCGCCGTGGCCGCGCTGTTGCGGGCCATGCCGGACTCCTGGCTGCCGGTGAGGTGCGGGATCAGGATGCCGGTGGTGGTGAAGTACACCGCCATGAAGCCGCACGTGGCGTTGCCGAGCGTCAGGGTGTCCGCTATCGACAGGCGCAGCGACAGCGGCATCTCCTCCTCGTCGTCGTCATCCACCGCGTCGGGCACCCAGCCGGCCTGTGTATCGGGATCAATCACGGTCAATGCGAGTCACCCCAGCCACGGTCTTCTGCCCGACCTCGACCGCGACCTCGACGCCTTCGGGGAGGTAGATGTCGACGCGCGAGCCGAAGCGGATCAGCCCGATGCGGTCACCCTGCTCGACCTTGGTGCCCTGCGGGATGTACGGGACGATACGGCGGGCGACCGCGCCGGCGATCTGGACCATCTCGATGTCACCGAGCTCGGTGTCGAAGTGCCAGACGACGCGCTCGTTGTTCTCGCTCTCCTTGTTGAACGCCGGAACGAACCCGCCCGGGATGTGCTCGACCGACGTGACCGTGCCGGAGAGCGGCGCGCGGTTCACGTGGACGTTGAGCGGGCTCATGAAGATCGCGACGCGGGTGCGGCCGTCCTTCCACGGCATGATGCTCTGCACCACACCGTCGGCGGGCGAGATGACTCGGCCCTGGGCGATCTCGCGCTCGGGGTCGCGGAAGAACCACAGCATGCCGGCCGCGAGAGCGGTGGCGGGTACGGCCACGGCCTTGGCGGCGCCGGAGCGGCGCGCGCGGACCAGGCTGAGGGCTGCGGTGGCGACGGTCGGGAGAAGCCACGGCGATGCTCCGCGCGCGAGGCGTACGCCGGCCAGGCTGTCGCGTGGTGCAGAGGTTTGGCTGTGGGGCATGGATGACCTTCGTAGCGGATGATGCCGCGCTGTGACTGGGGACGGCGGCTTTTCCGGGATCGTACCGGTCGCGGGCCACAACTGGGCAAGCCAGGAAGCCGAGTCGGCGGCTGAAGACCGTTGACAGGGTGTGATCTTCTTCTCGAAGAAAACACCCGTAAACGGACGTCTAGCCCTGGAATCGATATTCTTCGAGCAGTCTGCGCCCGATGATCATTTTCTGGATTTCGGCGGTACCTTCACCGATCAGCAGCATCGGTGCCTCACGGTAGAGGCGCTCGATCTCGTACTCCTTGGAGAAGCCGTAGCCGCCATGGATCCGGAAGGCGTCCTCCACGACTTCTTTGCAGTATTCGGAGGCGAGGTACTTCGCCATCCCCGCTTCGAGGTCGTTTCGTTCGCCCGAGTCCTTTTTGCGAGCCGCGTTGACCATCATGGCATGGGCGGCCTCGACCTTGGTAGCCATCTCCGCCAGCTTGAACTGAATCGCCTGGTGCTGGGCGATCTGCTTGCCGAAGGTGTGTCGCTGCTGGGCGTACCGGACACCCAGTTCGAAAGCACGCTGAGCGACGCCACAGCCACGCGCCGCCACATTCACCCGGCCTACCTCGACTCCGTCCATCATTTGGTAAAAACCTCGGCCGGTGACACCGCCGAGTACACGATTGGCCGGAATGCGCAGTCCGTCCATGATGAGCTCGGTCGTGTCGACGCCCTTGTAGCCCATCTTGTCGATCTTGCCGGGGATGGTGAGCCCCGGGCGGACCTCGCCGAAACCGGGCTCCTTCTCGACGAGGAAGGTCGTCATCGACCGGTGGGGCGCCGCGGCCGCCTCAGAGGGGGAGTGTCCTTCGTCACTCCGCACGAGGACGGCAACCAGGGTTGACGTTCCGCCGTTCGTGAGCCACATCTTCTGGCCGTTCAGGACGTACTCGTCACCCTCCTTCACGGCCTTCGAGGTGATGGCCGCCACATCCGAGCCCAGTCCCGGCTCCGACATCGAGAAGGCACCCCGGACCTCGCCCAGCGCCATCTTCGGCAGGAAGGTGTCCTTCTGCTCCTGTGTGCCGTGCTGCTTGAGCAGGTACGCCACGATGAAGTGCGTGTTGATGATGCCGGACACGGACATCCAGCCGCGGGCGATCTCCTCCACACAGAGGGCGTACGTGAGGAGGGACTCGCCCAGGCCGCCGTACTCCTCGGGAATCATCAGACCGAACAGACCCAGCTCCTTCAGGCCGTCGACGATCTGCTGCGGGTACTCGTCGCGGTGCTCCAGTTCGGTCGCGACCGGGATGATCTCCTTGTCGACGAAGTCCCGCACGGTGGAGACGATCTCCTGCTGAATGTCGGTCAGACCGTGGGTCTGGGCGAGTCGCGCCATGGCTACTTCTCCGTGTTCTCCGCGGGTGCGGGGCGGCCGGGCTGCTCGCCGCCGCGCTCCTTGATGTATGTCTCGGTGGGCACCATCACCTTGCGGCGGAACACGCACACGAGCGTGCCGTCCTGTTTGTAGCCCTTGGTCTCGACGTGGACGATGCCGCGGTCGCCCTTCGACTTGGACGGCCACTTGTCGAGCACGGTCGTCTCGCCGTAGACCGTGTCGCCGTGGAAGGTCGGCGCCACGTGCCGGAGCGACTCGATCTCCAGGTTGGCGATCGCCTTGCCGGAGACGTCGGGCACCGACATGCCGAGCAGCAGCGAGTAGATGTAGTTCCCCACGACGACGTTCTTCCCGAAGTCCGTCGTCTTCTCCGCGTAGTTGCTGTCCAGGTGGAGCGGGTGGTGGTTCATGGTGAGCAGGCAGAAGAGGTGGTCGTCGTACTCCGTGACCGTCTTCCCCGGCCAGTGCTTGTAGACGGCACCGACCTCGAACTCCTCGTAGGTGCGCCCGAACTGCATGCCCTACGCCTCCGGAATCTCGAACGTGCTGGTGCGCCGCATACCGGCGGCGCGGCCCTTGCCCGCGATGACCAGCGCCATCTTGCGGCTGGCCTCGTCGATCATCTCGTCGCCGAGCATCGCCGAGCCCTTCTTGCCGCCCGCCTCGGACGTGCAGTACTCGTACGCGTCCAGGATCAGCTCGGCGTGGTCGTAGTCCTCCTGGGAGGGCGAGAAGATCTCGTTGGACGCCTCGACCTGGCCCGGGTGGAGCACCCACTTGCCGTCGAAGCCGAGCGCCGCGGCGCGCCGGGCGACCTCGCGGTAGCCGTCGATGTTGCGGATCTGGAGGTAGGGGCCGTCGATCGCCTGGAGGTTGTTGGCGCGGGCGGCCATGAGGATCTTCATCAGGATGTAGTGGTAGGCGTCCGCCGGATAGCCGGGCGGCTGCTCGCCGACGACCAGCGACTTCATGTTGATCGACGCCATGAAGTCGGCCGGGCCGAAGATGATCGTCTCGACGCGCGGCGAGGCCTGGGCGATCTCGTTGACGTTGTTGAGGCCCTGGGCGTTCTCGATCTGGGCCTCGATGCCGATCCGCCCGACCTCGAAGCCCATCGTCTTCTCGATCTGGGTGAGCAGCAGGTCCAGGGCGACGACCTGCTGGGCGTCCTGCACCTTCGGCAGCATGATGCAGTCCAGGTTCACCCCCGCGCCCTCGACGACGGTGACGACGTCGCGGTACGTCCACTCGGTCGTCCAGTCGTTCACGCGTACGACCCTGGTCTTGCCGGTCCAGTCGCCCTCGTTGAGGAACTTCACGATCGTGTGCCGCGCCTCGGGTTTGGCGAGCGGGGCGCACGCGTCCTCCAGGTCGAGGAAGACCTGGTCGGCGGGGAGGCCCTGGGCCTTCTCCAGGAAGCGGGGGTTGCTTCCCGGCACCGCGAGGCAGGAGCGCCGCGGACGAAGACGGTTGACGGGCGTTGTCATGCGGGGACCTCCAAGGGGTCGAGCTTGTTGGCCTTGCGGATCTCCTCGACGATACGGCCGATGATCTCGGTGATGTCGAAGTCCTTCGGGGTGAACACGGCCGCCACTCCAGCGGCCCTGAGCTGCTCGGCGTCGCCGTTCGGGATGATCCCCCCGGCGATCACCGGGATGTCGGGCGCACCGGCCTCACGCAACCGCTCCAGCACGTCCGGCACGAGCCGGGCGTGCGAGCCGGAGAGAACGGACAGGCCGACCGCGTGCACGTCCTCGGCGAGGGCCGCGTCCACGATCTGCTCGGGGGTGAGCCGGATGCCCTGGTACACCACCTCGAACCCGGCGTCCCGGGCCCGCACGGCGATCTGCTCGGCCCCGTTGGAGTGCCCGTCCAGGCCGGGCTTGCCGACGAGGAAGCGCAGCTTGCCCACGCCCAGGTCCCGTGCGGTGGCGTCCACCTTGCGGCGGACCTCCGCCAGCCCGGTGCCCTCCTCGGCCGTCACCGCGACCGGTGCCGAGGAGACGCCGGTCGGCGCCCGGAACTCCCCGAACACCTCCCGCAGCGCCCCGGCCCACTCACCGGTCGTGGCCCCGGCACGGGCACACTCCAGGGTGGCCTCCATGAGGTTGTCCTCGCCCTGGGCGGCCTCTTTGAGCCGCTCCAGCGCCGTGCGAAGGCGCTGGTCGTCGCGGGTGTCGCGCCACTCCCGGAGGGCTCGTACGACACGTTCCTCGACCGTGGGGTCGACCGTGTGGACCGCCGTGTCCAGGTCGGCCGTCAGCGGGTTCGGCTCGGTCGTCTCGAAGACGTTGACGCCGACGATCTTCTCCTCGCCGGACTCGATGCGCGCCCGGCGGGCGGCGTGCGAGGCGACGAGCCGCGACTTCAGATAGCCCGACTCGACGGCGGCCATGGCGCCGCCCATCTCCTGGATCCGCTCGATCTCGGCGAACGACTCCTCGACCAGCTGGGCGACCTTCGCCTCGATGACGTGCGAGCCCTCGAAGATGTCGTCGTACTCCAGCAGGTCGCTCTCGTGCGCGAGCACCTGCTGGATGCGCAGCGACCACTGCTGGTCCCAGGGCCGGGGCAGGCCCAGCGCCTCGTTCCAGGCGGGGAGCTGGACGGCACGCGCGCGGGCGTCCTTCGAGAGCGTCACCGCCAGCATTTCGAGCACGATCCGCTGGACGTTGTTCTCGGGCTGGGCTTCCGTCAGACCCAGCGAGTTGACCTGGACGCCGTACCGGAAGCGGCGCTGCCGGGGATCCTCGATGCCGTACCGCTCGCGCGTGATGCGGTCCCAGATGCGGCCGAACGCCCGCATCTTGCACATCTCCTCGACGAAGCGGACGCCCGCGTTCACGAAGAAGGAGATACGGGCGACGACCTCGCCCATGCGTTCCTGCGGCACCTGACCGGAGTCACGGACCGCGTCCAGCACCGCGAGGGCCGTCGACATCGCGTACGCGATCTCCTGGACCGGTGTGGCACCGGCCTCCTGGAGGTGGTACGAGCAGATGTTGATCGGGTTCCACTTCGGGATGCGGGAGACCGTGTACGCGATCATGTCCGTGGTAAGACGGAGGGAGGGGCCGGGCGGGAAGACATGCGTGCCCCGCGACAGGTACTCCTTCACGATGTCGTTCTGTGTCGTCCCCTGGAGCCGGGTGATGGCCTGCTCGTCGAGGCCCTGCTCCTCCGCGACGACCTGGTAGAGCGCCAGCAGCCACATGGCCGTGGCGTTGATGGTCATCGAGGTGTTCATCTGCTCCAGGGGGATGTCCTGGAACAGCCGGCGCATGTCACCCAGGTGCGAGACCGGCACCCCGACCCGGCCGACCTCGCCGCGGGCGAGAACGTGGTCGGGGTCGTACCCGGTCTGCGTCGGCAGGTCGAACGCCACCGAGAGCCCCGTCTGCCCCTTGGCGAGGTTGCGCCGGTACAACTCGTTGGACGCCTCGGCCGTGGAGTGACCCGCGTAGGTCCGCATCAGCCACGGACGGTCCCTCACCTTGTGCCCCTGCTGGCCGGGTTCCCTGGTCTTCGGCTCTTTCATGAAGGGACCTCAGACGTTCCGGAAGCGGTTGATGGCGTCGATGTGCCGGGCGCGCTTCTCCTCGTCGCGCACGCCCATGCCCTCGCGCGGGGCCAGCGTCAGCACACCGACCTTGCCCTGGTGGAGGTTGCGGTGCACGTCGTACGCGGCCTGGCCGGTCTCCTCCAGCGAGTAGACCTTCGACAGCGTCGGGTGGATCCTGCCCTTCGCGATCAGCCGGTTGGCCTCCCAGGCCTCACGGTAGTTGGCGAAGTGGGAACCGATGATCCGCTTCAGGGACATCCACAGGTAGCGGTTGTCGTACTCGTGGGTGTAGCCGGACGTGGAGGCGCAGGTGGCGATGGTGCCGCCCTTGCGCGTGACATAGACCGACGCGCCGAAGGTCTCGCGGCCGGGGTGCTCGAAGACGATGTCGACGTCCTCGCCGTCGGTGAGCTCGCGGATGCGTTTGCCGAAGCGCTTCCACTCCTTCGGGTCCTGGGTGTGGGCGTCCTTCCAGAACCGGTAGTCCTCGGCGTTGCGGTCGATGATCGCCTCGGCGCCCATGGCCCGGCAGATCTCCGCCTTCCGCGGGCTGCTCACCACGCAGATGGGGTACGCGCCGCCGGCCAGCGCGAACTGGGTGGCGTAACTGCCGAGCCCGCCGCTCGCGCCCCAGATCAGCACGTTGTCGCCCTGCTTCATACCGGCGCCGTTGCGGGAGACGAGCTGCCGGTACGCGGTGGAGTTGACCAGGCCCGGAGCTGCGGCCTCCTCCCAGGTGAGGTGGTCCGGCTTGGGCATCAGCTGGTTGGACTTCACGAGGGCGATCTCGGCGAGTCCGCCGAAGTTGGTCTCGAAGCCCCAGATCCGCTGCTCGGGGTCGAGCATCGTGTCGTTGTGGCCGTCGCTGGACTCCAGCTCCACCGACAGACAGTGCGCGACGACCTCGTCACCGGGCTTCCAGGCGTGGACGCCGGGGCCGGTGCGCAGGACGACGCCCGCGAGGTCGGAGCCGATGATGTGGTACGGCAGGTCGTGGCGCCTGGCGAGCTCGCTCAGCTTGCCGTAGCGCTCCAGGAAACCGAAGGTCGGCAGCGGCTCGAAGATCGAGGTCCACACCGAGTTGTAGTTGACCGACGAGGCCATGACCGCCACCAGGGCCTCGCCCGGACCCAGCTCCGGCACCGGCACGTCGTCCAGGTGGATCGACTTGCGCGGGTCCTTGTCGCGGGTGGCGAGCCCGGCGAACATCTCCGTCTCGTCCTTGTGCACGGTGATGGCGCGGTACGACTCGGGGAGCGGCAGAGCGGCGAAGTCGGCGGACGTGACCGCGGCGGAGCCGCCCGGGGTCACGGTCTGCGACTGGATCGCGTCCAGGATTTCCTTCACGGTGTTGCCTCCGGCGACGAGCGTCCTGAGGGAGGACGCTGCTGAGGGTTACGTCGGGTGCTGAGCGTGTGCCGTCGGTTCGGCGAAGGGTGGTGTTCCGGCAGCGCTGGTGGCGCGGAGGGTGCCTGTGACGCAGGCGTCCGGGCGCGCTTGCCGGATGGCTCGCGGGGACAGCCGGCGTACCAAGGAGCTCTGCACGCCGATCGCCCGGACAACACCACGGTATGGCACCCCGTGTCACCCCGCAAGGCACTCGGTGCCAGAACTTGCTCTCAGGTGAAATCTTCGCGCGACAAATGAGCGATGATCGATCGATGGCCATGCCACGGATGCCGGCGTGACGCAGCACGAGCACGAGCACGAGCACGAGCACGAGCACGAGAGCGAGCACGGGCACGACGCGAACGGCTCCGCGCCGCTCGCGGTCGCCGGCGGGGCCCGGCCTTCGGCGACCTCGTGGCCTGCCGCCTCCAGGGCGAGAACGGCCCTCTTCCCGGCCCCGGGCGGGCCGATGGCGCGACGCCGCGGCTGGTCCAGCGCGACGTCGCGGCTGGTCAGCGGTTCTTCAGGGCCTCTTCGATGGTCTTCATGACCTCGTGCAGTGGCGCGTCGGTCCGGGCCACCGCCACCAGGACCTCACCCTGCGAGGAGACCGACGCCGGGACCGGGGAGGTGTGCGGCGCGGGCTCGTACCGGCCGACCCCGATCCCCGTGCCGAACGTCCTGCGGACGATGGCGAAGGCGTGGTCCAGCTGAGCCTCCACGTCCCCCTGCCCGCCCGCCCGCAGCCAGCGGCGCAGCACGTGGTTGTGCGCGGTGACGACCGCCGACGCGGCGACCTCGGCCAGCAACGGGTCGTCGTTGGCGTCGTCGTCGTGGGCGTGCTCGTCGAAGTGGCCCAGCAGGTACCGGGTGAACAGCCGTTCGTAGCGGGCGACCGACGCGATCTCCGCCTCGCGCAGGGTGGGGACCTCCCGGGTGAGCTTGTAGCGCTGCACGGAGATCTCCGGCCGGGCCGCGTACATCTTCATGACTTCCTTGATGCCGCGGCACACGGTGTCGAGCGGGTGCTCGTGGGCGGGCGCCGCGTTCAGCACGGCCTCCGCCCGGACCAGCGTGTCGTCGTGGTCGGGGAAGATCGCCTCTTCCTTGGAGCGGAAGTGGCGGAAGAAGGTGCGGCGGGCGACTCCGGCGGCCGCCGCGATCTCGTCGACGGTGGTCGCCTCGTACCCCTTCGTCGCGAACAGTTCCATCGCCGCGGCCGCCAGTTCCCGGCGCATCTTGAGCCGTTGGGCGGCGGCGCGACCGCCCGCGGCGCTTTCCGGAGCGTCGGGCGTAGCTGGTGTACGTGAGGACCTGGCGGGGTGGGACATGACCCGAACGTACTGCATCCGCGCAGCATGATGCGCGGATCCGTGGATCCCCCCGCCCCAGCCGGGGCGGGGGGATCCACGGGGCGGGCCGCTCAGCGCCCCGCGTACTCGCGGAACCCGCGGCCCGTCTTGCGGCCGAGGCAGCCCGCGGCCACCAAGTGCTCCAGGAGCGGCGCCGGGGCGAGGCCCGGGTCGCGGAACTCGCGGTGCAGGACCCGCTCGATGGCCAGCGAGACATCGAGGCCGACCACGTCGAGCAGTTCGAACGGGCCCATCGGGTAACCGCCGCCCAGCTTCATGGCCGCGTCGATGTCGTCCAGCGACGCGTAGTGCTCCTGGACCATCTTGACCGCGTTGTTCAGGTACGGGAACAGCAGGGCGTTCACGATGAACCCGGCGCGGTCGCCGCAGTCCACCGGATGCTTGCGGACGGCCAAGCACAACGCGCGGACCGTGGCGTGCACGTCGTCCCCGGTCAGGACCGTGCGGACCACCTCGACCAGCTTCATCGCGGGCGCCGGGTTGAAGAAGTGCATGCCGATCACGTCCTCCGGCCGCGAGGTGGCGCGGGCGCAGGCCACCACCGGCAGCGAGGAGGTCGTGGTGGCGAGGATCGCGCCCGGCTTGCAGACCTTGTCGAGGGCCGTGAACAGCTGCCGCTTGACCTCCAGATCCTCCGCGACGGCCTCCAGCGCGAGGTCGACGTCCGCGAACGCGTCGTACGAGCCGGCCGGGGTGATCCGGTCCAGCGTTTCGGCCGCCGCCTCGACGGTCAAGCGCCCCTTGTCGACAGAGCGCGAAAGCGACGTGCCGATACGGGCCTTGGCGGTCCGCGCCTTCTCCTCGCCGCGCGCGGCGAGCACGACGTGGTACCCCGCCTTCGCGAACACCTCGGCGATCCCGCACGCCATGGTCCCGGAGCCCGCGACGCCGACGGCACGGATGCCGCGGCCGGGGACCGCGGGCCCGCCGGACAGCGGCGTCAGCGCGTCCCGCACGACGGTGGCGCTGCCCGGCGCCTCGTACGTGTAGAAGCCGCGCCCCGACTTGCGGCCGGTCAGGCCCGCCTCGCTGAGCTGCTTGAGGATGGGCGCGGGCGCGTGCAGCCGGTCGCGCGACGCGCTGTACATGGCCTCCAGGACCGTACGGGCCGTGTCCACGCCGATCAGGTCGAGCAGCGCCAGCGGGCCCATCGGCAGCCCGCAGCCGAGCCGCATCGCCGCGTCGATGTCCTCGCGGGTGGCGTACTTGGCCTCGTACATCGCGGCGGCCTGGTTGAGGTAGCCGAACAGCAGCCCGTCGGCGACGAACCCCGGCCGGTCGCCGACCGCCACGGGCTCCTTGCCCAGCTCGATGGCCAGATCCGTGACCGAGGCGACGGCCTGGGGCGCGGTGAGCACGGAGGAGACGATCTCCACGAGCTTCATCGCGGGCGCCGGGTTGAAGAAGTGCAGCCCGAGCACGCGCTCGGGGCGGGCCGAGTCGGCGGCCAGGCGCGTGACCGACAGGGCGTTGGTGCCGGTCGCGAGGACGGTATCCGGGCGGACGACGGCGTCCAGCTCGCGGAAGACCTGCTGCTTGATCTCGTACGACTCCGGGGTCACCTCGATGACCAGGTCGGCGTCGGCCGCGGCCTGGACGCCGGTGAACGTGCGGAAGCGGGCGAGGACCTCGCCGCGCTCCCGCTCGGTGATCCGGCCGCGCGCCACGGCGCGGGCGGTCGAGGTCTCCAGGGCGGCGACGGCCTTCGTGGCCTGCGCCTCGCTGATGTCGATCCCGATGACCTCGCGGCCGGCCCGGGCCAGGACCTCGGCGATACCGGTGCCCATGGTGCCGAGACCGACGACGGCAATGGTCCTGAGGGGGGACGGAGAGGTGTCGGACAGGGGAGTGGCCATCGGGGACTCCAGGAGTGAGGGTGACGACTGGGAGTGCGCCCGGCCGCGCCGAAGAACGCACCGGGTGCCGAAAGGGAGCGCGGTGTGCGGGTGTTGCCGGGCTACTGAGCGGCGCCGCTCAGCGCACACGCCCGGTTCCGTCGCCAGCGGCGTGCACACGCCCGGCGAACGGTGATGACCGACCGGCCCTGTCCCAAGCCGAGTCGCACTGAGGTACCCGAGGTACCGAACCGACAACGCTCGCGGCGGCTGCGTCACCAGGCCACCACGAGGAGGTACACGAGCGAGTGGCTCGCTCGTCTGAGCTTAACCCGCGAGTAACGAGCGCGCCAGTCCCCGTGTTTGTGTGATGTACCTCCCCGACGCGGCCGTGGCGACCGTAGGCTCGGTGCCATGGACGAAGCGTCGCGAGCACTCACGGAACGCTTACGGCAGGAGTCGGGAGCCTCGGTCGCCTACCAGCGGCTCCTGGCGACCCGTGACCTCGACGAACTGGCCGGTGTGCTCTCCGCCCCCGCGCGGCCGCTGTGGGCACGGGAGCTGGCCGCCTTCCGGCTCGGCCTCGCCGGGGACCGGCGGGCCTTCGAGCCCCTCGTCCTGCTGCTCAACCACCGCGATCCGCCGCGCTGCGCCTCCGCCGCGCACGCCCTGGCCCGGCTGGGCGATCCGCGCACCGCCCGCGCTGCCGCCGCGCTCGCCACCAACGAACTCCGCGTCGCCTACGCCCTGCACCCCGTACGCCTCCTGGTGGCGCTGCGTGCTCCCGAGGCCGTGCCCGCTCTGATCACCACGCTGGCGCGGCGGCTGCGGCCGCACGATCCGTACCGCCTGGTCGCCCTCGCCTGTGTGGAGGGGCTGGGCGCGCTCGGCGACGAACGGGCCCGCCCCCTGCTCAACGAGGCGCTCGCCCACCCGGCCCTCGCGGAGGCGGCGGCCGCGGCGCTGAAGCGACTGCCCAAGCAGTGAGGCGTCAGGCGGAAGCCATGTCCCCGAGGGCACGCACGTAACGCACCTCGGGCACTGCCACCCCGTCCACCTCGAAGGGCTCCTCGGCGCCGTCCGGGGTGAAGCCGTGACTCTCGTAGAAGCGGCGCGCGCGGACGTTGTCCTTCAGCACCCACAGCAGCATCCGCTCGTGCCCGGCGATCGCGCACCGCTGGGCCGACTCCCGGAGCAGCGCCCGGCCCACGCCTGTCGAGAAGTGACCCGGCCGCACGTAGACGGCGTACAACTCGGCGTCGTCCGTGCGGACTTCACCCTCCCGGTACGGCCCGTGGCAGGCCCAGCCGACGACCTCGCCGTGCCGCTCCGCGACCAGGTTCACGACCTCCGCGTTGCCCTTCTCCAGGTGACCGCACCGCCGTTCGGCGTCCGCGTCCACGTCGAGCCGGTCGAGGTACGCCTGCGGGATCATCCCCGCGTACGCGGTTCGCCAGCCGCCGATCCGTATCTCGGCGACGGCACGGCAGTCGGCCAGGGTCATCTCACGGATGCGGAGTCGGGCCAGTCGGTCTTCCATGGCGGCACCCTAACGGGGCACCCGTGTGCGGTCTCAGCCGCGGAAGCCGAGCAGCCCGTGCAGTGCCGCACCCCGTGTGGAGGAGCGTGCCGACTTCGCGGTCAGCGGTTTCGGGTCGGGCAGCCGCTTGCACACCGCGTCGGCCTCCCCGCCCGCGCCCCGCGGCATCGTGCCGTCGGTCAGATACGCCGCCAGGTGCTTGTCGAGGCAGGCATTCCCGCTGAGCGTGATGCCGTGGTTGCCGCCGCCCTGCTCCACCACCAGGCTGGAGCCGCGCAGCAGACGGTGGACCGCGACACCGCCCTCGTACGGGGTGGCCGCGTCGTTCGTCGCCTGGAAGAGCAGCATCGGCGGCGCCGCGTCGTTGGAGACGTCGACCGGCTGCTGCGCGCTCGTCGGCCAGAACGCGCACGGGGCGTTGTACCAGGCGTTGCTCCACGTCATGAACGGTGCCTTCGCGTACGTGTCCCAGTTGTCCCTGCGCCACTGCCCCCAGTCGCGCGGCCAGGCCACGTCGGCGCACTGCACGGCGGAGTAGACGCTGTAGCCGTTGTCGCCCGCCGCGTCGACGGCGCCGAAGTTCTCGTAGGCCTCGACCAGCGGGTCGTCGTCCCTGCGGTTCGCATAGGCCGCGAACGCCTCGGCGAGGTAGGGCCAGTAGCCGTTGTAGTAGCCGCCCGGGACGAAGGTGTCCTCCAGCTCGGAGGCGCCCACCTTGCCGTCCGCGGGCTTCTTGGCGAGGGCCCTGCGCATGGCGTACCACTTGGCTTCCACCTTCGCCGGGTCGGTGCCCAGCTTGTACGTCGCGTCGTGCTTCGCGACCCACGCCGTGAACGCGAGGTGGCGGTCGTTGAACGCGTGGTCCTGCCGGATGTTGTCGGCGTACCACACGCCAGTGGGGTCGACGACCGAGTCCAGGACCGCGCGGCGGACGCGGTCCGGGTAGAGCTTCGCGTAGACGGCGCCCAGGTAGGTGCCGTACGAGTACCCGAAGTAGTTGATCTTCTCGGCCCCGAGCGCCTGCCGGATCGCGTCCATGTCCCTGACCGCGCTGACCGTGCCGATGTACGGCAGCAGATCCCCGTGTTTCGTCGCGCACGCCTTGGCGAAGGCGGCGGCACGGTCGAGGTTGGCCTTCTCGACGGCCGGAGTGACCGGCAGGGAGTCGGGGCGCACCGGCGAGAAATACCCCGGCCGGCAGTTCAGGGCGGGCCTGCTGGCGCCGACGCCGCGCGGATCGAAGCCGATGACGTCGTACTGCGCCGCCACCGTCCGCGGCAGTGAGGACGCGACGAACCCGGCCAGTGTGAGACCGCTGCCGCCGGGCCCGCCGGGGTTGACCAGCAGCGGACCCTGGTACTTCTTCGCCGTGTGCGGCACGCGCGAAAGGGCGAGCGTGATCTGCCTGCCGCGCGGGTTCGCGTGGTCGAGCGGCACCTTCAGGGACGCGCACTGGAGCCTCGGGTAGTCCTTCGTCCCGCACTTCTTCCAGGCCGGCTTCGCCGTCGGAGCGTTGAGCGTGGTGCGCGGTGCGGACGCCGTGTCGGCGTTCGCGTCGGCCGGAGCCCCGGTGACCATTCCGGCCACCACGACGGCGGCACCGCACAGAGCAGCTGCGCGTTTCTTCATTGGCGGGCTCCCAGGACGCGGTACGTGAGCCGTGCGCTCCACGGCCCTCGTCGCATCGTCCCGAAGCGGACGCCCGGAAGAACGCGTTCTGCCCACACGTGACCCGAACGGGCCGGGAGAAGCACTCGGACGCGCTTCCCGACCCCGTCCGCCCGCGGTCCGGTCGCGGTCAGAGCAGCGTCAGCTGGGTCACCGTCGGTTCCGCCCGGTGTTCGGGTGCCTCGGGCCCGGGCGCCGGGACCCTGCGCGGCAGACCCGCGTGTGTGGGCCCCATGCCGTACTCCTGGGCCAGTGCGTGGACCTGACCGGTGATCCGGCGCTGGTACCACTTCGGGGCGTACGCGCCTTCCGCGTACAGCCGCTCGTAACGCCGTACGAGGTGGGGGTGGTTGCGCTCCAGCCAGGCCATGAACCACTCCCGGGCGCCGGGCCGCAGATGCAGCACCAGCGGTGTCACGGAGGTGGCCCCGGAGGCCGCGATCGCCCGTACGGTGGCCCGCAGTTGGGCCGGGTTGTCGCTCAGGAACGGGATCACCGGGGCCATCAGGACACCGCAGCCGATGCCGTGGCCGGTGAGGGTGCGCACCACGTCCAGGCGGCGCTCCGGGGCGGGCGTGCCCGGTTCGACGGTGCGCCACAGCTCGTGGTCGGTGAAGCCGACGGAGACGGAGATGCCGACCTCGGTGACCTCGGACGCCCGCCTCAGCAGGTCGAGGTCACGCAGGATCAGCGTGCCCTTGGTGAGGATCGAGAACGGGTTCGCGTGGTCGTGCAGGGCGGAGATGATGCCCGGCATCAGCCGGTAGCGGCCCTCCGCACGCTGGTAGCAGTCGACGTTGGTGCCCATCGCTATGTGCTCGCCGCGCCAGCGGGGTGAGGCGAGGTGGCGGCGCAGCAGTTCGGGGGCGTTGACCTTCACGACGATCTGCGAGTCGAAGCCGAGACCGGTGTCGAGGTCCAGATAGCTGTGGGTCTTGCGCGCGAAACAGTAGACACACGCGTGTGTGCAACCCCGGTACGGGTTCACCGTCCATTCGAAGGGCATACGGGAGGCCCCCGGCACCCGGTTCACGATCGACTTCGCCCGGATCTCGTGGAACGTCACGCCACGGAACTCCGGGGTGTCGAAGGTGCGGGTGGTCACCGCGTCCGCGTCGAACAGCGCGGCGTCCCGGGCCCGGGCGGAGTTCTCGGCCAGTTGGTCCCAGCGCATGGGCACCTCCTCGGTAGCACTGGCCATAGAATAGAACACATGTTCCCTTGATCGTGCGAACCTGTTTTCGAATGCCGTGTGCGGGCTCGTCCGGCCCAGTCCGGCCCCGTCCGCGGGCGTCGTTCGAGACCTCTTGGCGGACCCCGATTTGGGCGGCTCGGCCGCCTGATGGTTGGCTTTCCTCAACCCGAGCAACACCAAGTGCTGGAGGAAGTGCAATGGCGCAGGTCGAGGCCACCACGGAGCGAGTCGTCGCGGCGGACGCGGAGACGGTGTTCGACACCATCGCCGACTACAGCGACACCCGCGCGAAGCTGCTGCCCGAGCACTTCAGCGAGTACGAGGTGCGTGAGGGCGGCGACGGCGAGGGCACCCTCGTCCACTGGAAGCTCCAGGCCACCAGCAAGCGCGTCCGCGACTGCCTCCTGGAGGTCACCGAGCCCACCGACGGCGAGCTCGTCGAGAAGGACCGCAACTCCTCCATGGTCACGACCTGGCGGGTCACGCCGGCGGGAGAGGGCAGGTCCCGGGTCGTGGTCACCACCGTCTGGAACGGTGCCGGGGGGATCGGCGGCTTCTTCGAGAGGACCTTCGCACCCAAGGGTCTGGCTCGCATCTACGACCTGGTGCTGGCGAAGCTGGCGGCCGAGGTCGAGAAGTAGGGGTTCCCACCGGGGGTTCGGCGGGTGCGTTCTCGTCTGCGGGGTTCTTGTCCACCACGCACCCGCAGGCGCTCGCCTCGCGCTCCCTCACCGGTTCGAGTGGATCACCCTCAGCACCCCATGGTTCGCCGTAACTCGTCGTGCCTGCTCGCAGTTGTCGCGTAACGCGGGAATCGCGCAGCAGGTGCGACGAGGGGAGCGGCACGTGGGCGGGATCACTCTGACGCAGGCCGACGAGGCCGAACCAGCCGCCACACCCCCGTGGACAACACCCCCACCGGAGATTCCTTCCGGCCAACTCGCGCCGCGCCGCGTCCGGTTGGTGTTCTTCGGGCTCGTGCTCGCGCTGCTGCTCGCCGCGCTGGAGCAGATGACGGTGGCCACCGCGCTCCCGGAGATCGCGGCCGAACTGCACGGCCTGGACCGGACGTCCTGGGTGATCACCGCGTACCTCCTCACCGCCACCGTCGCCCTGCCCGTGTACGGCAAGTGCGGCGACCTGTACGGGCGCAAGGGCGCCTTCCAGTTCGCGGTCGTCGTCTTCGTCGTCGGCTCGGCGCTCACCGGCCGGTCGCGCACCATGGATCAGCTCATCGCCTTCCGCGCGCTCCAGGGCATCGGCGCGGGCGGCCTCCTGATCGGTGTCCAGGCGATCATGGCGGACATCGTGCCCGCCCGTGCCCGCGGTCGCTTCGTGGGTCTCGCCGGCGCGGCGTTCGGCCTGGCCTCCGTCGCCGGTCCCCTCCTGGGCGGCTATGTCACGGACCACCTCTCCTGGAGGTGGTGCTTCTACGGCAACGTCCCCTTCGGACTCGTGGCCCTGACGGTCGTCACCCTCGCACTGAAGCTGCCGAAGTCCAGGGCGAAGGCCCGCTTCGACGTCCTCGGGGCGCTGCTGCTCGCTGTCGCGTCCGCCTGCCTCGTGCTGCTGGCCGCCTGGGGCGGCACCGAGTACCCCTGGGGATCGGACACCGTCCGGGGTCTGGGTGCGGCAGCCGTCGGCGCGGCCGTCCTCTTCCTCGTCGTCGAGCGCCACGCCCCCGAACCCCTGGTCCCCCTGCGGCTGTTCAAGGACTCCGCGTTCAACGTCACCGGGATCGTGGGCCTGTTCATCGGGGCCGCGCTGTTCGCGGCGGGCAGCTGGCTGCCGACCTTCCTGCAACTGGTCGACGGCGCCTCGGCCACCGAGTCCGGGCTGCTCATGCTGCCGATGACGGCCGGCATCGTGGGCGCGTCGGTCGTCGTCGGCCAACTCGTCAGCCACACCGGGCACTACCGGGCCTACCCGGTCCTCGGCACCGCTCTCGCCGCCGTCGGCATGTGGCTCCTCTCCCGCCTCGACGCCGACACGCCCCGGCTGCACTACGGCATCTGGACGGCCGTCCTCGGCGCCGGCATCGGCATGGTGATGCCCGTCCTGGTCCACGCCCTGCAGAACTCCGTGCGCCCCACCGACGTCCAGTCCGCGACCAGCGCGAACAACTACCTCCGGCACCTCGGCGGAGGCGTCGGCGTGGCCGTCTGCGGCGCGCTCCTCACGACCGGGGCCGCCGACCTGCCGCACGACCACGGCGGGGCGTACGCCGACACTTTGCCGCGGATGTTCCTGTACCTCGTGCCGGTGCTCGTCCTCGGCATGCTCCTCGCCTTCTTCCTCAAGGGGAGACCACGGGTGCGCCACGACGCCCCCGCCGACCCCGCACATCCCGACCCCGCACATCCCCACACCACACCTCCCGTTCCCGCACCTCCCACCCCCCTCCAGCCCCTCTCCCTTCCACACGCCCGGTCCCCGCACCCCACCGGCGTCCCCGTCCGCGGCATCGTCCGCGACCACGAGGGCACCGTCGTGCCACGCGCCGCGCTCACCCTCATCGACGTGCTCGGACAGCAGATCGGGCGCGGTGCCAGCGGCGAGGACGGCCGGTACGCGCTGGCCACGCCCGGCGCCGGTTCGTACATGCTCATCGCGTCGGCCGGCGGTCACCAGCCGCTCGCCGTGACCGTGACACTGGGCGAGCGGCCCGTGGAGCTCGACGTGGTACTCGGCGGCGCGGGACGGCTCGCGGGGCGTGTGATCACCGCGGACGGGCGCCCCCTGCGGGACGCGACCGTCACGCTCACCGACGTCCACGGACAGGTCGTCGCCACCACCCGCAGCGGGAGCGAAGGGGGGTACCTCATCACGGAGGTGGCGGCCGGCGCGTACACCCTCGCCGCCGGCGCACACACCTTCCGCCCGGCCGCCCTCCCCGTGACCGTCCAGGCCGCCCACGAGACCCGTCAGGACATCGAACTCGCGGGCGGCGCCGTCCTGTGCGGCACGGTCCGCGCCGCAGGCGGACGCCCCGTCGAGGACGCCCGCGTCACCCTCCTCGACGCCACCGGCACGGTCGTCGGCACGCTCACCACCGGCACCGACGGAGCGTTCCGCTTCGACGGCCTCGCCGCCGGCGAGTACACGGTCATCGCGTCCGGCTACCCACCAGCCGCCACGGCCCTGGAGATCGCCGGTGACGGCAGAACGGAACGGGACCTGCAACTGAGGCACGAGGACTGAAGGCGCGACCGGAGCCGTGCGCCGGTGTGCGCGCGCCGGAGGCGACCCCGAGGCCAATTCACGTATTGCCACACATCGCGACCGGACGTGGCCGTACGGTAGTGACGGCGGCACAGATCTTGCGGAGCCGTGGGGAGAGAGGGCCTGGGTCATGGACCGTGGCGGAGAGCGCGGCACACCTCCCAGCCGCGGGGCTTCAGGCGGCGAGACGGCGGGGCACGTCACCGTCGGCCGCATCCCGCTGGCTGTGGTCGTGGTCGACCGCGAGGGGCTCGTCTCCCACTGGAGCACCGGCGCGCGGCGGCTGTTCGGCGCCGCCAAGGAGGACGCGGTGGGCCGCCCCGCCGTGGACCTGCTCCCCGTGTCCGGTGCGCTGCCCGAGACCGACGAGATCGACGAGTCCGCCGTGTACGGGTCGTACACCGCGTACGACGGACTCGGCCACGACCTGGAGTCGTCCCTCGACGGACGGCTCTCCTACCCCGCCGCCGGGCGCGCCCGGCTCACGGTTCCGGAGCGGGACCGGGGCCGCGTCGACGTCCTGTGGTGGGCCTACCCGCTGGTCGGACCCGGGCGGGAACGGCTGCTCGTGCTCGCGGCCGACGCGGACGGGACGCGGCTCGAAGGCGAGGACGGTGAAGTCCCCGTCGAGCGGATCGCCCCCGGCTTCGCCCTGCACACCGACTTCCCCGGCGCCGAGGAACTCGCCCGCAGGCTCCCCGAGATCCTGCCCAGCGTGAGCGTCGGCGAAAGCGCCCGCATCGTCGCCCAGATCCTGGAACTCGGCTATCCCGTCCTGGAGTTCAGCCAGAACGACCGGGTGCCGGTCACCCCCGACTGGGGCGTCCCGCGCCGCGCCGAGCGCAAGGCGCGCCGCGAGCGGGCCGCACGGGCCGTGGCCGCCGGCATGCCCGTACCGGAAGACCTCCAGGACGAGGGCGAGGACCTTGAGTACGCCGCCGTGCGCGAGCGCCTGGAGTTCCTCAACGAGGTCAGCTCACGCATCGGCACCTCCCTCGACCTCTCCCGGACCATCATCGAGGTCAGCAGGGCCGTCGTACCGCGCTTCACCGACGTCGCGGGCACCTATCTGCGCGAACAGGTCGTGGCCGGTGAGGGTTTCCCCGACGGCGTGCCCGACACGACCACCATGTGGCACCGCGTGGCCGTGGAGCACACCGACGAGCCGGGACGCTGGGACGACGTCGTCCCGGTCGGCGAGGCCATGCCCTTCCCCGCGCACACGCCGTTCTTCCAGTGCATGACCACCGGCGAGCCCGTCCTCGTGCCGCGCATCAGCGAGCAGATGGGGCACGCGATCGCCGCGCAGTTCGAAAAGCGCGACATCCGGCCGCTGATCACCGGCCGCTCCATGCTGGTCGTGCCCCTGAAAGCACGCAACGTGGTGCTCGGCTTCATGATCCTGCTGCGCCACCCGGAGCGGCCCGTCTTCAACGACATGGACCGCGTCACCGGCGCCGAACTCGCCGCCCGCGCGGGCCTCGTCCTCGACAACGCGCGCATGTACACGTACCAGGAGAACGTCGCCGAGACACTCCAGGACAGCATGCTGCCGCAGATCGCGGCCCGCATGCCGGGCTGCGACATCGCCACCCGCTATCTGCCGGGTACGTTGCTGGGGCGCGTCGGCGGTGACTGGTTCGACTCGGTGAAGCTGCCCGGCGCCCGCACCGCGCTGGTCGTGGGCGACGTCATGGGACACGGCCTCAACTCTGCGGCGATGATGGGCCAGTTGCGCACGGCCGTCCAGACGATGGCCGGACTCGACCTGCCGCCCGCACAGCTCCTGCGCAACCTCGACGACCTCGCCCAGCGCCTCGGCGAGCACTACCTCGCGACCTGCCTGTACGCCGTCTACGACCCGATCGCGAGCGAACTGCACCTCGCCAACGCGGGCCACATCCCACCCGTGCTGGTCCGCGCCGAGGACGGCAGCAGCGAACTGCTCGACCTGCCCACGGGTGCGCCCATCGGCGTCGGCGGGGTGCCCTTCGAGGCCATACGCGTGCGCGTGGAACCCGGAGACCGCCTCGTGATGTGCACCGACGGCCTGGTCGAGATGCGCGGCGAGGACATCGGCGTCGGCCTCGCCACGCTCTGCGAGTCCGCCGCCCACCCGGCCGCCTCCATGGACGACGCCTGCGACACCATCATCCGTGCCCTCAACACCCGCGGCGGCCGCAAGGACGACGTGGCCCTGCTGATGGCCAGGCTCAACGGCATCGAACCCGAGGACGTCGCCGAGTGGCGGCTCGCCCGTGACCCGGCCGAGGCCGGCAGGGCCCGTGCCGCCGTCCGTGAACAGCTCCACGTCTGGGGCCTGAACACACTCGTGGACACCGCCGAGACGCTGGTCAGCGAGCTGGTCACCAACGCCGTACGGCACGCCGACGGCCGCCGGATCGCACTGCGCCTGGTCCGCGGCGACACGCTGCTGTGCGAGGTCGATGACGACGACCCCACCCTGCCGACGCTGCTCAGCGCGGGCCGCACCGACGAGTTCGGGCGCGGGATGCGCGTGGTCAGCACACTGGCCCGGGAGTGGGGCACCAGCCGGACCAGCACCGGCAAGACGGTGTGGTTCGAGCTGACGCCGCCGCGCCGCTCCCGCTGACACCCGGCGTCGCTGCCGCCGAACCCGCGCGGGGCGCGCCGGGAGTGATCCCACAAACGCGCCGGCGCGCTTGTGGGATCACTCCCGGCGCGATACACCCGATCTGGCCCGCCACCTCGGGTGGGTCACGGCCGTATCCGGGGAGTGGGCATGAGCGTGACGAGTCGGTACAGGGAAGCCTGGGAGGGCTTCTGGGGCGAGGCCCCCGAGGAACAGGGCGCCGTCTTCTGGGACGCGGAGCCCGCGCTGACCGCGGGCGTTCATCTCTCCCTCTTCGAGCCGCACCTGGTGGACCCCGGACTGCCCATGGTGGACCTCGGCTGCGGTAACGGCACCCAGACACGGTTCCTGGCCTCCCGCTTCCGGCACGTCGTCGGCGCCGACATATCGGCCGCCGCGCTCGACCACGCACGGCGCGCCGATCCCGCGGGACAGGCCGGGTACCGGCAGCTCGACGCGGTGGAGAAGGCGGAGACCCAGGCGCTGCACACGGAACTCGGCGACGCCAACGTCTACATGCGGGGTGTCCTGCACCAGTGCGAGCCCGACGACCGCCAGCCGCTCGCCGACGGCCTCGCGACCCTCGTGGGCGAGCGCGGCCGGGTCCTCCTCGTCGAACTCTCCGAAACCGCCCGCCCGTTGCTGCTGGGCCTGGCCCGGGGCACCGAAGGACCGCCGTCCAAGCTGGCGCCCGTCCTCAAGCACGGCATCGCCCCGGGTGAGGTGGCCGACGAGGCGGTCCCCGAGTACCTCCACGCGGCCGGACTCACCCTCCTCGCCGGCGGGGAGCTGTCCCTGCTCACCACCGAGCAGGCACCCGACGGCAGCCGTGTCGAGCTGCCGTCGAAGTGGGTGGTGGCCGGGCGCGCGGTGTGACGGAACGGGGAAACGGCAACATCCGGTAAACCTGCACACCGTTCACCGGCACGTCGTAAGGAAACCGGACAGTCATCACCACTGGGCCGCCGCGCGGGGGTTCTCCCGCGACGGTGACCGTCGCGGGAGCCCGTGGCAACAGTCGTGCGTGCAGCGGGACGGCAGGCCGTGTGAAGGTGCCGGTACCTTCGGTCACCGCGCTGCCACACCCGTGACGTCTGCTTTCGCGATGCGCCCTGATCAGGCTCCGAGCGGCTGGCCGCGCCTACGCCGACGTGCTTTGATCCTGCGCATGACGAGGTCCGCCCGGCGGGGAAACCGGGCGGACCTCGCCATTCCGAATTGCTGATGCGAAGGGAACCGCGCGTTATGAACCTCACCTCCCAGGTTGCCACTGCCGAGATGTCCGACGCCGACCTGGACAACGTCTCCGGCGGCCTCGCGGCAGGCGCCTCCGGCGGCCTGTTCCTCGACACGCCGCTCGCCGGTGTCGGTGCCGGCCTCATGGCCGCCGCCTCGGCCGAGGGCGTTGGCGCGGGCGTCGGCGCGAGCGTCCACGCCGCGGGCCTCGGCGCGGGCGTCCACGCCACCGCCGGCTGACCACCTCGTATGCTCACCCGCGGGCCCCGGATCACCGATCCGGGGCCCGCGGCCGTGGTACCGCGCCGGCCCCTGACACCGGGCCGCCGCGCCGGTTTCCGTCCTGGCACGGACGCTCTCGACGCCGCCCTCGCGGTACTCGGCATCCTCGCGATCGTCCCTGCCCTGGTCGTCGCGTCTGGTGGATCAGCGGTAGTGCGGCTCCGCCGCCCGGCGGCCCCGGGGCGGGAGTGTGGCCAGGAGGCCGCCGAGAAGTATGGCCGTGGGGGTGGCCGCCGCCAGGGCCCAGCCGAGGCGGCTGCCGCGTCGGCGTTCGCAATCCAGCAGGGCGGTGCGGACGGCCTCCTTGGCGTCCGCCTCGTCGACCCCGTCCACGAGCGTGGTGATGGGCTGATCACCGTCCGGACCCCCCATCACCGACGCGCACAGGGCGCCGCCGTACGCGTTGCCCCCACTGTCGTTGGGTATCGCCAGTAGCCCCAGCACCGCGGCCGCGCCCACGGCGATGCCCAGCCATCCCCACCTGCGTCCCATGCCCGCCCCTTCCGCACAACGGCATCGCCGGGAACGGTACCGGCCTGTCCGGACCTACGCGCTTCCGGCGCCCCGATGTACCCCGGGCCGGGCAGCCACGTGACGTGAGGCCTGAGGCTCACATCTGGTAGCGGGAGTGATGGATGTGCCAGGCGTACGAGGACGCGATGGACTTGGCGGCCCGCGCGTGATCGGCGAGCGGCCCTTCACGCGCAGTCAGTTCGGCGATTCGGGCACTGGCCACCGTGGCTCGCTGTTCGCACATGCGAGAGGCCCGCCGGAACGCTTCGTCGAGGTCACACGTGTGCTCTCGCATCAGCAGCGTGGGAAGGCCGAGCTGGCCCGGCCCTTCATGAGCTGTCTCCTTCGCGTACGAGGCGAGGTCGTTGATCCAGCCGGCGAGGTCCGCGACGGCCGTCTCCAGTTCCCGCACCGAGGCCAAGGACCTCTCCTGCTCGGTGAGTTCGTACCCGAGCATGAGGTCCGCGGTCGCCATGAGGGTTCGCACGAAGACCGTATGAGGGCGCATCGCACGGTAATCGGCCAAGGTGACGTGGCCGGGTCGGGCGAGGTGATGCGCCTCCCACAGGATGCCGAAGAGGTTGTCCCGCAGGTGTGCGGTGATCCGCAGATACTGCGTGGGCGTGGCCCGTTGCCGGAGCCGGGCCAGGAGATCGTGCAGCGCGGCACCGAAGACGCCGGGCCCGGCCGGCGGCTCCTCGTGGCCTGCCAGGAGGTGGACGCTCTCACTGATCTGCCGGACCAGACGGGCCGGGTCGCGGGCTCCTGTGGCCTCACCGTGCGCGTCGTCGAACGCGGTGAGCCACAGGAACAGGTCGGCGCAGAGCAGAAGGTCGTCCAGGTCGGCCGTCGGGAAGGTGCGGGCCATGCCCTGGCCCGTGATGTTGGACAGGGCGCTCCGTGCGCGTGGTGAGGTGACGAGTGGGAAGGTGTGCAGCCACCGGGCGGCGTGCTGCTCGATGTCGTCGGCGTAGGGGCTGGCCGGGAAGGGCCCGGGGAAGGAGTCCCGCAGGTCGGGCATGGGCAGGACGCGGGGGATCGTGCGGGTCGTGTCGGTCATCGGGCCTTCCCCGTGAGGGCGTGCTGCCTGGCCTCGGGGACCATGCGGAGGGACGAGGGGTGCGTGGTGATCGCGCCGACCGGCCGTACGGTGGAGCCGGGGACCGGCCGCAGCCGCCAGCGGGACGCGACCATCGCGGTGATGAGGGTCGCCTCGGTCCAGGCGAACGCGTCCCCCATGCACATCCGTTTGCCGGAACCGAAGGGGATGAAGGCCCCCTTGGGCGGCTGGGGACGCTCGGGCAGCCAGCGGTCGGGGTCGAAGCGCAGCGGATCGGGATAGAGACCGGGGTCCCGGTGCAGTGCGTACGCGCTCCAGATCACGTCTTCCCCGGCGGGCAGGGTGAACTCGCCGAGTGTCACGGGCGCGATGGTCCGCCGGGTCACGAGCCACGCGGGGCTGTAGAGGCGCAGTGTCTCGCTGACGAGCCGGCGGGTGAAGGGCAGGCGGGGAATCTTGTCGACGGTGAGCGGGCCTTCGGCGAGCACCGGGTCGACTTCCTCGTGCAGTTGGCGCTCCAGGTCCGGGTTGCGGCCCAGTTCGTGGAACAGCCAGGCGAGGACGACCGCGGTCGTCTCGGAGCCCGCGGCGAGCAGTCCGGTGACCTCGGACAGGATCTCGTCGTCGGGCAGTGGCGCTCCGGTTTCGTCCCGGGCGGTCAGGAGCAGCGACACGATGTCGTCGTACGCGCCGGGATGCGTGCGGTGTTCGGCGATGATGTCGGCGACCGCGCTGCGCAGCGCGGTGCCGGCGGCCTTGGCCCTTCGGTTGCGCCGGAGGGGGAGCCGTTCCAGCGCCGAGACGGGCATCAGGGCACGCTGAATGGCGGTCCTGAAGACGGTGTCGACGCTGTCGAGGATCGTGTGGGCGGGTTCGCGCTCGGGGGACGAGGAGAACAGGGCGGCCATGACGACGCCCTGGGTCATCAGCTGCATCTCGGTCTTCAGATCCAGCGGGGTTCCGTCGTGCCAACTCGTGATGTACGGCTCGACGGTGTCGCGCATGGTGGTGACGTAGCCGGCGATCTGCTCGCGGTGGAAGGCCGGCTGCATCATGCGGCGCCGGCGCAGGTGCGGTTTGCCTTCCGCGACCGGCAGGGCGTCCTTGCCGAAGAGCTTGAGCTTTTCGAAGAGCAGCCCTTTGGTGAACTGGTCGGCCTGGCTGGTGAGCATCCGGTGCATCAGCTCGGGCGAGTTGACCACGGTCAGGGTCTTCGGGCCGACGGTGACGCGGACGATGGGGCCGTAGGTGCGCAGGCGTTGGATGAACGCCAGACGGTCCCTGATCAGGGGCACGGCGTGCCCGATGAGCGGCAGCTTCCCGGGGGCGATCGGCGGAACGTTCATGCTGGCCGTCACGCTTCGGTCCTTTCCGCGGCTGTCTGTGTGGTCCCTGCCCGGTCGACGCCGTGGCGTGTCCGCAGTGCCTCCCGTACCGCGAGCACTTCCGCTTCGATCATCGCGTCGGGTGCGTACAGGGTTTTGTCGTGCCACAGGGCCGGGTGGCGGTGGCCCCGGCCCGCTGCGGCGTTCAAGTAGGCCTCGGCACGCTCCAGTGCGCGAGCGTGCTGTGGCTGCCGCGTGGGGGCGGCGGTGGACAGCAGGATCTGTGCGGCATACGCGGTCTCTTCGACGGTGCCGCCCCATATGCCCCATGAACCGTCGTCGTGCTGGGTTTCCACCGTCCAGGCGGCGGCCGCTCGGACGGCCGTGGACGCGTGGTCTTCGCCGTACCGCGCGAGCGCGGTCACGCACCGCATGGTGGCGTAATAGGGGGAGGCATGCCATTTGTCGGGCCATGGCCCTTCGGGCTGCTGCCGGCTGATGAGCCAGTCGCGCAGTTTCTCCGTGCGAGGGCCGTAGGTGTGCTGTGCTTCGGGGTGACGGCTCAGATAGCTGCCCAGCGCTTGGAGAGCGTGGGCGTTCGCGGTGATCGATCCGGTGTCCTCGCCGATGTAACAGTCGTAGTGGCTGCCGTTGTGGAACAGGTCGAGCGGCTCAGGGGTGTACGGCAGGCCGACGAGCGAGGCCACCAGCACGGCCATGGCGGTGTCGTCGGCGTCTGCCATGAGGCCGGGCGCGCCGCGTACTCCCTGAGGGTCGTAGATGTCGGTGGTCCACCGCCGGACGGTGGGCAGGGCAGCGGCCGGCAGGTGGACGCGCGCCAGCGCGGCGGCGACCCACAGCCGCTCGAAGACGAGAATCGGGGCCGCCTCGGGGAACAGACCCGAGTAGCGCCGCGCCACGGGTTCGAGGGCCGCCACGGCTCCCGCCGTGAGGGCCGGCGATGCCCATGCGGCTCGCGCGGCGGTGGCGGCCGGAGAACTGCCCAGCAGGTCCTGCCCGTCGGGTATGAGCGACTGAGGCAGGTACCCGGCCACGCCTTCGAACGTGTGGTGAAGCTTGACGGGGAGGCTGCCCGCCGAGGCGCACCGCTTCGCCACGTACGCGGGTGCGGCCCGGTCATAGCCTCGGGGGACCGTGGGGCCGGGCCCCGGGCGCCATCCTTCGAGGCCCGGTATGTCGTCCTCGGCGGTGAGGGCCACCTGCTCGTGGATCCTCGCGATGAGGCTGGGGACAAGGATTTCGGCCGCGGCGGTGTCGGGCCACGGTCCTGCCGAGGGCAACGCGCGTAGCGCGGCCAGGCCCCTGTCCACCGCGGTCGCGAGCCGTCGGGTGATCTCCGCGGACGTGGAGCCTCGCCGCAGGACCGCGAGCGCCGCTTCCACCGCGCTGAGCGTCGGCAGAAGCCGGTAGGGTTCAGGTCCTTCGCCCCAACTGCCGTCGGGCGCCTGCTCCTGCAGCAGATATGCGACACGGCGCGGCTCCCCGGGCAGCCAGGGGGCCGTCGATATGACCCGGGCGGTCTCGTACAGGGAGGGGCGGACGCTGCCCCACGGGTCCTGATCGGTCTTGGCCACCAGGCGTGCGGCCTGGTCGGCGTAGGTTGTGCTCACGGCCGTTCCGCTCATGTGCTCTCCACCTCACGGGTCCGGTGACGGGTGTACGGGCGGGCGGTCACGCCTGCCGCTCCGTGGCGGTCAGGGCGATCTCGCGCAGTCGGGCGGTGGCTGCTTCGGCGAAGGGAGCCTCGTCCAGAGCGGTGAGGGCGGCGTCCCGGCGTGTGGTGATCATTTCTTCCACTGTCTGCCTGGCGCCGGTCGCGTCCAGGATCTCGCGGACGTGGGAGGCCTGGTCCTCGGTCAGGTCGCTTCGGCCGACGAGCCTGCGCAAGGTGCTGAGTTCGGTGGGGGACGCGCGTTGGACCGCCAGAGCCATCAGCACGGTGGCCTTGCCCTCGCGAAGGTCGTCCAGAACCGACTTGCCGGTCCGGGCGGGATCGCCGAACACGCCGAGCAGGTCGTCGCGCAGCTGAAACGCTTCTCCTAGTGGGATACCGAAGGCGGTGCACGCGTCGAGCACGGGCGGGGCGGCTCCGGCCAGGGCCGCCCCGATGTGAAGGGGGCGTTCAACGGTGTACTTGGCGGTCTTGTACCGGATGACGCGCAGTGCTGTTTCGACGTCACCGGTCAGTCGGCCGGTGGTCTGGAGGTCCAGGAGCTGGCCGTACATGATTTCGCTGCGCATCTCGGCCACCAGGGGGAGCACCGTGGCGAGCCGGCTGGGGGTGGGGCTCGCGGTGTGGAGGAGTTCGTCGGACCACACCAGTGCCAGGTCCCCGAGCAGCACAGCCGCACCCATACCGTGTGCCTCGGCGCGGCCGTGCGGACCGCCGCTGTCGGTGTACGCGGCGGCGAGCGCGCGGTGGGCGGACGGCCGGCCGCGGCGGACATCGCTGTCGTCCATCACGTCGTCGTGCACCAGGGCGAACGCCTGGAAGAGTTCGAGGCTGGCCGCCGCGCGTATGGCGGGCGTTATCTCTCCGGTGGCTCCGGCGGCCTGCCATCCGTACACGCACAACACGGCTCGAAGCCGTTTCCCGCTGGAGAGAAGCCCGCGCAAGGTCGTGGTCAGGTAACGGAGTTCGGTTCCCGGCGCGGCTTGGTCCTTGGCATCCAGGAATCCAGTGAGAGCCGCGCCCACCTTGTGTCGTACGGAGGAGAGGCCCGGCAGGTCGGTGCCGGGAAGTGTGTCCGTCATCGGTGGTGATCCCCTTTCGGTCAAGAACCGTTGGTGCGATTCCGTTCGGGCAGAGGGATGGGGCCGGAGGCAGCGCTTTATCCCGCGAGTGTCGCGGTGGTGCCGTCGTACCGCCGGGTGGCACCACCGCGACGCGGTGAGGAGAGCAGGTTAGGAAGAGGTCACCGACTCGCGGTTGCCTGCTGTTGAGGAGGCCCCGTGTCCGTCTTGGGGTCGGCGGAGTTCCGGCTCCAGGGGGTGGCGCCGTTGGCGTCGGGGGTCAGCGGAGTGAACCGGGCGGGCAGTGAGGTGAGTGTCCGGTGGATGGCTCCGTCGCGGTAGGTCAGCTGATCCGGGGAGACGGCGAGTTCGATGTCCGGCAGGTAGCTGGCGAGTCTCTCGATCGCGGCGGTCGCGATCAGCAGGGCGAGGTCGCGGGCCGGACAGGTGTGGGGGCCGGCGGCGAAGGCCAGGTGCGCCTTGGTTCCCGAGCGGTAGCCGTCGGACGGCACCCCGGCGTGCGGGCAGGTGTTGGCGGCGGCGTACGAGACCATGACCGGGGAGCCGGCGGGAATGCGTTTGCCGTGAAAGGTGATGTCCTCCTTGGGGAAGTGGAAGCTGTAGTTGGCCAGCGGCGAGTCGTTCCACAGAGCGTCGTCGATGGCGTGCTGGATGGGCAGACTTCCGGTGGTGAGCGTGCCGTAGTACCGGTCGTCGCTCAGCATCCGGACGCAGGTGTTCGCGATGAGGTTGGCCGTCGGCTCGTTCCCCGCGCCCAGGGTGATGAGGATCTGGTTGATCGCCTCTTCCTGGCTCAGCCCGTTGGGGTGGTCGATGAACCAGGAGGTCAGGTCGTGGCCGCGCTGTGCGGCCTTGGTCTGATACAGGGTCTGCAGGTACGCGCCGAACGACTGGGCGCCTTCTGCCTTCTTCTCCGGATCGGTGTCCATCATCGCGGAGAGAGCCCGCACCAGCTGGGGACCGTATTCGTCCCCCATGCCGAACAGTGCGTTGAACACCATCAGGGGCAGCTGCTGTGCGTACTGGCTGACGAGGTCGACCGTTCCGTCGGCGGCGAAATCCTGGAGAAGACGGTCGGCATGACGGAACGTCAGAACGCGGACATCGTACGGATCGAGCAGGCCGAAGCTGTCAGTGATCACCTTGCGCAGATGCGCGTGCTCTTCACCGTCCGCGAAGAAGAGGCTCGGCCGCCACTCCACCAACGGTCTGATCGGGCTGTTCTCGGGAACCTGCGGCAGCCAGCTCCGGGTGTCCTTGGTCCAGGTGTCGGTGTCCTGCAGGAGGTCGAGCGCCGCCCGGTAGTCGGTCACCAGATGGACAACGACACCAGGTGCGACCTCCGCGAGGCCGACCGGTCCCTGAAGCCGCAGCAGTTCGTAGCTTCGCTGGGGGTTGGCCGCGTGCTCGGGCCCGTGCAGGGGCACAGCGGTCACGGCTGGTGGTGTGATGCTCACGAGGCTCCGACTCCGACGCCGACAGAAGATATGGAATGGGCGGTCAGTTCGATGAGCGCGTTGAGACTGCTGTTCATCTCTCGGGCATCACAGGTGACCAGCGGGGTGTCCGGGTGCAGGTCCAGCTTCGAGCGAACGATCTCCAAGTCGTAGTCGGGCGAGTCAGGGAAGATATTGACCGCCACGGCGTACGGCAAACCGCGCTCTTCGATGAGATCCATCACCTCGAAGGACTCGTCCAGGCGCCGGGTGTCGGCCAGGACGAGCGCACCGAGAGCCCCGAAAGCGATCCCCTCCCACAGGGGAAGGAACCGCCGCTGCCCCGGAGTTCCGTGCAGATACAGGACGATCCGGTCGCCCGGGAGCGTCAGTCGGCCGAAGTCGATGCCGACCGTGGTGGTCTTCTTGTCCCGCAGGCCCGCGAGGCTGAGATCGTCGGTTCCGACCGCCGCGTCCGTCATGACTTCTTCGGTGTGCAGCGTGGGGATCTGTGACAGCGTCCTGATCGCGGTCGTCTTGCCCACGCCCATGGGACCGGCGACAAGGATCTTGACCCTCTGGTGTTCCCTCTCGGGCAGGTACGCGGGACGCAGGTCAGGCGACACGGAGGGCTTGGAGTCCACTCAGCACCTCTTCCATGAGTTGCCTCGACGGCCTGCCGGCGCGCGAGGGGGCGAGAGCATCAGGGGTGGGCACGCTGGCGTTTAACAGGCCGTCACCGACGAGTTGCTCGGCGAGCATCAGGCAGACACTGACGGGGAGGCCGAGGTAGCCGGCTATCTCGACCGCGGTGAGAGAACCGTCGGTCACCAGCTCGACGACGCGCCCGTGCACCGGTGTGTGGTACGACGCGAGCGGACGGCCGCTGGCACGCAGGGCCGTCAGCGTATCGAGAGTGCTGGGCAACGAAGCGGTACCGCTGCCGGTCGCCAGATACGCCGGGAGCAGTCGCCGCTGATGCTTGTCGCGGCTCATGACGCACCGTCGTTGACGCGCGCGGAGACGGACATGAACTGCTCCCCGAGCTTCATCGCCTGGCGGGCCATGGTGTGGGCGACCACCCCCATGGGCATCGAGTCGTCACCCGCGGCCGCGATCAAGGTGTTGGCGCCGGCCGGCATCACCATGTACGTGCCCGCCGCCATCTTCACCGTGACGGTCTCAATGGGGCTGTCCGCCGGGGCCTCCAGCGCCGGGATGGAAGCAGCGCGAGAAGCGGCGTGCAGGGAGGAGGTCATCGCGGCTATACCGTCCGCCGCGTCCTTAGGGAGGTCCTCGGACCTGGCCTGGACCATCCCGTCGAGGGTCATGATCAGGGCATGACGGACACCGGGGATCTCGGTGATGGGAGTCAAGTACCAGGTCTCGTTGTCACGGTCGGGCATGGTCACTGCGTTTCCTCCAAATCAGTACCGTTCTGGCCGCTTTCGAGGCCCTTCTGGAAGTCACTCCAGGCGTCGCGGGACCGCTCAGGATCCGGGGCACGGTGCGTGGGAGCGGCGACTTCGCCGGTCGGCGCGGCGTGCACCCGGCGGCGACGCTGCGGCAGTTCCGCCGCCGTGCCCGGCGCGGGAGTGCGCGGGCGCGAGGCACCCGCCGCGTCATCGGCGGCGTCGGCGTCCGGGGTGGGCCGCATCTCGGCCCTGGGCGCCATGGGGGGCTGGGGAGCCATCACAGAAGGCGGCGCGGCTTCTTCGTCGATCGAGGTCAGGAGGTTCGGGGGGATGGTCACCACAGCGCGCACCCCGCCATAGGGAGACGGGTTATCGATGGACACATGGAAGCCATGATCGGCGACGAGGCGGCCGATGGCGGCGAAACCCTGGGAGGGCGGGTCGCCGAGCTCGGTGAGCATCACTTCTTGCTGTTCGGCCGATATCAGGCGGGCACCCCGGGCGACTGCTTCCGGGGTCATGCCCTTGCCCGCGTCATCGATCGTGATGCAGACACTGCCGTTCCCGGTCTTGATCAGACTGACATCCACCGCGAGGTCGTCACGGGAGTGCTCCAGCGCGTTGGCCATGAGTTCCGTGCAGGCCACGGCGACGGGTTCGGCGGCCCGCCCGACGATCCCGATGTCGGAGGCTCCGAGCCGAGAGTTGATCTTGACGCGCTCGAAGCCGCGCAGCCGGGAAGAGGCACCCGTGACGATCTCGGTCACGTAGGTGTCCTTGCGTACGTGCCCCGGCCACGCCCCGCACACGATGGCGGTCCGCTGGATGAGCCGCAGATTCTGCTCATTGAGGTGGTCGGCGGTGAGTACCTTGTGCGTCAGGCTCCGAGACCCGGTGAACTCCTTCTGCAGGGCGTCGAGTTCCGTCTGCAGACGGTAGGACAGAGCCTGCGAGTCCTGGCTCGCGCCGCGCAGGGCGGCGCGGGCGGCAGCGTCCACGCGGCGACGCTCCTTCACGACGATCCCCGACACCAACGTGAGTACGGAGTCGAGAAGCTCCACGTCCTCGGGCTCCGCCGCATCCTTGTGCAGCAGTCCGGGAACGGGGTGGTGAGAGCTGATCAGATGAAGCGCGAGGGCCGGAAGCCGAACGGCGACGAGATGACTCACCTCGTCGCGGAACCTCCCCGCACGAGCTTCCACGTCATCCGCACGCGATTCAGCGCCGAGCCTGCCCGCCTCGGCGGATTGCACACGCGCCTCAGAGCTCCTCACGGCGGCTTCCATGCCGAGCCTGCGCGCCTCGGAGCTCTTCAGGGCTGCTTCCATTTTCCTGCCGCGGCGCACGTGTTTGCGGCACAAGAGCGCCAGCAGCAGTGCGACGACAGCGATGACGACAGTCACGGCGCCGAGCGCAAGTGCGGGTTCTGAGAGAGAGGTCACGGAAAAGGGGTCCTAGGGGATTGAGGGAATTGAGGGAATTGAGGGAAAAAGGTGCACGTCTTCTGACATCGACGGCAGTGCGCCGCCCGTGCGGCGGTGGGAGCCGAGCGGTACCGGAGAGCCGAGCCGAGCCGAGCCGACGCGCTGCGATGCGGCGAACCGCCTGCCGGCCGGGACGGTCCGGCGCAAGGCCCGAAAGGAAGGAAGTCGTTGGCCGTCACACATCACGGGGCCTTCAAACGCCTCACAACCGTTGGCCTCTGACACGGCCGCCGGGCCGGTCCTACTTTCAGTCACCGTCGATCAGGACTCCATTACGGACAGGCGGCGAACGCAGGGTGCTGACCGCCATCAAGTCCTGCCGCGTCTCGGCGATGTCTTACGCCGAAGCGGCGCCCATCTTACGGGAGTTGACCTGCAAAGCGAGCCTCGGGAAGGCGTTGGGATCACACAGGGAGAAACGAGATCATCCGGACTTCTTGTGGACATCCTCGCTACGATCGGTGACCACGGCGACGGGCGGCGGCGTGGCCTGATCCCCGCCTCGTAGGAAGTTCCCCCGCCGACGCGTAACGTGAAGCAGTATGAAGATCCTCATCAGCGCCGACATGGAGGGCGCCACCGGCGTGACCTGGCCGGCTGACGTGCTGCCGGGGACACCGCAGTGGGAGCGGTGCCGGTCGATGTTCACCTCGGACGTGAACGCGGCGGTGCTCGGCTTCTTCGACGGCGGAGCCGACGAGGTGCTGATCAACGAAGCGCACTGGTCCATGCGCAACCTGCTCCTTGAGCGGCTCGACGAGCGCGCCCAGATGCTCACCGGACGCCACAAGTCCCTGTCCATGGTCGAAGGCGTGCAGCACGGGGACGTGGACGGCATCGCGTTCGTCGGCTACCACGCGGGCGCCGGCATGGAGGGCGTCCTGGCCCACACCTACCTCGCGAACTCCATCACCGGGGTGTGGATCAACGACGTACGCGCGAGCGAGGGCCTGCTGAACGCGCATGTCGTCGCCGAGTACGGCGTCCCGGTCGTCCTCGTCACCGGCGACGACGTGGCCTGCGAGGACGCCCTCGGGTACGCGCCCGGGGCGCTCAAGGTCGCGGTCAAGGACCATGTGTCGCGGTACGCGGCGGTGTGCCGGACACCGGCCAGAACGGCCGCGGACATCCGAGCGGCGGCCAAGGAGGCGGCGTCGCTGGCGGTGCGGCACCAGCCGGTCGAGGGCGGGCCCTTCACCGTGGCGCTGGAGTTCGACGCGGAACACCTGGCGATGGCGGCCACCGTCGTGCCGGGCGTGGACCGCGTCGGGGAACGGAAGGTCGCCTACACCAGCGCGACCATGTACGAGGGTATTCGCACGTTCAAGGCGGTCACCACGATCGTTTCGGCCGCGGTGGAGGAGCAGTATGGCTGACAGCGCGCGAGGGCACGTCGACGAGGAGGCGCTCGACGAGGTCGTGCGGTTCACCTCCGACCTCATCCGGATCGACACCACCAACCACGGCGGCGGGGACTGCCAGGAGCGCCCGGCCGCCGAGTACGCCGCCGAGCAACTCGCCGGGGCCGGTCTGGAGCCCACCCTGCTGGAGCGCACCAAGGGCCGCACCAACGTCGTCGCACGGATCGAGGGCACCGACCCGTCCGCCGACGCGCTGCTCGTCCACGGTCACCTGGACGTGGTGCCGGCCCAGGCGGAGGACTGGAGCGTGCACCCGTTCTCCGGGGAGATCCGCGACGGCGTCGTCTGGGGGCGGGGCGCGGTCGACATGAAGAACATGGACGCGATGATCCTCGCGGTCGTGCGCGCCTGGGCACGGCTCGGGGTGCGGCCCCGGCGTGATCTCGTCATCGCCTTCACCGCCGACGAGGAGGCGAGCGCCGAGGACGGCTCCGGGTTCCTCGCCGACGAGCACGCCGGGCTGTTCGAGGGCTGCACCGAGGGCATCAGCGAGTCGGGTGCGTTCACCTTCCACGACGGCTCCGGACGGCAGATCTACCCCATCGCGGCGGGCGAGCGCGGCACCGGCTGGCTGAAGCTCACCGCGCACGGGCGGGCGGGCCACGGCTCCAAGGTGAACCGCGCCAACGCGGTCACCCGGCTGGCCGAGGCCGTCGCACGCATCGGCGCCCACGAGTGGCCCGTCCGGCTCACCCCGACCGTGCGCGCCGCCCTCACCGAACTGGCCGCCCTGTACGGGATCGAGCCCGACCTCGACGACCCCGACGCTGTGGACGTGCTCCTCGGCAAGCTCGGGCCGGCCGCCGCGTTGGTCGAGCCGACCGTCCGCAACAGCGCCAACCCGACCATGCTGCACGCCGGGTACAAGGTCAACGTGATCCCCGGTGAGGCCGTCGGTTACGTGGACGGCCGGTATCTGCCCGGCGGCGAGGACGAGTTCCGTACGACCCTCGACCGGCTCACCGGACCCGACGTGGACTGGGAGTTCCACCACCGCGAGGTGGCCCTCCAGTCGCCCGTGGAATCGGTGACGTTCGCACGGATGCGGGCCGCCGTCGAGGAGTTCGCGCCCGAGGGCCACGTGGTGCCGTTCTGCATGTCGGGCGGCACGGACGCCAAACAGTTCTCACGCCTCGGCATCACCGGCTACGGGTTCTCGCCGCTGAAGCTGCCGGAGGGCTACGACTACGGGGCACTCTTCCACGGGGTCGACGAGCGCGTACCGGTCGAGGCACTGCACTTCGGGGTACATGTCCTGGACCGCTTCCTGCGGACGGCCTAGGCAGGGCCTAGGGGACGAGAAGGGAAATGGGGGTTCAGGTGCAGACGCTGCCGTACGGTTCGTGGCCCTCGCCGATCGACGCGACGCTCGCCGCCGCGCACGACGGCCATGCCGAGTTCGTGGGCTTCGTCGGTGAGGAGGTCTGGTGGACCGAGCCACGGCCCACCGAGGGCGGCCGGCGCACCCTGGTCCGGCGGGGAGCCGACGGCAGAGAGGAGTCGCTGCTGCCCGCCCCGTGGAACGTGCGCAGCCGGGTCATCGAGTACGGCGGACAGCCGTGGACCGGAACCGTACGGGACGGCGAGCCCCTCGTGGTGTTCGTGAACTTCGCCGACCAGCGGCTCTACCGGTATCAGGCGGACGGCGACCCGCAGCCCCTCACGCCGCTGTCCCCCGTGGGCGGCGGCCTGCGGTGGGTGGACCCGCAGCTGCGGCCGGACCGGGACGAGGTGTGGTGCGTCCTGGAGGAGTTCACCGGCGACGGACCGACGGACGTACGGCGTGTCCTCGCCGCCGTGCCCCTGGACGGCTCCGGGGCCCAGGACCGCGACGCCGTACGGGAACTGACCGACGAGCGGCACCGCTTCGTCACGGGCCCCCGCGTCTCCCCCGACGGGCGGCGCGCGGCCTGGCTCGCCTGGGACCACCCGCGCATGCCCTGGGACGGCACGGAGCTGGTCGTCGCCGACGTGACCGACGACGGCACGCTCGCGGAACCGCGGACCGCGGCCGGCGGCCCGGAGGAATCCATCGCCCAGGCCGACTGGGCCGCCGACGGCACACTCGTGTACTCCAGCGACCGCACGGGCTGGTGGAACCTGTACGGGGTGGGGCCGGACGGCCGGGAGCGCGCCCTCTGCCCGCGGGACGAGGAGTTCGGCGGGCCGCTGTGGAAGATCGGGTCGCGCTGGTTCGCGCCCCTGGAGAGCGGACTGATCGCCGTCGTGCACGGACGGGGCGCCACCGCGCTCGGGATCCTCGACCCGGAGACCGGCGAGGTCGTCGACGCGGCCGGCCCCTGGACCGAGTACGCACCGACGCTCGCCGTGCACGGCGGCCGCGTCGTGAGCATCGGGGCGAGCCCCCGCAGCGCGTACGAGGTGGTCGAGCTGGACACCGTCCCCCACGCTTCACCGAGCTCGGCCCTGGGCCGGGCGCGCGTGATCGGTGCCGCCCAGGACGACCCGGTGGACCCGGCGTACTACCCGGAGCCCCAGATCCGCACCTTCCACGGCCCCGCCGGACGTGAGATCCACGCGCACGTCTACCCACCCCACCACCCGGACCACGTGGCCCCCGGCGACGAACTGCCGCCCTACGTGGTCTGGGCCCACGGCGGCCCCACCAGCCGGGCGCCGCTCGTCCTGGACCTGGCGATCGCCTACTTCACCTCACGCGGCATCGGCGTGGCCGAGGTCAACTACGGCGGGTCCACCGGGTACGGGCGGGCCTACCGCGACCGGCTGCGCGAGCAGTGGGGCGTCGTCGACGTCGAGGACTGCGCGGCCGTCGCCCGCGCGCTCGCCGACGAGGGCACCGCCGACCGCGACCGGCTCGCCATCCGGGGCGGCAGCGCCGGCGGCTGGACCACGGCGGCGTCCCTCACCACGACCGACGTCTACGCCTGCGGCACGATCCTGTACCCGATCCTCGACCTCGCGGGGTGGGGCTCGGGGGAGACCCACGACTTCGAGTCGCAGTACCTGGAGACCCTGGTCGGCCCGCTCGCCGAGGTGCCCGGACGGTACGCGGAGCGCTCGCCCGCCGAGCACGCCGAGCGGGTCACCACCCCGTTCCTCCTCCTCCAGGGACTCGACGACGTGATCTGCCCGCCCGCGCAGTGCGAGCGGTTCCTGGCGAGGCTGGAGGGACAGCGGGTCCCGCACGCCTACATCGCGTTCGAGGGCGAGGGCCACGGATTCCGGCGGGCCACCACGATGGTGCGGGTACTGGAGTCCGAACTCTCTCTGTACGCACAGGTCTTCGGCCTGAACCCACCCGGCATCCCGACCCTGGAGCTCGCCAAGTGACCGCACCGACCAGACCGGTTCCGCCGCCCTCTCCGGCCCCGCTGACCCGGCCCGCCCGTCTCGCCCCCGGAGCCCGGGTGGCGATCGTCGCGCCCAGCGGCCCCGTACCCGAGATGGGGGTCCCCCCGCTCGAGCGAAGCCGAGAGTGGGGGAGGCTGAGCACCGGACTCGACCTCCTGCGCGGCTGGGACCTGGAACCCGTCGTGGCACCCCATGTCCTCGACCGGCACCCCGCGTTCGACTACCTCGCGGGCACGGACGCCGACCGGGCCGCCGACCTCCAGGCCGCCTGGTGCGATCCGTCCGTGGACGCCGTGCTGTGCGCCCGCGGCGGCTACGGGGTGCAGCGCATGGTCGACCTGCTCGACTGGGACGCGATACGCGCGGCGGGCCCCAAGGTGTTCGTCGGGTTCAGCGACATCACCGCCCTGCACGAGGCGTTCGCGACCCGGGCCGGACTGGTCACGCTGCACGGACCGATGGCGGCGGGTGTCGACTTCCTCAAGAACGCGACTGCCCAGGAGCATCTGCGGGCCACGCTCTTCGAACCGGAGACGGTTCGGACCATCGCCCCCGCCCAGGCGACCCCGCTGGTACCCGGCCGGGCCCGGGGCGTCCTGCTCGGGGGCTGCCTGAGCCTGCTCGCGTCCGAGCTGGGCAACCGGCACGGCCGCGCCTCCGCGCGCGGCGGACTGCTCTGCCTGGAGGACGTCGGCGAGGAGACGTACCGCCTCGACCGCTACCTCACCCAGCTCCTGCGCGCGGGCTGGCTCGACGGCGTCTCGGGGATCCTGCTCGGCTCCTGGGCCGAGTGCGCCCCGTACGACGAGGTGCGTGCGCTGCTCACCGACCGGCTCGGGGCGCTCGGAGTGCCGGTCGTGGAGGAGTTCGGGTTCGGGCACGGCGAGGGAGCACTGACGATCCCGTTCGGAGTGACGGCCGAGCTGGACGCGGACGCGGGCACACTGACACTGGACGTGCCGGCGCTGGCGTGAGCCCGGGGTGCCGGGGACGGAACGGCCTTCACGGAAGCGCGTCGTTCGCTGAATACCCGTCAAGAAACACCACTACAGGGTGATTGACCCTTCCCGGCACATATCACACCATGACACCGCCCGTCACTTATCGGCCGGTAGTCGGGTTGCCCTCTGCGTGGAGGTCCTCGTGTCCCGTCGTCGCACCCGTGCGCCCAGACCCCGTTCCTTGCTCGCCCTGGCCCTGGGCACGGCACTGGCCGTCCCGCTCCTCGCGGCCGCGCCCGCCCCCACGGCCGGCCCGCACACCGTCACCCCCCTGCGGTTCACGGTCCAGGCAGGCGGCCGGACCTGCGTGGTCGACGCCGACCTCTACCGCCCGGCCGGCGTGGACCCCGACCACCCGGCACCCGCGGTGCTCGCCACCAACGGCTTCGGCGGCAGCAAGTCGGAGCGCGCGACCGCCGAGATCGGCAAGGTGTTCGCGGCGCGTGGCTACGTCGGACTCGTCTACTCCGGCCTCGGCTTCGGCCGGTCCGGCTGTCTGATCTCCCTCGACGACCCACGCGTCGACGGTGCGGCGGCGTCCCGGCTCGTCGACTTCCTGGCGGGCACGCGCGCCGCCGACGACGGCACGAAGGCCGACTTCGTCACCCAGGACGGCGAGGGAGATCCGAGAGTCGGCATGATCGGCGGGTCGTACGGGGGCGCGGTCCAACTGGCGACGGCCTCCGCCGACCACCGCGTCGACGCCCTCATCCCCCTGACCACCTGGAACGACCTCGCCTACTCGGTCGCCCCGAACAACGCCACGGGTGCCCGCGCGGTGCCCGGCGCCTTCAAGTGGCAGTGGACCAACGGCTTCTACCTCATCGGGGAGGGCCAGCCGCTGCTCGCGCCGAGCCTCGACCCGTCCCGCTTCAACTCCCGCCGCTGTCTGCACTTCGTGAGCCGGGCCTGCGAGATGTTCCGGACGCTGAACTCGGGCAGCTATCCGGCGGACCGGACGAAGGAGTTCCTGGCGTACACCCGCAGCGTGTCCCCCGTCTCCTACCTCCGCACGGTGAAGGCACCGACCCTCCTGATCCAGGGCCAGGCCGACACCCTCTTCAACCTGGGCGAGGCCACGGCGACATACCGGACGCTCACGGCGCAGGGCACCGAGAGCAAGTTGATCTGGCAGTCGTGGGGCCACAGCGGCGGCCTCACCGGCCCGGCGAGCGGCGAACTCGACCTGGCGAAGGGCAACCTGGAGTCCAGTTACGCCGGCCGCCGCATCCTCGCCTGGTTCGACCGCCATCTGCGGCACCGCCGGATCGACACGGGACCGGCGTTCGCCTACCACCGCGACTGGGTCACGGACCCGGGGCGCGCGTACGCCACCGCGACCCAGGTCCCCGCCCTCACCGAGACCCTGTACCTCTCGGGAGACGGCACGCTCGTCGACAGCCGGAAGAGGGTCGCCCCCGGGAGCCGCTCGTACACCAACTGGCCGACGCCGACGAGCCATTCCGAGAACTCCCTCGCCGGACTGGTCGGCTTCCCCGACCCGGCGCCGTACGACACACAGGGCACGTACCTCGCCTGGACGACCGGCCCCCTCACCGCCCCCATGGACGTCGTCGGCGAGCCCCGGGTCACCCTCCGGGTGTCATCGCCGGAGGCCGAGCGTGCGCAGGGCTCCGGGAACGCGGCGGACAAGCTCGTGCTGTTCGCGAAGCTGTACGACGTCGCCCCCGACGGCACACAGACCCTCGTCCGCCGACTGGTGGCACCCGTGCGTGTGCCGGACGTGACGAAGCCGTTCACCGTGTCGCTGCCGGGCATCGTGCACCGGTACGAGGCAGGGCACCGGCTGCGGTTCGTGATCGCCGGCAGCGACGACGCGTACGTCGGCAACCGTGGCGTCAAACGGGTCACGATCAGCAGCACGCCCGAGGACACGGGTGTGCTGCGGCTGCCGGTGGTGCACTGACGCGGGCCCGGGACCCCCGGGCGCGCGGGTGCGTGCTCCGGATACCGTGGCGGGGTGTCCGACACCGTTCCCTACCTGGCCGAAGGCCCCCGCGTGGGCATCCGGCACCTCACGTACGACGACCGCGCCGAGTTCACCGCCAGGGCGCGGGAGAGCAGGACTCTGCACCACCCGTGGCTGTTCCCGCCGGTCACCCCCACCGCCTTCGCCATCTATGCGGAGCGGCTGATCGAGGACCCGACGAAGGCGGGTTTCCTCGTCTGTGAGAAGGACGGCGGGGCCATCGCGGGCTACATCAACATCAGCAACATCGTCGAGGCGGCGTTTCTGTGCGGGGCCCTCGGCTACGGGGCCTTCGCGCACGCCGCGGGGCGGGGGCTCATGACCGAGGGGCTGCGACTCGTCGTCGAGTACGCCTTCACCACCATGGGCCTGCACCGGCTGGAGATCAACGTGCAGCCCCGGAACGCCGCGTCCATCGCGCTCGCGCGGCGGTGCGGCTTCCGGCTGGAGGGGTTCTCACCGGACTTCCTGTTCATCGACGGCGCGTGGCGGGACCACGAGCGGTGGGCCATCACCACCGAGATGATCGCCAAGCGGCCGTCTTCCCCGTAGTCCTCCCGTCCGTGAGGATGGCGCCCATGAGAACCCTCGTCGTCGTGGACGCCCCGTCCAACCTGGGCCTGCGCCCGCCCGCCCGCGGCACCGTGCCCGGCTGCTACAAGCTCGCTGGGGCCCTGCGCGAGCAGGGCATCGTGCGCCGACTCGGCGCACTGGAGGGCGGGGTCGTCGTACCGCCGCGTTACGACCGGGGGGACTGGCAGGAGGGCGACGGCGTGTTCAACGCGGCGGCCATCGCCGCGTACACCCCCAGGCTGGCCGACCGGATCGAGCAGTATGTCCGCGCCGGAGACCTGCCCGTCGTCCTGGGCGGCGACTGCTCCATCCAGCTCGGCGCGTCGCTGGCGCTGCGCCGCGTCGGGAGGTACGGGCTGGTGGCGGTGGACGCCTCCGCCGACTTCCGGCATCCGGGGAACTCGGACCGGGTCGGTGCCGCGGGCGGGGAGGAGCTCGCCCTCGCCACCGGGCGCGGGCAGGACGACCTGACGAACCTGGAGGGACGCGAGCCGTACGTGCGCGACGAGGACATACGGCTCTTCGGCGTCCGCGACGCGTTCGCGGACGATCTGGCCGAGCTGGGCGCCCTCAAGATCCCCACGGTGACGGTGGGCGACCTGCGCACCCGGGGTCCCGAGGAGCTCGGGCGGGCAACCGCACAGAGCTTCGAGGTGCCCCAGCTGGACGGCTTCTGGGTGCACCTCGACGCCGACGTCCTGGACCCCTCGGTGATGCCCGCCGTCGACAGCCCCGACCCGGACGGGCTGCTGCCCGACGAACTCGTCGCCCTGCTGCGGCCCCTGGTCACCTCACCGCACTGTGCGGGCCTCAACGTCACCATCTACGACCCCGATCTCGACCCGGACGGCACGGCCGGGGCCCTGCTCAGCGACGTCATCGTGGCGGCGTTCTCCCGCACGGCCGACTGAGCCGTCAGCGCCGGTGCTCACTCGGACGCGCGACGGTCCGCGTACTCGTAGATCGAGCCGTCCGGGTGCATCGCGATCAGATTGCGGCCCGCGGGCGTCCCCACCGGGCCTGCCAGGACGTGGGCGCCCGAGTCGGTGAGGACCTGGTGGGCCTCGTCCACATCCTTGACGGCGATGGTGGCGGCGACCTTGCGGAGCACCTCCAGCTCGGCCTCGGGACCGCTCATCAGCAGGAAGCAGCCGACGGCGGCCACCTGGACGCCACCGCGCTCGAAGCGCAGGGCCCGGCCGCCCGCGAGCCGTTCGTAGAAGGGGACCGTGGTCTCCAGGTCGTCGACGCAGATGCGCAGCGTGGCTCCCAGAATTTCCATGTGCCGAGCCTAGTTGGGGCGGGCCGCGCAGGAGATCGTTTCCCGGGGATCCTCCGGATCTCCCCGGAATCCGCCGGTGGTGACGAGCGGCGTTACGCGTGGTGGGGCGCGGGTACTCGCGGCTCATGAAGCCTTTGGATCACCTGGAACACCTGGACAAGGATCTGGTCGACGAGCTGGCGCAGGTCGCCCGCGAGACCGTGCGTGACGAGCTGCGGCAGCAGACCCGCAAGCAGCGGCGCACGGCCACGCTGTACGCGGCGTCCGGCGCCGTCGCCCTGTACGCGGGCGCCGCGCTCGCCCTCACCATCGGCCTGGCGCTCGCCCTGGGCCTGCCCGGCTGGGCCGCCGCGCTGGTCACGGCGGTGCTGCTGGGCGCCGCGGCGTACGCGCTGCGCAGCGCGGCGCGTCCCTCCATGTCCCGGCCCGCCCCCGAGACGGCGCCCGGCACGTCCCCCGTGACGCCCCCGGGCGGGCGCGGCCCCGGCCAGCCGCCGACGCCGCCCGTCGCGCCCGGCGGTGTCGGCGGGACGGCCGGAGCCCCGGGTGCACCGGGCCCCGGTGCCCCTGGGACGGGAGTGCCGCGCCCGGACGACACGGACCCCGGAGCACCGCACCGCTGGGAGCGGTGAGCGGATGCGGCGGCCGTCCGGCAGGAACCGGCCGCTGGACATGAGCCGGCCCTTCGAGACGAGCCGGCCCGTCGACATGACCGGAAGCCACCTCCCGGAACAGGGGACAGGACCATGCTGAATCACCGGCCACTGAGGAGACGACTGCCGAGGAGCCGCAGGACTGTCGTGGTGACCGGGGCCAGCGGCGGCGTGGGCCGGGCCACGGCACGGGCCTTCGCCGCCCGGGGCGACCGGGTCGCCCTGCTCGCCCGGGGACGCGAGGGGCTCGCCGCGGCCGCGGACGAGGTGGAGCGCGCCGGGGGAGAGGCGCTCGTCGTCACCGTCGACGTGTCCGACGCGAAGGCGGTGGAGGACGCGGCCCAGCAGGTCGCCGACGAGTTCGGGCGGATCGACGTCTGGGTGAACAACGCGTTCGCCGGGGTCTTCGCCCCGTTCACGGACATCACGCCCGACGAGTACCGCCGGGTCACCGAGGTGACGTATCTGGGCTGTGTGTTCGGGACCCGGGCGGCGCTGCGGCACATGGTGCCCCGTGACCGGGGGACGATCGTGCAGGTCGGGTCGGCGCTCGCGTACCGGGGGATCCCGCTGCAGTCCGCGTACTGCGGGGCCAAGCACGCGATCCAGGGGTTCAACGAGTCGTTGCGGTGCGAACTGCTGCACGCGGGGTCGGGGGTGCGGACGACGATGGTGCAGCTCCCGGCCCTCAACACTCCCCAGTTCGACTGGGTGTTGAGCCGCGTGGCCGGGCGGGCCCGGCCCGTCGCGCCGGTCTACCAGCCCGAGGTGGCCGCGCGGGCCGTCGTGCACGCGGCGGGCCACGCGCGGCGGCGCGAGTACTGGGTGGGCGGCTCCACGGTCGCGACACTGCTGGCCAACGCCGTCGCCCCCGGAGTGCTGGACCGGTATCTGGCGCGGACGGCGTTCGACGCGCAGCGCGAGAAGGGGGAGCAGGCCGAGCCGGGGAACCTGTGGAGCCCGGCCGACGGGCCGCACGGCCGGGACTTCGGGGCGCACGGGCGCTTCGACGACGAGGCCCAGGCGGACAGCGCCGAGGAGTGGTTCTCCCGGAACCGGGGGCGGCTGGGCGCGGGGGCGGTGCTGGGCGGCACAGCGCTCGGAGGCACGGCGGCCGTGCTGGCGGTACGGCGACGGGTCGGCCGGTGCGGGTGAGCGACAGGGGTGCGGGACTTTCGCAACAGGCCCTGGCTCCCCGTACCCGTGTGCTCGGCCCGGACAGTGAGGAGAGGGAACACCGTCCGGGCCGAGAGCCCGCGGGGGGACCGCGGTTCGGGTACCCGGAGGCCGCGGTGGAAACCCATGGACGTTTGGGCGCCCTGCCCAGGGGGACGCGGTAGGCCCCCGTACGCGACCTCCCAGGAGGCGAACCGTGAGTCGACCCCGCATCGTGATCGTCGGTGCCGGCTTCGCCGGCTACCGGGCGGCCCGCACCCTGGCGCGGCTGACCCGGAACAAGGCCGACATCACCCTGCTCAACCCGACGGACTACTTCCTGTACCTGCCCCTGCTGCCGCAGGTCGCCGCCGGACTCCTGGAGCCACGCCGGGTCAGCGTCTCCCTCGCCGGTACCCTGCCCCACGTACGGCTGGTGCTCGGCGAGGCCGACGGCATCGACCTCGACGGGCGCACCGTGCACTACACGGACCCCGAGGGCGACGGGGGCACGCTGGCGTACGACCGGCTCGTGCTCGCCGTCGGCAGCGTCAACAAGCTGTTGCCCATCCCCGGCGTCGCCGAACACGCGCACGGTTTCCGGGGGATGCCCGAGGCGCTGTACCTGCGCGACCACGTGACCCGGCAGATGGAACTCGCCGCCGCGTCCGACGACCCCAAGAGCTGTGCCGCGCGATGCACCTTCGTGGTCGTCGGCGCGGGCTACACGGGCACGGAGGTCGCCGCGCACGGGCAGTTGTACACCGACTCGCTGGTGCGCAAGCAGCCCCTGCGGGAGGGCATGCGGCCGCGCTGGATGCTGATCGACATCGCGCCGCGCGTGCTGCCCGAACTGGACGAGCGGCTCTCCCGCACCGCCGACCGGGTGCTGCGCCGGCGGGGCGTGGACGTACGGACCGAGACGTCCGTGCAGGAGGCCACGCCCACCGGAGTACGGCTCAGCGACGGCGAGTTCATCGACACACGCACGCTCGTGTGGTGCGTCGGGGTCCGGCCCGACCCGTTCGTCGAGCGCATCGGGCGGCCCCTGGAGCGCGGGCGGCTGCTCGTCGACCCGTACCTCCAGGTGCCCGGCCACCCCGACGTGTTCGCCTGTGGGGACGCGGCCGCCGTGCCGGACCTGGAGAAGCCGGGCCAGTACACGCCGATGACGGCCCAGCACGCCTGGCGGCAGGGCAAGGTCGCGGCCCACAACGTCCTCGCCTCCCTCGGCAGGGGCGAGCGCCGCGTCTACCGCCACCGTGACATGGGCTTCACCGTCGACCTCGGCGGTGCCAAGGCCGCGGCCAACCCCTTCGGTGTCCCGCTCTCCGGTCGGCTCGCCGACGCCGTCACCCGCGCTTACCACCTCGCCGCCATGCCCGGCAACCGCGTCCGGGTCGCCGCGGACTGGTTCCTGGACGCCGTACTGCCGCGCCAGGGCGTCCAGTTGGGGCTCGTACGGTCCTGGTCGGTGCCCCTGGACACGTCCTCGCCGGAGCTGGCGCGGGTTCCGGGAACACCGGGGCCCGCCGGACGTGAGCCGGAAGGGGAAGCACCCGGGAAGTCCGGTCAGGAGGTGTCCCCACTCCCGGAAGAGCCCGGGCCGGTGCGGGCATCGGAGCAGAAGTCAGAGACGGAGAAAGACTCATGAAGAGCCGTCAGCTCACCGAGTACGCCCAGCAGTTGCGCGTCGACAGCGTCCGCGCCTCGGCCGCCGCGAACTCCGGTCACCCCACCTCCTCCATGTCGGCCGCCGATCTCATGGCCGTCCTGCTCGCCCGCCACTTCCGCTACGACTTCGACCGCCCACAGCACTCCGCCAACGACCGCTTCGTCCTCTCCAAGGGCCATGCCTCCCCGCTGCTGTACGCCGCGTACAAGGCGGTGGGCGCCATCAGCGAGACCGAGTTGATGACGTACCGCAAGCTCGGCAGCCGGCTCGAAGGGCACCCGACCCCGCGGCGCCTGCCGTGGGTGGAGACCGCCACCGGCTCGCTCGGCCAGGGGCTGCCCGTCGGCGTCGGTCTCGCGCTGGCCGGCAAGCGGCTCGACCGCACCGGATACCGGGTGTGGGTGCTGTGCGGCGACAGCGAACTCGCGGAGGGCTCCATCTGGGAGGCCGCCGAGCACGCCGGGTACGAGCACCTCGACAACCTCGTGGCGATCGTCGACGTCAACCGGCTCGGCCAGCGCGGTCCCACCCGGCACGGGCACGACCTCCCCGCGTACGCCCGCCGCTTCCGGGCCTTCGACTGGCACACCATCGAGATCGACGGCCATGACGTGGACGCGATCGACCGGGCGTACGGCGAGGCCCTCTCCACCCGCGGCCAGCCCACCGTGATCCTCGCCCGCACCCTCAAGGGCAAGGGCGTCGCGTCCGTCCAGGACCGCGAGGGACTGCACGGCAAGCCGCTGCCGGAGCCCGAGGAGGCGATCGCGGAGCTCGGCGGCGTCCGGGACCTCCACATCGAGGTCCAGCCGCCACCCGCGGCCCGGATGCTGCACGCCGTACGGACGGGCCACCTCGACCTGCCGCGCTACGAACTCGGCGACGAGGTCCCGACCCGTGACGCCTACGGGAGCGCCCTCGCCGCCCTCGGCACGGCCCGCGGCGACATCGTCGCCCTGGACGGCGAGGTCAGCGACTCCACGCGCTCCGAGTTCTTCGCCAAGGAACACCCCGACCGCTTCTTCGAGTGCTACATCGCCGAGCAGCAGATGGTCGCCGCCGCGGTCGGGTTCGCGGCGCGCGGCTGGGTGCCCTACGCGTCCACGTTCGCGGCGTTCTTCACCCGGGCCCACGACTTCCTGCGGATGGCCTCGATCAGCGGCGCCGGACTTAACCTCGTCGGCTCGCACGCGGGCGTCGCCATCGGCCAGGACGGGCCCTCCCAGATGGGCCTGGAGGACCTCGCGATGTTCCGGGCGCTCCACGGTTCGACCGTGCTGTATCCGTGCGACGCCAACCAGACGGCCAAGCTGATCGGCGCGATGGCGGGCCAGGAGGGCATCCGCTACCTGCGGACGTCCCGCGGGGCGAGCCCCGTGATCTACAGCCCGACCGAGGAGTTCCCCATCGGCGGCAGCAAGGTGCTGAAGGCCGGCGACCACGACCGGCTCACTCTCGTCGCGGCCGGGGTCACCGTCCATGAGGCGCTCGCCGCGGCCGAGGCGCTGGAGGGCGAGGGCATCGGGGTACGGGTGATCGATCTGTACTCGGTCAAGCCCGTCGACCGCCGCACCCTGCGCGAGGCCGCCGAACGCACCGGTTGCCTGGTGACCGTCGAGGACCACCGTACGGAGGGCGGCATCGGTGACGCGGTGACGGACGCGTTCCTGGACGGGCGCCCGGTGCCGCGCCTGGTCCGGCTCGCCGTGCGGAACATGCCGGGCTCGGCCACACCCGCCGAGCAGCTGCACGCCGCGGGCATCGACGCCGAGTCGATCGCGGCGGCGGCCCGGCTGCTGGTGGAGCACGCCGTGGTGCCCTGACCCGTCACGATCCGCAACAGCCGGAACAGGGAGGCCCCTATGGCAAGGGCGCGCACGGTACGGGCCGGCCGCCGCACCGTGGAGATCCAGCGGCCGGACAAGGTGCTCTTCCCCGGCAGCGGGGACGCCAAGGAGTACACGAAGGGCGACCTCGTCGAGTACTACCGGTCCGTCGCCCCGTTCATGCTGCCCCATCTGCGGGGGCGGCCCCTGATGCTGGAACGGCTGCCCGACGGCGTCGAGGGGCAGCGGTTCATGCAGAAGAACACGCCCGAGCACTACCCGGAGTGGATCAGGCGGATCGAGGTGCCCAAGGAGGGCGGCACCGTCTGCCACACGGTGTGCGACGACACGGCCACCCTGGTGTACCTCGCCGACCAGGCATGCCTCACCCTGCACCGCTGGCTGTCCCGGGCGGGCGGGCTCGACCGGCCCGACCGCCTGGTCTTCGACCTCGATCCGGCCGAGGACGACTTCGGCCAGGTACGGCAGGCCGCCCGGCGGCTCGGCGGGCTGCTCGACGAGCTGGGACTGCCGGCGGGCCTGATGACCACCGGCTCGCGAGGACTGCATGTCGTGGTGCCCCTGGGCGGCCGCCACGGCTTCGACGAGGTCCGTGAGTTCGCCCGGGACGTCGCCGAACTGCTCGCCCGCGATCACCCCGACGCGTTCACCACGGCCGTCCGCAAGCAGGACCGCGGCGACCGGCTCTACCTCGACGTGCAGCGCAACGCGTACGCGCAGACCGCGGTCGCCCCCTTCACCGTGCGCGCCAGGCCGGGCGCGCCGGTGGCCACCCCGCTCACCTGGGACCAGCTCGACGACCGGGGCGTCGACGCCCGTCGCTGGTCCGTCGCGGACGCCGTCGACCAGGCGCGCACCGACCCGTGGAAGGGGCTGATGCGGCGGGGGCGCGCCCTGGGCCCGGCCCGACGGAAGCTGAACCGGCTGCGGGGCTGACGGCCGTACGGCGGCAGCGTGAGCGCGTCAGCGGCAAGCACGGACTTTCGCACGTCCATGTGGAGGTTTGGTCAGCCTTTGTGGGGCCACTCGGGGAGACGAGGTGGCCATGGCTAACACACCGAACACACCGAAGTCACAGGGTGTCAGCCCTGTGGACGTGCTGCGTCACGCCCGCACCCAGTTCGCGGAGCTGACCGGCATGGCACCCGAGTCCGTGACGTCCTTCGAGCAGAACGATGAGGGCTGGACGCTGGAGATCGAGGTCCTGGAGCTGGCGCGGGTCCCCGACACGATGAGCCTGATCGCGAGCTACCAGATCGAGCTCGACCCGGACGGGGAGCTGACGGGGTACCGGCGCGTGCGCCGCTACGAACGCGGCCGGGCGGACCCACATCGGCGGGGCGACCGGTAGACCGCCGTCCCCCACGGACAACGGACCGGGAAAGACCCAAGACCCTGAAGACACAAGGAGGAACGGTCGGCATGACCGTAGTTCCGGCACAGCAGGCAGGCGGCGGCGGAGGCGGCTCCAGCGGCCTCTACGACGTTCTGGAGCTCATTCTCGACAGGGGACTCGTCATTGACGCCTTCATACGGGTCTCCCTCGTCGGAATCGAGATCCTCAAGATCGACGTCCGGGTCGTTGTCGCCAGCGTCGACACGTATCTGCGTTTCGCCGAGGCATGCAACCGGCTCGATCTGGAGGCAGGGCCGCGCAAGGCTCCCGGCCTGCCGGACCTCGTCGGTGAGATCACCGAGTCCGGGGCGCGCGGCAAGTCCAAAGGGGCGTTGTCCGGTGCCGCCGAGACCGTCTCGGAGGCGTTCAGGCAGGCACGCGAGGAGGGTCAGGCCGAACCACGGCCACGTGCCCGCAAGGCCACGAGCGCACGCAGGAAGGAGGAGCAGGAGTGAGCACCTACGTCTACGGCATCGCCGCGAGCTCGCATCCCGCGCTCCCCAAGGACATGGGCGGAGTCGGTGATCCGGCGCGTCCCGTGCGCATCCTGACGGAAGGCGAGCTGGCGGCCATCGTGAGCGACGCCCCAGAGGGGCTGCGACCCAAGCGCAAGGACCTGCTCGCCCACCAGACCGTGCTGAGCGAGGCGGGCGCGGGTGGCGTCGTGCTGCCCATGCGGTTCGGCAGCGTCGCCCCGGACGACGCGGCCGTGACGGAGGTGCTCGCCGAGCGCGCCGAGCACTACCTGGAGCGGCTTCGGGCCCTGGACGGCAGGGACGAGTACAACGTCAAGGCCAGCCACAACGAGGAGGCCGTGCTGCACCGGGTGATGTCCGAGAGCCCCGAGATCCGGGCTCTCGCGGAAGCCAACCGGCAGGCGGGCGGCGGAAATTACGAGCAGCGGCTGCAACTCGGCGAGACCGTGGCGGCCGCAGTGCAGAGACAGGAAGCCGAGGACGCGGTCGACCTGCGGCACGCGCTGGAGGCCGTCGCCGAGGCGGTGAGCGCCGGCCCCGAGTCCACGGGCTGGCTCGCCAACGTGTCGTTCCTCGTGGACCACGGGGCGGCCGAGACGTTCCTGGCCGCCGTGGAGGACGTCCGCAAGAGCCATCCGCACCTCGACGTGCGGGTGAACGGGCCGCTGCCGCCGTACAGCTTCGTGGAGCCGGGGCCGTCGGAGCCCGCGGAGACGGGGCCGCGCGTGTGAGGCAGGGGCAAGCGAGTCAGGTGAGGTGCGGTAAGGCGCAGTCGGATGAGGTGCGGTCATGGGACTGATCAGTGAGGTGCTGCTGCTGCCGTTCGCACCGGCCCGCGGCAGCCTCTGGGCGATACGACAGGTACTGGTCGAGGCCGAGCGCCAGTACTACGACCCGGCAGCCGTCCGGGCCGAACTCGCCCGGCTTGAGCAGTTGCTCGACGCCGGCGAGATCGACGAGGAGGAGTTCGACCGTCTGGAGGACGAGCTCCTGGACCGGCTGGAGATCGCTCTGCAGTGGAGGGCGGCAACGGTCGGGGAAACCGGCGGGGGGACGACAGGCGAGGGGACGGCAGGATGAATCGTGTGGGACTGGGCCTCGCCGTAGGGGCCGGATACGTCCTCGGACGGACGAAGAAGATGAAGCTCGCGTTCGCGCTCGGCACGCTGGCCGCCGGAAAGCGGATGCACCTGAGCCCGCGGGCGCTGACGGATCTGGTGTCCCAGCAGCTGCAGAACAATCCGCAGCTCAAGGAGATCAGTGATCAGCTCCGCGAGGGCGCGCGCGGTGCGGGCAAGGCAGCCACGGGCGCCATGCTCGAACGGCAGATCGACGGACTCGCCGAACGGCTGCACGGACGGACCACCCAGCTGCGCGAGCACCTCTCGGAGGTGACCCCCGACGTGCCCGGCGCCGACGCCGAGGAGGACCGGGACGAGACCGAGGAGGACGAAGAAGAGCCTCGCGAGCGGGCCAACCGGGACGAGCGGGACACGGACGAGGAACGGGAGGAAGAGCCCGAGGAGGAGCACGAGGAGAAGCCGTCGGCCAGGAAGGGCGCGGCGCGGCAGGGCACGGCCAGGAAGGCCGGGACCGGGGCCAGGAAGCCGGCCAAGACACCGGCCGCGAAGAAGGCCCCGGCGAAGAAGCCCGCCGCCAAGAAGACGGCGGGCCGCAGGACCACCGCGCAGAAGGCGCCCGCCAAGGGGACGGCCGCCGCCCAGGCGGCCCCGCGCAAGGCCACACGGGAGTCGGGGCGTGAAAGGAGGCGAGGACGATGACTGACATCCTCGGTTCGGCGACCGGACGGGCCAAGGGCGCTGCCGACTCGGCCGGGAACGGGGCGAAGGAGACTCCGCTCGCCGGCCTGGCGCACAGCCCTGCCGTCGACCATCTCAAGGCCGAGGCCCAGGAGTACCTGGCCGCCCAGGCCCAACGTCTGCTCACGGACGCCGGGCACAGGCTCGGCCGGGCGACGGTGAAGCTCAACGACATAGCCGAGGGCAACAGCCCTGGCTTCGCCAAGCTGGCCCTCGACGGCGGCCGCAAGCTTATGGAGGGCAAGGGGCCGCTGCGCACCGCCCTGGAGGTCGGCGCCGGCCGGGCCAAGGAGAACGTGGTCGGTGCCCTGAAGAACCTGGGCGGCGGCAAGGGCAAGGAGAAGGGCCGGGCGGGCCACAAGCCCACGGTCATCATCGAGTCCATCGACATCGGTGTGCCGCTGCGCACCGCCTACGACCAGTGGACCCAGTACCAGACCTTCAGCACCTTCGCCAAGGGCGTGAAGAGCGCGCAGCGCGCGGACGACACGCACTCCGACTGGCAGCTCAAGATCTGGTGGTCCAGCCGCAGCTGGAAGGCCCGCACCACCGAGCAGGTGCCCGACGACCGGATCTCCTGGACGTCGGAGGGCGCGAAGGGCACCACGAAGGGCGTGGTCTCCTTCCACCGCCTCGGCGACAACCTCACCCGTGTCCTGCTGCTGATCGAGTACTACCCGTCGGGGTTCTTCGAGAAGACCGGCAACATCTGGCGCGCCCAGGGCCGCCGGGCCCGGCTCGACCTCAAGAACTTCGCCCGCTTCATCACACTGCGCGGCGAGGCGGAGGACGGCTGGCGCGGCGAGATCCGCGACAGCGAGCTCGTCCGCAGCCACGAGGACGCCGTGGCGGAGGAGGAAGAGTACGAGGAGGGAGAAGAGAGCGAGGAGCCCGAGGAGCCCGAGGAGCCCGAGGAGTACGAGGAGGGCGAAGAGGGCGAAGAGGGTGAAGAGGGCGAGGAGTACGAGGCCCCCGGCGACGAAGAGCCTGAAGACGCCGCCGAGGAGGAGAACGAGGAAGAGTACGAGGACGAGGAAGAGGACGAGGACCGGGCCGCCGTGAGCGGGAGCAGGCGATGACGTTTCCCAACCGGGCCCCGGAGCCGTACGGCCAGGGTGGAGGCGCCAACCTGGCCGACATACTCGAACGCGTGCTCGACAAGGGGCTGGTGATCGCGGGAGACATCCGTATCAACCTGCTCGACATCGAACTGCTCACCATCAAGCTGCGCCTCATCGTCGCCTCCGTCGACAAGGCGAAGGAGATGGGCATCGACTGGTGGGAGAGCGACCCGATGCTGTCCTCCCGGGCGCGCCGCGATGAACTCACCCGCGAGAACGCCGAGTTGCGCGCCCGGCTCGCCGCACTCGACGAGGGGCGCCCGGAGAGCGAGGCATTGCTGGACGGCAGTGGCCGCTCCCGGGCCGAACCGTCACTGGAGCAGAGTGAGCGCGAGAGCGACGAGCGCGGGAGGGAACGGAGCCGTCCGCGGGAGGAGGAGTCCTGATGACCGGACTGCGGTACGTCTACGCCGTCTGCCGCCCCTTCGGCGCCGCGCTCCAGGCCCAGCTGATCGGGGTCGCGGGCGCGCCGCCGAAGCTGCTGCCCCATCACGGCCTGATCGCCGTCGTCAGCGAGGTGCCGGAGCGAGACTTCGCCGAGGAACCCCTCAAGGCGCACCTGGAGGACCTGGACTGGCTGGCCGCCACCGCCCGGGGCCACCAGGCTGTGATCGACGCGCTCACCGCGGTCACCACGCCCCTGCCGCTCCGGCTCGGTACCGTCTTCCGGGACGACAGCGGTGTCCGCGTCATGATGGAGGCCCGCGAGGACTCCTTCCGGCGGGCTCTGGACCGGCTGGAGGGCCGGGTGGAGTGGGGCGTCAAGGTCTATCTCGACCTTGAGGCCGCCGAGGCCGCCGAGGCCGCCCGCCCGCAGGGAAAGGCCGCGTCCGGACGTGACTATCTGCGGCAGCGGCGCATGCGCAGCAGGTCCCAGGACGACATGTGGGAGAAGGCCGAGGCGTTCTCCCACCGACTCCACGAAACCCTTTCCGGACGCGCCGAGGATTTCCGTTTGCACCCGCCACAGAACCCCACGCTTTCCGGGGCCGCCGGCCGCAACGTACTGAATGCCGCTTACCTGGTCCCGCGCGGGAATTCCGAGGCGTTCGTGGAAGTCGTGGACCGTACGAAGGACGACGCCCCCGGACTGCGCGTCGAACTCACCGGCCCCTGGGCCGCCTACTCGTTCACCGAGTTCCACGAGGAGCCCGCGAAGGCCGAGGAGCCCGCGAAGGCCGAGGAGCCCGCGAAGGCCGAGGCGTCCGAGAAGGCCGAGGCGCCAAAGAAGTCCGGGGAGCCCCAGGAGCCCCAGGAGCCCCGGGAGCCCCAGGAGGAGGACGCGTGACCGTCGTCGAACGCCGTGAGATCGCCCTCGTCGATCTGCTCGACCGGCTGCTCGCGGGCGGGGTCGTCATCACCGGCGACCTCACCCTGCGCATCGCGGACGTCGACCTCGTCCGCATCGACCTCAACGCGCTGATCAGCTCGGTGAACAAGCAGGTCCCCGCACCCTGGGGGGAGTTGGAGTGAAGTGACCGGCAGGAACCGCCTCGACCTCGAACCCGACACCGTGGAGCGCGATCTCGTGAAACTCGTCCTGACCGTCGTCGAGCTGCTCCGCCAGCTCATGGAACGGCAGGCCGTGCGCCGGTTCGACACGGGCGAGCTGACCGAGGAACAGGAGGAGCGCATCGGGCTCACCCTGATGCTGCTGGAGGACCGCATGGGCGAACTGCGCGACCGCTACGGCCTGCGGCCCGAGGACCTGAACCTGGACCTCGGGCCGCTCGGACCACTGCTTCCCAGAAACTGACGGGGAACTGACGGGGCCGATCCGCTACCAGCGGTACCAGCGACCCCGGCCGCCCGCGGCACTCGTGCCGCGCACGAGGAATCCCAGCAGCCAGACCACGAAAACAATGAGGGCGATCCACCAGAGTGCCTTCACCGCGAATCCGACACCGAAGAGAATCAGAGCCAGAAGCAGAACGAGCAGGACGGGAACCATTCCGACCACCTCCTGCCTTTCGAGTGACCCGAATTCCCGGGATCAGGCCTCACTGGGCGGGTTCACTTACGGCACAGAATCTCCCCGTGCAGAACGGAGAACCAGCCGTCCTCCCGCCGCCCCCATTCCCGCCACGCCTCGGCCACCGCGCGGAGTTCCTCCGGCGCCGCGTGACCGCCCCGCGTGGCCCGTTCGGCGTATGCGGAGGCCAGGGTCCGGTCCGCCCACAGCCCGCTCCACCAGGCCCGCTCCTCGGCCGTGGCGAACGTCCAGGTGGCGGACGTGGCGGTGATGTCGGTGAGACCGGCCCGCAGCGCCCAGGACCGCAGTCTGCGCCCCGCGTCGGGCTCGCCGCCGTTGGCGCGGGCCACCCTCCGGTACAGGTCCAGCCAGTCGTCCAGGCCCGGCGACAGCGGGAACCACGTCATCGCCGCGTAGTCCGCGTCCCGGACCGCGACGTATCCGCCCGGCCTCGTCACCCGGACCATCTCGCGCAGGGCCCGCACCGGGTCGCCCACGTGCTGGAGCACCTGGTGGGCGTGGACCACGCAGAAGGTGTCGTCCGGGTAGTCCAGCGCGTGCACGTCCGCCACCGCGAAGTCGATGTTCGTCAGGCCCCGCTCGGCGGCCGTGGCCCGCGCCTGGTCCAGGACGCCGGGCGCGCGGTCCACGCCGGTGACATGTCCGTCCGGGACCAGCCCGGCCAGGTCCGCGGTGATCGTGCCCGGCCCGCAGCCGATGTCCAGGACCTTCATAGGGGGTCGGAGTGAGCCGAGAAGGTAGGCCGCCGAGTTGGCGGCCGTCCGCCAGGTGTGGGAGCGCAGCACCGACTCGTGGTGTCCGTGCGTGTAGACGGCGGTCTCCCGCGGCTTCGACATGACCGGTCCCCTCGTCGCGTACGGGCCCCGTGGAGACGCGTCGCTCACGGGGCGGCACTGGGAACCGTACGCCCGCATGCCGAATACCGAGACCGCCGTCTTACTATGTGGTCAAGCGGGTCAGTGCTCAGTGGAGCGTGGCCGGTAGACCGTCAGTGCCTCCGGGAGCTTGCTCAGCGTCAGGTCGCCCGAGATCTCGGTGACTTCGCCGTCGTAGGCGAGGAGCGTGCCCGGGGCGATGCCGTCCAGGTGGAGGCGGGGGACGCGTATCGCGGCGTGGGCGGGGGAGCGGGTGAGCGGGCCCGCCGCGGCGGCGGCGAGCAGACGCAGGGCCGGGTGGCCGTCGCCGTGCACCACACGGACGTCGAGCAGTCCGTCGGCGAGGTCGTGGCGGCGGCCGGGGACGGGGCCCGCACGGTGGTAGGTGCCGTTGCCGGCGAACAGCAGCCACAGCGGGCGCGTCCGGTCCCGGAACCTGGCCCGCAGCGGGTGCTGGTCCCCTCGCAGGACGCGCGCCACGCCGAGCACACCGGCCGGCCAGCCGCCGATCAGCCGCGACCAGCGCTCACGTTCGCGCACCAGCTCCGGATACACGCCCAGACTGCAGGTGTTGAGGAAGACGCCCTCCGTGTCACCGGAGCAGAATCGCCCCACGTCCACGCGGACCGCGTCCCCGTCGCGCACCGCCCGGGTGAGATCCCGCAGATCCTCCACGCCCAGGTCCTGCGCGAAGTGGTTGAGCGTGCCGCCGGGGAGGACGGCGAGAGGGATGCCGTGCCGCAGGGCCACCTCCGCCGCCGTGTTCACCGTGCCGTCGCCGCCGCACACGCCGAGCACCCGCGCACGCGTGGCCGCCTTCTCCAACTCGGTCCTCAGCTCGTCCGGTGCGCACTCGACGGCCTCGGCGCGGGGCAGGGCGTTCCGCAGCGCGCGCACGCGGCCCGCGGTCGCCGCGCCTCCGTTGGCGACGACGACCAGGCCCTCGCCGTCGGGCAGGACGGGTGCGTCGGCGTGCGGGCGGCCGGGCGGCGGGAGCAGGTCGCGGGTCGGCACGAGGCCGCGTACGGCGTAGGCGGCGCCGACGCCGAGGGCGGCGCCCACCAGGACGTCGCTCGGGAAGTGGACGCCCGTGTAGACGCGGGACAGCGCGACCGCGGCGGCCACCGGTGCGACGGCCGCACCCCAGCCGCGGGACTCCAGGGCGACACCCGTCGCGAACGCCGCCGCGGACGCCGAGTGCCCGGACGGGAACGACGTGGTGATCGGCTGCCGCTTCAGCTGCCGGACCACCGGCACGTTGTCGAGGAGCGGCCGGGGGCGGCGCACCGAACGTTTGCCGAGGGTGTTGATCGTCGCCGAGGCGAGAGCGAGCGACGCCACGCCCCGGATGGCCGCCCTGCGGGCCCTCGGGCTCCGGGTCGCGGTGAGGGCCGCCGCCGTGGCGAACCACAGCACCCCGTGGTTCGCGGCGCGGCTCAGCCGGGGCAGCACGGGGCCCGCCCCCGGCCAGTGGCGGGCCGCCACCGCCTCGAACAGACGGGTGTCCGCCGTCAGGAAACGGTCCCGGAGGATGTGGTGACCCGGGGGGCGGACGGTGAGATCGACATCTGGGCTCATGGGGCACGGGTACCCCAGGGCGGCCACTTCGTGTCAAGTCGGGGCCGCCCGGGGGACACTCGTCCACCCCTCGAAAAGCGCTTGCCCGACGGTCCGGGCGGCCCGGACAATCCCTGCTCATGGGACACCTGGAAGCCGCGCACCTGGAGTACTGCCTTCCCGACGGAAGGGTGTTGCTCGGTGACGTGTCCTTCCGGGTCGGCGAGGGGGCCGTCGTCGCCCTCGTCGGGCCCAACGGCGCCGGGAAGACCACGCTGCTGCGGCTGCTCTCGGGCGAGTTGAAGCCCCACGGCGGGAGTGTCGGGGTGAGCGGCGGGCTGGGGGTGATGCGGCAGTTCGTGGGGTCCGTGCGGGACGAGACGACCGTGCGGGACCTGCTCGTGTCCGTGGCGCCGCCCCGTGTCCGGGAGGCGGCCCGGGCCGTCGACGCCGCCGAGCACGCCCTCATGACCGTGGACGACGAGGCCGCCCAGCTCCGGTACGCGCAGGCCCTCGCCGACTGGGCCGAGGCGCGCGGGTACGAGGCGGAGACGCTCTGGGACATCTGCACCACGGCGGCGCTCGGCGTGCCGTACGAGAAGGCGCGGTGGCGGCAGGTGAGCACCCTGTCCGGCGGTGAGCAGAAGCGGCTCGTGCTGGAGGCCCTGCTGCGCGGCAGTGACGAGGTGCTGCTCCTCGACGAGCCCGACAACTATCTCGACGTCCCCGGCAAGCGCTGGCTGGAGGAGCGGCTGAGGGAGACCCGCAAGACCGTGCTCTTCGTCTCGCACGACCGGGAGCTGCTGGCCCGTGCCGCCGAGAAGATCGTGAGCGTGGAACCGGGCCCTGCGGGCGCGGACGCGTGGGTGCACGGCGGCGGGTTCGCCACCTACCACGAGGCGCGCCGTGAACGCTTCGCGCGGTTCGAGGAGTTGCGCCGCCGCTGGGACGAGAAGCACGCCCAGCTGAAGAAGCTCGTGCTGAACCTGCGTCAGGCCGCCGCGGTCAGCCACGAAATGGCCTCGCGGTACGCGGCCGCCCAGACCCGGCTGCGTAAGTTCGAGGAGGCCGGACCGCCGCCGGAGCCGCCGCGCGAACAGGACATCAGGATGCGGCTCAAGGGCGGCCGCACCGGCGTGCGGGCCGTCACCTGCGAGCGGCTTGAGCTCACCGGACTGATGAAACCCTTCGACCTGGAGGTGTTCTACGGCGAACGCGTCGCGGTCCTCGGTTCCAACGGCTCCGGAAAGTCGCACTTCCTGCGGCTGCTCGCGGGAGACGACGTGGCGCACACGGGGGAGTGGAAGCTGGGCGCCCGGGTCGTGCCCGGCCACTTCGCGCAGACCCACTCCCATCCGGAGCTGGAGGGGCGCACCCTGCTCGACATCCTGTGGAAGGAGCACGCCCAGGACCGTGGCGCCGCCATGTCGCGGCTGCGCCGCTACGAGCTGACGGGCCAGGCCGAGCAGCGTTTCGACCGCCTCTCCGGCGGCCAGCAGGCCCGCTTCCAGATCCTGCTCCTGGAGCTGGAGGGCGCCACCGCGCTGCTGCTGGACGAGCCGACGGACAACCTGGACCTGGAGTCCGCCGAGGCGCTCCAGGAGGGCCTGGAGGCCTTCGACGGCACGGTCCTCGCGGTCACCCACGACCGCTGGTTCGCTCGTTCGTTCGACCGCTATCTCGTCTTCGGCTCCGACGGCCGCGTCCGCGAGACGCCGGAGCCGGTGTGGGACGAGCGACGGGTGGAGCGCGTCAGATAGGTCCAGATCCCGCAGGGTCGGCACAGCCACGGTGGTTGTGCGGTCCACGATGCCGTTCAGCCGGACCTTGGTCTTCTCCGGGGCGCGGGAGTGCTGTGGTCCGAGATCATCCCAGGTGCCTCCGTTTCTCGGTCGCGCCGCTCATCCGAGAGGGGGGTAGTCGGTGTAGCCGCGGTGGTCTCCGCCGAAGGAGGTGGCCCGGTCAGGCTGGCCGGCCAGCTCCTGCGCCGCGTCGGACTCCACCCCGGGCAGGAGCTGGTGATGATGCAGCTGTGGGACCTGGGCCCGCAGCGCCAGACCGACCTCGTCCGGCTCCTCGGCTCGGACGCGGCCACCATGACCCGCACCGTCAAACGGCTCGAACATGCCGGCTTCGTCCGTCGCCGCCCCAGTGCCACCGACAAGCGGGCGACCACCATCGAACCCACCGACGCCAGCCTCGCCCCGCGCCACCAGGTCGCCGAGATCTGGGCCGAGCTGGAGGAATGCGCCACGCGGGAACTGTCCCGCGAGGGAAAGGCGAAGGCGGTGCGGGTCCTGGAGGAGATCGAGGCGAACCTCGCTCTCGCCTCGGCCGACCACGCCCAGCAGGATGCCGACCGCCTGACCGCCCCTGAAAAGCTCACCCGCCACCCGTAAACGCCTCCGCGGAACAGGTAGCGGCCCAGGAAGAGCCGGTGCGCGTCCGTACGCCGCAGCGCGATCAGATCACGGGCTCTCCGCCGAGGAAGAGGAACCGCTCCAGCTCTGGGCGCGTGGGCACCTCCCTGAACGTCCTGTACGCCCCGGCCTGCTCGTCAGTCCGGAACCCCACCGGCACGAGGCGGACCGTAACGCTCCCGGCAAGTGTGCTCACTCATCAAGATCAATCTCATTGGCGTTTCCTGTACCGCAACTCCTCACACCCGGTCACGTCCAGCGCAGCAGCGCCCCCAGTCCGCCCACGGGCACCTCCTCCGCCGTGGCGGCCGTCACCGACAGCGCCGGGGCGGCCGTCGCGACCGCGGAGCGCAGCAGGGCGTCGTCCGCACGGGCCGCCCACGAGTGCTGCTCGCCCAGCGTCCTCAGGTCCGTGCGCCGGACCGCCAGCTGGTCCGGGTCCTCGCCGATCCACACCTCACGGTGCGCGTCGGGCCCGGCCGGGCGGACCAGCAACTCGTCGATACGGTGCTCCCGGGCGGCCTCCACCAGCGCGGGCACGCCCTCCACGGCGGCCGTGCGCCCCTCGGCGTCCGGGGACCGCGCCGCGACGAAACGCTCCAGCTCCTCCGCGGCCCGCCGGTGCGCGTGCTCGGCCCGCGCCCGCTCCACGTCCTCGTCCAGCAGCCGGCTGCCGGAGCCGTGCCGGGTCTCCACCACGAGGTCGTGCAGCCGCTGCGGAAGCCGTTCCCGCACGGCGTGCCGCGTGCGCTCCTCGCCGGCGAGGACCAGCAGGTCGGCCCGGGTCTCCTCCTGGCACACGGCGAGCGCGTCGGCGATCTCCGCCGCGTTGTGCTCCCAGGTGTTCTCCACCCGCAGCTGGAAGTGCCGCTCCGACCAGTCAGCGGTGCTCGTACGGTGTACGGGCCACTGCCGGCCGGCCACCGTCCCCGCGTCCTGGCTGCCGCGTGAGCCGCGCAGCTCGAACTCGGCGCCCCGCCGGTCCACGTACGCCACCACGCACACCGCGTCCTCCCCGGCCAGTTCCAGCAGCGGTGTGGCGCGCGGCAGCGGAGCCCAGTGCGCCGAGGTGCCCGGCGGCGCGTGCGCGAGCGGCGGATCCAGCACCACCTCGCCCGACCTGGCGAAGAAGGCCCGGCCGTGCGGCTCGGAGGAGTGGCGCAGCTCGTCCACCGCCCGGTGCACGGCCGCGCGGGTCGGCTCGTCGGCGCCCTGGGCGGCGAGCTCCCGGGAGACCGCCGCGGCCACCAGGGAACGCTCATGAGGAGTGGACTCCGTGTGCGAGGACGTGTCGACATAGACGGAGGCCCAAGGCCCCGGATGTTCGTAGAGTGGATGCAGAAAGGCGAGATCCATGGCTCCCTCCCGGATGCCCCTGGGGTACGGCTTGCCGGGCGGGTACCCGGACGGCACCGAAGGACACGACGAGTGGGGTAGCACCATGAACGGAGTCGACCCGGTCCGGCTGGACGACCAGCAGCTGATGAAAGAGCTGGAGACGATCCACCGCACACGCCATGACACGCTGCTGTACGGATCGAACGACGCGCTGCGCGCCCACAACATGCGCATGGCGCAGCTGGAGGGCGAGTACCTGCGCCGCAACCCCCGCCGCCCGGTGGCCGCCGGACGCACGCGTCAGGGCGCGCGGTGCCGGAAACTCGCTGAGTCATGACCGGCGCGGACGAAGGAAACCCGCTGCTCACCCGGCTGGAGGAGGCCCTCGACCTGTTCGGCGCCCTCGCCCACGCCGTCCGCGACGACCAGTGGGAGGCGGGCACGCCCTGCGCCGAGTGGACGGTGCGCGACCTCGTCAACCACCTCGTCTCCGAGCAGCTGTGGGCGCCGCCGCTGGTCCTCCACGGCTGCATGATCGAGGAGGTCGGCGGCACCTTCGACGGCGACATGCTCGGCTCCGACCCGGCCGCCTCCTGGGACACGGCGGCCCGCGCCACCCGCGAGGCGTTCACCGCGCCGGGCGCGCTCGACCGCGTCGTCCACCTCTGCCACGGCGACACCCCGGCCGTCAACTACTGCGGGCAGATGGTCGCCGATCTCGTCGTCCACAGCTGGGACCTGTCGCGCGCCATCGGAGCCGACGAGCGGCTGCCGGACGACCTGTTGCAGTTCACGGTGCGCGAAGTGACGCCGTACGCAGCCGACTTGGCCAAGAGCGGACAGTTCGCGGAGCCGGTGGAACCGCCCCCCGACGCGGACGTCCAGACGAAGCTGCTGTGCCTGCTCGGGCGGCGGCCCTGAGGAACCGCACTCCGTCTTCAGGCGGTCTGACCGCCTCCCTCCACCACTCATGCGCCACCCTGTGTCATTACACGTTTGCAAAGGGTGGCTGTCTACGTCTCTGAAGATCGCTCCGTACCCGTTCTGACGGGCACCACCAGGCGCGTACCTCAATTGAGGTACGCGCCTTTCGTTCAATTGAAGGTTCTCAACTTCGCTCACGCGTACGGCGATTACGACCAGGTTTCCCTCCTACAGTCGGTGCGGCGGTTGGAAGACCGCGGATTTCCTGCCCCCACCTCGGAAGGAACCTCCTGGTGCCTCGCCCGCTCCCCCGTATGGCCCACGTGCTGGACCGGCTGAACCGTGGCGGACGCCGCAAGCTGGCGGTCGCGACCGTCGCCGGTGTCGTGGTCGGCGCTGTCGCCGTCCCCACCATCGCCGACGGTTTCGACTCGCTACCCGGTCGCTCGACCTCCGCGGAGGTCGAGCCGCAGCTGTCCAAGCCGGTCGCCTCAGCAACCGGCCCCGCCCCGACCGTGCAGGTGAACCAGGTCGGGTACCAGACCGGCAGCCCCAAGAAGGGCACCGTCGTCACCAAGGCCAAGACGCCGCTGTCCTGGTCCCTCAAGGACGCGGACGGCAAGGAGGTGGCCAAGGGGACGACCGTGCCCGCCGGTGTCGACCCGTCCTCCGGCGAGAACGTCCACACCTTCGACTTCAGCAAGGTCACCAAGAGCGGTAAGGGCTACACCGTCTCCATCGACGGTCAGAAGAGCGAGCCCTTCGCCATCGCCGACAACATCTACTCGCAGCTGCGCACCGACGCGCTCGCGTACTTCTACCAGAACCGAAGCGGTATCAAGATCGACGCCGACCTCGTCGGCAAGGAGTACTCCCGCCCCGCCGGCCACGTCGACGGCGCGGCGTCCAGCGACCAGAAGGTCCCCTGCCAGCCGCAGGTCTGCGACTACAGCCTCGACGTCAGCGGCGGCTGGTACGACGCGGGCGACTACGGCAAGTACGTCGTCAACGGCGGTATCTCCGTCGCCCAGTTGATGTCCTCCTACGAGCGCACCCTGCACACCAAGGGCGCCGACGGCAAGGCCCTCGGCGACGGCCGGCTCGTCGTGCCGGAGCACGGCAACGGCGTGCCGGACATCCTCGACGAGGCCCGCTGGGAGATGGACTTCCTGCTGAAGATGCAGGTGCCCAAGGGTCAGAAGCTCGCGGGCATGGCCCACCACAAGATCCACGACGCCCAGTGGTCCGCCCTGCCGCTGCGGGCCGACAAGAGCGACGGCCAGCGCGAGCTGCACGCCCCGTCCACCGCCGCCACCCTCAACCTGGCCGCCACCGCCGCCCAGGCCGCGCGCCTCTTCGAGCCGTACGACGCGAAGTTCGCCGCCAAGTCCCTGAACGCCGCCCGCGCCGCCTGGGACGCCGCGAAGGCCAACCCGAAGATGTTCGCCGACCCGGGCGACGCCACCGGCGGCGGCGCCTACAGCGACTACGAGGCCAAGGACGAGTTCTACTGGGCCGCGGCCGAGCTGTTCATCACGACGGGCGACAAGGAGTACCGCCAGGCCGTCCTGGACTCCCCCCTCCACAACGACAGCAAGGCACTGTTCCCGGCCGCCGGCGTCTCCTGGCAGTCGGTCGGCGGGCTCGGCGCCCTGGACCTGGCCACCGTGCCGAACAAGCTGGGCGAGGCCGAGACCAAGGCCGTGAAGAAGACCGTCACCCAGGCCGCCGACCGCTACGCCGCCGATGCCCGCAAGGCCGCGTTCGGCGTCCCGTACGCCCCCGACGGAGGCCGCTACCAGTGGGGCTCCAACGGTCAGGTGCTGAACAACATGGTCGTCCTCGCCACCGCGAGCGACATCACCGGTGACACCAAGTACCGCGACGCGGTGACGAGCGGCATGGACTACATCCTGGGCCGCAACCCGATGGGCATGTCGTACGTCACCGGCTACGGCGAGCGGTACGCGCACAACCAGCACCACCGCTTCTGGGCCAAGCAGAAGGACCCCAAGCTGCCGCAGCCGGCCCCCGGTGCCGTGGCGGGCGGTCCGAACTCGTCGCTCGACGACCCGATCGCCCAGACCAAGCTCAAGGGCTGCGCCCCGGCGAAGTGCTACGTCGACGACCTCGAAGCCTGGTCCACGAACGAGGTCACCATCAACTGGAACGCCCCGCTGGCGTGGGTGGCCTCATACCTGGACGACCAGGCCTGACAGCCAGAACCACGACCACGCGACAACGCCAGGTCCCGGCCGCTCGGCGGCCGGGACCTGGCGTTTCGCCGCTCCTGCCTTCGCCGGACGTCAGCAGCGCACCGGCGGCCGGTCCCAGTGGCGGTGCTGGCCCACCGCCTCCACGAACGCCCGCAGGAACTCCTCGCTCGGTGTGCCCGGCGCGGTGTCCGTCACCACGCCCCGGTCGGCGACCACATGATGGAACTCGGCGCACAGCAGCAGCCCCTCGGGCTCCAGCGCCGACACCAGGCCGACACCCGAGCCGAGGGCCCCGACCGGCTTCCCGTGCCGGTAGGCGCTCCGCACGAACCGCAGGACGTCCGGATCGCCCACATGGGCCGGAGTACCCGTGGGCCCGCCGGGCAGCAGCACCGCGTCGTACAGCACGGACGCCACGGTCGGCAGCGCCCGGTCCACGGCGTACCGCTCGCCGTCCGAGCCGAGCACGGTCCCGTCCGTGGCGGCGATCGCCTCCACGATCGCGCCCTCGGCGGCCAGCGCGTCGCGCGCGGAGGTGACCTGCTGGGCGTCCACGCCGTCGGCGACGAGCACCGCGATCTGCCGGGTGCGGATCGACCCGCCGCCGCGCAGCGACTCCAGGCTGAGGGCGGGGGAGACCAGCTTGTGCGCGATCGACTCGTTCCGCGCCGGCTCCGGCACGCCGATGCCGGCCGCCACCCGCGCGGCCAGCTCCGGGTCCACCTTGGCGAGCTCCTCCACCGTGCGGGAACGGACCGTCCGGGCGTTGACCTTGCCGAGCTCGAAGCGGAACGCCTCCACGATGTGCCGCTTCTCCCAGTCCGCCATGCTGTTCCAGAACATCGCGGCCTGGCTGTAGTGGTCCTGGAAGCTCGCACTGCGACGCCGGATCGTCGCGCCGTCCACACGTTCCGCGTAGTGCGTGTACGCGCTCCCGTCGACGCCCGCGTGGGCGGGGCAGCCGCCGCCGAGCGAGTTCGGGAAGTAGTTCGTACCGGAGTGGAGCGCGCTCTGGTGGTAGCCGTCGCGCTGATTGGTGCGTACCGGTGCGACCGGGCGGTTGACCGGCAGCTGCGCGAAGTTGGGGCCGCCGAGCCGGATCAGCTGCGTGTCCAGGTAGGAGAAGTTGCGGGCCTGGAGCAGCGGGTCGTTGGTGAAGTCGATGCCCGGGACGATGTTGCCCGTGTGGAACGCCACCTGTTCCGTCTCCGCGAAGAAATTCTCCGGGTTGCGGTCCAGCACCATCCGGCCGATCGGCCGCACCGGCACCTGCTCCTCCGGGATGATCTTCGTGGCGTCGAGCAGGTCGAAGTCGAACGCGAACTCGTCCTCCTCCGGCACGAGCTGGACACCCAGCTCGTACTCCGGGTACTCGCCCGCCGCGATCGCGTCCCACAGATCCCGCCGGTTGAAGTCCGGATCCCGGCCCTGGCACTCCTGCGCCTCGTCCCACACCAGCGAGTGCACGCCCAGCTTCGGCTTCCAGTGGAACTTCACGAACGTGCCCTTGCCGTCCGCGTTCACGAACCGGAAGGTGTGCACACCGAAGCCCTGCATCATGCGGAAACTGCGCGGGATCGCCCGGTCCGACATCAGCCACATGATCGCGTGCAGTGTCTCCGGCTGGAGCGAGACGAAGTCCCACAGCGTGTCGTGCGCGGACGCGCCCGTGGGGATCTCGTTGTGCGGCTCCGGCTTGAGCGCGTGCACGAAGTCGGGGAACTTGATTCCGTCCTGGATGAAGAAGACGGGGAAGTTGTTCGCGACGAGGTCGTAGTTGCCCTCCGACGTGTAGAACTTGGTCGCGAAGCCGCGCACGTCCCGTACGGTGTCCGCCGAGCCGCGCGGTCCCTGCACCGTCGAGAACCGCACGAACACCGGCGTCCGCACGGACGGGTCCTGGAGGAAGGCGGCACGGGTGAACTCCGCGCAGGACTCGTACGGTTCGAAGTAGCCGTACGCCCCGGAGCCCCGTGCGTGCACCACCCGCTCGGGGATGCGCTCATGGTCGAAGTGGGTGAGCTTCTCCCGGAAGTGGAAGTCCTCCATGAGCGTGGGCCCGCGCTCGCCGACGGTCAGCGAGTCATCGGTGTGGTCGACCTCGACGCCCTGGTCGGTGGTGAGTGGCCCGCCGGCCGGGTCGTCCGCCTGGAATTCCTCGCGCTGCCGTTGCTTGCGGTCGTCCGTGTCCTGGTCGTTCCGCTGTGTGTCGGACTGCCTGCCGAGCTTCCTGACGACACCCATCAGACGGCCTCCTTGGCCTTGGCGAACTCCTCCAGGAACGCTTCACAGAACGCCTTGAGGTCGTCCGGCTTACGGCTGGTGATCAGCTTGTTGGGGCCGTGGTCGCAGATCTTCACCTGCTCGTCGACCCACTCGCCGCCCGCGTTGCGGATGTCCGTGCGCAGGCTCGGCCACGAGGTGAGGACGCGGCCGCGGACGACGTCCGCCTCGACCAGCGTCCACGGCGCGTGACAGATCGCGGCGACCGGGCGGCCCTGCTCGAAGAAGTCCCGCGCGAAAGACACGGCCCGCTTGTCCAGGCGCAGGAAGTCCGGGTTGGCCACACCGCCCGGCAGGACCAGCCCGTCGAAGGACCCGGCCGACACCTCGCCGACGACCTCGTCCACGGGGAAGGTGTCCGCCTTGTCGAGGTGGTGGAAGGCCTGCACCTCACCGGCCTTCGTCGAGACGAGCACGGGCTCGTGGCCGGCGTCGGACACGGCCCGCCACGGCTCGGTGAGCTCGATCTGCTCGACGCCTTCGGGTGCGGTCAGGAATGCGATGCGCATGGTGTTCAGAGTCCTTTCGGCGTTTCTGCGTGGCGTACGTGTACGTCACCCGGCGGGGGGCGTGCCCGGCCGGCTGTGCGGCCCGGCGCGACTGATGTCGGCGAGCGCCGACGCCGGGTCCTGCGACACCGCGAGGTCCCCGAGGCTCACCATGCCCACCGCGTGCCCGTCCTCGACGACCGGGAGCCGCCGCACCGCGTGTCTCCGCATCAGCTCCACCGCGGCCGACACGTCGTCGTCGGGGCCGATCACCACCGGGTGGGGCGTGCAGACGGCCCCGGCGCTCACGGTGAGCGGGTCGGCGCCGTCGGCCACGGCACGCAGCGTGATGTCGCGGTCGGTCAGTACGCCGATGACCTCCCGGCCGCCGGCCACGAGGACGTCACCGATGTCCTGCGCCCGCATCAGCTGCGCGGCTTCCACGAGCGAGGCGTCCGGCCGGACCGCGACGACGCCGGGAGTCATGACCTCCCTGACGAGATCAGCCATGGTGTGGTCCTTTCGTGCGTTCCCCCGGGCTGTCGGGTACGGGGGTGGTGCGTCAAGGTGCCGACGCCCGCAGTACCCCTGAGCGGGGTGCCTATGCGTGCCGGTGGGTGACGGTGCTCCCGGTCGTGTGCGGGTTCCGCGCTCTCCTCAGCGCCCCTCCCGGCCGCGTTCCTCGACCCGGACCACCGCTTCCGCGAGTTCGTGCGCCGTGCCGTACCGCGCGTTCCTCGGCAGCCGTTCCAGGGCCTCGACGAGGACGTCCGGGGCGTGCTTCTCGCGCAGGATGCCCATCAGCTCGCGGGGGCGGGCCGGGAACGAGGTACGGCCCAGGATGCGGCCCAGCTCGAAGCGCAGAGCCTCCAGGCGGGCCGGTGAACGGGTCGGCGTCACGGGACCGCCCGCGACCTCCGGGTCGTCGTCGGCGGTCGGCTCCGGGTCGTGCCACTCCTCCGTGCGGGTGGGGTGGCCGGAGCGGAGAAGACCCTGTAGTTCGTGCTTCATTTCGTCGTCGCGGTGGACACTCAGCCGGTCGCTGCCTCGCTGCATGACTCCCTCCAGATCCTCGGGGGTGGCCGACCGCGTACCCGCTGACCGGACGTCGACACCGGGCCGGTCGGGTTTGCGCTCCCGTCTCCCGTCACGCGCCCGTCACCCAGCACGCGCCCGCCCCCGTCACCTTCGGCGGGACGGCTCCGGGCGGTGGACGCCGCGCGGCCGGTAGCCCAGGGCGTCGGAGCGGCCCAGGAGATCGGCGAGGAGCCAGATGATCGCCAGCCACATCTCGGTGCCCTGGAGGCCCGGTTCCGGGCCCGGACCGCTGGTGCCGGGGCCGAAGCCGAAGCCCTGGCCGTCGTGCCAGCGGGCGAGCGCGAGGGCGAGTTGGTGTTCGGCCCAGGCGCGGATCTCGGCCGAACGGTATCCGCCGTCCCCGCCGTCCCCGGCGAGCGCGCCGAGCTGCCGGCCGCACAGCCACAGCGGATGCGCGACGTCCAGCACGTTGCAGGCGTTCTCCCGGCCCGCCCCGAAGTGACGCGTGTCGCGGGCGTGGTCCAGGACCGCGTCCACGACCCGCTCCGGGTACGGCACCGGCATCCCGAACTGGGCGAAGGACCCGCGCGTCAGGCGGTAGTAGCCGTTGACCACCTGGAGGCGCCCGGCGTCGGCCGAGGGGGTGCCCCACATTCCCGTCCACGGGTCGGCCCGGGTCAGCAGCCAGCCGAACAGCGCCTCCAGCGTGCCCGGCTCCCCACCGTCGCCCCCGGCGTGCCGCAGGTTCCAGTGCGCCGCCGTCGCCCACGCGTCGATCCACGCCCCGGCACCCCACGCCCCGTCCCGCCAGGGCAGCCCCTCCAGCCGCGCGACGAGCTGCCCGGCGGTCATCTCCCGTACACCGCGCACCGGATGAGGGAAGGAGGCGCCCAGCAGATCGAGGGCGTACCCGACGGACAGCACGTGGTACAGCGCGGGCCCCTCGCCGACGAAACCGTCGGCCTCCGGCACGGGCGCCGGCTCGCCGAACTCCGGAACCAGCCCCGTGTCCGCGTCCTGCAGCCCGGCCAGCCGCCCGACGTGCTCCTCGCCGGTCAGCTCCACCGGCGCCGAGCCCAGCAGCAGATCCGCGATCTCCACCGCGTCGCAGTGCGCCCGTACGGTGGGCGCCGCGCCGGGCCGGTCGACATACCGCTCACCGTCCCAGCAGCGGGCCAGGAGACCGGCGGCCTGGGCACGTGCCGTCCCGGCGAACCGCGCCAGAGCGTCGCCGCCCGCACCCGCCGCCCCACGGGACGGCCGGGCAGCCGCCCCACCCCGGCCGCTCGTGTTCCGCCGGTCGCGCAGGGGACGGGCCGGGTTCCCCGCCGCCACCGTCCACGCCGGCAGGTCCTTCGTGACCACCGCCCCGGCACCGATCACACAGTGGTCCCCGATGGTCACTCCGTCCACGACGACCACGTGCGAGCCGATCCACACGTCGTCCCCGACGGTGATGCCCTCGCTGGTGTGCGGCTGCCGGAACACGGGCCGGTCCGGCGCCATGGAGTGGTTGAAGCCCAGCAGCGAGGTGTGCGCGCCGATCCGCACCCCGTTGCCCAGCGTGACCCTGCCCCGGACGACCGTGAACGGGTTCAGCGTGCAGTCGCTGCCCGTGGTCACGTCCCCGGTGACGTAGGCGTGCGCGGCGATGTACGAGTCGTCGCCGAGCCGCAGCCGGTCCGGGAACACCGCCGCGGACCCGGCCACGTAGCACCGCTCACCGATCTCGCGGTCCCCGCCGATGGACCGCTGCCGGTCCCCCTGCGCGTCCCGCTGTTCCGCGGAGGCATCCTCGGCGAACAGCCAGGGGCAGTGGTCGAGATGCCCGGTGGAGGGTCCCGCGGACGGCCCCCGTTCGGGCTCGGCCAATTCCAGATCATCCATGGGCCGCACGCTAGGCCGCCCCGACCCTCACGGAAAGGGCTTTCTGCGCGGCGCCCTCGGCCGTGGGCCGCGCGCTGGTCGGGTAGCGGCTGTCGGACGAGGGAAAAGAGCGCAGGTGCGGGAGGCTCATGGGACGACCGGCAACAGCAGGTATGACTGGTCGCCCTCGTCTCGGCCCTGGCCGAGCATCCGCTTGCCGACGAGCTACGCACTGTCGGCGGGTTCCTCCCCCACATGGCCAACCGATCATCCGGCCGAGGCGGAACGGGCCTGCTGGGAGTTCAGCGCGGCAGAGCAGCGGGACTGGTACCGGTCGGGTACGGACGCAGGTTCCGGATCAGCGCCACGCCCTGGGCGGGGTCGTCGTTGACGTACTTGGTCGCGGTGATCTCGGTCGGCGCGGTGCCCCGCTCGACCCAGCGGACGACCGGGGCCAGCGTGTCGAACCGCTTGGGTCCGGGCCCGCCGCCGCAGTGGGTCATGCCGGGCGCCATGAACAGCCGGGCGAAGTCCTCCCTGTTCTTCTTCGGGCCGGGCGCGGTGGCGCGGACCATCTGACGGTAGTAGTCGATCGTGTCGTAGGCGGAGACGACCGGGGCGGCCCAGCCCGCGTACATCAGCAGCTTCCCGCCGCCGTCTCGGAAGCGGCGCAGATCCAGTACCGCCAGAAGTTCGCGCGCGCCGGTGCTGCGGTGCCCCATTAGCCGCTCCAGCCGGACAGCACCTCGCCCGCCGCGTTCACCACTGGCGCCTCACTGCCGACCGGCCAGCCCGGATAGACCTGCTTTCCGGTGCGCGGGTCACTGCCGGTCCGGCACTCGCGGTCGACCCTCGACCAGCTCCGGCCCCGGCTCGGCTCGATGAGCCACCCGGTTCATCCGACGCGATCCACGGCCGCGACTGATGCCTTCCCACGATCACACCAGCGAGCGGACAGACCCGCCGACAGGCGGGGCACTGAACAGTTCACTGCGCTACTGAACCATTCAGTGCCATTCAACAGCGGCACTACTGCTTCTTCTCGTGCCCCGGCAGGAACTCCTGCACCTTCGCCTTGAAACCCTGCCGCACCATCCCGCCCCGGTCCGCGTCACCCTTGAGTATGGCCGCGGCCGTGGACTCCATCTGCTCCCAGGTCGCGTGCGGCGGGACCGGCGGGACGGCCGGGTCCGTCAGGAACTCGATCACCGCGGGGCCGTCCGCGTCCAGGCCCGCCCGCCAGCCGGCCTCGACGTCCCCGGGCTTCTCCACACGGATACCGGTCAGGCCCAGGGAGCGGGCGAAGGCGGCGTACTGGACGTCCGGGATCTCCTGTGAGGGCAGGAAGGACGGCGAGCCCTCCATCGCCCGCATCTCCCACGTCACCTGGTTCAGGTCGTGGTTGTTCAAGATGCCCACCACCAGCCGCGGGTCCTCCCAGCGGTCCTGGTACTTGGCCGCCGTGATCAGCTCCGCCATGCCGTTCATCTGCATCGCGCCGTCCCCGACCAGCGCGATCGCCGGACGCTCCGGATGCGCGAACTTCGCGCCGATCGCGTACGGCACCCCGCAGCCCATCGTCGCCAGCGTGCCCGACAGGGACCCCCGCATGCCGCCGCGCATCGTGAGGTGCCGCGCGTACCAGTTCGCCGCCGAACCGGAGTCCGAGGTGATGATCGCGTTGCCGGGCAGCAGCGGGTCCAGCACATGGGCCACGTACTCCGGGTTGATCGGATCGGCCGACAGCTCCGCGCGCCGCCCCATCACCTCGCGCCAGCGGGCGACGTTCGCGCACACCGTGTCGTACCACTCGCGGCCCCGGTCCTCGTTCAGCAGCGGGATCAGGCGCTGCAAGGTGGCCCGCGCGTCGCCGACCAGGTTCACCTCGTACGGATAGCGCATGCCCACCATGTGCGGGTCGATGTCGATCTGTACCGCCCGCGCCTTGCCGTAGTCCGGCAGGAACTGGGAGTACGGGAACGACGAGCCGATGGTCAGCAGCGTGTCGCAGTCGCGCATCAACTCGTACGAGGGGCGGGTGCCCAGCAGCCCGATCGCGCCCGTCACATACGGCAGTTCGTCGCTCAGCGCGTCCTTGCCGAGCAGCGCCTTCGCGACGCCCGCGCCCAGCAGCCCGGCGATCCGCTCCACCTCGGCGCGGGCCCCGCGGGCGCCCTGGCCGATCAGAATGGCCACCTTGTCACCGGCGTTGAGGACCTCGGCGGCCCGCTCCAGCGACTCCTGCGAGGGGACCGCGGTCCACGCACTGCGGTCCAGGCTGGAGGGGACCATCTTGAACTCGTGGGTGGGGGCGGCGTAGTCGAGCTCCTGTACGTCACCGGGGATGATCACTGCGGTGGGGGCGCGGCGCGCGTACGCGGTGCGGATCGCCCGGTCCAGCACGTTCGGCAGCTGTTCCGGCACCGTCACCGTCTCCACGAAGTCCGACGCGACGTCCTTGAACAGCGTGTGCAGGTCCACCTCCTGCTGGTACGAGCCCCCCATCGCCGTACGATCCGTCTGGCCCACGATCGCCAGCACCGGCACATGGTCCAGCTTGGCGTCGTACAGGCCGTTGAGCAGGTGGATCGCGCCCGGCCCCGACGTGGCCGCGCACACTCCGAGACGGCCGCTGAACTTCGCGTAACCGACCGCCTGGAACGCGGCCATCTCCTCGTGCCGCGACTGTACGAACCTCGGCTGGTTCTCGGCCCGTCCCCACGCGGCGAGCAGGCCGTTGATGCCGTCGCCGGGATAACTGAAGATGTCCGTCACACCCCACTCGCGCAGCCTCTGCAGGACGTGGTCGGCGACCTTGGTGCTCATGGGACCTCCCGTGGGGAAGAGCGCGGAAACGGCATCTTCCGAGTCACCACGGCGCCCTGCGGAAAACCTGGCGCCCGTCCGCTGGTGCGTGCCGGGTGTTTGCCCCGCGGGCTCCCGGGCAGGCGGACTCACAGTGCTTCGGACAGGAGGCACGTCCGTGGGAGCGGCGAACCCTTGCCACGGGTGTGTCCGGTCCACCAGGGGCGCGCTCCCACGGTGACCGTCCATCCGAGGGGCCCGGCATCACGTTGGCGTCTGCCCTGCGACGCCTGGCCCCGGCACCTTCAAGGGAGTTGCGACGCACCATGCGAACTCAGGCAAGCGCGAAGCACCACCCCCACGACGACGCCCCGGACACCGCTGAGGCGTTCCGCGAGCTCGCCACGCTCCCCCCGGGGGAGCGGCGCGCCACGCTCCGTGAGGAGATCGTCGAGGCGTGGCTGCCCATGGCCGAACGGCTCGCGGGACGGTTCCGCAGCCGTGGCGAGAGCTACGAGGACCTGCGTCAGGTCGCGGCCCTCGGCCTGGTCAAGGCCGTCGACCGGTACGACCCCGAACGCGGCAACGCCTTCGAGAGCTATGCCGTCCCCACCGTCACCGGTGAGATCAAGCGGCACTTCCGCGACCACATGTGGACCCTGCACGTGCCGCGTCGCGTCCAGGACCTGCGCAATCGTGTGCGGTTCGCCTCTCAGGACCTGTCACAGACCATCTCAGGCCGGCGGCCCACCGTCGCCGAGATCGCCGAGCACGCCCGTATGAGCGAGGAGGACGTCCGGGTCGGCCTGGAGGCGCTGGAGAGCTTCACCGCGCTCTCCCTGGACGCGGAGCTGCCCGGAGCCGAGGACGGCTACTCGCTGAGCGACGCGCTCGGGTCGCCGGATCCGGCGCTCGACACCGTGGTCGACCGCGAGGCGGTCAAGCCCCGTCTGCGGGCACTGCCGGAGCGGGAGCGGGCCATTCTGTACATGCGGTTCTTCAACGACATGACCCAGAGCCGTATCGCCGAGCAGATGGGGATCTCCCAGATGCATGTGTCCCGGCTGATCAGCCGGTGCTGCACTCGGCTGAGGGAGCAGGTCATGCGGGACGCCGCGTGAGCGGTCACCGCCCGGGCCCCAGCCCCGCGCCCTATCGCGGCGCGCCCATCGCCAGCGCGATGTGCCGGGCCATCATGTCCATAGCCTGCGCCTCCGCCATCGAGAAGGCCAGGCGGGCGCCCGAGCGGAACAGGGTGAGGACACCGCGGACCGGGCCGTCCGGGGCGGTCAGCGGCAGGCACAGGAGTGAGGTGACGTCGGCCCGGACGAGGACCGGGGCGCCCGAGGCGTCGTGGCCGAAGGCGCCCGGGTCCTCGGGCCGCACCTGGAGGGACGTGGCGCCGCCCCGTGCCGCCTCGACCACGAGGGGGCAGCCGGCGGGATCCTGCGCGGCCACGGTCGCCGCCTCCTCCTCCGAGGGGCCGAGGACCGTCGTACGGGAGAGCCGGGCGGCCCCCGAGTCGGCCACCACCCAGTCCGCGAACCGTCCGTGCAACACCCGCGCCGCCCGGTCGAGCACCTCGTCGGCGGGTGCGGTGAGCAGGGCCGTGGTCATCATGTCCAGCAGCTCCAGCAACGTCGCGTGCCGGGTCGTCTCGGACAGGTTCGGCAGCGGGCGTACGGGACTGCCGATGGCGGGGACGCGGGTGTCCGCGGGCTGGAGCACGACGAGGACGCCGGTGCGCGGCTCGTTGCTGGGGCGCAGCGCGGTCAGCGTCGCGCGCACCGGCACCGCGGGACGCTGCTGGAGATGGACGGTGAGACTGCGGTCGCCCTCGCCGCGCGCCACCGCCGCGGACTGCGTGCGAAACGCCGCCCGGTCCGCGTGGGCGAGAAATCCGGTCAGCGGCCGGCCGGTGGCGTAGCCCGCCCGCACTCCGGTGAAGGTGGTCGCCGCGAAGTTCAGCCGGCGCACCACGGTCTCGCGGTCCACCAACGCGACCGGCAGCGGCAGCCGTTGGTAGACCGTCTTCAGCAACTGGAGCTCCTGCCGGTCCGCGGAGGCGGCGGCGGGCGGGCCGGATGTGGCGAGCCGTTCGTACCACGGCCACAACTGGTCGGCCACATGGTCGAGTTCGAAGATCGCGGCGTCGAGTACCGTCGGCAGGTTGTCGTTCGGCACCGACCGGGCTGCCTTGAGCTCCGCGACGCGACGCACGAAGTCCGCGAGCTGCTCACCGAATTCGTCCGTCTGCGTCATGCGTCGAACGTAACGTGTCCGGCCCCCGCGGGGGATGGGGCGGCGGAACGGGTGAACACCGTTTTCTCCACTGGCGAGCGGGAACGCGCGGGAAGAGAGGAGGCCTGAGGCATGCCGGAGACCGAACACACCGGTCACATGCGAGTGGAGTCACCCGAATCCGCCCTGCCGGGAAGGAGGCTGTCCGAGCTCGCCGAACAGGCGGTCCGCTGCACCCGTGAGTGCTGCGGCGCGAGCAGTCTGGTGTCCGAGGGCGACACGGATCCGCCGGCCGCTGTCACCCACCCCGACCTCGCCGCACTGGTCTCGGTGCAGTTCCGCTCGGGCGACGGGCCCATCCCCGCGGCGCTGGAACGTGGCGAGCCCGTCGACTCGGCGGACCTGCTGCGCGAGGAGCGCTGGCCGGAGTACCGGGCCGTGGCGCTCGAGTCGGGCGTACGGTCCAGCGTCACCATCCCGTTCCGGCGTCCGGTGCTGACGGTGGCTCTCAGCCTCTACAGCTTCCGGCCCGGCGTCCTGGGGGACGCCTCGCGCGGTCCGGCGCGTGCGCTCGGAGAACTCGCGGCGACCTGTCTCGTGGGCGACCGCTCGTACCGTGCCGCGCTCACCGAGCTCGGTCAGCTGGGTGCCGCACTGCGCTCCCGGCCCGTCGTGGACCAGGCGTGCGGCATCGTCATGCACGTCCTGGGCTGCGATGCCGACGACGCGTTCGGAGTCCTCCGCCGTATCTCCCAGGGCACCAACCGCAAGCTCACGGACGTCGCGGGCGCCGTGGTGGACAAGCGGGGGCGGGGCTTGGAGAAGGAACTGGTGTCGCTGTCCGACTAGGGCTTGTTACGCCCTGGCCGGGTTCCGGGTTCCAGCTTCCGGCTTCCGGGTTCCGGATCCGGGTTCGGGGAGCGTGCGGCGCTCCGGTCACCCGCTCGGCGGTCCGGCGTCCCGCTAATGGGGCCCGGCCGCGAGCGGTGCGGCGGCCGACGGGCTGTGATGGACGGGCGGGGCGCGGCGGTCGTGCCCCGTAGCCCGTCACAGCCGGCCCGAAGGAGCCCCGCCCATGCGCCGCAGAGCCTGTGTCCTGTCCGCCGCCACCCTGGTCGGCACCGTCCTGGGCGCCGCCGCCCCGGTCGCGGCCGGGGACCCCTCGGCGGAGGTCGGCCCGCGCACGGTCGCCCCCGGCGGAACGGTCACGGTGTCCGTCACCTGTGAGCCGACCGGCGGCGCCTCGCCCGACACCATCGACGCCGGCTCCCAGGCCTTCGAGCAGGGCACCGTCAAACTGCAGCGAGTGTCCGGCGGAGACGACCCCGGCTCGGGCCGCGAGCCCGGGGCCGGTCGCGAACCGGGGACAGGTCGTGATTCCGGGACAGGTCGCGAACCCGGGACGGGCCGTGATCCGGCCTCGGGCAACGATCCCGGAACGGGTCGTGATCCGGCTTCGGGCAATGACCCGGCAGCGGAGCAGGACCCCGGCGCGGGGGGTGACCCCGCGTCGAGTTACGGGCCTTCGGGAGAGGACGCACCCGGAGCAGTTCCCGATTCCGGCACGGGACGGGACCCGGTGGGTCCCGGTTCCGGGAGAGTCCAGGGCCCAGGGACAAGCCTCGACCCGCCGAAGGCCCCCAGTTCCACGGCGGTTCCCAGCCCCGCGGCCGCCCCCAGGCAAGCGGCGGTTCCCAGGCCCGCGACGGATCCCAGCTCCGCGGCGGTCCCGGCCCCCGAGGCAGCCGTGGCTCCCGCGGCGGCGCGCGTCCCGAGGGCGGGCTTCGTGGGCGCGGCAGCCCGCGTCCCCGCCCCCGCAACGGCCCCCGCCCCCGCAACGGCCCCCGCCCCGGCAACGGCCCCCGCCCCAGCGACAGCCCCCGCAACCGTCCCGGCCCCCGCCGCGGGCCCCGGCGCCTCCGCCGGGCTCGTCTACCGCGGCACCGCCCGTATCGCCCCGGCCGGGAACTTCGAGAGGGGCGCGGACGGGGCGGGCAAGTCGTCCGAGTGGAGCGTCGACGGCACGTGCCCGGCGGCGCCCGGCGGGCAGGGCAAACAGTGGAGTGCGACCTTCACCGCGGCGCTCGGCGGTGACCAGCACGGCAAGGAGTCCGACGGCGACCACAGCCGGGCACCCTCCTTCGACCCGGACGGGATGCGGCACGGGGTGCAGGCGGGCGACGGCGGTGCCTTCACCGACTCCGTCCCGGCCATGATCGCCGGCGGCCTCCTCATCGCGGGCGCGATCGGCGCCGCCGTTCAGCGCATCCTGCTCCGCCGGGGCACCTCCAAGCACCGTTGAGCCCGCGACCGGTCCGACCCGCACGGACACCCATGGCGGCGCGGGACCGGGGGTACTCGCCAATCCGGACGGGAGGGGCAGGGCACCCGCAGACCGAGCCCACCCCGCAGACCGAGCCCAGGCACCACTGACTGCGGAGGCACCGATGCGGCGGACGGAACCGGAGGGACACGGACCCGTCCGCTACGGCCCGCCCCTCCCCGACCAGGGACTCCCCGTCCTGCCCGGCCTCGCGGCCCGTCTCTCCGCCGCCGCGGACCGCCCCGACGCCGAACCCACCGGCGGCGGCCCCGCCCTCCTCGACGCCGCCTGCGGTTACTGGGCGCGGCGCGGCCTGCCGACCGCGCGGGAAAGGGTGGCCGCCGCTCCCGGCGCCCCCGCCCTGCTGCTCGCGCTGACGGCGGTGTTCGGCGGCGACGTCCTGGTCCCACGGCCGTGCGCCGCCTGGTGGGCGCCCGAGACCCGCGCTCTGGGAAGATCCGCCTTCCACGTGGCGACACCGGCCGAGTGCGGCGGCGTCCCGGACCCGTACGCCCTGCTGGAGACCCTCCGCCGGATCCGCGACGAAGGAGGCGATCCGCGCCTGCTCGTCCTGTGCGTCGCCGACGACCCCACCGCCACCGTCGCCCCGCCCGAACTGGTGCACGAAACCGTCGAGGCCGCCGCGGCCGAGGGCCTGCACCTGGTCAGCGACGAGTCCTGGCGCGACACCGTGCACGAGCCGCACGACACCGTGCTGCTCAGCCCCGCCGAGATGCTGCCCGACCGGGTCACCGTGGTGACCGACCTCGGCGGCGCCTTCCTGCCGCTCGGCTGGCCCGCCGCCGTCGCCCGCTTCCCGGACACCGACGCCGGTGCCGGGCTGCGGGCCCACGTGCTCGACGTGCTCACCGCGCTCGGCGCCCGTATCGCCACGCCGGTCGCCGCGGCCGCCGCGTACGCGCTGGGCGAGCCCGCCGAGGTCACCGCCCGCCTCACCGCCGCCGTACGCCTGCACGCGCGCGTGGCCGCCGCCGCGCACCACGCCGTCACCAGCGCCGGGGCGCTCGCCCTGCCGCCCCGGGCCGGCCGGCACCTGTACGCGGACCTTGGCCCGCTGCGGTCCGCGCTCACCACGCACGGCGTCGGGGACGCACAGGAACTGGAGGACTTCCTCACCACCCGCCTCGGTATGCCCGCACCCGGCGGGCACCGCTTCGGGGACGATCTTGAGGCGCTGAGGGTCCGGCTGTCGACGAGTGCGCTGCTCGGTGCCACGGCCGAGGAGCGGGCGGCGTCCCTCGCGTCCCCGGAGCCCCTCGAATTGCCGCACGTGGTTCGCGCGTTGACCTTGTTCGGATCGGCCCTCGACGGTCTCCGATCTCGGTGACGACGCTCAGCGATGGGAGCCTCCTCGATGACGCAGCAGCCCGAGTCGACCACCACCACGACCGCGATCACGCCCACGGGCACGGGCACGAACACGGGCACGAACACAGGCACGGGCATGCGTACGGGCGAGCCGTATCCGCTCGCCGAGCCCCGCCCCCTGGGGGAGAAGCGGATCTGGCCGGTCTCCTTCGCCGACCGGCTGACCACGCCGCTGCCGGGGCTGCGGGCCCTCGCGCGGTTCGCCCGGGAGGGTGCCGTGCGGCCCGGGCCCGACGGCCTCGCCGACATCCCGCTCCTGCCGTACGATCCCCAGCCGCTGCCCCGGGTGAACGCCCGCACCGTGGCCGTCTCCTGGGCGGGACACGCCAGTTGGGTGATCCGGATCGGTGGTCTCACCGTCCTCACCGACCCTGTCTGGTCGCGCCGCATCCTCGGCACCCCGAACCGGATCACCCCCGTGGGAGTCGCCTGGAACGCCCTGCCTCGCGTCGACGCGGTCGTCATCAGCCACAACCATTACGACCACCTGGACGCGCCCACGCTGCGCCGGCTGCCGCGCGACACACCGGTCTTCGTGCCGGCCGGACTCGGGGGCTGGTTCCTGCGCCGCCGGTTCGCCCGCGTCACGGAGCTGGACTGGTGGGAGGCGGCCGAACTCGGCGGCGTTCGCTTCGACTTCGTGCCGGCCCACCACTGGTCCAAGCGCACCCTCACCGACACCTGCCGCTCGCTGTGGGGCGGCTGGGTGCTGACCGACACCGACGGACGCAGGGTCTACTTCGCGGGCGACACGGGGTACGGCCACTGGTTCTCCCGGATCGGCCGCCGCTACCCGGGCATCGGCCTCGCGCTGCTGCCGATCGGCGCGTACGACCCCCGGTGGTGGCTCAGCGACGTCCACTGCGACCCGGAGGAAGCCGTGCGGGCCTTCCAGGACCTGGGTGCCCACCGGATGGCCCCGATGCACTGGGGCACGTTCGTCCTCTCGGCCGAGCCGGTCCTGGAACCGCTGGTCCGGGTGCGGGCGGCCTGGGAACGGGCGGGACTGGCCCGCGAGAAACTGTGGGACCTGCCGGTGGGCGCCTCGCGAGTACTGGACTGAACCCCCTTGCCCGGTAAGGGGTAGCGGTCAACGGCTCAGTGGGAGGCGGCCCGGCGCATCCTGCGCCACACGCTCGGTGCGGCGCTGATCAGCAGTGTCAGCGCCACCGCCGCCACCACGCCCTGCCACGGCTCGGCGAAGAGGGAACCTCCGAGGATGCCGATGAGCTGGTACGTGACGGCCCAGGCGAGGCAGGCGGGGAGGTCGCCGCGGGCGAAGCGGCCCAGCGGCAACTCGGCCAGCAGACAGGCCAGCATCACCGGGACGCGGCCCGCCGGCACGAGCCGGGACAGGACCAGGACGGTCACACCGTGGTCGTCGAGCTTCTCCTGGGCCTGGGCGAGCCGGTCCTCGGGCGCGCGTCGGCGGATCGCCTCCAGCCAGCGCGAACCGTTCCTGGAGCGCATCCCGCGCCGGCCCAGCCAGTACAGCGCGATGTCCCCGAGGAACGCGGCGCACGACGCCGTCACGAACACCAGCAGCAGCGCGAAGGGCACCGTCTGGTGGAAGGCCACCACCGCCGCCGAACTCACCAGCGCCCCCGTCGGCACCACCGGCACCAGCGCCCCGACCAACACCAGCACGAAGAGCGTCGGGTAACCGATCGCCTGCTGTGTGGACCCGGTGGTGACGGCCGAACCCGCCGCGGCCAGAAGCGTCATGGGCGGACCTCCGGAGTCACCGACCGCACCGCGGTGGGCCGGCCTCGCCTCACCGTGCCGCCTCCGGCCGGACGCGCTCTCCGTGTCCCAGGCGGTGCACGGTCACCTCGGGGGCGTGGACGGCGGCGAGGCGCACGAACTCGTCGCCGGGGGAGTGGAATTCATGGGGGCGCACGGCGTCCAGACCGATCGGCCAGTACGTGCCGTAGTGCACGGGCACCGCACTGCGCGGCATGAGCCGCGCGAGCGCCTGCGCCGCGCGCCCCGCGTCCAGATGCCCCGGACCGAGGTACGGTCCCCAGCCGCCGACCGGCAGCAGCGCCACGTCGACGGGGCCGACCTCCCGCGCCATCGACTCGAACAGTCCGGTGTCCCCGGCGAAGTACGTCCGCGCGGCCCCCTCGATCACAAAGCCCACGGCAGGCGACCGGTGCGGCCCGAGCGGCAGCCGCCGCCCGTCGTGCCGCGCGGTCACCGTGCGCAGGACCAGGTCGCCGACGCGGGTCTCGTCGCCGGGCGCCACCTCGGTGAGCCGGAGGTGGGCGAGCCTGCGCAGCCCCGGTACCTGGCGCGGTGCGCCCCTCGGCACCAGCAGCCGGGTACCCGGCGCGAGGCGCGCGAGCGAGGGCACGTGCAGATGGTCGGCGTGCAGGTGCGACACCAGCGCCACATCCGCCACCGCGGCCTCCGCCGGGGGCGGCGCGCCGCGGCGTCTGCGCAGGTGCGCGAGCCGGCGCGCGAACAGCGGATCCGTGAGCACCCGCGTACCCGAGTCCTCGACCGTGCAGGTGGCATGACCCCACCAAGTGATCTCCACCGGCACTCCCATTCCCTCCTTCGCGCGACTCCCCAGAGCCTACGGGCAGGAGTAGGGTCTGCGGCGAAACCCGGAGGTGAGGGGGACTCCATGGGAGACATGAGGCGTGCCTTGGGCCGGACGCCGGTCGTCCGGGTCGCGGCCATCGCCGGCCTGACGCCGTTGGAGGAACTGGAAGCCGACCCCTTCCTGGTGGACTCCCGCAGCCAGCACGCCATGTGCGCCCGCTGGGCCGCCGAGCGCGGATACGTGATCACGCGTGAACTCCTCGTACGCGGACTGCGCCCCGATCACTGCGCCCTGTGGTCCGACGTCGAGGCCGGTCTCGTCGACCTGTTCGTCGCCCCCAGCCGCCGGGTCCTGGAGCGGGCCCTGACCGACGTCGACGCGTTCACCGCGGAGTGCGCGCGCCGGGGCGTGCGGGTCGAGACGGTCGGCCGCGCCGAGCCCCTGTACGACGCCCAGATGAAGGCCCGGGTGCACCGCCGCCTCTCCATGCCGACGGCGGGCTACGACGGCCGCTGACGCCCGCGCGGGTCCCGTGTGTCCCGCACAGGCGGGCGTGACTCAGCCCTGTCACACCGCTGCGGGTGCGTCGGGCCGGGGTCGCTCGGGCACGCGCGGAGCGCTGCCGTAGCGGCGCCGGCGGCGGGTGTAGGCGGTGACGGCCTGCCACAGGTCACGGCGGTCGGTGTCGGGCCAGAGCGCGTCGGTGAAGTGGAGTTCGGCGTAGGCGGCGTGCCACGGCAGGAAGTTGGAGACGCGGTGCTCGCCGCCCGTGCGCCACAACAGGTCGACGTCGGGCAGGTCCGGCAGCGACAACTGCGCGGCGAGGTCGGCCTCGTGGATGCGGGCGGGGTCGATCTGGCCGGTGGCGGCCCGGTGGGCGAGGGCGCGGGCGGCACGGGTGAGTTCGGCACGCCCGCCGTAGTTGAGGCAGAGGGTGAGGGCGAGGCGCGTCTGGCGGCGGGTCTCGTGCTGGACGCGCAGGAGTTCGTCGACGAGGTCCTCGGGCAGGCCCTCGGGGCTGCCCGCCCAGCGCACGCGTACCCCGTACTGGGTGAAGCTGTGGGTGCGCAGTTCCTCGCGGAAGAGTGCGAACAGCCCGGAGATCTCGTCCGTCGACCGCTTCCAGTTCTCGGTGGAGAAGGAGTACAGGGTCAGGTACGGAAGGCCGAGCTCCAGGGCCCCGTGGAAGGCTTCGCGCACGGCCGTGGACCCCTCGCGGTGGCCGTCACTGCGCGGCAGGCCGCGCTGGGTTGCCCAGCGGCCGTTGCCGTCCATGATGACGGCGACGTGGCGGGGCAGGTCGCCCGGGGCGAGGGACGGGGGGCGTGCGCCGCTGGGGTGGGGCGGTGGTGAGGTGACTGTTCCGGACTCCACGACGACACTGTCCTGCGACTCGGCCGGGAGCGGGGGAGTGCGGTGGTCGACGGGGCACGAGAGCAGACGCCAGGCGAGAGCGGTCTGCGCGCGTGCGGGAGCCAGGAGCCGCCAGCGGGTGACGCGGGAGGGGTCGGCCCGCCAGTGCAGGAGCCTGCCGCCGGCGGCGTCGACGGCGTCCAGCCGAGCCATGAAGAGCCTGGTGGCGGCGTCGAAGACGACGGCCGGACCCGGCGGCAGACCGCCCAGGAGCTCCGGCTGGTGCAGCCAGTGGCGTGCCCGGCCGGTCAGATGGGAGACGAGGTCGCGGACCGCCGGGGTGTACCGGCCCGCACGGAGGCCGTCCTCAGCGCCGGGAAAGGAGGCCAGGACGTCCGCGGGCAGGAGGAGTTCGCCGCGGGACAGGTCGTCGGCGAGGTCGGCGAGCGTGTCGGTGAGGTAGATGCCGTCGAGGTAACGCCGGTAGCTCTCGGTGCGGTTCAGCCACAATGGGATGTGGACGCCGGCGCGGGTGAGCAGGTGCAGCCCCTCGACGGCCCAGCTGTGGTTGCTGCGGCGCACCCGTGAACTCCACTGCGTCCACGTGGCGAACTCGCGGCCGCCGATGTCCTCGGCGAGGGTCGCGAACGAGCGGTGCAGCGTGCTGGGATCGAGGTCCCAGCGGCGTACGGTGTCGACCAGGGCGTGCCGTACGGGGTCGTCGCTGCGGCCGCCCGCGAGGTCGCGGTCGAGGCGGGTGGTCCAGTCACGCAGCCGCGCGGCGCGTTCGGCCCGGTCGGTGCCCGGGTCGTCCGCGATGTCGTCGGCGGCGCTGAAGGCGGCCCACATGGCCCACCAGGCGGGGCGCAGCGCCGGCGGTGTGAGCTGTGTGAGGGCGTACTGGACCGGGTCACGTCTGCGCACGGCGCGTCGGCAGTGACGGTAGGCGGCGCGCAGCGTGCGCTCGTCGCTGCGGGGGGTCAGGCGGTCGGGCATGCCTTGTTCTTTCCTTCTTCCGGGGTGGATGGAGGTACGGGAGGAGCGGGCGGTGCCCAGGCGAACGCGAGGCAGCCGCCGAGGACGCCCAGCGCGGTGCCGAGGAAGAGCCCGCCGAGGTTGCAGGTCAGCAGGGCGAGCACCGACAGGACGGTGGCGCAGAGGCCGGCCAGGGCGTGCAGTGCCGGGAACCGCATCAGGGCGACACCGCTCAGCAGCAGCGGCAGGCTCACCCCGAGTCCGGCCGAGCCCGCGACGCCCGGCTGGAGCAGGGCGACGGGGGTGCCGAGGAACGGCAGCACGATCAGCCAGGTACCCGCCGTGGTGACGAGGACGGCGGCGCCGAGCGGACGGGTCCTCCACCAGGCGGCCGCGCCCGACCACCGTGCGCGCCGGACCGGGTGCCTGGTCAGAAGCATTCCGCTGCTCCCGGTACCAGACGCAGGCTCAGGTCCCGCAGCTCGAAGGACCCCGCCGTGCCGCGCCAGCCGGTGAACTTCGGTTCGCGCACCACCACACGTGCCGTGCGCGCCAGGAACCCGCCCGGACCCTGCCCCGCCGAGGGCCTGCCGAGGGCCTGGGCGGTCACGTCGGTGAAGTTGACGCTGCCCCGCACGTGGTCGGCGTCGACCGACAGCCCGGTGGCCCTGACCGGCTGCGTGGTGCCGGCGCGCACGCGGACCGTCATCTCGCCCACGGGGGTGGGGACGAGCACGCTCACGCACAGGTTCTCCAGCTCCGCCTCGCGGGCGGTCACCCTCACCACGGGGTGCCTGCCGCCCCCCGGCTCCGAGTTGACGCCCGGGACGGCCGTGAAACCGCTGCCCGCGAGCCGGTCGCCCGAGACCTTGAACGACTCTCCCGAAGCGGCCACCGACGCCGCCACGGCGCCCTGCGCCACGGCAGCCGTCAACGCCGCCACCGAGGCCGCCGCCGGCGCCATCAGCAACCAGAACCGGCCCCAGCGCCGCCCCGCCCGCCCTGTCGGCGGAAGGCCTGTGGGAGTGCCGGCTGGAGTGTCCGACGGAGCGCCGGCCGGGGCGTTCTCCGGGGCGTTCGTGAGGATGTCTTTCGGGATGCCCTTCGTATGATCCACACCGTGCTGCAACGGGGCCGGCCCGCACCGCGACACGGCGCACCCGTCATCCCGACCCGAAGGGATCGCTTTGTCCGGCGGCAAGTGACCTGTCGTGCCTCTTGTTCGTTTGTTCGTTCTTCTCTGCCGAAGCAGCGCCCCCGCCCGTTGTGACAGGCTGGGACAAGGCCCGTGCGGTGGGCGGGCCGGGACGTGAGGTGGACGTGGGCGGTGGGCGTTGGCGACGCGTACTGAGCGGGGTGTGGCGGAGTATCGCGGTGTGGGCCGTGTCCACCGTGACGATGCTCGTGCTCGCCGGGGCGTTGCCCGACTTCCAGTTGCAGTCCGCGGGCGGTGACAGTGCCACCACGATCGCCGTGACTGCGGCGTTCGGCGCCGGGGCCTTCGGTCTGCTGTCCTCCCTGGTGTGGCCGCTGCTGGTCCGGCTGCTGCTCCTCGTACCCGCCCTCGTCCTCGGGCTGCTCGTGTTCTTCCTGAACGGGTCGCTGCTGCTGCTCGCCCTGCGGCTCAACCCGTCCGGGCGCGGCGAGGTCGCCCCGGAGACGGCCGTGGTCGTGGCCGCCGTCATGTCCGCGGTCGCCTCCGCCACCGGCGCCGCACTCGCCGTACGGGACGACGACGCGTACCGGCGGCGGCTGTACCGTCTCGCCGACCGGCGCCGCAGACACGCCCACGACCACCCGGGACCGACCGGTCCCGGCACCGTGTTCGTCCAGCTCGACGGCGTCGGGCACGAGATGTTGCACGCCGCCGTCGACAAGGGCCTGATGCCCACCGTGGCCCAGTGGCTCGGCCGGGAGGCCGGCCGGCCCGCCACCCACCGCATCACCCCCTGGAGCACCGACTGGTCCAGCCAGACCGGCGCCAGCCAGCTCGGCATCCTGCACGGCACCAACCACGACATCCCGGCCTTCCGCTGGTACGAGAAGGAAAGCCGCGAGGTGATGGTCTGCAACCGGCCGTCCAGCGCGGCCGAACTCCAGCGCCGTGCCGTCTCACGCACCGGCGACACCGGCCTCCTCACTCTCGACGGCGCCAGCCGCGGCAACCTCTTCAGCGGCGGCGCCGACCAGCTCGCCCTGGTCCTGTCCATCGCGGCGCGCAGAGGGAAGGACAACCGTTCCCGGGCCGGGTACTTCGCCTACTTCTCCGATCCCGCCAACGCCGTGCGCACCGCCATGTCCTTCGTCGCGGACGTCTTCCGCGAGACCGGGCAGTCCACGCGCGCCCGGATGCGCAAGCAGCGTCCCCGTGTCGGGCGCGGCGGTCTCTACCCCTTCATCCGTGCCTTCGCGACCGTCGTCGAGCGTGACGTCGTCGTCGCCGCGGTGATCGGCGACATGCTCGCCGGGCGCGCCGCGATCTACGCGGACCTGGTCGCCTACGACGAGGTCGCCCACCACTCCGGCCCCGGCAGCCGGGACGCCGGGAAGGTGCTCGAACGGCTCGACCGTTCCCTCGCGCTGATCGCGCAGGTCGCCGAGCACGCCCCGCGCGCCTACCGCATCGTCGTCCTGTCCGACCACGGGCAGAGCCCTGGTGAGACCTTCCTCGCCCGCTACGGCCTCTCCCTCGGCAACCTGGTCCGGGCCGGGTGCGGACTGCCCGTACCGCGCAGGGCGCAACGCACCCACAGCGGGGCCGAGGCGCGGGCGGCGGTGCGGGCCGCGCTGCGCAGGCCGGTCGAGGAGGGCGGCGAGCAGCACCGGCCGTCGCGCCGCTCGGGGCCGATCGTGCTGGCCTCCGGCAACCTCGGACTGGTGTCGTTCCCCGACGTGCCCCACCGGATGAGCAGGGAGGAGATCGACCGGCGGTACCCCGCGCTGCTGTCCACGCTCGCCAACCACCCCGGCATAGGGTTCGTCCTGGTCAGGAGCGAGGAGCACGACGGTGTCGTGCTCGGTGCGCACGGCGCGGAGATCCCCGTGGCCGAGCTCACCGACGAACACCCCGGTCCGCTCGCCGACTTCGGGCCCGGCGCCGCCGCCGCCGTACGGCGCACGCACGACTTCCCGCACGTCGCCGACATCATGGTCAACTCCTGGTACGACCCGGACGGCGGCGAGGTCCTCGCGTTCGAGGAGCAGATCGGCTCGCACGGCGGCCTCGGCGGGGCCCAGACCAGGCCGTTTCTGCTGTCGCCCGTGGCGTTCTCGGCGCCGGTCGGGGACGGGGAGGAACTCGTCGGCGCCGAGCACGTCCACCGTGTGCTGCGGCGCTGGCTGCGCGAGTGCAGCGGTCCCCAGGTCCCCTTGGAGGCGGAGCCGAAGCGGCGGGCCGCCTGAGCCGATTCCATCAGAAGGGCCCCAGCTGCTCGCCTGCCGTTCACCCCCCGAGGGCCGGTCTTCGGGGTGCGGCGCGCCAGAGTGTGATCGGATGGGGCACAGGAACCCGGGGTACCCCCATCGGGACCGCTCGCGAAAGGAAGAACCGTGGCAACCACGCGCTCCGCACACACCGTGTGGGAAGGCAACCTGCTTGAGGGCAACGGCGTCGTGACCTTCGACTCCTCCGGCATCGGCCAGCAGCCGGTGTCGTGGCCGTCGCGCGCCGAGCAGGCGAACGGGAAGACCAGCCCCGAGGAGCTGATCGCCGCCGCCCACTCCAGCTGCTTCTCCATGGCGCTGTCGCACGGCCTCGCCGGTGCCGGTACGCCGCCCGCCAAGCTCGTCACCTCGGCCGACGTGACCTTCCAGCCGGGTGAGGGCATCACGGGTATCCACCTCACCGTCGAGGGCACGGTCCCGGGCATCGACAACGACACCTTCGTCGCCGCCGCGGAGAACGCCAAGGCCAACTGCCCGGTGAGCCAGGCGCTCACGGGGACCACGATCACGCTGTCGGCGAAGCTCGCCTGACGCCTGTAGCTCCGCGGATGCCGCGTCCCGTAGGGGCGCGGCATCGTCGTTTCCGGGCAGGCGGCATTGACATTACTCCACTCAAGTTTTTTGCTGGAGTAGGAAGCGCCCTGGCGGAAGGGGACAGCGATGGCACGTGCGGTCGGAATCGATCTCGGTACGACGAACTCGGTGGTGGCCGTCCTGGAGGGCGGCGAGCCGACCGTCGTCGCCAACGCGGAGGGCGCCCGGACCACCCCGTCCGTCGTCGCCTTCGCCAAGAACGGTGAGGTCCTCGTCGGAGAGGTCGCCAAGCGGCAGGCCGTGACGAACGTGGAACGCACCGCCCGCTCCGTCAAGCGCCACATGGGCGACGCGAACTGGCGTTTCCCCGGGCAGGGCGACATCGACGGCAACCGCTACCGCGCCCAGGAGCTGTCCGCACGCGTCCTGCAGAAGCTGAAGCGGGACGCGGAGTCCTACCTCGGCGAGGACGTCACGGACGCGGTGGTCACCGTGCCCGCCTACTTCGACGACGCCCAGCGGCAGGCCACCAAGGAGGCGGGGGAGATCGCGGGCCTGAAGGTCCTGCGGATCATCAACGAGCCCACGGCCGCCGCCCTCGCCTACGGGCTCGACCGCGGGGAGGAGCAGACCGTCCTGGTCTTCGACCTCGGCGGCGGCACCTTCGACGTCTCGCTGCTGGAGATCGGCGACGGCGTCATCGAGGTCAAGGCCACCAACGGCGACACCCACCTCGGTGGCGACGACTGGGACCAGCGGATCGTCGAGTACCTCGTCAAGCGGTTCAAGGGGGCGTACGGCATCGACCTCGGCCACGACAAGATGGCGCTCCAGCGGCTGCGCGAGGGCGCCGAGAAGGCCAAGATCGAGCTGTCCAGCTCCACCGAGACGACCGTCAACCTCCCGTACATCACCGCCTCCGCCGAGGGCCCGCTCCACCTGGACGAGAAGCTGACGCGCGCCCAGTTCCAGGAACTCACCGCCGACCTCCTCGACCGCTGCCGTACCCCCTTCCACCAGGCGGTCAAGGACGCGGGCGTGAAGCTCTCCGCCATCGACCACGTGATCCTCGTCGGCGGCTCCACCCGGATGCCCGCCGTCACCGACCTCGTGCGGGAACTCACCGGCAAGGACCCGCACAAGGGCGTGAACCCGGACGAGGTCGTGGCCGTCGGCGCGGCGCTCCAGGCGGGCGTCATCCGCGGTGACGTCAAGGACGTCCTCCTTCTCGACGTCACCCCGCTGTCCCTCGGCATCGAGACCAAGGGCGGCATCATGACCAAGCTCATCGAACGCAACACGACGATTCCCACGCGGCGTTCGGAGATCTTCACGACGGCCACGGACAACCAGCCCTCGGTCGGCATCCAGGTGTACCAGGGCGAGCGCGAGATCGCCGCGTACAACAAGAAGCTGGGCGTCTTCGATCTGACCGGTCTGCCGCCCGCGCCGCGCGGGGTGCCTCAGATCGAGGTCGCGTTCGACATCGACGCCAACGGGATCATGCACGTCTCGGCGAAGGACCTCGCCACCGGACGCGAACAGAAGATGACGGTCACGGGCGGCTCGGCCCTCCCCAAGGAGGACATCGACCGCATGATGCGGGACGCCGAGCAGTACGCGGAGGAGGACCGCAGGCGCCGCGAGGCCGCCGAGACCCGCAACCAGGCCGAGCAACTCGTCTACCAGACGGAGAAGTTCCTCCGCGACAACGACGAACGCGTGCCCGCCGCCACCAAGGCCGAGGTCGAGACGGAGATCACCGAGCTGAAGCGGCTGCTGGAACGGAACGGGGAAGGCGCCGAGACCTCAGCGCTGCGCGCGGGAGTCGAGAAGCTCGCAGCGGTCAGCCAGAAGATGGGGCAGGCCATGTACGAGGCGGCGTCCGCCTCCGGCAGCTCGGCCTCGCAGCAGCGCCCGCCCGACGAGGAAGGCGTGGTGGACGCGGAGGTCGTCGACGACGAGAAGGACACGAAAGGGGGCGCCGCGTAGGGCTTGGCCTGTGTCGAACAGGGGCGGGAGTCAGTACCTGTCGCGGTACTCGCGCAGAAGTTCCCTGGTGCGGTCGGCGGTGGCCGCCTGGGCGGCCATGCGGTCCAGCGCCTCCAGGTGCGTGACCACCTCACGCGGCGAGTCCAGGTACAGGGCGCCGGTCAGGTACTCGCTGTACACCACGTCCGGCAGCTCGGGCTCCACGAAGCGGAACAGGACGAAGGGCGCGTACGTCCCCGGATGCGGGCCGGCCTTGAACTCGGCCACCTGGAGCGTGACATGGGCCCGGTCCATCACGTCGAGGAGCCGGTCGAGCTGGTGGCGCATCACCTCGGGCCGGACGCTCACCGGGCGCCGCAGCGCCGTCTCGTCCATGATCACCCACAGCCGGGGCGGGTCGTCGCGGGTCAGGAGCTTCTGCCGGGCCATGCGCAGGGACACATGCCGTTCGATCGACTCCGGCACTCTCTGCCCGACCGTCCCGGCCTCCATGACGGCGCGCGCGTACTCCTCGGTCTGGAGCATGCCGGGCACGTAGTGCGGTTCGTACTGCCGGATCACCTGGGCCGCGCCCTCCAGGCTGACGTGCAGACTGAACCAGTCGGGCAGCACGTCGTGGTACCGCTGCCACCAGCCGGGCCGGTTGGCATCCTCGGCGAGCGCCACGAACGCGGCGACGTCCCTCTCCGCCACGCCGTACGTGGTCAGCAGCACCTGTACGTAGGGAATCCTGAGCGCGACCTCGGCCTTCTCCATGCGCCGTACCGTCGCCGGGGCCACCCTGAGGACCCGCGCCGCCTCTTCCCGCTTCAGCCCGGCGACCTCCCGCAACTCCTGCAACCGCCGCCCGAGTACCACTTGACCCACGGTGGGCGCGGGGCGCCGCTCACTCACGCCACGCCTCCCCACGTGCCGACGTACACAAGCAGTGTGTCATGTTTCACGCGAACACCCATGGGGTCGAACGGCTCGGGCAGGCCCGGTGGGGCCCAATGACGGTAACTCAGTCCGTTTGAGACCGACGGTACTTGACGTCCCCATGCCGACGGGGAGACGGGGTCTCCACGCGGGAGGGACGTCGGTCGCGTGACCGAACCGTGGTGCCAGGGCGCTCCCGAACGCCCCCGGCTTCACCTCCCCCCCGTCTGACCAGGGACTTCATGGCCCGTCTGTGGCAGGCTGGGAGAGGGAGTCCGACGTCATGGAAGGAGCGTCCTCATGCATCTCGAACCCCTGTCCCCGAAGGAGATCGAGGACCGGCTGGCGGAACTGCCGGGCTGGTCCCTGGACGGTGACCGGATCGCCCGCTCCTACCGGCTCGGCTCGCACTTCGCGGCGACGTCGATGGTCGTGCACATCGCCCAGGTACAGGAGGAGCTCGACCACCACTCCGACCTCACCCTCGGCTACCACACCGTCTCGCTCACCGTGAACACCCACAGCGTGGGCGGCGCCGTCACCGAGCGCGACTTCGAACTCGCCCGCCGGGTGGAGCAGCTCGCCCCGGGCCACGGTGCGAGCTGAGCCGTGCTGGACTACGACAAGGAGGCCGAGCGGTACGACGTGCTGCGCGGCGGTGAGCCCCGCGCGCAGGCGGCCGCGGAGGCCGTGCTGAGCCTCGTGCCCGAGGGCGCGCGCAGTCTGCTCGACGTGGCCTGCGGCACCGGCATCGTGACCAGGCGGTACGCGGCCGCGCGGCCCGGCCTGCGGGTGACGGGCGTCGATCTGACGTACGGGATGGCGCGCCGGGCCGCCGACCGGCTGCCGGGCGCCGTCGTCCTCGCGGACAGCCGTCAACTGCCCTTCCCCGACCACGCCTTCGACGCCGTCAGCAGCGTGTGGCTGCTGCACCTCGTCGACAGTCCGGACGACGCCCGGGCCATCGTCGGCGAGTGCGCCCGTGTACTGAGCCCCGGCGGTGTGTACGTCACCACCGTCGACAAGGCCCGTTCCCACAACGTGGGCAGCGACATCGACGCCGTGCTGGCCACCCGTCCGCGCACCCCGGCCCTGGACGCCGCGGCGGCCGTCGAGGAGCACGCCGCCGGGCACGGTCTGCGCCCGGCCGGGCAGGCGCGCTTCCCGGGCCGTGGGCAGGGCCGCAGCCCCCGGCGCGCCCTGGCCGACCTGCGGCGCGGCTGGTTCGTCACGCTGCCGCCCGGCGACCCGCGCGCCGCCCCCTACGCCGCACGGCTCGCGGCCCTCCCCGACCAGGACCGCCCCCGCCCCGACCCGGAGTTCTCCCTGCGCGCCTTCAGGAAGCCGGACGTGTGACTGCACAAGCGCCGTAGCTCGCTACCCCGGCAACTTGCCCCGCACCAGCGGCAACTGTGGGAACAGACACCCGTCTGTCCCCACCGGAGGTATCCACCGTGCAGCACCCGCACAGGCACCGCAGACGCAAGGTCCTGACCATGGCGGCGGCCGTCGTCCTCGCCGCCGCCGGACTCACCACGTTCACCACCGGCCCGGCCGAGGCCGCCGCCGCCCGGCAGGTCGAGGCGCTCGACCGGGGCGTGGTCAGCGTGCACACCGACAGCGGCAACCTGGTCAGCTGGCGCTGGCTCGGCACCGACCCCGGCAACGTGTCCTTCAATGTCTACCGCGCCGGCACGAAGGTGAACTCGACCCCGATCACCGGCTCCACCAACTACTTCCACTCCGGTGCCCCCGCCCAGGCCGACTACACGGTCCGCGCGATCGTGAACGGCGTGGAGCAGAGCGACTCGGTGCACGCGGTGCAGTTCCGCACCGGCTACAAGGACGTACCGATCAGCGCCCCCGCGGGCGGCACCACCCCCGACGGCGTTGCCTACACCTATGAGGCCAACGACGCCTCCGTCGGTGACCTCGACGGTGACGGCGCCCTCGAATTCGTCCTCAAGTGGCAGCCCACCAACGCCAAGGACAACTCCCAGTCCGGTTACACCGGCAACACGATCATCGACGGCATCAAACTCGACGGCACCCGTCTGTGGCGCGTCGACCTGGGCCGCAACATCCGCTCAGGAGCCCACTACACCCAGTTCCAGGTGTACGACTACGACGGCGACGGCAAGGCCGAGGTCGCCATGAAGACCGCGGACGGCACGAAGGACGGCACCGGCGCCGTGATCGGCAGCTCCTCGGCCGACCACCGCAACTCCAGCGGCTACGTCCTGACCGGCCCCGAGTACCTGACGATGTTCAACGGCCAGACCGGCAAGGCGATGGCGAGCGTCGACTACGTCCCTGCCCGTGGCACTGTCTCCTCCTGGGGCGACTCGTACGGCAACCGCGTGGACCGCTTCCTCGCGGGCACGGCCTACCTGGACGGCGCCCGCCCCTCCCTCATCATGGCCCGTGGGTACTACACCCGTACGGTGATCGCGGCCTGGGACTGGCGGAACGGATCCTTCACGCGCCGCTGGACCTTCGACACCAACTCCTCCACCAACAGCGGCAAGGGCTTCGACGGCCAGGGCTCGCACAGCCTGTCCGTGGGGGACGTCGACAACGACGGCAAGGACGAGATCGTGTACGGCGCGATGGCCGTCGACGACAACGGCAACGGCCTGTGGACCACGAAGACCGGACACGGCGACGCCCAGCACCTCGGCGACCTCGACCCGTCGACGCCGGGCCTGGAGTACTACAAGGTCTCCGAGTCCACGTCGCAGCCCGCCGCGCTCTACATCAACCCGGCCGGCGGCGCGGTCCGCTGGAAGCTCGACGCCTGCTGCGACAACGGCCGGGGCGTCGCCGGGGACATCTACGCCGGCAACGACGGCGCCGAGATGTGGTCCGCCTCCGACAGCAGCATCCGCGACGAGGCCGGCGCCACCAAGGGCCGCGAGCCGTCCTCCGTCAACTTCCTGGCCTGGTGGGACGGCGACCCGGTGCGTGAACTGCTCGACGGCACCCGGATCGACAAGTACGGCACGTCCTCCGACACCCGCCTGCTGACCGGCTCCGGCGTCTCCTCCGGCAACGGCACCAAGTCCACCCCCGCCCTGTCCGGCGACATCCTCGGCGACTGGCGCGAGGAGGTCGTCTGGCGCACCAGCGACAACGCGGCGCTGCGGATCTACTCCACACCGATCGAGACGAGCACGAAGATCACGACCCTGCTGCACGACACGATGTACCGCACGGGCCTGGCCTGGCAGAACGTGGCCTACAACCAGCCCCCGCACCCCAGCTTCTTCCTCGGCAACGGCATGCCGACAGCACCCCGCCCGGCGGTCTACACGCCGTGACCCGCTGAAACACCTGAAACACCTGAAGAGCGAGGATGCGGAGGAGCGGCTGCGTGTGACGTGCACGCGGCCGCGACCTTCGTGAGCGTGTCTCTGCCGGGCCACTGGTCCCGGCAAATCAGACAGTTCGGTGATAACGTCCCTGCCTCATCGAGATCTGAGGGGACCATGCGCACCCGCATCCACACCACCGTCGTCGGGCTCACCGCCGCCGGCCTGCTCGCCCTCACGGCCTGCGGAACCGGCGAGGACACCGTCACCACCCAGCCGAAGGCCGCCCCCCGGACGGCCGCCGACGAGAAGGCCGGAGCCACGCGCACGGCGGACAGGACGGCCGGGGTCGGTGACACCCTCGCCCTGAAGGGGACCGGCGGCGAGCAGCTCGACGTCACGCTGAAGAAGTGGCTGCCCACCGCGAAGGGCGCGGACGAGATCAACGTCCCCCCGGACGGCAAGCGCTGGGCCGCCGCTCAGTTCGAGCTGGTGAACACCGGCAGCAAGGTCTACGCGGACAGCCCCGGCAACGGGGCGAAGGCCGCCGACAGCGACGGGCAGCGGTTCGACGCGTGGTTCGGGGAGATCGCCGCGGGCCCGGCGATGGCATCGGACCTGAGTCTGCCCAAGGGGGAGAAGGCCCTGGGCTGGATCGTGTTCCAGGTACCGAAGGGCTCGAAGATCGTGAGCCTGCAGTTCGCGATGAACTCCGGGTTCTCGGACCACACGGGGCAGTGGTCGGTGACGTAGGAGCCGAGGGCGCGTGCCGAGGTCCGGCACGCGCCCCCCCCGCGCTCAGCTCACGCGATGTCGCCGTAGACGACCCCACGCCCGTTCGTCGACACGTACACCCGCCCGTAGACCCGCGGGTCGCCCGTGATCGCGGCCCCCGTCCAACCCCACTGGTGGGCGTCGTCGTTGACGCGTGTCCAGGTCGCGCCCTTGTCCGTGGAGCGGAAGATGCCCCGGACGCCGCCGATCTTCGCGCTGGCGTAGAGCGTCTGGTAGGAGGCGCCCGGTGCCGCCTTGCCGAAGCCGATGGTGTCGGCCTGCTCGACGCCCGAGAGCTTGGTGAAGGTGGCGCCGCCGTCCGTCGAGTGCCACAGCCCGTACGCCCCGTCGGCCGCGCCGCCCGCCAGCCAGATGTCGCCCTTAGTGCCGGGCAGCGCCTTGAAGCGGACGCTGTCGCCGCTCGGCAGCCCCGTGGCGTTCGACGCGGCGAAGGTCGCGCCGCCGTCCGTGCTGACGTAGAACTTGCCCGACTTGAAGCCGTAGAAGGTCTTCGGGTCGACCCGGTCGGACTCGACGATCGCGCCCGCCGGAATTCCGCTGGAGGCCGACCACGAGTTCCCGAAGCCCGTCGTGTACTGCACGCCCGTCCCTGTCGGGCTCCACACGAAGCGGCTGCCGTCCGCGGCCGTGGCGACCGTACCGCCCTCGCTCACGCCCGACGGGTCCGTGCCCGCGAACCAGTTGGCGCCGTTGTCCGTCGAGAACGCGATGTGCGGACCCGAGTCGAGATTGCCCACCCGGACGACCGTGCCCGGGTTCGACTCGGCGTAGTCCAGGCTGGTGGTCGTCGTGAAGTTCGGGGACGTGTACATCATCGAGGGGACCTTCGTGAGGTCCGTGTGGCGGAAGCCGCCGATGTCGCCGAGCGCACTGAGCAGCGGGGCACCGGACGGGGGAGAGGCCAGGTCGTTGACCGCCGTCTCCTCCAGACCCTGCACCATGGGCTTGATGGTGAACTGGGTGCCGCTGTCCCACCGCGTCAGGTTCTCAGTGCCGTAGATCGTCGCGCCCGTCCCGTACATCATCCGGTCCGAGTTGAACGGGTCGATCTCCAGCGCCTCCGTCATCCACCCCAGCTTCGGGGTCTGCTCGGGCGGTGACGGGTACGCGCCCCAGGTCAGCCAGGGCGAGGACGAGACGTCCATCGTGAAGCGGTTCGAGCGGTTGGGATACGACGTGTAGTCCCACGCCCTGGTCCAGGTGCCGCCGCTGTCCGTGGAGCGGAAGATCTGGGTGTCCGGCCACCAGGAGCTGTAGGCCGTGGCCATCACCGTGCCCGGCTTCTGACGGTCGATGGTCAGGCCGGCGAAGCCGTAGTACGTGTCGGCCTCCGCGACCGGGCTGATGTTCGTCCAGGTGCCGGTCGCCGTCGCGTACCGCCACAGCTGGCCCTTGCCTCCGTCGTACGGGCCGCCCTTGTCGCTGTACGCCAGGTACAGGTAGCCGTTCTTCGCGTCGAGGACGCCCTTGTGGGCCAGATAGCCGGTCGGCTGGCCGGGCAGCCGGGACCAGGTGGCGCCCGCGTCCGTCGAGCGGTACACCGCGTTGTCCTTGTCGGCGACCCCGACGTAGACCGTCTTCGTGGCGTTGCCGGACGAGCCCGTCGACTCGTCGAAGGTGACCCAGACGATCCCCTGGTTGTCGGACGCGTAGCCGCTCGTGTCGGACGGGTCCTGCACGTAGTTGCCGACGTTCGGGAAGTTCGTCACCTGGGACCAGTTGGCCCCTGAGTCCGTCGACCGCCACAGGCCCTTGCCGCTGGGCGCGCCCAGGTACAGCACGCTGTTCCTGTTCGGGTCGACCGCGAGACGCTCGCCCATGCCGCGGCCGGGCATGTTGCCGCCCAGCTTGAACGGCAGGTCGGCCTTCCGCCAGGTCGCGCCCCGGTCGGAGGACCTGAGCACGGCACCGTTCTTCGGGTCCCAGCTGTTGGTGTACGTGCCGACGGCCGCGTACACCTTGTTCGGGTCGACCGTGTCGGAGGCGAGGCTGACGACACCCGTGTGACCCCAGTTGTCCCAGCCGATCGAGTCGAGCAGCGGGGTCCACGTCTTCGAGGACTCCATCCAGCGGTAGGCGCCGCCGATGTCCGTGCGGGCGTACGCGAGGTTCTTCTCCTTGCGGTTGAAGACGATGCCGGGGACGAAGCCGCCGCCGTCGATGCGGGCGTTCTTCCAGGTGTAGGTGTCGGCGGCGACCGACACCTTCTCGGTGCCCGCGGCCAGGGCGGGCGGGCTGCCCGCGAGCAGGCCGGCCGACAGGGCGAGTACGGCCGTGAGGATGCGGGTTCTTCGCACGGTTGTCCTCTCCGTGAAGGTGGGGGGAATGGACGGGAGGAAAGGCACGCACGACCGGGCGGACCCGAAGGGGACGGGGCCGCCCGGCCTGGGGCCCTGACGACTCGTGGATGTCAGCGCCCGGTACGCGGAACTTTCAGCGGGGACTTATTCGAGGAGCTCCGCGTACGAGCCCATGGCGAGGGCGATGTCCGCCTGGGCCCAGAACCGGTGGTACGTGAAGGAGGGCGCGGCTCCGCCCGCCAGGTAGGCCTCGATCTTCGACCAGGCCGGGTCGTCCTCGTAGAACGAGCGGATCGAGTCGAAGGTCGACGACGAGTTGATCGTGTCGCCGTTCGGCATGGTGCCGGTCCAGCCGCTCGGGACGTACACACCGTCGTCGAAGCGGTTGTAGTCGGCGCGGGTCTCCGGGACGGCGATGCCGAGCGCGTCCTGGTTGTTCTTCCACATGCCGTCCAGCAGCGCCTTCGCCGTCGCCGCCGCCTCGGTGTCACCGGAGCGGTCGGCGTAGTACGTCAGCGTCTTGGCGTACGCGGCCGCCACGCCCACGTCGTCGGTGTAGTCGGCGACGGTGACGTGCAGTCCGGCGTTCGCACCCGGGTTCGACGCGTTCCAGGTGTCGGGGGCGCCCGACCACTGGAGCGTCGAGGGGATGCGGTAGGTGCCGTCCGGGTTGACCGTGGTCTTGGACAGCGCCCAGTCGACCCACTTGTCGAGGATCGCCTTCGCGCTCGCGTTCCCCGTCTGCTGGTAGTACTCGGCGACCCGTTCCATGGACCACGCCTGGAAGCCGAACCACTGGTTGGACGGCGGGTCGTGGTACACGGGCTTCTCGTCGTAGTACATGCCGTAGAACGTCGGCTTGCCGGTCGGCGGCGTGGCGTACCGCCCGGCCCAGCTGTTGGTGGCACCGCCCGCGATGGCCCCCTCGTTCGACTGGAGCCAGCGGTAGAACTCGATCTGCCGGTCCAGCGACTTGGCCCAGTCCGCCTGACCGGTCGCCGACTTGGGCTTCAGGGGCGCGTAGTTGCTCAGCGCGTACGCGGCGAGCGGGTTCTGGTAGCCGCCGTGGGCGAAGCTGGAGCCGATGCGCCAGGCCCAGCCCGCCGAGGAGTCGGTGGCGCCGCCCCACGCGTAGTACCAGGACAGCAGGTAGTGCGAGGAGTCCTTGCCGGTGCCCGCCGGGCAGGACGAGGCCCCCACACAGTTGCCGATCTTCTTGAAGTACTTGTCGTACATGGCGTAGCGCAGGTAGTCGCCCATCTTCGCGGCCTTGCCGACGACCGCGGAGACGTCACCGCCCTTGCCCTGCTCCTTGGCCCACTTGTCCGCCCAGTACGCGGCCTGCACGGCCCGCGCGTCGGCGTCCGGGGCGTTGGTGAACTTCCACTGCTTGGCGTACGACGCGTCGCCGGTGAACAGGTCCAGGTACCCGTTCTTCCCGCCGTACTTGAAGGCGTCACAGGTGGGCTGCGGGACGGTCTCCCACACCGACTCCTGCGGACCGCGCTGGAAGGTGTTGATGTACGACGGACCGGTGTCCGACGGGCCCGCCTCGCACTTGCCGGGCGAGTTGCCGTAGCCGTAGACGTTGTCGACGTCCTGCAGCCAGTGCATGCCGTACACGTCGTCCGTGCCGTAGGCGCTCTTCAGCTCGCCGGCGATCGGGTCCTGGCCGACCGAGATCCCGGTGTCGAGGCGTGCCGGGTACTCGTTCGGAGTGTCGTACTCGGGCGCGTACGTCGCGGGCTTCGAGGGGTTGTAGAAGGAGTTGGTCGGCTGATCGGCCTTCGTGGGGATCATGTACTTCTCCATGATCTCCCAGGCGCCGTTGAACTTGGACCAGTCGCCCGTCACCTTGCCGTACATGGCCTGGAGCCACAGCAGATAGCTGTACGCCTCCGACGTGGTCTCATGGCCATGGTCCGGCGCCTCGACGATCAGCGTCTCCACCGAGTGGTACGGGATGCCCTCGGGGGAGAAGTAGCCGTTCGCCGGGTTGGTGATCTTGCCGTACATCTCCAGGAAGCGGGAGTCGTACTCCTTCGACGCGGCCAGCTGCGTCACGGTCACCGCGGCCTTGGCATGGCCGGTGGCCGTCGACTCGAAGGTCGCCGAGCCGGTGCCGGAGGTGCCCGCGGTGACGGTCACCTTCTGCGCGGTGTTCCAGTTCTGCGGAGTGAAGGTGAGGGAGGCGCCACCGGTGACCGACAGGCCCGAGTTGCCGCTCGCGCGGGCGGACGTGACCGTCACGTTGCCCGAGGGCTGTGTCGAAAGTTTCACCTCGTACGTGCCCGTCTTGCCCTGCTGGACGCCGAGTTGAGGAGGCGAGGCCACCACGGCGGGGCCCGAGGCGACCGTGATGCCGACCGGGGTGGAGTCCGCCGACGCGCCCATGCTGTCGTACGCCTTCGCGACCAGCGAATGGCTGCCCACGGCCAACGCGGAGACGGACAGCGTGTAGGGGGAGCTCGTGTCCGTACCCAGCAGCTTGGTGTCGTCGTAGAACTCGACCTTGCTGACGGTCGCTCCGTCGGCCGCCGCGGCGGTGGCGGCGAGCGGCACCGCGTCGCCCTGCGCGTAGACGGCACCCGGGGCCGGGCTGGTCAGCACCGTCACCGGCGGCTGGTGGGCGCCGGCGCAGGACGTGCCGTTGATCGCGAAGTTGGACGGCGCCACGTTGCGCCCGCTGTAGGTGAACTGGGCGCCCGTGGTGACGGCGGCTCCGACGGCGATCGTCCCGTTCCAGGACGCGTTCTTCGCCGTCACCGTCGTGCCGGACTGCGACCAGGTGCCGCTCCAGCCGTTGGTGAGCTTCTGGTCGCCCGTGTAGTCGTACGTCAGGGTCCAGCCGGAGATCGCCTCCGTGCCCCGGTTGCTGATCGTGAGCTCGGCGCTGAAACCAGAGCCCCAGTCATTGGTCTTGTAGTCGACACTGCACTGAACCGCCGCTGCCTGCACGGGAGTCGAACCCGTGCTCAGCATGGCGAAGGGGAGTGCGAGAGCCGCCACGGCGGCCGTCCACAGCCGTCGCGTGCGAGGTCTCCGTCCGGTGAGCATGTGCTGGTTCCTCCTTGCGGCTCTAGGGAGTGGGGGGAGGAGCAACAAGCCTTGAACCAGTGGGAGCGCTCCCATATTGAGGAGGGGGGTGGAGGCGGTCAAGGTGTTCGAAGAGTCGAAAAGATTCGATGAACGCAAGATGACGTCACCTCTGGTCTTTACCGTCGCTTGGCGCTACCTTCCCCCACACCAGTGGGAGCGATTCCGTCAGTCGACGCGTCCGTCAGGGCGCGTCAGAGCTGCAAGGAGTCGCTCATGCGACACCCCCCGCGTTCAGGTCTTTTACTCGTCGCCGCCGCGGTCGCCCTGGTCGGCACCGCGGTGGCGCCGGTGGTCACGGCGTCCGGTGCCGCGCCCGTCTGCTCGGTGGAGTACTCGGTCACCAGCCGGTGGGACGCCGGCTTCCAGGGTGCCGTGGAGATCACCAACAATCAGGCGGCGCTGAGCAGTTGGCGCCTGACCTTCGACCTCACCGGTGGTCAGGAGGTCACCCAGGGCTGGAGCGCCCGGTGGTCCCAGACCGGTACGACGGTCACCGCGGCCAACGAGAGCTGGAACGGTTCGCTGGGCTCGGGTGCGAGCGTCAGCGCCGGGTTCATCGCCTCGGGGCCGGGGAGCGACGCCGTGCCCACGGCGTTCAGGCTCAACGGGACGACGTGCAACGTGGACGCGGAGCCCTCGCCGGACCCGACCGACCCGGGGCCCACGGATCCCGGTCCGACGGATCCGGGGCCTTCGGACCCGCCGTCGAGTGGTGACGGGCCTCCCGCGCTGAAGGTGTCGGGCAACAAGCTCGTCGACGAAAGCGGCGCGACCCGCCGCCTGCTCGGCGTCAACCGCTCCGGCGGAGAGTTCGCCTGCGTCCAGGGCCACGGCATCTGGGACGGGCCCGTCGACGACGCCTCGGTCAAGGCGATCGCCGACTGGAACGTCAACACGGTCCGCATCCCGCTCAACGAGGAGTGCTGGCTCGGGCTGTCCAACATCAAGCCCGAGTACGCCGGCGCCCGCTACATCGGCGCCGTCAAGGACCTGGTGGCCAAGGTGAAGGTGCACGGCATGACGCCGATGGTCGAACTGCACTGGTCCTGGGGCCAGTACACCGGCAGCTCGGCCGGCTGCTCCGATGTGCACGCGACCTGCCAGAAGCCGATGCCCAACATGCGGTACACCCCGTCCTTCTGGACCTCGGTCGCCAACACCTTCAAGGATGATCAGGCCGTCGTCTTCGACCTGTTCAACGAGCCCTACCCGGATCGCGCCACCTCCACGGCCGCCCAGGCGTGGACCTGCTGGCGCGACGGCGGCACCTGCCCCGGCATCGCCTACGAGGTCGCCGGAATGCAGGACCTCGTCGACGCTGTCCGGGGCACCGGCGCGAAGAACGTGATCCTCGCCGGCGGGCTCGCGTACGCGAACGACCTGAGCCAGTGGCTGACGTACAGGCCCAACGATCCCACGGGCAATCTCGCCGCCGCCTGGCACGTCTACAACTTCAACACCTGCTCGAACGAGAGTTGCTGGGACTCCACGCTCGCGCCCGTCGCCGGCCGGGTCCCGCTGGTCGCCGGAGAGATCGGCGAGAACACCTGCGCCCATTCCTTCATCGACCGCGTCATGGCCTGGTTCGACGCCCGGGGGCTCTCGTACCTCGGCTGGACCTGGAACACCTGGAACTGCAACTCCGGGCCGTCCCTGATCTCCGACTACCAAGGGACCCCCACGTCCTTCGGTGTCGGGCTGCGCGACCATCTGCGGTCCGTCAACGGATAGCCGTCAACGGACAGCCGTCAACACACCACCACGGAACCCCTGACGGACACCCCCCACAGCCACCCCCCCCACGAACCACCCTCACGGAAAACCCCCACGGAGAGGAAACCCGCACTGATGAGCCGCATCCGAACAAGAACGTCGCTGCTCGCCGCACTGGCGCTGGTGGGCGGTACGACCGGCACCGCGATGGCCGCCGTCCCCGACGACACCGGCGTCCGGGCCGTCCCCTGCACCGTCGACTACAAGATCCAGAACCAGTGGGACTCCGGCTTCACCGCCTCCGTCACGGTCACCAACAACGGCGCCGCCAAGTCGTCGTGGGCCGTGAAGTGGTCGTATGCCGGAAACCAGAAGATCACCAGCGGCTGGAACGCCAATCTCGCCCAGAGCGGCACCGCCGTGACCGCGTCCAACGAGAACTACAACGGGCCGATGTCGACCGGCGGTTCGGTCAGCTTCGGCTTCAACGCCTCCTACAGCGGCAGCAACGCGATCCCGGCCACCTTCATGCTCGACGGCGTGGCCTGCAATGTCGACGACGGCGGGAGCGGCCCCACGGATCCGCCGGACCCCAGCGGCCCGAACGCCAAGGTCGACAACCCGTACTCCGGCGCCAAGGTGTACGTGAATCCGGAGTGGCGGGCGAAGGCCAACGCCGAGCCGGGCGGCAGCCGCATCGCCAACCAGCCCACGGCCGTATGGCTCGACCGGACCGCCGCCATCAACGGGGTGAACGGCGGGATGAGTCTGCGGGCGCACCTCGACGAGGCGCTGCGGCAGAAGGGCTCCGACGAACTGGTCGTCCAACTGGTCATCTACAACCTGCCCGGACGTGACTGCTCCGCCCTCGCCTCCAACGGTGAGCTCGGCCCGACGGAGATCGACAAGTACAAGACGCAGTACATCGACCCGATCGCGGCGATCCTCGCCGACCCGAAGTACGCCTCGCTCAGGATCGTCACGACGGTCGAGATCGACTCGCTGCCGAACCTGGTGACCAACACCGGCAGCCGGCCCACGGCCACCCCGCAGTGCGATGTGATGAAGGCCAACGGCAACTACGTCAAGGGCGTCGGATACGCACTGAACAAGCTCGGCGACGTCGCCAACGTCTACAACTACATCGACGCCGGACACCACGGCTGGCTCGGCTGGGACGACAACTTCGGTCCGTCCGCCAACATCATCAAGGAGGCGGCGACCGCAGAGGGCGCCACGGTGAACGACGTGCACGGCTTCATCACCAACACGGCGAACTACAGCGCCCTGAAGGAGAACAACTACACCATCAACGACAACGTGGCCGGCAAGTCGGTCCGTGAGTCCAAGTGGGTCGACTGGAACCGCTACGTCGACGAGCTGTCCTTCGCCCAGGCCTTCCGCAACCAGCTGGTCTCGGTCGGCTTCAACTCCGGCATCGGCATGCTGATCGACACCTCCCGCAACGGCTGGGGCGGCACCGCGCGGCCCACCGGACCGGGGGCGACGACCAGCGTCGACACGTACGTCGACGGCGGGCGCTACGACCGCCGTATCCACGTCGGCAACTGGTGCAACCAGTCCGGAGCCGGCCTCGGTGAGCGCCCGCAGGCCAACCCGGCGGCCGGGATCGACGCCTACGTGTGGGTGAAGCCCCCGGGTGAGTCCGACGGAGCCAGCTCGTCCATCCCGAACGACGAGGGCAAGGGCTTCGACCGCATGTGCGACCCGACCTACACGGGCAACCCGCGCAACGGCAACAACCTGTCGGGCTCCCTGCCGAACGCGCCGCTGTCCGGGCACTGGTTCTCGGCCCAGTTCCAGGAGCTCATGAAGAACGCGTACCCGGCGCTGTGAGCCGACACATGTCCGGACCCCACGCCCCGGACATGTGAGCGCCTGGTGCACGACGTCCGCCGGGGGCCAGGATTCCTGGGCCGGCCCCCGGCGGACCGATCCGGCCGGAAGCGACCTCTCGCCCGATGTCTCTCACCCGATCTCTCTCGCCCGATTTGCCGAAGCGGCAACGGGAATTGCCGTGGCCGGGTGCGTCGGCGCACGCTGACGGGCATCCGGACGAGAGGGTCTTCACCATGGGACACCACCACAACCACGAGCACCATGATCACGGCGACCGGGACTGGGCCGCCATGGCTCCGCGGCTGGAGGCGGAGGCCGAGCTGTTCTCTCCCCTGTACGCGCGGGCCGCGGCCTGGCTGAGCAAGCGGCAGCCCCATCCGGGGCTCGTCGTCGACGCGGGCAGCGGGCCCGGCGTCGTGGCCTGTGTGCTGGCCGAGGCGTTCCCGGGGGCACGGGTCGTCGCCGCCGACGGTTCCGGCCCCCTCCTCGAACGCGCCCGGGCGCGGGCCGAGCGCCTCGGTGTCGGCGACCGCTTCAGCACGCTGGAGGGCGAACTCCCGGACGCGCTCGGTGACCTGGACTACCCGGTCGATCTGTTCTGGGCGAGCCGGAGCCTGCACCACCTCGCCGACCAGCGGGCGGCTCTCGCGGCGTTCGCCGAGCGGCTGGCGCCCGGCGGCACCCTCGCCCTGCTGGAGGGCGGCCTCCCCGCCCGCTATCTGCCCCGCGACATCGGCATCGGCCGGCCCGGTCTCCAGGCCCGTATCGGCGCCGTCGAGGCCGAGCGGTTCACCGCGATGCGGGCCGAACTCCCCGGCGCCGTCGCGGAGACCGAGGACTGGCCGGGCCTGCTCGCCGCCGTCGGCCTGCACGGCGCCACCAGCCGCACCTTCCTGCTCGACCTGCCCGCCCCGCTGTCCGGTGAGGCCCGCGCGTTCGTCGTGGCCATGTTCCAGCACTACCGCGAAAACCTCGGAGAGCACCTCGACGCGTCCGACCTCGCGACCGTCGACCGGCTCCTCGACCCCGAGGACAAGGCGAGCCTGTACCACCGGCCGGACGTCTTCGTCCTGGCGGCGCACACGATTCATGTGGCGGAGGCGGAGTTGGGGAACCGATAGCGGGACATGCGAAGCGCCCCGGAACCGGACCGGAAGGTCGGGCTCCGGGGCGCTTCGTGCAGCGGTCAGGCCATCGTGTACCGGTCAGACCAGGCTGAACGTCGCCGGGTCCGGGCCGATGCGCCGGTCCTCGTTCAGGGCGCCGATCGCGGCCATGTCCTCCGTGTCGAGGGAGAAGTCGAACACCTCGATGTTCTCCTTGATCCGGGACGGGGTCACGGACTTGGGGATCACGACGTTGCCGATCTGGAGGTGCCAGCGCAGCACGATCTGGGCCGGGGTGCGGCCGTGCTTCTGCGCGATGGCGACGATCGCCGGGACCTCCAGGAGGCCCTTGCCCTGACCGAGCGGCGACCAGGCCTCGGTGGCGATGCCCTGCTCCGCGTGGTACTCACGGGCCGCCTGCTGCTGGAGGTGCGGGTGCAGCTCGATCTGGTTGACCGCGGGGATCACCGAGGTGGCGTCGAGCAGCTGCTCCAGGTGCTCCGGAAGGAAGTTGGAGACACCGATGGCGCGGACGCGGCCGTCCGCGAGCAGCTTCTCGAAGGCCTTGTACGTCTCGACGAACGTGCCCTTGGCCGGCAGCGGCCAGTGGATCAGGTAGAGGTCCACGAACTCCAGGCCCAGCTTCTCCAGTGACGCGTCGAAGGCGCGCAGCGTGGAGTCGTAGCCCTGATCGCTGTTCCAGAGCTTGGTGGTGACGAAGAGATCCTCGCGGGGGATGCCGGAGGCGGCGATGGCCTTGCCGGTGCCCTCTTCGTTGCCGTAGATCGCCGCTGTGTCGATGCTGCGGTACCCGGCCTCCAGCGCGGTGCCGACCGCCTGCTCCGCCTCGTCGTCCGGCACCTGCCAGACGCCGAAGCCCAGCTGGGGCATCTCGACGCCGTTGTTCAGGGTGATCGGGGGGACGTTGCTGCTCACGAGCTCTCGATCCTTCAGTCGTCGGGTGGTACTCCCATCGTCAACGATCACGGGCTCGTTTGCATTCCTGACCGGTGAGCCCTTCGCCTGCATCACAGAATGGCCGGAATGTGCGCAGGGAGTTCACACGTATCGGTCTGGACCATTGACCATGCATCGTCATGCCGCCACCCTGTACTCCCATGGGCGGGCGCGTCAGTGAACGCTGGTCATGTATGTGAATCAGCTCGCGGCTCAGACTCCCGGCTCAGACTCCCGGCTCAGACTCACGACTCACGACGAGGTGATCAGTCATGAGCACCACACGAAGGAAAATCCTGGGCGCCACCCTCGGCGGTGCCGCCGCCGCTGCCGTCGGCCTCCCCGCCGCCTCCACCGCGCACGCCGCCTCCTGGCAGCTGAAGTGGTCCCCGTCGGCGAGCGCCGACGGCCTCGGTGCCTTCGAGACCATCGAGGACGACCGCGCCGACTCGCACACCTCCGCCTCCCCGCACATCTACGCCACGGGCAACAACTGGCGCTTCGACATGCACACCGTCGACCGGGACACCTCGACCGACCGCCAGCGCCAGGAGGTCACCGGACTGCGCAACGGCGGCGGCAGCAACTACCTCAAGTGGACCGAGGGCCAGACCTGGCGGGTCACGTACTCGATGTACCTGCCGAGTTCGCTGAAGGCGACCACCACCTTCACCCACATCATGCAGATGAAGCAGCCGGGCACGGGTTCCGCGCCGATCGTCGTGCAGTCGCTGCGCCGGGTGAACGGGGCCCAGACCATCGAGCTGAAGCTGTTCGAGGACGACATCCTGGTCGGCCGTACCCCTCTCGACCCGCTGCACGACACATGGACGGACGTCGACTTCCAGATCAAGGTCGGCAACGGCTCGGCCGGTTCGGTCCGCTGGATCCTCAAGAGCGGTTCGAGCACCGTCATCGACGCCTCCAAGACCGGCGTGGACACCTTCCTCGCCGACCGCGTCCGCCCCAAGTGGGGCATCTACCGCTCCCTGGGCGACACGTCGGGCTCCCTCCAGAACACCTACATGCTGCTCACCAACCTGCGCGGCTACCAACTCGTCTGACCGCCTCGTCCACCGCCTCGTCCACCGCCTCGTCCACCGCCGGGTCCGCCGCGTCAGCCCGGTACGCCCGTGCCGAGGTACGCCTCCCGCACCCGTGGGTCCGCGCGCACCCCGGCGGGTGTCCCCTCGGCCAGGACCCGGCCCAGGTCGAGGACGACGACCCGGGCGCACAGCGCCATGACGAAGGAGACGTTGTGCTCGACGAGGAGGACGGCACAGCCCTCCTCGGCCGCCAGCCGGAGCACCACGGACTTGAGGGCGCGGCTCTCCTCGGCGGTCATGCCGGAGGCGGGCTCGTCCAGGAGCAGCACCCGGGGCGGGTCCGCGACCGCGCGGGCCAGCTCCAGCATGCGGGCGCGGCCGACGGGCAGGGCCGCCGCGTACGACCCGGCGACCGCGTCCAGACCGCAGGCGGCCAGCACGGCCGCGGCCCGGTCCCGGCGCGCCCTTTCGTAGGGCCGCCGGGCCGGCGCCCCCACCAGGTCGGCGGCGAGGCCGCCGCCACCGCCGCGCCACTCCTGGGCCACGACGAGGTTGTCGGCCACCGTCAACTGGCCGAAGGGCTGCTGCCGTTGGAAGGTGCGCCGCATGCCGTGCCGGGCGCGCCACACGGGGGACCGGCGGGTGATGTCGGAGCCGTCGAGGAGCACACGGCCTGCGTCCGGGCGGCGGATGCCGGACAGGACGTCGAACAGGGTCGTCTTTCCCGCCCCGTTGGGGCCGATGAGCCCGCACACCTCGCCGGGGCGCAGTGTCAGATCCACGCCGTCCAGGGCGCGCACCCCGCCGAAGCGGACGCCCACGCCGGTGGCCCGGAGAACCGGGGCGCTCGTGTTCGTGTTCATGGCCGGCGCACCTCCTGGGGGCGGCCCCCAGGGTCACCGGGGGCGTCATCATGACGTCCCGCACCGCTCGCCCCGATCCCCAGGTACGCCTCCGTCAACCGGTCCGCCTCCACCTCGGCGCGCGGCCCGCACCAGGTCACCCGCCCCTGAGAGAGGTACGCGACCGTGTCGGCGACCTCCAGGACCTCCGCGGCCTTCTCCTCGACGAGCAGCAACGCCGTACCGGCGCTCCTGAGTTCGACGAGGAGGTGGAACACCTCGTCGACCACGCGGGGCGCGAGACCCAGGGACGGTTCGTCCGCGATCAGGACCGCGGGCGGGCGCTGGAGGAGGGGCGCGAGCGCGAGCAACTGCTGTTCGCCACCGGACAACGACCCCGCGGCGACCCCGCGCCGGGCGGCGAGCGCGGCGAAGCGGTCGTAGACGGCGTCACGGTCACCCCTGGCCCGCAGGTGGAGTGCGAGGTTCTCTTCGATGGTCAGCGCCGGGAAGATGCCCCGGCCCTCGGGCGCCAGCAGCACACCGGCCCGCGCCCGCCCCACGGCTCGCTCCCGCGTGAGGTCACGTCCGGCCGCGTACACCTGCCCGGACAGCGGCGGCAGCAGCCCGGCGGCCACCCGGCACAGGGTCGACTTCCCCGCTCCGTTGGGCCCGAGCAGCGCGAGGATCTCACCGGGGCGTACGGCGAGGTCGACGCCGTGCAGGACGGGGGCACCGTCGTATCCGGCGCGCACACCGCGCAGTTGGAGGGCGGCATCCTCGCTGGGCGCCTGCCGGGGCACGGGCGGCTCGGGGGCGGTGCCGTGCGGTTCCGCCGCGGTCCGCCGCCGGTGCAGGCGCGTCGGCAGCGCCGCGCAGTAGCCGTCGGGATCGTGTCCGAGGGCGAGCCCCGCCAGCCCGAACAGGATCACCGGCAGATGCGCCGACTCCGTCACGTAGTCCGCCATGACGTGCGGCATCACCGCGAACACCAGCCCGGCCACCACCGCGTACTGCGGCCGCCGCACCCCCGCGGCCACGACCACCGCGAGCCACACGAGCCCCGTCATCGCCGTGAAGTCGGTCGCTGTGATCCTCGTGCTGTACGACGCGTACATCACGCCCCCGAACCCGGCGAGCCCCGCGGACAGCGTGAACAGCGTCAGCTTGGTGCGTACCACGGAGACGCCGGAGGCCATCGCGGCCGCCGGGGCCGACCGCACCGCCAGCATGGCCCGCCCGGACGGTGAGTCACGCAACGCGCTCAGCGACGCCACGGCCACCGCGACGAGCACGATCATCGCCAGGCCCATCGCCCGGTCGTCGGACAGGTCCAGCGGGCCGAGGACGGGCCGTGGGATCGCCCACCCCGTGTCGCCGTTCCTCAGCCAGCCCATCTGGAAGAGCACCTGATCCGCGAGGAAGGCCAGCGCGAGCGTCGCGAGGGCCAGCGACCTGCCGCCCAGCCGCAGCGCGGGCAGCGCCACCAGCGCGCCCAGCACGGCTGCCGCGCACGTGCCCACGGCGGCCGCCGCCGCGAACGGCCACCCGTGGCTCATCAGCAGCCCCGCCACCAGCGCCGCGGCCGTCACGAACGTCGCCTGCGCCAGGGACACCATCGCCCCCAGCCCCGTCACCACCGTGAAGGACACGAACACCAGCGAGATCGCGAGCCCTTGGGCGATGATGCCGCTCCAGAAGGGGGTGGTCACCGTGTAGAGCGCCACGGCCAGCAGCACGGCCGCCACCGTCCAGGGACCCCACCGCCGTGCCCACGACCGCCCCGCCAGGTGGTCCACGGGCGGCGCGTCGGCCGTCGCGGTCCCCGCCGTCCGCTGCCGCCGGGTGAGCACCAGCAGGCCCGCGAAGAGGATCAGGAACGGTACGGCCGTACGGAACCCGGTGATCCGCTCGGCGAACGACGCGTACCCCGCGACCAGGTTCTGCAGCACCCCGAGCCCGAGCCCGCCCGCGAAGGCGAGCGGGACCGAGGCGAAGCGGCCCAGCACGGCGGCCGTGGCCGACACGAACAGGAACAGAGTGAAGTCGTGCGCCGACAGGCCGAGCAGGGGAGTGGCCAGCACACCCGCCAGCCCCGCCAGCCCGCTCGACACCATCCACGCCACCGACGACAGCCGGTCCGCGCTCATGCCGCGCAACTCCACCAGCGACCGGTTGTCGACGGCCGCGCGCAGCCGCAGCCCCAGCGGGGTGTGCCGCATCAGCACCCACAGCCCCACGGCCACCACGGCCGTCACCACCCAGGTGATCAGCTGGTCGGAGTCGATCCCGACCCCGTCCGTCAGGTGCCAGGACGCGGCCGGGCTCGGCCCGACCCCGGGCAGCCCGAACTGGTTCTCGGCCGGCGTGACCGGTGCCCCCGCGTCCTCAAGCAACTCCACGGTCCACAGCCCGAGCGCCGGCAGCGCCACCAGCAGCCCGATGGTGGCCACGATCTGGGCCGTCTCACCGACCCGCGCCAGCTTGCGGAACATCAGCCGGTCCAGGCACCAGCCCAGCCCGGGTGCGACGACGCACACCAGCAGCAGGGCCGTCGGCACCGCGGGCCAACCGAACCCGGAGTGCAGCTCGTAGAAGGTCAGCGCACACAGGTAGGCGGTGGCGCCGTGCGCGAAGTTGAACAGCCCCGAGGCCGAGTACGACAGCACGAGCCCGCTCGCCAGCAGCGCGTACAACGCGCCGGAGACCAGTCCGCTCAGTACGAACCCCAGCAGGTCGGACATCCCCATCCCTCCCGGGGGCAGCTAGGTGAAGGGAATCGGCGAGTAGCACGTGAAGGGCGCCGACACCACGTACGTCCCGTCCTTCAGCTGGACCAGCGCCCCGCACCCGAAGGACTCCTTCTGCCCCTTGGGCTCGGCCCGGTCGCCGACCAGCGTGCCCGTGTCGGAGAAGCCCTTCGCCGCCTTCTGGAAGGACCCCGCGGTCAGGTTCCTGCCCGCCTTCCGGGCGATGGCGAGGAAGAGATCCGCGGACATGTAACCGGTCATCATGTGCATGTTGAGCTGCACGTCCTTCCCTGCCGCCTTCCGGATGTCCGCCCGGAACCGCCGCATGTCCGCGCTGTCCTGCTCGAACGGCTGGAACTGCGTGAGCACGTGCACCCCGTCCAGCGCCTGCGCGGTCGCGTCCTTGGCGAGCAGCGCCGGGTCGTAGTCGGTGGGATCGGAGAGCACGCCCCGGTAGCCGGTCCGTTTGACGGCGGTGAACAGGCCGATGTTGTACGGCGTCTGCATCACCGACACCACGGCGTCCGGGGCCTTCCCGCCGTCGCTGCGCAGGATCTCCTTCGTGTAGGCCGACCAGTCGCTCGGCACGGACCCGGCGGGGACGGCCGCCTTCGCGTACGTCACCTCGTAGCCCGCCGAGAGGAAGCTCTGCTTGTAGGTGCGGATCGCGAACGTGCCGGCGTCGCTGTCGTTGGCGAGGATCGCCACCGACTTGCCGTCGGAGCCGCCCATCACCTTCTTCAGGCCCTCCGGCCAGGTCTGCGAGATGGTCCCTCCGGGGGTGGGGACCATGCAGCCGCCGAAGCCGTAGATGTAGCTGGGCCCGCAGAACGAGGGCAGGGTGCCCCAGCCGAAGGTCGGCACCTTCTGCTGCTGCAGGAAGTCGGCGCCGGAGAAGGTGGTGGAACTCATGGGCGCGATCGCGAACACCTCGTCCTGCTGGACGAGTTTCCGCGCGGCCGCGAGGTTCTTCGCCGGGTCCTGCCCGTCGTCCTCCGCGCCCAGGTAGTCGATGGTCCGCCCGCCCACCCCGCCCTCGGCGTTGGCCCGGTTGAACCGCGCCTTCGCGCCCAGGTCCGTGTCCTTCTTCGAGTACCCCGTACTCGTGGTCATCGAGACGATCCCGCCGACCCGGACCGAGTCGTCGGTCACTCCCCGGACGGCGCCTGAGCCGGCCTTTCCGGAACTGCCGCTGTTCGCGGCGGAGTTGCAGGAGGTGACGAGCAACAGCCCGGCCACGACGGCGGTGATGGCACGGATCGAACGCGACACGGTCGGCCCCCTTGCGTCGGGTGACCGAAAGCGTGCGGCAGATCTGATGGATCGTCAATAACTGCTGCGGCTGGAACTGGGGAGCCGTCAGGAAACGCTGACCTCGGGGCTCACGCCCGGTACAGCGCCTCGACCTCCACCGCGTACGCGTTCTCGATCGACTTCCGTTTCAGCTTCAGCGACGGCGTGAGCAACCCGTGCTCCTCGGTGAACTGGTGGGCGAGTATCCGGAACGTACGGATCGACTCGGCCTGCGACACCAGGGTGTTGGCCGCGACCACGGCCCGCCGTACCTCGGTCTCCAGATCGGGGTCCCGCACCAGTTGGGCCGGAGTCATCTTCGGCTTGTCCCGCATCTGCAGCCAGTGCTCCACGGCCTCCCCGTCGAGCGTGACGAGGGCCGCTATGTACGGCCGGTCGTTGCCGACGACGATGCACTGGGCGACCAGCGGATGGTCCCGTACCCGCTCCTCCAGCAGGCCGGGGGAGACGCTCTTGCCGCCCGAGGTCACCAGGATCTCCTTCTTGCGCCCGGTGATGGTGAGGTAGCCGTCCTGGTCGAGCGAGCCGAGGTCACCGGTGGCCAGCCAGCCGTCGTGCAGCGCCTCGTCGGTGGCCTTGGGGTTGTTGAGGTACCCCTGGAAGACGTTGTCGCCGCGCAGCCAGATCTCGCCGTCGTCCGAGATGTGCACGGTCATGCCCGGGATGGGCTGCCCGACCGTGCCGTACCGGGTGCGCTCGGGCGGGTTGGCGGTCGCGGCCGCGGTGGACTCCGTGAGGCCGTACCCCTCGTAGATGGAAACGCCCGCGCCCGCGAAGAACAGGCCGAGCCGCCGGTCCATCGCAGAGCCGCCGGACATCGCGTGCCGCACACGTCCGCCCATCGCGGCCCTGATCTTGGAGTAGACGAGCTTGTCGAAGATCTGGTGCTGCAGGCGCAGGCCGGCCGAGGGGCCTGGTCCGATGCCCCACGCCTTCGCCTCCATGGCGTCCGCGTAGTTCACGGCGACCTCGACGGCCTTCTCGAACGCGCCGGCCCTGCCCTCCTTCTCGGCCTTGCGGCGCGCGGCGTTGAAGACCTTCTCGAAGATGTACGGCACGGCCAGGAAGAAGGTCGGCCGGAAGGCGGCCAGGTCGGGCAGCAGCGCCGCCGCGTTGAGCTGGGGCTGGTGGCCGAACTTGACCTTCCCGCGGATCCCGGCGACCTGCACCATGCGCCCGAAGACATGGGCGAGCGGCAGGAACAGCAGGGTCGCCGCCTCGTCGCCCTTCCTGGAGTGGAAGAGGGGCTTCCAGCGTTCGATGACGGTGTCCGCCTGGAACATGAAGTTCCCGTGGCTGATGACGCAGCCCTTGGGGCGGCCGGTGGTGCCGGACGTGTAGATGATCGTCGCGGTGGACTCCGGGGTGACCGCGCGCCGGTGCCGGTGCACCACGTCGTCGTCGAGGTGCGCGCCCGCCTCGTACAGCTCCTGTACGGCGCCCGCGTCGAGCTGCCACAGCTTGTGCAGTGCCGGAAGCCGGTCGACGACGGTGGCGACCGTCATCGCGTGGTCCTCGTGCTCCACCATCACGGCCGACACCTGCGCGTCGTGCAGCATCCAGAAGACCTGCTCGGCGGAGGACGTGGGGTAGACCGGGACGACCTGGGCGCCGACGGACCACAGGGCGAAGTCGAAGAGTGTCCACTCGTAGCGCGTACGGCACATGATGGCGACCCGGTCGCCGAAACGTATGCCCTGGGCGAGGAGCCCCTTGGCGAGGGCGAGCACCTCGTCGCGGAACCCGGCGGAGGTGACGTCCCGCCACCGTCCCCGCTCGTCCTTGCGGCCGAGCGCGACATACCGGGGGTCGTCCCGGGCGTACTCGTAGACGACGTCGGCCAGGCCGCCCACCGGCGGTGCCGACGCCAACGGAGGGTTGGTGAACTCGCGCAATCCCGCTCCTCGTGGCGCTCCCCACAGCGCCGTGAAAGCTACCCCACCTGCGGACGGGGCGGGAGGGGCGTCCGAACGTGTCAACGGGGTGGCACCGGCCCCCGGCTGCCTGCGGAAATGCCCGCACAGGGGGAGAGTCCGGACAGAATTTCCTACGGTGGGGTAAGTTTCGAGCCCGTAATCTCCACCGAATCTGTACGGCGCGGTTACGGTGCGCGTCGGTGCGGACACGATCCGGAAGACCTTGTTCCGTGTGCGGGGCGTGGCCGGCGTGGTGGCCGCTGGGGCCGGGTCACGCCGCTTCGGTTCCCGGCCCCAGCGGCGGTCCGTCGCGCGGCTTCGCGGCTTCCTCCGCCGGTGCGTGCTCACGGACGACGTCCTGCGTGGTCCGCGGGGCACGCCCCAACACCTGTACCAGCGCACCGGCCGCCGCCACCGTCACACCCCCCGCCACATCGCCCGTGTCCGGCCGGGAAGTGACGGCCGCCCGCCTCCGACGGTCAGCCCCGCCGCCCGGGGTGCAGCCGGTCCCCGCCGGACAGGATCGCCGCCGCGAGCGCGTCCGCGGCGCCCCGTTCCGCGCCGTGCCGCCGCCCGTGGACGATGACGAAGTCGACCTCGCCCAGCTCGGGCAGGCCGGCCCGGTCGGGCACCCGGACCAGGCCCGGGGGCACCAGCCCGTGCGAGTGCGCCATCACCCCGAGGCCCGCGCGGGCCGCTGCGATCAGCCCGTTGAGGCTGCCGCTCGTGCACGCGATGCGCCAGGCGCGGCCCTCGCGCTCCAGCGCCTCCAGAGCCAGCGCCCGGGTGATCCCCGGCGGCGGGTACACGATGAGCGGCACCGGCCGCTCGGGGTCCAGGCGCAGCCGCTCCGCACCGATCCAGACCAGCCGGTCGTGCCAGACCAGTTCACCGCGCGGGTCCTGGGGCCGCCGCTTGGCCAGCACCAGGTCGAGTTTGCCCGCGGCGAGCTGCTCGTGCAGGGTCCCGGACAGCTCCACCGTCAGCTCCAGATCCACCTCGGGGTGGTCGCTGCGGAAGCGCTCCAGGATCTCCGGGAGCCGGGTCAGCACGAAGTCCTCGGAGGCCCCGAAGCGCAGGCGTCCGCGCAGCCGGGTGCCCGTGAAGAACGCCGTCGCCTGTTCCTGCACCTCCAGCAGCCGGCGCGCGAAACCGAGCATCGCCTCGCCGTCCTCCGTCAGCTCCACGGAGTGGGTGTCCCGCGAGAACAGCTGCCGCCCGGTGGCGTCCTCCAGGCGGCGCACATGCTGGCTGACCGTGGACTGGCGCAGCCCGAGCCGGCGGGCGGCCTGTGTGAAGCTCAGCGTCTGGGCCACCGCGAGGAACGTGCGCAGATGGGAGGGGTCGTACATGGCGACCAGCGTAGTGCGCGGTCATCACGAAATCCGATGACAGTGAGAGCGGTATACCGGATTCCCGATCGCGGTGATCAGGAGGACCATGGAGAGGGCACGATCCAGCCCCGAGACGATCCCGGGACGATCAGAACCAAGCGATCGGAACCGGGCGATCGAGAACCAAGCAAGTAACGAGAACCAAGCAGTTTCAAGAACCAAGCAGTTTCAAGAACCAAGCAAGTGGAGCACCGTGAAACGCCTGCAGTGGCCCAGCCGGCTGCCGATCGACCCGTACATCCTGCTGTTGCTCGGGACGGTGGGTGTCGCCGCTCTCCTCCCGGCCCGGGGTACGGCCGCCGACGTCGCCTCGGGGGCGTCCACGGCCGCGATCGCCCTGCTGTTCTTCCTCTACGGTGTCCGGCTCTCCACCCGTGACGCACTCAACGGACTGAAGCACTGGCGGCTGCACGTCACCGTCCTCGCCTGCACCTTCGTGATCTTCCCGCTGCTCGGCCTCGCCGCCCGCGCGCTCGAACCGGTGTTCCTGACGCACTCCCTCTACACCGGTCTCCTCTTCCTGACCCTCGTGCCGTCGACCATCCAGTCGTCGATCGCGTTCACCTCGATGGCGCGCGGCAACGTGCCCGCCGCGATCTGCGCGGGCTCCTTCTCCTCCCTCGCCGGCATCGTCATCACCCCGCTTCTCGCGGCGAGCCTGCTCGGCAGCAGCGCGGGCGGGTTCGCCGCGGACTCGCTCGTCGAGATCGTGCTGCAACTGCTGGTGCCGTTCGCCGCGGGGCAGATCGCGCGCCGCTGGATCGGCGGCTTCATCGCCCGGCACCGGAAGGTCGTGGGCCTCGTCGACCGCGGCTCGATCCTCCTCGTCGTCTACGTCGCGTTCAGCGAGGGCATGGTGCGGGGCATCTGGCACCAGGTCAGCCCCGTACGGCTCGGCGGCCTGCTGGTCGTGGAGGCCGTACTGCTCGCGGTGATGCTGGCGCTCACCTGGTACGGCGGGAAGGCACTGCGGTTCAGCCGTGAGGACCGCATCGCCCTCCAGTTCGCGGGCTCGAAGAAGTCCCTCGCCTCCGGGCTGCCCATGGCGAGCGTGCTCTTCGGCGCCCAGGCGTCCCTCGCCGTGCTGCCGCTGATGCTCTTCCACCAGATGCAGCTCATGGTGTGCGCGGTCATCGCCAAGCGCCGCTCCCACGACCCGGTGGAGCCGGAGCTCACCCAGGAGCGAGACGAAGCGATACGAACCGCGGTCGGTACAGGGACACGTTCCGGCTGAGGTTCACCTGCGCCGACGTGGCATTCGCGGTCAGCCAGTTGACGTCATAGCTGAGCACGAGCCGACTGCCGCCGCCGCTGAGCGCCTCGTGGGCCTGCGGGTTGTACGCCGCCACCTCCCCGGCGGGCAGGGGCGGGCGGAAACCCTTCCCGGGGCCGTGCCAGGGGCCGGTGGGCGAGCAGGACCAGTACGAGGTGACCGTGGTCAGGCCCCGGATGCCCGCGGCCATCGTGAACAGCACGTACGTACGGCCGTCGCGGACCACCGTGAACGCGCTGCCCACACCCCGTCGCCGCCCGTCCCCGAGCACCGGCTCGGGCCGGCCGCGCACCGCCCACCGGCCGCCGTCCCAGTACTCCCACGCACCGGGCTCCCCGAGCCTGCCGCGCGGCACCCGGGCGACGTACGCCTGCGACACCCGGCGGGAGACGGCCTGCGCGTCGTTCCCGCCGAAGACGTAGGTCCAGGCGCCCGCGTCGACGGCCGTCGTCCCGAACAGCGTCCGCCGGGCCGGGTCGGCGACCGACCGCTGGTCCAGGACCGTCCTGATGCCCTCAAGGCGGAGACCGGGCAGCGAGAGCGTGGCGACCTCGGTGGCCGTGGGAACGCCGTAGATCCACGGGGCCTGCCCGGCCGCGCGGGTCCACAGAAGAACCCTCACCACCCTCTCCGCCGAGCCGGGGGAGCGCGGCTCGACGCGCGCCGCGACCGGCCAGCGCCACTGCTGAGGGGCCGGGTCCGGGAAGACCGGGGCGGGCAGGGTGGACAGCAGCCGACCGGAATCGGACATCACCACGGCCGAGTTGCGCACCAGCGGCGTCGAGGTGTCCCGCCACGCGACGGACTCGCCGACCGGATTGGGCGGCCCGTGCACCCGGCCGAGATACGTGTCCGAGAACAGCCACAGCACGCGCCCGTCCGGCAGCCGCACCGAGTGGGTGCCGTCGCCGCCGGTCCAGTCGTCGGTGCGCGTGCCGTCGTCCCCGTACCGCGCGAACTCGCCCGTGAGCGCGCTGTCCGCACGCCAGGTCCGGACCGTACGGGCCCCGCACGTGCCGCCGCCCTCCCGGTCGTCCGGGAGGGCGGTGAGCAGCACGGCGGCGAGGACCAGCGCCAGGAGAAGCCCCAGCCCGGTCCCCGTCCGCCCTCGTGCTCGTGCGTCGTCGTCGGGCACGGACGGGACGTTAGTGGTCCGCGCGTACCCGGTCCACCCGGTCCATGGGCAGCCACAGGACCGAGCCGCGGGCCGCCGTGCCTGCCGCGCCCGGCTTTCGCAGACCGGTCAGCTCTTCGTCACCGAGCGCCCGGTCGTAGACGCGCACGTCGTCGATCGCCCCGTCGAAGAACGCCCGGCTGTCCATTTTCTGCCCTATGTGGACCCCGAAGGGTGAGTTCCGGCTGACCGACCCGGGTGCGTCCGCCGTACCGACCGCCGTCCCGTCGATGAACAGCGTCAGCTGCCCTCCGCCGCGCCGCAGCGCGAGGTGGTGCCACCGGCCGTCGTTGTAGGCACCGGCCGTGCGCACGGACGCCGACCTGGGCGGGGAGGACCCCTCCCGCACGGTGATCAGGCCCTGGATACGGTCCGACGCGGGCTCGCCGCGCAGCCACACCTGGGGCTGCGTCGTCCCGACACCGCCCATCCACAGCAGCGGCTGCTCACCGGTCGTGGCCGAGTAGCGGAACCACAGGGACGCGGTGAAGTCCCTCGTCCCGAGCGGGAGCCGCGGGCTGTACGGCAGGCGTACGGCGTCGTCGGTGCCGTCGAACTCGATCGCGCCGCCGAACACGCCGTCCGTCGCGCGGGCCCCGCCGAGCACGAGCGCGGGCCTGCCGCCGGCCGCCCGGTCGGCCGTGGTCGGGTCCGGGCCTCGGCGCGACTCCAGCCAGTTCTCGGTGAAGCGGGCGAAGCGGATCTCGTCGCGGGCGTCGACCGCACCGCCCTCGTACATCAACCCCACGGTGTCCGCGCCGATCTGCACCATGTCGGAGTAACCGGACCAGTCCGTGGTGATCACGGTGCCGCGGTCCACGCTGTCCCAGGTGCGGCCGCCGTCGTAGGAGGAGCGGATCATCATGGTCCGCCGGCGGTCCGGGTCGCCGGGGCAGGCGAGCAGCAGCCGCTTCCCGAGGCGGAGCGAGGAGCCCTGTACCTGCGGCGTGTAGAAGTCGGGGAGAGCCCGGAAGGGGGAGTCGAAGCTGTCGCCGCCGTCGCGGCTGACGGTCTGGGTGCGATGGCCGAGGTCGGTCCCGTCCTGTTCGCGTCCGCTGACGAAGACTGAACCGTCCTGGCGTTCGGTGAGCGTCAGCTCGGAGGGCTTCTGGCGGAACGTGCCGTCGTCCGCGATCGGCCACGAGTCCGTGGCGCCGGTGCGCCAGTGCTCGCCGCCGTCGTCGCTGACGATGAGGGCGGCGTGGTTGGCGGTGACGCGGGTGCCGTCCCAGGTCTCGGCGTTGACGCCGAAGACCAGCCGGCCGGCGTGCTTGCCGCGGCTGAGCTGGATGCCGTGCACCGGGCCGGTGGCGTACCAGGAGTTCCAGTGCGGCGGCAGGATCTCCGCACTCAGGTCACGCGGCTGTGACCACGTGAGACCGTCGTCGTCGCTGTACTGGAGGTGCGGGGTGCGGTCGCACGGCACCTGGCAGCTGGCGCTGTCCTTACGGCCCGTGTTGTACGTCTCGGCGAGGACGATGCGGCCGGTCTCGCGGTCCACGATCGGCGCGGGGTTGCCGTGTGTGTCGCCCGCGCCCTCGTTGACGACCCGGAGCGGGCCCCAGGTGCGGCCCCCGTCGGTGGAACGCTTGACCACGATGTCGATGTCGGCCGCGTCCCCGCAGTTGAGCACGCGGCCCTCGGCGAACGCCAGGAGCGTGCCCTTCGTGGTCCTCACGATCGCAGGGATCCGGAAGCAGGCGTAGCCGGGGTCCTGCGAGGCCTTGAAGAGGATCTGCTGGTCGAACTGCCCGGTCGCGGGCTCCGCGCCGGCTGCCACCCTCGCCGGTTCGGCGCCCGCCGGTCCGGGCGACACGAGTAAGGCGGCCACGGCGAGAAAGGCGGTGAGTGTGGCGGTGACGAGCGCTCTCAGACGTGCACGGTGACTTGACGGCATGGTGCGGCCCGCCCTTCATGCGTCTAGACAAACAGGACATCGGACATCCCACGTCCAACGTGCGGGGCCACAGACGCTACTTCGCGCCCATGTGCGTCACAAGAGGTGCGGGGCCAAGCCGGTGACGAAGGGTCAGGCCCGACGCCCCGCCCCGGATCACGCCCCCGCCGCCCCTACCCGTCCCATCCTCAGGGGCTCCGCCCCTTCGCCCCCGCCAAGGGGCCAACCCCCCTGAACCCCCGATTACGGGGCTCGGCCCCGGCCCCACCCATCGGTTCGCCCCTCGGACCGGGATTCCGGGCCCCGATCTTGCCCATCGGTCCGCCTTCCGGACCGGGATTCCGACGCCCCGCCCCGCCCCCGAACTTCCGGGGCTCCGCCCCGTACCCCCGCTCCTCAAACGCCGGAGGGGCTGGACTTTTCAGCCCGTCCGGCGTTTGAGGACGAGGCCGTTCAGGCCGACAAGCGGGGGTTTGGGGGTGGCAGCCCCCAGGGATGGGACGGGTAGGGGCGGCGGGGGCGAAGGGCACCGGTACGGGGGGCCGTGTCGTGTGCCGAGCGCGAGCAGTTCACGGGCTCGTTGACATGGATTTCCGGTACGGACGGCTCTCGCGGGCTAACGTTCCGTCATGACCGCACCGGACCCCGAATCCCACCCCGCCCTGGACCCGTCACGCACCGCCCTCGTGCTCGTAGACCTGATGGACCGCATCGTCGGGCTGCCCCTGGAGCCCCGCAAGGGAACGGACGTCCTCGCCGCCGCGGAAGAGCTGGCGAGCTCCTTCCGCTCCGCCGGCGCCCCCGTCGTACTCATCCGCGTCGAACGCTCCAGCACCGTCGAACAGCCGCCCGGCAGCGGTCTGGTCGCCGGTCTCGCCCGGGACGGGGATCTGGAGATCGTGAAGCGGACCATCGGCGGCTTCCAGGGCACCGGCCTCGACGAGCGGCTGCGCGAACGCGGCATCACCACGCTCGTCTTCGGAGGGATCGCCACCAACCTCGGCGTGGAGTCCACCGCCCGCGCCGCCGGCGACCTCGGCTACGAGCTCGTCTTCGTGGAAGACGCGATGGCCGCGTTCACGGCCGCCGAGCACGACGCGTCGGTGCGGCTGGACTTCCCGCGGCTCGGCACGGTCGTCACGACGGGCGACGTGCGCTTCGCCAAGGGGTGAGGCGGGGCCCCTGCGGCGCAGGGGGCGCTCCCCGCCGACCGGGGCCCCGCCGCCGTGTCGCGGGGAGCCGGTCAACCCTGGGCGGCCGCGGCCCGCAGGGCGATACGGTCCTCGCCCGCGTACACGTTCATGGAGGCGCCCCGCAGGAAGCCGACGAGCGTCAGGCCCGACTCCAGGGCCAGGTCGACCGCCAGCGACGACGGGGCCGACACCGCCGCCAGCACGGGGATGCCCGCCATCACCGCCTTCTGCGCCAGCTCGAAGGAGGCGCGGCCCGACACCAGCAGGATCGTGCGGGACAGCGGCAGCGCGCCGTTCTGCAGCGCACGCCCCACCAGCTTGTCCACCGCGTTGTGACGGCCCACGTCCTCCCGTATGTCGAGGAGCTCGCCGTCCTCACGGAACAGGGCGGCCGCGTGCAGGCCCCCGGTCCGGTCGAAGACCCGCTGGGCCGCGCGCAGCCGGTCGGGGAGCCGCGCGAGCAGTGCGGGATCGATACGGACCGGGGGAGCCTCACCGCCGTGCGCGCCGTGCGCGCCGTGCGTGTCGTCGATCGGCCAGCGGGCCGTCGTACGGACCGCGTCCAGGCTCGCCTTTCCGCACAGCCCGCAGGACGATGTCGTGTACACGTTGCGTTCGAGCGTGATGTCCGGGATGACGACGCCCGGCGCCGTCTTCACGTCCACGATGTTGTACGTGTTCGAACCGTCCACCGTGGCGCCCGCGCAGTACACGATGTTCTGGAGGTCCTGCTGGTGCGCCAGCACACCTTCGCTCACCAGGAAGCCCGCCGCCAGCGCGAAGTCGTCACCCGGGGTGCGCATGGTGATCGCGAGGGGCTTGCCGTTGAGCCGGATCTCCAGGGGTTCCTCGGCGACGAGCGTGTCCGGGCGGGCGGAGACCGCGCCGTCCCGGATGCGGATCACCTTGCGTCGTTCCGTGACTCGTCCCATGTCCCCTCAGTCCCCATCGGTCCCGATCAGTCCAGGTTCTGTACGTGCTGATAGCCGAAGCGGCCCTTGATGCACAGGTTGCCGTGGGTCACCGGGTTGTCGTGCGGCGAGGTGACCTTCACGATCTCATTGTCCTGCACGTGGAGCGTGAGGTTGCAGCCCACTCCGCAGTACGCGCACACCGTCGTCGTCTCCGTCTGCGCGGACTCGTCCCAGGTACCCGCCGCGCGCATGTCGAACTCCGACTTGAAGGAGAGCGCGCCCGTCGGGCACACCTCGATGCAGTTCCCGCAGTACACGCAGGCCGAGTCGGTGAGCGGCGCGTCGTGCTCGACGGCGATCCGGGCGTCGAAGCCGCGTCCGGCGACGGAGATCGCGAACGTGTTCTGCCACTGGTCGCCGCACGCGTCCACGCACTTGTAGCAGAGGATGCACTTGTCGTAGTCGCGCACATAGAGGTCGTTGTCGATCTTCGGTTCCTCGTTGAGGCGGGCCGCGTCCGGGCCGAAACGGTCCGGCTTCGCCTCGTACTCCTTGATCCACTCGGCGACCTGCGGAGTCGTCGACAGGTCGACGGAGGACGCGAGCAGTTCGAGCACGATCTTGCGGCTGTGCCGGGCGCGCTCGGTGTCGGTACGGACCTCCATGCCGGGCTCGGCCTTGCGGGAACAGGCCGGGACGAGGGTCCTGGATCCCTCGACCTCGACCACACAGACACGGCAGGCGTTCTTGGGGGTGAGGGTGTCGCCCTGGCACAGGGTCGGGACGTCCTTGCCCGCGGCACGGCAGGCGTCGAGGATCGTCGAGCCCTCGGGGGCGCGCACCGGCTCCCCGTCGATGGTGAACTCCAGGAGGCGACGCGGCACTCCGAGCGGTATCACGGTCATTCGTAGGCCCCCAGACGGTCGATGGCGGATTCCACGGCGTTCCACGCGGTCTGCCCGAGACCGCAGATCGAGGCGTCCCGCATGGCGCGGCCCACCTCGCGCAGCAGGGCGATGTCGTCGGCCGCGGCCGCTCCCGTGCGCTCGGCGATCCGGTGCAGCGCCTCCTCCTGGCGCACGGTCCCCACGCGGCACGGCACGCACTGGCCGCACGACTCGTCGCGGAAGAACTCGGCGATGCGGAGCAGCAGGCGGGGCAGCGGAACGGTGTCGTCGAAGGCCATCACGACACCCGAGCCGAGCGTGGTGCCCGCCTCCCGCGTGCCCTCGAACGTGAGCGGGATGTCCAGCTCGTCGGGCCGTACGAAGCCGCCGGCCGCTCCGCCCAGGAGCACCGCCCGCAGCCGCTCCCGTACCCCGGCGAGTTCCAGCAGCTCGCCCAGCGTGGCGCCGAAGGGCAGCTCGTAGATGCCGGGACGGTCGACGCTGCCGGACACACAGAACAGCTTGGGGCCGGTGGACCTGCCCGTGCCGATGGCCGCGTACGCCTGGGCCCCCATCGTCAGGATGGGCAGGACGTTGACGAGGGTCTCGACGTTGTTCTCGGCGGTGGGTTTGCCGAAGAGTCCCTTCTCCACGGGGAACGGAGGCTTCGAGCGAGGCTCGCCCCGGTAGCCCTCGATGGAGTTGAACAGCGCGGTCTCCTCACCGCAGATGTACGCGCCCGCCCCGCGCCGGATCTCGATGTCGAAGGCGTACCCCTGGCCGAGGACGTCGTCGCCGAGCAGCCCGCGTGCCCGTGCCTGCTCGATGGCGTGGGTCAGCCGGTCGAGGGCGCGCGGGTACTCGCCCCGCAGATAGAGGTAGCCCTTGTGCGCCCCGGTGGCGTACCCCGCGATCGTCATCGCCTCGACGAGCGCGTACGGGTCGCCCTCCATGACCACGCGGTCCTTGAAGGTGCCCGGCTCGGATTCGTCCGCGTTGCACACCAGGTAGTGCGGGTGGTCCGGCTGGGACGCCGTGGCCTGCCACTTGCGGCCCGTGGGGAACGCGGCGCCGCCCCGCCCGACCAGACCGGAGTCGGTCACCTCGCGGATGACCCCGGCGGGGCCGAGCGCGAAGGCCCGGCGCAGGGCCGTGTAGCCGCCGTGGGCCCGGTAGTCGTCGAGGCTGAGCGGGTCGACGACACCGATGCGGCGCAGGAGGACCAGGTTGTCCTGTCCCGCTTGGGGGACGGCCATGGCCGCCGGCGCTTCGGCGGGGGCCGTTTCGGGGGCGGTCGCGGCGAGGACGGTGGCGTCGGGGGCGGCGGGTGCGACGACGGCTGTGGCCCGGGAGGCCCGCGGCGGAGCCGCTGATGGATCCAGTCGCCCCCGCCGCCCCTTCCCGTTCCCGACCTTGGGGGCTGCCGCCCCCCAACCCCCGCTGTCGGCCTGAACGGCCTCGTCCTCAAGCGCCGGACGGGCTGAACTGCTCGGAACCCCCGCCCGCACCACCAGCGCCGCGGGCGCCCGCTCGCACAACCCCAGGCACGGGCTCCGCTCCACCGAAACCCCGCTCCCGGGCCCCAGCCGCGACTCCACCCCCGCGCACAGCTCCGCCGCCCCCGCCGCCGCACACGCGAGGTCCGTGCACACGTGCAGCACGGTCGCGGGCCGCGGGCGTACCGAGAACATCGAGTAAAACGTCGCCACCCCGTACGCCTCCGCCGGTGGCACCGTCAGACGTCGGCACAGGTAGTCCAGCGCGCCCTCGCTGATCCAGCCCACCCGGTCGTTGATCGCGTGCAGCCCCGGCAACAGCAGGTCGCGGCGGTCCCGCGCCTCGCGCCCGCCCCGCGCCCACCGCAGATCCGCATCGGAGCGGTCGGCGCCTTCCCAGGACGACTCCGGCGGGCCGAGCAGCGCGTCGACCGCCGCCCGTTCGTCGTCCGTCGGCTTGCTGTCACCGAAGTGCAGATCCATGTCCTGTCTCAGCTCCTCACGGCCGTGACGGGCAGCTTCTCGATCCGGATCGCCGACGCCTTGAACTCCGCCGTGCCCGCGATCGGGCAGTTGGCCTCGATCGTCAGCTGGTTGGTGTCCACCTCGTCGGGAAAGTGCATGGTCATGAAGGCCAGTCCGGGCCGGAGCGCCGTGTCGATCCACACCGGCGCCACCACCGAGCCGCGCCGCGAGGACACCCGGACCTTCTCGCCGACCACCACCCCGTACCGCTCCGCGTCCTCCGGGCACAGCTCCACGAACTCGCCGCGCCGCAGCGGCGAGGCGAAACCGCCGCTCTGTACGCCCGTGTTGTACGAGTCGAGCCGCCGGCCCGTGGTCAGCCGGATGGGGAACTCCTCGTCCGTCAGGTCCACCGGCGGATCGTGCGGGACGAGACCGAAGGGGGCGGGCCGGCCCCGCCGCCCGGGATCCGGGTCCCACAACCGGCCGTGCAGATAGGTCGGTTCCAGCTTGTCCGTGTCCGGGCACGGCCACTGGATGCCCTGGTGCTCCTCCAGACGGTCGTACGTCATCCCGTAGTGGTCCGGTGACACCGACCGCAGTTCGTTCCAGACGGCCTCGGAGTCGGCGTACTTCCAGTCGTGGCCGAGGCGCGAGGCGAGGTCACAGATGATGTCGATGTCCTCACGGGCCTCACCGGGCGGGGTGACCGCGCGGCGTACGCGTTGAACCCGTCGCTCGCTGTTGGTGGTGGTGCCTTCGGTCTCCGCCCAGCCGGCGGTCGCGGGGAGGACGACGTCCGCCAACTCGGCCGTCTTCGTCAGGAAGATGTCCTGCACGACGAGGAAGTCCAGCTGCCGCATGCGCCGTACGGCCTGCCCGCTGTCCGCCTCCGACTGCGCCGGGTTCTCCCCGATGCAGTAGACGGCCTTGAGCGTGCCCTCCTCCATGGCCTCGAACATCTCCGTCAGGTTCAGCCCGTAGCGCGGCTGGATGACGGTGTCCCACGCCGACTCGAACTTCAGCCGGGTGCCCGGGTCGAGGAGGTCCTGGAAGCCGGGCAGTCGGTTCGGGATGGCGCCCATGTCGCCGCCGCCCTGCACGTTGTTCTGCCCGCGCAGGGGTTGCAGGCCCGCCCCGTAGCGGCCCACGTGCCCGGTCAGCAGGGACAGGTTGATCAGGGCCCGTACGTTGTCCGTGCCGTTGTGGTGCTCGGTGATGCCGAGCGTCCAGCACAACTGGGCACGCTCGGCGCGGGCGTACGCGTGCGCCAGGTCCCGGATCGCGGCGGCCGGCACGCCCGTCACCTTCTCGGCGAGCGACAGCGTCCACGGCTCGACCAGTTCCCTGTACTCCTCGAAGCCCGTCGTCGCGCGCTCGATGAACGCGGTGTTCGCCAGGCCCGCGTGGATGATCTCCCGGCCGATCGCGTGGGCCATCGGAATGTCCGTGCCCACGTTCAGCCCGAGCCAGCTCTCCGCCCACTCGGCGGTGGACGTGCGGCGTGGGTCGACCGCGTACATCCGGGCGCCGTTCCTGATCCCCTTCAGCACGTGCTGGAAGAAGATCGGGTGGGCGAAACGGGCGTTGGAGCCCCACATCACGATCAGGTCGGTGTGCTCGACCTCCTCGTACGACGACGTCCCGCCACCGGAGCCGAAGGCGGCCGACAGGCCCGCGACGCTGGGGGCGTGGCAGGTGCGGTTGCAGGAGTCCACGTTGTTGGTGCCCATGACCACGCGGGCGAACTTCTGCGCCACGTAGTTCATCTCGTTGGTCGCGCGGGCGCAGGAGAACATGCCGAACGCGCCGCGCGCCGCGTCCAGTCCGCGGGCGGCCCGGTCCAGGGCCTCGTCCCAACTCGCCCGGCGGAAGGGCTCGTCGCGCGAGTCCCGGACCAGGGGATGGGTCAGGCGGGTGTAGGTCTTCGGGGCTCGGTCGCGTTTCCTGGTACGGCGTTCTTCAGCCTTCATGCGGCGCTCCTCAGCGCGAGCAGGTCCGAGATGGCGTGGACGGTGCGCAGGGTGGGCACCTCCACGCCGGTGATCTCCGCCAACTCGACGACGGCCGCGAGGAGTACGTCGAGTTCGAGCGGTTTGCCGCGCTCCAGGTCCTGGAGCGTGGAGGTGCGGTGGTCGCCGACGCGCTCGGCGCCCGCGAGACGGCGCTCGATGGAGATGCCCACCTCGCAGCCCAGCGTCTCGGCGACGGCGAGCGTCTCGGCCATCATGATCTCGATGACCTTGCGGGTGCCGCCGTGCAGGCACATCTGCCGCATGGTGGCGCGGGCCAGCGCGCTGATCGGGTTGAACGAGATGTTGCCGAGCAGCTTGAGCCAGATGTCGTTGCGCAGGTCGGGCTCCACCGGGCACTTCAGCCCGCCCGCCGTCATGGCCTCGCTGAACATCCGGCAGCGCGCCGAGATCGTACGGTCGGGCTCGCCGATGGAGAACCGGGTGCCTTCGAGGTGGCGGACGACTCCTGGTCCGGCGAGTTCCGTCGCCGCGTAGACGACACACCCGACGGCCCGTTCGGGCGCGAGCACCGCACTGACCGCGCCGTCCGGGTCCACGCTCTCGACACGGTGCCCGTCGTGGGGGCCGCCGTGCCGGTGGAAGTACCACCAGGGAATGCCGTTCTGGGCGGCCACCACCGCCGTCGTGTCATGGAGCAGCGGCTCGATCAGCGGCCCGCACGCCGCGTACGAGTTGGCCTTCAGGCCCAGGAAGACGAAGTCGACCGGGCCGATCTCGGCCGGGTCGTCGGTGGCGTGGGCGCGCGCGGTGAAGTCGCCGCGCGGGCTGAGCACGCGCACTCCGTGCTGCCTCATGGCCGCCAGATGCGGTCCACGGGCGATGAGGTGCACGTCGGCGCCCGCACGATGCAGGGCCGCGCCGACGTAGGCGCCGATGGCTCCGGCGCCGAGAACTGCGACTTTCATACGAGGGAGCTCCGTTCGGTCGAGGGTACCGAGGAACTGCCGAACTGTGTCGACGAAATATTGTCTACAGTATGGAAGCAGGCCCAGCAAGGCTTCGCGCAGCAACTCGACGGTCCGCTGCGGCCGGTGAGGGAAACCGGCGGGTCAGCTCCGAGCCGTCGACTGGTCCGCCACCCGCCGCGAGCGGATCGACGCGGCGCTGGGCATCACCGACGACCGGTCACCGCCGCGATGTCACGGCACGGTGCGGTAGGGCACGGCATGGCACGGCGCGGACCACCCATCCCGCGCGCACCTCGACGTCCAGCTCGGCGTCGGCGGTGAGGGGCACCCGCACCGTTATCGCCGCGTCGTCGAACCGGCCCTCCTGACGCGCCAATTCCACCCATACGACGAGATCGGCGGCCGAGTCCGGGGCGCCGTGGGAGCACAGCGGCATGGCCGGGGCGCCCCACGGGGCCGTCACGCCGGTGAGCCCGGCGAGGTAGTGGCGCGTGGCGTGCGGGCCGTCGGCCAGTGCCTTCAGGGCCGCTCTGGCCTCGGCCTCGGTTCTCACGGTCCAGGTGTCCGCGGCTCCCGGCGTCGAGGTGTCCGCCGTCCGCGCTTCCGTTGGTCCCGTTCGCAGAGGGGTACCGGCCGGGCCCTCCGTGCCGGTCGTACGGTCCGGGGTCAGGGCGACCACGACACCCCGGCGGTGGTCGGGGCCGGGCAGGGTGAGCCGGCCGGAGGCGGCGTCGGGGCCGGTCGCCGCCTCGCTGCCGGCCGGCCGCCCGGTGTCGGCCCGTACCCGGGCGACGAGTTCGGTGAGCGTGTCACAGACGGCGAGTGCCCCGGTGACACCGAGCACCGACCAGCCGCCGGGGCGCACCGCGATGCGCCCCGCCCGGCGGCCCGCGATCCGGGTCACGGCCGTCGCCACGGCGGAGCGTGCGGTGACCTCGGCGGTGAGCGGCCGGGCCCAGTCGCCGAGGGCCTGTGTGCCGCACGCCCCGCACATCAGGGCATCACGTCCCCGGAGTTGGGGCCGAGGGTCTGGCCGGTGTAGAGGTTGCCGCCCGGATCGGAGGCGAGGAGGACAGCCGTGGGGGCGATCTCCTCGGGCCGGCCGAAGCGCCCGAGCGGCAGCTCCGCGCGTTTGGCGTCCTTCCACTCCTCGGTGATGCCGTCCACCATCGGCGTCTCGACCGGCCCCGGAGCGATGGCGTTGACGAGGATGCCGTGCGGAGCCGCTTCCAGCGCGAGGGACTTGGTGAAGCCGATCACCCCGGCCTTGGCCGCGGCGTAGTGGGCGAGCCCGGTTCCGCCCTTGATGCCGAGCTGCGACGCGACGTTGATGATGCGGCCGGAGCCGCGTGCGGTCATGCCGGGCAGCACGGCGCGGCAGCACAGGAACACTCCGGTGAGGTCCACCGCGAGAGTCTGCGCCCAGGTCGCGAGGGACATCTCGGCGACGGGCGCCTCGGTGAGGATGCCCGCGGAGTTGACCAGGATGTCGATCCCGCCGCCGAGCCGGGCCTCGGCATCGGCCACGGCGGCGGCGACGGACGCCTCCTCGGTGATGTCCACGCGGACGGAGCCGACCGCCCCGGCGGAGCGGGCCGTGGCAGCGGCGCGGTCGCCGTCGTGGTCGGCGAGCACCACTCGGGCTCCTTCCGCGACGAACGCCGTCGCGATGGCGGCGCCGATGCCGCCCGCCGCCCCGACCACCAGCGCGGTGCGGTCCTTCAGTACCTGCATGGCCTTCTCTGCCCCTCTCGCGGTTCTCATGGTTCTCACGGTTCTCGTGCTTTTCACGGTCGGATTCCCGGTCGGTCGCGGTGCCCCGGACGCCCGGTTCCCGGATCGCCCCGGTTCCCGGTCGTCCCGGCTCCCGAATCACTCAGGCCGGCATGCGCACGGTGAGTCCGCCGTCGACGACGATCTCCTGGCCGGTGAGGTACGAGGCCTCGGGCGAGGTGAGGAAGCGGATCACCTCGGCGATCTCCTCGGGGCGCCCGGCGCGGCCGAGCGGGATGTCCCGGCCCGCGCGCTCCAGCCCGTCCGGGCCCAGGGAGTTGACCGGGTCGAGGGACTGTGGGGTCACCACGTAGCCCGGGACCACGGTGTTGACGCGGATGCCGCGCGGCGCGAGTTCGACGGCGAGGCTGCGCACCAGCCCGAACACCCCCGCCTTCGCGGCTCCGTAGTGGGCGTGTTCTCCCCAGCCGTACACCCCGCCCGCGATGGAGGACACGGCGACCAGGGCGCCCGGCCCGGTCATGGCCCCGGCCGCCGAGCGGAACGTGCGCAGGACGCCGGTGAGGTCGACCTGGAGCAGGTCGTCCCAGGCGGTGTCGTCGAGGTCGGCGAGCGCGGCCCGGCGCAGGATCCCGGCGCCCGCGACCGCGATGTCCAGCCGCCCCCACTCGTCCAGGGCCCGCTGTGCGAAGGCGTCGGTCTGGGCCGAGGACCGCACGTCGAGTTCGTGGACGACACAGGTGCCGCCCGCGGCCTCCACGGCCCGCACGGTCTCCCGCGGGTCGTGCGGGTCTCCGGGGTAGCTGCCGACGACCGTACGGATGCCGTGGCGGGCGTAGGTCACGGCCAGGGAGGCGCCGATGCCGCTGGCGGCACCGGTGATGACGGCGACGGGGCGCTGGTCGTGGTCAGCCATGGAGGGTCTCCACCTTGCGTGCGGCGAACATGACGAGCCCGGACAGGGAGGTGCCGATCGCGCCGACCAGGAGCGCCGCGGTGTTCCAACCGGTCCCGGAGGCGAGCAGCGCGGTCACGATGAGTCCGGCGACGATGGCACCGGGCTGCGAGAGGGCGTTGAGGAAGGCGGTGCCCGTGGCCCGGCAGCCGGTGTCGTAGCACTCGCCCATGTAGAAGAGCAGCGCCGCGTACGGGCCGACCAGGAAGAACATGCCGAGGGAGTAGAGGGCGACGACCGCGAAGGTGCCGTGGGCGACGGTGAGGGTCAGAGTGAAGAAGATCCCGGAGGCGATCCAGCCGAAGCCGATGACGTTGCGCCGGCCGACGCGGTCGCCGATCCAGCCGTGGAAGACATAGCCGAGGTATCCCACGGCGTTGATCACGATCAGCATCACCAGGGACCCGGTGAAGCTGACGTGCTTGCCCTCCGTGAGAACCGTGGTGCCGAGGACACTGAAGACCTGGATGCCGAACCAGTTGACGATCCACGCGAGTCCGAGGACCAGGGTGTTGCGCAGCGCGGTGCCGCGGAAGATCGCGGCGAGCGGGGCCTTGGGCTGCTCCTCGACGCCGTAGGAGCGGGCGAGGACGGCTGCCTCGTCGGTGCGGCCCTCCTTGCGCAGCGTGCGCAGCCTCAGTTCCAGTTCGAACTGCGGGGATTCCTTGAGGCCGCGCCGGGTCAGGGCGATGACCGCGGCGGGGAAGACGGCGAGGAGGAAACAGCCGCGCCAGCCGACCAGCGGAAGGAAGACGGCGACGAAGGCGGCGGCGAGGAGCACGCCAAGTGGCCAGCCGCCCTGCACCAGGCTGTAGACGAACCCGCGGCGCTTCTTGATCTTCTCGTCCTCGGTGACGGCGTAGATCTCGTTGAGGTAGGTGGCGTTGACGGCCTGTTCGGACAGTCCGAGGCCGCCGAGCGCACGGACCCCGACCAGGTATCCGGCGCCGGGGGTGACGGCGGTCGCCGCGGAGGCGAGGGCGGTGCCGGCGACGGTGAGGATCATGCCCTTGCGGCGCCCGATGCGGTCGACGAGGGGACCCACGCCGAGCGCGACGATCGCCGTACCGACGGATATGAGGGTGGACACGAACGAGGCTGTGGCCGAGTCCCAGCCGAAGTGGGTGGACATCTCCGGCAGCAGCGTGCCGAAGAGGATGTAGTCGTAGACGGCGAAGAGCCAGGCCAGGAAGGCGATCACGGTGGCCTTGCGGGTGGCGCGGACACCGACTCTGGGGAAGGAGCGGGCGGGGCCGGTGACAGTGCCGGCCGCCGTGCCGGGGGTTGCAGCGGACATCGGAAAGCACCCTTCTACGGGAGCGGTTCGGGTCTGGGCGAGAACGGGAGCGGGAGCGGGCACGCGGACCCGCCGGGGTCCGGAACGGGTGCGTGCCGGGGAAGGGGAGAGAGGGGCAGTGGGGCGTCCGGGCCGCGCGAACGGCGTACGGGGGCACGTCGCGCCGTGCACACGGACAGCGGGCCGACAGCAACGGCAATGGCGACGACGGCAACGGCACCTGTGATGACGACGGCGGCAGCCGGCCGGGAAGAGGCGGGACGGAGCGGCGGTGGCCGTCAGCCGCGCGGGGTGCGGGCGATGAAGTCGTCGGCGATCTCGTCGAAGGTGGACCAGGTCACGCCCTCGTGGCCGCCGATGTGGTCGATGAGACGTTCCAGCATCAGCAGGTTCTGCGGGCGCCCGGAGACATCGGGGTGGATCGTCATCGTGAAGACCCCGTAGTCCATCTCGCGGTAGACCCAGTCGAACTGGTCGCGCCACATCTGTTCGAGGTCGCGCGGGTTCACGAAGCCGTGGCTGTTGGCGCTGGCCTTGACGAACATCATGGGCGGCAGGTCGTCCAGGTACCAGTTGGCCGGGATCTCCACCAGGCCGGTCTCCTCGCCCCGCACCAGCGGCTTCATCCACTGCTCGGCGGGCAGCGAGTAGTCGATCTTGGTCCAGCGGTCGCCGACGCGCACGTAGTAGGGGCTGAAGTCGTTGTGCATCAGCGAGTGGTCGTACTTGATGCCGCGTTCCAGCAGGAGTTCGTTGGTGACGGGGGAGAACTCCCACCAGGGGGCGACATAGCCGGTGGGGCGGCGGCCCGAGACCTGCTCGACCAGGTCGATACCGCGGTCCAGCACCGCGCTCTCCTGGGCGCGGGTCATGGCGATGGGGTTCTCGTGCGAGTAGCCGTGGATGCCGATCTCGTGTCCGGCGTCGACCACCATCCGGGTCTGGTCCGGGAACGTCTCGATGGAGTGCCCGGGGATGAACCAGGTGGTGCGCAGGCCACGGCGTTCGAACAGGCGGAGGATTCGCGGCATGCCGACCTCGCCCGCGAACAGGCCACGGGAGATGTCACAGGGCGAGTCCTCGCCGCCGTAGGAGCCGAGCCAGCCGGCCACGGCGTCCACGTCCACGCCGAAGGCGACACGGATGTCCTTGCTTGCCTTGCTCATGATCACTCATTCCTCTCGGTGGAGCGGACGGGCACGGTGGCCCGTCCGGGGAAGCCGGCACCGGGGGACCGCGGGGCGGCGGCGTCCGGGCCGCACGGATCGGTGCGGGGGGATTCGGAGTGGGGGGAGTCGGAGCGGAGGGATTCAGTGCGGGGGGATTCAGCGCGGGGGGAGGCGGAGCCGGGAGAGTCGGAGGGGCGGGGAGAGTCGGTGAGGGGGACGTCGCCCTGGCGGAAGCCGGCGTCGGGGAAGTCGGCGTGCCTGCTCAGTTCGCTCGCGGCGCGTATCGGATCGGTGTCCGTGGCGAGGAGCGCGGCGAGCAGGATGCGTGCCTGGGAGGCGCGGAGTGTGCCGGTGGGCACGGCCCCCGCGCGCACCAGGTCGGCGCCGCCGCCGTTGCCGTACAGCGCGGCTACGGGACCTGCGTGCACCCGACTGGAGAGTGCCACCACGATCCCGGCGCGGGTCAGCCGGGCGATCGCGGCGTACACGTCGTGGTTGGCGTTGCCCGCGCCGGTCGCCTCCAGCACCAGGCCGCGCGCGCCCGCGGCGGCGAACGCGTCCATGGCGATGGCGTCCGAGCCCGGGTAGCAGGCCACGATGTCCACGCGGGCGGCCTCCAGGTCCAGCGCCGAGGGGCCGAGCGCGGGCGGCCGCACCGGCCGGGCGGAGAGCCGGGGCACCCCCTGCGTCACCCGGCCGAGCGGGCCGGAGTCCGGGGCGGAGAACGCCGCCGGCGCGAGCGTGTGGGACTTGCGCGCGCCGCGGGCGGCGAAGATCCGCCCGTCGAAGACGATCAGCACTCCGCAGCCCGCCATCTGCGGTGACGCGGCGACCGCGACCGCGTCGGCGAGGTTGCGCGGACCGTCGGTGTCCCGGTTCGCGGCGTGCCGCTGGGCGCCGGTGAACACCACCGAACGCGGGTCCCGGTGCACCAGGTCGGCGAGGAACGCGGTCTCCTCCAGGGTGTCGGTGCCGTGGGTGACGACCACCCCCGCCACGTCGGGATCGTCCAGTGCCCGGTGCACTTCGCGGACGATGCCGGCCATGCCGCCGGGCGTGAGCAGATAACTGCCGACCCGCGCGACGTCCCGACCCTCCACGGCGACATCCGCCGGGCCGGGCAGCCCGGGCAGCCCGGCGAGCAGCGCCTCCGCACCGTCCGTGGCACGCGCGGCACCACGGCTGTCGGGGCGGGAGGCGATGGTTCCGCCGGTGGAGAGGACGACGACCCTGCGCACGAGGAGACCTCCTGGCCAACTAGAGCAAACGATTGGGCCAAACGTTTGGGTATCTTGCACGCATGGGTGCGTCCGGTCAATGACCTCACTGTTACGATCACGGAAAACGCCGTCCGCACCCGGTGGCGCGCTCACCGGGCACCGGCCATCGGCGGGCCGTCCGGGGGATCAGGCTGGAGGAACCCACCGGAGCCTCGTCACCGCAGGTCAGGCCCTTGCGGCCACCGGCACCGGACGGAACGGGCCTGGACGGAACGGGACCGCACGGAACGGCACCGCACAGGGCGGCACCGCACAGGACGGGAGGGACACGGGCAGCGATGGACCCGCAGCGTCCACAGGTAACCCTGCGCATGTTGGCCGACCGGCTGGGGCTTCATGTCTCGACGGTGTCACGCGCCCTGCACGCCAAGCCCGAGGAGGGCCGGCGTGCCGCGTCCAGTGCCACCATCGCCCGGATCAGGGAACTCGCCGACGAGCTCGGCTACCAGCCCAACCCGCACGCCACGAGCCTGCGGACCCAGCGCAGCAATCTGGTCGGCGTCCTGGTGCCCCGGCTGTCGGACCTGGTGCTCGCGACCGTCTACGAGGGGATCCAGGAGGCGGCGCGCGCCCAGGGGCTGTCCACCTTCGTGACCAACACCAAGGACGAGCCGGACACACAACGGGCCCAGACGGAGATGATGCTGGCCCGCCGGGTCGACGGTCTGATCTTCGGCGACGCCCGTGCCGACGGCGCCCTGCTGGCCGAGACCGCCGCCCGCGGTGTGCCGTTCGTCCTGGTCAGCCGGCACGTGGCCGGGCACACCTCGGTGACCTGCGACGACCCGCTGGGCGGTCGGCAGGCGGCCGAGCACCTTCTGGGCCTCGGGCACCGCGACTTCGCCGTGATCGCCGGCGAGCCCTACGCGAGCACGGGCATCGACCGTACGCGAGGCTTCCTGGAACGCTGCGCCGAGGACGGCGTGACCGTTCCCCCCGACCGGATCGTGCACTCCGCCTTCGACGCCCGGGGTGGCCGAGAAGCCGCCGACCGGGTCCTGGACACCTCCGGCCCACAGCCGACCGCACTCTTCGCCGTCAACGACTTCGCGGCGATCGGAGCCATGGGCGCGCTCCGCGACCGGGGTCTGAGTCCCGGTCAGGACATCGCGGTCGTCGGCTTCAACGACACCCCGCTCGCGGCCGAGTTGCCCATCCCGCTCACCAGCATCCGCTCGCCCATGCACGAGATGGGCCGCCGCGGCCTGGACCTGCTCACCCGCCTCCTCGCCGGCGAGCCCGCCCCCTCGGAACGCCTCGCCCCGACCCTCGTCGTACGGGCGTCCAGCGACCGGCCGCCACGGTCCTGACGCGACCGTTCGCCACGGGCCTGATGTGATCGATCGTTCGCCCCCACTTCGCGATCGTTCGCCCCCTCCTTGCGACCGTTCACCCCCTCCTGGTGACCGCTCGTCCCGCCCCACCGACCGTTCGTCGCGCCCGGCATACCGTTCACCGCATACGGTCGACAAGTTGACGCGTCATGCTTCCCAACACCCTGGCCGGTTCCTATCGTTCGGGATCATGAGCCCCCCTGTAGCACCACCCGGCTGGAGCCGCTGGCTCGTCCCTCCGGCCGCCCTCTCGGTCCACCTCTCCATCGGACAGGCCTACGCCTGGAGCGTGTTCAAGCCGCCGCTGGAGTCCGCGCTCGGTCTCAGCGGAACGCAGAGCGCGCTGCCCTTCCAGCTCGGCATCGTCATGCTCGGCCTGTCCGCCGCGTTCGGCGGCACGCTCGTGGAGCGCAACGGGCCGCGCTGGGCGATGACCGTGGCCCTCGTCTGCTTCTCCTCCGGCTTCCTGATCTCGGCCCTCGGTGCCGCCGTCGAGCAGTACTGGCTGATCGTGTTCGGCTACGGCTTCATCGGTGGTATCGGACTCGGCATCGGCTACATCTCGCCCGTCTCGACGCTGATCAAATGGTTCCCCGACCGGCCCGGCATGGCCACCGGCATCGCCATCATGGGCTTCGGCGGCGGCGCCCTCATCGCCTCGCCCTGGTCCACCCAGATGCTGGAGTCCTTCGGCGCCGACTCCTCCGGGATCGCCCTCGCCTTCCTCGTCCACGGACTGGCGTACGCGGTCTTCATGTCGCTCGGTGTGCTGCTGGTGCGCGTGCCGAGGAGCGAGAAGCCGGTCGACACCGGGCCGGGTGTCCTCGACGGGGTGCAGGTCTCGGCGCGCAGCGCGCTGCGCACCCCGCAGTTCTGGTGTCTGTGGATCGTGCTCTGCATGAACGTGACCGCGGGCATCGGCATCCTGGAGAAGGCCGCCCCGATGATCACTGACTTCTTCGCCGACTCCCCGACACCGGTGTCCGTCACCGCGGCCGCGGGATTCGTCGCGCTGCTGTCGGCGGCCAACATGGCGGGCCGTATCTGCTGGTCGTCCACGTCCGACCTGATCGGACGCAAGAACATCTACCGCGTCTACCTGGGCGTGGGCGCGCTGATGTACCTGCTGATCGCCCTGTTCGGGGACTCCTCCAAGCCGCTGTTCATCGTCTGCGCGCTGGTCATCCTGTCGTTCTACGGCGGCGGCTTCGCCACCGTCCCGGCGTATCTGAAGGACCTGTTCGGCACCTACCAGGTCGGCGCGATCCACGGCCGGCTGCTCACCGCCTGGTCCACGGCCGGCGTCCTCGGGCCGCTGATCGTGAACTGGATCGCCGACCGGCAGGAGGCGGCGGGCAAACACGGCTCGTCGCTCTACGACCTGTCCTTCTTCATCATGATCGGCTTGCTCGTCGTCGGTTTCGTCGCCAACGAGCTGGTCCGCCCCGTCCATGCCCGCCATCACGTCCCCGCACCGAGGGAGGCCACCGCCGATGCCGTCCAGCGACAGCAGCCCGAATCCGCCTGACCGGCGTGCCCTGATCGCCGTCTCCTGGCTGTGGGTCGGGCTGCCGCTCGGCTACGGACTGTACGAACTCGTACGGAAGGCGACGCAGCTGTTCACGGGGTGAGCCGCCGTCGCCGGTCACAGGGGGCGGGCACCGCTGGCCCGCGAACGATTGGACGATTGTTCGGGCGTCCTGGGGAATGACAGAAGCCCACAACCCTGCCGCCCCTTTCCTGTGTCTGTACGTGCACACTTACCCGTGAGTCAGTGATCAGACTGGTGAATCCCGCTACCCGAGGCTACGAGGGGGATCCACCCATGAACGGCACTCGCATCGCCGCCGTCGGCCACTACCAGCCCGCCAAGGTGCTCACCAACGAGGACCTGGCGGGCATGGTCGACACCAGTGACGAGTGGATCAAGTCCCGGGTGGGCATCCGTACGCGTCACATCGCCGGGCCCGACGAGCCCGTCGACGAGCTGGCCTCGCACGCCGGCGCCAAGGCGCTCGCCGCCGCGGGCCTCGCCCCGGGTGCCGTCGACCTCGTCGTGGTCGCCACCTCCACGGCCGTCGACCGCTCCCCGAACACCGCCGCCCGGGTCGCCGCCCGCCTGGGCATCCCCTCCCCGGCGGCCCTGGACGTCAACGTCGTCTGCGCCGGCTTCACCCACGCGCTCGCCACCGCCGACCACGCCGTGCGCGCGGGCGCGGCGAGCCGCGCCCTGGTCATCGGCGCCGACAAGATGTCCGACGTCACGGACTGGACCGACCGTACGACCTGCGTGCTCGTGGGTGACGGAGCGGGCGCGGCCGTCGTCGAGGGCGTCGAGGGCGAGCCCGGCATCGGACCGGTGTTCTGGGGCTCGGTGCCGGAGATGGGGCACGCGGTACGCATCGAGGGAACGCCCCCGAGGTTCGCGCAGGAGGGGCAGAGCGTCTACCGCTGGGCGACCACCCAGCTGCCGGCCGTCGCCCGGAAGGCGTGCGAGCGTGCGGGGTTCGCCCCGGAGGAACTCGCCGCGGTCGTCCTGCACCAGGCCAACCTGCGGATCATCGAACCGCTCGCGGAGAAGATCGGCGCGGTGAACGCCGTGGTGGCACGGGACGTCACCGAGTCCGGGAACACCTCGGCGGCGAGCATCCCGCTGGCCCTGTCCAAGCTGGTCGAGCACGGCGAGATCTCCACCGGGGACCCCGTGCTGCTGTTCGGCTTCGGCGGAAACCTGTCGTACGCGGGGCAGGTCGTCCGCTGCCCGTGAGGCTCCACCGGTCTGGTGGGCCCACTGCCTGTGTGGGCCCCACTACCCATGCGGGCCTCGCTTCCGGTGAGGGCCGCATGACTTTCGACGGCGCCGAATGATCTCTCGGTGATGCAGCCGATGTGACGAGGCCAACTCCCTCCAGGCCTGGCCACTGTGCACCGTAGACTGTAGACGAAAGACAATCCATACTGACGTTCCGGCTGCTGCCGCGCCGCCGTTGCCCTGGAGGGGGACGCGATGTTGTCGACAGGACTGCCACAGGGGGCGGTGCCCAAGCTCGAACGCCCCGGTCCGCTGCGCGACCGCGTGTACGAGGCGCTGCTCGAACTGATCACGACGCGCGCCCTCCAGCCCGGCCAGCACCTGGTCGAGAGCGAGCTCGCGGGCCATCTGGGGGTCTCGCGGCAGCCGGTGCGCGAGGCGCTGCAGCGGCTGAACACCGAGGGCTGGGTCGACCTGCGGCCCGCCCAGGGCGCGTTCGTGCACGAGCCGACCGAGGAGGAAGCCGACCAACTCCTCACGGTGCGCACGCTGCTGGAGGCCGAGGCGGCCCGGCTCGCCGCCGCCCACGCGGACACGGCGGGTATCACGGCGCTGGAGGAACTGTGCGCCGAGGGCGAGAGCGCCGTCGAGGCCGACGACGTGGACGGCGCGGTCGCGATGAACGCCCGTTTCCACGCGAAGGTCATGGAACTCGCGGGCAACACGGTCCTCGCCGAACTCGCCGGCCAGGTCGACCGCCGCGTCCGCTGGTACTACACGCCGGTCGCCCGGCAGCGCGGACAGCAGTCCTGGATCGAGCACCGCGACCTGATCGCCGCGATCACGGCCCGCGACGAGCGGCGCGCCACCGAGGTCATGCGCGCCCACACGGAGCACACACGCAGGACCTACCACGCCCGTCCGCGATCGTAGGTCTCCAGATATCTGCGTGCGCTTGCGGGTGCTGCCGCCGGGCGCGGCCCCGTCGACTCGACCGTCGACGGGGCCGCGCCCGGCGGCCGGTTGAGGACACCCTCCGACCCGCCTTTGTCCTGTGAGTGGAGAAAGTAGTAAGTAATTCGTGCGCAAGTTCTTCCCACTCGCGGCAGCCACTGCTACGTTCCCCTCGAAAGCAAGCCACACATGTGGCTGGAACCCGACGGACACAGGCCGGTTGAGGCGGGGAGGGGCTCGTGAGACGCATGACGGCTCGACCGGCGAACACCCACCAGGCCCGGCTGCTGCGTCTGTTGCGGGACGGTGGACCCAACTCCAGGGCTCAGCTCGGTGACCAGGTCGACCTCTCGCGGTCGAAGCTGGCCGTCGAGGTGGAGCGGCTGCTGGAGACGGGCCTGGTCGTGGCCGACGGACTCGCCGCCTCGCGCGGCGGCCGCCGCTCCCACAACATCCGGCTCGCGCCCGGCCTCCGCTTCCTGGGCGTCGACATCGGCGCGACCTCCGTCGACGTCGCCGTCACCAACGCGGAGCTGGAGGTCCTCGGGCACATCAACCAGCCCTTGGACGTACGGGAAGGCCCCGTCGCCGTCTTCGAGCAGGTCCTGGCCATGGCCGCCAAGCTGAAGGCATCAGGGCTCGCGGACGGCTTCGACGGCGCCGGCATCGGCGTCCCCGGGCCGGTCCGTTTCCCCGAGGGCATTCCGGTCGCGCCGCCGATCATGCCGGGCTGGGACGGGTTCCCGGTGCGGGAGGCGCTCAGCCAGGAGCTCGGCTGCCCGGTCATGGTCGACAACGACGTGAACCTGATGGCGACGGGGGAGCAGCACGCGGGCGTGGCGCGCTCCGCGGGCGACTTCCTCTGCGTCAAGATCGGCACCGGAATCGGCTGCGGCATCGTCGTCGGCGGTGAGGTGTACCGCGGTACGACGGGCAGCGCGGGCGACATCGGGCACATCGTGGCGGTACCGGACGGCCGCCCGTGCGCCTGCGGCAACCGGGGCTGCCTGGAGGCCTACTTCAGCGGTGCCGCGCTCGCCCGCGACGCCACGGAGGCCGCCCAGCAGGGGCTCTCCGCCGAACTCGCGAACCGACTGGAAACCAACGGCTCCCTCAGTGCCGCCGACGTCGCCGCGGCGGCCGCGGCCGGCGACGCCACCGCACTCGACCTGATCCGCGAGGGCGGAAACCGCACCGGCCAGGTCATCGCCGGACTCGTCAGCTTCTTCAACCCGGGCCTGGTGGTGATCGGCGGCGGCGTCACCGGCCTCGGCCACACGCTGCTCGCCGCCATCCGCACCCAGGTCTACCGCCAGTCGCTGCCTCTCGCGACCGGCAACCTGCCCATCGTTCTCGGGGAGCTGGGCCCCGCCGCCGGAGTCATCGGCGCGGCCCGGCTGATCAGCGACCACCTGTTCTCGCCCGCGTAACCCAACTCCAGCAGCCACCGGTCACCAGCACAGCGCCCTGCTCAGCCCTGTTCCACCCTGTTCCACCCTGCTCAGCCCTGCTCTGCCGTGCTCCGCCCTGTCCTCAACACGCCTGCCCAGCAGGCCCATCGCCCTGAAACCGGCCCGCACGCCCGCCAAGGGGAACCGTCATGGCACCAGAACCACCGCTGCTCACCATGTCCGGCATCACCAAGTCGTTCCCCGGGGTCCGCGCCCTGGACGGCGTCGACCTCGACGTCCAGGCCGGCGAAGTGCACTGCCTGCTCGGCCAGAACGGCGCCGGGAAGTCCACCCTCATCAAGGTCCTCGCGGGCGCCCACCAGCCCGACGACGGCACGATCACCTGGCGCGGCGAACCCGTCACCCTGAAGTCCCCGATCGCCGCCATGCGCCTCGGCATCGCCACCATCTACCAGGAACTCGACCTGGTGGAGGGCCTGTCGGTGGCCGAGAACGTCCACCTCGGCCATGAACCCACGGCCGCCGGCTTCGTCGTCCGGGGCAAGGCGGCCAAGGAGTCGACGGCGGCTCTGCTGGGGCGGCTCGGTCATCCCGAGATCGATCCCGCACGCCTCGTCGGTGACCTGTCCGCCGCCCACCAGCAGATCGTCTCCATGGCCCGGGCGCTCTCCCACGACGTACGTCTCATCGTCATGGACGAGCCGTCCGCCGCGCTCGACCCGGACGAGGTCGACAACCTGTTCCGGATCGTGGGCGACCTGACGGCCGACGGGGTGGCCGTCGTCTACATCTCGCACCGGCTGGAGGAGATCCGCCGCATCGGCGACCGCGTGACCGTACTGAAGGACGGGCGCGCCGTGGCGGGCGGGCTGCCCGCGAAGAGCACACCGACGCGCGAGGTCGTGGCGCTGATGACGGGACGCAACGTCGAGTACGTCTTCCCGGAGCGGCCGCCCGCGCCGCCCGCGGACGGCACGCCGGTCCTCCAGGTGCGAGGACTGGCCCGCGACGGCGAGTTCGAGCCCCTCGACCTGGAGGTCCGCCCCGGCGAGATCGTGGGCCTGGCCGGACTGGTCGGATCCGGGCGGTCGGAGATCCTGGAGACGATCTACGGCGCCCGCAAACCGAGCGCCGGTCAGGTCCTCGTCGAGGGGCGGCCGCTGCGCCTCGGCAGCGTACGGGCCGCCGTCAGAGCGGGACTCGGACTCGCGCCCGAGGAGCGCAAGGCACAGGCGCTGCTGATGCTGGAGTCCGTCACCCGAAACGTTTCCGTGTCGTCCATGTCCCGCTTCGCACGCGGCGGCTGGATCGACCGGGGCGCCGAACTCGCGGCTGCGCGGACCGCGACCCGGGAGCTGTCGCTGCGGCCCGACAACCCGTCCGTGCCGGTGCGCACGCTCTCCGGCGGCAACCAGCAGAAGGCCGTCCTGGCCCGCTGGCTGCTGCGCGGCTGCCGCGTCCTGCTGCTCGACGAACCCACCCGCGGCGTCGACGTCGGCGCCCGCGCCGAGCTGTACGCGGTGGTCCGCCGTCTCGCCGACGAGGGCCTGGCCGTCCTGCTGGTCTCCAGTGAGGTCCCCGAGGTGCTCGGCCTCGCCGACCGCGTCCTGGTGCTCCGCGAGGGCCGCGTCGTCCACACCGCGCCCGCCCGCGAACTCGACGAACACCGCGTACTCGACCTCGTCATGGAAGGAAGCCCGGTGGCCAGTGTTGGAAGCCCTGTGGCCGGTGAAGGGAGCCCGGCGTCATGACACAGCACGTGTCCCCGCCCCGGAGCGGAACCGGCAAAGCGACACCCGCCAGTGAACCACCCGCCTGGCGCGCTCTCCTCTTCCGCGCCGACGTCCGCACCTTCTCACTCCTCGGCGTCCTCGCCGCGCTGATCGTCATCGGCGGCATCACCAGGCCCGACCAGTTCCTCGACACCCGCAACCTCCAACTCGTCCTCACCCAGGCCTCGGTGATCGGTGTCGTCACCGTCGGCATGACCTTCGTCATCATCTCCGGCGGCATCGACCTCTCCGTCGGCGCGATCGTCGCGCTCGCCTCCGTGTGGGCGACGACGGTGGCCACGCAGGAGTACGGCTTCGCCGGCATCCTCTTCACCGCGGTGATCGTCGGTGTCGGGTGCGGGCTGGTGAACGGAGTGCTCATCGCGTACGGCGGGATGGTCCCCTTCATCGCCACGCTCGCCATGCTCGCCTCGGCCCGCGGTCTCGCGCTCCTGATCACCGACGGCAAGACCCAGATCGTCACCGTCGACGGCATTCTGAACCTCACCGAACGTGACGCGTACGTGCTCGGCATCCCGCCGCTCGTCCTCGTCTTCGCGGCCGTGACGATCATCGGCTGGCTGGTGCTGAACCGCACGACGTTCGGCCGGCGCACGGTCGCCGTCGGCGGCAACGCGGAGGCCGCCCGCCTCGCCGGCATCGACGTGCGCCGCCAGCGCCTGTACCTCTACCTGCTCTCCGGGCTGTGTTGTGGCATCGCCGCGTTCCTGCTGATCGCACTGTCCGGTTCGGGACAGAACACCAACGGCAACCTGTACGAACTCGACGCCATCGCGGCCGCGATCATCGGCGGCACCCTGCTCAGCGGAGGCCGGGGAACCATCATCGGCTCCGTACTCGGCGTCCTGATCTTCACCACCATCACCAACATCTTCGCGCTGAACAACCTCCAGAGCGACGTCCAGCAGATCGCCAAGGGCGCGATCATCGTCGCCGCGGTCCTGGTCCAGCGACGTACGGCAAGCACGACGACCTGACACGGAAGGGCCCCACCATGGCACACGTCACGAGCCGCAGAGGACTGCTCTTCGGGACCGCCGCCGTCTCGGCCGGCGCCCTCCTCGCCGGCTGCACCAGCAACGAGTCGAGCGAGGAGCCCGCGGCGAACGACCAGCCGGCCGCCGACGACAAGCCCGGCAAGGAGGTCACGATCGGCTTCGCCGGGCCGCAGGCCGACCACGGCTGGCTCAACGCCATCAATGAGAACGCCAAGAGCCGCGCGGAGAAGTACGAGGACGTCACGCTGGAGATCACCGAGGGCTCCAACGACACCGCCCAGCAGATCGGCCAGATCGAGACCCTCATCAACAAGAAGGTCGACGTCCTGGTCATCCTGCCCGCCGACGGCAAGGCCCTCACCCAGGTCGGCCTGAAGGCGATGCGCGCCGGCATCCCCGTGGTGAACCTGGACCGGATCTTCAACTCCCCGCAGGCGTACCGCTGCTGGATCGGCGGCGACAACTACGGCATGGGCCTGAACGCCGGGCACTACATCGGCGAGAAGCTCAAGGACAAGCCGAACGCCCGTGTCATCGAACTCGCCGGTGTCGACAGCCTGGAGCTGACCCGGCAGCGCACCCAGGGCTTCGACGACGCGCTGAAGAACTACCCGAACATCAAGAAGGTGGCCCGGCAGGCCGCCGACTTCACCGTGGAGTCCGGGCAGGCCAAGATGGCCCAGCTCCTCCAGGCGCAGTCGAAGTTCGACGCGCTGTGGAACCACGACGACGACCAGGGCGTGGGCGCGCTGCGGGCCATCGAACAGGCCGGACGCGACGACTTCCTGATGGTCGGCGGCGCGGGCGCCCTGTCCGCCTTCCAGGCCATCAAGAAGGACGACGGCGTCCTCAAGGCGACCGTGCTCTACCCGCCGACCATGGCGGCGTCCGCGATCGACCTCGCCCGTGCCCTCGGCCAGGGCAAGGGTGTGGGCGGTCTCGCCGAGTTCGAGATCCCGGCCTCGCTGACGCTCTACTCGGCGGTCGTCGACAAGGACAACGTCGACCAGTACATGTCCACCGGCTTCAAGTGATGCGCCCTGCTCCGCGGGTCCGACCGGTGTGACCCGCGAACCAGGACACACCGGTCCGACCGGTGTGACCCGCGGACCAGGACAGACCCCCCACCGCGCCATGACGAACGAGGAGGACCTCCGTATGGGACAGCCGCAACAGCCCGACGAAGCCGAGGCAGGTGCCGCGACGCCGGCCACGGCCGGGGCGGCGGTCACGGCCGAGGCGGACACCGGGGCCGGGGACGGCGCGGGCGCGACCGTCACCAAGCCCTCGCTCGGCGTCGGCATGGTCGGCTACGCCTTCATGGGCGCCGCCCACTCCCAGGGCTGGCGCACCGCGGGCCGCGTCTTCGACCTGCCGAGCCGTCCGGTTCTCGCCGCGATCTGCGGCCGGGACGCGACCGCCGTACGCGCGGCGGCCGACCGGCACGGCTGGGCGGCGGCCGAGACCGACTGGCGCGCCCTGATCGAACGCGACGACGTCGACGTCGTCGACATCTGCACCCCCGGCGACAGCCACGCCGAAATCGCTCTGGCCGCGCTCGCCGCGGGCAAGCACGTGCTGTGCGAGAAACCCCTGGCGAACACCGTCGCGGAGGCCGAGGCGATGGCCGAGGCGGCCGAAGCGGCGTACGGGCGCGGCCAGTTGGCGATGGTCGGCTTCAACTACCGCCGGGTGCCCGCCACCGCCCTGGCCCGGCGGATGGTGGCCGAGGGCCGGCTCGGCACCCTGCGGCACGTACGGGTGACGTACCTTCAGGACTGGCTGGTGGACCCGGAGTTCCCGCTCACCTGGCGGCTGCGCAAGGAGTCGGCCGGCTCCGGCTCGCTCGGCGACCTGGGCGCGCACATCGTCGACCTCGCCCAGTGTCTGGCGGGGGAGCAGCTCGCCGGGGTGTCCGCGCTCACCGAGACGTTCGTACGTCAGCGGCCGCTGCCTGTCGGCGCCACCAGCGGCCTGTCCGCCGGGTCGTCCGCCGGCACCGGGCAGGTCACCGTGGACGACGCGGCCGTGTTCACCGGCCGCTTCACCTCCGGCGCCCTCGCGTCCTTCGAAGCCACCCGTTACGCCACCGGACGCAAGAACGCCCTGCGCATCGAACTCAACGGCGAGCGCGGCTCCCTGGCCTTCGACCTGGAACGCCTCAACGAGCTCGCCTACCACGACGCCACGGAACCCGGGGAACACGCCGGTTTCCGCCGTATCCTCGTCACCGAACCCGACCACCCCTACCTGGACGCCTGGTGGCCGCCGGGGCACGGTCTCGGTTACGAGCACACCTTCATCCACCAGGCCCGCGACCTCGTCCACGCCATCGCCGAGGGCCGCCGCCCCGAACCCTCCTTCGCCGACGGGCTGCAGGTCCAGCGGGTCCTCGCGGCGGTCGAGGAGAGCGCCGAGAAGAACTCCGTCTACACACCCATCCCGGTCTGAGGAGGGCTCAGAGCATGCCGCGCACCTTCACACTCTTCACCGGCCAGTGGGCGGACCTGCCCCTGGAAGAGGTCTGCCGCCTCGCCCGGGACTTCGGCTACGACGGCCTCGAACTCGCCTGCTGGGGCGATCACTTCGAGGTCGACAAGGCCCTTGCGGACCCCTCGTACATCGCGTCGCGCCACCAGCTTCTCGACAAGTACGGCCTGAAGTGCTGGGCGATCTCCAACCACCTGGTCGGCCAGGCCGTCTGCGACGCCATCATCGACGAACGCCACCAGGCGATCCTGCCCGCCCGCATCTGGGGCGACGGCGAACCCGAGGGCGTACGGCAGCGGGCCGCCGCCGAGATGGCCGACACCGCACGGGCCGCCGCGGCCTTCGGCGTCGACACCGTCATCGGCTTCACCGGCTCGGCGATCTGGCATCTCGTCGCCATGTTCCCGCCCGCCCCCGAGTCCATGATCGAGCGTGGGTACGAGGACTTCGCGACGCGCTGGAACCCGATCCTCGACGTCTTCGACGCACAGGGCGTCAGGTTCGCGCACGAGGTCCACCCCAGCGAGATCGCCTACGACTACTGGACCACCCAGCGTGCCCTGGAAGCCGTCGACCGGCGACCCGCGTTCGGGCTGAACTTCGACCCCTCGCACTTCGTCTGGCAGGACCTCGACCCGGTCGGCTTCCTGTGGGACTTCCGCGACCGGATCTACCACGTCGACTGCAAGGAGGCCCGCAAACGGCTCGACGGACGCAACGGCCGCCTCGGCTCCCACCTGCCGTGGGGTGACCCGCGCCGCGGCTGGGACTTCGTGTCGGCCGGTCACGGTGACGTCCCCTGGGAGGACGTGTTCCGGATGCTGCGCTCCATCGACTACCAGGGACCCGTCTCCGTCGAGTGGGAGGACGCCGGCATGGACCGGCTCCAGGGCGCTCCCGAAGCCCTGACCCGTCTCAAGGCCTACGACTACGAGCCGCCGTCGGCCTCGTTCGACGCGGCGTTCGGCGGCAACGACTGAGCGACCCCGCTCAGCACGTTCCCCACAGGTGTCTCCGGGATGACGGCGCATCCCGGGGCACCGATCCCTCCGGGGATCCCTCCGGGGTGACGGCGCACCCCGGCGTTTCGCACACACCCGTGCACCCCCGTACGACCAGCCCCTTCCTGGAGGCATCTCGTGCACCCGTACGACAACATCAGGGACCACACCAGCCGTACCAGACGACCAACGATCCGTGGGGCACTCGCGCTGCTGAGCGGCCTGCTGCTCGCGGGCGCGTCCCTCTCCCTCACCGCACCCACGGCCGGCGCAGCCGTCGCCGAGCAGGGTGCCGCCGCCCCGGCGGGCGCCGCCGCGGCCGAGGACTTCCAGCAGGTCACCCTCGCCAAGGGCGAACCCGAGGTCGGCGAGCCCATGTCGCTCGCCGTCCTGCCCGACCGCTCGGTCCTGCACACCTCGCGCGACGGCGCCCTCCGCCTCACCGACGCCGCGGGCAACACCAGGCTCGCGGGCAAACTCGCCGTGTACGCGCACGACGAGGAAGGACTTCAGGGCGTCGGCGTCGATCCCGGCTTCGCCGACAACCGCTTCATCTACCTCTACTACGCGCCCCCGCTGGACACCCCGGCGGGCGACGCGCCCGAGACCGGCACCGCCGCCGACTTCGCACCCTTCGACGGCGTCAACCGCCTCTCCCGCTTCGTCCTGAAGACCGACGGCACGCTCGACACCGCCAGCGAGACGAAGATCATCGACATACCGGCGTCACGCGGCCTGTGCTGCCACGTCGGCGGCGACATCGACTTCGACAAGGACGGCAACCTCTACCTGTCGACGGGCGACGACACCAACCCGTTCCAGTCGGACGGCTTCACGCCCATCGACGAGCGCGCGAACCGCAACCCGGCCTTCGACGCCCAGCGCACCTCGGGCAACACCAACGACCTGCGCGGCAAGCTCCTGCGCATCAAGGTGAACGCCGACGGCTCCTACAGCGTCCCCGAGGGCAACCTCTTCCCGCCGGGCACGGACAAGACGCGCCCCGAGATCTACGCGATGGGCTTCCGCAACCCGTTCCGCTTCAGCGTCGACAAGGAGACGGGCATCGTCTACATCGGCGACTACGGCCCCGACGCGGGCGCGGCGAAGCCGGAGCGTGGCCCCTCCGGACAGGTCGAGTTCAACCGTGTGACGAAGGCCGGCAACTTCGGCTGGCCGTACTGCACCGGCGACAACGACGCCTACGTCGACTACGACTTCGCGACCGGCGCCTCCGGCTCCGCCTTCGACTGCGCCGCCCCGAAGAACACCTCGCCGAACAACACCGGGCTGACCGAGCTTCCCCCGGCCCAGCCCGCCTGGATCCCCTACGACGGCAACTCCGTACCGGAGTTCGGCGACGGCTCCGAGTCCCCGATGGGCGGCCCGGTCTACCGCTACGACGCCTCGCTGGACTCCCCGGTGAAGTTCCCGGAGGCCTACGACGGCGACTTCTTCGCCGGTGAGTTCGGCCGCCGCTGGATCAAGCGGATCACGTCGGACGCGGACGGAACCGTGCAGTCCATCAACCCCGTCCCCTGGAGCGGCACTCAGGTCATGGACATGGCCTTCGGGCCGGACGGCGCCCTGTACGTCCTCGACTACGGCATCTCCTGGTTCGGCGGCGACGAGAACTCCGCCCTGTACCGCATCGAGAACGCCACCGACGGCCACTCGCCCGTCGCCCAGGCGACCGCCGACCGTACCTCGGGACAGACGGGGCTGAAGGTCCGCTTCTCCTCGGCCGGGACCTCCGACGCGGACGGCGACGCGCTCACCTACAGCTGGGACTTCGGCGACGGCGGCACCTCGACCGCGGCCAACCCCACGTACACGTACAAGAAGAACGGCACCTACACGGCGACCGTCACCGCCAAGGACACCACCGGCCGCACCGGCAGCGCGAGCGTGCAGATCGTCGTCGGCAACACCGCGCCCACCGTGACGCTGGAACTCCCCGCGGACGGGCAGTTGTTCAGCTTCGGCGACGCCGTGCCGTTCAAGGTGAAGGTGACCGACGCGGAGGACGGCAGCGCGGTCGACTGCTCGAAGGTGAAGGTCAGCTTCGTCCTCGGCCATGACAGCCACGGCCACCCGCTGACCTCGGCCAACGGCTGCTCCGGCACCATCCAGACCAGCGCCGACGGCGGCCATGACGAGGACGCCAACATCTTCGGGGTCCTCGACGCCGAGTACACCGACCTCGGCGGGGGCGGGCAGGCCCCGCTGACCACCCACGACCAGAGCGTCCTCCAGCCCAGGCACCGCCAGGCGGAGCACTTCAACGACTCCTCCGGCGTGACGATCCAGTCCAAGGCCGGCGCGAACGGAGGCAAGACGGTCGGCGACATCTCGAACGGCGACTGGATCTCCTTCAAGCCGTACGTGCTGTCCAACGCCACGAAGATCACCGCGCGGATCTCGTCCGGCGGCGCGGGCGGCAAACTGGAGGTCCGGGCGGGCTCCCCGACCGGCCGGGTGCTCGGCACCGCGACCGTGCCCGTGACCGGCGGCTGGGAGAACTTCCAGGACGTCAGCGCCGGCCTGTCGCGCGCCCCGCGTGACACCACCACGCTCTACCTGGTCTTCAAGGGGAGCGGCAGCGGCGGCCTGTTCGACGTGGACGACTTCACCTTCACAACGTCTTCGGCCGGCTGAGGGGGCTGTTATGAGAGCAAGCGAACGACTGGCGACCGCTGTGGTCGGCGCCGCGCTGCTGATCGGGTGCGTTTCGGGGCCGGCGATGTCGCAGGGCTCCGGGACGGGAGCGGCGGCGTCGCAGGACACGGGGTCCGGCGCCGATACCGGTGCTGCCGCTCGTGCGGAGAGCCGGGTCCTGGTCTTCTCCAAGACCGGTGGCTTCCGCCACGACTCGATCCCCGAAGGTATCGCCGCCGTGAAGGAACTGGGCGCCGCCCACGGCTTCGCGGTCGACGCCACCGAGGACGCGGGCGCGTTCACCGCGCGCAACCTCGCCCGGTACGACGCCGTGGTCTTCCTGTCGACCACGGGTGACGTCCTGAACGAGACCCAACAGGGCGCGTTCGAACGGTACGTCCGGCGCGGCGGGGGATACGTGGGCGTCCACGCGGCCGCCGACACCGAGTACGACTGGGCCTTCTACGGCGGGCTCGCCGGGGCGTACTTCCAGTCGCACCCGGCGATCCAGCCCGCCACGGTCGACGTCGAGGACCGGGCCCACCCGGCCACCTCGGGGCTGGAAGCCACCTGGAACCGCACGGACGAGTGGTACAACTACCGCTCCAACCCGCGCGAGAGGGCCCACGTCCTCGCCTCGCTCGACGAGTCCTCGTACACCGGCGGCACCATGAACGGCGACCACCCGATCGCCTGGTGCCAGGAGTACCAGGGCGGGCGCGCCTTCTACACCGGAGGCGGCCACACCAAGGAGTCGTACGCCGAGCCCGCCTTCCGGCAGCACCTGCTGGGCGGGATCCGGTGGGCGACCGGTGAGGCACAGGCCGACTGCCGCCCGGAGAACGGCTACAGGTCGCTGTTCGACGGCACCACGGAGTCCCTGTCGGCGTGGCGGCAGGCGGGGCCGGGTTCCTTCGAGCTGAGCGACGACGGCACGCTGACGTCGTCGGGCGGCCTCGGCATGCTCTGGTACGCCGCTTCCGGCTTCGGGTCGTACTCGCTGAAACTCGACTGGAAGATGGCCAGTGCCTCCGGCGACGACAACTCGGGTGTCTTCGTGGGCTTCCCGGCCTCCGACGACCCGTGGTCGGCCGTGAACAACGGCTATGAGATCCAGATCGACGCCACCGACGTACCCGAGCGCACGACCGGCTCGGTGTACAGCTTCCAGTCCGCCGACATCAAGAAGCGCGACCGTGCGCTGAACCCGCCGGGGGAGTGGAACACGTACGAGATCCGCGTCGAGGGCGAACGGCTGCGCGTCTGGCTCAACGGCGTGCAGATCAACGATTTCACCAACACCGATCCGGTCCGGAGCCTGCGTGACGGTCACGTCGGCATCCAGAACCACGGCGCCGAGGACCGGGTGTCCTTCCGCGACATCCGGATCAAGGAACTGCCCGCGCGGACCGCGGCCTCCGCGGCTCCGTCGCCGGGCGACTGAACGGCGGCGGGCGGGGGACGCCGGACTCCCGCCCGCCGTCCCCCTCTCACCGGTTTCGCCCCTCTCACCAGTGATCGCCGATCTCAGGAGTTTTCGCCGAGGTGCGCGTACGACAAGGAGGTCGCTCATGACCGTGTCCCCGTCCGTGTCCCCTTCCGTGTCTCGTTCCGAGCCCCGGGTGGGGGTCTGGCTGATCGGAGCGCGTGGCTCCGTCGCCACCACCGTCGTCGCGGGGTGCGCGGCCGTCACAGCGGGCCTGAACGCCCCGACGGGCATGGTCACCGAGACCCCGCTCTTCGCCGGCACCGACCTGCCCGCCCTGTCGTCCCTGGTGTTCGGCGGCCACGACACCCTGGACTGCCCGCTGCCGAAACGCGCGGAGGCCCTGGCCGCCGGAGGTGTCCTGCCCCACGGCCTTCCCTCCGCGATCTCCTCCGAACTGACCGCGGCCGACCGCGAGATCCGCCCGGGCGGTCCGCTGCCGGGCGACACCCGTGAGCCGACCGAGCTGATCGACGCCTTCACCACGGACATCCGGGACTTCGTACGGCGCCACGCGCTCACCCGGGCCGTCGTGGTGAACGTGGCCTCCACGGAACCCGCCCCCACCGGATCAGCCCTCCCTCCGAGCTCCCTGTACGCGGCGGCCGCCCTGCGCGCGGGCTGCCCCTACGTCAACTTCACTCCTTCGACGGGTCTGCACCACCCGGCACTCGCCTCGCTCGCGGCCGCCTCCGGCCTGCCGTACGCGGGCCGGGACGGCAAGACCGGCCAGACGCTGCTGCGCTCGGTCCTCGGGCCGATGTTCGCCCAGCGCGCCCTGACCGTTCGCGCCTGGTCCGGTACGAACCTCCTCGGCGGCGGAGACGGCGCCGCCCTCGCCGACCCGGCCGCCGCCGCGGCGAAGAACGCCGGCAAGGAGCGGGTGCTGGCGGACACCCTCGGCGGGGCGCCGGAGGGCGAGACCCACATCGATGACGTCCCCGCCCTCGGCGACTGGAAGACCGCCTGGGACCACATCGCCTTCGACGGCTTCCTCGGCACCCGCATGATCCTCCAGACCACCTGGCAGGGCTGCGACTCGTCACTGGCCGCCCCTCTGGTCCTCGACCTGGCCCGCCTCACGTCCCGCGCCCACGAAGCGGGCCTGACCGGCCCTCTCACCGACCTCGGCTACTACTTCAAGGACCCCGTCGGAGACGGCCCGTCGGCCCTGGGGGAGCAGTACACGGCCCTGGCGGGGTTCGCGGGACGGTTGCGGGAGCTTCGGGGGGAGCGGGACGCGCGATGACGAGGGCCAGGACCAGGACGAGGAGCTGTATGAGAACCGGGACCACGACAGGGGCAAAGCCGAAGCCGGAGCCGGAGCCGGAGCCGGAGGCAGATACGAAAGCGAAGGCGAACACGAAGACGAACACGAAGGCGAAGGCGAAGGCGCGGATGAAGGGCCGGGCGCGGGCCTGGGCCGAACTGCTGCGACTGCCCGCCCTGTTCACCGTCCCCGGCGATGCCCTCGCGGGCGCGGCCGCCGCAGGCGCCGCCCACCCGAACTCCCGTACCCTGCTCGCCATCGGCTCCTCCCTCTGCCTGTACGAGGCGGGCATGGCCCTGAACGACTGGGCCGACCACGCCGAGGACGCCGTCGAACGCCCACACCGCCCCCTGCCCTCCGGCCGCGTACACCCCGCTTCCGCACTCGCGGCGGCGGGTGCGCTCACCGCCGCCGGCCTGGCCCTGGCCGCCCGCGCAGGCCGCCCCGCCCTCACCGTCGCCGTACCCCTGGCGGCCACCGTCTGGTCATACGACCTCACCTTGAAACGCACCCCCGCCGGCCCGCTGACCATGGCCGCCGCCCGCACACTCGACCTCCTCCTGGGCGCAGCCGCCACCACCGGCACCACCCGCGCTGCCCGCGCCGCCCTCCCTTCCGCACTGGCTCTCGGCGCCCACACGTTCGCGGTGACCACGGTGTCCCGCCGCGAGACACAGGGCGGCTCCTCCTTGGCCCCCCTGGCCGGCCTGGCAACGACGGGGATACTGGCCTGGCGACTGACCCGTGGACACACGACAGAGCGCCCCACAGCGGGTCCCAGTCCTTCGGCCGACGCCTCTGTTCTGGGCCTGGGCCTGGGGCTGAGGCCGGCCCGGTCAGCTGACGCGGACGGCCCCGCCCGCATCCACCCGACCAGCCTGCCGGGCCCGGCCACGCTGCCCAGCCCGCCGGGTGGCGAGGACCGCGGCCTCGGTGCGGCCCTGCACACGGCCCTCGCCGTCACCTACGCGGCGACCACCGCCCGCCCCTTCTTCCACGCCACCCTGAACCCGTCACCCCCGCTCACCCAACGCGCCGTCGGCTCCGGCATCCGCGCCCTCATCCCCCTCCAGGCCGCCCTCACGGCCCGCGCGGGCGCGCCGGGCGTGGCCCTGCTCACCGCCGCCCTCGCCCCGGCCGCACGCAGCTTCGCGAGGAAGGTGAGCGTCACGTGACCGCCTCCGACCCGCACATGAGCCGTCCCCTCCGCTTCGGCTACGGCACCAACGGTCTCGCCGACCTCCGTCTCGACGACGCCCTCGCCCTGCTCGCCGACCTCGGCTACGACGGCGTCGGTCTGACGCTCGACCATATGCACCTCGACCCCCTCGCCCCGGACCTCACCGCCCGCACCGCGCGGGTCGCCCGCAGGCTGGCGGCGCTCGGGCTGAGCGTCACCGTGGAGACCGGCGCCCGCTATGTCCTCGACCCCCGGCGCAAACACGGCCCTTCCCTCCTGGACGCGGACCCCGACGACCGCGCCCGACGCGTCGACCTGCTGCTCCGCGCGGTGCGGGTCGCCGCCGACCTCGGCGCCCACGCCGTGCACTGCTTCAGTGGGACCACTCCGGCAGGCACGGACACGGCCACCGCGTGGAAACATCTGTCAGAGGCGCTCACTCCCGTCCTGGACGCCGCCACCGACGCCGGTGTTCCCCTGGCCGTGGAACCCGAACCCGGCCACCTCCTCGCCACTCTCGCCGACTTCCACCAGTTGCGCGAAGCACTGGGCAGCCCGGACGCGCTGGGGCTCACGCTCGACATAGGCCACTGTCAGTGCCTGGAACCTCTGTCACCCGCCGACTGTGTCCGCGCCGCCGCCCCCTGGCTGCGCCACGTCCAGATAGAGGACATGCGCCGGGGCGTCCACGACCACCTCCCCTTCGGCGACGGCGAAATCGACTTCCCTCCCGTACTCGAAGCCCTCGCCGCCACCGGCTACCAGGGCCTGACCGTCGTCGAACTGCCCCGCCACTCCCACGCGGGCCCCCACTTCGCCCAGCAGTCCCTCTCCTTCCTCCGCCACGCCGTCCAGCCCTCCGTACCCGCGCCGGGCGAGTCCGCTGCCACCCCCGAAGGGAGAACCCCGTGAACCACCGCCCCTCCATCCCGGGCACCCCCGTGACGGGCACCCCTGTGACGGGCAGCACGCTCGCTCTCGCCCCGTTCGACGAGTTGCGCGCCTGCGTCACCGGCCAGCTCGACACCGCCGCCCGAGCATGGTTCGACCGGGCCCTCGACGAGGCTGCCGCCCGGCCGGGGCTCCACGGCCCCATCTCCGTCTGGGAGCTGCGCCTCGCCGAAGCGGGCCGGCGCTGCGGTCCCGAGCACGCCGACGCCGTACGCATCCTCATCCTCCGCGCGGCCCGCGCCGACGAGGACACCCTCATCCGTGTCTACCGCCAGGGCACCGCCGCCGAACGCCGTGCCGTCCTGCACGCCCTCCCCCACCTCGTGCCCGGCCCGGACGCCGTGCCGATCGTGGAGGACGCCCTGCGCACCAATGACACCCGCCTGGTCGCCGCCGCGCTCGGCCCGTACGCCGCCCGGCACCTGGACGCCCACAACTGGCGGCACGGCGTCCTGAAGTGCCTGTTCACCGGCGTCCCCGTCGACGAGGTGGCGGACCTGGCCCGCAGGGCCCGCGCCGACGCCGAACTCGCCCGCATGCTCGGCGACTACGCCGACGAACGCACCGCCGCGGGCCGTCCCGTACCCGAGGACCTCTACCGCGTCCTGGCCCTGACCGAGCCGGCGCCCGGGGGCGAGCACCGGTCCGGGCCCGAGCCCGCGTCCGGGCGAGCGTCCGGGCCCGCGACCGACGTGCCCACCGCTCCGGAGCCGTCCCCCCACCCCGGCACCCCGTCCGGCAAGGAGTCCTGATGCGCATCTTCGACCCTCACATCCACATGACGTCACGGACCACCGACGACTACGAGGCCATGCATGCCGCGGGCGTCCGCGCCGTGGTCGAACCCTCCTTCTGGCTCGGTCAGCCCCGTACCTCCCCTGCCACCTTCCTCGACTACTTCGACTCCCTCCTCGGTTGGGAACCCTTCCGTGCCGCCCAGTACGGCATCGCCCACCACTGCACCCTCGCCCTCAACCCCAAGGAGGCGAACGACCCCCGGTGCGTGCCTGTCCTCGACGAACTGCCCCGCTATCTCGTCAAGGACCATGTCGTGGCCGTCGGTGAGATCGGCTACGACTCGATGACCCCCGCCGAGGACACCGCCCTCGCGACCCAGCTCCAGCTCGCCGCAGACCACGAACTGCCGGCCCTCGTGCACACCCCGCACCGCGACAAGCTCGCCGGCCTGCGCCGCACCCTCGACGTCGTGCGCGAGTCCTCGCTGGCCGCGGACTGGGTGCTGGTCGACCACCTCAACGAAAACACCGTCAAGGAGGCCAAGGACAGCGGCTGCTGGCTCGGTTTCTCCGTCTATCCCGACACCAAGATGGACGAGGACCGGATGGTCGCCATCCTCAAGGAGTACGGCCCGGAGAAGGTGCTCGTGAACTCGGCCGCGGACTGGGGGAGAAGCGATCCCCTCAAGACCCGCAAGGTCGGTGACGCGATGCTCGCCGGCGGCTTCAGCGACGACGACGTCGACCGCGTGCTGTGGCGCAATCCCGTCGCCTTCTACGGGCTCAGCGGACGCCTCGACCTCGACGTCGCGGGCACGGCCGCCACCCACGAGGGCAACTCCGTCCTGCGCGGCGGGGAGTGAGCGATGCGCTTCCGCCACCCCGACGGCTCCACCGTCCACCTCGCCTACTGCACGAACGTCCACCCCGCCGAGACGCTCGACGGCGTTCTCGCCCAGCTCCGCGACCACTGCGAGCCCGTGCGCCGCAGGCTCGGCCGCGACCGCCTCGGCATCGGACTGTGGCTCGCGAAGGACGCCGCCCACGCCCTCGTCACCGACCCGTCCGCCCTGCGCGGGCTGCGCACCGAACTCGACCGCCGCGGCCTTGAGGTCGTCACCCTCAACGGCTTTCCCTATGAGGGCTTCGGCGCCAAAGAGGTCAAGTACCGTGTCTACAAGCCGGACTGGGCCGACCCGGAACGTCTCGACCACACCACGGCCCTGGCCCGCGTCCTCGCAGGGCTCCTCCCCGACGACGCCACCGAGGGCACCGTCTCGACCCTGCCGCTGGCCTGGCGCACCGCGTATGACGACGACCGCGCCGCCCGCGCCCACGAGGCACTGACCACCCTCGCCGAACGGCTCGACGCCCTGTACGAGCTGACCGGCCGCTCCATCCGCGTCGGCCTGGAACCCGAACCCGGATGCACCATCGAGACCACCGCCGACGCCATCGGCCCGCTCACCGCGATCGGTCACGACCGCATCGGCATCTGCGTCGACACCTGCCACCTCGCCACCTCCTTCGAAGACCCGCACACCGCGATGGACGCACTCACCCGCGCCCATGTCCCCATCGTGAAGTCCCAGCTCTCAGCCGCACTGCACGCCGAACACCCCCATCTCCCCGACGTCCGCGAAGCACTCGCCGCCTTCGACGAACCCCGCTTCCTGCACCAGACCCGCACCTCCCCCACTCTCACCTCCGTTCGAGCGGGAGGGGCCCCCATCTCCGCCGGACTGCGCGGCACCGACGACCTCGGTGAGGCCCTCGCGGGCGACGCCCTGCCCGATGCCTCGCCCTGGCGTGCCCACTTCCATGTCCCGCTGCACGCGGCTCCCGCCGCACCCCTCACCTCCACCCTCCCCGTACTCCGCGCCGCCCTGACCCGCCTTGTGGGCGGCGCCCATCCGCTCACCCGGCACCTTGAGGTGGAGACCTACACCTGGCAGGCCCTCCCACCCGAGCTGCGCCCCCGCGGCCGTGCTCAGCTCGCCGAGGGCATCGCCGCCGAACTCGCCCTCGCCCGCGACCTGTTGACCGACCTCGGCCTCAAGGAGCTGCCGTGACCCCTCACCCCGAAGCGGGGCCCACTCCTCTCCTCGTCCTGGACGTCGTCGGCCTCACCCCCCGGCTCCTCGACCACATGCCCCACCTCAAGACCCTCGGCCAGTCCGGCTCCCGTGCCCACCTCGGCACCGTCCTGCCCGCCGTCACCTGCGCCGCCCAGTCCACGTTCCTGACCGGCACGCTCCCCGCCGAGCACGGCATCGTCGGCAACGGCTGGTACTTCCGCGAACTCGGCGACGTCCTGCTCTGGCGCCAGCACAACGGCCTCGTCGCCGGGGACAAACTGTGGGACGCCGCCCGCCGCGCTCACCCCGGCTACACGGTCGCCAATATCTGCTGGTGGTACGCCATGGGCGCCGACACCGACATCACTGTCACCCCCCGTCCGGTCTACTACTCCGACGGCCGCAAGGAACCCGACTGCTACACCCGGCCCCCGGCCCTGCATGACGAACTCACGGCGAAACTCGGCACGTTCCCGCTCTTCCACTTCTGGGGCCCTGGCGCCGGCCTCGCCTCCAGCCGCTGGATCATCGACGCGACCCGCCACATCATCCGCACCCGGCACCCGGACCTGACTCTCTGCTACCTCCCTCATCTCGACTACGACCTCCAGCGCTACGGCCCTGACGACCCGCGCTCCCTGCAAGCGGCCACCGACCTGGACACCGCGCTCGCCCCTCTCCTCGACGACGCCCGCGCGGAGGGCCGTACCGTCGTCGCCCTGTCCGAGTACGGCATCACCCGCGTGAACCGTCCCGTCGACATCAACCGCGCACTGCGCCGCGCCGGCCTCCTCGAAGTCCACACGCAGGACGGCATGGAGTACCTCGACCCGATGGCCTCACGTGCCTTCGCGGTCGCCGACCACCAGATCGCCCATGTCTACGTACGCCGCCCCGAGGACCTGGAGGCGACCAGGGCAGCACTCGCCGACCTGCCCGGCATCGAGCAACTCCTCGACGACGAGGGCAAGAAGACCCACCACCTGGACCACCCGCGCTCCGGCGAACTCGTCGCCATCGCGGAGCCGGACGCCTGGTTCACGTACTACTACTGGCTCGACGACGCCCGCGCGCCCGACTTCGCACAGCTCGTCGAGATCCACCGCAAACCCGGCTACGACCCGGTCGAGTTGTTCATGGATCCGCTCGACCCCTACGTAAAACTCAAGGCGGCCACGGCACTCGCACGCAAGAAACTCGGCATGCGCTACCGCATGGCGGTCGTGCCCCTCGACCCGTCGCCTATTCGCGGCAGCCACGGCCGCCTTCCCACGAGCGACGACGACGGTCCGCTCATCATCTGCTCCACCCCCCGTGCTGTCGACGGCCGCCTGGCGGCCACCGATGTGAAACCACTGCTGCTCCACCTCGCCGGTCTCGACTGATCGGCGCCGACGGACACGCCATGGCCCGCGGTCCCACCCGACCGGTCTCTTCCGACTGATCACAAGTGAAGCACTCACCACTGACAACGCCCCCGAGCACCGAGGAGTTCCAGGCATGAGCCGCTTGATCCGCCCCAGCAGCACGGCCGCGACCAGCAAGAACCACGATCCCGAACTCTCCCAACGCCTCAGCCGAAGAGGCATGCTCGGCGTGGCCGCGGGCGCCACGGCCGCCGCCCTCCTCGGCACGGCCGCGACTCCCGCCACGGCCGCCACCTCCGCCACGGCCGACGCCGCGGGCCGGGGCCGCCCCGTCCTGCCGCCGGGACGGCTCGGCATCCAGCTGTACAGCCTGCGCGACAAGGTCTCCACGCTCGGCTTCACGCCCGTCTTCGCCGAACTGGAGAAGTACGGCTACGACGAGGTGGAGTTCGCCGGCTACACGCAGGGCTCCGCGGGCCCCATCACCCTCGCCCAGCTCAAGCGCCTGGCCCGCAATCACGGCCTGAACCCGATCGGCAGCCACGTCGGCTACTACTCCAGCGACCCGAACGCGTACACCTTCGCGCAGAATCTGAACAAGGTCCTCGACGACGCCCAGGCCCTCGGCCTCAAGCACATCGGCACCGCCGCCGGCCCGTTCCGCTACGGCTCGACCGTCGACGCGTGGAAGCGCGCCGCCGAGGACTTCAACACCTACGGCGCGGCGGCCAAGGCACGCGGCATGAAGTTCTACCAGCACAACCACTCCGAGGAGTTCTCCTTCGCCACCGACCAGCCCCACGTCCGCCTCTACGACGTGCTGCTCGAAGAGACCGACCCCGACCTGGTGTACCTGGAGATGGACATCTACTGGGCCTATGTGGCCCAGTTCCGCTTCTCCAAGCGGCCCGACGGCACCCCCGCCCCCTTCGAGCCCATCGACTACGTCCTCAAGAGCCCGGACCGCTACCCGCTCTTCCACGTGAAGGACGGCGAGAGCGACCCGTCCAACCCCTACGGCTACCGCATGGTGGACGTCGGCGACGGCGACATCGACTACCAGCGGTTCATCTCGGCGGTCACCCGCCTCAAGGGCCATCGCCTCGCCCACCACTGGCAGGCCGAGCACGACAACCCCACCGAGTCGTTCACCTTCGCCCGCCGCTCCAGCGCGCACCTGCACTCGCTGAGGGAGAACTGCTGAACCACCCGCACGAAGCGGCCGTCCAGTGGCCTCAAGCCACTGGACGGCCGCTTCATACGAGGAGCGTCAGGTGGTCGCGTCCGCGGTCCGCCGGAACAACCCTCCCTTCGTGGGACCGCCCGGCTGCCGCAGTAGCAGGGAGAGACCGGCGGCGACCAGGGACACGACGCCGGCCGTCGTGTACGCGCCGACATAGCCCCACGCGCCGATGACCACGGCGCCCAGGCCGCCGCCGAAGAGACCGCTGACGAGCTTGGCGCTGTAGACCATGCCGTAGTTGGAGGCGTTGTTGTTCTCGCCGAAGTAGTCGGGGACGAGTGCGGCGAACAGGGGATAGAACGCGCCTCCGCCGAAGCCGGAGAGGAACGCGAAACCCAGGAAGAGCGGTTCGTTGCGGATCTCGCCCGCCCACAGCACCCCGAACTGGGCCACCGCGAGGACGAGACAGACGTACGTGAGCGTCGTGCGTCGGCCGATCCGGTCGGACAGCCAGCCGACGACGCCCCGGCCCGTGCCGTTGATGACAGACATCACGCCCATGGAGGAGGCCGCGACCAGCGGACCGAAACCCATCTCCTTGGCGAACGGGACCTGAAAGGAGATGCCGAAGATGGACACGCCGGCACAGCACAGCATGCAGAACCACATGAGCGGGACGACGCCGGTCCGCAGCGCCTCGCCGGGCGTGTACTGGCGCGACGCGGGCGGGTTCCTCGCCAGTGCGGCGGACGACTTGGCATCACCGGCCCGGTTCAGCGGGTCCACCTGCTCCGGCCACCAGTTCTTCGGCGGGTCCTTGAAGAACAGCCCCGACACCAGGGTGACGGCCAGCACGTAGAAGCCGACGAGGTCCAGCACCGTACGGTAGTTGGATGTGTTGAAGCCATACGAGAACAGGAAGATGAATGGCACGGCCCCATACGCGAACGCGCCGTTCACCAGTCCTGTCTTGCCGCCTCTGCGCTCCGGATACCACTTGCCGACCATGTTGACGCAGGTCGAGTAGATCAGCCCGGAACCGAGTCCGCCCAGAACACCGAAGCCCAGCAGGGCTGTCCCGACGTTCGGCGCGTGACTCAGGCTCACAAAACCGATCAGCGAGCAGAACGATCCCGTGACCATGGCGGCCCGGCTGCTGAGGATGCCTTTCTCACGGAGCTTTCCGGCGGGGAAGGAGACCCCCGCCTGGAAGAAGATCCACACGCTCAGCACCCAGAAGGTGTTGGTCGACGACCAGTGGTGGGCCCTGGAGAGGGTGTCCTCGGCGGCCCCGAAGGCGTACTCGAAGACGCTGATGGCGAGCATGGCCGCCCACGGCAGCGCCACCATCGTCCACCTCGGCAGCCCGAGGATCTGCCGGTCGGATTCTCCGACCCGGTAGACGCGCCCCCTGCGGTCGGTGATTTCACGGTACGGAGGAGTGGTGTCGGTCGTACGTCGGGCGAGGGGCTCGGCCGTCATGTCCGGTCCACCTGCCCTGTCTGACCAACCGTCATGTCAGGCCATCTCCTCACCTAGAGGCTGCGGGTTGGGCGCGATGCCCCGGGTACGCGGCCGGTCCGGTGACTTCAGGAACAGCGCGAGGACGGCCGACGCGAGACCGATGGAGCCGGCCAGCACGAACGCGCCCTCGTAGTCCCAGGCGCTTACCACGACCGCGCCCATGCCGGAGCCCACGAGACCGGAGATGAGCTTCGAGCTGTAGACCATGCCGTAGTTGGAGGCGTTGTTGTTCTCACCGAAGTAGTCCGCCGTCATGGCAGCGAACAGCGGGAAGATCGCGCCGCCGCCGAACCCGGACACCATGGAGCAGAACAGGAAGAACGGCATGCTGCCCATCTGGCCGGAGACGAGCACACCGAACTGGGCGGTGCCCAGCACGACGCACACGATGATGAGCGTGTTGCGCCGCCCGAAGCGGTCGGAGATCCAGCCGATCACACCGCGTCCCGTGCCGTTGACGATGGCCTTCAGGGACATCGCGGTGGCCACGATTCCGCCCGCGAAGCCCATGTCCTTGCCGAACGGCACCTGGAAGGCGATACCGAAGATGTTGATTCCGGCCGTGCACAGCAGACAGAACCACATCATCCATAGAACGGGTGTGCGGGCCGCCTCCTTCGGGGTGTACTGCTTCACCGCGGGAGGGTTCTTCTCCAGCGCCCGCCGGATCTTCGGGTCGTCGGTCTGCTTCAGCGGGTCGACGTGCGGCGGCCACCAGTTCTTCGGCGGGTCCTTGAAGAACCATCCCGCGAAGGCCACGACGGAGCAGCAGATGAGCCCCACCATCACCAGGACACCCTGGTAGTTGCTGAGGTCCATGTACGAGGTGAACAGGAACACGAAGGGCACCGAGCCGTAGGCGAAACCGCCGTTGACCATGCCGGTCTTGCCGCCCTTGCGCTCCGGATACCACTTGCCGACCATGTTCACGCAGGTCGCGTAGACGAGGCCGGCGCCGATGCCGCTGAACATGCCGAAGCCGATGTACGCGACGATCACATGAGGCGCGTACGCCAGCGACAGGTAGCCGCAGACGGTGCCGAACGCGCCGAGCATCATCGCGTACCGTGCGGGCAGCTTGCCGCTCTCGCGCAGCTGTCCCGCCGGGAAGGCGACGGCGGCCTGGAAGAACACCCAGACGCCCATCAGCCAGAAGATGTGCCCACTGTTCCAGAGGTGGGCCTCGTGCAGGGTGTCCTCGGCGGATGTGAACGCGTATTCCGAGGAGCTGATGCCCAGCATCCCCATCCAGGGGAAGAGCACCATGGTCCAGCGCGGTCGCCCCATGATGTCCCGGTCGGTCTCACCGACGCGGTACAGGCGGCCGTTGCGGTCCGTCACCTCCCTATAGGGGACGGACGTCGTCAGGTCGGTGGTTGTCATATCGCGAAAGCACCCCTTGCGTCGAAAGTTCTGGCCAGCGCCCCCTGTCCAATGCCTTTCGTGTGCGCTCGGGTCCTGGGGGCGGCCGACGCGCACCGACGGCCGCCCCCTCGCTAACTCACCTCATGTACCGCCCCCCGACACTCCGGATATCAGCCCCCGGCGGCCCCTGCCGTTCACAGCAGCCCCGCCGCCCGCGCCCAGCGATACTTCGCGCCGAGCACGGCCACCGGCTTCTCGGTCGTGTACGGGTACGCCACGACCCCTCGCTCGAAGAGGTACTGGCACGCCTCCTCGACCTCCACGTCACCCGCGAGCGACGCCACCACGGGCTTGCTGATGCCGCGCTCGCGGAATTCGGCCACCACGCGCGCGGTGAGCTCGGCGAAGACCATGGGAGGGGTCACGATGGTGTGCCAGTAGCCGAGGACGAGGGCGTGGATGCGCGGGTCCTCCAGGCCCAGCCGGATCGTCGCCTCGTACGTCGACGGCGGCTCACCCCCGGTGATGTCCACCGGGTTGCCCGCGGCCCCGAAGGGCGGGATGAACTTCCTGAAGGACTCGTCCAGGTCCGGCGGGATCTCCATCAGGGAGAGCCCGTTGTCGGTGACCGCGTCGGACAGCAGGACGCCGCTGCCGCCCGCGCCCGTGATGATCACGACGTTGTCGCCCTGGGGCGCCGGAAGCACCGGCAACGCGCGCGCGTACTCCAGCATTTCGTTCAGCCCGGGCGCCCGGATGACGCCGGCCTGCTTCAGGATGTCGTCGTACACGGCGTCGTCGCCGGCCAGCGCGCCCGTGTGCGAGCCCGCCGCCTTCGCTCCGGCCGCCGTACGGCCCGCCTTCAGGACCACGACCGGCTTCTTCGGCACGGTCGCCCGCGCCGCCTCGACGAAGGCGCGCCCGTCCTTGAGGTCCTCCAGGTGCATCGCGATGCACTCGGTGTTCGGGTCCTCACCGAACCAGGTGAGCAGATCGTCCTCGTCCAGGTCCGACTTGTTGCCGAGCCCGACGATCGCCGACACGCCCGTCTTCGTGGTGCGCGCGAAGCCCAGGATGGCCATTCCGATGCCACCGGACTGCGAGGTCAGCGCGACACCGCCCTTGACGTCGTACGGCGTGCAGAACGTGGCGCACAGGTCCTGCCAGGTCGAGTAGTAGCCGTAGATGTTCGGTCCGAGCAGCCGGATGCCGTGCCGCTCGGCGATCGCCACGATCTCGGCCTGCAACGCGTGCTCGCCGGTCTCCGCGAACCCGGAGGGGATCAGTACGGCGTTGGGGATCTTCTTGCGTCCCACCTCCTCCAGGGCCGAGGCCACGAACTTGGCGGGGATCGCGAAGACCGCCACATCCACCTCACCGGGAACGTCCGTGACACTCTTGTACGCCTTGCGGCCCAGAATGTCATCGGCCTTGGGGTTCACCGGGTGGATCTCCCCGGAGAAGCCACCGTCGATGAGGTTGCGCATCACCGAGTTGCCGATCTTGCCCTGTTCGTTGGAGGCGCCGATCACGGCGACCGCGGAGGGCTGCATCAGGCGGCGCATGGAGGTCAGGATCTCCTCGCGCGTGTAGGTGCGCCGTGGCGTCGGCACCGAGTCCGCGAGGATCACGCGGATGTCCGCCGCGACCGCGCCCTCCGCAGTGGCGATCACCGGGTTGAGGTCGACCTCGGCGATCTCCGGGAAGTCCGCGACGAGTTCGGAGACCCGGCGGATCTGTTCGGCGATCGCCCACCGGTCCACGGCGGCGCCGCCGCGCACCCCGTGCAGGATCTCCGCCGAGCGGATCGAGTCCAGCATCGACAGGGCCTCGTCGGCCGCCACGGGAGCCAGCCGGAAGGTCACGTCCTTGAGGACCTCGACCAGCACGCCGCCGAGCCCGAAGGCCACGACCTTCCCGAACGTCGGATCGGTGACCGCCCCGACGATGACCTCCTGCCCCTGCGGGAGCAGTTCCTGGACCTGCACGCCCTCGATGCGCGCCTGCGGATCGTACGCCCGCGCGTTCTCGACGATCTTGTGGAAGGCGGCCCGCACGTCGGCGGAACCCTCCACCCCGACGATCACACCGCCCGCGTCGGTCTTGTGCAAGATGTCGGGCGAGACGATCTTCATGACGACCGGCCCGCCGAAGCGCGCCGCGTACGCCACCGCCTCGTCGACGTCCCTCGCCAGCTCCTCACCCGGAACGGCGATCCCGTACGCGTCGGCGATCACCTTGCCCTCGGGCGCGGTGAGCGCGCTGCGGCCCTCGGCCCGTACGGCGTCGAGGAGCGTGCGCACCCTCAGCACCCGGTCTTCGGCCATCACTTCAGATCACTCCGTTCGACTTGAGCAGGCGCAGCTCCTCGTCGCCGAGGCCGAGCTCGCCGATGAAGACCTCTTCGTTGTGCTCGCCGAGCAGCGGCGAACTGGTCACGTCCACGGGGGAGTCGGAGAGCTTCAGCGGACTGCCCACGGTCACGAACTCGCCCCGCTCGGGGTGCGGGACCTTGACGACCATCTCGTTGGCGGCCAGCGACGCGTCCTCGATGATCTCCTTGGTGGACAGGATCGGCCCGCACGGGATGTTGTGGGCGTTGAGCTTCTCCAGCACCTCCCACTTGGGGAGCGTGGACGACCACTCCTCGATCAGCTGGAACATCTTGCTCAGCTTCGGCAGCCGGGCCTCGGGCGTCGACCACTCGGGGTCGTCGGCCAGCTCGGGCCGGCCGATGAGCTCGCTGACCGGCTTCCAGCCGACGGGCTGCACGATGACGTACACGTAGTCGTTCGGGCCACCCGGCGCGCACTTGACCGCCCAGCCGGGCTGACCGCCCCCGGACGCGTTTCCCGAGCGGGGAACTTCCGTGCCGAAGTCCTCGTTGGGGTATTCAGCGAGCGGGCCATGGGCCAGGCGCTGCTGATCGCGCAGCTTCACCCGGCAGAGGTTGAGCACGGCGTGCTGCATGGCCACATTGACCCGCTGACCGCGCCCGGTGTTCTCCCGCTGGTACAGCGCCGCGAGAATCCCCGCCACGGCGTGGATGCCCGTGCCCGAGTCCCCGATCTGGGCCCCCGTCGCCAGCGGCGGTCCGTCCTCGAACCCGGTGGTCGACATCGACCCGCCCATGGCCTGCGCGACGACCTCGTACGCCTTGAAGTTGGTGTACGGGCCCTCGCCGAACCCCTTGATGGAGGCATAGACGATACGCGGATTGATCTCCTGGATGCGGTCCCAGGTGAACCCCATGCGGTCGACCGCGCCCGGTCCGAAGTTCTCGACCATGACGTCGGAACGCCGGATCAGCTCGGTGAGCAGTTCCTTGCCGCGCTCGGTCTTGGTGTTGAGGGTGATGCTCCGCTTGTTGCAGTTGAGCATCGTGAAGTAGAGGGAGTCGACGTCCGGGAGGTCGCGCAGCTGCTTGCGCGTGATGTCCCCGGTCGGCGCTTCCAGCTTCACGACGTCCGCGCCGAGCCAGGCGAGCAGCTGGGTCGCGGAGGGCCCGGACTGGACGTGCGTCATGTCCAGGACGCGGATGCCTTCGAGGGCCTTGGTCGCTGTCATCGGGGGCACCTCACTTGTACATCGTCTGGTTCATGGTTCCGGGGGCGTACGCGTCCGGGTCGACCCAGACGTTGATCAGGGACGGCTTGCCGGACTCGCGGGCACGGCGGAGCGCGGGGCCGATGTCGGCGGGGTCGCGGACCTCCTCGCCATAACCGCCCAGCATCTGCGCGAACTTGTCGTACTGGACGTCACCGAGGGTGTTGCCCACCCGCTCGCGCTCCTCGCCGTACTTGGCTTTCTGGCCGTAGCGGATCTGGTTCATGGAGGAGTTGTTGCCGACGATGCCGACGAAGGGGAGGTTGTAGCGGACGAGGGTCTCGAAGTCCCAGCCGGTGAGGGAGAAGGCGCCGTCACCGAAGAGGGCGACCACTTCCTTGTCGGGCCGTGCCTGCTTGGCCGCGAGGACGAAGGGCACGCCGACGCCGAGCGTGCCGAGCGGGCCGGGGTCCATCCAGTGGCCGGGCGACTTGGGCTGCACGACCTGACCGGAGAAGGTGACGATGTCGCCGCCGTCGCCGATGTAGATGGAGTCCTCGGTGAGGAAGTCGTTGATCTCGCTGACCAGCCGGTACGGGTGGATGGGTGAGGCCTCCGACTTGAGGCTGGGCAGCCGCTTCTCGATGGCCGTCTGCTCGGCGGCGCGCAGTTCGTCGAGCCACTCCTTGCGCTTCGACGCGCCTCCGTTGATACGCCCGGAGACGGCCTCGGTCACCGACTTCAGGACCAGCCCGGCGTCGCCCACGATCCCGAGGTCGATGTCGCGGTTCTTGCCGACGGTCCGGTAGTCGAGGTCGATCTGTACGACGGTCGCGTCCTGCGAGAGCCGCTTGCCGTAGCCCATGCGGAAGTCGAAGGGCGTGCCGACGATGACGATGACGTCGGCGTTGGAGAAGGCGTATCGGCGGGAGAGCTGGAAGTGGTGCGGGTCCCCGGGCGGGAGGGTGCCGCGGCCGGCGCCGTTCATGTACGCGGGGATGTTGAGGGTCCGTACGAGGTCGATGGCCGCCTCGGTGCCGCGGGTCGTCCACACCTGGCTGCCCAGCAGGATGGCGGGCTTCTCGGCGTGCACGAGCAGGTCGGCGAGTTTCTCGATGGCCTCGGGGTCGCCGGCCGAGCGAGTGGAGGCGCGGTAGGCGCCGGCCTTCGGCACGCGCGCCTTCTCCGCCGGCACCTTGGCGTCCAGTACGTCGCGCGGGATCTCCAGGAAGGAGGGGCCGGGCGCGCCGTGGTAGCACTCGCGGAAGGCCATGGACACCATGTCCGCCGCGCGCGCCGTGTCCGGCACGGTCGCCGCGAACTTGGTGATCGGGGTCATCATGTCGACGTGCGGCAGGTCCTGCAGGGACCCCATCTTGTGCTGGGTGAGAGCTCCCTGGCCGCCGATCAGCAGCATCGGCGACTCCGCGCGGAAGGCGTTGGCGACACCGGTCACGGCGTCGGTCGTCCCGGGGCCCGCGGTGACGACGGCGCAGCCGGGCTTGCCGGTGATGCGTGCGTAGCCGTCGGCGGCGTGGGCGGCGACCTGCTCGTGGCGTACGTCGACGACCTCGATGCCTTCGTCGACGCAGCCGTCGTAGATGTCGATGATGTGGCCGCCGCACAAGGTGTAGATGACCTCCACACCCTCCGCTTTGAGTGCCTTGGCGACCAGGTGCCCACCGGAGATGAGGTTCTGGCTGTTGTCGTCGGGCATAGCGAAGTCCTGTCCCTTCGTAGGGGATCGGGCGCGTGTTTGCGCAGCTCACACGCCATTCACACGGTGCTCGTGGATCCTGTCGCGGTAGATTGCATACAGTCGACGAATACTGTATGAAACTTGTTATCCCGCATCCGGTGGGTGGTGTCCAGGGGGCGTGCGGCATTTTTCGAGGGCCCGGTGGTTGGCCCTCCCGATGACTCAGTGGTCAGGAGCCGGAATGGACCTGTTCGAACACCAGGCAAGGGAACTCTTCGAGGAATACGGCATCTTGGTGCCGCGGGCGGAGGTCACCGACTCGCCCAAGGAGGCACGGGAGATCGCTCGCAGGCTCGGCGGACGCGTCGTGGTCAAGGCCCAGGTGAAAACCGGAGGCCGCGGCAAGGCGGGCGGAGTGAAGCTCGCAGCCGACCCCGCCGCCGCCGAACTGACGGCCCGGCAGATCCTCGGTATGGACATCAAGGGCCACACGGTCGGCAAGGTGATGCTGGCCCAGCCTGTCGACATCGAGCGCGAGTTCTACGTCAGCTACGTTCTCGACCGCGCGGCCGGCCGCTTCCTGGCCATCGCCTCGGCCGAGGGCGGCATGGAGATCGAGGAGGTGGCCGCGACCAGGCCGGAGGCGGTGGCGCGCATACCCGTCGACCCGGCCGAGGGCGTGACAGCGGCGAAGGCCGCGCACATCGCCCGGGCCGCCGGTCTGCCACCGCAGGCCGTCGATGTCCTTGTGCGGCTCTGGGAGGTCCTCATCCGCGAGGACGCCGTACTCGTCGAGGTGAACCCCCTCGTCCGTACGGCGCAGGGGCAGATCCTCGCCCTCGACGGCAAGGTCACCCTCGACGACAACGCACATTTCCGGCAGGCCCGTTGGGGCGAGGACAGCGCCGCGCACGACGATCCCCTGGAGGCCGCGGCCGCGGCGAAGGGCCTCAACTATGTGAAGCTGGACGGCGAGGTCGGCATCATCGGCAACGGCGCGGGCCTTGTCATGTCGACCCTCGACGTGGTCGCCGGCTGCGGTGCCCGACCCGCCAACTTCCTTGACATCGGCGGCGGAGCGAGTGCCCAGATCATGGCCGACGGCCTCTCCGTCATCCTCTCCGACCCGGCTGTGAAATCGGTGTTCGTCAACGTCTTCGGCGGCATCACCGCCTGCGACGCGGTCGCCGACGGCATCGTGCAGGCCCTGGAGACCGTCCAGCTGACCAAACCGCTGGTCGTGCGCCTCGACGGCAACAACGCCGCCCGCGGCCGCGCCATCCTCGACGGGCACGCCCACCCGCTGGTCCAGCAGGCCACCACCATGGACGGCGCCGCGCGCCGGGCCGCCGACCTCGCCAACGCAGCCTAAGGAGACCGGACATGGCCATCTATCTCACCAAGGAGAGCAAGGTCCTCGTCCAGGGCATGACCGGGGGCGAAGGCATGAAGCACACCCGCCGCATGCTCGCGGCCGGCACGGACGTCGTCGGCGGCGTCAACCCCCGTAAGGCGGGCCGCACCGTCGACTTCGACGACCGCGCCGTCCCCGTCTTCGGCTCCGTGTACGAGGGCATCGAGGAAACCGGCGCGGACGTGACCGTCGTCTTCGTGCCGCCCGCGTTCGCCAAGACCGCCGTGATCGAGGCCGCCGACGCCGGCATCGGCCTCGCCGTCGTCATCACCGAGGGCATCCCGGTCCACGACTCGGTCGCCTTCACTGCCTACGCACAGTCGAAGGGCACGCGCATCATCGGCCCCAACTGTCCCGGGCTGATCACGCCCGGCCAGTCCAACGCCGGCATCATCCCCGCCGACATCACCAAGCCCGGCCGTATCGGCCTGGTGTCGAAGTCGGGCACGCTCACCTACCAACTGATGTACGAACTCCGCGACATCGGCTTCTCCAGCTGCGTCGGTATCGGCGGTGACCCGGTCGTCGGCACCACCCACATCGATTGCCTGGCCGCCTTCGAGGCCGACCCGGACACCGAACTCATCGTGATGATCGGGGAGATCGGCGGCGACGCCGAGGAACGGGCCGCCGCGTACATCCGCGACCATGTCACCAAGCCCGTCGTCGGCTACATCGCCGGCTTCACGGCGCCCGAGGGCAGGACGATGGGGCACGCGGGCGCGATCGTCTCCGGCTCGTCGGGCACGGCCCAGGCGAAGAAGGAGGCCCTGGAGGCGGCCGGGGTACAGGTGGGCGGCACACCGACCGAGACGGCGCAGCTGGTGCTGGCCCGGCTGGACGCCGAGCGTGCGGGAACCGACCCCAACTGAATCGACCCCAACGGAACCGACCCCAACTGAACCGATCCCACTGAAACGATCCCACTGATCCGGGCCAGCTGAACCGACCGTAGCGTCCCTCACGACTGAAGCGCGGTGACCACCAGGCGCCACGCAGCATCTCGCCGCCTTCTTCCGTACGACCGTACGACCGTACGTCGTGCGAACCCGACTCAGCCCGCCCGTCTCCCGCCACCGCCCCTCCAAGGAAGGGCCCACGGCCATTCCTTCTCGACTGTGCACCGAGAGCGGAGCAACCGAATGGCAACCACCCTCAACCCCACCTTCACCCTGAAAGCCGGAACCTCCTGGCCGGACGCCTGGCAGCGCTGCCTCGCCGTCGCCCCCGAGGCCTTCCGTGACGACCGCGTCCTCAACCTCTGGGGCGCTGCCTGGCAGCCGGACGGCCGGACGCTCCCGGCCACCAGCCCCGTCGACGGCAGCCCCATCGCAGGCCCGCCCCGCATCGACGCCGCCACCGCCCACCAGGCGGTGCGCGCCTCACTCGACCAGCACCGCGCCTGGCGTCACGTCCCCCTCGACGAACGCCGCGCCCGCGTCGCCGCCACCCTCGACGCCCTCACCCAGCACCGCGAACTGCTCGCCCTGCTCCTCGTGTGGGAGATCGGCAAACCCTGGCGCCTCGCGCAGGCCGACGTGGACCGGGCCATTGACGGCGTGCGCTGGTACGTCGACGGCATCGAGCCCATGGTGGAGGGCCGCGCGCCGCTGGACGCCCCGGTGTCCAACATCGCGAGCTGGAACTATCCGATGAGCGTGCTCGTTCACGCAATGCTGGTACAGGCACTGGCAGGCAACGCGGTCATCGCCAAGACCCCGACCGACGGCGGTGTCGCCTGCCTCACCCTGGCCAGCGCCCTCGCCGCACGCGAAGGGATCCCCGTCACCCTCGTCAGCGGCAGCGGAGGCGAGCTGTCCGAGGCGCTGGTGCGGGCACCGGAGATCGGCTGCGTCTCCTTCGTCGGGGGCCGCGACACGGGCGCCGCGGTGGCCACGGCCGTCGCCGACCTCGGCAAACGCCATGTACTCGAACAGGAGGGACTGAACACCTGGGGCATCTGGAACTACACGGACTGGGAAGCGCTCTCGGCCGTCATCCCCAAACTCTTCGACTACGGCAAACAACGCTGCACCGCATACCCGCGCTTCGTCGTCCAACGCACGCTGTTCGACGAGTTCCTGGCGGCCTACCTCCCCGCGGTCCGGACGCTGAGAGTCGGCCATCCGCTGGCGGTGGAGCACCCCGAGGACCCGTACCCGGCGCTGGACTTCGGGCCCGTCATCAACGCGGCCAAGGCAAAGGAGCTGACCGACCAGGTCACGGAGGCCGTGGACCGCGGCGCGATCCCACTGCACCGCGGCAGCCTGAGCGAGGCCCACTTCCTGCCCGGCCAGGACACGGCGGCGTACATCCAGCCGGTCACGCTCCTCAATCCGCCGCCGTCCTCGCCACTGCACCACGCGGAACCCTTCGGCCCGGTCGACACGATCGTCCTGGTCGACACGGAGGCCGAGCTGCTAGCTGCCATGAACGCGTCGAACGGCGCTCTGGTCGCCACGCTGTCCACGGACGACCAGGCGACGTTCGACCGCCTTGCCCCACAGATCCGCGCCTTCAAGGTCGGCCAGGGCAAGCCCCGTTCCCGTGGTGACCGTGATGAGTTGTTCGGTGGCTTCGGCGCGTCCTGGCGCGGCGCGTTCGTGGGCGGGCAGCTGCTCGTACGCGCGGTGACTCAGGGGCCGGCGGGGGAGCGGCTGCCCGGGAACTTCCCGGAATATCACCTCATGCCCTGACGAGGACACGGCAGTGAGTCCGTGACGGCAGGCGAAGAGCAACCGGACGTGCGCCGAGGTTGACAGCCGCACGTCCGGCCGCCGCCAACCGTCACCTCGGGCCCTATATGCAGGTGAGAGCCACTCCGAAACCTTGGTATTGTTGTCCGTGTCGCCGCCCCGGGGTAGAGCCCCGGCAAGGCGGCAGACACCTGGTCCGGGTGGCGGAATGGCAGACGCGCTAGCTTGAGGTGCTAGTGCCCTTTATCGGGCGTGGGGGTTCAAGTCCCCCCTCGGACACTCGCACTCGCTATAGCGATACGCGGATGAGGGCCTCGACCTGACGGTTGGGGCCCTACCTGCATGTTTGTAGCTGATCGTGATCCCGAGAGCCTCGTAGAGCGGGCCCTTCTCCTCTGCGTCGACGGCGTGCACGCCTTGTGCGATGTCGCCGAGTCTCTCAGTGATCTGCCGGATCTGGTCGGCGTTGAGTGGGGTCTCCTTCTTTCGCGTGGTGGCGGGTGGCGTGTCCCGTGAGGGTCTTGGCCGCGTTCGCTGCCGCGCTGGCGTGGGGGAGGGCGGTGAGGACGGAGGTGAGCCGGTTGGGGGCGAAGGCTTTCGTGATCCACCGGTCCAGGCCCGGCACACCACGTCCTCCCGGAGGTAGACGGTCCGGGGGTGACCCAGCCCGGGGGCCCGCAGTCCCGGCCTCGTACGCTCCGCGAGGCGGCCTGACCAGCAAAATCCACCTGGCCTGCGTCAGTGTCGGCCGCCCGCTCGCCTTCACGCTCACGGGGGGCAACACCAACGACTGCACCCAGTTCACCGCCGTGATGGAAGAGTGCGTATGCCTGGTGCAGTCGATCATCCAGGTCCTGACAGAGGGCGAACGCCTCACGGTGGCGCCGCTTGGCGAGCTTGTACTCGCCCAAGAGGCAGTGCACGATGCCGAGATCTCGCAGCGAGTTGACCTGCCCAAACCGGTCGCCAACCTGGCGGTAGAGGGCGAGGGCCTCGGTCTGGGCCTGGGCGGAAGCTTCGTTGTCCGCGGTCAGGTACCAGACGATGCCCGCCTGGGGCAGGGCGTCGGCTTTGCCGCGTGGGTCGTCCACGGCGTCGTACTGCGTCACCGCTTCGTTCAGGGCCTCGGTCGCCTCGGGATAGGCGGCCATGAAGCGTCGTACGACGCCGAGCTCGGCCGGCGCTGCTGCCAGTGCCCGCTGGTCGCCCGAGTGCCGGGCGGCCTCGGCGGCGGTCCGGGGTGGCCCTGCGTGTGATCAACCAGGGCTGTCCCGCAATCGGCCTTTGGCTTCGGTGGGGCACCTGGTGTCTCAGGCGCCGTGGGACCCCGGCACGCCGTATCGGGCGAGCATGGTCAGCACCGCTTGGTCGACCGCGTTGGTGATGGCGGAGTCGTCGGGCTCCCAGTGAGCGAGCAGCATCCGCGGCCAGAACACGTAGTTGGAGATCATCCCGAGGAATTGGGTCGCTGCCATCTCCGCATCGTCAAGCCGGGCTGTACCAGCGGCGTTCTCCGCCGCCAGGTAGCGGCGGACCGACTCGAAGTAGGGCATCTTGCCGAGCTTGAACTGGGTCTCGCCGAGCTCCGGGAAGCGCGGTACCTCGGCGATGACGATGCGGAACAGGGCAGCCATGCCGGGCTGGGTGAGAAGCGCCACGTACCGGCGTCCGATGGCCTCAAGCCCTGCGCGGAGGTCCCCCGGCTCGGGGAGGGGAGCCTCCTCCTCGTCGACCTTCCAGTATTCGGTGACGATCGCCTCGAACAGGGCCGCCTTGGTGGTGAACTGCTTGAACAGTGTCGCCCTCGACACTCCGGCCGCCTCGGCGATACGGGCCAGCGAGGTGCCGTCGTAGCCGGAGTCGAGGAACAGCTTGGTGGCTGCCTCGATGATGGACGTCCGCTTCTGCGCTGCCACGCGCCGGTGGTATTCCGAAGGCTGTGCCGTCATGCCCTCAGTATGCCTCTGGCTGCGAGGTGAGTCACTTGACTCGCCTCTGGTCCCGCTCCTACCTTGAGAGAGGAGGTGAGTCACTCGGCTCACCATTAATGCAAGCCTGGAAGGACGCACCATGGGGCGCTTTGAGGGCCAGACCGTCATCGTCACGGGCGGCAGTGGGGGCATGGGCAGCAGTCATGTGCAGGGCTACCACGCCGAGGGGGCGAACATCGTCATTGCCGGCCGCGACGACGACGCCGGCCGCGATCTCGCTGCTCAGCTCGGTCATCGGGCTCTGTCCGTTCACCTGGATGTCGCCAGCGAGGACGACTGGGCGGCGGTGGTGCGAGACGTCGAAGGCCATTTCGGGCCGATCACCATCCTGGTGAACAACGCGGGCGTCCAGAACCCGGCGGCCCTTATCGAGCACACCGAACTCCGCACCTGGGAGCGCACCTTCAGCGTCAACGTCACCGGCCAGTTCCTCGGCATCAAGGCCGTGGCTCCGTCGATGCGCAGGGGCGGTGGCGGAACCATCGTCAACATCGCCTCGACCATGGCCCACCTCGGCACGGCCTTCTACGCCCCCTATACCGCCAGCAAGTGGGCCGTACGCGGGCTGACCAAGACGGCCGCGCTGGAACTGGGGCGGGACAACATCCGGGTCAACTCCATCCACCCCGGCGTCGTCTCCACACCGCTGATCAACGAACCCACCGTCGCAGGCCAGCCGGCCATCGCCGACTTCTACTCGCCCGATCCCTTCGCCATCCCCCGCCTCGCCGAACCCTCTGAGATCACCCGCCTGTTGCTCTTCATCACCTCCCAGGATGCATCTTTCGCTACGGGCTCGGAATTCGTCCTGGACGGGGGCCTGCTGCTCGGCCCTGCACTCCAACCCGAAGCCGACATCGCAGCTTGAGCCGGCATTGCGGTGGAGCGCGCAGTCGCGGGCGCCCATCGTGTTCAAGGGCGAAGCGATCTCGCCCTGCGATGATGATGCGCTGTGGCAGTTGTGATCACGGCATCCGAGCCGTCCTGGATAGCTCCATTCACTGGGTTGAGCCCGCGCTGCTTCGTCGTGACAACGTACTGGCGCACAAACTTGACGATGCGCCAGCGTGGTCGGCCGACCGCTGCCCGTCAATCGCCATGACTCCCGCGGCTGGGAGGAATCCGGCGCCAAGGCCGCCGTGGGCACCACCACGACGCTCGCCGATGGCGGCTACCAGGGCACCGGACTGGTGATCCCCCACCGGCGAGCGGCCGGGCAAGCTGAACTCCCGGCCTGGAAAGAAGAACACAACCGGTACCACAAACAGGTTCGCGCCCGCATCGAGCACACCTTCGCCCGCATGAAGACCTGGAAGATCCTGCGCGACTGCCGCCTCAAAGGCGAAGGCATCCACCACGCCATGCTCGGCATCGCCCGCCTACACAACCTCACCTTCGCCAGATAGACGTTCCCGACGAGCAATCCGCGCAGACATGGCCCATCAAAGATCATTAACGGGGCATCCCTTAAAACGCGCCCGCTACACCGGTCCACTATAGGACCGGCCTGGGTAAGTAAACGAAGGGGTAATTCGTTGAGGCGAACTATCGCACGGATAGGTTCCTTGGCAACCGTGGTAACTCTGGCGGGCACTGGCCATGCGGCCGTAGCCGAATCACACGCCGTTTATGACGTGCGCACCAAGGCCGCCAGAGGGTTTGGTGAACTGACGGTCTGCCTGTACGACACCGAAATTGTCGAGGAACCCCTAGTCCACGAGACCTGCAACGTCATACCGATCACGGCTTGACGGCGACTGCGACTGCGACTGTTCTCCTCCGCTGCAACCAGACGATGGCCCGGGTCCCTCAGTCCCGGGCCATCGTCATGCGCCCGATCACCCCGAACCCCGTTTTCGGATCCGCGAACGCCTCAGGCCGTAGCCCACCCGGTGCACGGCCGACGCACCGCACACTCGGTATGTCCGGAACGGCCGCCCGTCCGATTGCCAACCCGACCGTGCGCACCCGGGCCTCCGCCTGGGGCGGCACCACCAGAGGCGTGGCCCGTCACCACGGAGAAAGTGACGGGCCACGCCTCGGTCTACGGTGCCCTTCCCCAGGATCGGGACCCTGGCGTCAAGGAGCACCGTCAATTTCAGTGCAGCTCACACCGCTCGGTCAGCGACCACCAGAGCCTACCGAGGCTCAAGCGCTGTCCTGCGCATAATCGCACGCCTCGCCGGCATGGGCGGATCTGACGTCGGAGCGTATCAATTCAGTGACACAAATCTGATACTTGTACGCCTTGTCCGTCCAGCCAGAATAGTGCCCGGCGACGTAGCATGCATTTATTCTCGCTGTGGTGGGTGCGTAGCTCTTACCCTGAAGGTATCTCACACAGTCAGCTGTCACAGCCGATGCGGGTGAAGCCACAGTGATGGACACCGCCGATACTGCGATGAGAACTCCGGCAGACGCCACTGCTCTTTGAATTGCCAGCTTTCCGTCCAACGCTTTCCCCTCTCCTGAACGAATTTACCGCTGCTTGTCCGGCATGCGGGGCCACTCCTACGTGATCCGTATCAGGCCACGCCGGACTCGCTGTACACACTGGCAGTTATGGAACTGCCCTTGGACGACCACTGGTGGATCCGTACGATCGTCCCGTCCTTGATGGATCCGTTGACCCAGGTCCAGTCGCTGCTGTCGCTCGGCTGGCTGGTGTCGTCGAAGCAACGCAGCGTGGTCTCCTGCCAGGAGTTGGTGCCCGTGTGCCACTCCTCGATGGCCGCCCTGGTGCCCCAGCCGTCGGCTGCGAAGTCCAGGCAGCCGAGATGCTCGCCGTCCCCCTGGAACTCGCTCTCGCCGAAGTAGTTTTCCCTGGTCAGGATGTCGTCGCCAGGGTCCGCAGAGGCAGAGCCGGACAGTGCGGCCACCAGGACGGCGCTGAACAGCGCGGTGCCGAAGGCCTTCCAGCGGTTTCTCGTCATGTTGTCCCTTCTTTGGGTCAGAGGCCCATTGCTCGGAGCGTGTCTTCGAAGGTGTCGGCGTACAGTCGCGCGCCCTCGATCTTCGGGTGGAAGGACTGGGCGGACGGGCCCAGTTCCCAGGAACCCCAGTCGATCAACGGGTCGTCGCCCGGGGTCAGGTCCATGACGATGCCGTGGATGGTCTCCGGGCTGCCGCAGATCGCCGTGCCCTGGAAGTTCTGCTCCGGGTCGGAGAACGTGACGTACGGCGCTTCCTCGGCGTCGTTGGCCTGGATCACGGCGTCGTTCATGGACTGGAGCATGGTCTCGCCCATGTCGTTGAGCCACGCCGACTCCTCCCCGCTGATGAGGTACTTCCTCAGGCAGGAACCGCCGTCCGAGATGAGCGGTGGATAGCCCATCAGGACCACCTTGGCGTTCGGGGCCATCGCGTGGATCTCGTCCAGCGTCTCCACGATCGAGGCCTTGACGCTGTTCTCGATGCGCTTGGGCTCAGCGTCCATGAGCGGCTCGCTGTCCCCGCCCAATGTCTCGAACATGCACTCGGATAGGCCCAAGATGCATTTCTTGATGACGTCGCTGAACCGCGCGTCGTTGCCGCCGATCGACAGGGTGACCAGGGTGGTGTTCTCGTCCAGGTACCCCTTGTCGATCTGGGACGGCTCGCCGTACTTGGGCGCGCCGCCCATCTTGACGTTGTCCGTCGTGGCGCTGGAGCAGGCGATCAGGTGGTAGTCCATGGACGGGTCCAACTGGTTCGCCCGGTCCCCGATGGACAGACTGGAATCAGCCAGCTTCGCCTGGCGCGACCATGCGTACGGGGAGCGGTGGCAGGCGTTGCGCAGCCGTCCCTGGTCGCCGCCGTAGTCGGTCTCCGGGTAGTAGTCGGTACCGAACTGGGCCGAGGCGCCCTCTCCGGAGGAGTACGAGTCGCCCATCGCCACGATGAAGCTTTCCGGCTTGCCGGGCAGCTTCTGGAAGGCGACCGCGTCCCACGCGATGTCCTCGGTGCCGTCCCCGTCCTGGGTGTCGGTGGACAGGGTCACCTTCGGAGTCCCGGAGAACTTCATCACGCCGAGGCTGACCCATTGGTTCTTCCTGGTGCGCTGCTGGGCCACCCGCCGCTTGACCTCCGTGCCGGTGCTGATCGAGTACGCGGCCTGGCGGGTGTGGGCGCCGTGGTCGGGCATGTGCACCAGGACCCGTGCCCATCCGTCGAGCGGCTGGTTCAGTTTCCAGGTTCCGGTCATCTGCATCTTGTCGTTCTCGTCCCACCCGCCGGGGACGGTGTCCTTGCGGGTGTGGGAGAAGTAGAAGTGCCCGCCGTAGCCGGCCCCGAGCTGGTGGGTGTCTACTTTCGCGGGCCAGACGTAGTTGTCGTCGGGCGCGGGACCTATCTTGACGCCGTCGCCGAAGTCCAGCGAGAAGGTGCCTTGGGAACTGGAACTGCCGCAGCGTGGGTTCGGGGCGCCGTCCGGGACGTCGTCCACGATGAGCGTGTCGGGCATGTCCCAGCTGCAGTCGGGCGGGTAGGAGGTGCCGTCGGCCTGTTCCGGGTAGTCGTTTGCGTTGAAGCGGTGGATTGCGTTGCCGCACTCCGCGTTGCCGCAGTTCTTCCAGGTGACGGACTTGTGCCACCAGCAGTACAGGTCTTCGCGGGTGCAGGCGCCCTTGCCGGGGTCGTTGGAGTCGTTGTCGCCCATCCTGGTCGAGTCGCACTCGTTGTCGGCCGTGCAGAAGATGCCCTCGCTGGGCTTGACCTTGGTCCGGTAGTCCGGTGTGTTCCACCACGCCGCGCGGTAGCCGGAGACCGATTCGCCCGGCGCCTCGAACGCCTCAAGCGGGCGAGCCGCCCAGCCCAGCACCTTCTCCTGGTAGGGCCAGTCCTGCGGGTGCGCGGCCTGCGAGTAGTCGTCCGCTCCGTCCTTCCGCTCCAGGAACGGGGTGCGGTTGTACTTCCACAGCGGATTGGCCGGGTTGTTGGTGAAGCCCAGTCCCCACTTGCCCTTGTTCTTGTCCGCGTCCGACTCCGGGTAGTACCCCGAGTTGTAGGCCCAGAGGGCGAAGAACCAGTTCTCCAGCCACTTGGGGTTACCGTCGTTGACGACCATTCCGCCGTCGCGGGTCAGGTTCCACTTGTCGATCAGGATGTTGACGCCGGCCGCGATGTTCGCCGTGTAGTCCAGTGCCACGGCCTGCTGCTGCGTGCTGGTCAGTGATGTCTCGTCCGGCTTCTCCTTGCCCGGCATGCGCATGCCGTCGGTGACCTGGGTGATGCCGTAGCCGCAGTCGGCTTCCGGCCAGAAGATCCCGAACGGGTCGGTCTGTTTGCCGTCCGGGTCGTACTGCGTCCCGTAGTAGTTGCCGATCAGTGGGTTGGCCGTGACGCCGGGCAGCGCGAACCGCGCCGCCTGCCACATGTTGGACTCCTGCGCCGTGATGCCGAGCATCACCTGGGCCGGGATCTGGCCACCGCCTCGAAGCGACTTGCGCGGGAACAGTGTCTGCGGCTTGTACGCGGACATGCCGAGGTTCTTCCAGTTGGCCGGCCGCGAGATCCATTTGTCCAGGTTGTTCGAGATGGCCTGGTCGACAGCCCATTCGATCTGACGGGGCGTGGGCTGATATGCCTGCTTCCGGTAGTCATTGCGCGGTACCGAGCAGGTCCGTTCCGATTCGACGATCTCGGTGCGGGAGCCGCCCGCCAGCAGCCCGGAACCGGGTGCCTTCGTGCCGCCCGGGCCGGCCAGCGCGGGGGACAGTTCGCGTCCTTCCCCGCTGTGGGTCCCGCTTGCCACGGGCATGACCTCGAACCGTGCGTTCTTCCCGGTGCCGACCGATGTCAGACTCACACGGGCCGCGCGCACCAGCACATCGCCGCCCTGAGCGGCACGGGCGTCCTTGCCGTCTGCCCACACCGCGCCGGACAGAGCCTCTGCGCGCGTGGAAGCCCGGAAGTCCTTTGGTACCTTCGGGTACTTCACTGTCTTGGGCAGGTTCTCGGCCACAGTGGCCTCTCCGGTGATGAAGACGGTCCCGCTCGCGCTGGCCGACAGGTCCATCCCGGTCAGGTCGCCCGTGGCCAGCCGGGCTGTCGTGGCGTTGCCCGGCTGTCCCGCCTCGATGTCTGCGGCGCCCACGCGTTTGACCGCCCCCTGGGCCTGGACCGAACGGCTCCTGGCCACGGGTCGGTCCATGAAGACGAGCCCGCCGTCCGCGTCCGGCCGCAGGAGGAACGGGATCTGTTCGGTGCGCGCCACCGGGACGCGGTGTCCCGTCTTCGCGTCGATCCGGACGATGCGCGCGGAGTCCGCCGCCAGGATGTGCCCGTGGGCGCCCGGCACGGCGGACGTGACCTGGCCGTCCACCTTCAAGGGTGTGCCCGTGGTGCCCTGGGCGGCGTCGATCGTCACCAGCTGCGTGGTGTTGACGTCCTCGTCGGAGAACCGCGACACAACGGCCGTCTCGCCCGTCCCACAGCCCGGGCTGAAGTACGCCAGCGACGCCTGGACCGTCAGCTTCGTCACCGCGCCCGAGGTCAGGTCGACCACGGCGGTGAATGCCCCGCGGTTCATCAGCTGCGCCTTGTTGGTGAACGTGCGCGGGGCGTACGCCACCACGGCCCGCTTGCCGGAGCCCGTCACGCACGCGTTGCCGATCCACATGTCGGCCTCGAAGCCGGGCTCGTTCAGCGTGGCTGCGGTGCGCCACGCATACCCCTTCCTGGCATCGGCCACCAAAAGATGGAAGCCCTCGGCGTCACTGCTTGTGGTCCACGCCCGGTCCGCGGACTCCTTCCAGTCCGCACCCAGCACCTCGTCCCGGTCAGCGACCGGGACGACTGTCCGGTTGGGCCCGGACGGCTCCGGCTGCCTGCTGGTGTCGGCGACCGGTACCGGGTCGTGCGTCGCTCCGGTCGCGAACGAAACGCTGACCGAAGCCATACACAGCGCCAGCACAGTCGCCAGGAATAAGCCGGCACGTATATGTCTCTCCCTGGGAGTTCTTCCCACGAATCGCCCCTCTCATCTTCTGTGCTCTGAGCGGCAGGTGCATTAAAGACTCCCTGGCAGTGACTGACGAGTCGTTAGCACAGAGCGCACAAGTGAGTTGGCTGTGCCTCTACGCCCGGGTTCCACCTACCGGAAGGCTGTGCCCGGAACTTCCGGCCGAGGCGGAGCCGTGGCGCCGGTAGTCCTTCGGAGGTATGCCGTACGCGTTACGGAACGCGCGGCTGAAGTCGGCAGCTCGGGGGAAACCCCAGCGGGAGGCGATCACGTGGATGGCGGTGCCTCGCAGCGTGGGGTCGACCAGGTCGCGGCGGGCATGTTCGAGACGCTGACGTCGGATCCAGCCGGAGACTGTGAGTCCGTGCTCCTGGAAGAGGCGGTGCAGGTAGCTGGTGGAGATGTGGTGTACGGCGGCGATGGCGGGCGGCGTCAGTTGCGGATCATGCAGGTGCCCCTGGACGAAGGCACGGACGCGTAGGAAGAGGGTCTGCCGGTGGGTTTCGGGTGGGAGAGAGTTGTCCGAGTCCAGGGCATGGGCGATCAGTGCGGACAACAGGTCGACCACGACAGTCCCGAGCCGGGGCCCATCGGCCGGTTGGTACGAATCCGTGTCTCTCGCCAACTGGGTGAGCAGTTGTGCCAGCAGGGAGCCGAACCCGTCCTGCGCTGACAGCCGCAGCCGGGCCGCCTGGTCTACCTGGTTCCGGGGCACTGGCAGCAGCGCTTTGGGGACCTCCAGCCCAACTCCCGTGTGCAGACTGGCGTCGTCACCCCCATAGACGTCAACGGGCCGCGAGGTGTCGATGACGCACAGACTGTCCGGACCGTACACGGCCTCCTCCTCACCCCGGACAGCGCGCAGCGCCCCGCTCAAAGGCAGTGAGATGTGCAGCCCTTCGGGATCGGACTGCCGGATCAGTCTCGGCGTCCGCCGAAAGCACACCGGCTGGAAGGTTGTCGGCCACACCGATACGGCACCGAGGTCCAGCACGCGCTGAGAGGCCCGAAAATCCGCCCGATAATCACTGCGAAGCTCCAGTGGAGCATGCGTCTGACCGACCAGTTCGCGCCAGCAGTCGAACCGGTCCGCCGGGGACAAGTCCTCACTGCGGAATACCTTTTCCATCAGCATGTCGCCTCCCCACCGCCCTGCGAATCCCTGCGGGGCCCCTTGGTATGACCCTGATGAGGGCAAGGCAGGAGTACACCATCCACAGATACACATCCGGTGAATGCCCCGGCGGAGGCGCCCCGGTCATGGCTCAGGACGCGTACCAGCCGCTCTCGATTGGTGCCGAGCCTCGGTTGCGTGAAGCGATGCTCTGCGGAGTCGGCTCTGGTCGGCCGGGCCGACGGCGACTGGCCGGCCAGGATCTCGCTGCACGGCTCATGCCTGCCCGGCCGCCTCACTGATGCGGCTGGGCGCCTTCCTCGACGAGGACACTGTGTCGGCGGCGGCTGAAATCGTGGTTCGGCCGCCGAGATCCTGGCCACCGCGCAATACAGATGCCCTCCTTCGTTGTATGGCCGCGGTGTTACGTGCTGAGCGAGTGTGGATGGGGCACTCTGAGGCTGATCCTTTGGAGCGGCTCACCGCCAGGCTGCGCGCGGTCGGCCTCGGAGCCATTGCTGACCTGGGATTCGTCGGGCTCGACGACAGTGGTCCCGACACCGATCCGGCGGTGATCATCGGCTGCAAGGCCGCCCGGAACCGGCCGCTGACGCGAGGGCAGAAGCTGTCCAACAAGGCCCCTGCCGCGGTACGAGCGCCGGTCGAGGACGGCTTCGCCCCCCTGAAGAACTGGCGCGTCCTCGGCAAGGTACGCACCGACCGGAAATGGGGGACCGCCCTGGTGAGGGCTCTGCTGGTCCTGACGCACCGCGAAGCCTCCCGGTGACAACCGGGATCCCCTGGCCTTACCCCTGCTCGACTACTCGCAACGCCCTGCTGCCGTGGTAAGTTATAGGTCGACCACTAACGTAGGAGCGAAAATGACAGTCCAGCAAGACGGGGCCGCCCGCCGTGCCGCTGCCCAGCACGCCGTGGCCGAGCACCTGCGCCTCACCGCCGCAGGACGCACCGACGAATGGGTGAAGCTGTTCGCCCCGGATGCGGTGCTTGAGTTCCCGTACGCGCCGGCCGGCGTGCCCCAGCGGGTAACGGGGCGAGACGCACTGCGCGCGCACATGAGCAACTTTCCCAAGACCTTTGACGTGGAGTTCGTCGACCTGGTGTTCCACGAGACGGTCGATCCGAGTCTGGTGATTGCCGAATTCCGTTCGACGGGCACGGCGCTGCCGACCGGCAAGCCGTACGAGCAGACGTGCATCTCCGTCGTCCAGACCGATGGCGACGCGGTCATCACCCACTACCTGGACTACTGGAACCCGCTGGTAGCGATCGAGGCGCTCACACCCCACGACGTGCCGTCCGACCCTGACCTCAGCGTGACTTTTGGAGGCTGAGGGGAGAGCCTGTTTAACTGATTGCCATGCCCGCCGCCGGTACCAGCACGAAGAGCGACGAACGACGTCGGACCATCATGGCCGCCGCGGTCGATTGCTTCGCGCAAAAAGGTTTCTACGGTACGACGACGCACGAGATCGCAGACTGGGTCGGCATCTCTCAGCCGTATCTCTATCGCCTATACCCGAACAAGGAAGCGCTGTTCGCGGCGGTGGTCGACCACGTGTCCGTCGTCATGACCGAAACGCTGGTCGCTCACTCGTCGGCGTCGGGTGAGGCCGGGCGGGCGCCCGAGGCGGCGCTGGATGCGGCGCGCGGCGCCTACGCCGCGCTCGTCGCGGACCGGAGCATCCTGCGTTTCCTCATGCACGCGAACTGTGCCGCCGGCGAGCCGCTGGTAGCAGAGGCCGTGCGCCGGTGCTACGCCAAGCAGGTTGACACCGTTCGGCAGCTGCTGGGCGACGACGACGCGGTGCGGCGCTGGTTCGGCGCCGGAATGCTCGACAACGTGGTCGCCGTGCTCGGTCTGGCCGACATCGATGAGCCGTGGGCACACGTCCTCACCGCTCGATGACCCGACACCGGCAGTTCGGCGACGAGGCCCCCGAGTCTTCCTTGTAGGCCAGCTCGGCTGGTGGGACTCGGCTTCTTCGCCCAGCCGCGGGCAGGCCTCTTCCGGGTCAGCCTCCTCCCGGGCGGCGTCCGGGCGACGGCCGTACCGTCCCACGCTCTCCCGGCGTACCGGCCCGGTGACGGATCGCAGAAGCGGCACAGCGGTCGGCGCAGCAAACCCAAGGACGGCCCCGAACGACATGTCAGACGATCTGCGCCACATCCTGTGGCCGCGTGTCGACAGCTGGGCAGGGGCCTGATCGTGGAGGGCCCCTGCCCAGCTGTCGGGCGGCGTCAACGCTTCCCGGGTTGCTGTTCCACTCGCCGCGCCGTGTCTTTGTTCGGTGGGCTGGCGGGGTTGAGGGTGAGCCACGCGGTGAGTGCTGCGTGCAGTTCGACGACGTCATGGCGGCGCAGCACCGCACTGCGGCGGAGGGCGTACAAGCGTACGTCTTCTGCGGTGACCGAGTAGCCGACCGGGAAATGCGCTGGGCCGGTGGTCCCGGAGCTGGCCGATGTGTTCGCCACCGTGCCGCCGAGACGGTGGTCATCGACACGTCCAACCACTACCCCGAGCTGGGTAGGAACATCGAAGCGGTGGGCAACGAGCAGTGGAAAGCCTGCACAACGCCGAGCAGTTGGGGCGGTCTCTGGTCAAGCGTGGCCGCAGGCTCCGAGGAGCCGCGACAGGTGGCGATGCGTCTCGTGGACGACACCGGATTGAACCCGTTCGACGCCGGTGCACTGGCGGACCCCTGATGCCAGGGGCACGCCCGCCTGAGGGGGCCGGGGACCGGTCGACCGCCATGGACGGCCTGTGCCCGCGCGGCTACCAGCGCTCCTTCCGTAACGCACACACCGCTTGCTTCCTCGTCCCGTGCGAGCGTCCCAGCGGGGAGGTCACAGCATCAGCAGGTGTCAAGCATGTGTGGTGGGCCACGGACAGTGCCGGATGACGTGCAGATCGGCTCTCAGCCGAGGCTGAGGATGGTGTCGACCAGCAGGTCCGGCTGCTGCTCCTGTAGGAAGTGGCCAGCGTCGGGGACCGTCACATGGTCCTGTTTCCGCGCACCCGGAATGCGGGCCTGGAGGATCCGTTCAAATGCGCGCGTGATGTCTTCATGGTCGGCGAAGGCGGTGAGGAACGGCCTCTCGAAGGCTGCCAGCCCGGCCCAGGCGCGGTTCAGCATCGAGGCGGGCGGGTCTGAGCCGTCGAGCGGTACGAGTTGAGGGAACCGCCGTGCTCCGGCGAAGTGCCGCTCGGATGGGAAGGGGGCGTCGTAGGCAGCCGTCTCCTCTGAGCCCGCTCGACCCCTTGCACGGAGGTGGGTGGTTACCGGAACTCCGCTGCCGCTGCCGTTCCCCGGCCTGCCCGGCTCTGACGGTGCTGACCGATCAGTCCGTCGACAGCCTGGGCTCCAGTCTGGCCCGGTCGGCGACGGCGCAGGCGGCCGAGGGCGCATCGCTGCAGGTGGGCAAGGAACTGACTGGCCGCAGATCGCGGCGCTGCCTGGCTTCTACCGTCCTGGCGGAGTTCGAGCCGCTGCGGCAGATTACCGGCGGCCTCCGCTCGATCCTCTCCTGTGACGCCCAGGCCGACGCCGGTCCGGCCCGGGGCTGGTTGACGATGGCCGCCGGCCTCGTGGCGGCCGCGGTGTTCGGCTTCGGTGTGACGGGCCGGTGCGACCTCAAGTCTGAGCCAGACCGCCGCCCTGGTGTAGAGGAACTTCGGCTCACCCCTCCGGCGGACCACGGAAACCGATCGGTTTATGTTTCGCCCGAATCGGGTTAACCTCACAGTATGAGCACCGAAGTGAAGCCGAGTCCCCGAGACCGGCTGCTGGAGGCGGCGGCCGCACTCACCTACCGAGACGGCGTCGGCATCGGCATCGAGGCGCTGTGCAGGGCGGCGGGGGTGTCGAAGCGCTCCATGTACCAACTGTTCGAGAGCAAGGACGAACTGCTGGCGGCGAGCCTGGAGCAACGCGCTACCGCCTTCGTGACGGCACTCCTGCCCGCGGCGGACGACGGCCGTTCACCCCGCGAGCGGATCCTGCACGTCTTCGAGCAGGTGGAACTGCAGGCGGGTGCACCCGAGTTCCGAGGATGCCAGTACCTGGCCGTGCAGATCGAACTCAAGGATCAGAGCCACCCCGCGAGCCAGGTGGCCCACCGGGTCAAGGGAAACCTGACGGCTTTTTTCCGCGCCGAGGCCGAACAGGGCGGCGCGAGCGATCCCGACCTGCTGGCCCGACAGCTCAGCCTGGTCTTCGACGGCGCCAGCGCCCGCGCGGGGATCGGAGCCGACAACCTCACAGGCCTCATCGCCCCCACAGTGGCCACCCTGCTCGACGCGGCAGGCATGCGCTGACGGATCGCTTTCGGGCGGGGCTTGGTGGCTGACTGGGCGCACGGGGTCGACGTCCGCGCTTGGCTTTCGAGGGGGCGGCCGAAGGCGCGGAGGGTGATGACCAGGAACCGCGAGATCGTCCGAGCCGACTGGATGGGGCTCTGGGGGACCGGGCTCCTGCCGCTGGGTGCAGATGTCAACGATGCCACGGCTTTCCTCGCACACGGCATGCTCATCACACCCTTACGGCTATCAGGCTTCCCTCGGATGGCTGCCGGGAAGCAAGGGGCCGGCCGCTGGAGGCGGGTGTCCTCCATGTTCCGCGTCACCAAGGTGGATCGCCTCGGTAGAGGTGTCGTGGTAGCCCCTGGGCGGTTGAATCAGCGATCGCTGAGCGGATGACGCTCTCATGTCTCTCCGGCGCGCTGCCCCTGCCCATGCCGCCGCCGTTCTGGTAGGAGGCGCCGGTCGGACAGCATTCCCTGGGCTTGCACCTTGAAACCGGTCGGTTTACCTTGTGAGAAACCGATCGGTTTCTCAGTGAGTTCGGGAGTCCATGATGAGCACACATCGGCCGGTGGCACTCGTGACGGGTGCGTCATCCGGCATCGGGAAGGCAGCCGCGCTCGCGCTGGTCGAAGCGGGTTTCGACGTGGTCGGCACCAGCCGCGACACCTCCCGCCTCACCTCGCTCGACGGTGTGAGCTTCCTCGATCTCGACGTGGCCAGTGATGCCTCGGTCGTCGCCGTGGTCCAGCAGGTGATCGACCGGTTCGGCCGGATCGATGTCCTGGTCAACAACGCCGGTATGGGCTTGATGGGTGCCGCCGAGGAGAACTCCGTCGCGCAGGCCCAGGTCGTCTTCGACGTCAACGTCTTCGGCGTGATGCGCATGGTGAAGGCAGTCCTGCCACACATGCGCGCCCGGGGGCGCGGACGCATCATCAACCTCTCCTCCGTGGTCGGCTTCCTCCCCTCGCCTTACATGGCCGTCTACTCCGCCTCCAAGCATGCGATCGAGGGGTACTCCGAGTCTCTGGACCACGAGGTCCGCGAGCATGGGGTTCGGGCGCTTGTCGTCCAACCCGCCTACACCAACACCGGATTCGAGGCCAACAGCCCGCGACCCGACACGCCCCTGGAGGTCTACGCGGACCAGCGGCGCGCCTTCGACCGCATGATGGAGACGGCGATCAAGGGCGGCGACGACCCCGCCATCGTCGCCAAAGTGATCGTCGCGGCAGCGACCGACCCGAAGCCGAAGCTGCGCTACACCGCCGGTCTCCTGGCCGGACGTGCCAGCACCCTGCGCCGCCTCGCTCCTGCTGGGGTCTTTGACAAGCAGATCCGCAAGCTCAACCAGCTGGCCGGCTGACACCTGCCCGTCCCAAGCGCAGCCACAAGTACAAGACGTCCAGGAAGCGGCACATGGCGCATGTCCGGATCGAGTTGATGTTCCGGCCAAGATGCGTGACGGTAGGGCGTTGCGTGCGGAAGTCTCGGCGGACCGTGGCCGGTGCTGCTGAGCCGGCTGCCGTACGGCAAGCAGCCGGGGAAGCAGCCGCCCATGGTGGCCATTGGGTTCCGGCCCGGGCCGCTCGGCCAGGCGGCCGTGGAGGAGCACGACGTCTCCCGTGATGTGACCGGCGGCATCCTGCGGGTCAGGGCGACACCGGGCGATCTCTCCAAATCTCAACGCCGGCGAACCCGAGGAGAGCGCGACCACGGGCCACGGCCCGAGTGGCCAGCAGCAGCCGGGACGTGGATGTGGCCGCGTGCTACGTCGTCGAGCCGCCGCACGGGCTGATCGTCTCCCGGCAGTCCCCCAGGTGGGCAACAGTGAACCGATCCCTGCGGCGGTGGCTCGCGCCACGAGCCCCCGGCCGCTGCCGGGTCCGCCCGAGCAGCTGCCGCCCTGACTTCCCTGCGCCGCCGCAAGGCGGTCGCCCGTAATCGCCGACCCCGGGTGGGCCCGCGGCTGGCCGCCGGACTTCGGTGAGGTCATCGCCCCCGTGGCTGCTGATGCGTTTCAGTCAACTATGAACCCTGCTTGCGCGAGAAAACCGATCGGTTTACGGTGGGTAAACCGATCGGTTTCCAGCCTCTTGGAGGTAGTCGTGACAGCGATCGAAGGCGCCACCGTCCTCGTCACCGGAGGCGGCCGGGGCATCGGCAAGATGCTGGTGGAGGAGCTCTGCGGGCGCGGAGTCGGCAAGGTCTACGCCACGGCACGTGACCCGCGCACGGTGACCCCTCCCCCCCGTGCCGTTCCGCTGGCGCTGGAGGTCACCGACCCGGCGTCCGTCGCGGCGGCCGCCGAGCAGGCCCAGGACGTCACCATCCTGATCAACAACGCCGGCGCCTCGGTCCGCGCCTCAATATCTCGACTCCTCGATGGAGGATGTCCGCCGGGATATGGAGACCAACTTCTACGGGCCGCTGCTGGTGACCCGGGCCTTCGTGCCGATCATCGAGCGCAACGGCGGGGGCCACGTCCTCAACGTCCACTCCGCCCGGTCCTGGCTGGCCGACGAAACGGCCTACGGCGCCTCCAAGGCCGCCCTGTGGTCGCAGACCAACTCTCTGCGCCTGGAGTTGCAGCCGGGCGGTATCGCGGTGACCGGTCTGCACGTGGCCTACGTGGACACCGCTATGGCGGCGGGCGTCGACGCACCCAAGGCCGACCCCCGCGACGTCGCCGTGGCCGCGCTCGACGGCATCGAGGCGGGAGCGCACGAGGTGCTGGCCGACGACATCACCCGCTGGGTCAAGTCGCAACTGTCCGCCGACCTGGAAGCCCTGTACGGGCAGCTGAAGAAAGAGCACGCGCGCACCGATTCATAGGTTCCTCAATTCATAGATCCAAAAGGCTCATGGAAATGCTCATGGAAAGTTCGCTCACCCACCGCTTCGTCGACGTGAACGGCGTCAGACTGCACATCGCCGAGCAGGGGCAAGGTCCGCTGGTCCTCCTGCTGCACGGCTGGCCGGAGAGCTGGTACTCCTGGCGTCACCAGTTCGGGGCGCTGGCAGCGGGCGGATACCGGGTCGTCGCTCCTGACCAGCGCGGCTATGCCCGCAGTGAGCAGCCGCCGGACGTCTCCTCGTACACGCTGCTCCACCTCGTCGGCGACGTGATCGCCCTGATCGAGGAACTCGGCGAGGAGCAGGCGATCGTCGTGGGTCACGACTGGGGCGCACCCGTCGCCTGGACCGCCGCGATGCTGCGCCCCGACAAGGTCCGCGCGGTGGCCGGGCTCAGCATTCCGCCGATCCTGCCCGGCGGGATGGTCCCGCCGTCGATCACCCGCACCCAGTACGGCGAGGGCTTCTACCAGGTCTACTTCCAGCAGCCGGGAGTCGCCGACGCGGAGTTCGCCAAGGACATCCCGGAGTCCTTCCGACGCCTCCTGGTCGGTGCCTCAGGCGACAACCCCCTCGGCAGGGAGCCCCGCCCGCTGGTCATACCCGACGGCCTGGGTCTCCTGGACACCATGCCGCAGTCGCCCGACCTCCCGGCCTGGCTGACGGAGGAGGACATCCAGGCGTACGCCGAGGACTTCGCCCTGCACGGGGAGCAGGCGTTCACCGGAGCCTTCAACTGGTACCGGAACATTGAGCGCAACAACGAGCTGCTCGCTGCTTTCCGGGGGCGCGGGATCGACGTCCCTGCCCTGTACGTGGTGGGCGACCGTGACATGGTCACCTCGCTGCGCGGGCCGGACGGGGGCAGCTCTCTGGGCGAGATTCTGCGAGGCGAGGGCGGGTCGGGCAACCCGCTGAGCGCCGTCGCGCCTCAACTGCACGACGTGGTGGTGCTGCCGGGTTGCGGGCATTGGACGCAGCAGGAGCGTCCCGCGGAGGTCAGCGCCGCGCTTCTGGAGTTCCTTGAGCGCATCGATGGCTCTTCGCCCCGATGACCCTGCGGAGGATCCGCCTGGCGGGCACGGTCCGACTGGATCAGGGCCCAAGGCCCGCGTGGAGGCGGCCACCGAGCCCGGCGGCTTCATCGTCATCGACCGCCTCCGGCGCGGATGGTCACCTCCGCGAGCCAGACCGAGACCCTGGCCGGCCACCGCGCTGAGCGACGGCATAGACGCCCCAGGCCACCCAAGCGCCGCAAGACGGTCGCCGACCCCATCCTGCGGCTTTCCCAACAGCTGACTTACGTCACCAGACAGAGGACCCAACGATGCCAGAGCGCAATCCCATCCTGATCAGCGGAGCCGCCGGCCACATCGGCGGTGTGAGCCGAACGATTGTCGACATGCTGCTGGAACAAGGGCACCCGGTGCGCGCGTTCGTGCGACGGGACGACGAACGCGCGCACGCGCTCCGCCAGGCCGGGGCCGAGGTCTTCGTCGGAGACCTGCTCAACATCGCCGACGTGACCGCCTCGCTGAAGGACGTCCGACGTATCTACTTCAGCATGAGCCTGTCGCCGTACTACACCGACGCCGTCAGCCTGATGGCCGCGGCGGCACGGGCCAAGGGCGACATCGAGGTCTTCGTCAACATCTCCGAGTTCGAGCAGTCCTTCATGACGGTCGAGAAGATGACCGCACCGGAGGCAGAGCGGCGTGCGTGGCTCGGCGGGAACGTCACGGAGTGGTCGCCGCAGCAGCGGGCCCACTGGGTCGCCGAGCGGGTGCTGGAGTGGTCCGGCCTTCCGACCGTCAACATCCGGGGGGCCATGTTCGTCGAGAACCCCCTGATGACCTGGCTGGCGCTGGAGCCGCTGAGCAAGGGTGAACTGCGCCTGCCCTTCGGCCCTCACCGGCTCGCGCCCGTCGTGGGTTACGACGTGGCGGAGGTGTCCGCGAAGATCCTGGCCGACCCGGCGCCGCACATCTCGAAGTCCTACGAGCTCAACGGTCCGGAAGCGAAGGACATGCACGGGTTCGCGGAGGACTTCGCGGCCGTGCTGGGACGCGAGGTCGTCTACGTTCCCGAAGACATCGAAACCTGGAACGAGACCTACGTGGACAGCAACCTCGCCGAGTATCCGCACACTGCGGCGCACCTGAAGACCCTGACCCGGCTGATCGGCGGCGGAGGGTACCGCGGCGTCACCGACCAACTGGAGACCCTGCTCGGGCGCCCGCCGAAAACCGTGCGGTGGGCGCTGGAGAACCATCCGCGCATCCAGGAACTGGCGGCTGCTCCGAGCCACTGACCGGCCCGGAGAGGAAGCCGGTCTTCCGGCGCGCCACCGCTCACCGCTGGAGGAGACGGCGAACGGGCGGAGCGCGGTGCAGAGCAGCGCTGTGGGCAAGGCGCCTGTGCGAGCGGTTGTGGCCGGCTGATCACGTACTGGTGCCATGGCTGGTACGCGGTGCCGCACGGGCTGTAACGAACTGCGGTCATGAGCGAGGACACGAGCGATGAGGTTGCCGGGGACCTGTGGAGGAACAAACACCACCCTGGCGGTTGCAGCGCGTCGACTTGACCTCCCTGACCGAACTCGCCGCCGAACGCGGCCTGCCGACCCCAACCCACACCGAGGTGCACGACGCGGTCGTACGAGCGGTCACTACGCACCTGACACCACGTTGGAAAACACTCGAACGTTCGCGATCGGCGGCGCGACTCTCGCCGCCGAGGCGGCCGCGTTGGGTCTGATCGACTGCCGCGCGTCGAGGACAGCCCGGGGGCCGGCTGTACAGGTCGCCAGGACGGGCAGGAGCCGGTGCTGCGGGCCGGTTCAAGGCTGAGGGAAGCATCGACGGCGTCCACGTGTGCGTGGTAGGTGGGGCCAGGTGCGCGGCGTGCCGGGCGGGGCCGCAGGCGCGGTCCAGGACGCGCAGACCCCTGAGGTCCCCCAGGAGGTGGTCTCCTGGGCCGTTCGCTGCGGGGCCCAGGTGATCTGGTCCACATCGGTCACGGGCGTACCGCGCCGCAGATGGTGATTTCCGTAGGCGTCCCGGGCGAGGCGTGTCTGTCGTTCGATGTCCAACGCAGTCGGCTCCCATGTCGGGTTCAGGGGCGGAGTGCGTAGCAGCGCAACACGTCGAGATCGGCGGTGCGTACGACGGACCAGCTTGCCGTGAGCGTCTCGGCCTCGGCGACGGTGATCCCGAGGTGCTTGTTCGGATCGCTGTCCTCGCGGCGGCCGCCGAGTTCGGTGACGACCCAGAAGATCCCGCCGGGTGCCAGGACCTGCCGGACGCGATCGAGGAAGGCCGGCTTGTCGTCCATCCACCGGTACGCCAGGCGGCAGGTGACGATCGCGTACGCCGGGTCCGGCAGGGCACTGAGGTTCTCGTTGGTGAAGTCCATCAGCCGCCAGGTCGGCCCTTCGCCGTGCTGGTGGCCGGGCGCGTTCTTGGCTGCTGCGGCGATGGCGCTGGGTGCGAAGTCTATTCCGGTGGTGCAGTAACCGAGCTTGTGGACGTGGTGGGCGAGGGCGCCGTAGCCGGTGCCGATGTCGAGGGCCAGGCGTCCTCGGCCGGGTCCCACAAAGTCGGCAAGGAGTGTGGCCTCGCTGCTGGTGACTTCCCGGTACCGGCGTCCGCCGGCCCAGAGCGGCTCCCAGTAGTCGGCGGTGGCAGGGGTGGTCGTCATTCGGCTCCTTCGCGTGCGGGCGGGACAGCTGCGCGCCGCCCAAGTACCGAGATGCCGCCGCAGTTCGGGCATGTGATCCCAGAAGCGGGCGCGGATCGCGGCGACAATGGACGCCGCGGCCCAGCCGAACCTCCGCGTATGGCGACAGCAGTCTCAGAGGTGGAGCCGCCCTTGCGGCACCACCGACCTTGTCGTCAGTGGTCAACTCGCCCCCTCGGACACAACCGCTGACGACACGCAGACGAGGGCCTCGACCTTACGGTCGCGGTCCTCGTGGCGTGTTCGTGACTGATTGTGATGTCCAGGGCCTCGTGAAGTGGGCCTTTCGTGCGGGTGGCGACGGCTGGGTCGGCTCCGGCTCCGAGGGCTGCTGGGTAGCGGGCAAGGAACCGCTCACAGTCCTTGATCGCCTGGCGTGCTTGGGCCTGATGGGGTGTGCATCGGACCCGTCCGCGCTGAGCGTGCCGGGTGTAGGGGGCCCGCCGTGCTTTTCAGGCCCTGCCGGAGCGGGAGCGCCAACGCAGCAGGGCCAGGGCGATCAGGCCGCAGACCGCGCCCTGCGCGGCGTTGAAGACCAGGATGCCGATCATGCCGGGTACCGGGGGCACCTCGGCGTCGTCCAGGAACGGCTGGAGCGAGAGGTTCAGCAGAAGTGCCAGGACGCCGTAGGCCACGCCGACGAATGCCAGCGACTCGACCGGGCGGGGGAAGCGGCGCACCACGGCGGTGCCGATCCACACGACGATGATCAGCGCGGTGAGGATCAGCGGCCCCACCGGTTTCTTGAGGGGTCCGTCGTCGTATGCCCCGACGATGCTCAGGATCGGTCGCAGGAGTGAGAAGGCGCCCAGCGCGATGATCGTCGCCCATGGCAGTTTGCGCAGATCACTCAGGGTCGTCTCCTTGATCGCCATGCGTCTGTTCCCCTTTCTGGCGCGTGGTCGAGGCGCCGTGCCGGCGCCCGTCCGGATCGGCCGCCCTTGACGGAAATATAGACAGTCTACATGTAGGTAAGCAACGTGCTCACTCATCGCTGCCGGATCCGGCACCGGCCGCTTCAGCGGCCCACGATCCGACCTCGAGACCTCGCGGGAAGCGTGAGAGGCCGATCCGGTGCCGGCGCCCGTCGGCATCGGAAAGGGCAGTGTGCGTACCCGTGGACGGACGTCGGAGGGCGATGACATGTCAGGTCTGGTCGGCTGGATTGACTTCTCTCGCAATCTGGCCCTGCAACGGCCGTTGATCACCGCGATGACCGGCTCCCTGGCCCATCGCGGACCGGACGGCGAGAAGGTGTGGACGTCGCCCAGGGCCGCCTTCGGGCACCGCGCGCTGGTGGTGGAGCCCGGGGATGGACGCCAGCCCGTCGTGACCGAGGCGGACGGCCACGACGTCGTGCTGTGCCTCACCGGAGCCCCCGGGGGCCTCACGGCGCTGCGCGAACGGCTGCGCGGTGCCGGACGGCCGGTGTCACCGGACGCCCCCGCGGCGGAACTGCTCAGCCAGGCGTACCTGTGCTGGGGCAGTGACTTCGTGCCGTGGCTGAGCGGGGCCTTCGCCCTCGCGGTCTGGGACGGCCGCACCGAGGAGCTGGTCCTGGCCAGGGACCAACTCGGCGGGCAGACGCTCTTCTTCACCGAGACCCCCACCGGCGTGGTCTTCGGTTCGGAGCGCAAGGCCCTGCTGGCGCACCCCGAGGTGCAGCCGGCCGTGCACGCGGCCGGACTGCGAGAGGTGATCTGCCACGCCGTTCCCACCGGCCCGCTGTTCTCCGGCTTCTCCCAGGTGGAGGCCGGGGAGATCGCGGTGTTCGGCCGTTCGGGCTGGACCCGTAGGCAGTACTGGAAGCTTCAGACCCGCCCGCACGAGGACGACCTGCAGACCACCGTGGCCCGCATCCGGGCCATGCTGGAGGAGAGCGCCCGCGCCGCCACCCCCTTCGACGCGGACCTGGCCGCCGTCACCCTCTCCGGCGGCGTCGACTCGTCCTCCGTCACCGCGCTGATCGCCGCCGAACTGCGCCGCCGCGACCTCGGCCGGCTGCACGCGTACACCATCGACTACGCCTACGACGGCTTCCGTTCCGACGCCATGCGCACCAGCAAGGACGAGCCCTACGCCCGGATGGTCGCCGAACACGTCGACGCGCTGCACCACGTGGTGCAGCTGGAGGCGGCCGACATCCTCGACCCCGTCGTCCGGCTGTCGATGCTGCGGGCCAAGGACTGCCCGACCCGCATCTACGACATGGACGCCTGGCAGCAGATCTTCCTCCAGCGGGTGGCGGCCGACGGTCACAAGGTGGTCTTCACCGGACTCGGCGCCGACAACGCCTTCCTGGGCGCCACCTGGTGCAACGACCGCGGGCTCGTCGAGTCCGGCACCTTCCCGTGGATCGCCCTGGCCCAGCGGCACGGGGCACGCAACGGCTTCGGCACCGGGCTGGTGAACCAGGACCTGCTCGCACGGCTCGACCTGCCCACGTACTACGCGGACACCTACGCCTCCGCCGTCGCCGGCGTCGAGCACCTCCCGGAGGAGGACGACTGGGCCCGCAAGATGCGCACGGTCGCCTACCTCGTGCTGACCCAGTTCCGCGGCGACTCCTCGATCTTCTCGGCCACCGGGCTCCAGGTCCGCTCGCCCGTCAACACCCATGAGCTCCTGCAGTACACGTACAACATCCCGGCCGAGATGCACCGGCACGGCGACATCGAGAAGGGCCTGCTGCGCGAGGCCGTCGCCGACCTGCTGCCGCAGGAGGTCGTCCGCAGACCCCGCAGCGCCACCCCGATCAGTCACGACCCGGGTTACCCGGCGCGACTGCAGGAGGAGTTCAAGGCGATGCTCGCCGACACCGAGGCCCCCGCCCGGCCCCTGACCGACCTGACGGCGGCCACCGAACTCGTCGGTCAGCCGGACCGGTTGGCCAAGGACCGGTTGGCGCGCGCGAGCGTCGAGCTCATCCTCCAGCTCAACCTGTGGCTGGACCACTACCGGGTGCGGCTCGTCCTGTGACCGGCCCCCACCACCCGCCGACCGGAGGACACCCGTGACGGACACCGAACTCTGCGAGGTCCAACCGTGATCAGAGACAGCCTCCTCGACACCATCGGACACACTCCGGTGGTCCGGCTGCAGCGCTGGTCGGTGGCGGGCTCGGAGATCCTGATCAAGCTGGAGGGCTGGAACCCCGGCCGTAGCATCAAGGACCGCTCGACCCTGTCGATGGTCAACCACGCCGAACAGGACGGACTGCTGCCCCCCGGCGGCACCATCATCGAGTCCACCTCCGGCAACGTCGGCAAGGCGCTGGCGCTGATCGGGGTGGTCCGCGGCTACCGGATCGTCCTGGTGACCGACCGCAAGGCGCCCCGCTCGATGCTCAGTTACGCCACCGCCCTCGGCGCCGAGATCGAGGTCGTCGACAAACCCGATGCCCAGGGTTCCCTGCAGGGCGCCCGGATCCAGCGGGTCAAGGAACTGCTCGCCGAGATCCCCGGCTCCTTCTGGCCCGATCAGTACAACAACCCCGCCAACCCGCTCGCCCACGCCGAGACCACCGGGCACGAACTGCTCGCGGACGACCCCGACTTCGACACGCTGGTCACCGTGGTCGGCACCGGCGGGCACATCAGCGGCATCTCCGCCACCGTCAAACGCGCCCGGCCCGACGTCGTCACCGTCGGCGTCGACGTGATCGGCTCCGCGACCTTCGGCTACCCGCACGGCACCTGGGCCACCCGGGGCATCGGCCTCGGCTGGCACCCCGGCTGCCTGGACCGGGAGGTCATCGACCGGGTCCACATGGTCGCCGACCACGAAGGGCTGGCCACCTGCCGGCTGCTGGCCCGCACCGAGGGCGTCCTGGTGGGGGAGTCCGCCGGGCTCGCCGTGTTCGGCGCGCTGCACCACGCCCACCACCACCCCGGCAGCCGCATCATCGTGGTGGCGGCCGACGACGGCGCCAACTACCTCGGCGAGACCTTCGACGACGACTGGCTGTGGTCGCGCGGGCTGTTGCAGACCATCGAGGAGGCCGGCCTGACCTCCCTCGACGCGCTGATCGAAGCCGCCCGCGACCCGGTCAGCCCGGCCGTGCCCGAGCCCCGGGCGGGAGCCGACGACCTTCCCGCACCCACATGGTGAACGGCCCGGAGGGAGCAGCGATGCCGGCCAATCTGGAACGACTGACCGCGCGGATGGACGAACTCGGCCTGGACGCCGTGGTCGCCACCACGTACGAGAACGTCTACTACCTCACCGGTGTCCCCAGCGTCGCCCTGGAGGTCTTCCCGCACTCCGGGCAGTTCTACGCCGTTCTCACCCGCGACCGGCCCGAACAGGTCCGGCTGGTCACCTCCCGCTGCGACGCCGACCAGGTGCAGGACGTCCTGCCGCCGGTGGCGTCGGCCGTCGGATACGGCACCTTCTACCGCGAGAAGGGCGAGGACGCCGTACTCAGCGACGACGAGGAGGCGCTGTGGCGGATCGCCGTCGACGGGCCGGCGCCCGCCACCGCCCTCGACGGCCTCGTGCACACCCTGCGGGCGGCCGGGCTGGAGCGTGCCCGGATCGCCGTCGACGAGGAGGGGGTGCCGCACGGCTACCTCGACGTGCTGCGCGAGGCGGTGCCCGGAGCCGACGTACGGCTCGGGGCCGAGGTGCTGCGCTGGACCCGCAAGGTCAAGACGCCCGAGGAGATCCGCCGGCTGGAAGCCGTGGCCGCTGTCACCGAGCAGGGCATCCGGGCGGTCACGGCCGCGGCACGGCCCGGGGTGACCCAGCGGGAGCTCGTGCGGGAGTTCGAGACGACCGTCGTGGCCGCCGGGGCCCGGCCCAAGTTCACCCTGATCCGCTTCGGCCGGGGCGGGGTCGCGGGCCAGGCGGTGTCCCGGGAGCCGCTGCGGCGCGGCGACTCGCTCTGGCTCGACGTGGGGTGCGTCCTCGACGGCTACTGGTCCGACATCGCGCGCCTCTACAGCCTCGGCGAGCCGTCCGACCGGCTCGCCCGGTACCACGCGGCCATGGTCGCCGGGGAGGACCGGGCACTGGCCGAGGCCCGCCCCGGCATGACGGGGAAGGAGCTGTTCGACCTGGCCATGGAGGCGGTGCGTGAGGCGGGGGTGCCGCACTATCGTCGGCACCACGTCGGGCACGGCATCGGGGTGGAGATCTACGACCCCGTCCTCATCACCCCCGACAACGACGACCGTCTGGAGGAGGGGACCGTGGTCAACTTCGAGACGCCGTACTACGAGTTCGGGCTCGGTGCGGTGCAGATCGAGGACCCGTTCGTGGTGACCGCGGGGGGAAACCGGCTGCTGACCACCCTGGAACGCCGTCTGACGGTGATCGGCTGACGATGGGAGCGCCGACTGCCCGGGCCGTCACCCGCCACCCCGCCCTGCGCTCGCTGCGGTGCATCCGCTGCGGCGACCATCAGCCGCTGGACGACCATCCGCGAGGCTGCCCGTCCTGTCTGAGGAACGGCACGCCGGCCAACCTGGCCTGCGTGTACGGGGAACCGGACGCCACCGACGGCGTCCGCCTGCCCTACGCGGGGGCGCCCACCCTCGGAGAGGGCGGAACGCCGCTGCTGCGGTGCGACACGGCCGGTGACCTCGATCTGCGGCTGAAGTGGGAGGGCGCCAACCCCACGGGATCGCACAAGGACCGGTTCAGTGCCCTCGCCGTCGCGCGGGCGCTGCACGCCGGGTACGAGGTGGTGGCCGCGGCCTCCTCCGGCAACGCGGGCGTCTCGCTGGCCGCGTACTGCGCCCGGGCAGGTCTGGGCTGCGAGATCGCGGTCACGGACGACACGCCCGGACACGTCGTCGGGCTGATGCGCGACCTCGGTGCCGAGGTCGTCGTCTTCCCGGAGGCGGAACAGCGCTGGCGGCACCTCGCCGGATACCTTGACTCGCGGACGGTGCTGCCGGTGACCAACGTGGTGGTGCCACCGGTCGGCAGCAGCCCCTTCGGGATCGAGGGCTACAAGACGCTCGCCGCGGAGATCCGGGCCGACCTCGACGGCCGTCTGCCCGACTGGGTCGTCGTCCCCGCCTCCCGCGGGGATCTGGCGTGGGGCGTGTACCTCGGCTTCCGCGAGCTGTGCGGGAGCGGGCCGGTGCCTCGCCTGTGCCTGGTGGAGCCGTTCCCGCGGGTCTCGGCCGTGCTGGACGGCGCGGATCCGCACGGCTCGTTCCCGGGCGGCACGTCGGTCATGCCCTCACTCGCGGGCAACAGCGTGGCCCTGCAGGCCCTGGAGGCCGTACGGCTCTCGGCCGGGCGGGCCGAGGTGGTGGACGACGCCGCCGCGACCGCGGGGACCCGCCGCGTGTGGCGAGCGGGACTGCCCCTCGAACCGAGCAGCGCGGCCGCCGTGGTGGCCGTCGAGCAGGCACGGGCCGCCGGAGCCATGGCTGACGGCTCGCTCGTGGTGGCGCTGGCCACGGCTCATGGCCTGAAGGGCATGTGACAGCCCTTCCGCACGCACGGAAAGCACCTGCCCCGCGGACAGGCCGGCAGCGTCCTCTGCGCGCGCACGGCCCGTCCGCGGGGTGGTGGCTCCGGAGAAGTGCCGGGGGTGGGGCCGCTGCCGGGGCCGTGATGCGATCAGGTCTCCGCGGTCCTCCGGCAGGTTGATCCCGCCGGGTGCTCCGGAGCCCGGGCCGGACACGGCCCAGGACTCCGTCCACGCGCGTCGACACCGGAGGAGGCCCGTGGGCCCGGCCCGGGGCCGCGCCGGCCGGGGAAGCCCCGGACCGTCGTTCGATCCAACCGCGGGGGAGGTGGGGGAGGACGTGGACGGGTCGCGGGCTTCATCCTGGCGGGTCTTGGAGTCTCGGGGTCTTCGGGCCTTCGGGCCGAACCGGTCGCGGACTTCATGAGAACGGCCGTCGTACGAACGGGCTTCGGACGTGCGGTCTTGGGACGTGCGGTCTTCGGACCGCACCTGTCACATCGCCCACTCCTGGGGCCGCCCGGCCCCGACCGGACCCGGAGAGCTTCACGTACCGCCTCCGGCGGTACGCCGTCCGGCCTCAGTATCTGACCTCGTGCATCGCCCATGCCCGCTGCGACGGCGACTCCGGTGCCGGACCCGGTCCGAGGTCACCGGTGAGGATGGCGTGGTGCAGCCGCTGGAGGGTCTCCGAGGGGTCCACGCCCAGTTCGCGGACCAGGCTCTCCCGGGCGTGCTGGTAGACCTGCAAGGCCTCGGAGCGCCGGCCGGCACGGTAGAGCGCGATCATCAGCTTGACCTGGAACCCTTCGTGCGTCGGCTGTGAGGAGACCAGTTTGATCAGTTCGGCGAGCAGCTCGTGGTGGTAGCCCAGCCGCAGGTCCGCCTCGATCCGCAGTTCCAGGACGCTCTTGCGTATCTCATCCAGTCGTAGTGCCTCCGAGACCAGTACCGGGCCGGGGTTCAAGTCGACCATCGCCGGCCCGTGCCACAGGTCCAGGGCCTCCCGCAGCGTGCGAGCCGCCCCGGCCACGTCACCCGCCGCCAGCTGGGCCCTGCCCCGCTGCGCCCGCTCCTCGAACCTCAGCGAGTCCAGGTCCTCGTGCGGCAGCGTGAGCATGTAGCCCCCGACGAAGGTGCGCAGTTCGTCCCCGGGATCCCGGTCGGTTCTCGAACCCCCCGCCAGGCGCAGCGATTTGCGCAGCTGGTAGATGTACGTCTGCAGGGTGGTGGCCACGCTGCTGGGCGGCCGGTCCTCCCAGACCTCCTCGATGAGCTGCTCGTTGCGTACCACCTGGTTCGCGGACATGGCGAGCAGCGCCAGAATCCGTCGTGGTTTCGGCGCCGTAGGTGTGACGTTCCTCCCGTTCATCGTGACGGACAGTGGACCCAACACGCTGATCTGCATTGCCTCCACACCCTTCGTAGCGAACGCAAAACACTATCTTTTTCCGCGTTGGACGCATATGTCGGACAAAGAGTCCGGTCAATGGGTCGGGTGGTGCCAGACGTCAGTGGTGTGAGGCCGGATGTCGGCAGGACAGAGTGACGCTTCTCGACTTGGCCCGCAGGGGGCTGCCGTGAAATCAGGGCAGCCGAATTCGCCCGCGTGGCATGCCGAGCGGTGATGGGTGAACCTCTCGTGGCAGCGCGCCTTTGGGGCTCCGTTCACCGGTGGCTGTCGACCGTCGTCCGGTCTCCTGTGCGCGGTTCCTGAGTTCAAGTGCCCGTGGCCCGTGGAACTATGCTGCTGTCCAGGCCCCGGTCGACTTCTCCTCTAGGTGCGCGGACTTCGCCCGCGTGGGCGTGCGGGCGCGGTGAAGAAGGAGGCGGGTCGCGGCCGAGCGTCGTGAGACATCCTGTAGATCCCCCGATTTTCTGGATTGTGTGTTGCCCGGTGGTAAAGATTCCGTTTCAGACTATGCCGTGCCGAACAATTACAGGCAAGTCAACGGGGCGCGCCGGTCGTTTTCTTTCCGAATGGGCACAGGTGGAGCGGGGCTTTCATCTTCGGGCGGCGAGGTCAGTGCAGCTGTGACCACAGGGCTTGTTCCTCCGGTTCTGGCGGAATGTGCGGAATAAGTCGTTCAGGGTGGCCCGGTGCCGGCCCTCCGGCGGCCTTGCTGATATCTGGATTTGTTGATTCCAGAACATTCCGGGGTTCCGGATCAGGGGCGTTTCGCAGCTGCGTGGGCTGCGTGGGCTGCGTGAAGAGATGGGGCGGTGGTGGCATGCCGATGGTGAGAGCGCCCATGAACTGGGCACCCGCGCCCACGTCGTGCGCGAGCGACAGCAACATCCGGCCGCACCATCGCAGGACTCGCGGTACCTTCATGCGTCGACCTCACCCTCGCCGCGGAATCGGGTCTCCCGCATCCTGGGCGGGGCACCTCAACTTCTGGTCGAGGCGCAGTGAGGGCACACCACGGCACATGCGCTCGCGCCGGTGCGAGGAGCGCCGGAGGGCCGACAGCAAAAGTCCGGCCTCCACGCCCGCGTCGGGCGTGGAGGCCGGCCGGTCCCTGACGGGAGGCGGGGGATTCCCCCCCGTCAGGGGTGTTCGATGGCCACCCGGGGCAGGCGCTTGGCCAGCCCTCCGGGAAGCCACCAGGCATAGCGGCCGAACAGGTGCATCACCGCGGGCAGGATCAGGCAGCGGATGATGACGGCGTCGACGAAGACGGCGACGGCCAGCCCGAAGCCGAACTGCATGAGCATCCGGTCGCCGCTGAACATGAAGGCGCCGAACACCACGATCATGATCGCGCCTGCGGCCGTGACGACCTGGCCCGTGGTGGCCAGCCCCTGACGGATCGCCAGGGCCGCGTCCTTGCTGCGCTCCCACTCCTCGTGCATGCGGGAGAGCAGGAAGACCTCGTAGTCCATGGACAGTCCGAAGACGATCGCGAAGATCATCACCGGGACGTACGCCTCGATCGGGCCCTTCTCGATGCCCAGGGCGCCGTTCTGGAAGACCAGCGTCATGACGCCCATGGCGACGCCGACGCTGAGCAGATTGAGCACCGCGGCCTTCAGCGGGATGAGGATCGAGCGGAACACCAGCAGGAGCAGCAGCACCGACAGTCCGACCACCACGGCGATGAAGGCGGGCAGCCGGCCCGCGACGGCGTCGGAGAAGTCCTCGGCGGAGGCGGTGCTGCCGCCCACCAGGAAGGTGGCGTCCGTTTCCTGGGCCACCGGCGGCAGCACGTCGTCCCGCAACTCGCTGACGAGGTCGTTCGTGGCCGCGTCCTGAGGGGCGGAGGTGGGGAAGACGATGATGGTGGACAGGCCGTCACCCGAGGACTGCGGTGGCAGCGCGGCGGCGACGCCCTTGCTGTCCTCAAGCGCCGCACGGGCCTGCGAGGCGGCTGCCGAGTCGCCCTCGGCGACCACGATCAGGGGTCCGTTGAAGCCCGGACCGAAACCCTTGGCGAGCAGGTCGTACGCCTGGCGGGTGGTGGTGGAGGTGTCGTCGGTGCCTGCGTCGGCGAAGCCGAGCCGCATGTCGAGCGCGGGCAGCGAGAGGGCCGCGAGCAGCGCGGTCGGCACCAGCGCGGCCGCCCAGGCGCGCCGCTGGACGGCAGCGGTCCAGCGGCCCCAGCGCTCGCCGCCGGCCCGGCGGCCCTTCTCGACGCGGCGGCGCACCTGCTTCTCGATCCGGCTGCCGAAGATGCCCAGCAGGGCGGGCAGCAGCGTCAGCGACGCGATCATGGTGAGCAGCACGGTCAGGGCGACCGCCACGGCCACGCCCTGCAGCGAACCCAGGCCGAGCACGACGAGCCCGAGGAGGGCGACGATGACCGTGCATCCGGCGAAGAACACGGTACGGCCGGCGGTGTCGATGGCCTTGACCGTCGCCGCCTCGCGGTCGGTGCCGGCGAACAGCTCGCTGCGGTAGCGGGAGAACACCAGCAGGGCGTAGTCGATGCCCACGCCGAGACCGACCAGCATCATCAGCGGCGCGGTGAAGTTGGCGATGGTCGCCACATGGGAGGCGAGGATGATCAGGCCGAGCGTGGTGCCGACGGCGAACAGGGCGATCGCCACGGGCAGCACGGCGGCGAACAGGGAGCCGAAGAGCAGGACCAGGATCACCAGGGCGGCGAGGATGCCGATGCCCTCGGCGGAGCCGCTGTCCTCGCCCTGAGCGGCCCGGACCGGGTCACCCGACAGTTCCACGCGCAGACCGGCGGTGTCGGCCTTCTGCGCGGTGTCGATGATCTTCTGGGCGTCCTCGGTGGGGATGTCCTCCGACTGCTTGTCCAGCGCGACCGAGGCGTAGCCGATGGTCCCGTCCTTCGACAGCGCCTGGCGGTTGTCGTAGGGGCTGACCACGCTGACGACGTGCGGTTCCTTCTTGACCTGGGCCAGCATCGACTCGACCCGCTCGCGCGTCTGCGCGGCGGTGAGTCCGCCGTCGGCCTCCAGCACGATCGTGACCGTGGCGCCCGCCTGCGAGGGGGCCCGGTCCTGGAGGACGTTGAGCGCCTTCTGGGACTCGGTGCCCGGCAGGCTGAAGTCGTTGTGGTAGTCGTCGCCGACGGCCTGTGAGCCCATGCTCACCGCCAGCAGGACGACGATCCAGCCCACCAGTGCCCACCACTTGCGGCGGTAGGAGACCTGGGCGAGACGTTCGAAGAGGCTCGGCCTCGCCGTCCCCGACGAGTCACCCGCCTCGGTAAGGGTCCGATTGGGCGTGGCCACCGTGGTCCGACCTCCCTTGTCCAGTGGCGTCACCCGCCACGATAGATAGCTTGGCTACATGTAGGACGTCGACGCTAGCACATGATGTAGATTGCCTACATGATGTCTGAAGCGCTACGGGGCCATCTGGACGCGCTGATCCTCGCGGTGCTCGAAACGGAGCCTCTGCACGGATACGCGGTCATGGAGGCTCTCCAGGTCAGCAGCGGTGGGGCGCTGGATCTGCCGACCGGGTCGCTCTACCCCGCGCTGCGGCGCCTCGATCGGGCGGGACTCGTGGAGAGTGAGTGGAGCACGGTGGGTGGCCGGCGGCGCCGCACCTACCAGCTCACCGCCGCGGGCCGTCGGGCGCTGACCAACGAGCGGACGAAATGGCGGGATTTCTCCACCATGGTCGAGGGTGTCCTGCGCCCAGGGTCCGCGCCGGCTTGAGGGCCGCGAGGAGAGCGACGACCGGCACGGTTCACGAGCCGTGCCGGTGCTTTCGCATGACGTGCCCCCGGGGCGTCAGGGAGCAGGGAGACGCGGGGTCAGGAGCTTCCCGGTCCGGGAGCGCGCGTGCCCGGCCTCACGACGCCCGGCCGATCCGGAGGACGGGAACCGGGCCCTGTCACCTCGGCGCGGCGCCGACGAGCCGTGCACGCACGTACACGGTCAGGACGCGGCCAGGCAACGACGGCCCGCCACGGCGACCCCGGCCAGCGGAACGCCGAGCAGCAGGGCCGTCATCGGCAGGCCCGTGAGGCCCAGCAGCGAGTCCGTGGCCGGGCTGTAGAGCGTCAGCAGCAGGCCGAGGACGGCGAAGACCGCGCAGACGAGGAACGCGAAGAAACCGGCCGCACGGACCAGACGCCGGCGTGCGCCCACGTAGCGCACCCCGGCGCCGGTGGCGATCGCCACCGCGAGCGCCGTGCCGATGGCCCCGGCGCCGGTCCAGCGCACCACGTCGTCGACCAGGGCGTAATCCGTGTCGGCGCGGGCGTCCGCGCCGTGTCCGGCGAGGGTCAGCAGCAGCCACCACGCGACCGGCTGGACGGTCAGGACGACGCAGATCAGCAGTGCCGTACGCCGGCCCTCGGCCAGGGCCAGCTCCGGCTGGTACTCGGGAGCGATGATGTCGACGGGGCCGAAGTCGGCCACGGCACGCTGCTCGGCGCTGGTGCGGTCCAGGCCGCTCTCCTCGTACGCCTCGGCGGCATCGACGAGCCCGTCACGAGCCTCCGCGAGCATGTCCGCCTTGACCGCCCGTGGGCCGCGCAGGGCCTTGTCCAGTTCGGCGACGTATCGGTCAATCACCCGGGTCTCCCTGGAGTCCTCCGCCGCGTACGGTCCTTGGCAAGTATAGGGAGTTGAGAGCGAAGGGAGTTCAGGGAAATCCCTGAGGCGTCCCTGAACCGGCCCTCCTCCCCGCGGGCGGTCGCGGCCCCCGCCCGGCCGCGGTACGTGGAGCAGCGCGGCCCCGCGGCCCGTCACGGGTGTCCCGCACACGGTGCCCGAACCCCCGTCGGGGCCCGGACGCCACCCGGGCCCCGTGTCTGCCCCGGGTCAGCCCCCGCCGACGGGCGAGAGCAGCGCCGGGTCGTCGAGGAGATGGTCGGTCAGGTCGGGCACCGTGGGACGGTCGAAGACCAGTGTCGCGGGCAGCCGCAGGCCGGTCGCCGCGGTCAGGCGGTTGCGCAGCTCGACCCCGGCCAGGGAGTCGAACCCCATGTCCTTGAAGGACTGGTCGACATCGATCTCCTCGTCGTCGCCGTAGCCCAGAACGGTCGCCACCTCGCGCGTCAGCAACTCCGACAGGGCCGCGCGACGGCGGTCGGCGGGCAGCGCCGCCAGCTGCCGGGACCAGGCGGGAGCGTCCCCGGTGTCGTCCTGGCGGGCGGTGCGCCGGGCCGTCGGACGGATGCCGCCGAGGCCGCGCAGCAGCGGCGGCAAACTGTCCCGGCCCGCGAGGTCGCCCAGCGCCGGCCGGTCCCACCGGACCGGCAGCACCTGCGTGCCGCCCGTCGCCAGCGCCGCGTCGAACAGGGCCAGCCCCTCCGGCACCGAGAGCGCGGCCACCCCGCCGCGGCTCATGCGGGCCCGGTCGGCCTCGGACAGGTGCCCCGTCATACCCCCGGCCTGCGCCCACAGCCCCCAGCCGAGCGACGTGCCGGACAGGCCCTCGGCCCTGCGGCGGTGCGCCAGCGCGTCCAGGAACGAGTTGGCGGCGGCGTAGTTCGCCTGTCCCGCCGAGCCCAGCGTCGCGACCACCGAGGAGAAGGACACGAAGGCGGACAGTCTGGTCCCCCGGGTCAGCTCGTGCAGGTGCCAGGCCGCATCCGCCTTGGGAGCGAGCACCCGGTCCACCGCGTCCGGCGTGAGCGTCTCGACGGTGCCGTCCGCGAGAACGCCCGCCGCGTGCACGACCGCGGTCAGCGGATGGGTGTCCGGGACGTCCCGCAGCAGGCGGGCCACCGTCGCCCGGTCCGCGAGGTCACAGGCCGCGAACGACACCCGGGCACCGTGCGCCGCCAGCTCCTCGGCCAGTTCCGCGGCCCCGTCGGCGCTCGCGCCCCGGCGACCGGCCAGCAGCAGCCGCCGTACCCCGTGCCGGGTCACCAGGTGGCGGGTCAGCAGCCGGCCGAGGACGCCGGTGCCGCCGGTGATCAGGACCGTGCCGTGAGGGTCGAAGCCGGGCGGCGGCGTCAGCACCACCTTGCCCGTGTGCCGCGCCTGGGCCATGTGACGCAGGGCCTGTCCGCCCTCGTGCACCGGCCACGTGGTCACCGGCAGCAGTCCCGGCACGCCCCGGTCGAACAGGGCGAGGACCTCGGTCAGCATCCGCGCCACGTGGTCGGGTTCGGCCCGCAGCAGGTCGAAGACGTCGTAACGGACTCCAGGATGCCGCCGGCCGACCTCCTCGGCGTCCCGGACGTCGGTCTTGCCGATCTCGACCAGGTGCCCCGAGGATCCCAGCAGCCGCAGCGAGGCGTCCAGCAGCGGACCGGTGAGCGAGTTGAGCACGACGTCCATGCCCGCGCCGTCCGTCGCCCGGCGGAACGTCTCCTCGAACGCGTCGGTGCGCGAGCTCGCGATGTGGCTGTCGGCGAGCCCCTCCGCGCGCAGGACGTCCCACTTGCCGGGCGAGGCGGTGGCGAACACCTCCGCGCCCAGGTGCCGGGCGAGCCGGATCGCCGCGATGCCCACCCCGCCGGCTCCGGAGTGCACCAGGACCCGGTCGCCGGGACGGACCCCGGCCAGCTCGGCCAGGCAGTGGTACGCCGTCAGGAACACCACCGGCACCGCCGCCGCCTGCGTGAACGACCAGCCCCGCGGGATCCGCGCCAGCAGCCGCCGGTCCGTGACGGCCACCGGGCCGAACGCGTTCCTCGGCACCAGGCCCATGACATGGTCGCCGGGAGCCAGGTCCCGCACCCCGGCACCCGTCTCCAGGACCACGCCCGCGCCCTCCAGCCCCATGCCCTCCTGACCCGGGACCATGTCCAGAGCCACCACGACGTCACGGAAGTTGACGCCCGCCGCACGCATCGCCACCCGGACCTCCCCCGCGCCGAGCGGCCGCGAGCCGTGGTCGTCCGGGACCAGCGCGAGGCCGTCCAGGGTGCCCTTCGTACGGATGTCCAGGTGCCAGCTGCCGTCCGGGGGCGGCGTGAGCGTGCGGCGCGCGGATAGCGGGGCCAGCCGGGGAGCGTGCCAGGCGCCCCGGCGCCACGCCAGTTGCGGCTCCCCGGTCATGAGGGCGACGGCCACCTGGTCCGCCCCGCTGTCCGCGTCCTCGTCGGCGCCCTCGGCGTCCAGGTCGAGGAGCACGAAGCGGCCGGGATGCTCGCTCTGGGCGCTCTTCAGCAGCCCCCACACCGTGGCGGCCGCGAGATCCGGGCCGGGCTCCCCGGGACCGGTGGCGACCGCGCCGCGGGTCACCACCACCAGCCGCGCCGAGCGCAGCCGCCCCGCGGCCAGCACCTCCTGGACGAGCGCGAGCGCGGACCGGGCGGCCTCGTGGGCGGCCGCCACCGCGCGGCCCCCCTCGGACACGGCCCCTGCCGGACCGGGCGGCCAGAAGGCCACCAGCGCGTCGGGTGCGGTGTCCCGCTCGCCGAGCGCCGACAGCAGGGTCGGCAGATCGGCGTGGACCGGGGCCTGCGGCAGCCGCGGGTGGGCGGCACCGAGCACCGCCCAGCGCACGGCCGGTCCGGGCACCTCGGCAGGCACCGGTTGCCAGGTCACCTCGAAGAGGGCGTCCGCCGAAACGTCGTCCTGCGCGCGCAGCGCGGCACGCGAGGTCGGGCGCAGCGACACCTCCTGGACGGTGGCGACCGGCGCCCCGGACCGGTCGGTGAGCAGCAGCCGGGCGTGTCGCGGCCCGGTGGGCGTCACGCGGACGCGCACCTCGTCCGCCTCCACCGCGTGCACCCGTACTCCGGCGAAGGAGAACGGCAGCAGGATGCTCTCCGCGTCCTCCGCCGCGTCCAGCGCGTGCAGCACCAGGGCGTGCAAGGCCGCGTCCAGCAGCGCCGGGTGCACGGCGAATCCGGTCGGGTCGGTGTCCGGGGCGAGCCGGACCTCGGCGTACAGCTCCCCCTCCCGCCGCCAGGCGGCGCGCAGGTTCCGGAAGGCCGGGCCGTACCAGTAGCCGACGGCGGCGAGGCGGTCGTAGACCTCGGTGACGTCGAGCGTTTCGGCCCCGGCCGGCGGCCACTGCTCCGGCGCGGACGGATCCGGATCGGCGAGCGGGGCGAGGGTGCCCGAGGCATGGCGGGTCCACCGGGCGCCCGTCGCGTCCTCCCGCCCGGCGGGGCGGGAGTGCACGGTGAACGTACGACGGCGTGCGGCGTCGGGGCCGGCCACGGCGAGCTGCACGTCCACCGCGCCGTCGACGGGCAGCACGAGAGGCGCCTCCAGGACGAGATCGTCCACGGAGCCGTCGAGCCGGTCGGCGGCGTGCAGCGCCCAGTCCACCAGCGTCGTGCCCGACAGGAGCACCGACTCGTGCACGACGTGGTCGGCGAGCCAGGGCTGCTCGGCCACCGAGATCCGCCCGGTGAGCAACAGGCCCTCGTCGGCGGCCGACTCGACCACGGCGCCCAGCAGCGGATGCCCGGTCGCCGCCACACCGAGCCGGGCGGGATCGGTGCCCGACGGCTGCTCCAACCAGTAGCGGCGGCGCTCGAAGGCGTACGTGGGCAGCTCCGCCGCCTCCGGCCGTCCCGGGGGCAGCAGCGTGGACCAGTCCACGGGCGCGCCGCGCACATACCCCTCGGCGAGCGAGACCAGCAACCGGCGCCGGCCACCGGCGCCGCGGTTCAGGGTGCCCAGGGCGGCGCCGCGTACCCCGGCGGCGTCGAGAGCGTCCTGGACGGCGATGGTGAGCACCGGGTGCGGACTGCACTCGACGAACAGGTCGTGGCCCGTGTCGATCAGGGCGGTCACCGCGTCGTGGAACCGCACGGGGGCGCGCAGACCGCGGAACCAGTGCTCGGCGTCCATCGGCGTGGCCTCGTCCAGCAGGCCGCCGGTGAGCGTCGAGTAGAGGGGGACGTCGGGGCGGCGCGGGGCGACCGGGGCCAGCAGGTCCAGCACCTCCGGACGCAGCGCCTCCACGTCCGGGCTGTGCGAGGAGTAGTCGACGGGGACCACGCGGGCGTGCACGCCTGACGCCTCCCACGCGGCGACCAGCGACGACAGGAGTGCCGCCGGGCCCGCGATCACCGTGGCCGCGGGGCCGTTGACCCCGGCGAGGTGCACCCGGCCGGCCAGGTCGGGATCGGCGAGCCGCTCGCGCACCCGGTCGGCGGGCAGGGCCACCGACGCCATCCCACCGGTGCCCGCCAGTCGGATCAGGGCGCGGCTGCGCAGAGCCACCACGCGCGCGGCGTCCGACAGCGACAGGGCGCCCGCCACGCACGCGGCGGCGATCTCCCCCTGCGAGTGCCCCACGACGGCGTCGGGCTGCACACCGTGGGCACGCCACACCTCCGCCAGGGCCACCATGACCGCCCACAGCGCGGGCTGCACCACGTCGACCCGGTCGAGCGGAGGGGCCTTCGGCGCCTCGGTGAGCACGTCGGTCAGTGACCAGTCGGTGTACGGGGCGAGGGCCTCGGCGCACTGGTGGACGCGGTCCCGGAACACGGGGGACGTCTGGAGCAGTTCGCGCGCCATCCCCGCCCACTGCGAGCCCTGCCCCGGGAAGACGAACACCGTGCGCCCGGCCCTCGTCCGGCCTCGCACCACGCCCGGCACGTCCTCGCCGCGCGCCAGACGGGACAACAGCGCGCGGAACCCGGCCAGATCCTCGGCGAGCACCACGGCCCGGTGCTCCAGCGCGGCCCGGGTGCCGACCAGGGCGTGCGCCACGTCGGCGGGTCGGGGCGGGAGCGCGGTGGACCGGGTGCCGTCCGGGGCGTGGCCCGCGTCGGCCGGGCCCGATGCCGGTGCCTCGCCCAGGCTCTCGGCGAGCCGTGCCGCCTGCCGGGCCAGGGCCGGGGCGGTGCGCGCGGACAGGGGCCACGGGAGGGGGAACGGCTCCGGCTCCGGTGCGGTGGGTGACGTGGCCGGGGTCGGCTCCGGCTCCCGCGCGGTGGCCGCCGTCGCGTGGTCCCGTTCCGGCGCCTGTGCGGTGGCCGGTCTCGCCTGGTCGGGTGCCGTCTCCCCTGCGGTGGCCTTCGCCTGGCCCGGTGGCTGCTCCCGTGAGGTGGGCGACCTCGCCGGTTCCGGCTCCGGTGCCTCTTCGAGGATCAGGTGCGCGTTGGTCCCGCTGATGCCGAAGGACGAGACGCCCGCCCGGCGCGGGGTGCCGCGGCGCGGCCACGGACGGGCCTCGGTGAGCAGCCGTACGCCGCCCTCCCGCCACTCCACGTGCGGGGTGGGCGCGTCCACGTGCAGGGTGCGCGGCAGCTGCTCGTGGCGCAGGGCCTGCACCGTCTTGATGACGCCGCCGATCCCCGCGGCCGCCTGCGCGTGCCCGATGTTCGACTTCAGCGAGCCGAGCAACAGCGGGCGGTCCGCGGGCCGCTCCCGGCCGTAGACGGCGAGCAGCGCGCCGGCCTCGATCGGGTCACCGAGCCGGGTGCCCGTGCCGTGCGCCTCCACGGCGTCCACGTCCTCGGGCCGCAGCCCGGCCGAGTGCAGCGCGTCGCGCAGGACCCGCTCCTGGGCAGGCCCGCTCGGGGCGGTCAGTCCGTTGCTGGCGCCGTCCTGGTTGACGGCGGAACCGCGGATGACGGCCAGGATCCGGTGGCCGCGCCGGCGGGCCGCCGACAGCCGCTCCAGCACGATCAATCCGACGCCCTCCGCCCACGAGGTGCCGTCGGCGGCGGCCGCGAACGGCTTGCAGCGACCGTCCGCGGCCAGTCCCTGCTGCCGGGTGAACTCCAGGAACATCCCCGGCGTCGCCATCACACAGGCCCCGCCCGCCAGCGCGAGATCGCACTCGCCGGCCCGCAGCGAACGGCAGGCGAGGTGCAGCGCGACCAGCGAGGACGAGCAGGCGGTGTCGACGGTGAGCGCGGGGCCGCGCAGCCCGAGGGTGTAGGCGACGCGTCCGGAGGCGACGCTCGCGGTGGTCCCCGACAGCAGGTAGCCCTCCACGCCCTCGTGCCCGGTCCGGCTCAGCGACGCGTACTCCTGCGCCGTGACTCCGGCGAACACGCCGGTACGGCTCTCCCGCAGTCCGGTCGGGTCGATGCCCGCGTGCTCCACGGCCTCCCAGGCGCTCTCCAGGAGCAGCCGCTGCTGGGGGTCCATGGCCAGGGCCTCGCGCGGGCTGATGCCGAAGAACTCCGCGTCGAACTCGTCGGCGTCGTGCAGGAAGCCGCCGTGGGGCACGGGGGTGCCGGTGTCCCCGGCCGCGTCGGCGAGCCCGTCGAGCCGCCAGCTCCGGTTCGCCGGGAACGGCGAGATGGCGTCGGTGCCGGAGGCGACGAGCCGCCACAGGTCTTCCGGGCCGCGCACCCCGCCGGGAAAGCGGCAGGCCATGCCGACGATCGCGAGGGGTTCGCGGTCCCGGTCACGGAGCTCGGCGAGCTCCTGCCGCGTCCGGTACAGCTCCGTCGTGGCCCGTTTCAGATACGTCCGCAGTCTGGCCTCTGTCATGGCTGCCCCGTTTCCCGCCGCGGGGTCCGGCGTCGGCTCAGGCGTCGAACTCGTGGTCGAGGAGGGCGAAGATTTCGTCATCGGTGGCGGTTCCGATCTTCTCGGTGATGTCAGTGACGTCGCCGGGCACGGCGTGCGGCCGGCCGGAGGCATCCGGGCCGCCCGCGAGGGTGGACAGCAGCTCACGCAGTCCGTCGGCGAGCCGGTCGCCCGTGACGGGGTCCAACGGTGCGTCGGACAGCGCCGCCCGCAGCCGTTCGAGGGCCGACAGGGCGGCGGAGGACTCCTCCGGCGGGTGGGGCGTGAGCTCGGCGAGGAGGTGCTCGGTGAGGGCCGCGGGGGTGGGCCGGTCGAAGACGAGGGTGGCCGGCAGCGGCAGGCCGGTGAGCTCCCGCAGCCGGTCCCGGTACTCCACGCCGGTGACCGAGTCGAAGCCGGCGTCTCGGAAGGAACGCCGCGGGTCGACCGCGTCCGGCCCGGGATGTTCGAGTACGGCGGCGGCCTCGGCCCGGACCAGCTCCAGCGCGAGCCGGTACCGCTCCCGGCCGGTACGGCCCGCCAGCAGACGCTGCCAGTAGGGCTGGTCGGAGGGCTCGTCGGGTTCCGGGGACGGGCCGGTCTCCGGCAGGGCGGGTCCGCCGGTCCGCCGTGGTGGGGGCGCGGTGCCGTCCGCCGCGGTCGTGGCGGCCCGGATGCCGTCGTCGGCCGGTTGCTGCGGGAGCCAGTGGCGGCGGCGCTGGAAGGCGTACGTCGGCAGGTCGGCGCGGGGGCCCGGGCCCAGCAGCGCGGACCAGTCCACGTCCTGGCCCGCGACGTGCAGTCGCGCGACCGCGGTGAGCAGGGCCGTGGGTTCGTCGTGGCCGGGGCGGAGCGTGGCCGTGAGGGTGGGAGGCGGCGGGCCGTCCGGGTCGGCGGGGGGCAGACAGCGGGCGGCCTGGGGGGTGAGGGCCGGTTCGGGGCCGAGCTCCACGTAGGCGCCGGTCCCCTGCGCGTCGAGCGCGCGCACCGCGTCGGCGAACCGGACGGTGGCCCTGACGTGCCGGGTCCAGTAGTCCGGCGAACACAACTGCTCGGGGGTGGCCAGGGCGCCGGTGACGTTCGACAGGACCGGGAGCCGGGGCGGCCGGTAGGCGACAGTGCGGGCCACCCGCCGGAACTCCTCCAGGACGGGCTCCATCAGCGGCGAGTGGAAGGCATGCCCGACGCGCAGCCGCCGGGTTCTGCGGCCCCGCGCGGCCCAGTGTGCGGCGACCTGCTCGACCGCTTCGACCGTGCCCGAGACGACCACGGACCCGGGCGCGTTGACAGCGGCGATGTCGACGGCGCCGGCGGGCAGGGCCGCCCGTGCCTCCTCCTCGGTCGTCTGGACGGCGAGCATGGCGCCCTCGCCCGGGGCCTCGTGCATCAGCCGGCCCCGGGTGGCGACCAGTGCGGCCGCGTCCCGCAGCGAGAACACGCCCGCCGCGTGCGCCGCGGTCAGCTCGCCGACGGAGTGCCCGGCGAGCACGGCCGGTCGCAGGCCCCAGGACTCCAGCAACCGCAGCAGCGCCGTCTCCAGGGCGAACAGGGCGGGTTGGGCGTGGTCGGTCCGCTGGACGAGGTCGTCCGGGTCCGCCGGGTGGAGCAGCAGATCGCGCAGGGGCCGGTCGAGGTGTGGGTCGAACTGCTCGCAGACCTCGTCCAGGGCTCGCGCGAAGGCGGGGAAGGCCGCATACAGGCCGCGGCCCGCGCCCGGCCAGCGAACCCCCTGGCCGGTGAACAGCACCGCGAGCCCGGCCCCGGCACGGGCCCGGCCCCGGAGCACCGACGGATCGGGGCGCCCCTCGGCGAGCGCGTCGAGCGCGTCCGTGGGCAACCGCCCGGCGGGCACCCGCAGTACGGCCCGGTGATCGTGATGGGCGCGGCCGGTGGCCAGTGTGCGGGCGGCCGCTGAGGGGTCGGTCGCAGGGCGGCGGCGCAGGTGATCGGCCAGGGCACGGGCCTGGGCCCGCAGGGCGGACGCGGTACGGGCGGACAGCAGCCACGGCACCGGCGTGGGCCCGGGGTGGGGCATGCCGGGCGCCGGGCCAGGGGCGTGCGGTCGAGGGCGTGTCCCTCCCGACGGCGTGTCCGGGGCCGAGTGCGGCGCGTCGGCCATGCCCTCCTGCGCCACGAGCCCCACCTGCGCCGAGAGCCCCACCTGCGCCACGAGCCCCTCCTGGGCCGCGCCGGGCGCGGCCTGGACGGGCCCCCCGCCGGTGACCGCCTCCGGTGGCGGTGCGCCGAGTACGACATGGCAGTTCGCTCCGCCCATGCCGAAGGAGGACACGCCCGCGAGCGGGGGTTCGTCCGGGTGGGGCCAGTCCGTGAGGGCCGTCTGGACGCGCAGGCCCAGGTCGATGAGGGGGATGGCCGGGTTCGCGGTGCCGAAGTGGAGGCTGGGGACGAGTTGCCCGTGGCGCAGGCACAGGGCCGTCTTGAGCAGGCCCACCATGCCGGCGGCACCCTCCAGATGCCCCACGTTGGTCTTCGCCGACCCCACGCGCAGCGCGTCGGCGGGGTCGCGGCCGGTACCGAGGACCTCGCCCAGCGCCGCGGCCTCCACGGGGTCGCCGACCCGCGTCCCGGTGCCGTGCAGTTCGACGTACCGCACCCGGTCGGGGGCGACGCCGGCCGCCGCGCAGGCGTGGCGCAGCACCTCCTCCTGGGCCCGGCGGCCGGGCACCGTCAGCGGGTCCGGACCGCCGTCGGTGGTCATGGCCGAACCGAGGACGACGCAGTGCACGCGGTCGCCGTCGGCGAGGGCCCGGGTGAGCGGCTTGAGCACCACCAGGACGCCGCCCTCGCCCCGCGCGTAACCGTTGGCCCGGACGTCGAAGGTGTGGCAGCGGCCGTCCGGCGACAGCGCCCCGGAACGCTGGGCCGCGAGGAGGCTCCCGGGGGCGAGGTTGAGGTGCACGGCCCCCACGAGCGCGGTGTCGGTCTCCTCACGCCACAGCGACGCGCAGGCCACGTGCACCGCGGCGAGGCCGGACGACTGGCCGGTGTCCACGGTGAGACTGGGTCCGCCCAGCCCCAGGACGTGGCTGATCCGGTTGGCGATGAGGCCGCGGAGCAGGCCCGGCAGGGTGTGCGGGGTGACGGCGGCGCCGCCTCGCGCGTGGGCCAGCTGAGCGTAGTCGTCGGCCATCGCACCCACGAAGACACCGGTGTGCGTGCCGCGAAGCCTGTCGGGTACGACGTACGCGTCCTCCAGGGCCTCCCAGGCCAACTCCAGCATCAGCCGCTGCTGGGGGTCCATGGCGGCGGCCTCACGCGGGGAGATCCCGAAGAAGCCGGCGTCGAAACCGGCCACGTCGGACAGGAAGCCACCGCGCGGCGCCGTGTCCGGACCACCGAACCGCTCCGGCGGTGCTTCGGTGAGGGCGTCGCGGCTCTCGCGCAGCAGGTCCCAGAAGGCGTCGGGGTGCGGCGCGCCGGGCAGTCGGCAGGCCATGCCGATCACTGCGATCGGGTCGGGACGCACGGAGGTGCTCATGGTGGGTGCTCCCTCGTGGGTCGGGTCGCTGTGCCAGCCGATCGTGGGGGCAGGACATGGAAGACGCCTGAAGAATCGTTGGGGCGCACGGGCGCGGACAGCCCCGTGGGCGCCCGTGGCCGACGCCCTCCCGAACAGGCCGTGGTTCAGTCCCGGGCGAGGACGCGGGTGAGGACTGTCTCCAGGGCGTGCTCGGGGGAGGGGACCGCGGCCGTCGTACGCCAGGCGACGAAGCCGTCGGGGCGCAGCAGGACCGCGTCGCTCTCCGTCACCCCCATGGCGTCGTGCCAGGACCGCTCCCGCTCCCTGACGTCCTCGCCCAGGCGCAGGACGTCGAGGGCGACACCGGTCCGCCGGGCCACCGCGTGCGCGGCCTCGTACCACTCCGCGGCCTTGGCGCCCGCCATGAGCAGCGGCCGGCGGCCCACCAGGGAGAGCGTGGAGACCGTACGGCCGTCCTCGGTGACCAGCCACAGGTGCGGTGCCCGGGTGCCGGGGGCGCCCGACAGGGTGCGGGGCTCGGCGAAGTCGGCTGCGGCGTCCGTCTGTTCACCCTCGTCGGCGATCACCGCAGCCGACCGGTAGCGGTATCCGAACATGACGCTCAGGGTGTCCGCGACGGCCGCGCCCCCCGGGGCGCCGCCGCTGCCGGCCCGCGCCGCGAGGCGCAGCGCCGCCTGGCGCATGGTCGCCCTCCCCACGGGGAGGCGCTCGGTGTCGTAGGTGTCGAGCAGTGCCTGCCCCGCCTGTCCGTGCAGCACGGCGGCCAGCTTCCAGGCGAGGTTGTGGGCGTCCTGGATCCCGGTGTTGGCGCCGTAGCCGCCCACCGGCGGGATGACGTGGGCGGCGTCCCCGACGAGGAAGATCCGGCCCTCGGTGTAGCGCTCGGCGACCAGGGCGGCCATCTCCCACGGCAGCGTGCTCACGATCTCCACGGGCAGGTCGGGTACGCCGACGGCGGCGCGCACCAGCTCCGTGCAGCGCTCGGGCGTGTAGGCCGTGAACGGGTCGGTGCGCGGGTCGTGGGTGACGATGAGCGTGCCCCTGCGCAGGGTGTCGTCGTGCCCCAGCACCCCGTCCACCAGCGGGTTGGCGATCCGGCACACGGCGAAGCGGCGTTCGCCCAGGGGGCCGCGCAGGTCGGCGCGGAAGACGATGCTGATCTGGTGGCGCAGGGTGCCGCGGCCCTGCCGGGCGATGCCGAGGCGTTCGCGCACCGGGCTGTGGGCGCCGTCGGCCGCGACCAGGTACCGCGCCCGCACACGTCGCTCGGCGCCGGTCTCCCGGTCGTGCAGCGTGGCGGTGACGCCGTCGGCGTCCTGCTCCGGGTCGCGCAGCTCGGTGCCGAAGCGCACCTCGGCGCCGAGTTCGCGGACGCGGCGCAGCAGGATCGGCTCGATGCGGTCCTGGCTCAGCGAGAGGACGCGGGCCACGGGGCTGATGTCGCCGATGTCCTCGGGTTCCGGGATGCGGGTCACCGAAATCTCCCGCCCGGTCAGCGACTCGACCTTGCCGTTGAGGGTGTGTCCGGCGAAGCCGGCCGCCTCGGCCAGCAGGTCGTCGCTCACGCCGACGGCGTCGAGCAGTTCCAGGGTGCGCGGGTACAGGCCCCACGCGCGGGGATGGACGGAGGTGCCGGCGTGCCGCTCGACCAGGATGTGCCGCACGCCGTGCCAGGACAGGAACAACGACGTGGACAGTCCGACCAGGCCGCCGCCGACGACCAGAACGGGAGTGGTGTCCTCGTGCACGTCAGGCCCCTTCCACGAGTGCCGGGCCCCGGCCGGGGCCCCCGGTCCCGGCGAGCCTGACAGCGCCCTGTGAAGGACGGCTCGAACCGCGCTCGCGCGCCGGGACCCAGGGGCCCGAAGTGGCATCACCTCACCCGGAAGTTGGCCATCATCCCCATGTCCTCGTGCTCCAGGTTGTGGCAGTGGAAGACGTACCTGCCGCGGTAGCCGGTGAAGCGGGCGATGATCTCCATCTCCTTGCCGGACTCCAGGTCGATGGTGTCCTTCCAGCCCGAATCGTAGGGGCCCGGGTCGTTCTGGTTGCGGCTGAGCACCTGGAAGTGGGCGAGGTGCAGATGGATCGGATGGTGGGCGTCGCCGTCGAAGCGCCAGATCTCGGTCGCGCCGAGTTCCGGTACGGCGTCGTCCCGCTCGGGGTCGTACGCCTTGCCGTTGATGTCCCAGCCGTCGTCGCTGCGCTGGTTGAAGTCGAACTTGCGGGTCACGGTGGCGGAGGAACGGCTGAGTGGCTCGAAGTCGACGAGTTTGGTGGGCACCCGGCTGTTGTCGGCGGCCTTGCGCACCACATGGAACTGCATGACCTTGCCGGTGTCGCCGTCGTCCAGCTTGTTGACCATGTCGATCCGGGTGCCGACGGGGAACTTGGAGAAGTCCACCACCACGTCGAAGCGTTCGGCCGGGGCCATCTGGATCTCGTCGTGCCCGATGGGCCGGCCCAGCAGCCCCACGTCGCTGCCGACCTGCACGAAGGCGCTGCCCGACTGCGGGCCGGGGTCGAGGGCGAGCCGGTAGCGACGGGCGTTGGAGGCGTTGAGCAGCCGGAAGCGGTAGCGGGCGGCGTCGACCTCCAGGACCGGCCAGGGCGCCCCGTTCACCAGGATGACGTCGCCGAGGACGCCCTCCATGAAGTCCTCGGTGACACCGTGTTCGCCCTTCAGGCTCGGTTCGACGGCCGGGTAGTCGAAGGCGCCGTCCGCCGTGAACGAGCGGTCGCATATCATCAGCGGAATGTCACGCTCGCCCTTGGGCAGCGGGAGGTTGTCCTCCGCCTCGTCGTGGACGAGATGGAAGCCGGCGAGGCCGTAGTAGACCTGCGGGCCGGTGAAGTCCATCCGGTGGTCGTGGTACCAGAGGGTCGCGGCCGGCTGCTCCAGCGGGTAGTGGTACTCCCGGCTGCCGCGGGAGAGGTCGCCGCCGTGGGTGTCGTGCCCCTCCCAGCCGTTGCCCGGCAGGATCAGGTCGGTCGGGAAGCCGTCGTGCTCGGGCGGGGTCTTGCCGCCGTGCAGATGGACGGCGACCGGCACCTCCAGCTCGTTGGTGTGGCGTACGACGATCGGCCGGCCGCTGCGGGTGGCGAGTGTGGGCCCCGGGAACTGGCCGTTGTAGCCCCAGATCTCCGTCTTGGTGCCGGGCAGGATCTCCACCTGGGCGGGCTTCTGGACGATGTCGTAGTAGTCGACGCCGCCCTGTGTCCTGGAGGGCTTCAGGACGGACGGGACGGGCAGCGGCGTCCTGAACGGGGCCGGGGTGCGGGCCCGGCTCTTGCGCACCGCGCCCGTGCTCCCTCCCCCGTCGCTGCAACCGGTCAGGGCGGACGCGACGGGCAGTGCCACGGCGGCGCCCCCGGCGAGCCGCAGCATCTTCCGACGGGTCAGGGACATCCCAGGCTCCTCACTGATGGTGGGAGCGGCCGCCGGTGTGCGTCCGGCCTGTGCGCGTGCCGACGGCCGGCCCCTTGGTGATAGGCATTCTACATGTAGGTCTTCTACCTATGGACGTATCCAGGCACCGTCCTCAGGACCCGCTCCGGGTGGGTGCCGGCGCCCCGGCGTCGGCGTGCGCGGCCAGCCGGGTGCGCAACCTTCCCGAGGCCGCGGTGAGCGCGGTGCCCGCCAGCAGCCCCAGCACGGCCAGCAGCAGGTAGTAGACGGCGTCCGGGACGACGTCGATCAGCTGCGCCAGCCGGCCGCCGGCGGCCGCGCCCACGGCGGCGAAGAGCCAGAACAGGCCGAGCATCCGGCCCGCGTAGCCGGGCGGGGCGACCTCGGCCGCCAGACTCAGCCCGATCGGCGCGACGGCCAGTTCACCGCAGACCAGCAGCAGATAGACCACCACCAGCCACAGCGGCGACACCCGACCCTGGGTCGCGGCGGACGCCGCCGCGGCCATCGCCACGAAAGCCGCGCCGCCCAGCAGCAGTCCGGCGGCGAACTTGGCCGGCGCGCCCGCCCGGCGGCCCAGCCGCACCCACAGCGCGGCCGCGACCGGCGACAGCAACAGCAGGAACAGTGGCTGCACGGACTGGAACCAGCTGGCCGGCACCTCGAACGTCCCCAGGGTGCGGTCCACGTCGTCCCGCGCGAACAGGTTGAGCAGCGCGGGCCCCTGGGCGAACAGCAGCCAGAACACCGAGGACGCCGACAGCATCCAGGCCATCGCCCGCAGCCGTACCCGCTCCACGGGACCGACCGCCGGTGCCCGCAGCAGCGCCCGGTAGTACAGCACCGGGACCGCCAGCACGACCAGTCCGACCAGCATCAGCACCCGCTCCGGCGGCAGCGCGCCGCTCACCGCGGCGACCGTCACCGCCACCGCGGGCAACCCGCCGAGCAGTCCGGCGCGGCGCAGCACCGGCCGCAACTCCCCGTCGGCCAGCGGTCGTTCCGGCCGTGCGCCCACCTCACCGAAGTGCGACCACCCGGCCGCGTAGCAGACCACGCCGATGACCATGCCCAGCGCCGCGGCGCCGAACCCCAGATGCCAGTGGACCGTCTCCCCGAGGAAGCCCGTCACCAGGGGCGCGAGGAGCGCGCTGACCTGGATGCTCATGTAGAAGAGGGAGAACGCCGCCTCCCGGCGCTCCGGGCGTCCCTGGTACAGGCGGCCGACCATCGCCGCCATACCGGGCTTGACCAGTCCGCTGCCCGCGATCACCAGCCCGAGCCCCGGATACAGCCACCCCTCGGACGGCACGGCCAGCAGGCCGTGCCCCGCGGTGATCAGCAGCCCGCCGTACAGGGTGGCCCGGCGGGCGCCGAACAGCCGGTCGGCCAGCCAGCCGCCCGGCAACGCCGACATGAAGACGAGGGCCATGTACAGACCGGACAGCGCCGCGGCGTCGGCCTCCGACAGACCGAGCCCGCCCTCGTCCGGGTCCGCCACCAGATAGAGGTAGAGAATGGCCAGCATCCCGTAGAAGCTGAACCGCTCCCACAGATCGACCACGAACAGGGTGCCGAACCAGCGCGGCTGTCCCAGGAATCCGGTACGCGCCCGCCCGCTCACCGCGTCTCCTCGCCCCCGGCCGCCTCCGGCCGGTGCAACAGCTCCACGACCGCACAGGACCAGGAGAAACCGGCGCCCACCCCGGCCAGCAGGCACAGCTGACCCGGTGCCAGCGTGCCGGAGTCCACCAGGTGCCCGAAGCCCGCGAACTGGTCCCCGGCGCCCAGGTGTCCCACGCGCCGGCCCCACGACCACGTCGTCCTGTCCACGTCGATGCCGAGCGGCCTCAGGAAATGGGCCTCCAGACGGGGACGGCCCAGGTGCGGCAGCACGAACCAGTCCAGGTCCGCAGCCGTCACCCCGGCGTCGGCCAGGCAGCGCTTGAGCACCGCGCGCTGGCCGTCGTCGATTCGGCCGAGCACGGTGTCGAGGCCGGTCGCGGCCACGAAGTCGCGGCGCGGCGGCTCCAGGTCGACCGGCCGGCGGACCGCGAACGGCTCCTCGCTGAACGGGTCGTCACCCCGGTGCATCCGCTCCAGCCCCGGATCGGAGTGCGTCGCCAGGGCCCGCACCCGCGCGAAACCGCCCCGCCGCGACAGCACCAGGGCCGTCCCGCCGTCGCCGTACGGGGTGCCTGCGTCGCTGCGCCAGCGGTCGAAGCCCGGCGGGCAGAACCGGTCCCCGGTGGTGATCAGGGCCCCGGAGCGGTCCGGGGCGCCGGCGAGGTAGCCGGCCGCCAGGTCCAGGGCGGCCATCCCGCCGTTGGACATCTGGCGCACCTCGATCGCCGGGCAGGTGTTGCCCAGGGCCGTCCGTTGCACGTAGGAGGCGGGCGCCCACATGTCGTGGCCCTGATAGAAGGTGGTGGCGTGCAGCACCAGGTCGATGTCGGCGGGGGCGGAGCCGGACTGCGCCAGGGCCGCCCGGGCCGCCCGCGCCGCCATCTCCGGCCCGGACTCCCCGCGGGAAACACGGACCGACTCGACCTCGGTACGCCACAGCGCCCGCCGCCGGCCCGGCCCGGCGGCCTCGGCCACGGTCACCGCCGGCGGGAGCCGACGGCCGACGCCGGCGATGTAGAGGTCGGTGAGGCTCACGTGGGCGCCTCCACGAAGGCGGCGACGACCTCGTACACCTCGAAGAACCTCTCCCGCGCACGGTCCTGGTAGGGGCGCAGCGGCGAGGTGGACGGCCGGTGCTGAGTGGTCTCCTCCCAGGCCCGGAAGGCCGCGAGGCTCTCCCACTCGCTCATCACGACGAGGCTGCCCGCATCGTCCGCGGACCGCAGCAGCTCATTGCCCAGCAGCCCCGGCGTGCCCGAGAGATGACGGCTGATCTGCTCGTACGCCCGTTCCACCGCGCCCGGGTCGCCCGCGGGGGCCCGGTGCCACAGCAGCACACGGGCCCGCGCGGTCATCGGGCGCCCCCGGCGGAGGCCGGGGCGGAGGCCGCGGGCAGGAAGTGCACCCCGCTCATGATGTGCATGGCGCCGCCGCGCCGGTACGGATGCAGCTTCGTACGGTGCTCCACATGGGCGTCGCTGTGCTCGAACTCCCTGAAGCGCTTCTCGTCGACCCAGTCGCTGATCACGTAGTACACCGACTCCTCCTCGGCGCTGCGCATCAGCCACTGGCCCAGGTTGGCCGGGTGCCCGGTGATGACGTTGCCGATGGACAGCCAGGTGCGCTCGAAGTCCGCCTCCATCCCCGGGTTGATCTCGAACCGCAGCAGTACCCGGAAGAGTTCGCCGTCGTTGTCCGGCATCCTCAGATCCCCCCGTCCACCGCGATGGCACCGCCGGTCACGTACCGGGACAGGTCGCCGACGAGGAACAGCACCACGTCCGCGACCTCGTCGGGGGCGCCGAGCCGCCCCAGCGAGGTCAGCGCCCGGTAGCGGGCCTGCAGCGCCTCGTACTGCTCGGGCGGGAGCTCGGCCGCCGCCTCCGTCTCGATCACGCCCGGGTCGACCATGTTGACCCGGATCCCGCGTCCGCCCAGCTCCTTGCAGAGCGTCCGGGTCAGACCGATCAGGCCGGCCTTGGCGGCCGTGTAGTGCGCCCGCTGGGGGAGACCGACCGTGGCCACCCGGGAGCCCACGTTGACCACCGAAGCGCCCTCGCCGAGCAGCGGCAGCGCCTGCTGCGTCACCAGGTAGGCGGCCGTGAGATGGGTGTCGAGCACCCGGTGCCACTCGTCCTCGGGAAGCTTCTCGAAGGGGATGTGGCTGATGACACCGGCGTTGTTGACCACGGCGTCCAGCGAGCCGTACCGGGAACGCGCCTCCTCCAGCAGCCGCCGCACCTGCGCCGGATCCCCGACGTCCGCGCGGACCAGGTGGTGGTCGCCCGGTATCTCCTTCAGCTCGCGGGCGAGCGAGGAGGCCGCCTCGTTCTCCTGCCGGTGGCAGGTCAGGACGTTGGCCCCGGCCCGCGCCAGGGTGAGCACGATCGCCCGCCCGATGCCCCGGGTGCCGCCCGTCACCAGCACGTTCCGGTCCGTCAACTGCACGCTCGTCATGGCCTCTCCACAGTCCGTGCGGCGGCGGCCGCCTCGACGCGTTCCTTGATGTGCGCCATCTGCACGGCGCTGTTCTTCTCCAGGTGCGCGGCCATCGCCCCGTCGTCGAAGGGCATCTCGTCCTTGACGTGGAACTCCTGGACCCAGCGCATCTCCACGCCGCCGTCGGTCTCGCGGTAGTCCCAGAACAGGCGCATGAACTCGAACGGGCCGGTCTCCACCCGGTGTGCCCGCACCGTGCGGGTCGCCGGGTCGGCCGTGCGCAGCGAGACCCAGCTGTTCACCTCGCCGTTCTCGTCCGGGTACATCGTCAGGCGGAACCGCACGGTGTCGCCCTCGCGCTCCAGGACGTCGACCCGGGCGTACTCGGTGAACAGCCGCGGCCACGACTCCACGTCGTTGGTCATGTCCCAGACCAGGTCCATCGGCGCGTCGATACGCACCGAGCACTCCGTGCGGGCGGTCACGAGGCCACCGCCCCGGGCAGCCGGCCGCGGACGTACTCCGCCAGCTTCCCGGGCGTGGTCAGGTCCTGGACCGCGTCCTCGGGGATGGCCGTGCCGTACTCTTTGTCGATCTTGGCGACGATCTCCAGCAGGGCCAGCGAGTCGTAGCCCAGGTCGGTGAACTCGGTGTCGGCGATGTCCGACTCCAGTTCCACCGAGTCGTCGACGCCCACCGACGCGCGCATCACGCGCCGCAGGTCGTCCAGGGTGAAGTCCTGCATGAGTTCCTCCAGTTGGCGTGCGGGTGGGTTCAGTCCTGCGCGGCCCGGACCACGAGGGCGGAGTTGAAGCCGCCGTGCCCCCGGGCGAGCACCAGCGCCGTGGAGACGGGCGCAGGCCGAGGGCGTTCGACCACCAGATCGATGTCGTAGTCCGGGGCGGGCTCGGTGACGTTGGCGGTGGGCGGGACGACGCCGTCGCGGATCGACAGCAGCGCCGCCACCACGTCGAGGGCGCCGGCCCCGGCGTAGAGCCGCCCCGTCATCGACTTGGGCGCGGTCACCGGCACCCGGTGCGGGCCGAAGACCGCCGAGATCGCCTCGGCCTCCGCGCGGTCCAGGTGCGGGACCCCGTAGGCGTCCGCGAACACCACGTCCACGTCGGCGGGGGCCACCCCGGCATCCGCCAGGGCCCGTTCCATGGCCACGCGCAGCGTCGGCGGCCGCCCGCGCCCGGGAGCCGGGTCGAAGGTGGCGGCGTATCCGGCGATCTCGCCGTAGCGGTGCGCGGCACCGCGCTCGGCGGCCCGCCGCGCGTCCTCGACGATCAGGATGGCGCCGCCCTCGCCCGGCACGTAACCACAGGCGTCGGCGGCGAAGGGCAGATACGCCCGGGCCGGGTCGTCGCGCCGGCTGAGGTGCCCGGGCAGCTGGGCGACCAGGCCCGCCGGCGACATGGCCGACTCGGTCCCGCCCACCATGACCATCCGGTGCCCGCCCCGCAGCAGCCGACGGCCCTGACCGATGGCGTCGAGGCCGCCGGCCTGCTCGCTGACCACGACACCGCACTGTCCGCGCAACTTGTGCCGGATCGACAACTGCCCGGTGGTCGCCGCGAAGAACCAGGCGATCGACATGTAGGCGCCCACGTCCGAGGGCGAGCCGCTCCACAGGTTCTGCAGCTCCCGCTGGCCGAACTCCACGCCACCGGTGGCGTTCGCAGTGACCACGCCCATCTCGTACTCGGGCAGCTCGGCCGGCACCACACCGGCGTCCTCGATCGCCATCTGCCCGGCCGCCAGCGCCAGATGACTCATGGTGGAGGTCTCCACCAGCAGCCGGCTCGGCACATGGTCCGCCGGATCGAATCCGCTGACCTCGCCGGCCAGCGTCACCGGGTACGACGAGGGGTCGAACCGCTCGATGCGGTCGATGCCGCTCTTGCAGTCCAGCGTCGCCGCCCAGTACGCCTCGGTGTCCGTCCCGTTGGGGGCCATCACGCCCAGCCCCGTGACCACGGCCGTCATGCGGGCACCGCCTCGGGATCGGCCACCACGATGGCGCTCTGGAAACCACCGAACCCGCTGCCGACGGACAGCGCGACGTCCGTACGGTGCTCACGCGCCGTCACCGGCACGTAGTCCAGGTCACACTCGGGGTCGGGGCGGGTCAGGTTGGCGGTGGGCGGCACCACGTCGTGCGCGACGGCCAGCGCGCAGGCAGCCACCTCGATGGAACCGATCGCGCCGAGCGAGTGCCCCACCATCGACTTGATCGAGCTCATCGGCACCCGGTAGGCGTACTCGCCCAAGGTCGCCTTCACCGCCGCGGTCTCGTGCCGGTCGTTCTGCCGGGTGCCCGAGCCGTGGGCGTTGACGTAGTCGACGGCCTCCGGGTTGAGCCGGGCCTCGTCGAGGGCCACCCGGATCGCCTCCGCCATCTCCCGGCCGTCCGGCTTGAGCCCCGTCATGTGGTAGCCGTTGGCGCGCCCGCCGTAGCCGGCGATCTCGCAGTAGACACGCGCGCCCCGGCGGCGGGCCGCCTCCAGCGACTCCAGGACGAAGAAGGCGGCGCCCTCACCGAGGACCAGCCCGCGCCGCTCCGCGTCGAAGGGACGGCAGGCCGTGTCGGGCTGGTCGTTGTAGGTCGAGGTGGCCTTGATGGCGTCGAAACAGGCCAGGGTGATGGGGGAGATGGGCGCGTCGGTCGACCCGGCGATCACCACGTCGGCGCTGCCGTCGCGCAGCAGCGCCGACGCGTGCCCCAGCGCGTCGATGCCCGAGGTGCACCCGGACGAGACCACCGCGGCCGGTCCTTCGGCCCCGCACGCCCAGGCCACCTCCCGCGCCAGCGAACTGGGCGCGAAGTAGTCGTACAGATGGGGCACCGCGTACTCGTGGTCGACGAGCCACTTGCGGCCGCCGTCGCTGACCACCCGGTACTCCTGCTCCAGGCCCATCGTGCAGCCCACCGCGTTGCCCACGGTGACCGCGGTGCGGGTCGGTTCCTGGGCGTCCAGGTCCAGCCCGGAGTCCAGCAGCGCCTCGCGGGTGGCGACGACGGCGAGCTGAGCGGCGCGGTCCATCCGCCGGATCTCCCGCGGGCTCAGCCCGTGCGCGGCCGGGTCGAAGTCGGCCTCGGCGGCCACCTGGCAGCGGAAGTCGGCCGGATCGAAGAAGGTGATGCGCCGGGTGGCGGTGCGCCCCGCCGTGAGCATCGACCAGAAGGCGTCCCGGCCGACGCCTCCGGGAGCCACCACGCCGATGCCGGTGACGGCGACACGCAGGGCGTTCATCGCGCGCCGCCGACGGGCGGGGCCGGCTCGTCCGACCGCTCGGGCAGGAACTCCGTGTCGACGTGGCCCAGTTCGGGCCGCGGCGCCAGCGGTGCCAGGTGGAAGATGACCTGGGCCCGCTCGTCGCACAGGTTGACCATGCGGTGCCGCATGCCCTTGGGCACCATGACCGAGTCGTCCGCCGCCAGGTCGATCAGCTCCTCGCCGATCCGGATCTGCAGCCGGCCGGCGATGACGTACACGAACTCCTCGGAGTACGGGTGGAGGTGCTCGCACACGTACTCTCCGGGCTCCAGCGTGAGCGAACCGCCGAAACCCGACGTCGAGTGGACGGTGCGCGGACTGAGCAGGATGCGGACGTCACCGCCGCGCTTCCGGTTCGGTTCGACCGCGGCGCGGCTGACCTTGCGCACCACAGGTGGGGGAGTCACGTTCTTCTCCTCGTCGCCGGGGACGCCGGCACCGGTGGCGCTCACCGGCTGGGCGTCCAGGTGTAGAAGGCCTCGGCCATGGCGTCCTTGGGCTCGCGCCAGTCGGGGTCGTACGGCGTCATGAACCGGGCGAGCTTGGTGTGGATGTCCTGGTAGAGGGGGTGGCTGCGGGCCCGGTAGAGGTTCTCGGTGATGTCCTGCTCGGCCTCGACCAACTGGAAGTACAGGCCGTGGAACCGGAACAGGGTGCGGCGCGAGACGCCGACCATGTACGGCAGTTCGGTCGCGTCCGACTCGGCCCAGATCTCGGCCACCGCCTCGGTGTCCTCCGGGTCCATCTTCGCGACGACGAGCGTCCTGTGCGCCATTGATGCCTCCTCGTTCCTGTGGGTCGATCGTGCTGGTGGGGTCTCAAGCCCGTGTGAAGGGCGACTGAAAGCCGTCAGCCGGTGATCCGGAACCGCCCGACCCGCACCCGCGAGCCCGCCAGCAGCAACTCGTCACGGGTGGGCTGCCGGTCGCCGGGCAGCCCGACCCGCAGGGCGGCGACCGCGCGCGGGCCCTGCCGGGCGGCGAGCTCGCCGAGCAGGTCGGCGACCTGTGCCGGGTCCTCCACGACCCGCGGTTCGGCCGTCCGCCAGCGGCCCCGCAGGCGCAGCCGCACCGGCCGGCCCCCGCGCAGGTTCACGGGCCAGCCGGTGCCCACGCTGGTCGCGAGGACCTCGTCGCCGTCGTCGCCCCAGGGCCGGTAGGCCACCGGGATCCGGTAGCGGGTCCCGGTGCGGCGGCCGGTGTACTCAAGCAGCATCAGCCGCCGGCTGACGAGGACGTGCAGGCGGGACAGCAGCAGCGGCCGCACGATCCGGTTGGCCGCCCGGGCGATCGCGACCGGCGGCGGTTTCCAGTCGTCGGCGGTGTCGGCCCTCCCGCTCACGCCAGTGTCACCAGCTTGTAGAAGCCGTCGAACACCCGGGGCCGGCCGGTGGTGGTGCTGGTGATCCACGAGCTGAGCACATAGCCACCGGGCCGCAGCCGCAGCCCCACCCGCGCCGATCGGCCCGGGGACAGCGGCGGGGACCCGGCGGCACCGCCGGTGATCGGGTACGTCGGCGGTGTGGTGCCGTCGCGCAGCGCCGCGAAGAACGCGTCCACCTCGGCGGCGGTCGTGCCCGGCCGCACGGGCAGCAGCACGGCCTCGTTGAGCACACCGGAGTCGTTGACGACCAGGTGTGTGCCGCCTGCGTGCAGCTGTCCGCCGCCGGACACCCAGAACCCGGACGGGGTGTGCCGGATCACGTCCACCGGCACGGGAGGCTCCCCGTTGCCCACCCCCTCGACGGTCAGCCGGTGCGCGACCGGACGCTCGCTGCTGTCGAAGTCGTAGGCGATGAAGTAGTACGTGCCCGGCCACAGGATCTGGGTGAACACCGCGTCGGTACCGGGCTGGACCGCGGCACCGCCGAGGTTCACCGACTCGCTCTCGACCACGGCGGCGGCCGCGGCGGCCTCGGCGGGCGTGGGCGCGTTCGTCATCGCGGTCAGGTCGTCGAGGTACTTGTCGACGGGGACCCGCAGCTGGACGAGCGGCAGCCCCATGCCGCCCTCCGTGGGCGTGCCGACCCGGAACGACACGGGTCCGGCGGGCACCTTGGCCGGCGCGGTGACCGAGCCCGCGGCGACGACGACGTCGTACACGGGGGCCTTGGCGGCCGCGGCCGCCCGGGAGGCGCCGGGCAGCGCGCCCAGCAGGGCGCCCGCGGTCAGGCCGGCGCCGAGGAGCATCCGCCGCCTGGACAGGCCGGCGTCGGCACTGAGGGGGAGAGAGGTCACGGTACGGGTCTCCTTACGGGGTGGGGCATACGTCGATGGGGGACAGCCGGGGCAGGGCCTAGGCGGCCGTGCCGCCCTTGTGGCCGACGATCAGGGAGTCGGCGTCCGTCAGCGGCAGCGTCTCGGTGCGCTCGAAACCCGCCTGCGCGAGCCAGCCGCGGCAGTCGGCGCCGGTGTACTCGGAGCCGCCCGCGGTGACCAACTGCATGTTCAGGCTGAGCAGCAGGTTCTTCGGGTCGCGCCGCTCGTCGTCGATGAGGGCGTCGTAGATGAGGACCGCACCGCCCGCGGGCAGCGCGTCGTAGGCCTTGCGCAGCAGGGTCAGGCGCTGTTCGTCGTTCCAGTCGTGCAGGACGTGGCCGAAGATCAGCACGTCGGCGGAGGGCATCGGACCGGTGAAGAAGTCGCCGGCGTGGAAGTCGAGCCGGTCCGCGAGACCGAGCCGGGCCACGTGCTCGGCGAAGAACGGCTCCACCGGCGGCAGGTCGAAGCTGCCGCCCCGCAGGTGTGGGTGCTCCTTCACGATCGCGGCGGCGAGGTTGCCCCGGGCGCCGCCGACGTCGATGAACGAGGCGCGGCCGCTCCAGTCGAACTCCTTGGCCAGCGCGGGCCCGACCAGCGCGTTGGCGCCGTCCATGGCGATCATGAAGCCGCGGACCGCCTCCGGCTTGGAGTAGAAGTCGTCGAAACGCGTGGGCCCCTTCGTCTGCGGAGCGCCGGTGCGCAGCAGGTCCGTCAGCTGCGCCCACAGGTTGAACTGCCAGTTCAGCATCTTCAGGAAGCCGCCCCGGTAGGGCAGCTTGGCCTGGTCGAGGTAGAGGTCGGCGGCGGGGCTGTTGCGGTAGACGTCGCCCTCGCGCTCCAGCGCGCCGAGACCGACCAGCGCGTCCAGGAAGTCGCGGGTGGCGCGAGGGTGCAGCGAGAGCCGCTCACGGATCTCCGGTTCCGGCGCCGGCTTTTCGGCCAGCAGGCTGAACAGTCCGAGTTCGACGGCGCTGAGCAGCGTCTTGGACGCCCAGTAGCTCTGCCCGAGCTCCAGCAGGGCGGCGGCGTCGGGGGCGTCCGTGGCGTCGGACGCGCTGGGGGCGTGCGTGTCGGGCATGCGGAACTCCCTGGGATGTGGACGGATGGAAGAACGGTGGGCCGCCTGAGGGCTCACAGGGCCAGGCGGACCCGGTAGCGGTCCAGCCAGTCGTTGAGCTGGAAGAGCATCTCGACGTGGGTGCGGGCCACCCAGGCACGAGGTCCGGTGACCAGGGCCTCGGGGTCCTCGGTGAACACCCGGGCCGCCTCGGTGTCGATCAGCCCGGCGGCCGGCGCGTCACGGTCTGCCGCCAGGCGGCGCAGTCCGTCGCACAGGGCGCGCGCGTACGCGACGTCCTGTGTCACCGGGTAGGGCGACTTGCGCCGCTGCAGGATCGACTCGGGCAGGACGTCGGTGAGCGCCGCGCGCAGCAGGCTCTTCTCCCGGCCGTCGAAGCCCTTCATCGACCACGGCGCGTTGAACACGTACTCGACCAGCCGGTGGTCGCAGTACGGCAGGCGTAGGGCCAGGCCCAGCGACTGCGCCACCGACTCGCTGTGCGGCAGCAGGGTCTCCAGCCAACTGGTGACGTTGAGGTACCAGATCTCCCGCATCCGGCGCTCCTCGCCGGAGGCCCCGGGCACGTGCGGGACGCGTGCCATCGCCTCCTGGTAGCGGTCGGAGCAGTAGCCGGGCACGTCCAGCTTGGCCAGCAGTCCGGCCTCCAGCAGGTCGGTGCCCATCCCGTTGCGGCCGCCGCTCCACTGCGCCATCGCCGTCCACGGGAACGTCCGCGCCTTGAGCAGCGGCGGCATGGACATCCACATGGTGCCGCCGAAGATCCCGTCGGCGGCGTCGCCGAGGACCGCCACGTCGGCGTGCTCCCGGATCGCCCGGAAGAGCACGTACAGCGAGGTGTTCATGTTGCCCAGCGGACTCGGCACGTCCTTCGCCCGCAGGGTGTTGGCCTTCACCACGGGATCCAGCAGGTCCTCCGTGCCGAGCACCACGTCGGTGTGCTCGGCACCGACCTTCTCGACCAGTTCCCGTGCGTAGGGGGCGTCCGGCGTCGACCACACCTCGTCGGCCTGGAACTCCTCCTCCTGGCGGAAGGAGGCGGTGAACGTCCTGAGCGGCGGCGCGCCCCGCTCACGCAGCGCCCGGGCGGCGAGCGCGGTCACCCCGCTGGAGTCGAGACCGCCCGACAGCATCAGGCACAGCGGCACGTCGGCGTCCAGCTGCTCGGCCACCGCCTGCTCCAGCAACTCCCGTACGGTGCGCACGGTGGTGTCCAGGTCGTCGGTGTGCTCCCGGGCCTCCAGCGCCCAGTACGTCTCCTCGCGCAGGCCCGCGCGGCTGACCCGCACCAGATGGCCGGGGCGGACTTGGTGCATCCCGCGGAAGACACCGTGCCCGGGCGTCCCGGCGTACGAGAGGATCTCCCGCAGGCCGTCCAGGTCGACGACCGGCTCAACGAGCGGATGGGCCAGGATCGCCTTGCGCTCCGAGCCGAAGACCACTCCGTGCTCGGTGGGGTGGTAGAACATCGGCTTGTTGCCGAGCCGGTCCCGGGCCAGCAGCAGTTCCTGGGCGCGGTGGTCCCACACGGCGATGCCGAAGACGCCCACCAGCCGCCGTACGCAGTCCGCGCCCCAGCGCAGGTAGGCGGCGAGGACGACCTCGGTGTGACCGTCGCCGCGGAAGCGGTGCCCGCACGCCTCCAGTTCCCGGCGCAGCCCGGCCGCGTTGTAGATCTCCCCGTCGAGCGCGGCCACCGCCACCGTCTCGCCGTCGGAGAGGAACGCGACCGGTTCGGGCGGCGCCTGCGGGGCCACGGTGATCTGCCGGCGGTGGCCGAGCACCGCGCGCTCGCTGGACCACAGTCCCTCTCCGTCGGGGCCGCGGCAGGCCATGGTCGCGGTCATCGCGCGGACGGTGGCCCGCTCGCGCGTCAGGTCGCGACGGTGGTCGACCCATCCGGCGATACCAGACATGTGCGCTCCTCGTGTTGGGATGTCGGCCGGGGCGGTGAAGCCGCACCGCACGCCCGGCGGCGGAGGGCGGGACGCGCTCTCCGGCGACGTACGGCGCGTACGGCGGACGCGGGCCGCACACGGCTCGGCGCGACCGGTGCCGACAGGCTGTCCGGCACCCCTCGGGCGTTTGTCGAGCCACGATGGAGCGCACTGGCCCCGCCCCGGACGCGGGGCCGGTGTCGAGCCCGGCTCGAATGGGTCTTGAGGCCGCGCGGGCACTGTCCAGCGACGTCGTGTCATCCGTCGCCATCAGTCGTCGTCCGCCGCGGGGCGGGCGCGGAAGTGAGGGGCCCATGATCGAACTGCTGGGCACAGCTGCCGTCATCGGCAGCGGCGTCGTGGCGGGAGTGTTCTTCGCCGTGGCGGTCAGCGTGCTGCCGGCGGTGCAGACACTGCCCGCGGACCGGTACGTGGAACTCCACCGCAAACTCGGCGAGGGCTACCACCCGGTGATGCCGCTGGTGGTCACGGTGGGAGTCCTCGCCGACCTCGCCTTGCTGTTCGTGGCCGACGGCGGCACCGTCCGCGCGCTGTTCGGCGTGGCGCTGCTGGCCATGGTCGGAGTACAGGTCGTCTCCCAGTTCGGCAACGTGCCGATCAACAAGAAGGTGCACGCCCTGGACCCGGCGGCCCTCCCGGCCGACTGGCAGGACCCGCGGCCGCCCTGGCGCTCCTGGCACCGGCTGCGGACCGCGTTCGCGCTGACCGCGCTGGCCGTCAACGCCCTGGCCGTGGCGCTGCTGCCATGAGCGCCACGCCCAGGCCCCCGGTGGCCCCGGAGGGCCCGCCGACCGCACCCGCGACCCGGCGCCCGATGCGGGCGCTGGCCGTGGTTCTGCTGGCCGCGTTCATGAACCAGTTCGACGTCATGGGCGTCAACGTCGCCGTGCCCGAGATCCAGCACGATCTCGGCGCCGGGGAGGCCGCGGCGCAGTGGGTGCTCGCCGGATACGCCCTGCCGTTCGCCCTGCTGCTGGTCACCGGCGGCAGGCTGGGCGACCTCGTGGGGCGCCGCCGTGTCTTCCTCGCCGGGACCGTGGGGTTCACCCTCGCCTCGGCGTTGGCCGCGGCGGCCGTCAGCGTGCCGCTGCTGGTGCTCGCCCGGGTCCTCCAGGGGGCCTCGGCCGCCCTGATGGGACCTCAGGTCCTCACGGTGCTCCAGCTGATGGTGCCGACCGCCCGCCGCGGCCCGGCGATGGGCCTGTACGCCGCCGTGATCGGCCTGGCCAGCCTGGCCGGACCCGTCCTGGGCGGGGTTCTGGTGCAGGCCGACCTGTTCGGCTGGGGCTGGCGCGCCCTGTTCCTGGTGAATCTGCCCGTCGGTGTGCTGGCCGTGATCGGCGGACTCCGCTACCTGGGGGAGTCCCGGGAACCGGACGGCCGCCGCCTCGACCTGGCCGGGGTGGGGCTCGCGGCCGTGGCGCTGCTGCTGTTCCTGTGCCCCCTGACCTACGGCAGGGAACTGGGCTGGCCCTGGTGGGCGTGGGCGGCGCTGGCCGCCTCGGCACCGGCGCTGGGACTGCTCGTGGCACACCAGCGACGGCGCGAACGGGCGGGCGGAGCCCCGCTGATCGCGCTGCACCTGTTCGGCGGGCGGGTCTTCACGGCCGGCGTGCTGGTGACGTTCAACCTCGCCGCGCTGATGACCGGGTTCTTCTTCGTCTTCGTCCTGTTCCTCCGGCACGGCCTCGGCTTCGACGCCCAGCAGGCCGGACAGTGCCTGCTGCCGTGGGCGCTCGGCACCACGCTCGCCTCCTTCCTGGCGATCCCCCTGGCCCGCAAGCACGGGCGGCGGGTGCTGGTCGGCGGCAACCTCGCGGCGGTGGCCGGCGTGACGCTGCTGACGGTCACCGTCGCGGCCGCGGGAGACTCCCTCACGATGCCTGCGGTGGTGCCGGGCCTGCTGCTGTTCGGAATCGGCGTCGGCCTGGTCAGCACACCCGTCCTCAACGTCACGCTCAGCGGTGTCGCGCGGGCCGACGCGGGCTCCGCGTCCGGGGTGTTCTCCACCTTCCGGCAGGCGGGCGCCGCCGTCGGCGTCGCCGTCACCGGCGGGGTGTTCTACGCGCTCGTGGACGATCCGGCCGCCGCGCGCCCGGGGGACTACGTGGACGCCGTCGTCGTGACCATGCTGGCCCAACTCGCCGTCGTCCTGGTCACGTTGGGCCTGGTGTTCCTGCTGCCCCGGGAGGACGGCGCCTCGCACGGCCGTAAGTGAGCCCCGCGCGGACCAACGTCGGCCCCGGCCGCCGGACGAACCGGCGGCCGGGGCCGCGGCGACGCAGGAGGGGGCGCCTCAGCCCGCCGCCGGCGTACGACGCCGCAGTCGCCGTACGCCCCGGACGACGGCTGTGACGATGCCGATGAGCATGATGCCGCCCCACAGCATGTCCGGCACGTTCGTCCCGGCAGGGATCGCGCACACCAGGAACAGCGCGGCCAGCGCCCAGGTCCGCCGGTCCGGGCCCGGAGCGGCACGACGGGCCCGCAGCGCCAGACAAGCCGCCGGCAGCAGCAGGACCAGGGACCACCACATGGGCGGCTCGTAACCGTCCACCGCGTCCTTGACCGGGCCCGTCACCAGCGCCAGCGGCAGTACCCAGACCGCGACGAAGTAGCAGCCGGTCACCACCGCGGCAAGCGTCCACCACCTCCCACCGGGAGAGGTGCGGAAGGCGATGGCGGCCCGGTCGGCGATGTTGAACGGCGAGTACAGCCGGTGCCGGCGCCGCCCGGTCACCAGCGCGGGCAACGCCGTCACCTCGGCGCCCGCGTACCGGGTCAGCGGGCACAGCACGAACCCGAGCAGCGTGTACAGGCCCAGCCCGTCGTGCAGGGCGGCCGGGCCGATGTCCAGCGGGTAGAGCAGCGACGGCAGCAGGAACAGCGCGGTGCCCGTCCACGGGCTCACTCGGTCCAGCAGCCGCGCCGACAGCAGCCGGTAGGCCACCGTGTACGCGACGGCGACCAGGACGCAGCACAGCACCGTGCGCAGGAAGTAGGCCCCGTCGAACCGGCTGTCACGGTCCACCCGGTACCACACGGCGACGGCCGCGAACAGCAGCCGCAACGCCCGTCCGGCCGCCGGCATGTCCAGGCCGACGACGGGACGGCCCTCCGCGTCGGGGACGGTCTCAGGCGGCCGCAGGGCCGCCCGTGGTTCGCTCGTCATTGCGCACACCTCCGGAGTGCGGAAAGGGAAGAGCCCCGCGGCAGAGGCGCCCAGGTGTGCTCGCCCGCGGGGCGGGGCCCGGAGCGCGGCGGCAACGCCACGGAGATCCATCAGAAGGACCCTGGCTGGGCAGTACAGCTAGATCAGCACGCCGATCGCCACGCCGTTGACGCCGAGCGCGACGAGGGTGAAGGAGGCGCGCACCAGGTTCCAGTTGCGCCAGCGCACCCGCCGGTGCACCAGCCGGTCGAAGTCCGGCGGCAGACAGTCGGGGTCGAGCGTCTTGAGCCACTTGTTGATCGGGACGTTCCGCGTCAGCGAGACGAGGACGGTACCGGTCAGCAACACGACCGCCACGGCGTACAGCGCCTGCGCGGCGCCCCGGGGGGCCACCACCGCCAACGCCAGGTTCGCCGCCAGCGCTGTGAGCAGACAGGCCGGCATGAAGGGGTCGAACCGTGTCACCAGCAGCTGGTGCAGGGCGACGTACCGCTGTGGCGGCAACGTCAGCAGAAGGGGCGCGCCGAGTACGGCGATCATCATGCCGCCCGCCGCCATACCGCCGGCGACCGCGGCCACCGGCACCAGGATGTGAGTCCACCAGTCCATGGCTCAGAGCTCTCCGTCCGCCCGGGCCTCACGGCCGCCGACCTGGGGCGCCCAGCGTCGGGGGGCGATCTCAAGCACGCGCGGAGGATCGCTGGAGAGACGCGCCCCCGGGCCGCCTCAGCCGGGGGTTCAGGACGCCTCCATGGGTATTCGAGAGGCCGTGCCCAGGCTTCGTCGGGTCGAGCCTGGAGGTGAGTGCGGTGGAACCCACGCGAACGGCCCCGTATCTGCTGCTGTGGTCGGCGCCGGACGAGAATCGCGAGAGCCGTCGGCGGTACGCGATGCGCCGGTACCTGACCCTGGACGACGCGCCGGGCCGGCTGCCGCGCGCGGTCCGTCTCGTCGCCGACCGGCGCGGCACGGGCGCCGTGCGGGGCGCCGCCGTCGCCGGTACCGTCGACGAGGCCGTGGGGGCCCTGAGCGGCGGTCACCCGCCCCGCCCGCCGCGGCACCGGCCCGTCGTCCTGCTCTTCCCCGGCCAGGGCACGCAGCACCTCGGCATGGCCACCGGCCTGTACGGCTACGAGCCGCTGTTCACCCGGGCACTCGACCAGGTCTTCGCCGCACTCGGACCCGAGGGACACCGGCTGCGCGACGAATGGCTCTCGGGCGACCCGGACGTGCCGCTCGACGACGCGACCCGCGCCCAGCCGCTGCTCTTCGGCATCGGGTACGCGCTGGGCCGCATGGTGCTCGGCTGGGGCGTCACCCCCGCCGCGCTCCTCGGACACAGCGTCGGTGAGCTCGTGGCGGCCACCGTCGCGGGCGTGTTCACCCTGCCGGACGCCGTCCGTGTGCTGCGCGACCGGGTCGACGCGGCCGTCGCGACCGGGCCGGGCGGCATGCTCGCGGTCGCCGCGTCCGTGGACGAACTCGCCGGATACCTGCCGACCGGCGGGCAGGTGGCGGTCGCCGCCGTCAACGCGCCCCGGCAGACCCTCCTGGCCGGCCCCGACCCGCAGCTGCGGGAGGTCGAGGAGAAGCTGCGCGCCGACGGCCTGACCTGCCGCCGGGCCGCCGCGCGGCAGGCGTTCCACAGCCCCGTCATGAACCGGGCCGCAGAGCGGGGCCGCGACCTGGTGGCGGCGGTCCGGCCCGGGGCACCGGCCTGGCCGCTGTACTCGGGTTACACCGGCGGCCCGCTCGACGCCGCCCGCGCGGTCCGGCCGGAGTTCTGGGCCCGGCAGCTCGCGGACCCCGTGCTGTTCTGGCCCGCCCTCGACGCGCTGCTCGCCACCGGCGACCACCTGCTGCTGGAGGCCGGCCCCGGGCAGGGCCTCACCGCCATCGCCCGTCAGCACCGCTCGGTCCGTTCCGGCGCCAGCACCGCCGTCCCCCTGCTTCCGGCCCGGCCGGGCCCGCCGGAACACGACCGGCGCACGCTGCTGACCGCGGCCGGACAGCTGTGGACCGAGGGCCACGCCCTGGAACCGCCCGCCCCGGACCCGGTTTGCCCGTGACACCGGTGCGGCCGCGGCGGTGCCGTCGAGGTGACGCCGGTGCCGACACGACGGCGTGTTGCGGCACCCGGCACCCGGCACGCGCGTGTGGCTGACCGGCCCGCGTCTGCGCCCGTGCCGTCCTTGCGCCCGTGCCGTCCGTACGTTCCCTGACCGTCCTCCTTCCGCCCCGTTCCGGTCGGCCGACCGTCGTCCGCACCGTCCCGTCCGGTCGGCCTTCGACCGTTCCGCCCCGCTTCAGGAGACGCCACCGTGTTCGAGATGCTGCTCAACGCCGACATGCAGGCCGCGGCGCTCAACGTACTGATCTGGACGACGGCCGCGCTCTGCGCGGGGCGGTGGCCGGTGGAGCGGTCCCGGCGGCGTGGCCGGGCGCGGGCCGTGACGCTGCTGGCCCTCGTGGGGATCGGCACGCTGGTCGTCCTGATGAGGATCACCACCGTCACGCTGATGGGCCGGGAGAGCTGGCTGTTCGCCGTCGACCGGGTCGCCGTGGCCCTGCCGGCGCTGGCCGTGCCGGCCGCCGCGGCCCTTGCCGGCACCCTGCCGCGCCTGGTGGCCTGGGCCCGGCGACCGTCCCTGGAGACCCGTGTCGCGGCCTTCTCGCCGACGGCCGTCGTGCCCCTGCAGACCGCCGCCCTGGGCGCACTCGTCGGGCTGTGGACAGCGCTGTTCACCGTCCTGGCCCCGCCCCTGCTGGGGCCCGCGCTGCTGATCCACTCGGCGGTGGTGCTGTTCGCCGCTCTCGCCTGGTTCCGCCAGACCCGCCGCTGGCTCGCCGCCCGCTCCCGCCCGCGCCGCCGCGCCCCCCGCCCGGTGCGGGCGTTGCGGGCCGTGGCCATGGTGACCGCGGTCGCCGTCGCCGGCACCGTGACGGTGAACCTGGCCGCCGCGAGCAGCAAGTTGCCGGACAACATGAACATGGCGCCCGCCGACGGCATGCCGGGCGGACACCACGGCGGCGGGGAGTCCGCCGCCGCGCGCGGCACGACCTCGGTGACCGCCCTGACCGGCCCCCGCGACGAGCGCCCCGACCGCCGCTTCACGCTGGTGGCCGCCGAGAGGACCGTACGTCTCGCCTCCGGCCGTACCGTGCGCGCCTGGGCGTTCGACGGCCGGCTCCCGGGGCCGACCCTGCGGGTGCGGCAGGGCGAGCTGGTGGAGGTCACCGTACGGAACGAACTGCCCGGCACGAACGTCGCCGTCCACTGGCACGGGGTCGACGTGCCGAACGCCGAGGACGGCGTCCCCGGCGTCACCCAGAACGCGATCCGTCCCGGCGGCACCCATGTCTACCGCTTCCGCCCCGACGAGTCCGGCACCCACTGGTACCACTCCCACCAGCAGACCTCCGTGCAGCAGATGAAGGGGCTCTTCGGCGCGCTGATCATCGATCCGCCGAAGCCCACCCCGGTGGACCACGACTGGTACCTCGCCATGCATTCCTGGAAGACCGACGACGGCGCCACCGTGCCCGCGCTCGGCCTCGCCGACCGCCTGGAGCGCCGCCGGGCAGCGCCGGGCGAGCGGGTACGGCTGCGGCTGCTGAACTCCGACCGTCTCACCCACGAGTTCTCCCTCACCGGCACCTCCTTCCGGGTCACCGCCCTCGACGGCAACGCCGTGCGCGGTCCCACGCCGGTGAGCGACCGGAAGCTGGCCATCGGCGCGGGCGGCCGCTACGACATCGAGTTCGTCATGCCGGACCGTCCCGTACGTCTCACCGAGATCCAGGACTTCGTGGGAGCCCGTGACCAGGGCCTGCTGATCAGCGCGGACGGGCGCGGCGAGGTGACACCGGACCTCCCCTCGCGCGAGTTCGACCCCACGGCCTACGGCACGCCCGCGCCGACACCGTTCGGTCCCGACAGCCGCTTCACCCGTACCAAGACGATGGTGTTCGACAACGAGATCGGCTTCTACGACGGCCGGTTCCGCGTCACCTGGACGGTCAACGGCACGGCCTTCCCCGATGCCCCGAACCTCACCGTCCGCGAGGGCGACCTGGTCCGGCTGCGGTTCGCCAACCGCAGCCACTTCGACCACCCCATGCACCTGCACGGCCATCACGTCCTGGTGCTGAGCCGCAACGGCCGCCCGGTGACCGGAAGTCCGGTGTGGCTGGACACGGTGAACGTCCGCGTCGGCGAGGTCTGGGAGGTCGCCTTCCGGGCCGACAACCCCGGCATCTGGATGGACCACTGCCACATCGGCGACCACGCCGTGCTGGGCATGATGATGCATCTGTCGTACGAGAACGTGACCTCGCCCTACCGGGTCGGGCGGGCCACCGCCAACCGGCCCGAATGACCCGCCGCGCGGACCGCAGACCCACGATGCCCACGAGACGAGGATCAGGAGAGCGGACGTGACGGACACGCACGACAGGCCCCGCGACGCCGGGCGGCGGTTCTCGCCCGGTGCCCTGCCCGGCATGACCCCCGGCCACCAGCTGATGTTCTTCCCGGTGGCCGCCGCGGTCAGCCGCGCGATCTGGGCGCTGGCCCGGCTCGGCGTCGCCGACCGCCTGGTCGACGGCCCGCGCGACGCGACCGACCTGGCCGAGGCCGTAGGCGCCGCCCCGGACGCGCTCGCCCGGGCACTGCGGGCGGCCGCCGCGCTGGGCGTTTTCACCCAGGGGCCGGACGGCCGCTTCGCCCTCACCCCGGCCGCGGAACTGCTGCGCTCGGACGTGCCCGAGTCCCGCCGCGACCAGGTGCTGCTGTACGGCGACCCACTCACCTGGCTGCCGTACGGCGACATCCTCGACACCCTGCGGACCGGCGAACCGGCCTTCCCGAAGATCTTCGGAAAGCCGTACCACGACCATCTGCGGGCGGACGCCGACGCCGCCGGACGCGTTGCCCGTGCCGTGGCGAGCACCCACCGCGGCAATCTGGACTACCTGACCTCGCTGATCGACCTGGGCCCCGTCTCCCGCGTGGCCGAACTGCGCGGGGACGGCCTGTTCCTCCAGGCGCTGCTGGACCGTCACCCGCACTGCTCCGGGACCGTGGCCGACGACACCGCGACCGTGCCCCCGGACACGCAGGCCCTCGTGCTCAAGCAGGTGCTGCACGACCTGCCCGACGCGGACGCGGTGCGTGTGCTGCGGACCGTGCGGGAGGCTTGGGGACTGGACCCCGAGCGGCGGCTGTTCGTCCTGGAGCGGGTGGTCGGCGCGGCCTCCCCGGATCTCGCGGCCGTCGTGGACCTGGACATGCTGCTGATCACCGGCGGTCGCGAGCGCACCGCCACCGAATGGGGCGAGCTGATCACCGCCGGCGGCTTCGAGCTGCTCGCGGCCCCGGCCGGGAGCGGCTGGACAGCTTTCGAGTGCCGACCGGCCCACGGCCCGACCACCGCCCCCGCGGGCTGACTCGGCGAAGGGCTGCGACTGGGACTGGGCTTGACCGCGTCGGCGTGTCGGCGGAGACGTGCCGGGACGGCGGCCACCCGCGGGTCCCCCGTCCCGGAGAGGGAGAAGCGCAGCTCCCGGACCACCGCAGCACTCGACGTGGTCGTCTCCCAGTCCGTGCGCAGCCCCGTTCATGCCGTACTTCGGGCAGACGCGCGGCAGCCATCGCCGGCCCACGGCGGGGCCTGGCTCAACGGCCAGGTCACACGCGCACCGCCCACAGTGTGCCGCTGCCGTCGAGGACCACGATCGAGTCGCCGCTCGCGGCGGGCTCGCTGATGGCCGTGCTGTCGAACTGGCCTGCCCAGAGCGTGCGGCCGTGCTCCACTCCGACGATCCGGGCGCTGGTCCAGCGCTGGAGCACTCGTGCCTGCTCCGTCCGGGAGAGCAGGGCGTATGTGCCGGTGGTCTGCGCCCTCTGACGATCGGCGTGCCACCGTTGTGTGCCGTCGTCGGCGGCCAGGCACACCAGCCCCGATCCCGTGAGCAGGACGAACCCGCCGGCCACGCTGGTCGTCGCCCGAGTCTCCAGGCCAACCTCTTGGTACGAACTGCCGTAGGTCCAGGTCTGCTCGCCGGTGAGTCCGTTCAGCGCGGTCGGTTTCCGGCGGGACCCCGCGGCCAGCGGAAGAAACACCGTGGTGCCCGACACCAGCTCGTCGAGTGGCTGGAAGGCGTCGGTCCTGAGCTGGTCCGGTTTGGTCTTCTGGAACGGGCTCCGCCACATCACCTCACCCGTGTCCGCCTTGCGGCAGACGAGGTCGACCGGGTCCTTCCTGCCGGCCTCGTAGCAGAGCAGGCCCTCACCCAGGGGCTGCGCCAGGTCGCCCAGCGGCTGGAAGCCGGAGCGTGTCCACAGTTCCTTGCCCGTCTTGCCGAGCACTGCGGTTCCGTCGCTGAAGAGGATCAGGTCGCCGGCCAGGAGCCATGCGGCGTCGTAGGGGGAGGATGCGTCGATCCCCCATCGCGAGGCGCCGGTGCGCGGATCGACTCCGGTCACGTAACCGTCCTCACCGGTGATCAGCAGGCCGCTGGGCCGGTGCACATCCAGCCTCATGGCGCTGTAGGAGACCGACTTCTGCCATCGGCGCTCGCCGGTGGCAGCGTCGAAGGCGTGCACCAGTCCGCCTTTGTTCCCGGAGTCCTGGGTCAGGGCCAGTACCGTGCCGCCGACGACGGTGAAGCGTGTTTCCCGGGACCAGGCCGCGTTGAGGGACGCCGTCCACAGACGCTTACCGGTGGCGACGTCGAAGGTGTGGAGTGCGGCCGTCTCCTTGTAGTAGTGACCGGCGGCCACATGACACCGGCCGTCGGCCAGGACGACGTTCGGACCGTCGGAGTTGATCACGTCGACGTCTGCGATCCTCTGCGACCAGGCGACCGGGTCCCGCTCGGGGTCGCCGGTCAGGTACATCGCCGCCGCCCCTCCGGCGACCGCGACCGCGGCGACACCCGCGCCCCTCATGAGCAGGCTGCGCCGGCTCATGCCTGTTCCACCGGACGGCCCGGCGGGCGCCTGAACCGTGGATGCCGCCGCGAGATCGTCCGACACGGGCGCAGCCGAAGGCGGTGAGCTCGCTCCGCGCGCTCCCTGGTCGGCGACGGTGGGGGTGTAGCGACGGGCCGCGGGTACGGCCTGCCGTTCACCACCGAGGCGCCGCAGCTCGTCGGCGAGCACGGCGGCCGATTCGTACCGCTCGCGCGGGTCCTTGGCCAGCAGCCGACCGACCAGGCGGTCCCACGGAGCGGAGACGCCGGGCAGGAGGCTGCTCGGCGCGGGGGGCGGATCGTGAAGGTGCGCCGTGACGTACCCGAGGGTGTCCGGGGCGTCGAACGGCAGCCGTCCGGTGAGCAGTTCGCACAGCACACACCCGAGGGAGTACAGGTCGCTGCGCTGCTCGGGGCGCCCGCGTGCCTGCTCCGGTGCCATGTACGCGGCCGTGCCCACCATGAAACCGGTGTGGGTCAGCCGGTCACCGGTAGCCGAGGGGTCGGCGGCGCGGGCGATCCCGAAGTCGAGCACCTTCAGGCCGCCCGAGGCCGCGACGAACAGATTCGCGGGCTTGATGTCGCGGTGGAGGATGCCGGCGGCATGCGCCTCACCCAGCGCGTCGCACACCTGCGCCCCCCACCGCGCCACCTCCTCCTCGCCGACAGGTCCGCGCCGGACAACGGCGTCCAGGCCCTCGCCCCGGAGCAGTTCCATCACGAGGAACGGCGTCGTGCCCTGGCCGGTGGTTGCCTCACCGAGGTCGTGGACGGTCACGATATGGGGGTGCTGAAGCGCGGCGGTGATCCGCGCCTCCCGCAGAAACCGGGCGCGCGCCTCGTCGGCCCGACTGCCGCCACCCGCAAGGACCGAGATCACCTTGACCGCGACCGGCCGCCGTAGGCTGGTGTCCTGTGCCTCCCACACCTCGCCCATCCCGCCGCGCCCCAGCGGGCGCACCAGGCGGTAGCGGTCAGCGAGTATCAGATCACCGTCGTCCATAGCCCGAAGTCCCCCGGCGGTAAGCGGTTTTTCACTCGGCAGCGTTGATCGTAGACCGCGCTCCCCGATGACACAGGCCCCGGGCGACAGCAGACCTCGCCCGTCCGCTCTCGCGCAGGAGCGCACCGGGGGCGGCAGACTCGGACAGGGCATACGCCCCTTATGAACGTCAGTCAGGCGAGTTCGGCGTCGGGGGCGCGCCCGGCGGGGCTGCGGGTGTGGTCCCACGCGGGCAGGGCGGTCAGCGCTGCGAGGGTCCGCACCGACATGACGTTTCGCCGGTTGGAGTCGGCGGACGGCGGCGGTCGCCGGCTGCGCGGGCCCTGCCCGCGCAGGGGCGCGAGCCGAGTGGCGGGCCGTGCGGCGCGGGAGAGCTCCGCTGGTCAGGCCTCGGCCGTCTCCTCGGCAGCCTTCTTCCTACGGGCTTGGCCGAACTGGGCCATGGCATGGAAGGCGGCCTTGGGCTCCCACCCCAGTTCCGCATACGGTCCTTCGGCTGCGCCGGGCGGCAGGACCCTGACCACACCGAAGCTGGCGGTGTCGAAGTCGTGCTCCGGATCGTGGCGGGCTGTGGTCGCCAGGTCCCAGCGGGCGAAGGTGTAGACGAAGGCGGCGTCGACACCGGCTGCGTCATAGATGTCGAGCATCTCCCGGATGTAAGAGGCCTGTTCCTGCTCGTCGCGCACCGTCCCGGCGGTCATCCTCACCGGCCGCGCGTCCTCGCTCCACTCGACGATCGAGTCCCCGCGTCCGCCCAGGTCGAAGGCGCCGCGGAAGGTCCCACAGCCGAATTCGGTGACGCCGAACGGCTTGCCTTGCGCCACCTGCGCGCGCAGCGCGTCGGAGAACGTGTCGGCGTTGGTCGCGTCGCGATAGCCGGCATCGGTGGCGGCGACATCGAACGGTGTCCAGTCCACGCCCTCGAAGGCGACGGACGCGTAGCCGATCGGGCCGCCGAAGCGGGCACGGACCTCGGTGACGACTCGGGCGAGGAACGTGTTGAGCGTGGTGTGCAGTCGGGGAAGCAGGGCGCGGAACGCGACGGGATCGGCCAGTGTCGCCGACCGCTCCCGCAGCGTGTCGCCCGGCAGGAAGCCGTGGGTGAACAAGGTGATCTCGGAGCCGGTGAGGTACACGATGCGCGCACCGTCACGGCGCAGGCGCTCGGCGCGTTCGGCACCGTCAATGAGGAACGCCAGGAGTTCGTCCTGGGTCAGGCCATGGGTGAACGGCGAGTACCAGACCTCCAGACCCGCGTCGGCGGCGGCGCGCGCGGCGGTCTCCAGGCGGTCGGCGTGGCCGCCGGTGATGCGGACCGCGTCGCAGTGCAGGTCCTCGCGGATCACCCGCATTTCACGCTGGACAATGTCCGGGAGGAACGGTTCATGGGTGGTGGTCCCGCCGGAAGTGAAACCGGTGTCGTAGTTGATGCCGAAGGCGCGCACCGCTGCTCCGATTCTTTCGATCTGCGATTCATTTAGGGTACGAACCGTACCCTAAATGGGGAGGAGGGTCCACGATGGCGCCTGAACAACAGCGCGGCGGCGCTACCCGGCGCCGTGGCGCGGCGTTGGAGGACGCGATCCTGCGCGCCGCGGCCGAGGAACTGCGGACCGCCGGCTATGCGGGCATGACGATGGACCGGGTCGCGCAGCGCGCGGGCACCAACAAGAACGCGATCTACCGGCGCTGGCCGGGGCGCGCGGTGCTGGGTGTCGCGGCCTACCGCTACCTGGCCGACGCGGAGTTGCAGGTCCCGGACACGGGGACGCTGCGCGGCGACGCGCTGGCGCTGCTGCGCGCGGCGAACAAGACATGGTCGTCACCGCAGGGGGCTGTGCTGCGCGACCTGCTCGCGGCAGCGGCCGACGATCCCGGCTTGCTCACGCTGCTGCGGGAGCAAGCCGGTGGGAGCAGCACGGACGCGGCGTGGCTGACGCTGCTTGAGCGCGCCGTGGCTCGGGGCGAGGCGGCGGCCGGTGTGGTGCATCCGCGCGTGGCGTCGGTGCCGATGATGCTGTTGCGCGGCGAATACGCCCTGCGTGGTCTGCCCGAGGTCCCCGACGAGTTGCTGAGCGAGATCGTGGACGAGGTCTTCCTGCCCCTCGTTCGCGGCCGCACAGTCGAAGGCGGATCCACACCTTGAGCCGTGGCAGGCAGTACCACTTGGCGCGGACCAACGTCCTCGAACATCAAAGGTGCGCCGGCTTCCTCAGGCACCAAATCGCACGGATGGGATCTCGAATGCTGACTGCCCGCCCCGGGATGCCGCACGGATGGACGCTGCTGCGCCACCGCGCCGTCACTGGACCCCTCGGGGCGCGCTCACTGCTGTCTGCTGCCCATTTCGGCGGTGAAGAGCACCGGGTCACTGTCAAATCCCCGGATCATCTCGCGCATCTGCCAGGCTCCCGAGGCATCCCTGGTGAACTCGCTGACCGTCGCGGCCGTCGCATCGGCGACCTGCTCGAAGTCGTCCACCAGCAACTGCTCGTATCCCTGGACGACGACCACCCCCGCGTTGGACACCTCCCCGAACGTCAGGGGCCCACTGTTCTGGTGGATGGCCACACCGACCACCACACGCCCGTACGCGGGTGACAGCCTGTCGAATTCCAGGACCAACACCTCGACGAACCCGAAGCCCATGCCGGTCTGGCTGTGCCGGGTCATGTTGATCGTGCCGTCCGGTGACCGGCTGTCGTAGTGCACGACATACGCCGGCTGCCCGTAGGGGGCGTCCGCCGAGTAGGTCGCGGCGATGATGTCGAGATGCCGGGGCGGCTTCCCGAGCGGGCTCGGATCCCACTTGAGCCGCACCTCGACCTTGCCCAGCCCCTTGCCTCCACCGCTCACCTTGCCGCTCCCCTTGGCCATCACTGCGGGGCCTTCCCGCAAGGTCAAGTATGAGTTTTTGACAGCACTTTGATGCCTGATCAGCGAAGACAGGCAGGCGTTCGGGGTTGCTTATGTGCGCAATGACGCAACAAGGGGCGTTTTTTGAGGTCGGCTCCCGTGCGGGCGCTGAGCGTATGCCGGCCCCAGAGTGTTGTCCGGCTGTCTCCCCAGGCGCTTCACCGGTAGCGCAGCAGCAGCATGGCGGCGTCGTCCTGGAGCGGGCCGCAGACGTGCTGGAGCAGGTCCTGGCGGAGGGTGTCCAAGGCGCTCTCGGGGTCGTCCTCCTTGAGCAGATGGGCGCGTTCGGTGAGCGGGTAGAACCGGCCGCCGCCGTCGCGGGCCTCGATGATGCCGTCGGTGTAGAGCAGCAACTGGTCGCCGGGAAGAAAGGCCGCGTGGTACGGCTGCGGGTCGACGGTGCCGTGTGCGCTCAGGCCGAGCGGCAGCGCGTAGGACTCCGGTTCGGGCAGGTCCACGGTTCCGCCGCCGCGCACCAGCATGGGCGCCGGATGACCGAAGTTGAGGAACGTGACCTGGTGGGCGCTCACTTCGGCGAGGATCGCGGTGACGAACTTCTCGCCGTCCAGTTGCCGATCGACAGAGCGGGCCAGCCTGCTGCCGACCGCCACCAAGTCCGCTTCGTCGAGGGCCGCCTCGCGGAACGCTCCAAGGACCAGCGCCGCCGTCTCCACCGCCTCCAGCCCCTTGCCCTGGACGTCACCGACGATCACCCGAACCCCCTGCGGCGCGGCGACCACCTCGTACAGGTCCCCGCCGATACGGGCCTCAGCCACGGCGGACGTGTAGGAGACGGCCGCCCGGAGCCGCCCGGCGAGCTTCGGCACCGGCTTGAGCAGTACCCGCTGCGCGGCCTCGGCGATCGACCGGACGCTGTCCAGCTCCGCCTCCCGCCTGCGACGCATGGCCACGGCGACCAGCCCGGCCAAGGTGACCCCGACGACCGAGACGACGACCACCGAGCCACGGCGCAGAGTCGTCATGTCGTCGTACCAGCCCAGCACGAGGCACAGCAGCAGCGCTGTTCCGCCGACGTACGCGGTGCGCCGCCAGCCGCCCACCAGCGGGGCGAACGCGGGCCCCACGGCCATCAGCGGCAGAAAGCCCATCGACGGTCCGGCCGCAACGTCGGCCAGGGCCACCACACCCATGACCACGAAGGGCAGCACGGACAGCACCCTCGACTGACGGCCTTGTGCGGACACGTCGCCCAAACCCCTCCCCGCGTACCCGGACCGGCACGGCACATCATCGCAGACGTACCCATTGCTCCCCATAAGTAGGCGACAGCGCGGCCGAGCAGCCTCACGCGCCACCCCCGCAGAGACGGGCACAGCGGACCTGCGGCGGGAAAGCCCCGCTTGCGTCACCCGGTCCGGGCGACCGGCGATGCGGGATCGGGATCCAGGACCGGAGCCGTCGGGCGGGCAGTTGCTGGATGGAGCGGGTCGGGAACGTCCTCGGGCTGCATCGACGTCGCTTCACCGTCTCTCTCGGAGGGGGTGCCCGAGCCGGAGGACAGATGGGACGCCGCCCCCAGGACCACGACGACGACGGCAACCGTCATGAGTGCCCGGCCGGCCCGGCGGCGTCTGGCCCGCCCGTCCATGTCGCGCCATGCCGGTCCGGTCGTTGTCTCCTCCGGCTGCCAGAGCTCGCCGACCGCCTCCTGCCGGTCCTGCTCAGCTGCGTCTGTGACGCGCCGCTGATGGTGAGCGTGCTCCCGCTCGGTGTCGTTGGCCGTGCCGTGGGGCCTGGGCAGGGCTGTCCGCTCCCTGGCGGATGGTTCCTTGGGCGCGGAGTCCCTGATGGTGCGTTCGTTGTCCTCAAGGAACCTCTGCCACACCTCGTCAGGGATCGATGACGCCTCGTTCCGATCTCCGGGCGCCCCAGTACTGTCCGGTTCCCGAGTGGCCACTGTTCCCCCTTGTGCGCGGTCTGCGGACGACAACAGAGGCAGGGCCCTCCCGTCGCCCTGCGCCTGCTGGGTATTGAATGTACGTCCCCTGCGTCACCCGGCCGCCTTCAGGCAGGGATTTCCCGGCGACCGCATCAGGGCACGCCCGGGAATCGGCACCATCGGGACGGCAGCCAGGAGCCACCTCTTGCGACGTGTCCGCGGGCCCGCTGTCCGCCGAGCGGCAATGATGACCGCGTTGAACCGGGCTCCCTTCCAGCGAGTGGTGACCTTGGCCCGGATCCTCGCCGGAGCCCGGCATCAGAACCGCGTAAAGATTGCCGGAAGCAGGCAATGTCATGCGTCGTATCGCTGTGCGAGCATGCGTGTGCCGACGGGGGAGTGCAAGGAGAGGCGGTGAGCGCGGATGGACTGGTTTCTGGGTCTCGGCATCGCGGGTGTCGTCCTCCTTGCCCTGTCGCTCATCTTCGACGGAGTGATGGAAGGGCTTTTTGACGGCGTCGGCGCGCTCGACGGAATCTTCGACGGGTGGCTGTCTCTGCCGGTCGTCGCGGGATTCATGTCCATGCTGGGTTTCTCCGGCGCGATCGTCATGGGTACCACCGAACTCGGTGCGGCCGGAGCCATCGCCCTGGGCACGCCTGCCGGTGTGGCCACGGGTTGGCTCGCGTACCGCCTGAGCCGGACACTGATGAGTGACCGGTCCGGCGCGGCTCCCGGCGAGGACGATCTGATCGGGGCCCCGGGGTCCGTGGTGACCGCCATCCCCGTCGGCGGCTACGGCGAGGTGCTGGTTCAACTGGCCGGGCAGCCAGTGAAGCTCGCGGCCAGGAGCGCGGTCCCCGTGGCCCGCGGAACCGAGGTCTGGGTGGACGAGGCACTGTCACCCACAGCCGTCTCCGTACGCCCGGTCGAACGCTGAGCGCCCGACCACCACTCACCTCGCCTCACCTCACGGCACCGGCCCGCCGTGCCGTACATCGACCTGACACCTACCGATTCGCCGTCCCCCGGGAGGGCTGAGGGGAAACCATCGTGAGTTCAGTTGTCATCGCCGTGGTGGGAGTCGTCGTACTCCTCGTGCTCATCGCGCTGGTCGTCATCACCCGCTACAAGGTGGCGGGTCCCAGCGAGGCGTTCATCGTCACCGGGCGGCGCGGCAAGAAGGCCACCGACCCGGAGACCGGCCGGGTCTTCACCGACAACAGCGGGCAGAAGGTCGTGGTCGGTGGTGGCGTGTTCGTCGTGCCGTTCGTGCAGCAGAAGTTCAGTCTCGACCTGTCCTCGCGGCACATCCCGGTCGCGGTGCGCGGTGCGGTCACCCTGCGCGGGGTGAAGGCCAACCTGGAGGGCGTGGCGATCGTCAAGGTCGGCGGTACGGAGGACTCCATCCGCGCCGCCGCGCAGCGGTTCCTGATGCAGCAGAACGGCATCGTCGGCTTCACCCAGGAGGTGCTGTCCGGTGCGCTGCGGGCGATCGTGGGCCGGATGTCGGTGGAGGACGTCATCCGGGACCGGGCTGCCTTCGCCGGGCAGGTGGCGGAGGAGGCGGAGGCGAGCCTGTCCGGGCAGGGCCTGGTGCTGGACGCCTTCCAGATCCAGGACATCACCACCGAGGGCTCCTACCTGGAGGACCTCGGCCGCCCGGAGGCCGCCCGGGCCAAGCAGGAGGCCGACATTGCCGAGGCGATCGCCCGGCGTGCCGCCGAACAGGCGCGGCTGAAGGCCGAGGAGGAGATCGCGGTCGCCCAGCGGACGTTCGCGCTGAAGCAGGCGGAGATCAAGGCCGAGACCGACGAGGCCGCGGCCCGTGCCGCTGCCGCCGGACCGCTGGCCGAGGCCGCTCGGCAGCAGGAGATCCTCGCCCAGCAGGAGAAGGTCGCCGAGCGGCAGGCCGCGCTGACCGACCGTCAGCTCGACACCCAGGTCCGCAAGCCCGCCGACGCCCAGCGGTACGCCGCCGAGCAGGAGGCCGAGGCCAAGCGGGTGGCCCGGGTCAAGCAGGCCGAGGCCGAGCGGCTGGCCGGGATCGCCGCCGCGCAGGCGGAGGCCGAGCGGGCCCGGTTGACCGGTGAGGGCGAGAAGCAGCGGCGCTCCGCGCTGGCCGAGGCGGAGGCCGTCGAGGGTCTCAGGCAGGGTGAGGCCGAGCGGGCCCGCCGCGCGGCGATCGCGGAGGCGGTCCGGCTGGAAGGCGAGGCCGAGGCGGCCGCGATCGGTGCCAGGGGTGCCGCCGAGGCCGAGGCGATGGTGAAGAAGGCCGACGCGTTCGCGCGGTACGGCGACGCGGCCGTGCTGCAGATGCTCGTCGAGGTGCTGCCGCAGGTCGTCGCCAAGGCGTCCGAGCCGCTGAGCGCCGTGGACAAGATGACCGTCATCTCCACGGACGGTGCCGGCCAGTTGTCGCGCACGGTCGCCGACAACGTGGCCCAGGGCGTCGAACTCCTCAGCTCCACCACGGGAGTCGACCTCGCCGAACTGCTCAAGGGCATCACGCGGCGGGCCGGCGGCACCCAGCCCACGACTACGGCACCCGCCGAGGCCAACGGAAAGATCGAAATCGCCGGCTGACGTCGGCAACGAGCACTCCGGGGAGGCCGGGCGCCACTGAGCCGCCCGGCCTCCCCGGACAGCTGACGGATGGCCGGCAGGTGCGGGGCCGCAGGGGAGCACGCGCAGCAACGCCACAACCCCGGCAGGAAGCCGTGGGCGCGGCGGGCGAGGGGCGGGCCACACCAAACTGCCCGTCCCACGGCGAGCCGCTGCCCCGCCCGCGGCGCCGGACCCGAAGCCGCCGCATGCTCCCGGCGTACGGCCGTGAACACGGTCGACGACGAGGGCCCGCGCACCGGCCCCTCCGAACCATGCGGCGCTCAACCATGGTTGGGGAGTTCCGCCGGAGGCGACGGCCGCGGTGTGCCCCGGCGGCGTTACTAGGGTTTTTCCCGTCCTCGCCGACCCAGACTCTCACCGTGCCGCATCCGAGAGAACCCGCAGAACGCGCCGTAGAACGCGCAGAACACGCCGTCTGACCCGAGCCGACGCCCCGCGTCACGACCCGGGTCCCGGCCCAGGTCATTGAGACGGGGCGGTCGCCCATCCCCCGGGGCGGCCGCCCTCTGCGTGCACGCGCGTGCCCGTGCCCCCGCGCCGGGCAGACGCCCGGTCCGTGACCACCCCGGCCCGGGCCCGGCCGAGGACAACCCGCACCGGTAACCGCTGTCGAGGTGACGTGAGATGGACAACGAACACAAGCTCAGGGACTACCTGAAGCGGGCCACCGCCGACCTGCGGCACAGCCGGCAGCGCGTCCAGGAACTGGAGGCCGCCGCCCACGAACCCATCGCCATCATCGGGATGGCCTGCCACTACCCGGGCGGGGTGACCGACCCCGACGGCCTCTGGGACCTGCTCATCGACGGCAGACACGGCATCGGACCCTTCCCCGACGACCGCGGCTGGGACCTCGAAGCGGTCTCGGCCGCCGCCTCCGGCGGAGGCTTCCTCCACGACGCCACCGACTTCGACGCCGAGTTCTTCGGCATCAGCGCGCGCGAAGCGGTCGCCATGGACCCCCAGCAGCGGATCGTGCTCGAATCCACCTGGGAAGCCATCGAGTCCGCGCACATCGATCCCACCACACTGCGCGGCAGCGAGACCGCCGTGTTCATGGGCGCCATGGCCCAGGAGTACCGCGCCGGAGCCGAGGACGGCGCCCGCGGCCTGCACCTGACCGGCAACGCCGGCAGTGTCCTGTCCGGCCGTATCGCCTACACCCTCGGCCTGACCGGTCCGGCCCTGACGGTGGACACCGCCTGCTCCTCCTCCCTCGTCGCCCTCCACCTCGCCTCACACGCCCTGCGCACCGGGGAGTGCTCCCTCGCTCTCGCCGGTGGCGTCACCGTCATGTCGACGCCCTCCACCCATCTGGAGTTCGGCCGCCAGGGCGGCCTGTCGGCCGATGGCCTGTGCCGCTCCTTCGACGACGACGCCGACGGCACCGGATGGTCCGAGGGCGTCGGCGTCCTGCTGCTGGAGCGCCTGTCCGATGCCCGCCGGGGCGGCCACCGCGTCCTCGCCGTCGTCCGTGGCTCCGCCGTCAACCAGGACGGCGCCAGCAACGGCCTCACCGCACCCAACGGCCCCTCCCAGCAACGCGTCATCGAACAGGCCCTGATCAATGCCCGCCTCTCCGCCGACCAGATCGACGCCGTCGAGGCACACGGCACCGCCACCACCCTCGGGGACCCCGTCGAGGCCCAGGCCCTCCTCGCCACCTACGGCCGCGCCCGCACCGCCGAACGCCCCCTGCTGCTCGGCTCGGTGAAGTCCAACCTCAGCCACACCCAGGCCGCGGCAGGCGTCGCCGGCGTCATCAAGATGGTGCAGGCCATCCGGCACGGCATCGTGCCCCGCACCCTGCACGTCGACGAGCCCAACACCCACGTCGACTGGTCGGACGGCACCGTACGCCTCGTCACCGGCAACACGCCCTGGCCCGACACCGGGCAGCCCCGCCGCGCCGCCGTCTCCTCCTTCGGCATCAGCGGCACCAACGCTCACGCCGTCATCGAACAGGCCCCCGCCGACAGCACCCCCGACCCGTCCGACGAGGCCACGACCACCCCGCCACCCCTCACCCCCGTACCGCTCGTCCTGTCCGGCCGCACCCCGCAGGCCCTGGCGGCCCAGGCGGCCCGCCTGCGCACCGCCCTGGACCGGTCCGGCGAACCACTGCGACTGGACGTCCTGGCCCGCGCCCTCGCCACCACCCGCACCGGCTTCACGTACCGCGCCGCCCTCGTCACGGCCCACCCCACCACCGTCCCGGCCGGCCTGACCGCCCTCGCGGACGGCACCCCCGCCCCCGGCCTGCTGCGGCACACCGCGACCGACAGCCCCGCCGCCTTCCTCTTCTCCGGCCAGGGCGCCCAACGCCTGGGCATGGGCCGCGAGTTGTACGACGCCTTCCCGGCGTTCCGGGGCGCCCTGGACGAGACGCTCGCCCTCCTCCGGCCCGGCGTACGCGATGCGATGTGGGGCACGGACGCATCCGCCCTGAACCACACCGGCACCGCCCAGCCCGCCCTGTTCGCCGTGGAGGTGGCACTCTTCCGCCTCCTCGAATCGTGGGGCGTACGGCCCGACTTCGTGGCCGGGCACTCCATCGGCGAGGTCGCCGCCGCCCACGTCGCCGGCGTGCTGTCCCTCGCGGACGCCTGCACCCTCGTCACCGCCCGCGCCTCGCTGATGGCCGACCTCCCCGAGGGCGGCGCCATGACGGCCGTACGCGCCTCCGAGGAGCAGATACGCCCGTATCTCACGGCCGACGTCGCCGTGGCCGCCGTCAACGGCCCGGCCTCCGTGGTCCTCTCCGGCCCCGCCGATGCGGTGGGCGACGCCGCCGAACGACTCACCGCCGACGGCCACCGCACCACACCCCTGCGGGTCTCGCACGCCTTCCATTCGCCACTGATGGACCCGATGCTGGCCGATTTCGCCCAGGCCCTGTCCGGCATCACCTTCCACCCGCCGCGCATCCCGCTCGTCTCCAACCTCACCGGCGCCGTCGCCACCCCCGAGGACCTGAGCGACGCGGAGTACTGGGTCCGCCATGTCCGGGAGACCGTCCGCTTCGCCGACTGCCTGCGCACCCTGGACAGACACGGCGTGCGCACCTTCCTCGAACTCGGACCCGACGGCGTCCTCACCGGCCTGGTCCCCGAGACGGCATCCCGGGACAGCGTCGCCCTCGCCACCCTCCGCAAGGACACCCCCGAGACCACCGCCCTGACCACGGCACTCGCCGCCCTGCACACCACCGGCGCCCCCGTCGACTGGACGCGTTACTTCGCCGACACTCCCGCCCACCCCGTCGACCTCCCCACCTACGCCTTCCAGCGCCGCCGGCACTGGCCGGCCGCGGGCGTCGGCGGCGCCGGGGACGTCCGCGCCGTCGGCCTCGCCCCCGCCGAACACGGCCTCCTCGGCGCCGCCGTGTCCCTCGCCGACTCCGACGGCGCCCTCCTCTCCGGCCGCCTCTCCTTCGCCACCCACCGCTGGCTGGCCGACCACCGCATCAACGGCCGCGTCCTCCTGCCGGGCGCCGCCTTCGTCGAACTCGCCCTGCGCGCCGGCGACGAGTTCGGCTGCGACCACGTGGCCGAACTCGCCCTCCCGGCCCCGCTCGAACTCCCGGAACACGGCGCCGTCCAGATCCAGACGTTCGTCGGCGCCGCCGACTCCTCCGGCCATCGACCCGTGACCATCTACGCCCGCCCTGACGGCCGGCACGGGCCGTACGGCCAGGGCGGTCACGAGGGCCTTGACGAGCACGCATGGACGCTCCACGCCACCGGTCGACTGAGCCCCGGTGCCGAGACCGAAACCGCCACACCCACTGCCCTGGACCCCGCACAGTGGCCCCCTGCCGGCGCCGAACCCGTCCCCGTCGAGGGCGCGTACGACGCCCTCGCCGACCACGACTTCGCGTACGGCCCCGCCTTCCGCGGCCTCAGCGCCGTCTGGCGCCGGGACGGCGACCTCTACGTCGAGGCCGAACTCCCCGCGGGAAACCGCGTCGCCGGCTTCGCCGTCCACCCCGTCCTGCTCGACGCCCTCCTCCACGCCGTCGCCCACGCCGGCGACGGCCGCCTCGGTGTGCCGTTCGCCTGGGAAGGCGTCAGCCTGCACGCCACCAGCGCCACCAGGATCCGCGCTCGTATCGTCCCGCAGGGCGAGGACACCATCGCCATCGACGTCATGGACACCATGGGCGCCCCCGTCCTGACCGTGGACGCGCTCACCACACGCCCTGTCGACGCCGCGCGCTCCGGCGCATCGACGGCCGCCGACACGCTGTACCGGGTCGACTGGGTCCCGGCTCCCGAGACGCCTCCCTACGAGGGCACCCTCGCCCTGCTTGCCGACCCCGCCAACTCCACCGAGTCCTCCGACGCCTCGTTCGCCCAGGAGATCAGCGACGCCCTCGGCGGCGCGCCCCTACGCGTCGCTGCGGACCTCACCGAACTCGCGGACACGGCGCCCCTGCCCGACGTGGTCCTGGCCCCACTCATGGCCGGCCCCGACGAGGCGAGCCCGGTCACGGACCCGGTCGGCGAACTGCACATGCTCACCACTCGGGCCCTCGGCCTCGTCCGCCGTTGGCAGCGCGACGAGCGCCTGCGCGGCTCCCGCCTGGTCGTCGTCCTCCGTGACGACCGGCTCGCGCCCGCCGCGGTCCGCGGCCTGCTGCGCGCCGCCGAGTCCGAACACTCCGGCGGCATCGGCCTGTTGGTCCTCGGTACCGGCCCCGTGGACGGGACTCACCTCCGCCGGGCCCTCGCCGTCGGCGAACGGGAGACCGCCCTCACGGACGGTCACGTGAGCGTTCCCCGGTTGGTGCGTGCTGGTGGGGCGAGTGGTGGGGCGGTGGAGTGGGCCGGTCCGGGTGTCGTGGTGGTGACGGGCGGTACGGGTGGTCTGGGTGCGGTGGTGGCGCGGCATCTGGTGCGGGTGCATGGGGTGCGGGAGTTGGTGCTGCTGTCGCGGCGGGGTGCGGATGCGCCCGGGGTGGGTGAACTTCTCGCTGAGCTGGGTGGGTTGGGTGCTCGGGTGGAGGTGGTGGCGTGTGATGTGGCGGATCGTGGGGCGTTGGCGGGTGTCCTGGCGGGGCGGTCGGTGCGTGGTGTCGTGCATGCCGCGGGGGTCCTGGACGACGGGCTCATCGGCAGCCTGACCCCCGAGCGCCTGCACGCCGTACTCGCCCCGAAGGCCGACGCGGCCTGGCACCTGCACGAACTCCTGCCCGACGTCCGGGCCTTCGTCCTCGTCTCCTCCGCCGCCGGCACTTTCGGCCCCGTGGGCCAGGCCGCCTACGCCGCCGCCAACGCCTACCTCGACGCCCTCGCCGCGCACCGCCGTGCCCAGGGCCTGCACGCGGTGTCCCTGGCCTGGGGACCGTGGCAGCTCGACGGCGCCGGCATGGCGGCCGAACTGCCGCCCGCCGACGCGCACGACGAGGCCGCGCTCATGCGCCCGGTGTCCGCGGAGGAGGGTCTGAGCCTGTTCGACGCGGCCCTCGCGAGCGGTGACGACGTCGTACTCCCCGTCCCGCTGGACCTTCGGGCGGCACGGGCCCGCACGGAAGTCCCCGCACTCCTCCGTGGACTCGTACGACCCCGCCGCCGCACCGCGAGCAGCGGCACCGGCGCACCCGACCTGGTCCGCAGGCTCGCGCCGCTCGACGAGGTGGAGCGGCGCGAGGTGCTGCTCGATCTGGTGCGGGGGCAGGTGGCGCTGGTCCTGGGGCACGAGGGCGCCTTGGGCGTGGACGCGTCGCGTTCGTTCCGGGATCTGGGCTTTGACTCGTTGCTGGCCGTTGAGCTGCGTAACGGCTTGCAGTCGGTGACGGGGCTGCGGTTGCCGGCGACGTTGGTGTTCGACTATCCGACGGTCGCGGTTCTGGCCGGCTTCCTGCTGGGTGAGGTGCTGGGGGCGCGGGCGGCGGCTCCGGTGGCCTCGTCGGTGGTGGCTGTGGCCGATGACCCGGTGGTGGTCGTGGGTATGGCCTGTCGTTTCCCCGGTGGGGTGTCGTCGCCCGAGGACTTGTGGCGGCTCGTCTCAGAAGGTGTGGACGCGGTGGGGGAGTTCCCGGCCGACCGTGGCTGGGACCTGGAGCGGCTCTACCACCCGGATCCGGAGCACCTGGGCACCTCCTCCACCGGGGCCGGTGGCTTCCTCGAAGGGGCCGGTGGCTTCGACGCCGACTTCTTCGGGATGAGTCCGCGGGAGGCGTTGGCGACGGATGCCCAGCAGCGGCTGTTGCTGGAGTCGGTGTGGGAGGCCATCGAGCGGGCGGGTATCGACCCGACCTCGCTGCGCGGCAGCCAGACCGGTGTCTTCGCCGGTGTCATGTACAACGACTACGGGCTCCTCCTCGACGGCCGTGAGTTCGAGGGCCTGCGCGGCAACGGAAGCGCGATGAGCATCGCCTCCGGCCGGGTCGCCTACTCCTTCGGCTTCGAGGGGCCGACCGTCTCGATCGATACGGCGTGTTCGTCGTCGCTGGTGGCTCTCCATCTGGCCGCGCAGGCGTTGCGTGGTGGTGAGTGTTCGTTGGCGGTGGCCGGTGGTGTGACGGTGATGTCGACGCCGACGACGTTTGTGGAGTTCTCCCGGCAGGGTGGGCTGGCGCCGGACGGCCGGTGCAAGGCGTTCTCGGACGCGGCTGACGGGGTGGGCTGGGCTGAGGGCGTGGGTGTGCTGCTGCTGGAGCGGCGGTCGGATGCGGTGCGCAACAGGCATCGGATACTGGCGGTCGTTCGGGGGAGTGCGGTCAATCAGGATGGTGCGTCGAATGGGTTGACGGCGCCGAACGGTCCGTCGCAGCAGCGGGTGATCCGTCAGGCGCTGGCGTCGGCCGGGTTGTCCGCCGGTGAGGTGGACGCGGTCGAGGCGCACGGTACTGGTACGCCCCTGGGTGACCCGATCGAGGCACAGGCGCTGTTGGCGACCTACGGTCAGGATCGCGAACGGCCGCTGTTGCTGAGCTCGGTGAAGTCCAACCTCGGCCACACCCAGGCTGCTGCCGGTGTCGCCGGGGTCATCAAGTCGATCATGGCGATGCGGCACGGTGTCGTCCCGCGCACCCTGCATGCCGACACGCCGTCCTCGCACGTGGACTGGTCGGCCGGTGCGGTGGAACTGGTGCGGGAGCAGGTGGCATGGCCGCGGACGGGGCGGCCGCGTCGTGTCGGTGTGTCCTCCTTCGGGCTGAGCGGTACCAACGCGCACGTCATTCTGGAGGCGGGGCCGGAGACGGCACCGACGCCGACGACGCCTCCGACGCCGATGGCGGTTGAGCTCGGCGTACTGCCGTTGGTGCTGTCGGCTCGGTCCCAGCAGGCGCTGGACGCGCAGATCGAGGCGCTGCGGGCGGTCGAGCCGTCGGCGGACGTCGCGTACACGCTGGCGGCGGGACGGGCCTCGTTCGGGCACCGGGCTGTGTTGCTGGCCTCGGAGGACGGCGTCGCCGAGGTGTCCAGGGGAACGGCGTCCGAGGAGCCGCTGGCGTTCGTGTTCTCCGGGCAGGGCGCCCAACGCATAGGGATGGGGCGGGAGTTGTATGCCCGGTTCCCCGTGTTCGCCCAGGCGCTGGACGAGGTGCTCGCCGAACTCGACCCCGCCCTGCGTGACGTGATCTGGGGCGCGGACGAGGAGGTTCTGCATCGTACGGAGTTCGCGCAGCCTGCCCTCTTCGCGATCGAGGTCGCGCTGTTCCGGCTGGTGACCTCCCTTGGTGTCACTCCGAAGTACCTTGCGGGACATTCGGTCGGTGAGATCGCGGCCGCTCATGTCGCGGGTGTGGTGTCGCTGGCGGACGCGTGTGCGCTGGTGTCGGCGCGAGCGAGGCTGATGCAGGCGCTGCCTGCGGGTGGCCTGATGCTCGCGGTCGAGGCCGCGGAAGCCGAGGTCGCCCCGTACCTCGTGGAGGGTGTGTCGATCGCGGCGGTCAACGGGCCGTCCTCAGTGGTGCTCTCGGGTACGGAAGAGGCCGTACTGGCTGTTGCCGCCGCTCTGCCGGATCGGCGTACGGCGCGACTGCGGGTCTCGCACGCTTTCCACTCGCCGCTGATGGAACCGATGCTGGAGGAGTTCCGCGAGGCGATCGCCGGTCTGCGCTTCGACGAGCCGCGCATTCCTGTCGTGTCGAACCTCACCGGAGGTCTCGACCCGTTGAACACGGCGGACTACTGGGTCCGGCATGTGCGGGGCACCGTGCGTTTCGCCGACGGGCTGCGCACCCTCACCGACCAGGGCGTGACGCGCTTCCTGGAGATCGGCCCGGACGGCGTGCTGTCCGCGCTGGTACGGCAGTCCGTGCCGGACGAGGCGCTCGTCGTGCCCGTACTGCGCAAGGACCGGCCCGAGCAGGCGGCCGCGCTCACCGCCCTCGCGCAGCTTTTCACGCACGGCGTGCCCGTGGACTGGCCGACGCTGTTCAGGGGCACGGGCGCCCGGCCGGCGGACGCTCCGACCTACCCGTTCCAGCGCCGGAACTACTGGCCGGTCGGGGGATACGGGACGGGCGCCGGGGATGTGCGGGCCGCGGGTCTCGCCGCTGCCGACCATCCACTGCTCCGGGCCGCCGTGGCGTTGGCCGACTCCGAGGACGTAGTGCTGTCGGGGCGGCTGTCGTCGGCCACTCACCCCTGGCTGGCCGATCACATGGTCTTCGGGCGGGTGGTCGTCCCGGGCACGGCCTTCGTGGAACTGGCGGTGCGGGCCGGCGACGAGGCCGGTTTCGGCACCCTGGACGACCTCACCGTGTCGACGCCCCTCGTCGTCCCGGACACGGGCGCCGTGCAGATCCAGGTGCGGGTCGCGGAGACCGATGACGCCGGCCGCCGCACCGTGACGGTGCACGCGCGCCCCGACGACGCGGCCGTCGATGCCCCCTGGACGCAGCACGCCTCCGGTGTCCTCTCCCACGAACCGCTTCCGACCGACTGGGCCGATGCCGAGCAGTGGCCGCCCGCCGGTGCCGAACGCGTCGAGACGGGCGACCTGTACGAGGACATGGCCGACGCCGGCCTCACCTACGGCCCCCTCTTCCAGGGGCTGCGCGCGGTCTGGCGGCGCGGTGACGAGATCTTCGCCGAGGTGACGCTGCCGACCGGAACCGAAGCCGGGGGGTTCGGACTGCACCCGGCGTTGCTCGACGCCGCACTGCACGCTGTCGCCGCCGCCGGGGGGACGGGTGACCCCGCGCTCCCCTTCGCCTGGGAGGGCGTCGCACTGCACGCGTCCGGCGCGACCGAGGTACGTGCCCGACTGGTCCGGCGGAGCGAACGGAACGCCATCGCCGTCGACCTCGCCGATGCCGAGGGACGTCCGGTGGCGCGTGTGTCCGGGCTGGTCGTCCGGCCCGTCACGAGTGACCAGCTGGGTGGGGCGAGTACGGCGGCCGGGTCACTGTTCCGGGTCGACTGGACCGAGGCGCCGGAGACGTCGACGGAGCTTCCGGCTGTGGCGCTGCTCGGGGGCGGAGAGGCGCTCGCCGATGCGATGCGGGACGCGGTGGCCGACGTTCGGAGCTACGCCGACCTCGACGAACTGGCAGCGGACGTGGACTCCGGTGCCGCCTCCGATGCCGGTGCGAGTGCCGGTGCCGATGCAGGTGCCGGTGCCGACGTGAACCGGCCGGTTCCGGGGCTTGTCGTGGCAGTCCTCGGGGCCGCCGAGGACACGGTGCGGGACGTGGCAGGGCAGACGCACGCGGCTGTCGCGCAGGTGCTGGCGCTCGTGCAGGCGTGGGTCGCGCAGGAGCGGTTCCGTGGCGCGCGGCTGGTGGTGCTGACACAGGGCTCGGGCGTGGTGTCCGCCGCAGTGCGCGGGCTCGTGCGGTCTGCCGGTGCCGAGTATCCGGGCCGTTTCGCGACGCTGGACATCGCGGATGCCGACGCCGACCGACTCTCCGCCGCACTGCGCGCGTTGGCCGCCGATGAATCGGACGTCGCTGTACGTGGCGGGACCGTGAGCGTTCCCCGGTTGGTGCGTGCTGGTGGGGCGAGTGGTGGGGCGGTGGAGTGGGCCGGTCCGGGTGTCGTGGTGGTGACGGGCGGTACGGGTGGTCTGGGTGCGGTGGTGGCGCGGCATCTGGTGCGGGTGCATGGGGTGCGGGAGTTGGTGCTGCTGTCGCGGCGGGGTGCGGATGCGCCCGGGGTGGGTGAACTCCTGGCCGAGCTGGGTGGGTTGGGTGCTCGGGTGGAGGTGGTGGCGTGTGATGTGGCGGATCGTGGGGCGTTGGCGGGTGTCCTGGCGGGGCGGTCGGTGCGTGGTGTCGTGCATGCCGCGGGGGTCCTGGACGACGGGCTCATCGGCAGCCTGACCCCCGAGCGCCTGCACGCCGTACTCGCCCCCAAGGTCGACGCGGCCTGGCACCTGCACGAACTGCTCCCCGACGACGCGCCGCTCGTCGTCTTCTCCTCCGTCGCCGGTGTGCTCGGCAGCGTCGGACAAGCGGCCTACGCGTCGGCCAACGCCTTCCTCGACGCGCTGGTGGCCCTGCGCCGGGACATGGGTCTGCCCGCGGTGTCCCTCGTATGGGGCCCCTGGCAGCAGGAGGCCGGAGGCATGACGGCCGATCCGCAGCGGATGGCCCGCACCGGCATTCCCGCGATCACGGTCGACCAGGGCCTCGCCCTGTTCGACGCGGCGCTACGGACGCCCGAACAGGTGGTTCTACCCGTACCGCTCGATCTGCGCGCTGTCCGGGAGCTGGGTGAAGTACCGCCCGCCTTCCGCGCGTTGGTGCGGCCGCGTCGACGGATGGTCGCTGCGGGCGGCCTGCTCCAGCGGCTCACCGGTCTGGACGAGGTGGAGCGGCGCGAGGTGCTGCTCGATCTGGTGCGGGGGCAGGTGGCGCTGGTCCTGGGCCACGAGAGTGCCTCGGGTGTTGATGACACTCGTTCCTTCCGGGATCTCGGCTTTGACTCGCTCCTGGCTGTCGAGCTGCGTAATGGCTTGCAGTCGGTGACGGGGCTGCGGTTGCCGGCGACGTTGGTGTTCGACTATCCGACGGTCGCGGTTCTGGCCGGCTTCCTGCTGGGTGAGGTGCTGGGGGCGCGGGCGGCGGCTCCGGTGGGCTCGTCGGTGGTGGCTGTGGCCGATGACCCGGTGGTGGTCGTGGGCATGGCCTGTCGTTTCCCCGGTGGGGTGTCGTCGCCCGAGGACTTGTGGCGGCTGGTCTCAGAAGGTGTGGACGCGGTGGGGGAGTTCCCGTCCGACCGTGGCTGGGACCTGGAGCGGCTTTACCACCCCGATCCGAACCACAGCGGCACCTCCTCGACCCGGGCCGGTGGCTTCCTGACCGACGTTGCCGGGTTCGATCCCGAGTTCTTCGGGATGAGTCCGCGTGAGGCGTTGGCGACGGATGCGCAGCAGCGGTTGTTGCTGGAGTCGGTGTGGGAGGCGATCGAGGGGGCGGGGATCGATCCGTCGTCGTTGCGGGGCAGCCAGACCGGTGTCTTCGCCGGTCTCATGTACAACGACTACGGCGTCCTGCTGTCCGGCGACGAGTTCGAGGGCTTCCGGGGGAGCGGCAGCTCACCGAGTATCGCGTCCGGCCGGGTTGCTTATGCGCTGGGCCTTGAGGGTCCGACGGTGACGATCGATACGGCGTGTTCGTCGTCGTTGGTGGCGGTGCATTTGGCTGCGCAGGCGTTGCGTGGTG
>NZ_BMVM01000006.1 GCF_014650715.1 Streptomyces bluensis | reverse complement strand
CACCCGAGAGACTCTCTCGCGGCTTTCCTCCGGGCGCTTCCCTTCGGTGTTTCCGACTTTATCAGAGATTCTGAGTCGGAATTTCCACCCGGTCCGGGAGTGGTTCCCCGGCGCTCGGAGCACCCGGGTTCCCGTTCAGGCGGAGCCGTAAACGTACTGGAGCGGGGCGCCCCGATGCAAATCGAGGGGCCCCGCCCGGAGTTCACACCCACTGCGGTCCGGGTGGCCGTGCGAACGGCCACCCGTGACGGCGGGTCAGACCTCGACGACGACCGGGAGGATCATCGGCCTGCGCCGGTAGGTGTCCGAGACCCACTTGCCCAGCGTGCGGCGCACGAGTTGCTGCAGCTGGTGGGGTTCAACGACGCCGTCCTGGGCCGACCGTTCCAACACCTCCGTGACCCTCGGGATCACGTCGCCGAAGGCCGAGTCCTCGATGCCCGAGCCGCGGGCCTGGATGTGCGGGCCGCCCGTGATCTTGCCTGTCGACGCGTCGACCACGACGAAGACCGAGATGATGCCCTCGTCGCCGAGGATCTTGCGGTCCTTGAGCGCGGGTTCGCCGACGCCTCCGACCGAGAGGCCGTCGACGTACACGTAACCGGCCTGCACCTTGCCGGAGATCTTCGCCTTGCCCTCGACGAGGTCGACGACCACTCCGTCCTCGGCGATGACGATCCGGTCGTGCGGGACGCCGGTCATGGCGCCCAGCTCGGCGTTCGCCCGCAGGTGGCGCCATTCGCCATGGACCGGCATCAGGTTCTTCGGCCGGCAGATGTTGTAGAAGTACAGGAGTTCGCCCGCGGACGCGTGGCCCGAGACGTGCACCTTGGCGTTGCCCTTGTGGACGACGTTCGCGCCCCAGCGGGTCAGGCCGTTGATGACGCGGTAGACCGCGTTCTCGTTGCCGGGGATCAGCGACGACGCCAGGATCACCGTGTCGCCCTGGACGATGCGGATCTGGTGGTCCCGGTTGGCCATGCGGGACAGGGCCGCCATCGGTTCGCCCTGGGAGCCCGTGCAGACCAGTACGACCTCGTCGTCCGGGAGGTCGTCGAGCGTCTTGACGTCCACGACCAGCCCCGACGGGACCCTCAGGTAACCCAGGTCTCGGGCGATGCCCATGTTGCGCACCATCGAACGGCCGACGAAGGCGACCCGGCGGCCGTACTCGTGGGCCGCGTCCAGGATCTGCTGGATGCGGTGGACGTGACTGGCGAAGCTCGCCACGATGATCCGCTTGCGGGCGCTCGCGAAGACCTGGCGCAGAACGTTGGAGATGTCACGCTCGTGCGGGGTGAAGCCGGGGACTTCGGCGTTCGTGGAGTCGGAGAGGAGGAGGTCGATGCCTTCCTCGCTCAGCCGGGCGAAGGCGTGCAGATCCGTGAGGCGGTTGTCCAGCGGGAGCTGGTCCATCTTGAAGTCGCCCGTGTGGACCGCCATGCCCGCCGGGGTGCGGATGGCGACGGCCAGCGCGTCGGGGATGGAGTGGTTGACCGCGATGAACTCGCAGTCGAAGGGACCGATGCGCTCGCGGTTACCCTCGGCCACCTCCAGGGTGTAGGGGCGGATGCGGTGCTCCTGGAGCTTGGCCTCGATGAGGGCGAGGGTCAGCTTGGAGCCGATCAGCGGGATGTCCGGCTTCTCGCGGAGCAAGTAGGGGACGCCGCCGATGTGGTCCTCGTGGCCGTGGGTGAGAACGATGCCGTCGATGTCATCGAGGCGGTCCCTCACGGAAGTGAAGTCCGGCAGGATCAGATCGATGCCGGGCTGCTCCTCCTCGGGGAAGAGCACTCCACAGTCGACGATCAGCAGGCGGCCGCCGTACTCGAAGACGGTCATGTTCCGGCCGATTTCGCCGAGGCCACCGAGCGGGGTGACCCGCAGGCCGCCCGCAGGAAGCTTCGGCGGCGGGCCGAGTTCAGGATGCGGATGACTCAAAAGACTCTCCTCACCACACGCGCCACGTACCTGTAGGGCACGTGGCGCGCATGACGTTCGTGCAAAAGCAGTTGTCAGTGTGGGGTGCAGGCACCTGTGTCCTGCCTATTCAGTTGTGAAGTCCGTTGTCAGAGCTGTACCCCGCCGGCGGCAAGATCGATCTTGAGCTGGGCGGTCTCCTCCGGCGTGAGCTCGACCATGGGGGCGCGCAGGGGTCCTGCGGGCAGGCCCTGGAGCGCGAGCGCCGCCTTGGTGGTCATCACACCCTGGGTGCGGAACATACCGGTGAAGACCGGGAGCAGTCGCTGGTGGATCTCGGTGGCCTTCTGGACGTCACCGGAGACATACGCCTCGACCAGGGCGCGCAGCTCCGGGGTGACGACGTGGCCGACGACCGAGACGAACCCGACCGCGCCCACGGAGAGGAGCGGCAGGTTCAGCATGTCGTCGCCGGAGTACCAGGCCAGGCCGGACTGGGCGATGGCCCAGCTGGCGCGGCCGAGGTCGCCCTTGGCGTCCTTGTTGGCGACGATTCTCGGGTGCTCCGCGAGGCGGACGAGTGTCTCGGTGTTGATGGGGACACCGCTGCGGCCGGGGATGTCGTACAGCATGACCGGCAGTTCGGCGGCGTCGGCGATGGCCGTGAAGTGCCGGTAGAGGCCGTCCTGCGGGGGCTTGTTGTAGTACGGCGTGACGACGAGCAGGCCGTGCGCGCCCACCTTCTCGGCGGCGCGTGCCAGCTCGATGCTGTGGTGGGTGTCGTTCGTGCCGACGCCGGCGACGATGTGGGCACGGTCGCCCACGGCCTCCAGGACGGCTCGTACGAGGTCCGATTTCTCCGCGTCGCTGGTGGTGGGGGACTCACCGGTGGTGCCGTTGATGATCAGGCCGTCGTTGCCTGCGTCCACCAGGTGGGTGGCGAGCCGCTGGGCGCCGTCGAGGTCGAGTGCGCCGTCCGCCGTGAAGGGCGTGACCATGGCGGTGAGGACCCGCCCGAAGGGGGTCTGCGGAGTGGAGGTCGGAGCCATGGGTACCACGCTACTCGCTGCTCAGGGCGCGGTCTGCCCTCGGGGGGCCGTAAAAGTCCGGACAAAGGTGGAACCCGGCACTGCCTGCTCGGGGGTTCAAGCAGTGCCGGGTCCGTTTGATCAGGCTAGATGAACTTCGCGAAATGCCGCAATCCGGACGCCTCTCTCGGTTGACCCATGCACGCGTGTCCCAGGCGGCCAGAGCTGTCCGTGACATGGGTTCCCGTGGCCATACGGGTCCCCGTGGGCACTACGGGGCGACGCGGCCATTGGCGTTGAACGCTGCGTGCGTCAGCGGCATCAGCCTGGCCCACTCGGCCTCCATCTTCTCGCCCACCATCTCGATCTCCCGTTGCGGGAAGGACGGGACCTTGGCGAGCTCGTGCTGGGTGCGCAGGCCGAGGAAGTGCATGAGCGAGCGGGCGTTGCAGGTGGCGTACATCGACGAGTACAGGCCGACCGGGAGAACCGAACGGGCGACCTCGCGGGCGACGCCGGCGGCGAGCATCTCCTGATACGCCTCGTACGCGTGGACGTACGCGTCCTCCATGACCCGGCCGACCAGCTCCTGCTGCGCCTGGGTGCCCTCCACGAAGACGTACTTCCCGGGGCGTCCCTCCTGGACGAGCTTGCGGGACTCGTCGGGGACGTAGAAGACCGGCTGGAGCTCGCGGTAACGCCCGCTCTCCTCGTTGTAGCTCCATCCCACCCGGTGCCGCATGAACTCGCGGAAGACGAAGATCGGGGCGCTGATGAAGAACGTCATCGAGTTGTGCTCGAAGGGGCTGCCGTGCCGGTCCCGCATCAGGTAGTTGATCAGGCCCTTGGAGCGCTCCGGGTCCTTCTTCAGCTCTTCCAGGGACTGCTCGCCCGCCGTGGAGACGCGGGCGGCCCACAGCACGTCGGAGTCGGCCGCGCTGTGCTTGACCAGTTCGACGGTGACGTCGCTGCGGATGCTGGGCTTGAGGTCGTGGGCGGGGGTGTCGGTCACGGCTCGGAGGGTCCTTCCATCACTTCTCTCGGGCGGCGCCCACTCTACGGTCCGGCACTGACAACGGGCGTTCGGTGGCGGGCCACGACATTCGTCGGCGAACTTCTGCGAAATCGGCGATAGCGGGCACCTTCCGGGGCGTTCGCACGTCTGTGTAGGTGACGGCGACCGTTCGGGTCGCCAGGTCCGTCACAAGGCCCCGAAGGAGAAGCGCACCCCATGTCCCGCCGGCGCGAGCCCGTACCGTTCGTCTTCCTCGCCGAAGCCGACAGGTTCCGCAGCAATGTCACTCCCCCGCCCCGTGAGCGGGCCTCCGCGCGCGAGAGGGCCGGGCGGTGGCTCATAGGTCTCACTGTGGTCGCGGGTCTCGTGGGCTCCGTGCTCCTCGGGATGCCCGCGCTCTCGCTCGACCAGTCGCCCGCGCACGAGTCACAGGCGTCGCAGAACCGCTGACCACGGGCCGCTCGCATCGGCCGCTCGTGGGTCCGCCCGCCCGAATGGCATGGTACGCACCCCCTGTGGCCCCCCGCGGGTGGTGGGCGCGCATCCGGCTCGATAGCCTCACTCGGCGATGTCCCCCGCATCGATTGAGTCTGGACTGAGTGAGGATCAGCCGTGCCCCTGCCCTTCCTGACCGCCGATCGCGCTTTCGACGAGGCGGTGGACGACCAGGCGCTGCCGTTCGACGACCGTGACCGCTGGCGGCGGCCCTACCGTCCTGGCCCGTGGCGGGTGAGCGCGGCCGCGATCCTGCTGCTGCTCGCCTCGTACGTGCTCGTCGCGGCGGTCATCATCACGGTGGCCGGGACCCTGACCGCCGGCGCGGTCTGCTTCGGGATGGCGCTGTGCGTCATCGCCTGCGCCCTGCGGCTGCTGCGCATGGGCACCTGGGTGAGCGGGCGGGGGCTGCGCAAGGTGAGCTTCTTCGGCACGCGCACGACGCCCTGGGAGCAGATCGCCTCGGCACGGACCGTCCAGCAGCCGGTGCGCTGGCTCGGGCTGCCGCGCACGGTCCAGGGGCAGTCCCTCCTCCTCGAACGCAAGGGACGGGAATCCGAGACGGTGCTGCCGCTGATGACCTCGCACGACGCCGACTTCCTGGCCCGCCCGGATGCCTTCGACCGGGCGACGGACGCGGTGGAGGCGTGGGCCGCGGAGTACGCGCGGGGCGCCTAACCCTCCGGTCGCGGTGGTGTCCCGTGCAGCACGATCGCCCGTTGCATCGCCTTGCGTGCCCGGGGTGTGTCCCGGGCATCGCGGTAGGCGATGGCGAGGCGGAACCAGCTGCGCCAGTCGTCGGGGGCGTCCTCGGTCTCGGCCTTGCGCCGGGCGAAGACCTCGTCGGCCGAGTCACGGTCGATCCGGCCGCCCGGGGTGCGCCGCAACTCGTCGACGGGCAGGCCCCCCTCGGCGTCGAGTTCGGCGGCGAGCTGGTTGGCCTTGCGGACGAACTGGGTGTTCTTCCACAGGAACCACAGGCCGATCACCGGCAGGATCAGCACCGCCGCACCGAAGACGACCGTGACGGGCGTGCCGGCCTCGATCAGCAGGACGCCCCGGCTGCCGACCAGGACGAAGTAGACGAGCAGGACGGCGGCCGTGACGGCGTACGTGATCTTCGCGCGCATGGTGTTTCCGGCCGCTCAGCTCAGGTCGAGGAAGTGTTCGAGGCCGAAGGTGAGGCCCGGGGTGGTCACCACGCGGCGGGCGCCCAGCAGGATGCCCGGCATGAAGCTGCTGTGGTGGAGGGAGTCGTGGCGGATGGTGAGGGTCTCGCCCTCGCCGCCGAGGAGGACCTCCTGGTGGGCGAGGAGGCCACGGAGGCGTACGGCGTGGACGGGCACCCCGTCGACATCCGCGCCCCGGGCGCCGTCCAGGGCGCTCACCGTGGCGTCCGGCTGCGGTGCGCTGCCGGCGCGCTCGCGGGCGGCGGCGATGAGCTGGGCGGTGCGCATGGCGGTGCCGCTGGGGGCGTCCACCTTGTTCGGGTGGTGCAGTTCGACGACCTCGACGGACTCGAAGTAGGGCGCGGCCTTCTCGGCGAACTTCATGGTCAGCACGGCCCCGATGGAGAAGTTGGGGGCGATGAGCACGCCCGTCTCCGGGGAGCGGTCCAGCCAGCCCTGTAGCTGCGCGAGGCGCTCGTCGGTCCAGCCCGTGGTCCCGACGACCGCGTGGATGCCGTGGCGTACGCAGAAGTCGAGGTTGTCCATGACCGAGGCGGGGGTGGTCAGCTCGACCACGACCTGGGCTCCCGTGTCGGTGAGCGTCTCCAGTGTGTCGCCGCGGCCGAGGGCGGCCACCAGCTCCATGTCCTCGGCGGCCTCGACGGCCCGTACCGCCTCGGATCCGATACGGCCCTTGGCGCCGAGGACCGCCACGCGCAGCTTGCTCATGTTGTTGCTTCCTTAGGGGAATGCCGGCTTACGGGAATGCGGGGTGTCGAGGACGTACGCGAACTCACGCGACCGCGTCGTGCAGCCGGGAGGCCTGCTTGTCCTTGAGTGGGCCGATGACCGACAGCGAGGGGCGTTGTCCCAGGATGTCGCGGGCCACGGACCTGACGTCGTCCGGGGTGACCGCCTCTATCCGGGCCAGCATGTCGTCGACGGACATCTGCTCGCCCCAGCACAGCTCGCTCTTGCCGATACGGTTCATCAGCGCGCCGGTGTCCTCCAGGCCGAGGACCGTGGAGCCGCGGAGCTGGCCGATGGCGCGGTCGATCTCGTCGTCCGGCAGCCCGTGCTCGGCGACCTGGTCGAGTTCGTCACGGCAGATCTTCAGCACGTCGTGGACCTGGGAGGGCCGGCAGCCCGCGTACACGCCGAAGAGGCCGCAGTCGGCGAAGCCCGAGGTGTACGAGTACACGCTGTACGCCAGGCCGCGCTTCTCCCGGACCTCCTGGAACAGCCGGGAGGACATGCCGCCGCCGAGGGCGGTGTTGAGCACACCGAGCGCCCAGCGGCGGTCGTCGGTGCGGGCCAGGCCGGGCATGCCGAGGACGACGTGGGCCTGCTCGGTCTTGCGGCCGAGGAGCTCGACGCGGCCGGCTGTGCGGATGGTGCGGCGGCCGTCGCGCGGGGCGATCGGGGTGGCGTCGGGCCGCTTGAGGGCGCCGGCCTGGTCGAAGGCGGCGCGGACCTGTCGTACGACCTTGTTGTGGTCGACGTTGCCCGCGGCCGCGACGACGAGGTGCGTCGGGTCGTAGTGCTTCCGGTAGAAGCGGCGGATGCGGTCGGCGGTGAGGGCGTTGACCGTGTCGACCGTGCCGAGGACCGGGCGGCCGAGGGGGTTGTCGCCGAACATCGTGTGCGCGAACAGGTCGTGCACGCAGTCGCCCGGGTCGTCCTCCGTCATGGCGATCTCTTCGAGGATGGCGCCGCGCTCGACGTTGACGTCCTCTTCGAGTATGAGCGAGCCGGTGAGCATGTCGCAGACGACGTCGATGGCGAGCGGGAGGTCGGTGTCGAGCACGCGTGCGTAGTAGCACGTGTACTCCTTCGCCGTGAACGCGTTCATCTCGCCGCCGACCGCGTCGATGGCGGAGGAGATGTCGAGCGCGCTGCGCCGCGTGGTGCCCTTGAAGAGGAGGTGCTCCAGGTAGTGCGTGGCACCGTTCAACGCGGGTGTCTCGTCGCGGGAGCCCACGTGCGCCCAGATCCCGAAGGTGGCGGAGCGCACGGAGGGCAGGGTCTCGGTGACGATGCGCAGGCCGCCGGGGAGGGTGGTCTTGCGGACCGTACCGATGCCGGCCGTGCCTTTGATGAGGGTTTGGGTACGGGCGACGGCCCGCGCCTCGGAGGAGGTGCGGGCCGTCGCCAGGGAGCTACGCGACGTCACTTGTCGCCGTCGTCCTTCTTCTCGTCGGAGTCGCCGGCTGAGTCGCCCTCGCCCTCGATCACGGGGATGAGGGAGAGCTTGCCGCGGGAGTCGATCTCGGCGATCTCGACCTGGACCTTGGCGCCCACGCCGACGACGTCCTCGACGTTCTCCACGCGCTTGCCGCCGGCGAGCTTGCGGATCTGCGAGATGTGCAGCAGACCGTCCTTGCCCGGGAGCAGCGACACGAACGCGCCGAAGGTGGTCGTCTTCACGACCGTGCCCAGGTAGCGCTCGCCGACCTCCGGCATGGTCGGGTTGGCGATGCCGTTGATCGTGGTGCGGGCGGCCTCGGCGGCCGGGCCGTCGGCGGCACCGATGTAGATCGTGCCGTCGTCCTCGATCGTGATCTCGGCGCCGGTGTCCTCCTGGATCTGGTTGATCATCTTGCCCTTGGGGCCGATGACCTCGCCGATCTTGTCGACCGGGATCTTCACGGTGATGATCCGCGGTGCGTTCGGGGACATCTCGTCCGGCGTGTCGATCGCTTCCATCATCACGTCGAGGATGTGGAGGCGGGCGTCACGGGCCTGCTTCAGCGCGGCGGCCAGGACGGAGGCCGGGATGCCGTCCAGCTTGGTGTCGAGCTGGAGGGCGGTCACGAACTCCTTGGTGCCGGCGACCTTGAAGTCCATGTCACCGAAGGCGTCCTCCGCACCGAGGATGTCGGTGAGGGTGACGTAGTGCGTCTCGCCGTCGACCTCCTGGGAGATCAGGCCCATGGCGATGCCGGCGACGGGGGCCTTCAGCGGCACACCGGCGTTCAGCAGCGACATGGTGGAGGCGCAGACCGAGCCCATGGACGTCGAGCCGTTGGAGCTGAGCGCCTCGGAGACCTGGCGGATCGCGTACGGGAACTCCTCGCGCGTCGGCAGGACCGGCACGAGGGCGCGCTCGGCGAGGGCGCCGTGGCCGATCTCGCGGCGCTTCGGGGAGCCGACGCGGCCGGTCTCGCCGGTGGAGTACGGCGGGAAGTTGTAGTTGTGCATGTAGCGCTTGCGGGTCACCGGGGAGAGCGTGTCCAGCTGCTGTTCCATGCGGAGCATGTTGAGGGTGGTGACGCCCAGGATCTGGGTCTCGCCACGCTCGAACACCGCGGAACCGTGCACCCGCGGGATGGCCTCGACCTCGGCGGCCAGCGTACGGATGTCCGTCACGCCGCGGCCGTCGATGCGCTTCTTCTCCTTGATCACGCGCTCGCGGACCAGCTGCTTGGTGAGCGAGCGGTACGCGGCGGAGATCTCCTTCTCACGCCCCTCGAACTCGGGGAGCAGCTTCTCGGCGGCCAGGCTCTTCACGCGGTCGAGCTCGGACTCGCGCTCCTGCTTGCCGGCGATGGTGAGCGCCTGGGCGAGCTCGGTGCGGACCGCGGCGGTGAGCGCCTCGAACACGTCGTCCTGGTAGTCCAGGAAGATCGGGAACTCGGCGGTCGGCTTGGCGGCCTTCGCGGCGAGGTCGGCCTGGGCCTTGCACAGGACCTTGATGAAGGGCTTCGCGGCCTCCAGACCGGCGGCGACGATCTCCTCGGTGGGGGCCTCGGCGCCGCCCTTGACCAGCTTGACGGTCTCCTCGGTGGCCTCGGCCTCGACCATCATGATCGCGACGTCGCCGTCCTCCAGGGTGCGGCCCGCGACGACCATGTCGAAGACGGCGTCCTCAAGCTCGGTGTGCGTCGGGAAGGCCACCCACTGGCCGCGGATCAGCGCGACGCGGACGCCACCGATCGGGCCGGAGAAGGGCAGACCGGCCAGCTGCGTGGACGCGGACGCGGCGTTGATGGCCACGACGTCGTACAGGTGGTCGGGGTTGAGCGCCATGATCGTGGCGACGACCTGGATCTCGTTGCGCAGGCCCTTCTTGAAGGACGGGCGCAGCGGGCGGTCGATGAGACGGCAGGTGAGGATGGCGTCCTCGGACGGCCGGCCCTCACGGCGGAAGAAGGAACCGGGGATCTTCCCGGCCGCGTACATCCGCTCCTCGACGTCGACCGTCAGCGGGAAGAAGTCGAGCTGGTCCTTGGGGTTCTTGGAGGCGGTGGTGGCCGACAGCACCATGGTGTCGTCGTCCAGATACGCCACGGCGGAGCCGGCGGCCTGCTTGGCCAGGCGGCCCGTCTCGAAGCGGATGGTGCGGGTGCCGAAGGAGCCGTTGTCGATGACGGCCTCGGCGTAGTGGGTCTCGTTCTCCACTAGCGTTTTCTCCGTTACATATCGTCTTTCGTCCCTGGTCCCGCCCGTGTGGCGGGGGGACGGTGGTGGAGAAGCGCTCCGTCTGGTGCGGGCCGGTCTTCGATCGAAGCACCCGGGGCTCACTTCCCCCCGGGGGCCACTACCGAGGACCGGCGGCGGCGAGGCGCGCTTCTCCTCGTTCGGTATCGGTGAGGTCATCCGGGTGTCCGTTGGTGTCCCGGGTGCCGTCACGCTGCGTCGTGCGTACCGCTTTGCGCTACCACCCTACAAAGCGGCGGTAACAGTGCGCACGTTCCGCACGTACAGCAAAGGGAGCGGCCCCCTACCTCCGGGAACCGCTCCCCTCACGGCGTCTTACTTGGCGCCCGCCGCACCGCGGCGGATGCCGAGGCGGTCGACCAGCGTACGGAAGCGCTGGATGTCCTTCTTGGCGAGGTACTGCAGCAGGCGGCGGCGCTGACCGACCAGGATCAGCAGGCCACGCCGGGAGTGGTGGTCGTGCTTGTGGGTCTTCAGGTGCTCGGTCAGGTCGGAGATCCGACGCGACAGCATGGCCACCTGGACCTCGGGGGAGCCGGTGTCACCCTCCTTGGTACCGAACTCGGCCATGATCTGCTTCTTCGTGGCGGTATCGAGCGACACGCGTACTCCTCGTGAGTCTTCTGTGGTGCCACCGAGTGCCCCCTGGTCTTCTTCTCAGGGGAGCTTCCATGAACTCGGGAGGCGGGGATCCGTCCGGCGCGGTCTCCGGTAGGTACCGTGAACGCGCACACAAACGGCCGTCACACAGCGTACCAGCCCGGAAGTGGCCGGTTCTCCGCCGTGGCCCGCGGGGCTCAGACTCCGCCGCGGACCTTGCCGTAGACATCGAGGACGGCCAGGCAGACCGGGATCAGGGAGAGCAGCACCAGCGAGTCCGCGAGGTCCAGCATGCGGCCCCAGAAGGGGGAGAGGCCCTTCTGCGGGACGATCAGGGCGATCGCGATCAGCAGCAGTACGCCGGCCGCGACCGAGGCGCCGAGCCACAGGGTGCGTACGTCGACGGGGCCGGAGTTGCCCTGGACCAGTTCGACGATGATGTCGGCCGGGGGCGAGAGCGCGAGGCCGAGGATCAGCAGCCCGAGGGTGCCGACACCGGCCACGAACAGGCAGGTGACCTGGGCGGTGTACCGGAACAGGCGCGCCCGCAGCATCGCGGCGAGGCCGGTGCACAGGGCCAGCAGCTGCGCCCAGCCGCTGTCGCTGAAGCCGAGCACCGCGCCGCCCGCGCCGATGATGACGGCGGCGCAGCCGCCCACCAGGCCGAGCAGCAGTTCGTGGCCGCGGCTGGTCTGGGCGACGATGCGCTGGACGTCGACGGCCTCAAGGTCGCCCTCCTGGCCCTCGCGGCGGGCCCTGGCCAGGTCCTCGGGGTTGCGGAAACCGATCGGCAGCTTGGCGAAGCGGGCCGACCAGCCGGGCAGGAAGCCGACGACCGCCAGGGCGACGACCGAGGTGCCGGCGGCGATCTCCCGCGGCTCCGCCTCGGTGAGCACTCCGCAGAACACGGCGAGCGTGCCGATCGCGGAGGCCAGCGCGGCGGCCACGAACGGGGCGTCCCCCTGCGGCAGCAGCATGATCAGTACGACGGAGAAGAGCAGGACGGCGACACAGCCGACGAGGAACTGGATCCTGCCCGGCCCCTCCCCCGGGTCCTGGGCGATGACGCCGGAGCCCGCGATGAGCGCGTGCGGGAGGGCCGAGATACCGAGCGCGACGGCGCTGCCGCGGTCGTCGTACACCCGGGCCCGTACGCCGGCGAGTGCCGTCAGGGTCACCGCGGCGACGCCGGCGAGGATGCCCTGCAGGCCGTGCATGTCGTGGCGTACGGGGTCCGCGAACCAGAAGACGAAGCCGAGCATGACGAGCAGCAGGGCGCCGGAGACGAGACCGGCGATCCGCATGAGGTTGTCGTTCCAGCTGCGGCTGTCCTGCTTGACCGCGGCGGCGATCGCGTCCACCACGTCGTCGTGGACGGCCGGCGGCAGTGAGTCGGCGAAGGTGCGCAGCAGCAGCACCTCGCCGTCCCTGACCCTGTGCTCAAGCAACGAACGGCTCGCGTCGAGGACTTCGCCCTCGCGGCGTACCAAGTGGTAGCCGGCGGGGCTGGTGTCCGACTGGACCAGGCCCGAGAGCCTGACGATCTCAGGAAACAGGTCCTGGATCGGCAGGTCCTCAGGCAGAGCCACATCGACTCGGCTGTCCGGCGCTGCGATGGTGATTCGGCAGAAACCTGTCGAAGTCCCCGTGCTCACCTGGTACATCCCCCTGTGGAAAAGGCTTCTTCGCGCCGTTCGTACGACGCGGAGCGCCACCATATCCGCTACGGCAGGCGCCACAGGGCCTGCCTCCCTCAATTCTCCCCGGACCCCCTCGGCATCTCCATCCTCCTGGCGTCCTGGCGCACTGCTCGCATCAGTAGGATCGTCGCCTACGCGGACGACGCCTAACGCGGACGAGAACACGTCGCGGTACACGGGGGCGTCACACCAGGACGTATCAGACGTAGACGTATCAAACGCGAAGGATGAGTGCATCGGTGAGCGTCGTCATCATCAAACGGCCGCCGCGGATAGCGCCCCCGGTGGTACCGGACGGCGAGGTCAAGCTGGAAACGCCGCCCGAGATCCCGCGCGAGGGCGACGAGAGCATGCTGATGAACCTGCTGCCCATGATGGGCATGCTGGGTTCCGTCGGCTTCTTCTTCATGCCCAACCTGCCCTCCTACATGAGGGTGGTCGGTGGGCTGATGCTGGCCTCGACCCTGGCCATGGCCATCGCCCAGTTCGCCAAGTCCCGGCAGGGCGGCGGCGCGGGGATGGCCCAGGACCGGCGTGACTACTTCCGCTATCTCGAACAGGTCCGCAAGGACGTACACAAGACCGCCGAACTGCAGCGGCGCAGCCAGCTCTTCCAGCACCCGGACCCGGAGCAGCTGTGGGCGGTTGCGGCCGACGGCAAGCGGCTGTGGGAGCGGCGCCCGACCGACGCGGACTTCGCCTCCGTGCGGATCGGTCGCGGTGTCCAGCAGCTGAACACTCCCCTCGTCGCACCGGAGACGGCTCCCAAGGACGAGCTGGAGCCGCTGACCGCGGCGGCCATGAAGGCCTTTCTCGACGCGCACGGCAGCCTGTCCGACCTGCCCGTCTCCATCTCGCTGCGCGCCTTCTACCACGTGACGGTGTGCGGAGAGACCGACACGGTCTACGGCAACGCCCGTGCGACGCTGTCCCAGCTGGCGACGCTGCACTCGCCCGAGGACCTGATGATCGCCGTGGTGGCGCACCCCTCGGCGGCGGCGGAGTGGGACTGGATCAAGTGGCTGCCGCACAGCCAGCATCCGAAGGCCAAGGACGGCGCGGGCTCGGCCCGGCTCCTGTTCGACGACCTCGGCGAGCTGGAGGAGGCCCTGGCGGACCAGCTGGACGACAGGCCCCGCTGGAACCGTGAGGCCACTCCCGTCTACGACCAGCCGCACCTGATCGTGGTGCTCGACGGCGGCACCGTGCCGCCGGACTCCGAACTCGCCAGCGCCGAAGGGCTCCAGGGCGTCACCTTCCTTGAGATCTCCCCCGGGGAACTGGAGGAGGAACTGCGCGCGGGGCTGACGGCCTACGTGAAGCCGGACCGCATGCGGCTGTTCGTGGGCCACGAGTCCGCGTACAGCGGCAGGCCCGATGTGCTGAACCCGGCGCAGGCCGAGTCCCTGGCGCGGCAGCTCGCCCCCTTCCGGGTGGGCTCCGCGGAGGAGGGCGAGCCCCTCCTGTCCAACCTGGACTTCACGGATCTGATGGGCATCGGCGACGCGGGTTCCGTGGACGTCTCCCGCACCTGGCGTCCGCGGACGCTGCACGAGCGGCTGCGTGTGCCGATCGGTGTCGGCGAGAACGGCGAGCCGGTCATGCTGGACCTCAAGGAGGCCTCGCAGGAGGGCATGGGCCCGCACGGCCTGTGCGTCGGCGCCACCGGCTCCGGCAAGTCCGAGGTGCTGCGTACGCTGGTGCTCGGTCTCGCGGTGACGCACTCGTCGGAGACGCTCAACTTCATCCTCGCGGACTTCAAGGGCGGCGCGACCTTCGCGGGCATGGCGGACATGCCGCACACCGCGGCCGTGATCACCAACCTCGCGGACGACCTCACCCTCGTCGACCGTATGCGTGACTCGATCATGGGTGAGACGCAGCGCCGTCAGGAGCTGCTGCGTTCGGCCGGCAACTACGCCAACCTGCACGACTACGAGAAGGCCCGGGCGGCGGGCGCCGCGCTGGAGCCGCTGGCCTCGCTGGTGATCGTGCTCGACGAGTTCTCCGAACTCCTCACGGCCAAGCCGGACTTCATCGACATGTTCATCCAGATCGGCCGCATCGGCCGATCGCTGGGCATTCACCTGCTGCTGGCGTCGCAGCGTCTGGAAGAGGGCAGGCTGCGCGGCCTGGACACCTATCTCTCGTACCGGATCGGTCTGCGGACCTTCTCCGCCGCCGAGTCCCGTACGGCGATCGGTGTCCCGGACGCCTACCACCTGCCGTCGATCCCCGGCTCCGGCTATCTGCGGTACGACACCGACACCATGGTCCGCTTCAAGGCGGCGTACGTGTCGGGGCCGTACCACGGCGAGGGCCCGTCCCGGGTGAGCCGCTCCACGCAGCTGCGGCCCGCGCTGTTCTCCGCGGAGCACGTGGCGCTGCCCCCGCAGCCGGTGATCGAGGAGCCGGAGCCCGACAACCGGGTGGACGACGCGCTCGCCGACACCGTCCTGGACGTCCTCGTCAGCCGGATGGTCAACCAGGGGCCGTCCGCCCACCAGGTGTGGCTGCCCCCGCTGGAGGAGGCGCCGTCGCTGGAGCAGCTCCTCCCGCAGCTCGCCGTCACCCCGGAGCGCGGCCTGACCGCGCCCGACTACACGGCGCTCGGCCGGCTCAACGTCCCGGTCGGCCTCGTGGACAAGCCGTTCGAGCAGCGGCGTGACGTGCTCTACCGGGACTTCTCCGGCGGTGCGGGTCACGGTCTGTTCGTCGGTGGTCCGCAGTCCGGCAAGTCGACGCTGCTGCGGACGCTCATCTCGTCCTTCGCGACCACCCACACGCCCTCCGAAGTGCAGTTCTACTGCCTGGACTTCGGCGGTGGCAGCCTGATCGCGATGGAGGAACTGGCGCACGTCGGCGGCGTCGCGAACCGTCTCGACGCCGAGAAGGTGCGCCGGACGGTCAGCGAGGTCGAGGGCATCCTCAACGCGCGCGAGGAGTACTTCCGCGCGAACAACGTCGACTCGGTCCAGACGTACCGTCAGCGCCGGGCCGCGGGCCAGTTGCCGGACCAGCTCTGGGGCGACGTCTTCCTCGTCATCGACGGCTGGGCCACGTTCAAGACGGACTACGAGATGCTGGAGTCCACCGTCACGGAGATCGCGACGCGCGGCCTCGGTTTCGGTGTGCACGTGATCCTGACGGCGAGCCGCTACACCGAGGTGCGGCCCGCGCTCAAGGACATGCTGCAGAACCGCATCGAGTTGCGGCTCGGTGACCCGACCGAGTCGGAGATCGACCGCAAGGTCGCGCAGAACGTCCCCGCCACCGTGCCCGGCCGTGGTCTGACCCCGGACAAGCTGCACTTCATGACGGCGCTGCCGCGCGTCGACGGCTCCTCGGAGACGGAGGACCTGTCGGAGGCGACGTCGATCCTCATCCGCGGCATCAACGACAACTGGCAGGGCAACCACGCTCCGGCCGTACGGCTGCTGCCCACGCTCCTTCCCGCGGACCGGCTGCCGAAGGGCTTCGAGCACCCGGACCGCGGTGTCGCCATCGGCATCGACGAGTCGTCGCTCGCGCCCGTCTTCGTCGACTTCGAGACGGACCCGCACTTCATCGTGTTCGGTGAGAGCGAGTCCGGTAAGTCCGCGATCCTGCGGCTGCTCATCAAGCAGATCTGCGAGCGCTACACACCGCAGCAGGCGAAGATCGTCATGGGTGACTACCGGCGTGCCCACCTGGAGGGAGTGCCGGAGTCGCACCTGTCGCGGTACTGCGCGTCGGCGCCCGCCCTGTCGGAGACGCTGGAGGGCCTCGCCGGCTCGCTCAGCCGCCGTATGCCGGGCCCGGACGTCACGCCCGAGCAGCTGCGCAACCGCAGCTGGTACAGCAGCCCGGACGCGTTCGTCATCATCGACGACTACGACTTGGTGGCGACCGGCATGAACCCGCTGTCCCCTCTCCAGGAATACCTGCCCTTCGCCCGCGACATCGGCCTGCGCATCATCATCGCGCGCGCCTCGGGCGGTGCCAGCCGGTCGCTGTACGAGCCGGTGATGCAGCGCCTGCGCGAGCTCGGCGCCCAGGGCATCGTGCTCTCCGGCGACCGGGCCGAGGGTGCGCTGCTCGGCAACATCACCGCCTCGCAACTGCCGCCCGGGCGTGGGTACTTCCACACGCGTCGGCGCGGTGGGCAGCTGATTCAGACGGGGTGGCTGCCGGCTCGGTACTGATCGGTAGCGGGCTCGGTTGTAGGTAACGGAGAGGGGCGGCACCCAGGGGGTGCCGCCCCTCTCCGTTGCGTGTGGGGGGTTGGGGGGTGGGGGTTGAGGGGTGGGGATTGAGGGGTCGAGATTGAGGGGTGGGTCTGGGCCGGTGTCCCCGCTAGTCTGGCGTTGCGGCAGAAATGGCGAGCCACGGGGGGCAGTTGTGTCGTCGGACCACACGATCTCCGATCCCAAGGTCCTCAAGGACGAGGGCTTCAACATGTTCACGGTCGGCCAGGACTTCGCGAAAGCCGTGAAGAGCCTGAAGGACGACCTGACAGCCCTGGAGAAGGGTGAGACCCCGCCCTGGGGTGACGACGACATCGGCGAGAAGTTCGGAGTCGTCTACGAGGGCCTGCGCGACGGTATGTACGAGTCGATGGGCAGTCTGGCGGAGCGGCTCGCGGGGATAGGGCTGGCCTTCACCAAGATGGGCGTGGCGCAGGAGAAGAACGAGGCCAGGGAAGAGGAGATCTGGCGGGCGACGACCGCCGAGTACGACGGTCAGGTGACGATGCCGTCGGGTGTGCAGGGCACGCTGAGGCCTCGTCAGGATCTCTGACGCTCGACGGGCCCGGCGTTCAACAGCTCGGAACTGCAACAGATTCCCGCAACAGATTCCTGCAACAGATTTGTGACAGCAACTCCCTGAAGTTGCCCTCGGCTGTGTCCTTAGACTCTGTGCACGGCTGTACGTCTGTGTGATTTCCCTTGTGAGTGGGGACAGTTGTGGGGCCGTGTCGGCTGACGGGGGTGCTTGTGCTGTGTCGATGATGCTGCCGGACGAGCTTGAGTGGGTCCTGGAGATGCTGGGCTACAACTGGCCCACCGCGGACGAGGACAAGCTGAGAGACTCCGCCGAGCTGTGGCGGAGGTTCGGCGATGACGTCGCTCGACTTCACGAGTCGGCGAACTCGGCCGCCAGGAACGTGACGGCGTACAACGCCGGCGAATCGATCGACGCGTTCACCAAGACCTACGCCAAGTTCGACGGCGGCAACGGCTCCGACGGCTACCTCGCGAACGCGGCGCAGGCGGCGTACATCATTGCGAACGTGATGGAGGCCTGCGCCTACATCGTCGAGTTCGCCAAATGGGCAGTGATCGCCCAGTTGATCGCCCTGGCCATCCAGATCGCCGCCGCCCAGCTCGCCGCTCCGTTCACCTTCGGCCTCTCCGAGATCGGCGCACTCGGCGCCACACAGGCCACCCGGCTCATCGTGCGCCGCCTCCTCGACGAACTCAAAGACGCCCTCATAGAGGCGATCGTCGAGGCGATGAAGGAACCTGCCGTCTCCGCCATCGAGGCGATCATCACCGACCTCGTGCGCCAGACGGTGAACGTCGGCTTCGGCGCCCAGCAGGGCTTCGACCTCAGCCAGACCGCCAAGGCCGGTGTCGAGGGCGGCTGGGAGGCCGTCCAGCAGACCCCGCAGACTCTGGCCGAGGGCGTGCGCGACAGCCTGGGGGCGAAGGCGGGGAGCCGGGCACGCCACGCGATCGACAGTCGTATTGACGGCTATGACGGGGACTCGGGGATATCGGGGACGTCGGGGAGCGATGGCGGGGGCGGTGGCGGGGGTTCGGATTCGTCCTCCAACTCGTCTTCTGGCTCGTCTTCCAGCTCGTCCTCTGACTCGTCCTCCGGCTCCTCTTCCGATTCGTCTTCTTCGTCCTCGTCTTCGTCCGACTCCGGCTCGTCGGGGTCGGACTCGTCTGCGTCGACGCGTTCGGGGAACGGCGCGGGCGTCAACATCGGTGGCGGGATATCCGCCGACGGCGGTGGCGGGGCCATAAGCGCGCCGGACGTGGGTGCGGGCCCGAGCTCTGACTCCGGGTCCGGGTCCGGCGCCGGGCAGAATCCGTCCGCCTCGGACACCCCGGCTCCGAGGCCGACACCGTCGCTGTCAGGGCCGACCCTGTCGGACTTCGACGACCCCGCGCCCGGCGGAACGTCATCCGGTGGCTCGAACTCGGGCGGTTCGTCCGGCACTCCGAGTACGTCCGGACCGTCCCACACCGGCGGCGGCCCCTCCGTGTCGAGCATCTCGTCGCCGAGCCCGCAATCCGCGCCCACTGCCGCACCGTCCGGCGGTACGTCGTCCTCGTCGCCGGGTGGCGGCGCGATCGGCACCTCGATCGACAGCCTGGCCGCCACCGTCCCCACCCAGTCCAACGCGGCGCCCACACCGACGGCGACCGATCCTTCCCCTGCGGGGGCCGGGGGCGGGGGCCGTGCGGATGGCGGCTCGACCACACCGACGTCTCCGGTGGCGCCGTCCACCGGGGGTGCGTCCGTGCCCGGCACGCACCCAGGCTCGGGGGCCTCCGGCGGTACGCCCTCCGCCGCGAGCCCGACGAGCCCGACCCCCAACTCGGGTCCGACGAGGAACCCTTCAGCCGGAACACCCGGTACGCCCTCTCCCACCGGAACCGGCCCTGCCTCCACTCCGAGCCCCACGTCTTCGACGACGACGCCACGGAGCACCCCGACTCCGACTCCGGACGGTCGCACGCCCGGTACGGATGGCCGTACTCCGACCACTCCGGCCCCCACACCGGACGGCCGAATACCGACCCAGCGCACCCCGGGTAACGCCCAGGGCGACGGGACCACGCCCCGGCACACCCCTGGTAGCACCCCCGGTGATCGCACCTCGCCCCGCACCAGCCCGGACCCGAACGGCACACGCACATCCACGCCGGGGCAGAACCCGAGCACGAGCACCCCCACGACGACACCCTCGACATCTACCGGCACGGGGACCGGCACCGGCTCCGACCGGACCTCCACGCCGAGCAGCGGCAACCCGAACTCCTCGACACGGCCGGGCCCGGCGCAGACGCCCAGCACGTCCGGCACGCCCAGCACCTCTGGCACCTCTGGCACGTCTGGCACGTCTGGCACGCCCAGCACGTCGGGCACACCGGGAACGCAGAACCAGCCGAGCGCCAGTACACCCGCCACTCCCACCAGGCCGCCCCAGCAGCCCGCGGGCAGTACCCCCAGCCCGCCGAACACGCCCAACACCCCGCAGCAACCGGCCGCGCAGCCTCACACGCCGCAGAACACCCCGCCCACCCCACAGCAGCAACAACAGCAACAACAGGTGACGGCGGTCCCGATCCACACGGTGGTCACGACCCCGGGTTCCTCGACTCCACCGTCACACGCGGCTCCCGCCACACCACACCCGCCGGGCTCGCCCCAGGCCACGCCCGGCGACCCGAACCACCAGCAGCAGCCGCAGCAGGACAGTCTGGAGGACATCCGCTCCGACCTGGACCACTACCCGGGCGGTCTGTCCGAACCGGACCCCGCCGACCAGCAGGCGCTGGTCGACGCCGTCCCGCGCAACGAGGACGGCACCCCGGAACGCTTCCCGGACCCCTTCGGCTCCTGGTCGCAACTCCAGAACGACGGCGGCACCCAGGTACCGGGACGCAGCAACAACTGCGCGGACTGCTCCCGCTCCTTCCTGGAGACCTGGTACGGAAACCCGCAGGTCTCAGCCGCCCGAACCCCCGACTACGACGAAAACGGCAAGCACGACCCGTACACCCCCGAGGACAACGCCAACGACAACCAGATCCGCTGGGCGGGCGCCGCACACACCTACGCCGGCCCCGGCGGGGACCCCGAGACCGCCAACAACATCGCGTCGGTGCTCCAGCAGGCCGGACACGGCTCAGCGGCCATCGTCCAGGTCGACTGGCCGAATGGTGGCGGTCACGCCTTCAACGTCGTCAACCACAACGGCAACATCGTCTGGATCGACACCCAGAGCGGAGAGGTCAGCAACGAGCCCCTCCACCTAGCCGACGCGGAACATGTCTGGCACATCCCGCTGGACGCGGACCGGAGCCCCATAGACACCACCCAGTCCGGCACCGACGACACCACGGACTCCGATCAGGAGACAGGCACGCCTCAAGAGGGGATCGAGGCGTCCCAGCAGGAGGCAGACAACTCACCAGCGGGGAACGAAAACCAGAAGACTCCTGAGTCGGCCCCATCGGCCGAGACCTCCAGGCAGGAGACGGACCCGTCACACGAAGAGACGGACAGGTCCGAGCAGGAGACGAACAACTCGGCAGAGGGCACCCAGGACCAGCAGGCCACCCAGTCGGCCCCCTCGGGCGAAACCCCGGACCACGGCTCATCGGAGGCCCCGGACAACGCCACCAGCGAGGACTCCGACCCCGCACCCACCCCCGACCCCGAACGACCGGACCCGCTCCCGGCCACGGCGACCCGCGACCAGACCCCACCCGGCGGCGTCACGGACCCCACCCCTGCCGAACAGGAAGCCCTGGACAACTCGGTTCCCCGAGACGAGAACGGCGACCCCACCGCGCCCCCGGAGCCCCCGGACGGCCCTTGGGTTCAGCACGTCAACGGCGACGGAGCCGACGCCCCAGGCCGCAACAACAACTGCGTCGATGTCGCCCTGTCCACGGTGGACACCATCGCGGGCAACCCGACGGTTGCCGGTGCCCGCACCCCCGACCTGGACGCCGACGGCAACCCCTCGGACCGCGGTGAGAAGGCCGGCCGCGACCGCATCGAGAACACGCTCGGCGCCCGCTTCACGGACCTCGGCAACGGCCGCGACGCCTTCAACCGCCTGGAGGACACCCTCCGCAACAGCGGCCACGGCTCGCAGGCCGTCATCATCACCCAGGACGCCAACGGCCGCGCCCACGCCTGGAACGCCGTCAACCACAACGGCCGCGTCACCTACATCGACGCCCAGACGGGCCGAACAAGCCCATACCCCCTGCACAACGGGAGCAAGGGCGTCTTCGCGATCCCGCTGGACGCGAACCGGCGGCCGGTGGCCCCGGACCGAACCGGCCCCACCGACTCCGGCAAGCCCGATGCCGACCGCCGCAACGCTGGGACCACCGCAGAGCCGCATGCTGGTCGGGATCGGCGGCCGCCTGCCGACCCGGCCGGCCAGCAATCGGACGGCAAAGAGGCCGATAAGAAGCAGGCGGGACTCGAAGAACATCCGGACGACTTGCATCCGCGACTTGAACGCGAACGCGGTGATACCACCACACTGCGGAGCAACCTGCCACCGGACGACGCGCAGGTACAGGTCCGTGTGACGAACCCCGTGTTCCGCTTGCAGCACGGCCACGTCGATCAACAGCTACACGAGTGGGCCAAGAACGGACGACTCGCCCATGTCCTCCGGGTGGCTGCGGGCGACACCACCGATCCTCACGCTTCCCCTGACCGGCCCAGGACCTTCACAGCCGCGGGACTGGAGAAGGCACTGCCCGGATTCTCGTCCCTGAACCGGGGCGAACAAATGCTGGTCGTGTCCACACTGGCCCGACTCAGCGACTCGGCTCACGAGCAATACGGCGTGAACAAGAACCCGATGGAAAACGACAAGGTCTCCGAAGGCGTAATCAAGCACAGATCGCCCTCGGGACCCGTCCGAAAAATGATGGAGCGGTTCGGCGACCCAGAGAACCATATCCCCGACTTGACTGAGCGGAATTTCGCAGTGGTCGAGATACGGCGGGACGACGGCACCATCGAGTATGTAACCGACTCCTCCTACCCGCCTCCCGGAAACGGTGTCGGAGGGAAGCATTCGGAACGGCATCTCGCCGACTGGATCGATGAAGTCAACAAGGCATACGCCACAACTGGACGGAAGTACGAGATCACGGCCCTGTACACCGAGCGTGAGCCGTGCGGCGACAAGAAGGGTGGCCTCGGGAAAGACGCCAACTGTTCAAACCTATTGGGCGAAGCCCTTGCCGGAAAGCCGGTCTACTACAGCACCACCTATCGGGCAGACGAAGAGCAGACGCGAGCCGAGCGCACCAGGGAGCTGCAGAAACAACGCAGGATCGCACTCAATTTGGCTCCCAACGCTCCACTCCCGGAAGAGGAAAAGAAGCGCATCACGGAACAGGTCAAGAAGGAGCACCCCGCCACAAATGCCGAGAAAGAACGCGACCGAGAGATCAAGCAACGCGTCAGGAAGGTGCGCGCCCTTTGGAAGACGATCGCACCGCAACTGTAGGCTCTCCGTGGAGCCTGTCCCCACCTAGACACATGGAAAGCCCACAGAGTCAGCTATGACCCCTCAGACGCCCAAGCGTTCATCCGTGTCACCTGAACAAGCCCTGGCCGACATGATGGAGTGGCAGAGCAATGGACAACCAGGGGTTGCGGAACTGACCGGCCCTCCGGGTTCCGGTCGCACCAGGACGCTGCTCCAACTGCAGGGCGTTGCCCATGACACGATGTTTGTGGATGCCACTGGGCTCACCTGTGAGGATCTCATCGAACGCGTGATGGACGCAGCCGGACTCGACACTCCGCTGGAGCGCCGGGCGGAGTGGGGTTACGAACTTGAGGACTCCCCGCTGTGCGGCGGCTTGGTCATCATTGCCAACGCCCAGCGTGCGGGTCGCACACGACGCTCCACGGAGCCTGAACGGATGGTGCACCGGTTCACCGGCGAACTGGCGCTGGCCGGCCTGAAGGTCCTGATCGAACGGGACCTGCCAGACGTCAGGCGGGGACACGATCACTTGGTGGTGACTCTCCAGCCGGATCCGGCTGGAGAGTCCGTGGAACGGCAGGTACTCGACCGGGTTGATGCCGACGCGTTGCGGGCACTGGCACTCGCCGAACTCCGCCATGCCCCCATGGACGTGTGGGAGCGACTCGGCCGCGCGTTGGGTTCGCAGTTGGGGCGGTCCCTGAATGTCACCACGGCACTGGAGTCCGCGGGTGGGTTGCTGGAGGTGGAAGCCGACGGTTGGGTCCGCTTCCGTGATGAGCGCGTGGCCGAGGCTCTGCGCCGGACCATCGAACCCGATGTCGTACGTGCCGTGAATGCGGAGGTCGTCGAGTGGCTGCGCAGCCAGGCCATGGCCGGGACGACAGGCCCGTACCTGGCACAGGGGCTGGCCATGCACGCGGTTCAGGCAGGAGATTTCGCCTCGGTGCAACGCTCCGGCCGTCTGGTGGCTCACCTCGATCAGGTGAGCCTGATCGATGCGGCCCTCAGTGACGACCCTTACGCGATCGACGGCGAGTCCCCCGCCGGTGACGCGGTCAATCTGTGGATGTGCGGGGTTGATTCCCTTCCGCAGGATGAATGGGCATCCTGGCTGCATCTGATGAGTACCGTGCGCGGCGACCTCCATACCGCTGCCGACATCGTGGCCTCGGGGCAGCAGCTTCGGTGGCGAGTGCGTTGGGCGCGCTGGAGGCCGCCGGGCTCATTGAGTGCGGAGTTCGTTCGGCCCGGCCCGCTGGGTCAGCCCGTCGTGGCCCCCGAGGGCTACTGCCCTGGGCGCCACGCGGTGACCGCTCCGGGGGAGTGGGACGGGCGGTATCGCGTCTGGGATGCCGAGACCGGTGAGGACCTGGCCGGGCCCTGGCCGGATGCGGTGCCCACGCCAGGACAGCGCGAACCGCTGTGGCTCCCGGACACCGAGCGCAACGTCGCACCCACCTGGATCGATTTGACCGTGTTCAACACCTTGGAACCTCCCTTCGTCTCAGGCCAGGTAGCGGTGGGGAACGTCCTGGTGGTGACAGGCCTCGGCGGCATCTTCGCCGTCGAGCCCAGCGGCTCCCCCACCGGGTTCGAGCTCGCCAAGGTGCACGGTGAGCCGATGTTCGACGATCACGGATTCGTGCCCGCCCTGTACACCAGGTCAGCACAGCCGTCCGGCTCATACGACGCCGGCATCTTCGAGCCGGGTGTCGTGCGCCGCCTGCCGGAAACCCAGCTCCCGGAAGGACTGACGGACACCGAGTCCCGTCGCATTCTCACCGACGTCGGTCTGCCCGCCTTCGAGGGTGTCGAGATGCGATTGGTCGCATTGGACGAAGAGGGCCTGACCGAGCCGGATTCCGAGAGCCTGCCGGACGGCGCGATCCCCGGGACGTACTACAAATTCGGTACATGGGTGACCAGTGACATGGTCCTCCATGGCCCCACCGGGCAGGTCCATCTACTGAACGCAGATGACTGGGTCAGTGACGACGAGTTCGATGACTACTTCGACGACGAGTACATCGAGGACGGCGAAGCACAAGCCAGCACAAGCTTGTTGATCGCCAGCAGTCTCGCCAAGTTCATCGATCTGCTCCAGCACTACGTCATGACCCGGTGCATGCTGGCATGTGCCGGCAGCCGACTCGAACGTGTCGCGATCAGAGACTCCCTGGCGGCTTCGCTGTCCCGCATCGACGGGGCGGGAGCTGCCGCACGCGCCTGGAGGGCCGGACTCACGGAAACCGACTGACTTGTGCCCTGATTCTGTGGCCCGACTTCCTCACATGACCGGCGGGGCTCAGCGGCTTCGGCACCCAACCGACGAACATCCCGTACGACCGCATCCCGTACGACCGCCACGAAAAGGAGACCTGCCCCATGCCCCCGGAAAACCCGGCTCCCCCAACCACCCCCGAGCAAGCCCTCGCCATCGTCCGCAGCCGCTACGCACAGCCCAGGCTGGCCGACGGGACCCCGGCACCCATGCACGTCCACGAATTCGACATCGGTTACCTGGTGTACGCGACCTTCCCACCCAGCACGGACGCCTCGGGCCAACCCCGGCCCGCCGCTCCGGGTGGCAGCAAGATCGTGGTCGCCAAGGACACGGGGGAGACCGTGACCGTCCCCAACTACCCCACCGAGGCGGCCATCGCCCTGTACCGCAAGCAGCACCAGGAGCGGCGGCCGGAGGCCTGACGGCAGCAGGTGGTTACCGGGGGCATTACTCTCGGCCACCCGACGACCGGCGCCTAACATCGGCGTCGTAAGCGAACGAGTCCGCGATGGCGAAGGACAGGGCGGAGAACGGGGACCCATGACCGGCTCGATCGAGGACACCTCGGACACCGAAGGCTACGCACCGCACCCCCACATAGGCGGCCGGACCGCCGCGTTGCGCGCGCTCGCCGCATGGCGCGGCGCTGCGTCCGGCGCGCCGCGCGTGGTCGTGCTCACCGGCAGCTCGGGCAGCGGGCGTTCGCAACTGCTCACGGGTTTTCTGATGCTGTGCGAGCCGGAGTACCGCAAACGACTGCCGCTGGACGAGCTGGATCCGTCCACGGTGCCACCGGAGTTGCCCGCCCCGGCCGTGCCCACCGCTGAGGGGCTGACCGCCGCGCAGGTGCTGTGGCTGCTCGCCGACCACTACGAGCTGAACGCCACCAGCACCGCCGAGGTGTTCGCGGAGCTGGCCGCGCTCAACGAGCCGGTGACCGTCGTCGTGCCGGACATCGACCTCGCCGGTCCCGTACGGGCCGCGGGAGAGCCCGCACGGCTCGTGCGGGAGGTACTCACCCCGCTCGCCGCCACCGAGAGTGTGCGGCTGCTGGCCGAGGTGCCGCGTCCCCTGGCCGCCGAGTTGGCCTCCGCCTTGGCCGATGTCCTGCCGCCCGGCACCGTACAAGTCATCGACCTCGACGAACCGGAGTGGGCCGACCCCGAGGGTCTGGTGCTGCACGCGCAGGCGGCGCTGAACCCCGAGTTCGGGGCGCCTGAGCTGCCGTTCACCGTTGATCCCGCCGCCCGGCTCGCCCTGGGAGCCGCCATCGGCCGCCGTGCCGGGACCAGTCCGCTGGTCGTACAGCTCGCGGTCCACTGCGTTCTCATGGCCCCCGAGGGCTTCGATCCCGCTGACGAGAGCCAGTTGCCGACCTCCGTCGGCGAGGCCCTCGACCTGCATGCCAGGCGGCTCGGCGCCGATCCGCAGACCCTACGGCTGATGCTGGCACCACTCGCCCTCGCCGAGGCCGACGGGATTCCCGCCCAGCTGTGGGCACGGCTCGCGAGCGCGGTCGCCGGACGGGACATGGGCCAGGCCATGGCCGACGGGATGCTGCTCGCGGGACCCTTCGTACAGCCCGTGGAGCAGGAAGCGGACGGAGAGGACGGAGATGCCGGAGATGCTGGGCAGAGCGACAGCGGGCGTACGCTGCTCCGGCTGCTGCACCCGGCCATCGGCGACGAGATCCGCGCCGGCCTGCCGAACGTCCGCGCCGCTCAGACGCAGATCGCGGTGGCGCTGCTGGATGCCGTACCCGAGCAGGACTGGGGCAGGGCGGATCCCTACGTACGCGACCACATAGCGGGCCACACCCTGGAGGCGGGGCTGCTGCCCCAACTCCTCACGGACCCGGGGCTGTTCGTGCACGCCGACCCGGTGCCGCTGCGAGCCGCCATCGAGGCCGTCCCGGCTGAGGAGCTCGGTGCGCCGGCCCGTACGTATCTGCGTACGGCGCCCCTGCTGACCCGTACCCAGGCGCCCGCCACGCTGCGCGCCGCGCTGCTGGAGACCGCGTTCGTCGAGGACGGCCTGCCCGAGTACGCCGATGCCATACACGGCCGGCTCAGCCTCGAACTGCCCTGGCGGACTTTGTGGAGCGTGCCCGTACCCGGAGTCAGCGCCGTGACCGTCGGCAGCCTGCCCCGGCCCGACGGCCCGGCCGTCCCCGTCGCCGTTCTCGCCGTGCCCGCGGACACGCCTGGCGCCCGCCCGGCCGGCGGCCCCGGTGAATCTGCCGAGTCCGGTGAGGCAGGCCGTTCCTCCATGCTCGTGCGCGGCCTAGTACCACCAGATGCCCTCAGCGACCCCGACCCCGACCCCGAACAGATTCTGCGCCCCTCCGTCGAAGAGCGTGCCGCCGCGCCACTGGGTCTCAGCCGCGGCGCCGACTACCTCCGTGTCTGGGACCGGGCGAGCAAGGAAATCGTGGCCGCGTTGGTCTCCGACGTGCCCATCACCGCTGCCGACCTCTCTCCCGACGGCATCCTCCTCCTCGCCACCGAGCGCGGGGCCAAAGCCCTCCGCATCCTCCCGGTGGCCCCGGCGATAGCCTCGTAACGACCGGCACGGTTACCCGCCCCGTCGATCAACCGCGATATCGATCCCTCTCGAAGGAGCCTCCCCGTGACCAGCCAGGAGCAGGCGCTCGCCGTCGCCGACCGTTGGCTCAACCCGGAAGGTTCGGCCGAGCCGCGCCGCGAGGTCAGGATGCAGGAGTTCGACCTGGGCTGGGTCGTGTGGGCCGCGCCCGCGGCGCCCGAGCGTGATCCGGAGACCGGGGAGCGCCGACCGCCGGCTGAGATCGGCAACGCGTGCGGGGTCGTGGACCGGCGTACCGGCGAGCTGACGGTCTGGCCTTCGGTACCGGTCGACGAGGTCGCGCGGATGTACCGGCGGAAGCACGGCGGCGACGCACAGGGCGGAGATTCTCCGGAGGGCGCCCGTCCGGTCATCGGCCCCGGCAACACCGCCGTAGTCACCTACACCGACCCGGCCACCGGCGAGGAGACCACCCTCTTCCGCAACTCCGGCCCGGGCCTGCCCCCCGCCGAGTACCAGGCGTGGTCCGACCTGCAGCGGATGAACGTACCCGTCGGCAACGTCCTCGCCGTCCACACCGACCTGCGCCCCAGCCTGCTCCCCGGCGGCTACACCGCCGAACTCCTCAACACCTTCCCCAACGCCCAGCTCTCCTGCTCGCAGACCTATGGCGCCCATCCCGAGGCACGCGCGGAGGGTATCGCCGCGCTGGTCGAGCAGGTCGAGACGATGCACCGGATCGCAGGCCGGCAACCTCCGCCCCGCCCGCACCGGCTCCCCGTTCCCGCCCGGGTGACGCCCGCGGAACCGATGAGCGACGTGACCCTCGGCAGCCACCTCGTCGAGGTCTTCGGCGAGGACGGCGTACGTCGCTACGACGCCCACGACATCGCCGGCAGCCCGCTGCCGGAAACCACCAAGGCCACGCTCACGGAGGCCGGAATCCCCGCCGGCCTCCCGCTCTTCTTCACCGCCGACCGGCCCGACGCGGCTCCGGCGGGCGGTCTGTTCACCGATGTCGCCACGAACCTGCGTGAGCGCCGCAGCCCGGCCGGCGAGGAGAAGATCGGCGTCCTGGCGCACCTGACCCGGATCGGCTTCGACGGCGTCGCGGTGATCGCGGTCCAGTGCCTGCCCGGTACGACGGAACCGGACGGCCTCGGCGCCGTGTGGGCGGTGGACCCGGTCACCGCCACCGCCCGCTACGTCAACGTCTCGGCCGCCGCCTTCGCCCGCTCCCTCTCCCTGCTCGCCACGGCGCGGCAGCGGATGGAGGGTCTGGATCCGGTCGCGGCGGGCAGCGAAATGGCAGAGTTGCAGGGCCAGTTGGTGGCCGTCGACGCCTCCGCGCTGGGGTACGGGGACACGTGGTGGTCGCTGGTCGTCGAGCAGATGTGGCACGGGTTGTTCTGACGGCGCCCTCACGGCGCCGATTGCTGCACGTCTACGCGCCCCCAACAGCCTTCACGCAGCCTGCTCCGGCTCCGACGGGCCCCTCCTGAACTCACTGATAGCTTGCTGCCCTGTCAGTTCACTCCAGGGGGATCGATGAGCCAGCCGCCGTTCCAGCAGCCACCGCAGCCGCCCCAGAACCCCTACAACCCGTACAGCCAGCCCGCCTCGCCCCCGCAGCAACAACCCGGGTACGGCCCGGTGCCCGCCCCCGCCCCCGGGCAGCCACCGATGCAGGCAGGCCTGCCCCCGGCCCCGGGGCAGCCACCGGTACACCCGACGCACCCCGGACCGCCATACCAGGCACCCCCGTTCGGACAGCAGCCGAACACGGCGGGCGGGCACCCCGTCGGCGCCGTCCTCCTCGGGTTCCTCGCCTCGGTCGTCGTCTCCGTGATCTACACCGGCGTCATTTTCGCCACGTACAAGGACCAGTCGGAAACGATGGTCCACACCCTCTACATCGGGCACGCGCTGCTCAACGGAGTCGCCGTGGGCGCCCTGGCCGGCCTGGTGGGTGGACGCAGCGACGGCGCCCGGATCGGCGCGGCCGTCATCGCCCCGCTCGGCGCCTTCTTCGGCTACACGAACGCCGTTCCGCTCGTGATCGCCGACAGCCAAACACCCTCTGTCGTGTGGGACATGCTGGAGAACGAGCCCTTCTTCCCGGCCAAGGCCTGGTGGGGCAGCGCGAGCGACACGACATGGATCTCACTGCTCGGTCTCGTGATCGCCGCAGCCGCCGCCTGGGGCCTCGCCTACGCCACCGGCAACAGGGGCCGCCGAGCCTGACTCGGGCTCCGACGCCGGTGCCGGGCGGAGCCCCGTAATCAGTACCGTCAGTACAGCGAGAAGCCGCCGCTGTGCCGCCCCGGGCTCTTCTTCCCCGACTGACCTGTCTGGCCGGACTGGTCTGACTGGCCGGGACGCGAGGAATCCCCCGTGGCGCGACCCGGCTCAGACGGCGAACCTGAGGACGAGCCACCGCTGGGCGGCGCCTCCCCGCTCCTGATCCGCTCGCGCTCCTCCTCGGAGAGCGACTCCCACTGGCCGCGCAGGGACGCCATGCCACCCCCGCCCAGAGTGCGTGCCACCGCGGGGTCGTCGAGGGCGTCGCGCAGGGCGAGGCGGCCGGAGAGCAGCCTCTTCGCCGCCTCCTGCATGTCCTTGCTCGCGCCTCCGTCGGATGCGGAGAGCCTGCGCAGGGCCGAGTTCAGGGAACGTATCTGCTCCGGCTCAAGTGCTTCGTCCAGTACTCCGCGGTCCGGCGAAGTACCGTCCGGATCCGGGGAGTTCTCGGGTCGCCTGGCCATCTCGCTTCTCCTCGTCTCTCCTCGCTTCGCGTCACCCGCAGTATCTCCCGCCGTCCCGCGAACCGACGCGGTGCCGCACCAATGAGACACCCTCCCCGCCGTACCCACAGACACAGGTGCCATGCTGGCTGACCGCACCAGCCGAAGAGCAAGCCGAAAACGCAAGCCGAAGAAGAGAAGGACGGCGTCGTCATGGCTCGAAAGGCTCAAAAGCAGGGCACCGGGACAAACGGCTTCCTCGCAGGCCTCGTCGGCAGAGCCTTCGGCCGCCTAGGCCGCGCGGGCGGTCTGGTCTTCCTTGTCGCGGGCCTCGCCCTGAGTGGATGGGGCGCGTACGAGGGGGCGTACGCGGCGGGGTGGGCGGGCACGCACGGCACCCTCTCGGTGAAGGAGTGCGAGGTGAGCTACCCCAACAACGCCTCGCGAAGCAGCCGCAAGAACCGCCGCCCCATCCGCTGCGACGGCACCTTCGTCTCCGACAACGGCAAGAGCCAGGACGCCAACGCCGCGGTGCAGGTCAGGCATCGGTACGAGCCGGGCACCGAACTGTCGGTGCAGCAGACGGACCCGCCCTCGACGAGTGCAGCCGCGGACGGCGACTACATCCAGAGCGGCACGGACCGGGCCTGGCGCTTCTTCGGCGCCTTCTTCGGCGGCTGGGTCCTCACGGGCCTCGGCGTCTTCTGCCTCGCCACGGGTTACGCGCCGTTCGGCCAAAGCCGCATCTCGTACAACGCGGCCTGGGAGGCGTCGGGTCGTGGAGTGACGCGCCCGGCCGTGATCGGGATGATCGGTGTGGGCCTCGTCGGGGCCGGGGTGTCGTTCCTGGTCAGCTACTTCTTCTGACCGGTCTCGTCGCACGAGCCCCCATCAGGGTCCGCGCCGTACTGAGACTGCGCGCCCATGAGCTGCCGAGACTCGCCAACTCAACCGCGGTGGGTCCCGGCGCGCAACTGTGCCCTGCTGGGGCGCACCCCTCCGCAGAGCGCGGCTCCCCTCCGACGAAACTTCCGACGACCCAGCGACCGCATGAAACTCATGTCGCCGATACCGGGAACAATGTGCCCGAACCCGTCCAGTCCTCGCGGGTAGCGTGCGATAACGTGTCGCAACGAATGCAACTGAAGGACGGGGACAGGCAGATGGGGTTCCAGGTTCAGGCCGGCGATCTGGACGGCTATGCAGCCCAAGTGGGCAGAGCTGCTGACGATGTTCAGCAAGCAAAGAAGTACGCGCAGAACAATAGCGACGTAGGCGTCTCCGACCAGGGACTGATCGAATTGATCATAGGCGCCCACCGATCGGTGGTCGACGAGGTCAACGCCGCCATGACACGGGCAGAGTCGGTGCTGCGCGCCGCGGAGACAGAGCTGAAGAAGAGCGCCACCTACTACAGGACGACCGACACATCGACCGCTCGGTCCATGGACGCCACTTTCCCATCCAGCAAGCGCTGACTCCGCCAACTCCCGAGAGGTTCCCGCATGTCCGGGTTTACCGACGTATCCGAGCCAACGAGCCACCTGACAGCTCCGAAGAAGCCCGAGGAGTTCTCGCAGGGGCCCCTGTTGGACGTTTTCAACGACGCCAGCGACCTCGTCAGCCCGTCGTATTGGATCATGGAAGCGTACAACGCGGTCTTCGGGTTCAATCCCCTGGACGAGGCCATCCAGTGGTTCGCCGGCGACTGGGAGTCCTTCGCCGAGTGCGCTTCCGTATGGCAGAACATCGGCAAGGCATGCGACGGTGTGGCGCAGAACCTGAAGTCGGGGAACTCCTCCCTCGATTCGACGTGGGACGGCAATGCCGCGGATGCGGCCTATAACTACTTCGACGAGTTGGCAAAGAAACTCACCGGCTGCCAGGAGACCTTCGATTCCCTGCAGGCCACGTACGAGAGGCTGGCCCATGCCGCCTATTCGACAGCGGAAGCCATCAAGGGTGTGCTCGGCGGCATCATCGACGGCCTGATCATCGTTGGTATTGAAATGGCCGCAGGTACATTGCTGTCCTGGACAGGGGCGGGGGCCCTCATTGGGTATGGACTGGCTGCCCTTGAGATCACGCGGCTGATCAATATGTGGGGGGACGCGACCAAGATGCTGGCCCAAGCCCAGACCATCGTCAACGGCGGAGTGGGAATCCTGGAGCAGTTGGGTGCCGAGATCTACGGGCACTTCCAGAACTTCCCGTCCGTGGGCGGTAATTACGACAACCCTGCGGTCGCCTGACACTGCCTCCAAACAGCTCAGCAATTTCCGGTAGTAATCAGCAGTTGCCATTATCGAGGAGAGACCCGCACATGGGTGAAGAGCGCCAGATCGGCGACGCAGACCTGATGGACATCGCGCGGGACGAGGCACGAGCCCGTGCTCTACGGAAGTCGCTGCAGCGTCTCGCGGACAATTCGTCCGGCAACAGCGCGCTCCAAGAGATGGCCCGGGAGGTGCTCTCCGGGAGGATCGGCCTCCGCGAAGCCCTGCGAGTGGGCGCGTACTCCGATGCCCTCGGCGAACGCATTGCACAGGCTCGTCAGGAGTACGAGCAGCAGTCCCCAGAAGAGCACGAGCGGCAGCGCGCCGAGGCCGAACGCTACCTCGACGCTCAGCGTGTGGAGATCGAACAGGAACGCCAAGAGGCAGCAGAGCGCTCAAAGGCCGGGCAGCACCGGGCTCGCCACAGTGGCCACGACTGGAAACTCTGACCGGTAGGTGAGTACCCGGAGGTGAGTACCGGTAGGTGAGTAACAGCCTGATACTGCAGAGGCAGCGGATCGGCCGGCTTCGCGTCGGTTACACCGATCCCGGCGATCGCGTAGCCTGCCGCACATGCTGATGAACGACATGGGTGACAGCAGCCGGGAGCGACTGACGTCTCGCACCTGGTGGTACGCGGCAATGTTCGCCGGCATGCTCAGCGTGATGGTGCTCCTGGGCGGAGTCGCAGCGACTGTACTGCCGGGCTTCGATCCCGCCATGCGTGTGGTGAACGGAGTTCTGGCGCTCGTCGGCGCCACCGGAGCATGGGCCGCCCGGCTGGCCTATCGCAGCCGCCGTGGCAAGCTGTTGGCGCTCGCCCTGGCATGCGCTCTGGGGAGCAGCGCGATGCTGGTGGTACTCCGCAGCGTGGCCTGACGGCGCGAGGTTGCACCACACCTTGGGGGTTACTGCTGTCCCCGTCCGGCCGCTTCAGCCTGTCCACCGCGTCACTGGCGTCGGAGAAGCCCTGCGGGTCGCTCCCGGAACCGCTGCCGTTTGCCTCTCGAACTTGATCACTTGGTCTGGCATGGAGCAAGGACTCGGCTCCGTGACGGCCGGGCTTGCGTGGTATTTCAGCCGAAGTCGTTCGTGCCGGGCGCGGGGCGGACGCTGAGGGTCTCGTTGTACGTCGGCATATTCGTGCCGTACGAGGTGCGCGGGTCCAGTGGCCCACCAGGTGCGTCGCCGGACGGCCGACCACCCGGGTCGAAGCCCGGTTCGAAGCCCGGGGCGGCGCCGCCCGGGTGCCCGATGGGGTGCTTCTCGCCCGCGCGCGGGCGCAGGGCCGCGGGCATCTCACCGGGAGTGGCCTGCGTCGCGGTGACTGCGCCGGTCTGCTCGAAGTCCCGCGAGACCCGTTCTTCGTTCCACTCATGACCGTCCGCCGACGATCTGAGGTTGTCCCCGCCGGCCTGGAGGCGGGCGTGCAGACCGTCGAGGGCGGGCTTCCAACTGGTGGCGATCTCCGTCAGGGCGGGCCCGATCGACCAGCCGGTGAGCGAGCCGCCCGCGGTCCTGGCCTCCTTGACCGCCTTGTCGGCGGGGTCCTTCATGGTGCGGGCTATGCCGTCGCAGGCTCCGGCGGAGGCGCGTAGTTCAGCCGGGTCGACTCTGGCGCTCTGGGACACGTCCGGTTCCTCTCAGGCGCTCTCAGGCATTCAGAACTGCTGCTGCTTGGCGCCGGGCGGGAGCATGCAGGGAGTGCGTACGGAGAAGGAGAGACGCTGCGGGTTCGTCTTGCCGGAACCGACCGTCTCTGCCGTGACTCGATACGAGTTCTTCTTGTTGCGGGCCCGGAACACCGCTGACGCATAGGCGTCCTGGAACTCCCGGTATCCGGTGACCTCGTAGCCTTGCTGGGCGAGTTCCCGGCGGAGTGTCCTGACGACGCTGGTGTGTTCCGTGACGGGAGCCGGGGAGCGGACGTAGTAGAAGAGGCTGTACCGGCCGTCCTCGGCCACCTCGTCGTTCTCCCCGACGCACGCCTCGAAATTCACCTTGGCCGTCGAGGGGATGAGCTCGACATCGGTGAGCCGGGCCATGTACGCGGTGTAGTCCTCGGCCCATTTCACCGCGGCGTCCTTTTCCATACGGGGCAGCGGAGCGTTCGGATCATCGCTCTGGGACATACAGCCTCCGGTCAGGAGCAGGGCCGCTGAGACAGCGAGTGCGGTGCGCAGAAAGGGGTTACAGACCAGGAACGATGTTGGCCTCCGGCGGCAGATCCACGCCCTCCTTCGGAACCTCGGTGGGCTGCCGTCCGGCAATGATTGCCCCCTGGTTGTCGAGAGATTCGCTGCCCTTGTCCCAGTAGCCGCTGTGGCCGTGGGTATCGACCTCGAAGTTGTTGCCACCGAAGCCTCCAAGCATCGGGTCGCGGCCGAGGGTGTAGTCGGAGAAGTGGTTGATGATGGGGTCGTCCTCCGCCCCGCCGACCCATACGTGTTCCGGATCCATCTGCAGATCCTCCGCCTCGTCCACGGTCATCCCCGGGCTGCCGACCACCACGACGTCGTCCGCGCCCAGGCCGGAGCCTCCTGCGGCGGCGGCACCGACCACGGTGGAGCCATAGCTGTGTCCGAGAACGGTGGTGTGACTCGGCGACCCATCGTGCGAGGCATGCGTACCCGCCACGAACTGACGCAGGTCCGGAGCGGCATCCTCGGCCCGCCCGGTCCCGCCGACGCTGTTGAAGTCGGTCGTGGACGCCTCGGGAGCGTCGTAGCCGAGCCAGGTGATCATCGCCACGCTCCCGCCGTCGGAACGGTCCTCCGCCGCCCCCTGCAGCTTGCCGATGCGTTCGAGCTGGCCGGGCACGGACTCCATGGTCGTGTTGGTGCCCGGCACCAGGATCCCGGTGTGCGCTGCGGTGTCCGGGTTGCCCATGGCGATGATGGCCCGGCCGTCGTCCTTGGAGTCGTAGCCGAGGAGGTACAACTCCTTGCCCTTGGGGGCGCTGTCACCTGCGTTCAGCCGGTCATGGAGCAACAGGGCATTGTCCAGACGTCTGCTGACCGTCTCATCGCTCTCGCCCGGGAACCCTTCGTCCCAGTTGCCCTCCTGAATCAGATTGAGCTCCTGGGCGAGGGCCGTCCGATTGGCGTCGTCGCGTACGTCCGTCGGCAGACCGTCGGCCGCGCCGATCTCCTTCGGATAGAGCGTGGCGTAGGTCTGACGCTCCTCGGGGCTGAGCGCCTTCCACCACTCGGCGGCGGCCTTCGGGTCGTCCTCGGGGATCTGCGGGGGCTCCCAGCCGAGAGCCTTCAACGCCTTCTTGGCGTCCTGGGCGGACTCCGCTTCCGCGTCATGGTTGAACGGATCGGTGAGGATGTCGCCGTTCAGTTCCGTCAGGGCCCTCACGCCGTCGTTGCTGGCCTTGTGCGCGTCGTTCAGGGCCCCGGCGATACGTGTGCGGTGCTCCTGGAGCAGAGGACCGCGCGACTCGGCGACCACCTGATTGCTGCGTGGAAGGTCCGCGATCACCCGGTCGGTGATCGAGCCGTCGGCGTCGACCTCGAAGCGCCCTCCTCCGCACGCCGTACCGCGTTGCGGAGTTCGGTCTGGGCCTGTTCCATCCAGAACTTCGTGGACTCCAGGACGGAGGCGATGGCCATGGCCTCTGTCTCGACCACACCGATCCGCGATTCCACGTCCTCCAGGTAGTAGAGGGCCGCTTCGGCGTCGTCGCCCTTCCAGGAGTGGTGCAGCGGTCCGGTGACCTGTCGGCGGTGGCGGTCGGTCAGGGAGTCCATCGTCGTCGACAGCTCATGCCAGGCCTTGGCCGCGGCTTCCAGGTCGGAGAAGTCCTGCTTCATCAGCCGCGAGAAGTCAGAGGCCACGTCGGCTCCCGCTGAACATGGACAGGGATCGTTCAGGGCATGACAAGCCGGTACGCCGCGACGACATAGGACAACCCCCGTTGTTACTGCTCGCCCATGAGTTCGAGTCGCCTAGGGTAGCCGACGTCATAGCCTTGAGTCGGCAGAGGAATGAGCTTGCGGGGAGTCAGAAGCCGGCCTTCGGCGCCCCCTGGTCGTCGGGCTGCATCAATCGGCGACGCGCGCACCGATGGCCCGGGCGCGACGGCGGGCTTCGGGGCTGAGGCCCTTGCGGCGGGGGGAGGTGCGGGGGTCGAACGCGGTAGGCTGGACAGCGTAAGTCAGCGCCGTCAGGCCAGGTTTGGCGATTACGCAAGCGAAGCGGGGATCGCCGGCGTACCACAGGTCACCGTCCAGTCCCCTGCGCGCGATGCGGTCCCAGGGCCGGAAGAAGAAGCCGGCGATTTTCGGCGACACCGTCTTCTCCGGCCGATCGGGGTCCGGCAGGACGAAAGAAGCCTTGCGCCCCCGTGCGTCGTACTGAACGCCACCGGGCTGCTGACGCCAGGGATAGGTGGTCAGGATGCGTCGCAGCATCCATATCTTCTTCAGCCGCAACGATGCCATGACCACCAAATAAATGGTCACTGCCAGCGGCAGGGTCATGGGAAAGACCGCCCACACCGGAAGAACGACCACCGTGAGGGCAACTAGGGCCCACCACAGCGCGAACCAGCTTACGATCTTGGCCAGTTGCAGTGCCGCCCAGCGAGCCAAGGCACTCGCGGTACCCGGAGTCTCCCAGGCGACGGGGCCTTCGAAGGCCTCAGGGTTCTCACTCATACTCATACCGTCATCCAAAGTCGGCGGTGATGCGGTCCCTGATGCGGTCCCCACCGCCGCCGCCGTCACCGCGTGCGGCGCGCTCGATCTCCGGCATGGGGTCGCTGAAGGATACGGTGTACGCGATCCCTTCCATCAACTCCCGGTAGTGCTTGCGGGAGCCGACGGCCGTGGTGCTCAGTGTGAGGATGGCCAGTTGTACGCCCGACGGAGCGGGGATGTACAGATTGCATTGATAGAGCTCCTGCGCGGGCATGCCGGCTAGGGCGGGCATGGTGACCAGAGTGTCGGACACCGCACCGGGCCGACCGCCCGGAAGGGACAACAGGGCTACATTCTCCGGGCATTCTCGCAGCGAGACCGCTCGTACCGCCGTGAGCTTGGGCGGCGCCCATTCGATGTCACGCAGTGCCACGGTAAACACCGAGACGGCCGACGACCCGTCGTGGGCGTAGCGCATGCCGAGCGAGCAGTCGATGATGCCCTCTCCCCGCATCTGCCGCGTCATGTATCGCACGTCGCGCAGCGCCCCCGCGTATCGGTCACGCTCCGAATCGGGAGCGCAGTCGACGATGAGCGCCATCAAGTGGTCGAGGTGCGCCTCCTGCTCCGAGCCGGGGTCGGCGTCGAGGGCATCGAGCGGAACGTCGAAGTACCCACCGGGCAACGCATACCAGATCTTGGCACCCGGGTCCCGTGCCGAGTCGCCAATCACCAGCCGCAGTGGGGTGTTCGTGGTCTCCTGTGTCATCCGAACACCCTCGCTACGTCGCCAACCAGGCCGACCGCGGCAGGACCGTCAAACAGGCCAGCCCGCCCTGCGTCAACCGCGGTGGTCGCCCCCTTGCCGTCCTTCAACGCGTCGATGTTATCGGCGGCGAGTCCGAACCCGGCCGTTCCCACGCCAGCCACCGGAGAGGCGAAGTCCAGCGCGGTCTTGAGTCCCTGGCTTCCGCCGACGGCCCGCACCACCAAGTCCCCAACGGGGTTCGCACCCGAGGCCATGATCCGCCCGGCAGCGGTAACCGTGTCGTCTGCGAAACGACCGAGGAACTGCCCTGCAGTCACCGCCTCGGATGCGAAACGCGTGGACTGGACAGCGCCATTGAGGCCGCGTGACACCGCCCCAATACCCGGCACCGCCCCAAGTGCGTCGCCAACGAGCCCCACGGAGTTCTCCCAGAAGTCCGCGTCGAACTCGCCCTTCGTAAACCCGTCCTTGAGCGAGGCCCGGACCTTTGGGTCAGAGAGCCTCGATGCCATGGTGGCCAAGCTCAACGCACCCGCAGCGAGCAGAAATGCAATGCCGAACGGCCCTGTACACAACAGCGCGAGCAATCCCGCCACTGCGGCCAACACACCGAGAATGCTGGTGAGGTTGTCCCCGATCCAGCTGAGCGCTCTGCTCAGCCACCCCGGTTCCTCCGGCGCCAGGTCCTTCGTCGAGTCCTTCAGCTTCGTCGCGAGGTCCCGCGCCTCCGCCTCGTGCGTGCCCTCCAACTCCCGTGCCTTCCGCATGACCTCGTCGAGGGCGCCCTGCGCGTTGTTGACGGCGGTGACGGCGTCGTTGAGCCGGTCGGTGGCCGCGTTCAGGCGGGCCTGGGCGGCCTCCAGCTCGGGGCCTTCGGTGAACGTCTGATCCGCCAGCTTCAGGTCGGGGTCCTGCTTGGCCGACTCGTGCCGGGAGTTGGCGGCCTTCAGGTCGCCCTTGTGGTCGGCCGCTTCGAGGTCGTACTTGTGGGCCAGCTCCCTGCGGCTGGTCAGGCCGCCGTGCCACGTGCCGAGGTGACCGGCGGCCAGGGTCAGGGACCTGTGGGCGTCCTTCATGTACTTCGGAAGGTCGCCGTCGAGGGCCTCACGGAAGCCCACGGCCGCGTCGCCCTCCCAGAAGCTGGATTCGCCGAGCAGCTTGTCGATCTTCTGATACGCGGTCTGCAACGCGGTCGCCGACTTGGTGAGCTGGGTACGCAGATTCTCGACTTCACCCGGCTGTCCCGGCACGGGATTCCACCCGAGGTGCACATACGGATTCTGTGCCACCGCAATCACTTCCCCGCAGCCGCAGCGCGCTTGAAACTCTCCTCCAGGGAGGTCTCCACTTCGCGGTAGTTGTCCGTGTTCTTCTGGAGACCTTCGGTGAGCTTGCCGATGCGCTCCTTGATCTGCTCGTTGCCGTACTTCCAGCGTTCCTGGAACGCATCGCACGCCTCGTCCAGCTCCGGCGTCCCGATCTGGTCGGCCCGCACGTGCTGCAGGGCGGTCCGCACCTCCTCAAGGGAGTCGTTGGCTTCCGTGAGGTCTCTGGTGAAAGTGGCGAGCTGATCAATATCGGTCTTGAAGTGGTCTCCCACGCAAGCCTCCCCGTTGGCTGTTCGACGGTCGCAGCGGCAAACGACAACCGGCGACCGAATGGGCCGATCATGCCACGGAAGGGCAAACACACCGTATCGAGGTCGCAGAATCCACGTGGATCGTCCACAGTCGGCCGACCGGCACCCGTGACCCTCGCAACGGGCACGCCCCATCACCACCGGACAAGCAACGTGCCCAACGCCCAACGCCCAACGCCCACTCAAGGCAAGCCGATCGAACTACGAGCTCTCAAGCGACGCCAGCGCGAACGCCACCGGCAGCGTGGCGAGGGCGAGCGCGAGCCCCGTCGCCGCCAGCCCCGCACGGATCTCCCGCTTGCCCCGGACCCCCAGGTAAGCGGCGATCAGCGGCAGGACGCAACACACGAGAAAGCTGAAGTGCCAACCCTCTTCCTTGATGAAGAAGACCATGGCGCCCAAGCAGACCGGAACCGACCCGACACTCAGGACACGGCAACGTGAGAGGAAGAGCTCAAGATCGTCGAGCCCACCGAGGAAACCCATGCTCCGGACCGCCTTCTCCGCTATCGGCTATACCGCCCGGTGGTCATAGCCACCGGTGCCCACCTGAGGAAACCCATCCGCCGCCGAGAACCCGTTGACGGCCGCCGACATGACCACACCGAGTGCGCTCAGCCCCGCCGCGAACGTGTCGAACGCCTTGGCCGCCTCGGCCCACATCTGCATGAGCCGCACGGCCTGCGCGGCAGCCAGCGCGAACATGGCCACCGAGGCTGCCTGCCCGCCGACGGGAATCGCGTTGACGGCCTGCGCCGCGAGCAGGTTGACCAGCCAGATGACCAGCAAGTCGCAGAACATCACCAGGAAGGACTTGAGGAACTCGGCGAACTGGAACGCCATCTGCGCCGCCTGTGCGTAACAGCTCTTGAGGGACTCGAAGGTCTCCTTGATCTCCCCCAGCTTCTTGCTGAACTCGTCGAAATACACGGTGGCGGCGTCCGAAGCATTGCCGTCCCAGCTGAGACCGACGTTCTGGTTCCCCTTCCGGATGTTGGCGGCCACCGCGTCGCAGAACGACGCGAGGTTGCCCCACACATCGGAGCAGTCGTTGTACTTGTTCCAGTCCCCGAAGACCCAGTTCGTCGCTTCCGCGAAGGGGTCGAAGTCGAAGAGCAGCTTGGACGCCTCAACGGCCATCGCCGATGGGCTGCCCAGGTCTAGGACGCTGCCGAGCGTCTTCTGCACCGGATTCATCTGGTATTCGTCCGCATGGCCCGACCCGTATTTGACGAGGGGGTTGCTGCTGTCCCCGTCCGGCGGCTGCAGGGTGTCCACCGCGTCACTGGCGTCGGAGAAGTCCTGCGAATCACCCCCGGAACCGCCGTCGGCCACCTTGGAACCCGGATAAGTGGCATCGAGTTTGGCCGCCTCGTCCCGATCGGTTTCCCGGTAGTACTTGGCCGTGCCCGCCAGTTCCTTCTCGGAGGACTCCAGAACGCTCTTGACTTTCTCCAGAGCCTTCTTGGCCTCGCTCACATAGTGGTCGTGGTCACCCGCGACGAGGTCCCAGGCCTGTCCACCGACTGACTTGTCGATCTGCGTATGCGTGCCTGTGTACGAGACGGCCTGCGCGCTGCCGTCCGCAGCACGCCCGACCAACTTCGAGAAGCCGTCGATCGCACCGGGTTCTACACGAAAATTCAAAATTCCCCCATTGTCCTGCCCTGTATCAGCTCAACACTCGGCAGCTCCGCTCGTACGACGACACCGGCACGTATGGACAGCCAGCATGCCCATACGGGGCACCGCCGCACCAATGCGACCGTTCAGCACGGCCACTCAGTACAAGGACCATCCGCGCCCATCGTGACGGGACTTCGCACCAGAACGGTTCTCGGACTCCGCCCGCCGCTCGTCATCGAACTGCCGCCGCTCGTCCTCAAGTCGGCGCTCTCCCTCCGCGGCGAGGGCCTCACGCTCGCTGTCGGACATGGAGGCCCACTTCTCGGCGAGCGGAGCCGACTGCTCCACGGCCTGCTCGGCGTAGGCCGACACGTTGGCCGCATCCCGCAGCGCCATACGTCCGGAGACGACCTCCTGAGCCATCTCCTTGAGCGTGTCTCCCGCCAGCCCGGAGGCAAGATGCTCCAGCGACTGCCGCAGGATCTTGGCCTGCACGGGGTCCTGCTGGGTCATCTCCAGCAACTCGGAATCATCCACCTGCTTGTGGGAATTGCGGCTGTCCACGGGGACCTCATCACGAGCGGTAGGCATATCTCGACCTGCGAGAACCTACCAATCCATACGTGGACGCTTCAACACGCGGGTGGTGCAGGGAACGTGGAGGCGGCGTCGTACTCAGAGCCCGCATGTCCGATGGCCACGGCCCAGAAACGCGGGGGCCGGCCCCGCCGCCATGCCGATGAGGCTCAGAATGTCCACGGGGACGGCGACCACGACGGCGTAGCCCACCCTTGTCGGCCACCTTCTGACGCCGCGAGGGCTCCCGACTGCGGGACTCCCGCCGCGGCTTTATCGCTTGGTACCTGAGGCCCGCGAGAATGGTCACGCTGATTGCGACCTGCCAGAGCCCGCCCACGACGCCCCAGAACCCGACCCGCTGAATCGTCTGCGGCTCAATTCCCTGTTGCGCGTTGCACTCGGTGCCGTCCGGATAGTCGCGCCCGGTGTCCTTCAGGTGTACGTAGACGGCGTCATCGGCGGTGCCGCCGTCCGGTGTGAAGTCCCCGCAACAGTCATAGTTGGAGTTCTTGCGGGTGTTGCTGGGTGTCGATGCAGGTGTCCACCTTGTACGTGCCAGGGGTGCCGTGGAGCCCCGCGGACAGGGCGAGGTCGGCGGTCGCGGTGATGCGCCAGAAGGCGGTCACGAGGGCGAGGAGGCCGCCGCACACCCAGCCGAGTACGCGCATCAACCGCCCACCAAGATGTGCGGCTCCCTCTCCAAGAGCCTGGAGATGCCAGCCTGTTCGGCAAGGCCCCTGCGCTGCGGGGCGGCCTGGGACCGCTCCTGCTCGTACTTCTCCCAGTCTGCGGGCTGCACGAAGAACATGTCGTTGCTCCCTGGCACGACCACGACGCCGCCGAATGCCGGGTCACCGGCGAACCAGGCGCCGCTCTCCTCGGCCTCCTTCGGCCAGCGGCGCACCGTCGAGGCGTTGATCGCACGCAGAGATGGGGCGCCGTGCTGCCCGCGCACCGACAGCCGGACGGTGTGCACATTGCCGATGTACTTCCACTCGGAGCCCTTCTTGGACACCCGAGTGCGGTACTCCAGGGGGTAAGTGCGCAGCACCTTCTCGCACACCTTGAGCCGTGACCCGTGACGCAGCCGGAGCGCCAAGAAGATCACCACGAACATGGCGGCCGGGATACCGAACGCGGGCAGGGCGGCATCGTAGCCGACCAGGTGCGCCGCGAACGGCACGGCGAACAGGGCCACGGCGATTGCGAGGCGCGTCGCGATGTGCCGGTACAGCAAGGTGCGATTGTGTTTGAGTACCTGGGCAACGTCGGGTGCCACGGGCGGATTCTCCATGAGGTGCTTCCGTCCTTATACGAAGTCATTGCGCATGGCCGCCTCGACTGAGCCCGCCGACGGCTTGTCCTTGTCCGGTGTCGGCACCGGCTTTGTCGGGTCGGTGAACGGCAGCGTACGGACAACCCCAAGAAGGATGTCCCGGTACACATCCGCGAGTTGGAGAGCGGGCGTCACCAACTGGACCACGATGATGTCGGGCGTGCCCGAGCCGGCTACCGCCTCCGTGCCCTGCCAACTCGCCGTGGTGAACCTCGGCGAGGCAGACCATCGTGGCCTGCCTCACCGCCGAGTTGGCGCCTAAGAAGCGGTCGTGGGCAATGCCACGAGAGCGTAGGACTGGCCTGTGACCCTGGCGCCGACTGAGGTGACGTAGAGCATGCCCTTGTGCCAGAAGGGCCACGCACCGACGCCCACGTTCGTGTCCACCTCTTTCGGGTACTCGACAACTGTCGTCATCGCGCCATCCTTGGGGTTGAACTCCACCAGCTTCGGCCGCTTCGCGCTGTCGGTGACATACACCAGCAGGCGCTCGCTACTCGTGTCCCTCAGCGGAATGTATTCAATGGAGTTTGAGCCCGGCGCCTTCCACAGTTCCTTTCCGCTGTCCAGATCGTAGGCAACCAGCGTCTTCGACTCACCCGTGTCGACTTCTTTCTCACTCATCCCCATGAGGAGGATGTTGCCGAAGCCTGCGACCTGACGCATCGGGCTTCCGTCCTCCCCGGCGAAGACGTAGTACTTCTCCATCATCCCTGGGAACTTGCCGCGCCGCTCGCCGGACTTCTCATCGAGCGCGAACGCTCCCTTAGCCTCCCCGCTGAGGACGAGCGGGGAAGTGGAAAGGGCGATCTCCGCTTCATCCTCGCCAAATCGCTTCGTCCACTCTGCTTTGCCAGTCGCCGGGTCGACGAGCGATGCTTCGGTCCACGGCGTCCCCGTGAACGCGTCTCCCTCAAGGCATGATGTCGTGCGGATCAGGTTCTTGCCGCCGGTGTACGTCCCTGTGTCACAGGTACTCGGCACTACCTTCTTCACGTCCCAGGCCTTGGCGCCGTCAGCCGCCTTCAGCGCCACCTGCTCCCTGTCAGTGGTGATCACGACTGTCTCGCCCGAACGAGCTACCGCCAGTTCCCTGCCAGAACCGAATTCGTCCTTCACCTTGAAAGCCCGGTGCCACAGCTTCTTCCCGGTATTGAGGTCGTAGGCGGCGACATGGTCGCACTTGCCGGGGGCTCCCCCCATGCCCGAGGCGCCATAGGCAACGACGCCGATCCCGCCATCAGAAACGGAGGGGGCGACGCAGGCTTGGTTACCCGCCCCGGGCAGCGGCGTGGCCCACAACTGTTTTCCAGTGTCAAGGGCGTAGGCCTTCACACCACCGGACAAGGTCTGAATTACAGCCTTGTCGGTGAACCAGGTGCCGTCCACCTCCTGCTCACGCTCACCGGAGCCCCATTCCGACTTTGACGGAACACTCCACAACGGCTCGGTGGACGAGTCCGCCAACATGTACCACGCGGCCCCTCCGGCCCCACCGAGCATGATGAGTGCGACAACGAGCAGCATGATCAGCCCGGTCTTCTTGTTCCGGGGCGGCGAAGTCGGAACGGGCGCCCCGGGAAACTGCTGGGGATGGCCGTAACCCGGCTGTGGAGCCATCGGATACTGCGGGGGCACCGGCTGTTGGGGATAGGCGTAGCTGGGCTGTCCGGGTGGTGCCGCGGGTGGCTGTTGCGGATAGCCGTATCCCTGCGGCGGTAGGTGTCCCTGCTGGGGTGGATTGGGAGGCTGCGGCGGCGGAGAGGGCTGCTGGCCGTAGGGGCCGGTACCCGGGACAGGTCCGTTGGCGCTCATCAGATGTTGCTCCTGACGTACTGGGCCCACGCGGTCTCGAATTCGCGCTCATTCATGCCAACTGCCTTCTGCAGTTGCTGATCGAGGTTCGTGGGCTGTCGGTAATGGTCCACGACAAACTCGAAGAGCGCTTCCTCGCCGCCCTTCTCCGCGATGAAACGCATGGCCAGATAACTGAGGGAATAGTTCGCACCGACCGTGCTGTTTGCCAGTTCGAAGTCCTGGCCGGGCAGTTCACCACTGAACTCCTCTCCTGCCAGATCAGCACGCACACTCGCGTCACCCAAAGCCCGGTCGAACCGGTAGGAGACGTACTCCGCAAACCCCTCGACAACCCACGCCCGAATGCTCGTCTTCTCATTCTGGCCGTATGCACCAGGGTCCTGCGGCTGAATGAGCGCGTGTGCGATTTCATGCCGGGAGATGTCTCCGGCACCCCTCTGCCAGGTGGATGAAGTGAATCGGCTCGTCGATGTGTCCATCTTGATGCGTGCGCCGCCGTATTGGAGCTGGTCGTTGCCCCCGCTGTAAGAAGCGTTGAAGGCAGGCATGGGCACGCTCTGTCCAGCGTCCCACCCCACGTCATAACTATTGTTGTTGTACAATTTGATGTACGTCTTACGGTCCGGTTCGAGTACGACGAGGAAGCCTTCAGGGGTGTTGGGAACCGACGACATATTCGATCGCCACAGGTCGAGATCCTTCTCTGCGCTTGCCTCGACGATCGGCGCGAAACGGTCGGCGTCAGCAGAGTTCTTCTTGGCCGAGATCGTGATGGTGCGTGCCTGACGCTTCACATACATGTCGTCGTAGAGGTCCCAAGGAGCCGGGTAGTAGACCGCATTGGCCATTCCGCTCGCCCCGGGAGATCCGCCCACCTCACTGATGCGCGGCTCGGCCGACTCGGACTCCTTCTCGACCGTCCACCGATACCACTCGGAGACCGGCCGGACATCAACGCCCTTGATCTGATGAACAAAGGCGACGTCCAGCGTGAGAGACACATCGGAACCCCACTCGTCCGAGCCATCGCCCGTCTGCTTGAGGACCATGTACTTACTCTCCGCGAAGGGGACCTTCCGCAGATTCCTGAATATCTTGCGCTGCTTGTCCTTTGCCGCGCCGACGAAGGGCTTCAGGAACTCGTCTTCGTCTCCGCTCTTCAGGGCAGTCGTACGGCCGTTGAGCAATGTCTCGATCTCATCCGAGCTCAGTATCTGCTGTTCCTCATCGCCGCCGCCCTGAGCACCGGGCAGCGAACCCCCACCGACAGCCGTGTACAGGGCAAGGCCGCCGACTCCGAGCACAGCCACCACTGCCAGGACCACCAGACCGATGACGACCCGTTTCAGGCCCTTTCCCTCGCTGGAGTTGCCAGGCGGCGGTGACGGTGGCGGGGGTGGCTGATACCACCCTTGCTGCTGGACCGGTGCCCCGTACGGGCCGGCATTCCCCGGCCCTCCTGGCGGCGTCGAATAGGACATGACAACCTCTCACGCGGACATTCTGATGAGGGGCTCGATGCAGTCCGGCCACACGCGGCAGAGGACGGGGAACTCTCACCCAGGCCTCCATGGGCAATGCGCGCAGGCTCTTTGAGCGGCACTCGCACTGCCGGACTCACTCTCCCCTTAAGTCACACAACACCCTATGACGTTCGGTAACGCAGGCCGCACCGACTGTCATGGAGCTCCCGTGCAGAAAATGTGATCAGAAGTTGCAATGAACCGCGGCATAGGGAGCGTTCCTCCCCGGACCGAGCACTTCGGGCCTGCGACACGCCGCCTACCACCACCGCACACGCGCATTCCTGATGGAGCAGAAGGAGGCGTCTACGTTCCTGCATCGGTGGCGAAACCCAGAAGCAGGCGCACACAGCCCCTGTGGATCATGGAGTTGTCGACGCTTCAAGACCCACGAAGGAACCAACCGAACCGTCGCCCGTGACTACCACTGTCGTACCACCGCTACGAGGGCGTACAAAGCTGAGCTGCGAGGTGGCACGCCCATTTCACAATTTGCCGGTGATGACTCCGCGCCATGTCCACCCCGCGCCCAGGACGGTGTCCTGCAGGGGGTTCTTCAGGTCAGAGCTGTCGAAGCTGAACGTCTCGGTCGCTTCGAGGCCGCCGTCTTCGCCCCCGCCGAGCGTCCAGCGCTTCGAGACCGTCTGTACCTGGCCACGTTGGGCCTGGGCTGCGATGGCCAGACTGGGGGTGTCGCCGACCCACGTGACCTCGTATTCCTGGTCGAGGGAGCGGACTTCGTGCTTCTCCGAAACCAGCCGCATACGGACCTGGAACACTCGACTCACCTGAGTGCGGACGAAGAAGGTCTGCCAGGCAGGGTCCAGGATGCGCCACTCGGCCACGAGGTCGGCGCCCTCCTCGCGGCCGTCCCGGATGACGTACGGGACGTCAGGACTGTTGAGGCCGAGCAGAGCCGCGTGAACCTCAGCGGCGGGTCGCGGGGCGACACCGTCGGCGGGGCGCTTGGTTCCGGTCAGCTTGTCGAAGAGACCCATGAAATCAACCTATGAAGAGTGGGATTGAGAGTGCAAGATCCGCCGTTCCCGCAGGACGTGCTATGAACCTGCGCTGGTGTCCGGGCGAACAGTGCGCACGAAGTCCTGGAAGTCGGATAGAACGGCCGGGTGTTGGGACGCGGTGGCAGTCAGGACCAGGCGGATCACCGCCCGCTGACGCCGATCGGCGACGTCCAGCATGGAAAGGTATACCTGGGACTGGACGAGGTCGCGGCGCACGCCGTTGATGACGGCCGAGACGCCCAGCGTCTGCGTGAAAGCGGGCGCGTCCGCGGAGCCGATCTCCCGGTGGCTGGTGACCACGACCGACGTGGCGGCCTGGCGCAAGCGCTCCACAGACGCCTGGGCGATCTCGGGTAGCGTCGCCTCATCCGGGCGGTACTCGCCGTCGATCGTGATGTTCGCGGTGAACCCGGCGTCCGGTTGCGGATGCAGCGCGACGAATGCCGCGGCCGGTGCGCCGACTTCATCCGGCGGTGCGGCCCGCCAGCCTTCCGGCAGTTGGAATTCGATCGGTACGGGCAGGGTCGTGGGCATCTCGGTCTCTCCCTACTACAGCAATGGCTCTGTGGAAAAGTGCATCAGAACAGGCTGCCGATCGCATCGCCGACCGCCCCGGCCGCATCACCCACGGCATCGGCCGCATCGCTCGCCGTGTCGGCGATCTTCCCCGGATCAACAGTGACCTCGAAGCCCACCTCGCCGCCGAGCCCGAGGGCGGCGCCCGCCTTCGCACCGATGTGCCACTTGCCGTCTGCACCCTTGCCGAGAGTCGCCTCGGCCTCGGCCCCGATGCCGGCCCAGCCCTCGGCTGTCCCTCCCACTCCGATGCCCCCGATGTCCGCGCCCCCCGCAGCGCCCGCCTTCGCGCCGGCGAACGCCTCCGCTCCCGCATGCAGCCCGTCGAGACCAGCCCCGACGCTGGCGCCGGCCTCGGCGCCCGCCTTGGCCTCCGCCCGTCCGTACATGCCCACAGGGCCGACATCGGCGCGGCCGTTGGCAGAGGCTTCGCCACCTGCGAAGGCGCCGACCTCGCCCTTGATGCCCTCGTTGGTGATGCCGCCGGCCGCGGAGACCTTGGCACCCGCGTAGGCTTCGGCCGCCCCGGTGAGTTTCATGGGGCCGTTGGTGAGCGAACCCTCCGCGCTCGCGCGGCCGAGGTCGGCATGCGCCTGGGCCTCGCCCAGCTTGCCCGCCCCGGTATCGGGCCCGGTGACCGACGTCCCGACGCCAGGACCGGAGGCTTCAGCCTTGCCTTCAGCGACCCATCCGTCGGTCTTCGTGGGGGCGTCCTTCTTCAACTCGGCCGCGCGGGTGGCCTTGGCGTCGTCGAGGGAGGTGACGATCTTGGAGTTGAAGTCGCTTCGGCTTCCGCCGAGGTCGCGGCGCAGGGCCCAGCAGGCGGTCTCGTCGGCGTCGGCGGCGCGCTGCAAGACGCCCTCGATACGGCGAGCGAATGCCTCGCAGGTTTTCTGTTGTTCACGGATGGCGGCCTGGCCATCGGGGTCATGACGGGCGCCGGTGTCCTGGGAGAGGTCGTAGCGTGGAGTGACGACCCCGGTGGTGCTGACGTGGAGGTCCTGCTCCTTGGCCTCGACATCAGCGAGGTGGTGGAGATCGTCCCTGGCCTTCTTCAGCTCCGCGTGCAGTGATGTGAGAACGCCCGCGATGCCTTTCGCCTCCTTGTGGGCGTTCTCGAACTGCTGCTGCGCGGCACGTATGTCGTTGTCGGCCTTGGCCACCGTCAGAACCGGCTGGGTCCAGCCGGCCTGCTGGAAGGGGCGGGCGACCGCATCGCCGTAGGAGGTGTGCAGCCCCTTGAACTTGGTGGCGGTCTCCTGCCAACGGTCGGCAGCGGCTTTGAGGTTGCTGAGGTTGAGGTGGTACAGCTGCTCGTACGTCGGCATGAGCTCGGCGATTCCCCCGTGGAGTCGTGAGTCGTGTCAGGCTGGTTCTGCGGCGGTGGCTCGGTGGAGAACCCGGCTCAGCCGAAGTCGCTTGCCAAAGAGTGCATGGTCTGCGTGTTCGCGGCTTCGGTGCGCTGATACAGCACTCCCGAAGCGCCGCACTGGTTGGCGAGGTTGTCGCAGTCGGCAGCGAGTGCGGAGACCTGAGCCGACCACGTCTCCGCCAGACCGGTGAGCGCCCCGCCCAGCCCGCCGTCCCAGTTGCCGCTACCGAAGTCCCGGGCTGCGGAACGTGTCTCGTCCGCCGGATGAGCGCCGGCGGTTCGCGTCTGCCCCTCGATCTCCCGCGCGCCGGCGCCCGCACGATTGAGCGCTGCAGGATCCTCGATTTCTGTCCCGACCGACACGCCATATCCCCCATGTCACTTTGCGTTCCGTACCGAGCGGAAGAACATCCATTTTTGACGCGAGCACGCCGAAAGTGAGTATAGCCCCGGCTACACACGGAGTTGAGTGAGCGCCCTCAGCAGGACATACGCTGCCGGCCCGACCCCTGCAATGTCGAGTATTGCTGCGCTGCGCAGAACCACCGAAGGTTCATGCAGGGCTAAAGCTTGGGCTGGATCTGGGCCTGGACCCAGCGCCGGAAGCAGGCAGGCCGCTACCGATCACTGCATACGTGCAGGAGGTCTGGCAATCAGGTCGTACGATCCAACTGGCCGCGCTTGACTCCGTCGAGGAAGGCTGCAAACGCCTCGCCGGTGACAGCCAGAAGCGGCCCCGGAACCACCTTCGAGTCACGCACGCCAACGGACCGGCCGCCACCGAAGGCCACCTCGACGCAATCACTGCCAGCCCCGCCGCTGTGCGAGGACTTGAACCAGGCGCGCTCGCCTATGTTCCCGCCATGTGCGGTCATCATGACTCCCTGCCTGCGCGCTCCGTGAAGTCCTTGATCAGACTCTCAAGTAGCCGCGTGGTGTCGCTGCTGCTCAGCGCCTGCGATCGCAGGTACTCGAACACCACCCTATGCCGCTCCAACTCGGCATCCTTCTCCAGGTACAGGGCTCCACTGAGATTACTCATGTGCACCACGTCGAGCGACGGCTCCGGACCTCGGATGATGATGAAGCCCGTACTCTCCGCCGCGTGAGCTCCGGCATCGAACGGGAGCACCTGCAACGTCACATGCGGGGACCGACCACTCGTGCGCAAGTGCTGAAGCTGCTCGGCCATCACGGCAGGCCCTCCGACGCAGCGACGCATCACCGCTTCATCGACGATCGCCCAGACATGCGGTGCCGTCTCCCGCTTCAGCACCTCCTGTCGCTTCATCCGTACGTCCACCATCCGCTGAATGGCGTCTTCGTCGGCCCTGGCTTCCACCGCCCTAATGACGGCGGTGGCGTACGCACGGGTCTGGAGCAGGCCGGGCACGTACGTATTAGCCCAGTGACACTCCTCGACAGCCTCATCCTCAAGGGTCAGGAACGGCGTGATCCACTCGTGGATCGCGTCGCCGTATCCCTTCCACCAGCCCTGCACCTTGGCTGACTTGGCCAGAGCAACGACCGCTTCACGCTCATCGTCCCTCGCGTCGTAAGCACGACACAGGCCTTCCACCACGATCCACTTGACGGGCCCCTTGTTGGACTCGTAGCGATTCACCGTGGCCCGCGAGACGCCGACAGCCTGCCCAGCAGCCTCCAACGTCATTCCCTTGCGATCGCGCAGCCTGCGAAGCTCAGCTCCCAGTTGGCGGCGGCGAGTTGTCGGCCCCACTGTCACGCCCTTCCGTATGTGCAGATCGCGCCATTGTCCCGGTCACGGCGAAGGCCTTCAACGTCAGCAGAGCTCACCGCAGGCACTCAGAGAAGTTCTTCATGAGATTCACACGGCGAGATGAACAGTGCCATACTTCAGTGGTGCGCTACGCATAGCGATCACTTGATGACTCTGTGCACCCTTACGCGTCCCTGCCCGGAAGCTCCTGGAGCCGTGCATGACGACCCGAGAACCCTCCGACCTCCGCATTGGCACCCACGATCCCTTCCGCCTCCCTCACGAGTCCTGGCGCCGGCTCAACGGCCTGGCCTGCGTTCGCTGCGGCGGAGGACGTGGGCTCCGCCCCGGCGGACACGCGTATACGCAGCACCCCGACGGAGGCCGGCTCGGCTGGGCCGTGCAGATCTGCGCCGACTGCCGGGACTCCTCCAAGGCCGCTGATAGCAAAGGGAGTTGACACCATGACCAACCTCATCCTCCGCACCCTCGACGCACTCAACGTCCTCTTCGCCCCGCGCGGCCGTCACCGCGCCGGACACACGCCACCCAACCCCGTACGCCGCCAAGAACCGAGCCGCGCGCTCCGCCGAGCCCCCGGTCCCTACGCCACCGACGCGCCTCTCGACGGAACCGCCACCCCACTCGTCCGCCCCTACGTACTCACCACCGAACAACGCGCCCAGCGTCGAGCCGTCCGGCTGACGACGCACGGCATGGATATCGACTCCCTCCGCATCCACGGAGTGGGAGTCGTCTGATGAACCTCACGGAAACGGCCGGAACGGGGGACGAGCGAGACCTCCCCGAGGAGCCCGAGCCCCGCACCCGCTTGCTCCCCTGGACCGGCTCCCTCGGCCAGCGCTGCTACCTCATCGAGGACGACACCGGCAACGGCACCCTCTCTCGGATCGCCAACCGCGTCGAGACCGTACAACTCGGCCTCGCAGAACAGCTCCACGAACAGGCCTGGGACGTACTCACCACACCCACCGCCCCCACCACCAAGATCCGACGCCTCGCCGAACAACTCGCCCAGGCACTCGCCGACACCCTTCTCATCGCCGAAAGCCGAGGCGCACGACTCCAACACCCCACAGCTCCACCGCCCGCCCCTGCTGCTGCTGCCACACTCACCGACTACGAGGGGATCGTTACGTCGGCCATCGGTCAGGACGTGGGCGAGCCCATCCAGCGGACCTACGACGACTACACGCCCGGCCCGACACCGAAGGAATCGACGGCGTACGACCAGCGGCCCGAGTCGCGGAGTTTCGACCAGCGGATGTCCACGGCCGAGACGGCCACCCAGAAGAAAGTGCGAGAGGACTTCGGGTGACCTACGGCAGACGCGACGGAACACGACACACACGAGGGCTCGTATGAGTTCATCGAGCAGGGGTTCCGTTTGCCACCACGCGCTCAGAGCCCGCATGCCCGATGGCCACGGCCCAGGGCGAGTGTCACTGTGTGGTCCAAGACGATCAGCGACGCTCGCCCAACTGCTTGGCAATTCTTGGCGCTCTGGCCCCGATGGAGCCCCACAGCGCGATAGCGGAAATCTGCGCCGCGTCCGGTCGGGTCCACGTCACAACTGTCCCCCGTCGAAAGAGAGATCGCGGCGGTAACGCTCCGCCCCGGAGATGAGGTAAAGCTGCGGGGGATGTGGCAGACGGTCCGTGGTGTCCGGGGAGAGCGGTCTCCCTCCGGCGGGTTCGTCATGGTGCTGGGACTGAATGGCGGCCCCGCAGTTCGGGTGGACGCAGGCACACCAATAACCGTACGGAGCGCAGCGCGGCGGAGAGTCAGTGTGACAACCCCGAAAACGTGGGAGCCTGAGACGCCAAGAGACGCTCAGCTACTTGAGCGCAACGGGTTGGACACCACGCTCCGAGCGCTGAGCACTACAGCCCATCCCGGCCGGAGGGCCCGCCGCGAAGTCAGTTGAACTGACGAAGCCCAGGCCGATCCGCCGGACGACCACCTCAATCTCCGGTGTTGCTCTAGGGGGCCGGCTCCACCGCCATGCCGATGAGGCTCAGGATGCCCACGGGGACGGCGACCACGACGGCGTAGCCCACCTTGTCGGCCACCTTCTGACGCCGCGAGGGCTCCCGACTGTGGGACTCCCGCCGCGGCTTTATCGCTTGGTACCCGAGGCCCGCGAGGATGGTCACGCAGACCGCGACCTGAAAGAGCTCGCCCACGATGCCCCAGAACCCGACCCGCTGAACTGTCTGCGGCTCAATCCCCTGTTGCGCGTCGAACTCGGTGCCATCCGGATAGTCGTGCCCGGTGTCCTTGAGGTGCACGTAGACGGCGTCGTCGGCGGTGCCGCCGTCCGGTGTGAAGTCCCCGTAACAGTCATAGTTGGAGTTCTTGCGGGTGTTGCTGGTGTCGATGCAGGTGTCCACCTTGTACGTGCCCGGGGTGCCGTAGAGCCCTGCGGACAGGGCGAGGTCGGCGGTCGCGGTGACGCACCAGAAGGCGGTCACGAGGGCGAGGATGCCGCCGCACACCCAGCCGAGTACGCGCATCAACCGCCCACCAAGATGTGCGGCTCCTTCTCCAAGAGCCTGGAGATACCGGCCTGTTCGGCAAGGACCCTGCGCTGCGGGTCAGCCTGGGAGCGCTCCTGCTCGTACTTCTCCCAGTCCGCTGGCTGCACGAAGAGCATGTCGTTGCTCACGGGCACGATCATGACGCCGCCGAAGGCCGGGTCACCGGCGAACCAGGCGCCGCCCTCCTCGGCCCCCTTCGGCCAGCGGCGCACCGTCGAGGCGTTGAGCGCGCGCAGAGACGGGGCGCCGTGCTGCCCACGCACCGACAGTCGGACGGTGTGCACATTGCCGATGTACTTCCACTCGGAAGCCTTTTTGGACACCCGGGTGCGGTACTCCAGGGGGTAGGTACGCAGCACCTTCTCGCACACCCTGAGCCGCGACCCATGACGCAGCCGTAGTGCCAGGAAGATCAGGACGAACAGAGCGGCCGGGACACCGAACGCGGGCAGGGCTGCGTCATAGCCGACCAGATGCGCTACGAACGGCACGGCGAACAGGGCCACGGAGAGCGCGAGACGCGTGGCAATGTGCCGGTACAACAGGGTGCGGTTGTGTTTGATTACCTGAGCAACGTCGGGTGCCACGGGCGGATTGTCCATGAGGTGCTTCCGTCCTTATCCGAAGTCATTGCGCATGGCCGCCTCGACCGAGCCCACTCGCGGCTTGTCCTTGTCCGGTGTCGGCACCGGCTTTGTCGGATCAGTGAACGTCAGCGTCCGGGCAACCCCAAGAAGGATGTCCCGATACACGTCCGCGAGATGGACAGCGGGCGTCACCAGCTGGACCACAAGGATATCGGGCGTGCCCGAGCCAGTAACCGCCACCGTGCCCTGCCACACGTCGCCACGCAATGGGCCTTCGGGGCTGTCGGGGTTCCTGCTCGGTGCGACAGTGCGCTTCTTCTCCTCCGCCAGGTAACCCAGGCCGCATGGCAGTTCAAGCGGGCGCATTCCGGTATCCGGTGCGTCGGCAGCTGTCCCCGCGAGACCGGCGATCACCAACTTTGCATTGTGGCCGGACGTCGGGACAGTGGAGATAGTGAGGGTGGACGTCACAATGCTGCCGTCGTCATCCGGATGGTAACCGACCGCGCACATGTGCACGTTCTGCGCATTGAGCGCGGTGACCATGCCCGCATAGAACTGCAGGACCTGCGAGGCCTGCGCCCGCTGTTCCAGGGGCAGCGTATTCAGCTCCCGGACCAGTTCCTCGATGCGCTCGCGCGGCGGATCGAGGTCCAACTTCGCGTAGCCGTGCGGAATGCCGTACCAGAAGACGGGCTTGGCCGCGCCGCTTGCGGCGGAGCCCGAGGGGGCGGCGGTCGTAGTCATGCTTCGTTCACCTCTCGGTTCGGCTACCTTGCCGCAAGGAGAGACCGGACGATGTCCGCCCCGGCCCAGGCTCCGGCTCCTGCCTTGGTGACTTCAGCCACATTGCCCGCCGTACCCTCCTCAGGCATTAGGTTCGCGGCGACGTTGAGGCCGTTCACGCTGATATCGGTCATGAGTTTGGCCGAGCCTGCGGCGCTCTCCCCTGCTGCCTGCCACGCCTCGTCCACAGCGGTTCTCGGGGCCGTGCGCAGCACGTGGCCGATTTCCCGCACGAACTCGGTTCCGACTTCGCGGCTCGTGACGCTGACGCCCATCTCCGCGGCGTCGGCGAGCCCGCCGCGGATACCGCGGGCCGCGGAACTCAGCGCCCTGCCGCCGGGCACCATACCGACGGCATCGCTACCTACGGAGGCCCAGGCAGAGAAGGTGTCCATGTTCCAGCCGAACTTGTCGCCCCACGGGAAGAAGGCATCCCGGAATTCCGGGTCGGAGAAGTTTTTACCCATGGACGCCGCGCTAGCAGCAATCGCGATACCGGCGAACAGCGGGGCAAGCGGAGTCGGAAAAAGCGCGAGCAAACCAGCAATAGCACCGATGGTGCCCGCGTGCTCCAACAGGAACTCGCCGACCGACTTGAGGATGTCGCCGACCTTGTCCCAGAAGCCCGGCTCGTCGGGGGCCTTCTTAGCTGAGCCGTCCAGGGCCTTGGCGACGGTTTCGGCGTCGCCGGCGTGTTCGGTCTCCAGTTCCTTGATCTTGCGGTTGAGCGACTCGTACTCGCTGTTGGCCTTGGTGAGGGCCGTGCTCGCCTCGTTCATCTCCCGCTCGGCGGAGCGCAGCCGCGCGGTCGCGGCGTCAGCCTCTTCCTCTGAGGGGAAAACCTGGTTGGCGAGTCTCAGGTCCGGGTGCTGGGCGGCCTGGTCGTACTCGTTCTTGGCCGTGTCGGCCGCGGCCTTCTTCTCGGCCATCGCGGCGTCGTACTTTTTCGCCAACTCGCGGTTGGAGGTCAGGTGCCCTTCCCACGTGTGCAGGTGGGTCGCGGCGCTACGCAGGGAGGAGGCGGCGTCCTTGATGTACTTGGGCAACTCACCATCGAGGGACTCGCGGAACTTCTCCGCAGCGTCGCCCTCCCAGTAACTGCTCTCGCCGGTGAGCTTCGTCAGCTGCCGGTGCGTGTTCTCCAGCGCCGTCGCGGCCGCGGCCACCTTCTGCTGCAGCTTCGTGACTTCGGCGGGGATGCCCGGTACGGGGTTCCAGCCGATGTTGGGGTACGGGTTCGCGGCCATTACTTACCGCCCCCGACGCCACCTGAGGTGCTCTGGTCCGCGATCTGCTTGAGGGCCTTCTCCAGGGCCTCCTCGACCTCTTCGTAGCCCTTCTTGTTGGACTCAACGCCCTTTTTGATCGCGTCGATCATTTCCTTAGTCTTGTCGGAGCCGTACTTCCACTCCTCCTGGAACTTGTCACAGGCCTCATCGAGCCGAGCGGTGCCAATCTGGTCGGCACGCACGTGGTCGAGGGCGGACCGCGCCTCGTTCAGCTCGTCGACGCATCTCTCCAGACTTGTCAGGAACTGCTGGAGTTGCCCAATGTCCGTCTTGAAGTGTTCCCCCATGGGCCGGATTCTCCCCGATCGGCTCTGGATACATCGGCCCCGGACGACTTAAATGATCGCCCAAGCCTCCTTGGCACCCTACATGCACTCACAGACATTCCATACCCAGTCCCCGTGACCCCACGGCTCTGCGGAAAACTGCCACAGGAGCACCTCAGGATTACCACCTGCGTGTGACGTAAGCCCATCCATTGAGGATGCCGTCGTCACAGTGGTGCCATGCAGCCAGGCAGAGTTTACGCAGAGGGGGATCCCTCTCGGGCTGCCGCGCTCTGTCGATCAGCGTGGGAATTCACCCGAGGCTACTATCCCTGGTGCGGGGGCTGTTGGGCATAGGGATTGGGGTGCTGCAGGGGCTGTCCAGGAGGGGTGAGGTGCCTCTGATTCGGGGCTGTGGCGGGGTATTGCTGTTGAGTGGGTAGCTGAAACGGTTGTTGGGGCGGATAGCCCAAGCTCTGGGGGTAAGTTCCGCTGTGGGGACCAGCAGAGCCAGTGCCGGAAGTCCGGCGCCTGCGGATTACTGTGAAGACGATGACGGCGGCACCTACGGCTCCGAGGCCGATGATGCCAACGGCAAGGGCGATGGCGCCCATTGGGGGTCCCTTCTCGTTATCAGGGTGCTTCGCTGCCCTCTACTTGTCCTCGGAACCTGCTCGGGCAATTAGCCAAGACCAACTTGCCCAAGCCTTCATACGCGAAAGACGGGCAGGGATGCGCCCTCCTCCCATGGATGGAGAGTTACTCCTACTGCCCCTGGTGCGGGGGCTGTTGCGCGTAGGGGTTGGGGTGCTGCGGGGACTGCCCCGGAGGAGTGGGGTACCCCTGACTAGGAGCCGAGTTGGGGTACGGCTGGTGGCCCATCGGGGGCTGGGGCGGGTAGCCCGTGCCCTGCGGGGGGATTCCGCCGCCGGGGCCAGGACCGCCGTTACGGCCGTTGCGGCGGCTGCGGATTACCGCGAAGAGGACGGCAATGACGATCACGACCGCCGCGATGCCGGCGATGAGGAAGATGCTCCCGGAGGAAGACTTCTTCTCCTCCTCCTGGGCCTGGTTCGTGCTGTCGTTGTCCTCGGAGGCCGCACCGGAGTTTGTCGACGTGGATGGCGAGGACTGAGCCAAGGGGCCCTGCTTGGAGCCCTTGGGGATGTCCATCGTCAAGGCCGAGTACGGGCGGATCAGGCCGTAGCCGTACTCCTCGTCCGGCACCTTCTTGACATCGCGATCAAGGAATGTGGCTGACTTGATCAGGCGGTTGATCACCTGGCCTGCGGTGAGGTCGGGGTATTTGGCGCGGACCAGTGCAGCGGTGGCAGAGACGTATGCGGTTGCGTCAGAGGTCCCGGTTCCCTCTGAATACCCACTGGACTGACTAGGATCGGCCTCGACGATGTTGACACCGGGAGCAGTGAGTGTCACTCCTGCTCCGTAATTGGAGTTATCCCAGACCTTCAACGACTCGTCAACTGCACCTACGGCTACCACTCCTGGAAGTTTCGCAGGATAAGGCAACTCTCCAACTCCATCATTTCCAGTACCTGCGACAACAACAACGTCATGCTGCTGCGCATACTCGATGGCTTTCGCACCCTCAGAGCCAGGATTCGCGAGGGAATCAGTGAACGACAGGTTGATCACATCTGCACCCTGATCAACCGCATATCGAATTCCGCCAGCCCATTGATCATCATTGAAATCGTCAACGTCGGCAGCTTTGATGGGGAGAATCTTGGCCTTCGGCGCTAGACCGATGACGCCTGAGGAGTTGCTAGGCCCATGCCCCCGACCCGCGATGATGCTAGCCATACCGGTGCCATGACCATCGGGGTCATTTTGCGCGTCGCCGCCGTTCCCAGTGACATCTTTACCCTTTAGCACCTGCCCGACCAGATCAGGATGGCTTCCGTCCACTCCAGTGTCCACAACTGCAACCGTGACACCTTGGCCTTGCGACTCTGACCAAACCTTCTCGAAGTTGATGACATCAATGACCCACTGCTTGTCTCGGATGTAGTCCGCTGAGGCAGTGGGGGCTGAAGTGAGGAGCAAGGCTCCTGTCAACGCCACGACGCCTGTCGTGGACCAGACTCGCTTGAAACCCAATTCCTTGCTCCTCACTCAGCTATGGCCGGGATGCCAGCCGTCATCTAGGCGCAAACGACGGCATTCCGTCTGGCCTGCTTGCGTGCTTACTCGATCGTCCGCGGTACGTTTCGGTTACGGTCCTCTTCCGAGATCCAGGTCTCTTCATCCTCGACCAGGTAGTCGGGACGGTCGCCCTGGGTGTTCTCATCCTCGGACCGTCGGCCCTTGCGGCCGCCCACGCCACCGGCTCCACCAGCCATGGCGCCGCGCTGCGTTCCACCACGACTTCCGTGCAGGCCTGCACCGCCGCCCGCGCCCTTGCCTGTGACACCCTTGGCCGCGCCGACCACACCGCCACGAGACCTCGCAAGGGCTCCGCGGCCGCCAGCACCGGCACCACCGCGCCCGGCCGCGCCAGCTCCAGCGCCGCCCATACCGCCCATACCGGCTCGGCCCCCGGCACCGCGACCTGCCGCAGCGCCGCCACCAGCCAAACCTCCGCGACCGCCCGCGACTCCGATACCGCCGCGTGCAGCAGCACCCCGCCCAAGGCCGGACGTTCCGCCAGGAGCCACGACACCCGGCCCCTGAGCCCCGCCAGTACCGCCACCACCAGCGCCCCCGCCGACTCCGGCAGGACCCGCGCTAGGGCCAGTTCCCGTCAGGCCTGGGGAAATGCTGTCTACCTTCGTTCGGGCCGTCGGGAGCTGGGAGCCTCCTGTGATACCCGCATCGCGAGGCACCACAGGGGCCGGCTTGACGCTACCGGTGGGACCTGCGCTCCAAGGCTTGTTGCCCACACCACCTGGACCCGGTCCTCGCCCCGAAGGGGTCGGCACTGCAATCGGAGGAGGCATCGTCGTCTCATTGTTCGGGGGCGTGATGCCTTCCCTCTCGTTGATCCGCCCACCACTCTTGAGATTCTTCGAGTAGACCTGGTAGTTGGCCGCCAGCTCCTCCATCACCGCCACGGCCTCAAGCCGCCGTTCCATCTGGAGCGACAGGTTCTTCTCGTTGGCCTGGGCGACGGTGTCAGCGCTGGCGCCTGCCGCCAGGTCCCTCCTCATTTGGGAGTCGTCCCGCCCATCGTCATTGAGCCTGTCGCTCGCGCGCTCGGCCCTAGACGGCTCCTCGATCTTCTCCATCTTGGTGATGGCAGCATCAAGGTCCTTGCTGATGGCGAAGAGCTGCTCCGCGGTGAAGTTGGCGTGCGCAGCGCCATTTCGGATCTGGACCCCGATCTCGTCGGCCCTCCGCTGGAAGGCCTCAGCAGCTTCGCCTTCCCAATGCTCCCGGACGTTCTCCACCGCGGTCTTGAGCAATCCGGCGATGCTGCCGTTTGCCGACTCCGTGTCCACGCCGCCGGTCTTGCCGTCCCCGTCGCCCCCGGAGAGGATTTCGTGGACCTTCTTCCAGTGACTGCCAACCGTCGAGATCGTCCCGGGATCGGAGTCGAGGATCATCCCACGCAGGCCGTTGATCGAGTAGGACATGAAGTCCGTTTTGAAGGCCGAGCGGTCAATGCCCTCGCCATTGTGCGCGACCCTGTCGGACTCCAGGAGGCGGTCGCGCTCTCTTTGCTCCCCCGTCGCCCTTTCCTGCTGCTCTCGGGCGGTCCGGCCTTCTACATTGTCTACGTTGTCCCCGGCCATGCTCTACTCCCCTCGTTGGTGCCGCTGCTCTTGGACCTCACCCACTACACCATCGCGTCCCTCGTGGAGCCGCCCGAGCCGCCCGAGCCACCCCCCACGCTCGTCTGGATCTCGTGCTCCTCGTTGTTGTACTTGTCCCGGACCTTCGAGGTTTTCGTGCCGAAGTCATCGATCAGCTCGTGCAGCTTCTTGATGATCCCCTCGATCTTCGCCTTCATGTCGGCCTGAGCCCCGTGCAGGTCCCTGGCCTCTGTGAACCAGCAGGACTGGCCGAAGGCATCCATCGGGATCTCCGTGTCGTACCTCGACGTGGTGCCGGCCTTGTCCATGTCGTCCAGCAAGCGCCAGAGCCTCCGGATGACTTCATCCAGCGCGCTCAGATCGACCCGCATTCCGTCGCTCATACCCCGTTGTCCTCTCCCCTGTTTCCAAGTTGTCGGCACCACCCCCGGTGCCAAGCCATGGCCTAGCTCAGCCGCCCAGTGCGTCGAGGCCGACCAACCCGCTTGCTTCTCCAGTCCCGCACAGCCACCCCGCTTCCCGCAACCACCAGGGCGAGGACAAGGCCCGTGCCCAGTACGTAAATCGCGACTCGGCGGTCTTTCTCCGCCTCGCTCTCGCCCATGGTGACTGCCATGGGGACGACTCCGCTCGACCGGATGGCCCTCGGCGGGTCCGGTTGGGGGGAGTTGCCCGGGGTGGAGTCGTCCGAGAGGGCGGCTACCGGGTCGACGACGCCCCAGCCGGTGAAGGGGTTGTGGTCGCTGCCCGGGCGTTGGGCGGTTTCCTGGATGCGGGTGGCGATCTGGGACGCCGACCAGTCCTCGTGCTTGTCTTTCAGCAGGGCCGCGACGCCCGCGACGTACGGGGCCGCGAAGCTCGTGCCGTCGGCGGTGCACTGGCCGCTCTCCGGGACAGTGGAGACCATGCCGACGCCGGGTGCCGCGACGTCCACGAAGTCGCCGGCCTGTGAGAAGAACGCGCGTTCGTCGTTGCGGTCGGAGGCGGCCACCGCCAGGACGCCCTCGTACGAGGCGGGGTACGTGTCCGCCAACTTGCCGTCGGCTCCGTCGTTGCCCGCCGCCGCGATGACCAGGGCGCCCGAATCCACGGCGGCCGCCACGGCGTTTCGCAGCTCCGTGTTGTCCTGCCTGTTCGCGGTGTCCGAGGAGATGTTGATGATCTCCGCGCCCTTGGCGACCGCTGCGTTGATCGCCCGGGACATGGTCCGCGAGTTGCCCTGCCCCTCTTCCCCCTCCCCACCGGTGTAGCGGTAGGAGAGGATCTTGGCCTCCGGTGCGATGCCCTCGAAGCCCGTGCCGTTGATCGGCCGGGCGGCGATGATGCCCGCGACCCTGGTGCCGTGGCCCTCGATGTCCTGGGTGCCGTCACCGGAGCCGACGAGGTCGTCACCGCCGGAGGCCATCGCGCCGCGCAACTGAGGGTTGGAGTCGTCGACGCCGGTGTCGATCACCGCGACCGTGACGCCCTTGCCCGTCGCCTGTTCGCGCAGCTGGTCCAGGAGGATCCGCTGGAGTGACCAGGGTGTGGACGGGATCACCTTGCCGCCGAAGACGCATTCCGAGCTGGCCGACAGGCCGAAGTCCGTCGTACGGCCGGACTTACCGGAAGTGCCGGAGCCATCAGAACTGACCGCGTCAGCGTGTGCCGGCGTGATCGGCACAAGGCACATTCCTGTGACCGCGAGCACGCCAAAAGCCCGCTGCAGTGCGCGGGTTCCACTCGCGTGGCTACGCGAACGGGCTGTCAGGCCCCCCATGTCAGGCCCCCAGGGCTTCCTTGCTTCCTTCGAAGCTGGGTCATGTTTCTGTGGTTGTGCGTTGCGTGTTGTGATGCGTTGCGATGTGTTGTGAATTTGTTCCAGGGAGCGTGGAGATTCCCTGGTCCTGCTGTGCGCGGCCCTGGACACGGGGTCGGCCCAGCCGACGCTGTGGCGTCGGCTGGGCCGATCCGTCTCATGCCATGCCCCTCGGGACGCCGACGGCTCAGCCCCAGGTCGAGGCGTTGCTCTTCTCAGTGGCCTGGTAGTTCTCGGCGGCGCTCTGCAGCGCCGTGGAGATCTTCAGCAGGGTCGTGTGCAGGTCCTGAGCGGTCTGGTCCCACTCGCGCTGCTTGCGCTGGTAACCCTCCTGCGCCTCACCTTCCCAGGTGTTGGCGACGCGCTTGACGGCGGCCTCAAGGTCGTCCAGCTGCTGCTTGATGCGACCGGCGGTCGTCTTCACGTCCGTGGACGCGTTGGTGATGGTTGCGTAATTGACGAGGATCGACATCGTCGCTTCCTTTCAGGAAGATGCGTTGGAAGTCTGCCGAGGCCGACGACACCGATGTGAATCGGTGAGAGTCTGCGAGAGTCGGCCTGAATCAGCGTGGAACGGTGGAGATCACGCAGGGAGGAGCCGGCGAACTGCACTCATGCGGCAGTCCTGCGGCTCGATCAGCCGAAGTCCGACATGATCTTGCTGATCTCGGCGTTCTGCTGCTCTTCCGAGGCGGAGTAGTTGCTCCGCGTGGAGTCCACGGCTTCCTTGATGTCGTTGAGGATGTCGCTCATCTTCTTCGCGTCCGCGTTCCAGCGCTCCTGCAGCTGGTGGTAGGACTTGGCCGCCTGGCCCTGCCACCCGCCCGCGATCTGGTCGATCACGCCGTTGAGGCGGCGGATCTCGCCCTGCAACTGACCGTTCACGGTGTTGATGTCACCGGAGAGCTTGGCGAGTTCATCCTCTGTTACCCGGAACTGGCCGGCCATGTTGAACCTTCCCCCATGTTGTCGTTGATCCGGGAAACCGCACTGGTGCCCGGAGAAGCTTCACACCCTAAGAGTGTTGTAAGCACTCTATCGTCCGCCTGTCGCGCATCCACAGGCAAGAGCAATCAGTTACACGGCTCACACACTTGAGCGATCATTCCGTGACACAACCGCCGTCTTACATTCAAGTGCCTCTGGCGGCAAGCCCGTTGGGCGCCTGAGCGCAAGCCCGTTCGGGCGTCCGTACAGGCCGTTGTCCCCTCGCGTTGGCCCGCTCGCCAGCACCACGCAAGCCAGTGGCCGGTCAACCACAAGCCCGTTGACCGGCCACTGGCCCTACGGCCATATCTCTCCTGCCCTACGGCCGCGCCTCGCCGGCCCCGCAGCCACTACCGCACCGGCCCCGCAGCCACTGCCTCACTGGCTCTGCGGCTGTGCCGCGCTCCCCGTGTCCAGCGTGGGCCCCTTCGGGATGAACGTCGCCCACGTCTTGGGCACGATCGCGGGCTGCGAGACCTTCTCGTACCCCAGCCGCGTACGCGCCTTGTCCGTCTCGCTGGCCCCACCGTCCGTCGAGGGCGAAGAGTCGGAGGAACCGGAGGGGTCAGAAGGGTCGGAGGAACCGGTGCCGTTCCCTTCCCCTTCCGCCGCCGCCTCGCTGTCGTTGTTCGTCGGCAGCGAGTAACGCAGACCCGTGTCGGTCAGCAGGTACGTCGCGCCGCCGCCCGCCGCGCCGCCCGCGACCTCCCGGAACAGAAGCCCCGAGCCGGACGAGACGTACGCGCTCAGCGAGTCGGCGATGACCTTCTTGGGGTAGTCCGCACCCGCCCAGGCCGAGAGCTGCGGCTTGTTGTCCGGGCCGATCTTGCCGCTGTACACGCTGCACGAGGTGTTACGGGGCGCGTCGGTCTCCACCGCCGCGGGGTTGGCCTGCTGCGGAATCTCCTGGGGCCATCCCCTGTCGCCGTAGAACTTGTTGGAGCCGCCGCCGTTGGCCTCGATGATGGTCGAGGTGTCGGCCTTGATGTCGTCGATGTCGCCGTTCGGGTACGCCAGCTTGGCCTGGGGTGAGTACTTGAGCAGGTTGGCCACGAAGGGCGAGATGGAGGCCACCTCGTCCTTGAGGACGACGTAGTAGTGATCGCCCTGCGGTTCCTTCGCCTTGAGTACCCGGCCCACCGTCTGGGCCTCCTCGGGGAGTCCGTCGACCGAGGTCGTCCCACCGATGCCCGGAATCGTCGGGAAGGTGATGACGCCGCCTTCGTGGAGCGTGCGCAGCCACTCCTGGCTCACCGGCTGCGGCGTGGCACCGGTGCCGATGGCGGCGGCGCGCAGCTGCTCCATGGCGGTGTCGTCGAGACCGGACTGGCCGGACTGACCGGACCCGCCGCCCAGCGCGAACGCGTTGCCCTTGCCGTCGACCAGATATTCCTGCGAGGTCTTCGAGTCGATGACGTACAGGGCCTTCCGATTGTCGACCCTCCTGCTGTCATGCAGCACCTTGGCGTCGCCGGAGTCGAGGACGAAGACGGCACGGTCGATGGCGCGCTCCGAGCCGGGGGCCGGGCGCTCGCACACCGCCCAGGTCTTCGCCTTCTCCGCGTCGTCCTTGGCGGGCAGCCGGTCGGGGGCGTACGGGATGCCGAGCGTCGGGCCGTGCGGGATGCCGCTCTTGTCGATCTCCTTGCCGGGGACCTCGATGACGCTGCCCTTGCCCTTGTCGAGGAGGAGCTTGGCGGAGGCGTAGTTGAGGACGGGGTGCAGCGTCTTGGCCTTCGTCTCCTTGTCGGGGAGGACGACGTAGCGCGTCGTGGAGTCGCTGTCCACGATGATGTACTCACCCGGGGTGTCCCAGCCCTTGGGCGCCGTGGGCTTGATGACGCCCCAGGCGATGAAGCCGATCACCAGGATCACACCCACCGCGAGGCTGGGCATCACCGTACGAACGGGACGCGGCGCGCCCTCTTCGGAGCCTCCCGGCGACGGCGCCAGGAACGCCGCGACGGTGCGCTTGCGAGCGAACGTGTAGGCGGCTAGCTCGTCCCGACGCTGCTGTGCCATGGTCCCCGTGTCTCCCGTTATGTGGTGCTCGATCGTGTGTGCGCTGCTCGATCGCTGGTGACGTCTGATCGTTTCTGATCGTCACTGATGTACTTGGCGCCGCTGCTGATGCGTGACGTCCCTGGTGGTGCTCGACATCGCCGTGTGCTCACATTGCCGTGTGCTCACATCGCCGTGTGCTCACATCGCCGTGTGCTCGATCGTGCTCGAAAGGCCGCCTCGGCCGAGCAGGCACCGCGCAAGTATCCACGCACGCGCAGACGCAGGCACCTACTATGCACTGCATCGCGCGGCGACGATCCATCAGGTGTACGGCCGCCCCCGCATCTTCACAGAGCTTCACCACAGCGCTCCACCATGCGGGGCCCGTCCGTGAAAGGCTGGCCACCTGGGGTTTCGGTGTCCCCTGTGTCGCCCTGGGAGTCTCAGCGGGTACCGTGAGCCACTCGCACTGAGATGACTGGGATGTGGGCCATCGACGCCCCTGGCCCGTCACTGGGATCTCCAGTAGTCCGGCTGTCCGGCAGGTAAAAGGATCGCCGAGCCCCTGGATCTCGCCGGCGCACGGCCACTACTTCGCGAAAGGGATGTACCGGGGGATGAGCAGCGCTACGAGCACTCGGCGCGATCGCCGCGCACAGCAGCAACAAGGGGGTCCGGGCCGCAGACGCGCGTCGCGCCCACCGGCTCCCGCACCCACCGCCGCGTCGCCGCGTACGCTGCCCCGCCCGGGCGGTCTGGGTCCGGTACGGCTCCAGCAGCTCATCCTGGTCGAGCTCGCGGCCGCCGTCATGCTGGCCGCCTGGGCCACCGACGTGTCCTGGCTGCTGGCCCCGGCCGGTGCCGTGGCGGCGCTGCTGCTCCTGCTGGCGGTGCTGCGCCGGGGCCGCCGGCCGCTGCCGGAGTGGTACGAGACGACGCGTGCCCTGAGGCGCCGCAAGCGTGACGCCAAGCTGCCCGTCCCGCCCGGGACGGACCCGATGCTGGCGCCCACCGTGGAGTGCGACCCGGCGCTGCGGACGTACAGCTTCGTGTCCCGTGACGACCGTTCGATCGGCATGATCGGTGACGGGACGTTCCTGACCGCCGTGCTCTTCGTGCAGCCGGCGGACCAGCCGCTGCGTCCCGAGTCCGCCGGGCGGCAGCTGCCGCTCCAGCTGATCCAGGACGCCCTGGAGGTCGACGAGATCCGTCTCGCGTCCGCACAGGTCGTGCAGCACACCCAGCCGGCGCCCGCACCGCACCTGCCCGAGCAGTCGATCGCCGCACGGTCGTACGGCCCTCTCCAGGCGCGGGCCGGTTCTCCCGCCCTCCGGCTCACCTGGGTCGCCCTCAAGCTCGACCCGGAACTGTGCCCGGAGGCGGTCAAGGCACGCGGGGACGGCGTTCCCGGGTCGCAGCGCGCGCTGTTGCGAGTGGCGGACCAGCTGGCCAGCCGGCTGGCCGGGGCGGGCTTCAAGGCGACCATCCTGGACGAGAACGAGCTGGTGCAGGCGCTCGCGACGTCCAGCTGCCTGAACCCGCGGGCCAACGCTCAGCACAGCCAGGACGGGCGGACCCAGCGCCGTACGGTCGAGTCGGTGCGGACCTGGCGGGTCGACGACCGGTGGCACACCACGTACTGGCTGTCCCGCTGGCCGCAGTTGGGCAACGGCGGGGTGGCGCTGCCCGAGCTGATCACGCGGTTCACCTCGCTGCCGGTGCTCGCCACGACGTTCAGCGTGACCCTGAGCAAGGCGGGCAACCGGGGTGTCGCGCTCGCCGGGCACATCCGCGTCACCGCCCGTGGTGACAGCGAGCTCGGCCAGGTGGGACGCGAGTTGGAGCGGGCCGCGAGTGCCGCGAAGGTCGGTCTGGTACGCCTCGACCGGGAACAGGTTCCCGGCGCCCTCGCCACTCTGCCGCTCGGAGGTACGTACTGATGTCCTATCCCGCTTCGACCATGCCCCCCGGACAGGGACAGGTGCCGGGACAGGGGCAGCAGGGCCGGGCCGCCGCCTCCGGGCGCACGCCGGCGCACGTCGCCTCGCCCACCGACACCGGCATGATTCCCATCATCCGGCAGCCGCAGCCGGGGCAGCAGCAACGGCGCATCTTCAGCCCGGGGTTCGGGCTGCGCGGGCCGCGCCGCAACCGCCATGTCGTCACCGCCGACGAGCTCGCGGCGATCAGCATGCCGATCGGTGACGACGGCGTGATCATCGGCACCGACCCGGAGTCGCATCCGGCCGTGCTGGGCCTGTCCCGTCCGACCGCCTTCGACGTGGTCCTCGTGGGCGGTCTCTGGCTCGCGCAGGTGCTGGCGCTGCGCGCCGCCGCGACGGGTGCGCGTGTGGGCGTGGAGACCGGCCGTCCGCAGGCCTGGCAGCAGTTGGCCCAGGCGGCGGGCGGCGGCCAGCAGTGTGTGACGGTGTATCCGGTGGGACGGGTGCCCGCGCAGGGCCCCTCCGTATCGAGCCCGGTGGTGCTGATCCGGGACTGCGGCATCCGCCCGCCGCGCGGACGGGTGACCTCCCTGCCGTGGCAGGCCGTGGTGACCGTGCTGCCCTTCGTCGGTGAGCACGCGCCGCGGTGGCTGGCTCAGGCCGATCTGGTCGGGATCCAGCGCATCTCGCCGCAGGAGACCGAGGTCGTACGCGACACTCTGGGCATCCCGGACGAGAGCCTCCAGCATCTGCCGACCCTGCACGACGGCGTAGCCCTGTGGTGCACCCGTAAGCACCGCAAGTTCGTCATGACCGAACCCACGGACGCGGAGACGGGCCTGCTCGGCGTGGCCCGTCGTATGGACTGACGCGTCGTCGTCTCCATGAGCGCGGGGCGGGGCGAAAGGATTGCGCCCACGGGTGCTTTTCCGTACCGCGATACGAGTGATTAGTCTTCTGGTGATGCGGTGACGATCGCAGCCGCGTGGACTTGCCACCCGGTCCGCCCGGCCGCGACGACCACCAACTCAGCAACAGTGGCTGACCAGGAGGCATGCAGTGAACAGGGATCGGTCCGAGTACAACGGCGGCAGCCCGTCCTCGGACGGGGACGAGCCCGAGGTGGATCTGACAGGCGAGTTCGAAATCGTCTACACGCCTCCCGCCTGGTACGCCCAAAGTACGAGTACGCAGAGTGGTTCCGCCGGCGGCGGACAGCAGGACGCCGCGCAGGCGTCACCTCCACCGCCGACCGGGGCCCCCGTCGGGTCGCCCACCGGTCCACCCAGCGGGCCGCCAGGCGTTCCCGCGCCACCGGCTCCGGCGGCGCCGACTCCCGCACCGCAGGCTCCCGTTCCGGCGCAGCCGAACACCCAGGGCGCCCCCCAGCAGCCCCCGCAGGGTGCGCCCGGCGCGGGTCAGCACGACACGGGTCAGCACAGCACGGGTGGCTACGAGTTCCCCCAGCAGCAGTCCGGTCCGGGCGCTCCCCCGGCGACCGGCGGGTACGGCTACCCGCAGCAGGGGGGGTACGGCTACCCGCAGCAGGCGGGAGGGGCCGCGCCGCCTCCGTCGAACCAGGACACGTCGGGTGGGTACGGATTTCCTCAGCAGCAGGCGCCGGCCCAGCCCCCCGCCCCGGCCGCCTCGCCGGGCTTCCCCGTGCTGCGCCCGGTCGACGAGGACGCGCAGGGCGCCGCGCCCCAGCCCGCCACTCCGGCGGCGGGCGTTCCCGCACAGGCGACTCCTGAACACCCCGCCCCTGAACCGCCCGCCCCCGAGCAGCCGGTGGGCGAGCTGAACCATGCCGCCGCCGACGCCGAGGCGGCGAGGCTGTTCGGCGGTGCCGACGACGAGCCGGAGGAAGACCGGAGCGCCGAGGCGGAGTCGGGTGACTCCACCGGGTCCGTGTCCGGTGCGTCGGACAACGAGTCCGCGGACGGCCGTTCCGACGCGGACTCCTCCGCGCAGCCCGAAGCCGAGGCAGCGTCGGCGACCGCGGACGCACAGCCGGAGGCGGAGGCAGCGGCGGAGGCGGGGCCGGCGGCCGCCGCTCCCGGACCCCCCCCCCCCCCTCCCACACCTCCGCCCGCCACTCCCGGCCCCCCGCCCGCCGCACACGCTCAGCCGCCGCAGGCGCAGCCCGCTCCGCCCTCCCCCGCCGCCCCCCAGGGCGACCAGGGGCTCCCCCCGCTGCCGCAGGGCTATGTGCCCGCGCAGCAGCCCGTCCAGGGAGGTCCGCAGCAGGCGGGGTACCCCGACCCGCAGGCCGCGTCCGCCGCTCAGCCGGCCGGCTACGGCTACCCCCAGGCACCCCAGGCACCCCAGGTCCCCGGACAGCCGCAGCCCCCGCACCAGACACCGCCGCAGGGCACGTTCGGTCCCGCCCAGCCGCAGCCCGGGTACCCGGCGCAGGGCGGCCAGCAGCCACCGTACGACCCACGGCAGGCGTACCAGCCGGGGCAGCCCCAGCCCACGCACCCGCAGGCCGGTCAGCCGCAGGCCGCCGGGTACGGCTACCCGCAGGTGCCGGGACAGCCCCCGGTCCAGCCGCAGCACCCGGCGCAGCCCGGCTACGGCTACCCGCCCCAGCAGCCCGGCTACGGCTATCCGCCTCAACAGCCCGCGGAACCGCAGCAGCCCGCGCCCCAACAGCAGCCTCAGCAGGCGCCGCAGCAGCAGGCGCCCCAGCAGCAGCCTCCGGCGCAGCCCGCCGCCTACGGCAACCAGCCCGGCAACCAGCCCGGCAACCAGGGCTGGACCGCCCCGCCCGGCCCCCAGGCCGGACCCGGCGCTCCCCAGCAGCAGCAAGCCGCGCCCGGAACTCCGCTCGGTTACAACGCCGCGGTGGAGCTGTCCTCCGACCGGCTGCTGCGCAACCAGCCGAAGGCCCGCAAGAACAACCAGGGCCCGTCCCGCTTCAAGTTCGGCGCCAAGAAGGAGGAGCAGGAGCGGCAGCGGAAGCTGGGGCTGATCCGTACGCCGGTGATGTCCTGCTACCGGATCGCGGTCATCAGCCTCAAGGGCGGCGTCGGCAAGACCACGACGACCATGTCGCTCGGTGCCACGCTCGCCACCGAGCGCCAGGACAAGATCCTCGCGATCGACGCCAACCCGGACGCCGGCACCCTCGGCCGACGGGTGCGGCGCGAGACGGGCGCCACCATCCGCGACCTGGTGCAGGCGATCCCTCAGCTCAACAGCTACATGGACATCCGCCGCTTCACCTCGCAGGCGCCCTCGGGGCTGGAGATCATCGCCAACGACGTGGACCCGGCGGTCTCCACCACCTTCAACGACCAGGACTACCGCAGCGCGCTCGACGTGCTGGGCCGGCAGTACCCGATCATCCTCACGGACTCGGGTACCGGTCTGCTCTACAGCGCGATGCGCGGAGTCCTTGACCTCGCCGACCAGTTGATCATCATCTCCACGCCCTCGGTGGACGGTGCGAGCAGCGCCTCGACCACCCTCGACTGGCTGTCGGCGAACGGGTTCGCCGATCTCGTCCAGCGCTCGGTCACCGTGATCTCCGGTGTCCGCGAGACGGGCAAGATGATCAAGGTCGAGGACATCGTCGCGCACTTCGAGACCCGCTGCCGCGGTGTTGTCGTGATCCCCTTCGACGAACACCTCGCGGCCGGCGCCGAGGTGGACCTCGACATGATGCGCCCCAAGACCCGCGAGGCGTACTTCGACCTCGCCGCCCTGATCGCGGAGGACATCGCGCGGACCCAGCAGGGCTTCGGCAACCCGAACATGCAGTACCAGCAGCCCCAGCAGGGGTACGCACCCCAGCAGCAGCCCCAGCAAGCCCAGCAGCCCTACGGCCAGCCGGGTGGCGCCCCCCAGCCGGGGCAGGGCTGGCAGCAGCCCCCGCAGCAGCCCGGACCGGGCCAGGGATGGCAGCAGCAGCCCCAGGATCCGCCGCCGAACCAGGCGCAGCAGGGCTCCGTACCGCCCGGCTGGACACAGTAGTAGCGGACCGGACCGGTGACAACGACCGGTGGCAACGTCTGAGGGCCGGCACCTGCACGGTGCCGGCCCTCAGACGTCAGTGCTCAACCTGCGGACGGCAATGCTCAGCCCTCGGACGGCAATGCTCTGGCGTCACAGCTGTCGTGTCACTGCTGCTCACTCCTGCAGATCGAACTCCCCGTCGCGCGCCCCGAGTACGAACGCCCGCCACTCCGCCTCGGTGTAGCGGAGCACCGTGTCGGGGTCCGCGGAGTTGCGCATCGCGACGGCACCGCCCTCCAGATAGGCGATCTCCACCCGCTCGTCCTGGGGCCCATCAGGGGAGCCGACCCACTCGACGCCACTGATGTCCATGGCGTACAGCGCTTCCTTCTCCTGCTCGGTCGCCACCGGGTTCACTCTCCGTTCAACTGACCTTACGGACGGGGAGATTCTACAAACCGGCAGACCTCAGGCGGAGCCTTCGGCGCATGCGAAGCCTACGGCTCAGGCGGAGTCCTCGGCGGCCTCGACCAGCTCACGGCAGCGCTTGACGTCGCCCGCCATCGCCTCCAGCAGCGCCTGAAGCGAGTCGAACTTCCGCTGCCCGCGCACGAAGGCGAGGAAGTCGACGGCGACGTGCAGCCCGTACAGGTCAAGATCGACCCGGTCGATGGCGTACGCCTCAACAGTCCGCTCGGTGCCGTCGAACTGCGGGTTCGTGCCGACGGAGATGGCGGCGGGCATGGCCTCGTCGTCGACGTGCAGCCACCCGGCGTAGACGCCGTCGGCGGGGATGGCGGTGTGCGGGAGCGTCTCCACGTTCGCCGTGGGGAAGCCGAGTTCGCGACCGCGCTGCGCGCCTCGTACGACGACGCCCTCGACGCGGTGCGGGCGGCCGAGGATCTCGTGGGCGCCCTCGACGTCCCCCTCGGCCACCAGCCGCCGGGTCAGGGTCGAGGAGAAGGGCTGCCCGCCGCCCGCCTCGCCGGTCACGTACAGGTCGACGACCTCGACCTCGAAGTCGTACGTCTTGCCCTGCTCGGCGAGGAACGCGACGTCGCCGGCCGCCTTGTGGCCGAAGCGGAAGTTCGGGCCCTCGACGACGGCCTTGGCGTGCAGCTTGTCGACCAGGACCTTGACCACGAAGTCGGCCGGCGACAGCTTCGAGAACTCCGTCGTGAAGGGGAGGATGAGGACCGCGTCCACGCCCAGCTGCGCCATCAGTTCGGCGCGGCGGTGGTGCGAGGCGAGCAGCGGGGGGTGGCTGCCCGGTCGGACGACCTCGCTGGGATGCGGGTCGAAGGTCACGACGACGGATGGAACGCCCAGCTCGCGGGCGCGGTCCACGGCGTGCCTGATGATCAGCTGGTGCCCGCGGTGGACCCCGTCGTAGGAGCCGATGGTGACGACGCTGCGCCCCCAGTCCTGGGGGATGTCCTCCAAGCCACGCCAGCGCTGCACTGTTCCTGCTCCTTGTCGAAACGTGTCGAACCCGTGTCCGTGGTTGCCCCGTACGCAGGTCTAAGGGTGCCATGCCGGGTGCTGTCGGCCCGCATCGGCATGGAGGCTGTGACAGGTGGCACGCGGACGGTGACACAGCCTTCCGGAGCCCACGCCGCGGCCGGCTCACGCGGGGACCCGTACCCCCGCGAGGTTCTCGATCATGCGGCGGGCGCTCGGGCCGACCACCGCGGCCCACTCCGCCGGTGATCCGCTGAGCCATCCCGACACCTGCACCGCGAAGCCCGGGACGTGGCGGGCGAGGTCGACGAGTCCGTGGTCGAAGCGGGTGGCGCCCTCGGGGGTGCGGACGAGGAGGAGGCCGGTGCGGTGGACGAGCTCGCGGAACGACGATCCACCGCCCCCGCCATCGGTCGTCTCACCGTCCCTGCCACGGATCGTCTCGCCGCGCCCGCCACGGATCGTCTCACCGTCCGTCCCGCAGATCGCCCCGCTCACCGCGGCCCGCAGCACCGCTTCCAGCACGGCCGGGTCCCGCTCGCTCGCCAGCAGCAGGTCCAGCAGCTCGCGCCGCAGCCCGCCCGAGGCCGGGGTGTCCGGCACGGCGAGGACGCCCGCGAGCGCGGCCCGCACCTCGGCGGGACCGCCGGCCAGCAGACCGGCGACCAGTGGGAACAGCGCCTCGCGCGTGGCGGGCCCGTGTTCCAGCCGCCGGTCGACGTACGCGGCCACGTGCTCGGCGGCCTCCGGGCGCAGCTCCACGACCTCGCGGATCAGGGCGGCGACCTGGCGGGCGAGGACGGGGGTGGTGACGTCGGCCAGGGTCCGCAGGACCTCGTCCGAGTCCGCCCGCAGGGAGCGCAGCCGCAGCCGGAACGCGTCGAGCACCTGGTCCGCGTGCGTGGCGAGCGCGGGCACGAGCGCGCTCGCGGGCAGGTGCGGGTCGCCCGCGGCGAAGCGCTCCAGCGCCTGTGGGAGGTGGCGGGGGCGCGTCCGGGTGTCCTGGACGAGGAGGGCGAGCGCACCGCCGTGCAGGGTGATATCGGCGGGGCGGGCCAGCAGGGCGAGCGCGACGTGGCGGATCAGCTCACGGTCGGCCTCCGTGCGCACGTGCGGCGCGGCCCGAAGCGCGTATGTGAGGGCGGCCACCCGCCGCGCCGAGCGCTCGTCGTGCGCCCACCGGTCGACGGCCCGGCACATCGCCGAGGGCTCCTCCTCGGCGAGTACGGCGAGGAGCTCGTCCCCGCGCTGGTGGGCGCTGTCCACGAGCGCTTCCGCCAGGTCGTCCAGGGCGCGGCGCCGATGGGTGTGCAGCAGCGCCTGGGCCGCCGTCGCCACGGTCGCGTCGGGGGTCGCGGCGAGGGGGCGGTCGTCGGCGAACCAGCGGGTGAGATGCGGTTGTACGGCGGCGGGGTCGGCCGCGAGGAGCCGGGAGACGGCGTCCAGGTAGCGGGAGCCCTCGCCGGTGGGCGGGTCGGCGACGACGAGACGTCGCAGCAGGTCGAGCCGGTCCTCCTCGGGCAGCGGCAGCGCCTCCCAGAACTGTGGCCCGAACTCGCTCGGTACGCCCCGCCCCTGGGCCCGCCACAGGACGATCCGTTCGGTGAGCAGCCGGAGCAGCCCCAGGTGGGCGAGCGCGTCGGGCACCCGCAGCAGGGTCTCGGTGACCAGGTGCGTGGCCCACCAGACGGCGTCGCAGTGCGGCGCGGGCCGCTCCGGCAGGAGGTTGTCCACGGCGAGGAGCAGCTCCTCCAGGCGGTGGGCGAGTTCGAGTGGCCCCTCTTCGCGTGCGCAGTGGAGCAGGGCGTGGACGACGGGACCGATGCGGTGGCGGGGGACGGTCGGGCAGGGTGTGCCCTCAGGAGCGAGGTCGCCGTCCGGGGTGTCGGCGGCCCTCGGCTCCCGGGGCGGGTTCCGGTCCCCGCCCCGGACCCGGCCCCGGTGCACCAGTGCGTGCAGCGCCGCGTCCAGGTCGAGGTGGGTGCCCTGGATCCAGTCGGCGAGTTCCTCGTGGGCGAAGCGGTAGCCGTGGCCCGCGGGGACGAGCAGGCCCTCGGTGAGCACGGCGGAGGCCCAGCCGGTGGTCGCGCCCGGCCGTCGCCCCGGGGTCGGCCCCCAGGGGAAGACGGCCTCGAAGGACGCCCGGTCCAACTGCCCTTGTCCGGGCCCGAGACAGCGCCGTGCGGCCTCGTGCACCTGGCCGGAGACCTGGGCCGCGAGCCGCCGTACGGCTGTGCCGCGCAGCCCGTTCCCGGCGGCGAGGCGTACGGCGACGCGCAGGCACATCAGGTCCAGGTGGGCCGAGAGGACGTCATGGCGGTCGACGCGTTCGTCCGGGGCGTCGGGCAGCGCGGCCCGCACCTCCGAGAGCAGCCGCAGGGTGAGCGGATGCCGGGCGTCGGGCTCCGCGAGGGTGCCTTCGGGGATGCCGTGGCGTGCGCGGGCCTGGCGTGCCTCGTCCTCGCGGAGGTCGCCGAGGCGGATGCGGGGTGGGGTGCCATCCATCCGCTTGTCGGCCTGAACGGCCTCGTCCTCGAACGCCGGACGGGCTGAGAGGGCAAACCCCGCCCCCATCGTCTCCCAGTACTCCTCCCGGCACGCCACCACCAGTCGTGCGCCCGTGGTCCGCAGCCAGTCGGCGGTCGCCTCGGTCCATTCGTCCAGGCGGTGGGCGAGAGTGCGGGGCATGTGCTCGGGGCTGTCGAGGAGGAGCAGCAGGGGGCGGCCGCCGGCCAGCGCGAGGCGGGTGAGGCGCTCGGGGGTGATGTCGCCGGGTTCGCCGCCGTACTCCCCGGGCAGCACGGCCGACGGGAGCGCCTCCTCCGCGTGGGACGCCGCCACGGTCCGTGCCGCCCGCTCCAGGGCCCGCCTGGCCGCGTCCTCGACCGACTCGTCGGTGTCCCTCAGGTCGGCGCCGCGCAGCCAGAGCGTCGGCGCCGGTTCGGGGCCCCGGGCGCGCCGGTCGGCGAGGGCCGCCAGTTCCGTCGTACGGCCGCTGCCCGGGGCGCCGACGAGTCCCAGGACGGCGGCCTGTCCTTCGGTGAACGCCGCGAACTCCCGTACGACATCGGCCCGTTCGACCGGGTCCGCGGTCGTCCTCGGGGGGCCTTCCGAGGCAACCGAGGCGGCCGTGAGCTCCAGGATGCCCGCCAGGTTGAGGTCCCGCCCGTACGCGGGCACGGTCGCCGCGTTGCGGGCCAGCAGCTCCCCCAGGGGCCCGTCGCCCTTCCGCAGCGGTACCGCGAAGCCGGCCGCGCCGTGCTCGCTGTGCAGCGCGGTGCCCAGCACCGCGATGACGGTGCCGGTCGCGGCGTCGAGCACGGGTCCGCCGGCCGCCCCGCCGCCCGGGCGCAGTGCGTCACGGCCCGCCGTGCCGATCGCCAGCTCCAGGGCCCCGCCGAGCCGATGCGCACCGCCCCCGGGCGCGTACGTCACGTCGGCGGCGCCCAGCACCCGCGCCTCGCGCCACCCACCGGCGGCGATCCGGACGTAGGTGCCCGTCTCCACCACGTCCCGTACGGCGAGGGGCAGCGGTGCCAGGCCGAGCCCGTCGGTGCGGACGAGCGCGAGATCGAGCGCGGGCAAAGGGGTCACGTCGGCGGCGGTCACCGCGCAGGTGCGGCCGCCGGGGGCCCGGAGGATGAGCCGGGTCAGTCCGTCGACCGCTTCGTGGCTGGTCAGCACGGTGCCGTCGTGGTCGGCCACGAATCCCGTACCGCGCGGTCGTCCGGCCGGGTCGCAGATCCGCACCAGGATCTCGTCCCGCCTCTCCCGGCCGTCGTACGCTGTCTGACGGCCTTGCCCGCCCATGCCTGAACCTCCCCGGCCTCCCTGCCGTGCACTGCTTCCGAACGGTAGGCACGCGATGATCAGCGGAACAGATCACGAGGCGAACGCGCCCCCTTCCACCCCCTCGGTTCACTCCGAGCGCCTGCTCGTTGGAGTGAAGAGACGGGGGCGGATGGATACATCCTTGGATGGGGGAACCGAGGGGGGACCGTGGAGCGGCGGGATGGAGTCCCTGTGTCCGCCGCTCCACGGGAAGGCGCTCTGCCAGGGCCTGTGTCAGCCGAACACGGCAAGGCTCTTGGCCTTGCCCTTCTGTTCCTCGACCAGGGCCAGGAACCGGCCCTCCGGGTCGAAGACGGCCACGGGGCCGGTGCCCGTGTACGCGTCGGGCATCTCCAGCCGTACGCCGTTCAGCAGCAGCCGGGCTCGTCGGGCGTCCACGTCCCAGCGGGGGAACGCGGCCGCGGCGGCCTCGGCGATGGGCATGACGGTGAGGTCCTCCTGGAGTTGCTCCAGGGTCCTCGCCGAGTCCAGCTTGTACGGGCCCACGCGGGTGCGGCGCAGCGCGGTGAGGTGGCCGCCCACGCCGAGATCGGCGCCCAGGTCCCGGGCCAGGGCCCGGATGTACGTGCCGGACGAGCAGACGACGGAGACGATCACGTCGAGGACGGGGGTGCCGTCCTCGGCGACGGCTTCCCGGACGTCGTACACGGTGAAGGAGGAGACCGTCACCGGGCGGGCCGGGATGTCGAAGTCCTCGCCGTCGCGCGCCCGTTTGTACGACCGCACGCCGTCGATCTTGATGGCGCTGACCTTGGACGGCACCTGCATGATGTCGCCGGTCAGCTTGGCGATCCCGGTGTCGATGGCCTCGCGGGTGATCTTGGAGGCGTCCGTGGAGGCGGTGATCTCCCCTTCGGCGTCGTCCGTGACCGTGTTCTGTCCGAGGCGGACGGTTCCCAGGTACTCCTTCTCGGTCAGCGCGAGGTGGCCGAGGAGCTTGGTCGCCTTCTCCACGCCGAGGACGAGCACACCGGTCGCCATCGGGTCGAGGGTGCCGGCGTGCCCGACGCGGCGGGTCTTCGCGATCCCCCGCATCTTGGCGACGACGTCGTGCGAAGTGAAGCCCGACGGCTTGTCGACGATGACAAGGCCGTCGGGCGGGGTGGGCTTACGGGTCTTCTGGGTCATTCGGCGATGTCGTCCTCGTCCTCGCCCGGCTTCTTGTACGGGTCCGCCTCGCCGGCGTACCGGGCGCCCGACGCGGCTTCGCGCACCGCGGCGTCGGAGGCCCGCGCCTTGTCGAGGAGGTCCTCGATGGTCCGGGCCGTGTCCGGGAGGGCGTCCGCGACGAAGGCGAGGGTGGGCGTGAACTTCACGCCCGCGGCCCGGCCCACCTCGGAACGGAGGATGCCCTTGGCGCTCTCCAGTCCGGCGGCCGCGGCCTTCCGCTCCTCCTCGTCCCCGTACACGGTGTAGAAGACGGTCGCCTCCCGCAGGTCGCCCGTCACCCGGGTGTCCGTGATGGTGACGTGGGAGCCGAGCCGCGGGTCCTTGATCCCGCGCTGCAGCTTCTGGGCCACCACCTCTCGGATGAGGTCCGCCAGCCTTTTCGCCCGCGCGTTGTCGGCCACTGGTCCGTCTCCTCGTTCTTCCTGCTGTTCTTGGTTCTGCGTGTCTGTTCTGTGGTGCGGTCGCGGGGGCGCTGAGTCGTCTCAGTCGTCCTCGCCGTGGAAGCGGCGCCGTACCGAGAGCAGCTCCACCTCCGGGCGGGCGGCGACGAGGCGCTCGCACCGGTCCAGTACGTCGGTCAGGTGCCCGGCGTCCCCCGAGACCATCGCCAGGCCGATGGCGGCCCGGCGGTGCAGGTCCATATGGTCGACCTCCGCCGCGCTCACCGCGAACCTGCGTTGGAGTTCTGCCACGATCGGGCGGACGACGGAGCGCTTCTCCTTCAGCGACCGGACGTCGCCGAGCAGGAGGTCGAAGGACAGAGTCCCCACATACATGTGTGTCCGGATGACCCGCCGGTACGGGATCGGTGGCCCCGCCATCCGTGTGGCAGGGACATCAGAACCGTACAACGAACCCGGCCGGTGGCTCGACGGGATTGTTCACGCCCCCGCCGCCCGTACCCGTCCCATTCCCTGGGGCTCCGCCCCTTCGCCCCCGCCAAGGGGGCCACGCCCCCTGGACCCCCAGGTTTCGGGGCTGCGCCCCGGACCCCCTTTCGGGGGCCGGCCCCCAGACCCCCGCTCCTCAAACGCCGGAGGGGCTGGATTGTGCGGGCGGGGGCGAGAAAGGCCCGGTCGGGGCGGCCCGGCAGGAGAGTTCCCGCCGGGCCGCCCCGACCCGGTTCAGCCCGCCGCGGGCGTCACACCCGCGGCTTCTCGCGCATCTCGTACGTCGCGATGACGTCGTCGACCTTGATGTCGTTGAAGTTGCCGAGGTTGATACCGCCCTCGAACCCTTCGCGGATCTCGGTGACGTCGTCCTTGAAGCGACGCAGGCCCTCGATGTTGAGGTTCTCCGCGATGACCTTGCCGTCGCGGAGCAGGCGGGCCTTGGTGTTCCGCTTGACCTCGCCGGAGCGGATGAGAACACCCGCGATGTTGCCCAGCTTGGACGACTTGAAGACCTCGCGGATCTCCGCCGTACCGAGCTCGACCTCCTCGAACTCCGGCTTGAGCATGCCCTTGAGGGCCGCCTCGATCTCCTCGATCGCCTGGTAGATGACCGAGTAGTAGCGGACGTCCACGCCTTCGCGCTCGGCCATCTGCTGCGCACGCCCGGCGGCGCGCACGTTGAAGCCGATCACGATGGCGTCCGACCCCATCGCCAGGTCGATGTCGGACTCCGTGACCGCACCGACGCCGCGGTGCAGGACCCGGATGTCGACCTCTTCGCCGACGTCGAGCTGGAGCAGGGAGGACTCCAGGGCCTCGACCGAACCAGAAGCGTCGCCCTTGATGATCAGGTTCAGCTGCTGGACCTCGCCGGCCTTCAGCACCTTGTCCAGGTCCTCCAGGGACACGCGGCGCGTGCGCTTCGCGAAGGCCGCGTTGCGCTCACGGGCCGCACGCTTCTCGGCGATCTGGCGGGCCGTACGGTCCTCGTCGACGACGATGAAGTTGTCGCCGGCGCCCGGGACGTTGGTGAGACCCAGGACCTGGACCGGCGTGGACGGGCCGGCCTCGGGGACGTTGTTGCCGTTGTCGTCGAGCATGGCGCGGACGCGGCCGTAGGCGTCGCCCACCACCATCGTGTCGCCGACCCGCAGCGTGCCGCGCTGGACGAGCACCGTCGCCACGGCACCGCGGCCGCGGTCGAGGCGGGACTCGATCGAGATGCCCTGCGCGTCCTGCTTCGGGTTGGCCCGCAGGTCGAGCGAGGCGTCGGCGGTCAGGATGACCGCTTCCAGCAGCGAGTCGATGTGCAGACCCTGCTTGGCGGAGATGTCGACGAACATCGTGTCGCCGCCGTACTCCTCGGCCACCAGGCCGTACTCGGTCAGCTGACCGCGCACCTTGGTCGGGTCCGCGCCCTCGACGTCGATCTTGTTGACCGCGACGACGATCGGGACCTCGGCCGCCTTGGCGTGGTTGAGCGCCTCGACCGTCTGCGGCATGACGCCGTCGTTGGCCGCGACGACCAGGATCGCGATGTCGGTCGACTTGGCACCACGGGCACGCATGGCGGTGAACGCCTCGTGACCCGGGGTGTCGATGAAGGTGATCTTGCGATCCTCTTCGTTGACCTCGGTCGTGACCTGGTAGGCACCGATGTGCTGGGTGATGCCGCCGGCCTCGCCCGCGATGACGTTCGTCTTGCGGATGGCGTCGAGCAGGCGGGTCTTACCGTGGTCGACGTGACCCATGACGGTGACGACCGGCGGGCGGACCACCAGGTCCTCCTCGCCGCCCTCGTCCTCGCCGAACTCCAGGTCGAAGGACTCCAGAAGCTCGCGGTCCTCCTCCTCGGGGCTGACGATCTGAACCGTGTAGTTCATCTCGTCGGCGAGGAGCTGGAGCGTCTCGTCGGAGACGGACTGGGTCGCGGTGACCATCTCGCCGAGGTTCATCATGACCGCGACGAGCGAGGCCGGGTTGGCCTTGATCTTCTCCGCGAAGTCGGTGAGCGACGCACCGCGCGACAGGCGAATGGTCTCGCCGTTGCCGCGAGGCAGCATCACGCCGCCGACCGACGGGGCCTGCATGGCCTCGTACTCCTGACGGCGCTGCCGCTTCGACTTGCGGCCACGACGCGCGGGACCGCCGGGACGGCCGAAGGCGCCCTGCGTGCCACCGCGGCCACCCGGACCACCGGGACGACCGCCGAAGCCGGGACGGCCACCGCCGCCACCGCCGGGACCACCCGGGCGTCCGGCGAAACCGCCGCCACCGCCACCGGGACCACCGGGGCGTCCGGCGAAACCGCCGCCACCGCCGCCACCCGGACGACCGGCGAAACCGCCGCCACCCGGACGACCGCCACCGCCACCGGGACGACCGCCGCCACCGGGACCACGGCCACCACCGGGGCCACCACCGGGACGCGGGCCGGCAGCCGGACGCTGCGGCATCATGCCGGGGTTCGGACGCGGACCGCCGGGGCCGCCGCCGGGACGCGGACCGCCACCCTGCGGACGGGGCATGCCGCCCGGCGTCGGACGGTTACCACCCGGAGCCTGGGGACGCGGACCGCCACCGGCCGCACCCTGCGGACGGGGACCGCCCTGACCGCCGCCCTGCGGACGCGGAGCGCCACCGGGGCCACCCGCGCCACCAGGCCGGGGCGCACCACCCGGACGGGGCGCCTGGGGGCGCGCCATGCCGGTGGAGCCGCCGGAGGTGAAGGGGTTGTTACCCGGACGCGGACCGGCCGGACGGCCGCCGGGACGCGGCGCGCCCTGACCACCCGGACGCGGTGCGCCGGGTCGGGGCGCCTGGCCCTGACCGCCGGACGGACGGCCGCCACCGGGCTTCGGGGCGCCGGGGCCCGGACGGGCACCCGGACGCGGGCTCGGGGCCGGGGTCGGCGACGGGGGTGCCGTGAACTCCGGCTGGGCCGGAGCCGGAGCCGCCGGGGCGGGCTTCGGCGCGGGCTTCGGGCCGGGCGTCGGGCGCGGACCGGGAGCCGGGGCCGGGGCCGCGGGCTTCTCGGCCGCGGGCGGCTTGGGTGCCACCGGTCCCGGGCGCGGGCCCGGACGTGCGGCCTGCGCGGGAGAGGGCGCCGCCGGCCTCGCCGGGGCAGCCTTACGGGGGGCAGCCGACTTGGCGCCCCCATTGCCCTGCTGGAGGGCATCCGTCAGCTTGCGTACTACGGGCGCCTCGATCGTCGAGGACGCCGAACGGACGAATTCACCGAGTTCCTGGAGCTTGGCCATGACGACCTTGCTCTCCACACCGAACTCCTTGGCGAGTTCGTATACCCGGACCTTAGCCACTTCGCTCCTTTTAGGTCCGGGTTGCGGCCGGACCGTCGCTACTTCATGGGCGTACTCATCGCGTACTCATCGAGTGCTCATCGCAATCTCGACCTACTTCCGACTCGCGAGGTACCTGGCCGCACGGGGTTCCGTACGACACGTCTTACGGTGTTGCATGCTCAGCACTACCGCTGCTCAGCAACTGTCCGGCTGGTCGACGTAACGGCGCAACGCCTTTATGTCGAGCGGGCCCGGGACGCGCAGCGCCCTCGGGAACGCCCGGCGGCGTACCGCCTGGTCGAGACAGACCGGGGCCGGGTGTACATAGGCACCCCGGCCGGGCAGCGTACCGCGAGGATCGGGAACGCACTGTTCCTCGATCGCCACGATCCGCAACAGATCGTTCTTGGCCGCTCGCTCCCGGCACCCCACACAGGTGCGCTCAGGGCATGCTCGGGCACGCGTCCGGCCAGACACCCCTAAGTCTACCTCCCCGCGCCGACCTCACCCCTTTGGGGCAGGGATCGAACGACTGTTGTCGTGATCCAAGCGAACTGCGGCTTGGATCTATTCCCCGCTCCCCGGGACGTACCCGGAAAGCGCTCCCCGGACTACTCGGACGGCTGCTCGGTGTCCGGGCGGATGTCGATCCGCCAGCCGGTCAGCCGGGCCGCGAGACGGGCGTTCTGCCCCTCCTTGCCGATCGCCAGGGACAGCTGGTAGTCCGGGACCGTCACCCGTGCGGAGCGGGCCGCCATGTCGACGACCTCGACCTTGGAGACCCGGGCCGGGGACAGCGCGTTCGCCACCATCTCGGCCGGGTCGTCCGACCAGTCGACGATGTCGATCTTCTCGCCGTTCAGCTCGCCCATGACATTGCGCACACGGCCGCCCATGGGGCCGATGCAGGCGCCCTTGGCGTTCAGTCCGCTGCGCGTGGAGCGGACCGCGATCTTCGTCCGGTGGCCGGCCTCACGGGCGATGGCGGCGATCTCGACCGAGCCGTCGGCGATCTCCGGCACTTCGAGCGCGAAGAGTTTCTTCACCAGATTGGGATGCGTACGGGAAAGGGTGACGGACGGACCGCGAACACCCTTCGCCACCCGGACGACGTACGACCGGAGCCGCGTGCCGTGCTGGTACGTCTCCCCGGGGACCTGTTCCTGCACCGGCAGGATGGCCTCCAGCTTGCCGATGTCGACGAGGACGTTCTTCGGGTCGCGGCCCTGCTGGACGACACCGGTGACGATGTCGCCCTCGCGGCCCGCGTACTCGCCGAGGGTCGCGTCGTCCTCCGCGTCCCTCAGGCGCTGCAGGATGACCTGCTTGGCGGTGGTGGCGGCGATACGCCCGAAGCCCGACGGGGTGTCGTCGAACTCGCGCGGCTCCTGCCCCTCCGACAGGTCCTCGGGGTCCTCCTTCGCCCACACGGTCACATGGCCGGTCTCCCGGTTGAGCTCCACGCGCGCGTGGCGGCGGCTTCCCTCGGTGCGGTGGTAGGCGATGAGGAGGGCCGACTCGATCGCCTCGACCAGCAGGTCGAAGGAGATCTCCTTCTCCCGTACCAAGCCCCGCAGGGCACTCATGTCGATGTCCACGGCTACGCCTCCTCCTCTTCCTTCATGTCCTTGTTTTCCTTGCGGTTGAACTCCACCTGGACGCGCGCCTTCGCGATGTCGGCGAAGGCGAGCCGGCGGGTGGTGGCCTTGCGGCCCTTGACTCCGGGGACTTCGACGTCGAGGCCGTCCTCGTCCACGGTGAGGATCCTCGCGACCAGTTCGCCGTCCTCGTGGAGCTGGAACCTCACCAGGCGGTCCGTGGCGCGCACGTAGTGCCGGTGTTCGGTGAGGGCGCGCTCGGCGCCCGGGGTGCCGACCTCCAGGTCGTACGCGCCCTGGCCCATCGCGTCCGTCTCGTCGAGCTTCGCCGAGAGCGCGCGGCTCACCTCGGCCACGGCGTCCAGATCGGCGCCCGAGTCGGAGTCGACGACGACGCGGAGCACACGCTTGCGTCCGACCGAGTCCACGGCGATCTCTTCGAGATCCAGGCCCTGGGAGCGTACGAGCGGTTCCAGCAGTTCTCGCAGCCTCTCGCTCTGGGTGGTGCTCATCCGGGTGACTCCTCGGCCGCGTGTGCTGTTGTGGGGACGTCGCGTGTCAGGTCAAAGGGTATCGGTTCCGGAGGTGTGTTGCCGTCCACCGGGGCGCCGGGCACGAGCTCCACGGCGCCGGTGACGGATAGCGCGCCGGTGCGCGGGTACCGTGATCACGGGCCAACCGCTCTTTCGTTCGTACCACCCTTACGACCCTCCCGAGGACGTCTGCCGTGCCGTTCACCCTGCCGTCGCGCAACCCCTCTGCCGGGCCGCGCAGAAGGAGCCTGTTCGCCGGGGCCGCGGGCGCGGTTCTGCTCGTGGGCTGCTCGTCCGGCTCCGAGTCGGACACCACCGTCGCCGGCCGTTCGGCCGCCCACCGGGCACGCGCGCGTGGGGCGCGCGACAGTGAGGCGCTCGCCGAGCGGTACGCCGCCGTGCTCGCCACGCACCCGGCGCTGGCGGGGCTGTTGGAGCCGCTGCGGGCGGAGGTCGTCCGGCACGCCGAGGCGTTCGGGGGCGGCGCGCCGGCCACGCCGTCGGCCTCGAAGTCGCCCTCCGCCCCGGCGTCGCGTTCGGCGAGCCCCTCCCCCGTTCCCACCGACGAGAAGTCCGCGCTCGCCGAACTGGCCCGGCACGAGAGGCAGCTCGCGGACCGCCGTACGAAGGCGCTCCTGGAGGTGCCGGGCGAACTGGCCCGGCTGATGGCGTCCGTGGCCGCGGCCGGGGCCGCACACGCGTTTCTGCTGACGGAAGGTGCGAAGTGAGACGGATCGCCGGCGCGGGCGGGCCCTCGAAGGCCGACGAGCTCAAGGCGCTGCAGGCCGCGATCGGGGCCGAGCACGCCGCCGTGTACGGGTACGGGGTGGTCGGCGGGAACATCGGTGAGGCGAGGCGGGAGGAGGCCAGGGAGGGCTACGACGCCCACCGCGCCCGGCGCGACGAACTCGCCCGCGTCGTACGGGACCTGGGCGGCAGTCCCGTGGCCGCGGACGCCGCGTACGCGCTGCCCTTCCCCGTGGGGGACCCCGACTCCGCCGCGCGGCTCGCCGTGGAGCTGGAGGAGGGGGTGGCCGGTGTGTACTCCGATCTCGTACGGGCCAGTGAGGGCGACCGGAGGCTGGCGGCCGCTCGGGCGCTCCGGGAGGCGGCGGTGCGGGCGGTGCGGTGGCGGGGCGGCAGCGTAGCCTTCCCTGGTCTCGCCGAGCGCACGGCCACGCCGACGCCGTCGGCGGCACCGCACACCTGAACGCGACCCGGGAAGGGAACGACTCGCACATGGCTCGCATGGCTTTCGAACCGCCGCAGCGCCTCGTGCGGGCACTCGCCGAGGCGCGGCAGGGCGGGTTCGACGGGGCCGGCGACTGGCTGGAGAAGCTGCCCGAGCTGGTACGCGAGGCCGTCGCGCTACGCGAGTTGACCGTTGAACGGGTGCAGGCTCCCGGAGGGCGCAGCAGCCTGGTGCTGCTGGTGCGGCAGTTCGACGGGACGCCCGCCGTGCTGAAGCTGGCGCCACCCCGGGCCCGGCCCGAGAGCGAGCGGGCGGCCCTCGGCCACTGGGACGGGCGGGGCGCGGTGCGGCTGCTCAACCCCGGTGACACACCGGGCGTACTGCTGCTGGAGCGGCTGCACCCGGATCTGTCGGTGCGGTCGCTGCCCGAGGCGAAGGCGCTGCTGGAGGCGACGGGGGTGCTGCGGCGGCTGTGGGTCGAGCCGCCGGACGGTGACGGGCACCTCTTCGAGACGGTGGCCGAGCGGACGGGGCGGCAGGCCGAGGCGATGCGGGCGGGCGCGGCCGAGCAGGACGTCGCGCCGCTGCTCGCCGCCGCGCTCGCCGCGCGTGAGGAGTTGCTCGCCTCGCCGCCCGAGGAACTGCTGCTGCACGGGACCTTCCGGCAGAGCAAGGTGCTCGCCGGTGAGCGGATGCCGTGGCTGGCCGTCGGGCCCGATCCGGTGGTCGGGGAGTGCGCGTTCGACCTGGCCCGGCTGGTACGGGATCGCGTGGAGGACGTGATCGCCTCGCCCTCCGGGGCGGCGACCACCCGGCGCCGGGTGAAGCGGCTCGCCGAGTCCCTGGACGTGGACCAGGAGCGCCTGCGGGGGTGGACGCTGTTCCGGTCGGTGGAGTCGGGGCTTCGGGCCCGCCGGGTGGGGCGGGCCCGGGACGCGGAACTGTTGCTGGAGTTCGCGGGGTGGTTGTGAGCCGCGCGGAGGCGGTTCACGGGACGGGAGGCCGGTTGGAGGCGCCTGTGACGGCGCGCCTCCAACCGGCCTCCCGCCGGGCGTCGTTGGGCCGTTACGCCGTCAGGCGTGCGATGGCCTCGTCCACGGTCAGCTCCTCACGCTCACCGGTCTTCCTGTCCTTGAGCTCCAGCACGCCCTCGGCGGAGCGGCGGCCGGCCACCAGGATCTGCGGGACGCCGATGAGTTCGGCGTCGGTGAACTTCACGCCCGGGGAGACCCCGGCCCGGTCGTCCACGAGGACGCGCAGGCCGGCGGCGCGCAGCTTCTCGGAGACGTCGAGGGCCAGCTCGGTCTGCAGCGCCTTGCCCGCGGCGACCACGTGGACGTCGGCCGGGGCGACCTCCCTCGGCCAGCACAGGCCCTGCTCGTCGGCGCTCTGCTCGGCCAGCGCCGCCACGGCACGCGAGACGCCGATGCCGTACGAGCCCATGGTGACGCGGACGGGCTTGCCGTTCTGGCCGAGGACGTCGAGCTTGAGGGCGTCGGCGTACTTGCGGCCGAGCTGGAAGATGTGGCCGATCTCGATGGCGCGGTCCAGCTTGAGGCCGGTGCCGCAGTTGGGGCACGGGTCGCCCTCCTGGACGACCACGACGTCGACGTACGCGTCGACCTCGAAGTCACGGCCCGCGACGACGTTCTTCGCGTGTGTGTGCTCCTTGTTGGCGCCCGTGATCCAGGCCGTGCCGGGTGCCACGCGCGGGTCGGCGATGTAACGGAGCTTCTCCTGGCGGCCCTGCGGGCCGACGTAGCCGCGGACCAGGTCGGGGCGGCCCACGAAGTCCTCCGCCGTCACCAGTTCGACGACCGCCGGGGAGAAGTGCGCCTCGACCTTGTCCATGTCGACCTCGCGGTCACCGGGGACGCCTACGGCGACGATCTCCCCGTCGACCTTGACGAGGAGGTTCTTCAGGGTGGCGGAGGCCGGGACGCCGAGCGAGGCGGCGAGCGTCTCGATGGTCGGGGTGTCCGGGGTCGGGATCTCCTCGGCGGCCGGCACGTCCGTCGCGTCCACCGGCTTCATCTCGTACGTGATCGCCTCGGTGTTGGCGGCGAAGTCGCAAGCGGGGCAGTCCGCGAAGGTGTCCTCGCCGGCGGCGGCCGGGGCGAGGAACTCCTCCGACTTGGAGCCGCCCATGGCGCCGGCGGTGGCGGCGCAGATGCGGTAGTCGAGGCCGAGGCGCTCGAAGACCCTCTGGTAGGCCTGGCGGTGCAGCTCGTAGGACTGGGCGAGGCCCTCGTCCGCCAGGTCGAAGGAGTACGAGTCCTTCATCAGGAACTCGCGGCCGCGCAGGATGCCGGCGCGCGGGCGGGCCTCGTCCCGGAACTTCGTCTGGATCTGGTAGAGGATCACCGGCAGGTCCTTGTAGGACGACGCCTGGTCCTTCACGATCAGCGTGAAGATCTCCTCGTGGGTGGGGCCGAGGAGGTAGTCGCCGCCCTTGCGGTCCTTCAGGCGGAACAGTTCGGGGCCGTACTCGTCCCAGCGGCCGGTCGCGTCGTACGGCTCACGCGGCAGCAGCGCGGGCAGCAGCACCTCCTGGGCGCCGATCGCGTCCATCTCCTCGCGGACGATGCGCTCCACGTTGGCGAGGACCTTCTTGCCGAGCGGCAGCCAGGTCCACACGCCGGCGGCGGTGCGGCGGACGTAGCCCGCGCGGACCAGCAGCTTGTGGCTGAGGACCTCGGCGTCCGCGGGGTCGTCGCGCAACGTCTTCGCCAGCAACTGGGACATGCGCTGGACCGGTGCGTTCGCCATGATTCTCGTACTCCTGCTGCGTAAGGGTGATGGCAAGGAGGTTAGCCGTGCGGTGGTTCCCGGTGGAAATTGATGAGAGCCGCAGGGCCGCGGGGCCGCCGCGGGACCCCGGGGTCGCTCAGCGGCGGCGCAGGGGCAGCGGGGCGCCCATCACCGCGTACGGCTTGGGGGCGCTCGGGAACAGCACCTGGCGGGCCAGGTCCTCGTAGCCGAGGGAGTGGTACAGGCCGCGGGCGGGGCTGTCGGTGTCGATCGCGGAGAGGATCGAGCGGGGTTCGGCGACGCCCTCCGTGATGGTGGTGATCAGGGAGCGGCCGATGCCGTGGTTCTGGTAGTGCGGGTGGACGTGCAGTTCGGTGATCACGAACGAGTCGTCGAGCCAGTCGTCGTGGCCGCGGGCGCGCAGATACGGTTCGACGACGGTGGACCACCAGTGCGCACGGTCGTTGGGCATGCCGTAGACGAAGCCCACGAGCCGGTTCTGGGGAGTGGTGGCGCCGAGTGCGCGGGCTCCCGGGTAGGTGAGGTGCCGCAGCACGATCTGCCGGCGGACGGCGACCTCGTCGGCGCCGAGCCCGAAGGCCACGGCCTGGACGGCGAGGGCCTCGTCGACGCGGGCGGCGAGATCCAGCGGGCCGATGACCACGTCGCCGGGGTTGCGGGGGCCCTGACCGGGAAAGCGCAGCATGTCGGCGAGACTACCGGGGCGCTCCGCCGGGGTGGGCGGTGGGGAGTGCCGGTTCTGGGGCGGCCACGGGTTGTTCGTGGTTCAGAACAGCACGCTCATGAACGCGCCGATCTCCTGGAAGCCCACCCTGTGGTACGTGCGCCGGGCCGCGGTGTTGAAGTCGTTGACGTACAGGCTCGCCACGGGGGCCACGTCCGTGAGGGCGTAGCGCAGTACGGCGGCCATGGCGGGGGCGGCGAGGCCCCGGCCGCGGTACTCGGGGGCGACCCAGACGCCCTGGATCTGGCAGGCCTGGGGGGTGGCCGCGCCGATCTCCGCCTTGAAGACGACCCTGCCGTCCGCGTCGAGGCGGGCGAACGAGCGGCCGGAGCCGACGAGTTCGGCGACGCGGGCCTGGTAGAGGAGTCCACCGTCGCCGGCGAGGGGCGATACTCCGACCTCCTCGGTGAACATCGCCACGCACGCCGGCATGATCGTCTCCATCTCGTCCTTGCGGATACGGCGGACGTAGGGGTCCGGGGCGACGACGTGCGGGGCGGGGAGCCGGTCGGTGACCATGAGCGGCTGGTGGGCGCGGACCTCGCGGGCGGGGCCCCAACCGGGTTCGAGGAGGCGCCAGAGCTGGGCGGTGGGTTCGGCGGGGCCGACGATGGAGGAGCAGCGGCGGCCGGCACGGCGGGCTCGGTCGGCGAAGGCGCGTACGGCGCGGGGGGTGGCGCAGATGGGGACGAGGTTGGCGCCCGCGTAGCAGAGGCTGGTGAGCATGCCGCCCTCGTACCAGCCCCACATCTCGCCGCCGAGGCGCCAGGGGTCCAGGCCGGCGACCTGTACCCGCGACGTCACGAAGGCGTTCGCGACGGGCTCGCGGTCGAGGACGGCGAGTGCGGCGTCCAGGTCACTCGGTTCGAGGACCCTGGTGGTCGTCTGGGTCAACACGTGCGGGGGCCTCACCCTGGGGACTGCTGATCTCCGCACTGTACCCGGCGAATTTCTGGCGCGCCGCCCTGATGGGGTGCCCTCCGGGCGGGACGGTACGGGGGTGGGGTGGGTGGGTTCTGTGACGCCGCGGGCTTGGCACTGGGGTTTCCTCGCCCCCGCCGCCCCTACCCGTCCCATCCCCAGGGGCTCCGCCCCGGACCCCTGACCCGGGGTCGCGCCCTGGGCTCGTACTTCGGGCTCCGCCCCGGGCCCCGTTTCGGGGGCCGGCCCCCGGGCCCCCGCTCCTCAAACGCCGGAGGGGCTGAGAGTTTCAGCTCAGCCCGCCACCGCCACCGACGGCTCGCCCGACGTGACGCCGTCCTTCTCCATCTGTTCGGCGATCTTCATCGCCTCCTCGATGAGGGTCTCGACGATCTTCGACTCGGGGACCGTCTTGATGACCTCGCCCTTGACGAAGATCTGGCCCTTGCCGTTGCCGGAGGCGACGCCGAGGTCCGCCTCGCGGGCCTCGCCGGGGCCGTTCACCACGCAGCCCATGACCGCCACCCGCAGCGGGACCTCCATACCGGTCAGACCGGCCGTGACCTCCTCGGCCAGCTTGTAGACGTCCACCTGGGCACGCCCGCACGACGGGCAGGAGACGATCTCCAGGCCACGCTGACGCAGGTTCAGGGACTCCAGGATCTGCGTGCCGACCTTGACCTCCTCCACCGGAGGAGCCGAGAGCGAGACACGGATCGTGTCACCGATGCCCTCACTCAGCAGCGCGCCGAACGCCACCGCCGACTTGATCGTGCCCTGGAACGCCGGACCCGCCTCCGTCACCCCCAGATGCAGCGGATAGTCGCACTGGGCGGCGAGCTGCCGGTAGGCGTTGACCATCACCACCGGGTCGTTGTGCTTCACAGAGATCTTGATGTCCCGGAAGTCGTGCTCCTCGAACAGCGACGCCTCCCACAGCGCCGACTCCACCAGCGCCTCCGGGGTTGCCTTGCCGTACTTCTGCAGCAGCCGCCGGTCCAGCGAGCCCGCGTTGACGCCGATACGGATCGGGGTGCCGTGGTCCTTCGCGGCCCGCGCGATCTCCTTCACCTTGTCGTCGAACTGCTTGATGTTCCCCGGGTTCACCCGGACCGCCGCACAGCCCGCCTCGATCGCCGCGAACACGTACTTCGGCTGGAAGTGGATGTCCGCGATCACCGGGATCTGCGACTTGCGGGCGATCGTGGCCAGCGCGTCCGCGTCGTCCTGCGTGGGACAGGCCACCCGCACGATCTGGCAGCCCGACGCCGTCAGTTCGGCGATCTGCTGAAGCGTCGCCCCGATGTCCGACGTACGCGTCGTCGTCATCGACTGCACCGACACCGGCGCGTCCCCGCCCACCGCCACGGAGCCCACCATGATCTGCCGGCTCTTCCGGCGTTCGGCGAGTTTGGTCGGAACGGACGGCATGCCGAGAGAAATCGCAGTCATCTGCTGTGCAACCCCAAGTTGTGGATCAGGATCCGGTCCCGTGAGCAGCGGGCTCCAGGGTCCGAGATTACGGCACGGACATGACCGGGAGCACACGGCTGCCCGACGATCCACCCGATGGCATGCCCGGCGTTGTCGTGGACCACTCCGCGTCGCACGACGACGTCGCGCCCTTCACTCGCGTGAGGTACGCGAGCGAAGGGCGCGATCCACAGCCATCAGCCGTCGCGGCAGAAGATCCCGATTGCTAGCTGATCCTGACCGGGTTGACGACATCCGCGATCAGTACCAGCACCGTGAAGCAGATGAAAACCCCGGCCACCACATACGCCACCGGCATCAGCTTCGCCACGTCGAACGGGCCCGGGTCGGGACGGCGCAGCACCTTCGCCACGTTCCGGCGCAGCGACTCCCACAGCGCCCCCGCGATGTGCCCGCCGTCGAGCGGGAGCAGCGGGAGCATGTTGAACAGGAAGAGCGAGAGGTTGAAGCCCGCCACCAGCATCAGGAACGTGGCGAGCCGCTGGGTGGCCGGGATGTCCATCGTGGCGATCTCGCCGCCGACGCGGGCCGCGCCGACGACGCCCATGGGCGAGTCGGGCTCGCGGGGCCCGTCACCGAAGGCCGCGTCCCACAGGGCGGGGATCTTGGCGGGCAGGGAGATCAGTGACTCCACGCCGTTCTGCATCATGTCGCCCATGCGGTCCACGGACTGCGAGAAGGTCTGCGGGACGATGCCGCTGGCGGGTGTGAAGCCGAGGAAACCGGCGGTCACGTACTGGCCCTCGACGTAGCCGCCGTTGCCGTCGGTCTTGCTGACCTGGTTCTTTATGAGGGTGGCGGTGAGGTCGAGCTGCTTGCCGTCGCGGTCGACGGTGAGGGTGACCTCCTTGCCGGGGTTGGCGCGGATGTCCTCCTGGAGGGTGGACCAGTCCTTCACGGGGACACCGTTGAAGGCGACGATCTTGTCCTTGGCCTTGAGGCCGGCCGCCTTCGCGGGCGCGGCCTGGTCGCCCTTCTCGCAGGTCGAGCGGTTCTCGCTGGCCTGGATGACGCAGTCCGAGACCTTGCCGACCGTGGTGGTCTGCATGTTGGTGCCGAACGTCATCATCACGCCGAGGAAGATCACCACGGCGAGGATCAGGTTGGCGAACGGGCCCGCGAACATCACGATGACGCGCTTCCAGGGCTTGCGCGTGTAGAACAGGCGGCTCTCGTCGCCGGGCTTGAGCTCCTCGTAGGCGGCCGCGCGGGCGTCCTCGATCATCCCGCGGAACGGCGACGTCGAACGGGCCTCGATACGGCCGTCCTGGCCCGGCGGGAACATGCCGATCATGCGGATGTAGCCGCCGAGCGGGATCGCCTTGATGCCGTACTCCGTCTCGCCCCTGTGGCGCGACCAGAGGGTCGGGCCGAAGCCCACCATGTACTGGGGCACGCGGATGCCGAAGAGCTTGGCGAACGACAGGTGGCCCAGCTCGTGCCACGCGATCGAGATCCCCAGGCCGATCACGAAGACGACTATGCCGAGAATCGTCATCAGGGTGGTCATGCACGCGCCTCCGCGGTGGTCCGCTCGGTCGAGGTGGCCTTGGTCAGTTCCCGGGCCCGGGCACGCGCCCAGGTCTCGGCCGCGAGGACGTCCGCCACGGTCAGGGAGGTTCCCGTTCCGGGTGTGCCGTGTTCCTCGACGACCCGGGTGACCGTGTCCATGATCGCGTTGAACGGCAGGGTGCCGTTCAGGAACGCGTCGACACATTCCTCGTTGGCGGCATTGAACACCGCCGGGGCCGTGCCCGCGAGCTGTCCGACGTGTCGGGCGAGCCCGACAGAGGGGAACGCCTCGGTGTCGAGGGGGAAGAACTCCCAGGTGGACGCCTTGCTCCAGTCGAAGGCGGGGGCGGCGTCGGGGACGCGCTCCGGCCAGCCGAGGCCGATGGCGATCGGCCCGCGCATATCGGGGGGCGTCGCCTGGGCCAGTGTTGATCCGTCCGTGAACTCAACCATCGAGTGGACATACGACTGCGGATGCACGACCACCTCAATGCGTTCGAAGGGAATGTCGTACAGCAGGTGCGCCTCGATGACTTCGAGGCCCTTGTTGACGAGCGTCGCCGAGTTCACGGTGATCACCGGTCCCATGGCCCAGGTCGGGTGCGCGAGGGCGTCCGCCGGGGTGACGTTCGCCAGTTCGGCCTTCGTACGGCCCCGGAACGGGCCGCCGGACGCGGTGACGACCAGCTTGCGCACATCGGCCCGGGTGCCGGCGGCGAGGGCCTGGAACAGGGCGGCGTGCTCGGAGTCGACCGGGATGATCTGGCCCGGCTTGGCCAGCGCCTTCACCAGCGGGCCGCCGACGATGAGCGACTCCTTGTTGGCGAGCGCGAGGGTGCGGCCCGCCTCCAGGGCGGCCAGGGTGGGTGCGAGGCCGATGGAGCCGGTGATGCCGTTGAGCACGGTGTGGCAGGGGGAGGCGGCGAGCTGGGTGGCGGCGTCCGGGCCCGCGAGGATCTCGGGGAGCGGCTCGGTGCCGTACTGCTGTCTCAGGGCCTCCTTCAGCGCGGGGACGGCGTCCTCGCGGGCGACGCCGACGGTCCGGACCCGTAGCCGGTACGCCTGCTCTGCCAGCAGCCCCACCCTCCCTCCGGCGGCCAGGAGACCGGTGACGCGGAACCTGTCCGGGTTGCGCAGGACGAGGTCGATGGCCTGGGTGCCGATCGAACCGGTCGATCCGAGGACGACGACGTCCCGGACCCCGGCGACGGGATCGAAGACGAGATGCGGATCGGCGAGAGGGGCTGGACTGTCGGTCATCCCCCCATTGTGGCCGCATACGGCGCCCGGCCGGACAGCGCGGGCGCCTGCGACGGGCTGGACGGGTCCGGGTGACACGTACCGCTCCCCTTCCCCTACCTCTTCCGGCGCCGCTTCGCCCGGGACTGCCGTGTCCTCGCCTTCGCCGGGCGGGCCGCGCCCTGCGGGGGGCCCGCCTGCGCGGAGTGGTCCGGCACCGCGTCCACCGCACCGAAGTCCCCCTCGACGACTCCCTCGGCCGTGTCCATGGTCGGGGCGGTGAAGTGGAGGGAGTCCTGAGGGCCGGGGGTGAGGCCGCTGGAGGTGGGGTCGAGGTTGAAGACGTAGCCGACGGTCTCCTCCTTGATGGCGTCGGTCATGGCTACGAACATGTCGAAGCCCTCGCGCTCGTACTCGATGATCGGTTCGCGGCCGAGGGTCCAGCGCAGGCCGATGCCGTCGCGGAGGTAGTCCATCTCGTAGAGGTGCTCGCGCCACTTGCGGTCCAGGACCGAGAGCATCACCCGGCGCTCCAGCACGCGCAGCACGTCCGCGCCGAGTTCCGCCTCGCGCTCCTCGTAGCGGGCGTGGATGTCCTCGGTGAGCGCGTCCACGATGTCCTGGGCGGTGAGACCCGAACGGCCGCCGAACTCCTCGTCGAGGTCGTCGAGGGTGACCCGCACGGGGTACAGCTGTTCGATGGCGGTCCACAGCCGGTCCAGATCCCACTCCTCGGGGAAGCCGTCCTCGGTCTCCGACTCGACGTACGCCTGGACGGTGTCGTCCATGAAGTGCAGAAGCTGTTCACGCAGGTCCTGGCCCTCCAGGACGCGGCGCCGCTCGGCGTAGATGAGCGTGCGCTGACGGTTGAGGACCTCGTCGAACTTCAGGACGTCCTTGCGGGACTCGAAGTGCTGCCGCTCCAGCTGTGCCTGGGCGGAGGCGACGGCACGGGTGACCACCTTGTTCTCGATGGGGACGTCGTCGGGGAAGTTGGCCGCGGCCATCACCCGGTCCACGACCTGGGCCTGGAAGAGCCGCATGAGGTTGTCCTGGAGCGAGAGGTAGAAGCGGGACTCGCCGGGGTCGCCCTGCCGGCCGGAGCGGCCGCGGAGCTGGTTGTCGATGCGTCGGGCGTCGTGCCGCTCGGTGCCGAGGACGTAGAGGCCGCCGAGCTCGGTGACCGCGTCACGCTCGGCCGCGACCTGGGACGCCACACGCTCGACGACGGCCCGGCGCTGCTCCTCGTCCGCCTCGTCGGGGAGTTCGGCGAGGGCGAGGGCCTCCGGGTTGCCGCCGAGCATGATGTCGGTGCCGCGACCGGCCATGTTGGTGGCCACCGTGACCGCTCCCCTGCGGCCCGCCTGGGCGACGATCAGGGCCTCACGCTGGTGGTTCTTGGCATTGAGCACCTCGTGCCGGATGCCCCGCCTGCGCAGCAGCCCGGACAGCGCCTCGGACACCTCGACGGTGGTGGTGCCGACCAGGACCGGCTGGCCCTGGGCGTGCCGCCCCGCGATGTCGTCGACCACCGCGGCGAACTTGGCGTCCTCGGTGCGGTAGATCAGGTCCGGCTGGTCCCTGCGGACCATCGGCCGGTTGGTCGGGATCGGGACGACGCCGAGCTTGTAGATCTGGTGGAACTCGGCGGCCTCGGTCATCGCCGTGCCGGTCATTCCGGAGAGCTTCTCGTAGAGGCGGAAGAAGTTCTGCAGGGTGATCGTCGCGAGGGTCTGGTTCTCCTCCTTGACCGGCACGCCCTCCTTCGCCTCGATCGCCTGGTGCAGGCCCTCGTTGTAGCGGCGGCCGGCGAGGAGGCGGCCCGTGTGCTCGTCGACGATCAGGACCTCGCCGTCGACGACGACGTACTCGTGGTCCCTGCGGAACAGCTCCTTCGCCTTCAGGGCGTTGTTGAGGTGGCCGATCAGCGGAGTGTGGTCGGACTCGTAGAGGCTGTCGATGCCGAGCTGGTCCTGGATGAACTCCACCCCGCGGTCCAGTACGGCCACGGTGCGGTTCCTCGGGTCGTACTCGTAGTGGTACTCGGCGCGCAGCCGCCGCAGCCGCTCCTTGTCCAGGGGCCGGACGAAGCGCTCCTCCTGGATCTCGACGCCGGTCATCGGGATCACCAGCGCGGCGAAGGCCTCGTACCAGTGGGGGGCCTGGTCGGCGGGGCCGGAGATGATCAGCGGGGTGCGGGCCTCGTCGATGAGGATCGAGTCGGCCTCGTCGACGATCGCGAAGTGGTGGCCGCGCTGCACGAGCTCGTCCTGCGACCAGGCCATGTTGTCGCGCAGGTAGTCGAAGCCGAACTCGGTGTTGGTGCCGTAGGTGATGTCGCAGGCGTACGCGGCCCGGCGCTCCTCGGGGGTGGAGCCGGCGCGGATGACGCCGACGGTCAGGCCGAGGAACCTGTAGGCCCGGCCCATCCAGTCGGCGTCGCGCTGGGCCAGGTAGTCGTTGACGGTGACGAGGTGGACGCCCTTGCCGGTGAGGGCGTTGAGGTAGACGGGCAGGGTGGCGACCAGGGTCTTGCCCTCGCCGGTCTGCATCTCGGCGATGTTGCCGAGGTGGAGGGCGGCGCCGCCCATCACCTGGACGTCGAAGTGGCGCATGCCGAGGGTGCGCCGGGCGGCCTCGCGCATGGTGGCGAAGGCCTCGGGCAGCAGGTCGTCGAGGGTCTGGCCGTCGGCGTACCGCTGTTTGTACTCGTCGGTGAGGGCGCGGAGTTCGGCGTCGGTCAGGTCCGTGAAGTCCTCCTCGACGGAGGCGACCTGTTCGGCGATGCGGTGCAGTCGGCGCAGGGTCCTGCCCTCGCCGGCCCGCATGATCTTGCCGGCGACGGTGTCCAGTCCGAGAGCGGGCATTGTCCGAACCCCCAAGTACCACGAGAAAGAATCACATGTTCCGTTCCGGTGAAATCCCGGATTCCGTTTCCCTTGCTGCCGTGTGCGTGACGTCTTCCCTGACGTCCACCACGTCCATTGTGTCCGTGGTCGTGGCGTCTGCGCCCATGGCATCCGCGTCCATGACGTCCGGGTCCATGGCGTCCATGAGCATCCCGATCCAGTGGTTCGCCCGCTGGAGAATGCGGACGCTCTGCTGGTTCGCCGTGATCACCTCGCGCAGCACGGGGTCCTTGACCACGTCGAGCGCGCAGCGGAAGAGCTGCTGGATCACCGGGCGCTCGCCCGGTCGCCCGGCGCCCAGCAGCGCGTCCACGTCCCGCGGGTCGATCCTGCGCACGTGTACGGCGTCGAAGCCGGTCAGGGGCGGCCTCGTCGCCGCGTCGACGACGGCCAGCGCGCACTCGTTGAGCAGCACGGCCAGGGCGTCCCGGTGGGTCTCGAAGGACTCCGGGTCCGCCATGCGCAGCTTCTCCGCCATGGGCAGCACGTCGTCCCGGACCGCCCTCAGTGCCCGTACGCGATCCGTCTGAAGGAGATACCCCCAGGCCTCGCGCCGGGCGTACGTCAGCTGGACGGAAAGGGCGTGACTGTCCCCGATTCCATTGATTCCATGGCGCATCTGTCGTCCCCGTTCGCCTTCCGTCCATTGTTGACGCGAGATTTTCGAGCGGCAAGCAGCGGAATGACGACGGGGACGGCAGTGAATTCCCGGGAGGAATATCGAGGGGCGGGGCACGGGGAGTCCGAAGCGACGGGGTGTTTCAGCGGATGGGGCGGTGGACGTTTTCCCGGCGGGAGGGTCCGGGTGTCGCGTCGGCGATCCACGGGCCCTCGCCGGACGGGTCGATCACGCCCTGTTCCAGCCACTCGTAGGTGCCCGCGAGGACGCCCTTGACGACCTTGCGGTCCAGGTCGTCGGTGTTGGTCCACAGGTGGGCGAAGAGTTCGTCGACGCGGATGCGGGCCTGGCGGCAGAAGGCGTCGGCGAGCTGGTAGGCCTCGCGGCCGTGGTCGCCCCTGGTGCGCAGGTGCTCGGCACGCACGCAGGCCGCGCTCATCGCGAACAGTTCGGCGCCGATGTCGACGATCCGGCCCAGGAAGCCCTGCTTGGTCTCCATCCGGCCCTGCCAGCGGGACATGGCGTAGAAGGTGGAGCGGGCCAGCTTGCGGGCGCCGCGCTCGACGTAACGCAGGTGGCCGGAGAGGTCGATGTGGCCCTCGGGGGCGAAGTCGCCGTACGCGCGCGGGAGCTGGCCCGCGCCCGCGACCAGCTTGGGCAGCCACTTGGCGTAGAACACGCCGGCGTTCGCGCCCGCTTTCGCCTTGTCGGAGAGGGACTTCTCCGGGTCGATGAGGTCGCCCGCCACGGACAGGTGGGCGTCGACGGCCTCACGGGCGATCAGCAGGTGCATGATCTCGGTGGAGCCCTCGAAGATGCGGTTGATGCGCAGGTCGCGCAGCATCTGCTCGGCCGGGACGCCGCGCTCGCCGCGGGCCATCAGCGACTCGGCGGTCTCGAAGCCGCGGCCGCCGCGGATCTGGACCAGTTCGTCGGCCATCAGCCAGCCCATCTCGGAGCCGTACAGCTTGGCGAGGGCGGCCTCGATGCGGATGTCGTTGCGGTCCTCGTCGGCCATCTGTGAGGACAGGTCCACGACCGCCTCCAGCGCGAAGGTCGTGGCGGCGATGAAGGCGATCTTCGAGCCGACCGCCTCGTGCAGCGCGACCGGCTTGCCCCACTGCTCGCGGGCGCCCGACCACTCGCGGGCGATCTTCAGGCACCACTTGCCGGCGCCGACGCACATGGCGGGCAGGGAGAGCCGGCCGGTGTTCAGCGTGGTGAGGGCGATCTTCAGGCCGGCGCCCTCGGGACCGATGCGGTTCGCGGCCGGGACGCGGACCTGGTGGAAGCGGGTCACGCCGTTCTCCAGGCCGCGCAGGCCCATGAAGGCGTTGCGGTTCTCGACGGTGATGCCCTCGGAGGCGGCCTCGACGACGAAGGCGGTGATCCCGCCCTTGTGGCCCTCGGACTTCGGTACGCGGGCCATGACGACGAGGAGGTCGGCGACGACGCCGTTGGTGGTCCACAGCTTCACCCCGTCGAGGACGTAGTCGTCCCCGTCCGGTACGGCCGTCGTGGCGAGGCGGGCCGGGTCCGAGCCCACGTCCGGCTCGGTCAGCAGGAAGGCGGAGATGTCGGTGCGGGCGCAGCGCGGCAGGAACGTGTCCTTCTGCTCCTGGGTGCCGAACAACTTCAGCGGCTGCGGTACGCCGATCGACTGATGCGCGGAGAGCAGGGCGCCGACCGCGGGGCTCGCGGAGCCGACGAGGCCGAGCGCCTTGTTGTAGTACACCTGGGTGAGGCCGAGGCCGCCGTACTTCGTGTCGATCTTCATGCCGAGGGCGCCGAGTTCCTTGAGCCCGTCGATGACGGCGTCGGGGATCTGTGCGTCGCGCTCGATGACGGACGAGTCGATCTTCGTCTCGCAGAAGTCACGCAGCTTCGCGAGGAACTCCTCGCCGCGCTGCGCGTCCTCGTCGGCGGGCATCGGGTGGGGGTGGATCAGGTCGAGCCGGAAACGGCCGAGGAAGAGCTCCTTGGCGAAGCTGGGCTTGCGCCAGTCCTGCTCACGGGCGGCCTCCGCCACCTGGCGGGCCTCGCGCTCGGTCACAGCGGGTCGGGGGGAAGGGGATGCGGGTGCTGCGGACATGAGGCTCACCTCGCCGCGAATAGGGATCTTGGGACAGGTCCTTACTGACCGGTGCTACTCGATCGTATGTACCCGATTCCGGGCAGCCTCACCAGTCCTGGCACGGCGACCGGCCGCGCCCACGGGCCGCTCGTGGTAGGCAGGGGGCCCACGGAAAGTCCCTGTCGAAGCGCTTCGACAACCTATGGACACCCACTCACCGTCAAGCTACTGTCAAGCCACCCTCACTCGTCATTGCCCGCAGCGCGCACTGTCGAAGCGCTTCACACCACCCCTGGAGAGCTGGATGGTCACCCTCGCCGAGGTCGCCCAGCACGCCGGAGTCTCGGCGAGCACGGTGAGCTATGTCCTCAGCGGCAAGCGGTCGATCTCCGCGGGCACCCGGCAGCGGGTCGAGCGGAGCATCCAGGAGCTCGGCTACCACCCGAACGCGGGGGCCCGGGCCCTGGCGAGCAGCCGGTCCAACATCATCGCGCTGATGGTCCCGCTCCGTACGGACATGTACGTGCCCGTGATGATGGAGATCGCCATCGCGGTGGCGACCACGGCCCGCATCCACGGGTACGACGTGCTGCTGCTCACCGGCGAGGAGGGCCCCGACGCGGTCCGGCGCGTCACGGGCAGCGGGCTCGCCGACGCGATGATCCTGATGGACGTGGAGCTCGACGACGAGCGGCTGCCGTTGCTGCGGCAGTCGGGCCAGCCGTCGGTGCTCATCGGTCTGCCCGCCGATACCGCCGGACTGACCTGCGTCGATCTCGACTTCACCGCGACGGGTGCGCTGTGCGCCGAGCACCTGGCCCTGCTCGGTCACCGGGACATCGCCGTCATCGGTGAGGCGCCCGCCGTCTACGAGCGGCACACCGGTTTCGCCGAGCGCACGCTCGACGGGCTGCGGAACCGCTCGCGGGAGCTGGGGCTGCGCATGCTGCACCGGCCCTGCGAGGGCGGGTACGACGTGATGGCCGTGACCCTCGCCCGGATCTTCGACGAGCGTCCGGGCACCACGGGCTTCGTCGTGCAGAACGAGTCCGCGGTCGCGCCCCTGCTCGCGCTGTTGCGCCAGCAGGGGCGCGCCGTGCCCGAGGACGTGTCCGTGATCGCCATCTGCCCGGACCAGGTCGCCACCCAGGCGTCCCTGCGGCTCACCTCGGTCGCCATACCGGCCCAGGAGATGGGCCGGCGCGCGGTGGAGCACCTGGTCGCGAAGCTGGACGGGCACGGCACGGACGAAGTCGTGCTGCTGGCACCGGAGTTGACGGTGCGGGCCAGCACCGGGCCGGTGCCGTCCGCCGGCTGACCCCGCACTTCCCCGCACTTCCCCGCCTTCCCCGCCTTCCCCGCCTTCCCCGCCTTCCTCGCCTTCCTCGCCTTCTCCGCCGATCAGCGCCTCCCGTTCCGTCAGCACCTTCGCCCGATCAGCGCCTCCCGTTTCGTTCACCGCTTCCCGTTCGCCGGCCCTGCCCCGTCCCTGGCCGGCGCCCCCCTGTCTGCACTTCGTCAGGAGCCCCCGTCGTGAACCAGCCTGCCGAAACCCCGTCCCCGGTCAGCCTCGCGCAGTCCTCCCCCACCGTCGGCACGTTCCGCGAGCGGGACGGTGCCCTGGAGTGGAGCGGCCGCCAGGAGACCGTCCTCATCGAACCCTGGGGCCCCGACGCGGTCCGGGTCCGGGCCCGCCTCGGCGGCCCGGTCCTCGACGGGCTGCCGGGTGCCCTGCTCGACGATCCGCCCGCCACCGGGAGCACGGTCAAGATCGAGGACGGACACGGGCAGTTGACCGTCGGCGCGCTGACCGTCGACGTCAGCGCCGAGGGCGGGCTCCGCTTCGTGCGCACCGACAACGGTGCCGAGCTCCTCGCGGAGGAGCGCGCCCACTTCTGGTGGCCGGGCCCGCGCCTCTACACCGCCGTCGGCAACGGCTACCACCGCCTGGAGCAGCGCTTCACCGCGTACGACGACGAGAAGCTGTACGGCCTCGGGCAGCACCAGCACGGACGGCTCGACCAGAAGGGCCTGGTCCTCGACCTGGTCCAGCGCAACGCCGAGGTCGGCATCCCCGTGCTCACCTCCAGCCGCGGCTACACGCTGCTGTGGAACAACCCGGCGATCGGCCGGGTGGAGCTCGCGGGCAACGGCACGCGCTGGGTGGCGGACTCGGCCCGGCAGATCGACTACTGGATCACGGCGGGCGGCCCGGCCGACGCGCAGCGCCGCTACAGCGCGGTCACGGGCCGGGCGCCGATGCTGCCCGAGTGGGCGGCGGGCTTCTGGCAGTGCAAGCTGCGCTACCGCACCCAGGACGAACTCCTCGCCGTGGCACGCGAGTACAAGCGGCGCGGGCTGCCCATCGACGTGATCGTGTGCGACTTCTTCCACTGGACGCACCTGGGCGAGTGGAAGTTCGACCCGAAGGAGTGGCCCGACCCGGCGGCCATGGTGCGCGAGCTGGACGAGCTCGGCATCAAGCTGGTCGTGTCCGTGTGGCCCTCGGTGTCCCCGCTCTCGGAGAACCACCCGGTCATGGAGCAGCGCGGCTACTTCATCGGCACCCAGTACGGCCCGGTGGCCCACGCCGACTGGCCCGACAAGGAGGTCGCCTCCACCGTCCAGGTCGCCTTCTACGACGCGACGAACCCCGGGGCCCGGGAGTTCGTCTGGTCGCGCGTGCGCGACAACTACGTGGTGCCGTACGGCATCACGTCCTTCTGGCTGGACGCCGGCGAACCGGAGATCAAGCCGGGCTTCCAGGAGAACCTGCGCTACTGGGCGGGTCCGGGCCTGGAGGTCGGCAACATGTATCCGCGCGAGAACGCCCGCACCTTCCACGAGGGCATGCTCGCCGCCGGGGAGACCGACATCGTGACCCTCAACCGTTCGGCGTGGGCGGGCAGTCAGCGCTACGGCGCCGCCCTGTGGTCCGGTGACATCCCCACGGACTTCGCGAGTCTGCGCCGCCAGATCGCGGCCGGCCTCAACACGGCCCTGTCCGGCATCCCGTGGTGGAACACCGACATCGGCGGCTTCCACGGCGGCAATCCGGACGAGAAGGAGTACCGCGAGGTGATGGTCCGCTGGTTCCAGTTCGGCGCGCTGTCCCCGCTGATGCGCCTGCACGGCTTCCGCGAGCCGGGCATGCCGCTCGGCCCGGAGATGACCGGCGGCCCGAACGAGGTCTGGTCGTACGGGGAGGAGGCCTACGAGATCCTCGCGACGTATCTGCGGCTGCGGGAGCGCCTGAAGCCGTACGTCCTGAAGGTCATGCGGGAGGCCCACGAGGAGGGCCTGCCGGTGATGCGCCCGCTGTTCCTGGAGTTCCCCGAGGACCATGCGGCCTGGTCGGTCGACGACGCGTACCTCTTCGGCGCCGACCTGCTGGTGGCGCCCGTGCTGACGGCGGGTGCGACCGCCCGGACGGCGTACCTGCCGGCGGGGGCGCGCTGGACGGACGCGTGGACCGGTGAGTCGTACGAGGGCGGCGCGCCCGTGACCGTGGACGCCCCGCTGGACCGCATCCCGCTGTTCCTGCGGGACGGGGCCGTTCTGCCGATCACCGAACCGGTAGCCGAGTAGCCCCCCGCGTCGAATCTCCGCTCACGGGCCCCGTCTACGCTGGAGCGCCACGGCCACGCGAGCGGAGATGAACAGCATGAACAGCGGTACGGGAGTCCCCCGCCGAGGCACCCGCGGGGGACGGCCGGGCCGTCGCGGCGGACCGGTACGCGGAGCGCCCCTGCACAGGACGCGGACGACGATTCGTACCACCGGCGCGCCCCTCGGCACACCCGTCGGCACGCGCACGCCGGGTGCGGCCGGCCCGGCGGCAGCGGGCGACCACCGCGGTTTCCTCCCGGGACCCGCCCGGCGCATCGCCGGGTGGAGCGCGCTCACGCTCCTCGTCACCGGTGTGGTCTCCGTGGGCGTATGGCTGTGCATCACGTTCCAGACCGCCGTCACACCGGTCCTGCTCGCGCTGCTCGGCACCGCGCTGCTGGGCCCGTTCTACCGGCGGCTGGTCGCGATGAGGTTCAGCAGGTCCCTCGCCGCCGGGCTGACCTGCGCCGCCGTGGTCCTGGTCGTGGGCGGGGCCGCGTACGTCGTGGTGGCCGCCCTGATCGACACCGGTGACCAGATCATCTCCTCGCTGCGGAACGCGGCGGAGTCGCTCGGTGAGCGGTTCGGCGTGGCCGGGACCTCCCTGGACGACCTCGCCAGGAACGCGAAAAGCCTGCTGTCGAAGTTCGGCGGTACCGCGGCCTCCGGGGTGCTCAGCGGAGTCGGCGTCGTCAGCGAGTTCATCGCGATGGCCGTTCTGGCCTTGCTGCTCATGTTCTTCTTCCTGCGCGACTCCGACCGGGCGGTCGCCGCACTGCACTCGCTCGCGCCGCGAGGCTCCGGCGAGAGCGTCGAGGTCATGGCCCGGCGTGCCTTCCAGGCGATCGAGGGCTTCATGCGCGGCACGACGCTCATCGCCTTCATCGACGGCGTGTGCATCGCGGTCGGCCTGCTGATCCTTCAGGTGCCGGGCGCCGTGGGGCTCGGGGCGCTGGTGTTCGTCGGCGCGTACATCCCGTATCTGGGCGCCTTCCTCTCGGGCGCGGTCGCCATCCTGGTCGCGTTCGCGGACCGCGGCCTCGTGACGGCGCTGTGGGCGCTGGGCGTGGTCGTGGCGGTGCAGGTCCTGGAGGGGAACGTGCTCCAGCCGATGATCCACAGCCGGACGGTGCAGATGCACCCGGCGGCGATCCTGCTGGCTCTCACGGCGGGCGCCTCGATCGCCGGGATCCTCGGCATGCTCCTCTCGGTGCCCCTCACCGCGGCGGCATTCGGTGTGCTGTCGGAGCTCCGGGCCCGGTACGGGGACACGGCGGGGGCGGAAACGGCTGGGGCGGCCGACGCGGCGCCGAGGTCCCCGAGGGGTGCGCCTTTGTCGCCCGCCGCCTTCCTGCCGGCCGAGGTCGACCGGCCCTGACCGCCCGGCCCCGGGGACGTGAGCGCGCCCCCGAGGCCGGGCCGGCCACTCAGCCGACGACCCGGCCCAGTTCGATCCGGTCGATGTCCGGTGCCCACGCGCTCGCGTTCCCGAACGTCACCTTGTTGGCGCCCTTCTTCAGGTCGACCGGGACGCCCACCGTCCAGTAGTCGTCCCAGCTCCAGGTGTTCTTGAAGGTGACCTTCAGCGGGGCGGCGGTGCCGACCGTGATGTCCGCCGTGCGGGACATGATGTCCGTGTTGTAGGCGTGGCCGTTGTCGCGCCGGTCGTTGTGCGCGTAGTGGACGACCAGTACGTAGCGGCCGGACGTGGGCGCGTCCACGGTGAACTCGGCGGTGCTCTCGGCGCTGTTGCCCAGCCAGCCGATGTGGGAACCGGCGGAGGCGTGGGCGGAGTCGACGAGCCTGGCCCCGCCCGCGAGGGCGGCGGAGGCGCCCTCGTAGGAGAGCGTGCCGGAGGTCGATCCGTCGCCCGAGACGTCGAGGGAGCGGACGGCGGCGCGCTCGGCGGTCACGGCCACGCGGTTGTTGCCCGCGACGAGGTAGAGCCGCAGCGGCCGGCCGGGTGCCGCCGTCACCGTCTCGCCGTGCAGGCCCAGCTTCACGGCCGCCGAGGTCTGCGGCACCACCGTGTAGTAGCCGTCGCGCGGGGCGTAGACGTCGAACACCGCCTTGTCGCCGCTGGCGAGGACGAGGGCGCCGGTTCCGGTCCCGGCCGAGGAGGAGTAGTCGTACGACGGCTTCCCGCTGATGTCGGCGAGCGTGGCCTCGTACGAGGCGGACGGCTCGCCGGTACGGGCGGTCAGGTCGATGCGGTCGAGGGTGACCTCGGCGTCGCCCTTGGCCAGCGTCAGCACATGGGTGCCGGCCGGCAGCTCCACGCGGACGTCGTTCTTGGCGCGGTAGGTCCAGTTCTCGGTGGAGGGGTAGGTGACCGTGACCGGTGCGCCGCCGTCGACGGACAGCTTCTGGGTGGCGGGCGCACCCGACTGGTTGCCGTAGAGGATCGCCAGGTCGTACGTCCCGGCCCTGGGCACCGTCACCGTGAAGTCGACCTTGCTGGTGGCGGTGTTGAGGGAGCCGACGTCCTTCGTCCCCGAGGCCGCGTAGCCGTTGGCGTTGCTGACCGTTCCCTGGGTGTAGACCTGGCCGCCGGTAATGGCCGCGTCCTCGGCCTCGTACGACGCCGACCAGGGGACGGCGGGGGCGGTGGGGGTTCCGGAGCCGCTGGGGGTGAGGACGACGCGGTAGGCGGACATCTTGTGCAGGCCGCGCAGCGGGACGGTCACCGTGCCGTCGTCGGCGACCTGGACCTTCGTGCGAGCGAGGACGCGGGGCGCGGCGTGCTGTCCCTCGTAACCGGACCAGGCGGCCTCGGCGACGGTCGCGGTGACCGTACGGCCGAAGAGGGACCGGGAGACGTTCTCCACCACCACGTCACTGTCGCCGTCGGTACCGCCGAGCAGGACCTGGGCCTGTCGGCGCGAGGTGTCGAGGGAGGCGAGTCCCTGGAGGGTGTCGATGGTGTTGGCCCGCGGCGGGGTCACCTTGACGGTGTCGCCGGTCAGACCCGCGTACCAGCGGAAGAACCACCAGCCGCCGTTGGGGATGTTCTGCCGTACGACGTGGCCGCTGAGGTTGCCGGCCGCGTCCCAGTAGGCCGCGTTGGCGTACACCTTGTTCCGCTCGAACATCGAGACCCACTGCACGAGTTGTCCGGGCACGGACAGGTCGCGGCGGTTGGCGTACTCGTCGATGTTGATCTTCAGCGGGGCTATGCCCGCTTCCCGCTCCAGGGAGCGGTAGTCGTCGTAGTGCGCCTGGAAGTCCCGCAGGGAGCCGGAGCCCAGCTCGTGCCAGGTCATCACCTGGGGCAGCACGTTCTCGCGCTTGGCGAAGGCGAGGAAGTCCCTCAGCAGGCGTGTGTGGTAGGCGGCCTCGTTGGGGCCGGCGATCCTCGCGTCGGGGTCGATCGCGCGGATGCGCTGGTACACCGTCTTCCAGTCCTTGAAGAACCGGTCGCGGTTCACCTCGTACTCCGCCTGGTCGGCGACCCCGAGCTTGTACCAGATCTGGTCGGGCTCGTTGAACGGGATGTAGACGAAGCGGTCGCTGTTGGGGTCGGCCGCGACCTCCTTGACGATCTTGTCGACCTTGGGGAGGTAGTCGTCGATGCCCAGGTCCTCGTAGGGCCACTTGGCGTAGATGTCCTGCATCATCACGTTGATCTCGCCGCCGCCGTTGCGGAAGAACGACTTCGAGACGGTCAGCGCGTCGCCGTTGGGGTGCTGGGCGCCGCCCTCCGGCTTCTGGGAGATGCTGGTGACCTTCAGGGGTGCCAGGGCCGCGTCGCTGGGCACGCCGTCGTCGCTGAGCCCGTACAGGGCTCCGTTCGCGCCGAGCATCACCGGGCCCTCGGATGCGGCGAGGTCGACGGTGAGGCGCTGCGGATCGGCGGCGGCCGCCGCGGACGGGGCGGCGGGGAGGGTGCCTGCCATGGTGGCTGCTCCAAGTGCGGCTGTTGTCAAGGCGGTTCTGATACGGGACCTGGTACGCGACCTGGTACGGGTGGGAGTGATCACGCTGCTGGACCTCCGGTCACTTGACGGCTCCACTGGTGATTCCGGACACGATCTTTCGCTGGCCGACGAGGAAGACGGCGACCATGGGCAGGCTCATCACCACGACGTACGCGAAGACGAGATGCCAGTTGTTGAGGTAGAGCTGGGCGCTGGCGACCTGGTAGAGGTTCAGCGGGAGGGTGGCCCGCTCGCCGCCGCCGAGGACGAAGAAGGCGTAGAAGATGTCGCTCCAGGCGTAGAGCATCACCATGATCGTCGCGGTGGCGATGACCGGCCTGAGCAGCGGCAGGACGATGCGCGCGAAGATCCGCGACGGTTTGGCGCCGTCCATCCGGGCCGCCTCCTCCAGTTCGACGGGGATGGCGCGGATGAAGCCGGTCATGAAGAAGATCGACGTCGACAGATACATGCCGGTGTAGACGGCGATCATTCCGGGCCGGGTGTTGGCCAGGCCCAGCTGCCGCAGCTCCATCACGATGGTGATCACGGCGGGCGGCAGCAGCAGTCCGCTGATGCACAGCGCGTACGCGGCCGACACCAGCCTGGACTTCCTGCGCGCGAAGACCCAGGCGGCGCCCGCGCCGAGGATCAGCACGAGGACCACCGAAGGCACCACGACGAGCAGCGAGTTGAGGAAGCCCCGCAGCATCTCGCCCTGGTTGACGGCGTCCTCGTAGTTGCCGCCGGGCTGCCACCGCGCCGGCAGATCCAGGTTGGGCCTGACGGCCTCGCCCTGCGGTTTGGCCGAGGTGACCAGGACCAGCCACAGCGGTACGCCGACGGCGAGGGAGGCGATCAGGACGACGAGGGCGGGGCGGCCGTACCGCCATGTGACGGAGGGGCCCGAAGCGGTGCTCACAGCATCTGCTCCCTTCGCCGCAGGCCGGTGACCAGCGGGATCGCGACGGCGACCACCACCAGGAAGAGGACGAGGCTCATCGCGGAGGCCTGGGCGTACAGGCCCTGTCCGAAGATCCGGAACATGTAGATGTTGAAGACCTCCGTGGAGGCCGCGGGGCCGCCGCCCGTGGTGGCCTGGACGATGTCGAAGGTGTTCATCGAGCCGATCAGCGCGGTGGTGACGTTGAAGGTGACGGCCGGCGCGAGCATCGGCCAGCGCACCGACCAGAAGGTCCGCCAGGGCCCGGCGCCGTCCATCCGCGCGGCTTCCAGCATGTCGCCGGGGATGCCCTTGAGCCCGGCGAGATAGATCAGCATGGACAGGCCCATCCACTTCCAGCCGTGGACGAGGGTGACCAGGACCAGCGTCCAGGTCGTCGAGCCCAGCCAGGGAACGTCCGTGCCGAGCACGGAGTTCACGGCGCCGTCCTGGTCGAGCAGGGCCTGGAAGACATAGCCGGTCGCGAGCGCCGAGAGGAGCACCGGCAGGAAGAAGACGGCCCGGAAGAACCGGTTGAACCGGCTGTCGTCCTCCAGCAGCAGCGCCAGCACCAGCCCGAAGCCGTTCTGGAACAGCGCCGCCAGCACGGCGTACAGCAGGGTCGTGCGGATCGCGCGCAGCAGCGAGCCGTCCTCGGCGATGGTGCGGAAGTTGTCGAGGCCGGTGAAGGCGATGTCCGGGTGGTACGAGGACCAGTTGGTGAACGGGTAGTAGAAGTTGAGCAGGTTCGGCACCAGGAAGAAACCCGCGAAGACGACGATCGCGGGCAGCGCGAACCACCAGGGATGGTGCACGGCGGCGCGCCGCAGCCGCCCCACTCTCTTTGGTCTGCCCTCCACGGGCACCTGTTTGCGCGTACGTCGCGTGCGTATGGCTGTGTCCGCCATCGGATGTCCCCGCCCCCGTCGGTTCTAGAAGCCGGGCGCGCCCTGGGCCTTGGCCACCTGCGCGAACTGGTCCTGGATCGCCTGCGCGACCTGCTGCGGGTTCTTCTTGCCGAAGATCATGTCGGCGAGGTAGAGGTGGGTGTCGGGGGCGACGATCGCCTTGGCCTGGAAGACCCCGATGGCCTTGGGCAGGGCCTCGACCTGGTCCTTGGACGTCTGTGGGAGCCCGTCGGGGGTGGGCACGGACGGCTGCACGGACGGGATCTTCATCGCCTTGATGTAGTCGGCGTAGTCGGGGCCGAGCCAGAAGGCGAGGAACTGCCGCGCCGCGTTCTGCCGCTTCTCGTCACCGGTCCTGAAGGCGACGACTCCGTTGGTCTGGTCGGGCGAGTAGAGGCCGGTCGCGGAGGAGTTGGCGACCGGGAACCAGCCGATCTTCTGGTCGATCTCGGCGGTGGAGTGCTTGGCCTGCAACTGGCTCTGGAAGGAGGTGACGTTGAGGACCATGCCGGCCTCGCCCTTCCACAGTGCGTCGGCCTGACCGGTGAAGGTGCCTGTCCGGTAGTTCTTCTGGGCGAGCCCGGCGTCGAGGAGCTTCTCCTTGTACTTCTTGACGGCGCTGACGACGACCGGGTCCGTCCACTTCTCCTTGTTCTCGTTGAGGCCCGCCCACCACTGCTGGTCGAGGTCGGTGAGCTGGACCTGCATCTGCCACTGGAGGGGCCACTTGTCGCCGCCGGCCTCGTAGAACGCGGCCGCGTCGGTCTTGTCCACGACCTTGTGTCCGAGGGCCAGCAGCTCGTCGTACGACGTCGGGAAGTCCTTCTCGCTCAGCCCGGCTTTCTTGAAGACGTCCTTGTTGTAGTAGACGCCGAGCATGGCGGGGCTGGTGACGATGGCCGCGTACCGCTTGCCGTCGATGACGCCGAGCGACTTCTCGGTGTCGCCGAGCCTGGAGACCCATTCCTCCCCGTCGAGGGTGAGGAGGTTCTGCTGCGGCTGGATGAAGGGCAGCGTGGAGATGGACGGCTGCCAGAACATCAGGTCGGGCCGGTCGCCGGAGGCCAGCTTGGTCGGCACGTTCTGCTCGTACAGGTCCGGGACGGCCTGCGTCTCCACCTTCGCTCCGGTGGCCTTCTCGAACGCGTCGATGACATGCCGGGGGGCGTTGACCGTGTTCTGCGCGGTCCACATGGTCAGCTTCACGCCGTCCAGGCGGGCGGTGGGGTCGACCTCCGTGCGCTTCGCGTCCGAGCCGTTGCTGCCGGAGTCGCCCGCGGTGGGGTCACCGCACGCGGTGGCGGCCAGGCCGACGGCGCAGAGGAGGGCCAGGGTGGGGAGAGTTCTTGTCTTCATCGCGCGCCTTTCGAGAACAGTGGTTCAGGGCAAAGGCAGGACTCGGAGCGGATTCGGGACGGATTCGGGGCGGATTCGGACGGATTCCTCACAGCGGTGTTCGTGCGGGGCCGGTCAGCCCCCGGCCTGCGGCGGCCCCGAGCTTTCCCGCACCACCAGTTCCGGTACGGAGACGGGGTGCGGGGCGATCGGGGCGGACTCCTCCAGCACGCCGTGCAGCAGGGCGAACGCGGCCCGCCCGAGGCCGGTGAAGTCCATCCGTACGGTCGTCAGGGACGGGGTGAGGTAGGCGGAGTGCGGGGCGTCGTCGAACCCGGCCACGCTCACGTCGCCGGGCACGGACCGGCCGGTCTCGTGCAGGGCGCGGAGCACCCCGAGCGCGAGGTCGTCGTTTCCGCACAGGATCGCCGTGACGGACGGGTCCTTCGCGAGTCTCAGGCCCGCCGCGTGGCCGCCCGCCGGGCCCCAGCTCCCCTGCACCGGGCGGGGTTCCGGCGCCCCGGCCTCCTGCAGCGCCTGCCGCCAGCCGGTGGTACGGGCGCCGGTGCGGCGGGTGCTGGACGGGATGGCGACGTAGTGCACGGTCTCGTGGCCGAGGGAGAGCAGGTGGCGGGTCGCCTCGTGGGCGGCCTCACGGTCGTCGGTCCACACCCAGGGGCGGTCGCCACCGGGCGGGCTCGTGGGGGTCTCCACGACGCCGACGACCGGCAGCTCGGCGGGGACGGCGGCCAGGGCCCGCACACCGGCCGGATCGTAGGCGATCACGATCAGTCCGCCGCTCGCGTCCGCGGCCCGCTGCACCTCGGCGGCGACGGCGGGTTCGTCCGCCGATTCGAGGACGCCGATACCCACCGCGTACGACGCGGCACGGGCGGCCTCCTCGATGCCGCGGAGGATCGAGGCGTAGCCGTAGTGCGTGGTGTTGGCGGTGAGTACGGTCACGGCCCTGCTGCGTCCGCTGGCCAGGGCGAGCGCGGTGGCGTTGCGCCTGAAGCCCAGTTCGTCGATGACGGCGAGCACCCGTTCCCGGGTGGACGGCCTGACGCTGGGATGGCCGTTGATCACCCGGGAGACGGTCTGGTACGAGACTCCGGCGGCGGTCGCGACGTCCCTGATGCTCGCCGGGCGCCTTGTGTGACCGGTCACATTCATGCCAGGATTGTGACCGGTCACACAGGGGCCGTCAAGAGACCGTAACGAGGGATTCACGCGAGCGCGTCCGACAGTCCGGCGTGTGGGCGGCGTACGGATGGGGCGGCGGCTCAGGAGGGGGTAACACCTTGACCGATACGGCGGAGGCGAAGAGGAGTGGTCCCAACTCACCGCAGACGGCGTTCACTTGGCGCCATGCGGGGCTGGCTGCCGAGTTCACGACGGCCACCGACGGCACGCTGCGACTGGTCCGGCTGGACCGGCCCGGCAGCACACAGCGGGGAGGTGCCGTGGACGCCCGCTCCCATGACACCGTGGCTCCCGAAACCGCGCTGCCGCTGGTCGAGTTGACCGCGTTGGGCCACGGCAGCGGCTGGTCAGGACCCCGCTTCACCGGCACGGCCTTCGGCACGCGGCTCGCGTACCGGGGGCACGACAGCGGCAGCCGGGACGGCTGGGAGTGGCTGACCGTCGAACTCCACGACCCCGCAACGGGGTTGACCGCGTTCGTCGAGCTGACCTCCCCCACCGGGCTCCCTGTCCTCCGCTCCCGCGTCCGGCTCCGCAACGAGGCCAACGCAGGAACACAGCCCCTCGTCCTCCAGTCCGTCAGCAGCCTGCTGCTCGGCGGTCTGCCCTCCCCCGGCACTCTGGACGTGCACCGGGCCCGCAACGACTGGCTCGCCGAGTGCCGCTGGTATACGGAACCCCTTCGCGACACCGTCGCCGACATCCACGTGGACGCCCACCAGCACGACAGCCGCGCCGCCCTCGTCCTCACCGGCCGCGGCAGCTGGCCCACCGACGGCCATCTGCCGATGGGGGCGCTGACGGAGCGGGGCGGCGACCGTGCCTGGCTGTGGCAGATCGAGTCCCCGGCCGGCTGGCGCTGGGACCTCGGCGAACGCGCGCACGGTACGTATCTGGCGCTGAACGGCCCCACGGACGCGGAACACCAGTGGCGGATCCGGCTCGCCCCGGGCGAGGAGTTCACGACGGTCCCGGCGGTGCTGGCCATGGGACACGGACTCTCCGCCCTCTCCGGCTCCGGCCTCGATGACGCGATGGGCGCCCTGACCTCGTACCGCCGTGCCGTGCGCCGCCCGCACCCGGACCACACCACGCTCCCCGTCGTCTTCAACGACTACATGAACACCCTCATGGGCGACCCGACGACGGAGAAGCTGCTGCCGCTGATCGACGCGGCCGCCCACGCCGGAGCGGAGTACTTCTGCATCGACTCCGGCTGGTACGACGACGACACCGAGGGCTGGTGGGACAGCGTCGGCGCGTGGCTGCCCTCGCCGCGCCGCTTCCCCGACGGCGGCCTGCGGGCGGTCCTGGACCGGATCCGCGAGCGCGGCATGGTGCCCGGACTGTGGCTGGAGCCGGAGGTCGTCGGCGTCCGCAGCCCGATCGCGTCGGCTCTCCCCCCGGAGGCCTTCTTCCAGCGCGACGGCGTACGCCTCACCGAACAGGGCCGCCACCAGCTGGATCTGCGCCACCCCGCCGCCCGCGCGCACCTCGACAAGACGGTGGACCGGATCGTCGGGGACTGGGGCGTGGGCTATCTCAAGCTGGACTACAACATCGTGGTCGACCCGGGGACGTGCGCTCCCGGTGACCTCGCACCGGGCGCGGGCCTGCTCGGCCACGCCCACGCGTACCTGGACTGGCTGTCCGGCGTCCTGGACCGCCACCCAGGGCTTGTGATCGAGAACTGCGCCTCCGGCGGCATGCGCATGGACGGCGCCACCCTGGCCGTCTCCCAGCTCCAGTCCACCAGCGACCAGCAGGACCCGCTGCTCTTCCCGCCGATCGCCGCCGCCGCGCCGACCGCGGTCCCGCCCGAGCAGGGCGCCGTCTGGGCGTATCCGCAGCCCGGGTACGACGACGACCTGATCACCTTCACCCTCGGCGGGGCACTGCTCGGCCGCGTCCACCTGTCCGGCCATCTGAACCGCATGTCGAAGCACCAACTCGGGCTCGTGCGGGACGCGGTGTCGACGTACAAGACCATCCGCGCCGATCTCGCGCGGGCCGTGCCGTTCTGGCCGCTCGGCCTGCCCGGCTGGACGGACGCCTGGCTGGCGCTGGGGATGCGGGTGCCGGGCGGGGCGTCGTACGTGTCGGTGTGGCGGCGGGGCGGGGAGAGTGAAGTGCTGCTGCCGGTGGGGCACTTGGCGGGGCGGGAGGTGCGTGTGGAGATCCTGCATCCGTCGGTTCCGGAGGTCGGCTCGGCGACCTGGGACAGGGAGGGGGACGGGGGCGGCCTGCGGGTGGCGCTGCCGCGCACGCCGGGCGCTCTGCTGATCCGGCTCACACACGGCGCTGAAAACGACTGCCGGTGATCAACCGTGGCCCTACCCATTCCAGGACCAGCCCCCACCACCATCACGCTCTGCGAGCGGCATGAGACCCGACCCAACCGGTGGCGGCCACCACCTCCCGCGCGATGTCCACCACAGGCCGTCCGTCCGTCACCACCCGCACCGTCTCTGCCGGGGCACGCCGGTCCAGAAGCCGTGCCTTGCGGACACTGCCTGCCAGCTCCTTCTCCAGCTCCGAACCGATTTCGCGGCCCACCAGCCGCTCGCGAGCCGTGGCGTCGGAGGCGGTGAGCAGGACTCGTGTGATCCCCACCCCAGCCCCCATGGCCCGCTCGAACATGCTCGTCGCCTCCGGCAGCACACTCATGGTGTTCGTATAGATCAGGCGCCGGTAGCCGCGCTGGGCGAAGTTCGCCCACACAGCAGTCAGATTGCTCTCGGTGATCTCCGCGCGGTGAGGGTCTCCCTCCGGTGCCGGATGTACCTGCCCCATGAAGTCACCATCGATGACCGCGTGAGCAACCTCCTCGGTGCGCAGCAGCGCCGAAACCTCCCATCCCACCGTCGTCTTGCCGACACCGGCTCGTCCTCCGATGAGCAGTACTTCTGCGTGATCCATGGGGGCAGGGTGCCAGCGGGTGACCGCCTCCCGCGATCCGATATCGACCATGTACGGTCCCAGCAGTCGCACAGGAAGGAGACCATCGTGGCCGAGTACCTGACCGTTCTGACCACGACCGACGCCGCCGAGAAGGCCCAGGTGCTGGCGAGCGGCGCCGTGGAGGCCGAGGTGGCGGCCTGCGCGCAGATCGACGGGCCGATCACCAGCGTCTACCGGTGGGAGGGGACGGTACGGACCGACCAGGAGTGGCGGGTGCTGTACAAGACGACCACCGAGCGGTACCCGGAGCTGGAGGCGCACATCAGGAGCGTCCACGACTACGACACCCCGGAGATCATCGCCACGCCGGTCACCCACGGGAGCGACGCCTACCTGTCGTGGGTGAGCGCGGAGACGGCCAAGGGCTAGTCAGCCGGCTGCTCCGGTCGTCGGCTCGGTTCGGTCGTCGGCTCGGTTCGGTACGGGGCCCGAGCCGACGCCGCGTGGGGGACGGCGCCAGCTCGGGGATACGGTCAGCTGCTGCTGACCGTCAGGTTGTTCGTGGTGAAGTCCAGACCTCCGGACGACGAGGTGATCTCGTAGCCGAACTGGACGTCGCCGATGGTCTCGTTGCCGAACCAGCCCTTGGTGTCCTTGATCCACTTGAGGATCGGGAGGATGTTGACGGTGCCGGAGGTCGAGTTCGACGTGCGTAGGAACGAGAAGACCTCGTTCGCGCCGTTGTTGCCCTTGTAGACGGCCCAGCTGTGGCCACCGAGCGTCACGTTGCCCTGCGAGGTGCCGAGGGGGCCGACCGGTCCGGTCTTGTTGACCCAGAGCATGATCTCGTAGTCGTAGTCCGTGTCCCAGATGTCGTACGAGGTGTTGTACGCGCCCGAGGACGGGACGGTGACGTTGTAGCTGCTGCTGAGCGAGGCGATCGAGGTGATCGACTTGTTGATCACCTTCTTGGAGTTGGGGTAGGACTTGATGCCGCCGGTGTTGGGGTGGTCGGCCCAGACGCCCCAGTTGGTGCCGGAGTTGGCCCAGACGCACTGGCTGCCGGCTCCGGAGCCCCAGATGTTGTTGTAGAGCGTGTAGCCGTTCAGGTTGGTGTTGCCCCACTGGTCGCAGGAGTTCCAGATGGCGGCCGAGGCGGGGGCGGAGGCGAGACCGACGGTGGCGCCGATGGCCATCGCCGGGGCCAGCACCGCCATGGTGATCTTGCGCAGTGTGCTCCTTGCCATGGTGTCCCTTTCCATGGGTGGGGGGAATTGCGGAGGGAATTGCAGGGGGATCACCACGCCCGCAGGTGAGGACGTGGTCTTCTCCGGCGGCGAGGTCGAGCGGCTCGGGGCCGGAGGAAGCAGTGGGGGCCGCCGGGCGCGTTCACGGCTTCAGCACCGCCACGCCGTACCGGCCGAGAGTCAGCGAGCCGGTGACCGTCGTGCCCGTCAGCAGGTCGCGGTGGGTGCCCGGGATGTCGACCGTGACCTCGTCGCGCCCGTGGTTGAGCACGAAGAGCACCTCGCCGCGGCGGACCGCCTCCACCCGCTCGGGCAGCCCGTCGAGCACCGGCCGTACGCCCGCGCCGTCCGCCACGCCCGCCAGCAGGTCACGCAGCGCGGCGGGTTCGGGCAGCGTGGACACGTACCAGGCGCGGCCCTTGCGCAGGACGGCCGCCAGCCCGTCCAGCTCGCCGCCCTCGTAACGGGCGATCACGTCCGCGTCCGCCGTCTGGAGCTCCTCGGACCACAGGGTGCCGCTGAATCCCTCGCACTCGACGCGCTCCCCGGCGTCCAGCGGCCACCACTCGTGCAGTGTGCGGATGCCGAACAGCTCCCGCAGCCGCGCGTCCATGCCCCCGGGCCGCACCCGGTCGTCTTCGTCCGCAACTCCGGTCAGGAAGCCGCAGACGAGGGTGCCGCCGCCGTGTACGTAGGCGAGGAGGTTCTCGATCGCGGCGTCGCTCAGCAGGTAGAGCTGCGGTACGACGACGAGCCGGTACGCGGACAGGTCGTGCTCGGGATGGGCGAACGCGGTGGTGAGGTGGGCCTCCCACAGGGCGCGGTGCCAGGCCCGCACGATCTGCGGGTAGTCGACCTCGGAGGAGAGCCGGCCGTCCTGGGCGCCGGCCCACCAGGAGTTCCAGTCGTGCAGGAGGGCGATGTCGGCGGTGAGGTGGCGCTCCGTCACCTCACCGCCGATCCGGTCGAGTTCGGCACCCAGCCGCTTGACCTCCTGGAACGTACGGCCCTGCTCCCTCGCGTGGCCGACCATCCCGGAGTGGAACTTCTCGGCGCCCTGACGGGACTGGCGCCACTGGAAGTAGCAGACGGCGTCGGCGCCGCGGGCGACGGCCTGGAGGGACCAGAGGCGGTTGAGGCCGGGCGGTTTGGGGTGGTTGACGCCGCGCCAGTTGACGGCACCGGCGGCCTGTTCCATGAGCATCCAGGGGCCGCCGCCCGCCTGCGAGCGGGTCATGTCCTGGACCAGGGCGCCGTTCTGCGCGCCGAACGGGTCGCGCGGGTCCGGGTAGAGGTCGACGGAGACGACGTCCTCCTCCTCGGCCCACCGCCACGCGTCCTGGCCCACCCACATCGGCATGAAGTTGGTGGTGACCGGGATGTGCGGGGTGTGCCGGCGGACGATGTCGCGCTCGATGACGTAACACTCCAGGAGCATGTCGCTCGTGAAGCGCCTGAAGTCCAGGACGTGGGTGGGGTTCTTCATGTAGTGGGCCCGGCGCGGCGGCAGGATCTCGTGCCAGCCGTCGTAGCCCTGGCTCCAGAAGGCCGTGCCCCAGGCCTCGTTGAGGGCGCCGAGCGTGCCGTACCTGTTCTGGAGCCAGGTGCGGAAGGCGGTGGCCGCCTCGTCGCCCCAGTCGTAGGTGCAGTACTCGTTGTTGATGTGCCACATGGTGAGGGCGGGGTGGCTGCCGTAGCGGGCGGCGAGGTCCTCGGTGATGGCGGCGGCGTAACGGCGGTAGGTGGCGCTGGAGTGGGAGAAGTGCTGGCGGGAGCCCCACCACTCGGTCTGCCCGTTCTCGTCGCGCGGGAGCGTCTCGGGGTGGAGGCGGCCCATCCACGGTGGGGGCGAGGAGGTGGGGGTGGCGAGGACGACGCCGATGCCGCTCGCGTGCATCAGGTCCATGACCGTGTCCAGCCAGCCGAACTCGCGTGCGCCCGGGCGGGGTTCGAGCTTCGCCCAGGAGAAGACGCCGAGCGTGACGGAGTTGACGCCGGCCTCCTTCATGAGGCGTACGTCCTCGTGCCAGACCTCCTCGGGCCACTGTTCGGGGTTGTAGTCGCCGCCGAAGAGGATGCGGCCGCGGGTGGCGGCGGAGAGGCCCGGCCGCTGTGGCAGGGGCCTCTCCGCCGCCACCGCGTCGCGGCTGTCGTGTGTGGTGCGCATGACATACCTCGTTCCACGGGGAGGGACGGCGGGGCGGGGCGGGGCGGGGCGGGCCTCGGCGGGGGACGCAGTGGGGCGGGGCTCGTGGGTTCCGCCGTGTCCGGCCGGGTGACAGGCACGGCCGGACACAGCGGAGTTCCGGGGGCGCGGCCGGGGTGTCAGCCCTTGACCGCGCCGGTGAGCATGCCCTTCCTGAAGTGCTTCTGGACGAAGGGCGAGAGGACGGCGACGGGGAGCAGGGCCATCACCATGACCGCCATCTGGAGGGCGAGTGACGAGAGCTGGCCGGTGTTGACCTGGGCGGCCAGGCCCACCGGGCGTTCCTGCTTCTGGACCAGCTGGATCATGACGTTCTGGAGCGGCATCATGTCCTGGTCGGTGAGGTAGATCGACGCGTTGAACCAGGCGCTCCAGTAGCCCACCGCGTAGAAGAGGGCGATCACCGCGAGGACGGCGCGTGAGAGCGGCATGACGATCTTCCACAGGATGCGCCAGTCACCGGCGCCGTCGATGCGGGCGCTGTCGATCAGCTCCTGCGAGATGCCCATGAAGAACGAGCGCAGGACCAGGATGTTGAAGACGCTCACGGCGCTGGGGAGGATCAGCGCCAGGTAGGTGTCGGTGAGACCGAGGGCCTGCACCAGCAGATAGGTCGGGATCAGTCCCGCGCCGAAGAACATCGTCGCGAGCAGCGTCATCAGGATCCAGCGGTGGCCGAGCGAGCCGCTGCGGGAAAGGCCGTAGGCGCACAGCACCGACACGGTCATGCTGAACAGCGTGCCGACGACCGTCACGCCGATGCTGACCAGCGCGGCCCGCTGCACCTGGCCGCCGCTGAGGAGTTCCTGGTAGGCGACGAAGGTGATGCCCTTGGGGATGACCACCAGACCGCCGGCCTCGTCGATGGTCTTCTTCGACTGGAGGCTGGTGACGATGACGACCCACAGGGGGAAGAGGATCGCCAGGCAGGCGATGCCGAGGACGAGGCCCTTGCTCGCCAGGCCGGCCCTGGACGGCTCCTCCTCCCAGACGGGGCGCGGTGGCGCGGCCCAGGGGCTCGGCTTCTTCGGGGCCGGCCGCTCATCGGCCTGCTTGTCGAGGACGGCGGTCATTTCTTGTACACCCCCTGCTCACCCATGAGATGGGCGACCTTGTTGGCGGTCAGCACCAGTGCCAGGCCGACCACGCCCTTGATGAGGCCCGCGGCGGCCGCGTAACTGAAGTCCTGGTTGCGGATGCCGTTCCACCACACATAGGTGTCGAGGACGTCGGAGGCGTCGACGCCCACGGCCTGCCGTTGCAGCAGCAGTTGCTCGAACCCGACGGTGAGGGCGTCGCCGACGCGCAGCACCAGCAGGAGGGCGATCACCGGGCGCAGGGCGGGCAGCGTGATGTGCCACAGGCGCCGCCAGCGGCCGGCGCCGTCCATGGCGGCGGCCTCGTACAGGTCGTCGGAGACGGACGACAACGCGGCGAGGAAGACGATGATGCCCCAGCCGGCGTCCTTCCAGATGGTCTCGGCCGTGACCAGGTACTTGAAGGTGTCCGGGTTGGTCATCAGGTCGAAGCCCTCGATGCCGTGCTGGCGGAGGGTCTGCGCGATGATGCCCGCGCCGCCGAAGATCTGCATGAAGACGGTGACGACGAGGACCCAGGAGAAGAAGTGCGGCAGGTACATGACCGCCTGGGCGATGGCCCGCACCCGGGGCCTGACCACGCTGTTGATGAGCAGCGCGAGCAGGATGGGGACCGGGAAGAACAGCACCAGTTGCAGGAAGAACAGCACGAACGTGTTCTGCACGGCGTGCCAGAAGGCCGAGTCCGCGAAGATCCGCTCGAACTGCTCGAAGCCCACCCAGGGGCTCTGGAAGATGGCGACGAAGCCGTTCTCGCTGAGGTACGGGTCGTACTCCTGGAAGGCGACCACATTGCCGAGGATCGGTATGTAGTTGAAGACCAGGAGCAGCAGCACCGCGGGCAGCGCCATCAGCAGCAGTGTGCGGTCGCGCCGGAATCTGAGCCGAAGGCTCAGCCTTCCCGCGCGCTTCGGGTCCCGGGACCGGGCCCGGGTGCCCTTGCGCTCGCCCTCGCCGTCGCCGTCGCCGGACGCCGCCGGAGTCCTCGCGGGGTTCTTCGCCTCGCCCGCGGACCGAGGCACCGTGTTGTGGGACACGGTCTTCTCCTTGCCTCGGCCCCGGGTCAGTTCGCCGAACCGGTGTCGTCGAGCAGCTTCTTGTACCAGTCGCGCAGCTCGTCGCCGCCCTTGCTCTTCCAGTCGGACACGGCCTGCTGCATGTCGCTGATCTTCTTGCGGCCCCGCACGACGTCGTCCTCAAGCTGCTCGAAGCTGTCGGCGAGGTTGGCCCAGCGGTTCGGCTCGGTGACGGTCAGTCCGAAGAAGGAGGACTTCGTGGTGAAGGCACCCATGCGCTGCTGCCACTCGACCATGCCCCTGGTGACGTCGGGGAAGTCGGGGTAGGCGATGTACGGGGCGGGGTTGCCGGTGTAGTCGAAGGCGCCGTTGACCTCGTTGACGCCCTGGGTGGTCTTGACCGGCAGGCCCTTCTCGGTCTCGTAGTGCGTGCCCTCGACGCCGTAGGCGGTGAGCATGAACTCCTTGGTGCCGTACGGCGCGGCGCAGAAGTTGCAGACGGCGAGGAAGTCCTTGATCTGCTGCTCGGACGCTGTCTTGGTGATGAAGGTGAAGATGTTGGCGGGCTGGACGGCCCACAGCTTCGGGTCGCCGCCGTCGGGGCCGAAGAAGTCGAACGCGGCGATCTCGAAGTCCGGGTTCTGGGTGCGCTGTTCGGCCGTCTTGCCCCACCAGTCGGAGATGTTCTGGCTGTAGACGAGCACCTGCCCGGAGGTGAGGCGGTTGCCCGCGTTGCCACCCGCCTTGCCGGAGACCGCGTCCGGGTGCACCACCTTGGCCGCGTACAGCTTGCGCGTCCACTCCAGGGCTTCGAGGTACTCCTCGGTCTCGATGCGGTTGACGAGCTTGCCGCCGTCCATGTTCCACCACAGCGCCTTGTCGCTGCCCGACAGGACGCCGAACACGTTGAACGCCGTCCACTTCATGTCGTCGCACGCCCAGACCTTCGACCTGGCGTCGGTGGCCTCCTTCGCCCAGGACAGGAAGTCGTCGGGGCTCGTCGGGACGCTGTACCCCTTCTTGTCGAAGAGGTCCTTGCGGTACAGGGGCGCGATGTCGGTGACATACGGGGCGGGGAACGGGATCGCGCGGAGCTGCCCGCCGAAGATCCCGCGCTGCCATGCCTCGGTGGGGACGGCGGCGAGGTTCGGGTAGTCCCTGACCTTGTCGCCGGACAGGTAGGGGCCGAGGTCGGCGAACTTGGCGTTGATGGCGCCGGGGATCTTGCCGTTGAGGTTCCAGCCGGGCACGACCACGACATCGGGGATCTCGCTGGAGGCGAGGACCGCGCCGAGCTTCTCGTCGTACGTGACGCCGTCCTGGTTCTGCCAGGTGACGTCGACGCCGATGGCCTCGTTCATGGCCTTGTAGTACGGGTTGTCGCCCTTCGGCGGGGTCCCCCAGAACGGGGACATGATCCTGAGCCTGCCGCCGCTGCCCAGCTTCTTCGTCACCGAGGTCTTCAGGTCCGCGGTGGGGATGGCCTTGCTGAAGCCGGCCGCCGATCCGTTCTTCGCCGGGATGTCGGGCGCCACGACGGTCGACGCCACGTACGCCGGGAGGATCTTCGCCGCGTCCTTCCCCGAGGTGGTGCCGTCCTTGCTGCCCGACTGCGAGCCGCCGCAGGCGGACAGCAGCGGCGCTCCGCCGGCCACCGCTGCTGCGGCGACCGCCGTGGAGGCGAGGAAGCTTCTCCGGCTCGGAGCGGAAGTGGCGGAGTTCGGCGTCATTGCGTCAACCCTTCATGCCTTCATGGCGCACACCAGGACACACGGCGGCGAAGCCGTCGGCTGCGGTGTCTTGAGTGGAACTGGCTGTGCTGAAGCGGTGAACGTCGGAGGTGTGTGAGCACGCGAGGCGCGTCCTCCGCAGTCGAAGCGCTTCGATGTTGCTGCGAGGTTAAGTGAACGCGTGGGGCCGCACAAGGGTCGATTCCGCAATTCCTCGGAGGCTTACCGGAGGCGTACCGGAGGCACAAGGGAGCGGAACGATCAGTTCCCGCCTTGTATATGACGGTGCGGAAACGAATCTGTTGCGCCTTGGTCTCTTGACACCCGCCCTCGGGTCGAATGAGCATCGAAGCGCTTCGAAAGCCCCTCGCCGCTCCACCGCAAAGGGACCCTCATCGTGACCGCACAGACGCCGCCCACGCCGCCTTTCCGCGATCCGCAGCTGCCTCTCGCGAAGCGCATCGACGACCTTCTCGGGCGGCTCACCCTCGACGAACGGATCGCGTTCCTGCACCAGTTCGCACCAGCCGTCGAGCGCCTGGGGATCGCCGCGTTCCGCACCGGTCAGGAGGCGTTGCACGGCGTGGCGTGGATGGGTCCCGCCACGGTGTTCCCGCAGGCGGTCGGGCTGGGCGCGACCTGGAACGAGGACCTCGTACGCCGCGTCGGCGAGGCGGTGTCGGCCGAGGTCCGCGCCATGCGGGCCCGGGACGACCGCGTCGGCCTCAACGTCTGGGCGCCCACGGTGAACCTGCTGCGGCACCCCCTGTGGGGCCGGGGCGAGGAGGGCTACTCCGAGGACCCGAAACTGACGTCGGCCATCGCGACGGCGTACACGCGGGGCCTGCGCGGCGACCACCCGGCGTACTGGCGCACCGCCCCGGTCCTCAAGCACTGGCTGGCGCACAACAACGAGACGCACCGGGACACCAGTTCCTCCTCGGTCCGCCCGCGCGTCCTGCACGAGTACGACCTGCGCGCCTTCCACGAGACCGTGCGGGCGGGTGCGGTGGCCGGGGTGATGCCCGCGTACAACCTGGTCAACGGACGTCCCAACCACGTGTCGCCGTACCTGAGGGAACACCTGCGCACCTGGACCGACGAGGACCTCCTCGTCTGCTCGGACGCGGGCGCGCCCTCGAACCTGGTCGACTCGGAGCACTACTTCGACACCCACGAGGAGGCCACGGCGGCCGCGCTCCGCGCCGGCGTCGACAGCTTCACCGACCACGGCACGGACAACTCGAAGACCGTCGAACGCGTCCGGGGCGCCCTGGCCCGGGGCCTGCTGACCGAGGACGACATCGACCGGGCGGTCCGCCGCCAGCTCTCGGTCCGCTTCCGGCTGGGCGAGTTCGACCCCGGATCCGGCCCCCACGCCGACATCCGGGACTTCGACACCCCGGCCCACCGCGCGCTGGCCGAGGAGGCGGCCGAGCAGGCGATCGTCCTGCTCAAGAACGACGACGACCTGCTTCCGCTCCCCGAGGACACCCGCATCGCGGTCGTCGGCCTCCTCGCCGACGAGTGCAAGCTCGACTGGTACAGCGGCACGCTCATCCACCGCACCACCCCGTTGGAGGGCCTGTACGAGCGTTTCGGCGCGGAGCGCGTCACCTTCGCCGAGGGCGTGGACCGGATCCGCCTCAGGACCTCGGCAGGGACGTACCTCGCGGTGCCGGAGGATGTCGACGCGCCCGACGAGGCACGCGGCGCGGAGGGCGCCCTCGACCCCGCGCTCCTCGCGGGCCGCACGGACCTCCCCCCGCTGACCACCGACACGACCGGCACCGTCCTCGCCCTCGTCGACTGGGGCGACGGCGTCCTCACGCTGCGCGCCCCGGACGGCCGCTACCTCTCGGTCGCCGACGACGGTTACGTACGCGCTTCCGCGGACCAGCCGGGCGGCTGGGTCGTACAGGAGACGTTCCGCCTGGAACGCCATGAATCCCATGGCTCCCGTGGGCCCCATGACTCCCATGACTCCCATGAGGACGGTCACCTCCTCCGGCACATGGGGACGGGCCTGTACGTCTCTGTCGCCGCGGACGGAGTGAAGGTTGCCGAAGGAAACGGCGAGATCTTCACCCTGGTCGTGACCGAACGCGGCGAGGACTGCGTCGCGAGGGCCGCGTCCGAGGCGGACGCCGTTGTGGTGGTGGCGGGCAACGACCCGCACATCAACGGCCGCGAAACGCAGGACCGCACCACACTCCGCCTCCCGGAGCACCAGGAGCGTCTGCTCCGTGCCGCCCGCGCCGCGAACCCGGACACGGCCCTGGTCCTGACCTCGTCCTACCCCTACGCCGTGGACCATGAGGATCTCCGGGCCGTCCTGTGGACCGCGCACGGCGGCCAGGCGGCGGGCACCGCCCTGGCCCGCGTCCTCGCCGGGGACGTCTCTCCCGCGGGCCGCCTCCCGCAGACCTGGTACGCCGCCGACTCGGACCTGCCCGACCTGCTCGACTACGACGTGATCGGCAGTCGCCAGACGTACCTGTACTTCGAGGGCACGCCCCTGTTCCCCTTCGGCCACGGCCTGTCGTACGCGGGATTCGCGTACGAGAACCTCACCCACCGGGTGACCGGCGACGAGGTGAAGGTGACGTTCACGCTCACCAACACGAGCGGGCGCACAGCGGACGAGGTGCCTCAGCTCTACCTCAGGGCCGTGAACCCGTCGGTCCCGCGCCCCCGCCGGGAACTGGCCGCCCACCGCCGCGTCACGCTCGCCCCCGGCGCCTCGACGGACCTGACCTTCCACCTCCCCCTGACCGCCTTCGCGTTCTGGGACGTGGCCCACAGCCGTCACCGCCGGGAACCCGGCGCCTACGAGCTTCTCGTGGGGGCCTCCAGCGAGGACACCCGCCTGACCACCACGATCGACCTCGACGGCACCCCGGCCGTTCCCCGCCCGGTCGTCGAACTCGGCCTGAACGCCGCCGACTTCGACGACCAGCGGGGCACGCAGATCGTCGACCGTACGAAGACGTCAGGAGACGCGGTCACGCCCGTCGCCGACGGCGCGGGTGAACTCCTCTTCCACGACTGCGACTTCGGAGAGGGGGTCGCCGAAGTGACCCTGGAGGCGTCGGGCGAGGGCGCCGTCGAGTTCTCCCTCAACGGTGGCCCGGTCCTGGCGGTCCTGAACCTCTCCCCCACCGCCGGACCGTACGACTACACCACCCTGAGCGCCGGGATCGCGGCCACCGGCGTGCACGACGTCCACCTGAAGCTGCGCGGGCCGCTACGGCTCGCGCGCGTCGGCTTCGTTCGTCACGAAGAGAATCGAGCTGTCGTGTGACCGGTCAGAGCTGAATCCGGTCAGAGCTGAATCCCCGTCAGCACCATGACCCGCTCGTACGTGTAGTCGTCCATCGCGAACTTCACGCCCTCACGCCCGACACCGGACTGCTTCACACCGCCGTACGGCATCTGGTCGGCACGGTAGGACGGCACGTCCCCGATCACCACACCGCCCACCTCCAGAGCCCGGTGCGCCCGGAACGCGGTCTGCAGGTCATGCGTGAACACACCGGCCTGCAGCCCGTACTTGGACTCGTTGACAGCGGCGAAGGCGCTCGCCTCCCCCTCCACCCGCTGTACGGCGAGTACGGGCCCGAAGACCTCCTCGCACGAGATCGTGACGTTCGCCGGCACCTCGGCGAGCACGGTCGGCGCGTACGAGGCCCCGTCCCGCTTCCCTCCGGTCAGCAGCCGGGCCCCCGCCCCGACGGCCTCCTCGACCCAGGCCTCCACCCGCCGCGCGGCGTCCTCACTCACCAGCGGCCCGACATCCGTCGCGTCGTCGGACGGGTCCCCCGTCACCTGAGCCTCGACGGCGGCGACGATCCGCGGCACCAGCCGCTCGTACACCTCCGCGTCCGCGATCACCCGCTGCACGGAGATGCAGGACTGCCCGCCCTGGTAGTTGGAGAAGGTGGCGATACGCGTGGCCGCCCAGTCCAGGTCCTCGTCGCTCGCATAGTCCGCGAGGACGACGGCGGCGCCGTTGCCCCCCAGCTCCAGGGTGCAGTGCTTGCGCGGCACCGAGTCCATGATCGCGTAGCCGACCTTGTCGGACCCGGTGAACGAGATGACCGGCAGCCGCTCGTCCTGCACGAGCGAGGGCATCCGCTCGTTCGGCACGGGCAGCACGCTCCACGATCCCGCCGGCAGTTCCGTCTCGGCGAGCAGTTCCCCGATGAGGAGCGCGGACAGCGGCGTCGCGGGCGCGGGCTTCAGAATGATCGGCGTACCGACCGCGAGCGCCGGCGCGACCTTGTGGGCGCACAGGTTGAGCGGGAAGTTGAAGGGCGCGATGCCGAGCACGACACCTTTCGGGAACCGCCGCGTGAAGGCGAGCCGCCCCTGGCCCCCGGCGTCCGTGTCCAGCCGCTGGGCCTCGCCGCCGTTGAACCGCCGCGCCTCCTCGGCCGCGAACCGGAACACCGACACGGCCCGCCCCACCTCACCGCGGGCCCACTTGACCGGCTTGCCGTTCTCGGCCGAGATGAGCCGCGCGATCTCCTCGGACCGCTCGACCAGCCGCCGGCTCACATGGTCCAGGGCAGCGGCGCGTACGTGGGCGGGGGTGGCGGCGAACTCGTCGCGCACGGCGTACGCGGCGGCCACGGCCTCCTCCACCTGGGCGTCGGTCGGCACGCTGACGTGACCGACGAGTCGGCCGTCCCACGGCGAGGTGACATCGATGCCGGTGTCGCCGGTCGCCTGGCGACCGGCGAGCCAGAAGGCGTGGGTGGCAGTCATGGTCCGGCCCTTCCATGTTCGAAACGTACGTTCATGACCACGGTAGGTGCGGCTTGCCGCCAGGTCGTTTGTCCGAGTCGTAAAACTCTCTCCTGCGGACGCACCGATTTGTCGTGATCGCCGGTGGGTTGTGAGTCTCGTCTGCCGAGTTCTGCCGGTGGGCGGGTGCGGGTTTCGTTGGGGCTTGTCGCGCAGTTCCCCGCGCCCCTCAAGGCACGGGCGCGCACCCGGCATCACAACGCACCGTCGCCACGAAGCACCCGCGGCCGCGTACGCGCAGAAGGGGGTGTGCCGGGAGGTGTCCGCCCGCAGCGGCCGGCGTCCGGCGCCGAGTACCCGACTCCCCCACAGATCCGCCGGACCGAGGACGGAGACCTCCCGGCGCGCCCCCGACCCACGAACCCACCGCGGGCGACGCGAACCCCCGAGGCGCGAACCCCGAGACGCGAAACCCCTACTCCCCCACCGCCGCCGTCACCTTCAGGGCCAGCCACAGTTCCATGCGCACGTCCGGGTCGTCCAACGACCGGCCCAGGATCTCCTCGACCCGCCGCATCCGGTACCGCAGCGTATGCCGGTGCACCCCGAGATCCGCCGCGGCCGCGTCCCACTGCCCGTGCTTCGACAACCAGGCCCGCAGGGACGCCACGAGATCCCCCCGCCCGGTCGCGTCGTGCTCGCGCAGCGCCCGCAGCAGCCCGTCCGCGAACGCCCGTACCGCGTCATCGGCCAGCAGCGGCACCACGGACCCGGCCGCCAGTTCCTCGTGCTCCACGAACGCCCGGCCCCGCCGCCGGGCCACCGACAACGCCTGCTCGGCCTGCTTGTACGCGGCCGCCGCGGCGATCGGCCCGGCAGGTGCCGACAGTCCGACGGCCAGCTCGTCCTCCTCGCCCACCGCACCCGCGTCGCGCACCGCGGTGGCGGCCCGCGCCGCCTCCAGCCCCAGTGCGAACTCCTGGCACGCGGCGACCGCCGCACCCCCGTCCCCGGCCAGCACGACCAGCCGCTCCCCGTCCGGCACGACCAGCACGGACTCCCCCGTCCGCGCGGCCGCCCCCTCCACCACCTCGACCAGCTGCCCGAGCGGGTCACCGTCGGCGTCGGCCGGCAGAGGCTTCCCGGTCACCAGGGTCGCGTCCGCCCCGAAGGGCTTCGACGCCGAGGACGACTCCGCCAAGATCATCCGGAACGGGGCGTCCAGCAGTTCCCCGTACAGACCCCCGGCCACGGCCCGCGCATGGTCCGGCTCCCCGGCGAGCAGCATGCGCAGCACCGCCGCCCCGATCCGCTGCTCGGCCGCGTGCAACGACCGCGACCGTTCCGTCGTCAGTGTCAGCAACGCTATGGCCGAGTGCACGGCGTACCGCTCGGCGGTGCCCAGCGCCGCGGCGGTCCCCACGGCGAGCGCGGCCCGGGGCCCCCGTCCGGTCCCGAGGGAGTGCAGCTCGACACGGTCGCCTCCGCCGTCACCGTCCGCGTCCCCGACCACAGCGCTCGCGGGCGCGGGCCGCTCCCGCAACCGCTCGACGTCCGCGGTGAGCCGGGCGGCCCGCCGCCCGGCCCACTCGGGCGCGGTCGCCACCACGGCGCCCGAGGCGTCGTACAGCGCGGCCCACCCGTCGAGCTGCGTGGCGAGCGCGGCGAGCAGGCCCTCGGGCGCGTCGTTCAGCGCCTGCTTGGTGAGCTCGCGCTGTGCCGCGAACCCCTCGCTCACGGCCCGGTACTGGTCGGCGGCTATGGCGGCGGATACCGCCTTGCTGATGGCGAGGAACGGCGTGCGCCGCGGCACCTCCAGCAGCGGCAGCCCCTCGTCCTCGGCCGCGTCGACGAGCGCCTCGGGCACGTCCTCGTAGTTCACGCCGACGGCGAACCCGAGTCCGACGACCCCGGCCTCCACCAGGCGCTTCACATACCGCCGCATCGCCTCGGGATCCTCCGCGTCCAGCTTGAGCGCGGTGATCAGCAGCAGTTCCCCGCCCTCCATGTACGGCACGGGGTCGGCGAGTTCGCTCGCGTGCGCCCAGCGGACGGGCACATCCAGGCGGTCCGCGCCGGCGCGCACGGTCAGTTTGAGCGCGGAGTGGTGGACGAGCGAGGCGAGCGTCGGGGGCATGAGGCCTTCAGGTGTTCACAGAATCTGCGTCGGACACGGACAGGTCCTGCAATGATCACAAACAGAGTGATCTTTTGTCCGCACTGTATGAACACCCTATGCCGATTCGGCCGGACCGTACGGACGTACGGACGTACGATGCCTCCGTACCGGTCAGCTCCGCAGATCCACCAGCAGCGGCGGCGCGTGCTCGCCGTCCACGCTCGTCAGTGACAGCACCGCGTGCCCCGGTGGCACCTCGTGGGCCAGTTGCGACGCCGACCACCGCTCCCGCTCGACCTGTCGCACGGTCACCGCGTCCGTGGTCACCGCCTTGCCCGTCACCAGCTTGCGCAGGGCGTGGAGGGCCCGGGTCATGGGCTGGTCGGCGAAGACCGTGTGTTTGGCGACCTCCGTCGTCTCCACCCACTCGGTGCCCCAGGCCTGCGCGAACCGGCTGCCGTCCCAGGTGGTGACGCCGGAGAACGCCATACGGCAGCCGACGGCACCGTAGAGCGGGCCGTGCAGCGCCTCGGGAACGTCCCCGATGTTCCGCAGGGCCAGCACCACGCCCGCGTTCTGCGACCGCAGCCGCTGGATACGGCGCACCGACTCGGGCGTCACCGTCCCGGTCGCGTCGTCCAGGACCAGGCAGACGAAGTGGCCGCGCCCGCTTTCCCTGACGACCGCGAGGAACTGCGCGAGCACCAGCCGGGTGATCAGCAGGGCGGCCTCCTCGTGGCCCCGCTCGGGGAGGTCGACGCGGACGCGGAGGGGGTGGTGGGCGAGGGCGCGCAGGGAGAAGGCGCGGTGGGAGCTGCCGCCGCCGAAGAACTCCGCGAACACCGGCCGGTTCAGCAGCGCCAGCCGGTCGGCGAGGGCGCGGCCCGGGTCGCCCGGCGCGCCCGTCTGCCGGATGCGCGCGTCCAGTTCACGGCGCATGGCCTCGTCCCCGGCGAGTGCGTCCCGCAGCGCGGACAGCGCGTCCGGCTCGCCCTCCAGGAGTTCACGCAGCTCCGGCAGGGTGGGGAAGCGTCCGTGCACGGCCCGGTAGGGGCCGAGCAGCTGGGCGAGCGCGGTGACGGCGCTCTGCCCGCCCTCCCCGTGGAGATCGCCGACCAGCGCCTCCGCGAGGATCGCGGCCGCCTCGTCGGGATCGTCGGACTCCGCGTACGGGTCCAGGTCGTGGACCGATGCGGGATCCCCGATCCGTACGATGACGTCGAACGCGGAGTCGGAACCGAGCGGGCTCCCGGCGGCCGACACCGCGACGACCGCACACCGCCCGGTGAGCGCCTGGAGGGTCAGCGCCTCGGTCACCGGCTCGGTCAGGGTTCGGGTCTTGCCCGAGCCGGACGGGCCGACCGCGAGCAGCGAGGTGCCGAGCACGTCCGGACCGAGGGCGGCGCCCGCTTCATGGAAGGGGAGCGGCGCACGCTCCGCGGCCACCCAGCGGCCGATGCGCACCTGGCCCGTGAGCAGGTCGTGCCGGGCCGTACGGCGAGGCAGGTCGCGGGCACCGGAGGGGTGCGTCCAGGCGGCGCCTGCCTGACGCAGGACCGTGTCCCGGAAGGCCGCCTGCCGGCCCTCGCGCCGGGCCGTGGCCCACGCGTGTGTGACGCGCGCACAGTCGACGTCGTTCATACGACCGGCCGCGACCTCGGCGGTCAGCAGCTCCGCCGCCTCCTGCTGGCCGGCGTCCCGCAGTTCGGGCCACTGGGCACGGGGGCGTGGCACGGCCTTCGGGGTGGTGGGGGTCGCACGGGCGCGGCGGGCGCCGAGTTGTTCCTTCGCGTACGGCCACCAGCCGCCGACGCGGGCAAAGGGCAGGACGACCAGGATCGCGACGGCCGCGTGGAGCGTGCGCACGAGGAGAGCGGGCAGGTCGTAGCTGTCGAAGATCAGCACGAGCAGGGAGTCCAACGGGCCGACGATCGGCAGCGGATCCCAGCCGACGATCGGGAAGGCGTCAGGGAAGACGAGGCTGAGCACGACGAGCGCGCACAGGGCGGAGAGCAGGGCACGTCGGGGCTGGGGCTTACGGCCGATGACGTGGCGGACGATGGCGGGCCAGCCGCCCAGTCGGCCCACGGCGTAGGCGAGGACGGCGAAGAAGGCACCCTCGTAGACCACCAGGGCGTGCAGCCCGGGCTTCTGCACCACTCGGTCCGCAAAGGTCTGGGGCCACGTCGAGGCGCTCTGCCACCAGTCGTCCGGCGTGACCAGCCGCAGGACGAGGCTCTGGTACGGGAGGGCACCGCGTAGCCAAAGGGACCACACCAACAGCCCCACGAGGAACGGGATCAGCATGCCGACGAGGGTCACCGGAGCCAGCCGCTCCGGTCCCTGCGCCGCCTTCGGGGGGCGGTAGCCGAACCGCCAGATACCGGGCCGAGCGGCCGGTCGTGCCGTGTCGAGCCAGTCGGCGGTGGGCGACGAGGACGGCGGAGCCTGCTCCGGCGCGGGCGGCATCCCTGGCGGCCGGCTGGGCCTCGGCGGCATCGGGGGCACATCCGGAGGCCCCGCCGGACGCGGCACCGGGTTCGCATGTGTACCCCGGGCGTCCTGCGTCCCGTCGCTGTTCATCGCCCTTGCCCCCTGACCAGCCGCCGCGTCCACCATCAGCGAGTCAATCTAACGCCCCCGCCTGGGGAGTTCACCGTTTACACGGCCGGGGTGCGCATCCATGCTCAGGTTTGGGTCGTCCCCCGTGGTCAGCGGCGACGCGCGTACGAGGCCATCAGCCCCGCTGCGAGCACCGGGTCCACGACCGGCACCCCCAGCCGGTCCTCCAGCAGCAGGCGCGCCCCGATGGTGTGCAGACCGGTGCAGGCCGGCAGCAGGGTGTCCGCGCCGGCCTCGCCCAGTCCGGCCCCGGCCTCCAGCACCGCCCCGGGCCCCTAGGCCACATGGGCGAGACCCGTGCCGAGCGGCTGGAGCAGTTCCTGGAGGAGAACGACGTACCCGTGGTGGGGCTGCGCGAGGGCACCTGGCTGCGCAGGGACGCGGACCGGCTGACGCTCGACGGGATCGCGGCCGGAGCCGTCCTGTTCCAGCGTGGCGCGGACCCGGCGGAGCTCACCCCCGGCACGGACCTGAGCACCCTGCTGAACGGACGCCCGCGGTTCGACGCGCCCGCCTGATCCGCACGGGGTGTACAGCGGTGGTCTGCGCGTACACGGCTTAGTCCATCGCGGACAACCGAAGGCCCCGACAACGCCCACATGGAGCATGCCCACGCCTCCTCCCCCGCCCTAGCCTGCGAGAAAAGAAGGCAAGCGTCCGGAAACGCCCCGCGTCGGAGCGGACCGCCGACACACCCGTACGCAAGATCATCAGGGAGCCCCTCATGACCGCAGTTCCGCAGGAGCGCCGCGTCGTCACCGCCATCCCCGGCCCGAAGTCGCAGGAGTTGCAGGCCCGTCGCACCGCCGCGGTCGCCCAGGGCGTGGGCTCCGTACTGCCCGTGTTCACGGCGCGGGCGGGCGGCGGCATCATCGAGGACGTCGACGGCAACCGGCTCATCGACTTCGGCTCCGGAATCGCGGTGACGAGCGTCGGCAACTCCGCCGAGGCCGTCGTGCGCCGGGCCTCGGCCCAGCTCCAGGACTTCACCCACACCTGTTTCATGATCACGCCGTACGAGGGGTACGTCGCCGTCGCCGAGGCGCTGGCCGAGCTCACTCCGGGCGACCACGCCAAGAAGTCGGCCCTGTTCAACAGCGGCGCCGAGGCCGTCGAGAACGCCGTCAAGATCGCGCGCTCCTTCACCAGGCGCCAGGCGGTCGTCGTGTTCGACCACGGCTACCACGGCCGGACGAACCTGACCATGGCGCTGACGTCCAAGAACATGCCGTACAAGCAGGGCTTCGGGCCGTTCGCGCCCGAGGTGTACCGCATGCCGATGGCGTACGGCTACCGCTGGCCGACCGGCCCCCAGAACGCCGGCCCGGAGGCCGCCGCGCAGGCGATCGACCAGATCACCAAGCAGATCGGCCCGGAGAACGTGGCCGCGATCATCGTCGAGCCGGTGCTCGGCGAGGGCGGTTTCATCGAACCGGCGAAGGGCTTCCTGCCGGCGCTCAGGGAGTTCGCCACCGACCACGGCATCGTGTTCGTCGCGGACGAGATCCAGTCCGGCTTCTGCCGTACGGGCCAGTGGTTCGCGTGCGAGGACGAGGGCATCGTCCCCGACCTGATCACCACGGCGAAGGGCATCGCGGGCGGTCTGCCGCTCGCCGCCGTGACCGGCCGCGCCGAGATCATGGACGCCGCGCACGCGGGCGGCCTCGGCGGCACCTACGGCGGCAACCCCGTCGCCTGCGCGGGCGCGCTGGGCGCGATCGAGACCATGAAGGAGCTGGACCTCAACGCGCGTGCGAAGGCGATCGAGGCGACCATGAAGCCCCGCCTGTCCGCCATGGCCGAGAAGTTCGAGATCATCGGGGACGTCCGCGGCCGGGGCGCCATGATCGCGATCGAGCTGGTCAAGGACCGCACCACCAAGGAGCCGAACCCGGAGGCGACCAGTGCGCTCGCCGGCGCCTGCCACCAGGAGGGCCTGCTGGTCCTGACCTGTGGCACCTACGGGAACGTGCTCCGCTTCCTGCCCCCGCTGGTCATCGGCGAGGACCTGCTGGGCGAGGGCCTCGACATCATCGAGCAGGCGTTCACGCGTATCTGAGTACGGGTCGGTACGGGGCATTCGCACCTGGGTACGTATGAGTCCTCTGCGTGCCCAGTTGGCTCCCCGGCCACTATCCGGAATCCTTCCGGCCACCCCCATGTCACCCCTGACGTCCCACGCTCCCCGCAACCGGAATACCGGCCGGATTCCGGTGCGCGACGACGAGAGGCAGAGGGAGTGAAGAACGTGTGCAAGGTGGCCGTGAGGACCCGATTCCGTCTGTCGCAGCCGTTTCTCCTGTCGTAGGTTCTTAGCCAGATGAGAGATACACCCCGCCCACAGGGGACTGTGGGTGACACCGGGTCGGGGCCTCCCCAGCTTCGCCCTGGTCGTGCCCTCGCGCACACACTCGGAGCCTCCGGCTCCGGATCTCCTCACCGATCGGATGGCCGCTCGCCCCAAACCCCCCGGGGCGTGCGGCACACCGGTCCGGACGGCGGCCTCGGAACCCCCCCCCCTGTTCCGGGGTCGCCGACCTCCCTCTTCCTCCTCTCCTTTCTCCACCTGGGCCTTCCGGCCCTCCTCTTCGCGCTGATCACCTGGCAGGTCGCCGTCCACGGCCCCCTCGCCCGCGCGGACGAACGCCTCAGCGGCCGGCTGGTCCACCGGGACGGCTTCTCGGTCTTCCTGGCCGACCTCGGCAACGTCACGGTCGCCGTCCCCGTCCTGGCCGTCGTGCTCGGGTACGTCGCCGTGCGCGCCCGCCGATCCGGTACAGACCACTGGTGGACGCCCTCCGTGGCGGCGGGCGTCCTGATGGCCCTCGTACCGGCGCTGGTGGTTCCCCTGAAGGAGCTGATCGACCGGCCGGGCCCACCGGTCATGGGCGGCGGCACCGGCTACTACCCCTCGGGCCACACGGCCACCGCCGCCATCGCGTACGGTGCCGCCGTCCTGGTGCTGTGGCCCTGGCTGCGCGGCCGGAGCTCGCGCGGCGCGGTCGTCGCCGTCTGCGTCGCGCTGAACCTCGGGGTCGCCCTCGGTCTGGTCCGCAGCGGCTACCACTGGCCACTGGACGTGGTGGCCAGTTGGTGCCTGTGCGCGGTGCTGCTGCTGTCTCTCCGGCTGTACCTGGGCCCGCACCTCGGCCGGGGCGGCCGTCGAGGGTCTTCGAGCTCCTGACGGCCACCGTTCCCCGTCCTGACGCCCCGTCGCCCGCCGTGCGCGTCAGCTGTCGAAGCCCAGACCCAGCCGGTCCATCGTCTTCAGCCACAGATTGCGCCGTCCGCCGTGCGCGTCCGCTCGGGCCAGCGACCACTTGGTGAGGGCGATACCGGTCCAGGCGAAGGGCTCGGGCGGGAAGGGCAGGGGCTTCGTGCGGACCATCTCCAGCTCGGTGCGCTCCGTGCGCTCACCCGCCAGCAGGTCCAGCATCACCTCCGCGCCGAACCGGGTCGCGCCCACGCCCAGGCCCGTGTAGCCCGCCGCGTACGCCACCCGGCCCTGGTGGGCCGTACCGAAGAACGCGGCGAAGCGTGAGCAGGTGTCGATCGCGCCACCCCACGCGTGGGTGAAGCGGACGCCCTCCAGCTGCGGGAAGCAGGTGAAGAAGTGCCCGGCGAGCTTGGCGTACGTCTCCGGCCGGTCGTCGTACTCGGCACGTACCCGGCCGCCGTACGGGTAGATCGCGTCGTAACCGCCCCACAGGACGCGGTTGTCGGCGGTGAGCCGGAAGTAGTGGAACTGGTGGGCGCTGTCGCCGAGTCCCTGCCGGTTCCTCCAGCCGAGGGAGGCGAGCCGGCCGGGCGTGAGCGGTTCGGTCATCAGCGCGTAGTCGTAGACGGGGACGGTGTACGCGCGGACGCGTCGGACGAGGCTGGGGAAGACGTTCGTGCCGAGGGCGACGGTGCGGGCGCGGATCGTGCCGTACGGGGTGCGGACGGCCATGCCGGCGCCGTACGGCTTCAGAGTGAGCGCGGGAGTGTGCTCGTAGACCCGGACGCCGAGGCCCAGGCACGCCCGTTTGAGGCCCCAGGCGAGCTTGGCCGGGTGGAGCAGGGCCACGCCCCGGCGGTCGTGGAGCCCGGCCAGGAAGGTCGGTGAGTCGACTTGTTCCCGTACGGCGTCGGTGTCCAGGAACTCGATGCCGTCCGCCAAGCCGTGGCGCTCCGTCTCGGCGTGCCAGGCGCGCAGTTCTGCGGCCTGGTGGGGTTCGGTGGCGACGTCGATCTCACCGGTGCGCTCGAAGTCGCAGTCCAGGGAGTAGCGGGCGAGGGCCGCCTCGATCTCGTCGAGGTTGCGGGCGCCCAGCTCCTGGAGCTTGTGGATCTCGTCCGGCCAGCGGGCGAGACCGTTGGCCAGGCCGTGGGTGAGCGAGGCGGCGCAGAAACCGCCGTTGCGGCCGGAGGCGGCCCAGCCCGCCTCGCGGCCCTCGACGAGGACGACGTCCCGCCCCGGGTCACGCTCCTTCGCGAGGAGCGCGGTCCACAGTCCGCTGTACCCGCCGCCGACGACCAGCAGATCGCATGTCTCGGCGCCGGTGAGCGCGGGCTCGGGGCGGGGCCTGCCGGGGTCGTCCAGCCAGTACGGGACCGGCTGGGCATCGGAAAGAGATCTCGTCCAGCGATGTCCACGGCTCATGGCGCCTGGGGCCATGATTTTCAACTCCCTACACGAGCCTGCGCGGGCTGAGGAATTACGGCCTGAAGAATTACGGATTGCAATTACGGCCTGGAATTACGGACTGCGGAATTACGGCTTCTGGCGCTTGCGGCGATTGCCGACGATCATTCCGGCCAGCACGAACAGCACGGCGACCACGAACATGGCCGTACCGATGACATTGATCTGGACGGGCGTTCCGCGCTGTGCCGAGCCCCAGACGAACATGGGGAACGTGACGGTCGAGCCGGCGGTGAAATTGGTGATGATGAAATCGTCGAAGGAGAGCGCGAAGGCGAGCAGCGCGCCCGCCGCGATTCCCGGTGCCGCGAGGGGCAGGGTGACCCGCACGAACGTCTGGACGGGACCGGCGTACAGATCCCGCGCGGCCTCCTCCAGCCTGGGGTCCATGGACATGACGCGCGCCTTGACGGCGACGACGACGAAGCTGAGGCAGAACATGATGTGCGCGATCAGGATCGTCCAGAATCCCAACTGAGCACCCAGGTTGAGGAACAGGGTCAGCAGGGACGCGGCCATCACGACCTCGGGCATCGCCATCGGCAGGAAGATCAGCGAGTTGACGGCGCCCCGCGCGCGGAAGCGGTACCGCACGAGCGCGAAGGCGATCATCGTGCCGAGGACGGTGGCCCCGAGCGTGGCCCAGGCCGCGAGTTGCAGACTGAGCGAGAGCGAACGGCACAGGCCCGCGACCCCGCACGGATCGGTCCAGGCGTCCGTGGAGAACGTCTGCCACTCGTAGTTGAAGCGGCCCTTCGGGGCGTTGAAGGAGAACACCGTGACGACGACGTTCGGCAGAAGGAGATATCCGAGCGTCAGCAGACCGGCGAGGACGACGAGATGGCGCTTGGTCCAGCGCAGAAGGGCCATTTAGACCAGATCCTCCGTCCCGGACTTCCGGATGTAGAGCGTGACCATGATGAGGATCGCGGCCATGAGAAGGAAGGAAAGGGCTGCGGCCGTCGGATAGTCGAGGATCCGCAGGAACTGCGTCTGGATGACGTTGCCGGCCATGCGGGTCTCCGTGGAGCCGAGCAGATCGGCGTTCACGTAGTCGCCGCTCGCCGGGATGAAGGTGAGCAGCGTGCCGGAGACCACGCCGGGCATCGACAGCGGGAAGGTGACCTTGCGGAACGTCGTGAACGGTGTCGCGTACAGGTCGCCGGCCGCCTCGTGCAGCCGCCCGTCGATGCGCTCCAGGGACGTGTAGAGCGGAAGGATCATGAACGGCAGGAAGTTGTAGGTCAGTCCGCAGACCACGGCCAGCGGTGTGGCGAGGACGCGGTCCCCGGCGGTCATGCCGAGCCAGCCGGTGACGTCCAGGACGTGCAGCGCGTTCAGGGCGCCGACGACCGGACCGCCGTCGGCGAGGATCGTCTTCCAGGCGAGGGTGCGGATCAGGAAGCTGGTGAAGAACGGCGCGATCACGAGGATGAGGACCAGATTGCGCCAGCGGCCCGCGCGGAACGCGATCAGGTACGCCAGCGGATAGCCCAGCAGCAGGCACAGGACCGTCGCGGAGCCGGCGTACAGCACCGAGCGCAGGAACTGCGGCCAGTACTCGGACAGGGCGTTCCAGTAGGTCGCGAAGTGCCAGGTGACCTTGTAGCCCTCCTCCAGAGAGCCCGTCTGCACGGACGTGGAGGCCTGGTAGACCATCGGCAGCGCGAAGAACACGATCAGCCAGAGGACGCCGGGCAGGAGCAGCCAGTACGGGACGAGACGGCCACGTCCGCGCGAGGTCCTGCGCGTCGGGACGGCCGGTGAGGGAGGCGGTGGTGCCTCGGCTTCGGTGAGGGTCGCCATCAGACCGCCGCCTCTTCCTCGACGGTCTCGACGCCCGCGTCGATGTCCTGAGCTGCGTCCAGCCCGAACGTATGGGCAGGGCTCCAGTGCAGGACGGCATCGGCACCAGGGACGAGCCTGGGGTCGCGGTCGATGTTCTGGACGTAGACCACGAACTCGGGGCAGACCGAGCTGTCGACGGCGTACTGCGTGGAGACGCCGGTGAAACTGGTCGCGGTGATCTTCCCGGTGATGCGGTTGCGGCCCACGGGGACGTCGCCGGCGTCGTCCGCGTGGGTGAGGGATATCTTCTCGGGCCGTACGCCGACCAGGACCCTGCCGCCGGCGGTGGCGGGAGCGGAACAGCGTGCCTCGGGCAGCACCAGCTTGCCGTCGCCCGCCTTGAGGACGATGTCGCCGCCGCTCTTCGAGTCGACCTCGGCCTCGATGAGGTTCGAGGTGCCGAGGAAGTTGGCGACGAACGTGGTCCGCGGGTTCTCGTAGAGGTCGAGGGGCGAGCCGAGTTGTTCGACGCGGCCCGCGTTCATCACGGCGACCGTGTCGGCCATCGTCATGGCCTCCTCCTGGTCGTGCGTGACATGGACGAAGGTGATGCCGACCTCGGTCTGGATGCGCCCCAGCTCCCACTGCATCTGGCGGCGCAGCTTGAGGTCGAGGGCGCCGAGCGGCTCGTCGAGGAGGAGCACCTTGGGGCGGTTGATCAGCGCGCGGGCGAGGGCGACGCGCTGCTGCTGTCCGCCGGAGAGCTGGTGCGGCTTCTTGCGGGCCTGTTCGCCGAGTTGTACGAGCTCCAGCATCTCGTCGACCTGCTTCTTCACGGACCTGATGCCGCGCCTGCGCAGACCGAAGGCCACGTTCTCGAAGATGTCGAGGTGCGGAAAGAGCGCGTACGACTGGAAGACCGTGTTCACCGGCCGCTTGTGGGGCGGCAGACGGGTCACGTCCTGCTCGCCGAGCGAGACGGTGCCGGAGGAAGGTTCCTCCAGACCGGCGATCATGCGCAGGGTGGTGGTCTTGCCGCAGCCGGAGGCGCCGAGCAGGGCGAAGAAGGAACCTTCCGGCACGGTGAGGTCGAGCGGGTGGACGGCGGTGAAGGAGCCGTAGGTCTTGCTGATCCCGGAGAGGCGGACGTCGCCGCCGTGGTCTTTCGTCATGGTGTGGTCCCTGGGTGTCGGGGTCGTCGGGGGGCTTTCAGCCCGTCCGGCGTTTGAGGACGAGGCCGTTCAGGCCGACAGCGGGGGTCTGGGGGCGCAGCCCCCAGGGATGGGACGGGTAGGGGCGGCGGGGGCGAGGAGAACCACCCGCACCAGAACGCACCGCACCGCACAACACCGCACCACACCGCCGGAGGCTCACGCGCCCGTCAGCTTCGCGAACTTCACCTCGTACGCCGTCTCTTCCTCGTTGCTCAGCAGGCGGAAGGCGTGGGACTTGGCGGCCATGTCCTTGTCCGGAATGATCAACGGGTTGTCCGCCGCGTCCCTGTCGATCTTCTCCAGCTCCGCCTTGACTCCGTCGACCGGGCAGACGTAGTTGATGTAGGCGGCGAGTTCGGCGGCCGGGCGGGGCTCGTAGTAGTAGTCGATCAGCCGCTCGGCATTGGTCTTGTGACGTGCCTTGTTGGGGATCAGCAAGTTGTCGGTGGACGTCAGGTAGCCGCTGTCGGGGATGACGAAGTCGACGTCGGGGCTGTCCGCCTTGAGCTGGACGACGTCACCGGCCCAGGCGATGCACGCCGCGAGGTCGCCCTTGGTGAGGTCGGAGGTGTAGTCGTTGCCCGTGAAGCGGCGGATCTGGCCCTCGTCGACGGCCTTCTGGAGACGGGCGATCGCCGCGTCGTAGTCGTCGTCCGTGAACCTCGCCGGGTCCTTGCCCATGTCGAGCAGGGTCATGCCGATGCTGTCGCGCATCTCCGAGAGGAAGCCGACGCGGCCCTTGAGCCGGGGATTGTCGAGCAGGTCGGAGACCGAGCCGACCTCGACGCCGTCGAGCGCCTTCTTGTTGTACGCGATGACGGTCGAGATGCCCTGCCACGGGTAGGAGTAGGCGCGGCCCGGGTCCCAGTCGGGGCTGCGGAACTGGGCGGACAGGTTGGCGTACGCGTGCGGCAGGTTGGCCGGGTCCAGTTTCTGGACCCACCCCAGCCGGATCAGCCGGCCCGCCAGCCAGTCGGTGAGGACGATGATGTCGCGGCCGGTGTCCTGGCCCGCGGCGAGCTGCGGCTTGACCTTGCCGAAGAACTCGTTGTTGTCGTTGATGTCCTCGGTGTACCTGACCTTGATGCCGGTCCGCCGGGTGAACCGGTCGAGCGTGGGATGGCGTTTCTCGCTCTCGTCCACGTCCATGTACTCGGTCCAGTTGGAGAAGTCGACGACCTTCTCCCTGGCCGAGTGGTCCTCCGCGGAGACACCGCCCCGGCCCTTGCCCGCCGGGGGGATACCGCAGGCGCTCAGCGCCCCGGCGCCACCGACCGCGAGCGCGCCTCCCGCGGAGGCGCGCAGCAGCGAACGGCGGGTCAGAGAGGCCCTGCCGCTCAGGAGACTGCGCCGCGTCGCGGCCAGTTGGACCGGGGACAGCCGGTCGGGCTCGTACTGCTCCATGCGTGTGCTGCCCTTTCGGGAGGTGGGGCCGTGGTCGGCGGCAGGAGACGGTCGTGTCCTCCTACCGCCGCTCCCCGAAGACCGTCCGGTGCCAGGCCTTCCTGGCGACCGCCGTGTTGTCGAACATGACGTGCTTGATCTGTGTGTACTCCTCGAACGAGTACACGGACATGTCCTTGCCGAAGCCGGACGCCCGATACCCGCCGTGGGGCATCTCGCTGATGATCGGAATGTGGTCGTTGATCCAGACGCAGCCCGCCCTGATCTCGCGGGTGGCACGGTTCGCCCGGTAGACGTCCCGGGTCCAGGCGGAGGCGGCGAGGCCGTACGGGGTGTCGTTGGCGAGCCGGACGCCCTCCTCGTCGGTGTCGAAGGGAAGGACGACGAGGACCGGCCCGAAGATCTCGGACTGGACGATCTCGCTGTCCTGGGCGGCGTCGGCGATGACCGTCGGCCGGTAGTAGGCACCGCTCGTGAGCTCTCCCCGGGGAGCCTCCCCACCGGTCACCACGCGCGCGTGGGCACGCGCCCGGTCGACGAAACCCGCCACCCGGTCGCGGTGGCTGTGCGAGATGAGCGGCCCGAGATCCGTGCCCGGCGCGAACGGGTCGCCGAGCCGGACGGTCTCCATCAGGGCAGCGGTCCGCGCGACGAACTCCTCGTACAGGGGCCGTTGCACATACGCGCGCGTGGCGGCCGTGCAGTCCTGCCCGGTGTTGATGAGCGCGCCCGCGACCGCCCCGTGCACGGCGGCTTCGAGATCGGCGTCGTCGAAGACCACGAAGGGCGCCTTGCCGCCGAGTTCCAGGTGGATCCGCTTGACGGCCGCCGTGGCGATCCCGGCGACACGTCTGCCGACGGCGGTGGACCCGGTGAACGAGGTCATGGCCACGTCCGGGTGCGCGACGAGGTGCTCCCCGGCCTCCTCGCCGGTACCGGCGACGATGTTGACGACGCCGGGCGGAATGCCCGCGTCGGTGGCGGCGCCGGCGAAGAGCAGAGAGGTGAACGGGGTGAGCTCGGCGGGCTTCAGGACGATCGTGTTGCCCGCGGCGATCGCCGGGAGGATCTTCCAGGCGGCCATCTGGAGGGGGTAGTTCCAGGGGGCGATGGAGCCGACCACGCCGATGGGCTCACGGCGTACGTACGAGGTGTGGTCGCCGGAGTACTCGCCGGCGGACTGCCCTTGCAGGTGCCGGGCGGCCCCCGCGAAGAAGGCGGTGTTGTCGATGGTCCCCGGGACGTCGAACTCACGGGTCAGCTTCAGCGGCTTCCCGCACTGGAGCGACTCGGCGCGTGCGAAGTCCTCGGCACGGTCGGCGAGGACGGCGGCGAAGCGGTGCAGCGCGTCGGAACGCTCACCGGGAGTGGCGGCGGCCCAGCCCGGGAAGGCCTCGCGGGCCGCGGCGACGGCGGCGTCCACGTCCCCGGTGCCGGCGAGCTCGTACGTGTACACCTCTGCGCCGGTGGCCGGGTCGACGACGGCGTGGGTACGGCCGGACGTACCCTTCCGCGGGCGGCCCGCGATGAACTGCGCGCCGTCCGGGAAACGGTCCTGGGCCGGGAAACGGTCCTGGGCCGGGAAACGGTCCTGGGCCGGGAAACGGTCCGGGAGGGCGGTGTCCGGGCTGTGCATAGGGCTCTCCTCCGTGTCCCCTGTCCGAGGGCCGGCGTAGCTTCAGCTCGATTTGAGTGCCGATCCTGGCAGAGCGCCCCCACCTCAACAAGGGATTCCGTTGTTGCCTTTTGGTTACGCGACGGAATCTGTCGGCCAGGCGCCGACTGGACACGGAAATCAAGGGACGGACTGTCAGTGGCGCGTGCCAGACTCCCGGGCATGGGGAAGATCGGGAAGATCGATTCTTTGGACACCCTGGTCAGGGAGGTCCGCGCGGGGGCGAGAGTCAAGTACCTGCACTTCTGGGGGCACAGACCACGGCCCGACGGGCGGATCGGCGCGAGTTGCCTGAGCCAGTGGTGGCCGTCGCCGTTCACGGTGGACGGGGTGGAGTACGCGACGGCGGAGCACTGGATGATGGCGTCGAAGGCCCGGCTGTTCGGCGACGCCGATGCGGAGCGGATGGCCGTCTCGGCCACGAGCCCCGCGGTCGCGAAGAAGGCCGGGCGGCTGGTGCGCGGCTTCGACGAGTCCCGGTGGGAGCGGGAGCGGTTCGGGATCGTCGTCGAGGGCAGCGTCCACAAGTTCGCCGCGCACGCGGACCTGCGGGAGTTCCTGCTGGGCACGGGCGAGCGAAGCGAGATGGGGGTCCCCCCGGCCGAAGGCTGGGGGAGGGTGCTGGTGGAGGCCAGCCCGCTGGACCGGGTGTGGGGCATCGGACTGGCCGCGGACGACGAGCGGGCCGTGGATCCCGAGCGGTGGCGGGGGCCGAACCTGCTGGGCTTCGCGCTGATGGAGGCGCGGGAGCGGCTCGCCCAGATCACTTATCCAACGGGTGTGACGTAACACGCCGGTGTGGCGTGTCCGAGTGACGTGGCGGCGGCCGGGGAGGCGGAGCGGCCGGTGTCGAGGGGGGCGCCGCCCGCCCCGGCGCTGTCGTCCGAGACCACGACGATGAGGACGAACGCGAGCACGCCCAGGACGATGCCGGTCGCGCCGCAGATGATCCCGGCCAGGGCCTGCCCCGGATTCGTCGCCTCGCCCCGGCCGGCCTTGGCACGGCCGACCACACCGAAGATCACGGCCAGCACACCCAGCAGGATGGCCAACGGCCACATGCAGAACCCGACCGCCGCGATGATCCCCAGGGTGAGCGACGCGATACCCATGCCGTTGCTCGGCCCGAGCGGCATCCCGGGCCAGCCGTAGCCCGGGGCACCCTGGTACGGGGCGTACTGGTCCGGGGCGTACTGGTCCGGGGCGTACTGGTGACCGTGGCCCGGGTGACCCGGGTGGCTCGGGTGGCTCGGGTGGCTCGGGTGGCTCGGGTACTGCGGGTATCCGTACGGCACCTGTCCCGGACCGTCGGGGCCGATGGGCGGCGGGGGGACGGGCTCGCCCTGACCGGGTGGTGCGAACGGGGTGGGGCTGGGATGGGGGTACGGGGCCGCCGGGATACCGGAGGCCGGCGGTATCGGGTAGCCCGCCGGAGGGCCATAGGTGAATGTCTGCCGGTCGTACGCGGAGGGCGGCGCCGGGGGCGTGCTCGCCGACGACACCGTGTCCGCGGGCGGCGCCCACGGGTCCGGCGCGGGGGCGGGCGGCTTGTCGAGCCGGACCCCGGGTGCCGGAACGGCGTCCTGCGGTTCGGAACCGAAACCGGAACCAGGAGCGGGAGCGGGAGCGGCGGGAGAGGTCGGCGCCGCGTGCTCCGGAGGCAGAGGTCCGGCAGGTGGACGGTTCTCCGGGGGAGCCCAAGCGTCCTGGCCGGGCCGACCGGGAGTGTCCGGCGTCTGCGGCGTGTGTGCCTCGTCGGACATGCGCGGGATCCCCTCTGTTGTACGTTCCGTCATGCTACGGCCCAGGTCTGTCGCGCACAGGCCGCCGCCTACGATGATCCCTGAGTCATCGATCAGCCGATCACCCGCGTCCCCGGCCACGGTCCGGGGCGCCGTTCCCGGGGAGGAACCTTGCCCGACCGCCACGCCGTACCGGAGGGCCCGACCAGCGCCACCGGCGCCGCCGCCCGCGACCTGCACGCCTTCATCGCCGGCCTCCCGAAGGCCGAACTGCACGTGCACCACGTCGGCTCCGCCTCCCCCCGCATCGTCTCGGAACTGGCCGCCCGGCACCCCGACTCCAAGGTGCCCACCGACCCCGAGGCCCTCGCGGACTACTTCACGTTCACGGACTTCGCGCACTTCATCGACGTGTACCTGTCCGTGGTGGACCTCATCCGCAACCCCGAGGACGTCCGGCTGCTCACCTACGAGGTCGCCCGGGACATGGCCCGGCAGCAGGTGCGCTACGCCGAGCTGACCATCACGCCGTACTCCTCCACCAGCCGCGGCATCGACGAGCGCGCCTTCATGGACGCGATCGAGGACGCCCGCAAGGCGGCCGAGGCCGACTTCGGGACCGTGCTGCGCTGGTGCTTCGACATCCCCGGAGAGGCGGGCCTCGCCTCCGCCGAGGAGACGACCCGGCTGGCCACGACGGACGGGCTGCGCCCGGAGGGCCTCGTCTCGTTCGGGCTCGGCGGGCCCGAGATCGGCGTACCGCGTCCGCAGTTCAAGCCGTACTTCGACCAGGCCATCGCCGCCGGACTGCGCTCGGTCCCGCACGCCGGGGAGACCACCGGCCCTGAGACGGTCTGGGACGCCCTGACCGAACTGCGCGCGGAGCGCATCGGGCACGGCACCAGCGCCGCGCAGGACCCGAAGCTCCTCGCCCACCTCGCCGAGCAGCGCATCGCCCTGGAGGTCTGCCCGACCTCCAACATCGCCACCCGCGCGGTCCGCACGCTCGACGAACACCCGATCAAGGAGTTCGTGCGGGCCGGGGTCCTGGTCACCATCAACTCCGACGACCCGCCGATGTTCGGCACGGACCTCAACAACGAGTACGCCGTCGCCGCCCGCCTCCTCGACCTCGACGAGCAGGGGCTGGCCGCGCTCGCCAAGAACGCGGTGGAGGCGTCCTTCCTGGACGCCGCGGGCAAGGCCCGGATCACGGCCGAGATCGACACGTACACCTCTGCCTGGCTCACTCCCTGACACTCCGGGCCAGCACAATGGAGCGCATGCGCACCGTGACAGCCGTGGCCCATCGCGGCCACCCCTACCAGGCCCGCGAGAACACGATCGCCTCCCTGCACTCCGCACTCCGGGCGGGCGCGGACGCGGTGGAGATCGACGTACGGCTGACCCGGGACGGCATGCCGGTCCTGCTGCATGACGCGACCCTGAAGCGGCTGTGGGCGCAGGACCGGCCGCTGGCCTCGCTGTCCTCGGCCGAGGTGCGCGGGCTCACCGGCGGCGGGGTGCCGACGCTGGCGGACGCGCTGCTCGCCGCCGCCGGCACCCGGCTGATGATCGACCTTCCGGGCGCGGCCGACCCCCGAGCCGTGCGGCGGGTCGTGGACGTCGTCCGGGAGTGCGGGGCCGAGGAGCGGGTCTACTACTGCGCGGGCGCCGGCACGATGCTCGCCGTGCGCGCCGCAGCCCCCTCCGCCGAGATCGCCCTGACCTGGACGACGCTCGCCCCACCGCGCCCGGCACTCCTCGACGCCATCCGCCCGCGCTGGCTCAACTACCGCTTCGGCCTGGTGACCCGGGAACTCGCCACCCGCGTCCACCGGAACGGCTACCTGCTGTCGGTGTGGACCCCCGACACCCGCCGCTCGATGCGCCGGCTGCTGGCCGCGGGGGTCGACTCGATCACGACGAACCGGATCGACATGTTGTGTGCGCTGCGCGGGACGTAGCCCCCTCCCGGTCCCCTAGGGGCAGCCCCGGGACCGCCTCCGGGGACCGCGCCCTCCTCAGTGACGATCCGCGGGACGCGCACCCCACAGCATGATCAGCGGCAACACCCGCCCCCTGCACAGGAGTTGCCGATGCCCCTTCGTTCGCGCTTGGCCGTCGCCCTCGCCTCCGTCCTCGCCCTGGGCGTGGCGGCCGGCCCCGCGGTGGCCGCCGCCTCCCCCGTGACCCGACCGCCGGCACGCTGCGACACCACGGGCCCGAACCACACCGCGCTCTGCGACGCGATCTCCGAGCTGCCGGACGACGACGCGACGGCCGCGCTCGTGCGGGTCGGCGGCACCTCCGGCACCTGGCGGGGCACCTCCGGGGTCCGCGACCTGACGACGAACCGCCCGGCCCTGGAGAACGGACGCTTCCGCGCCGGTTCCACAACGAAGGTGGTGACCGCGGCGGTGGTGTTGCAACTCGCCGCCGAGGGGCGCGTCGACCTGGACGAGGACGTGGAGACGTACCTCCCCGGCCTTCTCCCCGACACCTTCAAGGAGCCCGTCACCGTACGGCACCTGCTGACCTTCACGAGCGGGCTGAAACCGGGCAAGGGCCTCGGCCCGGTCGACGGCGAGGGCTACGAGAACCGCTACGTCACCCTGACGCCCGAGGAGGTCGTGGCCTCGTCGGTCGCCCAGGGCCCCGACTTCGGCCCGGGTGACGAGCAGCAGTACCAGAACATCGACTACACCGTCCTCGGCCTGCTGATCGAGCGGGTGACGGGCGACTCGTACGAGCACCAGGCGTACGTCCGCGTGCTGAAGCCGGTCGGCATGCGGCACACGTCCTTCCCCGGCGGCCCCGACCCCCGTATCCACGGCCCCCACAACCGCGGTTACCAACTCCTCACCGACGGGCGCCTGGTCGACGCCACCGAGTGGAACATGTCCGACCGGTGGGCCGCGGGCGACATGATCTCGACCACGGCGGACCTGGAGCGGTTCCTGGTCGCGCTGTTCGGCGGACAGGTCGTGCCCGAGCCGCAGTTGAAGGAGATGTTCACCGTGCCGGACATCCCCGGCGCGACGATGAGCGCGGGGCTGAAGCTGGAGAAGCTGCCCAACGGCCGTCAGGTGTGGGTCAAGACGGGCGCCCGTCCCGGCTACAGCACGGTCATCGCCGCGACCCGCGATCTGTCCCTCACCCTCGTGTACTCGGTCAACGCCACCGACGCGAAGTCCGAGGACATGAACCCGGTGGCGGTCCGGATCATCCAGGCCGCGCTCGGCTAGGCCCCAGGTCACCTCACCCCAGCGGCTCCTCCAGCGGTATGTGCCGCACGCCCGGCAGGTTGTCGTCGAGTTCGCCGGGCTCGAAGCGGCACATGCCGACCACGTGCCAGAACTCGCCGGTGACGTCGCCCTCGTACTTGTAGCCGCCGGACGGCGACAGCGCGGCCCAGCCGCCGGGCATGCCGACCAGGGTGGCGCGCAGGGTTGCGGGGGCGTCGGCGGGGACGTTCCAGAGGCGTACCGTGCCGTCCTCGCCGCCGCTGGCCAGCAGGGAGCCGTCGGGGCTGAAGGCCATCGCCAGGACCCGGCCGGTGTGGCCGGTCAGGGCGGCGGTCTCGCGGCCGGTGTGCGCGTCCCACAGGCGTACCGTCCGGTCGTCGCCGGCCGTCGCCAGCAGGGGGCGCATGGGGTGGGCCGCGGCCGTCCACAGCTTTCCGGTGTGGCCGGTCAGCCGGTGCGCGGCCGCGCCGTCATGCCAGATCACGGCGTGCCCGTCCCAGGAGGCGCTGGCCAGCCAGGACCCGTCGGGCGCGAACGCCACGGCGTACACCCGGTCGGTGTGTCCGTCGAGGACGGCGGTGATCCGGCGGTCGGCCAGGTCCCAGATCCGCACCTTGCGGTCGTCGCAGCCGGTGGCCAGGACCGCGCCGTCGGAGCGGAAGGCGATCGAGCGGACCCGGCCGAAGTGCTCGCCGATGGTGGTGACGTGCGCGCCGGTGGCCCGGTACCACAGCCGTACGGTGTCGTCGTCGTTGGCGGTGGCCAGCAGTTCGCCGTCGGGGCTGAACGCCTCCGCCCACACATGGTCCGTCTCGACGTCCATCTCACGCTGGTACTCGCCGGTGGCGGCGTTCCACAGGTACATGTCGCCGTCGCTGCTCGCGGTGCCCAGCAGGGAGCCGCCGGGGCTGAACACCGCCGAGACCAGGCGGTCGCCCTGGCCGGTGAGTTCGCGCAGCCGCCGCCCGGAGGTGGTGTGCCACACGCCGACGACGCCGTCGTTGCCGCCGGCCGCCAGCATCGAACCGTCGGCGCTGAACGACACGGTGCCGATGCGGCGTCCGTGGCCGCGCAGGATGCGTCTGCCCTGGCCGGTGGCCGGGTCCCAGATCCGTACGACGCCGTCGTTGCCGCCGGTCACCAGCAGCGAGCCGGTGTCCAGGGCGGGCGTGTCGCCGCCCGGACGGAACTTGCACACCCAGACCGAGCCGCGATGTTCCGAGGGCTGCCGGCTCAGCGGCACGGCGACGGGCGAGCCGCCGGACACCGGGTCGGCCTCCGCGTCGATCCGCCACAGCCGGACCACTCCGGCGCTGTCCCCGGCGGCGAGGAGCGTCCCGTCGGGATCGAACAGCACCTGGTACACGGCGCCGCGGCAGCCGCCGAGCAGCCCGGCGGGGCCGCCCGCGACCAGGTCCCACAGCCGGACGTCCCCTTCGGTGTCGCCGCTGACCAGGAACCTGCCGCCGGGGTGGAAGTCCAGGGTGTAGACGCGGCCCGGATGGCCGGTGAACTCGTGCAGCACCCGCCGCTCGGTGACGTCCCACACCCGGACCGTGCCGGCCCCCTGCCCGTCGCCCATGTCCCCGGTGGCGAGCAGGCGGCCGTCGGGACTGAACCGGGCCCGGAACACCGCGCCCCGGTGGCCCGGCAGTTCACCGAGCCGCCGTCCGGTGGCGAGGTCCCACAGCCGTACGGCGGCGGAGGCGTCCCCGGTGACGAGGGTGGTGCCGTCCGGCCCGAAGGCCACCGTGTAGACGGGGGCGGAGTGGCCGGGGAGCCGGTGCAGCGGGGTGCCCGAGGCGGTGTCCCACAAGGTGACCACGCCGTCGGCGTCGCCGGTGGCCAGCAGGGAGCCGTCGGCGTCGAGGACGACCGGCCAGACCCCGCCGGGGTGGATCCGCAAGCCGTGGCGGCACCGTCCGGAGACCGGGTCCCACAGGCGTACGGTGCCGTCGGCGCTGCCCGTGGCCAGCACCCGGTCGCGGAACTTGACCGCGTAGACCCGGCCGGTGTGGCCCTGAAGGGTGCGCAGGGCGGTGCCGGTGACGGCGTCGCACACCAGCACTCCGCCGTCCTCGCTGCCCACGGCGAGGAGTTCGCCGTCGGGACTGTACGAGATGGGCTCGGGCAGCCGGCTGGTGCGCATGTCGAAGCCGTAGGGCACACCGACCGCGGAGGGCCGGAAGCCGGAGTCGACGGCCATGCCGGGGGCGATGGCGGCGGTGGCCAGTTCGGGGGTGTCCGGCAGGCCGGGTCCGGTGGTCGCCGCGACGAGTGCCGCCCGCCGCCACCGGCCGCCCTCCACCTGGGCGCCGGTCAGATCGGTGCGGATCAGCCGGGCCCGCCGCAGATCCGCGCCGCGCAGATCGGCGCCGGTCAGGTCGGCGCCGTCGAGCCACGCCCCGGTGAGCCGGGCGTGGCGCAGCACGGCGCCGGAGAGGTTGGCGCCGACGAGCCGGGCGTCGGTGAGGTCGGCGCGGGTGAGGTCGACGCCGGAGAAGTCGCGGTAGGAGAGGTCCTCCCCGGCGAGGGCGGCGCCGCGCAGGTCGGTGTGGGCGGGGACCCGGAGCCGGGTGAGGATCTTCACGGCGTTGGCGCGGGCGGTCTCCTCGCCCCGCACGGTCAGCTCCGGGTCGTCCCCGGCGGTGTCGCTCAGCGCGCCCTCGGCCCACTCCTGGCAGACCCGGTGGTCGGCGAGGTCGCACAGGAACTCGACGGCCAGCCGGCTCAGTTGGCGCCGTGCCAGCAGGGTGGTGTCGCCGGTGGCCAGCCGCCGGGCGCACTCCCGGGCGATCAGCCACTCCACCACCGAGCCGTGGATGAACCGGAACACGCCGTCCTCGCTGCGGACCAGCAGGCTCCCGGAGCCGACGGCGTGCGCGGCCTGCGGCACGGACAGCCGGCTGTCGGCGAGTCCGGTCAGGGTCTCGGCGACGTCGGTGAGCTCGTCGAGCCGCAGCGAGTCCTGGCCGCTCTCCCACAGTCGCAGGGCGAGCGCGGTGACCGCGTTCCACAGCTGGTCCAGGCCGAGTCCGGGCGCCCGGCCGGGCCCGCCGGTGCCGCGGTGCGCTTCGAAGCGCAGCCAGGCGGTGAGCACTTCCTGGTAGAGCCCGGCGGGGCTGAGCGCGCGGCCGGCCCCGGCGACGGCGCGCAGCTGGTCGTCGTCGAGGTCGGCGACGAAGCCGAGCAGCCGGGGGTTGCGGCACAGGGCGAGCAGATCGGGGATGGCGTCCAGGAGCCGTACGCGGCGGTCGGCGGCGCGTTCGTCGCCGTCGTAGCGGTTGACCAGGTAGGCGCGGATCTGCTGGGGGGTGAACTCCTGGACGGCCAGCACCCGGCGCTGCGGGAGCAGGCCGACGCGTTCGCCGAGCGCGGTGAGCACCTGCCCCTGGGAGCGGAAGTGCTGGGTGCGGCTGCTGACCACGATCTTGGCGTTGTCCACGGCGGAGTCCAGCAGCACCTGGAGGCGTTCGGCGGCGCGGTCGTAGCTGACCTGGGTGACCAGTTCGTCGAAGCCGTCGAAGAGCAGCACGATCCGGCCCTGCTGGAGCATGTAGCGGAAGGCACGCAGATCGATGTTGTCGACGCCGTGGGCGGCGAGGTGGGCGGCGACCAGTCCCTCGAAGGAGTAGGCCCGGTCCAGCGCGTGCAGTTCCACCAGCAGTGGGACCAGGTGTGGCAGTTCGGCCGGGATGCGGCGGGCCAGCTCGCGCAGCGCGAAGGTCTTGCCGTGCCCGAAGTCGCCGAGCAGCAGCAGGAAGCGGCCCTGGTCGGAGTCGAGCAGCCGGAGCATGTCGTCGACCAGTCCGTCGCGGTCCTCGGCGCCGAGGCGTTCCACCTCCCGGTACCGCTGCGGCAGGTACATGTCCGGGGGGTAGCGGGGGTCGGTGCGCAGCCGCTCACTCTGTGCGCCGACGTAGCCGCGCAGGTCGAGCAGGCCCTGGAACTCGGTGAAGCTGCGCACCCGTACGCCCCTGCGGCGGGCCAGGTCGCGCAGGTCGCGGGCGGGTGGCGGGCCGTCGTGGACGAGTTCGGCCTCGGTCTCGGAGTCCGCGGCGTGTACGAGGGCCACGAAACGTTCGACGTCCTGTGCGGTGGGGGTGCCGGTGTGCACGGCCACCCGCTGTTGCCGGACGAAGCCCGACTGGGTCCAGGTGACCAGCAGTTGGGGCACCGGTCCGGCCACCGGGCGGATCTGGGCGCCCTCGTGGCGGGTGCGGCAGACCTCCGCGACGCGTGCGAGCAGCGCCTCGGCCGGTGACTGCACGGCGCGGAGCTCCGGCTCGGCCGCGCCGCCGTCGCCGTCCGGGACGGCCGGGTTCCCGGCGGTGTCCGTCGTGGCGCTTCCGGGGCCCGCGGCGTCCGCGGGTTCGTCGGGGCCGGGGCCGAACGCGCGGTGGGCGCGCCGCCACTCGACCGGGTGGCGCCGCGGCCCCTGGTCCTGGCCCTGGCCCTGGCCCTGGCGCAGGTCCTGGCCCTGGCCCTGGCCCTGGCCATGCCAACTCGTCAGGCCGTCACGGCTGATGCGGAGCAGCTGGTGCCGGCCCGGCCCGGCGGCGCCGAGCACATGCACCTCACCGGACCCGGTGGCGAGGACCGGCTGCGCGCCGGGGCCGCTCGGGCCGTGCAGTAGCAGATGCAGCCGGGGTGCGGTCAGCCGGGCCAGGACGTCGGTGTCGCGCAGCGGGCCGGTGCCGTCCGGGGTGCCGCCGCGCACCGCACCGGTCCGGGCGGGAGTGCCGGGGGGATGGCGCAGGACACCGATCCGCAGCCACCCCTCGTCCTCGTACGGGCGCAGCGCCTGGGCGAACCAGGCGGCCTGCTCGGGGCCGACCATGCCGTACTGGTCGTCGAGGCGGTGGCTGTAGGCCATCGAGGAGTTCAGGCCCGCGACGACGGTGTGCAGTTCGGGCACGGGGAAGAGGGTCCACGGCTGGTCGCTGTCGAAGACCGCGTCGAGGCCCTGGTAGAGCTCCTGGAAGAGCCGGGCGAAGTGCCGCCACTTGGGCCAGTACGGCGGCCGGGGCGGCATCTCGTCGGCCTCGCAGGTGCTGAAGTAGGCCCGGCAGGCGGCCTGGTTGACGTCCTGGCCGCCGGGCACGAGGGCGACCCGGTGCGGTTCCAGGCCGAGCAGCGCCCGCAGGCCGGTGAGGAAGGCCAGCGCCTGTTCGAACTCGCGCGGGCTGCCGGAGGCGGTCAGGTCGCCGGTGACCACCAGCAGGTCGGGGGCGGGTGCACCGGCGTCGGTGAGTTCGACGAGGTCGCCCCAGATCGCCGCCTGCAACTCGGCGGGGTCCTGCCCGCGGCCGAAGGCGGGCCCGGCCAGGTGGAGCACACTGACCGCCTCACGCGCCTGGACGTCCCCCCGGCTCAGCGGGTACGACGGCGGTACCGCGGGCCTGCGCCGGCCGGCCCAGCCGAGGCCGCCGAGCGGCCGTGCGGGCGCCGGCGGAGCGGTCGGCTCCGGCGGGGGCGCGGGCGCGGGGAGGCCGCCCGGGTAGCCGGGGCTCAGGCTGGGCCGGGCGCGGCCGTCGAGGGCCTGGCGAACCCGGGTGAGGAGCAGCTCCCTTGCGGCCGACGGGTCGGTGACGGGAACCAGGTCGACGTAGGTGATGGTGGCCAGCAGGCCCTCCACCGGGATGTCCTCGACCCGTACGGTCAGGAGCCGTCGCTCCGGGGCGTCGGGGTCGGCGCGTAACGCGGCCTGCCACTCCATCCGGCCGTACCGGGAGCGCTCGTAGTTGCGGGACAGTACGGCGATCACGGCGGCGGACTCGCTGACCCCGCGGTCCATGAAGTCGACGAAGTTGGTGCCCGGGACGAAGTCCCAGGCCTGGAGGACCGTGCGGTACCCGGCCTCCTCCAGCGTCCAGGCGATCCAGGACGCCCAGCGTTCGTCGGCCGGAGAGTAGCTGACGAAGAAGTCCAATGGTCCGGTTTCCCCCGTGGTGATCTGCCGCCCCATATATTCATGATGCAATGAGAGAGCCTCGGTATGAACCGTTTTCACGACGACTCATGGGGCGACACCTGTGGCAAGTGCGGCGACTCGTGCCGCGACTCAGGTGGCTGAAAGGCCCGGCCGGGAGCAGGTCTCACGAACAGCCCCTGGTCACAGCCGGGCACAGATGTGCGACCCTTCCCTCCGTGCGTGTCTTTCTGCGTCTGCATGTGCTGGACCGGGTGGCGATCGGCCTGCTGGTGGTCGGGCTGCTGTGTCTGGCCACGGGGTTGCTGCCCACCGGGTCGGCGGGCGACGCGATGACGCGGATCGCCCCGCTGCTGGCGTTCCTGGGCACGGTGATCGTGCTGGCCGAGCTGACCAGCGAGGCCGAGGTGTTCGACGTGGTGGCGGCGCGCGTCGCCCGCGCCGGACGCGGTAGCTACGCGGCCCTGTTCCTGCTCTGTGTGGTCTTCGCCTCCGTCACCACGATCGCCCTGAATCTGGACACCACCGCCGTGCTGCTGACCCCGGTGATGCTGGCGCTCGCCTCGCGGGTCGGTATCGCCCCGGTGCCGCTGGCGATGACCACGGTGTGGCTGGCCAACACGGCGAGCCTGCTGCTGCCGGTCTCCAACCTGACGAACCTGCTGGCCGCCGACCGGGTCGCGCTGTCCCCGCTGGGCCTGGCCTCCCGGATGTGGGCGCCGCAGCTGGCGGCCATCGCGGTGACCATGGTCTGCCTGTGGCTGTTCTACTGGCGGCGCGGAAAGCGTGACGGCGGAGTCGCGGCCCTGCCAGGACCGGACGCCCAGGGGGCGAGCCTGTCGGCCCGTACCGACGCCCCGGCGGCGGGGCCCGGCGCGGCCCGCGCGGACGACGTACGAGCGGGAAACGCGGGGGACGTGCGAGGGGGAAGAGCGGGAGACGTGCGAGGGGCGGGGAACGCCGACCGCTACCGGCCGCCCGAGGTGCACCGGCCCGCCGACCCCGTGCTGTTCCGGGCCTGTGGGCTCGCCTGCGCGGGCTTCCTGATCGCGATCCTGGCCGACGTGGAGCTGTGGGTGGCGTCCGCGACGGCCGCGGCCGTCGCCGTGGCGGCCTTCGCGGTGCGCCGCCGCTCGACGCTGCGGCTGTCACTGGTCCCGTGGCGGCTGCTGGTGATGGTGCCCGGCATGTTCCTGGTCGTGGAGACGGTCAACGTCAACGGGCTGCACGACCTGCTGGCCTCGGCGGTCGGCCATGACGGCGGCCTCTGGGGCCTGTTCCGGGCGGCCGCGGTCGGCGGGGGCCTGTCGAACGTACTGAACAACCTCCCCGTCTACCTGGCCGGGGAGGCGGCCGTCCCGGTGGGCAACCACGACCAGCTGCTCGCGCTGCTCATCGGCACCAACGTAGGACCGGTGGTGACGCCGTGGGCCTCGCTGGCGACGCTGCTGTGGTACGAGCGGTGCCATGCGTACGGGGTGCGGGTGCCGGTCGCGCGGCTGATGGGGACGGGTGCGGTGCTGGCCGTCGCCGCGGTGCTGGCGTCGGTGGTGGCGCTGACGCTCACCGCGTAGGGGCTTACGGAGTGGAGCGGCGCGGCACGTACGAGGGCCCGCCCCGCCCGACGGCACCGGACACCGTCACCAGCTCCAGCAGATGCGGCAGCACCTCCGGCCGCCCCGCGACGAACGAACGCTCGGTGTCCGGTCCGGTGAAGCCGCCGCCGAACTCACCTCCGTCCAGGTGCCGGACGGCCACTCCCGCCTCGCGGGCCAGCAGTGCCCCGGCCGGCAGATCGATCGCCTCCGCCCGGTAGCCCACGAACCCGTCGATGTCCCCGCGGGCCAGCATGGCCCAGGTCAGCAGCGGCGCCCACAGCTGGAGCAGCCGCCTGGACCGGTTCTCCAGGGTGTGCCTCAGGGCACGGGCCGCGGGATCGTCGCGGTCGACGGCGTGCCCCTGGGTCCAGGCGAGCAACGGTCCGGCCGACGAGAGCGGGCGGCCGCCCACGACGCCCGCGAGCCGTCCGCGCGGCCCGTGGGCACCGCCGCCGCGCAGCGCCGACCAGGTGTGTCCGGTCACCGGATCGTGCACGACGCCCACCACCGGCGCCTCGTCGACGCACAGGGCGATGCCGACCACGTAGGCGGGCAGCCCGATGACCACGTTGTTGCTGCCGTCCAGGGGGTCCACCAGCCAGGTGCGGCCGCCGCCGTCGCCCCCTAGTTCCCCGGACTCCTCGGCGAGGATCCGGTCGTGCGGGAAGCGCTCCCGGATACGGTCCACGACGAGGCGTTCGGCCATCAGGTCCAGATCGGTGACGACATCGCCGTGTTCGCCCTTCGGGCGGGCGGCGAACCCGTCCGGGAACCGGGACCGCAGCAACGCCCCGGCCTCCTCGGCCGCGGCCACCGCCGTACGGCACTCGGAGGCGAAGCCGGCCGAGGGGTCAGGAAAGCGATTCCGGTTCGGGCTCATGGATCCTCCTGAGGGCGGCTTGAGCGATCCGGGCGGTCTGGGCCGCGTCGCACGTCCCGCGGACCATGCGGTGGCCCGGGGCCGACAACGGGCCGAGGGACAGGTCCGACCTGTCGGGCCGTGTGCGTCCCAGTACCAAGGTGGCGGCCGGACGGCCGCCCGGCACGACGCTGGTGTGGAATTCACCCGCGAGAAGGGAGTAGGTCTGCCCTCGTGCCGTCGTCTGTTCGGCGCCGGGCAGGCAGCGCACCAGCCGCTGGGTCGGCCGCAGGTCGTCGACCCCCGACGGATCGCTGTGCACCTCGAACACCCGGTGGGTGGGCTGCGCGGGCTCGTCGTGGACGCGCATGCGCCGGTTGCCCAGCCGCCCGTACAGCACCGTGCTCGTCAGGTCCCAGCTGTGCGAGTGCACCTGAGGGACGGTCGACTCCGGCTGTGGCATCACCCCGGAGCCCATCCCCTCGGAGGCGGTCCCCCCGAAGGCCATCCTCCCGAAGACATGGACGCAGACCCCCCGGGGACCGTCGCGGAGGATCGGCAGGCAGACGAAGCCCAGTGGATGGCGCACCGCGCGCAGGGCGCGACGGCCCGAAACGATCTGCTCCAGTTCCGATACGGCGTGCCACGACAGCTCGGCGGTGGCCTCTCGCCGGGCGGCCCGTTCCAGGGCCCGGTAGTCCATCGTTCCCCCCTCGGCCGAAACACGGCGCTCACCTGCGGTAGGGGTCCTCCGCCCGCAGTGCCCTGTCGATGATGTCGCCGACATCCCGGTCGGTGAAACTCGTCGGCAGCGGCAGCCCGAGCCGGTCGAGCAGCCGCCTGGCCTCGTCCACGGTCGGCTCGTCGCTCAGCGGGGTGGCCTCCCGCAGATCGAGCTTGACCGCCTGCTCCCGGCTCTGGTGCAACTCGGTGACGTAGTAGTCGTACAGCGGCCGGCCCCGCTCCACGTACAGGCTCACCCGGCGCGGGTCGTCCTGGGTGATGATCAGGCAGGTGTCGGACAGGTCGAAGCGCAGGGTCGGTGCCACCGAGGACAGGTGCACGTCGATCTCCAGGGTGTCCAGCCGCTGCCGGTGCCAGGCGGCGGCGAGCACGGTGGCGTACGACTCCTTGCGGGTGCGTTCGGCGGTCCACTCCGGGTACGCCCCGGCTTCGCCCTGGCGTCCGAAGGTGTGCCGGAACCGCGCGTAGGCGGCGCACACCCGGTCGTCGGCGGGGTTGAGGATGTCGATCTTCATGCTGAGGGAGCGGCGCTGCCGCTTCACCTCCTCCACGCATTCCGGCAGGGTGACGGCGCGCAGATAGGTGCCCGTGCCGCCCTTGAACACCCAGCGGGTGGTGTTCCGGCGGGCCTTCTCGTGCGCCAGGCCGACCTCGGCGCCGGCCAGTGTCCGCACCATGGCCAGGTCCTCGATGGCCCGGCTCGTCCCCTCGGTCGCGCCCCGGATGTCGGCCATCCGCCGTCGGCGCTCGGTCAGCGATCCGTACACCAGCGCCGCCAGGACCAGCAGGGTGGCGCCGGAGACGATGTTGTTGTCGAAGTTGTCGTCCAGGATGTCCAGCACCCCGATGACCAGGGCGACACCGATGGCGACGACACCGTCAGCGTTCCTGACCGCCCAGGCGATCCGGTCTTCCAGCCGACGCCCGGACGACTGCGATGAGTTGCGCGTCACGTCCCACCCTCCCCCGATGGTGACCCCATGGTAGGAGCAACGGCGCCGCGACGGCCACGGTGCGTGAATCGGCCTCGACTGGGTGTGCGGGCCGGGGGGGGAGGGTGTGATCGCTCGTGCTTGAGAGGCTCCCGTTATTCCTTGACGGCTCCCGCGTTGGCGCCCTGCACGAAGTAGCGCTGGAAGCAGAAGAACAGCGCGGCGACGGGCAGGGTGGCCAGCAGGGCCGCGGCGAGCTTCAGGGGGTACTGGGTGCCGCCGCCGAGGCCGCCGGAGACCATGCGGGCGAGACCGGTGGTCAGCGTTTCGTACTGGCTGGACTGGGTGGACACGAGGAAGTGGGTGAACTCGTTCCACGAGGACTGGAACGCCAGGATGGTCACGGTGATCAGGGCCGGGCGGGCCATGGGCAGGACGACCGACCAGTAGGTGCGGAAGACGCCGGCGCCGTCGACGCGGGCGGCCTCCTCCACTTCCCGGGGGATCGACTCGAAGAACTGTTTCATGATGAAGACCTGGGCCGCGTCCACCATCAGCGGCACGATCATGCCGGTGTAGGTGTCGAAGAGCCCGAAGGTGTTGAGGACCAGGAACTTGGGGATCAGCAGGGCCACCGGGGGCACCGCCATGAAGGCGAGGAGGAAGCCGAACAGCAGGGTACGGCCCGGGAAGCGCAGCCGGGCCAGGGCGTAGCCGGCCATGGAGGCGAACAGGACCCGCGAGGCCGTGACCACGACGGCGATGACCGTGGAGTTGCCGAGCCAGCGCAGGAACGGCACCCCGTCGCCGGCCTGACTCAGTCCGAACAGGCGCTGGTACGCGGCGGTCGTCGGGGTGACCGGGATCAGCCCGAGGGGGTGGGAGGCCGCGTCGGGGTCCGTTTTGAACCCGGTCACCAGCTGGATCACGAACGGCATGAGGTACAGCAGTCCGACCATCGCCACAGCCGTGTAGCCGATGACCCGCAGGGGCACGGGGAAGCGGCGGAGCACCGGTCGTACGCGCGTGGACCTCGGCTTCGCCCTCGTCCGGTTCTCCGATATCCGGTTCTCCGAGAGCTTCATCGGGTCCTCCGGGGGCGGGGGGTGCGCTCGCGCAACAGGAAGCGTTGCAGGACGGTCATGGTCAGGATCAGCGCGAGCAGGATGAAGGCGATGGCCATGCCCTGCCCGAAGTCGGCGTTGTCGAAGGCGGACGCGTACGACAGGAAGGCCGGTGTGAGGGTGGTGTTGCCCGGGGCTCCCTGGCCCATGACGTACACCTGGTCGAAGACCTGCCAGGTGGCGATCAGCCCGAGGGTGAGCACCAGGAACAGCACGGGGCGCAGCGCGGGAAGGATCACGTAGCGCAGCATCTGGAAGCGGCTGACCCCTTCGATGGCGGCGGATTCCTCCAGCTCGCGCGGGATGTCCTGGAGGGCCGCGAGGAAGATCAGCATGAAGGTGCCGGAGGTCGTCCACACGGCGAGCAGGATGATCGTGCACATCGCGACGGACGGTCCGGACAGCCACTCGAACCAGGACAGTCCCAGGAAGGAGTGGCCGGCGAGGGCGCCTGAGGGGTCGTCGGGGTCGACGATGCCGAGGCCGCCGAGCAGGAGCGAGAGCACACCGCGGGGGTCGTTGAACCAGTTCGGGCCCTTCACCCCGATCCAGGACAGCGCGGTGTTGACCGCGCCGCTTCCCTGGAACAGGAAGAGGAAGACCGTGGAGACGGCGATCGAGCTGGTGACCGAGGGGAAGAAGAACGCGGTGCGCAGGGCGCCACGGCCGCGCAGCAGCTTCTGGTTGACGATGAGCGCCAGCGTCAGCGCGACGCCGGTCTGCAGCGGCACGGTGAGCAGCACGTAGTAGAGGTTGTTGCGCAGCGAGGTCGCGAACAGGGTGCGGTCGAGTCCGTCCCGGGTGAGCAGGTCCCGGTAGTTGTCCAGGCCGACGAACTGTGCGTCCGTGCTGAAGGGGTTGGACTGGCCGTCCCAGTTCAGCAGGCTCACCCACAGCGCCATCAGGATCGGCAGCACCATGAACAGGCCGAGGATGGTCACCATGGGGCTGACGAACAGCCAGCCCCAGATGCCTTCGCCGCGGCGCCCCACACGCGGGGCGGGCTTGGCGCGGGGCGCCGCGGCCGGGCCGGGCTCGCCGGGCGCGTCAGGTGTGCCCGGCGAGTCGGCCGTACGGGGACCCCCGCCCGCGCGGGAACGCGCGGCCGGGCGGGGGTGTGATGTCGTACGCGGGAACACGGCGGCTCAGTTGCCCTTCGTGAGGGCCTGTTCGCCGTTGCGCTGGAGGTCGGCGAGGATCTTCTTCGGGTCGGTGTTGGGCAGCGCCGCGAGGTCGGTGTTGAACTGGGTGAGCACCTTCTCGAAACCCGCGACGGTCACCGGGCCCTGCGCGTGGGCGGAGGCGTCGACCCAGGCCTTGGCGTCGGGGTTCTTCGTCGCGTACTCGGCCAGGGCGCTGGTGCGGGAGGGCATCACGCCGAAGGCGTCCGCGTTCTTCAGCATCTGCTCGCTGGTGGTCAGGTACTTGACCAGGTCCACGGCCGCCGCCCGGTGGGCGCTCTCCTGGGCCACGCCCCAGCACTGGCTGAAGGCGAGCGTGCCCTCACCGGCCGGGCCGGCGGGCAGCGGGACCGCCGTGTACTTCACGTCCGGGTAGTCGGCCTTCATGCCGCCGATGAGCCAGTTGCCCTCGATGGTCATGGCGGCCTTGCCCTTGCCGAGGGCTTCACCGCCCCAGTTGGTGTCGACCTGGCTGGCGTACTTCATGGAGCCGGACTTCAGCAGCGACCGCACGTAGTCGAGCGCCTCGGTGTTCTGCGCGCTGTCGGCGGTCATCTTCGTCTGGTCGTCGTTGGTGATCCAGCCGCCGGCCTGCCTCATGAAGACGCCGAGCCGCGCGTACTCACCGCTGGTGACCAGCCCGGTGACATCGCCCTTGGTCAGCTTGTCGGCGACGGTCTTCAGCTGGGCCCAGGTGGTCGGGTAGTCCTTCTCGGTCAGCCCGGCCTTCTTCCACAGGTCGTCGTTGATCGCCAGGGCGAGGGTGGAGGTGTCCTTGGGCAGGCACACCAGCTTCCCGTCGTAGGTGAAGGAGGTGCGCAGCTGTGCGGAGAAGTCGTCCGCGTCCTTGATCTGGTCGCCGTAGGCGTAGAGGGAGCCGCCCTTGGCGTAGTTCGCGAACTGGTCGGAGTTGACGTAGAAGGCGTCCGGCGGCTTGTGCCCGGCGAACGACTGGGCGAGCTGCTGGTTGATGTCCTTGGCGAGCTGCACGGTCACCGTGTTGCCGGACTGCTTGGCGTACGCGGCCGCCGCCTCCTTGACGGCCTTCGTCTCGGCGTCGCCCGAGGAGGCGATCAGCACCGTCAGGTGCTGCTTGGAACCGGTGTCCTGCTCGGTCTTCTTGTCGTCGCCGAAATTCGACGAGCAGCCTGTGGCGGCCAGCATGGCCGCACAGGTGACGAGGGCCGCGGTGGCCGAACGGTGGGGCATGACTTCCTCCGAGGGTTACGGGTGGTGGCTGCGGCTCCGCCCTGGGCCACGGGGACGTGGGCCCAGGGTGTGGGGGTGGAGGAGAAGAAACGTTTCTAGGTGCGACGGGACCGGTCGGGCAGGGCCCGATCCAGTTCGCCGGGGGCCTGGGGCCCTAGCCGCCGGCGATCAGCGAGGCGGTGGCGCTGTCGCGGACGACCAGGGACGGCTCCAGCAGGATCCGCTCGGGCGGTGCGTCGGGGGCGGCCATCCGCGCCAGCAGCAGCCGTACGCACTCCCGGCCGATCGCCTCCAGCGGCTGGGCGATGGAGGACAGCGCGGGCGAGAGGAGCTCGGCGGTCGGCGAGTCGTCGAAGCCGATCACGGCGACGTCACGGCCCGGGGTCTGCCCGCGCTCGCGCAGCGTCTGGTAGCAGCCGAGCGCCAGCATGTCACTGGCCGCGACCACCGCGGTCGCGCCCCCGTCCAGGAGCGGTTTCACGGCGGCACGGGCCACGTCGCTGTCGTTCACGCTGCTCTGCCCGCGCCGCCCGCGGGTCGGCAGCCCGTGCCGTCGCATCGCCCGCCGCCATCCCTCGGCACGGTCGTCACCGGCACTGGAGGAACCCCGCTCCCAGCCCAGGAAGGCGATCTTGCGGTGCCCGAGGGCGACCAGGTGCTCGACCGCGGCGTCCGTGCCCGAGGCGCCGTCGACGTCGACCCAGTCGCCGATGGGCCGGCCCGACCACGTCCGGCCGAACCCGACGAACGGCACGCCCCGCTTGGTCAGCCACGCCTGGCGCGGGTCGCCCCGCTCGGTGCCGCTGAGCACGAAGCCGTCGACCTCGTGCTGGTCCAGCAGTTCCTCGTAGCCCTCCAGGGTCGGACCGCCGGGCGGGCAGGCGAACAGCAGGATCCGGTACCCGGCCTCTTCCGCGGCCTGGGACACGGCGTGCAGGAAGCGATCCAGGACCGGATAACTGAAGGCGGCGGGCTGGATGCCGTAGCCGATCAGCTTGCTGGAACGGGTGCGCAGCGTCTGCGCGGCGCGGCTGGGGCGGTACCCCATCTCGTCGATCACACGGCGGACCCGCTCCAGGGTCTCGGGGCGCAGCAGGTCCGGCGAGTTGATCGCGTTCGACACGGTCTGCGAGGAGACGCCGGCGCGCCGGGCGACCATCGCGAGGGTCACCGGGCCGCTTTTGGCCGAGGAACTGGTGCTGGAGCGGGGCATGCGGGTCTCCGACGTGCAGAGAAAGCGACGGGCTTGGTTTTAGCGTTCAAAAAGCATTGTCATCGCTCTGACGACTCGCTTAGTGTCTTTTGAACGATCCAACGCTGAGAGGTTCCACTTCCTTGGACTCCACTGTCAAGCCCCAGGACACCAACGACTCGGTCACGGTCACGGCTTCCGCCACCGAGGGCCTGCAGCCGTTCCTCCATGACGCGGTGGTCACGCTGCACGCGCCGAGCCTCGTCATCTCGCGTGCGGACGGGCAGATCGGCGAGGGCGCGGACGGCGTCTACCACGGCGACCGCAGGGCGCTGTCACAGCTCACCGTCGCCGTCGAGGGCATCCCCCTGGCCCCGGTCGGCGGCGGGCTGCGGGGCGCCGACCACGCGGAGTTCCGGTCCATCCTGCGCGGCCTCGGCGAGGTCACACCGGACCCGGCCGTCGCCCTGCACCGCCGCCGCAGCACGGCGGCGGGCCGGTTCGAGGAGTGCTTCGACGTCTCCAACGCCGGCGGCGAGCACGTCCGTTTCCGGCTGACGGTGACCGCCGGCACGGACCTCGCCGCCATGGACCAGGTCAAGTCGGGACGCTCCCTGGAGCTGCTGCCCCCCGAGGCCGCGGACTTCGGCGCCGTCGGCCTGTCCTGGACCGGCGGCGACTTCACCGCCCACCTGGTCGCCGAACCCGCGCCGGACGCGCTGGACCTGCCGGCGGGACGATTCTCGTACGACGTCGAACTGGCCCCCGGCGCCTCGTGGTCGGTGACGCTGTCCTGCACGGCGGGGTACGCGGACGGCGACCAGTTCCCCGCCCCGCCCGCGGACCAGCTGCCCTGGCGCACCCCCGTGCTGCGCAGCGCGGACCGCGGCCTGGACCGCTGGCTGGAGCAGTCCCTCGCCGACCTGGAGCGGCTGCGCCTGACGGACCCCCAGTCGAGTGAGGGCCGCCCGGACCAGTTCCTGGCGGCGGGCGCCCCCTGGTTCCTGACCCTCTTCGGCCGCGACGCGCTCTGGGCCGCCCGCATGATGCTGCCCCTCGGCACGGACCTCGCGGCCGGCACCCTGCGCACGCTCGCCCGTCGCCAGGGCGCCGTCACCGACCCGGCGACGGAGGAACAGCCCGGCAAGATCCTGCACGAGGTCCGCCGCGACACCCTCCAGTTCGCGGACCGGCTCTCCCTGCCCTCGGTGTACTACGGCACGGTCGACGCCACCCCCCTGTGGATCACCCTCCTCCACGACGCCTGGCGCTGGGGACTCGACCCGGCCGAGGTCGAACAGCTCCTGCCGCACGCGGAGTCCGCCCTCGCATGGCTGCGCGACCAGGCGGACGTCGGCGGCGACGGCTTCCTCAAGTACATCGACCAGACCGGGCACGGCCTGTCCAACCAGGGCTGGAAGGACTCGGAGGACTCCATCCGCTACCGCGACGGCCGCCGTGCCCACGCGCCGATCGCTCTGTGCGAGGTCCAGGCGTACGCCTACGAGGCCGCCCGGGGCGGAGCCGCACTGCTGCGCGCGTTCGGCCGGCAGGGGGCCGACGAGTGGGAGGAGTGGGCGGAGCGGCTCGCCACGCGTTTCCGCCGGCGCTTCTGGGTGGAGGACCAGCGGGGTCCGTTCCCGGCGGTGGCGCTGGACGGCGACGGCAAGCCGGTCGACTCGGTCACCTCCGGCTTCGGCCACCTCCTCGGCACGGGTCTGCTCAACGCGGAGGAGAGCGCGCTGCTCGCGGCCCGGATCGCCGGGCCCGGCCTCGACGCGGGCCACGGTCTGCGGACGTACAGCAGCGAAGCCGTGGGCTACAACCCGTACGGCTACCACGTGGGTTCGATCTGGCCGCACGACACGGCGATCGCTGTCGACGGCCTCGTCAAGGCCGGGTTCCCGGACACCGCGGCCTCACTGGCGGCCGGCCTGCTGACCGCGTCCGCGGCCTTCGACGCCCGCCTCCCGGAACTCTTCGCCGGTCACGGCGCCGAGGAGAACCCGTACCCCGTCGCCTACCCGGCGTCCTGCCGCCCCCAGGCCTGGGCGGCCACCTCCGCGGTCCAGGTCCTCCGCTCGGCCCTCGGCCTGGAGGCGGACGTCCCCGGCGGCACGATCACACTGTCCCCCACCTTCGCCGGCGCCTACGGCCCGCTGACGGTGACGGGGCTCCAGGTCGGCGGAGGCCGACTGGACGTCACGCTCGCGGCGGACGGATCAGTGGAGGTGGTGGCCCCGGAGGGGCTGACCGTGGTCACCTCCTGACGCGGCGGAGCGGCCCGGCGCGACGCTGGACGAACTCGCCGCGGAACTCTTCGAGGTCTGGCACCGACGCGCCGTCCGCTGAGACGCGGGAGGTCAGAGGACGGAGGACACAGGGTGGACTTGGAAGCCTACGAGGCCATGGCGCGGCATGGGCCGTGCTTCGTGTGTGCCTTTCTGTCGGGTCACCCCGACTACCCACACCACACGGTCTTCGAGGACGAGGATCACGTCGCCTTCCGCGACCGGTGGCCCACCCTGCCCGGAAAGGTTCTGGTCGCGCCGAGGAGACACATCGAGCACGTCGTCCGCGAGCTCGACCAGGACGCCTACGTCCGGCTCATGTTGGTCGTCCGGGAGGTCGCTCTCGCGGTGGAGGACTGTGTCGGAGCCGAGCGGACCTACCTGTACTCGCTGGGAAGCCGGCAGGGCAACGCGCATCTGCACTGGCACATCGCCGGCCTGCCGCCGGGCGTGCCGTACGAGCGGCAGCAGTTCCACGCGCTGATGGCCGAGAACGGCGTGCTGGCGACGCGGCCCGGGGAAGCGTCCGGCATGGCCGCACGTATCCGTGAGCGCATCGCGGCCCGGGGCGGGCTCACGGCACGGTGAGTCCATCGCGTGGCCGTCCTTCGTGGCGTGCGACGCGCGCGGCCCCGGGTGGGATCGGATCCCGCCCGGGGCCGCGCACCTGCCCGGATGTCAGTCCAGGGAGGTCATCACGTGCTTGATCCGCGTGTAGTCGTCGAACCCGTACGCCGACAGGTCCTTGCCGTACCCGGACTGCTTGAAGCCGCCGTGGGGCATCTCCGCGACCAGCGCGATGTGCGTGTTGATCCACACGCAGCCGAAGTCGAGCGCCTTGGACAGCCGCATCGCGCGCGCGTGGTCCTTGGTCCAGACGGAGGAGGCGAGGGCGTACTCGACGCCGTTCGCCCACTGGATCGCCTGGGCCTCGTCCGAGAAGGACTGGACGGTGATGACCGGTCCGAAGACCTCCTTCTGGATGATCTCGTCGTCCTGCTTCAGGCCGGAGACGACGGTCGGCGCGTAGAAGTAGCCCTTCTCGCCGACCTGGTGGCCGCCGGTCTCGACCTTGGCGTGGGCGGGCAGCCGCTCGATGAAGCCGGAGACCTGCTTGAGCTGGTTCGGGTTGTTGAGCGGCCCGTACAGCACGTCCTCGTCGTCCGGCCGGCCGGTCTTGGTCTCGGCGGCGGCCTTGGCGAGCGCGGCCACGAACTCGTCGTGGATGGACTCGTGCACGAGGACGCGGGTGGCGGCCGTACAGTCCTGGCCCGCGTTGAAGAAGCCCGCGACGGAGATGTCCTCGACGGCCTTGGGGATGTCGGTGTCCTCGAAGACGACGACCGGGGCCTTGCCGCCCAGCTCCAGGTGGACGCGCTTGAGGTCCTTGGACGCGGACTCGGCGACCTGCATACCGGCGCGTACGGAGCCGGTGATGGACGCCATGGCCGGGATGTCGTGCTCCACCATCAACCGGCCGGTCTCACGGTCGCCGGTGACCACGTTGAAGACGCCCTTGGGCAGGATCGAGCCCAGGATCTCGGCGATCAGGACGGTGGAGGCAGGGGTGGTGTCCGACGGCTTCAGCACGACGGTGTTGCCCGCCGCGATCGCCGGGGCGAACTTCCACACGGCCATCATCATCGGGTAGTTCCAGGGCGCGACCTGCGCGCAGACACCGACGGGCTCGCGCCGGACCATCGAGGTCATGCCCTCCATGTACTCACCGGCGCTCCGCCCCTCCAGCATGCGGGCCGCGCCCGCGAAGAAGCGGATCTGGTCGACCATCGGCGGGATCTCCTCGGTGCGGGTCAGCCCGATCGGCTTGCCCGTGTTCTCCACCTCGGCCGCGATGAGCTCCTCGGCCCGCTCCTCGAAGGCGTCCGCGATCCTCAGCAGGGCCTTCTGACGCTCGGCGGGTGTCGTGTCGCGCCAGCCCGGGAAGGCCGCGGCGGCGGCCTGCATCGCGGCGTCGACGTCCGCGGGCCCGGACAGCGGCGCCGTCGCGTAGGCCTCGCCGGTCGCGGGATTGACGACCTCGGTGGTCCGCCCGTCGGCGGCATCGCGGAATTCACCGTTGATGTAGTTGCGCAGACGACGCAGCTCGGTGCTCACTGCCGACCCTCCAAGTTCTCGTGTCCCGAGGCCGGATGTGCCCGGGTGTCTGAGTGTCCAATCTCTGAGACACCCACACTAGCCCGCTCAGCCACGTTTTCAACAGCACCGATCCCAGCAGAGCTACGGAATCCGCAAACGACAGGCCCCTGGACAACGAATTTCATCGATTGAGCCTTGCGAAACTGTTGACTCCTCATGCACAGTGAGCCCGTGGCCAGTCGAAGCGCAGACCCCAGGGACCCCCGGGACACCCGCGAGTCCAGGAACGGCACCCCGCACCTGGATGCCGTCTCCCTCGCCATCATCGAGCAGCTCCAGGAGGACGGCCGCCGGCCGTACGCCGCGATCGGCAAGGCGGTGGGCCTGTCCGAGGCGGCCGTGCGCCAGCGCGTCCAGAAGCTGCTCGACCAGGGCGTGATGCAGATCGTCGCCGTCACGGACCCGCTCACCGTGGGCTTCCGCCGCCAGGCGATGGTCGGCGTCACCGTCGAGGGCGACGTGGAGTCCGTGGCCGACGCGCTGAGCGCCATGGGCGAGTGCGAGTACGTGGTGATGACCGCCGGCTCCTTCGATCTCATGGTGGAGATCGTCTGCGAGGACGACGACCACCTCCTGGAGGTCATCAACAAACGCATCCGGGCCGTCCCCGGAGTGCGCTCCACCGAAAGCTTCGTCTACCTGAAGCTCAAGAAGCAGACCTACATGTGGGGGACCCGATGACCGTGAGGACCCGATAACCGTGAGCACCGACAGTTCCAAGGACCTCAGCGACCCCAAGGACCTCAGCAGTTCCAAGGACCTCAGCCGGACCGCGTACGACCACCTGTGGATGCACTTCACCCGCATGTCCTCGTACGAGAAGTCCCCCGTCCCCACCATCGTGCGGGGCGAGGGCACCCACATCTACGACGACAGGGGCAGGCGTTACCTCGACGGCCTCGCCGGCCTGTTCGTGGTCCAGGCGGGGCACGGCCGCACGGAGCTCGCCGAGACCGCGTCCAAGCAGGCGCAGGAGCTGGCCTACTTCCCGGTGTGGTCCTACGCCCACCCGAAGGCGGTGGAGCTGGCCGAACGGCTGGCCCACCACGCGCCCGGCGACCTGAACAAGGTCTTCTTCACCACCGGCGGCGGCGAGGCGGTCGAGACCGCGTGGAAGCTCGCCAAGCAGTACTTCAAGCTCACGGGCAAGCCGACCAAGTACAAGGTCATCTCCCGCGCCGTCGCCTACCACGGCACCCCGCAGGGCGCCCTGTCCATCACCGGCCTCCCCGCCCTGAAGGCCCCCTTCGAACCGCTCGTCCCGGGCACGCACAAGGTCCCGAACACCAACATCTACCGCGCGCCGATCCACGGCGACGACCCCGAGGCCTTCGGCCGCTGGGCCGCCGACCAGATCGAGCAGCAGATCCTCTTCGAGGGCCCGGAGACGGTCGCGGCGGTCTTCCTGGAGCCCGTGCAGAACGCGGGCGGCTGCTTCCCGCCGCCGCCCGGCTACTTCCAGCGGGTGCGCGAGATCTGCGACCGGTACGACGTGCTGCTGGTCTCGGACGAGGTCATCTGCGCCTTCGGCCGGCTCGGCACGATGTTCGCCTGCGACAAGTTCGGCTACGTCCCGGACATGATCACCTGCGCCAAGGGCATGACCTCGGGCTACTCCCCGATAGGCGCGTGCATCGTCTCCGACCGCCTGGCCGAGCCCTTCTACCAGGGCGACAACACCTTCCTGCACGGCTACACCTTCGGCGGTCACCCCGTGTCGGCGGCGGTCGGCCTCGCCAACCTGGACCTGTTCGAGCGCGAGAGCCTGAACCAGCACGTACTCGACAACGAGGCGGCCTTCCGGTCCACGCTGGAGAAGCTGCACGACCTGCCGATCGTCGGCGACGTCCGCGGCAACGGCTTCTTCTACGGCATCGAACTCGTCAAGGACAAGGCCACCAAGGAGACGTTCGACGACGAGGAGACCGAGCGGATCCTGTACGGCTTCCTGTCCAGGGCGCTCTTCGACAACGGCCTGTACTGCCGCGCCGACGACCGCGGCGACCCGGTCGTCCAGCTCGCGCCGCCGCTGATCTCGGACCAGGGGACGTTCGACGAGATCGAGCAGATCCTGCGGGCCACGCTGACGGAGGCGTGGACCAAGCTGTGATCGTCCGTGATCGTCACGACTCCGATCGGGTGAGACTCTGATCAGGTGAGAGTGTGATGAAAAACGGCCCCGGAGCCGCCCGTTCGAGTGAGAAACGGCGGCCCGGGGCCGCGTACTGTCCGGCCCCGCCCCACCCGCTGCCTAGCGTGCCCAGTGACCGATCGGCCCTGCCTTCGTTCCCCCGTACGGGGGACTCCCCACGGCAATCCTGATCTGAACCGAGGTGTACGCCCATGGTGGCCCCGCCGGACAACGACGTGCTCTGGGCACACGGCCTGACCCACACCCACGATGGCTCGCCCGCGCTTCACGGCGTGTCGATCGGCGTCCGCGAGGGCGAGATCCTCGCGGTCAGCGGTCCGCGCGGCAGCGGCAAGACCACGCTCCTGCGCTGCCTTTCGGGACAGGTCCTGCCGCAGCAGGGCGAGGTGTGGTTCAACAGCACTCCCGTGCACACCCTGCGGCCGCACACCCGTGAGCGGCTGCGCCGGGAACGCTTCGGCTGGATCGACCCCGAGCCCGCCCTCGTCCCCGAACTGACCGCCTGGGAGAACGCCGCCCTGCCGCTGATGCTGCGCGGCACCGGCCGCCGGGCCGCCAAGACCGCCGCGCTGGAGTGGCTGGAGCGCCTGGACATCGGCGACTGCGCCCGCAAGCGCCCGCACGCCCTGCTGTACTCCGAGCGCCAGCGCGTGGTTGTCGCCCGCGCGCTGGTCGGCTCCCCCACCGTGCTGTTCGCGGACGAGCCGACCGCGCCGTTGCACCGCGCCGAGTGCGCCCACGTCCTGCGGACCCTCGCGGCGGCGGCCCGTTCGCACCGGATCACGGTCGTCCTCGCCACCACGTGCCCGGACACCGCGGCGCTGGCCGACCGAACGGTGTCGCTGCTCGACGGACGGCGCGTGCGCTCCGTCAGCCTCCCCCATGCCTCCGATACGGAAGGCCGGGCCGCGTGCTCGCTCTCCGTCTAGCCCGCGGCGCCCAGCCGGCCGTCCACCTGCGCCGCCTGCTGGTCACGGCGGCGTCGGCGGGCACGGGTTTCCTGCTGCTGTGCGCGCTGGGGCACGCGCTGGCGCACCCGGACGCGCCCACCGGTTCCGTGCTGCGGCTCGTGTGGTGCGGGGTGCCGCTGGCGGCCACGGTGTACTTCGCGGTGGCGGTCGCCCGTACGGACCCGGGGACGCGCCCCCGCCCGGGTCTCGCGGCGATCGGCCTCGGCCCGGGCCGCCTGATGGCCGTCTCGGCGCTGACGACGGCCCTGTCCACCACGCTCGGCTCGCTGCTCGCCCTGCTGTACTTCCTCCTTCTGCGCGGCGACCTGACGGGGGTCCCCCTCGACGGCACCGCCCCGGACACCGTGGCCGCGGACCACCCCCTGCCCCTCCCGGCCGCACTGACACTGCTGTTGCTGGTCCCGGTGATCGCCTCGCTGGCGACCGCGCTGCTGCTGCGTCCCCGGGGTGGCGCACCGGGGCGCGCGGGGCAGCCGGGCGGACTCCGGCGGAAGAAGACGGGGCGACCCGAGGAACATCCGGTCGGCCCCCAGCACGAAGCGCCTGAACACCCCGGACACCCGGCCGCCGCCCAGCACCAGGAGACGCCACAGCCGGGTACCCCCGCCGACGGCCTCACCCGTGCCCAGACCCGCGCCGGGCGCGGCAACACCGGCTCGCACGCCCTGTCCGAGGCGCTGGCGCTGGGTGCGTCGTCCGGCTCGTACGCCCCGGCGCCCGGGACCGCCCAGCAGTCCGACCCGTACCGCTCCACCGCTCCCCGGCCCGCCCCCGGCGGCCTCCCGTGGGGGGTGGCCGTGCTCGCCGCCGGTCTCGCCTTCGAGATGTACGCGAGCCGCTCCGGCCCCGCCCCCGGCCTCACTCTCCCCGGTGGCTCCGCGGGCAGCCCGGCCGGGGTGCTCGCCGGATGGATGCTCACGGCAGTCGGACTGATCCTCGCCGGGCCGGGGCTGACCCATCTGTGCGCGCTGCTGTTGCAGGCCGTACGGCCGGGGGCGCTACGGCTGCTCGCCGGGCGCATCCTCCAGGAGGAGGCCCGCCGGATCGGACGCCCCCTCGGTGTGGTGTGCGCGGTGGCCTCGGGCGCGTACGCCATGGCCACCCTGCACACCGGGGCGCGGCTCGACGTGGGCCCGCTCACGGTGCTGGGCGCGCTCCTGGTCACGGGCTGCACGCTCCTCACGCTGGCGACGGCCGCGATCGAGGCGCGGACCACGCGCGCGGAGACCGTGGCGGCCCTCCTGCGGCTCGGCGCGCCCGCGGCCGTACTGCGCTCCGCGGCCGTGCTGCGCGCGGGTCTCCTGCTCGCCGTGTTCGCCCCGCTGACCTGGACGGTCGCGGCGCTCGCGGCCGCGCCTCTGGCTCGCTGACGGCACTCGGACACCGCCCCGGGAATTCCCGCGAAGAAATCCGCGCCCGGCGATGAGTTCCGCGCGGCCCTCCGGTCTACCCCACGAACGGATCGACACCGACGGGAGAGACCACCCATGTACCAGCAGATGATCTTCGTGAACCTGCCCGTGAACGACCTGGACACCTCGAAGAAGTTCTTCACGGAGCTCGGCTACACGATCAACCCGCAGTTCAGCGACGACAAGGCCGCCTGTGTGGTGATCAGCGACACGATCTTCGCCATGCTGCTGACGAAGCCGTTCTACCAGAGCTTCACGAAGAAGCAGATCGCGGACTCGGCCAAGACCAGCGAGGTGCTGCTGTGTCTGAGCGCTCAGAGCCGCGAGAAGGTGGACGAGCTCGTCGACAGGGCGATCGCGGCGGGCGGCTCGGCGACCGGAGACACCCAGGACCAGGGCTTCATGTACAGCCGCTCCTTCGACGACCCGGACGGCCACACCTGGGAGGTCGTGTGGATGGATCCGGCGGCGGTCCAGGGCTGAGCACGCCGTGCCCGCGGAGGCCGTGGAGCCTGTCCTCCGAGAAGACGGCAAGGGGTGTGACGACAGGACCTAGGGCCTGTGTCGAAAGTGGCGGCGTCCGCCCGGAGGGCGGGCCGGGCGGCGTCTGGTGCGTGCTCTCGGCGTGCCGGGCGGAAGCCCTCGTACTGGATGTACTTGGGCTTTCGCCCGGTGCGGCGAGAGTGCGTGCCAGACGTCGCCCGGCAGGCGCCACTTTCGACACAGGCCCTAGCCCCGGCAGGGGCACTAGCATGAGCCGGTGCAGACGAGCCCCGCCCATGCGGCCCACCACAACGACCGTGAGATAGAGACGCGGGAGGAGTTCGACGCGACCGTCTCGGCCCGCGGCACGCTCGTCGGATACCGCGTCCAGGGCGTCGATCTGACGGACCGTACAAGGGAGTTGCTCGCCACGGACACCTCCGGCGCCGTCTTCCTCGGCTGCCTCATGCGGGAGAACGCCGAGGCGAAGATACGCGCCGACGGTGCCCTGGTCTTCCCGCCCGTCCCGGACCTGCCCTTCGACCCCTACCGCGCTCATGTCTACACACCCGACGAGCTGTTCGCCTCACTCGGCAAGGGCTACGAGGAGACACCGGACGCCTTGGCGTACGCCTGGTTCCAGCGCACCAAGGCCGACGGCGACATCTACGCGTCGATGCTGCGCGCCGTCCACGACGACTCCGTCTCCGACGCCCTCGACGAACTCCTGAGCGGAGCACGGGTGGTGGGCGTGATGGGCGGCCACGCGATGGCGCGCGGCACGCAGGCGTACGAGGGCGCCGCCCGGCTCGGCCGCGCCCTGGCCCGCGCCGGTTTCACGGTGGCGACGGGCGGCGGCCCGGGGGCGATGGAGGCGGCGAACCTCGGTGCGTACGCGGCCCCGTACGACGACGCCATGCTGGAGGAGGCCTGCCGGCTCGTCGGGAAGGCGCCCTCGTTCACGCCGTCGATCACCGAATGGGCGCGGTGCGCGTTCGAGGTGCGCGCCCGCTGGCCGAAGGGCAACGCCTCGGTCGGCATCCCCACCTGGTTCTACGGCCACGAGCCGCCGAACGCCTTCGCCTCCCACGTCGCCAAGTACTTCGCCAACGCCACGCGCGAGGACGGTCTGCTGGCGCGCTCGAACGCGGGCGTCGTCTTCCTGCCCGGCGCCGCCGGCACGGTGCAGGAGATCTTCGACAACGCGACCCCGAACTACTACGAGTCGCGCGGCGAACCCACCCCCATGGTCCTCGTGGACCGCGCCCACTGGACGGAGCGCCTCCCCGCCTGGCCCCTGTTGAGGTCGCTGGCCCGGGAACGGTCGATGGAGTCGCGGATCGCGCTGGTGGACCGCGTCGAGGAGGCGCCGGAGGCCCTCGCACGTCTCGGCGGTTGAAACGGCACGGCGGTTAATGAGCGGGCAAAGCCCAACTGCGGTGAGGCGCCGCCGGATTGACAGTACTTACGCCGCGCTTATAAACCTGTTGCCACATGGGCTTACAGCTGTCACATGTGTAGCCCGAACCCCCCGCATTTCCCTTGAAGGGCAACCGTGTCCATATCTCCGCGCACCGCACGATCGGTGCGGTTCCTGGGTGTTGTCTCCGCGTCCGTCGCACTCGTGCTCGGCGTCGCGGGCAACGCAATGGCCTGCAGCATCCGTGACTTCTCGGCCAAGGCCGAGTGCGACGCCCAGGGCAAGGGCGTCATCAGCGTCACCGACGTGGACCCCACGGGCGTCACCGCCGAGGTCTCCGTCTACCTGGAGAACAACGGCGCGGACGAGCGGCTGGTCGGAACGCAGACCATCGAGGACTCGACGGCCAAGGGCGTCACCGTCACGTTCTCGGAGGACTGGGAGCCGAACGCCGAGTACCGCGTCCACGTCAAGGCCAAGGGCTACGTCGACGAGGACATCAAGCCGAACCTGACCACGCCGTCCGAGGCATGCGAGACGGACGAGGACAACCCGCCGGCGCCGGAGAACCCGAAGCCGTCGGACAAGCCGTCCACCCCCGCGGACACCGACACCGCCACACCGGTGCCGGCGGAGTCGGAGTCGGAGAGCACCGCTCCGGAACCCGCCGGGGACGGCAACACCCCGTCGCCCGAGGGCGACTCGAACCTCGCCGAGACCGGTGCCGACTCCAACACCCCGGTGATCGCCGGGGTCGCCGCCGCCTTCCTGGCGGTCGGAGGTGGCGCCATCTACTACAGCACGCGCCGTCGCGAGGCCACGTCCCGCTGAAGCGTTCCGGCCCGTCCCCTCGACCAGGGGGCGGGCCGCCGCTGTGCGTCACTCACCCGAACGTCGCCCGCTCCAGCCAGAAGTCCAGCAGTTCCCGGTCTCCCAGCACCTCCAATCGCCCGTCGTCGGGCGGAAGCCGGCGGTAGAAGGCGAGCAGCACCTCCGTGAGCGGTCCCCGCAGCGCCACCGTCGCCTTCTCGTGACCCCGGCGCCAGGCGAGACCCTCCTCGGTGAGCTCGATGAACCACTCGGCGTTCACGCCGTCCGGGGCGTCGGTCGCGTGGAGGTGGATGCTGCGGTGCGGTCCGCGCAGCGCGCTCGCGGCGCTGTCCGGCATCGCCCGCTGCACGAACTCGACGATCTGCAGCCACTCGTCGATGGCGTCGGCGGCGATCTCGGGCGCCACCTCGTACGGCAGCCCGGCGGCGAGTGTCGCGTCCGCGCGGTGGATCGTGATCTCGTGGGCCATCCGCCGGGCCCAGAACGCCGTGCTCCGGTCCCAGGACCAGGTCCACACCGGGGTGTCGGGCCCGGCCGCGCGTATGGCCTCGACGACCGACGCGCCGGTCTCGGCGAGCCAGGCGTCCAGTGCGGCCGGGTCGCCCTGTTCCTCGGGGCCCTTGAAGTGCGGCACCTCATCGTCTGGCACCTGGTCCCGCGCCCGTGAGCGGACGATGTGGTCCACCCAGCGCAGCGCCCCTCCGACATGCCGCACCAACTGCTCCAGGGACCAGTCGGGGCAGGTCGGCACGGTCGCCGTGAGGTCCGCGCCGGAGGTCACCACCGATCTCAGCTGCCGTACCTGCTGGTCGATCTCGTCGCAATAGCGGTCATGTTCGAGTGGGGTCATGATCCTGACCCTAGGCCCTGGCCGAAGGCTCCATGAGCACGACGACTTCCGCTGCGTCGAACGCCACACCCACCTCGTCCCCGGGCCCCGGCGCCTCCCGCAGGGCACACGCCGCCTCCAGTCCCGGCGCGTCCCGGGGTTGCAGGTGGACGGTGACGTGGGTGCCCCGGAACGTCCGCGCCGCCACGGTGCAGCGCAGCCCCTCCGCGGGCTTCACGAGCCGTACGCCCGCGGGCCTGACGAGCAGCGCGGCCGGCCCCTGCGGTGTTCCCTCCGGCACGGGCACCTTGCCCCAGGGGGTGTCCGCGGCCTGGCCGCTCACGGTCGCCGCGACCACGTTGTCGAAGCCGAGGAAACGCGCCACGAACTCGTCCGCCGGCCGCTGCCACACCTCAAGCGGGGTGCCGGACTGGGCGATCCTTCCGTCCCGCATCACCACCACCCGGTCGGCGAGCGCGAACGCCTCACCCTGGTCGTGCGTCACGGCGAGTACGGTGGTGCCCAACTCATGGAAGAGCCCCCGGAGTTCTACCACGAGCCGCTCGCGCAGCGATCGGTCCAGCTGACCGAGGGGTTCGTCCAGCATCAGCAGCCTGGGCCTCGGGGCGAGCGCGCGGGCCAGGGCCACGCGCTGCTGCTCACCGCCGGAGAGGGATGTCACGGCCCGGCGTTCGGCCCCCGGCAGCCCGACCAGCTCCAGCAACTCCCGGACGCGCGCGGCCCGTTCGCCCTTCGCCTCGCCGTGCATCCGCGGCCCGAAAGCCACGTTCCCGCCCACATCGCGCTGCGGGAACAGCTGATGGTCCTGGAACATCAGGCCCACCCCGCGCCGGTGCGCGGGCACCCCGGTCTGGTCCCGCCCGTCGAGCAGCACCCGCCCGCCGGACAGGGGTTGCAGCCCCGCCACCGCCCGTAGCAGTGTCGACTTGCCGCTGCCGCTGGGCCCGAGGACGCACACGATCTCGTGTTCGGCGACATCGAGGCCGACGGCGTCGAGCACGGCCCGCCCGCCGAAGCGGACGGTCGCGTCCTGAAGGCTCAACAGGCTCAGCGGCATCTAGAACTCCCCGGTCCGGTGGGTGCGCAGCCGCTCCAGCACCAGCAGCGCCACCGCGCACACCACCATCAGAATCGTTGAAAGGGCCATCGCCTGGCCGTAGTTGAGGTCACCGGGCCGGCCGAGCAGCCGCGCCACGGCGACCGGCAGCGTCGGGCTGTCGGGCCGCGCGATGAACACCGTCGCCCCGAACTCCCCGAGCGACACGGCGAACGCGAACCCGGCCGCGACCAGCAGCGCCCGCCGCACCATCGGCAGATCGACCTCCCGCCACACCCTCCACGGCGACGCACCGAGCACGGCAGCCGCCTCCCGCAGCCGTACGTCCACGGCCCGCAGCACGGGCAGCATGGTCCGTACGACGAAGGGGACACCCACCAGGGCCTGGGCGAGCGGCACGAGGATCCAGGAGGAGCGCAGGTCGAGGGGCGGCTCGTCGAGGGCGATCAGGAAACCGAAGCCGACGGTCACCGCGGAGACGCCCAGCGGCAGCATCAGCAGCGCGTCGAAGCCGCGGACCAGCCGGCCCGCGTCACGGCGGGTGAGGGCCGCGGCGGCGAGAGAGCCGATCACCACGGCGATGGCGGTCGCGGCGAGGGCGTACCGCAGCGAGTTGCCGATCGCCTCGATCGGCGGGACGAGGAACGTGCCGCCGTCCTCGCCCGCCAGCGCCCGGTAGTAGCCGAAGCCGGGTGCGTCCAGGGAGCGTCGCACCAGCACGGCGAGTGGCAGCACGAGCAGTACGGCGACGGTGACGAGGACGCCGGCCAGCAGCGCCCACTGTCCGGCGCCGCGCGGCCGCCGGGCCGTGCTGTCCGCGTCGACCAGGCGCAGGGCGGTCTCCCGCCGCCGTACGGTCCAGGCGTGCACGGCCAGGATGGCGCCCACGGCCGCGAACTGGACGATCGTGAGCACGGCGGCGGTGGCGAGGTCGAAGATCTCCGAGGTCTGCCGGTAGATCTCCACCTCCAGCGTCGAGAAGGCCGGCCCGCCGAGGATCTGCACCACGCCGAAGGAGGTGAAGGTGAAGAGGAAGACCATCAGCGCGGCGGCGGCCACGGCGGGCGCGAGGGCGGGCAGGGTGACCCCGCGCCAGGCCCTCAGCGGCGATGCGCCGAGCATCCGCGCGGCCTCCTCCTGGCGCGGGTCCAGCTGGGCCCACAGCCCGCCGACGGTCCGTACGACCACCGCGTAGTTGAAGAAGACGTGGGCCAGCAGGATGGCCCACACGGTCGTGTCGAGCCGTACGCCCCACAACTCGTCGAGGAGCCCGCCGCGCCCGACGAGGGCCAGGAACGCCGTACCGACGACGACGGTCGGCAGCACGAACGGGACCGTCACGACCGCCCGCAGCACGTGCTTGCCGGGGAAGTCGAAGCGAGCGAAGACATACGCGCCGGGGAGTGCGATCAGCAGCGTGAGCGCCGTCGAAGCAAGCGCCTGCCAGGTGGTGAACCACAGCACGTGCCGGATGTCGGACTGCGCGACCACGTCCACGATCCGTCCGAACCGCCACGCCCCGTCCACCTTCAGCCCGCGCGCCACGATCGCGGCGACGGGCCAGGCGAAGAACACCGCGAAGAACGCGACGGGCAGGGCCATGAGTCCGAGCCGCACCGCGCTCCCCGCCCGTCTCCGGTCGACGGCTACTTCAGTACGAGTGACGTCCACGACTTGACCCACTGGTCACGGTTGGCGGCGATCCGCGAGGGCGCCATGGTCTCGGGGTCCTTGGCGGCGGGACCGTACTCGGTGAACTCCTCGGGCAGCGACGCCCCCTCGATCACCGGGTGGACGAACATGCTGAGCGGCATGTCCTCCTGGAACTCCTTGCTGACCAGGAAGTCCAGCAACGCCTTGCCGCCCTCGCTGTTCCTGGCGTTGCTGAGCAGTCCCGCGTACTCGATCTGCCGGAAGCAGGTGCCGTACGCCACCCCGGTCGGCGCGGTCTTCGGCCTCGGGTCGGCGAAGACGACCTCGGCGGGCGGCGAGGAGGCGTACGAGACGACGAGCGGCCGGTCGCCCTTCGCCTTCCTGCCGCCCGCGGATCCGGAGAACTCCTCGTTGTAGGCCTGCTCCCAGCCGTCGACGACCTTCACGCCGTTCGCCTTGAGCTTCTTCCAGTAGTCCTGCCAGCGTTCGTCGCCGTACCTGGCGGCGGTGCCGAGCAGGAAGCCGAGGCCGGGTGAGGAGGTGGAGGCGTTCTCGGTGACGAGGAGGTTCTTGTACTCGGGCTTGATCAGGTCGTCGAAGGAGGCCGGTGGCGTCAGCTTGTGCTCACTGAAGTACGCCTTGTCGTAGTTGACGCATATGTCTCCCGAGTCGACGGGTGTGACCCGGTGCTTGCCCTGGTCGGCCCGGTACTGTGGCCGGATCAAGTCAGAACCCCTCGCCTCGTAGGACTGGAACAGCCCGTTGTCCAGCGCCCGCGAGAGCAGCGTGTTGTCGACGCCGAAGAAGACATCGCCCTGCGGGTTGTCCTTGGTCAGGATGGCCTTGTTGACGGCCTGACCGGCGTCACCGTCTTTCAGGACCCTGACCTCGTACCCGGATTCCTTCTCGAACGCCTTCAGCACGTCCTTGGACGCGGCGAAGGAGTCGTGGCTGACGAGGGTCACGGTCTTCGAACCGGAACCCGAGCCGCCGCTGCCCGAGTCGGACGACCCACACGCGGACAGCGTGGCCAGACCGAGCCCGACGGCGGCTGCCACGACCTTCTTGCCAGTGCTCACTTGAATTCCTCCTGGGGATGACCAGGAGAAGACGCGGCCCTGCCCGGGATCACCGGACAGCTCCGAGAATCCCGGGCAGGACGCAACAGCTTGAGTGACGACCGATCTCCCTACCCAGAATGACCTGGGCGAGGTTCAGAGGGTCTGCGGCCCGTGCCGCACTCTCAGCGCTGTGGCGCTCCCCTGCCGGAATATTGAGATGTACGCGCTCAGATTACCGCTCGGTGGCCGCCAGCTGACCGCAGGCCCCGTCGATCTCCTGTCCACGGGTGTCCCGAATGGTCACCGGCACACCGTGCGCGGCGATCGCCTCGACGAACGCCTTCTCGTCCTCGGGCCGCGAGGCCGTCCACTTCGAACCGGGCGTCGGGTTCAACGGAATCAGATTGACGTGCACGGGCTTGCCCTTGAGCAGCCGCCCGAGGCGGTCACCGCGCCACGCCTGGTCGTTGATGTCCCGGATCAGCGCGTACTCGATGGACAGCCGCCGCCCGGACTTCGCCGCGTACTCCCACCCGGCATCCAGCACCTCCCGCACCTTCCACCGCGTGTTGACCGGTACGAGGGTGTCGCGCAGCTCGTCGTCGGGGGCGTGCAGCGAGATGGCGAGCCGGCACTTGAAGCCCTCGTCGGCGAACCGGTGAATGGCCGGCACGAGCCCGACGGTGGACACCGTGATCCCCCGCTGGGACAACCCGAGCCCGTCCGGCTCGGGATCGGTGAGCGCGCGAATGGCACCGACAACACGCTTGTAGTTGGCGAGCGGCTCGCCCATGCCCATGAACACGATGTTGGAGAGCCGCGCCGGCCCGCCCGGGATCTCTCCATCCCTGAGGGCCCGCATCCCGTCCACGATCTGGTGCACGATCTCGGCGGTGGACAGATTCCGGTCGAGCCCTGCCTGCCCGGTGGCACAGAACGGGCAGTTCATGCCACACCCGGCCTGCGAGCTGATGCACATGGTGACGCGGTCCGGGTAGCGCATCAGCACGGACTCGACGAGCGTGCCGTCGAAGAGCCGCCACAGGGTCTTGCGGGTGGTGTCCTCGTCCGTGGACAGGTGCCGCACGACCGTCATCAGCTCGGGAAGCAGCGCCTCCCGCAGCTTGGCGCGCGAACCGGCGGGGATGTCGGTCCACTGCTCCGGGTCGTGCGCGTACCGCGCGAAGTAGTGCTGAGACAGCTGCTTCGCACGAAACGGCTTCTCCCCGACCGCGGCCACCGCCTCCTTGCGCTCGGCGGGCGTGAGATCAGCGAGATGCCGCGGCGGCTTCTTGGCTCCGCGCGGCGCGACGAAAGTGAGTTCTCCGGGCTTAGGCATGGCCGTACCAGTGTCGCAGATCGATTTCCGGGCCCCGAACCCGGAAACAGCCACGGCGCCTGGACCGTCGGCACGGTCGGCGACGCGTTCTGAAGCGGAGTCATACGTCCGTTGCCGTGAAAGGTCCTCGCCTCGGCGGTGTCCGCCCGTTACCGCCACTCCCAGTAGTGGGTGGAGATGACCGCATCGCCGCTGCCGGAGGCCTCTTGGGTCGTGAAGCTGGTTCCGGGAAGGCCGGAGACCTGGGCGTCGACCGTATGGAGGCGGTATTCGCTCGGCAGGCCGGGATACGAGGGTGAGACGACGTTCTCGACGGTCACCGACAGGGAGTGCGGATCGATGGTGACGTCCGTTGCCCGGACTCCGAGTTCCTCGGCCAGGCACCGCAGCGCCGCCGCGATCACCGTCTCCCCCGGCTTCATCTTCTCGGTGGGCGGTGTGCTCCTCTTCCGCGGGGCTCCGCCCACCATCAGCTGCCCGACCTCCGTGAGCTGCTTCCCGTCCCGCCGGATGCGCACGCTGACGACCGACACCCGGCGCAGCGGTGGATCGTCCGACAGGGTCGCCTCGCCCGAGGTGATCTCGTCCCACAGGTTCCGCACGGACTTCACGGCGCCGACGCCCCATGACTCGGAGGGGATGCCGTTGCTCCGGAGCCACTCCTGGAGTTCGTCCGGGCTGCGCAGCTCCCGCATACGCCCCACCCCTCCCGTCGCGCGATCTCCCTGAGGTGATCCTACGGACGGAAGGGGTGGGTGAGGAGTGAGCGGCGATACGGCGGTCAGCCGGACCCCACGAAGAGGACGAACAGCAGCCACGCCACCGGCGCGGTGGGCAGCAACGAGTCCAGCCGGTCCATGATCCCGCCGTGGCCCGGCAGCAGCGTGCCCATGTCCTTGATGCCCAGGTCACGCTTGATCATCGACTCGCCGAGATCGCCCAGCGTGGCGCTGGCGGCGACCGCGAGGCCGAGGAGCAGGCCCTGCCACCAGGTGCCGTCGTCGATGAGGAACTGCATGCACAGGGCGCCGGCCACCATGGCGAACGCGACCGCGCCGAGCAGGCCTTCGCGGGTCTTGCCGGGACTGATGCGGGGGGCCAGCTTGTGCCTGCCGAAGCGCCATCCGACCGCGTACGCGCCCGTGTCGCTGACGACCGTGAGGAGCAGGAACGTCAGGACCCGCCACGGACCGTCGTCCGCGGCGAGCATCAGCGCGACGAAGGTGGCCAGGAACGGGACGTAGAAGGCCGCGAAGACCCCCGCCGTGACGTCCTTGAGATAGTTCTCCGGCGGCTCCGTCATCCGCCAGACCAGCACCGCGAGCGCGGTCAGCGCCATGGCCGCCCACGCGCCCTCGGCGCCCCGTACGTACCCGGCGACGACCATCGCCGCGCCACCGACCGCGAGCGGTACGAGCGGCGCCTTGATGGACTTGCGCTCCTGCAGACGCGATGTGAGCTCCCACAGGCCCACCACCACGGCGACCGCGACCACGCCCACGAAGACGGCCTTGACGATGAACAACGAGGCGACGATCACTGCCCCGAGCCCGACGCCGACCCCTATCGCGGCGCTCAGGTCACGGCCCGCGCTCTTCTTCCGCGGGCTGGGCTGAGGGGCGTCGGGCATGGGCTCCGGCTTCTGCGGCGCCACCCCGTGAGGCTGCGCCGGCGGCATCTCGTTGCGGAACGAAGGGCCGCTCATCCGAGCGACCCCCCGGTCGTCATCCTGGTTTCCGCCATGCGCGGGGACGTCGGGCACGACGGGCATGGGCTGAGTTCGCGAGGGACGCGGACCCACGTGCGCATCGTACGCGGGACCCGCCGGGGCAACCCCCTGGACAGGCCCGTGGTCGGACGGCCCCCAGTACCCGGTGTGTGGCGGCGCCCCCCAGGAAGACTCGTTCATCAGACTTCGAGCAGCTCCGCTTCCTTGTGCTTGAGGAGCTCGTCCACCTGGGCGACGTACTTCGCGGTGGTGTCGTCGAGCTCCTTCTCCGCGCGGCGGCCCTCGTCCTCGCCGACCTCGCCATCCTTGATCAGCTTGTCGATGGCGTCCTTGGCCTTGCGGCGGACGGAGCGGATGGACACCTTGGCGTCCTCGCCCTTGGTCTTGGCGACCTTGATGTAGTCGCGGCGACGCTCCTCGGTGAGCTCGGGGAACACCACCCGGATGATGTTTCCGTCGTTGCTCGGGTTGACGCCCAGGTCGGAGTCGCGGATCGCCTGCTCGATGTTGCGCAGGGCGCTCTTGTCGAACGGGGTCACCACGGCCATGCGCGGCTCCGGCACCGAGAACGAAGCCAGCTGGTTGATCGGCGTCAGCGCTCCGTAGTAGTCCGCCACGATCTTGTTGAACATCGCCGGGTGCGCACGACCGGTGCGGATCGCGGCGAAGTCCTCCTTGGCGACCACGACGGCCTTCTCCATCTTCTCCTCGGCTTCGAGGAGGGTCTCTTCGATCACCACTTGCTCCTGCGTGTCTTGAGTAGGCCCGGCTGCTGTTCTCTGTCACGTCGGCGGCCGGCTGCGTCGCGTCTTGTTCCTGCACGGTTCCCGACCATCAGAACATTGTCCATCCCCCGGTCAGGGTCCGTCCTCCGGGCAGGGGTGGTCCCCGATCAGGCCCGGCTGTCCTGTTCACCCACGAGGGTGCCGATCTTCTCACCCTTGACGGCCCGCGCGATATTTCCCTCCGCCAGAAGCTCGAACACGAGGATCGGCAGTTTGTTGTCGCGGCACAGGGTGATCGCGGTGGCGTCGGCGACCTTGAGGTCGCGGGTGATGACCTCGCCGTATCCGAGGGAGTCGAACTTGACCGCGTCCGGGTTGGTCTTGGGGTCGGAGTCGTAGACCCCGTCCACGCCGTTCTTGCCCATCAGCAGCGCCTCGGCATCGATCTCCAGGGCGCGCTGGGCGGCGGTGGTGTCGGTGGAGAAGTACGGCATGCCCATACCGGCGCCGAAGATGACGACGCGGCCCTTCTCCAGGTGGCGCACGGCGCGCAGCGGGATGTACGGCTCGGCGACCTGGCCCATGGTGATGGCGGTCTGGACCCGGCTGTCGATGCCTTCCCTCTCCAGGAAGTCCTGGAGCGCGAGGCAGTTCATCACGGTGCCGAGCATGCCCATGTAGTCGGACCGGGCGCGGTCCATGCCGCGCTGCTGGAGTTCGGCGCCGCGGAAGAAGTTGCCGCCGCCGATGACGACCGCGACCTGCGCGCCGTCCCGTACGACGGCCGCGATCTCGCGGGCGATCTTGTGCACCACGTCGGGGTCCACGCCCAGGCCCCCACCGCCGGAGAAGGCCTCTCCGGACAGCTTCAGCAGAAACCGGCCGCGTACTTTGCCGTCGTCGCTCTTCTGGGCCTTGGTGGTCATGGGGTTCCCGCCTCTTTCAGCTGTTGCACATACGAAGAAGGCCACTGCCGGTGGGGCGTGTTTCGCTTCCCATGCGCGGCAATGGCCTCCTCGTCAGATCTGCTGTCGTCCGTCACGCGTGTACGGGACGGCATACGCGAGCGACACGGACGACTCGGACGACTGCTGTCGACCCTAGCGGGGTCGCGCGTCGATCGCTGTAATGACTCAGATGCCGACCTTGATGCGCGTGAAGCGCTTCAGGGTGACACCGGCCTCGTCCAGGATCTTCTGGACGGACTTCTTGTTGTCGAGCGCGTACGGCTGGCCCAGCAGCGTGGCGTCCTTGAAGAAGCCGTTGAGGCGACCCTCGACGATCTTCGGCAGGGCGGCCTCCGGCTTGCCCTCGGCGCGGGTGGTCTCCTCGGCGACGCGGCGCTCGGACTCGACGACCTCGGCCGGGACGTCCTCCTTGGAGAGGTACTTCGGCGCGAAGGCGGCGATGTGCTGGGCGACGCCCTTGGCGACCTCGGCGTTCGGCTTGTCGAGCTCGACGAGGACACCGATCTGCGGCGGCAGGTCGGGCATCGTGCGGTGCATGTACGCCGTCACGAAGCCGTCGGAGAACTGCGCGAAGCGGTCCAGGACGATCTTCTCGCCGAGGTTGGCGTTGGCCTCGTCCACGAACGCCTGGACGGTCTTGCCGGCCTCGATCTCGGAGGCGAGCAGCGCCTCGATGTCGGCCGGGGAGGTCTTGGCGACGTGCTCGGCGATCACGCTGGCGACGGCCTGGAACTTCTCGCCCTTGGCGACGAAGTCCGTCTCGCACTTCAGCTCGACCAGGACACCGGAGCTGTTGTCGTCGGCGATGACGGAGACCACGGCGCCGTTCTCGGCGGAGCGGCCCTCGCGCTTGGCGACGCCCTTCTGGCCCTTAATGCGGAGCGCCTCGACGGCCTTCTCGACGTTGCCCTCGGCCTCGTCCAGCGCCTTCTTGCAGTCCATCATGCCGGCGCCGGTGAGCTCGCGGAGCTTCTTGACGTCGGCGGCGGTGTAGTTCGCCATGAGTCTGTGAGTCTTTCTCGAAGTCTGGAGGATCGAAGATCTACGGGGTTGCGATCCACATACAGCCGTGGATCCCTGACGCGCCGTCGACCTACGGGTGAACGGCGGGAGCGGACTTCACCGCGCCGGAGGCGCTGTGGGGTGCCGTGCCGCTCCCGCCGTCAACGCCCTGGTGTCAGGCCTGCTCGGCGTCGGCGGCCGGAGCCTCGGCCGCCGGAGCAGCCTCGGCGGCCGGAGCAGCGTCGGCGGCCGGAGCAGCGTCGGCGGCCGGAGCCTCGGCCGGCTTCTCGGCCTCGGCGGCCGGGGTCTCCTCGGCCTTCTTCTCGCCGCCCTCAAGCAGGTCGCGCTCCCACTCGGCGAGCGGCTCGCCCGCGGCCTTCTCGCCCTCGGTCTTGACGCCCGAGCGGGCGATGAGGCCCTCGGCGACGGCGTCGGCGATCACGCGGGTGAGCAGGGTGACGGAGCGGATCGCGTCGTCGTTGCCCGGGATCTTGTAGTCGACCTCGTCGGGGTCGCAGTTGGTGTCGAGGATGGCGACGACCGGGATGTTGAGCTTCCGGGCCTCACCGACCGCGATGTGCTCCTTCTTGGTGTCCACGATCCAGACGGCGCTGGGCACCTTCTGCATCTCGCGGATACCACCGAGGGTCTTCTCCAGCTTGGCCTTCTCGCGGGAGAGGACCAGCAGTTCCTTCTTGGTCAGACCGGAGGACGCCACGTCCTCGAAGTCGATCTGCTCAAGCTCCTTCAGGCGCTGCAGACGCTTGTAGACGGTCGAGAAGTTGGTGAGCATGCCGCCCAGCCAGCGCTGGTTGACGTACGGCATGCCGACGCGGGTGGCCTGCTCGGCGATGGCCTCCTGCGCCTGCTTCTTCGTGCCGACGAACATGACCGTGCCGCCGTGGGCGACGGTCTCCTTGACGAACTCGTAGGCGCGGTCGATGTACGACAGCGACTGGAGCAGGTCGATGATGTAGATGCCGTTGCGCTCGGTGAAGATGAAGCGCTTCATCTTCGGGTTCCAGCGGCGGGTCTGGTGACCGAAGTGGACGCCGCTCTCCAGCAGCTCCCGCATCGTGACGACGGCCATGGCCGTTCTCCTTGTGTTTCTCGGTTGTGCCGCGCGTGCCGGACGGCACGCGCGCCTGACGCCCGCGACGCGCCGTGCCGCGAAGGACCGAGGGGCGCTGATACGGACCACTGACAGGCCTCGTATCGGGGCGTGCGAAGTCGACCCGGTGGCCCGGGTCGCCATCAGAAGTGTACGGGACCCGCGGGGCCCCGGGTGACGCCGTTGTCCACAAGCCGCCGGTGGTCCACAGATCCCGGCCATGATCGACCGCGCTCCGGCACGGTTCTCTCATGCGAGCGAAACGATGTGCGTGGACGTGGACGTGGACATGGACGTGGCCGGGCCTGCTCCTGGCGCTGACGGTCGCCGCCGTGGCGGGCATCCCACCGGGAGCGGGCGCAGGCGCCTCCCTGGGGCGCGACGGGCCCGTGCCCCTGGCGGGCGCGGTACCGCCGGCGGCCATGCGGCAGGAGATGCCGTCCGCCAGGACCGGACCGGGCGGCGCGGAGGCGTCGTCGAGCCCCGAGGAGGGCCCGGCCGGTCCGCCGGGCGCCGACACCTCCGTACCGGCCGTCGGGCGGAACTGGCCCGTGGGGCAGCGCCCGTTGGTCCTGCGGGGCTGGGAACCCCCTGCGACGGCGTACGGCCGTGGCCACCGGGGCGTGGACCTCACGGCGGCCACCGATGCCCCGGTGCGGGCCGTCGCGCCGGGCCGTGTGTCGTTCGCGGGCCGGGTCGCGGGGCGCGGGGTCGTCTCGGTGGAGCTGACGGGCACGGGCGATCCGCCCCTGCGGACGACCTACGAACCGGTCCGGGCCTCGGTGAAGAGGGGCGACGAGGTAGCCGCGGGCGATGTCCTGGGCGTCCTCGAACCCGGCGCCTCGCACTGCCCGTCGTCGTGCCTTCACTGGGGCCTGCTCAGAGCCGACGCTTATCTGGACCCGCTGTCCTTGCTGCCCCCGTGGCTGCTGACCAGGGGCCCGTCACGGCTGCTGCCGGTGGCCAGGGTGCCGGGTGACTCTGGATGATTCGAGCGCCGGAGTCACCGCCGGCGCATGGGGGTACCGGAGTGACTGTGATCGGGACACCAGGGCGAATTGCTGGTGATCGCGGTAGCGGGGTGGACTGTGGGTGATCGGGACGCAGGGCGGCCTGCCGTTGTTCGGGTACCGGAGCAACCGACGGGACGGAGTAACGGAGCCTCAGCCGCGAACGCCCCGCAGCGCCATCGCGACCGCCGCCTCGGTGATCGACTCGGGGTCCTCCGCCGCGCCGAGCTCGATCCGCCGTACGGCCGCGTCGACCACACCCTGGAGCAGCATCGCGACCAGCCGGGGCTGTGTGTGTCCCAGTGCGCCCAGCGCCTCGACGATCAGCGTCGCGAGCCCACCGTGCGCGGCGCGGATCTTCTCCCGCGCCCCCGCGTCGAGCTCACTCGCCGAGATGGCGACGACGGCCCGGTGCCGCCGGTCCCCGACCAGTGCGAGCTGCTGCCGCACATACGCCTCGACCTTGCCCTCGGGGCTGTCCGCGGCGGCCATCGCCGCCTCGACCTCCGCCGCCCAGAGGGGGAAGTCGACCTCGCAGAGCTCCTCGACCACGGCGGCCCGCGACCGGAAGTACTCGTACACGGACGACCGCGCGAGTCCCGTGCGCTCGGCGAGCGCGGGGAACGTCAGCGCCTCCGTCCCGCCCTCGGACAGCAAGGAGCGCGCCGCGTCCAGCAGGGCGGCACGCTGCATCGACCGGTGCTCGGCCACGGAGGCCGCTCGAATCCTTGGCACGTCAACCACTTTACGGACGAATCAACGCCCACGGGAGACGCTTCGTCCGACGGGGCGGCCTCGGCCAGGTCAACGGCCGAAACTCGCCAGCTTCGCCCGGAGCTGGAGCACGGACTTGGTGTGGATCTGGCTGACCCGGCTCTCCGTCACCCCGAGCACGTTGCCGATCTCCGCGAGGGTGAGGCCCTCGTAGTAGTACAGCGTGACGACGGTCTTCTCCCGCTCGGGCAGGGTGCTGATCGCCCGCGCCAGGAACCGTCTGAGCTCCCGGTCCTCCGCCACCTCGACGGGGTTGTCGGCTGCGGTGTCCTCCAGCGTGTCCATCAGGCTCAGCCGGTCGCCGCCCTCACCCCCGACATGCAGCAGCTCCTCCAGGGCCACCACGTTCGCCAGCGACAGCTGGCTGAACACCGCGTGGAGTTCGTCCACGGCGATGCCCATCTCGGCGGCCACCTCACCCTCGGACGGGGTGCGCCGCAGGCGTGCCTCCAGGGTGGCGTAGGCCCGCTCGACGTTGCGCGCCTTCTGCCGCACGGACCGCGGGATCCAGTCCAGCGCCCGCAGTTCGTCGATCATCGCGCCCCGGATGCGTGTGATCGCGTACGTCTCGAACTTGATCTCCCGGTCGATGTCGAACTTCTCGATCGCGTCGATCAGCCCGAACACCCCGGACGACACGAAGTCCGCCTGCTCGACATTGGCCGGCAGGCCGACGCTCACCCGGCCCGCGACGTACTTGACCAGCGGCGAGTAGTGCAGGATCAGCTGCTCGCGCAGCCGCTCGTCGCCCGTCGCCTTGTACGACCGCCACAGCTCGTCGAGCGTCGAGGGGGCGGGCGGTCGCACGTCGACACGGGTGGCTGGGGGAACTGCCGCCCGATCGGACCCGGAGGTGTGCTGGGGCATTCGTCGCCTTGTGCCGTTCTGCCGTGAGCTGGTGGTGCCTGCTGCCTGGTGCCTGTGTCGAGTTGCCGTCTGCGTCGTCCTGCCGTCTACGCCGGAATCCTCGTGAGCGTAGCGTGACTGGAGCGTCGCAGTGAGCGAAGGGCGAGGGATCGCCCGTACGCGAACCCTCCGCGCCGGGTGCTCCCCGGGGTCGCAGCTGTCGCACTGCGTGACCCCGTGGGGGCGCCAACTCCGGGAATTGCCGGGGCAGTCGGCGTTCCCCCGGACGGACGAACACGCTAGGTCAGCATCGGCGTCGATCGGATGAACCGGAGATCATGGCCTGGCGTGTCAACTTCCAGCCCTCGCCATGTCGTTCGACGTAGCCAAGTGCTCGGAGTTCGTACAGCCTGCCGACCGCTTCGTCCTCCGCCGTGCCGGCGCCCAGGGCGATCGCACGGGCCGTGGCGGCCCGGCGGGCGGGAAGGGCGTCGAGGACGCGCCGGGCCCCTGGTTCCAGCAGGTCACGCGGCAGTACGGGCCCACGCCGGTCCGGCGCCAGCTCGCCCATGTCGCCGACCAGCTCGGTGATCTCGGCGGCGTCGGTGACCAGCGTCGCCTCGCCGCGCAGCAGTTCGTGCACCCCCGCTGACAGCCCGCTGGTCGCGGGTCCCGGCACGCCCATCGTGAACCGTCCCAGCCGCTGCGCGGCCCGCGCCGTCGCGAGCGCGCCACTGCGGTACGCGGCCTCGACGATCACGGTCCCCCGCGTGAGCGCGGCGATGACGCGGTTGCGGAGGATGAACCTGCTGGGTGTCGGATGGTCCCCGGGGGGCAGCTCTCCGACCACGAGCCCCTGTTCGGCGATTCTGCTGATCAACTGGGTGTGCCCTCGGGGGTAGGGCCGGTCCACCCCGCAGGCCAGCACGGCGACGGTCGCGCCCCCGGCCCCGAGAGCCCCTCGGTGGGCGGCCCCGTCGACGCCGTAGGCCCCGCCGGACACGACGACCCACCCCCGCTCGGCGAGCCCTGCCCCCAGGTCGGCCGCCATGTGGGCCCCGTACTCCGTACAGGACCGGGCGCCCACCACGGCGACCGACCGCGAGGCCCACATCCGCAGGCTGACCTGCCCCCGCACCCACAGCCCGACGGGCCGCGTGTCCCCCAGGTCGTCCAGTTGCCCGGGCCACTCGACGTCCCCCGGACAGACGAACCGGGCTCCGGCGCCCTGTGCCTGCGCGAGGTCCCGCTGCGGATCCGCACGCTCGGCGCGGGCACGCAGCCCCGCCCATCGCTTATCCGAGGCTCCCGGCAGCGGCCGTCCGCCCCCGGTGAGCCGCCGCACCGTCTCGCGGACGCCCAGCTCGCGGAGCCACCGCCCGCCGAGCTCGTCCCCCGGCTCGGTGACCCGGGAAAGGAAGACCCGGTCGAGCCGCTCGGCCTCGGGAAGGCCGCCCGCGCTCACGGCTCCTCCTCACTCGGCCGCAGGGCGCCCCTCATGACAGCGCTCCGATCGCCACGGGCACTCCGCGGGGCACACCGGTCCGCAACTGCAGGGCGAGACCGACGTCCATGGCGTCCGGCCGGTCGTGCCCCACGAGGTCGGCGATGGTCCAGGCGACCCGGAGTACGCGGTCGAGGCCGCGAGCGGTCAGCACACCCCGCTCCAGGCCGCGCTCGGCTTCGTCCATGGCGCCCCGCGCGGCGTACCACCGGCTGCGCAGCTCCCGCCCCGGAACCTCGCTGTTCGTCCGCCACGGGGTGCCGGCCAGACGTGCGGCCGCCCGCTCCCTGGCCGCGCGCACCCGGTCGGCGACCGCCGCCGTGGACTCGCCCCGCGCGCCGCGCTCCGTCAGCTCGGAGCGGGTCACCCGGTCGACCTCCACCCGGAGGTCGACCCGGTCGAGGAGCGGACCGGAGAGGCGGGCCTGGTAGCGGCGGATCGAGGCGGGCGGGCACTCGCACAGGTCGTCCTTCAGCGAGAAGCGACCGCACGGGCACGGATTGGCCGCGAGCACCATCAGGAACTTCGCCGGGAACCGGACCACACCCGCGCTGCGCGCGATCACGACGTGCCCCGCCTCCAGCGGCTGACGTAACGCGTCGAGGGCCTGGCCGCTGAACTCGGGGGTCTCGTCGAGGAAGAGCACCCCTCGATGGGCCAGCGACACCGCACCCGGCCGGGCGACACCCTGGCCGCCGCCGACGAGTGCCTGCATGGTGGCCGAGTGGTGCGGGGCGCAGTAGGGCGGGACGTCGACCAGGGGCTTGCCCACGGGCAGCAGTCCGGCGACCGAGTGGACGGCCGTGACCTCCAGCGACTCCTGCCTGGTGAGCGTTGGCAGGACGGCCGGGAGCCGTTCGGCGAGCATCGTCTTGCCGGCACCTGGCGGACCCTCCAGGAAGAGATGGTGCCCTCCGGCGGCGGCGACCTCCACCGCGGTCCGCGCCGAGAGCTGGCCGACGACGTCGGCGAGGTCGTGCCCGTGGTCGTGGTGTGCGGCGCTCACGCCGTGCATGCCCGTGGCCGCGCCCACTCCCGGCACGCGCAGGCCGGCCATCAGCGGGTCCGGGCGGGTCTCGTCCGGTTCCTCGTCGGGTACGGGTTCGTCGGTGAGCACCGCGATCAGCTGGCGCAGGCTGCGTACGCCGAGCACGGACACGCCCGGGACCAGCGACGCCTCCGCCGCCGCGCATTCCGGGACCACCACCTGCTCGTAGCCCGCGTCGGCTGCGGCCAGCACCGCGGGGAGAATGCCCCGCACCGGACGGACCCGGCCGTCGAGCCCCAGCTCGCCGATCATCACGATGTCGGCGAGGACCCGCGGGTCGATGCGCTCGGAGGCGCCCAGGACGGCGCTGGCGACGGCGAGATCGAAGCCGCTGCCCGCCTTCGGTACCGACGCGGGGCTCAGCCCCACAGTGAGCTTCTTCTGGGGCCACTCGGCGCCGGAGTTGACCACCGCCGCCCTGACCCGGTCCCGGCTCTCCGTCAGGCTCTTGTCGGGCAGTCCCACCAGCGTGAACGCCGCGACGCCCGGTTCCAGATCGGCCTGGACCTCGACGACGACGCCCTCGACGCCGACCAGTGCCACCGCACACGTACGGGCGAATCCCATCAGGCCACCCCCCGCACGTGTTCGACGACGGCGGCACCGCGGTCGGGCAGGACCACGCCCACCAGGTCGATGCGTACGCCGCCCGGCGGCGCCCCTCCGTGCGCGTGGAGCCAGTGCTCGGCCAGCTCACGCAGGCGTCCGGCCTTGGCCGGGGTGATGGCGGCCATCGGATGTTCGAAACTGGTGCTGCTGCGGGTCTTCACCTCGCAGACGACGAGGACGTCGCCGTCTCTGGCCACGATGTCGATCTCGCCGGTCCTGCCGCAGCGCCAGTTGCGCTCCAGGACGGTCATCCCGGCCTCGGTCAGCCGTCGGGCCGCCAGCTCTTCCCCGTACCTGCCGATCGCGCCGCGTGCGTTGCGTGTGTTCATGTCGGCACCACCTCCGGCGCCAACAGTCACGCATCCGCCTCCACTCAGTGGATCTTGGTGGACAATTCAGCGACTGTGGACAACTCCGTCACCCACACGAGGGGCGCACAGCGTCACTCGCCCGGGAGCCGGATCCCTCATCCACCCGGGAGCTCCAGATCGCTCTTGTTCAGCTCCTCAATGTTCACGTCCTTGAACGTCAGAACGCGCACCTGCTTCACGAAGCGGGCCGGGCGGTACATGTCCCACACCCAGGCGTCCGCCATCGACACCTCGAAGAACACCTCACCCTGGACCGAGTGCACCTGCATCTCGTAGTCGTTGGTCAGGTAGAAACGTCGCTCGGTCTCGATCACGTATTTGAACAGACCGACGACGTCGCGGTACTCCCGGTAGAGCTTGAGCTCCATCTCGGTCTCGTACTTTTCGAGGTCCTCGGCGCTCATGGCATGTTCCCCTTCAGCCGTGCGTCCCCCCATTGTGCGCCAGCCCCGTGAGCCGCTAGACGATTTCCGTGTCGAGGACCTCGGGCCTGGCCGGGGGACCTTCGTCGAGCAGCCTGCGCAGGAGCTCGGCGAACCTGGTCGGATACACCGTCTCATGCGCTTCGGTCAGTTCCTGACAGGTCCACCAGCGCGCTCCGGCGACGCTGCGGCGTTCCAGGTCGGTGAGACCGGCGGCCACGGTCGTGGTCTGACGCGTACGGGCCAGGTAGTACCACTCGTCCTGATCCCAGCGACGGCCGGCGAACGGGAAGGAACATCTGCGCCGCCACAGCACCGGGCCGAGCTCCACCTCGGTGATGCCGGTCTCCTCCGCGAGTTCCCGCAGCGCGGCCTCCTCGCGTGTCTCCGCGCCCTCCAGGCCGCCGCCGGGTGTGAACCACCAGTTGTCCGCGGGGTCGTCCGGTTCGTGCCCGTGCAGCAGCAGGACGCGCTCCTGCGGGTCCAGCAGCACGACCCTGGCCACCTTGCGCAGTCCGCCCTCGAAGGTCGCCTCAGCGGGCACCGGCAGGCTCCGTCGCCGTCGTCGAGCGGCGGCGCGTGGCCCTGCGCTGGGCGATCGGCCCGTATGCCCCGCCGCCCAGCACGAGCACCGCGCCCACGATGATCGCGGCCGTGATCAGCCGCAGCGGACCGGGCGACGAGAGCGAGCCGAGCGTCTCGAAGCCCGTGGGGCGGGCCAGCATGCCGTCCATGGGCCACACAACGGCGTCGACGCGCGCGTCCACGGAGTCGCGCGGCACCGTGCCGCTGCCGGCCTCCGTGAGATGGGCCGTGGAGTCCAGGGAACCGCTGCGCTCGTCGCCGAGGAGGAACAGCCGCCCGTCGGGCACGGTGATCTCCGGGATGCCCATCGCCTCCGCGTCCTGGCCCTCGGGGAGATACGCCTCGTCGATCTTCTTGCCGTTGACGGTCAGCTTGCCGCCGGTGCAGCAGGCGATCGTGTCGCCGCCGACCGCGACGACCCGCTTGACCATGGGCATGTCGCCCCAGGTCTTCTGACTGAAGACGACCACGTCACCGCGCTTGACCGCGGCGCCGTCGATGCGCTCGGCGAGGATCCGGTCCCCGGCCGTGATGGTGGGCGCCATCGAGTCGGTGGGCACGGTGTACGGCTGGTAGACGAAGGCGCCCCAGGCGAATCCGCCGAGGAAGAGCACACAGCCGAGGGCCACGGCCAGTCCCGACAGCGTGCTGCCGAGCCGTCCGCGGCCCTCGTCCGTACGGCCTGTCGTCCCGCTCATCCCAGTGCTCCCCCAGGTCGGAGAACCAACCTCCCGGGGCCCGTGCGCGGCCGCGGAGGATCGGCGATCTGGGACGGCACCCTACCCGGCGGTACCACCGCCAGAAACCCTCGGGTTTCCGTCGGTAAGGAGACGGCGTCGGCGCCACAGCACCAGCGGAACCGCTCCCGCGAGACCGAGCGCACCGGGAGCCGCGGCACTCAGACCCTGGTCGAAGGTGTCGGGAATGGGCAGCGTGTCCCAGCGCGTGGGCGGCCAGGCGATCACGATGGCACGGCCCACGACGCTGTCCACGGGGACGAAGCCCTTGTTCTTGTCGTTCTGGTGGTAGCGGGAGTCCAGCGAGTTCTGCCGGTGGTCACCCATGACCCAGATTTTGCCCTCGGGCACCTTCACCTTGAACTGGCCGCCCTGGTCGTCGACCGTGCACGGGGTGTTGCCCGCGTAGACGTACGGCTCGTTCAACGCCTTGCCGTTGACCCTCAGGGGGCCGGTGCCCTTGCACTCGACGGTGTCGCCTCCGACGCCGATGACCCGCTTGATGAGGTCCTTCTCCTCGGAGGAGGGCATCAGGCCGACCCAGCTGAGCACCCGCTGCACGGGGTTGGGCTCGGGCGTGGGCTCGCCCGCGAGCCAGTTGTCGGGGTCGTGGAAGACGACGACCTCGCCCCGCTCGGGCTCGGAGCCGAACCACGGGGTGAGCTTGTCGACCAGGACCCGGTCGCCCTGCTGCAGCGTGTTCTGCATCGAGTCCGAGGGGATCGAGAACGCCTGCACCAGGAAAGTCTTGATCAGCAGCGCGAGGACCAGCGCGATGACGACGAGGATCGGCAGTTCCTTCCAGAAGGACCGCTGCTTGCGCCGCTGCTGGCCCCCCTCCTCGCCGTCCGCGGAGTCCTCGCCGTCCCTGAGGTCCTCGCCGTCCCTTGGATCCTCGCCGTCCCTGGGGTCTTCGGCGTCCCTGGGGTTTTCGGCGTCCGGGGAGTCACTCCCGGAGCCCGCGGAACCCCCGGTACCACCCGGGCCTGCGGCGTTGCTGGAGCGCGCCGCGTCCTCCGAGGCCGGGGAAGCCGCTTCGTCGGGCCGCTCCGGCTGCTCCTCGGGGCCACCGTGTCCGGATCGTGCGCCGACCGCCAAATCCCCCACATCCACTCCTCACGCCGTACCGCCGCCCACGCCTCATCCGGTGCAGGCCCACCACTCCCATAACGAGCGGGAGTTCCGCAGGGGTCGGGAGCGGGATCAATCCATTCAGATCCGCTGAGGCCACCCTATGCGACGCGCCGAGAGCGGTGGTCGACCCGCTCGGCACCGACGCGTACGTGTCCGGCTCCTCCAGCTGGCTCCAGTTCCCTATGGGCCAGGCGATGACCACGGCACGGCCGACGACGGAGTCCGCGGAGACGGTGCCGTTGTACGACTCGGTGCGGTGATAGCGCGAGTCGGCGGAGTTGGCACGATGGTCGCCCATGACCCAGTAGCGGCCCGGAGGCACCGCCACCTCGAACTTGATCGACGACGGTGCGTTGCCGGCACGGATGTACGGCTCGTTGAGCGGCATGCCGTTGACCGTGACGCGCCCCTGGGTGTCGCAGCACTTGACGGTGTCTCCGCCGACCGCGACGACCCGCTTGATCAGGTCCCGTTCGTTGTCGGAGGGCAGCAGTCCGATGAACTGGAGGCCCTCCTTGATCTGCTTGATCACGACGGGGTCGTCCTGCTTCACCGTCGTCTGCTCGTCCTCCAGCCAGCCGCCGGGGTCCTTGAACACGACGACGTCCCCGCGCTGCGGCTCGGAGCCGAACCACGGGGTGAGCTTGTCGACCAGGACGCGGTCGCCGATCTGGATCGTGTTCTCCATCGAGCCCGACGGGATCACGAACGCCTGGACCAGGAAGGTCTTCAGGACCAGGGCTATGACCACGGCGACGCCTATGAGGAGCGGGATCTCCTTGAGGGCCGAGCGGCGCCTGCGGCGCTTGATCTTACGGGCGAGCTTGCGCCGTTCGACCCGGCTCGGCCGGGCCGCTCCACCGGCCCGTCGGGCGCCCGTGGGCAACAGGTTGTCGGCGGGGGTGCTGACGACCCCGCGGGGTTTGCCGCGGTTACCCATGCGCACCGTCCGCGGTGGACGCGGCGGGCACGCGCGCGTAGGCGCCGGGGCGGTCCAGGACCGTCATGTGCCCGACGGGCCAGGCGATCCAGCCGGCTCTGCCGATCACTCTCCCGACCGGGATCATGCCGCCCCCCGGCGACCCGAGGTGGTCACGGGAGTCACTGGAGTCACTGCGGTGGTCACCGAGGACGAACAGGGTGCCGTCGGGCACGACCACGTCGAAGGGCACGTCCGACGGGCTGTCCCCGCGGTACAGAAACGCCGACTCGTCGACCGACCGGCCGTTCACCTCAAGCCTCCCCTCCCTGTCGCAGCAGACCACATGGTCTCCCCCGACGCCGACAACGCGCTTGACGTAGTCGGCGTTCCCGAAGTAGTCGGTGCCGTCGAACACCACGACGTCACCCCGCTGCGGCTCGGAACCGAAACGGTACGCCAACTTATTTACGAGAACGCGGTCCCCGACCCTCAATCCGCTCTCCATGGAGCTGCTGGGAATCTGGAACGGCTGGATCACGAACGTGCTGAGCAGCAGCGGGAAAAGCAGGCAAACCAGTGCGGTCAGGGTGATCCGCCCGCCGGGGAGCCAGTCGGCGACACGGATGCCGAACGAGAAACGCGACCGTCCCTCCGGCTCCGCTGTGTCCGAGATCTCTTCGGAACCGTCCGGCGCCCGGCCGGAGTTGTCCGATGAGGTCTCGTCCCCAGAGGGGCGGGAGGAGCGGTCGCGCTCCACGTGGTGTGCTTCGGTGTCCATCGGGGCCAGATGCTATCCGGCCCCGCTCTGTGACACCTGAGCGCGCTCAGTTCTCGCGCTTCTCCTTGATCTTCGCCGCCTTACCGCGCAGGTCGCGCAGGTAGTACAGCTTGGCGCGGCGGACGTCACCGCGCGTGACGAGCTCGATCTTCTCGACGATCGGGGTGTGCACCGGGAAGGTGCGCTCGACGCCGACGGAGAACGAGACCTTGCGGACCGTGAAGGTCTCGCGGACACCAGCACCCTGGCGGCGGATGACAACACCCTTGAACTGCTGCACACGAGAGCGGTTGCCCTCGATGACGCGGACGTGGACGTTGACGGTGTCACCCGGGCGGAAGGCCGGGATGTCGCTGCGCAGCGACGCGGCGTCGACGGAGTCGAGCAGGTGAGACATTTCGTCTGCTTTCTTCGCCCATGCCACAGGTCATCGGCGGGAGCTAGGTTGTTCGGGAGGATTGCTGTCCGGGTCGGGGCGGGCGTCGTGTCCCCCTGTGGCAGGGACGCGCGCCGGACGACGCACAACAGCGGCCTATTCTTCCACGCCCTCTGTCCTGCGCCAAAATCGGCCGTGCTGCTCGCCCTCGGGGTCCGGCGACCAGCCGAGGATGGAGAGCATCTCGCGGTCCTTCTTGTCGAACACCTTGGGGTCGCAGCGCTCGATGAGGTCGGGCCGGTTGACGGTCGTACGCCTGAGCGCCTCGTCTCGGCGCCAGCGGGCGATCTTGCCGTGGTGTCCGCTGAGCAGCACCTCGGGGATGCCACGGCCGCGCCACGCGGGCGGCTTCGTATACACCGGGCCCTCCAGGAGACTGGCCATGGCTCCGGGCGCGAAGGAGTCGTCCCGGTGTGACTCGGCGTTCCCGAGGACGCCCGGCAGCAGTCGCGCCACGGCTTCCGTGACGACGAGGACGGCCGCCTCACCGCCGGCGAGGACGTAGTCGCCGATGGACACCTCGTAGACGGGCATACGGGTCGCGTACTCGTCGATGACGCGGCGGTCGATGCCCTCGTAACGGGCGGGCGTGAAGACCAGCCAGGGGCGCTCGGAGAGTTCGACGGCGAGCGCCTGGGTGAAGGGGCGGCCGCTGGGGGTGGGGACGATGAGGGCGGGGCCGTGGGAGCCCGTCTCGTAGCCGTCGGCCAGCACGGAGTCCAGCGCGTCCCCCCAGGGTTCGGTCTTCATGACCATGCCGGGGCCGCCGCCGTACGGCGTGTCGTCGACCGTGTTGTGGCGGTCGTACGTCCAGGTCCGCAGATCATGCACGTGCACGTTCAGCTGTCCACGCGCGCGTGCCTTGCCCACGAGCGACACGTTCAGGGGTTCGAGGTACTCGGGGAAGATCGTGACGACATCGAGTCTCATGCGTGCTCGTCCTTCGACTCCCTCGATTCACTCGGCTCCCCCGGCTCCCCCGGCTCCCTCGGCGAGGCCGTCTCGGCTCGGTCGTCGATCAGGCCGGGCGGCGGGTCGATGACCGCCCTCTGCTCCTTCAGGTCGATCTCGGTGACGATCTCCTCGACGAAGGGGATCATCACCTCGCTCCCGTCGGGCCGTTCGACGATGAAGAGGTCCTGCGAGGGCAGGTGCGAGATCTCGGTGATCCGGCCGACCTCCACGCCGTCCTTGGTGACCACGTCCAGGTCGACCAGCTGGTGGTCGTAGTACTCGTCCTCGTCCTCGGGGAGCTCCTCCGGGTCCACCTCGGCGATCAGAAGGATGTTGCGCAGGGCCTCGGCGGCGTTGCGGTCGCGTACGCCCTCGAAGCGCAGGAGCAGCCGGCCGCTGTGCACCCGGCCGGTCTCGATGGTGAGCGGGCCCGCCGAGGCGGGATCCGTGAGGAGGACGGCGCCGGGTGCGAGCCTCAGCTCCGGCTCGTCGGTACGTACCTCGACGGTGACCTCGCCCTTGATGCCGTGGGCGCGGCCGATCCGTGCGACTACCAGCTGCACTTGTGAAGATCTCCTGTCATACGACTGCGGGCCGGGGACGGCCCAGTGGCCCTCCCCGGCCCGAGCCGGTGCTGCGTTCGCGTCAGCGGACTTGGTCCACGTCGACGAGGTCGACGCGGACACCACGGCCGCCGATGGCTCCGACGACGGTGCGCAGGGCGCGCGCGGTGCGGCCGTTGCGGCCGATCACCTTGCCGAGGTCGTCGGGGTGGACCCGGACCTCAAGAACGCGCCCGCGACGCAGGTTGCGCGAGGCGACCTGCACATCGTCAGGGTTGTCGACGATGCCCTTCACGAGGTGCTCAAGCGCCTCTTCGAGCATGCTGCTCAGGCCTCGGTCGACTCGGACTCAGCCGCGGCCTCGTCCTTCTTCTCGGCCTTCTTCTTCTGGGTGATGGCCTCACCCTTGCCCTCGTCGTCACCGCCGAGAGCCTCGAACGACGGGCGACCGGACTTGGCCTCGGCGACGAGCAGCGGCGCCGGGGCGGGCTCGCCCTTGAACTTCTGCCAGTCGCCGGTCTTCTTGAGGATCGCGAGCACGGGCTCGGTCGGCTGCGCGCCGACACCCAGCCAGTACGCGACGCGCTCGGCGTCGACCTCGATCACCGACGGGTGGTACGTCGGGTGGTACTTGCCGATCTCCTCGATGGCCCGGCCGTCACGGCGGGTACGGGAGTCGGCGACGACGATGCGGTAGTGAGGCGAACGGATCTTGCCCAGACGCTTCAGCTTGATCTTGACTGCCACGGGAGTGGGTTCTCCTGGTTTGACGTGGTTGGGCACAACGAGATGCCGCGTGGGGTTGCGGTACCCGAGTGGCCCGATGGACGCGTCAGCCGGAGGAGAGAGGGGTCCTGTGCGGCTGTCGAGTACAGCTAGTCATTGTGCCACACGCCGGAGATCACTCCGGCCGAGGGGGTTCCCGGGCATGACTGAGCGACACCCGGCGCCGGCTCGGCGAAGCGTGTCCGCTCACCGCCCGGGCAGGGTGCCGCCGCGCCCACTCGTCCCCCGCTGCGACGGCTGAGGTACGGCTGCCACGAGCAGCCGTCGTCTCAGCTCGCCGCCGCGCCGACCACCTCGGGGATGCGGAAGGGCTTTCCGCATCCGCCGCACACGATCGGCGCCTGGGCCAGGACCGACGGTACGACCCGGACGTTGCGCCCGCAGTCGCACACCGCCTTCACCCGGACACCGCCCCCGGAGGAGCCGTGGCGGGCGGCCGGGCCGCGGAAGGAGCGGGCCGTGTCGGCGGCGGTCGCGGCGGAGTGGGCCTTCAGCGCGCGCTGGAGCCGCTCGATGGTCGGGCGGTAGCGCCGCTTCGCCTCGGGGTTGAGCGTGACCAGCGAGAAGCCACTGCTGGGGTGCGGCTCCTCGGGGTGGTCCAGGCCCAGCTCCTCGGCGATGGCGAGGAATCTGCGGTTGTGGTAGCGGCCGGCGCGCGAGGTGTCGCGGACTCCGCGGGCGGCGGCGATGCCGTGGACTGCCTCATGGAGCAGTCGCTCGAAGGAGAGCTCGTGCCCGCATGCGGACGACGACTCTCCGATCAGGGACTCGGGAGCGGCAAGATCCGGCAGCTCGGGGTGGTACCGCTGAATGTCGGCCCACGCCTGTGCCAGCTCTGCGGCGAGAACAGGTGGTGTCTGTGTCGTGCTCACGTAATGACAACGAGCCCGGGTCCCGCTGTGTTCCTATTCCGGGGCATCTCAAATAATTTGCACGTACCCGTCAGTTGCCGCTGATGCGACCTGACGAGGGCGGGTACGCCGATCTGCGGAGAAGCCGCACAGCTCATACCAAGGCGGTACGTAGACACGCGTACGCCCGCCCGTCTCCTCCCGCCGGGGGCACCCCGGAGTCGTCACGTGCGCAAGATGCCGTTCGGCCTCTCCCGCAGCGGAGCCGGGCGCAGCGGAGCCGGGCGCACTCCTAAGGCCACTAGTAGGCGCGCGCCACGACGGCGACGTTACCCGGCGCGTCGTCGGAGTCGGGCACCGACCCGTCCTCGGCGACCAGACACCGTACGGTCACCGCGTGCTCGGCCAGCTTGACCTCGCCCTCCTCACCGAGCACGGCCCACGGGAGGCGCGCCCAGCCGCCGGCGGCCGCCGCCTCGACGGCTTCCTCGATCGTCGCCACATCGCTCGTACGGGACTCGCGGAGCTCGCGCGACTGCGTCAGCAGGAGCGCCTGGTCCGCTTCGAGGACCGCGGGGAGCATGCCGGCGAGCGAGTCGATCGCGACGGGCTCCTTGCCTCCCGGGATACGGCGGGCCAGCATCGCGGTCCCCTTCTCCAGGTCGCGGGGCCCGACCTCGATGCGCACGGGGACGCCCTTGAGCTCCCAGTCGACCGCACGGCGCCCGAACGGAGTGTCCGTGCGGTCGTCGACGTGGACGCGTACGCCCGCCGCCCTGAGCCGGTCACCGATCTCCCGGACCTTGGCCAGCACCGCGTCGTCCTCCTTGACCGCGAGGACGACGGCCTGGACCGGGGCGAGGCGGGGCGGGACGCGCAGGCCGCTGTCGTCGCCGTGCATCATCACCAAGGCACCGATCATGCGGGTCGTCGAGCCCCAGGACGTCTGCCAGACCAGCTCCTGTCTGCCCTCCCGCGACAGATACCGGGTGTTGAAGGCCTTGGCGAAGTTCTGGCCCAGCTCGTGGCTGGTGGCCATCTGCAGGGCCTTGCCGTCGCCCATCATGCCTTCGAGGGTGAGGGTGTTGATGGCGCCCGCGAACCGCTCCTTGACGGTCTTGCGGCCGGCGATGACGTCCATCGCGAGGACGTTCACCATGAAGTCCTCGTAGACCTTGCGGTGGATGTGCGCGGCGAAGTCGCGCGCGTCCTCGTAGGTGGCGTGCGCGGTGTGGCCCTCCTGCCACAGGAACTCGGTGGTGCGCAGGAACAGGCGGGGCCTGAGTTCCCAACGGACCACGTTCGCCCACTGGTTGATCAGCAGGGGAAGGTCGCGGTAGCTCTGCACCCACTTCGAGAAGTAGTCGTTGACGATCATCTCGGAGGTCGGGCGGACCACCGCCGGCTCCTCCAGCTCCTTGCCACCGCCGTGCGTGACCACGGCGAGTTCGGGCGCGAAGCCCTCGACGTGGTCGGCCTCACGCGTGAGGTACGACTGCGGGATCAGCAGCGGGAAGTACGCGTTCTGGGTCCCCGTCTCCTTGATCCGTGCGTCCATCTCGGCCTGCATCCGCTCCCACAGCCCGTACCCGTACGGTCGGATGACCATGGTGCCGCGCACCGGCCCGTTGTCGGCCAGTTCGGCCTTGTTGATCAGGTCCTGGTACCAGCGCGGGAAGTCGTCCGCCCGGGGTGTGAGAACGGGTGCCTTGGCCATGGCGCGATGGTACGGGGCCACGTTGCGGGGATGTGAATTCTTTTCCTGGAGCACGGTCGTCACGCAAGCGGGTGCCCGTGACCACTGGACGGGGCGTCGGGTGCGGAGTTTCCTGGCATACGGGGGACAAAGCGGGGGGAGTGCGACCGCACTGCGGGGGGCCCAGGAAAACGGGCAACAGGGCAACGTGGCAACTCTCGGCGGATTGGGGCGCTTCGATATGACACCTACGCTCATGCGGCAGCACCTACCTCTCGCGGGGGCAGCGCCCCGCATGGACCAGGCCACACGCGCGCGTGACTGGGCCGAGATCCAGGAAAGGATGCTGGTACCTCTCTACGAGGCCGTCTATGAGCGACTCGAAGTGGGTTCCGGTACGCGGGTGCTGGGCCTCGGCTGCGGCTCCGGGCTCGCTCTGCTGATGGCGGCCTCCCGGGGGGCCACCGTCACCGGCATCGACGCGAAGTCACCCGAGCGGGTGCGTCTGGCGCGGGAAAGGCTGGTGCCGCAGGACTGGGGCACGCGCGCGCGTGCGGAGAGGCTCATCGTCGACGGGACTCTTGAGGACGTGGCCGACGCGGTCGGTGCCTCCGGGGAGCCCGGGTACAGGGAGCCCGCGTACAACCTCGTGACCGCCTTCGAACCGATCGGCTGCGTGGCCGGGGACTCCGAGGGGCTCGCCGAGTTGCTCACCGGGGCGGGGCCGCTCGTGCGTCGTGGCACACCCGCGGTGCTGGTGGGCTGGGGCCCACCGGAACGGTGCACCACGTCGTCCGTGCTCCGCGTGGCCACCAAGCTGGCGGATCCCTTGCGTACGCCGGGGAGTTGGCGACCCGCCCTCCGGGACGACCTGGAGGAGGTCGCCCAGCGGGCCGGGCTTCGGCCCGACGGATCCGGGCGGGTGGCGTGCCCCTTCGGGTACGCCGACATCGACAACGCGGTACGGGGTCTGCTGTCCACGGGGTTGTTCGACGCGGCCGTCATGGCCACGGACCAGGCCCAGGTCGAGAAGGAGGTGACGGAGGCCCTTCACCCGTACCAGCGCGGTGACGGCACGGTGTGGATGCCGAACGTGTTCCGCTACCTGATCGCGCGGATGCCCTAACCCGACGTCCGACGCGCCACGCGCCCCGCCGGCGCCGCCGCGCGCCTTCCAGTTGCGGCGGGGGGCGCAAAACCGGGGCACCCTCACAGAGAGAGCGCCCCGGCGGCCTGCGCGTCCCGCATGCGACGGGCCGTAGGCGAACGACGAAGGGCGAAGGGCGAAGGGCGAACGGCGGGAACGGCGGGAACGGCCAACAGCGACCATCGCCGATCCGCTCAGCAAACTTGCCCACAGGCCCCCGTGCCCACGTGCCCGCTGCGAGCCACAGGCTCGCACGCCCCCGGATCAGCCCATGAACTTCTTGAAATCGTCCGGCAGTTCGAAGTCCTGCCCAGCCTGCTGGCCCGGCAGTCCGAACGCCCCACCCGGAGCACCCCCCTGCGCCGCGGCGGCACGCCGAGCGGCAGCTTCCTGCTCCTGCTGCTTGCGCTTCATCGGGTTTCCGGAACGCTGCTTGCCCTTGGCCTTCTTCGGCTGCTTCTTCGTCCGGCCGGGACCGCCACCCATGCCCGGCATCCCGGGCATCCCCGGCATACCGCCGCCCTGCGCCATACGGGACATCATCTTGCGCGCCTCGAAGAACCGCTCGACGAGGTTCTTCACGGCGCTGACCTCGACACCCGAACCCCGGGCGATACGGGCTCGCCGCGAACCGTTGATGATCGTCGGGTCCTGTCGCTCGCCCGGGGTCATCGACTTGATGATCGCGGCCGTACGGTCGACGTCCCGCTCGTCGAGGTTGTTGATCTGGTCCTTGATCTGGCCCATGCCCGGCAGCATGCCGAGCAGCTTCGAGATGGAGCCCATCTTCCGGACCTGCTCCATCTGGGCCAGGAAGTCGTCCAGGGTGAAGTCCTGGCCCTTCTTGGACGCCAGCTTGGAGGCCATCTTCTCGGCCTCTTCCTGGCTGAACGTCCGCTCCGCCTGCTCGATCAGGGTGAGCAGGTCACCCATGTCGAGGATGCGGGAGGCCATCCGGTCGGGGTGGAAGGCGTCGAAGTCGTCGAGCTTCTCACCGTTCGACGCGAACATGATGGGCTTGCCGGTGATCTGGCGGATCGACAGCGCCGCACCACCGCGGGCGTCACCGTCGAGCTTCGACAGCACCACACCATCGAAGCCGACGCCGTCGCGGAAGGCCTCGGCGGTGTTGACGGCGTCCTGACCGATCATCGCGTCGACGACGAACAGGATCTCGTCGGGGCTGACCGCGTCCCGGATGTCCGCGGCCTGCTGCATCATCTCCTGGTCGATGCCCAGGCGGCCCGCGGTGTCGACGACCACGATGTCGTGGACCTTCGACTTCGCGTGCTCGATGGAGTCCTTGGCGACCTTCACCGGGTCGCCCACGCCGTTGCCGGGCTCCGGCGCGAAGACGGCCACGCCCGCGCGCTCGGCGACCACGCTGAGCTGGTTGACCGCGTTCGGACGCTGGAGGTCGGCGGCGACCAGCAGCGGGGAGTGTCCCTGCTCCTTGAGCCACTTGCCGAGCTTGCCCGCGAGCGTCGTCTTACCGGCACCCTGCAGACCCGCCAGCATGATCACGGTCGGCGGCTGCTTGGCGAACCGCAGGCGGCGGGTCTCGCCGCCGAGGATCTGGACGAGCTCCTCGTTGACGATCTTGAGGACCTGCTGGGCCGGGTTGAGTGCCTTGGAGACCTCGGCACCGAGCGCCCGCTCCTTGACGTTCTTGATGAACCCCCGGACGACAGGAAGCGCCACGTCCGCTTCGAGGAGCGCAACGCGGATCTCGCGTGCCGTGGCGTCGATGTCCGCCTCGGAAAGGCGTCCCTTACCCCGCAGGTTCTTGAAAGTCGCTGAGAGGCGATCGGAGAGCGTATCGAACACGGCGGCTTCGGTCCTCGGAGTCGGGGGCAGTGTGGGCTGCCCTCCAGGGTATCTGTCCGGCTGCGGTGGGGGCTCCACGCCCGTCACGAAGGCCCCCGGCGGTCGGCTACCTCCGCAGCGTCTCCTCCAGCGCCCGAGCCACCGCGGCGGCCTCCTCCCCCGGCAGCGGTACCCCCTTCGCGCTGGTCACGTAGAAGGCGTCCACGGCATTGGCACCCAAGGTGCTGACATGGGCGCTGCGCACCTGTACGTCCGCGTCCTCCAGCGCCCGCCCGATGCGGAACAGCAGGCCGGGTGCGTCCTGGGCCCGTACCTCGATCACCGTGGCGTGGCGGGAGGCGGCCGCGGCGACCGTCACCCGCGCCGGAGGCGCGACCACGCCCCGGCGGCGCGGATACGCCGCGTCCCGCTCGGCCAGACGGGAGGCGATGTCGAGGGAGCCGTCCAGCGCCCGTACGAGATCCGTGCGCAGCCGGGCGGCCTGGGGCAGGGAGCCGTACTCCGCGGCCACCCGCCAGTTCAGCAGGAGCACCGGCCCGTCGAAGGCGTCGGCGTCGGGCAACTCCAGGGCGCGCAGCTCCGCCGTGCGTACGGTCAGGCGGTGCACGGCCAGGACTCCGGCGACCGCGGGCAGGACGCCCGGCTGGTCCGGCACCGCGATGAGGAGTTCCACGCCGAGGGGCTCGGGCTCGCCGGAGGGCTTGCCCTCACTCTCGCCCGGCGGCTCGGTCTGGGCGCGCAGGGACAGGACGGGGCCGCCGGTGCGGAACGCCTCGATGGCGAGTCGCTCCTGCTCGGCGGTGGGCGCCTCGGCGTCGGCCCCGGGCTGCTCGGGCGCGTCGCCGGAGAGCACGGCCGCGACCCGCTTGACCAGGTCGGCCACCAGTGAGGCGCGCCAGGAGGACCAGGCGGCCGGGCCGGTGGCCAGCGCGTCCGCCTCGGTCAGCGCGTGCAGCAGCTCCAGGGTGCCCTGGGAGCCGACCGCCTCGGCGACCGAGCGGACCGTCGCGGGGTCCTCCAGGTCGCGCCGCGTGGCCGTCTCCACCAGCAGCAGGTGGTGGCGTACGAGGGTGGCGAGCACAGCCACGTCGTCGCGGTCGAACCCTATGCGCGCGGCCACGTCCCTGGCGATGATCTCGCCCGCGACGGAGTGGTCCCCGGGCCAGCCCTTGCCGATGTCGTGCAGGAGCGCGGCGACCAGGAGGAGGTCGGGGCGGTGGACCCGGCGGGTGAACTCGGAGGCCCGTACGGCCGTCTCGATCAGGTGCCGGTCGACCGTCCAGAGGTGCACGGCGTTGCGCTGTGGACGGCAGCGCACCCGCTCCCAGTCGGGCAGCAGCCGCGTGATCAGGCCCTCTGCCTCCAGCGCCTCCCAGACGTCCACGGTCGGGCGGCCCGAGCCGAGCAGTGTGACGAGTTGCTCGCGCGCCTCGGCGGGCCAGGGCGTGGGCAGCGGGCGGGCGGCGGCAGCCATCCGGCGCACCGCGTGCAGCGAGAGGGGCAGGCCGGCCTGGGCGGCCGCGGCGGCGGCGCGCAGGGGCAGGACGAGGTCGCGCTCGGGGCGCGCGGCCCGCGCGAGCACCACCTCGCCGTCCTGCTCGACCACGCCCTCGGCAAGCGGGGAGCGCTCGGCGGTGGGCTTCCCACCCGCGAGCATGGCGCGCAGTCGCGGCCGTACGGCGCGCGAGCGCAGCACGCGCCTCACCTCGCGCCAGGTCACGTCACTGGCGTACGACACGACACGCGCGGCCTCGTACACCTGGCGCAGCAGCGTGTCCGCGTCCAGAACTCCCAGTTCGGCGGCGACCTGGTCCTGCTCCTGGAGGGCGAGGCGGTCGGTGGCGCGGCCGGTGGTGAGGTGCAGTGCGTCCCGTACGTCCAGCAGTCGGCGCCGGGCGTCCGCCAGGCCCTCCCGAGGTGCGTCCGCGAGCCAGGAGGCGGCGACGGCGCGCAGGGCCGTGGCGTCTCTCAGGCCGCCGCGCGCCTCCTTGAGGTCGGGCTCCAGCAGGTACTGCAGCTCGCCCTGGCGTTCGGCGCGTGCGGCGCACAGTTCCTGGAGTTCCGGGAGGCGTTTGGGCGCCTGGTTGCGCCAGTCGGCCAGCACGGCCGTGCGCAGGCCAGCGGTCAGGCCGAGGTCGCCCGCGATGTGGCGGGCGTCCAGCAGACCGAGCTGCACCTTGAGGTCCTCGCCCGCGGTCCTGCGCGCCTCGGCGGGTGTGCGCACGGAGTGGTCGAGGGCGAGGCCCAGGTCCCACACCGGGTACCAGATGCGGTCGGCGAGGGCGGCCACCGCGGCCGTGTCGCTTCCGTCGTGCAGGAGGAGCAGGTCGAGGTCGCTGCGCGGGGAGAGTTCACCGCGCCCGTAGCCGCCGACCGCCACCAGTGAGACGCCACGCGGGCTGTCGGCCCCGGCGTCGAAGAGACCGCTCAGCCAGTCGTCCGTGAGGTCGGCGAGGGCCGCACGGCGCGGCGGCCCGGACTGCGCCCCCTCCGTCAGGAGGCGCAGCCGGGCCGCCGCGTAGCCGCTGGGTCCCGAGTCGTCTGTTTCCGTGTGTGCCTGCGTACTCGTCACCCAGAGGCTCCTGTTCTTCTCGTCAGAGCGCGTCCGGGCCGCGCTCGCCGGTCCTGACCCGGACGGCCGTGTCGACGGGGAGGGACCAGACCTTGCCGTCACCGATCTTGCCGGTGCGGGCCGCCTTGACGATGACGTCGATCAGCTGCTCGGCGTCGTCGTCCTCGACCAGTACCTCGATGCGGATCTTGGGGACCAGGTCGACGGTGTACTCGGCACCGCGGTAGACCTCGGTGTGTCCGCGCTGGCGTCCGTATCCGCTGGCCTCGGTGACCGTCAGGCCGTGCACTCCGAAGGCCTGAAGGGCTTCCTTGATCTCGTCGAGCCGGTGTGGCTTCACGACGGCGGTGATGAGCTTCATGCGTCCACCTTCTTGCTCGCAGTGTCGGCGACCGGGGCCGGGGCGGTCCGGGCGGCGGCACCGCCGCCGGCGCCGCTGAAGTCATATGCGGTCTCGGCGTGCTCGACCTGGTCGATACCCGCCACCTCGTCGTCCTCGGAGACCCGCATGCCGATGGTCTTGTCGAGGATGAGGGCCAGGATCGCGGAGACCACCAGCGAGTAGGCGAGGACCGCGAAGACTCCGGCGCACTGCTTCCAGAACTGGTCCAGGCCGCCGCCGTAGAAGAGGCCCGCGACATCGGACTGGCCGTGGCCGCTGGCGAAGAAGCCGATCAGCAGGGAGCCGACGACACCGCCGACCAGGTGGACGCCGACGACGTCGAGCGAGTCGTCGTAACCGAACTTGTACTTCAGTCCGACGGCCATGGCACACAGCACACCGGCGATGGCACCGACTGCGATCGCGCCGAGCGGGGAGACCGAGCCACCGGCCGGGGTGATGGCGACCAGACCGGCGACGGCACCGGAAGCGGCGCCCAGCGTGGTGAACGCGCCGTGGCGGATCTTCTCGTAGATGAGCCAGGCCAGCATGGCGGCGGCGGTGGCGACCTGGGTGTTGACGAACATCAGCGCGCCGACGCCGTCGTCGTTGCCGAGCCACGAACCGGCGTTGAAGCCGAACCAGCCGAACCACAGCAGACCGGCGCCGAGCATGACGAGCGGGAGGCTGTGCGGACGCATCGGGTCCTTCTTGAAGCCGACGCGCTTGCCGATGACCAGGATCACGCCGAGCGCTGCGGCACCGGCGTTGATGTGGACCGCCGTACCGCCGGCGAAGTCGATGACCCCCAGCTCGAAGGCCCAGCCGCCGGCGCCCCAGACCCAGTGGGCGACGGGGAAGTAGACGACCGTGGCCCACAGGGCGACGAAGAGCGCCCAGGCGGTGAACTTGACGCGATCGGCCAGGGCACCGCTGATCAGGGCGGGCGTGATGATCGCGAACATCAGCTGGAAGACCAGGAAGACGAAGACCGGGATGGTGTATCCGTCCCACAGCTGCGTCAGTCCGATGTTGCTGAGGCCCACCCAGTCCGAGTTCCAGCCGATGAGGCTGCCGGAGTCCGTACCGAAGGCGAGGGAGAAGCCGTACAGCACCCACAGGATGGTGACGATTCCCAGGCTGATGAAGCTCATCATCAGCATGTTCAGGGTGCTCTTGACGCGGACCATGCCTCCGTAGAAGAAGGCCAGTCCCGGGGTCATGAGCATCACCAGGGCGGAACAGATCAGCATGAAGCCTGTGTTGGCGGCAGACAGTGTGGGTGCGTCTGCGGCTAGCGTGATGGCGGATGATGCCATCGGCGTCTCCTCGTCGATAGGTACGGCCCCGTGCGGGCGAAGCCTGAGCGGATTGAGGGGCGGGCCGGTTGTGCGCCACGAGACTGACGCAGCGCGGTTTCGGTCGGAGCCCCTCGATGTTTCGCCGCCGTGACGAAGGCACCTCGCGTGTTACGCCTTGATGAACTGCCGGATGCCGGGCCGCACGATCGTTATCGTGACGCAACCTTCGGAAAGTCCCCCCAGTACCGGCCGCGGGCAGCCATCCGATGACCTGGCACGGGGGGAGCCGAGTCGGGTGGTCGGGGAGGCCGGCCGCGGCCGGAGGCTTGGGCCCTCAGGGCCTTGGAGCCCTGGAGCGGAGGGCGTCAGACCGCTTCGGCGGTCTCGGGCAGGTGCTTGGCGAGCTGGTCGGTGAGGTCCACGACCTCGGCGAGATCCCCGAAATCGCGTACAGCCGTGTCGACGGTCTTTCGGATACGAGTGTTGACCCGCTCTGAGCGCACCTTCACGGCGACCTCCATGGCACTCCGGGCGAGCACCGCGCTCTGCTCCGGCTCACGCTGCAACAGGTGCACCGTGGCCATGCCGATCAGGTTGAGTGCGTACGACCGCTGGTGCTCGGTGTCATCGGCGAAGAGATCGACGGCCTTGCGCATCACGGGCTCGGCCATGGAGGCGTACGTGGGGCTGCGGCCGGCGACGTAGGCGAGGTCGCGGTAGGAGTGGGAGTTCTCCGCGTACAGCTCGGCCTCGGAGAAGAAGCGGATCCAGTCGGGGTCCGGCTCGTCCCACTCCGCGGCGTCGGCGAAGGTGTCCTCGGCCATCCGCACGGCCCGCTTGCACTTGCTGGGCTGGCCCATGTTGGCGTAGGCGCGGGCCTCCATCGCATACAGCATGGACTGGGTGCGCGGGCTCGCGCAGTCACGGCTGCCGTACTGGGCGAGGTGGATCAGCTCCAGCGCGTCGTCGGGGCGGCCGACGTGGATCATCTGACGGCTCATGCTGGCCAGGACGTACGACCCCAGGGGTTTGTCGCCCGCTTCCTTGGCGGCGTGCAGGGCCAGGACGAAGTACTTCTGGGCGGTCGGCTGGAGCCCGACGTCGTAACTCATCCAGCCCGCCAGCTCGGCGAGCTCCGCGGCCACCCTGAACAGGCGCTTGGTGGTGGCCTCGGGCTGGGGCTCCTGGAGGAGGTCGGTCACCTCGTGCAGCTGGCCCACGACGGCCTTGCGGCGCAGACCGCCGCCGCACTGGGCGTCCCACCTCCGGAACATCACGGCGGTGGACTCCAGGAGGTCCAGCTCGGGTTTGGACAGCCGGCCCGGACGGCGCGCCGCGGGCACGGGCTCCGGCGCCTCGCGCGATGGGAGTCCCCCCTGCGCGAGCGGACCCGAGGACCTGGGCGAAGGAGGCGAGGGCACGAGCCAGCGCTGCATCGGCTCGATGAGGGACGGACCGGCGGCGAGGCCCAGGGAGGTCCCGAGAAAGCCGCGCCGCGCCAGCATCAGGTCGCTGCGCGAGAACTCGCTGATCAGCGCGACGGTCTGCGGGCCCGTCCAGGGCAGGTCGACGCCGGAGGTGGACGGGGACCGGTGGGCGGCACGCAGGCCCAGGTCCTCGACGGCGACGACACAGCCGAACCGCTCGGAGAACAGCTCGGACAGGATTCTGGGGATCGGCTCGCGCGGATTCTCGCCGTCGAGCCAGCGGCGCACGCGGGAGGTGTCCGTGGAGATGTGACTGGCGCCCAGCTGGCGGGCCCGGCGGTTGACCTGCCGGGCGAGCTCCCCCTTGGACCAGCCGCTCCGCACGAACCACGAACTCAGAAGCTCGTTGGGGCGCTTGTCAGCGTTCGTGCCGCCTCCGCCGTTGCCGCCCACTGGAACGCCCCCATCCCTGAAACCACCTGTGCGCCAACCGCCCGTGCGCCATGTGCGCCAAGCCCTACCAGCATGCCGGTACGGACGGTCGCGCGTCCGACAGTCGTCACCCGTCGAACGGGGACTCGACTTGCCTCCGGCATACCCACGCGCGTACACGCCCCCAGGGCTTGTGCACACACAGTAATCCTACGATCACCCGTCCAGCCACGGGGAATCCGGAATCGCCACCATTCGCCACCCCTTCGAATGAACTCACGGTTGCCTCTGCACGATTCACTTGACACATGACGGCCGGGAGTGGGCGGAGCGATGCGTTCAGCGGCGCGCACCGTCGAGCTCACCCCCTGGAGCACCACTGAGCGCCTCCGGGCCGAGCGGTTACTCGATCCGGGCGGGGAAACACAGGGTCACATTCCGACTCCGTCTCGTAACCACTGGTGTGCTGGACCCGTTGGAGGGGGCATGGGCTTCACGATCGGCGGCATTCGGGACATGCGATCCGGCGCGCGCCGGCGCGGCGGCCGCTCGTCGGAATGCACCGCCGTGGCCGAGTTCACCGGGCTCTGGGGCTGGGACGTGGTGCCCGGCGCGCGGGCGGCCGCGGGTGCCTGTTCGTGCGGCAAGGCGAGTTGCGGTGCGCCCGGCGCGCATCCCCTCGACTTCGCTCCCCCGGTCCGCGCGGGGGCGACGCTCGACGAGGTGACCAGGGCCTGGGCGGAGTTCCCGGGCGCCTCGGTCATGCTGCCGGTGGGCCGCGCCTTCGATGTGATCGAGGTCGCCGAGGCCGCCGGCCGCCGAGCCCTGGTCCGGCTGGAACGGATGGGTCTCCCTCTCGGCCCTGTCATCGTCACCCCCGAGGGCCGCGCCCACTTCCTCGTCGCCCCGGGCGCGGCCGCCGAGCTCCCAGGGCTGCTCTACCGCATGGGCTGGGACGACCCGTCGTCCCTCGACCTGCGCGGCCTGGGCCCCGGCAGCCACGTCACGGCTCCGCCCTCCGACCGCGGCGGCCTCGGCCCGGTTCGCTGGCTCCGCTCCCCCGCCCTGGACTCGGCGACACAACCACCGGCCGCACGCCTGCTGCTGGGCACGCTCGCGTACCTGGCGCATCGGTCCCGCGCGTAGCCCAGGAGAACAACAGCGAAGGGCCCCCTCACCTCTGCACCATGTGAGGGGGCCCTTCTCCGGATACGTGCCGCGACACGTACTGCGCGTACGCGCGCTCAGTCACCGATAAGCGCATCCACGAACGCTTCCGGCTCGAACGGCGCCAGGTCGTCGGCGCCCTCTCCCAGACCCACCAGCTTGACCGGCACGTCGAGCTCACGCTGGACGGCGACCACGATGCCGCCCTTGGCCGTGCCGTCGAGCTTGGTCAGCACGATGCCGGTGATGTCGACGACCTCGGCGAAGACGCGGGCCTGGACCAGCCCGTTCTGACCGGTGGTCGCGTCGAGTACGAGCAGCACCTCGTCCAGCGGAGCGTGCTTCTCGACGACGCGCTTGACCTTGCCGAGCTCGTCCATGAGGCCGGTCTTGGTGTGGAGGCGCCCCGCCGTGTCGATGAGGACGACGTCGGCGCCCATCTCCTTGCCTTCCTTGACCGCGTCGAAGGCGACGGAGGCGGGGTCGCCGCCCTCGGGGCCGCGCACGGTGTAGGCGCCGACCCGCTCACCCCAGGTCTGCAGCTGGTCGGCGGCGGCGGCACGGAAGGTGTCGGCGGCGCCGAGGACGACACTGCGGCCGTCGGCCACGAGGACGCGGGCGAGCTTGCCGGTGGTGGTCGTCTTGCCGGTGCCGTTCACGCCGACGACCATCACGATGCCGGGCTTGCCGGGCGCGGGCTCGGTCTTCACCGTGCGGTCCAGGTCGGCGCCGACGAGCGTGAGCAGCTCCTCGCGGAGCAGTCCGCGCAGCTCCTGAGGTGTACGGGTGCCCAGCACCTTCACGCGCTCGCGCAGCCGCTCGACCAGTTCCTGGGTCGGCTGTACGCCGACGTCGGCGGTGAGGAGCGTGTCCTCGACCTCCTCCCAGGTGTCCTCGTCGAGGTGCTCGCGCGAGAGGAGCGTGAGCAGCCCCTTGCCGAGCGCGTTCTGCGAGCGGGAGAGCCGAGCGCGCAGCCGTACCAGACGGCCGGCGGTCGGCTCCGGGATCTCGATCTCGGGGGCTTCGAGCCCGGGGACGGCGGGCGGCTCCTCCACGGCGACGCCGGCCGGGCCGCCGGGGAGGTCCACCTCCTCTATCGTCCGGCGCGGTTCGTCGCGCGGCGTCTCGGCCTCGTCGCCTACGTGCGGCTCGGCCGGAGGGGCGGTGATGTCGGGCGTCGTGGGGGGCGCGGGCGGCTGCGGCTTCTTTCTGCGGCTGCCGATGACGAGCCCGCCGATCGCACCGAGCACGACCACGGCGATGACTAGAGCAAGGATGAGGATGTCCATAACGCAGTCCAGTATGGCGTGACGTCTCGTTCGGCGGTTTGTTGTCCACGCGGGGCCGCAGGCCCCACCGGGCCGGGGGTGGGCCGTCACACACCCCCTCACCGCAGCCACTCCCGTCATCGCTCTGGAAACCTGACTTGCCGTCAGCTAACGTCCCTCTCCACCTACGCCACGAGGGGGTCCCATGCCCGTCACGGTCGTCCGTTTCAACCTCGTCGAGCCCGGTGCGACCCCGGCGTCGCTGGGCGCCCGCTACCGGGCGGCCGTCGAGATGGCCGCGTACGCCGACGACCGTGGGATCACCACCGTGCAGACGGAGGAGCACCACGGGGTCGCCAACAACTGGCTGCCGTCGCCGTTCGCCTTCGCGGGCGCGGTCTTCGGGGCCACCCGGCGCATCGGGGTCACCGTGTCGGCGGTCATCGGACCGCTGCACGATCCGCTGCGGCTGGCCGAGGACATCGCCGTACTGGACCTGCTGAGCGGCGGACGGCTGGTGACGGTGGCGGGGATCGGGTACCGGCCGGAGGAGTACGCCCTCTTCGACGTGGAATGGAAGCGGCGCGGCCGGCTCCAGGACGAGGTGCTGGAGACGGTCCTGAAGGCGTGGACGGGCGAGCCGTTCACCTACCGGGGCCGTACCGTCCGTGTCACTCCGCGTCCGTACACCGAGCCGCATCCCCTGCTGCTGGTCGGCGGTTCCTCGCGGGCGGCGGCGCGCCGGGCGGCCCGGCTGGGGCTGCCGTTCTTCCCGAGCGCGCATCTGCCGGAGCTGGAGGCGTACTACAAGGAGCGGCTCGTGGAGTACGGCACCGAGGGGTGGACCATGATGCCCGCAGCCGAGACACCGCTGCTGCACATCGCGGAGGATCCGGACCGGGCGTGGGCGATGTACGGCGAGCACTTCCTGCACGAGGCGCGGACGTACGCGTCCTGGCAGCCGGAGGGGATCCGCTCGGCGGTGAAGTCGGCGGCCACGACGGTGGAGGAGCTGCGCGCCGAGGGGGTGTACCGGATCCTGACGCCGGACGAGTGCGTGGCGCAGGGGCTGGGCAGCTTCGTCCTGCACCCGCTGTCCGGTGGGATGCCGGTCGACGAGGGCTGGCGCGGTCTGCGTCTGTTCTGTGAGGACGTGCTGCCGAGGCTCACGGACTGATGCCGCCGCCCCGGCGCGGGCGGTGTCCGGGCCGGGGCGGGAGAGGGGTCGAGTCGGCGGAGGGCTCGGGGCGGCGAGGGGCCGGACGGCTTACCCCATCTCCTCCAGCGCCTTGCCCTTGGTCTCCTTCACGAACTTCAGCACGAAGGGGACGGAGAGCGCGGCGAATCCCGCGTAGATCACGTAGGTCACGGAGAGGTTCCAGTCGGCCAGCGACGGGAAGCTCGCGGTGATGGCCCAGTTGGCGATCCACTGAGCGGAGGCGGCCACGCCCAGGGCGGCGGCGCGGAGCTTGTTCGGGAACATCTCGCCGAGCATGACCCAGACGACCACACCCCAGGAGAGGGCGAAGAAGAGCACGAACACATGGGCGGCGATCAGGGCGATCCAGCCCTGGGCGGCCGGGAGCCTGCCGTCGACGAGGTCGTAGCTGAACGCCCAGGCCTCCAGGGCGAGGCCGACGACCATGCCGACGGAGCCGATGACGGCGAGCGGGCGGCGGCCGAGGCGGTCCACGAAGATCATGGCGATCACGGTGCCGAGGATGTTGATGATCGACGTGGTGAAGGAGTAGAAGAACGACTCGGCCGGGTCGACGCCGACGGACTGCCACAGCGTCGAGGAGTAGTAGAACGCGACATTGATGCCGACGAACTGCTGGAAGACCGAGAGTCCGATGCCGACCCAGACGATCGGCTTGAAGAAGGAGCCGCCGCCGAGCAGATCCCTGAACGTCGACTTGTGCTCGCTCCTCATGGCGACCTCGATCTCGGCGACCCGCGCGTCCAGATCGACGTCCCCGCCCTCGATCTCGGCCAGCACCTTCCGGGCGCGCGCGTCCTTGCCGGCGGAGATCAGGAACCGCGGGGACTCGGGGATCGCGAAGGACAGCAGGCCGTACAGCACGGCCGGGACGACCATCACACCGAGCATGACCTGCCAGGCCTCAAGGCCCAGCAGCTCGCCGCGCTGGTCGCCGCCCGCGGCGTTGAGGATGCCCCAGTTGACCAGCTGGGAGACGGCGATGCCGATGACGATCGCGGCCTGCTGGAAGGAGCCGAGGCGGCCTCGGTACGCGGCGGGCGCGACCTCGGCGATGTAGGCGGGGCCGATCACCGAGGCCATGCCGATGGCGAAGCCGCCGACGACGCGCCAGAGGGCGAGGTCCCAGAGGGCGAAGGGGAGCGCCGAGCCGACCGCGCTGATGGTGAAGAGCACGGCAGCTATCTGCATGGACCGGATGCGGCCGATGCGGTCGGCGGTGCGGCCCGCGGTGGCGGCGCCGACGGCACAACCGATCAATGCGATGGCGATGACCTGCGCCAGCGCCGCGGGGCCGATGTCGTAACGGTCCCGGATGGCTTCGACTGCGCCGTTGATCACGGCGCTGTCGTAGCCGAAGAGGAAGCCGCCCATCGCGGCCGCCGCCGCGATGAAGACGACGTGGGCGAGGTGCTCGGGGTGTGCGTCCCGGGTTCCTGACCCGGATGCCTGCGCTGTGCTGGTCACGTGTACTCCTCATGCCGCCGGCAACGCTGCCGGCCCAGGAAAGCCCTCTTCGTATGGTCCTACCAATGACATGGCCATGCGAGACCTGCCATGTGAAGGTGGAAGCAACGTCGCAGAGACTATGTCTTCAGATTTCGAAGTCAAAAGCGGGGTGAGCGGCCGCTTTGTTCCCTGAGTAAAGGTGATGTATTCAACTCCCGAAGAAGCGGGAAGAAGCAGCGGGCGTCAGCGAAGCCGCTGGCTGATCACCTTCGACACCCCGTCCCCCTGCATGGAGACGCCGTACAGCGCGTCGGCGACCTCCATCGTGCGCTTCTGGTGGGTGATCACGATCAGCTGGGAGGCCTCCTGTAGCTCCTGCATGATGCGGATCAGCCGCTGGAGGTTGGTGTCGTCGAGGGCCGCCTCGACCTCGTCCATCACGTAGAACGGGCTGGGCCGCGCCTTGAAGATCGACACGAGCAGGGCGACGGCGGTCAGTGACCGCTCGCCGCCGGAGAGCAGGCTGAGCCGCTTGACCTTCTTGCCCGGGGGCCGTGCCTCGACGTCGACACCCGTGGTGAGCATGTTGTCGGGATCGGTCAGGATGAGCCGGCCGTCACCGCCGGGGAACAACCGGCTGAACACGCCCTCGAACTCCCGGGCCGTGTCCCGGTAGGCCTCGGTGAAGACCTGCTCGACGCGTTCGTCGACCTCCTTCACCACCTGGAGGAGGTCGGCGCGGGTCTTCTTCAGGTCCTCCAGTTGCTCGCTGAGGAACTTGTGGCGTTCCTCCAGCGCGGCGAACTCCTCCAGGGCGAGCGGATTGACCTTGCCCAGCTGCTGGTACGCCCGCTCGGCCGCCTTGAGCCGCTTCTCCTGCTCGGCGCGGACGAAGGGCCTCGGCTGGTTGCGCGGGTGCTCGGGGTCCTCGGGAAGCTGTTCGCCCTCGGCGGGCGGGGAGGGCGGTACGAGCTGGTCGGGGCCGTAGTCGGCGATCAGCCCCGCCGGCTCCACGCCCAGCTCCTCCAGCGCCTTGGTCTCCAGCTGCTCGATCCGCATCCGCTTCTCCGCGCCGAGCACCTCGCCGCGGTGGACCGAGTCGGTCAGTTTGTCGAGTTCGGCCTTGAGGTCGCGGCCCTCGTCCCGGGCCCGGGCGAGCTCCTGCTCCCGGCGCGCCTTCGCGGCCTCGGCAGCGGTGCGCTCCTGTTCGGCGCGGACGAGGGAGACCTCGACGTGGGCGAGCAGCTGCCGCGCGCCGGAGGCGACGGCCCCGGCCACGGCCGCCTCGTGCCGCAGCCGCGCCCTGCGCTGTTCGGCGCGCGCCCGCGCCTCACGCTCGGCGCGGGCGGCGCGGTCCAGCGAGTCGGCACGCCCCGCGAGCCCCTTGACGCGCTCTTCGTGGGTGCGCACCTGGAGCCGGGCCTCCATCTCGGTCTGCCGCGCGTTGGCGCCGTCGGCGGCGAGCCGGTCCCGTACCGAGGTGTCGGGCTCCTCCTCGACCGGCATCTCCTCGGCGACGGCGAGCCGTTCGGCGAGTTCCTCGGCCTCCTGTACGGCCCTGTCGAGCGCCTCCTGGGCGCGGGCGGCCGCGGCGGTGCTGCGCTCGGCCTCCCCCGCGGCTCCGCGGGCCTGTCCGGCGAGCCGTCCGAGCTGCTGCGCCACGGCCGACTTCTCCCGCTCGGCCGCCCGCCGCCGCTCGCCCAGTTCCTCGACGAGGGCGACCCGTTCCCTGCGCTGCTGCGTAGCCTGCCGCTGGGCCTCGGTCAACTCCTCGCACCGCACGGCGAGTTCTTCGAGCTCGGCCGCCGCTTCGTCGACGGACGCCTGTACTTCGAGCAGGCTGGGTGCCCCGGCGGAGCCGCCGCTCGCGAAGTGCGCGCCGAGCAGGTCACCCTCGGCGGTCACGGCGGTCAGGCCGGGTCGCGCGTAGACGAGGTCCTCGGCGTCCTCCAGGGTGCCGACGACGACGATGCCGTGCAGCAGCCGCCGTACGGCGGGCATGAGTTCGGCGGGTCCGCGGACCAGGTCGGCGGCGAACGGCGGGCTGTCGGTCCGCTGCTCGGCCGGTACGTCGTCGGGGGCGCCGCTCACGAGCAGGGCTGCCCGCCCGGCGTCCTGCTTCCGGAGCAGGCGGATGGCGTCGGCCGCGGAGGCCGGGGTGGTGACCGCGACGGCGTCGGCGGCGGCGCCGAAGGCGGCGGCCAGCGGGACCTCGTAGCCCGGGGTCACCGTCAGCAGCTCGGCCGCCGGGCCGAGGAGCCCGCCGATACGGTCCTTCGCGGTCAGCAGGGCGCCCGTGCCGTCCTTGCGGCGCAGGCCGAGGGCCAGGGCCTCGTGGCGGGCCTGGGTCGCGGCCCTCTTGCGTTCGGCTGCCGTGGCCGCCTCGCGGGCCGCTGTCAGGGCCGCTTCCGCCTCGGCCAGCGCCTGCTTGGCCGCCTCGTGCCGCTCGGCGAGATCAGCGTCGTCTGCGTCGAGGCCGTCGACCTCGGCCTTCAGGATCTCGTACTCCTCCTGGGCGGCGCCGGCCCGTTCCCGCGCCTCGTCGCGGGCGGCGGCGAGGCGGTCGATCTCGGCCTGGGCGGAGGCAGCGCGGGACCGGGCCGCGTTGACCTGACCGCCCAGACGGGCCAGGCCCTCGCGGCGGTCGGCGATGGCGCGGGCGACGTCCTTGAGGCGGCGCTCCTCGACGGACAGCTCGCGTTCGAGTTCGGCCCGGTGGGCGACCGTGTCCTCCAGGGCCCGCTCGGCTGCCTCCAGGGCCGCTTCGAGCTCGGCCTCCTGCTCGCGGATCCGGGCGGCCTCGCGCTCCATGTCCTCGGGGTCGCGACCGCGCCGTTCCTCGGGGGGCGCGGAGGTGGCGCTCTTCACTCGGGCGTCGGCGAGCGAGACCGTGCCGCGTACCCGCTCGGCGAGCTGCGACAGCTCGTACCAGGTCTGCTGGGCGCGGGTCAGGCGCGGCGCGAGCTGTCGTACCTCGTCCTCCAGCAGCGCCTCCCGCTGGAGTGCCTTCTTCAGCTCGGCCTCGGCGGCCTCTTTGCGCTCCTTCAGTGCGGCTTCGTCGGCGACCTCGGCCTGGAGCGCCCGGCGCAGCCGTACGAGATCGTCGGCGAGCAGGCGGAGGCGGGCGTCGCGGAGGTCGGCCTGGATCACGGCGGCCCGGCGGGCGACGGCGGCCTGGCGGCCGAGGGGCTTGAGCTGGCGCCGCAGCTCGTCCGTCAGGTCCTGGACGCGGGCCAGGTTCGCCTGCATCGCGTCCAGTTTCCTGAGCGCCTTCTCCTTGCGCTTGCGGTGCTTGAGGACGCCGGCCGCCTCCTCGATGAAGGCGCGGCGGCCCATGGGGTCGGCGTGCAGGACGGAGTCGAGCTGGCCCTGGCCGACGATGACGTGCATCTCGCGGCCGATGCCGGAGTCGGAGAGCAGTTCCTGGATGTCCAGGAGGCGGCAGGTGTCGCCGTTGATCTGGTACTCGCTGCCGCCGTTGCGGAACATGATCCGCGTGATCGTGACCTCGGCGTACTCGATGGGCAGGGCCCCGTCGGTGTTGTCGATGGTCAGGGACACCTCCGCGCGGCCCAGCGGGGGGCGCCCGGTGGTGCCGGCGAAGATGACGTCCTCCATCTTGCCGCCGCGCAGCGACTTCGCGCCCTGCTCGCCCATGACCCAGCTCAGCGCGTCCACGACGTTGGACTTGCCCGAGCCGTTCGGACCCACGACACACGTGATGCCCGGCTCGAACCGCAGCGTGGTCGCCGAGGCGAACGATTTGAACCCTCGGAGGGTCAGGGCCTTGAGGTGCACGCCGCTGGACTCTACCTTCCGGCCATGTCTCACTCCATGAACGCGCGGTTTCACCGGTGAACGCGCAGGGCACACCGAACGTTAAAGAGGGTGAGGAGGAGGGGCCCGGGGGCAAGAAGGAAGGGACGCCGAGAAGGCGCCCCTTGCAGATCCGACAACTTAGCGGTTGATACGAGCCGCCCAACCACTGCTGTCACCCGTCGATGCAGTGATCAGGTGAGCGCAGGCTCCGCCTGGTGTGCGTCGATGCTCTCGATAAGCGAGTCGTGAGAAGCGGCAGCCGTCAGTGCGTCGTTCTCGGCCTGGATTCGTACGAGCTCGGATTCCAGGTCCTGGACACGCTGCTGGAGCCGTCGCATCTCGGCGAGGAGTCGCGGGTCGGAGCCGCCGACGTAACCGAGAAGCGCCTTTGCCATGATGGATGGTCCTCCACACTGAGTGACCGACCGAAGCGGTGTGGGTCGTGAGGGAATCGCACCGGGAGTGCTTGGCACTGTGGAGTTTTGCTGCTGTTCATCCATGCCAAACAGCTAAGGTGCGCGGGGCTTTCAGCGTCTCACCAAAAAGTTTGACGGTCAACACGATCACGCCCCGCATTGGGGGGACCCCGGGGGCGCGCGGCCCGGACGGGCGGCGCTGCGGCTCCTGCGGGACCCCGGGGGGTGAGGAGATCATCCTTCACCGGGGAGCCTGCCACGACAAGCGGTTATTGGCAACCACCTGGTGATTTCCCGTTCCGGCGGGTGCCGACGGCATTTTCCGGCCGCCCCGGACAGCCGACTCGATGCCTCCGGCTCATCGGACCTCGAAGCCGTCGTACCCCCCGCGAGGTGTGTCCCAGATCTCTGTCACACCGTCCACACGCCCGGGCGTGTCGCTGCCCTGAAGCCACTCCAGCAGCCCTTGACAGCCCTCGTGCGGGCCCTCCGCGACCACCTGGACCCGCCCGTCCGCCAAATTGAGAGCAAAACCACTCAGGCCGCCGATCTCCAGCGCCTTGGCCCGGGTGAACCAGCGGAAACCCACACCTTGGACGTGTCCGCGCACCCAGGCGACCAGCCGTACATCCTCACTCATGCCCGCACGCTAACGGGCCAATGTCTCTCAGGCCTCACCCTCCCCCGGCGTCATGCTGTACCGTCCCGGTCCAACGAATCTCATATGAAACTCACTCGTTCGTGTGAGTTCAGTGAAGAGAGTGACCGCAAGGTCGAGGAAGGCCAGGACATGGGACGCCACCGACGCTCCGCCGCCGGCCGCGCCGCCAGGGGCCGCGCCACGGGGACTGCGCACACGCAGGACGCGACCACCGAGCGCTACGGACCTGAGAACCTGTACGGCTTCGCCGCCGTCCTTGAGGCCGAGGCGTCGCACGGACGGCGCTCGCACCGCAAACAGAAGAGCGTCGTGACGCCGGTGAAGACCGGGCTGCTGGGCGTGTCCGCCGCCGTCGCCATCGGCACCGCCGCGGTGGCCGCCGGGGTGCTGCCCGGCGGCGACAAGTACGCCGTCAGCGGCGGCGGCAGCGCCGACACCGTCACTCCCGCGGGCACGCCGTCGGGCATCGAGACCCAGCAGGGCGGTACGGACGGCCCCGCGAACCGTGCCGAGGAGCCCACGAGCCGCGACTCCGAGCGGGAGGCGGCCTCGCCCTCGGCACCCCCGTCGAAGACGCCCACGCAGCCGAAGACCCCCTCCGAGAAGCCCTCGCCCAAGGCCCCCAAGCCGGAGAAGACCAAGAAGCCCGCCGGCAAGGCCACGGAGAAGCCCGAGAAGCAGGCCCCGGTGAAGGTCTCCGCGGAGGCCAAGGCCGAGGCGGAGGTGCTCCGCCTGGTCAACGAGGAACGGCAGAAGGCCGGGTGCAGCCCGGTGGCCGCGAACAGCGCGCTGTCGGACCTGGCCGCCACGTTCAGCCAGGACATGGCCAAGCGCGGCTTCTTCGAGCACACCGACCCCGACGGGAAGAGCCCCTGGGACCGGGCGGCGGCTCTGGGGATCACCGACCTGGGCGGGGAGAACATAGCCCGCGGGCAGGCGACCGCGGCGGCGGTCATGGAGGCGTGGATGAACAGCCCCGGCCACCGGGCGAACATCCTGAACTGTGACTTCAAGACGCTGGGCGTGGGTGTGCATCTGGGGTCCGGCGGGCCCTGGTGGACCCAGGACTTCGGGTACTAGGGAATGGCCCCGACCCTGCGCCGCGACCCCTCAGTACTAACCAGAAGTTAGTGCAACCTGGTGGTTAGCGCTGTCGGACAGTACTCTCGGCGTATGGAACCCGACGCGCTGTCCTTCGACGTGTTCGCGAAGAACTGTCCCTCCAGGGGAACCCTGGAGCATGTGACGGGGCGCTGGGGTGCGCTGACGCTGGGGGCGCTGCACGAGGGCTCGCTCCGGTTCAACGAGCTGCGGCGCCGGGTCGCCGGAGTCAGCGAGAAGATGCTCTCGCAGACCCTGCACGCCCTGGAGCGCGACGGGCTGGTCCACCGCGAGGCCCAGCCCACCAATCCGCCGCGCGTCGACTACACGCTCACCCCGCTGGGCCGTGAGGTCTCCGAGCGTCTGCTGGCCCTCATCAACTGTGTGGAGGGCCGCATGGAGGACGTGCTGCGGGCGCGGGAGCGTTACGACGAGGTCCGCGGCGCCCGCTGACAGCGCGGACAGAAGTAGCTGGAGCGGTTCGTCCAGGCCCGCCGCCGCATCGGTGTGGCACAGCGCCGGCAGGGCAGGCCCTCACGTCCGTACGCGTCGAGTGAGCGGTCGAAGTAACCCGACTCGCCGTTGACATTGACGTACAGGCTGTCGAAGCTCGTGCCGCCCACGGCGAGGGCCGCGTTCATCACGTCCCGGACGTGGCCCAGGAGTTCGAAGGTGCGTGGGCGCGTGAAACCCGCCGTGGGGCGCTCGTAGTGGATCCGTGCGCGCCACAGCGCCTCGTCCGCGTAGATGTTGCCGACGCCGCTGATCAGGGACTGGTCGAGCAGGGCCCGTTTGATGGTCGTGCGCTTGCGGCGCAGTGCCTGGTGGAAGGCCTCGTCGTCGAAGAGCGGGTCGAGGGGGTCGCGCGCGATGTGCGCGATGACGTCCGGCAGCCCGTCGGGCGTGGTGTCGTGCAACGAGAGTCCGCCGAACGTGCGTTGGTCGACGAAACGGAGTTCCGTGTCAAGGGCGTCCGTGAAGCGCACGCGGATACGGAGGTGCTTCTCGTCGGGTGCCCCGTGCGGCTGGACGAGGAGCTGGCCGCTCATGCCGAGGTGGGCGAGGACGGCCTCACCGGTGTCCTCCACGGGCAGCCACAGGTACTTGCCGCGGCGGCCGGGCTCGCCCATCCGATGGCCCTGGAGGCGGTGGGCGAAGTCCTCGGGTCCGGCGAGGTGGCGGCGTATCGCACGCGGGTGCAGGACCTCGACGTCGGCCACGGTGCGATGGGCCACCCAGCGGTCCAGTCCGCGCCGTACGACCTCGACCTCGGGCAACTCGGGCATGGGACTCCCCCGTGTCTGTGTGTACGGGTCTCGGCCCGTACGGGCCGAGCGCCCGCCCCGGGGAGGGACGGGCGCTCGGGAGTGAACGTTTCAGGCGGACGCGACTTCCGGGTTCTCCCCGCGCTCGGCGGCCTCCTCGGCCGCCTTGGCTCGCTCGTCCACCGCGGAGCGGATCGCACGCCAGGCGGATTCCGCCGCCTGCTGCTCCGCTTCCTTCTTGCTGCGGCCGGTGCCGGTGCCGTACGAGACGCCTCCGACGCGGGCGGCAGCAGTAAAGGTCTTCTCATGGTCGGGGCCGGTCTCCGTGACCAGGTACTCGGGCACGCCGAGCCCCTCGGTCGCGGTGAGCTCCTGGAGACTGGTCTTCCAGTCCAGGCCGGCTCCGAGATTCGACGACTTCTCGATCAGTGGGTCGAACAGGCGGTGCACCAGCTCCGCCGCCGAGTCGAGCCCCTGGTCGAGGTACACCGCGCCGATCACCGCTTCGAGGGTGTCGGCGAGGATGGACGCCTTGTCCCGGCCGCCCGTGCCTTCCTCGCCCCGGCCGAGCCGGATGAAGGAGCCGAGGTCGAGGCCGCGGCCCACCTCCGCCAGCGCACGCGAGTTGACCACCGCGGCCCGCAGCTTGGCCAGCTGGCCCTCGGGCAGGTCGGGGTGGGTGCGGTACAGCGTGTCCGTGACCACCAGGCCGAGCACGGAGTCCCCGAGGAACTCCAGGCGCTCGTTGGTGGGCAGACCGCCGTTCTCGTACGCGTAGGAACGGTGGGTCAGCGCGCGCACCAGAAGGGCGGACTCGACCTTGTAACCGAGCCGCCCTTCCAGAAGCGTGTGGGACGAGGCTGTGTTGTCCGTCTTCTTCCTGGCGTTCGAGTCCGCCTTGGCGTCAGACATCAGACCTCTCACCGGCCGTTCAGACTTCGAGGACCTGGCGCTTGTTGTAGGTGCCGCACGACGGGCACGCGATGTGCTGCTGCTTGGGCTCGTGGCAGCGCTCGCACGCAACCAGGGTGGGGACCGCAGCCTTCCACTGCGACCGGCGGTGGCGCGTGTTGCTGCGCGACATCTTCCGCTTCGGAACAGCCACGGCTACTTCTCCTGCTTCTCGTCGGCGCGTGCTGATCGAGGCGCGCCGCCGCTCATCTCGTCCTTCTCGCCGTCCTTCATGGTGTCGGCGAGTCCCTGCAGTGCCGCCCAACGGATGTCGACGGCGTCATGGTGGTGGTCCGGGTCGTCCGCGAGCCGGGCTCCGCACTCGGAGCACAGGCCGGGGCAGTCGTCCTGGCACACCGGCTGCATCGGCAGGGCAAGCACCACCGCGTCACGCAGCACGGGTTCGAGGTCGAACAGGCCGTCCTCGATGAAGAGCCTGTCCTCGTCGTCCTCGGCGTCGGTGTCGGGCTCCGCGATCACGCGGCCCCGCTCGTCGGCGTCGGGGTACGAGAACATCTCCTGGAAGTCCGCTTCGAGCGCCAGCTCCAGCGGCTCCAGACACCTTACGCACTCCCCCGTGGCCCGTGCACCGGCGGTGCCCGTGACGAGCACCCCTTCCATGACCGACTCCAGGCGGAGTTCGAGCTTCACCGGGGCGCCTTCCGGCACTCCGATGACCCCCTGGACACCGAAGTCCTTGGGAGCGTCGACCGCGCGGGTCAGGCGCTGCAGCGCACCCGGCCGGCGACCCAGCTCGTGCGTGTCGAACACGAGGGGTTTGCGGTGGTCGAGGCGGGCGTTCAGGGCCATTTCTGCTTTCGGTCTTCGAAACTCGGGAGGACGCTGCCCTGCGGTGTTCCGGGCAGCTTTGATCGCGGACGTAGACGCGACCGAAGAGCCAGGATACTGGACCTTTCGCTCAGGGCCCAATCCGCTGTCAGCGGCCCTGCTCGTAGCGGCGCAGCTGCTCCGCGCTGATCATGGTGGTGTCGAAGAGACTTGTCTCGTCGAGGGCGTTCGACTGGGGCTGCGCGTATCCCTGTTGGTCCTGATGCCCTTGGTGCCCCTGATGTCCCTGCTGGCTCTGGGACGGGTCGTACGGGGGCTGGGGCGGGTAGGCGGCGTACGGGTCGGCCTGCTGGTAGCCGTACGGATCGGCCTGCTGGGCGTACTGCTGCTGGTAGCCGTACTGGTCCTGCTGCTGGTACGCGTAGGCGTCCTGCTGGGCGTACTGGGGCTGGGCCGGGATCTCGGGGGTCCGGGCGGGCTCCGGGGTGTCCGCCAGGGCGGCCAGTCCGGCGAGGTAGTCGGCGTCGCTGGTGTGCTGCACCGGTGCGCCGTCGTCGTTCAGGGCGAGGGCGCCGAGGTCGTCGCTGGCGATGCGGCCGTGCAGCTTCTCGCGGCCGCGGCCGACGGCCTCCAGGGTCTTGGCGAGGACCGCCTCGAAGGCCCCCAGTTTGGCGTCCACGTACGCGTCCGCGTCCTTGCGCAGGGTCTCGGGGTCGTGGCTGCGCTCGGGGGCGTCCTCGTCCTGGTAGCCGTTCTCATCGGTGCCGGGGCCGGTGCCGAGGAGCTTCTCACGGCCGCGGCCGACGGAGCCGAGGGTCTTGGTGAGGACGACCTCGAAGTTGGCGAGCTTGGAGTCGACGTAGTCGTCGGCCTCCGCGCGGATCTCCTCGGCCTCCTGGCGGGCCTCGGCGAGGATGCGGTCGGCCTCGTTCTGGGAGCGGCGGGCGACCTCGGTGTCGGAGATCAGGGAACCGCGCTCGGCGTGTGCGGTCTCGATGATCCGCTCGGCTTCCTGCCGGGCCCGCTCGACCATCTGTTCACGGTCGCCGATCAGTTCCTGGGCCTGGGCGAGGGAGCCGGGCAGGGCCTCGCGCAGCTCGTCGAGCATCGAGAGCAGGTCGGCGCGGTTGACCACGCACGAGGCCGACATGGGCAGGGCCCTGGCACTGGAGACCGCGGCGACGATCTCGTCGAGCTTCTTCTGCACGTCCACCGTGTGCTCGCCACTCTCTACAGCGTTGTTGGAGACGGACGGGTCGACTGTACGGCCACCCGTGCCCCACCCGACACCGGGTGACGGGCCGTCAGGTCACGCGGCGGGGTCCGGGGTGCGCGCCGTACACGGTGTTTCGTCCTGTGCTCAGTCCTTCCGGAGGCGCTCGTGCAGTGCTTCCAGGACCACCGGCGGCACCAGGTGCGAGACGTCGCCGCCCCAGGCCGCGACCTCCTTGACCAGAGAGGAGGACAGGAAGCTGTAGGTGGGGTTGGTGGGCACGAAGAGGGTCTCCACGCCCGAGAGGCCGTTGTTCATCTGGGCCATCTGCAACTCGTAGTCGAAGTCGCTGACCGCGCGCAGCCCCTTGACGATGGCGGGGATGTCGCGCTGCTTGCAGAAGTCGACGAGGAGGCCGTGGAAAGCCTCGACCTCGACGTTTCCGTACTCGGCGGTGACCTGGCGGATCAGGTCGATCCGCTCGTCGACGGTGAACAGACCCTGCTTGGACTTGTTGATCATCACGGCGACGTGCACGACGTCGTACAGCTTGGAGGCGCGGGCGATGATGTCGAGGTGTCCGTTGGTGATGGGGTCGAACGACCCGGGACAGACGGCGCGGCGCAACGTGGGTTCCTCGCTCTCTGATCCGGTCATCGTGCGTCTTCGCACATAGAGGCGGCGCGACCGTACCAAAGCGTCCCTTCGCCGTAGCGACGGGCCCGGATCGCCTCGAAGCCGTCCGGCCACCGGAATTCACCGCCTCTGGTGCTGCGCTCCACGGTGACGAGGGCCTCGGCAACGAGCCAGCCCCCGGTACGGAGTGTGAGCAGAATCTCGCGAAGATCGTCGTCCGTGACCGCGTACGGGGGGTCGAGGAAGACGATGTCGTACGGCACCGGCGGGGCCGGCGTGTGGACGATCTGCTCCGCTTTGCCCGCTCTGACCTCGGCGCCCGGGAGGCCCAGTGCCTTCACGTTGCCGCGGACCGTGCGGACGGCTCGGGCGTCGGCCTCGACGAGCAGGGCGTGGCCCGCACCACGGCTGAGTGCCTCCAGACCCACGGCGCCGGAGCCGGCGTACAGGTCGAGGACGCGCTCGCCGTCGAGCGGGCCGCCGAGCAGGGACTGCCAGGTGGAGAACAGTCCCTCGCGCGCGCGGTCGGAGGTGGGGCGGGTGCCGGTTCCCTGCGGGACGGTCAGGCGGCGTCCGCCGGCTGCGCCGGCGATCACGCGGGTCATCTCGGGTCCTTGTGTGGGGGAATGGTTGCGGTCCAGTCTGGCAGGCCGGGGTGCCGGTGGCGGGGTGCCCTGTGGCACGGGCGGCTGCGGGTCCGTTGGCGACTACGGGTGCGTTTGGGTTCCTCGCGCCTCAGCCCTTGTCCAAATACTGCTCCCTCTCCTCGTCCAGGAGCGCGTCCAGCGCTGTGCGCAGCCCGGGAAGGTGCTCCAGGTCCGGGTCGGCGGCCACGACCGCCGCGGCTTCCTCCCGGGCCTCCGCGATGATCTCCTCGTCCTCGATGACGGCGAGCATGCGCAGCGAGGTGCGGGCGCCGGACTGGGCCTGGCCGAGGACGTCGCCCTCGCGGCGCTGTTCGAGGTCGATGCGGGAGAGCTCGAAGCCGTCCAGGGTGGACGCCACGGCGTTCAGGCGCTGGCGGGCCGCGCTGGCCTCGGGCATCTCGGTGACCAGGAGACAGAGGCCGGGGGCCGAGCCACGGCCGACACGGCCACGGAGCTGATGGAGCTGGGAGACGCCGAACCGGTCGGCGTCCATGATCACCATCACGGTGGCGTTCGGGACGTTCACGCCGACCTCGATCACGGTGGTCGCCACCAGGACGTCGGTCTCGCCCGCCGCGAAGCGCCGCATCACGGCGTCCTTGTCGTCGGGCTGCATACGCCCGTGCAGGACCTCGACTCCCAGCCCCCGCAGAGGGCCTGCGGCGAGCTGGTCGGCGATGTCCAGGACGGCGAGGGGCGGGCGCTTCTCGGCCTCGTCCTCGGGGGACTTCTTGCGGCCGCTCTTCTTGCCGTCGTCCTCCTCGTCGCCGATGCGGGGGCAGACGACGTACGCCTGGTGTCCGTTCCCCACTTCCTCCCGCACCCGCTCCCACGCGCGCGCGAGGAAGTGCGGTTTGTCGGCGGCCGGTACGACATGGCTGGCGATCGGGGAGCGTCCGGCCGGGAGTTGGTCGAGGACGGAGGTCTCCAGGTCCCCGAAGACGGTCATCGCGACCGTGCGCGGGATGGGGGTGGCGGTCATGACGAGCAGGTGCGGCGGCTGTTTGCCCTTGCCGCGCAGGGCGTCGCGCTGCTCCACCCCGAACCGGTGCTGCTCGTCGACGACGACCAGCCCGAGGTCGTGGAACTGCACCTTGTCCTCGATCAGCGCGTGGGTGCCGATGACGATCCCCGCCTCCCCCGTGGCGAGGTCGAGCAGCGCCTGGCGGCGGGCCGCGGCACCCATGGAGCCGGTGAGCAGGACGACCTTGGTGGCGTGCTCGGCACCGCCCAGCATGCCTCCCTCGGCCAGCTCTCCCATCATCTCCGTGACCGACCGGTGGTGCTGCTGGGCGAGCACTTCGGTGGGCGCGAGCATGGCGGCCTGCCCTCCGGTGTCGACGACGGCGAGCATGGCGCGCAGGGCCACCATCGTGTTGTGGGTCACCGCGAAGTGGTCGGTGACGTAGGCGTGGCTCGGGTGGGCGACGCTGATGCACTGAACAGGCTTGCGCCCCACGTATTCGACGTCGCGGATTCCCCGCCGGAACGTGTTGTACTTCGGCCGGACACGGATCCGTTCTGCCTTGCGGGTCAGCCGAAATGGGGGGTGTTCGCCGGGAAGGGACACCGAGACGTTGAAGGCGGCCTTCTTCGGTAGTACGCGCGCGCGGCCGCCGAGTGAACGCACAAGCCACGCGACATCCTCCGCGAGCCTGAGCGAGGCCGAGCAGAGCGAGATGCTCATTCCGTTTTGATCAACGGTGCCGTCGGTGTCCAAGAGGCCCTGCAGCAACGCGAGGCGATTCTTGATCGACGTGTTTTTGAACTTGTCGGGGATGAACTTGCCATGGGACGTCACACCCCATAGCTCCAGGTCGCGCAGGGTCTCGATGATGGGATTGCGTGCGCCACCCGAGCGATGTGTCAGCTGAATCGTGTAGTCACAGCGCGATCCGGTCACGGGCACGAGGCGGCAGTCCGGGGCCACAGACGCCGCCACGGCATCATGAATTTCTGCATCGACCGTGGACACCCGCAGGTTGTGGCGAAACGAGCCGTCTCCCAGCAGGAGACCGAACAGATAGGGATCAAGAGGCAGCGCCGAGTCGCCTCCGAGGTCGACTGGGGTCGCCGAGGGGATATACCACTTCGATGATCCATTGGCCTTGTAGAGGTCGTGGCGGATTTCCCGCGTGGTCATCACTTTGGGTTCCTGACCGCGATGCCATCCGCAACTGGTGCCGACGATCCAAAGGTGCTCATCATCGCACTCCACGGAACTTCCGTCGGAGAGAACGATGCGCCACACGTCACGCTCTCCCTGCGGAAACACCCCGTCCACGAGGGCGATCTCGCCGGTGGGCACGATCACCTCGTCGCCGAGCCGCACGTCGCCCATCCGCAGAAAACCTGTGGGTGTCAGGACCAAGGAGTCCATCGGTTGGGCCTTGCCTGACCCGACCTCCCCCTGGAGCAGCCGGTGCATCGGGTGCTCGGTGGCGAGGTCGTCGAAGATCTCCCCTGAGACCTTCCGCTGGCCGTCGGTGAGGGTGAAGGGGAGGCGGGCGTCGAAGGCGGTGAGGAGGCCGTCCGGGCGGGGGGTGCGGGCCACGGCCGGGAGTTGGGCGTCGGCGTGGCGGCGGCGGGCGAGGGCGACCTGGAGGACGAAGGCCTCGTCCCACTTGAGGCGGTCGCGGGCGGCGTGGAAGTCCGCCTTGCTGTGCGGCTGGTGGATCTTCAGGAGCGCTTCGGGAAGGGAGACGAGGCCCCGTCCCTCCCGCAGCGACTCCGGCAGCGGGTCGATCGCCTCCCGGGCGCTCGACAGGACCGTCTGGACGGCTTTGGCGATCTTCCAGGACTCCAGCCTGGCGGTGGCCGGGTAGATCGGGATGAGCGCGCCGGCCCAGCTGTCGATGGCCTGCGCCGCGTCGCCGGTGTCGCCGCGCAGCAGCTCGTACGCCGGGTGGGCCAGTTGCAGGCGGCGGTTGAAGACCGAGACCTTGCCGGCGAACAGGGCGCGGGTGCCGGGCAGGAGTTCCTTGTGGGGCTTGTGCACGCCATTGCCGAAGAAGACCAGCTGGAGGCGGCCGCTGCCGTCCGTGATCGTCACTTCGAGGCGCTGGCCCTTGCCGCGTGGGGCCTTCGCCGAGGCGAACGAGTGCAGGCGGGCGTCGGCGACCTGGGCGACCACCGTGACGTGCTCGTCCATGGGCAGGTCGGCGAGGTGGGTGAGCTGCCCGCGCTCCTCGTACCTGCGGGGATAGTGGTGGAGCAGGTCTCCCACGGTGTGCAGGCCGAGGTGCTCGGCCATCACCTTCGCGGTGGCGGGGCCGAGCACCGACCTCAGCGGCTGGTCCAGGGGTTCTCGCAGTGGGGGCACGAGATCCATTGCACACCACGGCTCTGACAAAGCCGTATACGTCTTGGAAATCCGCTGGTCAGACGGGTAGTTCGCGCCCTAGGATGACCCACTTCCGGCCTCCTTTCGCGGTCACCGCCCCACCGGGACCGCCCGACCCCGCGCCGTCGAACGTCCCCCACCCGCGGCGCTGTGACGATGGATTCCCAGACCTCACAGTCATCCCAGGCACCTCAGTCACCTCACACACCTCATACGTTCCAGGTCGACCTGCGTGGTCTGGTGGACCTGCTCTCCCATCACCTGTACTCCAGTCCGAAGGTCTACCTGCGCGAGCTGCTGCAGAACGCCGTGGACGCCATCACCGCCCGGCGCGCCGAGCAGCCCGACGCACCCGCCCGAGTGCGGCTGTACACGGACGGCGGCTCCCTGCGCGTGGAGGACTCCGGCGTGGGCCTCACCGAGGCGGACGTGCACAACCTGCTGGCGACGATCGGCCGCAGCTCCAAGCGGGCCGACGCCGACGGCCTTCAGGCGGCGCGCTCCGACTTCCTGGGCCAGTTCGGCATCGGGTTGCTGGCGTGTTTCGTCGTCGCGGAGCGCATCCGGGTCGTCAGCCGCAGTGCCCGTACGCCCGACGCGGCGCCCGTGGAGTGGACGGCGACCGACGACGGCTCGTACACCGTGCGCACGCTGCCGCCGGACGCCCGCACCGAGCCGGGCACGACCGTGCACCTGGTGGCGCGGCCCGGCGCGACCGACTGGCTGAGCCAGGAGCGGGTCCTGTCCCTGGCGCGGGACTTCGGGTCGCTGCTGCCGTACGACGTGCGCGTGGGCGACGAGGCGGTCACCGACCTGCCGGCGCCCTGGGACCGCGCGTACCCGTCGCCCGCCACCCGGAGGGTGGCCCTGGCGCGGCACTGCCACGAACTGTTCGGGTTCACGCCGCTGGACTCGATCGAGCTGGACGTGCCGCTGGCCGGGATCCGGGGCGTGGCGTACGTGCTGCCGTCCGCGGTGAGCCCCGCCCAGCGCGCCGGCCACCGTGTGCACCTGAAGGGCATGCTGCTCACCGAGCGGGCCGAACAGCTGCTGCCCGACTGGGCGTTCTTCGTGCGGTGCGTCCTCGACACGGACAGCCTGCGGCCCACGGCGTCGCGGGAGTCGCTGTACGAGGACGAGACCCTCGCGGGCGTGCGGGAGGCCCTGGGGGAAAGGATCCGTTCCTGGCTGACCGGGCTCGCCGCGGGTGATCCGGAGCGGCTGGCGGCCTTCCTGTCGGTGCACCACCTGGGCGTGAAGTCCCTGGCACGGCACGACAAGGAGATGCTGCGCACGATGCTGTCATGGCTGCCGTTCGAGACGACGGACGGGCGGCTGTCCCTGGAGGAGTTCGCGCAGCGGCACCCGGTGGTGCACTTCACGCGGACGGTGGAGGAGTACCGGCAGGTCGCGCCGATCGCCTCGGCGCAGGGCGTCGGCGTCGTCAACGGCGGCTACACGTACGACAGCGAACTGGTCGAGGCGCTGCCGTCGGTGCGCCCGGGGACGGTGGTCGCCGAGCTGGACGCCGACACGGTGACCGCGCACCTGGACGCCGTGGACGCGGCCGAGGAGCTGGCCCTGGCGGGCTTCCTGTCGGCCGCGCGGGGCAGGCTCGACCCCTTGGGGTGTGATGTGGTGCTCCGGGCCTTCCATCCGCTCTCCGTGCCCGCGCTGCACCTGGACGACCGGGCGGCCCGGCACGAGCAGGCGCGCGCGGAGGCCGAGGAGCAGGCCGACGACCTGTGGGCGGGCATCCTCGGCTCCCTGCGGGGCAGTGCCCCACGCGCGCGGCTGGTGCTCAACCATCTCAACCCGCTGATCCGGAGGATCAGCTCGCTGAACGATCCGGAGCTGATCGGCACCGCCACGGAGTCCCTCTACGGGCAGGCCCTGCTGATGGCGCAGCGCCCGCTCAGGCCCGCGGACTCCGCGCTCCTGAACCGTGCGTTCATCGGACTCCTGGAGTGGGCCACGCACACCGAGTCCGGGGAGGAGGGCCGCCGATGAGCGGGTTCAGCGGGTTCACCGAGATCACTTCCTTCGACGAGCTGCGGCACGCGATGGCGGAGAACTACGAGCAGCCGGAGGGCCCCGCCCGCAACGCGCGCGCGGAGCACCTGCTCACGCAGGCCGAGAAGCTGAACATCCCGCTCGCCGTGATCGAGGCGCTCGGGCACCAGCTGAAGGTCTACAACTACAGCTCCGAGAAGGACAAGATGTTCGTACCGTTCGCGCGCCTGCTGCGCATGTGGGACGAGCGCCCGGAGGACTTCGACGAGTACGAGACCCATTCCCTGCACTGGGTCTTCAAGTGGATGTCGGCCGGCATGCTGAACCAGCCGCACATCCCGCTCGCCTCCATCGAGAAGTGGCTCGGCGAGATGGAGCGCCGCTACCGCCTGGCCGGGCACTCCGAACGGGCCGTGCGCAGCGCCGAGTTCAGCGTTGCCGCGCACGTCGGCGATGTGGAGCGGGCCGAGCGGGCGTACGGGGCGTGGCTGGCCGCCGACCGGGACGGCATGGCCGACTGTCACGCCTGCGAGCTGCACGGGCAGGGCTGGTGGCAGGCGCTGCGGAACGACGACGACCGGGCCCTGGAACTGTGGGCGCCGGTGCTGGAGGGCGAGTACACGTGCGCCCACGAGCCGCACACGGTTCTCGCGGCCTCCCTTCTGCCGCTGCTGCGCCTGGGCCGCCTCGACGAGGCCCGCGCCCACCATCTGCGCGGTTTCCGGCTCGTACGGGCCATGGAGAGCATGCGGGGCGCCTACGCGGACCATGTGGAGTTCTGCGCCCTGTCCGGCAACGAGGCGCGTGGCCTGGAGTTGCTGGCCGAGCGCTCCGCGTACTTCACGGACGGCGGGGACCCGCGCAGCAAGCTGGACTTCATGGCGGTCGTGGCCCTCCTGATGGACCGCCTCGTGGCGCGTGGGTTGGGCGGTCAGACGGTCCCCGGTCCCGCGGGGCGTGCCTGGACGGCGGGGGAACTGGCCGTCCACGCGCGCGGGGAGGCCCTTTCGCTGGCCGCCCGCTTCGACGAGCGCAACGGCACCCCGTACGTGAGCGCGCGCACCACGGAGCGCATGGACCAGCGGCCGCTGGTGGAGCGCCTGCCGTTGGGCGTGCGCGCGAGGCGGCAGATACCGGTGCCGTCGCCCCGGCCGCAGGCTCCCGTGGAGCCCGCCGCACCGGACACGCCCCCGGATCTGCCCGCCCTCCTCGCCGAGGCACGGCGGCTCGCCGAGACCGTGCACCCCGACGCCGTCGAGGCGTGGGCCGCGGTGGCGCGGGCCGCTGAGGCCGAGGACGCGGTGCTGGACCCGTACGACCGGGCGGAGATCGCCGACCATCAGGCGATCGCGCTCGGCCCCGAGGGACTGGACCTCTTCGTGCGCGCGGCCGAGCTGTACGAGGAGGCGGGCGACCAGGGGGAGGCACTGGCCGCCCACGCGCGCAGAGCGTCCGTCCACGCCTTCACAGGGCGGACGGACGCCGCCCTCGCCCTGATCTCCGAGCCGTACGAGAAGATCCTCGCGCTCTTCGCGGAGGGCGGCACCGGAGTACGGCAGATGGCGTCGGTGCTGGTGGGACGCGCACGCATCCTCATGCAACGGCTGGGCGAGGCCCAGGGCGAGGATGCCGCGGAGGCCCTGGCGGCCGCCGGGGAAGCCGTACGGGAGCTGCTGGCCCTCGCCGAGCCGCATACCGCGGACGTGCGCCTGGCCTCGCGGGCCGCCGAGGCCCTGGGCATGCTCGGCGAGCTGGCCGCACGCGGTGGGGACACCGAGGCCGCGGCGGAGCTGCTCGCACGGTCCGCCGCGGCGTACGTGGCGGCCGGACTGCCGTGGTTCGCGGTGGAGCAGGAGGCACGGCTCACGAGAGCCGCACGGCATCTCGGCGACCTGGAGGAGGCCGAGCGGGCGGCACGCGCGGCGCTGGAGCACGGAGCGCCCTACCTGGAGCCGATGGGTCACGCCCAGCTGCACCTCCAGCTGGCCGAAGTGCTGGGCGAGAGCGGAGAGTTCGCGCCTGCGGCGGAGCACGCGCTTCAGGCGGCGCACTGGGCCGACGAGGCCGGTGAGGCGCGGACTTTCGGCGCGTGGGCACGGCACCAGCTCGGTGGCTTCCTGCTGCGGCAGGGGCGGTGGGCCGAGGCCGCCGAGGTGCTGGAGTCGGCGCTCCCTGACCTCACCGCCGAGGCCCACGGCGACGGGGCGATCGTGCAGACGCGGTGGTGGCTCGGCGACTGCCTCACCGAGCTCGGGGAGCACCGGGATGCCGCCGAGCACTGGTTGCAGGCCGCCGAGATCGCCCGGCACTGGCCCGAGCAGCGCGACCACGCCATGCTCGCGCACCTCGCCGCGGAGGCGCTGGGGCAGGCGGGGTTGCCGACGGAGGCCGAGCAGGCGTTCGCGCGTGCCGGGGACCTGTGGCGCGATCTCGGCAACGTCCATGGCCTGGTCCGTGCCCTGCGCGCGCGGGCCTGGCTCGTGGTGCGCGGGAGCGGCGAGGAAGGGCTCGACCGGGCGCGGGAGTTGATGGCGGAGGCGGTCGTGGAGTGCGAGACGGTGCTGGGTGCCGGGCCGCTCGTCGGCTCCGACGGCTCCGACGGCTCCGACGGCTCCGACGGCTCCGACGGCTCCGACGACGGTCGGGAGGCCCACCGGCAGATGCTCGCCGAACTCGGACAGTCCTGTCGGCAGTTCGGGGAGCTGGTGGCCCGTTCGGTGGCGGAGGACGCGGAAGCCGACGCGGGCCGGCCGGCGTTCGAGGAGGCGCTGGGGCATCTGGCGCGGGCGATCGACGCGTACGGTGCGCTCGGTGAGGCCGGCCTCGATGCGCGTACCGGTGCCGAGTTGGCGGCCGGCCGGCTTGAGGCGGATCTTCAGCGGCCGGGGGATGCGGCGGTGCGGGCGCGGGGGGTGTTGGCGGCGTACGAGGGGGTGTCGGGCGATACGGCTCAGGCGCGTCGTACGGAGGCCGAGCGGATGCTGGAGCTGATGGAGGTGCGGGGGGAGGGCTGACGGTGGGTGGGGGTTCTGTTGGTTGGTTTCGCCCCCGCCGCCCCTACCCGTCCCATCCCCGGGGGCTCCGCCCCTTCGACCCCGCCAAGGGGGCTCCGCCCCCTGGACCCCCGCTCCTCAAACGCCGGAGGGGCTGGACGGGAATGGGCAGGGGCGGCGGGGCGCTACTCCACGCCGATCAGCAACAGCGCCCCCTGCCGCCCGCCCCGGTACACCACGGTGTCCACCGCCAGGTACGACTCCCGTACCCGGGACTCCAGGTGGTCCACGATCGTCGCCGGGGCCTCGTCGCCCAGCACCAGCGTGACCATCTCCCCACCCGCGGCCAGCATGCGGTTGAGGACCGATTCCGCGGTCGCCGTGACATCGGAGCCGATGACGGCGACGTCGCCGTCGATGAGTCCGAGGACGTCGCCGGCCTGGCAGATGCCCGCCATGGTCCAGGACTCCCGCTCGGCGATGACGACCTCGGCGTAGCGGGTGGCACCCGCCGCGGACGTCATGGAGACGACGTCCTCGTCGAAGCGGCGGTCCGGCTCGTGGACGGCGAGCGCGGCGATGCCCTGGACCGCGGACCGGGTGGGGATCAGGGCCACACGGACGCCCTCCGCACGCGCCTGCTCGGCCGCCGCGGCAGCCGTGTGCCGCAGCTCCGCGTCGTTCGGCAGCAGCACCACCTCGCGCGCGTGGGCACGCCGTACGGCCTCCACCAGTTCCCCGCTGGCGGGCGGCTCCCCGGGGCGGGCCAGAACCGTTGTCGCCCCGGCCTCGGCGTACAGCCCGGCCAGCCCCTCCCCCGGTACCACCGCCACCACCGCGCGCGGGGCCCGCTCGCGCGGCGGACGCCCGGCGCCCGCCATGTGCGCGTCCCCAGACGCGAAGTGCGTGATCCTGATCCGGTACGGCCGCCCGGCCTCGACACCCGCCTCCACGGCGGCGCCGGCGTCGTCGACGTGCACATGGACGTTCCACAGCCCGTCCCCGCCGACCACGACGAGCGAGTCCCCCAGCGCGTCCAGCCGCTCCTTGAGCCGGGCCACGGCCGCGTCGCCCGCCTCCAGCAGGTAGATCACCTCGTAGGCGGGCCCGCCCTCCTCGCACGCGTCGACGGGTACGCGCGCGTGCACGGCCGCCGGCTCCGGGACCGCCGTCCCCACGGCGAGTGCCGGGGCCGGTGCCTGTACCGGGGCCGCCGACGGCACGGTTCCGTGCTTCGGCGCCTCCCCCGTCAGCGTCTGCACCAGCGCCGCCAGGACCGTCACCAGCCCGCGCCCGCCGGCGTCCACGACCCCCGCGCGTTCCAGGACGGCCAGTTGCCCCGGGGTCGCCGCGAGGGCCGCCCGCGCGCCCTCGTACGCCGCCCGGGCGACCGCCCCGCAGTCCCCCTCCGCCCCGGTCGCGGCATCGGCCGCCGCGTCGGCGACCGAGAGGACGGTGCCCTCGACGGGGTGCGCGACCGCCTCGCGCGCGGAGTCGGCCGCGTGCCGCAGCGCGACCCGCAGGGACGGGCCGTCGGTGTGTGCGGCCTCACCGTCGGAGGCCAGCACCTGGGCCATGCCCCGCAGCAGCTGCGCGAGGATCGTTCCCGAGTTTCCCCGGGCCCCGATCAGCGCGCCGTGCGCCATGGCCCGGACGACCTCGGCGAGCGCGGGTTTCATCACGCCGTCCCCCGGCCCGTGGCCGTCCGAGCCGTCGTCCGACCCGTGACCTGCCGCCTCGTGCCCCGCGAACACCGCCTCGACCGCCGCCACGGCCGACTCCACGGTCAGGTACAGGTTCGTCCCGGTGTCGCCGTCGGCCACCGGGTAGACGTTGATCGCGTCGATCTCCTCGCGGGCCCGTCCCAGCGCCTCCAGCGCGAGCCCGCACCAGGTACGCACCGCGAGAGCATCCAATGTCTGCGGCACCTGCGGCACCTGCGCCTCCTAGACGAGCTGCTGGACGTGGGACGCAGCGTAGACCCAAGGGCGGTGTGAGCAGGAAGAGGGCCGGGAGCGGCCCTCGGACCAGCCATGGTAGTTTCGGTCCACGGGAGCAGTCGTTGTATGCTGCTCCGGTTGCCCGATCCTGATCGGGCCTTCCCCTGGCAACGCCACTCGGATCTCCGATCGTGGATCTTGATCGATCGCGGATCTTGATCCCGGCATGCCGGGATCAACCGTAAGTGCATCTGAAGTCTTTGGAGTGACCGGTGGCTGCCAACTGCGACGTCTGCGGCAAGGGGCCGGGCTTCGGCAACAACATCTCGCACTCGCACCGCCGTACGCCCCGTCGCTGGAACCCGAACATCCAGCGTGTGCGTACCGTGGTCGGCGGGACGCCGAAGCGCGTGAACGCTTGCACCTCGTGCATCAAGGCCGGCAAGGTCTCGCGCTGACGTACATCCCCCAAACTCTCGGGTCCGCCCGAGCAGGGGGCCCCGAGCGCGCGGCCACTGCTGGTTCGCTGCACGGAGCCGGTCCACCGGAGTGTGGACCGGCTTTTTGCCGCGTCTGAAGCCCTGCCTCTGAAGCCCTGCGTCCGAGGCCCTGCGTCCGAGGCCCGCATCCGAAGCCCCCGTGCCGGAGGCGCCAGCGGTGCTACGCCCCGGCCCTGAACCGCCATCCGTGATCCACCGGCCCGATCCCGTGCCCGAGCGCGAACCCGGCGGCGATCGCCCCGGTCACGTACTCCTTGGCCGCCGCCACCGCGTCCGGCACGCTCTCCCCCTTCGCCAGCCCGCAGGCGATCGCCGACGCCAGCGTGCACCCCGTGCCGTGAGTGTGCCGGTTGTCGTGCCGGGGGGCGCGCAGCCAGTACTCGGCGGAGCCGTCGGTCAGCAGATCCACTGCCTCCGCCTCCACGGGCAAATGGCCGCCCTTGATCAGCACCCACGCCGGCCCGTACGCCAGGACGGCCGCCGCGGCCCGCCTGAGACCGTCCTCCGACTCGACCCGGACGCCCGTGAGTTGGGCGACCTCGTCCAGGTTCGGCGTGGCCACCGTCGCGACCGGCAGCAGCTTCGTGCGCACCGAGTCCAGCGCGGATGCCGCCAGCAGGGAGTCCCCGTGCTTCGACACCCCCACCGGGTCGACGACGGCCGGCGCGTCCGTACCGCCGATCAACTCGGCCACCGCCTCGACGAGTTCTGCCGAGGCCAGCATGCCCGTCTTGACCGCGCTCACGCCGATGTCGTCGACGACGCCGCGGTACTGCGCCCGTACCGCCTCCACGGGCAGTTCCCAGGCGCCCTGGACGCCGAGGGAGTTCTGGGCGGTGACGGCCGTGATCACGCTCATGCCGTGCGCGCCCAGCGCGAGCATCGTCTTCAGGTCGGCCTGGATCCCGGCCCCGCCACCGGAGTCGGACCCCGCGACCGTCAGCACGCGCGGCAGGTCACGGGGGGCGCTCATGGCTCCAGGGTCCCGAAGTGGTCCCAGCCGCCCTTGTTCGTCCAGGGCGCCCCGTCGACGGTCACCTGGGGCAGCGCCGACGGGTTCAGTACCTCGCCGATCACCTTCCAGCGGGCGGGCAGCTTCACGTCCGGTGGGAAGGTCGCCACGATCGCGTGGTCCTCTCCCCCGGTCAGCACCCACTGGATGGGGTCGACGCCGACGGCCTGACCGATGTCGTTCATCTGGGTCGGGATGTCGATCGCGCCCGAACGGACATCGATCCTGACCTTGCTCGCCTCCGCGATGTGGCCCAGATCGGCGATCAGTCCGTCGCTCACGTCGCACATCGCGGTCGCGCCGAGACCGGCCGCCGCGGGCCCCGCGTGGTACGGCGGCTCGGGGCGCCGGTGCGCCTCCACGAAGGCCCGCGGCGAGCGGAACCCGCGCGACAGCACCGCGTGCCCGGCGGCGGACCAGCCGAGCCAGCCGGTCACGGCGACCACGTCTCCCGGCTGCGCGCCGGCCCGGGTCACGGGCTCGTGGTTGCGCAGATCGCCGAGCGCGGTGATCGAGACCATGATCGTGTCGCCGCGTACGACATCACCGCCGACCACGGCCGCGCCCGCGACCTGGCACTCGTCGCGCAGCCCGTCCATCAGCTCCGACGGCCAGGTGGCCGGGAGCTCCGCGGGGACGACCAGCCCGAGCAGCAGCGCGGTCGGCACGGCACCCATGGCCGCGATGTCGGCGAGGTTCTGCGCCGCCGCCTTGCGCCCGACGTCGTACGCCGTGGACCAGTCGCGGCGGAAGTGCCGCCCCTCCAGGAGGATGTCGGTGCTCGCCACGACCCTCCGGTCGGGCGCGGCCACCACCGCGGCGTCGTCGCCGGGGCCCACCCGGACCGCCGGGGTGGTGGTGAGCCGCGAGGTGAGCTCCCTGATGAGCCCGAACTCCCCGAGCTCGCCCACGGTCCCCTTCACCGACCCTCACCTGGCCCTTTCAACGATCGTCGCTCCAGCCGACCCGCTCTTCGGCCCGAGGTCCGGCCCGCGGCGCAGCCGCACGTGGGTACGGTGGTCCCCGGAATGGCACAGCATCGTCGTACGTCCCCTTCTCTGGCCCGTTTTCCGGCCCTCGCCCGGTCGCGGGCCGTCGTGGTCCTCGGTACGGTCGATTCGACCGTCACGTCGATCGTCGATCGGTACGGTCGAGCCGACCGTCAACCAGTGTCCCGCGCGCACCCCGGAGCGCGCGCCACAGGGCCCACGGGTCTCCCCGAGTTGAGCGGCGACGCGATACCGTGGCGTTCCTTTTCCCCACATGATCCTCGTGGCCGCCCTGGAGGTTCCGTGGTACAGGCGTACATCCTGATCCAGACGGAGGTCGGCAAGGCGTCGACCGTCGCCGAGACGATCAGCAAGATTCCTGGGGTCATCCAGGCCGAGGACGTGACAGGACCGTATGACGTGATCGTGCGCGCACAGGCCGACACCGTCGATGATCTCGGTCGCATGGTGGTCGCCAAGGTCCAGCAAGTGGACGGTCTCACCCGCACCCTGACCTGCCCGGTCGTGCACCTCTAGCCCCCGTCTACCCTGTGGCCGGTGAACATCTTCCGTCCGCGGCACCGCGTCCTTGTCGGGTCGCCCCTCCTGGCCCTGCTGATCGTCACCGCGGGCTGTTCCTCCAGCGACGCCGGCGACCCGACCGCGGTTCCCCGCCCGGGCGCGAAGGCCGCCGGGCTGTGCCGGAACCTGGACGGGACGCTGCCGGACAAGGTGGACGGCCTGAGCCGCGAGGATCCCGAGCCCCGGTCGGCGCTGACCGCTGGCTGGGGAGGCTCGGCGATCATACTGCGCTGCGGTGTCGAGCGGCCCGCGAAGATGACCGACCCCGAGGTGGCGAAGGGCAGCGACCCGGACGCGGTGGCCGGGGGCGTGAACGGGGTGGACTGGCTGATGGAGAAGCGGGACGACGACTCGTACCGCTTCACCTGCGCGAACCGCACCGCGTACGTGGAGGTCACCGTGGCGAAGGGGCGCGACAGCTCGGGTGCGCTCATCGACCTGGCCGAGGCGATCAAGAAGGCGATACCGGAAGGCATCGCCGACTGATCGCTGGTCGCTCCCGCGCGGCGGAGCCGCACACCGGAACGGCCCCGCGCCGCTTCGGGGCGCGACTCACCGCAGGCCGGTGGACCTCCGCAACGCCGCCTGCACCAGCCGGTCCACCAGCTCCGGGTAGCTGATCCCGCTCGCCTGCCACATCTGCGGGTACATGGAGATCGGTGTGAAACCGGGCAGCGTGTTGATCTCGTTGATCACGAACTCGCCGTCCTCGGTGAGGAAGAAGTCCGCACGGACCAGGCCCTCACAGGAGGCTGCCTCGAAGGCGTCCACCGCGAGACGCCGGACCTCGGCCGTCTGCTCGTCGGTGAGAGGGGCGGGCACGATGCCGGGGGTCGAGTCGATGTACTTGGCCTCGAAGTCGTAGTACGCGTGGGCGTCGGGCGGCGGGATCTCGGCGGGCACCGAGGCGCGCGGGCCGTCCTCGAACTCCAGGACCCCGCACTCGATCTCGCGGCCGCGCACCGCCGCCTCGACGAGGATCTTCGGGTCGTGCTGCTGGGCCACCGCGATCGCCTCGTCCAGGCCGGACAGGTCGTCGACCTTGGTGATGCCGATCGAGGACCCCGCGCGCGCGGGCTTCACGAACAGCGGCCAGCCGTGCTCGCCCGCGAAGTCGATGATCTTCCTGCGGGCGGCGGACTCGTCGCGCTGCCACTCACGCGGCCGGATCACCACGTACGGGCCCACCTTGAGCCCGAAGGAGGTGAACACCCGCTTCATGTACTCCTTGTCCTGGCCGACGGCCGAGGCGAGGACGCCCGAGCCGACGTACGGGACCCCGGAGAGCTCCAGCAGCCCCTGGAGGGTGCCGTCCTCGCCGTACGGGCCGTGCAGCACGGGGAAGACGACGTCGACCTCGCCCAGCGCCTTCGGGACCGATCCGGGCTCGCTGTAGACGACTTCGCGGTTGGCCGGGTCGACGGGGAGGATCACACCGCCCTCGGCGGACTCGGCGAGCTGCTCGACGTCCGGCGGGCGCCGGTCGACGATCGCCATGCGTTCCGGCTCGTCCGCCGTGAGCACCCAGCGGCCGTCCCGGGTGATGCCGATCGGCAGGACGTCGTACTTCGTCCGGTCGATGGCGCTCAGGACGGCGCCGGCGGTGACCATGGAGATCCCGTGCTCGGAGCTGCGGCCGCCGAAGACGACGGCCACACGCGGCTTGCGGGGCGGCTGGCCAGGGCTCTGGGGGAGGTTCTCGGTGCTCATATCGGGTTGAGCGTACCCGGAGGTAGGTGGCAAGTCAGCGTCCCCCGCCCCGCGAGTGAGCCGAAGGGACGCGCGGCCAGGGCTTGGGCCCTGGCCGCCCGGCGTCACGCCTCAGTTGCGTTCCGCCTTGGCGCTGCGCGACATCAGTTCCTTGAGGGCGACGACGGGCGGCTTGCCCTCGTGGACGATGCCGACGACGGTCTCGGTGATGGGCATGTCGACGCCGTGGCGGCGCGCCAAGTCCAGGACGGACTCACAGGACTTGACGCCCTCGGCGGTCTGCCGGGTGACCGCGATGGTCTCCTGGAGGGTCATGCCCTTGCCGAGGTTGGTGCCGAAGGTGTGGTTGCGGGACAGGGGCGAGGAGCAGGTGGCCACCAGGTCGCCGAGCCCGGCCAGTCCGGAGAACGTCAGCGGGTCGGCGCCCATCACCAGGCCCAGCCGGGTGGTCTCGGCGAGTCCACGCGTGATGAGCGAGCCCTTGGCGTTGTCGCCGAGGCCCATGCCGTCCGCGATGCCGACGGCGAGGCCGATGACGTTCTTCACGGCGCCGCCGAGCTCGCAGCCGACCACGTCGGTGTTGGTGTACGGGCGGAAGTACGGCGTGTGGCAGGCGGCCTGGATGCGCTGGGCGACGCTCTCGTCGGTGCAGGCGACCACGGAGGCGGCGGGCATGCGCGCGGCGATCTCGCGGGCGAGGTTGGGCCCGGAGACCACGGCGACGCGGTCCTGGCCGACCTTGGCGACATCCTCGATGACCTCGCTCATCCGCATGGCGGAACCGAGTTCGACGCCCTTCATGAGGGAGACGAGGACCGTGTGCGGGGCCAGCAGGGGCGCCCATTCGGCGAGGTTGCCGCGCAGGGTCTGCGAGGGGACGGCGAGGACGGTGAGGTCGGCGTAGGCGGCGGCCTCGGCGGGGTCCGTGGTGGCCCTGAGGTTCGCCGGGAGCTCGACGCCGGGCAGGTAGTCGGCGTTGGTCCGGGTGGAGTTGACCGCGTCCGCGAGTTCCGTGCGCCGTCCCCACAGGACGACGTCGCACCCCGCGTCGGCGAGCACCATCCCGAAGGCCGTGCCCCACGAACCGGTGCCGAAGACGGCCGCCTTGACCGGCTTGCTCACGTGCTCTGCCCCTCTTCCTGTCCCTGCTTGCCCAGGGCGTGCTGCTGCTCGGCCCCGTCCGTGTGCGTGGCCCGGCGGCGCTGCTCGATGCGCACCAGCTTCGGGTCGTACGGCGTCGCGGGCGCCTTCTCACCGCGGATGGTCTCAAGTTGCGCGGTGATGGCGGCCATGATGACCTCGGTGGCCTCCTTCAGGAGCTCCGGGGTCATCTCCTGGCCGTAGAAGCGCGAGAGGTCCACCGGCGGGCCCGCCAGCACGTGATGGGTCTTGCGCGGAAGGATGTTGGGCTTCTTGGCGTACGGCGGCAGCAGCTGGTTGGCGCCCCACTGGGCCACCGGGATCACCGGGCATCTGGTCTGCAGGGCGACCCGTGCGGCTCCCGTCTTGCCGGTCATGGGCCACAGGCCGGGGTCGCGGGTGAGGGTGCCCTCGGGGTAGAACGCGACGCATTCCCCGCGCTCCACGGCCTCGATCGCGGCGCGGAAGGCGCTCAGCGCGTCGCTGCTCTCGCGGTAGACGGGGATCTGTCCGGTGCCGCGCATCGCGGCGCCCACGAATCCCTTCTTGAAGAGTTCGCTCTTCGCGAGGAATCGCGGAACGCGCCCGGTGTTGTACTGAAAGTGCCCGTACGCGACGGGGTCCACGTGGGAATTGTGGTTCACCACGGTGATAAATCCGCCGTCAGCCGGAATGTTCTCCATTCCACGCCAGTCCCGCTTGAGCAGAACCACCAGCGGCGGTTTGCAGAGGACCGCTGCGAAGCGGTACCAGAAGCCGATTCTGCGGCGGGACACGCGGACACCTTCCTCTAGGACCTGGGGCCAGGGGCCCGGGGAGCCGCACAAGTGTGACCCCAAGCCGACGGTCTGTCGAGAACACCGTACGCCCCGAGGGTCGGAGCACCAGAGCACGGCACTTTGAGGGCCGGGTGAGAATGGCCGCGGCAATCAACGGGCGAAGGCCCCGGCGGCGGAGGAGCGGAGCGCTCGTGCAGTGGACCCTGGTCGTGCCCCTGAAGCCGCTGGCGCACGCGAAGAGCAGGCTCTCGGACACCGCCGGCGACGCGGTGCGCCCAGGGCTGGCGCTCGCGTTCGCGCAGGACACGGTGGCCGCGGCGCTGTCCTGTCCCGCCGTCCGGGATGTGGCAGTCGTCACCGACGACCGCCTCGCGGGCCGTGAGCTGGCCGCGCTGGGAGCCCGGATCGTTCCCGACATCCCGGGAGCGGGCCTGAACGCCGCTCTGGCGCACGGGGAGGCGGTCGTCCGCACGCCGCGGCGCGAGCGGCCCGTGGCGGCCCTGAACGCCGATCTTCCGGCATTGCGTCCCGCGGAATTGGCCCGGGTCCTGGAGGCAGCCGCGGAATTCCCGCGCGCTTTCCTCGCGGACGCCGCCGCAATGGGGACGACTCTGCTGGCCGCGGCGCCCGGTGCGGAATTGCTCCCGGCGTTCGGCACCGGTTCCCGCAGCCGCCACCGCGCCTCGGGAGCCGTGGAGCTCGCCCTCGACGCGGTGGACTCCGTACGCCAGGACGTGGACACCGGCGAGGACCTGCGGGCGGCGCTGGCCCTGGGCGTGGGTCCCCGTACGGCCGCCGCGGCCGCGCGGCTCCTGATGCCCGGACAGTAGGCTGCGCATCATGCAGGCGACCGCATACACGTACGACCCCGAGACCCGCAGCGGCCAGGTGCTGCTCGACGACGGCACGCCCGTGCCGTTCGACGCCGCGGCATTCGACGCGGGCGGCCTGCGGCTGCTGCGCCCCGGCCAGCGCGTACGCATCGAAACCGAGGGAGACGGCGAGACCCGCCGGATCACCCTGGTGACGCTGCAGACCTTCTGAGTCCGCCCCGCCGGAAGGGCCTGCGGGGCGTGACCAACGCCCCAGCCCCGGAGACTCGGAGACTCGGAGGTCCAGGAAACGCCGCGGGCCGGGCTCCCTGTGGGAGTCCGGCCCGGCGCGTGGTTGTCTGCGTCCCGGCTTACCTGCGGGTGGTGGCCTTCTTGGCGGTGGTCTTGCGTGCCGTCGCCTTCTTTGCGGGTGCCTTCTTGGCCGTCGCCTTCTTCGCCGGGGCCTTCTTCGCCGTCGCCTTCTTGGCGGTGGTCTTCTTCGCCGCCGTCTTCTTCGCGGCGGCCGTGGTCTTCTTCGCGGGTGCCTTCTTCGCCGCGGCCTTCTTGGCGGCGGGCGTGACCTTCTTGGCGGGCGCCTTCTTCGCCGCCGCCTTCTTCGCGGTGGTCTTCTTCGCCGCGGCCTTCTTGACCGCCGAAACACCGCCGGTCAAGCTGCCCTTGGGCGCCTTCTTCACCGCAACCTCGCCACCGCGCGGCAGCTTCTTCGTACCGCTCACCAGGTCCTTGAAACCCTGACCAGCGCGGAAGCGGGGCACCGAGGTCTTCTTGACCCGAACCCGCTCACCCGTCTGCGGGTTGCGGGCGTAACGGGCCGGACGATCAACCTTCTCGAACGAACCGAAACCGGTGACCGAGACCCGTTCACCCGCGACCGTCGCGCGGACGATGGCGTCCAGTACGGCGTCGACCGCGTCGGCGGCCTGCTGGCGGCCACCGAGCTTGTCCGCAATCGCTTCTACGAGCTGCGCCTTGTTCACGTCTTCCCCTTCGGAGACATTGCCAGAACGAAACAGTTCAAGCTTTTTCGCACGTTAGGCAGATATATACCGCAAATCAAACACGAAACGGGCTAATGCACCCTTGTGCCGCAGCGGACTCGGACGGTCACGGAGTTCCTCAGCGGTCCTCTTCGGGGATCCGGCCCTCGTCGAGGTCGTTCATGAAGATCTCCAGACGCCTTGCCGCGTCGGCGATGTCGTGCTTGGCCACGGCCGTAATGACCAGCAGCTTCCGGGTCAGCGCCATCCGTACGCCCTCCGGGACTTGCGATGCGCGCACCCTTGCGTGCGCTTCCTTGAGTCGGTCCGCGACTGCCGTATAGAGCTTGAGTTGGCCGTCGTGTTCCATGCACAGATTGTGCCATCTGGGGCGAGTTGTCGCCTGCGCAGGGGGCAACTACCGTCTCCCCGCGGTCTTCCGGGCGCCTCGGCATATCGCGGCCACAAGAGTCGGGTACCCCGCCAAATCCCCTGGCAACCTGCGGAGTTGCCAGGTCCCCCGAGGCCACCGGAACCCCTGCCGGGGCCAGAAACAGCTGTACCCCCAACCGTCCACGATTGGGGGTACAGAGGGATGTTGCGGTGGCTGGAATCGGTCTTGCGCCGAAGTCGGTGCGTCCTGCACACAGACCCGGGGGTGCCCACCTACGGGGCCCTGACCGGCCTCGGGTCAGACCCCCAGCGTCCGCGGCTTGTGGGCGGGGCGCTTCGCCTCGTACGCGGCGATGTCGGCCTCGTTCTGGAGCGTGATGGAGATGTCGTCCAGCCCGTTCAGCAGCCGCCAGCGGGAGTTCTCGTCCAGTTCGAAGGAGGCGGTGATGCCCTCGGCGCGCACCTCACGAGCCTCAAGGTCCACAGTGACCTCAGCAGTCGCGTCCTTCTCCGTGAGCTCCCACAGCGCATCCACGATCTTCTGCTCCAGCACGACCGTGAGCAGGCCGTTCTTGAGCGAGTTACCGCGGAAGATGTCGGCGAAGCGGGACGAGATGACGGCCTTGAAACCGTAGTTCTGCAGCGCCCACACGGCGTGCTCGCGCGAGGAGCCCGTACCGAAGTCGGGACCGGCGACCAGGACCGTGGCGCCCTCGCGCTCGGGCCGGTTGAGCACGAACTCCGGGTCCTTGCGCCAGGCCTCGAACAGCCCGTCCTCGAATCCGTCCCGGGTCACCTTCTTGAGCCAGTGGGCGGGGATGATCTGGTCGGTGTCGACGTTGCTGCGGCGCAGCGGGACGGCCCGGCCGGTGTGCGTGGTGAATGCTTCCATGGCTCTTCAGACTCCAGCGGGCGTACGGGTGTCGGCGTCGGACAGGTCGGCGGGCGAGGCCAGGTGCCCCAGGACGGCCGTCGCGGCGGCGACCTGCGGCGAGACCAGGTGCGTACGGCCGCCCTTGCCCTGCCGGCCCTCGAAGTTGCGGTTGGAGGTGGACGCGGAGCGCTCACCGGGGGCGAGCTGGTCGGGGTTCATGCCCAGACACATCGAGCAGCCCGCGTGCCGCCACTCGGCACCGGCCTCCTTGAAGACGAGGTCCAGGCCCTCGTCGACGGCCTGCAGACCCACGCGCGCGGAGCCGGGGACGACCAGCATCCGTACGCCGTCGGCGACTTTGCGGCTCCGGAGGATCGCGGCGGCGGCGCGCAGGTCCTCGATGCGGCCGTTGGTGCAGGAACCTACGAAGACGGTGTCCACCTTGATGTCGCGCAGGGGCTGTCCGGCGGTCAACCCCATGTATTCCAGGGCCTTTTCGGCGGACAGGCGCTCCGAAGCGTCCTCGTACGAAGCCGGGTCGGGGACCGATGCCGAAAGCGGCGCACCCTGGCCGGGGTTGGTGCCCCAGGTGACGAACGGCGACAGCTCGCCGGCGTTGATGACCACCTCGGCGTCGAAGACGGCGTCGTCGTCCGTCCTCAGCGTCTTCCAGTAGGCGACGGCCGCGTCCCAGTCCTCACCCTCGGGAGCATGCGGACGGTCCTTGAGGTACGCGAAGGTGGTCTCGTCGGGGGCGATCATGCCCGCGCGGGCGCCCGCCTCGATCGACATGTTGCAGATGGTCATGCGGGCCTCCATCGAGAGCTTCTCGATGGCGGAGCCGCGGTACTCCAGGATGTAACCCTGGCCGCCGCCCGTACCGATCTTCGCGATGATCGCCAGGATCAGGTCCTTGGCGGTGACGCCCTCGGGCAGCTCGCCCTCGACGGTGATGGCCATGGTCTTCGGGCGGGCCATCGGCAGCGTCTGGGTGGCCAGCACGTGCTCCACCTGGGAGGTGCCGATGCCGAACGCCAGCGCGCCGAAGGCGCCGTGCGTGGAGGTGTGGGAGTCACCGCACACGACCGTCGTACCGGGCTGGGTCAGGCCCAGCTGCGGGCCGACGACGTGGACGACGCCCTGCTCGACGTCGCCCAGCGGGTGCAGCCGGACGCCGAAGTCGGCGCAGTTCTTGCGCAGCGTCTCCAGCTGGACCCGGGAGACCGGGTCGGCGATGGGCTTGTCGATGTCGAGGGTCGGGGTGTTGTGGTCCTCGGTCGCGATGGTGAGGTCGAGGCGGCGCACGGTGCGGCCGCTCTTGCGGAGGCCGTCGAAGGCCTGGGGGCTGGTCACCTCGTGCAGCAGGTGCAGATCGATGAAGAGGAGGTCGGGCTCGCCCTCGGCGCGCCGGACGACATGGTCGTCCCAGACCTTCTCCGCGAGTGTCCTACCCATCGCTTTCCCCTTTGTTTGGCTCGTTCGCCTACGGGGCGCTGCGGCCGGTGTCGAGAGCTCGACCGTGCTCAGCCCTTCGGGCCTCCGCGCGCTCAAGCTCTCGACACCGGCGCGCCCCTGCGGCGCTCTCGCCGCTGTTCTCGGGCATGTGGTCGCCGGGCCCATGGATGACGGGCCGCTGTGGTTTCCAGGGTGGCGTGTTCCACCGAAAATTGAACTTGCGTTTCACAGAGTGAGACGTGAGTATCGTTGCATGGACAACAGTAGCGGCGTCGGCGTACTGGACAAGGCAGCCCTTGTCCTGAGCGCTCTGGAGTCCGGTCCGGCCACCCTCGCGGGCCTGGTCGCGGCGACCGGACTGGCACGACCCACGGCCCACCGGCTGGCCGTGGCTCTGGAACACCACCGCATGGTGGCGCGTGACATGCAGGGCCGTTTCATTCTCGGCCCGCGCCTGGCCGAGCTGGCCGCGGCCGCCGGCGAGGACCGTCTGCTCGCCACGGCGGGCCCGGTGCTCACGCACCTCCGTGACATCACGGGCGAGAGCGCGCAGCTCTACCGCCGCCAGGGCGACATGCGCATCTGCGTCGCGGCGGCGGAGCGGCTGTCCGGACTTCGGGACACGGTCCCGGTCGGCTCGACACTCACGATGAAGGCGGGCTCCTCGGCCCAGATCCTGATGGCCTGGGAGGAGCCGGAGCGTCTGCACCGCGGCCTGCAGGGCGCCCGCTTCACGGCGACGGCCCTGTCGGGCGTACGGCGCCGGGGCTGGGCCCAGTCGATCGGCGAGCGCGAGCCGGGCGTGGCGTCCGTCTCCGCGCCCGTGCGCGGTCCCTCGAACCGTGTGGTGGCGGCCGTGTCGGTCTCCGGGCCCATCGAGCGCCTGACGCGCCACCCGGGTCGTATGCACGCGCAGGCGGTCATCGACGCCGCGGCCCGCCTCTCCGAGGCCCTGCGCCGCACCGGCTGACTCCCTCCCCGAACGTCAGCCACCTCTCCCCTGCGCCACCCTGAAGTGGGCCGGCCTCAACGCCGCGGCAGGCCCTCTCCGGGGGATGGCGCTCCCGACGATCAAGTACTCCGTGCACGAAGGGCTGTTGGTTCCGGGCCGGCAGGCCGACGCGACGAGGGCCGCGAGGGGGACGCGGAGTTGAGGCACCGCGACGGTGCGCGTCATGGAAACGCCGGTGGCCCCTCACCGAGGTGAGGGGCCACCGGGCCTGTACGTACCCCCGACCGGATTCGAACCGGCGCTACCGCCTTGAGAGGGCGGCGTGCTAGGCCGCTACACAACGGGGGCGTGGATGCTGCGTTTCCGCAGATCCGAGCTGGTCTACCTGGACTCGAACCAAGACTAACTGAACCAGAATCAGTCGTGCTGCCAATTACACCATAGACCAATGTGGTTTAGACCAGTCAGTACCCCCGACCGGATTCGAACCGGCGCTACCGCCTTGAGAGGGCGGCGTGCTAGGCCGCTACACAACGGGGGCCCTGGCGATCCCGACCTGATCAGGATCTGTACCCCCGACCGGATTCGAACCGGCGCTACTGCCTTGAGAGGGCAGCGTGCTAGGCCGCTACACAACGGGGGCTTTGCAGATGAGCTCTGCGAGCTGGCCTACCTGGACTCGAACCAAGACTAACTGAACCAGAATCAGTCGTGCTGCCAATTACACCATAGGCCACTGGAACGCAAGCCCCTGGGGGGATCTTGTTCTAGTTTGCGCTTCCGGTTTCAGGCCTTCCGGCCCGCTCCCCGGCGGCGCAGGAAGAACATTACCCGAAGGTGGACGGCGCTCCAAAACGAGTATCGGAGCCGAGGAGCGCGGGCAGTTCGGCGAGCGAGGCGATCCGGTGGGGGCCGGCGAGGACGTCACCGCCGGTGTGCGGGCCCGCGCGGTCGATCCAGACCGACAGCAGACCGGCGTCCGCGGCACCCCGGCCGTCGATCTCCGGGTGGTCGCCGACGTACGCCACCTCGTGCGGCGGCAGGGCCAGTGCGGTGCAGGCGGCGTGGAAGGCCTCGGCCGCGGGCTTGTGGACGCCGAGCTCGGCGGCGCACAGCACCGACTCGAAACGGTCCCGCACGCCGAGAACGCGCAGCTTGCGGTCCTGGACCCGGATGGAGGAATTGGACAGCACGGCGTGTCGGTGGCTGCCGGCGAGGGCGTCGAGGACGGGCAGGACATCGGGGAAGAGCGCCCAGGCCCCCTCGTAGTGGGTGATGTAACGCTCGAACCAGGCGTCGGCCTCCGTGTCGCTCAGGGGCTTGTCGACGAAGGCCCGTACGCGGTCGCGCCGCGTGGACTCCCAGTCGGTCTCGCCCGCCGAGAACCGCGCCCACTGCTGGTCCGTGAGCTCACGCCAGCGCAGCAGGGCCTGCTCGACGGACACGTAGCCGTCGAGCAGGCCCTCGGCGCCCAGATGGGCACGCATCCCGGCACGGTCGGCCGTGGTGTAGTCGAAGAGGGTGTCGTCCACGTCCCACACCACGGCTCTGATCGGCATGCTGAGACCGTAACCCCGTCGTGTGGGACGTGTCCGTCAGTTGACGAGGGTGATGCGCGTTACGCGGCCAGCCTCGCCAGCGCCGCGTCGATGCGCGCCAGGGTCTTCTCCTCGCCGAGGATCTCCAGGGACTCGAAGAGGGGCAGGCCGACGGTGCGGCCGGTGACGGCCACGCGGACCGGGGCCTGGGCCTTGCCGAGCTTCAGTCCGTAGGCCTCGCCCGCCGCGAGGACGGCCTCCTTGAGGGAGTCGGGCGAGGTCCAGTCGGCCGCCTGGAGCTTCTCGCGGGCCGTGCGGAGCAGGGCGTCCGAGCCCTCCTTCATGGCCTTCGTCCAGCTCGCCTCGTCGAAGACCGGTTCCGGGAGGAACAGGAAGTCGACGTTGTCGGTGATCTCCGAGAGGACCTTCAGACGGCTCTGCGCGTGCGGGGCGATCGCCTGCCACTTGGCCTCGTCGAAGTCCTCCGGCGCCCAGGGGGCGAACGGGGCCTTCAGCCAGGGGGCGCAGCGCTCGGTGAACTCCTTCACGTCGAGCATGCGGATGTGGTCGGCGTTGATCGCCTCGCACTTCTTCAGGTCGAAGCGCGCGGGGTTGGGGTTCACGTCCGCCACGTCGAAGGCCGCGACCATCTCGTCGATGGTGAAGACGTCCCGGTCCGCCGACAGCGACCAGCCCAGCAGGGACAGGTAGTTGAGCAGGCCCTCGGGGAGGAAGCCGCGCTCGCGGTAGAGGTTCAGCGAGGACTGCGGGTCACGCTTGGAGAGCTTCTTGTTGCCCTCGCCCATGACGTACGGCAGGTGGCCGAAGGACGGGATCTGCTGGGCGATGCCGAGTTCGATCAGTGCCTTGTACAGGGCGATCTGGCGCGGGGTGGAGGAGAGCAGGTCCTCGCCGCGCAGGACGTGGGTGATCTCCATCAGGGCGTCGTCGACCGGGTTCACCAGCGTGTAGAGGGGGGCGCCGTTCGCGCGGACGATGCCGTAGTCCGGCACGTTCTCCGGGGTGAACGTCAGCTCGCCGCGGACCAGGTCCGTGAAGGTGATCGTCTCGTCGGGCATGCGGAAGCGGACGATGGGCTCGCGGCCCTGCGCCTCGTACGCCTCGACCTGCTCGGCGGTCAGCTCGCGGCAGTGGCCGTCGTAGCCGGAGGGCTTCCCGGCGGCGCGGGCGGCCTCGCGGCGTTCCTCCAGCTCGCTGGTGGTGCAGTAGCAGCGGTAGGCGTGGCCGGCGTCCAGGAGCTTGCCGGCGATGTCCTTGTAGAGGTCCATGCGCTGCGACTGGCGGTAGGGGGCGTACGGGCCGCCGACCTCGGGGCCCTCGTCCCAGTCGAAGCCCAGCCAGCGCATCGAGTCCAGGAGCTGCTCGTAGGACTCCTCGGAGTCGCGGGCCGCGTCGGTGTCCTCGATGCGGAATACGAATTGAGCACCGCTGCCCTGGTGGTGCCGGGCGAAGGCCCAGTTGAACAGGGCCGTGCGGACCAGCCCCACGTGGGGGTTGCCGGTGGGCGACGGACAGAAACGTACGCGGACGGGTGCGCTAGCCACGCTTGACTACCTTGTTGGTGAGAGTGCCGATGCCTTCGATGGTGACGGCGACCTCGTCGCCGACACTCAGGGGGCCGACCCCTGCGGGGGTGCCCGTGAGGATCACGTCGCCGGGGAGCAGCGTCATGGCCTCGGTGATGTTGACGATCAGGTCCTCGATGGGGTGGATCATCTCGTTGGTGCGGCCCAGCTGGCGCTGTAGGCCGTTGACCGTGCACTGGATGGTGAGGCCCTCGGCGATGGCGGTGAGGTCGAGATCGGTCTCCACCCAGGGGCCGAGCGGGCAGGAGGTGTCGAAGCCCTTGGCCCTGGCCCACTGCTTCTCGCGCTTCTGGACGTCGCGGGCGGTGACATCGTTGGCGCAGGTGTAGCCGAAGATCACGTCCTGGACGCGCTCGCGCGGGACCTCGCGGCACATGCGGCCGATGACCACGGCCAGTTCGGCCTCGTGGTGCAGCTCGCTGGAGAACGGCGGGTACTGGATCTCGTCGCCGGGGCCTGTCACCGAGGTGGACGGCTTGAAGAAGGCGAACGGGGCGTCGGGCACCTCGTTGCCCAGCTCCCTGGCGTGCTCGGCGTAGTTGCGGCCGAAGGCGACGACCTTGTTGGGCAGTACGGGCGGCAGCAGCCTGACCTTGCTCAGCGGGACCTTCGTGCCGGAGAGCTCGAATTCCGTGAACGGGATGCCCTTGATGATGTCGAGGACGAGTTCGTCCGGCTTGTCGCCCTCGACCGCGCCGAACGCGACGTTCCCGTCGATGGAGAATCTGGCAATGCGCACGGGATCCCTGCGCCCCTCACTTGAGCCGGCTGGAGTCTGACGATCCAGGCTAACGCGGCGGAGGGGCGCCGCCCCGCCTATTACGCCCCCCATGCGCCCCGCCCATGACGAAGGGCGCCCAGGACATCTCGGAGGAGTCCTGGGCGCCCTTCACAGGGCTTCACAGCCCTTCACACGTGTGCGGTCACCTGTGCGCTATCCCGCGACGGAGACCTGGACCGGGATCTCCTCAAGGATGGTCCGCCGGGGGTTGGCGGTCTGGGCGGGGAGATCGACGGGGTGCTCCTGCTGCGGCGTCGCCAGTTCGTCGGCGTCGGTGAGATGCGCCAGAGTGGTGCGTCGCGGGTTGGCTATGGCTTGGAACATCGTCGTCGTCTTCACTGGTGTAGGTGACCTCGCGGTTGTGGGCGCCGGACGGCCTCAAGTGCCGTCCCAGAAGCGCAGGTTGTCGGATTCGCCATCCCTGTAAAGCGTCAGGCTAAACATGCAATTCCCTGGGTAACTCGTGAAGACGGCATGATCACCGTGTGAGTTTCCTCACTGACCAGCAGACGTTTCGGGCAATCAGGACCCTCACCCCACTCCGACGAAACGGACATCGACCGACTGAAGCACCCATTCCGCTCCTGATCATGGCGACTGGGACACGCCACGCCACCCTGCACCTCGCTCTCGTTTGTCCGTTATATACGCGCTCCGCTTGCACTCCTGGTGACCACTCCCTCACGGGGCGTCACGTTGAACGCAGGGTCACCCATTGGCCTTGTTGGAGATCCAGCACTGTGCTGGAATTCCACGGACCGCCGCGGAGAAGACCCGGCGCACAGGGGGCGCAACGCAGCGCCAAGTGGCGGCGGGAAGGGGGAGCCAGCGCCGGTCACTCAAGACCAATAGGGGTGCGCGTTCAGGGCGGCCCCAGACGCCGACACCGTCTCGCCGCTCACGCGGAGAGGCGCCTGGTCCAGAGGTTGCGACGCTAGTGCAGGGACGTTTCAAGAGGGATGGCAGCGCTTCGGCGGAGCCGGAGCCGCACGGCGGGACTGGCCCCATGAAAGGCAGCTCCGCGCCCCAGCACGCCCAGAACCCGGGCCCGGCGCAGATCGGCGACGGCGGTGAGCGCACCGGGCGCACCGGTGCGTCCGCACCCCCGCCGCCCGCGGCCAGGTCGAAGAGCGGCCCCAGCGGCCCCGGTTCGCGAATAGCCCTGCGCAACTGGCGCATCTCGACCCGTCTCGTCTCGCTGCTCGCCCTCCCCGTGGTCGCCGCCACCTCGCTCGGCGCGCTCCGCATCAGCGACAACGTGGACGACATCCAGCAGCTCGACAACATGCGGCTGCTGACCGACATGACGAAGCAGGCGACCGAGCTCGCCGCCGCCCTCCAGCAGGAGCGCGACATCTCGGCCGGCCCGCTCTCGGCAGGCGGCTCGGCCACCGACCCCACGATCAAGGGCGTCCGCGACAAGACGGACTCGGCTCAGCGGCAGTTCCTGCGGGCCACCCAGGACATCGACGACGCCAGCTCGGCCGGGCAGCTCACCGGCGTCCGCGACAGCCTCGTGGGCATCGCGACCGAACTGGGCCAGCTCACCAACATCCGCCGGGACGCCTACCAGGACGGCGAGAACGCCACGCTGACCGTCGAGGCGTACCACCGGCTCATCTCCCGGCTGCTCAACCTCTCGCAGGACATGGCGGAGGCCACCAGCAACCAGGAGATGATCTCGCGCACCCGCGCCCTGGCCGCGTTCTCCACGGCCAAGGAGTACGCCTCCGTACAGCGCGCGATCATCGCGGCGGCGCTGCCGGGGGACAACAAGAACTTCGGCGATCTCTCCGAGAGCGACCGGCAGTACGGTCTTTCGGCACTGACCAGTGAGGGCTCCGAGACCGACAGCTTCGGCAACATCTACGGCCGGGACCGCGCCGAGGAGCTGATGAAGCCGATCAGCGACGGCAGCCCGACCATCAAGGCGGTCGACGAGTACGCCAAGCGCGTACTGGACAACCGGAACGGTCTGCGCTCGCTGGACAAGCGCTCGTACCGGGACTGGATCGACGACGACTCGGTCAAGATCGAGCAGATGAAGAAGATCGAGGGCTCGCTCCTGGAGGAGATGGAGCAGACCGCCCGCCAGCTGCGGAGCGAGTCCGAGCGCGAGGCGATCATCTCCGGTGCGCTGATCCTGCTCGTCCTCGGTATCTCCCTCGTCGGCGCCTTCGTCGTGGCCCGCTCCATGATCCGCTCGCTGCGCCGGCTGCAGGACACCGCGACCAAGGTCGCCCAGGACCGGCTGCCCGAGCTGGTCAAGCAGCTGTCCGAGTCCGACCCGCAGGACGTCGACACGTCCGTGGAGACGGTCGGCCTGCACTCGAAGGACGAGATCGGCCAGGTGGCCGCGGCCTTCGACGACGTGCACCGCGAGGCGGTCCGCCTCGCCGCCGAGCAGGCCCTCCTGCGGGGCAACGTCAACGCGATGTTCACCAACCTCTCGCGCCGCTCCCAGGGTCTGATCCAGCGCCAGCTGTCGCTGATCTCCGAACTGGAGTCCCGCGAGGCCGACCCGGACCAGCTGTCCTCGCTGTTCAAGCTCGACCACCTCGCCACCCGCATGCGCCGTAACGGTGAGAACCTCCTCGTTCTCGCCGGTGAGGAGCCCGGCCGCCGCTGGACCCGCCCGGTCCCGCTGGTCGACGTGCTCCGCGCCGCCGCGTCCGAGGTGGAGCAGTACGAGCGCATCGAACTGGCGGCCGTACCCTCCACCGAGGTTGCGGGCCGGGTCGTCAACGACCTCGTGCACCTGCTCGCCGAGCTGCTGGAGAACGCCACCTCGTTCTCCTCCCCGCAGACCAAGGTCAAGGTCACCGGTCACGCGCTGCCCGACGGCCGCGTGCTGATCGAGATCCACGACACCGGTATCGGTCTGTCCCCCGAGGACCTCGCGGCCATCAACGAGCGGCTCGCCTCGCCGCCCACCGTGGACGTCTCCGTCTCCCGCCGCATGGGTCTGTTCGTGGTCGGCCGCCTCTCGCAGCGCCACGGCATCCGCATCCAGCTGCGCCCGTCCGACTCCGGCGGTACGACCGCGCTGGTCATGCTGCCGGTCGATGTCGCCCAGGGCGGAAAGAAGCCCACTCCGGGCAAGCCCGGCCAGCCGGGCGTCCCCTCCGGTGGTCCCGCCGCCGCGCAGGCCTCGGCCGGTGCGGCCGCCGCCCGCCGGGGCAACCAGCCGGGCGCGGGCGTTCCCGGCGGCCGGCTCGGTGCCGCTCCGCAGCGCGGGCAGGTGGGCGCCGGACAGGGCCCGCGGGCCGCGCTGCCCGGCAGCGACCAGGACAGCCGTCCGGGCGGGCCCGGTGGACCGCGCGGTCCGCAGGGTGCTCCCCCGGCGCCGGCCGGCGCGGGTGCCGGTGGGTTCTTCGGCGGTCAGGCGCCGGGCGCCCCGCAGGGCCTGCAGGCCGCCGGTACCGGTGGGCCGCAGAACTTCTTCGACGATTCCTCCGGGCGCCAGGGCGGTTTCGCGGGCGGCGGCTCGGGCCTGCGTCCTCCGGGCGGCCCGCTCGGCGACAACGGCTTCAGCGCGTCGCGTCAGGGCGCCTTCCGCGAGGGCGGCCCCTCGGCGGAGCGCGGCTCCGGTGCCGTACCGCCGCCGCCGCAGCAGCAGCCCAAGGAACGTTCCGGCAGGCGCCGGCCGCAGCTGCCCGGGCGCGGTGGTCCGCGCGCCGAGCTGCCCGGCGGCAACCCGCAGCCGCGCACGCCGAGCTGGAGCGACGAGAACGCGCAGCCGCCGGTGCCGCGCGCCTCGCTGGACGCGCCGCGCGGGCACGAGGAGCCGGACACCGCGTCCGGGGCGTTCTCCACGGATCGCATGCCGCGCTTCGACGACCGTCAGGGCCCGGGCTCGACCGAGGAGATGCCCCGGATCGACGACCGTGAGGGTCCCGCCGTCACCTCCGAGTTCCAGCGTCCCGACTTCGACGCGCCGCGGCCCGACCTGCCGCAGAACGGTACGGGGCAGTTCGTCCGCTCCGATGTGTTCGGCGGCGCCGGCCCGTCCGCGGCCGGGGACCGCTACCCGGCGCCGGAGCGCGGGAACCCGCAGGACACGGGCAAGTTCACGGCGCCCGGCTACCATGACGCAGGCACGGGCCGGTTCGAGGCTCCCGGCTACGGAGACCGCCAGGACCCCTCGTCCACGGGCCAGTTCGAACGTCCCCAGATGGGCGGCGGCGCCGACTTCGGCGCGCCCCGGCCCGCCATGCAGCAGCGCCCGCCGGTGCCTCCGCAGCGGCAGCAGGAGCCCGAGGCCCTGCCGCCCGCGCCGAACCCCGGTGACGGCCGCACACCGCTGTACGAGGCGCTGGAGACCAACTGGTTCCACGGCGGTCCGCCTTCCCGGCCGGGCAACGGCAACGCTCCGAGCACCGGCAACGGTCCGGGCAACGGCAGTGGTCCGGGCAACGGCTCCACGCCGTCGCAGTCCCCCGCGGCCGACCGGCGCCCGGCCGGCCCGGCGGGCCTGGGCGGTTCCGGCAGTCCCGCCGACTCCGGCTGGCGCGCCACCCCCAACGACGAGCTGGTCCGTCAGGCCGAGCGCGTCCGTCAGCCGTCGGCGGGCGGAGTCACCACCTCCGGCCTGCCGCGCCGGGTCCCGCGCGCGAACCTCGTGCCGGGCACGGCTCAGCAGCAACAGCATCAAAGCGGTCCGCAGGTCTCGCGTGCGCCCGATGACGTACGCGGCCGGCTGACCAATCTCCGTCGGGGCATCGCCCAGGGTCGCCAGGCCGGTACCGGCCAGACCGGCAGCTTCCCGAGCCCCACTCACCAGCAGGAGCGTTAGTTGAGCCAGATGAGCCAGGCGGCACAGAACCTCAACTGGTTGATCACCAACTTCGTGGACAACACCCCCGGGGTGTCCCACACCGTCGTCGTGTCCGCCGACGGACTCCTTCTGGCGATGTCCGAAGGCTTCCCCCGGGACCGTGCCGACCAGCTCGCGGCCGTCGCCTCGGGTCTCACCTCGCTCACGTCCGGAGCCTCCCGGATCTTCGAGGGCGGGACCGTGGCCCAGACGGTGGTGGAGATGGAACGCGGCTTCCTCTTCCTGATGTCCATCTCGGACGGATCGTCACTGGCGGTGCTCTCCCACCCGGAGTGCGACATCGGCCTCGTCGGCTACGAGATGGCACTGCTCGTCGACCGGGCGGGCGCGGTACTCACGCCCGACCTGCGTGCCGAACTGCAGGGCAGCCTGCTCAACTAGACCCCACCCCCCTGCTCCACAACCACAAACCGTCCGGCCGCCATCAGTCCCCCCACCGGCCCCCTCAGACGGCTCGACTGACCGACTTGCTGTCCCGCCCGGAGGATCCATGACCCCGCCCACCGCCTCATCTGATCCGTACGCAGCGTCGTACGGGGACGAGGGCGACCAGCCGCTGGTACGGCCGTACGCGATGACCGGCGGCCGGACGCGGCCGCGCTACCAGCTCGCCATCGAGGCGCTGATCAGCACCACGGCCGACCCGGCAGCGCTCATGGGCCTGCTCCCCGAGCACCAGCGGATCTGTCACCTGTGCCGTGAGGTGAAGTCCGTGGCCGAGGTGTCGGCCCTGCTGTCCATGCCGCTCGGTGTGGCACGGATCCTTGTCGCGGACCTCGCCGAGGCCGGACTCGTCGCGATCCACCAGCCCGGCGGCGACGAGAACGCCGGCGGCGCACCGGACGTGACACTGCTCGAAAGGGTGCTCAGTGGACTTCGCAAGCTCTGACGCGGGCCGGGCGACCACCTCCGCGAAGATCGTGGTGGCGGGCGGCTTCGGCGTGGGCAAGACCACGTTCGTGGGCGCCGTGTCGGAGATCAACCCGCTGCGTACCGAGGCCGTGATGACGTCCGCGAGCGCGGGCATCGACGACCTCACCCACACCGGGGACAAGACCACCACCACGGTGGCCATGGACTTCGGGCGCATCACCCTGGACCAGGACCTGATCCTGTACCTCTTCGGTACACCCGGCCAGGACCGCTTCTGGTTCATGTGGGACGACCTGGTCCGCGGCGCGATCGGTGCCGTCGTCCTCGTCGACACCCGCCGTCTCGCCGACTGCTTCCCCGCGGTCGACTACTTCGAGAACAGCGGACTGCCCTTCGTCATCGCGCTCAACGGATTCGACGGGCACCAGCCGTACACGCCCGAGGAGGTCCGCGAGGCGCTGCAGATCGGCCCGGACGCCCCGATCATCACGACGGACGCCCGCCACCGCGCGGACGCGAAGTCGGCCCTGATCACCCTGGTCGAGCACGCGCTCATGGCCCGGCTGCGGTAGCCGCGCACCGACCAGTACCCGAAGCGCACTCAAGTCGACAGCCTCCTACGGCAGTTGTCGTAGATACGCCGGGGCCGGCTGTGTCGTTTGACACGGTCGGCTTCGGTGTTCATAACGTTTCGACAGAGAAATAGGGTGGTACGGCCACGCGTCGCGGTCGACCGGTGTCGCTGCGTCCACCATGGGCCCGCTTTTTGCCGTGGCTCGCTCGTTATGACCGTTTTATCTAGGACTTACATCACGCGGAATCGTCGCTTCCAGGTGTTTGGAACTGTGCGAGCTGACGTGCTGGAATGCCTGAACTGCCCAATAGTCAAAGACGTAACAGGGCTTTGGAGTCACCCGCGGCACGACGTAGGTGCCGGCGCCGAGAGGTTGTTGGTCGAGTGAGGCGAAGCAAGCGCAGTCCCGAGCCGTCGGCGCGGGGCAACTTCACCCCGCCGCCGCGCGGGGCGACACCTGCACAGGGGTCCAGCTCGGAGTCGACGGTCACGCCCCCGCCGAGCGGCAGCCGGCTCTCTCCCCGCAACTGGCGGGTACCCACGCGCCTGAACGCGATCCTGCTCATACCCGTGGTGGTCGGCCTGGTCATGGGCGGCTTCCAGGTGAAGGGCTCGATCGACACGTGGCAGGAGGCGAAGGACGCCGAGAAGGTCGCGCAGATCGTGGCGGCCTCGGAGGAGTACGCCACAGCGATCATCAACGAACGTGACATGTCGGCGCAGCCGCTGCTGTCGGGCGACCGGAACAACGAGACCGTCCAGCAGGCCCGTGACTTCACCGACGAGAAGGCCGACGCCTTCCACAGGGAAGTCGTCGGAATGCCCGCCGAGCCGGGGCTGGAGCGCCGCCTCAGGCTGGTCGAGGAGGCGGAGCCCGGGCTGGAGCAGATCCGGCAGGCGGCCTACACGCGCTCGATGGACCCGACGAAGACCGAAGAGGGCTACGTCGAGGTCCTGCGCCTGCTGATGGAGTTCTCGAACGAACTCGGACTCGGCACGGGGAACATCACGGCCTACGGCCGCACGGTCTACGCGATCGCGCTCTCCAAGAGCGCCGCCTCGCTCCAGCGCTCCATCGGCACTCACCTGCTGGTCAAGCCCAGCACCGACGAGACGGTCCTCAGGCAGCAGCTCACCGCCTTCACCTCGTACGCGTACCTGGAGAACATCGCCGTCCAGGAGTACGTTTCCGGCGGCACCGAACAGGATGGCGCCCGCCTCAAGCAGGTCATGGACCAGAAGACCGAGGACGGCAAGAAGCAGCTGGCCGAGGCCGCGCAGCAGGCCCAGGCCGAGGGCAAGACCGTGGTCGCCCCGCCCTCGATGACCAAGATGATTCAGGCGATCGGCAGCGGCCAGACGCCCGCCCAGCTCGCGGACCAGGGCATCACCCCCTCCACCTGGATGGCCGCCTCCACCCTCAAGTTCGAGGGCTACAGCGAGGTGGAGACCGAGATGATCAACCGCGCCGTGGCCGACGCGGGCCAGATCGCCTCGAACGCCCAGCGCAACGCCTACATCAACGGCGCCGTCGTCATCCTCGCCCTGCTCGCCGCGTTCATCCTCGCCTCGCTCATGGCCCGCCAGATGAGCCGCTCGATGCGCCAGCTGCGCAACGCCGCCTTCGGGGTCGCCGAGCAGCGGCTGCCGATGCTGGTCGACCAGCTCTCGCGCGCCGAACCCGGCCGCGTCAACACCCGGGTCGTGCCCATCCCGATCACCTCCACGGACGAGATCGGCGAGGTCGCCCGCGCCTTCGACCAGGTTCACCGCGAGGCCATCCGGCTCGCCTCCGAACAGGCCCTCCTGCGGGGCAACATCAACGCCATCTTCACCAACCTCTCGCGCCGCAACCAGTCGCTGATCGAGGGCCAGCTGACCCTGATCACCGACCTGGAGAACAACGAGGCCGACCCGGACCAGCTGGAGAACCTCTTCAAGCTGGACCACCTGGCGACCCGTATGCGCCGCAACGGCGAGAACCTCCTCGTCCTCGCCGGCGAGGAGCCCGGCCGCCGCTGGGACCAGCCGGTCCCGCTGGTCGACGTACTGCGCGCCGCCACCTCCGAGGTGGAGCAGTACGAGCGCATCGAGCTGTCCGGTGTCCCGGAGGCGGAGATCCACGGCCGTGCGGTCACCGACCTCGTGCACCTGCTGGCCGAGCTCCTGGAGAACGCCACGACGTTCTCCTCCCCGCAGACCAAGGTTCGTGTGACCGCCACCCGTCTCCCCGACGGTCGGGTCATGATCGAGATCCACGACAAGGGCATCGGCCTCACCGCCGAGGACTTCGCGGACATCAACCACAAGCTGGCCAACCCGCCGACCGTGGACGCCGCGATCTCCCAGCGCATGGGCCTGTTCGTGGTCGGCCGCCTCTCCGACCGGCACGGCATCCGCGTCCAGCTGCGCCCCTCGGGCGAACAGGCCGGTACGACCTCGCTGGTCATGCTCCCCGACGTCATCACCCACGGTGGCGGTGGCGAGCAGCAGCACCGCGAGGAGTTCACCGTCTCGCAGATCATGCCGGAGCAGTCCCTCCAGTCCCCGTCCCCCGAGTCGATGCGCACCGCGGCCGAGCTCGGCTTCGACGACAGCCGCTACCTCGACGTCCCGGACGACCTGCGCGACCTGGACCCCGTCGGCCGCTCCCTGATGCGTGAGGAGCGCCGTGCGGCCCTGGAGGCCCAGACGCACGGCGACGACCGTCCGGAGGGCATCGAGCCGCCCCGGTACGGCGACGACTTCCAGGCCCCGACGCAGCCGTCGTACGACACCGGCCGGACCGCGTTCCCGGACCAGCCGACCGGTTACGACCAGCAGACCGCGTACGAGCAGCCCCAGCAGTCGCCGTACGAGAAGAAGTACTTCCCGCCGCTCGGTGGCGTACCGCAGGGAGGGGAAGCCTTCACGTCGAACGACGGCTACCCCGAGCCGAGTTATCCGGAGCCGGCCCAGCAGCAGCCAACGGCGCACAGCCCCGCCCCGGAGTCGTTCCCGTCCTTCGACGCGCCCTCCTATCAGGATGACTGGCCGCAGCAGGCCGGCTACCAGAGCCCGTACGCGTCCGAGTACGCTCCGGAACCGGAATCCACGCAGGCCGATGACGTGAAGGAGCCGGACCGCGTAGGCTTCGACCGTCCGGGACCGGCCCCCTCCGCCGTCCACGAGCTGACCGACGCCGGGCTGCCCCGCCGCGGAGCCCCCGCGAACGGCACAGGCGCCCCCCAGCGCGTGGCACAGGAACCGTCGGCGGCAACGGAGCCGGGCGGCGACTGGCAGTCCCAGAACGACGAACGGTGGCAGCAGGCCTCGCAGCTCCGGAAGCCCAGGGCGGGCGGGGTGACCGCCTCCGGCCTGCCGCTGCGGGTACCCAAGGCCAACCTGGTCGAGGGTGCCGCCGCATCGACCCCCCAGGGAGGCCCACAGGTCTCCCGCGCCCCCGAGGACATACGGGGCAGGCTGAGCAACCTGCGCCGTGGTGTCCAGCGAGGACGCAAGGCAGGCAGTGAAACGAACGGCCAGGGCTTCGGTCCTGACAGCACCTACAACCAGGAGCGTTAGTGTGAGCCCGATGAGCCAGGCGGCACAGAACCTGAACTGGTTGATCACCAACTTCGTGGACAACACCCCGGGGGTGTCCCACACGGTGGTGGTCTCCGCCGACGGACTCCTTCTGGCGATGTCCGAAGGTTTTCCGCGTGACCGCGCCGACCAGCTGGCGGCCGTCGCGTCCGGACTGACCTCCCTGACCGCGGGCGCCTCCCGCATCTTCGAGGGCGGCAGCGTCAACCAGACGGTTGTGGAGATGGAGCGAGGGTTCCTCTTCATCATGTCCATCTCCGACGGTTCGTCGCTCGCAGTTCTCGCACATCCCGAAGCGGACATCGGCCTCGTTGGGTACGAGATGGCGCTTCTGGTCGACCGTGCCGGTACGGTGCTGACGCCCGATCTGCGAGCGGAGCTCCAAGGGAGCCTGCTCAACTAACTGACACTCGGTGCGTTTTGGCGTCCCGGGGCCGTAAGGTTTCGGGACGCGGCTTCCACAACGTCGGGTGCCCGGCACAGTCGGAGGAGGAGAGAAAGTGGCAACACCCCCAGACGGTTCGTCCTCGGGCAACTGGTCCTACGGCTTCGGCCAGGGCTACGGCCAGGGTGAGCAGAACCGGTACAACTTCCCCTCCGCACCAAGCAGCCAGCAGCAGCGCCAGCCGTACACGCCACCCGGCCCCCAGGGCCCGGGCCCGTCGCCGTACGACCAGCCACCGGCGCCGCGCATCCAGCCCGTGCAGCCTCAACGCCGCACCCCTGAGCCGTCGCCCGCAGGGGCGTCGAATCCTCTGGTGCGCCCGTACGCCATGACGGGCGGCCGCACCAGGCCCCGCTACCAGCTCGCCATCGAGGCGCTGGTGCACACCACCGCGCAGCCGCATCAGATGCAGGGCCAACTGCCCGAGCATCAGCGAATCTGCAACCTCTGCCGAGAGATCAAGTCGGTAGCCGAAATCTCCGCGCTGCTGACCATCCCCCTCGGCGTGGCCAGGATCCTCGTCGCCGACTTGGCGGAGGCGGGCCTGGTCGCGATCCATCAGCCCGGCGGCGACGAGAACGCCGGTGGCCAGCCAGACGTGACATTGCTCGAAAGGGTGCTCAGTGGACTTCGCAAGCTCTAGCGGAGGGCCTTCCCGCTCCACCACCTCCGCGAAGATCGTGGTGGCGGGCGGCTTCGGCGTGGGCAAGACCACGTTCGTCGGCGCCGTCTCGGAGATCAACCCGCTGCGCACCGAGGCCGTCATGACGTCTGCTTCAGCAGGCATCGACGACCTCACCCACACCGGGGACAAGACGACCACGACGGTCGCCATGGACTTCGGACGCATCACCCTGGACCAGGACCTGATCCTTTACCTCTTCGGTACCCCGGGCCAGGACCGCTTCTGGTTCATGTGGGACGACCTGGTCCGCGGCGCGATCGGCGCGATCGTGCTGGTCGACACCCGCCGCCTCGCCGACTGCTTCCCCGCGGTCGACTACTTCGAGAACAGCGGCCTGCCCTTCGTCATCGCCCTGAACGGCTTCGACGGCCAGCAGCCGTACAACCCGGACGAGGTCCGGGAAGCCCTCCAGATCGGCCCGGACACCCCGATCATCACGACGGACGCCCGCCACCGCGCGGACGCGAAGAGCGCGCTGATCACGCTGGTCGAGCATGCGCTGATGGCGCGGCTGCGGTAGTCGGCTTTTCGCGGGCATCTGATGAGGGCGGCAGCCATGCAACGGCTGCCGCCCTCATCTGCGTCTTGTCTGGGTCTGCGTCTGCGTCTGCGTCACGGCAGAAGTGCCACGCCATCCCCCGCACACAATAAGGCTGGACGGCTCCCATCCTGGTACCGGAACTGGAACTCAGATCGCGACCAGATCGATCACATTGATCACCACGTGGCTCGGTCCACGTACCTGATCGTGTACGCGCTCACGCCCACCTGCCCGTATCCAGGGGGTTGTCGGCGGCATCGAAAGGGACGCCCCTCCTCGCCCCAGAAGACCAGCTCCTGGGCGTCACCCTCGGTCATGCGCTTGACGGCCTGCTCGACCTGGTCCAGGTAGCCCGGTGTCGCGCAGGCGCAGGCAAACGGCAACCACTTGTCGAGTACGCCATCCAGGGCACCCTGATCGAAGTCGGCAGCGGCGCTGAGCCAGTCCTGCTCGAACGCCTGAAGCCAGTCCGGTCGCCGCTCAAGCGCCGCGCGAATGGCATCAGGCGTTCTCTCGCATGCGTTCGGAACGACTTCGTGGGCCATGATCGGCGACCGCCGGCGAGGAGCGAGCGGGTGAGTGGCTGCCCACGTTGAAGTGCTCTCCCTCGTGAACGAGGGTGATTCCTGCCTGCCTTGCGGCGGCGGGCTTGACGCCACGGGGACGCCTGACGACTGCCCTCCCGGCAGCCGGGATGAGCGCGTGGCCCATCCGATACAGGTGCAAGACGTTCCGGGCTGCGTTCCAGTCGGCGTTGCCGGACCAGCCGCAGTCGGGGTTCTTGCACACGAACGTGGCCTGGTCCTCCCGGCTGCCCGGCGTGGTGAGACCACAGGCTGAGCAGCGCAGGGAGGTGCCGGGGGCGGGAACCTTGTGCAGGGTGCCGCCGTGGCGGGCGGTCTTGTACGTCAGCATCGTCACAGTGCGGCCCCATGCCTCCTGGCTGATGGAGCGGTTCAGGCCGGACTTCTGCGCGACGTTCTTGCCGGGTTCTTCGATGGTGCCCTTGGCGGACTTGACCATGTTCGTGGTGTTGAGCTGTTCGACCACGACAGTGCCGTACTGCCTGGCAATGCTGGTGGTGGTCTTGTGCTGCCAGTCAACGGCACGGCGCGTGGCTTTTGCGCGGAGCTGCCTGATCTGGTCGTAGGTGTGCTGCAGACGGCGGGAGGTCTTCTCCCCGCGCCCCCGGTGCTGCTTGCGCTGGGCGGCGCGTCGTTCCAGGCGCAGCAGCTTGGCCTTCTCCTGCGGGTTCAGCCATTTGTCGCGGTCGGCCGTCCCGTCGGGGAGTCGGGGTGGCCGTCCGTGGTCGTGATGGTTGCCGTCCGACAGGGCCAGGGGCAGGTTCACCCCGGCATCGATGCCGACGTCCGGGCCGGTATGCGGCTCCGGGGCGGCTTCGAGGGTCTGGACGCGGAAGGCGATGTGCCAGCCGAGCGCGTCCTTGACCAGCCGGGCCCCGGTGATGCGGTTGCCGGTGTCGGCATGCTTGCCGACCGGGAGATCCTTGGTCCAGCGGAAGCGGACGCGGCCGATCCTGGGGATGTTGACCATGCCCCAGCGTCGGTGCACGCGGGTGATATTCAGGTCCCGGCCCTGCGGGATGTCCACGGACATCACCGTGCGCAGGCGGGCCTTGAAGTTCGGGGCGTCGGCGCGGCCGTCCCAGCAGTTCTTCCACGCCTGGAAGTACGTCTTCAGTACCGCCTGGGCGGCCTGGGCGGGAAGCACGGCGAGCCAGGCGATGTCCTTGCGGGCCTGGCGGATGGCGGCGTCCGCCGCGGCCAGGGAACGCTTGTCCTTCGGGAGCATCGTCCACCAGTCGTGCAGGCAGTTCCACAGGGTGCGGGCCGCGTGCGCCTGGTCGTCCATGAGCCGGACCTGCGCAGGCGTCAGCGCCAGTCGGGCACGATGCCCGAACAGCCGCTTCCTCTGAACACGTTCCGCACTCACAACGTCACTATACGCTTTGGTTCATGTCACCACGGTGGAATCCAAACCCCGAGGTACGAAGGGGCCGTCATGTCATCTACCACCTGCACGTGCATTTGGTGTTCGTCACCAAGTACCGGCGCAAGGCGTTCACGGGCGAGATGCTGACCCGATGCGAGGAGATCATGCGAGAGGTCTGCCAGGACTTCGAGGCCGAGCTGAAGCAGTTCAACGGCGAAGAGGACCACGTCCACCTGCTGGTGCACTACCCGCCCAAGCTCCAGCTCTCCAGGCTGGTCAACTCCCTCAAGGGCGTCTCCTCCCGATACCTACGCAAGGAATACGACGCACATGTCCGCCGGCATCTGTGGGGCGGCCGCTTCTGGTCCGGCTCATACTTCGCCGGAAGCTGCGGCGGGGCACCTCTGACCGTCGTACGCCAGTACATCGAGAACCAGCAACGCCCCGTATGACCTGGCCGAGGCCAACAGTGCAGACCCAGACCCATGCCAAGTCCACGTCAGAGCAGCATTGAGATGCGCTTCACCTCCCCCGCGAACGGGGGAGCACTGCGCAAGATCAAAGGTAGAGGCGGGCGGACCGGGCCCCGCACCCCGGACGCGCGATGACCGCGTTTGAGTCGGAGTGCGAACGCCGACGGCCGCCCCTGTCCTGCGCTTCACGCAAGACGGCCGCCCGTGTCCGACTCAGCCTGCGGCCACACGAGGCTGCCCACGCTGCCGGGGCGCATGGAGATGAACTGCGCGGCCCGCTCGGGGTTACGCAGCGACATGCGGAACCCACCGTCCAAAGCGGCGACTTGGGCGCTTCCGTCGTCGTGGGCGAGGCCCCAGGCGGCAACGCGGGCGTCACGGTGCCCGTCCTCGGTGGCGTACTCCTCGACCACCGCGAAGAGGCGGGGCGCGGTGGCGTTGACCAGAGCGTGGACTTCTCGCCGGAAGTCTCCTTCCTGCTCAGGACCAGGAGGGGGCGGCGTTTCGGTTGCCATGGGAAGTCTCCAGCCGTTAGAAGGAGTTGGGTGATTCAGCGCTACGAGCGTAAGGTCAGCGTTGGAATTTAGCCCATCAACTGGTGGACTGAAGCCCATAAGCACTCATGTGGGTGACGTCTTCGCTGTTCCGTGCAAGGAGAACTGCATGACCCGCGCCAAACTCCCGCCGAGTGTCAGTCAACGGCGCTTGGGCGCTGAGCTGCGAAGGATGCGAGAACATGCCGACCTGTCGGCCACCCGAGCTGGTGAACTGTTCGGCGCTACACAGTCACGCATCAGCAACATCGAGGCTGGCGGCTACGCGGTGAGCGCGGAACGAGTCCGGGCACTGGCAAGGCTGTACGACTGCGACGATGAGAAGCTCATTGAGGCCCTGGCCGCAATGACCGGTGGGCGCACGCGCGGCTGGTGGGAGGAGTATCGGGAGATCCTCCCGTCCGACGCCTTGGACCTGGCCGAACTGGAGTATCAGGCCAGAGAGTTGCGTGTGTCGTCAACGATTCACCTTCCCGGTCTGTTGCAGACCAGGGAACACGCGCGAGCCATGATCAGTGACGCTGTTCCGCCGATGAGGCAGGACGAGGTGGAGCACCGAGTGTCACACCGACTCAAGCGTCAGTCGGTCGTGCACGGGGAGCCCCCGACGCCGCTTACCGCAATCATTCATGAAGCCGCACTGCGCGTTGGTTTCGGCGGGCAGTCCATCGCCCGAGCCCAGCTACGGCGCCTCATCGACCGTAGCGAAGAGCCCCACATCACACTGCTGGTTGTCCCGTTCAGCACCGGCACCTACCCGAGTGCCGGCCACGGCATCGTCCAGTTCTCTGGCCCGATCCCGTCCCTGGACACCATTCAGCTGGACACCGATCATGGTTCCGTCTTCATCGACGGCGAGGCCCGACTCGCCAAATACCGGAAGCTGCTTGACCGCTTGGAAGCATGCGCGCTGGAACCGTCCAAGTCACGGAACCTCATGACACGCATCCTGCGCGAGACGTAGAGCGAGCTAGGAGAGAGCATGCCCACCCTGAACTGGCAGAAGTCGTCATTCAGCGCCGAAGCGGCAAACTGCGTGAACGTCGCCGCCATGCCTGACGGCACCCTCCGCCTGCGCGAGAGTGACGAGCCTGACCGAATACTGGTCGTGAACCGAGCAGGACTCTCCACATTGCTGGCGACTGTCAAGGAGTCCCGGGCAGCAAGTCACGGGTCTTCGTGACACATATCCGGCGCGAGTCGTAGAACTGGCAAGGGCAGAGCATGCCGTCCTGGAACTGGCAGAAGTCTTCGTACAGCACCGAGGGCGCGAACTGCCTCAACACGGAAATATCTAGCGTTGCACTCCCGACGAGTGGATACCTGAACCATCCATCGTCAGACACTTCATCAAGACCGCCTTCGAATGCACTCCAATCACAGTCATCGAATCGATATTCGACAAGACTGGAGAGCGCAACCAGAAAACCTTTCAAGTTTTCACGTTTGAGCCAGTTACAGACCTGCTCCATCGCATTCACCACACCATTCCCAGTCCGGCTCGGTGTACCGGGTCCTGATGCGGTCCACGTCCGGGCAGACACGCAGCGAGTTCGGCGATGTCATTACGACGGTGGCCCTAAGCGGCCCACAACACGATGCGGGCCCGCAAGGCCACATCCTCCGTAACGTGCTTGTCCGCCACCAATGACCGCAACTCCGCGGCCCGTTCCGAATAGAGGTTCACAGGCTGCCCAACGAATCACGGAGCTTCAGGTGACACAAACCGGATCACGAGACACTAGAGATCCAAGATTCCAGGAATCTTAGCCGGTTTTCCGTAGGTCAGGACTCTACGTAGGCCGCCACGGAGGCTCTCAATATCTACCCCTGACGTAAGGCCGAGCTCGATCTCTTGCTCTGGAAGTTCAAGTTCCACGGCCGCTTCGGGGCTGAAGTGAAAGCGAACTCTGCCCGGATACAGGGAAACTTCGTTCAGGCCGCCATACTGAACACCCCCCGCATCATTCAGGATGCAGTAGCTGTCAAGCTCTAGACTTTGAGCCTGTTCGTCTAGCGTTTCCAGACCGCATTGGAAGATGAAGTACCCCCCTTCACCATGCTCATCTTCCGCGATTCCGACGACAAGGCAGGAATCGCGCACATTCTCCTGGACGGTGACGACTCTGACGAGCCAATCGAGACGACTCAAGCGCTGCTCACTTCCCTCTGGTGTCTCGTGATCCGGCTTCTGTCAGTTCGCATTGCTGTTGACGAGTTTCCTCACGCGGGTTGCAACGAGTCGGCCCGTCTTGGTATTCGTTCCCACCGTCCCCTGCTACGTCAGTTGGGACTCATCATGCGGAAGGTGATGCGCATGAAATGCGACTGTCTGTCGCCCCTTTTCCCGCCTCTCCACCAGATCCAGGCGTCGTCCGCTTTCCATTTAGTCGCGCCGCGGCTCCGTCACCCACGCGTATTCCGGTTCATCACTTGAGGATCAGCACCTCGGCCTCATCCGCCTGCGTGGCCCAAAGGACGGTCTTCCCTTCGGATTCGCCAGCCCACAAAGTGGCGGAGCAGCCGTCTTGGAAGTCGATCAGCACGGTGGTGGTATCTCCGTCTTCAATCGTAGTCCATGTGCCGCCACCTGACTTCTTCTGGATTCCGCCCGAGGAGCACTCAAAATATTCGAGCATAAGCCCGGCCGCCGAGAATGTGGCATTCTCCTTCAGTGCAAGCTCGGCTCCATCACCCGCCCACTCGCGCACCAGTGAAGCCTTCTGGACGAGTTTTCCTTCCGGGTATAGTCCGTAGTCAGTGGAGACATAGCAGCCAGACATCAAAAGGACCGCGCCGGGTAGTAGAGCCGCCCACCGCCAGTCTCTCCATCGCCGGGCACCACGACGCCTCGCAACCGGCCCTACTCGACGATCGTCCACTCGTCCACCCATTGCACCGGAACGGTGGACTGGCTGAGAGAGAAAGTGACACCGTCGGGATTCGCGTACGTCGTCGTGTATTCGGTGCGCTCCTCCTCGATCTCCACCCGCTCACCGGTCTCCGCCGCCTCATCGGAGGCTGCCGCAGCTTCGGAAACATTTTCCGCAGAAGAGCTGGATACGGGATTCGCGTGTGCTGCCGGAGTGCCTACTGAGATGCCTACAGCAGGAATTCCCGCGAGTACACCCATCGATGTCAGAAGGGTCGCCAAATCACGCAGACGTCTTCGGCGCACACCGACATGACAGGCCGTCACATTCGACAGCACAACAGCCCCCCGAGTCACACGATCTTCACACTGGTGCGCCAGTTCTACTCGCATTGACCAGACACGGTCAAGACTTTGCCAATAAGAGACCCACTTCGATTTCCAAGCGGGCTACTAAGGGGACTGGAGATGAATAAACAGGAAACAGAAACTGTATGTCGGGGTAGGTTGCGCCCCTTCGCCCAGACAAGTCTCACCCAAACGAAAAGGGGCCCCTCCGTTGGGAGGGGACCCTTTCTTACGGTTCAGCGCCGCAGGCTCAGCGCCAGCTGTGCGGCGCCCGGAAGCCCGGCTCGCGCTCCAGGCGGCGCCAGCCGGCCCTCGCACGCCCCCGGTGGACGGGCGCCGCGGGCTGGGCGGCGGCGCGGGCCAGCAGGACGGCCGTGATCGCGGCGACTTCCTCGGGCTCGGCGTGGCCCTTCTCGACGCGGATATCAGGCAGGTTCATGGGTTCAGTCTCCGTGGATGAGGTTTCCGCGGGAGTACCGCGAAGGATCCGCTGGGTTACCGGGAGGACTACTGCGGCGGGTTGCCGTGCTTGCGGGAGGGCAGGTCGGCGTGCTTGGTGTGGAGCATCGCCAGGGAGCGGATGAGGATCTCGCGGGTTTCGGCGGGGTCGATGACGTCGTCGACCAGGCCGCGTTCGGCCGCGTAGTACGGGTGCATCAGCTCGGACTTGTACTCCTTGACCATGCGTGCCCGCATCGCCTCGGGGTCCTCGGCCTCGGCGATCTGCCGGCGGAAGATGACGTTGGCGGCGCCCTCCGCGCCCATCACCGCGATCTCGTTGGTCGGCCACGCGTACGTGAGGTCCGCACCGATGGACTGGGAGTCCATGACGATGTACGCACCTCCGTAGGCCTTGCGCAGGATCAGCGAGATCCTCGGCACGGTCGCGTTGCAGTAGGCGTAGAGGAGCTTCGCGCCGTGCCGGATGATTCCGCCGTGCTCCTGGTCGACGCCCGGGAGGAACCCGGGCACGTCCAGGAACGTGATGATCGGGATATTGAAAGCGTCGCACATCTGGACAAAGCGCGCAGCTTTCTCCGATGCCTCGATGTCCAGGACCCCGGCCAGGGACTGGGGCTGGTTGGCGACGATGCCCACCACCTGGCCGTCCAGGCGGGCCAGGGCGCAGATGATGTTGCGGGCCCAGCGCTCGTGGACCTCCAGGTAGTCCCCGTCGTCGACGAGTTCCTCGATGACCTTGGCCATGTCGTACGGGCGGTTGCCGTCCGCCGGGACCAGGTCGAGGAGGATGTCGGAGCGCCGCTCGGCGGGGTCCGTGCACTCCACGCGCGGCGGGTTCTCCCGGTTGTTCTGCGGGAGCAGCGACAGCAGGTAGCGCACCTCGTGGATGCACGTCTCCTCGTCGTCGTACGCGAAGTGGCAGACGCCGGAGGTCTCGGCGTGGACGTCCGCGCCGCCGAGGCCGTTCTGGGTGATCTCCTCGCCCGTGACCGCCTTGACCACGTCCGGGCCGGTGATGAACATCTGCGAGGTGTCGCGGACCATGAACACGAAGTCCGTCAGGGCAGGCGAGTACGCGGCACCGCCCGCGCACGGGCCCAGCATCACGGAGATCTGCGGGATGACACCGCTCGCCTTGGTGTTGCGCTGGAAGATGCCGCCGTAGCCGGCGAGGGCGCTGACGCCCTCCTGGATCCGGGCGCCCGCGCCGTCGTTGAGGGAGACCAGCGGCGCCCCGGCCGCGATGGCCATGTCCATGATCTTGTGGATCTTCGTGGCGTGGGCCTCGCCCAGCGCACCGCCGAAGATACGGAAGTCGTGCGCGTACACGAAGACCGTCCGGCCCTCCACCGTGCCCCACCCGGTGATGACACCGTCCGTGTAGGGCTTCTTGGCCTCCAGGCCGAACCCGGTCGCCCGGTGCCGGCGCAACTGCTCGACCTCGTTGAACGAACCCGGGTCGAGCAGGAGCTCGATCCGCTCCCGCGCGGTCAGTTTCCCCTTGGCGTGCTGCGCCGCGGTCGCCTTCTCGCTGGGCCCGGCCAGCGCCTGCGCCCGGATCTCGTGCAGTTCGGCCACACGCCCGCGCGCGTCGGTCGGCTCACTCGGCGCATCATCCAAAACGGTCATGTAGTGACCTTACGAAGTCCGGCAAGAAAAGCGGGCCGTCGACTCCGTACAGTCTCCGGCCCGTTTTCCTGGTGCCCCTGAACAGAACCAACGCCTTGCACAGCCAATCCGACTGCTCAGAGCGCCTCCGCGTTGTGGGGGTCACACAAAGCGGTCAGCCGAGAACCACCTCACAACGATGGGTCGCACATACCGCCCCCGGGGTGACACGGAGACGCAGACGGCGGCCACCCGCCTCCAGCGTCTCGACCGACGGGTCCGCGCGGACGACATGTCGTACGGGCCGGTCCCAGGTGATCTCCAGGGTCTCGCCGGTCCGCGGCGGTTCGCTCACGCAGAGGGTAGCGGTACGGCCCCGGCCGCGGACCAGCACACTCGCGGGGGCGGTGGCCGCGAGGGAGCCCGCGGTGCCCGGAGCCCAGAAGTTCGCGGCCGTCAGGCCCAGGGAGCCGATGTGGACCGCCTGGCGGCGTGCGTCGTTGGCGAGGACGGACAGCCAGTGGCGGTCGGCGGCGCGGGCGGCGACCTGGTGGCGGGAGGCTCCCGGCATGAGGACGTACAGATAGCTCGCGTCCGCCGGGTCCGTGCCGTGGTCCAGCCAGAGGGTCTGCCAGCGCCGGGTACGCCGCTCACTCGTACTCGTGGTGTTGATGTCGGACCAGGCACCCGTGCGCTCCTCGCGGAGGGTCCGCGGCGCGCCCCCGTCCGGGAACACCCATCCGCCGTGGCCTTCGAGGTGGGCCCAGCCCCGCCGTACGACGAACTCCTGCTCGCCGTCCTCCTCCAGGTTCCGGTTGTCGACCACGGTCTCGACGGGCACCCCGTCGGTGCAGGTGATGCCGGCGCCGAGGCAGATGACGGCGTCCGCGACGCAGAACCACGACTTGCGGGCCTGGAGCGTGGAGCCCAGACCCTTGAGGTGCTGGCCGATCGCCGCGTAGGTGCCGTCCGTGGTCCCGCCGACCCATCGTGCCGCGGGCCTTGGCTCGCCCCACTCTCCCCCCTCCTTGTCGGCCAGGCGCTTGGTGGAGACCGTGATGCCGGGCAGGCGGTACCAGTCGACGGTGGGCCAGAACCAGTCTGTGTACTGATCGGACCGGTCGGACCGGTCGGACCGGTCGGACCGGTCGAGTCCCTCAGGCCACCAGAGCGTCATCCCGGCGCCCGTGTGCCAGCCGCGCGGGTTTTCGCCGTTGCCGCACTCGTAGTGCGCGATCCGTTCGGAGGCCATGGCGATGTTCGCGACGAAGCCGGGGCGGCGGTGGACGGCGCGGTCCATGGCGGCGAAGAGGTGGTGGCCGACGGGGTCGGTCGCGGGCGGCACGGCGGATCGCGCGACCGCGTGCAGGCGGGCCAGGTCGGCGACCTCGAACTGGGGGGCCGTGAGGATCGGCGTCACCGTGTCCCGTTCGATCCAGCCCTTGATGCGCCCGTACCAGCGGTCGCGCTCGGGGGCACTGGCGCCCTCCGCCAGCAGGGCCATCGCGGCGATGAGCGCCTGCCCGTGGAAGTGGTCGCCGCGCATCACGTGCCGGTCGTCGCCCTTGAGGTACCCGCGGCTGATGGCACGGCCGTTGACGCTGTCCATGACCAGACCGTCATGGACGAGGGGCGCGTAGGCGCGTTCGACGCTGTCCAGGACGATCTGTCTGTTCGGGTCGGTCACCTCCCAGCTCGACCCGGCGAGCAGCGTGAAGAGCCGCCCGAGGCCGTCGAGCAGTACCTGCCCGTACGTTCCCGAGTACGCCACCCAGGTGTGCTGGACGAACGAGCCGTCCGCGTACAGGCCGTCCCCTTGCGTGACGTACGGGAAGACCGGGGAGAGGGCGTCCCGCGCCAGCGCGATCTTCTCGGGGGCGCGGCCGAGGACACCCCGGAGGGCGACGGAGCGGCAGAGGTCGACGCGGTTGGCTCCGGTGGAGGTGCCTGAGTAGTCGCGGAGCAGGGAGTCGGGGATGAAGTGGTCGACGGCCGCGCACGCGGCGGCTCGCCGGTCGTCGGTCAGGTGGTCGTGGAGGGCGGCCACGATGTCCGTCAGGAGGCGGGGGCTGCCGATCTGCCACTCCCACCAGTTGCCGTACGGCGTGGTGGACGGGTGGTAGACCGTCGCGGAGAGGTGGTCGACACCGCGCCGGATGTCCGCGAGCAGCCCCTCGTCGCCGGTGAGGCCGCTGCCCTGCTGCACGTACGCCTGCGTCATCGTCCACAGGCGGCTGTAGCTCCGGGTGATGCCGGAGGGCGGGTCGAAGGGATGGCCGGGCCAGAGGGAGGTGGCCGTGGGTGCCATCGCGGCCCGGAAGGCGCGGGCGCGGTCGCCGGTCTCTCTCAGCCGGGTCGCGTAGGGCTCGGCGGCCGGGTCGTAGCCGGTGCCCAGGGCGATGTCGAGCCAGCGGCGCCGGAGGGTGTCGTACTCGTCGTCGGCGGCGACGTTGCGGGCGGGGGCAGCGTGCCCGGAGGACGCGGCGGTGGCGGTGGCCGTCAGAGCGGCCGTGAGCAGGAGGGTGCGGCGCTTGAGGGTCATGTTCTGCCCGTACCACCTCTTCCGTCACCTTGGAACCGTTGCCGTCACTCCCGACACATAGGCCCCAGACACATACGCCCCCAAGAAGTTGAAAGCCGAACGGAATAGGTCTACCGTGGGCCCTGTTGAGGTCGTCAAACGTTCAACCACCTTGACCGCGGCTTCCCGGCGAAACCGCGACCCGCCTCCCAAGGAGCACCTCATGGGCATCTTCGGCCGCAAGAGCGACACCACCGAGACCACCACCACCGCCACCGCGCCCGGCACGGCCGTGAATCCCGACCTCGCGGCGCTGACCGGCGAGTACACGATCGACCCGGCCCACTCGACCATCGGCTTCGTGGCCCGCCACGCCATGGTCACCAACGTCAAGGGCGGCTTCCTGGACTTCTCGGGGTCGCTGCACCTGGACGGCGCGGACCCGGCGCGGTCCACCGCCTCGATCGACGTCAAGATGGACAGCATCGACACGGGCTCGGCCGACCGCGACGGTCACCTCAAGAGCGCGGACTTCTTCAAGACCGAGGAGTTCCCGACGATGGCGTTCCGCTCCACCAAGGCGGAGGCCCTCGGCGGCGACGACTACCGCATCACCGGTGACCTCACCATCCTCGGCACGACCAAGCCCCTCACCATCGACCTGGAGTTCAACGGCTCCGCCAAGGACCCGTTCGGCAACGAGCGCGTCGGCTTCGAGGGCAGGGCCGAGATCCTCCGCTCCGAGTGGGGCCTCACCTGGAACGCGGCCCTGGAGACCGGCGGCGTCCTCGTCTCCGACAAGATCAAGCTGGTCTTCGACATCTCCGCGATCAGGAACGCGGGCTGAACCATGCTGGCTGGCTGGCTACGCGGGGGCGTGCGCCGGGGCGCGGCTCAACCGGGTGCGCGGTAGCTTCGACACTATGAACGCTGCCGTCGCCCGCGGTCTTCTGCGCCTGCTGATGGCGCCGCTCGTCGCGGCGCTGGCAGTGCTCGCGGTCGGTGTGCCCCACGCGCACGCGGCCACCGGCGTGTCCGACATCGCCAGGGCCCTGCGCAAAGGTCCCGTCTACGTCGATCCGGCGGCCACCGGGCAACTGTCCGGGTCGGACGCCGAAGCGCTCGCCAAGAAGATCAGGGACGCGGACAAGCCGATCTTCGTGGCGGTCCTGCCGAAGGGCTACCCGACCCGGAACCTCTTCGCGGACCTCCGCACGGAGACGGGCATCACCGGTCTGTACGGCATCCGCCTCGGTGACCGCTTCGACGCGCGGGCCGACAGCAGCGTGCTGAGCCGGCAGGCGGTGGGCAACCTCGCCACCGCGGTCCGCGGCGCGGGTGACGCCAAGGCCCAGCTCAACGACTTCGTCGACGACGCGTTGCGCAGCAACGTCGGCGGTTCGGCGCCCTCCTCCTGGAGCGGGAGCGGCGGCGGCCCGGCCATGGGCACGGGGTCCCTGGCCACGATCGGCGCGGTCCTCGCGGCGGGCGGCGTGGGCGCGTACGCACTGGTCCGCCTGGGCCGCCGCAGGCAGGAGGAGGAGCGGCGTGCGGCGCTGGAGAAGCTGCGGGTCGTGGTCGACGAGGACATCACCGCCTTCGGTGAGGAACTCGACCGCCTCGACTTCCACCCGGCGGAGGCGGGCGCGGACGACGCCATGCGCGCGGACTACGAGCGGGGGCTGGACGCCTACGAGGAGGCGAAGTCGCTGATGGCCGCGGCCCAGCGCCCCGAGGAGGTGCGCGGGGTCACCCGGACCCTGGAGGACGGCCGGTTCTCGCTCGCCCTGCTGGCCGCGCGCCGTGAGGGGCGCCCGCTGCCCGAACGCCGCGCGCCCTGCTTCTTCGACCCGCGGCACGGCCCGTCGGTGGCCGACGCGACCTGGACCCCCGACGGCGGCGCCCCCCGTGAGGTCCCGGTCTGCGCGGCCGACCAGGCACGGCTGGCCGACGGCCGGGCCCCGATGGTCCGCGAGGTGGACACGGCGTCGGGCCGCCGCCCCTACTGGGACGCGGGCCCGGCCTACGGTCCCTGGGCGGGCGGCTACTTCGGCGGCGGCATCCTGCCGGGCCTGCTCATCGGCACCGTGCTGGGCAACCTGATGGCCGGCCCGTCGTACGCCGCCATGTACGGCGCCGGCTACGGCGACTTCGGCACCGGCGGCTACGAGGGCGGAGACGTCTCGGGCGCGGACTTCAACAGCGACGACTTCTCCGGCGGCTTCGGCGGCGGGGACTTCTCGGGGGGCGACTTCGGGGGCGGCGGGGACTTCGGCGGAGGGTTCTAGGGCGTACTGCCCTGTCGTCGAACAGGTGTATCCCCCTGTCGTCGAACTCCCGTCGCCTCGGACCGACCGGGCTCCCCGGGACTGGGCGCTCAGCCCGGGGAGCCCGGCTCATGAGGTCGGTGGGGGTTACTCCGCCGGCTCCACCCCGGCCCGCAGCAGGCCGTAGGTGTACGCGTCCTCCAGGGCCTGCCAGGACGCGGCGATCACGTTGTCGGCGACGCCCACGGTGGACCACTCGCCCGTGCCGTCGGACGTGGAGATGAGCACCCGGGTCGTGGAGTTCGTGCCGTGCTTGCCTTCGAGGATGCGGACCTTGTAGTCGACGAGATCGAGCTTGGCGAGCTGCGGGTAGATCTTCTCCAGGGCGACCCGGAGGGCACGGTCGAGGGCGTTCACCGGGCCGTTGCCCTCGGCGGTGGCGACGATGCGCTCGCTCTTGGCCCACAGCTTGACCGTGGCCTCGTTGGCGTGACTGCCGTCGGGGCGGTCCTCGACGATGGCGCGCCAGGACTCGGTGCGGAAGTAGCGCAGAGGATGGCCCGCCACCTCCTCGCGGAGCAGGAGTTCGAACGAGGCGTCCGCGGCCTCGTACGAGTAGCCGGCCAGCTCGCGCTCCTTGATCCGCCCCACGACCCGGCCGACCAGCTCGCGGTCGCCGCCCAGGTCGATGCCGAGTTCCTTGCCCTTGAGCTCGACGGAGGCGCGTCCGGCCATGTCGGAGACCAGCATGCGCATGGTGTTGCCGACCAGTTCGGGGGCGATGTGCTGGTACAGGTCCGGGTCGACCTTGATGGCGGACGCGTGCAGTCCGGCCTTGTGCGCGAAGGCCGAGACGCCCACGTACGGCTGGTGCGTGGAGGGCGTGAGGTTCACGACCTCGGCGATCGCGTGCGAGATCCGCGTCATCTCGCGCAGCCGGCCCTCGGGGAGGACCTTCTTGCCGTACTTCAGCTCCAGCGCCGCGACGACCGGGAAGAGGTTGGAGTTGCCGACGCGCTCGCCGTAGCCGTTGGCCGTGCACTGTACGTGGGTCGCGCCCGCGTCCACCGCGGCCAGCGTGTTCGCCACGGCGCAGCCCGTGTCGTCCTGGGCGTGGATGCCGAGGCGGGCACCGGTGTCGGCGAGGACGGTGGCGACGACGGCCTGGACCTGGGCGGGGAGCATGCCGCCGTTGGTGTCGCACAGGACGACCACGTCGGCGCCGGCCTGCGAGGCCGTACGGACGACCTCCTTCGCGTACTCGGGGTTCGCGCGGTAGCCGTCGAAGAAGTGCTCGCAGTCGACGAAGACCCGGCGGCCCTGGGAGCGGAGGTGGGAGACGGTGTCCCGCACCATCTCCAGGTTCTCCTCCAGCGTGGTGCGCAGGGCCAGTTCCACATGCCGGTCGTGGGCCTTGGCGACCAGGGTGATGACGGGAGCGCCGGAGTCGAGCAGCGCCTTGACCTGCGGGTCCTCGCTCGCCTTGCCGCCCGCGCGGCGGGTCGCGCCGAAGGCGACGAGCTGCGCGTGACGGAAGTCGATCTCCTGCTGGGCGCGGGCGAAGAACTCGGTGTCGCGCGGGTTGGCGCCGGGCCAGCCGCCCTCGATGAAGCCCACGCCGAAGTCGTCCAGGTGCCGTGCGATGGCCAGCTTGTCCGCGACGGTGAGGTTGATGCCCTCACGCTGCGCGCCGTCGCGCAGGGTGGTGTCGAAGACGTGGAAGGAATCGTCGAGCTCACTGGTTTCGGTCATGGTTCGGCTCCTGTACTGGATCTCGGTCTACCGGAATGACCGGTTCCGCCATCCCCCGAGGATCCCTCGCGCTCTCCTCCCGGCTGGTGGTGGGCCAGGAAAACGAAAAACCTCTCGCGGGTGCGAGAGGTCTGCGCGCGGGTCGAGGACGACGGTGTCCGCCCGTACGTGGTCGTACGTGGCGGTCACTGCGGACCGGCGCGCCTGCTGCCAATAATCATGGCGAACGAGAGCACGGGGGCATTCTGGCACAACCCACCCCCGCGCTCACCGTCCGTCTCAGGATGCGAGCACTGCGCTGATCAGCGCAGGTGGCGTACGAACACGTCGGCGCCGTCGTTGGTGTCGCCGGCCGGGATCAGCTCCGGATCGCTGGACCGGAACACGATGCGGCGGGCGCCGTCGGCGATCCGGCCCGGGAGGACCTCGGCCGTGGCGGTGCCGCCGGTGGTGTCGGGGGTGACCAGGGTGGTGGTGCCCTTCTTCATGTCCCGCACGTAGACGGGCCACTCCGAGCCGTAGCGGCTGCCGGGCCCCTGGACCTCCGACCTGAACGTGACGTACCGGCCGTCGGCGCTCACCGCGGCGTTGCGGGTGAGTGCGGCCCGGGGTCCGCTGTGGGCGGCGTGGAGGCGCTGGTTGACGCCCGTGGCGACGTCGTGCACGAACACGTTCCAGCTGCCGTCACGTTGCCCTCGTCGATCTCCTGGAGCGTGAAGACCGCGTAGCGGCCGTTCGGGCTCACCGAGACCGCACGGGGCTCCCCGGTGAATCCCTCTGGGGTCTGGATGCCGAACGCCGTGTTCCGGCCCGTGCGCAGGTCGCGCAGCCACACGTCGCCGGCCGAGACGAAGACGAGGCGGCGCCCGTTGTCGCTGATCGACACCACGTCCCCGCTGATCGACACCCCTTCCCCGTATCCGGCCCAGCGGAGCTTTCCGGTGCGCAGGTCGCGTACGAACATGCCGCCGTTCGGGGCGCCGGGCAGCAGGTCGTGGGCCTCCGAGGTGAAGGCCGTATAGCGGCCGTTGCGGCTGATCACGGCCGGGCCGGACGGACCGTCGCCCGCCTTCCCTTCCGGTGTGACGCTGACGGCTTCGGTGTGTGGGGCCCCGGGTGCGGCGTTCGCCGCGGGTCCGGTGAGTGCTGCGGCGGCGGTGACAGTTACGACGGCGGCCGTCAGGTGCTTGGTCCAGTGCATGGTGGTTCCCCCGTGGTTTCTCATCACCTCGGCGGTCCGGCCCTTGCGGTCCCGGTCGTTGCGGTCCGGATCGCCAAGGTGTCTTCTCCCCCGGCCCTGCGCGCCGAGGGCTCACCGGGATCCAAGGGCACCGCTCAGCCCCGGGTCAATGCGCTCGTTTACGTACAACTCGGACGGCTGATCAGGTGTCCGCGAGCCACGGCGGCCGTACGACGACACCCGAGTACGCGTCAGAGCCGCCGCGGACCTGGAGTCCGGGGCGGCCCTGACGGCCACCGGTGGGGGTCAGCGGCCAGGCCGGGATCAGCCGAGCCCGTGCATCCAGCCGTGGGCGTCCTCGACCCTGCCGCGCTGGATGTCGAGCAGCGCCTCGCGGAGCCTGAGGGTGACCTCGCCGGGTTCCCCGCCCGCCTGCTGCCACTCGGCGGCCGTGCGCTTGACCGTGCCGACGGGGGTGATGACCGCGGCGGTGCCGCAGGCGAAGACCTCCGTCAGCGTGCCGTTCTCGGCGTCGCGCTGCCACTGGTCGATGGAGACGCGGCCCTCCTCGGCGGTGTAGCCGAGGTCGCGGGCGACGGTGAGGAGCGAGTCGCGGGTGACGCCCTCCAGGATCGAGCCGGTCAGCGAGGGCGTGACGATCCGGTCCCCGTACACGAAGTACAGGTTCATGCCGCCGAGTTCCTCGATCCACTTGTGCTCGACCGCGTCGAGGTAGCAGACCTGGTCGCAGCCCTTCTCGGCGGCCTCGGCCTGGGCGAGCAGGGAGGCCGCGTAGTTGCCGCCCGTCTTGGCGTCGCCCATGCCGCCGGGGACGGCGCGGACGTGGTCCTCGGAGAGCCAGATGGAGACCGGCTTGACGCCGCCCGGGAAGTACGCGCCCGCCGGGGAGGCGATCACGAGGAACAGGTACTCGCCCGCGGGCCGCACGCCCAGTCCGACCTCGGTGGCGATCATGAACGGGCGCAGGTACAGGGACTCCTCGCCGCCGTGCGCGGGCACCCACGCCTTGTCCTGCCGGACCAGGGCGTCGCAGGCCTCGATGAACGTCTCGACCGGCAGCTCGGGCATGCCGATGCGGTGGGCGGAGCGCTGGAAGCGCCGGGCGTTCATCTCGGGACGGAAGGTGGCGACGGAGCCGTCGGGCTGGCGGTAGGCCTTGAGTCCCTCGAAGATCTCCTGGGCGTAGTGCAGGACCATCGTGGCCGGGTCGAGGGAGATCGGGGCGTACGGGACGAGCTGGCCGTCGTGCCAGCCGCGGCCCTCGGTCCACTTGATCGTCACCATGTGGTCGGTGAAGTGGCGGCCGAACCCGGGGTTGGCCAGAATCGCCTCGCGCTCGGTGTCGGAGAGCGGGTTGGCCGAGGGCTTGAGTTCGATCGTGGGCGTCGTCATGTGTCGTTGTCCTTCACCGGTTGTGTGTGACGGGCGCGCATCGGTACGGCTCTGGAGGACCAGTGCTAGGACGTCCGAGCATTCCCCCGCTGGGCGGCTCCGCGTTCGATTATCGCAAGCGGGCGACCAGGGAAGGAACGGAGTGAATGCGGCCCTTGGGATGGCCCAGGGAATTGATGGTGGCACCCGGCGAGGGCACAGGAAAGCCGCCGGGCGCTAGGGGTGCGACCCGGCGGCTTGCTCCAGAAGTGTGAGCGGCGGCGGGTCAGCCGGCTACTCGTACGGCGAGCGCGTCGCCGATCTCGTCGGTGGAGCGGGCGGGCTTGCCCACGCGCTCGGCGAGGTCGGCGGCGACGGCGTCCTCGATGCGGGCGGCCTCGGCCTCGTAGCCGAGGTGACGCAGCAGGAGCGCGACGGACAGGACGGTGGCCGACGGGTCGGCCTTGCCCTGGCCCGCGATGTCCGGCGCCGAGCCGTGGACGGGCTCGAACATGGACGGGAACGCGCCGCTCGGGTTGATGTTGCCGGAGGCGGCCACGCCGATGCCGCCGGAGACGGCCGCGGCGAGGTCCGTGATGATGTCACCGAAGAGGTTGTCGGTGACGATCACGTCGAAGCGCTCGGGCTGGGTGACGAGGTAGATCGTCGCCGCGTCGACGTGCATGTACTCGGTGGTGACCTCGGGGTACTCCTCGGCCACCCGGTTGAAGACGTCGGTCCACAGGTGGCCGGCGAACGTCAGCACGTTGTTCTTGTGGATCAGCGCCAGCTTCTTGCGCGGGCGGGCCTGCGCGCGGGCGAAGGCGTCCCGGACCACGCGCTCGACTCCGAAGGCCGTGTTGACGGAGACCTCGGTGGCGACCTCGTGGGGGGTGCCCTTGCGGATGGTGCCGCCGTTGCCGGTGTACGGGCCCTCGGTGCCCTCGCGGACCACGATGAAGTCGATCTCGGGCTGGCCGGCGAGCGGGGTGGCGACGCCGGGGAGCAGCTTGCTCGGCCGCAGGTTGACGTGGTGGTCGAAGGCGAAGCGGAGCTTGAGCAGGAAGCCGCGCTCCAGGACGCCGGACGGCACCGACGGGTCGCCGATCGCGCCGAGCAGGATGGCGTCGTGCTGCTTGAGTGCGTCGAGGTCGGCGTCGGTGAGGGTCTCACCGGTGGCGTGGTAGCGCCTGGCGCCGAAGTCGTACTCCTTGGTCTCCAGCTTCACATCCTGCGGGAGGACGGCGGAGAGGACCTTGAGCCCCTGGGCCACGACTTCCTGGCCGATGCCGTCACCGGGGATCACTGCGAGATGGATGCTGCGAGACATGACGGCACCGTACTCCTTGTCCCATGGAATGACACGGGGTGTCCGCGATATGGACCTCATCGTGTCACCGTTAGGCCATTCCGTTGACTGCCGTTCACCTCGGTGTTTGCCCTGAGTTGGGTGTTGCTGGGAAGTTCTCGACCATGCAGACACCGGACTTCGGCATTCCAGAGCGGCTCGCGAGCCGTATGAGCATGGCGGAACAGCACGAGTACCTGCGCAAGAGACTGTCCCGGCGGAGCACGCTGGTGACCGCGGGCGTGGTGGCCGGCGGGCTGCTGACCGGCTGTTCGGGGTCGCGGACGCCGATGGCGGAGCGGTCGTCCGCGTCCGCCGCGGACCGGGTGCACGGTTCCGCCGTCGCCCCCTTCGGGCGCCATCTCTCCTTCGGCGCCGACCCGAAGACGCAGATGCGGATCTCCTGGCAGGTGCCGTTCGCGGTCAGGAAGCCGTTCGTCCGTGTGGGCTCCCGGCCGGACGACCTGAGCCGGAAGATCGAGGCCGAGGTCCGCGATCTGGTCACGCCGGAGTTCGGGGGACGCCCGGGGTACGAGCAGTACTACGTGCACGCGGCCCTGGACGGCCTGCTGCCCGGCACGACGTACTACTACGGCGTCGGCCACGACGGCTTCGACCCGGCCTCGCCGCGCCACAGGTCGACCATCGCCTCGTTCCGTACGGCGCCCGCGAGCCCGGAGAGGTTTGTCTTCACCGCCTTCGGTGACCAGGGCGTCAGTCAGGAGGCGATCGCCAACGACAAGGTGCTGCTGCGTCAGGGCCCGGCCTTCCATCTGCACGCGGGCGACATCTGCTACGCGGACACCAGCGGTCATGGCGAGAAGTCGGACCTGTTCGACCCGTCGACGTGGGACGCGTTCCTCAAGCAGACCGAGCCGGTGGCGAAGTCGGTGCCGTGGATGGTGACGACGGGCAACCACGACATGGAGGCCTGGTACTCGCCGGACGGGTACGGCGGGCAACTGGCCCGCTTCTCACTCCCCGAGAGCGGCTTCGATCCGCGGAAGGCGCCGGGCGTGTACGCGTTCACGTACGGCAATGTCGGCGTGGTGGCCCTGGACGCGAACGACGTCTCGTACGAGATTCCCGCCAACTTCGGCTACACGGACGGCAAGCAGACGGCGTGGCTGAACCGGACGCTGAAGGAGTTGCGGGCGGAGGACTCGGTCGATTTCATCGTCGTCTTCTTCCACCACTGCGTGTACTCGACGTCGAAGCACGCGTCCGACGGCGGTCTGCGCGCCGAGTGGCTGCCGCTGTTCGTCGAGCACCAGGTGGACCTGGTGATCAACGGGCACAACCACGCGTACGAGCGGACCGACGCCATCAAGAACGGCGAGGTCGGCAAGCCGGTACCGATCGGCGCGTCGGCGGATCCGGCGCGGGACGGAATCGTCTACGTCACCGCGGGCGGCGGCGGCAAGACCCTCTACGGCTTCGACCCGGACATCAAGGACAGCTACGAGGGGCACGTCAGGGAACGCGAGTCCATCGACTCCTACCTCTGGACCAGGTCGCGGAAGCGGAAGGACGAGACGGTGGAGTGGTCGCGTGTGCGCTACACCGGGTACTCCTTCCTCTCGGTGGAAGTGGAGACCGGTACGGGCACCACGCCCGCCCGGCTCAAGGTGTCGGCGCTCACCCACAAGGGCGAGCGCATCGACCACTTCGAGGTGCGGCGCGGCTCCCGGTCGGCGGGGTGATCCCGCTCGGTGTCAGTGTCCGGTCGCTCCGCCGTTGTCCCTGCGGTCGAGGGCGCGCTGGAGCGCCGCGGCGGCGTTCTTGCGGTCGGACTCGCTCGTACGGGTCATGCGGCGGACTCGGCGGCGGGCGGTCGTCTCGGCCATGAGGGATCGACTCCTTCGAGGGCATCCGGGAGTGCGGAAAGAGGGGTTACGAGACAGACGCCGGATGGGGCGGGGAGCGGTGCCGCAGGGGTTGCCTGCCTTCGGGCTCCGGCTCACGACCGCCATTCGCTGGGTCGAGCGAGACGTTCGGCTTCTACAAAAGTAAGCGACGAGGGGGCGCTTGTCTCCACAATTACTTGGCCTTCCTACTATCTGAGACAGTGCAGTGGATCACACCGCACACCTCTCGGCAGTTATCCGATGTATATGCCTGCATGACTTCTTGACAGCCTCATAGGGCGCCTTCACTCTCACAGTCATCGGATGACTGCGACAGGGAGAGCCGCATGCCCGCCATACCGGCCCGTTTAAGGCCGCGCACCGTCGTGTTGACGCTCTGTTCCGCGCTCCTCGCCACCGCGGCGGCGATGCCACCCGCCCACGCCGACCCCACGGCACCGGGACGGTCCTGGGAGGTGGCGGGGCCGCCCGGCTCCCCCACCGCCGTCGTGGCGCTCGACCCGGCCGACGGCCGGCCCACCCTCGCCGTCAGACGCGGCGACCGTACGGTTCTCGAACCCTCGCCGGTCGGCCTGGTGACCGAGCGGGCCGACTTCTCCAAGGAGCTGAGCTTCGCCGGTCGCACCGACCGCACCGTGGCCGGGAGTTACACCAGCACGTCGGGCAAGTCGGAGCGGCGCGTCGTCCGTATGGCCGAGTCCCGCTTCCGGTTCCGTACGGCGGACGGCGCCCGCGTCGACCTGGTGACCCGGGTGGCCCGGGACGGCGTCGCCTACCGCTACGTCCTCCCCCGCGACGAGGGCGACGTCCTGCGCGAGGCCTCCGCGTTCACGCTGCCCGCGGGCACGGAGGCGGTCATCGGCAAGTACCGCGCCGACAACGAGCTGCTCTTCTCCCGGTACGCGTCGGCGACGGCACCGCCGACGGGCCCGTACATGATGCAGGCCCTCTTCAACACCCCCGGGGGACAGGCCCTGATCGCCGAGTCGGACGTGCGCGGCAGCTACGCGGGCGCCCACCTGACGCACGAGGAGGGCTCCTCGACGTACCAGGTGGCCCTGTGGAACGACGAACCCGTCCAGGTGCCCGACGGCTCCGGGCCCACCACCCCCTGGCGGGCGGTCATCACCGGCGACCTGGCGACCGTCACCGAGTCCACCTTCGTCGACGACCTGGCACCGCCGTCGCGCATCCGCGACACCTCCTGGATCAAGCCCGGTCCGGCCCTGTGGACCTGGCTCGCGGGCGGCAAGGAGGCCGGGCAGAGCCTTCAGGCACAGAAGAAGTACGTCGACTACGCGGCCGAGCGCGGCTGGCCGTACGAGGTCGTGGACGCGGGCTGGTACTACAAGCCCGGCGAGTGGGACGTCATCGACCCCGACTGGCAGACGAACAACTGGATGCCGGAGCTGGTGCGGTACGCGGCGCAAAAGGGCGTCGAGATCCAGGTCTGGCTCCACTACACCCTGCTCACCGACCCCGTCGAGCGCGAGAAGTGGCTGTCCACGCTGGAGCGCTGGGGCGTGAAGGGCGTCAAGATCGACCTTATGGACTCGGAGTCCCAGGAGCGCATGCGCTGGTACGACGACGTCCTGGAGGCCACCGCCCGCCACCACCTGATGGTCAACTTCCACGGCTCGACCATCCCGAAGGGCATGCAGCGCACGTGGCCGCACGTGATGACCCTGGAGGGCATCGGCGGCGAGGAGAAGCGCACCAACACCGCCGAGCACCTCGCTGCCCTGCCCTTCACCCGCAACGTCATCGGCTCGATGGACTTCACCCCGGGCGCCTTCCACCGCCCGTACCGGCCCAACGTGGCCTCCGACGCGGGTGAGTTGGGCCTGACGGTCCTCTACGAGTCCGGCATCCAGAACCTCGCCGGGACGCCCGAGTCGTACGACGCCCGCCCCGAGGCCCGCCGCTACCTGGAGCAGCTGCCCGCGCGCTGGGAGCGGACCCGGCTGCTGACCGGGGACCCCGGACGCTCCGCGGTCCTCGCCCGGCAGGCGCCCGACGGCCGGTGGTTCATCGGCGGTACGTTCGCGGGCGCGGCACAGACCGTGGACGTACCGATGCGGCTGGGCGTGGGCCGCTGGCTGGTGGAGACGGTCACGGACGGCCCGTCAGGTCTCGTCCGCACCCCGCACGTCGTCCGGGGCGACGACACCCTCTCCGTACCGGTCGTCGCGGACGGCGGCTTCGCGGCGCAGGCCTGCCGCTGGTGGGAGGGCCGGACGAGCTGCGACAGCTGAGAGTCGGGGGGCGGTCGCGGCGGGGCTCGGAGCACCGTCGCGACCGCCTTGCTTTCGGCTCATTCGCCGCGCCGACGCCTCGGTGTTCGGGGACGGGCCGAGGCGACTGGGTGAGGAACGAGCGGACGTGGTGGCCATCACCGCCGCGATGCTGCACCCCACCGGCCTGACCAGGTTCGCCGAGGGCTTCCCGGAGCGGGTGTGGGACGTGGGATGGCCGAGCAGCACGCCGTGGTGTCGACGGCCGGTCTGGCGACGGGCGGTCTGCACCCGGTCGTCGCCGTCTACGCCACCTTCCTCAACCGCGCATTCGACCAGGTGCTGATGGCTGTCGCCCTGCGTCGCTGCGGCGTGACCGTCCTCGACCGCGCGGGGGTCACCGGTCCGGACGGGCCCTCGCACAACGGCGTCTGGGACCTGTCCGTCCGGCCCCGTGCCTCGAAGTCGGCGTACCGGTGCGGGAGTACGGGGTGCCCTGCGACTCCCCGGCGGGGACCCGCACCGAACGCGGCGCCGGGTCCGGGTCCCCGTCGGCTCCCTCAGCCCATGTGCGGGTACGTGTAGTCGGTCGGCGGAACCAGGGTCTCCTTGATGGCGCGGGTGAGCGTCCAGCGCATCAGGTTCTGCGGGGCGCCCGCCTTGTCGTTGGTGCCCGAGGCGCGGCCGCCGCCGAAGGGCTGCTGGCCGACGACGGCACCCGTCGACTTGTCGTTGATGTAGAAGTTGCCGGCCGCGTAGCGGAGCTTCTCGGCCGTGTACGCGGCGGCCCCGCGGTCGCCCGCGATGACCGAGCCGGTGAGCGCGTAGTCGGCCACCGACTCCATCTGGGTCAGCATCTCCTCGTACCGGTCGTCCTCGTAGACGTGCACGGCGAGGAACGGACCGAAGTACTCGGTCGTGAAGACCTCGTTCTCCGGGTCGGCGCACTCGACGACGGTCGGGCGGACGAAGTAGCCCACCGAGTCGTCGTACGAGCCGCCCGCGACGACCGTGCAGGCCGGGTCCGCCTTCGCGCGGTCGATCGCGGCCTTGTTCTTGGCGAAGGCACGCTCGTCGATGACGGCGCCGATGAAGTTCGACAGGTCTGTGACGTCGCCCATGGTGATGCCGTCGACCTCGGCGGCGAACTCCTCCTTGAAGCCGGAGTTCCAGATCGACGCCGGGATGTACGCCCGGGAGGTCGCGCTGCACTTCTGGCCCTGGTACTCGAAGGCGCCCCGGGTCAGTGCGGTCTTCAGCACCGCGCGGTCGGCGCTCGGATGGGCGACCACGAAGTCCTTGCCGCCGGTCTCGCCGACGATGCGCGGGTAGGAGCGGTACTTCTCGATGTTGTTGCCGACGGTCTTCCACAGGTACTGGAAGGTCTTCGTCGAGCCGGTGAAGTGGATGCCCGCGAGGTCGCGGTGTTCCAGGGCGACCTCGGAGACCTCGATGCCGTCGCCGGTGAGGAGGTTGATGACGCCCTTGGGCAGACCGGCCTCCTCCAGCAGCCGCATGAGCAGCACGGCGGCGTGGGTCTGGGTCGGCGACGGCTTCCACACCACCACGTTGCCCATCAGAGCGGGCGCGGTGGGCAGGTTGCCGGCGATCGCGCTGAAGTTGAAGGGCGTGATCGCGTAGACGAAGCCCTCCAGCGGGCGGTGGTCGAGTCGGTTCCACACGCCCGGGGAGTTGGCGACCGGCTGCTCGGCGAGCAGATCGCGGGCGTACTTCACATTGAAGCGCCAGAAGTCGACCAGCTCGCAGGGGCAGTCGATCTCCGCCTGCTGGGCGGTCTTCGACTGACCGAGCATGGTGGAGGCGGCCAGCGTCTCGCGCCACGGGCCGGACAGCAGTTCGGCGGCGCGCAGGATGATCGCGGCACGGTCGTCGAAGGACATGGCGCGCCAGGCGGGCGCGGCGGCGAGGGCCGCGTCGATCGCGTCCTGCGCGTCCTGCCGGGTCGCGTTCCGGTAGGTGCCGAGCACGGCCTTGTGGTTGTGCGGCTGGACGACGTCGAAGGGCTCGCCGCCGCCGAGCCGCTTCTCGCCGCCGATGGTGCAGGGCAGGTCGATGGGGTTCTCGGCCAGCTCCTTGAGCCTGGCCTCCAGCCGGGCGCGCTCGGGCGAGCCGGGGGCGTAGCCGTGCACCGGCTCGTTGACGGGGGTGGGGACCTGGGTCACAGCGTCCATGGGTTCCGTACTCCTTGACTTGAGCGGTGTGGGTCAGCCCTTTGTGATCATGCTTCGCGCAAAGAACCGCAGGTTGGCGGGCTTCTCCGCGAGCCGCCGCATGAAGTACCCGTACCAGTCGGTGCCGTACGCGGTGTAGACGCGCATCCGGTGGCCCTCGGCGGCGAGCCGGAGGTGCTCGTCGCTCCTGATCCCGTACAGCATCTGGAACTCGTACTCGTCCGGCTTGCGCGCGGCGCGGTGGGCCAGCTCCTGTGCGATGGAGATGAGGCGCGGGTCGTGGGACCCGATCATCGGGTACCCCGCGCCCTCCATCAGGATCTTCAGGACGCGTACGTACGCCTTGTCGATCTCGTGCTTGCGCTGGTACGCGACCGCGGCGGGCTCCTTGTACGCGCCCTTCACGAGGCGTACGCGGCTGCCGGCGGCGGCGAGGCGGCGGGCGTCCTCCTCGGTGCGGTACAGGTAGGCCTGGATCACGCACCCGGTCTGCGGGAAGTCCTTCCTCAGCTCGTCGTGGATCGCGAACATCGAGTCGAGGGTGGTGTGGTCCTCCGCGTCCAGCGTGACCGTGGTCCCGATGGCGGCGGCGGCCTCGACGACGGGGCGGACGTTGGCGAGGGCGAGCTCGTGGCCGCCCGGCAGCGCCTGGCCGAACATCGACAGCTTGACCGACATCTCGGTCCGCGCCCCCAGCCCCAGGTCGCCCAGCCGGTCGACCAGCTCCAGGTACGCGTCCCGGGCGGCCTCGGCCTGCTCGCGGGTGGTGATGTCCTCGCCGACCACGTCCATGGTCACGTCCAGGCCCTTGCCGGTGAGGTCCTCGATGACGGGCACGACCTCGTCCACCGTCTCACCCGGGATGAAACGGTCGACCACCGACTTCGTCACCGGGGCCGCCGAGACCAGCCGACGCATCCGGTCGCTGCGCGACGCGGCGAGAATCACGGGACCCAGCACGGGGCACCTCCACAAAAGACCAGCGGAAGGCCGTGACCCGACCAGTCGGGTACGGCACGGAGAACCACCGTGAAACCTAAGGATCCCTCCGATCGTCGGCCATCGACAGCTGTCACGCATCCGTGCCCTGGATCTCAGACAGATGTATGAAGGGTTCGCGGAATGCGGGAGAATGCCCGGGTGACGGACGTTTTCAAGACCGGAGGGACGGGCGGCCGGGGCGACTATCAGGAGCTGGTGGACGAGATCTCCGGCCTGCTGGGCCTGCCCGCGACGCTGGAGAACCGCGACTTCGAGCTGATCGCCTTCGGGGCGTACGACAGCGAGGGCGACCTGGACGAGTCGGCGCTGGACCCCGTACGCACCCGCTCGATCCTCACGCGCCGCTCGACGGCGGCCGTGCGGGAGTGGTTCGAGGGCTTCGGCATCACCCGTGCGACGGGTCCCGTACGGATCCCGCCCACTCCGGAGGCGGGGGTGTACCGGGGGCGCATCTGCCTTCCCGTCCGGCACCGGGGTGTCGTCCTCGGGTACGTCTGGCTGCTCGACGGCGAGCCGGGGCCCACCGACGCCCAGCTCTCCGCCGCCATGGAGGTGGCCTCCCGGATCGGCGCCCTCCTGGCGGACGAGGCCCAGGCGGGTGCGGACCTGACGCGTGAGCTGCGCGCGGCCCTCACGGCGGAGCCCGGCTGGCAGCAGGACATGGCGGTGGGAGAGCTCCGCACGGCTCTGGGCCCGCGCGCGGGCGGCCTGCACACCGTGATCTGTGTGGCCCCCTGGCCGTCCGCCGACCCGTCCGACGCGCCGTCCGTGCGCGCGGTGCCGGGGGCGACCGCCCTGTGCACGGTGCCGTGGGGCGCCGCCGCGCAGAGCCTGGCGCTGCTGGTGCGGCTGCGCTCGGCGGACCTGCCGCAGCCGGCGCGGACCGCGGCATCCCGGCTGCTGGAGCGCGCCGGGGCGAACGCGGCGGCCGGCGTCGCGGGCGCCCGCTCCGGGCTGGCCGAGCTGGGCACCGCGTGGCAGGAGGCGTCGGGGGCGGCCCGCGCCGCGCTGGCGGAGCCCCGGCTGGGACCGGTCGCGGAATGGAGCGCGATCGGCCCGTACCGCCTGCTCACCACGCTGCCTCCGGAGGTGGTCCAGGACCCGTCCGTACGCGGGCTGTTGACCGCCACCCACCACGAACTCGTCCGCACGGCGGAGGTGTTCCTGGACTGCGCGGGCCAAGCGGGCCGGACGGCGGCCGAGTTGGGCATCCACCGGCAGACGCTGTACTACCGTCTCTCCCGCGTGGAGCAGCTCACGGGCCTGGACCTGGACGACGGCGAGGACCGTCTGCTGCTGCACATGGCTCTCAAGGCGCACCGCCTCTGAGACACACCACCTCTGAGCTCCGCAGCCGCACAGCCGACCCGCATTATTGAAAATGATTGTCATCATGCTACGGTCAGCGCACTCACTCCCGACCACCCCTGTGCCCGGAGGGTCCCGTGCGCCTGCCCGCCCGTCGGCTTCCCGTCGCGGCCCTCACCGCGGCCTCCGCCCTGCTCACCGGATGCTTCGCCGACGCGGAGCCGTCCGCCGGGCCGTCCGCGAAGGGCGACGGCAAGCGCGTACGCCTCGCCATGATGCAGCCCCCGCGCTCGGGCCTGTCCCCGCTCTCCGACGACGCCTTCAAGCTGTCGCGCTGGTCGACGGCCGAGACGCTGGTGAAGCTGGACGCCGACGGCGACGCCCGGCCCGCCCTGGCCACCAAGTGGGAGCAGAGCGGGCGGAGCTGGACGTTCGAGATACGTGACGGGGTGACGTTCCACGACGGCAGCGAGCTCACCCCCGAGGCCGTCGTCCGCTCCCTGACCAGGGCGGCCACCGCCTCCCCCAAGCCCCGCATCCTCGACGGCGTCGAGCTCACCGCGAAGGCCGAGGACGGCAGGGTCGTCGTCACCACGGCCGTCGAGGACCCGCTCGTCCCGCAACGCCTGAGCTCGCCGCAGCTGGCGGTCCTGGCGGCGAGGGCGTACGCGGGGAAGACGGTGAACCCGGTCGGCGCGGGCACCGGCCCCTTCGAGCTGACCAAGGTGAACGGCACGTCCTCGGCCACCCTCGACCGCTACGACGGCTACTGGGGCGGCCGGGCCAAGTCACCGGGAATCGATGTGAAGTTCGTGCCCGACGGCACCGCGCGTGCCGCCGCCCTGCGCAGCGGCGAGGCCGACATCGTGGAGGCCGTTCCCGTCTCGCAGGCCGCGGTGCTCGACCAGGACCTGATCACCGAGGTCCCGATGCCCCGCACGAACACCCTGTATCTGAACACCGAGAAGGGCGTCTTCAAGGACGCCGGTCTCCGGGCGGCGGCCCGTGAAGCCGTCGACGCGAAGTCGATCGTCGAGGGCGTGTACGAGGGACGGGCGGACGTCGCCGAGGGCCTGCTCGGGCCGGCGCTGCCATGGGCCGCCGACCTGCGGTCGCCCGTGCGGCGGGCCGAGCCCGGTGACCCGTCCGGCAGGTCCGTCACCATCGGCACGTTCACGGACCGGGCCGAGCTGCCCGAGGTTGCGGCCGCGCTGCAACAGCAGCTCCAGAAGGCCGGGTTCAGGGTGAAGCTGGAGATCCGCGAGTACGCCACCATCGAGTCCGACGCCCTGGCGGGCGAGTTCGACGCGTTCGTCCTCTCCCGGGCGACCGTCCTCGACTCCGGCGACCCGGCCGCCTACCTCTACAGCGACTTCGGCTCCGACGGTTCGTTCAACATCTCCCAGCTCGCCGAGAAGTCGGTCGACGCCGCCCTGGACAAGGCCTCCGGAGCCAAGGCCGGCGCGGCGCGCCGGAATGCGGTCATCGAGGCCGAGGCCGCCGTGCTCGCCACCGACGCGGCGGTGCCGATGCTGCACGAACGCGTGATCCAGGGTGACGCCGCCGGGGTCACGGGCGCGGCCCACGACCCGCGCGAGCGCGAGCTGGTCACGGCCGCCACCTACGTCAAGTGAAGGCCACCGTAAGGAGATGGGCCGGCCCGGCCGGGCTGACCCGCCTCGTCTGCCTCGCCGCCGTCGTGACGGCCGTCGGACTGCTGCCCCGGCTCTCCGGCAGGGATCCCGCGCTGACCGTGCTGCGGGGGCGGTCGGCCGAGCAGGAGGCCACGCCGGAGGCCCTGGCCGCGGTCCGCGCCGAACTCGGCCTGGACGCGGGCCCCCTGTCCCTGCTGGGGAACTGGGCCCTGGGACTGCTGCGCGGGGACCTCGGCACGTCATGGGTGTCGGGCACGGACGTGCTCCCCTCCGTGATCTCCGGCCTCCAGGTGTCGCTCGGCCTCATGGCCGCCGCCTTCGGGGTCGCGGTGCTGCTGGCGGGCGCGCTGGTGGCGCCGGTCCTCGTAAGGGGACGGGGATCGGCCGGGGCGTTCGCCGCGATGCTCGCCGCCGTGCCCGAGTTCCTGCTGGCCACCGTGGCGCTGCTGGTGTGCGGGGTGTGGCTGGGCCTGCTGCCGACGTCCGGCTGGCAGGGCCCGCAGTACATGGTGCTCCCCGCCGTCGCGCTCGGCGTGCCGGCGGGCGGTCTGCTCGGCCGCCTGGTCGCGGACGCGCTGCCCGCCGTGCTGAACGAGCGCTGGGTGGAACTGTGGCGGGGCGCCGGGGTGAGCGGAGCGCGTGTCTCGGCGGCGGCCCTGCGGCGCGTACTGCCGCCCCTGCTCCCGCAGTTCGGTATGGCGGCCGTCGGACTGACGGGTGGCGCGGTCGCCGTGGAGACGGTGTTCGCGGTGCCCGGCATCGGGCGTACGGCACTGGGCGCGGCCAAGTCGCAGGACCTGCCGCTGCTCCAGGGCTCGGTCCTGGCGCTGCTCGCGCTCGGGCTGGTCACGGGCGTGCTCGCGGCACTCGTACGGCGCCGGCTGCTGGGCCCCGCGCTGCGGGACGCGGCACTGACCCTGCCCCCGGCCCGCCCGGTCCGCCCCCACCCGGCCGTTCCGGTGGCGCTGGCGGCGGTGCTGCTGACGGCGGTCGGCTGGGGGTTGCTGCGCGACCCGTACGCCGTGGACACGACCGCCCGGCTGCGGACGCCGTCCTGGGCGTACCCGCTCGGCACGGACGGGCTCGGCCGGGACGTGCTGGCCCGGCTGGGGCACGGCGCGGCCTCCACGATCGGCACGGCGGCCGCGGTCTGCGTGGCCGGTCTGGTTCTCGCCCTCGCCCTCGGCTTCCTGCCGTCCGTGGCGTCCGGCGCCTCGGACATCGCCAACGCGCTGCCGCCCGTGATCGCGGGCATCCTGGTCGCGGCGGTCGTCGGCCCCGGCACGGGCGGCGCGGCCCTCGCCGTGGCCCTCCTCTCCTGGCCCGCACTGGCGGCGCACGCGGCGGCCCTGGTCCAGGAGGTCCGCGCGTCGACGTTCCTGATCGCCGCGCGGGCCGTCGGGGCAAGCCCCTGGTGGATCCTGACCCGGCACGTCCTGCCCTCCGTGGCCGGTCCCGTCACCCGCCATGCGATCCTCCGCCTGCCCGGTATCGCCCTCGCCCTCGCCTCCCTGGGCTTCCTGGGCCTCGGCGCCCAGCCGCCCACCCCCGAGTGGGGGTTGCTGCTGGACGAGTCCCGCGCCTACGTGGAGCGCGCCCCGTGGGCGGCCCTGGCCCCGGCGGTGGCCCTCGCCCTGCTGGCGGGACTCGCGGTCTCTACGGCGGCGTACGCCGAGGGACGCGCCGGGCGGCGCGCCGCCGGGGCCCGCGCAGTCAAGAAGGAGGCCTCCGTTGGCGTCTGACGTGTTGCTTTCGGTACGTGAGCTGCGGATCGCCGTCGAGGGGGTGGAGGCCGTGCGTGGCCTGTCCTTCGACGTCCGTCCGCGCGAAGTGCTCGCCCTGGTCGGCGAGTCGGGCGCGGGCAAGTCCCTCACGGCGCGAGCACTGCTCGGGATGCTGCCGCGGGGCGCGACGGCGAGCGGGTCGGTGCGCCTGCGCGGGGACACGGATCTCACCACCCAGCGCGGGCGCCGTATCGCGCTCGTCCCCCAGGACGCCCTCTCCGCGCTCTCCCCCGTGCATCCCGTGGGCGACCAACTCGCCGCCGCCGTACGGTCGGTGGCCCGCGTCTCTCGTAAGGAGGCCCGCGCCCGCGCGGTCGCCGCACTCGACCGGGTGGGCATCCCCGACGCCGTACGCAGGGCGCGCGCGTACCCGCACGAGTACTCCGGCGGCATGCGCCAGCGCGCCGTCATCGCCATGGCGACCGTCAACGAACCGGACGTGGTGGTCGCCGACGAGCCGACGACCGCGCTGGACGCGGAACTCCAGGAGCAGGTGCTGCGGGTCCTCGGCGAGCAGCGTGAGGCTGTCGGCGCCGCACTGGTGCTGATCACCCACGATCTGGCGGTGGTCAGGGAGCACGCCGACCGCGTGCTCGTGATGTACGCGGGCCGCCAGGTCGAACAGGGCCCGGCGGCGCGGGTACTGGACCGCCCGAGGGCGCCGTACACGGCGGGACTGCTGGCGTCGGTGCCGGGTGAACCGGGGGCACCAAGTGAACCGGCGGCACCAGATGAACCGGCGGCATCAGGTGAGCCCGCCCGCGCGGGTGGCCGCAGGAGGCGCCTCCCCACCATCCCCGGCGTCCCGCCCGTCCCCGCCGCCCTGCCGCCCGGCTGCGCCTTCGCACCGCGCTGCCCCCTCGCGGAGGACCGCTGCCACCGTGAGGAGCCGCGGCCGTGGCGGGTGGACGACGACCACGAGGTCTCCTGTCATCGCTGGGACGACGTCCCGTACCCAGCGGCCGAGTTGTTCCCGGAGCCGCGAGCATGAGCCCGAACCAGCCCCTCCTCGACGTGCGTGACCTGGTGGTTCGCTACGGCAGGGTCACCGCCGTGGATCACGTCTCCTTCACCCTGGACGCGGGCGAGACGCTCGCGCTGAACGGCCCGTCGGGCTGCGGCAAGTCGTCCACGGTCACGGCGGTCCTGCAACTGCGCCGCCCGGACGCGGGCGAAGTGCGCTTCGAGGGCCGGGAGTTGACGCGCCTGACCGAACGGGAACTCCGCCCGGTCCGCCCCCGGATGCAGCCGGTCTTCCAGGACCCCTACGGCTCCCTCAGCCCCCGCCTCCGCATCCGCGACGCGGTGGCGGAACCCCTGCGCGTCCAGGGCCGCTGGAACGCGGCCGGCCCGGCCCGGGTCGCCGAACTCCTCGACCGGGTCGGCCTGGACCCGGCGTACGGCGACCGCTTCCCGTACGAACTCTCCGGCGGCCAGTGCCAACGCGCCGGGATCGCCCGCGCGTTGGCGTCCGAGCCCCGCCTCCTCGTCCTCGACGAACCGGTCTCGGCACTCGACCCGTCCGTCCGCGCCGGGGTCCTCAACCTGCTCGCGGACCTCCAGGACGAGATGGCACTCGCGTACCTGTTCATCTGCCACGACCGGGCCGTCGTACGGCACTTCGCGGACCGGTCGATCGAGTTGCGGGACGGGCGCGCCACCGAGGTCACGCCTGCTGGGCGGCCTCGATCACCTGGAGCAGCCCCTCGGTGATCGCGTCGGCGTCGGGCGCGTGCTCGGGGTCGAAGGTCCACTGTGCGACGATGCCCATCAGCATGGTCATGTAGAAGCTGCCGAGAGTGTCCGTGGTCCTGTCCGTCACGTCCTCCTCGCGCCCGCCCATGAACAGCGTGACGATGCCGCGCGCCCCCACCCGCTGCGCCCGCGCCAGATGCTCGCGCACCTCGGGCAGCTGGTCCCCCATGGCCACGATCTCCATGCTGAGGCGCCACAGCGAGCCGGGCTCCCGCATGGTGTCGACGATGTTCGACCACACCTCCCGGAACCGCTCGACCGAGCCGGGGACGGAACCGCTCTCGATCGCCCCGCCGCCCTCGAAGGCGTCCGAGACCTCCTCGACCATGGCCACGTACGCCTGCGCGAGCAGCGCGTCCTTCGAGCCGTAGTGGTAGCCGATCGACGCCAGGTTCGTCCCCGACACCTTGACGATGTCGCGCGCGGTCGTGCGCAGGAAGCCCTTCTCCAGCAGGCAGCGCTTGGCGCCTTCGAGCAGATCCTCACGGTGTCCCATACGGACCACCCTATCGCCGAGCATGAACAAGCGTCCTAGACGCTTGACTTAAACGTTTGACTTAAACGCTTGGCTTAGACAGTCGACCTAAACGCTCGTCCTAGACAGTCGTTTAACACGCTTGTACATTCCTCGGCATGACAACGAACCCGACAAGCGCGGTCCCGGACCGTCCCACCCGCGCCGGCCGCCGCGAGTGGACCGCGCTCACCGTGCTGATGCTTCCGCTGCTGCTGGTCTCGATGGATGTCTCCGTGCTCTACTTCACGATCCCCGCGATCAGCGCCGACCTGGAGCCGAGCGGCACCCAGCTGTTGTGGATCTTCGACAGCTACGCGTTCGTGCTGGCCGGTCTGCTGATGACGATGGGCTCGCTCGGTGACCGCATCGGCCGCCGTCGGCTGCTGCTGGTCGGCGCGGTCGCGTTCGGCGCCGCCTCCCTGGTGGCCGCGTACGCGCACAGCGCCGAGACCCTGATCGCGGCCCGCGCGGCTCTCGGCGTCGGCGGGGCGACCCTGATGCCGTCGACGATGGCGCTGGTGCGCACGATGTTCACCGACCCCGGCCAGCGGGCGAAGGCGATCGGACTCTGGTCCGGTGTGATGACGGCGGGCGTCGCCCTGGGGTCGGTGATGAGCGGTGTGCTGGTCGAGTTCTTCTGGTGGGGCTCGGTCTTCCTGGTCAATCTGCCCGCGATGGCGTTGCTGCTGATCCTCGGCCCGACCCTGCTCCCCGAGTCGAAGAACCCGAACCCCGGCCGCTTCGACCTGCTGAGCGTGCCGCTGTCGCTGGCGGCGGTCCTGCCGGTGGTCTACGGCCTGAAGGAGCTGGCCGCCGAGGGCTGGAACGTGCGGTATGTGGTGTCGGTGACGGTGGGCCTGCTCTTCGCGGCGCTGTTCGTCCACCGCCAGCGCACCACGGCGTCTCCGATGATCCCGCCGCGGCTGTTCCAGGGCCGGGGCTTCACCCCGGCGGTGGTCCTGAACCTGGTCGCGATCTTCGGGATGATGGGCTCGGCCTATTTCACCAGCCAGTACATCCAGTCGGTCCTCGGCAAGGAGCCGCTTCAGGCCGCGCTGTGGGCGCTGCTGCCCTCCGTGTTCATCGGTCTCGCGGGGCCCCTCTCGGCCCATCTGGTGCAGCGGGGTGTGCCTCGCGCGTACGTCGTCGCCGGCGGCTTCGCGACCGCGGCGTGCGGTTACGGTCTGCTGGTCCTCGTCGGCACGGACGCGCTGTGGCTGGTGCTCGTCGCGTCCGGTGTGCTGGCCTCCGGGGTCATCGCCACCACGGCGCAGCTGGCCGACCTGGCCATCAGCGCGGCGCCCGTCGAGAACGCGGGCAGCGCATCGTCCCTCGTGGAGACCTCCGCCGAGTTCGGCGGCGCCCTGAGCATGGCGACGCTCGGCGCCATCGGTACGGCGATCTACCACCACGAGATGCCCGCCTCGGCCCCCGGCCCCGCCCGCGAAACCCTCGGCGGCGCCCTCGCCGTGGCCGAGCAGCTGCCGGGGCGCGCGGGAGACGCCCTGGCAGCGGCCGCCCGGGAGGCGTTCACCAGCGGGATGCACGGCGCGGCGATCGCGGGGGCACTGGTCCTGCTGGGCGCGGCGGTCGCGGGCGCGGTGGTGCTGCGCGGGGCGCGGGTACCCGCGGCGGAGGCGGCCGAGCGGGAGAAGGCAGCCGTCTGACCAACGCCGGGGGTACGCGTTCGGGGCCCGTCACCTGCTGGTGACGAGCCCCGAACGTCGTCCAGGAACGAACCTCAGACCAGGTTCACCGACCGCGCCGATGTCGCGCCGATCTCCTCGGCCACCTCCGTGAGCACCGGCTGAGGCACCGTGTCGTCCACCGTCAGAACGGCGAGGGCCTCGCCACCCGCGGCGGAGCGGGCGACCTGCATACCCGCGATGTTGATGCCGGCCTCACCGAAGACGCGCCCGACGGTACCGACGACACCGGGACGGTCCGCGTACTTGAGGACGACCATGTGGTCGGCGAGGGCGAGGTCCACGTCGTACTCACCCACCGCGACGATCTTCTGGTGGTGCTTCGGGCCCGCGAGCGTGCCGGACACCGAGACCTCCTCGCCGCTGCCCAGGGTGCCGCGCACGGTGACGACGTTGCGGTGGTCCGGCGACTCCGAGCTCGTCGTCAGCCGCACCTCCACCCCCCGCTCCTGTGCGAACAGCGGGGCGTTGACGTACGAGACCGTCTCGTCGACCACGTCCTCGAACACACCCTTGAGCGCCGACAGCTCCAGCACCTTCACATCGTGCTGCGTGATCTCGCCGTACACCTCGACATCGAGGCGGACGGCCACCTCGCCGGCGAGCGCGGTGAAGATACGGCCCAGACGCTCGGCCAGCGGCAGACCCGGCTTGACGTCCTCGGCGATGACACCGCCCTGGACGTTCACGGCGTCCGGCACCAGCTCACCCGCGAGGGCGAGCCGGACGGAGCGCGCCACCGCGATACCCGCCTTCTCCTGGGCCTCGTCCGTGGACGCACCGAGGTGCGGCGTGCACACGACCTCGTCGAGCTCGAAGAGCGGGGAGTCCGTGCACGGCTCCTTCGCGTACACGTCGAGGCCCGCGCCCGCGACCCGGCCCTCCTTGAGCGCCGAGTACAGCGCCTCCTCGTCGACGATCCCCCCGCGCGCCGCGTTGACGATTCGCACCGACGGCTTGACCTTGTGCAGCGCCTCGGCACCGATGAGCCCCACGGTCTCGGGGGTCTTCGGCAGGTGGACGGTGATGAAGTCGGAGACCTCCAGCAGCTCGTCCAGGGACAGCACCTTGACGCCCATCTGCGCGGCCCGGGCAGGCTGGACGTACGGGTCGTACGCGACGACCTTCATGCCGAACGCGGACATGCGCTGGGCCACGAGCGCGCCGATGCGGCCGAGGCCCACGACACCGAGGGTCTTCTCCGCCAGCTCGACACCCGTGTACTTGCTGCGCTTCCACTCACCGTTCTTCAGCGCCGTGTTGGCCTGCGGGATGTGGCGCGCACTGGCGAGGAGGAGACCGCAGGCGAGTTCGGCGGCGGTCACGATGTTCGAGGTGGGGGCGTTGACGACCATGACGCCGGCCTTGGTGGCGGCGGAGACGTCCACGTTGTCCAGGCCGACGCCGGCTCGTGCGACGACCTTCAGCTTCTTCGCGGCGGCGATGGCCTCGGCGTCCACCTTCGTCGCGGAACGGATCAGGATGGCGTCGACCTCGGCGATGGCCGGGATCAGCTCGGAGCGGTCCGCTCCGTTGCAGTGCCGGATCTCGAAGTCCGGGCCGAGCGCGTCGACGGTGGCGGGCGACAGCTCTTCAGCGATGAGTACGACTGGTTTCGAGCTCACGTGAGTCCTCTACATGTCCAATGCGGACGGCCGTCCCGACGGCCGCTGGCGGTGGAGGGGTGTGGCACCGGAGAGGCGGGTGCGTTCCCGCGCCCGCCGCGGTGGGGGAGGCTTGTGCCGGGCGGCGTGGGGACGTGCCTGGACTTCTTCGGTGTCGCTTGGCCGCGTGGAAGACGCACGACGCTGTGGGCCTGACGCGTATGTAGTACGGCAGTGTAGTGGCGTGACGGGCGCGTCACGTGCTTCTCCGGAAGGTTCGCCCGACGGGCGGGTCCGACCGCGAACACCGGGCGGGCCCGGGGTCACGGCCGAACCCGCGGAGTGCTACGCGTCCTCGTCGTTCACCCAGCTCATCAGCTTGCGCAGCTCCTTGCCGGTGGTCTCCAGCAGGTGCTCCGAGTCCTGGGTCTTGTACTCGTTGTACTTCTTCAGACCGCCGTGGTACTCGTCCATCCAGGCCTGGGCGAACGAGCCGTCCTGGATCTCGGCGAGGACCTTCTTCATCTCGGCCTTGGTGGCGTCGGTGATGATGCGCGGGCCGGTGACGTAGTCGCCCCACTCGGCGGTCTCGGAGATCGACCAGCGCATCTTCTCCAGGCCGCCCTCGTACATGAGGTCGACGATCAGCTTCAGCTCGTGCAGGCACTCGAAGTACGCGATCTCCGGCTGGTAGCCGGCCTCGGTCAGCGTCTCGAAACCGGCCTTCACCAGCGCGGCCGTACCACCGCAGAGGACGGCCTGCTCGCCGAACAGGTCGGTCTCGGTCTCCTCGGTGAAGGTCGTCTTGATGACGCCGGCGCGGGTGCCGCCGATGCCCTTGGCGTACGACAGGGCGAGCGCGAAGGCGTTGCCGGTGGCGTCCTGCTCGACGGCGGCGATGCACGGAACGCCGCGGCCCTCCTCGTACTGGCGGCGGACCAGGTGGCCCGGGCCCTTGGGGGCGACCATGCAGACGTCGACGCCGGCCGGGGGCTTGATGAAGCCGTAGCGGATGTTCAGGCCGTGGCCGAAGAACAGGGCGTCGCCGTCGTTCAGGTTCGGGGCGATGTGCTCCTCGTAGACCTGGGCCTGGATGGGGTCCGGGACGAGGATCATGATGACGTCGGCCTCGGCGGCGGCCTCGGACGGGGTCACCACACGCAGGCCCTGCTCCTCGGCCTTCGCCTTGGACGTGGAGCCCTCGTGGAGACCGACGCGGACGTCGACACCCGAGTCGCGCAGCGACAGGGCGTGGGCGTGGCCCTGGCTGCCGTAGCCGATGACCGCGACCTTGCGGCCCTGGATGATGGACAGGTCGGCGTCAGCGTCGTAGAACAGCTCGGCCACTTTGGGTTCTCTCCTTGGGAGTGCAGGTGTTGCGTCCCACCGTATGACGGTGGGGTCGGTGGGGGTTTCGGGGTCTCGGAATACGGGCGGCCGACGCCTGCCGACCGCCCGTTTCCGGTCGTGTACGGCTCTCTTCGAGTGTTACGCCGACCGGTCCAGTGCCCGCAGCGACCGGTCCGTGATCGAACGGGCGCCGCGGCCGATCGCGATCGTGCCGGACTGGACGAGCTCCTTGATGCCGTACGGCTCCAGCATCTTGAGCATGGCCGACAGCTTGTCGCTGCTGCCGGTGGCCTCGATGGTGACGGCCTCCGGGGAGACGTCGACGGTCTTGGCGCGGAACAGCTGGACGATCTCGACGATCTGGGAGCGCGTCTCGTTGTCGGCGCGCACCTTCACCAGAACGAGTTCACGCTGAACGGCCTGCGCCGGCTCCAGCTCGACGATCTTCAGCACGTTGACGAGCTTGTTGAGCTGCTTGGTGACCTGTTCGAGGGGCAGTTCCTCGATCACGTTCACGACGATGGTGATGCGGGAGATCTCCGGGTGCTCGGTGACCCCGACCGCGAGGGAGTCGATGTTGAAGCCGCGGCGGGAGAACAGGGCGGCGATCCGGGCGAGGATGCCCGGGGTGTTCTCCACCAGGACGGAGAGCGTGTGCTTGGACATGGCTGGTTGCGTCTCTCTGGCTCAGTCGTCTTCGTTGTCGCCGAAGTCGGGGCGGACGTCCCGGGCGGCCATGATCTCGTCGTTGGAGGTGCCGGCGGCGACCATCGGCCAGACCATCGCGTCCTCGTGGACGATGAAGTCGATGACGACCGGGCGGTCGTTGATCGAGTTCGCCTCCTCGATGACCTTGTCGAGCTCGTCCGGCGACTCACAGCGGATCGCGTGGCAGCCCATGGCCTCCGACAGCTTCACGAAGTCGGGGACGCGGGTGCCGGCGCTCGGCTGCTTTCCGTCTGCCTCGGGGCCGCTGTGCAGGACGGTGTTGGAGTAGCGCTGGTTGTAGAACAGGGTCTGCCACTGGCGGACCATCCCGAGGGCGCCGTTGTTGATGATGGCGACCTTGATCGGGATGTTGTTCAGGGCGCAGGTGGTGAGCTCCTGGTTGGTCATCTGGAAGCAGCCGTCGCCGTCGATGGCCCAGACGGCCCGGTCCGGCGCTCCGGCCTTGGCGCCCATCGCGGCGGGGACCGCGTACCCCATCGTCCCGGCGCCGCCGGAGTTCAGCCAGGTCGCGGGCTTGTCGTACTGGATGAAGTGGGCGGCCCACATCTGGTGCTGGCCGACGCCCGCCGCGAAGATCGTGCCCTCCGGGGCGAGTTGGCCGATGCGCTCGATGACCTGCTGCGGGGAGAGCGAGCCGTCGCCGGGCTGGTCGTAGCCGAGCGGGTAGGTCTCGCGCCAGCGGTTCAGGTCGGTCCACCAGGCGGTGTAGTCCCCCTGGTGGCCCTCGCTGTGCTCCCTCTGGACGGCCTGGACCAGGTCGGCGATGACCTCGCGGGCGTCACCGACGATCGGCACGTCGGCGGCGCGGTTCTTGCCGATCTCGGCCGGGTCGATGTCGGCGTGGACGATCTTGGCGTACGGGGCGAAGCTGTCCAGCTTGCCGGTGACGCGGTCGTCGAAGCGGGCGCCGAGAGCGACGATCAGGTCGGCCTTCTGCAGCGCGGTGACGGCGGTGACCGAACCGTGCATGCCCGGCATTCCCACGTGCAGCGGGTGGCTGTCGGGGAACGCGCCGAGCGCCATCAGGGTGGTGGTGACGGGCGCTCCGGTGAGCTCCGCGAGGACCTTCAGCTCGGCGGTGGCGCGGGACTTGATGACACCGCCGCCGACGTACAGGACCGGGCGCTTGGCGGCGGTGATCAGCTTGGCGGCCTCGCGGATCTGCTTGGCGTGCGGCTTGGTGACGGGCCGGTAGCCGGGCAGGTCCATGACGGGTGGCCAGGAGAAGGTGGTCTGCGCCTGGAGGGCGTCCTTGGCGATGTCGACGAGGACGGGCCCCGGGCGGCCGGTGGAGGCGATGTGGAACGCCTGCGCGATCACCCGCGGGATGTCCTCGGCCGCGGTGACCAGGAAGTTGTGCTTGGTGACCGGCATGGTGATGCCGACGATGTCCGCCTCCTGGAAGGCGTCCGTGCCGATCGCCTTGGAGGCGACCTGCCCGGTGATCGCGACCAGCGGCACGGAGTCCATGTGCGCGTCCGCGATCGGGGTCACCAGGTTGGTGGCGCCCGGACCGGACGTCGCCATGCACACCCCGACCTTGCCGGTGGCCTGCGCGTAACCGGTGGCCGCGTGGCCGGCGCCCTGCTCGTGACGGACCAGCACATGGCGCACCCGAGTCGAGTCCATCAGCGGGTCGTACGCCGGAAGGATGGCTCCCCCGGGAATGCCGAATACCGTCTCGGCCCCGACCTCCTCAAGCGAGCGGATGAGGGACTGCGCTCCCGTCACGTGCTCGACGGTCGCGGACTGCTGTCCTCCGGATCGGGGCCGCGGCTGCGGATGGTGGGCCCCGGTGGCCTGCTCGGTCATCGGCATTCTCTTCTCGATGCTGAGGTTTTTGCGAGGGTTATGCGAGGGTTTTTGCGAGGTTTGTTCGGTGTGCGACAGGTGCCTGTGCAACAAAAAACCCCTCGTGCCGTGAGGCAAGCGAGGGGAGCGCGCCGGATACGGTCGCTGGGGTTCCGGTGGTCGTCCGGTGGGCCCCAGCTTCAGCCGACGCGCTGTCCAAGTACGAGAATTCGGGTGCGCATGGCACAGACCCTCTACCCGGCGCACACCACGTGTCAAGCGGGTGGGACGGGAGTCTCATGATGTGAGCTGAAGGGCGTACCGCCTCCGTGAACCGCGGGCACTCCACTGGTGTACGCCCTGGGGCGGCCCCGTTCTCCGGCTCGTTCACCCCCGGGGCGCCACCGTCGGTGTGGAGGCCACGACCGTGCTCAGCCCTTCGGGCCTTTGTACGGTCGCGCCCTCGACACCGACGCGCCCCTTCGGCTCTCTCACGCTGCCCGCGAACACGGGCTCCGCCGGTCCGTGGGGAACCGGACAGTGTCCCGCGGACAGCACCCGGCGCAGCCGGAACTCGTCCAGCGGCGTGGAGAAGGCCGCGCCCTGTCCGTGGCTGCACCCCATCGCACGCAGGGCGATCACCTGCTCGGGGAGGTCCACCCCGTCCGCGAGCGACTGCATGCCCAGATCCGCCGCGATACGCAGCAGCCCGCTGGTGATCTTGTGCAGCCGCGGTGACTCGACGATCCCCTCGACCAGGCCGCGGTCGAGTGTGAGGATGTCGACGGGGAGGCGCCTCAGCAGCGTGATCGCCGCGTGGCCGCCGCCGAACCCGTCCAGGGCGATCCGGACGCCGAGCCGCCTGAGGTGGCTCAGCCGTCGCTCCAGATCGTCCAGACAGAGGCGGGAGTCGATGTCCGCCAGCTCGATCACCAGGGCGCCGGAAGGGAGTCCGTGGCGGGTCAGGAGCGACTCGATGGAACCGGCGGGCAGTGAGCGGTCCAGCAGGCGCCGGGCCCGCATCCGGACGGTCACCGGCACGCCGACTCCGGCCGCGGTGCGCTCGGCGGCCTGCTCGACGGCCTCCTCCAGCAACCAGCGGTCCAGCTCGGCGGTCCTGTCGCTGTCCTCGGAGACCCGCAGGAACTCGGCGGGGGTGAAGAGCACCCCCTGGGACGAGCGCCAGCGGGCCTGCGCCGTGACTGATGTGATCCGGCCGCTCTGGAGCGCCACGACGGGCTGGTGCAGCAGCGTGAACTCGCCGTCGTGCAGGGCCGCGCGCAGCCGTGTGGCCAGCTCGGCCTTGCGTACGACGTCCTGCTGCATCTGAGGGGCGTACAGCTCGACGCGGCCCTTGCCGGAGGCCTTGGCGCGGTACATGGCGAGGTCGGCGTTGCGCAGCAGCTCGCCCGCGCCGAGACCCGGCTCCGCGAAGGCGACGCCGATGGAGGCGGCCACCCGCACCTCGTTGCCGTCGATGATGTACGGCTGCGAGAGGGTGACCCGGAGCCGGTCGGCGAGCTCGAAGATGTGCCGCTCGCGTGCGGCGCGGTCGCGGGTGTTGTCCCCCACGATGAGGGCCGCGAACTCGTCGCCGCCCAGGCGGGAGGCGGTGTCCCCGTGCCGGACCGCGTCGTGGAGTCTGCGGGCGGCCTGGATCAGCAGTTCGTCCCCGGCCTGGTGGCCGATCGTGTCGTTGACGGCCTTGAAACCGTCGAGGTCGATGAAGAGGACCGCCGTGTTGCGCAGGGCGACGCCCCGGTCCGTGGCGCGGCGGCCGGACAGGGCCTGCTGCACGCGCTTGGTGAACAGCGCGCGGTTGGGCAGGTCGGTGAGCGGGTCGTGCTCGGCGTTGTGCTGGAGTTGCGCCTGGAGGCGCACCCTCTCGGTCACGTCCCGGCTGTTGAAGATGAGGCCGCCGTGGTGGCGGTTGACCGTCGATTCCACGTTCAGCCAGGCGCCGTAGCCGGACCTGAAGCGGCACTCGATGCGGGTGGTGGCTTCTTCGAGGGGATCGGCGGCGAGGAAGCGGCGCACTTCGTGCACCACGCAGCCCAGGTCCTCCGGGTGGATGAGCGAGGCGAGTTCGGTCCCGACGAGCTCCTCGGCGGGGCGCCCGTACACACCGGCGGCGGCGGGGCTGACATACCTCAGTATGCCGCTGGGGGCGGCGATCATGATGACGTCGCTGGAGCCCTGCACCAGGGAGCGGAAATGGTTCTCCTTCTGGGCCAGTTCCTGGGTGAGGGTGATGTTGTCGAGGAGCATGATGCCCTGGCGTACGACGAGCGCGAGCACGACGGTGCAGGCGGTGATGAGCACCACGCGGTCGACGCTGCGGCCGTTGAGCACGTTGTAGAGGATGCCCAGGGTGCAGACGGCGGCGGCCAGGTAGGGAGTCAGCGCGGCCAGCGAGCCGGTGATCGGACGGGTGGCCGGGCAGCGGCTGAGTCCTACTCCCTGGAGGAGCATGTGCACATCTCCTCCCTGGTGTCCGTCGTGGCGGTCTGCTTCGGGTCGTTGCGCTTGGTGCCGTGGGGTTTCGTCCCGTACGGTTTCTTGCCGTTTGCTCTCGTGTGACTGCCCTGGGGCGTGCTCGTGCACCACGCGCGCGTGTCCGTCCGTGGTGTGCTGGGCCGTGGTGTCCCCGGCCGCGGGGTGGCTGTCTGCGGCCGGCCGGCCGCGCCGGTGGCTGACCCAGGGGGCGTACGCGAGCAGCAGCGAGCCCGCGAACCAGCCCGCGTCAAGGAGCTGTCCGGAGCGGTAGCTGTTGTGCAGCAGGGGTGAGGTGAACAGGGCGTCGCACATGACAGTGAGCGCGAGTGCGCCGATCGCGGTGTTCACCGCGGAGCGGTTGACCGCCGAGCGCCGGAAGTGCAAGGCGAGCACCATGCTGACCAGGGCGATGTCGAGGAGCGGGTAGGCGAGTGAGAGCGCCGTGTGCGCGACGTCGCCGTCGTCCTTCGCGGCTTGCGCGAGTGCCAGGCTCCAGGAGAGCGTGACCAGCGAGCCGCCGATCAGCCAGGCGTCCAGCGCCAGGCAGACCCAGCCGGCCTTGGTCACGGGCCTCTTGGCCAGGACGAGCAGGCCGACGATGGCGGGTGGCGCGAAGCACAGGAAGAACAGATCGGCATAGCTCGGGTCGGGCATGGGACGGCGCAGTACGACCTCGTACCATCCCCAGACCAGGTTGCCGAGCGCCGCCATCATGGAGGACAGCGCGAACAGCAGCCAGGCGGGGCGAAAGCGGCTGCGGCGGCTGCGCGCGTAGCGGAAGCAGGACACGGCCGCGGCGACCGCGGCGGCGCTCAGCCCGAAGTCGCCCATGATGAGCGCCACGTACGGCGAACCCCAGCCGAGCGCGGCGCCGACGGCGTATCCCGCGCACACCAGGGCCAGCACGAGCTGTGAGCGCACGCTCGTCACGGAGCCGCCGCGCAGGGCCGGCGCGCCGGTCGGCTCCCGGCCCGTCAACGGCTGTGCCGGCAGCGTCGGGTTGAGCGTGGTGGCGGACGACGACCGGGCGCTCACCGGGTCTCCTCCGTCCGTGCCGCTCCCGCGTCCCGCTGGTCCCGGGCCGCCGGATGTGTGTGGGCCCTGCGGCCGGTGTGACCGCCTTGGTGATGGCCGTGACCGCTGTGACCCTGTCTGGCCGTCGCGCCCTGCAAGGGTCGCCGTCGACGGCCCCGCCGCGTCGGATCGTTCGTCCATAGGCCGTGCATCGCCCGTCGCCCCCCTCGCAGTCGCATTCCATCCCCGGCGCCGAACGGTGCGCGGCGCAACCCCTGTCGGGACGATACACCAGTCTCGTCACTCAGGGACATAGCTCCTCTACGCTCCGTGACGATCAACGGCGATACGGACACCATCCGCATCCGGGGGACTGCGGAGGGTGCCCGAAGTGGATTAGCCGTCAGCCGTATCGCCTGTCATAAGGACCACGTTTCGCAGCGGCTGCCGGTTCACGAACCGATTCAACTGGTCCGCCAGAAGCCTCTTCGCGCGAGGCCGGAAGGCGGACGTGGGGCCGCCGACATGGGGACTGATAAGCACGCCGGGCGCGTGCCACAAGGGATGTCCCTTGGGCAACGGCTCGGGATCGGTGACGTCCAGGGCCGCCGTGAGGCGCCCGCTCTCCAGCTCGGCGAGGAGCGCCGTGGTGTCGACGACGGCTCCGCGCGCGACGTTCACGAGCAGCGCTCCGTCCTTCATACGGGCCAGGAACCCGGCGTTCACCAGGCCGCGCGTGGTGTCCGTGAGGGGCGTCGACAGGACGACGACGTCCGCTTCGGGCAGCAGGGAGGGCAGTTCGGTGAGCGGGTGCACCGGTCCGCGTGCCGTGGTGCGTTCTGAGCGCGCGACGCGCGCCACCCGCGCGAGTTCAAAAGGTGCGAGCCGGTCCTCGAGGGCGGCGCCGATCGACCCGTACCCCACGATGAGCACGGACTTGTCGGCCAGCGCCGGACGGAACCCGCTCCGCCACTCCTGACGCTCCTGCGCGCGGACGAAGTCGGGGACGCCCCGCAGCGAGGCGAGTATCAGGGTGAGGGCGAGCTCGGCCGTGCTGGCCTCGTGCACCCCGCGCGCGTTGCACAGCCGCACTCCGGGGCGCAGGTGCCTCAGGCCCGGCTCGACGTGGTCGATGCCGGCGGTGAGCGTCTGCACGACCTGGACGGCCGTCATGTCGGGAAGTGGCCGCTGGGAGATCACGGGCCCCTTCATATAGGGCACGACGTAAAAGACGCAGTCGCCCGGATCACCGGGAAACTCCTGGTCACCGTCCCAATATCGGTAGTTGGGCCCATCAGGGAGCCCCTCGATCTCGTCGGCGCCGAACGGAAGCCACACGTCACCAGTCATGCCCAGGAGGCTATGCGAAGTGTCCTGGGCCGCATTGGTTAGTTTGGGGTGCCAGGAGAGGGAGGGCAAGGCCAGGTGGAGCGCAGGACGATCGGCGCGGCGTCGCTCGCGGTGGGGGCGGTGGGGCTCGGGTGCATGCCGATGAGCTGGGCGTACTGCGGGTCGCGGCAGCGGGGTGACGAGTCGCTGCGAGCGCTGCACCGTGCGCTCGACCTCGGCTCCACCCTCCTGGACACGGCCGACATGTACGGACCGTTCACGAACGAGCTCCTGGTGGGCCGGGTCCTGAAGGAACGCCGCGCGGAGGCCTTCGTGTCGACGAAGGTCGGCCTGCTGGTCGGCGAGCAGCACATCGTGGCGAACGGCCGCCCCGGCTATGTGAAGCGCGCCTGTGACGCCTCCCTCCGCCGCCTCCAGACCGACGTCATCGACCTCTACCAGTTGCACCGCGCGGACCCGGAGGTGCCGGTCGAGGAGACCTGGGGCGCGATGGCGGAGCTCGTCCGGGCGGGGAAGGTGCGGGCGCTGGGCCTGTGCGCGGTGGGCGCGAGGGCCGTACGCCGGGCCGGGTCGGGGCTGCACGACGGAACGATCCGCCAACTGGAGCGTGTCCAGCAGGTCTTCCCGGTCAGCGCGGTCCAGGCGGAACTGTCGGTGTGGTCGCCCGACGCTCTCGACGCGCTCCTTCCCTGGTGCACGGCACACGGCGTGGGCCTTCTCGCCGCGATGCCCCTGGGCAACGGCTTCCTCACCGGCACGCTGACGCCGGGCGAGGGCTTCGAACCCGATGACATGCGCGCCCGTCACCCTCGTTTCACGGCCGAGATGATGGCGGCCAACCAGCCGATCGTGGCGGGGTTGCGCAGGGTTGCGGCACGCCATGGCGATCTGGTGACTCCGGCTCACGTGGCCCTCGCCTGGGTGCTCGCCCAGGGCCCCCACGTCGTACCGGTCCCCGGCGCCAAGCAGGAACGCTGGGTGACGGAGAACGCGTCCGCCGGCGGTCTCCGCCTGTCCCCGGAGGATCTGGCGGAGCTCGCGGCCCTGCCGCCGGCCCAGGGTTCCTGGGACTGAGAGCACCGGTCCCGAAGAGGCCCTCGGTGGTCGTCAGGAAGAGAATGTTCCGGTTGAGAAGTTGTCTTGATCCGCCGGAGCTGGAACCTGTGGGGCGCTCGCGGTGTAAGAACAGTAGTGGCTCCGCGTCGAAGGGATCTTGATCGTGCAACGTCGAGCTGTGACGGCCGTGTTGGCCGCGGCCGTGCTACTGGTGACGTCCGGTTGTTCCTCCGGCGAGGGGGAGGAGCCGGGCTCCGGCGGAACCTCGGCCGCGAACAGTACGGGGCCGGGGGCGTCGTCGGAGGAGTCCGCCCCGGAGGACGCCCCGCCCGCGAAGGGCTCGGTCACCGTGGTGCGCACGGTCACCGAGGGCCTGAAGAGCCCCTGGGGCCTGGCTCCGCTCCCCGAGGGGGGACTGCTGGTGTCCTCACGGGACGAGGGCACGATCACGCTTGTCGACGAGAAGACCGGCAAGAAGACGGAGATCGGCGAGGTCCCCGGGGTCTCCCCCGGCGGCGAGGGCGGTCTCCTGGGCCTCGCGATCTCCCCGGACTACGCGTCGGACCACATGATCTACGCGTACTTCACCTCGGAGTCGGACAACCGCATCGTGCGCATGCTGTACGCCCCGGAGAAGCCGCCGGGTGAGCAGTTGGGCGCCCCCGACACGGTCGTGCGTGGCATCCCGAAGGGCACGAACCACAACGGCGGCCGCCTGGCCTTCGGCCCCGACCGGATGCTGTACGCGACGACGGGCGAGCGGTACGAGGGCCCGCTGGCGCAGGACAAGAAGTCCCTCGGCGGCAAGATCCTGCGTATGACTCCGGAAGGCGAGCCCGCCCCGGGCAATCCCTTCGCCGACTCACTCGTGTACTCGTACGGCCACCGCAATGTGCAAGGCGTGGCCTGGGACAGCAAACAGCGCCTGTGGGCGTCGGAGTTCGGCCAGAAAGCCTGGGACGAGCTGAACCAGATCAAGCCGGGCGGCAACTACGGCTGGCCGGACGTCGAGGGCAAGGAGGGCAGGTCCGGCTTCGTCGATCCGGTCGCCCAGTGGGGCGTGGCGGAGGCCTCGCCGAGCGGCATCGCCATGGCCGAGGGCTCGGTCTGGATGGCCGGCCTGCGCGGCAAGCGCCTGTGGCGCATCCCGCTGAAGGGCACCGAGCTCTCCGCGGACCCCCAGGCCTTCCTGAAGGACGAGTACGGACGCCTCCGCACGGTCGTTTCCGCGGGCGGCGACAGGCTGTGGCTGGTCACGAGCGAAACGGACGGCCGGGGCTCGCCTGAGAAGGGGGACGACAAGATCCTTGAGCTGGAGGTGAAGTAGCCGGAGGGGAGCACCGCACCCTCACGCACCACCAGGGAACTCAATCCTCGCCGGGTTCCTCCTCGTTGGGCTCCGACTCGTCGTGGAGCCTCACGGGTGGGCGTATGACGGCCTTGCCCGACTCCAGGTCTATCGGCCCCAGCCCGGGATCGCTGTCGCCGACGTCCTCCAAGGTCATCTCCAGGCGATTGCGTTCATCGCTGGTGTGCTTGTGTCCGGGTGCGAACAGTTCCTCGAAGGCGTTGAACACGGGCACCTCCCCGGGCCGGCCGCACCGGCCCTCGTCTCAGCGGACGTCCTCACCGTTGACGGCTTGGGAAGCATTATCCCGCTGCCGTCTGTTCCTCCTCCCCCGGCGGAAACAACCGCAGTCGATGTGCCAGGGCCGCCGCCTCGCCCCGGCCCGAGACGCCCAGCTTGGCGAGGATGTTGGAGACGTGGACGCTGGCCGTCTTGGGGGAGATGAAAAGTTCCTCGGCTATCTGGCGGTTGCTGCGGCCGACGGCGACCAGGCGGAGGACGTCGCGCTCGCGGCTGGTGAGGCCCAGGGCCTCGACGGGGTCGTCGGGAGCCAGGGCGGACCGCTCGGGGACACGGGCCAGGGTCAGCCGTGCGCGCTGGGCGAGCCGGGCGACCGAGTCGGCGAGCGGGCGGGCTCCCAGGTGGTCGGCGACGGCGGCGGCCAGCCGGAGGAGTTCCGTCACGCGGTCCCGGACCTCCTGGCCGGCGCCGCTCAGCAGAAGCGCCTCGGCGAGCCGGTACCGGACGCGGGCGAGGTCGTACGGCCGCTCCAGCGGTTCGAAGGCGGCCACGACCTCGGACCAGGTCCCCGGCTCCAGCACACCCTCGGCCCAGCGGAGTTCGGCCCGCACCCATCTCTCGTACGCGAGCCAGACCGGCGCGCCGGTGGTGAGCTTCTTGACGGCTTCGAAGGTGTCCGACAGGACCTCGGCGCGCCCTTCGTCGGCGACGGGCAGACCGCGGGCGTCGGCCTCGGCCGTGACCGCGGCCAGCAACAGGGGCCAGGCATAGCGCTGCATGCCGGGTAGGAAGCCGGCGTCCAGGGCCCGGCGCAGTTCGGCGCGGGCGTCGAGGAGCCGGCCCTCGGCGGCGGCCACGCCGATGGTCAGGGCGGCCAGCGGGATGTCGTTCTGGGGCTGCGGGTCGTGGGTGCCGTAGAAGGCGCGGGCGTCGGCCAGATGGCGGGCGGCATCGGCCACGTCCCCCCGGGCGAGCTCGACGTTCGTGAGGTGCAGGGAGCCGCCGGCGCGTGGCTTCGCGCTCTGTCCTCCGCTGATCGCGTTCACCGCGGCCTCGGCGGCCTCGTCCCAGCGGCCCAGGGGGAACAGCGACTCGGAGAGGTTGCTCCAGACCAAGGTCTCCGACTCCGACAGGCCCATCCCGCGGGTGAGTTCGAGGCCCTTCCGCAGCACCTCGATGGCTTCCCTGGAGCGGCCGACGCTCTCCAGGGCCGCCGGCAGGTTCACATGGCTGCGGCCCACGACCGCGGTCAGGGAGCGCTTCTCCACCTGGTCCGTGACCGCGTACATCTCGGCGAGCCCGGCCTCGACGTCCCCCGCGTCGACCATCAGGGTGCCGAGTGTGAGGCGTGCGTTCAGCTCGATGTCCTCGGCGCCGACCATGCGCGCGTACTCGACGGCGCGCTGGGCGTCGGAGAGCGCCTCGGGTCCGGGTGCGTGGAGCATGGACCAGCCCGCGACCATGGCCAGTACCTCGGCGTGCACCTCGGAGGGGGGCAGCCCGCGCACCAGTTCCTGCGCGGTGGCGAGTTCCTTCCACCCGTCACCCCGGGCCAGGCCCTGCACCAGCAGGGAACGCTGCACCCAGAACCAGGCCGCGCGCAGGGGGTCGCCGTCCTCCTCCAGGAGGTGCAGCGCCCGCTTGGTGATCTTCAGGGCGCGCTCCCGCTCCCCGCACAGCCGGCCCGCGACGGCGGCCTCGGCCATGAGGTCGAGGTAGCGCAGGGGCATGGTGGCCGGGTCGCAGCCGCACGGAGGGTAGACCTCGGTGTGGTCGGCGGGGCGCAGTCCGTCCCGTACGGCGTCGGGGGCGGCCTCCCACAGCTCCATCGCCCGCTCCAGGAGCCGCAGTTGCTCGGAGTGGGCGTGGCGGCCGCGGGCCTCCACGGAGGCGTGGAGGACGGCGGGGAGGGCCTTCGCGGCGTCGTGGGCGTGGTACCAGTAGCTGGCCAGGCGGGTGGCGCGGCCGTCGGCCGGGACGAGCGTCGGGTCGGCCTCCAGCGCTTCGGCGTACCGGCGGTTGAGGCGGGAGCGCTCGCCGGGCAGCAGGTCGTCGCTGACCGCCTCTCGGACCAGGGAGTGCCGGAAGCGGTAGCCGTCGCCGTCGGGCACGGCGAGCAGGATGTTGGCGCCGACAGCGGCACGCAGCGCCTCGATGAGGTCGTCCTCGGGGAGCCGGGCCACGGCCGCCAGCAGGCCGTACTCGACGGTGGAGCCGCCCTCGGCGACGATCCGGGCCACGCGCTGGGCGTCCTCGGGCAGCCCCTCGACGCGTACGAGGAGCAGGTCCCGCAGGGAGTCGGTGAGGCCGGTACAGCAGCCCTCGTGGGCCGCGACGGCCAGTTCCTCGACGAAGAACGCGTTGCCGTCGGAGCGTTCGAAGATCTCGTCGACCTGGGCCGGGTCGGGTTCGGACGCGAGGATTCCGGCGAGTTGGCGGGCGACCTCGGCGCGGTTGAAGCGGCGCAGTTCGACGCGGCGGACCGTACGCAGGCGGTCCAGCTCGGCCAGCAGCGGGCGCAGCGGGTGGCGGCGGTGGATGTCGTCGGCGCGGTAGGTGGCGACGACGACCAGGCGGCCGGTGCGCAGGGTGCGGAACAGGTAGGCGAGGAGGTGGCGGGTGGAGGCGTCGGCCCAGTGCAGGTCCTCCAGGCCGACGACGACCGTGCGGTTCGCGGCGACGCGCTCCAGAAGGCGGGCGGTGAGTTCGAAGAGGCGGGCCGTGCCTTCCTCGTCGTGCCGGCCGTCGAGCCGGCGGGGCGCCTCGCCCAGCTCGGGCAGGAGCCGGGCCAGCTCGGCCTCCTGCCCGTCGGCCGCGGCGGCCACCTCGTCGGGGAGTTGTCGGCGCAGGGAGCGCAGGGCGGTGGAGAACGGCGCGAACGGCAGTCCGTCGGCGCCGATCTCGACGCAGCCGCCGAGCACGACGACCGCGCCCTCGCGGCAGGCGGCGGTGGCGAACTCCTCGACCAGGCGCGTCTTGCCGACCCCGGCCTCGCCACCGAGCAGGAGCGCCTGCGGCTCCCCCGCGGCGGCGCGGGCGAGCGCGTCGTGCAACACCTCCAGTTCGTCGGCACGGCCGACGAACACCGGGCTGACCGATCTCATCTCCACGCTGCCGAGCATCGCATGCAGGTCTGACAGCGCGGCACCGAATATCGGCACAACGGCGCCGCCACGAGCCTGCGGGGCGCTCGCACGGACGGGCTCCTTCCCGGGAGGAAGGCCGCCCCCCGCGCGGCCTTCCTCCCGTGGGGCGCTCACGCCGGGCGGGCGAGCCGGTGCCGACGGGGGCGGGGACTATGCAACCCCCTCTCGGCGTCGTGCTGCCGGGACGCCTCGCGGCCGGCGCGGCGGGCCTCCCGGGCGATCCGGTACTCGGCGGCCTCGCGGATCAGCTCGGCGGACCGGATCTGCTGGAGCTCGTACGCGAACATCTCTTACTCCTCGTGAAGCGTCGGTTTCGGGCTCGCTTGCTGCGATGCCCCCAACCTTCGTCTCCAAGGGAGGTGTGCCGCATCGGGAGAGTTCCGCATCTTGCACGCGCGAGGGGCCTTAGGTCCGCCGTAAGACATGGACGGCGGACCTAAGGCCCCTCAGAGCTGCGGGGACAAGTCTCCTCGTGCGGCGGGGTCACCCCACCGTGGGTGTGGAGAGCAGGATGTCAGAGTACTTCACGGCGGCCAGGACCAGGCCGAGGAAGCCGAGCGAGACGCCCGCCCAGGCGACCGACTTGATCCAGGGTGTCTGCGGCGCCCGGTCGGGGTCGCCGAACGCGGGCCGGACCAGCACGGCGACGCCCACCAGCAGGGCGATCAGCGCGAACACTCCTGCCACCAGGGCGTTGGCGTTCCAGGAGTCGGCGTACACCTGCTTGATCTGTGTGGCGACGCTCACGCCCTGCGCGGCCTCCAGCTGGCCGTACAGCGACTCGCGGGCCTGCGCGATCGTGCCGATCCAGCTGCCCGTCAGCGAGACCAGCCCGAGCCCGGCGGAGACGATGGCCGCCGCGCCCTGGCCGACCCCGGCGGAGGCGCCGGAGGCACCCTTCCCGTCGGCGGCCTCGTCCTGCTCGTCGGCCTGCTCCTCGGCCAGGTCGTCGGAAGCGTCCGTCTCGTCGACGGCGGACTCCGCCGAAGTGTTCTCCTTGGCCTCAGGGGCCTCCTTGGTGACGTCCACCGTCTCCTTGTCGCGCTGTGCCTCTGCGCCGGTCTCGACCCCGGCCTCATCCACTGTCTTCGAACCCATGCCTCGCACCGTACGGACGCTCTCTGAGAAGTCTCTTAATGATCGTTGTGAGCAGTACGCGTGCGCGTGGGCGTCATCGTTCCGTACGCGCGCGTGCCTCTCGCCACTCGGGCGCGAGGATCGACCACACCTCGGTGTCCTGGCGTACTCCCCGGTACGGGTAGCTCTGCCGGAGGACACCGTCGCGGCTCATGCCCAGTCGCCGCGCCACGTTGATGCTCGGTTCGTTGGCGGACGACGCCAACCACTCCACACGGTGGATGCCGCGCTCGTCAACCGCCCAGTCGATGAGGACGCGCATGGCGCGTGTGATCAAGCCCCGCCCCGTGGCGGCTGGTTCAAGCCAACAGCCGACCTCGCAGGTGCCGTTCGCGGCGTCGAAGATCCGGAAGAGCACACCGCCGACGAGCTTGCCCTCCAGCCACAGCCCGTGCAGGCTGCCGGTGTCGGCGGCGCGCTTGTCGGCGTACGACTGGAGGAGCTCGCGCGCGGAGTCGACGTCGATGGCCTTGGCGCCGAACGGGATGTGCTGCCCGATGAACTCGCGCCCCCGGTCGAGATGGGCGAGGAACTCCTCGGCGTGCCAGGGTTCCAGGGGCCGCAGTTCGGCGCCGTCGTCACCCAGAGATATCGCGTACATCCTCTTGCCGCTCCTTAGCCAGTACGACCGGTTCGTCATCGAGCTCGTCGCCGGTGGCCGGATTGTCACCGTCCGCTCGCTGCCCGGGGATGGTCGCACGGGGGGCTCTCTCCGTGCTGGAAATTTCCGCGGCGGCGGCGCTGGTCCCTGTGCACAGCGGATCCCGCGGACACACCTAGGGGGCGGTACATCGGAGTGGTCGATGTACCGCCCCCTTCGTCGCCCCACTGGGGACGTACGGGCCGCGGATGCCGCGGATCAGCCCTCGCTGACGCCGAGCTTCTCCAGGATGAGCTCCTTGACCCGGGCCGCGTCGGCCTGGCCGCGGGTGGCCTTCATGACGGCACCCACGAGGGCACCGGCCGCGGCGACCTTGCCACCACGGATCTTGTCCGCGATGGCGGGGTTGCCCGCGATGGCCTCGTCGACGGCGGCGGTCAGGGCGCCCTCGTCGGAGACGACCTTCAGACCGCGCTTCTCGACGACCTCGTCCGGGGTGCCCTCGCCCTTGAGGACGCCTTCGATGACCTGCCGGGCCAGCTTGTCATTGAGGGAGCCCTCGGCGACCAGGGCGGTGACCCGGGCGACCTGCTCGGGCGTGATGGGCAGGGCCTCCAGGTGGGTGCCCGTCTCGTTGGCCGTACGGGCCAGCTCGCCCATCCACCACTTGCGGGCGGAGGCCGCGTCGGCGCCCGCCTCGATGGTGGCGACGATCGGGTCGATGGCACCAGCGTTCAGGATCGCCTGCATATCGACCGCGGTGACACCCCACTCCTCGCGCAGCCGGTTGCGGCGGGCGAGCGGCAGCTCGGGCAGTCCGGCGCGCAGCTTCTCGACCCACTCGCGGGACGGGGCGACGGGCACCAGGTCGGGCTCCGGGAAGTACCGGTAGTCCTCGGCCTCCTCCTTCACACGGCCCGAGGTGGTGGACCCCGTGTCCTCGTGGAAGTGGCGGGTCTCCTGGACGATCGTGCCGCCGCCGCTCAGCACGGCCGCGTGGCGCTGGATCTCGAACCGGCAGGCGCGCTCGACGGACCGCAGCGAGTTGACGTTCTTGGTCTCGCTCCGGGTGCCGAACGTGTCGCCGCCCTTGGGCATCAGCGACAGGTTCACATCACAGCGCATCTGGCCCATCTCCATACGGGCCTCGGAGACGCCGAGCGCCTTGATGAGCTCGCGCAGCTCGGCGACGTACGCCCGCGCGACCTCGGGGGCGCGCTCCCCGGCGCCGACGATCGGCTTGGTGACGATCTCGATGAGCGGGATGCCGGCGCGGTTGTAGTCGAGCAGCGAGTGCTGCGCGCCATGGATACGGCCGGTGGCGCCGCCGACGTGCGTCGACTTGCCGGTGTCCTCCTCCATGTGGGCGCGCTCGATCTCCACGCGGAAGGTCGTGCCGTCCTCCAGCTGCACGTCGAGGTAGCCGTTGAAGGCGATCGGCTCGTCGTACTGGGAGGTCTGGAAGTTCTTCGGCATGTCCGGATAGAAGTAGTTCTTCCGGGCGAAGCGGCACCACTCGGCGATCTCGCAGTTCAGCGCGAGACCGATCTTGACCGCGGACTCGACGCCGGTCGCGTTGACGACCGGGAGCGCGCCGGGCAGGCCGAGGCAGGTGGGGCAGGACTGCGAGTTGGGCGCGGCGCCGAGCTCGGTGGAGCACCCGCAGAACATCTTGGTCTTGGTGCCGAGTTCGACATGGACCTCAAGGCCCATGACGGGGTCGTACGACGCCAGCGCGTCCTCGTACGACACCAGGTCGGTCGTGGTGGTCACGGTGAAACTTCCCTCTCAGCCCAGCAGGACGTCGTCGTCGCCCAGCCGCTTCAGCTCGCGGTACAGGATGGCGAGGCCGGTGACGATGGCGGCGGCGGACACGGTGGCGTCGATCAGGACCAGCGTGTCGTTCTCGGCGCGGGCCTTCTTGAGCCGTTTGGCGACGCCGATCGCACCGAACGCGGTGGCGGCCATGGACAGGTACGTACCGGACTTGGACTTCTTGAAGCCCTTGGCCTTGGTCAGTGCACTCACAGCGACGGAGCCTCCTCAAGAAGCGGGTGCCCCCACTTTTCCACGAAGGCGGCCTCGACGGCCGCGCCCACCTTGTACAGGCGGTCGTCCTTCATCGCGGGGGCGATGATCTGCAGGCCGACCGGCAGCCCGTCCTCCGGCGCGAGGCCGCAGGGCAGGGACATGGCGGCGTTGCCCGCCAGGTTGGTCGGGATGGTGCACAGGTCGGCGAGGTACATCGCCATCGGGTCGTCGGCGCGCTCACCGATCGCGAAGGCCGTGGTGGGCGTGGTCGGGGAGACGATCACGTCGACCTTCTCGAACGACTTCTCGAAGTCGCGGGTGATGAGGGTGCGGACCTTCTGGGCGGAGCCGTAGTACGCGTCGTAGTAGCCGCTCGACAGCGCGTACGTGCCGAGCATGATCCGGCGCTTGACCTCGGCCCCGAAGCCTTCCGCGCGGGTGAGGGAGGTGACCTCCTCCGCGGAGTGCGTGCCGTCGTCGCCGGTACGCAGGCCGTAGCGCAGGCCGTCGAACCGGGCGAGGTTGCTGGAGCACTCGCTGGGCGCGATCAGGTAGTACGCGGAGAGCGCCAGGTCGAAGGACGGACAGTCCAGCTCGACGATCTCGGCACCCAGCTCCTTGAGGAGGGCCACCGCCTCGTCGAACCGCTGCACCACGCCGGCCTGGTAGCCCTCGCCGCGGAACTGCTTGACGACGCCGACGCGCATGCCGGCGACCGAGCCGTTGCGGGCGGCCTCGACGACGGGGGGTACGGGGGCGTCGATGGAGGTGGAGTCGAGCGGGTCGTGCCCGCCGATGACCTCGTGCAGGAGGGCTGCGTCCAGGACCGTGCGGGCACAGGGGCCGCCCTGGTCGAGGGAGGACGAGAACGCCACCATGCCGTAGCGGGAGACCCCGCCGTAGGTCGGCTTCACGCCGACCGTGCCGGTGACGGCGGCGGGCTGGCGGATGGAGCCACCGGTGTCGGTACCGATGGCGAGGGGCGCCTGGAAGGAGGCGAGCGCGGCGGAGGACCCGCCGCCGGAGCCGCCGGGGATCCGGGTCAGGTCCCACGGGTTGCCGGTCGGCCCGAACGCGCTGTTCTCGGTGCTGGACCCCATGGCGAACTCGTCCATGTTGGTCTTGCCGAGGATGACGACGTCGGCGTCCTTGAGCCTCTTGGTGAGGGTGGCGTCGTACGGCGGGATCCAGCCTTCGAGGATCTTCGATCCCACGGTCGTCGGAATCCCGGCCGTGGTGAAGATGTCCTTGAGGGCGAGCGGCACACCGGCGAGCGGGCCGAGCTTCTCGCCGCGCTCCCGCTTCTCGTCGACGGCGCGGGCCTGCGCCAGGGCGCCCTCGCGGTCGACGTACAGGAAGGCGTGCACCTTCTCGTCGACGGCCTCGATGCGGGCGAGGTGGGCCTCGGTGACGGCTACGGCGGTGAGCTCGCCGGAGGCGATCTTCGCGGCGGTCTCGGCCGCCGTGAGCTTGATGATGGCGTCGGTCATGACGTGATCAGTCCTCCCCCAGGATCTGCGGCACCTTGAAACGCTGCTGCTCCTGGGCCGGGGCGCCGGAGAGCGCCTGCTCGGGGGTGAGCGACGGACGGACCTCGTCCGCGCGCATGACGTTCGTCAGCGGCAGCGGGTGCGAGGTCGGCGGTACGTCTTGGTCGGCGACCTCGCTGACGCGGGCGACCGCGCCGATGATGTCGTCCAGCTGGCCTGCGAAGTGGTCGAGCTCTTCGGGCTTCAGCTCCAGACGCGCCAGCCGGGCGAGGTGGGCGACCTCCTCGCGCGTGATGCCAGGCATGCAGCGATTCCTCTGGGGTGAGTGTGTGTGGTTTGGCCCAATCCTATGGGGCGGGGCGCGGTGCGTGCGCACGGGTTTGCCGGGGGCGGGGTGCGCCCCGGGGTGTTCTCGGCCCCGCCGCCCCTACCCGTCCCGTCCCAGGGCTCCGCCCCTGCGACCCCGTCGGGGCTCCGCCCCGGCCCCGTTTTCGGGGGGTCGGCCCCCGGACCCTCGCTCCTCAAACGCCGGAGGGGCTGCTTCCAGCGACCGGCCTACTCCTCCGCCGTGGTCGCCGGCAGCGCCGCCGCCGGGCGCTGCCATCCCCGCGATCCGCGCGCCCGCAACCACGCCGTCGTCTCCTCCGGAGGCATCGCGGCGGCGACGAGCCACCCCTGCACCGCGTCGCACCCGAGGTCCCGCAACCGCTCCCAGGTCTCGTCGTCCTCGACGCCCTCGGCGACCACCAAGAGGCCGAGGGAGTGGGCGAGATCGACCGTGCACCGCACGATCTCCGCGTCCTCGGTGTCCACGGCCAGCCGCGCCACGAACGACCGGTCGATCTTCAGCTCGCTCACCGGCAGCCTGCGCAGGTGCACGAGCGACGAGTACCCCGTACCGAAGTCGTCCAGCGACATCTTCACTCCGTGCCCGGCGAGCCCGGCCAGGGTGTCCGCGGCCCGCTGCGGATCCTCCAGGAGCACGTGTTCCGTTATCTCCAGTTGCAGGGCCCCCGCCGGGACCCCGTGCCGGGCGAGCCGCGCCGCGACGGCCCCCGCGAACCCGGGGGTGTGGACGTCCCTCGGCGACACGTTCACCGCGACCGGTACGAAGAGCCCTTGGGCACGCCAGCGTGCGACCTGCTCCAGCGCCGTCTCCAGCACGTACTCCGTGAGGTGCGGCATCAGCCCGGACGACTCGGCGATCGCTATGAACTCGTCCGGCGGGACCTTGCCCCGCTCGGGGTGCACCCACCGCACCAGGGCCTCAAGACCGGCCACCTGCCCGTCGAAGCCGACCTTCGGCTGGTAGTGCAACTCGACCTCGTGCGCGTCCAGGGCGCGCCTGAGGTCGCCCAGCAGACCGAGGCGGTCGGGAGTGTTGGAGTCCCGCTTGGACTCGTACACCTCCACCCCCGTACGGTCCCGCTTCGCCTGGTACATCGCCACGTCCGCCCGGCGCAGCAGGCCCTCCGCGTCGAGGGCGTGGTCGGGGAAGACGGCGACCCCGGCGCTGGCTTCCAGGACGAGGGTGAGCCCGTCGAGGTCGAGGGGCGAGCCGAGCGCGGCGACGAGGTTGCGGGCGACCCGCGACGCGGACGTCGTGGAGTCGGCCACGGGCAGTAAGACGGCGAACTCGTCGCCGCCGAGCCGCGCTGCCTCCGCTCCGCGGGGCAGCGCCAGCTTCAGCCGGTCGGCGATCTGCAGCAGCAGCCGGTCACCGGCAAGGTGGCCGAGTGTGTCGTTCACCGCTCGGAAGCGGTCCATGTCGATCAGCATCAGGGCCGCCCGCGCGCCGATCCGCTCCGCGTCGTCGAGCGCCGTCCAGGTCCGTTCGAGCAGCCACTGACGGTTCGGCAGCCCCGTGAGCGGATCGCGCAGTTGTTCCTCCGCCCGGGCGCGGGCGATCCACAGCGTGTAGTCGAGCGCGATGAGGGGGATGGCGAACAGCGGCAGCAGGAGGGGCTGGGCGTCGGCGACGACACAGACGAGTGGCGCGATGCCCAGCAGCGCGACCGCGACCAGGCCGTGTCGGACCAGGGCCGTGCGGGCGACCGTGGGGACGCCGCCGCCGCGGGGCGCGTGGACGTACCAGAGCAGGCCGCGGGTGACCGCGAGGTACGCCGTGGCGACCAGCACCACCTGGGGAGCCGCGTAGACGTTCCAACTCGCGGGGGTCCACGGTGACTCGACGGAGGGCACACGCCCGAACGCGGCGAGCACGAGCGCGCCGGCACCGATGCCGAGTATGTCGACGGCGCCGTGCAGCACGCCCTGCCGCCAGCGGCCCCGGCGCGCCGCGCCGACGAGGACGACGACGGTGAGGCTGACCATCCCGGCGGGCACCCAGCCGTAGAGCAGCAGGACGGCGAGGGTGAGCGCGGCGCCCGATCCGGTGCCGCCCCACCAGCGGGCGCGCCCCATCGCGACCAGGTGGCCGACGATGACGCCGGCCAGCACGGCCAGCGACCAGCCGGCCGTGCCGGACGGGAAGAGCGCGTGCTGCCCGGTGAACGCCCGGTAGAAGCCGGCACCGAGTACCGCGCCGGCCACCCCGACGACGGCCGCGGGCACGGCGGGCCACGACAGGTGCCGCTCGGACTCGGGTCCGGCGAGTCCCGTATCACGCCGGGCGCCTTGATGCACCGAGCCGGCGTGCGCGGTGCCGTGCGCGCCCATGCTGTGCACCACAGCGCCCCGTGCGGCAGCGTTGTCGCCGCGCACCGGAGCGCCGTTCGCGCGCTCCGACGATCGCCCTGCACCCGCTCGTCGGCTGGTCAACCATGCCCCGGGGACCCGGCGCAGACGCAGCCGTGAGTCCGGGGCGGCGCTCTCGGTCGGTTCCATTCCCGTCCCTCTCACAGCCGGCGGTGCCCACGCAGCGCGGCCCGATGCTCCCGACAACCCTCAACGGCACCGCGTCTGAAAACCCACCACGCGTCCGGGCACGGCAGGCGCACATCCCAACAGTAGGCCGCGGAAGGCTTCCACGGGCAGCGGTCGTCGACGGTTGCCCGAATGCGACGCGGCCACCCGTATGCATCTGGTATGCGCCGAACGGGTGGCCTTCAACCGCTACTCCTCGGTCGGAAGCGCGACTTCCGCTGCTGCTTCCGGCCCTTGCCCGAGCAGGACGGCGAAGCCCTCCTCATTCAGGACCGGCACCTTGAGCTGCATCGCCTTGTCGTACTTCGACCCCGGGTTGTCACCCACTACGACGAATGAGGTCTTCTTGGAAACCGAACCGGTCACTTTCGCGCCCCTGCTCTGCAGGGCCTCTTTCGCACCGTCACGCGTGTGGTGCTCCAGCGTGCCGGTGACGACGACGGTGAGCCCTTCGAGCGGGCGCGGGCCCTCGTCCTCGCCGGAGCCTTCCTCCTCCATGCGGACACCGGCGGCCTTCCACTTGCGGAGGATCTCCTGGTGCCAGTCGACCGCGAACCATTCCTTGAGCGAGGCCGCGATGATGGCGCCGACGCCGTCGGTGTTCGCCAGCTCCTCCTCGGTGGCCTGCTGGATGCGGTCGATCGAGCGGAACTCGCGGGCCAGGGCCTCGGCCGCGACCGGCCCGACATGACGGATCGACAGACCGGTCAGGACCCGGGCGAGCGGGCGCTCCTTGGCGGCCGCGATGTTCTCCAGCATCGCCACCGCGTTCTTCCTGGGCTCGCCCTGCTGATTGGCGAAGACCGTGGCGATCTTCTCCTCGCCCGTCTTCGGGTCGCGCTTGGGCAGGCCACTGTCCTGGTCCAGGACGTACGCCTTGATGGGCAGCAGCTGCTCGACGGTGAGGTCGAACAGGTCACCCTCGTCCACCAGCGGCGGATCGGCCGGCTCCAGCGGCTTGGTGAGGGCCGCGGCGGCGACGTATCCGAAGTGCTCGATGTCCAGCGCCTTGCGGCCCGCGAGGTAGAACAGCCGCTCGCGCAACTGGGCCGGGCAGGTACGGGAGTTCGGGCAGCGGAGGTCGACGTCGCCCTCCTTCATGGGCCGTAGCGCCGTACCGCACTCGGGGCACTCGGCCGGCATCACGAACTCGCGCTCGCTGCCGTCCCGCAGGTCGACGACCGGGCCGAGGATCTCCGGGATCACGTCACCGGCCTTGCGCAGCACGACCGTGTCACCGATCAGCACGCCCTTGGCCTTGACCACGTCCTGGTTGTGGAGCGTGGCGAACTCGACCTCCGAGCCCGCCACCGTGACCGGCTCCACCTGCGCGTACGGCGTCACCCGCCCCGTACGGCCCACACCCACACGAATGTTGATGAGCTTGGTGTTGACCTCCTCCGGTGCGTACTTGTACGCGATGGCCCAGCGCGGGGCGCGGGCCGTGGAGCCGAGGCGGCCCTGGAGGCGGATCTCGTCGAGCTTGACGACCACGCCGTCGATCTCGTGCTCCACGGAGTGGCGGTTCTCCCCGTAGTGCGCGATGAACCCCCGTACACCGTCGAGGTCGTCCACCACCCTGTTGTGCGGGGAGGTGGGGAGCCCCCAGGTCTTCAGCAGGTCGTACGCCTCGGAGAGGCGGGTGAGGCCGTCGGAGCCCTCCAGGGCGCCGATGCCGTGGACCACCATGTGGAGCGGGCGGGTGGCGGTGACGCGCGGGTCCTTCTGGCGCAGGGAACCCGCCGCCGCGTTCCGCGGGTTGGCGAAGGGCTTGTCACCGGCCTCCACCAGACGGGCGTTGAGCTCCTCGAACTTCTCCATCGGGAAGTAGACCTCGCCGCGGATCTCCACGAGATCGGGGATGTGATCACCCTGGAGACGGTCCGGAATGTCCGCGATGGTCCGGACATTCGGAGTGATGTCCTCTCCCGTACGGCCGTCGCCGCGGGTCGCCGCGCGCGTGAGGCGGCCGTGCTCGTACGTCAGGTTGACGGCTAGGCCGTCGACCTTGAGCTCGCACAGGAAGTGGTACTCGGAGGTGCCGACCTCCTTGGCGATCCGCTCGGCCCAGGCGGCGAGTTCCTCGTCGTCGAAGGCGTTGTCGAGCGAGAGCATGCGCTGGCGGTGCTGGACGGCGGTGAAGTCCGTCGCGTACGCGCCCGCCACCTTCTGGGTGGGTGAGTCGGGGGTGCGCAGCTCGGGATACGCCTCTTCCAGTGCCTCCAGTGAGCGCAGGAGCCTGTCGAACTCCGCGTCGCTGACGACGGGGGCGTCCTTCACGTAGTACCGGAAGCGGTGCTCCTCGATCTGCTCAGCGAGCTGCGCGTGCTTGTCCCGTGCCTCGGCGGGCACCGCCGTCTCCGCTTGCTTGTCGCCGGCCACCGTGTTGTCCTCCCGTTACTCAGGGTTGTCCGCGAGGGATCTCGCCGCCCGGACGCAGTGGGCGAGCGCCGCGCGCGCGTACGCCGGGGAGGCGCCCGCGAGTCCGCACGACGGCGTGACGGAGACCGCGTCCGTGAGAAGCCCCGGACTCAGCCCCAGCCTGCGCCACAGCGTCCTGACACCCATGACGCTACCGGCAGGGTCTGACAATGGGCCGTCCGTGCCCGGCACCACACCGGCCAGCAGCCTCGTGCCGGCCTCCACGGCTTCCCCGATCGCCTCGTCATCACGCTCGGTGAGCAGCGAGAAGTCGAACGAGACCGCGGCGGCGCCGGCACGGCGCAGCAGTGCGAAGGGGACGTCGGGCGCGCAGGAGTGGACGACGACGGGGCCGTCCGGGCCGTGGGCGCCGATGACGTCCCGCAACGTCGCCTCGACGACCTGGCGGTCCACGGCGCGGTGGGTGCGGTAGCCGCTGGCGCTCTTCACCTGGCCGCGCAGGACGGCGACGAGGGACGGCTCGTCGAGCTGGAGCACGACCTCTGCGCCGGGCACGCGCCGGCGTACGTCCTCGATGTGCGCCCGCAGCCCCTCGGCCAGGGACCCGGCGAGATCCCGGCAGGCACCGGGATCGGACAGGAACGCCTCGCCGTTCCTCAGCTCCAGTGCCGCGGCGAGCGTCCATGGCCCGACGGCCTGGACCTTCAGCGGCCCCTCGTACTCCTGCGTGAACTCCTCCAGCGCGTCGAGGTCCTCCCCCAGCCAGGACGTCGCCCGCTTGGTGTCGCGGCCGGGCCGGTCCCCGATCCGCCAGCCGCTGGGCTCCACGCGCGCGTACAGCTCGACGAGCATCCCGGCGGTGCGTCCGATCATGTCGGCGCCGGGGCCGCGGGCGGGTAGCTCGGGCAGGTGCGGCATCCCCGTCTCCGGGCCCTCGAAGGTTCCGGTGACGGTCTTGGCGGCCTCGCGGGCGTCGGTGCCCGGCATGGAGCCGATGCCGGTGGCGGGGCCGAGGCTGAAGTTCTCGTTCACGTGGTGAAGCCTACGTAGGTCGTTGGGCCCGGGTGCTGGTGCGGGCCCCGGCTCTTGTCGCCCCCGCCGCCCCATCCCGTCCCTGGGGGCTGCCGCCCCCAGACCCCCGCCTGTCGGCCTGAACGGCCTCGTCCTCAAACGCCGGACGGTCTGACTTCAGCCCCTCCGGCGTTTGGGCGAACACTAGAACTCAAGTTGAGGAGCGGGGGTCCAGGGGGCAGAGCCCCTTGGCGGGGTCGAAGGGGCAGCGCCCCTGGGGAAGGGGCGGGTAGGGGTGGCGGGGGCGACACACCCCCTCATCAGCGGCCCGGTCGTACCGTCACGTCATTGATCTCCGCGTCCCTGGGCAGATCCAGAGCCATCAGGATCGTCGTCGCCACCGACTCCGGGTCGATCCACCGGGACGCGTCGTACTCCTTGCCCTCCTGCCGGTGGACCTTGGCCTGCATGGGACTGGCGGTGCGGCCGGGATAGACCGTGGTGACGCGGACGCCGCCCGCGTGCTCCTCGTGACGGAGCGAGTCCGCCAGGGCCTTCAGGCCGTGCTTCGACGCCGCGTACGCGGACCAGTCGGCGTGGGCGGTCAGGCCGGCGCCCGAGTTCACGAACACCACGTGGCCGCGGGCGGCACGCAGCTGGGGCAGGAAGTGGCGGGTCAGCTCGGCCGGGGAGATCAGGTTGACGTTCAGCTGGTGGCGCCAGGACTTCGGGGTCAGCTCGCCGACCGGGCCCAGGTCGACCACGCCCGCGATGTGCAGCAGGGAGTCGACCCGGTCCGGGAGCGTCTGGTGCGAGAAGGCCCAGGACAGCCGGTCCGGCTCCGCCAGGTCACCCACCAGGGTCCTCGCGCCGGGGAACTGGGCCGCCAACTCCTTGGCGCGGCCCGCGTCACGCGCGTGCAGCACGAGATCGTCCCCACGCGCGTGCAGACGGCGGGCGACGGCCGCGCCGATACCGGAGCCGGCTCCGGTGATCACATGTGTAGCCATGCCCGCCATGCTCGCATCACCCTTGCGTCATTCGACGCCCTGGCTCTCCTCCAGGTACGCCAACGCCCCCACCGGTTCCTCCGCGAAGAAGACGAGGTCCGTAAGGGGGCGGGGCAGGAAGCCCTCGTCCTCCATGCGCCGGAACTGCTCCTTGAGGCCATCGTAGAAACCGGCCGTGTTGAGCAGCACGACCGGCTTGTCCGTGTGGCCGTGCTTCTTGAGCTCCAGGATCTCCGTCGCCTCGTCCAGTGTGCCGGTGCCGCCGACCATGATGACCACGGCGTCGGCCTTCTCCAGGAGCAGCCGCTTGCGCTCGGCGAGGTCGCGCGCGACGACCATCTCGTCCGTCCCGGGCCGTGCCCTGTCCGAGAGGAACTCGACGGAGACGCCGAGCAGGCGCCCACCGGCCTCCTGCACCCCGTCCGCGACCACCTTCATGAGCCCGACGTCCGAGCCGCCCCACACGAGCGTGTGCCCGCCCTTGCCGAGGAGCTTGGCGAACTCGCGCGCGGGGCGGGTGTAACGGTCGTCGAGGTCGGCGGCCGAGAGGAAGACGCAGATATTCATGCGCCCACGCTACGGGCCGCCACTGACATCCGGGCTGGCTTCCGAGCGGACTTCCGAGCGGGCTTCGCACCCGACGTCCGAGCTGGCGTCCGAACTGGCGTCCGGCAGCGCGGTCACACGCATCTTCGACTGGCGGTGCGGAAGCTCCTCCCAGTCCTCCATGAGCCGGGCCGACAGGCCGTGTCGTGCGGCGAGGGCGACGAGGGTCTCGGTCCGGTAGTAGAAGTCCTCGTGCAGGACCTGGTGCTCCCTGCCCTCGGTGCGGTCGAAGGTGAAGTCGAAGAAGCCGCCGGGTGCGAGGACTCGGCCGACGTGCGCGAAGCACTCCTCGATGACATGCGGCGGCGAGTGCGAGAAGACGCTGTGCGCGTGCACCACGTCGAAGCGCGCGTCGGGCAGGAAGGCGAGGGTCAGGTCGTCGACGAGCACCAGGTGGGGAAGCTTGGGCTGAAGCCCCTCGCGCACGAGGGTGTCCTGGGCGGCGAGCAGGATGTCCGGCGAGATGTCGATCCCGTAGTAGTGGCCGCTCTCCAGGTGGTCGATGAACAGCCGCCCCGCGCGCAGGTTCCCGCAGCCGATCTCCAGCATGCGGTGGTGCGGTCGCAGCCCATGCCGTACGAGGTAGTCGAACTGCATCCGGCCCAGCTGGGCCCACCGTTCGCGCGACGGGTTGTGCCCCACCGCCGCCTCGGCGCTGCGAGCGGTGTCGGAGGCCATCACGGCCCGGTAGTACCCGATGTGGTCGCGCCGGTACCTCAGCCGCAGCCAGGCGTCACGGGCGGCCCGCCTGGTGTGGGCGGGCACACGCTCGGGGTAGCGCAGGGCGTAACGTAGCTGGTGGGTGAGGCTCCTGCGGTTCCTGCGGTTACTGGACGGGCCGGACCGATCCGCGGCTCGCATGACCACCTCCACTGCACGGCTCCACGGGGAAGAACACAACAGCAGCCTGCGCTGTACCCGACGAGACGGCCACCCAAGGAGGGTCAATCGTGACCGAGGGACACAGCATCACCATCGAGCAGAGCGCCGAGCACGTACGCGTGGTGCACGACGGACAGGTCCTCGCGGAGAGCACCCGTCCCCTGGTGCTGCGCGAGACGGGTTGCCCCGCGCGGTACTACATCCCCGAAGGGGATGTACGCACGGAGCTGCTCACCGCGTCCGAGACCCACACGTACTGCCCGTTCAAGGGCACGGCCTCGTACTGGTCACTCCCGGACGCCCCCGACCTCGTGTGGGCGTACCCCGAACCGAAGCCGGAGGTCGCGGAGCTCAAGGGGCACCTGTGCTTCTACGACACCCAGGTCGTGGAGTAGATCTGCGAACGTCGGGGACCGCCCTGTCGGACCGATGAGTTCCCGCCGTACGACCGATGAATTCCGGCAGTCTCGGCAGGCACGGCTTACCCAACCCGCCCTCGCCACAACAGCGGTTCCTCGTCAGCGAACCACCGCTCGCGTCGGTCGGCGTCCGAGAGCACGAGCCGCATCTCCCTACGGAAACCAGGCCCATGGCCCGGCTCCTTCAAGTGGCACAACTCATGCACCAGGACTAGATCGACCAGAGGGGGAGGAAGCTGTATGACGGCCCAGTGAACCGTGATGGCTCCCGTCGGCGTACACGCGCCCCAGCGATCGGCGAGGTCGGCGATCGCGATTTTCCGTGCCGCCGCCCCCACACGCGCTTCCAGAGACGGTAGACGGGCACGCAGCCATTCACTGCCGCGCTCGGTGTACCAGGCGGCGATCTTCCGCGCACCCTCCTCGGCATTCGTCGGTTCCGGCAGCTCCAGCCAGCCCCGGTGCATACGTACTTTTCGGCCGTCGGCCGACGGGACGCGCCGCAGCCGGTACCGCCGCCCGAGATAGGCAAAGCTGCTCCCGCTGATCAGCTCCTTCACCGGTTCGGCGGGGCGCTCGCGACGGCGTCTGACTTCCTCCGCGAGACGCGGCAACCGGGTTCGCACAGCAGCCGCCACGGCGTACGGGTCGGCGTCCGCAGGCACGGCGAAGAGCACCTCACCGTCCGGTGTGACCTCGATGCCCAGCGAACGGCGCCGATGGCGCAGATCGACACGCCACCGCCATCCCGGGGGGAGCGGAAGCGCGGCGATCGCCTGCTGGACGGATGTGCTCACCGGCCATTCCTACCACCCGGTACTGCCAGTGCCGTACCAGGCTCAGCTCTCGTCGCCCGGCGCGTACCGCAGGAAGTCGTCGTGCCGTTCCGCTGCCAGATCCACCAGCAGGTTCGCCAGCGGGCCGGTCACCACCCAGTCGACGTGGAGTTCGCCCTCCAGGTAGTTGCGCAGTTCCCGCCGTACCCGATCCCTCGCCTCCGGGAGTGCCTGGAAGTTCGGGGACCGGACGAGAACCGCTATACAGGCCGCGACGTCCCGAGCGGCCTTGACCCTGTCGACCGTCTCCGGAACGGCAGGCCCGTCCGCTTCCTCGTAGTCGCGGCACAGCAGCCCGTACACGGGCTGCTCGGTCCACGGGTCGAGGCCGGTCACACCCGTGCCGCCGCCGTCCTCCTCGACGCTGAGAACATCGCAGGCCAGGGTCTCCAGCGAGGCCGCAGCCTGTTCGAAGTCCTCCTCCATACGCCGGACGACCTCTTCCAGCCGCTCGCTGAACCTCTCGTAACGGGTGCGGTCGGCATCCAGCCGTGCGGTGATGTGGGTCCTGAGGCGGCTGGTCAGGTACGACACCCTGGCGCGAGCGTCCGGATTCGCCAGGACCCGCTCCATGAAGTCGGGGGCGGTAAGTGTCGCGGGCGGTACGCGCTCCTCGATGCCGGACACCTTGAGGTGCCGAGCAATGAGATCGCGCACCTTGGCGCCGTAGCGCCTCGGGCTGAACTGGTCGCGGTCGTCGAGGTAGCGGGCACGGACCAGATACTGCACCTCACCGATCCGGCGCGCGAAGTCCTCGTACTCCAACGCGTACGGCCGGGGCAGTACGGCACCCAGAGCCGTCAGGAAGTCCCGTACGATCTCGTCGAACTCGCCGCGCAGCAGCGGGTCGGCGAGCCTGGCCAGCAGGCCCTCGCGCTGCCTCTCGTCGTCGATCGAGGTGCCCCCGAGCTCCGCGAGCAGACGGGTGAGAATCCGGTGCCGGTCCGCCAGGAGGGCATCCGCGGCGGCATCCGCCTGGAGCCAGAGGCGGTCGCGGGTGGGCTGGGGGCCGATGTGGTCCGGGTCCAGGTGATCGAAGGAGACGTCCTGGTAGCCGAACACTGCCCGCAGGTGGGCCTCTTCGTACGCGGCGAGCGAGCGGGCGAGCTCGGGGCCGACGCCAACGTAGTCCACGACCAGGCCGAACTCCTTGGCCGGGTAGGGCCGGTTGGTACGGGCGATGCCCTGGAGAAGTCCCGCGCCGGCCAGCTTGCGGTCGAGGTAGAGCACCTGTTCGGGCGGGGCGTCGAAACCGGTGAGAAGCATGGAGTTGACGACGAGGAATCCCAGCGGCATGTCTCCCTCAGGCTCGCCCGGTCGGTGTCGCCTCACCGTGCGCGAACGGCCCTCGTTCCAGGGTCCCCCGCCCCTGCCTGCCGGTCGCGGCGCGCGATCGGGCGCGGCCCCCTGCCAGGAGCGGTCGGCGGGCGGGGCGAACGGATCGAGTACGGGCACGCCGCGCTTGAAGCGGTCGATGTACTCCACGTGGCGCGCCTTGTCGGTCCAGCGCTTCCAGCGACCCCGGTCCCGCGCCCTGTCCTCGGAGATCACCGCGGCGACCTCGATTCGGGCAAGCAGGTGTCGGTACCGCGCTAGGCGGATCAGTTCGCGCTGCTCACCGCCCGTCGACTCCTCGGCCTCGGGGTCGTGCAGCAGCGGACCGAGTCCGTCGATGCGTGCGACGAGACGCTTGAGAGCAGCGGTTAGCTCCCTCTGGTAGCGGACGGCGGCCTTCCGGGACACCGCGACGACCTGCGCGCCGAAGCCGTCCCTCATCGCGGTGCGTGCCCAGTGCCACACCATGTCCTCGGCCTTGGCGGCGATGACGGCCGGAGACTCCAGCACCTCCTTGCGCCGGCCGAACCTCCGCAGCACGCGGCGGCGTTGATCTGGCTCCACGGGGACCTGCTCGTCGAACCCGGCGTCGAGGCGGGCTTTGTCCAGCACCTCCAGGGACACACTCTCGGCGGCGTAGCGGACGGGGACGACGGCTCCGTCCCGCTCGGCGTCGCGCAGCGTGTAGGTGTCGGCGAAGGGACCGAAGATGTCCTCGGTGGTCTTGCGGGCTTTGTTGATGATCGGGGTGCCGGTGAAGCCGAGCATCGCGGCGTTCGGCAGCATGGCGCGCAGTCGGGCGTGCTGCCAGGCGGTCTGACCCCGGTGTGCCTCGTCGATCAGTACGACGATGTCGTGGCCGTCGTTCGCAACGCGGTTGTGGACGTGGTCGCGTTCGCCGGGCTCCTTGGCGAGAAACTCGTCCTGCCCGTCGTACGACGCGTCGTCGTCGCGGCGGGCCTTCTGGAGCATGACGAGCACGACGTCGGGAACGTCGACGGCCAGGAAGCGGCGTGCCTGCCTGACGGACCTCGACCGGTAGATCCGCTCGTCGGCGGCGCCGAGGCTGCTGCGAATCTGCTCTTCGAGGTCGCGCCGGTCGGTCACCACGACGACCTTGTGTCCGGCCAGTTCGGGAGTACTGCGCAGATGACGGACGAGGAAGGCCATGGTGAGGCTCTTGCCGGACCCCTGGGTATGCCAGGTGACACCGCCCCGGTGGTCGGTGTCTCGCCCGGCCGCGCGGGCCGCCTGTCGGGCCCGCAGTGAGGCCGCGATCCGGTGAACGGCGCGGAACTGCTGGTATCGGCCGACGACCTTGACCGTACGGGGCCCGCGCCCCGCCTGGGTGGTGAAGTCCCGTACGAGGGCGAGGAGATGGGCGGGTCGCAGCGCCCCCGCGACGAGGGTCTCCTGTGCGGTGAGCCGTCGGTCCTCGGGTGCCCCGATCTCCTCCCGCACCTGGCCCTCTGGGGCCGGTTCCACGGTACGCCAGGGCGCGAAATGCTGTGGTTCGGAGGTGACCGTGCCCAACTCGGCATGGTCGCCGTCCGTGGCCACGAGGACCTGGGCGAACCGCACGAACTCGGGTATGGACCCGGCCTCGTCCACACCCGCGTAGCCGATGACCTGCTCGACGGCCAGGTCCAGGGAGATACGGCTGTCGTGGTCCGCCTGTATATGGCTGCCGAGCCGGGCCGCAGGTGTCTTGCACTCGATGACGACCCAAGGCAGGCCGTTGACGAAGAGGACGAGGTCGGGGGTGGCGGGCTTCCGGCCCTCCGCGCCCTGCGGCTTCTCCCGCTCGACGCGGAACTGTGAGACTGCCAGCAGATCGTTTCCGCGCGGATCGTCTTCGTCGTGCCGGGACGGCTGCTCCCAGTCGACGAGTCGTACGTGTTCGGGCAGACCCTTCGTCCAGCCGGGCAGCGTACGGGCGTTGACGCCTTCCCGCAGCATCCGGGTCACTTCCAGGTTCCCGGCCACGCCACGGTCCGACTGCGGCCGTTGCCCGGGCCCACGCCCCATGAGCCGGTCGAGGATGTGCCTCAGCTGAGCTTCAGTGAGCCACGGTCGACCGTCCGGTCCGGGGTTGAGTCGGCTTACGGAGGAGAAGAACCGTTCCTCGTAGACGACTTCAGCAAAGGAGGCACGCTCGGAGTCACCGGCTCGTGTGGCTGGCGCGCCGGGCCGGGCGCCCTGGATGTGCTCCCATCCCATGGCGACGAGCTGGTCGATGAGCGGCCTCTCGACCAGCTCGTACTCCGGGTGCGCCATTCCCGCTCTCCCCGTCCGCCATCGCACGCGTCAGCTTCCCCCCTGAGAAACGGGGGTAGGGGCGAGTTTAGTGGGGCGTACTGACAGTGGCGGGCGTGGCAGGAGTGCCATTGGCTGATCTGGGCCAGTCGGTTACGGCCTGACCTGGGCCTTCGAGGGCAGCCGGTGGCCCAGATCTGCCAATTCCGAGGCGCGGTGGCGGGCGAAGCCCACAGCCTGAGGCTCGGCCGGTCCTCAGGCGGCGAGCGCGGAGGCGGGCGGGGGCGGTGGGACGGGGAGTCTCAGCTCGAACCAGATGGTCTTGCCGCCGGGTCCGCAGACGCCTTCTCCTATGGCGCACCCGCCCCACCGGTCGGCGACCGCGTCGAGGATGAACAGTCCGCGCCCTCCGTCCGCGTGTGGCGGTGCCTCCGTGGGCCGCGCACCGGACATCGGGGGCAGGTCGGGGCTCATGTCCCAGACACTGACGCGCAGTACGGGGTGCAGCCACTGAAGCCGTACGGACGCGGGGCCCTTCGTGTGCCGTACGGAGTTGGTGGCCAGCTCCGAGGCGAGGAGCTCCGCACGGTCGGTGAGCTGAGCGAGGCCGTGCGCGTCGAGGACGGCACGGAGGGTGAGGCGGGCGATGCCAGGGCCTCGGGGATCGCAGGGGAAGTGCAGCTCGTAGTGCCAGGGGGAGGTGAAGGGGAGGGGTGGGGGGTGCGGGAGGTCTGAGAGGAGGTCAAGTGACGGGGATAGATAGGGGGATGAGAGGGACACAGGTGCTGGGTGCGAAGTGTCGGTCTCGTAGGTGGCGGCCGGGCGCGGGTTGCGGTTGGTGTTCTGGTCTGTGTTCACGTGGCACCTCCTGAGGCGCGCGGTTGTGATGGTCAACTGGACGTGTGCCACTGGGTGTTCCCTGCTGGGGGCCGGTGTCTCTGCCGGGCAGCCTGCCTCCCGGGTGGGCAGGGTGGGGCGGTGCGCTTCCGGATCCGGCGGGGAACGGGTGACGCGCATCACAGAGTACGAGGTGATCACATAACGGTGCTACTCACTCACTCATAAGCGTTAGCTTCACGTTTTGGGTGGACCAGGCGGAATTGGCTAGGCACACTGTGCGCGAGCAAGGAGAGATCCCATGGCACCGCGACAGTCCCCAACCATCCTTCAGCGCCGCTTCGGCACCGAGCTGAGGCGGCTCCGCGAGGCGGCAGGCATGTCCGCCCCTACGGCTGCCGAGCACCTCGGCACCGACCGCACGGTGATCTCCAATGTGGAGGCAGGACGCTTCGGTATCAGCGAAGAACGTCTGCGACGACTCACCAGCATCTACGAGTGCGACGATGCCGCACTGGTCGATGCGCTGGCCGAGCTGACGGGTGGCCGCAAGTCCGGTTGGTGGGAGGAGTATCGGGGCAAGATTCCGCCCGGCTTCCTGGACGTGTCCGCGCTCGAAAACTACGCCGTGCGCCTACGTACGGTTCAAATTGCCCACTTGCCCGGGCTGTTCCACACCGAAGACCACGCACGTGCCATCTTCAAACTCCCCGCGCCGCCACTCCCGCGACTGGAGGTCGAGCTGCGAGTCGCCCACCGCATGGCCCGTCAGGCGGTGGTCACCGGAGACCGTTCCATTCCCTACGTCGGCGTGATCCACGAGGCCGCGATCAGAATGCAACTCGGAGGACGCAACGTCACTCGTGCCCAGCTCCAGTACCTCCTGGAAGCCAGTGAGCGCCCGAACGTCACACTACGGGTGATCCCGTTCGCCGCTGGAGGCTTCCCACTCCTCGGTGACTCGTCAGTCCTGTACGCAGAGGCTCCGAACAGTCACTTGGACACCGTGCAGCTGGACTCACCGACAGGCGCTGTCTTCTTCGACTCCCCCACCCAGCTGGCCAACTTCCGCACTCGGCTGGACTTGGTCGAGAAGGTGGCGTTGACTCCCTCCAAGTCGAGGGATTTCATCCGCACCGTCGCCAAAGAGCTGTAAGAGGGGTCCACACGTGTCCGGCCTGCACTGGGTCAAGTCGTCGTTCTCCGACGAAGGGGGTAACAACTGCGTCGAGCTCGCGTCCACCGAGAGCGGCATAGCCCTGCGCGAAAGCGAGTGTCCTGCCGAGGTTCTGACGACCCGTCCGGTCACCTTCGGGGCGCTCCTGCAAAGCGTGAAGACAGGCGCGCCCAGGTTCCACGCCGAGTAACCCGCCGTCGGAGCGACCTCTCAGGCGGCTGCCGGCCGTACCCGACCGCGCCCCGCGAACAGATCCTCGACAACCGCCTGTTGAAGAGTGCGAAGTTTGCCAATCTGCCTGCTCAGCACGTCAATCCGCTGCATGAACTCGGCATGGACAGCGACAACGCGGCGCTGTCCCTCTGGTGGCATGCACGGCACCTGGAGGCTCTGCACGTCAGCTTTGGAGATCTTGTACTGACCACTTGATCCCCGCATGGCGTCGTCGATCTGGCGCCGTACAGGATCCGAGCTGAGCACAAGTCCCAGGAACCGCTGGTCGAGGAGATCCGGGTCGGCCAACAGCCGGAACATCAGGTCTGGAAGCATCAGACACGGACGGGTTTGCTCGACCGCACAGGCAACACCAACCAGCGCCTTGACGCCGTTTGCACGAGACATCAGCACGTCACCTGGTCTCACCTCAAGCCCTGTACGAGGCGGAGTCTGCAGTGGCAATGCCTTGGCTTCAGACTCGTCGTAGCTGCCTGATGTGACGGCGCTGAGTTTCAGAACACCCCACTCATCCTCGGCTGGCGTTCGGGATTCACAAACAGGGCTCCACCCTGTCTCCACTCGCTGGAGTACGTCCTTGAGGGGCTTGTACTCAACACGAGGCACCCCTTGCAGGTTGATGGCCAGAGCTGCCCTGGCGGCCACTCGCAGCTTGCTCCGCACCTCATCCAGCGCCCCGATACGCCGGTCGAACGCGGCGTGGGCGGCGACGATCCCGCGCTGCTCCTCCAGCGGCACGTCAGGAACAGGAAGTTGCCTTATCTGCTCCTGGCCGATGTTCTTCATGCCCGCGCTCGTGCCGGTCGCCAGAGCCCTGACGCAGTGTCGGCTCTCGGAGCGAGCAAGAACCAGTTGCACAAACTTCCGGTCAGCACGTGTCCCATCGACATGGAGTCGGAGCGTCTTGTCGCTGAGTAGGAGCCTCGGCGGAGGCATATCAGCCACGCAGGCCAGACCTACCAGCTCCTCCGTGTTTGCTCGGGTCACCAACAGATCGCCGTGCCGCACCTCGTATCGCGGATGCACCAGAGCCATGTCGCGAATAACCTTGTTCTCCCGCGCTGCAAATCCATCTGGCTGCACGGCACTCACCTTGAGGACTCCCCACTCGCCCTCGCCCGCAGGGGTGTCCTCAGCTGCAGGACTCTTACCGGCCTCGATGCGGGTCAGCCACTCACCCAGCCTCACCTCACCGCGCATACCCAAGCTCCTTCAACCAGGCCCCCAGCTCCCCCGCCGCAGCCTCGCTCTCCCCCTCCAGCTCCTCCAGCGACACCGCGTACTTGTCCGCCCACCCCCGAATCGCCGCCACCAGTTCGCGCCGCCCGGCGGCCACCGCCGCGTCCAAGCGGTCGGCCAACCCGGCGCCGAACACCGTCAGGACGACACGCTGTGCGCCGTCCACCTCCGCCTTGGCCTGCTTCGCCGCCGCCCGCAGGTCGCTCAGGAAGCGGTCGTCCAGGGCCGAGCGGTGACGGGAGGCCGCCGTGCGCTCCTTGCGCAGGCGGGCCACCGTCTTCTCCAGGCGCTTGATCTCCTCCGGGTCCACGGGCCCGCGCTCCGCCTCATCCCCCTCGTCACCCGAGTCGTCCGCGTCCTCGTCAGCGTCCCCGGTCAACGGAGGCTGCGCAGCCGCCAGCTCCGCCACCGCCGACTTCAACACCGCGTCCGCCCGAGCCAGTTCCTCGTCCGCGCGGGCCACCTCATCCAGGAATCCGGGGATCAGCACCCGTACGACCGGCTGGTCGAGGGCGCGGCGGCGGTCGGCCGCCGTGACCGTCGTCTTCTTGCGGCCGCGGATCTTGCCCTTCCCGCCGGCACCCGCGCCGCCGTTCCCGCCGTCATCGTCCGCGTCGTCGTCGGGCAGTACCGGTTCGACCATGGTCTCCACCGAGTCGATCCAGCCGTCCAGCACCCGGTCATATCCTCCGGCCGCCAGGGCCTTCAGGTCGTACCGGACGGCCATCCACCAGTCGGCGACGATGCCCGCAGCGTCGTAACGGTCGAGCATGCCCACGTCCCGGAGGGCCTTGGTGAAGCCCTTCACCAGCCGACCGCGCAGCGGTAGCAGTTCCTGGTGACCGATGAGCGCCGTGAAACCACCTGCCTGCTCCGCCCACCACTCCTCGTAGGTCTCCCTGACCTGTGCCTCCTTCGGCGCCGCCAGCTCAGGGATACGGGCCGCCGTAGCCTCCGGGCCCTCCGGGAGGAAGTCGACGTAGTCCTCGTCGTCCTCCCGTCGCTCGAAGAGGTCGGCGATGTCGATGCCGTACGCGTGGAACAGGCCGGCTTTGATCTCGATCTCGGCCGTCGGGACGCCGCCGTACAGGTGTGCCCGTACGTCCTGGGGCTCGGGCGGCGGTGAATTGTCCACCCAGCGGCGGATGTTGAGGTTGGCGTCGGCGGCCAGGAGGTCGTCGACGCTCACCAGGCGTGAGTAGCCCGGCTCCTCCAGCCACTCCCGGTAGACCGTGACGATCTTCTCCGCGTGTCCCTCGCCCAGTTCGTTCTGGTTGCGGGCGGCACGGAAGTCACGGTCGGCGTTGATGAACAGGACCTGGCCCTCGCGTGCTGGGGCCTTACGGCCGTGTCTGCGCAGAACCAGGATGCAGCCGGGGATTCCGGTGCCGTAGAAGAGGTTCGGGCCCAGGCCGATCACGGCCTCGATGCAGTCCTGCTCCAGGAGTTCCACCCGGATGTCGCGCTCCTTGCCCGCGCGGAACAGGACGCCGTGCGGCATGACCGTGGCGGCGACGGCGTCCCGGTTGTGCTCCAGCACCGAGATCATGTGCTGGACGAACATCAGGTCGGCCTTCTTGCCGCTCTCAGGTGCGTATCCCCAGTGCATCCGCTTGCCGTGGTCATTGTCGGCCTTCTTGACCAGCTCAGCGTCGTAGTTGAGGGAGAAAGGGGGGTTCGAGAGAACCTTGGTGAAGGTGCGCAGCCTGTTGCCCGCGGTGAGGTGGAGCGGCTCGACGAGGGTGTCGCCGTGCTGGAGGTCGAATTCGTGGATGCCGTGCAGCACCATGTTCATGCTGGCCATGGACCAGGACGGGCCGTTCTTATCCTGGCCGTTGATCCCCAGATCGTCCGGGCCACCGCCGCTCTCCTCCACGTACTCCCGCGCGGCGATGAGCATGCCACCGGAACCCGCGCATGGGTCGTAGACGCTGTCGCCCGGCTTGGGGTCGACGAGGCGCACCATCATGCGCACGACCTCGCGCGGGGTGTAGAACTCGCCCCCACGCTGGCCGGCGGAGTCTGCGAACCGGGCCAGCAGGTACTCGTACGCCGCGCCCAGCATGTCCGGGAACTCGAAGTCCTCGTTGCGCAGCCGGTAGAGGCTGAAGTGCCGGATGAGAGAGCGCAGTTCGGCGTTGGTGAAGCGGGGTTTGGTGCCGACGACCTCATTGAAGTTGATGTGCCGGGCAACGCCGTCCAGCTTGTCGTTGCTCTCCTGGAGTGCCGCCAGGGCTTGATCCAGTCCCTGGCCCACCTTGTCGACCAGTGCGCTGATGCCGGGGGCCGGGTTGCCCGGGGTCCGCGGGTCGATGTGCGGGCCTCTCCACCAGCGAGCGCGTGGCGGGACGTAGAAGACACGGGGGTACTTGTCCCTGTCGTTGGCCCGCTCCAGGGCCTTGCCCTTGTCTCCTCTCGTCCGTTCCAGGGCATCCGCGTAGACGCGCTCCCATTCGGGCTGGAACTCGTCCGAGGCACGTTTGAGGAACAGCATCCCGAAGATGAAGTCACGGTACTCCGAGGCGTCCATCCTGCCGCGCAGGATGTCGGCGGCCGAAAAGAGGTGCCGTTCAAGCTGGGGCAGGGTGATACGGGCCAAGGTGAGCCAGTCCTTCGTACGTACGCCGTCGGAATCGGGAGAACCCCGGAAGCGTAGTCCGGGCGGTAGGCCGAACGAAATCCGTTCGTCCGGTTGCTACGATTCGTCCGTTCCGATGCCGAGACTGACCAGGAGACGCCACACATCGGCTGATGGATCGCGCCGGACCGGGTCACAGCTGGCAGCGTGGCCGGTGCGGCGGTTCCACTCCTCGTAGGTCTCCTTCGTCTCGCTCCTCGGCCCGGGAATTCTCTCCACCGTCAGGCCCTTGGCCGAGCAGCCGCCGGACGGGTGCGGGCACAGCGCCACCAGCTTCCGTGCGTTGCGTACGGCGGTCCGCTCACGGCCGAGCAACGACCGCCCGCGCGGGCCTCCGAGTCCCTTGCCCCGGTCGCCGGACTGCGTGTCGTAGTCCACGAAGCCGTCGGCCTCCGGGTGGCTGCGCAGCCGGTCGAGGACGATGGCGCTCAGGCCGCTCTCCGGGCTCGTGTGCTGTTTGAAGTGAAGGAGCAGCCACAGTTCGAAGGAGGGGTGAGAGAGGGCCACGTGTACGCCCTGCTCGGCCGCAAGCCGCATGGCCTCCCGGATCTCCTCGGGGGTCTTGTCACCGGAGTCCCGGTCGAAGAGCGCCCACTTCTCGTCGTACGGGTCGGCCTCGGCAAGAACACGCTTGACCACCTCGACGGGGCGCAGTCCGTTGTTGTCGTGGTGCCTGCAGAAGTGCAGGTGGAATTTTTTCTCCTCGCCGTAGGCATGATTGAGGAGGGTGATGTAGTCGCGCTCGGTCTTAGCGCCCTCGGTGGCTACGTAGATCGTTCGCTGGGAGGGGTCCCGGTAGGTGGAGAGGGGACGGCGTACCGAGCCCCTGCCTGGGCGGTCGCGACGTTTGCGGCGCTCGCCCTGTGCTCTGTTACCGCTCACGCTGTCGCCTTCAGCCCCTCTTCGAGCAGGGCCAACTGGCGCGCCACCTCGCCGTTGGTCAGGCGGGGTACGCCGCCGTAACCGCCTTGCAGATAACGCCGTACCAGATTCTCGTCATTGCGGACCTTGCGGGCGGCGGTCAGCGGGTAGAGCTCGGTCTCCCCTGTGCGGCTCTTCAGAGTGATCCACACCTGGTCGCGATCGAGAGGCCGCTCGGCGACCGTGGGCCCCAGCAGCGTCGCGTCGTGGGTCGTGAAGACGAGCTGGGCCGTACGGGGGTTGGCCTCCTCGTCCTGGAAGATGCGGATCACCTCCGCCGCGAGCAGCGGGTGCAGGCTGGAGTCGAGCTCGTCGACGAGGAGGGTCCCGCCGCTCTTGAGGACGCTCAGCAAAGGGCCGAGGAAGGCGAACCAAGCGTGAGTGCCGAGTGACTCCTGGTTCCAGAAGTCCAACGGCAGGTCCTTGCCGACGGCTGAGCGGTGCAGAAGCTGCGGATCTCCGGTGTCCGGGTCGACGGAGAGGTCGGTGATGCCGAGATCCGCCGACCGCAGCAGGGTGACGAAGCGGTCACGCAGGTCACCGTCGGTGAGATGAGCCTCGTTGATCAGATCTCTCGTCCAGTGAGTGCGGACCGCCACCTCCTCGCCAGGCTCGACGAGCCAGAAGTTGTCGAGGAACCATCGATGAATCGCGGAGAGCTGCGGATGGTTCATCGCGGCGGCCACGGTCAGGAAGAGCGAGTTCGGCCGGGTGAAGTTGGTGAAGGCGTCCTGGGCGCCCCGCAGTCCCGTACGAGGGATGCGGAACTCACCGCCTTCGGACTCGGGCCGTCCGGCTTCCCGGTCGAACCACACCTGACGGCGCCCACTGGGGTAGGCATGCAGCCATTCGGCTTCCACTCGCTCGTCGGACAGCTCGAAGCCATATGTGTAGCGGACAGGCTCGCCGCGAGTGGGGAGAAGAAGCTCCACCTCGAAGAGGCTGGTGTCGTCCCGCGCGCTCGGGTCGAGCGCGAAGGGCTCGCGCGGTACGCCCGGTTCCTTGCTCCAGTCAGCGAAGGACTCGCGGACGGCCCTGCGCATGAAATACATCGCCAGCAGCAGGTTCGACTTGCCGGAGGCGTTGGCGCCGAAGACGCCGACCGTGGGCAGTATCTCCAGCTGCTTCTTTTGCGAGCGCATGCCGGTGTCACGGCCGGTTCTCTCATTGAACTCGGTCGCCACCAGCGACAGCTCGACCTCGTCGCGAATCGACCGGTGGTTGGCCACCCGGAAGCTGAGCAGCATGGGGGCCTCCTGTTCGATCGCTGGTAAGTTCGCCATTTCACGCCACTTGATGTGGGTAACCCACATCAAGCAGCTTATGACGAATACCAGAGCGTGGCCAGAGGACCGTCAGCCGACCTTGACGTCGGTCGTCGCCCTCACCGTCGTCGCGATCGTCGCCGACCCCACCACCCGCGTCCCGTCGTACAGGACGATCGCCTGACCGGGGGCCACGCCCCGGACTGGAGCAGCGAAGGACACCTCCAGGGTGCCGTCGACCAGTTCCGCCGTGACCTCCGTCTCGCCACCGTGGGCGCGGAGCTGGGCGGTGTAGGTGCCCGGGCCGGAGGGGGCCGTACCGCACCAGCGCGGTTTGATCGCCGTCAGGGCGCTCACGTCCAGGGAGGCCGCCGGGCCCACCGTCACCGTGTTGTCCACGGGGGAGATGTCCAGCACGTAGCGGGGCTTGCCGTCGGGGGCCGGGGTGCCGATGCGCAGGCCCTTGCGCTGGCCGATCGTGAAGCCGTACGCGCCCTCGTGGGTGCCCACCTTGGTGCCGGACTCGTCGACGATGTCGCCCTCCGCCCTGCCCAGCCGGCGGGCCAGGAAGCCCTGGGTGTCGCCGTCGGCGATGAAGCAGATGTCGTGCGAGTCGGGCTTCTTGGCGACCGCGAGGCCACGGCGCTCGGCCTCCGCGCGGATCTCCTCCTTGGTCGTCACCGTGTCGCCCAGCGGGAACATCGCGTGGGCGAGCTGCTTCTCGTCGAGCACGCCGAGGACGTACGACTGGTCCTTGGCCATGTCGGAGGCGCGGTGCAGCTCGCGCGTGCCGTCCTCCCTGAGGATCACCTGCGCGTAGTGGCCCGTGCACACCGCGTCGAAGCCGAGCGCGAGGGCCTTGTCCAGGAGCGCGGCGAACTTGATCTTCTCGTTGCAGCGCAGGCAGGGGTTCGGGGTGCGTCCGGCCTCGTACTCGGCGACGAAGTCCTCGACGACGTCCTCGCGGAAGCGCTCGGCGAGGTCCCAGACGTAGAAGGGGATGCCGATGACGTCGGCGGCGCGGCGGGCGTCGCGCGAGTCCTCGATGGTGCAGCAGCCGCGCGCGCCGGTGCGGAACGACTGCGGGTTCGCGGACAGCGCGAGGTGAACGCCCGTCACGTCGTGCCCTGCTTCGGCCGCGCGGGCGGCCGCGACGGCGGAGTCCACACCGCCCGACATGGCGGCGAGGACACGGAGGGGACGGGAACGCTGCGAGGTCTCAGTCATAGCCCTTCAAGAGTACGGGGCCGCGGGAACCGGGTCCCGCGGGTATCCGTTGGTGATCACATGGGGAAACGAAGGTCTCCGGGGAAGAAGCCTCCCCGGGACGGCGACCGGCGGATCGGGCGGCGTGCTCTGCTCATCGGCGGGGCGGTGGCCGCCGCGGGCACCGCCGTGCTCGCCCGCGACGAGCTCGGGCGGCTGTGGTGGCGCGTGCCGGGCGTGGCCAAGCCGCGCAAGGAGGGCGAGGTCGACTTCGCGGGAGCCCGCTGGGTGTCGGCGTCGGACGCGAACTGGCGGCGCGCGGACCGGCCCGACGACTACGGAATAGACATGGTGATCATTCATGTCACCCAGGGCAGCTTCGAGAGCGCGGTGAAGGTCTTCCAGGACCCGGCGCACGGCGCGGCCTCGCACTACGTCGTGCGCGACGACGGCCACGTCACCCAGATGATCCGCGAGCTGGACGTGGCGTTCCACGCGGGAAACCGCGAGTACAACGAGCGGAGCGTCGGCATCGAGCACGCGGGCTTCGTGGAGCGGGCGTCCTCCTTCACGGACGAGATGTACGAGGCGTCCGCGCGGCTCACGGCCCGTATATGCGCGCGGTACGAGATCCCGGTCGACCGCAAGCACATCATCGGGCACGTGGAGGTGCCGGGCACGGACCACACGGACCCCGGCCCGCACTGGGACTGGGACCGGTACATGCGGCTCGTACGGCAGGTACGGGTACGGCAGGTACGGCAGGAGGCCACGGCGGCGGAGACGTGATCCAGCCCGTCGGCGGGCGCCCGCCGCCGCACGCCCGCCTGTCCGCGCGACGCACGCCCGCCTGTCCGCGCGAACCCGGCGGCGTCACGGGGTCACGGTCACGGGGTCACGCGGTCATGCGCCGCCTTCGAGCAGTCTCTTCAGCGTCAGCTCGTTCTGCGGCATCTCCTTGCGGGCGTGCGGGCGCATGACGAGTGGGCCGATCACCCTGCCGATGCCGTGCTCCTCGAAGTCGACGGACAGGGTGACGCGCGACCGTTCACCGCCGGCGATCGGCTCGATCGTCCCCTTCACATGCCCCCGGATGGGGCCGTCGACGCCGTCGAGACGCCAACTCCTCGGCGGATCCAGCTCGGTGACCTCCGTGGTCATCGGGACCTCCCGGCGGCCGATCCGCCGGGTCACCACGACCCGCGAGCCCACGGTCAGAGGGGCGTCCCCCACGGGCCGTACCGAGACGATGCTCTCCTGCCATTCGGGGAGGTGCTCTGGGTTGGTCACGTACGTGAAGACGTCTTCGGGACGACGGGCGATGTCGACGCTTTCCTTGATCGCAGACATATGAGTCCCCTTGTCCTCTTTCTGGCTGCTTACGAAAATCGTCCCATGGCGACGTCGGCACGCAACCCCGGCGGCGTCACGATGCGCAGACTCGCCCTAGCTCAGACCCGCGTTCCGCGCCCGCTCCACCGCCGGGCCGATCGCCTTCGCGAGCGCCTCGACGTCCGCCTCCGTGGAGGTGTGGCCGAGGGAGAAGCGCAGGGTGCCACGGGCCAGGTCGGGGTCGGTGCCGGTGGTGAGGAGCACATGGCTGGGCTGGGCGACGCCCGCCGTGCACGCGGAGCCGGTGGAGCACTCGATGCCCTGGGCGTCCAGCAGGAGCAGGAGCGAGTCCCCCTCGCAGCCCGGGAACATGAAGTGGGCGTTGGCCGGCAGGCGGCCGCCGGGGGACGGATCGCCACCGAGGATCGCGTCCGGGACGGCCGTACGGACCGCGGCGATCAGTTCGTCACGCAGGGCACCGATCTCCCGGGCGAACCACTCGCGCTGCTCGGCGGCGAGACGGCCCGCGACGGCGAACGAGGCGACGGCCGGTACGTCGAGCGTGCCGGAGCGGACGTGGCGCTCCTGGCCGCCACCGTGCAGGACGGGTACCGGGCTGTACTCGCGGCCCAGGAGCAGCGCGCCGATCCCGTACGGGCCGCCGATCTTGTGGCCGGAGACGGTCATCGCCGCGAGGCCGGAGGCACCGAAGTCGACGGGGACCTGACCGAAGGCCTGGACAGCGTCGGCATGCAGGGGGACATCGAACTCCGCTGCCACGTCGGCGAGTTCACGAACCGGCATGATCGTGCCGATCTCGTTGTTGGCCCACATGACGGTGGCCAGGGCGACGTCGTCGGGGTTGCGGGCGATGGCCTCGCGCAGGGCCTCGGGGTGGACGCGGCCGTGTGCGTCGACCGGCAGGTACTCGACGGTGGCGCCCTCGTGCTCGCCCAGCCAGTGGACGGCGTCCAGCACCGCGTGGTGCTCGACGGGGCTCGCGAGGACGCGGGTGCGGGCGGGGTCGGCGTCACGGCGTGACCAGTACAGGCCCTTCACGGCGAGGTTGTCGGCCTCGGTGCCGCCGGAGGTGAGGACGACCTCGCTGGGTCGGGCGGCCAGGGCCTCGGCGAGGGTCTCGCGGGCCTCCTCGACGGTGCGGCGGGCCCTGCGGCCTGCCGCGTGCAGCGAGGAGGCGTTGCCGGTGATGCCGAGCTGGGCGGTCAGGGCCTCTGCCGCCTCCGGGAGCATCGGAGTCGTCGCTGCGTGGTCGAGGTAAGCCATGATGGGGCCGATTCTACGGGGGTGCCGTCCGTCGGCCTCGGCCGACGTGGTGCCGGGCACGCGCCCGCGCCGGCGCTTCGGTCGACGGCACGTGGGGCACCCCTCGGGGTTCCACGAAACCGTGCTGCCGGGGCGCGCCGCACCGCACACGTACGCGGTGGGTCAGGTCGCCTCCCCCGCGGCTCAGTCCTGGTACACCTCCATGACGGAGGCGGCCGCCGCGGCCAGTTCGGCGCGTGCCTCGGGGGGCGAGAGGACCTCCAGCCGGTCGGCGAAGACGAGGAGCCCACGTACCTCACCGAGGCGCCCGTAGGACAGGTGCGCGGTCAGCCACTCGCTCCCGCCGTCGCCCTCCGGCTCTTCCGGCAGGGCGGTCAGCCAGGCGGCCTGGAGACGCAGGAACATGTCAACGTACGCGCGCCGCACCCGCACCGTGACGTCGATGCCCGTCGGCCGCTCCTCGACCTGGCGCCGCAGCGCCTCCCAGACATCGGCGAGTTCGACGCCGGGGCGGCGCTTCACCGGGTCGCTCAGCACGGTCGCCGACCGTACGCGGTCCGCGCGGAACAGCCGCGGTTTTCCTCGCCGGTCGGCGACCAGGTACCAGACGCCTGCCTTGGACACGAGCCCGTACGGGTCGACCGTGTACGTGCTCGGTTCCGCGGCGCCGCTGTGCCGGTAGCTCAGCCGCAGCCGCCGGTCGGCGAAGACGGCGTCCCGCAGTGTCTCCAGGTCGACGGCCCGCCGTGGACCGCCCTTCCAGCGCGAGGCGTCGACGAGGACGCGGCGGCTGGTGGCCTCGGCGGCCGGCCGGTGCGGTGCGGGCAGCGCGGCCATCACCTTGCGCAGCGCCGAGCCGAGTGCCTCGTCCAGGCCGAGCGCCGCGTGCGCGCCCTGCGCCGCGAGGACGAACAGGGCGCGGGACTCGTCGGCGGTCAGCCCCGTGACGTCCGTGCGGAAGCCCGCGAGCAGCTCGATCCCGCCGTGCCGTCCGCGTTCGGCGTACACCGGCACGCCGGACGCCGACAGCGCCTCGACGTCCCGGTAGATGGTCCGCACCGACACCTCAAGGCGCTCGGCGAGTTCGTGTGCCGGGACGCGGCCGCGAGTCTGGAGCAGCAGGAGGATCGAGAGCAGACGGTCGGCCTTCACCGGCCCAGGATTCCAGACGGCACCGACAGGGAGCTGCTGGAGCAGCTGAGCATCGTCACCCACAGCGGGAGGTTGCCTTGCGTGGCAAGGCAACCTCCCTCTGACAGTCTCTACTTGTCGTCCGAGTTCGTCTTCGAGGCGCTGTCCGCAGCCGCCTCAGCTGCCTCGGCGGCTTCAGCAGGCCCGCGGTCACCCATTCGGCCTATAGCTACCTTCCGTGCGCGCGCAGTTACTATGAGCTAGGGGTGTGGCTGCGATGCAGCGAGGGGGCCGTGTTTGCACAGGACTCATGAGAGGCCTGACGTCCGAGACCTGACCCGCGTTTCTCCTGTCGAAAGCCGCCGAACATCCAGGGCTCCGGGCGAAGCCCGTGTCCGTTCTGCGCCCCCTTCCATGGCAACTGCGAGGCAGAGATGGGAATGACGTGATCCGACGAACAGCCTGGCGGGCGGTGATGGCGCTGAGTTGCGCCGGCGCCCTGCTGGTGCCTGCCGTGCCGGCCGCCGCCGACCCCGGCGAGGGCAAGCTGACGGTCAATGTGTTCAGGGAGTTCGCCGCGAAGGGGACTCTCAACCCGCAGATCCAGACCGCCTTGGCCGGGGCGACCATTCGCGTCACGAGCGACCAGTCAGGAGAGACACGGACCTACCCGGTCGGTCCCAACGGGACCGTCACCATCGACTTCGATGATTGGGACTACTCCGAGGGGAAGTACAAGGTCGAGCTGATCGACTGGCCGGACAAGTACGACCCGGCCACCGGCACCGGCTTCCTCCAGCCGGCGTTCGCCGGCACGGGACTGTCCTCCCACCTGGGCTTCGTCAACATGAGAAGAGGCCAGGACACCACGCTCAACATGGCCGTGTGGAATCCCGACGACTACTGCCAGGACAATCCCACCCTGGTCACGGCCTGCCAGCAGGCGGCGACCAAGCCGGGCGAGAAGACGCTGGTCACCTTCCCGTACAACTCCCGCGGAGACACCCAGGGCAGCACCACGAACCCGAAGCCGATCGCCACGGTCCAGGACACCGGCGCTGTCTACGGGCTCGCCTACCGCAAGAAGGACAAGCGGCTCTTCTCCGGGGCCTACGCCAAGCGCCACACCGAGTACGGCCCCGACGACCAGGGCGCGATCTACGTGACCGACCGGACCACGGGCGCCACCAGCCTGTTCACGAAGGTTCCCAACGCGGGAGCGACCCCGCACCAGCAGGGCAATCGAGTGGATGCCCCGTTCGCCAACCGGCCCGGCAAGGAGTCTCTCGGCGACATCGACATCTCTTCGGACGGCTCGGAGCTGTACGTCGTCAACATGAACGACGGCAATCTCTACACCTACGACGCGACGCAGGCCACGGCCGGCGGTCCCCAGCGCGCACCGGTCCCGATCCCGGATTCCGCCTGTTCCCCCGCCGGCGACTGGCGGCCGATGGGCCTCGGGGTGCGCGACGGTGTGGTGTACGTGGGCGGCGTCTGCTCCGCCGAGAGCACGCAGGATCCCACCAAGCTGAGGGCGGTGGTGTGGACGTACGACCCGACCACTGCCACGTTCGGCGCCGCGCCCATCGTCGACGAACCACTGAACTTCCCCCGCGACCCGGCCAATGATCCCACCCCGGGCGACTGGAAGCCGTGGACGCAGGACAACCTGGCCACGTTCCCCATGGGGAACGTGGCCTACCCACAGCCCATGCTCAGCGACATCGAGATCGAGCGTGACGGCGGCCTGGTCCTGGGCTTCCGCGACCGGTTCGGAGACCAGTCCGGGCTGCAGATCCCCAACGCCAACCCCAACGGACCCATCGAGAGCACCGTCACCGGCGGCGACATCATCAAGGTCTGCCGCAAGTCCGGCACCTACCACTGGGAGGGCAGCGCCGACTGCCCCCGCCCGCAGGGCGGCAACGAGTGGTTCACCGGCGACACCTTCTACACCGGGACCGGCCACCGGGAGGCGGCGTGGGGCGCGCTCGCGCTGCCGCTGCAGCAGGACACGATCGCCAGCACCTTCCTGGATCCGGCGCGCACCATCAACTCCGGCGGGATCGGGTGGTTCGACCGGACGACGGGCCATCGTGACGCGGTCAAGGACGGGTTCGGGGTCGTCTACGCCACCGACGGCGGCTTCGGCAAGGCCAATGGTCTGGGCGACCTGGAACTGCTGTGTGACGACCCGCCGGTGCAGATCGGCAACCGGGTCTGGCTCGACGACGGCGGCGGCACCCAGAACTCCGACGGCAACGAAATCAACGGCATCCCGGACGTGACCGTCACCCTCAAGGATTCGGCCGGGCGGGTCATCGCGACGAAGAAGACCGACGCCAAGGGCGAGTACTACTTCGACCATCGCGACGGTCTCCAGCCGAACACCGCCTACACGGTGGAGTTCGACAAGACCACCGCCGACACCAGCAAACTGCCCCGCCGCCCCACCATCGCCCAACTGAAGTGGACGCCCACCACGGGCCCGGACCCAGCGACCAACTCGGACGCCGAGTGGACCGGCGGCGACGACCGAGCCCCGACCGCGGTGGCGAAGGTGACGACCGGCCCGCCCGGCTCGGTCAACCACGACCTGGACGCCGGAATGTGGGCGGGCACCTGACAGTCGCCCCGCGTCCGCCGGGAGGATCCGGGCCACGCCGGTACGGGCGGCCCGGATCCTCCGGCTTCTTCCAGGCACACCGGTTTCTTCCAGGCACACCGGTTTCTTCCCGGCTCAGGAGAACAGTGGTCAGGAGAACAGTGCGGCGCCAAGCGGACGCGTCCCGGTGAATCCCGGTAGCACGAGAAAGGTGCCGGAGGCGGTGGCCATGGCGAAGGAGGACAGATCGTCGCCGTCATCCAGCCGCTGCTGCGTGGCCACGAACGTGCGCAGTTCACGCTGGAAGCAGATGAACAGCAGCCCGCGGTCCTCCGGTCCGTTGGCGTAGCTGTAGCCGCGGCGCAGCATCAGTCCGCTGCCTGTGCCGCCCGGGTTGGCGCGGCGTGCGTGGGCCATGGCGGGGAGCAGGTAACGGCCCTGCGGGGACTTCGCGCCCAGGTCCAGGGGTGCGTCCGGGCCGCCGCCGCTCAGTGGTGCCCCGTCCTCGCGACGCCGCCCGATCGCCCGCTCCTGCTGTGCGAGGCCCTGAGCGAGGAAACGTGCCACATCCAGCCGCAGGCGCCGCACCACCGCGACCGTGCCGCCCCGCACCCGGGCCGGGGCCGGAAGCCACACCTCCCGGTCCAACTCCCGTCCGCTGCGCGGTACGACGATGCCGTCCAGGAACCCCAGCAGATTGCGCACCGGCACCGGCTGTCCGGCCTGTCCCGCGCGTGTGGGCGGCGCAGGGTGCCGGAAACCGTGCTGCGTCCAGCGCGGCACCGTCGACTGCTCCTGGAGCCAGGCTCTCAGGGCGCCGTCGGCCAGCGTCACCACCTGCGGGTCGGACGCGCAGACCTGGATCATCAGATCGCCGCCCCGGACCGAGTCGGGCATCTCCTCCCGGGCGAAACCAGGCAGTTCACGGGCTCCGGGCAGGTCGCCGTCCACTGCGGCGACGACCCGTGGGCCCACTCCTACGGTGACGGTCAGGTCGCCCGGCGGGAGCCCGCCCAAGGCCGCGTCACCGTCGCGCGCGGTGAGCGTGAGGACACGGGTGCCCAACTCGGCGACGAGTCTCCCGCTCCGGCGCACGAAGTCACTGCCCGGCGAGTCCGAGTGGCCGGCTCCTGGCAGGTCGTACACCGACAGGGCCACGTGCTGCTGAGGCTGTACCGGACGGTCGACCCCGGCTTGGCGACCGCCCCGGGCGGACACGGCCACCGCCCCCGGCGCGGGAGACAACCCCGCCCGGGAGACCCCCGCCCGGGTCACGCCGCTCAGGGAAGTGGCCGGCCGTTCCCGCGCACCGACCACGTATCCGGTGATTCCGCCGGCCACTACGGCCGCCGTGCCCCTCACCAGCGCCCTGCGCCGCAACGGCCGCTGCTCCGTACCTGATTCACCCAACCGAGTACTGTCAGTGGTCATTCGAGCACTTTAAGCTAAATCCCGCTGTCCTCACGGATCGGAAGAAACCGCACATGATGCCGCTCATCGCCCGCCGGGCACACGGCCGTTGGCGCGCCGCAATGCTGGGCGGCGTGCTGGCTGCCGCGCTCCTGTGCGGCGGCTGCTCGGGAACGTCCACCCCCACCGACGGCCACGCCCCCGCCCGTTCAGCCCGGCCCGCCACCATCCGGGTGCCGACGCAGGCGGCGACGATCAACGCCGCCCTCGCCCGGGCCCGCCCCGGCGACCTGGTGCTCGTCTCGCCCGGCGTGTACCACGAGAGCGTGCGGGTGCGCACCGCACGCGTGGTGCTGCGGGGCACCGATCGCAATCGCGTCATCATCGACGGCCAGGGCCGGCGCTCCAACGGCGTCGTGGTCACCGCCGCGGGCGTCTCCGTGGAGAACCTGACCGTCCGCAACCACCTCCTCAACGGGGTCCTGGTCACCGGTATGAGCGACGCCGACGGCGGACTCGCCCGCGGCAGCGACGGCTACCAGCGCCTGGACCCGGCCCGCTTCCCTCCTCTGGACGGCTTCCGCGTCCGCTATGTCACCGCTCACGCCAACGGCCTGTACGGCATCTACGCGTTCAACGCCCAACGCGGCGTGATCGAGCGCAACCACGCCTCCGGCAGTGCCGACTCCGGCCTCTACGTGGGCCAGTGCAAGCCCTGCCACGTACTCGTCCAGGACAACATCGCCGACCACAACGCCATCGGCTACGAGGGCACCAACGCCAGCGGCCCCATCTGGGTGCTGCGCAACCGGTTCACCCACAACCGGGTCGGCCTGACCGTCAACACCGACTACCAGGAAGCGTATGTACCCCAGACCGGTGGCGTGATCGCAGGCAACCTGGTCTCCGACAACAACGCCCCCGACACCCCCGAGCAGGCCGACGGCGGCTTCGGGATCGGTATCGGCATCGCCGGCGGCCAGGACAACACGCTTCTGCGCAACCGCGTCAGCGGCAACTCACGGGCCGGTATCGTGCTCGCCTCCCACGAGGACGTACCTCCCCTGGGCAACCGGCTGGAGGACAACACCCTGTCCGGCAACGCGGTCGACATCACCTACCGGGCATCGGCCCGATCCCCCGGTCACGGCAACTGCCTGCGCGGCAACACCCTGCACCGCACCCTTCCCGAAGACCTCCCCCGCACCGCACCCTGCCCGCGGGGAAACAGCAAGTCCTCCCCCACGGCCCCGGGCACCCGCACCACCCCGCCACCGGCCGGAATCCCCTTCCTCGACGTCGCCCCGCCCCCCGCCCAGCCACAGCTCCCGCACGCCCGCACCGCGCCCGCCACACCCGCCCTCCACCTGCCCGGCGACGTACACCCGGACCGCGTACCCCTCCCCTCGCCGGACCTCCTCGCCACACGCCACCGCCAGGATGCGACCGCACGATGACGCCGCCACGCCGCCGCACCCTGCCGCGCCTTCCCATCTGCGGCATCGCACTGACCCTGCTGACCCTCCTCGGCACATCGGCCTGCACCCACGACAAGGCGCCCGCCCCGGCCACCACCACGACCGCCCCCGCCCTGACCACCCGGCAGGCCGAACTGCTCGCCCTCACCCGGTTCACCAACTACCGGCGCGGCACCGCCCAGATCACAGCCGACATCCCCGTCCAAGGCCACCCCGCCCGGCTCACCGGCCGCCTCGACTGGCGCCACGGAACGGGACTCGCCATCCTCCAAGGCAACGGCGGTGTCCTCGAACACGGACGCCACCTCCTGCGCTGGAACCACACCACCGTCTCCGTGCGGCACAACTGGACCGGCCCCCTCCCCACGCCCCCACCCCAGCGCGGCTGGGCCCAACGCGAGCTCACGGCTCGGGCGTCCACCATCGACACCGCGCTGCTTCTGCTGCTCAGCCTGGCCGCCGACCGTCCCGACAACGCCCAACTGCTGCTCCGCAGCGGCGCCCGCCGCCTCGGTGACGAGGAAGTAGCAGGAGTCCCCGTCACGGTGTTCGCCGGCCCCTCCGCCACCCCACCCCAAGGGGCGACCCCGGAAACGGCCCGCACCACTCCAAGCCGTACCCGCTACTGGGTCGAGGCGGATGGCCGGCTCCGCCGCTTCTCAGCACGGCTGGGCGGCGGCACCGAGTGGCTGGTCGCGACATTCTCCGCGTAACGTCCAGCCACACCCATCGATGTGCGGTTCGCCCTACACCGACCACACCGACAGCCTCCGCGCGGCAGGTCTCAGCCGAGCCGCACCCGCGCCAGCTGCCGCGACTGGGCGACCAGACGGTCGGCGCTGTCCCAGACCTCGGCGTCCTCCTCCAGGAAGCCGCCGGCGAGGTTGCGGGTGATGAGGGAGACCCGCAGGGGGCCCGGCGCCGGGCGGGACCGTACGTGCACGGTGAGCTCGATCGTGGGGACCCACCCCGAGATGCCCAGCTCGAAGGCGGTGGGCGGCAGTGCGTCCACCGCGAGCAGCAGCGAGAGGGGGTCCGCGTCGCGGCCGTCCGCGAGGCCGAACCACGCCCGCATCTCGCCCTTCCCGGACGGTGCGCCGAGCGCCCAGCCGAGCGTCGACGGGTCGAGCTTCAGCATCAGCCGCTCGGTGATGGACGAGCTGCCGGAGACCGGGGTCGGTCCGTCCTGTGGACCGAAGCAGCGGTCCATGGGCGGGAACACGGGCGGCTTCGCCGTCGTACGGACATCGTCGGGCAGGGAGTCCAGGTCGCCGTACGAGGCGAGGACGCGGATCCGTTCGACCTCGTGGCCGTTGTCGTCGTACTGGAAGAGGGAGGCCTGGCCGGTGGAGAGGGTGCGGCCGGTGCGGACGACGTCCGTGCGGATCACCGCGGGGCCCGGACGGGACGCCGTCAGGTAGTGCGCGGAGACCGTGAACGGGTCGGAGTGCGGAAGGGCATCCGCGAGGGCACGGCCCAGGACGGCCAGGAGGTATCCGCCGTTGGCGGCGTTGATGATCGTCCACCCGGCGGAGAGGTCGATGTCGTAGACACCCTCGTCGCGCCGCGTCACGGCGGTGTCGCGGTCGAACTCGCTGTCGCCGATGGTCGCCTGGGTTGCCGGGGTCACCTGGGTCATGGCGGTACCGTACAACAGGAAATTACTAAGCAGTAGCTTTATGGGCTCGTCCGTCCTCTCGTCCGTCCTCTCGTCCGTCCTCTCGTCCCTCCGCTCGTCGCTCCCCTCGCCCCTCCGCCTCCGTCGCCGAGGACCTCCGGTTCCAGGCCCTCGGCGCCCTCCAGTGGAAGCGCATCGCGAGCAGCCGCAGCGCGAACGCGGTGGCCGCGGCGAGTGCCGAGGTGAGCGGAGTGAGGGCGTCGTAGCGGATGCACAGCACGACCAGGACGGCGCCGACCATCGCGGGCACCGCATACAGATCGCGGTCCCAGCGCAACAGCGACGGGACCTCGTTGGCGAGCACGTCGCGCAGGACGCCGCCCCCGACGGCGGTCGCGAGCCCGAGGGCCGCCGAGGCGGTGAGGCCGAGCCCGTACTCGTACGCCTTCGTCGTGCCCGAGACGCAGAACAGCCCGAGCCCGGCCGCGTCGAAGACGTTCACGCCGGTCTGGATGCGCTCCACCTGCGGGTGGAGGAAGAAGACGAGGAGGGCGGCGACCAGTGGGGTCAGGAAGTAGCCGAGGTCGGTGAACGCCGCGGGCGGTACGGCCCCGATGACCAGGTCCCGGAACAGCCCCCCGCCCAGCGCGGTGACCTCGGCGAGGACGGCGATGCCGAAGACGTCGAAGTTCTTGCGGACGGCCAGCAGGGCGCCGGAGATCGCGAAGACGAAGATGCCGATCAGGTCGAGCGTGTGCTGGACGGAAGGGTTGAAGAGTTGCTGGAGCACCTGAGCATTGTTACGCACAGAGGGCGGCTGCCTTGTATTGCAAGGCAGCCGCCCTCCACAGCCTCTACTTATCGTCCGAGTTCGACTTCTCAGCGCCTTCCTCGGCCACCTCGGCTTCCCCCGCGGCCTCGGCCGCCTCCGCCACCTCGGCCGCCAGCGCCTCAGATGTCTCCGCCGACTCGGCGAGCACCGCGTCCGGCACCAGTTCCCCCGCGTCCTTCGCGGCGGAGAGGAGGACCGTGTCCTGCGGCGCCTGGTCCTCGAAGTTCTCCGGGTGGTGGCAGGCCACCCGCTGGCCCGGCTTCAGCTCCAGCAGCGGCGGTTCCGTGGTCTTGCAGATCTCCGTCGCCTTCCAGCACCGCGTGTGGAAGCGGCAGCCGCTCGGCGGGCTGATCGGCGAGGGCACGTCGCCACGGAGCAGGATGCGCTCGCTCTTGGCCGAACGGCGCTTGGGGTCGGGGATCGGCACCGCCGACATCAGCGCCTTGGTGTACGGGTGCATCGGCGCCTTGTAGAGCGCGTCACGATCGGCGAGCTCCACGATCTTGCCGAGGTACATCACCGCGATGCGGTCCGAGACATGGCGGACCACGGACAGGTCGTGCGCGATGATCACATACGTCAGCCCGAGCTCCTGCTGGAGGTCGTCCAGCAGGTTGACGACCTGCGCCTGGATCGACACATCGAGCGCGGAGACGGGCTCGTCGGCGACGACCAGCTTCGGGTTGAGCGCGAGGGCGCGGGCGATGCCGATGCGCTGGCGCTGGCCGCCGGAGAATTCGTGCGGATAGCGGTTGTAGTGCTCGGGGTTGAGGCCGACCACCGACAGCAGCCGCTGCACCTCCTTCTTGATGCCGCCTTCGGGGGTGACCTTCTGGAGGCGGAAGGGGGCGCCGACGATCGTGCCGATGGTGTGGCGCGGGTTCAGCGACGAGTACGGGTCCTGGAAGATCATCTGCACGTCCCGGCGCAGCGGACGCATGCCGCCGACGCCGAGGTGCGTGATGTCCTTGCCCTCGAACTCGACCGTTCCGGCGGTCGGTTCGAGCAGCCGGGTGATCAGCCGGCCCATCGTCGACTTGCCGCAGCCCGACTCGCCCACCACGCCGAGGGTTTCGCCCGAGCGCACCTCGAAGTCGATGCCGTCGACGGCGCGGACGGCGCCGGTCTGGCGCTGGAGCAGGCCCTTACGGATCGGGAAGTGCTTCTGGAGCCCGGTGACCTTCAGCAGGATCTCGCCCGGGGCGGCGTCCTTGGTGAGGGTCGCGCCCGCGGTCTCGCCTGCGGTCGCGTCCGTGGTCGTACCCGGTTCCGCGCCGTCGGCCTGTGCAGGGATGCTCACTGCTTTGCCCTCTGCTTTGTCCTCTGCGTTCTCACTCACAGCTTCGGCGCAATCTCTTCGGTCCAGATCCGCTCCCGCTGCTCCTGCGTCATGTGGCAGGCGGCCCAGTGCCGGCCGCCGACCTCGGTCAGCTCGGGCCGGACCGTGCGGGTGACGTTGTCCTTCGGGAGGTCCGCGTACGGGCAGCGCGGGTTGAAGGCGCAGCCGGACGGGATGTTGATCAGCGAGGGCGGGGAGCCCTTGACCGGGATGAGCCGGTCCTGCTGGTCGCGGTCGAGGCGCGGCATCGAGCCGAGCAGGCCCCAGGTGTAGGGGTGGCGGGGCTCGTAGAACACCTTCTCGGCGGGGCCGCGCTCCACGCACCGGCCGCCGTACATCACCAGGATGTCGTCGGAGAGTTCGGCGACGACGCCCAGGTCGTGGGTGATGATGATGACAGCGGAGCCGAACTCCTTCTGCAGGTCCCGGATGAGGTCGAGGATCTGCGCCTGGACGGTCACGTCGAGGGCGGTCGTCGGCTCGTCCGCGATGAGCAGTTCGGGGTTGTTGACCAGCGACATCGCGATCATCGCACGCTGGCGCATACCGCCGGAGAACTCGTGCGGGTAGCTGTCGACGCGCTTGTCCGGCTGGGGGATGCCGACCCGGTCGAGCATCTCCACGGCACGGCGTTTGGCGGTCTTCTTGTCCACGTCGTGGTGGGTCCGGTACGCCTCCACGATCTGCTGGCCGATCGTGTAGTACGGGTGCAGCGCGGACAGCGGGTCCTGGAAGATCATCGCCATCTCGCGGCCCCGCAGCTTGCGCACGTGGTCCGGGTCGGCGGACAGCAGCTCGGTGCCGTCGAGCCAGATCTCGCCGGAGATCTGCGCCTTGCGCTTGCCGTACTGGCCCGCGGTGTGCAGGCCCATGATGCCGAGCGAGGTGACCGACTTGCCGGAGCCGGACTCGCCCACGATGCCGAGGGTCTTGCCCTTCTCCAGCGAGAAGCTGAGCCCGTCGACGGACTTGACCAGGCCGTCGTCGGTCGGGAAGTGCACCTTCAGATCGCGTACTTCGAGGAAGGCGGAGGGGGCGGGAGAGCCGGCGACGGGTTCTGACACGGCCGCCCCCGTCTTGTTCAGTTCGGTCATCCCAGCCTCACTCGCGGGTCGATGACGGCGTACAGAAGGTCCACGACGAGGTTGGCGACGGCGATCGCGAGGGCCGCGAACAGGGTCACGCCCAGGATCACCGGCAGGTCCTTGCTGCTGATGGCCTGGACCGCGGCGAGCCCGAGGCCGGGCAGGTTGAACGTCGACTCGGTGAGCACGGCGCCGCCGAGCAGCACACCGATGTCGAGGCCGAAGACGGTGAGGATCGGCGTCATCGCGGAGCGCAGGGCGTGCCGGGTGATGACGACGCGCTCACCGAGGCCCTTGGCGCGGGCGGTGCGGATGTAGTCCTCACCGAGCACCTCCAGCATGGTGGCGCGGGTGAGGCGGGCGTACATCGCGGCGTTGAGGAGGGCGAGCACGATCCACGGCAGGATCAGCGTCTCGAACCAGACGCCCACGGGGTCGTCGGTGCTCAGGTTGTCCGTGATCTTCACCCAGCCGAGGGTGTGCACGAAGATGCCCATCGCGACCATGCCGGTGAAGAAGATCGGCAGGGAGACACCGCCGAGGGCGGCGATCATCGCGCCGCGGTCCCAGATGGTGCCCCGCTTGAGCGCGGAGACCACACCGGTGGCGACACCGCCGGCCAGCCACAGGACGCAGGCGCCGGCGGCGAGCGCGCCGGTGACGGGCAGCGCGTCTTTGAGGGTGTCCCACACCGGCTGCTCCGTGACGAAGGAGTAGCCGAAGCAGGGGGCCGGGCAGTGGGACACGTCGTTGCCGTTGGCGAACTCGCGTCCCATGGGGATGCCCTTGACGAACTCCCAGAACTGCGCGAGCAGCGGATCGTCGAGGCCCAGCTTGGTGCGGATGCCCTCGACCTGCTCGGCTCCCGTGGCCTTGCCGGCGAAGAGGACGGCGATGTCCTGTCCCGCCCACTTGGGCAGCATGTAGAAGACGGTGAAGGTCGCGAGCAGTACGACCAGCACCATGATGACGACGGCGATCAGGCGCCGGATGAGATAAGCAAGCACTGTGCGCGGCCCGGCGGCGGCCGGAACTCCTCGTGGGAGTCCCGGCCGCCGCCCGGGGCCATCACCTGCCCTTCGGACTGGCGGGTTTCGGCGGCAAGGGAACGGTCGGCTACGGCAGTTCGGCGGTTACTTCGTGACGCCGAGCATGACGTAGTCGTAGCGGCCGTTGTACGCGGCGGACGAGTAGACGTTCGTCAGTCGCGGGCTGCGCCAGGAGATGTTCTTCTCGTAGATGAAGGGCATCCAGTCGGCGTTGTCGAGGAGGCGCTTGTTCATCTCCTCGTAGATCTTCTTGGCCTCGGCCGGGTCGGTCGAGGCGATCGCGTCGTCGAACATCTTGTCGATGTCCTTGTCGTCGATCTGCGACTCGTTGTAGTTGCCGTTCGGGAAGATGAAGCGGCTGTCGTACAGCGGCTGCGCGTAGCCCTGGCCGGTCGGGAAGTCCGGGCCCCAGCCGCTCATGGTCATGCCGTAGCCGCGCTCCTTCACGACCTTCGGCGAGCCGGAGATGCTGGAGGACTGGGCGCCGTCGATCGGGTCGACCTCGACCTTGATGCCGACCTTGCCCAGCTGCTCCTGGAGCGCCTCGGCCGCGTCGACCTCGCCCGGGTTGTTGTTACGGGCGGTGATCTTGGTGGAGAAGCCGTTCGGCTTGCCGCACTCCTTCAGTGCCTCCTTGGCCTTCGCGACGTCCGGCTTGCCCTTGCGGGCGAGGACGCCGTACGGGTCGTAGTCGGTGTAGCCCGGGATCGACTTCGGGAAGACCGAGTTGGCGATCTCACCACCGGCCACCTCGCCACCGCGCACCTGCTGCAGGCCCGCGAAGTCCGTGGCGTAGAAGACCGCCTTGCGGCAGTTGGCGTTGTCGAACGGCTTGGCCGTGTGGACGAGCGCCACGTAGCGGACGAAGGACGTCTGGATGTTGTCGACGTTGGCCTTGTGGTCCTGGACGGCGGTGACGCGGCCGGACTGGGTCATGCCGGTGCCGTTGACGTCGAGGTCGTAGTCGCCCTCCATCAGCCGCTTGTCGTTCTCCTCCAGGTTGGCGGAGATCGTCACGGTGATCTTGTCCGGGAGGGCCGGACGGAGCGGGTCCGAGGACTTCTTCCAGTTGGTGTTGCGCACCAGGACCAGGCTCTTGCCGGCCTTGTACGACTCGACCTTGTACGGGCCGGAGGAGAACGGCTTCTGCGTGTACTTGGCCGCGGTGTCCTCGCTCTGCTTCACCGGGGCGCCGGTGGGCATCGCCAGGAACTGCTCGAAGTCACCGTTGGGCTTGGGCAGCTTGAAGACGATGGTCTTGTCGTCGGGCGTCTCGATGGCCTTCAGACCCAGCTTGTCCTTGGACTTGTCCTTGTAGGGGCCGGGGTACTCGCCCTTGGGGTCCAGGGTCGCCTTGATGTAGGCGGGACCACCGGTGATGACGTCGGTCGCCCAGATGCGCTCGATGCCGTACTTGATGTCCTTGGAGGTCAGCGTCGAGCCGTCCTCCCAGGTCAGGCCGTCACGCAGCTTGTACGTGTAGGTCTTGCCGTCGTCGGAGATCTCGGCGGGGCCGGTGGCCAGGTCGCCGACCAGCTTGTTGGAGGCGTCGCCCGGCTTGGTGTCGTACGTGACCAGGGTGCGGGTGAAGAACCGCATGAAGTCCCAGGTCATGCCGTAGTAGGTGCGCTGCGGGTCCAGGGAGTCGAAGTCCTGCTTGCCTATGAACTTCAGCGTCCCGCCCTTCTTGGTGGACGCGTTGACGACCTTGTCCAGCGCCGCGTTGTAACCCGCGCCCTTCTCGGAGCCATTGTCGCTGCTGTCACCTCCACCGCACGCCGTGGTGGTCACCAGCGCGGCGACTACGAGGGCCGCACCGGCAGCAAGCCGTCGCTTGGAAAGCATCTCTTCTCTAACCTCCGAGATTCGCGGTCCCGGTCCTGAGCCGGAGAACCATGGGATCAGCCACCTGACGGTGCGGCAGGGGCAAGTCGTGTGCGGGCTCTAGCGGGCGCCCTTGGGGTCCAGCGCATCGCGCAGACCGTCTCCGAAGAGGTTGAACGCGAGGACGGTGACGAAGATGGTCGCGCCGGGGAAGACCATGAACATCGGGTCGTGCTCGTAGGTCTCCAGCGCGTCGCGCAGCATGCCGCCCCAGGACGCTGTCGGCGGCCGCACACCCGCGCCGAGGAAGCTGAGCGCCGCCTCCGTGAGGATGTTGGTGGGGATCATCAGCGTGGCGTAGACGAGGATCGGGGCGACCAGGTTGGGCAGCAGCTCCCGGAAGAGGATGTGCCGCCTGCCGCCGCCGAGGCTGCGCGCGGCCTCGACGTACTCGCGCTCACGCAGGCTCAGGGTCTGGCCGCGCACGATGCGGCCCACGTACGGCCAGCCGAAGAAGCCGATGACCAGGACGAGTACGCCGATCCGCACGCCCGAACCGGTCAGGCCCAGCAGGTCGTCGGGGAGAACCGAGACGAGGGAGATGATGAAGAGGAGCTGCGGGAAGGAGAGCAGCACGTCCATGGTGCGGCTGATCAGGGCGTCGATCCAGCCGCCGAAGTAGCCCGCGATGATGCCGAACAGGGTGCCGAGCGCGACGGCGACGACGGCGGCGAGGAACGCCACGAGCAGGGAGATCCGGGCGCCGTAGACGATGCGGCTGAACACGTCGCGGCCCTTGTTGGGCTCGACGCCGAAGAGGAAGTCACTGCTCACGCCGCCCCACGCGCCCTGCGGCAGGTTGGTCAGCGGGTCCAGCTTGTCCTGGTTGAACTGGTTCGGCGGGTGGCCGAGCAGGCCGACGATCAGCGGGGCGAACACGGCGACCAGAGTCAGGAAGAGCACGAAGGCGCCACCGGCGAGCGCGACCTTGTCCTGCTTGAGACGGTTCCAGGCGATCTGTTTGAGGGACCGGCCCTCGACCTTCGTGGCGCCTGTCTCCGCCGGGTCGGCAGGAGCAGTCGGGGCCGCTTCCGCGGTCGTGTCGTGCAGTGGCGCCGTCATCTGGCAGGGACCCCTCTCAACCGGCGGTGACCGGCCCGCGCTTGCCGCTGTAGCGGCCTGATCGTCCGTCGTGGTCAGGGGTGCAGACCCCTGCTCGTACTCAGGGGTATAGACCCCCTGATGCGGGAGTCTTCAACGCTTCGCCGATCTGTTGCCAGCCTTGACGGCGAATGGATGCCTAAACGTGATGCTGTCCTGGGGGTTCCGTTATCCGGACGTCACACAACGTGATTCGGACGCGGGGCAGTTGGTACATAAGAGGTTGCGGCTTACATTTACCCGCGTAGATACGGACATGTCCCTTAAAAAAGCCGGGAGCTTCTGTGGGCGTATTGTGAACAGCGGTTGAAGAGCCGGGGAGGGTGGCCGGGGTGCTCAGTACACGCCCGGGTATCCGTATCCGCCCGCCGTGGGGGCCTGGACCGGAGCTGTCGCGTGCGCCTCGCGGTCGTAGAAGGGGCGGGCGTTGGCGCGCAGCCACATCGCCACCGGGTCGTACTCGTCGGACATCGCGACGGTCGAGACGGGCAGCCCGTCCGGGACCGCGCCGATGGACTGCTGCATCATCGCCCGCACCGAGTCCACGGCCGGGGGCGAGGTGTCGTACACATCGAGCCCGATGGCCAGGTACGGCGCGCCGAGCGCGGGCTGCACCCAGGCGCGGCGCAGTGAGCGGACGGCCGGGGTGCGGTGGGCGTTCTGTGTGAGCAGGGCATAGAACTGCGGGGTCTCGATGCCCGGTTCGGAGAGCCGCAGCGGGCCCGCGGGCTGGCGTTCGAGGCCGGTGGCGATCCGGCGCAGGTCCAGCCAGGGGATACCGACGCCGCCGCCCGGCGCATGCGGGTTCAGCCACAGTCCATAGTGGTCGGGGTACAGGGTGCGGGCCACGTCGAGGCCGTCGACCACCTCGTAACTGCGGTTCCAGCCGCTGGCCGAGAGCTCCTGGGCGGAGGTGACGCAGGGCGCGTATCCGTGGCCCTCCACCTCCATGTTCCCGTACTGGGCGTCCGGGGAGCCGGCCTGGCCGTGCCACAGCAGCATCCAGACCTGGCCGGAGGACGGGGTCGCGAGCGCGCGCAGCAGCGCCTCGTAGGCGTCGTAACGCCCGGGCGTCACCTGGCGCAGCATGTGCTCGACCTGGCCGGTCGCGGTGCCGCTGGCGCTCACCTTTTACCGCCCCTTCAGTTGGACTCGCTGAGTATGAAACCAGCTTAGGTGGCTGCGCCGACAGCAGCCGCCTCAGAGCTCGGGGCTTGCTGTCTGCCGGCGGCTGCGGGTTGTTTTGTGGCTTGTCGCGCAGTTCCCCGCGCCCCTTACGGCCGCGCCCCTGTCGGGGCGCGTCTCAGTGGTCCCACTGGTAGAACGGCCGTACCTTCTCGCGCATCCATTCCCCCACCGGGTCCTGGGCCACGTCGAGGAAGACCATGTTCACGGCGTACTTCACGGGGGCCGTGGCCAGCGCGCGTCCCACGGCGTCCAGGGGCAGGGCGCGGTCGGTCTCCCAGGAGGTCAGTTCCACTCCGATGAACATCACCGGGTCGGCGGTCTCGATGGCGGCCAGGCAACGGCGGGCGCTGAGCACGGCGCCGGTCCCGGCGAACTCGGCGGAGGCCGCGGTGAGGAAGTCCACGGGGTCGTCCTGCCAGTCCGGCTCGAACAGCCGCACCCTTGCGCCGCTCGCCGCCCCGTCCAGCGGGGTCCGCCCGGCCCGGCACACCTCGGCCACGGCGGCCGGCGGCAGCGGCACACCGACCACGCCGTCCGGGTTCACCGCGATGCCGACGTGCGGCGGCAGTCCGCGCGCGAACTCGACGGCGGGCGCGATCGTGTACGACATGTGGTTGCCGACGACCTGGCGGAACTGCTCCTCGGAGCTGAAGACCGGCACATACGCCTGTCCCTCGATCTGCGTCGTCGGCAGGTCGAGCGGGCCACTGTGCGGGCCGCCGCCCTCGGGCAGGGGCACCCACAGGAAGCTGCGGGCGAGTACCTCCACGATCCGTCCGCCCGCGCTCGGCTGGCCGAGGGCCGCCGAGAGCACCTCCTCCAGCTCGTTGCCGGGCCATCCGCCGTGCGGGTGGGGGTGTGCCTGTGCCGGGAAGTCCGCCGGGATATCCATCTGCTGCCTACCGCTTGCTCTCCGAACCGCTGCTGTGACTGAACCCTAATGGGCGCATCGGGGCCCCCGCCCCTGTGCGAGCCGCGAACACCCCGCGGCGCGGGCGCGGCCGCGGGCAGCGCGGCGCCCCACCCCGCATGGCTCCAGGCAGCGCGGCGCCTCACCCGGCGAAATCAATCCGCTTCAACACGCCCGCCGCCGCCCGGTCCAGCAGCACCGCGCCCCCGCAGCCCTCCGGCAGCCGCCCCTTCTCCACCGCCCGCAGCAGCCGGGCCGTCGCCGCCCGGTGCCGGGCGAAGGCGTAGTGCGACACCCCGCGGCCGCGCTCCCGCTGGCCCTCACGGGCCTCGTCAGGGGTGACGTCGAGGAGCAGCAGATGCAGCGTGCCGCCCCGGCGGCGGGCCTCACGGGCGAGCCAGCCGCGCACCCAGGCCTGCGTGCCGCAGTCGTGCACGACGACACCGGCGCCGGAGCGCAGGGCGCGGTGCAGTCCGGCGTAGTGGGCGATCCGCACGAAGGGGCGGTACAGCGTGTACGGCAGGACGCGGGCCAGGCGCGCGTCCCACCGGTCGCGGGTGTCCTGGGAGTCGATGCGCGGGCCGCGCACCGCCCGCCGCATGAGGGTCGACTTGCCGCTGCCGGGAAGTCCGGTGACGGCGACGAGGTCGTTCGCCCCGAAGGTCAGTCCGTGGGGGCTGCGGCCCGAGCGCTCCCGCAGGTCGCGGACGACCGCCGTCGCGAACGGGCCGCACGCCTCCCCGGCCGGGGCCGGCCGCCGCTCGGGCAGCGCGATGCCGTAGGTCGTCGCGTACGCCGTGGTCCTGTTCACCGTGATCGTCCTCCCCATGGGTATGGAGTCCCATCCCCGTTGAGTGTAAAGAGAAGGTAATGCCCGCTGCCTGCCTTTTCCGTTCTCGTACCGCTACAGCCCTGCTACAGAACGCTGTGGCTCGCTGTGATTCCTGTGCGCCCGCCGTGCGGGGCCTTCCGGCCGCCCACGCGAGGGGGCCCTGCCGTGCCGTACCGATGCGTGCAATGATGTGCGCGCCAACTGCATACCGGCCGCTTGAATCCGCGCGGGAGAGTCCCCAGCCGAGTACGACGCGTACTTCTGGGGCGCCGAAGGAGCAAGTCCCTCCCTTGAATCTCTCAGGCCCAGTCACCGCGCGGGCGAGGCACATCTGGAAAGCGGGCCGCCCCTGATCCCAAGGACGCACGGGCGCGGCTCCACCCAAGGTGCAAGCCGTGACCAACCGGGGCATCCGTGGTCATGGCGAACCTCTCAGGTTCCGATGACAGATGGGGAGGAACGACCTCGCCTTCCCCCGTCCCCCTGGGAGCAGAACCGATGAGCAGCAGCCCTCTCCGCCGCACCGCGCTCGATGCCCTGCATCGTTCGCTCGGCGCGACGATGACCGACTTCGCCGGCTGGGACATGCCCCTGCGGTACGGCTCCGAGCGTGACGAGCACAACGCCGTCCGCACCAGGGCGGGCCTCTTCGACCTGTCGCACATGGGCGAGATCACGGTGACCGGGCCGGAGGCGGCCGCGCTGCTTGACCACGCGCTGGTCGGTGACATCGGGGGCGTACGGGTCGGCCGCGCCCGCTACACCATGATCTGCCGCGAGGACGGCGGCATCCTCGACGACCTGATCGTCTACCGGCTCGCCGGTTCCGAGGCCGGGTCTTCTCCCTACATGGTCGTCGCGAACGCCTCGAACGCCCAGGTGGTGCTGGACGCGCTCGTGGAGCGGTCCGCCGGCTTCGACGCCGAGGTCCGCGACGACCGGGACGCGTATGCCCTGATCGCCGTCCAGGGCCCCGAGTCCCCCGGCATCCTCGCCTCCCTCACCGACGCCGACCTGGAGGGCCTGAAGTACTACGCGGGCCTGCCCGGCACGGTCGCGGGAGTACCCGCTCTCATCGCCCGCACCGGCTACACCGGTGAGGACGGCTTCGAGCTGTTCGTGAAGCCGGAGCACGCCGTCGAACTGTGGCAGGCGCTGACCAAGGCGGGCGAGGGCGCCGGCCTCGTCCCTTGCGGCCTGTCCTGCCGGGACACCCTGCGCCTGGAGGCGGGTATGCCGCTGTACGGGCACGAGCTGTCGACCTCGCTCACCCCCTTCGACGCGGGCCTCGGACGGGTCGTGAAGTTCGAGAAGGAGGGCGACTTCGTGGGGCGTGAGGCGCTCGCCGCGGCCGCCGCCAGGGCCGGGGCCAACCCTCCGCGCGTCCTCGTGGGCCTGGTCGCCGAGGGCCGTCGCGTCCCGCGCGCCGGGTACGCCGTGGTCGCCGACGGCACGGTGATCGGCGAGGTCACCTCCGGGGCGCCCTCCCCCACGCTCGGCAAGCCGATCGCGATGGCGTACGTCGACGCCGCGCACTCCGCGCCCGGCACCCCCGGTGTCGGCGTGGACATCCGGGGCACCCACGAGCCGTACCAGGTCGTGGCACTGCCGTTCTACAAGCGGCAGAAGTAGCAGAGCAGAGCAGCACAGCCGAAGCAGCACAGCCGAAGCTGAAGCAGAGGCCGAAGCAGAGGCCGAAGCTGAAGCTGAAGCTGAGGAAGCGAAGCAGAGGAAGCGGAGAGCCGCGCGGCACCGCCCCGAGCGTGGCCTCGCGCACCGCGCACACTTCCGCTGCTCACGCGCGTATACATCAATACCCCATTCATCACCGCTCCCCCGCGTACAGGAGAATTCAGGCCATGAGCAACCCCCAGCAGCTGCGGTACAGCAAGGAGCACGAGTGGCTGTCGGCCGCCGAGGACGGCGTCGCGACGGTCGGCATCACGGAACACGCGGCCAACGCGCTCGGCGATGTCGTCTTCGTCCAGCTTCCTGACGTGGGCTCCGCGGTCGCCGCGGGCGAGACCTGCGGAGAGCTGGAGTCGACCAAGTCCGTGAGCGACCTGTACGCCCCGGTCACCGGTGAGGTCACCGAGATCAACGAGGACGTGGTCAACGACCCGTCGCTGGTCAACTCCGCCCCGTTCGAGGGCGGCTGGCTCTTCAAGGTACGGGTCACGGAGGAGCCGGCCGACCTGCTCTCCGCCGACGAGTACACCGCCTTTTCCGCCGGCTGAGGAGTCCTGCGCCTGATGTCCGTTCTGAACACGCCCCTGCACGAGCTCGACCCGGAGGTCGCCGCCGCGGTCGACGCCGAGCTCGTCCGCCAGCAGTCCACCCTGGAGATGATCGCCTCCGAGAACTTCGCTCCGCTCGCGGTCATGGAGGCGCAGGGCTCGGTCCTGACCAACAAGTACGCCGAGGGCTACCCCGGCCGCCGCTACTACGGCGGCTGCGAGCACGTCGACGTCGCCGAGCAGATCGCCATCGACCGGGTCAAGGAGCTGTTCGGCGCCGAGTACGCCAACGTCCAGCCGCACTCGGGCGCCTCCGCGAACCAGGCCGCGCTGTTCGCGCTGGCCCAGCCCGGGGACACCATCCTCGGCCTGGACCTGGCCCACGGCGGCCACCTGACCCACGGGATGCGGCTGAACTTCTCCGGCAAGCAGTTCGACGTGGTCGCCTACCACGTCGACTCCGCGACCGGCCTCGTCGACATGGCCGAGCTGGAGAGGCTCGCCAAGGAGCACCGCCCGAAGGTGATCATCGCGGGCTGGTCGGCGTACCCGCGGCAGCTGGACTTCGCCGAGTTCCGGCGGATCGCCGACGAGGTCGAGGCCCACCTGTGGGTCGACATGGCGCACTTCGCGGGTCTGGTCGCGGCCGGTCTGCACCCGAACCCCGTGCCGTACGCGGACGTCGTCACGTCCACCACCCACAAGACGCTGGGCGGCCCGCGCGGCGGCATCATCCTCGCCCGGAAGGACTTCGCCAAGAAGCTCAACTCGTCCGTGTTCCCGGGCTTCCAGGGCGGTCCCCTGGAGCACGTGATCGCGGCCAAGGCGGTCTCCTTCAAGGTCGCGGCGGGCGAGGACTTCAAGGAGCGCCAGCGCCGCACGGTCGAGGGCGCGAGGATCCTCGCCGAGCGTCTGACCGCCGCCGACGCGCGCGAGGCCGGCGTCGACGTCCTGTCCGGCGGCACGGACGTCCATCTGGTCCTGGTCGATCTGCGCGCGTCCGAGCTGGACGGGCGGCAGGCCGAGGACCGCCTCCACGAGGTCGGCGTCACGGTCAACCGCAACGCCGTTCCGAACGACCCGCGGCCCCCGATGGTCACCTCGGGCCTGCGGATCGGCACGCCCGCCCTCGCCACCCGCGGCTTCACCGCCGAGGACTTCGCCGAGGTCGCGGACGTCATCGCCGAGGCGCTCAAGCCGTCGTACGACGCGGAGGCGCTCAAGGCCCGGGTCAAGGCCCTGGCGGACAAGCACCCGCTGTACGCCACTCTGAACAAGTAGGTCCTTTTCACCTAGGTCTTTTTCACCTAGGCCGTTTCAACGTAGGTCGTTTTCAACGTAGGTCCTTTCACGCAGGGCCCTTTCACGCAGGCCCTTCCCGTGGGGTGTCGCACGCTCGCACCTGAGCGGCACACCCCACGGGCCCCCGCACCACCCGTCTTGAGGAGTCACCGTGGCCGTCTCGGTCTTCGACCTGTTCTCGATCGGCATCGGCCCGTCCAGCTCCCACACGGTCGGCCCGATGCGCGCGGCACGCATGTTCGCCCGCCGGCTGCGCAACGAGGAGCTGCTCGACGCGGTCTCCTCGGTCCGCTGCGAGTTGTACGGCTCCCTGGGCGCGACCGGCCACGGCCACGGCACGCCCAAGGCCGTGCTGCTGGGTCTGGAGGGCGCCTCGCCGCGCTCGGTGGACGTGGAGACGGCGGACGAACGGGTGGAGCAGATCAAGGAGGCGGGGCGGCTGCGTCTCCTCGGCGAGCACGATGTCCGGTTCTCCTTCGACGACGACCTGGTCCTGCACCGCCGCAAGGCACTCCCGTACCACGCGAACGGCATGACCCTGTGGGCGTACGACGCGTCGGGCGCCGAGTTGCTGACGAAGACGTACTACTCGGTGGGCGGCGGCTTCGTGGTCGACGAGGACGCGGTGGGCGCGGACCGCATCAAGCTCGACGACACCCCCCTCAAGTACCCCTTCCGCACGGGCGACGAGCTGCTGCGCCTGACTCGGGAGACGGGCCTGTCCATCTCGTCCCTGATGCTGGAGAACGAACGGGCCTGGCGCACGGAGGAGGAGATCCGGACCGGGCTGCTGGAGCTGTGGCGGGTGATGCAGGCGTGTGTGGCGCGCGGCATGTCCCGTGAGGGCATCCTGCCGGGCGGCCTGCGGGTGCGCCGTCGCGCGGCGGTCTCGGCACGCCAGCTCCGGGCCGAGGGCGACCCGTCGGCCCGCTCCATGGAGTGGATCACGCTGTACGCGATGGCCGTGAACGAGGAGAACGCGGCGGGCGGGCGCGTGGTGACGGCTCCGACGAACGGCGCGGCCGGCATCATCCCCGCGGTCCTGCACTACTACGTCAACTTCGCGGCGGGCGCGGCCTCCGAGAGGGAGAGGGAGGACGGCGTGGTCCGCTTCCTGCTGGCCGCCGGCGCCATCGGCATGCTCTTCAAGGAGAACGCCTCCATCTCCGGCGCGGAGGTGGGCTGCCAGGGCGAGGTGGGTTCGGCCTGCTCGATGGCGGCGGGTGCCCTGGCGGAGGTCCTGGGCGGCACCCCCGAACAGGTCGAGAACGCGGCCGAGATCGGCATGGAGCACAACCTCGGCCTGACCTGCGACCCGGTGGGCGGCCTGGTCCAGATCCCCTGCATCGAGCGCAACGGCATGGCCGCGGTGAAGGCGGTCACGGCGGCCCGCATGGCGATGCGCGGCGACGGCTCGCACAAGGTGTCCCTGGACAAGGTCATCAAGACGATGAAGGACACCGGCGCGGACATGAGCGTGAAGTACAAGGAGACGGCCCGGGGCGGGCTGGCGGTGAACATCATCGAGTGCTGACGGTGCAGGCCCTGACCCGTCCAGGTGGAAGGACCGCTCCCGTCGCCGCTTACCGGTTGCCGCCCCGGCCTGCCAACGCAAGGTCACGCCACTGCACGCCCGTACAGAATCCCGTCGATCACCTGCCGGTGATCCCGCCACCTGCCACAACGTCCCTTGCCGACCGGCAGGAACGGCCGAAGCCGTTCCCACTCGGCATCTGTGGGATCACCCCGCCCCATGCCACATCAATGGCCCGGGGAGGGGGTGGTCGCGTATGCGGGCTCGGCGGGTCAGGCGGTGAAGGCTTCGATGAGTGTCCACACTGCCAGTGCGGCCATGCACAGGCCCCCGAAGCGCTGGACGGTCTTCAGCGGGACCCGCTTGGCGATGAAGCGGCCTGCGAGCAGGGCGAGGGCGGAGACGGACATGAGGGCGGCGGCGGAGCCGATGGCGGTGGGCAGCCAGCCGTTGGTAGCGGCGAGGTTGGCGGTGGTGATCTGGGTGAGGTCGCCCCATTCGCTGATGAAGACGGCCATGAAGGCGGTCGTGTAGACGGGCCAGAAGCCGGTGAGGGTCTTCGCTCCGTCTTCGTCGTTCTCGTCGTCGCCGCCGCTGCGCAGGAGAACGACGGCGCCGAAGGCGAACAGGGCCGCGGAGACGAGCTTGACGGCCATGTCGGGGAGCAGGCTGAGGAGGCTTCCGGCGCCGACGGCGATGGTGACGTGGACGATGAACGCGGTGGAGGTGCCGAACCACACGTACAGGGGGCGCATGCGGGTGCCCATGGCCAGGGAGGCGAACATCGTCTTGTCGGGGAGTTCGGCGAGGAAGATCAGCCCGAAGGCAGTGAGGATCGCCAGGGGGTCGAGAGTCATCCTGGTGCTTTCTGCTGGGCCGGGCCGCCGGTTCGCGCAGCACTTGGGAGGGCGGCGAGAACCGGTTCGGCCCGGCACGACGGATCGGTCCGCACGGTTGTGCGGACACGGTGGTCATGCATGGCCGAAGGTCTCGTCCGCCGCGGCGGTGATGCCGGGCCCGATGGCCGGGACAGACAGCTGTCCAGTGTGTCGACCAGCGGTATTGCGGGACTACTCCCCTTCGCTGCTCGCATTCTAAACAGAGGGGAAAGGGAGGGAAAGGGCGGGTGGGTCATGGCCCACATCCTGGACGGTCCTGTGGTGGCAGACCGTGATCGTGCATGCGGTGCTGCATGCCGCTGGCGGTCACCGACAGCCAGTGGCGCAGCTCCAGGCCCTCTTCTCCGTACCAGGCGGCGACGGCGACGGAGTGAAGGAGCGCGCAGGTCCAGCAGCCGGGCACCGGGACGAACGCGTTGGACGGCGGCGGTGGTGCGTCCGGTGAGCGGGACGGGGCGGTGCCGTCCGCGGCGGGAACGGTCGGTTGGCTGTCCGGGGTCCTTCGCGGCGGCGCGGTCAGGTCCGAGGGACTTTCCGCAGAGGGGCTGGAGAAGTGGACTGGGTCGCCGGTAGCTCCCTTCGTGAGCGGAACGGTCACTGATATGCGCTTGCCGAAGGGTTCCGTGTGAACGCTGACGTGGTCGCTGAGCGCGGTGACGATTTGCATGCCGTACTGGTGTCCCCGCTCGGCGTCGCCGCGGCACAGGACGGGGGCGGCTTGCACGCTGTCCCAGACGCTGACGTCCACGGTGTGGGGTGTCGCGGTCAGGGTGAGCAGGACGCGGCCGGGTGCGTGCTGGCAGGAGTTGGTCAGCAGTTCGCTGACCACCAGCTCGACCGTGTCCTGGTCCTCCGGCATCGCGGTCTGCCCGAACGCGCTCTGGCTCGCGCCGACAAAGCGGCGGGCGACGGCACGGGCCTCGGCGACACGGGCTGGGTCACCGTCGTAGGCGGCGGAGACAGTGAGGGGTTCGTCCGCCGGCCGAGGCGGAATTCGCGGGGTCATATCTCGGCTCTCCTGGTGCCGGAGGCGACGCGAGCGGCGAGCGCCTCCCACCGTCCGGTCCGCCGTCTCGGACGCCGCCGGCGTCGCCGGCCGGTCTCCTTGGCGTCATCGGGGCGTGTCGTCTTGCGGGCAGGTCCTGCCATGGCGTGTATCCCTTGCCTGTGTGCGGGGGAGGGAGTGATGGGCACGGCCGTGCGGCGTCGCTGACACGGCACTGTCGGTGTGCTCCCGTCGGCCGTGCGCGGCAGCACCCCGGTGCGTGTCAGCCGAGGATCGGGATCAGGCCGAGAGCGAAGAGCACGTAGAAGCCCGCTGCGACCGTGAGGCGCCTGGGGGTGAGCCGGTGGGCACGCATGGTCAGCAGCAGGTAGGTGATCGCGGCCATGGTGGTGAGCCCCGACCACAGCAGGGCGGCGTCGAAGTGCCAGCGGGTGAACAGCAGGCCGATCCCGGAGGGGACGGTGGCCTGGATCATCATCGCGCCGGAGACGTTGGCCAGAGCGAGTTCCGTCTTGCCCTGCCGGACCCAGATCACCGCGTTCATGATCTCCGGCAGCTCCGTGGCAATCGGCGAGAGCAGCAGAGCGGTCACGGTCGCGGACAGGCCGAGCATCGGGCCGATGACATCGAGTTGCTTCACGAAGAAGTGCGCGGCGAAGAAGATCACCACCAGCGTGGCCAGGGTCTGGGCGACGACGGCCCAGGTGGCCGGCGAGGTGGCCTTCGGCTGAAGCCTCAGCGGCTCCAACTCCTCGTCCTCGTCACCCTCTTCGGCTCGGCTGCTGCGGATCTCCCGCCAGAAATAGACCGCGTACGCCGTGAAGAACAGCAGGCCGAGAGCCGGCTTGAAGGCGAAGGCCACAAGGCCGAGGGCCACCTTCACGATGAAGATCGGCAGGAACCACTTCTGGTCCTTGGCCAGCCGCTTCATGTCCTGCTCAGTACCCGTGGCCTCCTCGGCATCCGGGGATACGGCCGAGTCCGAGGGCGGCGTACCGGCGGTGGCCAGGACAGCAGCGCGCTCCCGTCGCCGCTTGAGCAGCAGCATCGCGCCGGTGACGCCGTAGGCGACCGTGGCCAGGGCCAGTGGCCCGCCCATCGCGGCACCGATGCCGATGTCCTTGGCCTCCTCGGTGCCCCCGGTGGTCACCGCGACCAGCGTCACGACCGACTCCGGAAGCGCGGTACCGAACGCGGCCAGGACCGTTCCGACAGCCATCCTGCCCACGTTGAGGCGTTCGCCCAGCCACTCCACGGCATTGACGAACCACTCGCACGACAGGTAAATCGCCACCGCGCAGACAAGGAGAAATACGAAATGGATCACGGGTTCGTCCAGCCTCCCCGCACCGGCGGGGGCTTCGAGGACGACCGCGCGAGGGGAAACGGCGGCAGCTTCGACCCCGCCGACACGCATACGTCGTCGACACAGGGCCGAAGGTCTCGCCCGCCCTCGTCACCACCGGACAAGAGCCCGGCCACCGGGAACCCGAAAGTTCCAGTATGTCGACGACCGGTTCGCGGGGCTACTCCCCTTCGCAGCCCCAGACCCTACACGCTCCCACCCGTCCCCTGACAACCGCTGCATGCGGCGGTCCCTGTCCCGCCGCGGGTGAGGCGCCGCGCGGCGCCTGTCGCGGACGTGGCACCGGTGCACGAACGCCTCACACGCGGAACGGGGTGAGCCGGGCTCGGGCCGTCGGTCCCTACGGGTCCGGCCCGCTGGGATTCAACTTCCCGCCATGCCGAAGATGTTGCGAGCATGCCAATGCCTCCCTAAAGTTTACGCGCGTCAACCCACGTTGTACGCGGAGGAGTTGTCGGCACGCCATCGCCTGCCGGCCGCCCCACCGTGACCGGCTCTCACCAACGGATCGCAGTTCCAACCCCCCACTGCCGACCGCCGATGACCGCACCGCGGCGGCCCCGGTTTACGCGCGTAGCAGCATCCCTCCACACACCTCTGGGAGCACCATGCCTGCAGCCATCTTCTCGCGGTTCAGACCCGGTGACACCGGTACCGGTATCGGCTCCGGCCGGACGCTCGCGTGGACGGCCGGTCTGCTGGCCGCCGTCCTGACCCTGCTGCTCCTGCCCGGCGCCGCCACGGCGACGGCCGACGACGGCCGCGGAATCCCGGTGCGCATGACGCACCCGGACCAGGACCACGCCGGAGCCGGACTCCAGCGCCTGCGCGCGGGATCGTCGTCGGCGACCGTGGCGCCGCTCGCCATCAGTACGGGCCCGGCCGGCCTCGACGTCAGCAGCCACCAGGGCAATGTCGACTGGGCGTCCGTCAAGAGCAAGGGCGCCGCCTTCGCCTACGTCAAGGCCACCGAGGGCACCACGTACAAGAACCCGTACTACTCCCAGCAGTACAACGGCGCGTACAACGTCGGGCTGATCCGCGGCGCCTACCACTTCGCGCTGCCCAGCAACTCAAGCGGTACCACCCAGGCCGACTATTTCGTCAACAACGGCGGCGGCTGGACCGGCGACGGCAGGACGCTGCCGCCCGCCCTGGACATCGAGTACAACCCCTATGGGGCCACCTGCTACGGGATGAGCCAGAGCGCGATGGTCTCCTGGATCCGGGAGTTCAGCAACCGGGTGCAGGCCAGGACCGGGCGCTACCCGACGATCTACACCACCACCGACTGGTGGAGCGCCTGCACCGGCAACAACAGCAGCTTCGGGGCCACCAACCCGCTGTGGATCGCCCGTTACGCCAGCAGCCCCGGCACACTGCCGGCGGGCTGGTCGGCCCAGACGATCTGGCAGTACTCCGACTCCGGAACCTTCCCCGGCGACCAGAACACCTTCAACGGCACCCAGGCCGACCTCCAGGCTTTCGCCAAGGGAAGCTACAACCCGCCGCCGACCAGCAGTTGGCCCACCGTGCAGCAGGGGGCGAGCGGTGAGCGGGTCAAGACCCTCCAGTACCTGCTCAAAGCGCACGGTGCGACGTTGACGGTGGACGGCGCGTTCGGGCCCGCCACCGACTCCGCGGTTCGTTCGTTCCAGTCCTCCAAGGGCCTCGCCGTGGACGGCATCGTCGGGCCCGCCACCTGGCAGGCCCTCATCGTCACCGTGCAGCAGGGATCGTCGGGACCCGCGGTCCAAGCGGTGCAGAGCCAGCTCAACACGCGCGGTTACGCGTTGACGGTGGACGGCGCGTTCGGGCCCGCCACCGATTCCGCGGTGCGGTCGTTCCAGTCCGCGCGCCGCCTCACCGTGGACGGCATCGTCGGTTCCCACACCTGGCAGGCCCTGGTCGCCTGACCTTCGGCGGAGAAAGAGTCATCCCCAGTAAGGAGACTTCCATGCATTCGGTACGACACTCCGGTTCCGGTCTCGACCGCCGCGGCCTGCTGCGGGGAGCGGCGGGGGTCACGGCCGCGCTCGGCCTGGCAGCGACCGTCAACCTCGGGGCGGCGGGCAGGGCCTCGGCCTACAGCTGGACCCGCACCCTCCAGCAGGGCGTCTCCGGCGCCGACGTGGTGGAGTTGCAGATCCGGGTCGGCGGCTGGGCCGCGTCCAGCGCCCAGCAGACCTACGTCGCCTGGGACGGCGACTTCGGCCCGGCCACGGCCGCCGCCGTCAAGCGCTTCCAGTCCGCCTACGGCCTGAGCGCGGACGGTGTCGTCGGCCCGCAGACCCAGAGCGTGCTCAACAGCCTGGAGAGCGGCGACGGATCGACGGCGCACTTCGACTGGAGCGAGTTCCAGTCGAAGGACGGCTCCGGCTTCGGCGGCGGCAAGGTCGGCTCCGCCCAGGTCAAGGAGAACGTGCGCCGGACGATGTACAAGCTGGAAGCCCTGCGCAAGAAGGCCGGGAACAGCGCGGTCACGATCAACTCCGGCTTCCGCAGCGTCTCCCACAACGCCTCGGTGGGCGGCGCGTCCAACAGCATGCACGTCTACGGCGTCGCCGCGGACATCGTGGTGTCGGGCCACAGCACGCTCCAGGTGTACCGGATCGCCGAGACCTGCGGCTTCTCCGGGCTTGAGGCGTACACACACTCCTGGCAGCACGTCGACAGCCGCGTCCAGTACCCCTCGTACGGCTCCGGCTCGTGGTGGTGGGAGAGCGGCGTGGTGTGATCCGCCCGCCCCGGCACGCCGGGCCCGGCCGCGCCGTCATGGCGCGGACGGGCCCGGCGTCCGGCCGTCAGGATTCGTTGGTCTCCGCTGCCGGGTCGGGCTGCGCCGGGCGGAAGCCCCACTCGGCGGCCTTGGCGACCGCTTCCAGCTGGGATCGTGCGTCCAGCTTCTCCAGGATTCCGCGTACATGGGTGCGTACCGTGGCGTAGCTGATGGTCAGGCGGTCGGCGATGGCGCGGTTGTCGACGCCCTGAGTCATCAGGGCGAGGATCTCCTGTTCCCGGCTGGTGAGGCTCTCCAGCCGTTCCGTCTGCTCGGCGAAGACCCTGGTGGTCTCGCGGTGCCGGGCGAGGACCTCCATGAGGGTGCGGGCGGGGATGAGGGTTTCGCCCGCGGCTGCCGCGCGGATCGCGGAGGCGATCTCGTCCCCGCCAGCCGACTTGAGCAGGTATCCACTCGCGCCCGCCTCGACCGCGGCCAGGAGGGCGGCGTCGCTGGCGTCGGCGCTGAGGAAGACGACCGCGACCGTGGGGTCGAGGGCGCGGATGCGGTCCGCCGCCTCGGCGCCGGTGCCGTCGGGGAGCCGGTAGTCGATCAGCGCCACCTGCGGACCGAGTTGCTCCGTCATGGGCACCGCCTCGGCGACCGAGTCGGCCCAGCCGACCACGGTCAGGTCGTCGTACTCGTCGAGCAGGGCCCACAGCCCCTCCGCCACGACCCGGTGGTCCTCGACGAGCAGCACCGTGGTGAGGGCGGGCGCGCTCTTCATGGCTCGGTGTGCCGTTCCGGGGGGCCGCTGTTGTCGTCCGTACGGCATTCCGGGGGAGGCAGCGGGACCTCGGCGAGGGGCACCCAGAACTCGACGGTCGTGCCGGCTCCCGGTGCGCTCTCCACACGGCTCCAGCCGCCCGCCATCTGCGCCCGCTCATGGATGAGGGCGAGGCCGAGGTGACCCGGGCGGGACTCCACCTCCAGCGGGTCGTAGCCCACGCCGTCGTCGACGATCCGCATCAGGCAGCCGTCGTCCACGCCCAGCAACTGCACGCGGACGGTCTTCGCCCGCGCGTGCTTGGTCACGTTCATCAGGGCTTCCTGGGCGGTGCGGTAGATCAGCACCATCGTCTCGACGGGCAGCACGGCCTGCAGCCGGTCCTCGAACTTGTAGTGGGTGCCGGTCTCGGCGCCCATCCGGTCCAGATAGGTCTGCAGGGCCGTGGCCAGGCTGCCGTGTTCCAGGCTGGACGGCCGCAGGTCGAAGATCAGTTGCCGCAGGCGGCTGAGCGACAGTTTCAGGGTCTCGTCCAGCCTGTCCATCACCTGCACGTCCTTGGGGTCCGTCAGCCGCCCGCGCAGCTGCTGGAGGCGCAGGCCCACGGCGGTGATGACCTGGATGGTGTCGTCGTGGATGTCGCCGGCTATGCGCCGGCGTTCTTCCTCCTGGGCGTGGATGAGGTGGCTGAGCAGGGCCTGCCGGTCCCGGCCGGTTCCCTCCAGGAGTTCCAGGCTGCGTTCGAGGACGAACTGGGCGCGCTGCACCTCGGTGATGTCCCGGACGGTCAGCACGGTGAACACGCCTTCCCCGGTGCGCAGCGGGCTGACGCTCACGTCGGCCGGGAACTGCTTGGTGTCCTGGCGCCGGCCGACCAGTTCCACGCTGTGGCCCGCCCGTTCCTGCCAGGGCTCGGTCCAGTCCCGCAAGGAGACGGTCAGCGGCTGGTCGGGCAGCAGCGTCTCGACGAGCATCCCGAGCAACTGCTCCCGGCTGTACCCGAACAGGGACTCGGCGCGGGGGCTGGCCTGACGGACACGGCCCTCGGCGTCCAGGAGCAGCATGGCGTCCGGCGAGGAGTCGACGAGCTGGCGCAGCCGGTCCCCGCTCGCGCCGGTCTCGCTGAGGTCCGTCACGTACACCACGTACCGCGGGCGCCCGTTGCGCAGCCGGCCGCCGACGATCCGCGCGGGAAACTCCGTGCCGTCCCGGCGCAGCCCCGGTGTCGCCGAGGTGGGGGCGATCAGCTGTCCGGCCGCCGTGGCGGCGCCCGGGTGCTCGGGCAGCAGGTCCCGCAGCCGCTTGCCGCGCAGCTCGGCGCCGCTGTAGCCGAACATGTGCCGGGCCTGTGCGTTGGCGAGTTCGACGCGGTCCTGGGCCCCGGTGATGAGCACCCCGCACGGGGCCTGTTCGAGCAGGTCCAGGCACGCCTTCTCGTCGACGCGCGGGGGCGTGGTTCGTACGCCGGGGACCGACAACAGCGGCCTCGGTTGCCGCTTCAGCGGTTCCAGGCAGGCCTCGACGAGCTTGGCCGACATGCTGAACTGGCCGCGGGCCGCACGGGTGATCGCCTCCAGGATCTCCTCCGCGGGCGCGCCCTTGACCAGGTAGCCGACGGCTCCGGCGGCGAGGACATCCAGCACGGTCTCGCGGTCCGCGTAGGCGGACAGGGCCAGGATCCTGGTGTCCGGTGCGCGGTCGCGAAGGGTGCGTACGGTGCCGGCGGCGTCGCCCTCGGGCATCTGCACGTCCAGGACCAGAACCCTCGGGCGCGTCCGGCCCACCGCCGACACGGTCTGCTCGTGGTCGGCGGCCAGGCCGACGAGTTCGAAGGCCGGGTGCGACCCGATCAGGTCGGCGAGCGCCTCCCGGACCTCGGCGTCGTTGTCGGCCACCATGACGGGGATACGGTGGTTCATGGCCGTCCGCTCCCCCCGAGTACGGCGTCCGGCAGGTGGTGGGTGCCGAGCTGGTCACGCCGGCACACGCCCAGGAACGGCATGACGGAGGCGACCGGGGCGATCAGGGTGTCGTAGTGGCCGCCGATCCGGTCGCAGACGGCGATCGCCATCACCGCGTCCCAGACCGCCGCCCAGAAGGCCCAGTCGTGCCGTTGGTGGCTCTGCGCCGTGTCCAGGGCGGCCCGGCGGGCCACGGACGCCGCCACGAGGATGCGATAGCGCTCCTCGTCGGTGGTGGTGCGCCGCACCTCCGCCCATGCCTCGGCACGGGTCTGGCTGGAGGTCTGCCGCCACACGCCGGCCACCCGGTCGATCTCCTGGGGCGACAGGTCCTCGATGTGGGTGAGGAACTGCAGGACCCTTCGGGAATTTGGCCCAAAAATGGTAGTCATGGTGCACTCCATGATGTTTCTACCCACAACTATGGAACACCGGGTTGCCTGACGGGCCGCCTCGGGAGACGCAGTTTTGGGCATCTCCGGCGAGGCAGCCCACAGGCCCTGGGCTACTGCCCTTGAGTGCCCTGGTCCCCTTGGTTTCCGCCTTGATCCCCGCCTTGGTCTCCGCCGCCCCCGCCTTGGTCACCGCCCCCGCCCTGGTCTCCGCCGCCCCCGCCGCCTCCGCCGCCCCCGCCCTTGGAGTTGTTGATCCCCGCCTGCGCGGTGCTGCCGCTCTTCAGGCCGACGAGCTTGAAGGTCACGCCGCTCTCGTCCGCCGCGGTGAGCCGGTAGGAGCCCGCGGGCCCTGCCTTGCCCCGGCTGTCGACCTGGAAGGTCGCGATCTTCCGTCCGCCGCCGCTTTCGTTGCCGCCGACGTACAGGGCCACCTCTTCGTTCGGGGCGAAACCGCTGACGTAGAAGCTCAGCGTGGTGCCCGCCCGGCCGCCGTAGGTGCTGGGCTCCGCGGACGGGGTGTACGGCATGACGCGGAACGCGGAGTTCGCCTTGGCCCGCGACTGCTCGCCGACCAGGAGGAGGCTCTGCTTGCCCTTCAGGCCGAACGGCACCTCGAAGGCGACATCCTGGATCCGGCCCCGCCCGTCGGCGTTGGAGGTGAAGGCCGGGACCCCTGAGGCGCTGTTGATGTAGATGAGCACGCGCTCGTCCGGCGCGAACCCCCGCGCGCTCACGGTCAGTTTCTGCGCGGCCTTGACGGCCCACGGCGTGGACTTGACCGTGGGGTACAGCCCCAGCATCTGGAACGGGGCCGTTGCCGTGATCTTGCTCTTCTGGCCGACCAGCACCAGGGTGCTGGGCCCCACCGGGGCGACGCCCACCTTGATGCTCGCCTGGCCTATGCCGCCGGAGGAGTCGGCCCGCAGCGTGGTGACGGGTTCACCGGTGACCCGCCCCCAGTACACGGCGATCGGTTCCCCGGCAGTGAAGCCGCGGCCGGACAGCGAGACCACGTCGCCCGGCTTGCCGACCGCCTTGTTGATCGCCACGGTTCCGATCCCGCCGCCGCTGATCACCTGCGCCTCGGCCGTCTTTCCGGGCTTCTTGGCCGTGCCTCCGCGCTCCTGGGCGACCACGGTCGTGGGCGCACTGCCCGAGTTCTGCGGCAGGCGGACCTGTGCCGCGAACGCGCCGGTCTCGTCGGACTTGACCGTCGCGGCCGGCTTGCCCGCCGCACCGGGCTTCTGGCCGCCCTCCAGCCGGAGGTCCACCGTGGCCATCGCGCTGAAACCGGCGCCCTGGACGGTGACCTTGCCGCCCGGCGCGGCCCGGCCCTGGCCGACCACGATGATCGGCTGCTTGCTGCCGAAGTTGACCTCCTTGGTCGGGCGGCCCTCCGGCCTCTGGGCCTCGTGGGTCTCGGATTTCTTCGTGCCCCCACGATCACCGGTGGTGCTGAGAGCACCGCCGAAGCCGCCGGTCCGGACGACCACCTGCACCAGGGACCCGACGACCGCGAGGATGATGACAGCCATCAGGACCTGCTTCACGCCGAAACGCTTTTTCTGGTCAGGACCGCCGGGGACGTTCTTTTCCTCGTTCTCAGGCACGATCCCGTTCTCGTTCTCAGGCACGACCTTCACCTCCCGCCCTGAGGCTATTCCACCCGGTAGATTTCCAGCTTGATATCGCCCCGTTGGATGTACCAGACCCTCTTCGCATTGCGCAGACCCTGGAGGATCCAGTTCTCCCGGCCATCACCGTTGTTGTCGTCGATGGATTTGCGCATCTTGTTCGACATGACGATGTAGTCAATGTTCTGCCATTTCTTGCGGAACAGTTTGTCCCGCACGGCCGGGTCGGATGCCGCATTCCAGTGGGAATGTGCGTACGGATAGAACGGGCGCACGTCATGCAGCATCATCCATATGTCGTCGTCCGTGATCATCCTTGCGTCGGGCGGGATGTTCTTGCGTATCCAGTCGACCTGTTGCCGCTGCAGGTCGGTCAGGTTGAGCTTCGGGTCGTACTGGTCCGCGAGTTTCACGCGCCCTTCGGTGTTCGTCGTCATGAGGTATCCCGAGGTCGGTGACATGAGCAGCAGGGCGATGACGAAGCAGGGCAGCCCGAGGCGCAGCCCGCGATAGACGGGACCGCCCTGCTTCAGCAGGGGACGCATCCAGGTCATCACCCGGTCCGTCGCCATTCCGATGTTGATGGCGAACATCGGAATCAGCGGAGCCACGTAGAAGTCCAGGACCACGCTGCCCCGCAGCAGGTAGAAGAAGTAGCCGAAAGAGAGCGCCCCGCTGATCAGGAATCCCAGATCGCGATTACGGTCCTTCAGGCCCCAGAGCAGACACAAGGCCATGGCGATCACTCCGACGTACAGGAAGAACGCGTCCCGGAAAAGCCAGCTCTGATACAGGAGCCCTTCGTGACTGAACAGTTTTCCCTCGGTGCGGTTGACCTGCCACCAGGCGGTATAGAGAAGCGACACGTGCTCGGTGGGCGGGCTGTTCAGATTGAAGCTGAGCCCGCTCGGCAGAAGCTCGTTCTTGAGCGTCGCGTACATGAGGTACCCGCTGACCGGAATCAGCATCGTGAACGGCCAGAACATCTGGGTGAACCGGAGGTTGGACGTGCCCTTGATCCTGCGGTGCAGGAGATACAGGAAGGCCGGGACGAAGAAAAGAGCGTTCTCCTTGGTGATCAGGCCGATTCCCAGGGCCATCCCGCCCCCGACCGCGTCCTTGATGCGGAACTGCGGGCGCAGCAGGGCGAGCAGCCCCAGCAGCACCCAGAACATCATCATGTTGTCCAGCAGGACCTGACGCTGGAAGTACACGGCCAGCGGAGAGACGTTGTAGAAGAACGTGGCCACGAAGGCGGCCAGCACGCTGCCGGACAGCCTGCGGGTGACCTCGAACAGCAGGTAGACGCTGGCGATGTGCACCAGCAGCATCAGGAGCCGGCCGGTGTTGATCGCGTTGCCGAAGGTCTCGAACTGTTTCGGCAGCGGGTACGCCCATCCGGCGAGAGTGATCCAGCCACCGGGAGCGTGGTCGTAGGAATAGGTGTACGGGGAGAGCCTGGTCTCCCGTATCAGCGACCACGCCCGCTGCATGTAGATGCCCTCGTCGGTGAGGTACAGCGGGTACTGGAACAGGTGCCAGCCGTGTGTGATGAGCCCGGTGACCATGGCGAAGACCAGCGCCATCCGCCCTCTGTGCCCCAGCGGGGGGAACCGGCCCTCCGCCACGGACACGTTCTCGTCCGGGCGTTGCCCGGCCTGCGCGGTGGTTTCGGGCGACGCGGCGGCCTCGGCCGGTGCCGTGGCCTTCTCGTGGACCACACTGAGCCTCGGTTTCTGTTCATGCGACACGGGACTCAGCTCCCTCGGCCTGGGCCCGGTGGGCGCCTACGTGCTGTGTCTTCTCCCAGTCGTGCCGCCCCTGCAACTGCCTGCGCATGGCGCGCATCGCGGCGTAGCACAGGACCAGTTGGTAGGGGTACCAGGCGAGGGCCATCCGCACGACGGCGCTCGCCGACGCCTCCAGCCCGTGGGCTTCGGTGAACTCGTACAGCCCCACCACCGAGGTCAGGAAGTGCGCCACGAGCATCAGCACGGGCAGGTACGAGATGAGCGCGACCAGCACCGGCACCTTGAACAGGAGGATCATGCCGAGGGAGAACAGCAGATACACGCCCAGCAGCGCCTGTCCGTGCGGGAAGGCCAGCACGTAGAAGGCGAGCCACCGCTGTTTGCGGGTGGGCATCTGCTTCCAGGTGCCCTTGCGCAGGGTCTGCATGAAGCCCTGGCTCCACCGGGTGCGCTGGCGGATGAAGTGGCCGAGCGTGGGCGGGGTTTCCTCCTTGGTCACATAGCGGTCGTCGTAGACGACCCGCACCCGTTCCCCCGCGGCGGAGACCCTCAGGCCCAGGTCGGCGTCCTCGGTGAGGTTGTGCTCGTCCCAGCCGCCGAGGCGCACCAGCAAGTCCCGCTTGAAGAACACCGTGTTGCCGCCGAGCGGGATGGAGCCCCAGTGGGCGTGGTAGTGCAGACGGCTCTTGAACCAGAAGAAGTACTCCAGGACGTTCAGGGCGGAGTACCAGGTGGACTGATAGTTCATCAGCTGCACGCCGGCCTGGACGACATTGACCTCGTCCTCGATCATCACGGTGTTGACCAGGTCGAAGATCGCGGGGTGGATGTCGTCCTCGGCGTCGAAGATGGTCACCACGTCGTGACTCGTGTGCGGCAAAGCGGCGTTGAGCCCGTGCGGTTTGTTGATCGGCTTGTCGTCGAAGACGACGACCTCGACGTTGTGCAGTCCCTCACGGCCGAGTTCGTCGATCTTCTCCTGGGCCTTGGCGATGGTTCCGGTGTCGTCGGCCGAGCAGATCACGAAGACCTCCAGCAGATCGTCCGGATAGTCGGCGCGCACCACTCGGTCGATGGTCGTCTGGATGACGTCCTCCTCGTGCCGGGCGGGCAGCAGCACGCTGAACGACAGCTGCGGCGGCAGGAAGGTCTCCGGTGCCTGCGACTTCCGCTCGGCACCGGGCTGGTCCCAGGTGTAGAGCATCAGAAAGAGCACATGGGCCGACTGCACGGTGAGCAGGACGGAGATCAGGACCAGTCCCGTGTACAGGAGGAAGGTCATCGATTCCTCCCCCAGGTCCCGTGCCACACCCAGAGCGCGCTGGAGGTGTAGTTGACCGCGAAGGCGGCGGCGATGGCGACCACGTTCGCGAGCACGAGATGGCGGCCGCCGTGCACCAGGGCCCACAGGACCAGCACGTTGACGGCGAGGCCGGCGAGCATGGACGCGTTGAACTTGCCGAACCGCCTCAGTGAGAGGGTTCGCATCCCGAAGGTCCACCGGTCGTTCAGCACGTAGTTGTGGATGACGGCCAGTTCGACGGCCGCGGCCGAGGCGACGACGAGCGGCACGCGCAGCAGACGGTGAAGGGCGTACAGCGCTACCGTGTTCACGACCGCACCCGCGCAACCGACCACCGCGAATCTCAGGATGCGGCTCGCGGCAGGTCCTCTGGCCCGGCCGTTGTGCGCCGGGGGCTCGGGAGGACTCCCGGGGGGTTCTCCGTCTGGTGTGCGCGGCACGTCGGCGCGTACGTGTGCCGTCCGAGAGCGGTGCATCGCGGCTCCTCCAAGCGAAGAGAAATGCCCCTCGGTCCCGCCCGGCGAGACCACCGCAGACCAGCCTGCGCTCATGAGCGGTCGCGGACATCACGTGAACGGGTGAGGGGTGTTCCCCGCCTTCGGGGGAGGCGTCAGGTCCCCCATTTGGGGGAGCGGCGGGCGGTGGGCCCCGGTATCGGGCTCAGCGGTCCCTCCCGATCCCCCGAAGAGGGGAGCCGCTTCTCCCCCATTCGCGGGTGCAATGCCTCGCGCCGGCCCCGGACCATGGGCGGGCAGGCGAGTTCCCGACCGGCGCTCCGGTCGGGAGCCCGGGCCGGAACGGCCGGGGCCGCCCCGTCACGACGGCCCGGCCCCCCATCCACCAGCACGGGGCCTTCTGATGGATCTCCGTGGAGGAAGGAGCGGCGTCCGGTGCGTGCGATCGGCGTGTGGCGTGGAGGGTCATGTGGCGGAGCCACCTGTCCCTCCACGCCGTGCGGCTGGGGGTCCCCCCACGCCCTTGAGGCAGTGGGGGAGGGCGTGCCGGACGTCGCGACGCCGCGGAGATCCATCAGAAGGCCCCGAGGGGTAGCAGGGGTAGGTGCTTCGCCATGACAGGTCGTACAACCTCGGGCTCCGCGCTCGCCGGACGCGCCCTGGCCGCGGTCGCGGCGCTGGCGCTCACTCTCACCATGCCGGGCAAGGCCGCTCCGGCGGGCGCCGGGGCGCTTCGCGAGTCCGAATGGGCTCTGACCTCGCTCAAGGCCGAGCAGGCCTGGAAGATCACCAAGGGTGAGGGCGTGACGGTCGCGGTGATCGGCACCGGAGTCGACGCGTCCCATCCGGACCTCAAGGGCCGTGTCATCAAGACCTCGGACGTCTACAACACGCGCGACGAGGGCACCGCCACGTACCAGGGCACCTACGCCGCGGGCATCATCGCCGGAACCGGCCGCAACTACCGCGGCGACGGCCTGGTGGGGCTCGCTCCCGAGGCTCGCATCCTGCCCTTCCGGGTCTACCGCGACAACACGAGCGCGACCAGCGCGACCGCGAAGTCGATCACGGCGGCCACGCTCCAGGGAGCCCAGGTCATCGACGTGACGGTGGGCTTCCGCCGTTCGAGCCCCGCCCTGAAGGCGGCGGTCGAGTACGCGGTCCGGCACGGCGCCCTGGTCGTGGCCGGCGCGGGCGACACGGGCGGGACCGGCAACGCGCAGACGTACCCGGCCGCGTACCCGGAAGTCCTCTCGGTCGCCGCCATCGACAAGAAGGGCGCGCTCTGGCCGGACTCCCACCACGGCAAGAACGTGGACCTGGCCGCACCGGGTGTCGACATCCTGACCACCGCCAGGAACGACGACTACTGGACGGGCTCCGGCACCGGGTTCGCGGCGTCCTGGGTGTCTGCCTCCGCCGCGCTGGTGCGCGCCCAGCATCCGAAGTGGACCGTGGACCAGGTCACACGACGGCTGACCGAAACCGCCACCCCTCGGGGCCGGGGTCAGGGCTCCGCGATCGTGGCTCCCGCCGCGGCGCTGCCGCAGCGGACGGCCGTGTCCGACTCCGCGTCCACGGTGTCCGCGGACCGGGACACCGCCGCCCGCTCCTCGGACACAGGGCCGATCATGGTGGTGTCGGCCGCGACGGGCGCGCTGGTCGTGCTGGCCGGTGTCTCCTGGTTCCTGATCCGGCGCACCGTGTCGGCCACGGACGACGACTGACGGCGGGAGCGGCTTGTACACCCCCGCCTCCCCGTACGTACGCCCCGGAACACCGGACCCGGGGCGTACGTATCCGCACGCCTGGCGGGTGCGGGTGACGGCTCTGCTGTCCGCTCTGGGCCTCCTGGTGACCTTGGCCACGGCGGCGACCACCGCTCCGTTCTTCTCTGCTCCCGGTGTCGGAGCCGCGGCGCCGCTCGTCCTGCCGCCGCCCCGTTTCCCCGCCGACACGCGCCTCTACACCGACCCCGACACTCCGGCCGCCCTCTGGGTGCACGAGAACGCCGGGGATCCCCGGGCGGCGGTCATCGCCAAGCACATCGCGGACCGGCCGCAGGCGTCCTGGTTCACCGACCCGGACCCGTTGAAGGTGACGGAGCAGGTACGGGCGGTGATCGACGCGACCCGGGCGCGTGACGCACTGCCGGTCCTCGTCGCCTACGCGGTGCACCGCCGCGACTGCTCCGGCCACAGCAGCGGCGGCACCGGGGATCCCACCGCCTACCGGGAGTGGGTCAGGGCCTTCGCCCGGGGAATCGGCCCCGGCAGCGCCGCGGTGATCCTCGAACCGGACGCCCTCGCGCTCGCCGACTGCCTCAGCCCCCGGGAGCGGCTCGAACGGTACGAGGCCCTGTCCTACGCGGGCCGTGTGCTGCGGCGTGAGGCGCCGAACGCCCGGGTGTACTACGACGCGGGCAACTCGGCCTGGCACCCCGCGCGCACCATGGCCGACCGGCTCCGTCGCGCCGGCGTGACGCGGTACGGGGACGGCATATCCCTGAACGTGTCGAACTTCAACAGGACGGGTGACGAGATCCGCTACGGCTACGCGGTGATCGGGGACCTGGCCGACGCCCGGCTGACCATGGTGATCGACACCAGCCGCAACGGTGCCGGGCCGGGCCGAGGCCATCATCCATGTGATCCCCCGGGTCGGCGTCTCGGCCATGCCCCCACCACCGACACCGGTGTCCGTGGGGTCGACGCCTATCTGTGGGTGAAGCCGCCGGGCCAGGCCGACGGCTGCGCCGCGGCCCCCGGGACGTTCGACGCGCAGTACGCCTACCTGCTGGCCCGCTGAGCGGCCGGTCGGCCGCCCCGCAGCCCCACTGAGCCGCAGCCCCGCTGAGCCGCTGAGCCGCTGAGCGACAGGCCACATCAAAGAGCTCAAAAGGAACTCAAAACGGCCGAATTCGGGCTACCTCAATTGAGGTAGCCCGAATTCGGCCGTTTGGCGTGCCCGGATTTCGATCCGTCGTACGTCGATTCTGACGGCGCCTCTTTTCTAGCCTTCTGGGCATGGCAGATAAACGCTCGAAGGAGTTCCCCGCCCGTGAAAAGAGTTCTCGTCGTGGAGCCCCATCCCCAGGTAATGGCTGCTCTCGCAGATCTCGTCACGGACGAGCCGGGATGTGAACTCGTGGGCGCAGCGGCCACGGTGACCGAGGCATTGTCGCTGGTCAGCGACATGATCCCGGACGTGGTCCTGGTCGACACGGACGCGCCGCGCCGGCCGCACCGGCCGCCGCAGCAACCCGGCAACGCGCTCACCGAACTCCTCCCCACGGCCGTTCTCGTCTTCATTTCAACGGCCACGGAACCACACACGGAGTATTCGGAAACGTCGCCGACCACGCCCCATATCAGCATTCTTAAAACTGCCGTACCCGAATTCCTCAGGAGTCTTACCGCATGAATTCCCCCATCGAAAACCACGCCGAACCGACCCAGTCCGCGACCGAAAAGAAGCGAGGTCTCAACCGCCGCATGATTCTCGGCGTCGCAGGGGCGGCCGTCGCGGTTGCCGCGGTCGGAGGCACCGTCTCCGCGTTTACGATGGATTCCGTGAAGAGCGGCAGCAGCTCCAGCGCCGACTCCGGGAGCCAGGGCCCGCTGAGCACCTCCGGGGGCAACATCGTGGACTCCAAGGGCAAGACGGTGACCCTGACCGGCGTCAACTGGTTCGGTCTGGAGACCGGCACGTTCGCACCGCACGGCCTGTGGACGCGCAACCTCGACTCCATGTTCCAGCAGATGGTCGACACCGGGTTCAACACGCTCCGGCTGCCTTACTCCAACGAACTCTTCGACGCCAAGAGCAAGCCCAACGGCATCGACCTCAAGCAGAACCCGGATCTCAAGGGGCTGAACGGGCTCCAGGTCATGGACAAGGTCGTCGAGAGCGCCACCAAGCACGGGCTGATGGTCATTCTCGACCAGCACCGTCCGGACCAGTGGGGCCAGAGCGAGCTCTGGTACACCGACAAGCTCCCCGAGAGCAAGTGGCTGTCCGACTGGAAGATGCTGGCCCAGCGGTACAAGAACAACGACCTGGTCATCGGCGCCGACCTGCACAACGAGCCGCGTGGCCAGGCCACCTGGGGCGACGGCAACCCCAAGACCGACTGGAAGATGGCCGCCGAGAAGGCCGGCAACACGATCCACTCGGTCAACCCCAACTGGCTGATCTTCGTCGAGGGCAACGACAAGTACAAGGACGAGTCCACCTGGTGGGGCGGTGAGCTGCGCCACGTCAAGGAACACCCGGTGCAGCTCAAGGAAGCCAACAAGGTCGTGTACTCCCCGCACGAATACGGCCCGGGTGTCTACAACCAGAACTGGTTCATGGACAAGAACTTCCCCGACAACATGCCGGCCTTCTGGGACAAGCACTGGGGCTACCTGAAGAAGGAAAACACCGCTCCGCTGCTGCTCGGTGAGTTCGGCGGCAGGAAGAGCACCGGCAAGAGCACTGAGGCCGTCTGGCAGCAGAGCCTGATGAAGTACCTGAAGAAGAACGGCATCAGCTACACCTACTGGTCCTGGAACCCCAATTCGGGCGACACCGGTGGCGTCCTCAAGGACGACTGGAAGACCCTGGACCCGGGCAAGAAGGCGCTGCTCTCCGACCACCAGGCGCCCCTGCTGAAGGGAAAGCCGGAGACCTCGTCGAAGTAAGTCGAGGTAGGTCAAAGGCAGGTCGAGGTCATACGTACGAGGGGCCGCGGGCGGGATGCCCGCGGCCCCTCAGCCGTGACCGCCCGCCTCCGCCCGGCCGATCGCCCAGGCCGCGTTGACCAGGCCGATGTGACTGAGCGCGTGCGGGAAGTTGCCGCGCAGCTGACCGTCGTCCGGATCCACCTCCTCGGCCAGCAGCCCCACGTCATTGGCGCAGCAGGCGGCCCGCTCGAACACCGCCCTCGCGTCCGCGACCTCTCCCATCAGGGCGAGCGCGTGGGCGAGCCAGAAGGTGCACAGGAGCAGGGGGCCCTCCCCGCCCTCCGGTCCGCCGTCAAGACGCTGTCCGTCGTCAAGGCGCTGACAGCGGTGGACCAGTCCGCTCGGACCGGTCAGCCGCTCCCGTACGGCGGCGACCGTGGCCCGCGCCCGCGCGTCACCCGGCGCCGTGAAGCCGGTGATCGGCAGCATCAGCGCGGAGGCGTCCAGCACGGCGGATCCGAACGCCTGACTGTACGCCCCGGCCCGGTCGCTCCAGCCGTACGTCTCGATCGCCGCCCGGATGCCGGCGCGGGCCGCGGTCCACGCGGGCACCCGCGCGGCGGCCTGGAGTTCGTCGGCCAGGGCGATGGCGCGGTCGAGCGCGACCCAGCACATGAGCTTGGAGTACAGGAAGTGCTGTGGCTGGCTGCGGAACTCCCAGATGCCGTGATCCGGCTGGGGCCAGTGCACCGCGGCCGCGTCGGCCAGGCTCGTCAGAAACCGCCGTCCGTCCGCGTCGAGCAGGTGCAGCCGGTCACGCAGCCGATACGCGGCGTCCAACAGTTCGCCGTAAGTGTCGAGTTGAGGCTGCCGCCATGCGTCATTGCCGACGCGCACGGGCCGGCTGCCGCCCCAGCCGGCCAGATGGTCGAGCGTGCGCTCGGTCAGCTCCCGTTCGCCCCCGACCCCGTAGACCGCCTGGAGGGGGTGGCCGTCGGCGGGGCCCTCCGCGGAAGCGGTCCGCGCCATCCAGGAGAAGAACGCCTCCGCCTCCGCCGGGCAGACGGCCACCGACAGCGCGTGCAGGGCGAAGGAGGCTTCCCGCACCCAGGAGAAACGGTGGTCCCAGGTGCGCTCGCCGCCCGCCGCCTCCGGCAGCGAGGTCGTGGGCGCCGCGACGACCGCGCCGGTCGGGGCGAAGGTGAGCGCCTGGAGCACCCGGCCGCTCCGGCGCACCGCGTCCTGCCACGGTCCCTCGTACCGCTGGTTCAGTGCGGCCCAGGAGCGCCAGGCGTCGAGAGTGGTGGCCAGGGCCGCCTCGATCTCGGCCTGGGTCCACAGCCTCCGCCGGGCGCCGGCCGGCACGTACTGCAGGGCGAAACCGGCCCGGTCCCCGGCGTCCAGCACCAGCTGCCCGCGGGCCGTGGCCCGCCCCTGGAGTCGCACCGGTGAGGACAGCAGGAGCGATCCGGAACCCATCGGGCAGATCAGGCCCCCGTCGGCGGGCGCCAGCAGCGGCCGGACAGCGCCGTACTCCGGCCGCGGCACGTACTCCACCGCCATCCTGACCGACCCCCGGGTGCACTCCACCACCCGCAGCAGCGTGTGCGGCACCTCCCGGCCGAGGTCCCGACCGTTCGCGCACGCCCCCACCTGCAACGCGTCGGTCACCACGACCGTGCCGGTGTCGGTACGGAACTCCGTTCGAAGCACCATCGACGCGTCCACGTACGCCCGGCGCACGGTGAAGACGCCGACCGGACGGATCCACCAGTGACCGGCGGAACGGTCCAGTAACCGGGCGAACACGGATGCGGAGTCGAAGCGGGGAAGGCACAGCCAGTCCACCGACCCGTCACGCGCCACCAGCGCCGCGCCCTGACGGTCCGACAACAGCGCGTAGTCGGCTATCGGCCTCGCCTCCGCGCCGACCACGGCGGCGGGAGCGGGATCCCTCGTCACGGGTCCCCTCGTCAGCTGCGAAATCTCCGTCACGGCATCTCCATGAACACGAAGCGACACCGGCCGAACCAGCGAACTGGCGAACCAGGTACCAGGTACCAGGAACTAGAAGGAAACCCTTCTCGCGACCGGCGCATTCCACCACCCGGGCCCCGGTGTGAGCCCGCGCGTGGCGCCCGTACGTATGCAAATACCCGCAAAATCATGTCAAGCGTGCGTATCAGCGGAATCCGACAGGAGCGCCCATGACCATCGCCCACATCTTCGGCCGCAACCCGCGGGACCGCGCCCTTCGGGCCGACCTCCTGGCCGAGGCGGCGGCCGTCGAGGAGGGCCTGCTGGCGGCCGTGAAGAGCGATGTCCCCTTCATCAGCGAGTCCGGCCGGAGTCTTCTGCGGACGGGGACGGGGCGGCGGCTGCGTCCCCTGCTGGTGCTGCTGGCCGCGCGGTTCGGCGACCCGCACGCTCCCGGGGTGGCGCCCGCGGCGGTCGCCGTCGAACTGACGCACCTCGCCGTGCTCGGGCACGACACCGTGGGCGACGCGCAGGCGGCCCCGCGCCCCGGGCCGGGCTCCGGCGTCCTGGGGCCTGTGTCGGTCGCGGTCCTCACCGGCGATTTCCTGTTCGCCCGCGCCTCGCAACTCCTGGCCGACCTCGGCCCCGACGCCGTACGCGCCCAGACGGCCGCGTACGCACGCATGGTCACCGGCCGGATGCTGGCCCGGACGGGCCCGGGTGAGGGATGCGATCCGGTCGCGCACCAGGTCGAGGTCGCCGCCGCCCGGACGGGATCGCTGACCGGCGCCTCGGCGCGGCTCGGCGCCCTCGCGTCGGGTGCCGGCGACCGCGTGGGCGACGCACTCGCCCGGTACGGTGAGCGGCTCGGCACCGCCCTCAGACTCACGGAGGACGTGCTGGGTACCGCCGTCGACCCGCCGCGCGCACACCCGGCGCCGCGGCGGGCCCTGCGGGACGCCCGGCGCCGGGCTCACCGCGCACGCTCGGCGCTCGGGGACCTCCCGGACTGCGCGGCGAGGGACGCGCTGGCCGGGCTGTGCGCGACGGTGACGGGTCAGGGGCCGGGACGCGACCGGCCGCGGGTTGCGCCGTAGAGCGGTCGCGTCCGCCGAGCCGTAAAGCGGTCGCGTCCACCGAGCCGTAAAGCGGTCGCGTCCACCGAGCCGTAAAGCGGTCGCGTCCACGGAACGGCAGCACGGTCCCTCAGGCGGACCACCGGTATTCGTCGCTCACGACGAGACCACGGCCGAGTTCGCCGGGCGGCACCAGCCCCAGCCGCAGGGCGTGCGCGACAGCCTGGGTCCGGCTGTGCACCCCGAGCTTGTCGAAGATGTGGCTGACGTACGTCTTCACGGTCTGCTGCCCGATGTGGAGGTCGCGCGCGATCTCTTTGTTCGCCTTGCCCCGGGCCAGCATGACCAGGACCTCCGACTCGCGCTCGGTGAGACGCGCCGGCCCGGTCGGGCCGCTGACCTGGTCCACCAGACGGGCCACCGCGGCGCTGGAGACATACGTCCGCCCGGTCGCCGCGGCCTTCACCGCGTGCCGCAACTCGTCCGCCTCCGCGTTCTTCAGCAGGAAGCCCGTCGCGCCCGCCCGGACCGCCGCCATCACCATGCCACCGTCGAGGACGCCGGTCAGCGCCACGACCCGGACCTCGGGCAGTTCCCGGCGGATCTGTTCTGTGGCCTCGATGCCGTCCATGACGGGCATCATGAGCTCCATCAACACGACGTCAGGAGACAGCTCCCGGGCCAGCCGTACGGCCTCCCGCCCGTTGGTCGTCTCACCGGCCACCGCGATGTCGCCGTCAAGGCTCAGAAAGTCACGCAGGCCCTGTCGGACCACCGCGTGGTCCTCTGCGATCAGAACTTGAACTGCCACTGGTGATCTCCGTTGTCGAGCACCGGCTCCCGGGCCGCCACCACGGCTCTGCCGTAGTACGCGTCCCGCGGCCCGCGCGGCCCGCATCGCCCAGGAGTTCATTCCCCCGGCACCAGACACAGCTGACACCGGGCACAAGGGAATGACCGACCCAAGGGAATGCTGTGGGGAATTCAGACATATCGGAAACCCGCGGCGGCCCGCGCTCATTCCATACCCGGGGATGGAAGGCTGCCGTCGTTGCGGCGGGGTTCAGCCGCCGCGACGTGAACGCACGGACCACGGGGGCCGCCCAGCCACCCTGCCCTCTCCGCCCGCGAACCGCCGCGGCCCGCAGGCCCATGGCCGCCCCCGGGCCCAGCCGTGACGCCGGGTCAGCAGCCAGACATGCCCCGAGCCTCCTGGCCCGAACCACCACCCGTTCGGCGAACTGCTCGCAGTACGGAAGGGCCAGCAGTACGAGTGCGCCGGCCGCCCAGCCACCCAGCACATCGCTGAACCAGTGGGTGCCCAGATAGACGGTGGCCAGGCCGACCACCACGGCGGCCAGAGCGGCCGCCACGGCCGCCGCCGTGCGATGGCGCGAGGCGAGGTGGGCGAGCGTTCCCCAGGTGACGAGGCAGTTGGCCGTGTGGCCGGACGGGAAGACGTCGCCGCCCCGGAGGAACTCGGTGGAGCCGATGGTGTACGCGGAGCCCGGCCCCAGGCGTCCGGTCCCCAGCTTCACCGCGCCGACGCTCACATTGAGCAGCCCCAGCGCCGCGAGGAAGACCAGCAGGGGGCGCGGGTTCCTGCTGCGCAGGCAACGCCACCCCAGCCAGGCCAGCGCCACCGTCATCGTCGGCCCCCGCTGTCCGGCGACGACGAGGATGTCCAGGAGCTCCCGCAGCTCGGGCCACTGCCTGAACGGCCGCCACATGGCCATGCGCCAGTCCAGGCGCAACAGGGGCGACCGGGCGAGCAACGCCACGAAGACGGCCACGTACGCACCGACCACCAGAGCGAAGAGCGTCACCGCGCGGCCCCGGCACGCCGACCGTCGGCGCCCGCGCGCCACGGCGCGGCGCGGAAGACCGGCTTCGCGTAACCCGGGAAACCCTGCTCGCCCCAGCGGAAGACCCATGATGCCCAAGTCGCCCTCCCGGCCCCTCGGGAACTCCGGCCACGCTCTCCTCCGGCACGGAGTCCGGACACGACGTGACCGAACAGCACTCGGACAGGAAACCCGACCCCATCGGTACGACATTCCCTTTTCGCGAAATACGCCCTTAAATGTCGGAGGGAGGGAGGGAGGGGCAGATCGGGCGGCGGGGTCTCAGGAAGCCGGGGTGAGGTGGCGCCCCCCGCAGGCGCGGGTGCCGACGGATTTGGTGCCGTCCGGGCACACGACGTTCTCCCAGCTCGCACCCGACAGATCGGCCCCGTCCAGCCGCGCACCGCGCAGCGTGCTGCCGGACAGCTCCGCCTCCGACAGATCCACGTCACGCAGGTCCGCGTGGCTGAAGTCGACGTTGGTGAGCGAGGCCGCACGCAGTTTCGCACCCCGGAGCCGGGCTCCCGCGAAACTGACGTTGGTCAGCATGCTCTTGTCGAACGCGGCCTCGCCGAGATCGGCGCCCCGCATGTCGACCTCGGCGAGCGTGCCCGCGGTCAGCCGAGCCCGGCGCAGATCCGCGTCGCGCAGGTCCACGCTCTCCAGGGACACGTCGGCCAGCCGCGCCCCGAAGAGGTTGCCGCGGCTCAGGTTCGCCTCGGAGACCGAACCCGTCAGCTCCGAGCCCTCCAGGTTGACGCACCGGAGTTTCTTCTGCCACAGCTCCACCCCGTCGACGGTGCGGCCCGAGAAGTTCCTGCCCGCCCCGCCGGGACAGGTACGGCCCCGCTCGTCCTCCCCCTGCCCACAGCCGACCGCAAACGCGACGGACAGGGCGAGCACGGTCGCCCACAGCCCCGTACGGGACACACAGAGGTTCACGAGCGCCCCCCGGCCCGGTCGGGCGGTGCACCCGCGCGTACGCGCAGCAGACGGCACGCGGCCCGTCCGTGGCCATGGCGGATCACGTCCTGCTCCACTTCTTCGGCGCGAGCCCGGCCGCCACCAGATGGGTCCTTATCCGCTTACGGGCCCGGTGCAGGCGGCTCATCACCGTCCCCTCCGGCACATCCAGCACCTCGGCCGCCTCCCCGTAGCTGAGCCCTCCGATGTCCACCAGCCGGACGACCTGCCGGTGCTTGTCGGGCAGGGCGGCCAGCGCGGCGCCGACCACCGCGTCGAAGCTCTCGCCGAGCACCAGTTCCTCGGGCGACTCGGCCACCCCGACCGAACTCAGCCGGTCCAGGTCGGCGTCCGGGTCGTCGAGCAGACGGGGGGTGCGGCGGCGGTGCCGGTTGATCTCGGCCCGCCGCATGATGGTCAGCAGCCAGGCGCGCGGATGCTCACCGTCGAACCGGCCAATGGCCCGGTAGGCGCGCAGCAGGGTCTCCTGCACCAGGTCCTCGGCGTCGGCGGGCTGCGCGGTCAGCGTCATCGCCACCCGCAGCAGCACTTCCACCTCGGGCAGCACGAACTTCGCGAACGCCTTGTCCCGCACCTCCGGCGGCTGCGCCATTGTGTCTCCCACGGGCTGGTGAAAACCCTCCGGACCAATCGGAGCATTCCACGGAATGTCCCGCCTTTTAACACGGGTTTCCGATACATGACGAAGCTGAGTACCCCGTTGCCGTACAGGCTCTGGTGGGAATGCCGCGAAAAGCTGCGCCATATACGGCTGCACGGTGCGGTCGCGGCGTACGCGGACGGGCAGCTCACCGGAGTACGACACACGCGTGTCGCGGCTCATGTGGCCCGCTGCTGGGCCTGCAGCGGCGAACTGATCGCCCTCCGCCTCATGAAGGCGTCGATACGCGGCCATCCCCACCGGGCACCGACCTCGCCGGCCTAGGGCCTGTTGCGAAAGTCCCGCCGTCCGGCCGGAGGGCCGGAGGGCCGGAGCGCTCACCCCCCGGGGGTCCGATCGCGTCGGTCGCCCGGGGCGGGCTGCAGCAGGGACTCGCCGAAGCCGCGCAGGCGGGCCACCGCGCGGGCGTCGGGCCGCTCCTGGCGGACCAGTGCGTTCTTGATCTCACGGTAGGTGCGGGCCTCCAGCCCGCAGTCGCGGCAGTCGTCCAGGTGCGCCCGCACCCGTAGGGCGGTGACGTCGTCCATCTCCCCGTCCAGATATGCCTGCAGGACGCGGACCACCTGGGCGCAGCTCAGCCTCCCCGCCGGGTCCCGTTGTCTCGGCCACACCCTCATCGCTCACCTCGGTTCCGGACCGGCCACCGCGTCGAGCCCCGGGCGCCCGGACATTCGACGGCCCCGCTCACCACTCGGGACCGGTCCGGGCGCCCGGCCGATGCCTTCTCACGCGCAGGAAACCCACCGATGGCTCCGCATCATTCCCCTCCACCCGCTGATACACCCGAATGCCCCCGAACGTCCCTCAGGCCACCGGCGTCTGCTCCTCCCCCTCGCCCTCCGTCTCGTGCTGCAGCAGTCCCCGAGCGAACCCGCGCAGACGCTCGACCGCGTCCGGGTCGGGCTCCGTCCGGCGGACGAGGGCCCTCTTGATCTCCCGGTAGGCCCTGGCCTCCGGGCCACAACGACGGCAGTCCTCCAGGTGTACCGCCACCCGCCGCGCGGTCGCGTCGTCGGTCTCCCCGTCCAGGTATGCCTGGAGGACCCGGCCCGCCTGCCTACAGGTCATCGTGTGCTCAGCCGGTTGTCTCCGCTTGGACCACATGCTCACCGTTCACCTCGTCCCGGCACCAGCCCGGCTGCCGCCAGCCGGACGCGGATACGTCTGCGCGCACGGCGCAGTCGGCTCTTCACGGTCGCTTCGCTCATGCCCAGCGACCCGGCCGCCTCCGCGTACGACAGACCGTCCATGTCCACCAGGCGTACCACCTGTCGGTACCTCACCGGCAGGGCCGCCAGAGCGATATCCACCACTTCGTGGAACGACTGCCCGAGCACGACCGGTTTCGCCGGCTGCCCGGAAACGCCCGCCGGCGACGGGCCGGGGCCGGCCTCCCGGTCACGCCGTGGACGGGGTCCTCGAAGACGACGCCGGTCGGTGCGCTCCTGGTGCATCAGAGTGAGCAGCCAGGTCCGCGGCTGCCGGCCGTGGCGCCGGTCGAAGGTCCGGTACGCGCGGGCCAGGGTGCCGCGTACCAGTTCCTCGGCCTGGTCCGGTCGCGCGGTCAGCGTCATCGCCACCCGGAGCAGCATCTCCACCTCGGGCAGCACGCACTCGGCGAACTCCCGCTGCCGCTCCGCCCGGTCATGCGGCGACCGTTCCTCCATAACGACGGAAACCCTTCGTTCCTGATTCAGCATTCCGTTGTCCTGCCCTGCGGAGGGCGCATCCGCTCCACGGGTTCCTCTGTTCGGGCGCACCGGTCTTCTGGACGTTGGCGCTGAAGGGGTGAGGCGGGGCGAGCGAGGGAAAGCCACCAGTAGGTAGGCCCCCCACACACGCACTGTCGAATGCCCTGTTCCCCCATGCCCGGAGGCGCCTCATGCTGCGAGGCATCGACGTCAGCTCGTACCAGTCGTCCTCGTACGACACGGACGGCCTTTCCTTCGTCTTCATCAAGGCGACGGAAGGCCGGACGTACACCAACCCCAAGCTGAGCGCACAGACGAAGACCGCCAGAGACGCGGGGCTCGTCGTCGGCTTCTACCACTTCCTCTGGCCCGGCAACCTGACCGCCCAGGCGGAGTACTTCGTGAGCAAGGCGCCCGAAAAGGCGGGTGACATCCTCGCCGTCGACTGGGAGACAACGGGCGACGGCACTCACGCGAGCAATGCCGAGAAGGACCGTTTCCTACGGAAGGTGAAGGAACTCCGGCCGAACCACCGGGTGGTCTTGTACTGCAACCGGCACTATTGGCTGAACGTGGACACGACCTCTTACGCGGGCGACGGCCTGTGGATCGCGGACTACGTGACCGCGGGAAAGCCCCGTATCAAGGCCAAGTGGCGTTTCCACCAGTACACGGACAACCCGCTGGACAAGAACGTCGCCGACTTCGCGAGCAAGTCCGCGCTGAAGAAGTGGGCGGGGGCCTGACCTTCTCCCAGCCCCGCCCGAGCCAGGAGACAACGGGAGAGGGTGCCCGCCGCGCGGTTCGCGTGGGCACCCTCTCCTTACGGGCTCACTTGTTGAGGTGGCCCCAGAACTCCTCGAACGAGAGCAGCTTGTCGCCGTTGAGGTCCTGGGCGCCGATGACGGCCTCGGCCACCGACTCGGTGACGTGCCAGTCGCCCTTCTGGGCCAGGGCGGCCTTGAACTCGGCGGCGGTGATGAACCCGTCACCGTCCTTGTCCATCCGCTGGAACTGCGTGCGTGCTTCGTCGATGTCCGCCACCGGTCCGCCCCTTCATCGTGCTTTCGTGCTGTCGTACGACACAGCCTTGGTCGGCGGGCTCAGACTAACCGGCGAGCCTGGCCCGCAACGCGGCGACCACCCAGGCGAACTCCTCGGCGTGCGTGGGCAGCGGTTCGGTGCCCCGGACGAGCGCCGTGAGCTCCCGGAAGCGGGCCATTTCGGCGTGCGCGGCGGACTCCATGCGTGCGAGTACGGAGGCCCGGTCGGCGTTGCCGAGCAGCGGGTCCAGCACTTCCTCGGCGCGCGGCGACTCGGGGTCGATGCCCTGTTCCCGCGCCTGTGCCGCGAGCTGCACCAGGCGGCTCATGAACCACAGGGAAGTGCCGGGCGGCACCTCCGGCCCCCGGTCCGCGGCGTTGAATTCGATCGTCCTCCGCATGCGCGCCCGGAATCCGGGGTCCTGCAACAGCTCCGCGAGCTCCACCCATGCGTCCACCTGCTCGGGCGTCGGGTCGTCGGGCAGGTCGGCGACGGTGAACCGCATCCGGGTGCGGATGTCCGGGTCCGCCGTGTCGAGGCCCCCGAAGGTCTCCTCCATGAAGTCGTCGATGATGCGTGTGCGTTCGGCGGTCGACAGCCGCGCCAGCTTGTTCATGAGTGTCATCTCCTCCGCGGTCGAACCGCGTCGCGCCACGGTCGACAGCACCGCCCGGGTCAGCTTCAGGGCGCGGATCTGTGCGTCAAGGGCCGCCACATGGGTGACCGCGACCTCCGCGACCGTCGTCTCGCCCGCCACCACCCTGCGGACGTCGTCCAGGCCGAGGCCCAGCTCGCGCAGGGTGCGGATGAGTTCGAGGCGGGCCACCGCATCCGCGTCGTACAGCCGGTAGCCGCCCTCGCTGCGGGTCACCGGGTGCAGGACGCCCTCGTCGGACCAGTAGCGGATGGTGCGCACGGAAAGGCCCGTGGCCCGCGCCAGCCGGCCGATGGTGAAAAGTCCGGTGCGGTCGTCGATCATGTCTGGGAGTCTGGGCCTTCCAGTGGCTGGAGACTCAAGCACGTTCTGGTGGCGGCTTGGGACGAATCCCGGCGAAGGGGGAGAGGCGTCTTGGCCGGCACTCTGCGGAACATTCTGGATGCGGCGGCTCGTGGGAGCTTCCCGCCCGCCGACGGAGGCGTGACCGTCGTCCGCCAGCACTCCCACCGCGACGCCGGCGTCCTCGCCTTCACGGCGCACTCGGTGGTCTTCACGGACGAGGATCCGGCGTGGGTGCACGAGACGCTGGGCTCCCTGGGGTGCGACGCGCTGGCCGCGACCATGAACCCGCGGTTCCTGGTGGCGTTCATGGAGCGTACGGGGCGGTCGAGTGACACGATCGACATGCTCACCGTCGCCTCCGCGCTGCCCGGGGAGCCCTCGGTCGCGCTGACGGAGATCCGCGATCCGGAGCATCCTCGGGTCGTCCGGGCCCGGAAGTACCGTGACGGCGTCCGGGTGTGGGCAGCCGACGGCGGTGTGCTCGTTCTGGGACGCGGGGTCGCGGGGCGGCTGGAGGCCGCGGTGGAGGTGGCCGAGGGGGTACGGCACCGGGGGCTGGGGCGGGCGCTCGCGTCGGCCGCGCGGCAGTTGGCGGGCGGGGAGCCGGTCTGGGCCCAGTCGGCCCCGGGGAACGCTCGCAGTGTGCGAGCGTTCCAGGCGGCCGGTTACCGCCCCGTGGGCGCGGAGGCGCTCCTCGTCGCCCACTGAGAGCCCACAGGGGTCCCTGCACCGGTGTATCCCGTTAGGGCCTGTCGTCAAACTACCGTCGTTCGCCCGAAGGGCGGCAGACGGTAGTTTGACGACAGGCCCTAGCGGTCGGGTGCCCGCATTTCGAACCAGGTCGTCTTGCCGCGGGGCAGCAGGTCGACACCCCAGCGATCCGCGAGGGTGTCGACGAGGAAGAGGCCACGGCCGCTGATGTCCAGTTCCTGGACGGGCATGAGACAGGGTAGGCCCCGCGAGGGGTCGCGCACCTCGACCCGGATCCAGCGGCGCCGGCGGCGCATCCGCAGCCCGAAGACACGGGCGCCGGTGTGACGCACGGCGTTGCCGACGAGTTCCGAGACGAGCAGAACCGCGTCCTCGGTCAGCTTCGGCGAGAGCCCCCAGTGGCGGAGCACGACGATCTGGGTCAGCCGCCGGGCGGTGGCCGCGGACTCGGGACGGGACGGCAGGGGAACCTCGGCCTCAGCGGGGTTGCCGAACAACTCCAGTGCCTTCAGGGCCCGTTCGTCCTCAACCGCAGGCGACCAGCGCGCCGCGGTCGCACTCCCGTGCCGCCGCGGCTGTTCGACACCCTCCAGCCCCGCCATGCCCCCCATCATGGCCGCCCATGGCCTCGTTCGGGGCCGTTCCTCAGGAATAGGCCCCCTGGGGCCTTCCTTTCCACGGGGTTCTTCTGGCATATGTCACAGGCAGGAAAGAGGGTGCCATACACCGGCCGAGCTGCGGTGATTCGCCGGAATGAGGCGATCGCCAGTCGACCGGCCCAGGCATTGCTTAAGGTTGTCTTAAGGTTCCGATAAACCGCCCCATTGAGGGACACGGGTAAGACACCACGTCAACTGCAAGTGGATCAGCGGAACTTCGGTGTGGAACGCATCACCGTACGGACGGCGTCAGTCCGGGTCACACGAACTTCGCCTTTCCCGGCCCCTCCTCCACGAAGCTCCGCATTCCGCGCTCCCGGTCCTCCGTCGCGAACAGACCCGCGAACCAGTTCCGTTCCACGGCGAGCCCGGTCTCGATGTCCGTCTCCAGGCCCGTGTCGATCGACTCCTTGGCCGCGCGCAGCGCGATCGCCGGGCCCTGGGCGAGCTTCGCGGCCCACTCGTGCGCCTGCGTGTAGACCTCGCCGGCCGGTACGACCCGGTCGACGAGGCCCAGCGTGAGGGCCTCGTCGGCCTTCACCATGCGGCCCGTGAAGATGAGGTCCTTGGCCCTGGACGGGCCGATCAGCCGGGACAGGCGCTGGGTGCCGCCCGCGCCCGGGATCAGGCCCAGCAGGATCTCCGGCTGCCCGAGTTTCGCGTTGTCGGCGGCGATGCGGTAGTCCGCACAGAGCGCGAGCTCACAGCCACCGCCCAGCGCGTACCCCGTGACGGCGGCCACGACCGGCTTGGGGATGCGGGCCACGGCGGTGAAGGAGTCCTGCAGCGCTCGGGAGCGCACGACCATCGCCGCGTGGTCCATGGCCTGCATCTCCTTGATGTCCGCGCCCGCCGCGAACACCTTCTCCCCGCCGTACAGGACCACCGCGCGCACGTCCGCGCGGTTCGCGGCCTCCTCGGCGAGTTCCTTGAGACGGTCCTGTGTGGCGATGTCCAGGGCGTTCATCGGCGGGCGGTCGAGGCGGATGGTGCCGACGCCTTCGGCGACTTCGAGATGCACGGTCATGCACCGCAGGTTAACGGTGACTCACGCGGAATGGGGCCCCTACGCCTTCCACTTCTCCCACGACATGTTCCATCCGTTGAGCCCGTTGTCCGGGTCGACGGTCCGCTCGTTGGCGTTCTTCACGATCACCACGTCGCCGGTCATCGAGCGGTTGAAGAACCAGGCCGCCGAGATGTTCTTGTCGTAGCCGCCGCGCACGTCACGCAGCCCGATGCAGCCGTGGCTGGCGTTGTAGTTGCCGAAGGCGTCGCCGCCCCAGTAGTTGCCGTGGATGAAGGTGCCGGAGGTCGTCAGGCGCTGGGCGTGCGGGACGTCCTTGATGTCGTACTCGCCGTCGTAGCCGACGGTGTCACCGTTCATACGGGTCACGGTGAGACGTTCACTGATGACCATCTGCCCGTTCCAGGTGTCGTAGCCGGCCTTGCCGGTGGTGACGGGGATGGTCTTGATGACCTTGCCGTCGCGCTCGACGGTCATCTTCTTGGTCTTGACGTCGACGGTGGAGATCTGGCTGCGGCCTATGGTGAAGGAGACCTTCTTGTCCTGCTCGCCGTAGACGCCGGGGCGGCCCTCGACCCCGTCGAGGTTGAGGTCGACCGTCACCTTCGTGCCGGGCTTCCAGTACTTCTCGGGGCGGAAGTCGAGGCGGTCGTTGCCGAACCAGTGGCCCTCGACGTCGACGGCCGGCTCGGTCTTTATGGTGATGGCCTTCTCGACGTCCTCGGGAGCCGTGATGCCGCGGGTGAAGCGGAGCGAGAACGGCATGCCGACGCCGACCGTGGAGCCGTCCTCGGGTGTGAAGGTGCCCACGAAGGTGTTCTTCGGATTCAGTGTGGTGAACGAGGACTCCTCGGTGGCCCTGCGGCCTTCCCTGTCCTCGGCGACGGCGCGGACCGTGTACGTGGTGTCCGAGGCGAGGTGGGTCGACGGCGCCCATCCGGCGCCGTCCTGCGTGATCTTCCCCGCTATCTTCTCGCCCTTGGAGTCCTTGACCGTGACCTCGGTCAACTTCCCCTTGGCTGCGGTGACCTCAAGGGCGCCGCTGGTCTTCACCTCGTCGGCGCCGTTCTTCGGGGCTATGGTCACCACGGCCTCGGAGGCCTTGCTGCCGACCGTGCCGGAGGAGCCCTTGCCCCCCTGCCCCTTGTCGGAGCCGGAGTCCGACTCTCCGCCTCCGCCGCCGCACGCGGTCACCGTGAGAAGCAACGCCCCCAGCAGCAGTGCCGGTATCCCCTGGCTGCGCCGGTTCCTCCGGGTCCGCGCACCAACCGACGCCCCCGATATCGGTCGCCCGTTCACGTTCGTGTCTCCCCTCGCACGGCCTGTTCAGGCCCGCACCCCCAACGCGTCCCGCGCGTTTGTGCGTACGTTAACCGCAAGATCGGGATGGCGGGGGCCTCGTGATGGTCACTGTTCCGTCCCAAGTAGGACCGCCGTGGCCGCCATCCCGTTCCGTCCGCCCGCCTCCGATATCCGCGCCATGTCGCCGCCCGGTGGGCCTACTTCACCGCGCCGCCCGCCTTCCACTCCTCCCAGGCCATGTTCCACCCGCCGAGCCCGTTGTCGGGAGCGACCGTCCTGTCACGGCTGCCCACGACCTCGACGACGTCGCCGACGAGGCTGCGGTCGAAGAACCAGCCCGCGGGCGTGCTCGAACTGCCGCCCTTCACATCGCGCAGGCCCACACAACCGTGGCTGACATTGGCGTTCCCGAAGGCGTCCGGCGCCCAGTAGTTGCCGTGCAGGAAGGTGCCCGAGCGGGTGAGCCGCATGGCGTGCGGGACGTCCGGGATGTCGTACTCGCTCTTGCCGTCGGCCTTCCGGAAGCCGACCGTGGCGCCGTCCATCCGCGTCACCTCCAGCATCTCGGTGACGACCATCTTCCCGTTGTACGTCGTCGTCGCGGGCGCCCCGGCCGTGATGGGGACCGTGGCGAGGAGTTCGCCGTCGCGGGACACCCGCATGGTGTGGGCGGCCGCGTCGACCAGGCTGACCTGGTGGCGGCCGACGGTGAACGAGAACGTCCTGTGCTGCAGGCCGTACACACCACGCGCACCCTCGACGTCTCTCAGCCGCAGACCCACGGTGACCCGTGTGCCGGGCTTCCAGTAGTGCTCGGGCCTGAAGTCCACCCGGTTCGCGCCGAACCAGTGCGGGCGGATCTCCACGGCGGGCCGTGCGGTCACGGCGATGGCCCGCTCGACGGCGGCCCGGTTCTGGATCGCCCGGTTGAACTCCAGGGACACGATCATGCCGGTGCCGACGGTCGCGCGGTTCTCCGGCACGGCGTAGGCGATGAAGCGCTTCTCGGGGACGTATGTCGTGAAGGTGACGTGGCGGGCGGAGCGGCGGCCGCCCCCGTCGAGGGCCACCGCGTCGACGGTGTATCTCGCGGCGAGCGCGAGTCGGCCGGAGCCAGTGGGGCGCCAGGTCAGGCCGTCGGTGGAGATGCGCCCCCGTACGGGCGACTCCTGTGCGTCCCGTGACACGACGACCTTCACCGACTCCAGGCGCCCGCTGGGCACCCGCACCTCGAACGGCTTGTCGGCGTGCACGTCCTTGCTTCCGTCCGCCGGTGTGACGTGGATGGTGCCGCTCGGTGCTCCGGGCTTGCCGTCGAACCCCTCCGGCGTGCACCCGGAGGCCGCGGCCACCAGTCCCACCCATGTCAGTACGGCAGCCAGCGTGACCCCGGCGCGTCGGGGAGCATGTGTGGTGATGGGCACTCGGACCTCTGTCTTTCCGGCCGGGGGCGGGCACGGTGGCCCCCGGAAAAGTGCAGTACGTGCGGCCCAACGACGGCGCACGCCTCGGGGAAACGTGAGTGCGAGCCACCGTCTGGGCAGAACTGTGGGGAGAACGACGCGACAGGGAGCCAGGACGGGACATCCCGGGCCCCGCAGGGTCGTTCCGCCGAGCCGCAGGAGGCCGTGAGGTGGCGAGCGCACCCGAGCAGGAGGCAGTCCAGGAGGGACGCGGACCGTCCGCGCGCCCGGCCGCCGTGCTGAACGGCAGGCGGCGGCGCACGGCGGACGACACCGCGCAGACGCCCGTGTGGCCGGGGGCTCCCATGCCGCTCGGGGCGCGGTTCCGGGTGGGACCGGACGGGGTGGCGGGCACCAACTTCGCGCTGTGGTCGGGCGGGGCGGAGGCGGTGGAGCTGTGTCTGTTCTCCGCCGAGGGCGCGGAGACGCGGGTCCCGCTCACCGAACTGACGCACGAGATCTGGCACGGCTTCGTACCGGGCGTGCTGCCCGGACAGCGGTACGGCTACCGGGTGCACGGCCGCTGGGACCCGTGGACCGGCGCCCGCTGGAACCCGGCGAAGCTGCTCCTCGACCCGTACGCCCGCGCCGTGGACGGGGGCGCCGGGAACGACTACGGCAGGCTGCCGCCCGAGGTGTACGGGCACGTCCGTGACTGGCCGCAGCAACAGGTCGCGGACACCGTGCGCGACGACCGGGACTCGGCGCCGTACGTGCCGAAGGGAGTCGTCGTCCACGACGACGCGCCCGACGACGAATGGCTCGACGACCGCCGCCCGAAGACTCCGTGGGCGGACTCGGTGATCTACGAGCTGCACGTACGCGGCTTCACGAAGCTGCACCCGGGGATCCCCGAAGAACTGCGCGGCACGTACGCCGGGTTGGCGCACCCCGCGGCGATCGAGCACCTGGTGAGGCTGGGCGTGACGGCCGTCGAGCTGCTGCCCGTACACCAGTTCGCCCACGAGGACCATCTGCTGCGGCGGAACCTGCGCAACTACTGGGGCTACAACTCGATCGGCTACTTCGCCCCGCACGCGGCGTACGCGGCGTCGGGCACGACCGGCCAGCAGGTGGGCGAGTTCAGGCGGATGGTGCGGGCGCTGCACGCGGCGGGCATCGAGGTGATCCTCGACGTGGTCTACAACCACACCGCGGAGGCGTCCGAGCTGGGCCCGATGCTGTCGCTGCGCGGGATCGACAACCGCGGCTACTACCGGCTGCAGCACGACGCCCGCCGGTACGCGGACTACACCGGCTGCGGCAACACCCTGCACGTGGTCCAGCCGCAGGTCCTGAGGCTCATCACGGACTCGCTGCGGTACTGGGTGACGGAGATGGGGGTGGACGGTTTCCGGTTCGATCTGGCGGCCGCGCTGGCCAGGTCCATGCACGACGTCGACATGCTGTCCCCGTTCCTCGCGGTCATCGCCCAGGACCCGGTGCTGCGGCGGGTGAAGCTGATCGCGGAGCCGTGGGACGTGGGCGCGGGCGGCTACCAGGTGGGCGCGTTCCCGCCCCTGTGGACGGAGTGGAACGACCGGTACCGGGGCGCGGTACGGGACTTCTGGCGCGGCGCCCTGCCCGACGTACGCGATCTGGGGTACCGCCTGTCGGGGTCGAGCGACCTGTACGCCTGGGGCGGCCGGCGCCCCTACGCCTCGGTCAACTTCGTCACCGCGCACGACGGGTTCACCCTGCGCGACCTGGTGTCGTACGAGCGCAAGCACAACGAGGCGAACGGCGAGGGGAACCGGGACGGCACGGACGACAACCGCTCGTGGAACTGCGGGGCGGAGGGCGAGACGGACGACGAGGGCGTCCGCGCCCTGCGCCGCCGCCAGTTGCGGAACCTGCTGACCACCCTGCTGCTGTCGACGGGCGTGCCGATGCTGGTCGCGGGCGACGAACTGGGGCGGACGCAGAGCGGCAACAACAACGCGTACTGCCAGGACAACGCGACAGGCTGGCTGGACTGGGGACTGCTTCGGGAACCCGGCTGGAAGGCGCTGTTCGACCTGACGTCCCGGCTGATCGCGCTGCGCCACGAGCACCCGGTGCTGCGCAGGCGGGCGTTCTTCTCCGGACGCGCGCACTCGGCGGACGGGCTGCGGGACCTGGCGTGGTTCACGGCCCGGGGCACCGAGATGACGGAACAGGACTGGTACGCGCCCGCCGCCACCCTCGGCATGTACCTCTCCGGCCGGGACATCCCGGGACGCGACGCGCGAGGTGTGCCGGTGGTCGACGAGAGTTTCCTGGTGGTACTGCACGCGGCGGACCACCCGCTGTCCTTCGTCCTGCCGGGTCCGCCGTGGGCCGAGCGGTACGAGGTGGTCGTCGACACCTCCCGCGAGGACCAGCAGGACCCGCCCGGCGTGGAGCACCGGGCGGGGACGGAGATCACGGTGCCGGCGCGGGCCGTGTTGCTGCTGCGGGTGGTGGGGGACGGGGGAACGGAAGCCTGACGCCGCGACAACCCGAACAGCGGGGTCCGGCCAAAACTCGGTGGGCAGTGTCAGTGCCGGTCCGTACGCTCCGAGTGATGCCCACACAACCCGCACCCGCCAAGGACCCCTCGGACCGGTCCACCATCCGTACTCTCCTGCGCCTGTGGCCGTATGTCCGGCCCGTCCGCGCCCGGCTGTTCACCGCCGCCGCGGTCGCGATCCTCGCCTCCTGTGCGGGCCTGGTGATCCCGCTCGTCCTGAAGTGGATGGTGGACGGGCCGATCGCCGACCGCGACCCGGCGGGCGTGTGGCGGGGGGCGCTGTACCTGCTGCTGCTCGGGCTCGCCGAGGCGGGCCTGTTCGGGCTGCGGCGGTGGCTGGTGGCGCGGCCGCTCGCGGGCGTCGAGGCGGGCATGCGGGCGGATCTGTACGGGCATCTGCAGCGGCTGCCGGTCGCCTTCCACGACCGGTGGGCCTCGGGACAGCTGCTGTCCCGAGGGACGACGGACCTGATGCTGCTCCGTCTGTTCCTCGCCTTTCCGCTGACGTTCCTGCTGGTCAACGGGGTGACGATCCTGGTCGGCCTGACCATCATGCTGGCGCAGGACTGGACGCTCGGGCTGGTGATCCTGGGCCCGACCATCCCCGTCATCGTCACCTGCTCCCTCTTCGAGAAGCGGTACGCAGCGGTGGCGCGGCTCGCCCAGGACCAGGTGGGTGATCTGACGACGGTCGTCGAGGAGAGCGTCCTCGGGATCAGGATCATCAAGGGGTTCGGGCGGCACCGCAGCCAGGCGCGTGCCTTCCGCGAGCTGTCCCTGACCCTGCGCGGGACCGAGCTGCGCAAGGCACGGCTGCTCTCCGCCATCTGGGCGGTCATCATCACCCTGCCCGAACTGGCCATCGGCGCGGCGCTGGTGCTCGGCACGATCCAGGTCGCGGACGGCGCGCTGTCGGCGGGCACGCTGGTCGCCTTCCTGTCCACCGCGCTCGCCCTGCGCTGGCCGATCGACTCGATCGGCTTCCTGCTGGCGATGACGCAGGAGGCCGCCACAGCCACGGAACGGTACTTCGAGGTCATGGACGCTGAGCCGGAGCCGGAAACCGCCGGGGGCGCCGCCGCGGGTACGGGCGGGGCGGCGGACACGCACGCCGGGCTCCGCTTCCACGACGTCCGGTTCCGTTACCCCGACGCCCCCGAGGACTCCCCTCCCGTCCTCGACCTCATCGACCTCCACATCCGCCCCGGCGAGTCCATGGCCCTGGTCGGGGCGACCGGCAGCGGCAAGACGACGCTCACGGCCCTGGTCCCCCGTCTGCACGAGGTGACGTCGGGGCGGATCACACTGGACGGGCGGGACATCACGGCGATGCCCCGCCAGACATTGCGCGAACTCGTCGCCGTCGCCTTCGAGGAACCCACCCTGTTCTCGGCCAGCGTCGGGGAGAACGTGCTGATGGGAGCCGACGACAGCGCGGGCAGGACGGAACTGGACCGCGCACTCGCCGTCGCCCAGGCCGACTTCGCCCACTCGCTGCCCCAGGGCACGGACACCCAGGTCGGCGAGCAGGGCCTGAGCCTGTCCGGAGGCCAGCGGCAGCGGCTCGCACTGGCGCGGGCGGTCGTGGGCCACCCGCGCTTCCTCGTGCTGGACGACCCGCTGTCCGCCCTGGACGTCCACACGGAGGCCGCGGTCGAGGCGGCCCTGCGTCAGGTGCTCGCCCGGACCACGGCGCTGATCGTGGCGCACCGCCCGTCCACGGTGCTCCTCGCCGACCGCGTCGCCCTGCTCTCCGGGGGCCGTATCGCCGCCGTGGGCACCCATCAGGAACTGCTGCGCACGAACGCCGAGTACGCCTGGCTGATGTCGGGCGCGGACACCACGGGCACCAGGGACGCGACGGATATCACAGACATTGCGGATATCACCGACATCACCCCTCAGACCGCCGACGGCCGCGAGGAGGCCCACCGATGACGGCGCCCACGACACCCGCGCCGGCCACCACCGACGACGACCCGGACCTCCCCGGACGGGACGCCGCCGGCGACGCGTTCGACCACGACGCGCTGCCCACGCCTCCCGGCGCCACCGCCACACTCCTGCGCTCCCTGCTGGCCCCGATGAAGGCCCGCGTCGCTCTCACCACGTTCCTGCTGCTGCTCCAGCAGGCGGCCGTGCAGGCGGGCCCGCTGCTCGTCGCGTACGCCATCGACAGCGCCGTACCCGCGTTCCGCCGCGCCGACCACGGCCCGCTGATCGCGGTGGCCGTGGCCTATCTGCTGTGCGCGGTGGCGTCCGGCGCGCTCCAGTACGCCTTCATCAGCCTCTCCGCCCGGGTCAACCAGGACGTGCTGCTCGACCTGCGCGGCCGTATCTTCCGGCACGCCCAGGCGCTGAGCATCGACTTCCATGAGCGGTACACCTCGGGCCGGCTGATCTCCCGGTCCACGACGGACGTCGAGTCGCTGCGCGAGCTGCTGGACGAGGGCCTGCAGGAGCTCGTGACCGTCATCCTGTCCTTCGTCTACATCTCGGCGATGCTGCTCTGGCTGGACCTCGGTCTGGGCGCGGTCGCGGTGGCGTCGTTCGTCCCCTTGTACGCCCTGGTACGGATGTACCGGCGGCGCGCCGCCCGGGTCTACAAGCTGCGCTCCACCGCGATCGCCGCCGTCATCGTGAAGTTCGTGGAGACGATGAACGGCATCCGCCCGGTGCGCGCGTTCCGCCGCGAGACCGCCAACGACGCCGAGTTCAAGGCCCTCAACGGGCGTCACGAGCGCACCAACGGCGACGCGATGCTGGAGATGGCCCGCTATGTGGTCGGCTCACGCGTCGTCGCCAACATCGCGGTGGCGGGCATCGTGCTGTGGGGCGCGTACCGGGTGGCCGAGGGCACGCTGGCCCTGGGGGTGCTGGCGGCCGCGGTGCTGTACCTGCGCCGGCTGTACGACCCGATAGACCGGCTCGGCATGTTCCTGAACTCCTACCAGTCGGCGGCCGCCTCACTGGAGAAGATCGCGGGCCTGCTGGCCCAGACACCCTCGGTGCCGGAGCCGTCGGCGCCCAAGGAGCTCCCCGCCCCCCGGTCCGCGTACCCGGGCCGCGAGGTCGTCTTCGACGGGGTGCGCTTCGCCTACCGCACGGGCGGCGAGGTGCTCCCCCGCTTCGACCTCACCCTCCCGGCCGGGCAGACGGTCGCCGTCGTCGGCTCGACCGGCGCCGGAAAGTCCACCCTGGCCAAGCTGCTGGCCCGCTTCTACGACCCCTCCGACGGCCGTGTCCTCCTCGACGGCGTCGACCTGCGCGACCTCGCCGTGCCCGAGCTGCGGCGCGGGGTCGTCATGGTCACCCAGGAGGCGTTCCTGTTCTCCGGCACGGTCGCCGAGAACATCGCCATCGGCCGCCCCGACGCCACACGCGCCGACATCGAGCGGGCCGCGAAGGCGATCGGCGCCCATGACTTCATCAGCACCCTGCCGGACGGGTACGACACGGACGTACGCAAGCGCGGCGGCCGGATCTCCGCCGGACAGCGCCAACTGGTCGCGTTCGCACGGGCGTTGCTCGCCGACCCGGCGGTGCTGATCCTCGACGAGGCGACCAGCTCACTGGACGTGCCCGGCGAGCGGGCCGTGCAGCGCGCCATGTCGACCGTGCTCAAGGGCCGCACGGCCGTCGTGATCGCCCACCGGCTGTCGACCGTCGAGATCGCCGACCGGGTGCTCGTCATGGAGCACGGCCGCATCGTCGAGGACGGCACGCCGGCGGAACTCATCGCGGGCACGGGACGGTTCGCGGGCCTGCATCGCGCCTGGCGGGAGAGCCTGGCGTAGCGGAGCGGGGTTCGGACCGGGGTTCGGACCGGGGTTCGTTCGGGAACGGAGGGGGTGGCGGATGGTCGACGCGTACGGGGATCCGGGGGTGCCCGGCTGCCGCGGTGGCACTGGGTATCTGTGGTGGCTGGTCACCCGTCAGTGGCGGAGATCCCTCGCCGGCGCGGTGCTCGCCAGCGTCTGGATGGGGCTGCTGGCCCTGCCGCCGTATCTGCTCTCCCGCGCGATCGACGACGGCCTGGAGCCCTCGAACGGGGCCGCGCTGGCCGGCTGGACCGCCGCCATACTGGCCGCCGGGACGCTCAACGCCTTTCTGGGACTCCTGCGGCACCGCACCATGACCCAGCTCCGGATGGACGCCAACTTCCGTACGGTCAAGGTCGTGGTCGACCAGGCGACCCGGCTCGGGGCCGCGCTCTCCCGGCGGACCGGCGCCGGGGAGGTCGTCACGATCGGCGTCGGCGACGTCCAGACGATCGCTCTCTCCCTGACCGCCGTCGGGCCCGGTGTCGCCGCGATCGTCGTCTACGGCATCGTGGCCGCGCTGCTGCTGTCGGTCTCGCCGCCGCTCGCCGTGGTGGTGCTGCTCGGGATGCCCCTGATCGCCGTACTCGTCGGGCCGCTGATGGGCCGGCTCCAAGAGGCGGAGACCGAGTACCGCGAGCGGCAGGGCGTGCTGACCGCCCGGATCGGCGACCTCGCGGGCGGTCTGCGGGTCCTCAACGGCCTCGGTGGCAAAGAGCTGTTCGCCGACGCATTCCGGCGTGACTCGCAGAACCTGCGGGCGCAGGGGTACCGCGTCGGGTCGGTGACGAGCTGGATGCAGGCCCTCGGCCTCGGACTGCCGGCGCTGTTCCTCGCCGTGGTGACCTGGCTGGCCGCCCGGCTCGCGGCCCAAGGGGGGATCTCCATCGGCGAGTTGGTGGCCGTGTACGGCTATGTCGCGGTCCTGATGGTACCGGTGTGGTTCTTCATCGAGTGCGGCTACCAACTCAGCCGGGGCGTGGTGGCCGCGCGGCGGGTCGTACGGTTCCTGGCCCTGGAGCCCGTCACCAGCGGCCCCGACGCGCTGGACGCGCCGTCGTCCGAGGCGGTGCTGTGCGATCCCGAGTCCGGTGTGCGCGTGGTGCCGGGGCAGCTGACCGCGCTGGTCGGCGCCCGGCCCGCCGACCTGGCCACCGTCGTCGACCGCCTCGGCCGGTACACCGGCTCCGCGGCCACCTGGGGCGGCGTGCGCCTCGACGGGATCGACCTGGCCCAGGTGCGCGAGCGGATCCTGGTCGCGGACAACGAGGCCGACCTGTTCGCCGGGACCCTGCGCGACCTCGTCTCCGGCCGCCGGGACCAGGAGGCCGTCGAGGACGACGACCTCGCCCGCGCGGTGCACGCGGCCGTGGCCGACGACATCGTGCGGGGGTTGCCGGACGGTCTCGACTCGGCCGTCGACGCACAGGGCCGCAGTCTCTCCGGCGGCCAACGGCAGCGCGTGCGCCTGGCCCGAGCGCTGCTCGCCGACCCTGAGGTGCTGCTCGCGGTCGAACCGACCTCGGCGCTCGACGCCCACACCGAGGCCACCGTCGCCGCCCGGCTGCGCGCCGCCCGCGCGGGCCGTACGACCGTCGTCACCACCACCTCCCCGCTGCTGCTGAACCAGGCGGACACCGTGTGCTTCCTGGTCGACGGCAAGGTCACCGCCACCGGATCCCATGAGCGGCTCCTCGTCGAGGAGCCGGAATACCGTGCGCTGGTGGCCCGGGACGCCGAGTTGGTCACCGAGGAGGGCTCCCGGTGAGCGCGCGGCTTCCCGTCGCCGAACCCGCCGAGGTGCGCCGCGCCGCGTTCCGGCTGGTCCGGGCCGACCGGCGGGCCTTCGCCGCCGTGCTCGGCCTCAACTCGGCGGCCGCCGCGGTGGGGCTGGTCGGGCCCTGGCTGCTCGGGCGGATCATCGACGAGGTCCGGGCCGGGAGCGGCGTGGACGTCGTGGACCGGATGGCGCTCGCCATCGTGGTGTGCGCGGTGGCGCAGCTGCTGCTGGCCCGATGGGCCCGGTACACGGGACATCGCTTCGGGGAGCGGACCCTGGCGCGCATCCGCGAGACCTTCGTCGACCGCGCGCTGGCACTGCCCGCCTCGGTGGTGGAGCGGGCCGGGACGGGCGATCTGACCGCGCGCGGCACCGCCGATGTCACCGCCGTGGGCACCACCCTGCGCGACGCCGGCCCCGAGCTGCTGATCACCTCGGTCCAGGCGTTGTTCATCCTGAGCGCGGTCTTCGTGCTCGACCCCCTGCTCGGCGCCTGCGGAGTGCTCGGTCTGCTCGGCATCTGGTGCGCCCTGCGCTGGTACCTGCGCCGGGCGCGTACCGCTTATCTCGCCGAGGGCGCGGCCACGTCGGAGGTCGCCGAGATCGTGGCGGCCACCGCGTCCGGCGCCCGCACGGTCGAGGCGTTCGGGCTGCGGCGGCGCCGGATCACCGCGAGCCGGGAGGCGCTGGAGACCTCGCGCCGCACCCGGATGCGGACCCTGTTCCTGCGCAACGTGTTCTTCCCCGCCGTGGAGATCTCGTACGAGATCCCGGTGGTCGCCGTGCTGCTGGTGGGCGGCGCGCTGCACGCGGAGGGCGGGATGAGCCTGGGCACGGTGGTCACCGCGGCGTTGTACCTGCGTCAGCTGAGCGAGCCGCTGGACCTGCTGCTGCAGCGGGTCGAGCAACTCCAGTCCAGCAGCGCCTCGTTCGCCCGGGTGGAGGGCCTGGCCCAGGCCCCACGGGCCGGCTCCGACCGCTCTCCGGCTCCTGCGGGCGACCGTATCGACGTGACCGGTGTGCGGTACGCGTACGACCGTGGCGGCGAGGTGCTGCACGGGGTGGACCTCACGGTGACGCCCGGCGAGCGGCTCGCCGTCGTCGGGCCCTCCGGTGCCGGGAAGTCCACGCTGTGCCGGCTGCTCGCGGGCGTCGACGCGCCGCGTTCCGGGTCGGTGACGGTGGGCGGGGTGCCCATCGCCGCGCTGGACCCCGAGCAGCTGCGGCGGCAGGTCGTGCTGGTCACCCAGGAGCACCATGTGTTCCTCGGCACGGTCCGGGACAACCTGCTCATCGCCGCACCGGGCGCCGCCGACGCCGAGTTGTGGGCGGCGCTGGCCGCGGTCGGCGCCGGTGACTGGGCGGGCGAGCTGCCGGACGGCCTGGACACCGCGCTGGGCTCCGACGGCTACCGGACGGACGGCTCGCAGGCACAGCAACTGGCCCTGGCGCGCGTGGTGCTGGCCGATCCGCACACCGTGATCCTCGACGAGGCGACCGCGCTCCTGGACCCGACGACGGCACGGCACACGGAGCGCGCGCTGGCCGCCGTACTGAAGGGGCGCACGGTGATCGCCATCGCCCACCGTCTGCACACGGCGCACGACGCGGACCGGGTGGCCGTGATGGAGGACGGCCGTCTGACCGAACTGGGCACGCACGACGAGCTGGTGGCGGCGGGCGGCGCGTACGCGGCGCTGTGGCGGTCGTGGCACGGGGACGGTCACCCGTCGTCCTCGGCCTGAGGGCACGGCACAGGCGGCGTGGGAGGGGCCAGGTCGCCGTATCGATTCCGGACAACGGCGCCGCGGTCGGTCCTCGGACGTCGTCGGCGGAACCCGGCAGTTGAGGGTCCAGGGCGCGGCGGCCAGGACACCGGGCGGATCAACGGCCGGAGCCTGACATTCCCGTGGGCTCCTCCTCAGGACTTCCTGAGAGACGGCTGTGCGAAGGGGGCGCCGTAGCGGTGGGCCAACTCCCGTGACAGCGCCCTCTTTTGCACATCGCGGGACTCGCTTTTGTTGGCTCTTTACCGAGGTCAGGACCGGTTCACACGCCCGCAACATGGAGCGGGCCGCCACTTTTCAGCCAACATCACTTCGGGGTCCTGACATGTACGCGTCCCTGGTGCACTCTTCCCTCAATCGCCGCACCAGCACCGCAACTTCACAAGTGCGCCGGGCAGTGACCCCATTCTGTCCGGCTCCCCCACACAAGGAGCTCGTGTGACCCCCTCCTTCGCGCGTCACAAGCGCACCGCTCTGGCCATCGCGACCGCCGTGGCCGCCGGAGCACTGATCACCACCGGTATGACCACCGGTGCCTCCGCCCAGACCGAGCCCTCCACCGGCCCCGCCAAGGCCGCCGCCCCGGTCGCCCTGACACCGGCCGCGCGCACGGCCCTGATCAAGAAGGCCGACGCCGCCGCGAGCGAGACCGCCGGCGAGCTGGGCCTGGGCGCCAAGGAGGAGCTCGTCGTCCGCGACGTCATCAAGAACTCCGACGGCACGACCGCCACGCGCTACGAGCGCACCTACGCCGGGCTCCCCGTCCTCGGCGGCGACCTGGTCGTCCGCCAGTCGAAGTCCGGCGAGACCGAGGGCGTCACCAAGGCCACGAAGGCCACCATCGAGGTCGCCGACCTCACGGCGGACGTCACCAAGGCCGCGGCCGAGAAGCAGGCCATCAAGGCCGCCAAGGCGGAGGGCTCCACCGAGTCCGAGGCCGACAGGGCCCCGCGCAAGGTGGTGTGGGCCGCGAGCGGCAAGCCGGTCCTCGCCTACGAGACGGTCGTCGGCGGCTTCCAGAAGGACGGCACCCCGCAGGAACTGCACGTCATCACCGACGCGACCACCGGCGAGAAGCTGTACGAGTGGGAGGCCGTCCAGACCGGCACGGGCAACAGCCAGTACAGCGGCAGGGTCACGATCGGCACATCGCTCTCGGGCTCCACGTACCAGCTCAACGACACGACACGCGGCAGCCACAAGACGTACAACCTCAACCGCGGCACCTCCGGCACCGGCACGCTCTTCACCGACGCCGACGACACCTGGGGCACGGGCGCCGCCTCCGACTCCCAGACCGCGGCCGTGGACGCGCACTTCGGCGCCCAGGTCACCTGGGACTTCTACAAGAACGTCCTGGGCCGCAACGGCATCAGAAACAACGGCGTCGCCGCCTACTCCCGCGTCCACTACGGCAACAGCTACGTCAACGCCTTCTGGTCCGACAGCTGCTTCTGCATGACGTACGGCGACGGCTCGGGCAACGCCAAGCCGCTCACCTCGATCGACGTGGCCGGCCACGAGATGACCCACGGCGTCACGTCGAACACGGCGGGCCTCAACTACAGCGGCGAGTCCGGCGGCCTGAACGAGGCGACCTCCGACATCTTCGGCACGGCCGTGGAGTTCTACGCCGCGAACTCCTCCGACGTCGGTGACTACCTCATCGGCGAGAAGATCGACATCAACGGCAACGGCACGCCGCTGCGCTACATGGACAAGCCGAGCAAGGACGGCGCGTCCCGCGACTCGTGGTCCTCGACCATCGGCTCCATCGACGTCCACTACTCCTCGGGGCCGGCGAACCACTTCTTCTACCTGCTCTCCGAGGGCAGCGGCAGCAAGACGATCAACGGGGTCACCTACAACTCGCCCACCTCGAACGGCTCCACGGTCACCGGCATCGGCCGCGACAAGGCGGTCAAGATCTGGTACAAGGCGCTGACCGAGTACATGACGTCGACCACCAACTACAAGGGCGCCCGCACGGCGACCCTGAACGCGGCGTCGGCGCTGTACGGCTCCGGCAGCGCGGAGTACAACGCGGTGAACGCGTCCTGGGCCGCGGTGAACGTCACCGCGTGACTCCCGCGCAGCTCGCGTAACCCGCACAGCTGAGTGCCCCCGGCGGTACCCGAAGGAGATCCGGCTTCGGGTACCGCCTTAGGCTGTGGCCCCATGCCCCCCAAGGACGGCCTCCCCCTGAACCCCTCCTCCGACAGTCCCTTCACCTACGCGGACGTGGGCGCGACCCGGTCCGGTCACTGTCCGCCCGGCTTCCGGCCGATGGACGTCAGAACCCGCGTCGGCGAGGGCACGGACGTCTTCGACCGGGCCACCCGTCTGCTGTTCACCTGGGAACTGCACCGCGCGGTCGGCGTGGGCATCACGACGGACGCCCCCGAGGCGGCGCCGGGCGTCGATGTCACGGTCAGCCTCGGCGGAGTCATCAGGGCCCCCTGCCGCGTGGTGTGGACCCTGGACGAACCCCGCCGCAGGGGCTGGGCCTACGGCACCCTCCCCGGCCACCCCGAGTGCGGCGAGGAGGCCTTCGTCCTCGACCGCACGGGCGACGGCACGGTCTGGCTGACCATCACGGCGTTCAGCCGCCCGGCGAAGTGGTACACGCGTGCCGGCGGGGCGGCCGCCCGCGGCCTACAGCACGCCTACGCCCGTCGCTGCGGGGCAGTGCTGCGCAAACTGTGCGAGGACCTCGACGACTGACATCCCTGGGGACCCGAACGAACTGCCCGTGGAAGGGTGCCCGGCGTGCGGCAGTTCCCGCTCCAGCCGCCGGACGGGTCACCGTCGCGGGGATGTTACAGAAACCCCGGCCGATGCGGGCGGGGGTGAGACGGCGGGGCTTGGCGGGTCGCTCCCAAGGTCGGCGCAGGTCCTCGGCGAGGGGACGGACGAGGCGGAGCTGGGTGTGGGCGGCGAGAACGAGCCAGGTCCACAGCTCGGCGCCGTCGGCATGGCGGACCCTGGAGGCGGTGACCCGCCTCGACGTCGGCCGTCTGCGTGCCCCCTGGTTCTCCCCCACCTCCCGGTGCGGCCTCGACAGCCTCCACATGAACGATAAAATCGAGGGCTCCAGCGTGGGGGAGGAGGAGAATGTGACAGCCGGTTTCGGCAACGCACAGCCGTCGCCTGCGCAGTCCGTGACCATTTCGGACGTCGCCGAGGCGGCAGGCGTATCGCGGCAGACGGTCTCCAACGTGCTGAACGCACCGAGCCGCGTGCGCGCCGAGACGCGGGAACGGGTCAGTCGTGCCATCGCCGACCTGGGCTACCACCCCAACCACATGGCGCGCTCGCTGCGGGCGAGTTCGCCCCGCATGATCGGCTGCCGCATCGTGCCGATGCACGCGGAGACGGTGGCCGCCATCCAGGACCGGTTCCTGCACGCGCTCGCCGAGGCGGGGCAGGAGTGCGGCCATCACCTGTTGCTGTTCGCCGCCACCGATGTCGCCGCGGAGACCGAGCAGTGCACGGCCCTGTGGCGTGCGGGGGTCGTGAGCGGGGTCGTGCTCTACGACATCACGCCCGACGATCCGCGGCCCGGCCGGCTCACCGCGGCCGGGGTGCCGTTCACGGCCTTCGGGCGTACGGCGGTGGGCACGGAGAGCTACAGCTGGGCCGACGTCGACAACTCGGCGGGAACCGCCTCGGCCGTCGACCACTTGGTCGCCGCCGGTCACCGGCGCATCGGATTCCTGGGCTGGCCCGAGGGGTCCAGTGCCGGCGACGCGAGGGCGCACGGCTGGCTGACGGCCGTGGACCGGCACGGTCTGCTCGCGGCGAGCCACCGACTGGACGTGCGAGGCGACGACACGACGACGACCGGTTCCCGGCTGATGAGGGAACTCCTGGACAGGCCCAGCCCGCCGACAGCCGTCGTCGCGGCGACCGACACGTTCGCGGTGGGGGCGCTGCACGCGGTGCGCGACCAAGGGCTCCGCCCCGGCCGGGACGTCGCCGTGGTGGGCTTCGACGACTCTCCGGCGGCCGCGGCGATGGGACTGTCGAGCGTTCGTCAGCCGATCAAGGAGGTGGGCCGGCTGGTGATGGCGGAGGTACTGCGGCTGACCGGGAGGCCCGTCGGCGCGGATGGCGAACCGCCGCCGGAGCCTCTGCGCCGGCTCCTGGCACCCGAGTTGGTCGTACGCGCGAGCTCCGCGCCCTCGCAGGGCTCGCGGCCCCCGGCCGGTCCGGACGCCAGTCCTCTCTGCCTCTAGGGCGTTTTCGAAAGTCCCGTCGTCCGCCCGAAGGGTGGGCCCCGCGGCGTCTGGTGCGTGCGATTGCAAGGCGCCGGTGCGGGCCGGACGCCGCGGGGCAGGCGGGACTCTCGAAACACGCCCTGGCGGACCGATGTGCGCGGCGGCACACCGGCATCACTACGACGTGGACGTCCGCGTGGCGACCATGACCTCGCCCCCGGCCGCCACGTGCCGCAGTGTGCCCGCCGTCTCCACCGGGAGCGGCTCACCTGTGTGGAGCCGCACGGTCGTGCCGTCGTGCCGGATGTCCACGTCGAAGACGCGGCCCTGCCAGCGGAGCCGCCGCAGGGTGATGCCGTCCAGCGAGCCGGGCAGGATGGGCGCGAGGACGACCCGGTCGGCGCGCCAGCGCAGTCCCGAATAGCCGTACAGGAACTCCTGAAGAAAGCCGCCGTGGCCGGTCAGGAAGGTGAAGGCGCCCCCGGCTCGGACCTCGGCGAACTGTTCGAAGGGCGGTCTGACGAACGGTTCGACACTGCGCCGGGTGTACTCGAAGGCCGCCTCGGCGTCGCCGAGTTCGGCAAGGACGATGGAGTGGACCGAGTCCGTCATCGACGGCCCCTCCTTGTCCGTGCGGGGGGCGTAGTACTCCAGATCGGCTCGGGTGACCTCGGGGGGCTGCGGGTTCTCCCACGGGTAGGCGAGCATCACCACGTCGGCCTGCTTGATCGTCTGGCCGTCGTATCCGGTGAACTCCGGGTGAATGCCCAGCACTTCGTCGAACGGGACGACGATGCGGTCCGCGGTCTCGGCCCACCGCGGGTCGGCGCTCACGCCCAGCGCCTCGGCGGCCCGAGCGGCGAAGCGCAGGGCGTCGCGGGCGGCGACGTTGGTGTAGACGGAGTCGTCGTGCGGTCCGACCGCGTACTCGTCCGGCGGGATCACGCCGTTGATGTGGCAGCGGCCGTCGGCGTCGGTGGTGACGCGGTCGGCCCAGAAGTCCGCGACCGCGCTCAGCACGGGCAGTCCCGCGGTACGCAGCCATGCGTGGTCGCCGGTGGCGAGCCAGTACTGCCAGAACGCCAGGGCCACATCGGCGCTGACGTGCTGTTCGAGGTGCCCGAACGGTACCCACCCGGGGGTGTCCTCGTCACCGGTGAGTCCGCTCTCCCAGGGGAAACGGGCACCCCGGTGCCCCCCTTCGGCCGCGGCGGCGCGGGCCGCGTCGAGTCGGGCGACCCGGTAGTCGAGGGCGCCGCGCGCGATGTGCGGATGCTGGGCGAGCAGGCTGGGCCAGATCCAGGTCTCGGTGTCCCAGAAGACGTGGCCGTTGTAGCCGTCACTGGACAGTCCGCAGGGCGAGGGCGACCAGGGCGAGTCCTCGTGCGCACTGGTGAGGAGGTAGAACTTCGAGGCGCGTACGCGGCGTTGCATCGTGGCGTCGCCGCGTATGACGATGTCGCCCTCCCATTCGTGCTGCCAGGCACGCCGGTTGTCCTCGGCCAGCTGCGTGTGACCCGCGCGGGCCGCCTCGTCGGCGTGGGCCCGGGCCGTGCTCAGCGGACCGTCCGCGGTGTGGGACGTGACCACCGACACGTACTTGGTGAAGGTCAGCGGACGTCCGGGAGAGGTGTGGACGGAGATGGTCTGCGACGCTGTGCCGTCCTGCGCCGGGCGTGGCCCTTCGTACCCGGGTCCGCCCGGACTGTCCGGCCCGTGCACGACGCTGACGAGTGCGGCCGTGACGCCGCTGCCCTCGGCTTCCACGACCGCCCAGATCCGGCCGTCGCCCGCCCCCCGCTCCACCGTCCGAGTGTGCGAAGCGCCGCGCTCGTCCAGCGCGTCGGTGACGAGGAGTTCACCCTCCCAGTGCGGCGTGACCGTCACGCTCACGACGGCCACGGTCGGCCTGGACCGGTCGGTGAACACCTCGTAGCGCACGTCGGTGACCCGGCCCGCCGGGGAGGTCCAGCGGGCCTCGGTGGTGATCACCCCGGTGCGCAGGTCGAGGCACTGCCGGTAGCGCTCGATGCCGCGGGCCGCCCCGGCGCGTGGACGGGTCAGCGGCGCCCAGTCGCCGCCGATCAGCTGCTCGCCACTGCCCGGTGCGGTCCCGTGTTCGCCGGTCGGGGAGGTGAACGCGGCGTTGAACGAACCGCTGCCGTCGCTCACGTCGAGCGTGGACCACGCCGGCAGGGAGGCCTTGCGGGACCAGCCACCGTCCCGGCCGGTGTAGAGGCCCGCCACGTGGAACTGGGTGCGCACGGGAGTCTCGGCGAAGCCGTTGCCGGCCGCCGGGACACGTACGGCGAAACAGCCGTTGCCGGTGAAAGCGGGGTGGTGGTCGACGAGCGCACCGATGCGGGCGCCCCCGTGCCCGGAGGCTTCCAGAGGACCGTCCGTGGCCAGCGCCCACGCGTCGTCGGCCGGGGCGAGGCCGCCCCTGGTCTGGTCGTTCACCTACTTCAGCCCTCCCGCTGTGAGGCCGTCGACGATCCGCCGTTGGAAGAACAGCACGGCCACGACGAGCGGCAGGGTCACCACGACCCCGGCGGCCATCTGTGTCCCGAATGGCTGGTCGTACTTGTACGCCCCGGTGAAGAGGGACAGGATCACGTTGGCGGTCATCTTCTGAGGTTCATTCACCACACTGACGGCGATGAGGAATTCGTTCCAGGAGAGGATGAAGACGAGGATGGCCGTGGTGAAGACGCCCGGAGCGGCGAGGGGGAGCATGACCTTGCGAAATGCCTGCGCCGGGGTGCAGCCGTCGACCTGCGCGGCCTTCTCCAGTTCGGTGGGCATCTGGCGGAAGAACGCGGTGAGGTTCCACACGGCCAGCGGCAGGGCGAAGCTCATGCTCGGGATGATCATCGCCTGGTAGGTGTTGATCCAGGCGATGTCCGTGAAGAGCCGGAGGAGCGGCACCACCAGGATGATCGGCGGGAACATCGAGGCCGCGATGATCAGCGTCAGGATCAGCGTCTTGCCGCGGAAGTGCAGCCGCGCCAGGGCGTATCCCGCGAAGATACCGACGACCAGGGTCACCGCGGTGGTGATCCCGGCGACGATGAGGCTGTTGACAAGCGCCCGGCCGAATCCGTTGTGGGGGTCGAAGGCAGACATGTAGTTGTCGAAGGACACCGGGGCGGGCAGCGGCGCGTTCGAGAACTGGTCGGCCGGCCTGCGCAGGCTGGAGACCAGCATCCAGTAGAACGGCGCGAGGCAGTAGGCGACGACTGCGGCGATACCCAGGCGCCGGGCCCAGGTGGCGCCGCGCCGTCCCCCGGTCGCCCCGCGCCGAGCAGAGCGTGTGAGAAGCAACGTGCTCATGGCTCACTCCTGGTGCCGCGGCCGAGCAGATCGGCGCCGAACAGCTTGACGAACGCGAGGGCGACGACGGCGACGTAGACGAACAGGACGACCGCGTACGCGGAGGCCGAGCCGAAGCGCAGATTGTTCATCTCGTGGAAGGCAGCCATGGACAGCGTCTCGACCGACGGCTTGCGCGGCCCCACCAGGATGTACGGCAGGTCGAACATGCGCAGGACGTCCAGGAGGCGGAACAGGACGGCGACCACGAGGGCCGGGCGGACCAGGGGCAGGGTGATCCGCCAGAAGGAACGCCATGCGGAGGCGCCGTCGACGCGGGCGGCCTCGTACAGCTCGCCGGGGATGATCTGCAGTCCGGCCAGGACGAGCAGAGCGACGAACGGTGCGGTCTTCCAGGTGTCGGCGACGACCACGGAGAGCCAGGCGTGGAACCCGTCGCTGCTCCACAGCACCTGAGTGTCCAGGAGCGCGTTGGCGACTCCCTGGCTGTTGAAGATCCACTTCCAGAGGATGCCGGAGATCGCGGTGGGGATGGCCCAGGGCACGAGGATGGCAGCGCGGACGAACGCCCTACCGCGGAAGGCCCGGTGCATCACCAGCGCCATGAGCACGCCGATGAGGACTTCGAGTGTGACCGAGGCCAGGGTGAACGAGGTGGTGTTCCACCAAGCCCGCAACAGCCGTTCGTCCGCGAAGACAGCGGCGTAGTTGCCGAATCCGTAGTGCGTGGTGGTCGACACGAATCCGGTGCTCGGATCGATGCCCTCGCTGGACACCTGGAAGGAGAGCCGCAGGGCGGCCACCACGGGGTAACCGATGACCAGGCCGAGGACCAGCAGCGTCGGCGAGAGCAGGGCCGCGGCCAGGCCGCCGGTCCCGGCCCGGCGCGAGGTGCGCGCGGGCCGGGACGGGCGTGCCGTGCGCCCCGGCGTCGGGGTGATGACGGACACGAGTGGGACCGCCTACTTCTCGGCGATCGCCGCAGAGAGGTTCCTCTGCATGTCGGCGAGGGCGGCGTCGACGGGCTTCGAGCCGCTCAGCGCGGCCGAGGTGCTCTCCTGGATGGCGGCCGTGGCGTCGCCGTACTTCACCACGACGGGCCGTGGCGTCGCCGTGGCCAGTGAGTCCTTCAGCGTGGCCAGGTACGGGAACTGCTTGCGCAGCGCCGGGTCGTCATAGAGGGCGGCGTACGGCGGGGCTGCCGAGGTGACCTTCAGGTTCGTGCGGGCGTTCTCCTCGTTGGAGAAGAACTTGATGAAGTCGAGCGCGGTCGCCTTGTTCTTGGCGAACTTGCTGATCGCGAGGTCGAGTCCGCCGAGACTCGACCTGCCGGGCCCGGCGAGGCCGGGCAGCGTGGCGACGCCGAACTTTCCGGCCACCTTGCTGGAGCCGTCCTTGGCGCCCGCAAGCGTCCACTGGTACGGCCACTGCCGGTGGAAGAGCAGCTTGCCCGCCTGGAAGGCACGCCGGCCGTCCTCCTCCTGGTAGGTGGCGGCCTGCTTGGGGATGGTGCCGTCCTTGAAGCCGTCGACGAGGAACTGCAGGCCCTTCTTGGCCGCTTCGGTGTCGACCGTCGCCTTGCCCTTGGCGTCGACGACATTGCCTCCTGCCGAGGCCACGGCCTCGGAGAAGTTGACGGTCAGCCCCTCGTACTTGTCGAACTGGCCGGCGTAGCAACCGATGCCCTTGCCCTCGGGGAGCTTGCGGACCTTCTCGCAGTCCTGCTTCATCTCGGCCCAGGTGGTGGGCGGCTTGGCACCTATCTTGTCGAGCAGGTCCGTGCGGTAGAAGAGCAGCCCGGCGTTGGTGTTGAACGGGATGCCGTACTGCTTGCCGTAGTAGTTTCCGGTCTTCACGACGGCGGGGATCATCTTGTCGAGCGGGAACTCCTTGGCCGGCAGCTCGTCGATCCACTGGTTGGCCGCGAACTCGGCGACCCAGATCGGGTCGAGGTTGAGCACGGTGTAGGCGTCCGACTTGGTCTGGGCGTTCTGGATGAACTGCTGGCGCTGTTGATCCGCGCTCTCCGGCAGTTCGACCAAGGTGACCTTCTCGTCGGGGTGCTGCTTGTTCCAGCGGTCCAACTGCCCTTGCACGGTACCGGTGGTGTCCTTGCCCGAGGCGAGAGTGATCGGGCCGCGGTCGTTCGACTTCTCCGGGCCGCCCTTGGACTCGTTCGAGCCCGAGTCGCCGCACCCGGCGAGCACCGACGCGCACACCACCGCGGCGAGGGCCGCCGCGGCCCGCCGCCGCCCAGTTCCCCGGTGCCCCGAGGGGGTCCGTCCCACACCCAACACGATCCGCAACGAACTCACCGTGACCTCCTCGTTGACCTGCAGCTCGCGAGCCGCACTACATCACGGCTCCCTGCAGCGGCTCGTCGACGACTGAAACCCCAATTTGATCGTTCAAGATGGCCTCGACAACGCGCCCCGTCAACCCCTGGGGAGGGAATGACCGCACTCCAGCTGACCATTCAGGGTTCCTGATGGGTCGTCCAGACCGTTCTGTCCTCCTCAGCCATCCTGAAAAATTTGATCGTTCATATGAGCCAACGACCGCGCGGTGCTCCTCTCCATCGGCGAAGCCAAGCGGAACGGCGTCATGGGGTGAGCCCCCTGAAGCGCCTCCGCGCCTCCGCGCCGAAAGCAACCGTTCCTGAAGACTGAGCGGGAGTGAGTCTTGTTGCCGGGACTCATGCTCAGCCGGGCGCCCCCAAACGGTGTTGGACGTCCTGGTTTCCCGCGTTCGCTCTGCATTCGGTGCGCACGGATCGTGCCCGTGGTCCGGGGATGGGGAGGCGGAGTGGCGACGGGTTGAAGTGCTCTCCTCCCTGCGCAAGCTCCGGTGCCGACACAGCAATACAGGGGCCCGAGCGTCAGCCCCTCGGAGATGCAGCTTTCCGGACCTGTGCCGGGCATGCGCTGCGGCTTCCGCCGCCGGCTCGGAGCGGGGCGGTGGCCGTGGCGGTGCTGCCGACGGTCGAGCACCACTGCACGGCAGCCGGCGTGAACCGCAGGCTCGCCGCGGTCAGCACCTTCCACGAGTTCCACGCCCGTAGCGGCATCGCGGTCGCTGACCTGCTGGTGACGATGCGCCCGGCCGGGCGCTACCCTCGTCGGCCACCTCCTACAAGCCGTTCCCGCGGCACATCGCCTCCGGCGGACCTGAGAGGAAAAGGACACAGCTGTCCTCTTTTCACGGCCGCACCCGAACGCGTCGGGGAGGCCACGGATGGCCGACGGAAGCTACCGGCAGATGCTCCGCCGCTGGCTGGTGACCTGCGATATCCGCAATGAGTACGGCCGGCCCGTCCGCTTGGCTCCCCCATCAGTGGCGGCCAATGGTCTACTGGTCGATGACCATGGTCATGACCTGCCGCCTGGCGAGGCCACACCGCGGGCAGGCGTGAAGCGGCCCGGGGCCCGGCCGGCCCCGGGCCACCGGCCGCTTCGCCTTCAACCACAACACCTCCACCCGCGTCGGCGCCACGTCCATACCGAACTCGGCGGTCATCTCCTGGCAGGGCACCCGCCCCTTCCCGAGCCGGGCCCGGTCGGCCGCCCCTTGCAGGATTGCGCTGGTAGTCCACCGACAGCACCGACCAGTCCAGCCCCTCGCGCCACAACGGCACCTGCGACTTCGGCTTCGCCGCCTCCGGCACCTGCGGCGACTTTCCAGGCTTCTTCTCTGCGGACGGCACGCTCTGGTGGGCCCGGGCGTGGTCCTGCCCGGTCTCGTCCGACAGGCCAGTACTTCACCGACCTTCGAGCGGGCGACGCCCACTCCATCCATTCCCGCTCAGCCACGGCCAGCTCGGCCTGGATGCTGTCGGCTTCCTCCAGCAGCCCTCCCACCGACGGCACCCACGACGCCCACAGCAGCGACGACATGACAAGCCGCCACTCCCACCAGACCACCGAACCCATGCCTCACCAGCGAAAACGCAGTCCTCACGGCCGGAAAGACAACAGCTTCTCACCAGCGCACCGGCAGTCTCCGCACCCCCCTGATCAGCAGCCCCGGCACCCAGGGCAGTCCGGACTCGTCCGCGTCCGGCGCGAGGCCGGGGCAGCGTTCCAGCAGGGTGCGGATCGCGATCCGGCCCTCCAGCCGCGCCAGCGGCGCGCCCAGACAGTGGTGCAGGCCGTGGCCGAAGGCCATATGGCCGCGGGCGTCCCGGCGGATGTCGAACCGGTCCGGTTCCTCGAAGCGCTCGGGGTCACGGTCGGCGTCCGCCATGGTGATCAGGACGGTGGCGCCCGCGGGGATGGTCACACCGCCCATCTCCACGTCTTCCAGCGCCAGCCGGTCCGTGCAGTTCTCCACCGGCCCGTCGTAGCGCAGCATCTCCTCGATCGCCCCGTCCAGCAGCCCGAAGTCGGCGCGCAGATCGGCGAGTTGCCCGGGGTGGGCGAACAGCGCCCGCACGCCGTTGCCGATCAGGTTGACCGTCGTCTCGTGACCGGCGATGAGCAGCAGGCTGGACATACCGATGAGTTCGTCGTGCGAGAGCCGGTCGCCCTCCTCGTCGGCGGTGTGGATCAGCGCGCTGAGCAGATCGTCGCCGGGGCGCGCCCGCTTGGCCGCGATCAGCTCGGCGAGATATCCCGTCATGTCCTGGTAGGCCCGCGACTCCCCCTCCGGACTCGTCCGCGCGACCATCTCGTTGGACCAGCCCCGGAAGGCGTCCCGGTCCAGCTCGGGCACGCCGAGCAGTTCGCAGATGACGGTCATGGGCAGCGGGAAGGCGAACGAATCGATCAGATCGGCCCGCCGCTCCGGTGCCGCCAGCATCGCGTCCAGCAACGCGTCGGTGATCTGCTGAACCCGCGGGGCGAGCCTGTCGATACGACGCGGGGTGAACTCCCGGGCCACCAGTCGCCGCAGCCGGGTGTGGTCCGGCGGGTCCGACATCAGCATGTGCCTGAGGACCGACGCGTCCTGCCCGGTGTTGACGATCTGCCGGACGTCCCCGGACCCCAGCCAGTCCCGGCTGAGCCGCGGATCGGTGAACGCGGCCCGGCACGCCTCATGGCCGACGACGAGCCACACCACTTCCCCGTCGGGGTCGAGCACACGGTGAACCGGCCCTTCCGCACGGAGCCGGGCGTAGACGGGATAGGGGTCGCGGGTGAATTCCGTGCCGATTTTCCGCAGGTCGACGGCGGGTTGGGTAACCATGTTGTGCCCCTGTTCCTAGGTCGAACAGCACGTTAACCGGCGTCCGCGGCGGATCAGGGTCGGTTTTCGGTCGGGTGTTCGCCTGCCGCCGGGGCTGCTGTGCCGGGGCACGGAGTGATGTGCGATCGTAGGGCGCAGAGCCCGACAGGCTCCTGGACGAGATGCGCCGTACCCAGTCATGACAAGACGACGCGAGGAGTCTGTCATGGCGTGGATCGTTCTGGTGGTGTCCGGAGTACTGGAAGCGGTGTGGGCGACCGCGCTGGGCAAGTCGGAGGGCTTCACCCGCCCCGTGCCGAGTGTCGTCTTCGCGCTCGGGCTGGTACTGAGCATGGCGGGTCTGGCCTTCGCGCTCCGGACGGTGCCCGTGGGCACCGGTTACGCGGTCTGGGTCGGCATAGGAGCGGTGCTCACCGCGACGTACGCCATGCTCTTCGACGGTGAATCCGCGAGCCCGCTGAAACTGTTGCTGCTGGTCGGCATCGTCGGCTGCGTGGCCGGCCTGAAGCTGACGCACTGAGCCCTTCCCGCCCCGGCGCTGCTCCCCCTTCCCTCACCGCATGAGCACCCCCGCCCCCTCCCCCGCGTCCTCCGACGGCAGCGCCACCAGCCCGAGCTCCGCCCGTGACGCCAGCAGCCGGTGGTCCGGGAGGATGCGGACCGTGTAGCCGAAGGGGCCGGTGCGGTCCAGGGACAGCGGCCCCTCGTACACCCAGCGGCCCTCCTCGTCCGGGCCGCCCGTCGGCTTCAGCGGGACGCCCGCCGCGTCCGCGATACGGTCGTCCGGGTCCACCCGGCCGGAGACCGCCTGGACCTCCACATCGTCCGGGGCCAGGTCGCCCAGACCGACACGCACCCGCAGGGCGAGCGTCGTCCCCAGTTCCGCCGCGGCCGACGAGGCCGATGTCTCCACATGGTCCACCGTGACCCGGTGCCAGGCCGAGCGCACCCGCGCCTTCCACTCGGCCAGCTCCCGAGCCACGTCGGGTGCCAGCTCCCGGTGGGCGCGGGCCGCGGGGGCGTAGAGGCGCTCCACGTACTCGCGGACCATCCGGCCCGCCAGGACCTTCGGGCCCAGATGCGTCAGGGTCCGGCGGACCATCTCGATCCAGCGGTCGGGCAGACCGTCCCGGCCGCGCTCGTAGAAACGGGGTGTCACCCGCTGCTCCAGCAGGTCGTACAGCGCCGCCGCCTCCAGGTCGTCCCGGCGGTCGTCGCCGTCGCCCACCGCTGAACGATCCGTGCCGTCGGCCGTGGGGATCGCCCACCCGAAGTCCGGCTGGAACCATTCGTCCCACCAGCCGTCCAGGACCGACAGGTTCAGGCAGCCGTTCAGCGCCGCCTTCATCCCCGACGTCCCGCACGCCTCCAGCGGTCGCAGCGGGTTGTTCAGCCAGACGTCGCAGCCGGGGTACAGCTTCTGGGCCATCGCCATGCCGTAGTCCGGGAGGAACACGATCCGGTGCCGTACCCGCGGGTCGTCCGTGAACCGCACCAGTTCCTGCACCAGCCGCTTGCCGCCGTCGTCCGCCGGGTGCGCCTTGCCCGCCACCACGATCTGGACCGGCCGTTCCTCGTCCAGCAACAGGTCCCTCAGACGGTCCCTGTCCCGCAGCATCAGCGTCAGACGTTTGTACGAGGGCACCCGTCGCGCGAAGCCGATCGTCAGCACGTCCGGGTCCAGGACCTCCTCGATCCAGCCGAGTTCGGCCGTGCCCGCGCCCCGCTGCCGCCAGGACGCGTACAGCCGCCGCCGCACCTCCGTCACCAGCTGTTCGCGCAGCGACCGCCGCAGGTCCCAGATGTCCTGGTCGGGCACGTCCGCCAGCACGTCCCAGCGGTCCGAGCCGCCGACGGTCAGCGCGTCCTCCGTGGGCTGCGCGCCGAGCTGGCGGACGCCCAGGCGGAACACCTCGGGGGCCACCCAGGTCGGGGCGTGCACGCCGTTCGTCACCGAGGTGATGGGGACCTCGTCCGGGTCGAAGCCCGGCCACAGGCCCGAGAACATCTCCCGGCTGACGCGGCCGTGCAGCAGCGAGACACCGTTGGCCCGCTGGCCCAGGCGCAGCCCCATGACGGCCATGTTGAAGAGATTGGGTTGGCCCCCGGGGTAGGTCTCCATGCCCAGCCCCAGGACGCGCTCCACGTCGATGCGCGGGAGTTCCGCGTCGGGGCCGAAGTGGCGGGCCACCAGCTCGCGGTCGAAGCGGTCGATGCCGGCGGGGACGGGTGTGTGGGTGGTGAAGACCGTGCCGGCGCGCACCGCCTCCAGTGCGGCGTCGAAGTCGAGTCCCTGGTCGCGGAGTTCAGCGATGCGCTCCAGGCCGAGGAAGCCCGCGTGTCCCTCGTTGGTGTGGAAGACCTCGGGCTGCGGGTGCCCGGTCAGACGGCAGTACGTGCGGACCGCGCGCACTCCTCCTATGCCCAGCAGCATCTCCTGGAGCAGGCGGTGTTCGCTGCCGCCGCCGTACAGCCGGTCGGTGACGCCCCGCTCGCCGTGGTCGTTCTCGTCCACGTCCGAGTCGAGCATCAGCAGGGGGACACGGCCGACCTGGGCCTGCCAGACGCGGGCGCGGAGCAGCCGCCCGCCGGGGAGGGCCAGGTCGACCTGGGCGGCGGAGCCGTCGGCCTCCCGCAGCGGCACCAGCGGCAGTTCGTGCGGGTCGAGCACGGGATAGTGCTCCTGCTGCCAGCCGTCGCGCGAGAGGGTCTGGCGGAAGTAGCCGTGCCGGTAGAGCAGGCCGACGCCGATGAGCGGTACGCCCAGGTCGCTGGCCGCCTTCAGATGGTCCCCGGCGAGGATGCCGAGGCCGCCGGAGTACTGCGGCAGGGCCGCGGTGACGCCGAACTCGGGTGAGAAGTACGCGACGGCGGCCGGGAGCCCGGGGGGCTGGGTCTGGTACCAGCGCTCGCCCGTCATGTAGTCGCGCAGGTCGTCGGCCGCCGCGGCCAGGCGCCGCAGGAAACGCCGGTCCTCGGCCAGCTCCGCGAGGCGGTCCATCGAGACCCCGCCGAGCAGGCGTACGGGGTCACCGCCACAGGAGGCCCAGCGCTCCGGGTCGACGGACTGGAAGAGGTCACGCGTCTCGGCGTGCCAGGACCAGCGCAGATTGCGCGCCAGTTCGCTGAGCGGGTGAAGGGCTTCGGGCAGGACGGGTCGAACGGTGAATCTGCGGATCGCCTTCACTGGGTTCCACCTTCGCGAGGACGTACGCGGCCGAGGGACCCACGCGGTTGTGCGTCCCTTCGTCACTCCCGACCGTAGCGGCGTGAGTGCCCCGGCAACATGGCGCCTCGCTGGATGCGCCCCTCCAGTGCCACTCAGCGCAACCATCAACTGGGGAACCACGACGCCGACCAGCCAGGTCCGCGAGAGCGGCGCCGGTTCAGGCGCAAAAGAGGGCCGCCGGTTCAGGCGCAAAACCCACCCTTGTGGGACTTCGCACCGCACGAGAGGCTGCGCAGGGTCGTATCGGCCGGGCACTGTCGTGGGGGGCGAACTCCGGCCGTCATGCGTCGAGTTGAGGAGGGGAACTCACCCATGGCACGGACGGCGAACAGGCGTGTGCGCTGGGCGGAGGGCCTGACCGCGGCGGCCACGGCCGTGGTGCTGTCGGCCATCACCCTGCCCGCGCACGCCGTCCCGCAGGGGCGGATACTCGGCGCCGGCGCGGCCGGTTCCGTGAGCGGCAGCTACATCGTGACGCTCAAGGGGGCGACGAAGGCTCCCTCGGCGGACGGAAAGGGCGTCGCCGAGAAGTACGGGGCGAGAATCCGCCAGACCTACAGCTCGGTCCTGAACGGCTACGCCGTGCGGGTGAGCGAACGACAGGCCAGGGCGCTCGCGGCGGACTCCCGTGTGGCGTCGGTCGTCCAGGACACACGGGTGACCTACGACCGCACGCAGCGCACCCCGCCGTCATGGGGGCTCGACCGCATCGACCAGTCCAACCCGCCGCTCGACAAGAGCTTCACAGGGCCGGAGTCGGCGGGCAGGGGCGTCACGGTCTACGTCATCGACACCGGCATCCGCATCACCCACAAGGACTTCGGCGGCCGGGCCTCCTACGGCTATGACTTCGTGGGCGGCGACAGGGTCGCGGGGGACGGCAACGGCCATGGCACGCACGTCGCCGGCACCGCCGCGGGCACGAGGTACGGCGTCGCCAAGAAGGCGAAGGTCGTCTCGGTCCGCGTCCTCGACAACGGCGGCGGAGGCACCACCGCCCAGGTCATCGCGGGCATCGACTGGGTGACCAGGCACGCGCGGAAGCCCGCGGTGGCCACGATGAGCCTGGCCGGCCTCGGCAACGCGCAGCTCGACGCGGCCGTCCGCAGCTCGATCGCGTCCGGCGTGACGTACACGGTGGCGGCCGGTAACGACGGTCTGTCGGCGGGGCTCTACTCACCCGCCCGGGTCAGGCAGGCGATCACCGTCGGTGCCACCGACCACAGGGACCGGCGAGCGGGCTTCTCCAACTGGGGTTCGCGCCTGGACCTGTTCGCGCCCGGCGTGGGGATCACCTCCGCGTCGCACCGCAGCGACACCGGGAAGGTGACCTTCGACGGTACGTCGATGGCGGCCCCGCATGTCGCGGGTGCGGCCGCCCTCTACCTCGCCGACCACCGCACGGCCACCCCGGCCCAGGTGAGCCGGGCTCTCGTCAACCGTTCCGTTTCGGGCAGGGTGACGGACCGTGGCCCCGGCTCACCGAACAAGATCTTGCAGGTCGAGAAGCCCTAGTACCAGGCTGAATGCCCGACCGGAGCGGCACCGCACGGACCGGCCTCGCCCGCACAGGACGAGGCCGGTCTTGTGTGTGGACATACGCGCGAGTAGTTAACAAAGTGCCGGAATGCCCACCCGCGTAGGGTGGGAAGGCTCCTCCGGTACGTCCCGCAGGCCCCACCTCCCCACACCCTCATCCGCCCACCCACGTTGACGCGGACAGGAGCGGTCATGCCCGCCACGCACCATTCGTCAGCACCCCCGACGACCGGCACCACCCCCGCACCCCCCGTGCGCCGGGAGAGCGCCGACCCGCCCTCCCCGGCACCCCAACCTCCCACGATCGGACGCATACCGGTCCTCGACGTCCGCCCCCTCGTCCATCAGGGGCGCCGCCCCGCGAAGGCGGTCGTGGGCGAGGAGTTCGAGATCTCGGCGACGGTGTTCCGCGAGGGTCATGACGCCGTCGCCGCCAATGTCGTCCTGAAGGACCCCGAGGGCCGAACGGGCCCGTGGACGCCGATGCGTGAGCTGGCGCCCGGCACCGACCGCTGGGGCGCCACCGTGTCCCTGCCGCGCGAGGGCCGCTGGACGTACCAGGTGCAGGCGTGGGGTGACCCGGTGACCACCTGGCGGCACCACGCACGGATCAAGATCCCGGCGGGACTCGACACCGACCTGGTCCTGGAGGAGGGCGCGCGCCTGTACGAGCGGGCGGCGGCCGGAGTACCGGAGAGTCAGGGCCGGCGGGACGTGATCCTCACGGCTGTGGATGCGCTGCGGGACGAGTCGCGTCAGGCCGCCGTGCGTCTCGCGGGCGCGCTGACGCCCGAGGTCGACGAGGTTCTCGCGCGTCATCCGC
>NZ_BMVM01000005.1 GCF_014650715.1 Streptomyces bluensis | reverse complement strand
CCTCGAACTGCCGCCCGACGAAATCATGGGACACCTCAACGACATCGTCGGCGACATGAGCGAGGACTCGTACGTCACCTGCCTGTACGCGCTCTACGACTCCACCACCCAGGTCTGCTCCCTCGCCCGCGCCGGGCACCCGCCCCCGGCCCTGGTGCACCCCGACGGCACCGTGCACTTCCCGGAACTGGCCACCGATCCGCCGCTGGGCGCGGCGAAGCCGCCGTTCGAGACGGTCGAGTTGGCGGTGCCCGAGGGAAGCCTGCTCGTGCTCTACACCGACGGCCTCGTCGAGTCGGCCAAACGGGAGGTCGACGAGGGGATGTCGGCCCTTGCCCGACTGCTGCGCGCCGCCCACGAAGAGGGCGTCGACGTGGACCTGGAGACTCTGTGCGACACCCTCACGGCCGGGCTGCTCTCCGGCGAGCACCAGGCGGCCGACGACGCGGCGCTCCTCGTCGCCCGCCTCCACGCCCTGACCGAGGACAGGATGGCCTCCTGGCCACTGCCCAATGACCCGAAGGCGGCCGGCCTGGCCCGCCGCCACGTCCGCGAGCAGCTCTCCGCCTGGGGCCTGGACGAACTGACCCCCACCACGGAACTGCTGGCCAGCGAAATGGTCGGCAACGTCGTACGCCACGCCAAGGGCCCGGTCGGCCTGCGTCTGCTGCACGACGCCAGACTGATCTGCGAGGTCTTCGACGGCAGCCTCACCATGCCCCGCATCCGCCGCGCCACGGACACCGACGAGGGCGGGCGCGGGCTACAGCTGATCACGGCACTCTGCCAGCGCTGGGGTGCGCGGTACACGCCGCACGGGAAGTGCATCTGGACCGAACAGACACTGCTCGGCCCGGACGGCCGCCTGGACCGGCCGTCCGATGCGCAGGACCTGCTGTTCCTGAACGCCGAGGATTTCGCGGGAGACCTGGACGCGCTGTCCTTCGAGCGCCGGGCCCAGTAGCCCACGCCGGCGCCGAGACGCGACCAAGTAGTGGAATGTTCAACCGCCTCTTCGGGTTGTACGCCGCGAAGGAGGTCACGAGTGGACACGACGTATTACGACCACGGGACGGCCGCGGAGCGCTGGGAGCGGGCGCGGATGTTCTTCGAGGCCAAGGACTACGCCGCCGCGGCGCGGACCCTCGGCGCGCTGGTCGACGAGGTGCCGGAGCAGACCGGCCCGCGGCTGCTGCTGGCACGCGCGTACTACCACTCGGCCCAGCTGCGCCGTGCGGAGGCCGAGTTGCGCGTGATCGTCGAGCGCGATCCGGTGGAGCACTACGCCCGGCTGATGCTGGGGCGCACGCTGGAGCGGCAGGGGCGGCACGAGGAGGCGGAGTCGCACCTGCGGATCGCCTCCGCCCTCGGCGGCGACTTCGAGCAGCTCTGACAGAGCGCTCCGACCGGACGGCGGGCTCACCCCTGAGGGGAGCCCGCCGTCGCGTACGCGCACGTCGCGCTACTGCGTGTACGTCCGCCTGCCCCGCCGGTACGCGATCTCGCCGAGCACGACGTCCACCGCGATGAAAGCCGCGAGCGGGATGCCCAGGAGCGGGACGAAATAGCCGAGGACGGCGACGGCCGCCATCGCGGGGACCAGGATCTGCGGAGGCACCTGCTGCCAGGCGCCGCGCGGGATGGGGCGGCCGAAGGCCGAGCCGCGGCCGCGCTGCCACCACATGCGGTAGCCCCAGAGGATGAGGAGGATCAGCGAGAGCGCCAGGGCCATCAGGGCGAGCTGGTTGACCAGGCCGAACAGGACGCCGGTGTGGGCGTCGATGCCCCAGCGGCTGAGCTTGGCGAGTACGGGGAAGTCCGCGAACCGGACGGTGTCCGTGACCTCGTTCGTCGCCGGGTCCACGGCCACCGCGTCCTGCTTCGTCGGCCAGCTGCGCTGGATCTGCTGCACGACGTACACGGAGGACGCGTCGGCGGGCGGCACGATCTCCACCGGGTCGCCGAGCCCCTCGGCGCGTGCCGTGGCGAGGATCTTGTCGAGGTCGCCCTCGGCTGCCCTGCCGGACGGGGTCGCGCCGTCACCGTGGCCCGCGTGGTCGCCCGCGCTCGTCGATATCGCCGGGGTCGCCTGACCGAGCGCGGTGCGCAGGGTTTCGACGTTGGCCCCGGCGTACGCGGACCAGGTCAGGCCCGTCGCGGAGAGGAAGAAGAACCCGGCGGCCGCCCACGCGCCGACGGTGCCGTGCAGGCCGAGGGTGCGGCGCCGGCCGCTGGTGCCGCGCACCTTGCGCTGCGCCCGTCGGCGGCCGAACCACAGCGCGAGCCCGCCGGCCGAGATCACCCACAGCCAGCTGGCCGCGAGTTCGCTGTAGAGACGGCCGCTCTCCCCGAGGCGCAGATCGCGGTGGAACTCGTCGATCCATGTGCGCAGGGGCAGGGCGCCCGTCGATCCGTACTGTTCGAGCGACCCGCGCACCTCGGCGGTGTACGGGTCGACGAACACCGCGAGTGTGTGGGTGTCCTCCACGCCGGGGACGCCGGACAGCAGCACCCGGGTCGTGGCGTCGTCCTCCGGCGACACGCGTACGGCGGAGATCCTGCCTTCGGGGTGCGCCGTGCGGGCGGCGGCGACCTGCTCGGACACCGGCAGCTTGCGATCACCGACGGGGACGGTCAGCTCGTCCGCGTACACGATCTTCTCGGCCTGGAACGAGGCCGCGTACAGGAGGCCGGTCAGCGCGGCGACCAGCAGGAACGGGGCGACCAGGAGACCGGCGTAGAAGTGCAGCCGCAGGACGAGCGGTCTGAGCGTGACGGCCGGGCGGGGTCGGGGGGCGGTGACGGGTTCCTGGGACTCGCCCGTCTCGGTCGAGGGAGCAGTGGACATCGGCGGGCTACTCCGGGGAGGAAGGGGACGTCGTTGTGGTCCAGTAGTCGGGGCGAGGGGGCGCCGAGTTCCTGGACGCGCACGTGGCATGGATCACATCGAGGCTGGGCGCTTCCGCGGTGCGGCCTGTAGCGCGGTGTGGCGGGTGGCGCGGTGATGTCTGGAGCGCGGTGTGGTCCGTACCTCTTCCGGACTGTCCGACCCGCATCGCGCGACGCCGCTTGGCATGCTGGCGCGATGGCATCACAGAGCGACCGTCCGACCTCCCGCCGGATCCGTGACCGGGTCGAGGAACTCCTCTCCCACGAGGGCCCGTTGCCGATCGTCGCCGCGGGAGACCCGGTGCTGCGGCGGCCCGCCGAGCCCTTCGACGGCCAGCTGGACCCGGCGCTCCTGGTCCGCTTCGTCGTCGCCCTGCGCGCGACCATGCACGCCGCACCCGGTGTCGGGCTCGCCGCGCCGCAGGTCGGGGTGGGCCTGCGGATCGCCGTCATCGAGGACCCGGCGCCGGTGCCCGAGGAGGTGCGGCTCGCGCGCGGCCGGGTACCGCAGCCCTTCCGTGTCCTGGTCAACCCGGAGTACGAGGCCGTGGGCGCCGAGCGCGCCGCGTTCTTCGAGGGCTGCCTGAGCGTGCCGGGCTGGCAGGCCGTCGTGGCCCGGCACGCCCGGGTCCGGCTCACGGGGCTGGACGAGCACGGGCGTGCGGTGGACGAGGAGTTCTCCGGCTGGCCCGCCCGCATCGTCCAGCACGAGACGGACCACCTGGACGGCACGCTCTATCTCGACCGCGCCGAACTGCGCTCCCTGTCCTCGAACCAGGCCGTGGCCGATCTCTGGAACGAGCCCGTACCGCACCGGGCGGCGGAATCACTCGGTTTTCCGCTGCCCGGCTGACGGTCCCGGCTCACGTGTCCCGGAACGCCTCCAGCAGCCGCAGCCAGACCTCGCTGATCGTCGGGTACGACGGGACCGCGTGCCAGAGGCGGCTGACCGGGACCCGTCCGGCGACCGCGATCGACGCCGAGTGGATCAGTTCGCCGACGCCGGGGCCGACGAAGGTGACGCCGCGCAGGATGTCCTCGTCCAGGTCGACGACCATGCGGGCGCGGCCACGGTAGCCGTCGGCGTAGAGGCCGGCTCCCGCGGCCGAGGCGATGTCGACGTCCACGGCGCGGACCCGGTGACCGGCCTGTTCGGCCTCGGCGAGCGAGAGACCCACGGCCGCGGCCTCCGGGTCGGTGAACACCACCTGGGGTACGGCGGCGTGGTCCGCGGTGGCGGCGTGGGCGCCCCAGGGGTCGGTCTCCAGGAGCGGGACACCGGCCGCGCGGGCGGCGATGGCGGCGCCCGCGATACGCGCCTGGTACTTGCCCTGGTGGGTGAGGAGCGCACGGTGGTTGACGTCGCCGACCGCGTACAGCCATTCGCTTCCCGTGACGCGGAGGCTGTCGTCCACCGGCAGCCAGGAGCCCGGCTCCAGGCCGATCGTGTCGAGGCCGATGTCGTCCGTGCGCGGAGCGCGCCCGGTGGCGAAGAGGATCTCGTCGGCCTCGACGCGGTCCCCGGCGTCGGTGCGCACCACGACGGTTCCGTTCTCGCGGGTGACCGACTCGGCCGACGTACCGGTGCGCACCTCGACGCCGGCCTCCGTGAGCGCCTCGGCGACCAGTTCCCCCGCGAAGGGCTCCATGCGGGGCAGCAGGCCCTTGCCGCGGACGAGGACGGTGACCCGGGAGCCGAGGGCCTGCCAGGCCGTGGCCATCTCCACGGCCACGACGCCGCCGCCGATCACGACCAGCCGATCGGGCACGGCCTGCGCGCTGGTCGCCTCGCGGCTCGTCCACGGCCGTACCCGGTCCAGCCCCGGCAAGCCGGGCAGAAGGGCGCGGCTGCCGGTGCACACGGCGACGGCGTGCCGGGCCGCCAGCACCTGGCGCGTGCCGTCCGGGCCTTCGACGGTGACCCGGCGGGGGCCGTCGAGGCGTCCGTGCCCCCGGTGGAGCACGGCGCCGATGCTCTCCAGCCACCGGACCTGGCCGTCGTCCTTCCACTGCGAGGTCTCGTAGTCGCGGTGGGCGAGGACCGCGGCCGCGTCGAGGGGGCCCTGCACCAGGTGCCGCAGGCCGGGTACGCGGCGGGCGTCGGCGCGGGCGATGACCGGGCGCAGCAGGGCCTTGCTGGGCATGCACGCCCAGTACGAGCACTCGCCGCCGACGAGTTCGTTCTCGACGACCGCGGTGGACAGGCCGGCCGCGCGGGTACGGTCGGCGACGTTCTCGCCCACCGGCCCGGCGCCGAGCACCACGACGTCGTATGTGAGAGGTGCAGAGTCTTCTGCGGATTCCGTGTCCGTCATGGGGTCAGTCTGGTGGGTGGTGTGCGCGGTGGCCACACGGGTACGCGCGCGGAATACGCCACCGCGGGGCGGCGTTACCGACAGCGGCTTGCCCCAGAGCCCCGATTTCCAGGAGAGGGATACACGCGATGAGCAGCACCGTGGAGCTCACCAAGGAGAACTTCGACCAGACGGTCACGGACAACGACTTCGTCCTGATCGACTTCTGGGCGTCCTGGTGCGGGCCGTGCCGTCAGTTCGCACCGGTCTACGAGAAGGCGGCGGAGGAGAACCCGGATCTGGTGTTCGGGAAGGTGGACACCGAGGCGCAGCCGGAGCTGGCCCAGGCCTTCGGCATCCAGTCGATTCCGACGCTGATGATCGTCCGTGACCGGGTCGCCGTGTTCGCGCAGCCGGGCGCCCTGCCCGAGGCTGCCCTGACAGACGTCATCGGCCAGGCCCGGAACCTGGACATGGACGAGGTCCGCAAGTCGGTCGCCGAGCAGCAGGCCAAGGCCGAGGGCGACGGCCAGGTGCGGTAGATCCCGTCGGCCGCGGGCCGGTGGGCCCCCGGTCCCAGGTGCTCCCAGAACCGGGGGCTCCCAGAAGCGAGTGCTCCCTAGAAGGGGTACGCAGCCACGTCCCCGCGCACCGTCGTCCAGCGCAGTTCGGTGAAGGCCTCCAGATTGGCCTCGCCGCCGAAGCGGGCGCCGGTGCCGGAGGCGGCGATCCCGCCGAACGGCGCGACGGCCTCGTCGTTGACGGTCTGGTCGTTGATGTGGGCGATACCGGTAGGGATGCGCTCGGCCAGGTCGAGGCCGCGCGCCGTGTCGCGGGTGACGATGCCCAGCGACAGACCGTACGGGCCGTCGTCGGCGAGAGCGGCGGCGTCGTCGGCGTCCTTGAAGGGCCGTACGGGCGCGACGGGGCCGAAGACCTCCTCGGCGTAGGCGGGGGTGGAGTCGTCGACCCCGGCGAGGACGGTCGGCCGGTAGAACAGCCGCTCGTGCGTGCCGCCCGCCACGAGCCTGGCGCCGCCTGCCGTGCTGGACTCCACCAGGCTTCTGATCTTGGTGAGCTGGGAGTCGTCGATGACGGGACCGAGGTGGACCTGCTCGCGGTAGGGATCTCCGACGGCGAGCGAGTCGGCCTTCGCCGCGAGCCGCTCGACGTATTCCTCGTACAGGGAGGCGTGGACGAGGTGGCGGCCCGTCGTCATGCAGATCTGCCCCTGGTGGAAGAACGATCCCCACGCGGCCGTGGAGATCACCGCGTCGATGTCGGCGTCCTCCAGCACGATGAGCGCGGAGTTGCCTCCCAACTCCAGGTGCGCCCGCTTGAGATGCCGTCCCGCCGCCTCACCGACCGCGCGTCCGGCGGCCGTCGACCCGGTGAAGGAGATGACGGGCACGAGCGGGTCGGCGACCAGCGCCTGGCCGGTCTGCGGGCCGCCGGGCAGCACATGCAGCAGCCCCTCGGGCAGTCCGGCCTCCGCGAGGACGGCGGCCAGGCAGAGCCCGCCGCAGACGGCGGTGCGCGGGTCCGGCTTCAGGACGACGCCGTTGCCGAGGGCGAGGGCCGGGGCGACGGAGCGGATGGACAGGATCAGCGGGGCGTTGAACGGGGAGATCACGCCGACGACGCCGACCGGGACCCGCCGCGTGTACGACAGCCGGGGTGCCTCGGAGGGCAGCATCTGGCCGGTCGGGCGTGAGGCCAGCGCGGCTGCCTCGTAGCACTCCTGCGCCGCGACGTGCAGTTCGAACTCCGCCTTGCCCGGGACGGAGCCGGACTCCCGCACGATCCAGTCGCGCAGTTCCTCCGCGTGCGCGGTGAACAGATCGCCCGCCCTGCGCAACACCCCGGCGCGGACGAAGTGCGGGGTGCGGGCCCACGCGGCCTGCGCCGCACGGGCCTGCCCGGTGGCCGTCGCCACGTCGTCGGCGGAGGCCGACGTGACGGTGGCGAGCGTCTCGCCGGTCGCGGGCTCGGTGACGGCGTACTCACCGCCCGACAGGGTGCGGGACTGCCAGGTCTTCGGGTCGAGCAGCGGCATGACGGCACTCCGATCGTTCGCTGATCACCGGGCGGGAGGAAGACGTCCCCCTCAACGTGCCGCCTGCCCCACCTGACCGACACACAACTCCAGCAATCCGACCAGGAGTTGCGCGAATCCTACGCTCCGGCATCACACGAGTCGGGTACCCCGGCGGGTCAGCTCGATTCCCGGCGCACCACCCGGAACCCGAGTACCTGGTGCGTCTCGGGTTTCCCGTCGGGCTCGCGGACGGCCCGGTCCACCAGCTCCGCGAGGTCCCGCCCGGCCGGCAGTTCCATGTGGACGGTGCTCAGACGGGGCCGCAGCAGCCGGCCGAGCACGAGATCGTCGGCGCCGATCACGGCCGTCTCCCCGGGCACGGCGATGCCCTCGTCCTGGAGGGCGCGCATCAGCAGCATCGCGTACTCGTCGTTGTACGCGAACACGGCGTCCAGTCCCAGGGAGCGCCAACGCGCCGCGAGCTCGGCCGCGGCCTTCTCCTCGTACGCGAGCGGCAGTTCGGTCACCGTGGCGTCGGTGCCCTGGACCGCCTGCCGCACGCCGGTGAGTCTGGGGCCGGAGAAGATGCTCAGGCCGCGCTCCTCGGGCACCACGACACCGATGCGGCGGCGGCCCTCGGCCACGAGGTGGGCTCCCGCGCTGCGCCCGAGCTCGGCGTGGTCCAGGAGCATCCCGTGCGCGCCCTCGACGGGCTCGGGTCCCATGGTGACGACGGCCCGGGCGCCGGACCGTTTGAGGACGGCGACCCCCTTCGGGCCGAGTCCGGCGCCGGGCACGATCACCGCGACCGGGCGCAGCTCGGCCCATGCGCGGGCGGCCTCGTCGCCGTGGAGGCCGATGCTGCCGTACTGGACGACGGTGTAGTCGAGGCGGCTGAGCGCCCACTGGATCTCATTGATGAACTGGCTGTACAGCGGGTTCGCCGGTACGTGCGGAGCGGGCATGAGGACCATGCGGCTGTGACCGGCGCGCAGGCTGCGGGCGGCCGCGTGCGGCACGTACCCGAGTTCCCTGGCGGCCTCGTGGACACGGCGGCGTGTGGGCTCGCTGATCCGGACGGCGCTGGTGTTGTTGAGGACGTAACTGACGGTCGCGCGTGAGACACCCGCAAGGCGCGCCACATCGGCACTCGTCGGCACAGATCGTTGTGCGGGCGGCGGCGGAGCGGGCTGTTTCGGTATGGGGACCATGACGTACGCATCTTTACAGAAGCTGTGACGGGCGTTCGGGCAGAGGAAGTCGGGGCGGCAGCAGGGCAGAGGGCAGGTTCGCGGGGAGCCACCCCTCACCGGGTGTTTCACGCCACCGCTGTGGGAGCCACCTTACGCAATTCCTGCAACGCCGCGGCCACGGCGGGGCGTTGGGCGCCGCCGCCCCTCGTGCAGGTGAGGAGTTTGCGGTGCGGGTTGCCGGTGCAGCCGACGCGGGTGATGGGCAGGTGAGGGGTCAGCTGGGCGAGGCGCGGGATGAGGGCGACGCCGAGCCGGTGGGCGACGAGGTGGGCGCAGACGTTCCAGTCCAGCGCGTGGTGCACGACGTTCGGGCTGAAGCCGGCGCCGCCGCACGCCGACATCACGTGGGGGCGGCAGGGGCTCTCGGGCACCGGGGCGATCCAGTCCTCGTGCGCCGCCTCCGAGAGGTCGACGCGCTCGTGTCCCGCGAGGGGATGGTCCGCGGGGACGACCAGGTCGAACGGGTCGTCCAGGAGCGGCTGTTGGTCGAAGCGCGCGTCGGCGAGGGGCGGGTTCTGCGGGGTCGCCTCGACGACCGCCAGGTCGGTCTGCCCCTCGAAGAGCAGGTCGAAGCTCCTCGGCACTTCCGTCTCCTGGATCCGTACGGACAGACGCGGGTACAGGGCGCGCAGGCGGGCCGCCGTCGGCGCCAGGAGCACCGAGACGGCGACGGGGAATCCGCTCGTGCGCAGGATGCCGGACGGGGCCCCGTGATCGGCGCGCAGGTCCAGTTCGGCCTGCTCCCAGCGGGCCTGGATGGCGTCCGCGTGCGCGAGCAGGCTCTGTGCCGCCGAGGTGAGCCGGACGCCGCGGCCCTGCGGTTCCAGCAGGTCGACGCCCAGGTCGCGGGCGAGCTGACGGATCTGCTGGGAGGCGGCGGACGGGGTGAAGTGCAGGGCGCGGGCGGCCGCGGTGACCGTGCCGTAGTGGGCGACCGCCCTCAGGACGTGCAGTCGGCGCAGGTCAATCATGAAGGCTACGGTTCACAGTGGAGTCCAGAAAGTCAACCTGGACTTGTACGACGGCTTCGGCTCACCCTGGCTGTGTCGCGACGGTCAACCCTTCCCGCCGTACTGAGGAGTCGCCATGACCAGCACAACGTCCAGTGCCTGCCCGCACTGCGGCTGGCCCGACCGTGCCGAGCCGTTCCAGGTCGTGTCCCGGCACGCCACGGCCACGGGGCACACCGTGTGGATTCGCTGCGGGTGCGGCTCGGTCCAGGTCCGGATCGTCGACGAGCGCGGTATGCGCGTCGTCTCCCGGAGCCGGCCCGCCGCTCCGGACGCGGTGCGCGAACCGTGCGGCCCGGCCGGTCGCTGACCGCCCCGGCCGCCGAGGGACGCTTGGTGTGAAATCGCTCAAGCGTGCTTCCGATTCGCGCCATCTCTGCGAGGGTGGGCGGATGGAGACGATGTACCGAAGACTGCTGAGGGCGATACCGCGGCTGGGTGTGCGGGTGACCGATCTCGGCCCGGGAACCGCGGTGGTCTCCCGGCGCGGCGCTCCCACCCGTATCCCGCTGCAGCCGGGCGCGGACCTGCTGGCCAGGGGCGCCGACCGGTACTCGGTGGCCCGCGCGGGCAAGGGCGTGTGGGTGGTCCTCGACAAGAAGGCCCGCAAGGCCCCGGAGCCGTCCGGCGAGTGGACCGATGTCCCGCTCGGCGACACCGGGGCGCATCTGCTGATGACGGAGAACACGGGGGCGGACGAGCGCCGGTTCCAGCTGGCGGCCGGAGCGTACCTGTGCGCGCAGCACGTGGCAGGGATGCTGGCCGCCTACGGGGTGAACTGCGTGTTCGACGTGGGGGCCAACGCCGGCCAGTACGCCAAGCGGCTGCGCCGGTTCGGTTACACCGGCCGGATCGTCTCCTTCGAGCCCACCGCGGACGCCTTCGCCCGCCTGGAACGGGCCGCGCGGGACGACCCCGAGTGGCAGGTGCACCACTACGCCCTGGGGCGCGAGGAGACCTCGCGGTCCATCCACACCGGCTGGAACTCGATGAACTCGCTGCTGCCGCCGAGCGACTACGGCCGTGGCCGCTACAAGCGGTTCGCGAAGACGCAGACCGAGGAGATCGAGATCCGGCGGCTGGACGGGGTGATCGAACAGTCCCTGAAAGGCATCGCCGACCCCCGGCCCTACCTCAAGATGGACACGCAGGGCTACGACCTGGAGGTCTTCGCGGGCGCCGGGGAACGGATCGCGGACTTCGTGGGTCTTCAGTCGGAGGTCGCCGCACTGCGGTTGTACGAGGGCAGCCCGGAGATGGGCGAGGCGATCGCCACGTACGAGGCCGGCGGGTTCGGGATCACCGGTATGTATCCGGTCACGCGGGAGGAGACCACGGGGCGCGTGGTCGAGTTCGACTGCGTGATGATGCGCGCGGACGCGGCGCCCTCGACGAGCTGAGCGGGACTGCCTCCGGCCCGCCCCAGGTCCGGCGTTACGTGGGCCTCGTCTCGCGGGCCGCCTCTCAGCCGGGCCCCACATTCCAGCCCCTCCGGCGTTTGAGGAGCGGGGGTCCAGGGGGCGGAGCCCCCTTGGCGGGGTCCAAGGGGCGGAGCCCCTGGAGATGGGACGGGTAGGGGCGGCGGGGGCGAGATCAGTCGCCCAAGAGCCTCCGCAGCCACGCCTGCCGCACGGCCACCGCGGCCCGGCTTTTAGCCGTAAGGGGGCCGACGCGTACCGGGATGAGCCTGAGGCCTAACGTGTGCCGCGTGACAGCCTTTACCTCTGAAGACGTCCCCGGCCGCTACGGCCCCTCCGCCACCACCGAGGCCGACCCCCGCGGGGTGGGCCGCGTGCGCACCGAGTACTCGCCCGCGCACGACGGCGACCCCGACCCCGGGGAGATCGTGTGGACGTGGGTGCCGTTCGAGGAGAACGACGGGCGGGGCAAGGACCGGCCCGTGCTGGTGGTCGCCCGCGAGCCCTCGGGCACCCTGCTCGCCGTACAGCTGTCCAGCAAGCGGCGCGACGGCGACCGCGAATGGGTGCCGATCGGCAGCGGGCCGTGGGACCGGTCGGGGCGGGAGTCGTGGGTGGACGTGGACCGGGTGCTGCGGCTGCATGAGTCGGGGATGCGGAGGGAGGCGTGCGCGCTGGACCGGATGCGGTTCAACTCCGTGGTGCACAGGTTGCGGGAGCGGTACGGGTGGGTTTAAACGAACGCCCGCTCGAAGGCACCCCGGACCACCGCACCCCGTGTGCGGTCCAGCACGCCGAAGACCACGTGCTCGAAGCCGCCCTCGAAAGGCCCTCCGACCAGCAGTTCCCTGAACGCCCCGGCCACCGTCCCCGGATCGTTCCCGAACACCCCGCAGCCCCACGCCCCCAGCACCAGCCGGCGGTGGCCGCACGCCGCGGCCGTCTCCAGTACCCGTGCGGCGCGGACGGCGAGGGCCCGCGGCAGTTCGGGGGCTCGCTCCGGCGCCGTACGCCGTACGACCGACGCGTTCGGCGCGGCGGCGGTCAGGAATCCGGCGGTGTACGGCTCGTCCAGGAGCCGTCCCCGGTCGTCACGGAAGACGGGTACGGCCGGTGAGTGGATGACACGGTCCGTGTAGAACGGGTCACGGTGGGCGCGATGGTGGTCGTAGAACGCGCGCACCTCCCGGACGCACGTGTACAGCGCGGAGGCCCGGCACAGGGCCTCCTCCTGGGCCTGCGCGCCGTTGAGGAAGCCGCCGCCGGGGTTTCGGGCGGAGGCGAAGTTCAGCACGGCGACCGGCGGGGTGCTGTCGCGGACCAGCCGCCGCGCGGCCTCCAGGCTGCTCTCCCCGGTGACCTCGATCCGCGTGGGGGCGGGGGCGACCCGCGGCGTCTCCACCGGGTCCGGGCCGAACAGCCGCGTTCCGGCACGCGCCGCCGCGACGGCCCCGGCGATGGACACCTCGCGCCCGCCGGCCGTGCGGTACACGCCCCTGGCGACGATCTCCTCCGTGTCCCGTGCCAGGCTGCGTCTTAAGGCTCGGCTCGCCTCCGGGGCGCTACAGCCGGTGTGGAGAGCCCGACCGTGCTCAGCCCTTCGGGCCTCCGCGCGCTCGACCTCTCCACACCGGCGCGCCCCTTCGGCTCGCTCGCCGCGCAGTCGCGCGCTCATGGCGCCACCCCCGTGCGCGCCATGAGCGTCCCCCCAGTCGTCTCCCCCGCCGTGCTCATGCAGGAATCCTGAGCGATGCTGGTCCTGTGCCGCAACGGAGTTTCCTGGTCCGGGACGGGCCGTGAAGGCTGCGAAAACACGTCGTCGAGCCCCTTGAAGGAGAGGTTTTCGGGCACGGAAACATACGATGTGCGCCCTTGTGCGAACCGGCGTGAGGGTCTTGGGTGGGACCGAACCTGGCCGGTCCGGGCCGCTCCGGCACCGGACCGACGGCAGGGTGGAACCTCAGGAGGATCCGACATGTCCGATTCAGCTGGTGACTGTGCGGGGCAACGCCCCGTCGTCACCGAGGCCGAGGTCGAGGCGCTGGTCCGTGGCATCTGCTTCAAGACCGGGCCGCCCCGCACCCTCGGTGTCGAACTGGAATGGCTCGTCCACGAGCTGCGCGACCCGCGGCTCCCGGCCTCACCCGAACGTCTCTCAGCGGCCTACGCCGCCCTGCGGACCCTGCCCCTCTCCTCGGCGCTCACCGTCGAACCCGGCGGCCAGCTGGAGCTCAGCTCGGCGCCCGCCACCTCCCTGACGGAACTCATCGGGTCCGTGTCCGCCGACCTGACCGCCGTCCGCGCCGTACTGCGCGAGGCGGACCTCGCCCTCAGCGGCTTCGGCCACGATCCCTGGAAACCTCCCCGCCGCTACCTTCACGAGCCCCGCTACGACGCGATGGAGCAGTGCCTCGACCGCTACGGGCCCGAGGGCCGGGCCATGATGTGCTCCACCGCGTCCGTCCAGATATGTCTGGACGCCGGGTACGAGGAGCCGGGCCCGCTGGGCTACGGGCGGCGCTGGTGGCTGGCGCACCAGTTGGGCGCGGTCCTGCTGGCGGCGTTCGCCCACTCCCCGGTCGCCGGTGGCCGCGCCACCGGCTGGCGTTCCACGCGGCAGTCCCTGTGGGCGGCGATGGACCCCGGCCGGACCAGCGCTCCCCGGCTGAACGGTGATCCGCGGGCGGCCTGGGCGCGGCATGTGCTGGACGCGCCGGTGATGTGCGTCCGGGCCGACGAGGGCCCCTGGGGCGTCCCGGAGGACATGAGTTTCCGGGACTGGACCCGGGCTGCGGATCCGCCCGGTCGTGCGGATCTCGACTACCACCTGACGACCCTCTTCCCACCCGTACGGCCCCGCGGTCACCTCGAACTGCGCATGATCGACGCCCAGCCCGGAGAGGACGGGTGGATGGTGCCGCTCGCGGTGACGGCCGCCCTGTTCGAGGACCCGGAGGCGGCGGAGGTCGCCTACCGGACCGTCAAACCGCTCGCCGAGCGGGCGGGGTCGCTGCCCGCTCCGTGCAATCCGCTGTGGATCACGGCCGCCCGGTCGGGTCTCGCCGACCCCGAACTGCACGAGGCGGCGGTCGTCTGCTTCGAGGCGGCCGCCGGGGCGCTGCCCCGGCTGGGGGCGAGCACCGAGGTGTGCGCGGCCGTCGCCGCGTTCACCGACCGCTATGTGGCCCGGGGCCGCTGCCCCGCCGACGATCTGCTCAGCCTGCTCCACGTCCACGGGAAGGACATCCGCACATGACCGTCCCCGAGACCACCGAGACGACCGGGACGACCGACCCCGAGACACTGCGCGAGCGTGCGCTTCAGGCGCTGACCACGGCGCGCGACCGCACCGCGCTGCTCACCTCCTGCGTCGAGGACCCCGAGCTGACCGCCCAGCACTCACCGCTGATGTCCCCGCTGGTGTGGGACCTGGCGCACATCGGCAACCAGGAGGAGCTGTGGCTGCTGCGGACCGTCGCGGGGCGTGAGGCGATGCGGCCCGAGATCGACGGGCTGTACGACGCGTTCGAGCACCCGCGGGCGGAGCGGCCCTCCCTGCCGCTGCTGCCGCCCGCCGAGGCCCGTCAGTACGCGGCCGAGGTACGGGGCCGGGCGCTGGACGTGCTGGAGAGCACCGCGTTCCACGGCACCCGGCTCACCGAGGCGGGTTTCGCGTTCGGGATGATCGCCCAGCACGAGCAGCAGCACGACGAGACGATGCTGATCACCCACCAGCTCCGCAAGGGCGGCGCGGCCCTGACCGCGCCGGATCCGGAGCCGGTGCCGCTGTTCACGGGACCCTCCGAGGTCCTGGTGCCCGGCGGCCCGTTCATGATGGGCACCTCGACCGAGCCCTGGGCGCTGGACAACGAGCGGCCCGCGCACCGGCGCCTGGTCCCGCCGTTCCACATCGACACCACACCGGTGACGAACGGCGCCTACCAGGCGTTCATCGAGGACGGTGGGTACGACGACGAGCGCTGGTGGGCGCCTCGGGGCTGGAGCCACATCAAGGCGCACGGCATCTCGGCGCCCCTGTTCTGGCGTCGCGACGGCGGGCAGTGGCTGCGGCGGCGCTTCGGCGTCACCGAGGTCATGCCGCCGGACGAGCCCGTCCTGCACGTGTCCTGGTACGAGGCCGACGCGTACGCCCGCTGGGCGGGGCGCCGGCTGCCCACGGAGGCCGAGTGGGAGAAGGCGGCCCGCCACGACCCGGCCACCGGCCGCTCGACACGCTATCCGTGGGGCGACGACGACCCCACGGATGCCCACGCCAACCTCGGCCAGCGCCATCTGCGCCCCGCACCGGCGGGCAGCTATCCGGCGGGCGCGTCGCCGCTCGGGGTGCGGCAGCTGATCGGGGACGTGTGGGAGTGGACGTCGAGCGACTTCCTGCCCCATCCGGGGTTCACGGCGTTCCCGTACAAGGAGTACTCGGAGGTGTTCTTCGGCCCCGAGTACAAGGTGCTGCGCGGTGGTTCGTTCGCCGTGGACGCGGTGGCGTGCCGGGGGACGTTCCGCAACTGGGACTATCCGATCCGGCGGCAGATCTTCTCCGGTTTCCGCACGGCGCGGGACGCCTCCCCGGAGCTCGGCTGATGTGCCGCCACCTGGCGTTCCTGGGTCCCGAGGAGCCGCTCGGCGGGCTCCTCGTGGACCCGCCGCACAGCCTGTACCGGCAGTCGTGGGCGCCGCGGCGGCAGCGGTACGGGACGGTCAACGCCGACGGTTTCGGCGTCGGCTGGTACGCGCAGGGCGACCCGGTGCCCGGACGCTACCGGCGGGCCGGGCCGATCTGGGGCGACCAGAACTTCGCGGACCTGGCCCGGATCGTGCGGACCACCGCGCTGCTGGCCGCCGTGCGGGACGCGACCCTGCCGGGGGCGGACGGGGAGGCCGCGGCGGCGCCGTTCGCCTCGGGGACCTGGCTGTTCAGCCACAACGGGGCCGTCGCCGGCTGGCCGCACTCCCTCGCGTCCCTCGTACGGTCCCTGCCCCCGGCGGAGCTGCTGTCGCTGGAGGCCCGCTCGGACTCCGCGTTCGTCTGGGCGCTGGTACTGAACCGGCTGCGTGGCGGGGACGAGGAGGGGCAGGCGCTCGCCGGCACCGTCCTGGAGGTTGCCCGCGCGGCACCCGGTTCCCGGCTCAGTCTGCTGCTCACCAACGGCGACACGATCGCCGCCACGGCCTGGGGCGACACCCTCTGGTACCTGTCCGAGCCCGGCCGCCGCACGGTCGTCGCGTCCGAGCCGTACGACGACGACCCGCACTGGCAGGAGGTACCCGACCGCACGCTGCTCACGGCGAGCCGTACGGACGTCCTGCTCACCTCGCTGAAGGACCCGGACGACAAGGCGACGCACACCACTGACCCCACCGCGGACTCCTCTGACACCACCGACACGCCTGTTCCCCGTCGCCACTCGGCATCCGACGACAAGGCAGCCGCACCACCCAAGGAGCCCATCGCGTGAGCCCGTTCCCACTGACCCGCACCCTGCCCGAGGACGCCACGGACGCGGCCCTGCGCTCCGATGTCCTGCGCGGCCTTACCCACACCCCCAGGACACTGCCGCCGAAGTGGTTCTACGACGCCCACGGCAGCGACCTGTTCGAGCAGATCACCGAACTGCCCGAGTACTACCCGACGCGGGCCGAGCGCGAGATCCTGCTGGCCCGCGCACCGGAGATCGCCGCCGCGACCGGCGCCCGCACCCTCGTAGAGCTGGGGTCCGGCTCCTCGGACAAGACGCGGCACCTCCTCGACGCCATGCCGGACCTGCACACATACGTGCCCGTCGACGTCAGTGAGAGCGCGCTGCGGCAGGCGGGCGAGGCGCTGATCGCCGAGCGGTCCGGCCTCCATGTGCACGCGCTGATCGCCGACTTCACCGCCGCGCTCACGCTGCCGGACACGCCCGTGCCGCGGCTTGTGGCCTTTCTGGGCGGCACCGTCGGCAATCTGCTGCCCGCCGAACGCGCCGGCTTTCTTGACTCCGTACGTGCCCTGATGTCGCCCGGCGACGCGCTGCTGCTCGGCACGGACCTGGTCAAGGACGCGTCGGTGCTCGTGGCCGCGTACGACGACGCGGCCGGGGTGACCGCCGAGTTCAACAAGAACGTGCTGACGGTCGTGAACCGCGAGCTCGGCGCGGACTTCGACCTCGACGCCTTCGGCCACGTCGCCCTGTGGGACGCGGAGAACGAGTGGATCGAGATGAGACTGCGGTCGCGGCGGGCACAGACCGTGAAGATCCCGGCGGTCGACCTCGCCGTGGACTTCGCGGCCGGGGAGGATCTGCGCACCGAGGTCTCGGCGAAGTTCCGCGAGGACGGAGTGCGCGGTGAACTCGCCGCCGCCGGGCTGAAGTTGACCCACTGGTGGACGGACCGGGAGGCCAGGTTCGCGCTGTCGTTGAGCATGGCGCGGTGACGACGGGGCTTAGGGGTCCTTGCACTGTGAGCGTCCGAAGGTCGCGTGGTCTGGTGCCGTGCATCGCAAGGCGCCGGAGCGCCCTGGTAGCAGAGCTACCTGGGCGTTTCGGCAACGCGGCGAGGTGCGGTGCCAGGCCGCGCGACCCGGGCGGGCATAGTGCAAGGACCCCTGAGCCCCTGAGCCGGTTGCCGCGGACGCCTCGCGGGGCGCCGCGCTCTGCGGCACCGTGGAGTGACGCGTGGCACACCGGCCACAGCGGAGAGGAGCACCGTATGTCCGACCACACCTACCGCGTCACCGAAATCGTCGGCAGCTCCCCGGAGGGGGTCGACCAGGCCGTCCGCAACGCCCTCTCGCGTGCCTCACAGACCCTGCGCCTGCTGGACTGGTTCGAGGTCACGCAGATCAGGGGCAACATCGAGAACGGCGAGATCGAGCACTTCCAGGTCGGTCTGAAGGTCGGCTTCCGGCTGGAGGACACGGGCTGACCGCACGGTGGGGGGCCTGGCGCGCACTGGTCCTCGTGCGGGGGACGGCGTGAGCGGGCGCCGCCCCCCCAGGCGTGTTCAGGCCAGGTTCGCCGAGGCGGCCTTCTCCTGCTCGATGAGCTCCTCGCCGTGGCGCAGGAAGTCGTCGACCATGCGGTGGAAGAGGGAGGCGAGCTGGCGCAGTTCCTCGGGCGACCAGTCGTCCAGGGCCAGTTGCATGCCGCGGGCACCGGCGTCGCGGATGCGGTCGACGGCTTCCTGGCCGGTCCTGGTGAGCTTGATGCGCTGGGCGCGGCGGTCGTCGGGGTCGGGGATGCGGTCCACGTAGCCGGACTTCTGCAACTGCTGCACCTGGCGGGTGACGTGCGAGGCCTCCACGCCCAGCCGGTTGGCGAGCTCCCCCGGACGCAGCGGCTCGGAGTCGGCCATCTGCCGCAGCAACGCGACGGCGGCCCGGTCGAGCGGCACTCCCGCCAGGGCCATCAGGCGTTCGTGCTGTCGGGTACGGGTGCTCAGATAGGTGATGCGGGTGAGAGCGCGCTCGATCTCGATCACTTCCGGCGAGGCGGGGACGCTGGGGAGCGGTGGTGTGGCCATACGGCAACTTTACCAGCTTGTTGCCTTACTCAAGTAAATTCTCGGGCCGGTGTTCACGCCTGCGTCGGCAGCCTGAGGGTGAAGGTCGTCGAGCCGGGCTCGCTGATCAGGTCGATCGTGCCGCCGTGGGCCGCGACGAGGGAGCGGGCGACCGAAAGGCCGAGTCCGCTGCCGCCGTGGTCGCGGCTGCGGGCCTTGTCGACCCGGTAGAAGCGGTCGAAGACCCGGTCCCGGTCGGCGGCCGGGATGCCCGGCCCGGAGTCGGTGACCGTGACCACGGCCGCCGGGCCGGCGGTGCCGGACTCCTCCACGGCCACTGCCAGGGCCACCTTCGTACCGGCAGGGGTATGCACGGCCGCGTTGGTGAGCAGGTTGTCCAGCACCTGCCGGATCCGCAGGGGGTCGACGCGGAGCCGTACGGGACCGGGGGCCGCCGTCACGGTCAGCGGGTGGTCCGGACGGCCCGCGCGGAACACGTCCGCGGCCTGGCGGACCAGTGCGACCAGATCGGCGTCCTCCGGCCGCAGCGGCGTCTCGGCCTCGGCGGCGTCCAGCCGGGCGAGCAGCAGCAGGTCGTCCAGCAGGACCCCCATCCGGGCGGCCTCGGCGCGCAGCCGGGCCAGGTGCCTGTCCCGCTCCTCGGGGGCGTTGGCCGCCGCGTACTGGAACAGGTCGGCGTAGCCGCGCACCGACATCAGGGGCGTGCGCAGTTCGTGCGAGGCGTCCGCGACGAAACGGCGCAGGCGCTGCTCGGCCTCGGTGCGCACGGCGAGCGCGTCGTCGATGTGCTCCAGCATCGTGTTGAACGCGGTGCGCAGTTCCTCGACCTCGGGGCCGCCCTTCCCGCCGTCCGCGCGCACCGGCAGCCGCGCCGAGTCCGTCGTCAGGTCGTGCGAGGTGATGCCGCGGGCCGTGCGCGCCATGTCGCCGATCGGTTTCAGACCGCGCCGCAGCAGGGACCGCCCCAGCACCACGAGTGCCAGCAGCGCCAGCGCGAAGGTGATCACCTGGACCGTGATCAGCCGCCCGACAGTGTCCTCGATGTCCTTCATGGGCGCGGCGCTGACGAGCACCACCCCGGGTTCCACCTCGCAGGCCCGCAGCCGGTACAGGCCGTCACCCTTGAGGGACTCGGTGCGGATGACCTCCGTGTCCGCGGCGATCTGGGCCCGGGCCACCGTGGTGAGGTCGTCGACGTCCACGGGTATGTCGGCGGGGTCCTCGGGCCCGCGCAGGACGGGTATGCCGTCCGACACGTCGTACACGGCGTAGTACCAGCGGTAGTACTTCTTTCCCTGGAGGGTGCCGTGGTCCGCGATGCTCTTGGACTGGGCGATCTGAGCGAGTTTCAGCTGCTCGTTGAGCTGGGCCGACAGATAGTCCCGCATATACGTCGTGAGGGCCGTCCCGACGACGGCGAACACGGCCAGTGAGAGCACCCCCAGGCCCAGCGCCAGCCGGGTGCCCAGGGGCATCCTGCGGTAGGTCCGCTTCAGCCGGTCGATCACTCGGTGACCTGCCGCACCACATAGCCCACGCCACGGACGGTGTGGATGAGCGGCGGCCCGTCGTCAGCGGTGTTGCCGGTGTGGTCGAGCTTGCGGCGCAGCCGGCTGACCACCAGCTCCACCACGTTGGAGCGTCCTCCGAATCCGTACTCCCAGACGTGGTCGAGGATCTGCGCCTTGGTGAGTACGGTGGGCGACCTGCGCATCAGATAGCGGAGCACCTCGTACTCGGTGGGGGTGAGCGTGAGCAGCCTGTCGCCGCGCCGGACCTCACGGGTGTCCTCGTCCAACGTCAGGTCCGCCACCTGGAGCGGGGACCGCTGGAAGCCGGGGCCGGCGCTGCGGCGCAGCACGGTGCGCAGCCGGGCCATGAGCTCCTCCACCGCGAACGGTTTCACCAGGTAGTCGTCGCCGCCCCGGGTGAGGCCCGCCACCCGGTCGGCGACTCCGTCCCGCGCGGTCAGGAACACCACGGGCACCATGGCCCCGGAGTCCCGCAGCCGGTCGAGCACACCGAAGCCGTCCAGGTCGGGGAGCATCAGGTCGAGCACCACGATGTCCGGATCGAACGCGGCGGCGCGACGCAGCGCCTCCTCGCCGGAGTTCGCCGTGACCGCGTCCCAGCCCTCGTAGCGGGCGACGGTCGCCACCAGGTCGGCGATGGGCGGGTCGTCGTCCACCACGAGGAGTCGCACTCTTTCCACGTGCTCATACTGCTTCACGTCCGCCATGAGGCCATGGTTGCCCCCGGGTTGGACCGCCGGGAACACCTCGCCAAGAACTCGCACACCGTGGTCAGAGGCGCGACGTCAGGACGCTGACCGCGTTCGCGGCGACGATCGCCGTGATGCTCGCCCACTCCGCCCCGCCCAGGCCCTGCCCGAGCACCACCCAGCCGACAGCGGCCGCGAGGACCGGGTTGACGCTCATGAAGAGCCCGAAGGCACGGGCCGGGACCCGGCGCAGGGTGAACAGGTCCGCGAGGCACGGCACGGCGGAGGAGAGGACACCGGCGGCGACGGCGTACACGACGGACCCGGCCGTGGGCGGGTGCTGGACCACGACGACGGCGCCGACCGGCAGGAACATCAGCGCGGAGACTCCGGCGGCGGCAGCCGGCCCCTGCGCTCCGGGGATCCTCCGGCCGACGGTGCGGTTGAGCAGGATGTACGACGCCCAGCAGACGGCGGCCAGCAGGCCGAGCCCCATCCCCACGTAGTCGGCCGAGGGCTGGGGACGCATGAGGGTGACGACTCCCGCGCCCGCGACCACCGCGCAGCACGCGTCCAGACGGCGCCGGGCGCCGGCCAGGGCGATGGTGAGCGGGCCCAGGAACTCCAGGGTCACCGCCAGGCCCAGGCCGACGCGGTCGATGGCGCTGTAGAGGGACAGGTTCATTGTGCCGAACACCAGGGCCAGCAGCAGCACTGGACGCCACTGCCACCAGGTGAAGGCGCGCAGCCGGGGGCGGCCGACGGCCGCGAGGACGACGGCGGCGACGTACTGGCGTGCCGCGACGACACCGACCGGGCCGAGCACGGGGAAGGCGAGGGCCCCGGTCGCGGCGCCGACCTGGTTGGACAGACCGCTGGCGACCATGGTCACCACACCGGCGAGTCGCTGCCGGTCGCTTTCCGGTTCCTGGGCCGCGGCGTCGGTCGCGTGGGTGGGTGTCACCGGGCCTGCCGCTTCTGCATCCATGTCCCGATCGTGGCCGCCCTCGCCGCTTACGGAAAATGCATGCGCTGCTCCATCCATACGCTGGGGTCATGGATGTGGAACTGCGGCAGCTGCGCTGTCTCGTCGCGATCGTGGAGGAGGGCACCTTCACGGACGCGGCCATCGCGCTCGGCGTGTCCCAGGCCGCCGTCTCCCGCACGCTGGCCTCGCTGGAACGGGCCCTCGGGGTACGGCTGCTGCGGCGGACCTCCCGCGAGGTGAACCCGACGGCGACCGGACTGCGCGTGCTGGCGCACGCCCGTCGGGTGCTCGGTGAGGTGGACGACCTGGTGCGGGAGGCCACGTCGGGCCACACCCGGCTGCGGATCGGGTACGCGTGGTCGGCCGTCGGCCGTCACACACTGGCCTTCCAGCGCCGCTGGCGTGCCGCGCACCCGGAGACGGACCTCCAGCTCGTGCGCGTCAACTCCGCGACGGCCGGGCTGGCGGAGGGGGCCTGCGAGCTCGCCGTGGTCCGCAGGCCACTGGACGGGCGCCGGTTCGGATCGGTCGTCGTGGGCCTGGAACGGCGGCTGTGCGCGTTGGCCGCCGACGACCCGCTGGCCCGCCGCCGCGCCGTCCGGCTCGGCGACCTCGGCGGGCACACCCTGCTCGTCGACCGCAGGACCGGCACCACGACCGAGGAACTGTGGCCGCCCGGCGCGCGCCCGGCGACCGAGGAGTCGCACGACGTCGACGACTGGCTCACCGTCATCTCCACCGGCCGCTGCATCGGGATCACCGCCGAGTCGACCGCCCACCAGTACCCCCGGCCCGGCGTCGTCTACCGGCCGGTGCGCGACGCCGAGCCGATCCCCGTGCTGCTCGGCTGGTGGCGGGACGACCCGCATCCCGCCACCCAGTCCGCGATCGAACTGCTCACGGACCTCTATCGCGCCGCGTGAGCCCCGGCCGTAGGTTGATCACCGTGCTTCCGGCGAGGCGCTGTCAGGTCGCCGTGGCGGCCTCGGTCCTGGTCAGCCGCAGCACCGTGCCCTCGCCGTTGGCCGAGAGCAGCAGACCTCCGTCCGGGGTGGCGGCGAGGCCGGCGAAGCGGACCGCCACACCGGGCATGCCGTCGGCGAACAGCGCGGGCCCGGTGCGGGGTACGACGCCCGGAGGCGGCCCGACCGGCAGGTCCTCCGCCTCGGTCCGGCTCTCCCCCGTACTCAGGGAGATCGCCCGGAGGCTGCGGTGACCGGTCTCCACCGTGAACAGTTCGTCGCCCAGGACGGCGAGGCCCTGTGGTGCGGCGAGGCCGTCCGCGACGACCGCCGTCCTGCCGCCCTCCTCGATGCTGAGCACCGCCCCGAGCCGCTCCTCGCTCACGTAACAGCGGCCCGACCCGTCGAAGGCCACGTCCACCGGGTGGTCGAGCCCCTCGGCGAGCACGGTGACGGTGTCGCCGTCGTCGACGGCCACGACCCGGCCGGCGTCCGTCTCGGCGACGACGAGCCGGCCGTCCGGTGCCACCGCGATGCCCAGGGGCCGTTGAAGCCCGGCCGCCCGTTCCCGCGTGGTTCCGCTCTCGGGGTCGTAGGTCTGGACGGTGCCGTACTGCGAGGTGAAGTGCAGCAGTTCGCCGTCGGCGGTGAGGCCGTGGTGGAAGTGCAGCAGGTTGTGCGTGGTCACACCGCCCGGCCCGGTGCCGTCCGGGCTGTCGTCCGGCTCGCCCTCGTGGGTGACCGCGGGGGTCGCCAGCCGGTAGTGGTCGGCCGCGTAGACCGTGCCGCCGAGGTCGATCGTCACCCCGTAGGGGCCGTCGAGCCCGCGGGGCACGATCTCGCGGATCCGGCCGTCGGGGTGCATCTCGGTGACGCCGCCGCTGGAGTAGCTGGAGACGAACATCCGGTTCTCCGCGTCGAACGCCGCGTTGTCCAGTCCCACCACGCCGCTGGTCACGAGGGTGCGGGACCCGCTGCCGTGCAGGTCGACGCGGGTCACGATGCCCTCCACGCCGCGCGACAGCACGTGCAGGACACCCCCCTGGTCGAAGCGGACCGCGACCGGCTGGTGCACATCGTCCGCGACCAGTTCGGGTGCGCCGCCGTCCGGGGGGATCCGCCAGACCTGCCCGGTCAGCAACGGGTTCTGTCCGCTCATCATGTGCGGGTAGTACAGGTGGCCGTCCGGGCCGAGCTGCATCGCGTTGCCGAGGGCCAGTCCCTCGGTGAGGACCACCGGGTCACCACCGTCCGGGAACAGCTCCAGCAGCCGGCCGCCCGGCTTCATCTCGTTGACGAAGAGCCGGTCGCCGACGCATGTGATGCCGTTCGGGTTCACCACCTCCCCGGAGACGAGGGTGTACTCACCGCGCGGGCTGCGCCGCCACACCCGGCCGGGCACCAGGTCGGAGATGTACATCGAACCGTCCGCCCCGAAGGCCAGGTCGTCCGGCGACTGGACCGGGCTGTCCATCGGTACGACCACCTCGACGTCCCCGGTGGCGGGATCCACGGCGCTGATCTGCCCCGCGAGGAACTGGGCGACGTACAGCCGCCCGTCGGGGCCGAAGGCGATCCCGTTGGAACCCCACAGCCGGTTGGGCGGGTTGAGCCGCCGCGCTTCCCAGTGGGTGCTGACGGGCCGCCTGCCGCCGGTCTCGTCGAACCGGCTGGGGCACGGCGCTGCCGTTGCCCCTGCCCTTGTCTCTGCCGTTGTCTCTGGCATCGTCTCGCGTCCCCGCCGCCTCACTCGGCATCGACCAGGACGTCACGCATACCGCCGTCGGCCCGCCAGCGCCGCAGCAGTTCGTGGAAGGCGACCGGGCCGTCGCCGTACGACTCGCTGCGCTCCCTCGGCATGCCCTCGTTGTTGTAGTAGCCGGGAGTGCACTCGGCCTGGAACTTGTGCAGGTCGGCGGCCTTCTCACGGATCGTGGCCACCCAAGCGTCCTCGGCCTCGGCGGTCGGCTCGACGTACCGGACCCGCCGCCTGCGCGCCTCGGCGACGACCTCGGCGACGTGCGTGGCCTGCTCGTCGAGGATGTGCACGTAGTTCACGGCGGAGGCGTTCTGCAGCGGGCCGAGCTGGAACAGGTTCGGGAACCCGTGGCTGAAGAACCCGTGCAGCGTCTTCGGGCCCCCGGTCATCCACGACTGCAGCAGGTTGACGCCGCCCCGGCCGTGCACCGGCAGCCGCCCGGACAGGATGCCGGAGACGCCGACCTCGAAGCCGGTCGCGAAGATGACGCAGTCGACCTCGTACTCCACCCCGCCGACCACGACGGCGTTCTCGGTGATCTCCTCGACGCCGTGGCTGTCGGTCGTGTCGACCAGGGTGACGTTCGGCCGGTTGAAGGTCTGCAGGTAGGTGTCGCTGAACGTGGGCCGCTTGCACATGTAGCGGTACCAGGGCTTGAGGAGCTCGGCGGTCCGCGGGTCCTCGACCGTCGCGTCCACGCGGGCCCGGATCTCGTTCATCTTCTGGAAGTCGGCGATCTCGTACAGCCGCTCCCGCTCCTCGGAGGGGACGTCCGCGTACGCGTTGGTCGGGATCAGCTTCTCCTGCAGCCGGGCGCTGCTGGTCCACGAGTCGTCCACCAGGTCCTCGTCCACCCGGATGCCGGTGACGACCTTGAGGAAGTTCTCCATCCGCCGCTTCTGCCAGCCCGGCTCCAGCGCCTTGGCCCACTGCGGGTCCGTGGGGCGCTGGCCGCGTACGTCGACCGAGGACGGCGTGCGCTGGAACACGTACACGTGCTGCGCGTCGGCCCCGAGGTGCGGCACGACCTGGATGGCGGTGGCGCCGGTGCCGATGAGGGCGACGCGCTTGTCGGCGAGCCCCGTCAGGCCGCCGCCCGAATCACCGCCGGTGTAGTCGTAGTCCCAGCGGCTGGTGTGGAACGTGTGCCCCTTGAAGGTCTCGATGCCCGGGATGCCGGGCAGTTTCGGCTGGCTGAGCGTGCCGCTGGAGATCACCACGTGGCGCGCCCGCATCTCGTCGCCGCGGTCGGTGGTGACCATCCACTCCAACTCGGTGTCGTCCCAGCGCAGTCCGGTCACCTGGGTCTGGAAGCAGGCGTCCCGGTAGAGGCCGAAGTGCCGGCCGATCGCCATCGCGTGCTGCCGGATCTCCTCGCCGGGCGCGTACTTCCACTTCGGGACGTAGCCGACCTCTTCGAGCAGCGGCAGATAGACGTACGACTCGATGTCGCAGTGGATGCCCGGGTACCGATTCCAGTACCAGGTGCCGCCGAAGTCCCCGGCCTGTTCGATGACCCGTATCGACTCGACTCCGGCCTGGCGCAGCCGCGCGCCGGCGAGGAGGCCGCCGAAACCGCCCCCGATGACGATCACCTCGACGCGGTCGTGCAGCGGCTCCCGCTCGGCGAACTCGGTGTACGGGTCGTCGGCGTAGGAGCCGAACTCGCCGCCGGTGGTGCGCTGGTACTGCCGGTTGCCGTCGGGGCGGATCCGGCGGTCGCGCTCGGCGCGGTACTTCTCGCGCAGGGCGTCCGGGTCGAAGCCCAACTCCTCGGGAGTGAGGGGGGTGTCGGCGGACGGAGTGCGGGGGGTGGACATGCTGTCCTCTTCTCTTGTGTCCGGTTCTCTTGTGTCCGGAGTCCTCGGTTGATCATGGGAATGCGGCTGACCGGACGCCGGGCACGAGCGCGGGCGGCGCCGGGTCGGCGTGATGGTTCAGTGCCGCATGTGCCGGCGTACCCAGGCGGCCTGCCCGCCGTCGACGAGGAGATCGGTGCCGGTGATGAACCGCGCCTGGGGACCGGTGAGGAAGGCGACGGCCTCGGCGATCTCTCCCGGTGTGCCGGTGCGGCCGGCGCCGCAGTCGTCGAGCATCCTGAGCATGTGTGCGCCGCTGGGCGACTCGGCCTCGGCCTGCGACATCGCGGTGGAGATCACCCCGGGGCTGACGGTGTTGACCGTCGCCCCGCGCTGGTTCCAGGCGAGCGCGGCCGCTTCCACCCGTACGTGGTTGGCGCGCTTGGACACCATGTAGGCGGTGCCCGCGTCGTCTCCGACGGCGGCGACGGCGGCGAGCCCGAGGAGGTCCTCCGCCTCGGCCGTGGCGAGCGCGGCCTCGTCGTCCCGGCTCAGCGAGGCGTAGTGGCCCGCCATGCTGGAGATCACGACGAGCGAGGTGCCGCGCGTGGCCACCTTCTCGAACGCGTCGATCACATGGACCGTGCCGAGGAGGTTGACCTCGATGATCGTCCTCGCCGACGCGGTCGCCGGGGAGACGCCCGCGGTGTGCACGACGGCGCAGAGGCGGCCCGCGCCGGCGGCCTCCTGCGCGAGCTTCTCGACCGACGCACGGTCGGACACGTCGGTCAGCACCCCGTGCACGGCGTAGCCCTCGGAGGTGAGCGCGGCCACGGCCCGGTCGAGGTGTCCGCGCGAGGACTCGGCGAGGAACAGGGTCCGCCCGCTGCCCAGGCGGCGCGCGATGGCCGTACCCATACCTCCCGCGCCCGTGACCACGACCACGTCGCGGCGCTCGTCAGTGAGGCGATCCGCCATGGCGGCCTCCTTGATGTCAGCGGTCATCGCCGGTGTCTCCCGTGGGCACGGCCTCACGCCAGGTCGCGCCGGTCGCGATGGCCTGGCGCCACGAACGGATCGCCTTGGGCGGCATACCGACGGCGAGGGTGCCGGTGAGGCGGTCGCCGGTGCGGTAGGCGGCCACGAACCGGCGCGTCTCCAAGTCCCCGTCCACCACCGCCACTTCGTCGTGCCCGCGCAGGTAGCCGTACGCCTGGATCTTCATGTCGTACTGGTCGGACCAGAAGTACGGCACCGGCGCGAACGGTTTACGGGCCTCGGGCCGCAGGAGGTTGCGGGCGGCGGCCATGCCCTGTTCGGCGGCGTTGGTGCGGTGCTCGATCCGCATGGGCACCCCGAACAGCGGGTTGTACCAGCGGGCGACGTCACCGGCGGCGTACACGTGCTGTGCGGCCTCGCAGTACTCGTCGCAGTTCAGCCCGTCTCCGGTCGACAGGCCGCTGTCGGCGAGCCACTCGGTGTTCGGCAGCGAGCCGATGGCGACCAGCACCTCGTCGGCGTCGACGCGTTCACCGTCCGCGAGCCGTACCCCGTCCTCGGTCACCGCGGTCACGGTGACTCCGGTGCGCAGGTTCACCCCGTGGTCCAGATGGGCCCGCGACAGCACCTGCCCGATCTCGTCGCCGATCGCGTGGGCGAGCGGCACCGGCGCCGGTTCCAGCAGGGTCACCTCGGCGCCGAGCCGCGACGCCACGGCGGCGGCCTCGGCCCCGAGGAACCCGGCGCCGACGACGACCACCCGGACCCCGGGCTCCAGCCGGTCCCGCAGGGCGACGGCGTCGTCAAGGGTGCGCAGCACATGGGCGCCTTCACCGGGCAGCCGGCGGGGGCGCACCCCGGTGGCGACCACCAGACCGTCGTACGGCACCGTCGCACCGTCCGCCAGACGCACCGTACGGCCCGGCACGTCCAGCCCGGTCGCGGCGACGCCGAGGCGCAGGTCGAGATCGAGGGTGTCGAGGTCGGCCGAGTGGCGCAGCGCCAGCCGGTCGGGGCTCCACTCGCCGGCCAGGAGCTGTTTGGACAGCGGCGGTCGGTCGTACGGGGCGTGCGGTTCGTCACCGACGAGGGTGAGCGTGCCGTCGTAGCCCTCGCGGCGCAGCGTCTCGACCGCCGCGAGTCCGGCGGCCGAGGCGCCCACGACGACGACGCGGTTCACTCCTCCACCAGCCGGATGGCCGCCGCGGGGCAGATGGCCACGGCCTCCCGCACCCCGTCGAGGAGTTCCTCGCCGGGCCTCTCCTCCAGCAGGATCGCGACGCCGTCCTCGTCCCGCTGGTCGAACACCTCAGGGGATGCCATGACGCACTGTCCCGACGCCACGCATTTCGGCTCGTCCAGTTCCACCCGCATGGTCTGCTCCTCAGTCATCTGTGGGGGGTCGGTTTTCTGTGAGGGGTACCTGGGGGTACGTCACCAGCGGACGGGAAGGCACTTGACGCCGTAGGTGGTACCCGTGTGGTTGAACGGCAGTTGTTCTATCGGAGCGGCCAGGCTCAGCGTGGGAACGCGCTTGTAGAGCGTGCCGTAGACGACCTGGAGCTCCAGGCGTGCCAGGTTCTGGCCGAGGCACTGGTGGGGCCCGTAGCCGAACGCGTTGTGCTGACGCGCGGGACGGCTCAGGTCCAGTCGCTCGCTCGCGGGGAACGCCTGCGGGTCCCAGTTGGCGGAGTGCAGGTCGAAGAGGATGCCGTCGCCCTTGCGGATGACCTGGTCGCCGATCTGGATGTCCTCCTTGGCGACCCGGCGCAGCCCCGAGTGGACGATGGACAGGTAGCGCAGCAGTTCCTCCACCGCGCCCGCGATGAACTTCGGGTCGTCGCTCTCGCGCAGCAGCGCGAGCTGGTCGGGGTGCCGCAGCAGGGCGAGGGTGCCGAGGCTGATCATCGTGGCGGTGGTCTCGTGACCGGCGATCAGCATGGCGACGCCCATGTTGACGGCCTCCTGGTGGGCCATCTCACCGGACTTGACCCGCCCGGCCATCTCGGACAGCACGTCGTCACCCGGGGTGTCGAGCTTCTCCCGGAACAACGTGTCCATGTACTGGCCCAGCGCCCGGCTCGCGGCCGACGCCTCCTCCGCGGTGAGGGAGCTGTCGAGGGCGCGGTTGCTGTTCTCCTGGAAGAACCCGTGGTCCTTGTACGGCACGCCGAGCAGGTCGGCGATGACCAGGGAGGGCAGGGGCAGCGCCAACGCGGTGAGCAGGTCGGCGGGGTTGGGCCCGGCGAGCATGGTGTCGATCAGGCCGTCGACGGTCTTCTGGATGGCGGGCCGCATGGCCTCGATCCGCTTGACGAGGAACGGGGCGTTGACCGACCGGCGCAGCCGGGTGTGCTCCGGGGCGTCGGTGTTGGTGATGAGCTTCGGTGTGTGCGGTGCGATCGCGGCCCGGTGGGCGTTGACGTGGGGGAAGTCGGGCTCGTGGTCGTCGTTGCTGACGCGGGGGTCGGTGAGCAGGGCCCGCTGGTCGGCGTGACGGGTGATCAGCCAGGGCGTGCTGCCGTTCCAGATGCGGACCTTGGTGACGGGTTTACCGTCCCGCAGGGGTCCCAGGGCCGGCGGCGGGGCGAGCGGGCAGCCCATGTCCCGGGGCATCGGATACTCGGGGACCGCCGGGGCCGCGTCGGGCGTGGCGCCGGCCAGGGCGTCGGCCATGTCTCTCCTCGGGGGTGGGGGCTCCGGTCCGAGCGGAGCGCCGGGTGAAGTCGAGGCCTCGATGAGCACATGCAAACAGAGTGGTCTGACGCCTCCCGGACAGTTTCCTGACAGAAAGCTGACGTGACCCGGATCACGCCCGAACGCCTCACCGCCGCACCGAGAGCACCGGCAGAACAGGACACGGGCACCCAACCAGCTGGCCTGCCGGAGCAGTTCATACGGCACCACGGTGCGCCCGAGCAGGCGCCGCGACCGGACGGAAGGACCTCCACGAGACCACCCCACTCCCCGTCCCGGGACACCGAGGAGCGCAGCGCAGGCCGCGCCTGCACGGGTGCGTTTGCTGAGCGAAAACGGCACAGAAGGCTCACCTCACGCCCTGCCTCCCGGACGGCCCAGCCAGTAGCCGAATCCACGGCGGGTGTGGATCAGCGCCGGACCGCCCTGGTTCACCTTGCGCCGCAGCCGGGAGACGAGCTGCTCGATCGCGTTGTCGCCTCGGTACTCGCCCCAGACGTACCGGGCGATCTGCTCCTTCGACAGCACCTTGTGGGCGTTGCCCAGCAGATGGCGCAGCAGCCGGAACTCCGCGGGCGTGAGGTCCAGCACCCGCTGTCCGCGCCGCGCCTGGCAGGTGACGTCGTCCAGCACCAGATCGCCGTAGTCCAGCACGCCCTCCCGCCGTGAGAGCACCCTGCCGCGCAGTAACACCCGGACGCGCGCCAGGACTTCGGCGATCCGCAGGGGTTTGGTGACGTAGTCCAGCTCCCCCAGCCCGAGTTCCGGGAGGATCTTGCCCAGTTCGTCGTAGGCGGTCAGGAGGAGCACCGGCGGGCGGTGGGCGATCACGGGGCGGCGTCCCTCGTCGAACCCCTCCAGGTCCGGCAGCGTCGTGTCGAGGATCACGAGGTCGACGGGCCCCTCGGCCAGTTGTGCCACCACCTCGCCCACCGTCGTCGTCGTGCCGGTCCGATAGCCCGCCAGTTCCAGCGTCGTCGAGAGCAGTTCGGACGTGCCCGGATCGTCGGCGACGATCAGAACGTGCTGGCCCTCTCCACGAGCGACCGAGGGTTTCTCACTGATGCTGCCGTACATGGAAAGACCATTCGTCCAGGGCTCGTGCCACGCACCGGGAGGGCGGCGGCCGGCACACGCGGGCGTCACTGAAGGCCCCTTGGGGGCGTGAGGGGGCGGAAGGGCGAGCTCGTGCGGCGGGTGGGGGTACCCCCCACGCCCTTGAGGCAGTGGGGGAGCGTGCCGGACGCCGCGACATCGCGGAGATCCATCAGAAGGACCTTGGGGGCAGCCGCTCGCACGTGCGATACCCCGGCGTCAGGCGGGCGCGGCCAGGGCCCGCGCTTCGGCCGCGGCCGATTCGACGTGGGCCAGGAAGTCGTCGACCAGGCGGTGGAGGAGGGCCGCGAGGTCACGAAGCTCTTCCGGCGACCAGTCGGCCAGCGACCTCCGCATGCCACGGCGGCACACCTCCTGTATGCGGTCGACGGCGGACCGCCCGGCCGGAGTGAGCTCGATGCGCCGGGCACGGCGGTCGTCGCGGTCGGCGACACGCGTGACGTAGCCGGCCCTCTGGAGTTGCTGGACCTGCCGGGTGACATGGGACGCCTCGACCACCAGCCGGCCGGCCAACTCCCCCGGCCGCAGCGGCTCGGAGTCGGCGATCTGGCGCAGCACCGTCACGGCGGCCCGGTCCAGCGGCACCCCGGCCGAGGCCATGAGGCGCTCGTGCTGCCGGGCCCGGCCGGTCAGACGGGCGACGCGCGTAAGGGCGCGCTCGATGTCGGTCACTTCCGGCGCGGCGGCATCTGCCGGCGGTGGTGTGGGCATGGGCATCACCTTACTGACATTTGCCTAAGTCAAGCAACAGCTTACGATTGCTTGACTCAAATAACTCGCTTGTGCTTGCCTGACTCAACTAACAAGCGGGTCGATACGAGGAGACAGCATGAACAGCACCGGGCTTCAGGGCCGCAGTGTCGTCGTCACCGGCGCCGGAGGCGGCATCGGCCGGGCCGCGGCCCTGCGGTTCGCCGAGGAGGGCGCGAAGGTCCTCGTCGCGGACCTGAACCCGGAGGGCGCCGAGGAAACCGTCAAGTCGATCGAGAGCGCCGGGGGCACCGCTCTCGCTGTCATCGGTGACCTGAGCGACCAGGCGGTGGTGGACGCGGTCGTCGAGCGCGCCGTCGCGGCCTTCGGCGGGCTGGACGTCCTGGTGAACAACGCCGGGATCATGGACCGCATGTCCGCCCTCGCGGACGTCGACGACGCCGAGTGGGAGCGCGTCATCAGGATCAACCTGACCGCTCCGTTCCTGCTGACCAGGGCCGCCCTGCCGCACATGCTGGCCGCGGAGCGCGGCTCCATCGTCTTCACCGCCTCCGAGGCGGGGCTGCGGGGCAGCGCCGCCGGTGCCGCGTACACCGCCTCCAAGCACGGTGTGATCGGCCTGGTGAAGAACCTCGCCGTCATGTACCGCAAGCAGGGAATCCGCGCCAACGCCATCGCCCCCGGCCCCACCATGACCGGCATTCAGGTCGACGCCGACAACGAGGCCCACGGGCCCGCGGTCGTGGGTCAGTTCATCGGCGCCAACATCGGCAGGCTGGGCACCGCCGAGGAGCAGGCCGCCGCGATCGTCTTCCTCGCCTCCGACGCCGCCGCGTTCGTCAACGGCGCCATCCTGCCCGTCGACGACGGCTGGGCCGCCGTCTGACGCACTCCGAGGGTCCCGCCGTCGGCCCAGGTCCGCGGCGGGACCCTCCTCATGGAGCGGTCACCAGGCCACCGGCAGTTCGTAGACGCCGTAGACCGCACCGTCGTGTTTGTAGGGGAGCTTCTCCACTTCGGTGGCCAGCCGCAGCGTGGGGACGCGCCGGTAGAGGGTGCTGTAGACGACCTGGAGCTCCAGCCGGGCCAGCGGCTGGCCGAGGCACTGGTGCACCCCGAAGCCGAAGGCCACATGGCGGCGGGCGTCGCGTTCCAGGTCGAGGTGGTCCGGGTCGGTGAAGACCTCGGGGTCCCGGTTGGCGATCTCGTTGGGGAGGACGATCCCTTCGCCCGCGCGGATCACCTCCCCGGCGATCTCGATGTCCTCAAGCGCCACCCGGCGCCGCCCGCTGTGCGTGACGTTGAGGTAGCGCAGCAGTTCCTCCACGGCCGCGGCGATCACCTTCGGGTCGTCCGCGTCGCGCAGCAGCGCGAGCTGGTCGGGGTGTTCCAGCAGGGCCACCGTGCCGAGGGCGATCATGTTGGCCGTGGTCTCGTGCCCCGCCAGGAGCAGGAGCACGCCCATCTGGGCCGCCTCCTCGCGGGACAGCTCACCGTCCTTGACGCGGGTCGCCAGGCTCGACAGCAGATCGTCGGCGGGGCGGGCCAGCTTCTCGCCCATCAGGTCGTCGAGGTAGCCGAGGAGCGCGCCGTGGGCGGCCGTCCGCTCTTCTACGGACAGGCTCTGTTTGACCAGGGCACTGCTGTTGCGCTGGAAGAAGTCGTGGTCGTCGTACGGCACTCCGAGCAGTTCGCAGATGACCAGTGAGGGAACGGGCAGCGCGAACGCCTGGACCAGATCGACCGGGTTGGGGCCGGCCAGCATGTCGTCGATCTGGTCGTCCACGATCCTCTGCACGGCCGGGCGCATCGCCTGCACCCGCTTGACGGCGAACGATCCCGTCACCATCCGGCGGAGCCGGGCGTGTTCGGGATCGTCCATGAGGATGAAGCTGATGTTGTTCCGGCCGTTGCTGGGGGCGGACCTCGGGTAGCCGGGCCGCGTGATGTCGGCGCTGACCCGGGGGTCGCCCAGCAGGGCGCGCTGGTCGGCGTGCCGGGTGACCAGCCAGGGCGTGCTGCCGTCCCAGAGACGGACCCTGACGAGTGGCTTCTCCTGCTGCTGGGCCTGGAGCCGGGGCGGCGGATCGAACGGGCAGCCCGCCGCCCGGTCCATCGGAAACGGAAGGATCCCGGAGTCGGCCGCGCGGTCTTCCGCCGGGTTCGACGTGATGGTCATCGGTTCACCCATTCCTTGAGCCCCTGCGGGCTCGTGACGTGTGGTGGGGGGCATGGGACAGGAAAAGTTCGGAGAGATCGGAGAGTTCGGAGCGTGCACCCGGGACGGGTCAGGTGTCCTCGTGCACGGCGATGGCACCGGCGGGGCACATGTCGGCGGCCTCGCGGACCGCCGCTCGCAGGTGCTCCGGAGGTTTCTCGTCGAGCAGGACGACGATGCCGTCCTCCTCGCGCTGGTCGAACACCTCCGGTGCGAGCAGCACGCACTGGCCGGCGCCACAGCAGGTGTTCTGGTCGGCGGTTACTTTCATGTCGCTTCTCCCTGTCCGCGGGGTGGGACCCAGGGACTCCGGAGCTCGCGGGCCCCGGGCGTCGTCATGGGCGGTGCGTCACCGGTGCCAGCCACAGTCCGAGGACGGCGTCGACGAGACCGGTAGCGGTGTCCCGCCAGCTGGCCCGGGGCGTGGGCGTGCCCTCGGCGAGGGCCCGTTCGCGTTCGGCGCACATGTGCACGATGAGCTGACGGGCCATGGCAGCGCGCTCGGCGTGGACCTCGGGAGGCAGGCCGGGCAGCCGCCGGTTCACCTCGCCGACGATCTGCCGCAGGGACGCGGAGGCGAGAGACTCCTCGATGAGGATCCGGTGGAGCGCCGGGTCCGTCATGACCTGGGCGCAGAACCGCGCGTACCATGTGGGGCTGCCGAGGGCGGCCAGGTGCTCGGGGATCGGCCGCACCAGGCAGTCCACCCAGTCCCGTACATCGCTGGAGTCGCCGGTCGCGGTCAGCAGCCGCGCCCGGATCTCCTCGATCTGCTCGGCATGTCTTCGGGCGACGGCGCGGACCAGGTCGGCCTTGGTACCGAAGTGGTAGCCGACCGCCGCGTTGTTGCCCTGGCCTGCGGCCTCGCTGACCTGACGGTTCGACACGGCGTACACACCGTGTTCGGCGAACAGCCGCTCCGCCGCGGTGAGGATGAGCTCCCGCGTGACACCGGCCCGCTCCGCCCGTACCGTCCTGTCCACCCGTACCGTCCTGTCCGCTCCCACCGTCCTGTCCGCCATGGTCACCACCGCACCGGGACTTCGCTCAACCCTCCGACGGCCAGCCCCTCAAGCCGCCGCAGGTCCTCGGCCGGAACGGCGAGGTCCAGCGCGGGGAGCCTGCGCACCAGCACGTCGAGGGTGGTCTGCAGTTCCGTGCGCGCCAGTGCCTGGCCGAGGCAGGAGTGCGGGCCGACGCCGAACGCCAGATGGGGGTTCGGGCTGCGGCCGAGCGTCATCTCCTCGGCGCCGTCGAAGGCGGTCTCGTCCCGGTTGGCGGCGGCCATGCTGCACACCACCGTCGTGCCGGCCGGCAGGACCGTGCCGGAGACCTCGATGTCCTCGCCGATGTACCGGGGCATGCCGACGCCGGCGTTGGCGTCGAAGCGCAGGGCCTCCTCCACCGCGGACCTGACCAGGGAGGGGTCGGCCAGCAGGCTCTCCCAGCGCCGCCGGTCGGCCAGCAGCATGGCCACCATCTTTCCGATCATGTTCGCGGTGGTCTCGTGCCCGGCGACCAGCAGGCCCTGGCCGGTGGCCACGAGTTCGCGGTCGCTGAGCCGGTAGCCGTCGGGCGCGGTGGCGGTGGTGAGTTCGCCGAGCAGGTCGTCGCCCGGGGCCTTCCGCCTCGCGGCCACGTGATCGGCCATGTAGTCCGTGAACTCGGCCTGGGCCGCGTCGACTTCGTCCTGCCGGTAGCGGGTCAGGTTGAGCATGGTGTCGGACCAGTACGAGAACCGGTCGCGGTCGGAGTCGGGGACGCCGAGCAGGTCGCAGATCACCCACACCGGCAGCGGGAAGGCCAGGTGCGCCTTGAGGTCAGCGGGACGGCCGTGTTCCAGCATGCCGTCGATGAGCTGTTCGGCCATGGTCTCGATCCTGGGGCGCAGGGCGGCCATGCGCTTGGCGGTGAACCACTTGCTCACCATCCGGCGCCACCGCTGGTGCTCCTCACCGCTCTGCGGGAGCGCAGTGGACAGCTCGCTGTTGAACACGCCGCCCGAGTCGCTGTCCGAGAACCGCGCCGCGCCCTCGGCGTTCAGCCGGCGGCTGAAGCGCCCGTCGGCCAGCACCTGTCTGACGTCCTCGTAGCGCGTCAGCAGCGAGGCCTCGTCCCCGCTGGGCAGGGTCACCCGCGCGACGGGGCACCGCCGACGCAGTTCGGCCCATTCCTCGGGGGCGGCCAGGGCCGTCGCCCCGGTCATGGGATAGCTGGGCGGCTGGTCGCCGTCGCTCGGGCTCATCGCGTCCTCCTGTGATCCGGTGGTCGCTGCCGGCCCAGGCAATCCCACCCCCTCACCCAAGTCAAGCAATTGATTTAAAACGCGCCGAGTTCCAGCCACGGCGGCGCGGCACCGCCCCCCGTCGCTCTGGATATCGCACGCCGAGATCCCGCGGTACGCCGAATCAACCGGAACAGAACTCGCCGGAAACGTTGACGTGATCGCGCCCCAAACCTATCCTCTGGTCGAGCTTCCGTACGACGTACGGCATTTCGAACAGACTGCGGGCCCGCCCGGCACCACCCGTCCCCACCCCCGCGCAGAGACGAGGAACGCATGGCACCCGCCCTCCCCAGACGAATCCTCCTTCAGGCCGCGCTGCTCGGCACGGCGGCACCGGCGATGACGTTCGCAGCCACCGGCCGGGCAGCCCCGGCCACGGTGCCTGCGCCGTCCGCCTGGACCCTGCGGCCGTTCGAGCTGAAGGACGTCGAGCTGGGCCAGGGCCTCTTCGCCGCCAAGCGCCGGCTGATGCTCGACCACGGGCGCGGTTACGACGTGAACCGGCTGCTCCAGGTCTTCCGCGCGGGCGCCGGGCTCTCCACGGGCGGCGCCGTCGCCCCCGGCGGCTGGGAGGGGCTGGACGGCGAGGCCAACGGCAATCTGCGCGGCCACTACACCGGCCATTTCCTCACCATGCTGTCGCAGTCCTACGCGTCCACCGGGGACCAGGCGTACGCCGACAAGATCCGGACCATGGTCGGCGCTCTCACCGAGGTGCGGGCGGCGCTGCGCCGCGACCCGCGCGTACTCAGCGTGACCGGGCGGTTCGGCGCCGCCCTGGAGAACGTCCGGGGCTCGTACCAGTACGTCGACCTGCCGGCCGCGGTGCTCGGCGGTGCCCCGGCGATCACCCTGTCGGCCTGGGTGAAGCCCACGCATGACGCCAACTGGGCCCGGGTCTTCGACTTCGGCGACAACAACAGCCGCTACCTCTACCTGGCCGCCCGCAACGGCGGTGGCGTACCGCGCTTCGCCATCACGACCGGCGGCCCCGGCGGCGAGCAGGCCCTCGACGGCACCGCCGCGCTCCCGCTCGACCGGTGGAGCCACCTGGCGGTGACGATCGGCGGCGGCACCGGCACGCTGTACGTCAACGGCGCGGCCGTCGCCCGGAACACGTCGATGACCCTCGATCCGGCGGCGCTGGGCACTCTGAGGAACAACTGGCTCGGCCGCTCCAACTTCTTGGCCGACCCGGTGTTCGCGGGCGCCTTCGACGAGTTCAACGTCTGGTCGCGAGCCCTGACCGCCGCCGAGATCACGGCACTGCAGAACGGCCCGGCCTCCGCGGCCCCGGCCGGCCGGGGCGACCTGGCATCGTACGACTTCTCCGAGACCACCGGCGGCAGCTTCGCGGACTCCTCCGGCCGGGGCCTCACCGCCACCCTGCGCCGCACCTGGGGCGGGCCGAGCCATCCCGGGTTCCTCGCCGCGTACCCCGAGACCCAGTTCATCGAGTTGGAGTCGATGACCAGCGGCGACTACACCAAGGTGTGGGCGCCGTACTACACCGCGCACAAGATCCTCAAGGGTCTGCTGGACGCCTACCTCGCCACGGACGACGACCGGGCGCTGGACCTCGCGTCCGGCATGTGCGACTGGATGCACTCCCGGCTGTCCAAGCTGCCCGACGCCACCCGGCAGCGGATGTGGGGCATCTTCTCCAGCGGTGAGTTCGGCGGCATCGTCGAGACGATCGTCGACCTGCACGCGATCACCGGCAAGGCCGAACACCTCGCGCTGGCCAGGCTGTTCGATCTCGACAGGCTCATCGACGCCTGCGCCGCGAACACCGACACGCTCGACGGCCTGCACGCCAACCAGCACATCCCGATCTTCACGGGCTACGTCCGGTTGTACGACGCGACGGGCGAGACCCGTTACCTCACCGCCGCGAAGAACTTCTGGGGCATGGTCGTCCCGCACCGCATGTACGGCATCGGCGGGACGAGCACGGCTGAGTTCTGGAAGGCCCGCGGGGTCATCGCCGGCACGATCGGCGACACCAACGCCGAGTCCTGCTGCACGTACAACCTGCTCAAGCTGAGCCGGATGCTGTTCCTCCACGACCAGGACCCGGCGTACATGGACTACTACGAGCGGGGCCTCTACAACCAGGTCCTCGGCTCCAAGCAGGACAAGGCGGACGCGGAGAAGCCGCTCGTCACGTATTTCATCGGCCTGAAGCCCGGTCATGTGCGCGACTACACCCCCAAGCAGGGCACGACCTGCTGCGAGGGCACCGGCATGGAGAGTGCCACGAAGTACCAGGACTCGGTGTACTTCAGGAAGGCCGACAGCAGCGCGCTGTACGTCAACCTCTACAGCCCCTCCACCCTGACCTGGTCCGAGAAGGGCGTCACCGTCACACAGACCACGGACTACCCGAGGGAACAGGGCTCCACGCTCACCGTCGGCGGGGGCAGCGCGGCCTTCGAGCTGAAACTGCGCGTGCCGTCGTGGGCGACGAGCGGCTTCCGGGTGACCGTCAACGGCAGCGCGGTCGGCGGCACTCCGGCCCCGGGCAGCTACTTCACCGTCCCCTCCCGGACCTGGCGCAGCGGCGACACCGTGCGCGTCACCATCCCGTTCCGGCTGCGGGTCGAGAAGGCGCTCGACGACCCGTCCCTGCAGACGCTGTTCTACGGCCCGGTCAACCTGGTCGGCCGCAACACGAGCACCAGCTACCTCCAGGTGGGGCTGTACGGCAACGCGGCCCTCTCCGGTGACCTGTTGCCCTCGCTGACCCCCGTGTCGGGCAAGCCGCTGCACTACACGCTGAACGGTACCGAGTTCGCCCCCTTCCACGAGGGCACCGAGGACCCGACGCACGCGTACGTCCGGCGCTCCGAGCCCAGGGTCGTCTTCGGGAACACCGACTCCCAGGTCGCCAATCCGGCGCGGTCCGACGGTACGACGCTGCTGGACGAGATCTGGGCGGGGGCGCCGTTCGCCACCAAGGGCGCGCTGGTGACACGGGTGCGGTCGACGGTGAACTCGTGGGTGTCGGCGGGCCTGCTCTCCCAGAGCGACGGACAGAAGGTGACCGCCACGGCGCAGAACGCGACGTACGTGGACTGACCGCAGCGACGCCGCCTAGGGCGTGTTGCGCGGGGGCGCCGTGGTGCTGCGTGTGACGAGGTGGGGTGCGATGACCGTCTCCTTGCCGGAGGACTCGCCGTCGGGTGTCGGCTCGCCCTCCAGCCGTGCGACGGCGCGGCCCACCGCCAGGTCGGCGAGGCGGCGGATGTCCTGGCCGACGGTGGTGAGGTCGATGTGCGCGAGACGGGCGAGGTGGCTGTCGTCGAAGCCGACCACGGAGATCTCGTCGGGGACGGGGACGCGGGCGCGCAGGAAGGCGTCGAGGACTCCCGTGGCGCAGCGGTCGTTGAAGGCGACGACGGCGGTGGGCCGGGGGTCGTCGCCGAGGAGGGTGCGCGCGGCCGCGGCGCCGTCCTCCTCGGTCAGGCCGCCGGGCAGGACACGGGCACGGTCGGCGAGGCCGTGGCGGTTCATGGCGGTGCGGTAGCCGCGGCGCCGGTCGGCGGCACCGGGCGCCCTGCCCCCGTCGATGTGGACGATGTCACGGTGCCCGAGAGCGACGAGGTGGTCGACGGCCCGGCGGGCGCCCTCGTCGTCGTCGGTGCGGATCACGTCCACTCCGGGCACGGCCGGACGCAGCCGCCGGGCCACGGACACCACCGGCAGCTGAGCCGCCAGCTCCGCGAGGCGTGCCGCGGGAGCCTGCGGGCCGAGCAGGATCAGCGCCTCGCAGCGGTCGCCGAGCAGGGCCTCCACGGCGTGGCGCTCGCCGCGGCTGGGGGCGACGGCACTGAGGGCGATCTGGTAGCCAACGGGCTCGGCGGCGGCGTAGAGGCCCTCCACCAGGTCGGTGTGGAAGGGCTGTTGCAGGCCGAACTGCACGCCGAGCAGCCGTGAGCGGTTGCTGCGCAGCAGCCGCGCGCGGGCGTCGGGCCGGTAGCCGATCTCGCGCGCCGCTTCCAGGACCCGTTCCCGGGTGGCGGCGCCGGCGCCCTTGGCTCCGCGCATCACGATGGAGACCAGCGCGACGGACACGCCCGCCCGCGCCGCCACGTCGGCGAGCGTGGGGCGCTTCCCCTCCGGGGTTCCGGGGGTCCGTGGCACCGTCTGCCTCCCCGCTCGGTACTCGGTCTCTCTCCTCCAGCCGTCGATCGTAGACGAGTCGGGGGCGGGGAACACGCTGGTCGGGATTACTGCAACGTTCCAGTCATCAGGCTCCACGAAGGCTTGACAGGACGTCCGGCGAGTGGCGTACTGCTGCTCGGGCTCTAGAACGTTCTAGTGACGTCCAGTGACGTTCCGGAGCGGGTGATTTCCCGGGTGAGTCCCAGAGAGAGGCAACGTCGTGACGTACACACTGGCGGTCTGCGCCGAGATGGTCTTCCGGGACCTGCCCGTCGACGAGCGGGCCCGGCGCATCCACGACGCCGGTTTCGAGGTCGAGATCTGGGACTGGACCCGGCACGACCTGACCGCGCTGGGACGCTCCGGGGCGATCTTCTCGTCCATGACCGGCTACCTCCGCGGCAGCCTCACCGACGAGGACGGCACGGCCGAACTCCTGCGCACCGCCGAGGAGTCGGTCAAGGCGGCCCAGCGGCTCGGCTGTCCCCGGCTGAACCTGCACGGCACCGGTCTGGACGGCGATGGCCTGCCGGTGGTGCCGGTGCCGGGCGAGCCCACGGGCCCGATGTGGATCGCGGCCCACCGGACGCTCACCCGTGTCGCCGAGCTGGGCGAGAGCGCCGGCGTCACCTTCACCCTGGAGAACCTGAACACGGCCGTGGACCACCCGGGGGTGCCGTTCGCGAAGGCCGCCGACACGCTGGCCCTGGTCGCCGCCGTGGACCGCCCCGGCCTGCGCATGAACCTGGACCTGTACCACGCGCAGATCGGCGAGGGAAACCTGATCGAGCTGGTCCGCCGGGCCCACGGGCCGGGTCTGATCGGAGAGATCCAGGTGGCCGACGTACCGGGCCGGTGCGAGCCCGGCACCGGCGAGATCAACTACCCGGCCGTCGCCCGCGCCCTCACCGCACTCGGCTACGAGGGCACGGTCGCCATGGAGGCCTGGGCCTCCCAGGACAGCGAACGCGCGCTGGAGCGCTTCCGCACCGCCTTCACCCCCGCCTGACCCACAGCGACATCCACCGGTCTCCCACCCACGTATTTCCCAGCCACGTATTTCCCAGCCACGTACGGAGCACCCGCATGACCACCCACCAGCCCCTCGCCGTCGGTCTCATCGGCGCCGGACGGATGGGCTCATTCCACGCCGAGACCCTCGCTCACCGCCTCCCCGGCGTGCGGCTCGCCGCCCTGGCCGACCCGGCTCCGGGTGCCGCTCAGCGCCTCGGTGACCGGCTCGGCTGTTCGACGACGTACACCGAGATCGGGGACCTGTTCGCCGACCCGCGGGTGGACGCCGTGGTGATCGCCACCCCGGCCCGTACCCACGCCGGTCTCGTGGAGGCGGCGGCCCGCGCGGGCAAGGCGGTGTACTGCGAGAAGCCCATGGCCGTCACGCTCGCGGAGGCCGACCGCGCCATCGCCGCGGCCCGCGAGGCGGGTGTTGCGCTCCAGGTGGGCTTCAACCGCCGCTACGACACCGGCTTCCGGGCCGCCCACGACAAGATCGCCGCGGGCGGGATCGGCACCCCGCAGCTGCTGCGCTCGCTCACCCGCGACCCGAAGCTGCACGACCCGGCGCCGATCCCGCCGTGGACGATCTTCCTGGAGACCCTGATCCACGACTTCGACACCCTGCGCTTCCTCAATCCGGGCGCCGAACCGGTCGAGGTCTTCGCCTGGGCCGACGCCCTGGTCCGCCCCGACTTCAAGGACCGCGGCCTGCTCGACACCGCCGTGGTCACCCTCCGCTTCGACAACGGCGCCCTCGCCACCGCCGAGGCCAACTTCCAGGCGGTGTACGGCTACGACGTGCGCGGCGAGGTCTTCGGCTCGGCCGGCATGCTCACCATGGGCGACATCCGGCGCAGCCACCTCACCTCGTACGGCGCGGACGGCGTCGCCGCCGACTGTGTCACCTACGACCAGGACCTGTTCCACGACGCGTACGTCGCCGAACTGGCCGACTTCACCGACAGCGTGCGCACCGGCCGCGCCCCGGCCGTCACCGGTGAGGACGCCCGCGCCGCCCTGTCGATCGCCCTCGCCGCCATCCAGTCGGTCACGACGGGCGGCCCCGTCCGGGTGGACGAGCTCAAGAACGAGTGACGCGACCACTGACCCGGCATCCGGCCCGCCCGGGAATCCCGGTGCGCTCCAGGCGTTGAACTCGATGTGAGCTCAAGCATCGCGCAGACCCGGTTCTCGGTCCTCGACCGCTCCCGCACCCGTGAGGGGCACGAGGCCGCCGAGGCGTTGCGGGACACGGTCGGGCTGGCGCGGGAGCTGGAGGAGCTGGGGTATCACCGGATCTGGGTGTCGGAGCACCACGGTGTGCCCGGAGTCGCCGGTTCCGCGCCCACCGTACTGGCGGCGGCCGTCGCGGCGGCCACGCGACGTATCCGGGTGGGCACCGGGGGCGTGATGCTGCCCAACCACCAGCCGTTCGTCGTGGCCGAGCAGTTCGGGGTCCTGGAGTCCCTCTTCCCGGGGCGGATCGACATGGGCCTGGGCCGGTCCGTCGGCTTCACCGACGGGGTACGGAGGGCTCTGGGGAGGGACAGGTCGGACGCGGACGACTTCGCCGGGCAGCTCGACGAGCTGCTCGGCTGGTTCCGCGGCACGTCCCCCACCCGTGCGCACGCGCGCCCGGCGGAGGGACTGACCGTGCCGCCGTTCGTCCTCGCGATGGGCGAGGGCGCCGCCATCGCCGCCCGTGCGGGCCTGCCGATGGTGATCGGCGACCTGAGGAACCGGGAGAAGATGCAGCGCGGCATCGACCACTACCGGGCGGCCTTCCGGCCCTCCCCCTGGGCGCGGGACCCGTACGTCGTGATCTCCGGCACGGTCGCGGTGGCCGCCACGCCCGAGGAGGCCCGGCGTCTGCTGCTCCCGGAGGCCTGGTCGATGGCGTACGCGCGCACGCACGGCACGTTTCCTCCGCTGCCGCCGGCCGGGGACGTCGAGAACCGCACGATGACCGACAGGGAGCGCGGCTTCTACGAGTCCGGCCTCACCGGCCATATCGCCGGTACCGAGGACCAGGTCGCCCACGAACTGGAGACGGTGCTGAAGGAGACGGGCGCGCAGGAGCTCCTCGTCACCACGAGCACGTACGACCGTGAGGCCCTGCTGGACTCCTACCGGCGGCTTGCCCGGATCATCGCGTCCACTCAGGCGAGCCAGTCCGTGTAGTGGGTCGGGGCGATGCGGGCGTCGCCGTGGGCGATGAGGAAGTCGCCCGGGACGGCCGCGAACATGCCGGCGCTGTCATCGGTGACGACCGAACGTCCGTCGCCCCTGGCCGTGAGGGTGACCCGGCCGAGTTCGTCGAGGGCGTAGACGTCGGGCCCGGCGATGTTGACGATGCCGTTCAGTGGCGCGCCGACGGCGACTTCGGCGACGGTGGCGGCGACTTCCGCCGCCGCGATCGGCTGGATCGGCGTGCGCGGCAGGCGGACCGTGTCGCCCTCGGCCGTCTCCGAGATCACCGCGTCCATGAACTCCATGAACTGCGTGGCGCGGACGATGGAGTACGGGACGGGGCCTGCGGTGAGGATCTCCTCCTGGAGCGTCTTGGCGCGGTAGTAGTCCAGTTGGGGCACCTGGTCCACACCGACGATGGAGAGCACGACGAAGTGGCCGACGCCGCCCTTCTCGGCCGCGGCCAGGAGGTTGTTCATGGACGTGCGGAAGAACTCGATCGAGGCCTCGTCGAACGTCGGGGAGTTGGTCAGGTTGACGACGACGTCAGCGCCTGCGACGGCATCCTCCAGGCCCTGGCCCGAGATGATGTCGAGGCCCGTGGACAGAGAGTGCGGCACGGCCTCGTGCCCGGCTGCCCTCAGGTTCTTCACGACCTGCGACCCGATCAGTCCGGTTCCTCCGACAACTGCGATCTTCATGGCATCTCCTTGATTTCCAGCTGTCCGATAAGCGCCATTAGCCCGGGTACCCCGGTCAGCCCGTGCCTGCCGCACGGCTCGCGGAGCTGCACGACATTTCGCCCACCTACCTCGCCAAGCAGCTCCAGCCCCTCTCACGGGCCGGACTCGTGCGATCAGTGCAGGGAAAGTCGGGCGGCTACGTGGGAGGCCCTGCGTGCTGTCACCATCGCCGACCTGGCCGCCGACGTGGAGTCCGACTCCGGGGCGGGCGCCCTGGCCGGTGTCGGCACCTGGTTGACCGCAGCCGCCAGCTGACGGGGGAAGCGCACCCTGCGAAGCACGGGGCGCGGGCCTAGGCTTGACCGAACAGGGTCACCGCCCAACGAGAGACCGGCACCGGCCCAGAAGGCGGTGGCCGACACGAGATCGTCCGTTCCGGGCAGGCCGACGGAGGTGTGGCGCAGTGTCGGAGAAGGAATCAGTGGACGTGACGGCCGAGCAGGAGAGCCAGGCAGCGTCCGGACCCAGGATGCTGGCGGACGTCAAGCCGCCCTTCGTCCCCGAGGGCGCGTCGGGGATGACCGTCCTCGTCGAGTGGCCCCCCGGTCACCCCGGGGCTGCTCCGCACCGCCACTCGGGGCCGGCTTTCGGTTATGTGATCGAGGGCGCGGTCCGCTTCGAGCTTGAGGGTGAACCGGAGCGCGTGGTGCAGGCCGGTGAGACGTTCTGGGAGCCGGGCGGCGACGTGGTCCACTACCAGGACGGCAACGCCCTGTCGGACGCGCCGAGCAAGTTCGTCGTGTTCATGCTGTGCGCGCCAGGTCAGGAGATGTTCACGTTCGTCGACGAGGACGAACTGAGGAAGCGGGCCCACCTCCGTGCCCCGCGTCCCTCCGCGGGCTGACCCGCGGGGTCGATACAGGAAGCCGCAGGCCAGGCCGTCGCAGGGGCCCGATCCAACGGACCGGGCCCCTCCTTCACGTGCGGTGGGGCTCCCGGTGCACTCCCGGCCCCGCGGACAGTTCGGCGGCACGGGCCAGTGAGCGGCGGTCGTGGTGGCTGCCCGGCGGGATCACGTCCCTTACCTCGACCTCGGCCACCAGACCGCGGGCTGTCGCCACCCGCCACAGGGAGGCGAGCAGGGTGTCCTCGCCGACGAAGGCGGGGACCGTGCTGGCGGCGCCGTCGCTGCGGCGGTAGTGGATCCGCACGGGCTGAACGGGGACACCCGCGTCGAGGGCGGCCTGGAAGACGGCGCGGCGGAAGGTGCCCCGGGCGCGTCCGCACCAGGTGCTGCCCTCGGGGAAGGCCGTGACCGCGGCGCCGGCGCGCAGGGCACCGGCGATGCGGGCGACCGTGTCCGGGAGCGCCCGCAGCCGGTCCCGTTCGATGAACAGGACGCCGCTCCGCGCCACCAGCGGGCCCGCCACGGGCCACTGCCGGATCTCGGTCTTGGCGAGCATGCGGGCCGGACGCACGGCGGCGAGCAGCGGGATGTCCAGCCAGGAGATGTGGTTGGCGACGAGGAGCACTCCCCCGGCGGGCGCGGTGGGGCCGACGACGCGGACCCGGACCCCCGCGGCCCGCACGATCGCCCGGCACCACCACCGCACCGGTCCGGCCGGGATCCTTCGGCCGAGCGGCAACAGCATGATTCCCCCGAGCAGGAGGGCCGTTACCGCTGTCAGCCGCAGCACCGCCCGGGGCAGGGTCGCGGCGGGTCCCGTCGGCTCCACACACGCCCCCGGAGTGCACGGCGCGCTGGGCAGCCAGACGCTCATCAGGCCGGTACGAGCGACAGGAAGTGCCGCAGATAGCGCGGGTTGACCCGGCTCATGGGCAGCAGCACGTAGAGGTCGGCGACGCCGAAGTCCGGGTCGTGCGCGGGCTCACCGCACACCCAGGCGCCGAGGCGGAGGTAGCCGCGCAGGAGCGGGGGAAGCTCGGTGCGCTGCTCGGGCCGGGCCACGCCGTCCGGGTCCCAGGGCAGCAGGGGCCGCACCCGGTACTCCTCGGGCGCGAGGTGCTTGGCCCGCACCCGGTCCCACGTGGCCGCGGCGAGCGTGCCGCCGTCGGCGAGCGGGAGGGAGCAGCAGCCGGCCAGCCACTCGTGGCCGCCCTGGACCATGTACCGGGCGATCCCGGCCCAGATCAGGCCTATGACCGTGCCGTCGCGGTGGTCGGGGTGCACGCAGGAGCGGCCGACCTCGACGAGCCCGGAGCGGATCGCGCCCAGCGGCGCGAGGTCGAACTCGCCCTCCGAGTACAGCCGCCCGGCGACCGCGGCCCGCTCGGGCGGCAGCAGCCGGTAGGTGCCGACGACCTGGCCGGTGACGGTGTCGCGGACGAGCAGGTGGTCGCAGTACGCGTCGAAGGCGTCGAGGCCGGGTTGCGGGGTGGACAGCAGCGCGCCCATCTCGCCGGCGAAGACGTCGTGGCGGAGCCGCTGGGCGGCCCGGACGTCGGCCTCGTCGCGGGCGAGGGTGACGATGTAGCGGGTGGGCGCGGCCGCCTGCGGCGGGCTGTCGAGCGTGGATACGCCGGTCATGGCTGGCTCTCTCCTGGGGACGGGCCGGTGTACGGCGGGAGCTGAGCGGGCCGCCGGTTGGCTACGGCGTGCTCGCTCCTGTTTTCCCGACGCCAACTGACCGGCGCGTAACCTTCGCAGAGAGGCGGGGTGTGGGGTTGTTGAATGCCAGGGGACGGCGGCACCACAGAGCTTGGCGGGGCCGGGGAGCACCACTCCCGGCCCCGCCCGTCCGCACCTGGCCGGCGAACGTACAGGGGGGCGGCAGCGCCCCTTCAGGGGCGCGGGGAACTGCGCGACAAGCCACAACGCACCCGCAGCCCGAAATCAACAACACCCCTACGGCGCTACCGCTTGGCCGCCTTCCGAGCCGCTCGCAGCCACTCCTTGTTCATGCTGGTGATAGAGACCAAGGGAATCCCCTTGGGACACGCCGTGGCGCACTCCCCCGTCAACGTGCACCCCCCGAACCCCTCGTCATCCATCTGCGCCACCATGTCCAGGACCCGCGTCTCCCGCTCGGGAGCCCCCTGCGGCAGCACATTCAGGTGATTGACCTTCGCCGAGGTGAACAACATGGCCGCCCCGTTGGGACACGCCGCCACACACGCCCCGCACCCGATGCACTCCGCGTGCTCGAACGCGAAGTCCGCGTCCGGCTTCGGCACCGGTGTCGCATGGGCCTCGGGCGCGGCACCGGTCGGCGCGGTGATGTACCCGCCGGCCTGGATGATCCGGTCGAGGGCCGACCGGTCCACCACCAGGTCCTTGATCACCGGGAACGCCGACGCCCTCCAGGGCTCGATGTCGATCGTGTCGCCGTCCTTGAAGGACCGCATGTGCAGCTGGCAGGTGGTCGTGCGCTCGGGCCCGTGCGCCTCACCGTTGATCACCAGACTGCACGCGCCGCAGATGCCCTCGCGGCAGTCGTGGTCGAAGGCGACGGGGTCCTCGCCCTTGAGGATGAGTTCCTCGTTGAGGGTGTCCAGCATCTCCAGGAAGGACATGTCGGACGAGATGCCGTCCACCTCGTACGTGGACATCGCTCCGTCGGCGTCGGCGTTCTTCTGCCGCCAGACGCGCAGGGTGAGCTTCATGCGTAGCTCCGCTGGGTGGGGTGGACGTACTCGAAGACGAGGTCTTCCTTGTGCAGGGTGGGCGCCGTGCCCGTGCCGGTGAACTCCCAGGCGGCCGCGTACGCGAACTCGTCGTCCTTGCGGGCGGCCTCGCCGTCGGCCGTCTGGGACTCCTCACGGAAGTGGCCGCCGCAGGACTCGGTGCGGTGCAGCGCGTCGAGGCACATCAGCTCGGCGAGTTCGAGGTAGTCGACGACGCGGTTGGCCTTCTCCAGCGACTGGTTGAACTCCTCACCGGTGCCGGGCACCTTGATGCGGCGCCAGAACTCCTCGCGGATCTGCGGGATGCGTTCGAGTGCCTTGCGCAGCCCCGTGTCGGTGCGGGCCATGCCGCAGAACTCCCACATCAGCTCGCCGACCTCGCGGTGGAAGGAGTCGGGGGTGCGGTCGCCGTCGACGGACAGCAGCAGGTTGAGGCGGTCCTCCGTCTCGGCGAGCACCTCCTGGACGACGGGGTGGCCGGCCGTGACGGCCTCGTGGTGCGGGTTGCGCGCCAGGTAGTCGTTGATGGTCGACGGGAGCACGAAGTAGCCGTCGGCGAGCCCCTGCATCAGCGCGGAGGCGCCGAGTCGGTTCGCGCCGTGGTCGGAGAAGTTGGCCTCGCCGATCGCGAACAGGCCGGGGATGGTGGTCTGTAGGTCGTAGTCCACCCACAGTCCGCCCATCGTGTAGTGCACGGCGGGGTAGATCCGCATCGGTACCTCGTAGGGATCCTCGTCGGTGATCCGCTGGTACATGTCGAAGAGGTTGCCGTACTTGGCCTCGACGGCCTGACGGCCCATGCGCCTGATGGCGTCGGCGAAGTCCAGGTACACGCCCTGCCCGCCGGGACCGACCCCCCTGCCCTCGTCGCAGACGTTCTTCGCCGCGCGGGAGGCGATGTCGCGGGGGACGAGGTTGCCGAAGGACGGGTAGACGCGCTCCAGGTAGTAGTCGCGCTCGTCCTCGGGGATCTCGTTCGGGGGGCGCCGGTCGCCCTTGGCCTTCGGCACCCAGATGCGTCCGTCGTTGCGGAGCGACTCGCTCATCAGCGTCAGCTTGGACTGGTGGTCGCCGGTGCGCGGGATGCAGGTGGGGTGGATCTGGGTGAAGCACGGGTTGGCGAAGTACGCGCCGCGGCGGTGCGCCCGCCAGATCGCGGTGGCGTTGGAGTTCATGGCGTTCGTCGACAGGTAGAAGACGTTGCCGTAGCCGCCGCTCGCCAGGACGACGGCGTCCGCGACGTACGTGTCGATCTTCCCGGTGACGAGGTCCCGGGCCACGATCCCGCGCGCCCGCCCGTCGATCACGATCAGGTCGAGCATCTCGGTGCGAGGATGCATCTCCACGTTCCCGGCGGCGATCTGCCGGCTCAGCGCCTGGTACGCGCCCAGCAGCAGCTGCTGTCCCGTCTGGCCGCGGGCGTAGAAGGTCCGCGACACCTGGACACCGCCGAAGGAACGGGTGTCGAGCAGACCGCCGTACTCACGCGCGAACGGCACGCCCTGCGCTACGCACTGGTCGATGATCTCGACGGAGATCTGCGCCAGCCGGTGGACGTTGGACTCGCGCGCCCGGAAGTCGCCGCCCTTGACGGTGTCGTAGAACAGCCGGTGGATGGAGTCACCGTCGTTGCGGTAGTTCTTCGCCGCGTTGATGCCGCCCTGCGCGGCGATCGAGTGGGCGCGGCGCGGGGAGTCCTGGTAGCAGAACTGCACGACGTGGTAGCCCTGTTCGGCGAGGGTGGCGCCCGCGGAGCCTCCGGCGAGGCCGGTGCCGACGACGATCACCGTGTGCTTGCGGCGGTTGGCGGGGTTGACCAGCTTGGCCTCGAAACGGCGCTTGTCCCAGCGCTCGTGGACGGGCCCGGACGGGGCCTTGGTGTCGACGACCGGCTCTCCGGTCGCGTAATCCACGTACTCAGCACTCATGTTCAGCTCACCACTCCGGTCATGACGCCCACGGGTACGGCGATGAAACCGGCCGTGAGCAGCAGGGCGAGGATGTTGGCCACGGTCTTGAGGGCACGGTCGCGGGTGCGGCTGCCCGCGCCGAGGGTCTGGGCCGCGCTCCAGAAGCCGTGCCGGATGTGCAGGCCGAGCGCGAGCATCGCGACGATGTAGATGACGTTGCCGTACCAGGTGGAGAAGGTGTCCAGGACGTTCTGGTACGGGCGGCCCTCCTGGAAGCCGCCCGGGTGCACGGTGCCGGTCGTCAGGTCCAGGATGTGCCAGACGATGAACAGGCCGAGGATCACCCCGCCCCAGCGCATGGTGCGCGTGGCGTAGCTCGCCCGCGGCTTCTTGTGCACGTACTTGTCGGGGCGCGCCTTGATGTCGCGGCGGCTGAGCTGGTACGCGGAGACGGCGTGGGCGACGACCGCGACGACGAGCACGACGCGGATGAGCCACAGCGTCCACTCGTAGTGCATGAAGGGTTCGCCGACGGTCCGCAGCCAGTGCGCGTAGCGGTTGAACTCCTCCGCCCCGAAGTAGATCTTCAGATTGCCGATCATGTGGGCGACCAGGTAGAGCAGCATGATCAGGCCGCTGACCGCCATGACGGTCTTCTTGCCGACGGAGCTGTCCCACACCGTGCGCGCCATGGACGGCCGTCGGTCCGTGCGCGTTGCCAGAGCCATGCACACGACGCTAGAGCGGGGGCAGGCGATCGGTCCAAGACATGGTATGGCTCGTTTCGATAGAGAGGGCCTATCGCCCTAGGGTGGGAGGGTGCAGTTTCAACAGCTCCAGTACTTCGTGGCCGTCGCCGAGACCCGGCACTTCACCCGGGCCGCGGAGCTCGTGCATGTCGCCCAGCCCTCGCTGTCCCAGCAGATCCGGGCGCTGGAGCGGGAGCTGGGGGCCGATCTGTTCCGGCGGGCGCGCGGCAACATCACGCTGACCGACGCGGGCGAGGCCCTGCTGCCGCTGGCCCGGCGGATCCTGGCGGACGCGGACACCGCCCGGCAGGAGGTGGCCGAGCTGGCCCAGCTGCGGCGCGGGCGGGTGCGGCTCGGCGCGACCCCGAGCCTGTGCACCGGCCTGCTGCCGGACGTGCTGCGCGCCTTCCACGACCGCTATCCCGGGATCCGGCTGCTGATCGAGGAGAGCGGCTCGCACGATCTCGTACGGGAACTCGCGCGGGGTTCACTGGATCTGGCGCTGGTCGTCCTGCCCCTGCCCAGCCCTTCGCCCGCGCTGACCACGGTGGAGGTGCTGCGCGAGGACCTGGTGGTGGTGTCGTCGCCGGAGGCCCAGGCGCCCGGGCGGGGGCGGCGTACGGTGCGGATCTCCGACCTGGAGGGTGAGCGGCTGGTGATGTTCCGCCACGGGTACGACCTGCGCGAGCTGACGGTCGCCGCGTGCCGTGCGGAGGGCTTCGAGCCCGACTTCGCTGTCGAGGGCGGGGAGATGGACGCGGTGCTGGGGTTCGTGCGGGCCGGGCTGGGGGTGGCCGTGGTGCCGCGGATGGTGGCCACGCGGTCGGGGCGGGGGCTGCGGGTGACGCCGTTGGCGCGGCCGGGGCTGTACCGGACGATCGCGCTGGCCCATCGGAGCGATGTGGCTCCGCCTCGGGCCGCGCGGGAGTTGCAGCGGATGGTGCTCTCCACGGCATCCCTGCCGTGAGGAACGGGATCCTCGCCCCCGCCGCCCCTGCCCATTCCCGTCCCCTGGGGGCTGCCGCCCCCAGACCCCCGCATCGGCCTGAACGGCCTCGTCCTCAAACGCCGGACGGGCTGGTGTTCAGCCCCTCCGGCGTCTGAGGAGCGGGGGTCCGGGGGCCGGCCCCCGGCGGTCAGCCCGTCGCGTCCACCAGGGCCAGGTCGTGCAGGCGCTCCGGTGGTCCCGGGCGGGCGTAGTACCAGCCCTGGGCCGTGTCGCAGCCGAGTATGCGGAGCTGCTCGGCCTGGGCACCCGTTTCCACGCCCTCCACCGTGACCGTGAGGTCGAGGCTGTGGGCGAGGGACACGATGCCCTCGACGATCCGCAGGTCGACCGGATCCGCCGGGAACTGCTGCATGCCCTGCGTGAAGGAACGATCCAGCTTGAGGACGCTCACCGGGAGGCGACGCAGGTTGGCCAGGTTGGAGTAGCCCGTGCCGAAGTCGTCCAGGGCGATGTCGACACCCATCTCGGCCAGTCGGCGCAGGGGTTTGAGGACCTCGTCGTCGGCACCGATCAACGCCGACTCCGTCACCTCCAGGCACAAGGTGTCCGGTTCGAGGCCCGCGCGCTCCAGGATGTCCACCGTGTCCTGGACGAGGCCGGGGTGAGTGAGCTGGCAGGGCGAGAGATTGACGTTGACGCGGAGGGGGCCCGCGCCCAGCTTGTCCCTGTGCCGTTCCTGCCACTCACGGGCCTGGCGGACGGACTGCTCCAGCACCCAGCGGCCCAGCGGCACGATCAGCCCGGTGCGCTCGGCGAGCGGGATGAAACGATCCGGCCCCAGGACACCGTGCTGCGGATGCAGCCAGCGGACGAGGGCCTCGGCGCCGCGTACCGTGCCGTCCTCAAGGTGGACCAGGGGCTGGTACTCGATGAAGAACTCGCTCCGGTCGAGGGCCATGGGCAGGGCGGTGGTCAGACCGTGGCGGGTGATGGCCCGCGCGTCGGCCTCCGCGTCGGCCACCTCGTAGCGGTTGCCGCCCGCCGACTTGGCCCGGTACATGGTGATGTCCGCGCTGCGCAGCACTTCCGCCGGGCCTCGCTCTCCCGCCGGGCCCTCGACGATGCCGATACTGCCGCGTACGAGGAGTTCACGGCCCTCGATTCGGACCGGGGTGACGAGGGCGTTCATGATGCGGTCGGCGAGGTCGTCGACCTCGCGCTGGGTCTCGGGCCCGGTGGTCAGCGCCACGAACTCGTCGCCGCCGAGCCGGGCGACCATCTCGCCGGGCGCGGTCGCGCAGGACTGCAACCGGTCGGCGACCTCCACGAGGAGCCGGTCGCCGGCCGCGTGCCCCAGGCTGTCGTTGATGGTCTTGAAGCCGTCGAGGTCGAGATAGCAGAGGCCGAAGCGCTGGCCGTCGCCCGCCGAGAGCGCCTTCTCCAGACGTTCGAAGAAGAGCGTCCTGTTGGGCAGTCCGGTCAGTGCGTCGTGCGTGGCCTCGTACCGCAGGCGGAGGTTGAGCAGACGGCGCTCCGTGGTGTCCTCCATGAGCGCCAGCTGGAAGCGGGGGTGACCGTCCGCGTCACGGAGGAGGGAGACCGTGAGATTGGTCCACAGAACCGTTCCGTCAGGTCGGTAGAACGCCTTCTCGGTGTGGTAGTGCTCGCGCTCTCCCCGGACCAGTTCCTCGTAGAGCCGGCAGACCTGGGGCGCGTCATCGGGGTGGGTCCAGTCCCGGGCGTTGCGTTCGCGCACCGTGTGCTCGGAGCCGCCGAACATGCGCAGCAGCGCGCCGTTGACCTGGAGGATGGTGCCCTCCAGGTCGGAGATGGCGATGCCGATGGCGGCGCCCTCGAAGACGGCGCGGAAGCGGGCCTCGCTCTCGTGCAGCGCCTGGGCGACCGCGCCCTGGGCGTTGAGGGCGGCCTGGGCGATGGCCTCCTGCTCGGCCAGCGTCCGTTCCCGCAGCGCCTGCGCGTACCCGGCGGCCATGGCGTGCTGCAACCGGGAGGAACGGGCGCGCAGGTCCTCCTGGGGGCCGTTCTCGCCGCAGTACAGCACCAGGTAGGCGTCCACACAGTGGAGCGCGTGGCTGAGGGCGTCGGGGTCGGTGCAGTGCGCGTCGACCAGCGCGGCGCCGACCTCCTGGCCGGCGTCCGCGTCGAAGTCCCTGGCCCGCAGCGCCTCGCTCAGCCGTCGTGCGAGCGGCAGGAGTCGCTCCTCGAACTCCACCCGGGTGAGCGAGGTGGAGGTCGCCGGGAAGACCGCGCGGCTCCAGATCGTCGCGAACCGGCGCAGTCTGTCCTCCGGCCCGTCCGGCTCCGCGGTCACGCCGCACGCCCCACGCCGGCGAATCCGGAGAAGGAATACGGATCCTCGTCCTCGGGTGCCGTGTCGGGCCTCCAGTTCGCCATCGGCACCAGTCCGGGTTCCACCATGTCGTACCCCTCGAAGAACCGCGCGATCTCGTCGCGCGAGCGCATGATCAGCGGGCTGCGGATGTCCTTGTACACGTCGATCACTCCCCCGGCCCGCGCGGGCGGCAGCGGGACTCCCTCGAACGCGGCGTGCGAGAGCACGAGCAGGCTGCCCGGCGCGAGCGCGTCGCGCAGTTCGGCCACCGCTCCGTACGGGTCGTCCGCGTCCTCCACGAAGTGCAGTATGGCAACGAGGAGCAGCGCGACTGGCCGGTTCCGGTCGATGAGGCGCTCCACCTGGGGGCTTTCGAGGATGTCCCGGGGCTTGCGGAAGTCGGCCGCGACCACGTCGGCGTCCTCGTCGCCCTCCAGCACGGCCTGGCTGTGCGCGACGGCCACCGGGTCGTGGTCGACGTACACGACGCGCGCACCGGGGTGGGCCTCCCGGGCGACCTCGTGGACGCTGCCGAAGGTGGGGATGCCGGAACCGATGTCCAGGAACCGGGTGATGCCCTCGCCGGCCGCGTACCGCACGGCGCGGCGCATGAACGCCCGGTTGGCCTGCATGATCTTGGGCAGGCCCGGCAGGAACGCCATGGCCTTGCGGGCCGCTTCCCGGTCGACCTCGAAGTTGTGCGAACCGCCCAGGTAGTAGTCGTAGACGCGGGCCACGGACGGCACCGTGATGTCGATGCTCCGCGGAGCCCAGGAGGGACGCTCCATCTATCACTCCAACGCGTCAGGGGTGGCGTAGGCGATCCAGTGTTCGAGTTGAGGCTACTGATCGCCCGCCAAAGGAGCGACCTGAAACGGAAATTGACCGTCCGTTCCGGGGGACTGCCTCCGGCAAGTGCCGAATTGTCACCCCGCGAAGGGGCACCCCCCGAAGGGGTTCCCGGAAGGAACGCGCCGCGGTCCTGAGCGTGCAGGGGGGGGAGGCGCGCGGAGTCACGGCACCGACGCGCGGGGCGCCGAAGAGGTCCGGCCGCCCCGGGGCTGTCCTGACCGGAACCCGGGCATGCCAAGTGGTCCGCCCCCTCCGTGCGGTGCGGAGGGGGCGGACCGGGGATTGTGCCTGGCTGTGCAACCGGAACTTCTGACTCTCGAACACCTCCCTTCGGCCGACTACGGTGAGGGGAACATTCCTGGAGAGCCGGCTCGGCCGCGCCGGACCTGGGGCCCTGGGCGCTGACCGTCTACTTCGGCTTGCCGAGCGCCTTGCCCTCCGGGGAGATGGCGTACCAGGTGCCGCCGACACCCTGGCCGTTGGTGTCACCCGGCTTCTTGTCACCCGCGAAGGTGTAGAGCGGCCAGCAGTCGATGCTCTGCTGCTTGAGCCCGTCCGGACGGTTCAGGACGACGTAGCCCCGGCGGCCGTCGTTCTTGTTGTCGATGCCCTTGGTGTCGGCGGCGTCGACCGGCTCGACGACCGGCCACTTCTCCAGGCACGCCCCGGTGCAGGCCGACTTCATCGGCCACGGCGTGTCCTTCTCGAAGCGGTAGACCGTCATGCCGTTCTTGTCGACGACGACCTCGCCGAGTTCGGGGTCGTTGCGCGTCGACAGACCGGGCAGGTCCCCGATCGCCTCGGCGGAGCCGGAGCCCTTGTCGCCCTTGCCGGCACCGCCGCCGGCCGCCTTCTTGCCGTCGGGGGCCGAGGCGAACCAGGCGCCGCCCACGCCCTCGCCCTTGACGTCACCGGCCTTGGTGTCCTTGGCGTACCGGTACATGGGCCAGCCGCCGATCGTCAGCTGCTTGGTGCCGTCGGGGCGGGACACCTCGCCGATCAGCGACTTGTCGACACCCTCGGCCGCGGTGGCGCCGGAGGCCGGGACGGGCGGCCAGGTGGTGGCGCACTCGCCCTCGCACGTCGTCTTCGGGGGTTCGGCCGTGTCCTTGTCGAAGCGGTAGAGGGCGAAGCCGGCGCTGTCGGTGAGGACCTTTCCGTACTGCTGGCTGTCCAGCACGGCCAGTTTGCCGGCGGCGCCCTGCGGCGCGGCGCCTTCCTGTTCCTTCGCACCGGCTCCGGCGCCGGAGCCGGCGGCGGAACCACCGGCGCCCAGGTCGATACCGCCGGCCGGCTGGGTGGCGCCCACGTTCTGGCTCGACGCGCCGCCGTTTTCCTGACCGCACGCCGTCGTGAGCGCCAGCACGAACGCAGCTGTCGCTACGAGTGAGGCGTTCCGCCAGGAGGTCTTCATCGTCAACTCCCCGTGATCCTTTGGGTGTTGCGGCGCCCTGCCGCGCCGCTCGCTGGCCCTAGGTACGGAGGGAAGTGGCATGTGTGTTCAACCACTTCTCAAATTTCTTTCCGGAATCCATGACGGGGCCTGCGGAGGGAGCGTCCGCACCTCCTTCCGGGGATGCGGGTTTCGTACGGCCGATCCAGTCCGTCCCGCCTGTTTGTCCCCCGTTCGGGGCAATCACCCGGCGCTCGGGCGTGCGCGGGCGCATCAGCGCCGATGATCTCCGTCGTGCACGGACCCCAGCGGACTCGATCCGCCCTCGCCATACGGTTGTTGGCCCTGCTCACACTGACCTGGCTCGTCGTCGTAAGCCCGAGCGGAACAGCGGTCGCCACCGCCTGCGCGTACGCCTCTGCCGGCCCGGACGGCGGGCTGACCGCCGTGGCGGTCGCGGGCGGGGATACGCGCGGCGCGGGCCCGGCGAAGACGACGCCCATCCCGGCACCGTCGTGTCCCCCCACGTCGACGCCCACACCCACCCCGACACCCGCTCCCACGCCGACACCGCACCCGCCGAAGCCCACCCCGACCCCGCCACCCACCCCGACGCCACCCGAGCCGGAGCCGAAGCCGCGGCCCACTCCGGCCCCCACGCTGGCGCCCAGGCCCGCACCTCCCCCGCCGTCACCGGCCCGGCCTCCCGCCCCGGCAGCACCGAAGCCCCCGGAACCCCCACGGGAGGCACGGCCCAAGCCGTCGCCGCCCCCGGTGAGCTATCCGCCCTACCGGCCGTCCCCGCGTGGGCAGACGAAGCGCGAGGGCCCCTCCCTCGTCTCGCTCGCCCTGCTCGTCACCGTGCCCGCGCTGTTCGCCGCCGCCGCGCTGCGTCCGCGCTGACTCCTGGAGGAACCTCTTGTCGGAATGGCTTGTTCTCACCCTCGCGATGGCGGCCGCGTGCCTCGTCGTGCTCATCGTGACCGTCGTACGGCATTACACGGCGCCCGAGGACGACGACCCGTCCGAGACCCCCGACGTGATCGAGTACATCACGATGATGATCGGCGTCGTGTACGCCATCGTGCTGGGTCTGGCCATGGCCGGTGTCTGGGAGGCCCGCAGCGTCGCCGAGGACCATGTGCAGACGGAGGCGCAGGCCCTGCACGAGATCACGGAACGGGTGCGCGTCTACCCGGCGGACGTGCGCGACCGCATCCGGGACGACGTCCACACCTATGTGAACCATGTCGTGACCAAGGAGTGGAAGTCGATGGCCGACAGCGGTGAGATGACCGAGCGCGGCGCCCGTCTCTTCGACCGCATCCGCCACGACGTCACCGACTACGAGCCCCGTTCGGACTTCGAGGCGCAGGCCTACCAGCCGCTCGTGGACGAGGTGGCCGCCGCCGACGCCGCGCGCAACGCCCGCGCCGACTCTACGGGCGCGACCATGCCGGGCGTCGTGTGGTTCGGGCTCATCACCGGTGCCGTCGTGACCATCGGCATGGTGTTCGCCCTGCAGATCCGGCGCACCCCACGCGAGCTGATCCTCGCCGGTCTGTTCTCCGCGCTCATCGCCTTCCTGCTGTTCCTGGTCTGGGACTTCGACGCGCCGTACGCCCGGGGGCTCGCGGCGTCGACGGAGCCGCTGCTCAAGCTGTTCCCCCACGCGCGCGGCTGACGTTCCAGGGCGGCGGCGAGACCGGTCACGCGGACCCCACCGTCGCCGCACAGCCTTCGCCCCGGTACCCGAGCGGGTCCGGGGGGAAGGGCTGTCGATGTGCGATTCGGTCTCCGAGGGCGATCCGGTCTCCGGGGAAGCGGCGCTCAGACCCACATGTCACTCTCTGCCGGTCTCCTCTCGTCTCCGTCTCTGCCCACGCTCGTGGCTCAGATCTTGCTCTCGGAACGGCGGCGCATCCAGAACACCCCACCTCCGATCAGCGCGGCGGCGACCAGTCCGCCGCCGATCGCGATGTCGGCCGGGGTCGCTCCGGAGGTGCTGCTGCCGCCGATACCGCCGCGGACCCCGCCGAGGACGGTGAAGACGTTGTTGAAGGTCCTCTGCCGCCCGGCGCAGTTGGTGGTGACGCTCTGCGCACCGGGGTTGGCGTTCGAACTGACGGTCACGGTGGCGGTCGACGTGTCGCCACCCATCGACCTCAGCCTCGTCGTCGGGAAGGCGCTTGAACTCACGGTGCTGTTCTGCATGGTGCAGGCCTCACCCTTGACGGTGATGACCAGCTGGCCGCCGCGGGCGATGACGCTGGGCTGGGCCGTGACCGAGGTCGGGTCGTTCCACGCGGCGGCCGTAGGCGCGGCGAGCCCGAGGACGGCCACCGCGGCGGCGGACGCCGCCAGGGCACGAGTAGTACGCATGTGATCCTCCGGGGAAGGCGCCCCGGGACCCGTTCCCCGGTCGATCGGCTGGAAAGCGCCTCCTAGTCAGACCCTCAGTTGCCGTGCGTGGCCCCGCATTTCGGGATGGTCCGTCCTGGTGAGAGCACACGCCGGGAAATGATCCACAATCGGATATCGCCGCAGGTCATTGACGTTCAGAAAATTCCTGAGAACGGCGACCCGAATGGCTCACGCCCTGTGGGCACCCGCCACCCTTTCGTACCTGTCCCGTCGCCGAGTTCCGCTCTTGCGCTTAGCGTTGTGCCATGCGTGACGGACGCGACAACGGCCGGGGCGAGAGGGGATGGCGCATGTCTTCGTCCGAGCTGGCCGAAGAGGAGGAGCGGCGGAGGAAGCGCGCCCCGTGGGGTGTGATAGCGCTTGTTCTGCTGACCGGCCTCGCCCTTATCCGGAATGGCTCCGGGGAGTTCGACGCGGGTCCGCCACAGCCGGCGTCGGCAGCGGCCGCCGACACGGGCGCCACCCCCCAGGGCCTGTTCGGCAACGCGCCGCCGGCACTGCCGTACTCCGCGGTCAGCCGGATCAGGATCCCGGCGATCCAGGTCGACGCCCCCGTGATGCCCGTCGGCCTGGACCTGCAGGGATGGGTCGACGCGCCGCCGCCCGACGACCCGAACCTCGCCGGCTGGTTCACCGGCGCGGTGTCCCCGGGTGAGAACGGCACGGCCGTCCTCGTGGGCCACGTCGACAACCAGCACGGCCCCGCCGTGTTCTACGGACTCGGGGCGCTCCACAAGGGGTACCGGATCGAGGTCCTGCGCAACGACGGGAAGACGGCCGTCTTCGAGATCTACGGCGTCGAGGTGTTCGAGAAGAACAACTTCCCCGGGGACCGCGTCTACGGGAACAGCGGCGTACCGGAAATCCGGGTCATCACGTGCGGCGGCGGTTTCTCCAAGCAGAACGGTTACGACGGGAACGTCGTGGTGTTCGCCCGCATGGTCGAGGTGCGCTGAGCGCCCCGACCTCTCTTTTTCTTTTTGACCCTCGGCGCACCGGGTGTAGACCCAAAAAGGGTCTACACCCGGTGCGCCGAGGGCACGCACACACTAGGCCCGTTTCCGTCGCGGGACGGTGATGTGATAGCCCGCGTCCAGCAACTCCGGCAGATAGCTGCGCAGCGCCCGTACGCTCTGGGAGCGGTTGCCGCCCGCGTCGTGGGAGAGGACCACGACGCCCGGGCCGGCGTGGCGCTCGACCCGGGCGGCGATGGTGCCGGTGCCCGGGCGCGTCCAGTCCAGCGTGTCGAGCGTCCAGCCCAGCGGCTCCATGCCCAACTCGGCGCCGATCCGGAAGACCGTGCCGTTCCAGGCGCCGTAGGGCGCGCGGAACCATCGGGGCGCCTCACCGATCGCCTCTTCGACGACCTCGCTGGTGCGTTCCATCTGGGAGCGGATCGCGGAGCGCGACATGCCGGGCAGCAGCGGGTGGGACCAGGTGTGGTTGCCCACGACATGCCCTTCGTCGGCCAGCTGCCGCAGCAGGTCCTTGTTGGCCGCGGCCATCACGCCGCAGACGAAGAACATGGCGTGGACGTCGTATTTGCGCAGGGTGCGCAGGATGTCGGGGGTGTAGCGGCGGTCGGGGCCGTCGTCGAAGGTCAGCACCATGGCGCGGCCCAGCCCGGACACGCGCAGGAAGGGTTCGCGCCGGACGAGGGTCCGGGTGCGGGCGCGCGGTGGCGGCCCGTACCCCGTGATGGGCTGCAACCGGTAAGCGGAGGGTTTGACGCTGCCCCGCGTCTGCGAACCCGCGACCGGGCTCCGTCCGGGTACGGGGGTGGGGCCGGGGCCCGGGGCCGTCTCCCCGCCGAGCAGAGCGGCCACACCGGCGGTACCGGACGCGCCCACGACGGCGGCCCCGGCCATCAGCATGCGACGGCGCGTAAACATGTGATCGTTCGTCATGACTTATCCGTCGCCGTTTTCCCGGCCGACTCACCCCAAGGACACCGGTATGGCTGTAGGAAAACACCCGGTGGGAGCAGTGTGTTCGGTGTCCGTGCAGCCGTTCGAGCGATCCCCCGCGGGACTCGGGACCGGAGGATTCGATAGCCTCGCGACCGTGACAGAGCAGCACCGCTTCGAGCGGGGCACGGACGGGCCCAGGGTGATCGTCGTCGGGGTGGACGGCTCCGACTCGTCGTTCCGGGCGGCGGCGTACGCGGCCGGTCTGGCCCGACGGCAGCACGCCCTGCTCGCCGTGGTGTACGTCCAGCCGGTGATGGCGGCGGGGGCCGCGCTCGGTGTGCCGGCCGCGCAGACGACCGACGAGATCGCCGAGGGCCTCATCGCGGAGATCCGCCGGGCCACCGAGCGGGTCAGGGGCCTCTTCGATGTGCGCTGGGAGTTCCACACCTTGCGTGGCGACCCGTACAACGGGCTCGTGAAGGCGGCTGACGACCTGAAGGCGGACGCCGTCGTGGTGGGCGCCTCCGAGCAGGCGGGGCACCGGATCATCGGTTCCGTGGCGATCCGGCTGGTGAAGGCGGGGCGCTGGCCCGTCACGGTCGTGCCTTAGGCCGTGTCGTCACGGCGCATCGCACCGCCCGTGTCCAGTTGTCCGGTCACTGTCCCATGACCAGCCCGCCCTCGGCGGCGCCCCGGCTCAGGACCACCTGGCGAATGCGGTCGCGTACGGGGGCGCCGTCCGCTCCCTGTGCGATGGCCTCGTTGAGATTGACGACGCGGCCGGGTCCCACGTCGAACCACTGCGGGATGTACTCGGCCTTCTTCACCTCCCAGCGGGCACCCTTACGGGCCGGTGGGGCGAAGGTGAAGCGTGCGATGGAGCTCTCGTTGCCGCGCGAGTCCTGGGCGCCCTGGTGGTTGACCATGGCGCCGGCGATCTGGTCGCCCATGCCGTAGACGACCCAGGTGCCGTTGACCTTCTCGTACGCCTGCGGGACATGCGCGTGGGTGCCGATGATGAGGTCGATGTCGGGGCGGCCGGCGGTGCGGGCCGCGGTGAGCCGCTGGGCCAGGTCGATCTGCTGCGCATCGGGGGCGTCCTGCCATTCGGAGCCCCAGTGCAGGGAGGCGACGACCACGTCGGCACCCTGCCGCCGGGCGGTCCGGGCGTCGGCGAGGATCCGGTCGGAGTCGATGAGGTTGACGGCCCAGGGCTGGTCCTTCGGGAACGGGACGCCGTTCGTGCCGTACGTGTACGCGAGGTGGGCGACCTGGGCCCCGCCCGGGGCGCGCAGCATGGTGATGCCGCCCGCCTCCTGAGCCGTCCGGGCCGAGCCCGCGTGCCGTACTCCCGCGCGGTCGAGCGCGTCGAGGGTGCGCTGGATGCCGGCGGCGCCGGCGTCGAGCGTGTGGTTGGAGGCGGTGGAGCAGCCGTCATAACCGGCGTCGGCAAGAGCTTCGGCCACCTCGGGCGGGGACTTGAAGCTGGGGTAGCCGGTGTAGTCGCCGTTCGCGCCGTAGACGGTCTCCATGTGGCAGATCGCGAGGTCCGCCCGGGACACGACGGGTTTGACGCCCGCGAGCATGGGGCGGAAGTCGTAGCCCGCGCCGCGCGCGTCCGCGCCGGCCTGGCGAATGATCGAGGCGTGCGGCAGGACGTCTCCGGAGGCGACGAGCGTGAAGCTGCGGGCCTTTTCGGCGGAGGCGGAGGCGGAGGCATGGCCCTGTTTCCGCTTCGACGGGTCCTGGTCGGCCTGGCATGCGGTGAGGCCCGCCAGAAGGATGAACGCGAGGGCAAGAGTCGTCTGCTGCGTGCGTGTCGTCATCGATTCGCCCCGTTTCTGAGGTATTGATCGTATTGACTTATAAAGCAACACGAATCCGCATACGGGACCACTCGGTCCCGGCCACCCTTAGCCCGTCCGGTGTGCCCGGCCGGGCCCCGGCGTGTGCCGGAACGGACCGTTCGTCGCACCGTTCGCCGACAGGTTCGACCGCCCGTCGCACACCCGTGACCGCCCTCTGTCCCCGCGGGGCGTCCCGCGTTCCCATACGGCCATGACGGCCGGAACCACGATCACGAACGGGACGACCGCCGAGCACGAGCTGGCCGCATTGCAGCGGGAGCACGGCCGGCCCCTCTTCGCCCTCATGCTGCGACTGTCCGACGGGGACCGGCAGCGCGCCGAGGACCTGGTGCAGGAGACGTTCGTACGCGCCTGGCAGCACCCCGAAGCGCTCCGCGCGGACGATTTCACCTCCGTGCGCCCCTGGTTGCTCACCGTCGGGCGCCGGCTTGCCATCGACGCGCGCCGGGCCCGCCAGGCCAGGCCCGCCGAGGTGGGAGACGCCGTGCTGGAGAACGCGCGTGTGAGCGCCGATCACGCCGAGCGGTCGGCCGCCGCCCTCGACGTACGGCGGGCTGTGAAAACACTCACTCCCGAGCACCGTGAAGTCCTGGTGCAGGTGTATTTCCAAGGGGCGAGTGTGGCGGAGGCCGCCGAAGCCCTCGGGATTCCGCCCGGTACCGTGAAGTCCCGGGCGTACTACGCGCTGCGCGCCCTGCGCCGGGTGCTTCCGGGGTACGCGACTGAACTGCGGTGAAACCCGCCCCAGAGCAAAGCCTCCGTAAAGCGCCTTGCTGAGGACCGCGGTTGAGCAATCAGCTGTCTTCATCCGTGTTCCGGATGGGGGTCCTCCCGCCGGGTTCGCACCGTCCGCCCTCCGGGCCGACGGTGATCCCCAGATTCCAGGACCCGGATTCGGGCGACGCGCACGCACCGGAGGAAGGCAGGAAGGGATGCTGCACAGAGGGCAGGAGAGCACGGACGGCACCGGTGGCGGTGAACTGACCGTCCCCATGGCGTGGTTGTACGCCGAGTACATCGCGGACGAACTGCTCAGGACCGGCGACCTGATGCCACCGACGTCCTTCGAGTTCCGCGCGGGACGGGACGCCCTCGCGCTCACCATCTTCCTCGCGGACACCGGTGGTGAGCTGTCCGGGATCCGGGTCGTCTCCCAGCTGGAGACCTGGCTGTCGCTGACCGCGTACGACCAGCCGTGGCAGGAGTGGGTGCGCGAGCGCATGGCACGACTGGCCGGCGAGGCCATCGAGTCGGGCGGGCCGTCCCCGGACCTGGACCTGGCCGCCGCGGCCTGGCGCTGGCTGGAGGAGACGGAGTTGCTCGCCCCCGATCTGGACGCGGTGCCGGGCGGCGGTCCGGTGATCGGTGAGGACGACGGCCCGAAGGTGTGGACGCCGGCCTGGCGGCTCGGTCTGCCCCTCGGGCACCTGGCGATCCATCTTTTTTAATCCTGGACCAATCCGCGGACCCGTCGGCTCCGAACGTCTCGGTTGCCATTCCGTGATCCGGCGTCTTGAGTGATTCCCCGGTCCGGTGCGTACCGGTGGTAGCAAGAAGCAACCCCCACCGCATCATCGGCTCAAGGAATTCGCCATGTGGTCCCAGGATCGTCATCAAGACGTCGGCGCCTATGCGTTGGGCGTGCTCGACGAGATGGATGCCTTCCAGTTCGAGGACCATCTCCGCGAGTGCCCCCGGTGCGCGGTACAGGTCACCGAGTTCAGGCCCGCCGCCCGCCAGCTGATGCTGTACCGGCAGGCGACACCGCGTGCGGTGCACCCCTTCGCGGGTCCCGGCCCGCGGCTGATCGACCGGCTGCTGGAGGAGGTGGCCGCCCGGCACCGGGCCGGGCGCCGGCGCTGGCTGTTCGCGGTCGCCGCCTGTGTGGTGTTCGCCGTGGGCGGACCCGCCGTCGCGGTCTTCGCGGGGCCCGACGAGGGGGTGAACACCGTCGCGGCGACCGACGCGGAGACGGGTGTGTGGGCCGAGATCCGCGCCCAGGACAAGCTCTGGGGCAGCCAGATCGACGTGCGGGTCAAGGACCCGTCCGGGGGTCGCGCGTGTCAGCTCGTGGCGATCGGCGAGGACGGCTCCGAACAGACGATCACGGGCTGGACGGCGCCCAGGGACACCGCCGAACCCTCCGACATGCATGGCGGCGCCGCCATGCCGCGCAAGGACATCACCCGGTTCGAGGTACGCACGGCGAAGGGCGAGCGGCTGGTTTCGCTGGAGTCGCCGTGGCGCTGAGGGGTCTGACCGGCCGGGCCGCCGCTCCAGGGGTCCCCTATTTGAGCAGCCGCGACAGCCGCCGGTCCGCCAGCGGCTTGCCGCCCGTCTGACAGGTCGGGCAGTACTGCAGCGAGGAGTCGCTGAAGGAGACCTCGCGAATCGTGTCGCCGCAGACCGGGCAGGGTTCGCCGGTGCGGCCGTGGACACGCAGCCCCGTCTTCTTCTCGGCCTTCAGACGGCCCGCGGCCAGCCCGCGGGAGCGCTCGACGGCTTCGGTGAGCGTAGTGCGCAGCGCCTCGTACAGGTGACCGATCTCCGCGGGTCCGAGTGAGGAGGCCGGCTTGAACGGGGACATCTTCGCGGCGTGCAGGATCTCGTCGCTGTACGCGTTCCCCACACCCGCGATCACGCTCTGGTCGCGCAGCACGCCCTTGATCTGGCGCCGCTCCCCCGCGAGCAGCTCCGTGAAGCGCGCCTCGTCGAAGTCGGCGGCCAGCGGATCCGGGCCGAGGCGGGCCACGCCGGGGACCTCCCGCGGGTCCCGTACGACGTACACCGCGAGCCGTTTCTGGGTGCCTGCCTCCGTGAGGTCGAACCCCTCGCCGGTCTCCAGGGCGACCCGGAGCGCGAGGGGGCCCTTGCCCGGACGGGGCGTGCCGTCGGGGAGGCGGTCCCGCCACTGGAGCCAGCCCGCGCGGGCCAGGTGGGTCACGAGGTGCAGGCCGTCCGCCTCGATGCCGAGGAACTTGCCGTAGCGGTGCACCGAGGTCACCTCACGGCCCTCGAAGGCGCTGACGGGAGGGTCGTACGTCTTGAGGACGCTGATCGCGACGGGCAGCACCCTGACGACCTCGTGGCCGACGAGATGCTCGGCCAGGAAGTCCCGCAGCGCTTCGACCTCGGGCAGTTCCGGCATACGTCCAGAGTGCCATCCGGGCCGGGCGCCGCCACACGGGGCGCGAAAGACGTGCGTGTCATGGCCCTGACCATCCAGCGGGCAGCGGGCGCCGCGCTCTTCCGCCTCACGTCAGGTATTCGTTCACTATTGTCAGTAGTGAACCTGTTTGGCTCGTACTCCGGGAGCACTGAGCGTGGAGTGGTTCACCGCCCCCGACTACTGGATGAGCCGGTTGGTCTTCCAACGGGCACTGGCCGTCGTGTATCTGGCCGGCTTCCTCACCGCGGCCCTCCAGTTCCGCGCGCTGATCGGCGAGCGCGGCATGCTGCCGGTGCCCGTGTTCCTGCGGCGGGTCACGTTCCGTCAGGCACCCGGCGTGTTCCATGTCCACTACTCGGACCGCTTCTTCGCGGCCTGGGCCTGGACGGGCTGCGCCGTATCCGTGGCGCTGGTCGCGGGGCTGGACTCGCTGCTCCCGCTGTGGGGGGCGATGGTGCTGTGGCTCGTGCCCTGGGTGATGTACCTGTCGATCGTCAACGTCGGCCAGACCTGGTACTCGTTCGGCTGGGAGTCGCTGCTGCTGGAGGTGGGCTTCCTCGCCGTCTTCCTCGGCAACGACGAGGTCGCCCCGCCGGTCCTCGTGCTCTTCCTGCTGCGCTGGGTGCTGTTCCGCCTGGAGTTCGGCGCCGGGCTGATCAAGCTGCGCGGCGACGCGTGCTGGCGGAAGCTGACGTGCCTGGACTACCACCACGAGACGCAACCGATGCCGGGCCCGCTGAGCTGGTTCTTCCACCACCTCCCCAAGCCGCTGCACCGGGTGGAGGTGGCCGCGAACCACTTCACCCAACTCGTCGTGCCCGTCCTGCTGTTCACCCCGCAGCCGATCGCGACGGCCGCCGCGTCCCTGATGATCCTGACCCAGCTGTGGCTGGTTCTGTCGGGCAACTTCTCCTGGCTGAACTGGATCACCATCGTGCTCGCCCTGTCCGCCGTGGACTACGGCGGCACCGCACCGGCCGGCGTGCCCGGAGCACCACTCTGGTACGAGGTCGTCGTGATCGCCGCGACCGCGCTGGTGGTGGGCCTGAGCTACCACCCGGTCCGCAACATGATCTCCCGCGGCCAGGTCATGAACCGGTCCTTCGACCCGTTCCACCTGGTCAACACGTACGGCGCCTTCGGCAGCGTGAGCCGCGTCCGGTACGAGGTCGTGGTCGAGGGCACCGCGGACGAGCCGGCGCGGGAGGGTTGCGAGTGGCAGGAGTACGAGTTCAGGGGCAAGCCCGGCGATCCACGGCACTGGCCGCGCCAGTTCGCGCCGTACCACCTCCGGCTCGACTGGCTGATGTGGTTCGCCGCGCTCTCCCCCGTGTACGCCGGTGCCTGGTTCGGCGGGCTGGTGGAACGGCTGCTGGAGAACGACCGCGACACGCTGAAGCTGCTGCGCCGCTCACCGTTCCCGCCGGACACCCCGCCCCGCTACATTCGCGCCCGCCTCTTCCGCTACCGCTTCACGACGTGGCGGGAGCTGCGGGAGACGGGCGCGTGCTGGGATCGGACGTATGTTCGCGAGTACCTGCCGCCGACCCGGCTGGCCCGTGCGGATGTCGTACGCGGTCAGAGGCCGTAGACGCGCGTGGCGGTGCCCTCGAAGAGGTCCTGCTTCTCGTCCGGGCTCAGGCCGGACGCCAACACGCCCGTGCCATGGGTGACTTCGGCGTACGTCGCCGCCAGGGTGCACACCGGCCAGTCGGAGCCGAACATCAGCCTGGCGGGGCCGAAGGCGTCCAGCACCGTGTCGGCGTACGGACGCAGCTCCCCCGCCGGCCAGCCCGAACGCCATCTCCCCGGATCCGTCTCCGTCACCATCCCCGACAGCTTGCACACCGTGTTGGGGAGTTCCGCGAGCGCGTGGACGTCGGACGCCCAGGGCTGGAGTTCTCCTGAGGCGATGGGTGGTTTGCCCAGATGGTCGAGGACGAAGGTGAGGCCGGGCAGGGCGGCAGCCGCCTTTACGCAGGCCGGGAGCTGATGAGGCAGCACCACCAGGTCGTACACGAGGCCCGCCGCGGCGACCGCTTCGAGTCCCCGGCGCACGTCCGGGCGGAGCAGCCACTCGGGGGCGGGCTCGCCCTGGACCTGGTGGCGGATGGCCTTCAGGTGGTGTCCGCCGGGGAGTTCGCGCAGCCGGGCGAGTTCGTCGGCGACGCGGGGGCTCGTCAGGTCCGTCCAGCCGACCACTCCCGCGATCAGCTCGTGCCGTTCGGCGAGCGCCAGGAACTCCGGGGTCTCCTCGGCGACGGTGACCGTCTGCACGAGGACGCTGCGGTCGATGTGCAGGGCGCGGGCCTCGGGTTCGAAGTCCGCCATGGTGAAGTCGCGGCGCAGCGGCTGGAGTTCGGTACCTCTGATCCACTCCTGGTCGCGTACGGAGAGGTCCCACACGTGGTGGTGCGCGTCCACGGTCACGGCAGCTCCCACACGACGGGCAGTCCGGCGTCCGCGCCCTCACTGGAGTAGTCGTGGACGACGTCGAGCAGCTCGGCCATCCGGGCCTGCCACGCGATGTTGACCGGCAGCTTCTCCAGTTCGGCGAGCAGGCGTGCGTAGTCCTCGCACTCCAGGACGTGGAAGAGGTCGGTGCCGCTGCGCCAGATCGTCCAGGAGGTGGCTCCCGCCCCGCGGATCGCGTCGGTGAGCTCCTTCGGGACCTCGCGGTGCGCGGCCTCGTACTCCTCTGTGCGGTCGGCGCGGACCTTGGTGTGCAGGGCGACTCTCACGACGTCTCCTCTCCGGACGCGGGGACAGGTGGTACCGGTGGTACTCGGGGTACTGGTGGTACGGGTGCGTCCTTCGGCAGCAGTCCCTCGGCGACCAGTTCCCGCCAGAAGTCCGCGGGCACGAGGGCCGCGAACTGCTCCGCGCCGTCGCGGGCCTCGTCCGCCGAGCGGGCGCCGACGAGGACGCTCGCTACGGCCGGATGCGCGGCGGGGAAGGCGAGCGCGGCCGCACGCAGCGTCGTGCCGTGCCGTTCGGCGATGTCCTTCAGTCGCAGGGCACGCGCCACCAACTCCTGCGGAGCGGACGCGTAGTTGTAGGTGGCTCCGGGCTTCGGATCGGCCAGCAGGCCGGAGTTGAAGGCACCGCCGACGACCACGGACGTCCCGTGCTCCTCGGCCGCGGGCAGCAGGTCGGCCAGCGCGCCCTGTTCGAGGAGGGTGTACCGGCCCGCGCAGAGCACCACGTCGACGTCGGTGTCCCGCACGAAACGGGTCAGCATGGCCGACTGGTTCATGCCCGCGCCGATCGCCCCGACGACGCCCTCGGAGCGCAGTCGTTCCAGTGCGGGGTAGCCCTCGCGGAAGGCCTGTTCGGCGTGGTCGTCCGGGTCGTGGAGGTAGACGACGTCCACACGGTCGAGACCGAGCCGCTCCAGGCTGTCCTCCAGGCCCCGGCGTACGCCGTCGGCGCTGAAGTCCCACACGCGCCGGTGGGTGGCGGGTACGGCGAAGCCGTGGGCCAGGTCGTCGCCGTGCCCGTCGGCGGGTTCCAGGCGGCGGCCCACCTTGGTGGAGATCACGTACGTATCGCGCGGCCGCTCCCGCAGGAACGCGCCCACGCGCCGCTCCGACAGTCCGAGGCCGTAGTGCGGCGCGGTGTCGAAGTACCGGATGCCGGCCGACCAGGCGGCGCCGAGAGCCGCGTCCGCCTGCTCGTCGCTGACCTCCCTGTACAGGTTGCCGATCCCCGCGGCGCCGAAGGACAGGGCGGTGACCTCGACGCCGCTCCGGCCGAGCGTGTTCACTGGCCCACCGGCCGCAGCCGCAGCCCCTGCATGCCGCCGTCCACCGCGAGCGCCATCCCGGTGGTGGCGCCGGACAGCGGGCTCGCCAGGTAGGCGATGGCGCCCGCGACCTCTGCTGACGAGACGAGGCGGCCGGTGGGCTGGCGGGCTTCGAGGGCGGCCCGTTCGGCGGCGGGGTCGGCGGCGGCGTCCAGCAGGCGGCCGACCCACGGGGTGTCGACCGTGCCCGGGTTCACGCAGTTCACACGGATGCCCTCGCGGACGTGGTCGGCGGCCATGGCGAGGGTGAGGGAGAGGACGGCGCCCTTCGACGCGGAGTAGAGGGCACGCTGGGGCAGACCGGCGGTGGCGGCGATGGAGCAGGTGTTCACGATGGCGGCGTGCGCCGACTGGCGCAGGTGGGGCAGGGCGGCGCGGGTCACGCGGGCCATGCCGACGACGTTGACGTCGAGGACGCGGTGCCACTGTTCGTCGTCGTTGTCCTCGACCGTCCCCTGGGCGCCGATGCCCGCGTTGTTGACCAGTACGTCCAGCACGCCGTGTCCACCGAGGCCGGCGACCGCCGCGGCCACGGCCTCGCGTACGGACGTGTCGTCGGTGACGTCGGCCCGGTAACCGAGCAGGGGCTCCTCGACCGAGGAGGGGTCGAGGTCCAGGACGGCGACCCGGGCGCCGCGGGCGGCGAGGAGTTCGGCGGTCGCCCGGCCGATACCGGAGGCACCGCCCGTCACCAGCGCCCTGAGACCCTCGAAGTCACTCATGCCGCCTGTCCCTTCTTCTGTGTCTCAAGCTGCTGCGTCTCAAGGTCGGCCGCCCAGAAGGTGCCACCCGGGAACGTGTACTGCGCGATGGACTCCGGCCGCATGGTGGCGGAGAAGCCCGGCGCGGTGGGTGCCGTGTAGTGACCCTCGCGGATCACCACCGGGTCGATGAAGTGCTCGTGCAGATGGTCGACGTACTCGATGACCCGGTTCTCGGTGGTGCCGGTGAGCGCCACGTAGTCGAACATCGCCAGGTGCTGGACGAGCTCGCACAGCCCGACCCCGCCCGCGTGCGGGCAGACGGGTACCCCGAACTTGGCCGCGAGCAGCAGGATCGCCAGGTTCTCGTTGACGCCGCCGACGCGGGCCGCGTCGATCTGGAGGACGTCGAGTGAGCCCGCCTGGAGGAGCTGCTTGAAGACGATGCGGTTCTGGACGTGTTCGCCGGTGGCGACCTTGACGGGGGCGACGGCCTTGCGGATCGCCGCGTGGGCGAGCACGTCGTCGGGGCTGGTCGGCTCCTCGATCCAGTACGGCTCGAACTCGGCGAGCGCCGACACCCACTGGATCGCCTCGTCGACGTTCCACCGCTGGTTGGCGTCGATGGCCATACGGATGTCCGGACCGACGACGGAACGGGCGACGCGGCAGCGCCGTACGTCGTCGGCGAGGTCCGCGCCCACCTTCAGTTTGATCTGCCGGAACCCGTCGGCGACGGCCTGGGCGGCCAGCCGGGTGAGCTTCTCGTCGCTGTAGCCGAGCCAGCCCGGGGAGGTGGTGTAGCCGGGGTAGCCCTGTGCGAGCAGCCGGGCCGTCCGGTCCTCGGCGCCTTCCTTCCCTTGTCGCAGCAGCTCCAGCGCCTCGCCCGGGGTGAGCGCGTCCGTGAGGTAGCGGAAGTCGATCTGGCGGACCAGCCACTCGGGTTCGGCATCGGCGAGCAGCTGCCACAGGGGTTTGCGGGCGCGTTTGGCGGCCAGGTCCCACACCGCGTTGACGACCGCGCCGATGGCCATGTGCATCACGCCCTTCTCGGGCCCGAGCCAGCGCAGCTGGCTGTCGCCGATCAGGTCCCGGAACAGGGAGCCGGGGTCGTCGCACAGCTCGTCGACGGACCGTCCGACCACATGGCTCCGCAGGGCGTCGATCGCGGCGACCTGGACATCATTGCCCCGCCCGATGGTGAAGGTGAAGCCGTGCCCCTCCAGACCGGCGGACGCGTCGGTCGCGTCGGTCGCGTCGGTGCGCAGCACGACGTACGCGGCCGAGTAGTCGGGGTCCGGGTTCATCGCGTCGGAGCCGTCGAGCTCACGCGAGGTCGGGAAGCGGATGTCGTAGGTGTCGACCGCGGTGACGCAGGAGGGGGTGCCGGGGGTCGGGGACACGGAAGGCCTTTCGGTCGGTAACTCGGTAACTCGGTAACTCGGTAACTCGGTGACGAGGAGTCGGCTGGTCAGTCCTGGGCGCGGCCCGTGGTGACGCGGGCGATCATGAGAGCGATGAGGATGATGCCTCCGTAGATTGCCTGGATCCAGAAGGACGGCACCTGGGCAAGTTGCAGCAGGGTCTGTACGACACCGAGAAGCAGGACGCCGGTGAGGGCGCCGAACATGGTGCCCTTGCCACCGTCGAGGCTGATGCCGCCGATGACCGCCGCCGCCATCACCGTGAAGATCATGTTGTTGCCCTGGTTGGCGCTGATCGCGCCGACGTAGCCGGTCGTCATGATCCCGCCGACCGCGGCGAGGACGCCGGCGACGACGTACACCCCGAAAACCACCCGGTCGACCCGGATGCCGGCGGCGCGGGCGGCTTCCGTGTTGCCTCCGATGGCGTACAGCGAGCGGCCGATCCGGTGGTACCTGAGGACCAGTCCGGCGATGCCGAAGGAGATCGCGGCCAGCCACACCGACATCGGGATGCGCAGGAACGTGGTGGTGGCCAGTGAGAAGAACGCGTCGGGCATGTCGAACAGCGTCTTGCCCTTGGTCGAGCCGACCAGCAGACCGCGCAGCACGATCAGCATGGCGAGGCTGACGATGAAGGCGTTCAGCTTGAGCTTCACCACGAGTAAGCCGTTGAACGCGCCGATCGCCCCGCCCACGACGAGGATCGCCAGCAGGGCAAGGGCGGCGGGCCATTCGGTGCCCCAGCCCGACGTTGCGACGGGCAGCACCAGCAGCGCGCCGACGGCGGGCGCGATACCGACCACCGACTCCAGCGACAGGTCGATCTTGCCGATGATCAGCACCAGCGCCTCGGCCAGCACCACCATCGCGAGCGCGGCGGAGGACGCGAGGATGGAGACCAGCGTACGTTCGGTGAGGAACGAGTCGTTGACAAAGGCGCCGATCACCACCAGCAGCAACAGAGCGGGGAGCAGCGCGAGTTCGCGGGCGCGGTTCAGCAGCACGCTCTTGAGGGTCTTGCTGTCGGGCGCTTTCACGGGGGTGGGTGCAGAGGCCGACGGGGCCTTCGTGTCAGCCATGGTCCACTCCTTCGATGGAGGCGATCAGCTCGTGGTCGTGCCAGCCCGCCCGGTGCTCGGCGACGACCCGGCCGTGGAAGAGGACGAGGACGCGGTCGCAGCGGCGCAGGTCGTCGAGTTCGTCGGAGACGACGAGCACGGCGGTGCCGTCCTCGCGGGCGCTGTCCACCCGCGAGAGCAGGGACTCCTTGGACTTCACGTCCACGCCCGCGGTGGGGTTGATGAGCACCAGCAGACGGGGATCGGAGGCGAGGGCGCGGGCCATCACGACCTTCTGGGCGTTGCCGCCGGAGAGGTCCGAGACGGGCTGGTCGGGGCCCTCGGCATGGATGTCGAGGCGCTCGATCAGCTCGGTGGCGACACCGCGCTTGCGGGCGGTGCCGACGAGCCCGTACCGCCCGAGCCGGTCCAGGACGCTCATCGTGGCGTTGTCGCCGATGGTCATGCCGAAGACGAGCCCCTGGCCGTGCCGGTCGCGGGGTACGCAGCCGACGCCGGCCTTCAGGGTGGCCCGGACGTCGCCGAAGGGGAGCGGTGTGCCGTCCAGCAGGGCGGTTCCGGACGTCGGGGTGTGCAGTCCGGCGAAGGTCTCGGCGAGCGCGATCTTTCCGCTGCCGCTGGAGCCGGCGAGCCCGACGACCTCACCGCGGCGGACGGTCAGGGCGACGTCCCGGTACGTGTCCGAGGTCAGGTCCCGCACGTCGAGGACGACGGGCGCGTCGACGCCGTCCTGTTCCACCACGGCCTCCGCCGCGGCCGCCTGGCGTTCGGCGACCGCCTCCCCCGCCATCGCCTCCACCAGCGCGGCGCGCGGGAGTTCGGCCACGGGTGCGGTGGTGATCCAGCGGGCGTCCCGCAGCACGGTCACCGCCTGGCAGACCTCGTACACCTCCTGGAGGTGGTGGGAGATGAACAGGAAGGTGACGCCGGACTCCTGGAGTGCGCGCATCCTCTCGAAGAGGCGCTCGATCTCGCGGTTGTCGAGTTGGGCGGTGGGTTCGTCGAGGATGATGAAGCGGGCGCCCTGGCTCAGGGCCCGGGCGATCTCCACCATCTGCCGGTCCTCGACCTTGAGGTCGGCGGTACGGGCGCCGGGGTCGACGTGCACGTCCCAGGTGTCGAGGACCGCGGTGGCCTCCGTGTGCAGGCGGCGCCAGCTGAAGAAGCCGCGCCGGCTGTCGGGCTGGCGGTTGAGGAAGAGGTTCTCGGCGACCGTCAGCTCGGGGACCACGGTGGGCCTCTGGTAGACGCAGGCCACCTTGGAGCGCCAGGCCGCCCGGTCGCCGAGCGGGGGTGCCGGCTCACCGTCGAAGCGGACGGTGCCCGCGTCGGGCGCCTGGAGTCCGGTGAGGACGGTGACGAGGGTGGACTTGCCCGCGCCGTTGCGGCCGACGAGGGCGTGGGACTCGCCGGGCAGGACGGTCAGCCGGCCGTCCTGCAGGGCGACGGTGGGCCCGTAACGCTTGACGATGCCCGTGGCCTCTACCAGGGGGGTGGCGGTGGCAGCGCTCATTTGACCGTGTTGCCCCAGAGCTCGGGGTCGTCGACGTTGTCCTTGGTCACCAGTGGCGCGGGCAGCTGGTCCTCAAGGATGCCGCTGGGCAGCTTGACGATCGTGGAGCCATGGTCGGTCGGGCCGGGCTTGAACGTCTTCCCCTCCATCGCGGCCTTGATGTAGTACATGCCGTACTTCGCGTAGGCGTCGGCGGGCTGCGAGACGGTGGCGTCGATCTCGCCCTTGCGGATGGCGTCGAACTCCTGCGGGATGCCGTCGTTCGAGACGATCGTGATGTGGCCGTCCTGGCCGGCCTTCTTCAGCATCCCCTTGGACTTCAGGGTCTGCAGGGTCGGCGCGAGGTACACACCGCCGGCCTGCATGTAGATGCCCTTGATGTCGGGGTTGGCGTTGAGGAGCGTGTCCAGCTTGGAGGCCGCGGTGTCGGACTCCCACTTGGCGGGGATCTCCAGCACCTTCAGCCGGGGGAAGTTCTTCTTCACACAGGCCCGGAACGCCTCGGAGCGGTCGCGGCCGTTGACCGAGGCGAGGTCGCCCATGATCTGCACGACCTTGCCGGACGGAATCTGCTTGCCGAGGTACTCGCAGGCCTTCTCGCCGTACGCGACGTTGTTGGCGCGGACGACCATCGCGACCTTGCCCTTGTCGGGCGCCACGTCCACGGCGACCACCGGGACGCCCTTGCGCTCGGCCTGGTCGAGCCCCGCGACGATGGCGGCGCTGTCGAGGGGAGCGACGACGAGGCCCTTGGCCCCTTGGTTGAGGGCGTTGTTGATGTCGGTGATCTGCTGGGACGGGTCGCTGTTGGAGTTGACCGTCTTGAGCGCGTCGACGCCCTCGGTCTTGGCCATCTTGGGCACGTAGTCGTTGTACGACTGCCAGAACGGCGAGGTCAGCAGGGGCAGGATCACCCCGACCTTGCCGTCGCCGCCGCCCTCCCCGCCGGAGGAGACGTCGTCCTTGGTGCTGCCGCACGCCGCGAGCACGAGGGCGGCACAGGACGCGGCGACCGCCGCGCGTACCTTCCGTGCCCCTGTCTGCCCGTTCCGTGGGTTTGTGCCGGCCATCTCTCAGCTCCTCGTCGAGCGGTTCCAGCAGGTGCACGCATATTTATCAGACCACTTCCCCTTCACAACACCCTCCGGCACCAGGATTTCCCGCTTTCTGGATGTAGTGGTCCGACCACCTGCCTGGTTAGACTGCGGCGCACCGACAACAGGAGGAGTGGCGTGAACGAGACCCCGAGCGAGGCCGCTCCGCAGAAGGCCACGGTGACGCAGCGCGCCATCGAGCGGATCAAGGCGATGATCGCCGAGGGCCGCCTGGAGCCGGGGCAGCGGCTGCCCACCGAGCGGGACCTCGCGGCCCAGCTCGGCATGTCGCGCAGCTCGATGCGGGAGGCGATCCGGGCGCTCACGGTGCTCGGGGTGCTGGAGGCACGGCACGGGTCCGGCATCTACGTCACCCAGCTGGAGGCCGGGGACCTGCTGGAGACCTTCGGCGTGGTCGCCGACCTGTCCCGTGGTCCCCGTCTGGTCGAGCTGCTGGAGGTGCGCCGCATCCTGGAGTCGACGGCGACCGCGCTGGCCGCCGCGCGCATCACGGAGGACCAGCTCGCGGAGGTCGAGAAGCACCTGACCGCGATGAACGGCACGGACGACCCCGAGGAGATCATCGCCCACGACCTCGCCTTCCACCGTGAGATCGCGGCCGCCGCGGGCAACGAGACGATGGCCGCGATCCTGGAGGGTCTGTCCTCCCGCACCTTCCGCGCCCGGGTCTGGCGCGGCTACCAGGAGGAGGGCGCCTTCGCCCGCACCCGCAGCGAGCACGCCGCCATCCACCGCGCCCTGCTCGCCCACGACCCGGAGGCGGCACGAGCGGCCGCCGCCGCGCACGTGGGCGAGGTGGAGCAGTGGCTGCGCACCCAGCTCAAGGACTAGCGCGCCACGGCCCACGCAGTCGGCCATACGGTGATCCGGCCGCCGCCTGGAGCCGCGAACGGTACAGCCCGAACTCCCCGATCCTCGCGGCCTGTCGGGACCGTGTCACCCGCACCCGCCACCGGCGGGCCCGTACGGGCGCGCTCAGCAGCAGGATCCGGCTGGCGCCGATCGTCCCGGCCCCGGCGACCCGTGTCCAGGCGCCGCCTCGTTCGGCCTCGACGACGAAGTCCTCGACCTGTTGCCCGTACCGGATGTCCTCCGCGAGCCGGACACGGTCCACCTCGCGTGCCGCGCCGAGGTCCACGGTGACCGTGCCCGGCGAGGTAGTGACCTGTGCCCCGAGGGCCAGGTCCTCCGGCAGCTCTCGGTCGATCCGCTCACGGAACTCCCGCAGCCGGGTGACGTCGGAGGCCGGGAGCAGACCGGCCTTGTCCGGCGGCACGTTCAGCAGCAGTACGGCGTTGCGTCCCACCGAGCCGAAGTAGATGTCGGTCAACTGCTGGACGGACTTGGGCTGTTGGTCGGCGTGGTAGAACCAGCCGTCCCGGATGGACACATCGGCCTCGGCCGGCCACCACTGCAGGTGGTCGGCCACGGGCCGCGCGGCGACCAGGGCGTCCCGGCCGCCCATGTCGGGCGCGTCGTACGAGAGCGCGAAGTCCATGCGCCCGTTGTCCTTCTCCTGGACGGGTACGACACTCCACTCGTTCTCCCGGGCGAACCCGCCCTCGTTGCCGACCCAGCGCACATCGGGGCCGGACACGGCGATGGTGGCGTCCGGTGCGAGGCTCCGGATCAGCGTGTACCAGCTGTCCCAGTCGTACGTCTCGACCTTGTCCGGCGGGATGCGCCCCTGGGCGCCGTCGAACCACACCTCGTCGACGGGCCCGTACTCGGTGAGGACCTCGTAGAGCTGGTCGAGCATATGGGCGCCGTAGTCGGTGGCCGGGAGCGTGAAGGTGGGCCCGTCGTCCGGGCGGTCGTCCCCCGCGACCGGGGTGGGGATGGTGCGCTGGGAGCGGGCGCTGCCGTTGGCGTACACGCCGTGCAGGTACTGGTTCTCGTCGGCCGGCGAGATGTACACACCGACCTTGATGCCGTGGCGGCGCATCGAGTCGGCGAACGAGCGCAGCACGTCGCCCTGTCCGCCCTGCCAACTGCTCGACGCCACCGTGTGACCGGTGTAGCGGGAGGGGTAGAGCACGAAACCGTCGTGGTGCTTGACGGTGAGGATGGCGAGCTTGAAACCGCCGTCGCGCAGGGCGCGGGCCCACTGGTCGGTGTCGAGCCCGGTCGGCTGGAAGACGTCGGGGTCCTCGTCTCCGGTGCCCCATTCGAGACCGGTGAAGGTGTTCACGCCGAAGTGCAGGAAGGCGGTGCGTTCCAGCCGCTGCCAGGCGATCTGCCGTGCGGTGGGCCGGACCTCGGACGCCTTGCGGACGAGTTCGTCCGCCGTGTCGTCGGGGCTGACGGGGATGCGGTACGGGGGCCCGTCGGCGAAGGGGGCCGTCTCGGCCGCTGCCGCGGGTGTCGTGAGGGCGAGGGAGGTTCCGGTGGAGTCGGCGAGCGTCGCGGCCGCCGTGACGAAGGCTCTTCGGGAGATGGCCATGCGCGTGTGCTCCTCGGGTCGGGCGGGATGCTCCGGGTCACTCGGACAGGTCCTGGTGAGGCCGTCCCGTCAGTGGGCGGTCACCTGCCACACGGCGGGCGGGCGCTGGTCCGGCGGGTACTGGACGAGGCGTCCGTCGTCCGTGACGTGCACGGCCATGCGGGTGATCGCGTTGACGAGCCGGTGGCCTCCGGGCGCGGGCACGGGCACCCAGCGCTGCAGGGTGTTCGAGGCGGCGCAGGTCTCCTCGGTGACCGAACTGCCCGGTTCCAGCGGCACGTTGAGGGTCAGCTTCCCGCTGCGTGTCTCCAGGCACCTGCCGCTCGTGACGGACTTCAGGGTCACATAACCGTCGGGGGTGCGTGCGACCTGGAGGTCACGCGTCACGCCGTCACTGCGGAAGGTGTACGTCCCGTCGGCGAGCGGTACGCGGGTCAGGTCACGCCATCCGGGGGCGTGGCCCAAGGCTCGGGCGCGGGCCGTGAACTCCGTGTAGGTGGGGTCCGGGCGGGGCGCTCCCCAGGTGGCCTGGGCGATGTGCCTCAGCGCCGGGTCCAGGGCGACGGCGACCTCGTTCTCGGTCTCGCCGCGTCCGTTGTCCGGCCACAGGCTGATCTTCGCCCCGGTGACGCCGGTGCGCGAGGCGAGCTTCTCGCCCTCGAAGCTGCGCGGGTCCCAGCCCTGGTCGTACAGGCCCTTGGTGTCCGTGTGGAAGCCGCCGCGCACCAGGTAGAGGGAGTAGGAGGCGTTCATCAACGGATAGCCCTGCGCGAGGATCCGACTGGGCTTCACCGCCACGTTCAGCCAGTGCTCGACCGTCGTGCCCGCGGTGACCGGCACGGTGTTGGCGCCGGTGAGCCCGTCGTTCCAGATACGCAGCTTCTTGCCCTGTGCGGCGGCATGGGCCTGGACGCGGTTGACGAAGTCGATGAACGCGTCCTGCGGGGTGGCGTTCGCACCGTACTTCTGGCGTGCGTAGGCGAGGACCTGCGGGTACTTGGCGAAGTCGGAGCCGAGCATGTACTCGTCGGCGCCCATGTGCCAGGAGGTGGCCGGGAAGACCTCGGCGTACTCGTCCATCAGGCTCGTGTAGTAGTCGAAGGCGGCCTGCTGGGTGACGTCGAGCCGGGAGGGCTGCTTGACACCGTCGGAGTCGGTGAGCTGCAGGTCGGGGCGGTTCTCGATCCAGGGGTCCATGTGGCCCGGGGAGTTGATCTCCGGGATGATCTCCACGTGGTACTTCTCGCCGAGGGCGACGAGGCGGCGGATCTGGTCCTTGGTGTAGTAGCCCCAGGTGTTGGCCTCGGGGTGGGCGTCGCTCTTCACCTTCAGTTCGAGGAGGAGCTGGTTGAGCTTCTGGTACGCCATGTCGCGCACCAGGTTCTCCAGCCACTCCGTGGAGATGTTGACGTAGCAGGCGCAGACGCCGACGCCGCGTTCCTCGTACTCGGGCACGTCGACGGTGCTTCCGGCGGGCACGCGGTCGCCCTGGGCGAGGAGCTGGAGCAGGGTCCGGGTGCCGTAGAAGGCGCCGGTGTCCGTCCTGCCGGTGATCGACAGGCTGGTGCCCGCACGGAGTTCGTACCCCTCGCTGCCGAGCCGGGCCGCGGAGGGGTCGATGTCGACAACGATGTCTCCGGTCCGTGGCGTGACGTCCCCGACGACGGGTACGGTGCCGCGGCCGGCCTCTCGCAGATCGTCGGCGAGGGTGTCCGCGACCTCGCGTGACTCCTGGTCACGGACGACGATGCGGGTACTGCGCCCGAACGCGTAACTTCCCTCTCCAGGCGCCCAGTTGGACAGTGCGGGCACCGTGACGGGCGGCGGCCCCGCCTCCTGGGCCTGCGCCGCCGCCGGAACGGGCGCCGCGAGCAGGACCAGCCCCGCCACGGCACCGGCCAATCTGGACCACGCCATACCGCACCACCTCACAGGCAGTTCGCAGTCATCGGATGTCTGATCCTTGGAGGGCGCTCCCTCTGCTGTCAATGGGGCGTGCGCATACGGGTGTTGAAACATTTCCTCGGCAGATGTCGAAGAACTCATGGGAACTCATCGGAACTCACCGCACTCATCGAACGGGGCGCCGAAGGTCGAGAAACGGGACGCTCGACGTGGCGCCTCCGGCAGGGCACAGTGCTCCTCGTACCCGTCGGCTACCGGCGAGTACGTCCATGCCTCACGCACAGGGAGCGCCCGTGACCAGCTGGGCCGGCCGGACCGCCGCCGAGATCGCCGCCGCCGTACGGGAGAGGCGGATCACACCCCGCGAGGTCGTGGCGGAGCACCTCGCGCGGATCGAGCTGCTCGACGCCCGCGTCGGAGCGTTCCGTACGGTACGGGCGCAGGCGGCCCTGGCCGAGGCGGACGAGGTGGGCGCCCGTGGCGACCTGCCCGAACTGCCCCTCGCCGGGGTGCCCGTGGCGGTCAAGGACAACCTCGCCGTACGGGGCGAGTCGACCCGCGTCGGCAGCGCCGCGACCCCGGACACACCGGCCGGGCAGGACCACGTCACGGTGGCCCGGCTGCGTGCCGCGGGCGCCGTGGTCGTGGGCCTCACGAACGTGCCCGAGCTGTGCGTCTTCGGCACCTCGGAGGGGGTGTACGGCATCGTGCGCAACCCGTGGGACACCACGCGTACGGCGGGCGGTTCGTCGGGCGGCAGCGCGGCGGCGGTCGCCGCCGGTATGGTGCCGGTCGCGCTCGGCAACGACGGGATGGGCTCACTGCGCATCCCGGCCGCCAACTGCGGGCTGATCGCCCTGAAGCCGGGCCGCGGGGTGGTCCCGGCGGGCATCGGTGACGGCGACTGGTTCGGCATGTCCGAGAACGGGCCGCTCGCGACCACGGCCGAGGACGCCCGGCTGATGTTCTCGGTGCTGGCGGACGCGCCCGACGCGGCCCGTCCGTCCGGGGCCGAGCCCCGCCGGATCGCGGTCTCCGTGCGCAGCCCGCTGCCCGGCGTGACCGTCAGCCGCCCGTACACGTCCGCGGCCCGTGAGGCGGCGAAGCTGCTGGCCGGGGCGGGGCACCGGGTGCGGCGCGCCGATCCGCCGTACCCGCTGTGGCTGGGCACGGCGTCCCTGGCGCACTGGACGGCGGGAACGTCGGTCGACGCCCGGGGGCTCGATCCACGGGACCTCGCCCGCCGCACCCGCGTCCACGCGGCCGTGGGCCGCCGCTTCGTCCGGAGCGTCCGGGAGGGCGACCGCCGCGACCGGCTGCGTCGCCGTATGGAGCCGTTCTTCGCCGAGCACGACGTGCTGCTCACCCCGGCGCTGGCCCGGCGCGGTCCCGCCGCCGCGCCCTGGCACGAGCGCGGCTGGCTGCGCAACCTGCTGGCCAACACCGCCTACTCGCCGTTGACGCCGCCGTGGAACCTGACCGGCTGGCCGGCGATGTCCGTGCCGTTCGGCACGCTGCCGGGCGGTGCGCCGTGCGCGGTCCAGCTCGTGGGCCGCCCGGGCAGCGAACTCGAACTCCTCGCACTGGCGGGCCAGTTGGCGGAACTGCGCCCTTGGCAGCGCACGGCGCCGCTCGGCTGAGGACGCAAGCGTCCGGTCACAGGGCCCGGTACATGACGTGCAGCCCGACCCGCCCGTGCCGGGGATGGTCGTACGCGTCCGGCACGGTGCCGAGAACGGTGAAGCCCAGCGACGTCCACAGCCGCACGGCCGGGTTGGTCTCGACGACGGCGTTGAACACCATGCCCCGGTAACCCTCGGCCTTCGCCGCGGCGAGGACGTGCTCGGCGAGGGCGCGCCCGATGCCGCGCCCGCCCTGGCCGGGATCCACCATGAAGCCCGCGTTGGCCACGCCGGCCGCGGGACCGCCGTAGTTGGGCGTGAGATAGGCGGAGCCGACGACGGCTCCGGTGGCGTCCTCGGCGACGTACACACGCTTGGCAGGCGCCATCCACAGGGCGCGAGCGGCTTCTTCGGAGGTGTCCCGGTCCCAGGTGTAGCTCTCGCCGGCGGCGACGATGCGGTGCCAGAAGGGCCAGATGCGCGGCCAGTCCCCGGGCGTGGCTTCTCTGATCAGCATGGGCGCGAGTGTGGCACGCCCATGCCACCGGCGATCGCGGCGGGTCCTGCCCGATCAGTCCACGCTGGGGAGGATGTGGGGCTCCGCGAGGTCGTCCTCGTACCCCGCGAGGCGGATCGGTGCGGACCTGGCCCAGACGTCGAGGCTGCCGAGCTGCTTCTGGGGCCGGCGGCCTCCGCGCTCCGCACGATCCTTGGGCCGCTGATCGCGATTGCTCTTCTCCGGTGTCACCGCGCACTCCTTATGTGTCGGGTCACCCTCGGGACGGGCCGGCTCACCGTACTGCCGTGCGCTGGACGCCCGCTTGGGTCGGCTTCAGAAATGGTTCGGACGCGGTGGCGCCTGTCGAGTTGTGGTGAGAACATGCCGTTGTGACCGGCTTGTCCCGGGACGGACCGGGTGTGGGTGGAACCCATATAAGACTGTCCGTCCGCTACAGGGTAACCATTTGAGCGGGTGCCCGCTCGATGGGGCCGGAAACAGAGGGAACTGCCCTGAATCGTTCCGTGTCCGGCCGACGACGGAACGGCACGAGGAGCGCCGCGCCTTCACCATCCGTCTGTGAACTGACGGCCCGTCATGAGACGGTACGCGGATGACCTCTCCCTACGGACTCCAGGGCCGGGCCGCGATCGTCACCGGGGCCTCGCGCGGGATCGGGCTCGCCGTCGCCGAGGCGCTGGTGGCGGCCGGTGCGCGTGTCTGTGTCACGGCACGTGATCCGGAGAGTGTGGCACGGGCCGCCGCCGCGCTCGGCGGCATCGGGCTCGCGGGGTCGGTGGCCGACCCGGCGCATCTGAGGGCGCTGGCCGAGCTGACGCTGCGGGAGTTCGGCCGGATCGACCTCGTCGTCAACAACGCGGGCACGAACGAGCCGTACGGGCCGCTCCTGGACGTCGATCCCGACCGTCTGCGCGATGCCTTCGCCGTCAACGTCGAGGCGCCGCTGCGGCTGGTGCAGCATGCGTGGCGGGCCTGGATGGGCGAGCACGGAGGTGCCGTGGTGAACGTCTGCACGGAGGGCGCGGGGCATGTCGGGCCCCACGTCGGCGCCTACGGCACCAGCAAGGCGGCCCTGCTGCACCTCACCCGGCAGCTCGCCGGCGAGCTGGCGCCCACGGTGCGGGTCAATTCCGTCTCCCCCGGGCTCGTCCGCACCGAGATGGCGCGGTTCGTGTGGGAGGGCGCGGAGGAGGAGCTCGCCACGGGACTCCCGCTGGGCCGCCTGGGCGCGCCCGAGGACATAGCGCGGGCCGTCGTGTGGCTGGCCTCGGACGCGGCGGAGTGGGTGACGGGGGCGGATCTGCTGGTGGACGGCGGAACGCGGGTCAGGGCGGCGCACACCTCCTCCGGGTACGCCGTCCACGACCGCCTGCGGTCACAGGCGCCACCTCGCGGATGACGAGGACTGCCCCTCCCTCACGGGAACAGGGCGATGCCCACGAGGACCAGCAGGATGATGCAGGCGACGAGCAGGATCGTCCCCCAGGTCCAGGGGTGCCTCACCGTTTCCGTGGGGCCACCACCGCGGGGCCGGTCCTCCGGCAGTTCGGGGTGGTCCGGACGGTCCCTCGCGTAGAACTCCTCGTCGGTCGGATACACGTTGCGCGGATCGTCGTGGCTTCGCGGATCGATTCCGTGTGAATTGTTCATGGCAACTCCCGGCGCGGTCGTCCTCGTGAGGGCCGGGTACCCCGGTGCGTGCCGACGGCACGTCACAGGCGGCGGCTCACCACTTACCGGGCGCGTAGTCCTTGAGGAAGACGCCGTACAGGTCCTCGCCCTGCTCACCGCGCACAATCGGATCGTAGACCCGGGCCGCGCCGTCCACCAGGTCGAGCGGCGCGTGGAAGCCGGCCTCGGCGAGGCGCAGCTTGTCGTAGTGGGGGCGCTCGTCGGTGATCCAGCCGGTGTCGACCGAGGTCATCAGGATGCCGTCGGTCTGGAACATCTCCTGGCCGCTGGTCCGCGTCACCATGTTCATCGCGGCCTTGGCCGCGTTGGTGTTCGGGTGCCCCGCGCCCTTGTATCCGCGGCCGAAGACGCCCTCCATCGCGGAGACGTTCACGACGTACGCGCGTCCGCTCGTCGCTCTCCTGGCGGCCTCGGCCATGGCCGGGCGGAGCTTGCTGATCAGGATGAACGGCGCCGTGTAGTTGCACAACTGCGTCTCAAGGAGTTCCACCGGGGAGATCTGCTCGATCGTCTGCACCCAGGTGTTGGTGTCCACGACGTCGGGGACCAGGCCGCCCGCGTCGATGGCGGTGCCGTCGAGGTGCCGCTCGACGCTGGCGTTGCCCGCGACCAGGGCGAGGTCGGCGACCTTCTGCGCGTCGAGGCCGCTGGTACCGAGGGGCAGGGCGGCCAGGCCGTCGACCGCGCCGGAGTTGAAGGCGCCGATGACGTGGTGGGCTGGGAGCTCCCCGGCGGGCAGCGGGGCGCTCTCGCCCTCAACCAGGGCGGCGTAGGCGGAGGGCAGGCGGCGCACGGTCTGCGTCGCGTTGTTGACGAGGATGTCGAGCGGGCCTGCCTCGGCGACCTGGTCGGCGAGGGCCACGACCTGCGCCGGGTCGCGCAGGTCGATGCCGACGACCTCCAGGCGGTGCATCCAGTCCGCCGAGTCGTCCATGGCCTTGAAGCGACGGATGGCGTCCTTCGGGAAGCGCGTGGTGATCGTGGTGTGCGCGCCGTCGCGCAGCAGCCTGAGCGCGATGTACATGCCGATCTTGGCGCGACCGCCGGTGAGCAGGGCGCGCCTGCCGGTGAGGTCGGCGCGGGCGTCGCGCTTGGCGCGGTTCACGCGGGCGCAGTCGGGACAGAGCTGGTGGTAGAAGTAGTCGACTTCCACGTACCGGGTCTTGCAGGTGTAGCAGGAACGAGGTCGCTGGAGTATCCCCGCGATCTGCCCCTCGTCGGTGACGGACGACGGCAGGATGCCCTCGGTCTCGTCATCGATGCGCTGGGCGGAGCCGGTGGCGGTGGCCTCGGTGACCGCCTTGTCGTGGGCGGTCTTGGCGGCCCGGCGCTCCTGGCGGCGGCGCTGCTTGACCGTGCGGTAGATGCCCGCGGTGGCCCGGCGCACGGCGATCGCGTCCGGGTGGTCGATCTCCAGCTTGTCGAGCTCTTCCAGCACGCTGAGGCACACGGCCAGCCGCTCCGGGTCGATGCCGGGGCCGTACGAGAACGCGGTCGCCTCGTCCACAGTCGCCGGGCCGTCCTCTGTCACCGTCATCGCCGCTGCCGTTCCTTGGGTCACCCGTCGCGGCGCTCCTTCCGCGCTCGCTGTCGAACGCGGAATTGTACGGAGCGCCGGGCCGGGTGACCAAACCCGTTCCGGTCACCGGAAGCGGGGGCGGGTCATGGAGCGCAGGCGTCGAGCAGTGTCTCCACCTCGGCGGAGACGGCCTCGGCGAACCGGTCGAGGTCCGGCACGGCCTCGGCGTCGGCCACGAGCCCGTAGTGGACGCGGCCGCGGTAGGTCGAGACCGCGACCGCCAGGGACTGGCCGCCGGCCAGCGGCGCGAACGGATAGACCTCGGTGAGCGCGTGCCCGCCGAGCCTCAGGCCGAGGCCGGGCAGCGGCACGCTGGTGACGAGGATGTCGAACCAGAGCCGGGCCGCCTGGCTGACCAGCGGCCCGCCGAGCCGGTGGCCGAGCGGCGGCACGTGGTCGGCGAGCAGCGCGACGGCGCCCGCGCCCCGGTTGGGGCCCGCGTCCTTGTTGCGGTCCATGGCGGTGCGGACCGCGCCGAGGCGGCCGAGCGGATCCGGTTCGTCCACGGGGAGCCGTATCAGGTAGCCCGAGAGCCGGTTGCCCTGTGGGTGCGCGGTGCGCGGGCGGCGGTTGGAGACGGGGATCAGGGCGCGGGGCGCCACGCCCTCACTGCCGTCGCCGCGCTCGTCCAGCCAGCGGCGCAGGGCGCCCGCGACGATCGCGATCAGGACGTCGTTGACGGTGCCGCCGACCGCCTTGCGCACGATGTGCACCTCGTCGAGGTCCAGCACCACACCGGCGGTACGGCGGGTGCCGCTGGACCGCGAGGCGAGCGCGGGGCAGGGGCGTACTTCCAGGGTGGAGCGGGCGACGGAGGCTCCGATGTCGAGCGCGCGGCCCACGTCGGAGAGGACGCCGCGCAGGAGCCCCGGCAGTCTGCGCACATCGGGGAGGAGTCCGCGCGGGGGCGGGTCGGGCCGGGGCCGGGGCGCGGGCATGTCCGTCGGGTCCAGGACGGCGGCGGCGAGCGTCAGGGCGCGCAGGCCGTCGGCCAGGGCGTGGTGGAACTTGAAGAGCACGGCGAACGAGGTGCCGTCCTCACCGGGCAGCACATGGGCTTCCCAGGGCGGCCTGTCACGCTGCAGCGGGCGCTCCATGAGGGTGCCCGCCACCGTGTGGAAGTCCGTGGTCGGGGCGTGCAGCCTGACGTGGTCCAGGGGGTCGAAGTCCTGGGTGGGCTCGCGGACGGCCCCGCCGAAGGCGGTCGGGAAGGTGGGTGCGAACGCGAGGGGCCGCCATACGTCCCGGATGCGCATACGCAGCCCCGGCACGGCGGCGGCGCGGGCCGCGAGCAGATCGGCCGCGTGGACGCCGGCGGTGGGCGAGTGGGCCGCGAAGACCCCGAGGGCACCGAGGTGCATCGGGTGCTGCGCGGACTCGATGTTCCAGAAAGCCAGGTCGAGTGGTGCGAGCACGTCAGAAGTCATCGCTTGCCTCGCGTCGATGAAGGGTGAAGCCAGTAGTCAAACGCCGACAAGCGATTACGGTCAAGTACGATCAAGCTACGCACAGTTAACAGCAGATTAAGTCCCGCCCCTCCGAAAGGGGCGGGACTCATGAGGCGCTTGTGGTCGTACGAGGACAGGTGACGTCACCCGTGCAAACACACCCCACCCGTACGGGCGCGGGCCATCCGTGCAGGGGCGCGTGTCACTCGCCGGCCGTCAGCGCGCCGGGCACCCCGTCGGAGCGGCGCGCGACGCGTCGCGGATCAGGGCCTCGTGCGCGGCCTTCAGTCGCCCGACATCCGGCTTCATGACCGCACGGTCGTACGTCAGGAAGCCGTTCAGCTCGCCCTCGACGTCCGTGATCTGGGTGTAGACGGCACCGTTGCTGCCCCGGCAGGCCAGCGCGCGCACCTCGTCGAGCTTCGTGAGGTAGTCCTCGGTGTAGGTCGCCGGGTCGACGTCGACGTACGACTGCTGGACGGACCAGGCGTGCCCGGGGACCGCCAGGCCGAGGCCGCCGTACTCGCCGCTGACGAGTGCCCGTTCCCCGTCGGGGCGGGGCGGGAGCGCGGGGCTCGGGTAGCCGTGCTCGTCCATGATGTCGCCGGTGCCGCCGTCGGCCCCGAGGTTGAGGCCCGACTGGCCGTTGACCAGCCGCGTCGGGTCCCAGGCCTTCGCCTGCTCGGCGATACGGCCCACGTCGTACTGGCCCCAGCCCTCGTTGAAGGTGACCCACATGACGACCGACGGGCTGCTGATGTGCTCGTCGATCATCTCCTTCATCTCGCGCTCGTACTCGGCACGGGCCGCCGCACTCGGAATCACCCCCGCGGTCATCGCGGGCATGTCCTGCCAGACCAGCAGCCCCAGCCGGTCGGCCCAGTAGAACCAGCGGTCGGGCTCGACCTTGATGTGCTTGCGCACGGCGTTGAAACCGAGCTCCTTGTGCGCCTTCAGGTCGTACGCGAGCGCCTCGTCGGTCGGGGCGGTGTGCAGGCCGTCGGGCCAGAAGCCCTGGTCGAGCGTGGCCATCATGAAGACGGGTTCGCCGTTGAGGAGGGTGCGCGGGGTGCCGTTCACCTTTTCGACGGCGACGGACCGCATGCCGAAGTAACTGCCGACCCGGTCGGCGCCCACGCTCACCTTCAGGTCGTACAGGAAGGGGTCGTCGGGCGACCACAGGCGCGGGTCACGGATGGTCAGGGTCAGCGGGGTGCCGGTGCGGCCGCTCGCCGTGGCCACCTTGCGCCCGCGGTCGTACGCCGTCGCCGTGACGGGTACGCCGTCACGCACCCCCTTGGCCTCGACGGTGAGCCGCCCGCTCGCCGCGTCCGGTACGAGCCTGAGGGAGTCGACGTGGTCGGGTGCGACCGGCTCCATCCACACCGTCTGCCAGATGCCGGACGACGGGGTGTACCAGATGCCGCTCGGGTCCAGGCGCTGCTTGCCGAGCGGCGGGTTCTCGCCGTTCGCGGCGTCGGTCGGGTCGTAGACGCCGACGATGAGTTCCTGGGTGCGGCCGGGCTTCAGCGCGTCGGTGATGTCGGCGCTGAACTTGTCGTAACCGCCCTTGTGTTCGGCGACCTTGGTGCCGTTGACGTACACCTCGGACCGCCAGTCCACGGCACCGAAGTTCAGCCGCAGCCGCTTGCCGGAGCCGATGTGCCAGTCACGGGGAACCGTGAAGGTGCGGCGGTACCACATACGGTCCTCGTGCCGCTGGATGCCGGAGAGCTGGGACTCCACCGGGTACGGGACGAGGATCCGCTCCTTGAGGGTCCGGCCGAGGGGCGGCTGCTGGCCCGCCTCGGCCGCCTCGAACTGCCAGCGCCCGTTGAGGTTCTGCCAGGCGTCGCGCGTCAGCTGGGGCCGGGGGTACTCCGGGAGGGCGTTGTCCGGTCCCACCTCGTCGGCCCAGCGGGTGCGCAGTTCGTAGGTGGAGCGGTTGGGGCCGCTGCTCCAGAACTCCTTGACAACGTTGCCGTCGGCGCTGGTGAGCCCGCCCCGGCCGTCGTAGTGGAGGTCGGTGGCCCCGCGTGCGGTGCCCGTCTTGTTGCCGACCACGGGCTCCTTGAGGGCGACGAGCAGGGCCTTCGGGTCGGCGGGGTCCGGCCTTGCGGCCCCCAGGGGCCACTCGGCGCCGCCGATCACCGCGGTGAGGTGGTCGGTGAAGGCGGCCGGAGGTGCGGCGAGGTCCTGGGCGAAGTCCAGCTTCATCGTGCGGCCGTCGCTCAGGACCGTGGCGGCGACGGCGCCGTCGTAGTCGAAGCCGTCGGGCAGGCGGAACGCGGACTGCGGGACGGCCACCTTGCTGCTGTCCGGCGGGGTCCAGCGCAGGTGGAAGTTGGAGCCGCCGTAGTGCTCGAAGTACTCGATCCTGATGTCGTAGGCCCGGCCGGCGGTCAGCTCGATGGGCTCGGCCGTCTGTTCGCGGTCCCAGTCGTCGACCCAGTGGTCGATGGCGATCTTTCCGTCGATCCAGAGCCGGAAGCCGTTGTCGGCGATGATCGAGAAGGTGTGCGGTCCGGTCTTCTCCGGAACGATCTTTCCGGTCCAGCGGACGCTGACGTCGTCCGACTGTCCGGCGGTGGCGGCCAGGCGCGGCTCCAGGTTGTCGAAGTCGAGGTTCGGTTCGAAGCGGGTGGCCTTCAGCGCGTCGAAGTCGAAGGCGCCCGGGGCGGAGTGCGTGTAGTACTCGCCCTTCAGACCGTGGACCTCGGCGGGGTCCCCGGCGGCGGTCGCGGTCGGTGCGGCGGTGAGTCCCGCGAATCCGAGGGCGACCGCGAGCAGTAACACGAGCGGGAACGTGAGTCGGTCTCTGAGTCGTCTGATGCGCACGGATCCTCCTTGAGAGGTGAGGATGGGTGGCGGCTCGCTGCTCAGTTCTCAGCGGTACAACGTTGTCACGTACGGCAGTTGGCATGACAACACGGATTCCGTTTCCCGTCCAGGAACTACGACACCGTCTGTCCCTTGCCCAGCGCGATCACGCCGCTCTTGGAGACCGTGTACAACTCGGCGTCCCGCTCGGGGTTGACGCCGATCGTCGCGCCCGGCGGCACCTGGACGCCCTTGTCGAGGACCGCGCCGCGCACGACCGCGCCCCGCCCGATGTGGACGTTGTCGTGCAGCACCGAGCCCTGGACGACGGCGCCGGGGTCGACCACCACACCGGGTGAGAGCACCGACCGCGTCACCTGCCCGCGGATCAGGCAGCCTGCGCTGATGATCGACTCGCCGGCCATGCCGCCCGCGTTGAAGCGGGCCGGGGACAGCTGGCCCGAGTGGGTGTAGATGGGCCAGCTGCGGTTGTAGAGGTTGAAGGCGGGGCGCTCGGCGATGAGGTCCATGTGGGCGTCGTAGTACGCGTCGAGGGTGCCGACGTCGCGCCAGTAGCCCCGGTCGCGGCTGGTCTCGCCGGGCACGTGGTTGGCGCTGAAGTCGTACAGCTGGGCCTCGCCGCGGCCGGTGAGCTGGGGCAGGATCGAACCGCCCATGTCGTGCACGGAGTTCTGGTCCTCGGCGTCCCGCTGGAGGGACTCCACGAGGGCCTTGGTGGTGAAGATGTAGTTCCCCATGGAAGCGAACACGCGCTCGGGATCGTCCGCCAGGCCCGGCGGGTCGGCGGGCTTCTCCAGGAAGCGTTCGACGGTCTGCCCGTCGGAGCCGGGCGTGATCACACCGAACGACGACGACTCGGCGCGCGGCACCCGTATCCCCGCGACGGTGACGCCCGCACCGCCCTCGATGTGCTGCTGCAGCATCTGCCACGGGTCCATGCGGTAGACGTGGTCGGCGCCGAACACCGCGACGTAGTCGGGCCGTTCGTCATGGACCAGGTTCAGGGACTGCAGGATGGCGTCCGCGCTGCCGAGGTACCAGCGCGGGCCGAGCCGCTGCTGCGCCGGGACCGGTGTGACGTAGTTGCCGAGCAGGCTCGACATCCGCCACGTCGTGGTGATGTGCCGGTCCAGCGAGTGCGACTTGTACTGCGTCAGCACACAGATCCGCAGGATGTCCGCGTTGACGAGGTTGGACAGGACGAAGTCGACGAGGCGGTAGGTGCCGCCGAAGGTCACCGCGGGTTTCGCACGGTCGGCGGTCAGAGGCATCAGCCGTTTGCCCTCGCCGCCCGCGAGTACGATTCCCAGCACCGAAGGTCCACCGCGTCGCATGCCGCCGCCCCTCTACGCCCGGTTGTGCCGCTGTGCTCTGCACTCTGCCTGTCTCTGTCACCCTGTCGCTGTCACGCCTGTTTGAGGACTTCCTCGTAGAGGTGGACAGTGCGCCGGGCCACCGCGTCCCAGCCGAACTCCCGTACCGCACGCTCCCGTCCGGCCGCGCCCAGGCGCGCGGCGGTCTCCGGGTCGGCGAGCAACACGTCCAGGGCGCGCGTGAGCTGTGCCTCGAAGTCCTCCCCCGTCGGCACGAGCAGCCCCGTCACGCCGTCCTCGACGACCTCGGGGATGCCCCCGACGCGGGAGGCGACGACGGCCGTCCCGCACGCCATCGCCTCCAGGTTGACGATGCCCAGCGGCTCGTACACCGAGGGGCACACGAACACCGAGGCATGCGTGAGGAGTTGGACGACCTCCGCGCGCGGCAGCATCCGCGGGATCCAGTGCACGCCCTCGCGCACGGCGCTGAGCTCCTGGAACAGGGCGCGGAACTCCTGGTCGATCTCCGGGGTGTCGGGGGCGCCCGCGCACAGCACCACCTGTGCGGCGGGATCGATGTCGCGTACCGCGCGCAGGAGAGAGGGCACGCCCTTCTGGCGGGTGATCCGGCCGACGAACAGGACGTAGGGGCGGCCGGTGTCGAGGCCGATCCGGTCAAGGACGTCGCGGCCGTGGTCGGGCTGGTAGAGGGAGGTGTCGATGCCGTTGTGCACGACGCGGACCCGGTCCGGGCGCAGCGTCGGGTAGCTGGCGAGGATGTCCTCGCGCATGGCGCCGGACACGGCGATCACGGCGTCGGCGGCCTCGATGGCGGTGCGCTCGGCCCAGCTGGACAGCGCGTATCCGCCGCCGAGTTGCTCGGCCTTCCAGGGGCGCAGCGGCTCCAGCGAGTGGGCGGTCATCACATGCGGGATGCCGTACAGCAGCTTGCCGAGGTGGCCGGCGAGGTTCGCGTACCACGTGTGCGAATGGACCAGGTCGCGGCCTTCGAGCGCGGCCGCGACGGACAGGTCCACGGAGAAGGTCCGCAGCGCGTCATTGGCGCCGTCGAGCGCGGGCCAGGGGCGGTGGCGGACGACTCCGCCCGCGGCGCCCTCGCCCCAGCAGTGCACCTCCAGGTCGGTGAGCGACCTCAACTCCCGGGCGAGGAACTCGACATGGACCCCCGCCCCGCCGTACACGTCCGGCGGGTACTCCCGGGTCAGCAGGCCGACTCGCACCCGAAAACCCCCTGTCGCAGCGGTTGGTTCCCACATGGTCACCCAGATGTGGCGGCTGGGGAAGACCGCGTTTCTCCTCGGGCGTCCCGCGTTCAGTCGCGGGACGGCGGGCGGTCGAAGCAGCAGTCGCCGCACAGTCCGCCGCCGGGCACGCGGTAGTAGAGGCAGCAGCTGCGGCGCCGCAGGGTGACGGGGTCGAGGGTGTCCGACAGGCCGGGGTGTGCGAAGAGGTCCGCGGCGAGCCCGCGGGCCCGGTCCCGTACCTCCGGGCGCCCGCCCGCGGCCGCCCAGCGTTCGAGCTGGCGTACGGCGCCCATGAGCGCGGAGCCCGCGTTGCCCCACAGCAGCCGCTCCGACATGCGGAACCGCTCGCGCAGGGCGGCCGCCAGCGGGGCGAGATGCCCCTCCCGGACGACCTCGCCGATCGCGTCGGCCGGCAGGGCGCGCACCTCGGTCAGCCACAGCTCGTCCGGGGCGGCGCCGTCCGGGTCCCAGCGCAGGAGTTCTGGAGCGAGGTCGGGCACCTGGTCGTACAGGGCGGCGGATCCCAGGGCGACCGCCCACAGCCGGGCCACGAGTCCCTGGTGCGCGAGGGAGACCGCGACGCGTGTCTCGGGCGCTCGAACGCTGTCCGCGACCTTGCGGACACGGAAGCCCACGGGGTCCGCGAAGGCCGCGCGAGGGTCCCCCTCTGCCTCGGTGTGCCGTGCCGTGTACGCCTGGGCGAGGGTGGGCAGCGGGCCGTACGGCGGTTCTCCGGTGCGCAGCACGAAGAAGCCGCCGAGGGCCCGGAGCGCGGTGAGGTCGGTGTCGAGAGCCACGAGGAGCAGTGGTACCAGGGCCCCTGAGGGGATTCGCCGGGAGGGGTGTTGTTCGTCAGGACGGAGCACGCGGCCACCCGTCTGGGGGATGACGGACGGGCCGTCCTACTCCATCGGCAGTAGGACGCAATGAGTGCTCAGGGACGACGACGTGAACGCCTTCGCGAGGCATCGTTGTAACCATGGAAGCCGACCGTTCGCCGCGCCGGGCCGAGAGCCCCCGCCGCTCGCCGAGGAGCAGCTCATGAGCGCCCTCGCGTTGTCCGTGCTGCTGTCCTTCGTCTCCGCCGTGGCCTACGCGGGCGGGGCGATCGTGCAGGAGCGGGTCGCGGTGTCCTCTCCCGGCGAGCCTTACGCTCCGCTGCGCAGGGCGGGTTGGTGGGCGGCCGTCGCGCTGAACGGCCTCGGTGCACTGCTCCACGTGATCGCGCTGGCCTACGGCCCGCTGAGCCTGGTGCAGCCGCTGGGCGCGCTGACCATCGTGTTCGCGCTGCCGATGGCCGCGCTCTTCGTGGGCCGCAGGGCCGGGGCGACGGCGTGGCGGGGCGCGGTCATGGCCACGGTCGGTCTGGCGGGTCTGCTGGCGCTGGTCGGCGCGTCGGATACGCAGTCCCTGGACGGCACTCAGCGCGTGGTGGTGGCCCTGGCCACGGGCGGCGCGGTGGTGACGCTGATGGTGGCGGCGCGTGCGGCGCACCGCCACCCGGCGGTCCGCGGCATCCTCCTCGCGGTCGCGGCGGGTGCCGCGTTCGGCATGTCGTCGGTGTTCACGAAGATGGTCGCGGTCGACTGGACCGGCGGTGTCTCCCTCACCGATGTGCCGACACTTGCGGTGATAGGCGTCCTCGCGACGGCCGGCATGCTGCTGTCGCAGGCCTCCTACCGGGGCGCCGGCCTCGCGGCACCGCTCGCCACGCTGACCGTGGTGAACCCGGTGGTGGCGGCCGCGGTCGGCATCACGATGTTCGGCGAGAGCTTCCGCTACGGCACGACGGGCACCGTGCTGGCGCTGGGCTGCGGTGTCGTCGCGGCGGGTGGCCTGATCCTGCTGACCACGGAGCGGCTCGCGGACACCCTGCCCGAGCCGGCGGACCCCGCTGTGCCGGCCGGAACCGACGTGGCGCGGCTCGGTGTTCCGGCCGGGCCGGACTCCGTCGGGGAACTGCTGACCATGGCGCTGCCCGAGCAGCCCGGCGCCCCGGTGCACGACGAGGTGCGGGAGGTCCTGATACCGGCCCCCGCGCAGGTGCCGCAGGAGGAGGCCGGCGACGGACGGGGCCGGTCCGACGAGCCACCGCACTCGTACGGCCCCTTCTACGGCGTCCCGTGCGTGCCGGTACCGGTCCTCGACCGGCGGCCACGCAGCCGGGTCACGTCCTGAGCCGTCGCCCGGCTGTCCGTCGCCCGGCTGTCCGTCGACCTGCTGTCCGTCGGCCGAGGGCAGACGGTCAGATGCGGACCCCTCCGGCCCTCAGATAGGCGACCGGATCGACGTCGCTGCCGAACGTGGGTCCCGTCCGCACCTCGAAGTGCAGGTGCGGGCCCGTGCTGTTGCCGGTGGACCCGGAGCGGCCGATCCGCTGACCCGCGCTCACGTTCTGTCCGGACTTCACGGAGATCGCCGACAGATGGGCGTACTGGGTGTAGCGGCCGTCGGTGTGCCGGATCACCACCTGGTAGCCGAACGAGCCGCCCCAGCCGGAGCTGACGACCTCACCCGCGGCCACCGACTTCACGGTGGTGCCGGTGGGCACGGGGAAGTCGAGGCCCGTGTGGTAGCCCTTCGACCAGGAGGAGCCCGCGGCGCGGTAGGGGGTGCCCGAGGAGGCGTCCACGGGGGCGACGAAGGAGACGGACGCCTTCTTCTCGGCCTTCTCGCGCTTCTCCGGCTTCTTGTTCTCGGTCTTCTGCGCCCTCTTGCTCTCGGTCTTCTCCGGTCTCTTGTCCTCGGTGGTCTTGCCGTGGCCGGAAGACGCCCTCTGCGGCGCGGAGTTCCCGCCGGGCGCGTCGGCACGCAGGTTCAGCCGCTGACCCGGAACGATCAGGTCGGGGTCGCCTCCGATGGTCTTGCGGTTGCCCGCGTACAGCTTCTGCCAGCCGCCGCGGACCTCGCGGGCGTCGGCGATCTCGGAAAGCGTGTCGCCGCGTACGACGGTGTACATCTCCGTGCTGCCCGCCCGGGACTGGGGCGTGGTCTGCGGGGTGACGTCGCGGATCGTGCGCTTGTGCTGTCCCGCGGTCGAGGTCGACGCGCTCGCGGGTTTGATGTCCGGCGTGTCGCCGCCCCGGGTGAGGCCCGCGCGCGCCGAGCACACCGGCCAGGCTCCGGGTCCCTGGCCCCCCAGGACCTTCTCGGCGATGGCGATCTGCTGGTCCTTGGTGGCCAGGTCGGCGCGGGCCGCGTAGGCCGTGCCGCCGTACGCCTCCCAGGTCGACTGGCTGAACTGCAGCCCACCGTAGTAGCCGTTGCCGGTGTTGACGCTCCAGTTGTTGGTGGACTCGCAGGCCGCGACCTTGTTCCAGGTGGTCACGTCGGCGGCGTCCGCGACGCCGGCGCCGATGAGGGGGATCGCCATGCCTGCGCCACTCGCTGTGACGGTGAGTGAGGCCCGGTTGATCCTGTTCGGCTGGTACCGGCGGTGCCGACCGCGTACGGCCATCGAGATGCCCCCTCACATATGCCAGAGGCCGCAAAAGTAAGGGCGGGGAACAGGCCACGACAAGACGGCAATCAGCCGCTCTGTCGCGCCAACTGGCGGGTAAGTGACATGGGTTCGGCGGGCCGTTGAGGAAGGTGGGGCCTTGTCTGCGTAATCATGCGCGTCAGGCCGCGCGGTGGGATCGGCGCCACAGCACGTCAGGATGGCACAAGGGACGGCCCGAGAGGCGATACTGACGGGCACGAACGGCACGACCGATATCAGGACCTACCAGCACCACCGATACCAGGATCCTTTAGGAGCCAACCGTATGAGCACAACAGCCCAGATCGGCGTCACGGGTCTCGCGGTCATGGGGAGCAACCTCGCCCGCAACTTCGCGCGCAACGGTTACACGGTCGCCGTGCACAACCGCACCGCGTCGCGCACGCACGCGCTGGTGAAGGACCACGGGCATGAGGGCGACTTCATCGCGGCCGAGACCGCCAAGGACTTCGTGGCGGCGCTGGAGCGTCCGCGACGCCTGGTCGTGATGGTGAAGGCGGGTGGCCCGACGGACGCGGTGATCGAGGAGTTCGCCCCGCTCCTGGAACCCGGCGACATGATCATCGACGGGGGCAACGCCCACTTCGCCGACACCCGCCGCCGCGAGGCCGCACTGCGCGAGCAGGGCATCCACTTCGTGGGTGCGGGCATCTCCGGCGGTGAGGAGGGCGCGCTGAACGGGCCGAGCATCATGCCGGGCGGCCCGGCCGAGTCGTACGACTCGCTCGGTCCCATGCTGGAGAAGATCTCCGCGAAGGCGGCGGACGGGGCGCCCTGTGTGACGCACGTGGGCCCGGACGGCGCCGGTCACTTCGTGAAGATGGTGCACAACGGCATCGAGTACGCGGACATGCAGCTGATCGGCGAGGCGTACCAGCTGCTGCGCGACGTGGCGGGCTACACCCCCGCGCAGATCGCCGAGATCTTCCGCACGTGGAACACCGGCCGTCTCGACTCGTACCTGATCGAGATCACGGCCGAGGTGCTGGCCCATGTGGACGCGGCGACGGGCAAGCCGTTCGTGGACGTCGTCCAGGACCAGGCCGAGCAGAAGGGCACGGGCCGCTGGACCGTGCAGATCGCGCTGGACCTCGGCGTGCCGGTGTCCGGGATCGCGGAGGCGGTGTTCGCGCGCTCGCTCTCGGGGCACACCGCGCTGCGCGAGGCCTCATCCGGACTCGTCGGTCCGAAGCCCACGGCGCTGAGCGCGTCCGAGGCGGGCGCCTTCGCGGACCGGGTGGAGCAGGCGCTGTACGCGTCGAAGATCGTGTCGTACACGCAGGGCTTCCACGAGATCACCGCGGCCACCGAGGAGTACGACTGGAACATCGACCTCGGCAAGGTCGCCTCCATCTGGCGCGGCGGCTGCATCATCCGCGCGGCCTTCCTGGACCGTATCCGTGCCGCGTACGACGCCCGGCCGGATCTGCCGAGTCTGCTGTCGGACGAGACGTTCGCGCAGGAGATCGCGGCCGCGCAGGACGACTGGCGCGAGGTGCTCGTCGCGGCGACCCGGCAGGGTGTGCCGACGCCGGGCTTCGCGGCGGCACTCGCGTACTACGACGCGCTGCGCGCGGAGCGGCTGCCCGCCGCACTGACCCAGGGGCAGCGGGACTTCTTCGGGGCGCACACGTACCGCAGGACGGACCGGGCGGGCTCGTTCCACACGTTGTGGGGCGGGGACCGGTCGGAGGTCGAGGCGTAGGCGCCGGAGTCGCCGTAGGGCTTGAGATGGCCGGCGGGGTGTTGGCCCCGCCGGGCCATCGGGCTGCTCAGCCAAACGGTTCAGGAAAGCGGTGGACCCGGTTCGGGCTCCGGTACCGGCTCCGGGCCCGGGGGCTTCGGGATGGGAGACGGGGAAGGCTCCGGGGAGGGGCGCGGTTCCGGGTGCGGGTCGGGAGGGCCGGGCTTGGGGCCCGGCTCAGGGAACGGCTCTGGGTGGTCGGGCCCCGGTCCGGGAGTCGGCCCAGGCCTCGCCGGGTCGGGGTGCGGGTGCGTCATGGCGTCCTCCAGCCATGCGATGCGTCGGCTCTGGACTTGCCCCACGAGTACCCGGCTGGTGGACGGACAGTCACCTCCGCTCGGTTCAGACCGTGGCGGCCTGGGGGCTGCGCTCCTGGTCCGAGCCCGGAACCGGTGCGGACGGGTCCGTGCCCAGCGCCACGATGCGATTGTCACGGTCCACGTGCACGACCCGGGGCTTCAGGGTCCGCGCCTCGGCGTCGGAGACCTGGGCGTAGCTGATGATGATCACCAGGTCTCCGGGGTGGACGAGGTGGGCCGCGGCCCCGTTGATACCGATGACTCCCGAGCCGCGCTCGCCCTCGATGACATACGTCTCCAGGCGGGCGCCGTTGGTGATGTCGACGATGTGCACGAGCTCTCCCGGGAGGAGATCGGCCGCGTCGAGGAGATCGGCGTCGATCGTCACGGATCCCACGTAGTGCAGGTCGGCCTGGGTGACAGTGGCTCGGTGGATCTTGGACTTGAACATGGTACGCAACATCGATGCACTCCCACGAGTAGGCTCCCTGCCTGCGTTCTTGCAGGTCAAGGGCTGTTTCCACACCCTACACGAGTCGCTTTTCCAGGCAGGCGACCACCTCGCTCATCGCAGCATTCACCCTCCACGAACATCAAAATTACCGGCATTTTGCTCCAATCAGATTAAAGTAGCGAATTATGGGATTTCTCCGCTCTTCAGCGGACCGAGGAGCTGGCGGCCCCAGCCGCAGCTTCTTCACCGTCGCGCGGTGCCTGCCCTTCGTGGTCATGGCGGCTGTGGTCACGATCGAGTTCTCACCTGCGCACGCGGTATATACGGGCGCTCTGCTGTCCCCGGCGCCGGCGCTGGCCGCGGTGACCATGGGGCCACGCGGCACGGCCACCGTAGCCGCGCTCGCCTTCCTGGTGAGCTCGGCCACCGCGACCAAGAACCACGCCTGGGGCACCGAGCAGGTCTACACCAACCTGGCCGCGCTGCTGGTGGTGACGATGGCGAGCATGGTGAGCAGTGCCGTGCGGGTCCGCAGGACGCGTGAGCTGACGCAGGTGCGGCGCATCGCCGAGGTGTCCCAGAACGTGGTGCTACGGCCGCTGCCCGCCCGTATGGGCACTGTCATGGCCGCCAGTTCCTACCTGGCGGCGGAGCGGGGGGCACAGATCGGCGGCGACCTTTACGAAGCCATGACCACCCGGTTCGGGGTGCGCCTGATCGTCGGGGACGTCAGGGGCAAGGGGCTCGCGGCCGTGCGGTCTGCCGCCGCGGTGCTGGGCGCCTTCCGCGAAGCCGTGCACTACGAGCCCGACCTGGCGGAGGTCATGCACCGCTGTGCGGCCGCACTGCAGCGGGAGTACGCGCTGATGAGCCGGACCGACCCGCGGAACTGGGAGGATCCGGACGAGCAGTTCGTCACCGTGTTGCTGGCGCAGGTGCCGGACGACGCGACGATCCAGCTGATCAACCGCGGCCATCCACCGCCGTTGGTCGTCCACCACGGCGCCGTACGGCCCCTCTCCCCCTCCCGCCCGCTGCCCCCGCTCGGCCTGGAGGAGTTCCTCACCGGCCCGCCCGTCTCCACGGAGACCTTTCCGTTCGCGACGGGCGAGCGGCTGCTGCTGCACACCGACGGCGTGCTGGAGGCGCGCAATCGCACCCATGAGTTCTTCCCGCTGCTGGAGACCCTGGAGACGCTGGATGCGGCCACCCCGGCGGAGTACCTGGACCGGCTGCGCCTGGCGCTGATCCGGCACGCCGACGGGCATCTGGCCGACGACGCGGCGATGATCCTGATCGAGCGGGCCCCCGCAGCCCCCGACGCCATGCGGCCCGGGACTCCTTAGGCCGTGTAAGCCAGCACCCCTTCGGACAGAGCTGTCGGCACCCCGGGCCGGTGGCGGCTCTTTGCCGGCATCTCCACCAACAACGCGGCACTGTCATCGACCTGGCGGCTCGACGCGGACCAGGTTGCCGCCGCTGGGGCGCCGTGCCCAGCAACATCGCGGCGATCGTGGCGACGATGAGGGGATTCGCGCCCAGGCGCCGGTAGATGGGCAGGAACGCCGAGCACCGTTACACGAGACCAAGGAGGCTCGCCACCGACGTCGGCCAACCGGTCTACCGGATGTCCGGTGAGTAACTAGAATCCAGCCAACACGTCCATACCGAAGTGAGGAATGCGATGGCCGAACTGGCCAAGATCACGGTCGAGCCACGGGAGCCGCTGGCCTCCGAGGTCTCCCGCCGCCTGATCGACTATCTGATGTCCGGCGAGGTGCGGCCCGGCGACCGCATCCCCTCCGAGCGGCAGTTGACCGAGATGCTCGGAGTGAACCGTCCCACCGTGCGCGAGGCGATCAAGTCGCTGGGCTTCCTCGGCCTGCTGGAGATCCGCCAGTCCAGCGGGACGTACTTCCGCGGCGCCGACTCCGACGTGCTCTACCGCCTGTTCGAGCTGGGCCTGGTGTTCGGCGGCCAGGTCGCCCAGGACATGGTGCAGGCCCGCGCGGAACTTGAGGTCACCATCGCCGGACTGGCCGCACAGGCCCGCGACGAGGCAGGCGTCGAACTGCTGCGCGCCCGACTGGCCGCCATGCGGGAGTGCCCGGAGGAGGACTTTCCCGAGGCGGACACGGCCTTCCACGCGGCACTGGGAGAGCTGGCCGGCAACACGGTCCTGCGGGACATCCTCAAGGGCATGCGGGCGACGATCCAGCGCGGCTGGGTACAGCGCACAGGCGCGGTCCGGCCCCGCGAGGTGGCCTACGACGACCACGTGCCCATCTTCGAAGCGGTCGCGCAGGGTGACGCGGAGGCCGCCCGCGCGGCGATGGCCCGGCACATGGACGGTGCGTCCCGGCGACTGATGGAGGCGTTGGAGGTGAGGTCAACCGGTTGACCGGTTGATGTGGTGCTTCTACAGTGGCGGCGCGGCAACGCACCGAAAGGTTGCTGCAACCCCTCCCGTGCTTGCTCCGCGTCTTTGGCGATCTGGACGTTCTTGGCGTTGGGCGCCCTTGGCGGCCTCGGGCGTCCTTGGCGTCATCGGCGTTCCCGCGTCGGCCGGAGTCGGCCCGGGGCAGGGACCCCCTCCCGGTCCCCGCCTATCGGAAGAGGAAAGAGACCGGTGATCGAAGCCCACCCCCTGGTCGCCATGATCCATGCCGTGCCGACCGGAGCCCGCGTCGCCCAGGAGGCGTTCGCGCGAGAGTTCCCACAGGCCACGGTGTGGAACGTGCTGGACGACCGTCTTCTGGACGACGCCCGCGACGCCGGCGGTCTCACGGACGTGCTGCGCCGGCGCATGCTTCGCCTGATCGGTCACGTGATGGAGGGCGGTGCCGACGGCCTGCTGCTGACCTGCTCTTCCTACGGGGAAGTGGTGGACACGGCCCGCAGCTTGTGGGACGTGCCCGTCCTGAAGTCCGACGAGGCGCTGTTCAAGGCCGCCCTGGCCGGGCCGTTCGAGCGCATCGCCGTCGTCGCCTCCACTCCGCCCGCCGCTCCGGCGGCCCAGGCCCAGCTCGAAGCGCTCGTCCCGACGGTCAGGCCCGACCGGCCGGTCGACATCGTGACCGCACTGAGCGAAGCCGCGGCCGGCGGGGGCACACCGGAAGTGACCGCCCGTCACCTGGCCGATGCCCTGACATCCGGCGGCGCCGCCGACGCCGACGCGGTGCTGCTGGCTCAGTACTCCCTGGCCCCGGCGCGCGAGGCGCTGGCCGAACTGCTGGACGTCCCGGTGTTTGACGGTGCCGGCGCTGCCGCCCGTGAGCTGCGCGGGCTGCTCCTCCCCGGTGCGGGGCAGACGGCTCCCGTATCGGCGGCCGCGCCGTGACCGCGCCGCGGCCCTGGCCGCTGGCCTACACCGTCTCCAGCGACGACTGCCGCACGCCCATGCCGCTCGGCTTCGACGCACCCTTCGCCGAAGCTGTCCGGCAGCTGGCCGAACTCGGCTACGACGGTGTCGAAGTCCAGGTCCGTGACACCACCGCGCGGGACGCGGACGCCCTGCTGCGGACCGCCGAGAGCAGCGGGACGGAGATCCTCGGTGTCGGTACCGGTCCCGTCGCCGCGCAGGACCATCTGACGCTGACGGACCCCTCACCGGACGTACGGCGTCACGCATTCGACCGGCTGCGGGGCGCGGCCCGCCTCGCCGGGGCCCTCGGTGTTCCGCTCACCCTCGGCCAGACCCGCGGCACCTTCCTGCCGGGGCTGGAGGATGTCCAGCGGGCCTGGGCCGAACGCGCTGTGCGGCAGCTGGCGGAAGAAGCGGCCTCCGTCGGCAGCCGCCTGCTGATCGAGCCGCAGTCACGCGGCAACACGTCCCTGTGGCACACGCCCGAGCAAGCCCTCGCCGTCATGACCGCGCTCGGTGTACCGGCCGGACTGGTGCTGGACACCCATCACCTCGAAGCCGAAGGCATCGATTCCGTCGAGGCCGCCACGGACCACACTCTCCTGACCAGCTGTCTCCAGCTCGCGGCACCCGGCACCCGGGGCCCGCTCACCGTCGGCGACCACCGACTGCCCGCTCTGCTGCGAGCCCTGCGCAGGGGCGGCTTCACCGGGTGGCTGACGCTCGAACACACCCAGGACGGCGACAGTCCCAAGGCCGCCGCCCGGTCCTGGGCCGCCCTGGCCGATGCCGCCGCCACCGTGGCACAGCAACCGCTGTCGCCCTGACCCGCCCCCACACGGGACCGGTTGGTCCCCAGTCGGTCTCCAGAACCGATCGTGCTTCAGAGAGGAACCCGCACCATGAGCACCACCACCTACCGCCTCGGCGTCCTGGAGGGCGACGGTATCGGCCCCGAGATCGTCCCCTCCGCCGTCGAGATCGCCGCCGTCGCCGCCCGGGCCGCCGGTGTCTCCGTCGACTGGGTGCCCCTGCCTCTGGGCGCCGCCGCGATCGAGTCGCACGGCACTCCGGTTCCCGACGAGACCAAGCAGGCCCTGGCCGGCCTGGACGGCTGGTACCTCGGCCCGCACGACTCCGTCAGCTACCCCGAACCGCACAGGTCCGCCCTCAACCCCTCGGGCACCCTGCGCAAGCACTTCCAGCTGTTCGCCAACATCCGCCCCGCCAAGAGCTTCCCCGGTGCGAAGGCCGTCTGCGACAGCGCCGACCTGGTCATCGTCCGGGAGAACACCGAAGGCTTCTACGCCGACCGCAACACCTTCGCCGGCACGGGCGAGTTCATGCCCACCCCCGATACGGCGATCATGATGGGCATCATCACCCGCGAGGCCACCGACCGTGTGGCGCGCGTCGCCTTCGACCTGGCTCGCTCACGCCGCAAGAAGCTCACCATCGTCCACAAGGCCAACGTCCTCAAGCTCACCACCGGCATGTTCCGCACCGTGTGCCAGGAAGTCGCCCAGGACTATCCCGACGTCATGGTGGACGACTTCCACATCGACGCCATGACCGTGCACCTGGTGCGCCGCGCCCAGGACTTCGACGTCATCGTCACCGAGAACATGTTCGGCGACATCCTCTCCGACCTCGCGGGCGAGATCTCCGGCTCGCTGGGCACCGCGCCGTCCATCAACGCCTCCGCGACCACCGCGATGGCCCAGGCGTCCCACGGTTCCGCCCCCGACATCGCCGGGCAGAACACCGCCAACCCGGTCGCCATGATCCTCTCCGGCGCGATGCTGTTCGAGTGGCTCGGTGCCCAACACGGCGACGAGGCGCCGGCCGCCGCCGCGAAGATCATCGAGGCGGGTGTGGCCGACGCCATCGCCGGTGGCACCGCCACCCGCGACCTCGGAGGCAACGCCTCCACCACCGAGTTCACCGCCGCCGTCGTCAAGGCCATCACCGCCGCCGATCAGAAATGACCCACCGCCGGAACTGACTTACCGGGTCCGGGGCGGGCCCTCCCCGAGCCCTGGGCTTCGCTCACCCCTTCAGCGAAAGGCACCTCACGTGACCGCATCAGTCAGCCCCGTCCCCACCGCCGACCTCGTCGACCTTCACGGCACCGATCTGCGCGTCTGCGACCTGCAGTTCCGCCAGTTCGGCGCACACCGCGGCTTCGCCGGGCCGGTGCGCACCGTCTCCTGCCACGAGGACAACGGTCTGCTCCGCGACCTGCTGCGCACGCCCGGAAACGGCAGCGTCCTCGTGGTGGACGGACAGGGCTCCCTGCGCACCGCCCTGGTCGGCGACCTCATCGCCACGGCCGCACAGGACAACGGCTGGGCCGGCCTCGTCCTGCACGGGGCCGTGCGCGACAGCGCCGCCCTCGCCGGGCTCCGGCTCGGCATCAAGGCCCTCGGCACCATCCCCCGCAAGAGCGCCAAGAACGCCACCGGCGCCATCGATGTCCCGGTCACCTTCGGCGGCATCACCTTCAGCCCCGGTGACCTCCTCCACGCCGACGACGACGGCATCGCGCTCCTCCCGCCGCACACCGAGCTCCCCTGACCACGGCGACCCTGATCACCGGTCGCTCTGGTCACCGGTCACTCTGATCAGCAACTCCCCTGTTCACTCAGTACGCCCTTGTACAGGACACACCCGCAGCGCAGACCTACCGCTCCCCCACCGGCACCCGCCACACCACCCTGCCGCCCCCACCGGCAGGGCTGGTCAGCTCCAGCCGGCCCCCCAGCTGCGCGGCCCGCTCGGCCATGTTGTGCAGGCCGCTGCGCCGGCCGCCGGGCGGGATGCCCACACCGTTGTCGGAGACCGTCAGACGCAGCTCCCGGCCATCGGTCTCCAGCACGACCTCGGCCCGGTCGGCGTGGGCGTGGCGGGCGACGTTGGTCAGAGCCTCGGAGAGCACCGCGACCACATGGTCGGCGGTCTCCTTCGTGACCTGGGTGTCCAGCAGGCCCTCCATCCGGAGGCTGGGCGCGAAACCCAGTACCGGCGCGGCCTCACCGGCCACACGCACCACGCGCGCCCGAAGACCCGGTCCGGCGGCGCCCTCACGCGCACGCAGCCCGAAGATCGTCGACCTGATGATCTTGATGGTCTCGTCCAGGTCGTCCACCGCTCGCGCGACGCGCTCCGACGCCTCCGAGTGCTCGATGAAGCGGCCCGCGCTCTGCAGCGTCATACCGGCCGCGAACAGCCGTTGGATCGCCAGGTCGTGGAGGTCCCGGGCGATCCGGTCACGGTCCTGGAGTACGGCGATCCGCTCGGCGTCCTTGCGGTGTTCCGCCAGCTCCATCGCCACCGCGGCCTGCGCGGCGAACCCCTGCAGCGGCTCGGTCTCCTTCTCGGTGAACTCCGTCTGGCCCGCCTCGCGGACGAGAAGGACGATCCCTCGTACGCCGCCGCCCGTGCCGATGGGGACGGCCACGGCCGGGCCGAGGCCGGTGAAGCGCTGTGCCCCGGACGAGGCGCGTTCGTCCCGGGCGATGTCGGAGCTCATGACGGGGGCGGCCCCGGCGAAGGCCCGGCCCAGCAGGCCGTCGTCCGCGGGCAGGACGAGCCCCCGATGTGCCGTGGCCCCCTCCCCGATGGCCAGTTCCACCGTGAGCGCGTCGGTGTTCTCCATCGGCACCACGACCACGGCGAGTTCGGCGGCGGTGATCTCCCTGGCACGCTCGGCGACCAGCCGCAGCACCTCGCCGCTGCCGCTGCCGGACATCAGCCGGTGGGTGATCTCCGCGCTCGCCCGCAGCCAGCGCTCGCGCAGCCGGGACTCCTCGTACAGCCGGGCGTTGTCGATCGCCACACCGGCCGCCACGGCCAGGGTCGACAGCACCGACTCGTCCTCCTCGTCGAACCGCGCCCCGCCGCGTTTCTCGGTGAGGTACAGGTTGCCGAAGACCTGGTCACGCACGCGGATGGGCACACCGAGGAAGGTGTCCATCGGCGGGTGGTGGGGCGGGAAGCCGTACGAGGAGGGGTGCTCGGAGAGTTTCACGAGCCGCAGCGGCTCCGGATGCCGGATCAGTTCTCCCAGGATGCCGTGGCCCTCCGGGTAGTGGCCGATCCTGGCGATCTGTTCCTCGTCGACACCGACCGTGTGGAAGGCCGACAGCCGCTTGCCGTCCGGTCCGATCACGCCCAGGGCGGCGTACTCGGCGTCCACCAGCACGGCGGCGGCCTCCACAATGCTGTGCAGCGCCTGTTCCAGGTCCAGCTCCCGGCCGACCGAGAGGACCGCCTCCAGCAGGCTGTGCACCCGGTCGCGGGTGCCGCGGGCCGCGTCGAGACGGGCCTGCAGTTCCTCCAGCAGCTCGTCCAGCTTCAGCTGGGGCAGCCGTACGCGGGCCTCGCGGGACTCCTCGGAGCCTCCCACCGGTGATCCTCCAGGACCTTCGGACACCGACGACGACCGGCCGTCGCGGTCATGTGCCACGGTAACCGCCCAGCGCGGTGGCGGCGCGGCGCATCATCCCCGAGGCGGGGCTTCAGTGGCGTTCGCGCCGCAGCCGGTCCTGGGCCTGGGTGGCGATGACGGCTGCCTGGATGCGCCGCTCCACGCCGAGTTTGGCCAGCAGCCGGGAGATGTGGTTCTTGACGGTCTTCTCGGCGAGGTAGAGGCGTCGGCCGATCTGGCGGTTGGTCAGCCCCTCACCGATCAGGGCGAGGATCTCCCGCTCCCGCGCCGTCAGACCGGGCAGGCCGTCGGGCTCCGGTTCCCTGGTCTGTTCGCCGCGCAACCGTGCCATCAGCCTGGTGGTGGCGCTGGGGTCGAGCAGGGACTGGCCGGCGGCCACGGTGCGGACGGCGGACACCAGGTCCGAGCCCCGGATCTGCTTCAGGACGTACCCGGACGCCCCCGCCATGATGGAGTCCAGCAGGGCTTCTTCGTCGTCGAACGAGGTCAGCATCAGACAGGCCAGGTCGGGCATGCGGGAGCGCAGCTCGCGGCACACGGTGACTCCGTCGCCGTCGGGCAGGCGCACGTCGAGCACCGCCACGTCGGGACGCAGCGCGGGAACACGCACCAGGGCCTGCTCGACGGTGGCTGCCTCGCCGACCACGGTGATGTCCGGCTCGTCGTTCAGCAGATCGTGCACCCCGCGCCGTACCACCTCGTGGTCGTCCAGCAGGAAGACCCGGATCGGGTGGTCGCCGCCGTGCCGCTCGCCGTCCGCCATCGGATGCTCCTTGTCGTGCGCTGTGTCGTGCGCCGTGTGCAGCTGCTCGAACCTTCTCGATCTTCCTCGATCCTTGTCGCCCGGGGGTCGAACGGCCAGGGCCGTTCGGCCCCTCCTTGCCCGGACCGGCCCATGTGCCTCGGGTGGTCGGGCGGGAGGCTGGAAGTGCTCGGGGCGGAAGTGTCCGCACCCGTGAAGGAGGAAGCGCCGTGAAGACCCACACCATCGGCGAAGTGATGACCAGCGAGGTCGTCCAGGCGCAGTGCGGGACACCGTTCAAGGACGTGGTGCGGCTGCTGGACCGTCACCGGATCAGCGGGCTGCCGGTCGTCGATCACGACGACAGGGTGGTGGGGGTGATCTCCGGGACCGACCTCGTGCACGGACAGGTGGCCCGCGCCGACACGGGCCGGGGCAACACCGGCCGGGGCACCACCGGCCGGGGCAACACGGGCAGGGGCAACACGGGCAGGGGCGGCCGGCTCCGGCTGCCGCGCCTGCGGCGGTCGGGGCAGGCCACCGCCGAACGGGCAGGCGCCACCACCGCGGCGGAACTGATGTCGGCGCCCGCGATCACCGTGCATCCGGAGCAGCTCGTCCCGGACGCCGCACGGATGATGGAGCGTCATGGCATCGAACTCCTTCCCGTCGTGGACGAGGAGGACCGCCTCATCGGCATCGCCACCCGCCGTGACCTGCTGCGCGTCTTCCTCCGCACGGACGAGGAGATCCGGCGGCAGGTGACCGAGGACGTCCTGGCCGGGGCGGGCCTCATGGCCGGGCCCCCGAATCTGCCGCCGCGGCCGGTCGTCGTCCGCGTCCGGGACGGCGTGGTCACCTTGGAAGGGCGCCTGGAGCGCCGTAGCGACATCCCTGTCGTGGTCCGGTCGGCGTGGCGGGTCGAGGGTGTCGTCGGTGTGGTCAACAGCCTGACCTACCGCGTCGACGACATCCACCCGCCCGAGAAGCACCCCTCGCACCGGATCGGCCACTACTGGCTGCCCGAGCGGTGACGGGCCAGGGCCGAACGGCCCTGGTGCGAGGAGCTCCGGTGCCGTTCCAATGGCCTGAGGTGCACGGCGCCGGGCCGTTCGGCTCCGGTGTTCCGGCCGGTGACACGAAACCATGAGCGACGAACCCCCGCGGAAGCCCGCCATGACCATCGACAACGCCCCGCCCTTCGCCGCCGGGCCGCGCCAGAGCATCGAACTCGACAGCGACGAGGCCCTACGGCTGCTGGGCAGCGTGTCCCTGGGCAGGATCGTCTTCACCCTGCACGCGCTGCCGACCATCCGCCCGGTCAACCACGTCCTGGACGACGGCGACATCGTCATCCGCACCCACGAGGGCGCCGCCCTGACCTCGTACGCGCGGCAGACCGACGGCCCGGGCGTGGTCGTGGCGTACGAGGCCGACGCCATCGACCCGGACACCCACCTCGGCTGGAGCGTCGTCGTCACCGGCTACGCCCACCTGGTGACCGACCCTCAGGAGCTGGCCCGCTACCAGGACCTGCTCCACCCCTGGGTGAAGCAGACCATGGACTACGCCGTCCGTATCCGCCCCGACCTCGTCACCGGCATCCGGCTCGCCGTGACCGATCAGCCGTCGGCGCTTCCCGGTGGCGCCTCCCGGTAGCGGACGGCGGCCCGGAACTCCCCCCTCGTTACGGTCAGGCTCATTACGGTCAGGACTTATCAGGACTTGTTACGGTCAGGCCGCCCGGACGGCGACGACGTCGTGCTGCGGCTCGCCGAGCACCACCTTGAGGGCGCCGGTGTCGGCGGCGCGGGCGAAGACGTCGTACGCCTCTTCCATCCGGTCCAGCGGGAAGGTGTGGGTGACCAGCGACGAGGTGGGCAGCCGGCCGGCGGCCGCCATCCGCAGCAGGGTGGGCGTGGAGTAGGTGTCGACCAGGCCCGTGGTGATGGTCACGTTCTTGGACCACAGGTCTTCGAGGTGCAGGCTCGCGGGCCTGCCGTGTACGCCGACGTTGGCCACGTGCCCGCCGGGCCGCACCATGCGTGTGCACAGCTCGAAGGCCTCCGGCGCGCCGACCGCCTCGATGACCACGTCGGCGCCCAGCCCGTCGGTGAGGTCCGCGACCAGCTGCTCCGGGGCTTCGCGGGCATCGGCCACGGCGTCGGCGCCGAGCCCCTTGGCCGCGTCCAGCCGGGCGGGGGCCAGATCCACGGCGATGATGCGTTCCGGGGCGTACAGCTGGCCCGTGGCGATGGCCGCGAGCCCGATGGGACCGGCCCCGACGACGGCGACGGTGTCTCCGGGGTGCACCCGCCCGTTGAGCACGCCCACCTCGTAGCCGGTGGGGAAGATGTCCGCGAGCAGCACGGCGTCCTTGCTGTCCACCGCACCGGACAGTGCGTGAACGGACAGGTCGGCATACGGGACGCGGACGTACTCGGCCTGTGTCCCGTCGATCACGTGGCCGAGGATCCAGCCCCCGCCACCGCGGCACTGGCCGTAGGTCCGCTCCCAGCAGAAGCGGCAGCGACCGCAGGCGGTGATGCAGGAGACCAGGACCCGGTCCCCCGGTTGCACGGTGTGCACGTCGCGGCCCGTTTCGACGACCTCGCCGACCGCCTCGTGCCCCAGCACCGTGCCGGGCCGGACCTCGGGCACGTTGCCTTTGAGGATGTGCAGGTCCGTTCCGCAGATGGTGACGACGTCGACGCGCACGATCGCGTCGGTGGCCTCCTTGACGGCGGGATCCGGAACGTCCTGCCAGGCGGACTGCCCCGGGCCGTGGAAGACGAAGCCCTTCATGACCCTTCCCACCTTCCTCGGTCGGCGCGATGAGTGGGCTCCCCACCTCCATAGTGCCCAGGTCCTGGGACGTCCGCCTGGGGCCGGTCGGTCCCGGACGCCCGGGCAGCGGGGACCGACCGGCCCTTACGCGTTCCCGGCCGCGCCGGATCTCCTGGACTCATGGCCGAAGAGCACACCGGGCACGCGCCGTGCCAGAGCGAGCGCACCGTCGGCGGCACGACCGTCGTGGTGCTGCGTGGCGAGATCGACATCCTCACGGCGCCGGCCGTCGCGGCACGCCTCGACGCCCTGACCGCGGGTCCGCACCCGGACGTCGTGCTCGACCTGCGCCCCGTGACCTTCATCGACTGCACGGGCGTCGGTCTCCTGTGCCGGGCCCGGAACCGCACCAGGGCCCGGGACGGCCGGTTGCGGCTGGTCACGGACAGCGCCTGTTTCCTGCGCATCCTGCGCGGCACCTACCTGAGCGGTGTCTTCGAGGTGTACGGCCACCTGTCCGAGGCCCTCGGCTCACGCACCGATGAGGCCGCCCTCCCCACCTGACCGGAGCCCGGCCAGGGGGCGGCCGGTTCAGGCGTGCGGTACCACCGCGACCGGGCAGCCGGCATGGTGCAGTACCGCGTGCGTGACGGGCTCGATGCGCGTGCCGAGCCGGCTGCCCCGGGTCCGGCGTCCCACGACCACGAGGGAGGCTCGCGACGACGCGCGGATCAGCGCGGTGGCCGCCTGTCCTTCGCCGGATACGGTCTCGGTGACGGGGACCCCGGGGAACTTCTCGCGCCATGGGCGCAGCGGATCCGTGCGCGGGCCGGCCCCCTCGGCGGAGGGAACGCTGAAGGCGTGGACCACGCGCAGTCCGGCAGCGCGGTGCCGGGCGGCCTCGAAGGCGAACTCGATCAGCTCGTCGCCGGGGCGCGGGGTGTCCAGTCCGAGGACGACATCGCGGTACGGGGTCTCGGGTATCTCCTCGGGGGAGACACCGTCGGACACCGGAAGGTGTTCGTCGGCGGACGCCACGCCCGCGCGGACGAGCACCACGGGGTGCGGCGCCCCGGCGACGACCCGCTGGGAGACGGAGCCGACCGCGAACCCCGCGCCACCGCTGAGCCCTCGCGATCCGAGCACCAGCAGTTCCCCCTCGGCGGCCGCCGTGAGCAGGGCGTCGACCGCGGAGCCGGGCACCAGCGCGGCGACGATCCGCAGCCCGGGATGTGCGGCACGGACACTGGCGACCGCCCGGTCGAGGGTCTGCTCGGCCCGGTCGCGCTCACTGGTGCCCGCGGGTACGGGTGCCGGGCGGGGGTGCCGCTGCCACGCGTGCACGAGCCTCAGCGAGGCTCCCCGGCGCAGGGCTTCCCGGGCCGCCCAGTGCGCGGCGGCGAGGCTCTCGGCGGAACCGTCGACTCCCACGGTGACCTGCCGAAGCATGCTGCGTACCTCCTCCGTCCGGCCCTGTTCGCTCCTCTGGTCTCCTGCTCCCCTGCTCCTCTGGTACGAGCATCGTGGGGAGACGGGTTTCTCCGCTGGGGCCGTTCAGGCCCTTCCGCTGGGGCCTTGGGGCCCGGCTCCGGCTCCGGCTCCCGCACGGGGCACCGCGCGCTGGGAGGGCTCCGCCGTGGTACCGCCCGGCCCCGCCATGGGGCCGGGTGGCCCTTGGGCCCGGCCCGGGGCAGGGCAGACGCTGGACGTGTCAGGTTGGTTCGTCCGCCCGTACTGGAGGCAGGCCATGACCGCTCCCGCAACCCCAGGCATGCTGCAGGCCCTGCCGGCCGAGCACCGGGACCGGCTGATGCGCATCGCCCGCGAGGTGTCGTTCCCCCTGGGCGCCCGCCTCTTCGAGGAAGGGGGCCGTGCCGACCGGTTCTGGATCATTCGTACGGGCACCATCGCTCTCGACATGCGGGTGCCCGGTCGTCGCGCGGTCGTCATCGAGAACCTCCGGCACAACGAACTCGTCGGCTGGTCCTGGCTGTTCGGGCCGCACACCTGGCACCTGGGCGCCGAGACGACCACCCCGGTGCGCGCCTACGAGTTCGACGCCACCGCGGTCCGCCTGATGTGCGAGGAGGACCCCGCGCTCGGCGCGAGCGTCGCCCGGTGGGTGGGCGACATCCTCGCCCACCGTCTGCGTTCGGCGCGCACCCGGCTCCTGGACCTGTACGCCCCCTACGGCAGCGGCAGCCACCTGTGACCACCCGGCGAGCCGGAAACGACAGCGTCCAGGGAGGCATGATGCACGACACCCCGCACATCGTCAGCGATGTGATGACCCACACCGTCGCCGCCATCGGCCGCGAGGCCGGCTTCAAGGAGATCGTGCGGATGATGCGGGACTGGCGGGTCAGCGCCCTGCCCGTCCTGGAGGGCGAGGGCCGCGTCGTCGGGGTCGTCTCCGAGGCCGATCTGCTGCCCAAGGAGGAGTTCCGCGACAGCGACCTCGACCTCCCCCGGTACCGGTCTCGCCCGGCCGGGCGCACCCCGGCCGGGCGGCTGCGGCACCCGGCCGACCTGGAGAAGGCCGGTGCGGTGACCGCCGGGGAGCTGATGACCTCTCCCGCCCTGACCGTCCACGCGGACGCGACGCTCGCCCAGGCCGCACGGACCATGGCGCACGCCAAGGTCAAACGGCTTCCCGTGGTCGACGACGTGGGCCTGCTGCAGGGCGTGGTCAGCCGCGGCGACCTGCTCAAGGTGTTCCTGCGCGACGGCGAGGAGATCGCCGAGGAGGTCCGCCGGGAGGTGGTGGCGTACCTCTTCCCGGAGCCGGCGTCGGCCGTTCGCGTCACGGTGGAGGACGGCGTCGTCAGGCTCAGCGGACGGGTGCGTGACCCAGCCCTCCTCCCGGTGGCCGCACGTCTGGTCCGGGCCGTCGAGGGTGTCGTGGACGTGGAGTTCGACTTCTCGGAGCAGGGCACCTCCCGGGTGGCCACCACCCGGGAGGGCTGAGCGTGCCGGGGCCCGCCTCAGCTCTGCGGGGGCGGGACGAGGGTGTTGTCCCCGGTGCGGCCCGCGACGTAGTCCTCGACGTTGCGGGCGGTGGTCTCGACGATCTGCTCGACGGCGTCCCGGGTGAAGTACGCCTGGTGTGAGGTGACCAGCACGTTGTTGAAGGTCATGAGCCGTGCCAGGCGTTCGTCGGTCATGACCTCCAGGGACTTGTCGAGGAAGAACAGTCCCGCCTCCTCCTCGTACACGTCCAGGCCGACGCCTCCGAGACGCCCCGCGCGCAGTGTCTCCAGCAGGGCGTCGGTGTCGACCAGGCCGCCGCGGCTGGTGTTGATCAGGATGGCGTCGTCCTTCATCAGCGCCAGGGCCTCGGCGTCGACCAGGTGGTGGGTGTTCGACAGGAGCGGGACGTGCAGACTGACCACGTCCGCCTCGGCGAGCAGCCACTCGTGTTCGACGTACCGCATGCCGAGGGCCAGGCAGTCGGGGTTCTCGGTGACGTCCCAGCCCAGCAGCCGCATGCCGAAGCCGTGGGCGATCCGGGCGAACGCGGTTCCGATCCTGCCGGTGCCGACCACCCCCGCGGTCCGGCCGTGCAGGTCGCGGCCCATCAGTCCGTCGAGCCGGAAGTCGAACTCCCGGGTCCGTCCGGCTGCGCGGACGATCCGGCGGTCGACGGCGAGCGCCAGGGCCCATGCGAACTCGGCGACCGAGTACGGCGAGTAGGACGCCACCCTGGCCACCGTCAGCCCCAGTGCCTCGGCCGCCGTCAGGTCGATGTTGTTGAAGCCGGTGGCCCGCTGGGCGAGCATCCGTGTGCCGCCTCCGGCCAGCGTGCGCAGGACCTCCGCGTCCAGCGTGTCGTTGGCACCGCAGAGCACGACCTCGTGTCCGGCGGCGGTCGGTGCGGTGTCCCGGTTCAGGAACAGCTCCAGGCAGCGCAGCTCATGACGGCCCCGGAACGCCCGGTCGAACACCGCCCGCAACAGTGGTTCCTCGTCCTTGAGGACGCCGTACGCGACGATCTCCACGCGCGCTCTCCTCCCTCGGGGCGGGTGGTCACCTCTCCACCGTAGGACGCCAGGGGCAGGGCGACAGCGGCGACGGGGCCCACCATTAGGCCCTCTGGGGGTGCGCACCACGACCAGGGACGGCGCTCCATGCCGGTGCCCGGGTTACGGTGCTGTTGGGGCGTTCGACCTTGGAGGCGGCATGGCCGGCACAGAGGCGGCGAAGGTGCCGCGCACGGTGTACGAGCGGGAACTGCGACGCCTGCAGACGGAGTTGGCGAAGCTGCAGGGGTGGGTACGGGCGGAGGGAGCCCGGCTCGTCGTCATCTTCGAGGGACGGGACGCGGCGGGCAAGGGCGGCACGATCAAGCGGGTCACCGAGTACCTCAACCCGCGGGTGGCCCGGACCGTGGCCCTGCCCAAGCCGACCGAGCGCGAGCGCACCCAGTGGTACTTCCAGCGGTACGTCGAGCAGCTGCCCGCCGGCGGCGAGATCGTGCTGTTCGACCGCAGCTGGTACAACCGCGCCGGGGTGGAGCACGTGATGGGCTTCTGCACCAAGGAGGAGCACCAGTTGTTCCTGCGCCAGTGCCCGATCTTCGAGCGGATGCTGGTGGAGGACGGGATCCTGCTGCGGAAGTACTGGTTCTCCGTGAGTGACGACGTGCAGGAGGCGCGGTTCCGGCGGCGGCTGGAGGATCCGACGAAGCGCTGGAAGCTCTCGCCCATGGACCTGGAGTCGATCAGCCGCTGGGAGGCGTACTCCCGGGCCAAGGACGAGATGATGGTGCACACCGACATCGCGGAGGCACCGTGGTACGTCGTGGAGAGCGACGACAAGCGGCGGGCCCGGCTGAACATGATCGCGCACCTGCTGAGCACCGTGCCCTATCACGAGGTGCCGCCGACGGTGCTGGACCTGCCGGCGCGCCCACCGTCGACCGGCTACGAACGGACGCCGCGCGATCTGCAGACGTACGTCCCCGATCACGCGGCGACCCTCTGAACCGTGTCGCCCGCGGTGGCCCGGTCACCGCGGGGGCGGCGCCGGCGGCCCGCGGCGACACGGCCGAGCCGGAGGTCCCTGCCTACGCCGCCGGCTCCTCCCTGTCCCTACGCCGCCGGCTCCTCGGCGGGATCGATCCCCGTCACACCGGCGGCCCCGGCCTCCACCACGTGCTTCTCGAACTGCGTACGGTACAAATCCGCGTAGCGTCCGCCCGTGGCCAGGAGTTCCTCATGCGTGCCGCGTTCCACGATCCGGCCGGCCTCGACCACCAGGATCAGGTCGGCGGCCCGTACCGTCGACAGGCGGTGGGCGATGACCACGGCCGTCCGGCCCTCCAGGGCTTCGGCGAGGGCTTCCTGGACGGCCGCTTCGGAGGTGTTGTCGAGGTGGGCGGTCGCCTCGTCGAGGATGACGACACGCTGGCGGGCGAGCAGCAGGCGGGCGATGGTCATGCGCTGGCGTTCGCCGCCGGAGAGCCGGTAGCCGCGTTCGCCGACGACCGTGTCCAGGCCGTCGGGCAGGGAGCGCACGAGGGTGTCGAGGCGGGCACGGCTCAGGACGTCCCACACCTCGTCGTCCGTGGCGTCGGGCCGGGCGAGCAGCAGGTTGGCGCGTACCGAGTCGTGGAACAGGTGGCCGTCCTGGGTGACCATGCCGAGGGTCTGGCGCAGCGATGCGGCGGTCAGGTCGCGGACGTCCACGCCGCCGATGCGGACGGTGCCGTCGTCGGTGTCGTACAGCCGGGGCAGGAGCCCCGCGATGGTCGACTTGCCCGCGCCGGACGAGCCGACGAGTGCGACGGTCTGACCGGGTTCGGCGCGGAAGGAGACTCCGTGCAGGACCTCGGCGCCGCCGCGGGTGTCGAGGGAGGCGACCTCCTCCAGCGAGGCGAGGGAGACCTTGTCGGCGGACGGGTAGCCGAAGCGGACGTTCTCGAACTCCACGGCCACCGGGCCGTCGGGGACCGCCCGAGCGTCCGGCTTCTCCTCGATGAGCGGCTTCAGGTCCAGCACTTCGAAGACGCGCTCGAAGCTCACCAGGGCGCTCATGATCTCGACGCGCGCCCCGGCGAGCGCGGTGAGTGGCGCGTAGAGGCGGGTCAGCAGGAGGGCGAGGGAGACCACCGCGCCCGGTTCCAGGGTGTCGTGCAGCGCGAGCCAGCCGCCGAGGCCGTACACCAGGGCGAGCGCCAGGGCCGACACCAGGGTGAGGGCCGTGATGAACGCCGACTGCGCCATGGCGGTCCGGACCCCGATGTCCCGTACCCGCCGGGCCCGCGCCGCGAACTCCGCGGACTCGTCGCCGGGGCGCCCGAAGAGCTTGACGAGGGTGGCGCCGGGTGCCGAGAAGCGCTCGGTCATCCGGGTGCCCATGGCCGCGTTGAGGTTCGCCGCCTCCCGCTGGAGTCCGGCCATGCGGCGGCCCATGCGCCGGGCGGGCACCACGAACACCGGCAGCAGAACCAGGGAGAGCAGTGTGACCTGCCAGGACAGGGTGAGCATCACGGCGAGGGTGAGCAGGAGCGTCACGAGGTTGCTCACCACTCCGGACAGGGTGTTGCTGAACGCCCGTTGCGCACCGATCACGTCGTTGTTGAGACGACTGACGAGCGCTCCCGTACGGGTGCGTGTGAAGAACGCGACGGGCATGCGCTGCACATGATCGAACACAGCCGTCCGAAGATCGAGGATGAGGCTCTCGCCGAGGGTCGCCGACAGCCAGCGGCCGAGCAGGCCGAAGGCGGCTTCGGCGAGCGCGATAAGGGCGATGAGCACGGCCAGGCGCACGACGACGGCCTCGTCGTGGCCGGACACGATGGCGTCCACGACGCGCCCCGCGAGCACCGGCGTGGCGACGGCGAGGAACGCTGTCACCACGCTCAGCAGGACGAACTGTGCGATGCGCTTGCGGTGCGGGCGGGCGAAGGCGGCGATGCGGCGCAGCGTCGCGCGGGCGACGGGTCTGCGCTCCTGCGCGTTCATGACGCTGTGCAGTTGGGTCCAGGCGGTGGTCTCCATGCTCATGGACCAGAGGTTAGGACCTCAAGCATTCTTGAGGTCAAGGAGGTTGCGTCTGCCGTCTCTCCTTGTCCTGAGCGTCAGCCGCCGTCCCCGCGCCCGCAACCGCCCGTTGGTGCGCGGCGGGAAACCTCTTCGGACGTGACCGCGGTACGACTCCCCCAGGGCCGCTCCGGACTTTCCGGCCGCGCCTCGCGTATCCCCATCCGCCGCATTCCCGTTCGCCGCCGCCTCCCCCTCCGCCAGATCCTCTGCCTGGTTCCGCTCGCGCTTGTCCTGGTGGTCGCCGTGCGCCACCACGATGTGCTCCTGGAGGGGTTCGGGCACCTGGGCAACGCCCAGTGGCCGTGGCTCGTGGCGGCCGGCGGCGTGACCTGCCTCACCTGGGTCGCGGCGGCGGTCACCCGGCAGGGGGCGCTCGTCGAACGGCTGCCCGTGCGGCGCCTGCTCGCGACGCAGTTCGCGGCGGGCGCGGCCAACCACCTGTTGCCCACCGGTCTGGGCGCGACGGCGGTCAACCTGCGTTTCATGACGGTGTGCGGGGTGCCCCTCGCCCGTTCCTCCGCCGCGCTCGCGCTGTACCTGCTGGCCGAGTCGGTCGCCCGTGTGGGCCTGCTGCTGGCCCTGCTGGTCGCGTTCCCCGGCGCGCTCCGGCTCGGCGCCCTGCTCCCCGACACGGCGGCCGGCCCGCTGATGCTGGCGGCCGGAGTGGTGCTGGGCGTGGCGGTGGTGGTTCTGGCCGCCGTACGGCGGGTGCGTACGGCGGCACTGTCCTTCCTGCGTACGGCGCTCACCGAGGCCCGTTCGGTGCACACCCGTCCGGCCCGTGTGCTCGCCCTGTGGGGCGGTTCGTTCTCGTTCCCTCTGCTCCAGGCGGCCGTACTGACCACCGTGGGGCTGGCGTTGGGCCTCGACGTGCCCGTGACCCACATGGTCGTCGCGTATCTCGCCGCCACGGTCGCGGTCGCGCTCATCCCGACGCCCGGTGGCATCGGCTCGGTGGAGGCGGCGCTGGTGATCGCGCTGGTGGCGGCGGGCGGCCCGGCGGCCGTGGCGACGGCGGTGGTGCTGGCGTTCCGGATCATCACGGTGTGGCTGCCGCTGCTGCCGGGGGCGCTGACCCTGGGGGCGCTGGTCCGGCTGAAGGTGATCTGAGCGGAGGCGGAGTCCCGCCGGGCGTGGGCCACGACACCGTACAACGCCCCCATACAACTCAACGACGTCGGTGGCGAGTTAAGACAAGTCCGCTGACGGGTGGCCACCCGCATGCGGCAGGATGAGCGGTCATGCCCGACGTCGTACACACGTCCGGGCGTGATCGTGCAGACCGGAATCAGAGCAGGTGGCAAGGTGACGAGACATCACATCCGGCCCGCGGGCCGTTCGCAGCGTCCTTCGGGAGGCGACCGATGAACCGGGAACTCACACTCGACGATCTCGTGATGGCCTCAGTGGCCCTGGCCGCGGGCCTCTTGCTGGCGTTCGTGCTGCGCATGCTGCTGCGCTGGCTCGGCAGGCACGCGACACGCACGCGCTGGAACGGTGACGACGTCATCGTCGACGCGCTGCGGACACTGGTGCCCTGGGGTGCGATCGTCGGAGGTGCGGCCGCCGCGGCGGTTCTGCTGCCGCTGACCAGCACGGTCGGGCACAACGTCAACCAGGCCCTGACCGTGCTGCTGATCTTCGTGGTGACGATCACCTCGGGTCGTCTGATCGCCGGGCTGGTGCGCACCCTCACCCAGTCCCGTACCGGCGTCGCGGGATCGGCCACGATCTTCGTCAACATCACGCGGGTCGTGGTCCTCGCGATCGGCTTCCTCGTGATTCTCCAGACGCTGGGCATTCCCATAGCCCCGCTGGTCACCGCACTGGGTGTCGGCGGTCTCGCGGTGGCGCTGGCGCTGCAGGACACCCTCGCCAACCTCTTCGCGGGTATCCACATCCTGGCCTCGAAGACGGTGCAGCCCGGTGACTACATCCGGCTGAGCAGCGGCGAGGAGGGCTATGTCACCGACATCAACTGGCGTCAGACGACGATCAGGGAGCTCTCCAACAACCTGGTCATCATCCCCAACGGCCAGCTGGCCGGGACGAACATGACCAACTTCAACCGGCCCGAGCAGCAGATGACCCTCCTCGTCCAGGTGGGTGTCGGGTACGACAGCGACCTGGAGCACGTGGAGCGGGTGACCGAGGAGGTCGTGGCCGAGGTGATGGCCGAGATCACCGGGGCGGTGCCCGACCACGAGCCCGCGGTCCGCTTCCACACCTTCGGGGACTCGCGCATCGGCATGACGGTCATCCTGGGCGTGGGTGAGTTCAGCGACCAGTACCGGATCAAGCACGAGTTCATCAAGCGGCTGCACAAGCGGTACCAGACGGAGGGCATCCGCATACCGTCACCGCGGCGCACGGTCATGTTCCAGCCGGGCGTGGCGGGGATTCCCCACCAGCGGGAGGCCATGGCGGCCGAGGTGACCGAGGTGGTCCCGTAGGGGTTGAGCCCGGTTGGGCCCGATTGGCCGATGGGGTCCCCGCACGCCGTCCGGCGCCGCCCGCACAAGCCAGCCCCTCCGGCGTTTGAGGAGCGGAGGCCCCCCAAAACCGAGGCAGGGGCCCAGCCCCGAAGGGAGGCCCAGGGCGCAGCCCCATAGCCGGGGGCCGCTGGGCGCGGCGTTCGTGCCGGACGGACCCACGACCTGACGCCGGCCCCGAGGCACGCGCAGCCCCTCGGCTGGTGGGTTTCCAGGAGGCACAGCCTCTCGACCCGGGCCTTCCAGGCGTGCAGCCCCTCGGCCGGGGTCGAAGAGAGAGCGCTGTCCTCTCGGCCGAGGGGTCCAGGGAGCGCAGTCCCCTCGGCGGGGTCGAAGAGAGCGCAGTCCCCACGGCCGAGAGGTCCAGGGAACGCAGTCCCCACGGCCGCGGTCGAAGGGGCGGTGCCTCCTCGGCCGCGAGTTCCAGGAGGCCACAGCTCTCTGGGCCCGGGATTCCCCGGAACACAACCCTCGACCCCAGACTCCGAGGGGGCAGCCGAGGTCGAAGGGGCACAATTCCCTCGGCCGCGAGTTCCAGAGGTCACAGCCCCTCGACCCGGGATTCCCAGGGGCACGGCCCTCGGTCTGGTAGGGGTGCAGGGACGCAGTCCCCTCAGTCGGGGTCGAAGGGGCGGAGCCCCTTGGCTGGTGAGTTCCGGGGGGCACAGCCCCTCGGCCCGGGGCCCCAGGGCCACACCCCCTCGGCCCAGCTGGGGTCCAGGGGGCGGAGCCCCCTTGGCGGGGTCGAAGGGGCGGAGCCCCTGGGGACGGGACGGGTAGGGGCGGCGGGGGCGGAACAAAACCGGGGCCCGCACCCCACCGAATACCGCCCCCAGCCACCCCCACCCAAACCGATACCGCACCCCTGTCGAGCCCCGGTCGGTCACGAGATATCTTGATGTCGAGCAATGTTGCAGACGTGGAGCGGAGCACCCGGTGACTGACTCGACCATCATCTACACCCACACTGACGAGGCGCCCGCCCTGGCGACCCATTCCTTCCTGCCGGTGATCCAGGCGTACGCCGCACAGGCCGGGGTCACCGTCGAGACCCGTGACATCTCGCTGGCCGGACGCATCATCGCCGGGTTCCCGGAGTACCTGGAGGAGGGCCAGCGCATCCCGGACGCCCTCGCGGAGCTGGGCGAGCTCGCCAAGACCCCCGAGGCGAACATCATCAAGCTGCCGAACATCTCGGCCTCGATCCCGCAGCTGAAGGCCGCGGTCGCCGAGCTCCAGGGCCAGGGCTACGCACTGCCGGACTACCCGGACGACCCGAAGACCGACGAGGAGCGCGAGATCCGCGCCCGCTACGACAAGGTCAAGGGCTCCGCCGTGAACCCGGTCCTGCGCGAGGGCAACTCCGACCGCCGCGCCCCGGCCTCGGTGAAGAACTACGCCAAGACCCACCCGCACCGCATGGGCGCCTGGACCCCCGAGTCCAGGACGAACGTCGCCACCATGGGCGTGGACGACTTCCGCTCCACCGAGAAGTCCACGGTGATCTCCGAGGACGGCACCCTGCGTATCGAGCTCAAGGGTGACGACGGTTCCACCACGGTCCTGCGCGAGTCCGTACCCGTGCTGGCCGGCGAGGTCGTCGACGCCTCCGTGATGCGCGTCGCCTCGCTGCGCGAGTTCCTGACCGCGCAGGTGGCCCGGGCCAAGGCCGAGGGCGTGCTGTTCTCCGTGCACCTCAAGGCCACGATGATGAAGGTCTCCGACCCGATCGTCTTCGGTCACGTGGTGCGCGCCTTCTTCCCGAAGACGTTCGCCAAGTACGGGCAGGTGTTCGCCGCAGCCGGCCTGACCCCCAACGACGGCCTCGGCGGCATCTTCAAGGGCCTGGAGTCCCTCCCCGAGGGCGCCGAGATCAAGGCCTCCTTCGACGCCGAACTCGCCGAGGGCCCGGCGCTCGCGATGGTCGACTCGGACAAGGGCATCACCAACCTGCACGTCCCGTCCGACGTCATCGTCGACGCCTCCATGCCGGCCATGATCCGCACCTCCGGCCACATGTGGGGCCCGGACGGCGAGGAGCACGACACCCTCGCGGTCCTGCCGGACAGCAGCTACGCCGGCGTCTACCAGGCCGTGATCGACGACTGCCGTGAGAACGGCGCCTACGACCCGGCCACCATGGGCTCGGTGCCGAACGTGGGCCTGATGGCGCAGAAGGCCGAGGAGTACGGCAGCCACGACAAGACCTTCGAGATCCCGGTCACGGGCACGGTCCGCCTGGTCGACCAGTCCGGCAACGCCGTCATCGAGCAGACCGTCTCGGCCGGTGACATCCTCCGTGCCTGCCAGACCAAGGACGCCCCGATCAAGGACTGGGTGAAGCTGGCCGTCACCCGCGCCCGCGCCACCGGCGACCCGGCGGTCTTCTGGCTGGACGCGACCCGCGCCCACGACGCCAACCTGATCGCCAAGGTCAACCAGTACCTGCGGGAGCACGACACCGAGGGCCTGGACATCAGGATCCTGTCCCCCGTCGAGGCGACCCAGCTGTCCGTGGAGCGCATCCGCCGCGGCGAGAACACCATCTCCGTCACGGGCAACGTGCTGCGCGACTACCTGACCGACCTGTTCCCGATCCTGGAGCTGGGCACCAGCGCCAAGATGCTGTCGGTCGTCCCGCTGATGGCGGGCGGCGGCCTCTTCGAGACGGGCGCCGGCGGCTCCGCCCCGAAGCACGTCCAGCAGCTGGTCAGGGAGAACTACCTGCGCTGGGACTCGCTGGGTGAGTTCTTCGCCCTGGTACCGTCCTTCGAGCAGTACGCCAAGCTCACCGGCAACGCCCGCGCCCAGGTCCTCGCCGACACCCTCGACCGCGCCACGGCGACCTTCCTCAACGAGGACAAGTCCCCGACCCGTCGCGTCGGTGGCATCGACAACCGCGGCAGCCACTTCTACCTGTCCCTGTACTGGGCCCAGGAGCTGGCCAGGCAGACCGACGACGCGGACCTGGCCAAGGCCTTCGCCCCGTTCGCCGACACGCTCACCGCGAACGAGCGGAAGATCGTCGACGAGCTGATCGCCGCCCAGGGCCGGCCGGCCGACATCGGCGGCTACTACCAGCCCGACCCGGCCAAGGCCTCGGCCGTCATGCGCCCGTCGGCGACCTGGAACGAGACGCTGGCCTCGCTCGCCTGACACGCCACCAGCACCACCAGCGCCATCGGCGGACCGATGGTCCGCACCCCGCCGCCCCGGCCGGAAGCTTTTCCGGCCGGGGCGGCGTCTTGTCTGCCGCACCGCGCGGCAGACCGGGAAATCAGGACATCAACTCGACCTCGACATAACTCAATCAAATTCAGCAACCAAATTGGACACAACACATAACGGCAATCACAAGAAACGACGCCATAACACCCCGGTCGCAGCTCACCAGTATCCTGGTTGGGCACGGTACCGGCACTCCTCGGGCATTCCGGACCCGCACGGCACGGCCGAGGATGTGGCCAATGAGAGACGGGGGATTTTCTGTTGACGGACGTATTCCGGACTTCAAAGGTTTCCAAATTATCTCACGGTCGCCCGAGGAAACCTGTGGGACTCGGGGAACTCGACCGTAAAGCGGGTCGAGGAGCGGCGGCCACCGTATCCACGAGCACCGTCCGGGTGATCGTGTACGACCCCAACTTCCTGACCCTGGCAGGACTGGCCTCACTCTTCCAGAACGAGCCGAGCATCCAGCTGGTGGGGCAGTTCTTCGACCGGCAGGAATGTGTGAGGACCGTCCGGACCTGCACGGCGGACGTCATCACCGTGTGCATCGACCACCTCTCGGCGCCGGAGACCTCGGCACTCGTCGGCGACCTGATCGCGGCAGCGGATGTCTCTCCGTATGTGGTGGCGATGTCCATGGCGGACACGGGCCCCTCCGCTTACGAGGCGTTGCGGGCCGGTGCTCGGGGTGTGATCCTCAAGAACTGCCCCACACGCCGTCTGGTGAGCGAGATCATGACCGTCGCGGACGGCGGAACCGCACTGCCGGAGAGCATGATGCAGACCCTGCTCGACGGCGGCGCACCGAGCGATGCGGCATGGTTCTCCGCCAGGACGGAAGGGCAGACGGGGCTGACCTCCCGTCAGCGGGAGGTACTGGCGCTGGTGGCCCGTGGGTTGTCCAACTCCGAGATCGCCGGTTTCCTGGGCGTGAGCAGGTCCACGGTGAAGAGTCACGTCTCCGCGATGCTGCGCGTCCTCGACCTGCGGGACCGGACGCAACTCATCGTCTACGCGCATCGTGTCCTGACACCGACCTGACGGCGTGGGGCGCCCAGGCCGAGGCCAAGGGCCGACGGGATCACACCGTCGGCCCGTGCCATCGGCTCCTCACGGGTGGGGTGGCCGCTTATGATTCCCGGACCACACCCCGGAGACGGCCGAAGGACACCGATGAATGTCGCGCTGACCGTGCTCGCCCCGGCACTCGGCCTCCTGTTCCTGTCGACCGGCGGCGTCAAGGTGCTGGGAATCCGGCAGTCGTTGGAGGTCCGCGACCAGTTGGGTCTCGTGCCCGCCCTGTGGCCCGTCATCGGTGGTCTGGAACTGGCCGGTGGCAGCGGCCTGATGCTCGGTCTGCTGGCCCCGCCGCTCGGGCTGACGTCGTCGATCGGCCTCCTGGCGTTGATGATCGGCGCGCTCGCCACTCGGCTGAGGGCGCGTGCGCCGTTCCCCACGCTGCTCGTCGACGCGGCGGTACTGGTCTCCGTCGCGTCGACGGCAGCGCTGTACGTGGCGCACATGGCGGCCTGACAAGGGACTCCTCGCCGCTCAGACCGTGGTCGTCCGGGACGCAGTGGCGGTTTGGCCCCGTGCCGCCGGGACTTCGGCGCTCTCCCTGATCCCGTACGTGGCGTAGAAGCGGCGCAAGGGGCGCGGCGCCCACCAGTTGGCGTCACCGAGAATCCTCATCGTGGCCGGCACCAGGACCATCCGGACGAGTGTGGCGTCCACGAGGATGGCGACGGTCATGCCGATGCCGATGAGTTTGAGGAAGCTCACCCCTCCGGTGGTGAACGTCGCGACCACCACGATCAGCAGGAGCGCGGCAGCCGTGATGATCCCGCCGGTGCGCTGCATTCCGACCATGACGGACCGGGTGTTGTCACCGCTCAGGTCCCACTCCTCCCGCACCCGGGAGAGCAGAAACACCTCGTAGTCGGTGGCCAGCCCGAAGAGCAGCACCAGGATCAGTACGAGATTGCTGGCTTCGACGGGCCGCGCGGTGAACCCGAGGATTCCCGCCAGATGGCCGTCCTGGAAGCTCCACACCACCGCGCCGAACGCGGCACCGATGGACACCAGATTCATCAGGACGGCCTTGATGGGCATCAGGATCGACCCGAAGGCGAAGAAGAGCATCACCAGCGTCACGCCGACCACCGTGAGCGCCAGCCAGGGCAGCCCGTCGGCGATGGCGTCCATCTGGTCGTTGACCTGTGCGGCCAGCCCGGACACGTGCAGTGTGGTGCCGTCGGGTGGTGCGAGTCGGTCAAGTTCCCGGGCCAGGGCGCGAGTTCCGGGCCCCTGTTCCCCGTCCGATGCCTTCACCTGCAACAGGGTCGCCCGGCCCTCGGTGGCGATCGGGGTCACCGAGACCACGTGGTCCATGCGCCTGACGGCACCACTGACGGTGTCCGCCGCGGCACGCCCGCCTCCGTCGACCATCAGCAGGAGCGTCCCGTCGGCGCCGCCGGGGAATTCCGACTTCAGCGTCTCCGCGACCACACGGCTTTCCGTGCCCGCGGGCAGGACCCGCTCGTCCACGGTCTCGAAGGTGGCGTGGAGGAAGGGCGTGGCCGCCACGGTCAGCACGGCGAGGACTCCGACCAGCCAGGCGGTGGGCCTGCGCATCACGGCGGAGCCGATCCTCGCCCACATTCCGAGAGCATCGCCACCGCTCGTGCCCTCGGTTGTGCCCTCGCTCATGTCACGGCGGCGGGGTCCTCGGCCGCCGCGGATGCTCAGGGCGTCGATGCGCCTGCCGAGGACGGCCAGGACGGCCGGCAGCACGACCAGCGCGCTGACGATCGCCACCCCGATCGCGGCGCCGCCGCCGAGGGCGATGCCGTGCAGGAACGGCAACGGAACGATCAGGAGTCCGGCGAGGGCCAGGAGCACCGTCGCACCGGACACGACCACGGTCCGTCCCGCCGTGGCCATGGTGCGTACGACGGCCGTCCGTTCGTCGACCCCGGCCGCGAGTTCTTCACGGAATCTGCTGACGATGAACAGCGAGTAGTCGATGGCCAGGCCGAGCCCGATGATGGTGATCACATTGATGGCGAAGACCGAGATGTCGGTGACGTAGGTCAGCAGCCTGGTGATGGTGAAGCCGCCGAGAACCGCGAGCACACCCACGACGAGCGGCATGGAGGCCGCGACGACACCTCCGAAGATGATCAGCATGAGCACCGTGAGGATCGGTGTCGCGATGATCTCCGCGGTGAGGATTCCCTCTTCCGTCTTCTTGTTGAAGTCCGCGAGCGCCGCCTCCCGGCCGCCGACGAGCGTCGTCGTTCCGGATACGGGGAGCAGGTGCTTGACCTTCTCGAACTGGTCGGCACGTGTCTCCTCGTCCGTGCCGACCAGACTGATCACCGCGAAGGTGGAGCGTTCGTCCCGGGAGACGAACGCCGGAGAACCGGTGCGGAAGTAGGACCGTACGTCGGCGACCTCGCTGCGCTTCGCGAGGTCGGAGAGCTTGTTCCGCACGGGGTCGGTGAACGACGCGTCGTCGATCGTGGACCGGTCGGAGGTGTAGACCACCACGACGTCGGCGTTCTGCCTGCCGAACTCCTTCTCGATACGCCGGTCCGCCTCGGCGCTCGGACCGTGCTCCGGGTAGAACCCCCCGTCGCTCAGTGAATCGACGACGCGTGTACCCCAGACTCCTCCGACAGTGAGGACCCCGACGGCCAACGCGATCACCAGCCAGCGCGCTCGGACGACCAGGCCGCCCAGCCGTGCGAACATCACACCGCACCTTTCACATGGGGACTACGGCTCACTTGGGGACTACCGAGGTGGGGACAGGAAAGGCGGTCCGTCAAGGCCGGCTCAGCAGCACGTCGAGCTGTCGGTCCTCTCCGGCCAGGCTCTGCTGGACGTCGCCGATCTCCGTCGCGTACGTGGCGATCTGCTCGGAGAGGAAGGCGGCGTCGAGCACCTCGAACTGCCGCTTCGTGTCCCCGGCCTGCTGGACCCGGTCATTGAGCTGCCGGCCCGCCCAGAACGCGGTGTACCGGTCGAGTTCCGTACCGGTGCGGTGCGCGGTGTACTCCGTCATGGCGGACAGCAGTCCCCAGCAGGCCAGCTCGCCCGTGACGCTGGCCAGGATGTGCTTGTCGCGGAGAGCGGCCCGCAGTCCCCGGTCCGATGCGGGCAGTCCGGCCACCAGGCGGTCGTAGGTCTTTCCGAGCAGTTCCATGGTCCCCACGGCTCGGTATCGGCCTGAAACGAGCTCGATGAGATTCCGTGGCTCCTTGGAGATGACGGATCCCATGTAGACCGTGAGTGTCTCCGTGGCGCCCTCGAAGATGCGCAGCAGCCTGATGTCCCGGAACAGCTGTCCGATGACGTTCGTGTCGAGGTAACCGCGCCCGCCGAGGAGTTGCACGGACCAGTCCGCGACCCGGAACGCCAGCTCGGTGGCCAGGATCTTGCAGGCCGAATAGAGCTCCGGCGAGACCTCTCGACCGGAGTCGAGGTCATGGGCGACCTGGTGGACGAGGATCTCGACCGCGCGGGTCGCCGCCACACACTCACTGAGGATCTGCTGGACGCGGCCGTTGTGGAGCAGCGTGCCCGTGGCCACGTGCCTGCGCGCGGCGAACCGGCCGGTGAGTTGCAGACAGCGCTTCATGACACCGACGCACGCCCCGCCGAGCATGCCGCGTCCGCCGTAGAACGCGCTCTGGGCCACGGCCATTCCCTGGCCTTCGGCACCGAGCAGGGCCTCGGAGGGCAGCCGCAGGTTCGTGATGTCGATGCGGTTCTGCGGGAACGCCTTCATGCCGAGGGTGACGGCTTCCGGGCCGGGCACGAAACCGTCGCTGTGCCCCTCCACGAGGAACGCCGACAGTCCCGTGGGCCGCCCTTGCTCGTCCGTGGTCTTCGCCAGCAGGTTCACATGGCCGGCCCAGGCGCCGAGGCTGATCCAGCACTTTCGCCCGTTCACCACGTAGCCGCCGGGCACCGCGGTGGCCGTCGTCGTGATGCCCTGTACATTCGATCCGGCGCCGGGTTCGCTGACCGCGAGGGTCGCAAGGCTCCTGCCCCGGGCGATCTCCGGCAGGACCACCGCCTTGGTCCTGTCGTCACCGAACACGCGGATCGGCGTCACTCCGATCGCGTTGTGCACGCCCGCGATGAGCGCGAGATTGGTGTCCATGACCGCCGCCTGCGCTATCACGCGGTAGGCGTCGGCGTGGGAGAGTTCCAGGCCTCCGTACTTCTGAGCGACCTGGAGTCCGAACAGGCCGGCCTTTCCCAGATCGAGAATCGCGGCCGGTGTCACACTGCGCCGGTCGTCCATCAGCGCGGAATTGACGCGCCCCTCGGCGTATGTACGCAGGAACGACATCAGCCGTTCCGCGCGTGCGGCGCTGCCCGTATCCGCGACGGCGGGCAGAGAATCGTGATCTCCTTTCAGGGGAGACGGGGGTAACACCTGTTCGACGGTCATTCGTTCTCCACCGGTAGTTTCTCGGTTTCCCTGAAGCGACTTCGCAGCTTTACGGAAAAGCTACCGGCGTGGGCAAAGGGAATCTTCCGCCACCGGACGGAAATGCGCGTAGTCCCGGCCACCGGGGCGTCGTTCGCGCGACCTCGTCCTGGAGGACCATGAGTGCGTGCGGGCTGGACTCCGGGCCATGGCCGGTCAGGGTTCCCGTCCGGTCCCCACGAACGACGAAGAGGCTGTTCCTGACTCCTCAGGAACAGCCTCTGCCGTGCATGGTGCAAGTCGGGACGACAGGATTTGAACCTGCGACCCCTTGACCCCCAGTCAAGTGCGCTACCAAGCTGCGCCACGTCCCGATGCGCTGCCGCGGGTTTCCCGCGTTCACGCAGGACGAGCCTACCTCACATGGACAAGGGGCTGCGGTGTCCCGCTGCCCGGCTGTCAGGCGTTGGGGTCGAACGCGATGCCGGACGGCTTGGCCGCCGCGAGGTGGGAGTTGAAGCTGCCGTCCTTCAGGCCGAAGTTGGCGCTGCCGAAGTTGTACGCGCTCAACTTGTCGCGCAGACCGGCGGGGTAGCCGTTCCAGCCGACCAACGGCGGGTACTGCCAGGTGCCCTTGTGGTTCTCCGGCGGTTCGTCGTTCGAGTTCGCGGGGCGGAAGGCGTGTGTGCTGATGCCGTCCTTGTGGTACACGATCTTCGGGTGGTTGCCGTCCCAGCGGATCTGGTCGCGGGTGTAGATGTTGAAGCTGCCGTGGGCCGAGGTGGCGACGTACTGGGCCTGGTTGTTCTGCACCCACACCACGACGTGCTCCCAGTCGTGGCGGTGGCCGCCGATGCTGCTGCCGGCCACGGCCTGGTCCTTCTCGAAGTACAGGCCGTACATGACGGCGCACCAGCCGTTGTTGCACTTGTAGCGGGAGTAGCCGTTGGTGTTGTCGAGGTCCGAGGCGTCGCGGCACTCGCCGTTGAGCGCTCCCGTCGGGTTGAGGCCGCCGTTGACGGTTCCGTCGGGCCCGATGGCGGGCGTGGAGTAGCAGCCGTCCGTGTCGTAGTCGTACGCCGGCTGCCATGTCTGCTCGGTCGTGTCCGCGTTGGCGGGCAGGGCCCGGGGCGGGGCTGCGAGCGCGCTGCCGGCGAAGGTGATCACCAGCGCGACAGCGCTGCCGGAAACGAAGGTTGCTCTGCGGAGACTCCGCGCACGCGTCTTCACTGCGTCCTCCTGGTTCAGCCGTGGGGGTGGGGGCATTCAAGCAGGATTGACATGCCCAGAACAGTGTCGGCGAACCGCGTTGACGCATCGAAGATCAGCGGGTGTCACGGCGATGAAGCGTCAGCCAATAGGGCGGGGGTGTCGTGCTCGTACTGGCGTGCCGACTTGGCTCCCCCGTCGTGGTACCGCAGTTCGGGGCGGTGGCCGTGAAACCCTGAGCGGAGCACCGAGCACGCGAGGAGGACGTATGACGACCCTGGCCGATCCAGTCCCCGGCGGTCGCCCGAAAGACGTGGGGCGGGCCAGGGCACAGGCCAAGGACCTGTCCACGAAGGGTGTGCACGGTGTCGTTCTCGCCTACGTCGACACCGCGGGCATCTGCCGGGTGAAGACGATCCCGGTGTCGCGGCTCGCCTCGGCGTCGGCCTGGGGGGTCGGGATGTCGCCGGTGTTCGACACGTTCCTCGCGAACGACTCCATCGTGTCCACGGACGTACTCGGCTCCCCTGACGGCGACCTGCGCCTCTACCCCGATCTCGACCAGGTGGTGGCCCTGTCCGCCCAGCCCGGCTGGGCGTGGGCCCCGGTCGACCGGATCACTCAGGAGGGGGCGCGGCACCCGGCGTGCAGCCGCACCTTCCTGCGCCGGATCGTCACGGACGCGGCCCTGCGTCACGGCATCGAGTTCAAGGCGGCCGTCGAGGTCGAGTGGGTCGTCGGGCAGGCCACGGCGCCCGGTGACACGTTCGTCCCCGGCGTCACCGGCCCGGCCTACAGCGCCACCCGGCAGGTCGAACTGAGCGACTACACCATGGAGTTGCTGACGGCGTTCGCGGCGCAGGGCGTGGAGGTGTACCAGATCCACCCCGAGTACGCGGCCGGTCAGTTCGAGATCTCCGTGGGCGCGCTGGACCCGGTGGCCGCCGCGGACCGCAGTGTGCTGGTGCGGCAGACCATCCGGGCGGTGTCGCGGCGTCACGGGCTCAGGGCGTCGTTCTCGCCGGCCGTCCTCGCCGCCGGTGTCGGCAACGGCGGGCACGTTCACCTTTCCGCGTGGCGCGACGGGGTGAACCTGCACGCCGGGGGCGACCGGCGGTACGGCATGACGGCCGAGGCCGAGTCGTTCGTGGCCGGCCTGCTCGCGCACCTCCCGGCGCTGACGGCCGTCACCGCCCCCTCCCCGGCCAGCCATCTGCGGCTCAGGCCCTCGCAGTGGGCGGGCGTGTTCGCCGCCTGGGGACGCGAGACCCGTGAGACCGCGGTGCGCGTCATCACCGGCACGACGGGCCGCCAGAGTCTGGAGGCGAACCTGGAGGTCAAGCCGGTCGACCTGGCCGCCAATCCCTACCTCGCCCTCGGTTGCCTGATCGCCGCCGGGCTCGACGGCCTGGAGTCGGCCGCGTCCCTGCCCGAGGAGATCAACGGGGACCCGGCGCGGCTCGGTGCCGAGGAAGCGGCGGCCCGGGGCGTGCACCGTCTGCCGACGTCGCTGGATGCTTCCGTCGAGGAGTTCCGCCGGGACGAGGTGCTGCGCGCCGCCCTGGAGCCGGTCCTGGCCGATGCCGTGATCGCCGTACGTCAGGGGGAGGCCACGGCTGCGGCCGGACTGGACGACGAACTCGTGGCGGCGGCGTACCGGTGGAAGTACTGACCGGCGTGAGTCGCACCCGGACCGGTCCCGCCTCCCCCGCCTCCCCCGCCACCGGACCGGTCCACGAGGCCCTCGCCGGGCTGCCGCTCGTGGACCACCACTGCCATGGCGTGGTCACCGCCGATCCGGGCGCGGAGAGGTTCGAGTCGCTGATCACCGAGGGCGCCGCGTGGCACAGCAGTGGAATCTCGCCCTTCGACACCCCTGTCGGCGTGGCGATCCGCCGGCACTGCGCTCCGGTACTGGACCTGCCACGGCACGCGCCCGCCGCGGAGTACCTGGCGCGACGGGCCGAACTGGGCTGGCGCGAGGTGAACCGGCGGTTCGTCACGGCCGCGGGGACCGACGTGTTCTGCGTCGACACCGGGTACGCCCCGGACCGCGTCACGACACCGGCGGAACTCGCGGCGGTGGCCGGTGACGCGGTCGCGTACGAGATCGTACGGCTGGAGAGCGTCGCCGAGGCCCTGGCGGCTCAGGGTGTGGAGCCGGGCGAGTACGCCACCGCGTTCCCCGCGGCCGTTCGGGACGCCGTCCGGCGGCGGGGCGCGGTGGCGGTGAAGTCGGTGGCCGCCTACCGCACGGGGTTCGACCTGGACCCGAGCCGCCCGTCGGACGCGGACGTCACGGCGGCGGCCGCGCGGTGGCTGGGCGCCGTGGGAAGAGACGGCGGGGAAACGGGCGGCAGGGCACCCGAGCCGCGGCCCCGGCTGGACGACCCGGTGCTCGTGCGCCACCTGCTGTGGACCGCCGTCGACCTGGGGCTGCCCCTCCAACTCCACGTCGGCTTCGGGGACAGCGACATCCGGATGCACCGCGTGGACCCCACCCACCTGACCGACTGGCTGCACCTGACCTCCGGCACCGTCCCGGTGCTGCTGCTGCACTGCTGGCCCTACCAGCGGCAGGCCGCGTACCTGGCGGCGGTCTTCGAGCAGGTGTACCTCGATGTCGGGCTCACCCTGCACCACGTCGGCCCGGCCCGCGGGCGGGCGGTGCTGGAGGAGGCACTGGAGATCGCCCCGTTCCGCAAGCTGCTGCACAGCTCGGACGCCTACGGCGTCGCGGAGTTCTTCCACCTCGGCGCCCTGGCCTTCCGGCGAGGGCTGGCCGACCTGCTCCAGTCCCGCGTGGACGCCGACGAACTGGGCCTGTCCGATGCGCTCCGGATCGCCACATGGACGGGCCGCGGCAACGCATGCCGCGTCTACGGGCTCCCCCGGGACGGCCTCACCGAGGGCTGACCCACCTCCGCTTCGAGCGGAATCAGTCCGTGCCGAGGCCGTCGATCAGGCGGTTGAGGAAACGGCTGAAGGTGGCTTCCGGGGTGAGGGGGCGGCCGGGTGCGGAGAGCGCCTCGGCGAGTTCCGGGTGGTGGCCGTCCGCGGCGACAGCGGCCAGGTAGCGGGCTTCGGCCGCCGAGCGGTCGGGTGAGCGTGCGGCAGAGGACTGCGCGATCTCGTGGGCGACGTGTCCGGCCACGAACGCGGTGAGCTGGGCGAACGCCTCCAGTCTCGCTGTGCCGTCGAGGCCGGTGGGGCGCAGCGCGGCCAGTGCGCGCTCCAGGAAGGCAAGGGTGTTGGGGCCGGGGACGCGGCGGGTGGACAGGGCGGCGGGCAGCCACGGGTGTCGCAGCATGAGGTCACGCTGGATCTGGGCGATGGCCCGCAGGTCGGCGCGCCAGTCGCCGGTGGGGGCGGGCGTCGTCGGCAGTTCGCCGCTGACATGGTCGACCATCAGCTCCAGCAGCGTCTCCTTGTCGGGGGCGTAGCTGTAGAGCGACATGACTCCGGCTCCGACCCGTTCGGCGACGCGTCGCATGGTGACCGCTTCGAGCCCCTCCGCGTCCGCCAGGGCGACGGCGGCCGACGTGATCGCCTCACGGCTGAAGGCGGGCCTGCGGCCCCTGCGCGGCTGGGCCGGGCCGAGCCAGAGCTGTTGAGGGTCGACGCCCGTGGCGCCGGGCCCGCCGTCACGGGTCACGGTCCTCGTGTCCTCTCCTCGCCACTGCGCCCCTTGTCGACGTCATCCAAGCATGCTCTATTCTCGTACAGTGTACGAAAATAGAGGAGGGGCCATGACATCACGCACGCACGACGCCGCTGACGCCGCGTCCAGGCCGTCCTGGACACCACCCGCCGGGAAACCGCCGCTGTCCTCACGGCTGTTGCGGGCGACCTGGCGCGGTCTCCCGGCCAGGCGGTACGAGGTCGGCTGGGAGCCGGAGTTGACTGTTCCGGCCGCCGACGGCAGCCCGCTGGTCACGGATCACTACTTCCCGCGCGCCGAGGGCGACTTCCCCACTCTCCTGGTGCGTTCGCCCTACGGCAGGCGCCTGCCGTGGTCCCCGATGTACGGGGTGCTCTTCGCCGAGCAGGGCTTCCACGTGGTCCTGCAGAGCTGCCGCGGCACCGGCGGCTCGGGCGGTGTGTTCGACCTGTGGCGCAACGAGGCCGCCGACGGCCGGGCCACGGTCTCCTGGCTGCGCTCCCAGCCCTGGTTCACCGGCACGCTGGGCACGATCGGTCCCAGCTATCTGGGATATGTGCAGTGGGCGCTGGCCCTGGACCCGCCACCCGAGCTGAAGGCGATGGTCGTGCAGGTGGGTCTGCACGATCCCTACGCCCTGTTCCACACGAACGGTGTGCTCCAGTTGGAGAACGCCCTCGCCGTCGCCGCGGGTATGACGTACCAGCACCGGGGTCTCGTACCGTTCGTGAGAGCCACACTGCGTCTGAAGCGCCGGCTGCGCGAGATCACCACCGCGCGGCCCCTGCGCGGGGCGCACGTGTCGGCGCTCGGCGGCGAAGTGCCCTGGTTGGACGAGGTGATGGCGCATGCGGACGCCGAACATCCCTACTGGCACGGCGCGTCGCTGGGGCAGGCCGCGGAGGGGCTGAGCGTGCCCACCGGTCTGATCACCGGGTGGAGCGACGCGCTGGTCGACCAGACCTTCGAGCAGTACGGCCGACTGCGCAAGGCGGGATGCGAGACCGCCCTGCTCGTCGGTCCCTGGACCCACACCTCCGCCCTGCAACAGGGCTGGCCCGATGTGTTCACCGAGAGCCTCGCCTGGCTGCGCGCGCACCTGTGCGGCGATCCCTCCGGGCTGCGCCCCACCCCCGTACGCGTGCACGTCGGCGGCGACGACACCTGGCGGGACCTCGACGACTGGCCGCAGCCCCCGGGCGCCACCACGGCATGGTTTCCGGCTCCGGACGGACACCTCATCCGGCAGGCCCCCACGGACCACGGCCCCGTGGCCTCCGTCCGCTACGACCCGGCGGACCCTACCCCGTCCCTCGGCGGCCCCCTGCTCTCCCCCACCGCCGGACCTCGCGACAACGGCCCCCTGGAGGCCCGGGCGGACGTCCTGACGTTCACCGGCCCTGAGCTGACCGAGCCCGTCGACGTCATCGGCCCGGTCTCCGCGCGGCTGAGCATCTCCACCGACACCGGACACGCCGACGTCTTCACCCGCCTCTGCGACGTGGACGCACAGGGCCGTTCCGTCAACGTCTGTGACGGGACGGCCCCGGTGCGCACGACCGGCGAGACCCCCTCCGAGGTCACCGTGCCGATGAGCGCCGCCGCCCACCGGTTCGCCGCGGGTCACCGCATACGCTGGCAGATCAGCGGAGGCGCCCATCCGCGCTACGCGCGCAACCCCGGCACCGGGGAGTCACCGGTGGACGCCGTCGACGTCACACCGGTGCGCATCACGGTGCACGGGGACTCCGCCTTGACCCTGCCGCACACGTGAGGTGACGACGCGGGTGGCCCCAGGGCCTGTGTCGCCACGTGGGGCCTACTCCGGCGGCGTCGGTGTGTCGTGGGTGCGGTACATGGCCTGCACGTCCAGCTCCAGTTGGACCGTCGGGCCGACCACCGCGATGCCGCGCGCCAGCATCGTGCGCCAGTTGAGGGTGTAGTCCTCGCGGTGCAGCTCCGCCCTGGCCAGGGCCGCGCAGCGCAGTTCCTCGCCGTATCCGCCGTTGACCATGCCCAGGTACGACGTGTCCAGCGCGACGGACCGGCTCACGCCGTGCATGGTCAGCGTGCCGTGCAGCGTCCACTTGCTGCCGCCGCGGTAGGCGAAGCGGGTACTGGTGAAGTCGATGTACGGGTAGCGCTCGACATCGAGGAAGTCGGCGGAGCGCAGGTGCGTGTCCCGGGTGTTGTTGCCCGTGGTGATGCTCGACGCGTCGATGCGCACGTGCACACGGGACTGGGACACGTCCTCGGTGACCTGTATGCCGCCGTCGAAGCGTTCGAAACGGCCGTGCACATGGGCCATGCCGACGTGCTTGGCGATGAAGCGGATCGCCGTGTGCGGCGGGTCGAAGAGCCAGGTGCCGGGGACCGGGAGTTCGAGCTGCCGGGCCGTCTGGAGCCACACGCGCACCGGGGTCAGGCTGCTGTCCGCGACGACCTCGACGGTCTCGCGGTGTGGTTCCAGACCCTCCGCCACGATCAGCAGGCTGTAGCTGCCCGGCGGCAGGACGGCCGTGAAGAAGCCGTACGGGTCGGTGGCGCCGCGTGCCGCGACCCGGTGGCTGCGCAGTTCCGTCACCGTCACTTCGGCGGCGCCCATGGGCTGGTTCACGGGGTCGAGGACCTCGCGGACGACGGCACCCGCGCCGGCCGGAACCGGAAGCGTGCGGCCTGCGGCGCCTGCGGAGGCACCCAGGAGTCGCCGTCGGAGCAGTCCGAGGGCCATGAAGTTCACCTTTCAGTTTTCGTCTTTCAGGTCGCGCCAGGACATCGGCGGGACCTCGGTGAGAGGTTCAGACTAGGTGGTCGGAGCGTCGGTGAGACGTCCCGGTCTCGGGGGCGGCGGGCTCGGGCGGCCGGCCGCGGCAGTGGCCGTCACGACGGCTCCGGCGCCCGCCCCTCGTACGCCGCTCTCAGCAGGTCGCGCACGCCGTCCACGGTGACCTTGCGGGGATTGGGGTACGTCTGGCCCGCCGCCTGCCCTGCCGCCACCGCCAAGTCGGGCTCACTCAGACCGAGTTCGGCGAGGGATCGGGGTGCGCCGAACCGGGCGGAGAGGTTCCGCAGGGCGAGCGCGGGGTCCTCGGTGCCCAGGGCGCGGGCCAGGGCGGCCATGGCCTCGGGGGCGGCGGAGGCGTTGTGGGCCAGGACGTACGGCAGGACCACGGTGTGCGTCTCGGCGTGCGGCAGACCGAACGTACCGCCGAGGACATGGCACAGCTTGTGGTGCAGGCCCATGGTGGTGGCGCCCAGCGTGGCACCGCACAGCCAGGCCCCGTACAGGGCTCGCCCGCGTGCCTGGGGGTCCCCGGGGTCGGCCGCCAGTCCGGGAAGGGCGTGGGTCATCGCCCGTGCGCCCTCCTCGGCCATGAGCGCCACCAGCGGCGAGGCGTCCGGCGCGTACAGCGCCTCGGCAGCGTGCGCCACCGCGTTGATGCCGCTCGTCACGGACAGAGCCACCGGCAGCGACAGGGTGAGGTCGGGGTCGTACACCACACTGCGGGGCAGCACGGCCGGATCACGGCCCGTCCGCTTGACGCCCCGTTCGGTCAGGCCCCAGACCGGGGTCATCTCGGAACCGGAGTACGTCGACGGCACGGCGATCAGGGGCAGTCCGGTGCGCAGGGCGATCGCCTTGCCGAGGCCGATCGCGGAGCCGCCGCCGACGGCCACACAGCCGTCGGCGCCCGCGGCACGCGCCACCTCGACGGCACGGTCGGCCACCTCCACGGGCACATGCATACGGGCCTGGGGGTGCAGCCCGGCGCAGGCGTCACCGAGGGAGTCCGCCACCGCCCGTGCGGTGGCCGCGCCCCGGGGACCGCACACGACCAGCAGCCGCCGCAGCCCGAGCCGGCCCGCCTCGTCCGGCACCGCGGTCACCGAGGCTCCGGACCGGAACACGACCCGCATCGGCCGGGCCTCGTGGATGAACTCCATCACGACGGCTCCGCGTTCAGGACAAGGTCGAAATGTGCGTGCCGGAACGGGTTCGGAACGCCGAACTCCCGTGCCAGGGAAGGGTCGTCACTCTCGGCGAACTCCTGGACGAGGCTCTCCTTGACCGCGAACACCGCGTCCGAGTCGAGGTGGTCGCCGCCCGCCACGAAGATGTGCGTGGTGACCGGCGCGTGGCCCTCGGCCGAGACGATGAAGTGGATGTGAGCGGGACGGTAGGGGTGCCGTCCGGTCGCGCGGAGCAGGTCACCCACGGGGCCGTCGGTGGGGATCGGGTACGGGCTCGGCACACAGGTACGGAACCAGAAGCGGCCCTCGGCGTCCGCTGTGAACAGTCCCCGCCCGTTGCCCGGCGGCTGGACGCCGGGCTGCTGCACGTCGTAGTAGCCCTCGGCGCTCGCCTGCCAGACATCGAGGACGGCGCCCGGCAGCGGGGTGCCGTCCGCGGACCGTACCCGGCCGCTGACCACGCACGGTTCGCCGCCGCCGACCAGGTCGATGTCGGCGCCGAGCTCCCGGACCGGCGACTCGGTCAGGTGGAACGGACCGAGAACCGTCGACTCCGTCGCCCCGGTCCCTCCGGTCACCCCGCGGTCGGCGCCCAGTGTCTCGACGAGCATCGAGACACCGAGCACGTCCGACAGGAGGATGAACTCCTGCCGGGTGTCGGTACACGTCTGCCCGGTCGCCGTCAGGAAGCCGATGGCGCTCTCCCACTCCGCCATGGTGAGCTCGGTCTCGCGGACGAACTCGTGGAGATGACGGACGAGGGCGCCGAGCACCTCGCGCAGCCGTGGGTCGGCCGTGCCCTCAAGGCTGTCGACGACCGCCCCGGTGATGTCGCTGGTGAATGCGGTCCTCATACGGCTCCCCTGGTTCCGCGGCTCGTCCCGCCCGTTCCCGTCAGGCATGTCCGAGGATCCGCCGCACCGCGCCCGTAAGCAACCGCTCCGCGTCCTCGGGGGACGCGGCCGCCGTCGCGTGCCGGAAGGCGACGTACCCGTCCGGGCGTACGAGCAGGGCTCCCCCGTCGGACACCTCGCTGAGCCGCGCCCAGTCGCCGTACGGGTCCTCGTACTCCTGACCGGGCCCGATGACGACGGTGGCGATCTCCAGGTCCTGGGCGTCGGCCGCCCGCGCCCAGTCCGCGCCGCCGATGCCGGTGACCAGGGTGAAGCGGCCCTGTCCGACGGTGTCGAGCGTCGACAGGGTGCGCGTGCCCGAGGTGATCCAGGCGTGCGGGAGTTTGGCGCCGGGGCGGGAGGTGGGCTGGTGGTACAGCTCGGGGTCGCGGTCGAAGCCGGGGTCGGGGGTGCCGTCGGGGACGATCGCGTCCGAGACGTACCGCTGGTTGAGATCGACGCCGTGTGCGTTGAACTCGTACACCTTGAACGCTATGGCCTCGCGCAGCTTCGCCCGCTGCTTCTCCGCGGCCGGTGTGTCCTCCTTGCGGGCGGCGATGTTGGCCCACAGCTGCTCGGGGGTCTGCGGGGAGAGCCCGTCGAGCGCCTCGAAGACGGGGGCTGTCTCGCCGATGGACTTGTTGGCGCGGGTGACGATCTGCTTGCCGATCGGGGCGCGCTCGGCGGTGTAGGAGTCCAGCAGCTTCGGGGACGCCGTGCCGTCGAGGACGAGCCTGAGCTTCCAGGCCAGGTTGTAGGAGTCCTGGATGGAGGTATTGGAGCCGAGGCCGTTGGACGGCGGGTGGCGGTGTGTGGCGTCCCCGGCGCAGAAGACGCGGCCGTTCGCGTACGTCTGCGCGTACATCTCGTTGACGGTCCAGGCCGAGGACGACTTGATGGTCACCGGGATCTCGTCGTCGCCGATGAGCCCCCGGACGACGGACTCGGCGTACTCGGTGGTCAGGTCGGGGGCGCCCGCGGTGACGTCGTACCCCCATACGATCAGCCACTCGTTCCAGGGCCGGACGCAGCGCACCAGGCCCGCGCCGATGCCGCCGACGGTGGCGCCGGGGGCGAGCACCCAGTAGAGGGTGGACGGCCGATGAGCGGTGTACTCGCTCAAATCCGCGTCGAAGACGATGTTGATGCTGCCGGCCACGCCCATCTGGCCGCCCATCGGCAGTCCGGCGTCCTCGGCGACCCGCGAGCGGCCGCCGTCGGCACCGATGAGGTACTTGGCGCGGATGGTGTACTCGTCGCCGCGCAGCCGGTCCTCGACGGTGACCGTGACACCGTCGTCGTCCTGGACGAAGGACTTGTACACGGTGCTGAAGCGCAGCCGCGTGCCGCGGGCGACGGCCGCGTCCATGAGCACCGGCTCCATGAGGTGCTGGGGCATGTCGCACATGCGGGTGGGGCTGGCGAGCTCGTGCGCGGCCTGGACGAGCGGGTCGTTGCCCCAGGAGCGGACCCGGCCGAGTTCCTCGCCGGCGAGGCTGGTGCAGAAGGTCGTGTTGCCCATCAGGTGCTGCGGTGTGGCCTGCGCGACGACCTCCTGCTCGACGCCGAGGTCACGCAGCACTTCCATGGTGCGCTGGTTGGTGATGTGGGCCCGGGGCGTGTCGGCGAGACGCGCGTGGCGGGTGACGACGATGTGGGGTACGCCGTAGGTGCTCAGGGCGAGCGCGGCGGAGGCACCCGCGGGGCCACTGCCGACGATCAGCACGTCGGTCACGACATCGGGCTCGACGGTGTGCACGGGAACGCTCCAGGGACAGAGAACAGGCGCCGACCGTTCAAGATCATGGAGGGGGGCGCGGGAGCATGGGTGTCTCAATTGGAGACAGTCGGAGACAGTGCGGCGCTGGGGGCGGCACGGTGCACGTACGGGGTACGGGTCGGTGGGCGCGCTCGTTCAAGGCGGTGGGTGCGGGGCGCGAACCGGGAAACACGGGCGGTGGGTGTGGACCACCGAACGGGTAACCACAGGCGGTTGTTGCTGGTTCAACCGCGGCCGGTACGGTGAGTGTCGTTGTGACCAGCACAGAACACCCCGGCGTCCGCCCCTCCCTCGCTTCGCTGCGCAGGGCCCGCGAACTGTTCCTGAGGGGGCATCAACTGCCGGACGACGTGCCGGACGACGTCGTCGCCGCGTGGAAGCGCGCCCGGTTCTTCGGCGTGCGGCACGACGTGACCGACTCGGCGCCCGAGGCACCACGGCATCCGGTACGGCCGGCTGAATCCACCCTGCTCACCGCGGCCCTGCCCGTGCTCGAACGCCTCGCCCCGACGCTCGGCACCGGGCAGGCGGCGCTCGTGCTCACCGACGAGCGGCTACGGGTGCTGTGGACGGCCGGCAGCACTCAGGACGCCCCGTGCCGCCGTGACCTCTCCGAGCAGGAGGTCGGTCACAACAGCGCGGCGCTCGCGCTGCGCACCCGCCGCCGCGCCGAGGTGCACGGCCCCGAGCACTTCCTCGACCTGTGGCAGGACGTCTCCGCGGTCAGTGTGCCGGTGCTGGCGCCGGAGACCGGTCGGGCGCTGGGCACGGTGACCGTGACCTCCGGGCTCAGCGGCGAGTGCACACCGCATCTCGGGGCCCCGCTCGCCGAGGCAGCGGCGAGCGCCGTCGAGGCGGAGCTCCTCGCACGGTCGCGGGCGGCGGAGCGTGTGCTGCTGGACGCGTATCTGCGGGCCATGCGGGAGCGGGGACGTGCGGTTGTGGCCCTCGACGGACGCAACCGGCTCGTCAGCGAGGCGGCGGGGCACCTGCTGTCACCGGAGGGACTGGAAGCCCTGGAGCGGAGCACGGTCGCACTGCTGCGGACCGCGGACCGCGCGGCACAGCCGGAGTCCGAGGACGACTCGGGGTCGGGTACAACCACCGCTACAGAAGCCGGAAACGAGGCAGAGCCGCCCTCGGCCTCCGGTCCCGCCACCGGGCCCGGAGCGTCAGCCGGCTCGGCGCCGTCAGCCCCGTACCGCATCCGGCTCCCGGACGGCGCGGACTGTTCCGCGACCGTCACGCCCGTACCGCACCTGGGCTCCGTCATCGGTGCGGTCGCCGTGCTTGAGCGGGTGGGGCGTGCGCCTGTGGCCTCGGCCGCGCGTGCCGTCGTGTCGCTGGCCGGGCGGTCGGTGCCGTGGCGACACGCGGTCGGCCGTGCGACGGAGTTGGCCCTGACGCCGGAGCCCCTGCTGCTCGTCGGCGAACGCGGCACCGGGAAGACCTCGCTCGCACGGGAGCTGGTCGCGAGGCCATTGATCGTGGACGCGGCGGAAGGCGGACTCGGCGCCGGGATCGGCGAACTGGCGGACGGCCGGCCACTCCTCATCCGCCACGTCGAGCGTCTCGCGCAGCCCGACACGGCGGCCCTCAACTCGTTGCTCGACGCCCGTCCAGGTGTCCCCCTGCTGGCCACCTACACCCCCGGAGCGCCTCCGGGCCCGTGTCTCCAGCGGCTCCTGGACACCCTGGCCGCACGCTCGGTGACGCTCCCCGCGCTCCGCGAACGGCCGGAGGACGTAAGGGAGTTGCTTCCGGTGCTGGCTCCCACGTCCGCACCGGGACGGCCCCCTCTCACCTGGACACTGGACGCGCTGCACGCCCTGGAGCAGTACCCGTGGCCCGGCAACGTCACCGAACTCGCCCATCTCGTACGGGCGTTGGCCGAGGCCCGTCGCGCAACGGGTCCCGTCGGACGGGCCGAGCTGCCGGACCCCGTGCGTGAGGGACCCGCGACCCGGCATCTCAGCCCGATGGAGCATGCCGAGCGCACCGCCATCCTGGAGGCCCTCCGCCGCAACGGCGGCAACAAGGCCCGAGCGGCGGCTGCCCTGGGCATCGCCCGCGCCACGCTGTACCGGAAGCTGCGGGGCTACCGGGGCTGAACCCGGTGGACAGTCCGAGCCCGCGACGAACTGGAACGGCTGACGACCGCAACGTTGCCCAGCGTTGACGCGACTCATCCAATCTTTCTGCCCTGACCCGAAACGACACACCCAGTTCACCGCCCCGGGGAGGGCGCAGCGTCCCGGCCCGGACAGGCAGAGCGGAGTCGGCGGAGCGGCCGCCCCCCCCTTCGGGGCTACCCAGTACAGCAACATTCTCGGCGCTCCGGGTGAGCCCCCGCACGAGCGGATGGAGCGGCCACGCCGGACCGGTCCGCCGTGGGAAACTTTCGAAAGTCGTCACCCCTGTCGACAGAAGACATCCCATGAGTCGACGCTATGGCCATGGATCGCAGACATTTCCTCGCAGTGTCCACCACGGCCGGAGCGAGCGTGGCGGGCGTCGCGTCGTCCGGGGCCGCGCAGGCCGCCGACGGGGCGGACGCCGGCCTGACGGTGCCGGAGGGAACGTCGGGGGCCGCCGCGGAACCCGGCGAGTTCGCCCTCTGGTATCCGCGGCCGGCCTCCACCTGGCTGGAGGCACTGCCGATCGGCAACGGACGGCTGGGTGCCATGGTCTTCGGCGGAACCGACCGCGAACAACTCCAGTTGAACGAGGACACGGTGTGGGCGGGCGGGCCGTACGAGCCTGCCAACCCGAGCGCACTGGCCGCCCTCCCCGAGATCCGCCGACTGGTGTTCGCCGGTGAGTGGGCCGCGGCACAGTCCCTGATCGACTCGGACTTCCTCGGCACCCCCAAAGGCGAGTTGATGTACCAGACGGTCGGCAGCCTGCGCCTGGCCTTCGCCGCCGAAGGCGAGGTCCGCGACTACCGGCGCACGCTCGACCTCGACTCCGCCGTCACCTCCGTCCGCTGCGTACAGGGCGGGGTGACGTACCGCCGGGAGGTCTTCGCCAGCCACCCCGACCAGGTGATTGTCATGCGCCTGACTGCGGACACGCCGGGAGCCGTCTCCTTCACCGCGACCTTCGACAGCCCCCAGACGGTGACCGCGTCGTCGCCCGACCGGATCACCGTCGCGATCGACGGAACGTCGCAGACCCGTGAGGGCATCACGGGGCAGGTACGGTTCCGGGCCCTGGCCCGTGCCCGGGCCGACGGCGGAACGGTCAGCAGCGAGAACGGGACCCTCACGGTCACCGGTGCCGATTCCGTCACCCTGCTGGTCTCCATCGGCACCAGCTACACCGACTACCGGAACCCGACCGGCGACCACGCGCACCGCGCCACCGCTCCGCTCAACGCCGCCTCGGACGTCCCGTACGCACGGCTCCGGAAACGTCATGTCGCCGACTACCAGCGCCTGTTCCGGCGGGTGGAACTCGACCTCGGCACGACCGGCGCGGCGGCGCTGCCCACCGACGAACGGGTCGCGAACTTCGCCTCCGCCGCCGATCCCCACCTGGTCGCCCTGCACTTCCAGTACGGGCGCTATCTGCTGATCTCCTCGTCACGGCCCGGAACCCAGCCCGCCACCCTCCAGGGCATCTGGAACGAGTCGCTCAGCCCGCCCTGGGACTCGAAGTACACCATCAACATCAACACGGAGATGAACTACTGGCCGGCACCCGTCACCAACCTCCTGGAGTGCTGGGAACCGGTCTTCGACATGCTCGCGGATCTGTCGGTCGCCGGGGCGCGAACCGCCGAGGTGCAGTACGGGGCGGGCGGCTGGGTCACCCACCACAACACCGACGCCTGGCGCGGCACGGCGCCGGTGGACGGGGCGTTCTGGGGCATGTGGCAGACCGGCGGAGCCTGGCTGTCGACCGGTATCTGGGAGCACTATCTCTTCACGGGTGACAGGGAGGCGCTGCGCCGGCGCTACCCGGTGCTCCGGGGCGCGGTGCGGTTCTTCCTCGACACCCTCGTCACCGATCCGGCCGGCGGACACCTCGTCACCTGCCCCGCGGTCTCGCCGGAGAACGCCCATCACGCGGACGTGTCCGTCTGCGCCGGGCCGACCATGGACAACCAGATCCTGCGTGATCTTCTCGACGGGTTCGTCAAGGCATCCGAGCTGCTCGGCGAGGACGGGGGCGGGGACGGGGGCGGGCAAGGCGGCATGCGCGCCGAGGCGCGAACCGCCCGCGGGAAGCTGCCGCCCATGAGGATCGGCGCCCAGGGCCAGTTGCAGGAGTGGCAGGAGGACTGGGACGCGATCGCTCCCGAGCAGAACCACCGGCATGTCTCTCACCTGTACGGTCTGCACCCCAGCAACCAGATCACCAGGCGGGGTACGCCCGAACTGTTCGCCGCGGCGCTGAGGACGCTGGAGCAGCGCGGTGACGCGGGCACCGGCTGGTCCCTCGCCTGGAAGATCAACTTCTGGGCCCGGCTGGAGGACGGCGCACGCTCCTACAAGCTGCTGACGGACCTGCTCACCCCCGAGCGCACCGCGCCGAACCTCTTCGATCTGCATCCGCCCTTCCAGATCGACGGCAACTTCGGTGCGACGGCGGGGGTTTCGGAGTGGCTGCTCCAGTCCCACGCGGGTGAGCTGCATCTGCTGCCCGCGCTGCCTCCGGCACTGCCGGACGGCCGGGTACGGGGGCTGCTGGCGCGCGGTGGCTTCGAAGTGGACCTGGAGTGGGGCGAGGGCACCTTGCTGACCGGCAGCCTGCTTTCCCGCTCCGGCAACCGGGCGGTCGTGCGGTCCGCGACCGACCTGAAGGTGACCGCCCACGGCCGCCCCGTCGGGGTACGCCGACCGGAGCCGGGGCTGATCGTCTTCGGTACGGAGGCCGGGACGACGTACCGGCTGAGCGCCTCCCGCCCGGCACACTCGGAGTGACCCGGCGGGAGGCATGCTCGTACGTTCCGCGGTCAGGCGCTGAAGCGGTGGCTTCCCGCATCGACCTCGAACACCGCGCAGCCGTCCTCGGCGCGCACGAACGTCCCCCGCGTGTGCTGGACGCGCCGGGGGCTGTCCGTGGGAATCCACACCTCGGCGCTGGTGTTGGGCGGCACGACGCAGGACAGCACGAAGCGTCCGGACCGCCGTTGCCACCGGGTGGACACCGGACCGTAGAGGGAGGCGAACGTGGCGCCGGCGGAGGTGACGTCGCCGCCCGGGCGGGGACGGATGACGATCCGTCGGTAGCCCGCCCGGCCCGGGGCGAGACCGGCGATGTTGGCGTACATCCACTCACCCACCGAGCCGTAGGCGTAGTGGTTGAAGGAGTTCATCGCCGGGGTCTGGAAGCCGCCGTCCGGCTGTATGGAGTCCCAGCGCTCCCACATGGTGGTCGCCCCCCGGTCGATCTGGTAGCCCCAGCTGGGGAAGGTGCGCTGGTGCAGCAGTCGGTAGGCGACATCGGTGTGACCGGTGTCGGTGAGGACGGGCAGCAGCCTCGGCGTGCCGAGGAAACCGGTCGACAGGTGCCAGTCCTTCGCCTCGATGAGGGCCACGAGGCGGTCCGCTGCCGCCTTGCGCAGCTCGTCCGGCAGCAGGTCCATGGACAGCGCGAGTACATACGCCGTCTGTGTGTCGCCCTTCACCCTGCCGTCGGACGTGACGTAGGCCGTCCGGAACGCCTCACGTACGCGTGCCCGGAGGTCGGCGTAGGGCGCGGGGTCCTCGCCCAGCTCTGTCGCGATGCGTGACGCCAGCTCGGCGCTGTGCGCGAAGTAGGCGGTCGCGATCACGTCCTTGGGGGTCTCGTCCGACACGTTGAGCCAGTCGCCGTATCCGGCGGCCGGCCGCAGCAGCCCGTCGCTGTGCTTCTCCAGATACCCCAGCCAGGCCCGGACGGACGGCCAGGCGTCGTGGAGCACCTGTCGGTCACCGTACGCCTCGTACAGGGCCCAGGGGACCGTGACCCCCGCGTCCCCCCAGCCCGCCACGCCGCTGCCGAGGCCTCCGACGGCGGGCGCCACGTCGGTGAACGCGCCGTCCGGGGTCTGCGCGTCGCGGAGATCGACCAGCCACTTGCTGAGGAAGCGGGCCGACTCCATCGTGTACACGGCGGTGGGTGCGAAGACGTTGATGTCGCCGGTCCAGCCGAGCCTTTCGTCGCGGGCCGGGGTGTCCGTCGGGACGGAGAGGAAGTTGCCGCGCTGCCCCCAGACGATGTTGCTGTGCAGCTGGTTGAGCATCGGTACGTCGGTCTCGAACTCGAACGTGAACGGCGCGGAGGTGTGCATGACCCGCCCGGTCACGGACCCCGTCGACGGCTTCCCGGGGAATCCCGTCACTTCGACGTAGCGGAACCCGTGGAAGGTGAAACGCGGCTCGTAGATCTCCTCGCCGCGCCCCCTGAGGATGTACGTGTCCGTCGCGGCGGCCGACCGGAGGTTCGCGGTGTAGATCGTGCCGTCGGGATTGAGGACCTCCGCGTGCCGCAACCGCACCGTGGTTCCGGCCTCGCCCGATACGCGCAGCCGTACCGACCCGACCATGTTCTGGCCCAGGTCGACGACGAAGACCCCCGGTTTGGGCTCGGTGACCTCCTGGGCGCGGAGCTCCTGCGCGATACGGACGGGACCGTCGACCTGTGCGACGATCTTCTCCGGGACATCGTTGTCAGCGCCGCGCACCGCGAGCCAGGACCGGTCGTCGAAGCCGGGCGAGGTCCACCCGGCCGTCTCCTTCCGCGCGTCGTAGGTCTCGCCCGACAACAGGTCGGCGGAGACGATCGGTCCCGCCGTGGCCCGCCACTGAGGCCCCGAGGTGATGCGTTCACTCGTCCCGTCGGCGTACTCGACCTCCAACTGGACCAGGAGCGCCGGGCGTTCGCCGTACTGGTGCGGACCGAAACTCGCGATGTTGCCCGCGTACCAGCCGGGGGCCAGGAAGACGCCGAGCGCGTTGGCGCCCGGGCGGACGGAGCCGGTGACGTCGTAGGTCTGGTACTGCACACGCTTGCGGTAGTCGGTCCAGCCCGGGGCGAGTCGATCGCGTCCCACGCGCCGGCCGTTGAGGTGCGCCTCGTAGAGCCCGAGCGCCGTGGCGTAAAGACGGGCACGGCTCACCTTCTTGGCCGGCAGCCGGAACTCATGGCGCAGCTGGTGGGCGGCGAACGCGACCGGTACGACCCGGCCCCACGGCCCCGCTCCCCACGCGGCGGCCGGCTTCGCCGCCTGCCAGGCGCTGTCGTCGAAGTCCGGTGCGCGCCAGTTCCCGCCCGGTTCCTGGTCCGTGGCCTTCCAGGAGGCGTCGGTGCAGATCCTCTGCTCGCCGGAGGACGTGGTCAGGGCCAGTACGCAGATCAGTCCGGCGGGCCCGGCCGTGGCGTTGGCCGCGGAGACAGCGAGGGTGTTCGGTCCGGGACGTACGTGGTCGAGGACGTCGATGACGGCCGGGCGACGCCAGCCCTCGTTGTCCGTGTCCAGGTCGGTGCGTGCCAGCTCGGTGCCGTTGAGGGAGACGGCGTAGACGTTGTCCGCGCTGATGACCAGGGTGGCCGCGGTGATGTCCTCGGGCAGGCGGGCGGTGCGGCGGAACCACCGGGTGCCCGCCGGAGCGCTGCTCGCCGGGTCGCCCTCCGGGTACCAGATCCAGGAACTGCCCTCCAGGGACGGGACATCCGTGAGGGCCGCCGGAGCGGAGATCCACTCAGCCGACCACTGCGACTCGTCCATCAGGCCGGTCTCCCACCACGACGGCGCGCTCCACTCCGAGACACCACCGTCGGCATCCCATACCCGCACCGACCAGAAGTAGCGTGTACGGGGCTGGAGTCGAGGGCCGGCGTACGGGACGAGGACGGATTCCTCCGAGACGACCTTGCCGCTGTCCCACACATCCGGGTGGGACAGACCGGCGGCACTGGAGGCGACCCGCACGTGGTAGGCACTCTGCCGCTGCCCCGGTCCGGCCGCCGCCAGCGGCCAGCTCAGCCGCGGCCGGGCCGCGTCGAGGCCCAGCGGTCGCTGCACGTACTCGACGGTCGGAGAGGTAACCCGTAAAGCGCTCTTTCCGGCAGGTCCCGCGGCATGTCCAGCGGCAGTTGCGGGCGCGGCCACGGCCGGCCCGGTGCCGGCGGCCACGGCACCCACCGTGGCCGCGGCGCCCGCGAGGATGTTCCTTCTACTGATCACAGCGACCCCAGGGGTAGAAGGTGAATCGATTCATCGCGGTGACGGTAGGGGCCCATGAGACGCACGTCAATGACATGCGCGGGGGCAACCGACGGCGCAGCGGATGCCGGACATGTCCAGGCAGGTGGCCGCCGTCAAACCGACAACTCCCGTACTGCGAGCTACGTTTGTCGCATGACCATGGATCGAGACGCGATGCTGCGAGCAGCTGCGGACGTCCTGAGCCGGAGGCCGAACGCCACCCAGGACGAGATCGCGAAGGGGGTCGGGGTAAGCCGGGCGACCCTCCACCGCCATTTCGCGGGGCGGGCCGAACTACTGCAGGCATTGGAGGTAATGGCCGCCGAACAACTGCATGCGGCGGTTCTGGCAGCGCATCTGGAGGAGGGGGACTGCGCTTCCGCGGTGCGCCGCCTCGTAGCGGCCTCCGAGCACGTCGCCCCCTATCTGGCGCTGCTGTACACCCAGAGTCAGGAGTCGGACTCCGCCACCATGCATCCGACCTGGGACGAGATCGACCAGATGATTCATGGGCTCTTCCGGCGCGGTCAACGCTCCGGGGAGTTCACCAGCGAGCTCCCCGTGGCGTGGCTTTCCGAGGCTTTCTACAGCCTGGTCGCGGCCGCGCAGTGGGCCGTGCAAAGCGGCCGAGCCGCGCGCATCGACTTCACTCGCCTGGTTGCCGACCTGATGCTCTCCGGCGTCTCCACCCACCGATGGCGGGCAGAGCAACCCCACTGACTTTCACCACACCGCAGCCCGCCAGTTCCGAAGCCGTGATCCACGTCGCCTCGGTCGGCAACCTCGCCAAGCGCGCAACGGGCAGGAGCACACCCACCTGGCGAGGCACCCACGCACTCCGATCACCCCCGTGCCTGTTCGGCAGAATTCCTCGACGGCTGCTCGCACTTCAGAAGCAGGCAAGGCGTTCTGGCGGTGATGAAGTCAGGCATCGTTCCACCCGCCCGGCACTACTTCCTCTGCAACCTCATTCCGGTCTCCGGGTGTACGGTCACAGGGGGAAACGTCTTCAGGTAGCGGGAGAGCCGAGCCTGCGCTGCGCGGCGGTCGACAGCACTGTCATAACTGTCGGCCAGTTCCGATGAATAAGCGCGGATCAGACCCGAAAGGACGTATCGATCAGGGCACTGCACGCTGAGGAGGTGTTGGCGTGTCAGTTCACGCAGCAAGGGCTTCACCGTCGATATCGTCACCCCCGCGAGGCTTGCTGCGGCCGCTGTGGAGATCCAGGCACCGCGAGCCAGGGAGAGCAGGCGGAACAGGCGCGCCGCATCGGCACTGAGGGCCTGGTAGGACCACGAGAAAACCGTCCGTATGTTGGTGTTGGCATCGTCTCCGGTGAAGAGGTCCAGGATTCCCCTGGTCCGGCGGAGTTCATCCGCGACGTGGGTCAACACGCAGTTCGGGCGGGTCTGTGCAACCGCGGCGACGATGGCCAAGGCCAGCGGCAGCCGCCCGCAGAGGTCGATAATGTCCTGCACCGCTTCGGGATGCGCCTCGATCTGGTCTGCGCCGAGTCGTTGGGACATTGCCTGACGAGCTTCTTCCGACGAGAACACGCCCAGCGTCATCGGGCGGACGTCGTTCGTGACGATCAGACCGGGCAACTGCGTACGGCTGGTCACCAGCACCATGCAACCACGCGTGCCTGGCAGCAAAGGCCTGACCTGGTTCTCGTCGCGCGCGTTGTCCAGCACGACCAGCACGCGACGGCCCGCCAGCAGACTGCGGAACATGGCGATCTTCGCATCCAGACCCGCCGGGACGCGTTCCAGCAGCACGCCGAACGCACACAGGAAGTCGTCCAGGACCTCCACCGGACTCAGTGGCCGTCCGGCCTGGTCGTAGCCGCGCAGGTTGACGAAGAGTTGCCCGTCCGGAAAGGTGTCAGCGGCCTGATGGGCCCAGTGGACCGCGAGCGCGGTCTTTCCACTGCCGGCAACCCCGTCGATCAGCACCGCTCGCGCTGCCGTTTCTGGATGTTCCTCGTCAACCGATTCCCAGAGCCGTGCCAGTTGAGCCGGCCTTCCCACGAATGTCGACAGATCCGCGGGCAGTTGCGCGGGCCGCGGTATCAGGTCCAGCGGTTCACGCTTGCGCAGCGGCTCACCAAGGCCCTGGTGCCGGGCATCAGTCGACCGGCGAGGCGGCGGATGCGGCAACCGGATGTCGTGGTTCAGGATCGCCTGATGCGTGTCCTGCAGTTCCGGACCCGGATCGACGCCGAGCTCCTCACCGAGACGCCGGCGCACTTCAGCAAAGCGCTGCAACGCGTCAGCAGGACGTCCGGATAAGTAGAGCGCCCGCAGCAAGAGGTTCCAGGCCCTTTCGCGCAGTGGATGCCGAGCCGTCAGGTCTTCGGCGACCAGAACGGCGCGCTCGTACTCACCCTCGTTCAGCAGCGCGTCCGTGCGTAACTCCACCGCCTGCAACTGCAGTTCGCTCAACCGTGCCGACTCGCGCATCGCGAACCGGTGGTGTTCCACGTCCGCGAACGCCGAGCCGCGCCACAGCGCCAACGCACGGTCGACCTCCGCACGTGCCTCCGCTGCCCGGCCGTCGGCCAGCAACTGTCGGGCCCCGACCACCAAACGCTCGAAGTGCACGGTGTCGCGCACCTCCTCGGGCAACCGCAGGGCATAACCCGTCGAGTCCCTGGCCAGGACCTCGTGGCCCGCTCGGCGTGAGCGTTTCGGCTCCAGGACGTCGCGCAGTCTGCTCACATGGGAGTGCAAGGTCGCCACCGCGCTGGGCGGCGGCCGTCCCTGCCACACGTCTTCGCACAGTACGTCCACGGGAACAGAGCGACTGTTCTCCAGAAGCAGCCGGATAAGCAGCACGCGCCGCAACTGTGGCCCGAGACTGAGCTCCTGCCCTCTTTGGCGGACCACAAGGGGACCAAGCATGACGACCTGCAAGTCGGGTTTCACCACCAGACGGCTTTCCAATCCCCCCCGTACTGAAGTTGGCCCTTCCGCTGTGGAACTTGGAGTGACGGTCGCTGATCATGTTATGCGGTCGTAGTGAGGGTTTCAGGCTTGATGGGATGGGCGTGTCGGGCCAGGGCGGCCACGAGAAGCGGCAGGTCCTTGTAGCCCTTGATACGACGGAACTTGGTCTCGCGACGCGCACGCCGACGGCGGCCCGGCGGGGCATCGCCGCGCCTTTCCAGTTCTTGACGTTACGCTGGGTAGCGCGGGCGATAGAGATCATGGACTCGATGGGATTGGTCATGAGCAGGGTGCGCTCCAGCGCCTTGGACCCGTCCAGCACGAACAGCAGCCCGCCGGAGGCATCCAGGCCGCGGTCGACGCGATACGCGGCCCGTCAATCGTCATCGCGGCGACTGACGGGCGATGGCCTCCCTGCGGAATCCAGCCAGGCGAGGGCGGCCGGCGATCCCGCCCGCGATGGCGCGGGCCGATCAGCCGGCCTGGTCGTTCAGCCTTCTGATCGGCGTGCGCACCGCGCGCAAGCGTCCGGCAAGTGAGCGACAAACGGGCGGCAAGTCACGGGTGAGATTGTCGAAGTGTTGTCCTTGCTGGTCATGACCGAGCAAAAAACCGCGTGGGAAGGACACCGGATGAACGCACTCATGCGCCCCTGGTTCCGGTCGCCGGCTATCGACATCAGCCCGGTGCCGCACGGGTCCGCTCAACCGGCCGTTCGACGTCGGCGAACTGTTCGGCGAGAAGCCGACGAACCTCAGAATCTGCACGCACGCGACTGATCACGCGCTTGCCGGCCACTGCACCAGTGTATGCCGGTCGTGGTAAACCGCCGCTCGTTGCCGTATGAGACGGCGGAACAGCGCCTTGTCCGTATCACTACGACCCAGCCGGCAGGTCGCCACGGCCGCTGCGCCGGCTGCTGGACATCCTGGGCCGCCTCTACCCTGTTTCCGCCTCGCACCTCACGCCGCCTCGCACCTCACGCCGCTTCGCACCAGTGCGACCGCCGCGTACGCATCTGTGGAGCCGCGCCGTCCTGCGTGAGCTTGCCCGAGGACCCGACGCGACATTGACGGCATCCCTTCAAGAACATCTCGGCAATCTTCTGGTCGAGTCGCTACGGCAGTTCGTGGCTGGCCACAAGGAATTCCGTGGCGCCCCGCTCTTCTCTTCTTCCGACAAGTTCCAGCCGTTCCGGGACCATCGCGATCTTCTCGGCTTCAACCACGGAATCCACTACTCAAGGGAGAGCCATCGTGGCGACGCGCCCACCAGCACAGGCAGAGAAGTCTTCTGACGTTCACCACCAAGCCGGCAACAGTCTCACTGCGAAATCATGCGATGCCCAGGGGGAAGCCGAGATCGCCGAGCAGGGCCAGGAGTCCGATCCGGAGCACACCGTCGAGTTGTCGGCCGAACAATGGCTCATCCATCGCGCCGAGATCGTGCATTACGTCAGTCACCTGCTTGACGGCGACATCCACACGGCGGAAGACGTGGCTCAGGAGACCACACTCCGGTTATGGCAGCACCCTGAGGTGCACAAACCTGGGCGGTCGTTGACGCCATGGCTGCGGAAAGTAGCCCGGAACATCGTGGTCGATCGACATCGCCGGGTCCGCGCCAGACCGTCCGAGGTGAACTTGGCCACGGAACTGGACCTGGAGGGGCCGCAGGCTACCGTCAACACCGCTCTTGATGGCCACCGGGCCTTCGAGGCCATCGAATCAGAGGCGGTCGTCAATGACATGTTGTCGTGTCTGTCCCCGAAACACCGAGCCGCAGTCGTCGCGGTCTACATCCAGGGCCACATCGTGAATGATGTGGCGACCATGCTGGGCATTCCCCCCGGCACCGTGAAATCTCGATGCCATAACGCGATTCAGCAACTCCAGAAGGTACTCCATGTCGACACCGAGTCCGGTTTCGCGACGTAGGTACCCGCCCTGCGTGGGGCTGGTCGGGCGTAGGCGGCGCCAACGGCAAAGCTACATACCCACGGCGTGAAACCCGCCATCCGCCCAGATCATGGACCCAGTTGTAGCAGGCAACCAGTCGGAAAGAAGAGCGCAAACGGACTTGCCAACGGGTTCAGGGTCATCGACCTTCCACCCGAGAGGAGCCCGAGACCCCCACTGCTCCTCAATGTCATCGGACCCAGGAATGGACTTGGCGGCCACAGTCCGAACGGGACCAGCGGCGACAAGGTTCACCCGAATCTGCTCGGGCCCCAACTCCTTGGCCAGGTACCGGGTGACGGACTCCAGACCGGCCTTGGCAACCCCCATCCAGTTGTAAGCGGGCCAGGCCTGCCGTGCGTCGAAGTCCATCCCCACCACCGAAGCCCCTTCACTGAGCAGCGGAAGAACAGCGCGCGTCAAAGACATGAACGAATAGGCAGAAACGTGAACGGTGGTGGCGACATCCTCCCAAGGAGCCTCCAGGAATGGATTACCGAGGCAAGAAGCCGGAGCGAACCCGATCGAGTGCACTACACCGTCCAAACCGGATACGTGCTCGGACACCTTGCCCGACAGTGACTCAAGGTGCTCGGAGTTGGTGACATCCAGTTCGATCACCGAGGCGGGTGCGGGCAGACGCTTGGCGATCCGCTCGACCAGCCTGAGCCTGCCGAATCCGGTGAGCACCACCTCAGCTCCCTGCTCCTGCGCGATGCGCGCCACGTGGAAGGCGATCGAGGCGCCCGTGAGCACGCCGGTGATCAGCAGCCGCTTGCCGTCGAGCAGACCCGTCACAATCTCTCCCTTTGAATAGCAGTGGCTCAGTGGCCCATTCCAAGGCCGCCGTCGACCGGCAGCACCGCGCCGGTGATATAGGAGGCCGCGTCGGAAGCGAGGAACGTGGCGGCCGCCGCGACCTCCGTGGTGTCCGCGTAACGGCCGAGGGGGACCTGGCCCAGGGTTTCCTGCTTGCGTTCGTCGGGCAGGACCGCGGTCATCTCGGTGGCCACGAAACCGGGGTTGATCACGTTCGACGTGATGTTGCGGCTGCCGAGTTCATGGGCGAGTGAACGGGCGAAGCCGACGACGCCGGCCTTGCTCGCCGCGTAGTTCGCCTGACCGGCGCTGCCCGACAGGCCCACGACCGACGAGATGAACACCAGCCGGCCCCAGCGCTTGCGGAGCATGCAGCGGGTGGCACGCTTGGCGACGCGGAACGAGCCGGTCAGGTTGGCGTCGAGCACGCGGGTGAACTGTTCCTCACTCATCCGCAGCAGCAAAGTGTCGTCGGTGATGCCGGCGTTGGACACCAGGATCTCGACCGGACCGTGCGCCTCTTCGACCTCGGCGAACGCCGCATCGACCTGTTCCGGGTCGGTCACGTCGCAGGTGACGCCCAGCATTCCGTCCGGTGCGTTCGAGCCGCGGTGGGTCACCGCGACTTTGTCTCCCTGATCGGCGAACGCCCGCGCGATCGCCAGACCGATGCCACGGTTACCACCCGTGACCAATACCGACCGTGCCACTTTCGATTCCTCCAGTCCCGCCATCCGGTGAAATTCACTGAGGCGCCGCGGATACATAACAGGTGCCATAGAATTCGTGACTGTAGCCCAGCTTTTGGTACCACTTTTCCGCCTTGGATCCCGCTTCCGTCTGAAGAAAAAGGATTTTGGCGCCGGCTGCGTACGCAAGACGTGAGCACTCACTCATGAGAGCGCGGCCCACACCTTTACGGCGTGCATCGGCCACCGTTCCAACGGCATAGACCCCTGCGTAAGGGCCAGCCACCAGCAGGATGGTCACACCGACGGCTCTCCCGCCGGCCTTCGCGAGTAGATAGAATTTCTCATACGTCGAGCCAGTAACCTCGAAGCTGCGCCTCAAGGCATGGATGTAGCTTTCATCCAGCGGCCCGTACAGATCCACGGCATCTTCGCTGGAGTACGCCGAGGAAAACGCGGATAAGAACTCTTCCCGCATTTCGCCGGTTATGCTCACTATCTCGATGCCAGTTGCGTCATTGGCGTTTTCCTGCGGCCTTGCCTCACGCAGCATCCAAGAGTCGCATGCGTACTGAGAGAAGTCGGCAAGCTCGCCTTGCCTGACGGAGGAGAGGGGGGTCACATACAATGCCGGCTGCCGGCCTCGATCGGGCAATTTTTCACTCATTGAACCGAGAGAGGACAGGTCGAAATCGGCATGGGGACAAAAGAAGTTGTAGTAGGGGTCTGCGATGAGATCGCTCAGAACGAGGTGCCCGAGCGGAGTCACGTGTCGATCGGAGCAGAACATTCCCAGAAGGAAGTCGTAATGCAGTCCAAGTAACGTACTGATCCTGGAGTTTTCCATGCAATCCTCCTGCGGCTGTCTTGCGCATGTCTCGGAGGGCGGCGGCCGGTAGGTCGGGGAGGCACCGAAGGACGCCTGCCGACCCGCACACAGGGCCGGCCAGGCGTGCCTCCGCGTTCACGGCCGGGTCACCCCGACTCCCCGTCGGCCATCTTGATCCAGTCCCCGCCGTCGGCGACGACGGCCTCACCGGTGATGAAGCTGGCCTTCGGAGAGGCCAGGAAGGCGATCACCTCCGCGATCTCGACGGGCTCGGCGACGCGCCCCAGGAAGTTCCCTTCCGTCGGACCCTCGGGCCGGCCGATCTCCTCGAAGTACGCCACTGCCGGCGGGGTCCGGACCCACCCGGGCAGCACCGCGTTGACCCGGATGCCGAACTCGGCGAGGTCGGCGGCGGCGTGCTTGGTGAACGCGACCAGGCCCGCCTTCGACACTCCGTAGGGCGCCGTCAGCGGGGCGGCCTGGATCGCGCTGATCGACGCCACGTGCACCACGGCCCCTCGGGTACGCCGCAGCGCGGGGACCGCGGCGACGGTCGTCGCGATCGCCCCCATCAGGTTCGTGCCGAGTACGTCATCCCATTCGGCGGCCGGCAGGTCCGCCACGGGTCCGGGCTTGCCGACCACACCGTGCGCGTTCACCAGCACGTCGAGCCGACCGAAGGTGGACACCACCTCCGCCACCGCTGCCGCGGCGGCCTCCCACTTGGCCAGGTCGGCGCGTACGGCGTGCGCACGGGGGAGCTCGCGAGCGGCTCGGTCGAGACGCTGCTGGTCACGCCCGCACACCGCGACGGTGTGCCCGTGTTCGCTCAGTAGGCGAGCTGTGGCCAGACCGATCCCGCTGGTGCCGCCGGTGACGAGGGCCACCGGGGTGTCCGTCGAGTCCATGGTTTCCTCCTTGCTCCCCGCCGGGGAAGCGGTCACGTGCGCAGCGCGCACAGGTAGGTCTGCTTGGCGCGGCACACCACCGGCCCGTCGAGCAGCTCGATCTCGACCCCGAGGACGAGCTCGTACCAGGCGCGGGCCCGGGGCCGCGCGTCGGTGAGGCGGAAGTGGCCGCGGACCACGCCGCCGGTGGGCACCGGCGCGCGGAAGCGCACGCCGTCGAGACTGTGGTTCACCGTCCGCAGCGCGTCGGTGACGGTGAACGCCTCCGTGGACATGACCGGGATCAGCGACAGCAGCAGATGCCCGTGGGCGATCGTGCCCCCGACGGGGCCGGCCCGTTCGGGGTCGACGTGGATCCACTGGTCGTCCCCGGTGACCCGGGCGAATGCGTCCACGCGGTCCTGGTCGATCCGGTGGTCCTCGCTGGTGCCCAGCATCCGTCCCACGTGATCGGGCAGCTCCGCGGTCGTGAGCACCAGGGGGAGACCGGCCCGGCTCACTTGACCGCGGCAACGACGGCCATCGGGCGCGCCCACCAGTACGAGCAGCCCGGCGGAGGGGCGAGCTCGTGCACGGTCCGCGCGCCGGCCTCGGTTTTGTCGATCGTGTTGGTTGTGTAGGTGCTGCTGCTCATGACGGTCATGGGAATCCTCGGTCGTCGGGGGGGCGCGGTCGGATGTGAGAACGTCAGAGGCCCAGGCGCCGGCGGTAGGTCACGAGGGTGTGCAGGAAGCCGTCGATCTGCTCCTCGGTGTGGCCGGCGTGCGGGATCAGGCGCAGCAGCGCCTGATTTCGGGGGACCGCCGGGTAGCAGAAGACCGGCACGAGGTAGCCGTCCTCGACGAACCACTCGCGCATCGTCAGCGCCGCGTCGTCGTCGCCGATCGGCACCGAGAGCATGTAGGACTCGGCCGGGGTGGTCGGCACGCCCCTCTCGTGCATGTCGGCGCGCAACCGGTCGGCCCGCGCCAGGTAGTCGTCGACGATCGACGGGTCACTCTCCAGGGCGTGGATGGTGCGCTCGGCGACGTGGGCGGTGGGTGGCTGGATGGCGGCGGTGAACATCGAGGTGCCGGAGAGCACCTCGAACGCGTCGATGGCGTGCGCCGGCCCGGCGAGGGCACCGCCTTCCAGTCCGACGGCCTTGGACAGCGAGACCATGACGAAGTCGGCCCGCTCCCGTATCGCGGCGTACTCCGCGGCGAAGGGCCGGTGGGGCGGCCCGTAGAGCATGAAGCCGTTCGCGTCGTCGACCATGGTGATCGCGCCGTGGCGGTCGCACTCGTCGAGCAGTTCCATCACCGGCGCCATCGAGCCGTCGGCCGAGTAGACGCTCTCGATGATCACCACGATCTTGTTCGAGCGGACGCGGTCGAGGACGCGGGCCAGGTCAGCGACGTCGTTGTGCCGGAACGCGTGGACGGAGCGTCCGTACCCGAGGCCCTCGACGGCTTTCCAGATGCTCCAGTGGGAGTCCCGGTCGAGCACGAAGACGGTGTCGCGGTTGTGCACCTGCAGCGTGGTGTCGAACCGGGCGGAGTGGCTCATGGCGTGCACGAAGCCGACGTTGGCCAGCAGCCCGGTCGCGAAGCTGATGGCCCGCTCCTTGCCGGTTTGCCGGGCGATGGACTCCTCCAGCGCCTGGTGCGGGCGGCAGATGCCCTGGGTCATCCGGGAGCCGCCGGTGGTCAGGCCGTACGTGTGGGCTGCGTCGGTGAACTCGCGGGTCAGCGAGAGGCGCCGTCCCAGGTTGAGAAAATTGATACTCGCGAAGTTCACCAGCTCGCGGCCGTCGCGGACGATTGTGGGCCCGACGACGCCGTCGACCACCGGCGGGCGGGAGACCATCTCGTAACCGCTCGCGTCGACGAACTCCGCGAACGACCATGGGGCGAGGCGGTCGGTGAGGTGCGGCGTACTGGTCATGGTGTGCTGTCTCCTGGGCGGGGGGCACGGGATGGGGAGGGGCTCCAGCGCCGTGGCGAGGTGCCCCGGTGAGGCCGGTCCGTCGAACTCGTCGGCGACGAGGCCGGTGAGCCCGGCGCGTGCGAGGGCTTCGAGCGCACGGGGGACCACGAGCGGGTCTCCTCCGTGGTCGGCGAGGCTCGCGTTCATGGCCACCGGCGCGGCAGGCGGGACGGCCAGTGCCGAGGTGACCGCCCCGGCGAGGACGTGCTCCGCCGGGGTGCGCGGCACCGGTGCGGTGACCTCCGGGGCGACGTGCTCCGCACGTACCGGGCGGGCGGGCCGGCCGGCCCGGGTGGACCCACCCGTGCGAGGCGTGCCACCAGTCGGCGGCGGGCGCGGCCGAGTGCTCGGGCACCGGGCAAGGGGCGCAGATTCCCCGGGCCGGCTCGCAGACGGGTTCTGCGCCGAGGAGGTCGTCGCCGCCGACGACGTCGAGGGAGAGCATGTCCCCCTCGCGCGTGCACTCGACGTGGAGCGTGTCGCACGAGGCGCCGGGGTCGCTCCAGGAGCGCAGCGCGCCGGTGCCCGGGGCGGGCCGGGGCTCCACCGGTCAGCTCTGGTTGGCCGCGATGTAGCGGACCGCGTCGTTGACCGTGTTGGCCATCTCGTCGTCCGGGATCTTGACCCCGAACTTGTCCTCGGCCTGGACCACGATCTCCACCAAGGACAGCGAGTCGATGTCCAGGTCGTCCACGAAGGACTTCTCCGGGGTCACATCGGCCGCCGCTACACCAGCGATCTCCTCGATGATCTCGCCGAGATCGGCCAGGATTTCCTCGTTCGTCGCCACCTGCTGTGTTTCCTTCCCTGAGTTACTGGATGCGAATTGCGGTCACGGACGGATCGCCACTTGGGCCGCGTAGGACAGCTCGGCCCGCCGTAGCCGTGGGGTGATGGGCCATCACCACGCCCCGGGGCGCCGACTCGATCGTGTCGCCGTCGGGCCGGGTGCACGTACGGGGCGGGACCTATCGGTCGTGCGGGACGTCGGGGGTCACAGCGCGCTGGGAGCCGCACGGACAACGAGGGCCGCGTTGTGCCCGCCGAAGCCGAAGGAGTTGCTCAGGGCCACCCTCATGCCGTCGCGGGTCTGCGCCTCGTGCGGCACGAAGTTGATCTCTGGGTCGATCGGGTGGTGGCAGTTCACTGTGGGGGGCACGGTGCCGGTGCGCAGGACCTGGATCGCGGTGACCAGCTCCACCGCCCCGGCCGCCCCGATCATGTGCCCGGTCACCGACTTGGTGGAGCTGACCGGGATGCGGGTGACCCGCTCGCCGAGGACCTGGCGCAGGACCGCAATCTCGACGGCGTCGTTGAGCACGGTCCCGGTGCCGTGGGCGTTGACGTAGTCCACCTCGCCCGGCGCCACCCCGGCGTCGCGGAGCGCGGCCTCGACCGCCAGGCGCGCGCCCCGGCCCTGCGGGTGTGGCGCGGTCCAGTGGTGGGCGTCGGAGCTCGCGCCGTAGCCGGCGAGCTCGGCGAGCACCGGCGCGCCCCGGGCCGCGGCGGTCTCAGCCGCTTCGAGCACCAGCACCGCGGCGCCCTCGCTCATGACGAACCCGTCGCGGTCGGCGTCGAACGGACGGCAGGCCGCGGCCGGGTCGTCGTTGCGCGTCGAGAGGGCGCGGGCGTTGCCGCTGCCGGCGAGGTCGATCGGGGTGACGCAGGCGTCGGCCCCGCCGGCCACGACCGTGTCGGCGTCCCCGCTGCGGATCATGCGCACAGCGGCGCCCACCGCGTCGGAGCCGCTCGCGCACGCCGTGCTCTGGGCCCGGCTCGGTCCCTGCGTGCCCAGGCGCATGCTGATCTCGCCCGCGGCACTGTCGATGGCGGTGGTGATCGGGGTGAACGGGCTGATCGCCCGCGCGCCCTTGTCGCGCAGCGTGTTCACGGCGCGGCCGAGCGACGCGACCGGGCCGTAGCCGCTGCCGATGACGACGGCGATCCGCGGGGCCCGTTCCTCGTCGACGACGAGCTTGGCGTGCTCGCACGCCTCCAGCGCCGCCGCGAGGGCGTACTGGGCGTAGGGGTCGGTGCGCCGCCGGACCGGCGCCGGCATGTAGCGGGCCGGGTCGAACCCGCGGACCTGGCCGCCGATGCGCACCCCGAGCCCGGTCACGTCGACGCCGTCCAGGATGTCGATGCCGCTGCGGCCGGCCAGCATCGCGGCCCAGGTGTCGTCGACGGTGTGGCCCAGGGGGGTCACCGCGCCGTATCCGGTGACGACCACCGTGCGTGCTGCGCCGCTCATTGCGGGACCACCGTTCATTGCGGGACCACCTCCGCGTCGAGGATGGGCGGGGGGATGTCGTCGGGGGCGACCGGCACCATGAGCACGGCCGTCCCGCCCTGTGCGCAGACCCGCCGCGCGGTGCGCACCTCGTCGGTCAGGGCGTCCTTGTCGCGCAGCACCCTGTGGTGGATGCCTGCCTCGTCGATCGCGGGCGGCGGCGCACCGGGACGCGTGAAGGGGTAGCGTTCCGCGTCGAGGCCGAGGCGGGCGCGCTGGGCGTCCAGCCATCCGTACCCGCCGTTGCACAGCACCACGTAGAGGACACCGCCGTGTGAGCCGGCCGCCGCCGCGATGTCGGCGCGCGCCGCGAGGAAGGCTCCGTCCCCGATGAACGCGGTCACCTCGTGGTGCGGGGCGGCGCGCTTGACCCCGATCGCCGCGGCCGCCCCGAAGCCCAGCGGGGTCTGCTCGGAGGGCACGATCGAGCCGCCGCCGGCGTGGAAGGGGTAGCAGTAGGACCACATGTCCTGCAGGCCGTTCTCAGCCACCAGCACCCGGGGCCCGCTCGCCGTGGCGTCCAGTACGGCCAGCAGCTCGGCGATGCGTACCCCCGGCAGTTCCGCCGCGCGGGCCCGCTCGTCGTCGGCCTCGGCGGCCATGGCCTTGCGGGCGACGGTGATCTCGCGCGCCCACGTCTCGGTGTGTCCTCGGTGTCCGTCCGCGTGGGCCTCGTCCAGCGCCCGCGACCACGCGAGCACGGCGCGCCGGGCGTCGCCGAGCACGCGCGGGCCCGGGAACTCGGCCGACAGGCCGGCCGGGTCGATGTTGACCTGCACGACCGGTACCGGCGGCCATGGCGTGCCGCCCTCGGTGAGGGTCTCCTCCAGCCGGCTGGCCAGGGAGATCACGAGGTCGCAGGTGGAGAACAGCTCGCGTGCGGGCGCCGAGGCGTAGAGGCCGGCCACGCCGCAGAACAGCGGGTGGCGCTCGTCGACGATGCCCCGGCCGGACGCGGTGGTGAACAGGGCCGCGTCCAGGCGCTCGGCGAAACGCTCGACCGCCCCGTTCGCGTTGCGGTGGCGCATCCCGCCCCCGACCAGCACTACCGGGCGCCGGCTCGCGAGGACGGCTGCCGCCGCCGGGCCGCTGGTGACGGGGAAGGACTCGTCGACCAACGGCTCGGGCATGCTCGGCCACGGGCCTGTCCGCACGACCTCCGCCGTGCGGACGTCGTCGGCCATCTCCAGGTAGACCGGCCCCGGCGGAGGCCCCGCGGTCAGGGCGAGTGCCTTCGCCGCGGCAGGGACGACGCGGTCGGGATGGCCCACTCGATAGGCCCACCGGACCAGCGGCGCCACCGCGGCGACCTGGTCCAGCTCCTGGAACCCGCCGCTGCCGCGGCTGCGCTCGGGTGTGCCCGCGGCGAGCAGCAGGACCGGCGCTCCGGACTCCCGCGCCTCCAGCAGGCCGGTCGCGGCGTGGGTGACCGCCGGGCCCTTGCCCAGCGCGCACACCGCGGGCCGGCCGGACTGCAGCGCGTAACCGGTCGCCATGTAGACCGCGTTGCGCTGGTCGCGGCACGGCACGAGGTCCACGCCCGCGGCGTCGAGGGCGCGTAGCAGCTCCATGTCGTCGCCGGGCAGCCCGAAGCAGGTGTCCACACCGGCCAGCACGAGCAGGTCGACGATCGCCGACCACGCGCCGTCGTACCGCGCCCCGTCGCCGGTCAGGGTCGACCCGCCGCGACCGGGTCGGCCGAGGGCAGGTACTCGGCCGCCGCCTTGGACATGAGCAGCGGTTCGGAGCGCCGTTGTCCGCCGAAGGAGAGATAGTTCGCCATCATCCCGAGGCCCCCGAAGGGCCGGTTGCCGTTCTCGGCGTCCAGCAGCGTCTCGTCGACACAGACCCGGTGCCGCTTGGACAGCACCTCGACCGTCTCCGGGTCGGTCCCGTACACCATGGCGCCGAGCGCGCGCTCGCCGACGTACGAGCTCGACAGCCGCTCGCGCAGCCGCTTTCCGTCGGGATAGGTGACGACGTTGAACACCGGGGCGAACATCTCGTCGAGGGGCATCTTGTCGTCGAACCCCCATTCGAGGACTGTCGGTTCGACCCGCCGTGCCCGCAGGTCGATCCGGCCGCCGTGCCGGATGTGGTTCGCATGCCGCACGAGGTATTCCGAGCACTGGCTCAGGGCCGCGTCGTAGTACATCGGCCCGTAGTCGCAGTCGGGATCGGAGTTGGCGCCGTAGCGCAGCGAGGAGAGTTTGGCCGAGAGCCGGTCGACGAACTCGCGCGAGCGTTGCTGGGGCACGAAGACGACGTCGGGGCCGTAGCAGTCCTGCCCGGAGTTGTAGAGCCGGATGGTGGTGAGGTCATGGACGGCGTGCTCGAAGTCGGCGTCGGGCGCGACGACGAACGGGTTGAGGCCCTGGCCGAAGAACAGGAACAGCTGGTCCTCGGCCAGCCCTTCGCGCACGGTCTCGGCGTTGGCGTAGCTGCCGGTGAACACGATGAGATCGGCCTCACGGACCGGCCCGCTGACGAACTTGCGCTGGGACAGCTCGGAGAGCTCGATCGGCAGGCCGTGCACCGGGGCGAGCAGGGCGTGCAGCCGCCGCGCCTGATTCCCGATCTGCGAGGACGGCCGGAAGGTGACGGTGTCGGTGTAGAGGGACGCCACCAGCAGATAGAGCGCGTAGGCGTACAGCGGGATGTTCGACGGCATGAACACCGCTGCGCGGGGTACGCGGCCGGGCCGGAAGTGGCGGATCTCCTCCTCCGCCCCGTCGAGGGTGGACAGGAACGACCGTATCTCCGCGACGGCCGTGTGGTGGGGTGAGACCTCGGTGAGGATCTCCAGCACGGCGTTCTCGTTGTCGTGCACCCAGCGGCGGACCGCGCGCAACGCGTCGAGTCGCCCGGCGATGGGGATGGGTTCCTCGGTGGGGTGGAATGCGGAGGTGTCGCCATCGACCGTGTCGGAGGATGTGGACAGTGCTGTCATGGCAAGGGTCTCCAGAGCGGCGGGGTCGGGCTTTCCTGTGCTGTTCAGAGGGAACTCAGTGACCACGAGGACGTGGTCGGGCTGCTCGTAGCGGGCGAGCACCGCGCGGAACGCCTGCTTCCAGTGCGCGTGCCCGCGGCCTTGCGCGTCGGCCACCACGAAGACCAGGCGGACGCCGCGGCGCTCGTCCTCCAGCGCGACGACCTGGGTCGGGGACCCGGCAGCCTCGGCCAGCTCGGCGAGATGGTCGGGGTAGAGGGTGTGGCCGTCGCGGTGCACGGCGCGCTTGCGACCGACCGGGATCACGCGGCCGTGGTCGTCGAGCAGGCCGATGTCACCGGTGTGGTGCACGGGGCCGGGCACCGGGACGATCTCGCCGTCGTCGCCGAGGTGACCGGTCATCAGGCCGCTGCTGCGCACCACCAGTTCGCCGAGGTGGCCGCGCGGCAGCGACCGGCCGTTTTCGTCATGGACCTCGACGACCACGCCGGGCAGCGGCCGACCGCACCGGACGGGGTCGGACGGGGAGGCGAGGGCGATGTTGCCGACCTCGGTCGCCCCGTAGCCGTCGAGCAGGGGCCGGCCGGTGCTGGCGTGGAAGCGGGCCGCCAGCGACTGCCCGAGCGGGGCGCCCCCGACGCACCAGGCGCGGACCCCGCTCAGCGCGTCCCGGAACGCGGGCCGGCTGTCGAACAGGTTGAGCAGGCTGTGATAGGTCGGCGGGGTGGCGTCGACGATCGAGAGCCCGTGCTCGGCGCCGAACTCCAGCGCGCTGTCCAGACGCGTCGACGGGCCGTAGACCACGAGCGTGCCACCGCCCAGCCACCAGCACAGCACCAGCGACATGCCGTACTGATGGGAGTAGGGCAGGACCGGCAGCAGGACGTCGTCGGTTCGGTAGCCCATCCGCTCGGCACTGCGGGCGAGGTTGTCCAGGATGGATCGCCCGGAGCGCACGATGCCCTTCGGCGCGCCGGTGGTGCCCGAGGACCAGGAGATGACTGCGTCCCGGCGCCGCGACCAGGCCGTGAGATCCGGCACCTCGTCGGAAACGCTGTGGGGCTCGGGGGTCGAACCGGGCTGCGCCGACGCGCCGTCGATCTCCAGCACGACCCGGGCGCGTTCCCGGACCGACGCTCGGTACGCCGCCGTGGCCCGGTGGTCGCACAGCACCACCGAGGCGTCCAGGTGGGCCAGGGCCAGCAACGCCACGACCCAGCCTGGCGAATTGGGGCCACACACCATCACCCGCGACCCCTGCCCGATTCCCCGACGGGCAAGAGAATCTGCCTCGGCACGCACGCGAGTGATGATCTCGCCGGTCTCCCACGTGGTTCCATCAGGCATGAGTAATCGCCTGAAAAGAAGCATTGGACCCCTCCAGGGTGCCTGTGCATGGATATCGCCGAACAGGCGCCGGGGTTCCCGGTGACCTTCGGCGCTTACCGGCGGATTCTTGACCGCAGAACAGCGGATTCTTAACCGCAGAACATTCGAACTCCGGCTGATCAATATGCGACCACCGGATGGTGCCGCATATCTGTCCCGTGTGGACGTGAAGGTGCGACGGCGGTATGGGTGTCGTCGGCCGATCAGGTTTCCCCCGGAGACCCGGGTGACATAGTGGCCCCCGAAGACCCGGGGAAAGCAAGTGACTGGTCGTGGCGTCCGGGCGTCAGCCGCAGCGCCGGTCGGCGCGCGATTCGGCTCCTACCGAGAACACGGCGCCGGCTCCCTCGGTGGTTCACTCGGTGAGGTATCGAGCACCGGAAACGCGGCCGATCTGCGCTCGGAATGGAGCAGCCACGCCACTCCACGACGCGTCTGCCTCGCGGCGAGACCAGTTACGGGTCGCCGACTTCACGAGACCAGTTTTTGCGGGTCGCCGACTTCACCACGATTCATCTACGTGCCCACTGAGGTCGACCCCGTAGGTCGGGCACCGACGGTGGGGGCAACCTCGATGAACCGCGCACTGCCACCGGTGCGTGTTCATGATGTGACACACTTTCATTCAAGCTTCGTGCACCCATGCCAGCAGGTACCCAATGCGCGTTGGACGGAGCGCAACAGCGTCGATCACGAAGGCGTGGCCGTTGCGCAATCCACTCTCGCAACGCGACGCTCTGGCGAGTCGAGCCCCGGAACTCAGCTGCGTTCGGCCCGGGCATGACAGAGCCGGGTGAGCCCGAGTGGGGCGCGTCGATGCGGGCGGCCCGACCGCACCTCGGCACGGGCACCGAGGGACACGGCGCGGTCGACCAGTACAACAAGGACCGGCCCGCGGGCCCCATGTATGTGCAGCGGGCTCACGAATACGCCCGGTCGGGCGTGCAGAGCTATATGGGGCTCCCGGTCTGCCTGACCCCTGAGGACCTCGTGGCCGGCGAGATCGATGTCGCCGCGTGCGGGGTCCCCTGGGACGCCACCGGCGTCGGCCGCAGCGGCGCCCGGCGCGGCCCGGTCGCGCTACGCACGACCGGGATGGGCTCCACGCCCGAGTTTCCCCTGCCGGACCTGCACACCCGAGTGGACCCCTTCAAAGTGCTGCGCTGCGCGGACTATGGCGACTCCCCGACCGCGTCGGGCAACACCCCCGAGACCTTCGAGGAGATACGCAAGTTCGTCACGACCATCCTTGAGGCCGGAGCCACCCCGCTGGTGCTCGGCGGCGACCACGGCATCACCTGGCCGTGTCTGACGGCCGTGGCCGACCACCTCGGCCACGGCACGGTCGGAGTCATCCACCTGGGCGCGCACACCGCCATGGAGCCGGTCGAGGGCTGGGACATGGGCAGCGCCCGCAGCGCGCTACGCCGCACGGTCGAATCGGGCGTGGTCCGTGGCGAGCACGTGTTCCAGCTCGGCGCCCGCGGCTTCGACACCAGCGCGGGCCTCTGGCCCTGGTTGAACGACAACGGGGTGCGCGTCCACCTGGCCGCCGAGATCGATCAGCGCGGCATCGAGACCGTGATCGACCAGCTGATCGCCGAGGCCACCGTTCCCGGAGCGCCCACCGGCTACTACCTGTCGATCTCCATCGACGTGGCCGACCCGATGTACGCCCCCGGCACAAGCAGCCCCGAACCGGGCGGGCTGCGCAGCACCGCCCTGCTGCGCAGCATCCGCCGCATCGGCGCCGAACTCGACCTCGTCGGCATTGAACTCGTCGAGCTCAACCCTCAGTTCGACAACGCCGGGCAGATCACCGCGCTGCTGGCGCACCGCACCCTGCACCACGCCCTGACCGGGATGGCCATGCGACGTCTCGGTATCACCGAGCGCGGCTGGATCCACCCCGACGCCCTCGACCACGGCCTCGCCGACCGTCCCGGAGACTCATCATGACCGGCACACACGACAACCACGACCACTCCGACGACCACGCGCACGGTCACCACCACACCATGTGGCCCGAAGGGTTCTGGGCGCAGCCACCGCGGCTCGGGGCGGGGCTCGAAGGACATGGGGCGGTCGACGATTACAACAAGGACCGCAAACCCGGGCCCCTCCACGTCAACCGGCGCTACGAGGGCGGCTACTCGGGCATCCAGACCTTCGCCAAGCTGCCGGTCTGCCTGACACCCGAGGATCTCGGCGCCGGCGAGATCGACGTCGCGGTGTGCGGGGTACCGTGGGACTCAACCGCCAGCGGCCGCAGCGGCACCAACCACGGCCCGCGGGTGATCCGTTCAGCGGACTACAAGGGCGGCTACGGCCGCCCTCACCTGAGCCTGGACACCGGCGTGGACGCGTTCGATGTGCTCAACTGCTGCGACTACGGCGACGCGCCGATCAGCGTCGGGAACACCCCTGTCACCTTCGAGGGCATCCGCAAGTTCGTCGGCACCATCGTCGATGCCGGCGCGATCCCTCTCATCCTGGGCGGCGACCACGCGATCACCTGGCCCTGCGCCACCGCGGTCGCCGATCACTGGGGTCACGGCAAGGTCGGGATCGTCCACTTCGACGCCCACGCCGACACCAGCGCCGATGCCCCGCAGAGCCTGGCCAGCCACGCCACGCCCATGCGCAAGCTCATCGAGTCCGGGGCGGTGCCCGGCGCGAACTTCGTACAGGTCGGTCTTCGGGGCTACTGGCCCGACCCGGAGACCCTCGCCTGGATGAAGGAACAGCGCATGCGCACGCACTTCATGGCCGAGATCGAGCGCTTCGGGTTCGACCACGTCCTGCAGCGCGCCGTCGACGAGGCCCTCGACCAGGCCGACCACCTCTACCTGTCGCTGGACATCGACGTCGCCGACCCCGCCTACGCCCCGGGCACCGGCACCCCGGAACCGGGCGGGCTGACCAGCAACGAGGTCCTGCGCGCGGTCCGCCGGCTCTGCACCGAGGTCGGCATCGTCGGCATGGACATCGTCGAGGTGTCCCCGCCCTTCGACGACAAGAGCGAGATCACCTGCCTGCTGGCGAACCGTGCCGCCCGCGAAGCACTGACCGGGACCGCGATGCGCCGCCTGGGCGTCACCGGCCCGGATCAGCCGGCGCCCGCCGCCTCGCACCCGGCGCCTCGGCCGGCCTCGGCGCATCAGGGACCGGGCACGTCAGGCCCGGTCGACACGGCCCCGGCGTCGCGGGGAGGCACCCCCCGTTGACCACCCGCCCGGGCCGGGACCACGGTCGCACGGCCGTGCTCGCGGTGCTCCTGCTGGGCCCGGTTGCCTGCGGCGGGGGCAACACCACCAAGCCCGCCCCGATCCCCGCCGACGGCGCCTGAAGGTGGGCCTGCTCGGCGACATCGACCGGCCTCCCGCCCCGGACGTCCGTTGGACAACACCGCCCTGGGCCATCACGTTCACCCTCTACGAGGTCTGGTCGCTCACTCCGACGGGCCCGCCGGCAGCACCGCGCACCGATCGTCCCCGAGCTCGACGCCTCGGGCGTCAGGTGTTTCTCGACTCTCGACGTTCTGACCAGCGTCATCACGCTGGAGCAGCCGAACACGGAAAGGTAACGGCGTGAGCCAGCACCCTCTCGACCCGCTGACCGCCAAGGAGATCACCCGAGTCGGCGAGATCGTCCGCGCACACCCCGTCTTCACCGACCGGACGCACTTCTCGTCCATCGCGTTGGCCGAGCCGGGCAAGCCGCTGCTCAAGGACTACGCCCGCGGCGGTGCCGCCCCCGACCGGGAGGCACTGGTCGTGCTCTACGACCGCGAGCACCGCATGGTCCGCGAGGTGCTGGTGTCGCTGACCCGCGACACGGTGGCCTCCACCGCCGAACGGAGCGGGCAACGTCCCAGAGTGCAGAGCGCGGACTTCGAGGCCGTCGTCCCCGCCATCAAGGAGCACCCGGACTGGCTGGCCGCGATGCGTCGCCGCGGCCTGACCGACCCCGCTCTGATAGAGGTCCATCCGTGGCCGCCGGGTTACAACGACGAGCGCGACGACTACCAGCACCGCCGCGTGGCCAAGGCGCTGACGTTCGTGCGCCCCACCAAGGACGACAACCCGTTCGCCCGCCCGGTGGAAGGGGTGGTGGTCACCGCGGATCTCGATACCGCCGAGGTACTGCGGGTCGAGGACGTCACCCGGGTTCCTGTCGGCGACGACGGCGGGCGCCACGGCCCGCAGCAGGCCACCCGCGAGGGCGTACGCCGGCTGGACATCACCCAGCCCGACGGCCCGAGTTTCACCCTGGACGGTTACCTGTTGCAGTGGCAGAACTGGTCGATCCGTGTCGGCTTCAACGACCGTGAGGGACTGGTACTCCACCAGATCAGCTACAACGACCAGGGCCGCCGGCGCTCGGTCATCCATCGCGCCTCTCTCTCGGAAATGTGGGTCCCCTACGGTGATCCCGCTCCCCTGCACCGCAACAAGGCGGTGTTCGACGAGGGCGAGGTCGGGCTGGGCAAGCTCGCGAACTCGCTGGTCCTGGGCTGCGACTGCCTCGGCGAGATCCGCTACCTTGACGGTGTCACCGCCGACTGGGACGGGAAGCCCACCGTCATCGAGAACGCGATCTGCATCCACGAAGAAGACACCGGTATCGCCTGGAAGCACACCGGGCACGGCGAGAACTTCGAGCAGTTCGCCACCGACGTCCGCCGCGGCCGCCGCCTGGTCGTCTCCTCGTTCTCGACCCTGTCCAACTACGACTACGGATTCTTCTGGTACTTCCACACTGACGGCAGCGTGGAGTTCGAAGTCAAGCTCACCGGCATCATCTCCGCCGGCGGCGTGCCCGCCGGCGAGGTCCCCGCCTCAGGCACCGTCGTCGCGCCCGGGGTCTACGGGCCCCACCACCAGCACGCGTTCAACGTGCGTCTCGACATGGCCGTGGACGGCGACCTCAACACCGTCGTCGAGTCCGACTGCCGGCCCGCCCCCCTCGGCCCGGACAATCCGGTCGGGAACGCCTGGACCGTGCACACCACCCCCCTGGAGCGCGAGCTTGAGGCCCAACGCGTCGCCGACGCCACGCTCGCGCGCACCTGGACGGTCCAGAACGAGGGCGTCCGCAACGCCCACGGGGGACCGGTGGGCTACCAACTCGTTCCTCAGTCCGGAGTGCTGCCGCTGCTGCACCCGGAGAGCCCCGCGCTCGGCCGGGCACTGTTCGCGACCAAGCACCTCTGGGTGACGCCCTACCGGGAAGGCGAGCTGTTCGCTGCCGGGGCCTACCCGTTCCAGAGCGGGCCGGGTGAGGGGCTGCCCCGCTACACGGCCGGCAACGAGAACGTCCGCAACACCGACATCGTGGTCTGGCACACCTTCATCGCCCACCACGTCGTTCGCCCCGAGGACTGGCCCGTCATGCCGGTAACGACGGCCTCGATGCACCTGCGACCGGTGGGGTTCTTCGACCGGAACCCGGCGCTGGACCTACCGCTGCCCCACGACACCACCAGCATCTGCCACAACACCCCCGGCGTCGCCACCGACGCCGAGGCGCTCCGGCATTCATGAGCCCTTCTCCGACCTGGCGACTGGCGATCCTGTCCGTGGGCACGTTCGTGCTCGGCATCGACGGGTTCGTGCTGCCCGGTCTGCTGCCTGAGATCTCCTCGGATCTCTCGGTGAGCGTGGCGGCCGCGGGACAGCTGACGACGGCGTTCGGTATCGCCTACGCGGTGGGCTCGCCGATCACCGCGACCCTCACCGGGCGCATGGATCGCCGCGTCGTCATCTGTACGGGCATGGTTGTGTTCCTGCTCGGCATGGTGCTGCAAGCCGCCGGGCCCACCTACGGCGTGGTCATGACCGGACAGATCGTCGCCGCGCTCGGCGCCGCCGCCTTCCAAGCCAACGCCTTCGCTGTCGCGGGTGTCCTCGCCCCGCCCGACCGCCGATCCCGGGCCTTCGGCATGATCGCTGCGGGCGTCAGCCTCGCCGCTGTCCTTGGATTGCCCTTCGGGCTGCTGATCGGCCAACTCTGGGGATGGCGCGGAACCTTGTGGACCATCGCCGCTCTGGCCGCGGTCACGGCGGTGATGGCCGGCCTGTTCGTGCCATCGGTGACACTGCCGGCTACCACGATGCGTGACCGGCTCGCGGTGCTGGTGAACCCGCGCATCCTTGCGCTGCTCACGGTCAGCGCGCTGGTGCTCACACCGCAGTACCTCCTCGGCTCGTACGCCTCGGCAGTGGTCGGTGTCAGCTCGCCGGGCAACGCCACGGCCATTCTGATCGCCCTGTCGGTCTACGGCACAGGGGTCTTCGTGGGCAACCGCCTCGTCAGCCTGTTCGCCGACCGCTTCGCCTCGCTCGCGGTGATCGTCACCGGTCTCGGCGTCGTCGCCCTGTGCTCCGGGCTCCTCGCCGTCGTACAGCACTGGTTCCTGCCCACCCTGGCCGCCTTGTTCATCCTGGGGACGGTGGGCTTGTCACTGGTCGTCCCACAGCAAAACCGCGTCTTCGTCGCGGGCGGCGACGTAGCCGTGATCGCCCTGAGCCTCAACGGGGCGATGAACCACATAGGTGCCGCGATCGGCGCCGGAATCGGAGGCGTCGTACTCGCCAACGCCGGCCCGCTCTGGCTGGCCCCCACCGCGGCAGTGCTCGCCCTCGGCGTCATCGCGGTGGCCATGATCACCGCCCCCGACTCTCTCGGCAACAAGCCCACCAACGCAACGCCAGGCCGTTCCAGAGACGTCCGAGCATGGTGAGCCGTCAAGACGGCTGGGCCTGGATCCACATCGGCACAGGAACTCGTTCGAACGCCTGGAACCGGAGCGCGAAAAGAGGGCCTACGCAGGCTCTGACCTGCGGAGACCCTCCACACCGTCGGGACGACAGGATTTGAACCTGCGACCCCTTGACCCCCAGTCAAGTGCGCTACCAAGCTGCGCCACGTCCCGATGCGCTACCGCGGATGGCCCGCGTGATCACGCGAAGAGAACTTTACCGCACGCCGGGGGCCGCCTCCGACGGGGGACGTGGGCGCGGGAGAATCGACTCATGAGCGGGAAGCGAAGCACGAATGGGGCAGAGCGGACGAATGGCACATCAGAGGGCCGTTCCGTCGAGGGGCGTGACCGGGACACGCAGGGGCGGGCGCGGAACGCTCGGCCGCGGGACGGGCTGGGGCGGCCCCTGCCGTACGGCGCGGAGGGTGTGGAGCGCCAGCCGGAGGGTGTCGTGCGCGGCCCCGAGGACACCGTCGCCGAGGCTCAGGCGCTGCTCGACGCGGGCAAGCCGTTCCATGCGCACGAGGTCTTCGAGGACGCCTGGAAGTCGGGGCCGGACGGTGAACGGGGCCTGTGGCGCGGGCTCGCCCAGCTCGCGGTGGGCCTCACGCACGCCGCCCGGGGGAACGTGACGGGTGGGGCGCGGTTGCTGCGGCGAGGGGCCGGGGCGGTTGAGGAGTGGGCGGCCGTGGCCGGGGAGCCGCGGCCGTACGGGATCGATGTGTCGGAACTCGGCGGTTGGGCACGGGAGTTGGCCGGGGTCGTGGAGCGTGGCGGGGCGGTGGTGGACGCCGGGGCGTGGGCGCCGCGCTTGCGTGGGGGCGGGGCGGCGTAGGGAAATCGGCGGTGCTGTCGGAGGGGGCGCAGGGGCCCGCTCCGGGGGCTTGGAGCCGGACTGTCAGTGGGGTGCGGCAGACTCGGGGTGTGCGAAAGATTCATGTCATCGGCATCGGGGCGGGCGACCCCGACCAGCTGACCCTGCAGGCGGTCAAGGCGCTGAGGAGCACGGACGTGTTCTTCGTCCTGGACAAGGGCGAGGTGAAGTCGGATCTCGTCCAGCTGCGCCGTGACATCCTCGACGCGCACCTGCCGGAGGGGAGGTACCGGCTGGTCGAGGCGCGCGACCCGGAGCGGGACCGGAGCGCCGGCGGTGCCGCGTACTCACCCGCCGTCAGTGACTGGCGCCGTGCCCGCGCCGGAATCTACGAGCGGCTCATCGCCGAGGAGCTGGGCGAGGACGAGAGCGGTGCGTTCCTGGTGTGGGGCGACCCCGCGCTGTACGACAGCACGCTCGGGATCCTGGAGGAGGTCCTGGGCCGTGGTGCCGTGGCCTTCGAGTACGACGTCGTGCCCGGTATCAGCAGCGTGTCCGCCCTGGTGGCACGCCACCGCACGGGGCTGAACCGGGTGGCCCGGCCCGTCCAGATCACGACGGGGCGCCGGCTCGCCGAGGGGTTCCCCGAGGGGGTCGACGACGTGGTGGTCATGCTCGACGCCCACCAGGTCTTCCGGCAGTACGCGGACGACGACATCGACATCTACTGGGGCGCCTACATAGGCACCCCGGACGAGATCCTCGCCTCCGGCCCGCTCGCCACCACGGCCCCCCGCATCGAGCGCCTCCGTGCCGAGGCCCGCGAGCGCAAGGGCTGGATCATGGACACGTACCTGCTGCGCAGGCGTCCGCGGGGCGAGAGCGGCTGAGGCTACGGGGCCGCGGGGCTCACGTGTCAGGACAGCGCCTCCAGGTCAATACATCTGGGGCCTGAAGCCCAGACGGGACAGAACCGTCGGTACGTCCGGTACGGCGGACACCCCAGGCGGCAGTGGCGGCCGCCGTACGACGACGACCGGCAGGCCGAGACCGCGGGCGGCCACGAGCTTCGCGGCCGTGGCCTCTCCCCCGCTGTCCTTGGTGACGAGGACGTCGATGCGGTGCTCACGCAGCAGTGCCCGCTCGCCGTCGACCGTGAACGGGCCGCGCGCCAGCAGTACCTCGCTGTGGGCCGGCAGCGGCGGTTCGGGGGCCTCCACGGACCGTACGAGGAAGTGCGCCTCGTTCAGTCCGGCGAAGGCGGCGAGGCCCAGACGGCCGGTGGTGAGGAGGACACGGCGGCCGAGGGACGGCAGGAGCGCGGCGGCCTCGGTGAGGGAGTCCGCCGGGTGCCAGCGGTCGCCGGGGCCGGGGCGCCAGCCGGGGCGGCGCAGGACGACGGCCGGGACGCCGGTCGCCGCCGCGGCACGCGCCGCGTTCGCGGTGATGGCGGCGGCGAAGGGGTGCGTGGCGTCGACGACCGCGTCGGCCTTGTGCTCGCGCAGCCAGGCAGCCAGGCCCTCCGCTCCGCCGAACCCCCCGATCCGCACGTCACCGGCCTGTGCCCCCGGACGCGACACCCGCCCGGCGAGGGACGTGGTCACGCGTACGCCGGGGCGCGTCGCGAGCGACGCCGCGAGCTCACGTGCCTCGGTGGTACCGCCCAGGACGAGGACGTGGAGGCCCTTCCCGGCGGGCGGGCGGAGATGGGGGCGCAGCGACATGGTGCCGAGCGTACGAGTCCGTCAGCGGATCAGGAGCTGCGCTCCGCCCACCACCGTCGCGGCTATGACGAGTTGCTCGAAGAGGCGCTGGTTGATGCGGTTCACGGCCCACTTGCCGAGGAGCGCTCCCGGCAGGACGAACAGGGCGAGGGCCGCGTCGAGGAGGAGCGAGGGGCCGTCGATCAGGCCGAGGCCGACGCTGAAGGGCACCTTGGACACGTTGACGATGAGGAAGAAGAAGGCGGACGTACCCAGGAAGCCGAGTTTGCGGAAGCCGGCCGACAGGAGGTACATCGACATCACGGGGCCGCCCGCGTTGGCGACCATCGTGGTGAAGCCGCCGAGGACACCGTACGAGCGGGCCTTGACGCGGCCCGCCCGCGTGGTCACCCCGTCGGGGTCGTCCTCCTTCTCGGCGGTGCGGCGGCGCCACCACGTGACCGCGGCCATCATCAGCAGGATCACACCGATCGAGGTCCGTACGATCCCGTCGTCCGCCCACAGCAGGAACACCGTGCCGAGGACGACACCCGCGGCGACGGCGGGGAACAGCCGCCAGAGGGTGGGCCAGTGGGCGTGTCGCCGGTAGGTCAGCACGGCGAGTACGTCCCCGACGATCAGGACCGGCAGCAGGACGCCGGTCGACGCCCGGGCGGGCAGGACGGCCGCGAAGATCGCGAGGCTGACCGTGTTGGCCCCGCTGACGGCTGTCTTCGAGAAGCCCACGAGCAGGGCCGCGAAGGCGAGCGCGGCGAATTCGGGCAGGGATATGTGCCAGAGCGTCATCGTGTTCATGCGGGGACCGATGCTATGCCCACCCATCTCGGCGCGACAGGACCGTCTCGCCAGATGGCCCGCGCCGGCGGCGGAATCGGGCCGCCCGGTCCGTCACGCCCCGTGGACCGCCGCCCGGCTCCCTGGGAAGATCGCCCGGGAACCTTCACCGACGCAGCTGGAGGAGACATGGCCGACGCGCGCGAACACACCCTCACCGGGACCCGGGGAAGCGTCGTCGCCGTTGAGTGGCCACGCGAACGGCCGCGGTACGTGGCGCTGCTCGTGCACGGCTACGGGGAGCACATCGGCCGGTACGAGTACGTCGCCGACGTGCTCACCGCCCACGGTGCCGCCGTGTTCGGGCCCGACCACATGGGGCACGGGAAGTCGGCGGGCGAGAGGGTGCTGATCGAGGACTTCAAGGACGTGGTCACCGACGTGCACACGGTGGAGGAGCTGGCCCGGGCCACGTACCCCGGAGTGCCGGTCGTGCTGATCGGCCACTCCATGGGCGGGCTCATCGCGGCGCGGTACGCCCAGCGGTACGGTGCCGGGCTCGCCGGGCTCGTGCTGTCCGGGCCGGTGCTCGGCACCTGGGAGCTGCCCCGCACGCTGCTCGCGTACGACGAGCTGCCGGACGTGCCGATCGACACCGGTCTGCTGTCCCGGGACCCGGAGGTCGGTGCCGTGTACGCGGCCGATCCGCTGGTGTGGCACGGCCCGTTCAAGCGGCCGACGCTGGAGGCGATCGTCCGCACCCTGGAGACGGTCTCCAAGAACGGCGGCATCGGGCCGCTCCCCCTGCTGTGGGTGCACGGCGACGACGACCGGATCGTGCCGCTGCCGGGGAGCCGTACGGGCATCGAGGATCTGCGGGGCTCCGACTGGGCCGAGCGCGTCTATCCCGGTGCCCGGCACGAGGTGTTCAACGAGACGAACAAGGACGAGGTCCTGGCGGACGTGACCGGGTTCGTGGATCGGGTCGTGGGGAGCTGAATCAGGGGGCTTTTCTGCCGGTCACCGGTGGGCGGAGACGGCGGAGGGCGTGCCGAAGCGGACGGTGACGCCCGGCGAGTAGAGCACGCTGACCGGTGGCTCCGTCATGGGCGGCAGCCCGGCGGCGGTGAGCAGGTCCCCGTCCAGGTCGAGCAGTTGGGCCCGGTGCAGCGGCCATGGCGCGTGCTCGTTCGGCAGGTGGACCGTCCGGCCGTGCCAGGGGACGTGCAGACCCCAACGGGCGGTGAGGAAGCGTTCCAGCGCCGTGGGCCGCGCTATGGGCCTGCCCGTCCTGACCACGGTGCGGCTCGTCGGTCCCGGGCGGCGGCCCGTGGACCGACGTCGACGGCTGGTGTAGGTGATCACGTCGTTCTCGCGGCGCAGTCGCATCCTCGACCACGTGTAGGGCAGGCGTATGCCGAGCCGGCCCACCAGGGCGGGCAGGAGCCGGGCCGCGTCCAGGGAGCGGAACACGACGCCGCGCCGGCCGTGGTCGTCCACCGAGTACAGCCGTACGTTCGTCTCGCAGAACGTTCCGAGGTACGGCAGGCCGGGGCCCGGCCCCAGGCCCACGTCGCGCATCAGGAAGGGGACCAGGCCGACGTAGGTGACCCCGTCGAGGGTGTCCGGGCGGGTGCCGGGCGGCAGCAGCCCCGCCACCCGGTCGGGGTCCACCGGCCAGTGCAGGAAGGTCAGTTCGTGCCAGCCCTGTACGAGCGTCGGCCGCCGCACGGGCCGCGGGGTGGACACAGTGATCGGCTCGGTCTCCATGGCCTCACCTTGTAGCACGGCCGCCTCTGCGGGGTGTTCGCCGAGTCCGTGGTCAGGCCGCGGTGTACCCGAGCTGGCGTCGCATGTACGGGGTCATGAGGGTCTTCGCCTTGGCGACGGTGGTGGTGCGGCCGCCGAGGACGGCGGTCTCGCCGCCGGGCACGGGCACCATGGTCACGCCGTCGGCCGGGCCGAAGGGCACGATGAGCGGGGTGCGGTGGGCCGGCCGGTAGGCGCGGGGCTCCTTGCGGTGCTTGCCGGAACCCTGCAGGTGGGCACGGATGTTCCAGGCGGCGAGGTCCGCCTGGGCGGTCGCGACGGGGGTGAGCTTGAGCTCGCTGACGTCGTTCACGTCGCCGACCGCGAACACGTCCTGCCGCCCTCCTGCCCGGAGCGTCCGGTCGACCTTCACGTGCCCGGTCGCGTTCAGCCAGTCGCCGTGCCCGGCCAGCCGCAGCCAGAGCGTGTTGGGGGTGGTGCCGGTCGCCCAGAAGGAGAGGTCGGCGTTGATGACGGTGCCGCGGCTGTCGCGGTAGGTGCCGAAGTCGTTGCCGGGGGACATGAAGGAGTCGAGCCGCACCTCCACGTCGTGCGCCTCCAGCCAGGCGCGCGCCTTGCGTCCGGCTCGCGCGCTGCCCGTGGAGTCGAGCAGGGCCGGACCGGAGTGGGCGAGCGTGACCCGGGCGTCCGGCCGGGCCAGGCGGATCTCGGCGCTGAGCTCGACACCGGAGGGCCCGCCGCCGACGACCAGGACGTGCTCGGCGCCCGCGATGTTCCGCTGGTGCCCGACGAACGCCTTGGCCGCCTCCTCGGTGGTGCCGCCGGCGAAGCGGGCCGGTTCGGGGTAGTCGGCGCCGGTCGCGATCACCACCACGTCGTACGGGAGCCGCTCCCCCGTGGCCAGCACCACCTGCCGCGCGGCGGTGTCGATCCGGACCGCCTTGCCCACGACCACACGGCCGTTGCTGAGCAGCCGGTCGTACGGAATGAAGGGGGTCACCGTCCACGCCCGGTGCACGCCTGCGCGCAGGGAGGCTATCCGGTGGAAGAAGACCTCCTTGCGGTCCACCAGCGTGACCCGCGCCGCTGTGTCCAGCCGTTTCGCCAGCCGGACGCCGGCATAGCCGCCGCCGATCACCACTACGTCGCCGTCATGCACGCCGTTCTCCTGTGCCTGGTGGGGGAACGAGTGGCACCGCGGGTGGGCCGCTCCCGGCCACTCGACTCCTGTGAGCGTAACGCTTGAGACTTAAAGGTTCGGCGGGGCTCCGTGTGAGTTCTGTGAAGTGACGGCGCGGATGCCGGTGTGCGCTCGGGCAGGGCGCGCACCGTCATGGCATTCCCCTGCCGAATGCCGTGTTTTCACCCACCGCTCCGGGGCACCCGCGCCCGCATGGAGTGGTTGTGGAGTGCGGCCTGCGCAGGAGAGGACCCCGATCTGTTCTTCCCCGTGGGCACCTCGGGTCCGGCTCTCAGGGACATCGCCGCCGCCAAGCACATCTGTTCCCGCTGCCCGGTGATCCGCCAGTGCCTGACCTGGGCGCTCAGCAGCGGGCAGACGGCGGGTGTGTGGGGCGGCCTGTGCGAGGAGGAACGCGCCGCGCTGCTCCGTTCCGCCAGGCCCGCCGGGAACACCGCCCGGTACGAGACGACGAGGAGTAACGCGCCATGACAGCAGTGACGAGCACGCTCCCCGAGCCCGCCCTCCGGGCCACCGGGGAGGCCCTGCAGGACACCTTGGTGGACCTGCTGGGGCTCTCACTCATCGGCAAGCAGGCCCACTGGAACATCGTGGGCCCGAGGTTCCGCTCGATCCACCTCCAGCTCGACGAGGTGGTGGCCACGGCCCGTTCGTACGCCGACACGGTCGCCGAGCGCGCGGCGGCACTCGGCGTCGCACCCGACGGCCGCCCGGAGACCGTCGCGACGCGGTTCGCCCTGCAGAGCCCGAAGGACGGGTGGCTGCGGGACACCGAGGTCGTACGGCTCCTCGTCGAGGCGCTGGAGACGGCGATCGGGCGGCTGCGCACCCGGATCGACACGACCGAGCACTCCGACCGGGTCACCCAGGACCTGCTGATCTCCCTCACCGCCGAGTTGGAGAAGCAGCGCTGGATGTTCCAGGCCGAGGACTGGCCGCGCGAGGGCTGAAACCGGCACCGGACCGCGCCACGAAAGGGGCACCCATGACCGACGCCCTTGAACTCGACGCGCTGTGGGACGAGTTCCACCGCGTGGTGAACATGACCTCACAGGAACTGGCGGCCTGGCTGCGGGTCCGCGACGCGGACGAGGAGACCGAACCGGTGCCGGAACGGGCGGGTACGCCCACCGGGCGGCACGTCCTGGCGATCCTGCAGAAGCGGCGCACGGACCTCACCGATGCCGACATCCGCGTGATGTACGAGGTGGTGGACGAGGTCACCGCGCAGCAGGACGAGGAGGGCGAGCCCGAGGCCGAGGACACCGACCGCCGCCACCGGCTGATGACCCTGGGCCACGACCCGCTCAAGCCGCCGCAGTAGCGACGGCAGCAGTGTGGAAGGGAGAGGAACCATGGACCAGGACCGGATTGTCGAGGAACTCATCGCCACGCAGGGCCACACGTACGCCGAGGATGCGGGCATCCGGCTCAAGGACACCCCGCAGCCGCTGTACCGCCTGCTCGTCCTGGCCTGTCTGCTGAGTGCCCGTATCCGCAGCTCGGTCGCCGTCGAGGCCGCGCGGGCCCTGTACGACGCCGGGATGCGCGATCCGCGCCACATGGCGGACGCCACCTGGCAGGAACGGGTGGACGCGTTGGGCCGTGGCGGCTACCGGCGGTACGACGAGCGCACGGCCACCCAGCTCGGCGAGGGTGCGGAGCTGGTGGCGGAGCGTTGGGGAGGAGACCTGCGGCGCCTGCGGAAGGAGGCCGACGGGGACACGGGCGAACTGGGCCGGTTGCTGCGGGAGGTGCCCGGCATGGGCCCGGCCGGCGTCGCCATCTTCCTGCGGGAGGTTCAGCGGGTCTGGCCGGAAGTGGCCCCGTATCTCGACGAGAAGGCCCTGTCCGGCGCCCGCCGGCTGGACCTCCCCGACGATCCCGAGAAGCTGGTGCGGCAGGCCGGTGACACCGAACCGGCCGTCCTGGCCGCCGCGTTGGTGCGGGTCGCGCTGGACAAGAAGGCGGCCGAGGACTGTCTTCACCGCGCCGAGTGAACAAGTTCCGCGCGAACGGGTGCGCCGCGGGGGCGCCGTCAGCGCAGCAGCCAGCCCCCGTCCACGCTCAGGTTCACCGCGTTGACCGAGCGGTTGCCGAGGAGGAAGTCCACCGCGTCGACCACGTCCCGCATGGTGGCCAGCCGGCCCGTCGGTGTCCTGGCGATCAGGGCCTCGTGGGGCTTGTCCGACCAGAAGGGGCTGTCGCCGACGACGCCCGGGTGGACGGCGTTGACGCGGACCGGGGCGAGTTCGGTGGCGAGGGTGTGCACAAGGCCGGTCACGCCCGCGTTGACCGTGGCCACGGTGGTGGCGCCCGGGTACGGCCGCTCCTTCGCCTGGCCCCCGAACAGCACGATGGCGCTGTCGTCGTGCAGCCGTGGCCGCAGCGCGTGCACGACCTCCGTGTAGCCGACCAGCTTGAGGGTGACGAGGTGGATGGCCGCGTCGATGTCGTACTCGGTGACGCGGTTGTCGTCGCGGGAGACTCCGACGAGCACCAGGTGGTCGACGCGGCCCACCTCCGTGAGCGCTCCGGCGATCTCGTGCGGCCTGGACAGATCGAGGCCGAGGCCCAGGGCCGCGCCGACCTCCTTGGCGACGGTGTCGGCCCGGTGCGCGTCGCGTCCGGTGAGGACGACCTCGTCGCCGCGCCCGGCACGGTGCCGGGCGATCTCCCGGCCGATCCCGGACGTACCGCCGATGACGACCACGCTGCTCATGAGTTCCCTTCCGGCATGCCCTGCTTCGCTTCCGGCGTCCCCGGGTTCCCCAACGTCTCCCGCAGGTAGTCCCAGTCCCTGGTGAACCGGTACGCATGCCGCGGCGGAGGCTGCGGCGCCTGCGTCTCCAGCCAGCGCACGGGCGTGTCACCGGCGTTGGAGAAGCCGTGCACACAACCGGCGCCCGCCCAGGCCGTGTCGCCCGGGCCGAGCCGGTAGGTCTCACCGTCGAAGATGGCGTTGACCTGCCCTTCCAGGATCAGATACGTCTCCTCGAAGGGATGGTCGTGCGTGCCCGCGACCCCGTCGGGCGCGTACCGCACCATGAACATGGTCGAGGCCACCGCCCCCAGGTCACTGTCCACCATCATCTTCACCGTGATCCCGCTGTAGACGAGGAGCGCGGTGCGCATGCTCGCGGACACGGCGAGGAGATCCTGGGACTGTTTCCCGGGGTCCATCTGAGCGGGCTCGAAGTGGCCGTACGAGCGGGTGCGCGGGTCGCGCACGTCGATCCGCACCGGCTCGCGTTCGGGCAGCGCGGGCACCGTCTGGGTGTCGTACCCGTAGCGGGCCCGCGGCACCGGCGCGAGCATGTCGGCCCAGCGGGCGACGGCGTCCCCGGCGCCGCGCCAGGCGTGCGGCACGCCCGTCGGGAGCAGCCCGTAGTCGCCCTCTTCGAGGAGGTACGAGCCGTCGGGCACATCGAGGACCACGGACCCGGAGAGGATGTGGAAGCTCTCCTCGTACGAGTGGACGTGGGCGCCCACCGCGCCGTCGGGCCGCAGGTCGCACAGTCCGAAGCCGGTGTGGACGCTGCCGTCCTCCTCGCCGATGACGGCCCAGCGCCGGAAACCGCCGCTGTCGTACGGGAGTGGGGGCGCCTCGGCGGCGTGTCGCACCAGGTGGTTGGTCATGTCTGCCGCTTCCTCGCCTCCGTGGCGGCCACCAGCCGGTCGCGTGACTCCTCGACCAGGCGGCGGGCGCGGCCCACGTCGGCGAGCAGCCGGCCGTCGCGTTTGTGGATCACGCCGTCGACGATGACGGTGTCCACGTTGGACACGTCCGCGCTGAGGGTGACCGCGGCCGCCGCGTCGTGCACCGGAGCCATGTTGAGCGCGGTGGCGTCGAGGGCGACCACGTCGGCCCGCTTGCCGGGGGTGAGCGAGCCGGTGCGGTCCTCCAGGCCGGCCACGTGCGCGCCGTTGAGTGTGGCGATCTCCAGCATCTGACGTGCCGTCAACATGGTGTCGGGGACGGGCAGGTTGGCCTGCCAGCAGTCGGCGTTGACGCGGGCCCGTTCGGCGCCGAAGGCGGCGCGGATCTGGGTGAACATGTCGCCGGGCACGGTGGTGACGACATCGATGCTCAAGGAAGGCCGCAGCCCGTGCTCGATCGCCTGCATCACAGGCGGCCAGCCGTGTCCCATCTGGGTCTCCACCTGGGGGGAGACGGAGACCGTGCCGCCGCTGTCGGCGACCATCCGCCACTCCTCCTCACTGAGGTAGCAGCAGTGGACGTAGGTCGTGTCGGGGCCGAGCAGGCCGAGGCCGTGGAGTTGCTTGACCATGCCGAAGCGGCCGGCCAGCCGTCCCATCGCGACGTGCACCGTGAGGGGGATGCCGAGTTCGCGGGCCAGACCCCACTCGGCGGTGACGACGTCGTTCGTGCAGAAGCCGGGGCCGCGCGTGGCCAGGGCCATCGTCAGCAGGCCGCGGTCGGAGGCGAAGTACGTGCTGCGGATACGGCGCACGTCGTCGCCCGGCATCACGATCCCGCTGTCGAACCAGTAGTCGGAGAGCGAGGTGTTGGCGCTGCCGTAGGCGTACTGGGCGCGGATGCCGGTCTCGGTGAGGGCCTGGAGGGCGGCGTCGGGGTGTTCGGGCGTGTTGTTGATGTGGGACCAGTCGACGAGCGTGGTGATACCCGCGTTGAGGCACTCCAGGGTGCCCGCGAGGTTGCCCGCGTACACGTCCTCGGGGGTGTAGACGGGTGCGAACGTGTCGAGGACGTCGACGAAGTAGTCGTCCAGCGTGGCGTCGGGAGCACAGCCGCGGATGGGTGTCTCCCAGGTGTGGCGGTGCGTGTCGACGAAGCCGGGGATCACGATCCTCCCGGTCATGTCGAGGACCTCGGCGTCCACGTCGGCGTCGATGCGCTGCTCGACCGCCGTGATCTTCCCGTCCTCGATGAGGACGTCGCCCCGGGGCAGGTCCCCGATGGCCGGGTCCATCGTCACGACGTGGCCCGAGCGCAGAAGCATCCGGTGGGTCATCGCCCTTCCTCCCAGGGTGTGCGGTACGGGGTGCGGGTGGGGGGTACGGCTTTGGGGGCGTGGGCCCCTTGGCAGCGGTCGGGGGTCAGTACGCTGCCAGAGCGCGGACGGTCGCCACGACCTTGTCGACGGTGGGGATCACCCGCTCCTCCAGTGCGTCGGCGAACGGCAGCGGGACGCACTCCCCCGCCACCCGCCTGACCGGCGCGTCGAGCAGGCCGAACCCCTCGTCGGCGACGACCGAGACGAGCGTGCCGCCCCAGCCGCCCTGGTACGGGTTCTCCTCGACGGTGACGAGCCGCGAGGTGCGGGCGAGTGAGGCGAGTACGGTGCTCATGTCCAGGGGCACCAGACAGCGCAGGTCCACGACCTCCGCCTCGATGCCCTCCCCGGCCAGGATGCCGGCGGCCCGCACCGCGACCGGCACCATCGAGGCGAGGGCGACGAGCGTGACGTCACCGCCTTCGCGGACCACGGCGGCGCGGCCCAGCTCGACGACGTGCTCCGGCGGCGGGGGCGCGCCCTTGGACGCCAGGAGTCCCTTGTGCTCGAAGAAGACCACCGGGTCGTCGCTGCGGATCGCCGCGGCCATCATGCCGATCACGTCGGCGGGCGTGGACGGTGCGGCGATCTTCAGGCCGGGGATGGTGAGCGCCCAGTTCTCCGTGGCCTGCGAGTGCTGGGCGCCGAAGCCGAGCCCGCCGCCGTTCGCGGTGCGCACCACGAGCGGCACGGTGACCTGGCCACCGGTCATGTAGCGCACCTTGGGGATCTCGTTGGCGAGGTAGTCCCAGCAGCAGGCGAGGAAGTCGGAGAACATGATCTCGGCCACCGGGCGCATCCCGGTCATCGCGGCCCCCATCGCGGCGCCCACGATCGCCTGTTCGGAGATGGGCGTGTCCCACACCCGCTCGGGCCCGAACTCCTCTCGCAGCCCGACCGTCGTCTTGAACACCCCGCCCGCGGCTCCGATGTCCTCGCCGAGGCACACGACCGCCGGGTCCCGCCGCATCTCGCGTGCGATGCCCTCGGCGACCGCCTCCCGGTAGGTGATCTGCCGCTCGGTGACCGGCCGGCCGTCGATCACGTCCGCCATTCCGCTCCTCCGTCCGCCCACACGTCGGTCAGCGCCTCACGCGGATCGGGGCCCGGCGCGGCCTTCGCGGCGTCGACAGCCCGCTGTACGACGTCACGTGCGCGTTCGTCCGCGTCGGCGAGCGTCCCCGCGGGCACCCCCAGCTCGGTGAGCCGTCCGCGTGCGATGTCCAGCGGGTCGCGCCCCAGCCACCGTTCGACCTCCTCGGCCGGCCGGTACGTCGCGGGGTCGGCCCGGCTGTGCCCGAAGTGGCGGTAGGTCTCGGCTTCCAGCAGAGCGGGCCCGTCTCCTGTCCGGGCCCGCTCCGCCAGCCGGAACACCGCCTCCCGGACGAGCACGACGTCGTTGCCGTCGACGACCTCGCCCGGGATGCCGTAGGCGGACGCCCGGTCGGCCGCCGGCCGCGCGACCGCGGTGACGTCGGCGATGGGCGTGTACTCCATGTACAGGTTGTTCTCGCAGACGAACAGCACCGGCAGCTTCCACACCGCCGCCAGGTTGAGCGCCTCGTGGAAGGCGCCGATGTTGGTGGCGCCGTCCCCGAAGAACGCCACGGCGACCTGGCCGGTCCCCCGCAGCCGGGCCGACCAGGCCGCGCCGACGGCCATCGGGAGGTGGGCGCCCACGATGGCGTACGAGCCGAGCATGCCCGTCGCGGCCTTCGTGAGGTGCATGGAGCCGCCCTTGGCCCGGCACAGCCCGGTGGCCCTGCTCATGAGTTCGGCGAGGCACTCCTGCGGCGTCGCGCCGCGGGCGAGGGCGTGGTGGTGGCCCCGGTAGGTGGCGAACACATAGTCGTCGTCGCGCAGGGCCGCGCTCGCCCCGACCGCGATCGCCTCGTGCCCGGCGGCCAGGTGCGTGGTGCCCTTCACCAGTCCGGACAGGAACAGGTCGTGGGCGGCCTTCTCCGTCCGCCGCACCAGGACCATCTGCTCGTACAGCGCGAGGAGTTCCCGTACCTGAGTCCTCATCAGGTGCCCCCGTCGCCCAGGGTGTTGAGGTGGGACTGGGTTTCGCGGCGGGTGTTGAGCGCGCCGCCGACCGTCCAGTACCTGCGGCCCGCGACCAGGAGTTCCTCCGCCGGGAACCGGGTGATGACCTCGCAGCCGTCGGCGGTGACGACGACCTCCTCCTCGATGCGCGCCGCCGACCAGCCGTCGGCGGCGGGCCAGTACGTCTCCAGCGCGAACACCATGCCCTCTTCGAGGACTTCGGGATGGTCCAGGGAGACGAGACGGCTGAAGACGGGCTTCTCCCAGATCGACAGGCCCACCCCGTGGCCGTACTGGAGGGCGAAGGCCGCCGTCTCGTCGGGGAACCCGAACTCCTCGGCACGCGGCCACACCTGGACGATGTCGGCGGTGGTGGCGCCCGGCCGCACCAGGGCGAGGGCCTGGTCCATGTACTCACGGCAGCGGACGTACGCGTCGCGCTGTGCGGTGGAGGCGCTGCCGACGGCGAACGTGCGGTAGTAGCAGGTGCGGTAGCCGAGGTGGCTGTGCAGGATGTCGAAGAAGGCGGGGTCGCCGGGGCGGATCAGGCGGTCGCTGTAGACGTGCGGGTGCGGTGAACAGCGCTCCCCGGAGATCGCGTTGACCCCTTCCACGTACTCACTGCCCAGGTCGTACAGAACCTTGCTGACCAGCCCGACGCACTCGTTCTCGCGGACGCCGGGGCGCAGGAAGCCGTACAGCTCCTCGTAGGCGGCGTCGACCATCGCGCAGGCCTGGGTGAGCAGGGAGATCTCGTCGCGGGTCTTGGTGCGGCGCGCGGCGAGGAAGACCTGCTGGCCGTCGACGACGTCGATGCCCTCGGCGCGCAGTGCCATGAGGATCGGCATCTCGACGAGGTCGACGCCCAACGGCTCGTTCGCCAGGCCGTGTTCGCGCAGCTCGGCGGCGATCTTGGCGGCGACGTCCTCGGCGATGCCGGCGTCCGGGTGGAAGGCTCCCCGGAGCGTGGAGATGCCCGCGCGGGCGCCGCTCGGCGGGCCCTCCGTGCCGTCGCCGTGGTCCAGCCAGGGGTTGTGGAGCTGGTGGTGGCGGGCGGCGGAGCCGAAGTCCCACACGATGGGCCGGCCACCGCGCACCAGCAGTGCGAAGCGGATGAGCTTGTCCATGGCCCAGGTGCCGATATGGGTCGCGGACATGTAGCGGATGTTGGCGAAGTCGAAGCTGAGCACGGCTCCGAGCGAGGAGTCGTTCAGCGCGCTGTGCAGCCGGGACAGGCGCTCCGTGCGCAGCCGGTTCAGGTCGATGCGCTCTTCCCAGTCGACGGCATTGGGTCCGAACGTACGGATCGCCATGGCGACCACCCCCACCCGGAGTGAACGACCGCACGGAGGAAGTGTCAAGTGGTACTGAACACGAACCAGACGCCGACGGCGGGTTCGTCACCGTCGTTGCGATAGCGGTGCGGGGTCGTCGACTCGAAGCAGACCGCGTCGCCGGGGCGCACGGTGAACTCCTCGAAGCCGAGCGTGAGGACGAGTTCACCGGAGGTCAGATAGCCGTACTCGGTGCCCGCGTGCCGCATCAGCCCACCGGAGCCGGAGGACGAGCCGCCCGGTCGGTAGGTGACGAGCAGGAAGTCCACGTCCGTGCCCGGAACATGGCCGAGACGTTCCCATACGACCCCCGAGTCCAGCTCCAGCGTCTCCCGCTCTCCTGCTCCGACCAGCGGCCCGATGCGGCGGCCGGGGTCGGCGGCGAAGGCGGCCAGCGCGTGGAGCACGGTCGGGGGCAGGGCGGAGGCCGCCGCCGTGGGGGCCGGGGGAGCCGCCGGGACGGTGTCCCGTGTGTCGAAGAGCGCCTCCACGGACAGGGAGAGCGCGGTCGTGATCGCGTACAGGGTGCTGACCGACGGCTGGCTCTTGCCGGTCTCGATCTGCGACACGAGGCTCGCCGACACCCCGATCTCGCGGGCCAGCGCCCGCAGGCTCATCCCGCGCTCCACGCGTGCCTGCCGGATGCGCGCCCCGAGGTGCGGCACGACCGCTGGGGACACGGCGACTCCTCTCGGCAGGCCTACGCCGTACAGCTCCATTGAACACGAGGACGGGCCGGGGCACCCACCGAATGGTCTGCGTGACTGCCCCTGTGCTCCCCCGGGCCGTGGACGTCAGCGGTTGCGCGGGACCACGAGGCCGGACTCGTAGGCGAGGACCACGAGTTGGGCGCGGTCACGGGCCCGGAGCTTGGTCATGGCCCGGTTGATGTGGGTCTTCGCGGTCATCGGGCTGATCACCATGCGGTCGGCGATCTGGTCGTTGGACAGGCCCTGCGCGACCAGGGCGACGGCCTCCCGTTCACGGTTGGTCAGCTCTTGAAGTCCTGTGTCGGTGCCGGTGCCGATCGGCTGCGTGACGTACCTGTCGATCAGCTTGCGGGTGATCGACGGCGCGAGCAGGGCGTCGCCTCGCGCGGCGACGCGTACGGCGTGGAGGAGGTCTTCCGGCACGATGTCCTTGACGAGGAACCCGGCGGCTCCGGCCCGCAGCGCGTGGAACACGTACTCGTCGAAACCGTAGTTGGTCAGGATGACGACGCGCACCCCGGCCAGGGCCGGGTCCGCGGCGATGCAGCGGGTGGCCTCGATGCCGTCGACGACCGGCATCTGGATGTCGATGAGAGCGATGTCGGGCAGGTGTTCTCTGGCCAGCGCCAGGCCCTCCTTCCCGTCGGCGGCCTCGGCGACCACCTCGATGTCGTCTTCGAGGTCGAGGAGCGCGCGGAATCCGCTGCGCAGGAGCGGCTGGTCGTCGACCAGCAGGACACGGATCATGACGTCTGGTCCACGGGGAGTTCGGCCTGGACGGTGAAGCCGCCCTCGTCGCGCGGTTCGGCGCGCAGCCGGCCGCCGAGAGCGGTGACGCGTTCGCGCATGCCGAGCAGTCCGACGCCGGGCGTCGGGGCGGTGTCCGGCGTCGCCCTGCCGTCGTCGTCGACGCGTATCGCGAGGGCGTCCGGACGGCAGTCGACGCGGACCGACGCCGTGGCGGCGTCCGCGTGGCGGGCGATGTTGGTGAGCGACTCCTGAACGATCCGGTAGACGGTGCGGTCCACCGCGGCGGGCACGCGACGCCGTTGTCCCTCGATCGTCAGCGTCGCGTCCAGACCGACGGCACGGGCCCGTTCGACCAGTTCCGGGAGGTGGTCGAGCCCACGCGGCGGCGTCGTGTCGTCGTCACGCAGCGCCTCCAGGGTCGCGCGCAACTCCCGGGTCGCCTCACGTCCGGCCTCCTGGATCGCCAGCAGGGCCTCCGGCACCGGTTCGCCACGCCTGCGGGCGACGTGGACGGCGACTTCGGACTGCACCTTGATGATCGAGATCTGATGGGTGAGCGAGTCGTGCAACTCCCGTGCGATACGCAGCCGTTCCTCGTCGGCGCGGCGCCGCGCGGTCTCCTCCCGGGTGCGCTCGGCTTCGTCCGCCCGCCGCTCGGCCTGCCGCAGCGCCTCGCCCGCGGCGCCGGCGGCGATCAGCCACGCCAGTTCGAGGGCGCCTCGGGCCCTCGCGAACGCCTCACCCGTGTCGTGCAGGCCCGAGGCCAGGGCGGCGAGGGGGAGAACGACCAGCATGGTCACGCTCGCCGCCACCGTGGCGGTGCGATGTCCCGCCCGTACCGCCGCGTACACCGCGAACAGGTAGGCGACGGCAGGCACGTCGAAGCCCGCCGCCTGGTAACCCACCGCGCACAGCCCGGTGACGGCCAGGACCACCACCGGAGCCCGGCGGCGCGCGGCCAGCCCCAGTCCCCCGACCGCCAACAGCGCATAGCCGAGCAGATCGAGGCTCGTGGCGGAGCGCTCCCCGGACAGCCCGGTGACCAGCAGGATCACCGCCACACCGACGGCGACCGCCCACTCTCCGACACCGATCCGCCCCCTGCTCATGCGCGCACCTTAGCCGGATGCCGCCGGCGGGCGGATCCCGCGCGGGGATGAGCGGCCGACTACCGCGCACGCGGTACCTTCGCGGCTCCTGCGGCGGCCGCGGCAGCCGGATGCGGCAGCGGCGGCAGCGACGATTGACCGCGCCCGCCGGATGACCGGCGGTGGGTCCGGCGGACACCATCAGGCGACGTCCAGTCGGACGGCCAGTCCGGACATCCGGTCCCGGGAGAAGGAAGAAGGAACGCCTCATGTCAGTCGCATCCGTGCTTGCCGCACCGGCGGTCGCGTACGTCTCGGCCCAGCCGGCCGCCGCCGGCGTGTACGCCATGAGCTCCGGCCGGATCGGGGCCCTCGTGGCCGCGCTGGCCGGGTTGGCCGGCCTGGTCGTCGGTGTGCTGGTTCTGGCCCGCTCCGCCGGCCGTATCGGTATCGGCTCCGAGCGGAGGGGTGCCCTCGTGGCCCTGGTGGCGGGGCTGATCGGCCTGGCCCTCGGCGGGCTGGTCGTGGCCACCTCCGACGGCGGTATCGGCACCGGCAACGGGCTGGGCGGGGCCATCGTGGCCCTGGTGGTGGGGCTGACCGCCGTGGTCCTCGGCGCGCTGGCTCTGGCCCGCTCCCGCCGCGCCGGCTGAACGGAGGGGACGCGATTCGCACGAAGGGGCGATCTTGTCGAACCCGCGCCGAACGGCGATAGCACAGCCGGTGCGGGTCATGTGTGACCTGGAGCGGTGTGCGCGAAAAGCGGGACGCGGTGAAAGTACGATCATTCAATGTCTGACATGACCGAAACCACGCCGGGTTGGCTGAGCCACGACGACCTCGAACAGGCCCGCGCCCAGATGCCGATCCTGTACGTCGAGGCCGTGCCCGTACGAGTCGACGACAGCGGCGAAGTCACCAGCATCGGACTGCTGCTCCGCATCGGGCCGGACGGGACGGTCAGCCGTACCCTCGTCTCGGGCCGGGTGCTGCACCACGAGCGGGTCCGCGACGCCCTGCTGCGCCACCTGGAGAAGGACCTCGGCCCGGTGGCCCTGCCCCTGGTCCCGGCCTCCCTCCAGCCCTTCACCGTCGCCGAGTACTTCCCGACGCAGGGGATCACTCCTTTCCACGATCCCCGTCAGCATGCGGTGGCGCTCGCCTACATCGTGCCGGTGACCGGTGACTGCCGCCCCCGTCAGGACGCCCTCGACCTGGTCTGGTTCAGCCCCCAGGAGGCCGCGGACCCCTTGGTGCAGAACGAGATGCCGGGCGGTCAGGGAGTCCTCCTCAAGCAGGCCCTCGCCCACGTGGGCTGCCTGCCCTGAACCGGGGCGGGCGGCGAACGCGGTATGGCCGACGCCGCTCTGTACAACCGGAAGCACCCCTTCGCACCCTGAAGCGCTGACCTTTCGTCCGTACCCCCGGTACCGGGGTCGTGCCCCCTCGGCAGAAGGAGCGTCAATGAGCAGCGCGGGACTTGAAGGACGTGGTGTCGTGGTCACCGGAGCGGCGTCCGGCATCGGCCGGGCGACGGCCCTGAGGTTCGCCGAGGAGGGTGCGAAGGTCCTGGTCGCGGACCTCAACCGGGAGGGTGCCGAGGCGACCGTCGAGGACATCGGGAAGTCCGGGGGCGTCGCCCTGGCCGTCGTCGGCGATCTGAGCGACCAGGCGGTGGTGGACACGGTCGCCGGGCGGGCCGTCGAGGCCCTGGGCGGCGTGGACGTCCTGGTGAACAACGCCGGGATCATGGACCGTATGTCCACCCTCGGCGAGACCGACGACGCGGAGTGGGAGCGCGTCCTGCGCGTCAACCTGACCGCGCCCGTACTCCTCACCCGCGCGGTCCTGCCGCACATGCTGGCCGCGGGCGCCGGCTCCATCGTGTTCACCGCCTCGGAGGCCGGTCTGCGCGGCGGGGCAGCCGGTGCCGCGTACACCGCCTCCAAGCACGGCGTCGTCGGCCTGGTGAAGAGTCTCGCCGTCATGTACCGCGAGCAGGGCATACGGGCCAACGCCATCGCCCCCGGCGGCACCGCGACCCACATCATCGACGGCGTGGACCTCTCGACCCGGGGTGCGGCCACGCTCCGCCCCTACCAGGCCGTCGCCGGCCGTTTCGCCGAGCCCGAGGAGCAGGCCGCCGCCATCGTCTTCCTCGCCTCCCCGGCCGCGAGCAACATCAGCGGCGCCGTCCTGCCCGTCGACAACGGCTGGTCCGCCGTCTGATTCCGATCTGCCGCCGAGGCTCCTGCCCCGGCCCGCCCCGCAGGGGACCGCTCAGGTGACGGGTGCGACAGCCGGCCGAGGTCCCTCCGGATACCGGAGCGGTACGACCCCGACGCAGCGGCCGTCGTGGTCGAGCAGGCGCCCCATGTGCTTGACGGTGCGCAGCACCACCGAGCGGTCGGAGACGGTGAGGCGCGGCAGCTTGCGCGACAGATGGGCCTCGAAGGCGTGCACGTCCCGCAGGTCGCGCAGCCAGACGTCGATGACCAGGTTGTGCGGGCCCGCCGTGATCGCGCACGAGCGGACCTCACGGACCCCGGACAGCACCCGGCTCGTCTCCTCCACGTACTGACCCGGTACGGAGGCGAAGTACACGGCGGACAGGGGCCAGCCCGAGAGCGGGCGGGCCAGGTCGCAGCGCAGGACGAGCCGGGAGGCGAGCATCGACTGCAGTCGGCGGCGCACCGTGGTCAGGCTCGCTCCGGTCGCCGCCGACAGGTCGCGCAGCGACATGCGCCCGTCCATGCTCAGCAGTGCCAGCAGGTGCGCGTCCAGCGTGTCCCCGCGGGCCTCCACCGCGGGTGCGGCCTCGTACGCAGGAGGGACCGCCGCCTCGATACGTGCGCTCTGGGCATCGTCCAGGCTGCGCAGCCGCCATCGGCTGCCCTCGGTCGGGACGCCGGTCGACACGTGCGTACGCGTCGCCCGTACCCCTGGTGTCCGCTGGAACAGCAGCGTGGAGAAGCGGGCCAGCTCGTCCAGGCTGCGGGCCTGTACGGCGGCCACCAGGTCCCGGCCGCCCGCCGTCAGCTTGATGTTCGCCACCGACGGGTTCGCCGCGAGGGCGCCGGCCACGTCCTCGGCGACGCCGGGCTCGGTGTCCACCTCGACCACCCCGGTCACCACGATCCGTGTGTTGGACAGCTGGGGGTAGGCGGTCACCCACGCCAGGCCCGCCTCCTGAAGCCGGTGCCAACGCCGCGCCGCGGTCACCGGGTTGACGCCGAGCACCTCGCCCACGAGCGTCCACGGGGCACGGGGGTGGATCTGCAGGGCGTGGACGATCCCCCGGTCGAGTTCGTCGAGATCCATGGCGGCTTCGTCGGCGGCTGCCGCCGTGATCCGGCCACCGGCGGCACATTCCTGCACTCTCATGGGCGGCGCTTCTCTGCGCGCGTCGAGGGAATCCGGCGAGAAAGCTGCACTGTCACACCAGGTTTTCTTCCGCATTCCACACTCCCTTCCTCTGTTGCCGACAACGAGTTTTCCGACACGGAGGAGTGACCGCACCCCTATGACCCCCAGGACCCCCATGACGACGCATGTCACGACGCAGGAGGGCCCCCGGACCGCTCTGCGGGTCCGCAACGCCCGGCTCATCGACGGCACGGGCGCGGCCCCCGTCGACGACGCTGTCGTCACCATCGATGCCCAGGGAACCATCACCTACGCCGGTCCCGCCACGACGGCGCCCGCGGAGACCGAGGACGCGGCCGGTACCCGCGTCGTCGACGCCGCCGGTCGCACCGTCCTGCCCGGCTTCTTCGACTGCCATGTCCACCTCGCCTACGCGCAGGGCTCGCCGCCCAGCCGCCGTGCGGAGCTCGACCCCGTCCTGGTCACCCTGGACACGGCCGCCCGGCTGCGGCAGACCCTGGACGCGGGCATCACCACCGCCCGTGACCTGGGGGGTCTGTCGGCGGGCTTCCGTACGGCCGTCGAGAGCGGCCGGGTCGTGGGGCCGAGGCTGCACACGGCCGTGCGGATCCTTAGCCACACCGGCGGGCATGCCGATGTCCGTCTGCCCGACGGCACCGATCTGAGCGCCGGGATGTCGGAGATCGCCGACAGCACCGACGCGGCCCGGCTGGCCGTGCGCCGGGTGCTGCGCGACGGCGCCGACCTGGTGAAGGTCTGCGCCACCGGCGGCATGGGCAGCCCTTACGACGATCCCGACGACGAGGGCCTGCTGGAGGAGGAGATCCGGGCCGTCGTCGACGAGGCCCGCCGCCACGGCGGCAAGCCGGTCGCCGCCCACGCACAGGGCAACGCCGGCATCCTCAACGCCCTCCGCGCCGGCGTCACCAGCATCGAGCACGGCTACGGGCTCGACGTGCGGGCCCTGGACATGGCGGGTGAGCAGGGCACCTTCGTCGTGCCGACGCTGTCCACCGTGTACGCGGGCATCAACAAGGACACCATGCCGGACTACCACTACCAGAAGAAGACCCGCTGGTCCGGTGTCACCAAGGAGAACATCGGCCGGGCCATCGAGTACGGTGCACGGATCGCGCTCGGCACCGACGCCGCCGTCGGCCCGCACGGCGTGAACCTGATGGAACTCAGCTACCTCGTAGACCTCGGCATGGACCCCATGGCCGCCATCGTCGCCGGAACCCGTACCTCCGCCGAGCTCCTCGGTGTCGCCGACCGGTTGGGCACCCTCGCCGCCGGCCGCACCGGAGACCTCGTCGTCTGCGACGGCGATCCTCTCGCGGACATCGGCGTCCTCGGCGATCCCGCGAACATCGTCTGTGTCATCCAGGACGGCGTCGTCCGGAAAGACCTTCTGCTCCCAGCGGCACCGACCGGAAGGCGGCCCTGATGTCCTCACTGACCGACCTCCCAGCTCCCGGCAGAAAGTCCCCCGACTCCGAACGGCCGACCGGCATCGACCGCGTGCTCGCGGTGATCGAGCGGTTGGGCAACGCACTGCCCAACCCGATCGTCCTGTTCACCGGCCTGTTCGTGATCCTGGCGGTCATCTCCACCGCGCTCGCGCTGGCCGACGTGACCGTCACTGTCCCCGGCACCGACGAGACGAAGGCCGTCACCGGGCTGTTCACCGGCGAGGGTATGCGCTGGCTGACGGAGAACCTGGTCACCAACTTCGCCACGTTCCCGCCCATCGCCGCCGTGCTGCTGATGATCATGGCGGTGGGTGTCGCGGAGAAGGCCGGGCTCCTGGAGACCGTCATGCGGGCCACGCTGGCCCGTGCGCCGCGCGCGGTGCTGCCGTACCTGGTGGCTGTGATCGCCTGCCAGGCGCACATGATCAGCGATGTCGCCGCGATCGTGCTGCCGCCGCTGGCCGCCGTGGTCTTCAAGAGCGCCGGACGGCATCCCGTAGCGGGGCTGATCGGCGGTTTCGCGTGCGTCGGCGCGGGCTATGCGGCAGGGTTCACCATCGGTTCGCTGGACGCCCTGTACATCGGCATCACCCAGCAGGCGGCCGCGGTCCTGCCGGCCGCCCAGGGCCTCGATCTGCACCTGCTCGTCAACTACTACTTCACCGCGGCCAGCAGCCTCGTCCTCGGCCTGCTCGGCGGCTTCCTCATCAGCCGCGTCCTCGAACCGCGCCTGGGCACGTACGACGCGTCCACGGCCGCCGAGGACGAGCCCGAGCAGGACCTCACTCTCACTCCGGTCCAGCGCCGCGGACTGCTGCTCACGGCCCTCGTCGTCGTCCTCTACGCGGGCGCCGTGCTGTCCCTGTGGCTGCCCGAGGGCGCCCCGCTGCGTGGCGAGGGCGGGGCGCTCGTGCCCTCGCCACTGCTCACCGGCATCGTTCCGGTGCTGTTCGGAGCGTTCCTGCTGGCGGGGCTCACCTACGGCTTCACGGTGAAGGCGTTGTCGGGCTCGGAGGGCGTGGTCACGGCCATGTCCGACTCCGTGAAGAACATGGCCGGCTACATCGTCCTCATGTTCGTCGCCGCGCAGGTCATCGCCCTGTTCAACTGGTCCAACGTGGGCATCCTGCTCGCCGTGAAGGCTGCGGCGGGCCTCGACTCCATCGGCCTGACCGGCTTCTGGGCGCTGGTGGCGTTCGTCCTCCTGGCGGCCTGTCTGAACCTGTTCATCGTGTCCGGGTCCGCACTGTGGTCGCTGGTCGGGCCCGTGTTCGTCCCGGCGTTCATGCTCCTCGGTATGAGCCCGGCCCTCAGCCAGGCAGCCTTCCGTATCGGCGACTCGGCCACCGGCATCATCACGCCGATGAACCCGTATGTCTTCCTGCTCCTGGCGCTGCTGCGCCGCTATGAGCCGGAGGCGCGGCTGGGCACGCTCATCGCCCGGCTGTCGATCTTCACGGTGCCGTTCCTCGTGGTGTGGCTGGCGATCCTGGGGATCTTCTACGGGTTCGATCTGCCGCTCGGGCCCGGTGCGCATATCGGCCTGAAGTGACGGAACCTGATGTGACGGGAGTCGGTCCGCCCGGGCCCGGTTCAGGTCTGGGCGGACCATTCCAGCACGACCTCGGCGAACTCCTCGGGCAGCTGCTCGGGGACGGGGACGTGGCCCCCGGACAGGACGCGGGTCTCGCAGCCGAGAGCCGCGGCGAACCTCTCCAGGGCGGGCAGGGAGTAGTGGTCGCCGGGGGCGCAGACGGCGAGGGTGCGGGCGGTGACGCGGGGCAGCCGCTGGTCCATCGCGTACTGCCGCACCGCCACATGGCCCTCCTCCACCCGGTCCAGGACAGTCAGTGCGTCGACCATGAACCGGGTGAGGGCGGCCTCCTCCCCGCTCGCGTAGAAGTCGCGGCGCCGGTTCCACAGCTCCAGCAGGTGCGAGCCGTCGGGCTTCGGGTCGACGTGGTCGATCTGCTTGCGCTCCCCCGCCGTGCGCCGCTTCTCCTCGTCGATGAAGGGTGTGGCGGAGAGCAGGAGGCTCGCCACCCGGTCCCCCAGGCGCGCGGCGAGTTCGACGGCGATCACGCCGCCCGTGTGGTGGCCGACGAGGTGGAAGCGTTCCAGTCCGAGTGCGTCGGCCAGCGCCTCGGCGCCGTCGGCGAAACGCTCGATCGAGTGGGGTCCGTCGGGCTTCGCGGAGGCGCCGAAGCCCAGGGTGTCCATGGCGATGGCGCGGCGTGCGGTGCCGACGCGCGGCAGCACCTGGAGGTACTCGGTCCACGAGCGCGGGGTCTGGTGGAGCATGAGCACGGGCTCGTCGCCCGCGCCGCCGCATTCCGCGTAGTGCAACTGCCCGAAGGGGCTGGGGGCATAGCCCTTGTGCACGGTGTCCGTCATCGGTGCTCCGCCTTCGCTTCAGTGGTCCGGGACAACTCAGTGGTCCGGGGCAACGCCGGCAGCACCAAGGTGCCGACGGCCTCGATCAGGTCGGTGGGAGGGTCGTAGGAGCCGACGTGCTGGAGGAACACTCCGGTGACGCCGGTGGTGTGCAGGGCGCGCAGCCGTTCGGTGATGTGCTCGGCGGTGCCGAACAGGCAGAACTCCTCGGCGAACCGGACGGCCGCCTCGTCGCTGATCCATGCCGAGCAGATGTCGACGGCCGCGTCCCAGTCCTCCGCGTGCACGAGGTCCGGGTAGACCCCGCCGATCGTGGCGGGCACCTGGACGTCGATTCCGGCGAGGGCGAGGAAGGGCGCACCGCCGTTCTGCGCGATCGACGCGCAGATGGGCTTGATCCGGCGGGCCTCGGCCTCGATGTCGTCGGTCACCGCGCAGTACGCGGAGACGGTCAGGGGGATGGTGCCGGCGTTCCGGCCCGCCGCCTCGGCGCCCTCACGCACCCGCGCGGTCGCTCCTTGAAGGGTCCTCGGTGAGACCCCGCTGAGGAGGATCACACCGTCGGCGACCTCTCCGGCGAGCCGCAGGTTCTTCGGCCCGCTCGCGGCCAGGTGCAGCGGAACCTCGGGGCGTGGATCACGCAGCCGCGAGCGGACCGTGTTCTCGGAGACCGAGAATTCCCACTCGCGGCCGTCGAGCAGGGCGCGCAGCATGCCGAGCCCCTCACGCATCGCCGCCGAGGTGGTCTGCCGCAGGCCGATCGGTCCGACGGAGCTGTTGCCCACGCCGAGGCCGAGAGTGAAACGACCGGGGGCGAGTTCCGCCACACTGCGGGAGGCCGAGGCGACGACGGCCGGGTGCCGGGTCGCCAGGTTGGTGACCGCGGTGCCGAGACCGATCCGCTCGGTGCCCAGGGCGGCGGCGGTCAGGGTGGTGAACACGTCCCGCCACAGCAGTTGGGAATCGGGGAACCAGACGTCGTCGAAGCCGAGCCGCTCCGCTCGCCGTACGGTCTCGACCACACGGTCCGCGCGGTCGCAGGGCGGGACGCGGACGCCGACCCGGAGGGGGGTGGTCTCTGGCGTCGTCATGCCCGCCCCTCCCCCACCAGGTCGAGCGCGATGTCGGTGATCATGTCTTCCTGGCCGCCGACCATGCCGCGCCGGCCAACCTCGACGAGGATGGTGCGGGTGTCGAGGCCGTAGCGGGCGGCGGCGGTCTCGGCGTGGCGCAGGAAGCTGGAGTACACGCCCGCGTAGCCGAGGGTGAGGGTCTCGCGGTCGACGCGTACGGGGCGGTCCTGGAGGGGGCGTACGAGGTCGTCGGCGGCGTCCATGAGCGGGAACAGGTCGCAGCCGTGCGCCCAGCCCATCAGGTCGGCGACCGCGACGAACGCCTCCAGCGGGCAGTTCCCCGCCCCCGCGCCCTGTCCTGCCAGCGAGGCGTCGATGCGGGTGACGCCCTCCTCGACGGCGACGACGCTGTTGGCCACGCCGAGGCCGAGGTTGTGGTGGGCGTGGATGCCCAGCTCCGTGTCGGGGGACAGGACGTCGCGGTAGGCGCGGAAGCGGTCGCGTACGCCGTCCATGGTGAGCCGGCCGCCGGAGTCGGTGACGTACACGCAGTGGGCGCCGTAGGACTCCATCAGGTGGGCCTGGCGGGCCAGTTCGGCGGGTTCGGCCAGGTGGGACATCATCAGGAACCCGGCGACGTCCATGCCCAACTCCCGTGCGGCGGCGATGTGCTGGGCGGCGATGTCGGCCTCGGTGCAGTGGGTGGCTATGCGTACCGAGCGGATGCCGAGGGTGTGGGCCTGCTTGAGGTCGTGCAGGGTGCCGATGCCGGGCAGCAGCAGGGTGGTGGGGGTGGCCCGGTGCACGGCCTCGGTGACGGCCTCGATCCACTCCCAGTCGGTGTGGGCGCCGACGCCGTAGGTGATGCTGGAGCCGGACAGGCCGTCGCCGTGGGCGATCTCGATGGCGCGGACGCCTGCGGTGTCGAGGGCGGCGGCGATGGTGCGGGCCTGCTCGACGGTGTAGCGGTGCCGGATGGCGTGCATGCCGTCGCGCAGGGTGACGTCCTGGACGTACAGTTCGGCGGTCATGCGGTGGCCCCCTGCCGGGTGTCGTGGGCGGCCAGGCGTTCGGCGGTACGCAGCGCGGCCGAGGTCATGATGTCGAGGTTTCCGGCGTAGGCGGGCAGGTAGTGGGCGGCGCCCTCGACCTCCAGGAACACCGACACCCTCAACGCGTCGGTGGCGGCGGGGACCAGGGCTCGGAGCGGGTCGTCGGCCGCGATCCGGTCGAACTGCACCTTCTGCTTGAGCCGGTAGCCGGGCACGTATGCCTGGACCCGGCCGACCATGGTCTCGACGGAGGCGGTGACGGCCTCCTCGTCGCACTCCGAGACCAGGCAGTGCACGGTGTCCCGCATGATCAGCGGGGGTTCGGCCGGGTTGAGGACGATGATCGCCTTGCCCCGGGCGGCACCGCCGACCTGCTCGATGGCGCGGGCGGTGGTCTCGGTGAACTCGTCGATGTTCGCCCGTGTGCCGGGTCCGGCGGAGCGCGAGGCGATGGAGGCGACGATCTCGCCGTAGTGCACCGGGGTCACCGCCGAGACGGCGGCGACGATCGGGATCGTGGCCTGCCCGCCGCACGTGACCATGTTGACGTTCGGTGCGTCCAGGTGGGCGTCGCCGTTGACCGGGGGGATGACATAGGGGCCGATGGCGGCCGGGGTCAGGTCGACGAGGGTGCGGCCCAGCGGGCGCAGTACCTCCTCGTGGTGACGGTGGGCACCCGCCGAGGTCGCGTCGAAGACGATGCCGACGTCGGCGAACTCGTCCAGCTCGACGAGCCCTTCGACGCCCCTGTGGGTGGTGGCGACCTTCAGGCGCCGTGCGCGCGCCAGTCCGTCGGAGTCCGGGTCGATCCCGGCCATCGCCGCCATCTCCAGGCTCTTCGACAGCCGCAGCACCTTGATCATGAGGTCGGTGCCGATGTTGCCGGAGCCGATGACGGCCACCTTGGTGCGGGTACTCACAGTCCCTCTCCTTCCGCTGCGAACTCGACCGCCACCCGGCCCAGTTGGCTGATCCGTGCCTCGAACCGGTCACCGGGGGCGGCGACCGCCATGGGCCCGAGCGCCCCCGTGAGCACCAGGTCTCCGGCCCGCAGGGGATCGCCCCTGCCGGCCACCGTGGAGGCGAGCCAGGCCGCGGCATTGAGCGGGCTGCCGAGGCAGTCGGCGCCGGTGCCCTCGGACACGGCCTCGCCGCCCCGGGTCATCGTCATCCGGACACCGCGCAGGTCCAGGCCCGACAGGGGCACGGGCGTGCCGCCGAGCACGAACAGTCCGCTGGAGGCGTTGTCGGCGACGGTGTCGACGAGGCGGATGTCCCAGCCCTCGATCCGGCTGTCCACGATCTCCAGCGCGGGCAGCGCGAAGTCGACCGCCCGCAGCACGTCGGCCACCGTGCACTCGGCGTGCGGCAGATCGGCGCCGAGGACGAGCGCGATCTCCGCCTCCACCTTGGGCTGGAGCAGCCGCCCGGCGGCCACCACACCTGACTCCGGGACCGCCATGTCGGCGAAGAGCGCCCCGAAGTCGGGCTGGTCCACGCTGAGTTGCCGCTGCACGGCGGGGGAGGTGAGCCCGATCTTGCGGCCGACGATCCGCCGTCCGGCGGCGAGCCCCCGGTCGACGTTGACGCGCTGCACCGCGTACGCGGCGTCGATGTCGCCGTCGGGGAGCAGGGGGCGTACGGGAGGGCAGGCCCTGCCCGTGCGGGTGGCCTCGGCCAGGATGTCGGCGGCCTTGACCACGTCGGGAGCGGTCTTGAGCACGTCGGGAGCGGCCTTGACCACGTCGGGACCGGTATTGGCCACGTCGGGACCGGTCCTGGGTACCTCGCGGGCCGTCATGCGCCCACCTTCGCGATCAGCGGGGAGTCGGCGTCGACGCGGCCGACTCCGCTCGCGCCGCCCGGCGTCCCGAGCGGCTCGCTCCGGCCGGGCAGGACCACCTCGAAGAACTGCTTGTTGTCCTCGCGGTGTCCGGGGTCCGCCTTCCGGTCGACCGTGATGGCCTGCTCGGGGCAGGCGATCTCGCAGGCGCCGCAGTCGATGCACTCGGTGGGGTTGATGTAGAGCTTGCGGGCACCTTCGTAGATGCAGTCGACCGGGCATTCCTCGACACAGGACCGGTCCATGATGTCGACGCAGGCCGACCCGATGACGTAGGCCATCTCAGTTCTCCTTCTCGGTGGAGTGCCCGGGGAACAGCTGGGCCTCCGGGTCGATGACGGTGGCGGCGTTGTTGACCGCGGTGGCGACCTCGCCGAAGCCGACGGAGATGAGGCGCACCTTGCCCGGGTAGTCGGTGATGTCGCCCGCGGCGTAGACGCGGGGGATGTTGGTGGCCATCCGGGTGTCGACGGCGATACGGCGTGCCCGCAGCGTCAGGCCCCAGTGCTGGAGCGGGCCGAGGTCGGCCTTGAAGCCGAGGGCCGCGACGACGGTCTGTGCGGGCAGCAGGCGGGTGGTCCGGTCGAGCCGGTGCCGGATCTCCACGTGTTCCAGGTGCGAGGTGCCGTGCAGGGCGCTCACCTCGGAGTCGGCGAGGATCTCGATGCCGAGGTCGCGCGCCTTCTCCACGGTGGCGCGGTGGGCGCGGAACCGGTCGGTGCGGTGCACGAGCGTGACGGACCGGGCCACGGGGGCGAGGGTCACCGCCCAGTCGAAGGCGCTGTCGCCGCCGCCGACGATCACCACGTCCCGGTCGGTGTGGTCGGCGGGCTGCGCCACGAAGTAGATCTGGCCGCGGCCGAGGAAGGCCTCGCCCGCCGGCAGCGGCCGGGGGGTGAACGTGCCCACTCCCCCAGTGATCACCACGGCCCCGGCGTGGACCTCGGTCCCCTGGTCGCTGCGGACGACGGGCCGGCCGTCCGCGTCGTGGGACAGTTCGGCCGCACGCTCGCCGAGGAGGTAGACCGGCCCGTACGGTTCGGCCTGCGCGACCAGGTTGTCCACCAGGTCACGGCCGCGCACCGAGGGGAGCCCGGCGATGTCGAAGATGGGTTTCTCGGGGTACATCGCGCTGATCTGGCCGCCGCACTGGGGCAGTACGTCCATGACCGCGACCCGAAGCCCGCGGAAACCCGCGTAGTAGGTGCCGTAGAGGCCCGCGGGCCCGGCGCCGATGATCAGGACGTCGGTCTCGATCCGGCGCGACGACTCGTCCTCGGTCACCGGCATGTCGGAAAGAACGCTCATGCTCCGGAGGCTAGGGAGGGCTCCGGTACCGCCCAATGAGTTCGTTCCGGTGAGCAGGACGCTCCGCTTATGCCCGGCGGGCCGGCACTGGGAGGGTCGGCGGTCCAGCACCCCCCGCTCACCATTCCCCGCCCTGGGAGGATGCAGATGCACACAAACGACAGGTCCCGCCTCAGGACAAGGGGCCTCGGGACCAGGAGTCTCGCTCTGACCGCCGCCTGCGCGGCGCTGGTCCTCACCACGGCCTGTACGGCGGGCAGCACGGATTCGACGGGTGTGTCGTCCGCGGGGCAGCCGACCGTCCGGCTCGCCCTCGGGGTGGACGCCTCCTACGCGCCCTTCTACCTCGCCGTGGAGCGCGGCATGTTCAAGAAGGCGGGCGTCAATGTCGAACTCGTGAAGACCGAGGGCGGTCCCGCGGCCTCTCAGGCGGTCACCGCGGGCACGGCGCAGATCGCGGCCAACGCCGACTCCACAGCGCTGCCACTGATGGTCGCCAACCCCGGACTGCGGGCCCTGGGCATCTTCCAGTCCTCCGACCGCTACCTCAAGGTCGTCCTGCGCGACGGCATCGACTCTCCGCAGCAGATCAGGACGATGGCGTCGATCGGCGGCCTCGGCCTCTACGCGACGCACCAGTACCTGAAACACAACGGCATCGACCCGAAGTCCGTGAAGATCCTGGAGAGTTCACCGCCCGAGATCCCGGGCATGCTGGAGCAGGGCTCGATCGACGCCTACGTCCTCTTCGAGCCGTGGGCGGCCCGGGGTGACGCGGCGGGCGGCCACATCGCGGGGCGCATCGGTGACTTCGGGGTGAAGTACGTGCAGTGGCTGCTGGCCGACCAGAGCTGGCTGAAGGACAACGAAGACGTCGCGGGCAAGGTCTTCAAGGTGGTCGCCGAGGCGGACAAGCTCGTCACCGACGATCCCGCCGCCGCGGCGAAGGCCTCCGAACAGCAGGTCAAACTGCCCGCGGACCAGACGGCGAAGGTGCTGCCGGAGATCACCTTCGCCGCCCGCGGCATCGACGACACGGATGTCACCGAGTCCGAGAAGATCGCCGGCTTCCTGGTCGAGCAGAAGCTGATCAAGAAGTCGCCGGAGCTGGGGACGACCCTGCTGAGGGGCTGGTACGAGCAGCACGCCAGGTGAGTCCGACGTGCCCGGTGACGCAGGGGACGCCGTCGTCCTTGTGGACGGCGACGTCCAGCGTCACCCGGGCGCCCCCGTCGCAGGGCTCGACCGTGCGCACCGTCGCGGACCAGGTGAGCCGCTCACCGGCCACGGCGGTGGCCCGGTTGCGCCAGCTCACCGACTCCAGGGCGGCGCCGGGTCCGGCCCACTCCAGCGCGTACCGGCTGAGGGTCTCGCCGTGCAGCGTGGACTGCACCACCACGTCCGGGAAGCCCTCCAGGGCCGCGTACCCGGCGTCGTAGTGGATGCGGTGGGAGTTCCAGGACACGGCGCTGAACCGGAAGAGCTGCACCCTGCTGTGGGAGTAGGTGCGCGGCGTGCAGGGCTGCCCTGCGACGGGGACGGTCGCCGTCATACGCCGGCCCCCTTCGGCTCCTTGACCGTGTCGTCCGGGACACCGTCCAGGACGACGATCGTCTCGTCCACCGCCATCAGTTCGGCTCCGTCCTGCGAGGTGAATCGGGTGGTGACGCCGAGCAACACGAACTCACCCGACCGGCCGTGCCGGTGGTCGGCCGAGACGAGCGACCGGGCCGCGGTGACCCGCATCCCCGAGACCGGGGACCGGCCCAGCCGGACCGACTGGCCTCCGTGCACCTGCCGTACCGGCAGGCCGTCCGTGCAGGGCGAGTCGCGCGCGGCCAGCCCGTCCGGGCTCAGCTCGTCCTCAGCCGGGCCGTCCTCCCAGCTCAGCGTCCCGGCGAGGAACAGGGCGGGAGCGACGACGGGTTCCCGGGCCGCCTCCTGTGCACGGGCCGTGCGGATGTAGTCGAGGTCGCCCAGGGCCGCTGCGTAGCGGCAGAAGTCCTTCACGGCGAGGACGCCGCAGTCCTCGCTCTCCCACTGCCCGATCAGTTTCCGGGCCCGGGTGAGCACCGCCTGAAGGACCGCGCTCACCGCAGTGACCGGCTGATCCCGAGGGCGGCGGCGCGCAGCGCGCCGGCGTGCCCGGTGGGATCCATGCGATAGGTGGGCGCCGTGATGGAGAGCGCGCCGACGAGTGTGGACCGGCTGCCGAAGACCGGCACGGCCATGCTCGTGTACCCGAGGCGGATCTCCTCGGCCTCGGTCGCGATGCCCTCCGCCCGGATCCGTTCCAGCTGGGCCCGCAGCCGGCCCGGTGAGGTGACCGTGTGCCGGGTGAACGGCTTCAGACCGTTCCTGACCACGTCGACGAAGAGCGTGCTCGGGGAGAAGGCGAGGATCGCCTTGCCGGTGGCCGTGCAGTACAGCGGCAGCCGGCCCGCCACCCGGGACTCCTCGTTCAGCCCTCGGTGGGGGAAGATCTTCTCCAGGTACACCACGTCCAGGCTGTCGTGGATGGCGAAGTGGATGGTCTCCTGGGTGGCGAGCAGAAGGTCCTCCATGTACGGCTGGGCCACCTCACGCAGGATGCGCTGCCGGTGGACCCGCTGGCCCATCTCGAACAGCCGCAGCCCGAGCCGGTAGTCACAGCCCGACCGCTCCAGCAGCCCCCACACCACGAGTTCCTGCGCGAGCCGGTGCACGGTGGCCTTGGCGACGCCCGTGCGGCGCACCAGCTCGGCGAGGGAGAGAGCGTCGTCCTCGGGAGTGAACGCCTCCAGAATGGGTCTGACCTTGCCGAGGACCGAGTTCATCGGTGACACGATGCAGGGGACGGAGTCGTCGGGTGGGTCGGGTACGAGGGGTGGAACGTCGGCGCGGCCAACCGAGGTGACGCTCATGTGAAGAACCTCCCGATCAATCCGTTGCCTTCCTCAGAACGCGGTCTGTGGCTGAATCTGGCCCTCCACGGAACCATGCATGGCTCGATCAGGCCATGCGTCGTGCTGTTAATTCGGAGTGACAGGGGTGACCGGGGTGACCGGGCCACTGCCCGGCCCCCGGCTACCGTGCCTCGGCGAGGAACGCCAGGCTCAGCGGGTTGTACAGGTCGGCCTTCTCGTGCTGCGGCCAGTGCCCGCACTCGTTGAAGACCTCCAGGCGGGCGCCGGGAATGGCGGCGGCGATGGCCTCCGCCTCCGGGACGTCGCCGAGCGGGTTCTTGTTGCCCCAGACCACCAGCGTCGGCGCCTTGATCCGCGCCATCCGGTCCGGCCGGAGCAGATTGCGCTCACGCGCCTCCGGTTCCTGGAGGGCCAGCAGGTTGTGCAGGTTGGCCTGGAAGTCGGGGTGGTGGTAGATGCCGTAGCGGACCTGCGTCAGCTCCTCGCCGAGGTCCTCGTCCCACTGAGCCCACAGCAGCTTGAGCCGCTCGCGGGTGAAGGACACGTCGTCCTCCAGCGCGGCGGCCCGCGTCGAGTTCTTCAGCCGTTCCATCACCTTCGGGTTGATCTTCGTGCCGCCCATGCACAGCAGTTGGAGGGAGGCGACGCGGTCCGGGTACTCGCTCGCGGCCCAGGACGAGACCCAGCCGCCCAGCGACTCGCCGACCAGGTGGACGCGCTCGGCGCCGACGGCGTCCAGATAGGACATCAGGTGCTCGACGTACGCGGGGATCTCACCGGGGCGGTCCGGCTTGCCGGTGTAGCCGTGGCCCAGCATGTCGATGGCGTGGCAGCGGTAGCGCTCGGCATGCGCCGGGATGTTCCGTACGAAGGCCTCCAGATGGCCGGTCGTACCGTGCAGGAACACCACGTGCTCGCCGTCCTCGGGTCCGGCCTGCAGGGCACGGGTCCGGAAGCCGCCGGTCTCCACGTAGGCGTGCCGGTAGTCGACGCCGATCAGTTCGGTCCAGATACTCATGGCTGCCTTTCACTTCCGGTGTGCGTCTGTGCGTCTGTGCGTCTGTGCGGGGTTCAGCGAGGTTCAGCGGGGTTCAGGACGGCGACGCCCATCCCGGTGAGCCACTCGGGCATCGGCTCGTAGGCGAGGCGCCGGCCGGGCACGTGGTCGAGCAGGGCCGCCATGAGCAGCCACGTGCGTACTTCCTGTGCGCCGTTGCCCGCCGTCTTCTCCAGCTCCTCGGTGGTGAACCGGGTGATGCGGTGGGTCTCGCCCTTCTCGACGAGGGAGAGGAACTCGTCGTCGAAGCCGGGGTTGAGCGCGGCCTCGGCGGCGCGGATGATCTCGCGGCGGCGGGCGTCGTAGTCCTGCCAGTTGTCCCGGCCGTTGAGCCAGGCGCCGACCATGAACTCCTCGTCGTCGCCGTGCGGATCGCGCCAGTCCGGCCAGGGCAGCCGGTGCGAGAGCCCTCCGGAGCCGATCACCGCGACACGGCGTTCTCCGGGGAACGCCAGGACCGCCTCCCGGATCGCACGGCCCAGTTCCTCGCAGCGTTCGAGGGTGGGCAGCGGAGGGGCGAACACGTTGACGACGAGGGGGACGATCTCCACGTCGAGGCCGTCGAGGAGGTACTGGATGGCGTGCGACTGGCCGTGGTCGATCTGCAGCCTGGCCGAGTACGCGGGATCGAAGCGGCCGCCCTCCACGAGGGCGCCCGCGATATGCCGGGCGAGCGGCACGTCCACGGGCTGCGGTCCCTTCGGGGTGCCGGACTCCCCGCTGGCGACGCACTCACCGACGCCGAGGGTGAAGGCGGGGATGAGGTCCAGCCAGAAGCCGCGGAAGTGGTTGGAGCCGACGAGGATCACGGTGTCGGGGCGGGCCGCGGCGAGCTCGTCGCGCGCCTCCTTCAGCGCGTCGCGGAAACGCTCGGCGCGGTCCTTGTGGAGGGTCTCCTCCCAGTGGGTGTTCATCAGCGTGCTGTGCGAGGCACCCACGCCCAGGACGATCTCGGTCGACGTCATGACGTCTCTCCCTCCACCTCGGCGCGCGTGCGGGTGACGGTGTCGACGGCCGTGCGGATCAGATGGCGCGTCAGCCGCTCCATGGCCCGTACGGAGACGGTGTTCATCCCGCGGGCGAAGTCGATCTGGAACGGTGCCTCCGCGTCGGCGACCTTCGGCATCCCGACCCGGACGGTGGGGATGCCACGGCCGCGCAGGATGTTGGCGTCGGTGGCACCGCTGTTGCCGCGGATCACCTCGTGCCCGCGCCCTTCGAAGGCCTCCCAGCCCGCTGTCGCGCTGCGGCAGACCCAGCTGTGCGGGTCGGTGCGCGTCCCGGGAATGGCCAGCACCATCCGGGCGGTGACGTCGAGGCCTGGCACCTTGGCGCGCAGGGCGTCCAGCGCGGCCGAGAACTCCCGCCTGGCCTGCATCGGTGTGGTGTCGGGCGCGATGCGCAGGTCCACCATCAGGGTGCAGACGGCCGGGGTGACGGCCGCCATGCGGGGCCAGCCGCCGTGTACGGAGGAGACGATGCCCTGGGGTGCGACCGTGCCGCCGGTGTGCCGGTCGGCGTACTCGACGAACCACTCCTCCAGGTGCCGGGCCACCTCTCCGGCACGGGCGATGGCGTTGTTGTAAGGGAGCCGGTGCCGCGAGCCGACGTAGGTGTGGGTGCCGTGGACGGTGATCTCGAACCAGACGAGGCCGACCTCGTCGTGGGAGACCGTCCAGCCGGGTTTGGCGATCACCGCGTAGTCGGTCCACACGCCCTGCTCCAGCAGGAACGAACAGCCCACGCCCTGGCCGGTGTTGTACCGGGTGCCGCCCGGCCGGGCGTTGGTGGGCATGCCGCCCGCGCCGAACGCGGCGACGAGATCGCCGGTGAGCGGGATGCCCGCGAGGGCGATGGCCTCGGCGGCCATCATCACGCACGCCGCGTGGCCCTTGGGGTTGGAGGCGCCGAGTCCGGTGACCAGGTCGTCGTAGACGGTGGCCCGCGGCCGCATGTCGTCCCGCAGTTCCGGCCCGATCCACGGGAGGTCCTCGTTCTCCTCGCCCACGGTCAGGGTGTCGATGGGCGCGTAGAGCATGAGGTCGGGGCCGGTTCCGTCGCCGTCGAGCCGGGCCCAGGCGTTGGCCTGCCGGTCGTCGAGCGGCTGCACGGTGGCGGAGCATCCGGAGGCGGCGAGCGTGCCGGCGATATGGGCCGCGAGGGGGCCTTCGTCGCCGGTCGGGCTCGGGATGTCGACGAGCCCGATGATCAGCTCTCGCAGCCGGTCGCCGGTGACGTGCCGCCATGCCTCCTCGGCCCAGGCCCTCCGCCGGTCGTCGAGGCCTGTCAGACCGGACGCCGTGTGGTCGTTCACTGGTTGATCCTGTGGACCTGGGTCATCGTCGTACGCTCGAAGCGCTTCTTGGCCAGGGGGAGCGCTACGGCGATGGCGGCCCCGGCCAGCAGGGTGAGCAGTGTGCGGCCCATGGTCAGCCCTTCTTCGCGTTGCCGGCGTTGGCGGAATCGGTGGAAGCGGTGGAAATCTTGGAATCGGCGGAATCGGTGGAAGGAGCGGGTCGGGCCCCGGCCGCGGCCAGCTTCTTCGCGTACTCCTCCTCGCTGAGGTTCCGCCAGGCGGTCAGCGAGAGGTCGGGGCGGTAGAGCTTCTCCGGAGGGGCGTCGGTGACGTCGACCATCCAGGCGTCCTGGCCGGAGAACTGCCCGTGGAACAGCCAGCGGATGGCACCCAGGTACTTGGCGTAGAACCTGAGCGTCTCCCAGCCCTCGGTGAAGTTGACCATCACACCGACGTAACGGTGGTTGTCGGCGTCGACCGGGACGTAGAACTCGTAGTGGATGAACTTGGGGTAGGCGATGCGCAGCACGCCCGGCATCGCCAGGGAGGCGAAGCCGGGGAACTCCTGGGCCTCGATCGTCGGGGCGACCTTGTCCGCCTTGCCCGTGTTGCCGAGGTTGAAGGTCTCCTTGGGCGGCTGCAGTTTCCACCAGCGCTTGTTGGACCAGCGGCCCACGCCGGGGAACTCGGCCTCCCAGTGGACCTCGTCCTGGACCCGGAAGATCCAGCGTCCCCGGGGGACGATCCGGGTGATGTTCCACGTCGGCATCGGCTTGAACAGCCGCCACAGCGCGGTGCGGTGCAGATACTTGGCGTGCCCCTCGTCGAAACCGTTCTCGCAGGCGAACCGCCAGTTGCCACCGCGGGGTTCGATCCGGCCCCCCATGACGAAGCCGTGGGAGACGAGTTCCTCGGGGAGTTGTTCGTCGATCGGGTGGGGGTCCTCGTCGGCGACGGGGATGTACACCCACACCATGCCGAGGCGCTCCTCGACGGCGTACGTCTTCACCCCGACCTTGCCGGTGAGCCGACATCCGGGGCCGTCGGTGATGACCGCGCACAGCTTTCCGGTGGGCAGGTCGAACGTCCAGCCGTGGTAGGGGCAGCTGACCGTGCCGGGGAACTGCTGGTTGCCCTCGGAGAGCGGCACCCCGCGGTGCGGGCAGCGGTTGTGCAGCGCGTACGCCTTGCCGCCGTCCCGGATCAGGGTGATCTTCTCACCGCAGATCGTGAACGGGAGGGGTTTGCCGGTGATGTGGCTGGACCAGGTGACCGGGTACCAGTAGCCGCGGAAGCCGGCCGCCGCACCGTCGTAGTGGGGCCACGACGACCAGTCCTGCCGGCCGGGCTGCCCGGCCGGTCTGCGGCCGGTGCGGCCGGTGCTCGTGGAGGCGGGCGAGCCCTCACTCGTCGTCATGGTGCGTGACCTCCTGCTGCCGTCGGAACATGCCCCGAGCATCGGGGGACGCATCCGATCCGCCTACGGACCCGTTCCGCTGAGCAGACCGCACCGGATCTGCGGTTCGGCCCTGACTGCCGGGGTCCCCGCGCAAGCCCACCCGGGTGACACACCCCGCTACCCGGCCGATGAACGGCCCGCCGTGCGGCCGGTCCCGTGTCCATCCCGTTCAGCGGACCGCGATCCGTGCCAGTCGCCGTCACCCGGGTCTACGGTTCGCGCCAACCCAGCCAGCCCACGGGCCGCACCCCGTATGACCGGCCGAAACCGGCGGTCTCCCGTCAACCCACCGAGGTATCCATGGAGACACGGGTCACCAGGAGACACCCCCTCGCGGGTGTCGTCGCCCTCCTCGCTCTCATCGCCGCGACAGCAGTGACCGCGTGCCGCGCGGCCACCACCGACTCCGCGGCAGGTTCCGGCAAGAACACGGCGTCCGGCCCCACGGTCCGGATCGCCGTCGGTATCGACCCCTCGTTCGCGCCCTTCTTCCTCGCCGACGCCAGGGGTCTGTGGGCCGAGCACGGGGTGAACGTCCAGCTCGTCCAGTTCGGGCGGGGCGGCGAGGGCGTCGACGCCCTCGCCGCCGGTCAGGTGCAGTTGGCCGGCAACTCCGACACCACCACCATCGGCATGCTCCAGCAGCACACCGGCCTGCGGTCGTTGCTCGTCTACGAGGAGTCCGGCCGCTATCTCAAGGTGGTCCTCGGCCCCAAGGTCAAGGACCCGGCGGAGATCAGGAAGATGGCCGTCGTACCGGGGCTGTCGGAGCTCGCGGCGACCCGGTTCCTCCAGTCCAAGGGCATCGATGAGAAGTCGGTCGACTTCGTCACCGCGGATCCGCCGGAGATCCCGGCGCTCTTGCAGAAGGGCGACGTCGACGCCTACGTTCTCTGGGAGCCTTGGCCCGCCAAGGGTGCCGAACTGGGCGGACGGGTCCTGGAGACCACCGGCGACTACGGCCTGTCGTACGCCCACTGGCTCATCACCGACGACAAGTGGCTGAGCGGCAACAAGGGCACGGCGGTCAAGGTCGCGCAGGCCCTGCGGGAAGCGGCGAAGGCCACCGAGACCGACCCGGACGCGGCGGCGGCCGCCACGCAGAAGGCCGCGAAGGTCCCCACCACCCAGACCGTGCAAGCCATCGAGGACATCGACTTCGGCGTCCGCGACATCACCGCCGCCGACCTCAGGGGTTACACCGCGACCGCCCGGTTCTACGTGGACACCGGGAAGGTCGCGTCCCAGGCGGATGTGACCGGGGCGGTGCTGCCCGGATGGTTCACCCAGCAGACGAAGGGATCCTGATGACCAAGGCCATCGAGGCCGACCGGCCGCCGTCCGGTCCGGCGCGTGAGAACGACGCCCACGGTGCTGCCGTCGCCGTCGACGGGGTGGACATCCGGTTCGGATCCTTCCACGCCGTGCGCGACATCTCGCTGGACATCGCCGCGGGTGAATTCCTCTGTCTGCTCGGCCCGAGCGGCTGCGGCAAGTCCACCCTGCTGTCGGCGCTCGCCGGGTTCGTGCACCCGCACTCGGGCACCCTCACCGTCGACGGGGCGCCCGTCACGGGTCCCGACCCCGAACTCGGCATGGTGTTCCAGAGCAGCGAGGCCCTCTTCGACTGGCTCACCGTCCGCCAGAACGTGGCGTTCGGCCCCCGGATGCGCGGCAGGTCCCGCACCGAGCAGCACCAGCTGGCCGACGAGTACCTCGCCCTGGTCGGACTGCGGCACTGCGCCGACCGGTTCCCGGGCCAGCTCTCCGGCGGAATGCGCCAGCGCGTGCAGATCGCCCGCGTGCTGGCGAACGAACCGCGCGTGGTGCTGATGGACGAGCCGTTCGGCGCGCTCGACGCGCAGACCCGGCAGGTGATGCAGGAGGAGATGGCCCGCATCTGGCAGACCTCGGGCTGCACCGTCGTCTTCGTCACCCATGACATCGACGAGGCGATCCTGCTGGCCGACCGCGTCGCCGTCATGACCGCCGGCCCGGCCGCCTCGGTCAAGTCCGTCTACCCGGTGGACCTTCCCCGGCCGCGCGACGAGTCCGACCCCGCCGCCCTCGAACTGCGGCACGCGCTGCGGGACGACATCGGCGAAGAGGTCCGCAAGGCCCTGCTGGCGCAGGGGCTCGACCAGGAGGAGCAGCGATGACGGTCGTCACGGCGAAGCCCACCGCCGAACCACGCATCGACCGGCGCCCCGTGCACGGCGCCGTACGGGGACTGCGCACGGCCGGCCTGTCCGTGGTGTCCGTCCTCGTCGGCGTCGGGATCTGGCAGCTGCTGGCGATGTCGTACGGCGCCTCCCTGGTCGCCTCCCCGCAGGCGACCCTGTCCGCCGCCGTCGATCTCGCACGCGACGGCACGCTCACCAACTCGATCATCGCCTCCAGTCGCCGCATCCTGATCGGCTGGGGTCTCGGGCTGCTGGTGGGTGTGCCGGTCGGGCTGCTCATCGGGCAGATCCCGCTGGTACGCCGGCTTCTCGACCCGTACATCGAGTTCTTCCGCTTCATCCCGCCGGTCGCCTTCGTGACGCTGGCCGTGGTGTGGCTCGGCATCGGCGAGTCGTCCAAGGTCGTGCTGATCTTCTACACGGCGGTCTTCATCGTCACGCTGAACACCAGCGCCGGGGTGATGGCGGTGAACGAGTCGAAGCTGCGGGCCGCCGCCAGCCTGGGCGCGGGACGCCGGCAGATCCTCCAGCAGGTCGTGCTGCCGTCGACCGTGCCGTACATCGTCACGGGGGCGCGGCTCGCCATGGGCAACAGCTTCCTGACCATCGTGTCCGCCGAGATCGTTGCCGCCCAGGTCGGTCTCGGTTCGCTGATCTGGACCTCGCGCAACTACGGGCGCATCGACTGGGTCTTCGTCGGCATCATCACCCTGGGCATTCTCGGGTTCGTCTTCGACCGCGTGCTGCGCATCGTGGCCTCGCGGGTGCTGCGACGTTATGGAGTCAAACTATGAGCAGTGGTGTGCAGGGGCGGACGTCCCGTGCGCTGGTCCTTGAGCGGTTCGGCACGCTTCCCCGGCTGGTGGAGCGTCCCGTGCCGGTACGGGAGCCCGGCCAGACCCTCGTACGGGTGCGGGCGGCGCAGGTGGCGCATCTCGATCTGAACGTCGTGGACGGGAAGTTCGGCATCCTCCCGGATCTGCCCTCGGTGCCGGGCACGTCGGCGTGCGGGGTGGTCCTGGCCTCGGACACCCACGCCGAGGGCAGTCTGGTGAGGATCAACGGCAAGGGGCTGGGGCTGCGCCGGGACGGCGGCTGGGCCGAGCACGCCGTGGTGCCCGACGCCGCCGTACTCCCCGTGCCCGAGGGCACCGATCCCGCGCTGGCGTGCAGTTATTTCTCCCCCACAGGTACCGCGTGGCTGGCGGTGCACTCGGTGGCGGGGGTGCGGCCCGGGGAGCGGGTCCTGGTGACCGGCGCTTCGGGTGCGGTCGGCGCGCTGGCCGTGCAGGTCGCCGCGCGCGCCGGGGCCGAGGTGATCGGAGTGGTGGGCCGCCCGGCCAAGCTGAGCCATGTCCCGGCGCCGGCGAAGCCGGTCCTGGCGGCGGAGTTGTCGCCGGACGCGGTGGGCGGGCCGGTGGACGCGATCGTCGACACCGTCGGCGGACCGGTGCTGCGCGACGCCCTCGCGCTGGTCCGTCCGCGCGGGCGCGCGGCACTGGTCGGCTACACCGCCGGGCGCGAGTTCAGCGTGGACCTCGCCGACTTCCTGCTCGCGGACGTGGCGCTGTTGCCCGTCAATCTGATGTCCCGCGGCAAGGAGGTCGCCGCGGACACCGAGCGGCTGCTCACCGAACTGGCCTCGGGAGAGCTGACGTTGCCGATCGAGCGGCACGGGATCGAAGGGCTGGGGCAGGCGGTGGACCGGCTGCGGAGCGGGGAGGCGGTCGGGAGGGTGGTGCTGGACCTGGACGGAGGCCGCTCAGTGGACTGAGACCCCTCGGTGGACTGAGACCCCTCCGTGGACTGAGGCCGCTCAGAGCAGGACGACGACGGCGTGGCCCCGGCAGCAGACGCTTCCGGGGCCTTCGCCGTCCGCGGGCCCGCAGTGCTCCACGAGGTCGAGCGTGACCTCGCCGCGCACCGGGTCGACCGCGCGCACGGTGCCGGTGACTTCGAGCCGGTCTCCCGCGTGGGCGGGTGCCCGGTTCTGCCAGGCGACCTCCCGCACCCGCCCGGTCCCGCCGGCGAAGCCCGCCGCGGCCCGGTGGAAGAGACAGCCGTGCAGCTGCGCCATGACGACCGGTCCGGCCAGGCCCTCGGAGCGGGCGAAGGCGGTGTCGTAGTGGATGCGGTGGGTGTTGCGGGTGACGGCGCCGAAGCGCAGCAGGGTGACCTCGTCGGGGGTGAACGCGACGGGTGGTACCGGCTGACCGACGCGGACGGATTCCACGGACGTACTGGACGTACTGGGGTTACTGGGGTTACCGGGCGTACTCACCTGACGATGAACCTCTCCGAGACCTCGACGAGCACTCCGCGCGCCGCGCGGTACGTCTTCTCCACCGTGAGCAGCAGGAACCCGTCCCCGGAACCCTTGCGCTCGACCGCCGTGAGGGCCCGGAGCACGTCGACCGCGTCTCCGGCCCGTACCTCGTCCTTCCAGCGCACCTCCTGGCCGCCCGCCATCAGCCGCACATCGAGCCCGTCCGTGCCGGGGACCTCGTCGCGGTACATGCCGTCCGGCCGGACCTCGTCCGGGCCGGGGCCTGGAGCCGGGCGCAGCAGACTGACGAGGTACATGGGGTGCACGGTGAACCGGGAGTGCCCGGGGTCGGTCAGGTGCGGCTGGGTCTCTCCCGAGGTCCGCGCGAACTCCGCGGCGTCCTCGGCCCGTACGACCCCCAGGGGGCGCCGTTCCTGCCGGCCGATCGAGGCCCGGGCCCGTTCCTCCGCCAGATCCAGCTCCGCCGCCATGCGCCGCCTCCGTCCTCGGGTGACGCGACGCTAACCGCCGCTGTCCGTCCGTCACCACGGGTCCGGCCCGCTCAGCGGACCGCTGCGCTTGGATGCGGCCGTGCCGCCGGACACGATGCGGAGCATGGACCTCATGGACATTCAGCCGCCTCCGCAGGGCGCCTACGCGGACGCGGACGGCGTCGACTTCCACTACATCGAGCTGGGCGAGGGAAGCCCCACCGTCTTTCTGCACGGCGGCGGCCCGGGATGTACGGGCTGGTCGGACTTCGGGCAGGTGGCGCCGCTGTTCGCGGCGGACCGCCGGTGCCTCCTCGTCGACATCCTGCAGTACGGGAAGTCCGCGAAGCCCGTCATCAAGGGGCCCATGTGGGACTACCACGCCGCGAAGACGGTGGCGTTGCTCGACACTCTGGGCGTGGAGCGTGCCGACTTCGTCTGCAACTCGTGGGGCGGGACGATCGCGCTCAACCTGGCCGCCAGGTATCCCGAGCGTGTCCGGTCGCTGGTCGTCACCGGCAGCATGCCGGTCTTCCACGGCCCGCTGGCCCCGCTGCCGGAGGGCGGCCGGCGCGGACGCAACGCCCGCGACGTGTACTACGGCGGTGACGGCCCGTCCCGGGAGAAGATGAGGGCCCTGATGGCGCGTCTGGAGTGGTTCGACCCGGACGCCGTCCCCGAGGGCACCGTGACGCTGCGCTACGAGCAGAGCCTCGACCCGGAGGAGACCGCGCTCGCGGGCGCCTCGGACAACCCGCGCGGCGACTGGCAGGACCTCTCCGCCGAACTCGGCCGCATCGAGGCCCCCGCGCTCTTCCTGTGGGGGATGTACGACGCCTTCCTGACCCCGGACTATCCCCTGATGCTGGCCCGCATGGTGCCGCGGGGCAGTCTGCATGTGATGGATCAGGCATCCCACCATCCCCAGGAAGAGCGTCCGTACGATTACTACAGCGTGGTCAGCGGGTTCCTGAACCAGCACCACGGCTGACGGCGAGCGGAGGACACGTGAGCGCATCGATCCCCCGCGTCGTCGAGCTGTCCAGCCCGTTCGCCCGGTTCGCGGGCAGGCTGCTGGTCGGGCTCGGTCACGAGGTCGTCCTCGTCGAACCCCCTCAGGGCGACGGGACGCGGCGTGAACTCGGCGGTGACGCCTTCGCCCACTGGCACGCCGGGAAGCGCTCGGTGACGCTGGACCCGTCCACCACTGAGGGCGCCGCCGGGCTGCGGGGCCTGCTGGCGGGCGCCGACGTCCTGCTCGACGGAACGCCGGACGGCGCGGGCCCGGCCGCCGAGGGCCTCGATCATCTGGTCCATGTGCGCGTCACCCCGTTCGGGCTGGTCGGTCCGCGCAGCGGTTGGCAGGGGACCGACCTGGTCGTGGCGGCGCTGGGCGGGATGCTCGCGCAGGTGGGCGATCCCGACGGGCCGCCGCTGCGGCTGCCGGAGAACCAGGCGGAGCAGCTCGCGGGCGTCAACGCGGCGATCGCCGTCCTGCTCGGCCTGCGGGCGCGGCGCCGGGGGCCGGGTCAGCTCATCGACGTCTCCGCGCAGGCATGTGTCGCGGCGGCCCTGGAGGCGGGTGCCCTCGCCTATCTGCACGAGGACCGGGTACCGCCGCGGCCGGGGCGCGTGCACCCCTTGGTCCCGCACGGGCTGTTCCGGGCCGCGGACGGTTACCTGGGCGGTGGGCTCGGGGGCAGCCCCCGCATGTGGGACGCGCTGCTCGCCTGGCTGCGCGAGGAGGGCGCGGACGCCGATCTCGCGGAGCCCAGGTGGCAGGACCCCGTCGAGCGCAAGAAACACCAGGAGTACGTCTTCAAGGTCGTCCAGGACTTCGTCGGCACCTGGCCGAAGGAGGAGTTCGCCCAGGCGGCGCAGACCAGGAAACTGCCCTGGGCGGCCGTGGACCTGCCGCACGAGCTGCCGGACAACCCTCAATTGTCCGCGCGGGACTTCTTCGTCCGGGTCGGGGGCCGGACGGACGTGGGCTTCCCGTTCGCGTTCCCCGAGGGTCGCCGGGTCACCTCGCTCGGCGTACCCCGCCTCGGCGACGATCAGGCGCTCCTCGGCGAGCAACGCCCGGTGCGGCAGGTCGAGGAAGCCTACGAGGACGCCCGGCCCGCCCTGGACGGCGTACGCGTCCTCGACCTGACCTGGGTCCTCGCGGGCCCGTACTGCACGAAGGTCCTGGCCGACCACGGAGCGGACGTCATCAAGGTGGAGTCCCTCGGACGCCCCGACCCCACCCGGTTCGCCCCCTTCATGCACCTGTCGCGGGGCGACCACACGGACCCGGACACCAACGGCTACTTCAACGAGGTCAACCGCAACAAGCGCAGTATCGCCCTCGACACACGGACCGAGGAGGGCGTCGCCGTGCTCCGGGACCTCATCGCCAACTGCGACGTCGTCGTGGAGAACTTCAGCGCCACGGTCATGACCCGGCTCGGCCTCGGCTACGACGCGCTGCGCGAGATCAACCCGGGCATCGTGTACGTGAGCATGTCGGGCATGGGCCACACCGGCCCGCGGGCCGGCTGGGTGTCGTACGCCGACACCGTCTCGGCCAGTTCGGGACTGACCGGGCTGACCGGCTGGGGGCCGGACGACGTGGTGGGCGTGATCTACGGCCACGGTGACATCGTCGCGGGTCTCCAGGCGGCGCTGGCGACGGTCGCCGCGCTGGAGCACCGGGCGGAGACCGGGCGTGGCCAGCACATCGACCTGTCCCAACTGGAGGCGATCGCCGCGCACATGGGGACGAGCCTGCTCACGTCGTCCGCGACCCCGATCGGCAACGCGCACCCGGTGTGGAGCCCTCAGGGGGTGTACCGCTGTCTCGGCACGGACCGCTGGCTGGCCGTCAGTGTCCGCTCGGACGAGGAGTGGGCGGCGCTGTGCGACATCTTGGGGCGCCCCGAACTCGCCGCCGACGCCCGGCTGTCGACGGCGGAGGGCCGCAGGCGTGAGAGCGCCCTGGTCGACGGTGTGCTCGGCGAGTGGGCCCGCGGTCTGTCCGCCGATCTGGCGGCGGAGCTGCTGCAAAAGCGGGGTATCCCGGCCGGGGCGGTGCAGGATGGCCGTGAACTCGTCGAACACGACCCGCAGTTGAGGGCACGAGGCTTCTACGTCCGTGCCGAGCACCCGGCCGCGGGCGCCTTTCTGCACGAGGGCGTGCCCATCCGTCTCACCCGTACGCCCGGCGGCATCCGGCGGGCCGCGCCCGTGCTGGGCGCCGACACCGACGAAGTGCTGCTCGACGTGGCGGGCATCTCTGCGGAGCGGCTCCGGCGGCTGCACGAGGAGGGTGTCCTGCGGTGACTGACTCGACGGCGTACGGCACGGCCACACCCGGCGCGCGGGTGCGCGACATGACCGTGCCGGGGCTCGTCGAGTCGGCGGCCGAGAGGTTCGGTGACCGGATCTTCCTGCGCGTGGGAGACGTGACGCGCACGTACGTGGAGACCCGCGAGGCCGCGGCCACCATGGCGGGCGCGCTCGCCGCCCGGGGCTGCCGGCCGGGCGACCGGATCGCGGCACTGCTGTCCAACCGGATCGAACTCGTCGACCTGGTCCTCGGCTGTGCATGGCTGGGCGTGGTCGTGGTGCCGTTGAACACCGGGTTGCGCGGCCGGTCGCTGCGCCAGGCGCTGGACGCGGCCCGGCCCCGGTTCCTGTACGCCGAGGCGGAGTCGGTGGCGCACGCCGCGGCGGCCGGGCATCGCGGCGCCGTCTGGCCGGTGGGCGGCGAGGACGTCCCCCGGCCGGGCGTGGCCGAGGCGGTCCCGCCCGCTCCGGTGCGTCCGGAGGACACCGCCGCCCTGCTCTTCACCTCGGGCACCACGGGGAGTTCGCGCGGTGTCCGCTGCCCGCAGGCCCAGTTCGTGTGGTGGGGCCGCAATGTCTCGGACGCGCTGCGGCTCACGTCCGACGACGTCCTGTTCACCTGTCTCCCGTTGTTCCACACCAACGCCCTCAACACCCTGGCGCACGCCATGACGGTGGGCGCGAGCTGCGTCGTCGGCGGGCGCTTCTCCGCCTCGCGTTACTGGTCGCAGGTGGCTCAGGCCCGTGCCACGGCCGTCTATCTGCTCGGTGCGATGGTGCCGATGCTGCTCGCGCAGCCACCGGGTCCTCAGGACCGGGCGCACCGGGCGTGGCGCGGTCTCTCCCCGGCCACCCCGGGCCCCCTGTGGCAGCCTTTCCTCGACCGCTTCGGCGTCACCCTCGTCGACGGGTTCGGCTCGACGGAGACGAACCTCGTGATCGGCGCCACCCCCGACGCGTACCGGCCCGGCCACATGGGCACGGTACGCGAGGGCTTCTCCGCACGGGTGGTCGACGACACGCTCAGCCCCGTCGCGGACGGAACCCCGGGCGAGCTCCTCGTCCGCAGCCACCACCCGTACGCCTTCTCCACCGGCTACCTGGGGGATCCGGAGCCGTCGCCCGGCTCCTGGCGCCGTACCGGCGACCGTGTGGTCCGCGAACCCGACGGCTGGTTCCGCTTCGTCGACCGCGTCAAGGACGTCATCCGGCGCCGTGGGGAGAACATCTCGTCGTCCGAGGTGGAGTCGGTGGTCCGCTCCCATCCGGCGGTCGCCGGGGCGGCGGCCTTCCCCGTGAGCTCGGAGCTGGCCGAGGACGAGGTCATGGTCGCCGTGGTCGTCCGGCCGGGCAGTGTGCTGGACCCGGAGGACCTGGCCCGGCACTGTGCCCGTGAACTGCCCGCCTTCGCCGTGCCCCGCTTCGTGGAGACGGTTCCGGCGCTGCCGCTCACCGAGACCGGCAAGGTCCGCAAGGCCGTCCTGCGCGAGCGCGGCGTGACCTCCCGCACCTGGGACCGCGCCGCCGCCACCTCGGATACGGCGTCCCCTCGGAGCTGACCAAGCCAGGGCGGGCCGTCCGCTCACGCCGTGGAGAGACACTGCTCGGCCCAGACGATCTTTCCCGTGGGTGTCTGGCGGGTGCCCCAGCGGTCGGCGACCTGACCGACGAGCATCAGACCGCGGCCGCCTTCGTCGAAGGTGCGGGCCCGGCGCGGATGCGGCGCGGAGTTGCTGCCGTCGGACACCTCGCAGATCAGGCACTGGTCCTGGATCAGCCGCAGCCGGATGGGGGCCTCGGCGTGCCGGATGGCGTTGGTCACCAGCTCGCTGACGACGAGTTCCGTGGTGAACGTGAGGTCGTCCAGCCCCCAGCGGGCCAGCTGGTCGGACGTCACCTTCCGGGCGTCGGCGACGACGGAGGGCTCCCTGTCCAGGTCCCAGGTGGCGACCCGGTCGGTGTCCAGGGCGCGGGTACGGGCGATGAGCAGGGCGACGTCATCCGTGGGCAGGCCGGGGAGCAGCCGCTCCAGGACGGTGTCGCAGGTGTCCTCCAGGTCCCGATCCGGGTGGTGGGACAGAACGCGGCACAGCGTGTCGAGGTTGCCGGGCCTGGCGTTGATCAGGCCGTCGGTGAAGAGGGCGAGCAGGCTGCCTTCAGGCACTTCCAGCTCCGTGGCCTCGAAGGGCAGACCTCCGACACCGAGCCGGGGGCCGGTGGGGACGTCGAGGAGCTGCACCGTGCCGTCGCACCGGACGAGAGCGGGGACGGGACCGCCGGCCCGGGCGATGGTGCAGTGCCGGGTGACGGGGTCGTACACCGCGTACAGGCAGGTGGCGGCCATGTCACCGGCGCTCTCCTCGTCCTCCGGGGTCTCAAGGCCCTCGTCCCTGCTGTCGCCCGCCGCGCCGCTGCCCTCCGCGGCCAGGCGGATGACCAGATCGTCCAGCTGGGTGAGCAGCTCGTCGGGGGCGAGGTCGACGTCGGCGAGGGTGCGCACCGCGATCCGCAACCGCCCCATGGCCGCCGTCGCCCGGAGGCCGTGGCCGACGACGTCTCCGACGACGAGCGCGACCCGGGCGCCGGACAGCGGGATCACATCGAACCAGTCGCCGCCGAAGCCTGCCTGGGTGCTGCCGGGCAGATAGCGTGTGGCGACCTCCACGGCCGGCTGCTGCGGCAGCTGCCTCGGGAGCAGGCTGCGCTGCAGGCTCAGGGCGGTGGCGCGCTCGCGGGTGTAGCGGCGGGCGTTGTCGACGCAGACGGCGGCCCTGGCCACCATCTCGCCGGCCACGAGCAGGTCGTCCGGGACGAAGGGCTCCGGGCGCCGGCGGGCGAAGACCGCCACGCCGAGCGTGGTGCCGCGGGCCCGTAGCGGTATCGACATCACGGAGTGGAAGCCGTAGTCGCGTACCCGGGAGGCCCTGCCGGGGTGCGCCCCGGTCCACCGGTCGAAGTCGTCGTCTCCCTTCGCGCTCAGGACGGGCAGGCCGGAGCCCAGGGAGCGGGCAGGCGGCGAGTAGTCCGGGTAGATGTCCACCGCACCCAGCTTGACCGCGGCTTCGGGGGTGCCCTCGGTCACCGACCGGTGGGCGACCCTGCGCAGGGTGATGGTGCCCACCACCGGGCCCGGGAACGGGTCGCCGCCGTGCAGCACGGAGTCGAGGAGATCGACGCTGACGAAGTCGGCGAGCCACGGGACGGCCATGTCGGCGAGTTCGTCCGCGGTCCGCGCCACGTCCAGGGTGGCTCCGATCCGGGCGTTCGCCTCGTTGAGGACGGCCAGCCGCTGCCGCGCCTCGTGCTGACCGGTGATGTCGCATCCTGCCGTGAACACTCCGTGGACACGGCCGTCCGGATCCGTCACGGGTGACATGGTGACCGCCCACCAGGTCGCCTTCCCGCTCCCGTCCTCCGCTGCCGGGCCGGCGATCTCGTAGCGCATCTCCTGGCCCGTCCGGGCCACCGAGCGCATCGTCTCGATCAGACGCTGGGCGGACGCGGGGGTGGCGGGTGCTCCCCGCTCCCGGGTGTCCCCGCACAGGTCCTCCACGGCGCGCCCGAGCACCTGGTGCTCGTCGACGCCGAGCAGGCGGCAGGTGGCGGTGTTCATCCGCAGGATCCGCCCGTCGACGTCGTAGACCGCCATGGTGAGCGGGGACCGTGCGAAAGCCCACTCCAGGAGTTGTGCGTCGTCGTACGCGCCGGGGGTCGGCGGCGGCGCCGGGGGCGGGGAGTGGACGAGGAACCACTGGGACTGTCCGTCGGCGGCCGGTGCCGACCATGCCCGCAGGTCCGCCTCCAGACGGTGACCGTCGTGGTGCCGCAGCGCCACCCGGCCGCTCCAGCCCTCGGACGCGACAGCGCGCCGCAGGGCCGCCGGGGTGGGTTCCGCGGCCAGCAGGAGGGACGCGGGGCGGCCGAGCACCTCGGAGGGCGCGTAGCCGAGCAGGTGCCGGGCGCCCGGGCTCCACGCGGTGACCAGGCCGTGTGCGTCGACGGCGGCCACGGCGTCCGGCGGCTGTACGGGGCTCCTCTTTCCGTCCCCGTCCACCGGTCGCGGAGGGTCACTGCTCGAACGCATCATCATTCACCTCGCCGCGGAGCACCGGCGACTGTCGTCCTCGGAGTTCCTCGGACCCGATGGATCACCCGCCGGAGCCCCGTCTTCCAGCCTATTGCTCCGGTGCGGGGCACGAGAGGTGCGGCACCGCGTCGTGTGACCCCGGCGTCCCTCGCCGGTCAAGGGCCCGCGGACCTTCAAGGGCCCCCGGGCCTACTGCTCCAGTGAGAGAGCGAAGACATGAGCCCTGGCCGTCCCGTCGGGCGCGGTCAGTGTGATCGTGGTGAGCTGTCTGCTCGCGTCGAGTTCGATCACCTGGTGGAAGACGGCGGCCTTGGTGGCCACGGGCCCGGTCGGGGTGTGGATCTGGCTCGTGGTCACCGCCTCGGTCTCGCCGTTCTCGGGGCCGGACGCCAGCCAGTTGGTGAGCGTGAGCCGCGCGGTCTCGCTGGTTCCGTCGGCGTAGCGGACCACCGCCGGGACGGTCACGGCCGCCGTGTCGCCCGCGCCGAGCACGTGCAGCTTCGCGTACGCGCCCCGCGGGACGGTGATCTCCTGTCCGGCCACGACGACGTTGTTGGTGGTGCCCTCGCTCCCGTTGGTGAAGAGGAAGGCGATCCCGTTGTCCGTCGTCTCCCCGGTCTGGGGCAGCTGGGCCATGGGGTACGTGCGGCCGGAGCCGTCGAAGTCCCCGTCGCCGTAGTACATCTCGGTGGTGATGCCGTCGTTGTCGAAGAAGCCGGTGAGGTCGATCCGGGTGACGGTGCCGCTCTGCGCCGGTTCCGGCAGGCCCCACGGGTCGGCGGGCAGGGTCACCTCCACCGGGGCGATCCTCAGGTCGGGCCGCGAGCCGGCCGGGTGGATCACCGCTTCTCCGTCCCGTGGCAGGTCCAGCTCCACCACGCCGTCGCCCAGGTCGCGCCAGGCGGGGGCCGGGCCGCCCACCCCGGTGACCGTGAGCCGCCCGCGCAGGGAGGGGCGTATCCGGCAGGGCTCCCCGGCGAGGCTGCGCACGCGGACCCAGCGGGTGGTGCCGCCCCGGCGGACGGCGCTGACCAGGAACGCGCCCTGGGTGCGGAAGTCGTGCAGCGTGACGTCCCGCCATGCGGCCGGGACGGCCGGGAAGACGCGGATCGTGTCTCCCCAGCTCTGGCACAGCATGTCGTGCAGGCTCTGCGCGGCGGACAGCGGTGTCTCGACGACGGGCCCGGCCTCGTAGTACATGGTGTTGGGCTGCACGAACCGGGCGACCAGCTCCCGCAGATACGTCAGCGAGTCGTCGCCCCGGCCCATCTGGGCGGTGATCGAGGCGGCGCCGGTGAAGCTGTAGCCGCGCAGGGCGCCCTCGAAGCCGATCCAGTGGTTCAGCGAGCGTTCGATCAGGTCACGCTGCTCGGGCTGCTCCCAGTTGACGAGGTGGAGGGGGTAGACGGAGAGCATGTGGGAGTAGTGCCGGTGGGACTTGGCGAAGGGGACACCGGCTCCGATCATGAAGCCGTTGTCGTCCACCGGGTAGTCGGTCAGCTTCTCCAGCACCTCCCGCCACTTCGGCTCCAGAGGGTCCCGGATGCCGAGCAGCTCCGTGGCCTCCAGCAGGGTCGTGCAGCTCCAGCGCAGCAGCGCCAGGTCGTAGTTGCAGTCGGGGGCGTTGCCGTACTCGGGTGAGTGGGTCGCCGGCAGGTGCAGTCGTCCGTCCTCGCCCTCGTACAGGAAGTGCAGGTAGTAGTTGACGGCGCGGCGCAGCAGTGGGTACAGGACGTCTTCCAGGACGCCACGGTCCATGGTGTGACGGTAGGTCAGCCACACGTTGTGCAGCGCCCAGGGCAGGTTGCCGACTTCCGGTGTGCTGCTGACGCCCGGGACGGCGACCGTGCCGCTGCTGTCGCAGGTGGCGTCGGTGGCGCGGCGCAGGCCCGCCGAGTCGGAGCGGTACTCGGGGCGCAGGGCGCCGATCAGGGTGCCGGTGTTCTCGGCGAGGGTGCGGGGGACGGCGTCCAGCTCCAGGTGGTTGGAGCCGTGCACCGCCCAGTACTCCAGCTGGACGTTGAGGTTCCACCACACGGCCGGCCAGGGGGTGGACTCCAGCCAGGGGCCGGTGGTCGCCATGATCGGCGCGTGCTCGCGGGCGCCGGAGGCGAGCTTGTAGAGCTGGATCCAGTAGAAGCTCTGCAGCATCCCGTCGGGGACGGAGAGGAAGCTCTTTCGGTAGAAGCGGTGCCACCACTCGCGGTGGGTGCGCAGCAGGCTGGAGACGGGCAGCGCGGACGCCTTGCGGACGGCCGTTCTGGCTCGGCCCTCGGCGTCAGTGCCGGGGTGGGAGTGAGCGACGGACAGGACGTACACACGGTCGTCGCCGAGCGTGCGCTCCCGGTGGGCGGTGACGGTCCGGCCGCCCGCGGCCAAGGGCTGGACGACGACACCCGTGCCGTCCTGCTCTCGCGTGATCACCGGATCGGGGTTGGGCTCCAGGCCCTCCGGAGGGTCCTCGCGGACGATGCGCGGGCTGACGGCGGGCGAGGGGACGAACTCCCAGCGGAAGTCCCGCTCCCCCGCGCTCGCCGTCGCGGTGACGAGCAGCAGCGTACGGTCGTTGTGGACCAGGGCACGCAGTTCGATGCTGCCCTTGTCCGTGGTGACGGTGCCGCTGATCTCGGCGTTCCACAGGTCCAGACGGAGGTCGGCACCGGTGATGGCGCCCACGGGACACAGGAGGAGATTGCCGACGGGCAGGCGGGCCAGGCCCCAGTTGTGGCCGAACTCCGGCCGGTGGTCCTGTACTTCGCTGTGGTGGACGGTGAAGCGCAGGGCGTTCGCCCCGGGTTCCCGGTAGACGATCGAGCCGAGCAGACCGTTACCGAGGAACGGGCCCTCGTACCAGGCGCGCGGCAGTCGCCTCCAGCGCGGGTCCTGTCCGGCGAGGAAGTCCCGCCACTCGCGGTCGGTCCGCATACCGGTGAGGGCCACGGAGCCGACGGCGGAGCCCGGTTGGTCCCTTGCCGGTTGGGCCGCTGCCTCTTCCGCGACGCCCATTCCGGTCGTTGCTCCGGCGGTGGCGCTCGCGGCGACGCGGCCCAGGAACCCCCGTCTGCTGACTGCCATCACCGATCTCCCGTCGCCGTGACACAAAATTGATCCGATGACTAGCTAGTCGGGAGGGTAGGAAGTGGTCAATGATGCGTCAATACTGCGGACACAGCGGGTATTTGCTCCGATGACTGGCTGACCAAGACGACGACTGGAGGCGGGACATGAGGAGACTGAGACACCTGTCCGTACTGGCCGCTGTGACGGCGCTACTGGCCCTCCCCGTCCAGGGACGGGCGCAGGCGCAGACGCAGACGGCGGGTCCCGGCCGCACCTACCATGTGGCTCCCTGGGGCAGCGAGACCGCTCACGGTTCGGCGCAGAGACCGCTGCGCACCGTCGGGGACTGCCTCTCCCGGGTCCGCCCCGGCGACACCTGCCTGATCCACCGCGGTACCTACCGCGAGCAGGTGAACCCGCCCTCCGGTACGAAGGACGCCCCGATCACCGTCGCCGCGTACGGCGACGGCCCGGTGACCGTCGACGGGACCGAGCCGGTGACCGGCTGGAAGGACGCCGGCGGCGGCCTCGTCGCCGCCGAGACCGACCTCCCCCTCGCCTTAGATTTCAACGCGGTGTTCCTGGACGGCGACCGTGCGGCCGAGGGCCGTTGGCCCAACTCCGGTCCCGACCCGCTGAACACCACCTGGGCCGAGGCCGACGCCACCTCCACCGACCAGCACGTCGACGACACCGACCTGCCCGACGCCGACTGGACCGGCGCCACCATGCACCTGTGGGCAGGGTCCAACCCCTGGGCCCAGCAGACCGGCACGGTGACCGCCGCCGCCCCCGGCAAGCTGGACTTCAAGGGCGGCAACTACCGCTGCCCGCCGCTGTGCATGGGCAACCAGAACTACCGCAACTACTACCTCGTCGGTTCCAAGGCGGCCCTCGACCAGCCGGGCGAGTGGTACTACGACAAGACCGCGCGCCGGTTGTACATGGTTCCGCCGAAGGACGGCATCGCCGGACACACGGTGACCGCCAAGCACCGGCTCTGGGGCGTCGACCTGAGCGGGAGCTCGTACGTCACCGTGCGCGGACTGAACCTCTGGGGCACGTCCCTCAGAACGGGCGAGGACAGCACGGGAGTGACGGTCGACCGGCTGCGCGCCACCTACATCTCGGAGTTCTCGACCCTCCCCATGCCACCGGACAGCGATCTGGCGATCCCACCGTTCGAAGGCCATATCGTGGCCTCCCGGATCCTCGACTCGGGCGTGCAGATCCTCGGGACCGGCAACACCCTGAAGAACAGCGAGATCTCCCGGTCGGCCGGGAACGGCGTGCTGCTGCGGGGCACCGGCAACACCGTCACCAACAACTACATCCACGACGTCGGCTGGATGGGCAGCTACACCCCCGGCATCGAGATCAACGGCAACGGCCACACGATCACCCACAACACCGTCCGGCGCACGGGACGCGCCTCCATCGACACCGCCTGGCAGCTCAACGGCACCGAGTTCCATGACAACCGCATCGCCTACAACGACCTCTCCGAAGCGATGCGCACCTCACGCGACGGCTCCCCCTTCTACGTGTGCTGCAGTCTGAACGGCACCGGCACCTCCATCGACCACAACACCTCGCACGACGCCGACGGCCAGGTCGGCTTCTACGTCGACAACTACTCCGGGTACTTCAAGCTGCACCACAACGTCGCCTGGAACACCGGCGCCCGGGGCACCTTCTTCAACGGCCACACCGGACCCAGCATCGCCAACGAGGACCACAACTCCAGCTACGGCGTGGGCATCAACGGCAACTCGGTGCTGCTCAGCGGCGCGACGGACGCCTCCGGCTCCTACATCAGCAACATCATCGGCCCGAAACCGATCAGCGCCACCCAGACCGGCGACCCGCTGCCGGTGGTCCGCTCCAACCTGATCAGCGAACAGCCCGGCTACACGGACGCGGTGAACGGCGAGCTGTGGCTGACGGCCGGCTCCCCCGCCATCGACGCCGGCGAGCCGATCGACGGCATCACGACCGACGTCCGGGGCGCGGGCCCCGACCAGGGCGCGTACGAGTACGGCGCCCCGATCTGGTCGACGGGCTGTGACCTGCCGGGCTGTCAGCAGCGGGTCCGGCACGGCACCTGGACGGCGACGGCGAGCGACGGGACGGACGCCTCCGCCGCCACTGACGGGGACATCAACACCCGCTGGACCGCGGCGAGTCCACAGCCCCCGGGGCAGTTCCTGACCGTCGACCTCGGCGAGGCCAAGACCTTCGGCCGGCTCTCACTGGACGCCGGCCGCGACACCAGCGGCCAGCCGTACGGCTTCTTAGTCGCCGTCAGCCGCGACGGCACGCACTGGAGCGAGCCGCTTGCCCGGGTCTCCGGCCGCTCCTTCACCCAGGACGCGGTGTTCCCCCGGCAGACCACCGCCCGCTATCTCAGGATCACCCTCACGGCGAGCGGACCCGTCCCCTGGGTCGTCAACGACCTGCGCCTGTACGGCGACGCACCCGACTCCGCCACCACGCTCCAGGCCGAGCGGGCCACGGTCGTACGAGGCGTGCGGCGCGGCACGGCGGCCACCGGCGTGCTCGGCTCCGGCGACTGGCTGGGCTTCCGCGAGGTGAACCTCGCCGGGGACCGGCTGACCGTGCGGGCCGCGTCCCCGTGCGCGCGGACCTGTTCGCTCCACCTGCGCCTGGACGCCCCGGACGGCCCGTTGCTGGGGGTGGTGCCCGTCCGGGGCGGCGGCGACGGAAAGTGGCAGGAGCAGTCGGTGCGCCTGAAGCGCGAGGTCACCGGCAGCCACGACCTCTACCTCGTCGCGGAGGGCGGACGCCGGGTCGCCGCTCTGGACTGGCTGACGATCCGGCCCTGACCAGCGCCGCCGATGCGGGCCGGGCGGCAGCGCACGGGGCTGCCGCCCGGGTTCGCGTTCAGTGCAGGTCGGCCCGCGCGGGAGCCCCGTCGACTTGAATGCCCTCGACGGGCATGCCCTCCACGGGAATGCCGCTGACGGGACTGTCGTCGAGGAAGCCACCCGACTGGTGCTGCCACAGCTTCGCGTACGCGCCGTCCGACGCGAGCAGCTCGTGGTGCGTGCCCTGCTCGATGATCCGTCCGCGGTCGAGGACGACGAGGTGGTCCATGGTGGCGACCGTGCTCAGCCGGTGCGCCACCACCAGCGCCGTCCGCCCCTCCATGAGCCGCCACAGCGCCTCCTGGACGAGGAGTTCGCTCTCGGAGTCCAGGGCGCTGGTGGCCTCGTCGAGCAGCAGGATCGGCGCGTCGCGCAGGATCGCCCTGGCGAGGGCGACCCGCTGGCGCTGTCCGCCGGACAGCTTGACGCCGCGCTCGCCCACCATGGTGTCGAACCCGTCCGGCAGCGCGTCGGCGAACTCCGTGACGTGCGCCGCCTCGGCGGCGCGGCGGATCTCGGCGTCGGTGGCCTCCGGCCGGGCGAACGCGATGTTGTCCCGCAGCGTGCGGTGGAACATCGCGGGTTCCTGGGGCACGTACGCGATCAGGCTGCGCAGGTCGGCCTGGCGCAGCCTGCTGATGTCCTGGCCCCCGATCAGGATCCGTCCGGCGTCGATGTCCGTCATCCGCAGCAGCAGCCGGGAGAGTGTGGTCTTGCCTCCGCCGGACCGGCCGACGAGACCGATCTTCGCCCCGCTGGGCACAGTCAGGTCGAGAGCCTTGAAGAGCGGCGCCGCGCCCGCGTGGGCGAAGGTCACCTGCTCGAAGCGGATGTCGGCGGCCCGGGGCCGCAGCGGCTCCGGCGACGCGGGGTCGAGCACGGTCGGCGGCACGAGCAGCAGTTCGGTGAACTGCGCGGCCTCCGTCATCGAGCTCTCCATACGGCGGTAGATCTGGTTGAACTCGAACATGATCCGCGTCGCGTTGGTGTAGTACGTGAAGGCGACCACGACCGCCTCCACGCCGTGCCCGCCCCCGCCGAGCGTGACCGCCAGCAGCAGGCCCAGGACGTTGGTCAGCACGGACATCGGCGCGACCAGGGTGTCGATCCGCAGATTGCCGTAGTCCCACGCCCTCAGCGAGAGCCTCCGTGACTCCGCCACGCGGGAGCGGTGCTCGGCGGCCTCGCGGTCCTCGGCGGCGAACGCCCGGACCGTGTCCATGTTCATCAGACTGTCGGCGACATGGCCCGAGACCCGGGCGACTGCCTGCTCGCGCTGGGCGACAAGCGCCTGGCGACGGCGGATGAGGGGCACCACGCACACCGCCGTCACCGCGATCATCACCAGGAGCCCGACCACGAGCAGCGGTTCGTAGCGCCACAGCACCACCGCACCGAACAGCAGCGGCACGAAGTTGCCCACGACCGAGAACGTCAGCGTGTCGACGAACTGCTCGAAACGGGAGGCGAAGCTCAGGACCCGCTTGGTCAGCGAGCCGGCGAAGTTGTCATGGAAGAACGCGGCGTCCTTGGCGAACAGCTCGTCCATGCCGATCACGTACAGGTGCTCGATGCCGCGGGCTTCGAGCCGGTTCAGGCAGTGCAGGCCGACGCGCCACACCGCCTCCGCGAGCAGCAGGGCGCCGGCGAAGCCGAGAACGTACGGCAGTGCGGAGCCGGCGGTGGCACCGGTGTCGCCGGCGATGCCGCCGACGAGCTTCGCGACGACCAGCGGCGCGATGTAGTAGAGGCCGATGTTGCCCAGCGCCGGCAGCAGCATCCCGGGAATCGTCAGCCACCGGAGCCGGAGCAGTTCCCGTCGGTAGTAACGAAGTGCGAGGAGCACCGAGCCCTTGCCCGGCAATGCGTCGTGCGACTCAGGAGATCCCATCCCCCTGCCTTCCGGTACTCGCACGTCGAAAGCGCCGCGAGAACGGCAGTTTCCCGCGACGGCACCCGTGACGTCCAAGCGTTTTTTTCAGCCGCACGGATGCGCGGAGTTCGTCGAGGGAGGTGCAGGTGAAGAGCGTGGATGTGTCCTGTGGAACAGCGCAGCCCAACATCGCGGCCGAACATCGAGGCCTCATATTGAGCCGAATATGGAGGCCGGACATTGAAGCCGACTCCGATACGCACACAAGTCTCAAACCATTCGCACGCGACTTCGAATCGAAGTGAATATCGGAAAATGATCCGCGCCTTTGGGCTGCGTGAATTCCGGAGCACACTCGCTTCGCCGCGCCCCCGGGAGGACCATGGAGATGAGCGACCGAGGGAGGCCCGCCATGAAGACCGGAGCCTCGTACGACGACCGCTGGCTGTACGCGCACACGCCCTCCCAGGCCGAGGGCGAGCGCGACGAACCGGCCGAGAGCGCGGCCGTGGAACAGCATCCGGATGTCCCCAGGACCGAGCCGTCCCAGGCGGAAGGCGAGCGAGTGGACGACACACCGACCGCATGACCCTACAGATGATCAACGAACGGTGCCCTTCCGGTCTCGGGTCACCGCTGCTGGTGGGACAGCCTCTGTGCCAGCGCGGGGATGATCACAGCGGCGGCCACCACATGGGACACGGCCAGGACGATCTGGGTGGACGTGGCCGTGTGAGGGGCGAGGGCCGGGGGGACGAGGGACAGCGCGGTGAGTGCGACGGTGGTCACCGTGAAGGTGCGGGCGGGCCGCCTGGCCCAGCGGGCGAGAGCCACCGCGAGGATGATCCCAGGTACCGACCAGAACAGCACGCCGCCGGCGAAGCCGCCCATCGGGATCTCCGCGGCCTCCTCGGCCCCGGGACTGGCCGCGTCCATCGGCACACCGGCAGCCCGGGCGGCGAGTGCGAACGCCTCGGTCACGACGGCACCGGCGAGGGCCGCCAGGACACCGACCAGCCATACGGAGCGCGCGGCCAGGAAGCGGGGGGAACGAGGCGTGGACGGGGACTGAGCGGTGGTCGATGTCCGGGGCGCGGTCTCACTCATGGCACGGTCTCCTGTTCAGCGTTCGGGTATGCCTTTCGCGGGGGTAGACCGAGGAACGCCCCAGAACTCAGCGGTTCCCAGAGGATTTCTCCGGACCTAGGGCCGGGGCACTAGTCACCGCTTGCGGTGTTGTCCCTCGGCACGAGCGTCCGGCGCGCCCAGAAGCCCAGCAGTACGGTCCCGCCGACCAACAGCGGTACCGGGTCGCCGGCGAGGGGAGCCAGCGCGTATCCCAACGCCATGACCGTGAAGACGGTCAGGGGAACGAACGCCGAGGCGCCCTCCGTCCCCAGCCGCAGTGCCGATCCGCCCGTGCCCAGGACGCTCGCGCCGCCGGGCACCCAGGGGCCCGCGGCGAGCACCAGCAGGCCCGCGGTGTTGAACACATCCGCCAGCAACGGCGTGTCCTCAGGGGTGTACGGGTCGGACTTCCACAGCCGCAGGGTGTCACCGACCAGCATGAGGGCCAGCCCGGCTGCCGCCACCCCCACAGTGACCCTTTGGTCGCCCCGTACAAGGCCGCACAGGGCGAACAGAAAGCTGAGGAACGCGGCTTCGGCGGCCCACAGAACACCCACCATTCCCGTCTCCAACTGCCAGTCCTCACCGGTTCCCCGGAGCAGGACCCAGCCCGTCAAGAAGACGGACCCGGCTGTGACGATCCCGTCCAGCACGCGCGGCAGCCACATGCGCCGGCCTGTACCGGCATCGGTCGCGGCCATCAGACCCGCCACTCCCAGCCCGACCACCACCGTCACCCCGGTGACCACCACCGAACCGAGCAACGGCCGCACGTCCAGCCCCCAGACCCGAGGGTGAGCCGACACCACGTCGACCGCAGCCCGGTACACCCCTCCGGCCGCCGCGGAACCCGCCAACAGCAGCAGCCGTGTCCGTACCCGGCCGCTCATCCCTGACGCACGGAGCGCCAGGGAAACCGCCAACGTCCAGCAGGCGACCGTCGGCCCGTATCCCTGCATGTGCAACCCCAACATCAGGTGCGCCTCTCAACCGGCACCCGCTCGCAGGACACCCCTGCGGCCGCCCGATCACTCGGAGACCGTAAAGGACTCACCACCAGCGCCGAACGGAAAAGTCGGTTGATTCACTCGTACTGTGTAAAAGGAGGGGTTACCGGCCTCGCCCTTCGGCTCCGCTCAGCCGCGTCACGGTCCCCGGTTCACCGTGCCGGTCAGGGCGTTCAACACGGCGTCGCGTGCCGGGTTGTGCCCTGTGGACGGCCAGGCGGCGCTCAGATCGGTCAGGGGCGGATCGGCCAGTGGCCGGTAGGTGAGGCCTTCTCTGCTGATGGCCTGCTGGGAGGCGGGGACGAGAGAGATACCCGTGCCGGCTGCGACGAGTGCGGTGATGGTCTGCATCATGACCGCTTCCTGCACCACCGTGGGGAGGGTCCCGTCCGCGCCGCGGCAGTACGCGGTGATCAGGTCGTACAACCAGGGTCCTTCGCGGCGTGGGAAGAGGACGAACGGCTGTCCGTGCAGGTCCGTGGCGGTGAGTCGCTCGTGTCGCGTGAGGGGGTGATCGGCCGGGAGTGCGCAGACGAGGGGCTCCCGGGCGACGAGGCGCGTGCGCAGCCCCGGTGGGAGAGGTGAGGGCGGGCGGAGGAGGCCCAGGTCGATTGCGCCGCGGGCGAGCGCGTCGATCTGTTCCGCGCTGGTCAACTCGCGCAGGACCAGCTTCAGCTCCGGGTGCCGTGCGCGCAGCGTCGGCAGGGCACGGGGCAGGAGGGCGTCGGTGGCGGAGCCGACGAAACCGATGGTGAGCGGGCCCAGTTCACCGGCGGCGGTGCGCCGGGCGATCCGGGCGGCCCGTCGAGCCTGTTCCAGGGTGCCCCGGGCTTCGGCCAGGAAGGCGCGGCCGGCCGGCGTGAGCGTCACCCGGCGCCTGGTTCGGCTGAACAGTTCCACACCGAGCGCGGCCTCCAGGCGGCGGATCTGCTGGGAGAGCGCCGGCTGGGCGATGCCCAGACGCGCGGCGGCGCGGGTGAAGTGCAGCTCTTCGGCGGCGGCAACGAAATATCTGAGCTGGCGCAACTCCATGGGCTCAACTTATAAGCGTCGCCGATGAGTTGATACCCGGTGATTGATTGATGCTCTCCGTGGCGCTGTCTAGCGTCGGGCGCCATGCGCAGACGACACTTTCTGACACTGGCCGGCGGGACCGGGGCGGCCATGGCGCTCGCGCCGCCGGGGACTGCCGCAGCCGTGCCGGGCGCCGACGGGCTCGTACGGAACGATCTGCGGGTGAGGGGGCCGGGCGGAGCACGCGTCTTCGTGCGCGAAGTACGGCCCGCCGGGACGGCCGGGCGGGTCGGGCGGCCGTTGCTGCTGGTGCACGGGGCCAGGCCCGGCGGCACCGCGGCGTTCGACCTGCCCGTCCGCGGCGGCTCACTCGCCGCGGAACTCGCCGCGGCGGGATACGCGGTGTACGTGATGGACGTGCGCGGCTTCGGATACTCGGACTACCCGGCCGAGATGGGCCAGGACCCCGCCGCTCACCCTCCGTTGGTGCGCTCCGCCGAGGCGGTCGTCGACATCGGCACCGTCGTGCGCCTGATCCGCGCCCGCCGAGGCCGGTGGCCCGCGGCCTTCGGCTGGGCCACCGGCGGTCACTGGCTGGCCATGTACGCCGCTGTGTGCCCGGACCGGCTCACCCACCTGGTGCTGCTCAACTCGCTGTACTCGGTGGCAGGTCCCTGGCCGCTCCAGCAGGAACTGGAGGACCCCGACCGCCCAGGGCACCCCCGCCCTCAGCCGGCCTGGCGGGCGGTGACGGCCGACTCCCTGACCGCCCGCTGGGATGCGGGCCCGGCGGACGAGCCCGCGGGCCCGCGCCGCGACCCGGTGGTGAGGCACGCCTACCGCGCCGCCGCGCTGCGCGCCGACCCGACCAGCCACACCCGTACCCCGCCCAGCTTCCGCAACCCCACCGGACCGCTCGTCGACGCCTTCCACCTCGCGCAGGGACGGCAGTTCTACGACGCGGGCCGCATCCGGGCCCGCACCCTGGTGCTGCGCGCGGAACTGGACTTCTGGTCGCGCCCGCAGGACGGCGAACGGCTCGCCGCGGATCTCACCCGCGCCGACGCCGTACGCGTCCGCACGCTGTCCGGAGCCTCGCACTTCCTGCACCTGGAGCGCGCCCCCTACGGCCGGGGCGAACTGCTGGAGGAGATCCGGACCTTCGTGCCGTCGAACGGGCCGATCGGGGGCGGCTCCCGAAAGACCGTTCCGGAGTGAGACTCAGTCCTGCCGGGCGAGGGTGCGCACGATACGGACGAAGTCGGGGACGAGCGGGTTGGGGGTGTCGTCGTGCGGCCAGGCGATGGCGATGCGCAGGGGGTCGATGTCGGTGATGGGCCGCCAGGTCAGATCGGGGTGGGAGTAGTAGGCGGCCATCGATTCCGAGCCGATGCAGACGGCGTCGGCGGCGGCGACGTGTTCGAGCATCTCCTCGACGTTGTCGTTCTCCGGGCCCCACACCGGCTCGGAGCCGTCGGGGCGCGGGTTGACGGCCCACCAGTCGACCCATGCGGTCGGTGCGCGGCGGGTCCACATCAGGGGCTCGTCGCGGATGTCGTGGAGGGTGACGCTGTCCGACGCGGCGAGCGGATGGGTGCGGGCCATGGCCACCCAGCGCGTCTCGGTCGCGATGATCTCGGCGTGGAGCCCGGAGGTGTCGGCCGGCAGCCAGAGGAACGCCACGTCCACCAGTCCGTGGCGCAGTGCGTCGGCCTCGCCGCCCCAGGGGAAGCGTTTCGGCTCGACCGTGGCGTCCGGATGCCGCTGGGCGAACACCGACCGGGCTCGGCGGGCGAGCGCACCGCCTCCGGTGGCCACGAAACCGAAGCGCAGGACCTTGCGGTCGCCTGCGGCGGTGGCGCGCACGATGTGTGTGGTGCGCCGCCAGTCGGCCAGGTGGCGGCGCGCGGCGTCGAGCAGCACCTCTCCGGCCCTGGTGAGCCGGACCTCGGTGGTGCTGCGTGTGAACAGCTCGGTGCCGAGCCGGGTTTCGAGCTGGCGGATCTGGCGGCTCAACGAGGGCTGCGACACGAACAGTTCCTTGGCCGCCTGGGTGAAGCTGAGCCGCTCGGCGACCGCGACGAAGTAGCGCAGCACTCGTGTGTCGATGTCCATGGCCCCGCCCGAGTCGAACCCCATGCCTCAAGCGTATGAGCGCAGGTATTGGACGCCGGAGTGCCTGCGCGATTTACCTGGCCGGTGACGGGCCCCGGAGGACACTCCCCCGGCATTCGGCCCCACTTGCCGATCTTTCCCGTTTTTCTGCCCAGCCCCGACCGGAGGTTTCCTGATGGAGCGTCATATCCCGTCCCGCCGTCGAGTCCTGGCCGCCGGCACGCTCGGCCTGGCCGCCACCACGGCGGCCGCGCCCGGGGCGGCGGCAGCGCCGTCCGACGCGGGATCCGGACCCTTCGCCGGCAAGGTCGTGCTGATCACCGGCGCCACGTCGGGCATCGGCGAGGCGACCGCCCGCGCCATGGCTCGGGCGGGGGCCAAAGTGTTCTTCTGCGGCCGGCGGGAGCAGCTCGGCCGGCGGGTGGCCGACGGCATCCGGGCGGCCGGTGGTGACGCGACGTTCCGACGCGCCGACGTGCGCCATGAGAGCGAGGTGCGGGACTTCGTCCGCGCCTGCGTCAGCCGCTACGGCAGACTCGACATCGCCGTCAACAACGCCGGAGTCGAGAGTCCTCGCGCGGCGCGGCTGCACGAACAGTCCCTCGCGGACATGGAAAGCGTCTGGCGCACCAACGCCGGCGGGGTCTTTCTCGGCATGAAGTACGAGATCCCGCAGATGCGGGCCCAGGGGGGCGGGGTGATCGTGAACACCGCGTCGATCTCGGCCGAGGTCGGGTTCGGGACCATCGCGCCGTACAACGCCAGCAAGCACGCTGTCGCCTCGCTGACGAAGGTGGCGGCTCTTGAGTACGCCGCGGACAACATCCGCGTCAACGCGTTCGCGCCCGGCGCGGTGGACACCCCGATGCTGCGGCGGGCCGCCGAGGCGTTCGGGATGACCTACGAGGAGATCGCGCAGGGCTACCCGATCAAACGCATCGTCCGCGCCGAGGAGATGGCCTCGGTGGTGATGTGGCTCAGCTCGGACGGGGCGAGCGCCGTGGTCGGCACCGACATCGACGCGTCCGGCGGCTACCTCACGGGCTGACAGAACTTTTACCCCGTATGCGGGCCAATGGAGTGGGACAGTCGGCGCATCGTGCGTCACCCAGGCAGAGGGAGGCCGTGTGAGTATCGGGCGTTGGACGAGGCGGCAGGCCATGCGGGCCGGGATGACGTCCGCGGCGTTCGCGGCGTTACCGGGGACGCAGGCCGCTGCTCAGGTCGCCGCCGGCGGGGAACGCGGCCTGCCCGGGGGCGGGTACGCGTGGAACGTGGAGGCCGTCGGCTACTGCGACATGGACGACCGGCCGGCGTTCAAGATGGCGATCCGTGAGGTGGCGGGACGGTGGTATCTCTACACCGGCCACTTCTGGGACTCCGGCTGGAGCGTCGTCGATGTCACCGATCCGGCGCGGCCCGAGGTGGCTGCCTTCGTCCCGGGCCCCGCGGACACCTGGACCCTGCAGGTCGACCTGTCCGGGACGACCATGGTCACGGCGCTGGAGCAGATCTTTCCCAACTTCGGCGGGGACCCTGACGCCGAGTTCGAGGACGGTGTGCTGATCTGGGACATCGAGGAGCCGCTGAGACCGAAGCGCCTGGGCCGGTTCCGTACCGGCGGAACCGGCACCCACCGCAACCACTACCCCGGCGGACGGTATGTGCACCTGGCCGCCGGGCTGCCCGGCCACACCGGCAACATCTACATGATCCTCGACATCGCCGACCGGCGCCGACCGCGTGAGGCGGGCCGCTGGTGGGTGCCCGGCCAGCGTGACGACGAGGCGTCCGAGCAGGGCGGGGCGGCGACCGCTGCACCACCCGGGCACGGCTTCTGCTGCCCCACCGGCGTGGACGTGTCGCTGCACGGTCCGGCCTATGTGGCGGGCCATCACGCGTATCTGCCCTACGGCGCCGCCGGCATGGTCGTCCTCGACATCTCCGAGGTGTCCCGGCCGACGCTGGTGAGTACGCTCCGGTTCAGCCCGCCCTTCCACTCGCGCTTCGGCGTGCACAGTGTGCTGCCGCTGCCCGAGCGCGGCATCGCCTTCGCCAACTCCGAGAACGTCACGTACGCCGAGGGCGCCGCCCACCACAACTCGATCATCGACATCACGAACCCGGCCGAGCCGTACCTGCTGTCCCTGTTCCCGGAGCCGGTCCCGCCGGAGAACGCCCCGTATGACGACTTCACGACCCGGGGTGGCTGGCGCGGCCCGCACAACATCAACCACCATCAGCACCACCCGGACGTCGAGCGGCAGGGCAACCTGTTCTATGTCGCGCACTTCAATGCCGGGCTGCGGATCTACGACGTCTCCCACGTGCGACTGCCGCGCGAAGTCGGCTACTTCCTGCCTCCGGAGCCCCGTCGCCGTTACGGCCCGATGCCCGAGGACCGCCTCGTCACCCAGACCGAGGACGTGGTGGTGGACCGCCGCGGCTACATCTACATATCGGACAAGAACCAAGGCGTGTGGATCCTCCGCTACACCGGCCCACGCGGCGCGGAGCCTGATACGACGAGCCAGAGTTCCTCACGGACACCTTGAGCCGGGCAGGCGGCGTCCCCGATGCCCGGGAGGCGAGACGTTCCTGCCGTGCCCACCGTGCACACCACGCATCAGCCGGAGGAGTCAGGACTCCTGGTTCGCCGTGTGCGCGGGGGTTTTGCCGGGGCTCAGCTCGCGGATGATGCGGGTCAGGTCGGCTGGGGCGGCCGCGAGGCGGACCGGCGTGCCCGCATCGTCGAGTTCGGCGATGTGCCAGCTTCTGGGGACGGTGTCGCCGTCGCTGCCCCGGACCCGCCGCACGCCGTTGACGGTGATCCGCTCCAACGGAATCTGTTTCGCCGCGAACCTGCCCGGGCCGGGGTGAGGTGTCACCGCCGGCGGGCCGCCTCCGAGGACGATGTGCGTGCCGAAGCGGTACGGGTTGTAGTCGGTGTGCTCCAGGAAGCGGGCCGCCAGGAACACCTCCCCCCGCTGCTCTGCCTGTCCTTCCGACTCGGCGGAGTCCTCGACTGCGGCGGCTTCTTCGGGCGGACGAACGCGGGTGGCGCGCCAGGCCCAGGTGAGCAGCCCCAGCGTGGCCAGGGAGCCCGCGGCCGCCCACGTGATCGTCACGGGAGAGGCGAGCGGGGTCGTGGGACTGAGGTAACAGAGCGGCAGCAGCCACAGGGCCGTGCCGACGAGCGCCGCCGTGAACGGAAGCACCGACGGGAGGACCTCGTCGTCGGGCAGCCGGCGTCCACGCAGGCGCAGCAGCACGCGGGCGCCGGGGTGGCCCGCGGCGAGAGCGAGGACGGCCGCGCCGATGACCGCGTCCCGGGCGGCGGGGAGGTGCTTGCGCCACACATGGCGTTCCCCGGCGACTTCCCTCACCTCGCGGCGCCAGATGGTCAGTTCGACTCTGTCACCGGGCCGGAACTCCTCGGCGTCCTCGTACGGGACCGCGAGTCGTTCCAGTGGCCGACGGTCGGCGAAGTACAGCCAACTGGGCTTCTTCGCAGGCCGGTTGGCGTCGGTCCGGGCGATCACGGCCGGCAGGGTGGTCAGGCACTCGCCCTCCTCACGTTCCGCGACGGGCGTCCCGGCCGTGCACGCGGTGGCCAACTTCCACGCCCGCTCGTCCGACCCGAGGCTCGGCGCCCACCACGCGACCAGGCCCGCGCACGCGAGCAGCAGCGCGCACAGCGCCAGCGAACCGGCCCAGCCGCTCCCGGCAGTGCGGTACGAGACGACGGGGAGGTGGCTCGACTCCGGGACCCCGTGACGACGGTGCAGCGCACGGAGCGCGCCCACCGTGGCGTCGAAGTCCGGGTCGTCCGGGGACCAGCTCTGCGGCAGGGGCAGGAGCCGCTTGCGTCCGTCGCGCAGCACCAGGATGACGCGACGGGTGTCCTGGACCCGGGGGGTGTTCGCGTACTTCAGGCGTACGCGCAGGTCGGCGACGTCGCTCCAGGGCACGTTCCGGTGGCGCAGCAGCGTCCGGGACCGCAGTCCGTACGCGTCGGCGCTCACCCGGGCGGTGACCGCGCGGAGCGACAGGATGGCCACCAGTGACAGCGGCAGTGCCAGCCCCAGCCAGGCGTCCGGGCCCTCGTACACCCTGCGCACCGCGACCAGGGTCACCCCGGCCGCCCCCAGCGCGGCGAAGCTCCACAAGGCCCGCGTTCGAAGGGGACGACAGGTCACTTCCCGGACATCGGTCATACGCGGAAGCATCCCATCGTCAGCGCCGCGCCCACCTGTGCGTGGTGCGGCAACGTTCCGGCCCACCACGCTGCCGACCGGAGGCAATGGCGTCCCGGAGATCGTCCGCCACCGCCGCATGACGGAGCCGAGGCCCAGAGTCGAACATACGGGCGGTCGACCCCCATAACAGTGTGAAAAGGCACATATCGGCCACTCAGGGGATGTGGCCTTCTTTCCCGACCACCCTGTCCCGAGGCGGGCGCCGGTTGCTGTCACCAGCCGTTTCCGCCGGGTGGCGTCATGCTTAGCCCGCTGCTGGCCGTGCTGGCGGCCGTCTGCAACGCCCTGGCCTCCGCACTGCAGCGCAAGGCCGCGCGCGACGAGCCCGCGGAAGAGAACCTGAGCCTGCGCCTGGTGTGGCACCTGCTGCACCGTCCGGTGTGGCTGGGCGGGTTCCTGACGATCATCGCGAGTTTCCTGCTGCAGGCCACCGCCCTGGGGTCCGGCCAGATCTCCGTGGTGCAACCGCTGCTCACCCTGGAATTGCCCACGGCGTTGATCCTGGCCAGGTTTCTCCTCGGGGGCCGGCTGGGCCGACGGGAGTGGCTGGCGTCGGCGGTGATGGCGGCGGGCGTGGCCGGACTGATCATCGCGCTGAGGCCGACCCGCGGAAAGGTGTCGTCCGTCTCGTGGGTGGAGTGGCTGACCGGCTGCGGAGTCAACGCCCTGGTGATCGCGGCCGGTGTGCTGTGGGCGCGGGGCGTGTCGGGCTCCCGCCGGGCAGCCGTTCTGGGGGCGACCACCGGATGCGCTTTCGGGCTGACCGCCGCCCTGATGAAAGGCATGACGAACACCTTTTCCCACGGCCTGGCCGCCCTGCTCACCAGCTGGCAGCTGTGGGCCATGTGCGCCACGGGCGGGTGTGCGATGTTCCTGTTGCAGTCGGCGATGCACGCGGGCCGGTTGCTGGTCACCCAGCCCGGCCTGACCATGGCCGATCCGGTGGTCGCCATCCTGTGGGGGACGCTGGTCTTCCAGGAGAGGGTGCGCGGCGGGCTGTTCATCCTGCTGGCCGTCCTGGCCGCCGCGGCGGCCGCGGCGGCGGTGATGATGCTGTCGCGCTCCCCGCTGCTCACCGATGAGTCCGGCCACGGCAAGAACGCCGCCCCTGAGGAGCAGGACGACAGGGCCGCACCGCAGGTGAGGAACCGATGAAGGGGCCGGAGCCGGCGCGGGCCCTGTTCGACCGGGGCATACGGGCCGTGGGCGGTCGGGCGCGCGCCAGGGTCGTGTCGACACTGGCCGCCACCCTGGCGGTGGACGGCGCGGACAAGGGCGCCGTGTCGGCCATGGCTCCCCAGCTGAGGGACACGTTCGGCATCAACAACATCCAGATCGGACTGCTGGTGTCCGTCGTGGCGCTGTCCGGCGCGGTGTTCACCATTCCTGTGGGCCTGCTCGCCGACCGCACCCGGCGCACCCGGCTGCTCGCCCTCAGTGTGACGCTGTGGGTCGCGGCGATGATCCTGGCCGGCGCCAGCCCCTCCTACGGGTGGCTGCTGTCCTCGCGCGCGGCACTGGGCGCGGTCAGCGCCACCGCCGGCCCCACCATCGCCTCGTTGATGGGCGACTACTTCCCCATCAAGGAGCGGGCCCGCATGTACGGCCTCGTGCTCGCCGGGGAGCTGGTCGGCACGGGACTCGGCTTCGCCCTCTCCGGTTCCATCGGGTCCTTCCTCACCTGGCGCTTCGCCTTCTGGTGGCTGGTCATCCCCGGCAGTGCGCTGGTGTGGTTCCTGCGCCGCCTGCCCGAACCCGCGCGAGGCGGGCAGTCCCGCCCGGCCGGCGATCAGGAGCACACCCGCGACGAGCGGGAGGTGCCCGAGGGCGGGGAACGAGGCGAACCTCAGCAGACGGCACAGCCGCCGGGAGCCGGCCGGCAGGACGGCGATCCCGCCGGGGAGGCAGCAAGGCGTGCACGGGTCGAACCCCACGAGCACCTCGTGCTGGACTCGGATCCCCGCGAGGCGTCCAAGTGGTGGTCGGTCCGCTATGTCCTGCGGGTGCGCACCAACGTGGTCCTCATCATGGCGTCCGCGCTCGGCTACTTCTACTTCACCGGGCTGCGCTCGTTCGCCACCCTGTACACCACCGACCACTACGGACTCTCCACCTCGGTGGCCACCTCCCTGGCGCTCGTCGTGGGCGTGGGAGCGCTGGGCGGTGTCCTGTCCGGGGGCCGGATCGCCGACCGGCTCCTGAGCGGCGGACGCGTCAACGCCCGGGCCCTGGTCCCCACCGTCTGCATGCTGACGGTTCCGGTCTTCATCGCATCAGCCCTCTACACCACCTCCCTGGCCGTGGCCCTGCCCCTGCTGATGGTCGGCACGTTGCTGCTGGGTGCGGCGAACCCGCCCCTGGACGCCGCGCGGCTCGACATCCTCCCGCCGCTGCTGTGGGGCACGGGCGAAGGGGTACGCACCATGCTGCGCACCCTGTGCGAGGCCGCCGCACCCACCCTGTTCGGCTACTTCTCGACCACCGTCTTCGCCGGCCACGGCGGCGACAGCGGCACAGCCCTGGAATACACGCTGCTGTTCTTCCTGCTCACCCTGGTCGCCGCCGGTCTGCTCGGGCTGGTGGCGATGCGCAGCTATCCACGTGACGTGGCCACCGCGGAGGCATCCACCCAGCGGATCGAGAAATCCCTGCGCGCACCCGGCGAACGGGAGGACTGAACCGGCGGCAGGCGAGCAAACGTCGTGACCATACGAAAAGGGCCCTCACAGGCTCTCGCCTGCGAAGACCCTTCGCACGGTCGGGACGACAGGATTTGAACCTGCGACCCCTTGACCCCCAGTCAAGTGCGCTACCAAGCTGCGCCACGTCCCGTTGCCCGCCTGACCTGGGGTTTCCCCGGGCCCAACGTGCACAGAAACCATACCGCACTCAAGCCCGTGGTCGCGCACGCGTTTCTTCGCGGGCGGACACGCGAGGCGGCACTTGACCTGAAGTTCGGTTGAGGTTGCACGATGCTCGTATGTCGATCACAGCGGAACACGGATACACACACGCGGGCACGCACGAGCGCTACGGGTACACGGACCTGTCCCGCCTGATGGGGATGATGACGGGGGACGAGAAGCACGGCCCGGCGGCCACCTCCACGCTGGACGTGTTGTGGGTGCTCTACGACCGGGTGCTGCGGGTCGGGCCGGAGCGCGCGGAGGATCCGGAGCGGGACCGGTTCCTGTTGTCCAAGGGGCACGGGCCCATGGCGTACTACGCGGTGCTCGCGGCCAAGGGGTTCCTGCCCGTCGAGTGGCTGCCGGAGTTCGGTTCGTACGACTCTCCGCTCGGCCACCACCCGGACCGGGTCCTGGTGCCGGGCGCCGAGATCGGCAGCGGGTCACTCGGGCACGGGCTGCCCCTCGCGGTCGGTACGGCGCTGGGGCTGCGGGCCCAGGGGCTCCACGCGCCCAGCGTCTGGGTACTGATCGGGGACGCCGAGCTGGACGAGGGCAGCAATCACGAGGCGATCGCGTACGCCGGGCCGGCCGGACTCGACCGGCTGCACACCGTCGTCGTCGACAACGCCTCCGCAAGCCACGCGCTGCCGGGCGGCATCGCCGCGCGGTTCGAGGCGGCCGGCTGGTCCGCCGAGACCGTCGACGGGCGTGATCACGAGGCGTTGTACGCCGCCTTCACGGCACCGCATCCGGGCCGGCCCCGCGTGGTCGTCGCCCGCGTCGAGCCCAAGAACGCCTGAGGCAGACGCTCCGCCACCTCCATTCGGTCTTCACACACGGAAAAGGAACCCCCTCATGGACACCATGCGTGACCGCTTCGCCCCGGTCGTCTCCCGGCTGCTCGACGAGGACCCGCGGGTCGCGGTCGTCCTCGCCGAGATCGGCAAGGACGGGTTCGAGGATGCGCGGCACCGGCATCCGGATCGAGTGATCAATGTGGGTATTCGCGAACAGCTGCTGGTCGGGGCCGGTGCGGGACTGGCACTGACCGGGATGCGGCCCGTGGTGCACACCTTCGCCAGCTTCCTCGTGGAGCGGCCCTTCGAGCAGGTCAAGCTGGATCTGGGTCACCAGGACGTGGGCGCTGTGCTGGTCAGTGCCGCCGCGTCGTTCGACTGGCCCGCCGGGGGCTTCACCCATATGGCACCCGGCGATGTGGCCCTGCTGGACACGCTGGACGGCTGGACCGTACACGTCCCGGGGCACCCCGACGAGGCGGAGACCCTGCTGCGGCATGCGGTGGGCCCGGGCGGCAACAAGGCGGACAAGGTGTACGTGCGGCTGTCCGTGCAGGCGAACGAGCGGGGCCTCCCGGTCGACGGGGCCCGGTTCCTCACCGTCCGCGAAGGGCGCGGCGGCGTGGTCGTCGCCGTCGGGCCGCTGCTCGACGCCGTACTCGCCGCCACGGAGGGGCTCGACGTCACCGTCCTGTACGCCACCACCGTGCGCCCCTTCGACGCCGCCGCGCTGCGCCGTGCCACGGAGGCGGCCGGAGCGGAGGTGGTTCTCGTCGAGCCGTACCTGGCCGGTACCTCCACGGCCGCCGCGAACGACGCACTCGCCGACGTCCCGCACCGGGTGCTGGGCCTCGGGGTCGGGCGCCGGGAACTGCGGCGGTACGGGACGGTCGAGGAGCACGTGTCCGCGCACGGTCTCGACGCCGGGTCGCTGCGGGAGCGGATCACGGGGTTCCTGGGGGCGGCGGCGGTCCACGTCCGCTGACTCAGTCCGCCACCGGCAGCCCCAGTCCCGGATGCGCCTCCAGCAGCCGTGGCGGTGCCGCCTGCCGCCAGGAGTCGGCGAGGATGTCGCGCAGCTCGGTCCCGTCCTCCAGGGCGGCCAGCCGGACCCGAACCCAGGCGAAGCCCGCCTCGTGGTCGGCGATCCAGAACTTGTCCGGTTCGGCCAGGACCAGCTCGTCCCGCTCCACCTTGGGGCAGCGCACGGCGATGGAGGTCTCGTCCTCGGGCAGCGTGGCGAACATCTTCCCCGCCACCCGGAACGTGGGCATGCTCCAGGCGATCTTCTCCGTCGTGTCCGGCAGGGAGAGGGCGATACGTCGCACGTCTTCGGCATCCAGCATGAGACGCACGGTAGCGGGCGCCACTGACAACCAACCGGAGAGCGTCACCTGCGCCCCGTCGAGGACCGGATGTGCTGCCCCACGGACCGTTCACCCCATGGCTGCCGCCTCACCCAGGGTTTCCAGTACGGGGCGGATCAGCGGATGTCCCTCCGCGCCCCGGCGCACGGCGGCGAAGACCCGGCGTGTGGGCGCTGTGCCGTCGACGGGGCGGACGACGACTCCGGTGAGGTCCATGCCGTGCAGGGCCGAGCGCGGCACGAGGGCGACGCCCGCGTCGGCCGAGGCCAGGGCGACGACCGCGCGGAAGTCGTCCGAGGAGTGCTGGAGGCGGGGCTGGAACCCGGCGTTCTCGCAGGCCAGGACCACGACGTCGTGGCAGGGATTACCCGGGTAGGGGCCGATCCATGGGTCCTTGGCCAGCTCCGCGAGCGGGACCTCGGCGGTGTCGGCCAGGCGGTGGGTGACCGGGACGACGGCGTCGAAGGGCTCGGCGTACAGCGGAACGTGGGTGAGGCGCGGGTCGTCCGCGTCGGGGGAGCCCCGGTACTCGACGGCGACCGCGATGTCGACCTGACGGTCCAGCACCATGGGCAGGCTGGCGTCGCCCTCGGCGTCCTGGACGTGGACGCGGATCCCCGGGGCCGTGGCGGCCAGGCGCGTCAGCGCCGGGGCGACGACGAGGACGATGCCGGTCGCGAAGGAGGCGACGGTGACCGTGCCGGCCGCCCCGGAGCGGTACGCGGCCAGCTCCGCCTCCGCTCGCTCCAGCTGGGCGAGGACCGCGTGGGTGTGGGCGAGCAGGATCTCACCGGCGGGCGTCAGCCGTACTCCCTTCGCACCGCGCTCGACCAGCCGGTGGCCGGTCTCCTGCTCCAGGGCGGTGAGCTGCTGGGAGACGGCCGACGGGGTGAGGTACAGCGCTGCGGCGGCCGCGGTCACCGTCCGGTGGTCGGCCACCGCGCGGAGGATGTGCAGCCGCCGTGCTTCGATCATGCGACCGATTCTCCCAGCTGCTCCGGGTCGGTCGGGAACCCGGTGCCGCTCAGAGCCCGAGTTCCGCCCGCGCCGCCACGAACGCGTCCACCGCACGGTGCACGTCCTCCGTCGAGTGCGCGGCCGACAGCTGCACCCGGATGCGGGCCTGGCCCTGCGGGACGACCGGGTACGAGAAGCCGATCACGTACACCCCGCGTTCCAGAAGCAGCTCGGCCATGCGCCCGGCCACCGCCGCGTCGCCGATCATGACGGGTGCGATCGGGTGGTCGCCGGGGAGTATGTCGAAGCCCTCCTCGGTCATCCGGCTGCGGAACAGCGCGGTGTTCCCGGCGAGCCGGACCCGCAGGTCGTCCGCCGATTCCAGCAGGTCGAGCACCTTCAGCGAGGCCGCCGCGATCACCGGGGCGAGGGTGTTCGAGAAGAGGTACGGCCGGGAGCGCTGGCGCAGCAGGGCGACGATCTCGGCGCGTGCGGCGACGTACCCGCCGGACGCGCCGCCCAGGGCCTTGCCGAGGGTGCCCGTGACGATGTCGACGCGGTCCATGACGCCGTGCAGTTCGGGCGTGCCTCGGCCGCCTGGACCGACGAAGCCGACGGCGTGCGAGTCGTCGACCATGACCATCGCGTCGTGCCGGTCGGCGAGGTCGCAGATCTCGCGCAGGGGCGCCACATAGCCGTCCATGGAGAACACGCCGTCGGTGACGATCAGCTTGCGCCGGGCGCCGCCCTCGGCCGCCTCCTTCAACCGCTGTTCCAGCTCGGCCAGGTCGCGGTTGGCGTAGCGGAAGCGGCGGGCCTTCGACAGACGGATGCCGTCGATGATCGAGGCGTGGTTGAGCGCGTCGGAGATCACCGCGTCCTCGGGGCCCAGCAGGGTCTCGAAGACGCCTCCGTTGGCGTCGAAGCAGGAGGAGTAAAGGATCGTGTCCTCCTGGCCGAGGAACGCCGACAGCCGTGCCTCCAGTTCCTTGTGCACCTCCTGCGTTCCGCAGATGAAGCGCACGGAGGCCATGCCGTAGCCCCAGCGGTCGAGCGCCCGGTGGGCGGCGGCGACGACCTCGGGGTGGTCGGCGAGGCCGAGGTAGTTGTTCGCGCAGAAGTTGAGCACCTCGCCGGGGCGGCCGCCCGCGGTGACGCCGACGGTCGCGGACTGCGGTGTACCGATGACACGCTCGGGCTTGTGCAGGCCGGCGGCGCGGATCTCGTCGAGGGTGGCGCGCACATCGGCGCGTACAGAGTCGAACATCGAGGGCTCCCTAGGGTGCGGTGGGCGAGTGAGCCGACGGGGCTTGAGCGCCCCGGAGGCGAACCGAGCCAGAAATCAAGCAGTCCAGTCGAGGATGACCTTGCCGCCGCGGCCGCTCGCCGCGTCGTCGAACGCCGTCTCGAAGTCGCGGTAGTCGTACCGGCCGGTGATCACCGGGGCCAGGTCCAGTCCGCCCTCCAGCAGGACCGACATCGCGTACCAGGTCTCGAACATCTCCCGGCCGTAGATACCCTTGATCGTGATCATGGAGGTGACGATCCGCGCCCAGTCCACCGGGAACTCCCCCGTGGGCAGCCCGAGCATCGCGATGCGGCCGCCGTGCGTCATGTTGGCGATCATGTCGCGCAGCGCCTCGGGGCGGCCGGACATCTCCAGCCCTATGTCGAAGCCCTCGCGCAGCCCCAACTGCCTCTGTCCGTCGGCGATCCGGGCGCCCGACACGTTCAGCGCGAGGTCGACGCCGATCTTGCGCGCGAGGTCCAGCCGCTCCTCGCTCACATCGGTGACGACGACGTTGCGGGCACCGGCGTGCCGTGCCACGGCGGCGGCCATCAGTCCGATCGGGCCGGCTCCGGTGATCAGCACGTCCTCGCCGACCAGCGGGAAGGAGAGCGCGGTGTGCACGGCGTTGCCGAACGGGTCGAAGATCGCCGCCACATCGAGGTCCACGGGCACCCGGTGCACCCACACGTTGGACGCGGGCAGCGCCACGTACTCGGCGAAGGCGCCGTCCCGTCCGACGCCGAGCCCGACCGTGGCACGGCACAGGTGCCGGCGTCCGGCGAGGCAGTTGCGGCACTTGCCGCACACCAGGTGGCCCTCACCGCTGACCCGGTCGCCGGCCTTGATGTCGGTGACGTCGCGACCCGTCCCGACGACCTCGCCCACGAATTCGTGGCCGATCACGAGCGGGGTGCGGATGGTCTGCCGCGCCCAGCCGTCCCAGTTGCGGATGTGCAGGTCGGTCCCGCAGATCCCGGTTCTGAGGACCTTGATCAGTACATCGCCCGGACCCGCCTCGGGTTGCGGGACGTCCGCGAGCCGCAGCCCGGGCTGCGCCTTCTCCTTGACCAGCGCCTTCACGCTACGGCTCCTGTGGGTGAGACCCCGGAGCCGGGCATGCCGAAGAAGCCCGGACCGGGGAGGGGGTGTGATCTCGTGGAAGAGAGGGAGGGATCTGAGCGACCCCGGGGAAACCCGTAGGAAATCTGCCGTACGCTCGCGCCCCGGTCCATCGAGGTTTTCTTAAGCGCCGCCGCAGCTTTCCTTCACGCCCAGGGCTGTGGGCGCCGTTGCGGTGCACGAGGCGCGCGAGGGTATTGATCCCCTCGCCGCCGCTCGCCGTATCCCCGTGAGAGTCACCACCCCGACCAGGCACCACCCCGTCCCGGCACCCCCACTGCCAAGGAGCCGAAACACCGTCATGCTGCCCGCACCGCACATGGCCCTGCCGCCCACCGACCGTGTCCTTTCCCCGTTCACCGGCTGGACCCGCGAGCACTGGGAGGCGCTCGCCGACCGGCAACTCGAAGCCCTGTTCCCGTACGCGACACCCGGCTTCGCGCAGTACCGGCTGCCCGGCCGCGGCTCGACGTCGGGTGTGGTCGCGGACGGGCTCGAAGGCTTCGCCCGCTCGTTCCTGCTGGCCTCCTTCCGGATCGCGGGAGCCGGCGGGGCCGTCGATCCCCGTCTCACCGAACGGTACGTGCGGGGCCTGACCACGGGCTCGGACCGTGACAGCGGCGAGGCATGGCCCGAACTCACCGACTGCTCGCCGCAGATGGCTGAGGCGGCCGCCATCGCGCTCGGCCTGCACGAGACCCGCACATGGATCTGGGACCGGCTGCCGCCCGAGGCCCAGGAGCAGATCGTGGACTGGCTGTGGGGCTTCGTGGGGCGCCGTACCGTGGACGACCACGGCCGGCTCTTCCAGGTGGTCGCCGAGCAGTTCCTGGCGTCGGTCGGGGCGCCGTACCGGCAGGAGGACATCGAGGCCGGCCTCGACCGCATCGAGGACTGGTACGTCGGCGACGGCTGGTACTCCGACGGCGACGGCCGCACGTTCGACTACCACAACGCCTGGTGTCTGCACCTGTATCCGCTGCTGTGGTGCCGTATCGCGGGCGGCGACGACGGAGGGCGCGGCCGCGTCTACCGCAGGCGGCTGGCCGAGTTCCTGGCCTCCTACCCGCAGTTCTTCGGCGCGGACGGCGCCCCCGTCCACCACGGACGCTCCTTGACGTACCGTTTCGCCGCGACCGCCCCCGTGTGGCTGGGCGCCCTGGCGGGCTGCACGCCCCTGGCCCCGGGGCTGACCCGGCGTCTGGCCTCGGGGACCGTACGGCACTTCGTGGAGCGGGGCGCGCCCGACGAGCGCGGGCTGCTGCCGCTCGGCTGGTACGGCACGTTCCTGCCCGCGACGGGGGCGTCAGCGGGGCCGGGCTCGCCGTACTGGGCGAGCACCGCCTTCCTGGGGTTGCTGCTGCCCGCCGGGCACCCGGTGTGGCGGGAGCGCGAGCAGCCGCTGCCCGTCGAGGTGTCCGACCAGTACACGGCGCTCCCGGCCCCTGGCTGGCTGCTGCACGGCACCCGGCACGACGGGATCGTACGGCTCGTCAACCACGGCAGCTCGCCGCAGGATCCCGCCGACGACGATCCGCACGCCAGCCGGTTCGGCTACTCGACGGCGACGGCGCCCGAGGCGGGGACGCACGCGCGGGAGCGCAACGTGGACGGCCATCTGGCGCTCCTCGCGCCGGACGGTACGCCCTCGCGACGGCGCCGGATCCGGCCCCTGCGGTGCGCCGGACGGATGGCGGCGTCCCGGTACGACGCTCAACTGCCGGGCAGGGAGGACACGTTCCCGGTCGAGACGACGAGCGTGCTGCGGGGGCCGTGGGAGGTCCGGGTGCACCGGGTGCACGCCCCGGCGGGTGCGGCGGTCCGGGAGGGCGGGTACGCGGTCGCGGACCGGAACCGGCCGTCGGCCGAGCGGGGTGCGGGCTGGGCGCTGGTACGGACCGCGCACGGACTCAACAGCGCGATGGTCGCCCTCCACGGCTGGGACGAGGACACGGGCATCGCACGAGAGGTGGAGGCCAACGCGTTCGGCGCGCACTCCGCGACGCCGTACCTGCGGTGCGGCGCCGGTCTGCCCGGCGGCAGTGGAATCTTCGTCACGCTGCTCGTGCTGACCCGGGACACCGTCCATCCTCAGGCGCTGCGGGAGTCGGTGGGCTGTGCGGTGGAGGAGGACGAGGCGCGGATCACCTTCCCCGAAGGGGACACCGTCGTCGTACGGTTCATGACGGAATGACCACGGAGTCCGGCTCCCTGAGCAGAGCTGGGGTCTAGAGACACGGCTCCCGGCGTTCGAGCTGCTCGACCAGTTCGGCGGCCATCGCCTTGATGGTCTCCAGGCCGGCCCGTCCCCACCGGCGCGGGGTGACGTCGGCGGCGCAGACCGTGCCCAGGGCGATGCCCGTGCGGTCGACGAGCGGGGCGCCGAGGTAGGAGCGGATGCCGACCTCGTCCACGATCGGGTTTCCGGCGAACCGCGGGTACTCACTGACGTCCTCCAGGACCAGTGCCTTGCGTCGGACCACCACATGGGGGCAGAAGCCGAACTCGCGGGGCATATGGCGGGACGCCATGGTCTTCGCGCCTTCCGCTTCGACGAGGATGCCGTCGGGCGTGTGCAGTCCGGCGAAGAACTGCCGGTGCTCGTCGACGAAGGTGACCATCGCGTACGGCGCCGAGGCGACCTCCGCGAGCCGCTGCGCGAATCCGTCGAAGCCGGAGCCGGGGCCGGGCTCCGGGTGTACGCCGAGGCCCAGCAGGCGCAGCCGTCGTACGCGCTCGGGGGCGTCCCGGTCCTCGGGGGTCAGCAGCAGCCGGCCGGGCGGACGGCCCGGGTGGTAGCTCATGGCCGTACTCCACCGCTCATGTCGTCCCTCATGTGTGGGCTCCGTGGCTTCGAGCGTGCGGGGACGTATGAGCGAGGAGGTGGCCGACCAGGGTGAGCAGGGTCTGCACTCCGGAACTGGAGATCCGGGCGTCGCAGCACACGACCGGGATCTCGGGGCCGAGGTCGATCGCCGCGCGTACCTCCGCCGGGTCGTAGCGGAACGAGCCGTCGAACTCGTTGACCGCGACGACGAAGGGGAGGCCGCGCTGCTCGAAGAAGTCGACGGCGGCGAAACAGTCCTCCAGACGGCGGGTGTCGGCGAGGATGACCGCGCCGAGCGCGCCGTCGGAGAGTTCGTCCCACATGAACCAGAACCGCTGCTGGCCGGGGGTGCCGAACAGGTAGAGCACGTGTTCCGGGTCGAGGGTGATGCGGCCGAAGTCCATGGCCACGGTCGTCTCGACCTTGTTCTCGATTCCGTCGAGGCTGTCGGTCGCGGCGCTGACCGTGGTGAGCAGCTCCTCCGTGCTGAGCGGCGCGATCTCGCTCACCGCGCCGACGAAAGTCGTCTTGCCGACTCCGAACCCGCCCGCCACCAGGATTTTGAGTGCGGTGGGGAAGGGATCAGAGCTGTCGTCGTAGTCCATCGAGCACTGCCTCCAGAAGAGACCGGTCTGTGGGGTGGTGGAAGACCGGGGGCCTCTCGGTGAGGGCCCCGCAGTCGACCAGGTCGGACAGGAGCACCTTGGTGACCGCCGCCGGCAGCTTCAGGTGCGCGGCGATCTCGGCGACCGAGACGGGTGCCCGGCACAGGTCGAGTGCCTGGGCGTGCTCGGGGCCGAGGTAGCCGAGGGGGAGGGTTCCGGTGGCCATCACCTGCGTCAGGAGGTCGAGCGTGGCGGTCGGCCTGGTCCGGCCGTCGCTGACCGTGTAGGGACGCACCAGCCGTCCGGCCGCGGCGTCGAGCCAGGGCCCGTCGCCGACCGCGGCCGCGCTCAAGGCCTCAACGCCGAGGGTTCGACGGCGGGCTGCCTGGGCGGTGTCATCAGGTACGGGCGGACGCTCTTGACCAGCATCGCCATCTCGTAGCCGAGCACCGCGGCGTCGGCCTCGCGTCCGGCCATGACGGCGAGGCAGGTGCCGGAGCCGGCCGTGGAGACGAACAGCAGGGTCGAGTCGAGTTCGACGACGACCTGGCGCACGTCGCCGCCGTCCCCGAAGCGGACCCCCGCGCTGCGGCCGAGGGAGTAGAGGCCGGAGGCCAGCGCGGCCATGTGGTCGGCGCTGTCCGGGTCGAGGCCGTGGACCGACTTCACGAGCCCGTCGCAGGAGAGCAGCACGGCGCTCGTGGTGTGCGGTACGCGCTGCACGAGGCCGCTCATCAGCCAGTCGAGATCGGAGACATGGCCGGTCGGGGCGTCGCTTGCCATGGTGGATCGACTCCTTGGGGTACGAGGGTCCGCGGGAGCGGAGGGGGTGGGCAGGGATGCGGTCATCCGGTCGGTGTGCTCCCGTCGTGCCGGGCGGTGAGGTCGTGTCCGGGAGCGGACTCCCGCGTCCCGTGCCCCTCGCGGGGCGGGGGCGCTGTGCGCGCATCGCTCTGGTGGGCCGCGTCCAGGGGCGTCGGGTCCGTGTGCGCCGGGTCCATGGGGTGGGCCTCCGCCAGGCCGATCCCTCGTTGGAAGGCCGCCATCAGACCGGGGTCGTGGCCGACGTAGTGGTCGGGGTCCTGGCGGGCCGTGGGCACGGGGCCGCCCCGGAGCTGGGGCGCCATGTGCTCCTGGGCGCGCCGCCGGGGCAGCTGGGGCTTGCCCGTGGTGCCGGGGACCGCGCCGGTGCGTGGGACGGGGGGTGTCGTGGTGTTCTCCAGGAGGGCCCGCCGGTCGTCGGGGCGGATGCCGGGCGGGGCGTCGGCCGGGGTGGGCCGCTCCTGGCGGGTGTCGCGCACGGGCAGCCGGCTCGGGCCGCCGCTGGGGCCGGCCGGTGTCTGCTGTCGTGGTAGGGCGTGGGTGGCGCCCTGACCGGTGGAAGCGGGCCGGTGCTGCTGCGGCTGGGTGGCCGCAGGCCGGGGCTGTGGCTGCGGCTGCTGCTGCTGCGGTACGTCGCCGGAGGTGCCCGGCTCCGTGCCGAGCAGTCCCTGGGGGACGATGAGCACGGCCTGGACGCCGCCGTAGATGTTGGTCTGCAACCGGACGTGGATGCCGTGTCGCCGGGCGAGTTGCGAGACCACGAACAGGCCGATGCGGCCGTCCTGGAGGAGGCTCGCGACGTTCACCTGGTCCGGGTCGGCGAGCAGGGTGTTCATCTTGTTCTGCTCCGTCACCGGCATACCGAGACCGCGGTCCTCGACCTCGACGGCGAGGCCGGAGGTGACGATGTTGGCGCGCAGCAGGACCTGGGTGTGGGGGGCGGAGAACACCGTGGCGTTCTCGACGAGTTCGGCCAGCAGATGGATGACGTCGGCGACCGCGTGCCCGCGCAGGGTGCCGTCGATGGGCGGCACCAGCTTGACCCGTGAGTACTGCTCGACCTCCGCGATGGCGGAGCGCAGCACCTCGGTCATGGGGACCGGGTTGCTCCACTGGCGGCGGGAGACGGCGCCGCCGAGCACGGCGAGGTTCTCGGCGTGCCGGCGGGTGCGGGTGGCGAGGTGGTCGACGTGGAAGAGTCCCTTGAGCAGCTCGGGGTCCTCGATGTCGTTCTCCAGCTCGTCGAGGATCGAGATCTCGCGGTGCACCAGGGACTGCAGGCGCCGGGCGAGGTTGACGAAGACCTCGACCTTCTGTTCGCTGCCGGCCTGGCTGGAGAGCCGGGAGGCCTGGACGACCGCGGTGACGGCGGCGTCGTGGGCGTGCGCGAGGTCCGCGGCGAGCAGCTCGAACTCGTCGGCGTCCGTGGCCGGTTCGCCGCGCGCCGCCCGCTCGGGCGGGCCCTCGCCCCGGCGCAGCGCCTCGACGAGGGTGCGCAGGTCGGCCTCACCGCGGGCGCTGGTGCGGCGCAGTGCGCCGAGGCGTTCGCTCACGGACTTCGCGGCGCGGTCGGCGGCCACGGCGGCGATCACGATGCCCGCGAGGGTGACCCCGACGGCTCCGGCGAGCACGGCCCACAGGATGGGGCTGGGGCGTGCTCCGGTGGAGCGGACGGTGAAGAGCACGGCCGCGCAGGCGCTGAGCGCCACCGCGATGGGCGGCAGGACGGCCAGGCGCAGCAGTTGTGGCCGTATCGGCGTCTCGGGCGGCGAGGGGGCGGTGCGGGCGACCGGTCGTCCGTGCCGGCCGCCCTCACGGCGGTCGGACCGGGCGGTCGGTGCGCGGAGCTGAGACATCGGTGTCCTTGTACTGGTGCGTCGGGTGCGTGGGGGGCTCCCGCGTCTGCGCGACCCGGGCATGCGCCATCGCGTGCCGGTCGAGAGAACCGAAGACCGGAGAACTCAGTCCTGCGTCGCGCGACGGCGACTCACAGTAGTCGCCAACGCGTCACGTGCGGTGTGCAGTTGACAAAGACCCGGGCAAAGGTTCCCGCCCTGGTATGAGACGTCGTACGACAGGCCGATAAACCTTCGGACATCCGCTCCTGATACAGAATTGAATCGATCGAAGCTGGTCAGAGGCGGTCGAGAACAAACAGCGATGGCCGAGGTCGATGCGACCCTCGGCCATCGGAAACTGATCGGGAATTCCATCCGGCGGGAGCGGCTTACGACGCTCCGGTGTCCGCGGAGATCCCTTCGGAGACATCACCCTTTGTGGTGAGCGGACTGTCTTCGGCGGTGAGCCGACCACCCGTTCGAAGTGAGAGGGCGGCGTCGGGTCATGGGCGCCGCGCGTGGGCGAAACCCCTTCGGTGCCATACCAGGCCGCCCGCGTGGGCGGGTTCGCCGTCCACACCGGTGACCCGGCCCACCAGAATCGTGTGGTCCCCTCCTTCCAGGATGTCGTGCCGCACGCACCGCAGGGTCAGGCTGACGTCACGGAGGACGGGTGCCGGATGCGCGTCCGCCGCCAGCGCGACGTCGTCGAAGCGCTGCTCGGCCGGTCGCGTGAACCGCCGGACGAGGTGCTCGTCGCCCGGGCCGAGGAGGTGCACGGCGAAGGCGTCGGCATTGGTCAGCGCATCGTGGGTACGGGAGCCCCGGTCGATGCAGACGAGGAACAGCGGCGGACTCAGCGACAGGGACGACACGGCGCTGGCCGTCAGACCGCGTGGGGTGCCCCGGTCGTCGTAGCACGTGACGATGGTGACGGGTGCCGCCAGGGCGGACATCGCCGCCCGGAAGGACTCGGCCAGGTCGGTCGCGGTGCCGCGAGCGGGCTGGGGCGCGAGGAGGGTTCCGGTCATCGGGCCGCCTCCAGTGAGCGGGCCGCACCCTGCAGCCAGTGGCCCTGCGGACGGCCGGCGAACCCGGTACGGATGTCCCAGGCGACACGTCCCGCCTTCACCGTGGTGGTGAAGCGACCGGTGAAGGTCCAGCCCTCGTACGCCGACCAGCCGCACAGCGACATCACGTCGCGCCCGGAGAACTGCCAGCGCTCGGACGGGTCCAGCAGCGCCAGGTCGGCGTCCGCCCCCGGCTCCAGCCGGCCCTTGCCGGGCAGGTCGAAGAGGCGGGCGGGTCCGTCACCCATGAGCCGGGCCAGATGCAGGGCAGCCTCGTCGGGCTCGACTCCCCGTGACTGCAGCCCGGTCCAGACGGCCGTGGCCAGCTCCTGCACACCGGGGAGTCCGGGGGGCGCTTCCGCGGGTGGGCGGTTCTTCTCCTCCACCGTGTGGGGGGCGTGGTCGCTGCCGAGGGTGGCGGCCTGGCCGTGCAGTACGGCCTGCCAGAGGCGCCGCTGGTCGCGGCCGTCGCGGATGGCCGGGGAGAGCCGAGTGCGCGGACCCCGCCGTGTGGTGTCGTCGTGGGTGAACGACAGGTGGTGGCCGGTCACTTCGAAGGTGAGGGGCAGTCCCTCGGCGGCCGCCGCCGTGAGCAGGTCGGCCTCCTCAGCCGAGGACACATGCAGGATGTGCGCCTTCGTCCCGTACTCGCGGACCAGGCGGACCACCTGGGCGACAGCGACGATGCCGCCGGAGCGCGGCCGGTGCGGCTCGTACTGGCCATAGGAGTCCGGGTCGCCCGAGCCCACGTCGAGGAGGTCGAAGACATGCTGGTCCTCGGCGTGCAGGACCAGCCGGACGCCCCCGCGGGCGGCGGCCGCGAAGGCCCGCCGCAGCTGCTCGCCGTCACGGAAGACGACCGGCGCGGTGTGGTGGCCCGCCATGAACACCTTCGCGGAGGTCGCTGTCCGCGGGTCGAGGTCCGCGAGGAGTTCGGGGTGGTCGGGATCGGCGCCTATGTGGAAGCGGTAGTCGGCCCAGGAACGGCCGGCGATCCGGTCGGCCTTGGCGATGATCCCGGCTTCGTCCAGGGACGGCGGACGGGTGTTGGGCATGTCGACGACGGTGGTCACTCCCCCGGCGAGGGCGGCACGGCTGCCGTGCTCCCACGTCTCCTTGTACTCCAGGCCCGGGGTGCGGAAGTGGACGTGGGAGTCGATCAGGCCCGGCAGCACATAGCGGCCCCGGGCGTCGAGGCGCGGGCCCGGCGGCAGGGGCTCCCCTGCCGCGAGCAGGGCCGCGACGCGGCCTTCACGGATCACGACGGTGCCGGTCCGGACGCCTTCGGGGGTGACGAGGCGGCCGCCTTCGACGATCAGGTCGGCGGGAGCGGGATTCGGGGTACTCACGGCGTTGGGGGTACTCAGCGGTTCCACGTCAGACTCACCAGTTCCTTGCAGAGGTCGTTGGTCGGTCCCATCAGGGCGACGGCGCGTGCGTCGCGGTCGTAGCGGTTGATGTCGTGCGAGGCGACGTAGCCGGCCGAGCCGAGCATCCGCTCGACGGCGCTGACGACCCGCTCGGCGGCCGAGGAGGCGAAGAGCTTGGAGTGCAGCGTGGTGACGCCGGGGTCGGCGGCGCTGCGCCGTCCCGCGCGCTCGACGACCGCGCGGGCGGCCTCGACCTCGGTGGCGAGGTCGACGAGCTGGTGACGGACGGCCTGCTGCGCCGTCAGTCCTCGCCGCTCGGCGTGTTCGTGGGCGAGGTCGAGGGCCGCCTGGGCCAGACCGACGGAGACGGCACCGAGGCTGGCGCCGCTGTCCCGGACGCCGGCGATGATCGAGGCTGCCGCGCCGACGGGGCCCAGCCGGTTCGCGTCCGGCACATGGCAGTCGTGGACGGAGACGAATCCGGTGGCGGAACCACGCATACCGGTCAGTCGCAGCGACGTGTCCGGCTCCAGTCCGGGGGTGTCCGCCGTCACCAGGAAGAAGGTCTGTCCGGCGGAGCCGTACCCGGTGTCGGCCCCGCTGTCCGCCGCCGGTTCCTCGGTCTGTGCCAGCACCAGGTAGACGTCCGCCAGACCGGCGCTGGTGGTGAAGGACTTGGCACCGTCCAGGACCCAGCCTCCGTCGGGCGTGCGGCGGGCCGTGGTGGACAGCCGTTTCTTGTTCGCGCCCGCGCCCGTCTCACTCCACGCGGAGGCGGCGAGCCAGTCACCGCGGGCGAGCCGGGGCAGCAGCCGGCGGCACAGCGCCGGGCTGCCGTGTTCCAGGACGCGCCGGCTGACCGCGTAGTGCTGGAAGAGCATGATCGCGGCGGAGGCGTTGACCTGCGCCACCTGTTCGACGGCCGTGTTCAGCTCCTGGGCGTCGTCGCCCGTGCCGCCGTACTCGTAGGGCAGGGCCAGGCCGAGCATTCCGCTGTCCCGCAGCAGGGCCACGGCTTCCCGGTCGGGTTCGCCGCTCGTGTCGGCGGCCCGGGCGCAGGCGGCGAGACGCTCGCGTACCGGCGCGGTGAGCCCGGAGGCCGGCAGGGTGAGCAGCGCGTCGGTGAAGTCCGGCGCGTCGGGCACGGTCAGGCTGTCAGTGGAAGCCATGACAACTCCTGGGAGGTTCGGGCGGGCAGGAAGCGGCCGCGGTAGTCGACCTGTTTCTCCGCTACGGAGATCCAGGCGAGCCGCCGGTCGTGCGGGCCACCGGTGGTGCGGGCGGAGACGCGGATCGTGGCGCCCGGTGTGCGCAGGGCGAGCATGCCGCTGTGTGCCTGTTCCGACTGGCCGGAGAGCAGGTGGGGCACCGTGCCCTCGACGGCGGCGCCCGCGGCGAGGCACGTCGCGCCGGTGAGGGCCACCGTGGGGTGCCAGGACGGCACGGATATGGCGCGGACCGCGAGCGAGCCCACGGCGTCCGGGAGCAGCGCGGCGACCTTCGGGAAGGCGCCCCCGGTGTCCCAGCCCTGCGCCTCGCAGACCGCGCGGCGCAGCCGGGTCATCCGGTCGAAGAGCACCAGGTCGTCGGCGAAGAGTTCGTCGACGGTGGGGACGCCGAGTTCGACGGCGTGCACGAAGATGTACGGATTGCCCATCGAGACCAGGGAGACGGGGACCATCCGTCCCTCGAACGGAATGCCGGTGACAGGTTCGCCCGTGATGAGCAGCTCCCGCACCGGGCGGGGCGGGGAGCACAGGAAGTGGGCGGTGAAGCGCGTGCCCCCGTCGGAGGTTTCCTCGGTCTCGCACACGACGTTGTCGCCGTTGTTGAGGACGTTGACCCGCACCCGGCAGCCCGGCACGAGCGGCTGGATCATGCCCGTGCGGGCGGCTGCCTCCACGGCGGCCAGGATGGAGTGCCCGCACGATCCGCGCAGGTCGAAGCTGTCGAGACGGTCCGGCAGCGACTGTACGAACCGGTAGTCCAGGTCGAACAGCGGATGCCGGGAGGGTTGGACGAGCGCGTTCTTCAGGACGTCTGCGGCCCCGTGGTCGGCGAGGGTCGCCCGCAGTTCGGTGAGCCGGGCCAGCAGTTCGGGTTCGGCTTCGGGCAGGGTGCGTGCGTCCACGACGGCGGTGGGGCAGGGCGTACCGTGCGCCCTGGCGAGGGTGACGGTCATGCCGCCACCTGGAGGACCGGTGCCGGTGCGGCAAGGCGGATCGGGGCATCGGCGGCCGTGAAGAACTCCTGCCGCCACAGCTGGTGCGACATCAGGGACCACAGGGCGAGGGAGACGGTGTCGCTGGGCCTGACGGCCTGTTCGTCGAAGAGCGCCTCGACCTGCTCGGGCCGGATACGGCCGTCGGCACGCAGGGTTTCGGTGGCCAGCACATCCCGGGCCATCGCCCACAGCCGCTGACCGGGGGCGAGCATCGCGGTGACCGGGAGGGTGAAGGGCTGCTTGGGCCGCTCCAGCACGCTGCGCGGGACGAGCCCCTGGGCGGCCCGGTAGAGGGCTCGTTTGACACCCTGCCCCGGTACGAGCCGCTGGCTGTCGGTGAGGGTGGCGGCGAAGCGCACGACCGACGGCTGGCAGAACGGCAGCCGCACCTCGACCGAGCTCGCCATCGACAGGTGGTCGACACGGCGCAGGTGGTAGGCGGGCAGACGATAACGCTGCTCCACCGCGGTGATGCGCCGCAGACGGCTGCCGGGGCTGAACCGCAGGGTCCGCCGGATGTCGTCCGGCAGGGCGGGGCCTGCCGCGTCCACGGCGAACGCGTACTCGTCGGTGTACAGGCGCGCGCGCAGCGCCCGCGGGACGGCGGCGAGGTGGTCGAGGTAGTCGTCCGCCCAGTCCGATCCGTGGTGGGCGGCGACCGCCTGGGTCATGCGGCTGTAGCCGCTGAAGAGTTCGTCGGCGGCGTCACCGGTGAGGGCGACCTTGAAGCCGGCGTCACGGACCGCGCGGAACAGGGAGAACGTGGAGAGGGTGATGGGGTCGGCGTTGGGCTGCCCCAGGTGGCGCACCACGTCGGTCATCAGGTCCGGGAAGCCGGCGGGGTCGATCTCCACCTGGTGGTGGTGGGTGCCGACGCTGCGGGCGACCTCGGCGGCGTAGGCGCGTTCGTCGCTGGGCCAGGTGCCGGTGTAGGCGATGTTGAAGGTGTGCAGGGCACCGCTGCCGCCGCTGGTGCGGAACGCGTCGGCCGCCAGGGCCGTGACGAGGCTGGAGTCGAGGCCGCCGGAGGTGACGGCGGCGACGGGGGCGTCCGCGATCAGCAGCCGGGACACCTCACGGGACAGCAGGTCGCGCAGCTGCGTGCCGGCCTCGTCCAGGGTGCGGCCCCGGTCGGGGCGCAGGCCCTGCTCGTGGGCCATCGGGCGGTGCTTGACGCGCAGTCCGTCCCGGTGGCTGACGACGGCGGTGACGGACGGCGGCAGCACGTGGATACCGCGGAACATGGTGCGGTCGCCGAACGGTGTCTTGGAGGTGAGGTAGGCGTCCAGGCCCATCTCGTCCTCCTCCGCGCTCACACCGGAGAAGCCGAGGAGCGCGGGCAGTTCGGAGGCGAAGTGGAACTGGCCGGTGGTGCGTTCCCAGTGGTAGTAGAGCGGTTTCATGCCGGAGTCGTCGGTGGCCAGCACCATGCGCGGGGTGGCGCGCAGGTCCATGACCGCGATCGAGTACATGCCGTCCAGGTGCTCGGCGAACCGTTCCCCGTAGGTGATGTAGAGCGCCGGCAGGATGGAGCCGTCGCAGTGGTCGGTGAAGTGGAAGCCGAGCCCGGTGAGCCGCTCGCGCAGTTCCCGGTGGTTGTAGATCTCGCCGTTGAAGACCACGGTGACGCGCCCGAGATGGTAGGGCTGCGCACCACCCTCGGGGTCCATGATCGACAGGCGGTTGTTGCCGAGTGCCCAGTCGGGCCGGTGGGCGACGCCCTGGGCGTCGGGGCCGCCGTGGTACATCAGGTCGGCGACGCGGCGCAGTTCGGTCTCGCTGGAGTGGACGTTGAAGGTTCCGTAGATGCGGCACATGGGACGTTCACCTGACCTGGGAGGAGTAGCCGGCGGCGGAGTAGAGCGCGGGATCGTAGGGGCTGGGGCCGCCGCAGGTCACGAAGCGGCGGGCGGCGGGGCCGGTGTGCGGGTTGCGGGCGCCGTGCAGGACCCCGGGAGCCGCGTACAGCACGTCTCCCGCCGCGACGTCGACCCACCGGTCACGCAGGTACATCTGGCCGATGCCTTCGAAGGCGATGAACGCCTCGTCGCTGTCGGGGTGGAGGTGGACGTTGAAGGTCTCGCCGGGCTGCTGGATACCGCAGTGCAGGCACAGGCGGCTGCTTCCGGTGCCGGGCCAGAAGACGAAGTTCATGGTGGCGCGGGCCTCGGCGGCCTCGACCTGGCCGGTGCCGGTGAAGCCGCGCAGCTGGGTGGTGTCGTCCCACAGCGAGGAGTGCAGGACCGGATCGCTGCCGGGGGTGGCGCCGGCCAGGGGCGTGCGCCAGATGTACGCCGTCATCCCGGCGTCGTCGGCGGTGAGGGTGAGCGTGCGGCCAGTGGGGGCGTAGGCGGCGCGGCCACGCTCGACGGGGCGGCTGAGGTCGCCGACCGCGGCGGTGCCGGAGCCGGAGAAGACGACGACGGTGTTCTCCTCGGCCGCGCTGTCGTCAGGGGTGAAGGACTCGCCGCCGGCGATGCGGACGACATGGAGGGTGACGTGGGTGGATCCCGCGGCCGGGCTGACGGGGGTCGCCACGGTGGTGCGGGCGGTGGGGTCGGCGACGGGGTGGAACTCCAGTTCGGCCGCGGTGATGATGCGGGCGTCACCGAGGGCGGTGGCTGCGGTGGTTGGGGGCATGCCGGTGGCTGCTTTCTGTGTTCGAAGGCCGCTGCGGGTGGCATCGGCCTGCCGGTGCGGAGTGGGGAGATCGGGAGTGGACGGGCGGCGGTGGCACCCGGTCCTGACGGCCGTGGGACATGGCCGCCCGCGGGCGGTGGGCGCGCACGGTGCGGCCCGTCGCCCGAAGGCCAGGCGGCGCCGAGGTACGCGCCACCCCGCGCGAGTCGTGGACCCGCTGCTCCGTGGTGGCCGGGGCGCGTTGCGGCTGCTGTGCCGCCGTGGCCTTCCGTGGTGCCGTGCTCTTGCCTGGTACTGAAAGGTTCGCTCGCGCCGTTCCCGGTTGTGTCCCGCATCGCTCCCGGCGGCCTGGGAGGCCGTGGGAACGAAAGAGGCGCCTGGGGAACGGGAGGTGACGGCGTGGTGGGGGCGGGGCCGAGAACAGACGGTGTGTTCTCAGCCCCGCCCCCACAACGCCGCACGGTGCGTCCCGAGAAGCGGGACGCACCGTGAAGTCAGGCGGACGAACGTCGTACGGCAGGACTCGGAAGGGCTGCTCAGCAAGCCCGGAAGGTACCGCTCAGCAGGCCTCCCTGGCGACCGCGGTCGGCGCCGGATCGGGTGTGGGCGACGCCGGCGCGGACGGTGCCGCGGCACGGCGCGCCGGCCAGGACAGGCGTCCCTCCGCCAGGGCGAGCGCGGCGATGACGACCACGCCGCCCACCGGCACGTTCCAGGTGATGGCTTCGCGCAGGGCGAGGGCGCCGACGATCACGGAGAACACGGGGACGAGGTAGTTGACGCCGGAGGCGGTGGTCGGGCCGGCGTCCGCGATGAGCCGGTTCATCAGGACGAAGGCGATGCCGGTGGAGGCGCCCCCGAGCACCAGCAGCGACAGCAACGGGCCGGCCGTCAGCTCGCCCGGCAGGTCCCAGCCGATGCTGAAGGTGGTGATGAGGCCGGTGATGACCGTGGCGGAGGTGAGCTGACCGGCGGTCACGGCCAGGGCGGGGATCTTGTAGGGAGCGATGAAGCGGCGCACGTAGACGAAGCTGATCGCGTAGCTCACCGCGGCTCCGACACAGGCCAGTTGGCCGCCGACGGAACCGAAGCCCTCGGTCCGCCAGGGCCCGACCACGACGATCAGACCGACGAACCCGATGAGGAGGCCGGTCACCTTGCGGGCGGTGGGCTTCTCCGTGCTGATGGCCAGGGCCGCGATGCCCATGGTGACGAGCGGTGTGGCGCCTTGGATGACACCGGCGACAGTGGCGGTGGTGTGCTGCTCGCCGACGGCGAAGAGGGTGAACGGAACGACGTTGCCGAACACCGAGGCGACGACGATGTGCCCCCAGGCCTTGCGGTCCGGCGGCGCGGCCCTGGTCACGGCGAGGATCAGCGCGACGACCAGCGCGCCCACGAGAAGCCGTCCGAAGGCGAGTTGGAGGGGGGCGAAGGCGTCCAGCGACACCTTGATGAAGGCGAAGCTGCACCCCCACAGGGCGGCCAGCAGCCCGAAGCGGGCCCAATTGACGGGATGCATGTCGGTTACTCCCGGAAGTTGTCGAACAGGGGATGGGGCAGGAGCCGGTGGGAACAGATGGGAACCGGCGAGGGTCAGGGCGTCAGAGCTCGTCGATCTCTCATCAGGGCTCGTCGACCTCGAACTGGTCGTACTTCTCCATGAGGGCCACCAGTTCGGCCCGGGTCGGGGTGTTGCCGTCGGCCAGGAGCTGGGCCAGGCCCTTGAAGTACTCTTCGCGGTTCTCCGCGGGCGTGAAGATGATCAGCATCTCCGCCGGGGCGTCGCTGTCGTTGCGGAAGCCGTGCACGGCGTTTTCCGGCACGTGCAGGAAGTCACCGGCGTGGGCCGTGCGCCAGCGGGTGCCGTCGTGGAGGGTGACCTCGCCGGAGATGACGTAGAACGACTCCGAGATACGGGTGTGGTAGTGCGGGGCCGCACCGGCGGCGCCCGGAAGCATGTGGTGGTGGAACAGGCCGAGGCGGCCGTCGGTGGTGTCGGCGAGGGCGATGAACCGCGTGGTCGTCGTCTCTCCGATGCGGACCTTGACGGCCTCGCCGAACGTGCGCAGGGTCGAGTGCAGCAGCGTCATGACGCGCCGTCCCACATGCTCAGATAGCGCTCGCCCGTGTCCGGCAGGACGGTGACGACGGTCCGGTCCCGGTACTCGGGGCGTGCGGCCACCAGGCGCGCCGCGTGAACGGCCGCGCCGGACGAGACACCGACGAACAGACCCTGACCGGCGGCGAGTTGGCGGGCCGTGCGCAGGGCGTCGTCGTCGGTGACGGCGATCGCCTCGTCGATCAGTGAGACGTCGGTGGTCGGGGCGACGAAACCTCCGTTGAGACCGGGGATGCGGTGGCGGCCGGCGTAACCGCGCGTCAGCAGCGGTGATCCCTCGGGCTCGACCGCGACGACCCGTACCGACGCGTCGTTCTCCCGCAGATGGCGGGCAATACCCGTGAGGGTTCCCCCGGTGCCCACCCCGCACACGAGGGTGTCGACACGACGCCCGGTCGCTTCGAGGGCGGCGGAGATCTCGGGGCCCGTGGTGGCGTAGTGCGCCTCGACGTTGTCCTGGTTCTCGTGCTGGCAGGGGAACCAGGAACCCTCGGTGGCGGCGTGGATCTCCTCTGCCTTCTCGATCGCTCCCGGGTATCCCAGGTCGGCGGGGGTCCGAACCACCTCGGCACCCAGCGCCACCAGCAGACGCACTCGTTCGGTCGTGGCGTTGTCGGGCAGCACGATGACACAGCGGTAGCCGCGGGCGGCGGCCAGCGCCGCGAGCGAGATGCCCGTGTTGCCGGAGGTGGCTTCGACGATGGTGCCGCCCGGGACCAGGTCGCCCCGTTCCTCGGCGGCCTTGAGCATGTACAGGGCTGCCCGGTCCTTGCTGCTGGACATGGGGTTGGCCGCCTCCAGCTTGGCCAGTACCTCGGCGCCCGGTGCGAGACCGTCGAGTCGCAGCCGGACCAGCGGAGTGGCGCCCACCAGGTCGTCGATGCCGTCGGCGACGGCCGGACGGGCCAGGGGGAGTCGTGTCGTACGCGGTGGAAGGGTGCGCATGGGCTTGATTCCTCGTCGTGAGCGGTGGGCGTGAGCGGTGGAGGGGGAATGCCGGGTGAGGGCGGGCTACCAGGAGCCCGCCGAGGCGATGCTCGCGATGTCGTCCTCGGCCGGGCGGCCCGGCGGGCGCCCGGAGGCGGTCGCCGCCAGCATCCGCATCCCGTCGGGTACGTCCTTGTTGACCAGCGCCTGAGCGCCGATGATCGCGTCGTCGCCGACGGTCACGGGGCCCAGCACGGTGGCGTTGGTGCCGAGAATGACGTTGCGGCCCACCACCGGGTGCCGGCGTGCGCCCTCCGGCCTGCGGTTGTCGCTCCACCAGCCGACCGCGCCGAGCGTCACCTGGTGGTAGATCGTCACGTCGTCACCGATCGTGCAGGTCTCGCCGATGACCACGGCGGCCCCGTGGTCGATGAACACGCGGCGGCCCAGCACGGCTCCGGGGTGGATCTCCACGGCGGTGACCCGCCGGGCCCAGCGGGCGAGGAGGCGGGCCGGCAGCCGTCGGCCTGCGGTGTGCAGACGGTGCGCTATCCGGTGCGTCCACAGGGCGGTGAGCGCGGGGTGCAGTACCGCCTCCCGACGGCCGCGGACGGAGGGATCCCGCTCGACGACGACGTCCAGGTCTTCACGCATCAGGCGCAGCAGCCCCATACGGGTGAGGTCCGGTGGGGTGGCGGTCGGTGTCGCGGAGCGTGTGCCGGGCCCGGCGGGTGGGCGGAAGGGCAGTACAGAGGCGGGCTCCTTCGAAATGGCGTTCATCGGGGCTCCAGTCGAGGGCGGGGAGGTGACAGCCGTCGGACGATGCCGAGCCGACGGCGCTGAAGGCTGCGTCCAGGTCTTCCTGGACTTCCGGATGTCCTGGTCTTCGCTGTTCTTCCTGGATTTCCAGGTCTTCCTGGTCTTCCTGGTCTTCCGGTCTTCCTGGAAGCGGGCTGGCGTCCCTCTCCCCTCCAGGAAGGGGAGCCTGACGGCCGCCGGCCTGGTCCAGGTCTCGAAGAGAGCTTCGCGGCGCCCGTTCCCGTTCCCTTCCCCAACGGTTCCCCGGCCACCGGTACGGGACCGCCCCCATCCCGGATCACCGGGAACGGACGGGGACTACGCGGGGAACGCGCGGGGAGGAGTTCGGGAACGGCCGGCGGGACGATCCCGGTGCGCACCGGTGCCACACGCGGGCACGATCCGCACGAGCGAATCCTCAGGAACGACTCCTCAGGAGCGACCCGGTGACGCACGAACAGACATCCACAGCAGGTACCCATCATCAACTCCCGGCCGCGTGGGACAGCCGGCAGCGCGACGCATGCCGCACCCCGCCCACCGCCGAAAGACGAGGAGCCACCCATGAGCGAGACAGACGAGCGCCGCCAAGAGCACCCTCCTCCGGACCGCGCTCCGCAGCGACTGCTGCTGGTCTGTCCCTCGCCGCGTCTGGCCCACGAGGCCGTCGCGGCGGGATTCGGCGTACGGGTACTCGCCGACGCGCACCAGCCCCACGACGGCACCCTGCCTCCCGTGCCGGTGGACCTCGTCGACTTCACGGACGACGCCGCGGTGACCAAGGCGATCGAGGCGTCGGTACGGCGGTACGGCACGGAGCGGCTGCTGGCCTCCGCGGGCTCGGCCGAACTGCCCGCCGTCACGGAGACCGCAGCCCGGCTGGGGGTGTGCCCCAACCCACCCGACGCGGCACGCCTGTTGGGTGAGCCCGCGGCGATGCGGGCCCTGCTCAACGGCAGCCGGCACTCGTATGTGGCGGCCGCCCGGGCCCGCACCGCGCGGGAACTGCCCGACGCCGTCGAAGAGATCGGCGCCCCGGTCACCGTGCGCCCGCTGGCGCCGCTCTCCCAGGACTCCGCCGTCCGTCCGGTGGAAACGCCCGGTGAGCACTCCTACCTGGTGGAGGAGTACTTGCAGGGGCCGGAGTTCGGCGTCGTCACGCTCACGGTCGACGGAATGCACCGGGTGGTGGGCATCGTGGCACTGCGCGGTGCCTGGCCCGCGCGCAGCGGTTCTCTGTTCCCGGCGCCCCTCGGGGAACGCGACGAGGCAGAGGCACGGGCGATCACGACGGAACTGCTCGATCTCGCCGGGTACGAGTTCGGCTTCGCCTACACCGTGGTCGTGCTCACGGCGAACGGGCCGCGGGTGGTGCGTTCCCAGGCTCGGTACCCGGACGAACCCGTGGCCTCGCTGATCGAACTCGCGACGGGCTTCTGCGCGGAGGCGGAGCTCGTCCAGGCTCTGACCGGCAAACCCGTGCAGCCGCCCACCGCCGACCGCTGTGCGGCCGTGGTCTTCTACCGGCTGCCGACAGGGCGGCTGTTGTCGGTGTGGGGGCTGGAAGCGGTGTCAGAGCTGCCCGGTATGCACGAGGTGCACTTCCCGTACACGTCAGGAGACGACATACCGCGCGCCGGGTGCGGCGCGGAGGGCTACGTCATGCTGACCGCGGCGTCGGCCCACGACGCCGCGCAGACCGTCGCGGAGGCGCAGCGGCTGCTGCACGCCGAGGTGAGTCCGCGGTCGGAGCCCCTGTGACGACTCGCCCCCAGGGGCGCGGTGGGCGCCGGGAAGCGTCGGTACGTGGGTGCGCGGCCGGCACACCGATCGGGTTCCCGAGCGATTCCCCACCAGTGCCTGTCTGCCGGTAACGGATGCGGAACAGTGCGGGAGCGCTCGGCGCGACCTTCTTCCTGTCAGCACCGCAGACCGACGACAGAAGGCAGGCAGGCATCATGAGCAGCAAGGTCATCGGCACGACGACGGGCTTCCTCGCTTCCGCCGCGCTCACCCTGGCCCTCGCAGCCGGCCTCGCCACCGGGACGTCCGGGGCGGTTCCCGCCTCGGACGAGGGCCCGAACCTCGTCTCAAGCCTCACGCTCGCCACGGACGAGGGCCCGAACGTCGTCACGACGGGAACGAACGGCGACGAAGGCCCGAACGTCATCACGGCCGGAACGAACGGCGACGAAGGCCCGAACATCGTCACGGCCGGAACGAACGGCGACGAAGGCCCGAACATCGTCACGGCCGGAACGAACGGCGACGAAGGCCCCAACGTCATCACCACCGGAACGAACGGCGACGAAGGCCCCAACGTCATCACCACCGGAACCAACGGCGACGAAGGCCCCAACGTCATCACCACCGGAACCAACGGCGACGAAGGCCCCAACGTCATCACCACCGGAACCAACGGCGACGAAGGCCCCAACGTCATCACCGTCGCCGTCTGACCGCCGGCCCGGACCGGCCACTCACGGTTCCCCTCGTGCCGATGCCCGCCGTCCATCACGGCGGGCATCGGCACGTGGCGTTGGGGCCGGTGAGCGGAAGCGGTCGGTCTCAGCGGCGGAAGCGGCCGGGGATCCCCATGGCCCGGAAGGCTGCCTCGGCGGCGGCACCCTGCTCGGCGGCCCTCTCGACCTCGTCCAGCGCGGTCAGGGCGGCCGCCATGCCGTCCAGGGCGTACGCCTCTTCCACACGGTGGCCCAGCCGAGCCGCCGAGCCATGGGCCTGCCGGTGCAGGCTCAGCGCCCGCTGGTGGTCGCCGTTGCGGTGGAAGACACGCCCGGCGGTGTTCCAGACCGTGGCCTCCCGCACCGGAGCATCCTCCAATCCCTTGGTGGCGAGGGCCTCCTCCGCCCACTGGAGCGCCCGTTCCCACCGTCCGTGCCGGCTCTCGGCCTCCGCGGAGAGGATGAGCTGAAGCGCCCGTTCGGCCGGGGGAAGAACGCCGGGAGCCCGTTCGCGGGCCTGCGCCAGCGTCCTTGCGGCAGCTTCGACGTCGCCCATCGCCAACTGGATCTGAGCGAGATCGCTCATCCCCACGAGTTCCTTCTCCACAGCGCCGAGTTCGCGGGCGAGTTCCACCGAACGGGTCGCGGCCCGCACCGCGTCATCGAAGTCGCCGCGCTCCATGTGGACGCCGCTGATGTTCGACAGTGACTCCGCCTCGGCGCGCTCGGCGCCGAGTTCGCGTTTGAGAGCGATCGACTGTTCCAGCCGGGACAGCGCCTCGTCGAAACGGCCGGTCGTGGCGAGCAGCAGGCCGAGGACGCCGGTGTCCTTGGCCTGTCCTCGCCGGTCGCCGAGGTCGACGGCGAGCTGGTGGGCCTCCACCGCCGCCGTTATGCCGTCCTCGAACCGTCCGCGTTTCCAGCAGGCCACCGACAGGTTGGACAGGCTCAGCCGCAGCAGGACCGGTTCGTCCAGTCGGCGGGCCGCGGCGACAGCGGTGCGGCACAGCTCCAGGAACTCGTCGAGCCTGCCCCGCAGGTCCAGGTGGAACACGACGTTCGCCGCGAGCAGGGCGACCTCGCGGTCGAAACCCCGCCGGAAGGCCAGGGCGATCGCCGCGAGCAGGCCGTCCTGTTCGCGTTCGAACCAGTCGCGGGCGGCTTCCGCCCCCGCCAGCGGCGCCAGCTCCGGCCGGAACGACGACTCCGGGCGCGCCATCCGTACCCTGCCCGGGAAGAGCAGGTCGCAGGCGGCGTCCGAGGCCGCCAGGGAGAACTCCAGCAGCCGGCGCACGGCGCCCGCCGCCTCGTCGCTGAACTCACCGGTGCCGCCGGAGCTCCGGGCCCGCGACAGCACGTGGGCGAAGCTGCGGACGAGGTCGTGGAAGGCGTAGCGGCCCGGCTCGTGCTGCTGGACGAGATGCATGTCCAGGAGGTACTCCAGAACCTCCTCCGAGTCCCGGACCCCCATGTCCAGCAGGGCGGCAGCCGTGTAGACGTCGAGGTCGGCGCCCGGGTGCTGGCCCAGGAGCCGGAACGCCTTGCGGTATCCGGCGTCCAGCCCCTCGTAGGAGAGCCGCAGCGTCACTTCCACGCTGCGTTCGCCGGCGCTGAGTTCGGCGAGGCGGTGGGCGTCGTCGCGCAGCCGGTCGACGAGGTAGCGCACGGTCCAGCGGGGGCGTTTGCGCAGCCTGGCCGCGGCGATGCGCAGGGCGAGCGGCAGGTGTCCGCTGAGGTCGGCCAGTTCGGCGACGGCCTCCGTTTCCGCCTCGGCCCGGCGCTCCCCGATGACGCTGACGATCAGTGCGGTGCTGTCCTGCGGTGCCATGGTGCCCAGGGAGACGGAGTGCGCCGCGTCGAGGTCCACGAGCAGGGCGCGGCTGGTGACCAGGACGACCGTGCCGGTCGGTGAGGCGAGCAGCGGTTTCACCTGTCCCTCGTCGACGACGTTGTCGAGGAGGAGGATCATCCGGTGCCGGATCATGGTGGAGCGCCATAACGCGATGCGGCCCTCGGGGTCGTCGGGAATGCGCTCACCCGGCACCCCGAGCATGCGCAGCAGCGCCTCGGCGGCGGCGGCCGGGCTGAGCGGTTCCTCGCCCGGGGTGTAGCCGCGCAGGTCGAGGTGGAGCTGGGCGTCGGGATACCGGTCGGTGAGGCGGTGCGCGGCACGGACGGCGAGGGAGGTCTTGCCGCTGCCGCCCATCCCGTCGATGGCGACGATGAGCGGTCCGGAGCCGGTGGCGTCTTCGACGAAGCCGATGAGTTTGTTCAGTTCCTCCTCGCGGCCGGTGAAGTCGTGCAGGTCGTAGGGCAGGGTGGAGCGGCTGTCCGTCACCACCGGCGGTGCGGTGGGGGCCGTGGCGGGGACGGCCAGCGCGGGGTCGTTGCGCAGGATGGCCTGGTGCAGGTCGCGCAGGGCGTCGCCGGGCTCGATGCCGAGTTCCTCGTCGAGTACGGTGCGGATCGTGCCGTACTCGGCGAGTGCCTCGGCCTGACGGCCCGAGCGGTACAGGGCGAGCATGAGCTGACCGCGCAGGGTTTCGCGCAGCGGACTCCCGCCGATGGCCTCGCGGATCTCGGCGACCAGTTCGGGGGCCTCTCCGGCCTCCAGTCTGAGGTCGAAGAGCTGCTCGACGGCGGTGAGGCGCCGCTCCTCCAGGGCGGCGGAGGCGGCGTCGACGACCGCGCCGCCGTTTCCGGAGAGCACTGGTCCGCGCCACAGGGCGATGGCTTCGCGCAGGAGCGCGGCGGCGTCCGCGGCCTGGCCGGCGGCCGCGTGTTCCCGGGCCCTGCGCAGTGCCTCGGTGAACTGGAGCAGGTCGAGCTGTTCGGGTCTGACGGCGGCGCGGTAACCGGGCCCGTCGGTGACGATCAGGTCGCGTCCGCCGGGGATGCGCTGACGCAGTTCGGCGACGGCCTTGCGTACCTGGTGGGCCGCGGTCGCGGGGGCGTCCTCGTCCCAGACGGCCTCGACGAGCCGGTGCACCGGCAGGACGCGCTGTGGCTCAAGAAGCAGTGTCACGAGGACGCGTTCGCTGACGGGTCCGCCGAGTTGTACGCGCTCGTCCCCGTCCCAACACTCGACGGAGCCAAGGATCCGAAGGCGTATCGGCGCGCTGTGCGGCATTGGCACATGTCCTCTCCTCGGTTCCGGGGCGGCCGCCCCCGGAACCGCGCGCCTGCACGGGAGGACCGCGCGGCGGAACCGGCTACGGCCGTCCAGGTCCTTCACCTCATGCAGGGCACGGCACGGGACGGCCGTCAGCGACGGTCACATTCTGACCCAGGATGCGCACTGACCGTCGCGTCTTGGCGTGTCTTCATAGGCTGCGGGGGCGGAGCGCATCAGGTATCGGACACGTGTTCCTGGTGCCCTGCGCCGGTTCCGTGCCGCGCGGCGAGCAGGGGACCGCGGGGCGGGAAAGACCTCCCGGCCGACGGCCGCGAGGTCCTGCCGGCAGTGGCCCGGTTCGGTCCCCGCACAGCGACCAGGACGTCCGGAGGGCCGACGCCCCTGGAGCAGCACTGGTCACTTTGTGTTGTCCTTCACCCACGCCCACAGCCCGTGCTCTCCCTGGCGAGCGGAGACACGCACACCCTGTCCGGCGCACACTGGCCGTTCGGGCACAGGGTGACTGCCTGATGACCAGGGCGCCCGGATGACACGCGGGTGCTTGCCCTGCGCGTCACTCGGCGCCTGGGAACGCTCCGCCGCGTGCGGGCCTCAAGCCTGGGGCCGCCCGGCGCCCGCGACGTCTGGGGCCGCGGGTGACGCGTGGCGTTGTTCCCGTCTCCGTGTCGTACCCGATTCGGGCCTCCGGGTGTGGTCTCGGGCACCCGGGGAGGAGACCCCGCGCTGCCCGGCCCACACCGCAGGCACCGCGGGCGGAGACGGTCGGTGGCCGACGGCATGGTGCCGTCGGCCACCGACCGTGTCCGCCCGCGTGTCCCTCAGCGGCTCTCCGTGAGCACGGAACGAGCCCGCTGCGGCGGCTCCTCGCTGTCCGTCGGCGCCTCGCTGGGCTCGTCGGCGAGGAGGCCGCCGCGACCCCAGTGGTCCTGCTCCACATCCCGCACGAGGACCGTCACAGCCTCCCTGGGGCATCCCGCGATGCGTGCGAGAGTCGACGTCAGCTCATCCACGAGATCGGCTCGTTTCTGTCGGTCGTTGCCTTTCCACCAGTCCACCGTCACCACGGGCACGGCACTGTCTCCTCACTTGTCGGGGAACGAGGCCCCGGTCGCCGGGAACTGGTCGACTCGATACGCCGGCTCCTGCGTCGATCCGGGACGCCTTGACTGTCCCGGAAGCCGTTCCCGTTCCGTTCCCGCCCCGGCGTGCGGGAGCATCCGCGCCGAACGTGGTGTCGGTCAGGCCTCGCTCACCAGGTCGAGGTCACCCTCGGACGTCGTGGCGGGAGCGATCTTCGGAACGGGCCACTTCCCGTCCTGCGGCAGGGGCAGGGACAGGTCCCGCCACCACGGACGCGTCGGAAGATCTCCGGCAGGCTCGAACGGCTGCCCGGGGACGGGCGCGGCGACAGCCTGTCCCACCGCCTCGCCTGCTGCCATGGTCCACTCCCCGGGCTCCGCCCAGGGGTGGGGCGCCAGATTGAACGTCGCCCAGTGGATCGGCAGCATCACCCCGGCCGGGCTGCCGCCCTGGAGGTCGAGGTGGGTGCGCATGCCCTCCTCGGGGGTCATGTGGATGTCCGGCCAGAACTCGCTGTACGCGCCGATCTGGATCATCGTGGCGTCGAAGGGGCCGTGTTCGGCGCCGATGTCCCTGAAGCCCTCGAAGTACCCGGTGTCGCCGCTGTGGTAGATCCGGTGCGTCTCGCCCGCGACGGCCCAGGAGGCCCAGAGCGTGTGCTGGGCGTTGCGCAGGCCGCGGCCGCAGAAGTGGCGGGCCGGGGTGGCCGTCAGGGTGAGGCCGCCGATCTTCGTCGACTCGGTCCAGTCCAGCTCGCGTATCCGCGTCTCGGAGACGCCCCAGTGCTCCAGGTGGGCTCCGACGCCGAGGGGCACCGTGAACAGCGTGTCCGTGCCGGCCAGGGACTTGATGGTGGGCAGGTCGAGGTGGTCGTAGTGGTCGTGGGAGATGACGACGACATCGACGGGGCCGAGGGCGGCCAACGGCAGCGGCACCGGGTGCAGCCGCCTGGGGCCGGCGAAGGCGAACGGGGAGCAGCGCTCGCCCCAGACGGGATCGAAGAGCACGCGGTGACCGTCGATCTCGGCGAGCACGCTGGAGTGCCCCATCCAGGTCAGCCGCAGCCCGCTCACCGGCGGCCCGGCCAGGTCGGCCAGGGTGGTGGCGTGCAACGGCACAGAGCCGGCCGGGGCGCGGAGGGCGCGCTCCTCCTTGCGGAGATAGCGCTTCGCCATGTCGAGCGCGGCGCCACCCGCCGGACGTACACGCGTGCCCTCCGGGTTCACGAACGCGCCGTTCGCGAAATTCGGCGACCTGCGGATCCGCTCCAGGCGCGCACCGCCTGGATCCGCGCCGAAGGCGGCGGGCCGCAGCCCGCGCAGCCCGGAACTCGTGGAACGGAAACCCGACACGGCCACCTCCTGGTGATGTCACTGGGGCATTCCATTATGGGCCGCCCCTCCGACAACGCCGGGCCCACGGCGTCTCAGCAGGACCGCGCGGTGCGGGGCCCCGGCGACCGGGAGCTCCGGGTGGGGCCTGAGTGGTGGACGCCGTTCGAGGGCGTCGGGGCGGAGGACGATCTCGCGCAGCTGCGCACTGGAGTGGGCCGACGAGGCCCCCGCCCCCGAACTGGACCTGAAGCCTGAGGCGTTGGCGGCGGCGAACGTCTGCGCCCGGCCATGCGCGGAGCAAGCCAGGGCCGTCGCGCCCCGAGGACGCCGCCTCGGCCCCCTCTCCCGGCTCTCCGCTCGCCGTCGCGCCCGGCCGTTGCCTCAGACCGCCGACTCGATCCGCATCCTGATGTCGCCCGGCGACAGACTCCCCTTGGCCACCACACGGTCCCCGGAGGACTCGCCGCGCAGGCGGCGTCCGATCCAGGGGACCAGGTACTCGCGTGCCCAGTGGATGTCGTCGCGGCGGACCTCGAAGGTGCCGCGTGCCGGGAGCGGAGGCCAGGGCTGGTCGGGGTCGGCGGGGATCTCGATGCCCAGGACCTGGCCCGCCCGCAGCGCCACACGCGTGTGGCCCTCGGGCGACAGGTGCAGCCGGTCGTCGTCCCAGGCGCGCCGGTCCTGGACGGTCCTCAGGGACCAGAGGTCCAGAACGGGGCACCGGTACCGGTCGGCGATGGCTCGCACATGCCCGTTGTATGTCGCGATCTTGCCGCGCAGATGCTTCAGCACGGGCACGCCTCGGGTGTCGAAGCCGGTGGTCACCATGACGGTGCCGACCGCGGAGGTGAGATCCGCGACGGCGCGCTCGAAGCGCTCCGCGACCTCGTCGGGGTCGGAGCCGGGCCGGAGGATGTCGTTGCCGCCGGCACAGAAGGAGACCAGGTCCGGGGCGAGCTCCTTCGCCCTCGGGACCTGGTCCGCGACGACCTGGTCGAGCAGTTTCCCGCGGACGGCGAGATTGGTGTAGTCGAAGTCGCCCTCCGGGCGCCGGTCCGCGAGGAGTACCGCGAACCGGTCCGCCCAGCCGACGAACGCCCCGTCGGGGCCGGGGTCGCCGACGCCCTCGGTGAAGCTGTCCCCCACCGCCACGTACGACCCGATCACTGATCTGCTGTCATTCTTCGAATCGTCTGCCACATCGGGCCATGATTCCCCCTGCGATGTGAGCTACGCGACCGTAGGAAAAGGTTGACGAACGGTGAGATAGGCCACTCGTCAAGTGTTGGTCAACTACGGAATACGCCTCATGTCACGGACGTTGGGCGAGCCGCCAGACCCGGAACCCCGTGATCCGGAAGTGGCTCCACACGGTACGGAACGCGAAGTGCCCGCTCGTGTAGGGCTCCGGGTCGGTGTAGTCGAAGACCAGCCGCCCGTTGTTCCACCACTGGACCGTGGTGCCGACGGAGACGATCCGCACGTGGTGGGGCTCGTTGGCGACGAGCAGTGGTTCCGAGTAGTCGTAAATCAACGGCCGCACACCGGCCTCGCCGACATAACGGCGTAGCCGTGTGGTGGTGTTGGTGTTGGCGCCGTAGCCCGCGTAATAGGTCGTGAGGTAGTCGTACTCCGCGAGCGCTCCGCCCCGCTCGGTCGCGAAGATGTCGTCGGGCGACCGTACGTCGACGGCGTTCCAGAAGTTGTTGAGGTCGGACACCCGGTCGTTGGCGCCGCCCGCGGAGACGGGCGTGGCTGTGTACTCGATGACGTACGAGCCTCCGAACCGCTTCCGGAACCAGACCGTGGCACCGCCCGGCACGTCGATCTCCAGGACGCCGCCCGAGGCCGTGACGGTGCCGCCGTCCTGGAGTTCGGTGCCCCACTGGCGGAGGCCGTGCCGGAAGTCGTCGGCCGCGATCAGCCGTCCGCGACGGTAGCGGGGCGTGGCGCTCGCGGTCGTCACCGGTGCCAGCGCCGCGAGGGCGGCTCCGGCGGCGAGGGCTCCGAAGGCTCTGCGCGTGGTCATGACGCTCCTTCTGCGGGGGAATGCCGTGATGGCGGGTGCGGGCATGCTGCGGGTCAGCAGCCGTGGAAAGCGCTTGCCGGCGACCACTGTGTCGCCACTTCCGCACCACTGTCGATACGGCGACCGGCCATGCTCATGGCCACCCGGACACGCCGAAGGCCGGACCCCGGGGATCGTGGGGTCCGGCCTTCGGATGCGGTCAGCGAAGCTGCGGGCGGGTCAGATGCTGACGCCCTTCGAGCGCAGGTACGCGACCGGGTCGACGTCCGAGCCGTAGTCCGGCCCCGTGCGGATCTCGAAGTGCAGGTGCGGACCGGTGACGTTGCCGGTCGCGCCGGAGAGGCCGATCTGCTGGCCCTCGCTCACGCTCTGGCCCGCCGAGACGGAGAGTGAGGAGAGGTGGCCGTACTGCGCGTAGTGGCCGTCGGCGAGCTGGATGACGACCTGGTTGCCGTACGCGCCGCCCCAGCCCGCGGCGACGACCGTGCCCGCACCCACGGCCTTGAGGCTGGTGCCCGTCGGAACCACGAAGTCGACGCCGGTGTGGTAGCCGCTGGACCACATGCTGCCCGCGGTCTTGTAAGCGGTGCCGACGGAGGCGCCCTCGACGGGGAGCACGAAGCCGGAGCCGCTGGTCTCCGCACTCGGGGTGTCCGAGGTGGTGGAGTCCGGCTTGTTCGCGGGCGTTTCGGTCTGCTGCGGCTCGGCCTTCTCCTGCCCCGTCTTCTCCGACGAGGCGGTCGTGTCCGTCGCGTTGCCACCACCCGGAGTGCTGTCGCCCGAAGCGCTGCCGCCCGACGGGGCCTTGCCTCCGAGGGTGAGCTTCAGGCCGGGGTGGATGAGCGACGGGTCGGAGCCGACGGCCTCGCGGTTGTCCGCGTAGATCCTCTTCCAGCCACCGGCGACCTGCTGCTCCTCGGCGACCTTGGAAAGGTAGTCTCCGGGCCGCACCGAATAGATCCGCTTGGCGGTCTTCTTGGTGGCGGCCGTCTTCTCGGCCTGCTCCGCGACGGCCTTTTCGCTCTTCCCGGTGACGGCCTTCGGGGAAACCGCCGTCGTCTTCTGGGAAACGGAGTCCGCGGTCGCGGCATGGGCTCCGGTGGCCCCGATCAACGGAAGCGCGAGTGCGGCGCCACCGGTTCCGGCGACGGCTATCGAGCGGGTGAAACGCAGGGACTTCGGGCGGCGGTGTTTACCCCTCGCGGGCATGACGAATTCCTCTCCGGCGCCTACGAGGTGAGCTGTCGGGTGCGGGCTGGAGATGCCCGGCCGTACGCGCGCACGGCTTGACCCCAAGCCTGTTCCGGAGACCGGAACAGGCGGTACTGCCTGTGGGTCCCCCGCTCCTGCCAGGTACGGGTGAGTGTGCGGTTCCGGGCGGTGGCAGGATTCGGCGTCCGTCCGGATTGAGGGGAACGTAAGCGACTTACGGGCATCTGGACAACCATTGGAGGTTTCCGTGCGTCTCCTCCCTGGGCCCTTTCACGAATTCGCCGTCACGCTCCGTCGATAAGCGATCTCCAGCCTTTCCCAACGGCCCTGAAAATCCGCCAGCATTACATGAACATGACGGCGACGCAGCGTCACGGATATGACGCTGGTCACGCATCTTCGACCCACCGTGCTTTATTCCAGGGCCACTTGCACTCAATACCGCATTTCGGGCAGAACCCTCAGATGCGTCGCAGCCGGATAACCTTCGCATCGAAGTCGCCACGCAACCCCGTGGACAGCCCATGATGCAGCAGCACCGCACCTCGGTGAACTTCGCCCGATTCGCGGCATTCGTACGCCCGTGCCGGATCGAGGCCCCGCAGCCGGAGCGGGACCGGCGGCTCGCCGTGATGCTGAGCCTGGAGCCAGGCGAGGACGACGACCTCGTCGCCGAGGACGTACTGCACCGCGCTCAGCCCGCCGGCAGGCGGCCGCAGCCGGTAGAGGTCGCCGCGCTGCACGACGGGACGGATCTCCTTGTAGAGCTCGACCCACTCGCGCGCCTCGACGAGTTCCTCCTCGCTCCACTTCGCGAGGTCGCCACCGACGCCCAGCACACCCGCCATGGCGCTCACGAACCGGAAGCGCAGGGAGCTGACCCGCCCGTTGAGCTGGGTGTTCGGGCTGTCGGTGACCCAGGCGGCCATGACCCGCGCCGGGTGGATCTGACTGAAGCCGTGCTGGATGGCGAGCCGGTCCAGCGGGTCGGTGTTGTCGGACGTCCACACCTGGTCCGTGCGCGCCATGACCCCGAGGTCGATACGGCCGCCACCGCCCGAGCAGGACTCGAAGGCGACACCCGGGTGCGCGGCCCGCAGCCGGTCGAGCAGGTGGTAGAAGGCGTGCACGTGCTCCACCCACAGCTTCTGCGGATACGGCTCACCGGGCCAGCCGGCGTCGGTGAAGCAGCGGTTGAAGTCCCACTTCACATAGTCGATGGGCGCGCTGGAGAGCAGGTCGTCCAGCTTCTCCCACAGGTAGTCCTGGACATCCTCGCGGGCGAGGTTCAGTACGAGCTGATTGCGGAATTCCGTCCGCTTGCGTCCCGGCTGGAACTGCACCCAGTCCGGGTGGGCCCGGTACAGGTCGCTGTCCGCATTGACCATCTCGGGCTCGACCCAGATGCCGAACTGCATACCGAGCGCGCGCACGTCCTCGGCGAGCGGCTTCAGTCCGGACGGGAAGCGGTCGGGGTTGGGCGTCCAGTCGCCCAGTCCCGCCCGGTCGCTGGTGCGCTTCCCGAACCAGCCGTCGTCGACCACGAACAGCTCGACCCCCATGCCCGCGGCCCGCCGCGCCAGCTCGCGCTGCTGGCCCTCGGAGATGTCGAACTCCGTGGCCTCCCAGGAGTTGTAGAGCACCGGCCGGTCCGGCTCCGCGCCCGGGATGACGTACGCGCGCTGGTAGGCGTGCCAGGCCCGGCTCGCGCCACCGAAACCGCCGTCGCTCCACAGCCCCGCGAAGACGGGAGTGGTGTACGACGCACCCGCCTCCAGGCGCATCAGGCCCGAGTCGTCGTACCCGATGCCGCCGGTGATCTGCACGCGCGCGTCGGGCAGTTGGGCGACGCAGATGCGCCAGGTGCCCGACCAGGCGAGCGCGCACCCGTAGACCTCGCCGCGCTCCTCGGTCGCCCCCTCGGCGTCGAGCGCGACCCACGGCAGGTGCTGATGCCCGGTGTGGCCTCGCCTGCTGCCGATGACGTGCTCACCGTAGGTGAGGTCCGTGCGGACGAGCCGGGACTCGGCGGCCCACCGGCCGTGCACCTGGGACAGCCGCCACCCCTCGCGCAACGGCAGCGTCCAGGTCGCGGAATCCGCGCGCAGCACCTCCAGGGCGGGGCCGTCGTTGGTGAGGGTCACCCAGCGTTCCACGACGTCATGGCGCATCCGGTAGTGCAGGGTGATGCCGAGCCCGTTGTCGGTGAAGCGCAGCCGCAGCTCGTCGTCCTCGATCTCGTACGCCTGGAAGGTCCACTCGGTGCCGCGGACCTCATCGGTGCGGACGGACAGCGCGGGCCGTGCGAAACGGGGGCCGCCCTCGACCGGGTACTCCTCAAGTCCGTCGAGCTGCGACTCGAAGCCCCGGTACGGGGGCAGCGGCCGGGCCGCGAGCTCCTCGGCGTCGGCGAGCCCGATCCTCGGACCCCAGTGGAGGTGCAGGAGGGTGTCGTCCTCGGTGAGCGACAGCGCGTAGCTGCTCGTGGGTCCTGAGAGCAGCCACGTACGACCGTCTCCGCCGATCTCCAGCATCAAGCCTCCCACATATTCGAACAGGTGCGATCAGGCCCCGACATCATCAAGTCCGCCGGGCCTCCTGGCAAACGCCCGTGGGCCCCTGTGGACAACTCCGTGGCCTACGAAGCCATGTCGTATCGTCGAGGGCGCAACGTCGGCGTGCGGAACCGGGCATCGCCGACGGCCGGATGGGAGGAGCCCCCGTGACGCAGCAGGTCCCGTCGACCGAGCCGGAGCTGACCGGAGTACGGAATTTCCGTGACGTGGGGGGCCTGCCCACCGTGGACGGCCGGCGTGTGGCCCACGGGCGGCTGTTCCGCAGCGGCCACCTCGCGCACGCGACCGACGAGGACGCCGCGTTCCTGTCCTCCCTTGAGCTGCACACGATCTTCGACTTCCGTAACGCGGCCGACCAGAAGCTGGAGGGCCCGGACATCGACCTGCCGGGCGTGCGCAACGTCAACCTGCCGCTGACGGACCCCGCGGACGGCGCCGAGTTCTGGACGATGGTCCGCGACGGCGAACTGGACCAGTTGCGTGATCTGCTCGCGGACGGCAAGGCGGAAGGCCGCATGATCGGCTCGTACCGCACGATCATCCGGCACCGCACGGCCGAGCACTCCCAGGTGCTGCACGCCCTGGCCAAGGACAGCGTGCCCGCCCTGATGCACTGTGCGGCCGGCAAGGACCGCGCGGGTCTGTCGGTGGCGGTGACGCTCCTCGCCCTCGGCGTGGAGCGCGACGCGATCGTGGCCGACTACCTGGAGTCGGGCGCCGTCCACCGCCGCTACAAGGTGCACCGCAGCGAGAAGTCGGCCGGTGCCTACTCCCCCGAGGTCATGGAGCTGCTCAACCCGCTGTTCGACGCGCGGGCCGAGTACCTTCAGGCGGCGTTCGAGACCATCGAGCAGTCCTGGGGCGGCGTGGACGCGTATCTGGAGCAGGGCCTGAAGGTCACGCCGCGGATCCGGGAGCGGCTGCGCGAGCGGCTGCTGGACTGAGCCGGGGCCGGGCCGCGGCGCGCCGCCCGAGCGTGCCACTCGCCGTTTCGCTCACTGGGTAGCGCACTGCTTCGCTCACTGTTTCGCGCCCACCTCGAAGAGCAGATAGATGAAGGCCGCGAAGATGTGGCCGACGGCGATGTAGATGATCAGGCGCACCCACAGGGCACGGGGGAACTTCTCTTCCAGGTCGCTCACGGGGCTTCTCCGGTGGTCGACGGCCCGAGGCACAGGGTGGCGGTCGGGCTCTGCAGCAGGGTGTGGACGAAGAGCAGATCGGCGCCGTCGTGGTCGGCGGCCGCGAGGCGGTGCGGGGTCAGCGAGTCGAAATGGGCGCTGTCCCCGGGCGTGAGCAGGTGCGTGGCGTCCCCGAGGCGCAGCCGCAGCCGGCCCCGCAGCACGTACAGCCACTCCTCACCGGGGTGCACGCGCACGATGTCGCCCTGCGAGCCGTACGGGACGTGCACGCGCAGGGCCTGCATGCCGCGCCCGGCGGCGCCCGCCTGCCAGTAGGTCCAGCCGCCCGCCCGCGTCGGCTCCATGTCGGCGGCGCGGACGACCGCGTCCCGTTCGGCGACCGTCTCGCCGAGCAGTTCCGACACCGTCGTACCGTAGACGCGGGCCAGCGCGAGCAGCATCGGCAGCGAGGGCTGGCGGCGGCCGGTCTCCAGCCGGGACAGATGCGCGGGCGACAGCCCTGCGGCCCGCGCCGCGGCCTCCAGGGTGAGGGAGGCACGGCGACGCAGGATGCGCAGCTGCGGAGCGACGGCGGGGAGGTCGGCGGCGGGTTCGGGTTCGGCCCCGGCGGATGGCTCCCGCTCGGGCTCCGGCTCCGGCTCCGGCTCCGGCTCGGTGAGGCTCATGCCGACCATTCAGCACGAGGGATTACCTGAGAGGCAAATTCCTTGCCTCAGAGGCAAAAGCTCCGGCAGAAGGCCGCGGGCTAGCCTCAGCGGTTGGCCACCGCCTGCTTCACCAGTGTCTTCCCGAAGTCCCACATCAACCCGCTGCCGCTGTGCGCGTCATCCATCACGTCGGTGAAGGCGTCGATGAAGCGGTCGACGTCCCGCTCCCCGATGACCAGCGGCGGGATCAGCTTGATGACCTCCACATGGTCGCCGGAGACCTGGGTGAGGATGCGGTGCCGCTGGAGCAGCGGTACCACGACCATCTGCGCGAACAGGCCCTTGCGTGCGGCCTGCAACATGGCCCACCGGCTGCGCAGTGCCAGTGACTTCGGCCTGCCGAACTCGATGCCGATCATCAGGCCCCGGCCGCGTACGTCGCTGAGCAGCTCGTACTTGTCGACGAGCGCCGCGAGCCGGGACTTCAGCAGCTCACCGGTCGCGCGGACGCCCGCGACGATTCTCTCGTCGTCCATGACCGACAGGACGGCGAGTCCGGCCGCCATGGCCTGGGCGTTGGAGCCGAAGCTCGCCGAGTGGACGAGGACGCGGTCGATCGACGAGTAGACCTTCTTGAAGATCCAGTCCTTGCCGAGGGTCGCCCCGACCGGTACATAGCCGCCGGAGAGCGCCTTCGCCACACACACCAGGTCCGGCTCCACACCGTCCTCGTGCTGGTAGGCGTAGAAGTCGCCGGTCCGACCGAGCCCGGTCTGCACCTCGTCGGCGATGAGCAGCGCCTTGTGCCGGTGCAGCAGTTCCTGGGCGGCGCGCAGGTAACCGGGCGGCGCCTCGTGCACGCCCTTGCCCTGGATCGGTTCGACGACGAGGGCGGCGACGTCGCCCTTCTTCACCTCCCGTGCCAGGGCGTCCAGGTCGCCGAGGGGGACCGCCGTGTCGGGCAGCAGCGGCGCGAAGCCGTCCCGGAAGCCCGATTCGCCGTTCACGGACAGCGCTCCGGTCGTCAGCCCGTGGAAGGCGTGCGCGCAGTACAGGACACGCGGCCTGCCGGTCGCGTACCGGGCGAACTTCAGCGCGGTCTCCACGGCCTCCGTGCCGCTGTTGCCGAAGAACACCCGGTCCAGGTGCGGGCTGTGGGTGAGGAGCCTCTCCGCGAGGAGCCCGGGCAGCGGCTGGCAGTCGAATCGGGTGAGGTCGGCGAGGGAGGCGTCGAGGACGTCGTGCAGCGCCTTGCGGACCACGGGGTGGTGGCGGCCGAGGCCCATCACCCCGAAGCCGGCGAGCATGTCCAGGTAGTCGTTGCCGTCCGCGTCCCAGAAGTGCGCGCCCTCGGCCCGCTCGTAGGCCTTGTCGAAGCCGATGGTGCGCAGCATGCGCGGGAGCTGGTGGTTGAGGTACCGGGCATGGAGTTCGTAGCGCTCGGCCCCGCGCTCGGCCAGGAGCCTGCCGAGGTCGAACGTCTCCGCACCGACTGCGGGTTCCGCGGTGGTCATTGCTGTTTCTCCTTGGCGAGTTCGTCCCTGGCCGCCAGGCAGGCGCTGATCCGCCCGGCGATCTCGACCGGCGTGAGGCCGATGTCGGCCAGCACCTCACCCCGCTTGGCGTGCGCGAGGAACTGCTCCGGGATGCCGAACCGCCGTACGGGCACGTTCACTTCGGCGTCCCCGAGGGCCAGCGCGACCGCCGCGCCGACGCCGGACGCCCGGCTGTTGTCCTCCACGACGGCCACCACCTGGTGCTCGGCGGCGAGTGAGGGCAGCTCGGGGTCGACCGGCTTGACCCAGCGCGGGTCCACGACGGTGCAGCCGACACCGCGGGCAGCCAGCAGTTCGGCGGTCTGGAGACAGACCGGGGCCATGACGCCGACGGCCACCAGCAGCACCTCCGGGCGGCCCGTGGAGCGATGCAGCACATCCATGCCGCCGACGTGGTCCACCGCCGGGATGTCGGGCCCGACCGACTCCTTGGGGAAGCGCAGAAGCGTCGGCGCGTCGTCGACGGCGACCGCCTCGCGCAGTTGCGCGCGCAGCTGCCCGGCGTCGCGGGGCGCGGCGATCCTGAGGCCGGGCACGACCTGGAGGATCGACATGTCCCACATGCCGTTGTGCGACGGCCCGTCGACACCGGTGACCCCGGCCCGGTCCAGGACGAACGTCACTCCGCAGCGGTGCAGGGCGACGTCCATGAGGAGCTGGTCGAAGGCGCGGTTGAGGAAGGTGGCGTAGACGGCGACGACCGGGTGCAGACCGCCCGTCGCCAGACCGGCCGCCGACACCGCGGCGTGCTGCTCGGCTATCCCGACGTCCCACACACGGTCCGGGAACCGCTCCGAGAACGGGCCGAGCCCCACCGGGTGCAGCATGGCCGCCGTGATCGCCACGATGTCGTCCCGCTCCTCGCCGATCCGGACCATCTCGTCGCCGAACACCGAGGTCCAGGAGGGGCCGCCCGCGGGCGCGAGGGACTCGCAGGTCAGCGGGTCCATCACGCCGACGGTGTGGAAGTGGTCCTCCTCATGGGCGAGCGCGGGCTCGTACCCGCGTCCCTTCTCGGTCAGGCAGTGGACGAGCACGGGCCCGTGGAAGCGTTTCGCACGCCTGAGCGCGGACTCCACGGCTCCCACGTCGTGTCCGTCGATCGGCCCGACGTACTTCAGCCCCAGGTCCTCGAACATGCCCTGCGGCGCGAAGGCCTCCTTGAAGCCCTTCTTCGCGCCGTGCAGCGACTCGTAGAGGGTCGTACCGATGACCGGGGTCCGGAGCAGGACGTCCTTGCCCCAGGCGAGGACCCGCTCGTAGCTGTCGGTGGTGCGCAGGGTCGCGAGGTGGTTCGCGAGGCCGCCGATGGTCGGGGCGTACGACCGTTCGTTGTCGTTGACGACGATGATCAGTGGCCGGTCCTTGGCGGCCGCGATGTTGTTGAGCGCCTCCCACGCCATACCGCCGGTGAGGGCGCCGTCACCGATGACCGCGACGACGTGCCCCTTGTCCTGTCGCACCTGCCGGGCCTTGGCGAGCCCGTCCGCCCAGCCGAGGACGGTGGAGGCGTGGCTGTTCTCGATGACGTCGTGCTCGGACTCCTCGCGGGACGGGTAACCGGACAGGCCGCCCTTACCGCGCAGTTTGGAGAAGTCCTGACGGCCGGTCAGCAGTTTGTGCACATAGCTCTGGTGGCCGGTGTCCCACAGGATGCGGTCGACGGGTGACTCGAAGACCCGGTGGAGCGCGATGGTGAGTTCCACCACCCCCAGGTTGGGCCCCAGGTGTCCGCCGGTCCTGGAGACCGCGTGCACGAGGAACTCCCGTATTTCTCCCGCCAGTTCACCGAGCTCCGTCCTGGACAGCGCCTTCAGTTCGCGTGGTCCCCGGATGCTCTCCAGAATCGTCACGCTCGGGCCCCCTCTCGATCAGTGCTGTTCAACTCACGGTGACGGCCGGCTCCCCCGACGCGACGCCGTCCTGCTGCATCTGCTCCGCGATCTTCATCGCCTCGTCGATGAGGGTCTCGACGATCTTCGACTCGGGGACCGTCCTGATGACCTCGCCCTTGACGAAGATCTGGCCCTTGCCGTTGCCGGAGGCGACCCCCAGGTCCGCCTCCCGGGCCTCCCCGGGACCGTTCACGACACACCCCATGACGGCGACGCGCAGCGGTACCTCCATCCCCTCCAGACCGGCCGTGACCTCCTCGGCCAGCTTGTAGACGTCGACCTGCGCCCGGCCGCACGACGGACACGACACGATCTCCAGCCGCCGCTGTCTCAGCCCCAGCGACTGAAGAATCTGCGTACCGACCTTGACCTCCTCGACGGGCGGGGCGCTCAACGACACCCGGATGGTGTCGCCGATGCCCTCGCCGAGCAGCGCCCCGAAGGCCACGGCGGACTTGATGGTGCCCTGGAACGCCGGACCGGCCTCGGTTACCCCCAGGTGCAGCGGGTAGTCGCACTGGGCGGCGAGCTGCCGGTAGGCGTTGACCATCACCACCGGGTCGTTGTGCTTCACCGAGATCTTGATGTCCCGGAAGTCGTGCTCCTCGAACAGCGACGCCTCCCACAGCGCCGACTCCACCAGCGCCTCCGGGGTTGCCTTGCCGTACTTCTGCAGCAGACGCCGGTCCAGCGAGCCCGCGTTGACGCCGATACGGATCGGGGTGCCGTGGTCCTTCGCGGCCCGCGCGATCTCCTTCACCTTGTCGTCGAACTGCTTGATGTTCCCGGGATTCACCCGGACCGCCGCACAGCCCGCCTCGATCGCCGCGAACACGTACTTCGGCTGGAAGTGGATGTCCGCGATCACCGGGATCTGCGACTTGCGGGCGATCGTGGCCAGCGCGTCCGCGTCGTCCTGCGTGGGACAGGCCACCCGCACGATCTGGCAGCCCGACGCCGTGAGCTCCGCGATCTGCTGAAGCGTCGCCCCGATGTCCGACGTACGCGTCGTCGTCATCGACTGCACCGACACCGGGGCTCCGCCCCCCACGGTCACCGGCCCGACCTGGATCTGCCGCGAGACGCGGCGCTGAGCGATCGGCCGGACCGGCACGTCGGGAACGCCGAGGGATACGGCGGTCATGGCCTCACCCGTGGTTTCCGTTGACGGTCTCACGCAGGGCGCGCAGCGACTCCTTCAGGGACCCCATGGTGGCGAGGACCGCGGTCGGCTCGTAGCCGCAGTGGGCCATGCAGTTGGAGCAGCGGGGGTCCTTGCCGCGGCCGTACTTGTCCCAGTCCGTCTCCTCGATGAGCTCCCGGTACGTCGGCACGTACCCGTCGCTCATCAGATAGCAGGGCCGCTGCCAGCCGAACAGCGAGTAGTTGGGGATCGCCCACGCCGTGCACGGGAAGTCGACCTTGCCCTCAAGGAAGTCGAGGAACAGCGGCGAGTGGTTGAGCCGCCAGCGGCTCCGGTTACCGCCCGCGAAGGCCTTCCTGAACAGTTCGCGGGTCTGCTCGACGCCCAGGAAGTGTTCCTGGTCGGGCGCCTTCTCGTAGGCGTAGGCGGGCGAGATCATCATCTCGTCGACCTTGAGGTCGTCGTTGAGGTAGTTGAGCACCTCGACGATGGTCTGCGGGGTGTCGGTGTTGAAGAAGGTCGAGTTGGTGGTGACCCGGAAGCCCCGCCTCTTGGCCTCCTTGATGGCCTCCACGGCCTCGTCGAACACCCCCTCCTTCGCCACGGACTCGTCGTGTCGCTCGCGCAGCCCGTCGATGTGCACGGCGAACGCGAAGTACGGCGAGGGCTTGAAGCTGTCCATCTTCTTGCGCAGCAGCATGGCGTTGGTGCACAGGAAGACGTACTTCCGACGGGCGACCAGCTGCCGCACGATCTCGTCGATCTGGGGGTGCATCAGGGGCTCACCCCCGGCGATGGACACCATCGGCGCCCCCGACTCCAGGACGGCGCCCACGGCCTGCGCCACCGGCATGCGCTGCTTGAGCACTCCGGCCGGATGCTGGATCTTGCCACAGCCCTCGCACTTCAGGTTGCAGGCGAAGAGCGGTTCCAGTTCGACGATGAGCGGAAACTTGTCCCGCCGGCGAAGCTTCTGTTCAAAGAGATACGTCGCCACCTTGATGGACTGGCGGAGCGGCATGGCCATCTGGCTCACCTCCTGGGAAGCAGCAAAGAACGGTGCCATTCGAAGAAAGCGGGAACGACGGCACGAAGAACACGGAAAGCCGATATTCCACCGCGCACCGTGCCGATCCGGACGAGTTCATGTTCTGGAGCGTCCACGACCACCCGTACGGCCGCAACCGGGCGCGCTCCCCGGCGCACGGCGCTGTGGAGCGTGGCCGCGGACTCCATGTCGACCGCGATCGCGCCGGTCGCGAGCAGCTGCGCCCTTTCGTGTCCGCGTACGACGTGGTCCGAACCGGTGAGTGTGCCGGTGTGCACGGTGCGCCCCGGTACGGCGCGCGTCAGCTCCTTGACCAGCAGATCGGTGCCCTCGCACGGCGTCGTGGCACCGGCCGGGCCCCGGGTCTCCTCGGCGACGACCAGGTCACCGGGGTGCATGCCCGGCGCGAGCCCGGCGCAGAAGCCGGTGGCCATGACGGCGGCCCCGCGCAGCGCCGGCTCGCCGAGCGCACGGGTGACGGAGCGCTCGGCGGCCCTGGGCCCCATACCGGTCCGCAACACGGTGACCGGGCCACGGCGGGCGCCTCCGCGCAGGGCGAGCCGTTCGATGCCGAGCGCGCAGGCGATCAGCAGCGGAGCCGGGACGGGAGCGTCGCTCACTTCAGCTCCCCTTGACGGGCGCGGCCGTCGTGTCGGACGTGTCACTCCTGTCCGTGAACGGCTCCCCGTGGACGTACCTGCCGAGCGCGGTCAGCGGGAAGACCTGCCGGTAGAGGTGGTAGTTGATCGAGAAGTCCCAGGGGAAGCCGGTCCCGGTGAAGTACGGCTCGTCCCAGGAGCCGTCCTCGCGCTGGGTGACCGCGAGCCACTCGATCCCGCGTTCCACGGCCTTCGACTCCCGCTCCCCCGCCGCCAGCAGCGCGAGCAGGGCCCACCCGGTCTGGGAGGCGGTGGAGGCGCCCTTGCCGCTCCATCCGGCGACGTCCTGGTAGGAGCGCAGGTCCTCGCCCCAGCCGCCGTCGTCGTTCTGCACGGCCTTGAGCCAGGCGACGGCCCGGCGGATCGCGGGGTGCGATGCGGGCAGCCCGGCGGCCACCAGCGCCGGGACCACCGACCCCGTGCCGTACACGTAGTTGACGCCCCAGCGCCCGAACCACGAGCCGTTCGGCTCCTGTTCGGCGAGCAGCCAGTCGATGCCGCGGCGGGTGCGTTCGTCGTGGGCGAGTCCCTCGACGGCCAGCATCTCCACGACGTGCGCGGTGACGTCGGCGGACGGCGGGTCGATGACCTCACCGAAGTCGCAGAAGGGAAGCTTGTTGGGGAACGGACTGGTGTTGTCGACATCGAAGGCGCCCCACGCGCCGTTCTTCGACTGCATGCCGAGGTTCCAGCGCACTCCGCGTGCGATCGCCTTGTTGACGCGCTCGGGGTCGGGGTGTTGGACGCGGCGCAGCGCGAGGGCGACCTCGGCGGTGTCGTCGATGTCGGGGTAGTTGTCGTTGTGGAACTCGAACGCCCAGCCGCCCGGCGCGAGTCCTGGTCTGCGGACGGCCCAGTCTCCGGGCCGGGCGATCTCCTCGCCGAGCATCCAGTCCGCGGCCTTCACCAGTTGCGGATGGTCGGCGGGCAGTCCGGCGTCGACGAGGGCGATGGTCGCGAGGCAGGTGTCCCACACCGGCGACTGGCAGGCCTCGATCATCCGGGCCCCGTCCTCGCGCCACACGGCAAACCGGTCGAGGGACTCCAACCCGGCACGCATCACGGGGTGTTGGAGGTCGTAGCCGAGCAGGTGCAGCGCGATGACCGAGTACACGGCCGGGGGCTGGATGCCGCCCCAGCAGCCGTCGTTCTCCTGCCGCTCGATGATCCAGCGGGCCGCGCTGTTCATGGCCGCCCTGCGCAGTGGCTTCAGGGCCACCTTGTGGTAGCCGTGCAGGACCTTGTCGAGCCGCTGGAAGAGGCCGTCCCAGCTCGCGACGGGAGCAAGGGGCGCGGCCGGGTGGGGATCGCGGGGGTCGGTGTGCAGTTCGTCGAGCGGGAACGGAGCGGGCCGCACCGGCCGCTTCGCCGAGACGACGGTCAGGGGGACGATGGTCTGGCGTGCCCAGCACCCGAAGTCGTAGATGTTCAGGGGCATCCACTTCGGGAAGTAGATGAGCTCCGGCGGGAGTTCGGGCAGGTCCTCCCACTTCCACCAGCCGAACAGGGCGAGCCAGATCCGGGTGAAGACGCGTGAGGCGGCGATACCGCCCTGGGCGCGGATCCACTCCGACGCCTTCGCCATGTGCGGGGCGTCAGGGGCGTCTCCGGACAGGCGCAGGGCGACGTACGCCTCGATGGTGGTGGAGAGTTCCCCGGGCCCGCCGTAGAAGGTCCCCCAGGTGCCGTCCTCGCGTTGCTCGCCGCGGATGAAGAGGGCGGCGGCGTGCGTGGTCTTCTCGTCGCGGACGCCCAGGAACTGACGCAGGAGCAGGTCCTCGGCGTCCATGGTGACGTTGGTCTCCAGGTCGCCCTTCCACCAGCCCTGGGCGTCCTGGCGCGAGAGCAGGAAGTCGGTGGCGCGCGCTGTCGCGCGTACGGCGGCTTCCGCGACCCCCGCCACTCCGGGGGTGTCGATGTCGGTGTCGGTTTCGCTGGCCGAGGCAGCGCGGGGTGGTGGTGCCCCGGTGCTTCCGTCGGTCGTCGCTGTCATGGCTTCCCCTTCGTGCAGTGGCATGTCTCTGCTGTGGGTCCGCCGTCGGCCGGTGCTCACCGTGCCCGAGGCACCGGCCGGCGACTACGCGAGGGTTATTCGACCGATAGGGATCATCTCTTTCCCGGTAGTGATCATCTCTTTCGTACGACGACGAAGTCGGCGAGCGCCACGAACTGGTCGCGCACCCGGTCGGGCATCCGGATCTCCTCCAGGGCGTCAAGGGCGATCCGGTGCTGGCGACGCGCCTCCTCGGCGGTCCAGTCGCGCCCGCCGGCCTCCTCGATGAGGGCGGCGCGGGCGGCGAACTCCTCCTCGGAGAAGTTCTCGATGTCGCTGCTCTTGGCGTCGGCCGTGAGGATCTCGCCGAGGCGCTCGGAGGCCTGGCCGCCCGCCGCGAGCGCCGCCACCACCGGCAGGGACTTCTTGCGCTGCCGCAGGTCGCTCCAGGTCTGCTTGCCGGTGGACTCCGGGTCGCCCCAGATGCCCAGCAGGTCGTCGACGGCCTGGAAGGCGAGGCCGAGGTGGTAGCCGTACTTCTCCAGCATGTCGGCCGTGTGCTCGTCGGCGCCGCCGAGGACCGCACCGATCGAGCAGGCGCAGGCGAGCAGCGCGCCGGTCTTGTTGCCCTCCATCTCCAGGCACTCCGCGACGCTGACACGGTCCCGGTGCTCGTAGGAGATGTCCTGGGCCTGGCCGTCGATGAGGGCGCGGGTGGCCGTGGTCAGCCGACGGGTGGCACGGCCGGCTTCGACCGTGCCGAGTTCGAGGAGGATCTCGTTGGCGAGCGCCATGAGGGCGTCGCCGACGAGGATGGCCTGGGCCGGGCCGTGCACCTTCCAGACGGTGTCGCGGTGGCGGCGCTGCTCGTCACCGTCCATCAGGTCGTCGTGCAGGAGCGAGAAGTTGTGTACCAGCTCGACCGCGACGGCGCCGGGGATGCCGATCTCGGGGGCCGCCTCGGTGACCTCGGCGGACAGCACGGCGAGCGCGGGCCGCACGGCCTTGCCGCCGTCGCCGTCGGCGGGTTTGCCCGCGGCGTCGATCCAGCCGAAGTGGTAGGCGGCGACCGTGTCCATGGGCGGCGCCAGTCGGTCGACGGCCGCCCGCAGCACCGGAGTGGCCAGGGTCCGGCCGCGCTCCAGGAGCGCGGTCACGTCCACCGCGGTCTCGCGCGCGGCCGTCACGGCCGGGGGCACAGGGGGCACAGTCTCTCCTCTTGTTGCGGTGCGGGAGGTGCGGGGGTCTGCCTCGCGTCGCTCATCGAGCGTCACGCCGCCTCCTCGAAGTCGAAGAGATGGTCGCGGGGTCTGCCCAGGGCGCCCAGTGCGGCGTCCGCCGCGCTGATGCCGCTGCGGACCGCACTCTCCATGGTCGCGGGCCACCCTGTGGCGGTCCACGCTCCGGCCAGGTACAGGCCGGGGGCCTTGGTGCGGGCGCCGGGCCGCAGCCGCCCGACGCCGGGAGTGGGAGCGAACGTCGCCGTGCGCTCCCGGGTCACGAAGAAGTCGCGCACGCTCGCACCACGCGTGCCCGGAAGCAGCCGTTCCAGCTCCGGCAGGTACCGCTCGCGCAGGACGGACACAGGTGTGTCGATCTCGTCCTGAGCCGCCGACTGCGACAGCGCCAGGTACTGGCCCTCGCTCAGCCCGGACGCCTCGGTCCGGTCGAACACCCACTGCACCGGGGTGCCGAGGGCCGTGAAGAACGGCTTGTCGAGCACCTTCCGGTCGTACACGACATGGAGGTTGAGGATCGGGGCCGTGCCGATCTCCAGCAGCCGCCCGGGGTGGTCGAGCGCGTCCGCGGGCAGCAGATCGTGCGCCTCGCGCTGCGGTACGGCGAGGACGACGGCGTCCGCGTCGACGGTCTCACCGGGCACCTGAACCGCCCAACCCCCGTTTCCGTTGCGGGAGATGGAGGTGACGCGGGTACGGAGTCCGGTACGGACGCCCGCCGAGTCGAGCGCCTTGCGGGCCAGCCGGTCGTGCAGTTCGCCCAGCGGGACACGCGCCCAGCCGATGTCGGCCGCGCCCGGGTCGGACAGCAGACCGGTCTTGAACACCATCGCGGCGAGCGCGAGAGAGGCGTCTTCGGCCACCGCGTTGAGGGTGGCGACCCCCACGAGGTCCCACAGTGCCTCGACGGCACGAGCCGACTGACCGTGTGCGCCCAGCCAGCTGCCGAAGTCCTGGGTGTCCAGCGCGGGATCCGCGAGGTCGAGGGCCTTGAGCGCCAGTGCGGCCCGCCCCACTTTGGCGCGCTCGGCGAGCGAGAGGTGCGGATACGTGGCGAGGCTGCGCCCCAGATGCAGCGGTACGGGCAGCGCGTCGCGCCGCAGTCTGCCGAGCCGCCGCCCGGCACGGGCCTCGACATCGAGTACGGGCACGTCGAGACGGTCCTGCAAGGGGGCGAGCGCGGTCCCGTCGACGCGGTCGAGGAACCAGCGGTACGCGGTGCAGCAGCGCAGGTACACATGCTGTCCGTTGTCGACGGTCAGGTTGCCGCGCTGGAAGGAGAAGGCGAGTCCGCCGAGCCGGGGCCGTCCTTCGAGCAGGGTGACGCGCACTCCGGCGTCGGCCAGCGACAGCGCGGCGGTGATCCCGGCGAGCCCGCCGCCGATCACGACGGCCGACCGCCCGTCTGCCGCCCCCGCCGAGGCAGGCGGGACGTTCGCAACACGACCTGTCAGTCCCTCGGGGTGTGTGCCGTCGGTCATCGTGTGCCCTCCCCCGCGCCGTGGCCGTGGTACTTCAGCGAGCCACGGCAGGCCGTTGCCGTCTGGGACGCGGCCGGGCGGCGGAGGGTTGCGTGCCGCCTTTCGCCGGGGGAGCCGCCTTGGTCGGAACAGGCCCTGGCCATCACAAGCGCCTCCTGGCGGGCCGGCTGACGGTGCGGCGGGAGACATGGCGGGCATCGAGACCGGACAGTCCACGCACGGCGACGTACGCCTTCTCCCGTCCCGGCAGCGAGACCCGGCCGCGCAGCACGGCCTCCGGCTCGCGCTCGATGCGGTCGAGGAGGCGGCGGTAGATGCCGGCCATGGCGGCGACACAGGCGCCGCTGCGCCGGTCGAGCATGGGCAGCAGCCGGTAGCCCTCGGCGAAAAGGGTGCGGGCCCGGCGCACTTCGAAGTGGATGAGGCCCGCGAAGTCGGAGTCGGCCGGTGGGACCGGCCGGCCGAACCCGGCCGAGCAGCCGAACTTGGCGAGGTCGTCGGCGGGCAGATAGGTGCGATCGCCCAGGGCGTCCTCGCGAACGTCCCTGAGGATGTTGGTGAGTTGCAGTGCGAGCCCCAGCGTGTCGGCGTACTCGGACGCGCGCTCGATACCTCGCGCGCCCGGTTCCGTACCGAACACGCCCAGTGAGACGCGTCCGATGGCGCCCGCCACGCAGCGGCAGTAGACCTTGAGGTCGTCCCAGGTCTCGTAGGCCTCGCCGCGGACGTCCATCAGGACGCCCTCGATGAGTTCGTCGAGGCCGCCGAGCGGGATCGGGAACTGCTCGCCGGCATGCGCGAGGGCGACGGCGACCGGGTCGGTCTCGTCCTCGTCGACATCGCCTTCACGGACCCGGGTGAGCAGGGCCCGGGTGTCCTCAAGTCTGGCCACCTTGACGTCGGGGGAGAGCGCGCCGTCACCGATGTCGTCGACGCGCCGCGCGAACGCGTAGACCGCGGACAGAGCACGGCGCTTGGGCGTCGGCAGCAGTCTGATGCCGTACGCGAAGTTTCGTGCCTGCTGTCCGGTGACGGCCTCGCAGTAGCTGTAGGCGGCGAGTACCGGTGCGGACACGTGTGGATCGGGCTCCACGGTCCGGATCACCCCTCTCCTCGCAGAGTCACGCCCGCCTCACGCAGCAGTCGAAGCCTGCCTGGCTTGGGCGGGCCGGGAAGTACGTCATAGTCGGCGGCGGCGATGGCGTGGATCGCCGCCCTTCCCCCCGCGACGAACCCGGCAAGGAGCAGCCTCAGCCTGCCGTGGACGCTACCCACCAGGGGGTTGCCCTCATTCAGCAGGTCACGGGCGCGTTCGGCTTCATACGCAACCAGCGCGCGCACCGATGCGCCTGCCGTGGTCGCCGCGAGATCCGCCTCCCGGACGTGAAAGCGCTTCATGTCCGCGGCGGGCAGGTAGATGCGGTCGCGGCCGAGATCCTCGGCCACGTCCTGGAGGTGTTCGACGATCTGCAGGGCTGTACAGACGGCGTCGGAGCGGCGCACGCGCTCGGGCGTGGACGTGCCGGTGACGGCGAGGACGAGGCGGCCGACGGGGTTGGCGGACAGTTCGCAGTAGGCGAGGAGGTCGTCGTACGTCTCGTACCGCCGGACGACCTGGTCCTGACGGTTGGCCGCGATCAGACCGAGGAAGGGCTCGGGCGTCAGGGACCGGCGGCGGACGGTGAGCTGGAGGCGGCGCAGCAGGGGGTGACGGGGGCTCGCGTCGAACACCCTCCGCAGGTCGGCCTCGAAGGCGTCCAGCAGGACCGACCGGTCCTCGGCCTCCTCGGGGGACACGCCCAGCAGGCGGGCGTCGGCGCCGCCGGGCGCGAGGTCGCCGTCACCGATGTCGTCGACCAGGCGGGCGAAGCCGTAGACCGCCATGAGGTCGGCGCGCCACGCCCTGGGCAGGAAGAACGGTGCCACGGGAAAGTTCTCGGCCGCGGCCTTGTCGAGGGTGCCGCGCTCCGGGTCGCCGGTGCGCGCCGTCCCGGCTTCGGTCACCGCTCGTCACCCGGCGCGGGGACGGCACAAGCGTCGCGGAGGTGGGGAGTTTCCGTAGCCATTGCCGTCACATCTCCCGTTCTACACTGCCGACGCAATACACACTATTTCGGACACGCCGCCCGGTGGACGGCTCCATACGGCGGGTACCGGGTGTCGCGCATTATGGCCCTACTTGCCGCGATTCGGCACCGGTACAGCTTACGTTGTACAACGCGCCCTACTCCGTCGGGGTGTCCTGAGCATCACGACAACACACCGATTGGCCCGAAGCTTCCTCAGCGGAACCGGAGTTGGTCCCTTCTTTGCCGTACGGGACCGTCCTTGCCGAGTTCGTTGCCCGTCCTTGGCACCCGGACCCCGCCGGAGGCGTTCCGGCGGGGTCCGGTGCATGCTGGTGGTGAGGGACGGGACCGGCCCTCGGAGTACCGGCTACTTGCCGGTGAACTTCTCGTACTCCTTGAGGACGTCCTCGGTGGGCCCGTCCATCCGCAGCTCGCCGCGTTCCAGCCACAGGACGCGGTCGCAGGTGTCGCGGATCGACTTGTTGTTGTGGCTCACCAGGAAGACGGTGCCGGCCTCCTTGCGCAGCTCGCGGATGCGGGCCTCGGAGCGCTTCTGGAACTTGCGGTCACCGGTGGCGAGGGCCTCGTCGATCATGAGGACGTCGTGGTCCTTGGCGGCCGCGATGGAGAAGCGCAGGCGCGCCGCCATGCCGGAGGAGTAGGTGCGCATGGGCAGGGTGATGAAGTCGCCCTTCTCGTTGATGCCCGAGAAGTCGACGATCCCCTGGTAGCGCTCCTTGATCTGCTCGCGGGACATACCCATCGCGAGCCCGCCCAGGATGACGTTCCGTTCGCCCGTCAGATCGTTCATCAGGGCGGCGTTGACGCCGAGGAGCGAGGGCTGGCCGTCGGTGTAGACCTTGCCGCTCTCCGCGGGGAGCAGGCCGGCGACGGCGCGCAGCAGGGTGGACTTGCCGGAGCCGTTGGAGCCGATCAGGCCGATGGCCTCACCGCGGTAGGCGGTGAAGGAGACGCCCCGGACCGCGTGCACCTTGCGCACACCGCGCGCCGTGTCGTCGGAGCCCCTCCTGAGGATGCGGCTGAGAGCCGCGGTGGCGCTGCCCTTGCCGGTCTTGGCGCCGTTGACGCGGTAGACGATGTGCAACTCGTCCGCGATGACGGTGGGAATGCGTGCCTCAGCCACGGCCGTACCGCTCCTCCGCCTTCCAGAAGTACACGAAGCCGCCGAGGGCGACGAGCGCGGCCCAGCCGCCCGCGACCGCCCATACGTGCGGGGGCAGGTTCTCGGAACCGTAGCCGTCGATCAGCGCGAAGCGCATCAGGTCCATGTAGATGGCGGCGGGGTTCCACTGGAGGACGTCGGCGATCCACCGCGGGTGGTCGGCGAGCATCACGGGGATCGAGAACATGACGCCGGAGGCGTACATCCAGGTCCGCATGACGAACGGCATCAGCTGCGCGAGGTCGGGGGTCTTGGCGCCCATCCGGGCCATGATCATCGCCAGGCCGGTGTTGAAGAGGAACTGCAGGGCGAGGACCGGGAGGATCAGCACCCAGGACAGGCGCGGGTAACTGCCGAAGGCCACCGCCACGACGAACAGCACGATCATCGAGAAGAGCAGCTGCTGGAGCTGCTGGAGCGAGAACGAGATCGGCAGCGAGGCACGCGGGAAGTGCAGCGCCCGCACCAGGCCGAGGTTGCCGGAGATCGCACGGACGCCCGCCATGACCGAGCTCTGCGTGAAGGTGAAGACGAAGACACCCGTGACCAGGAACGGGATGTAGACCTCGCGGGCCATGCCCCTGTCCGCGTTGAGGATCAGCCCGAAGATCAGGAAGTACACCAGCGCGTTGAGCAGCGGAGTCGCCACCTGCCAGAGCTGGCCGAGCTTGGCCTGGCTGTACTGGGCGGTGAGTTTCGCCTGGGAGAAGGCGAGGATGAAGTGGCGGCGCCCCCAGAGCTGGGCGACGTACTCGCCGAGCCCGGGCCGGGCTCCGCTGACCGCGAGGCCGTACTTGGCGGCCAGCTCGGCGGGGGAGAGTCCCTCGTCGGGCGACGGCCGGTCGCTCACGGCGACTGAGCCGTCATGCGTTGTCTCACTCACAAGTGGAAACTTTCGTCCTCAAAAGTGCGCAGGCTGGTCGGGCCCAGGCAGAAACCCGGTTCCGGGGTACCGCCGAATGCTCTCAGATATCGAGCTTGTCAGATGACGGGAGGTCGGCCCAATCGGGTAAGACGCCACACCGTACGCCACTTCATGGGCCGACGGGCACCGCACGCGGTCGTCCAGCCCTCCTTGAAGCCGCCGAACCAGGCCCTCAGGGCGGCCCGCGAAGGTCTGCGAACCAGCGTCAGCAGCACCCAGACGCCGAGGTAGACCGGCACCAGGAGCGCGGGGAGGTTGCGGCGGGCGAGCCAGACCCGGTTGCGGGCGACCATGCGGTGGTAGACCGCGTGCCGGGAGGGCGCGGTCGTGGGGTGGTACAGCACCATGTCGGACCGGTAGTCGATCATCCAGCCCGCGTCGAGGGCCCGCCATGCCAGGTCGGTTTCCTCGTGTGCGTAGAAGAATTCGTCCGGAAGTCCGCCTACTTCGGCGAGAACCTTCGTACGGACGGCGTTGGCGCCGCCGAGGAACGTGGTCACCCGGGAGGAACGCATCGGGTCGGCGGCCCGCAGGCGGGGCACGTGGCGCCGCTGGGTGACGCCGGTGTCCGGGTCGGCGATGCGGAAGCTGACGATCCCGAGCTTCGGGTCGGCCGCGAAGGCCGCACGGCACAGCTCGGCGGTGTCGTTGCGGGCCAGCAGGCCGTCGTCGTCGAGGAACAGCAGGATGTCGACGTCGGTCCCGCCGGGGCCGAATGCCTCGATGCCGACGTTGCGGCCGCCGGGGATGCCGAGGTTCTCGGGCAGTTCGACGGTGCGTACGCCCTCGGGGACCTCCGGCACCGGGGAGCCGTTGCCGACGACGACCACCTCGACCCGGTCGCCGTCCTGCTTGGCGACCGAGTCGAGGAGGGCACGCAGTTCGTCGGGGCGGTTGCCCATGGTGATGATGACCGCGCCGACCTTCATGCCGCTGCTCACTTCAGCCTGCTGGAGGCCAGGACGGACACCAGGTGCAGCAGGGTCTGCAGGAGCGCGATACCCGCCAGTACGGCGACGCCGAGCCGCGAGAAGAACAGGTCGCCCCGCACCGTGTCCAGGACCGCGAGGACCAGGATCAGCAAGGACGCCTCGACGCCCAGGACCAGCCGGTGGAACTTCAGCGCGGCGGCGGCCCTGCGGGCCAGCGCCACGCCGGAGGAGCGCGGCACGGAGGCCGACTCCTGGACCGGCGGCTTCCCGGCCTGGTGGCGGGCGACCCCGACGAGGTCCGTCTCGGCCTTGATCAGGATCGCGCCCAGAGCGGCCAGCGTGCCGAGGAAGGCCCACAGCCAGTCGATCCGCCCGGAGCCCCACAGGTCGGCGGCGCGCAGGCCGAAACCGACCAGTACGGCGGCGTCGCAGAGGTAGGCGGCGACGCGATCCATGTAGACCCCGGCGAGCGAGTACTGCTTCTTCCAGCGCGCTATCTCACCGTCGACGCAGTCCAGCAGCAGATAGAGCTGGACCATCAGCACGCCGAGCACCGCGCCCGGGATCCCCGGCACCAGCAGGGCCGGGGCGGCGAGGACACCGCAGAGGGTCATCAGGTAGGTCAGCTGGTTGGGCGTGACCCGGGTGTTCACCAGGTGCCGGTCGATGCGCAGCGAGATCTCGCGCATGTACAGCCGCCCGGCCCAGTGCTCGCCGCTCCGCCGGTCCTTCACGCCCGGGGGGTGGACGACCGGGCGGAGTTCAGCTACCGATGGCTTTTGCATAGTCGGCGTATGCGTCCCTGATCTGGTCGGTGGACAGGTCGAGATGTTCGAGGATCGTGTAGCGGCCGGGCCGGGTCTGCGGGGCGAACTCCACGACCTGGACAAACTCCTCGGCGGTGAAGCCGATCTCGTCCGGGAGGACGGGCAGGCCGTGGTGCCGGAGGACTTCGACCATCTGCCCCGCGATCTCGTGGTGGCCCCGCAGGAACGTGGCGAACGCACCGCCGAGGCCGCACTGCTCGCCGTGGAGGGCGTTGCGCCGCGGGAAGCTCAGGTCGAACGCGTGGCTGATCTCGTGGCAGGCGCCCGACGCGGGACGGCTGTCGCCGGCGACGGACATGGAGATGCCGCAGAGTACGAGGGACTCGGACAGGGTCGTCAGGAAGTCGTCGTCGCCGATGCCACCGGGGTGACGCAGCACCGCTTCGGCGGCCTGCCGTGCCATGGCGGCGGCCAGCCCGTCGACTTTCTCACCCGTCTCCCGGCTCGAAAGCTCCCAGTCGGCCACGGCGGAGATCTTGCAGATCACATCGCCGATCCCGGCCCGCACGAAGCGCACCGGTGCCTCACGGATGACATCCAGGTCGATGACGATCCCGATCGGATTGGGCACACCGTACGAGCCGCGGCCCGCGTCGTTGTCGAGCGTGGCCACCGGAGAGCACAGACCGTCGTTGGCGAGGTTCGTGGCCACGGCGACAAGCGGCAGGCCGACTCGGGCGGCGGCGTACTTGGCGCAGTCGATGACCTTGCCGCCGCCGAGCCCGATCACGGCGTCGTAGTGCCCGCCCTTCTTGATCGAGTCGGCGAGCCGTACCGCGCCGTCGATGGTGCCGTCGGCGTCGCAGAACCAGTCCGCCTCCGGCAGCGCGGGGGAGAACCGCTCGCGCAGCGCACGGCCGGAGCCGCCGCTGATCGCGAAGGCCATCCGGCCGGACGGCGCGATGCGCTGGTCCGACAGGATCGTCGCCAGGTCGTCGAGCGCACCGGGACGGATGTCGACGACGACCGGCGAGGGGATGAGCCTCGTCAGTACTGGCACGCGATCTCACGTCCCTTGGCGAGGTCGTCGTGGTTGTCGATCTCCACCCACCTGACGTCGCCGATGGGCGCGACGTCGATCCTGAAGCCGCGGTTCACGAGTTCCTGGTAGCCGTGCTCGTAGAACTGCTGGGGGTCGGTCTCGAAGACCGTCTTCAGCGCGTCGGCCAGCTCGTCGGCGGCCTCGCCCTCGATGAGGGTGACGCCGATGTACTCGCCGGAGGCCTCCGCCGGGTCCATCAGCTTGGTGATCTTCGTCATGCCCTTCCCGGGGTCGACGACGACCTTCATCTCCTCGTCGGCGAGGGACTTCACGGTGTCGACGGCGAGGATGATCCTCTTGCCGTCGCCACGGGCGGCGAGCAGGGTCTTCTCGACGGAGACCGGGTGCACGGTGTCGCCGTTCGCGAGGATCACCGAGTGCTTGATGGCGTCACGGCCGCACCACAGGGAGTAGGCGTTGTTCCACTCCTCGGCCTTGTCGTTGTCGATGAGGGTGATCTTGAGGCCGTACTTCTGCTCCAGGGCCTCGCGCCGCTCGTACACGGCCTCCTTGCGGTAGCCGACGATGATCGCGACCTCGGTCAGACCGATCTCGGCGAAGTTGCCGAGGGTCAGGTCCAGGACGGTGAGGCTGTCCTCGTCACCTTCCGGTCCCACCGGCACCAGCGCCTTGGGCAGGGTGTCGGTGTAGGGGCGCAGACGCCGTCCGGCGCCGGCCGCCAGCACGAGGCCGATCATGCGGGTTCTCCTTCATCGTGTACGGCGGGTGCTTGGGAGGACACCCAGAAACGGATGCTCTCGGCGAGCACCACCAGCGCCACGGCCACGGCGGCAGCCGTGAGCGCGACCTTGAACTCTGTGGGCGCGAGCAGCGCGGCCAGGACGGTGACCAGCAGCGTCCTGCCTTCGTGCCCGCCGATCGCCCGCACCAGCCAGTGCGGCGGCGCGCCGGCGTTGCCGCGGATGCGGTACACCGTGTCGTAGTGATGGTAGGCGACGGCCGCCACCAGCCCGAAAGCCGCCGGCAGGGCCCCGTTCACACCGGCTTTGGCCGCCAGTACCAGAACCGTGCAGTACTCGGCGGCGCGGAAGAAGGGGGGAACGAGCCAGTCCAGGCGGCCCTTCAGGGGCAGCGACACCGCGGCGGCGGAGGTGAACACGTACAGTGCGGCGGCGCCCACGGGCAGCCAACTGCCGTACGGCTCAAGCCAGGCGGCCGCGACGAGGATCACAGCGCCCGGCAGCGCGACGAAGGCACGCGCGCTGAACGGGGGCTTGGCGGGCAGCTTGCTCAACAGCCGTGCGAGCGTCTCCGCGAGGGGGCCGCTGTCCGCGAGGTCCGCCAGCGCACCCGCGGCCCGGTCCGTCCTGCGCGCCTTGCGCGTCAGTGACCGCAGCACACGGCCCGCTGTGGTGTAGGTCGCGGCGAACGCGCAGCCGACGAGCAGCGCGTAGAAGGTGATCCGAGGAGTGGTGACGGCGGTCAACACGGCGATCATCGCCCAGCGTTCACCGATGGGCAGCACGATCATCCGGCGTACCCACACCGTCCAGCCGACGCTGTCGAGCCGGTCCGAAAGGGCCGCGGTGGGGCTGGTGTTGGCGGCCGCGACGCCCTGCTCGTCGACGTTCGCCTCGTTGAAGGAGAAGTCGACGACATGGCGACAGGTCTGCAGGACCATCGCGCCGAGGGCGAGCGCCCACACGTCGTCACCACCGCGGGCCGCGCCGAGGGCGAGGCCCGCGTAGTAGGCGTACTCCTTGGCGCGGTCGAAGGTGGCGTCGAGCCAGGCGCCGAGTGTCGAGTACTGCAGGGAGTAGCGGGCGAGCTGCCCGTCGGTGCAGTCGAGGACGAAGGAGAAGAGGAGCAGCACACCGGCCGCGACGAAGCCGCCGCGGGTGCCGGTGGCCGCGCAGCCCGCCGCGATCAGGGCGGTGAGCAGGGACGCGGTGGTGACCTGGTTCGGGGTCAGGCCGCGGCGGGCGCACCAGCGCGCGATGTAGCGGGAGTACGGGCTGATGAAGTGCGTGGTGAAGAAGCCGTCGCGGGACTTCACGGCCGTACGCAGCCGGACGGCCTCGTCGTCGACGGCGGCCACGGCCCGGCGGGCCTCGTCCAGGGACTGGGGGTCGACGGGGACCGTGGCGACGAGGGTGCCGAGTTCGGGGCGGTGCACGGCGACGCCGTCCGCGTCGAGGGCGGTGGCGAGGCGGTCGGCGAGGTCGTCCACGGCGAGGGCCGTACCACCCGTGGGCGTGGAGCCCTCGCGGGCCACCGCACGGGTCAGTGCCTGCCGGGCGGCGGGCTGGACGGTCACGGCGCCGGGCAGTGCGGCGGCCGGGAAGCGGGGATCGGTGAGGCCGAGACGCAGCGCGTGGACGTGGCCCATGAAGCGGGCGTCGACGAGGGCGACCCGGTGCCCGGCGGGGACCTGGGCCAGGAGCGTCTCGGCGTCACCGGCGTCGGAGGCGACCCGCACGTCGAAGCCGAGCGACCGCAGATCGCCCTCCAGCGACGATCCGGGGACCGGCTGACCGGTGAGGATGGCGGTCGACAGACGAACTCACTCCCTGGGTACCGACGCGATGGCGCCGGGCGTGTGCGGGCGGGGACGCCCCTGGCCGAGGGCGGCCGGGCGGCGTGTCGGCAGAGGGTATCGGATGATGGGAAGAGAGCGTTCACCGGCCGTTCATGGTCTGCTCAACCCGGTCTGCTCGGCCCTTGCCGTGATCATCATGGGTGATGCCGGTGCCGCGTCACAAACCGCCACCGCGCATTGCTCTCCATAGCGGCGCATTCCTGTCATCGCGTACGGGGCGCGGGCCGCGGCATAGGGTGGTGAGCCATGACATGGCTGATCACAGGTGGGGCCGGGTACATCGGGGCACACGTGGCGCGGGCCATGGCCGGCGCCGGGGAACACGTGGTGGTGCTCGACGATCTCTCGGCCGGGGTGCCCGCCCGGCTCCCCGAGGACATCCCGCTGGTGCGGGGTGCGGCGCAGGACGCCGAGTTGCTGAAGCGGGTACTGGCCGAGCACTCCGTGACGGGTGTGGTGCATCTCGCGGCCCGCAAACAGGTGGGCGAGTCCGTGGCGCAGCCGACGCGCTACTACCAGGAGAACCTGGGCGCTCTGGCCACGCTCCTGGAGGCGGTGGCCGAGGCGGGGATCAGACGGTTCCTGTTCTCCTCGTCCGCGGCGGTGTACGGCAACCCGGACGTGGAGCTCATCACAGAGGACACGCCGTGCGCGCCGGTGAATCCGTACGGCGAGACGAAACTCACCGGGGAGTGGCTGGTGCGGGCGGCGGGCCGGGCCCACGGCATCGCGACCGTGTGTCTGCGCTACTTCAACGTGGCGGGCACGGCGGCGCCGGAACTGGCCGACACCGGCGTCTTCAACATAATCCCGATGGTCTTCGACCGGCTCACCCGCGATGAGGCCCCGCGCGTCTTCGGCGACGACTACCCGACGCCGGACGGCACCTGTGTCCGCGACTACATCCACGTCGCCGACCTCGCCGAGGCGCACCTGGCGGCGGCCCGGCGACTGACCCAGGGCGCCACGGGGGACCTGACGGTCAACATCGGCCGCGGTGAGGGTGTTTCGGTCCGTGAACTCATCACCCTCATCGGCGAGGTGAGCGGCGACCGGCGGCCCCCGCTCGTCGAGCCGCGCCGCCCCGGGGACGCCCCGCGCGCGGTCGCCTCGGCGGAACTCGCCGCCCGGGAACTGGGCTGGACGGCCCGGCGCGACGTACGCGAGATGGTCGAATCGGCCTGGGCCGGGTGGCGGCTGCACCATGGCGGATGATCTCTCCGAGCCCCTGACCTGCGGTTCATTTTCGCAGGTCAGCGCACATGACAACGGTGTTCAGTGCCGCGTTGCACATACCCCCCACCCGTAGTTGACTGGGGCTCCCGAACGCACTGCGAGAGACCGAAGGGCGGAGTCATGGGGGCTGGGCACGATCACGGGCACGCGCACGGAGCGTCGGCCGGCGGTACGGCGACGGCGGCGTACCGGGGGAAGCTGCGTGTCGCGCTGACGATCACGCTCACCGTCATGGTGATCCAGATCGTGGGCGGGATTCTCGCGGATTCGCTCGCGCTCATCGCGGACGCGGCCCATATGGCCACCGACGCCGTGGGGCTGACTATGGCGCTGCTCGCGATCCACTTCGCGGGACGGCCCGCGAGCGACCAGCGAACGTTCGGGTACGCACGCGCCGAGATCCTCGCCGCGCTCGCCAACTGCGTGCTGCTGCTCGGCGTGGGCGGCTACCTCCTGTACGAGGCCATCGAGCGCTTCGTCACACCGGCCGAGACCAAGGGCGGGCTCGCCATCACGTTCGCGCTGATCGGTCTGGCGGCGAACATGATCTCGCTCACGTTGCTGATGCGGGGGCAGAAGGAGAGCCTGAACGTGCGGGGCGCGTTCCTGGAGGTGGTGGCGGACGCGCTGGGCTCGGTGGCGGTGCTGGTCTCCGGGGTGGTCATCCTGACGACGGGCTGGCAGGCCGCCGACCCGATCGCCTCGCTCGTCATCGGTCTGATGATCGTCCCTCGTACGGTCAAGCTGCTGCGCGAGACGCTCGACGTGCTGCTGGAGGCGGCTCCCAAGAACGTCGACATGGCGAAGGTACGGGCGCACATCCTGGCGCTGCCGGGCGTGGAGGACGTCCACGACCTGCACGCCTGGACCATCACCTCGGGCATGCCGGTCCTCTCCGCGCATGTGGTCGTCGGCTCCGAGACGCTCGGCGCCCTCGGGCACGAGAAGCTGCTGCACGAACTCCAGCGCTGCCTCGGCGACCACTTCGACGTCGAGCACTGCACTTTCCAGCTGGAGCCGAGCGGTCACGCGGAGCACGAGGCTAAGCTGTGCCACTGAGATCCCGCTCGGTCCCGCTCGGTACCGGGTGCCGGCGGGGCTGGTGACTTCGAGGAGGTGGGTTGATGACTGTCGCGTTCGGCGCTGCCCTGCGCAGCGACACGTGTGTCCCCACTTCCCGGGCCGACGGCTGACCCGGTCTCGTCATCTCGTCGAGAGGTCGGCCCGGCCCTTTCACCCAAGGGTTTTCCCATGACCGACACCATCGACGACTCCGCACAGACCATGTCATGGCGCACCCGGCCGGAGTCCCCCGCCGACCGTGCCGAGGTGTACGAGCTGACCGCCGCCGCCTTCGGGAGGGCGGAGGAGGCCGATCTGGTGGAGGCGCTGCGCTCCGATCCCGGGGCCTGGCTGCCGGACCTCTCGTACGTCGCCGAAGGACCGGACGGTGCGGTCGCGGCGTACGCGCTGCTCACCCGGTGCCATGTCGACGAGGTGCCCGCGCTCGCGCTGGCGCCCGTCGCCGTACGGCCCGGCCGGCAGCGGCAGGGAGCGGGAGCGGCCGTCGTACGCGCGGTGCTGGAGGCGGCACGGGGGCGCGAGGAGCGGCTCGTGCTCGTACTCGGGCATCCGGAGTACTACCCGCGCTTCGGTTTCACGCGGGCTTCCGCATACGGCATCCGGCCCGGGTTCGACGCACCGGACGAGGCGATGATGGCGCTCGTGCTGAACGGTTCCGCATGTGTGGCACCGGGCACGATCAGGTATCCCACCGCTTTCGGCGTCTGATCCGCGCCCCCTCCGCATGGCCCGCTCCGGGGTGCCGGTGCGGGACATGCGGAGGGGGGCCAACCGCCGTGAGCACCGGTTTCGTACGGCAGACTTGAGACCGGACGAACGAGGTTAAGGATGGGTATGCCGATCACACCTGCCACCGAGATGCACAGTTCCCCGAACGGCATCACGGAAGCGATTCTGCTGGAACTGGTCGACGAGGACGGCAACACCATCGGCACGGCGGAGAAGCTCGCCGTCCACCAGCCGCCCGGGCAGCTGCACCGGGCGTTCTCCGTGTTCCTCTTCGACGAGCGCGGGCGGCTGCTGCTCCAGCAGCGCGCCCTCGGCAAGTACCACTCCCCTGGTGTGTGGTCGAACACGTGCTGCGGCCATCCGTACCCGGGCGAGGCCCCCTTCGCGGCGGCGGCCCGGCGCACGTACGAGGAGCTGGGGGTCTCTCCGTCGCTGCTCGCCGAGGCGGGCACCGTCCGCTACAACCACCCCGACCCGCGCTCGGGCCTGGTGGAGCAGGAGTTCAACCACCTGTTCGTGGGACTCGTGCAGTCCCCGCCGCGCCCCGAGCCCGAGGAGGTCGGGGCAACGGCCTTCGTGACACCCGCGGAGCTGGCGGAGCGGCATGCGAAGGACCCCTTCTCCGCCTGGTTCACGACCGTGCTGGACGCGGCCCGTCCGGCGGTCAGGGAGCTGACAGGCGCGTCCGCGGGCTGGTGAGCCGGGGCCAGGTCCGCACCTCTGAGGTGCATCGCCGACACCTCTCAGTCACATCTCAGGACCTCTCAGTGCGATACGCCCAGGCCCTGTCGTCAAACTCCCGCCGTCCGCCCGGAGGGCGGGCCCCGCGGCGAGTGGGGGTACCTCCCACGCCCTTAAGGCAGTGGGGGAGGGAGTTTGACGACAGGGCCTAGGGGAGGCGCGCGGGATGCAAGGGCAGGGCGGCCCAGATCACCTTGCCGCCGCTCGCGGTGTGCTCCACGTCGCACCCGCCGCCCGCCTCCCGGGCGATCTCCTGGACGAGCAGCAGCCCCCGGCCGCCGGTCCGGGCGTGGTCGGTCTGCAGAGCGGTCGGGCGGTAGGGGTGGTTGTCCTCCACCGCGATACGCACCCACTCGGCCCCGACGGCGACCTCCACGGCGATCGTCGGCGACAGCAGCGCCGCGTGTTTGACCGCGTTGGTCACCAGTTCGGAGACGATCAGCAGCAGCCCATGGCCCAGGTCCTCCGTGACGGGCACGCCCTGGCGGCCGAGCAGATCGCGGACGGCGCGCCGCGCCTGTGGAACCGAGGCGTCGACGGCCGGAGCGGTGAACCGCCACACCCCTTCGTACGGCAGCGGCCCCGGCGGTCGTAGGTCGGGGGATACGTCCTCGCCGCCCGCAGGGCGTGGGCCCGGCCCCCGCCCCTGGTCGTCCATCGTCCGGTCGCCGCCCTTGCGCTCGATTGTCACCACACGTCGAGTGTTGGTAACGCAGGGGCGCGGACCGGAGGACTGAACAGAAGTCAGCGCGTATCGACGACTTCCGCCTGCCTTTGAACGGTACGGTCGGCGGCACGACCACCCCTGTCCGCGTCGTGCCGCCTTGCGAATTATTCGGGTTGTACGGGCTTGACTCCGGGCCCGCCCGGTTTCTTCCCGGGGGTCATCCGGTCCGAGACCATGCCGACGATGCGCCGCCCGCCGTACCCGGCCGCGATCAGACCGAGGCCGTCGAAAAGCAGCGCGAGCGAGAAGAACGAACCCATGACGTACTTGCTGCTCGGCCAGGAGGCCAGCACCACGATGCCGAGGAACAGCCCGAAGGCGCCCTGGACGAGGGTCCAGCCGAACTGCGGCCCGCGCACCACGAGGCTGCCGATCACCCGGAACACCCCGCCGCTCAGGAACAGCAGCGCGCCGAACATGGCAAGGGCCTCGGCCCCCGCCTCGGGCCTGCGGATCATGACCACGCCGGCCGCGATGTTCAGGGCGGCGACCACCACAGCGAGCCAGAAGAAGCTGGTGCCGCGCGCCTGGACCGCTTGCATCAGGCCGACCACACCGCCGATCAGCAGCAGCCAGCCGAACAGGAGCATCGTGGTCAGGGTGGCGAACGCGGTGTAGAGGAGCCCGACGAGCCCCGCGAGCACCAGGATCACACCGAGTGCGCCGACCCAGGTGAAACCGCGGCGAAGTCCGGCGGTCCGGTCGTGCTTCGTTCGTGTCATCGGACCCTCCTCACCCCGGGCCCCTTCTTGATCGTACGTGCGCGGGTCACGGATAGCATCCGCGTATGGAGCTGCTGCACAGCGTCACTGACGGGGTCGCCACCGTCGTCATCCATCACCCGGCCAAACGCAACGCCATGACGGTCGGGATGTGGCGTGCGCTGCCGCCGCTGCTCGAAGGCCTGGCCGCCGATCCCGCCGTACGGGCGCTCGTGCTCACCGGCGAGGGCGACACCTTCTGCGCCGGGGCCGACATATCGACACTGCGGGACTCGCCGGACGAGGCGCAGGAGCTGGCGAGGCTCGCCGAGGAGGCGCTCGCGGCCTTCCCGAAGCCTTCGCTCGCGGCGGTCCGCGGGTACTGCGTGGGCGGCGGGTCGCAGCTCGCGGCGGCCTGCGACCTGCGGTTCGCGGAGGAGGGCGCGCTGTTCGGGGTGACCCCGGCGAAGCTGGGGATCGTCTATCCGGCCTCCTCCACACGGCGGCTGGTGTCGCTGGTGGGGCCCGGGACCGCCAAGTACCTGCTGTTCTCCGGCGAGTTGATCGAGGCGGAACGGGCTCTGCGAACGGGGCTGGTGGACGAGGTGGTCCCGGAGGGTGAACTGGGCAAGCGAGTCCGGGAGTTCACCCGGGTGCTGGTCTCCCGCTCACAGTTGACGCAGGCCGCGGCCAAGGAGTTCGCGAACGGCCGCACGGACCGGGACGCCCACTGGGCGCAGCAGGCGCGCGGGAGCGGCGACACCGCGGAGGGCGTCGCCGCGTTCCTGGAGCGCCGCGCACCACGGTTCACGTGGAGCGTGTGAGCTCCCCCTTGCTCCAGCCGTCCCGGGCATGACCGGGCCGAGTCGCGGTACTCGACGCGTCCCGGTCGTACGGGCCGGGAGACGAAAGGGGAATCTCGTGTTCAGTGCGATCGCAGATGTGTTGCGGCAGATCGGAGCCGCGATCGCCACCGTGGTGACGCTGCCGTTCCGCGCCCTGGCCCGGCTCCTGGGCGGAGCCTCGGGGTCCACGCGGCGCGGTGGTCGAGCGCGCCGGGTCTGACGGCGTCATCGCGCCCTGGTCCTCCGCTGTCGGTGTCGCCTGCCACAATTGCCGCGCAACCTCAGTGGAGAAGGCGGTACGGGATCGTGACGACACCCGGGTCCCTTGAAGTAGGGTCCATCGAAGGCAGGATCGCCGAGGAGCTCGGCGTGCGGGAGCGGCAGGTCAAGGCCGCGGTGGAGCTGCTCGACGGCGGTTCGACCGTGCCCTTCATCGCCCGCTACCGCAAGGAAGCGACCGAGATGCTCGACGACGCGCAGTTGCGCACGATCGAGGAGCGGCTGCGCTATCTGCGGGAGCTGGAGGAGCGGCGGACGGCGATCCTCGACTCGGTGCGCGAGCAGGGCAAGCTGACGCCCGAGGTCGAGGCGCAGATCCGCGGTGCCGAGACCAAGGCGCGGCTGGAGGACATCTACCTGCCGTTCAAGCCGAAACGGCGCACCAAGGCGCAGATCGCCCGCGAGGCGGGGCTCGAACCGCTGGCCGAGGGGCTGCTGGGCGACCCCGCCGTCGAGCCTCTCGCGGCCGCGGCGGCGTTCGTGGACGCCGACAAGGGCGTCGCCGATCCGCAGGCCGCGCTGGACGGCGCACGGGCGATCCTCACCGAGCGGTTCTCGGAGGACGCCGACCTGATCGGCGAGCTGCGCGAGCGGATGTGGGTGCGCGGGCGGCTGGCCGCCAAGGTGCGGGAGGGCAAGGAGGAGGCGGGCGCGAAGTTCGCCGACTACTTCGACTTCGCCGAGCCCTTCACGGAGCTGCCCTCGCACCGCGTCCTCGCCATGCTGCGCGGCGAGAAGGAGGAGGTCCTCGACCTTGTCCTGGAGCCCGAGGAGCCCACGGACGGCCCGTCCTCGTACGAGGGCATCGTGGCCAACCGCTTCGGGATCGCCGACCGCGGACGCCCTGCCGACAAGTGGCTCAAGGACACGGTCCGCTGGGCCTGGCGCACCCGGATCCTCGTGCACCTCGGCATCGACCTGCGGCTGCGGCTGCGGACCGCCGCCGAGGACGAGGCGGTCGACGTGTTCGCGGCGAACCTGCGGGACCTGCTCCTCGCCGCACCCGCGGGCACACGGGCGACGCTGGGGCTCGACCCGGGTTTCCGTACGGGCGTGAAGGTCGCCGTGGTCGACGCCACCGGCAAGGTCGTCGCCACCGACGTCATCTACCCGCACGTCCCGGCCAACAAGTGGGACGAGGCCGTCGCCAAGCTCGCGCGGCTCGCCAAGGAGCACGCGGTCGAGCTGATCGCGATCGGCAACGGCACCGCGTCGCGCGAGACGGACAAGCTCGCCGGTGAACTGATCAGCAAGCACCCGGAGCTGAAGCTCACCAAGGTGATGGTGTCCGAGGCGGGCGCGTCCGTGTACTCGGCGTCGGCGTTCGCCTCGCAGGAGCTGCCCGGCATGGACGTCTCGCTCCGCGGTGCCGTCTCGATCGCCCGCCGCCTCCAGGACCCGCTCGCCGAGCTGGTGAAGATCGACCCGAAGTCGATCGGAGTCGGGCAGTACCAGCACGACCTGTCCGAGGTGAAGCTGTCGCGGTCGCTGGACGCGGTGGTCGAGGACTGTGTGAACGGCGTGGGCGTCGACGTCAACACCGCCTCGGCGCCGCTGCTCGCCCGGGTCTCCGGCATCTCCTCCGGTCTCGCGGAGAACATCGTGGCGCACCGCGACGCGAACGGCCCGTTCCGGTCCCGCTCCGACCTGAAGGGCGTGACGCGGCTGGGGCCGAAGGCGTACGAGCAGTGCGCGGGCTTCCTCCGGATCCGGGGCGGCGACGACCCGCTGGACGCGTCGAGCGTGCACCCCGAGGCGTATCCGGTGGTCCGGCGGATGGTGAAGCGGTCGGGCGCCGAGGTGGCGTCGCTGATCGGCAACACGTCGGTGCTGCGGTCGCTGAAGCCGGGTGACTTCGTGGACGAGACGTTCGGTCTGCCGACGGTGACCGACATCCTGAAGGAGCTGGAGAAGCCGGGGCGCGACCCTCGGCCGGCCTTCAAGACGGCCACCTTCAAGGAGGGCGTCGAGAAGATCTCCGACCTGTCCTCCGGGATGGTGCTGGAGGGGGTCGTCACGAACGTCGCGGCCTTCGGTGCCTTCGTGGACGTCGGTGTCCACCAGGACGGGCTGGTGCACGTCTCGGCGATGTCGAAGACGTTCGTCAAGGATCCGCGGGACGTGGTGAAGCCCGGGGACATCGTCAAGGTGAAGGTGCTGGACGTCGACATCCCGCGCAAGCGGATCTCGCTGACGCTGCGGCTGGACGACGAGGCGGCCGGGCAGGGAGCGGCTGCCTCCGGCGGTGGGCGGCAGCAGCGTGGGGGGCGGGCGCCTCAGCAGCGGCAGGGGCGTGGCGGCGGTGGCGGCGGGGGTGGTGGGGCGCGTCAGGCCTCTGCTCCCGCGAACAGTGCGATGGCGGATGCGTTGCGGCGAGCGGGACTGGTCGATCCCAAGCGGCGGTGAGGTTGCGGCGGGGGTCTCTTTCGCCCCCGCCGCCCCTACCCGTCCCATCCCCAGGGGCTCCGCCCCTTCGACCCCGCCCAGGGGGCGGAGGCCCCTGGACCCCGGGTTTTCGGGGCTGTGCCCCGGCCCCCCACTTCGGGGCTCCGCCCCTGGCCCTCCCCGCTTCGGGGCCGCGCCCCCGGCCACCCGGCCTTTGAGTCACGCCCCCGGCCTCGGGCTTTGGGCAAGTCCCCGGCCCCGGGCTTTGGGCAAGTCCCCGGCCCCGGACTTTGGGGCACGTCCCCAGCCCCCGGACTTGGGACCACGCCCCCAGCCCCCGGACTTGGAACCACACCCCCAGCCCCCGGATTTTGGGGCACGCCCCCAGCCCCCGGGCTTTGGGCCGCGACTCCCACTCCCCGGGCTTGGGACCGCGCCCCCTGGCCCCTCTTCGGGGCTCCGCCCCGGGCCCCGTGCGGGGGTCAGCCCCCGGAACCCCGCACCTCCAACGCCGGAGGGGCTGGGGTGCGGGGCGGCGCTGCTCCCACGCACCCCAGCGCTCGCAAGGGGGGTCTGGGGGCGGCAGCCCCCAGGGATGGGACGGGTAGGGGCGGCGGGGGCGACAGAACCCCGCTGTCCGACGACGGGGCCTAGCGTTCCGTCACCTTCCCCGACGCCACCTCGAAGCGCCTCGTCACCCGTACCGCGTCCAGCATCCGCCGGTCGTGCGTCACCAGGAGCAGCGTGCCCTCGTAGGAGTCCAGTGCCGACTCCAGCTGTTCGATGGCGGGGAGATCGAGGTGGTTGGTCGGCTCGTCCAGGACCAGGAGGTTGACGCCTCTGCCCTGGAGCAGCGCGAGCGCGGCCCTCGTGCGCTCGCCCGGGGACAGGGTCGCCGCCGCGCGCAGCACGTGGTCCGACTTCAGTCCGAACTTGGCCAGGAGGGTGCGGACCTCGACCGGCTCGGTCTCCGGTACGGCCGCGCAGAACGCGTCCAGCAACGACTCGGAGCCGTGGAACAGCCCACGGGCCTGGTCGACCTCGCCGACCAGGACGCCCGAGCCCAGGGAGCCGTGGCCCGCGTCCAGGGGGACACGCCCCAGCAGCGCCCCGAGCAGCGTCGACTTGCCCGCGCCGTTCGCGCCCGTCACCGCCACCCGGTCCGCCCAGTCGAGCTGAAGGGACACGGGTCCGAACACGAAGTCGCCGCGGCGCACCTCGGCGTCCCGCAGGGTCGCGACGACCGCGCCCGAGCGCGGGGCGGCCGCGATGCTCATCCGCAGCTCCCACTCCTTGCGCGGCTCCTCGACGACCTCCAGCCGTTCGATCATGCGCTGGGTCTGCCGGGCCTTGGCCGCCTGCTTCTCGCTCGCCTCGCTGCGGAACTTGCGGCCGATCTTGTCGTTGTCGTTGCCCGCCTTGCGGCGCGCGTTCTTGACGCCCTTGTCCATCCAGGCGCGCTGCGTCTGGGCGCGGTCCTGGAGGGCCGCCTTCTTGTCGGCGTACTCGTCGTAGTCGTCGCGCGCATGCCTGCGGGCGGTGTCCCGCTCCTCCAGGTAGGCCTCGTAGCCGCCGCCGTAGAGGTTGATCTGTCCTTGGGCGAGGTCGAGTTCGAGGACCTTGGTGACCGTGCGGGTCAGGAACTCGCGGTCGTGGCTGACGACGACGGTGCCCGCGCGCAGGCCGCTCACGAATCGTTCGAGTCGCTCCAGGCCGTCCAGATCCAGGTCGTTGGTGGGCTCGTCGAGGAGGAAGACGTCGTAGCGGGACAGCAGCAGGGAGGCCAGGCCGGCCCGCGCCGCCTGGCCGCCCGAGAGGCCCGTCATCAGCTGGTCCAGGCTCACCCCCAGGCCCAGCGCGTCGGCGACTTCCTCCGCGCGCTCGTCGAGGTCGGCGCCGCCCAGGGCGAGCCAGCGCTCCAGGCTCGTCGCGTACGCGTCGTCCGCGCCGGGCGCTCCGTCGACGAGCGCCTGCGTCGCCTCGTCCATCGCACGCTGGGCCGCGGCGACGCCCGTACGGCGCGCCAGGAACGCCCGTACCGTCTCGCCCTCCCGCCGTTCCGGCTCCTGGGGCAGGTGGCCCACGGTCGCGGTGGGCGGGGAGAGCCGCAGCTCCCCCTGTTCCGGGGCGAGCAGCCCGGCGAGCATGCGCAGCAGCGTGGACTTGCCCGCTCCGTTGGCACCGACGAGCCCGATCACGTCGCCGGGCGCCACGACGAGGTCGAGCCCGGAGAAGAGGGAGCGGTCGCCGTGTCCGGCGGAGAGGTTCTTGACGACGAGGGTGGCGGTCACAGGGGGCGATCCTAACGACCACGGGACGTGCGGGCCCAACGGAAAGGCTCCGGCCCCCGGACCGGCGCGGACCGCGCGGTCGCGCACCGCCTTCGGGCCCGGCACCGCCACGGGCCGGCGGCGGATCCTCCTGCCCCTCAGCGCACCATCGGCTCCACCAACACGGTCCCCGATGACCGCGCCACGACGAACGACTCGCCCTTCAGTGCCTTCCCGCTCAGTGCGATGCGATGGCGGCCCGCCGGGAGGATGCCGTCGAAGGCCGCGTGCGTGTGGGTGCGGTGGAGACGGTCCAGACGGTACACGGTCACCTGGACCCGGCAGGTGGACGTGACCTCGACGCCCGCCTCGCCCTCGGCGGCGATCAGCCGGGTCAGGCGCCGCTGGGCCGACGGGCTGCGGTCCAGGGCGTTCTCGATCTGGGCCACGAGCAGCGGGATGACCGGGGCGAGCCCGTCGACGTGGGCGACCTCGACCCCGGCTCGCTCGAACGCTTCCCGTACGGCGGCGCGTTCCTCCTCGCCCACGGCCCGGCCGAAGGCCACCGCGCCGTAGGTGCGCAGTTCCTCGGCGGGCACTTCGGTGGCGTCGTGGGTGATGTCCGCACCGATGCCGATGGTGCGCAGGGCCGCAGCGAGCCTGGCGAGGACCGCGACACGGGCGCCGATGAGGAGCACGCGGCGGCGGGCAGCGGCGTCGTCCGCGCTCAGGAGGGACTGCAACGCGCCGCGGTAGTCGGGGCCGTGGAAGCGGAACGGACCGATGCCGTGGTAGCCGTTCCGTTCCAGATCGGCGGTCTCCCCGGTCTGCCAGGCGAAGTCGCGCCACACGTAGTCGTCGCCGTCCCTCTCTATGACGGCCGTGACGGCCCCGCAGGCGAGATCCTCGCACTCCGGGCAGCCGTAGATGACGTACCGGCCGTCAGTCAGCGGGGCGTCGGCCTCCAGGAGCAGGCTGCGCACCTGGGCGGTGAAGATCGCGGGCGGGATGTCGGAGGCGAGCGGGGAGACGGCGTCGAGGTCGGAGAGCTGGAACAGCAGCGGGCGTCCGTCGACCATGAAGTCGACGAAGTCCCGGTGCGCTTGGTAGTCACCGTTGGCGAGGACGCCACCGGCACGCATCGCCGGTGCCAGGCCGAAGGTCGCGTACTCGGCGGACATGGCAGACATGGTGTGAGTATCCCCAGAGCGGGAGCAATGTGAGCACGGCATGACAGATTCCGTCGATGTCACCGCGTCACGGAACCAGGAAGCGGCGCCCCGGCCCGAGGAGAGTGGCGTACGTACGGTCGGGGGCGTGCGCGTCGCGACGTGACTCGACGCCCGCACGACGCGCCCGCGGCCGCCCGCCGGCCCGCGGTTCTCCCCTGCCGTCGCCCGAAGCTCAGTGCTTGCCGAGCGGATCCCCTTCCGGCTCCGTCCCCTGGCCGGGACCGATCTTGATCTCGAAGTCGCCGTCGTACCTCTTCTGGCCCACGATGACGGCGCTCTCGACGGCCTCGGAGGCCATCTCCTCGCGCACGATGACCGGATCCCGGCGCAGGTCGCGCATGAGGGCGACGCACATGCCGATCATCACGACCACGAACGGCGCGGCGGCGAGGATCGTGAGGTTCTGGAGGCCGGTGAGCGCGTCGCCCTGTCCGCTGCCGACGAGCAGCATGATCGCGGCGACGGCTCCCGTGACGACGCCCCAGAACACGACGACGAACCGGCCGGGTTCGAGCGCGCCCTTCTGTGAGAGCGTTCCCATCACGATGGACGCGGCGTCGGCGCCGGACACGAAGAAGATGCCGACCAGGATCATCACGAGCAGGCTGGTGACGGTGGCGACGGGGTAGTCCTGGAGTACGGCGAAGAGCTGGCCCTCGGGGGTGGACTCCTCACCGAGTCGTCCGCGCTCCTGCTGCCTCATCGCCGTACCGCCGAAGACCGCGAACCAGAGGAGGCTGACCGTGCTGGGGACCAGGATCACGCCGCCCACGAACTGACGGATCGTACGGCCTCGGCTGATGCGTGCGATGAACATGCCGACGAACGGCGTCCAGGAGATCCACCAGGCCCAGTAGAAGACGGTCCAGCTGCCCAGCCAGTCCGCGACGCCCTCGCCGCCGGACGCCTCGGTGCGGCCCGCGAGTTGGGGCAGGTCGCCGAGGAAGGAGAAGACCGACGTCGGCAGCAGGTCGAGGATCAGGATGGTGGGGCCGGCGACGAACACGAAGGCGACGAGCAACAGTGCGAGCACCATGTTGGTGTTGGACAGCCACTGGATGCCTCTCTCCACTCCGGACACCGCGGAGGCGACGAAGGCCAGGGTCAGAACGGCGATGATGGCGACCAGAAGCCCGGTGCTCACCTTGTCCATCCAGTCCAGTTCCTGGACGCCGGAGCCGATCTGGAGCGCGCCGAGGCCGAGGGAGGCAGCGGATCCGAAGACGGTGGCGACGATCGCGAGGATGTCGATGATCCGGCCCCCGGTGCCGTTCGCGTGCTTCTCACCGATCAGCGGGGTGAAGACGGCGCTGATGGTCTGGCGGCGGCGCTTGCGGAACGTGCTGTAGGCGATGCCGAGGCCGACCACCGCGTAGATCGCCCACGGGTGCAGCGTCCAGTGGAAGAGGGTGGTCGCCATCGCCGTCTCCATGCGCTCGCCGGAGCTCTCGGGACTGGTGCCCGGCGGGGGCGTGGTGTAGTGCGAGAGCGGCTCGCTGACGCCGTAGAACATCAGTCCGATGCCCATGCCCGCGCTGAACATCATCGCGACCCAGGACACCGTGCGGAACTCGGGCTTCTCGCCCTCCGCGCCCAGGTGGATGCGGCCGTAGCGGCTGACCGCGAGCCAGAGGGCGAAGACCACGAAGCAGGAGGCGGCCAGCATGAAGGCCCAACCGCCGTTGCGTATGAGCCCGCCGAGCAGGCCGGCCGAAGCGTCCTCAAGCGAGTCGGTCCAGATCGCGCCCCACAGGACGAAGGCCAGGGTGAGGGCGGCGGTCACACCGAACACGATGCGGTCCGTCTGCGGCCGTCCGCCGCCCGGGAGGCCCGCTTCCGATCCTGGAAGCGCGCCTCCCTCGTGTTGGCCGTGGGTGCGGTGGAGTTCATGCGTCACAGGCGGAGCCTTTCCCGGAGTGGCTGGAATGGGCTACTCCTGCCCGGAACCGGCTCCGGCATGTGACACGGTTCCCGTCTTTTCAGCAGTCCGTTCTTTTCAGCAGTCCGTCTCGGGCTCCCCGACCGTCAGCCGGTACGGCGCCCGCTCGTCCAGCAGCAGCGGGACGAGTGCGCGCAGCGACTGCCGCAGGGGTACGAGGGTGCCGTCGCCGTCGTGGCGCACCCGCACGCCGTGCAGGGCGAGTTCGTCCTTCACCTCCGTGTACTGGGCGTCGGTGAGCCGGTAGCCGCAGGGCGGGTCCTGGATCACCTCGGCCGGCTCGGCCGGGTCGTTGTCGGCGCCGCCGACGTAGACCGGGCCGCTGTCCCGGTAGCCGGCGACACGGGCCGCCGCGGTCGCCGCGTCGACCTGCCCGCCGCGCTCCCCCGCGAAGCCGAACAGGCCCTTCAGGGCCGACAGCTGGGAGTTCACCCGGCGCCGGTTGTTGGCGGGCTCCGCCGTCCCGTCCGTCAGGGGTTCCACACGGCTCTCGATGAGCAGTCCGACCGCGTGTTTGACGCCGGACATGTTGCGCAGGATGCGTTCCTGTCCGTCACCGGCGACCTGTTTGACCGGGTCGCCGCTGGTGGGGTCGGTCCATATGCCATATGTGCCGGTCGTGTACCCGGCGGCCTGTGCGGCGGGCCGCACGTAGGCCTGTGACAGGGTCTCGGCCTCCTCGTGCACGGTCCCGTCGGTGTTGAGGTTGCGCGGCCAGAGGTCGAAGAGGTCCTTGTCGTAGAACTGGGGTGTGGCGCCGTACTCGTGCAGGTCGTAGACGATGTCCGGTGTGCGGTCGCGGATGACGGCGGCCATCGCCCGCGCCTCTGCCGTCTTCAGCGACAGGTGGTCGCGGTTGATGTCGACGCCGTCGCTGTTGCCGCGCGTGTCGGCGGCCCGGCCGTCCGGGTTGGCGGTGGGCACGACGAGCACGGTGGTGCGTTTCAGGAAGTCCTTGGTCGCCTTGTCCTTCGCGTACGCGAGGTCGCGGACCGTGGAGAGGCAGGCCTCGCGCCCGGAGGGCTCGTCGCCGTGCTGGCTGCAGATCAGGAGCACGGTGCGGGTCGTGGGGCGTGTCCCGATGCGGACGAGTTGGAGCGGCCGGTCCTGCTTGGTGGTGCCGATGCGGGTGATCGACACGTCGTCGCCGGCCCGGTCGACGGCGGCCAGGAACTCCTGCTCCTCCGGCTGGCTGGTCCAGCGGGCGCCGCCCGTCTGTTCGAACCCGGTGCGCAGTGGGGCGTCCGTGGCCGGGGCCGCGGACGCCGGGGTGGACAGCAGGGGTGCGGCCAGGGCGGTGGTCAGGGCCGCGGCGATCATCGTGGCGGTACGGGGGTGGAGACGGGCTTTCATGCGGCTCCCGGGATGCGGTGGGCGGTGTGCGGGTCACGGACACCGTTCAGAACGGATGTGTCCGCAGGGGCGTGGTCCGTGGCGGTGGCCCCCTTCGTCGCGTCCGCGAACGCGTCGGCGCCACCGAGCAGCGGCACGCGCGCGGAGGTGCGTGACAGGTCGAGCGTCAGCGTGGGTGTGGACGACGGGGGGTCGATCAGGCCCCTGTCGGTGCCCGCGACGATGAGCGCGAGGCGGTGGCCCTTGGGGACCACGTGGTCTCCGGCGTGCAGGTCGAGCGTGATCGTGTACGGCTTGCCCGGAGTCAGCGGGGCGCCCTTCTGGTCCGAGACATGGTTGCCGAGGTCGGCCCAGCCGCGGCTGAAGACCGTGTAGTCGACGTCGGCCGACTTGGCCCGCGTCTCCCTGAAGCAGGAGCTGTCTCCCGTGGTGCTCGAACCCCAGCAGGTGCGCTCGGTGAGCGTGGTGATGCCCTCGGCGGCATCGGCGTAGTCGCGGATGGTGTCCGGTCCCAGGTCCACGAGGACCGCCGAGAGGTGGGCGGTGGAGGTCGTGGGCGTGGCGGTGACGGTCACCTGGGAGGAGCCGGACAGCCGCAGCGCCTTGGTGAGCGGCCTGGTCACGAATCCGGCCTTGTCGGGGGTCGGCTGGTCGATCCGGGCCGCCCAGTCGGTCTCACTCTGCCGCGGGTCGTCGGTGAAGGTCTCGGTGCCCGATCCGCGGCTCAGGCCGAGGGCGCCGACACCGGTCTGGGCGCCCCGGTCGGGGCGCAGGTTCACGGCCTCGGTGCTCGGGGGCGGCCATACGCTCGATGTCACCCATGTGTCGGGGTGCCGCTCGATGTCGGCCATGGGCTCGTCGTCGATGCCGTTGTCATAGCCGAGGAGTTCGTGGTCGAACCACCGGTGCAGGGTGTCCACCCATGCGGCCCGCCGGAAGTCGAACGGGTCGACGTGCCCGGTCTGCGAGATCCAGATCTTGCGCTCGACGCCGTTCTTCGCGAGGGCGTCCCACCACTGGCCGAAGTGCCCCGGCCGGACGTTGAGGTCCTGTTGGCCGTGCACGACGAAGACGCTGGCCTTCACCTTCTTGGCGTCCTTGACGTAGTCGCGCTCGGTCCACAGCGGGGTCCGGTCCCCGGTGCGCGGCGCTCCGTCGACGAGCTTTTGCTGGACCGCCGCGCACCGGGCGCGGGCGTCGGGGCTCTCGACGGCGTTGGACAGCCAGTCCGGGCCGGAGTCGTAGAGCGGGGCGCCCTTGGCGAAGTAGTAGTCGTACCAGGAGGAGATGGCGCTGATCGGGACGATGGTCTCCAAGCCCTCGACACCGGTGGCGGCAACTCCGTTGGCGATGGTGCCGTCGTAGCTCTTGCCGATCATGCCGGTCCTGCCGTTGGTCCAGGTCGCCTCGGCACGGGCGGTGCCGGTGCGGGTCGTGTAGCCCTCGGCACGGCCGTTCAGCCAGTCGACGACGGCCTTCGCGGACCGGATGTCGGAGGGGCCGCCCACGTCCACGCAGCCGTCGGAGCGGTTGGTGCCGGCGAGGTCGACGCCCACGAAGGCGTAGCCGCGCGGCACGAAGTAGTTGTCGTAGAAGAGCGGCATCTGGACGACGTTGCCGTTCGCGTCGTACGTCTTGCGCTGGCTGTCGTTGCCGCGTCCGCAGCACGAGTAGTACGGGCTGGCATCCATGATCACGGGTATCTTGCGGCCCTGCCCGGCGAGCTCACGGGGCCGGACGATGTCGACGGCGACACGGTCCGGCCTGCCGTCGCTGTCGCCGTCGAGTCCGATGTCCACCCATACGGACTCGCGGATGGCGTTCTCGTACGAGTAAACGGGCTCGCTCACCTTCGGTGCGGGTGCGCTGCTCGCCACCGCCGGGGTCAGGAAGGTGGCCATCAGGGCGGCCGTGGCCGCCGTCGCGAGCGATCTCCAGATCGTGAAGCGCCTGCGGCGCGCAGGTGGGGACATGCGCGGACGGTACTGCGGTCAACTCCTGTGCAAAAGAGGGCCTCAACGGGCTGATGAGGTCTCAGATGGGTTTCACCCAGTGGTGGCTTGGAAGGTGGGCCCCAGGAAGTTGCTCATGTCGGGCACATGGCGATCGAGTGACAGCCGGGGAGCTGGACATCCCCTGCCCCACCGGGATGCATAGGCTCCGGACAGACTTCGTGACCCTACGACCTGGAGTCCCACGTGCACCGCAGACTGATCGCACCGGGTGCGCTCGCCGTCTCCCTGCTGCTGACGGTCCCGGCATCGGCGGCCGACTACAAGCCCGGTGCGCCGGGCATCGGTGACCCCTACTACCCGTCCTACGGCAACGGCGGATACGACGTCTCGCACTACACCCTCCGGCTCAAGTACCAGCCCGTCACGGACGCGCTGGAGGGCACGGCGACTCTCCTCGCGCGGACCACGCAGGACCTGTCCCGCTTCCACCTCGACTTCCTGCTGGACGTCAGCGAGGTGCGCGTCGACGGCGCGAAGGCATCCTTCGCCACGTCCGGCGAACACGAGCTGGAGATCACCCCGAAGACGCCCCTGGCCAAGGGCACGCCCGTCACGATCGTCGTGCGCTACCGCGGCGTGCCGTCGTCGAAGCAGGCGTACGGCTTCACCAACTGGCACCGCACTCCGGACGGCGGGGTCGCCGCGAACGAGCCCGAGGCGGCCTGGTGGTGGTTCCCCAGCAACGACCACCCGCTCGACAAGGCCACCTACGACGTGTCGGTCGCCGTGCCCGACGGCACCCAGGCGATCTCCAACGGCACGCTCAGGTCGACGAGTTCACGCGCCGGGTGGACCCGCTACACCTGGCGGTCCGACAAGCCGCAGGCCACGTATCTCGCCACGCTTGCGGTCGGGAGATTCGACATCACGACCGGGCGCACCGAGAGCGGTATTCCGGTCATCAACGCGTACAGCAAGGACCTGGGTGACAACGCCGGCGCGGCCCGCGCGAGCGTCGAGCGCACGGGTGAGGTCGCCGAATGGCTCACCGGGTACTTCGGGCCCTACCCCTACAACGCGCTCGGCGGCTATGTGCCCAACGTGCGCACCGGGTACGCGCTGGAGACGCAGACCCGGCCGTTCTACAGCCCCCGGCAGTTCGCGGGCGGCTCAAACGTCTCCGTGGTCGTCCACGAGCTGGCCCACCAGTGGTACGGCGACCTCGTGTCCGTCGCCGGGTGGAAGGACATCTGGATCAACGAGGGCTTCGCCCGTTACGCGCAGTGGCTGTGGTCCGAGCACGAGGGCGAGGGGACGGCACAGGAGCTCGCGGACCACGTGTACGCGTCACACGCAGCCGACGATCCTTTCTGGAAGGTCAGGCCCGGTGACCCGGGGCCGGAGGACCTGTTCGACATCGCCGTGTACGACCGGGGCGCGCTGGCACTCCAGGTCCTGCGGAACGAGGTCGGTGACAGGGCGTTCTTCACGATCCTCAAGGGGTGGCCGGCGAAGTACGCCTACGGCAACGCGACGGTCGGGGACTTCCAGGAGTATGCCGAGCAGGTGTCCGGGCGGTCGCTGGCGGGTCTGTTCGACACATGGCTGTTCAAGCCGTCGAAGCCGGGGGCGCCTGCGGCGCGCGGCGCGGGCGTCGCCTCGCGGAGCTCGGGGGTCACGGCACCGACGTCCTGGAAGAAGATCACGGCGACGAATTCTGTGCACGCTCACTGAGCCGAGTGTGGTGTGCGGGGCCACTGCCGGCCGTCTTCAGACCGCTGGGACCGCGGCAGTGGCCCCGACGAGGCACGAGAGGTGTCACAGCGCCGGTGACACAGCGATACTGGCGTACATGACGACCGAGACCGGGGAGCCGACCCTCACCGTCGACGAGCTGGCCGCGCGGGCGGGGGTCACGGTGCGAACGGTCCGGTTCTACAGCACCAAGGGTCTGCTGCCGCCGCCGGTGATCGGTCCGCGCCGGGTGGGTCATTACGGCCGGGAACATCTCGCGCGTCTCGCGCTGATCGAGGAACTCCAGAGCCAGGGCATGACGCTCGCCGCCATCGAGCGCTATCTGCGCCGGCTGCCGCCGGACCTGACCCCGCACGAGCTGGCCCTCCAGCGTGCGGTGGTGGCGTCCTGGGCGCCGGACGCGGTGGAGACGGTGAGCCGGGTGGAGCTGGAGCGGCGCGCGGGCCGGCCGCTGAGCGAGGAGGACGTGGAGCGGCTGACGGCGATGAACGTCGTCGAGCGGGACGGCGGCTCGTTCCGCGTCGATCTCGGTCTGCTCCGGATCGGTGTGCAGGTCCTCGACGTTCCCCTGTCGGAGGAGACGATCCTGGCGGCCCGGTCCGTGCTCCTGGAGCACTCGCGCGCCGCCGCCCACGCGTTGTCGCGGCTGTTGCGGGACGCGGTGGCGGAGCGTGATCCGCAGGCCGTGAAGTCTCTGTCGGCCCATATGCAGCCCCTGGTGGTGCAGGCGCTGCTGACGACGTTTCAGCGGTCGTTGAAGGAGGAGCTTCGGGACTGGCTCAAGAGGGCGTGAGCCGGAGCGGGGGTGTCTTCGCCCCCGCCGCCCCTACCCGTCCCATCCCCAGGGGCGCTGCCCCCTTCGCCCCCGCCAAGGGGGCTACGTCCCCTGGACCCCCAGGGCTTCGGGGCTCCGCCCCGGACCCCGTTTCGGGGGCCGGCCCCCGGACCCCCGCTCCTCAAACGCCGGAGGGGCTGGATCGTGCGGGCGGGGCTGAGTTGTGCCGGGGCTGGGTTGCGCGGGCAGGGCTGGATGCGCCGACGGGTCTGGAGGCTCGGGCGGGGTTCGGCGTTCCTGGGGGCTGGGTGTTCGGGTGGGGGTGGTTTTGTTGGCCGGGGGCCGGGGTTCCAGGCCGTTGTCGGCTGCGGGCCGGGCTTTCTTTCAGCCCGTCCGGCGTTTGAGGACGAGGTCGTTCAGGCCGACAGGCGGGGGTCTGGGGGCGGCAGCCCCCAGGGATGGGACGGATAGGGGCGGCGGGGGCGAGGAACAGTCCCCACCCCGCGCGCCCCGACGCGTTACCCGTCCGAGAACCGCTCACCCCTCTCCGCCTTCTCCACCAGCAACACCGGCGGCGTGAACCGCTCTCCGTACCGGTCGGCGAGCTCCCGCGCGCGGGCGACGAAGCCGGGCAGTCCCCCGTCGTAGCCGTTGATGTACTGGAGGACGCCACCGGTCCAGCCGGGGAAGCCGATGCCGAAGAGGGAACCGATGTTGGCGTCGGCGACGGAGGTCAGGACGCCCTCCTCCAGGAGCCGGACGGTGTCCAGCGCCTCGGAGAAGAGCATGCGCTCCCGCATGTCCTCGAACGGGATCGCGTACCCCGGCTTGGTGAAGTGCTCACGCAGGCCCGGCCAGAGCGTGCCGCGCCCGCCGTCCGGGCCGTAGTCGTAGAAGCCCGCCCCGCCGCCGCGGCCGGTGCGTCCGAACTCGTCGACCATGCGGTCGATCACCGCCTCGGCCGGATGGGCGGTCCAGGTGCCGCCCGCCTCCTCCACGGCCCGCTTCGACTCGTTGCGGATCTTGCGCGGGAGCGTGAGGGTCAGCTCGTCCATCAGTGCGAGGACTTTCGCCGGATAGCCCGCCTGGCCCGCCGCCTGCTCGATCGACGCCGGCTCGATGCCCTCCCCCACCATCGCGACACCCTCGTTGATGAAGTGGCCGATCACCCGGGAGGTGAAGAAGCCGCGCGAGTCGTTGACGACGATCGGCGTCTTGTTGATCTGCCGGACGAGGTCGAAGGCTCGGGCCAGTGCCTCGTCGCCGGTCCGCTTCCCCCGGATGATCTCGACGAGGGACATCTTGTCGACCGGGGAGAAGAAGTGCAGTCCGATGAAATCGCCCTGCCGCTCCACGCCCTCGGCGAGCGCGGTGATCGGCAGCGTGGAGGTGTTGGAGCAGAGCAGGGCGTCCGGTGCCACGATGGGCTCGATCTCCTGGAACACCTTGCGCTTGAGGGCCGGGTCCTCGAAGACCGCCTCGATGACGGCGTCACAGCCCGCGAGGTCGGCCGGATCGGCGGTGGGCGTGATGCGGGCGAGCAGGGCGTCGGCCTTCTCCTGGGTCGTACGGCCCCTGGAGACCGCCTTGGCGCAGAGCTTCTCGGAATAGCTCCGGCCCTTCTCCGCGGCCTGCACCGACACGTCCTTGAGGACGACGTCGATACCCGCGCGGGCGCACGAGTACGCGATGCCCGCGCCCATCATCCCGGCACCGAGCACGGCGACCCTGCGGACCTGGCGGGGCTCGATGCCCCGCGGGCGGTTGGCACCGGAGTTGACGGCCTGGAGGTCGAAGAAGAACGCCTGGATCATGTTCTTCGCGGTCTGCCCGGTGACCAGTTCGGTGAAGTAGCGGGCCTCGATGGTCAGCGCGGTCTCGAAGTCGACCTGGGAGCCCTCGACGGCGGCCGCGAGGATGTTGCGCGGCGCAGGGTAGGGCGCGCCGTTCAGCTGCTTCTTGAGGTTGGCGGGGAACGCGGGCAGGTTCGCCGCGAACTTCGGGTTGGCCGGGGTGCCGCCGGGGATCTTGTAGCCCGGCTTGTCCCAGGGCTGCTGCGACTCGGGGTTCGCGTCGATGAAGGCGCGGGCCCTGGCGAGCATCTCCTCGGGGGTGGCGGCCACTTCGTGGACGAGGCCGCCCGCCTGGGCGCGCTTCGGGCTGTACTGGGTGCCCTGGAGAAGCACCTTGAGGAGGGCGTCCGCGATGCCCATCAGCCGTACGGTGCGGGTGACGCCGCCGCCGGCCGGGAGGAGGCCGAGGGTGACCTCGGGGAGGCCGATCCTGGAGCCGGGGGCGTCCAGGGCGACGCGGTGGTGGCTGGCCAACGCGATCTCGTAGCCGCCTCCCAGGGCCGCGCCGTTGATGGCCGCGACGACCGGTTTGCCGAGCGTTTCGATGCGGCGCAGGGAGTTCTTGATCTCCGTGCCGGTGTCGAACACCTGCTGGGCGTGTTCCGGGCCCGCCTGGATCATGTCCTTCAGGTCGCCGCCCGCGAAGAACGTCTTCTTCGCGGACGTGTAGATGATCCCGCGGATCGAGTCCTTCTCCGCCTCCGCGCGGTCGGCGATCGCCTTGATGGAGGCCCTGAACGCCTGGTTCATGGTGTTGGCGGACTGGTGGGGGTCGTCGAGGACGAGGGTGACGACTCCGGTGTGGTCCTGTTCCCAGCGGATGGTGGTGCTCTCGTTCATGGCAGGTTCTCCGTTGCAGTCGGGTCGGTCCGCCGGTGGGTTACAGGCGCTCGATGATCGTGGCGATGCCCATGCCGCCGCCGACGCACAGCGTGGCCAGGCCGTAGCGCTTGTCCTGCCGCTCCAGTTCGTCCACCAGGGTGCCCAGGATCATCGCCCCCGTCGCTCCCAGCGGATGCCCCAGTGCGATGGCGCCCCCGTTGACGTTGACCTTGTCCAGTGGGATCGCCATGTCCTTCACGAAGCGCAGCACCACGGCCGCGAAGGCCTCGTTGATCTCGACGAGGTCGATGTCGTCGATGGTCAGTCCGGCCTTCGCGAGGGCCTTGCGGGTGGCGGGCGCCGGACCGGTCAGCATGATCGTGGGCTCGGAGCCGGAGACGGCCGCGGACACGATCCGCGCGCGGGGTGTCAGGCCGTAGCGCTCGCCGACCTCGCGGGAGCCGATCGCGACGAGCGCCGCGCCGTCCACGATGCCGGACGAGTTGCCCGCGTGATGGACGTGGTCGATCTCCTCGACCCAGTGGTACTTCTGCAGCGCCACCGCGTCGAAGCCGCCGAGGTCCCCGATGTCCGCGAAGGACGGCTTCAGCTTGGCGAGCGCGTCGGCGGTGGTGCCGGGCCGCATGTGCTCGTCGTGGTCGAGGATCGTGAGCCCGCTGCGGTCGGTGACCGGGACCACGGACCGGTCGAACCGGCCGTCCTTCCATGCGGCCGCCGCCCGCTCCTGCGACAGCGCCGCGTACTCGTCGACGTCCCGTCGTGAGAAGCCCTCGATCGTGGCGATGAGGTCCGCGCCGATGCCCTGCGGTACGAAGTTGACGGCCATGTTGGTCATCGGGTCGTTGAACCAGGCGCCCCCGTCGGAGGCCATCGGCACCCGCGACATCGACTCGACACCGCCCGCGAGCACCAGGTCCTCCCAGCCGGAACGCACCTTCGCGGCGGCCGTGTTGACGGCTTCGAGCCCCGAGGCACAGAAGCGGTTCTCCTGGACGCCGGCCACCGTGTCCGGCAGCCCCGCGGCGACCGCGGCGATGCGGGCGATGTCGGAGCCCTGGTCGCCGACGGGTCCCACGACACCGAGCACGATGTCGTCGATCGCGGCCGGGTCGAGTTCCGGGAAGCGCCGCCGGATCTCATGGATCAGCCCGGTCACCAGGTCGATGGGTTTGGTGCCGTGCAGGGCGCCGTTCGCCTTGCCGCGGCCGCGCGGGGTGCGGATCGCTTCGTACACGTACGCTTCGGTGCTCACGAGTCAGGCCTTTCGGGTGGCAAGGGGTCAGGAAACCGGGGCGGCGTGGAGGCGGGCGGAACAGGTGTCAGCCATAGCCGTACGGGTGTCAGCCGTCGTCCGTACGGGTGACAGCTCGCCCGATCGGGTGTCAGCCGTCGTCCTTCAGCAGACCGGGTATGTCCCAGTCCCGGGCCACGGCCGCGGTGTCGGCGCCCGGCTGGGCGGGGCCGCTGCGCAGGGAGGTGCGGGTCGCGGAGAAGCGGGGTGCGGGGGCGGGCTGGGTGATGCCGCCGAAGTCGGTGAAGGTACCGCGTGCGGCGAGGTGCGGGTGGTGGGGCGCCTCGCGCAGTGACAGGACCGGGGCCACGCAGGCGTCGGAGCCCTCGAAGACAGCCGTCCACTCGTCGCGTGTACGGGCCTTGAAGCGGGCCGCGACCATCTCGCGCAGTTCGCCCCAGCGTGCCACGTCCTTGCGGGCCGGAGCCCGGTCCCTGATGCCGAGCAGGTCCACGAACTCCTCGTAGAACTGCTGCTCCAGCGCGCCCACGGCCATGTACCCGCCGTCGGCCGTCTCGTACGTCCCGTAGAAGGGGCAGCCCCCGTCGAGGAGGTTGGCCGCGCGCCGGTCCTGCCAGCGGCCGGCGGCGAGCATGCCGTGGATCATCGTGGCCAGGTGCGCTGCGCCGTCGACGATCGCCGCGTCCACGACCTGTCCGGTGCCGGTGGCGCGCGCGTGGTGGAGGGCGGCGAGCACACCGACGACGAGGTAGAGCGAGCCGCCCGCGTAGTCGCCGACGAGGTTGGCCGGGACGGCGGGCGGCTCGTCCGGGCTGCCGATCATGCCGAGGGTGCCGGTCGGCGCGAGGTACGCGATGTCGTGCCCGGCGCGCCCGGCGAGCGGGCCCTGCTGGCCCCAGCCGGTCATACGGCCGTAGACGAGCCGCGGGTTGCGGGCGTGGCAGGTCTCGGGGCCGACGCCGAGGCGCTCGGCGACGCCGGGGCGGTAGCCCTCGATGAGGATGTCCGCGCGGTCGACCAGGTCGAGGACGAGGTCCGGGCCGTCCTCGCTCTTGAGGTCGACGATCACCGACCGCTTGTTGCGGTTCGTGATGTCGTACTCGGGGTCGATGGCGAGTCCGGTGCCGTCGGGACGGTCCACGCGGACCACGTCGGCCCCGAGGTCGGCGAGGAGCATGGCGGCGAAGGGGCCGGGCCCGATGCCGGCGAGCTCGACCACGCGCACACCGACGAGCGGGCCCTGTCCGGGCGTCCCTGCGTCTGCCATCCGGCCCCCTGAGCGTGACACTGCCGATGTAACACCAGTGATGCTAGGAACGTGTTCCAGTGGGCACAAGCCCTGGGCGAGCAAGCGCTTAGTCGATTGCCTGGAGCGCGGACATGGGCATGATCACACCGTCGGCTCCCGATCTTTCGGCTGCGGCTGCTCGTACCTCACGCTAGCCTCAGCCACCGACAACGGCGCGGGGGCGAGGGCTGAGGGGTGCCATGGGCAGGCGGGGCAGGGTGGATCGCGCGTACGACGTCGTGCTCTTCGGGGCGACCGGATTCGTCGGGGAGCTCACGGCGGAGTACCTCGCCGCCCATGCGCCGGAGGGAGTGCGGTGGGCGGTCGCGGGGCGCGATGCCGGGAAGCTGGAGCGGCTGCGTGAGCGCCTGCCCGGCGGCTCCACGATCGGGGTACTGCGGGCGGACGCCGGGGATCCGCAGTCGCTGCGCGAACTCGCCGGGCACGCGCGCGTGGTGGCGACGACGGTCGGCCCCTATCTGAGCTACGGCGAGGAACTGGTGGCAGCCTGCGCCGATACCGGCACGGACTACGTGGACCTCAGCGGGGAGCCCGAGTTCGTGGACCTGATGTACGTGCGGCACGACGCACGCGCGCGGGAGACCGGTGCGCGGCTCGTGCACGGCTGCGGTTTCGACTCGGTACCGCACGACCTGGGGGCGTACTTCACCGTGGCGCAGCTCCCGGAGGGCGTGCCGATCACGGTGGACGGGTTCGTGCGCTTCGACGCGATGGCCTCGGGCGGTACGTTCGCCTCCGCGCTGAACCAGGTCTCGCGCGGGCGGCAGCTGCTGGCCGCGGCGCGGGACCGGCGGCGGCACGAGCCGCGTACGCCCGGACGGCGGGCGCACGCGCCGCTGGGTGCGCCGCGGTTCGCCAAGGAGGTCGGAGCGTGGGCGGTGCCGCTGCCCACGATCGACGGGCAGGTGGTGCAGCGCTCGGCGCGGGCGCTGCGGCGGTACGGGCCCGACTTCCGCTACCGCAACTACGCGGCCGTACGGAGCCTGCCGTACGCCCTCGGGGGTGTCGCCGCCGCCGGCGCGGTGGTCGCGGCCGCCCAGCTGCCGCCCGCGCGACGCTGGTTGTCGGAGCGGCTCAGGCCCGGAGAGGGACCGAGCGCCGAGAAGCGGGCGAAGAGCTGGTTCTCGGTGCGGTTCGTGGGCGAGGGCGGTGGGCGCCGGGTGTTCACGGAGGTCGCGGGTGGTGACCCCGGCTACGACGAGACGGCGAAGATCCTCGCCGAGTCGGCGCTGAGCCTCGCCCTCGACGAGCTGCCGGACACGGCCGGGCAGGTCACCCCGGCGGTCGCGATGGGCGACGCGCTGATCGGGCGGTTGCGCCGGGCAGGCATCACCTTCCGGGTGGCGGCCGGCCGGTAGAGGCCAGGGCACCTGCCCGCGCCCGACCGGTTCAGAAGGACCAGCCGGTGACCGTGTAGAGCATGCAGCCGATCCAGGCGAGTCCGGCGATCACGGCGAGGACCAGGCTCGTCATCACGGCGCGCTCGATGGGCTGGGTGGGGCTGGCGGCCGGCTTGGCGGTGTGCTGCGTCGTCATGGAGCACAGCCTGTCGATCATGACGGCGCCCCCACATCCGTACAGATACTCAGATCGGATACTCAGACACGGTAGTCGGACACTCCGGTCTCCCCTGGGGACAGTGCCTCCTTGAGGGCTTGTCGGCACAGGGAGTCCGCCCGCCTGGTGGACTCCGGGACGCGGTACTCGGGGGTGAGTGCGAGCGTGTGGGCGCACGCGGTGTCGAGGCTCACCCGATGGCCGACCGAGACGAACACCGGCTTGACGCCGTCACGGGTGCGCAGGGCGCGGCCCACCTCCTCGGTGCCCGCCAGGAGCGGGGAGGTGTTCCCGCGCGCGGGACCGGGTTCGTCGTACGTGAAGGTGAACGGGTTCTTGGCGACGCCGATCGTGGGGTGCCCGGAGAGGACGCCGAGGTGGCTGGCGAGGCCGAAGCGGCGTGGGTGGGCGAGACCGTACCCGTCGCACACGACGAGCCCCGGTGCGCAGGGCAGCGCGTCCAGGGCGGCGAGGACGGTGGGGATCTCCCGGAAGGCGAGCAGGCCGGGCACGTACGGGAAGGAGACCCGCCCGACGGCGGTTGCCTCGGCGACCACGTCGAGGGTCGCGGCGTCCAGCACCACGGCCGCCGCCGCGACGACGTCCCGCTCGTCGTCGTAGGCGACGTCGACACCGGTCACATGGCCGGTGCCGGGCCCCGGCCCGTCCTCGTCGAGCACCACCCTGCTCCGCAACTCGTCCTGCACGGCACGGGCCTGCTCTTCGGTGGCGGGCCAGCCCGCCGGGATGCGCACGGTCGTCATGATGGTGCGAGCCTACGGCGCCCGGCCCTGCGGGCACGGCCGGGGCCTTTCCGGTCACTTCTTGCCCAGGGCCTGCCGCAGCTCGCTCTTGTTCATGTCGGAGCGGCCCCGGATGTTGCGGCGCTTGGCCTCCTCGTACAGCTGGTCATAGGTGGGCCCCTGCGCGCCCCGGCCCGAACGCTGCCCGCCGCGCCTGCCGGAGGACATGTCCCGGGTGGAGACGCGGCTCGCGGTCCTGGACTCGCCTGACCGTGCGCGCCCCTTGTTCACGGTCCGCGCGGCGATCTCCTCGGCGCGCTTCTTGCTCTCGCCCCGGTCCTGGGCGCTCTCCTTGATGTGCTCGTACTGTCGTTCTCTCTTGGGACTCGAACCGCGTGGCATGATCGCTCCTTCCGTCACGGGCCGGGTACCCCTTTTTCACCGCACAGTTCTTCAGCACGCCGGCGAGTCAGGTTTTTCAGGACACCCACGCGTCAGGAGCATGCGGATGCGTGCGGAGGCGTGCGGTTACCCGCCCCGGTCCGGGTCAGCGCTCCAGGCGTGCCACGCGGCCCTGTTCGCCCGCGGCCCAGCAGGCCTGATCGGGGGCGCAGTCCACGGTGTCGTACGAACCGGTGTCCACCGTCCGCCAGGTGCGTCCGCCGTTCGTGGTCAGGTCGGTGCCGGTGGGGCCGACGGCGAGCGCCGTGCTGCCGCTGTGCGGGAGCCAGGTGACGCCGGAGCGGTAGGCGGGCGGCGGCTGGGCGGCCGGGGTCCAGCCGCGGCCGCCGTCGCCGGTGCGGGCCGCCGCTCGGGGTGACGTCTGGTCGGGGCGGTAGTCGCCGCCGACCGCGATGCCGTGCGCACGGTCGCGGAAGGCGAGCGCGAAGACACCGCGGGCCGGATCGCCCGCCGGGATCGGGGTGTCGGCGGCCGTCCAGGTCAGCCCCCGGTCGGAGGAGTGCAGCACACGCGCGCGTGCGGCCCCGCCCGTGGCCAGCCACACGTCCCTCGGCCCGGAGCTGACCAGGCACTGGCCGCTCGCCGCGAAGCCCGCCTCGCCCTCCAGGGCCGGGGGCATGCCCGCGCTGGGCAGGACCGTCCAGGAGCGGCCGCCGTCCCGTGTCGAGAGGATGCGGAACCTGCCGTCCACCGGGTCGCTCATGGCCAGCCCGTGCTGCCGGTCGAAGAAGGTGAGGCAGTCGTAGAAGGCCTTCGGGTCGGTGTTGCGGAAGGACTCCGTCCAGGTGGCACCGCCGTCCTCGGTACGCAGCACCCTGGAGGCCTCGCCCTCGCCGATGGCCAGCACCACGGCCCGGCGCGTGTCGAACGCCTCGATGTCGCGGAACTGCAACTCCCCCGCTCCGGGCGGCGAGACGTTCCGCCAGCTCACGCCGCCGTCGGTGGTGCGCAGCACGGTGCCCTCGGTCCCGGCCAGCCATGCGGCGTCGCGGCTGACGGCCGCGAGGCCGCGGAAGCGGACGTCGGCCGTACCCGTGTCCTTGAGCTCCCAGTGCGGGGGCCGCGGCGCGGGGTGGGCCTGCGCGGGTGCCGTCAGGGCGGCGACGAGTCCCGCCGCGCACAGTCCGACGAGTGCTCGCCAACTCGCCCCCACCGATGCCGATTTCACCAGTCCCATGGCGGGCGAAGCTAGCCCACCGTCCCAGTGGCGTCCAGATGCCTGCTGCCGGGAACCGCGCGGCGTGTTCGAGTGTCCTCTCCGATGTCCGGGATCACGGGCCCAGGGACCACGGGACGCGAAATGGATCACCAAGAGACGTCACGCAGAAACCACAGAGCCACCGCGGTGAATTTTCCCGGTGACAGAGGTCACTCGCATTTCATGGGCACGGATTGGCTCATTCCAGCGTCTCTTCAAGTGCCCGGCCACACCCACCAGGATTCCGTCCAGCCGTCACGAGGGAGCAAGGCGATGTCCACCATCATCGAGCAGCCCGTTGAGGCCCGTCTCGTCGCCGCCGCGCCGCGGATGCCGAGCATTCCCGCCACGCTCCACTACGACCGGCGCGACCCCTTCGCCGTCAGCATGACCTTCCCGGCCCCCGCCACCCTGGAGGGCGTGGAGGTCTGCTGGACCTTCGCCCGTGAACTGCTCGTGTCCGGCATGGACGAGGCGGTCGGCCACGGCGACGTCCGGGTGCGGCCGTACGGCTACGAGCGGCTGGTCATGGAGTTCCACGCCCCCGAGGGCACGGCCGTGGTGCACCTCCGGGCGGCCGAGGTACGGCGCTTCCTGGACCGTACGACCGAACTGGTGGCCCTCGGTCTCGAACACCTCCAGATCGACCTGGACCACGACCTCGCGGAGCTGATGCGGGACGCCTGCTGAGCACCGACGCCCGCCGCCCGGAGGGGCGTTGGGCACCACCGGTCTCTTGCCCGGCCTCAGGTGACGATGGTGAGGGTGGTCGTCACGAGCAGCGCCGTGCGCACCTCCTGGACGACCTTCCGCAGGGCCGGGGCCGCCGCTCCGCCTCGCTCCGTCAGGGCCTCGATCCGCTCCTTGTGGCGGTCGGGGCCCTCACCGCTGAACAGGGTGCGCAGGCCGACCGAGGCGGCGAGCGCGACGAGGGCCGCGTCGCGCTCGGGCACTTCCGCCACCGGGAGAGGGCCCTCCAGGATCCGCCGGGCCTCCTCGTGCAGGCCTTCCACCAGGGGCACACGCTCCAGCTCGTACTCCACCATCGGGAAGACACCGAGCGTCCGCTGCCTCACCACGCGCAGACAGCCGTCCGCGACAAGCTGGGCCGGCACGGCGTCGAGGGTGACGCGGGCCCGCAGTGTGACCCAGGTCTTCCAGGTGCGTGGCTGGGACTCCTCGACGAGTTCCAGGAGCCCGTCGAGAACCGGGTCTCCCGTGCGGGCGTCGGGGTCGACGGGTGTGGCGATGCCGTCCTCGTCGGTGAGCAGCCCGCGCTGGACCAGTTCGGTGAGGGCACCGGCGCGGACCAGGTGGCCGAGGTGAGCCGCTCGGGGCAGCCCCGTCCTCGTGGTGTCCCAGGCCAGCAGGTAGAGCCGGGCGGGCAGCGACAGAGAGCCGTTCGGCACGGGGAGTCCTCCTCGGGGTGGCCGGGCTCCACGTTAATCCGTTGACAGCCCACAGGCCTCCTCCGTAGCGTCGTACGCGGTCCTGTTGCCGTCGATTGGAGAAGGACGTTGCTCGTCTGAGGTCCTGAGACACCGCGTCACACACCGTCACGTGTGTGCGTTGCGTGCGACCTCGGCGTACGAGCCGTCCTCCGGCGCGGGGCTTTTCTCATGCCCCCGTGGCCTTGGCGGTCGCTGTGCTCCCTCCGTCCGCTCCCGCCTCGCGGTGTCTCTCACGCGTTCGCCCCGACCACTCCCAGCAACCGTGAGGCCGCCATGTCCGCTTCCATCACCTGCACCGCTCTCTCCTTCGCCTGGCCCGACGGCACCCCCGTCTTCGACGACCTGCAGATCTCCTTCGGCCCCGGCCGGAGCGGGCTCGTCGGCGTCAACGGATCAGGGAAGTCAACCCTGCTGAGGCTGATCGCCGGGGAGCTCACCCCGGCCGAGGGCACGGTCCGCGTGGCCGGCGAGGTCGGCTACCTGCCGCAGAACGTCACGCTCGACACCGGCCTACGGGTCGACGAGGCCCTCGGCATCGCCGCCGTCCGGGCCGCGCTGCACGCCATCGAGGCGGGCGACGTGGCCGAGGAGCACTTCGCGACGGTCGGCGACGACTGGGACGTGGAGGAGCGCGCGCTCGCCACCCTCGGCGAACTCGGGCTCGGCCACATCGACCTGGACCGCACGATCGGCGAGGTCTCGGGCGGCGAGTCGGTGCTCCTGCGCCTGGCCGCGCTGCTGCTGCGCCGACCGGACGTACTCCTGCTGGACGAGCCGACCAACAACCTCGACGTGTACGCGCGCCGCCGCCTGTACGAGGCGGTGGCGTCCTGGTCCGGGGTCATGGTCGTGGTCAGCCACGACCGCGAACTCCTCGAACTCGTCGACCAGATCGCCGACCTGCGCTCCGGTGAGGTGACCTGGTACGGCGGCAACTACTCCGCGTACGAGGAGGCGCTGGCCGCCGAGCAGGACGCGGCGGAACGCATGGTGCGGGTCGCCGAGGCCGATCTGAAGAAGCAGAAGCGGGAACTGGGCGAGGCACACTCGAAGTTGGCCAAGCGGACGCGCTACGCCAACAAGATGTACGAGAACAAGCGCGAGCCCCGGGCCGTGATGAAGCTGAAGAAGCGCTCGGCCCAGGTCTCCGCCGGCAAGCACCGCCTCCTGCACGAGGAACGGCTCGCCGACGCCAAGGAGCGGCTCGACGAGGCGGTGGAGGCCGTACGGGACGACGACGAGATCCGCGTCGACCTGCCGTACACGGCGGTGCCCCCGGGCCGTACGGTCCTCACGCTCCTGGACCTGGAGTTGAGGTACGGCGCGCGTGTGCGCGGCGGCCTCGATCTGCGCGGGCCCGAGCGGATCGCCCTGATCGGGCGCAACGGCGCGGGCAAGACCACGCTGCTGCGCACGATCGCGGGCGAGCTGGAGCCGGTGGCGGGCGAGGCGACGGCGCACGTCCCGCTGCGCTTCCTGCCGCAGCGGCTCGATGTGCTCGACGACGGCCTGACGGTCGTGGAGAACGTGGCCCGGTTCGCCCCGAGTGCCACCAACAACCGGATCCGGGCGCGCCTGGCCCGCTTCCTGTTCAAGGGGGCGCGCGCCGACCAGCCGACGGCGACGCTCTCCGGCGGCGAACGCTTCAGGGCGGCGCTGGCCGCGCTGATGCTGGCGGAGCCCGCGCCTCAGCTGCTGATGCTCGACGAGCCGACGAACAACCTGGACATGGCGAGCGTACGGCAGCTCACCACGGCCCTGGAGTCGTACGAGGGCGCGCTGATCGTGGCCAGTCACGACCTGCCGTTCCTGGAGTCGATCGGGATCACCCGCCGGCTGCTGATGGAGGAGGGAGAACTGAGGGAAATCACGCCAGAAGCTGTCGGGTATCCCGCCTAGCTTCGGGTGCATGCCCGAATACATCACCGTTACCGGAGCCCGGGAGAACAACCTCAAGGACGTCACCCTCCGCATCCCGAAAGGCCGGCTGACCGTGTTCACCGGCCTGTCGGGGTCGGGGAAGTCGTCCGTCGTCTTCGACACGATCGCGGTGGAGTCGCAGCGTCAGCTGAATGAGACGTTCACCTGGTTCGTGCGCAACAGGCTGCCCAAGTACGAACGGCCGCACGCCGACGCCATCGAGGATCTCTCCCCCGCCATCGTGGTCGACCAGCGGCCGGTCGGGGGCCACTCCCGGTCCACGGTCGGCACCATGACCGACATCCAGTCGGTGCTCCGGGTGCTGTTCTCCCGGCACGGCGCGCCCAGCGCGGGCCCGGCGTCCGCGTACTCCTTCAACGACCCGTCCGGCATGTGCCCCGGATGTGACGGGCTGGGGCGGGCCGTCGGCCCCGACTGGGACCGCCTGCTCGACCCGGGCCGGTCGCTGGCGGACGGCGCGATCGTCTTCCCGCCGTTCGCCGCGGGCACCTGGCAGGGGCAGACCTACACGAACACCCCCGAGCTCGACCCGCACAAACCGGTCGGTGAGTTCACCGACGCCGAGTGGGAGTTCCTGATGCGCGGCGCGCCCGGGAGCAAGGTCGAGGTCACCGGCTCGGGCGGCACCTGGAGCACCGACTACGAGGGGCTCGCCGACCGTTTCGAGCGGCTGTACCTCAAACGGGACCTGTCGGGCATGAGCCAGAAGACCCGCGACCTCGTGCGGCGTTTCCTCGTCGAGGACACCTGCCCGGTGTGCCACGGCGCCCGCCTCAACGCGGCGGCGCTCGCCACGCGGGTGGGCGGCCTGTCCATCGCCGACTACGCCCGTATGCAGGTCACCGACCTCATCGGCGTCCTCAACGAGATCGACGGCCCGCAGGCCCGTCCCATCGCCTCGGCCGCCGTCACCGCGCTGGAGCGGATCGACGCCATCGGCCTCGGCTACCTCAGCCTCGACCGCGAGACGTCCACGCTGTCCGGCGGGGAGGGACAGCGGCTGAAGACAGTACGGCACCTGGGGTCGAGCCTGACAGGGATGACGTACATCTTCGACGAACCGAGCGTCGGCCTGCACCCGCGGGACGTGGGCCGCCTCGGCGATCTGCTGCTGCGGTTGCGGGACAAGGGGAACACCGTGCTGGTCGTCGAGCACGACCGGGACGTCATCGCGCTCGCCGACCACGTCGTGGACATGGGCCCGGGCGCGGGCGCCGACGGCGGGCTGGTCGTCTTCGAGGGCACGCCGAAGGAGCTGGCCGCCGCGGACACCCCGACCGGACGGTGCCTGCGCCGCCGGACGGCGGTCAAGGCGCAGCCTCGGCGTCCGGCCGGCGGGCTGTGGGTGAAGGGCACGGATCTGCACAACCTGCGGGATGTGACCGTGGAGTTCCCGACCGGGGTACTCACGGTGGTCACCGGGGTCGCGGGGTCGGGGAAGAGCTCTCTGGTGTCCGGCGCGTTCGTGGCGGCGCACCCGCGGGCCGTGGTCGTCGACCAGTCGGCGGTCGGCATCTCGGGGCGGTCGACTCCGGCGACGTACATCGGCGTCATGGACACCGTGCGGAAGGTCTTCGCCCGGGAGACGGGCACCGACGCCGGACTGTTCAGCTTCAACTCGTCGGGCGCGTGCGGGACCTGCCAGGGGCGCGGGATCATCCACACCGATCTGGCGTTCATGGACCCGGTGACCACGACGTGCCACGACTGCGAGGGACGGCGCTTCCGGGAGGAGGTGCTGCGGCTGACGGTGGACGGCCGCTCCATCGCCGACGTCCTGGACATGACGGCCGATCAGGCGCTGGGCTTCTTCACCGAACCGGGCGCACGGCGACGCCTCCGCGCCCTGCGGGACGTGGGGCTGACGTACCTCACCCTCGGGCAGCCGCTGTCCACGCTGTCCGGCGGCGAACGGCAGCGCATCAAGCTCGCGACCCGGCTGCACATGAGGGGGGCGGTGTACGTCCTCGACGAACCGACGACCGGGCTGCACATGGCGGATGTCGAGGGTCTGCTCGCGCTGCTCGACCGGCTGGTCGACGGAGGCAACACGGTCGTGGTCGTCGAGCACAACCTGGAGGTGGTGGCGCACGCCGACTGGATCGTGGATCTGGGACCCGGCGGAGGCAGGGACGGCGGCCGGGTGATGTTCGAAGGGACGCCGGAACAGCTGCTGGGCGCACGGGACTCGTACACGGCGGAACATCTGCGGCAGGCCACCGCCTGAGTGCCGGTCACCTCGGCGGTCACCCGCTTGTTACTCAGGGGTTTTGTTCGCGTGGGCAAGGGCTGCATCATGGTCCGGCATCCCGATGGGCCTCACCCCCAAGAACGCCCTGCCCGAGAACGCCCGAGACGGAGATCCGCCGTGCCCAGCAAGAAGGCCCTCGTCCGCCGCCCCAGCCCCAGACTGGCCGAGGGCCTGGTCACCCACATCGAACGTGCGAAGGTCGATGTCGGTCTCGCGGTCGACCAGTGGGAGGCGTACACGGAGGCACTGCGCACGCACGGCTGGGAGACCGTCGAGGTGGAGCCCGCCGACGACTGCCCCGACTCGGTGTTCGTCGAGGACACGGTCGTGATGTTCCGCAACGTCGCGCTCATCGCCCGGCCCGGAGCCGAGTCGCGGCGCGGCGAGACCGCCGGTGTCGAGGAGGCGGTGGCCGCACTCGGCTGCTCGGTGAACTGGATCTGGGCGCCGGGCACCCTCGACGGCGGTGACGTCCTGAAGATCGGCGACACGGTGTTCGTGGGCCGCGGCGGACGCACCAACGCGGCCGGGGTACAGCAGCTCAGAGCCGCGTTCGAGCCGCTCGGGGCGCGGGTGGTGGCCGTACCCGTGAACAAGGTGCTGCACCTGAAGTCGGCGGTGACCGCGCTGCCCGACGGCACGGTCGTCGGGCACATCCCGAAGATGGACTCCCTCACGCTGTTCCCGAGCTTCCTGCACGTGCCGGAGGAGTCCGGCGCCCATGTGGTGCTGCTCGGCGGTGACAAGCTGCTCATGGCGGCGAGCGCTCCGAAGACCGCCGCCCTGTACGAGGACCTCGGGTACGAGCCCGTCGTCGTGGACATCAGCGAGTTCGAGAAGCTCGAAGGCTGTGTGACGTGCCTCTCGGTGCGGCTGCGGGAGCTGTACGCCTGACCAGGCGGGCACATCGCCTCCCGGCCCCTGGACCTGCGGGTCTGTGGGTTCGCGAGGTCGACGACATGCCCGGTGAACACCCCGGGACACTGCGGGAACACCCGCTGAACAGGGGTCTTTACAGCACACTTAACCTACGGCTTCGTAACCTACGGGTTCGTAGCCTACGATTCCGTAGGTTGGGTCACTCGCTCGTGACCACGCACGTTTTCTCGTCCCCCTGGAGCCACCGTGTCGATCACTTCCCCCCACCTTGGCAGCTCGTCCACCTGGACCGACGCACGACTGCTGTACGCCCTGGAGGAAGTGGTCGAGAAGGAGCTCAACCGGCATCTGACGGTCGCCAAGGACTGGATGCCGCACGAGTACGTGCCGTGGAGCGACGCCCGGAACTTCCCGGGCTTCTTCGAGGACGGCGAGGCCTGGGAGAAAGAGCAGTCCAAGGTCACCGAGATCGGCCGTATCGCGCTGGTGGTGAACCTGCTCACCGAGGACAACCTGCCCAGCTACCACCACGAGATCGCCACGCTGTTCGGCCGTGACGGCGCCTGGGGCACCTGGGTGCACCGCTGGACCGCCGAGGAGGGCCGGCACGGCATCGTGATGCGCGACTACCTGCTCGCGTCGCGCGCGGTCGACCCGGACAAGCTCGAAGAGTTCCGCATGGCCCACATGAGCGAGGGCTTCGAGTCGGACAACAGGCACTCGATGCTGCACTCGGTCGCGTACGTCGCCTTCCAGGAGCTGGCCACCCGTATCTCGCACCGCAACACGGGCCACCAGTCCGGCGACCCGATCTGCGACCGCATGCTGACGCGCATCGCGACGGACGAGAACCTGCACATGGTGTTCTACCGGAACCTGCTGAAGGCGGCGTTCGAGCTCGCGCCCGACCTGACGATGCAGGCGGTCCGCGACGTCGTCGTCAACTTCCGCATGCCCGGCCACGGCATCCCCGGCTTCGAGCGCGCCGCCGCCCAGATGGCCATCGGCGAGGTCTACAACCTGCGGATCCACCACGACGACGTGCTCCAGCCGGTGCTGCGCTTCCTGAAGATCATGGAGATCGACGGGCTGGGCCCCGAGGGCCGCCAGGCGCAGGAGGAGCTGGGGCTCTACATGGGCGGACTGGACGCGGAGGCCCTGAAGTTCGACGAGAAGCTCGCGGCGCGCAAGGCCCGGATGGCGGCACGCGCCGGAGCCTGACGGCAGTACACGCATGACCTCCGCGGATGCCCCGCCTCGGCCGAGGCGGGGCATCCGCGTTCCGTGAGCCGATCCGGGGTCGGCGCATGTGCCGCGTGCGGGGGACGGCGGTTCACGGTGACGTGCGGGTGACAGGGGGGGGTGCCGGTGACGGTCGTCAGCGTGGATCCGTGCGCTTGAGGTGGAGTCGTTCCCGCTCGGAGAGGCCGCCCCAGACGCCGAAGCGCTCGTCGTTGGCCAGCGCGAACTCCAGGCAGGCGGTGCGCGTCTCGCACATGCCGCAGATCAGCTTCGCCTCCCGTACCGAGCTGCCCGGCTCGGGAAAGAAGAAGTCGGCCCCCGTCTGTGCGCACAGCGCCTGCTCCTGCCAGGCCAGGTCCGGCGGGGTGGGTGTGTCGGTGTGCATGGTCGAGATGGTGTCGCGCGGTGAAAAACGTTCGATCAACGCAGGATCAACGACACCCGGGCCGGGCGGGATGTCCACGGTGCACGGCCGGTCCGGTGGTACCGCTGCGGACACCCGATGATGGACCCGCGGGCCAGGCGGACGCACGGCGGCGCGCGGGTCGCTCGTACACGGGTCGCTCCCCGTCCGATTACCCCATGTCACTGACCGAATGTCACTGGGTGCAGGTCGCAGCGGCAGCGTCCCGGCGGCGGTTGTCAGTGGGCGGTGCGAGACTCGTCAGTGCAGGCAATGGGCCCCTCGAAGGAGTGCGTACATGATCACCACGCGCTATGTCACCGGCGCCCCGAACTGGCTCGACCTCGGCGCCCCCGACCTCGACGGCGCCTCGTCCTTCTACGGCGGACTCTTCGGCTGGCAGTTCCAGCCGGGCCCGCCCGAGACCGGCGGCTACGGCTTCTTCCAGCTCGACGGGAAGACCGCGGCGGGCGGGATGCGAACCACCCCGGAGCAGGGGCCGCCGTCCTGGACGGTGTACTTCCAGACGCCGGACGCGGACGCCACGGCGACGGCGGTCGAGCAGGCGCACGGCACGGTGCTCGCGCAGCCCATGGACGTGCTGGGCCAGGGCCGCACGGCCCTCTTCGCCGACCGGGCGGGCGTGCGCTTCGGCGTCTGGCAGCCCGCGGCCACCAAGGGCCTCGACATCGTGCGGGACCAGGGCTCGCTGTGTTGGCTGGAGCTGTATACCCCGGACCTTCCCGCGGCCGCCGGATTCTACCACGCCGTGCTCGGCTGGGAGACCTCGGCCGTCGCGTTCCCCGGGGGCATGTACACCACGGTCCACCCGGCGGGCACCGAGATGGATGCCATGTTCGGCGGCATCGTCCCGCTGGAGGACGCGCCGGCCAGGACGGAGACCGGGGCCTGGTTGCCGTACTTCGAGGTCCCGGACACGGACGCCACGGCCGCCAGGGCGCAGGAGCTGGGCGGCACGGTCCGCCTCCCCGCGACCGACTTGCAGGGCGTCGGCCGCATCGCCGAGTTCACCGACCCCTACGGAGCGCGGTTCGCGGTGATCAAGAGCGTGCCGCAGCAGAGCTGAGACCAGCAGGGATCACGGGTCCACCACCGGGGGCTGCCCCGGGCTGCTGTTCATCGCCATGATTCCGGCGGAGCGCTCAGGCGGAGGCGCGTCGCACCAGCGTGGTCGGCAGGACGACGCTGGAGGGCGCGTTCGCGGCCTCTCGCCCGGCCCCCGCTCCTCGGGGCTCCAGCCCGCCCAGCAGCAGGCGTGCCATCAACCGGCCCATCTCCTCGATGTCCTGGCGGATCGTCGTGAGAGGAGGGTCGGTCTGTTCGGCGACCGGCAGCATGTCGTCGAAGCCGACCACGGCGACGTCGTCGGGGACTCGGCGTCCGCTCTCCCGCAGCGCACGCAGGGCGCCCGAGGCGGAGAGGTCGTTGGCGGCGAAGACGGCGTCCAGGTCGGGGCAGCGGTCCAGGAGTTCCCGCATGGCGCTCTCGCCGCCCGCGGGCGTGAAGTCGCCCTCGCCGACCATCCGCGGACCGGCGTCCACCATGACATCGCGGAACCCCTGGAGCCGGTCGACGGCGGAGGTCTGGTCGAGGGGACCGGTGATGTGCCCGATACGGGTGCGGCCGAGCCCGACGAGATACCGAACGGCGTCCCGCGCACCCCCGCGGTTGTCGCTGTCCACGTACACGACGTCGGGCACGCCGTCGCCCCAGCCGGGCCGCCCGCCGAACACGGTCGGCACACCTGCCCCGTGGATCAGTCCGGGCAGCGGATCGTCGAGGTGAAGCGAGAAGACGAGCGCGCCGTCGACATGTCCGCCGGCGAGGTACCGTCCGACGCGTACGTGATCGTCGCGCCCTTCGGTGAGCAGCAGGACGAGCTGGGAGTCGTGCGCGGTCAGCTCCTTGCCGATGCCGCGCAGTTGGAGGGCGAAGAAGGGGTCGGCGAAGACCCTGGTCTCGGGCTCGGCGATCACGACGGCGACGGCGTCGTGCCGTCGGGTGACCAGGCTCCGGGCCGCCTGGTTCGGCACGTACCCGAGTTCCTCGACGGCTCTGCGTACCCGCTCGACGAGCGGTTCCCGCACGCCCGTGCCCCCGTTGACGACCCGTGACACGGTCGCCCGCGACACCCCCGCCCGCGCTGCCACGGCCTCCAGCGTGGGACGCGACGTTTCCTCGGACACTTAGGGACTCTCCTCCAGAGCGGCTGCCCGTCAGGATAGCCCTGGAGGCGGCGTCGCTTGAGAGCGCTCTCTGGAGTCTGTACCGGGACCCTAGTGGTGCGGCTCGTACCCGGGGATCGTGCCGTCCGGCTTCTTCACCAGGAACAGGCCGACCATGCCCATGTCGGAGTGGCTCTGGACATGGCAGTGGTACATCCAGGCGCCCGCGCCGACGCCCTCGCCGGCGATCACCTGGAAGCCGAAGGAGTCGGCCGGGCCCACGATCTTGTTGTCGATGACCTGACTGGGGTCGTCGGGGCCGGTCAGCAGACCCGTACGGTTGTCCGCCCAGCGGTGACCGTGCAGATGGAACGTGTGGTAGTACTCGCCGTGGGTGATCATCACCCACTCGACGCGATCGCCCACCGTCGCCTCGAAGTTGGGGCCGGAGTGGGCCGGTTTGTTGTTGATCAGCATGTCGTTGAAGACGACCGTGACGGTCTTGTCGGGCAGGATGTCGCCCTTCCTGCGGACGATCACCGGTCCGTAGAGGCCGTTGCGGATGCCGCCCGTCCCGTGTTCCGTGCCGACCACGTGGTCGTGGTAGTTCCAGTAACCCGCGCTGCCCGCACGCCAGGTGCCGTCCGCGCGGCGGCCGGGGGCGTGGGTGCGCCAGGTGTAGGTGCGGGTGCCGCCCGGCTCGACGTCGCTCTTGTTCATCCTGGTGCCGTCGCTGGTGATCTCGTAGTCCAGTCCGTGGACGTGCAGGCTCGCCGCCACGTCCATGGTGTTCTCGAACTCGATGTGCAGCGTGTCCCCTTCGTTGAGCTCGATCAGCGGGCCGGGGATCGTCGCCTTGCCCTTCTCCAGGCCGTAGCCCATCTGACCGCCGGGGAGTCTCTCGGCGTACATCTTGATGCGCTTCACCTCACCGCCGGCCGGCGCGGTCTTCACCGCCTCCTCGGCGCTCACGGCTTCCGGGGCCAGGGACAACGATGTCGCGACGGCCGCGCCGCCCAGCAGCACCCGCCGGTTGAACCCGCGTCTGTCCATGCGGAACTCCCCATCCTGGTGCGGAACTTACGGAGACGTACCTGTGATGAACTGAGGGAACGGTACCGGCCACACTCGCGTTTATCCACACTCAGGACAAAGTTTGTGGTATCGCGGTCATAGGTATTGGCGGGCCGTGCAAAAGGGTCTACCTTCCATGGCGCTGTTGCTGTGACCGTGGAGGTGCCCATGCACTTGCGAAGGTTGAGCACGAGAAGACGGGCCTGTGTGGCGGGCGTGACCGCCGGTATCGTCGCCGCCGGGCTGCTGTCGGGCCCGGCCGCCAGCGCACGCCCTGCTCCGGAACCACCCCTGACAACGATGTCCATCAAGTCGCCACCGGGCGGCGCGAGCGCAAGAGTGCTGATCTTCTACGGCTCTGCCGCGGCCGGGGAGGAGTCGCCCGTCGTCAACGCGGGCATCGAGACCATCGAGAAGATCGGCCTGTCCGGACCAACCGACCAGCAGTTCGAGGTCGTTGCCACGGACGACGCCTCCGTCTTCACCAACGACACCCGGCTGAGCCGTTTCAACGCGGTGGTGTTCCTGACCGGTGGCGGGGACGTCCTCGATCCGGAGCAGGAGGCGGGTCTGGAGGCCTACATGGAGGCGGGCGGCGGCTTCGTCGGCATCCATGACGCGGCCCGCGCGGAGCCGTACTCGGACTGGTTCACCGGTCTCATCGGCGCCCGCCCGGCCGCGTCGAGCCCGACCGCCGTGCAGCGGGCGACCGTTGAGGTGGGCGACCGGCGCCACCCGGCGACCAAGGACCTGCCGGTGCAGTGGAAGCGGCCCGACCAGTGGTTCAACTGGGTCAAGAACCCCTCCGGCGACGTGCACACGGTGGCACGCGTACGCGAGTCGACGTACCAGCCGGGAGAGAGCAAGAACGGCTGGGACCACCCGGTGAGCTGGTGCCGTGACTACGACGGCGGCCGTTCCTTCTACACGGGCATGGGCGGCACCGTCTCCTCGTTCGACGAGACCGAGTTCCGTTCGCATCTGCGCGGCGCCCTGCTCTGGACGAGCCGTCTGGCCCAGGCGGACTGCAAGGCGACGATCAACGCCAACTACAAGGCGGAGCGGCTCACCCAGCCCAACCAGCCGGGGCAGAACGACCAGATCGGTGAGCCGCACGGTCTGGTGACCGCGCCCGACGGACGTGTCTTCTACATCGGCCGCGGCGGCGCCGACTCCTCGCAGCCGGTGATCACCGACTGGAACAACCCGGACATCGGCAAGGGCAAGGGCGAGATCCACGTCTACGACCCGAAGACCAAGAAGGTGACCCTGGCGGGCGCGTTGTCGGTCTTCGGCAACAAGGGCGGCGGTGACGAGCTCACCAAGGTCGAGGAGGGCCTGCTCGGCATCGAGCTGGATCCGCGCTTCGAGGACAACGGCTGGGTCTATCTCCACTACACGCCGCACTCACGGATCAACCGCGACACGCGGATGGCCGAGCGCTACGTCTCCCGCTTCACACTGGACCTCGCCACCAACAAGCTGGACCTGAACAGCGAGAAGGTGCTGCTGAAGTGGCCGGTGCAGATCCACAGCTGCTGCCACTCGGGCGGCGGGATGGCCTGGGACTCCCAGGGCAACCTGTACATCGCGACCGGCGACAACAACTCCAGCGGCTTCACAGGCGGTTACTCCGGCAACAACCCGGAGCCCAACTACAAGGGTGTCTCGTTCGCGGACGCGCGCCGCACCGCCGGCAACACCAACAACCTCAACGGCAAGATCCTGCGCATCCACCCGGAGCCCGACGGCACGTACACCCTCCCCGACGGGAACCTCTTCACCGGCAAGGAGACCGCCGAGGGTGGCGGCAAGACACGCGGTGAGATCTATGTGATGGGGGTCAGAAACCCCGCGCGCATCTTCGTCGACAAGTCGACCGACACCCTGTACGCGGGCTGGGTCGGCCCCGACGCGAGCCAGCCGTCCACGACCTGGGGCCCGGCGAAGTACGACACGTTCGCCGTCATCACCAAGGCGAGCAACCGGGGCTGGCCGTACTGCATGGGCAACAAGCAGCCCTACCGCGACCGCAATCTGCCGGACCCGACGAAGCCGCTCGGCTGGTACGACTGCGACCACCCGAAGAACGAGTCCCCGAACAACGACGGCCTGGTCAACCTGCCGCCGGTGACGGGCAACAACATCTGGTACTCGCCCCAGGGCGGCGCCCCGGACTTCCCGCGCGACGCAAGCGGCGTGCCCTCGTACAAGAACGAGGAGGCCACGTACAAACTGCCGTGGCTGAAGGGCGGCGGGCAGGCCGCGATGAACGGGCCGGTCTACCGGTACGACGCGTCCGTGACCGACAGCGGTCAGTGGCCCGCCTACTGGGACGGCAAGTGGTTCGTGGGCGACTTCTACGACGCCGACCAGCCGCGCAACGCGGTCGTCACCGACCCGAAGACGCACGGTGACGGCGGACTGCCGGTCCACTCGGAGTCGCTGAAGAAGATCGTGCCGATCGGCAACGACGGCATCAAGAACCTCATGGACTGGAAGTTCGGGCCCGACGGGTCGCTGTACGTCCTCGACTACGGCCGTGGCTTCTTCACCTCGGACGCCAAGTCGGCGCTGTGGCGGGTGACCTACACGGGCGGCGGCCCGACCCCGGCCGCGGGCCAGCTGGCCAGGAAGGCGGAGTGATGCGCAAGAGACATGTGAGACATCTGGCACGTCAAGTCCGGTGGCTGACGGCCCTGTTGGCGGCCCTGCTGATGGTGCTGGGGCTCACCTCGGCGTCGGCGGCGGGCCGGCCCCAGGCCGAGGGTGCCAAGGCCGCCGCCGCCCAGGTGCTGACCTGGACGGCCGGCGACGACATCACCAAGTACGCGTCCGCCCCGCAGACCGCGGTCGCGGGACCGACGACGATCGTCTTCGAGAACAGCGCGGCGACCGGCAACACCACGGGCATGCCGCACACGCTGACGTTCGACGTCTCGGACCCGGAGTACAACAACGACGTCCCGCTGAACATCCTGGCCAATCCGAACGACGCGCAGGGCGGCCGGTACGAGGTGGAGGTGAACCTCACCCCCGGCCGCTACCGCTTCTACTGCACGATCCCGGGCCACGGCCAGATGCAGGGCATCCTCGTCGTGTCCGAGGGCACCGGCGAGGACACGACTCCGCCCGAGACCTCCGCCAAGGTGAGCGGGACGCAGAACGCGCAGGGCGCGTACGTGGGTTCGGCGACCGTGGCGGTGAGCGCGACCGACGAGGACGGCGGCTCGGGTGTCGATCGCGTGGAGTACGCGCTGGGGCACTCGGGCGACTGGCAGCCGTACACCACACCCGTCGTGGTCAACCAGGTAGGCGATCACCACGTCCGCTACCGGGCGTTCGACAAGGCGGGCAACGTCGCGGCCGAAAAGTCCGTCGAGTTCACCGTCGTCGCCCCGCCGACCGACGACACCGCGCCACCGGAGACCTCGGCGACGGTGACCGGTGAGCAGAACCCGCAGGGCGAGTACCTCTCCATGGCGACGGTCACCGTGTCCGCGTCCGACACCGGCTCCGGCGTCAACACCATCGAGTACGCGGTCGGCGACTCCGGCGCCTGGCAGCCGTACACGGCCCCGGTGATGGTGCACGAGGCCGGCACGCACAAGGTGCGGTACCGCGCCACCGACAAGGCGGGGAACGTGTCCGCCGAGAAGAACGTCACGTTCACGGTGGTCACGCCGCCCGTCGAGGACACGACACCGCCGGTGACCGGGGTGACGGTCGAGGGCGACCGCAACTCCGACGGCGCCTACCTCAAGAGCGCCAAGGTGACGGTGAGCGCGACCGACGAGCACGGCGGATCGGGCGTCGCCGCGATCGAGTACTCGCTCGACGGCGGGCCCTACCTCGCCTACACCGCACCGGTCGTGGTGGACCGCGCGGGCACGCACACGCTCGCGTACCGGGCGAGCGACAAGGCGGGCAACACCTCCCCGGCGCGCACCGTGACCTTCACGGTGGTCTCCGGGGGCGGCGTCCCCGCGCCCAACTGCGCCGAGTGGGACGAGCGGCTGACCGTCATCGTCGGCACGGTCGACTCCGGCGTGCCGAACCGGCTCACCAACAACCGGTGCCGCATCAACGAGTTGATCGAGGACGAGAAGGAGTGGACGTCCCAGGCGCTGTTCCTCAAGCATGTGAAGACGGTCCTGGACAAGCTCCTCAAGGAAGGCGTCATCGACCAGCGCGAGTACAACGCCATCCAGAAGGCGGCCCGCGAGTCCGGCATCGGCAGGCCCGGTCAGACGGAGGGCTACCGGACGATCCTGGACGGTACGCCGGAGTCCTTCGCCAAGTGGCAGCAGGTGGGCGGCGGTTCGTTCGCGCAGAACTCCGACGGTTCGATCACGTCGGGGACGACGAAGGACGGGCTCGGCATGCTGTGGTTCCCCGAGCGGAAGTACGGCGACTTCTCGCTGCGTCTGCAGTGGCGTGACGACGCGCCGGGCACGGGCAACGCCAACTCCGGTGTCTTCGTGCGGTTCCCGTGGGTCCACGACCACCCCGAGGAGACCCGTCCCGAGTGGGTCGCCATCAAGTACGGGCACGAGGTGCAGGTGCTCGACCGGCCCGACGGCGACATGTACAAGACCGGTTCCGTCTACGGCTTCGACCGCGTGGGGCTCGCCGGTGCGGGCGTCACCCAGAAGGGCACCTGGAACGACTACGAGATCCGCGTGGTCGACCAGCACTACTCGGTGTACCGCAACGGCGTGCTGATCAACGAGTTCGACAACACCGGCGGGCAGGAGTTCGCCCCGCCGCGGGCGGACGACCCGGGCACGGACGGCCGGCGGTTCGCCTCCGGCTACATCGGGCTCCAGGTGCACGGCACGACGGACGTGGTGTCGTACCGGGACATCCGGATCATGGAGCTGTAGCGGCTCCGGGAGCCCAGGCAGTTCCGGGAGCCCCAGGCGGCTCCGGGAGCCGCTGGGGCTCCGCTCCCGCACCACCCGTTGTCAGTGGCGTACGGCATGCTGTGGATCAGTGGCGGCCGTACGGCCACTGCGCTGCAAGGCCACTCGGCTCAGCCAGGGTCCTTCTTCGCCCGGCTCGGCTGCACCCGCCTGGGTTCGCCCGGCATCTTCGGGTGGTCGGGCGGGTACGGCAGGTCGCCGAGCCCGTGGTCGTGCTCGTCGCGGGAGGCCAGCTCCAGCAGGGCCTCCAGCGAGAAGGCGTGATCGTCCATGTCCGCGTGCACGTCGCCGTGTTCGGCGAAGCGCACGGGCATGGTCGCGAGGTCGAAGTCCCGGGGGTGCGCGTCGCCGACCTCGTCCCAGCGCAGGGGCGCCGAGACCGGGGCGTGCGGTCGGGGGCGTACGGAGTAGGCGGAGGCGATCGTGCGGTCACGGGCGGTCTGGTTGTAGTCGACGAAGATCTTCTCGCCGCGCTCCTCCTTCCACCAGGCCGTGGTCACCTGCTCGGGCATCCGTCGCTCCAGTTCGCGGGCGACGGCGATGGCCGCGCGGCGCACCTGGGTGAAGGTCCAGTCGGGCCGGATCGGCACGAAGACGTGCAGGCCCCGGCCGCCGGATGTCTTGGGCCAGCCCGACAGGCCGCCGTACTCGTGGAGGACCTCGCGGAGTTCGTGGGCCGCGTTGACGGCGTCGGCGTAGTCGGTGCCGGGCTGCGGGTCGAGGTCGATACGGAGCTCGTCGGGGCGGTCGACGTCGGTGCGGCGCACCGGCCACGGGTGGAAGGTGAGCGTGCCGAACTGGGCCGCCCACAGTACGGCGGCGACCTCGGTGGGGCACATCTCGTCGGCGCTGCGGCCGCTGGGGAAGGTGATGTGGGCGGTGGGGATCCAGTCGGGCATGTTCTTGGGCGCCCGCTTCTGGAAGAACGACTCGCCGCTCACGCCCTCTGGATAGCGCTCCAGGGTCGTCGGGCGGTTCCGCAGGGCGCGCAGGATGCCCGGGCCGACGGCGAGGTAGTAGCGGGCGAGGTCCAGCTTGGTGAAGCCGCGCTCCGGGAAGAAGACCTTGTCGGGGCTCGACAGCCGTACCGTCCGGCCCGCCGCCTCCAGCTCCACCGCATCGCCCATGGAGGCCACGGTAGGCGGAGCGCGCACACCGCGCACACCGGGCGGCACACCCGCACATCGGGCGGCAAACGTGCACACCGGGCGGAAAGCGGTCGATGCTCGCAGAATCGGAGCATGGACCTCCCTGTCATGCCGCCCGTGATGCCGATGCTCGCCAAGTCCGTGGCGAAGATCCCGCCGGGCATGCACTACGAGGCGAAGTGGGACGGCTTCCGGTCGATCGTGTTCCGCGACGGGGACGAGGTGGAACTCGGCAGCCGCACCGGCAAGCCGCTGACCAGGTACTTCCCCGAGCTGGTGGAGGCTCTGAAGGCGCGGGTGCCGCATCGGTGCGTGCTGGACGGCGAGATCGTGATCGCCCGGGAGGGGCGGCTCGACTTCGACGCGCTGACCGAGCGCATCCACCCCGCTCAGTCACGGGTGCGGATGCTGGCCGAGAAGACCCCCGCGTCGTTCGTGGCCTTCGACGTGCTGGCGCTCGCGGACGAGTCACTGCTCGACGTGGCCCTCGCCGACCGGCGTGCCCTGCTGGTCGCGGCCCTCGCCCGGACCACGGCACCGGTCCACGTCGCCCCGGCGACCACGGACATCGAGGTGGCCGAGCGCTGGTTCGAGCAGTACGAGGGCGCGGGGCTCGACGGGGTGATCGCCAAGCCGCTCACGCTGCTCTACCGGCAGGACGAGCGGGCGATGTTCAAGATCAAGCACGAGCGCACGGCGGACGTGGTGGTCGCGGGGTACCGCCTCCACAAGAGCGGGCCGGTCGTCGGCTCGCTGCTGCTCGGCCTGTACGACGAGGGGGGCACCCTCCAGCACGTCGGGGTCTCCGCCGCGTTCCCCATGAAGCGGCGCGCCGAACTGGTGGCGGAGCTGGAGCCGCTGCGGATGGACGATGTCGCCGAGCATCCGTGGGCGGCCTGGTCCGACGAGGCCGCTCACGAGACGGCGCGGCTGCCGGGGGCGCCGAGCCGGTGGTCGGCGAAGAAGGACCTCTCGTGGATCCCGCTGCGGCCCGAGCGGGTGGCGGAGGTGGCGTACGACCACATGGAGAACGGGGTGCGGTTTCGCCATACGGCGCGGTTCCGCCGGTGGCGGCCGGATCGTTCGGCTGAGAGCTGTACGTACGGGCAGCTGGAGGAGCCTGTGCGGTATGACCTGACGGAGATTCTCGGCCAGTAGGAGCAGCGTTTCCCGGGCAGTGGAAGCGCGGTGGAAGCAGCGTCTGCCTGGCTGATGCCGTGGTACCGCTGCGGGCTCGTTGTGGCTGGTCGCGCAGTTCCTCGCGCCCCTGAAGGGCCTGCGGCCCTACGGGGCAGGCCCTCTCACGGCCGCATCAGTACCTTCACGGTGCCCTCCTGCTTGCGCTGGAACGCCTCGTACGCGTGCGGGGCCTCGGTGAGCGGCAGGCGGTGGGTGGCGAAGCCGTCGACGCCCAGCGGGTCGTCCTCCGTCAGGAGGGGCAGGATGTCGTCGACCCAGGTGCGGACGTTGGCCTGGCCCATGCGGAGCCGGATCTGCTTGTCGAACAGGGTGAGCAGGGGCAGCGGGTCGGCGGTGCCGCCGTACATACCGGTGAGCGATATGGTGCCGCCGCGCCGTACGAGGTCGATGGCGGTGTGCAGGGCGGCCAGCCGGTCCACGCTGACGCGTTCCGCGAACCGCGCGCTGATGGCCTTGGGAAGCATGCCGGTCGCGGTCTGGGCGAGGCGCGCGGCGGCGCTGCCGTGTGCCTCGGTGCCGACGGCGTCGATCACGGAGTCGGGTCCGCGGCCCCCGGTCCGTTCCTGGATCGCGGCGACGAGTTCCTTCTCGCTGTCGAAGTCCCTGAGGTCGTACGTCTCCACACCGCGTTCACGCGCCCGGCGCAGCCGCTCGGGGACCAGGTCCACGCCGAACACCCGCTCCGCGCCCTGTACCTGGGCGACCCGGCAGGCCATGTCGCCGATCGGGCCGAGCCCGAGGACGGCCACGCTGCCGCCGGGCGGGACGTGCGCGTACCGGACGGCCTGCCAGGCGGTGGGCAGCACGTCGGAGAGGTAGACGAACCGGTCGTCCGGCGGCCCTTCGGGCACCTTGATCGGCCCGAACTGCGCCTGCGGGACACGCAGGTACTCGGCCTGGGCGCCCGGAACGGAGCCGTACAGCCGGGTGTAGCCGAACAGGGCGGCGCCCATGCCCTCGCCGGTGCACTGGGTGGTCTCGCACTGGGTCGGCAGGCCCTCGGCGCACATCCAGCAGTGTCCGCAGGCGATCTGGAACGGCACCACGACCCTGTCGCCGGGACGGAGGTCCGGAACCTCGGTGCCGACCTCCTCGACGATGCCGATGGGTTCGTGGCCGAGGATGTCGCCGGGGGTCATGAACGGGGTGAGCACCTCGTACAGGTGCAGGTCGGAGCCGCACAGTCCGGTGGACGTGATGCGGACAAGGGCGTCCGTCGGCTCCTGGATCACCGGATCGGGCACGGTCTCCACGCGTACGTCCCGCCTGCCCTGCCATGTCACTGCCTTCATCGCGTCGCACTCCGTCCCTCGGGGTCTGCGCACGGGTGTCGGGTCACGCTCGGGTACCCGGGCGGCCTTCCCGGAACCCTCGGGGGCAGGACGGTGGGCCGACTGGCCTACCCGACCACTCGCGGACACAGACAGGCGGGTATGGCCATCCATGAACATATAAGCGCACAATCGGCGACAAACGGACAGGGGTGGCCACGTGGGCATGAGACAGGAAACGAAGATCCGACGCGGCAGGACGACGGCGGCGCTGCTGGCCGTCGCGGTGGTGGGCTCCCTCATGGCGGGCTGCGGCGACGGCTCGGGGAACGACGACGGACGGGGCGGGGGGCCGGGCCAGGGACGCGGCGAGGACCGGGTCAGCACGGCGCCCACGGGCTCCGTACTCGCCGTCAAGGTCGACAACACTCCGACGGCCCGCCCGCAGACGGGGCTCGACACGGCGGACGTCGTGTACGCGGAGCAGGTGGAGGGCGGCCTGAGCCGGCTGATGGCGGTGTACGCCACCAGGCTGCCGGACGCCGTCGGGCCGGTGCGCAGCGCACGGGAGTCCGACCTGGAGCTGCTGCGCCAGTTCGACGAGCCCACGCTCGCCTTCTCGGGCGCCCAGGGCAAGCTGCTGCCGTTGATCGACAAGGCGCCGCTGCACCGGAAGTCCCCACGGGACGCGGCCGGCGCGTACTACCGCAGCTCCGGCAAGCCCGCGCCGCACAATCTGTATCTGCGCCCCAAGCGGCTGATGGGGTCCGCACCGGGCGCCGGCGCCCTCACGACGGGGTACCGCTACGGCGCGGCCCCCTCCGGCGGCACTCCGGAGAACGCGCGCACGGTCAGCTATCCGGCGGCCCGCTTCACCTTCACCTGGTCCGGGAGCCAGAAGCGCTGGCTGGTGACCATGGACGGCACGCCGACGGTGACGACCGACGGCAAGCGGGTGACCGCCGCGACCGTTGTCGTGCAGTACGTGAAGGTGCGGCAGTCCAGGTTCCAGGACTTCCTCGGCAACAACACGCCGTACACGGAGACGGTGGGGTCGGGGAAGGCCCAGGTGCTGCGCGACGGACGGGCGTACGACGTGAACTGGGAGCGGGAGAAGCCCACCGACGGGACGGACTTCACCACCGCCGACGGCAGGCCGGTGAACCTCGCGAAGGGTCCGGTGTGGGTGGTGTTCGCGAAGGCTCCCTGATCAGGCCTGGGTGACCAGGGGTTCCGCCGGGTTGCGGAGCCCCTCGGCGGCATCCGCGACCCGGAGGATGAGGTCGAAGAAGACGGTCTGCTCCTCGGCGGAGAGCGGGGCCAGGAAGACCTGGTTCATCCGGGCCGTCCGCACGGTCAGCTTGCGGTGCGTACGGACGCCGTCGTCCGTGAGGCGCAGCAGGAACCGGCGGCCGTCCTGCGGATCGCGGACCTTGTCGAGGAGTCCGCGCCGCGTGAGGCGGCTGATCACCTCGGCGACGGTGGACCGGTCGAGACCGACCCGCTCCCCCACCGTGCGCTGATCCAGTCCCGGCTCGGCGACGAGCGTGTTGAGCACCGCGAACTGCGGCGAGGTGATCTCCTCCGAGACCATCGTGTTCCACAGCAGGTGGTGCGCCTGCTGGAGCCTGCGGGCCAGGTGCCCGGGGTGGGTGGTCAGATCCACCGCGGCCATGTGCACTCCCGGGGTCGTATTCGTTGGTGCACTGAACAATACCCCGGAGTCGCCATACCTGTCTCCGAGGGGACATACGGCTTGACGTGTACGTTCGCCGAGGTCTTGACGGTTCACTCCGCCAATGACAGCGTGAAGGGCACCTCGCTGAAATAATCAGTGCCCTGATTAACAGCCGGTCATGGCCGGCGCTGGGTGCGCGGACGGGATGGGGCTTCACGGATGGACAAGGTGGTCGCCACGGCCCTGGAGGCCGTGGCCGATGTGCCGGACGGCGCATCGCTCGCGGTCGGCGGGTTCGGGCTGAGTGGTGTGCCGAACGTGCTGATCAAGGCGCTGTACGAGCGGGGGGTCGGTGGCCTGGGTGTGGTCTCCAACAACTGCGGGGCGATGGAGTCGGGGCTGGCGGTGTTGCTGTCGGCGGGGCGGATCGCCCGGGTGACCGGCTCCTACATCGGGGCGAACAAGGAGTTCGCGCGGCAGTATCTGGCGGGTGAGCTGGAGGTGGAGCTGATCCCGCAGGGCACGCTGGCGGAGCGGCTGCGGGCGGGCGGGGCCGGGATCCCCGCCTTCTACACCCCGGCGGGCGTGGGTACCCAGATCGCCGAGGGCGGGCTGCCGTGGCGTTACGACGGTTCCGGCGGGGTGGCGCTGGCCTCGCCGCCGAAGGAGGTGCGCGAGTTCGACGGCACCGAGTACGTGCTGGAGCGCGGAATCCGGACCGACTTCGCGCTGGTGCGGGCGGCCAGGGGCGACCGGCACGGGAACCTGGTGTTCAACAAGTCCTCCCGCAACTTCAACCCCCTCGCCGCCATGGCCGGCCGCGTGACGATCGCCGAGGTGGAAGAGCTGGTCGAACCCGGCGAGATCGGCCCGGACGCCGTGCACCTGCCGGGGATCTTCGTGCAGCGGGTGGTGGCCCTCACCCCCGAGCAGGCCGCCGACAAGGGCATCGAACAGCGCACGATTTCCGCGCCTCGGGCGCAGGTCCCGGGGGCGGTGAGCAACTGATGGCCTGGACACGCGAGGAGATGGCGGCCCGTGCGGCGCGTGAGCTTCAGGACGGTCAGTACGTCAATCTCGGCATCGGTCTGCCCACGCTGATCCCCAACCATCTGCCTGCGGACGTCGAGGTGGTCCTCGAATCCGAGAACGGCATCCTGGGCACCGGCCCCTACCCGACCGAGGACCAGGTCGACCCGGACCTGATCAACGCGGGCAAGGAGACCGTCACGGTCCTGCCGGGTGCGTCCTTCTTCGACTCCGCGCTGTCGTTCTCGATGATCCGGGGCGGGCACATCGATGTGGCGGTCCTGGGTGCCATGCAGGTGTCGCAGCGGGGCGACCTCGCCAACTGGGCGATACCCGGGAAGATGATCACAGGGATCGGTGGGGCGATGGACCTGGTGCACGGTGCCCGCACCGTCATCGTGGTGATGACCCACACCGCGAAGGACGGCTCGCCGAAGATCCTTCAGGAGTGCGCGTTGCCCCTGACCGGCAGGGCGTGCGTGAACCGCGTCATCACCGACCTCGGCGTGCTGGATGTGACCGACGACGGGCTGGTGCTGGTGGAGACAGCGCCGGGGGTCGGCGCCGAGGAGATCATCGCGAAGACCGCCGCCAAGGTGAAGGTCGCGGAAGAACTCGCCGAGGGGGTCCAGTCATGAGAGACGTCTACATCGTCGACGCGGTCCGCACGCCGATCGGCCGCTACAACGGCGCCCTGGCCGCGGTGCGCCCGGACGACCTGGCCGCCCACGCCGTGCGGGAACTCCTCGCCCGCTCCCCGCAGTTGGACGCCTCCCGGATCGACGACGTGTACTTCGGCAACGCCAACGGCGCGGGCGAGGAGAACCGCAACGTCGCCCGTATGGCCGCCCTGCTGGCGGGCCTGCCCACCTCGGTGCCCGGGGTGACGGTCAACCGGCTGTGCGCCTCGGGTCTTGAAGCCGTGATCCAGGCGGCCCGTGCCATCGCCTGCGGTGACGCCTCCATCGCGCTCGCGGGCGGTGTGGAGTCGATGACCCGCGCCCCCTACGTGCTGCCCAAGAACGACCGGCCCTTCCCGGCCGGGCACACCGAGCTGTACTCGACCACGCTGGGCTGGCGCATGGTCAACCCGAAGATGGACCCGCAGTGGACCGTCCCGCTCGGCGAGTCCGCCGAACTCATCGCCGACAAGCACAGGATCAGCCGCGAGCAGCAGGACGCGTTCGCCCTCGCCTCCCACCGGAAGGCGGCCAGGGCCCAGGCGGAGGGACTGTTCGACGCCGAACTGGCCCCGGTGAACATCCCGCAGCGCAAGGGCGACCCGCTCGTGGTCGCCGCCGACGAATGCGTCCGCCCGGACGCCTCCCTGGCGGCGATGGCACGCCTCAAGCCGTCCTTCCGCTCAGAAGGCGGCACGGTCACCGCCGGCAACGCCTCGCCCCTGAACGACGGCGCCGCCGCCCTGCTGCTGACCGACGAGGAGGGCCTGAAGGCCACCGGCCGCCAGCCTCTGGCCCGCGTGTGCGCGTCGGGTGTGTCCGCGATCGACCCGCACTACTTCGGGCTCGCCCCGGTGGAGGCCGTGGGCCGCGCCCTGACCAGGGCGGGCAGGACGTTCGCCGATCTCGACGTCCTCGAACTCAACGAAGCCTTCGCCGCCCAGGTCCTGGGCTGTGTGGCCGAGTGGCCCGAGTTCGACCCCGCCGTCCTCAACCCCCAGGGCGGCGCCATCGCCCTCGGCCACCCGCTCGGCGCCTCCGGTGCCCGCCTCGCCGCCACCGTCGCCCACCAGCTCGCCCGCAAGGGCTCCGGCGTCGGCGTCGCCACCCTCTGCATCGGCGTCGGCCAGGGCCTGGCCCTCGTCCTCGAACGCTGAGTCTTCCCCGAGGAACCCCATGACTCTCACCCAGCACGACATCGACCAGGAGATCGCGGCCCAGCACGCCGCGTACGAGAAGCGGATCGCCGACGGCGCCCCCGTCGAGCACCAGCCGCGCCGTGACTACGCGCCGTACCGCTCCTCGGTGCTCCGCCACCCGAAGCAGCCGCCCGTCACCATCGACGTCACCAAGGACCCGGAGCTGGTGGAGCTGTCCTCCCCCGCCTTCGGCGAGCGGGACATCACCGAGATCGACAACGACCTCACCCGGCAGCACCACGGCGAGCCGATCGGCGAGCGCATCACCGTCTCGGGGCGGCTGCTGGACCGGGACGGGCGCCCGGTCCGCGGCCAGCTGGTCGAGATCTGGCAGGCGAACTCGGCGGGCCGGTACGCCCACCAGCGCGAGCAGCACGACGCCCCGCTGGACCCGAACTTCACGGGCGTCGGCCGCACGCTGACGGACGAGGGCGGGTTCTACACCTTCACCACCATCCAGCCGGGCCCGTACCCGTGGCGCCAGCACGTGGGCGCCTGGCGGCCGGCCCACATCCACTTCTCGGTCTTCGGCACCGCGTTCACCCAGCGGCTCGTGACGCAGATGTACTTCCCGAGCGACCCGTTGTTCCCGTACGACCCGATCATCCAGTCGGTGACGGACGACGCGGCCCGGCAGCGGCTGGTCGCGACGTACGACCACAGCCTGTCGGTCCCGGAGTTCTCGATGGGCTACCACTGGGACATCGTGCTCGACGGGCCGAACGCCACGTGGATCGAAGAAGGGCGCTGACCGCCATGACGAAGATCGACCCGAGTCGTCCGGAGACCGTGCTCCCGACCCCGTCGCACACGGTCGGCCCGTTCTACGGCCACGCTCTGCCGTTCCCCGGCGGCGGCGACATCGCACCCGTCGGCCACCCGGACACGATCGTCCTGCACGGTCATGTGTACGACGGCGAGGGCAACCCGCTGCCGGACGCCCTGGTGGAGCTGTGGGGCGCCGACCCGGACGGCAAGGTGCCCCGGGTCGACGGCTCGATGCGGCGCGACCCGGCGAGCGGCGGCTTCCTGGGGCGCAACGGCGTGGAGTTCACCGGCTGGGGCCGCGTCCAGACCGACGCGTCCGGGCACTGGACCGCGCGTACGCTGCGGCCGGGGGCGCGCGGACGGAGCGCGCCGTACATCAGCGTCTGCGTCTTCGCGCGCGGGCTCCTCCTGCACCTGTACACCCGGCTCTATCTGCCGGGCGACGAGGCGGTGCTCGGCGCGGACCCGTTGCTCGGGCAGGTGGACGAGGCACGGCGCGGCACGCTGATCGCCGTGGACGACGGCGCAGGCACGTACCGCTTCGACATCCGCCTTCAGGGCGAGGGCGAGACGGTCTTCCTGGAGTTCCGGTGACTCCCTCGACCTCCGAGGAAGAGGCACCCCCAGCCGGTTCCGACGCCGGGCTGCTCGCACCCGGGTCGGCCGCCTCCCCTGCGTCCTCGACGACGAGCGACGCCGCGTATCTGCGGGCGCTGCTCGACGCGGAGGCCGCGCTGACCCGTGCCCAGGCCGCGCTCGGGCTCGCTCCGCGGGAGGCGGCGACGGCGGTGAGCTCGGCGGCCGTGACCGAGCGCTTCGACCTCCGGGACATCGCGGCCCGTGCCCGCGCGGGCGGAAATCCGGTCATCCCCCTCGTCGCGGATCTCACGAAGGCGGTCGGCGCGGAGTACGGCCCGTACGTCCACCGGGGTGCCACCAGTCAGGACATCATGGACACGGCGACGATGCTGGTCGCCGTACGCACCCTCGATCCGGTGCTGGCGGACCTGGAGCGCACACAGCGTGCCCTGGCCCGGCTGGCCGCCGAGCACCGTGACACGGCGATGCCCGGGCGGACGCTCACCCAGCACGCGGTGCCGACGACGTTCGGGCTGAAGGCGGCGGGCTGGCGGTCGCTGGTACTGGACGCCAGGGACCGTCTCACGACCGTACGGGACGGTCTGCCCGCGCAACTCGGGGGCGCGGCGGGCACGTTGGCGGCGTTCGGCGCCTACGGCGCCTCGGACACCCGGGCGCTGGTCGCCGCGTACGCGGGCGAACTCCGGCTGGCCGAGCCGCTGTTGCCCTGGCACACCCTGCGCACGCCGGTCGCGGATCTCGCCAGTGCCCTCGCCTTCACCGCGGGCGCCCTCGGTAAAGCGGCCGTCGATGTGCTCACCCTCGCCCGTACGGAGATCGCGGAGGTCTCCGAGGGCGGCGGCGGGGGTTCGTCCGCCATGCCGCACAAGGCGAACCCCGTACGGTCCACGCTGATCGCCGCGGCCGCCCGGCGTGCCCCGCAGCTCGCGGCCACGCTGTACGGCTCGCTGGCCACGCAGGACGAGCGGCCCGCCGGGGCCTGGCACGCGGAGTGGGAGCCGCTGCGTGATCTGCTGCGGCTGGTCGCGGGCGCGGCCGGGAACGCCGCGGAGCTGATGGAGGGGCTTCGGGTGCACGCCGGCACGATGCGAGGGCACCTCGACCTCACCCACGGGCTGATCGTCTCCGAGCGGCTGGCCGCCGAGCTGGCGCCGGTCCTCGGCCGTGCCCGCGCCAAGGAGCTGCTGACCGCGACGGCGCGGCGCCTCCACACCGAGGGCCGAACCCTTGCGGAGCTCCTCGCCGAGGAGCCGGAGTTGCAGGACCTCGACATCGACCTCGCGGGCTGGACCGACCCCACCCGTTACACCGGCTCCGCCGGAGCCCTCACCGACCGTGCCCTGGAGCGACGTTGACCAGTGAGCTGCTCAACCACCGCGCCGAGGGTTCCACCACCGCTCCCCCGCTGCTGCTGGGCCCCTCCCTCGGCACGTCCACCGCGCTGTGGGACAAGGTCGCGCCCGACCTGTCCGTGACGCACCGGGTCGTGCGCTGGGACCTGCCGGGGCACGGCGGTTCGGCGGCGGACCTCATCCGACCGGGGGCCACGGTCGGCGATCTGGCGGGCCTGGTGCTCGCGCTCGCCGACTCCCTCGGCATCGAGCGGTTCGCGTACGCGGGCGTGTCCCTGGGCGGCGCCGTGGGCCTGCACCTGGCGGTCCATCACCCGGAGCGGCTGTCGGCGCTCGCCGTGATCTGTTCCTCCGCCCACTTCGGCGGTTCCAAGCCGTGGGAGGAGCGGGCCGCGCTGGTGCGCCGCGAGGGGCTGGCAGGGCTCGCGGAGTCGGCGAACTCCCGTTGGTTCACCCCCGGTTTCACGGTGCCCGAACTGGTGGCCGACCACCGCGAAGCAGACCCGGACGCGTACGCCGCGTGCTGTGACGCGCTGGCCGCGTTCGACCTCCGGGACCGTCTCCCCGACATCACCGTGCGCACCCTGCTCGTCGCGGGCCGCGAGGACCCCGCGACACCGCCCGCGCACCTGCGGGAGATCACAGACGCGGTACCGGGCTCGGCCCTGGTCGAGATCCCCGGCGCCTCGCACCTGGCGCCCGCGCAGTGCCCGCAGGCGGTCCTGACCGCGCTGAGGACCCATCTCTCGGGAGGCCCGCCCTGGTGAAAGTTATTGACAGTCGACAGCCACTGCGCTGAAGCTAACTTTCAACATCGTTCGGTCTCCCGCTCCCGGAAGGAACCGGCATGACGGCCGCCCCCGAGCACGGCCCGGACCAGCAGACCGCCACCCGGCCCGCACAGTCCCGCCGGGCGCTGTTCGCGGGGTCGGTGGGCAACTTCATCGAGTGGTACGAGTTCGGCGTCTACGGCTACTTCGCCACGATCATCGCGGCCCGCTTCTTCACACCCGAGGGCGGCAGCGAGATCGAGGGCCTGGTCAAGACGTACGCGTCGTTCGCGCTCGCGTTCTTCTTCCGGCCGGTGGGCGCGGCGCTGTTCGGCCGTCTCGGTGACCGGATCGGACGCCGTCCGGTGCTGATCCTGGCCGTCCTGCTGATGACGGGCGCGACGACACTGATCGGCGCACTGCCCACGTACGCCACCGCCGGCGCCCTCGCCCCGTGGCTGCTCACGTTCCTGCGGGTGCTCCAGGGGCTGTCCGCAGGCGGGGAGTTCGGCGGCGCGGTGTCGGTGATGACGGAGTTCGCACCGCCGGGGAAGCGGGGGCTGTACGGGTCGTGGCAGTCGTTCACGGTGGCGCTCGGACTGCTCGGCGGAGCCGGGGCGGCGGCCCTCCTGGCGACACTCCTCACCACGGAGGAGCTGAGCTCCTGGGGCTGGCGGCTGCCGTTCCTGCTGACGCTGCCGCTGGGCCTCGGCGCACTGTGGCTGCGCCTGCGGCTGGACGAGACGCCGGCCTTCCGGGAGGAACGGTCGGCCGAGCGCCCGCCGGCACGGGAGGTCGCCCGGGGCATCGCGCTCGGCGCCGGACGGATCATGGGCTGGGCGGCGGCCGGTTACACCTTCCTCGTGGTGCTGCCCTCGTATCTGCAGAGCAGTCTGAACGCGACCTTCCAGCAGGCCCTCGTGGCCACGGTGCTGGCGAACCTCGGCTTCGCGGTCACGATCGTCCCCGCCGGGTGGCTCAGCGACCGGGTCGGGCGGCGGCCGGTGATGCTGACGGGCGCGCTGATGGTGACGGTCCTGGCGTTGCCGCTCCTCCATCTCCTCCAGGACACGGGGACGTCGACGGCGGTGAAGGGCGCGGCCGTGTTCGTGGCGGGGGCGGTCGTCGGTCTGATGGCGGGGCCCGGCCCGGCGATGCTCTCCGAACTCTTCCCGACGAACGTCCGCTACACGGGCCTGGGACTCGCCTACGCCCTGTCCAACGCCGTGTTCTCGGGCTGCGCGGGACTCGTCATCACCGAGACGATCGAGCGCACGGGGAACGCGGACATCCCGGGGTACTACGCGGCGGTGACGTGCGCGGTGAGCGCGCTGGCGCTGCTGACGCCGCGCGGAGACCGCTCCCGGCAAGGGAGTTGAGGGATGAGGGTGGCTGAGGGATGAGGGTGGCTGAGGGATGCGGGTGATCGGTCTGATGTCGGGCACGTCGTACGACGCGATCGACGCGGCGGCCGCGGATCTGCGCCTCGACGGGGACACCCTCACGCTGAAGCCACTCGGGCTGGTCAGCGAACCGTACGACGACGCGCTGCGGAAGTCGCTCGCCGCGGCCCTCCCCCCGGCGACCACCACCCTGGCCGAGGTGTGCCGCCTGGACACACGGATCGGGCAGGCCTTCGCGGCGGCCGCGCTGCACGCGAACGGCCGGCTCTGCGACGGGCGGGCCGAGTTGGTCGCCTCGCACGGGCAGACCGTGTACCACTGGGCCGACGGGGGCACCGTGCACGGCACCCTCCAGATCGGTCAGCCCGCCTGGATCGCGGAGGCGACGGGGCTGCCCGTGGTCGCCGACTTCCGGCCGCGCGACATCGCCGCGGGCGGCCAGGGCGCGCCCCTGGTGAGCCTGGTCGACCTGCTGTTGCTGCGGGGCCGTCCGGGCACACCGGTCGCGCTGAACCTCGGCGGCATCGCCAACCTCACCGCACCCGACGGCACGGCCTTCGACACCGGTCCGGCGGGCGCCCTCATCGACGCGGCCGTCCGTGACATCACCGGCGGGCGCCTGCCGTACGACGTGGACGGCGCCCTGGCCGCGCGGGGCACCGTGCACGAGCCGCTGCTGGCCCGGCTCCTCGACGAGCCGTACTACGCGCTGCCCGCGCCCAGGACGACGGGCAAGGAGCTGTTCCACGCGGGCTATCTGCGCGAGGCGCTCGCCGGTTTCCCCGGGCTGCGGCCGGAGGACGTGGTCTCGACGCTCACCCGGCTCACCGCGCGCACGGTCGCCGACGCCGTCCGGGCCGTGCACGCCACGGAGGTGATCGCCTCCGGGGGCGGCACCCGCAATCCGGTCCTGATGGGGATGCTGGGCGACGCGTTGGGCGGTGTGCCGGTGCGCACCTCCGAGGTGCTGGGGTTGCCGTCCGCCGCGAAGGAGGCGTACGCCTTCGCGGTGCTGGGCTTTCTGACCGTGCACGGGCTGCCGGGCACCTGTCCGACGAGCACCGGGGCACGGCGCGCGAGCCTGCTGGGGTCGGTGACGCCGGGGCGTCGGGGGTTTCCCGGAGGGGCGCCGTCGGCGGGCGGTGTCGAGCGGGGGCCGGTGCGGATGGTGTGCGAGCGGGATGTCCGACCCGGTGAACGACCGTAACGGGCCCTTCTCATCCGTCTTTCACGCTCACCTCATACCGTGACCCCATGACGCAGGAGACTCCCCCCGGCTGGTACCCCGACCCCGGGCAGACAAGTGACGGCCCCGCCACCGAGCGCTGGTGGGACGGCAAGGCGTGGACGGACCGGATACGGCCCGCGGAACCGTCCGCCGCATGGGGTCCCCCGACGCAGGTGCCGCCCGCGGGGGCGTACCCGGGGGCCATGGCACCGTACCCGGCGTACCCGCCCGCCCCTGCGCGGCGCGGGCTGCGCACGGGCATCGCCGTCGCCGTGGCCGCGGCCGTCCTGGCGAGCATCGGCGTGGGCGTGTACGCCCTCACCAAGGACGACGGGAACGGGAACACGGCCAGTTCGCGGAGTCCCGGACGGCAGAACGACCCGGGCGACGGTCAGGGCGGTCCCGGCGGCGGCTCCGGGGGCCCGGACGGTCAGGGCCCGGGGCCCGGTGAGTCCGCGCAGCCCCGGATCGTGGACGGGTACGCCGTCGACCCGGTCAACGGCATCGGGATCCCCGTGCCCGACGACTGGACCGCCGTATCGCTCGGGGTGGGCGTGCAGGTCACGACCGAGGACTCGTACAAGTGCCCCGGCGACACCTCGAAGACCTGCACGCGCGGCGGCGCGTACTCCGCACCCGCCGAGGCGCTGGAGCTGAACGCCACCACGGCCGAGGCCGCCGCGAAGGCGGACATCGAGAAGAACGCCGAGGAGGCCTACGGCGGTACGGCGTACGGGGAGATCACCTCGCACGACGAGCTGGCCTCCGAGGCGGTGACCGTGGCCGGCGAGAAGGGCTATCTGGTGCGCTGGAAGGTCGCCACGAGCGAGGGCGACGACGGCTACGTCCAGTCGGTCGCGTTCCCCGCGCCCGCCGGCCCCGACCGGCTCGTGGTGATCCGCTTCGGCATCGACGTCGGCTCCAAGGCACCGAAGCAGTCCGTCATCGACGACATCACCAAGGGCATCAAGAAGATGTCGGGCGGCGGCAACGGCCAGGACGTCTGACCCCCGGGCCCCCTGGCCCGAGGTACCTCGTCCGGGAGAGCCCGTCGGCCGGGTGGAGTCCCCCTCCGCTCCAGAGGGACCCCACCCGGCCGGGGAGTGCGCCGCCCCCGTCCCCACGGTGCGGCGCGGTCGGGCCGGCGTCCGGTCAACCCTCGGACGACGGCCCGCGCTCTGAGGGCGTGCCGCCCGGCGGCCCGGCGCCCACTCCGAGCGCCGGGAGGACGGCGGCCTCGATGAAGCGGGTCAGATAGGCCTCGTCCGCGTCCCGGCCCTCCAGGAGCGGGCGGGACCGCACCACACCGAGGATCTGCGCGGGCACGTATTCCATCGCGGGATTGTCCGCGGCGATCTCGCCCCGGGCGACCGCGCGGGCGAGGAGCTTGCGGAGACCGGCGATCTCCGGCTCGACGAACGCGTCACGCATCGCCCGCCGCAGGCACTCGTCCTGTGTGATGGCGTGGGCGAGCCCATGGAGGAGCCGGGCGTCACGGCCGAACCCGCCCGCCCCGGCGCGCACCGCCACCTCGCGCAGGTCCCCGGCGAGCGAGCCGGTGTCGATGTCGGCGAACCGCGGACGGCTGTGGGCCCGTAGCGCGGCCGCGACGAACTGCGGCTTCGTCTTCCACTGCCGGTACAGCGTGGACTTGCTGCACCGTGTGCTCGCGGCCACGCCCTCCATGCTCACGGCGTCGTAACCGCACTCGCGGATCTGGTCGAGCACGGCGTCGAAGAACTCCTGCTCACGCTCGGGCGTGATCTTGGAGCGGCGCGAGGCGGCGACCGTCTCCGGTCCGTCCGCTGCCTGCGACGTCATGCTCTCTCCCTCGTGATCTCTTCTCGGCTCGGGGCCGTGATCCGCGGTCTTGATCGGTGGTCCGTCTCACACAGTGTAGAGCGATACGCCACTGTACCGAAACGGCCTCGTATCGGTACAGTGGCGTTTCGGTACACAACCGTATCGGTACGTTCGCGTATCGGTGATCCAGTACGACGTCAGCAAAGGGGCCGGGGGATGGATGGCCGAACCGAGCCTGCGGGATCCGAGTCGGAGGCGGTCATACGGCGCCGGGCCTCGCCCGACGACACCGCGCGGCCGCCTCTCGTCCGTGAGCTCCTGCTCGTCGTGGGACTCTTCCTCGTCTACAAGTCCGGCCGGCTGCTGGCGAACGGCCACACCGGCGAGGCCTTCCGCAACGCCCAGCGTGTGTGGGACGGGGAGCGGGCCCTGCGCCTGCCCGACGAGGGCACCGTGCAGTCCGTACTCCTGCACGGCGACGGGCTCGCACAGCTGGCGAACAGCTACTACGCGCTCGTTCACTTCCCGGCCACCGCGGCCTTCCTGGTCTGGCTCTATCTGCGGCGGCCGGCGCACTATGTGTGGGCCCGCCGGGTCCTGGCCGCCGTCACCGGCGCCGCCCTGCTGGTGCACCTGGTGTTCCCGCTGGCTCCGCCGCGCCTGCTCGACGGCTCGGGCCTCGTCGACACCGGCCAGGTGTACGGGCCCACGGTGTACTCGGCGACCCCGGCGACCGACTCGCTGGCGAACCAGTTCGCGGCGATGCCGTCGCTGCACTTCGGCTGGGCGCTGATGGTCGCGGTCGGCCTGATCGCCGCTGCCCGCTCCCCCTGGCGGTGGCTGTGGCTCCTGCACCCGCTGGTGACCCTGCTGGTGATCGTCGGCACGGCGAACCACTACTGGCTCGACGCGGTCGGGGCCGCCGCCCTGCTCGGCCTCGCCCTCGCCGCGATCCACCTGCCGCACCGCACGGCCACGACCGCCGGCCGCACCCCGGAGCTCGTCAGGGCCGACGAGCCCGTCCTGGTCGGAGCGGGCCGATGAGCGCCACCCTCGTCGCCGTCGTCCTCTCGCTGTTCTCGGCCGTCGCGTACGCCTCCGCGGCCGTCGCGCAGGAGCGGCTCGCGTCCCGGAGCGGGGACGCGGGCGTGGGGCGGCTTCTGGCCAGTGGCGCCTGGTGGGGGTCGGTCGTCCTGAACGGGTCCGGGGCGCTGCTGCACGTCGTGGCCCTCACGTACGGCCCGCTGACCGTGGTGCAGCCGCTCGGTGCGCTCACGCTGGTGGCCGCGGTGCCGCTGGGTGCGCGGATGGCCGGGCGGCGGGTCAGCGCGGTGGAGTGGCGGGGCACGGCGTTCACGCTCGTCGGTCTCGCCGCGATCCTGGTCGCCGCGTCCGGCCCCGCGCCCCATGACGTACTGAGCGTGCCGGAGGCCCTCGCGGTCGCCGGAGGCACGGCCGCCGTGATCGGTGTGCTCGCCCGGCCGGGTGCGCGGCCGGGGCTGCGGCAGGCGACCGCGTCCGGCTTCGCCTCGGGCGTCGCGTCGGCGCTCACCCAGACCGTGACGGTGGCCGCGACGGACCGCTCGGGCTCACTGCTGAGCATCCGGGTGATCGGCCTCGCCCTGCTGGTCGCGGCCTTCGCCACGGGTGGGCTGCTGCTCTCCCAGACCGCCTACCGGGGCGGCCTCGGCGCCCCGCTCGCCCTGGTGACCCTGGCCAATCCGGTCGCCGCCTCGGTGATCGGCCTGTCCCTGCTGGGCGAACACGTGCGGTCCGGCCTCACGGGCGTCCCCCTGGCCCTGACGGGAGCGGCGCTGGCGTCCTGGGGCGTGCTGCTGCTGTCCCGGGCGGCGCGCCCAGCGCACCCCGTGACCGAGGACCTCCCTGTCCCGGACGGCGACCCTCCGGTGGACCATCCAGTGGCGGCGGTCCTGGCACTGGAGCCCGGACAAGCGCCGTACGAACCCTCGGTGACCACCCTCACCGGACAAGGGGCCGCCGGGGCCGCTCACGGCGGCCCCGGCCTGCTGCTGTACCCGGATTCCTAGTACGTGATCATCGCCGGATCGCTCACCCCGGCCCGCCCGTTCTCGACGTGCCCCGCGAACCGGCGCAGGAAGCCGGAGTCGGTGTCGGAGACAACGGTCAGGTCGTACCAGCGCTTGCCGCCCCGCAGGTCCACCGTGTAACGCACGGTGGCCCCCGCCCGCACCCGGAACGTCCGGGGGCGGCCGCCGTATCCGTCCGTGAGCGTCAGGTTCGCCGTGCGGGAGCCCTTGTTGGTGAACGTCAGCTCCACGTCGTCACCGACGTGCCGGGCGGTCACCTCGGGTCCGGCCGCCTTGCCCGGGCCCTTGAACACGCGCAGGAAGCCGTTCGGGCCGTGCACGGTCAGGTCGTACGAGCCGTTCGAGGCGGACGGGTTCCAGGTGTCCGAGATCCTCTTGCCCGCCTCGGTGGTGTAGGTCCACGGCCCGTCGGTGCGGTTGCCGGACGTGACGAGGAACGCGGCGCCCGCCTCGGGGCCGGAGGCGAAGGTCAGCGTGAGCGTCCCGGCCGCCGGGTCGGCCGAGCCGTCCACCCTCGGCGCGTACTTCAGGGGGCGGGCGGGGCGCAGGCCGCGCTCCTGCTTCGGCATGCTGGGGTCGGCGGGAACCGTCGGCCGGTAGTCGGGGTGACGTTCGCGGTCCGCCGGCTCGTAGTCGTCGGTGTCCGGCAGTTCGGCCGGCCCGCTGTCCTCGCGGGAGAAGTCGAAGGCGGAGGTGAGGTCGCCGCAGACGGCGCGCCGCCACGGCGAGATGTTGGGCTCGTGCACCCCGAAGCGGCGTTCCATGAACCGCACGATCGAGGTGTGGTCGAAGGTCTCGGAGCAGACGAACCCGCCCTTGCTCCACGGCGAGACGACCAGCATCGGCACGCGCGGGCCGAGGCCGTACGGACCGGGGACGTGAGTGGAGCTCCCGGCGAAGAGGTCCGGGCCGACGTCGACGGTGGACTTGCCGTGGGCGGCGGAGCGCGGCGGCAGCGGAGGCACCAGGTGGTCGAAGAAGCCGTCGTTCTCGTCGTACGTGATGAACAGCGCCGTCTTCGACCAGACCTCGGGGTTGGCGGTGAGGGCGTCCAGGACCTGGGCGATGTACCAGGCGCCGTAGTTCGAGGGCCAGTTGGAGTGCTCGGAGAAGGCCTCGGGCGCGGCGATCCAGGAGATCTGCGGCAGCGTGCCCGCCTTGACGTCCGCCTTCAGCCGGTCGAAGTAGCCGTCGCCGTTCTTGACGTCGGTGCCGGTGCGGGCCTTGTCGTACCACGGGTCGCCGGGCTTGGCGTTCCGGTACCTGTTGAAGTACAGCAGCGAGTTGTCGCCGTAGTTGCCTCGGTAGGCGTCCTGGATCCAGCCCCAGGAGCCCTTCGCGTCCAGGCCGTCGCCGATGTCCTGGTAGATCTTCCAGGAGACGCCCGCCTCTTCAAGGCGCTCCGGATACGTCGTCCAGTCGTAACCGACCTCGTCGTTGCCGAGGACGGGGCCGCCGCCGCTGCCGTCGTTGCCGGTGTAACCCGACCACATGTAGTAGCGGTTCGGGTCGGTGGAGCCGATGAACGAGCAGTGGTACGCGTCGCAGACGGTGAAGGTGTCGGCCAGCGCGTAGTGGAACGGGATGTCCTCGCGCGTCAGGTACGCCATGGTCGTGGTGCCCTTCGCGGGAATCCACTGGTCGTACTTGCCCCCGTTGTAGGCGGCGTGGCCGTCGGGCCAGCCGTGCGGCAGGCCTTCCAGGAACTGCATGCCGAGGTCGTCGGCCTCGGGGTGGAAGGGCAGCACGTCCTTGGTGCCGTCCGACTGGTGCCACACCGGCTTGCCGTTGTCGAGGGTCACGGGGTGCGGGTCGCCGAAACCGCGGACGCCTCTGAGGGAGCCGAAGTAGTGGTCGAAGGAACGGTTTTCCTGCATCAGGACGACGATGTGCTCGACGTCCTCGATGGTGCCGGACCGGTGGTGCGCGGGCAGCGCCGCCGCCCGCTCGATGCTGGTGGACAGGGCGGTGAACGCCGTGGTGGCGCCCGCGAGTTGGAGGAATCGGCGCCGGTTGACCTCAGGCATGGGCGGGTGACCTCTTGTCCTGGAGTGGTGCGGTGGATGGGGCCTCGGGGCAGGGAGTGTGCCAAGCGCAGCGAACGTCGGGGAAGAGCCAGTGGCGCGCGTGTGACGGACGGTCGTCCGGGGTGCGAACAGCGCCGCGCGGGCGGTCTGCCGGACGCGTACGCGCCGACCGGTCCAGCTCGGCCAGGAGCGATCGGGGTGGACGGCCACCTGCGTCGCGCGGCCCGAAGCATCCCCTGGCATCCCTGGTGTCCTCGTTTGAGCGGAAAGCGGCGCGGCGGGACGCTGGAGGGGGGTACCCGGATGTGTGGGGGACCCCGGCTGCCGATCTGCTCCGGCCGAGCGGCACTGCGGAAGAGAAGGGGCCTATGAACAGCAGGGACGTCACATCCGGAGGCACCGTGGAGGGACGCGCACCGCAGGACTTGGCGGCCGTCGTCGACGCCGGTGGGGCGATCAGGATGTGGAGCGCCGGGGCCCGGCAGCTGCTCGGATACGAAGCCGCCGAGGTCGTGGGCGGGGCCGCCGCCGACCTGCTCTGCGACGAACTGCCCGGGTCCGTGCGGCGCCACTTGACCGATGGGCACCCGTGGGCCGGTGAGGTGGCGCTGCGGCACCGGGACGGAGACCGTGTCGTGGCGCGCTTGCGGGGAACACCGCTGCTGGACGCGGGCCGCGAGAGGTTCTGGCTGGTCACCGGTGACGTACGGGCGGGCACCGCTGGGCGGGCCGACCCGGAAAGGGCGGCCCTGTGGGATCTCACGCTGGCGCAGCTCCCCACGCCGGTGGCGGTCTACAACCGCGAGGCCCGGCTGGTGGCCGCCAACGAGATCATGACCCGGCTCATGCGCAGGTCCGAGGAGGAGATGCGGGGCCTGACCCTGTGGGAGATCGAGCCCAGCCGGCCTTTCGACGAGTACGACCGCCTTCAGCGGCAGGTCCTGCGCACCGGCCGGATGGTGTACCACGAGGGCCACGGCCCCGCCCGGGGTGACGCCCGGCAACACGCCTGGTCGATGTTCCTCTCGCCGTTGAAGGACGAGACCGGCACCGTCCAGGGACTGTCCGCGGTTCTGTTCGACACCACGGAGCAGTACTGGGCCCGCCGCCGCCTGGCGGTGCTCAACGAAGCCGGTCTCCGTATCGGCAGCACCCTGGACGTGACCCGGACGGCCGAGGAGCTGGCCGATGTGGCCGTGGCCGGGTTCGCGGACTTCGTCACCGTGGACCTGCTGGCGTCCGTGGTACGGGGCGACGAGCCGGAACCGATCCGGCCGGGCGAGCCCGTCACCGTTCGCCGCACGGCCCAGCGGTCGGTGCTGGAGGGCTGCCCGGAGTCGGTGGTCGCCTCGGGCGACACGTCGGTCTACCCCGCGGACACACTGCCGGTGCGGACGCTGCTCACCGGCCGGGGCGCACGGCACAAGCCCGAGGATCCCGAGGTGTGGGAGTGGATCATGTCCTCCCCGGCCCGCGCCGAGATCGTGACCCAGTACACGATCCACTCGGTGATGATGGTGCCGTTGCGTGCCCGCGGGGTGACCCTGGGCCTGGTGCACTTCGTGCGGCACCGGACGGTGGAGCCCTTCGACGAGGACGACCTGCTGCTCGCGGAGGAGATCGTCGCCAGGGCGGCGGTCAGTGTGGACAACGCCCGCCGGTACACCCGTGAACGCCGGACGGCGCTGGCGCTCCAGCGCAGCCTCCTTCCCGAGCGGCCGCCGGGGCTGGCGGCGATGGAGATCGCCTACCGCTATCTGCCGGCCGGTTCGGGTGCGGACGTCGGCGGGGACTGGTTCGACGCGATTCCGCTGTCCGGTGCCCGGGTCGCCCTCGTCGTGGGCGACGTGGTGGGCCACGGTATCCACGCGTCGGCCACGATGGGCCGCCTGCGGACGGCCGTACGGACCCTCGCGGATGTCGACCTCACGCCCGACGAACTGCTCACCCAGCTGGACGACCTCGTCATCCGGCTCGACCGTGAGGAGGGCCCGGAGGTACGCGGGCGGGACGAAGCGTCCGGGCAGGTGGGGGCCACCTGCGTGTACGCCGTGTACGACCCGGTGTCCCGGCGCTGCGCCATGGCCCGCGCCGGGCATCCACCACCCGCCCTGGTCACCCCCGACGGCAGCGTACGGTTCCTGGACCTGCCGGCCGGGCCGCCGCTCGGTCTGGGCGGCCTGCCGTTCGAGGCCGTCGAGATCGAACTGGAGGAGGGCAGCCTGCTCGCGTTTTACACCGACGGTCTGGTCGAGGCCGCCGACCGCGACATCGAGGTCGGGCTCACCCTGCTGCGCCAGGCGTTGAGCAGCCCGGCCGGACCACTGGAGGAAACCTGCGAGCAGGTGCTGCGCACCGTGCTGCCCGGCCGTCCCGCCGACGACATCGTGCTGATGCTCGCCCGTACCTCCGCGCTCGACGCCCGCAGGGTACGCACCTGGCAGCTGCCGCAGGACCCGGCGACCGTGGCCGGGGCCCGCAGGATGGCGGGCGAACAGGTGGCCGCCTGGGGTCTGACGGACGCCGTGTTCGTCACCGAACTGATCGTCAGCGAGCTTGTCACCAACGCCGTCCGGTACGGTGACGCCCCCATCGAGCTGCGGCTGATCCGTGACGCGACGCTCATCTGCGAGGTGTCCGACGGCAGCGGTACCGCCCCGCACATGCGCCGGGCCCGTGTCTTCGACGAGGGCGGGCGCGGACTCCTGCTCGTCGCCCAGGTCTCCGAGCGCTGGGGCAGCCGCCAGACACCCACCGGCAAGACCATCTGGGCGGAACAGCCCCTGCCCGACTAGGGCGTGTCGCGAAAGCGCATTTCACCCGAAGGGCAGGCGCAACTCGGTGATTCCCCAAGGCAGTTGACCGAACCGCCGTCACACCGCCCACGGCGGCCTCCGGCGCCGGACCGCCCTCGCGGGGCCGTGACCGTGGCCGCGGTCGCAGCCATCACCGTGACCGCAGCCGCAGCCGTCCCAAGCGTCACCCCTCAGGCAGCCGCACCGCGACTCCCAGGCGGGTCACGGCCTCCGGTCCGCCGGCACGACCGCCCCTCTCTATCCGGTCCACCAACTGCCCCGCCGCCACCCTTCCGAGCTCTTCGCCGTCCACGTCGATCGCGGGCACCCCGTTCATGCCGAGCGCGTCGAGAACGGAACGTTCCGCGCTGATCAGCATGTCGTCCGGGACCCGTACGCCCCGGCGCTGGAGGGCCGCCAGCAGGCCCAGCGCGACCGAGGTGGCGTAGGGGACCACCGCGGTCGCCCCGGTCGCGAGCACGGGGCCCGCGCTCTCCACTCCGGCGGTGAAGGTGGCCGGTACCGGTCCCAGTACGGTCAGTTCGGTCCGCCCGGCGGCTGCCTCACGGACCGCGTCGTGGCGGCGCAGGCTCTGCCAGGAGCCGTGCGGTCCGCCGAGGTAGGCGATGTGCCGGTGCCCTGCTCCGGCCAGGTGGCCGATGACCTCGCCGAAGGCGCGGGCGACGTCGGCGGAGACGGACGGCAGCCCGGAGACCTCACGGTCGATGAGGACCGTCGGCGCGAGGCGGGCGGCGGCCCGCAGATCGTCGTCGGTGCCGCGCGGCGCCGTGATGAGGAATCCGTCGACCTGCCGGGACAGCCGGGACAGCGCGTCGTGGTCGTCGGCCTCGTGGACGGCCACCGTGAGCTGGACTCCGGCCTGGGCGGCCTGGGCCTGGGCGCCGTTGACGATCGGGGTGAAGAAGCTGTTCTCCAGGTCGGGCACCACGAGCGCGATGAGACCCGTACGCCCATGGGCCAGGGCCCGCGCCACCCGGCTGGGCTCGAAGCCCAGGGCGACGGCGGCGTCATGGACCCGAGCCCTGGTCGCCGGGGCGACGATGTCCGGCCGGCTCAGTGCCCGCGACGCCGTCGACTTCGACACCCCCGCGCGCCGTGCCACGTCGTCGAGCGTGGGCACCTGGCTCGCGCCCCCAGTGGGATTCACCGCACCTCCCCTTCCCCCGGATGTCGCCGGGGATCGTCCCCGAGTGGGCCGGCGCCCGCCGCCGGAAATTCCCCGGCGAGGACTCCCGGCCCCTTGAGGTAACAGGTTTTACATCAACGTCACACGCGGGGCTGACACACCACCTCTTCGTCACCTAAGGTGCCTGCAACCGGTTGCTGCAACCGGTTGCAGCGATGATACTCATCACTCGCCGTCAAAGGAATCGAACTCCACCCATGTTCCACAGGCCCCGAGCAGGCGCACTGCTGCTGTTTCCCGGGCTGCTCCTGATGGTGCTCGGCTTCGCCGTGCCGTCCGCCGCGATGCTCTTCGCGCCACCGGGAGTCAGTCCGTCCGACGTGTTCACGCGCCTCACGAAGATGCTCACCGACGGATACGACCTCCAGATCATCGGTCGCACCCTGACTCTCGGACTGATCGTGACCGTCGTGTGCGTCGTGATCGCCTTCCCCATCGCGAGCCTGCTGGCCCGCTCGACCTCCCGTTGGGCCGGGCTCTGGCTGGCGCTGGCGGTGTTCCCGCTGTTGCTGAGCAATGTCGTGCGCAGCTTCGGCTGGCTGGTGATCCTCGGCTCCAACGGGGTCATGGGCAAGATCATCACCGGCCTCGGGCTGGCGCAGCAGGCTCCTCAACTGCTGTACACGCCGCTGGCCGTCGTACTCGGCCTGGTCCAGCTGTTCCTGCCGCTGGCCGTCGTCTCCTGCTACTCGGCGGTCGCCCAGGTGGACCGGGGGCTCGACGACGCCGCCCGGGGCCTGGGCGCGAGCCGGCTGCGCACGCTGTGGACCGTGGTGGTTCCGCTGTCGCTGCCGGGCATCGTCGTCGCCGCCACCCTGGTGTTCGCCGGGAGCATCACCGCGTACACCACCCCCTACCTCCTCGGCGGGTCCTCCCAGCGGATGCTCGCCACCCAGTTGTTCGTCCACGCGAACGTCACCGTCGACTGGGCCGCGGCCTCCGCGACGGCGCTCGTGATGACCGTGCTCGTCTTCGCGCTCTCCGGAATCGGATCGGCCGTGGCGCGAGCGAAGGGACGGGTCGCATGAAGGCACGACCGATAGCCGCCGCACTGGCCGTCCTCGGCTACGTGATCATGCTCGTCCCGATCCTGTTCGTCGTGGCCAGTGCGTTCACCTCCAGCAGCACCCTGTCGTTCCCACCCAAGGGCTTCTCGCTGCAGTGGTTCGGCAAGGCCGCCGCCTACCAGCCGTTCACCGACGCGCTCGTCTCCAGCCTGCTGCTCGCCGGCTGTGCCACCGCCCTGGCCCTGGCGCTCGGTGTTCCGGTCGCGCTGGGCCTGCACCGCGGGGCGATACCCGGCCGGTCCCTGCTGCAGGGGCTGTTCCTGTCCCCGCTGGTCGTGCCGGAGCTGGTCATCGGGCTCGCGCTGTACCAGCAGTTGATGATCGGGCTCGGGCAGACCGCGTTCGCCGCTCTCCTCATCGGGCACGCCGTTCTTCTCATGCCGTACGCGGTACGGGTCACGGGAGCCGCCCTCACCCTGGCCGACCCCGCTCTGGAGGAGGCCGCACGCGGGCTGGGCGCGACTCCCTGGCGCGCGTTCCGCACGGTCACCCTGCCGCTGCTGCGTCCCGGCGTGATGTCGGCGGCACTGCTCGGCTTCATCACGTCGTTCAACAACGTGCCGCTCTCGCTGCTGCTCCAGAGCCGGGACTTCGGGACTCTGCCGGTGACGATGCTCGACTACGTCCAGCAGTCCTACGACCCCGTCATCGCGGCCATGTCCACGCTCATTCTGGCCGCCACCATCATCGTCGCCGTCGTCGCCGAACGCACCGTCGGCTTCACCAGGATCTTCGGGGGGATCAACTGATGACCGCCGCCGCCCAGTTCATCGACGTCAGCCGGACCTTCGGCGACTTCACCGCCGTCGGGTCCCTGAACCTCGACATCCCCGAAGGAAGGATCACCACGCTGCTGGGACCGAGCGGCTGCGGCAAGACGACCACGCTACGGATGCTCGCCGGCTACACCGCGCCCAGTTCGGGCACGATCCGCATCGCCGGGGAGGACGCCACCCGGCTGCCTCCGGAGAAGCGCAACCTCGGCATGGTCTTCCAGTCGTACGCCCTGTTCCCGCACATGAGCGTGGCGGACAACGTCGGCTACGGGCTGAAGCTCCGCAGGATCCCGGCCGCCGAGCGCCGCAGCCGGGTGGCCGAGGCGCTGGACCTCGTCGGCCTCGGCCACCTGGCCGCGCAGCGCCCCAGGAAGCTCTCGGGCGGCCAGCAGCAGCGGGTGGCGCTCGCCCGTGCCATCGCCATCCGTCCGTCGCTGCTGCTGCTCGACGAGCCGTTGTCCAACCTGGACGCCCGGCTGCGGGTGCAGATGCGCGCCGAGATCCGCCGGATCCAGGCCGAGACCGGCCTCACCGTGGTCCTGGTGACCCACGACCAGGACGAGGCGCTGGAGATGTCCGACGTGATGGTCCTGATGCGTGCCGGACACGTCATGCAGAGCGGGTCGCCGGCCGAGGTCTTCCCGCGCCCCGCCAACCGCTTCGTCGCCGAGTTCCTGGGCTACGAGAACTTCGTCCCGGCGAGCCTGTCCGCCTCCGACGGCGCCACGACCCTGACCGTGCGCCCGGAGCACCTGGAGGTCGTCCAGGGTGAGGCACCGGACGGGGCCCGGCTGGCCCTGCCCGCGACGGTCACGGGCATCGCCTACCGCGGGGTCGACCGGCACCTCACCCTGTCGGCCCCCAGGGGCGAGGGCGAGGACGACGTCACCCTGATCGCGACGGTACGGGCGGACCACTCCCGGGCCGACTGGCGGCCCGGCGACCGGGTCACGGTGTCCGCGCGGCCGGAGCACGTGGTGGAACTGGCCGACTGAACCGCGGACTTCGCCGACTTCATCGCCATCGGGTCCGTACGACACCGACGGCACCGCCTCTCTTACTTCCGGTCCCCCCGTCCCCCGTTTCACCTCGTTCTCTTTCTCGTTCTCTCACCTTCTCCCTCTCTCCCCGCCCAGCCCTCCCCTCGCCACACCCTCGGAAGGACCCCTCGTGCGTACCACTCCTCGGCGCCAACGCGCCACAGCAGCACTCGTCGTCGCCACCGCGCTCGCCACGACCATCGCCGGCTGCTCCGCCACCGGCGGCGGAAGCGACAGCAAGACCCTCGTCGTGAGCTCCTTCCCCTTCGGGTCGGAGGAGCTGACCAAGGCCGTCATCGAGCCCTTCGAGAAGAAGACGGGCTACAAGGTCGAGCTCGACACGGGCAACAACGCCACCCGTCTGACCAGACTTGAGGCAGCGGGCGGGAGGTCGGACGTGGACGTCATGCTCATCTCCGACTACTACGCCGCGCTGGGTCAGTCGAAGGGACTCTTCCAGAAGTTCGGCGCCAAGGACGTGCCGAACATGTCCAAGCTGAGCAGCTTCGCCGTCGACGACGCGTACGACGGACCGGCGTACACCTACCAGCTCAACGGCACCCTGTACCGCACCGACAAGCTCGGCGCCAAGACCGCGGCCGACTGGGCGGTGTACGGCGACAAGAAGTACGCCAAGAAGACCGCCCTGCCCGACATCTCGGTCACCTCGGGGCAGCTCACCGTGTCCGGTGTCGGCGAGACCTACGGCAGCGGCCCGTACGACATCGACACCGCGTACGCGAAGCTCGGCTCCTGGGCTCCGCACACCCTGCAGTTCTACTCGTCCTCGACCGAGGTGACGAACCTGCTGACCCAGGGCGAGATCGTCGCCGCCCCGGCGATCAGCGCGTTCGCCACCTCCCTCATCCAGTCCGGTGAGCCGGTGAGCTGGGTGGCGCCGAGCAAGGGCAAGTACATGGCGACCAACCGGATGATGATCCCCAAGGACGCCAAGAACCTGAAGGCCGCGTACGCGTTCATCGACTACTACCTGTCGGCCGAGGCGCAGACCCAGGCAGCGAAGGTCATCGGCGACATGCCGGTGAACCCGGACGCCACGATCCCCTCGGTGCTCGGCAAGGTCGCCGGGAAGGCGGCGACCGACCCGGTGGGTGCCGGCTTCCGCACCCTCGACCCCGGCACGGTCGTGAAGAACCGCGACTCGTGGGTCGAGCGGTTCGGCCGCGAGGTCAGCTCCAAGTGACCGCCGGGTGGGGCGGCCGGCGGGCGAGCGTGTGCCCCCGCCCCGCCCCACCGGTCGCTCCCCCTCCCGTTCCTCTGCTCCCCCACTCCACCCGCACTTGGACACCATGACCACCACCATCGATTCCGACGACTATCTGCGCCGGATGCCGAAGACCGACCTGCACTGCCATCTGATCGGCACCGTGCGGTCCGAGACGTTCGCCGAACTCGCCCGGCGCCACCGCCTCGACCTTCCGGCGGCGCCCGAGACGATCTTCCGTGACGTCAACTCGCTGCCGCCGGACCCGAAGCTGTACGAGAACACCCGCATCCCGGTGCCGCGTGGGCGGGCCGCCGACGAGCCGGAGGTGTCCTACTCCCTGTTCCAGGTGTCGGGGTGGGTCGTCGAGGCGCTGCGGGACGCCGACGACCTGACGCGGATCACGTACGAGGCGTTCGAGGCGGCCCACCGCACCAGTTCCGTGCGTCACTTGGAGGTGTCGTTCGACGGCGTGCCGCCGCATCTGCGTTCTCTCGGCTACCTGGGCGCGGTCGAGGCGTACGCCGAGGGAATCCGGCTGGCCGAGCGCGACTTCGGCATGAGCGGCCGGCTCATCGCCGCCGTCGACCGCAGCACCACCGCCGAACAGGCCCTGGCGCGGGTGCGCGAGGTCGTGGACAACCCGCACGAGTACGTCGCCGGGATCGGTCTGGACAACCTGGAGACCGTGGGCCCTCCCGAGCGTTTCGCGGACGCCTTCCGGCTGGCGGGGCAGGCGGGACTGCGCCGCACCGCGCACTCCTCCGAGCACGCGCCGGTGGCGGTGAACACCGTCACCTGCCTCGACCTGCTCGGCTGCGACCGTATCGATCACGGCTACTACGTGCTGGAGGACGACGAGGTCGTGGCCCGGTGCCGCGCCGAACGCGTGCCGTTCGTCGTCGCCTTCACCACCTCACGCCGTTCCTGGCGGCCCTGGCGACGGGCGTCCGTCGCGGCGATGATCGAGGCCGGGCTGAACGTGATCCTCGCCGACGACGACCCGGGTCTGTTCCCGACGACGCTGACCGACGAGTACCGGATCGCCGCCGACGACCTGGGCCTGAGCCGGACGACGCTGCGCGCCATGTCGCTCGCCGGCGTCGACGCCTGCTGGCTTCCCGAGGCCGACAGGGCCGCGCTGCGGCAACGGTTCATCGCCGAGTTCGACGCGCTGGACGCGCTGAACGCGCTGGACGCATCCGGGGCCGAGTCGGCGGACACGCCCGGCCACCACCCCGGGTAGCACCCTGGTAGTGGTTCTCGGGGAGCCGGCCGGGGCGGGCAGCCCAGTTGGCTCCCCGAGGCGGGCTGGTCGACGATCACGAGCACAGTGCCGTGCTTGGCTTGCCGCATCTCGAAAAGTACACTTCACGGGCTCCTCCCTGGAAGTCTGCGACCAGTACGAGACGAACGTCGTCAACACCGCCCGCGAGGCGCTCGCCCTCGCCACGACATCGGCAGCGTCCTGATCCATCTGGACACCTGCCACATGAACATCGAGGAGGACGACCTGGTACGGCCCGTGCGCCCAGCACCTGGCAGTGAGCGGCACCCGCGCACGACCGTCGACGACCTCCTGCGGCGGGCCGCGTCCCTGGCCCGCCCCGGCCGCCGGGCGGTCCTCGGTATCACCGGCAGCCCCGGCGCGGGCAAGACGACCCTGGCCGAGCACCTGGTGCGCGAACTCAACGGGGGCGGACCGCCCTGGGTCGTTCACGTCCCGATGGACGGCTTCCACCTCGCCGACGTCGAACTGGACCGGCTGGGCCGCCGCGACCGCAAGGGCGCCCCGGACACCTTCGACGCGGCCGGGTACGCGGCGCTGCTGCGGCGGCTGCGCGAGGAGACCGGTGAGGTCGTGTACGCGCCGGGGTTCGAGCGCGAGCTGGAACAGCCGATCGCGGGCGCCGTACCCGTGCCGCCGTCGGCCCGTCTGATCGTGACCGAGGGCAACTACCTTCTGCTGGAGACCGGTTCCTGGGCGCGCGTCCGTCCGGAGCTGGACGAGGTGTGGTTCTGCGAGCCGGACGAGGAGGACCGGATCCGCCGGCTCATCGCACGGCACGAGGAGTTCGGCAAGCCGCACGACACGGCGGTCGCCTGGGTCCTGGGCACCGACCAGCGCAACGCGGATCTCGTCGCGGGCACCCGTGACCGCGCGGACCTGGTCATCCCCGGGGCGGAACTGCCCGGACCCCGCGACCCGGCCGCACGGCGCTGAGTCGGTGTCGACGGCGGCGCCGCCCAGCGCCGACTGCCACACGCACCGAGCTGCCCGGTGGCCCTGGCTGCCGGGCCCCCGCCTTTTCCCCTTCCGTGAGACGGAAGAGGTATTGCGGCACCGCGCTCCCCTTCCGGACGATGCCACCACCGCAGACAGACGGGAGCCGCAACGATGCCGCACATGACCGCCTTCGCCAGGAACCAGTGGTACGTCGCCGCCTACTCCCACGAGGTCGGGCGTGAGTTGCTCGGCCGTACGATCCTGGGCGAGCCCCTCGTGCTCTACCGGACCGAGGAGCAGGGGACTCCCGTCGCGCTGCACGACCGGTGCGTGCACCGCCGTTACCCGCTGTCGCACAGCGGGCTCGACGGGGACCGGATCGTGTGCGGCTACCACGGCTTCACGTACGACACGACCGGGACCTGTGTGTACGTGCCGGGGCAGAAGCGTGTGCCGCGCACCGCCCGCGTCGCCTCGTATCCCGTCGTCGAACGGGACTCCCTGATCTGGGTGTGGATCGGCGATCCGGACCTCGCCGACGCGCAGACCATCCCGCGGGCCGAGCACCTCGACTCCCCCGGCTGGGTCACCGTGCGCGGCATGGAGCCCATCGACGCCGACTACGGCCTCCTCGTCGACAACCTCCTCGACCTCTCGCACGAGACCTATCTGCACGGCGGGTACATCGGCACCCCGGAGGTCGCCGAGACGCCGATCAGCACGGAGGTCGACGAGGGTGCGGGGATCGTACGCGTCAGCCGGCACATGGACGACGCCGAGTGTCCGCCGTTCTACGCCAGGTCGACCGGCATCGAGGGCCGGATCACCCGCTGGCAGGACATCGAGTACCACGCCCCGTGTCTGTACCTGCTGCACAGCCGTATCGCCCCGGTCGGTGTGCTGCCCGAGGCCGACGGCAGCGACCCGCACGGTTTCCACACCGAGATCACGTACGCGATCACACCGTCCGCCGACGGCAAGGTGTACGACTTCTGGATGGTCTCGCGCGACTGGGCCACGGATGACGACGAGGTCACCGAGTTCGTGCGGAGCAACAACCACACGGTCGTCATGCAGGACGTGACCGCGCTCAACCTGCTGCAGGAGACGCTCGGCACCGAGCGCACCGGTTACCAGGAACTGAGCATCAACATCGACACCGGTGGTCTCGCCGCCCGCCGTATCCTGGCCCGGCTGGTCGAGGAGGGCGCGAAGCCCGTGGAGAGGATTCAGTGATGACGCCCCCTTCTCCCGCGGCCCGCGAGATCTATCGCATCGACTGGCTGCCGGGCACGGACATCCTGCACGGCACCTGCCACTGCGGCCGCGAGCACACCTCGCAGGACCCCGTCGAGATGTGGGAGTGGATGCTCGCCCATCCACAAGGACACGAGCCACAAGGACTCAAGTCGCAAGGACACGAGCCGTTGGGGAACAGCTCATGAACGGGTACGAAGCCGAACTCGTCGTCCACCGCAGGGTGATCGCGGCCGACGGCGTGCTCGCCCTCTCCCTGAGCCACCCGCTGGGCGAGGAGCTCCCCGCATGGGAGCCGGGCGCGCACATCGATGTGCTGCTCGGACCGGAACTGGAGCGCCCGTACTCGCTGTGCGGGGACCCGGCGGACCGGCGGACCTGGCGGATCGGCGTCCTGCGCGAACCGGAGGGGCGCGGCGGATCCGCGTACGTCCACGAGGAGTTGCGGCACGGCGACAAGGTCCGCGTGCGGGGGCCGCGCAACAACTTCGCGCTCCGGCCCTCGTTCCGCTACCGCTTCATCGCGGGCGGCATCGGCATCACCCCGATCCTGCCGATGCTGGCGGCGGCGGAGGCGGCCGGTGCCCAGTGGTCGCTGTTGTACGGGGGCCGTACCCGCGCCTCCATGGCGTTCACCGAGGAGTTGGGCGTGTACGGCGACCGTGTGACCCTCGCCCCGCAGGACGAGACCGGGTTGCTGGACCTCGGCTCCGTGCTCGACGACGTGCCCCAGGGCACCCTCGTGTACTGCTGCGGTCCGGGGCCGCTGCTGGACGCGGTCGAGGAGCGATGCCCAAAGGGGCTGCTGCACGTGGAGCGGTTCCGGCCGAGGGAGCAGGAGACCGGCCCGGACGGCGCGTTCGAGGTGGTACTGGAGCGTTCGGGGAAGACCCTGACCGTGCCCGTGGGCGTGTCCGTCCTCGACACGGTGCGGGCCGCGGGCGTCGAGGTGCTCTACTCCTGCACCGAGGGCACGTGCGGGACCTGTGAGACGGACGTCCTGGAGGGCACTGCGGACCACCGCGACTCGGTACTCAGCGACGCGGAGCGCGAGGCCGGGGACACCATGCTCATCTGTGTGTCCCGATGCCGGGGGCGGCGGCTGGTGCTCGACCTGTAGGCCCTGTCGTCGAACTCCCTCCCCCACTGCCCCAAGGGCGCGGGAGGTGCCCCCAGCCCCGGGGCGGACGACCGCGCGACCACGTCCAGGGGGCCGGGGGATTGACCCGTTCCCGGTGGGGCTCTACTTTCCCGCTGAGCATCCGTGTACGGTCCGCGCACAGCCAGTCGAAGAGCTGTCCCACTAGGGGGATCCATGCGTCGTCTGCTCATCCGCCTCGCGGCCGGCGCCGTGTTCGTCGCCGCGACGGCCTGCGGTTCGTCCGACTCCTCCGGCTCCGGCGGCGAGGACAAGGGGTCCGGCGGCACCACCACGGTCAAGGTCGGTCTCATTCCCATCCTGGACGTCGCACCCGTCTACCTGGGCCAGAAGCAGGGCTTCTACTCCAAGCGCGGAATCAAGCTGGAGATCAGCCTGGCCCAGGGCGGGGCGGCGATCGTGCCCGCTGTCGTCTCCGGCCAGTTCCAGTTCGGGATCAGCAACACGACGTCCCTGCTGGTGGCCCAGTCCAAGAACGTGCCCGTGAAGGCCGTGGCCAACGGTGTCTCCTCCACTTCCAAGGACGATGCCGACTACGCGGGCCTCACGGTGAGGAAGGGCAGCCCCGTCACGTCCCCGAAGCAGTTGGAGGGCAGGAAGGTCGCGGCCAACACGCTCAACAACATCTGTGACACCTCGATCAAGGAGTCCGTCCGCAAGGACGGCGGCGACCCGTCCAAGGTCGAGTTCGTCGAGATGCCGTTCGACCGGATGCCGGCCGCGCTCGACAAGGGACAGGTGGACGGCGCCTGCACCGTGGAACCGGCGCTCGCCACCGTCAGGGCGGCGGGCGGCAAGTCGATCGCGTCGTTCTACTACGACGTGGACCCGAACCTCACCGTGGCCATGTACTTCACCTCCCAGCAGTACGCCCGGAAGAACCCGGAGCTGGTGAAGAGGTTCCAGGAGGCCACGGTCGAATCCCTCACGTACGCCGACAGCCACCCCGAGGAGGTCCGCCAGATCCTCACCACGTACACGAAGATCCCGGAGGCCCTGCTGGACGAGCTGACCCTGCCCCGCTGGCCCGCCGAGCCGGACCGCGGCTCCATCGAGCGGCTCTCCGAACTGGGTGTGCAGGACGGCCTGTTCGAGGAGGCCCCGGACCTGGACAAGCTGCTGCCGTGAAGGGCAGGCGGGCGGGCGCGGCCCTGGGCGCGGCCGGGATCGTGGGCTTCCTCGCGCTGTGCGAGGCGGTCTCCCGGTTCGGAGTCGTCTCCGGGGACTACTTCCCGCCGCTCACCCGCGTGTCGGGCGCGCTCGTCACCGAGTTCGGCGACGAGGCGTTCTGGACCGCGCTCGGCGACACGCTCACCGGCTGGGCGCTGGGGCTGGCGATCGCGGTGACGGCCGGGATCCTCGCCGGGGTCGTGATCTCGATGGTGCCGTTCCTGCGCGAGGCGACCGCCTCCACCATCGAGTTCCTGCGTCCGATCCCGTCGGTCGCCCTGATCCCTCTCGCGGTCCTCCTCTACGGCTCGGAACTGCGCTCGGTGCTCCTGCTGGTGGTGTACGCGTCGTTCTGGCAGGTGCTGATCCAGGTGCTGTACGGCGTCCAGGACGTCGACCCGGTCGCCGAGGACACGGCCCGCAGTTACGGCCTCGGTGCCTGGGCCCGGGTCCGTCACGTCCTGTGGCCCACGGCCCTGCCGTACGTCATGACGGGTGTCCGCCTTGCCGCCGCGGTCGCCCTCATTCTTGCGGTGACCGCCGAACTCGTCATCGGCGCACCGGGGTTGGGCCAGCGCATCGCCGTGGCCCAGACCTCGCAGGCCGTGCCGGAGATGTACGCGCTCGTGGTGGTCACCGGCGCGCTCGGGCTGCTGATCAACGTGGGCGCGCGGGCGGTGGAGCGCCGGACGCTGGCCTGGCACCAGTCGGTGCGCGGGGAGGTGATGGTGTGAAACGCCTGGCCCTGCGGCTGTTCTTCGTCGTGGCACTGCCGGCGCTGCTGGTGGCGGCCTGGTGGCTGACGTCCGACGACAGCACCGACGTGTACTGGCCGCCGCTGCGCACGATCCTCACCACGTTCCCCGACGTGTGGACGGGCGAGCGGCTGCGCGCCGACGTCCTGCCCAGTGTGCTGCGCCTGCTGGCCGGTTACGCGGCGGCGGCCGTGGGGGGCGTCGCGCTGGGCACGGTCATCGGCTCGTACCGTCGCGTACGAGCCGTGTGCGAACCGGTTCTGGAGTTCCTGCGGGCGGTCCCGCCGCCCGTCCTCGTGCCGGTCGTCATGCTGTTCGCGGGCATCGGCGACAGCATGAAGATCGCTGTGATCGCGAGCGGCTGCGTGTGGCCGGTCCTGCTCAACACGGTCGAGGGTGTACGGGCGGTGGACCCGGTGATGTCCCAGACCGCCCGGTCCTACGGCATCACGGGCATGGCCCGCCTGCGGGACGTGGTCCTGCGGTCGGCGAGCCCGCAGATCTTCGCGGGGCTCCGGCAGGCCCTGTCCATCGGCATCATCCTGATGGTGATCAGCGAGATGTTCGCGGCCAGCAACGGGATCGGCTTCACCATCGTGCAGTTCCAGCGCGGGTTCGCGATCCCCGACATGTGGACCGGCATCCTCGTCCTGGGCCTGCTCGGGTTCCTTCTGTCGCTTGTCTTCCACCTGGTCGAGCGGCGGGTCCTCGCCTGGTACCACGGACTGCGCGCGGCTTCCCGGCGGTCGTCGTGAAGTATGAGAAGAAGCTCGGGAAGACGCTCGGAATGGGGCAGTCCATGCTCGACGTACGCGGCCTGAGGAAGGTCTACGAGGGCTCCGGCCGCCGGGTGGAGGCGGTGGGCAACCTCACGTTCACCGTCGACGCGGGTGAACTCGTCTGTCTGGTGGGTCCCTCGGGCTGCGGCAAGACCACGCTGCTGAAGTGTGTCGCCGGGCTCCTCACACCCACCTCGGGTGAGGTCCTGCTGGAGGGGCGGCCGGTGAGTGGGCCGCCGCCCGGCATGGCGGTGGTCTTCCAGGAGTACGGCCGCAGCCTCTTTCCCTGGATGCGGGTCGGCGCCAACGTCGAACTGCCGCTCAGACAGAAGCCGTTGACCAAGGCGCGGCGTCGTGCGCTGGTCGCCGACGCGCTGGCCTCCGTCGGTCTCGCCGATGCCACCGGGGCGTACCCGTGGCAGCTGTCCGGCGGTATGCAGCAGCGTGTCGCCATCGCGCGGGCGCTCGCGTACGAGCCGGATGTGCTGCTGATGGACGAGCCGTTCGCGGCGGTGGACGCGCAGACGCGGGCGGACCTTGAGGACTTGGTGCGGGGGTTGTGGCGCGAGCGCGGGATCACGATTCTGTTCGTCACCCATGACATCGACGAGGCCGTGTATCTGGGTGAGCGGGTACTCGTTCTCTCGGCGTCTCCCACGGTCGTACGGGAGCAGGTGAAGGTGGATCTTCCTGAGGCGCGGGATCAGTTGCGTACGCGGGTCGCTCCGCGGTTCGCGGAGTTGCGGACGCGGGTGTACGAGCAGATTCAGGCGGCCAAGCGGGGAACAGCCTGACTAGGTCTTACTTGCCCACAGGCCCCGTACATGACCCAAGTGACGCGTCATCACCTCTCTCACCGCCTCCTCGTCCCTCGCCAGCAGGGCGTCCAGGAGTTCCAGGTGCTCCTTCGCGGAGGCCTCCAGTCGTCCCGCCTCCGCCAGCGCCGTCAGTCCGTACAGTCGGGAGCGGCGCCGCACGTCCCGTACGACCTCCACCAGATGGGTGTTGCCGGCCAGGGACAGCAGACCCAGGTGGAAGCGGAGGTCGGCCTCGACGTAGGAGATGAGGTCGCCGGTCGCGGCGGACGTGACGATCTCCTGGGCGAGCGGGCGCAGCGCCTCCAGGTCGACGGGGTCGGCGCTGATCGCGAGGTCGGCCGTCGTGGGGATCTCGATCAGGGAGCGGATGTGGGTGTACTCGTCGAGTTGCCGCTCGGACACGGCGGTGACCCGGAAGCCCTTGTTGGGGACGGTGTCGACCAGGCCCTCCTTGGCGAGGTCGAGCATGGCCTCGCGCACCGGGGTGGCGGAGACCCCGAAGCGGGTGGCGAGGCCGGGGGCCGAGTACACCTCGCCGGGACGCAGTTCGCCCGCGATCAGCGCGGCCCGCAGCGCGTCCGCGACCCGTTCCCGGTAGCTGGGCTTTCTGCCGCCCAGCACGGGCAGGGCGGGTCTGTGCTGCGGGGCCATGGGTGTCGTCCTCCTTACACGTCCCCGGAGATTATGGGCGCTGCCTACAGCACGAAGCCCGCCGGGAAGGGGTCCTCGGGGTCCAGCAGGTACTGGGCCGTGCCCGTGATCCAGGCGCGGCCCGTGAAGCTGGGCAGGACGGCGGGGGTGCCGGCGACCTCGGTGGTGTCCAGGAGCCGTCCGGTGAAGCGGGTGCCGATGAAGGACTCGTTCACGAACTCGGTGTGCAACGGGAGTTCACCGCGCGCGTGCAGCTGTGCCATGCGTGCGCTGGTGCCGGTGCCGCACGGCGAGCGGTCGAACCAGCCGGGGTGGATCGCCATGGCGTGCCGTGAGTGGCGGGCCGTCGAGTCGGGGGCGGCCAGATAGACGTGGTGGCAGCCGTGGATGGACGGATCCTCCGGGTGGACCGGCTCGTCCTCGGCGTTGATGGCGTCCATCAGTGCCAGTCCGGCGCTGAGGATGTCGTCCTTGCGGGCCCGGTCGAAGGGCAGGCCGAACTCGTCCAGCGGCAGGATCGCGTAGAAGTTGCCGCCGAACGCCAGGTCGTACGTCACCGTGCGGCCGTCGGGAAGCGTCGCCTTGCGGTCGAGGCCGACGGCGAAGGACGGCACGTTCCGCAGCGTGACCGCGGTGGCGTGGCCGTCCGTGACCGCGACCTCGGCGACGACGAGTCCCGCCGGGGTGTCGAGGCGGATCGTGGTGACCGGCTCGGCGACCTCGACCATGCCGGTCTCCACCAGCACGGTCGCCACACCGATGGTGCCGTGTCCGCACATGGGGAGGTAGCCGGACACCTCGATGTAGACGACGCCCCAGTCGCAGTCGGGGCGGGTGGGCGGTTGCAGGATGGCGCCGCTCATCGCCGAGTGGCCCCGCGGCTCGTTCATCAGCAACTGCTTGATGTCGTCGCGGTGTTCGCGGAAGTACAGCCGCCGCTCGTTCATGGTGGCGCCGGGGATCGTGCCGATCCCGCCGGTGATCACCCGGGTGGGCATGCCCTCGGTGTGCGAGTCGACGGCGTGCAGGACGAGTTTGCTGCGCATGGCTCTGGCCCTCCTTACGCGCTTACGCCAGCCCTGCGGCGACGGCCTTCTCGGTGGCGGAGCGTATCGTGGCCTCCTGCTCCGGCAGCAGCGGCATCCGCGGTGGTCGGCAGCGTCCCCCGTGACGGCCCACGATGTCCATGGACAGCTTGATGGCCTGCACGAACTCGACCTTGGAGTCCCAGCGCAGCAGCGGGTGCAGCTGCTCGTAGAGCCGCCTGGCGGTCGCGAGGTCGCCGTCCACGGCCGCGTGGTACAGCTCCACGGTCGCGGCGGGCAACGCGTTCGGGTAGCCGGCCACCCAGCCCTTGGCGCCGGCGAGCGCGAGCTCCAGCAGAACATCGTCGGCGCCGATCAACAGGTCGAGTTCCGGGGCGAGTTCGGCGAGCTGGTAGGCGCGGCGGACGTCGCCGGAGAACTCCTTGACGGCCTGGATGAAGCCCTCGCCGTGCAGCTTGGCGAGCAGTTCGGGGACGAGGTCGACCTTGGTGTCGATGGGGTTGTTGTACGCCACGACCGGGATGCCCGCCTTGGCGACCTCCGCGTAGTGGGCGAGGACGGAGCGCTCGTCGGCGCGGTAGGCGTTGGGCGGGAGCAGCATCACGGAGCCGCAGCCCGCGTCACGCGCCTGCTCGGCCCAGCGGCGCGACTCGGCACTGCCGTAGGCGGCCACTCCGGGCATGACCCGCGAGCCGCCGATCGCGGACACGGCCGTCTCGACGACCTTCGCGCGCTCCTCGGGCGTCAGCACCTGGTACTCGCCGAGCGAGCCGTTCGGCACGACGCCGTCGCAGCCGTTGTCGATCAGCCAGACACAGTGTTCGGCGTACTTGTCGTGGTCGACGCAGAGGTCGTCGGTCAGCGGGAGGGCGGTGGCGACGAGGACGCCGCGCCAGGGGCGGTGGGCGGAGAGGGTCATGAGGGTCCTTCCTCGGTGGTGTGGTCGGCCTCGGCGGGGTGGTCGGTCCGGGCGAGTACGCCCAGCGGCACGGGACGGGCGAACGGTCGTCTGGTCGGTGTGAGGTCGCATCCGGCGAGCCCGGCGACCGCGGGCCCGCACACCCGGCCCTGGCACCAGCCCATCCCGGCCCGGGTCAGCAGCTTCACGGTGCGCAGGTCCCCGGCGCCCAGGCCGTGGACCGCCTCACGTACGGTGCCCGCCCGCACCTCCTCGCAGCGGCAGACGACGGTGTCGTCGGTGACCTGCTCCGTCCAGTGCGCGGGTGGTGCGCAGACGGAGTCGACGGCGGCGAAGAACTGCCGCAGTCGCGTACGGGACGAGGCGGCCGCGGCCCACTCCCGCGGGTCGGGCGCGGTGCCCTGGAGTCGTGCGGCGATCGACCGTCCGGCGATGTGCCCCTCGGCGAGCGCGAGCGCCGCGCCGCCGATGCCGGTGGTCTCGCCCGCCGCCCACACTCCGGGGACGTCGGTGCGCTGCTCGTCGTCGACCTGTACGTTCACCCCGTCGACGCGGCAGCCGAGCGTCTCCGCGAGATCGGTGTGCGGCAGCATGCCGTGCCCGACGGCGAGGGTGTCGCAGGGGATCCGCCGCCCGGTGCCCGGCCGGACGCGTCCGGCGGGGTCCAGGGCGGCCACGGTGACGGCTTCGAGGCGGTCCTCGCCGTGTGCCTCGACGACGGTGTGCCCGGCCATGAACGGCACGCGGTGGCGCAGCAGCCGGGACGCGTACCCGGCGGCTTCGGGCAGCTTGGCGGCGAGGGCGGGCAGCCGCCGTACGAGGCCCTTGGGGTCGGCGGACTCGACGAGGGCGGCGACCTGGACGCCCGCCGCGGCGAGCCCGGTCGCGACCGGCAGGAGCAGCGGACCGGTCCCGGCCACGACGGCCGTGCGGCCCGGCACGACCAGCCCGCCCTTGAGCATGGCCTGGGCCCCGCCCGCGGTGACGACGCCGGGGAGGGTCCAGCCGGGGAACGGCAGCACCTTCTCGTATCCGCCCGTCGCGAGGAGGACGGCGTCGGCGTGCACGGTGACGGGCTCGTCCTGGAAGCGCCCGAGGAGGGCGTGCACGCCGAAGGCGGCGGAGCGCTCCGAGCGCCCGGAGGCCCCCGAGGACGCGGAGTTCCGCTCGACGCACCACACATGATGCCCCGTCAGGTGGCGGACCGTACTACTCGCGGCGAGCCCGTCCCGCAGCCGCTCCCACGTCCGCCACTGATGGTGCAGCGCCCGCGGACGGCGAGCCCCGAGCCCGGCGGCGGGCTGCCGGTAGAACTGACCTCCCGCGTCCTCGGCCGCGTCGATCAGTGTGACGTGTACGCCGCGCGCGGCGGCGGCCAGGGAGGCGGCGAGTCCGGCGGGGCCGGCGCCGACGACCGCGAGCTCAGTCCTCATGGCCCGTGCCTTCCTGGGTGCGGATCGCGTCGCCCGGCTGTACCGGGAGCAGGCATGCCCGTTGGTTGGGACGGTCGTTGACGGTCACGAGGCAGTCGAAGCAGACGCCGATCCCGCAGAAGACGCCCCGCGGGCGGCCCTCGCCCCGGGTGGTGCGCCACGAGGTGACGCCGGCCGCCCAGAGCGCGGCCGCGATCGTCTGGCCGGGCAGGGCCTCGATCTCCCGGCCGTCCAGGGTGACGGTGAAGGCGGGGCCCGGCTGGGCCCGCGCCAGCTCCAACGGGTTCACGCGGCCTCTTCCTCGAAGCGGTCCGGCCGGAACGGCGCGAGGTCCGTCTCCGGCGCCTTGCCGCCCAGGGCCTGGGCGATCAGGTGTCCGGTACCGGTGGCGAGGCCGATACCGGCGCCCTCGTGCCCGCAGGCGTGGAACAGCCCGGGGACGCGGGGGTCGGGGCCGATGGCGGGCAGGTGGTCGGGCATGTACGGCCGGAAACCGGCGTATGTCCGCAGGGCCCGCACCTCGGACAGGAACGGGAACAGCCGGACCGCGCCCTCCGCCAGCGCGCGGACGACGGGAAGCGAGAACGACCGGTCGAAGCCGACCCGTTCGCGGCTCGCCCCGATCAGGATCGGGCCGGCCGCCGTTCCCTCGACGACCGGAGAGGTCTGGAGGGACGCCGAGTCACTGGCCACGTCGGCCACGTAGTCGGCGGAGTACACCTTGTGCCGCACCCTGCGGGGCAGTGGCTCGGTGACGAGGACGAAACCGCGCCGGGGCAGGACGGGCAGGGACACGCCCGCGAGGGCGGCGACCTCACCGCCCCAGGTGCCCGCCGCGTTCACGACGGCCGGGGCGTGGATGTCGCCGTGGCCGGTGCGTATCCCCCGTACGGAACCGTCCGCCGTGCGCAGCACCTCGGTCACGGTCCGGCCCGTGAGGAGCCGGGCGCCCGAGACGCGCAGGAGGTGGGCGGCGGCGAGGGCCGGCATCACCTGGCTGTCCTGTGGGTAGTACACGCCTCCGGCGAGGCCGGGCGCGAGGTGGGGTTCCAGGTCCCGGAGGCGGTCGGCGGGCACCTGCTCGGCCACCACTCCGGCGAGGCGCTGTCCGGCCGCGAGGTCCGTGAGCGCCGCGAGCCCCTGCTCCGAGGAGGCGACGACGAGGCCGCCCTTCGCCTCGTACTCGATCATCCTCCCCGTCTCCGCCCTCTCCCCCGTCTCCTCGGCGAGTTCGGCCCACAACCGGTTGGACAGCAGGGCGAGTTCGAGTTCGGCTCCGGGTTCCTTGTCGGAGACGAGGAGATTGCCCTCCCCCGCGCCCGTGGTGCCGCCGGCCACCGGGCCGCGGTCCACGACGGTCACGTCCAGCCCCGCCCTGGCCGCGTACAGTGCGCAGGCAGCGCCCGTCATTCCGGCCCCGATCACTACGACGTCGCAGGTCAGCCGCGTGTTCACGGCAGTACTATGTCACATGGTTCACTCGCTGGGAATGGTGCGCAGTGCATGGGCGGAAGGATGCCGAAGCGGCTGACAGCTCTACGTGGAGCTGTCTACTCGGGTGCGGGCACCACGCTGAGATGGCTCGGCGTGCGCCGGTCGCGGCGGGGGCGGGGCGGGGCGGCCGACGGGCGCCGCGCCGCGCGCAGTACGAGCGTCATCCGCGTGTATCCCATGTCCTGCAGGGTCTTGGGGGTCTCGCCGACGATACGGCAGTCGGTGCGGCCCCAGCGGGGGTCGGGGTGGACCACCGGGCGGACGGCGCCGTCGTGCTCGGCGGCCTCCGGTCCGACCGTACGGATCCAGTGCGGCAGCCCGTGCCGGTAGGCGGCGTCCATGATGGGGTCCTGGGCGATGTCCCGGCGGATGGACTGCAGGCCCCGGTCCTGGCCGTGCCGTTCCACGGCGGCGGCGAAGTCGGCCAGCATCGGCAGGCACCAGCGGGACTCGTGCTCGCCGAGGACCGTGGCCGCGTCGGGGTGGAAGAGCACGAAGCGAAGGAAGTTGTCACCCGGCATGGCGGTCGGGTGCGGACCGACACCGCGGAAGAGCTTCTCGTAGGCGCTGTTGGACAGGACGACGTCCCAGCGGTGGTCGAAGACGACGGACGGGAAGGGCACCGCCTCCAGGAGCGTGGCGTAGTCCTGCAGGTACGCCTGAGCCTCAAGGCTCTCGGGGACGGGGCGCGGTTCGGACCGCTGCCCTCCTGCCTGATATGCCATCGGGAGGTCACCCCTCTTGCCTATGCGGCCTTCACGCGGCGTCTTGATCCTGAGGCCCGCGCGGGAGTCATGTCAACTATCGTGGCATTTCGCGGCCGTTGACGGCTGAATCTCGCCACAGTTGTGGCGAGACCTGGATGTGAGTTCGCGTCAGGGGCTAATCTCCGTGCAGTTCACGGTGGTGGACTATGCCCGGGCCTCGCGTGCCCGGGAATTCGGCATCATGATGAGACTGGCTGAGACTGGCTGAGAGAGACGTAGGAGACCTGTCGGTGACGGATGGCTTCGAGGTTCCGGACGCTGCGGCGACGGTTCTGCTGCCGGCCGTCGTGGCCCGTGTCACCGCGCTCGCCGACCGGTTGGGCGTGCCCCACGACGAGGTCTTCGACGCCCGGCGCCTGTCGTCGGCCTCCGGGGTGCCGGAGTCGGTGGTGAAGGCGCTGCTGGGCGGCCGGCCCGCCGGCGAGCCGGACCTGCAGGCCCGGTTCGTGCAGCGGCTGGCCCTGCTGCGGCGCACCCGTCTCAAGCCCAACGGACGCAAGTACACACAGCAGGAGATCGCCGACGGCGCGGGCATGTCGCGTCAGCAGGCGGGAGCCCTCATCAATGGCGACCGGCGCCCCACGATGGAGCACTGCGACGCCATCCAGCGCTTCTTCCGAGTGCACGCCGGTTTCCTCACCGCCGAGGACCCGGAGGCACTCGCGAGCGCCCTCATGCGCACCGAGCAGGAGCTGCTCCAGCAGCTCGCCGACCGCGAGCGGGCGGCCGCGCCGGCCACCCAGGCAGCCGACGACCCGCTGGAGCGGCTGCTCCAGGACCACGGTGTCCGCGGCATCGCCTGGCGTGCGGCACAACTGCCCACCGACCAGCATCGCGACAAGGTGGCGGAGTGGCTCGACATGCTCCTGGAGAGCGTCAAGCGGCCCGAGTCCTGACCCGGGGGAGAACAGTGGGCATCGGAAGGGAAATGCGCCGCCTGTGCGGCGAGTTGGTCGGCGAGCTGACGCTCCCGGCACCGGCGGAGCCCGCCGGGCTGTACTCCGCGCTGTGCGACGCCATGGGCAGACGCCGCGGCCGCCCCGTCCAGTACCGTACGGCCGCCTTCCCGCCCGGGACCGCGAGCGGGCTGTGGCTGGACATGGCCGAGCAGGACCTCGTCGTGATCGAGGAACGCACCGCGCCCGACCACCAGTTGGTGATCCTCGGCCATGAGCTGTGGCACATGCACGCCGGGCACTGCGGCCACCATGTGGAGGGTGCCGCGGTCGCGGCACGTCTGCTGAGCGACGGGGCCGACCTGCGGGCGACGGTCCAGAAGGTCGCCGCGCGTACCCGGTTCGACGTGAAGGACGAGCAGGACGCCGAGAGCTTCGGGCTGCTGCTGGCGAGCAAGTGCCGTACCTGGCTGGCGGGTTCGGCGCTGCGCGGTCCGGTGCGGCGCGACCGGCTCGCGGGGCGCATCGAGGCCTCCCTGGGCTATCGCGGGCCGCAGGGCTGAGCCACCGGAGATGGACGGGTCCAGCTATTACATCCCCGCGGTGGCGATGGCGGTCGTCCTCGCCGTCAAGACGCCCGCGCTGCTGCACGGCTGGCGCGATCCGCTGCTGCGGTCGGTGTGCGCGCTGCTCACGCTGGCGAGCCTGGTGTTCTGCTTCGCCGCCCCGCCGACGATCGCCGAGGTCAACCGCCTCACCGGCATCACCAACGTCTCGGCGCCTGTCGTGTACGTCCTGATGAGTGCCTTGAGCGCCTCCTGTCTGGTGCTGATCATCAACTGGCGGGGTGGTCCGCCCGAGGTGACGCGCAGGCTGTCGCGTCGCTGGATCGCCGGGTACGGCGCGGTGAGCGTGGCGATCGTGGTGCTGTTCGCGCTCGGTGACGCGCCGGTGGAGCGGCTGCGGGACCTGGACACGTACTACGCCAACACGCCGTTCATCCGCGAGATGATCGTGCTCTACCTCGCCGCGTTCTCCGTCGCGGGCGTCGCCACGGTGGTCATGTGCTGGCGCTGGGCGCTCCAGGTGCGTGGCTGGCTGCGCGCCGGACTGCTGATCATCGCGGTCGGCTTTCTGTCGAACGTCCCGTACTCGGCGGCGAAGTTCACGGCCGTGGTGGCCCGCTGGAACGGTGGGAACCTGGACGGCCTGAGCACCTATGTGGCGCCCGTGCTGGCCTCGGTCGGGGCGCAGATCGCCGCGGTCGGCTTCTCTCTGCCGCTGGCCTGCCAGCGCATCGGGGACTCCTGGACGACCTGGTCGACGTACCGGAGGCTGGGCCCGCTGTGGCGGGAGCTCAGGCCCGTGGCCGACCAGGGTGAGCGCGCGGTGCGGATCGCCTGGTGGTCGCCGGTCCAACTGCAGGTGACCCAGCGGGAGTCCGACATCCACGACGGCATGCTCACCCTGCACCCGTACTTCGACTCCGGGGTGCGGGCGAGGGCCTACGAAGCGGCCGTCGCGTCGGGTTCCGCGCCCGACCAGGCACGGGCCGAGGCCGACGCGGCGATGGTGACGGCGGCGGTACGGGCCCGGGCGGCCGACCCGGAGGGCAGGGTCATCAGCTCGGCGGAGACCGGCGCCGCACCGCCCCCGTCCACGGACGGTCCACGCGACCTGGTCCGGCTGTCCCTGGCCCTCAGTCAGTCACCCGTCGTCGCGGCTGCCCGGGAGCACGCCGCGCCCCTGTCAGAGAGCGACTTCCATGAGCGAACCCGCTGACGTCCCCGGATCCGTGGTGCCGTCGGAATTCCGTCGGGCCGTCGTCGTCGGCGGGGGCCTGGCCGGCCTGCTGTCCGCCGCCGCGCTGCGTCCGTACGCCGATGTCACGGTCATCGAGCGCGACCTGCTGCCCGAGGGGCCCGCATCGCGCCGGGGCGTCCCGCAGGCCCGTCACGCGCACCTCCTGTGGTCCGGGGGCGTCCGCGCGATGGAGGAGCTGCTGCCCGGGGTGACCGACGCCTGGCTGGCCGCGGGCGCCCGCCGGATTCCGCTGCCGACCGGGCTCGTCTCCCTGTCGGCGCAGGGCTGGGTGCGGCGCTGGCCCGAGATGGAGTTCATGATCGCGTGCAGCCGGGACCTGCTGGAGTCGGTGATCCGCGCCGAGGTCGTCAGGCAGACCCGGATCACCGTGGTGCAGGGCACCGAACTGCTGGGCCTGGAGGGCGGTGCGACCCGGGTGACGGGGGTGCGGGTCCGTTCGGCCGACGGCGAGGAGCGTGTTCTGGCCGCCGACCTGGTGGTGGACGCCTCGGGGCGCGGCTCGCGGGCCACGACGTGGCTGGACGCGCTGGGCGTGCCGCCCGCGCCGCTGGGCGAGGTCGACTCCGGGCTCGTGTACGCCAGCCGGGTCTTCCGCGCGCCGGCGGGCACCGAGGAGTTCCCCGTCGTCAACGTCCAGCCGGACGCGGCGCGGCCGGTGCCCGGGCAGAGCGCGACCCTCGTGCCGATCGAGGGCGGGCGCTGGCTGGTGACGGTGTCGGGCACGCGCGGTGGCCAGCCGACCGCGTCCGCCGAGGAGTTCGAGACCTTCGCACGGAACGTGCGCCACCCCGTGGTGGGCGAACTGCTGGCCCGCGCGGAACCGCTGACGGACGTGGCCGTCACCCGCAGCACCGTCAACCGCCGGCGCTTCTACGAGAAGGTCTCGGCCTGGCCCGAGGGGTTCGTCGCGATCGGTGACTCGGTGGCCACCTACAACCCGCTGTACGGTCACGGCATGTCGGTGGCCGCGCAGAGCGCCCTGGCGCTGCGTGAGCGGGTGGCCGCGCACGGGCTCATGGCTCCGCGGCTCGCGCGGCGGGTGCAGCGGGCGGTGGCCGGTCCGGTGTCGATGGCGTGGCAGCTGGCCACGGAGACGGACATACGCTACCCGGAGGCGATCGGCGAGCAGCCCGGTCCCGTCCAGCGCCTGCTCACCCGGTACGTGAACCGCCTCCTGCGCACGGCGACGGGCCGCCCCCTGGTCTTCCGGACGTTCCTCGGCGTCATGACCCTCTCCAGGCCGCCCGGCGCCCTGCTCGCGCCCGAAGTCCTCCTCGCCGTCCTGCGAGGTCCGCTGAAGGCCCCACTGACGGGTCCGCCGCTCACGGAGGGGGAGCAGGCGGCGGTGTCCGGGGCGCCGGAGGGGGCGGGAACGTAGGCGTGCGGCAAAGGCTTCGCCTCCGCTGAGCGAGCGAACCTCCGTGTACGGGAACGGGATTGTCAGTGGTGGACGGCAAGCTGGAGGTGCGCCCCCCGCCCTGCCGGGGCGCACGCACCGATCAAACCGGCCGAACAGGGGAGAGCCGTCCGATGCAGACCGCCGTACTGACCGACCATGAACGCACCGCCGTGCAGGCCTATCTGCGGCTCTTGCAGACCGTACGAGCCGCGTTCGACGGCCCGCCCGGCGGAGGCCGACCACCCGTGGTGCCGACCGCCGCGCTCGCCGAGGCCGAGCAGGCCCTGGCGGCGGCCGGACTCGCGGGCAACGAGGAGGAGTTCTTCCGGCTGCTGCGGAGCTGGTGCCCGGAGATCTGACACCCGGGCCCGTTCCCGGGCGAACCGGGAGCGGGCCGGCTCAGGCGGTCGCCCGTAGGTACAGTCCGCCGGACTGGTCCACGAGCTGCCGCAGGGCCGCCAAGGGTTCCTCGTGGCCGCCCAGTTCACCGAGGACGCGGTACGCCTCGTCACGGAACGTGCCGAGGTCCTTCTGATAGCCGCGGAGCACGGCGGGCGCGAGGAGCAGCTCCGTGAGCTCCCGCCGTGCCCGTCCGGAACTCCGCGCGGCCCCGGACAGCGCCAGCACGTGCTCCCTCGCCCCGGGCGGCGCCTCCTCCAGGGCGCAGGCCAGCAGATAGGTCAGCGTGCCGTTCCTCAGGTCCTCGTTGCGGCCGGACAGGATGTCCTCCTGGTCGTTGAACAACTGCCACAGGATGCCGAGGACGTCGCCGAACTCACGCCACAGCCGTATGCGCCCGCTGTCCGCGCCCGCCCATATGCCGGCCATGGCCGTGATCATCGCGAAGGGAGCCCCGGACTTGCCCCGGTACGCCGTGACGACCGACTCCCGCGCGGCGCCCTCCGTGCCTCCCCGCAGATCCCTGAGCTGCCCCTCCACGGCGGGGAACCAGCAGTTGACGATCTCGGCGGTGAGGGCGCCCCGCACGGCGTCCGGTACCGGCTGTGCCTGGACGATACGGATGGGCAGTGCCTGCCCGCCGACGACGGCCGCCAGCAGTGCCTCCTGCTCGCCGAGGCCCTCGGGCGTGCCGGTCGCCTGACTGTCCGCCAGGTCGTCGAGGTAACAGGCCGAGGTCCACCACAGCAGGTGGACGGCGGAGAGGGGGACGGCCGGTCCGGGGTCGCCCGTCTCGACGGCGTGCACGAGCAGCGGAAGCACCGACAGGGGGTACTTCATCTGCTGGTGGTGCAAGAGTCCGGTGATCGCCTTCCTGACCGACTCCGCCTCCGGTCCCAGCCCGTCGAGGGCGGCGTCCAGGGCCGCGTCGATCTCGCCCGAGAACTGCCGGTGCAGTTCGACGTAGGACAGGGAGGTCATCCGGCGGCCTTCGCGCGTCCCGTCGGGTAGGGCACCGACACGGCGGTGGCCAGCAGCCCGTCCCGTACCGTCCAGCGTCCGTCGAACGACCCGATCCGCTGTCCGTCCACCACCGGCCCGGGCACGAGGAGCCGCGCCCGGAAGACGCCCGACCCGGCGCCGGTGGGAGGGCCGCTGTCCGCCAACACGTCGATGTCGGCTTCCGAGAAGTCCAGCCACTGGGCGGTGAGCGGGAACCACGCCTTGTAGACGGACTCCTTGGCGCTGAACAGCAGCCGGTCCCAGTGGACGCCGGGCCGCTCGGTGTTCAGGCGGTGCAGCCGGGCCTCCTCGGTGGGGAGGGCGATGGCGCCGAGGACGCCGTTCGGGAGGGGCAGATGGGGTTCGGCGTCGATACCGAGGGAGGCGACGTCGGCGGCGCGGACCAGTGCGGCGGCGCAGTAGCCCTCGCAGTGCGTCATGCTGCCGACCAGCCCGTCCGGCCAGGCGGGGGCGCCGCGCTCACCGGGCAGCACGGCCTGCGGGGGCACGCCGAGCTTCTCCATCGCGCGGCGGGCGCACCCGCGTACGGCGGTGAACTCCCTGCGGCGTTTGGGCACCGCCTTCGCTATGACCGCCTCCTCCTCGGGGAAGAGCGACACATCCTCGGGCCCCCCTGCCGCGCGGGCGGCGTCGGCTGCGTCGGCGGCGTATTCACCGTAGGCCTCCACGACCACGACCGACTCCGGGAGCAACTCCTCGATCACCGGCTTCGACCTCCATCGGCAGAATGCGGCGCAGCCTTCCCGGCGGTTTCGGGCGCGGGCGCCACTCGCGGGGGTACCCCACGGACACCTCTTCGAAGCGGACCCCGTCCAGCCAGGTGGTCCGCGGAATGTGCAGATGGCCGTAGACCATCACCTCGACGCGGAACCTGCGGTGCCAGTCGGCGGTGAGCCGGGTGCCGCACCACATCGCGAACTCGGGGTAGCGCAGGATGTCCGTCGGATGCCGGTCCAGGGGGTAGTGGTTGACCAGCACGGTGGGCAGGTGCGCGGGGATCTCGGCGAGCCTGCGCTCGGTCTCGGCGACCCGGGCACGGCACCAGGCCTCACGGCTCGGGTAGGGGTCGGGGTACAGCACCATCTCGTCCGTGCACACGATGCCGGTGCCGTGCGCGTACTCCAGCCCCTCGTCCTTGGTCGCGCAGCCCGGCGGCAGGAACGAGTAGTCGTACAGCAGGAAGAGCGGGGCGACGACGGCGGGGCCGCCCGGACCCTCCCACACGGGGTACGGGTCCTCGGGCGTGGTGACGCCGAGCTCGCGGCACAGGGCGACGAGATGCTCGTACCGCTCGACGCCGCGTGCCGTGAGGGTCTCCTGCGGGTGGGTCCACAGTTCGTGGTTGCCCGGCGCCCAGACGACCTTGGCGAAACGGCCGGCGAGGGTCTCCAGGGCCCAGCGGATGTCGTCCGCCTTCTCGGCGACGTCTCCGGCCACCAGGAGCCAGTCGCCGTCGGTCTCGGGGCGCATCTGTTCGACCAGGGCGCGGTTCTCGGGATAGCTGATGTGCAGGTCACTGATGGCCAGCAAATTCCCCGAACCGCCAGCGGTCGACTCCACCCTCACTCCCTCCAGATCCGGATGGGAACACGAGAACACACGCACGCACCAGCGGACAAGAGCGGCCCGCCGACCACGTGAACGGCATCTGGCAGGACCCGTACGAAGGATTAACACCCGCGTGACAGAAACCAGTGCCCCGGTGGCCCTATGATCGCCCCTAACACCTCCGCCACGCTCCGTCCCTCGCGTCGGGCGGTTCGGCGTACCTCCCTCTCCCCTGGCCGGGCACGGCCTGCTCAGCCCTGCCCGCGAACCGTGAAAGGCGGCCTGCATGGTCTCTCGCGTACGCGTCTGGCTCAACCGCACGTACGCGGAGAACGTCTTCTTCATGGATCAGCTGCGAAGTAATCCGCAGGCGCGTCCGGTCGAGATCCATGCCACCCACGGGGACCCCGACTCGCCCGTGCTCGCCGCAGCCGACACCGCCGACCTGGAGCCGGAGGGCCTCTCCCCCGCCGCGTACGTCGAGTTCGCCCTCGACCAGTGCCAGCGGCGCGGGATCGATGTGTTCGTGCCCCGGCTGCACCAGGCGACGATCGCCGCGCACCGCGAGGAGTTCAGGGCCGTGGGTACGACCCTTCTCGCGCCGCCCGCTGAGGCCGTGCACGTCTTCGAGGACAAGGTGACGGCGTACCAGGCGGTGGAGGCGCTCGGGGTGCCGGTGCCGCCGTACCACCGGGTGCGGGATGCGGACGAACTCGTCGCCGCCGTGGAGGAGTTGGAGGCCGGTGGGCACAAGGCGTGCTTCAAGCCCGCGGCGGGTGCGGGCGGGGTGGGTTTCCGTGTCGTGACCCGGGCCCCCTTCTCGCTGACGCACCTCAACGGGTTTCCGGGTCCGCATGTGCCTCTGGACGTGGTGCTGGACGCGCTGCGTGATGCCGGGGAGACGGTGGACTGGCTGGTGATGCCCCGCCTGGAGCAGCCCGAGGTGTCGGTGGACTGCCTCGTCGCCCCGGACGGTCGCGTCCGTATGGCGGTGGGCCGTACGAAGAACGGCCGCCGCCGCGGGTTCACGCTGGGCCCGGCCTGGATCGAGCCGGCGCGGCGTCTGGCGGAGGCCTTCGGCCTCCACTATCTCTCCAACATCCAGTTCCGCATGTACGGCGACGATCCGGTTCTCATGGACGTCAACACGCGGCCTGCGGGTGGGCTCCACCAGCTCTCCCTGTGCGGCCTCAACGCTCCTTGGGCCGCCGTTCAGTTGGCCCTCGGCGAGGACCCCGGCGACCTTCTTCCGGCCCGCCTCGGGGCGGACTACACGGTCGTCTCGGGTCCGCGTGCGGTGCGTCCCGTCTCTCTGCCGCACCAGCGTCCGGACGTTCCGGCGACGACGCCGGAGCCGGCGGAGGGGCGTCCCTTCGCCCTCGCCCCGGCGCCGGGCGTCCGCCCCCACCCGGCGGACCGCCCGCTGGCCGTCTGACCGGGCGTTTTCCTCGCCCCCGCCGCCCCTACCCGGCCCATCCCTTCCTGGGGGCTGCCGCCCCCAGACCCCCGCTCGCCGGCCTGAACGGCCTCGCCCTCAAACGCCGGACGGGCTGGATCGTCAGCCCCTTCGGCGTTTTGAGGAGCGGGGGTCCGGGGCGTGCCCCGAAACCCGGGGGCCAGGGGGCGGAGCCCCCCCTGGGCCGGGGTCGAAGGGGCGGAGCCCCTGCGGATGGGACGGGTAGGGGCGGCGGGGGCTAAGAACCTCAGGAGGGGTAGCCCCACGCCTCTGCCAGTTCTGTCAGGCGGGGTGAGAGGGTGGCGTTCGGGTCGGCCTGGCGGGCGGCCTGGATGCGGCCCGACTTGATGGTGCTGGACCAGTCACCGAGCTGGGGGCGGAACGTGCCGTGGTCCTTGGTGCCGTAGTCGAGCATCGCGGGTTCCCAGGGGACGCCCAGGTAGTCACAGATGCCCCGCGTCACCTTCTCCGGTTCGGCCGTGAGCTCCTCGTACGTGATGACGTGCGCAGGCAGGTTCTGCCGCGCCTCCTCCAGCTTCTCGCTGTAGGACAGGACCTCCGCGGCGATCGCCTCGTGGTCGGGGTCCGTACGGCGGCTCGTGAGCGACGCGATCACCGCGCCCGGGTGGCGCAGCAGCACGATGTAGCGCGCCTCGGGCCAACATCGGTGCAGCCGCGGCCACATGAGCGTGTTCGGCGGCGTCTTGTCGACGATCAGCTCCTTGCCGCTGCGGGTGAGTTCCAGGTGCAGCAGCCTGTCCCACAGGACGTGCTCGACCTCGTCCTTGTCGAGTTCGAGCGCCTTCATGGCGTCCGCGGTGAAGTCGCGCGAGAGGTTGACGTGCACCGTGCGCAGATGCATCTCGTGCGGGGCGCGGATACGGCTGTGGCTGTTGAGCAGGACCCGCAGGAGCGTGGAGCCGGAACGGACCGACGACAGCACGAACACCGGCGACTCCACCAGGCGCGGGGCGCGCGGGGCCACGTACGGCTCCGCTTCGGCCCCGGCGTCGGTGCTCCGTTGCGCGGGTACCGCGTCCAGGTTCCGCTTCGGCGGGCTCACCGCCTCGGCGATCAGCCTGCCGCGGCGCTTGAGCCCTTTACCGATCGCGTTGATACGCGGGTCTCGCACGATGCCACCTCTCCACCCGTCTCACTCCGCTTTTCGTTCGCCCGTATCACAGGGGGAGCGGGCGAACTCCAGGTGTCGGGGAGGGAACGGGAAAGGGTCGCGGCGAGTCGTACACCCGCCGCGACCAGCGTGTTTACCGCTTTCTTAATTCTTCCTGGGAAGCGGGGTCACTACTTCTCCACGGTCAGCCTCAGCGTCTTCACCTCGAAGGGCCGCAGGGCGATGGGCACCGCGTTCCCCTCGGTGGCCGCCGCCTCCAGCGGGCGCTCCAGGAGGTCCGTCACCTGGGCCCCGGCGAGCGGGAAGCCGGTGCGCAGCACGCCCTCGGCGCGGCCGCCGCGGGACTCGTAGAGCCGGACCACGACGTCACCGGACGCGTCGTCGGCCAGCTTGACGGCCTCCACCGTCACGCCGGCGCCGTCGACCGAGACCACCGGTTCCGCCGGGCCCGCCGCGTCCGCGATCCGCAGCGGGAGGTTCAGCGCGTAGCCCTCCGCGATCGCGTCGTCCACGCTCGCGCCCGGCAGGAGCGCGTACGTGAAGCGGTGCCTGCCCTGGTCGGCCTCCGGGTCCGGGACGCGCGGGGCGCGGACCAGGCTGAGGCGGACCGTGGTGGTCGTACCGCCGTCCTCGCGGACCGTGCGGGAGACGTCGTGGCCGTAGGTGGAGTCGTTGATCACCGCCACCCCGTAGCCGGGCTCGGCGATGTGCACCCAGCGGTGCCCGGACACCTCGAAGCGGGCCGCCTCCCAGCTGGTGTTGGTGTGGGTGGGGCGCTGGATGTGACCGAACTGGATCTCCGCGGAGGAGTGGGGCGCCCGGATGTCGACCGGGAAGCCCGCCTTGAGGAACTTCTCGGCCTCGTGCCAGTCGATGTCCGTCTCGAAGTCGATACGGGGGCTGCCGGCGCGGAGGCTGATCGTCTGGGTGATCTTCGAGCCCTTGCCGAAGGAGCGTTCGACGCGGATCGCGCCCCGCAGCGGGTCCTCCTCGACCACCGTCACGGAGTCCGCGTCCAGCAGGTCCGTGTAGCGGTTCTTGTAGTGGCTGTCGACGTCCCAGGCGTCCCAGTAGTTCGGGAGGTCCGTGTGCAGCCGCAGCAGGTTGCCCTTGTCGGCGAGGACCTCACGGCCACCGGCCCGCAGATCGCGTACGGAGGCCAGGGTGCCGTCCTCGGCGATCTCCACCCGGACGAGGCCGTTGTCGAGGACGCGTCCGGTGACCGTCACCGGGTCCGTGCCCTCTCCGGCACCCAGGGGGGCGCTGCCGTTCGCCGGGACGACCGTGTGGACCAGGGAGCCGTCCGCGGTCCGGACCACCTCCCCGCGGTCCAGCGGACTCGTGTTGAACACGTGTGCGTCGCCCGTACCGAGTGCGGCGATCGCCTCCGCGGTCAGTGCCTCGACCTCCTTCGCGACCCGTGCGTACTCCGCCTCGGCCTCCCGGTGCACCCAGGCGATCGAGGAGCCCGGCAGGATGTCGTGGAACTGGTGGAGGAGGACCGTCTTCCACAGCCGGTCGAGCTGGTCGTACGGGTAGGAGTAGCCCGGCGCGTGCAGTGCGGCCGTGGTCGCCCACAGCTCGGCCTCGCGCAGGATGTGCTCGGAGCGCCGGTTGCCCTGCTTGGTGCGGGCCTGGGAGGTGTAGGTGGCGCGGTGCAGCTCAAGGTAGAGCTCACCGGCCCAGACGGGGGCGTCCGGGTACTCGTCGCGGGCCTTCGCGAAGAACGCGTCCGGGTGCTCGACGACGACCTTCGGCGAGCCCTCCAGGTCGGCCAGCCGGCGCGCCCGCTCCATGATCTCGCGGGTGGGGCCGCCACCGCCGTCACCCCAGCCGAAGGGTGCCAGGGAGCGGGTGCCGCCGCCCTTCTCCTGGTAGTTGCGGACGGCGCGGTCCATCTCCTCGCCGCTGAACCGGGCGTTGTAGGTGTCGACCGGCGGGAAGTGGGTGAAGATGCGCGTGCCGTCGATGCCCTCCCACCAGAACGTGTGGTGCGGGAACTTGTTGGTCTGGTTCCAGGAGATCTTCTGGGTCAGGAACCACTCGTTGCCCGCGAGCTTGGCGAGCTGCGGATAGGCGGCGGTGTAGCCGAAGGAGTCCGGCAGCCACACGCCCTTGGTCTCGACGCCGAAGTGCTCGATGAAGAACCGCTTGCCGTGGATGAGCTGGCGGGCGAGGGCCTCGCCGCCGGGGAGGTTGCCGTCGGCCTCGACCCACATGCCGCCGACGGGCGCCCACTGGCCCTTCTCGACGGACTTCTTGATCCGCTCCCACACGTGGGGGTAGTTGTCGCGCACCCACTCGTACTGCTGGGCCTGCGAGCAGGCGAAGATGAAGTCCTCGTACTCGTCCGCCAGCGAGGTCACGTTCGAGAACGTGCGGGACGTCTTGCGCTTGGTCTCGCGGATGGGCCACAGCCAGGCGGAGTCGATGTGGGCGTGCCCGACGCCGGAGACGGTGTGGGCGCTGGCGTGCGCGGGCTTGGCCAGGGCGGGGGCGAGGACCTCGCGGACGGCCGCGGCCGACCCGGAGATGTCGTCGAGGTCCAGGGCGTCCATGGCCCGGTCCAGGGTGTGCATGATCTCGTGGCGGCGCGGGTCGTGCGCTTCGAGGTGGACCATCAGTTCGCGCAGCACCTGGAGGTCCAGGTCGAGGTGCCAGACGTTCTCGTCGAGGACGGCGAGGTCGGCGCGCTGGAAGGTGTAGAGCGGCTTGTCGCCGGCGGTGAGGACGTCACCGAGCGGGGTCGGGGCCGCGAAGTTGTTGGCGAGGATGTCCGGGTTGGAGGCCGCCTCGACCAGGTAGTCGACCGTCTCGCCGCCCGTGGCCGGGTCGGCGATCGGCACGTACTGGTTGAGCGGGTTGACCGCCTTGAGCGGTGTCCCGTCCGTGAGGTGGACCAGGGCCTCGGCCTGGTTGCCGGGCCAGTCCCCGACGAAGCCGAGGTCGATGACGGCCTCGACGCGCCTGCCCGCCCACTCGGCGGGCACCTGACCGCGCATCCGGAACCAGGTGGTGCCCCAGGGCGGACCCCAGGGGGTGTCCATCGCGAAGGGCTCGTACGGGGCGGCCGCGGCCTCCTCGAAGGGGACGGGCTCGCCGGGAGCCTGCCATGCCTCGACCTGGAAGGGCACGGAGGCGGCGTAGATCGCGGGCTTGATGCGCTGGGTGTGGACGCGCTCGACGCGTTCCTCGATCCGGCGGCGTTCGTCATGCATGGAAGAAGCTCTCCTGGGGACGGTGCGGGCTCTACTTGAGGTACGCCATGCCCGGATGGACGGCCGTGTAGGCGTCGACCAGTCTGCGGGCCACGTTCACGGAGTCGACGAGCGGGTGCAGGGCGAAGGCCTTGACCGCGGTCGTGCGGGAGCCCGACTCGGCCGCGGACAGGACCTCGCGTTCGACGGCCTTGACCGCGCACACCAGGCCGGTGGCGTGGTCGGGCAGCGGGTCGACGGCGACGGGGTGGGCGCCGTTGGCGTCGACGAGGCAGGGCACCTCGATGACGGCCTCGGTGTCGAGGACGGAGAGGGTGCCCTTGTTGCGGACGTTGAGGATCAGGGTGGTGCGCTCGTCGCGGGCGATGGCCCGCATCAGGGCGAGGGCGACCTTCTCGTAGCCGCCGGAGAGGTCGTCGGCGTCGCGCTCGCCGGCGCCCGCCGTCTCACGGTTCTCCGCCATGTAGGTGGCCTCGCGCTCGGCGCGGGTGCGGTCCCATGCCTTGAGGGCCTCGGCGTCGGGGCGCCGCATCTTCTCGTAGAAGTGGGCCTGCTGGTCGCGCAGGAAGGCGCCGCGGGTCCTGTCGGCCTCCTGGTAGGCGCGGACGGCCTCGCGGTTGAAGTAGTAGTAGTGCAGGTACTCGTTCGGGACGGCGCCGAGGGACTGGAGCCAGTCGGGGCCGAAGAGCTTGCCCTCCTCGAAGGAGCCGAGCAGGTCGCGGTCGGCGAGCAGGCGCGGGAGTTCGTCGCGGCCCGCGACGCGCAGTCCGCGGACCCAGCCCAGGTGGTTGAGGCCCACGTAGTCGATCCACGCCTCGCGCGGGTCGGAGACGCCGAGCACGCGGGCGATACGGCGGCCGAGGCCGACCGGCGAGTCGCAGATGCCGATCACGCGGTCGCCGAGGTGGCGGGACATGGCCTCGGTGACCAGTCCGGCGGGGTTGGTGAAGTTGATGACCCAGGCGTCGGGGGCGAGCCGGGCCACCCGCTGGGCGATGTCGACGGCGACGGGCACCGTGCGCAGGCCGTAGGCGATCCCGCCGGCGCCGACGGTCTCCTGGCCGAGGACTCCCTCCGCGAGGGCCACGCGCTCGTCGTCGGCGCGCCCTTCCAGGCCGCCGACGCGGATCGCCGAGAAGACGAAGTCGGCGCCCCTGAGTGCGTCGTCGAGGTCGGTGGTGGCCGTCACCTCGGGCGCGTCGGATCTGCCCGCCGCCTGCTCGGCCAGGACGCGGGTCACGGCGGACAGCCGTTCCGCGTCCAGGTCGTGCAGGACGACACGCGTCACCCTGCCCTCGGCGCGGTCCGTGAGGAGCGCCCCGTACACCAGCGGCACCCGGAACCCGCCACCGCCCAGAATCGTCAGCTTCACGCGCCTACCACCTTTGCCGTCCTTTCGTGTACCCGGCTCATGCCGGCACCACCTCCACGCCCGCCTCCTCCAGCGAGGACCGTGTGACCGGGTCGACGGGTGCGTTCGTCACCACCATGTCCAGTTCCTCGGGTCCGCAGACCCGCGCCATCCCCGTGCCCGGGAACTTCGCGCGGTCGGCCAGCAGGACGACCCGTTCCCCCGCCCTGATCATGGCGCGCTTGACCGGCACCTCGACGACGGTGGTGTCCATCACCTGCCCGCCCGGCCGCACCCCGCTGGTCCCGAGGAACAGCCAGTCCGCGTGCAGCTGGCGCAGGTTGTCCTCGGTCAGGAAGCCGACGAGCGAGCGGTACTCACGGCGGAGCATGCCGCCCAGCAGCACCAGCTCGATTCCCTCGTCGTCGGCGAGTTCCTCGTAGACCACCAGGTTGCTGGTGATGACGGTGAGCCTGCGGCCGTGCAGGTGCCGGGCCAGCCGGTAGGCGGTGGTGCCGATGTCGAGCAGCACGGACTCGCCGTCCCGGACCAGCGAGGCGGCCTTCGCCGCTATGGCGTCCTTCTCCGGCACACGCATCTCGGCGACCTCGGCGAAGGGCTGGTCGCCCTCCTCCACCACCGCTCCGCCGTGCACACGGGTGAGCAGCCCCTCCTCCTCCAGCTTGACGAGGTCGCGCCGGATGGTGGCGGGGCTCACTCCGAGCTGTTCGGACAGGTCGGTGACCGCCGCGGGGCCCCCGGAGCGCAGGGCCCGGAGGATGAGTTGATGTCGTCGTTCTGCCAGCACACCGTGGACAGTACTCGTCATCTTCAATCATTTCCATGCTCACTTCTGCTTGACTCTTGCCAAAATCCCCGGAGGCGCGCACGATCCTGTGCACCGATTGCGAAGGTTTCGACGACCGCGCTCAGAACTGATCGCGGCCGCCTGCGACAGGAGGATGCGCGCGTGGACGACGACCGGCCCGATGTACTGCTGACGGGGCTGCTGTTCTACGACCTCGTCCTCACGGGCCTGGAGAAGCCGCCGACACCCGGAGAGGAAATCTGGACCCACGGCATGGGCTGCGGTCCGGGCGGCATCGCCAACCTCGCCGTCGCCGCCTCCCGCTTCGGCCTCACCACCTCGCTGGCGACCGTCTTCGGTGACGACTTCTACGGTGAGTACTGCCGTGACGTCCTCGACGGCCAGGAGGGCATCGATCTCTCTCTGTCCCGCACGGCGGACGGCTGGCACACACCGGTCACCGTCTCGCTCGCGTACGGCCACGACCGGGCGCTGGTCACCCACGGCCAGGAACCCCCGTACACCCAGGACGCGTTGATGGGCGACCCGCCCGACGCGCGTGCCGCTCTCGTGCACATCGAGGCCGAGCCCCGCGAGTGGCTCGCCAAGGCGGCCGCGAACGGCACGCACATCTACGCGGACGTCGGCTGGGACCCCACCCAGCAGTGGTCCTCCGACCTCCTCGACCAGCTCTCCCTGTGCCACGCCTTCCTCCCGAACGAGACCGAGGCGATGGCCTACACCCGCACCGACAGCGCCGTCGCCGCCCTCGGCACCCTGGCGGAGCTGGTGCCGGTGGCCGTGGTCACGCGCGGCGGCGAGGGCGCGATCGCCGTGGACCAGACGACGGGTGAGTACGCCGACGTGCCGGCCCTGGACGTGGACGTGGTCGACGCCACGGGCGCCGGGGACGTCTTCGGGGCGAGCTTCGTCGCGGCCTCGCTGGGCGGCTGGCCACTGGAGGAGCGGCTGCGCTTCGCGGTGCTCGCCGCCGGTCTGTCCGTACGCCATCACGGCGGGGCCCTGGCGGCGCCCGGCTGGCACGGGGTGCACACGTGGTGGCGGGCTCTCGACGACCCCGGGCTGCGGCGCGCCTACGGCTTCCTCGCCGAGCGGCTGCCGGCCGACCCGGGCCCGCCCCTCCCCCTCGCCCCCGTCACACCCCCGGTCAACACCCCTCACTGAACCACACGCAAAGTCAAGACATCCGAAAGGCGGTGGGAGCTTTGCGGCTCTCACGAAGGAGCCTGCTGCGCGCGGGCCTGGCCGGCACGGCCGCCACGGCGCTCGGCGGACTGGCATCCGGCTGTGCCGTTCCCACCGGGTCGACCGGCCGGAACATGGTCCTGTGGTACTGGAGCGGCGGGCTGAGCCCGAAGGTCCTCCAGAAGGCCAAGGCCCGCTACGACAGCGCCGTGAACCTGCAGGCCATCCAGATCGGCGGCTACTACCGCTCGAAACTGATGACCACGATGACCGGACGGGCCCACGTGCCGGACATCGCGGGGCTCAAGGGCGAGGACATGGCCTCGTACCTGCCCAACTCCGACCAGTTCGTGGACCTGCGGACGCTCGGTGCCGACCGGCTCAAGGACCGGTATCTGACCTGGAAGTGGGACGAGGCGATCGCCGAGGACGGCTCGATGGTGGGCTTCCCGATCGACTGCGGCCCCGTCGCCCACTACTACCAGCCGGCCGTCTTCGAGAAGGCCGGGCTGCCGTACGAACCGGACGACGTCTCCAGGGAGCTGGACACCTGGGAGAAGTTCCTCGCGGCCGGTGAGCAGCTCAAGAAACGCGTCCCCGGCGCGTTCATCCTCACGGACGCCCTCAGCATCTACGGCATCTCGGTCAACCAGACGACCAAGCGGTTCGTCGACAAGGACCGGCACTTCATCGGCGACCAGGAGCATGTGCGCACCGCCTGGGACCGGGCCGTGGAGGCCACCCGCCGCGGACTGGTCTCGAAGATCGTCAACGGGACGCCGGACAATATCTCGGCCACCGAGCGGGGCCTGCTGCCCAGCCAGCTGAACGCCTCCTGGGCGGCGGGTGACATCAAGCTCAACACGCCGAAGACCAAAGGCAAGTGGCGGGTGGCGAACTGTCCGGGCGGCCCGTCGAACATCGGCGGCTCGTTCCTGTCGATCACCAAGGCGTGCCGGGAGCCGGAGAAGGCGTTCGAGATGATCACCTGGATGCTCGACGCGGACAACCAGGCCCAGGGCTTCGTCGACTCGGTGCTCTTCCCCTCGACTCCGGCGTCGTACCGGATGGCGAAGCTGCGCGAACCGGACGAGTTCTTCGGCGGGCAGATCACCATGGACGTCTTCGGTCCGGCGGCGCAGAAGATCCCGGTCGCCTTCAACAGCCCGTACGACATCGCGCTCAAGACCCCGATCGACGACGAACTGCGGAACTTCTCCGTCCTCGGCAAGGACCCGGACCAGGCATGGAAGGACGCCATGAGCAAGTGCCGGCGTATCGCGGACCACCTGGGGGTGAGTTACTGACATGGCCACCGCACCCGTGATCGACACGCCCCCGGCGACCGTGACCACCGCCCCCGCCGGACCTGCCCGGAAGGGAATCCTGAGCCACTGGCGGCTGTACGCGGCGATCTCACCCTTCTATCTGCTCTTCCTCGCCTTCGGACTGATCCCGGTCGGGTTCTCGCTGTATCTGTCGTTCCACCGCTGGGACGGACTCGGCTCGATGGAGTTCGCGGGGCTGTCGCAGTACCGCTATCTCCTGTCGGACAGCCAGTTCTGGGGCTCCATAGGCAACACGGTCGTCATCTGGGCGCTGGCCACCTTCCCCATGATCTTCCTGGCGATGGTGACGGCCGTGCTGCTGAACTCGGCGGTGCGTTTCAAGAACGTGTACCGCTTCGCGTACTTCCTGCCGAACGTCACCTCGATCGTCGCCGTCGCGATCATCTTCGGCTCGGTCTTCTCGACCAACTTCGGCCTGGTGAACGCCCTGTTGCAGGCGGTCGGCCTGGACCAGGTGGCCTGGCTGAACTCGCCGTGGGGCATCAAGGTGGCCATCGCGACGCTGATGACCTGGCAGTGGACCGGCTACAACGCGATCATCTTCCTCGCCGGTCTCCAGACGATCCCGAGTGAGCTGTACGAGGCGGCGCGCATGGACGGCGCCGGTCCCGTGCAGACCTTCTTCCGGGTCACGTTGCCGCTGATGCGTCCCGTCCTGCTCTTCGTCCTGGTCATCTCGACCGTCACCGGCCTGCAGTCCTTCTCCGAGCCGCAGGTGCTGTTGCAGACGACGGACAACAACTCCTCGTTCGCGGGCGGTCCCGGCCACGCGGGCCAGACCATGGTCCTCTACTTCTTCCAGCAGACCTTCGACAACAACGACTTCGGCTACGGCGCCGCCGTGGCCTGGGGCATCTTCCTCGTCGTGGTCCTCTTCTCGATCATCAACTGGCGCCTGGTACAGCGCCGGGGCGAAGAATAGGAGCCCGCCACCATGGCATCACTCAAGGGTTCACGACAGCAGGGTTCACGGCAGCGGGGCATAGCGCTCCATCTGGTCCTGATCGTCGGTCTGCTGCTCTCGGTCTTCCCGTTCTACTGGGCCGTGATCATGTCGACGCACTCGTCGACGGAGATCTTCTCCTACCCGCCGAAGCTGCTGCCCGGCTCGCACTTCGCGGAGAACGTCCGCAACCTCTTCGACAACATCGACTTCTTCGGCTCGATGGGCAACTCGCTGCTGGTGGCGGGCTCGGTGACGGTCCTGGTCCTGTTCTTCGACTCACTGGCGGCGTTCGTCTTCGCCAAGTTCGAGTTCCCCGGGCGCCGGACGCTGTTCGCCCTGATGATGGCGATCTTCATGGTCCCGGCACAGATGGCGGCCATCCCGCAGTTCGTCATCATGGCGAAGATCGGCTGGATCGGTTCGATGACCGCGCTGGTCGTCCCGGCGGCGGCCAACGCGTTCGGCATCTTCTGGATGCGCCAGTACATGAAGGGCGCGATCCACGACGAACTGCTCGACGCCTCACGGATCGACGGGGCGGGCTTCCTGCGCCAGTACTGGCACGTGGCACTCCCGGTGGTCCGGCCGGGCCTCGCGTTCCTCGGCATCTTCACCTTCATGGGCCAGTGGAACGACTACGCCTGGCCCCTGATCGCCCTCACCAACCCGGACAACGTCACCCTTCAGGTCGCGCTGTCCCAGCTCAATGGCACCCACGGCACCACCGACTACGGAATGGTCATGACCGGCGCCCTGCTCGCCCTCGTCCCGCTGCTGATCGTGTTCGCCGTCGGCGCCCGGCAGATCATCGCCGATCTCGGCAAGGGAGCCATCCGTTGACGTCCGAAGTGTTCGGAATGTCTGGCGATCCATTGATCGCGCTGCGCCCGTGGCAGGCACCCGAGGTGACCTCCTGGGGCCGGCTGCCCATGTGCGCGGTGGACCGGCGCGAGGGTGCCCTCTCCCTCGACGGCCGGTGGCGCTTCCAGCTGCTGCCGTCACCCGAGGCGGAGCCCGGCCCCGCGTGGTCCTGGTCGTCGGTCCCCGGCGCCTGGACGACACAGGACACGACCGACCTGCCGCAGTACACCAACGTCCGCATGCCGTGGGCGGAGTTCCCGCCGGACTCCCCCGCCGCGAACCCGACGGGCGTGTACGAGCGGGAAGTGGACATTCCCGCCGACTGGGCCGGGCGCCGGATCGTGCTCCACGTCGGCGCCGCCGAGAGCGTGCTGCTCGTGCACGTGGACGGGCGGCCGGTGGGCCTCTCCAAGGACTCGCACCTCGCGGCCGAGTTCGACCTCTCCGGCACCGTACGGCCCGGGGAGCCCGCCACCGTGCGGCTCACCGTGGTGAAGTGGTCCGACGCCTCGCACATCGAGGACCAGGACCAGTGGTGGCACGGCGGGATCACCCGCTCGGTGCTGCTGTACGCGACGGATCCGCTGCACCTCGCGGACGTGACCGTCCGGGCGCGGTGCGACGGCTCGCTGCGGGTGGACTGCCGGGTGCGGTCGGCGGCGGGCGCGCTGCCCGAGGGGTGGTACGTCACCGGCCGCCTGGACGGGCAGGAGCTCGCCCAGGACGCCGAGTTCGACCGGCTGAACGCCGAGGACGAGCGCGTCTCCGACTTCCTGGGGGAGGCCCGCCTGCGCGCCACGGTACGGGACGTACGCGCATGGACCGCCGAGACGCCCGAACTGTACGGCCTGACCGTGCGCCTGCACCGGGCCGACGGCTCCGTCGCCGACACCTCGACCCACCGGGTGGGCTTCCGCGAGGTCGAGATCCGCGGCCGGGACCTGCTGCTCAACGGCGAGCGGGTCTACCTCAGGGGCGTCAACCGGCACGACTTCCATCCGCTGACCGGACGGACCGTGTCGTACGACGACATGCGCGCCGACCTGGTGACACTGAAGCGCTTCGGCTTCAACGCGCTCCGCACCGCCCACTACCCGAACGACCCCACGCTGTACGACATCGCCGACGAACTCGGCTTCTACGTCGTGGACGAGGCGAACATCGAGTCGCACGACCACGCCCACGAGATCGCCGACGACCCATGCTACGCGTCCGCCTTCGTGGACCGCGTCTCACGCATGGTGCTGCGGGACAAGAACCACCCGTCCGTGATCATCTGGTCACTGGGCAACGAGTCCGACTACGGCGCGAACCACGACGCGGCCGCCGGCTGGGTACGCCGCCACGACCCGACCCGGCCGGTCCAGTACGAGGGCGCCGCCAAGCTGGACTGGGCGGCCACGGACGACGCCTCCGACATCACCTGCCCGATGTACGCGCCGATCGAGGACTGTGTCGCCCACGCGCTGTCCGGTGAGCAGACCCGGCCGCTCATCCAGTGCGAGTACTCCCACGCCATGGGCAACAGCAACGGCACGCTCGCCGACCACTGGGCGGCCATCGAGTCCACCCCGGGGCTTCAGGGCGGCTTCATCTGGGAGTTCTGGGACCACGGCATTCTCCAGCGGGTGAGTGACGGAAGACCGGCCGGGCGCGCGGGCGCCGGGCTGTATGACAACGGTGTCGCCGCACCCGGCCTGCGCTGGGCGTACGGCGGCGACTTCGGCGAGGCGGTCCATGACGGCGCGTTCATCGCCGACGGCGTCGTCTTCCCGGACCGCACGCCCAAGCCCGTGATGTACGAGCACCGGGAGATCGCCGCGCCGGTGCGGCTGTCCGTGGAGGGCGAGGGCACCCGGCGGGTGCTGCGGGTGCACAACCGGCAGCACTTCCGCGATCTGTCGTGGCTGGCCGCCCAGTGGGAGTTCGCCGCCGCCGACGGAGGCAGCTGGACCGTGCCGGCCGTGCTGCCCGACGTGCCGCCCGGCGGCGCGGCCGTCATCGACCGGCCCGACGTGCCGGGCGGGGCCGGCGAGACCTGGCTGACGCTGCGCGTGACGACGGCCGCGGACGAACCGTGGGCGCCGCGCGGCACCGAGGTATGCGGCCCACAGGTGCGCTGGTACGAGACGGAGGCCGGCGAACCGCCGGCGGGCGACGGGACGGCAGCGGGCGTCCACTCGGTGGCAGGCGTCACCTCGGCGGCGGGCGTCGAGGAGGACGCCGACGACGGGGCCGCCCGGGACAGCCGCGGTCGTCTCGTTCCGGGCGCGGGCGGCCCGGGTTCCGGCGCCCGGCCCGAGACCGACGCCGACGGCCTGTTGCTGCACCCGCTGCTCACCGCGCCGCCCGTGCTGTGTCTGTGGCGCGCCCCCACCGACAACGACGTCCTCGGCGGCATGGCCGGCCGCTGGCGCGCGTGGGGCCTGGACCGCGCGGAGCGCGAGACCGTCTCCGTGGAGCGGACGGGCGCCCGCGTGCTGGTGCGGTCCCGCTGGGCCACGGCCGTGGGGCCGGTCGAGCACGAGCAGGCGTTCACGGCGCTGCGGGACGGCCGGGTGTGCGTCGAGGAGACGGCGGTGCTGCCCGAGGAGCTGTCGGACGTGGCGCGGGTGGGCACCGTGTTCGAGACCGTCGCCGGGCTCGACCGCTTCGCGTGGTACGGGCAGGGCCCGTGGGAGAGCTACCCGGACCGTGCCGCCGGGGCGCCCGTGGGGCACTACTCGGCCACGGTGGACGAGCTGTTCACCCCGTATCTGCGCCCGCAGGAGAGCGGGGGGCGGCACGGGGTGCGCCACTTCTCGCTCACCGGGGACGGCGGGCACGGACTGGCCGTGCGGCTGGACGGGCCCCGACAGGTCTCCGTGACCCGCTACCGCGCGGAGGACCTGACCGCGGCCGCGCACCACGACGAACTGGTGCCCCGGCCCGGCTGCGTGGTCCACATCGACGCGGCCCACCGGGGCCTCGGCACCGCCTCGTGCGGGCCGGACACCTCACCCTCGTACCTCGTGCCGACGGGCGCCCATCGCTGGAGCTGGACCCTGCGCACTCTCTGATTCCCCTCCCCCTCCCAGGACTCCACCCCCCGCCTCCCGTCCCCTTCCCTTCTCCGGGACCTCCCCCTCTCACGGAGTCAATGTGTGCACCTCGCACGAGTCCGGGCACCAGCCTGCCCAGGAGGCGCCCCAGGCGGGCGCCGGCAGACGCGGTTTCCTTCGGGCGACCGCGCTGATCGGAGCGTCCGCCGCGGTCGCGCTGCCCGCCACGACCGCCGCCCAGGCCGCACCGGCCGACGTCCCCGCCGACGACGCCGCCCGGCGCCCCGACCCGGACAGCCGCCGCTTCACCCTCGCGGTGATGCCCGACACCCAGTACCTCTTCGACGGCCCCAGCATCGACAAGGCACCCGTCGAGGCGTCCCTGCGCTATCTGCTGGAGCACGGGCGGGAGGAGAACATCGTCTTCCTCTCCCACCTGGGTGACCTCACGCAGAACGGCGCCAAGGAGGAGTGCGCGGCGATCGGGGAGGCGTTCCGGCTGCTCGACCGGCAGGGCGTGGGCTACAGCGTCCTGGCGGGCAACCACGATGTGCGCTCGACCACCGACGACCAGCGCGGTTCGACGCCGTACCTGGACGTCTTCGGCCCCGGCCGCTTCCAGGGCAGGCCCACCTTCGGCGGTGCCTCGCCCGACGGCTACAACACCTTCCACCTCTTCCGGGCCGCCGGCCGCGCGTGGATGGTGCTGGCCCTGGACTGGCGGCTGTCGGCGAAGGGCTTCGCCTGGGCCAGGGACGTCATGGCCCGGCATCCGAGGACCCCCGTCATCCTCACCACATTCGACGGGGACGACTCGCTCTCCTCGTACGGTCAACGGCTCTGGGACCAGCTGGTCGAGGACCACGACCAGATCTTCCTCACCCTCAACGGGCACTACTGGCCCGCGGGTCGCACCACGCGCAAGAACGCGGCGGGCCATGACGTCCACCTCCACCTCACGAACTACCAGAACCGCTACTTCGGTGGCGCCGCGATGATCCGCCTCTACCGCTTCGACCTCGACCGGAACACCATCGACGTGGAGACGGTCTCCCCGTGGATCCTGGGCCGGGCCGCGCAGGGCATCAACGAGCTGGAGCGGCGGGAGATCGAGCTGAGCGGCGACGCCGACAGGTTCTCCGTGGAGATCGACTTCGAGGAGCGCTTCTCGGGCTTCGCACCCGTGCCCGCGCGACCGGCGCGGCCCGCGTCGCGGATGCTGGTACCGGGCACGTTGGCGTACTGGCGCTTCGAGGAGCCCGCGAACGGCACCGTCCGCGACCTGTCCGGGCACGGCAACGACCTCGGCCTGGTCACCGTGGGCGGCGGCGAGCTGGGCTGGTCCCCGGACCACCACCCCGACCAACCTGGCCACGGCAGCCTGGAGTTCCAGGGCTACAAGTCCCCGCTGAAGGGCGCGTACCTGCGCACCGTCGACGGAGCTCCGCTCAACTCGGCCATTTTCAGGAACGGTTACACCATCGAGGCCTTCTACCGCCTCCCCGCCGGCTGGGACCCCTCGCACCACGCCTGGTCGGGCCTGGTCAGCCGCACCGGCACGGGCGGTGCCGCCGGAAAGACCGCCGACGATCCCGACGAGCCGCTGGCCACACTGTCCCTCTCCAACGACCGCGAGCCGCAGTGGGCGATGCGCCCGCTCAACCAGGAAGGCATCGCCACCAACTGGGGCCACGAGACGCCGCTGGAGACGTGGTGGCACCTCGCGGTCGTCAACGACGGCGACCACACGACGCTGTACGTCGAGGGCTGCCCGGTGGTCCGCAATCCCAAGGCCCCCGCGATCGGCATCACCTCGGTGGGGCTGCCGTGGCTGCTGGGCGGCTACGAGTACGGCGGCCGGATCGACCAGATCCTGCACGGACGGCTCGGTGACGTCCGGATCGTCGAACGAGCCCTGCCCGTCACGTCGTTCATGAACCACTGAGATCCAGAAGGACCCACACGCCATGCACGCCATATCCGCCAAGTCCGCCCTGCCCGAGCAGCAGCTGCCCGTCTGGGCCGACCCGTCCGTCTCCCCCGCCGACCTCGACGCGCAGGGCGTCTCCCGCCGGGGGCTCCTGCGCCGCGCGGGCCTGTTCGGCGCCGCCTTCGCCCTCGGCTCCGCGGCCGTACCCGCGGCCGCCGCGGGGCAGCGCCTCGGGGGCGACGACCCCCGCCTGGCCTACCTCGTCGGCGACCACCACATCCACACCGTCTACAGCCACGACGCGAAGTACACGTTCTCCCAACTGGCCGCCGCGGGCGCCAGGTACGGCCTGGACTGGATGGTGTTCACCGAGCACTCCAACGTCGGGCACGCCCGGTACGGGGCCGCGCTGGAGCACCAGGAGATCCTCAGGGCACGGGCGGAGAACCCGCGTCAGCTGATCTTCCAGGGTCTGGAGTGGTACATCCCGGCCGCCGAGCACTGCACGGTCTTCTCGGCGCCCGGCCCGCACGAGGTCGACCTGCTCACACGGTTCGAGAACGCGTACGACGGCAAGCTGCTGGGCTACGACAAGGGCGGCCCCGCCGACGCCGACACCGCGCGCAACGAGGCGCACGCCGTGAAGGCCCTCCAGTGGCTGGCCGAGCAGCGCCGCACGGGCTACGTCGACGACGTTCTGGTCCTCGCCAACCACCCCCTGCGGCTGGGCATCGACTCCCCGCACGAGATGCGCAACTGGCGGGACGCGGCCCCCGGCATCATGATCGGCATGGAGGGCGCGCCCGGCGCCCAGGGCGCGGCGATCCCCGGCTGGCGCGGCTCGACATCGATGCGCGGTGAGTACGAGAACAAGCCGTCCGCGCAGTCCTGGCCCGGCTACCCGGCGGAGGCGTACCTGACGTACGGCGGCTTCGACTGGGCGACCGCGACCGTGGGCGGCCTCTGGGACTCCCTGCTCGCCGAGGGCAGGCTGTTCTCCGTCACCACCAACTCGGACGCCCACCGCATCGTGTTCGACACCTGGAAGAACGGTGACTGGCTCCCGGGTCAGAACTTCGACAACACCGGCAGGCTGCCCGACCCGGTGAGCACGGACAGCCCGCAGCCGGGCAGCGACTTCTGGCCCGGCCAGTTCAGCCGCACCCATGTGGGCGTCACCCGCTACGGCTACGGCGCGGTGATGGCGGGCCTGCGCGCGGGCCGGGTGTGGCTCGACCACGGCCATCTGCTCGACGGTCTCGACGTCCGGCTGAAGCGGGACGGCGACGCGGGCCGGGGCGTCACGCTCGGCGGGCGGCTGCGCGTGCGCAAGGGCGAGAGGATCACGCTGTACGTGACGGTGACGACCGCCTCACGCCCCAACTCCCAGGGGATCCTGCCGGAGTTGGCGCACGTGGATGTCATCAGGGGCGCGGTGCGCGGTCCGGTGGCCGACCGGGACACCTGGAAGGCCCCCGACACCAAGGTCGTACAGACGAAGGACGTCTCCGGCCGGAAAGGGACGTACACCCTCCGTATGCCGCTGACCGCCGGGGACGAGTCCTTCTACGTGCGCCTGCGCGGCAGCGACGGCAACCGCAACGGGACGGGGTATCTGGGCGCCGCCATCGACCCCCACGGGCCGATCCCGCACGAGCCGGGCAACGGCGACCCGTGGGCGGACACATGGTTCTACTCGAACCCGGTCTTCGTGGACGTGGTGGGCGCCTGAGGGCGCGCCCCGAGGGGGTGCGGGGTTCCTTGCTCAAGAATCCGTACTCAGGAATCCGTACTCAGGAATCCGTACTCAGGAATCCGTGCCGTAGCGCTGGCGCACCCGGGCCTTGAGGAGCTTTCCGGAGGCGGTGCGGGGCAGTGCCTCCGCCAGCACCACCGACTTGGGGATCTTGTACGGGGCGAGGCGCCCGGCGAGCGAGGCGAGCACGTCGTCGGGGTCCACCGTGGCGCCCTCACGGGGGACCACCACCGCCCGCGGCACCTCGCCCCACCTCTCGTCGGGCACACCGATGACGGCGCACTCGGCGACGTCGGGGTGGGCGAGGATGCGGTCCTCGATCTCGGCGGGGTAGATGTTCTCGCCCCCGGAGATGATCATGTCCTTGATGCGGTCGACGATGTGGACGTAACCGTCCTCGTCGATGCGGGCCGCGTCCCCGCTGCGGAACCAGCCGTCGGTGAAGGCGGCGGCCGTCTCCTCGGGGAGCCCCCAGTAGCCGGGCATGACGTGCGGGCCGCGGACGACGACCTCGCCGGTCTCGCCGAGGGCGGCGGGCGTCATGTCGGGCCGTACGACCCGTACGTCGCTGAAGAAGTGCGGAACACCGGCCGAGCCCGCCTTGCTGACGGCGTGTTCGGCGTCCAGGAAGAGCACACCGGGCGCGGCCTCGGTCATGCCGTAGCCCTGGAGGAAGGTGAGCCCGCGTTCCTGGTACCTCGCGATGAGCGCGCGGGGCACCGGTGCGCCGCCGCAGGTCAGGATGCGCAGGCTGGACAGCTCCGCGCGGGCCCAGCGCTCGTTGCGGGCCATCTGGTCGAACATCGTGGGCACCCCGAACATGAAGGTGATCCGGTGCTGTTCGATCAGGTCGAAGGTGCCCGCCGGGTCGAACGCCTCGACGAGGACGCAGGTACCGCCCTTGAGCAGCACGGGCAGGGTGAGCATGTTCAGCCCGGCCGTGTGGAACAGGGGGGCGGCGACCAGGGCGCGTTCGTCGGCGACCAGGTCGAGTTCGATCAGGACGTTGAACGCGTTCCAGGTCAGATTGCCGTGGGTGAGCATCGCGCCCTTGGGGCGGCCCGTCGTGCCCGAGGTGTACATGATGACGCAGGTGTCGTCGTGTGTGACGGGCTCGTCGATCGGCTCGTTCCCGGCCCCGGCGAGCAGCGCCTCGTACTCGGCGCCGACCTCGATGGTCGTCCGGACGCCCGTGTCGCGGAGTTCGCCGGGCAGGCCATCGACGAGCCCGGCGTGCGAGGGACCGTGAACGAGGGCCTTGGCGCCGGAGTCGGCGAGTTGGTGGGCGATCTCGGGGCCGGCGAGGCGGGTGTTGAGCGGGACGAAGACCGCACCGAGCGTCCCGGCCGCGAACATCGTCTCCAGGTACGAGGGGTGGTTGGGCCCCAGATAGGCGATCCGGTCACCCCGGCGGACCCCCGTGCCGCGCAGGGCGTGGGCGAGACGGGTGGTGCGCTCGTACAGGTCCGCGTACGTGAGCGTGGTGTCGCCGTGGATCAGGGCGGTGCGGTGCGGTGTCCTGCGGGCCCGGCGCGCCGGCCACGACCCGATTCCCTCATCGCGCATCTGTCTGCCTCTGTCCGTCCTTGCCGATGGGAGCGCACATGGGTGTCCCTTACGGTTGCGTCGGCCCGAGCAGGTACGCCTCCAGGGGGCCGGCCTCCGTTCGCGTACGCCGTCTTGAGCTCCTGCGGATGCGACCAGAGTGCCACCTTGTCGCCGCCGGTGCCGATGGCACACTGCTGCACACGTGTCCCCGAGACGCAGCTGAGCTGAGCCGACCGAGCCGAGAACCGGCCCGAGCAGGGAGCCGGTCCGAGCAGAGACGGAGCCGATGCCATGCCGATGACCGCTGACACCGTCCCGTCTCCGACACCTCCGCCGTACTCCCCCTCGCCGCCCTCCCTCTCGTCCGCGCGGTCCGCGCCTGGCCGGCTGCTCGCCGTGCTCGCCGCCTTCGACCACGAGCACCCCGCGCTCTGCCTCACCGACATCAGCCGCCGGTCCGGACTCACGCTCACCACGACCCACCGGCTGGTCGGCGCGCTCACCGAGTGGGGCGCTCTGGAGCGCGACGGCTCCGGTGTCTACCACGTGGGGCTACGGCTCTGGGAGGTCGCCGCCCTCGCCCCGCGCGGGCTGGCGCTGCGGCAGATCGCGCTGCCGTACCTGGAGGACCTGTACGAGGCGACCCACGAGAACGTGCAGCTGGCGGTGCGGGACGGCGGCGAGGTCGTCTACATCGAGTGGCTCTCCGGCCGCTCCGCGGTCGGCGTTCACATCCGTGTGGGCGCCCGCTGGCCGCTGCATGCCACGGGCGTCGGCCTCGCCCTGCTCGCGCACAGTGACCCGGCCTCGCAGGAGGAGTACTGCGCCGGGCCGTTGGCCGGGTTCACGCCGTACACCCTCACCGACGGAGCGCGCCTGCGACGCGTGCTGGCCGAGGTCCGGCGCACCGGCGCCGCCGTGAGCAGCCGTCAGGTCACGGACGACGCCCTCTCGGTGGCCGCCCCGGTCCGCGGCCGGGACGGCACGGTCGTCGCGGCCGTGTCGGTGGTGGTGCCCGAGGCCGGCGCGCAGGTCCCGGCGCTGATCCCGGCGGTTCGGCTGGCTGCGCGGGGCATCTCCCGGGCGCTGGGGTGGCAGCCGGGAACAGGAAGCTGATCCGGCCCACGCGGCGCCGCCCGCATCCGCCCGCTACGGGCCCTCGCGCCAGGCGCCTCGTCTCGCCCGGCGCCTACCGCGCGACGACCTGAGCCGCGTACGTCACCGGCGTCCCCGCGTGCGTGGCCGTGCCCCGGCAGGTCAGCCGTCCGCTTGGTGCGCCCGCGGAGGGCGTGACCGTCCAGCGGGCGGTGAGCCGGCCGCCCGCCGGGACGCGGTCCGCGGTCGCCGGGCCCAGTGCGCGCACCTGCCAGCGGCCGGGCGTCTGGAGGGCGAGCTGGGCGGCCGTCCACGGCCGGGCGGAGCCGTTGGCGAGCGTGGCGGTCACGAGGAACTCCGTGCCCTGCCGGGCCACTTCGACCGTGACACCGAAGGGCCTGCGCTCGTAGCCGTCGACCCACGACTCACGCATGAGGCGGACCAGCGCGTCGGCCTCGGCGGGCCGTGCCGTCGCGAGGTCGTCCTGCTCCGAGGGGTCCTTGGCGAGGTCGTACAGCTCGACCTGCCAGCGGTCGTCCGGCGCCCGCCGGTCCTGACCGGGCGCGAACCGCACCGCCTTGAAGTCGCCGCGGCGCACGGCCTCGGACAGGCGCCGTATCCGGCCGCCGTCGACGGCGTTGGCGCGCGGGGAGGTGCCGCTGTGGTTGCGGTAGAAGTACAGGTGATCGTGATAGGGGGCGTGGGCGGTGTTCCGGCCGCCGCTCAGCAGCGGCGCGAGCGAGAGGCCGTCGATGTCCGTGGGGACGGGCGCGCCCGCGAGGTCCGCCAGCGTCGGCAGGAGGTCGATCAGCGGGGTCGGCCGGTCGGTGGTCCCGGCCCGGACACGGCCCTTCGACCAGGCGATGAGCGGAACGCGGATGCCTCCCTCATAAAGATTGCGCTTGTAGCCGCGCAGCGGACCGTTGCCGTCGAAGAGGTCGGGATCGGTGCCGCCCTCCTCGTGCGGGCCGTTGTCGCTGGTGACGAGGACGAGCGTGCGCTCGGCCAGACCGTGCTCGGTGAGCCGGTCGACGACGCTGCCCACAAGGGTGTCGAAGGACGTGACCTGGGCGGCGTGCGCTTTGTCGGGGTGGCTCCAGGGGGCGTCCGCGTACCGGCCGAGGTCCGGGGCGCGGCTGGGGGCGTGGGGGACGGTCGGCGCGAGGTACAGCAGGAACGGCTCGTCCTTGTGCGTGTCGATGAAGTCGAGCGAGCGCTGCTGGATGAGATCGGGCGCGTACACCTCGCGGGCGCCGCCCCGATTCGCGGGGATCTCCTGCCGGGTGCCGTTGTCCCAGAGGTAGTCGGGGAAGTAGTCGTGGGCGTGGCCGTGCGTCAGATAGCCGTAGAACTCCTCGAAGCCGCGGGAGTTGGGGTGGCTCGGCTGGTCCGGTGCCTCGGGGCCGAAGCCCCACTTGCCGATGAGGCCGGTGCGGTAGCCGCAGGCCCGCAGTGCCTCCGCGAAGGTGAAGTCGTCCTCGGTGAGGCCGGCCTGGCCCCCGGCGCCCCACGGGTTCTCGCGCACGGTCGCGTGGCCGCTGTGCAGTCCGGTGAGCAGGGAGCAGCGTGAGGGTGCGCAGACGGGGGCGGCGGCGTACGCGTCGGTGAACCGCAGCCCCTCGGCGGCGAGGGCGTCGAGACGGGGTGTGTCGATCAGCTTCTGCCCGTAACTGCCGAGCTCGCCCCAGCCGAGGTCGTCCGCGAGGACCACCACGAAGTTGAGCCGCTGCCCCTTGGGCCGGGCGGCGGGCACGACCGAGGGGGACGGTGCGCCGGCCGGCGGCGCCGCGTCTCCGCCCCCGGCCTCCTTGCCGGCGGAACACCCGGCCGCCGCTCCGGCCACGCCGAGGGCGGCGGACCCGGCGAGAAAACGGCGGCGGCTGGGCATGCGGAACTCCTGTCGGCGTGCGGTTGCGGGTCGTAAACCGATGATCAAGGGGACTCTCCGTGCAGGACCATGCACGGGGCATGAACACCTTGTTGCAGGTCACCGGGTGCCGCCCGCAACCTCGGGGGGAGTTTCGGGCGGCACCCGACCCTAGAGAGGGGGAATCCCGGGTTCTGGTTCCCTGGACCAGGAGTGATCTTCGCACGAGATCGCCCGCACCCTGTCAGGACCCCCGTCCGGGGGCCACCGGCCCCGGCATGCCTCGTACGGCTCTTCCCGTACGGAGAGGTCTCCTTCAGGGTGTGAACTCGGCCCTCTCCCAAGGAACTTTCGCCGCTTCACCTCTTGACGATCGGAGTGACCGGGAGCACATTGGCCCCGCACCTCTCGTTGAGAGCGCTCTCAAGCACGGTCTTCCCCGGGGCGCTCGCCTCAGCACCTGCGCACCCCACTCCGTACGCAAAGAGGTACTCATGAGGACAACCCCCACAACCCCCACACCCTCCGCACCCCCCAGACGAGGCCGCCTGCGCCGCACGCTCCTCGCCCTCGCCGCCGCGCTGAGCCTGGCCGCGGCCGGCGCCTCGGCGGCGCAGGCGTCCGCGCCCACGCCGCCGGCCGGCTGGACCCAGGTCTTCGTCGACGACTTCGACGGCCCTGCGGGCACCGGAGTCAACACCTCGAACTGGCAGTACGCGACGGGTACTTCCTACCCGGGCGGTCCCGCCAACTGGGGCACCGGCGAGGTCGAGACGATGACGAACAGCACCAACAACGTCGCGCTCGACGGCAACGGCAACCTCCGCATCACCCCACGGCGCGACGCCGCCGGCAAGTGGACCTCGGGCCGCATCGAGACCAACCGCACGGACTTCCAGCCCCCCTCGGGCGGGAAGCTGCGCGTGGAGGGCCGTATCCAGATGCCGAACGTCACCGGCGTCGCGGCCGAGGGCTACTGGCCCGCGTTCTGGATGCTGGGCGCGCCCTTCCGCGGCAACTACCAGAACTGGCCGAGCATCGGTGAGCTCGACATCATGGAGAACGTCCAGGGCCTCAACCGCGTGTGGTCCACGATGCACTGCGGCACCAACCCGGGCGGCCCGTGCAACGAGAGCACCGGCATCGGCAACTCCACGGCCTGTCCCAACACCACGTGTCAGTCGGGCTTCCACACCTACAGCATGGAGTGGGACCGCTCGGTGAGCCCTGAGGCGATCCGCTTCTACGTCGACGGCAGCAACTACCACACGGTGACGGCCAACCAGGTCGACGCGACGACCTGGGCCAACGCCACCAACCACGGCTTCTTCATCATCCTGAACGTGGCGATGGGCGGCGGCTTCCCCGACGCGTTCGGCGGCGGCCTGGACGGCGACACCCAACCCGGCCACCCCATGGTCGTCGACTACGTCCAGGTGCTGTCGGCCGGCGGGGGCAGCACCCCGCCTCCGACCGGCAACCGTGACGCTTACAGCGCCATCCAGGCCGAGTCGTACGACAGCCAGAGCGGCGTGAGCACCGAGTCCACCTCCGACTCGGGCGGCGGCCAGAACATCGGCGGCCTCGCGGGCGGCGACTGGGCCCTGTACCGCGGCGTCACCTTCGGCTCCATGACGGCCACCCAGTTCAGCGCCCGCGTCGCCAGCGGTGCCGCCTCGGGCGTCAGCGGCCTCGTCGAGGTCCGCCTGGACAGCCGCACGAACCCACCCGTCGGCAGCTTCGCCATCGGCAACACGGGCGGCTGGCAGTCCTGGCGCACGGTCCCGGCCAACATCAGCGGTGTCACCGGGACCCATGACGTCTACCTCACGTTCACCAGCGGCCAGTCCCAGGAGTTCGTGAACGTGAACTGGTTCAACTTCGGTCGCTGAGCGAGGAGGTGACCGATAGGCGGGAGGCGCCCGCACGGACCCGGCCGGGGTGGTCCCCGGCCGGGTCCGCACTCATGTCAGCCCGGCGCCCACAGCGGTTTCACACCGCGGGAGCAGACCGCCGTACAACCCATCGTTGTCGGGTGCTAGCGTCCCCCGGGTGAATCTGGAGTCCGTGCGCGCCTTCGTCGCCGTGGCGGAAGAGGGACAGTTCCGGCATGCGGCCACCCGTCTCGGGGTGACGCAGCAGGCGGTGTCCAAACGCGTCGCGGCACTTGAGTCGCACCTTGGTGTCGCGTTGTTCCGGCGTGTGCCCACGGGTGCCGTCCTCACCGGGCAGGGAGAGTCCTTCCTCCCGCACGCGCGAGCCGTCCTGATGGCGGTGCGGCAGGCGGTCGCATCGGTACGGATCGCCGGGGACCCCCTCAGGGTCGACGTACTGCGCAGTCACCTCGCGTCGGCCGAGATGCTGCGTGACTTCCATCGCGCGCATCCGGACATTGCGCTGGAGTCGGTGACGCTCGCCAAGGCCGACGCGGCCGTCCGCGCGCTCCTGGACGGCGAGATCGACGTGGCGTTCGCGTACCTGCGGAGCCCCGTCGAGGAACGCGATCCGCTGCTCACCAGCACTCCCGTGTACTTCGAGGGGCTGGAGGTCGTCGTCGGTGCGGGGCACCCGCTCGCGGGGGCCGAGCGGCTCCGTCCCGGGGATCTGGGCTCCTTCACCGCCTGGATGCCCGGAATCGTCGGCGGCAGTGAGTGGGGGAGTTCTACCGCGAGTTCGGCGAGGCGTTCTCCCTGGTCATCGACTCAAGTGGCCCGAACTTCGGTCCGGAGGCACTACTGGAGACGATCGCCGCATCGAGCTCGCTGATCACCTTCGTGGGACAGAAGACCCGGCTCACCTGGCCGGAGGGCGAGACGCTGTACCGCATCCCGCTCGTCGAGCCCACGCCGACGTACCCGTGGTCCCTGGTCTGGCACTCGCACAACCGGCCCCCCGGGCTGCGGGACCTGGTGTCGTACGTGCGGGCGGGCTTCCGGCCGCCCGGCAGGGCGAGCGTCTGGCTACCGGGAGGGGCGGACGTTCCGGCTCCTCAAGCGTTGTGATCTTCCAGTTCTTCCGGGCCCACGGCCCGGCCACACCCCCTCACCGCAGCTCCGCCCGGAACCTCACCGGATTCATCCCCGCGTGCAGATGGAAGAACTTGGAGAAGTTGGCCGCGTCGGGGAACCCGACCGCGGCGCCGACGCGGCCGATCGGCATGTCCGTGTGCGCCAGTAGACGCTTGGCCTCCAGGACCACCCGCTTGTCGATGAAGCCCTTGGGCGTCTCCCCCGTGGCGGCGCGGACGGCGCGCACCAGCGTACGGCGGGAGTAGCCGAGTGCGTCGGCGTACGCGCTGACGCTGTGGTTGGCCGCGAAGCCCCTCTCGACGGCCTCCCGGAACCGGGCGAAGGTGGTGTCGGCCCGTCGGCGCTCGGCTTCCGCCGTACCGGCCGCGAGGTGGGACAGGCGGATCAGGAACGCGGTGAGGGAGTGCCGCAGCACGGCGGTGTGCAGGCTGAGCGGGAGGGTCTCGGTGTCGGTGTACTCGCGTTCCAGCTGGTCGAGGGAGTGTCGTAGAGCGGCGAGCTGGGCCGCGTCCGGGCGCAGCAGCGGTGGGAGGTCGTAGCGGTAGAGGCCGGTCGCCTCGACGGTGGCACGTGGGAGGAACCCGGGCTGCATGGTCAGGACGGTCCCGCGGTACCCGGCCGTACGGCAGAAGCGGTGGACCTGGCCGGGACGGATCCACAGCAGGTCGCCGCCGGAGGCCTCGTACTCGGCGAAGTCGATCATGTGGGTCACGGGGCCGCCGCCGAACAGCATCACCACATGGAAGTCGATGCGATGCACACGCTCCAGCGGCACGTCCGGGTGCCAGGTGCGGTCCGGGTCCATGCGGCCGACCTGCATACCGACGCCGGAGAGGCTGAGGTCGACGGGAAAGGGGAACGTCTTGATCCCATCACCGTCTCGGGAGGTTCCCCCTGCCGAGGTTCCTTCTGCGTCTGGGAAGGTTGGGGTTCTGTCGGTCATGTCCCTCTCGCGGCGACTCGGCGCTGCGGTCCGCCCTGCGCTCTGCCCCGCAGTGTGCCCTGTGGTCGTTGTCCCACTTTCACCGAAGGCTGACACGGGCGCACCTTCCCCAGCAAAAGTCAGACTTTTAGATTTGAAGGCGAACCGGCAATGGCATTCCATTCCGTGAGGACTCCTTGAAGATGAGTGCGCAGACATCCGAACGCTTCGTGGACGCTGTCGAGATCCGTGGGGCCAACCCCCTGCGCGACCCCCGCGACCGCCGGCTCCCCCGTGTCGCGGGCCCCTCGGGCCTGGTCATCTTCGGGGTGACCGGTGACCTGTCCCGCAAGAAACTGATGCCGGCCGTGTACGACCTGGCCAACCGCGGTCTGCTGCCGCCGGGCTTCTCGCTCGTCGGGTTCGCGCGCCGCGACTGGGAGGACCAGGACTTCGCGCAGGTGGTGCACGACGCGGTGCGCGAGCACGCCCGTACGCCCTTCCGTGAGGAGGTCTGGACGCAGCTCGCCGAGGGCATGCGGTTCGTGCCGGGCGACTTCGACGACGACGGCGCGTTCGAGCAACTGCGCAGTGCTGTCGAGGAGTTGGACGCCTACCGCGGCACCAGTGGCAACTTCGCCTTCTATCTCTCCGTGCCGCCGAAGTTCTTCCCGAAGGTCGTCCGGCAACTGAAGAAGCACGGCCTGGCGGACGCGCCGGAGGGCTCCTGGCGGCGTGCGGTCATCGAGAAGCCGTTCGGTCACGACCTGGCCAGTGCCCGCGAGCTGAACGCGGTCGTGCACGAGGTGTTCGACCCGGAGCAGGTGTTCCGTATCGACCACTACCTGGGCAAGGAGACCGTCCAGAACATCCTGGCGCTGCGCTTCGCCAACCAGATGTACGAGCCGGTCTGGAACCGGTCGTTCGTCGACCACGTCCAGATCACGATGGCGGAGGACATCGGCATCGGCGGCCGCGCCGGCTACTACGACGGCATCGGCTCGGCCCGTGACGTCATCCAGAACCACCTGCTCCAGCTCCTTGCGCTGACCGCCATGGAGGAGCCCATCGCCTTCGACGCCGAGTCGCTGCTCACCGAGAAGCTCAAGGTCCTCAGGTCCGTACGGCTGCCGGAGGACCTCGGGGCGCACACCGTGCGCGGTCAGTACGCGCCCGGCTGGCAGGGCGGCGAGCTGGTGCCCGGGTATCTCCAGGAGGAGGGCATAGCCCCGACGTCGCGGACCGACACGTACGCGGCGATCAAGCTGGAGGTCGACAACCGCCGCTGGGCGGGCGTCCCCTTCTATCTGCGGACGGGCAAGCGCCTGGGCCGCCGGGTGACGGAGATCGCGGTCGTGTTCCAGCGTGCCCCGCACTCCCCCTTCGACACCACCGCCACCGAGGAACTCGGCGAGAACGCGGTGGTCATCCGCGTCCAGCCCGACGAGGGCATGACGGTGCGCTTCGGGTCGAAGGTGCCGGGTACCTCGATGGAGATCCGGGACGTGTCGATGGACTTCGCGTACGGCGAGTCGTTCACGGAGTCCAGCCCGGAGGCGTACGAACGTCTGATCCTGGACGTACTGCTCGGCGACGCCAACCTGTTCCCCCGCCATCAGGAGGTGGAGGAGTCCTGGCGGATCCTCGATCCGATCGAGGAGCACTGGGAGCGGCACGGCGGGCCCGCGCAGTACCGCTCGGGCACCTGGGGTCCCGAGGAAGCCGACGAGATGCTCATACGAGACGGACGGAGCTGGCGCAGGCCATGAAGATCGACCTCACCGACACCACGGCAAGCAAGATCAACAAGGCGCTCGTGCAGGGACGCCGGGCCATCGGCACCCCCGCCGTGGGCATGGTCCTGACGATGGTCATCGTGACCGACGAGGAGAACGCCTACGACTCGCTCAAGGCCGCCGAGGAGGCCTCGCACGAGCATCCCTCGCGCACTCTGGTCGTCATCAAGCGGCATGCCCGCACCCCTCGCGACCGCACCAGGTCCCACCTGGACGCCGAGGTCCGCGTGGGTGCGGACGCGGGCACCGGGGAGACGGTCGTGCTGCGGCTGTACGGCGACGTGGCCGACCACGCCGACTCCGTGGTCCTGCCGCTGCTGCTGCCGGACGCGCCGGTCGTCGTCTGGTGGCCCGTGAACGCGCCCGAGGTGCCCTCGAAGGACCCGCTCGGCGCCCTGGCCCAGCGCCGGATCACCGATCTGTACGCCGTCGAGAACCCCATGGCCGTACTGGAGCAGCGAGTCGTCTCGTACGCGCCGGGCGACACCGACCTGGCCTGGACCCGGCTCACCCCGTGGCGCTCGATGCTGGCCGCCGCCCTCGACCAGGCCCACACGGAGATCACGTCCGCCGCCGTCGAGAGCGAGGCCGAGAACCCGAGCGCCGAGCTGCTGGCGCGCTGGCTCCAGGTGCGGCTGAGGGCGCCCGTCGAGCGGGTGGTCACCGCCGGACCGGTGGTGACCGGGGTCCGTCTCGGTACCGAGAAGGGCGAGATCGTCATCGACCGCCCCGAGGGCCCGCTGGCCACGCTCGCCCTGCCGGGCCAGCCCGCGCGCACCCTCGCCCTGAAGGTGCGCCCCATGTCCGAGCTGATCGCCGAGGAGCTGCGCCGGCTCGACGCGGACGAGATGTACGCCGTCGCCCTGCGGGGCGAGCGCACCAGGGAGACCGCCCCCCATGTCTGAGGTCCCCATGTCCGAGGTCCCCATGCCCTCGTGACGGTCTACCGCAGTCTTCGGAACGTTCAAGGAGAAGTGAACTGACATGGCAGCGATGCAGCTGGGTCTCATCGGCCTCGGCAAGATGGGCGGCAACATGCGCGAGCGGATCCGCCGCGCGGGCCACACCGTCGTCGGCTACGACCGCAATCCCGAAGTCTCCGATGTGAGCAGCCTGCACGAACTCGTGGAGAGGCTGGACGGTCCGCGGGTGGTGTGGGTGATGGTGCCCGCGGGCGGTCCCACACAGTCGGTCGTCGACGAGCTGGCCGGCCTGCTGTCCCCCGGTGACACGGTCGTCGACGGCGGCAACTCGCGCTGGACGGACGACGAGAAGCACGCGGAGCAGCTGGCCGCGCACGGCATCGGTTTCGTGGACGCGGGTGTGTCCGGCGGCGTCTGGGGCCTGGAGAACGGCTACGCGCTGATGGTCGGCGGTGAGAAGGAGCATGTGGAGCGGCTCCAGCCGATCTTCGAGGCGCTCAAGCCGGAGGGGCCGTACGGGTACGTCCACGCCGGCAAGGTGGGCGCCGGGCACTTCGCGAAGATGGTCCACAACGGGATCGAGTACGCGATGATGCAGGCGTACGCGGAGGGATGGGAGCTGCTGGAGAAGGTGGACTCCGTGACGTCCGTGCGCGAGGTGTTCCGCTCCTGGCAGGAGGGGACGGTCATTCGCTCCTGGCTCCTCGACCTCGCGGTCAACGCGCTCGACGAGGACGAGCACCTGGAGAAGTTGCGCGGCTATGCGGAGGACTCGGGTGAGGGGCGCTGGACGGTGGAGGCCGCGATCGACAACGCGGTGCCGCTGCCGGCGATCACCGCGTCCCTGTTCGCCCGCTTCGCCTCCCGGCAGGACGACTCCCCCCAGATGAAGCTGATCGCGGCGCTCCGCAACCAGTTCGGCGGCCACGCGGTCGAGTCGTCCCCGTAGTTTCCCCGCCCACCAGGACAGGGCGCGGAAACGGAACACCTAGGTCCTGTCGTCAAACTCCCGCCCGCGGTACGTCGCAGTCGACGAGGTAGGGGCCGGGCTCGGCGAGGGCCCGGTTCAGCAGGGCGGTGAACTCCTCCGCGGTGGTGGCCTGTTCGGCGGGGACGCCCAGGGAGCGGGCGAGACCGACGAAGTCCAGGTCGGGCCGGGACAGTTCGAGGAGGTCGGCGGCCCGTTCCCCGTGGGGGTCGGCGCCGGTGGACATCAGCTCCAGGCCGAGGGCGGAGTAGGAGCGGTTGTCGAAGACGACGACGGTGACGTCGAGTTCCTCGCGGGCCATCGTCCACAGTGCTTGGGGGGTGTGCATCGCGCTGCCGTCCGCTTCCAGGGCGAGCACGGGCCGGTCGGGGGCGGCCAGCGCGGCGCCCACCGCCGCGGGCAGTCCCTGGCCGATGGCGCCGCCGGTCAGGGTCAGCCAGTCGTGCGGCGGAGCGCCCGCGGTGGCGTCCGGCAGCCACAGTCCCGCGGTGTTCGACTCGTCGACGACGATCGCTCCCTCGGGCAGCAGCGCGCCGATCGCCGCGGCGGCCGACTCGGCGGTGAGCTCACCGGTGGGGCGTCCGGGACGACGGGGGGACTTCTGCGGAACGGGACGCGGGGGATCGAAGGCACCCGCCAGTGCTTCCAGCGCCGCCGTCACGTCCTCCCTCCCCTCGGCCAGCGACCGCACCTCGCAGCCGTCCGGTATGAGGCGGCCGGCCGGTACCTGGCGGCCGTGCTGATCCGGATACGCGGCGAAGGCCGCCGGTGTCGTGGCGCCCGCCAGCAACAGGTGCCGTACGTCGGCGAGTTGGACGAAGGCGTCGGCGGTTCCGCAGGCGAGCCGCTCGACCGGGGGAAGTCCGGCGCCGCGCTCCAGCCGGGCCGGGAAGGGTTCGCAGAGCAGCCGGGCGCCCGTCGCCGCGGCGACACGGGCGGCGGCGTGCAGTCCGGGGCCGTGGGTGGCGGCGCCGCCGAGGAGGAGGACGGCCGGTTCCCCGGACCGCAGCACCTCGGCGGCCGCCGCCACGGCCGCCGAGGACACGGCACCCGTCCGGGACCTGGGGCCTTCCTGAAGGAACTCCGCAACCTCGCCCCGGCCCGTCCCGGAGCTCTTGTCCGCCTCCGACGAGGACACGTCCGCGGGCACGACCAGGGTCGCCACCGCGCCGGGAGGTCCGTACGCCGCCGCGACCGCCTCCGCGACGTCCCCCGCCAGTTCGGTGACCTGATACGTGCGCCGGGTCCAGCCGGACACCGTGCGGGCCAGAGAGGTGATGTCGGACTCCAGGGGCGCGTCGAGGCGGTGGTGCCGCGGCGCGTGGTCGCCGACGATGTTCACGACGGGGGTGCCGGCGCGCCGGGCGTTGTGGAGGTGGACCAGTCCGTTCGCCAGGCCCGCGCCCCGATGCAGAAGCGTGCAGGCCGGTTTCTCCGCGATGCGCGCGTAGCCGTCGGCGGCGCCCGTGGCGACCCCCTCGACGAGGCACAGGACGGGCCGCATCCGGGGCACGTCGTCCAGGGCGGCCACGATGTGCGCCGCGGAGGTGCCGGGATGGGCGAAACACACCTCGACGCCCGCGTCCACGAGGCCTTCGATGAGGATCTGCGCTCCGTTCGGCATGGCGGTCCGCCTCCGCGTCGGGTGCGTTCGACTGAGGGTGCAGGGTGGGTGTGGGTGGCGTGGGTGAATGGTGTGTGTGGTGCGGGTGCGCGGGGTGCCAGTCTCATGGCGTTCCGGGCGCGGTGTCAGCCGGGATTTCGGACAGCCACGGCGAGTTGACAGCCCGGAGGGGTCACGTCAGAGTCCCGGCGTGAGCGAGATCAACGATCTGACGCCGGCCGAGGCGCGGGTGTGGCGGGCGTTCCCCCGGGGCGAGGCCGTGGACTTCCGTACAGTCGAGGACGAGGACGCCGTGCCCGGCGGTGACGGGGGGCCGGAGCGGACCGTACGGGCGAGCGTGCTGCGGGCGCTGCTGCTGAAGGCTCCGCGGCAGGAGGGGGAGGTCGCCGCGCTCAAGGTCGCCGGTGCCCGGATCACCGGCGTCCTGGACCTGCGGTACGCGACGGTCGACAGCGTCGTACGCCTGAGCCAGTGCCGCTTCGACGACGCTCCCGATCTCTCCGGCGCCCACCTGAGTTACCTCAACCTGACCGGCTCCGTGCTTCCCGGCCTGGCCTCGGCGCGTGCCAGAGTGGACGGCAGCCTGCGGCTGACAGGCTGCCGGGTGCGCGGCCCGGTGCGCCTCGGCGGGGCGCACATCTCGGGGACGCTGTTCCTGGAGGGGGCGGAGCTCACCGCCTCGGACGGACCGCAGCCCGTCCTGCAACTCAAGCAGGCGACCATCGAGGACGAGATATGCGCGCCCGGGCTGCGCACGCACGGCGAGATACGGCTCGACGGTGCCGCCGTCTCCGGATCGGTCGACCTCAACGGGGCGCGGCTCCACCACCCGGGCCACGCCGTCCTCGACGCGCAGACCCTTGTCGTGGAGGGCAATGTCCTCATGCGGCGCCTGGAGGCGCACGGCTGGATCGGCCTGGGCGGCGCCCGTGTCGCGGGCCGCCTCGACCTGTCGCACATCCGTCTGTCGAACCCCGGCGACGCGGCGCTGCGGGCGAGCGGCTCCGTGTTCGGGGAACTCTGGCTGCGGGGCAGCGCGTCGCTGGACGGCAGACTCAATCTGCGCCGCACCCAGATCGACGTCCTGTTCCTGGAACCGGAGGCGGTGCCGGACGTGGTCCTCCTCAACAACCTCGGCTACACCACGCTCATCCCCCATGAGCCCGCCGAGCGCCGCCTGCCGATGCTGGAACGGGACCGCGAGGGCTATGTCCCGCACGCCTACGAGCAGTTGACCGCCGCCTACCGCCGCATCGGCGACGACCAAGCGGCCCGCCTCGTGCAACTCGCCAAGCAGCGCCGCCACCGCTCCACGCTCGCCTGGTACGGCCGCCTGTGGGGCCACGTCCAGGACGCGACCGTCGGCTACGGCTTCCGCCCGCTGCGGGCCTGCGTCTGGCTGCTGTCGCTGCTCGCCGTCGGCTCGGCCGCGTACGGGCTGCACCACCCGCCCCCGCTGAAGCCGTCCGAGGCCCCGCAGTTCGACCCGGTGTTCTACACGCTCGACCTGCTGCTGCCGGTGATCTCCTTCGGCCAGGAGGGCGCGTTCGCCCCGCAGGGCTGGTATCAGACGCTGTCCTACGTCCTGATCATCACGGGCTGGATTCTGGCCACGACGGTCCTCGCCGGTGTGACCAGGTCCGTCAGCCGTAGTTGAGTCACCGCGCGGCGTGCTGCGCGGCCAGCCGGACCGGCGCGTTCCGGGCGCCGTAGCCGCGGTAGCCGCCGTCGCGCTGGACGAGTTCGAAGAAGACGCGGCCGACGGTGTGGGTGTAGCAGTGCCGGAACTCGCCGTGCGCGTCCCGGTCGTAGAGGATGCTCAGCTCTCGGTACGTCTCCAGCTCCCCGTCGGCGAACGCGTACCGGGCGGCCAGGTCGTCGTGGTAGTTCGCGGGCAGTGACAGCAGTCGGCCGCCGGCGGCAAGGAACGCGCGGGCCGTCGCGACCACGTCGTCGGTGGCGAGCGCGATGTGCTGGGCGCGGGCGCCGTCGTCGGTGGGAGCGGGGCCGACGCCGAGGGCGATGCGGACGCTGCCGTCGGCGTTGCTGACGGCGCGGCTGCGGTGCAGTCCGTAGGGGTCGGCGACGTCGACGCTCTCCTGGGCGTGCAGTCCGAGCACGCTGCGGTGGAAGAGGACCGCCTCGTCGAACTCGTGCCAGGGCTGGGTGAGGGCCAGGTGGTCGATGCGGGTGACTCCGTGGGGGGTGGCGTCCTGGTGCGGGACGTCCACGAAGTCGGCGCGCCAGTCGGGGAGTTCGGGCTCGCCTTCAGCGGCCACGGGGTCCGTGGCGACGAAGAAGAGTTCCGTGCCGTCGGGGGCGGCCACCGCGTCGAGGGGCGCGTCCCCGGGGGCGCGGCGGCGCGGCAGTACGGGGGCGAGGAGGGACTCGGCGCGGCGGGCCGCTCCGGCGGGATCCGGGGACTCCAGGCCGACGGCGGCGAGAGAGGTGCCGTGGCGCCGGGCGGCCGGGCCCGTGTTGACGAGGACGCGGGCCTCGCCCTGCTGCCACAGGTCCACGGGCTTGCTGCGGTGGCGGGCCGTCCGGGCGAAGCCGAGCGCGCCGAGGAGCGCGGAGGCGGGTTCGGCGTCGGCGGTGACGAGTTCGACGAAGGCCGCCCCCGTGGGGACGACGGGTGCGGGCAGCGCGGCCAGGCCGGCCGCCTCCTTCAGGACGAGGAGGGAGCGGTGCGCGTCGACGGCGGTGGGACCCGCCTCGGCCTGCCGGAACACGTCGTTGAAGACCTCCAGGGACAGCGGCCCCCGGTATCCGGCGGCGATGACGTGCCGCAGCAGGCCGGTGACGTCGAGGCCGCCCTGACCGGGGAAGCAGCGGTAGTGGCGGCTCCACTGCAGGACGTCCATCGCCATGAGCGGGGCGTCGGCGAGTTGCAGGAAAAAGATCTTCTCGCCGGGGATGTCCGCGAGGCCTTCGAGGTCCTTGGGGTCGGAGCCGCGGGCGAGGATGTGGAAGCTGTCCAGGCAGGTGCCGAGCGCCGGATGGCCGGCCGCCTCGACGATGCGCCAGGCGTGGTCGTACGTGTTCACGTGCCGCCCCCACGCCAGCGCCTCGTATGCGACGCGGATACCGAAGTCCTGGGCGAGCTGGGCCAGTTGGCTCAGCTGGGCGGCGGCGAGCGCGTCATCGTCCTCGGCGAGCGGGGAGACGCTGGAGCAGACGAGGACGGTGTCGGCGCCGAGGCGGCTCATCAGCTCGAACTTGTGGCGGGCGCGCCGCAGGTTGCGGGCGAACTCCTCGGGCGGCACGGCCTCGATGTCGCGCATCGGCTGGTAGAGGTCGATGCTCAGGCCCAGGTCGGCGCAGCGGGCGCGGATGTCCTCGGGGGTGAGGGGGCTGGCGAGCAGGTCGTTCTCGAAGATCTCGACGCCGTCGAATCCCGCCCGGGAGGCGGCCGTGAGCTTCTCGGTGAGCGATCCGCTGAGCGAGACGGTGGCGATGGAGGTACGCATGGACGGTGCTCCTTCAGGGCTTGGGATCCGGTAACGCGCCCGAGGGGCCGCGGGGCGGCGCTCAGTTGCGGATACGCGCAACGCCGGTCAACTCGGTGATGTCCGCCAGCATCCGGGCGGTGTCCGGCTCCCGGCCGGTGAAGAGGCGGAACGCGTCCGCGGCCTGGAACACCGCCATCCCGCCCCCGTCCAGAACGGCGCAGCGGGCCGCTCGGGCGGTGCGCAACAGCTCCGTCTCCAGCGGCCGGTAGACCACTTCGGCGACCCACAACCCCGGCCGCAGCAGCTCCGCCGGAAACGGCAGGCCGGGGTGGGCGGCCATCCCGGTGGGTGTCGCGTGGACGACGCCGTCGGCGCCGGCCAGCAGCCGGGGCAGGGCGTCGGGGGTCGCGGCGGCCGCGCGGCCGGTGCCGAAGTGCCGGTTCAGGGAGGCGGCGAGGTCGGCGGACCGGTCGGGCATCGCGTCGACGACGGTGATGTGCCCGGCGCCGAGGGTGAGCGTGGCGTGGGCGACGGCCGCGCCCGCGCCTCCGGCGCCCAGTTGCACCACGTGCTCCAGCGGGACGTCGGGCAGGCCGCGGGCGAAGGAGGCCGCGAAGCCGGTGACGTCCGTGTTGTGGCCGATGGAGCGGCCGTCCTCGAAGACGACGGTGTTGACCGCGCCGAGCGCCTCGGCCCCCGGGGACAGCGCGTCCAGGTGCTCGATGACGAGCTGCTTGCACGGGTGCGTGATGTTCAGCCCGTCGAAGCCCAGGTCGCGGGCGGCCCGTACGAGGTCGCCCACCGACTCGGGTCCGGTACGGAGGGTGTCGATGTCGATCAGGCGGTAGATGTAGCGCAGGCCCTGCCGGTCGGCCTCGCGTTCGTGCAGTGCGGGGCTGAGCGAGGGCCCGATGCCCGACCCGATGAGACCGACGAGGTACGAGTCCTGGGGCACGGCGGGGCCTCCTGCGGGGGGCTTACTGAGCGACTAATGTACGAACTGGTTCGTTAGTCATATCAGGCCCCGGACTTTCTGGGAACCACCTGCTTCTAGAATCACGGGCACTGGAAGCCCTTCATCGCGGACACTGGACCTCGACCGCCGGGGGCCGCCCCGACCGAAGGACGCCGAGAAATCCGAGGAATCCGATGACCACTGTCGACGAGCCGGCCCGTTCCGGCGGGCGGCTGCGCGACGCGGCCCGCACGAGGGCCGAGATCCTCGACGTGGCGACCGCGGAGTTCGCCCGCGCGGGGTACGCCGGGGCGCGCGTCGACGAGATCGCGGCCCGCACCCGCACCACGAAGCGGATGATCTACTACTACTTCGGCGGCAAGGAGCAGCTGTTCACGGCCGTTCTGGAGCGTGCGTACTCGGTGATCCGGCAGGCCGAGCAGGAGCTGGACGTCGAGCACCTGGACCCGGTCGCGGCCATCCGCCGACTGGCCGAGCTGACCTTCGACCACCACGAGGCGCACCCCGACTTCATCCGCCTGGTGAGCATCGAGAACATCCACGAGGCGGAACACATCGCCGCCTCCGAGGAGCTGGGCCGCATCGGCTCCCCCGCACTGGAGGTCATCCGCCGCATCCTGGCGTCGGGCCGGAAGGCGGGCCTGTTCACCGCGGACGTGGACGCCGTGGACCTGCACGCGATGATCAGCTCGTTCTGCTTCTTCCGCGTCGCCAACCGGCACACGTTCGGCGCCCTCTTCGGCCGCGATCTGGTCGCCGCCGACCAACGCGAGCACTACCGGACCATGCTCGGTGACATGGTCATCGCCTATCTGACGGCGGACCGCGCCTCGGACTGAGCCGCTCCACGACGGGCCTGGCCCCTGCGCGACCGCGCGCCCCGGCCCGCCGCGAACGCCCTTCGACGCGACCTCTTGACACCCCGGACACCTGAGCGCAACATCACTGCCCAACCACTACTAACTATCCAGTGGGTTAATTAGCCGGGGCAGCAGGTGACGTCGCAGCCCCCGGCGCGGCCGGCCCTTCACCCCGGGGATCCGGCACTTCTCCCCTCCGCTCGCTCCGCCTACGGTGGAGCCCCCTCGAAGGAGCACGCCGTGTCGTCTGCCCCCGCCGCACCCCTCGACGCGCCGCCCGGCCAGCCCAGGAAAGCCGCGACGGCCGCGTGGATCGGCAGCGCCCTGGAGTACTACGACTTCTTCATCTACGGCAGCGCCGCCGCCCTGATCTTCCCCGAGGTCTTCTTCGACGAGTCCGACCCGGCCACGGCGACCCTGCTGTCGCTGGCCACGTTCGGTGTCGCGTACGCGGCACGGCCGATCGGCGCGCTCTTCCTCGGGCACTTCGGGGACCGGCTCGGCCGCAAGAAGATCATGGTCTTCACGCTGATCCTGATGGGGCTGTCGACGTTCCTCATCGGCTGTCTGCCGACCCGGGACCAGATCGGCACGCTCGCGCCCGTCCTCCTCGTGGTCTGCCGTGTCCTCCAGGGCATCTCGGCGGCGGGCGAGCAGGCCAGCGCCAACTCGATGACCCTGGAACACGCACCACCGAACCGCCGGGGCTTCTTCACCAGCTTCACCCTCAGCGGCACCCAGGGCGGGCAGTTGCTCGCCACCCTGGTCTTCATCCCGGTCGCCGCGCTCCCGGAGGAGCAGTTGCTGTCCTGGGGCTGGCGGATCCCGTTCTGGCTGAGCATCGCGGTCGCCGTCGTCGGCTACGTCATCCGGCGCACTCTGGAGGAGACCCCGGCCTTCACCCAGCAGGTCGAGTCCGAGGGCGTGGCCAAACTGCCGCTCGCCGAACTGCTGCGCTCGCACTGGGCGGACGTACTGCGGGTCATCGCGGGCGCGCTGGTCGCGTCGGTCTCCACGATCTTCACGGTGTGGGCGCTGGCGTACGGCACGAGCGACTCGGTGGGGCTGTCCCGCTCGTCGATGCTGTGGGTGGGCGCGCTCGCCAACCTCGTCGCGCTCGGCGCGATCCCGGCGTGGGCCGTCCTGTCCGACCGTATCGGCCGGCGCCCGGTGTTCCTGGTCGGCTCCGCCGGCAGCGCGATCCTGATGTTCGTCTACCTGTGGGCGATCTCCACCGGCTCGTACCCGCTGGTCCTGCTCCTCGGCGTCCTGACCTTCGGCGTGGTGTACTCGGCCGCGAACGGCATCTGGCCCTCCTTCTACGGCGAGATGTTCTCCACCCGCGTCCGCCTCTCCGGCATGGCCATCGGCACGCAGATCGGTTTCGCGGTGGCCGGGTTCGCCGTGACGTTCGCCGCGCAGATCGCCGGCCCGAACGGTGACGACTGGTCCGCCGTGGCCCTCTTCACCGCCGCCCTGTGCGTCCCGCCGGTCCTCGCCACCCTCACCGCCCGCGAGACCCACAAGGTCCCGACGGAACTCCTCGGCGAGCGCGCACCGCGCGAGAACGCGGGCCGGGAGACGATCGCGGCCTGAGCGCCCGACGGACGCAACCTCCGGGGGGCGAGGGGGACTTGGGTACGGTCCGCAGCGCCCGGGTGAACACGGGTGAACAATCGCACCCCTGGGTTGAACATTCCTGACCAGGGCTGTGCACGGGGCCCGCCGGTCCCGATCATGGGGAGTCGCCACCCCCCGCTCCCCTACCGGAGGACCGTCGTGCCCCGTTGGAGATCCGCCCTGGCGACCCTGTCGGCCGCGTGCGTGGGCGCCGCCACCCTGCTCCTCGCCCCGCCCGCCCACGCCGCCCCCAGTGACACCGACCTCGCCTACCGCTGGGCGCCCCTGCACTACCAGGACACCTCGTCGGCGTACTACACCGCCGACTACCTGGCGCCGGTGAACTACGACGGCGACTGGAACACCCTCAACAACTGGGAGAACCTCGACGCCAACGCCTCACGGCTGACCGGCACCGTGTACTACTCGGTGGCCGAGACCCGGACGCACTGGTACATCACCTACGGCTTCTTCCACCCACGGGACTGGAAGGACTACCCGCTGAACCTCTTCTCGCACGAGAACGACATGGAGGGCCAGGTGGAAGTCATCCGCAAGGACGGCAGTGAGTACGGCACCCTCCAGGCCGTCGTGACGCTCGCGCACGACAACTTCTACTCGTACACGCCGCCCGGCAGCCCCTTCACCGACGGCCGCGAGAACATCGACGGCACCCTGGTCATGCGGAACCACGACGGTGCGGCGCACCCGACGAGCTTCCAGGAAGCGCGCGGTCACGGTGCCTACGCCTGGAACGGTGCCGACTTCCCCGGCGGCGACGGCATCGTCTACAAGCCGAGCCGCGCTGGGGGCTCGGTCCCGGCCGGCGGCAACGACCGCGACGCGCGCTACGGACTCACCGACCTCACCGCCGCCGACAGCCTCTGGGGCCGTCGCACCAACACGGAGACGTACGCCACGTGGGGCGCGTTCCGCGGCGACAACGGCAAGGACAACGCGGCGCACGCTCCCTGGGCCTGGGACGACACGAACGACGGCAGTGACCTCCAGGCGGGCGTGATCGCGACCGATCCCGCGTATCTGGTCTCCCAGTACTTCGGCAACACGGGCGATCTGAGTCTGACCTACCTGCGCAATCCGTACCGCGTCTGAGCGTTCCAAAGACCCCACGTTCCGGGCGGCCGGTCCGACGGCCGCCCGGGACACGGGCGGACGGCGGGGGCTCCGGCGGCTGCACCTAGCTGACCTGCTGCAACGTCCAGTAGTGCGGCTCGATGGAGGCCTGCCTCACCACGAGTCGACCGGCTGCGTCGGAACTGTCCACCAGCCTCCCCCACGAGCCGGACCGGTCGCCGGGGGTGTGTTCGATGTCGGCCCACACCACGCTGCCGGGCCCGGCGGAGCCGTAGGAGACGGTCCACTCGGTGTACTTGTCAGCGCAGTTGTTGCCGACCATCACGGTGTGCTCCGTCGTCACCCTCAGGCAGGTGCGCGGGTTCGAGCCGGCCCCGGAGACCTCCATCGTTCCGTTGGGGCGTTGCCGTACCTGCCAGTTCGCCGAGGTGGACGCGTTGTCCGTGCAGGCGCCCAGCGTCACCGGGCCGGTACTCACGTTCGCCTTGGGCCAGACCAGGCACGTGCCGTCCTTGAGAGCCGCGAACCGGTAGACCCCGTCGACGAGCGGGGCGGCGTGGGCGGGTTGCGCGAGGGCCGCAGTGGCCGCGACCGCGGCGGCCATGACGGCGATGACGCGTGAACGCATGGGATGGACTCCTCGGACAGCCGTGGTCGAGCCGATCGCACGGCACAGACGTGGGGCACCGATCCTGGGACACCGGGCGCGCCCGGTAGCAGCGTGCGGTGGCCGCTGTCACTCGCCCGGCTGAGGCGCATCACCCCATGGCATGGCGGCACACGTGCCGGATCGGTGCCTAACGCCTGGGCACCCCGTACGCCCGCTCCACCCGCAGCCGCAGGACGAGCCGGCGGTCCCGGACCATCGCCGCTCGGTAGTCGTCCCAGTCGGGGTGCTCACCGCTGACGTCGCGGTAGAGCCGGATCAGCTCCTCGACCGTTTCGTCGTACGGGTCCTCGGCGACCGGGGTCAGGTCGGCCGTGCCCTCGACGACCGTGTACGCCCATCTGTCGTCGCTGGTCACGTGGTACGACACCCGTGGGTCCCGGCGCATGTTGCGGGTCTTGGCGCGGGAGTCCGTGATCGAGACGCGCACCGTCCGCTCGTCGGGGGAGTACGCGTGGCTGACATTCGAGAGCTGGGGGCGGCCGTCGGCCTTGAGGGTCACCAGCACTCCGCCGTTGTACTGGGAGAGCAGCCCGAGCAGTGCGTTCTGCGCGTCCCGCGCGGCGTCGGGCACTCCGTCGGCTTCCTTCGCATCCTGGTTCATGTCCTGACCAACGGCCGAACGTCCGCGGGGATTCCACGTATTCCTCGATCGACGTATTCCTTGATCGACGCCGACGTCCACCTGGTGCTCCAGGCTGCCGGACCGGGAACCCCGAACACGGTTGACTCACCGCCCGTGAGAGAGCATGAGGAGGAAGGACGTTCGTGAGCCCTGGCCCGGGCCGCACCGGAGGTGAATCATGGGACCACTGCGACAAGAGGTGGAGCCGGGATCGGTTGGCCTCGACCCGAAGTCCCTGGCCCGGCTGGACGAGCGCTTCGCCCACCTGGTCGACGACGGCCGGCTGCCCGGCTACCTGGTCTCCGTCGCCCGGCACGGCCGTGTCGCGCACCTCACGACGTACGGCCATCGGGACCGCGCGGCCGGACTCCCCGTGGAGACCGACACCATCTGGCGGATCTACTCGATGACCAAACCGGTCACCTCGGTGGCCGCGCTGATCCTGGTGGAGGAGGGCCGCCTCGCCCTCGACGACCCGGTGTCCCGGTACATCCCGGCCTTCGCCGAGCCCCGGGTGTACGTGTCGGGCTCCGGCAGCGAGACCGTGACCCGCCCCGCACAGGGGCCGATCCTGATCCGCCATCTCATGACCCACACCTCGGGCCTGACGTTCGGCTTCTACCACGCCCACCCGGTCGACGCGCTCTACCGCGACGCGGGCCTGGAGAACTCCGTCCCCTCGGGCGCCGACCTGGCCCGCACGTGCGACGTGTACGCGAGCCTGCCGTTGCAGTTCGAGCCGGGCACGCAGTGGAACTACTCGGTCGCCTCGAACGTCCTCGGCCGGGTCATCGAGGTGGTCTCGGGCCTGCCCCTCGACGCGTTCTTCGCCGAGCGGATCTTCGGCCCGCTGGGCATGACGGACGCGGGTTTCCGCGTAACCCCCGAACAGGCCCCGAGGCTGGCGGAGTTGTACGGCGAGACCGACGACGGCGGCATCACCCCGATCCCCGGCCTCCCGCTGCACGGCCGCCCGCGCTTCCTGTCCGGCAGCGGGGGCATGGCCGCCACGGCCCGTGACTACCACCGCTTCATGGAGTTCCTGCGCCGCCGTGGCGAACTCGACGGCACCCGCCTGCTCTCCCCGGAATCCGTCGGCACGATGGCCGCCAACCACCTCCCCGGCAACGCCGACCTGCACTCCTTCGGCAGTGCACCCCACCGGCTGCCCGGTAACACGGGCGTCGGTTTCGGCCTGGGCGTATCGGTCGTCATCGACCCCGAGGTCACCGAAACCCCGTCGTCCCGGGGCACGTTCGGCTGGAGCGGTGTGGCCACCACGACCTTCTGGGTCGACCCGGCGCGGGACCTGACGGTCCAGTTCATGACCCAGGTGCGGCCCACCTCCTCCAACGCGGTGTTCCCCGAGCTGCGGCGGCTGGTGCACGAGGCGGTGGTGGGCTGAGCCACGTGCGACCGCTCGGTGACGGGTGGGACGCGCGGTGCGCTCGGGCAATACGCTGGGCCCGCACGGATCGGCGGCGGCGCGGAAAGGGAGCCAGTGGACAACCTCGGGCGCGGGGACGGCGGGCGGACGGTTCACAACACGGTGTCGGGGGACGCCGTGATACACGGCCCTGTCGTCCAGGCCTCGATGATCAACTCCCTTCATGTCGCGACCAGCGAGCGACGCCCCGTGCCTCGGCAACTTCCGCCGCGCATCGGACTGTTCGTCAACCGGGCCCGGGAACTCACCGAACTGACCCACGCCATGGAGTCCTCCCGGCTGATCTCGCTCAGCGGTCTCGGCGGTGTCGGCAAGACGCAGCTGGTGCCGCAGTGGATCGCGGGCCTGGACGGCGACCCATTCCCCGACGGGCACCTGTACGCCGATCTGACGGACGGACGCCGTGACGGTTCCGTGGACGTCGCCGCCGTGCTCCGGGACTTCCTGGTCGCCCTGGGCGAGGACAACGACCGGCTGCCGGCCACGCTCAACGGCCTGTCCCGCGCGTTCCGCTCGGTGACCGCCGGACTGCGGCTGCTGGTGGTCGTGGACAACGTGCAGCACGCCCCGGAAGTACGGCCGCTCGTCCCGGGCGGCGGGCACCTGCTGGTCCTCAGCCGCCGTCGGCTGCCCTCGCTGGAGATCGACGGGGCGACCTGTGTCACGGTCGACCCCCTGGACGAGCAGGCGGGGGTGGAACTGATCCGCCACTGGCGTCACACGGCCACCCGGGAGGCGGCCACCCGTCTGAGCCGGCTGTGCGGCGGCTCCCCGCTGGCCCTGCGGGCGGCCGGACGGCAGTTGCTGGAGCGGTCCCATGTACCCCTGGAGGATGTGGTGCGCGAACTCGGCGGCGACAGCGACTGGCTGCGGGGCGGCGAGGACGAGGAGTCGGCCTGGGGCGTCTTCGACCGGGTCCTGGCCGGATTCCCGGACCACACCCGGGCGTTGTACCTGCTGCTCGGCTCGCTGCCCGGTACGACGTTCACCGCGGCCGTGGCCCGGGCCACGGGCGCCGAGCGGTTCGACGAGGCCCTCGGCGATCTCCTCGCGACCCATCTGGCGGTGGCGCACCGGCCCACCGCCGGACGGGAACCGGACCGCTTCCGGCTCCATGACGTCGTACGGGCCCACGCACGCGCCCACGCGGAGTCCGCCGTGCCGGAGGAGCGCCGCGCCTCAGCGCTGCGTCAACTCGTCGAACACTACGTGGAGTTCACCTCCCACGCCGACCGGCTCGTCCTGGGCGGCCGGCGGCGGCTGCAGCCCGCACCGTCCGGTGACACCCCGTTCGCCGACGCGGCCGAGGCGCTGGCCTGGCTGGACGCGGAGCGCGCCAACCTCCTGGAGGTGCTGCGGGCCGCCGCGGCCCACGACTGGCACGACCCGGTGTGGCAGCTGTGCGAATCGCTGTGGGCGCTGTACCACAGCCGCCAGTACTACACGGACTGGATCGAGTCCCATCGGCTCGGTGTCACCGCCGCGCAGTGGGCACCCGTACCCCGCCCCGACGTCGAGATCCGTCTGCGCAACCAACTCGCACGCGCCCACATGGGCCTGGACGAGGACGGCGAGGCGCGTGCGGAGCTCGACCGCGCGGAGGAACTGTTCGGCCTGGTCGCCGAGGGGTGGCTGCACGGCGTGATCTGGGAGACGCAGGGCCTGCTCAGCATGAAGCAGGGCGACGCGGAGGCCGCCGTCGACCTGTTCACCCGGGCGCTGCGGGCCAACGAGGGCGACCGGCACGGCATCGCCGTGCAGAGCTACAACCTCGCGCAGGCCCTGGTGGCCGCCGGGCGTCCCCGGCGGGCCGTCGACCTCCTCGACTCCGTCCTCGCGGGCATCCCCGAGGACGACGCCATGCGGATGCGGATCGGCATCGTCCTGGGCCGGGCCCACCAGGCGCTCGGGGCGTACGACCGGGCGCTGGAGCTCGCCATCGACGCGGCGGTGCGGGCGCACGGCCGGAAGCAGTACGCCAAGCTGAACCAGGCCCTCCTCCTCACCGCCGAACTGGCGGACCAGGTCCACGACTCCCCTCTGCGGCAGGCCTGCCTCGACAAGCTCGCCGAGCTGGGGAGCGTGGCGGGCGGCGCGGCTCCCGACGAGCCGAAGCCCTGAGAGCGGCGGTGCCGCGCGCCGTCGGCCCGGCACCGGTTCAGTACGATCACTACGTTCCCCGTACCGCGCATTACCCGCGTTTGTCCGCATTCGCCCCACGGTCCGCCCCGAGCCCGCCGGAGAATCACCGTGCACCTGCTCCCCCGCATCGCCAAGCGGCGTACCGCGTCGGAGCGTTGGCACACCTGGCCGGAGCCCAGGGCCCGGGTGCTGGGCATCGTCCGCACGCTGACGTCGGCGACCCGGCTGCTGGACGTGTTCGCGCTGCTGCGGCCCGAGGACGGCATCGAGGTCGCGTACACGGTCAATCCCGGCTCGGTGTTCGCCGCGGGCCTGGAGGAGTACCTGGCCGGTCTGCACACCCGTGTCCTGCCGTGGCGGGAGGCCGTGCGGCAGCCGTTCGAGCTGGCCGTGGCGTGCACGGTGAACGCGTCGATGCGCCGGGTACGGGCGCCGCTGCTGGTACTGCCGCACGGCGCCGGCTACAACCGGCTGGTGCGGGAGACGACCGGTGACGCGGTGTCACCCGCGGGGCTGTCCCGCAAGGAACTCATGCACCGCGGCCGGGTCGTGCCCACCGCGATCGGTGTGTCGCACGAGGAGCAGATCGAGCGGCTGGCCCGGAGCTGCCCGCCCGCCGTGCCGCGTGCCCTGGTCGTCGGCGACCCCTGCTTCGACCGGATCCGCGCCAGCCTGCCGCTGCGCGATGTCTACCGCGAGCGGCTGGGCGTGGGCGGCCGCCGTCTCGTGGTGCTGCACTCGACGTGGAGCGAGCAGTCGCTGCTGGGCCGCTGGCCCGATCTGCCGCTGCGCCTGGTCACCGAACTGCCCGCCGACGAGTTCGCCGTGGCCGCCGTCCTGCACCCCAACGTGTGGGCGTGGCACACCCCGATGGGGGTGTACCAGCGGCTCGCGCGGGCCGTCGACGCCGGGCTGATGGTGGTTCCGCCGCAGGAGGGCTGGCGGGCCACCGTCATCGCCGGGGACTGGGTGATCGGCGACCACGGCAGCACATCGTTCTACTCGGCGGCCCTGAAACGGGTCGTCCTCCTCGCGGCCACGGGACTCGACGAGTTGGACCCGGCCTCGCCCGCCGCCGCGTTCGGGCGTACGGCTCCGCGACTCGACCCTCGCGGCGATCTGTACGAGCAGCTGCGGCGAGCCTCGGACGAGTACGCCCCGGACCGGCTGCGCGAGATCGTCGACCGGCAGCTCGGCGCCCGCGGCCGGTCGGGGGAGATCCTCCAGCGATGGATCTACGAGCGGCTCGGCCTGACCCCACCGCCGCGTCCTGTCGTCGCGGAGCCGGTCCCCGCTCCCGCTCTCCCGCACCGGGCCACGCCGTCCACGTACGACGTGACGGGCGGCCCGCTCCCCGACGGCACCGTGGAGGTGCTGCGCCGGCCGGTGGTCGCAGGGCTCGGCCCGCGGGAGGCGCGCGGCTTCTACGCGATCAGCGACCGCGAGACCCATGTGCTGCACCCCAAGAGCGCGGAGGTCATGGCGCGCACGGTCCTCGACGCGGAGCTGCCGCCGGCCGAGTGGGTGCGCCGCACCGCCGAGCGGCTCCCCCACCTGAACGTCGTGGTGGCGCCGCTGGCCGAGGACCGCTGTCTGGTCCGGCTGCGCGGCGGCATCCTGCTGGAGGCGCACGCCCGCCGCCCGTGGGGAACCCCGCGCCCCCGCCTCGACGCGCTCCTCCTCGGCTCGGCCCTCAACCTCTGGTGGCTCGCCAAGCCGTCGCGGGACCCGGCCGCGGACGCCGTCGCCTCCGGGATGCGGGTCCGTACCGGTGAGCGGGTGCTGGAGGTGGCGTTCACGGCCGGGGAGAACTAGGTGTTCTGTCCACGGAGGTTGGGGACGGGTGACGGCGATCACTGACGTGTGAT
>NZ_BMVM01000004.1 GCF_014650715.1 Streptomyces bluensis | reverse complement strand
AGGTGACTGGTACTAATAGGCCGAGGGCTTGTCCTCAGTTGCTCGCGTCCACTGTGTTAGTTCTGAGACAACGAACAGTTGTCGGCTTTGAGCAGAACAGACAATTGAAGAGTGTGCTTGTTCGCTCGAAACCAATAGGGTTTCGGTGGTCATAGCGTGAGGGAAACGCCCGGTTACATTCCGAACCCGGAAGCTAAGCCTTACAGCGCCGATGGTACTGCAGGGGGGACCCTGTGGGAGAGTAGGACACCGCCGAACAATCTTTGGAGGACCCCTGGTCCCAGCGTTCAGCTGGGACCAGGGGTCCTTTTGTTGTTTTGAATCGAACACAGGTCGGAGCGCACCGGGTACTCGGCTGCGCAAGAATGACTGCGGTACCGAAGACAGGAGTCCCCGATGTCCACCAACTCTCCCGACGAGCGACCGGAGCGCGATCAGCGCCGCCGGGACAGTGGTGACCGCGGCGACCGTGGCGGGTACCGAGGTGGCCCTCGTCGCGACTACGACCGCGGTGGTTATGACCGTGGCGGCTATGGGCGACGCGATGACCGGCGCGATGACCGGCGTGATGGTGACCGCGGTGATCGAGGCGGGTTCCGGCGTGATGACCGGCGTGATGACCGGCGTGGCGACGACCGTGGTGACCGAGGTGGCTTCCGCCGGGATGACCACCGCGGTGGCTACGGAGGCCGACGCGACGACCGTCGAGAAGGCGATCGAGGACCGCGTCCCGGGTTCCGCCGTGACGAGCGGAGTGACCGTGGCGAGCGCGGTGGGCTCCGGCGTGACGACAGCCGCGGTGGCGGTGGCTACGGAGGCCGGCGTGATGACCGGCGTGATGACCGGCGCGACGACCGTCGGGACGACCGGCGTGATGGTGACCGCGGTGATCGTGGTGGATTCCGCCGCGACGACCGCGACCGTGGATTCCGGCGTGACGAGCGTGGTGGCTTCCGCCGGGATGACAGCCGTGGCGGGTTCCGAGGGCGCGACGACCGGCGTGATGAGCGGCGTGACGATCGCAGGGATGACCGTCGGGACGACCGGCGTGATGAGCGGCGTGACGATCGCAGGGACGACCGTCGAGATGACCGGCGTGACGACCGGCGGGGCGGCGAGCGTTCCGGGTTCCGGCGTGATGAGCGGGGCGAGCACGGAGAGCGGCGGGAGCGGCCGGACCGTGGTGGCTACCGGCGTGACGACAGCCGCGGTGAGCGCGGTGGTTTCCGCGGCCGCGACGATCGTGGCCGCGGGCCCCGCAGTGATGACCGTGGCCGTGGACCCCGCGGTGACGATCGTGGCCGCGGGCCCCGCGGTGACGACCGTGCTGGTCGGCCCGGTCGTCCCGGTGGTTTCCGCGGGCGTGACGACGACCGGCGAGGGGGCGGGCGCTTCCGTGAGGACCGGGAGAGGGAGCGGGACCGCGAGCCGATCAAGCGGCTGCCGATTCCCGAGGACGTCACCGGTGAGGAGATCGACAAGGACGTACGGCAGGAGTTGCAGAGCCTGCCCAAGACGCTCGCCGACGACGTCGCCAAGAACCTGGTGATGGTCGCCAAGCTCATCGACGAGGACCCTGAGGCCGCCTACGGCTATTCCAGGGTGGCCCTGCGGCTCGCCTCGCGCGTCGCCGCCGTGCGGGAGGCGGCCGGCTTCGCCGCGTACGCGAACCAGAAGTACAGCGAGGCCCTCGCGGAGTTCCGGGCCGCGCGGCGCATGACCGGGAACATCGACCTGTGGCCTGTCATGGCCGACTGCGAGCGCGGGCTCGGGCGGCCCGAGAAGGCGCTGGACATGGCCGGAGCGCCCGAGGTGCACAAGCTGGACAAGGCCGGGCAGGTCGAGATGCGGCTCGTGGCGGCCGGCGCCCGGCGGGACATGGGGCAGCTGGACGCGGCCATCGTGACCCTGCAGAGCCCCGAGCTGGCCTCCAACTCCGTCCAGCCGTGGACCGCACGGCTGCGGTACGCGTATGCCGACGCGTTGCTCGCGGCCGGGCGTGAGGGCGAGGCGCGTGAGTGGTTCGCCAAGGCCGTCGAGGCCGACAAGGACGGCAGTACGGACGCCTCCGACCGGCTCGCGGAGATGGACGGCGTTGAGTTCGTCGACGCCCTCGACGAGAGCGAGAGCGAGAGTGAGGGCGACATGGGAAGCGGTCGTGAGGAGCAGACGGAGGGTCTCGGCGAGGAGCGTGGTGGTTCCGCCGCTTCTGCCGAGGGCCGTCCCGAGGACCGCGACAGCTGACAACCGGGACGGCTGATGTCGCGAGACGTGATGTCCGCGACTGGTGATGACTGAGACTGTAGGCGGGGCCCGTGACGTGCGGGTCCCGCCCTTCGCGTTTCAGATCTCCAGCGCTCTCAGCACCAGGCCCGACGCCGGCTTCGGGCCGAAGGACGTCGACTTGCGGGGCATGGTGACGCCCTGGCGGGCGAGGTCGCGGACGACATCCTCGCGGACGGGATGCATCAGCACCGCCGTGCCGCCGTCCCGCTCCGCCTTGGCGACGGTGGCCGCCGCGTCATGTATGTACGCGATGTGCGCGGGAGAGTCCTCCGGGATGTGCCACACGTGGTCGAGGAGTGCCGCGTGCAGCACCGTCGCGTCCAGGGTGCGCCAGGCCTCCGGTCGGTCGGCGGGGACCGTATGGTCCAGGAGGGCCGGGTCCGGGTCGTCGAGGAGGTGGAAGGCGCCGTCGCCGGCGAGCAGGAAGGCGTTGCCCGCGCGGGCAACCTCGGCCAGGGTCGCCAGGGCCTCGGAGAGCGGGACGTCGAGGCGGCGGACGCGGAAGTGGTCCGCTGCGGCCGAGAGCGCTTCCGGCACGGGGAGCCGGTGCAGGAGGCGGTGGATCGCGCGGACCCGGAGCGGGTAGCGCGCCGTGTCGACCAGCAGGACCAGGCCGTGGTCCCACGGGCTGGGGGAGGGGTGCTCCGCGCGTAGACGCAGGTATGTCGCCCAGCGGTGATGGCCGTCGGCGATGAGGGCCTGATGGTGGGCGAGGTCCGATCGGATCTCGGTGAGGTCGGCCGGGTCTGTCACGGCCCACAGGCGGTGGCCGAAGCCGTCCTCCGTGGTCGTCGACAGGAGAGGCGGGCGGTGGGCGGTGCGCTCGATGACGGCACTCGTGCCGGTTGCCGAGCCGTTGCCGCGGTACGTCAGGAGCAGCGGTTCGAGGTTCGCGCGGGTGGCGCGCATCAGAGCCGCGCGGTCGTCGACCACGTGGGGCATGACGTCCTCATGAGGGAGGACGACGCCGTCCGGCGGCTCCGACAGGCGGAGGGCGCCTATGACGCCGCGTTGCAGCATGCCGCCGCCGTCACGCTGCTCGTACACGTACAGGCCGGGCTCCTCGTCCGCGACCAGCACTCCCTCGGAGAGCCAGCGGTACAGGGTGGCCGCCGCCTGGTCGTTGCGGGCCGTGGGGGTGGGGGCCTGCGGGAGTATCAGGCGGACGATGTTGTGCGGGTCGGCGGACTGAAGGTGGTGCAGACCGTCGGGCCGTACGACCACGTCGTACGGCGGGGATGTCACCGCGGACAGGCTGCGGACTCGCTCGGGGGCGTAGCGCAGGCCCCGGAACGGGGACAGTTCGAGGCCACTGCGTGCCGGGGTCTCCTTCGCCGGACCTGCATAGTTCATTGAGGCATCGTATGTGTGTCAGTGGTATGCGCGATGATCGGACGGAGAGATCGAGGGATCGGAAACCGTTCGACCGAGGAGCGATGTGCAATGAGCCAGACCGTCAGGACGCGGCCTGAGGGGAGTGGGCAGCCCCTGAGCGAGGCGTACGACACGGCGCTGCTCGATCTGGATGGTGTGGTGTACGCGGGCGGGAGCGCGATCGCGCACGCCGTCGAGTCGCTCGGCACGGCCCGTGGGGGCGGGATGCACCTCGCGTACGTCACGAACAACGCGCTGAGGACGCCCGACACGGTGGCCGAGCACCTCACGGAGCTGGGCGTACCGACCGAGGCCGGTGACGTCATCACCTCGGCGCAGGCAGTGGCCCGGCTCATCAGCGAGCAGGTGCCCGCCGGGGCCCGCGTGCTGGTGATCGGCGGGGACGGGCTGCGGGTGGCGCTGCGGGAGCGGGGGCTGGAGCCCGTGGAGTCCGTCGACGACGATCCGGTGGCGGTGGTGCAGGGCTATGGCGGGCCCGATCTGCCGTGGGGGCGGTTCGCCGAGGCGTGCTACGCCATCGGACGCGGGGTGCCGTGGTTCGCGTCCAACACCGATCTCACCATTCCGAGTGCGCGCGGCATCGTCCCCGGAAACGGCGCGGCGGTGGAGGTCGTACGGATCGCCACCGGCGCCGAGCCGCAGGTGGCGGGCAAGCCGCTGACTCCGATGCACCGCGAGACGATCCTGCGTACGGGCGCCGAGCGGCCACTCGTGGTCGGGGACCGGCTGGACACGGACATCGAGGGCGCCTTCAACGGCGAGGTGGACTCGCTGCTCGTGCTGACCGGGGTCACCGACGGCGCACAGCTGCTGGCCGCGCCGCCGCGGCACCGGCCTACGTACGTCGACGCGGATCTGCGCGGGCTGCTCACCGGGCAGCCTGAGGTCGTCGAGGCGGGCGACGGGTTCCGCTGCGGTGGCTGGACGGCGACGGCCGGGAGTGACCGGCTGGAGCTGGACGGCGAGGGCGAGGTGCTCGACGGGCTGCGTGCGCTGTGTGCGGCGGCTTGGACGGCGGCCGGGGCGGGCTCGTGCGGGCTGGACGGAGGGAAGGCGCTGGCGCGGCTCGGGCTGTGAGAGCAAGCGGGGGCGGCATCGAGACAACGGCGAGGGTAGGTTAACCTAACCTGGTGTTCGTCGACAGTCCTCCTGAGCAGCGCGCGGTGACCACCGCCGCGCCCCCCGAACGTCGGGCGATACGGACCGTGGGCCTCCTCGTCTCCCTGGGGATCCTGGCCCTTGTCGCCCTGGCCAGCATCGCCATCGGCGCGAAAGAGCTCTCGCTGGAGCAGGTCTGGCACGGCCTGTTCGACGACACCGGGATGTACGGCGACGTCGTGGTCGGTGAGCGGCTGTCCCGCACTGTCCTCGGGCTGCTCGCGGGGGCCGCGCTCGGCCTGTCGGGCGCTCTGCTCCAGGCGCTGACCCGCAATCCGCTGGCCGACCCCGGGCTGCTCGGCATCAACGCGGGCGCGTCCGCCGCCGTCGTCACCGCCATCACGTTCCTCGGTGTCACGTCGCTGAGCGGCTATGTGTGGTTCGCGTTCCTCGGGGCGGCCGCGGTCGGGGCGCTGGTCTGGTTCCTCGGCGGCAGCCGGGGGGCGACGCCCGTGCGGCTGGCGCTGGCCGGTACGGCGATCACGGCCGCGCTCTACGGATACCTCCAGGCCGTGATGATCACGGACGGGGCGGCGCTCGGCAAGATGCGGTTCTGGACGGTCGGTTCGCTGGCCTCGGCGACCGACTCGACCATCACACAGGTCCTGCCGTTCTTCGGGGCCGGCCTGGTCCTCGCACTGTTCCTGGCCCGGCCGCTGAACGCCGTGGCCATGGGCGACGACACTGCCCGCGCGCTCGGCGCCAACCTTGGCCGCACCCGCGCGCTGTCGATGGCCGCCGCCACCGTGCTGTGCGGAGCCGCGACCGCCGCCTGCGGGCCGATCGTGTTCGTCGGGCTGATGGTCCCGCACGCCGTACGGTCCTTCACCGGGCCCGACCTGCGCTGGATCCTGCCGTACGCGACGATCCTGTCGCCCGTGCTGCTGCTCGGCGCCGACATCATCGGGCGGATGGTGGCGCGGCCGGCGGAGCTCCAGGTCGGCATCGTCACCGCGGTGCTCGGCGGCCCGGTCTTCATCCTTCTCGTACGGCGGCGGAGGACGACTCAGCTGTGAAGGTCATGGGCACACCCGCCATACGCAACGCCGAAGCAACCGGGCCGGGCACCCGCAGGGCCGCCCTGCGCAGCCGCGTCGTCCGCACGCCGGGCGGGCTCTCGGTGCGCGTGCACGTGCGGGCGTTCACCGTCGTCGTCGCGCTGCTGCTGGCCGCGTTCACCGCGAGCGTCGTCCTGATCGGCACCGGCGACTTCCCGATCCCGGCCGCCGACGTCCTTAGGACGCTGATGGGCAACGGCGACGCGGGCCAGGAGTTCATCGTCAACGAGCTGCGGCTGCCGCGCGTCCTCGTCGGGCTGCTGGTCGGTGCCTCGCTCGGCCTCGGCGGCGCGCTGTTCCAGTCCATCTCCCGCAACCCGCTGGGCAGTCCGGATGTGCTCGGCCTCGCGCAGGGCTCGACCGCGGGCGCGCTCGTCGTCATCGTGCTTTTCTCGGGCTCCGCCGGGCAGGTCACGGCCGGGGCGCTCGTCGGGGGCCTGGTGACCGGGCTGGCGATCTATCTGCTGGCCTGGAAGCGGGGCGTGCACGGGTACCGGCTCGTCCTGGTCGGCATCGGCGTGTCCGCGATCGTCACCGCGGTCAACGGCTATCTGATCACCAAGGCCGACCTGGTCGACGCGGCCCGCGCGGTCGTGTGGATGACCGGCTCCCTGGGCGGCCGTGACTGGTCCCAGGTCTGGCCGCTGCTCTGGATGTGCGCCGTCCTCGTACCGCTGGTGCTGGCGAACGCGCGTGGGCTGCGGATGACGGAGATGGGCGACGACGTGTCGTACGCCCTCGGGGTGCGCGTCGAGCGCCTGCGGATGCTGCTGATGGTGGCGGCCGTGCTGCTCACCGCCGGGGCGACCGCGGCCGCCGGGCCGGTCGGCTTCGTCACCCTGACCGCACCGCAGCTCGCCCGGCGGCTGACCCGCTCTCCCGGACCGAACCTCGCGGCGTCCATGTGCATGGGCGCGACGCTGCTGATCACCGCGGACTGGGCCGCGCAGCGGGCCTTCGGCGCCGACCAGCTGCCCGTGGGCGTGGTGACCGGGGTCCTCGGCGGTGTCTATCTTCTGTGGCTGCTGGTCACCGAGCGGAAGGCCGGGCGGATATGAGCCGGGCCGATATGTGCCGGACGGGTACGAGCCGGACGGATACGAGTGTGAACGAGAGCAACGACACGAGCACGAGGAGCACTGTGAACCGCCTGTCCGCCGAGAACGTCACCCTCGCCTATGACCAGCGCGTCATCGCCGAGCAGCTGTCGGTGGCGATCCCCGACAACTCGTTCACCGTGATCGTCGGCCCCAACGCCTGCGGCAAGTCGACGCTGCTGCGCGCCCTTTCACGGATGCTGAAGCCGTCCCAGGGGCGGGTGCTGCTGGACGGGGACGTCATCCAGTCGATGCCCGCGAAGAAGGTCGCCCGGACACTGGGGCTGCTGCCGCAGTCGTCCATCGCGCCCGACGGGATCACGGTCGGGGACCTGGTGGGGCGCGGGCGGTACCCGCACCAGGGGCTGCTGCGGCAGTGGTCGACCGAGGACGAGCGGGTCGTACGGGAGTCGATGGAGTCGACCGGTGTCGCCGAGCTCGCCGACCGCTACGTCGACGAGCTCTCCGGCGGTCAGCGTCAGCGCGTGTGGATCGCCATGGCGCTCGCCCAGCAGACACCGCTGCTGCTCCTCGACGAGCCGACGACCTATCTGGACATCCAGCACCAGATCGACGTGCTCGACCTGTGCGCGGAGCTCCATGAGGAGCAGGGACGCACGCTGGTGGCGGTGCTGCACGACCTCAACCACGCGGCCCGGTACGCCACCCACCTCATCGCCCTGCGCGGTGGTCAGGTGATCGCCGAGGGGGCGCCCACCGACATCGTCACGGCCGAGCTGGTCGAGGACGTCTTCGGGCTGCGCTGCCAGGTCATCGAGGACCCGGAGACGGGGACGCCGCTGGTGGTGCCGGCGGCACGTAAGGCCCGTACCCGGGTGGGTGCGGCAGAGGCGTCCGCCTGATCACAGAAGCTGATCAGAGAAGGGGATCACAGAAGGTGACCACGGAAGGCGATCAGAGAAAGAAACTGATCACAGGAGCTTCCTGAGGCGCACGAGGTCGAGCAGGCCCGCTTCCAGCCTGACCCGGCCTGAGCCCCAGGCCTTGGCGAAGTGGAGCTCGCCGTTGACCATGGAGACCAGGTCGTCCCCGGTCATCGTGAGGCGGATCTCGGCCCTCTCCGGCGGCGGCCCCTGGAGCGTGTCCAGCACCTCGATCCGGCCGTCCCTCAGCCGGCTGGCGAAGGTGACGTCCAGGTCGGTGATGTGGCAGCTCAGTGAGCGGTCGAGCGCGGCGGCGGTACGGACGTCGCCGTCGGCGCCCGCCAGGTTCTCGGAGAGCTTGTCGAGTGCGCTGCGGCACTCCTCAATCGTGGCCATCGCGATCGACGGTACCCCAGGGCTGCATCGACGGTACTCAGGGGCTTCGCGGTAGCGTCGGGGCATGAGCGACTCCGTGCCAGACGCCGAGGCCCCCGAGGAAGGGACCCCGGAGCCCGTCGTGCCCGAGCCTGAGCCGGAGGGCGAGCCCGCGTACGACCCGGCCGCCCCGGCCCCGCTCGGCGTGCCACGCACCCCCACCGGCAACGCCGACGTCGACGCGGCCCTCGACCGGCTGGGGGACGCCGACCACCTCGGCACCGACGGACACGTCGAGGTGTACGAGGATGTACACGGGGGGCTGCGGGACGCGCTGACCGCGCTCGACGCCCGCCCGGGACCTCCGGCGCCCGGGCGAGGCCCTTCGGGCCACACCACCCAGTCGGTACCCACACAGGACCAACACAGGAGCTGAACCACACGTGGCAGGAGTGGCACGCCGCCGTCTCGACGCCGAACTGGTGCGGCGGAAGCTCGCGCGCTCGCGTGAGCACGCGAGCCAGCTGATCGCCGCCGGGCGCGTGACCGTCGGCAAGACCACGGCGACCAAGCCCGCCACCCAGGTGGAGACCGCCGCCGCGATCGTGGTCGCACCGGACGACAGCGATCCGGATTACGTCTCGCGCGGCGGACACAAGCTCGCCGGTGCCCTGAAGGCGTTCGTGCCGCAGGGGCTGGCGGTCGAGGGACGGCGGGCGCTCGACGCCGGCGCGTCCACGGGCGGTTTCACCGACGTCCTGCTGCGGGCGGGCGCCGCGCATGTCATCGCCGTCGACGTCGGCTACGGACAACTTGCGTGGTCTCTGCGAAGCGATGAACGCGTCACCGTCAAGGACCGTACGAACGTACGTGAGTTGACGCTCGCAGCGATCGATGGGGAACCTGTGGATCTTGTCGTGGGGGATCTGTCCTTCATCCCGCTCGGCCTGGTGCTGCCCGCCCTGGTGCGGTGCGTGAAACCGGACGCCGATCTGGTGATGATGGTCAAGCCGCAGTTCGAGGTGGGGAAGGAGCGGCTGGGGAGTGGCGGAGTCGTACGCAGCCCGGAGCTGCGCGCCGAGGCGGTGCGCTCAGTGGGCGAGAAGGCGATGGAGTTGGGGCTCGGCGTGCGCGGCGTGACCGCCAGCCCGCTGCCCGGACCCTCGGGCAATGTCGAGTACTTTCTGTGGCTGCGAGCCGGGGCACCCGCGCTGGATCCGGCCGATGTTGACCGTGCAGTGGCGGAGGGGCCGCGTTGACGCAGAACCGAGCTCGTACTGTTTTCCTGCTGGCCCACACCGGGCGGCCGGCGGCCATCCGTAGCGCCGAACTCGTGGTCAAGGGGCTGCTGCGCTCCGGACTCGGCGTGCGCGTCCTGGAGTACGAGGCGCGCGACCTGCCGCTGCCGGACGAGGTGGAGCTGGTCAAGGAGGCCACTCCGCAGTGCCTCGAAGGGTGTGAGCTGCTCATCGTGCTCGGCGGCGACGGCACGCTGCTGCGCGGCGCCGAGTTCGCCCGTGCCTCCGGGGTGCCGATGCTCGGCGTCAACCTCGGGAGCGTCGGCTTCCTCGCCGAGGCCGAACGGGACGACCTGGACAAGGTCGTCGACCGGGTGGTGACCAAGGCGTACGAGGTCGAGGAGCGCATGACCGTCGACGTCGTCGTGCACCGCAACGGCGAGATCGTGCACACCGACTGGGCGCTCAACGAGGCCGCCGTGCAGAAGGCGGGGGCCGAGAAGCTCCTGGAGGTCGTGCTGGAGATCGACGGGCGGCCGGTGACGGGCTTCGGCTGCGACGGGATCGTGCTGTCCACGCCGACCGGGTCGACGGCTTATGCCTTCTCGGCCGGCGGGCCTGTGGTGTGGCCGGAGGTCGAGGCGCTGCTGATGGTGCCGATCAGCGCGCACGCGCTGTTCGCGAAGCCGTTGGTGACGTCGCCGGACTCCGTGCTCGCGGTGGAGGTTCTGCCTCATATTCCGCCGGGCGTGTTGTGGTGCGACGGGCGGCGGACTGTGGAGTTGCCGCCGGGAGCGCGCGTCGAGGTGCGGCGGGGGGCGGTGCCGGTGCGGCTCGCCCGGTTGCACCATGCTTCGTTCACCGATCGGCTGGTGGCCAAGTTCGCGTTGCCGGTTGCAGGGTGGCGGGGGGCGCCGCACTAGCGGATGCGCCGTGGGGGTTTGAGGGAGCTTCGGCGGCTGCGGGTTCGTTGTGGCTTGTAGCGCCCACGCGGCGCAGCCGCATATCGGTACCGTCCCGCGCCCCTTCAGGCGCGCGTCCCTCCCCCGGGTGACAGGGCACCTCGCACTCCTTGGCCTCGACCTCGTATGGTCTTCTCCGTGCTGGAAGAGATGCGGATACGGTCGCTCGGAGTCATCGACGACGCCGTCGTCGAGTTGTCGCCCGGGTTCACCGCCGTCACAGGGGAGACGGGCGCGGGCAAGACCATGGTGGTCACCAGCCTCGGCCTGCTGCTGGGCGGGCGCGCGGACCCGGCGCTCGTACGGATCGGGGCGAAGAACGCGCTCGTCGAGGGGCGGGTCAGCGTGCCCGTGGGCGCCTCGGCGGTCGTACGCGCCGAGGAGGCCGGGGCCGAACTCGACGACGGGGCGCTGCTGATCAGCCGTACCGTTTCCGCCGAGGGGCGCTCGCGGGCACACCTCGGCGGGCGTTCCGTGCCGGTGGGCGTGCTCGCCGAACTGGCCGACGAACTGGTGGCCGTGCACGGGCAGACCGACCAGCAGGGGCTGCTCAAGCTGTCCCGGCAGCGGCAGGCGCTCGACCGGTACGCGGGTGACGCGGTGACCGCCCCCCTCGCCAAGTACGCGGAGGCGTACCGAAGGCTGCGCGCCATCTCCGCGGAACTGGACGAGATCACCACACGCGCGCGTGAACGAGCGCAGGAAGCCGACATGCTGCGCTACGGCCTCGACGAGATCGCGGCCGTGGAGCCACGGCCCGGCGAGGACACGGAACTGGCCGAGGAGGCCGAGCGGCTGGGGCACGCCGAGGCGCTGGCGTCCGCCGCGACGGCCGCACACGCCGCTCTCGCGGGCAATCCCGAGGACCCGGAGGGCGTGGACGCCTCGACGCTCGTCGCGGGCGCACACCGGGCACTGGAGGCCGTACGGTCGCACGATCCCGCGTTGGCCGCGCTCGCGGACCGAATCGGCGAGATCGGGATCCTGCTGGGCGATGTGGCCGGGGAACTGGCCGGGTACGCCGACGACCTGGACGCCGATCCGCTGCGGCTCGCGGCGGTCGAGGAGCGCCGTGCCGCGCTGAACGCGCTGACCCGGAAGTACGGGCAGGACGTGGCCTCCGTGCTCGCCTGGGCCGAGCAGAGCGCCACGCGCCTCACCGAACTGGACGGCGACGACGAGCGGATCGAGGAACTGACCGCCGAGCGGGACGCGCTGCGGACCGAGCTGGGCGGGCTGGCGCAGGCCCTGACGGACGCGCGGACGGAGGCCGCCGAGCGCTTCGCGGCGGCCGTGACCGCGGAGCTGGCCTCGCTGGCCATGCCGCACGCGCGCGTGTCCTTCGCGATCCGGCAGACCGAGGACCCGGAGGGCGTCGAGGTCGGGGGGCGCGCCGTCGCGTACGGGCCGTCCGGTGCCGACGAGGTCGAGTTGCTGCTGGCGCCGCATCCGGGGGCGCCGCCGCGGCCCATCGCCAAGGGGGCGTCCGGTGGTGAGCTGTCGCGCGTGATGCTCGCGGTGGAGGTGGTCTTCGCCGGGACCGATCCCGTGCCGACGTATCTGTTCGACGAGGTCGACGCGGGCGTCGGCGGCAAGGCCGCGGTCGAGATCGGGCGGCGGCTCGCCAAGCTCGCCAAGAGCGCGCAGGTCGTGGTCGTGACGCATCTGCCGCAGGTCGCCGCGTTCGCCGACCGGCAGTTGCTGGTGGAGAAGACCAACGACGGGTCCGTGACGCGCTCCGGGGTGAAGGTGCTGGAGGGCGAGGAACGCGTCCGGGAGCTGTCGCGGATGCTGGCGGGTCAGGAGGATTCCGAGACGGCCAGGGCCCACGCGGAGGAGTTGCTGGCGACGGCCCGGGGCGACGGGTGAGGCAGGGCCTTCGGCTGCTTTGCGGCCGGGGGCTTGACCGCTCCGCGGTCCCGTGGTGTCACAACCGCTCCCGGTCCGGGTCCCGCTCCCGGTCCCGGGTCCGGGTCCGGGTCCGGTCCCGGGGCCGGGTGACGACCGGTGACCGCTCTGCGATCCGGCGTTGGTACGGCTGGTACGCCGTCCGGCTGTTCGCCGTTCCGGGGTCGGTGCTTCGTCGCTCCGTCGTCCCCGTATCCGACCCGTCCCGCCGTGCCCCTAGGGTTGAGCCGTATGAGCCGCCGCCTCTGCCTCGGCCTCGCCGCCGCCTCCACCCGAGCCGTACTCACCGCCCTGCGTTCCCGCCCGCCCGGCGGCCCCGACCGCTGGCGGCGCGAGAACCACGCGGGGCGGACCGTCGACCTGTACGCCGGGCCCGCGGTGACGGCAGGGGCCGTGCTCGCGGCCGGGCGGGCTCACCCCGGCGCCGGGGTCGCCGTGTTGGCGGCCGGGGCGTGCGGGGCCTACGACGACGTTGCCGGGGCCGGGGACCCACGGCGGGGGGTCAGCGTCCATCTGGCCGCCCTGCGCGAGGGCGAAGTGACGACTGGTGCCGTCAAGTTGTTCGGGATCTCGGCGGCGGGGCTGGTCGCGGGGGCGCTGCTGAAGGAGCGGACCGTCGACAAGGTGCTCGCCGGGGTCGTGATCGCCGGAGCCGCGCATTTCGTGAACCTCGTGGACGTGCGGCCAGGTACGGCGGCCGGAACGGTGATCGCGCTCGGTGCGCCGGGGATGGTGCGGGGCGGAGTCGCGGGGGACGTGGCCGCCTCCGTCGTCGGTGCCTCGGTCGCCGTGCTGCCCGGCGACCTGGGGGAGCGGACCATGATCGGCGACAGCGGGGCCCACGCACTCGGTGCCGCGTTGGGGACCGCCGTCGCCATCGGCAACGGACGACTGGGGCTGCTCGCCCACGCGGGCGCGCTCGTGGCGGCTGCCGCGTACGGGGAACGGATCAGTGAGGTGGCACGCTCCCTGAAGCCCCGGTGAGCAACCGCCGGTGCGCCCGTGGCCCGGGAGGGCAACCGCCGTACGGACCCTCACTCGTGTGGGTGACCTGGTGTGGTCGGGTTGCCCATGGTGGTGCGGGAGCGCCTCCTGCGTGGTGCCGCAACTTCCTCATGGCCTGGCATCCTTGGCGTAGCGCGCGGAAGCGGTTCGCGCGGCAGCCCCTCCGCACGATCGTTCTGTACGTTTCTTCGTGACCGCCCGATGCCGAACCAGGAGCCCCGGCCACGTGAGCCACGTGAGCAGCCACTCACCACACGGCCAGTCGCCGCTGCGCACCGTGCAGGTGCTCGGCGGTGGGAGCGCGGGCAGCAGCGCGCACGTGCGGTCGCTGGCCTCGGGCCTCGTCGCCCGCGGCGTCCGGGTCACGGTGTGCGCCCCCGGCGAGGCGGACCGGACGTACGACTTCACCGGTGTGGGCGCCGTGCACGTTCCCGTGCCCCGCAGCAGCGACCCCGCCTCCGTGGCCGCGCTGCGGACGGCCTGCGCGGACGCCGACCTGGTGCACGCGCACGGCCTGCATGCCGCGTTCCGTGCCTCGCTCGCGCTGAGCGGGCGGCCGGTGCCGTTCGTGGTGACGTGGCATTCGCGAGCGCATGCCGAGGGGGCGCGGGGGCATCTGCTGCGGATGCTGGAGCGGCGGGTCGCCAAGGCCGCGACGGTGGTGCTCGGGACGACCTCCGACCTCGTCGACCGGGCACGCAGCCGGGGTGCGCGGGACGCACGACTCGCCGCCATCGCCCTCCCGCCGCGGCTCCCCGGCGAGGACGACCCCGATCGGCCGCGGTCCAAGGCGCGGGCCGAAGTCGGCGCCACCGACCGGCCGTTGCTCATGGCCGTCGGCACGCTCGACCGGGACCGGGGGCACGAGACGCTGCTGGACGCCGCGCGGGCCTGGTGCGGGCTCGACCCCGTGCCGTTGCTCGTGGTCGCGGGGGAGGGCCCGCTACGGCCCGTTCTGCAGCGGCGCATCGAGGACGAGGAACTGCCCGTGCGGCTGGTGGGACGGCGTGACGATGTCGGTGAGCTGATCGCCGCCGCGGATCTCGCGCTGCTGCCGAGCAGCTGGGAGGCCCGGTCGGTGCTCGCCCAGGAAGCACTCCACGCGCGCGTGCCGCTCGTCGCGGCGGCCGCCCCCGGCATCCCGGAACTGGTCGGCGACGCGGCCGAACTCGTCCCGTACGGCGACGCGGAGGCCTTCGGGGAGGCCGTCGTACGTCTCCTCGCCGATCCCGGCCGGCGCAAGCTCCTCGTGGAGCGGGGCGCCCGGCAGACCGCCACCTGGCCGACCGAGGACGAGACCGTGTCCCAGGTGCTGAGCGTCTACGACGAGTTGACCCAGCCCCTGCCCCTCTCCTAGGCGGGCCGCCCCCTTCGAGCAAGGGGACTCCCGTCGCGGCGGGCGTGTTCCCGGATCGTCCTCTGCCGGGCGGCAACCAGACTTCGGGTGTGGCGGACCGGCCCCCGTCGATCGGGCAGGGCCGGTCCCCGTCGAGTCCGGCAGGACCGGTGCCTTTCGTGGCGCGGACCGGTCCTGAGCATGAGGCGGACCGGTCCTGACCCGTGCGTCAGGGCGCAAGCGCTTGCTTCACGCGCCTGGCTGTGCGCCGATCCGCCGCGCGCGGGCGCCGAAATCAGCCTCCGTAGGCGCCCGAAGCCGTCAGCCTCAGTGCCGTGTCGATCAGCGGCACGTGGCTGAACGCCTGGGGGAAGTTGCCGACCTGGCGCTTCAGACGCGGGTCCCACTCCTCGGCGAGCAGACCCAGGTCGTTGCGCAGCGCCAGCAGCTTCTCGAAGAGCTTGCGGGCCTCGTCGACGCGGCCGATCATCGCCAGGTCGTCCGCCATCCAGAACGAGCAGGCCAGGAACGCGCCCTCGTCACCCGGCAGCCCGTCCACGCCCTCGTGCTCGCCCGACGTCGGGTAGCGCAGGATGAACCCGTCCGAGGTCGACAGCTCGCGCTGGATGGCCTCGATCGTGCCGATCACGCGCTTGTCGTCCGGTGGCAGGAAGCCCACCTGCGGGATCAGCAGCAGCGAGGCGTCCAGCTCCTTCGAGCCGTACGACTGCGTGAAGGTGTTGCGCTCCTTGTCGTAGCCGCGCTCGCACACGTCCCGGTGGATGTCGTCGCGCAGCTCGCGCCACTTCTCCAGCGGGCCGTCCGCGTCGCCCGACTCGATCAGCTTGATCGTGCGGTCCACGGCCACCCAGGCCATCACCTTGGAGTGCACGAAGTGGCGGCGCGGGCCGCGCACCTCCCAGATGCCCTCGTCCGGCTCGTCCCAGTGGTCCTCCAGGTAGCGGATCAGCTTCAGCTGGAGCAGGGCCGCGTAGTCGTTACGGGCCAGACCCGTCATATGGGCCAGGTGCAGGGCCTCGGTGACCTCGCCGTACACGTCCAGCTGGAGCTGGTGTGCCGCGCCGTTGCCCACCCGGACCGGCGCCGAGTCCTCGTACCCGGGCAGCCAGTCCAGCTCCGCCTCGCCCAGCTCCCGCTCGCCCGCGATGCCGTACATGATCTGCAGGTTCTCGGGGTCGCCGGCCACGGCCCGCAGCAGCCACTCGCGCCAGGCGCGTGCTTCCTCGCGGTAGCCGGTGCGCAGCAGCGAGGACAGGGTGATCGCCGCGTCACGCAGCCAGGTGTAGCGGTAGTCCCAGTTGCGGACCCCGCCGATGTGCTCCGGGAGCGAGGTGGTGGGAGCCGCCACGATGCCGCCCGTGGGGGCGTACGTCAGGGCCTTCAGGGTGATGAGGGAGCGGACCACGGCCTCGCGGTACGGACCGTGGTACGTGCAGTGCTCGACCCACTCGCGCCAGAAGTCCTCCGTCGCCTCCAGTGACTGCTCCGGCTCCGGCAGCGCCGGCGGCTCCTTGTGGGAAGGCTGCCAGGAAATGGTGAAGGCGATCTTCTCGCCCGGCGCCACCGTGAAGTCGGCGTAGGTCGTGAGCGACTTGCCGTACGTCTCCGCCGTGGTGTCGAACCAGACCGAGTCGGGCCCGGCGACCGCGACCGTCCGGCCCTCGTGCTTGTGCACCCACGGCACGACACGGCCGTAGGAGAACCGCATCCGCAGCGCCGAGCGCATCGGCACCCGGCCGCTGACTCCCTCGACGATCCGGATCAGCTGCGGGGCGCCGTCACGCGGCGGCATGAAATCGGTCACCCGGACCGTGCCGCGCGGGGTGTCCCACTCCGATTCCAGGACGAGCGAGTCCCCGCGGTAGGACCGCCGGGATGCCGACGGCGGCTCGGCGTCGGCCGCGTGGGCCGGTCCGAGACGCCAGAAACCGTGCTCCTCGTTGCCGAGTAGCCCTGCGAAGACGGCATGGGAGTCGAAACGGGGCAGGCACAGCCAGTCCACCGTGCCGTCCCGGCAGACCAGCGCGGCGGTCTGCATGTCTCCGATGAGTGCGTAGTCTTCGATGCGCCCGGCCAATGTAACTCCAGTCGAACGGCCACGTCGCCCCCCGAGGGGCGGTCGCTGTGCGGTCATGGGACCCATAGGACCAGTGTCGAACGAGATCCCTGGGTTCTGTTAAAGCGTCTAAAGCGTCGTCGTACAACGATGCTCAAGGGAATGAAGGCGTTCGTTGCTCAACGAACTGACGAGCTCATGTGGTTCCGGAGACGGGCGGGGGTGGTGCCGTTCGCCGGCCGGGCTCGGCAGCGATGTCCGAAGAGGATACGACGCTGTTCCGCCCTCCGCGTGCCGCTCCCGGCAACGTAGGTGAGCCGAACGAGTGAGCAAAGGGTGACGTCGAGTGACGTCGAGTGGTCTGCGTGGCGGCTTGTGCGCGGAGCGTGGCCGGAAGTCGTGTCGCGCCGTCGCTGATACGCTGGTAGCCCGTGGACCGGTGGGCGCCCCGGACAAACAAAGGGTCCCCCGAACCGCAGCGACGGCACCCCGGAACCCTCCGGGGCGACAGCCGCCCCGCATTCCAGACCGCGACCACGGGAGCCCCCTCTTGGCCATGCCGCCCAAATCCACGACGACCAAGCACATCTTCGTCACCGGGGGTGTCGCCTCCTCGCTCGGCAAGGGCCTCACCGCCTCCAGCCTCGGCATGCTGCTCAAGGCACGGGGCCTGCGCGTGGTGATGCAGAAGCTGGACCCGTACCTGAACGTCGACCCGGGCACGATGAACCCCTTCCAGCACGGCGAGGTCTTCGTCACCAACGACGGCGCGGAGACCGATCTCGACATCGGACACTACGAGCGTTTCCTCGACCGTGACCTGGACGGATCCGCCAACGTCACGACCGGCCAGGTGTACTCGACCGTCATTGCCAAGGAGCGGCGCGGCGAGTACCTGGGCGACACCGTCCAGGTCATCCCGCACATCACCAACGAGATCAAGCACCGCATCCGGCGCATGGCCTCCGACGAGGTCGATGTCGTGATCACCGAGGTCGGCGGCACGGTCGGCGACATCGAGTCGCTGCCGTTCCTGGAGACCGTCCGCCAGGTCCGTCACGAGGTCGGCCGCGACAACGTCTTCGTGGTGCACATCTCGCTCCTGCCGTACATCGGTCCCTCGGGGGAGCTGAAGACGAAGCCGACCCAGCACTCGGTCGCCGCCCTGCGGAACATCGGTATCCAGCCCGACGCGATCGTGCTGCGCTGCGACCGTGAGGTGCCCACCGCGATCAAGCGCAAGATCTCGCTGATGTGCGACGTCGACGAGGCCGCGGTGGTCGCCTGCCCCGACGCCCGATCGATCTACGACATCCCGAAGACCGTGCACGGCGAGGGCCTCGACGCCTACGTCGTCCGCAAGCTGGACCTGCCCTTCCGTGACGTGGACTGGACGACCTGGGACGACCTGCTCGACCGCGTCCACAAGCCGCGGCACGAGATCAACCTGGCGCTCGTCGGCAAGTACATCGACCTGCCCGACGCCTACCTGTCCGTCACCGAGGCCCTGCGCGCCGGCGGCTTCGCCAACAGGGCCCGCGTGAAGATCAAGTGGGTCACCTCGGACGACTGCAAGACCCCGTCCGGAGCGGCCGAGCAGCTCGCCGACGTGGACGCGATCTGCATCCCCGGCGGCTTCGGCGACCGCGGTGTGTCCGGCAAGGTCGGCGCCATCCAGTACGCCCGCGAGAACCGGATCCCGCTCCTTGGTCTCTGCCTCGGCCTGCAGTGCATCGTGATCGAGGCCGCCCGGAACCTGGCCGGCATCCCGGACGCCAACTCCACCGAGTTCGACTCCGCCACCGCCCACCCGGTCATCTCCACCATGGCCGAGCAGCTCGACATCGTCGCCGGAGAGGGCGACATGGGCGGCACGATGCGGCTGGGCATGTACCCGGCGAAGCTCGCCGAGGGCTCGATCGTGCGCGAGGTCCACGGCGGCAAGGAGTACGTCGAGGAACGGCACCGTCACCGCTACGAGGTCAACAACTCCTACCGCGCCGAGCTGGAGAAGAAGGCCGGTCTGCTGTTCTCGGGCACCTCCCCGGACGGCAAGCTCGTCGAGTACGTGGAGTACCCGCGTGACGTGCACCCCTACCTGGTCGCCACCCAGGCGCACCCCGAGCTGCGCTCGCGCCCGACGCGGCCGCACCCGCTGTTCGCCGGGCTGGTCAAGGCGGCCGTCGAGCGCCAGGAAGAAGCGCGCACGACGGGCCAGTGAGAGCGAGCCGTGCGCGAGCTGTACGGTGGCCGGGGAGCGTGTCCCGCGGGACACGCTCCCCGGCTTCTTCGCACGTGTGGGAGGACAACTCGACATGGCCATCAAGGACACCGCCGAGGAGTGGGAGGTCAGGTCGACCGACACGCCCTTCGTCGGCAACAAGACCTCCGTGCGCACCGACGACGTGGTCATGCCGGGCGGATCGGTCGTCCACCGCGACTACCAGGTCCACCCCGGCTCCGTCGCCGTACTCGCCCTCGACGACACCGGCCGTGTCCTGGTCATCCGCCAGTACCGCCACCCCGTGCGCCAGAAGCTGTGGGAGATCCCCGCCGGTCTCCTGGACGTCCCCGGCGAGAACCCGCTGCACGCCGCCCAGCGCGAGCTGTACGAGGAGGCGCACGTCAAGGCCGAGGACTGGCGGGTCCTCACCGACGTCTACACCACGCCGGGCGGCTGCGACGAGGCCGTGCGGATCTTCCTCGCCCGCGATCTCTCCGAGGCCGACGGCCGGCGTTTCGAGGTCGAGGACGAGGAGGCCGACATGGAGCTCGCCCGCGTGCCCGTCGAGGAGCTCGTACGCGGCGTGCTGGCCGGTGACCTGCACAACAACTGCCTGGTCGTCGGTGTCCTTTCCCTGGTCGCGGCCCTGAACGGCGACGGGCTCGACGCACTGCGCCCCGCTGAGGCCCCGTGGCCGGCCCGGCCGTTCGAGCCCTGAGAGGGGCCTTCAGGGCCCGCGTGCGGGCTTCTCACCGGTCCGGCCCCGCCGGTCCTACGATCGCCTGATCCGATCGGGGGACGCCTCCGCCGTGCTCCGCCCGGATCGTCGCAGAGCGTGAACTAGGCTCTGCAACACGCCCGCACCGGAGTCCCGGCGGGCCTTGCGCGTGCAGTGGGACGGGAGCGTGACCCGTGACGGATCAGGCGGTCGACACGGAGAGCACCGAGGTGTCCGGAACCGAACAGCCCCCGGCTGTCGACGACACCCCCACGGCCCGTCAGTTCCTCGGCCGCGAACGCGAGTTGAAGGAACTGCGCGCCGACATCGAAAGCGCCGGTCTCGAAACCCTCTCTGGCCGCAAAGCCCCACGCGCGCGCGTACTCCTCATCGCGGGCCGCCCCGGCTACGGGCGCACCGCGCTCGCCGAGGAGCTCGCACGGCAGGTCGCCGAGAGTTACCCCGACGGCGTGCTCCGCGCGCGCCTCACGGAGCCCGACGGCACCCGCGTACCGATCGAGCGCGCGGCCCGCGAACTGCTCTCCGCCCTGGACCTGCCCACCCCGCCCGGCGCGGACGAGGACGACCTCAGCGCGGCGCTGCGCGACGCCCTCGCCGACCGGCGGGCGCTGCTCCTGCTGGATGACGCGGCCGACGCCGAGCAGGTCGACGCGCTGCTCCCGGACAACCCCGAGTGCCTGGTCGTCGCGGTGTCCGGCGGGCCGCTGACCGGTATCTCCGACGTCCGCCCGTGCACCCTGGGCGGCCTGGACACCAAGTCCGCGGTGGAACTGCTCAGCCGCTTCACCGGATCCGTACGCGTCACCGTCGACCCGCGCGCCGCCGAGGAACTGGTCCTGGAGTGCACCGGTCAGCCCGCCGCGCTGATGCTCGCCGGGGGCTGGCTCGCCGCCCGCCCCAAGGCCGCCGTGGCCGACCTGGCCAGGCATCTGAACGCCGCGGACGACGAGGGGCCGCCGCTCGCCCGCGTCTTCCGGCTCGCGTACGGCTCCCTGCTCAGCCCCGCCGCCCGGATACTGCGACTGCTCTCGCTCGCCCCGGCGGGCCTCGTCGACCCGCACACCGCGTCCGCGCTGGCCGGCTGCTCGGTCGGCGCCGCACGCACCACGCTGGACGACTTCGTGGCGCTGGGCTTCCTCCACGCGGTCGACTCGCCGCTGCCGCAGTACGAGGTGCCCGCCTGTCTGCAGCCCATGCTGCGTACCCTCGCCGAGAAGCAGGACCGCCCGGCCGAGCTCCAGCTGGCCCGCGCCCGGATGCTGGAGCGAACCCTGCGCCTCCTGCAGTCCTGCCGCACCATCACCGAGACCGACAGTGCCCAGGCCCGCGACAAGCTCCAGGAGATGCCCCGCGCCCTGCGCTTCCCCACGCCCCGGGCCGCCGAGGACTGGCTGCGCATCCGCCGGCCCGCGCTGCTGGCCGCGGCCCGGCTCGCGGTCGCCGACGGGGAGCTGGACACGCTGGCCAGGCGCCTGATGTCCCAGCTGGTGCGCACGATGGTCGCCCACTTCGGCACCCAGGCCGCCGCCCCCGATCTGTACGGCATCCACCGGCTCGTCCTCGATGTCGCCGAGCGCCGGAAGCTGCCCCGGGAGAAGGCCGCCGCCCTGCTGAACCTCGCCGACCTGGACGCCCGGACCGGCCGTACGAACGAGGCGCTCGCCCGCTACCGGGCCGCGCTGGACGCCGCACGGGAGGCGAACGACCCGTATGCGACCGGCCGCGCGATGGAATCCGTAGGGGGCGCCCACCAGGAGCTCGGGGATTACGAACGGGCCGCCGACTGGTACGGCAGGGCGCTCGCCCAGCGGCTCGCCCGCGACGAGCGCGCCGACGCCGCCCGGCTCTACGGCCGTATCGCCGGCACCCACACCTGCGTGGGCCGCTACAGCGAGGCACTGCGCAACTGGTCCTCGGCCCTCACCGGCTACCGCAGGCTCGGCGACGTGGGCGGCCAGGCGAGGGCGCTGAGCGAGATGGGGCGCGTCCAGGAGTACGCGGGACGGTACGAGGAGTCGCTGGCCATCTGCCAGGAGGCACTTCAGTGGGCGCGCCGCGCCGAGGACACGCGGTTGCAGGCCGCGCTGCACGTCCGGCTCGCCGACACGCTGGACAGGCTCGGGGACCCGGCGGCGGCCCGGCTGCACCGGGGGACGGCCGAGCGCATGCTGGGAGACGAACTCGACCGACTCGACGAACTCCACGCACGCCACCCCCTCCACGAGGGCGACGCCTGTGCCGCCGACGAGACCGAGACGGAACACCGCGCTAACACCTGCGAAATCCGTAGCGGATCGGCTGGAGCTTGATGCATTGGAAGGCTAGACAGCAGGGCAGCCTTCATTAAACTGGGTTCGCCGCCGGGTTCTCTGCGGTGTATCCCAGTGCGCTCCGGTGCGTACGGGTATGTCCTGCGTTGCCTGAGTACGCGTCGCCCGTGCGCGCGTGCGCCCCACCCCTCTGAGCCAAGGACCGTGATCGACGTGAAGGTCGGCATCCCCCGCGAGGTCAAGAACAACGAGTTCCGGGTGGCCATCACCCCCGCCGGCGTGCACGAACTGGTGCGCCACGGCCATCAGGTCGTCGTCGAGCGGAACGCCGGTGCCGGCTCGTCGATCACGGACGACGAGTACGTCGCCGCCGGCGCCGGAATCCTTCAGACCGCCGACGAGGTGTGGGCCGCCGCCGACCTCCTGCTCAAGGTCAAGGAGCCCGTCGCCGAGGAGTACCACCGCCTCCGCAAGGACCAGACGCTCTTCACCTACCTGCACCTGGCCGCGTCCAAGGAGTGCACGGACGCCCTCCTGGAGTCGGGGACGACCGCGATCGCGTACGAGACCGTCGAGCTGCCGGGCCGCGCGCTGCCGCTGCTCGCCCCCATGTCCGAGGTCGCGGGCCGGCTGGCCCCGCAGGTCGGCGCGTACCACCTCATGCGCGCGGGCGGCGGCCGCGGCGTGCTGCCCGGCGGCGTCCCGGGGGTGCCGGCCGGCCGGGCCGTCGTCATCGGCGGCGGCGTGTCGGGCTGGAACGCCGCCCAGATCGCCATCGGCATGGGCTTCCACGTGACCCTGCTCGACAAGGACATCAACAAGCTCAAGGAAGCGGACAAGATCTTCGGTACGAAGATCCAGACCGTCGTCTCCAACGCCTTCGAGCTGGAGAAGGCCTGCCTGGAGGCCGACCTCGTCATCGGCGCCGTCCTCATCCCGGGCGCCAAGGCCCCCAAGCTGGTCACCAACGAGCTCGTCTCCCGGATGAAGCCGGGAAGTGTCCTTGTCGACATCGCGATCGACCAGGGCGGCTGCTTCGAGGACTCACGCCCCACCACCCACGCGGAGCCGACCTTCACGGTCCACGAGTCGGTCTTCTACTGCGTCGCCAACATGCCGGGCGCGGTGCCCAACACCTCCACGTACGCGCTCACCAACGCCACGCTGCCGTACATCGTGGAGCTCGCCGACCGCGGCTGGGTCGAGGCGCTGCGCCGTGACCCCGCGCTGGCCAAGGGCCTCAACACCCATGACGGCAAGGTCGTTTACCGCGAGGTCGCGCAGGCCCACGGCCTGGAGCACGTCGAACTGGAGTCGCTGCTCGGCTGAACCCGGGGGAGCTGCGAGTCGACTTGCCGACGGCAAAAGGCGATACGTCAACACAGCTCGTCAACGGTGCACTTCCGGCCGGACCTTGCCTGATGAGGTCCGGCCGGAAGTGTGTATGTTCACCTCGCAATGCGTGGTCAACTCGCCTCGAACGTAACCCTTCAACCGATTCGCGCAACGGTGAAACCTGCCGTGCGACGGCCGTACGCCCTTGACAGCGGGATGTTTCATTGCCGACACATCGGGCCGGGTCCGGCGGATTGTGTTGCTGCGAACCGCCGACACGCCATAGAGTCGCCAACCGTCGGCATGGTGCCACGCTGACCTATCTAGAAGTTCCCTGGTCACCAAGGAGGTAAGACGACTTGTGAATGAGTCGACATTTACTCCCGGGGGTGGTCAACCAGGAATCCCTGCGCAGGGCCAACGGCCCACGGGGCTTCAGGCTGTCGGCTCCGTAGCGGTGCGCACCTTCGCAGCCCACCAGAGTCCGCAGGTGACTCAGACAGCACACATGAGCATGGATGGCCATCACGTGAACGCCATGGCCGGCGACGGAAGTGGCGAGATCCGCAACCACTTCGCCGACTACGACGAACTGCCCGAGGGGCACTTCTACGACCCCGACGCCGAGTACGAGCCCGATCCGGAGTACGCGGCCACGCTCGCGCCCGACGCGGCCCGACAGCGCCGTGAGCGCATCGGCCCGACGGGGCGCCCGCTGCCGTACTTCCCGATCCCCGGCCCGCTGACCGACCACGGCCCCGCGAAGATCATCGCGATGTGCAACCAGAAGGGCGGCGTCGGCAAGACGACGTCGACCATCAATCTGGGTGCCGCGCTCGCGGAGTACGGACGGCGTGTCCTGCTGGTCGACTTCGACCCGCAGGGGGCGCTCTCGGTCGGCCTCGGCGTGAACCCGATGGAGCTCGACCTCACCGTCTACAACCTGCTCATGGAGCGGGGCATGGCGGCCGACGAGGTCCTCCTGAAGACCGCGGTCCCCAACATGGACCTGCTGCCGAGCAACATCGACCTGTCCGCGGCCGAGGTCCAGCTGGTGAGCGAGGTCGCGCGCGAGTCGACCCTGCAGCGCGCCCTGAAGCCGCTCATGGCGGACTACGACTACATCGTGATCGACTGCCAGCCCTCGCTGGGTCTGCTCACGGTGAACGCGTTGACGGCCGCGCACAAGGTGATCGTCCCTCTGGAGTGCGAGTTCTTCGCCCTCCGTGGTGTGGCGCTGCTGACCGAGACCATCGAGAAGGTCCAGGAGCGGCTCAACCCGGAGCTGGAACTCGACGGGATCCTCGCCACGATGTACGACTCGCGCACCGTGCACAGCCGAGAGGTGCTCGCGCGTGTCGTCGAGGCGTTCGACGACCACGTCTACCACACGGTCATCGGGCGCACGGTCCGCTTCCCGGAGACCACGGTCGCCGGTGAGCCGATCACCACGTACGCCTCCAACTCCGTCGGTGCCGCCGCCTATCGCCAGCTCGCCAGGGAGGTGCTCGCCCGGTGTCACGCCGAGTGAGTCTGCCGGGGGCCGACGAACTGTTCCGAACGACAGGGGGGATGGCGCTCCAGGCGTCCACTCCCCGGCGCCAGGCCAACGGCGAGGCCAGGGTGCCGGCGCCGGCGGGGGAGAGCGATCCCACCGCCGCGGAGGACGCGCCGCCGGCGGTGCCCGCGCAGGGTGGTGACGGCGAAGGCGCCGAGCACGTGGCCGCGGACGCGGAGCCGGCCGACGCGGGGGAGTCCCGCAGCCGGGCAGGCGCCGCTGAGGCGGACAAGGCCGCTGGGGCCGCCCCGGAGGCGACGCGCTCGGCACGGCGGCAGTCCGTGCAATCCGCTCAGTCACCACAGGACGGTTCACCCGCGTCCGCCGCCGGCGCGAACCGCCGCCGTGGACGGGCCGCGGGACGGCGGCCCAGCGGGCGCGAGCGGCACGACGAGAAGATCACCGTGTACGTGTCCGCCGAGGAGCTCATGGACCTCGAACACGCCCGGCTGGTGCTCCGCGGCGAGCACGGGCTGGCGGTCGACCGGGGCCGGATCGTGCGCGAGGCGGTCGCCGTGGTGCTGGCCGACCTTGAGTCCCGCGGGGACGCGAGCATCCTCGTACGCCGGCTGCGGGGGCGATAGCCGGTCCGGAAGGTCCGGAACCGGTGGTCGGCTTCGGGGGCGGTACGCGGTAGCCTGCGACGGCTATGACCTCGTCCCATACGTCCCCCTCCGGCGGTTCGGCCGGTCGTCGGCGTGCGCTGGGCCGAGGGCCTGGGGCGCGGCCACTCAGGGCGACGACCCCGGAGGCCGCGGCGACCGAAACGGGCCCTGAGCCTGAGGACGCCGGTCGTCCTCACTGGGAACCCGAGGCCGTGGCACCGTCCGCAAGCGCCGGGCCGCGTCTGGAACCGGAGACCGCCGCACCCCGCCCGCAGACCGAGGGTGCCCCCGCCGAGCCGGAACCGCACGCCCAGCCGGAGCCAGAGCCGGAACCGGAGCCGGAACCGCCCGCCCGGCCCGAAGCGACCGAGCCCGGTGTCCCGCAGCCGGCCGCCGAAGACACAGGTGACCCCGACGAAGCCGGCCAACCCGGCCATCCCGGTGAACCCGGTGAACCCGCTGAACCCGACGACGGTGTCTTCAAGGTCCGGCTCGCCAACTTCGAAGGGCCCTTCGACCTTCTCCTCCAGCTGATCTCGAAGCACAAGCTGGACGTCACCGAGGTCGCGCTGTCGAAGGTGACCGACGAGTTCATGGCGCACATCCGGGCCATGGGGCCGGACTGGGATCTCGACCGGACGACCGAGTTCCTCGTGGTGGCCGCCACGCTGCTCGATCTCAAGGCCGCGCGGCTGCTGCCGTCCGCGGAGGTCGAGGACGAGGCCGATCTCGCGTTGCTGGAGGCACGGGACCTGCTGTTCGCGCGGCTGCTGCAGTATCGCGCGTACAAACAGATCGCCGACATCTTCAGTCACCGCCTCGACGAGGAGGCCCGGCGCTACCCCCGTACCGTCGGGCTCGAACCGCACCACGCGGAGCTGCTGCCCGAGGTCGTCATCAGCATCGGCGCGGAAGGGTTCGCGAAGCTTGCCGTGAAGGCGATGCAGCCGAAGCCGAAGCCGCAGGTGTACGTCGACCACATCCACGCGCCCCTGGTGAGTGTGCAGGAGCAGGCCGGGATCGTCGTGGCGAGGCTCAGGGAGCTCACCGAGGCCACCTTCCGGGTGCTCGTCGCCGACACCGATGACACCCTCACCGTCGTCGCCCGGTTCCTGGCCTTGCTGGAGCTGTACCGCGAGAAGGCCGTGGCGCTGGATCAGGAGACCGCCCTCGGGGAGCTGCTCGTGCGGTGGACCGGGGGCGAGGGGGACGAGACACCGCTGGTGACCGACGAGTTCGACCGGCCGCCCGAGCAGCCCGAGGAGGAGAAGAAGACGTGAGCGAGGAGAACACCGAGGCGCCGACCGGTCACCGGACTGTCGCCGATCTCGACCTCAAGCCCGCTCTGGAGGCCGTCCTCATGGTCGTGGACGAGCCCGCCACCGAGGAGCACCTGGCGAAGATCCTCGATCGGCCCCGGCGGCAGATCGCGAAGGCGTTGCGGGAGCTGGCCGACGACTACACCGTGCAGGGGCGGGGATTCGAGCTGCGGTTCGTGGCCGGCGGCTGGAGGTTCTCCACGCGGGGCGAGTACGCCGCCGCCGTCGAGCGTTTCGTGCTCGACGGGCAGCAGGCGCGGCTCACACAGGCCGCCCTGGAGACGCTGGCCGTGGTGGCGTACCGGCAGCCGGTCAGCCGTTCCCGGGTCTCCGCCGTGCGCGGCGTGAACTGTGACGGGGTCATGCGCACGCTCCTCCAGCGCGGACTGGTCGAGGAGGCGGGCGCGGAACCCGAGACAGGTGCGATCCTGTACAGGACCACGAACTACTTCCTGGAGCGGATGGGCCTGCGCGGTCTGGACGAGCTCCCGGAGCTCGCGCCCTTCCTCCCGGAGGCGGAGGCGATCGAGGCCGAGACCCAGGAAGCCGTACCGTCGTTCGATCCGGATGCCCCGGACGCGGACGACGGTCCGGCGACGGACATGCCGAAAACGACGACGACGGAACTTTGATGCGAAGCAGCGGTAGCGGTAAGAGCGGCGGGCGCGGTAACCACCGCGGCGCCGGCAACAACAGGGACCAGAAGCAGGGGCAGGGCCGCCCCCGCAAGCCCCGCCCCGAGGAGCGCCGCTACGACGTCGGCCCCGGTGCCACCCAGGACGGACCGAAGTCGGGGCGCGGCGGCTCCGCGCGCGGCGGTACCAAGGGCGGGCCCAAGAAGCCACAGCAGGGTCAGCAGCAGGGCGGGCGCGGGCGTACGGCCCCCGCACGCTCCCGTGAGTACGAGGCGCGCGCCGAGGAGCGCAACCGCGAGCGGTACGCGGGCAAGGAAGCCGTCAAGCCGCCCAAGACCTTCCCCGGCGCCGAGCAGGAGGGCGAGCGGCTGCAGAAGGTGCTCGCACGGGCCGGATACGGCTCGCGGCGTGCCTGCGAGGAGCTGATCGAGCAGGCACGGGTCGAGGTCAACGGCGAGATCGTGGTCGAGCAGGGCATGCGGGTCGACCCCGAGAAGGACGAGATCAAGGTCGACGGGCTCACCGTGGCCACGCAGTCGTACCAGTTCTTCTCGCTGAACAAGCCCGTCGGAGTCGTCTCCTCGATGGAGGACCCGGAGGGGCGGCAGTGCCTCGGTGACTACGTCACGAACCGCGAGACCCGGCTCTTCCACGTCGGTCGCCTCGACGCCGAGACCGAGGGCGTCATCCTGCTCACCAACCACGGGGAGCTGGCCAACCGGCTGACCCACCCCCGGTACGGCGTGAAGAAGACCTACCTGGCGCACATCGTCGGCCCGATCCCGCGTGACCTGGGCAAGCGCCTGAAGGACGGCATCCAGCTGGAGGACGGGTACGCGCGCGCGGACCACTTCCGGGTGGTCGAGCAGACCGGCAAGAACTACCTCGTGGAGGTCACCCTGCACGAGGGCCGCAAGCACATCGTGCGCCGCATGCTCGCCGAGGCCGGCTTCCCGGTCGACAAACTCGTGCGCACCGCTTTCGGGCCGATCACCCTCGGTGACCAGAAGTCGGGCTGGTTGCGCCGGCTGTCCAACACCGAGGTCGGGATGCTGATGCGCGAGGTCGACCTGTAGATCTACAGATCCCTCCGCAGATCCACGGCACTTCTTCGTGACGCTTCGAAGCGGCCGGGTCCGGATTCCTCCGGTCCGGCCGCTTCGTCATGTCGCGTTTCTTTGCCTCGGCGTCGCGTTTCTTTGCCGCCCACGGGTTGTCGGCACCACTCCCGCTCTTTATAGTCGTAGTGACTATTGGTCTTGGTGACCATTAAGAGGAGTCGATCAAGAGGGGGTAGGTGGACCATGAGCGCATCCGTCGACCACGCGTCGAACGGCAACAGCCCCGACGGTTACGACAAGTACGCCTACGAACCCTTCGCCGTCACCGTCGACCTGGCCGTCCTCACCATCCGGAACGGCGCACTCCAGGTGCTGCTCGTCGAGCGCGGGCAGGAGCCGTACGCGGGCCACTGGGCGCTGCCCGGAGGATTCGTGCTGCCGCACGAGTCCGCGGAGACGGCCGCCCGGCGTGAACTCGCCGAGGAGACCGGCCTGGAGGACGTCTCCGAACTCCACCTGGAGCAGCTGCGGACGTACAGCGAACCCGACCGGGACCCGAGGATGCGCGTCGTCACCGTCGCGTTCGCCGCGCTGCTGCCGCACCCGCCCGAACCGCACGGCGGCGGCGACGCGAAACAGGCCCGGTGGCTGCCGTACGACACCGCCGGCCCGCTCGCCTTCGACCACGACCGGATCCTCGCCGACGCTCACGAACGCGTCGGCGCCAAGCTGGAGTACAGCTGTCTCGCCACGTCCTTCTGCCCACCCGAGTTCACGCTCGGCGAGTTGCAGCAGGTCTACGAGACCGTGTGGGGCACTGCCCTCGACCGGCCCAACTTCCGGCGCAAGGTGCTGGGCACGCCGGGCTTCGTCGAGCCGGTCCCCGGCGCCGCGCGCCTCACCGGGGGGCGCGGCAAACCCGCCGCGCTCTACCGCGCCGGCGAGGCCACCACCCTGCACCCGCCCCTGTTGCGACCCACGCCCGAAGGACGGCCCTGATGACCACGACCCTGCTCGCCAAGCGCGCCGCCACCGGATCCCTGCTCGGCCTCGCCCTCGGCGACGCGCTCGGCTTCCCCACCGAGTTCAACGACGTCCCGTCGATCCTCGCCAAGTTCGGGCCGTGGCGGGAGATGGAGCTCCCGAAGCCCGCGTTCGTCACGGACGACACCCAGATGACCCTGGCTCTCGGCCGGGCCCTGCGCTCCGCGATGGACCGCGGCCCGCTCGCCCCCGAAACCCTGGAGCGGGCCACCCGCGCCGAGTACGTCGCCTGGTCCCGCTCACCGGAGAACAACCGCGCCCCCGGCCGCACCTGCCTGGTCGCCTGCGACCTGCTCGCCGGCGAGCGCCGCCCCTGGCAGGACGCCAGCCAGATCCACTCCAAGGGCTGCGGGGCCAACATGCGGGTCGCCCCGCTCGGGCTCGTCCCCAGGCTGAGCGACGAACAGCGCGCGGGCGCCGCCCAGTTGCAGGCCGCGCTCACCCACGGGCACCCCACGGCGCTCGCCGCCGCCGACCTCACCGCACACGCGGTACGGCTCCTCGCCCAGGGCGTCGAACCGCTGGGCCTGGCCGACCGGTTGAGGTCGTACGTCCACGAGAACCGCAGCCGTTACCACACGCGCTGGCTCGGCGACCTCTGGCGCTACGGCCAGGCCGCCTCGCCCGAGAGCTTCATCTCCCGCGGCTGGGACGAGTGCCTGGACGCCCTCGACCGTCTCCAGCAGGCCCTGAGCCACCCGTCACCCGAGACCGACCCCTGCCTGGCCACCGGTGAGGGCTGGATCGCCGAGGAGGCGCTCGCCACCGGCCTGCTGTGCTTCCTGCTCTTCGCCGACGAACCCGTCACGGCCCTGCGCCGCGCCGCCTGCACCTCGGGTGACTCCGACTCCATCGCCTGCCTCACCGGTGCCTTCGCGGGCGCGTACCTCGGCCCGGCGGCCTGGCCGACGGAGTGGGCCGACCGCATCGAGTACCAGGGCGACCTCGTGTCGCTGGGGGCGCTCTGGGACGCTTGAGGGGTGACTGAGACCCTCGCGAATCTCGACATCGACCTCGCGCCGGTGGTCGCCGAACAGCCCGACCAGTTGCTGTTCGCGACCGTCTCCGGAGCGCACCTGTACGGCTTCCCGTCGCGCGACTCGGACGTCGACCTCAGGGGCGTCCACCTGCTGCCCACGGCCGAACTGGTCGGGCTGCGCGAGCCGGCCGAGACCCGTTCCCGGATGTGGGACCGGGACGGCGTCGAGCTGGACCTCGTCACGCACGACCTGCGCAAGTTCGTCCGGCTGATGCTGCGCCGCAACGGCTACGTGCTGGAGCAACTGCTCTCCCCGCTGGTCGTGCACACCACCGATGCCCACCGCGAGCTGACCGCCCTGGCCCCCGGCGTCCTCACACGCCATCACGCTCACCACTACCGGGGCTTCGCGGCCACCCAGTGGCGGCTCTTCCAGAAGACCGGCGAACTCAAGCCGCTGCTCTATACGTTCCGCGTGCTGCTCACCGGGATCCACCTGATGCGCAGCGGCGAGGTCCAGGCCCATCTGCCCACGCTCGTCGGCGAGGTGGACGCGCCCGCGTACCTGCCGGACCTCGTCGCCGCCAAAGCCGAGCACGAACACGGGGCCGCCGACGTCGACCACGCGCGTGTGGAGCGCGACGTGGAGCGGCTGCACGGCGTGCTGGACGAGGCGCAGGCCCTCTCCGCGCTGGCGGACGCCCCCGGCGCGTACGACGCCCTGCACGACCTCGTCGTACGGGTCCGGCTACAGGGCGCGGACGGCTTCGAGGGCTGAGGCGCGGCGGGTCCGCACGAGGAAGTCCTCCACACGGGCCCGGTCCGGCTCCGGCGGCAGCGGGGAGCGGGTCGCCGCCTCGTCCGCCTCCGCCGCCAGCCGGGTCATCCGGGACTCCACCTCGGACCAGGGCACCTCGCCGCGCTTGACCGCGAGGAGCGGCGCGCGCAGCTCACCCACGTCGACGGTGAGTTCGCCCGTGCGCAGGAGATCACGGCAGCTCGTCAGGAGGCGCAGCAGGTGCATCGCGTGCTTCCAGCGCGGGGCACCGTGTCCGCGGACGTCCGCTTCGAGCTTCCTGCGCTGGGCGAGGGCATAGCGCGCGAACGTGGCGTGGACCTGCCGGGAAAGAAATGCCCCGCGCAGAGACAGGAGTTCACGGCCGGTGTCGTCGACGTGCTCCACCAGCGGTGAGTGCAGGCATTCCAGGATGTTCGGGTTGGCGCGCAGCGCGAGGGAGCAGAACCGCTCCAGCTCCCAGCTGAACTGTTCCTCCGCCGGGCCCTCCACATGCGTCGGCGGCTTCTCGAAGCGCCAGTACAAGGAAGTGGGCGCGAGGAAGACGCCCCTGCGGTCGGTGTCGCTGTCGTCCGTGGCCAGGCCGAAAGCGCGCGACCCCATGACACAGGCGTAGATCGTGTGGTCGCGGACCAGGGCCTCGGACTGCATGCCCGGGAGCGTACGGGGTGGATCACGCCTGGCGAACCGAATTTCCCGTGCCTCGCGGTACCCGTCTCGGCAGGCGGGCGCCGCGCACCGGTGCGTTCCGGGCTGACTACGCTTGGGTGACGAGTCGTGTACGTACATCAGCGAGGAGCACAGCCGTGCCGGTACGAGCGGTCCGGGGCGCCGTCCAACTGGAGCGGGACGAGGCCGGGCACATGGACGAGCAGGTCAGCGAGCTGCTCACGGCCATCCTGAAGCGGAACGAGCTCACCGCGGACGACCTGATCAGCATCTGGTTCACGGCGACACCCGACCTGCACAGCGACTTCCCGGCGGCCGCCGCACGCAAGCTCGGCATCGTCGACGTGCCGCTGATATGCGCGCAGGAGCTCGACGTGAAGGGCGCGATGCCCCGGGTCGTACGGGTCCTCGCGCACATCGAGTCCGACCGGCCGCGCGCGGAGATCACGCACGTCTACCTCGGCGCCGCGGCCGCACTCCGCAAGGACATCGCCCAGTGAGAACCGCACTCGTCATCGGGACCGGGCTGATCGGCACCTCGGCGGCCCTGGCGCTGGCCCAGCGCGGGGTGACCGTCCACCTCACCGACCACGATCCGGAGCAGGCCCGTACGGCCGCCGCGCTCGGCGCGGGCACCGACGAGGCGCCCGACGGGCCGGTCGACCTCGCGATCGTGGCCGCGCCCCCCGCGCACGTCGCCGCGACCCTGGCCGACGCCATGCGGCGCGGCCTCGCCCGCGGCTACCTCGACGTGGCCTCCGTCAAGGGCGGCCCGCGCCGCGAGCTGGAGGCCCTCGGCCTCGACCTCACCGCGTACATCGGCACGCACCCCATGTCGGGCCGCGAGAAGTCGGGGCCCCTGGCAGCCACCGGCGACCTCTTCGAGGGCCGCCCCTGGGTGCTCACCCCCACCCGGGACACCGACACCGAGGTCCTGAACCTCGCCCTGGAGCTGGTCTCGCACTGCCGTGCCGTGCCCGTCGTCATGGACGCCGACGCCCACGACCGCGCGGTAGCCCTGGTCTCCCACATGCCGCACCTGGTGTCGAGCATGGTCGCCGCGCGCCTGGAGAACGCCGAGGAGTCCGCCGTACGGCTCTCCGGCGGAGGCATCCGTGACGTGACCCGCATCGCGGCGTCCGACCCCCGTATGTGGATCGACATCCTCTCCGCGAACCCCGGACCGGTGGCCGACCTGCTCAGCGAGTTCGCCGCCGACCTCGACGAGACCGTCCGCGCCCTGCGTGCCCTGCAGTCCTCCGACGAGGCCAAGCGCCGTGAGGGCGCCACCGGCATCGCGGACGTCCTGCGCCGCGGCAACGCCGGCCAGGTCAGGGTGCCCGGCAAGCACGGTTCCGCTCCGCGGGTCTACGAGGTCGTGGCAGTGCTGATCGACGACCAGCCCGGGCAGCTTGCCCGCATCTTCGCCGACGCGGGCATGGCCGGGGTCAACATCGAGGACGTACGCATCGAGCATGCGACAGGGCAGCAGGCCGGTCTGGTGCAGTTGATGGTGGAGCCGAGGGCGGTGCCGGTGTTGACGGCGGCGTTGCGGGAGCGGGGCTGGGCGCTCCGGCAGTAGGGCAGGGTGCCTCGTTGTCGGCGGTCGGAGGCCGCCGCAGCCGTCCCGAAGCCTGGGAGGCGCCTGGCGCCGAGCGGTGCGAGGGCGGCGTCGAGGGTTGGTCGTGCGCATCGAGCATGCGACAGGGCAGCAGGCCGGTCTGGTGCAGTTGATGGTGGAGCCGAGGGCGGTGCCGGTGTTGACGGCGGCGTTGCGGGAGCGGGGCTGGGCGCTCCGGCAGTAGGGGACGCGGACGGTACGGTCACGGGGGTCCCCGGGTACGGCCAGATGAGCGACGCGCACCCAGTACCCTTGTCCGGGGCACCTAAGCGGCGCCGCTTAGCGCCCCACTCCACCACCTCGGACCAGGAAAGGTGCCCCCACAGTGGAACGCGCCGCAGTGATTGTCGCCATCGACGGCCCCTCCGGCACGGGCAAGTCGAGCACCTCCAAGGCCGTCGCCACACAACTCGGGCTGAGGTACCTGGACACCGGCGCCCAGTACCGGGCGATCACCTGGTGGATGGTGAACAACGGGATCGACATGGACGACCCCTCGGCGATCGCCGCCGTGGCCGGCAAGCCGGAGATCGTCTCCGGGACCGACCCGTCCGCGCCGAGCATCACCGTGGACGGGACGGATGTGGCCGGTCCGATCCGTACGCAGGAGGTCACCTCCAAGGTCAGCGCGGTCAGCGCGGTGCCCGAGGTGCGTACCCGGATCACCGGGCTCCAGCGGTCGATCGCGGCCGGCGCGGAGAACGGCATCGTCGTCGAGGGCCGTGACATCGGCACCACCGTGCTACCGGACGCAGACCTGAAGATCTTCCTCACCGCCTCCCCGGAGGCCCGCGCCGCCCGCCGCAACGGTGAGCTCAAGGGCGCCGACGTCAACGCCACCCGCGAGGCGCTGCTCAAGCGGGACGCCGCCGACTCCAGCCGCAAGACCTCGCCGCTCGCCAAGGCGGACGACGCGGTCGAGGTGGACACCTCGGACCTCACGCTCCAGCAGGTCATCGAGTGTGTCGTCACCCTCGTCGAGGAGAAGCGGGCCGGGAAGTGACCGGGGCACCTTCCGCACGCGGGGCCGAGGTCGGGCGCCGTATCGGCGTCGGCCTGATGTACGGGCTGTGGAAGCCGCGCGTGCTCGGCGCCTGGAAGGTGCCCGCGACCGGCCCGGTGATCCTCGCCGTCAACCACTCGCACAACATCGACGGTCCGATGGTCATCGGCGTGGCGCCCCGGCCGTCGCACTTCCTGGTCAAGAAGGAGGCGTTCGTCGGCCCGCTCGGCCCCTTCATGCGCGCCGTCGGCCAGCTGGAAGTGGACCGCTCGACCGCCGACCGCACGGCCATCACCCAGGCGCTCGCCGTCCTGGAGAACGGCGGTGTCCTCGGCATCTTCCCCGAGGGCACCCGCGGCGAGGGCGACTTCGCCTCCCTGCGCGCCGGGCTCTCGTACTTCGCGGTCCGCAGCGGTGCCCCGATCGTGCCGGTCGCGGTGCTGGGAAGTTCTGAGAAGCGGGGACGGTTGATAAAGGGGCTGCCCCCGCTGCGCCGGCGCGTCGACGTCGTCTTCGGCGACCCGTTCGAGGCGGGCGACGGCAGTGGGCGGCGCACGCGCAAGGCACTCGACGAGGCGACCGAGCGCATCCAGAAGCAGCTTGCCGCGCACCTGGAAAATGCCAGGCGGCTCACCGGCCGCTGAACCAGACTTGAGTACTTGAGTAGTGGATCACCCGGAACCCGGGGGCTCCACCGATCACCACGATGAACGAGGTACCGACTTCATGAACGACCACATCCCCTCCGACGGCTCGGAGGAGTACGAGCACGGAGAGCTCGGCGACGCCGAGTACGCAGCGTTCATGGAGCTCGCCGCGGAAGAGGGCTTCGACGTCGAGGACGTCGAGGGCGCCATCGAGGCGGCCGGGCACGGGCCGCTGCCCGTCCTCGCCGTCGTCGGCCGTCCGAATGTCGGCAAGTCGACACTCGTGAACCGCATCATCGGCCGTCGTGAGGCGGTCGTCGAGGACAAGCCGGGCGTCACCCGCGACCGCGTCACCTACGAGGCCGAGTGGGCGGGCCGCCGCTTCAAGGTCGTCGACACCGGCGGCTGGGAGCAGGACGTCATGGGCATCGACGCCTCCGTCGCCGCCCAGGCCGAGTTCGCGATCGAGGCGGCCGACGCGGTCGTGTTCGTCGTCGACGCCAAGGTCGGCGCCACGGACACCGACGAGGCCGTCGTACGGCTGCTGCGCAAGGCGGGCAAGCCTGTCGTCCTGTGCGCCAACAAGGTCGACGGCCCGAGCGGCGAGGCCGACGCGGCCTACCTGTGGTCCCTCGGTCTCGGCGAACCGCACCCGGTGTCCGCGCTGCACGGCCGCGGTACCGGCGACATGCTGGACGCCGTCCTGGAGGCGCTGCCCGAGGCACCCGCGCAGACCTTCGGCACCGGGCTCGGCGGCCCGCGCCGTATCGCCCTCATCGGCCGCCCGAACGTCGGCAAGTCCTCGCTGCTGAACAAGGTGGCGGGCGAGGAGCGTGTCGTCGTCAACGAACTGGCGGGCACCACCCGCGACCCGGTCGACGAGCTCGTCGAACTCGGCGGCGTCACCTGGAAGTTCGTCGACACGGCGGGCATCCGCAAGCGCGTCCACCTCCAGCAGGGAGCCGACTACTACGCCTCGCTGCGTACCGCGGCCGCCGTGGAGAAGGCCGAGGTCGCGGTCATCCTGATCGACGCCTCCGAGTCCATCTCCGTGCAGGATCAGCGCATCGTCACGATGGCCGTCGAGGCCGGGCGCGCGATGGTCATCGCGTACAACAAGTGGGACACCCTCGACGAGGAGCGCCGCTACTACCTGGAGCGGGAGATCGAGACCGAGTTCGGTCAGGTCGCGTGGGCGCCCAGGGTCAACGTCTCGGCGCGTACCGGTCGGCACATGGAGAAGCTGGTCCCGGCGATCGAGTCGGCTCTGGCGGGCTGGGAGACCCGGGTCCCGACGGGCCGCCTCAACGCGTTCCTCGGTGAGCTGGTCTCCGCTCACCCGCACCCGATCCGGGGCGGCAAGCAGCCGCGTATCCTCTTCGGCACCCAGGCGGGCACCAAGCCGCCGCGGTTCGTGCTCTTCGCCTCGGGCTTCATCGAGGCCGGCTACCGGCGCTTCGTCGAGCGGCGGCTGCGCGAGGAGTTCGGCTTCGAGGGGACGCCGATCCATATCTCGGTGCGGGTGCGCGAGAAGCGCGGCAAGAAGAAGTGACGTCTGCGTCACGGTGACGGCGAGGAGGGCGGCCTTCGCAAGGGGTCCGGGAGGTCCGGAGGCCTTGAGGAGGCCGTCCTCCTCGTGTGTCAGTGTCCTCGGCGTGGGCCCGGTGGCAGCGCGGCCGGGATGTGGTGCATGCCGGTGTGGCCGGTGGGCATCCGGCCGACCGGCTGCCACACGGATGCCACCGGGGCCGCGGCGCCCTGGTGCCGGGTGCCCTGCTGGGGGGCGAAGTGGCCGGTCGCGTGCGGGGCCGCGCCATGGCGGCCACTGTACGTGCCCGACTGGTACGCACCGTACGAGCCGGTCCCGTGCGTGGAGTTGGCGAAGAAGGGGTGGAACCCCAGATCCTCCTCGCCGTGACGGTCACCGGGCAGTGCCCGGTAGGACTTGACCCACTCGGCGTAGAGAGCGTCGTAGATCGGCGTGGCCGAGGGGCCCTGGGCCGGCCGCAAGGACGGACTCGACGGGTAGGCGTGGCGGCGGGGAACCTGGTATGCGTGCACGTCTGAGCCAACGACCTCATGGCCCAACGGATGCGGCCGTTAGGCCGAATTGGACGAGGGGCAGTTCAGCGCCCCCGCAAGGGGCGCGGGGCGGTGACATCGTGCGCATCTGCCGAACGACCGGCACGCAGCCGACGAGCGCACCCGTTCAGGGTCGCGGGGAACTGCGCAACAAACCCCGTACCACCCGCACGCGACCGATGAGCGCACCCATGACGGCGCCCACAGCGGAGCGCTCACGTGCCGGCCAGGGGAAGCGTCGCCGCCACCAGCTTCCCGTTCGCCGCGGCCTTGTCGAGCGCGTCGCGCAGCAGGTCCTCGCGGGGCTGGCGGCCGATCGAGCCGACCGGGGCCGCGAACAGCAGCACCTGCTGGTGCTTGTTGGCGGCCGCGCGCCAGCTGTCGGCGACCTGGAGCGCCTGGTGGGCCTGCCACCAGGCGACCGGCCGGCCGCTGCCGTCGCTGCCCGGCTGGAGGATGGCGTGCAGCTGGCCCATGGCGAGCAGCACGGACCAGCCGTGCAGCACCGACGGGACCGAGTCGATCTCGGTCAGCGGCATGAAGCCCTGTTCGATGAGCAGCGGCAGGAAGTCGTCGCCCGTGGTGGTCGTGCCGGGGCGGGCGATGGGGGCGGTCGGTTCGACGACGAGCGCAGGGTGCAACTCGCCGTTGATCAGGACGAGTCCGCTGGTGACGCCCAGCACGGCCTGCTCGACCGCGGCCTTGGCGGTGCCGCTGTCGGCCGAGATGGACCGGACGGCGCCCTGCAACTGCTCCTCCGTGACCTGGACGACCTGCGAGGGCAGACAGGTGGCGTGGGCGAAGGCGAGGACGGCGGTCTCGTCGCCGATGAACAGGACGGTGCTGGTGCGCTCCTGCTCGGAGTCGCCCGGGGTGCGGCAGGACGTGCAGTCGTAACTGCCGGGGGCGTTCTCTCCGGCGAGCAGCCGGTCTGCTTCTTCGTCGCCGATCTCGGCGCGTACGTCGTCGCTGACGTCGAGCATGCGCGGCACGGGTGGCTCCTCGGGATGTGATGCGGGGCGACAGCCGGGTGGCTCCCGGCCCATGAGCGCGGGTGGCTCCCGGCTCATGAAAGGACAACGGGCGATCTGTGGCCGGAGTCACGCCCGGGAGCGAACGGAATCGAACCATCCGAAGCGCAGCGTGAAGCCGCGGGCGGAACCTGTCACTCCACGACAAGTTCTTGGATTTCCAAGGAAGTTACGACGGTGAAGTGGGTCACAGATCGCCCGGGAGCGTGGTTGACAAATCCCGACATCAGGCAATGAAGTGGGTGTCCGAAAATGGACGGTACTCGCGGTAACGGTGAACTGGCCTCGAACGACAGGGCGTTGGTTGATAGCGGGCCGCCGGGCTCTCTAGATTCCTCGGCCGAGTGCAACGAGCACCGCTCGGGTCGTCCGCCGGCCGCAGCACCGTCAGTTCCTCAGCACCATCGCCGGCGGACGGGGCGGAGTACGACGACCGCGTCCCGTGCGTGGGGAGTCGTAGGCCGCCTTGGGGGATCCCGGGTCCTGCGAGAGGGAAATACATGTCCGCATGTGCCGACAACACCCACGACGGCACGCGTAAGACGCGAACGACGCGTACGACGGCGGTCCTCGCCGGGGCAGCACTGCTGGCCCCGCTGGGCCTCCTCGCCGCCGGCGGCGACGCCGTGGCGGCGGACAGCGGCGTCTGGGACCGCATCGCCCAGTGCGAGAGCGGCGGAAACTGGCACATCAACACCGGCAACGGCTACTACGGCGGACTCCAGTTCGCCGCATCCACCTGGCGCGCGTACGGCGGCACGGCCTACGCGGCCACCGCCGACAAGGCATCCAAGGCCCAGCAGATCGCGATCGCCACGAAGGTCCAGCGCGCTCAGGGATGGGGCGCCTGGCCCACCTGTTCGGCCCGCGCCGGGGCGTCCGGCGGAGCGCCCGCCGCGCCGTCCACCGGCTCGGCGTCCGGAGAGTCCGCCAACTCGGCCTCCCCCGGGCAGTCGTCGAAGACGCCGGCTCGCCCGTCCGGCCACACCGGCCGTGGCACGCCCCGGGGTGGCGACTACACGGTACGCAGCGGTGACACGCTGAGCGGCATCGCCGCCCGGCACGGGACCACCTGGCAGCGCATCTACGCCGCCAACAAGGCCGTCATCGGCGGTGAGCCCGATCTGATCGTGCCCGGGCAGCGGCTCGACATCTGAGTCAACTCCCCGTCCTGGGCACGGGGTCCCGACCGGCACGCCGGTCGGGACCTAGGGCTTGTTTCGAAAGTCCCGCCTGCCGCCCGGCGTCTGGCACGCTCCCCCACTGCCTTAAGGGCGTGGGAGGTACCCCCACTCGCCGCACCGGGCGAAAGCCCAAGTACATCCAGTACGAGGGCTTCCGCCCGGCACGCCGAGAGCACGCACCAGACGCCGCTCGGCCCGCCCTCCGGGCGGACGACGGGACTTTCGAAACAAGCCCCAGGCGTTTCCGGCGGGCACGGTCCGCTGATGGAGTTGCACGATGCCCGGTGTGAGCTGACCCTGAAAGCACCAGGCACACACGGCCCGGACCGACAACCGGTGGTGAGCCAGATGGTTCTCGGGAGCTACCTCAGGGGGAGCAGCGGACGGCTGGGGGCACTGACCGCGGGGGCGGCCCTCGTCCTCGCCCTCACGGCCTGCGTGGACGGCGGCAAAGGCGACAGCGCCGTGTCCGCCCGTACGGCGGACAGGACCACGAGCGTCGTGGCGACGCCCAGTGCCACCCCGAGCGGGGCCCAACCGGCCAACCCGGCGGCGGCCAAGAAGGAGATCACGGCGAACTGGGAGACGTTCTTCAACTCCCACACGTCCAAGCAGGACCGGCAGGCCGTCCTGGAGAACGGCAAGCAGATGGGGCGGGTCCTCGACGCCCTCGACCGCGCCGAGCGCGGACGGCAGATCGAGGCGAAGGTCACGAAGATCGAGTTCACCTCGGCGACCGACGCGAAAGTGACGTACTCGCTGCTCATGAAGGGTGCTGTTGTCCTGCCGAACGCGAGGGGCACCGCGGTCGAGCAGAACGGCACCTGGAAGGTGTCCGCCAAAACGCTCTGCGGACTGATCAAGCTGAGCGGCCATCGGTCGGCCCCGGGCTGCTGACGGCGTCGCGGCCCGAAAGGTTCCCCGTATCACCTACCGATCACCTATCGATCGGGCAACTGCTCCAGCACGAGTTGATGATGAAGCCCAACCAAGTGCGGGGGTTCCGGGTCCAACCATCAGTCAGACGGATGAGACTGCGGAAACAGGGGGCTCGGGGGACGTATGCATATGTCTTTCCTCATACACAACGCGTACGGCATCGGGGGGACGATCCGGACCACGTACAACCTCGCGAACGCTCTTGCCGAGCAGCACGACGTCGAGATCGTCTCGGTCTTCCGCCACCGTGACGAACCGGTCTTCACGCCCGGCTCCCGGGTCCGCGTGCGCCACCTCGTCGACGTCCGGCCGGAAGGCGCCGACGCCGGGGACCCGGATCTGGGGCGCCCCGCGCGCGTCTTCCCGCGCGCGGAGGGCCGTTACGAGCAGTACAGCGCCCTCACGGACCGGCGAATCGCCGAGCACCTCGCCACGGTCGAGGCGGACGTGGTCGTCGGCACCCGGCCGGGCCTGAACGCGCACCTGGCCCGGGAGACCCGCCGTGGCCCGGTCCGTGTCGGCCAGGAGCACCTCACGCTCGACAGTCACCCCGCGGCCCTGCGCGCCACGCTGCGCGGCCTCTACCCGCGCCTCGACGCGGTCACCACGACCACGGAGGCCGACGCCCGCGCGTACCGCGACAGGATGCGGCTGCCCGGTGTCCGGGTGCAGTGCGTGCCCAACCCGGTGCCCCGGCCGGGCATCGACCCCGCGGACGGCTCCGGCCGGTGGGTCGTCGCGGCCGGACGGCTGGCCCCCGTCAAGCGGTACGACCTGCTCATCAAGGCCTTCGACACGGTGCGCGCCCAGCGGCCCGACTGGCGCCTGCGGATCTACGGGGGCGGCAGGCAGAAGGACCAACTCCGCGAGCTCGTCGACCGGTTGGGCCTCTACAACCACGTCTACCTCATGGGCCCGGCTCACCCCATCGAGCCGGAGTGGGCCAAGGGCTCCATCGCCGCCGTCACCTCCAGCATGGAGTCCTTCGGCATGACGATCGTCGAGGCCATGCGCTGCGGCCTGCCGGTCGTCTCCACCAACTGCCCGCACGGGCCCGGCGAGATCATCGACAACGGTGTCGACGGGCGTCTCGTCGAGTCCGGCAACGTCCAGGCCATCGCCCAGGGCCTGCTCGAACTGATCAACGACGACGCGTTGCGGCAGCAGATGGCGCACGCGGCGCTCACGGACTCCGAGCGCTTCGACCCCTCCCGTATCGCCGAGCGCCACGAGTCGCTCTTCTCCGCACTGCTCGCCCGTGGCGGGAACTCACCGGGCGGGCGGGCGCGAGGTGCGCTGCACCGCGCCCGGGGAGCGCTGCTCGCCGGGGTGTACGCCGTACGGGACGCGGGACGCACCGCTTCAGGGAAGGGACGCACCTCATGATGACCCCGGCTCCGTCCGCAGCGAACCAGCACGTCCACGAGGCCCCCGTCACGGCTCCGCGTGCCGACTGCGTCGCCGACTCGGCGGGCGGCCTCACCTTCGACGTCACCGACCGGGGCGGGTCCGCGCCCGCCCACCTCCTGCTGAGGCGCCGCGACAGCGAGCAGGAGGTGCGCCTGCCCCTCAGCCCGGCCGCCGACGGCCGCCTCAGGGCCGCCCTGCCCAGCAGCGTCGAGCTCCCCGAGGGCCGCTGGGACGTGTACGTCCAGGTGTCCGACGGCGAGCCGTGCCGCCTGGCGCCCGGCGTCAACGACCTGCGCGCCCTCGTCGACCGCGTGCCCGGCGCCGCCCCCGGGCATGTCGCCGCGCGTATCCCGTACGCGACCAAGTACGGCAACCTCACCGTCCGTAGCTGGCTGCGCGACCCGCACGCCGAGGCGGGCGAACTCCTCGTGGGCAAGGACGAGCTGAGTGTGAGGGCGCGGGTGTACGGCACCCGGCTGGCGCCGGACGCGTGCGTCGAGCTGGTGGCCAGGAAAGCGCCGGCCGCTGTGGTGCGCGCCGGTCTCACCGCCGACCGGTCCGAGTTCCGCTTCACCGTGACGTACCCGGCTCTCCGCCCCGGCCTGTGGGACCTGTGGCTCCGGCCGGACGGGGAGACGGGGCCCCGGGTACGGATCGCACGCCTCCTCGACGACATCGCCGACAAGAAGCCGATCTTCATCTACCCGAAGGTGACGCTGGAGACCGAGTACGGCCGGGTCACGGCGGGGCCCTACTACACGGGGGACAACGACCTCGCGGTGAAGGTGGCCGTGGTGGAGTGACGCGCCGGCCGGGCCGTCCCCGCCGCTGCTCGACGAGGGCCTGCTACGAACCATGTATTGCCCGTGCGGTGGGGGCTTCCCGGGAACACCGGTAATCGGAATGAAATGCGGTCTCCGCGTGATCGGCGGCACGCTTTCCGGGGCATTATTCGAGACGGCGTCAAGCGGGCCGGGAATTACGTGCGACAACGGACGTGACACGTACGGAACCGCTCGTACGTGTGACGCGGTTCGGCCTCTCACGCGTGTCGTGGTCCTGTGACACAAGTGTGACCGCCGGGGAACAGTGACCCTCTGCCACACCCGGCCCGGCCGGTCCGGGAGCGCCTCGGCGGGCCCGGGCTTCCGCGGGCGCGGGGCGCCGCCTAACGTGGCCGTCATGGCACCCATCCCCACTCCGTCCCAGGAGCCCCAGGACAGTCCGGACACCTACGTCGGCCTTGAGGCGAGCAGCGCCGAGCGCCGCGCCCGGGAGCACGGCTGGTCCACGGTCCGGTCGCTGCCGCCGGGCGCGATCATCACCATGGAGTACCGCGTGGGCCGCCTGAACTTCGAGGTCAAGGACGGCCGCGTGACGCGCTGCTGGAAGGGCTGAGACCACGGAGAGGACCACAGACGAAGGCCCGGCCCCTGAGGGAGCCGGGCCTTCGCCGTGCGGAGTGAGGGTGTGCGTACCGGCTCCGCTGTCCGTGGCTGCTTCGTGTCAGCCCCCCGCGACGGGGCGCGCCGACGTCGTACTCCGTGGCGCCCGGTCGGAGTGCGGCGGACGGCGGCTGCCGACCGGCGTGACCGGGATGCGTTCCGAACGTGTGGTGTGCGGCCCCGACGACAGGTGCAGCGGCGGCCGGGTGGACCTGGCCGCGACGGAGGTGTCCCGGGCCGTGCCCGGGTCCTGGGCGGGCGAACGCAGCGGGGAGGCGCCCACGGACGCCGTCGCCGACGGGAGTCCCCCCGCCGCAGCCGGTCCGAGAGCGGGAGAGGCGGCCGGAGCGCTCAGACGTGCCCACCAGGCGTCCCGCAGCGACAGGATCCAGATCTCGGCGCGTGCGATGAGCGGCTCGAACCAGGGCAGCGCCAGCAGGATCAGCAGTCCGGCGGCCCAGCCCAGCAGGACGTCGCTCAGCCAGTGTGTGCCGAGGTAGACCGTGGTCAGGCCCACGCCGAGCGAGGTCACGGCGGACAGCGCGGACAGCCAGCGCCGGGCTCTCGGCGTGGAGGCCAGATAGGCGAGGATGCCCCAGGTCACCACGGCGTTCGCGGTGTGGCCCGAGGGAAATATGTCGCCGCCGAGCCACATCTCGTTCGAGCCGATCGAGGTCGCGTAGTGCGGTCCGAGGCGGCCCATGCCGAGCTTCGCGGCGCCGACCGTGACGTTCAGCAGCAGCAGCGACACACCCAGCGCGAGCAGCGGACGCAGGGTGTGCTGCCGCCAGGAGCGCCAGCCCAGCCAGGCCGCCACCATCACGGCGGTGGGGCCGCGCTGCCCGAGGACCACGTAGTAGTCCAGGAACGCGTGGACCTCCGGCCACTGCTGGTACGGCCGGAAGAACATGAGCTGCCAGTCGAGGCGGACCAGCCACGAGGTGATGAGCACGGCCCACACGATGGCCGCGTAGAAGGCCAGGGTGGCGGCGAAGAGCACCACCCTGTGCCTGCTCATCACGGGCACATTGATGTGGGCCGGTCGTTCCGGCTCACGGTCCAGCCGCGCGAAGACCCGCTCAAGGCGCGTCAGGAAACGTTCGGTACACACTCAATCGACGTTACAGCGAGTGAGCGCTGTCCCGGCCCGAATCACTCGCTTTGTGATGACGATGTGATGTGGGATTGCTCTCAGGAAGAGGTTTATTTTCAAGGAATCCGTAATCAGCGGGATGCGCCGCCTTCAATTCCGTTGATCATTCGGCGTCCTGGTTTTATGGCCATTTTGGATTCGTTCACCGAATGCTGGTGTGGAATTCTCCGTCCGCTCACGGAGCGTTGGCCGGCGGACACCGGGAACGGTCAGGGCGGACCGGAGCCGCTCAGCCAGAACGCCCCGTAGAGCGCGGACGCCACGGCGACTGCCCCGAGAACCGGCCCTGACCTGGTCGTACGCAGCCCGGCCAGGGCCCTGGCGAGCGGCAGCAGCAGGGGGAAGGCGGGCATCAGCAGGCGCGGTTTCGAGCCGAAGTAGCCGGACGCGCCCAGGGCGAGCGCGACCACGACCCCCGTGTACACCGGCAGCGGGAGCGGCTGCCGCTGCCGGATGCCCGCCACGTACAGCCAGATCACCAGCGCGACCCCGAGGACCAGCCCGACGCCGGCGAGGGCCGACGGGAACGACGTGAACTTTCCGGCGACGAACCGGGCGAAGGCGTAGCCCCCGTCGAAGCCGTTGCGCCAGCCCGCCTGCACGTCCAGATATCCGAGCGGGCCCCTGCCCGTGTGATGTCCCACCCACAGCACGTAGCCGGCGGCGCCGAGCGGCGCGAGCAGCATGCCGAGGGCGCGCCGCCACATGGGGGCGCCGTCCGGCTCCACCGTGCTCCGATCTCCTGCCAACGAGGGAGCGAGCACCGCCGCCCACACCGCCACGGCCACCGCGAGGCCCACCGGGCGGGTCAGCCCGGCGAGCGCGGCGAGCGTGCCCGCGGTGACCCAGCGGCCGGTCAGGACCGCGTACAGCGCCCACGCGGCCAGGGCGGTGAACAGCGACTCGGTGTACGCCATCGACTGCACGATCCCGACCGGCAGCACGGCCCACAGCAGCACCGCGCAGACACCTGTCCGGCGCCCGTACACGTGGTCCGCGACGGCGAAGATCCCCCAGGCCGCGGCCAGCGAGGCGAGCGTGCTGACGACGAGGCCCGCGTCCGCGTACGCCAGCGAGGTCACCGCCGACACGGCCCGCTCCAGCCAGGGCAGCAGCGGGAAGAAGGCGAGGTTCGAGTGGATGTCGCCGTTCGGGAGCCGGACCTCGTAGCCGTAGCCCAGGTCCGCGACCCTGACGTACCAGAGCGAGTCCCAGCGGGCGGCCAGCAGGGTGTACGCGCTCTTGTCGCGTGCCGCGCTCCACACGGCGAGAGTGACAAGGCCCAGGGCCCGCACGGCGGCGTACCCGAGGAGTGCGGGGGCGGCCCTTGCGAGGAGGGGTGGCGCCGGGCGCGTTGCAAGGTCGGTCACGCGCTCGATTATCAAGGCCGTCCGGAAGCGGGCGCCCATATCGGGCGGGGGTGAAGGGTGTCGGCCGAAGGGAGCGTGGCGCACGCCACACGTTGTCCGAACGTTCCATGAGAGGCCCACCACGCGCCACCGGCGTGTTCTCGCGTACCCTGACGGCTCACTCGCCTTTGTCGCGGACCCGGGACACCGCTCCTCCCGGGCTGTGGCCGCCGGGGAGTCCCCACCCCGCGGCCCGCCGAGCGCGAGGGATCATCTGGGAGGTACGTACATGTCCGGGACGACCACGGCCGCTGCGCGGTGCCGTCGGGCGGCCGGGAACGGTGCCAACCGCTGGGTCGTCCTCGTCGTCCTCTGCGCCAGCCTGCTGCTGGTCGCTCTCGACGCCACGGTGCTGCACGTCGCGGTGCCCGCCGTCACGGAGGACCTCAAGCCCAGCGGCGTCGAACTGCTCTGGATCGTCGACGTCTACCCCCTCGTCTGCGCCTCGCTGCTGATCCTCTTCGGCACGCTGGGCGACCGGATCGGCCGCAGACGGGTGCTCCTCCTGGGCTACGGGCTGTTCGGTGTCGCCTCGGGCCTGGCGGCCGTCGCCGAGAACGCCTCGATGCTGATCGGCGCCCGCGCGCTGCTCGGGGTCGGCGGCGCCATGATCATGCCCGCGACGCTGTCGATCCTGCGGCAGGTGTTCCCCGACCGGCGCGAGCGGGCGCTGGCGATCGGCGTCTGGACCGGCGTGGCCGCGGTCGGCGCCGCCGTCGGCCCCCTGCTCGGCGGTTTCCTGCTGGAGCACTTCTGGTGGGGCTCGGTCTTCCTCGTCAACATCCCGCTGATGATCGTGAGCCTGCCGGTCGGGCGCCTGCTGCTGCCCGAGTCGACCGGCGACCGGAACGGGCCCTGGGACGTGGTGGGCGCGCTGATGGCCGCCGCCGGTCTCTTCGGCGTCGTCCTCGGCGTGAAACGGCTCGGCAGCGGAGACAGCCCGTTCGACCTGTACACGCTGTTTCCCCTGGTGCTCGGCGCCGGGCTGCTGGCCGCGTTCGTACGGCGGCAGAAGCGGCGCCCGCACCCCCTGGTGGACCTGCGGATGTTCGCGCGCCCCGCGTTCAGCACGTCCGTCGGCTGCATCGTGCTCGCGATGCTCGCGCTGGTGGGTCTGGAACTGATCGCGGCGCAGTACCTGCAACTGGTGCTGGGGCTGTCCCCGCTTCAGACGGGCCTGCGGATGCTGCCGCTCACGATCGCGGCCATGGCGGCCGGGCTGCTCGGAGCGCAGATGCTGCGCCGCTTCGGGCCCCGCCGCATGGTTTCCGTGGGCTTCTGCCTCACGGCGGGCGCGGTCGTCCTGCTCACCGTGATGGGTACCCAGGACAACCCCGCCCTGCTGCTCGTCGGCTTCATCCTGCTCGGCTTCGGCCTGGAGACGACGCTCTTCGGGGCGTACGAGTCGATGCTCAGCGAGGCGCCCCAGACCCAGGCGGGCGGGGCCGCGGCCATCGGCGAGACGTCGTACCAGCTCGGCGCGGGCATCGGTATCGCCCTGCTCGGCAGCGTGATGAACGCGGCGTACAAGCCCGGACTCTCCGGCGTGCCCGGCGTCCCGGAGTCTGCCTCGGCGGCGGCCGGGCACTCGCTGGGCGAGGCGTACCAGGTGGCCGGGCGGCTGGGCGGTTCACCGGGCGAGGCGCTGCGCCATGCCGCGCGGGACTCCTTCGTGCACGGACTGCATATGACCTTGCTGGTCAGCGCGGCGTTGTTGCTGCTGGGTGCTGCGATGGCGCTGCGGTTGCCGCGGGTCATGGAGTGCGGGGCTCCCGCGGCGGGCTCGACGGACGTCGCCCCGGTGCCCGCGCCTCGGGAGGCGAACGCGAAGGTGCGGGCGGAGTCGTCCGTGAGTTGACTGACGTGAGCGAGCCGACTGCCTTGAGGGCGTGGGGCACCGCGGCTGCGCCGTCGGGGCTGCTCGCCGTTGCGGCGGAAAGAAGTGGCGTCGTACCGTCGGCGTTGACCTTGGACTAGCGCTGCTAGTTTTCCTGAGCCGGAGGCCGCCCCGATGACCGCTTCCCCCAAGCTGCCGCCCTTCGACCCCACCGATCCGCTCGGTATCGACGAACTGCTGGACGCGGAGGATCTCGCCGTCCGCGACACCGTGCGCAAGTGGGCCGAGCGGCGAGTGCTGCCCCATGTCGCCGAGTGGTACGAGAAGGGCGAGTTGCCCGGGATTCGTGAACTGGCGCGGGAACTGGGCGAGATCGGCGCCCTCGGGATGTCCCTCAGCGGGTACGGGTGTGCCGGCGCCGGCGCCGTGAGGTACGGCCTCGCCTGTCTGGAGCTGGAGGCGGCCGACTCGGGAATCCGGTCCCTGGTCTCCGTGCAGGGCTCCCTCGCCATGTACGCCATCCACCGGTTCGGCAGCGAGGAGCAGAAGCAGACGTGGCTGCCGCGCATGGCATCCGGTGAGGTCATCGGGTGCTTCGGGCTGACCGAGCCGGACCACGGATCCGATCCCGCGTCGATGCGCACGTACGCGAGGCGTGACGGTGGGGACTGGGTGCTGAGCGGGCGGAAGATGTGGATCACCAACGGGTCCGTCGCCTCGGTCGCCGTGGTCTGGGCGCAGACCGAGGAGGGCATCCGCGGGTTCGTCGTGCCGACGGACCGTCCCGGATTCGCCGCGCCCGAGATCCGGCACAAGTGGTCCCTGCGGGCGTCCGTCACCAGTGAGCTGATCATGGATGAGGTGCGGTTGCCCGCGGATGCCGTGCTGCCCGGGGCTATCGGGCTCAAAGGGCCGCTGAGCTGTCTGTCCCACGCCCGGTACGGGATCGTGTGGGGTGCGATGGGGGCGGCGCGGACCTGTTTCGAGGCCGCCGTGGACTACGCGAGGACGCGGGAGCAGTTCGGGAAGCCGATCGGCGGGTTCCAGCTCACCCAGGCCAAGCTCGCCGACATGGCGGTCGAACTGCACAAGGGGATCCTGCTCGCCCACCACCTGGGGCGTCGGATGGACGCGGGACGGCTGCGTCCGGAACAGGTCAGCTTCGGCAAGCTGAACAACGTACGGGAGGCGATCGAGATCTGCCGTACCGCCCGGACGATCCTCGGTGCCAACGGGATCTCCCTGGAGTATCCGGTCATGCGGCACGCCACCAACCTGGAGTCCGTGCTCACCTACGAGGGCACCGTCGAGATGCACCAGCTGGTGCTGGGCAAGGCACTCACCGGCCTCGACGCGTTCCGGTGATTCCCACCACCGGCGGCGAGTGAGCCGAAGGGGCGCGCCTGTGTCGAGAGGACGAGCGCGCGGAGGCCCGAAGGGCTGAGCACGGTCGGCCTCTCGACACAGGCTTTGGCGTCCCGGAGGCGAACCGAGCCACAAAAAAAGGGGGGGCGGGGCGGGTGAGTCCCTTGCTCAGCTCTGGTTGAAGAAACCGTCGGACTGACGGCCCGCCGGCTCGCCGCTGACGATCTCCGTGTCCGCCGGGGTCAGCAGGAACACCCGGTTCGAGACCCGTTCGATCGAACCGCGCAGACCGAAGATCAGGCCGGCCGCGAAGTCGACGACGCGCTTGGCGTCGGCGGGCTCCATGTTCGTGAGGTTCATGATGACCGGGACCCCGTCCCGGAAGAGCTCGCCGATCTGCCGGGCGTCCCGGAAGCTGTCCGGGTTGACCGTGCCGATCCGGCGGCCCTTCTCATGAGCGGATTCGGACGCGACCTTCACACGCGGGTCGGTGACCCAGGCATCGCCGGACTCCTGCCCCTCGGCGTAGTCGTCGTCGTAGTAACGCTCGTCATCGTTGTCGTCGACGAGGCCAAGCCAGGCACTCGCCTTGCGCACCGATCCCATGGACGCCTCCTCTCACAGCGGTCATTCTTGCTTTCCGCACCCCTATCGTCGTCCATGATGCGGATGGCGCGCCAAGTGATTGGACACCGCGCTGGGGTTTCGTGACGGTACTGGTGCAGAACCCGTTCGTCGAGAGCCCGTGTGTCCCAAGGGCTGCACTGTGCATGGCTGCTGACTGTGAGTGAAATAATATTTGTTTCGGCGGACGGGTGATGAGCAGCGCGTACGGGTGAACGACGCGGCCCGTACGATGCGCCGGCTCTGCGGTGGGCAGCTCGGCGGAACGCCGGACGGGCACTCAGTCCGAGCGCGAGCGGTCAAGCCGGCGTGTGACTGCCGAGAGGCGAGGCGCGCTCCCCGAAGGAAGAGACAGGGGGAGGGGTGTGCCTGTGTGAAGGCGCGGCGCCCGGGCGTGAAGGGGCGTGCTGGGTGAGTACGGAGAACCGCTGGACCTCGCCGTCACGGCGGGGAGTGCAGTCTGCTCCGACCGAAACAAAAGGAAACACACCGGCTGATTCCTTGGGGCCACTTCGGCGCGACCCGGGGTCTGCGCGGAATCCTCACATGGATGTCGCGAGATCAAATGCCGCCGAAACGGGCCAAGCTGAATGACCCGCTCCGGATGCCCTCTTGCGTCACTCGACTGCGTGGCCGAATACTCCCTCCAGCGTCTTGTCAGGGACACGGCGTGTTCGAAAATCGGACACGTCCCTTGGCTCACGCCTCACGGGCCCCAAACCCCACAGAGGGCCCCCAACTTCCCCAGGAGGGAACTGTGAGGATCACGCGCACCACCCCCCATGGCGGTGTCTCCAGACGAGCCCGGCTGATCGCCGTGACCGCCGGACTCGTGGCCGCGGCCGCGATCACCGTGCCCACCGCGCAGGCGAGCGACGCGCAGACCTTCAGCACCGCCCAGCTCAAGAGCGCCAGCTCTGCCGTCCTTGAGGCCGATGTGGCGGGCACCGCTTGGGCGATCGACCCGAAGACCGACAAGGTCATTCTCACGGTCGACAGCACCGTCTCCCAGGCCGAGATCGCGAAGATCAAGAAGGAGGCGGGCGTCAACGCCGGCGCCCTGACGATCAAGCACACCCCCGGCAAGTTCCGCCCGCTGATCGCCGGCGGTGAGGCCATCACCACCGGCGGCAGCCGCTGTTCGCTCGGCTTCAACGTGACGGCCGGCGGCGTCTCCTACGCGCTGACTGCCGGTCACTGCACCAACATCAGCAGCAGCTGGTCCATCGGCACTCGCGCCGGTACCAGCTTCCCGAACAACGACTACGGCATCATCCGCCACTCCAACCCGTCGGCGGCGGACGGTCGCGTCTACCTGTACAACGGCACGTACCGGGACATCACCTCGGCGGGCAACGCGTACGTGGGCCAGTCCGTGCAGCGCAGCGGCAGCACCACCGGGCTGCACGGCGGTACGGTCACCGGCCTCAACGCCACGGTCAACTACGGTTCCAGCGGCATCGTGTACGGCATGATCCAGACCAACGTCTGCGCCGAGCCCGGCGACAGCGGCGGCCCGCTCTTCTCGGGCAGCACCGCGCTGGGCCTCACCTCCGGCGGCAGCGGCAACTGCTCCACCGGCGGTACGACGTTCTTCCAGCCGGTCACCGAGGCCCTGAGCGCCTACGGCGCCTCGGTCCTCTAGTACCCCTCGCCGGCGCTTCGGGGTGACGGCCGGATTCGCTCCGGCATCCGCACCACCGAACCCGCGCAGCCAGTAACCAGGTGAGCCCCCGCACGGCAAGTGCCGTGCGGGGGCTCACCCTTGTCCTTCGGGCGGAGCTGGATCTCGCCGACCGCTGGACATCGCCGTCGCGGCCGGCGAGCGCAAGCCGCTCCGACCGCCACAAAGGAAAACACACCGGTCCATTCAGAGGAGCCACTCAGGCGCGACCAAGGGTCTGCACAGAATCCTCACATGGCGGGTTGGGAGATCAAGTACCGCTGCTGATGGGCGAGTTGATTTTTATGCGTCCGAACGCCCTCTTGCGTCACTCGGCCGCATGACCGAATACTCCCCTCAGCGCCTTGTCAGGGGCACGACGTGTTCGGAATCCGGACGCATTCCTTGACTTGCGCCTCACGGGCCCCCAACCCCACGGCGGGCCCCCGACTTCCCTCAGGAGGGAACGTACTGTGAGGATCACGCGCACCACCCCCCGGAGCAGCGTTGCGAGACGGACTCGGCTGATCGCCGTGACGACCGGACTCGTGGCCGCGGCCGCCGTCATGGTCCCCACCGCGCAGGCGAGTGACGTGCAGACCTTCAGCACCGCCCAGCTCAAGAGCGCCAGCTCTGCCGTCCTTGAGGCGGATGTGCCGGGTACCGCTTGGGCGATCGACCCGAAGACCGACAAGGTCCTCCTCACGGTCGACAGCACCGTCTCCCAGGCCGAGATCAAGAAGATCAAGGACGCGGCCGGCGGCAACGCCGGTGCTCTGACGATCAAGCGCACCCCGGGCAAGATGAACAAGCTGATCAAGGGTGGCGACGCCATCTACGCGGATAGCTGGCGCTGCTCCCTCGGCTTCAACGTGAAGAACAGCAGCGGAGCCGACTACTTCGTGACCGCCGGTCACTGCACCGACGGCGCCGGCACCTGGTGGTCGAACTCGGGTAAGACGACGACGCTCGGGACCACCTCGGGCTCCAGCTTCCCGACGAACGACTACGGCATCGTCCGGTACACCAACTCGTCCGTCACCAAGTCCGGCACCGCCGGCAACGTGGACATCACCCGTGCGGCCACCCCGAGCGTGGGCACCAGCGTGATCCGCACCGGTTCCACGACGGGCACCCGCACCGGGACCGTCACCGCCCTCAACGCGACCGTCAACTACGGTGGCGGTGACATCGTCTACGGCATGATCCAGACCACGGTCTGCGCCGAGCCCGGCGACTCCGGCGGCCCGCTCTACGGCAGCAACGGCACCGCCTACGGTCTGACCTCCGGCGGCAGCGGCAACTGCACCTCCGGCGGCACGACGTTCTTCCAGCCGGTCACCGAGGCCCTGAGCGCCTACGGGGTCAACGTCTTCTGACCGGTGCGCACGGCCGGAGGACGCTCCGGCGCCAGCGCGGCAGAACCTGCAGCAGGCAACAGGCGAGCCCCCGCACGGCAAGTGCCGTGCGGGGGCTCCCGCTTGTCCGTGTGACGGGGTGACCGTTGAAGGGCACCGCTGCGGTCGCACGTGCGGGGCCGGGGCTCAGGTGATCCTGCCGACACCCCCTTGCAACGGCCCAGCAGGGGCCTGACGTGACACAGCAGCACCCTGCGGCAGGCGCCGCAGCAACCGGTGCAGGAGCAACTGCCGCCTCTTGAACCGCGGTCGGATCCGGACCCCGAGGGGTCGGCATTCGGACAGGACTAGACCTCGCCGGCCGTAGAGGGATAACCCTCGGTTGTCGTGTTTGCAGTGGGGACCCACCCGGTGTGGCCACCGCGGGTTTACACGCGTCACGCTGCGGACGGCGCGCACCGGTTGACGCGCGCGCGTCCTGAAGTCGGCCTTGTGTGCTCCCTGGACGCCTCGGGATAGTGGTCGTCGTCCATTGGCATGGACGCGCTCTTTTCGGGCAGCAGATCCGTGCCCACCTTCCGGTTCCCGAGGTCCCCACAACGTCCGGAACCGACCCCCCACAGGAGGACGTGAGTTGAAGCACCGACGCATACCCAGGCGGCGCGCGGCCGTGGCAGGTGCGGGTATCGCCGCACTGGTGGCCGCGGGAGTCACCTTCCAGACTGCGAACGCGAGCGAGAACGCGAAGACCCCCGACCTCAAGATCCTCTCGGCCGTGGCGGCCGGAAACCTCGCCTCGACGCTCGGCGAGGACCTCGGCGGTGACGCGGCGGGAACGTATTACGACGCGAAGGCCAGGCACCTCGTGGTGAACGTGCTCGACGAGGCGGCGGCCCAGGCCGTCGAGTCGGCCGGAGCCAGGGCGCGGGTCGTCGAGAACTCCCTCGCCGAGCTGAGGAGCGCCCGTACGACGCTCAAGGAGGACGCCACCATCCCCGGCACCTCGTGGGCGACCGACCCGAGGACCAACAAGGTCGTCGTCACCGCGGACCGCACGGTCTCGGAGGCCGAGTGGGCCAAGCTCACCGAGGTGGTCGACGGTCTCGGCGCGAAGGCCGAACTCAAACGCACGAAGGGGGAGTTCAAGCCCTTCATCGCGGGCGGTGACGCCATCACCGATGGCAGCGGCCGCTGCTCCCTCGGCTTCAACGTGGTCAAGGGCGGGGAACCGTTCTTCCTGACCGCCGGCCACTGCACCGAGTCCATCTCCACCTGGTCGGACTCCAGCGGCAACGAGATCGGCACCAACGAGGACTCCAGCTTCCCCGACAACGACTACGGCCTGGTCAAGTACACGGCCGACGTCGACCACCCGAGCGAGGTCAACCTCTACAACGGCTCCGTCCAGGAGATCACGGGCGCGGCCGAGGCCACCGTCGGCATGGAGGTCACCCGCAGCGGTTCGACGACCCAGGTGCACGACGGCACGGTCACCGGTCTGGACGCCACCGTGAACTACGGAAGCGGCGACATCGTCAACGGTCTCATCCAGACCGACGTCTGCGCCGAGCCCGGCGACAGCGGCGGCTCGCTCTTCTCGGGCGGCGACGCGATCGGCCTCACCTCCGGTGGCAGCGGCGACTGCACCTCCGGTGGCGAGACGTTCTTCCAGCCGGTCACGGAGGCACTGTCCGCGACCGGCACCGAGATCGGCTGACACCCTGCACAGCTCGGACCCGCAGGCTTCCCGTGCCTGCGGGTCCGAGTGCGTCCGGGGTCGGGAGGGACGGTTCGCGCCGCCGCTCAGCCCGCCATGTCATGTCCCCACGGACGGATTCGACGGGTGTTTCCGCAGGTGGGACGGGTTCGAACGGGTGTCGTACATGAGTTCGAGATTGGGGGTATGGTGAGGGTGAGAAAGCTGGGAACTGATGTTCGAGGGCTCGTGTGAGGGCTCCTGGAGTGCGGAGGTGTGTGTGCCGGGTTTCGCACATCTGCACACCGCGTCCGGGTTCTCCGTGCGATACGGCGCCTCGCACCCGGAGCGGCTCGCCGAGCGCGCCTCCGAGCGGGGCATGGACGCTCTCGCGCTCACCGACCGGGACACCCTCGCGGGGGCGGTGCGCTTCGCCAAGGCCTGCGCGGGGGCGGGGATCCGGCCGCTGTTCGGGGTGGAGCTGGCGGTGGAGGAGTCGCCGGCGGTGAGGCATGCGGTCGAGGGAGCCGGCCCGCGCGGGAAGCGGCGGACTCCTGTCCGTGGCGGTGCCTTCATCGATGAGTCGACACCTCGGGTGACCTTCCTCGCCCGGGAGGGTGCGAAAGGCTGGGCCGAGCTCTGCCGAATCGTTTCTGCGGCGCATGCGGGCGACCCTGCGGGCGGGAACGGCGGCCGGCCGCTGCTGCCCTGGTCCGCGTGCGCCGCCGAGGGGCTGACCGTCCTGCTCGGCCCCGACTCCGACGTGGGCCGCGCGCTCGCCGCCGGCCGCCCCGACCGGGCCGCACGGCTCCTCGCGCCCTGGCGGGAGATCCACGGCGACGCCCTGCGTCTCGAAGCGGTGTGGCACGGCCGCGACGGCACCGGGCCGGGCTCCCTGCGGCTGGCCGCCCGTACCGTCGGCTTCGCCGCCGAGCAGGGCGTACGCCCGGTGCTCAGCAACGCCGTCCGGTACGCCGACCCCGGCATGGGCCCCGTCGCCGATGTCCTGGACGCCGCCCGCCGGCTCGTTCCCGTCGACCCCCGTCGCGAGCTGGACTCCGGCGAGGCCTGGCTCAAGGACGCGTCCGCCATGCTGGGCGCCGCCGAGCGGATCGTCGAGGCCGCGGGTTACCGCCGTGACACCGCGTACCGGCTGCTGGAGCAGACACGGGCCACCGCCGCCGAGTGCCTGGTCGACCCGGAGGACGACCTCGGCATCGGCAGCGTCCACTTCCCCGAGGCCCACCTCGTCGGCGCGGGCCGCCGTACCGCACAGCGCACTCTCGCCTCCCGGGCCGCGGCGGGGATGGTGCTGCGCGGGTACGACCGGCGGCGTGAGTACTGGGAGCGGATGCACCAGGAACTCGACGTCATCGCCCACCACGGCTTCGCCTCCTACTTCCTGACGGTGGCCCAGGTCGTGGACGACGTACGGAGGATGGGGATCCGGGTCGCCGCGCGCGGCTCCGGTGCGGGCTCCCTCGTCAACCACCTCCTCGGCATCGCACACGCCGACCCCGTCCGGCACGGGCTGCTGATGGAGCGCTTCCTGTCCAAGCGGCGGATCGCGCTGCCCGACATCGACATCGACGTGGAGTCCGCGCGCAGGCTGGAGGTCTACCGCGCGATCATCGACCGCTTCGGCACCGAACGGGTCGCGACCGTGTCGATGCCGGAGACGTACCGCGTCCGCCACGCCATCCGCGACGTCGGCGCCGCGCTGTCCCTGGATCCGGCCGACACCGACCGGATCGCCAAGTCCTTCCCGCACATCCGGGCACGCGACGCACGGGCCGCGCTGGACGAACTGCCCGAGCTCAAGGAACTGGCGAGGGAGTTTCAGCGGGAAGAGGGGAAGCACGACGGGACGTACGGGGGCAAGTACGGCCGTATGTGGGAGCTGGTCGAGGCGCTCGACGCCCTCCCGCGTGGAGTCGCCATGCACCCGTGCGGGGTGCTGCTCTCCGACGCCTCGCTCCTCGCCCGTACGCCGGTGATGCCGACCAGCGGCGAGGGGTTTCCCATGTCGCAGTTCGACAAGGACGACGTCGAGGACCTCGGGCTGCTCAAGCTCGATGTGCTGGGCGTGCGGATGCAGTCCGCGATGGCGCACGCGGTGGCGGAGGCCGAGCGGGCGGCGGGCACCCGGATCGACCTGGACGACGTCGACATCGACGCGGGCGACCCGGCGACGTACCGGCTCATCCGCTCCACCGAGACGCTGGGCTGCTTCCAGATCGAGTCGCCGGGCCAGCGGGACCTGGTGGGGCGCCTCCAGCCGGCCACCTTCCACGATCTGGTGGTGGACATCTCGCTGTTCCGTCCCGGTCCGGTCGCCGCCGACATGGTGCGGCCGTTCATCGCGGCCCGGCACGGACGGGCGCCGGTCCGCTACCCGCACCCGGACCTGGAGGGACCGCTCAGGGAGACGTACGGCGTCGTGGTCTTCCACGAGCAGATCATCGACATCGTGCACATCATGACCGGCTGCGGACGGGACGAGGCGGACCAGGTGCGGCGCGGGCTGTCGGACCCCGAGGCGCAGGGGCGGATCCGGGTCTGGTTCGCCCAGGCCGCGGCCGCCAAGGGGTACGACGCCGAGACCGTCGCACGGACCTGGGAGATCGTCGAGGCGTTCGGGTCGTACGGCTTCTGCAAGGCGCACGCGGTCGCCTTCGCGGTGCCGACGTACCAGTCGGCGTGGCTGAAGGCCCATCACCCGGCCGCGTTCTACGCCGGGTTGCTCACGCACGACCCCGGTATGTACCCGAAGCGGCTGCTGTTGGCGGACGCGCGGCGGCAGGGGGTGCCGATCCTCCCGTTGGACGTGAACCGGTCGGGCGTCGCCCACCGTATCGAACTGGTGTCTGAATCCGGGGCCGGCAAGGGCACTTGGGGACCCAAGGAACCCCGGGTGGGCAAGGGGACCTGGGAATCCAGGGAGGGCAAGGGGATCTGGGGTGTGCGGCTGGCGCTCTCCGACGTGTACGGCATCAGCGAGGCCGAGGCGGCACGGATCGCGGACGGACAGCCGTACGCCTCCCTGCTCGACTTCTGGGAACGGGCCCGGCCCAGCCGCCCGCTGGCCCAGCGGCTCGCCCAGGTCGGCGCACTGGACGACTTCGGCGCCAACCGGCGTGACCTGCAACTGCACCTGACCGAACTGCACCGGGTCGCCCGGGGCGGACGCGGCGGACGCAGCGGACGCGGCGCGGGCGGCGCCCAACTCCCTCTCGCCGGCGGGCGGGGAACCGCATCCGCCGGGCTGCCCGACCTGTCCTCGGCGGAGCGGCTCAGCGCCGAGCTGGGCGTGCTCTCCATGGACGTCTCGCACAACCTGATGGACGACCACCGGGAGTTCCTGACCGAGCTCGGCGTGGTGTCCGCGCGGCGGCTGCGCGAGACCCGGCACGGCGAGACGGTCCTGGTCGCGGGCGCCAAGGCGGCCACCCAGACCCCGCCGATCCGCTCCGGCAAGCGGGTCATCTTCACCACCCTCGACGACGGCACCGGCCTGGTCGACCTCGCCTTCTTCGACGACTCCCACGACGCCTGCGCCCACACGGTCTTCCACTCCTGGCTGCTGCTGGTGCGCGGGGTGGTGCAGCGACGGGGGCCGCGCAGCCTCAGCGTGGTGGGCTCCGCCGCCTGGAACCTCGCCGAACTGGTGGAGCTGCGGCGGGAGGAGGGCCTGGACGGAGTGGCCCTGCGGTTGGCGGGGCCGAGCGGGGCGGCACAGGTCGGTGAAGCAGGTGAGGCCGGTGGGGCAGCGGGACCCGACGGTTCCCCCGACGGGGAGGAACCGGCGGGCGGCCGGCGCATCCAGATGCCCACGGGGTTCGAAATGCACCCCTGGGCGGATCTGCGCCCGGCGGGCGAAGGGCCCGCGAGCGGACGGAAGTTGTGGCACCAGAGTCCGGGGAGTGCGGGATGACCATCCTCTGCGTCCAGTTCCAGCTGCCTCCGACGTACGAGGCCGCCCTGCCCCGGCTCATCGAGATGCTGGAGGAGTTCACGCCCGTCATCGAGGCGCTGCCACCCGACCGCGCCCTGGTCGACCTGCACGGCGCCGAACGGTACTTCGGCCGGGACGCCCTGGATCTGGCCTCGATGATCCGGGTGCGCTCCCTCGCCCGGTACGGGATCGACTGCGCGATCGGGGCCGGGCCGGGCCCGCTGTTCGCCCGGATGGCCCTGAACGACTCCCGCCCCGGGCTGATCCGAGTGGTGCCCGAAGAGCCCGGCGCCCTCACGGAGTTCCTGGCCGGGCAGCCGGTCGCCGCGCTCCCCGGAGTCGGCGCCGCCACCGCCCGCACCCTGTGCGAGTACGGCCTCGACACCCTCGGCAAGGTCGCCGCCGCCCCCCTGTCGACCCTGCAACGGCTCACCAGCGCCCGCACCGGCCGCGAACTGCGGGAGAAGGCACAGGGCATCGACCGCGGCCGGGTCGTCCCGAACGCCGTCTCGCGCTCTCTGGCCGCCGAACGCTCCTTCCCGCGCGACGAACTGGACCCGGCCGAACACCGCCGCGCCCTGCTCTCCGCCACCGAGGAACTGGGCATCCGGCTACGCGCCCTGGAGAAGGTGTGCCGCACGCTCACCCTCACCGTGCGGTACGCCGACCTCCCCCACTCTCGGCTTCGCTCAAGCGGGGGGACCCCCACCTCCACGACCCGCAGCCGCAAGCTCAAGGAGCCGACCGCGCACTCGCCGGCGCTCACCGACGCCGCGTACCGCATGTACGAGGCGCTCGGCCTCCAGCGCGCCCGCGTCCGTGGAATCGCCCTGCGCGCCGAGGGGTTGAGCCCCGCCGACCAGGCCACCCACCAGCTCACCTTCGATCCGGTGGACGAGAAGGCTCGCCGCATCGAGGAGGTCGCGGACCGGGCGCGGGCCAGGTTCGGTGCCCATGTGATCGGGCCGGGCACGCTGGCCTCGTAACTCCCCGGCCGCCTGGTAACCCCCTGCGCTCGTAACCCCCCTATCGCATGTCCAGCGACACGCACCAGTGCGTCACAGCCGCCACTGGAAGTTTTTACTGACGCGTAACTTCACACTTCACCTACTCGCCCGTAACTTGTCGAGTCGAACAGCATCCTCGTGATCCGGATCACAGGGCGTACGTCGTCGCACCTCCCTTGAGCCGCAAGGAGATCACCCGATGCTGCCCTGGAAGCGAGTGCTCACCCCCCTCGCCGCACTGCTGCTGGCCACCGCCGCCACGCTCGTCCCCGCCACCACCGCACAGGCAGCCGCCGCCCCCGACAGCGGTTGGAACGACTACTCCTGCAAACCCTCCGCCGCCCACCCCCGTCCCGTCGTCCTCGTCCACGGAACGTTCGCGAACTCCGTCGACAACTGGCTCGGGCTCGCTCCCTACCTGGTGAACCGCGGCTACTGCGTCTACTCCTTCGACTACGGGCAACTGCCGGGGGTCCCGTTCTTCAACGGACTCGGCCCCATCGACAAGTCGGCAGAGCAACTCGACGACTTCGTCGACAAGGTGCTCGCCGCGACCGGAGCCGCCGAGACCGACCTCGTCGGCCACTCGCAGGGCGGCATGATGCCCCGCTACTACCTCAAGTTCCTCGGCGGGGCGGCCGAGGTGAACGCCTTGGTCGGCATCGCGCCCAGCAACCACGGCACGAACCTCGGCGGCCTCACCGAACTGCTCGACTACTTCCCCGGCGCGGAGGACCTCATCTCCACCGCGACGCCCGCGCTCGCCGACCAGATAGTGGGCTCCGCCTTCCTCACCAAGCTCAACGCGGGCGGCGACACCGTGCCCGGCGTCACGTACACGGTCATCGCCACCAAGTACGACGAGGTGGTCACGCCGTACCGGTCACAGTTCCTCGACGGGCCGAACGTCCGCAACGTCGTGATCCAGGACCTGTGCGCGGCCGACCTCTCCGAGCACGCCGCGATCGGGCTCCTCGACCGCATCGCGTTCCACGAGGTGACCAACGCGCTCGACCCGGCCAACGCCACACCGACGACCTGCCTTTCGGTGCTCGGCTGACACACGCGCCCGACGACGCGTGCGGGCGGGGGCTGTCCGGCCTGAGCCGCCGGACAGCCCCCGGAGCCGTGCCTCCTCGGCGCCATCGAAACTAGCCGCAGAAAACCGCGGAATCGCCTACTGACGGCCGGTGATCGAGATCCTTATGTTCGTCTTAAGGAAGCGCTCATGCTGCGATCAGACAGGCAGTGCGCGGGCGTGAGCGATGAGGGGGATCCGGCACGCTCCGGCGACCGCGGCCCCGACTGTCAGTGGCGGGTGTCACCCTGACGGAATGACTACGAACGATGACGTCGACTGGGACACCGAGGCCGTCACCTTCGACGACGAGCCGGACCACGGCCTGCGCGACCCCGGGGTGCGGCAGGCATGGGCGGACCGGCTGGCGGCCTGGCTGCCCGCACGGCCGGCCGACGTGCTGGACCTCGGTTGCGGGACGGGCAGCCTGTCGCTCCTGGCCGCCGAGCAGGGGCATCGGGTGACGGGTGTCGATCTCTCGCCGGCGATGGTCGACCGGGCCCGTGCGAAGCTCGCCGGCCGGGCCGCGGTGTTCCTCGTCGGGGACGCGGCGACGCCGCCGGTGGGGGAGGAGCGGTTCGACGTCGTGCTCGTCCGCCATGTGCTGTGGACGCTCCCGGACCCCGAGCGAGTACTGCGGGCCTGGGCCGGGCTGCTGCGTCCTGGGGGCACCTCCCACGCTTTCGGCAGTGAGGGAGGGCGGTTGGTGCTGATCGAGGGAGTGTGGGGGACGGTCAGCCCGGTCGGCATACCGGCGGAGCGGCTGACCGGGCTGCTCGCGCCCCTCGCGCAGGACGTGCGGGTGGAGCGGCTCTCGGACGACGCCCGGCTGTGGGGGCGGGAGGTGGAGGACGAGCGGTACGCGGTGGTGGCTCGCCCGTCAACTCAGTAGTGCCTCGAATCCGCCCCCTCGGGCCAGGGCCTCCAGTTCGTCGAGAGCGGCCACGGCGGCGGACGCGGCCTCCGGGGCCGTCTGGGCCAGACCGCTCGCCGCGAACTCGTCCTCGTCCAGGCGCAGTACGGCGCTGCCGTCCGCGGAGCGCCACAGGTCCAGGTCGAGGTCCTCGACGACGAGTTCGGTTCCGGAGGGGGTGGCCGAGACGGTGGCCGGGCGCGTGATGTCGCAGTACCAGCCCTTGAGGGTGCCCGCGCCGTCGCGGACCTCTTTCACCGCGTACCAGCGGTCGCGCCAGTAGTGCTCGATGAAGACATCACCCGCTTCGAACCGTACGAAGCCGAAGTCCCGGACGCCCTCGCCCGCCCAGGCCGCCCGTACGGTGACGCGGGTGCCGTCGTCGTGGAGGAGGTCGGCGGGGTAGCGGATCTTCGTGCGCCCGGCCTTGACGAGAACGACCTCCAGAGCGGCATCCGGGGCGACCAGGGCGGCGTCCGAACCGCCGGTGGGGTCAGCCGAGTTCGCGGACATAGCGCACCTCCGTCGCGCACACCTCGTAGCCGAGCCACTTGTTGACCGCCAGCATGGGTCCGTTGGACGCGTCGTTGCCGGTGAACGCCTCCGTGCAGCCCGCCGCGCGGGCGCGGTGCAGGGAGGCGTTCTTGGCGAGCTTGGCCAGCCCCCGGCCGCGGAAGGCGCGCGCCGTGCCCGTCATGGCCGTGAAGTAGCGGCCCCGGCCGTCGGTGCGGGCCGCGGTGAACGCGGCAGGGGTGCCGTCCACCACGGCCACCGTCGTCAACTCGTGGTCCAGCAGGGGGTGGTGCCAGGTGTTGCGGAGCCACTGCTCGTAGTCGTCGAGCTCCGCGTCGATGTCGCCGGGCTCGTCCGCCGTCGTCTCCGCGTCCAGAGCGAACAACGGGCGCGGGTCGTCGGCGAAGGCCGCGGCGGCGCGCAGTTCGACGTCGGCAGGCGGCGTGGCGAGCGGGGGGAGGGTGCCGTGGACCAGGTCCAGGCTGAGCAAGCAGGACGAGCGGCTCGCGCGGTAACCCCGCCGCTCGGCGAAGGCACGGTCGGCCGGGGTGTCCAGTACCCAGCAGAACAGCGCCGTCGCGCCCAGCGCGGCGAGCCGCTCCTCGGCGGTGCGCGCGAGCAGGGCGCCCGCGCCACGGTGTACGCGCTCCGGGTGCACGTACACGTTCAGGTAACCCTGGCCCGGCACCGGGCTGTCGTGGGCGAGACCCGCGTCGGCCGTGCCGATCACCTCGCCGTCCTCCTCGGCGACGAGCAGCCCGTAGTGGGCGTCGGGATGCATGTGGGTGACGTCGTGGAGGACGGACTCGGCGGTGGAGACCAGAACGGGAAGGGCCTGGCGCCGCACCTGGGCGAGGGCCGCGGCGTCCTCGGGGCGGAAGTCACGCACGATCACTGTCATGGGGTCGCACGCTACGGGGCGAGCACGGGTGGCTGCCTCCGAATTTCCGGCGGGTACGGGGGAAGCCTTCCGGGCGGGTACGGGACAATCGGACCGTGACCTTGAAGATCCGTATCACCGAGGGGACCGCGCCCTACGAGCAGGTACGCGCGCAGATCTCCGAGCAGGCCCGTTCCGGCGCGTTGCCGGTCGGCTACCGGCTCCCCACCGTGCGAGGGCTCGCCGAGCAGCTCGGACTGGCCGCCAACACCGTGGCCAAGGCCTACCGCGCCCTGGAGACGGACGGGGTGATCGAGACGCGGGGGCGCAACGGAACGTTTGTGGCTGCCGCCGGCTCGGCGGCGGAACGGGCCGCCGCGGCGGAGGCCCAGGTGTATGCGGAGCGGGTGCGGCGGTTGGGGTTGAGTGAGTCGGATGCGTTGGGGGCCGTGCGGGATGCCCTGCGGGCGGCTTATGGGGGGTAGGGGGTCTGTGGAGTTTGGTGCGGTGGGGCGGCTCAGAGCTCGGGGCTGGTGGTTGTTGGCCGGGTGCGGGTTGTGTGTGGCTTGTCGCGCAGTTCCCCGCGCCCCTTAGGGGGTGTGGGGTTACCGGCTCGCCTTGGAAGGAAGCTGGGTCCTTGTGACCCGTAGGTGGGCTTTGTGTGCTGCGGTTGCGAACTCCCTCGCGTCCTTCACTGCCGCGCCGTTCGGGTCGTTGTTGAAGTAGGCGTAGACGTCGTCGTCGTGGGACCAGGTCGTCGCGACTCGGTCGACCCAGGTCTCCAGGGAGCGGCGGCCGTAGCGGGGCCACTGCCGGGCGCGGCCCTCGTGGAAGCGGACGTAGCCCCAGTCGGTGGTCCGCCACAGCGGGGTCACCGGCTGGGCGCGCACGTCGGCCCAGCAGAGGGCGGCGCCCCGCTTCTGAAGTGCCTCGCGCACCTCGGGCGTCCACCAGGAGTCGTGGCGGGGCTCGACCGCGACACGGGTCCCGGAGGGGAAGCAGGCGAGACAGGCGTCCAGCAGACCGGTGTCGGCGCGCAGCGTGGGCGGGAGCTGGAGGAGGACCGGGCCCAGGCGGTCGCCGAGCCCGGCGGCGTGGCTCATCAGCCGGTGCACCGGTTCCTCGGGGTCCTTCAGCCGCTTGATGTGGGTGAGGAAGCGGCTCGCCTTGACGGCGACGACGAAGTCCGGCGGGGTGCGGTCCCGCCAGGCCTCGAAGTTCTCCCGGGACGGCAGTCGGTAGAAGGCGTTGTTGAGCTCGACCGTGGCGAACCGTGCCGCGTACTCCTCCAGCCAGAGCCGCGTGGGCAACCCGGCCGGGTACAGGACGTCACGCCAGTCCTTGTACTGCCACCCCGACGTGCCGACGAACAGGGTCATACCTCCATCAAAGCACTACAGATACAGCCCCGCGTCCGCCCCCGTCCGCGGATCCGGCAACGACGTCGGGGACGTCCCCCGGCGCAGCGCGTACAGCTCCGCCAGTGTCGCCCCGTCGCGGCCCACCCCCTCCTCGCTGCCCAGCCAGTTCACCGCCTCCCGGCGGGTCAGCGGGCCGACCTCGATGCGGGCGAGACAGCGGCCGGGGCGGACGACGGCCGGGTGGAGGCGTTCCAGGTCCTCGTTGGTGGTGACGCCCACCAGGACGTTGCGGCCCTGGCCCAGCAGGCCGTCCGTGAGATTGAGCAGACGGGACAGCGCCTGGCCCGCCGTGTGCTTCGCCTCACCGCGGATCAGTTCGTCGCAGTCCTCCAGGAGCAGCAGGCGCCAGCGGCCCTTGCCCGCCGCGTCCTCCTCGCCGATCGCGATGTCCATCAGATAGCCCACGTCGGAGAAGAGCCGCTCGGGGTCGAGGACGCAGTCCACCTGGCACCAGTCCCGCCACGAGCGGGCCAGGGTGCGCAGCGCCGACGTCTTGCCCGTGCCCGGCGGGCCGTGCAGCAGCAGGAGCCGGCCCGCGATGTCCTCCGGAGTCGTCTTCATGAGGCGGTCCATCGCGTCCGCCACCGGCGCGGTGTAGTTCGGGCGGACCTCCTCCCAGGTGCCCGCGGAGATCTGCCGCGTCGTACGGTGCGGGCCGCGCCTCGGCGACACGTACCAGAAGCCCATCGTCACGTTCTCCGGCTGCGGCTCCGGCTCGTCCGCCGCGCCCTCGGTGGCCTGGCCGAGTACCTTCTCCGCCAGTTCGGCGCTGGTCGCCGTGACCGTGATGTCCGCGCCCCGGTTCCAGCGGGAGACCAGCAGCGTCCAGCCGTCGCCCTCCGCGAGGGTCGCGCTGCGGTCGTCGTCCCGCGCCGAGCGCAGCACACGGGCGCCGGGCGGCATCAGCGTCGCTCCGGAACGCACCCGGTCGATGTTCGCCGCGTGCGCGTACGGCTGCTCGCCCGTCGCGAAGCGGCCGAGGAACAGCGCGTCGACGACGTCCGAGGGTGAGTCGCTGTCGTCGACGTTGAGCCGGATCGGCAGAGCGGCGTATGGGTTCGGGGACATGCCGCCATGATCCGGCACGGGGGCGGCCCGTGCACCCGGTTTCCCTCGCAGGCCGGTCGTGTCGCCTCCGCCGCCGAAGTTCCGGTACCGGCGGGCCGAACTGTATGGGGACGTATACGGGAGTTCCCCGGAGGCATGGGGTGCCTCCGGGGAACTCCCGTGCAGATCAGGCGAGTTCCGTTACTGGACGACCTTCAGGAGACGGTTCGGGGAGCCGGTGCCGGGGCTGGTGACCACACCCGAGGTGGCGCCGTTCGTGAGAGCCGTGGCGACCTGGGCCGGGGTGGACGAGGTGTGTCCGCCGAGGTAGACCGCCGCCGCGCCCGCGACGTGCGGGGTGGCCATCGAGGTGCCGGAGATGGTGTTCGTCGCGGTGTCGCTGGTGTGCCAGCCCGCCGTGATCGAGGAGCCGGGCGCGAAGATGTCCAGGACCGAGCCGTAGTTCGAGTAGCTGGCCCTCGCGTCCGTGCTCGTGGTGGCGCCGACCGTGATGGCCTCGGTGACGCGGGCCGGGGAGTACGAGGAGGCGTTGGCGTTGCTGTTGCCGGCCGCGATCGCGTAGGTCACGCCGCTGGCTATGGAGTTGCGCACGGCCGTGTCCAGCGCGGTGGAGGCGCCGCCGCCGAGGGACATGTTGGCGACCGAGGGGCCGCTGTGGTTCGCGGTCACCCAGTCGATGCCCGCGACCACGCCCGCCGTGGTGCCGGAGCCCGCGTTGTCGAGCACGCGGACCGCCACGATCTTCGCCGCCTTGGCGACACCGTAGGTCGAGCCCGCGATGGTGGTGGCGACGTGGGTGCCGTGACCGTTGCCGTCCTGGGCGACGTTGTCGCCGTCCACGGCGTCGTAGCCGTTGGTGGCCCGGCCGGCGATCTGCTGGTGGCTGATGCGGACGCCGGTGTCGATGACGTACGCCGTGACGCCGCTGCCCGCGGAGTCGGGGTAGGTGTACGTGCCGGAGAGCGGCAGCGACGTCTGGTCGATGCGGTCCAGGCCCCACGGGGCGTTGGACTGCGTGGCGTCCACCTTGACCGTCTGGTTCTGCTCGACGGAGGCCACCGCCGGGTCGGCGGCGAGTCTCTTCGCCTCGGCCTCCGAGAGGTTGGCCGAGTAGCCGTTCAGCGCGTGGCTGAACGTCTTCTTCACCGTGCCGCCGTACGTCTTGACCAGGTTCTTGCCCTGGTTGGACGAGGCTTTCAGACCCGCCTCGCCCTTCTTGAGCGTGACGATGTAGCTGCCCTTGATCGCGGTGGGGGAATCGGCCGCGAGCACCTTGCCCTCGGCCGGGGCGGCCTGGGCGGGAAGTGCGGTGAGCCCGCCCAGGAGGGCGGCCGTCGTCACGGTGGTGAGGGCGGCGATCCGGATCTTCTTGCTACGCAGCTGTGCCATTACGAGGGAGTCCTCCTCTAGGCAGCGTGCGCCGGGGTGTGGCGCACGACTGTGGGGGTGTGCACGTCTTCGCGCACACGGCCCGGAGCGTCGCCTTCCACTCCGGGCTGGGTAAAGACTGAGTGATCTACGGGTGTAGCTCAAGGGAGTTGAGCCCTTGTCACGCTTCTGTCATGTTCATGTAACAAAACGTCCGCTGAGCGGACGGTTCCCACTCCTCTCCGCATGGAAAGTATTGGCATGAACACTTCCAGTCAACGCGTGTAGCTGGTACCAAAGTTCAGGCAGAGATCCTGCTAAAGGGAGGTTCCATGAGACGTTCCCGATTTACGGCATACGCAGCCTCGCTCCTCCTCGCCGCCGGCATCGCCCTCACCGGGGCAACGGCGGCGCAGGCTTCCCAAGAGGCCGCGGCCACCGGCTATGTGGCCCTCGGCGACTCCTACTCCTCGGGTGTCGGGGCGGGCAGCTACATCAGTTCCAGCGGCGACTGCAAGCGCTCCACGAAGGCGTTCCCGTATCTGTGGGCCGCCGCCAACTCACCCTCGTCCTTCGACTTCACGGCCTGCTCGGGCGCCCAGACGAGTGATGTCACGGCCAATCAGCTGGGCCCGCTGAACTCCGGCACCGGCCTCGTGTCGATCAGCATCGGCGGCAACGACGCGGGCTTCGCCGACGTCATGACGACCTGCGTCCTCTCGAACGACAGCACCTGTCTCTCGCGCATCAACACGGCGAAGGCGTACGTCGACTCGACGCTGCCCGGACGGCTGGACAGCGTGTACTCGGCGATCCGGGCCAAGGCGCCCTCAGCCCGCGTCGTCGTGCTCGGCTACCCGCGGTTCTACAAACTGGGCCAGGACTGTCTCGGCCTCTCCGAGACCAAGCGGTCCGCCATCAACGACGCCTCCGACTACATGAACGCCGCCATCGCCAAGCGCGCCGCCAACCACGGCTTCACCTTCGGCGACGTCCGCTCCACCTTCACCGGCCACGAGATCTGCTCGGGCAGCTCCTGGCTGCACAGCGTCAACTGGGCGAACATCGGCGAGTCGTACCACCCGACGGAAGCCGGCCAGTCGGGTGGCTATCTGCCCGTACTGAGGAACCTGGCCTGACGCTCCGCTCGATGTGAGCGCGTTGGCCGAGCCAGTGCCCAACAGCACTAGAAGGGGAGGCCCCGCCCGTCGGGGCCTCCGACCTCCGTCGCGGTGGCTCAACCGAGTGCCGATGCCGCCCCCTTGAGTACCAATCCGGCCCCGAGGGCGACGACGACGAGCGCCGACACCAGGGGCACGGTCCTGCGCAGCAGCGCGACGGCCGGGCCGCCGGCCAGCCGGGGCCGCCGGTCCAGCAGCCGTGTCATCCCGTCGCCCGTCCGGACGACGGCGAACCCGACGCCCGTCAGCGTGAGCGCCAGGCCGACGCCGAACGCCAGCACGAGCACCAGCCCGAACCACGCCTTCCCCAGCGCGGCGGCGCCCACGAGCACGACCACCGCGGAAGGACTGGGCACGAGCCCGCCCGCGAAGCCGAGCAGGATCGTGCCGCGGACCGTGGGGGCCACGGGGTGGCTGTGGGTGAAGCCGCCGTGGGTGTGCGTGACGGTGCCGCCGAAGAGGGTGCGCCGGCGGTCGTGTGCATGGTCACTGTCGTGGCCGTGGCCGTGGTCGTGACGGTGGGCTGTGGTGTGGGCGTGACCCGGTGCGTGGGTGTGGCTCGCGCCGTCCGCGTGGGCGTGGGCCAGGACCAGCGCACGCTCCGGCTCGTGAGCGGGGGCGTCGGCGTGTTCGTGGTGGCCCTGTTCGTCGTGGCCATGGCCGTGGCCGTGCTCGTGGTGGTCGTGCGCATGTTGCCGTATGAGCTTCCGGTTCAGCAGGGCGCGGCGTACGAGGCTCACGCCCGCCGCCATGACGAGGAGGCCGCTCGCGATGCCCAGCCAGGTGATCACGGACGGCGCGGCGGACGAGCCGGCGGCGATCAGCAGGCCCAGGGCGACCACGCCGAGGGTATGCGTGACCGTCACCGAGACAATCATGGGCAGGACATCGCGGAACGTCGCGTTCCCGCGGGCCGCGGCGGTCGCCGCCATGATCGTCTTGCCGTGACCGGGAGCCATCGCGTGCATCGCCCCGAGGAACACGGCGATCCCCAGGGCCAGCGCCGCGAAACCGAGGGACAGGTCCTGACGGGCCACCAGGTCGTCGAGCGCCTTCGTCCAGCGGTCCGCTCCGCGCGGCAGGATCGAGGCACCGGGCGCGCCGTCCTCGTCCGCCGCCAGCGCCGGTCCGCCCGGCCGCACCTCCAGGGACGCCGACGCGGTGTCCTCCGGCGACGACAGCAACTCCTTCGGGTAGCTGGTCAGCTGCCGGGACACCGACCTCTCGGGCACGTCCGACTTCGTGAGCGTCATCCGGTCGCCCCGGGCGGTGACCTCGCGCCATCCCGGGCCGGAGTCCACGGCGGCCCGGAAGCGCACCGAGGTCGCCCGGTCGGGGAGGGGAGCGGTCAGCCCGCACTCCACGCGCAGGGTCGTGAGCCCGGCCTGTCCGGGCCGCTCCTCGGCCCTGCTCGATCCCACGGCCAGCGCCACGTCCTCGCCGCCGACGGTGACCTCGCTGTCCCGGGCGGCCGACGCGCACCGCGCCTCGGCCCACTTCTCCATGCCCTGCTTCTTGATGGCGGGTTCGGCCTGGGTCGCCGGTATCTCCGCCAGGTCCTCGACGTGGAGGACACGCAGCGTGCCGGAGGCGGCGACCAGACCGTCGTACCGGTTGACGGTGAAGTTGCCGAGAGGATGCGCGCTCGCGGGCGGGGCGGGGAGCAGCACGAGCGCGCAGACGGCTACGAGGACCGCCGTGCAGGAGGCGAACACACTCCGGTGGAACGTCACTTGGCCGCCTCCAGAGCCTTGAGCGCCTTACGGGCCCGCTCCGCGCCCAGCGGGGAGAAGCCGGAGTTGAGGTCGAGCGCCGCCGTAAGGGAGCGCCGGGCTTCCTCGTCGTTGCCCGTGGCCTGCTCGATCATCCCGCGGTGGTAGCGGAACGTCGCGTCCTTGTAGCCGGTGGCCGCCGCGCGGCGCGCGTACGGCAGCGCCTCGTCGCTGCGGCCGTTGACGTGCAGCGCCCAGGCGAGCGCGTCCGCCGTGTGGACCGTCTGCCGGAGCTTCCACTCGGCGCGGGCCGCGCGCAGGGCGGCCTTGCGGTCGCCGTGGTCGGCGTCGGCGAGCGCGGTGTCGAGGTCGGCGTTGACGCCGTTGGCGCGGGCGAGCGAGGTCCAGGCGTTCACCAGCGTGTACTGGTCGCGAGCCTTCGCCCTGTCGCCCTCCAGCTCGTACAGCTCGCCCAGCTCGACGAGCGGTCCGGGCAGCGGGTAGCGGGAGACGACCGCCTCCAGGGTGCGGATCGCGCCGTCCCGGTCGCCGCTCGCGGCCTCGGCGCGGGCGCGGCCCTCCAGCGCGGGGACGTAACTGTCGTCGGCGGCCAGCGCTCGGGCGTAGTGGTCGAGCGCGCTCTGGTGGTCGCCCTGCCGCCAGGCGAGTTGGCCGAGCTGCGTGGCCACGTACGCGAGGTCGCCGCGCCCGTTCGCGGAGGTGAGCGCCTGCTTCAGGACCCGCTCCGCGGTCTTCGTGTCGCCGCGCAGCTCGCGCACGTACGCGTAGCGCGTGAAGACGGGGATGCCGGGGCGCCGGTCGTCCGCCAGGTCGGCGGCCTCGGCGGCGTCGTCGTAGCGGCCGAGCTCCACCAGGGCGTCGATCCGCGTGGCCAACGCCCGTTCGCTGTACGGGTTCTGCTGCAGCGCCAGGTCGGCGTGGCGCAGCGCGCCGTTGAAGTCGTGGCGGGCCGCGGCGAGCGCCGCCTGACCCGCGAGCGCCGGGTCGTTGTCCGGACGCAGGTCCAGGGAGCGCCGCAGGGCCTTCTCGGCCTGCGGGTAGCGGGAGGGGTCGCCCTTGGTGCGGGCCTGCTCCACGTAGGCGAGGCCCAGTGTGGCCCAGGAGGTGAAGTCCTTCGGCTGGCCGCGGAGATGATCCTGGAGGGTGGCGATGTTCGCGTCGAGGTCCCCGCCGGCGAGCAGCTCCGCCGTGACACCCGGCGAGCTCGACGTGCTCACCGGCTGCTGGCGGTTGCCCAGCGCGATGGCCCCCGACGTGATCGCGACGGCCAGCGCGGCCGCGCACGCGGCGAGGTGCAGCACGCGGCGCCGCTTCGACGCGCCGGGCGCACGCGCGGCCTCCACCGTGCCGGGTTCACCGGTGACGTCGCCCCCGGTCGCAGCGGTGTCGCGGTCGTCGGTGGTGTCGCGTGCGTCGCCGGCGAGGGCGGCCGTGTCCTCGTCCGGGCGCTCGCCCTCGGGCGCGCTCTCGTTCGTACGCGGGGACATGCCCTCTCCTCTGGTTCCGGGACGGGAAGGTTCGTGGTGGCCGAAGGGAGGCGCGGCCCGCGCCGTGGGGGATGGATGGGTGCGGGCCGCGCCAGTTCGGGAGCCGGACCGTCAGCGGGTCCGGTACGGGACAGGGCCGGTCACGGTCCGGTCCGGGGACCGGTCAGTAGTACGCCCGGTCGTTCTGCCGACGGCGCCACCAGAACAGGCCGGTGCCGATGATCAGGACGCCGCCCGCGCCCGCCGCCGCGGAGCTCGCGATCAGCGTGGTGTCGGTGCCGCTGCCCGCGGCGCCCACGCCGCCGTCCAGCGCGCTGCGCACGTTGTCCGTGGTGTTGCCCTCGACGGTCTTGCCCCGCGAACCGGCCGTCGGCAGACCCACGTACGGGAAGGACTTGCCGAACTTCTTGTCGTTCTTGTCGACCGCGTCGCCCAGGTCGTTCTTGGCACCGAGCAGCTCGCCCTCCACGACCTGCAGCGCGATGTCGATGACGTCGTCGGTGAGCCGGCGTCCGTTCGGGAAGCCCTGGTTGTCACCGTCGAGCACACCGAGCCGCTTCGGCTCCTTGGTGGGCTCGATGGAGGTGTTCAGGCGCAGCATCTCCGACGGGGTGACGTGCGGAGGCTGGTTCAGGCCCTCGACGCCCTTCAGGAACACGTCGACCAGGTCGTTGCGCGGCTCGTCGGGCGCCGGGATCTTGTAGATCGCCTCGATGAGCTTGGGCAGCTCGGGCTCGGTGACGTTCTTCAGGAACTGGGCGTCGTCCACGGGCGAGGACGCGTTGAACGTGTCCTTGTCCTTGATCGGGTTGACGACCTCGTTGACCAGCGGCATGCCGAGGCGCGAGACCTGGTGGAACTGGCCGTCGGCGCCCTTGCGCTGGGTCGTGGACCAGATGCCGACGATCGGCTGCTTGTGCGACTCGATGATCGCCTCGCTCGGCACCTGAAGGGCGATCGAGTTGACGTTGTACTGCTTGAGGGTGTCCCGGCCGACCTCGGAAAGGTCACCGCCGTACAGCAGGTCGAACACGCGCAGGTCCAGGAAGAACGGGTCGTCGGCCTGTCCGGCGAACGTCGTCACGCCGCTCGCGGTCTCGTAGACCGCTTCGTCGCGCAGCTTCTTGTAGTCCGGCATCGACGCCTTGCCGACGTTCGACGGAGCCACCCGCACATCGTCCGCGAGCTGCGTCTTGGACACCGCACGCCGGTTCTTCAGCTTGATCAGCTCGATGTCGTAGGTCTGCGTGATGTTCAGTTCCTCGTCGTCGAGGCTCTCGACCACGCCCGTGTTGTAGAGGAAGCTCCTGTCGTTCTTCGTCTTCGTCCTGAACGTGTAGCGGAAGATCAGGTCTTCCTGCGCGTCGCCGTCCTGGTCGATGCGGATGTCGTACTCGGCGTCCTCGGCGAACGTGTAGAAGTTCGGTCCGCCCGCCGGCTCCTGCAGGGGTATCCAGTTCGCCACGATCGTCGTCGTGTCCGGCTTGTCCGGGCTGACGAACGCGTACAGGTCCGTGTTGTCGAACTGGGGCTGCCCGGAGATGAGGGGGGCCTCCCGGTGGCTGGAGGCGGAGGCCGCCCCCGGTTCCAGCGCGGTCACGCCGGCGGCTGCGAGCCCCCCGGCAGCCAGCGCACCACAGATGAGGGTCGCGATGCTCCTGCGCCCCGAGCCGCTCCTGGAAGTAGGTGTCATGCCGTCCGTCCTCTGTCCCAACTTGCCTGACGAACGCCATTCGGAGCGGCCGGCAGGGCGGATTGGTCGAATCCCAAACGTTCTTACGACACGTTTGAGATCTTGTTTCAGCGGCCGGTCACCGAGTCTTCGGACGGGCTGATCCGTACCTCCATCCGGAGGTGGGTTCCTTGCGAATGCCCTACACGAGGGGATGGCCGTGCGGTCCGGCCGGAGCAGAGGGGGAGCGAGTGGAGGCGGACGAACTTCTGGTCCGGGTGGCCCGAGGCGACCAGAACGCCTTCGAGGAGCTGTACGGACTGGTGTCCGGGCCCGTGTTCGGGCTCGTGCGCCGGGTCGTACGGGACCCCGCCCAGTCGGAGGAGGTGGCGCAGGAGGTGCTGCTCGAACTGTGGCGCTCCGCCGCGCGGTTCGACCCCCGCCGGGGCAGCGCCCTGTCCTGGATCCTCACGCTCGCGCACCGCCGCGCCGTCGACCGGGTGCGCAGCGCCCGCGCGGCCACCGAACGCGAGCAGCGCGAGGGCATGCGGGCCCACCACCCCGCGTTCGACCAGGTCGCCGAGGAGGTGGAGGCCGGCCTCGAACGGGAGTGGGTACGCCACTGCCTGGACCGGCTCACCAGCCTCCAGCGCCAGTCGGTCACGCTCGCCTACTACGACGGCTACACGTACCGTGAGGTCGCCGAACAGCTGTCCCTGCCGCTCGGCACGGTCAAGACCCGTATGCGTGACGGCCTGACCCGGCTGCGCGAGTGCATGGGAGGTGCCGCATGAGTCTGTTCGGCAGGTCGTCGCGGCGGGATCTGCACTCGCTCGCCGCCCCCTACGCCCTGGACGCGCTGGAGCCCCACGAGCGGGTGCGGTTCGGCAAGCACCTCAAGAAGTGCGACCGGTGTACCGCCGAGGTGCGGGCACTGTCCGAGGACGCGGTGCGACTGGCGTGGTCGACCGCGGCCCAGGCTCCGCCCGCGATGCGCGACCGCGTTCTCGCCGCCGTGCGCACCATGCCGCAGGAAGCCCCGCGCCGGAGCGCCGCCCCCGAGCGCCCCCACCATCTGCCGGCCCATGTGTGGGGCACCGAACCGCCACCGCCCCCGAGGCGTGCGCCCCGTATGCGGTCCCTGCTGGTGCCGCTGGCCACCGCCACGGCCGCCGCGGCGCTCGTCGTGGCCTCTCTGTTCGCGGTGCAGGCGGCGCGCACACAGGACCAGCTGGCGGCGGAGCGGGCCCAGTCACGTGAGATCGCCAACATTCTCTCCGCCCCCGACGCCCGCGCCACCAGTGAGCGGGACGACCGGGGCCGAGGGATCGGAGTCGTCGCCTCCGTCAAGGAGGGGCGCGCGATCGTCACCCTGAGCGGGCTGGGCGATCTGCCGAGCGGTCGCGTGCACCAGCTCTGGCTCATGCGCCCCGACACACAGCCGCAGTCCCTGGGCCTGTTCCAGGGCGACACACCCCTGGTCACGGGCTCCGTGAGAGGCGACGGCACGTCACTCGCCGTCACCGTCGAACCCGACGGGGGATCAGCCCAGCCCACCAGTCAACCGATCGCTCAACTCGCCCTGAAATCTGTCGGATTCGGAGAGTAATCGTCAACGTCCTTACGGGGTAGATGAATCCTGTGACCGAGATACACGAGTGCCCCAAGGGGGCGATAGGGTTACCCTGCCCGGGCCGGGCGGACTCGTACGGGTGGGGAGTGACATGGATCAGATAACAGCGCGCAGGGCGCGAGTCCCTGCGATTACCTGCGGGAGCAGCGCGACCAGTTCGCGCCTCGACCGACATCTCTCGGTGCTGGCCGGCCCCGCCGTGCCACAGCGTGAGACGGCCGAGGCGACCTCGCTGATGCGCGAGATCACCGCACGCGAGCCGCACGAGCGGAGCGGCAAGGGCAGCCGGGTCGGCCGGGTCTCGCTCTTCGCACCGCTGCGCCGGCTGCGCCGCACGCTGTTCGGCGGCCACTGAGCACCACGCGCTCACCGCAAGGAGCCCCGCTCACCACGGGCTCACCGCAGGACCCGCGCTCAGGCGACCACACCCTCCCGGCGTAGCGCTGCGATCTCGTCGTCCGTCATCCCCACGGCACGCAGCAGCGCCACGGTGTGTTCCCCGAGCGCGGGCACGGCCCCCATCCGTGCCGCGCCCCCACCCGGCAGCGTGACCGGGGGCAGCAGCGCCTTCAGCGGCCCCACGGGCGTCCCCACCTCCCGCCACCGCTCCCGGGCCGCGAGCTGCGGATGCTCCGCCACCTCGTGCAGGTCCCTGAGGCGCGCGCAGGCGATCCCGGCCGCCTCCAGCCGTGCCAGGGCCTCGTCCGTGTCGAGCGCGCTCAGGGCCCCCGCGACCAACTCGTCCGTCCGTGCCCGGCGTTCGACCCGGGCCGCGTTCGTGGCGAACGCCGGGTCCGTCCCCAACTCCGGCCGCTTCAGTACCTGTTCCGCCAGCCGACGCCACTCACGGTCGTTCTGCACCGACAGCAGTACCCGCCCGCCGTCCGCCGTGGCATAGGCGTCGTACGGGGCGATGACGGCGTGACCGAGTCCCGTGCGCGCCGGGGGAGTTCCGCCGTGCATCGTGTGGTGCAGCGGATGCCCCATCCACTCGGCGAGCGCCTCCAGCATGGACACCTCCACCGGCCCACCCCGCCCGGTCGCCCCGCGCCGCACCAGCGCCGCGAGCACCCCGGAGAACGCGTACATGGCCGCCGCGATGTCCGCCGCCGGAATCCCCGCCTTCACCGGCTGCTCCGGTGTCCCCGTCACCGACACCAGCCCCGCCTCGCACTGCACGAGCATGTCGTACGCCCGCTTGTCCGCGTACGGTCCCGACGCCCCGTACCCCGAGATGTCCACCGCGACCAGCCGCGGATGCGCGGCGCACAGCGTGGCCGCGTCCAGGCCGAGCCTGGCCGCCGCGCCCTGCGCGAGGTTCTGCACGAAGACGTCCGCGTCCGCCACGAGCCGCCGTACGACCTCAAGGCCCCGTGGGTCCTTCAGGTCCAGTGCGATGGACTCCTTGCCGCGGTTGCACCACACGAAGTGCGAGGCGAGGCCGCCCGCCGCCGTGTCGTACCCGCGTGCGAAGTCCCCGCCGTCCACCCGCTCGACCTTGATCACACGGGCGCCGAGGTCGGCGAGCTGCCGGGTGGCGAACGGGGCGGCGACGGCCTGCTCGACGGTGACGACGGTGATGCCGTCCAGGGGGAGGGGGAGTGGTGGCTGCATGGCACGGATCATGTCGCCCGTTCCGTGCCGTTGTCATCCGCGTCTGCGTCAACCGTGGCCCGCGGCCCCTCTCACCGTTCCCCGCGCGCGTACCGGCGTACGGCCAGCGGCAGGAACACGGCGATCAGCACGGCGCACCACAGCAGGGAACCGGCGACGGGGTGGGTCACCGGCCAGGCTCCGTCCTGCGGCACCGGGGCGTTGCCGAACAGATGCCGCAGCGCCGTCGTCACCGCGCTGATCGGGTTCCACTCGGCGATCGTGCGCAGCCAGCCCGGCAGGCCGTCCGTGGGGATGTACGCGTTCGACAGCAGCGGCAGCATGAAGGTGGCGCTGCCGAGCTGTCCGGCCGCCTCCTCGCTCCGCGAGGCGAGCCCGAGCAGGATGCCGACCCAGGTGGTGGCGAAGCGGAAGAGCAGCAACAGACCGAAGGCGCCCACCGCCGACGGCCAGCCGCCCTCGATCCGCCAGCCCATCGCGAGCCCGACCAGCAGCAGCGGAACGAGCCCGACCGCGGTCGTCAGCAGGTCGGCCACCGCCTGGCCCACGGGCACGGCGGAGCGGCTCATCGGCAGCGTACGGAACCGGTCCATCACGCCGCGGTGCGCGTCCTGGGCGGCGCCGAACATCCCCGTCATGATGCCGTTCGCGACGGTCGCCACCAGCAGCCCCGGAACCAGGAACGCCCGGTACTCCTCGCCCGGCATGGCGAGCGCGCTGCCGAAGACGTAACCGAAGAACAGCAGGAACACGACCGGCATCGTCTGTGTCAGGACCGTGATGGCGGGCGCGTGCCGGATCCGCTGGAGGTTGCGGACCAGGACCGCGGCGCCGTCGATGACCAGCGCGCTCATACGGCGGCCTCCTTACGGGCGGTGAGGCGCAGGAAGACCTCGTCGAGGGTGGGCGGTCGCAGGCTCGCGTCGACGACCGGCACCCGGCCGGCGTCCAGTTCGCGGACGATACGGGGGAGGGTGAGGTCCGGGTCCAGGACGACCGCCCCCGCGGTGCGCCGCTCACGGTCGAGCACCGGCTCCGTGCCGGTCAGTTGGTCCAGGACCACGGCGGCCGCGTGCAGCGCGGGCTCACCGCCCTCCGCCGCGACGACCACTTCGGCGTAGGCGCCGATCTGCGCCTTCAGCCGGGCCGGTGTGCCCTGGTGGGCGGCCCGGCCCTCGTCGATCAGCACGATGTCGTCGGCCAGCTGATCGGCCTCCTCCAGGTACTGCGTGGTCAGCAGCACGGTCGTACCGTCGCGCGCCAGTTCCCGTACGGCCTCCCAGATTTCGTTCCTGCTGTGCGGGTCGAGTCCCGTCGTCGGCTCGTCCAGGAACAGCACGGCGGGACGGGTGACGAGGCTGGCCGCCAGGTCGAGCCGGCGCCGCATACCGCCGGAGTAGGTGCGCGCGGGGCGGTCCGCGGCCTGCGCCAGCCCGAAGCGCTCCAGCAGCTCGTCGGCCCGCGAGCGCGGCGCGCGCAGCAGACGGGCGAACAGGCGCAGGTTCTCGGCGCCGGTCAGATCGCCGTCGACCGAGGCGTACTGCCCGGTGACCGCGATCCGGCGGCGGACCGCCGCGGCTTCGCGCACGACGTCGTGCCCGGCCACCCGGGCCGTCCCGGTGTCCGGGGCCAGCAGGGTGGTCAGGACCCGGACCGCGGTCGTCTTGCCCGCGCCGTTCGGCCCGAGCAGCCCGCAGACCGTGCCCTCGGCGACCGCGAGGTCCAGTCCACACAGTGCCTGAACGTCGCGGAAGCGCTTCTCCAGACCCTCACTAAGTACAGCGTACGTAGTATTCATGAGCTGACCATACCCCACTACGTACGGCGTACGTAACTAGGATGGTGAGCGAGGTGATGATCAATGGCGGGCCGAACGGCCGAACCCGAGGTGATCTGGGCACGCCCCGAGCGTGCGGGCCGCGGCCCGAAACCCGCGTACAGCCGAGCCGACATCGCGGCGGCGGCCGTCCGTATCGCCGACGCGGACGGCCTCGACGCGGTCTCGATGCGCCGCGTCGCCGCCGAGATCGGCTGCGGCACCATGTCGCTCTACAACTACGTGCCGCGCAAGGAGGACCTGTACGAGCTGATGGTCGACCTGGTCAGCGCGGAGTACGACCTGTCCGGCGAACCCAGCGGCGACTGGCGCGCGGACATGCTGGGCCTGGCCCGCCAGGCTCGCGGCATCATGCGCCGCCACCCCTGGGTGGTTCGCGTGATGTCGACCGTCTACGGCATCAGCCCCAACGCCTTGCGCTGTATCGACTGGTGCCTCGCCTGTCTGGAGGGCCTCGACGTGCCGGCCAGTACGAAGCTGGAGCTGTTCGGGATGGTCAACGGGTCGGTCATGCTCTTCGTCGCCAACGAGCAGGCCGTCGCCGAGCGCGCCCGCTCCGTGCCCTGGTCGGCGGAGCGGGAGGAGGCCGTGCGGGGCGCCTACCTGATGAGCCAGGTCATGACGGGCGACTATCCGCACCTGGCGGCCCTCTACGCCGAGGGCGTCGCACCGCCGGACGACCCGGAGGCGACGTTCGACCGCATCCTGACGAGGCTGCTGGACTCTTTCGATCTCAAGAGCCGGCCCGATCCCGCGCGTTAGGGCCCAGGGACCAGCCCGTGGACGGCAGCCCGGGAGTCAGATCAGCGCGAGCTGGCCCCCGGGGCCCTCCTCGTGGCTGTCGAGCACCGAGGCCGGCCGGCGCGCCGGTTCCGGCACCGGGAGAACGCCCGCCGTGCGCAGTTCGGCCGCGCCGATCGGGTCCTCCACCGTCAGGGCGGCCTGTCGCGGCCGGAGTTCCGCCAGCAGTGCCAGCACCGTGATCAGCTCCAGCAGCTCCGACGTCCAGGTCTGCGGCCAGGACGCCGGGCGTACGGCCTCCAGCGTGCCCGGCTCCGCCGGCTCCGTTCGCCGGGTGAACCACGCCTGAAGGACCCTGACCCCGCCGACGTGGAAGTCCCAGGCATCGGCGGGTACGGGGGCGATGCGGCCCTCGCCCGCCAACAGGGCCTCCTCGTCGCGGTCGTAGAGCAGTTCGAGGGGGAGGCTCGGCAACGGGGCGCGGACGTAGGGGCGGCGGCCGCCCGGCAGCTTGGGGCGTTCGCCGTCGCGGCGCATCAGCCACAGCATCCGGCGGCCCAGCTCGACGCCCTGGGCCCAGGTCCCGGGAGCGCCGGTCAGCGGAACCTCGATGCCCCGGGGACCCGGCCGCGCGGCCGTCAGGATCCAGGCCAGGACGTCCAGGGGCTCCGGGGCCGTGCCGAGCCGTTCGGCCAGGTGGGCCGTGAGACCGGGCGCGAGGTTCGGCTCGTGGCCGCCGGGGCGCCGGTGGAGGGGCCGGACGCGTCCGGTGCGGGGCCCGTGGGCCGGGGCCAGCGGCAGCGCGGCCGGGGCGAGCAGGACCGGGCCGGTCACGTCGGGCGCGGCCGTCTGCTCGACCACGAACACCTGCCGCTCGTCCGCCACCCGCCACAGCTCGGGCCGCGCGGCGTCGATCAGCCGGTGGTCCGGGATGAGCCACTGCTCGTCGAAGGGGGCGGTGAGGACCCGTACGGGCTCCGGACACGGTCCCGACTCCCGGGCCAGCGGCCCGGTGCCGCTGGTCTGGCCCGGCAGCTGGGACACGGCCGAGTGCAGGGTGCGGGAGCGGGTGGGCTCGAACAGGGCCTCACGGACCGGCTCCTCGGCCTTGACGAGGGTGTCCCAGCGGGCTCTCAGACAGGCCGCGTCGGGGGCCGCCGGCCACCTCCGGCCCAGCCGCGGCGGTGCGACGGACCACGGCATGAGGTCCGCCAGCAGCGGAGCGTCGTCGTGCGTCACGCCGGGCATCGTACGACGCGGTGCCCGCGGCGGTTCATGTCGCGTCGAGGGTGACGGAGAACGAGAAGCGGTCACCCCGGTAGTGGATCACCGCCACATCCAGCACCCGGCCGTCCGCGTCGTACGTCACGCCCGTGTAGTGCAGGATCGGGCTGAGCAGCGGCACACGGAGCAGGCGCGCCGTCTCCGGGTCGGCCAGCCGCGCCTCCACGGTGTCGGTGATGCGGCCGATGTCCGCGCCCACGACGTCCCTGAGCACCTTCGTCATGGGCCAGCGGACCAGGTCGTCGTGGTCGATGCGCTCGGCGAGCTCGGGGCGGACGTGGTTGCGGGCGTGGTTGGTCGGCTCACCCGTCTTCTCGTCGCCGCGCAGACGGTGGTACGTCGCCACCTCCGTCAGGTCCGGGAAGCACTGGGACAGTTCAGGCGGAACCGGCACCTTGCCGTGGTCCAGCAACTCCGTCGTCATGCCCGACTGCTGCGCCACGATCGCGTCCACCGAGCCGAGCAGCCGTACGGGGGCGCCGCGCCTGGCGCTCGGCTCGATGAACGTGCCGCGCCGGCGGTGCCGGGTGATCAGTCCCTCGTCCTCCAGCTCCTTCAGCGCCTGCCGCATGGTCAGCACGCTCACCCCGTAGTGCCCGGCGAGCCGCTCCTCGGTCGGCAGGCGCAGCGGGTCCCGGGGCGAACGGCCGAGGATCGAGGCGCGCAGCGACTGCGAGACCTGGTACCAGAGCGGCAGTTTGCGGTTCAGGACGATCGAGTCCGGGGCGAAGGAGGTCACGACGGTATCCGTACCGGTCGAGGGCGTCGTGTGCAACGGGCGGCCGTGGTCAGTCCACCGTCAGTCCACCGGCGGCCGGAAGTGGCGCTGGAGTCCCGACCACACGTCGTCGTAGTGCGGTTGCAGGTGGGTGGCCTCGGCCGCCTGCGCCGTCACGGTCACCGGCCAGCGCGTCTCGAACATGAACGCCAGCCCGTCGTCGAGCTTCTGCGGCCGCAGCTCGGCGGCGCTCGCCCGGTCGAACGTCTCCCGGTCCGGGCCGTGCGCCGACATCATGGTGTGCAGGGAGCCCCCGCCCGGCACAAAGCCCCCGGGACCCGCGGTCTTGGCGTCGTACGCGCCCTCGATGAGCCCCATGTACTCGCTCATCACGTTCCGGTGGAAGTACGGCGGCCGGAACGTGTCCTCGCCCACCAGCCAGCGCGGCGCGAAGACGACGAAGTCGACACCGGCCAGCCCCGGGGTGTCCGACGGGGATGTGAGGACCGTGAAGATCGACGGGTCCGGGTGGTCGTAGCTAATGGTGCCGATCACATTGAACCGGCGCAGGTCGTAGGCGTACGGCACATGGTTGCCGTGCCAGGCGACCACATCGAGGGGCGAGTGGTCGTACGTCGCCGTCCAGAGGTTCCCGCAGTACTTGTTCACCACCTCCACCGGGCCCTCGATGTCCTCGTACGCGGCGACCGGTGCCCGGAAGTCCCGTGCGTTCGCGAGGCCGTTGGCGCCGATGGGCCCCAGGTCGGGCAGGCGGAACGGGGCTCCATAGTTCTCACACACATAGCCGCGCGCCGAGCCGTCCAGCAGCTCCACACGGAAGCGCACCCCACGGGGAATCAACGCGATGTGGGCGGGCTCCACATGGAGTTGACCGAACTCGGTATGCAGCAACAGCCCGCCGCGCTCGGGGACGATCAGCAACTCGCCGTCGGCGTCGCTGAAGACGCGGTCCATGGACGCATTGGCGTGATACAGGTGCACCGCCATACCGGTGCGCTGTGTCACATCGCCGTTGCCGCCGAGCGTCCACAGGCCGCCGAGGAAGTCCGTGCCCTCCGGCGGCTGGGGCAGCGGGTTCCAGCGCAGCCGGTTCGGGTCGGGCACCGTCTCGGTGAAGGGGGCCGTGCGGATCGTGCCGTTGTCCGCGCGCGTGAACGCGGGGTGCGCGGCCGACGGGCGGATCCGGTACAGCCAGGAGCGCCGGTTGTGCGCCCGCGGCTCGGTGAACGCCGTGCCGCTGAGCTGCTCCGCGTACAGGCCGAGGGGAGCGCGCTGGGGCGAGTTGCGGCCGTCGGGCAGCGCGCCCGCGACCGCCTCCGAGCTGTGCTCGTTGCCGAAGCCCGAGAGGTAGGTCAGTCGCTCGGCGGTCTTCCGTGCGTCCCCGTTCATGTTCGCTCCCTCACGCGGATTCATTCCTATGGTTCACCGTAGGATTCGGGACGGTGGGGCGCAAGAGGAGAGCCGCGCCACGGTCCGCGTCGGTTCAGCCACAGGTGTTCGAGGCCGCCGGGGTCGCGGACGCCCGTCGAAGATCGGCCAAAAAGCACCCCCGGAGCCGCTTGGCGCCCAAGAACCCGGCCTGAGGGGGATCCGCGTGTCACAGGGGTGCTCTAGTCTCCCGGCATGTCGTGGACGCGCGGAGGTCTGAGCGACCCCGGGAAGGTGCGGGTGCGTTCCCGGCGCCGCTTGGCCGCGCTCGCGGCCTGTGCCCTCCTCGGCCTCGCGGCGGGCTGTGGCGACGGCGCGCACGAGCAGAGGGCAGGAGTGTCGGCGCCACCCGTGGGCAGACTGCTGGACGACACGGACGAGAAGGGACGGCACTACCGTGAGATCGACGAGCAGGGCGCGCCGGAGGTCGCCATCGAGGTCCAGCCGGATGCCGGCGACGGCTGGGACGTACGGCTGACCGTCCGTAACTTCCGCTTCTCGCCCACCGGTACGCGGCAGGTGGCCGTGGCCGGCCGCGGCTCCGTCGTCCTCTACCTGGACGGCTGCCCCCTCACCCGGCTGCGCACCACCGAGTACCGCCTTCGCGGCTACCTCGTCCCCCGCGGCACCCACCCCCTCACCGCCCGCCTCCACGCCGACGACCACACCGTGTGGGCCGTCGACGGCGAGCCCGTCGAGAGCACGGCGGACATCACGGCGTCGGGGCCCGAGCCGGCGCCGGCCGCGAGCGGGGGCGCTCCGGGGGCCTCGGTGAGCGGAAGTGGATCCCCGGCCCGTACTGAAGGGCGTACCTGTACGGGGCGCTCAACGCACCCAGGCGGAAAGGCATCATGAAGCCCGTGTCCCACGCGACCTCGCTGCGTCGCGCGCCCGTGCAGCGCCGCAGCGCCGAACGACTGACCAGGATCCTCGACGCCTGCGCCGACCTGCTCGACGAGGTGGGTTACGACGCCCTCAGCACCCGTGCCGTCGCCCTGCGCGCCGGCGTGCCCATCGGCTCCGTGTACCGCTTCTTCGGCAACAAGCGCGCGATGGCCGACGCGCTCGCCGAGCGCAACCTCGACCGTTTCACCGAGCGCGTCACCGAGCGGCTGCGGGGGACGGGCGGGACGGGTGACGGGGGCTGGCGCACGGCCATGGACGCCGTCCTCGACGAGTACCTCGACATGAAGCGCACCGCCCCCGGCTTCGCCCTCGTCGACTTCGGCAACCAGATCCCGGTCGGCGCCCGGCACGCCAAGCCCAACACCCGCGTCGCGGACCGCCTCAGCCGCCTCCTCTCCGGTTATATCGACCGTGCCCCCGACGAGGACCTCCGCCGCGCCTTCCTCGTCGCCGTGGAAACCGCGGACACCCTCGTCCACCTCGCCTTCCGTGTGTCACCGGAGGGCGACGCGCGGATCATCGCGGAGGCACGGGAGCTGCTGGGGGCCTATCTGGGGCGGTTGCTGGACTGACCTGCCCGACCTGCCCGACCTGCCCGACCTGCGTGCCCCGCTGACCCGCCTGACCTGCCTGACCTGACCAGTCCCGGATCGGGGGCTCCCCAGGATGCATACCGGTCGGTATGCTCGACGCGCTCGCACGCCCAGCCTCCGGGAGACGACATGCCCAGCACCGCTCTGCGGATCTGCCCCCTCTGCGAGGCCACCTGCGGTCTGACCCTCACCATCGAGGGCGCCCGGGTGACCGGGGCGCGCGGGGACCGGCACGACGTGTTCAGCAAGGGCTTCATCTGCCCGAAGGGCGCCTCGTTCGGGGCGGCTGACGCGGATCCGGACCGGCTGCGCACCCCGCTGGTCCGCAAGGACGGAAAGCTGCGCGAGGCCACCTGGGAGCAGGCGTTCGACGCCGTCGCCGCGGGCCTGCGGCCGGTCGTCGAGGCGCACGGACCCCATGCCGTCGGCGTCGTCCTCGGCAACCCGAACGTGCACACCGTGGCCGGCGCCCTCTACCCGCCCGTCCTCCTGGCCGGCCTCGGCACCCGCAGCCTCTTCACGGCCTCCACCCTCGACCAGATGCCCAAGCACGTCTCCAGCGGACTGCTGTACGGCGACGCGGGCGCCATCCCCGTACCCGACCTCGACCGCACCGACCACCTGCTGCTGCTCGGCGCCAACCCCCTGGAGTCCAACGGCAGTCTGTGCACCGCACCGGACTTCCCCGGCAGGCTCAAAGCCCTCAAGGCGCGCGGCGGCACCCTCACCGTCGTCGACCCGCGCCGCACCCGCACCGCCGAACTCGCCGACCGGCACGTCGCCCTCAGGCCGGGCACGGACGCGCTGCTGCTCGCCGCGATGGCGCACGTCCTCTTCGAGGAGAAGCTCGTCGACCTCGGGCAGCTCGCCCCACACGTGCAGGGTGTCGACGAACTCGCCCATGCCATCAAGGAGTTCACGCCCGAAGCCGTCGCCGACGCGTGTGACGTGGACGCCGGTACGGTCCGCGCCCTCGCCCGCGAGCTGGCGGACGCGCCGACGGCCGCCGTCTACGGGCGCATCGGCAGCTGCACCGTCCCGCACGGCACCCTCGCCAGCTGGCTCGTCGACGTGCTGAACATCCTCACCGGCAACCTCGACCGGCCCGGCGGGGCCCTCTTCCCGCTGTCCGCCACGGACAAGACGCCCCGGCCCGCCGGACCCGGCCGCGGCTTCCACCTCGGGCGCTGGCGCAGCCGGGTGAGCGGACACCCGGAGGCGAAGGGCGAACTGCCGCTGTCCGCCCTCGCCGAGGAGATCGACACCGCGACCGACGAGGGCACGCCCGTGCGCGCCGTGATCGCCGTCGCCGCCAACCCGGTCCTCTCCGCCCCCGACGGCGACCGGCTCGACAAGGCCCTCGGTTCGCTGGACTTCATGGTCGGCGTCGACCCGTACCTCAACGAGACCTCGCGGCACGCGCACGTGATCCTGCCGCCGCCCCCGCCCGCGCAGGCCCCGCACTTCGACTTCGCGTTCAACACCCTCGCCGTGCGCAACCAGGCCCGCTACAGCCCCGCCGCCGTCCCCCTGGAGGACGGCCGGATGCCGGAGACCGAGATCCTGGCCCGGCTGGTCCTCGCCGCGACCGGCATGCACGGCGCCGACCCCTCCGCCGTCGACGCGATGGTCATCGACCAGACCCTCGGCAAGGCCGTGAAGGAGGCACACTCGCCCGTGCACGGGCGCGACCCGCGCGAGCTGGCCGCCGCCCTCACCGGGGACACCGGCCCCGAGCGGCGGCTCGACATGATGCTGCGCCTCGGCCCGTACGGCGACGGCTTCGGCGTACGGGCCGACGGGCTGAACCTGGCCAAGCTGCTCGCCCACCCGCACGGCATCGACCTCGGGCCGCTGAGGCCCCGGCTGCCGCAGCCGCTCAAGACGGTGAGCGGCAAGGTCGAGCTGCTGCCGCAGCCGATCGCCGACGACCTGCCAAGGCTCCGGCAGTCGCTGCGGGAACGCCCCGACGGGCTCGTGCTCGTCGGGCGGCGGCATCTGCGGTCCAACAACAGCTGGATGCACAACGTGCCCGCCCTCACCGGCGGTACGAACCGCTGCACGCTGCACCTGCACCCCGAGGACGCCCAACGCCTCGGGATCGCCGACGGCGACGCCGTGCGGATCAAGGGCGCCGGGGGAGAGGTCATCGCTCCGGCCGAGGTCACCGACGGCATCCGGCGCGGTGTCGTCAGCCTCCCGCACGGCTGGGGACACGACCGGCCGGGCACCCGGATGAGCCATGCCGCGCTCGACCCCGGCGTGAACGTCAACCAGCTCCTCGACGGTTCCCGGCTCGACCCGTTGTCGGGCAACGCGGTCCTCAACGGCGTGCCTGTGGACGTCGCTCCCTCTGCGGCAACGCTGTGACCAGGAGTTTTGCGCTTATTGCTCGCATGTCAACATCTTGTTAACGCCCGTCAGCGGGCCCTAACGTCGCTCCAACCGCCGGCCCTGGTGGCTGTTCAAGGGCGAACGTTAGGTATCCATTTATGCTCACCATCCTCGGCTTCGCCATGATCGCGACCTTCCTGGTCCTGATCATGATGAAGAAGATGTCGCCGATCGCGGCGCTCGTGCTGATCCCCGCACTCTTCTGCGTGTTCGTCGGAAAAGGTGCCAAGCTCGGCGACTACGTCATCGAGGGGGTGGGCAACCTCGCGCCCACCGCCGCGATGCTGATGTTCGCCATCGTCTACTTCGGCCTCATGATCGACGTCGGCCTCTTCGACCCGATCGTCCGGGGCATCCTGAAGTTCTGCAAGGCCGACCCGCTGCGCATCGTCATCGGTACCGCCGTGCTCGCCGCGATCGTGTCGCTCGACGGTGACGGTTCGACCACCTTCATGATCACGGTCTCGGCGATGTACCCGCTGTACAAGCGCCTGAAGATGAGCCTGGTCGTGATGACCGGTGTCGCCGCCACCGCCAACGGCGTGATGAACACGCTGCCCTGGGGCGGTCCGACGGCCCGTGCGGCCACCGCGCTCAAGCTCGACGCGGGCGAGATCTTCGTCCCGATGATCCCCGCGCTCCTCGTCGGCCTGCTCTTCGTCTTCGTCCTCTCGTACTTCCTCGGTCTGCGTGAGCGCAAGCGCCTCGGTGTGCTGAGCCTGGACGACGTCCTGGGGCAGGAGGAGATCGTCAAGGACGGCGAGGGCGCGAAGCAGGAGGTGGCCGAGACGGTGCTCGTCGGCGCGGGTGCGTCCGGCGGTTCCGGCAACGGCACGGGCCGTACGGCGAAGACAGGCGGCGGCGCGGGTTCCGGCACCGACGCGGACGCCGACTCCGACGACGAGCACGAGGACGCACGGCTCCAGGGGCTGGACCCCAACCGCCCCACCCTGCGGCCGAAGTTGTACTGGTTCAACGCGCTGCTCACGGTCGCCCTGCTCACCGCGATGATCATGGAGTTGCTGCCGATCCCGGTGCTGTTCCTGCTCGGTGCCGCGCTCGCGCTGACCGTCAACTTCCCCCACATCCCCGACCAGAAGGCACGGCTCGCCGCCCACGCCGACAACGTCCTCAACGTCTCCGGCATGGTCTTCGCCGCCGCCGTCTTCACCGGCGTCCTGCAGGGCACCGGCATGGTCGACTCCATGGCCAAGTGGATCGTCGACGGCATCCCCAGCGGCATGGGCCCGCACATGGCGCTCGTTACCGGCTTCCTGAGCCTGCCGCTCACGTACTTCATGTCGAACGACGGCTTCTACTTCGGCGTCCTGCCGGTGCTCGCCGAGGCGGGCGCCGCGCACGGGGTGTCGCCGCTGGAGATCGCCCGCGCCTCACTCGTCGGCCAGCCGCTGCACATGTCGAGCCCGCTGGTCCCGGCCGTGTACGTGCTCGTCGGCATGGCCAAGGTCGAGTTCGGTGACCACACGAAGTTCGTGGTCAAGTGGGCCGCGATCACGTCGCTTATCATCCTCGGCGCGGGGATCCTGTTCGGCATCATCTGAGCCGGGCGGGGCAGTCGAGCCCCGGAGAGACCTTGAGGAGGTCCGTGTCGTGAAGCCCGGTGGGAACCGCGGCTGGCTGCTCCGCCTCGTCATCGCCTTCAGCTTCGCGCAGGGGGCGGTGTCGATGGCGCGGCCCGCCGTGTCCTACCGGGCTCTCGCGCTGGGCGCCGACGAGCGCGCGATCGGTGTGATCGCGGGGGTCTACGCCCTGCTCCCGCTGTTCGCCGCCGTACCGCTGGGCCGCCGCACCGACCACGGGCGGTGCGCACCGCTGCTGCCCGTCGGGGTCGTCCTCATCTCCGGCGGCTGTGTGTTCAGCGGCCTCGCCGACTCGCTGCTCGCGATGGCCGCCTGGAGCGGGGTGATGGGGCTCGGGCACCTGTCCTTCGTCATCGGCGCCCAGTCGATCGTCGCCCGCCAGTCCGCGCCGCACGAACAGGACCGCAACTTCGGCCACTTCACCATCGGCGCCTCCCTCGGCCAGCTGATCGGGCCGATCGCCGCGGGCGCCCTGATCGGCGGCCGGGACATGGCGGGTACGAGCGCGCTCGCCCTGCTCGTGGCGGGCGCGGGGGCCGCGGTGGCGTGCACCTCGCTGTGGCGCATAGAGCGTCGTACGGCCCCCAAGTCCCGTAACGCGGCGGGCGAACGCGTCCCCGTCCACCGCATCCTGCGCGCCCGGGGGGTACCCGCGGGCATCTTCATCAGCCTCGCCGTCCTGTCCGCGACGGACATCCTCACCGCGTACCTGCCGGTGGTCGGCGAGGAGCGCGGCATCGCGCCGTCCGTGATCGGGCTGCTGCTCAGCCTGCGCGCGGCGGCCACCATCGCCTGCCGGCTCGTGATGACGCCGATGCTGCGGCTGCTCGGCAGGACCGCGCTGCTCACCGTGACCTGCCTGCTGGGCGCCGTGCTGTGCGCCGGGATCGCGCTGCCCGTGCCGGTGTGGGCGCTCGCCGTGATCCTCGCCGCGCTCGGGTTCTGCCTCGGGGTCGGGCAGCCGTTGTCCATGACGACGGTCGTGCAGGCCGCCCCGGACGGGGCCCGCTCCACCGCCCTCGCGCTGCGGCTGACCGGCAACCGGCTCGGCCAGGTCGCCGCGCCCGGCGCCGCGGGGCTGGTCGCCGGAATCGCGGGTGTCGCCGCGCCGTTCCTGATGCTGGGCGCGCTGTTGCTGCTGTCCTCGGGCATAGCGTTGCGCTCGCCCGCGAAACCGGGGCAGGGGCGGGACGGGGATGGGGATGGGGACGGGACCGGCAGTGGTGCTGGGAACCGAGGGACCAGGGGCGCGTCCTTGGGCCGGAAGAGCGAAATCTGACGGGTGATGAAGCGCGGCGCCCGCATCGGCCGTCGCGAATGTGACAAAGAGTCAGTCGAAAGCCCGATTTATGTGACTATCGACCGACTCGGAGGTCTCGTATGCCCACCTCGTCGTCCCTCCCACGCCGCGCGGGCGCACGCCCGGGTGTCGCGGCCCTCGCGGCGCTCACCGCGGCGGGAACCGCGTTCTTCATCGCCCCGGCCGCCGCCGCGGTTCCCGGCGACCACGGCGACATCAAGATCACCATGAAGGACACGGACGCCCTCCCCCAGGCCGGCCGGACGAAGATCTGCGCGTTCGACCTGGAGGCCGTCAACTTCGAGTCGGTCCAGGGCATCTCGTGGGCCATCGAGCCGCAGCCGGCGAAGCCGGGTGCTGCCCAGCTGTCCGGGCGCGTCCTCCTCACCGACGGAGCGGGGCGGACGGACGACAACCTGGCGCTGCCCGAGGGGCAGTACAAGCTCACCTGGCGGATCGACGGCGGCATGGGCGCGGGCAAGCAGAAGGCCTTCAAGGTCGACTGCAGCCGAGAGGCGCCGGCCAGCGCGCACGCGCCGGGCAACGTCCCCAACGACGGGCCGAACGGCGAACGGAACAACGCGCCCAACGGCGCGCCGAACGCCGAACCCGACGCCGAGTCCGACAGCGCGGCGAACGCCGAGGCCAACGGCAAGCCGAACGCCGCATCCGACAGCGCGGCGATCGCCGGGCCCGACGCCGCGGCGAACCCCGAGGCCAACGGCAAGCCGAACGCCGAAGCCGACATCGAGCGGGGGGCCGAACCGAACGCCGAAGCCGACAGTGAGCGGAAGGGCGAGCCGAACGCCCAGTCCGACAGCGCGGCGACCGCCGAGGCCGACAGCAAGCCGAACGCCGAAGCCAATGCCGCGCCCAACGGGGAACCGAAGGGCGGGCCGCCCGCGGGCGGCGGCGGTCTCGCGGAGGAGCGGGACTTCGCGCCGGTAGCGGGCGCGGCGGCGGTGGGCCTCGTCGCGGTCGCCGGAGCCGCGTACTTCGGGCTGCGCCGCCGTCGCTCCCATGGCGCGGCGTAGGGGCGCTCCGAGGCCCTGGTACCGGACGCGCGCCTACCGCCTGACGCGGACGATCGTGGTGACCGTCTGCCTGGTGGTGGGCGGCGTCTGGTGGGCTCAGGACGACGAGCCCACCGACCCCGCCGGGGCCCGGACCGACGCGCGCGGTGTCGGGGCACCGCACGCGCCGGCGCCCCGGCGGACATCTCTTGGTGCGTCCCCGAGCACACCGCCCCAGCCGCTGTCGCGGTCCCGGGCGGTGTCCCTCGCCATCCCCTACCTAGGCATCGAGGCCCCCCTTGTCGACCTCGGCCTCGACCGCCGGCGCCGGCTGACCGCACCACCGGCGGACGACCCCAAAGCGGCCGGCTGGTACGAGGGCGGTCCTTCGCCCGGCCAGTCCGGCACGGTGGTCGTCGTCGGCCACCGCGACACCAGGACGGGGCCCGCCGTCTTCGCCGCACTCCACGAGATCCAGACCGGCCGCGTCGTGGAGGTCCGCCGCGCGGACAGGCGCACCGCCGTCTACACCGTGTACGCCGTGCGGATGTACGAGAAGGCGCGCTTCCCCAACGAGGAGGTCTACGGCCGCCGGTACCGCCCGGAACTGCGCCTGATCACCTGCGGCGGCCGGTACGACCGCAGGACCGGCTACGTGAGCAACATCGTGGTCTTCGCCCATCTGACGGCGACGAGAGGACCGACGGGTTCCACATGAACCAGGCGGATGCCCACAGCACGACGGTGACCGTGGCGGCGGCTGTGGTGAGCGCCTCGGTGTGGCGGGCGGGCGGGGTGGCGGTTTGAGCGGCTGGGGGGCGAGGTCAGCGCAGTGACGTCGGTTCGATGCCCAGCAGGTCCGCGAAGGCCCGCTCACCCGACGGCGTGACCTTCACGGCTCTCTCCGATCCGATGCGTACGCACCAGCCGGTGGTCATCGCGTGGCGGCACAGGGCCGCGCCCGCGACGCCCGCGAGGTGGGGGCGGCGTTCGGTCCAGTCGAGGCAGGAGCGGGCGAGGGGGCGGCGGCCGGTGCGGTCGAGGGCGATGCCCGCGGTGGCGAACCACGCCAGGCCGGCGTCCGTGAGGGCGAAGCCGGTGTCCTGACGGAGGAGGCCGTGGTGGGTCAGGGCGTCGGTGACGGCGATGCCGAGGCGGCCGGCGAGGTGGTCGTAGCAGGTGCGGCCGCGGGCCATCGCGGCGTGGGCCGTGGCGGCGCGGAGGGTGCGGGGGCGTTGGGCGGGGGTGAGAGGGCGGGTGTGGGAGGCGAGGTCCTCCACGAGTTGGGCGACGCGGAGGCCGGCCAGCCGGACGTAGCGGTGGCGGCCCTGGCGCTCTTCGGTGAGCAGACCACCGGCGACGAGTTTGCCGAGGTGTTCGCTCGTGGTGGAGGGGGCGACCCCCGCGTGCCGGGCGAGTTCGCCCGCGGTCCAGGCGCGGCCGTCCAGCAGGGCGAGGAGGCACGCGGCGCGCGTCTCGTCGGCGATCAGCCCGGCGAACGCGGCGAGTTCCGCGGCGTCGCCACCGCGGGATCGCGGCGGCCGGTCAGGGTTTCTGCTGGTCATACCCACCAGCATGCGCCACGAACGTTTCGGCGGGCGCCGAAGCGTCGGGGGCGTGGTGGGCGGGGGCCGGGCCGGCTGCTGGTGTGGAGGGCGCGAGTACGGCTGGCGGTAGGGGGGGCGGTGCGGTCGCGGGCTCGGGTGCGCCCGTGCTTCCAAGGGGCGCGGGGCTGTGTCGATGTTCTCCGCCGCGCGGACGCGACCGGCCACCACGAACCCGCAGCCGCCCACCGGCAACAACCCGGCAGACGAAACCGACCGCTCACACCCCGGGACGGACCCGCTCGAACTGGGCCGTGAGGCCGTCCAGCAGCGCCCTCAGCCCCGTTGCGAAGGCGCGCTCGTCGATCTTCTCCTGCTGGTCGGCCAGCAGATGGGCCTGCCCGAGGTGGGGATACGCGGCAGGGTCGTACGCCGCCTCGTCGTCGACGAAGCCGCCGGCGAAGGAGCCGAGGGCGGAGCCCATGACGAAGTACCGCATGAGGGCGCCGATGGACGTGGCCTGGGCCGGCGGCCAGCCGGCTTTCACCATCGCGCCGAACACGGCGTCGGCGAGACGGAGGCCGGCCGGGCGTCGGCCGGGGCCACGGGCGAGGACCGGGACGATGTTCGGGTGCTCGCGCAGGGCGGCCCGGTAGGAGACGGCCCAGTCGTGCAGCGCGGTGCGCCAGTCGCGCCCGTCCTCGAACATCGACAGGTCGACCTGCGCGCACACCGAGTCCGCCACGGCTTCGAGGATCTGGTCCTTCGTGCGGAAGTGGTGGTAGAGGGACGGGCCGCTCACGCCCAGTTCGGCGGCGAGGCGGCGGGTGGACACCGCCGCCAGACCCTCCTCGTCCACCAGCGTCCGCGCCGTGGCGACGATCCGGTCGGCGCTCAGGAGAGGCTTGCGCGGTCGTGCCATGGCGCACATGGTAGGCCGGGCAACCGAACCAGCAGGAGCGGCCTTCTGAGTACGGCCTGAGTATGCCGGCGGATGTGGCGCGGGCCACGTCCGCCGATGCTGTCCCCATGAGTGAGACACCGGTCAAGCAGCAGTCCACCGCCGCCTACTTCGGTCAGGCCGTCGCGTCGTTCGCCGTCGCCATGGTGGCCACCGCCATCGGCATCTTCAACCTGGAGGCGGACGCCTGGGTGCGCGCCTTCCTGGGGATCGCCGTCCTGTACCTGGTGACCTCGGCCTTCACCCTGGCCAAGGTGGTTCGGGACAAGCAGGAGGCCGGGCAGATCGTCAGCCGCGTCGATCAGGCCAGGCTGGAGAAGCTGCTCGCCGAGCACGACCCCCTCGCAAAGCTCTGACCCCGGTGCGTACGGCCCTGAACGGGCGCTCTAAGCGGGCGCTCACCTTCGGAGGTATGGTGTGGAACCTGCCATGGGAAGGGGCGAGCGAGCGATGAGTACGGCGGAGGAGACGGCCGGCGGCGAGGTGCCGCCATGGGGTGAGGTCACCCCGGACGCGGCCCGGCGGCTGCTCGTCGCCGCGGTGGAGGCCTTCGCCGAGCGCGGGTACCACGCGACGACGACCCGTGACATCGCGGGCCGCGCGGGCATGAGCCCGGCCGCGCTCTACATCCACTACAAGACCAAGGAAGAGCTGCTCCACCGGATCAGCCGCATCGGGCACGAGAAGGCGCTCGATGTGCTGCGCACGGCCGCCGAGAGCGAGGGCGGCCCGGCCGAGCGGCTCGCCGAGGCCGTACGGTCCTTCGTGCGGTGGCACGCCGGGCAGCACACCGTCGCGCGGGTCGTGCAGTACGAGCTGGACGCCCTCGGCCCGGAGGCGCGCGCCGAGATCGTGGCCCTGCGACGGCAGAACGACGCGGCCGTGCGCGGCATCATCGAGGACGGCGTCGCGGCGGGCGACTTCGACGTCCCCGACGTCAAGGGCACCACCGTCGCCGTGCTCTCCCTGTGCATCGACGTGGCCCGCTGGTTCAACGTGAACGGCCCGAGAACACCCGACGAGGTCGGCGCGCTGTACGCCGACCTCGTGCTGCGGATGGTGGGGGCGAAGAGCCGGCCGCCCGCCTGAGAGCGGCAGTCGTCACCGGCCACAGCACAACTAGGCCCTGTCGTCAAACTCCCGCCTGGCCCGGGGCGGCTGGTGCGTGGCCCGCCCTCCGGGCGGACGACGGGAGTTTGACGACAGGACCTAGAAGTAGTACCGCGACACCGACTCCGCCACGCACACCGGCTTGTCCCCGCCCTCGCGCTCCACGGAGACGGCGGCCGTGACCTGGACGCCACCGCCCGCCTCGGTGACCTCCTTCAGGACCGCCGTGGCGCGCAGCCGCGAACCCACGGGTACGGGCGCGGGGAAGCGCACCTTGTTCGTGCCGTAGTTGACGCCCATCGTGATGTTGTCGACCTTCATCACCTGCGGTACGAGGAGCGGCAGCAGCGACAGGGTGAGGTAGCCGTGCGCGATGGTCGTCCCGAAGGGACCCGCCGCGGCCTTCTCCGGGTCCACATGGATCCACTGGTGGTCGCCCGTGGCTTCCGCGAACAGGTCGATCCGCTTCTGGTCGATCTCCAGCCAGTCGCTGTACCCCAGCTGTTCGCCCACCGCCGCCTTGAGCTCGTCGGCGGACGTGAACGTCCTCGGCTCTGCCATGGTCCGGCCTCCCGCATCCCGTGTGCCTGCGCCGCTCGTTTCGACAACAACCCTAAGCAACTGCTTAGCATGGTCGGGTGCCGGGGCGCCTGTCAACGGACCGGCCGAGTGACGGGTGGGTAGGCTCTGAAGGGTGCCCCAGATCCCCGAGAAGATCCACGAGTTGACCGTCGGCCAACTGTCGGCCCGCAGCGGTGCCGCCGTATCCGCCCTGCACTTCTACGAGTCCAAGGGGCTGATCAGCAGCCGCCGCACCACCGGCAACCAGCGCCGCTACAGCCGTGACGCGCTGCGCCGGGTGGCCTTCGTCCGGGCCGCGCAGCGCGTCGGCATCCCGCTCGCCACGATCCGCGACGCCCTCGCCGAACTGCCCGAGGAGCGCACCCCCACCCGCGAGGACTGGGCGCACCTCTCCGAGGCCTGGCGGTCCGAACTGGACGAACGCATCAAGCAGCTCAACCGGCTGCGCGACCACCTCACCGACTGCATCGGCTGCGGCTGTCTGTCCCTGGACAGCTGTGTGCTGTCCAATCCCGACGACGTCTTCGGCGAGCGGCAGAGCGGCTCCCGGCTCATGGTCGAACGCAAGGCCGCCGGCGTGGGGCAGCGGGCGAAGCGGGCGCCCGAGCAGGAGGAAGAGCCCGGAACCTGCTGCTGAGCAGCCCCGGGGACTCGTGCGGCCGGAGTGCCGGCGAGCGTCGTCGTCAGCTCACTGAAGTGGGATGCCGCGCAGTCGGAGCACGTTCCACGCGGACGTCGCGACTCCGTGACTGGTGATCACCGTGCGTTCATCGCACGGGGGTGCGGCATCCCCAGCACACCCCCGCCGCGCACGGCTTCATCGCGTCGCCTCCGGGTGCAGCAAGCCGACGTCGAGAACCCGACCGTGCTCAGCCCTTCGGGCCTCCGCGCGCTCGCTCTCTCCACACCGGCGCGCCCTTCGGCTCAGGCTGATACGAGCAGCCGTGCCCGTGCGCGCCTGGCGTTCGCCAGGGCCTCGCGTGTCAGCACGGGGCGCGGCACCACGATGCCGCACTCCATGCAGACCGGTCCCGATGACGGTTCATGGGCCAGGTCGTACTTCCAGGTGAGGTGCTCGCCCTCGCACACCGGGCAGACCGAGCCCGGTTCACGCTCCAGCGCGGCGATCAGCCGACGCAGCACCTCGGCCAGTGGTTCATCCGGGTGGACATAGGGATCGTCGCACCATGCCACGCCGAATCCACCCCAGGTCAGCCGGTGCCAGTCGTCCACACTGCCCGGCCTGCGCAGCCCGTCGTGCTTCTCCTTCTTGCGGCGCTGCGCGAACTCTTCCTCGTAGGTGAGCCAGACGGAGCGGGCCTCCTCCAACTCGTCCAGTGCGGCCACGAGCCGCGCTGGATCCGGGGAGCGGTCCTCGGGGCCGAACCCGGCCCGTGAGCACAAATGGTCCCAGGTCGCCCGATGCCCGTACGGGGCGAACCTCTCAAGGCACTTGCGCAGCGAATAACGCCGCAGTGCCAAATCGCAGCTCGGGTCGCGTACCTGTCTCGCCAGACTCCTGAAGCCTGCCATCGCCCTGCACCTCCGTCACACCTGCACCTGTACTTCGGTCACTTCGGCGTCGTTGTTCGGACGTCGCCGAATAGACGTATCGACACGCGATTCGGCTCCATCCGATTTCGAATGGCCCCCCATAAGCCATCCGTCGAGCAGTTCACGGCCCGCCTCCCCGTGCCGTCGGCCCGTGCCGGGGTGCCGGCGGCCGTGGTGACGAGTGAAAAGTTGACGCATGTTCATCTTCAAACTCTGGGCTACCGGCGGTAACCTCTGGCCCCACCCCCGTCAGGAGGAGGTGCCATGCCCTGGCGCATCCCACGCATCACGCTCGACAGAGTGAGAACTCCCGGCAGGTTCACGGAGTTCCTCAAGGGCGCATCCGTATGCATCCTCATCGCCGGTCTTCTGTCGCCGCTTTCGCAGGCGGCAGCCGCGGAGACGGCCCCCGCCGACACGGCGGCGGCCGCCAACGACTACTGCGGAGGCCAGTGTTCCGACATCCTTCCGCCCGGCCAGAACGGCAACGCCACCCTCGCCCAGATCCTCCTCAACCAGGCCTTCGGCACCCAGCCCGAGAACGCCGACAACCAGCTCGGGCCGTACGCCAACCTGGCCACCGGCTACTCCTCGTTGACGAACGACAAGATCAACACCTTCTTCAACGACGCCTCGTTCGGTGTCCCCTCCGACCAGGTGGCCTCCACCCTCAAGCCCGCCGGCCGCACGGACGTGACGATCGTCCGCGACAAGAAGACGGGTGTGCCGCACATCACCGGTACCACTCGATACGGCACCGAGTTCGGAGCGGGCTATGCCGCCGCCCAGGACCGGCTGTGGCTGATGGACGTCTTCCGCCACGTGGGCCGCGGCCAGCTGACCCCGTTCGCGGGCGGCGACCCCTCCAACCAGGGCCTGGAGCAGCAGTTCTGGCGCAGCGCCCCCTACACCGAGGCGGATCTTCAGGCCCAGATCGACAACGCCGCCGCGACGAACGGCGAACGCGGCAAGCTGGCCCTCGCCGACGCGAACGCCTACATCGACGGCATCAACGCGTACATCGCCGCCTCCGACAGCGGCCGTTACTTCCCCGGCGAGTACGTCCTGACCGGCCACAAGGACTCCGTCACCAACGCCGGGACCATCGAGAAGTTCAAGCTCACCGACCTGGTCGCGCTGGCCTCCGTGATCGGCGCCCTCTTCGGCTCCGGAGGCGGCGGCGAGGTCAACAACGCGATCTCCCTGCTCGCCGCGCAGGAGAAGTACGGCGTGGCCGAGGGCACCAAGGTCTGGGAGTCCTTCCGCGAGCGCAACGACCCCGAGGCCGTGCTCACCGTCCACGACGGCAGCTTCCCGTACGCGACGAAGCCCGACGCCCCGCAGGGCACCGCCCTGCCCGACGCCGGCTCGGTGACCGAGGAACCGCTCGTCTACGACCGCACCGGCAGCGCGGCCACCCCCACCGCCACCCGCACCTCGGCCACGGCCGCCGCGAACGCCCTCACCTCGGCCAAGCGTGGCATGTCCAACGCCCTCGTCGTGAGCGGCAAGCACACCGCGAGCGGAAACCCCATCGCCGTCTTCGGACCCCAGACCGGCTACTTCGCCCCCCAACTGCTCCTGCTGCAGGAGATCCAGGGCCCCGGCATCAGCGCACGCGGCGCGTCCTTCGCGGGGCTGAGCATGTACGTCGAGCTCGGCCGCGGCCAGGACTACTCCTGGAGCGCCACGACCTCCGGCCAGGACATCATCGACACGTACGCGGTCGAGCTGTGCCAGGACGACCACCACTACCTCTACCGCGGCACCTGCACGGCCATGGACAAGGTCGAGAAGACCAACGCCTGGAAGCCGACCACGGCCGACGACACCCCGGCGGGCTCCTACCGCATGCAGGTCTGGCGCACCAAGTACGGCCCGGTCACGCACCGCGCGACGGTCGGCGGCAAGAAGGTCGCGTACACCACCCTGCGCTCCTCCTACCTGCACGAGGCCGACTCGATCATCGGCTTCCAGATGCTGAACGACCCCGACTACGTCAAGGGCCCGGCGGACTTCCAGAAGGCCACGCAGCACATCAACTACACCTTCAACTGGTTCTACGCCGACTCCCGGCACACCGCGTACTACAACAGCGGAGACAACCCGGTGCGTGCGAGCGGGGTCGACGCGGAGTTCCCGGTGTGGGCGGGGGCCGCCTACGAGTGGCGGGGCTGGGACCCGGCGACGAACACCGCCGACTACACGCCCCCTTCCGCCCACCCCAACTCCGTCGACCAGGACTACTACATCTCCTGGAACAACAAGCAGGCCAAGGACTACACCACGGCCCCCTGGGGCAACGGCTCCGTGCACCGCGGCAACCTGCTGGACGACCGGGTGAGGAAACTGGTGGCGGCGGGCGGCGTGACCCGGGCCCAGCTCGTGAAGGCGATGGCCGGCGCGGGCCTCGCCGACCTGCGGGCCGAGGACGTGCTGCCGAAGCTGCTGAGGGTCGTCAACAGCTCCGCCGTCACGGACTCCACGGTCGCGGCGGCGGTCAGCAAGCTACAGACATGGGTGACGGCGGGTGCCCAGCGCACGGAGACCTCGGCCGGGTCGAAGACGTACGCCAACGCCGAGGCGATCCGCGTCCTGGACGCCTGGTGGCCGCTGCTGGTGAAGGCCGGGTTCGAACCGGGCCTCGGCAGCGACCTGTACGCCGCCATGAACGACAACCTGCCCATCGACGAGTCCCCCTCGGCCGCGCACGGGCCCACCGGCTCGCACGCGGGCAGCTCCTTCCAGTACGGCTGGTGGAGCTATGTCGACAAGGACATCCGGGCCGTACTCGGTGAGTCGGTACAGGGGGGCCTGGCCAGGAAGTACTGCGGCGGCGGCACCCTCAGCGGCTGCCGGGACGTCCTGATCAGCACCCTGAAGGAGGCGGCGGGCAAGACCGCGGCCCAGGTCTACCCGGGCGACGCCAACTGCTCGGCCGGCGACCAGTGGTGCGCCGACTCGATCATCCAGCGCCCGCTCGGCGGCATCAACCACGGGAAGATCAGCTGGCAGAACCGGCCGACCTTCCAGCAGGTGGTGGAGTTCACCTCCCACCGGTAGGGCCGACTGCACGGACCCGCGAGTGGCATGGACACTCGCGGGTCTTGAGCCCGGCGAAGACCTCCGACGCGGCGGAGCTGTCCAGAACCGCACGCATGGCAGTCTTCGTGTCCCCGGACAGCGTACCTAGCTAGCGGCCTGCGGGGCGCGGTATGTGTGCCAGGGCCCTTCTGATCGTCTCGGTGGGGTCGGGGACCGGGATGCCGAGGTGTTGCAGCAGCGAGGCGATGGTCGTGATGCTGGTGCGCTTCCGCAGTGCGGTCTCGATCAGGTACTGAAGGGGGAAATGCCCGACTTCCGGGACTTCTCCCTCGTCCAGCTCGTGCGCACGCATGAGTCTGAGGGCCTCGCTGAACGAGAGACCCTTCGGGAGGCTGCTGTGAGACGTGGGGATGTTGCAGGCGTGCAGTCGCCTCACGACAGAGGCCGGACTCGCGCCCACTTCATGTGCGATCAGGAGTACGAAACTGAGCGGCACGACGTCGCCCACGTCGGTGAGCCACCAGTTGCCGGGCCCGTCCTCGTGGAAGATCTCACGGTCCAGTCCGGTCGGACGACGCGGAACCTCCATGGGGACGTCGAAGCCGTAGGCGCGTAGCCTGCCGAGCTTGTACCGCACTCCCTCCAGGTCCTCTGCCTGGCTGAAGATGTTGCCGTAGGTGAGGGGGGCCTGCCGGGTGAGGAACCCACCGTAGAGCTCGTCGTACAGCAGCCAGATGTCGTCCGGCGCCGCGTCGGCGGGGAACGGCTCGTGGCGTGCGAAGCCGAGGGCGTCGAATGCCGCCAGCACCTCTGACAGCCCCAGCCCGAGCTGCTCCACCAGGCTCAGCACATGGCCCGGCGGCGGCGCCTGGGTCATGTCCAGCCAGGGGGGCTGCCCGTTCGCGCCGGCGCTCAGCAGGAGGAGGGTCTCTTCCGACGGGCGCTCCGGCAGCCGACCGGCGTCGGTTCGCAGACCGTGTGCCGCAAGCATGCGGCACACCTCGGATACGGGGACGTCGAGCCTGACGCTCGCGTGCGCGATGTGCCCCAGGGGGACCACGGCATCGGGGGCGAGACAGCCGCCCGTCCTGGCCTCCGGGTTGAGTCGGAGCAGGTCGTCCTTCTCGGCCGCCTCGCACATGGCCGCGATGTCGTCCGCCACGTCAAGCCCGAAGCCCCGCAGGAACTCGACCGTTGCGGTGACGCCCTTCCTCGAACGTTCTGCCGCCAGCATGAGGTCGGCGGAGGTCACGGGACCGGTCCTGGTGAGCGAATGGCCGTACCTTCGCTGGAGCGCCTCACCGTTGGCCGTGGAGAGCTGGGCGTCGTCCGACCAGTACCGAGGATCGTTGTCGGGGAATCCCAGGTCGGCCAGACGCTGGGCCACCTCGCGTCCGGTCCACTGCAGTGTGTCGGCCGCGTGCGCCATGTCCCTCAGGGACAGCGGATGGCTGCGCCACGAAGGGCTCCCACTGGTTTGGAGAAGCCACTGGTCGGACGGCGTCGGCCTGCGCAGAGGCCGGGGGTCCTCGATCTCCGGACACAGGTCGGCCAGCTTCCGCAGCACCGCGCGTGGGCGACGGGCCAGAATCCTCCAGAGATAGATGTGGTCCGGTGCGTATCCGTACGGACGGCCCAAGGAACCGGCGTAACTGCGGCTCTCGCCATAGCGGTTGGTCGGGACCAGGGAGAGGTCGGCCGGGAAGACCCCGTGCTGTGCGTCGCCGAAGACCATCCCCTGGGACGTCAGCTCGCTGCCGTTCGAGGAGAACGCCGAGGTGAGCAGGTCGCCCAGTACCGCACTGCCGCCGGTCACGTCGGAGAGCCATTCGAAGTTCGCCAGGTGAGCATCCCCCTGCGTGAGGACGCAGGTGGCCGCCGTCAACAACTCCAGAACCGTCGAGGCCACGTCGTCGACGACGTTTCTGCGGTCCACCGACAGCCGGACCGGGGACGCCTCGCCATGGAGGTTGACCACGGCCCCTGTCAGCCCGGAGCCACTCGATGAGAACACGCCCTTGCGGACCGTCGGCTCCACGAGCAGACCGTCCACCAGGAGGGCGCCACCGCGTTCGCACCAGACGACCTGCGGGTTATCGGAATCGGGCGGCCAGGACACGTGGTGTCCGTGTGCGTTGAGCCTGAAGCCCTTCGAGTAGCCCGGATCCTTCCTCGCCCTGAGCCGCCCCGCCTCCCAGACACTCGTCAGCTCGCCGCACCGGGCGGTCGTGGGAAACTCGGCGATGGCGAGCAGGCGTTCCAGCACCTCGACGCTCGACCAGGAATCAGGATCGACGTCGGCCCGCAGATGGAGCCGTACGCGAGTCCCTGGCTCACTGCCACGCGCCGTAGTCCTCACGATCCTGAAGAGGTGCCCCGGACCGCAGATGGACACCTCGAAAACCGGCCCCGGAACACCGTCCGACCCCATACGGCACGTGGTCACACGGATCTCGTCGGCCAGCATGAAGTAGCTCAGCACACCGATACCGAAGCGACTGTTCGGATACAACGTCACCGGCGGGTCCAGAGTCTCCCACTGGGCACGCTCCAGCTTGAACTCCAACTGCTCCGCGAAGCGAGCCCCCGCATGGGAGAACACACCCCGCAGTTCGGCCTCCCCCATGCCGATGCCGTCGTCCTGGCACTCCAGATAGGCCCGCCCGCTGTCGTCGGTGCCCTGCACGAACGAGATCCGGCCGGTGTACTCCGAGGACGTGACTCCCGTACGGCGCAGGTACTCGCTGCGCGCCCGGCGGTAGCGGCAGGCGTCGAGCGCGTTCTGGTACAGCTCCCGGACGGCCAGATCCCGGTCCTTGTAGAGCTCGATGCCCATCGCCAGATCGAGGACCCGACGCCCGTCGCTCCGAAATCTGGCATAACCGTCGAAGGCGCCGTCGGCCGGAGTCACATCATGGGCAGAGAGACGGGTCGGGAGGGGCGGCACGGGCTGGGTGATCCGTTCCCTCACCGTGCGCCGCACGGTGTGCAGGAGCTCGTCGGCGCGGGCCGTGTACTCCCGCAGCCCTTCGAGGACGGCTTCGTGAGGGCACTCCACGCGCAGCACCGGCAGGTCGTGCGAGCCTCCCCACTCCGCGTCGGCCAGCGTGCGACGCAGCTCCTCCAGGTTTACGGGGTGAGGGATGGCGAGATGTTCGGCGACGATGTCGGGCAGTGCCGTCATGTCGATGGCCATGCTGAAGGCGAGGGCCACGATCAGGGCCACACGTTGAAAGCGGACCTGCTGGTGACCGGGGCCGGAGCGCACCCGGTAGTCGGAGGGCAGCAGGTCGAGGAACTCCTGATGGCAGACGTCGGGTCCGCGTCGGAGCCCGTGCAGCAGAGCGGTCAGTCTGCCGGCGTCGAGTGCTCCGCCGAGCTCTTCCGAGGACGGGCCGAGGTCCGCCAGCAGGCCACTGACGGAATCGCTCCGTGTGAACTCCTGGTGCTGGGCCACCCAGCGGTGGAAGAGCCACCAACCGACCGACGACTCCGCCTCGTCGTCCCGGAGCGCACGCTGGACGAGGCCGTCGTCCCCCTCGGTGAAGAGTTCGAAGGACTTCCGGCCGGGCCCGGCACCTGCCTGGGTACGCAGAGTCCAGGGACGTATCTCGGCGAGCTCCACCACGCGCCGCAGGTAATGGACCCGGTGGAGAAAGGGGAACAGGACGAAGAGCGACGCCTCGGCGGGGTAGAGGTCGAGCTCCCTGGCCTGCCCCTGCGCCTGCGTCTGGACCGGCTCGCCGAGCAGCCACTCGACGTTGTCCAAGAACCGGGTCGCGATCCCGGAGTCGCACCACGGGTCTCCGGCCGACAGCCGCTCCAGGTCGTCTCGCATGCGGGCCAGTCCCGCCACGACGGCGGCGGAATGGCGCCGGTGGTGGCTGCTGTCCCGGCCATCCGGTATGTGCTGCCAGATACAGGAGTCGGTGACCCGGCGCACCCATGCGTCCAGTTCCGACGGCGCGTCGGACTCCGACCGCTCGGCCCCCGTGGACGGAGCGGTCGCATGGAAGTGGATGTCCCGGATCGTTTGGGCCTGGACAAGAGGTCCCCCCACGACCGCGTCGCCGCTCACGACGTTGCGGCTGCCGCCCTCAGTCAACCTGCCGCTCCCTTCTGGCGCTCCGAAAGAATCTAGACGAGCGCCGTCGGGTCGTGACCCGTTTGCCCTCATCGGGCAGCGCGGAGGGCAGCGGCTCCTACCGCGTGCTCCGCGTCACCGCACGCGGCCCGCCGCCAGCACCACCCGCGCCAGCTCCTCGTGGCAGATGTCGCTGTGGGCGCCCGACGGCGGTCCGCCGCGTTTCACCACCGCTGCCGCGTCGATGTTGACGCAGCCGGACGCGGGCAGTTGGGCCCTGAGCGCCTCGGACAGCGTGAACGAGCGGGTGCCCTTGACGGCCTGCACGCCGTCGTAGCCCAGCGCGCCCCACTTGGTGCCGAGGACACTGCCGATGCCGAACCCCGTGATCGAGCGGGAGTCGCCCGCCATACGGGAGGCCAGCGGGTAGAACGTGCCGAGCGCCGAGTCGTGACGGGAGTGGCAGCACACCAGCGGGCCGTCGACGCGCTTGTGCTGACCGTGCAGGACCCCGCTCGCCCGGTCGTCGTGCGGCAGCCGGGCCGCGAACGCGTAGTGCGAGAAGGCGCCCTGGAGCAACGTCACCGACTTCACCGTGTGCACGCCCTCGGGCAGCCCGCGCAGCGCGAACGACACCAGGCGTGCCCCGAAACTGTGCCCCACGAGGTGCACCCGCACGTCCGGCGCCGTCCGCGCGAGTTCCCCGAGGGCGCGCCCCAGGCCGCGCTCACCGACCGTGCCCGCACGCCGCTTCATCGCGAAGTAGGTGGCCTGGCGGAGCAGTTCCTTGCCGCCGTCCCACAACCGCGGTCGCGCGGCCACGGCTCCGGCACCGGCAGCCCCGCCCTCCACCTGCGCCAGCGCCGCCGCGAACTCCCCGCACACCGCCCCCGTGTCCCCGAACAGCATCTCGGGATCGCTCTGCGGCACCCCCTCGGACAGGGTGTCCGCCGCGAACGCGGCCTGCGGGCCCCGCGGCCGCATCTCCACCAGCAGCCGTACCAGCCGCCCGAACTCCTCCAGCGAGGCGGCCTCCTCCGGCTGTTGGTCCAGCAGCCGCGCCAGCTGATCCACGACCGTCGCCCGCCCCGGGAAGACCTCCAGGAGTGCGTGCCGCGTGCCCTTGTCGAGTACCGGGCGCGCGGTCGCCGGAACGCCGGACACACCGTCGGCCACCGATCGCGGCAGATCGGGGATGGGCTCGTCCGAGAACCGCATCGAGGGCCACAGCACGCCCACGTATCCGAGACGCGCCCGTGGCGCCAGCGTGGGGAACGGCGCGAAGAAGCGGCTGTAGAGCCGGTTCGCGCCCGAGCGGTCGTTGTTCCAGCCGTGCGCGAAGACGACCAGGTCCCGCACCCCGCGCTGCCCGGCCTCGGCCAGGAGCCGGTCCCGTTGCGGGCCGTCGACGTCACCGTCCGCGTCGAAGGTCAGCTCCCAGTAGGGAGTCACGCCGATCTCCGGATCCGCCATGCCGAGCCCCCTTCGGCCCCCGTCGGTCCTGCGCTGTGCGCGCATCGTCCCGCTGGTGACGGCGGTTGGCCATACGTCCCGCACGTCCCGGGCGTACCCGAATTGATGTGCTGCGGCGGGGCACCGCACCGGCGCCCGGATCACCGATGACAGCGATGACAGCGATGACAGCGATGTCAGCGGTGTCAGCGGTACAGGAGGTACTCCCGGCGCACCCTCCGGAACGCGGCCAGCTCGTCCTGCCAGCCCGCCACGACCTCGTCCGTGTCCGCCCCCGCGTCGATCATCGTGCGTACCCGTGCGGAGCCGGTCAGCTTGTCGATCCAGTTGTCGGACCGCCAGGCGAAGCCGCTCCAGACCTGCTTCGCGGTCACGAGGAGCGCGACGCCCGTGCGGACGGGGTCGTAGGCGGCCCGGTCGTGTACGTGGATCTGCACGCCTCCCACGGTCTTCCCCTGGAACTTCGAGAACGTCGGCGTGAAGTACGCCTCCCTGAAGTGCACGCCCGGCAGTTCCAGCTCCCCCGCCTTCTCCGCCCAGCGCCGGTCGATCCCCTCCGCACCGAGCAGTTCGAAGGGCCGGGTGCTGCCCCGCCCCTCCGACAGGTTCGTCCCCTCGAACAGGCACGTCCCCGCGTACACGAGGGCGGTGTCGGGTGTCGGCATGTTGGGGCTCGGCGGCACCCAGGGGAGCCCGGAGGCGTCGTAGAACTCCGAGCGCCTCCACCCCGACATGGGGACGGTGTCCAGCGCCGCCGGGGTGGTCAGGAACTCCTCGTTGAACAGCCGCGCCAGCTCCGCCACCGTCATCCCGTGGGCCTGCGAGATCGGCTGCCGGCCGACGAACGTCGCGAACTCCCGGTGCAGCACCGGCCCTTGGGCGGAGCGCCCGGTGACGGGGTTCGGCCGGTCGAGGACCACGATCCGCTTGCCCGCGAGCTGGGCCGCCTCCATGCAGTCGTACAGCGTCCAGATGTACGTGTAGAAGCGCGCGCCCACGTCCTGGATGTCGAACACGAGCGTGTCGACGCCGGAGGCCGTGAAGATGTCGGCGAGCGGCCGGCCGCTCTTCTGGTACGTGTCGTAGACGGGCAGCCCGGTCGCCGGGTCGTCGTAGCGGCCCTCCGAGCCGCCCGCCTGCGCCGTGCCCCGGAACCCGTGCTCGGGACCGAAGACGGCGACCAGGTTCACCCGGTCGTCGGCGTGCATCACGTCGACGATGTGCCGTACATCGCGAGTGACGCCGGTCGGGTTGGTGACGACGCCGACGCGCTCGCCCTGGAGCAGCGCGTACCCGTCGGCCGCGAGTCGTTCGAAGCCGGTCTGCCTCCGGCGGCCGGCCGCGGAGGCCTGGGATGCCGGAGGGAGCGAGACGGCCGCCGTGGCCGTGGTCGCTGCGAGCAGGGTCCGTCTGGACAGGTGCATGAGGTGACCTCCGTGCGTGCGGACGGCTGGCATGGACACGCTACGTGCTTCGCTCCACCCCTTCCAGGGATGAAGTCACCCTTCCGACGTCACATACCGACCGGTTAGTCTGACCGTCGAAGCGGGCGCGGAGGCAGAGCTGTTCCGTCACGTCGAAGGAGCCGATGGTGGGAGCCGTGCAGGGTGCGGGAGTCGTGGTCACCGGAGCGGGAGGCGGCATCGGTGCCGCGCTGGCCCGCCGTTTCGCGGCCGAGGGGGCGCGGGTCGTGGTGAACGACCTGGACGCCGACAAGGCGAAGGCCGTGGCCGACGAGATCGGCGGAACGGCGGTGCCGGGCGACGCGTCCGCGGTCGTCGCCGAGGCCCGGAACGCGCTCGGTGGCACGGTCGACGTCTACTGCGCCAACGCGGGCGTCGGCTCCGGCGGCACGGAGGCGGCCGACGAGAAGGTCTGGGCGCTCGCCTGGGACGTCAACGTCATGGCCCACGTCCGCGCGGCGCACCAACTGCTCCCCGCCTGGCTGGAGCGCGGCAGCGGCCGGTTCGTCTCCACCGTCTCGGCCGCCGGACTGCTCACCATGATCGGCGCCGCGCCCTACAGCGTCACCAAGCACGGCGCGTACGCCTTCGCCGAGTGGCTGTCACTGACCTATCGGCACCGTGGCCTGAAGGTCCACGCGATCTGCCCGCAGGGCGTGCGCACCGACATGCTGACCGCGACCGGCCGCCTGGGCGAACTCGTGCTCGCGCCGACCGCGATCGACCCGGAGGACGTGGCGGAAGCGCTGCTCAAGGGCATCGAGGAGGATCGCTTCCTGATCCTGCCGCACCCGGAGGCCGCCGAGTACTACCAGGCGCGGGCCACCGACCCGGAACGCTGGCTGGCGAACATGAACCGTGTCCAGCAGAAGTGGGAGGCTACGCCCTGACAGCCCTGCCCGACTGGCTGAAACCGGAGGGTGGGAAGATCCTCCGTCGGGAACGGAGTACCCCGTCCGGTCGGTGACGACAAGCGGACGAAAATCATGGAAGGCAGGTGGCGGCAAGTGCCCAGGACGACGGACGGAGACGGCACGCCCGTCCCGCAGCGGCTGCTGGCCGCCGCCACCCGGCTCTTCGCCGAGCGGGGCTACGACCGTACGTCGGTGCAGGAGATCGTGGAGGCGGCAGGCGTCACCAAGGGCGCCCTCTACCACTACTTCGGCTCCAAGGACGACCTGTTGCACGAGGTGTACGCACGTGTGCTGCGCGTACAGCAGGAGCGCCTCGACGCCTTCGCGGGCGCCGACAAGCCGGTCGAGCAACGCCTCCGGGCCGCCGCGGCGGACGTCGTCGTCACGACGATCGAGAACCTCGACGACGCGATGATCTTCTTCCGCTCGATGCACCACCTCAGCCCGGAGAAGAACAAGCAGGTGCGTGCCGAGCGCCGTCGCTACCACGAACGCTTCCGCGCGCTGATCGAGGAGGGGCAGGAGTCGGGCGTCTTCTCCACGGCGACCCCGGCGGACCTGGTGGTGGACTACCACTTCGGTTCCGTGCACCACCTGTCGACCTGGTACCGCCCGGACGGCCCGATGAGCCCCCAGGAGGTCGCGGACCACTTGGCGGACCTGCTGCTGAGGGCGCTGCGGCCGTAGGGGCGCCGAGGGCGCGACAAACCCCGGGCCGTCCGAGGGGGCAGGGTTCACGCGTACCGCTTCAACTCCCGCCGCGCCAGCGACCGCTGATGCACCTCGTCGGGACCGTCGGCGATCATCAGCGTACGCGCGCCGGCGTACAGCTCGGCCAGGGGAAGGTCCTGGCTGACGCCACCCGCGCCGTGCAGCTGGATCGCCCGGTCGATGATGTCGACGACCGCGCGAGGTGTGGCGATCTTGATGGCCTGGATCTCCGTGTGGGCGCCCTTGTTGCCGACCGTGTCCATGAGCCACGCGGTCTTCAGCACCAGCAGCCGCAGCTGCTCGACCGTCACCCGCGCGTCCGCGATCCAGTTGTGCACCACTCCCTGCTGGGCCAGCGCCTTGCCGAAGGCCGTACGGGACACGGCCCGTCGGCACATCAGCTCGATCGCCCGCTCCGCCATGCCGATCAGCCGCATGCAGTGGTGGATGCGACCGGGGCCGAGCCGGGCCTGGGCGATGGCGAAGCCGCCGCCCTCCTCGCCGATCAGGCCGGACACCGGCACCCGCGCACCGTCGAAGGTCACCTCCGCGTGCCCGCCGTGGTAGTGGTCCCCGTAGCCGAACACCCGCATCGCGCGTTTCACCGTGACGCCGGGGGTGTCGCGCGGGACCAGCACCATGGACTGCTGACGGCGGATGTCGGCCCCGTCCGGGTCCGTCTTGCCCATCACGATGAAGATCCGGCAGTCCGGGTTCATCGCCCCGGAGATGTACCACTTGCGGCCGGTGATGACGTACTCGTCGCCCTCGCGCTCGATCCGCGTGGTGATGTTCGTGGCGTCGGACGAGGCCACCTCCGGCTCGGTCATCGCGAACGCCGAGCGGATCTCACCGGCCAGCAGAGGCTCCAGCCACTGCTTCTTCTGCCGCTCGTCGCCGAACTGGGCGAGCACTTCCATGTTGCCCGTGTCGGGCGCCGCGCAGTTCAGCGCCGTGGGCGCCAACTGCGGGGAGCGGCCGGTGATCTCGGCGAGCGGAGCGTACTGGAGGTTCGTCAGCCCGGCGCCGTACTCCGCGTCCGGCAGGAACAGGTTCCACAGGCCCCGCCTGCGGGCCTCGGCCTTCAGCTCGTCGACCACGGCCGGGGTGTCCCACGGTGAGGCGAGCCGCGCACGCTGCTCGTCGGCGACCGTCTCGGACGGGTACACGTGGTCGTCCATGAAGGCGAGGAGCCTCTGCCGCAGCTCCTCCGTACGGGCGTCGTATGCGAAGTCCATGGCGGATCAGCCCTTCCGGGAGCCGTCTTGAAGCGTGGTCAGCGTCGTCAGGCCGTGCTCGATGAAGACCGGAACGAGTTCGCCGATGCGGTCGAAGCCGGCGCCCACCGTCTGGCCGAGGGTGTACCGGTAGTGGATGCCCTCCAGGATCACGGCGAGTTTGAACCACGCGAACGCCGTGTACCAGGAGACCGCGGACACGTCGCGCCCCGAGCGCGCGGCGTACCGTTCGACGATCTCGGCCGGGTCCGGGTGACCGGGGGCCGTGGCCGTCGTGGAGACGGGGGAGTCCGGCAGCCCGAGCGGCACGCTGTACATCACCAGCAGCCCCAGGTCCGTCAGCGGGTCGCCGAGTGTGGACATCTCCCAGTCGAGGATCGCCGTGATCCTTTCCCCCGCGCCCAGCAGTACGTTGTCGAGCCGGTAGTCCCCGTGGACGACCGTGGGCGCGGGGGAGTGCGGGAGCTCGCGGCCGAGCGCCGCGTGCAACTCGTCGATCCCGGCCAGGTCGCGGTTGCGGGAGGCGTCCAGCTGTTTGCCCCAGCGCCGCAGCTGCCGGTCCAGGAAGCCCTCGGGGCGCCCGAAGTCGGCGAGGCCCACCTCGGTCGGGTCCACCGCGTGCAGCCCGACCAGCGTGTCGACCAGGCCCAGCACGGCGTCCCGGGTGCGCTCCGGGCCGAGCGGGGCCAGCTGTTCGGCGGTGCGGTAGGGCGTGCCCTCCACGAAGTCCATGACGTAGAAGGGGGCGCCGAGCAGCTCCTCGTCCTCGCACAGCAGTACGGGACGGGGTACGGGTACGTCCGTCGGGTACAGCGCGCTGATGACCCGGTACTCGCGCTTCATGTCGTGCGCGGTCGCCAGCACATGGCCCAGCGGAGGGCGTCGTACCACCCACTTCGCCGTGCCGTCCGTGACCTCGTACGTGAGGTTGGACCGCCCGCCCTCGATCAGCCGGCCGGTGAGCGGGCCGTTCACCAGACCGGGCCGCTCGGCATCGAGCAGGCCGCGCAGACCGCGCAGCCGGTCGGGATCGAGACCGGGCGGGTGGACAGGGCGCATCGTCGCTCCTACGGGCCGGTGAACGGGACTGCACTCATGGTGCCGACCGGTCGGTATGTCGTCCAGTGGGTGGGGGGAAAGTGATCGGTTTCTCCCCACCGGGGCTCACGCGTGGCAGGTCATCATCTCGCCGCCGTTGACCGCCGCCATGTCCCTGAAACCGATGAGCGGGTCCAGGCCCTCGCCCTCGGGGTGTCCGTCCAGCTCGGCGTAGGCGCGGTGCAGGTTCGCCACCAGCCGCTCGCTCTCGGGCAGCTCGGCGTACTCCCCGAGGTCGGTCTGCCGGGCCGCCTCCAGCGGGGTGAGCCCGGCCGCGTGGGCCTTCTCGGCGACATCGGCCACGAACCGGATGTACCGCTCGGCCCGGTCGAACGCCGACGGGTCGGTGACCGGACCGTGCCCGGGTACGACGGTCTCGGCGCCCAGACCGCGCAGCAGCTCCAGCGCCCGCAGCGAACCGCTGAGCGAACCCATCAGGAAGAACGGTGTCCCGCCCTCGAAGACCAGGTCCCCGGTGAACACGATCCGGCGGTGCGGCAACCAGACGAAGGAGTCGCCCACGGTGTGCGAGACGCCCGGGTGGATCACCTCGGCCTCGATGTCGCCCACGTGCAGCGTCATACGGTCCGTGAACGTCAGGTCCGCGCCCTTGATCGGGGCGTGCCCGAAGTCCGTCTGCGGCCACAGCAGATGCAGGTGCTGGCCGCTGGCCAGGGCCTCGCGGCGACAGGCGGCGTGTGAGACGAGCGTGGCCGTCGGCATGAAGTGCCCGTTGCCGTAGGTGTGGTCCCCATGGTGGTGGGTGTTGAGCAGGAGCCGCGGCGCCGGGACGCCCGTGGCGTCGAGGGCGGCGGAGAGCGCCAGGGTGCGCCGCTCGGTGGCCGCGGTGTCCACGAGCAGGGTGCTCGTTCCGTCGCTGACGAAGCCGGAGTTGTTCAGGCACCACCCGCCGTCCGGTTGCACATACGCGTGCACGTCCTCGGCCAACTCGACGGTGTACGGCTCGCCTGCGGTCATGGGACCCCCTTGGGATCGTCGCCAACTGGTGCTCAGAGCCTGCCAGTCGGCGGCGATCCGCAGAAATCCGGGGCACGGTGCGCGGTGGGGGCGCGTCACACCACCAGGGCCGCCGCGCACACGGCGAGGGCGACCGTGCACAGGGTCGCGGCCGTGGCGTGCCGGGCGGTGATCACCGGCGGACGAGGCGTGGCCAGGGCGCGGATGCGCAGGTGGGCGAGGGCCAGGAAGCCCAGCCAGAGGGCCCCGCACAGCGCGCAGACCAGCAGGCCCACCGTGGACGGCCCGCCGCGCAGCGCGCTCCGCCCGGCGAGCACGGCGGCGACCGTGCCCGCCAGGGTCGTACGGCGCCACGCCAGCCGCGTACGCTCCGGCTGGAGCCCGGGGTCCCGCTCCTCGCTCATCCCTCCCACCTCAGGAGCACCACGACGACCATGGCGATCGCGACCACGGCCACGGCCAGGCTGAGCAGCGCCGGGAACCGTGACACGGGCAGGTCCTCGCCGCGACGCATCGCCCGCTCGCAGCGCACCCAGTGGTTGACGGCCCGCAGCGAACACAGCACACCGGCCCCGAGCAGTGCGAGCGCGAGGCCCACCCGCCACCCCCACGGCAGGTCCGGCAGGAACTGGTCCACCGCGAAACCCCCGCCGATCAGGGCGAGCGCGGTGCGCAGCCAGGCCAGGAAGGTCCGCTCGTTCGCCAGCGAGAACCGGTAGTCGGGCGTCCCGCCCTCCTCCCGGACCTCCTGTGGCGCGAACCACAACCGGACGTTCCGCATGAATTCGCTCACGTTCAGGACCCTACCCGGCGCTGTTCCGGGCCTCCGGGGCGAGGGGGAGAGGAGATGCGGGGGAGGAGAGACGTCAGCCCAGGGACCGGTACGCCTTGAAGCGTTCGTACGCGGCCAGGCCGTCCGGGACCCACTCCCACTCGGTCAGCCGGTGCTCCACCTCGTCCTCCGTCAGGAAGTCGTACCAGGCGACCTCCTCGGCCTGCGGGTTCACCGGGAGGTCGCAGCGGACCTCGTAGACGGCGGACCACCAGCTCTGGCCGACGCCGTTGTCGTACAGGAACTTGAAGAGGTACGTGGGCCGCGGCAGACCGGAGACGCCGAGTTCCTCCTCGGCCTCGCGGAGCGCGGCGTCGTCGTAGGACTCGCCCGCGCCCACCACCCCGCCGACCCACATGTCGTACAGGGAGGGGAAGACCAGCTTGGTCGGGGTGCGGCGGTGGACGAAGACGCGGCCCTCGGCGTCGCGTACGTGGATGAAGGCACAGCGGTGGCGCAGACCTCGCGCGTACGCCTCACCCCGGGGCGACTGCCCGATGACCCGGTCGTTCTCGTCCACGATGTCGAGGATCTCGTCAGCGGCGCTCATGGGCCCATCCAAGCAGGAGACCGGAGCGACCCGGCCACGGGCTGTCCGCGGGAACGGACGCCACCCGGCAGTTGACTCACCCCGTCTTCTGCCGAAGGATCTGATGCCAGGTGCTGACCGGTCGGTAACAACGGCTCGGTGTGGCTCCCGACCTTCCTTGGCCTGTTGCCGACACGTTCTTGAGAGGACGGCCCCATGGCGTACGACGCTGATGTGATCGTGATCGGGGCGGGCCTCGCCGGCCTCGCGGCGACCGCGGAGCTCGTCGACGCCGGCCGTACGGTGATCCTCCTCGACCAGGAGCCCGAGCAGTCGATGGGCGGGCAGGCCTTCTGGTCCTTCGGCGGGCTCTTCTTCGTGAACTCGCCCGAGCAGCGCCGGCTGCTGATCAAGGACAGTCACGCGCTCGCCCTCCAGGACTGGATGGGCACGGCCGCCTTCGACCGTCCCGAGGACGCGTGGCCGCGCAAGTGGGCCGAGGCGTACGTCGACTTCGCCGCCGGCGAGAAGCGCGCCTGGCTGTACCGGCAGGGCGTGCGTTTCTTCCCGGTGGTCGGCTGGGCCGAGCGCGGCGGCTATGACGCGCGCGGGCACGGCAACTCCGTGCCCCGCTTCCACATCACCTGGGGGACCGGGCCGGGGCTCGTCGAGCCGTTCGAGCGGCGGGTGCGGGCCGGGGCGGCCCGTGGGCTGGTCCAGCTGAAGTTCCGGCACCGCGTCACCGGGCTGTCCCGCAGCGCGGGCGCCGTCGACACCGTCACCGGCGAGATCCTGGAGCCCTCCGGCATCCGGCGCGGCCAGGCCAGCAGCCGCACGGTCACCGGCGCCTTCGAGCTCAGGGCCCAGGCGGTGATCGTCACCTCGGGCGGCATCGGCGGCAACCACGACCTCGTCAGAGCCAACTGGCCCGAGCGGCTCGGCAGTCCGCCGGAGAGGATGGTCTCCGGCGTGCCCGCGCACGTCGACGGCAGGATGCTCGGCATCGCCGAGGAGGCGGGCGCGCACCTCATCAACCGCGACCGCATGTGGCACTACACCGAGGGCATCCAGAACTGGAACCCCATCTGGGACAACCACGGCATCCGCATCCTGCCCGGCCCCTCCTCGCTGTGGCTGGACGCACGCGGCAAGCGGCTGCCCGTGCCGCTGTTCCCCGGCTTCGACACCCTCGGGACGCTGGAGCACATCATGAGGACCGGGTACGACCACACGTGGTTCGTGCTCGACCAGAAGATCATCGGCAAGGAGTTCGCGCTCTCCGGCTCGGAGCAGAACCCCGACCTGACCGGCAAGTCCGTCAAGGACGTCATCGGGCGGGCCCGCGCGGACGTGCCGGGCCCGGTCAGGGCCTTCATGGACAACGGCGTCGACTTCGTCGTCGAGAAGGACCTGGGCTCCCTCGTCCGCGGCATGAACGCGCTCACCAAGGAGCCTCTGATCGACGAGGCCGAGCTGCGCCGCGAGATCGTCGCCCGGGACCGTGAGATCGTCAACCCGTTCACCAAGGACCTCCAGGTCATGGCCATCCGCGGCGCCCGCAACTACCTCGGCGACAGGCTCATCCGCACCGCCGCCCCGCACCGCATCCTCGACCCCAAGGCGGGCCCGCTGATCGCCGTCCGCCTCAACATCCTCACTCGTAAGACGCTCGGCGGCCTGGAGACGGACCTGTCCTCGCGTGTGCTGACCGAGGGCGGCGACCCGCTGGACGGCGTGTACGCGGCGGGCGAGGCCGCGGGCTTCGGCGGCGGCGGCGTGCACGGCTACCGGTCGCTGGAGGGCACGTTCCTGGGCGGGTGCCTGTTCTCCGGGCGCACGGCGGGCCGCGCGGCCGCGAAGGCGGTGGGCTGAGCCGCACGGGGCTCCGAGCCCCGACGGAGATACCTGACGGATGTATTACGGGCGCCCGCCGCCACTGGCCTCATCGGGGTGACAGGTGCTCGAATCGACAGGTGACCACTGAACAGCCCCACGAGGAACAGCCCGACGGCGAACAGCCCCACGGCGAACAGCCCGACGAGCGTGGTGCGCCGGTGGGCCGCCGGGTCGTGCTGGGCACGCTCGGACTCGGAGCGCTCGGCCTGGTCGCCGCGCCCGCGCTCCAGCGGGGCCTGGAGTCCTTCCTGGGCGGGGCGGCCGGCAAGGACCCCACGGGGCTGACCGGTCTGCTCCCCAACGGCGGCGGGTTCCGCTACTACTCGGTGACGTCGTCCGTCTCACGCAAGGACGCGTCGAACTACCGCCTCACGATCGACGGCCTGGTCGACCGCCCGATGTCGTACACCCTCGACGAACTCACCGCCCTGCCCCAGACCCGGATGGTGCGCGACGTCCAGTGCGTCACGGGCTGGCGGGTACCGGACACGCCGTTCGAAGGCGTACGGCTGTCCCGGTTGCTGGACGCGGCGGGCGTGCGGCCTTCGGCCGGAGCGATCCGCTTCACCTGCTTCGACGGCGCGTACACCGAGAGCCTGACCCTCGATCAGGCACGCCGCGCGGACGTCCTGGTCGCCCTGCGCATGCAGGACAAGGATCTGAGCCACAGCCACGGCGGTCCGGTCCGCCTCTACGTCGCCCCCATGTACTTCTACAAGTCGGCGAAATGGCTCTCCGGCATCACGGTCACGGAGAAGGTCCGGCCGGGATACTGGGAGGACCGCGGCTACGACGTCGACGCCTGGGTCGGCCGGTCGAACGGACGCGACGATGAGCCCACGGCTTGACACCCCGGCGACCCCGTCGTCCCCGTCGTCCCCGTTCGCCCAGGTACGCCGCTTCAGCCGTGCCGAACGCTGGGTGCACCGGAGCACGGCCGCGCTGATGGGGGTGTGCGTGCTGACCGCGGCCTGCCTGTACATCCCGCAACTCGCCGAACTCGTCGGCCGCCGCGCCCTCGTGGTCACCCTCCACGAGTGGTCGGGCCTGCTGCTCCCGCTCCCCGTGCTGGCGGGCCTCGCCTCCCGAGCCTTCCGGGCGGACCTGACCCACCTCAACCGCTGGGGCCCGCACGACCGGGTCTGGCTCCGCAAGGCCGTCCGCCGCGTACCCGGTCCCCGCCCCGCCGCCAAGTTCAACGCGGGCCAGAAGCTCTACGCGGCCTGGATCACCGGCGCCACGCTCGTCATGCTCGGCACGGGCCTGATGATGTGGTTCACCCACCTGACCCCGCTGATGTGGCGCACCAGCGCGACCTTCGTCCACGACTGGCTGGCCCTGACGATCGGCATCGTCCTGGCCGGCCACATCGGCATGGCCCTGGGCGACCCGGAGGCGCGGAAGGGGCTGCGCACGGGGTCGGTGAGCAGGGAGTGGGCGGAGCGGGAGCATTCGCTGTGGCGGCCGTGAGACTGCGCCCGCGCCCGAGCCTGGCTCGGCCCTGAGACTGCGCCCGCGCCTGAGCCCGGCCATGAGGCCACGCCCGCCCCCATCGGGCGTGGCCTCACGGCGTGTCAGAGCTCACTGCGCGAGCTGGTGAGGTTCAGCCCCGGCGGAGCCGCACCGGTACCGTCTCGTTGACGGTCACCGGCTGTGCGTAGTCCGGGTCCGTCGCCGTCGCCCGCGCCTCGACCTCGACCAGGCCCTGCTGGAAGGGCACGGACCCGGTGGGTACGGCCGTGCCGGTCCATTCGACCGGAGTGCCCGGGACACAGGACACCGAGGTGGAGTAGGAACCCCGGATCAGCGTCTGGTTCTTGACCTGCGTGACGTTCCCCGCCACCGCGACCTGCACCGGCTTGTTGCAGCTCACCGTCCCGTGCAGGGTGGCCTTGCCGTTCAGGGTGCTCGCGGTGCCCTCCACCGCCACGGCGAGGCCGAGGTCGAGCTCGGCCGGCGGGGCCGGGTTGGTGATGTGGAGCTCACCGCGAGCGGCGGTGGCGCCTCCCTCGCAGTGCTGCTCGAAGGTGGCGTCGAGCTTCTTCACGTATCCGAGCGGGCCGAACTCCACCTCGGAGATGGTGAACTCGCCGGTGAGCGTGTTGCAGCCGCGCCCGTTGCCGCTGAGCGACAGGCCCGGCTCGTCCGGCTCGTTGAACGGATGGCGGGTGGCTCCGGTGTACGTCCCGGGTGCCAGGGCCTTGCCGGACGGTGCCGCGAGGTCCAGGTACCACCAGTCGCCGCCCGCGCCGTCGACGGAGAGGGAGACCGTGTTGTTGCCGCTGTCCGCCGTGATGTTCAGGCGGTCGTCGGACGCGGTCGTGTACGCGTAGGACCGGCCACCGCTGATGTAGTCGCCCTCGTCGCCGCTGAAGCTGAAGGACCCTTCGCTGACCGGCATGGCCTGCGCCTCCGCGCCGGACAGCAGACCGGTCGAGCCGGTGGCCATGCCCAGGGCCAGTGCGAGGACGGCCGTGGCACGGGTCAGGACGCGTCTGGGCGCACTGAGTTTCATGGATGTTCCCCCCTTGAGAGACGGGTGTGCCCCGCCGACGTGTTCTTCGTCGGCGGGGCGAGTCTGCCAACCGGGGGAATGTGCGACAACTGTGTTTCAGGAGCCGTTAGTTGTGGTTCCGGCCACCAACTGGCGGTTCCGGCGACGTCGTCGTATTCCGTTTCCTTGTCGTCCGCTGGATCACAAGCGACTAGATCACCAGCGACAAGAGCAGCACCATACCCCCGGCCACCACCGAAATGATCGTCTCCATGACGGACCACGTCTTGACGGTCTGTCCGACGCTCATGCCGAAGTACTCCTTGACCAGCCAGAAACCGGCGTCGTTGACGTGGCTGAAGAACAGCGAGCCCGCGCCGATGGCGAGGACGAGCAGGGCGGCGTGTGTGGTCGACATGTCGGCCGCGAGGGGCGCGACGAGGCCGGCCGCCGAGACCGTGGCCACGGTCGCCGAACCGGTTGCCAGCCGGATCGCCACCGCGATCAGCCAGCCCAGCAGCAGCGCCGGGATCGACCAGTCCTCGGAGATGTTGAGGATCATCTGGCCGACACCGCTGTCGATCAGCGTCTGCTTGAAGCCACCGCCGGCGCCGACGATCAGGAGGATGCCCGCGATCGGGGCCAGGGACTTCTCGGTGACCTCCGTGAGGCGGCCCTTGGTGAACCCGGCCGGGCGGCCCAGCGTGAAGATGCCCACGAGTACGGCCGCGAGCATCGCGATCAGCGGGGAGCCGATCACGTCGAAGACCCGCTGGACGCTGTTCTCCGGGTCGTCGATGACGATGTCCACGAGTGCCTTGGCCAGCATCAGGACGACCGGCAGGAGCACCGTGGTGAGGGTCGCGCCGAAGCTCGGGCGCCGCTCCACCTCCTCCGAGGCGCGGGGCGGCAGCATCCGCTCGGGGACCGGCACATCCACCCAGCGGGCCGCGTACCGGGCGAACAGCGGACCGGAGATGACCACCGTGGGGATCGCCACGAGCACGCCGAGGGCGAGGGTCACCCCGAGGTCGGCCTTGACCGCGTCGATCGCGACCAGCGGGCCGGGGTGCGGCGGGACCAGACCGTGCATCACCGAGAGACCCGCGAGCGCCGGGATACCGATCCGCATCAGCGAGTAGTTGCCGCGCTTGGCGACCATCAGCACCACCGGGATCAGCAGCACCATGCCGACCTCGAAGAACAGCGGCAGACCGATCACCGAGGCGATCAGCACCATCGCCCAGGGCATCGAGCGGCCGCCGGCCTTCGCCAGGATCGTGTCGACGACCTGGTCGGCGCCGCCCGAGTCGGCGAGCAGCTTGCCCAGGACGGCGCCCAGCGCGATGAGGACGCCCACGCCCGCGACCGTGGAGCCGAGGCCGGCGCTGAAGCTGGTGATGACCTTGTCCAACGGTGCCCCCGCGAAGGCGCCGAGCGCCAGCGAGCCGATGGTCAGGGCCAGGAAGGCGTGCAGTTTGAACTTGGTGATGAGCAGCACGATGACGGCTATGCCCGCCAGTACTGCGATGCCCAGTTGCGCGTGGCCCGCCGAGGTGATCGGTTCGGGGGCCTCCGCCGCCAGCATCTCGACACTGAGTCTGGTCACGGTGAATCCCTTGGATTGGACGGGGAGTTGGGGAGAGGAGGGTGAGGGGGTGAGGAGAAGCACTTGCCCGGAGTGGTCCGGCGTAAAAGTGGGTGCGCGGATGTACGTACGCTGAACGCTCGGATGTACCTACGCTGAGGTACTCACACCGAAGGACTCAGCGAGACGGCCGGTCGAGCTCTCCGAGCGCGGCCACGGCCCGCTCGGTGATCTCCTCCGGCGTGCCCGAGACATCGACCGCGACACCCGGCTCGTCCGCCCGGAGCGGCTGGAGCGTGGCGAACTGCGAGTCCAGCAACGCCGTGGGCATGAAGTGCCCCTGACGGTGCGTCATCCGCTCGCCGATGAGCTCGCGGTCGCCGACGAGGTGCACGAAGACCAGACCGGGCGCGGCCGCCCGCAACCGGTCCCGGTAGCTCCGCTTCAGCGCCGAACAGCTGACGACCCCGCCGAGTCCGGCCCGCCCGTGCGCCCACGCACCGATGGCGTCCAGCCACGGCCACCGGTCCGCGTCGTCCAGCGGGACCCCGGCCGACATCTTGGCGATGTTGGCCTCGGGATGGAAGTCGTCGCCCTCGGCGTACGGAACGCCGAGCCGGGCCGCCAGCAGGGGACCGATCGTGGTCTTGCCGGTCCCGGCCACACCCATGACCACGACGACGTGGGGGGAACGCATCTCTACCTCGCTGTCCTCATCGACATTCGACGTCACGCGCAGACCGCGACGCTGACCGGGGCGCCGGCCCCGTTCGGACCGCGCGCAGCGCGCGATGGTCGCGCTACGTCGTCCGACGCCACCTGACGCTGACGCCACCTGGCGCCATCTGACGTCGACCACACTGAAACCCATTAGGTACGACAAATTCAAGAGTCTGTGACATATAAGTCTGACTTTTTCTCGACGCGACTCTCCTCGTACCCTGATCTCCATGACCACACCGGGCCGGGGGCTGCACGGCCGAGTACTGGAGAGCCTCGGCCCGGCGATCACCGCGGGCGAGTACCCGCCCGGCAGCGTGCTGCGCACCGACGAGCTGGCCCAGCGCTTCGAGGTGTCACGCTCGGTGATGCGTGAGGCCGTCCGTGTCCTGGAGTCCATGCACCTGGTCGAGTCCCGCCGCCGGGTCGGCGTGACGGTCCGTCCGGCCGCCGAGTGGAACGTCTACGATCCCCAGGTCATCCGCTGGCGCCTGGCCGGCGCCGACCGCCCGCGCCAACTGCGCTCCCTCACCGTGCTGCGCTCCGCGATCGAGCCGGTGGCCGCCGGGCTCGCCGCGAGGAACGCCACCGCCGAGCAGTGCGCCGAGCTCACCGAGTGCGCCCTCGGGATGGTGGCCAACTCGCGCGGTCACAGGCTGGAGGAGTACCTCGTCCACGACATGGCCTTCCACCGCGTGATCCTCAACGCCTCGGGCAACGAGATGTTCGCCCGCCTCGGCGACGTCGTCGCGGAGGTCCTCGCGGGCCGTACCCACCACGAGGTCATGTTCGAGGACCCCGACCCCGAGGCTGTCACCCTGCACGTCCACCTCGCCGAGGCCGTCCGCGAGGGCGACGCGGACCGTGCCGAACAGCTCACCCGCGAGATCACGATCGGTGCCCTCCAGGAGCTGGACATCCTGGCGCCGGGCGGCAGACCGGCGCCGTAGCGGCTGCTCGGCGAACAACTGCTCGGCGAACCAACTGCTCGGCGAACCGACTACTCGACGAAATCCCCGTCCACGTACACCCAGGCCCCCTCCACCCGCTCGAACCGGCTGCGCTCGTGCAGCGCGCCGCCCCGGTAGGAGGCGCGGAAGGTCACGGTTCCCGTGGAGTGGAAGGCGGAGCCGTCGGTTGTCTCCAGGACCTCCAGACCCGTCCATGTCAGCCCTGGCTCGAAGTCGACCCGTGCGGGCCGCGTGCGCGGATGCCAGGTGCGCAGCAGATACCTTTCGTCCCGCTTGACGAAAGCGGTGTAACGGGACCGCATCAGCGCCTCCGCGGTCGGTGGGCTCGTGTCGCCCGTATGGAACCGGCCACAGCAGTTCTCGTACGTCTCCGCAAGACCGCAAGGACAGTGGGCATTGTGTGCCGGGGTCGAGGGGTGCCTGCGCCGGAACCGCTGGGTGTGTCGGGACATGGGGTCCATTCTGCTGCAATACCACCCGTGGGAGATGTGTGAAGCTTCCGTCCCGACATGCGCACATCGTGTGCGAGTCGTGTTCGCCGTCCTTCATGGAACCTCCTCCGGGACTGGCGTGAACGCGCCTTGCTCCTCCAACTGCCCAGTCACCAAGGTGGATTGAGCACTTGAGCATCAGGGGTCACAAGCCGAGTTGCTTGCCCCGGACGGCCGTCCGCCCGGGGAAATGACGGGGGAACTGATGCGGAGCCCGCGGGCCGGGCGCGTCACCGCGCCGGCACAGCCCGCGCGCGCCGGACGACCACGACTCCCTCTGCCGCCTCTTGGTGCCTTTCACCGGTGCCCGAGAAGGGATAGGAGGGGGAATGCCGACGAACGCAAGTTCCGCCAGGCCGACGTATCCCGGCGTCTACGTCGAAGAGCTTCCCAGCAGCACCCGCACGATCTCCGCCGTGACCACCTCGGTGACCGCCTTCGTCGGTCACACCCGGCGGGGCCCGCTCAACGAGCCGGTGCGCGTCACCGGATTCGCCGAGTTCGAGCGCCGCTTCGGGGGCCTCAGCTCGCAGAGCGCCGTCGCCTACGCGGTGCACCAGTTCTTCGCGAACGGCGGCTCCGTCGCCGTGATCGTCCGCGTCGCCAAGGCGGGCAGCGGCAAGGCAGCGTGCGTCGTCCTGGAGTCCACCGAGGGCCACAGCGAGTGCCGTGTCCTCGAAGTGCACGCCAAGGAACCCGGGGTGTGGGGCAACGGCCTGCGCGTCGCCGTCGACTACGACACGCCCCGCCCCGACGAAACCTTCAACCTCAGGGTGTACGACGCCAAGGGCGACGCCCGCGAGAGCTTCACCGGGCTGTCCATGGACGCCGGGCACGGCCGTTACGCGCCGACCGTGATCAACGCGGGCTCCCGGCTGATCCGCGTCGAGGCCGTCGGCGAGGGCCGCCCCGACCCGTCGGGCACCGTCTCCAAGCCGTTCGGGCACGAGCTGCCGAACCTGGCCGTCGACCTCACCGTCAAGATCGGTGAGGTGGAGCGCGAGTTCACGCTCCACGACCCCGATGCCGACGGTGAGGCCCCGTGCACCGTCGCCGAGCTCGCCCTGCTCCTGGAGCGCAAGCTGCGGGCGCTGCCCGACGCGCCGGGCAAGCACGCCTTCGCGGGCGCCGAGGTCATCCCCTTCGGCCGCCGCCTCCAGGTCGTCGCGGGCTCCACCGACCCCGAGGACGTCGTCCGCTTCCTCGGCGAGTGCGCCAACGACCTGGGCCTGGAGGCCTCCGTCAACCCGCCGGTGTTCCCGCTGGAGGGCGGCGAGGACGGCGAGGCCCCCGGACCGCGCGACCTCATCGGCGGCGAGACCGACAAGACCGGTATCCAGGCCCTGCGCGGCGTCGCCGACGTCAACCTGCTGGCCCTGCCGGAGCTCGCGGCGTACGAGAACACCGAGGACATGCTCACGGTCGTCTCGGCGGCCCAGCGGCTGTGCCAGGAGCGCCGGATCTTCCTGCTGGTCGACGCGCCCAGCACCTGGGTCAGCGTGGACACCGCCCGCGCCGGCCTCTCCGCCTTCGACCCCGTACGCGGCAACCACGCCGGCCTGTACTTCCCGCACATCCAGCTCACCGACCCCCTCACCGGGCGGTTGCGTTCCTTCCCGCCGTCCGGCGCGGTCGCGGGCGTCATCGCGCGCACCGACTCCGAGCGCGGAGTGTGGAAGGCCCCGGCGGGCACGGAGGCGCAGCTCGCGGGCGTGCACTCGCTGACCGTCGACCTGACCGACCGCGAGACCGGGCTGCTCAACCCGCTCGGCGTCAACTGCCTGCGCACCTTCCCGCTCACCGGCCCCCTCGTCTGGGGCTCGCGCACGCTGGAGGGCTCCGACGCGCTCGACAGCGAGTGGAAGTACGTACCCGTACGGCGGCTCGCGCTGCACGTGGAGGAGAGCCTGCAACGCGGCCTGCAGTGGGTCGTGTTCGAGCCCAACGACGAGAGCCTGTGGCAGCAGATCCGCCTCAGCGCCTCCTCGTACCTGCACACCCTCTTCCGCCAGGGCGCCTTCAAGGGCAGCACGCCGCGCGAGGCCTACTTCGTCAAGTGCGACAGCGAGACCACGACGGACGAGGACATCGAGAACGGCATCGTCAACGTCCTCGTCGGCATCGCGCCGGTCCGCCCCGCCGAGTTCGTGATCGTCAAAATCCAGCAGACGTCGGGGCAGTTCGCGCTCTAGCACCGTCGCAGAATTGGGAGAGCTGAAGGAATCCGATGGCTGAGTTCACGGTCAACGCGCATCGCTTCGACCCCTACAAGAACTTCAAGTTCCTGGTCCTGTGGGACGGTCGCACGGTCGCCGGCATCAGCAAGATCAGTCCGCTGAAGCGGACCACGGAGGTCGTCAAGCACCGCCACGGCGGCGACCCCTCCTCCCCGCGCAAGTCGCCGGGCCGCTCCGAGTTCGAGGGCATCACCCTGGAACGCGGGGTCACCCACGACCCCGAGTTCGACCGCTGGGCCAACAAGGTCTGGCAGGTCGGGGCGGGGCTCGGCTCCGAGGTGTCCCTCGCCGACTTCCGCAAGGACATCGTCATCCAGGTCCTCAACGAAGCCGGCCAGGTCGCCGTCTCGCACAAGCTGTACCGGACCTGGCCCAGCGAGTACCAGGTCCTCGGCGAGCTGGACGCCAACGCCAACGCGGTGGCCATCCAGTCACTGAAGCTGGAGTGCGAGGGCTGGGAACGGGACTACGAGATTCCCGAGCCGGAGGAGCCGTCGTTCCTCAACCCGGCCTGAGCAGCGGGTAGTCAAGGGGGGACGAGATGGCGATCACCGGGGCGGCCGACCTGCTGGCCACCTGGGAGGCGGGACTCGCCGAGGCGCCGGCCGGACGCGCGCTGCTGCTGCACCGCACCGCGCGCCCGGACCTCGACGCCCGGGCGCTGCCGGTGCTCCCGGTCGGCGCACGCGAGGCCGACCTGTTCACGCTGCGCCGGGCCCTGTTCGGCGAGCGGATGCAGGTGCGTCTGGAGTGCGGGGCGTGCGGCGAGGACATGGAGTTCGACCTCGACGCAGGGGAGTTCGCGCGGACGCTGGGCGGGCCGGACGAGTCGGTCGTCCGGGTGGGGGAGGGCGGCCGGGAGGAGACCACCGTCGTACGGGTGGCGGAGGGCGGCTGGGACGTGGAGTTCCGGCTGCCCGGCGTCGCCGACCTGACGGCGGTCGCCCGGGCCGCGGACCCGCGCGGGGCCCTGATCGCCCGGTGCCTCGTCTCGGCGGTGCGTGACGGAACCGCCGTGGGCGCGGACGAACTGCCCGCACCCGTGCAGCGCCGTATCGCCGAGGCCGTCGAGGCCGCCGACCCCGGTGCCGACGTGACGCTCAACGTCGCCTGCCCCGAGTGCGGGCACGCCACCCGGGCCGAACTCGACATCGCCTCCTACCTCTGGACCGAACTGGACGCCTGGGCCCGGGACGTGCTGCTCGACGTCCACCTGCTCGCCACCGCCTACGGCTGGAGCGAGCCGGAGATCCTGGCGCTCAGCCCGCTGCGGCGCCGCTACTACCTGGAGCTGTGTGCGGATGTCTGACTCCCCTTCGGGAAGCCGGCCGGCGGGCTCGCCGGAGCAGTCCGACTTCCTCGACCGGCTGATCGCCCGGCACACCGCCCCGGCCGCCACCCAGCGGCCGGGCGTGGTGCGGGTACGGCCCCGGCTGCCCGGACCGTTCGAGCGGATCGAGGCCGTACGGGCCCGGACATCCGACGTGGACGGCCCCGAGCCGCTGTGGCCCTCCGCCACCCCCTCGGTCGCGCCGCCGCCGGAGGTGCCGGGCCCGGCGGTGCGCGAGACCCGGGTGCGCACGGAACGGGAGCGGACTGTCGTACGCACCGAGCGGACACCCGCCGACGCGGAGGCCCGGCCGGCCCGGCCGTCCGCGCCCGAGAGCCCGCTGCTGCGTCCGGCCACGCCGGTCGCCCCGGGACCGCGGCCGGTCGCCGACCCGGCGCGCCGCACGGCGGGACGGGGCCGCCCCGACCGGGGCCCCGCCCAGAGCGCGGCGTCCGTGCCCAACCCCCCGGGCACGGGCGTCGCTTCCCCTGCCGCCGTGAGCCCGGCGCTGCTCCCCAGCGCCGCGGACACGGCGGCAGCACGCGACGCCGTACGACAGGCCGCGGCCCGGCGGCCCGGACGGGCCCCCGAGCAGGTGGTGCAGGTGCAGATCGGGCGGCTGGAGGTGACGGCGTCGGCGCCCGCACCTGGCGGCGGCAAGCGGCGTACGGAGCCGCCGGGGCGCCCGGAGGCGACCGTGAGCCTCGCCGAGTACCTGGCACGGGGGCGCACATGAGCGGCACGGAACGGAGCGCCAGGAGAACCGGCAGGACCGGCAGGACCAGTACGACCAACTGGAGCAGAGGGACTGAGGAACCGACGTCATGAGCAACGCACTCGCCATCGCCCATGTCACCCAGGCCCTCGCCGTGCTGATCGAGTCCAACCTCGGAGGGCCGGAACTCGACCTGGCCGTCAAGATGGAGCTGGGCAAACCACCGACCGAGCCGCCGTCCGAGCCCACCATCTCGGTGTTCTGCTACCAGGTCACGCCCAACGTCTCCGGGCGTGGCAACGACCTGCCGACCCGCGCCGCCGACGGCACCCTGCGCAAGCGGCCCGCCGCGGCACTGGACCTGCACTACCTGATCAGCGCGTACGGCGAGGAGTCCGAACTGGTCGGCGAGCGGCTCATCGGCTCCGTGGTGCGCACCCTGCACGAGATACCGATCCTGCCGAAGGACGTCATCGAACGGGCAGGTGAGAAGCCGTACCTGGCGGGCAGCGACCTCGCGGAGGCCGCGCAGCGCGTGCGGTTCACACCGACGGTGATGGACATCGACGAGACGTCGAAGCTGTGGGGGATGCTCCACCAGACGCCGTACGTCCTCTCGGTGGTCTACCAGGCCGCCCTCGTCTACATCGAGGGCCGCGAGACACCCGTGCCGGGGAAGCCGGTGGAGCGGACCGATGTACGGGTGCTGCCGTTCGGGGCGCCGGGTGCGCCGGGTGCGCCGGTGCCGCCGGGGCCCACCGACGCGGGTGCGGCCGTGGATGAGCCTTCGGGCACCGCTGAGCCCGTACCCGCCGCCAAGGCGGCGCCCTCCAAGCCGGCGCCCTCCAAGGCGGTGGCCAAACCGGCGGCGAAGACCCCGGCCAAGAGCGCCACCAGGAAGGCAGCACAGCCCACCAGGACGGCGAAGACGGCCAAGGCGGCGAAGAGGACGTCGAAGTCCGCCCAGCCCACGGCGGACAACAAGACAGCCGACAACAAGACAGCCGACAACAAGACGGCAGACAACAAGACGGCAGACGACAAGACGGCCGACGACAACTGAGGCCACGTGGGACCGACGGGGGCAGGTGAGGACATGGGAGAGCAGGGAACGCGGGGAGCTCGGGGAGCGCGGGGAACGCGGCAGCCGGGCACCGCCGCCGCACGGGACGGCGGGTCGACGCTGACTGCCGAGATCCAGCGCGTCCTGGCCCGAGTCGACGCTCACGCGGCGCGCGTCGACGGCGCTCAGGACGACGCGGGTGTACCGGACGCCGCCCCCGCGGTCGCCGGCCCCGGAACCGCCCCGCTCGACGCCCTCGCCGCCTGCTTCGGCCTCACCCCCTTCGAGCGCGACCTCGTCCTCCTCACCGCCGCCCACGAGTTGGAGCCCACGACCGCGGCCCGGTGCGCCGCCGCCTGCGGTGACCGGGAGCGGGCTTACCCCACGTTCTCGCTCGCCCTGGCCGCGCTGGAGGAGCCGCACTGGAGCGCGCTCACCCCCGTGGCGCCGCTGCGGCGCTGGCGCATCGTCGAACTGGACGACGAGACACGCCTGACGACGTCCCGGCTCCGCCTCGACGAACGCATCCTGCACTTCCTGCTGGACTCGCCCTACCTGGACGCCCGATTGCACGGCCAGTTGCGCCGCGTACCGGTACCGGACGCGCTGCCGCCGTCGTACGACATGGCCGCGAACCGGGTGGCTGCCGGCTGGACGACGGGCACGAGCCCCGACGCCCCGCCGCTGGCCCAGCTGACCGGCGGCGACCTGCGCAGCCGGGCCGATATCGCCGCAGCGGCCGCCGCCCGTTCAGGGCTCGGGCTCTACGCGATGGCCGCCGAGGACGTCCCGACCGACCCAGCCGAACGCGACCGCCTGGCCCGCCTGTGGCAGCGCGAGGCGATCCTCCTCCCCGCCGCACTGCTGGTCGAGGCGGGCGAACTGGACCGGGACCAGCGCTCGGCGACGGAGTCGTTCCTGTCCGGGGCCGCCGTACCACTCGTCGTGTCGAGCGAGGACCCCTTGCGCTCGGAACGCCCGCACGGCGCCCGCGTGACGGTCCCGCGCCTGGACGAGGAAGAACAACTGGGCGTTTGGACAGCCGCGTTCGAGGATGTCGCCGACTTGCGCGCCTCTGAACTCCGCTCCCTGGTGGCCCAGTTCCAGCTGCCGCCGCACGTCATACGGTCCGCTGCGGCCGCCGTACGCCGCGACCTGCCCCACGAGGACGAACTCGACGCCGCCGAACTCGCCTGGCGCGCCGGTCTCGACGAGGCACGGATCGGCATGGACGAACTGGGCCGCCGCATCGAACCCCAGGCGGGCTGGCACGACCTGGTCCTGCACGACCGGCAGACGAGCGTACTGCGCGAGATCGTGGCGCACGTACGCCAGCGCCCGACGGTCCACCAGGAGTGGGGCTTCGCCGGGACGCTGCGCCGGGGCCTCGGCGTCACGGCACTCTTCGCGGGCGGCTCGGGTACGGGCAAAACGCTGGCAGCCGAGGTCATGGCGAAGGAACTCGGCCTGGACCTGTTCATCGTCGACCTGTCCCAGGTGGTCAGCAAGTACATCGGCGAGACGGAGAAGAACCTCCGCAGGGTCTTCGACGCGGCGGAACGAGGCGGCGCACTCCTCCTCTTCGACGAGGCCGACGCGCTGTTCGGCAAGCGCAGCGAGGTGAAGGACAGCCACGACCGGTACGCCAACCTGGAGGTCAGCTACCTCCTCATGCGGATGGAAGCCTACCGCGGCCTGGCCATCCTCACCACCAACATGAAGAAGGCCCTGGACAACGCCTTCCTGCGCCGCATCCGCTTCGTAGTCGACTTCCCGTTCCCGGCGGAGCACGAGCGAGCCGAGATCTGGCGCCGCGTACTGCCACCGCAGGCCCCAGTGAAGGACATCGACCCGGAGCTGCTCGCCCAGCTCACGGTGGCGGGCGGCTCGATCCGCAACATCGCGCTGTCGGGCGCCTTCCTCGCCGCCGAGGAGGGGGACCGCCTCCAGATGCGTCACATGCTCGCGGCGGCCCGAACGGAGTACCTGAAGCTGGAGCGGTCCCTGACACCGGGGGAGGTACGGGGATGGGTGTGAACAGGGAGCCTTCGGCGATACGAGTGGAGATCGGCGAACTCGCCCTGAGCGGCTTCCGGGTGGACCCCGAGCGGGTCACGGCCGCGTTCGAGCGCGAGCTGACCCGACTGGTGGAGAGGCACGGCGTACCGCTGGCGACCGACGGCCCCCTGACCCTGGACGCGCTGTCCGGGCTCCCGCCCCTGCCCGCCGGCCTCTCGTCCCGCCGCCTGGGCCAGGAACTGGCACGCGTCGTGCACGAGGGGCTGAGCGGCCACGGGGAGGTGACGCGATGACCTCCCAGACGCAGCAGGACCGTTCGGAGCAATCGGCCGAAGAGCGCCGCCGCAAGCGTAAGGAGCGGGCCGCCAAGTCCCGTACTCCCGAGCCGAAGGACATCGTCAGCGGCGCGGGCCAGCCCCTCGACCCGGGGGTGCGGAGGGAACTGGAGGAGCAACTCGGCCACGACCTGAGCCGCGTACGCCTGCACACGGGCCGCGACGCCGGACAGCTCACGGACCTCCTCGGCGCGGACGCGGTCGCCGTGGGCCAGGACGTCTTCTTCCGCGAGGGCGCCTACCGACCGGGCACGGCGGAGGGCCACCGCCTGCTCGCCCACGAGCTGCTGCACACGGTCCAGAACCCGCACGGCCTGGGCGCGTTGCGCGCCGGACGCGAACTGGGTGCCGTGAGCCTGCCCCAGCAGGCGATCGAGCGGGAGGCGGAGTCGGCGGCACAGGACCTCGCACGTCCCGAGGCGGCACGTGACTCCGTGCCGGAGGTCGAGGAGGGGCAGGCGACACCGGGCTGGCTGCGGTACGCGACGGTGGACGCGGACCGGCGCCGTATGGAGGCGCTGGACCCCGCGACCCTTGTCGATCGCGTGGCGAACGGCATCTTGCGCTCCCTGCGCGGGGACCCGGAGGACTGGTCGGGCCGGGTGCGGATCCAGCTGGCGCAGATGGCACCGGAGGTCCAGGACACCGTCCTCGACCGGTTGGAGGTGCGGCTGCCCGCACCTGTCATCGACCGGTTGCTGGAGGTCGTGGAGGAGACGGAGCAGGCGGGGCCGTTGCCGATGGAGGCCGCGGCGGCCCCCTTGGCCGTGCCTGGCGCGGCGGAGGAGATCGAGGAAGAGCGGGCAGGGGAGGAGTCCGAGGCCGAGGCGGGCGATTCCCAGGACCGCGAAAGAGACGTACCCGAGAACGACAACGGCAGGCCCGGAGGGGGACAGCAGGACGGGCGGACCGCGCCCGGAGGCGGCCGGGACGAGGCGGCCGGGGGCCGCGACGGATCCATGTACGACGCTGGCCAGGAGAACGCTCAGGGCGGCGCAGGTTCGCCCACGCGTCAGCAGGAGAGTGCGAAGCAGCAGCAGGAGCGATCGCAGGACCAGCAGGAGGACAAGGACGCCTCCGGCCGGGACGCGCAGAAGGACGCTGCGGAAGAAGGCAAGGACGCCTCGGACACCGAGCGCGAGCAGCAGGACCAGGACAAGCAGGACGAGCGCGACGCCGGGGAGGACGCGGACAGTCCGGACGAGGCTGCGCAGGAGCCGGAGAAGCAGGCCGTCGAGCAGGAGCAGCGCCAGGACGCGGGTGCGGGCGAGGTGGCGGGTCGGCAGGCCGCAGCCCCCGGCGCTGTGGACCGCAGCGGGGCCGAGCCCGGCGAGAAGTCCCGGACCGGAGGCGACTCCGGTATGGCCCGGACGGCGGGGGACCCGGAGAACCAGCAAGACGCCGACGACGAGCCGTTGGGTCTGGAATCGGAGTCCGAACAGGACGGTGCGGAGCAAGAGAGGGGCAGCCACACGCCCGCATCGGCCAGCCTGGAGCCCGTGCCCGATGTCGACCTCGTCGGTTACACGGACGCGGCGAAAAACCCGAACCTTGTCGAGGAACGGCGCAAGGGTACGGCCCCTCTGCCCAGCCTGTCGTCCGTGGACGTGGCTCCGGCGCCGGACACCGCTCCGCAGGCGACAGAGCCCGACACGTCCAGGGATGCTGCGTCACGCGCCGAGGAGGAGGCAGGCGACAGCGAGTCCTTTGAGGACATCCTGAGCGGTACGACCGACGCGCAGGACGCGGGCCTGTCCGGAATCGGCGATGGACTGGGTACGGCGTCGCCGGGTGCGGAAGGAGGCACCTCGGTGTCGGACGTCGGCGGGGCGGACGGGGCCCGGAAGCAGGCGGACGAACGCAAGGAGGACGCTGAGGACGCGCGGCGCGATGAGGAGGCCAGGGCCTCGGATGCTGCGGCGACCGGGGCGGCCGCGGCAGTCGGTGAGCCGGCCGCGCCCGACCAGTTGGCCAGGGCGGGCGAGGACGCCCGTACACAAGGAGCCGGTTCGCCGTCGTCCGAGCCTGCCCCGGCGGAGGGCACGGGCCGGGCCGACACCGCCGGGAAGCCGGAAGCCGGCAAACCCGACCGTCGCGGTGGGCCGGAGACGAGCGCCGGAGCCGACAAGGCGCAGAAGCAGGACGACGCGGCCGCCGAGGACCCGGCGAGCATCGGGGCCAGCAGGGGTGCCAGCGGCGCGGACCAAGGCAAGAGCGACCCGGAGACCCCCGCCCCCAGCGAGGGTGACGTCACGGAGGGCAAGGGACCCGCCACGTCTTCCGGGCCCGGGACTGGCCCCGACCATGTCTCCACGCCAGGTCCCGCCGCCGCCCCGAAACTCACACCGGGTAACGGCCCTCCTGCCAGCTCCGCGGGGCCGGAAGCGAGGACCAACACCCCCAAAGCCACCGAGTCCCCGGGATCCGGTGGCTCGTCGGGCGGATCCACGGGCTCGCGGGCCCGGCCAACTGGCAGTAAGCGGCAGGCTGCACGGCAGGCCGCGAGGACCGTGTCGCGCCGCGGTGGCGGAGGTGGCGGTCGTACGGCCCCGGCACCCGCGCCCGTACGAGCCGGTGGCCGCAGCGGTGGCCGCCCCGCGGTGGGCGGGTCGAAGCCCAAGAAGGAGGCCCCGGCCCCGGACGTCTCCAACGCCACCCCCGAGTCGGGGCTGGCCACGGCGGGGTCGCTGAAGCCCCACCAAGCAGTTGAGACGCTCAAAGGAGTCGACGGTGCGGTGGGCCGCTCCGTCGAAAAGGAGCGCACGGCCCTGCGCAAGGCGCCGCCGACCACACAGCGGCCGTCCGGTTCGCCGCGCACCGTTCCCGGTGGCCCGACCGCGTCTGCCCCCGGCACGTACACGAATGCGAAGGTCGCCCGCACCAAGGCGGCTCCCGGTCAGACACCCGAGATCACCGGCGAACAGAAGCCGGAAGGCGAGGTTCCAGGCGCGAACGTGCCTGAGCCGAGCTGGTGGGACATCGCCGTGACGATCGGCGCCCAGCTCTTCGGCAGACTTCTGAAGGAGATCCTGCCGCTCGACGACCTCATTGACTCCATACTCGGGCTCCCTACCAAGGACGAGGGCCTGCAGAACGCCCGCGTGGGTGACGCCCCGAGGCTGCCGCTGGAGAACGACTCGGACCCGCAGCGCACGGACGAGCAGAGCCAGAAGCTCGACGAGCGGAAGACCGAGCTGCACCAGGCCGGCCGTGAGGACGCGGCCCGCCCGATGGGCGAGGACCAGATCTATCCGGACGTGCCCAAGGAGACCCTGACCGGCAAGGTGCCCGGCGGGAAGAAGACCGCGGGCGCGGGCGGTGCCCGGTCGGTGTCCGGGGGCGGGGTGCCGATCGAGTCCGCGTCTGCTGTGGCCGAGCACGACCGCGGCCCACAGATCCAGGCGGGCTTCGCCCAAGGTCACCAGAAGATGACGCAGGAGCGTCAGGCCAAGGACAAGAAGGCTACGCAGGACCGGCAGCAGCACGACCGGGACCTCCAGCGGGAGGTCACTGCCAGCAGCAAGAAGCAGGCCGAGGCCCGCGACCAGGGCCGCTCCGACATCGCCGACTCCCGCGACAACTGGCGCAAGGAGCAGGACGACAAGGCCGCGGAGATCGACGGCAAGAAGGGCAAGAAGTACGAGCAGGTCCGCAAGGACATCGACGACAAGCAGGAGCAGACCGACAAGGACGTCGACAAGCGGACTGAGGACGACAACCAGAGGATCGAGGACGAGCAGACCAACGCCGAACAGGAGGCGGAGCAGAAGCAGGAGGACGGCAAGAGCGACGCCGACAACTGGCTCGAAGAGGCTATCGAGAAGCTGAAAGAGTTCTTCGAGGAACTCAAGAACGCGATCAAGAGCATCTTCGAGAGGGCCCGTCAGGTCGTCACCGACCTCATCGAGGAATTCAAAGCACAGGTCTTCAAACTCATCGACGATGCCCGCAACTGGGTCATCGACCAGATCAACCTGTTTGCCGACGCGCTGATCGCCCTCGGAGACGAACTCCTCGCCGACTACCCGGCGATGCGCGACAAGTGGCGCAACACCATCAACGAGGGGCGCGACTGGGCCGTACAGAAGGTCAACGAGGCGGCGGACGCGCTCAAGGAAGTCGCGGGTACCCTGCTCGACGGGTTGTGCGGCGCCCTGCTGGCCGGGCTCGACGTGCTGGAATCCGGCATGCTGGCGGCCGTCGACATCGCCGAAACCGTCACTGTGGGAGCCCTGGAGTTCGGTGCTGCGGCCGTCGCGGCCCTCGGCGAATGGGCCGCCATCTTCAACGACATCGTCTCCGACCCGGGCGACTGGATCAGCAAGGCCGGGGCCGCCGCGGAGACCGGCGCCAAGGAATACCTCTTCGAGGAGATCAAGACCGCCGTCAAGGCCTGGTTCAACCAGAAGGTCCAGGAGATCATCGGCATCCCGATGGAGGACTTCCAGGAGCTGATCTCCGGCGGCGTCACCGTCGAGCAGATGGCACAGATGGCCTGGGACGAGGCGCTGCCCCAACTGCCCCTCATCATCGGCGTCCTGGTCGTCGAGAAGGTGGTCGCAAGGCTGATCCCCGGCGCCGGCTGGGTCATGGCCATCATCGACGCCCTCCAGACGGCGTGGGGTGCGCTCAGTGAGATCCTCGCCGCCTTCGGTCTCTTCATGGACTTCCTGAAGGCCGTCAAGAGCGGCAACGGCGCCCTGCCCTTCGCGAAGGCGGTCGCGGCTGGTGTCGTCGCCCTGCTGGAGCTGGTCTACCAGTTCCTGATCGAGGGCGTCAGCCGCTTCATGGGCAAGGTGGCCGAGCGGCTCGGCGACATGCTGAAGAACCTCCGCCAGAGGAAGCCCAGCCCTGGCCCGTCCGGGAGCCCCGACCAGCCGGGAACTCCCACCAGGCCCAGAGACCAGGAACCCACACGCCCCGACGACCGGACACCGGACTCGGGCCGCCCGAACGACCGTCCTGCCGACCGCGTGGACGACCGTCCCGCGAGCCGCCCGACCCCGCGCAAGCCCACCCGGGACCAGGCATCACGGCCACCGTCGCGGCCGCGCCCCGGCAAACGCCCCGCCCCGGAGAAGAAGCCGCGCCCCGCCCACACCACCAGGCCGAAGAAGCGCCGCGACGACGAAGAACGCCGCAACGAGGGCCGCGAAGTCAACGCGGCCCGGCGGCGGATGCGGGACGCGGAGCGCCGAACGCGCGACGAGGACCGGGACGAGCGCTCCGGCGGGCCAACCCGCCGCGGCCCGGCCCGCGACACCCTGCGCCCCGACCGCCGGCGCCCTGGCACGGACGACCGCGACCACGACCTTAGGAACACGCGTCCGGGCAGCCAGCGTCCGAACAACCGCCGCCGCCCGGACGATGACCGACGGACCGACCAGCGCCCCGAGGAAAGGAACCGCGACCGCCGCTCCGAGGACAGGGAGAAGGACCGCCGCCCGGCCGACCGCCCCCGCCCCCTCCGCCGCGCCCGCCAGACCATCAAGTCGGCTGTCAACAGAGCCCGTCGAGCGGCACACCGACTCTTCGGCAGGGCCCGCCGCACACTCGGCAGCCGGCTGAACGACCGGCTGCGGCGGCTGCGGAACCAATGGCGGCGTACGCAGGACCGGACACGGGACCGGGACCGGGCCAGGGAGAGGACGCGGGATCGGGGCCGACAGTTGGAGCCGGAGGGCAGGACAGACTACGACCTTCCCACGGTCCGCTTCCGCACCGTGGACGGCGCGACTCACACACTGCTCTTCGACGGGAAGGGCAAGAGCGCCGACCTGGCGATGCGGACCACTCTGGCTTCGATCAAGTCCTATATCGACAATTGGGGGGATGAGAACAATTCTCCTCCCATCTCCGAGCAGCGGGACCTGCACACCGATCAGGAGACCGCTCGGAAACGAGCCGAAGCGCAGCGAGCGATAGTGGAGGCGGCACAGGACCGGCTGCCCGACAGGGAAGTCGGAAAGGGGAGGGGAAGACGGTACCGTTCGTACGGGGAACCGATCTACCAGCGCGGTGGACGTTCGGACTTCGACACCCAGTTGCGTGACCTTCAGCGGCTGATGGAACGACTTGCCGAACTGTTGGAGCGGCGCTCGCGCGGTGCGGGTAAACCGCCTTTGCCGGAACCGATCCTGCCTCCGTTCTCGGACGGGACAGTGGCACAGTCGTTCAGAGCGTCGTACATACAGAAAAAGGTCAAGAGGGGCACCGAGGCGACCGAGCGCCCGGACGCCTGGCCTTTGGGCTGGGACAGGATCGTCGCGCGGAACCTTGGAGCGGGTGCGGCCTGGGTTCGCATGCACGTACTCACGGCCCTCTTGGGCGGCCACGCCTCCACGTCCAACCTGGTGCCCGCACGCAAGGCGGACAACGAAGGCGCGCGGGACGGGGTGGAGCATCCCGCCGCACGTGCCATCGGGAAGCTGCCACCGAACGGGCCGCTTGAGGACATGATCTGGTATGACGTCAACGTAATTCTGCGAAACCAGTATCCGGGATTTCCGCGCCAGATTTACATGCGTTGGGGAACCTACCACTACCCCAAGGGGTACTGGGAGAGGAAGCCAGGTCAGAGCGGACAGTGGAAAGGCCAGTTCGATCGGCCGCCGTGGAGTGGCAGTGCCGCTCAGTCGCCGCTCTCAGTGAACCTCAACACGGGCAATCAATACCAGATCCGAGCCGCGCTGAAAATATCGGTGCGATGGGTGAAGACGATCCTCCATGCGAGGAGCGGCGTCGGGAGTTTCAGTGGAATGGGACACCTTGAAACGGAACTATTGAAAAATGTCAAGCCCGCGGGACGGAGGTCACGTGAGCAATTGATCGGCCTCCTGAAGAAGGCTGAGATCCGTGGAAAAATCGTCTTCTGATCAATGGGAGGTTCTGATGGATATAGGAGAACTGACGGCCTACGAAGAAGGCTGGATGAGAATATTGGAGGAATTGCAAGAAAGTCCCGGAACTCAGGTACTCAACGAGATAGTGGGAGAGGTTGAGGCTTCTGCGGACGCGTCGTCCTTCGACGACTTGGAGGAGTGGGAAGGAATTCGGCTCGCCCCCTCCTACCACGACGACTTCATTCGCTTCGAAATGCTCGGCAGTCAATGGCAGACCGTTCCTCCCTTTACATTCGCCGCAGGAGAGTTCAGGCTGACGCCGCTACCGCTCGCCGTGCATGAGGATCCGCCTGACTTCTCGTCCTCCTTGTACTCGGATGAGGATCGAGAAATGGGAGAACAGCTAAGGATCATCGACGAGCACCCGTTTACTGGCTCGGGCTTCTTCGTCGCGCTGAGGCTTCAGCCGGGGATCGAGGATCCGGAGGTATGGCTGTCGGACAACACAGGCCTGTGGAAGATGGGCCTTGACTACCGGCAGTACCTTGAGGCGTTGCGACTGACCAAAGGCGCGTTCGGCTGGCAGCACCTTTTCACCGAGGCGCCCGTAGGATCCGAGCAATTCGAAACCATCGCAAACCAGTTGCACAGCATGTTGGACGTGCTTCCGGAGCTCTTCCCCGACCACGACTACACGGACCTGAAGACCCGCCTCCGGGAGCGCACGTGACCCGCTACGCAGACATCCCCAAACCCATCCGCTCCGGCATCGTCGTCGTCAACCCCGACACCGGCACCCCGCAGCGCATCATCATCCTCCAGTTCAACCCGGACACCTTGGAGCGCAGCGTCTCGCCCCAGTCCGCCGGAGACAGCGGCGACGCCGGAGGCGGAGGCACCGGCAGCGGAGACCGCAACGAGGCGCTCCGCCTCAAAGGCCCCGCCCAAGAGACCTGGAAGTTCACCGCCGAGATCGACGCCACCGACCAGTTCGAGATTGCCGCGCCCGACGGCATCCACCCGCAGCTCGCGACCCTCGAAATGCTCGTGCAGCCGACCACCACGCAACTGCGGGACGCGATGCGGCTGTCGCAGAAGGGGAGCATCGAGATCAGCCCGATCGAGATGCCGCTCACCCTCTTCACCTGGGGCAGCAAGCGCGTCATGCCCGTACGGCTCACCGAACTCTCCATCAATGAGTCCGCGTTCGACGTCAATCTCAACCCGATCCGCGCCTCCCTCAGTATCGGCATGAAGATCCTCACCGTCAGCGATCTGCCCGCCGGGCACCGCGGTGCCGACCTCTACATGGCGCACCTCGCGCAGAAGGAGCGGCTGGCCGCGGCCGCACGCGGAGGGAGCCTGGGTTCCCTCGGGCTCAGCGGCATCGGGGCCGGAGCAGCGGGCATACCGAGCGGAAGGGGCTGAGTACACCACCATGGCCGACATCGAGCCCTACGAGAGCGCGCTGGATGCGATACCGGGCGCGCACCCCTACCCCCGCACCAGCCGGTACCACGACGCCGAGATCGGGGTCCACCGTCAGCCCGACGGGACCGAAGTGCGGTACACCAAGCGCCGGTTGCTGCCCCCGCTCGACCAGCGAGAAGACGAGACCCAGCCCCACACCGTCGGCGCCGGCGATCGCCCTGACCTCCTCGCCCAGCGCTACTTCGGCGACCCGTCGCAGTGGTGGCAGATCGCCGACGCCAACCCGGTCCTCGACCCGAACGAACTGACCGACCAGGCCGGGCGCGTCATCGACATCCCGCTCGCCGGTGGTGTTCCCGGCGGCTTCCCGCAGGGCGGCCGACGTGTTTGACATGCCCGTGGGCCAGGGCCCCGTCCACATCACCCTCCTCATGGGACCCCAGCTCGCCCGCCCCGTCCCCGCCGAAGTCACCGAGGCGCTGCTGTCCGCGCAGATCACCGCCACCGCCGGCGAACGCAGCGGCTTTCAGCTCGCCTTCGACCTCACCAAGAACGGGATCATCAGCCGCAGGCTCCTCCCCGAGGGGTTCTTCGACCCGAAGACCCGCCTGATCGTCACCGTCAACGTCAAAGGCACGCCCGACGTGCTCTTCGACGGGCTGATCGTGCGCCATGAGGTCGGTGCCAGCAACCAGCCCGGTCACTCCACCCTCACCGTCACCGGCGAGGATCTCACCCTCCTCCTCGACCTGGAGGAGCGCACCGCCTCGTACCCCAACCTGCCGCCCTCCGAGCGCGTGCTCGCGATCCTCCGCCGTTACTCCGACTACGGCATCCGGCCCGATGTCTACAAGGAGAAGGTCGCCCAGCCGCCCCACCAGAACCTGCGCGTGCACTACCAGACCGGGACCGACCTGCAGTACGTCACCGAGCTCGCTCGTGCGAACGGCTACACCTTCTACCTCGAACCCGGGCCCACCGCCGGTCAGTCCTCCGCCCGCTGGGGACCCGAAGTCCGCCTCGGCATCCGCCAGCACGCCCTCAACGTCAACATGGACGCCAACTCCACCGTCGATCAATTGACGTTCGCGTACGACGGGACGGCCCGCGAGGAGCCTCAAGCGCGCTGGCAGAACCCGGAGAACCGGCGGTCGGACCTCCTCCCGCAACCCTCCATCAGCCCGCTCCGCCCGCCCCTCGGCAAGCGCCCCACCCCCGCCCTCAAGCGCAGGACCCTCTCCGGCACCGCCAAGCAGCAGCGCCAGGAGGCCGAGGCCGAACTCCTCGCCCGCGCAGCCGTCTCCGCCGACGTCGTCTCCGGGTCCGGGTCACTGGACGTCAACCGGCACGGGTACATCCTCCAGCCCCGCCAACTCGTCGGCGTACGCGGCTCCGGACGCGCCTACGACGGCGACTACTACGTCAAGTCCGTCACGCACAACCTCCGCCCGGGCTCGTACCAGCAGAACTTCACCCTCTCCCGAGAGGGCCTCGAAGCCCGCAGTGACTACGTCCGGCCGTAGACGTATCACTTTCGCCATTTTCGACACATCGACCAGGAGCACCCCACCATGGCGGCACCCAGCAATCGCTACCTCGGCAAGTTCCGCGGCCGGGTCGTCGACAACAACGACCCCTTGCGCATCGGCCGCGTCACCGTCGAGGTCCCGGACGTCCTCGGCAACGAGCCGTCGACGTGGGCGCTGCCCTGTCTGCCGTTCACCGGGCCGCAGTCCGGGCAGTTCGTCGTGCCGCCGCCCGGCGCCGGCGTGTGGGTGGAGTTCGAGCAGGGGGATCCCAGCTTCCCCGTGTGGACCGGGTGCTGGTACGGCACCGCTGACGAGCTGCCGCCCGACGCGCGGCGCGAGGTGCAGACGAACTCGCCGAACAAGCCCGTCGTCGTGCAGACCCAGCTGGCGCACAAGATCGTGATGAGTGACACCACCGGCCCCGACGAGGGGATCCTGCTCCAGGCCAAGGACGGGGCGTACATCCGGATCACCGAAGGCGCGATCGTCATCGCCGCCGGCAACGCCCGGATCACCCTCCAGGACGGCAGGGTCATCGTCAACGAGGGCCAGCTGACCGTGGAACCGAAGCGTTAGAAACGGGGGGATCGACCAACGTGTTCGGCACATCCAGGACATTCAGAACCGCAGGGGCCTCCGGAGCAGCCGGGAAACTGCTAGCCGCCGACACCCTGATCAGCTGCCCGCACGGCGGACGTGCCACACCGGTACACACGCCGTCCCCGGCGGTGCTGATCGGCGGCCGGGCGGCAGCCACCGCCGCTCACACCTACACCGTCGTCGGCTGCACTCACACCGTGGACGGTGTGCCGCAGCCGTGCGTATCCGTGCGGTTCACCGCCTCCGCGAGCGGCGTGACCGTCGCGGGCGCCGCCGTGCTGCTCGACACCTCCGCGGCCCAGTGCTTCAGCGCGGCCCTGGTCGCACAGGGACCACCCGTCGTCAACGCCGCGCACCAGGAGGTGTCCCTACGATGACGAAGCCGGTCACCCGCACCGACATCGCCTTCCCCTTCCGCGCCGACCGCCGGGGACGCACCGCGCACGCCGACCACGGCGAGCACGTCCACGACCTGGTCGAGCAGCTGCTGTTCACCAGCCCGGGGGAGCGGGTCATGCGCCCCGACTTCGGTTGCGGGCTCCTCGACCTCGTCTTCGCGCCCAACAGCCCCGAGCTGATCAGCACCCTCGAACTCTCCGTGCAGGCCTCGCTTCAGCGTTGGCTCGGCGACCTCATCGATGTGGAGGCCCTCGACGTGGTCAGCGAGGACCACGTCGTCCGCGTGCACCTCTCGTACGTCGTCCGCGCTACCGGCGCCCGGCGTGAGGACGTCTTCGAAGGGAGGGCCGCCGCATGACCAGCCCCACGAGCACCACCCGCTCCCGCCGCGCCAAGGTCAGAGCCGCCCAGCTCAACGGCATCGACGCCGTGGAAGTCAGCGACGACGGCCTGCTGCTCACCGTCACGTTCCTCGGCAAGGCCCCGCACGGCCTGTGCCCGGAGAACGTCCGCGTCGACGGCGGCCGCCGTATCACCGGCATCACCGCCCTCGACGTCAGCGTGGAGCGCGAGGAGGACCCCGAGCTCGACGACCGGCTGTACGTCACCCTCGACAAGGCCGGCGACACCTCCCGCTACCGGCTCTCCCTCGTGGAAGCCGACCCGTACGGACGGCCCGGGACCGAGCCGTACCGCGGCTTCGACCAGCGCTACCACAGCGCGATGTTCCGCTTCCGACCCGACTGCCCGACCCCCTTCGACTGCAAGGACGAGGCGCACCCCGACACGGACTTCCCGGCCGCACCCGTCATCGACTACACGGCCCGCGACTACGACACCATCCGCAAGCTGCTCCTCGACCGGCTCGCGCTCACCACACCCGACTGGAGGGAGCGCAACCCCGCCGACCTCGGGATGACGCTGGTCGAACTGCTCGCCCACACCGGCGACCAGATCAGCTACCAGCAGGATGCCGTGGCCACCGAGGCCTACCTCGACACCGCCCGGCGACGGGTCTCCGTACGACGTCACGTCCGGCTCATCGACTACGCGATGCACGACGGCTGCACGGCCCGCGCGTACGTCACCGTCGAGACGGCCGGCGACCAGACCCTCGCCCCGGGCACGTTCCGCTTCGCCTCCGTCGACGTCCGCACCCTCGACCCGCACGACCGGCCCGAGCCCGGCACCGTCATCGGCGACCACGACCTCGCCGACCTCGACGAACGCGGCTCCGTGGAGGTCTTCGAACCGGTCACCCCCAGCGACCCGCTTCAGCTGCGCACCGCGCACAACGCGATCCGCCTGTGGACCTGGGGCGGCGAGGTGTGCACCCTCCCGAAGGGCGCCACCTCCGCCACCCTCCGTGACGCGTGGGCCGACCCGGAGACCTGCCGCGACCGCCAACTCGCCCTCCGCCCCGGCGACCTGCTCGTGCTGGAGGAGATCAAGGGCCCGCGCACCGGCACCCCCGGCGACGCCGACCCCGCCCACCGTCAGGCCGTACGCCTCACCTCCGTCACCCCGGGCATCGACCGCATCGAGGACCAGCCGGTCCTGGAGGTCACCTGGGCCGCCGAGGACGCGCTCCGCTTCCCCTTCTGCCTCACCACCCGCGGCGGACGCGACTGCCTGCCGATCGAGGACGTGAGCATCGCCCGCGGCAACGTCCTCCTCGTCGACCACGGCCGCACCCTCCAGTGGTCCGGCGAGCTCCCCGAGAGCGTCACCGTGCCGCCCGTACCCGCCGTCGTCGCTCCCTGCGACCCTCCCGCCTTCGGCTGCCACGACCGCGACGAGGGCAATGCTCCCGCGCGGCTCATCAACTCCCTCACGGACCGTACGGAATCCGGCGAGGCGCTCACCCCCGACGACGTCCGCGAACTGTTCGCCGTCGTCGGACTGCCCGCGACCACCCGCGCCGGAATCGGCCTGGAGCGGGCCGGGCAGCGGCACGAGCGCGTCGTCCCCGGCACCGCGTACGCCCAGGCCACCGCCCTGCGCACGCTGCTCGCACAGTCCGTCTACCCGGGGATCCAGCCCCGCTTCCGGCCCGTCCTCGGCCGGGTACCGGTCGCGCAGGCCGTGCCGTTCCCCGACCCGCGGACCGTCTCCGCCGGGCAGGCCGAGCGGATCGCGGCCATCCCGGAGCGGGTACGGCAGCGGCTCGTCGACCTGTGGCGCAGCGCCCGCGACCGCGACGGACTCGGCAACGACGAGATCGCCGAACTCGGCGTCATCTACGGCCTGAAGCTCCTCGAACGCCTCGAACTGCGCCGCCACCCCGTCCGCGCCCTGCGCGAACTCCTGCACCGCACCGACGAGTTGCTCGACACCAAACTGCGCCGCGTCGAGATCCTCACGGCACGGGCCCGCGCGGGCACGGTCCTCGACGGGCACATCGCCTGGGAGATCGCCCACAGCTGGGGTCCGGCGTACGCGGCCGGGCTGCACCCCGACGAGCCCGTGCTCCGCGGCTCCGCGAGCTCCGCGCTCACCCAGGACCCGCGCCGCGCCCTGCCCGCCGTACGACTGCACACAGAAGAGGAGACCTGGGAGCCACGCCGTGACCTGCTCGACAGCGGCTCACGCGACCGGCACTTCGTCGGCGAACTGGAGGACGACGGCCGCCTCGCCCTGCGCTTCGGCGACGGCCGGCACGGCGCGAAGCCGACCCCGGGCGCCCGGCTGGCCCTGCACTACCGGCTCGGCGGCGGCAGCGCGGGCAACGTCGGCGCGGAAGCCATCAACCACCTCGTCGTGCAGGCCGAGGACGACTGCGAGGCACCCGTCGCCGTCGTCCGCAACCCGCTGCCCGCGACCGGCGGCACGGAACCCGAACCCGTCGAGCAGGTACGCCAGCTGGCGCCGCTCGACCTGCGCCGCACCCGCCTGCGTGCCGTCACCGCCGACGACTACGCGGCCCTCGCCTCGGCCTTGCCCGGAGTGCAGCGCGCCGCCGCCGAGATCCGCTGGACCGGCAGCGTCCAGGAGGCGCACATCGCGATCGACGCCCACGGCACGGGCTCCCCGCCCCCCGAACTGCTCGCCGCCGTCGAACAGTCCCTGGAGGCGTACCGGCGCATCGGCCACGACCTCGTCGTCGGCCCGGCCCGTCTCGTACCGCTCGACATCGCGCTCACCGTATGCGCCAAGCCGGGCCACCAGCACGGGCAGATCCTCGCCGAGCTGTACCGCGTACTCGGAAGCCGCAGCCTTCCGGACGGGCGGCTCGGCTTCTTCCACCCGGACGCGCTGACCTTCGGCGAACCCGTCCGGCTCAGCCGCCTCGTCGCCGTCGCCGCAGCGGTTCCGGGTGTCGAGAGCGTCCATGTGACCCGGCTGCGGCGGCTGTTCGAGCAGGACCGCGGAGAGAGGGAGGACGGCGTGCTGCGGCTCGGCCCGCTGGAGATCGCCACCTGTGACAACGACCCGGACCGGCCGGAGAACGGCCGGCTGGCGATATCCCTGGGAGGTGCCCGATGACGGACACGCACCCGATCCCGATCACTGTGAACAGCGGCCCGCCCGACGAGCACGGTTGCGGCTGCGGCGGCGCCTGCCGCGGCGGCCACGACGAGCGCCTCGCGCCCGCCCCGGTCCACAACCCGCCCGGCCGCACCGCCCTCGACTACCGCGTCGGCGAGTACGGCTCCTTCCTGGCCGCCCTCCTCGACCGGCTCGCCTCACCCGCGTACCCGGCCCTGAGCGAAGCGACATGGGGGTCCCCCCGGCCGGAGGCTGGGGGAGGGCTCACCGTCCGCACGCCCGACGACCCGGCGATCGGCCTCCTCGACGCCACGGCCGTCCTCGGCGACCTCCTCACCTTCCACTCCGAGCGGATCGCCGACGAGGCCTACATCCGCACGGCCAACGAGCACCGCTCGCTGGTGCTGCTCGGGAGGCTCGTCGGCCACCGGCCGCGCCCCGGCGTGGCCGCCGCCACCCACCTCGCGTACCTCCTGGAACGCGACCCGCGCGCCGAGACCCTGCCCGTGGTCATCCCGCGCGGAGCACGCAGCCACAGCGTGCCCGCCTCCGCAGACGAGGAGTCCCAGACCTTCGAGACGGGCCGTGACCTGACGGCCCGCTGGGACTGGAACGAGCTGAAGGTCCGCCGCCGGCGCCCCTCCCTCGTCACCCCGGAGGACCTGGAGAAACGCTCGGAACTGTTCGTCGAGGGCACCAACAACTCCCTCCAGACCGGTGACCAGCTCCTCTTCGTCTTCGGCGAACGCGCGGGCGGCGCGCGGATGCTGCTGCCCGTGGCGAAGGCGCGGGTCGACCGGGAGGACGAGATCACCGCGATCTCCCTGCCGAACTCGGCCCCCGCGACCTTGAAGGAGCTCGTGGACGAGGTGCGCCGCTGGACCGCCGAGCCCACCGTCCCGGGCGAGCCCGGCGACGAGCCGCCCACCCCGGAGGTCCCCAACCCGCGCCCGGTCAGCAGGCTGATCGAGGACTTCGAGGACCAGGTCCTCGCCCCGCTGCGCGCGGACCTCGACACCGTCACGTCCCCCGAGCGGCTCGCGGCCCGTCTCGCCGAACCCGTCGCCCGCCTCGGCGAGGCCCAGGTGCTGGCCACGCCGTACGAGGACGTGGCCGCATGGTTCGAGCGGCTGGAGGCCGTGCTCGCGGAACTCGCCGAGCGCGCCATGGAACTGGCACCGGCGCAACCCGAGGAACCCGAAGAACCCCAGGAACCCGGTGAACCCCAGGAGCCCTCGCAACCGAATACCAGAGCCGCGGCAGCCACCCTCACCCCCCGCGAAGCCGCCCTCCAGGCCCTGAGCAACGTCCTCCCCGCCCTGCGCGCCTCCGCCCCCACTGCCCACGGCGGCACCCGCGCCCAGCTCCCCGGCACGGACACCGCCCGGCTGCTCTCGGCCCTCAACCCCGGCCTGAGCGGCCTCTACCCGGCCTGGCGCACGGCCGCGGCCCCCGGTACCCCGCAGCCACTGCGCGAACTGCTCGCGATGCGCGTCACGGCCGCCCCCTTCGGCGCCGTAGCCCCGCTCAAGCCGGTCCAGGACGACCGGGGCCGGGTCATCCGCACCGCGGACTGGCCGCTCACGGGCGCCGTCCTCGTCAGCATGCGCGTCGTGTTCGACACGTCGGGCAAGGTTCCGGTCCGGGCGGAGTTCCAGTACGTCGAGGGCAGCAGCTCCGACCAGCGCGCCGAGAACCTGCCCGTGACACAGCCGGTCCTCTTCCGCCTCGGCACGGGCGAGGTCGAACTGATCACGCGGGTCGCCCAGGACCGCGATCTGAACTGGCTGAACCGCCGTCCCACCGACTCCCAGGAACCCGGGGTCACCGCCCACCTCCGCTCGGGACTCCCCGAGTACGACCTGTTCGTGTCGCGCCCCGACGACGAAGGCCTCGTCCACGTGGTCGTCGGTGACGAGGCCACGGCCACCCTGCGTCCGGGCGACACCAAGCCGCTCCACCTCGGCGAGGAGGAGATCAGCCTCCGGTACACGACGGGCAGCACCGAGCCCAACGTCGAGATCGTCCTCGCGAGCAAGCGCGACCCCGTCAACCGCCACGTGCTCCAGCTCGACACGGTGCACTCCGGCATCACCGTCGGCAGCTGGGTCGCGATCCAGCGCCCCGCCAAGGGCGCCGACCACGGCATCCCCGGCGACGAGAAGCTCAGGCGCGTCACCACCCAGGTCGTGGCCGCCCGTACCGCCGCGTACTCCAACTACGGCATCACCGGCCGCGGCACCGAACTCACCCTCGCCGACCCCTGGCTGGACGAGTTCGACGTCCTGCTGTCGCACATCCGCGACACCACCGTGCACGCGGCGGGCGAGCCCCTCCGCCTGGCGGACGAGCCGCTCGGCGAGGACGTGCACGGCAACGAGATCGAACTCGCCGAGCTGTACGACGGACTGCGGCCCGGACGCACCCTGATCATCGGAGGTGAGCGCAGCGACATCCCGTCCGTGGCCGGAGTGACGGCCACCGAGGTCGTGACGATCGCCACCGCCGACCCGGCCGTCGACCCCCGGCTCCCCGGCGACCACGCCCACACCCGGCTGACCCTGACCGCCGACCTCGCCCACCGCTACCGCCGCGAGACCGTCCGCATCCTCGGCAACGTCGTCGAGGCCACCCACGGCGAGGGCCGGGAGGAGGCCATCGGCAGCGGCGACTCCGACCGGACGAACCAGACGTTCGCGCTCTGGCAGTCCCCGCTCACCTGGCTCGCCGACGACAACCCCCTCGGGGCCACACCCGTGCTGGAGATCCGCGTCGACGGCGTGCTCTGGCACGAGGTCGACAGCCTCGCCGGACGCGGCCCGCGCGAGCGCGCCTACATCACCGGCTCCACCGCCGACGGGCGCACCACCGTCACCTTCGGCGACGGCGTCCACGGCGCCCGCCTCCCCACCGGCCACGAGAACGTCCGCGCCCGGTACCGCTTCGGCACCGGCAAGGCGGCCAACGTCGCCGCCGACCGGATCACCCAGCCGCTCACCCGGCCCCTCGGCGTCAGCCAGGTCACCAACCCCCGCCCGGCCACGGGCGGCGCGGACGCGGACGGCCCCGGCCTGACCCGGCGTACGATCCCGCTCGCCGTGTCGGCCCTGGACCGGCTCGTGTCCGCCGCCGACTACGAGGACTTCGCCCGTTCCCGCGCCGGCATCGGCCGGGCCGCCGCACGCGAACTCTTCGACGGGCGGCGGCGCGTGCTGCACGTCACGGTCGCGGGCACGGACGACGTGCCCATCGCGGAGGATTCGGACACCCTGCGCGCCCTGCGCGGCGCCCTCACCGAGTACGGCGACACCAACCTCCCCGTCCGCGTCGACGTGCGCGAGCTGGTCCTGCTGCTCGTCGCCGCCAAGGTCAAGGTGGCCCCCGACCACGCCTGGGAGACCGTCGAACCGCGGCTGCGTCAGGCGCTCCTCCGCCGACTCGGCTACGAGGGACGGGAGCTGGGCCGGCCGGCCCGCCTCTCCGACGTCCTCGCCACGGCCCACACCGTGCCCGGCGTCGACTACGTGGACGTCGACGTCTTCACCGGCGTCCCCGCGTCGGCCACGCCCCACGAACTCACCGCGCTGCTCACCCGCCCCGGCCCCCCGAGGCCGACGGTCCCGGCACACCCGGCGACGTACGACGAGAAGACCCACACCGTCCGTGCCGAGGACGGCGAGACGCTCTCCTCGATCAGCGCCCGGTACGGCGTCCCGCTCGCCGAACTCCTGCGCCTCAACCCCGACATCACCGACACCCGGCGCCTGGCGAAGGGCCGGTCGGTGTTCGTCTTCCGCGGCATCCGCCCCGCCCAGCTCGCGCTGCTGTCGCCCAAGGCCGCGGACACCCTGATTCTGACGGAGGTCAAGTGATGGCTGGGAGCTCGACGGATGCCCAGTACGAGACGGCGGCAACCCCGGCGGCGTCCAGGGAACCCGACGGTCTCGCCGAACTCCTGCCCCGCTGGCACCTGCTGCGCGACGCCGAGGAGGGCGAACCGCTGCGCGCCCTGCTCGCCGTCGTCGCCGAGCAGATCGACCGCGTCCGCGACGGCGTCGCCCAGGGCTACGAGGACCTCTTCGTGGAGACCGCGGCCCCCTGGGTGCTGCCGTACCTCGGCGACCTCGTGGGGTACCGCACCCTGCCGGGCTACGAACGCGTCCTCACCACGGGACTGCACACCGGCGGCCGCGCCGGACTCGCCGAGGCCGTCGCCCCACGCGCCGACGTGGCCGCCACCGTCGCGGGCCGCCGCCGCAAGGGCACCCTCCACCTCCTGGAGGAGATCTCCGAACGGGTCACCGGCTGGCCAGCACGCGCCGTCGAACTGTCCCGTCACGTGGCCCACACCCAGCCGGTGAAGCTGTACGGCACCGGGGGAGCCCGACGCGGGAGCCGCGGCCGTCTCGTGGACCTCCGCGACGGTTCCGCGCTCGCCCTCGCGGGCGGACCGTTCGACACCGCGGCCCGCACGGTCGACGTCCGCCGCGCCGACTCCAGCCGTACCCAAGGCGGTTGGACTCCGGCCGGAGTCGGGCTCTTCGTGTGGCGGCTCAAGGCGTACTCGCTCACCTCGTCCCCGGCGTACTGCATCGACCGGGCCCGCAACCTCTACACGTTCTCGATCCTCGGCAACGACAGCCCGCTCGTCACCCAACCGGTCCCGGAGCCGTCGCCCACGCACCTCGCCACGGTCGACAACGTGCCGGGATTCATCACCCGCCGCCTCCTCCACGACCGGCTCGCCGACTACTACGGCCCCGGCAAGAGCCTCGTCATCCGCCGCGACGGCGAGGACAAGCCCGTACCGCCCTCCGACATCGTCGTCGCCGACCTCTCCGACTGGCGCTACCGGCCACGGCGCGGCCAGGTAGCCGTCGACCCCGAGCTCGGGCGGATCGCCTTCGGCTCCAGGTCCGCGCCCCGGCAGGGCGTGTGGGTGGACTACCACTACGCGTTCGCCGCCGACATGGGCGGCGGCGAGTACGACCGCGACGACCGCGGCCCCCGCCCCGACGCCGCCTTCTACCGCGTCGGCCCGGGACAGCGGTTCCGGCAGATCATGGACGCCTACCGGGCCTGGCAGCACGACCGCCGGGCCGACCGGACCGGCCCCGAGGGCATCATCGAGATCACCCACAGCGGCGCCTACCAGGAGCAACTCGACTTCGACCTCGACCCCGGCGACCGCCTCGAACTGCGGGCCGCCGAGGGCACCCGGCCGGTGATCCGCCTGCTCGACTGGTACAGCAACCGCCCGGACGCCCTCAACATCCGCGCGGTGTCGGAGGACTGCGCCCCGCACGAACGCCCACGCGTCGTGCTCGACGGGCTCCTCGTCGCCGGACGCGGCATCAACGTCACCGGCCCGATGGGCGCCGTCGTCGTCCGCCACAGCACGCTCGTGCCCGGCTGGTCCCTGGAGCCCGAGTGCGAGCCGCACTCACCCGACGAACCCAGCATCGTCCTGGAACGCACCACCGCGTGCCTCCAGATCGAGCACAGCGTCCTCGGCACCATCGAGGTCATCGGCGACGAGGTGAGCGAGGACCCCCTCGACATCCACCTCCGCGACAGCGTCCTCGACGCCACCGGCCACGACCGCGAGGCCCTCTCCGCCCCGGACTGCCGCCACGCCCACGCCGTGCTCCACCTGCACCGCACCACCGTCATCGGCGAGATCCACACCCACGCCGTGAAGATCGCCGAGAACTCCGTCCTCACCGGCAGGCTCCATGTGGCCCGGCGCGGCATCGGCTGCCTGCGCCACAGCTACGTCCCCGCCGGGTCCCGTACACCCCGCAGGTACCGCTGCCAGCCCGACCTGGCGGGTCCCGCCGACGCCTCCCGCGTACGGCCGCTGTTCGCCTCCGAGCGCTACGGGACGCCCTGGTACGCGCAGATGGCCGACCGGTGCCCCGAGGAGATCCGGCGCGGCGCGGACGACGGGGCCGAGATGGGCGCCTTCCACGACCTGTACCGGCCCCAGCGCGAGGACGGCCTGCGGGCCCGGCTCGCGGAGTACACGCCCGCGGGCACGGACGCCGGGATCTTCTTCGTGACATGAGCCGTGACATGAGCCACCCCACACTCCCGAGCCGCGCGTGAACCGGCCCGGACGCGCGAGCCGTACCCACCGACGACTCCTGAACCGCACATCCTCAACCAGGGGGACCCCTTCCATGCACGCTGACCTCTCCCGCCTCACGTTCCGCCCGGAACGGCACTACTCGGCGGTCGTCGCCCAACAGGGCCGCGTCCAGCTCGACGCCGACACCAACGAGCAGACCGCGATCCAGCTGCACCAGGCCCGCACCCTCGCCGCCGACCTGATCGGCCGGCACGGCGGACCGCGCGAGGCGTGCGGCTTCCGCATCGAGTACGTGGGCGGCAAGCACGACATCGACACCCTGTACATCCACGGCGGCCGCTACTACGTCGACGGCATCCTCTGCGACGCGTCCCGCCCCGCGCCCGGCACCCCCGTACCGGACGAGGGTGCCGAGGAGCAGGACGACGCGGCGGCCGCCCAGCCGCCCGCGTACTGGACCTACTGGGACCAGCCCGACGGCTACCGCGACCCGGAGAAGCCCGGCGACCGGCTGCCCTCGCCCGCCCAGTCGCCGTTCCTGGTGTACCTCAACGTGTGGGAGCGTTCGGTCACCGCGGCCGAGGACCCGGCGCTGCGCGAGGTCGCGCTCGGCGCGGCGATGCCGGACACCGCCGCCCGTGTGAAGGTCGTCTGGCAGGTGCTGGGCCTGTCCCTCGCCGCCCTGGAGATGGAGGAGACCGACCCGTCCAAGGAGGTCGTCCGCGCCGCCTTCGACAAGTGGGCCGCGCGCCAGGCGGCCCCCTCGGCCCGGCTCGCCGCCCGCAGCGAGCGGCCCGGCCACGCCGACGAGGACCCCTGCCTGGTCAAGCCCGACGCCCGCTACCGCGGCCCGGAGAACCAGCTGTACCGCGTCGAGGTCCACGCCGGGGGAGAGGCGAAGGACGCCACCTACAAGTGGTCCCGTGAGAACGGTTCGGTCGTCTTCCCGGTCGACGAACTCGACGGCACCTGGGTGCAGCTGGCCTCCCTCGGCCACGACGACAAGCTGGACCTGGACGTAGGCGACCACGTCGAGCTCACCGACACCGCGTACGCCTCACGCCTGGAGCCCTTGCCGCTGCTGCGGGTCGAGGAACTGGACCTGCCCGGCCGCCGCGTCCGCCTGTCCGCCGAGCCGGAGCCGGCCGTCGGCCGGCTGCCCCACCTCCAGCCGTACCTGCGCCGCTGGGACCACCACGAGGGCCCGAAACGCAAGGGCCGTACGACCTCCCTGCGCGGCGGCGCCGTGCCCGTCATGGAGGGCGAGTGGCTGCCCCTGGAGGACGGCGTCGAGGTGTACTTCGCCAAGGGCGGCACCTACCGCACCGGCGACCACTGGATCATCCCCGCCCGCACCGCCACCGGCAGCGTCGAATGGCCGGCGGACCCGGCACGCCGCCCCCTGCTCCAGGGCCCGGCCGGCATCGCCCGCCACTTCGCCCCGCTGGCCCTGATCAAGGGCGAGGGCAGCCCCGTCGACCTGCGCTACGCCTTCGGATCACTGGCGAGCAGCGTCCCGGCCGCGGACGAGGCCGCACTCGCCGCCGAGGAACAGGCCGGACGTGAGGAGCGGGCCGCGGAGGCCGACCCCTCCGGCGGGCGGTCACAGACCACAGGAGAGGCGGAGGCTTCCGCGGAAGGAGACCGGTAACCATGGCCAAGCCCCTGAGCGCGTCGAAGATGGTGGAGATCCTGCGTGCGGAGGGCCTGACGGTCCACGAGGTACGCAGCTGGCGCACCCACAACCGCAATTCCAAGGGCCCCTGGGGGCCGGTCAACGGCGTGATGATCCACCACACCGTCACCTCCGGCACCCAGAACTCCGTGAACATCTGCTACAACGGCTACTCCAGCCTGCCCGGCCCCCTCTGCCACGGCGTCATCGACAAGAAGGGTGAGGTCCACCTCGTCGGCAACGGACGCGCCAACCACGCGGGCTCCGGCGACAGCGACGTCCTGCGCGCGGTGATCAACGAGACGAAGCTGCCGCCCGACGACGAGGCCGACACCGACGGCAACCGGCACTTCTACGGCTTCGAGTGCATCAACCTCGGCGACGGCAAGGACCCCTGGCCCGAGGCGCAGAAGGAAGCCATCGAGAAGGTCGCCGCCGCGATCTGCCGCCACCACGACTGGACCGAGCGCTCCGTCATCGGCCACAAGGAGTGGCAGCCCGGCAAGGTCGACCCACGCGGCTTCACGATGGACAGCATGCGCAAGCGCATCGGTGAGCGGCTGGCCGGCAAGGGCGGCTCGACGAAGCCGAAGCCCGCCGATCCGAAGCCCGCGCCCAAGCCGTCGTACGAGCCGTTCCCCGGCAGCGGCTTCTTCCACATCGGCCAGAAGTCCCCGATCATCACGGCCATGGGCCGCCGCCTGGTCGCCGAGGGCTGCAGCCGCTACGAACACGGCCCGAGCCCCGAGTGGACCGAGGCCGACCGCCGCTCCTACGCGGCCTGGCAGCAGAAGCTCGGCTTCAAGGGCAAGGACGCCGACGGCATCCCGGGCAAGTTCAGCTGGGACAAGCTGAGGGTGCCGAACAGCTGACGGTCCGTACCGATACGGCCCCACGCCTCTGTCGTGGCTCGGGGTCGTATCGGTACACCCACCCGGCCCCCGAGCACGACCCCGGCGGAGGCGGCCTGCACCGCAGCGTCTGAACCGACTCATGATCCACCCTGGGGCGGGGCGGCGAAGAGAAGACCGGAAAAGCAGAAGGCCCCTGGTGAACAGGGGCCTCGCTGGTGTCCGAGGGGGGACTTGAACCCCCACGCCCGATAAAGGGCACTAGCACCTCAAGCTAGCGCGTCTGCCATTCCGCCACCCGGACAAGGTGTCTGTCGTGCGGGGTTTCCCCCGTGGCGACAGAGGAAACATTACCAGGCTTTCGAGGGCCCCTGATCACACCCTGTCCCCGCGTGAACGGCGTGTGACGGGCCGGGCCCGGTCTTGGGGCGAACGGGTGCGCGGAGAGAGGATGAGGGAAGTACACCGGCAGTGACAGCGGGAGGAAGCAGCGTGAGCGACACGGACACGACCAGGCACGTCACCGGCGAGGACGAGGTCGTGGACCTCTGCCGTGAGCTGATCCGCATCGACACCAGCAACTACGGCGACCACTCGGGTCCCGGCGAGCGCAAGGCCGCCGAGTACGTCGCCGAGAAGCTCGCCGAGGTGGGGCTCGACCCGAAGATCATCGAGTCGCACCCGGGCCGCGCCTCCACGGTGGCCCGTATCGAGGGCGAGGACCCGTCCCGGCCCGCGCTCCTCATCCACGGCCACACCGACGTGGTACCGGCCAACGCGGACGACTGGACCCACCACCCCTTCTCCGGCGAGATCGCGGACGGGTGCGTGTGGGGGCGCGGCGCCGTCGACATGAAGGACATGGACGCCATGACGCTGGCGGTCGTCCGGGACCGGCTGCGCAGCGGGCGCAAGCCCCCGCGTGACATCGTCCTCGCGTTCCTCGCCGACGAGGAGGCGGGCGGGACGTACGGCGCCAAGCACCTCGTCCAGCAGCACCCCGATCTGTTCGAGGGCGTGACCGAGGCGATCGGTGAGGTCGGCGGGTTCTCCTTCACCGTGAACGAGAAGCTGCGCCTGTACCTGGTGGAGACGGCCCAGAAGGGCATCCACTGGATGCGGCTCACCGTGGACGGCACGGCCGGGCACGGTTCGATGACCAACTCCGACAACGCCATCACCGAGCTGTGCGAGGCCGTCGGACGGCTGGGGCGGCACACGTGGCCGGTCCGGGTCACCAAGACCGTGCGGTCCTTCCTCGACGAGCTCTCCGACGCGCTCGGCACCGAACTCGACCCCGAGAACATGGACGAGACCCTCGCCAAGCTCGGCGGTATCGCCAAGATGGTGGGCGCGACGCTCAGGAACTCCGCGACGCCCACCATGCTCGGCGCCGGCTACAAGGTCAACGTCATCCCGGGGCAGGCCACCGCGCACGTCGACGGGCGCTTCCTGCCCGGCTACGAGGAGGAGTTCCTCGCCGACCTCGACCGGATCCTCGGCCCGCGTGTGAAGCGGGAGGACGTGCACGCGGACAAGGCCCTGGAAACCGGCTTCGACGGCAAGCTGGTCGACGCCATGCAGAGCGCGCTGAGCGCCGAGGACCCGATCGCCCGTGCGGTGCCGTACATGCTTTCCGGCGGCACCGACGCCAAGTCCTTCGACGACCTCGGCATCCGCTGCTTCGGCTTCGCTCCCCTGCAACTGCCGCCGGAGCTGGACTTCGCGGGCATGTTCCACGGCGTCGACGAGCGGGTGCCCGTGGACGGGCTGAAGTTCGGGGTGCGTGTGCTCGACCGTTTCATCGACGCGTCCTGACACCCGTATTCGCCAGTGTGTACGGGGATCGACCGGGACGGGTGAATCCGACCATAAGCTCGTAGCTCGATTACATCCTCCTCGTTACAGGTGATGTGATCCACGACGTGGGATCGCATTTGCCAACAAGGAGGAATAAATGATCAAGAAGGTCGTCGCTGCTGCGGCTGCCACTGGCGGTCTGGTTCTCGCGGGTGCGGGCCTGGCGGTTGCCGACTCGGGTGCCCAGGGTGCCGCAGTGAGCTCTCCGGGTGTGCTGTCCGGCAACGTTGTCCAGGTGCCCGTGAACACCCCGGTGAACTTCTGCGGCAACACGATCTCGGTGATCGGGCTGCTGAACCCCACCTTCGGCAACACCTGCATCAACAAGTGACGTTGTGCCTCACCCCATGAGGGGCCTCACCCCATGAGGGTCTGAGTCCGTCGGCTCCGGAGCGCACGCCATGCGCTCCGGAGCCGACGGGTTTTCCGCAAGGTCCAGGACAGGTCCAGGGCAGGTCCAGGACAAGGTCGAAGGCAGGGAATTCAGCAATGCGACAGATCACCCGCAAGGGTCTGATGACCGTGGCGGCCGCGACGGGCGTCCTCGCCGCGACCGGCGGCTACGCGAGCGCCGACTCCGGAGCCCAGGGCTCCGCGACCGACTCACCCGGTGTGCTGTCGGGCAACTCGGTGCAGGTACCGGTGCACGCTCCGGTCAACGTCTGTGGCAACACGGTGAACGTCGTGGGGGCGCTCAACCCGTCGGTGGGCAACACATGCGGCAACAAGAGCGGCGGCAGCGGCTCGCACCACGACGACGGCCACGGCGGCGGCTCGCAGAGCGGGTCCGGCAACGGGGCCCAGGCCGGCGGGGACGCCGCCGGTTCACCCGGCGTGGGCTCCGGCAACAACGTCCAGGTGCCGGTGGACGTGCCGGTCAACGTCTGCGGCAACAGCGTGAACGTCGGCGGCATCGGCAACGCGACGACAGGCAACGAGTGCGGCAACGGCACGGGCGGCCACGAGAACCCTCCGGGCAAGCCGGGGGAGCCCGGACATCCGGAGCAGCCGGAACAGCCGGAGAAGCCGGAGAAGCCCGGCCAGCCTGGTGAACCCGGCAAGCCCGGCAACCCGGGTGGCCAGACCCCCGGCGGCGGTCACACGAACAACCCGGGCACACAGACCGTCACCCGGCCCGAGGCAGCCGGTCAGCTCGCCCAGACCGGCAGCGAGCTGCCCCTCGGCCTCGCGCTGCCCGTCGGCGCGGGCGCGATCCTCGGCGGCGCCCTGCTCTACCGCAAGGCGCGGGCGACCCCGTAGGCCCCTGTGGCGTGCGCAACGCAGCGGGCCCCGCCTCGGCGGGGCCCGCTCCGGTTCAGTCGCCCGCCCTCACCACGTGGCGCGCACCTGGCGGATGATCCGCCGGCGCAACCGCACCCTGCGGCTGCCGTCGCGCAGCAGGCTCAGGCGATCCAGCTCCCAGTGACCGTACTCGGCGTGGTCCGTCAGCAGACGCGTGGCTTCCTTGCGGGAGACCCCGCGCGGTACGTACACGTCGACAAATTCGTATTCCGGCATCGCATCTATTGTGCGGGCAGAGGCCCGGTACGGATAGCGTCTGCACTATGTCTGATGCTGCGCAGCCCACCGCTGCCGAGGTACGCGCCGCCGCCGAGGCGGTCAAGACCGCGCTCGACCGCCACCTGGCCGCGGTCGAGCGGAGGACGGGTGAGGACGACCCGGCCGTCTACGAGGCGTTCAACGAGCTGGCCGCGGCCGCCGAGGAGTACGACGAACTGCTCTACGACCGTTATGACGAGGTCACGCCCTTCGAGATCCCCGGCACGGTGCCGCCCTACGCGGGACCGGAACCGGAAGCCGTCAGCGTACTGATCCGCAGGGACTACACCGTGGCGGAGCCCCAGCGGCTGCTGGCACAGGCACAGCGCGTGGAGGCCGTGGAGGAGGACCGCAACGGAGACGGCGATTCCGCCGGCTCCCTCGGCACCGCTCATGCCCTGGACATCGTGTTCGGCGAGTTCGAGGCCGACGAGATCGCCTCGCGGCACAAGGAGTTCGGACTGGAGGAGGGAGACTCCACGCTCTGGGTGACGGCGCTGGACGCACCGGCCGAACCCGGCGAATGGCTGGAGGCCCCCTTCGAGCAGCCCGACGAGGACCGGGTCATCTGCCGCTTCGACGCCAGCACCAGCTTCGAAGAGGACGACGGCGACGACCTGGACGACGAGCTCGTCCCCGGACCCGAACTGGACGACGACGAGGACCTGGAGCCCCTGGACGCGGATCGCTGAGCCCGTGCGGCCACGGCGGTGAGGACGGCGAGGCGGCGGTCACCCGAGGTCCGGGTGACCGCCGCTCTTCCCTCTGGGGAGGGGCCGGCGCGAGGCTCAACCGGCCGCCGGGACCTGTGCCTTGAGCAGGGCGGGCAGACGGGTCGTACGGGGCTTGGCCAGGACCTCGGTCACAGCCTGGGCCAGCGCCTGGTCCACGCCGTGCACCACGGACAGATGGCGCTCGGCGCGTCCGAAGGCCGTATACACCCAGGGCCGGCTCAGGGCCTGGGCGGCGTCACCGGGCAGCACGACCACCGCGGCCGGCCACCGTTGTCCCCCGGCCTGGTGCGCGGTCAGCGCCCACCCGTGCCGCACCGACTGCTCCACCCGCTCCTTCGGTACGACGACGGGGGCGCCCCCGCACTCCAGGTGCAGCCCCGCGGCGTCGGCCGTCACGACCCGGCCCGGCACCCCACGGCCCGGCGTGGGGGAGTAGACGACGCGGTCGCCGGGGTCGAAGCCGCCGAAGCGGCCAGGGCCGGGGTTCAGCCGCTCCTTCAGGGCGGCGTTCAGCGCGCGCGTACCGGCCGCGCCGCCGTGGCCCGGCGTGATCACCTGCGTCTGCTCGGCCGGGACCCCGATCGCCCGCGGCACGGAGTCCGCGACGAGCTGCACGGTCCGGTGGACCGCCTCACCGGCGTCCCGCACCGGCACGATCACGACCTCCTTGCCGGGCGCCTCGACCTGGTTCAGCTCACCGATCCCGATCCCTGAGACCAACTCGCCGAGGGGACCGGGGTCAGGCGTGCGCGAGGCGACCTGAGGGCAGACCCGGGCGGCGAGCAGGTCCGCGAAGACCCGGCCCGGCCCCGCCGACCACAGCACCCCCGGATCGCCGCTGAGTACCAGCCGGGCCCCGTCGGGCAGCGACTCGGCGAGCACGGCCGCGGCCTCGACGTCGAGCTGCGGGGCGTCGAGCACGACAAGGAGGTCCAGGTCCAGCGCCCCGTCCACGTCCCGCCCGGGGCCTTCGGCACCGGACAGGAGCCCGGCGACGGTGACCACGGCCCCGGCCACCGCACTCGTGGTCACGTCGGCGAGCAGCGCCGCGAACCTCCGTCGGCCGTCCGGGCTGTGCGCGGCCGCGTACGCGCGCAGGCCGAGTGCGTGCGCGGCGGCGACCAGAGCCGCGGGCTCCGCGCGGGATGCCTCGCCGCCGGTGTGCAGGACCAGGCCGTGCCCGGCGACCGCGCCGATCAGCTCCGCCGCGGAAGGCATGGCCGAGGCGACGGCCTGCTCCCAGGCGGCGGCCGAACCGTCCTCCTTGGGCACCGAGTTGATCACCCGGGCCAGTCCGTCGGCGAGGCTCTCCTCCGCGAGGGCGTACCGCTCCAGGCCGAGCAGGACACGGACCGGGCGTTCCTCGGTCTCCTCGCCCTCGTTCTCCCGGGCCGGGGCCGCCGTGTCGAGGGCGTCCTGGAAGGCCAGGGCGTCGCCCTCCGCGATGGTGCTCTGCACGGCCGCGTCCGGGTCCGGCACCGAGCGCCGGCTGAGCGCGGCGGTCAGGGCCGGGATCTCCAGGGCCGTGTGCCCCGCCAGCGCCGCCTGCTCCAGGAGCCAGACGGTGACCGCCCGGGCCCGCCGCTCGTCGTCGGGGCCGCACTCCGCGCCGAGCAGCGCCCGCGCGAACCCGTCGGCCTGTTCGGGCCGCACCCCTGCGACCCGCAGCAACTGCCAGGGATCCGCGCGCAGTTCACCCGCCGCACCCTCGCCGAGCGCGGCGGCTACCTGCGGTGCGAGGGTGCTGGGGGCGCCGCCCTCGGTCAGTACGGCCTGCACGGCCTCGACCGTCTCGCGTGCGGGAGCCGCCGGGCCCTCTGGGGCCGCGGGTGGTGCGGGTGGCGTGGGCTGTGGGCGCCGAACCGGCTCGGCCGCGGGCCTGCGCGGTGTGGGCTCCGGCCCACTGAACACCGGGGACGCGGGCTTCTGCCCGCCCTCCACGGCTCGTACGGCCGCGAGGAGGTCGGCAGCCGTGCCAGTGAGCCTGTTCCCGCTCTCGATCGGTGCCGTCTTCTCGGCCTTCCGCCGCTCGATCCGCTCCCGCTCGATCCGCTGGGCCGCCAACTCGGCCTCGGCCTCGGACCGATCGGACGCGGCGGCGTCGTCGGCCTCGGCCGCCTCCGCACCTCCCTGGGGCGCGTCCGTGCCGTCCTCGGGGGCATCCGGACCGCTCTCGGGGGCGTTCTCGTCGCCCGGGTGCCCCGGCTCGGCCGTCTCCGTGGGTTCGGGCTCCGTGCTCACAGCGTGCTCCAGTCGTGATCGGGATAGCGGTGCAGGGGCGCCGACACGTCGTCGAGAGCCCGGCAGATCTCGTCAGGAAGAGTAAGGGCCTCCACTGACAAAGCCGCCGTGAGCTGCTGCGCGTTGCGCGCGCCGACGATCGGGGCGGCCACCCCGGGGCGGTCGCGGACCCAGGCGAGGGCCACCTGGAGCGGGGTCGCGGCGAGACCGTCCGCCGCCGTCTGCACCGCGTCCACGATGCTGCTCGCCGTCTCGTCGAGGTACGGCGCGACGAAGGGGGCCAGGTGCTCGGAGGCGCCCCGTGAGTCGGCGGGCGTGGAGTGGCGGTACTTGCCCGTGAGGACGCCGCGGCCGAGCGGCGAGGACGGCAGCAGGCCGACGCCCAGGTCCAGGGCCGCGGGGAGCACCTCCCGCTCCACGCCGCGCTGGAGCAGCGAGTACTCCATCTGCGTACTGGCCAGTCGTGTGCGTATGCCCGGGGCCGCGAGCTGCCACGTGGCGGCCTTGGCGAGCTGCCAGCCGCAGAAGTTGGACACCCCCGCATACCGCGCTCGCCCGCTGCTGACCGCGAGGTCGAGTGCGTGGAGGGTCTCCTCCAGCGGGGTGCCGGCGTCGTAGGCGTGCACGTGCCACAGGTCCACGTAGTCCGTGCCGAGGCGGGCCAGGGAGGCGTCGAGCGCCGAGAGCAGATGGCCTCGTGAGCCGTCGAAGCGGCGGTCGGGGTCCGGCACGCTGCCGGCCTTGGTCGAGATGACCAGGTCCCGCCGTGGCACGAGCCCCTCCACGAGCTGCCCGAGCAGGTACTCGGACTCCCCGTCCCCGTAGACGTCCGCCGTGTCGACGAGGGTGCCGCCCGCCTCCCAGAACACCTTCAGCATGTCCGCGGCGTCGTGCTCGTCCGTGTCACGTCCCCAGGTCAGGGTGCCGAGCCCGATCCGGGACACACGCAGGCCGGTACGGCCGAGATGCCTCTGCTCCATGAACGCGACACTACTGTCCGGAACTCGCCGCGTGGAAAGCCTGTGGACAACCGACCCTCGCCCCCGCCGCCCCTACCCGTCCCATCCCGGGGGTTCAGGCCGACAGCGCACCCTCACCCACGCTACTGTCGACGCCACAAGCGACGTTACTGATCGGTAAGGGGAAGGCCATGCAGCTCGGGATCAACCTCGGCTACTGGGGCGCCGGAATGGACGCGGACAATCTCGCCGTGGCTCAGGAAGCCGATCGGCTGGGCTACGCCGTGTGCTGGGCCGCCGAGGCCTACGGCTCGGACGCGGCCACCGTACTCACCTGGGTCGCCGCCCAGACCACCCGCATCGACGTCGGCTCCGCCATCTTCCAGATCCCGGCCCGCCAGCCCGCGATGACCGCGATGACCGCGGCCACCCTGGACTCCCTCTCCGGCGGCCGTTTCCGCCTCGGTCTCGGCGTCTCCGGACCTCAGGTCTCCGAGGGCTGGTACGGAGTGAAGTTCGACAAGCCCCTCGCCCGCACCCGCGAGTACGTCGAGATCATCCGCAGGGCGATGACCCGCGAGCGGCTCTCGTACGAGGGCGAGCACTGGACCCTGCCCCTGCCCGGCGGCCCGGGCAAGCCGATCAAGCTGACCGTGCACCCGCAGCGCGAGCACATCCCGCTCTACATCGCCGCCATCGGCCCGAAGAACCTGGAGCAGACCGGTGAGATCGCCGACGGGGCGCTTCTCATCTTCCCGTCCGCGGCCCACCTCGAAGAGACCGCGATCACCCACCTGCGCGCGGGCCGGGAGAAGGCGGGCAAGACCCTCGACGGCTTCGACGTCTGCCCGACCCTGCCCCTCGCCTCCGGCGACGACAAGGACGTGACCGCCCTCGCCGACACCTTCCGCCCCTACACCGCGCTGTACGTCGGTGGCATGGGCAGCCGCAAGCAGAACTTCTACAACCAGCTCGCCCAGCGCATGGGCTACGAGAAGGAGGCCGCCGAGATCCAGGACAAGTACCTGGCCGGTGACAAGGCGGGTGCGGCGGCGGCCGTCCCGCACGAGTTGATCGACCAGACCACGCTGCTCGGCTCCGTCGACCGCATCGCCGACCGTATGAAGGCCTACGCCGAGGCCGGGGTCACCACACTCACGCTCGCGCCCGCCGGCTTCACGCTGGAGGAGCGGATCGCCTCGCTCCGGGCCGGCTCCGAGGCCCTGGAGCGGTCCGGGCTCGCATAGCCCGGGGCTCGCAACCGCAGAGGGAAAGGTTTCCGCGGCCGTGGTGGGGGCTCGGGGGGTCTTCCCCGCCACGGCCGTCACCGGACACAACGCCTCGTCACACCGCTTGGTTACGGAACCCCCTGGGAGCCCGCACCCCCGCCGTTCGGTGGATTTGTCCGACACACATGTTGCCGCACCCCTGTCACCGCATTTGACTCGTTCTTCGCGGAACCCTGCAGAGAGGTGCCTCAGATGCTTTCGGCCAAGAGTCTGTTCCAGGAGATCCTCGACAACGACGAGTCGTTCCGGCTGTTCTGCTCCATCGCGGCCAGCGGGGAGTCGCAGGGAGGCTGGGAGAACGCCCGCATCGCCGCGCTCGTCCCGCAGAGCGAGCGCGCGCTCGCAGCCAAGATCACCCGCCACGGCGCCGACGAGGACAAGCACGGGCGCATCTTCAACGCCCTCATGAAGAAGCGCGGCCTCGAACCCGTCGAGGTCCCGCCCGCCACCGACTACACCATGCTCCTGGAACAGAGCGGCATCGGCCTCGCCCACGAGAAACTCAAGGGCGACCAGCCACTCACCGTGCAGGACATCGTCATCTACCTGGCCCACAGCAGGGTCACCGAACAGCGCGCCTCCGAGGAGATGGAGCTCCTCCGCACGTACTTCGCCGACCACCCCGACATCGGGCGCGCGGTCAGGATGATCTCCAACGACGAGGACAACCACCTCGCGTACTGCCACGAGGAGTTGCTGCGCTTCGCGGCCGCGGGCCACGGCCGCGTGATCCAGCGCACCCTCCGCGAGTGCGCCCGCGCCGAGATCCGCGTCTACCGGGACGTCAGTCTCGCCGTGATGGCCGACATGGGCCGCATCCTCGGCTGGCCGAAGGCCAAGTCCGCCGTCCTCGCCGCCGGCATCCACGCCGTCTACCTGTACGAGCGCCTCGGCGGCTGGCGCCGCATGGTCTCCCTGAAGATGCCCGAGCGCCGCGACGCCCTGGGCGGACCGGCGACCGCCTCCGCCGAGTTCGCGTAACGCCCGGACGGCACGCGCGCGTGGAGCACGAGTGCGCGGCGTCGGGCGTACGGCACCGCCGTGGGGCCGTGACGCAGTAGTCCCGCCGTACGGTGGCCGGCGCACCCCGTCGGACGCTTACGCTGGGCGGCATGCCCACGTTGATCCTCGTCCGGCACGGACGGTCCACCGCCAACACCTCGGGGCTGCTCGCCGGGTGGACGCCCGGCGTCGCCCTGGACGAACGCGGAGCCGCGCAGGCCGCCGCGTTGCCCGGTCGCCTCGCCGGGCTGCCGGTCTCCGAGGTGGTCACCAGCCCGCTGCAGCGCTGCCAGGAGACGATCCAGCCACTTCTCGACGCCCGCCCGGACCTCAGCGCGCACACCGACGAACGCATCGGAGAGGCCCACTACGGCGACTGGTCCGGCCGCAAGCTCGCCGAGCTCAAGGACGAGCCGCTGATGCAGGTCGTCCAGGCGTATCCGTCGGCGGCCGAGTTCCCCGGCGGCGAGTCGATGCGGGCGATGCAGGACCGTGCCGTGGCGGCCGTACGCGAGTGGAACGCGCGCGTGGAGCGCGATCACGGCGCCGACGCCGTGTACGTCATGTGCTCGCACGGCGACATCATCAAGTCCCTTGTGGCGGACGCGCTCGGACTCCATCTCGACCTCTTCCAGAGGATCTCCGTGGAACCGTGTTCCATCACCGCGATCCGCTACACCCGGCTGCGACCGTTTCTCGTTCGCCTCGGCGACACCGGGGATTTCGCGTCACTTGCCCCCCGGGAGGAGCCGCCGAGCCCCGACGCTCCGGTCGGGGGCGATGCGGGCGCACCGTGATCGTCAACCGCAGTAGGGTGAAGCGGTCGCAGCGGTACAGCACGTGACAGTAGCCGCGGCGGTCGGTCCCGACGTCGATTCCAATGGAGACAGGACGTGTCCCGTCAGGTGTTCCTCTACGACCCCCCGGACCGCTTCGTGGCCGGTACGGTCGGGTTGCCCGGGCGCCGTACCTTCTTCCTGCAGGCCACCGCAGGTCAGCGCGTCACCAGCGTCGCCCTGGAGAAGACCCAGGTGGCCGCCCTCGCCGAGAGAATGGACGAGTTGCTCGACGAGGTCGTACGGCGCAGTGGCGGCAGCGCCGCCGTCCCGGCCGTGGCCCCCAGCGAGGTCCCCGACACGGCTCCGCTGGACACGCCGATCGAGGAGGAGTTCCGGGTCGGCACGATGGCGCTGGCCTGGGACGGTGACGAGCAACGCATGATCGTCGAGGCGCAGGCTCTGGTGGAGCTGGACGCCGACTCCGAGGAGGACCTGGCCGAGGCCGAGGAACGGTTGCTCCAGGACGAGGAGAACGGTCCGCCGATGCTCCGCGTCCGGCTCACCGGCGCGCAGGCCAGAGCGTTCGCCAAGCGCGCCCTCGACGTCGTCAACGCGGGACGCCCGCCGTGCCCGCTGTGCAGCCTGCCGCTCGACCCGGAGGGACACGTATGTCCGCGCCAGAACGGATACCGCCGCGGAGCCTGACCTCCGCCGCACTGCTCGCCGAGGGCGAGCTGACGGTGCGCGGCCGCATCCGGGAGGCGTCCAACGCGGCGCTGTACTGCACGGTGGCCTACGAGGGCAGGCAGGCCGCCTGCGTCTACAAGCCCGTCGCGGGCGAGCGACCGCTGTGGGACTTCCCCGACGGCACGCTCGCCCAGCGCGAGGTCGCGGCCTACGAGGTCTCCGAGGCGACCGGATGGGGGCTCGTACCGCCCACGGTGCTGCGCGACGGTCCGTACGGCGAGGGCATGTGCCAGCTGTGGGTAGACGGGCAGCCCGGTGACGAGCTCCTCGCCCTCGTGGACGGGGAGGAGCCGGGGGACGGCTGGAAGGCGATCGGGTTCGCCGAGGTCGGCGACGGGAAGACCGCTCTGCTGGTGCACGCCGACGACGCGCGGTTGCGGCGGCTCGCCGTCCTCGACGCGGTCATCAACAACGCCGACCGCAAGGGCGGCCATCTGCTTCCGGCCGACGGGGGCCGGTTGTACGGCATCGACCACGGGGTCACCTTCAACGTCGAGAACAAGCTGCGCACCCTGCTGTGGGGGTGGGCGGGGGAGCCCCTCACGGAGGAGGCGACCGAGGTGCTGACCACGCTGCGGGTCGACCTGGGCGAGGGCGGCGCGCTGGCGCTGCGGCTGGCGGAGCTGATCACCACCGCCGAACTGGACGCCACCCGTGCACGGGTCGAGGCACTGCTCACTTCCGGCACCCACCCGGAGCCGAGCGGCGAGTGGCCGGCGATCCCCTGGCCTCCGGTCTGAGACCCGCGGGGAACCGCACGAGCGACCACCACGATCCAGGGCCCCCGCGCGCCGCCCCGCATACCCGGAAGGTTTGCGCAAGAGTGCCGTCCCGGCCATCCGGCCCGGTCCGGTTCGTATGCGGAACTTCCGTCCGGTTAGGCTCATGACATGCATGCCTGGCCCGCTTCTGAGGTCCCCGCCCTGCCCGGCAAGGGCCGCGACCTCCGGATCCACGACACCGCGACCGGCGGTCTGGTCTCCCTCGACCCCGGTCCCGTCGCCCGTCTCTACGTCTGCGGGATCACTCCCTACGACGCGACCCACATGGGTCACGCGGCGACCTACAACGCGTTCGACCTCGTGCAGCGCGTGTGGCTCGACACCAAGCGGCAGGTTCACTACGTGCAGAACGTCACCGACGTCGACGATCCGCTGCTGGAACGCGCGGACCGCGACGGCATCGACTGGACGGGCCTCGCCGAGAGGGAGACCGCCCTCTTCCGCGAGGACATGACCGCCCTGCGGATGCTGCCCCCGCAGCACTACATCGGTGCCGTCGAGGCCATACCGGGGATCGTCCCGCTCGTGGAGCGGCTACGGGAAGCCGGCGCCGCGTACGAGCTCGAAGGTGACATCTACTTCTCCGTCGAGGCCGACCCGAACTTCGGCAGGGTGTCCAACCTGGACGCTGCCGCGATGCGCCTGCTCTCCGCCGAGCGAGGGGGCGACCCGGAACGCCCGGGCAAGAAGAACCCGCTCGACCCGATGCTCTGGATGGCCGCCCGTGAGGGCGAGCCGAGCTGGGACGGCGGCTCGCTCGGCCGCGGCCGGCCCGGCTGGCACATCGAGTGTGTCGCCATCGCCCTCGACCATCTCGGCATGGGCTTCGACGTCCAGGGCGGGGGATCGGACCTCGTCTTCCCGCACCACGAGATGGGCGCCTCGCACGCCCAGGTGCTGACCGGTGAGTTCCCCATGGCCAAGGCGTACGTGCACGCCGGGATGGTCGCTCTCGACGGCGAGAAGATGTCGAAGTCGAAGGGCAATCTCGTCTTCGTGTCCACGCTGCGGCGCAGCGGCGTCGACTCCGCGGCCATACGGCTCGCCCTGCTCGCCCACCACTACCGCTCCGACTGGGAGTGGACCGACCAGGTCCTCGCGGACGCCGTCGCGCGGCTCGACCGCTGGCGCGCCGCCGTGTCACGGCCCGACGGCCCGCCCGCGGAGGCGTTGGTCGAGGAGATCCGTGAGGCCCTCGCCCACGACCTGGACGCCCCGGCCGCGCTCGCCGCGGTCGACCGCTGGGCCGCCCTCCAGAAGGAGCAGGGCGGTACGGACGAGGGCGCGCCCGGAGTCGTGTCCCGTGCGGTGGACGCCCTCCTCGGCGTGGCTCTGTAGGCCGTTGCACGAAGGGCGCCGGGCGGGGTCGTCTCCCGTCCTGCGCCCTTCGTCTCTAAGGGAGCAGACGTGCCGTCACCTTCCGGCCGACCGCTGTCGGGACCCTGTCGAGACGCTGTCGGACGACTGTGGACTGCTGCGGGGGCGTGCGACATGTGATGGGGTGACAGCGGAAGTTGACCGCCCGACCGGCCAACTGCCGGTCCCCACGCGGAAGGACGCGCAGTGGCACCTGCACCCCCGCACTCAGCCTTCGCACACCACCTCAGTCGGCGCGGCATGCTCATGGCCGGAGCCATGACCGCCGGTGCCGTGCTCCTCGGATCACCGGCCGGCGCGGCCGTGGGGTCGGCGAAGACCGGGCCCGGCGTGATCCCGCTGCCGGACGGCTTCCGCCCCGAGGGCATCACGATCGGCGGCGGCCCGTACGCCTACCTCGGCTCGCTGGGAGACGGCTCGATATACCGCGCCGACCTGCGCACCGGAGAGGGCCGGATCATCTCGACCGGACCCGGAACGCCGTCGGTCGGGCTCAAACTCGACGACCGGGGGCGGCTGTTCGTCGCCGGGCGCGGTGAGGGCGCCCGCGTGGTGGACGCCCGTACGGGGGAGATCCTCGCCTCGTACCCGCTCACCACGGCGACCCCGACCTTCGCCAACGACGTGTTCCTGACCGGGCGCACGGCCTGGTTCACGGACTCCTACCAGCCCGCGCTCTACGCCCTGCCGCTCGGCTGGGGCGGTGCGCTGCCGGACGCGGACGACGTCGTGAGGGTCGGCCTGAGCGGCGACTGGAGTCAGGTCCCCGGCGAGGTCGTGAACGCCAACGGCATCACCCGCACCCCCGACGGCACGGCGCTTCTCGTCGTACAGTCCGGGGTCGGCGCTCTCCACCGCGTCGACCCGAGGACCGGGGTCACCCGACTGGTCGACCTCGGTGACGCGGCCCCGCTCACCAACGGCGACGGACTGCTCCTGATCGGACGGACGCTGTACGTCGTGCAGAACCGGCAGAACGCGATCGACGTGTTCACGCTCGCCGCGGACGGCACCAGCGGCGTCTTCCGGAAACGCGTCACGGACCCGGACTTCGACGTGCCGACCACCGTGGCCGAGTACAACGGGACGCTCTACCTGCCCAACGCCCGGTTCACCACCACGCCGGCGCCGGACACGACGTACGCCGTCGTCGCCGTCAGGCGCTGAGCAGCGCGAACACCCAGCACACCAGAGGGGCGGTGCGCCATGCGCACCGCCCCTTCCCGGCGTCTCAGTCGTCCGACGACTCGTCGTCGTCGGGTCCCGGCCGCTGCGGCTTCGGCGGGCGTGTCCGGCCGCCGGGGTTGTCCCGCAGGTACGGGGCGGTGTCGCCGCCGTCCGCCGTGGCGTGTCCGCCGGCGGACGGGCCCGGCCCGCCGACGTCCCGTCTGCGCAGATAGCGCTCGAACTCGCGGGCGATGGCCTCGCCGGACGCCTCGGGCAGCTCGGCGGTGTCCCGGGCCTCCTCCAGCGTCTGCACGTACTCGGCGACCTCGCTGTCCTCGGCGGCCAGCTGGTCCACGCCCACCTGCCACGCGCGCGCGTCCTCGGGCAGCTCGCCCAGCGGGATGCGTACGTCGATGAGGTCCTCCAGGCGGTTCAGGAGGGCCAGCGTGGCCTTCGGGTTCGGTGGCTGCGACACGTAGTGCGGGACCGCCGCCCACAGCGAGACCGCCGGGACGCCCGCGTGCGTGCACGCCTCCTGGAGGATGCCGACGATGCCCGTGGGGCCCTCGTACTTGGTCTCCTCCAGGTCCATCCGCCGGGCCAGGTCCGGGTCGGACGTGACCCCGCTGACCGGGACCGGACGCGTGTGCGGGGTGTCGCCGAGCAGGGCGCCCAGGATGACCACCAACTCCACGCCCAGCTCATGGGCGAAGCCCAGCAGTTCGTTGCAGAACGAGCGCCAGCGCATGGACGGTTCGATGCCGCGGACCAGCACCAGGTCCCGGGGTTTCTCACCGCCGACCCTGACCACCGACAACCTGGTCGTCGGCCAGGTGATCTTGCGTACGCCCGCGTCCATCCACACCGTGGGGCGGTTGACCTGGAAGTCGTAGTAGTCCTCGGCGTCCAGCGCCGCGAACACCTCGCCCTTCCACTCCCTGTCCAGATGCGCGACCGCGGTGGAAGCGGCGTCGCCGGCGTCGTTCCAGCCTTCGAACGCGGCCACCATGACTGGGTCGATCAGCTCGGGAACTCCCTCCAGCTCGATCACCCAGCGCCTCCTTCCGACGTGCCCTCGCGTACGTCCCAACCTTACGGCGTGCCACGGGGGCCTTAGCAGCCCCCTTGCACGGGGCAGTGAACGGATCACTGCCCCGTTCGCCACCCCGGAACACCCGACGGGCAGCCGAGCCGTCACCGGCGGCTCACAGGGTCGAGCGCAGCCACTGCTCCACCGACGCGATGTGCACCGTGGCCCACGAGCGGGCCGCCTCCCCGTCGCGGTCGCGGAGAGCGGCGAGGATCATGCGGTGTTCGTGGAGCGTGCGGCTGACCGCGTCCTCCTGGGTGAGGCCGCGCCAGATCCGGGCCCGGGTCGTGGGCCCGGAGAGCCCGTCCAGCAGGGAGCAGAGCACCGAGTTGCCGGAGCTCTGCACGATGCCCCGGTGGAAGTCCAGGTCGCAGGCCACGAGCTCCTCCACGGACGGCGTCTCGCCCAGCTTGTCCAGCTGGGCGCTCAGCGCGTCCAGTTGCTGCTCGCTGATGCGGGAGGCCGCCATCGCGGTGGCCGCCGGCTCCAGGATGCGCCGCACCGCGAGGAACTCCAGGACCGTGTCGTCGCGGTGGAAGTCGACGACGAAGCTCAGCGCCTCCAGCAGCAGCTGCGGGTCCAGACTGGTGACGTAGGTGCCGTCGCCCTGCCGTACGTCCAGGATGCGGATCAGCGACAGCGCCCGGACCGCCTCGCGCAGCGAGTTGCGGGACAGTCCGAGCTCGGACGCGAGCTCGCTCTCTTTCGGCAGGCGGTCGCCGGGGCGCAGCGCGCCGGAGACGATCATTCCCTTGATCTTCTCGATCGCCTCATCGGTGACTGCCATGGCGTGCCTCCCTGTTGCTCAGACATCCGATGTCTGCGGGTCATTATGCGGCAAAAAGTCATGCAGGGGTGCCCACCTGCGGAAACCAGCGGCACGCCGGTCCCGTGCCGACTGTGTGCAGGTGGTAAAGGGCGTGACGTCGTGCGATCACGTCGGCACACTTTGTCCATGGACAACCAACGGGGGCCGGACGACTGGCAGTCACCGTCCGAGGTGCACAACATCGTCCAGGACAGCACCGTCGAGTACCTGATCCAGGCCGGACACGTGCACGGCAACCTCGTGGTGAACCTGCCGCCCAGCCACGACCCCACGGACACCGCCGCCGAGGAACTGGCCCGCGCCGTCCGCGCACGGTGGTCGGCCGAGGCCGCGGCGTGGGAACTCGGTGACACCGACGCGCCGCTCGCCGTGCGCTGGCTCGCTCGCTGGACGCCGTCCGTGGACACCGAAGCCGCCGTCCGCAGCGACCGGCTCGGTGACGTCGTCGACTCCCTGTGCCGACTCGACCCGCGCCGCCTCGTCGTGCTCGGCGGCCCCGGTTCCGGAAAATCGACCCTGCTCGCCATGACCGTCGTGCGCCTGGCCGAGCGGCACCTGGGCGATGTGACCCGGAGCGTGCGCGGCGACCGCACCACACCCGTTCCCGTGCTGCTGTCGCTTGAGTCGTGGGACGCGGAGACCGTGGCGTTCCGCGACTGGCTGGTGGGGAGTATCCAGGAAGACCACCCGGGGCTCCCGCGGACGGCCGGGGAACATCCGGCCCGCCGCCTGGTACGCGACGGCCGCGTGCTCGCCGTGCTCGACGGCCTCGACGAACTCCCCGGCCACCGCAGGGCCGCGGTCGTCCGCCAACTGAACTCCGCGCCACGGGAGTCGGGCTTCGTCCTGGCCTCCCGCACCGAGGAGTACCGCGCCCTCGGACTGCGGGTGGCCGGCGCCTCCGACATCGAGGCGCTCCCGGTCACCCCCCGCGACGCGGCCCGCCACCTGCTGCTCACATCCCCCGACGCACAGCACGAGAGGTGGGGCCAGGTGGCCGAGGACCTGGCCGACCACCCCGAGGGCCCGCTCGCACGCGCGCTGACGACCCCGCTGATGATCTGGCTCGCCCGCCGCGCGTACAGCGGCCCGTACACCGACCCGGTGAACCTCACCGCCCGGACCCGGCTGCCCACCCGCGAGGCCGTGGAGAACCACCTGATGGACGCGGTGATCCCGGCGGCCTTCGCGCCCCTCGCCCACGACACGGAGCGACTGCACGCGCCCGGCCGCTGGAACGCGGTGCGCGCCCGGGGCTGGCTCACCTTCCTCGCCCGTGAACTCGACCGCCGCCGCACCGCCGAGTTCTCGTGGTGGAGGCTGGTCCGGGCACGGGCGGCACGATTACTCGCCGTACCCACCCTGTTCGCCGTGTGCGTCGCACTCGCCGAGTCGGTGCTGACAGTCACCGGATGGGCGCAGGACACCTATGGGGATTCGGTCCTTCCCGTGCGCTTCTTGGAGCACACGTATCTGTTCGGCGGTTTCGTCCAGGGCATGGGCCTGATGCTGGCGACGCTGTTCTGGTTCGGCGACCGGTTCTGGGAGCCGCGCCGACGGGCCAACCCCTTCAAGGCGGGTGCCGCCCTGCGCGCCGCGTCCCGTGCCGTCTCCGCACGGCGGGCTCTGACGGCCGCCGCCGTCCTCGTCGTACCGACCGTGTTGCTCCTGCTCCTGCGCCAGAGCGCGTACCACGCCGATGCCTTCATCGCCGAGACCCTGCTGGACTTCGTCCTGCCGGCCCTGGTGATGGCCGTGATCGCCGCGCCGTCGGACGCCGTCGACGCCGCCACCCCCGACGACCTGCTCGCCGACGAGCGCCGCACCGCGCTGATCACACTCTGCGTCGTCGCCCCGCTGATCGGGCTCGGCACCGGCGTGAACGTCCTGCTCAGCGAGGGCGGCCCCGTGAGCGTCTGGACCGCCTCCGTGGAGAGCTTCACCGGAGCCGTGATGGTGCTCGTGGTCCTGAGCCCGTGGTTCGTGTGGGTGGTCTCCAAGGCGTGGCTCGCGGTCCTGGGACGGGTGCCCTGGTCGCTCATGGAGTTCCTGCGCGACGCGTACCGTCAGGGGCTGCTCCAGCGGTACGGAGGCGTGTACCGCTTCCGGCACCTGCGGCTCCAGGAACACCTGGCGGGACGCGTCCGGCCCGTGGAACCCACGTCTGTCGCCCCGGTGGCGCCGCGGCGGCAGCCCCTCGTGGTCACGGGACCCCAGCCGCAACGCCCGCCCGCCGCCGCGCCGTTGCCGAGCTTCTCGGACATGCTGGACAATCCGCCGCCGATGCGTGAACTGCGCGGCTACACCGTGTCCTTCACCGAACAGGCGTACGTCATGACCGGCCGCGACCGGCGTCTGCCGCTGGGCCACTGGGTGTGGTGCGGCATGTTCATGATCGTCGCGTTGCTGCGCCTGGCCGCGACCGGCAACTGGGACACCCTGACGAGCTGGATCAGCGTGCTGTTCTGGCCCGTCTTCGCCCTGCTCATCAACATCGTGGCGTTCCTGCTGCCCAGGACCCCACTGGAGCTGCGCGTCGACGCCCAGGGGATCACGTCCCGTATGGGACGCCACCGGGCCGCGTACGCCTGGCACGACGTCCTGGCGGTCCGCGTCCGGCAGGTCCACGTCCGCGGCCGCAACCAGCGTGTGCACGGCCCGCACGTCCGGCTCAGGCCCGGGGCGCCGGAACCGAAGCGGGTGTTCCACGGCCGCGACGGCTGGTATCTGGTGCTGCCGATGCAGGTGCGCCCGGTCCTGCCACCGGACGTGGCGGAGGCGTTCGTCCGCTTCTCCGGAGGCCGCTGGCAGGGCTGACGCCATCACGTGCCCGCGGGAGTCACTCCTTGTCGAGCAGGTCCCGCACCTTGCCGCGGACGTCGTCCGTGTCCAGGCCCCGGATCGTCAGCGTCGTCCGGCGGCGCAGCACGTCGTCCGCCGTCTCGGCCCACTCGTTGTCGCGGGCGTAGACGACCTGTGCCCAGATCTCCGGCGCGTCCGGGTGGACGCGTTCGCCCAGCTCGGGGTCGTCGTTGGCGAGGCGGGCGATGTCGAAGGCGAGCGAACCGTAGTGCGTGGCCAGGTGCCGCGCCGTGTCGGGCGCCATACGCGGGCCGGGCGCCGGGCGGTCGACCAGAAGCCGGTGGGCGACCGCGCGCGGGTTGGCGACGCCCGGCAGCGGCAGCCTCTTCGGGAGTGAGGCGATCGGTTCGAAGTCCTCGCCCAGCGGGCGGCCCGGCAGCGCCTGAAGCTTCTTCATGACCGTACGGCCGATGTGGCGGAACGTGGTCCACTTGCCGCCCGCGACCGAGAGCATCCCGCCCCTGCCCTCCGTCACGACCGTCTCCCGCTTCGCCTTCGACGTGTCGCCGGGGCCGCCCGGCAGCACCCGCAGACCCGCGAACGCGTAGGTGATCAGGTCGCGCGACAGCTGCTGGTCGCGGATCGACAGCGCGGCCTCGTCGAGTATCTGAGCCGTGTCCTTCTCGGTGACCGCGACCTCGGCCGGGTCGCCCACGTACTCCTCGTCGGTGGTGCCGAGCAGCAGCATGTCCTCCCAGGGGAGGGCGAAGGTGATGCGGTACCTGTCGATCGGGGTGGCGAGCGCGGCCCGCCACGGCGAGGTGCGCTTCAGCACCAGGTGCGCGCCCTTGGACAGACGGATGGAGGGGGCCGCGTCCGGGTTCTCCATACGGCGCAGGTGGTCGACCCACGGGCCGGTCGCGTTCAGCACGAGACGGGCGTTCACGCCGAACTCGTCGCCGGACAGCCGGTCCTTGAGCTCCGCGCCCGTGACCCGGCCCCGGGTGAAGCGCAGACCGGTGACCTCGGCGTGGTTGAGGACGACGGCGCCCGCCTCGACGGCCGCGCGGACCGTCATCAGCGCCATCCGGGAGTCGTTCATCTGGTCGTCGCCGTACACGGCCACGGCCCTGAGGTTGTCCGTACGCAGCTCGGGCACGTCCTGCGCGGCCTTCGCCGGGCTCAGCAGGTGGCCCACCCCGTCGCCGAACGCCGACAGCGCGGAGTAGGCGAACACGCCCGCCCCGAGCTTCGCCGCGCCGTGCGGGCCGCCCTTGTACACGGGGAGGTAGAACGTGAGCGGGTTGGCCAGGTGGGGGGCCACCTGGCGGGAGACCGCACGGCGCTCGAAGTGGTTCTCCGCCACCAGCCTCACCGCACCGGTCTGCAGATAGCGCAAACCTCCGTGAAGCAGCTTGGAGGAGGCGGAGGAGGTGGCGCCGGCGAAGTCGCCGGCGTCGACCAGCGCCACCCTGAGCCCGGACTGCGCGGCATGCCAGGCGGTGGAGATGCCCAGGATGCCGCCGCCGATGACGAGGAGGTCGTACGACGCCTTGGCGAGCTGCTCCCGGGTCTCGGCGCGGGTCGGGTTCGACCCGGCTGCCGGGCGCGTGCCCAGGGTGGGCAGGGCCTGCAGGGTGGACTGACTGGTCATGCGGTTCTTACTCCTCGTCAGTTCTCAGCAGCTCAAGGAAGCGCCGGCTAGGTGGCGCCAGGCGGCTCTCAGCAGCTCTGGGCAGCGCTAGTCGGCGTCGTCGGCGATCCAGCCCATGGTCCGCTCGACGGCCTTGAGCCAGTTCTTGTACTCACGGTCGCGGTGCTCCGCGTCCATGCGGGGGGTCCACTCGGCGGCACGGCGCCAGTTGCGGCGCAGGTCGTCGGTGCCGGCCCAGAAGCCGACGGCGAGACCGGCCGCGTACGCCGCGCCGAGGCAGGTGGTCTCGGCCACCATCGGCCGCACCACGGGGGCGTCCAGGAAGTCCGAGAGCGTCTGCATCAACAGGTTGTTGGAGGTCATGCCGCCGTCGACCTTGAGCGCGGAGAGCTCGACGCCGGAGTCCTTGGTCATCGCGTCGGTGATCTCCCGGGTCTGCCAGGCGGTGGCCTCCAGGACGGCGCGCGCGAGGTGCGCCTTGGTGACGTACCGGGTGAGGCCCGCGATCACACCGCGGGCGTCGGAGCGCCAGTACGGGGCGAACAGGCCGGAGAAGGCCGGTACGAAGTACGCGCCGCCGTTGTCCTCGACCGAGAGCGCCAGCGTCTCGATCTCGGCGGCGGTGGAGATCAGGCCCATCTGGTCGCGCATCCACTGCACCAGCGAACCGGTGACGGCGATCGAGCCCTCCAGGGCGTAGACCGGCTTCTCGTCGCCGATCCGGTAGCCCACGGTGGTCAGCAGCCCGCTGTACGAGTTGATGATCTTCTCACCGGTGTTCATCAGCATGAAGGTGCCGGTGCCGTAGGTGGACTTGGCCTCGCCCTCGGCGAAACAGGTCTGGCCGAACAGGGCCGCCTGCTGGTCGCCGAGCGCGGAGGCGACCGGGATGCCGCCGAGCAGCTCGCCCAGCCTGCCGCCGGTGATCTCGCCGTACACCTCGGCGGAGGAGCGGATCTCCGGCAGCATCTGCTGCGGCACGCCGATTGAGGCGCAGATCTTGTCGTCCCACTCCATGGTGTGGAGGTTCATCAGGAGGGTGCGGGAGGCGTTGGTGACGTCGGTGACGTGGCGTCCGCCGTTGACCCCGCCCGTCAGGTTCCAGATGACCCAGGAGTCCATCGTGCCGAACAGGATGTCGCCGGCCTCGGCGCGCTCACGCAGGCCCTCGACGTTGTCCAGCAGCCAGCGGGCCTTGGGACCGGCGAAGTAGGAGGCGAGGGGGAGACCGGTCTCGCGACGGAAACGGTCCTGGCCGACGTTGCGCCCGAGCTCCTTGCAGAGCGCGTCGGTGCGGGTGTCCTGCCAGACGATGGCGTTGTGGACGGGCTCACCGGTGTTCTTGTCCCAGAGCAGCGTGGTCTCACGCTGGTTGGTGATGCCGATGGCCTTGATGTCGTCGCGGGTGATGCCGGCCTTCTCTATGGCTCCGGCGACGACCTCCTGGACGTTGGTCCAGATCTCGGTGGCGTTGTGCTCGACCCAGCCCGGCTTGGGGAAGATCTGCTCGTGCTCCTTCTGGTCGACGGAGACGATACGGCCGTCTCGGTCGAAGACGATGCAGCGGGACGAGGTCGTGCCCTGGTCGATGGCGGCGATGAACGGGCCCTGGCCGTGGGAAGCGATGCCGGCGCGGGTGTCGGTCACGGGATGCTCCTGAATCTCTGCGATCTCTGCGGACAAGCGGCTGTCGGTGGGGCGCGGTGTTCGTGGCCCGATGGGCCGTGGTTTCAGCGGTGCCGGCAGGCGTGGTGCTCTCAGGCGAAGGCGAGCCTGTAGATGCCTGCGGCGAGCGCGCCGCCGATCAGCGGGCCGACCACGGGGACCCAGGCGTAGCTCCAGTCCGAGCCGCCCTTGTTGGGCAGCGGCAGCAGGGCGCGCGTGATCCGCGGACCGAGATCACGGGCCGGGTTGATCGCGTACCCGGTCGGGCCACCGAGCGAGAGGCCGATGGACACGACCACGAGGGCGGTGATCAGGGCGCCCAGGGTACCGAGGCCCTTGCCGCTGTCGTTCAGGCCCTGGGTGAGGACGGCGAGGACGAGCACGAGGGTGCCGATGATCTCGGTGGCCAGGTTCTGGGCCGCGTTCCGGATCTCGGGGCCGGTGGAGAAGATCCCGAGCACGGGGCCCGCACCGGCCTCCCGCGCCTCGACGGCCTTGGCCTTGGTGGCCTGCGCGCCGGGACCGCCGACGATCTCCCGGTCGGTGAGGTGCGCGTGGAACTGTCCGTAGTACGCGACCCAGACCAGCGCGGCACCGATCATGGCGCCGAGCATCTGGCCCGCCCAGTACGTCGGCACGTTGCTCCAGTCGCCGTCCTTGATGGCGATCGCGAGGGTCACGGCCGGGTTCAGATGGGCACCCGACAGCGGCGCCGAGGTGTAGACCGCCGTCAGAACGGCGAAACCCCATCCGAAGGTGATGGCGAGCCAGCCGGCGTTACGGGCCTTGGAGGCCTTCAGCGTGACGGCGGCGCAGACGCCCGCGCCGAGCAGGATGAGTACGGCGGTACCGATGGTCTCGCCGATGAAGATGTCGGAGCTGGACACCCGCGACTCCTTTGTCCTTCGTCCAGGGAAGGCGGAACCCCGGGTCCCTCCGGAGGTCCGTGCCCTCGGGGGTGAGAGCGATGCCGGCCCGTGGCGTTGTCACACCCTAGCGCGGATTACCGATAAGTGTTCGACAATGCCGACCGATGGACGGGAGTCTGGCTTTGGCTCCAGGCGCACGTCAAGGGGTCCGTTGTCGAAAACGCGATCGTTATGGAGCGCGGCCGGTTGTCGATCTCCCGCTGGTAGCCGCATGCGTGCGGTGCGCTGCCGGGTGTGTACGCGCACCCGGGTTCGGGTGCGTGCGGTGCGCTGCGGAGCCGGGTGCGCCCCTGCCGCGATCAGAACCGTGCGGCACCCAGATCCCGGGACACCGAGCGTGCGCAGTCCCGCACCGCCGCGATCAGCTCCGGGCGTACCTCGCCGTCGCGACACACCCGCTCCACGGCGCCGGTGATGCCGACCGCGCCCACCGGCATACGGCGCCGGTCGTGGATGGGCGCGGCGATGGACGCGACGCCCTCCCAGGTCTCCTCGACGTCGACCGCGTACCCACGCGCGCGCGTGAGGTCGAGGACGCCCTCGAACTCGCCCAGCTCGCAGATGGTCCGGTCCGTGAACGCCTTCCGGTGGCCCTCCACGACCTCGCTGTGCGCCACCGGGTCGTACGCCGAGAGCACCTTGCCCAGCGCCGTGGAGTGCAGCGGCTGCATGGCCCCGATCTCCAGGACCTGCCGGCTGTCGTCCGGCCGGAAGACGTGGTGCACGATCAGCACGCCCTGCTGGTGCAGCACCCCCAGGTAGACGCTCTCCCCGCTGGAGCGGGCCAGGTCGTCGGTCCACACCAGGGCGCGCGCCCGCAGCTCGTGCACGTCGAGGTAGGTGGTGCCCAGGCGCAGCAGCTCGGCGCCCAGCTGGTAGCGCCCGGAGGCGTCGTCCTGCTCGACGAAGCCCTCCTGCTGGAGGGTGCGCAGTATGCCGTGGGCCGTGCCCTTGGCGAGGCCCAGCGACGAGGCGATGTCCGAGAGGCCCAGTCGCCGCTCGCCGCCCGCGAGCAGCCGCAGCATCGCGGCCGCCCGTTCGAGCGACTGGATGTTCCGTGCCATCGCCGTCCTGCCTCCGTCCCCTTCGGCCGTCGGTGCGCGCCTCCACTGACACCGTTCGGCATTGTCGAACACTACCCGCCGTCGTCGATCCGCCGCCAATGGCGGACACGGCCTTTTCGGCGGATCACCCCCGACGAGCCCCGCACGTTCACGCGCGCCGTCGGAGTAAACCGCATGTCGCGGGGTGTGGACGCATGTCGCGTCGGCGAGGGGCCCGCCCGTCCCGGGGGCCGCCGCGTCCGTCCGTCTCGTGGACGGGTCGGCCGACCGCGCCCGCTCCGGGCTACCCTGGCCGGGTGCGCCTTCCGCAAGGAGCCGCAAAGCCGACAGCCGTCGCACCCCAGGGAGCACCTTTATGGCCTCGTTGCCGAATCCGTCCCCTACGTCCGCCGCTTCCGACAGCCGGACCCGATCCGACGCCCTGCGCCATGCTCTGGCCACCCGTGTGGTGGTGGCCGACGGTGCGATGGGCACGATGCTGCAGGCGCAGGAACCGACGCTGGAGGACTTCGAGAACCTTGAGGGCTGCAACGAGATCCTGAACCTGACCCGCCCGGACATCGTGCGCTCGGTGCACGAGGAGTACTTCGCGGTGGGCGTGGACTGCGTGGAGACGAACACCTTCGGGGCGAACTTCTCCGCCCTCGGTGAGTACGACATTCCCGGGCGCGTGTACGAGCTGTCCGAGGCGGGCGCGCGGATCGCGCGTGAGGTCGCCGACGAGTTCACGGTGTCGACGGGACAGCAGCGTTGGGTGCTGGGTTCCATGGGCCCTGGCACGAAGCTGCCGACGCTCGGGCACGCCCCGTACCCCACGCTGCGGGACGCCTACCAGCAGAACGCCGAGGGCCTGATCGCGGGCGGCGCGGACGCGCTGCTGGTGGAGACGACGCAGGACCTGCTGCAGACCAAGGCGGCCGTGCTCGGTGCCCGCCGCGCCCTGCAGTCGTCCGGTCTGGACCTGCCGCTGATCGTGTCGGTGACGGTGGAGACGACCGGCACGATGCTGCTCGGCTCGGAGATCGGTGCCGCGCTGACCGCGCTGGAGCCGCTGGGCATCGACATGATCGGGCTGAACTGCGCGACCGGCCCGGCCGAGATGAGTGAGCACCTGCGGTATCTGGCCCGCCACTCCCGTATCCCGCTGTCCTGCATGCCGAACGCCGGTCTGCCCGTTCTCGGCAAGGACGGCGCGCACTACCCGCTGACGGCCCCCGAACTCGCCGACGCCCAGCAGACGTTCGTGCGTGAGTACGGGCTGTCGTTGGTGGGCGGCTGCTGCGGCACCACCCCGGAGCACCTGCGCCAGGTCGTCGAGCGGGTGCGCGAGCTCACCCCGACGCGGCGCGACCCCCGGCCCGAGCCCGGCGCCGCCTCCCTCTACCAGACGGTCCCCTTCCGTCAGGACACGTCCTACCTGGCGATCGGCGAGCGCACGAACGCCAACGGCAGCAAGAAGTTCCGTGAGGCCATGCTGGAGGGCCGCTGGGACGACTGTGTGGAGATGGCCCGCGAGCAGATCCGCGAGGGCGCCCACATGCTCGACCTGTGCGTGGACTACGTCGGCAGGGACGGCGTCGCCGACATGCGGGAACTCGCCGGCCGGTTCGCGACCGCGTCCACGCTGCCGATCGTCCTGGACTCCACCGAGGTCGATGTCATCGAGGCCGGACTGGAGCGGCTGGGTGGCCGCGCGGTGATCAACTCGGTCAACTACGAGGACGGCGACGGACCGGAGTCCCGTTTCGCGAAGGTCACAACGCTCGCCCGGGAGCACGGCGCCGCACTGATCGCGCTGACCATCGACGAGGAGGGACAGGCCCGCACCCCCGAGAAGAAGGTGGAGATCGCCGAGCGGCTGATCGCGGACCTGACGGGGAACTGGGGGATCCACGAGGAGGACATCCTCGTCGACTGTCTGACCTTCACCATCTGCACCGGTCAGGAGGAGTCCCGCAAGGACGGCATCGCCACCATCGAGGCGATCCGTGAGCTCAAGCGCCGTCATCCGCGGGTGCAGACCACCCTGGGCCTGTCGAACATCTCCTTCGGCCTCAACCCGGCCGCCCGCATCCTGCTCAACTCCGTCTTCCTGGACGAGTGCGTCAAGGCGGGCCTGGACTCGGCGATCGTGCACGCGTCGAAGATCCTGCCGATCGCCCGGTTCAACGAGGAGGAGGTCCGGACCGCTCTCGACCTCATCCACGACCGCCGCACCGAGGGCTACGACCCGCTGCAGAAGCTGATGGCGCTGTTCGAGGGTGCCACGGCCAAGTCGCTGAGGGCGGGCAAGGCCGAGGAACTGGCCGCGCTGCCCCTGGAGGAGCGCCTCAAGCGCCGCATCATCGACGGCGAACGCAACGGCCTGGAGGCCGATCTGGACGCGGCCCTGCAGGACCGTCCGGCCCTGGACATCGTCAACGTCACACTGCTGGACGGCATGAAGGTCGTCGGCGAGCTGTTCGGCTCCGGCCGGATGCAGCTGCCGTTCGTCCTCCAGTCCGCCGAGGTGATGAAGGCAGCCGTCGCCTACCTCGAACCGCACATGGAGAAGACCGACGCCGACGGCAAGGGCACCATCGTGCTCGCCACCGTCCGCGGCGACGTGCACGACATCGGCAAGAATCTCGTCGACATCATCCTGTCCAACAACGGCTACAACGTCGTCAACCTCGGCATCAAGCAGCCGGTCTCCGCGATCCTGGAGGCGGCCGAGGAGCACCGGGCCGATGTCATCGGCATGTCCGGGCTCCTGGTCAAGTCCACGGTGATCATGAAGGAGAACCTGGAGGAGCTCAACCAGCGCGGCCTTGCCACCGACTACCCGGTCATCCTCGGCGGCGCGGCGCTGACCCGTGCGTACGTGGAGCAGGACCTGCACGAGTTGTACGAGGGCGAAGTCCGGTACGCGCGGGACGCGTTCGAGGGGCTGCGGCTGATGGACGCCCTGATCGGCGTCAAGCGGGGCGTGCCCGGAGCGGTCCTGCCGGAACTGAGGCAGCGCCGCGTCAAGGCCACCCCGGCCCGCACGGTCGTCGAGGAGCGGCCGGAGGAGGGCCATGTCCGCTCCGACGTCGCCACCGACAACCCCGTCCCGGCCCCGCCGTTCTTCGGTACCCGCGTCGTCAAAGGCATCCAGTTGAAGGAGTACGCGTCCTGGCTGGACGAGGGTGCCCTGTTCAAGGGCCAGTGGGGTTTGAAGCAGACGCGTACCGGTGACGGACCGTCGTACGAGGACCTGGTCGAGACGGAGGGGCGGCCGCGGCTGCGCGGACTGCTGGACAGGCTCCAGACCGAGGGCCTCCTCGAAGCGGCCGTGGTCTACGGCTACTTCCCCTGCGTGTCCAAGGACGACGACCTGATCATCCTGGACGAGCAGGGCAACGAGCGCACCCGCTTCACCTTCCCGCGCCAGCGCCGGGGCCGCCGGCTGTGCCTGGCCGACTTCTTCCGCCCGGAGGAGTCCGGCGAGAGGGACGTCGTGGGCCTGCAGGTCGTCACCGTCGGCTCGAAGATCGGGGAGGAGACGTCCCGTCTCTTCGAGTCCAACTCCTACCGCGACTACCTCGAACTCCACGGCCTGTCCGTGCAGTTGGCCGAGGCCCTCGCCGAGTACTGGCACGCACGCGTACGCGCCGAACTCGGTTTCGCGGGAGAGGACCCCGCGGCGATCGAGGACATGTTCGACCTCAAGTACCGCGGAGCCCGCTTCTCGCTCGGCTACGGCGCCTGCCCCGACCTGGAGGACCGCGCCAAGATCGCCGAGCTGCTGGAACCCGAGCGGATCGGTGTGAAACTCTCCGAGGAGTTCCAGCTGCATCCCGAGCAGTCCACCGACGCGATCGTCATCCACCACCCCGAGGCGAAGTACTTCAACGCCCGCTAGGGGTGTCGAGCACGATGCAGGGGGCACGAGCGTCGCGTTCCCGCCCGTCCGTTTGACGACACGACCCGGCCGGTGCATGTGTGGGCCCTTTGAGTGCCCACGTGTGTGGAGCTCAAACCGAGCGTTTCGTCGAACGGCGTCGTAAACTGGTCGATCCACCGCAGGCCGGTTCCCCATCAGGGAACCGGCCTGCTCGTCCCACAAGGAGGTGCGCCGGATGACGACAACGGTCCCCGCGCTCGGTACCCAGACGGCCGAAGGCTCAGCACTGCAGGCTGTGCTCCTCGACATGGACGGAACCCTGGTGGACACCGAGGGATTCTGGTGGGACGTCGAGGTCGAGGTCTTCGCGGGCCTCGGTCACGCACTCGACGACTCCTGGCGCCATGTCGTGGTCGGCGGCCCCATGACCCGCAGTGCCGGCTTCCTCATCGAGGCCACGGGCGCCGACATCACCCTCGCCGAGCTCACCGTGCTGCTCAACGACGGGTTCGAGGACCGCATCGGGCGTACGCTGCCGCTGATGCCGGGCGCCGCCAGACTGCTGGCCGAGCTCGCCGCGCACGGCATTCCCACGGCCCTGGTCTCCGCCTCCCACCGGCGCATCATCGACCGCATCCTGACCTCGCTCGGCCCGCAGCACTTCTCCCTCTCCGTCGCGGGAGACGAGGTGGAGCGGACCAAGCCGCACCCCGACCCGTATCTGCTGGCGGCCGCCGGGCTGGGCGCCGACCCGGCCAGATGCGCGGTCATCGAGGACACGGCGACGGGAGTCGCGGCCGCCGAGGCCGCCGGCTGCCACGTGGTCGCGGTCCCCTCGGTGGCGCCCATCGCGCCCGCCGTCCGGCGCACGATCGTCACCTCGCTCGAAGAAGTCGATCTTTCTTTTCTCCGGGGGTTGGTGGCCCTCTGACCACGGAAATCCAGGTCCTGTTCACCCAGGGTGCCTCATTGAATACGCGATAATGCAAAGGGCTTCGCGCCTTCGTCGCGTGGCAATTCGATTCGATGCGCCCTGGCTGAATTCCCCTACTGGCCCATGCAAACGGCCCTGTGATGTTCATCACCAGCCGCAGGGTCGACAAGGGGGCCTGCCTGTGCGTCACCCGCCCGTACCGCGATGCTCGGCACGTCTTTGTGTCCCGATTAGTGCTACCTGCACTGATCAGTCCACTGACCAACTGTTCAGTGTGTCCGCGGTCGGTTCCGCAGCGTGATGGGAACTCAACTCCGCTGTGTGCAAACCAGTCTTCCGGTGCGGACTAATCTCGTCGCGAGGACATCCTGTACCCCGTGACCCGCCGCACACCCCAGCTGCCGGGTCCGTGGAAAGACAGCTACTGGAGAAACACGAGCATGAACCGCAAAACTCTGGTGCTGCCGGCCGTCATAAGCCTGCTCACCCCCGTGCTCGCCGCCTGTGGCAGCTCCGACGGCGGGAGCGGTGGCGACGCGATCGTCGTGGGTACGACGGACCGGTTCACCGCCTCCAGCAACACCCCCGCGCCGCTCGACCCCGCCTACGCGTACGACGTCGGTACCTGGAACGTCCTGCGTCAGACCGTGCAGACCCTGATGACGCAGCCCCGCGGTGACGGCGCCCCCGAGCCCGAGGCAGCCGAGAGCTGCCGCTTCACCGACACCGGCAACGAGCGCTACGCCTGCACGCTCCGCGAGGGCCTGAAGTTCGCGAGCGGCGACCCGATCACCGCCGAGGACGTGAAGTTCTCCATCGACCGGGCGCGCGCCATCAAGGCCGACAGCGGTGTGTTCGCCCTCCTGTCGACGATCCAGCTCGTGGAGACCAAGGGCGACCGCGAGGTGATCTTCCACCTCAACGGACCTGACGCCACCTTCCCGTTCAAGCTCTCCACACCCGTCGCCGGCATCGTCAACTCCGACGACTACGACAAGAAGAAACTGCGGGACGGCTTCGAAGTCGACGGCTCCGGCCCGTACACCCTCAAGGCCGAGGTCAAGGGCAACGAGGTCGTCGAGACCGTCTTCACCAAGAACCCCCACTACAAGGGGCTGTTGAAGCCGAAGAACGACGAGGTCGTCCTGCGCTCCTTCGACGATGCCGAAGCCATGGGCGCCGCGCTCGAAAAGGGCGACATCGATCTGATGACCCGCGCCATGTCGCCGGAGCAGATCGACAAGCTCGCGGACTCCTCCTCCGACGACATCGACCTCATCGACGCGCCCGGCCTGGAGATCCGCTACCTGGCCTTCAACACCAACGCACCGCTGGTCAAGACCAAGGCCGTCCGCCAGGCCATGGCCCAGCTCGTCGACCGCGCCGCCCTTGTCTCCGAGGTCTACGGCACCCAGGCGGAACCGCTCTACTCCATGGTCCCGGCCAGCATCACCGGCCACTCCAACGCGTTCTTCAACAAGTACGGCGAGCCCAGCAAGGCCAGGGCCAAGTCCATCCTGACCGCGGCCGGCGTCACCACCCCGGTGAAGCTGACCCTGAACTACACGACCGACCACTACGGCGCCGCCACGAAGCCGGAGTTCGAGCAGCTGCAGAAGCAGCTCAACGAAAGCGGCCTGTTCGAGGTCGACATCAAGGGCGCGCCCTGGGACAAGTTCCAGACGGCCGAACGGGAGGGCGAGTACGCCGTCTTCGGCTATGGCTGGTTCCCGGACTACCCGGACGCCGAGACATACCTCTCGCCGTTCCTCGACAAGGACAACTTCCTGCGCCTGCCCTACGCGAACAACGAGATCCGGGGCACGCTGCTGCCCGAGGCCCGCCGAGAGGCCGACCGCCTCACCGCCTCGGACAGCATCAACGACATCCAGGACATCGTGGCCGAGGACGTACCGCTCCTGCCGCTGTGGCAGGGCAACCAGTACGTCGCCGTGAGGGACGACATCACCGGGGGCGAGTACGTGCTCAACTCCGCGTCATCGCTTCAGCTGTGGGAACTCGGCCGTGGTATCGGCGGCTGACCGGAGACCGCACTCCGTACTCCGGGCCTTCGGGCCCGGAGGCTCCGTGAACCGACAACATCAAGGCACTCGCACGTGAACATGCGTAACCCCTCGCCAGTCCTGTCCCTCACCACAGGACTGGCCATCGGCCTGCTCACCGGCTGTGGCACCGTCACGGGCAACGCCTCCGACCCCGGCTCCCGCATCGTGATGGGGATGTCCGACGAGGTACTGGCCACCGACCCCGCGTCCGGCTACGACCCGGGATCCTGGCTGCTCTTCAACAACGTCTTCCAGTCGCTGCTGAGCTTCCCCAACGGCGCCACCGAACCCCGGCCGGAGGCCGCCAGGGAGTGCGCCTTCACCGACGACCGGACCACAACCTACAAGTGCACGCTCAAGGACGGCCTGAAGTTCAGCAACGGTGACTCCCTCACCTCGAAGGACGTCAAGTTCTCCTTCGACCGCATGCTGAAGATCAACGACGAGGCCGGTCCGGCGATCATGTTCCCCATGCTCGACGAGGTCGAGACGCCGGACGACAAAACCGTCGTCTTCAAACTCAAGTACGCCGACGCCACCTTCCCGAGCAAGGTGGCCTCCGGCGCGGGCTCGATCGTCGACCACCGCACCTACGACGCCGACAGGCTCCGCCAGGACGGCGGGGCTGTCGGCTCCGGCCCGTACACACTCGACTCCTTCGGCAAGGACGAGGCCGTCTTCTCGGTCAACGAGAACTACGAGGGCAACGCCGACGTGGAGAACTCCGGAGTCACCCTGAAGTTCTTCCACGGCGACCAGACCGCCCTCAAGAGGGACCTGCGCGACAACGAGCTCGACGTCGCCTACCGCGGGCTCAGCTCCACCGACATCGCCGACATCGAGGCGGACAGCTCCGCCCACAGCGCCCTCGACATCGTCGACGGCACCGGAGCCGAGGTCCAGCACCTGGTCTTCAACATGGACGACCCGGTGGCGGGCAAACTCGGCGTCCGCCGGGCCATGGCCTACCTGCTGGACCGCGAGGCCCTCATCGAGCAGGTCTACCAGGGCACGGCGACACCGCTGTACTCGATCATCCCGGCCGGCATCACCGGCCACAACACGGCCTTCTTCGACACCTACGGCGCCCGCCCCTCCAAGACCAAGGCGGAGGCCGCCCTGCGCGCCGACGGCATCAACGACAAGGTCGAGCTGACCCTCTGGTCCACCCCGTCGCGCTACGGCCCGTCCACCGACCAGGAGTTCCAGGCGATCGCCACACAGCTCAACAACAGCGGCCTGTTCGACGCGACCGTGAAGTCCGTCCCCTTCGAGCAGTACGAGAAGGACATCGCCGCGGGCAAGTACGGCGTGTACGTGAAGGGCTGGGTGCCCGACTACCCGGACCCCGACAACTTCACCAGCCCGTTCTTCGGCGACGGCAACGTGCTCGGCAACAACTACACCAACAAGACGATCACCGGCACGCTCCTGCCGAAGACGGCCGCCGAGAGCGAGCGCTCCGCGACCGAGCAGGAATACGCCGAACTCCAGAACATCGTCGCCGAGAACCTCCCCGTCATCCCGATCTGGCAGGCCAAGCAGTACGCGGTCGTCAAGGACAACGTCTACGGCCTGGAGTACTGCCTCGACGCGTCGACGGTGTTCCGCTTCTGGGAGATCAGCAAGGACTGATTCCGGGAGATCAGCAAGGACTGACACGCACAGCCACGAACACCGAGGGCGCCCCCTGTGACGAAGGGGCGCCCTCGACGCCGTACACCCGGCCCGTGCCGGCACGCCCGCTACTGCGCGCCGGGACGCACCAGCCCGCTCTCGTACGCGTACACCGCGGCCTGCACACGGTCGCGCAGGCCCAGCTTCGTCAGGACATGCCCCACATGCGTCTTGACCGTGGTTTCGCTGACGAACAGATCGGCCGCGATCTCCGCGTTGGACAACCCGCGCGCCACCAGCTTCAGCACCTCCACCTCACGGTCGGTCAGCGTGTGCAGCGTGTCCGGCACCGGCTCGTCACCGGAGGGCAGATGCGTCGCGTACTTGTCGAGGAGCCGACGCGTGATGCTGGGCGCGAGCATCGCCTCACCGGCGGCCACCACACGGATCGCCTGCACCAACTCGTTGGCCGGCGCGTCCTTGAGCAGGAAACCGCTGGCCCCGGCCCGCAACGCCTCCACGACATACTCGTCGAGATCGAACGTGGTCAGCACCAGCACCTTCGCCGGACCGTCCCGGCCGGGCCCGGTGATCTGCCGGGTCGCCTCCACCCCGTCCATCCGCGGCATGCGGATATCCATCAGCACCACATCGGGCTGCAGGGCACGTACCTGGTCGAGCGCCTGAAGACCGTCTCCGGCCTCCCCCACGACCGCGAGTTCCTGCTCCGCCTCCAGGATCATCCGGAAGCCGGTACGCAGCAGCGGCTGGTCGTCGACCAGTAGGACGCGGATGGCCACGTAAGTCTCCTTCGCTAGTCCGGCCCCATTCTGCCCTGCGGGTCTCGGCCCGACGCGGGCGACCTCAGCGGCAGCGGGTACGGCGGGGGAGTGCCGCCGAATTCCGGACAGAACGCCTGGTGGTCGCACCAGCCACAGAGCTTGCTGGGCCGGGGCCGCCAGTCGCCCGTCTCGGTGGCCGCGCTGATCGCCTCCCACAAGGCGAGCAGCTTGCGCTCGACGCGCTCCAGATCGGCGAACACCGGATCGTACGTCACCACATCCCCACTGCCCAGGTAGACCAGCTGGAGCCGGCGCGGCACGACCCTCTTCAGACGCCACACCACCAGGGCGTAGAACTTCATCTGGAACAACGCGCCCTCGGCGTACTCCGGTCTCGGGGCCTTGCCCGTCTTGTAGTCGACGATCCGCACCTCACCGGTCGGCGCGACATCGACACGGTCGATGATCCCGCGCAGCCTGAGCCCCGAGTCCAGCTCCGCCTCGACGAACAACTCGCGCTCCGCGGGCTCCAACCGGGTCGGATCCTCCAGAGTGAACCAGCGCTCCAGCAGCTGCTCCGCCTCCCCGAGCCAACGGGCCAGCCGCTCACCCCCGGGGTCGTCCGCGAACAACTCCACGACCTCCGGCTTCGACTCGCGCAGCCGGTCCCACTGGCCGGGGATCAACGCCCTCGCCCGCGGCGCCGTGCGCTCCGTCGCCGGAGCGTCGAAGAGCCGCTCCAGCACCGCGTGCACCAGCGTGCCGCGCGTGGCCGCCTCGCTCGGCTTCTCCGGGAGTCTGTCGATCACCCGGAAGCGGTAGAGCAGCGGGCACTGCATGAAGTCGCTGGCGCGCGAGGGCGAGAGCGACGCCGGAGCCACGCCGGCCCCGGCCCGCGCCCCTGACGGGAGCCCCGCGCCCGAGCCCCCGTCACCGGAGCCCTCCGCCCTGGCGCCGCCGCTACTGGTGCCGTCGGTACTGGTGCCGTCGGTACTGGTTTCCATGCCCACAGACCATACGGGCCACCACTGACAGTGACGACCCGCGGGACCGCGATCTCGCCGGAGCGAGCGAGACATGCGCTCAGGGGCGCACATCGGAAGGCACGCGACCCTACGGAACACCCCCCGCCACCGCACGCGCGAACGTCTCCCACGACCACCGGGAAACAGCCCGCACGACGGCACGGGTAACAGAGGGGGTGCCGGGGCAGAACGAGCGGCGACGACCACATAGCATCGACCACAGACCCTTCCGCCCCGCACGTAACCGGGCGCGGAAGACGCATCGAACGAGGGGACATCGTGGACGAGAGCGGCGGGAGCGGGCAGCCGCGGTCCGGCAGTGACGAGTCGACCGAGCGCCCCGCAGGGCAGTCGACCCCGGCCGACGACACCGCACGCCCCGAACCCAAGCCCAGTGAGAACCGGCCGGCGCCCGACGCCCCGGCCGACAGCGCCACCCCGGCGCGCACCCACCCCTCACCCGGCCACCAGCCGCCGGCACCCACCGAGCCTCCGGCCGATCACAGAACCGCCACACCCACAGAGCCGACCCGGCAACACCCCGACCCCTCGGCCCAGCACGGAAACCCCGCGCGCCCCGAGCCCCAGGCAGACACCCCGCCCGCGGCCGCGCCCCGCGCCGACGACGACACCGGCGGCCGCATCCCCACCGCCCCCACCGGAGACCGCAAACCGCCCCAGCGGCCCAAGGAGCCCGGCGGCGGAATCCTCATGGGACGCCCGTTCGGCGTGCCCGTGTACGTCGCACCCAGCTGGTTCCTCGTCGCCGCACTGATCACCTGGGTCTTCGGCGGCCAACTCGACCGAGTCCTGCCCGAACTCGGCAACGCCCGATACCTCGTGTCACTGTTCTTCGCGGTGGCCTTCTACGCCTCCGTACTCGTCCACGAACTCGCCCACACCATCGCCGCACTGCGCTTCAAACTGCCGGTGCGCCGCATCCAGCTGCAGTTCTTCGGCGGAGTCTCGGAAATCGAGAAGGAGTCCGAGACCCCGGGCCGCGAGTTCGTACTGGCCTTCGTCGGACCGCTGCTCTCGCTGGTCCTCGCCGGTGTCTTCTACGTCGCCCTCCAGACCGTCGAGCCCGGCACCGTCCCCGGCGTGCTGCTGGCCGGACTGATGATCTCCAACCTGATCGTGGCCGCGTTCAACCTGCTGCCCGGACTGCCCCTCGACGGCGGCCGCATGCTCCGCGCCGTCGTCTGGAAGATCACCGGCAAACCGATGAGCGGCACCATCGCCGCCGCCTGGATCGGCCGCGCCCTCGCCGTCGCCGTACTGATCGGGCTTCCCCTGCTCACCCAGTCCGGCGCGCTCGGCACGGGCGCCGAAGACCTCGGCGGCATGGACACCGTCACCGACGCCCTGCTCGCCGCGATCCTCGCCGCCATCATCTGGACCGGCGCCGGCAACAGCCTCCGCATGGCCCGCCTGCGCGAACACCTGCCCGAGCTGCGCGCCCGCAACCTCACCCGCCGCGCCGTCCCCGTACAGACCGACACCCCGCTCTCCGAAGCGCTGCGCCGCGCCAACGACGCCGGCGCCCGCGCCCTCGTCGTCGTCGACGCCGACGGCGAGCCCCTGTCACTGGTCCGCGAGGCCGCCATCGTCGGCGTACCCGAGCACCGCCGCCCCTGGGTCGCCGTCAGCGGCCTCGCCCAGGAACTCACCGACGGCATGCGCGTCTCCGCGGAACTCGCCGGCGAAGACCTCCTCGACGCCCTGCGCGCCGCCCCTGCCACCGAATACCTGGTCGTGGAGGAATCAGGCGAGATCTACGGCGTCCTCTCGGCGGCCGACGTCGAGCGCGCCTTCGTCAAGGCCATGGCACGCCCCAGCTGACCACGGAGCACACACTCCGTGGTCTACGGCCCCCTCCAGGACCGGTAGGCTGGTCACATGTCCGAACCGACCGGTGCCGCCCGCCGTCGCGGGCCCTTCAAGGTCGGGGACCAGGTACAGCTGACCGACCCCAAGGGACGCCACTACACGTTCACGCTCGAAGCGGGGAAGAACTTCCACACCCACAAGGGTTCCTTCCCGCACGACGAGTTGATCGGAGCGCCCGAAGGTAGCGTCGTCCGCACCACGGGGAACGTCGCCTACCTGGCGCTGCGCCCCCTGCTCCCCGACTACGTCCTGTCCATGCCCCGCGGCGCCGCCGTGGTCTACCCCAAGGACGCGGGGCAGATCCTCGCCTTCGCCGACATCTTCCCCGGCGCCCGCGTCGTGGAGGCCGGCGTCGGCTCCGGCTCACTCAGCAGCTTCCTGCTGCGGGCCATCGGCGACCAGGGCATGCTGCACTCGTACGAGCGCCGCGCGGACTTCGCCGAGATCGCGCAGGCGAACGTCGAGCGCTACTTCGGCGGCCCGCACCCCGCCTGGCAGCTCACCGTCGGCGACCTCCAGGACAACCTGAGCGACACCGACGTCGACCGCGTCATCCTCGACATGCTCGCCCCTTGGGAATGCCTGGAAGCCGTCTCCAAGGCCCTCGTCCCCGGCGGCATCCTGTGCTGCTACGTGGCGACCACCACCCAGCTCGCCCGGACCGTCGAGTCCATCCGCGAGATCGGCTGCTTCAACGAGCCGACCGCCTGGGAAACGATGATCCGCAACTGGCACATCGAAGGCCTCGCCGTCCGCCCCGACCACCGGATGATCGGCCACACCGGCTTCCTGCTCACCGCCCGCCGCCTCGCGGACGGCGTCGAACCGCCCATGCGCCGCCGCCGCCCCGCCAAGGGCGCCTACGGCGAGGACTACGCCGGACCGAACGCCGACGGAGGCACCGGCCACTGAGGCGGCCCGGTGCCGCGTCCAACGCACAAGCGCCGTGGCCGAGTTCCCGGAACCGACCGGGAACTCGGCCACGGCGCTCTTCTGTTGACAAGAGCCGGCGCCCGTCCCTGTCGACAAGCCGACACGACCACGGCGCTGTGGCACTCCCGGAACCCCAACTCCGCGAACGCCCACCAGAAGACGGCACCCCGCCGTTCCCCCGCACTGTGACGTGTGGCACCATGCGGTCCACCCCCACCCCCACCACCACCGGCACAGCCCTCACAGGAGACACATCTCTCGTGCAGCAACCCGCCGTCCCGGAACTCGCACACACGCACACCCGCCCCATCCACTGGGTCGCCACGGCCACCGCCCTGTCCGCCGTCGTCGCCCTGTCCTCACTGCTGCAACCCGATCCGGCGACCGCGGTCCAGGCCGGCACCCGAACACAGCCCGCCCCCACCACCGCGAAGGCCCCGGACACCACCGGCGTGGACTTCCCCATCGAGTGCGGACCCACCAAGGCCGTGGTGCGGAAAAAAGCCTCCGGAGACCTCGACGGCGACGGCATCCCGGAAACCGTCGCCGTGGTCCGCTGCGACGCCGGCTCCGGAACCCCACCCGACGGCGTCTACGTCCTCACCCAGGGCACCGCCACCCAGCCCCGCGTGGTCGCCACCCTGATCAACCCGAAGGACCGCCTCACCGTCCAGGACTTCGCCGTCCGTGACAACGCGGTGACAGCCACACTGCTCGGCTACTCCTCGATCGACGTACCGAGTTGCTGCCCCGACCTGACGGACCGCGCCAAGTGGCAGTGGAAGAACGGCGCGTTCGTACGCTCCCAGCTCTCCGAGGCGCGCAGCTTGTGACGAACGCCTCCCCGAGCGCTACCGCGGCAGCCGCCCCGCTGTGACAAAACAGACAAGAGTCACACTGGGCGCCTGTCTGCTCACTCAGCGTCCGGGCCGTACACCTCGACCCTGTCCGAAACTCGACGCACGTGGATGCACTCGCCGGGACACTCCTTCGCCGAGTCCACGACGTCCGTGAGAAGCGTCAGCGGCACGGGTGTTGTCGCGCCCGGGGCCTGCAGCAACTCGTCGTCCGAGCCCTTCACATAAGCCAGGCCGTCAATGTCGAGCTCGAAGACCTCCGGGGCATACTGGGCACAGATACCGTCGCCGGTGCACAGAGCCTGGTCGATCCAGACTTCCAGCGCCTCGCCGCCTGCTCCGGCCTCCTGCTGCACGCTCATCTCTCCTACCGATTTCCTGTGCCCGCCGATCCGGTACCAAAGACAAGTCGGCCCAGCTCTGACGGGTGTTGAACTCTTCGACCCTACCTCCGCCCGCTTCCCAATCATGTTCGGTGGGTATTCCCCTGGCGTGAGGGAGAGCGCAAGGGTGAAGATCGGACACACCTTGACAGTCTTTGTGATCTAGGGGTTTCAATCGACACCCACCCAGGTAGGGTCTGGAAGCGTCCAGCTCCCCTTGGAGGAGGTGAGGACCGTGGCAGCCCACGACGACGACATGAACCGCGGCATCCGCCCGGGACGAGGGTCCGACGACCCTGCCGGGCAGATCGCCTACCTTGAGCAGGAGATCGCCGTCCTGCGACGCAAGCTCGCCGACTCTCCGCGACACACGAGGATTCTCGAAGAGCGGATCGTCGAGCTGCAGACCAACCTGGCCGGCGTGTCCGCCCAGAACGAGCGACTCGCGAACACGCTCCGTGAGGCCCGCGACCAGATCGTGGCCCTCAAAGAAGAGGTCGACCGACTCGCACAGCCACCGGCCGGCTTCGGAGTCTTCCTCACGGCGAACGAGGACGGCACCGCCGACATCTTCACCGGAGGCCGCAAACTCCGGGTGAATGTCAGCCCAAGCGTCGAGCTCGACGAGCTCCGGCGCGGCCAGGAAGTAATGCTCAACGAAGCACTCAACGTGGTCGAGGCCATGGAGTTCGAGAGGGTCGGGGACATCGTCACCCTCAAGGAGATCCTTGAGGACGGCGAGCGCGCCCTGGTGCTCGGGCACACCGACGAGGAACGGGTGGTACGGCTCGCCGAGCCGCTGCTGGACGTCACCATCCGCCCCGGCGACGCCCTCCTGCTCGAACCCAGGTCCGGCTACGTCTACGAGGTCGTACCCAAGAGCGAGGTCGAAGAACTCGTCCTCGAAGAGGTGCCCGACATCGGCTACGAGCAGATCGGCGGCCTGGGCAACCAGATCGAAATGATCCGCGACGCCGTCGAGCTCCCCTACCTCTACCCCGACCTCTTCAAGGAACACGAGCTGCGGCCCCCCAAGGGCGTCCTGCTGTACGGACCCCCCGGATGCGGCAAAACACTGATCGCCAAGGCCGTGGCCAACTCACTCGCCAAGAAGGTCGCCGAGGTGACCGGCCAGGCCGCCGGCAAGAGCTTCTTCCTCAACATCAAGGGCCCCGAGCTCCTGAACAAGTACGTCGGCGAGACCGAGCGGCAGATCCGCCTCGTCTTCCAGCGCGCACGGGAGAAGGCCAGCGAGGGCACCCCCGTCATCGTCTTCTTCGACGAGATGGAATCCCTCTTCCGCACCCGCGGCTCCGGTGTCAGCTCGGACGTCGAGAACACGATCGTCCCCCAGCTGCTCGCCGAGATCGACGGCGTGGAAGGCCTGCAGAACGTGGTCGTGATCGGCGCCTCCAACCGCGAGGACATGATCGACCCCGCCATCCTGCGCCCCGGCCGCCTCGACGTGAAGATCAAGATCGAGCGTCCGGACGCCGAAGCGGCCAAGGACATCTTCGGGAAGTACCTCACCGAACGCCTCCCGCTGCACGCCGACGACCTCGGCGAGCACGGCGGCGACAAGGCAACCACGGTCCAGAGCATGATCCAGACCGCCGTGGAACAGATGTACGCCGAATCGGAGGAAAACCGCTTCCTGGAGGTCACCTACGCCAACGGCGACAAGGAAGTCCTCTACTTCAAGGACTTCAACTCCGGCGCCATGATCGAGAACATCGTCGGCCGCGCCAAGAAGATGGCCATCAAGGACTTCCTTGAGAAGAACCAGAAAGGCCTCAGGGTCTCCCACCTCCTCCAGGCATGCGTGGACGAATTCAAGGAGAATGAAGACCTGCCCAACACGACCAACCCGGACGACTGGGCTCGGATCTCCGGAAAGAAGGGCGAACGGATCGTCTACATCCGTACCCTGATCACCGGAAAGCAGGGTGCGGACACCGGACGCTCCATCGACACGGTGGCGAACACCGGACAGTACCTGTAATAGCCAGGGCGGCTGCGGGTGCCCTTCTGGGGGGTACCCGCAGCCGACTGTTTTCAGGGCACGGCTGGAGCAAGGCAATGACGCAAATGATCTCCCCACCAGCGCAGAGGCGTTCTAGGCTCTTTCGTACCGCCGGATCGCGCAGTGCGGGGACGGGCACCGCAGCACCGGAGCGCCAGCGGTACTTGAGCGCCGCCCCCGACCGAGGGCGCCGCCCGGCAAGGAGGGCCGCATGACCGTACGGCGAGTAATGGGCATCGAGACGGAGTACGGCATCTCCGTCCCCGGCCACCCCAACGCCAATGCCATGCTCACCTCATCCCAGATCGTCAACGCCTACGCCGCGGCGATGCACCGGGCCCGCCGGGCCCGCTGGGACTTCGAGGAGGAGAACCCGCTACGGGACGCGCGAGGATTCGACCTCGCCCGCGAGGCCGCCGACGCCAGCCAGCTCACCGATGAGGACATCGGCCTGGCCAACGTGATCCTCACCAACGGCGCACGACTGTACGTCGACCACGCCCACCCGGAGTACAGCGCCCCCGAGGTCACCAACCCACGCGACGCCGTCCTGTGGGACAAGGCCGGCGAACGGATCATGGCAGAAGCCGCCGAACGCGCGGCCCAGCTCCCCGGCGCCCAGCCGATCCACCTCTACAAGAACAACACCGACAACAAGGGCGCCTCCTACGGCACGCACGAGAACTACCTGATGAAGCGGGAGACCCCCTTCTCGGACATCGTGCGCCACCTCACGCCGTTCTTCGTCTCCCGCCAGGTCATCGCCGGAGCCGGCCGCGTCGGCATCGGCCAGGACGGACACGAACACGGCTTCCAGCTCAGCCAGCGAGCGGACTACTTCGAGGTAGAGGTGGGCCTGGAGACCACCCTCAAGCGCCCCATCATCAACACCCGGGACGAACCGCACGCGGACGCCGAAAAGTACCGTCGCCTCCACGTGATCATCGGCGACGCCAACCTCTCGGAGATCTCCACCTACCTCAAGCTGGGCACCACGGCCCTCGTGCTGTCCATGATCGAGGACGGCTTCATCGCGGTCGACCTCGCCGTCGACCAGCCCGTACGCACCCTCCACCAGGTCTCGCACGACCCCTCACTCAAACGCCTCATCACCCTCCGCAGCGGTCGCACCCTGACCGCCGTACAACTCCAGATGGAGTACTACGAGCTGTCCCGCAAGTACGTCGAGGAACGCTTCGGAGCCGACGCCGACGAACAGACCAAGGACGTCCTGACCCGCTGGGAGGACACCCTCAACCGGCTGGAGCACGACCCCATGAGCCTCTCCGGCGAGCTCGACTGGGTCGCCAAGCGCGAACTCATGGAAGGCTACCGGCGCCGCGACAGCCTCGACTGGGACGCGGCCCGCCTGCACCTCATCGACCTCCAGTACGCCGACGTACGCGCCGAGAAGGGCCTCTACAACCGCCTCGCCGCCCGCGGCAAGATCAAACGGCTGCTCGACGAGACGGACGTGGAACAAGCCCGCACGAAGCCCCCGGAGGACACCCGCGCGTACTTCCGCGGCCGCTGCCTGGAGCAGTACGCCGACGACGTCGCGGCCGCCTCCTGGGACTCGGTGATCTTCGACCTGCCCGGCCGGGACTCCCTCCAGCGCGTTCCAACCCTGGAACCGCTTCGCGGAACGCGTAATCACGTCAAGGAACTCCTGGACCGCTGCCGCACCGCAGAAGACCTGGTCAGGGTCCTGTCCGGCGGCTGAGCGGATGCTTCGGCCGAGGCGGCCGTGCAGGGTGGAAAGGACGCCGTCCGGGAATCATCGAGGTGGTCCCCGGACGTTGTAGCAACTGCGGGGCCAATGTCAGACCCGGCTTGTAGGGTCTGATCAAGACCACTCGGCAGCAATGCCGACCATGTCGGGCGAACTGAGCGGGGTGAGGGTTATGGCGACCAAGGACACCGGCGGCGGACAGCAGAAGGCCACGCGCTCTACCGAGGAGGTCGAGGAGCAGGCGCCTGAGGCGCAGGCGAGCGAGGACCTCAAGGAGCGGCAGGAGAAGCTGAGCGACGACGTGGACTCGGTGCTGGACGAGATTGACGATGTCCTCGAGGAGAATGCGGAGGACTTCGTTCGAAGTTTCGTTCAGAAGGGCGGCGAGTAGCCTTCGAATCGAAGGCGTCGGGGGGCTCTGGAGTTGACAAGCGAAGAAGGGCAGAGGCGCTGCTCGCGGTGCAAGGAGTCCAAGCCGCGGGCGGCCTTCGCCAGCAATAAGGCTGCTCGTGACGGGCTGCAGGCCTACTGTCGGGAGTGCTGGGCGGCGTACCACCAGGAGCGACAGCTGGCGAAGGGAAGAAATGTCCGGCCGCGAGTGGAGACACCCGAGGGTCATAAGTTCTGCCGGAGCTGCGGGGAGATCAAGCCGCACAGTGAGTGGCACCGCAATGCAACGGCCTCCGATGGTCTCTCAACGAGTTGCAAGACGTGCCGAGCAGGCAAGGGGCGTGCGGGGCACCTGAAGCGTCAGTACGGCATGACCGAAGCCGAGCGGGACGAGATGATCGCTTCCCAGATGGGGCTCTGCGTGATCTGCCTGAAGGCTCCGGCCGCGCATGTGGATCACTGCCATTCGACGGGTAGGGTCCGTGGCGTACTGTGCTTCAACTGCAATTCGGCCATCGGCAAATGGGGAGACGATCCCGACGCTGCCCGTCGGGTTGCCGCTTACTTGGAAGGAACCACGTGGAAGCCAATCCTCGTAGCACCGGGCGTCTACCAGCTGCCTTCCTGACGCCTGGCTCGTCCTCGTTCATGGACTTCCTGTCCGAGCACCAGCCGGAGATGCTCCCGGGCAACCGGCAGCTGCCGCCCACGCAGGGCGTGATCGAGGCGCCGCACGGCACGACGATCGTGGCCGTCACCTTCCCGGGTGGTGTGGTGCTGGCCGGTGACCGGCGGGCCACCATGGGTAACGTCATTGCTCAGCGTGATATCGAGAAGGTGTTCCCGGCGGACGAGTACTCGGCCGTCGGTATCGCCGGCACGGCCGGTCTGGCGGTCGAGATGGTCAAGCTCTTCCAGCTGGAGCTGGAGCACTTCGAGAAGGTCGAGGGTGCCCAGCTGTCCCTGGAGGGCAAGGCCAACCGTCTGTCGACCATGATCCGTTCCAACCTCGGCATGGCCATGCAGGGCCTCGCCGTGGTCCCGCTGTTCGCCGGGTACGACGTCGACCGTGAGAAGGGCCGGATCTTCTCGTACGACGTGACGGGCGGCCGTTCCGAGGAGAAGGGCTTCGCGGCCACGGGCTCCGGTTCGATCTTCGCGCGGGGCGCCATGAAGAAGCTTTTCCGTGATGATCTGTCCGAGGCCGACGCCACGACGTTGGTGGTTCAGGCCCTGTACGACGCGGCTGACGACGACTCGGCGACGGGCGGTCCCGATGTCGCCCGCCGGATCTATCCGATCGTCACCGTGATCACCGAGGACGGCTTCCGCCGGCTCACCGAGGAGGAGTCCTCCGAGATCGCCCGCTCGATCCTGGCGCGGCGCCTGGAGCAGCCCGACGGTCCGCGGGCCGCGTTGCTGTAGTCGGCGGCCGTTTCTTGTCAAGGTGATCCAGTGACTTCCACAGAAAGGGACGGATAACCGGTGTCGACGCCGTTCTATGTCTCACCCCAGCAGGCGATGGCCGACCGGGCGGAGTACGCCCGCAAGGGCATCGCGCGTGGTCGCAGCCTGGTTGTGCTGCAGTACACCGACGGCATCGTTTTCGTCGGCGAGAACCCGTCCCGTGCGTTGCACAAGTTCAGCGAGATCTATGACCGGATCGGCTTCGCGGCGGCCGGTAAGTACAACGAGTACGAGAATCTCCGGATCGGTGGCGTCCGCTACGCCGACCTGCGGGGTTACACCTATGACCGCGACGATGTGACGGCCCGGGGTCTGGCCAACGTGTACGCGCAGACGCTGGGGACGATCTTCTCGTCCGCGGCCGAGAAGCCGTACGAGGTGGAGCTGGTGGTCGCCGAGGTGGGGGAGACCCCGGAGGGCGACCAGATCTACCGTCTTCCGCATGACGGCTCGATCGTGGACGAGCACGGCTCGGTCGCGGTCGGGGGTAATGCCGAGCAGATCAGCGGCTATCTCGACCAGCGGCACCAGGACGGCATGTCGCTCGCCGAGGCGCTGAAGCTGGCGGTTCAGGCTCTGTCGCGTGACACGAACGGCAGCGAGCGGGAGATTCCGGCCGAGCGTCTGGAGGTCGCCGTCCTGGACCGTACGCGTCCGCAGAAGCGGAAGTTCAGGCGCATCGTGGGCCGTCAGCTGTCCCGCCTGCTGGAGGTCAATGGTGCGGAGACGGCCGCGGAGGCTGAGGATCCCGACGAGGAGAAGTAGCCGGTAGCCCCAGTACCTGCCGCTCGATGGTGCGCCCCGGCCGATCAGGCCGGGGCGCGCGGCGTTGGCGCCCGGCAAGGCGCACTGGGCCCGCTCACCCTCCTGGGGGCGCCGTGGAAGCCCGTACCACCAGTTCCACGGGGATGTCCCCACCCTCCGGCGTACGGCCCTCCAGGACCGCCAGCAGGGCCTGCATGCCCCGTTCTCCGAAGAGCTCCGCGTCCAGGTGGACGGTGGTGAGTTCGGGGTCGAGGGCCTGGGCCAGGGCCAGGTCGTCGAGGCCCGTGACGGATACGTCCTCAGGGATGCGCAGCCCGAGGCGGCGGGCGGCCTTGTACGCGCCGGCGGCGAGTTTGTCGTCGTCGCAGACGAGAGCTGTCGGGCGGGGGCCCGGAGCTGAGAGGGCTGCTTCGGCGGCCGTCACGGCGTCCTCGATGGAGATCGGTGCGCGGGTCGTGCGGAGCAGTGTGCCCGGTACTTCGGACAGCCGAGCGGCCAGCTCGCGTGCCCGCACGTCGAACGTCCAGGACGCGATGTCGGCTGCCAGGTGCAGGAAGCGGCGGTGGCCCAGGCCCAGCAGGTGGTCCGTGATCTGGCGTACGCCGTCCGTGATGTCCAGGTTGACCGTGGCCGCGCCGAGGCTGCCCTGGGGGTCGCTGTCGAGCATGACCAGGGGCAGCTGGTCGCCGCGGATGTCGGTGAGGGCGTCGGCGGCCATGGAGGAGGCGATCACGCCGTCGAGGGCTGCCTGCGCCGAGGCGAAGGGGTCCCGGGCGGGTCCGATGCCTGCGGGGGACGGGTAGAGCACCACGCCGAAGCCGTGCTGGGCGGCGACTCGGGCGGCGCCTGTGTAGACGCCTCCGAAGAACTCCGTCGTGAGGGCGGGGACCACCAGCAGTACGGTGCGGGTGCGGCCCAGTCGGAGGTTGCGGGCGGCGAGGTTCGGCCGGTAGTCGAGCTCGCGCGCGGCTTCCCGGACGCGCTCGGCTGTGGCCTGTGACACTCGTCCGCGCCATTTGTCGCCAAGGACGAGGGAGACGGCGGCCTGGGACACTCCTGCGGCCCGGGCGACGTCACGGCTCGTTGGGCGGGTGCTGCCTCGTGCCACCGTGAGCTGCTCCTTCGTCTGGACTCGTGGACAGCGCACATGGTACGTATGCAAGCGACGTTATACGTAACACGTCGCCGCCTCAGGGGCCTTGTGCCAGAGGGCGGGGCGCTGGACGAGGAGGAGGTCGGGGACATGGCCGTCGGATACCTGGAGATCCTCAGGACGCGGCACGCCGCGCGGCTGCTGGCCGGCACGCTCGTGGGTCGGCTGCCGAACATCACGGGCGCGATGGCCGTCATGCTCTTCGTGCGGGCGGAGGGCGGTTCGTACAGCCTCGCAGGGGCCCTGGTGGCTGTGTACGGCGTCGCCAACGCCGTGGGCCAGCCGGTGCTCGGCCGTCTGGTGGATCTTCACGGGCAGCCGCGTGTCCAGCTGCCGGCCGCGCTTGTCTCGGCTCTCGGGATGACCGCTTTCGCTTTCACGGGCGTCGAGCCGTTGGTGCCGGCGTATGTGTTCGTGGCGGTCGCGGGGTTTTTCACGCCTCCTCTGGAGGGCGGTCTGCGGGCGCTGTGGCCCTCTGTCCTCCGGAAGGAGGACCAGGTGCACAGGGCGTACGCGATGGACGCCGTGGCCCAGGAGGTCATGTTCACCGCCGGGCCGGTGCTCGTGACGCTGAGCGTGTCGCTGTGGTCCGCTCGGGCGGCACTCGTCCTGCTGAACGTCATTGGTGTTCTGGGCGCCCTTTCCGTCGTCGTGTCGGTGCCCTCGCGCGCGTGGCGGTCGGCGCCGCGCGAGGCCCACTGGCTGGGCGCGCTGCGTTCACCGGGGTTGCTGGTGATGCTGTCGGCGTTCCTGTTCGTCGGTATCGCGCTGGGTTCCATCACGGTCGCCGCCGTCTCGTATGCGGACGGTCGTGGCGGCGACGCGGTGTACGGCTGGCTGATGGCGGGGCTGGGGCTCGGCGCGCTGGTCGGCGGCACGGTGTACGGGGCGCGGCAGTGGAGCGGAGCTCCGGAGCGCCGACTGCGGGTGCTGGTGGCTCTTCTGGCGGTCTGTTACCTGCCGCTGATGCTGGTGCCCGGTCCGGTCGCCATGACGGCGCTCGCGGTGCTCGCCGGTGTCTTTCTCGCCCCGTGCATCGCCTGCGCCTTCGTCCTTGTCGACCGGTACGCGCCGAGGGGTACGGTCACCGAGGCGTTCTCCTGGCTTGTGACGACGTTCACGGTGGGCATGTCGGTCGGTACGGGGCTCGCGGGGCCGGTCGTCGAGGCGGGCGGGGCGGTGTGGGGTTTCGTGGTGCCGGGTGCCGCGGGGGGTGTCGCCCTGCTGGTCCTGCTGGTGACCGGGCGGGTCTTCGCAGTTCCTCGTGGGGGTGCGGTGGTTGTGGTCGCTGCGGAAAATGATCCGAACCGTGCTGTCGAACCCCGTTTCAGTTCAGGGGATCGGGCGTAATGTTCAGTCATGGACCGCCGCATTTTCGGGCTGGAGAACGAGTACGGCGTCACATGCACGTTCAGGGGACAGCGCCGCCTGTCTCCTGACGAGGTGGCGCGGTACCTCTTCCGCCGTGTCGTGTCATGGGGCCGCAGCAGCAATGTCTTTCTGCGGAACGGGGCCCGCCTCTATCTCGACGTGGGCTCACATCCGGAATACGCGACACCCGAATGTGACAACGTGATCGAACTGGTCACCCACGACAAGGCCGGCGAGCGCATTCTCGAAGGACTCCTGGTCGATGCCGAACGCCGCCTGCACGAGGAGGGAATCGCGGGCGACGTCTACCTCTTCAAGAACAACACCGACTCGGCGGGCAACTCCTACGGCTGCCACGAGAACTATCTGGTGGCCCGGCACGGGGAGTTCTCCCGGCTCGCGGACATCCTCATTCCGTTCCTCGTCACACGGCAGTTGTTGTGCGGCGCCGGCAAGGTGCTGCAGACTCCGCGCGGCGCTGTGTACTGCGTCAGTCAGCGTGCCGAGCACATCTGGGAGGGTGTCTCCTCGGCGACGACCCGTTCCCGGCCGATCATCAACACGCGCGACGAGCCACATGCGGACGCCGAGCGTTACCGCCGCCTGCATGTGATCGTGGGCGACTCGAACATGTCCGAGACGACCATGCTGCTGAAGGTCGGCGCCACCGACCTGGTGCTCCGCATGATCGAGGCGGGCACGGTCATGCGTGACCTCACTCTGGAGAACCCCATCCGGGCGATCCGTGAGGTCAGTCACGACATCACCGGCCGCCGCAAGGTGCGCCTGGCCAGCGGCCGTGAGGCCTCCGCCCTGGAGGTGCAGCGCGAGTACTACGAGAAGGCGCTGGACTTCTGCGAGCGCCGTGGCATCCGTACCGGCACCGTCGAGCAGGTCCTGGAGCTGTGGGGCCGCGCGCTGGACGCCATCGAGTCGGAGGACCTCGACCGGATCGGCACCGAGATCGACTGGGTGATGAAGTACAAGCTCATCGAGCGGTACCGCGCCAAGCACAACATGACCATGTCGCACCCGCGTGTCGCCCAGATAGACCTCGCCTATCACGACATCCACCGCCGTCGGGGGCTGTACTACCTCCTGGAGAAGAAGGGGCAGGCCACCCGGATCTGCAATGATCTGAAGATCTTCGAGGGCAAGTCCGTTCCGCCGCAGACCACTCGGGCTCGGCTGCGCGGTGACTTCATCCGGCGTGCGCAGGAGCAGCGTCGTGACTTCACCGTCGACTGGGTGCATCTCAAGCTCAATGACCAGGCCCAGCGGACCGTGTTGTGCAAGGACCCGTTCCGTTCGGTGGACGACCGGGTGGAGAAGCTGATCGCCGGAATGTGAGCCGATGCCGGTCGCCCTGGGGGGGATGGCCGGCGCGGGACGCCCGATGCCGGGAGGTATGCGTACCTCCGGGTGTCGGGCGTTTCTGTGGCGGCTGGGCGAGATTTCCCTGTGCGGACGCCGGGGCGCCCGGGCGGAGTCGTTCACCCTGACAGCGTTTGGTGTGCCAGGGCCGGAAACCGGCCGGGCGTCGGCGTGTCTTGCGTTGATCTCTCCCGGGAGCGTGTACGCCGTAGAGTGGCGGCCATTGCCCCCCACCCCCGAGCCCAGTGGGACTGATGAACTACAACATGAATCGACGCGTGGCCGTGCTGCTGGCCGTTCCCGCCCTGTTGTTCACCGCCGCGTGCGGATCGGACGGCGGGAGCAGCGGCGAGGCGGCGGGAGGCGTTGCCCAGGTCAAGGGGAAGGTCGGGGCGAAGCCCGAGATCTCCGTGCCCAAGGACGCCGAGCCGTCCAAGAAGACCGTGGTCAAGACGGTCTCGGAGGGCAGCGGTAGCGCGATCAAGGCCTCTGACTTCGTCCGGCTGGACTGGACCGTCGAGAAATGGCAGGGCGGCCAGGAACTCGGCGGCACCTGGGCTACGGAGACCGGCGGCACGACGCCCCGGCGGCAGTCCGTGGAACAGCTCGGCAAGGCGAGCCAGCAGTTGCCCGCCAAGGTCCTCGACGCCCTGAAGGGGAAGAAGCCGGGCAGCCGGATCCTTGTGCAGGGCACCGCGGGCGATCTGCTCGGCAAGAGCCTGAACCCCTCCTCCGGTATCTCCGCGAACGACGTACTGGTCTGGGTGGTCGACCCGGTCGGTGCCGCCTCCGTGGACGCCAAGGCCGAGGTCAAGGGCGAGCAGGCGGCCCCCGAGGCGGGCATGCCGGAGGTGAAGGCCCCGTCGCAGAAGGCGGCGGTCATCACCATTCCCAAGGGCGCCAAGGCTCCCAAGGAGCTCAAGGAGCAGGTGCTGATCAAGGGCGACGGCAAGAAGGTCGCGGCGGGCCAGGCGCTCATCGCCCAGTACACCGGGGTCAAGTGGGAGGACGGGAAGAAGTTCGACTCCTCCTGGGACCACGGTGGCGCCACCGCCTTCCAGATCGGCACCGGCTCCGTGGTGGAGGGCTGGGACAAGGGCCTCGTCGGCAAGAACGTGGGCGACCGCGTCCTGCTGGTGATCCCGCCGTCCCTCGGCTACGGCGCGAACCCCAGCAGCGAGCTGGCCAAGAACACGCTGGTCTTCGTGGTGGACATCCTCGGCACCGCGTGACCTGAGTGGTCTGTGAGACTGTTCCCGACGCAGGTCACGCAACAAGGAGTGATGAAGTGAACATCGACAAGCCCGAGATCGACTTCCCGGGCGGCGAGCCCCCGAAGGACCTTGAGATCAAGGACATCTGGGAGGGTGACGGGCCGGTCGCCAAGGCGGGCGACACCGTCTCCGTCCACTACGTGGGCGTGGCCTTCTCCACCGGCGAGGAGTTCGACGCCTCCTGGAACCGCGGCACGCCGCTGCAGTTCCAGCTCGGTGCCGGCCAGGTCATCGCGGGCTGGGACCAGGGCGTGCAGGGAATGAAGGTCGGCGGGCGTCGTCAGCTGACGATCCCCGCCCACCTCGCCTACGGCGACCGCGGTGCCGGTGGCGGCCGCATCGCCCCCGGCGAGACGCTGATCTTCGTCTGCGACCTGGTCGCGGTCTGAGCCGGTTGAGCCGGTCTCCGGGGCCGAGCCGCCGACGGATGTGCGCGTGGTACGGCCGGTGAGCGACGGCGCGCCGGAGCGTGATCGTCCGGCGCGATTGGTTCGCCGTACGGGCCCGTCGCCGTGCGCCGTGTGAGCGGCACCCGACCGGTCCCGATCATCGGGGGCCCATGCCTGCGCGGGCATGGGCCCTCGGCTTTTGCCGGGGTACTCCGGGGCGGTACGGTCATCATCAGAAGGGCCTACCGAGAGGACGTAGGGCGTCGATGGCCATTGCCAAGGCCGAGCGGCTGATGAATCTGGCGTTGTGTCTGCTCGGGACGCGGCGGCCGCTCAGCAAGCGGGAACTGCGCCAGTCGATCGAGGCCTACGTCGAGGCCTTCGGGCCGGACAGGAGCGCGGCCGGATCGGACGACTCCTTCAACCGCATGTTCGAGCGCGACAAGGACGATCTGCGCGAACTCGGGCTGGTCATCGAGACGGTGGAGAACCTCGACGGCGACGTCGGCTATCTGGCGCGCCGTGACAGCAACCGTCTGCCGCCCATCACCCTCGACGCCGAGGAGGCCGCCGCCCTCGGCCTCGCCGCCAAGGTGTGGCAGCAGGCCCGTCTCGCGGGCGCGGCCAGCGGCGCTCTGCAGAAGCTGCGCGCTGCCGGTCTCCCCGAGGACGTCGACCCGTACGAGGTCCATGGCGCCCTGGAGCCCCGTATCCCCGTGCACGAGGCCGCCTTCGAGCCGCTGATGCTCGCCTGCCGTGACCGTCGGCCGGTCGTCTTCGAGTACCGCAAGGCCACCGCCGCGCACCCCGAGTCCCGTACCGTCGAGCCGTGGGCGCTGGAGTGCTGGCGCGGTCACTGGTATCTGGCCGGCTGGGACCGTGGCCGCGGTGCCGAGCGGGTCTTCCGGCTCTCCCGCATCACCGGGAGGGTGCGCAGCCGGAGCGGCACCTTCACCGCCGAGGTCCCGGATGTCGTCACCGTGCGCGAGACCGTCGCGAGCTGGGCCGGTGAGACCGCCGACCGCTCCGCCCTGATCCGGCTGCGCACGGGCGCCGGTTACCCCTTGCGGGCGAAAGCCACCTCGGTACGGGAACTCGGAGACGGCTGGGACGAGTTGGAGATTCCGTACGGGCATGGTCTGGATGCCTGGCTGGTGGAGTTCGGGCCCGATGTGGTGGTGCTGGATCCGGCCGAGCTGCGGGCCGACGTGGTGGACCGGCTGCGCGCGGTCGCCAAGGGCTGAGGGGGCGTAAGAACGTGGTGGGAAAACCGGCCAGGCCGGGGAACGCCATCGACCAGACCCGGCGGATGCTCTCCCTGGTCACCTATCTGAGGGAGCGCCCCGGCGCCCGCGTCGAGGACGTCGCCCGCGCCTTCGGGATCACCGAGGACGAGCTGATCTCCGACCTGGATGTGCTGCCCCTGTGCGGCACGAGCTTCCGTGGCGGAGACCTGCTCGACATCGACACCGACGGTGACCGGATCTGGTGGCACAACCCCGATGACGTCGCCGAGCCGCTCCGGCTGGCGGCCGACGAGGCCACCGCCCTGCTCGTGGCCGCCCGGGCCGTGTCCACCCTGCCCGGATTGCGCGAGGGGGACCGGCAGGCACTGCTGCGGGCCACCGCCAAGGTGGAGGCGGCAGCGGGGGAGGCGGCCGGGGCCAGCTCCCGGCTCTCGGTGACCTTCGAGTCGGAGGGCGGCGTCTTCGCCGACGTGGACCGTGCGATCTCCGAGCGGCGCCGTCTGTGGATCCGCTACTACTCACCGGCCCGCGACGAGGTCACCGAGCGCGAGATCGACCCGATCCGCCTGGTCAGTGTCGGTCACACCTATGTCGAGGCCTGGTGTCGCCGCTCCGAGGCGCGCCGTACCTTCCGGCTCGACCGGGTCGCCGAGATCAAGATCCTCGACGAGCCGTCCGCGCCGCCCGAGATCGAGTTGCGCGACCTCTCCGAGGCGCTCGTCCAGCCCGCGGCGGAGGATCCCGAGGTGGTCGTCGAGGTCGGACCGGGCGGCCGCTGGGTCGCCGAGTACTACCCGCACGACAGCGCCGACGAGCTGCCGGACGGCGGTCTGCGTATCACCCTGCGGACCCCCGATCCCGCTTCGCTGCGGCGGCTCGCCCTGCGGCTCGGGCGTGACGGCCGGATCGTCTCGCCCCAGGACCTCGCGGACAGGGCCCGGCAGGCGGCGCGGGAGGCGCTGGCGGCGTACGACGGGCCGCAGGCCGTGTACGACGGGCCCCGCGGAGTTGAATGAGGGCCGGCGGTACGGCAGGCACGAGTGAGCCGGAGGTGCGCGCACCGGTCTCGGCACCGGCCACGCCCCGGTAGGGGCATGTCGGTGCGGCGTGCCCTGGAGGCGAACGAACCATCAAAAGGGGAGCAAGGGCTGTGAGCGGGTCGGCGATGTCGGGTGTGCAGGATGTGCGGGAGATGTCCGTGGCGGTCGCGTTCGCCGGCATGAAGAGGGTGGCCGACGTGGTGTTCAGAGCCGGTTGCCCCGAGTGCAGGGCCAGCTTCGAGCTGAGCGCCGGCGCCCTGCGGCTGGCCATCGGTGCGACCAGCAAGACGACGTTCTATTCCTTCACCTGCCCCGAGTGCGGGGTGGCGGTGCGCAAGCCCGCCGGTGAGCGCATCGTCGAGTTGCTCACGGGCGGCGGGGTGCGGACTCTGCGGCTGCACTCGACGGTCTAGGTGTGGGGTGCGGACAGGCCCTGGCGGTGTCGGGGCGGCGTGGGCGCGTGGCTTGACCGTCCCGGTGTCGCTTAGGCTCGGCGACATGTTCTGGCCGATGCTCGCGATCGCTGTGGGGTTTCTGGGTCTCGCCGTTCTCGGTGTGCTCGCCGTCCGGGTCTTTCTGGAGGCGCAGCGCCTCGGCAGGCAGGTGAGCGATTCCGCGAGCCGTATCAACCGTGCCGCCGAGGAGTTGGAGCGGGCGTCCGCGAGTGCGGCCCGTTCTGCGGGCGGACTGTGAGTCCGGACGGCATGCCCCGTGAGTCAAGGGCGTTGGGTGCTTTGGGGGACTTCGCCCTGTCACCTTCTCGGCTCGGGCGGGTACGCTCATGGGCGCGGCCCGGAGAGCGAGGCGCGGGTCGCGGATTGGGAGTACGCACAGGGATTGCCTGACGTTCACCCTTGAGCGTTACGATCGCTGACAGCACGGCCAGTCGGACATTTGTCCGACTGGTCGGACAGTACCCCACACCCGCCGCCTCGGTGAGAAGGTAAAGACATATGTTCGGAAGGCTCGGCGCTCCCGAGATCATTCTCATCCTCGTCGTCATCATCCTGCTGTTCGGCGCGAAGAAGCTTCCGGACATGGCCCGCTCGCTCGGCAAGTCCGCGCGCATCCTCAAGAGCGAGGCCAAGGCGATGAAGTCGGAGGGCCAGGACAACAGCACGGCCGCCTCCGCCCCGCCGCACGAGGAGACTTCGGCTCAGCGCACCATCAAGGCCGCGCCCGGTGACGTGACCGGCTCTCGCCCGGTCACCGAGCCGACGGACACGACCAAGCGCTGACGCAGGGCCGGTGACATCCGGCCCGCCGCACGAGATGGGAACGTGGGTTGCTGAAGTCTGCCCGCAAGCAGGAGAAGGATCCCGATGGGCGGATGCCCCTCGTGGAGCACCTTCGTGAGCTCCGCAACCGGCTCGCGAAGGCGCTGCTGGCCATCGTCGCGATCACGATCGTCGCCGCCTTCTTCTATAAGGACATCATCGAGTTCTTCACGAACCCGATCCTCCAGGCCGTGGGGTGCGAATCCAGCTTCGCCGAGCTGGCCGCGAAGGACAGCGGGACCTGCGCCCGCATCGTGCTCAACGGTCTGCTGACGCCCTTCACGCTCGCGCTGAAGGTCTCCCTCATGGCCGGTGTGATCTTCGCGTCACCGATCTGGCTCTACCAATTGTGGGCATTCGTCGCCCCGGGCCTGCACCGACACGAGAAGAAGTACGCCATCGCCTTCGTCAGTGCGGGGTTCCCGCTCTTCGTCGGCGGTGCCTTCTTCGCGTACAAGACGCTGCCGAAGATGGCGGCGGTGCTGCTTGAGTTCTCGCCCGCGGACCTGGACAACCAGTTGCCGCTCGACGATCTGCTCGATCTGATCGTCCGCATGGTGCTCGTCTTCGGCTTGTCGTTCGAGTTGCCTCTCCTCTTGGTCATGCTCAACATCACTGGAGTGATCAGCGGCAAGCGCATGCTCGGCTGGTGGCGCGGCATGATCATGAGCATCACGGTGTTCGCCGCTGTGGCCACGCCCAGCACGGACCCGTTGACCATGTTGGCGCTCGCCGGACCGATCTGGGTCCTGTACTTCGGCGCCGCCGCCTTCTCGCTCCTCAACGACCGCCGAAAGTCGCGCCGCGAGGCCATGGGCCCGGCCGACGACGAGGCCTCCGACCTCGACCTCACCCCCGAGGACATCGGCGAGATCGAGTCCGTGTCCGCGAGCCGCGCCCTGCCCGAGGGCACGGGTAAGAGCACGGGTACGGACCGGGTCAACGGATACGACGACGTGACCTGACGCACCAGGAACACCGTCCACCCCACCGCGGGCAGCGGCCGGGGCGCCCATGCGGCGCTGCCGGCCGCTTCCGCGTCGGACCGTATGCGGGGTGCCGGATCGGCCCTGGGTCCCTGAGCTGCGGGCATCCCGTGTCCCCGGATGGCCGATCCGGATAATGATCGTCCTGTTGTCAGTGGGGGCCGGTAGTCTCGAAAGCACGATGACAGAGGACCTCTCACCGGCCGAGCGGTATGCGGCAGCCCGTAGGCGCGCTGCCGAGCAGGCCACCGCGCTCGCCTCCTTCCGCGAGATGTACGACTTCGGTCTCGACCCCTTCCAGATCGAGGCCTGCCAGGCACTCGAAGCCGGAAAGGGCGTGCTGGTGGCCGCCCCCACCGGCTCCGGCAAGACGATCGTCGGCGAGTTCGCCGTCCACCTCGCTCTGAGCCAGGGCAAGAAGTGCTTCTACACGACGCCCATCAAGGCGCTGTCGAACCAGAAGTACGCCGACCTGTGCCGCCGCTACGGCACGGCGAAGGTCGGCCTGCTCACCGGCGACAACAGCGTCAACTCCGAGGCACCGGTGGTCGTCATGACCACCGAGGTGCTGCGGAACATGCTGTACGCGGGTTCACAGACCCTCCTCGGCCTCGGCCATGTGGTCATGGACGAGGTGCACTACCTCTCCGACCGCTTCCGCGGCGCCGTCTGGGAGGAAGTGATCATCCACCTCCCCGAATCCGTGACGCTGGTGTCACTGTCGGCGACCGTGTCGAACGCGGAGGAGTTCGGTGACTGGCTGGACACCGTGCGCGGCGACACCGAGGTGATCGTCGCCGAGCACCGGCCCGTGCCGCTGTTCCAGCACGTGCTGGCCGGGCGCCGTATGTACGACCTCTTCGAGGAGGGCGAGGGCAGCAAGAAGGCCGTCAACCCCGACCTCACGCGCATGGCACGCATGGAGGCCAGCCGGCCCTCGTACCAGGACCGCAGGCGCGGCCGGGCCATGCGCGAGGCCGACCGTGAGCGCGAGCGCAGACAGCGGTCGCGGGTGTGGATCCCGAGCCGGCCGGAGGTCATCGAACGGCTGGACTCCGAGGGCCTGTTGCCCGCCATCACGTTCATCTTCAGCCGCGCCGCCTGCGAGGCCGCCGTCCAGCAGTGCCTGTACGCGGGCCTGAGGCTGAACGACGACGAGGCACGCCTGAAGGTGCGCGCCCTCGTCGAGGAGCGTACGGCGACGATCCCCGCCGAGGACCTCCACGTCCTCGGCTACTACGAATGGCTGGAGGGCCTGGAGCGCGGCATCGCGGCCCACCACGCGGGCATGCTGCCGACGTTCAAGGAGGTCGTCGAGGAGCTCTTCGTGCGCGGCCTGGTCAAGGCCGTGTTCGCGACCGAGACCCTCGCGCTCGGCATCAACATGCCGGCGCGGTCGGTGGTGCTGGAGAAGCTCGTCAAGTGGAACGGCGAGCAGCACGCGGACATCACACCCGGCGAGTACACCCAGTTGACGGGGCGCGCCGGCCGCCGTGGCATCGACGTCGAGGGCCACGCGGTCGTGCTCTGGCAGCGCGGCATGAACCCCGATCACCTGGCGGGGCTCGCCGGCACGCGCACGTACCCGCTGCGGTCCAGCTTCAAGCCGTCGTACAACATGGCGGTGAACCTCGTCGGGCAGTTCGGGCGGCACCGCTCCCGCGAGCTGCTGGAGACGTCCTTCGCCCAGTTCCAGGCCGACAGATCGGTCGTCGGGATCTCCCGCCAGGTGCAGCGCAACGAGGAGGGCCTGGAGGGCTACAAGGCCTCCATGACCTGCCACCTCGGCGACTTCGAGGAGTACGCGCGGCTGCGCCGCGACCTCAAGGACCGTGAGACCGAGCTGGCCAAGCAGGGCGCGGCCCAGCGGCGCGCCGAGGCGGCCGTGGCGCTGGAGAAGCTGAGGCCGGGCGATGTCATCCACGTCCCCACCGGCAAGTACGCGGGCCTCGCGCTGGTGCTGGACCCCGGCCTGCCCGCCGGCCGTTCCAACGGCCATCGCGGCTTCGAGTACCACGACGGCCCGCGCCCTCTGGTCCTCACCGCCGAGCGGCAGGTCAAGCGGCTGGCGTCCATGGACTTCCCGGTGCCCGTCGAGGCCCTGGAGCGGATGCGGATCCCCAAGTCCTTCAACCCGCGCTCACCGCAGTCGCGCCGGGACCTGGCCTCCGCGCTGCGCACCAAGGCCGGGCACCTCGTCCCCGACCGGCACCGCAAGAAGCGGTCCATGGCCGCCGACGACCGTGAGATCGCCCGGCTGCGCGCCGAACTTCGCGCCCACCCCTGCCACGGGTGCAACGACCGCGAGGACCACGCACGCTGGGCCGAGCGCTACCACCGTCTCAAGCGCGACACGACCCAGCTGGAGCGCCGCATCGAGGGCCGCACCAACACGATCGCGCGGACCTTCGACCGGATCGTGGCACTGCTGACGGAGCTCGACTACCTGCGCGGCGACGAGGTCACCGAGCACGGCAAACGGCTGGCCCGGCTGTACGGCGAACTCGACCTGCTCGCCAGCGAGTGTCTGCGCGCCGGGGTCTGGGAGGGGCTCGGGCCCGCCGAACTCGCCGCGTGCGTCTCGGCCCTGGTGTACGAGGCCCGGGTCGGCGACGACGCGCTCGCGCCGAAGCTGCCGTCCGGCAAGGCCAAGGCGGCGCTCGGCGAGATGGTCCGCATCTGGGGGCGCCTCGACGGGCTGGAGGAGGAGTTCCGCATCACCCAGACCGAGGGTGTCGGGCAGCGCGAGCCGGACCTCGGCTTCGCCTGGGCCGCGTACATGTGGGCCTCCGGCAAGGGGCTGGACGAGGTGCTGCGCGAGGCGGAGATGCCGGCCGGTGACTTCGTGCGGTGGTGCAAGCAGGTCATCGATGTGCTCGGGCAGATCTCGGCGGCGGCTCCGGGGGAGGGCTCGACGGTGGCCAAGAGCGCGCGTAAGGCGGTTGACGGGCTGTTGCGGGGTGTTGTGGCGTACTCGTCCGTGGGTTAGGTCTGGGTTTGCCAGGGATGGCCGGGGCCACGTTCCCGGCTTTTCCCCACTCGTGGCTTCGCCTGAGCGGGGGCCCCATGAACAGGGGGCCTCCCACCGCGGCGGAGCCGCACAACGTCACGGCCCGCGTCTCTCTGCGTAGTTCCCCGCGCCCCTGGGCCCCGATGCTCCCGTCGCCCTGCCATGGGGCCGATTCCGGGCGCCCGTACATGATTACCTGACGTGTTCGATTACTGGCTGAGCGTATAAATAGGGTCGAGCGTACTCCTGTATCCGTCCCCGTTTCAGGTGCTTGCTGAATATGACACAGCGATGATCCGGTCGGACTAAGCTCGCCCGCGGCGCACCAAGTTGAGGGGTAATCGTGCGCTTGTTCCCAAAGATTCCGAAGATCCATTTTGCGTTCCCCCGCGCCACAGCACCACCCCCTAACTCCCAGCCGATTCGTCTCAGAGGGCATACATGGTGAGTGTTCAATCGCCTCCCAGTGGCCGTGAACTTCCCTACGCGCGCGTGCTGTTGCCGCCCGCCATACTGGCCGCCGCGGCGACCGGGACCGCCGCCGCCCTGGTGACGGGGCCGGCCCGGATCGCCGTCGGCTGGTGCGGAGCCATCGCGACCGTCCTGGTCGTCGCGATCGCCTCCCAGGTCGTGCGCCGAGGACGGCAACTCCGGTGCCTGCGCGCCGACTTCGCGCAGCGGACCTCGTACCTGGAACACCGCGTCGCCTCCCACGACGAGGAGTTCCTGCGCCTCGGCAGGGAGATCCTGCCCGCCATGCTGGAGCGGCTGTACGGCGGTGCTTCCCCCTCAGAGGTGATTCGCCTGGGCATCGCGGAGAATCCCGTCTACCACCACCTGCCCGAGTCGCAGCGTTCGTTGATCCGCATGATCCTCGACATCGTCGACCGCGAGGACGCCCGGCGTGACTCCTCGCAGCGCGCCTTCGTCAACATCGCACGACGCGTCCAGGCGATCGTGCACCAGCAGAACGTGGAACTCCGCGAGATGGAGGAGGACCACGGGCGCAATCCCGAGGTCTTCGACGACCTGCTGCGCATCGACCACGGCACCGCGCTGATCGGCCGCCTCGCCGACTCCATCGCCGTCCTCGGTGGCGGCGGCCCCGGCCGCCAGTGGCCCGAGCCCGTGCCGCTGTACAGCGTGCTGCGCGGCGCCATGTCCCGCATCCTGGAGTACCGCCGCATCGAGCTGCACTCCATCGCCAAGGTCAATGTCGCCGGAGTGTCCGTCGAGCCGCTCATCCACGCCGCGGCGGAACTCCTCGACAACGCCACCCGCTACTCGCCGCCCCAGACCAAGGTGCACGTCACCGCCGTCGAGGTGCAGACCGGCGTCGCCATCGAGATCGAGGACGCCGGCGTCAGCCTCAGCGAGGAGTCCCGGGCCAAGGCGGAGAACATGCTCGTCAGGGCCCAGCAGGGCGCTGACTTCCACGAACTCGGCGACACCCCGCGCCTCGGCCTCGCCGTCGTCGGCCGTCTCTCGACGATGTTCGACATGCAGGTCGCGCTGCGGCAGTCCGCCTACGGCGGCGTCCGCGCCGTCCTCGTCGTACCGCGCAACATGCTCACCGACGAGCCCGCCACCAGCTTCGCCCACGGCATCGGCGCCGCAGCCCTGCCCGCCCTGCACAACGACGGCGTCAAGGGCCCCGAACGCGCCCAGAAGAAGCGCCGCCCGACCACGGGCCCGCGCGTCCCGTCCTCGGCCGAGTCGCTGATGGGCCTGGAGGACGACGTACCCGTCGTCACCGAATGGACCGAGAACGGTCTGCCGCAGCGCCGCAGCCGCGTGACGACCCCCCTCAGCCAGCGGATGGCCGAGGCCGCCGCCGCGGAGGCCGCCGCCGAGGCCGCACGGGCCGCCACGCCCGTGTGGGAGCCCGAGCCCGAGCCGGTGAAGATCGATCCCCCCGGCGCGTGGATCGAGGAGTTCTGGGCCGGACTCAAGGGCGACCCGGACCCGAACGCCTTCACCAGGAACCCGGACGACCCGACGACGTTCACCGCTGACAACGAGCCGGCCCGCGTGGAGGCCGACAACGAGGGGGATCTCAAGTGATCACGCCGCGAGCCAACTTCGACTGGATGCTCAAGGATCTCGCCGAAGGAGTACCGGGCGTCCAGCAGGTCGTGGTGCTCTCCGCCGACGGACTGCGCATCGCCCGCTACGGCGGTGACCCGGACACCGCCGACCGTGTCGCCGCCGCCTGCGCGGGCCTGCAGAGCCTGGCCGGAGCCGTCGCCGCCGAGATCGCCACCGGTGACGGCCGGATGCGCGTGGTCATCATCGAGATCCAGGGCGGTTACTTCTACATGATGGAGGCGGGCCCCAACGCCTACCTCGCGGTCCTCGCCAACGCGGTCGCGGAACCCGGCATGATGAGCAACCGCATGCGCGACCTCGTCGCCCGCATCGGCTCCCATCTGACGAGTCCGCCCCGGCGGAACGGGCAGACCGTATGACGCCTCCACAGCGCCGGCGGCGCTTTCCCCAGGAACAACCCCCGCAGCCCCACCAGCCGACCGGGGAAGGCTCCCAGGACGGCAGGCCACCGAAGAACCCCGAGCGGCTGTACATCATCACGGGCGCGGCGGTCGAGGACGGTGAGCGGGCCCCCATCGACCTCGTGACGTTGATCGTGGCGAGCGCCGAGCTGCCGCCTTCCGCCTCGCCGGAGCAGTCGGCGCTGCTGCGGATCTGCCAGGCACCCCTGTCCGTGGCCGAGATCTCGGCCTACCTCAACCTGCCGTTCAGCGTGGTGACCGTCCTGCTCACCGAGCTGCTGGCGGCCGAACTGGTACAGGCGCGCGCACCGATCGTCCGGCAGGCGCGGGCCGACCGTTCCCTCCTCGAAGCGGTGATGCATGGACTTCAAAAGCTCTGACCCCGTCACGGGTCCTCGCACCGAGGACCACCTGCCGCACACGGCACAGGCCGGGGTGAAGATCGTGATCGTGGGCGGTTTCGGGGTCGGCAAGACGACGATGGTCGGCTCCGTCAGCGAGATCAGGCCGCTGACGACCGAGGAGACCATGACACAGGCCGGCATCGGAGTCGACGACAACTACGGCTCCGACTCCAAGACGGCCACCACCGTTGCCATGGACTTCGGCCGCATCAGCATCACGGACCAACTGGTGCTCTACCTCTTCGGCACCCCCGGCCAGGAGCGCTTCTGGTTCCTGTGGAACGGCCTGTTCGAGGGTGCCCTCGGTGCGGTCGTGCTGCTCGACACCCGCCGCCTGGAGGTCAGCTTCGACGTCATAGGACGCCTGGAGGAGCGGGGCGTGCCGTTCGTGGTCGCGGTCAACACCTTCCCGGACGCGCCCCGCTACCCCGTCGAGGAGCTTCGCTCGGCGCTCGATCTGCCCCGGGAGATCCCCATCGTGGAGTGCGACGTGCGGCGCCGGGCCTCCAGCCGCGACGTCCTGATGACCCTGCTGCGCTTCCTGCACTCGCTGGCGAGGGCGAAGGCCCCCGCGTGAGCCACACCCGGTCGAGCCGTAGCCGCACACGGCGTACGAGCCCCCGAGCCGCGTACGTCCGGGCCGACGCGCCGTCACCTTACTTCCTGCACATCCGATCCACTTCAGCTTCGGAGCGACCATCGTGACGTCTGAATCCCTCTCCCCGACCAGTACGGACGACCCCGTGGCCGCCCCGCCACCCGGCTGCCCCGCGCACGGCACGGGGCCCGGCGGCGTGCGCCGGCTGTACGGCCCCGAAGCGGAGGACCTGGGTGCCGTGTACGAGAGACTCCGCGCCGAGCACGGCCCCGTGGCCCCCGCGTTGCTCCATCAGGACGTGCCGGTCTGGATGGTGCTCGGCCACGGCGAGAACATGCAGCTGGTGCGCAGCCCCCATCAGTTCACCCGCGACACCCGCGTCTGGAACAAGCTCCTGGACGGCACGGTCAAGGCGGATCACCCGTACATGCCGCACATCGCCTGGCAGCCCATCTGCTCCCATGCCGAGGGCGACGAGCACCTGCGGCTGCGCGGCGCCGTCAACGGCGCCATCTCGACCATCGACCACCGGGGCATCCGGCGCCACATCAACCGTACGACCCAGCACCTCGTCAACCAGTTCTGCGAAGCGGGCAAGGCCGACCTGGTCAGCCAGTTCTCCGATCATCTCCCGATGGCCGTGATGTGCGAGATCCTCGGCATGCCCGAGGAGTACAACGACCGGTACGTGCAGGCCGCCCGCGACCTGCTCAAGGGCACCGAGACCGCGATCGCCAGCAACCAGTACGTCGTGGACGCGCTGATGCGGCTGACCGTCCGCCGCAGGGCCGAGCCCAAGGACGACTTCGTCAGCCACCTCATCCTTCACCCGGCACGGCTCACCGACGAGGAGGTCAGCGAGCACCTGCGCCTCGTCCTGATCGCCGCGTACGAGGCCACGGCCAACCTCCTCGCCAACGTGCTGCGCGTGGTGCTCACCGACCCGCGGTTCCGTGCCCGGCTCAACGGCGGTCAGATGACGGTGCCCGAGGCGGTCGAGCAGTCCCTGTGGGACGAGCCGCCGTTCAGCACCGTCTTCGCCTACTTCGCCAAGCAGGACACGGAGCTGGGTGGTCAGCGCATCCGCAAGGGCGACTGCCTGGTCAACGGCATCGCGCCGGGCAACGTCGACCCCCGGGTGCGCCCCGACCTGAAGGCCAACATGCAGGGCAACCGCTCCCACCTGGCCTTCGGTGGCGGCCCTCACGAGTGCCCGGGGCAGGACATCGGCCGCGCCATCGCCGACGTCGGCGTGGACGCCCTGCTGATGCGCCTTCCGGACGTCCAGCTCGGCTGCGAGGAGCACGAACTGCGCTGGCGGGAGAGCCTCTCGAACCGGCACCTGGTGGAGCTTCCGGTGACGTTCGTGCCGAAGCCCCAGCAGGACGTCAAGGCGCGGCCGACCGTCCACCCGATGCCTCGGCAGCGGCCCGGCGGACAGGTCGACCTGCCGCAGACCACGACTACCGAGGCCACGACGGCTGCGTCCACGGTTCCGTCCGGCGAGCCGACGCGGGTGCAGACGCCCGAACCAGCCCGCCGGCCGGGCGTGTTCCGGCGCTTCCTGCGCTGGTGGAGCGGCAACTGAGGCGGCCGGGCACCGGGCCTACCCGGCCCACTCCTCGTACGACGACCAGGCCCGCAGCACCCGCGGACTGACGAACCGGTGGTCGCGCCCCGTGACCGGATCAGTGAACTCCAGTACCCGCGCCAGCAGTTGGAGCGGGCGCCGGAAGTCACCGGCCGCCACGGGGCCGGTCACCACCGGATAGAGGGGGTCGCCGAGGATCGGCAGTCCCAGCGCACTCATGTGCACCCTCAACTGGTGCGTCTGCCCGGTCAGCGGTGTCAGCCGGTACCGCCCCAGTCCGTCGCGCTCCTCCAGCAGTTCGACGCGGCTCACGGCGTTGGGCTCGCCCTCGACCTCGCGGGCCGCCATGACCCCGCGCTCCTTGACGATCCGGCTGCGCACCGTGCGCGGCAGGGTCGGCGACTCGTGGTGCGGAGCCACGGCCTCGTACTCCTTCGCCACGCGCCGGTCGCGGAACAGCGACTGGTACGCACCGCGTTCCTCGGGGCGCACGGTGAACAGCACCAGCCCGGCCGTCAGCCGGTCCAGCCGGTGCGCCGCGCCCAGCGTCGGGATGCCCAGCTCCCGCCGCAGCCGGGCCAGGGCCGTCTCGGCGACATGGCTGCCGCGCGGCGTGGTGGCCAGGAAGTGCGGCTTGTCGGCCACGACGACATGCTCGTCCCGGTACACGACGTCCACCGCGAACGGCACCCGCTCCTCCGCGGGCAGCTCCCGGTGGAACCACACGAACATCCCCGGCACATAGGCCATGTCCGGCGGCACCGGGCGCCCGTCGGCGTCCACGATCCGACCCGCGTCGAGCATCCCGTCGATCACCCCGGCCCCGGCCGCGAGGCGCGCCACGAGATGATCCCGGACGGTCCCCCACGCGTCCCCGGCGGGCAACCGCACCCGCACCGGATCCACCCCGTCGCGCTGCGGCAGGGGAGAGGGCGGGGGCGGCGTACGGCGTCTCATCACGACCAAGCGTACGAGGGGACACCGACAGCGAGGGGCGGGGCGTGCTCCCGGAAAAGCGTTGTGCCCTCTCCGTGCCCCGTTGGCAGGATGCCGAGCATGCCTTACCTCACGAGCGCGGTGCTTCCCCCAGGCACCCTCGCCCAGCATCCGCAGCCCACGCTCCCCACCGGCGACGGCCTGCTCCTGCGCCCCTGGACGGCTGAGGACGCCCCTGCCGTCTACGAGGCCTTCCAGGATCCGGTGATGCACCAGTGGCACATCCGCGCAGCCGACTCCGAGGACGAGGTGCGCGGCTGGATCGACGAGTGGCAGCAGGAGTGGAGGAGGGAGCAGAAGGCGCAGTGGGCCGTCGTCGACGCGGACACCGACCGGCTGATGGGACGCGTGGCCCTGCGGTGCATCCTGCTGGACGAGGGCACGGCGGAGGTCGCGTACTGGACCGTCGCGGCGGCCCGGGGGCAGGGCGTCGCCACGCGCGGGACGAATGCCCTCGGCCGCTGGGCCCTCGACGAGATCGGCTTCCATCGCCTCGAACTCATGCACGCCCTGCGCAACGTGGCGTCCTGCCGCGTGGCCGCCAGGTCCGGCTTCGCGCTGGAGGGCACCAAACGCAGCGCCGTCCTCCACGCGGACGGCTGGCACGACATGCACCTTCACGCGCGCGTGCGCGGCGACTGACCTCCCACGGGCCGGGCCCAAATCTCACGGCATTGCATGACTACGCCATGCGCGATAGCGGATCGTGCTGCTCGGGCTGCTGGGCGGGGCCGACTACCCGGGCGGGACCGCCGGTGCGCGAGGTGACCGGCCGTGGCGGAGTACTGCTCGCGCTCGCCGTGGGGGTGGGGGCGGTGTGGTTGTCCATACGGACGTTCCGGTCGTACCAGCGGTCGGTGTAAGGCGCCCTGCTGCCGTTGCAACTGCGGTGGTTGCCGCCGTCGTTGCGGGAGGGCTGCCGTTCAGGAGGCGGCCGCCGACCCCGCGGCCGTCTCCGGAGCCGGCTCACGCGGCCGGGGAGGCGTCCTCCTGCTCCTTCTCCACCTGTGCGTTCCACTCCCGCTTGGTCGCCTGCCAGTTGTCCTCGTTGTGCCCGAGCCGCCAGTAGCCGGAGAGCGACAGGTCCTCGCGCGGGACCTGGCGTTCGACGCGCAGCAGACGCCGCAGCTCCTTCACGAAGCCGGCCTCGCCATGGACGAAGGCGTGCAGGCGGCCCTCGGGGAACTCCAGCGCGCGGACGGCCTCGACGAGCGCCTCACCGACGGGACGGCTTCCGCGGTGCAGCCAGACGACCTCCACGTCGGAGGCGATCTTCTGCTCCTCGTCGGCGTCGGAGACCTCGATGAAGGCGTGCACCCTGGCCTCGTCGGGTATCGCCTCCAGCGAGGCGGCGATCGCGGGCAGCGCGCTCTCGTCCCCGGCGAGCAGGTGCCAGTCGGCGTCCGGGTTCGGTGCGTAGGCGCCGCCGGGGCCCAGCAGCCGGACGAGCTCGCCCGGCTGGACCCGCGCGGCCCACGGGCCCGCGAGGCCCTCGTCGCCGTGCACCACGAAGTCCAGGGTGATCTCGCGCAGGTGGGGGTCCCAGGCACGCACCGTGTACGTCCGGGTCACGGGCCACTGCTCGCGCGGGAACTCCGCACGGATCCGCTCCATGTCGAAGGGCTCCGGGTAGGTCACACCGTCCGGCCCGAAGAGCAGCTTCACATAGTGGTCGGTGCTGCCCCTCGTGGCGAACTCGGCGAGACCCTCGCCACCGAGGACGACGCGCTGCATGTGCGGGGTCAGCCGCTCGGTGCGGACGACTCGCGCGGAGTGGGGCTTCGGGGCCCTGCGTACCGGACGCTCTGCCATGGCAGCCTCCCAAATACCTAGCTTAGGCTTGCCTAAGCTAGCATCTTCCCTCGGGCGAGACCTCCACGCTTGAAGTGTCTTAGCCCACGAGCGGTTGCATCCAGCCGCCCCCGGGGAGCTCCCGCACACCCCGAGTACCTCCCGGCCACGGCTCGTACTCCTGCGGTGATCCCCGCAGACTGCGCGGACCGGTCAGGTCCGCAGCGTCGTCAGCAGCCGCTGCAGCGAACCGCCCAGGCCCCAGCGCGCGGCGAGCGCGTCCAGCCCCGCCGGGTCCCGCGGTTCGCGCGGGAGCGCCGTGTCCACGTCGGGCAGGGGTACGTCGCCGGCGACCCGGACGACCCGTGGAGCGACCGCCACATAGGGCCGGGCCTCGTCGAGCCTCCTGCGCTGGGACGGCGTGAGCCTGGCCGACGGGTCGTCGACCGCCGCCATGATCCCGGCCAGGTCCCCGTACTCGGCCAGCAGCTTCGCCGCCGTCTTCTCGCCGATGCCCGGCACTCCGGGCAGCCCGTCGCTGGGGTCGCCGCGCAGCAGTGCCAGATCCGCGTACCCACCGCCGTCCACCCCGTACTTCTCGCGCAGCACCGCCTCATCGGTGAGCTGGAGCGTGCCCACGCCTTTGAGCGGGTACAGCACGCGGACCCCCCGGGCGTCATCGACCAGCTGGTACAGGTCGCGGTCGCCGGTGACGATGTCGACCGGGCCCTTCGCCCGCGCCGTGAACGTACCGATCACGTCGTCCGCCTCGTACCCCTCGACGCCCACGCGCGCGATGCCCAGTGTGTCCAGGACGTCCTCGATGACCGGCACCTGCGGCGACAGGGTGTCCGGCACCACCTCCTCGTCCGGGCCCACCTCGTGCTCCGCGGCGACCCGGTGCGCCTTGTAGGAGGGGATCAGCTCGACCCGCCACTGGGGCCGCCAGTCCGCGTCCATGCAGGCCACCAGGTCGTCGGGGCGATGGTCCCGGACCAGGCGGTCGATGAAGTCGAGCAGCCCGCGCACGGCGTTCACGGGCGTGCCGTCCGGGGCCCTCACGGAGTCCGGCACCCCGAAGTAGGCACGGAAGTACAGCGAGGCGGCGTCGAGGAGCATCAGGCGTCGGGTCACCTTCCGCATCATGCCGTACGGCACCGACAGCCGGTGTCCCGCGCAGTCCGCCGGAAACGGGCGGCACGGGGTGAAGGCCGTGTGAACTGGGACACTCATGCGTTTGCGCTGCTGGGGCGGGGGCAGGCGCGGGCCCGGAGCAGGGTCGGTTACGCCTTCAACCACTTGGTGGGGCGGAATCCGCCGGAACGTGAACAGCGACCGGGCGGAGCGCGTGCACGCGCCGGGCCCGGCGGGCCGAACCCGCCGCGCTCCACGGCCCGCCGGCGGGGGAGCCGGGCCGTTCTGGTGCTAGACGAGAGGTTTACGTGTCATCCAGGCTTGAGGCCGAGAACCTGTACAAGGTCTTCGGCAGACGACCCGACGAGGCGGTGGAACGGCTCCGCCGCGGAGCCGACCGCGAGGAGCTGCGCGCCGAGGGCACGACCGCAGCCGTGATCGATGCCTCCTTCACGGTGGAACCGGGCCAGATCTTCGTCGTCATGGGCCTGTCGGGGTCCGGGAAGTCGACGCTGCTGCGCATGCTCAACGGGCTGCTGGAGCCCACCGCGGGCCATGTGCGGTTCGACGGCCAGGACCTCACCGCGATCTCAGACCGTGAGCTGCGCGAGGTCCGCTCGCAGAAGATCAGCATGGTCTTCCAGCACTTCGCGCTGTTCCCGCACCGCAGCGTCCGCGAGAACGCCGCCTACGGCCTGGAAGTGCAGGGCGTGCCCCGCGCCGAGCGCGAGCGCCGCGCCGACGAGGCGCTCGCCCTGTGCGGCCTGGCCGGCTGGGAGAAGTCCTGGCCCGACGAGCTGTCCGGCGGTATGCAGCAGCGCGTGGGCCTGGCCCGCGCCCTCGCCACCGACGCCGACCTGCTGCTCATGGACGAGTCCTTCAGCGCCCTCGACCCGCTGATCCGCCGCGACATGCAGGACCAGCTGCTCGACCTGCAGAAGACCCTCAAGAAGACGATCGTGTTCATCACGCACGACCTCAACGAGGCCATGCGCCTGGGCGACCGCATCGCCGTCATGCGTGACGGCCGCATCGTCCAGACCGGCACCGCCGAGGACATCCTGATCCGCCCGGCGGACGACTACGTGGCCTCCTTCATCCAGGACGTCGACCGCTCCCGCGTACTGACCGCGGGCGCCGTCATGGACCGGGAGGTCCGCGGCGACGAGGCCGAGTGCGGCTGCGAGACGGCGACCCCCGACACCCCGTTCACCGAACTGTGCGCGATGAGCGCCCGCCTGTCGCACCCGGTCGCGGTTCTCGACGCGAAACGAAAACTGGTGGGCGTCGTAAGCGGACAACGCCTCGTCGGCTTCCTCGGCGACGAGCAGACCGCCCCCGTGAGCTGTGACTCCCCCCGGGGCACCGACGGCGGCAAGGCGGTGGCCCATGCCTAGGATTCCTCTCGGCGACTGGGTCAACGGCACGGTCGACTGGCTGCTCGGCCACATGGCCTGGCTCTTCGATTTCCTCAAGACCGTTTTCGTCGGCACCTATGACGGAATCGACGCCGTTCTCCAGGCGCCCGAACCCCTGCTGCTCGCGGGCATCCTCGCCGTGCTCGCCTTCTGGCTGCGCGGCACGCTGGCAGGTGTCCTCACCTTCGCGGGATTCGCCTTCATCGACTCCCTCGAACTGTGGGAGAACGCGATGGTGACCCTGTCGCTCGTCCTCGTCGCCACGATCATCGCGCTGGTTGTTGCCGTGCCGGTGGGTATCTGGGCCGCGCGCTCCGACCGGGTCAGCGGGCTCGTCCGGCCGATCCTGGACTTCATGCAGACGCTGCCCGCGATGATCTACCTCATCCCGGCGATCCTGTTCTTCGGCACCGGCGCCTCCGCGGGCATAGTCGCCACACTGATCTTCGCCCTCGCCCCCGGCGTGCGCATGACGGAGCTGGGCATCCGCCAGGTCGACAAGGAACTGGTCGAGGCCGCCGACGCGTTCGGCACCACACCCCGCAACACACTGCTGCGTGTCCAGTTGCCGCTCGCGTTGCCCACGGTCATGGCCGGTGTCAACCAGGTCATCATGCTCGGTCTGTCCATGGCCGCGATCGCCGGCATGGTCGGCACCGGCGGCCTCGGCGGCGACGTCAACGAGGCCATCGGCCAGCTCAACGTGGGCCTCGGCTCCGAGGCCGGTGTCGCCATCGTCATCCTCGCGATCTACCTCGACCGCATGACCAGCGCACTGGGCACCCAGGTCTCCCCGCTGGGACGCCGCGCCGCCGCCAAGGCGCGAGGCGCCCAGAGCCTGAAGGTCTGGTCGTACCGGCCCCGCCCGCAGGTCGCCGTGATCGGTGTCGTGATCCTCGCCCTTGTGGCGGGTGGCATGGGCATCTTCGGCGGTGACGGCGGTGGCACCACCTCCGTCGCCAAGGGCAAGGACGTCGGCCAGGGCAAGAAGGTCACCATCGGTTACATCCCCTGGGACGAGGGCGTCGCCTCCACCTACCTGTGGAAGGAGATCCTCGAGGAGCGTGGCTTCCAGGTGGACGCCAAGCAGTTCGACGCCGGTCCGCTCTACACTTCCCTCGCGGCGGGCAACGTCGACTTCCAGACAGACGCCTGGCTGCCGACCACTCACGAGCAGTACTGGAAGAAGTACGGCAGCAAGATCGACGACCTCGGAGCCTGGTACGGCCAGACCTCGCTGGAGCTGAGCGTGCCGTCCTACATGAAGGGCATCGACTCGCTGGCGGACCTCAAGGGCAAGGCCGCCACCTTCGGTGGGAAGATCACCGGCATCGAGTCCAGCGCCGGCGAGATGGCCATGCTCAAGAGCAAGGTCCTCAAGGAGTACGGCCTCGACAAGGAGTACAAGGTCGTCGACAGCTCCACCCCGGCGATGCTGGCCGAGCTCAAGCGGGCCTACAGCAAGAAGGAACCGATCGTCGTCACGCTCTGGTCGCCGCACTGGGCGTACAACGACTACGACCTGAAGAAGCTCAAGGATCCCAAGGGAGCCTGGGGCAAGGGCGACGGCGTGCACACCGTGGCCCGCAAGGGCTTCGCCGACGAGAACCCGGTCGTCGGCGAGTGGCTGAAGAACTTCAGGATGAGCGAGAAACAGCTCACCAGCCTGGAAGCCGAGATCAACAAGGCGGGCAAGGGTGAGCAGCAGGACGCCGTGCGCGCCTGGCTGAAGCAGAACCCGGGCCTCGTCGACAAGCTGGCCCCGGTCACGGGCGGCGACGGGGCGACTGCGGCCGAGGCGAAGCGGCCCATCGACGTGGCCTGGTTCCCCTGGGACGAGGACATCGCCATCACCTACCTCTGGAAGAACGTCCTGGAGCGGCGCGGCTACAAGCTGAACCTCAAGCAGATGGACGTCGGCCCGGTCTACACCGGCCTCGCTTCCGGCGACCTCGATCTCAACTTCGACGCCTGGCTGCCGTACGCGCAGAAGAACTACTGGGACAAGAGCAAGGACAGACTCGCCGACCTCGGCACCTGGTACGAGCCGACCTCGCTGGAGGTCGCGGTGCCCTCGTACGTCAAGGACGTGAAGTCCTACGAGGACCTCAAGGGCAAAGCCGACCTCTTCAACGGGAAGATCATCGGCATCGAGCCGGGTACCGGCGAGATGAACCTGCTCAAGACCAAGGTCCTGCCCGGGTACGGCCTGGACAAGGAGTACGACGTCGTCGACGGCTCCACGCCCGCGATGCTCGCCGAACTCAAGCGCGCCTACGCCAAGAAGCAGCCCATCGCCGTCGTTCTCTGGTCGCCGCACTGGGCGTACACCCAGTACGACCTCACCAAGCTGAAGGACGACAAGAAGCTCTTCGGCGAGGGCAACACGATTCGGACCATCGCCAACGAGAAGTTCCCCGAGCAGTACCCGCAGCTCACCAAGTGGATCAAGAACTTCAAGATGAGTGAGGACGAGCTCGGCAGCCTGGAGGCCGAGATCAACAAGCGCGGCCAGGGCCACGAGGAAGAAGCGGTCGCCGCCTGGCTGAAGGAGCACCCGGACGTCGTCAACCGGATGACCCCGCAGTAGCCGCCCCACGGGAGCTGCCCGGAGACCTGTGCATCTGGGACCCGCCGCCACGACGTCCGCGTCGTGGCGGCAACGGTCCAGCGGTCGTCGCTCGCCGCCGACTTCACCGGCGGCTGCGCACTGGCGTGGGAGAAAGATCCGGCCAACCACGTCGAGGTCCGCGGCCACGTGGGCATCGGGGCCCTGCGGGCCGCACGCCGACCGCAGGTACGACGCGCCCTGGGCTCACGTGCACCCATGTACGAGCACGTGCGCTGAGCCGAGCGAGCCCGGCAGCACCACGACACGCGGCGACACGGTCGAGCCGGTGGGGGCGGCGCCGGGCGGCCCCTGCGACACGGACAGCCAACCGCGCGCTACTCTGCGCGACTTCACAACCGGGCAGGCCACGGCGGACAATCGACTAGACCGCGCCCCGGCAGCCTGATGGCCGGGCGGCGACATGGGCGACCGCGTACGCCTCCGGCTCGGCGGCGCGGAGCCGGTACGGATCGGAGGCCGGCGATGACACCACGACCTCGCCGCCCCGCGGGCGTACGCCCGCGGGCCCAGGACCGGACACGCCGACCGGACGGGCGGCCACGCCCCCGACGGCAGCGCAGCCGCCGCCCACCGGTCCGAGACCCTCCGCACCGGCCCGGAGGGGCGTCCCGCACTCCTGGTCAGCGTCTTCGCCCCGTCGGGACGGTGCGGCGGTGGTGCGGGCAGATCAGCCTCACCGCTGGCGTGAACTGTGACCCTGACCGTCGCTCGGTGTGTCAGCGATGTGACGGACCTATGAAACGGTTTGCCGAACATGCGTAGGGTGCAGAGAACTCATCAGACGACGTGAGCCGGATGAGTAGCACCACAGTGGTGTATCAGTAACGGCTGTACCGACTGGAGCAGCCGTATCGAGCAGCGGCCGACCGACGAGCGAAGGAGGGAGCCGGAGCGATGGGCGACCACAAAGAACAGCCCCTTCGGGTGGGCGCGGCCGTCCGGCGGCGGCGCCGGACACTGGAGCTCACGCTCGCCGTCGTGGCCGAACGCAGCGGACTGTCGGTTCCCTTCCTCAGCCAGGTCGAGAACGAGCGGGCACGGCCCAGCAAGCCGTCCCTGGAGCGCATCGCCGACGCGCTCGGCACGACAGCCGTTGACCTGCTCGCCGCGGCCGACCCGGCGTGCAGTGTCGACGTGGTGCGCGCCGACACGGAGGCCATCGCGCCGACCGAGTCCAGCACGCGCTCCTTGGTGCGCGGACACCACCAGCTGCATGCCATGGAGTTCATCGGCGACCACGACGAGGGCCGGGAGGTCCAGCACCGCAACGACGAGCTCATGTACGTGGCCGACGGTGCCGTCGAGGTCGAGGCGGAGGGCCGCGCCCACCGGCTGGGCCGTGGTGACACGCTGTACCTGACCGGCGGCGTACGGCACCGGTGGCGGGCGACAGTGCCCGACACCCGTGTGATCGTGGTGGCCGTGGCGGACCACATCGAGGCGCTGGAGGACCGGCACCGGCGCGGTGCGTGACCCGTCGTGCTCCGTGTCGTCTCCCTCGTCCCCTCCCTGACCGAGGCCGTGGCGGTCTCGGTGCCCGGCGCGCTGGTCGGTGCCACCGACTGGTGCACCCACCCCGCGGATCTTGACGTCGTACGGATCGGCGGCACCAAGAACCCGAAGACCGGCCGGATCGTCGCACTGTCACCCGATCTGGTGATCGCCAACGAGGAGGAGAACCGCGAGCCCGACCTGACGGCCCTGCGGGAGGCGGGCGTCGAGGTCCTCGTCACCGAGGTACGGGACGTCCCGCAGGCCTTCCGTGAGCTGGAGCGGGTGCTGCGGGCGTGCCGGGCGCCGACGCGGCCGCGATGGCTGGACGAGGCGGAGGAGGCCTGGTCCCGGCTGCCGTCTCCCGAACACCGCAGGACCGCCGTGGTGCCGGTCTGGCGTCGCCCCTGGATGGTTCTCGGCCGGGACACCTTCGCGGGGGACGTCCTGGCGCGGCTCGGTGTGGACAACCTGTACGCGACGCACGCGGACCGTTACCCCCGCGTCCCCGTCGATGACCTGCGGGCCGCCGGGCCCGACGTCGTCGTCCTGCCCGACGAGCCGTACCGCTTCACCGCCGACGACGGGCCCGAGGCGTTCACGGGAGTGCCGTGCGCGCTCGTCAGCGGACGTCATCTCACCTGGTACGGGCCGTCGCTGGTGGAGGCGCCGAGGGTGCTGGCCGGGGCGCTGCGAGCAGCTCACCGCTGACCTGCCCCACCACGGAGTCCCCGCGACCGTAAGACATAAGCTGGATTTATGGGCAAGGGCAGAGCTGAAGAGCAGGCGGGCGCAGCCGCCGTGCCGCGCGGCGGGCTCGCCCACCGGGTGCCGGATCTCGGGGCGCTGGAGCTGTTGCTGGCAGTGGCACGCCTCGGGTCGCTCGGGAGGGCCGCGCGAGAACTGGGCGTCACGCAGCCGGCGGCCAGCAGCCGGATCCGTTCCATGGAACGGCAGCTCGGCGTGGCCCTGGTCGACCGGTCACCCCAGGGCTCGCGGCTCACGGACGCCGGAGCGCTGGTCACGGACTGGGCGCGGCGGGTCGTGGAGGCGGCCGAGGCGTTCGACGCCGGGGCGCAGGCGCTCAGGGACCGGCGAGACTCCCGGCTGCGTGTCGCCGCGAGCATGACCATCGCGGAGTACCTGCTGCCGGGCTGGCTCATCACCCTGCGCGCGCAGCGGCCGGACACGGCGGTGTCGCTGCTCGCGGGCAACTCGGCGGTCGTCGCGGAGCGGTTGCTGGCGGGGGAGGCGGACCTGGGATTCGTGGAGGGGGTGAGCGTGCCGGCCGGCCTGGACTCGGCGGTCGTCGCCCATGACCATCTGATCGTGGTGACCGCGCCGCGGCACCCGTGGGCACGGCGCCGTAAGCCGCTGGACGCGGGCGAGCTGGCAGCGACTCCGCTGATCCTGCGGGAGGAAGGATCAGGTACGCGTCAGGTTCTGGACGCGGCGCTGGGGGGTCTGGCCCGGCCGCTGATCGAGTTGTCCTCGACGACCGCGGTCAAGGCGGCGGCGGTGAGCGGTGCGGGGCCCGCCGTACTGAGCGAACTGGCCCTCGGCGAGGAACTGTCGGCCCGGCGCCTGGTGAGCGTTCCCCTGGACGGTGTCCACCTGCGGCGGTCCCTGCGAGCGGTGTGGCCCACGGGGCATCGGCCCACGGGGCCCGGGCGGGACTTGCTGGCGTTGACCCGGAGCCGCTAGGTCCTGTCGTCAAACTCCGGCCTGCCGCGCGGCGCCATGCACGCTCCCCCACTGCCTTAAGGGCGGGGGAGGTACCGGGCGTGGGAGGTACCCCCACTCGCCGCACCTGACGCCGCGCGGCCCGCCCTGCGGGCGGACGACGGGAGTTTGACGACAGGACCCAGGGGTGAGTGGCTCAGGAAGCGGCTCGGGTGAGGGCGCGCATCACTCGGGTGTCCTCGCCCATCTCCGGGTGCCACTGGACGCCCAGCACCCATGCCTGACCGGGCAGCTCGACCGCCTCCACGGTCCCGTCGTCCGCGTGCGCCGACGCGATGAGCCCCTCGCCGAGGCGGTCCACCGCCTGGTGGTGGTACGTCGGCACGGCGGTGCCCTCGGGCGCGATGTCCGCGTACAGGGTGCCGGGAACGGGCTTCACCGTGTGGGGGCCGAACACGCCGACCTGGTTGACATGACCGTCCAGGTGCTGGATCAGCGTTCCACCGAGGGCCACGTTGAGGAGCTGCATTCCACGGCAGATGCCCAGGAGCGGGGTACCGGCGGCCAGCGCGGCGCGGATCAGGGCGAGCTCCCAGGCGTCGCGTTCCGGCGCGGGCGGACCGGTGCGCGGGGAGCGCTCGGCTCCGTAGCGGGCGGGGTCGACGTCGGGACCGCCCGCGATCACCAGGCCGTCGAGGCGGGCGACCGTCTCGGCGGCGTACGACGGGTCGTCCGGCGGCAGCATCGCGGCCAGCCCGCCCGCCGCCTGAACGAGCCGCGGGTAGCCGACCGGCAGCAGCGCGGCCTCCAGCTCCCAGACGCCCCAGCGCGCACCGGACTCCAGATACGTACTCACACCGATCAGCGGCCTGGCCACGCGGTTCTCCCTCACACTCAAGAGGACGCGTCCTCAATGGGGCACGTTCATACCTTTGCGGGGTGCACGGTGGAAGGCAAGCCCCAACGAAGGGCAACGGCCAACCAAGGGCAAGCTCCAACCCATGGCACGCCCCCACCCACTCGACCCGGCCCGTCCCCCCTTCAAGCCAAGAACCCCCGCAACAGCGCCGCCGTCCCCGCGCAGTGCTCCCGCATCATCTCCCGCGCCCCGTCCGCGTCACCGTCCAGCACCGCCTCGACGATCGCGCCGTGCTGGCGCTGTGAGTGCTCCAGGTTCCGGACCAGCAGGGGGATGCAGTCCAGCAGGTCGTTGACGGTGGCGCGGACGGCCGCGTACTGGGCCGTGAGGGACGGGGAGCCGCTCAGCTCGGCGAGGGTGAGGTGGAAGAGGGTGTCCAGGCGGCGGTACTCGGTCAGGGGCGCGTCCCGGGTGCGGGCCAGCGCCTCACGCAGGCGGTCCGCCTGCTCCACGGCCGGGCCGTGGGACGCGCACAGCCCGGCCGCGCCCACGTCCAGGACCTCGCGGAAACGCAGCACGTCCTCGATGTCGGTCCGCGCGACACGGCGCCGCAGCTCGTCCCCGCCGCCCGCGCCGCTCCGGGGGAGCACGAACGTACCGCCGTACCGTCCGCGCCGCGACTCCACCAGCCCCTCGTCCTGGAGCACCTTGAGGACCTCGCGGAGCGTGACCCGGCTGATCCCGAGCCGCTCCGCCAGCTCCCGCTCCGCGGGCAGCCGCTCGCCGCCGGGGACCAGGCCCAGCCGTACGACCTGCAGGATCTGCTCCAGGGCCTCCTCGAAGCCGTTGCCCGCCCGTACCGGCCGCAGCACCGGGGTCAGTCCGTCGTCCGGGCCGCCGTCAGGATGCGCCGACATCTCGCCGTGCCCCCTTCCCAAGCAATGGTTCTCCGCAATACCTTAGGGCTCTCGGTCCGGGTGATGAAGCCGTAAGCAGCCAGCCGTGAAGGCCCAATAACCCGAAGAAGCCCGAAGACGCCCGAAGGAGGCCCTCCCGTGGCAGACCGCACAGCCCCGCTCGGTATCGAGGAGCTGCACGCCCTCGTCGCGGGTGGCGAGATCGACACCGTCGTCCTGGCCTTCCCCGACATGCAGGGGCGTCTCCAGGGCAAGCGGTTCGCCGCGCGCTTCTTCCTCGACGAGGTGCTTGAGCACGGCACGGAAGGCTGCAACTACCTGCTCGCCGTCGACACCGAGATGAACACCGTCGACGGATACGAGATGTCCTCCTGGGACCGGGGCTACGGCGACTTCGCGATGCACCCCGACCTGAGCACACTGCGCCGGGTGCCCTGGAACGAGGGCACGGCGATGCTCATCGCGGACCTCGCCTGGAACGACGGCTCACCCGTCGTGGCCGCTCCCCGGCAGATCCTGCGCCGGCAGTTGGACCGGCTCGCCGAGCTCGGCTACACCGCCCAGGTCGGCACCGAGCTCGAATTCATCGTCTTCAGGGACACCTACGAGCAGGCCTGGGACGCCGGCTACCGGGGGCTCACCCCGGCCAACCAGTACAACATCGACTACTCGGTGCTCGGCACCGGCCGTATCGAACCCCTGTTGCGGCGCATCAGGAACGAGATGGCGGGGGCCGGCCTGACCGTCGAGTCCGCCAAGGGCGAGTGCAACCCCGGCCAGCACGAGATCGCCTTCAAGTACGACGAGGCCCTGGTCACCTGCGACCAGCACGCCGTCTACAAGACCGGCGCCAAGGAGATCGCCGCCCAGGAGGGCGTGTCGCTGACCTTCATGGCCAAGTACAACGAGCGCGAGGGCAACTCCTGCCACATCCACCTGTCGCTGGCGGGCCCGGACGGGACGAACGCCATGGCCGGTTCCGCGGACGACCCCGACGGCATGTCGCCCCTCATGCGGCACTTCCTCGCCGGACAGCTCGCCGCGCTCCGGGACTTCGCGCTGCTGTACGCACCCCACATCAACTCCTACAAGCGGTTCCAGCCGGGGTCCTTCGCCCCGACCGCCGTCGCCTGGGGCCACGACAACCGGACGTGCGCGCTCCGGGTCGTCGGGCACGGCCGCTCCCTGCGGTTCGAGAACCGGCTCCCCGGCGGCGACGTCAACCCGCACCTCGCCGTCGCGGGCCTCGTCGCGGCCGGGCTCCACGGCATCGAACAGGAGCTGGAGCTCCCCGGGGCATGTCCCGGGAACGCGTACGCCGCCGACTACGCCCATGTGCCCACCACCCTGCGCGAGGCAGCCGAGCTCTGGGAGAACAGCCCCATCGCCAAGGCCGCCTTCGGTGACGAGGTGGTCGCGCACTACCGCAACATGGCACGCGTCGAGCTGGAGGCCTTCGACGCCGCGGTGACCGACTGGGAGCTGCGCCGCTCCTTCGAACGCATGTGAGAGGTCCTTCCTTGTCGTACGAGCACGAGCTCCAGGTACTCAATCCGGCCACCGAGGAGGTCGTCGCCACCGTCCCGGCCACCACGGCCGAGGACGTGGACGCGGCGGTGGCGCGGGCGGCGACGGCACAGACCGGGTGGGCCGCCCTCGCGCCGGGCGACCGCGCCCGGCTCCTGCGCCGCTTCGCCGCGACCGTGGACCAGCACATCGAGGAGCTGGCCCAGCTGGAGGTCCGCCAGGCCGGTCACACCGTCGGCAACGCCCGCTGGGAGGCGGGCAACGTCCGCGACCTGCTCGACTACGCGGCCGGCGGCGTCGAGCGCCTGACCGGACGCCAGATCCCGGTCGCGGGCGGCCTCGACGTCACGTTCCACGAACCCCTCGGCGTGGTGGGCGTGATCGCGCCCTGGAACTTCCCGATGCCCATCGCCGCCTGGGGCACCGCCCCCGCGCTCGCGGCCGGCAACGCGGTGCTCCTCAAGCCCGCCGAGACGACCCCGCTCACCGCACTCCGCCTCGCCGAACTCGCCCTGGAGGCGGGGCTCCCTGAAGGGCTGTTCCAGGTGCTGCCCGGCCACGGGCCCGTCGCGGGCAGCGCGCTCGTCGAGCACCCCGGTGTGGCGAAGATCGTGTTCACCGGGTCGACCGCCGTGGGCAAACAGGTGCTGGCGAAAGGCTCCGCCCTGCTCAAGAGGGTCACCCTCGAACTCGGCGGCAAGAGTCCCAACATCGTCTTCGCCGACGCCGACATCGAGGCCGCCGCCGCGGCGACCCCCATGTCGTTCCTCGACAACTCCGGCCAGGACTGCTGCGCCCGCACCCGCATCCTCGTGCAGCGGTCCGTGTACGACCGCTTCCTCGGCCTCCTCGCGCCCGCCATCGAGTCCGTCCTCGTCGGCGACCCGGCCGACGAGAGCACCCAGATGGGCCCGCTGATCTCCAGGACCCAGCTGGACCGCGTCCGTTCCTACGTCGACTCCAGCGCGCCCGGCATCCGCGGCAAGGCTCCCGAAGGCCCCGGCTTCTGGTTCCCGCCCACCGTCCTGACCGCGGTCGAGCCCCACGCGCGCGTGGCCGTCGAGGAGGTCTTCGGCCCGGTGGCCGTGGTGCTGCCCTTCGAGGACGAGGCGGACGCCGTCCGGCTCGCCAACGACACGCCGTACGGCCTCTCCGGCTCGCTCTGGACCCGCGACGTCGGCCGGGCGCTGCGCGTCTCGCGGGCCGTCCGCGCGGGCAACCTGTCCGTCAACTCCCACTCCAGCGTCCGCTACTGGACCCCCTTCGGCGGCTTCAAGCAGTCGGGCATCGGGCGCGAGCTCGGCCCGGACGCCCTCACCGCCTTCACGGAAACCAAGAACGTCTTCCTCAGCACGGAGGCCTGAGCCGCTCATGACCGACAACGCAGGCATCACCGAAGAAACCATCTGCCGCCGCCTCGTCGGCCGCACCGCCGTCATCACCGGTGCCGGCAGCGGCATCGGCCTGGCCACCGCGCGCCGGCTCGCCTCCGAGGGAGCCCACGTGGTCTGCGGCGACGTCGACGAGACACGCGGCAAGGCGGCCGCCGAGGAAACCGGCGGCATCTTCGTGAAGGTCGACGTCACCGACCCCGAACAGGTCGAGGCCCTGTTCAAGACCGCGTACGACACGTACGGCAGCGTCGACATCGCCTTCAACAACGCGGGCATCTCACCGCCCGACGACGACTCCATCCTGGAGACCGGCCTGGAGGCGTGGAGGAGGGTCCAGGAGGTCAACCTCACCTCCGTGTACCTGTGCTGCAAGGCCGCCATCCCCTACATGCGGCGGCAGGGCAAGGGCTCGATCATCAACACGGCGTCGTTCGTGGCCCGCATGGGCGCGGCGACCTCCCAGATCTCGTACACGGCCTCCAAGGGCGGCGTGCTGGCCATGTCCCGTGAGCTGGGTGTGCAGTTCGCACGCGAGGGCATCCGCGTCAACGCCCTGTGCCCGGGGCCGGTCAACACCCCACTGCTCCAAGAGCTGTTCGCCAAGGACCCGGAGAGGGCCGCGCGCCGACTGGTGCACATCCCGCTCGGACGGTTCGCGGAGGCCACGGAGATCGCGGCCGCGGTCGCGTTCCTCGCCAGCGACGACTCGTCCTTCGTGAACGCCACCGACTTCCTGGTGGACGGCGGTATTTCGGGCGCGTACGTCACACCGCTCTAGAAAGACCACGGGAGGCGACGGCTATCGAACGCTTGCCCAGTGCTCCACCCTTTAGGGTGGAGATGTAGGGCATCCTGCCCGTAGCGGCCCTGAGGGGCGCTGCGGCATGGTTAAGATCGTCTTGTCCGACAACGGGGTTGTGGGACCTACCGCCGGACGGGCGGGAAGTCAGGCCTGCGGAGGCTGTGTAAGACCGACCTTCACCGGTCGGCGGCGGCCTGTGAAACAGGAACCCATGGTGGTGCCGCGTAGCGGTACGGACCGGAATCTCCTGCCCTCGGGCAGGAGAGGGCGTCAAAGGAAGGTGTGGCCCTCCCCGCGGTACGTCGGCACGGTCGCCGTCACCTCGTCGCCCGCCACGAGGTGCAGCACGTCGAACCGCTCACACAGCTCGCCCGCCTTGGCGTGCCGGAACCACACCTTGTCACCGATGAGGAGATCGTCGGCGGGCGCGCCCAGCAGCGGCGTCTGCACCTCGCCCGGACCTTCCTGGGGGTCGTACTTCAGCCCCTCGGGCAGGTACGGGACGGGCAGCCGGTCGCGGCCCGCGACGCCGGAGGCCGGATAGCCGCCGCCCAGCACGGTGACGACGCCGACGCCAGGCCGACGGACGACGGGCTGGGCGAAGAGCGCGGCCGGACGCCCGCTGAACGAGGTGTAGTTGTCGAAGAGGCGCGGGACGTACAGACCGGACCCGGCCCCGATCTCGGTGACCGCGTCCTCGGCGGCGGTGTACTGGACACTGCCCGTGCCGCCGCCGTTGACGAACTCCAGGCCGGGCTCCACAGCCCGCACCGCGCGCACCACCTCGGCCCGCCGCTCCGCGAGCTCCTTCCGCGCGGCGGCCTGCATCAGCCGGACGGCCCGCGAGCGCAGCGGGCGCCCCGCGAGCGAGTCCCCGACACCGGCGATGTGCCCCTCGTACGCCATGATCCCGACCAGCCTGAACCCGGGCCGCCGGACGACCGTACGCGCCAACTCGGCGACCTGGGCGGGGGAGTGGAGCGGGGACCGCCGGGCGCCGACGCGCACGCGCCCGCCGAACAGCTTCAGCGACGTGTCCAACTCCAGGCAGACCCGCACCACTTCGGAACCGCCCGCGCGCGCGTCGTCGATGAACCGGAGCTGGGCCGGGTCGTCCACCATGACGGTGACGGCGCCCGCGAGCTTGGGATCAGCGGTCAGCTCGGCAAAGCCGGAGCGGTCGGTCGACGGGTACGCGAGCAGGACGTCGTCGAAGCCGGACCGCGCGAGCCACAGCGACTCGGCGAGGGTGAAGGACATGACGCCCGCGAAACCCTCGCGCCCCAGGACGCGCTCCAGAAGAGCCCGGCAGCGAACGGACTTGCTGGCCACACGGATCGGCTTGCCGCCCGCCCTGCGGATCATGTCGTCGGCGTTCGCGTCGAAGGCGTCCAGGTCGACGATCGCGACAGGGGCGTCGAGATGAGCGGTGGCCCGGTCGTAGCGGGCGCGGTCAGCGGCACGGGCAGTCATGAACGCAGCCTGCCAGACTCGATTACCGCAGGGTAGGGGGACGTTCCGGGCAGATTCCCCCGGGGCTGCGGACTGGTTCCCTCTCCGCGCGCGGTAACCCGTAGAGTGACGCGGAAGCAGGGGACGACCTCGGCCGGGGATGGTCACGCCTCGCGACGGGTACGGATGCTCGTGGCGGACACCCGGGCAGGCGGCTCCAGAACGACGAGCGCTCCCCATGGGGCGGTCGTACGCCCGGACGTTCTCCGAGGCGGCCTGGGACACGAGGAAACGGGGGGGTGCATGAGCACGGAAGCGCGTCGTGCCTCCATCCCCCCACGCCCCACGACTCCGCCCCATCCGCCGACGCCTCCACGGACGCCGGGCGCGCACGGTTCCGACGCACCCGAGGATGCCGCGACGGGGCCCGTACCGCCCCAGGACCAGCAGCCGGGCCCCGCCCCGAGGAACGGTGCGCCGGGGGCCTCCACCGCCACGAGTGCCCCGTTGCCACCTCAGCGCTCCGCACCTCCGTCCGCCGCCGCCCCGCCCCGTCCGCAGCGCCCCCCGACAGCCGGCGCACCACCCGTGCCGCCGCCCGCCCCGTCGCGCACACCGTCCGGCGCGCCCGGTCCGATGCCGGCACCACAGGGAACCCGCGCTCCGGGGCCGGAGGACGGAGCCGGTCAGCGTCCGCGGCCGCGCGACTTCCGTGGCGCCGCCGAACAGAGCACCGACCCGGCCCCCCCGCCCCCGCCCGCGTCCTCGGCGCGGTTCCCCGACGCGCCGCCGGCGGGCTCCGCACGGACCGCGGACGCACCGAACCGGCCGGGCGGGCAGCCCTCCGGTGCCGTGGCCGGTGGCGCTCCGCCCAGGCCCGCGGAGGCGCCGCGCCGTACCGCCCCGCCCGAGGAGACCCGCACCGAGACGACCACCCGGCTGCGTCCCGTCCGTGACGAGGCGCCGACCGGCTGGACCCCCGCGTCGAGCTCCTCGCGCCGCTCCGTCGGGGCACTGGACCAGGCACTCGGCACACGCCCGGGACGCCCGTACATCACCTTCGCGCGACCCGAGACGTACCACCCCGAGACGCACGACGGCACCCGGGCGCGGCCCAGCCGCCCCCGTGCGCTGGCGGCCGCCACCTGCGTCGTCCTCGGCCTCGGGCTCATCGGCGGAGCGGTGACCGGGAGCTGGCTGATTCCGGACGCGGACGCGGACGGCGACCGCGGTGGCTTCGCCGCCGCCGCACAGCTGTGGCACAACGTGCCCGTCGACCAGCTGTTCCCGCGCACCCTCGACGGCGAGGGCGCCGGACCCGGCGGCGCCGACCGGACCTGGACGCGGATCGCCGTGGCACCCGACACCGGCTGCGAGGACGCCTTCGACCCGCTGCTCCGCAAGGCTCTCTCCCCGGTCGGCTGCCTGCGGCTGCTCCGCGCCACCTACACCGACGCGACCCGCAGCCATGTCACCACCGTGGGCCTGCTCTTCACCACGGCCGACTCCGCCGCCATGGCCTCCCTGAAGTCCCGCTTCGAGAGGGAGGGCCTGGACAGACGCACCGACCTGATGCCCCTCCCGTACGCGGCGCGGGGCACCGTCGCGGACCGGTTCGGCGCCGACCAGCGTGCCTCCTGGACCCTCTCCGTCCTCACCGACGCGCCGGTCGTCGTCTACGCCGTCTCCGGCTTCGCCGACGGCCGCACCGTCACCGAGCCGGAGCCCGCCGCGGAGGCCATGAAGTCCGGCGCCAGCACCGCTCCCGCCCAGTCCGGCCTCGGCCACGAGGCACAGGGCCTCGCCGACCGCGTCGAACGCGGCTTCCGCAAGACGGTCGCCGCGGCCGGAGACCAGGCCTCATGACCCGCATGACCCTCGTGAAGGCACGCATGAACCCCAGGACCGGCGCGCTGAGCGTCCTCCTCGCCGCCTCCCTCGCCCTCGTCCCGTCCACCACAGCCCACGCGGACGAGATTCGCTCCCAGCAGTGGGCCCTGGACGCCATGCACGCGCGGGAGGCCTGGCGGACCACCAAGGGCGCGGGCGTCACCGTGGCGGTCCTCGACACCGGCGTCGACGACGAGCACCCGGACCTGGTGGGCAACGTCCTGCCCACCAAGGACATGGTCGGCTTCGGGTCGAGCCGCGGCGACGAGACCTGGGCCGTGCACGGCACCGCCATGGCCGGGATCATCGCGGGCCACGGACACGGTCCGGAACGCGCCGAGGGCGTGCTGGGCATCGCCCCGGCGGCCAGGATCCTTCCCGTCCGCGTCATCCTTGAGGAAAAGGACCCTGCCCGCTCCAAGGCCCGCAACACCCGCGGCAACGCCCTCGCCGAGGGCATCCGCTGGGCCGCCGACCAGGGCGCCGACGTCATCAACCTCTCACTCGGCGACGACTCCAAGTCCGCCCACCCCGAACCCGCCGAGGACGCCGCCGTCGAGTACGCCCTCAAGAAGGGCTCCGTCGTCGTCGCCTCCGCGGGCAACGGCGGCGAGAAGGGCGACCGCATCTCGTACCCGGCCGCCTACCCGGGCGTCATCGCCGCCACCGCCGTCGACAAGTACGGCACCCGCGCCTCCTTCTCCACCCGCCGCTGGTACGCCACCGTCAGCGCCCCGGGCGACGACGTCGTCATCGCCGCCCCCGACCGCAAGTACTACGAGGGCTGGGGCACGAGCGCCGCGGCCGCGTTCGTCTCCGGCGCGGTCGCCCTCATCCGGGCCGCCCACCCCGGTCTGAGCCCCGCACAGATCAAGCAGCTCCTCCAGGACACGGCCCGCGACGCCCCGGCGGGCGGCCGGAGCGACTCCCACGGCTTCGGTTTCGTCGACCCCGCGGCCGCGATCAAGGCGGGCGCCAAGCTCGAACCGGAAGGGCTCCGCCCGGCGGCGTACGGCCGGAAGTACTTCGGGTCCGGCCCGGATCCGGACCTTGACGGCAGTGCCTTCAGCTGGGCGGCCCCGGTCGCGGGCGGCCTGGGCCTCCTGCTGCTGGGCGGCGCGGTCGTGCTGTGGCGGGGCCGGGGACGACGGGACCACACGGACCACTACGGCGTCTGAGCCGGGGAGAGACCGCTACCGCGGCTTCCGGGTGGGCAAGGGTTCCTCCCGCGGCCGCCGCACCGGCGCCGCCACGGTCTCGGCACTTCCCGCGTCCTCCGCCCCGAACACCGACACCGCGGCCTGCGCGGCCGCCTCCACCAGCGCGACGCCCTTCGCCTTCGTGGTGTGGCCGTTCGACAGCACCGCCACGAGGCGGTCGTGCCCGTCCGCGGTGACGCGTCCGATGCTGTTGATGACCCACAGCCCCGTCGTGCTGCGCGGCAACCACCCGTTCTTCAGGGCGAAGCCGGACCCGGCCGCCGACACACCCCAGTCCTGGCCCACGGCCGGCCGCCCCATGAGCTCCCGCAGATACGCCCGCGAGGCGTCGTTCAGCTCCGACCCGTGCCCGAACACCTGCTGGAGCAGGACGAGTTGATCGGCGGCCGTGGTCCGGGTCAGCCCCCACAGCGGCCCGTCGCCGCCCTCGGTGCCGGTCAGCCCGAAGCGCTCGTTCGCGGCGTCGAGGCCCGCCGCCGAACCGATCGCCTTCCACAGCGCGGTCGCGGACGCGTTGTCACTGTTCTCGATCATCGCGGCCGCGTACGCCTCCTCCTGGGCGGTGAGCCGCCGGTCCGCGTCCTGCGCCTGGAGGAGCAGCGTCGCCAGGATGCCGACCTTCACGATGCTCGCGGTCTCGAACCGCGCCTTCCCGTACGCCGCGCTCTCCCCGGACTCCATGTCCCGCACGGCCACGGCCAGGCCGGCGCCGTCCTCGGCCTCCACACCCTCCAATGCGGCGGCGAGCAACGCGTCGCGGTCCACCGGGGGCGCCCCCACAGGTCGCAACGAAGCCTCCTAGGGCGTGGAAGATGACACCGACGACGATACGGTGCCGGGCTCTGTGCGGAGCTGTGGTTCCGGCCCCGGACATGCCCGGGAGGCTTCCCCCGATAGGGTCGGTGACCGTGGCGAACAAGAACATTCCCGACCCCGGTTTCTCCGACGACGACGGCTCCGCCGACCCCCGGCTGAGCGCGGCGCTCGCGGCCTGGGCCGAGGACCGCACGGCCGTGGGGCCCGTCCTGGAGGCACTCAAGGGCGCCCGGCTGCTCGTTCCCGTCGTGGCCCTCCTGGGCGAGGTCGAGGAGGACAGTCAGGAGGGGCGCGAAGCTCCCAAGAAGGGCGGTGGCGGGAGACGGGAGGGCGGGCTGCGCCGCGAGAAGACCAGCGACATGGCCGTACCGACCCTGAAGGCCGGACACCGCACCGCCCTGCCCGCCTTCACCTCCACCGACGCCCTGGCCCGCTGGGACCCCGCCGCCCGTCCCGTCGCCGTCCCCCTGCACCAGGCCCTCCAGGCCGCCGCCCACGAGAAGGCCGACACGATCGTGCTGGACCTGGCCGGGCCGGTGCCGTACGAGCTGACCGGGCCCGCGCTGCTCGCGCTCGCCGAGGGCCGGACCACGACGGACCCGCTCGCCGACCCGGCCGTCGTCGCGGCCGTACGCGAAGCCGTGGCCGCCGAGCCCGCCGTACTGCGTGCCCACCTCGGGCCGGGAGAGGCCGACGGTGCCCTCGCCCTCGTCCTGGACCCGTCCGCGCCCCCGGCCGAGGCCGCGCGGGCGGTCGCACGGCGCCTCGCCGCCGACGAGACGCTGCGGGCCCGCCTGGTGCGCGGCCTCGACCTGGCACTGCTGCCGGCCGGGACCACGCCACCGGGCGAGCCCCTGTACGTACGTCCGTGAATCAGCCGTGGGCCCCGCCGGGCCGGGTGCGTCAGCCGTAGACCGGGCCCGTGTACTTCTCGCCCGGGCCCTGCCCCGGCTCGTCCGGGACCAGCGACGCCTCGCGGAACGCCAGCTGGAGCGACTTCAGGCCGTCGCGCAGCGGTGCCGCGTGGAAGGAACTGATCTCGGTAGCGGACGCGTCGAGGAGACCGGCGAGGGCGTGCACCAGCTTGCGGGCCTCGTCCAGGTCCTTGTACTTGTCGCCCTCCTCGGTGAGACCGAGCTTCACGGCGGCGGCGCTCATCAGGTTCACCGCGACCGTCACGATCACCTCGACCGCCGGGACGTCCGCGATGTCGCGGGTCATGCTGTCGAAGTCGGGGGAGTCTGTGGAGCCGGACGTGTCGGCCGGATCCGAGGGGGAGGTGTCACTCATGTCCCACACGATAGGCCCGGCTTCCACGGCGGCCGTGCGCGGGAGGCACCCGCACGCCGGTTCGCACCGGCCTCCGGTAGCTGCTAGCCTTGGGTGACGACCGGTCGGACACGCCAAGACGACGTCAGCGTGCCCGGCCCGCAAGTGGAGGCTCCGAACTCCCACCTGACCCTCCTCCGGGACGGCAGGTCACCGGTCAGGCGGCCACCACCGTTCCGTACGGACGGTGGAGTCGCCCGAAGCGCGCCCCGCGGTTCACTGCGGCGGTGCTCCGGCAGTCTGGAGCCCCGCCTGTGTCCCGTCCGGGGCATTTTTCATGCGCCGTGATGGTTGGTCCCTATGTCAACCAGACATACACGGCGGTCCGCCAGACCGTCGTGGGGTGCTACCGAGGAGGATCCATCAGCGCCGAGCCCCGCATCAACGACCGGATTCGCGTTCCCGAGGTGCGACTTGTCGGTCCCAGTGGCGAGCAGGTGGGCATTGTCCCGCTGGCCAAGGCACTGGAGCTTGCGCAGGAGTACGACCTGGACCTGGTCGAGGTCGCGGCGAACGCCCGTCCGCCCGTGTGCAAGCTCATGGACTACGGGAAGTTCAAGTACGAGTCGGCCATGAAGGCCCGTGAAGCGCGCAAGAACCAGGCGCACACGGTCATCAAGGAGATGAAGCTCCGGCCGAAGATCGACCCGCACGACTACGACACCAAGAAGGGTCACGTCGTCCGGTTCCTCAAGCAGGGCGACAAGGTCAAGATCACGATCATGTTCCGTGGTCGCGAGCAGTCCCGGCCCGAGTTGGGCTACCGACTGCTGCAGCGTCTCGCGGAGGACGTCCAGGACCTCGGGTTCGTCGAGTCGAACCCGAAGCAGGACGGCCGCAACATGATCATGGTTCTCGGTCCGCACAAGAAGAAGACCGAGGCGATGGCCGAGGCCCGTGAGGCGCAGGCGGCCCGCAAGGCGGAAGCGAAGGCCAACCCAGGCCGCTCGCAGAACGCCTCCGATGCCGAGGTACCTGCCGAGGAGCCCGCAGAGGCGTGATTCCGCGGGACGTGAGTCCCAGGGATTCCCCGGGACGACAGTCCAGGGATGTCAACCGATAGACAGGACGTTCCACCGTGCCCGGTTTCACGACCGGGCACCGGAGCGCCATGACGAGGAGAGAACGGCGCTATGCCGAAGAACAAGTCGCACAGCGGTTCCAGCAAGCGCTTCAAGGTCACCGGCTCGGGCAAGGTGCTCCGTGAGCGCGCCGGCAAGCGCCACCTGCTCGAACACAAGTCGTCCCGCGTGACGCGTCGCCTCACCGGCAACGCCGAGATGGCCCCGGGCGACGCCAAGAAGATCAAGAAGCTTCTCGGCAAGTGAGGCGGGTGCGCCTGACGCCCGACGGCGTCCGGCGCCCGCAGTCACCGAGAGACCGGGACCCATTCGTTTCCGGGCCGCGTGAGGACCACCGCGGCCCCGCTACAAGGAGTTAGAGAAGTGGCACGCGTCAAGCGGGCAGTCAACGCCCACAAGAAGCGCCGGGCGATCCTGGAGCAGGCCTCCGGCTACCGCGGTCAGCGTTCGCGCCTGTACCGCAAGGCCAAGGAGCAGGTCACCCACTCGCTGGTCTACAACTACAACGACCGTAAGAAGCGCAAGGGCGACTTCCGTCAGCTGTGGATCCAGCGCATCAACGCCGCTGCCCGCGCCAACGGCATCACGTACAACCGCTTCATCCAGGGTCTGAAGGCCGCGAACGTCGAGGTCGACCGCAAGATCCTGGCCGAGCTGGCCGTCAACGACGCCGGTGCGTTCGCCGCGCTCGTCGAGGTCGCGCAGAAGGCGCTGCCGAGCGACGTCAACGCGCCGAAGGCGGCGTGACACTGCGTGACGCCGCGCCGGCTTCGGCCGCGTACGTGACGTGACCCGGACCCGCAGGCCACCCACCGCCTGCGGGTCCGAGTGCGTCCGGCACCGGTTTCTCCCGCCCCCGCCACCCCTGCCCGCCCCCTCCCGGACCTCCGCCCCGGACCCCGCTCCTCAAGAACCGGAGGGGCTGAATTCCCACGGACTCCCAAAGGTGCCCCCATGCCCCCCGCCCCCGAGCTGATCTCCCCGCGCTCCGCTCGTGTGTCCGCCGCGCGGCGCCTCGCCAAGCGGAACTTCCGAGGCAAGGAGCGGCTGTTCCTCGCGGAGGGGCCGCAGGCCGTGCGGGAGGCGGCCGGGCACCGGGTCGACGGGACGCCCGCACTCGTCGAGCTGTTCGTCACCGTCGAGGCCGCGGAGCGCCACGCCGACATCGTGGGAGAGGCACGCACAGCCGGAGCCCGGGTGCACCTGGCGTCCGAGGACGTGATCGCCGACATCTCCACCACAGTGACCCCGCAAGGACTGGTGGGGGTGTGCCGCTTCCTCGACACGCCCTTCGAGGACGTACTCAAGGCCCGCCCCAAGCTCGTCGCCGTACTCGCCCATGTGCGGGACCCCGGAAACGCCGGCACCGTACTGCGATGCGCCGACGCGGCCGGGGCCGAGGCGGTCGTCCTCACCGACGCGTCCGTCGATCTCTACAACCCCAAGGCCGTGCGGGCCTCCGTGGGCTCCCTCTTCCACCTGCCCGTCGCCGTCGGCGTGCCCGTCGAGGAGGCCGTGGCCGGGCTCAAGGGTGCCGGTGTGCGCGTTCTCGCCGCCGACGGGGCGGGGGACGACGACCTCGACGACGAGCTGGACAAGGGAACCATGGGCGGGCCCACCGCCTGGGTGTTCGGCAACGAGGCGTGGGGGCTTCCCCAGGAGACGCGTGCGCTGGCCGATGCCGTCGTGCGCGTTCCCCTCCACGGAATGGCCGAAAGTCTGAACCTCGCGACCGCCGCCGCCGTATGTCTCTACGCGTCCGCCCGTGCACAGCGCGCCTCCGGCGGGTGCCGTTCCGTCACACTCGGCTAGTAGGGTGGCGGGCTCGGGGCCCTCTCCCCGAGCTCTCGGCTGCGCTCGAAGCAGGGGGGAGCCCCATGCAAGACGAGAGGTGGGGTTCGGGGATGAGTGTCGGCACGAGCAGGTCACCGGCTGCACGGGACGTGCACGGCAAGGCGGCCCCCCGGCACGGTGAGCTCGCCGAGCTCGGCATCGACCCCGACGACCTCCCGGACGGACTCGTCGTCGCCGACGAGCAGGGCCGCGTCGTCTGCTTCAACGCCGCAGCCGCCCGGATCACCGCCGTCCCCGCCCAAGACGCCATCGGACGCCACCTTGAAGTGGTCCTTCCGTTAGAGGACCTGGAGGGCCGCCGCTGGTGGCAGCTGACCGATCCGTACGGCGGACTCGCCATCAGGGTCGGACAGCCCGAGCGGAACCTGCTGCTGCCCGGGGGCAGGGAAGTGCTCGTCTCGGCACGCTATCTCCGTACGGAACCCACCGGGCCCGTCCACCGCGTCGTGGTCTCGCTCCGCGACACCGAGGCCCGTCGCCGCACCGAGCGCAGCCACGCCGAGCTGATCGCCACGGTGGCCCATGAACTGCGCTCGCCGCTCACCTCCGTCAAGGGCTTCACCGCCACCCTGCTCGCCAAGTGGGAACGGTTCACGGACGACCAGAAGAAGCTGATGCTGGAGACCGTCGACGCCGACGCCAATCGCGTGACACGGCTCATCGCCGAACTCCTCGACATCTCGCGCATCGACTCCGGGCGGCTCGAAGTACGCCGCCAGCCCGTCGACATCGGCGCCGCCGTCGGACGGCACATCCAGGCGTACGTCGCAGCCGGTCAGCCCGCCGACCGGTTCCTGCTGCGCATCCAGCAGCCCCTGCCCGCCCTCTGGGCCGACCCCGACAAGATCGACCAGGTGCTCAGCAACCTGCTGGAAAACGCGGTGCGCCACGGCGAGGGAACCGTCACGATTGACGTACAGCCCTCGGCGTCCCCCCGGGAAGGGGAGGACACCGGTACGTCGGTCACGGTGAGCGACGAGGGCCCTGGCATCCCGGAGGAGTCCATGAACCGCGTCTTCACCCGCTTCTGGCGGGGCAGCAAGCGCGGCGGCACGGGCCTCGGGCTCTACATCGTCAAGGGCATCGTCGAAGCCCACGGCGGCACCATCACGGTCGGCCGGGCCCCCGGCGGCGGCGCCGAGTTCCGATTTACGCTGCCCGTGGGCACCCCGGCGTATCTGCAGTAACGCCGAGCCGGGCCCCACGGGCGCATTCGCACACCTCAACCCCGTTAGACTCGGCCTTTGGCACCTTTGCGTCCACCACCAGGGACGAATCGTCTCCAGGTCGAAGACGGGGCACATCAGCCAGCCAATCGGAAGTACGGGAAGAGATGTCGGCACCCAATAAGTCGTACGACCCTGTCGAGGTCGAGGCGTTGAAACCGGAAGAGATCGAGCGCATGCGGGACGAGGCGCTCGCCGCCTTCGCCGCCGCGGACTCCCTCGACGCGCTCCAGGAGGCCAAGGTCGCCCACACCGGCGGCACCTCCCCGCTGGCCCTCGCCAACCGCGAGATCGGCGCCCTGCCCCCGCACGCCAAGGCCGCCGCCGGCAAACTGGTCGGCCAGGCCCGCGGTGCCGTCAACAAGGGGCTCGCCGCACGCCAGGCCGAGCTGGAGGCCGAGCGGGACGCCCGAGTGCTGGTCGAGGAGGCCGTGGACGTCACGCTGCCGTACGACCGTGTACCGGCCGGCGCCCGTCACCCGCTGACCACGCTGTCCGAGCGTATCGAGGACATCTTCGTGGCCATGGGCTACGAGGTCGCCGAGGGCCCCGAGGTCGAGGCCGAGTGGTTCAACTTCGACGCGCTGAACATCGGCCCGGACCACCCGGCCCGCGGCGAGGCCGACACCTTCTTCGTGCAGGGCCCCGAAGGAGGCACCGAATCCGGCGTCGTGCTGCGCACCCACACCTCGCCCGTGCAGATCCGCTCCCTGCTGGACCGGGAGCTGCCGGTCTACGTGATCTGCCCCGGCGTCGTCTACCGCACCGACGAGCTGGACGCCACCCACACCCCGGTCTTCCGCCAGGTCGAGCTGCTGGCCGTGGACGAGGGCCTGACCATGGCCGACCTCAAGGGCACCCTCGACCACATGGTCCAGTCGCTGTTCGGTGAGGACATGAAGACCCGGCTGCGGCCGAACTTCTTCCCGTTCACCGAGCCGTCCGCCGAGATGGACATGGTGTGCTACGTCTGCCGCGGCGAGTCCGTCGGCAACCCCGACCGACCCTGCCGCACCTGCTCGTCCGAGGGCTGGATCGAGCTCGGCGGCTGCGGCATGGTCAACCCCAAGGTGCTGATCGCCTGCGGCGTCGACCCGGAGAAGTACAGCGGCTTCGCCTTCGGGTTCGGCATCGAACGGATGCTGATGTTCCGCCACAACGTCGAAGACATGCGAGACATGGTCGAGGGTGACGTCCGGTTCACCCGGCCGTTCGGGATGGAGATCTGATGCGGGTCCCGCTTTCCTGGCTGCGGGAGTACGTCGACCTGCCGGCGACCGAAACCGGCCGTGACGTCCAGGCCAAGCTCATTTCGGCCGGTCTGGAGGTCGAGACCGTCGAACACCTCGGCGCCGACCTCAAGGGACCGCTCGTCGTCGGTCAGGTGCTGACCATCGAGGAGCTGGAGGGCTTCAAGAAGCCGATCCGCTTCTGCACCGTCGACGTCGGCACCGCCAACGGTACGGGCGAGCCGCAGGAGATCGTCTGCGGCGCCCGCAACTTCGCCGTCGGCGACAAGGTCGTCGTGGTCCTGCCGGGCGCCGTGCTGCCCGGCGGCTTCGCGATCTCCGCCCGCAAGACGTACGGCCGGAACTCGCACGGCATGATCTGCTCCAGTGACGAGCTGGGCATGGGCGACGACGGCACCAAGGGCATCATCGTGCTGCCGCCGGAGACCGAGGTCGGCAAGGACGCCGTCGAACTGCTCCAGCTGGTCGACGAGGTCCTGGACATCGCCGTCACCGCCAACCGCGGCGACTGCCTGTCCATCCGCGGTGTCGCCCGCGAGACCGCCACCGCCTACGGTCTGCCGCTGCGCGACCCGGCGCTGCTCGACGTGCCCGGGCCGAACGCGTTCGGCTACCCCGTCGAGGTCTCCGACCCCGTCGGCTGCGACCGCTTCACCGCCCGCACCGTCACCGGACTCGACCCGGAGGCGCGCTCCCCGATCTGGCTCAAGCGCCGTCTGCAGAAGGTCGGCATGCGCCCGATCTCGCTCGCCGTCGACATCACCAACTACGTGATGATGGAGCTCGGCCAGCCGCTGCACGCCTACGACCGGGGGCTCGTCCAGGGCACGATCGGCGTGCGCCGGGCCGAGGAGGGCGAGAAGCTCACCACCCTCGACGGCGTCGCGCGCACCCTGCACGCCGAGGACCTGGTGATCACCGACGAGCGCGGCCCCATCGGGCTCGCGGGCGTCATGGGCGGCGCCAACACCGAGATCGCCGACCACCACGATGTGGAGAACGCGTCCACCGAGATCGTCATCGAGGCCGCCCACTTCGACCAGGTCTCGATCGCCCGCACGGCCCGCCGGCACAAGCTGTCGTCGGAGGCGTCCCGCCGCTTCGAGCGCGGCGTCGACCCGCTCGCCGCGGCCGCCGCCGCCCAGCGCACGGTCGACCTGCTGGTGCTGCTCGCCGGCGGCACCGCGGACGGCGGCGTCACCGAGGTCGTCGCGCCGTCCGCGCCGCGCACGATCACGATCCCGGCCGACCACCCCGACAGGGTCGCGGGCGTCGTCTACGGCCGCGAGACCGTCGTACGCCGCCTCCAGGACGTCGGCTGCGACGTGTACGGGCAGGACGAGCTGATCGTCACCGTGCCGTCCTGGCGACCCGACCTCACCGACCCGAACGACCTGGCCGAAGAGGTCATCCGTCTGGAGGGCTACGAGAACCTGCCCTCCACGCTGCCCAGGCTGCCCTCGGGCCGCGGGCTGACCCACCGGCAGCGGCTGCACCGCCGCGTCGGCCGGGCCCTGGCCGGTGCCGGGTACGTCGAGGCGCCGAACTACCCGTTCATCGGCGAGCAGGTCTTCGACCAGCTCGGTCTGGACGCCGCCGACCCGGCCCGCCGCGTCGTCAGGCTCGTCAACCCGCTGAACGACGAGGAGCCGGCGCTGCGTACGTCGCTGCTGCCGGGCCTGCTCGGCGCGCTGCGGCGCAACGACGGGCGGGGCTCGCACGACCTGGCCCTGTTCGAGACCGGCCTGGTCTTCCACCCGCGCGCGGAGCAGCACGTCGCCGCGGCGCTGCCCGTCGACCGCCGTCCGACCGGCGAGGAGATCGCGTCGCTGGGTGCCGCGCTGCCCGAGCAGCCGCGCCACGTCGCCGCCGTTCTCGCGGGCGCCCGCGAGCAGGCCGGCTGGTGGGGCAAGGGCCGTCCGGCCGACTGGGCCGACGCGGTCGAGGCCGCCCGGACCGTCGCCCGGGAGACCGGCGCCGAACTGACCGTCCGCAAGGGCCAGTACGGACCGTGGCACCCCGGCCGCTGCGCCGAGCTGGTCATCACCGTCGACGGCACGGAGCGGGTCGTGGGCCACGCCGGCGAGCTGCACCCGCGCGTGGTGAAGGCCCTGGGCCTGCCCGCGCGCACCTCGGCGATGGAGCTCGACCTGGACGCGCTGGAGCAGGCGAGCGACGGCACCCCGCAGGCACCGGGCATCTCCACGTTCCCGGTCGCCACGCAGGACGTCGCCCTGGTCGTCGACGAGTCCGTGCCGGCGGCGGACGTCGAGGCCGCGCTGCACGAGGGTGCCGGTGAACTGCTGGAGTCCATCCGGCTGTTCGACGTCTACGAGAACGCCGAGCAGCTCGGCCAGGGGCGGAAGTCCCTGGCGTATGCGCTCCGCTTCAGGGCCGGGGACCGGACGCTGACCGTGGATGAGGCGTCCGCGGCCCGTGACGCCGCGGTTGCCCTGGCGGGCGAGCGTACGGGGGCTGTTCTGCGAGGCTAGTCGCCGTTGGGGGCGCTGTGGGCCGGCCGCGGCTTTGTCGTGGTCGGCCCACAGCGCCCCCGGACTCCCACCCGTCACCTCACTCATTCGGGTGACAAGTTGGGGTGATCCGGCCTGATCCGGGCATGAGGCAGTCAGAATCGGACCGGCCCTCCGAGGCCGTCTGTGTGCTGTTTCAGGGCCTGATGGGGGGCCATCGGCATGTCGCGTACCAAGGCTGGGGCTCCCCGTGGGGAAGTGCTCCGGATGGCCCACCGGCTGCGGGCCGCTCTCGCTCGCGGGGCCCGCCACACCAGCCCCTGCCCACAGGCACGGCAGCACGGGCTCGGGGCCCGGATCGTCGGCAGCGCCGTGTTCTTCGCGGTCGGTACTGGTCTGATGCTGCACGCCGGGCAGATGCTGCTCCGGGGGCTGCGGCAGCCCCGCGACGGCGCCGGTGCCGTACGGGGCACACCGCTCAGGCCCCTGCCCGCGCGCATCGACGGGCTGGGCACCGCCGCCGCACACCTCTCCGCCGACCGGAGTGCCGCCGCCGGAGGCGACCTGTACGACGTGATCGCCACCGAGCACGGCGTACGGGTGGTGATGGGTGACGTCCGCGGGCACGGCATCGGTGCCACCGCAACCGTCGCCGCCGTCCTCGGCTGCCTCCGTGAGGCCGCGCACGACGAGGTGGAACTCGCCCGTGTGCTACGGCGGTTGGAGCGGGCCCTCGCCCGGCACCTGCGCGAGCGGGCCACCGCGGGACCGGGCTCCGACAGCCCGGCAGCCGAGGAGTTCGTGACGGTACTGCTGCTGGAGATCCGGCGCGACGGCGAGATGCGTGCCCTCAACTGCGGACACCCCTGGCCCTTCCTGCTCGGCGAGGGCCACGCACAACCCCTCGCCGGCACCGAACCCCTGCCCCCACTCGGGCCGTTCCCCCTCCCCGCCGAACTGCCGTACGTCGACTGCGGCCGGCTCCGGCCCGGCGAGGCGTTGTTCCTGCACACGGACGGGGTCACGGACGCGCGGGACGGCCAGGGCAGGTTCTTCCCCCTGCCCGCCGTGCTCGCCGAGGCCGTACGCGCCGACCCGGTCACGCCCCACGCGGTGCTGCGGGCCGTGGTCGCCCAGCTCCTGCGCCACACCGGCGGAAGGCCCGCGGACGACGTAGCCGTAGTGGTACTGAGCAACGACCGCCAAGCCGGACGCGCCCCTTCAGGGGCGCGGGACAGTGACACATGCGGCTCCGCCGCGGGGGCGCGACCAGCCACAACGAACCCGCGGCCGACGAACTACCAGTAGTTCCCCGGCTCAACCGGCGGAGCCAAGCGGCACGCCGCCCGCCCCGCCGCGGAGTGTCGGGCAGACAGCCGGGCGGACGGCGTGGGAACGGGCCACCGCACTGTAGGAGGGGGAGCCGGCGGCCCGGTCGGCCTCTTGCGAGGCATTTCAGTCAACCGGTCCGAAACCCTACGCGACAGCGCGCACACAGCCCGGCTGCGAGCACTCGGTTCACACCCCGTGTGAACAGGAAGGCGTTACGCTGCTGAGCGGCCGGTACCGAGCCACCGGAGGGCACTCATGCAGCCCAACACGCTGCTCGACTCGATCCTCGACGAGGCCGGGGTCTCCCACGCGGGCCTCGCCGCGCACGTGAACCAGGCAGGGAGGGCGCGCGGTCTCGCGCTCAGGTACGAACACACCGCCGTGGCACGGTGGTTGAAGGGGCAGCGTCCGCGCGGACAGGTGCCGGACCTGATCTGCGAGGTGCTCGCCGCCCGGCTGCACCGCACCGTCACCCTCGACGACATCGGTCTCGGCATCCCCGGAGAGCCGGTCAGCTCCCACGGTTCGTCGCTCTCCGGCTTCGTGGAGCGCGCCACCGCGCTGTGGCGCTCCGACGAACAACAGCGCCCGCACATCCTCGGCGCCCCGGCCGTCACCGGAACCCCCGCCGTGATGCCCGTGTGGGAGTGGGAGAACCCGCCCGAGGACGTGGACGTCTCGCGCGGCGGCCGCCAGCAGGTCAGCATGGCCGACATCGAGATGCTGCGCGCGGCCCGCACCCACTACGAGCAGATGTACCGCAAGGCGGGCGGCATAGCGACACGCACCCGCATCGTCGGCTTCCTCAACGCCGAGGCCGCGCCGCTGCTGCGGGGCAGCTACACCGATGCCACGGGGCGCCAACTCCACCGTGCCACGGGCGGGCTGGTGGCCGTCGCCGGTATCTGCGCCTACGACTCCGACGCTCACGGACTCGCCCAGCGCTACTTCCACCAGGCGCTGCGGCTCGCGAAGGCCAGCGGGGACCGGGGGCTCGGCGCGTATGTGATCGCGCTGCTCGTGAACCAGGCACTGTTCATGAAGGAGTACCGGCAGGCGGTCGCCTTCGCGGAGGCCGCGCTGCGCGCCGCGGGCAAGCGCATCACCCCGGCGCTCGCCTCGGACCTGTACGCGATGCAGGCCAAGGCGTACGCGCACCTCGGCGACGGTACGAGCGCGCTGTCCTGCATCCGGCGTGCCGAGCAGGCCGCCGAGCGTATCCGGCGCGGGCACGAGCCGGACGAGACCGGCTATGTCCAGCCGGGCCTGGTCAACGTACAGGTGGCGGAGGCGCTGCTCAGCCTCGGTGATCTGACGGCCGCGGCCGAGCACGCCACCGCCGCGGTGGGCACGCCGGCGCACGACCGGGGGCGCGTCCACCGGCTCGCCATGCTCAGTCAGATCGAGCTGCGGCAGGGCAATGCGGACAAGGCGGTGGCGACCGCCGTCGAAATGGCCGAGACGGCGCGAGGGATGGAGTCCCAGCGGCTGCGTGACAGACTGCGGGCGGTGCGCGAGCACCTGGTGCGCAGCGGCCGCGCGGGCACGGCCGAGGCCGCCGAACTCATCGACGGGGCACTGCGCGTACCGCTCTAGCCGGGAGGCCGTACCGAGGAGGACTGCCCTCGGTGCGTCCGATCTCCGAACGTACGGGAACACGGCGCACTCCGCTGTGCCGCGAGCGGGTCGCCGTGCGCTCACTGTGCGCCTGCTGTCAGGCTTTTCCTGCTGCGATATTGCCACTTACTCGGCGGAAGGTGGCAGAACCGTGCAGTGGACGAAACAGAACGAACAAACTGTGTATGAAAACCGCTGGTTCAGCGTCAATCTCGCGGATGTGGAGCTGCCGGACGGGCGGCATCTCGATCACTTCCTGATCCGGCTGCGGCCCGTGGCCGTGGCGACGGTGGTGAACGAGGCGAACGAGGTGCTGCTGCTGTGGCGGCACCGCTTCATCACCGACAGCTGGGGATGGGAGCTCGCCGCGGGCGTGGTCGAGGACGGCGAGGACATCGCCGAGGCCGCGGCCCGCGAACTGGAGGAGGAGACCGGCTGGCGGCCGGGACCCCTGCGTCACCTGATGAGCGTCGAGCCCTCCAACGGGCTCACCGACGCCCGGCACCACATCTTCTGGGCCGACGAGGGTACGTACGTCGGCCACCCCGTGGACGACTTCGAGTCCGACCGCCGGGAATGGGTTCCCCTGAAGCTCGTCCCCGACATGGTCGCCCGCGGCGAGGTCCCGGCCGCCAACATGGCAGCCGCGCTGCTCCTCCTGCACCATCTGAGGCTCGGACAGGACGCCTAGGCCCTGTCGTCAAACTCCCTCCCCCACTGCCTTAAGGGCGTGGGAGGTGCCCCCAGCCCCGCGACGCCATGCACGCTCCCCCACTGCCTTGAGGGCGTGGGAGGTACCCCCACTCGCCGCACCGGGCGAAAGCCCTAGTACATCCAGTACGAGGGCTTCCGCCCGGCACGCCGAGAGCACGCACCTGACGCCGCGAGGCCCGCCCTTCGGGCGGACGACGGGAGTTTGACGACAGGGCCTTGCCCTGATTCCCCCACGGCGTCCGGCGAGTCAGCGGCCAACAGCCTGCCAGATCGTCACGACGAGCGCGCCCACGGCCGTGAGCGCCGCCACCGCGGGCAGCGGCCAGCGGGTGTGCTCCAGGGCGACGAGCCGTGCGCTCAGGTCGTCGACGTCCTTGGCGGTCTGCTCGGTCTGGTGACTGAGCAGGGTGATCCCTCCCTCCACGCGGGCATGCGCCACGTCGAGGCGGCGGCGTAACTCTGCGAGTTCACCGTGGACCACGGAATGCTCCGGGTCGTTGGCCACGACTTCCACTCCTTTCTGTAGTCGTCTCATCACTTGCACGCGCACGAGCAGTCAACTCGCCTGGTGGGCGCGTGGGGAGCGTGTGCGAAGGGCATATGCGTGCCCGGCGCGCACACGGTGTGTGAATGAAGTGGGCCCGGCACCTCTCTTCGGCGCCGGGCCCACGGAGGCCTCAAGTTCTACGGAAAGTAATCGTCACGGGTAGGTGTAGAAGCCCGACCCCGACTTCCGGCCGAGCCGGCCCGCGTCGACCATGCGCTGGAGCAGCGGGGGAGCGGCGTACAGCGGCTCCTTGTACTCCTCGTACATCGAGTGGGCCACCGAGGCCACCGTGTCCAGGCCGATCAGGTCGGACAGCTTCAGCGGGCCCATCGGGTGGGCGCAGCCCAGCTCCATGCCGTTGTCGATGTCCTCGCGGCTGGCGATGCCCGACTCGAACATCCGGATCGCGGAGAGCAGGTACGGGATCAGCAGCGCGTTGACCACGAAGCCGGACCGGTCCTGGGCGCGGATCGCGTGCTTGCCCAGCACCTTCTCGGTGAAGAGCTGGGCCCGGCTCAGCGTGCCCTCGGAGGTGGTGAGCGCGGGGATCAGCTCGACCAGCTTCTGCACGGGCGCCGGGTTGAAGAAGTGGATGCCGATGACCTGATCGGGCCGCGAGGTGGCCACGGCCAGCTTCACCAGCGGGATGGACGAGGTGTTGGAGGCGAGGATCGCGTCCGGACGGGTCACCACCTGGTCGAGCACCTGGAAGATCTCGGTCTTCACCTGCTCGTTCTCGACGACGGCCTCGATCACCAGATCGCGGTCCGCGAACTCGCCGAGGTCGGTGGTGAAGCCGAGCCGCGTCTGCGTCGCCCCCAGCTCCTCCTCGGTGATCTTGCCCCGCTCGGCCGCCTTGGACAGGGAGTTGAACAGCCGGGTACGGCCGATCTCCAGGGCCTCGCCGGTGGTCTCGGCGACCTTCACGTCCAGCCCGGCGCGGGCGCACACCTCGGCGATGCCCGCTCCCATCTGGCCGCAGCCCACGACTCCGACTCGTGTGATATCTGCCCAACTGTCGGTCACATCGTCCCTTTCATCGGCATACGGATCATCACAGCAATCCCGAGGAGTCCGGGCCTGCGCCAAACCCGCACGTTACCTTCGGCGGCTACTGATCAGTATCGCGGGTGGCACATGGCAGGCTTTTCGGGCACGGCTCGCTGAGCACGGTCGCGGTCCCGGCACAGGCTCTGGCGTCCGGAGGCGAGCGGAACACACGGCACAGGGAGGCATGGGAATGAGTCGGATGTCGCGGCGGCTGTTTTCCGGGGCGATGCTCGGCGGGGTGGTCGCGGCGGGAGGCGCCGCCGCCTGGGGGGCCACGGCAAGGGACGACGACAGCGGCGGCGAGGCCCGGCGCGGGGCGCCCGCCCCCGAGCTGCGCGGCATGTGGGTGGCGTCCGTGGCCAATCGCGACTGGCCCTCCCGCCCCGGCCTGACGGCCAAGCAGCAGCGCGCGGAACTCATCGCGCACCTCGACACCGCCGTGAAGCGCCGCCTCAACGCGGTGATCTTCCAGGTCCGTCCCGCGGCCGACGCGCTCTGGCCGTCCCCCTACGAGCCCTGGTCGCAGTACCTCACCGGTACCCAGGGCAAGGACCCCGGCTGGGATCCGCTGGGCACGGCGGTCAAGGAGGCCCACGCGCGGGGGCTGGAGCTGCACGGCTGGTTCAACCCGTACCGCGTCGCGGTCCACGACGACCCGACGAAGCTGGTCGCCTCGCACCCCGCCCGCAAGCACCCCGACTGGGTCGTCGCCTACGGCGGCAAGCTCTACTACAACCCGGGCATCCCGGCAGTGCGCGCCTTCGTCCAGAAGGCCATGCTCGACGCGCTGCGCCGGTACCCGATCGACGCCGTGCACTGGGACGACTACTTCTACCCGTACCCGGTCGCGGGCCAGACCTTCGACGACGACGCGGCGTACGACGAACACGGCGGCGGCTTCCCGAACCGGGCCGCCTGGCGACGCGACAACATCGACAAGCTGGTGCGCGAGACCGCGGCGAAGATCAAGCAGATCCGGCCCGGTACCCAGTTCGGCATCAGCCCCTTCGGGGTGTGGCGCAACGCGTCCACCGACCCGCTCGGCTCCGACACGAAGGCCGGTGTGCAGACGTACGACGACCTGTACGCGGACACCCGTAAGTGGGTCCGCAAGCACTGGGTCGACTACATCTGCCCGCAGCTGTACTGGAACATCGGCTTCACCGCCGCCGACTACGCCAAGCTGCTCCCCTGGTGGGCGAAGGTCGCCAAGGGCAGCGGAACACGGCTGTACGTGGGTGAGGCTCTGTACAAGGCCGGGGACCCGGCGCAGCCCGCGGCCTGGCAGAAGCCCGGGGAACTGTCCCGGCACCTCACCTTCGCCCGTGACTACCCCCAGGTGCGCGGCCACGTGTTCTTCTCGGCCAAAGAGGTCAAGGAGGACAGGATCGGGGCCATGGCCCGGGTGGTTGCCGACCACTACCAGCGGCCGGTGCGGACGCCCAAGGTCCCCTGAGTCCCTCCAGGGAGGCGAACAGGCCCCCCTCCTTCGGGAGGAGTGTCGGCAACGGCGGCGCGGGTAGGCCGACCCGGAGTTCGCGAGCACCAGCGGCGGCACCACCGCCCCTGCCGCCGTTGCGCACTGTCACCTTGCCCTGGTAGTCGCGCGACCTTGTGCTGGCCGTCCGGTGCTCGGCGGCGCAGGCGCCGCCCGGGCCGCCGACATCGTGCCGCCGGTGGTGGTTCCGGAGCCTGTACCGCTGCTCGTGCCACCGCCGGCGCCGGATGTGGTGCTGCCCAAGTGCGGAGTCTGCCAGTCACGCCACTGCGCGAGGTTGCCGGCCTTGCCGGAAGCGATCCGGAACGCGCCCGAGCCGCTGCCCGAGCCCAGCAGGAACTTCGAGATGTTCTGCTGCAGCGGGGCCTTCCACTCGGGCCTGACGGCGCAGTGCGTGCCGTCGGCGACGTCGGACCAGTAGGTGATGTTGCTGCCCGCGCCGAGCGCCTTGTAGACCTCCGCGCCGCCCAGGGCGGCCACGCTGCCGGACCGGGCGGCGAGCCAGTTGATGTGTGGGTTCTCCATGACGAACAGACCTCGCGGAGCGACCATGCCGACGATCTCGTGCGTGTCCACCGGCAGGGCGTTCGGGTTGCCGGTGTAGGTGCCGAAGGCGTCACCGAGCCACGGCTGCTCCGAGTAGCCGCTGCTCAGTGGCTGGGAGCCGCTCTCTCCGGGGATCGCCCGGTAGGCGGGCAGGCCGGCTGTGCCGGACTCGATCGGCATCGTCAGCGCGATGCGCTGGTCGAAGGCACCGGCCACGAAGGCGCCCTTGCCGAACCGCGAGCAGCCCGTGACGCCGGTCGCGCCGGCCTTCAGAACCGATCCGTCCGACTGCTCGATCACGTCGATGATCCGGCTCACGCCCCAGGACCAGGCCATCAGCAGACCAGTGTTGCTGGATGAGCCGTAGATGTTGTAGAAAGCGCCCTGCTTGTTGTTGCGAGCCGTGTTCTCCTTGCCCACGGTGTAGGGGTCGAAGTTGATGACGGCGACGCCGGACGCCTTGATGGTGTTGACGTCCGCGCCGAGTCCGCCGTAGACGATGATTGCGGGGAAGGGGCCGGAGCCACCGGGCAGCGAGACGCTCGCGGAGAAACTGGCACTCCTGCCCTGGTGAGTGACGTTCACCGTGATGCCGTTCGATGAGACGCTCCCGGTCACGGCGGCGGGCTTCGTGGGCTTCTGGCCGTAAAGGGACTGCTCGGCCAGTTCCCTGATCTCCGCCCGGCGGCACCGCCAGTCGGACACGGTGGTGACACGGGTGCCGTCCAGCTTGGTGAACGGGTCGGGAAGCAGCGATCGGGAGGGCGTCGAGCCCGAGCCGGGCACCGGGCAGTCGAGCCCGTCGTCCTCTACGCCGGGGGCGGCCTGCGCCGCGGCCGCCACGGTGTCGGCGGGGTGGGCCTGTTGCAGGGTCGCGCCGGTCAGTGCCGCGGCAGCGGCGAGGGCTGTTGCCGTCGGCAGTCCAGGGCCGCGGCGGCGTAAACGGTATGAGCGCATGGGGCCTCCAGAGAAACGCCAGAGGGGTGTGGGAGCGCTCCCATAGGCAATGTGTCAGAGGCACGACAAATGCGGGCCACGGACTTCCGGCCAATCTCCGACGGATTATCGAGACCAGGGAGGTCCACCGTTGCGCCTGGGTGCGCTTGCCTGCCCACGCCTTGCGGCGGTGTCTCGACGACGGCCACGATCCTCACCAACGGCCGGCGCCTCAGGCGCGGACCCGCTGGCCTGCGCTGCCGGGAACGCGTTCGGGTCCCCTCCAGGTTCACCAGTTCCTATAGGTTTCCCTGTTCTTTGCGGACGAGGATGGAGGCGCGGCAAGTCGATCTCCCGTGACAGCATGACGTCCCCGGAGTGGCTCGAATGTCTCAGGTGGTACTCACAGACCCAGCGTGCGTCGCGCTGCACCTGCCCGGCACCATCACTTCGCCGGACTGGCCATGTGCCCTCAGCGCGACCGCGGCATCTGCCCAGTCCTCTCTGCCAGAACACCGGAACCCGGTGGGCTCCGCAGAAACTGTGGGGCACCCGCGAAGACCCGGCTGAGTCCGAGCGGCTGAGGAATTCTCCTCACCAAGAGCAATCGGAAGCCCACTGCCGTGCTGGGGCGGACGGGTAACCGGGCGAGTGCTCCTGTCTGCCTCGCATACGGCGAAGCCGACGAAATCGATTCCCCTCAGAAGGTATGGAAACGATGCAGAGGAAAAATAGCGAAATGACCACTCATGCTTTGTCGCAATGTGTCGTCTGCAACGGATCGATCGAACGAACGGGAAAGCGAAGCAAGCTCTCTTCATCCCTGCGGTACTGCTCAAATGCCTGCCGTCAACGCGCTTACCGACACCGCTCGAAAAACAGCGTCATCAAGGCCGCGGACAGCAGTAGGTTACTCACTCGGCTCAGCAGCTTTGTCGGCCGTTCCGACGAGTTGGTCGAGTTGCGACGATTACTTCGATCCGAACGATTGCTGACACTCACCGGGCCTGCGGGAGCGGGTAAAAGTCGTCTGGCGCTCGAATTGGCTCTACGGGAGCAACGCAGCGGACGCCGTGAGGTCGTCTTCGCGGAGCTGGGCTCGCTCATGCGAGGCGACTCGGTGGAACAGCACGTTGCAGCGCTTCTCGCGTCGGCGGTACGCGACCGCACGCTGCTGCTCGTGTTGGACACCTGCGAACATGTGCTGGACGAGTGCGGACAACTGCTGAGCGAGCTGCTGCCGAACCATCCCGAGTGGCGGGTTCTTGCTACCAGCCGCGAGCCCCTGCGAATTCCGGGAGAGATGCTCCACTCGGTGACCGGACTGCCTTTACCCGACATTCATGGGGAGCGGCAACATCTGTCCGCATATATGCAGTGGGATTCGGTTCGTCTGTTCTGTGAACGGGCGCAGTCAGTCGAACCGGGATTCCAGATCACACAGGAGAACGCTGAGCAAATAGGTAGGATATGTGCCCGCGTTGACGGCCTGCCGCTGGCAATAGAGTTGGCTGCCGGCCTGGTGGGCACGCTCCCATTGGTCGAGATTCACGATGGGCTCGACGACAGCATGTCGTTGTTGAACCATGGCTGGCGGACATCGGAGCGGCGTCATCAGAGTCTGCGCGCCGCGTTCGGGTGGAGCTATGACTTGCTGACGCCGGCGGAGCAGAAGGTGTTCAGAAGGGTGGCGGTGCTGCCAGGCGGGTTCGGGCTGGATGCCGCCGCTGCCGTACATTCGGAGGACCGAATGACGGGCTCGGAATTGAGAGCGATTCTGGCACGTCTCGCGATGAAATCCCTCATCACGCCATGCGCCGGCCCGTCAAACCTGTCGCGATTCCGCATGTTGGAACCCGTACGTTGCTACGGGTATGAACGACTTCATGCCGAGGGTGAGCAGGAGCAGGTCTACGATCATTTTGCCGGCTGGCTGGCGGAACTGGCGACCCCACTCCAAGGAACATCGATCATTTCTTCCCGGACATTGGAACGACTGAAGGAAGAGCAGGAAAATCTGAGGCATGCTCTGGACTGGTTGAGCGCAGGGCACGATGAGCGGCAATTGCTGCTGGCGGGAGCGCTCGGTATGGGGGCCACTCCAGGAGTGCGCCATCATGCGTCACCGACGACCCGTCAATTGATCTCCAGCGTTCTGGAACGAGCTGACACGATGTCGACTTATCGCAGTATTGCTCTGGAAGGGGCTGCCGTCCAGGCTGTGCGGGAGGGCGAACGTGATGAGGCCGTGCACTGTGTTGAGCAAGCAGTGGAGTTGGAGCGCCAGGGGCGTCGCTTTCCGCTGCTCGGCCGCCTGATGCTCCTGCTGAGTCTCCTCCGGGAGTTACGAGGCGAACGCACCGCGGCGCTTGCGGACCTGCAGGAGTACCTGCGGATCAGCCGCCGTCTCGATGACGAACTCATGACCGCGGTCGGCTTGAGCCACCTGGCTCGGCACTGCTTGTATCGGGGGGACCTGACGCGAGCGAACAAAGTGATCGGCAGAGCGCTACCTGTCCTGCGAACAGAGGAATTGCCGGTCCACTCAAGCGCTGTTCTGCACACTGCGGGTTCTCTCGCCTTGGAACAGAACCGCTTGGCAGACGCCGAGAAATGCTTCGTTGAACTACTGCAGCAAGCCACAGATGACCTCAGCACCACCGCCTCTGCGCTCGAAGGGCTGGCCATCATCGCTGTACGGAAGCATCAGTTCGAGCGAGGGCTGCAGCTTCTCGCGGCAGCCCTGGCCGTCGGACCACGCTTTGGCGATCCCGCGTCGTGGTGGCAAGTGCGAGTCCGTGCCGCGCTGACCGCAGCCATGCAAGCACTGCCGGCCAAGCGATCCCAACAAGCACTCGCGCTCGGACGCGGGTTGCGCCCTCATCAAGTCGTATGCCATGCGCTGGGAGCGGAGAGGGCCCCTCTCGCGGACGTGAAGGGCAGTAGCCTGTTGAGCGAACGAGAGTGGGACGTCATTGGCCTGCTGATGAATGGGCTGACCAATCGACAGATCGCGTCTCGACTGTTTCTTTCGGTGCGTACCGTCGAAACACATATACGGAACATTCGCGCCACACTCGGTCTCCGTTCCCGTGCGCACCTCGCGGCATGGGCTGCTCAGCAGGAGGTACGCACCGATGAATCCGGCCTCGCTCTGCGCCCCGGCCCCCTTTGCGGATGAGGCTGTCGAGACCTCACCGAAGCCGCCCCTGACAGGTTCCGTCGTCGCGCCGGGCGCGGGGCGCCTCCCATTCGACGAGGGCGAGGCCCGCGGCCATGCCTCCGCCGAACCCGGCGAGTACCACGAGGTCGCCGGTGGCAAGGCGCTCGGCGGCCCGGTCCAGGGTGATCGGCACCGATGCCGCTCCGGTGTTGCCGTACTGCTGCACCGTCATGTGCGTGTGCTCGGGCAGGAAGCCGAGGTCCGCCCCTAGTGCTTCGATCATGCGTCCGTTGGCCTGATGCGGCACGAGGTGCGGCTGTCGTGCGCTGTCGGTCGGATGAGCGTCCAGGAAGTCCCGGACAAGTGGCCCGACCCGGCTCTCCACGAAGTGGCGCACGGCCCGGCCGTCCATCGTGAAGTAGTGCAGGCCCCGAGCGAGGGACGTGGACGAGGCGGGGATGAGCGAGCCGCCGGCCGGGACCCGGATCAGGTCCCGCTTCTCCGGGAAGGTGGCGAGGCGAGTGGCGAACACACCCCGGCCCCTGGTGGGCCCGAGGACGACCGCGCCCGCGCCGTCACCGAAGAGCACCACGGTGCGGCGGTCGGTGGGGTCGAGCGTACGGGAGTAGATGTCGGCCCCGATGACGACGGCGTGTCCACCGGTGCCGCGTAACATCCGTTCCGCGGTGGCCAGGGCGAATACGAAACCGCTGCACACCGCGTTCATGTCGAAGGCGGGGGTGCCCGAGGTGACCCCCAGTTCGAGGGCGACCGCGGTGGCGGTGGGCGGCTGCGGCGAGTCCGGGGTGGACGTCGCCACAATGACCAACGAGACGTCTTGCGCGCGGATGCCGGCATCGGCCAGCGCCCGGAGGGCGGCCGTCGCGGCGAGGCCGGAAGTGGCCTCGTCCGGCTTTGCCCAGCGGCGCTCGCGTATCGCGGTCCTGCGGACGATCCACTCGTCCGTCACCCCGGCCGGCGTTCCGACTTCCTCGTTGGTGACGACGTTGCCGGGGAGGCAGGAACCCGTACCGAGTATCCCGATGGCCTCCGTATCGAGGACCGTTGCTGCACGAGGGGTCATGATGACTCATTTCATGTCGTTGCCGGACGGACGACTCGATGCTCAGAGCGACGAGGTGCGCATGAGAATCCCAGGAGGGGCGGTTATGCCGTCTCGTAGATGCGCTGATGGTCCCGGAGGCCGGCCAGCCGGAACGGGCCCTGGGTCTGGTGCGGCAGGTCGTGCCAGCCCCCGTCAGTGGGCAGGGTGCGCTCGTGCAGTTCCCGATAGGTGCCGTAGTCGATGGCACGCCGCTTGCTGACTGCTTCTCGATGGGCGTCGCCGCGGAGATGCTCCCGGTAGCCGGGGCGCAGACGGCCGGCGAGAAATTCCGCGACGCTGCCCGAACCGTAGCTGAAGAGGCCCAGCGACTGGCCGGTCAGTTCACTCCCACTGTCCAGGAGCGCGGCGAGCGCCAGGTACATGGAAGCGGTGTAGCTGTTGCCCACCGTCTCGTTGTAACCGGTGGTGGCCGCGATGGCGCTCTCCACCGCTGCGTCGTCCGGCTGCACGCCGCAGGCTTCCAGCAGTCGGCGGTGGGCCTTGAAAGCCATGCGGGTGTACGGCTGGTGGTAGCAGAAGGCACGGAACTCCTCCAGCGGCAGGCCCCCCTGGGCGTTGTAGTCCCGCCAGGCGCCCTCGACCGCTTCGAGGTAGGCGGTGACCGACTCCTTGCCGTTCACCAGGGCGGTGGAGCGGTAGTTGGGGCGCCAGAAATCCATGATGTCGGAGGTGAACAGCCCGGAGGGGCGGTCGATCTCGATCAGCGCCGGGTCGGCCGAGACCAGCAGGGCCGCCGCGGCGGCTCCCTGGGTGGCCTCGCCGGGGCTGTCGAGGTCGTACCGTGACACGTCGCTCGCGATGACGAGGACCTGTTGAGCGGGGTCACGGTGTACCAGGGCGGTTGCGAACTGGAGCCCGGCAGTGGCGCCGTAGCAGGCCTGCTTGACCTCGACCACGCGTACCTGCGGGGGGAGCCCGAGCAGCGAGTGCACGTAGATGCCCGCCGCCTTGGACTGGTCGATGGAGGTCTCGGTGGCGAGGACGAGCGTGCGAATACGGTCGGCCGTGTGGCGCTGGACGATGGGGGCGGCGGCTGCCGCGGCCATGGTGACGATGTCCTCATCAGCGGTGGGCACGCTCATCGCGCGCTGGCCGATGCCCTTGTGGTACTTGGCGATGTCGGTGCCGTTGTGCCTGCTGAGCTCGTCGTGGCCGAGTACGAGGCTCGTGGTGCTGAATGACAGGTCATGGATGCCTATGGCCAGGTCAGTGGGCATGTGCGTCTCCGTTGTGGCGTTCGAGGCGGGTGTGGGCCTTCATCAGTTCGCCCGGATTGGTCTGAGCCGCGAGCAGCGACAGCTCGCCGCAGAGCACGGTGGCTGCTGCCAGAACCGCCAGGCGCCGGGCGTTGTCGCCGACGGGCCGGTCCTCCTGGCAGCCGAGACGGTGAAGATGGGCGTCGACGAAGTCGAGGCCCTTGCCGTTGCCCACCGAACCCACGATGAGGTTGGGCAGAGTGCACGAGAAGTACAGGTCGCCGTCGCGGTCCTCGGCGAGGGTGATGCCCTGCGATCCCTCAACGATGTTGGCCGCGTCCTGGCCGGTGGCCAGATAGAAGGCGAGCAGCATGTTGGCGTAGTGGGCGTTGGCCGAGCGGATGCCGCCGGCGAGCAGAGTGCCGACCAGGTTCTTGTTCGTGTTGAGCGCCGCGATCCTGGCGGCGGTGGTGTGAAGGCGTTCTACCACCACGTGTTCGGGAACGAGTATCTCCGCGACCACGTTCTTCCCACGGCCGAGGATGCCGTTGATGGCGGTGGCCTTCTTGTCCGTGCAGTAGTTGGCGGATATGGAGCCGTAGCGAATTCCCGGAACGGTGGCGAGCAGGTGGGCGAGGAGGGCGTCAGCGGCGAGGGTGGCCATGTTGTGGCCGGAGGCGTCGCCCGTGGAGAACTCGAAGCGCAGGAAGAGCAGGGGGCCGGTCACCTCGTGACGCACTGCCAGCAACTCGGCGAACCGGCTGCTGCGGCGCGTGACCGCGCGCAGCTCGTCCATCGTTGCGTGGACGGCGCGGGCCGCGTCGTAGGCCGCTCCCGCATCGGCGGCCTCGACCAGGACGGAACGGGTCATCCGCTCGTCCACCAGGGTGGCCCTGATGCCGTCCTCCGTCAGCCGGGAGATCTTTGCGCCACGCCCCACCGAGGGCCACAGCGGCGACTCGTAGGTGGCAAGCGGGACCTCGATCTCGGTGGTGGCGACATTGCCCGAGATGCGCAGCGGACCCACCCAGCGGAGAGGGACCGCCGCTGTTGAGAGCTCTGTGCTCGGCCTGGTGATGATCGTCATGCCATGTCTCCTTTCGCCGCGCCCATGGCGAGGCCCCGGTCCTGACAGAATTCGCGCAGCGAGCCGGTCACCAGCACGTCGCAGTCGGCGAGTGCCGCCGGGCTGTGCGCGCCGAGCAGTGTCATCAGGGCGGTGAGCTGGTCGAGCCAGGTGGTGATCTGCCGCACGAGCGCATCCACCCCACCGTCGAGCAGCACGGTGAGGAATCCGCCGGCCGCCCCCACTGCGCGGGCGCCGAGCGCGAGTGCGCGTGCTGCGTCGAGCGGATGGCGTACGCCGCCCGAGGCGAGCAGCGGCAGCCCGTGGCCGCGTGCGTCGAGCAGCGAAGCCGGGGTGCTCAGCCCCCAGTCCTCCAGGTAGGCGTAGTCGGCGTGGTCACGACGGCCGTTCTCGATCCGGGCGAAGTTGGTCCCTCCGCGTCCGGCCACATCGGCGACCCGCACGCCCAGGGAGACCAGTTGCTCCACCGTCCGGCCGCTCAGTCCGAACCCGACCTCCTTGACGATGACCGGTACCTCGACGGCGGTGACGATCTTTTCGATGCCGACAGACCAGTGCCCGAAGGACCGGTCTCCTTCCGGCATCACCGTCTCCTGCACCGTGTTGAGATGGATCTGCAGCGCGTCGGCCTCGATCAGTCCGACCGCCCTGCGGGCCTGTTCCGCGGTGGCCGTCGCGTTGATGTTCGCCATCACGAATCCGTCGGGGTGTTCACGACGCATGGGTGTGAAGGTGCCCGCGGTGGACGGATCCTTCAGGTAGGGGCTCATGGAGCCGGTGGCGATCGGCAGACCGGTCTCCCGCGCGGCGATGGCGAGGTCCCGGTTGATCTCACCCGTCTTCTCACTGCCGCCGGTCATGGCGTTGATGTAGAGCGGGACCTGCCACTCCAGGCCGGCGAAGCTGGTTCGAGTCGAGACTTCTGCCCGGTCCGTGCCGGCGAGAGCGTGGTGCATGAACCGCACCTCGTCGAACTGACTGACTCCCGGTGCGTCGAAGGGTGTGACATGGCGTTCGGGCGAGTGCTGGGCGGTGGCGAGCCTGACGTGCTCGTCCTTTCGGTTTCCGGTCATCAAGGGCGTCCTCGCTGGGAAGCGGATACGGGGTCGGCTGGCGTGCCGTGGCCGGCGTAGTGCTCCTCGAAACCGGGTGTGGTGCCGGGATGGGGCACCTGCAACGGCAGCGTGGTGATGCCGGCCTCGGCCCAGCGCGTTTGCAGGGCTGAGGGCGAGTGGTGGGCCGGCAGCAGAGCGATGCCGCAGTCGCCACCGCCCGCACCGGACGGCTTGGCGGCCGCGCCGCAGGCCTCGGCCGTGTCGCACAGCCGGATCAGCCGCTCGGTGAACATGCCGAGCGCGGCATCCGCGTCCATGCGGGCCAGGAGGTGACGGGCGGCCCGGACGGCATGGAGCAGCGCCTCCGGCTCCCCCCGCTCCAGCGCGCGTACCGCCGCCGTCACCCATCGCTCGCTGTCCGCGAGGAAGTCGGCCCTGGCAGAGCTGCGCCACCACTCTCCCGCGGTGAGATTGGCGACCAGGGCGGAGGTGGATGCCGGGCTGCCGGTCCAGCCCACCCGGAGGGCGAGATCGCGCGGCGGTGGCAGCGTCCGTATCGAGAGGCCCGGCCAGGGGGCGCGCAGTGTCTTCGCGATCCCCCGGAGGTGCAGACTGCGGCGCAGAGCGTCCCGGTCGGGCGAACGGTAGGCGATCCACCCCTGCCAGGTGCTGGCCGCGAGGTCGGCGCCGGAAGGACCGGCGTCGATCCGGACACTCGCCAGCAGGGCGAGCCGGAAGCGGGCCTCCGGTGACAGTCGCATGCCGTAGTAGCCCGTCACGGCCCCCGTGGCCGCTACGGTGACTGCTGCGCTCGACCCCAGCCCGATCTTGGAGCCCTGTTCGTGCAGACGGCTGCGCACCGTGAGGCGTAACGGCTCCGGTGTGAGCCCCTGTTCGGCCCTGAGCTGTTCGATGACCTCCACGGTGGAGACGAGGTGCGCGAGCGTGCCGCGTACGTGCTCGGCGTCTGCCGGGGCGAGGGCGTACAGCGTTCCCTCGCTCCGGTGTAACTGCACCTCGTGGTCCAGCAGATCGGAGTCGACGACGACCTCGGCACCGTCGGCGGCGGACACGGTGACGGTGATGTACCGGTCGACCGCCACGACGATCGCCGGCTGTGCCGGTTCCAGTACGGCGTACTCCCCGGCCACGAAGAGCTTGCCGGGTGCCCGGCGGGTGACTGTCGCTGACATCAGCGGCCCTCCGCCAGGGCGGCGGCGCCGGGGCCACTGCGCGCGACGACCACCCGGGAGCCGGTGACCGCGCGCATCCGATCCGCCACGCGATCCGCGTCGGGGATGTCGCACAGCACCTTGACGTTGGGTCCGGCGTCCATCGTGGCCCAGGCCCGCACTCCTTCCTCGCGCAGGCCGCGGACCTCGGCGAGGACAGCGGCCGAGGCCTCGGTCAGGTAACGGACCGGCGGCGCCGCCGCCTCCATTGTGGCGTGCATGCCAAACGCGTTGTGTTCCGCGATGCTGCCCACGGTGCTCAGGTCGCCCGCTCGCAGTGCCTCACGCATCCGGACGAGGTCGCTACGGCTCGCCGTGACCCATTCCTTGTAGAGCGGAGAGGTGGCGACCGTGCGCCGCATGGCCTCCCGGCTGGAGACGGACTTCGGGCCCGCCTCCAGAACGACCACGACCATCGCGGCGTCCAGGCGGGCGTCCGTGACCGGCTCCGCGTAAGAGGCATCGTCGGGATCGCGAGCGTCCACGGCGCCGGCGTGCCAGACGACGAAGCCGCCGAAGACCGACCTCGCGGCGGAGCCGGACCCGCGGCGGGCGAGGCGGGACAGCGAGCGGCGATCGCAGGACAGCCCGTAGGCGCCGGCCGCGGCCAGTGCCAGGGCTGCGAAACCACCGGCGGAGGAGGCGAGCCCGGCGCCCACCGGCACGGTGTTGTGGGTGTCCACGACGGCCCGCTCACGCCGCCCGGCCCGGTCGCGCACCAGGTCCAGGAACGCGGTCACGCGACGCAGTGGCTCCCCCCGCGCGGGGAGACCGTCCATGACCACGGAATCCGCGTCGGCAGCCGCGTCGAGCCGGACCGACGTAGTGGTGGGGAACACGTCGAGGGTCATCGAGAGGCTGTCGGTGAACGGCAGCACCAGATGCTCGTCGCGCTTGCCCCAGTACTTGATCAGCGCGATGTTCGGATGGGCGACCGCGACCGCCTGTTCAGAACCCGCCATCGCCGGCTCCCTTCGCCACCGGGACGGTCCACGTGTGTACGCCGTGCTCACGGGCGAGCCGACCGGCTACCGCGTCCGCCTCGTGCGGCGTCGCGGTCAGGGCGATGACACAGCCGCCGAGCCCGCCGCCGGTCATCTTGGCGCCCAACGCGCCCGCGGCGAGGGCCGCCTGCACCAGCGCGTCGGTACGGTTCGTCGTGAGGCCGAGGCCGGCGAGCATCTCGTGGCCGTCGGTGAGCCGCCGGCCCAGCCCGGGGAGCCGTCCGTTCTCCAGGTCGCCGAGCGCCGCCCGGGTCAGCTCGGTCGACCGGTCAAGGAAGTCCGCACGACGGCCGGGCGCCTGCGCGAAGGCGGCCCCCAGCATGGCGACGGCCTCTCTGGTCCCGCAGCCGCTCCCGCTGTCCGCCACGACGACATGGCACTCGGAGCCCACCGGGGGAGTGCTGCCGCGGCCGTCCGCCAGCAGCACCGGCCCGGTGCCGCCGACGGCCAGGGCGTCGATGCCGCTGGCCCGGCCGTGCGCCGACCGCTCGGACACCTGCACCAGCTCGAAGACCTCGCGGCTGCTCAACCCGGCCTCGAAAAGCCTGTCGAGCGCGTGGACCAGAGCGCGTGCGGTCGCCGCGCTGGAGCCGAGCCCCCGCGCGGGCGGCACTCCGCTTTCGACAAGCACCTCCAGGCCCGGGGGCTCGGCAAGGCCGGCACGCCGCGCGAAGGCGTCGACGAGCAGTCGCAGTCCCTCGGGAGCGCTCTCTTCCGTTTTCTCCGCGGGTCCGTCCGCAACAGACACGGCACGGCACAGGCGGAGCGGCCCTCGCCCGGGTCGGTCCAGGTGGCTCACGGTGGCCTGGCAGCCGAGGGCCGGCACCGGGAGCGCCAGCGCCGGGGCGCCGTAGACCGCCGCGTGCTCACCCAACATGATGATCTTGCCGTGGGCCCTGCCCGTCGCGATGTGCCGCTTGTCGGCCTCAGGCACATGGTGTGTGGACATGGTTCCGGGTTTCCCTCCTTCTGATAGGTGGTAGTGCGTGGGGACTCCGGCTCGGCCGGCCCCGACACACCGCGCCGGGGAGGTGACGCTCCCGCTGCGCACCGCGCAAACGGACGACATACGCCCGTCGGCGCCGCGCATCAGGGCCTCGCACGAGAGCCCCGGTGGGCGAAGGACGGCCGAGCGACGTTCACCCGCGGCCGACGGAGACCGATCCGGCGGTGACGACCTCCCGTACCCGGACGGCCGCGCGTTCCCCGGTGACGAGGCTGGAGTTGGTCGCGCTGAAGGCCAGGTAGTCCCCGGCGAGCTGGATGCGGGACCGGGGGTCGAGACCGCGGCTGAACTCGCGCAGGCGTGCGTAGTCCCCGGGCTTGCGCAGGATGACCGCGTTCTTCCACCGCTGCACGTAGGCCATGTCCTGGTGTGCCTCAATGTGCCGGGCCAGCTCCGGCCAGGCCTGCCGGTGCACCTCGTGGGTCAGCTCCACCACCTTGTCGTCGTCCGAGTCCCAGTGCCGTATCGCCCACGGATAGCGGTAGTAGCTCGTCAGCAGGCCGTGGCCCTGAGGGGCGCGGCCGGGGGCGAAGTTGTGGTTGAAGGTGATGACGCCCAGGTCGGGGTGTTCCCGCGTGGGAAAGAGGACACAGGTGGCCGTTTCGCTCGGCTTGTTGTCCACACCGAAGTAGACGTGGATGTCCGGCACGTACGGCACGTTCTCCAGGTACGTGCGGCTCGCGGGGGCCATGCCGGGGCACAGCCGGGCGGCGATCGGGCCCGGAAGCGCGACCACCGCGGCCGCGGCCTCCTCCACATGGTCGGGCTCACCTGCCCGGCTCCAGTGCACCCGCACTCCGTCCGATGTCTCCTCCACGAGCGTGACCTCGGCGCCGGTCTCCACGGGGAGCCGGGCGGCGAGGGCCGTCGTGAGGGTGTCGACCCGATCGTGGAAGTTGAACCACTCGGAGTTGACGGCCGGCATCGAGAACAGGAAGTTGACCACGGAGAGGTCGGGAGGCGAATTGAAGAACATCGCGCTCATCGGGTCGACGACGTAGTCGCGGAAGTCCTTGTCGAGACGGCGCTCGGCGTAGGCGGCAGCGGTCTCGGTGTCCAGCGACGCGGCTTCGCCCATGTCGCTGTCCCAGCGCAGGCGGCTGCCGTACTTGTTCAGGTCCGACTGCAGCCGCCGCATGGCGGGGACTGAGGACCAAGGCAGCAGGCCGGAGCTCTTGAGGTCCGTCGGCTTGTTCGCCCGCACGTGGTGGACTCGTCCGTCCCGCCGGATGCCGACGACGTTGTTGGTGCGCAGGGTGGTGTCCTCGATACCGAGGTCGCGTACCAGGTTGAGCATCTGCGTGTAGTTCTCGATCAGCAGGATCGCTGCGAGGTCCATGTGGTAACCCCGGCGTTCCACAGTGCGCATGCGGCCGCCGGCCCGGTCCTCCGCTTCCAGGATCCTGACCGGGTGTCCGGCCTGCTGCAGGCGGAAGGCGGCGGTCATGCCGGCGATGCCGGCACCGACGATGACGATCGGCTCTCCAGTGCCTGTGGTGTTCACGGGTGTCCTTTCATCGGAGCGGAGGCGAGTGTGGGTTCACTTGTAACTGCCCTGTGCCGGCGTCAGGCCCAGCCGATCCGTGAGCCGGCGGGCCGCGATGGCCGCCGAGCAGATGCTGTGGTGCGTACTGGACTGGGTGAAGAAGTCACCTCCGGCAAGCCGGACGCGTGAGTTACTCGGCCAGGCCTTGCCGAGGCGGGCCAGCTCTCGGTAGTCGCCGGGCCGCCTGAAGACCACACACTGCCCAGGGCGCAGAACGTGTGTCATGACGGTGCGGTCCTCGATCTCGGGTGTCAGCCGCACCGTCCGCAGCGCGGCTCGGGCGTGCTCGATCAGTCGTTCCTCGGGCAGATCGCGGTGCTGGTCCGACCAGGAGCCGCGGAAATGCGCCATGACCAGTCCGCGGCCCTGGGGAACCCGGCCCGGAGCGGTGTTGTGCGGCAGGATCACCCCGACCAGCGCGGGGTGTTCCGCCCGCGGGACATTGACCATCACGGCTTTTTCAGCGGTGGGCCGGTCCAGACCGAAGGCCACGTGGACGCTTCCGGTGTACTCGACGCGACGGAAGAAGTCGGCGAATGGCCGCTCCATCTGGGCGTAGAGGTCGAGCGCCTGCGGAGCGGGAACGGCCATCACGCAGGCGTCCGCCCGCTCGGTGCGTTCCGCCGTGCCGTCCTCCGCCTGCCAGGTGACGGACACACCGGAGGAGTTCTCCTCGACCTGACGCACGTGTGCGTGGTAGGTGACGGACAACTGCGCCGCCAAGGAACGTGGCAGCCGCCCGACACCTCCTGCGAAGGTGAACAGTCCGCCGCCGCCCAGCAGCGAGTTGAGCAGCATGAACGGAGCGATGGACGAGGTGCGCTCGACGTCCTGGAGAGACGCGAGCATGCACAGCGGGTCCAGCAGGTGGTCGACGGTGCCCGGGCGCAGGCCCCGGCGGGCCGCGTAGCCCGCGACGGACTCCCCGTCGTGGCGGGCCGCGGCCGACATGTCGTACCAGTCCAGGGTCCTGCGAATCCGGACGTGGTCCGCCATCAGCTTGGGCAGATCCGTGGGGAACGGCGCGAAGCGCAGCAGCCCGGCCGCCATACGGGGCAGGGAGCCCACGCGCAGGTGGTGCACACGCCGGTCGCGCATGAGCCCGACGACGTCGGAGGAGGGCAGGACCTGGTCCCCGATACCCGCCAGGTCCGCCAGGCGCAGCATCGCCCGGTACCGGCGGGACAGCAGGGAGGCGCCGGTGTCGAGGTAGAAGCCGTCGCGTTGGATCGACGCCATCCGTCCACCCACGTACTCCGGGCCCGAGCGCTCCAGCACGGTGACCTTGCAGCCGCGCCGTTGCAGGAGGAAGGCGCTGGTGAGCCCGGCTATGCCTGCGCCGACCACGACGACGTGCGGTCGGCCTCCCGACTCCTCGGTGGCCCGTCGAGAGGTCGTGGGAAGCACGCTGCTCATGCGGACATCTCCGACCGCGGTTCCTCACGTTCGTACCGGGTGTGCCGGAGATACCACTCGACATGGTTCTGGAAGCAGAGCAGACCGTTGGCCCAGGCCCGGATCGCCGCGATCTCGCTCCCGGTGTAGGAGTCGCCGGAGCCGGAACCGCTGATCCTGTCCAGCGCGCCCTCCAACGACCGCACGCGCTCCTTGATCCGGTCCAGTGTTTCGACAGCGGCGTCCTGCAGCGACTTGCTCTCCAGGCGGTGCAGGAGAACAACGAGGTTGTAGGCGTCCGGCCGGTGCAGCTCCTTCGACACGGAGCACAGGTCGTTGATCCAGGACGCGATGTCAGCGGCGCAGCCGATCATCTCGGTGTACTCCGGCGTTCCGTAGAAGCGCGCCGGAAGCCGTACGCACTCCGCCTGCTCCACGAAATCCAGGAGCGGAAGCACCGGACCGGTGTCCCTGCGCAGCGCGATGTAGGCGTCGACATCCGGCAGGACGCCGCGTGCCCGGTAGTCCGACTCCACGACCAGGGAGGTGAAGTAGTCGTCGAGGTGGGCGAGGAGTTCGTGGAACTGCACCGGTGCCATGACCCGTTCCGTCCGGCTCAGCAGATCCGACAGCGATCGCTGCAAGGAGTCCTCGGCGCGGGGCAGCGTGCTGCGGTGCCTGGCCGCGTCCACCATCCGGCGCAGCGGCGCGGCCGCCTTCTCGGCGGCGTCGGCACTGGTGCCGGCGGCTCCGTCCTCGAAGTGGTCGTCGAGGTTGAAGTACCACATCGTCCACTGCGTGATCAGCACGCGCATACCGGTGTCCGCCCGTGGATATCCGTGGCTGACCAACTCTCCCGCGCACAGGCGGCGCAGCGGATGAAGGGCGATGCCGGAGTCGATCAGGCCGAACCGCCGGGCCCATTCCTCACCGCCACTCTCGACGGCCGCGACATCGTCGGGGTCCCGCGACGGAGCGGCGGGGAAGGGCCACCGCGGCAGAACGGCCTCCAGGACCGGATCCGAGACTGGGCTGTGCACGGTGCTTCTCCTTTCTCTGTCCCGTCGACGAAGCGATCACCGGCCGGGACGGAGGCATCGGGATGGACATGAGGGGCAGATGCGCCGGGGTTCGGTCGGCGAGGGGCGGGCGTCGGCCGGCGGGGGGCAGGCGGGACTTCCGCGACAGGCCCTGGTTCCGCCGGCTCCGCCCGAGGCGACGACGGCGTCGCCGTCACAGGGGTGCGGCGCCCGTGCAGGACGGAGGGACGAGTGGGGTGTGGTGGATCCTCGCCGTCACCGGCGAGGTCACGTGACGTCAGTGGTCACGGTCGGCGAGCCACTGGGCGAGGGCACGCAGGGGACGGCTCTCGGGTGCCGGAGGACAGGCGTCGTCCAGGTGGCACAGGGCTTCGGACAGATGCCGGCGAGCACGTTCGGCTGACAGTCTCCGCCCGCCCGCACGTTCGACCAGATGGGCGGTGCGGCGGAGGGTGTCCATGTCGTCCAGAGCAGGATCGCGGGAGTAGTGGTCGGCCAGTTCCTTCGACTCCGGTGTGCGGGAGGTCAGCGCGGCGACCACTGGCAGGCTCTTCTTGCGGGTGTGGAGGTCCGCGCCCGCCGGCTTGCCGGTCAGCTCGGGGTCTCCCCAGATACCGAGGAGGTCGTCCACGTGCTGGAAGGCCAGCCCCAGGGATCGGCCGAAGGCGTCCATCGACGCCGCCTGCGCTTCGTCGGCGCCTGCTGCGATCGCACCCAGTCGGCACGCCGCCCCCATGAGGGCGCCGGTCTTGCGGGCGGCCATGGTGGTGCATTCGCCGAGCGAGACGTCGGCCCGCCGCTCAAAACCGATGTCCTCGAACTGCCCGCCGATGAACTGCTGCACAGCCTCGTTCAGCGCCGCGGTGGCGCGTGCGCTGTGGCCGTCCTGCTGGGCGAGGGACACCGCCAGCGCGAGCATGGCGTCACCCGCAAGGAGCGCGCCGGGGATACCGAAGACCTTCCAGGCCGCGGGCCGGTGCCGACGAGTCTCGTCCTGGTCGATGATGTCGTCGTGCAACAGCGAGGAGTCGTGCGCGAGCTGGACTGCCGCGGCGGCGCTCCGTCCCACGCCGGGACGTCCGCCGACGGCCCGGGCGGCGAGCACGACGAGCGCGGGCCGTACAGCCTTGCCCCAGCCGGCCGATACGGGCCGACCCTGCTCGTCCCACCAACCCAGGTGGTAGCCGACGACGATCCGCGCCTGCTGGTGCAGGGAGGAGACGGCCTTGCGCAGGACCGGATCGGTCACCTCGCGGGCGTAGCGCAACCAGGTCTCCGGCGGGGCGTCGTCGGAGGGTGACCCCACCGCGTCCTGTTCTCGTGTCTGACCGGTCGTCCTCACTGGGCCGTTCCTTCCGTCACGGTGCCCGTCCTCGTCGTGGGCCGCTGCCAGTGGTGCCGGTCGAGTGCGTAGTGGAACAGCGCGGCGATGCCGTCCCTGGAGGTCGCTTCGCCGCCCGCCTGCCCCAGTGCGTGCAGTCCGCGGTCGAGGTGATCACGGGCGGCCCGCTGGGCCTCCTCGCGTCCTCCGGCCTGGTCGATGAGGTCGGCGAGCACGGGCAGGTCGGCCTCGACGGGAGCCCTTTCGCAGGCCAGTCGCGCGGCCAGCCGCACACCCGCGGGAGTACCGGACCGGAGTGCGGCGATCACCGGATACGTTCGTTTCTGCTGTCGCAGGTCGCCGAACGGAGGCTTGCCGCTGTCGGCGGCAGTGCCCCAGATGCTCTCGATGTCGTCGGCCATCTGCCAGGCGACACCCAGATTCCAGGCCGCCGCCCGGAGTGCCCGCACTCCCGCGACAGGCGCGCCGGCGAGGGAGGCGCCCACTTCGACACAACCGCAGAGCAGACCGGTGGTCTTGGCGCAGGCGGCCAGATAGTCCTCCGTGCTGACCCGGTCCACGTGAAAGCGGTTGAGAGAGAGGTCGGCCGCCTGACCGCGGATGATCGTGTCCACCGCGTTCGCCAGGGCTTCGGCGGCCCGATGTGCGGGAGTGTCGTCCGCGGCGGCGACGACACACAGTGCCTGGCTCAGCAGGGCGTCCCCGGTCAATACGGCCGGCCCCGATCCGAAGGCCACCCAGGCCGCCGGGCGGCCTCGCCGAAGCTCGTCGGCGTCCATCAAGTCGTCGTGCAGCAGCGAGAAGTTGTGTACCAGTTCCACCGCGACCGCGCCGGGCACAGCGGTCGCCGTGCTGCCTCCGAAGGCCCGTGCTGAGAGCAGCGTCAGTGCGGCGCGCATCATCTTGCCCGCATGGAGGCCGGTGGGCGTACCGTCGGGCTCGCGCCATCCCAGGTGATAGGCGCCGATGCGGGCCAATTGTGGGGGAAGTCCCTCCACCACCTCGCGTAACGCGGGCAGAGTGGCCTCCCGGCACTCGGCCAGCGTCTCCTTGACGAAGTCCGCAGCCAGGCCGCTGGGGACCTTTCCATCCTTCATCGGGGTTATCTCCCACTCCCGTGCTTTTCCAGGACTGGCATGTTCCGCAACTGCTGTTCCGGTAAGTCCGGGCGACGATCCGTGGCCGGTGCATCGGGACTCAACTCACCCGGAACAAGTGACGCCGTCGCGGGTCGCTAAGGTGAGAGTTGCGCTCCTGCGCTTGGTGCCTTCGCAGAGACATGCCGTGGATGTGACAGAAAGTCGATGTGCCGTGTCAGCGACGACTCCAGTGAAACAGCGGACGCTCCGCCGGGCCAAGACATCCCGGGTGCCATCAATGTCCGACGGGTCTCCTCCTTGTGCCTTTGTGAGATCCCCGGATACGTTTTCGGACACTCCGGATGCAGTGGTGCAGCGCGAGTCCTGCCATCAGTCTGAAAACGAATCGTTTTTCCTCTTTCCGGGCGGGGGTAGAAGCGTTCACGACGTCCGATCAAGTCCGCCTGCCGCACCAAGGGCCCGCGCGCTGCGCGTCCCCCATCGGGTCCGCGTCACCGTTGCCGCGTATCCCGTCACCGCTTCCGCGCATCCCGTCGGCGCGGCCTCGTCGCCGACCCGTCCGCTCCTGCTCTCCCCGTCCGGCTTCTAGGAGTTCTCATGGCGCGCAACGATCCCAACCACGACTTGAAACGGCTCCTGTCGGAGGCAGGGCTGACCGGCGAAGCACTCGCCCGATCCGTCAACCTGGCCGCCGCCGAGACCAACAAAGTGCTCCGTTACACGCGCAAGTCGGTTGCGAGTTGGCTCGCGGGCTCGCGACCGCCGGCGCCGGTCCCCGCACTGGTGGCCGAGATACTCACGCGGCGCATCGGTCGGCACATCACGATCCAGGAAACGGGACTGGCGCTCGTCCCCGACGAGCCGATGGACGCGTTGAGGGCGACCGGTGGCAGCGCCCCAGCGGCCCTGACGATGCTGACCGCAGCCGACACCGGGGCCACCACCCGCGGCGCGTTCCGGGCTCTTCCTTTCCGATTAACGAACGTACCTCCGGCCTGGGTCGATACCGGTCCGCACCCGGCGGCGGGCGACCGGCGGCTGGGAGCCGGGGAACTGGACGCCGTGGCTTACGCCACCAAGTACTACTCGGACACCATCAACACCTTCGGGGGTGCGCACGGGCGCACCGCGCTGGCCGCCTATCTCGCCACCGACGGGGCCGCCTTCCTCACCGCCCGGGCAGACCCGACGACCCAGACGCGGATCCTCGGGCAACTGTCGCGGCTGACCCATCTGCTGGCGCGCATGTGTGCGGACTGCGGTCAGGCCGGGGCGTCCCAGCAGTACTTCAACGTCGCGGCCCAGTTGGCGATCGAGGCGCAGGACCGCACCTTGTACGCCGTCACCCTGCGGGCCATGAGCGCGCAGCTCAGCCAGCTGGGCCACCGGAGCACGGATCTCGCCGTCCAGGCCTTGTCGACCGCGCCCGAGGACTCGCCGCCGCCCATCAGGGCGTTCCTGATGAGTCAGCTCGCCGTGGCCCACGCCTCGGCCGGCCTGGTCCGTCCGTCACTGTCGGCACTCTCCGACGCGATGGTGCTCCACGGCGGGCGGGACACGGACCCGTCCACTCCCTTCAGTGGCTATCCCGTGGCGGCTCTGCACTACCAACGCGGCGACGTGCACCAGATTCTCGGTGAGTACGACAAGTCCGCCACGGCGTTCGCCACCTCGTTGCGGCACCGGCCCGCTCACGCGCACCGTGCCCAGGCACTGACGCTGGCCCGGCTCAGCGAGGTTCTCCTGCTGGACGGCCGGGTGGACAAGGCCTGCACGAGCACGGAACGCCTGCTCGAAACCTTCGGGCGCATCCGCTGCCCGCGCACCGCCGGCACACTCCTCGATCTGCGCAGGCGACTGGTGTCCCACGTGAGGCGGCCGCAGGTCCGTTCGGTGGTCAGCCGCCTGGACGGCTACATGGCCCACCACTCCCTGTCGACGAACCTCGTCAAGTAGCCCCTTCGGCGCCCAAGGCAGCCGCAGAGGTGATCCGGCACGTCTGCGTCGCGGTGCACAAGCGCACATGCGTTGGTCACGCACGACGCACGGTCTCTGAAGTTCCCTACCGAACGCAGTTGGGTCGGCGTGGACTTGAAGGAGAGCAGCAGGCCGGTCCTCTGCGCTCCGCGGCGCAGGTGGGCCCGGCGAGTACCGACCAGTTGAGAGGCCGAGAGGGATACGGATGAATCCGATCGAGGTGCCCACTGCCAGCGGACTGCCACTTCTGGGTTCCATGCTGGACCTGGGACGCGACCCCCTGGGGACTTACGAGCGTGCGAGGAAGGAGCACGGCGACGTCGTGCGGATCGTGTCGGGGCCTCCCGGCCTGCGTACGGAGATCTACTTCGTCTTCTCCGCTGAGGGCGCCCAGCAGGTTCTCGCCTCGCAAGCCGCCAACTTCCGCAAGGACGACGCCTTCTCGATGGAGATGCGAGAGACCTTCGGCAACGGGCTGCTGAGCAGCCTGGACGAGGACCACCTGCGCCAGCGTCGCCTGCTCTCCCCGCTCTTCACCAAACGAAAGGTGGCGGAGTACGCCCGTGCCGTGTGTGACGAGGTGGACGCGATGTGCGGGGAGTGGGAGGCGGACGGGGGGACGGGGGCCGACCTCAACGAGGACATGAGCCGACTGACCGTGCGGATGATCACCCGGATCCTGTTCGGTTCGGACGCCGAGGAGGCGGCCGCCGTGGTGCGTCGCTGTATGCCTGTACTGGGCACGTACACTCTCAAACGCGGTCTCATGCCCGTCAATCTGCCCCGGTCCTTCCCGACCGCCGCAAACCGCCGGGCGTCGGCGGCGCAGGCGGAGCTGTACGCCTTGTGCGACCGCTTCATCGATCAGCGTCGAGGGAGCAGCGACGCCACCGGGAAGGACGGGGCGGACGACCTGCTGACGCTTCTGATCAACGCGCGGAGTGATGAGGACGCCCCTCTTACCGATCGCGAACTGCGAGACCAGGCGCTGGTCTTTCTACTGGCCGGTTCGGACACCACCGCCACCTCGCTCACGTTCGCCATGCACCTGCTGGCACGGCACCAGGACGTGCAGGACAGCACACGCGCAGAGGTGCTGGCCGCGTTGGGCGATCGAAGGCCCACCCCGAAGGATCTGGACGCGATACCCGCCCTTGAACGGGTGCTGAAGGAGGCCATGCGCCTCTACCCGGCAGCTCCCGTGCTCATCCGACGTGCGGCGCAGGCCGCGGTCATCGACGGATATGCCATACCGGCGGGTTCGTATGTCTACGTGTGCCCCTGGGTGACACACCGCCATCCCTCTTACTGGCCGGACCCTGAGCGCTTCGACCCGGATCGCTTTCTGCCCGCGCAGGCGAGCGACCGGTCGCGTTACGCCTGGTTCCCGCTCGGCGGCGGCCCGCGTTCCTGCATCGGCAACCACTTTGCGATGCTCCAGATGAAGCTGGCCGTGGCGATGTTCCTGCAGCGCTACCGCTTCACAGGGCTGGAGGAGGAGGTGCCGCTGGAGGTGGGTGTCACCATTCGGGCGGCGCGGTCCGTCACCTGCCGGCTGGCACCGGTGGGGCCGCTGTCTGCGGATGCGCTTTCCTCCGCTTAGCGAACCGCGCTCGTTGCCGGTTCCTTCTCGGTGGCGGGCGGTTCCTGCTCCTGTTCCTCTCGCTCTTCTTCAGGAGTCCAAGGGAGCCATGTGTAGGGGTCATCCGTAGCGACCGGTGCGGAGATTGTGTTGCCCATTTTCTCGCTCCTTCACAGGAAGGGAGGACGTTGGAATTCGACCACGGGTTCGCCCGATTAGGCACACTGGGAAACTCGTGATCCATTTGTCTCGTTTTTTGTTTGGCCGCCCGTGGTGCCGACCATCTCGTAATCGGAGTCTGTCAATCCGGGCTTCGGTAAAGCATCAGTAATGACCACAGTTACGTTGGAGATTTCCTGCCGCGTACCTGCCGCGCAAGCCAGTGGCAGAATCGCGCGCTCTGTGGAACGGCCGGGACTTCGTCGGCGGCCTGCACATCAGGGCTGAGTTCCTCGTCCCCTGCGGTGTGTGGGATGAACGGCGAGGGGAAGTGCCGAGAGCCCCGCGCCCCCTGAGGGGACGCGGGGCTGTGTCGACATGAGCGCTAGTGTGCGGGCTCCCCGCGGTGGCGGACCACCGCGTCCGGTCCGGGGGACAACAGGGCCTCGTGCCCGTCGTCCTCGAAACGGACCCGGAACGGGGGAGTGCCGTTCGGTCCCAGGACTTCGACGATCATCGCGGTCCTGTCGTGCTGCCCGACGATGCGGCCGTGCACGAGCAGGATGTCGCCTACGTCTGCACGCATCTGGAGGGCCTCCTCGTTCGCACAGATTGGTCCGTATTCGCAGTCTATGGCGGATGGCGCCGGATGAGACCGGCACGGGCACCGCGGTCGCGCGGTCAGCCACGTGCTCGCTGCGTGACCGCGATGCAGACCAGGACGGCCGCGGCTGTCACGGGCGCGGCGGGTGTGAGCCGCTCGCCCAGCAGCAGCACCGACCACACCAGTGTGAGCAGCGGCTGCGCCAGCTGCAACTGGCTCGCCTTCGGGATGCCGATCGTGGCCATGCCCCGGTACCAGACCACGAGACCGAGGAACTGGGAGCCCGCGGCGACCCACAGCAGCCCGGTGACGCTGTGCGCGGTCAGCTGGACCGGCTCGTACGACAGCGCCACCAGCGCGCCCGGCACGGTGAGCGGCAGACACAGCACCAGAGCCCAGCCGATCACCTGCCAGCCGGGCATCTCCCGGGCCAGCCTGCCGCCCTCGGTGTAGCCGGCCGCGCACACCAGCAGTGCTCCGAACAGGTAGAGATCGGCCGCGGTGAGAGCGCCGCCGCTCTGTGTCACGGTGAACGCGACCACCGCGGCCGCGCCCGCGAGCGCCGCCGCCCAGAAGGTCCGGGAGGGGCGGGTGCCCATGCGCAGGGCGGAGAACAGCGCGGTCGTCAGCGGGAGGAGGCCGACGACGACGGCGGCATGCGCGGTGGTCGACGTCCGCAGGGCGAGGGTGCTCAGCAGCGGAAAGCCCAGGACGACGCCGGCGGCGACGACCGCCAGGCCCGCCCAGTGCCGGCGACCGGGCAGCGGCACCCTCAGTGCCAGCAGACAGCCGGCCGCGAGTGCGGCGGCGAGGACGCTGCGCACGGCTACCAGCGACCACGGGCCGAAGCCCTCCAGACCCCATGCGGTGGCGGGGAAGGTGAGGGAGAAGGCGGTGACACCGAGGGCGGCCTGGAGGATGCCCACGGCGCGGGGACTCTCTCGTGGGGCGCTCCCGAGGGGAGTGCTGACCGCTATCGGGGAGGTGGCAGTAGCGCTATCGTGTGCTCTCATGCATGACCGTAGCAGTGTCGGTGAGCTGGTGAACAGTCTGCGGCGGGAGCTCGACCGCTACTCTCCTGGTGGAAAGCTGCCGTCGAGTCGTGCGCTGGTCGAACGTTTCCGGGTCAGCCCGGTGACCGTCTCGCGTGCCCTGGCGCAGCTGGCGGCCGAGGGGCTGGTGGTCACCCGGCCCGGCGCGGGCGCCTTCCGGGCCGAGCCCCGTACGGCCCCCGCTCCCGCCGGGGACACCTCCTGGCAGGAGGTCGCGCTGAGCGCGGACGGCGCCGCCGACCTGGTGCCGCGGACCGTGGACGCCTCCGGAGTGCTGGTCTCGCTCGCTGCCCCGCCACCGGGCGTGATCGAGTTCAACGGCGGCTATCTGCACCCTTCGTTGCAGCCCGAGCAGGCGATGGGCGCGGCCCTGTCGCGGGCGGGGCGCCGTCCCGGTGTGTGGGCACGGCCCCCCGTGGAGGGGGCCTGGGAGTTGCGGGAGTGGTTCGCGCGGAGCATCGGGGGCGGCGTCACCGCGGCCGAGGTGCTGGTCACGGCAGGCGGCCAGTCCGCGCTGACCACCGCGCTGCGCGCCCTCGCGCCGCCGGGCGCTCCGGTGCTCGTCGAGTCGCCCACGTACCCCGGCATGCTGGCGATCGCGCGGGCGGCCGGGCTGCGGCCCGTCCCGGTCCCGGTGGACGCGGACGGAGTGAAGCCGGCGCTGCTCGCGGACGCCTTCCGGGCGACCGGTGCGCGGGTTTTCGTCTGCCAGCCGCTGTTCCAGAACCCGACGGGTGCCCTGCTCTCACCCGAGCGGCGGGGCGAGGTACTGCGGATCGCGCGCGAGGCGGGCGCGTTCGTGGTCGAGGACGACTTCGTACGGCGGCTCGTGCACGAGGACGCGGGGCCGCTGCCGCGTCCGCTGGCGGCCGAGGACCCCGACGGGGTGGTCGTGCATGTCTGCTCGCTCACCAAGGCGACCTCGCCCAGCTTCCGGGTGGGCGCTCTCGCGGCGCGTGGTCCCGTGCTGGAGCGGTTGCGCGCCATCCAGGTCGTCGACACCTTCTTCGTGCCGCGCCCCCTCCAGGAGGCGGCCCTGGAACTCGTGGGTTCCCCGGCGTGGCTGCGGCACCTGAGGGCGGTGTCGGCGGAGTTGAGGCGCCGCCGGGACGCGATGACGTCCGCGCTGCGTCTGGAACTCCCCGCGTACTCGCTGCCGCACATCCCTTACGGCGGCTACCACCTGTGGCTGCGCCTGCCCGACGGCACGGACGAGTCCGCCCTGGTCACCGCGGCCCTGAGAGCGGGTGTCGCCGTCACTCCCGGGCGCCCCTACTTCAGCGCCGAGCCCCCGGCCGCGCACGTGCGGTTGAGCTTCGCGGGCGTCGCGGGAGCGGGGGAGATCACCGAGGGGGTGCGGCGGCTGAGGGAAGCGGAAAAGTGTTCGACAGGGCGCCCCTGACCTGTGAAGGTCTCGCCATGACCGACGAGCCGACCCTCCCCGAGGGCTACGAGATCTCCACCGATCCCGACCGCGTCGATGTGGGGCGGGTCCACCACTGGCTGGCCACCGACGCGTACTGGGCCGTCGACCGGCCCCGTGAGAAGCACGAGCGCGCGATGGCCGGATCGCTCAATTTCGGTGCGTACGAGGTGTCTTCGGGCCGGCAGGTCGCGTACGCGCGTGTGGTGACCGACCGGGCGACGTTCGCGTGGCTCTGTGACGTGTACGTCGACCGTCCGGCGCGCGGGAAGGGCCTGGGGGTCGCCCTGGTCGCAGCCGTGCGCGAGCACCTGCGGCCGTACGGGCTGCGGCGCGTCCTGCTCGCCACCCACGACGCCCACGGCGTCTACGAGAAGCTTGGGTTCAGAGCGCTCGAAAAGCCCGACGAGTGGATGGCGTTCGCGTACGCACGGGACGCCGACGGGAGGCAGTGAGCGTCGCGGCACCCCGGGTCACCGGTGAGTGGAACCCATTGACCCGTGCGGCATCGCGCTCCACGATCGCCGCATGCATCTTCGGGTCACGTTCGTCGCCGCCGCGCGCAGCGCCTCGCTGCTCGCGGAGCGCTTCGAGGACGACCGGCCGCTGGATCAGGCGGGCTGGGACGAGGTGCAGCGCGCCGCCCACGAACTCGTGCCGCTGGCGGCGGCCGAGCTGCGCTACTGCTCGCCCACGCCGCGCAGCCGGGCCACCGGTGACGCCCTCGGCTACGCGCCGCTGGTCCAGCTCGCGCTGCGGGACTGCGACATGGGCCGGTGGCGCGGTTTCACGCTGGGCGAGGCGATGGCGCGGGAGCCGGAGGCGGTCGACGCGTGGCTCGCCGATCCGCGGGCGACCCCGCACGGCGGGGAGTCCCTGCACGCGTTCATCACCCGGGTCGGCGGCTGGCTCGACACGCGGCCCGTCGACGACGGCGGCCGCGTCGTCGCGGTGGCCGAACCCTCGGTCGTCCGGGCCGCGATCGTCTACGCGCTCAAGGCCCCGCCGGCGACGTACTGGAACATCGACGTCCGCCCCCTGTCGACGGCCACCCTCACCGGCCGCTCCGGCCGCTGGAACCTGCGTCTGGACGGAACGGAGGGGCGGGCCTAGGGGCGTGCGCACCAGACCTCAGGGCTCTCGCGTGTAGTCGGTCGTCAGCAGCAGGTCCTTGGCCGGGCCGCGCACCCGCCACACCGTGCGCCAGCGGTCCGTGTCGTACGCCGTGAACTCGCCCCGGTAGAGGTCGGCCGAGCACGGATGGTCGGCGACCCAGTGGCCCGCGGTGAGGTCCAGATCGTGGAAGGGGCGGCTGTCCGCGAACCGCACATCCGCGGTACCCGGAGCGGCGCCCGGCAGGAAACGCAGCGTTCGTTCCGCGGGACGCCCGACGCCCTGCCAGACGAACGTGCCGGACTCCCGGTGCAGCAGCCCGCCGCCGTCCAGCGGGCCGAACTCGGTCGTGCCGGCGAACTCGCCCTCGTCGCCGTTCGCGAGATCCCGCACCGACCGCCGGACCCGCCAGCTCCCGGCCAGGTACGCCAGTACGTCCGGTACTGGCCAGAACTCGCCCATTCCGTCCCGCTCCCCTGTCACAGCCATCGCTGCACGCCCCATTGACGCACCCCAGCCCCCTCTCTATGTTGCCGTTCGCAATGCTGATCAATGTCCGATATTTCGAACATGCACTGCGTTCGCAGAAGAGAGCCGCGGAGTATCCATGTCACACACCCGCACCCGGACGACCCGGCCCCGCTGGAGACTGGGGCTCACCGCCACAGCGCTCCTCGTGGCCTCGGCCGTCGTCCCGGGCCCCGCACACGCCGAGGACGTCACCGACTACACGATCACCGTCGACCCCACCACCAAGGGCGCGAAGATCGACGACACGATGTACGGCGTCTTCTTCGAGGACATCAACCGGGCCGCGGACGGCGGCCTGTACGCCGAGCTCGTCCAGAACCGCTCCTTCGAGTACTCCACCGCCGACAACAACGCGTACACCCCCCTCACCTCCTGGGCCGTCGACGGCACCGCGAAGGCCGTGAACGACGACGGCCGCCTCCACGCCCGCAACCGCACCTACCTCGCCCTGGACGCGGACTCGTCCGTCACCAACTCCGGCTACAACACGGGCATCAGGGTCGAGAGCGGCAAGAGGTACGACTTCTCCGTGTGGGCCCGGACCGACCAGGGGACGCGCCTCGCCGTCTCCCTCGCCGACACCGACGGCACTCTCGCCGAGGCCCGCCGGATCACCGTACGCGGCGGCTGGGCCAAGTACACCGCACGCTTCACCGCGACCCGCTCCAGCACCACCGGACGCCTCACCGTCGCCACCGACGGCCCCGCCGCCCTCGACATGGTCTCCCTCTTCCCGCGCGACACCTTCAAGGGACGCGAGAACGGCCTGCGCAAGGACCTCGCCGAGAAGATCGCCGCCCTCGACCCCGGCTTCGTCCGCTTCCCCGGCGGCTGCCTGGTCAACACCGGTTCCATGCAGGACTACAGCGAGGCCTCGGGCTGGGAACGCAAGCGCTCCTACCAGTGGAAGGACACCATCGGCCCGGTCGAGCAGCGCGCCACCAACTCCAACTTCTGGGGATACAACCAGAGTTACGGACTGGGCTACTACGAGTACTTCCAGTTCTCCGAGGACGTCGGCGCGATGCCGCTGCCCGTGGTGCCCGCCCTGGTCACCGGCTGCGGCCAGAACAAGGCCACCGACGACGACGCCCTCCTCAAGCGTCACATCCAGGACACCCTGGATCTCATCGAGTTCGCCAACGGGCCGGTGACCAGTGAATGGGGCAGGAAGCGGGCGCAGATGGGGCATCCCAAGCCCTTCCGTCTCACGCACCTCGCGGTCGGCAACGAGGAGAACCTGCCGAACGAGTTCTTCGCCCGTTTCCAGCAGTTCCGCGCCGCCATCGAGGCCAGGTACCCGGACATCACGGTCGTGTCCAACTCCGGCCCGGATGACGCGGGTGCGACCTTCGACACCGCCTGGAAGCTGAACCGCGAGGCGAACGTCGACATGGTCGACGAGCACTACTACAACAACCCGAGCTGGTTCCTGCAGAACAACGACCGCTACGACTCCTACGACAGGAACGGCCCGAAGGTCTTCCTCGGCGAGTACGCCTCCTGGGGCAACGCCTTCAAGAACGCCCTCTCCGAGGCCGCGTTCATGACCGGCCTGGAGCGCAACGCGGACGTCGTGAAGCTCGCGAGTTACGCCCCGCTGCTCGCCAACGAGGACTACGTGCAGTGGCAGCCCGACATGATCTGGTTCAACAACCGCGCCTCCTGGGGCTCGGCCAACTACGAGACGCAGAAGCTCTTCATGACCAACGTCGGCGACCGCGTGGTGCCGTCGACGGCGACCGGTACGCCCTCCACGACCGCCCCCATCTCGGGCGCCGTCGGCCTGTCGACCTGGGCGACCACGGCGGCGTACGACGACGTCCAGGTCACGGGCGCGGACGGACGGACTCTGTTCAGCGACGACTTCAGCGGTGACGCCTCGCGGTGGAACCACACCGGCGGCGGCAGCTGGAGCATCCAGGACGGACAGTACGTGCAGACCGACGCGGCCGCCGAGAACACCATGGTGTCGGCGGGCGATCCGGCCTGGCACGACTACGACCTCAAGGTGAAGGCCACCAAGAAGTCCGGCAAGGAGGGCTTCCTGGTCGCCTTCGGCGTCCAGGACACCGGCAACTTCTACTGGTGGAACCTCGGCGGCTGGAACAACACCACGTCGGCGGTCGAGCAGGCCGTGGACGGCGGCAAGTCGTCGCTGATCTCCAAGCCGGGGACCATCGAGACGGGCCGTACGTACGACATCGAGGTCAAGGTGCGGGGCCGTCAGGTGACCCTCTACCTGGACGGCCAGGAGTGGGGCAGCTTCAGGGACGACAAGCCGGCCGAGCCGTTCCGGCAGGTGGTGACACGGGACGCCCGCACGGGCGACCTGATCCTGAAGGTCGTCAACGCCCAGTCCGTGGACGCCCGTACGGCCGTCGACCTCGGTGGGGCGAAGGTCGCCCCGAAGGCCCGGGTGACCATGCTCAAGGCCGCCCCCGACGCCGTGAACACCGAGACGGAAACGCCGGTCGCGCCGGTCACGTCCACGTTCACCGGGGTGGCCGACAGGTTCACGTACACCTTCCCGGCGAACTCCGTGACGTTCCTGCGGATCGCGTCACATTCGTGAGGCCCGGGGCGGCTCAGGCGCCGAAGTACGCCTGGGCCGCCCGCACCCCCTCCGCCAACGCATCCACGTCCTCAGGGGTGTTGTAGAGGTAGAAGGTGGCCCGGGTGGTCGCCGGGATCCCGTAACGGCGGACGATCGGGCGGGCGCAGTGATGGCCCACGCGGACGGCGACGCCCCGGTCGTCCAGGACCTGGCCCACGTCGTGCGGGTGGATGCCCTCGACGGTGAAGGAGACGGCGGAGCCGCGGTCCGTGACATCGCGGGGGCCCACGATCCGCACACCCGGGATCTCCTGGAGCAGGGTGAGCGCGCGGGCGGTCAACTCGTCCTCGTACGCGGCCACTTCCGCCATGCCGAGCGCCTGGAGGTAGTCCACGGCCGCCGCCAGGCCCACCGCCTGTGGCGCCATCGGCACACCCGCCTCGAAGCGGTGCGGCGGCGGCAGGAACGTCGCGCGGTCCATCTCCACCACCTCGATCATCGAGCCGCCGGTGAGGAACGGCGGGAGGTCCGCGAGGAGTTCGCGCCGGCCCCAGAGCACACCGATGCCGTTCGGGCCCAGCATCTTGTGCCCGGAGAAGACGAGGAAGTCCGCGCCCAGCCCGCCCACGTCGACCGGCCGGTGAGGCACGGACTGGGCGCCGTCGACCACCACCAGGGCGCCCACGGCGTGCGCGCGGTCGGCGAGGTCGCGCACCGGGTTGACCGTACCGAGGACGTTCGACTGGTGGGTGACCGCCACGACCCGGGTGCGCTCGTCGAGGAGCTCGTCCGCCCGGGTCAGGTCCAGACGGCCGTCCTCGGTGAGCCCGAACCAGTCGAGCGTGGCGCCCGTGCGTGCGGCGAGCTGCTGCCAGGGGACCAGGTTCGCGTGGTGCTCCATCTCCGTCACCACGATCCGGTCGCCCGGGCCGAGACGGCGTTCGTCGCTCAGCCCGTACGCGACCAGGTTGACGCCCTCCGTCGCGCTCTTGGTGAACACGATCTCGTCCTCGGCGGCCCCAATGAACCGGGCGACGGTGCGGCGCGCGTCCTCGTACGCCTCCGTCGCCTCCCCGGCCAGCTGGTGGGCGCCACGGTGCACGGCCGCGTTGTGCGTGAGGTAGAAGTCCCGTTCGGCGTCGAGTACCCGGAGCGGTTTCTGCGTGGTCGCGCCGGAGTCCAGATAGACGAGCCGGGCACCGCTCCCGACCGTCCGGCCCAGGATCGGGAAGTCCTCGCGCAGCGCGTGCACGTCGAAGGGCACAGCGGTCACCTCTCACGTCATCACAGTCGATTCTCCGTGAGGGACGCTAGAGTGCCTCACGGGGAATCGCAAGCATTGGCGTGAGGATCCCGGCTCGCTAGCATGACGGCGTGGATCACGAAGCCCCCCACTACCTGCACCAGCTCCAGGTCCCCGGCGAGGAGCGCTATGTGTCGTTGGCCCTGGTCAACACGCGCTTTACGCTGAGCCACGGACCGGTCGACCTGCTCGACGGCGCCGAGGCCGCGCACCTCTGGCTCGTACGGCACGCGCTGCTGCCGGACCGGGCGGCGCTGAACGGCCGGCAGTTCGGGCGACTGCTGGCGCTGCGCGAGTCGCTGCGCTCGCTGTTCGAGACGCGGGCGAGCCGTGCCGTGCCCCCGGCGGAACCCCTCGCCACCCTCAACTCCACGCTCGCGGCGGCCCCTTCGACGCCCCGGCTCGCCTGGACGGCCGACGGCCCGCACCGCGCCGACGAGCCCGACACCGGCAACCCGGCCGGCGCCGCGCTCTTCCACCTCGCCGAGGACGCCACGGACCTGCTCACCGGCGCCGAGGCCGACCAGTTGACGGAGTGCACCGCACAGCGCTGTGACCGCTGGTTCCTGCGCTCCCACGCGGCCCGCCGCTGGTGCACCACGAAGTGCGGGAACCGGGTACGGGCGGCGCGGGCGTACGCGGCGCGCAAACGCCGGCCCGAATGAGGGGCCAGGACGGTCAGCCTATGCTGGCGCGCATGCAGTCCTACACGATCGGCCAGGCGGCGCGGCTGCTCGGGGTGAGCCCCGACACGGCGCGGCGGTGGGCGGACGCGGGGCGGGTGGCGACCCGTCGTGACGAGACCGGGCGACGGCTCATCGACGGGAAGGACCTGGCCGCGTTCTCCGTGGAACTGGCCGGCGCCGGCGACGAAGACGTCTCGTACACCTCGGCCCGCAACGCCTTCCCCGGAATCGTCACCGCCGTGAAACTCGGTGACGTCGCGGCCCAGGTGGAGATCCAGGCGGGTCCGCACCGGCTGGTCTCGCTGCTGACCCGGGAAGCCGTGGAGGAACTGGGCCTGGAGGTCGGCATGGAGGCCACCGCCCGTGTGAAGTCGACGAACGTGCACATCGATCGCGCCTGAGCGGCGGAGGCGGGGGCCGCTCTGGCGTACCCCTCGCCCTGATCACATCCGCGCCGGGTAACCGCCGTCCACGCGTATCGCGGTGATGCCGCTGATGTGCCGGGCGCCACAGCGGTCCTGGGGCAGGACGAGCTGGGGTCCGGCGCGGTGGAGCGGGGTGTCGTCGATGGTGACCGCCAGCAGGACGGGCGCGCGGCCGAAGTCCGGGTCGATCTCGGCCCAGGACAGCAGGGCGTGATGGCCGTCCGTGCCCGTCACGGCGATCAGGAAGCGCAGGCGGTCCTTGCGCCGGGCCGGGTCGAAATCCGGGCCGGCGTCGGACAGGACGTCGTGCAGGAGCGGTCCGGTGAAGCGGTGGTGCTGGATCCCGCTGGTCGCGCACTCGAAGCTGACCCGCTCCTGGTGCTGGGGCCAGGCGAGCAGGTCGGACACGGTCAGCCGGGACGGGCGCGCGAGGTCCCCGGTCAGGGCGAGCTCCGCCACCGGATCGGCGACCGGCTGGGTCAGGGACTGGCTCACGGGTCACCACCTCCCGGGTCACGGTACCCGGGCAGCGCTCCCGTGCAAACGCACATGCCCACCCCGGTTCCCCATCGATCCGGCTCATGCGATGCGACAGGAGACTTACACCTCGCATGTGCGCCAGTATGATCGGCGTACGTGTATGAGCCCGGGTCCTCGCAGTGATCAAGTCGACCGACGTGGTCGTCGAGAGACCGTGAGCAGAGGGAGTAGATCCGTGATGACCCGTTCCCCGCGCCGTACCCGCCGGATGCCGCAGGTGGCCGGCGCGGGCGCCGCCGCGCTGCTGGCCCTGAGCGCCTGCTCCTCCTCCGACTCGGGCTCCGACGCGGGCTCCGGCTCCGGGAAAGCGGGCTCGGACTCCTCGGCATCCTCCTCGTCGAAACTGTCCGGCACGGTCACCGTCTTCGCCGCCGCCTCGCTCAAGGAGAGCTTCACCACCTTGGGCAAGGAGTTCGAGAAGGACCACCCCGGCACCAAGGTCACCTTCAACTTCGGTGGCAGCGACAGCCTCGCCGCCGGCATCACCGGCGGCGCCCCCGCGGATGTGTTCGCCGCCGCCAGCCCCAAGACGATGAAGATCGTCACCGACGCCGGGGACGCGTCCGGCACCCCCGCCACCTTCGTCCGCAACCAGCTGGAGATCGCCACCCTGCCGGGCAATCCCGACAGGATCTCGTCCCTGAAGGACCTCACCAGGTCCGGACTGAAGGTCGTCCTGTGCGACCAGGAGGTGCCGTGCGGAGCGGCCGTGCGGAAGGCCCTGGACGCGAGCGGCCTCAAGCTCACTCCGGTGTCCTACGAGCAGGACGTCAAGAGCGCCCTGACCAAGGTGGAGCTGAAGGAGGCAGACGCCGCGGTCGTCTACAAGACCGATGTGAGGGCGGCGGGTGACAAGGTGGAGGGCGTGGAGTTCCCCGAGTCGGCCGACGCCATCAACGACTACCCGATCGCCCTGCTCAAGGACGCCCCCAACGCGGCAGCGGCGAAGGCGTTCATCGAGCTGGTCTCGTCGGCCGCGGGTCAGAAGGTCCTGACCGAGGCCGGGTTCCTCAAGCCGTGACCTCATCGACCGGGAAGTCCGGCCCCGCGGCCGGAACCCCGAAGGGCGGGCCGCGGCGGGGACGCGTCCGGGCCGGTGGGAGAACCGGGCCCGGTGGAGGAGTCCGGGCGGGGGCGCGGGGCCGTCGCGCCCCCGTACCCGTACCGTTGCTGGTGCCCGCCCTGATCGGCCTCGCCTTCCTGGTGCTGCCGCTGATCGCCCTCCTCGTGCGGACCCCGTGGTCGAGCCTTCCGGAGCAACTGGCGAGTACCGAGGTGTGGCAGGCCCTGCGACTGTCGCTGGTCTGCGCGACGGCGGCCACCGCGGTGAGCCTGGTGATCGGTGTGCCCTTGGCCTGGCTGCTGGCCCGCGTCGACTTTCCCGGACGCGGTCTCGTACGGGCCCTGGTCACTCTTCCCCTGGTGCTGCCGCCGGTCGTGGGCGGTGTGGCCCTGCTGATGGCGCTCGGCCGCAACGGCGTCGTCGGGCGGTGGCTCGACTCCTGGTTCGGGATCACCCTGCCGTTCACCACCACGGGTGTCGTGGTCGCGGAGGCGTTCGTGGCGATGCCGTTCCTCGTCATCAGCGTCGAGGGGACGCTGCGGGCCGCCGATCCGCGCTACGAGGAGGCCGCCACCACGCTGGGCGCCTCCCGCTTCACCGCGTTTCGCCGGGTGACCCTGCCGCTGATCGCGCCCGGGATCGCCGCCGGCGCGGTGCTCGCCTGGGCCCGTGCGCTGGGCGAGTTCGGCGCGACGATCACCTTCGCGGGCAACTTCCCCGGCCGTACGCAGACGATGCCGCTGGCCGTGTACCTGGCCCTGCAGAGCGACCCGGCCGCCGCGATCGCTCTCAGCCTGGTGCTGCTCGCCGTGTCCGTCGCGGTCCTGGCGGGGCTGCGCGACCGATGGATGACCGCCACATGACCGACACCGAGAAGACCGCAGGGGAGGCCGCAGCCGCACCCGATGCCACAGCGGCATCCGAGGCCACAGCCACCCCCAAGGCCGCGGCCGCCCCCGGCCCGGAGGCCGAGGGGCTGGACGCCCGTCTCGTCGTCGACCGCGGTGACTTCCGCCTCGACGTGGCGCTGACCGCCGCGCCCGGTGACGTGGTCGCGCTGCTCGGCCCGAACGGCGCCGGCAAGACCACCGCCCTGCGCGCACTCGCCGGTCTCACCCCGCTCACCAGCGGCCATCTGTTCCTGGACGGCGCCGAGTGGGACGGCACTCCGCCGGAGTCCCGCCCGGTCGGCGTCGTCTTCCAGGACTACCTGCTCTTCCCGCATCTGACCGCCCTGGACAACGTGGCCTTCGGACCGCGCTGCCAGGGCGCGACCAAGGCGGAAGCCCGCGCCCGGGCCGCCGTGTGGCTGGAGCGCATGGGCCTCGCCGACCACGCCGGCGCCAGGCCCCGTCGGCTCTCCGGCGGCCAGGCCCAGCGCGTCGCCCTCGCCCGCGCCCTGGCCACCCGCCCCCGGCTGCTGCTGCTCGACGAGCCCCTCGCCGCCCTCGACGCCCGTACCCGGCTGGAGGTCCGTGCCGGGCTACGGCGCCATCTCGCCGCTTTCGAGGCCGTCGCGGTACTCGTCACGCACGACCCGCTGGACGCCATGGTGCTGGCCGACCGGCTCGTCGTCATCGAGGAGGGCCGCGTGGTGCAGGAGGGCACCCCGGGCGACGTCGCGCGCCATCCGCGTACGGACTACATCGCCCACCTGGTGGGCCTGAACCTCTACCAGGGGCACGCCGAGGGCCACACGGTGCGCCTGGACGCCGGACCCGCGATCACGACCACGGAGGACCTCTCCGGCCCGGCCTTCGTGGCGTTCCCGCCGGGCGCGGTGACCCTGTACCGGGAGAGGCCCACCGGCTCCAGTGCCCGCAACCTCTGGCGTGGTGAGGTGGCCGGCCTGGAGACCCACGGCGACCAGATCCGCGTCGACCTCACCGGTGAGCTCCGCCTCGCCGCCGACCTCACCACGCTCGCCGCGGCCGAACTCGGCCTCCACCCGGGCGCACCGGTCTGGGCGACCGTCAAGGCGGCGCAGACGCACGCGTACCCCGCCTGACACGGCATACGTCGTACGTCGCGCCCGCCCAGGGACTGTGTGCCATTCGCCTGGCACGAGCGACGGGTCCCGCACCAGCAGCGCCCCGCCGGACTACGGTGAGGCGCACCACAAGGACACCACCTCACCAGTCCGTCCATCCTCTGCGAGGCGCCGCCCATGAGCCTGTCCATGCGCAACCAACTGCCCGGCACGGTCACCGCCGTCACGCCCGGCGAAGCCATGGCGACCGTCAGGATCCGTCTCGGCGGCGGCCAGGAGATCACCGCGGCGATCACCCGTGAAGCGGTCGCGGAGCTCGGCCTGGCGGAAGGTTCCGCCGTCCGAGCGCTGGTCAAGTCCACCGAGGTCTCCCTGGCCACCGGCATGGTGAACGGCCTGTCCATCCGTAACCGGCTGCCCGGCACGGTCACCGGCGTCGCCACCGGCGGCGCCATGGCCACCGTCAAGGTCACCATCGAGGGCGGCGAACTCACCGCCGCCATCACCGCGGACGCGGTCACGGAGCTGGGCCTCGTGGACGGCTCCGCCGTCACCGCGCTGATCAAGTCGACCGAGGTCGCGCTCGCCGCCGGGTGACTCGGCGGCGCTCACGGCCGGTGCCGGTGTCCCTCCGTGAGGGGCATCACGCGGCGTTGTGCAGGGGCTGTCGGCGGCCGAAACAAGATTGCATAAACGTGCAGCGAAACGTATAGTCATGCCATCCAAGAGGAGGGTTCCATGGCGGTACGTGCAGCGGTGGCGGGAGCGAGCGGTTACGCGGGCGGGGAACTGCTGCGTCTGCTCCTGGCGCACCCCGAGGTCGAGATCGGCGCTCTGACCGGCAACTCCAACGCGGGCCAGCGCCTCGGCGCGCTACAGCCACACCTGCTGCCGCTGGCGGACCGCGTCCTTGAGGAGACCACCGCGGAGGTCCTCACCGGGCACGATGTCGTCTTCCTCGCCCTGCCGCACGGGCAGTCCGCGGCCGTCGCCGAGCAACTCGGCCCGGACGTACTCGTCATCGACATGGGTGCCGACTTCCGGCTGGCGGACGCCGCCGACTGGGAGAGGTTCTACGGCTCCGCCCACGCCGGGACCTGGCCCTACGGCCTCGCCGAACTGCCGGGTGCCCGCGCCGCACTGGAAGGCACCAAGCGCGTCGCCGTGCCCGGCTGCTATCCCACGGCGGCCTCACTGGCACTCTTCCCGGCGTACGCGGCCGGGCTCGCCGAGGCCGAGGCCGTGATCGTCGCCGCGTCCGGCACCTCCGGCGCGGGCAAGGCCCCCAAGCCCCACCTGCTGGGCAGCGAGGTCATGGGCTCCATGTCCCCCTACGGTGTCGGCGGCGTCCACCGGCACACACCCGAGATGGTCCAGAACCTCAGCGCGGCAGCGGGGGAGCGGGTCTCCGTCTCCTTCACGCCCACCCTCGCGCCCATGCCCCGCGGCATCCTCGCCACGTGCAGCGCCAAGGCCCGCGACGGGGTCACCGGAGAGTCGCTGCGCGCCGCCTACGAGAAGGCGTTCGCCGACGAGCCGTTCGTCCATCTGCTGCCCGAGGGGCAGTGGCCCGCCACGGCGTCCGTCTACGGTTCCAACGCCGTTCAGGTGCAGGTCGCGTACGACGAGAGCGCCGGCAGGATCATCGCGATCAGCGCCATCGACAACCTGACCAAGGGCACCGCGGGCGGTGCCGTCCAGAGCATGAACCTCGCCCTGGGGCTCGACGAGACCACCGGGCTTTCCACGATCGGAGTCGCACCGTGAGTGTCACGGCAGCCAAGGGATTCACGGCGGCGGGCATCGCCGCCGGAATCAAGGAGAACGGCAACCCGGACCTGGCCCTCGTGGTCAACAACGGGCCCCGCCGCGCCGCCGCGGGCGTCTTCACCTCCAACCGTGTGAAGGCCGCACCGGTGCTGTGGTCCGAGCAGGTCCTGGCAAGCGGTCAGGTGTCCGCGGTGGTCCTCAACTCCGGTGGCGCCAACGCCTGTACGGGCCCGAAGGGCTTCCAGGACACGCACGCGACCGCCGAGAAGGCGGCGGAGGTCCTCGGCCGGGGCGCCATCGAGGTCGCGGTCTGCTCGACCGGCCTCATCGGCGTCCTGCTCCCGATGGACAAGCTGCTCCCCGGGGTCGAGACGGCCGCCGCCCAGCTGTCCGAGCACGGCGGTGAGAAGGCCGCCATCGCCATCAAGACCACCGACACGGTCCACAAGACGGCCGTCGCCGAGGGTGACGGCTGGACCGTCGGCGGCATGGCCAAGGGCGCGGGCATGCTCGCCCCCGGCCTCGCCACCATGCTCGTCGTGATCACCACGGACGCCGACGTCGACAGTGCCGTACTGGACGAGGCGCTGCGCGCCGCCACCAGGGTCACGTTCGACCGCGTCGACTCCGACGGCTGCATGTCCACCAACGACACCGTCCTGCTGCTCGCCTCCGGCGCCTCCGGGGTCACCCCGGAGTACGGGGAGTTCGCCGACGCCGTCAAGACGGTGTGCGCCGACCTCGCCCGGCAGCTCATCGGGGACGCCGAGGGCGCCAGCAAGGACATCAGGATCGAGGTGGTGGGCGCCGCGACCGAGGACGACGCCGTCGAGGTGGGCCGCTCCATCGCCCGCAACAACCTCCTCAAGTGTGCCCTCCACGGCGAGGACCCCAACTGGGGCCGTGTGCTCTCCGCGATCGGCACGACGGGCGCCGCCTTCGAGCCCGATCAGCTCAATGTCGCCATCAACGGCGTCTGGGTCTGCAAGAACGGCGGCGTCGGCGAGGACCGCGACAAGGTCGACATGCGCTACCGCGAGGTTCACATCGTGGCCGACCTCGCCGCCGGCGAGGCCACCGCCACGATCTGGACCAACGACCTCACCGCCGACTACGTCCACGAGAACAGCGCCTATTCGTCATGAGCACTACGCGTAAACACACCGCCCTCCCCAAGGCCCAGATCCTCATCGAGGCGCTGCCCTGGCTGGTCCGGCACAACGGCAAGACGGTCGTCATCAAGTTCGGCGGCAACGCCATGATCGACGAGGAGCTGAAGGCCGCGTTCGCCCAGGACGTCGTGTTCCTGCACCACGCCGGCCTCAAGCCCGTCGTCGTGCACGGCGGCGGCCCGCAGATCAGCGCCGCCCTCGACAAGCACGGCATCGTCAGCGAGTTCAAGGCGGGCCTGCGCGTCACCACCGAGGACGCCATGGACGTCGTCCGCATGGTGCTCGCCGGGCAGGTGCAGCGCGAGCTCGTCGGGCTGCTCAACCAGCACGGGCCGCTCGCCGTCGGCCTCACCGGCGAGGACGCCCACACCATCACCGCGACCAGGCACCGGCCCGAGATCGACGGCGAACTCGTCGACATCGGGCGGGTGGGCGAGATCACCGAGATCGACACCGGCGCGATCGAGGCGCTGCTCGCCGACGGCCGGATCCCGGTCGTCTCGTCGATCGCCCGCAGCCAGGACGACGGGCACGTCTACAACGTCAACGCCGACACGGCGGCCGCCGCGCTCGCCGCGGCACTGGGCGCCGAAACCCTCATCGTCCTCACGGACGTCGAGGGCCTCTACGAGGACTGGCCGAACAGCGACGAGGTGATCAGCCGCCTCACCGCCGGCCAACTGGAGAAACTCCTGCCGGACTTGTCGTCCGGCATGGTGCCGAAAATGGAGGGCTGCCTGTACGCCGTGCGGGGCGGCGTGCGGAACGCCCGCGTCATCGACGGCCGGGTCCAGCACGCGATCCTGCTGGAGATCTTCACCGACGAGGGCATCGGCACGATGGTCGTGCCCGATGCGGAAGAGGGGGATGCCGGATGAGCGGCACCGCGACCAATGCAGAGCTCACCCAGCGGTGGCAGGGCGCGCTCATGAACAACTACGGCACCCCGAGGCTCCCCCTCGTCCGCGGTGAGGGCACCAGGCTGTGGGACGCCGACGGCAAGGAGTACCTCGACTTCGTCGGCGGTATCGCGGTCAACGCGCTCGGCCACGCCCACCCCGCGATCGTCGAGGCCGTGAGCAGGCAGATCGCCTCCCTCGGCCATGTCTCCAATCTGTTCGTCGCCGAACCTCCCGTCGCGCTCGCCGAGCGGCTGCTCCAGCTCTTCGGCCGCGACGGCAGGGTCTACTTCTGCAACTCGGGCGCCGAGGCCAACGAGGGCGCCTTCAAGATCGGCCGGCTGACCGGGCGCACCCACATGGTCGCCACCCAGGGCGGGTTCCACGGCCGCACCATGGGCGCCCTCGCGCTCACCGGCCAGCCCGGCAAGCAGGAGCCGTTCCTGCCGCTGCCCGGTGACGTCACCCACGTCCCGTACGGCGACGCGCAGGCCCTGGCCGCCGCGGTCACGGAGGAGACGGCCCTCGTGATCATCGAGCCCGTCCAGGGCGAGAACGGTGTGGTCGTACCGCCGGTGGGCTACCTCAAGGCCGCCCGCGCGATCACCGCGGCCACCGGGTCGCTGCTCGTCCTCGACGAGGTGCAGACCGGCGTCGGCCGTACCGGCAACTGGTTCGCGTACCAGGCCCACGAGGGCGTCCTGCCCGATGTCGTCACCCTCGCCAAGGGCCTCGGCGGCGGGCTGCCGCTGGGCGCGACCGTCGCCTTCGGGCGGGCCGCCGAGCTGCTGCGGCCCGGCCAGCACGGGACCACGTTCGGCGGGAACCCCGTCGTCTGCGCCGCCGGACTCGCCGTCCTGGAGACCATCCAGGCCGAGGGTCTGCTGGAGAACGTGAAGTCCGTGAGCGAGAAGCTGCGCGGTGGGATCGAGTCGCTCGGGCACCCGTTGATCGACCATGTCCGTGGCGCGGGCCTTCTGCTGGGTATCGTGCTCACGGAGCCGCTCGCGCCCCAGGCGCAGCAGGCGGCTCAGGACGCCGGTCTCCTGGTGAATGCGCCCGCCCCCGATGTCGTACGGCTCATGCCGCCGCTGACGATCGGTGACGCGGAGGTGGACGCCTTCCTCCAGGTGCTGCCCGGTGTCCTCGACGCAGCGCACGCGACAGTTGAGGCCGGACGATCCGGAGAATGAGACGACGATGAGTCAGGCGCAGGACCACGAGCATGCCGCAGGGCCCGCCGTGCCGCAGACCCGCACCGCCCGCCACCGCCGGATCGTGGACATCCTCAACCGGCAACCGGTGCGCTCCCAGAGCCAGTTGGCGAAGCTCCTCGCCGACGACGGGCTGAGTGTCACTCAGGCGACGCTCTCCCGGGACCTGGACGAGCTGAACGCGGTGAAGATCCGCAACAGCGAGGGCGACCTCATCTACGCGGTGCCGAGCGAGGGCGGCTTCCGCACCCCGCGCGTACCGCTGGGCGGGTCGGCGAAGGAGGAGCGGATGCGGCGCCTGTCGCAGGAGCTGCTGATCTCCGCGGAGGCCTCCGCCAACCTCGTGGTCCTGCGCACCCCGCCGGGTGCCGCCCAGTTCCTCGCCTCGGCCATCGACCAGGCCGAACTGCACGACATCCTCGGCACGATCGCCGGCGACGACACGCTGCTGCTGATCAGCCGCGACCCGACCGGGGGACAGGCACTCGCCGATCACTTGCTCCGGCTGGCGCAGAACAACCACTGAGCGGGCGCGCACCGGCACCAACGAGGGCGGGGCGTACCGGACTTCCCGGTACGCCCCGCCCTCGCATGGGGGAACTTGCGTGGGTCTTCGGTTGTGGGTCTCAGGTTGTGGGGTCTTGGCTTGTGGACCCTTCCGGGCCCCGGTGCGCGCGCTCAGCCCAGGCGGTCGGCGAGTCCTCCGGTGCAGCGGACCTCGTCGCCCGCCGTGATGAGCAGGGCCTCGGTGTCCGGCAGGGACTCCAGCCAGCTCAGCCCGTCCCGCGCGCCCATCGCGAACGCGGCCGTCGCCCAGGCGTCCGCCCAGGTCAGCTTGGGGGCCACCACGGTCACGGCGACCAGGTCCGTGATCGCCGACCGGCCGGTGCGCGGGTCCACGATGTGCGTGCCGCGCTCGGCGGTGCCGGAGGTCGCCACGGCCAGCTGCGCGGTCCCGGCGGCGGAGACCACCGCGGCCAGCGCCCCGGGACGCAGCGGATCGGACACACCCACCCGCCACGGCCGCTCCGGGCCCGGTACCCCGCACAACTGCACGTCACCGCCGCCGTTCACGTTCACCCCGGTCGCGCCCGCCGCGACCAGATGGAGGGCGGCCCGCTCGGTGGCCCAGCCCTTCACGATGCCGGTCGGGTCGAAGGTCCCCTGGAAGGTGGCGCTGAACCAGCCGTCGCTGATCCGCTCGGCCTCGGAGCACAGCCGAAGGATCTGGGCGACCTCCGGATCGCACTCCTCGATGGTCAGCTCCCCGCGGGCCAGCCGGGAGATCTGGCTGTCGTCGCGGTAGGTGCTGAACACCTCGTTGACCCGGTGGAGTCCGGCCACGGCCTCGTCCAGCGCGGCCCGCATGGCGGTGGGCTCCCCACCGCGCACGTCGAAGGAGAAGACCGTGCCCATGACCTCCTCGACGTGGCGCAGTTGAGGCGGCGACGGCGCACCGGAGGGCTCAGCCACCGGCGTTGTCCAGGGCGGACTGGAGGGACTTCTTGTAGCCCGCGCTCGTGTATGTGGCACCGGAGACGGCATCAATGTCGGCACTCCCGCTTGCGACGGCTTCCTGGTTGAGCTTCGGTATGGCGTTGCCGCTGATCTGGGTGGAGCGGCCGCCCGTGGGCATCTGTACGGCCTCGGCCTTGGTGATCTTGCCACCGCTGACGGTGACACGGACCTGGACCGGCCCGTACTCCGTCTTGACGACCTCGCCCTGGACCGTCTCGCCCTGTGCCTGAGCACTGCCCGCTCCGGCCTCGGTCCCGGCCCCGGCATCCGTCGAGCCCGACTGCCCGGCGCCCGGCTCCTGGCCACCGGACTCCTGGGCCCCCGCGCCCTGCGCGCTCTTGGCCTTGTCCAGGGCGGACTGGAGGGACTTCTTGTAGCCGGCGCTGGTGTAGGTGGCTCCGGAGACGGCGTCGATGTCGGCGCTGCCCGCGGTGACGGCTGCCTGGTTGAGTTTGGGGATGGAGTCGCCGCTGATCTGGGTGGAGCGGCCGCCTTCCGGTTTCTGTACGGCGTCGGCTTTGGTGATCTTGCCGCCGCTGACGGTGATGCGGACCTGGACCGGCCCGTACTGCGTCTGTTCCACCTCACCCGTGACGGTCTGGGCCTGCGCGCTGCCCGCGCCCTGCCCACTGCCGCCGGCCTTGTCGATGGCGGACTGGAGGGACTTCTTGTAGCCGGCGCTGGTGTAGGTGGCTCCGGAGACGGCGTCGATGTCGGCGCTGCCCGCGGCGACGGCGGCCTGGTTGAGTCTGGGGATGGAGTCGCCGCTGATCTGGGTGGAGCGGCCGCCTTCCGGTTTCTGTACGGCGTCGGCTTTGGTGATCTTGCCGCCGCTGACGGTGATGCGGACCTGGACCGGCCCGTACTCCGTCTGCTCGACCTCACCCGTCAGCGTCTGGGGCTGACCGTTGCCGATGGCCTGGGCGCCCGCCGACCCCTGGGGCGCGACCGACTCCCCGGCGGCAGCCGGGTCCGACGACGGCTTCAGCGTCAGCAGCAGCACGATGCCGGACACGGTGGCGGCGCTGGCGAGCAGGACACGCCGAATGGGATGGCTCTTCTTCATAGCTCCTGAGCTCCTGGCTCCGATAGGTCGCTGGTCGCGTAAGTCCCGTGATTCCGGTCGCTCACATCTCGGACGACTCGTGGTCGTTCACATCTCGAACGACTCGTGATGGATGCGGCGGGTCGGCACGCCCGCACCGCGCAGCGCTTCGTACACCTGCTGGGCGAACCCGGGCGGTCCGCACAGGAAGACGTCGTGCTCGTCGATGTCGGGGATCTTGCGGCGCAGCGTGTCCGGCGAGATGTCGGGGCGCTCTCCCTCGGGGCTGTTCACCGCGTACATCAGCCGGGCCCCGCGTTCCTCGGCGATCGACGCCAGCTCGTCCCACAGCGCCAGGTCCTGGGTGCTGTTGGCCCGGTACAGCAGCGTCAGGTCGCCGGCCGCGGCGGGCAGCGTCTCGAACAGCGCCCGCATCGGTGTGATGCCCACGCCGCCGGCCACCAGCAGCACCTTGCCGCGGCTGCGCTTGCCCGCCGTCATCGCCCCGTACGGGCCCTCGGCCCACACCCGGGTGCCGGGCTCCAGATCACGTAGCGCCGAGCTGTGGTCGCCGGCCGCCTTCACGGTGATGCGCAGCATGTTGGGGCGGGGCGCCGCCGACAGCGAGTACGGGTGCGAGCTGAACCGCATGCCCGGCGCGAGGAACCGCCAGCGGAAGAACTGCCCGGCCTCCGCGCCCATGCGGTGCAGCTTCCGCCCACTCATCAGCACCGACGCGACCCCGGGTGCCTCCTCGATGACCGCCTCGACGCGCAGCCGGTGCCGCATGTTCAGCCGGATCGGCGTGAGGATCCGGTACCACACCACCAGCGCCGTCACCGTCCCGTACAGGGCGTACCAGGCGGTCTTCGCCAGGGGCTCCACCACGAACTCGTTGCCCGTGGAAAGCTGGTGCCAGAACGTCATGAACGTGGCCGCGTACGTCAGCAGGTGGACGTGGTACCACAGGTCGTACGGAATCCGCCGCCGCACCGGCCCCATCGAGATCAGCCCGATCACCACCAGGATCCCGGTGCCGATCGCGGCCTTGCCCATGTCCGGCAACTGGTTGATCGAGTCGATGGTCTGCTGCACGATGTCGCCGAACGCGAGCCCGGCCTGGAGGGCGTACCCGTACATCGTCAGCACCACGTGCGCGACGACCAGGGAGAGCGTGTACCGCCCGCTCATCGCGTGCCAGCGCGCCACCCGGTCCGAGCCGACCCGGCGCTCCAGCGCGGGCACCCGGGCCATCTGCAGCACGACCAGCGCCATCAGGTACCCGGCGAGCAGCCCCGTGATCCGGCCCGCCGCCAGCCACTTGCTGGCGGTGTCCGCGAGGGACGGCGTGTTGTTCCACCACAGCCAGATCACTCCGGCGGCGCCCGCCCAGACGGCGAGCAACAGCGGGACGGCGGGGGAGCGTCGGGGGCGGATACGGCGCATGGTCTGGCGCCGCGCGGCGCGGCCGCCTGCGATCGTGGTGGTCACGGTTCCTCCGTGGTGGCGGGCAAGGGAGTGGGGCGTATCCCTCGGCCCTGAGATACGTGCCGCGGTGCCCGAGTGTTCAGCGGCCAAGGGAGTCCAGCGCCGACTGAAGTGACTGGCGGTAACCTTCACTCGTGTACGTGGCTCCGGAGACCGCGTCGATGTTCGCGCTCTGCGCGCTGAGCGCCTCGCTGCCCAGCCTGGGGACGGCGTAGCCGTTGATCCGCTGGTCCCTGGGGCTGCTCTGCGGATACGTCACCGCCGTGACATCCGTGATCCTGCCGTTCTTCACCGTGACGCGGACCTGTACGGGCCCGTACCGGGTCTGCGCCGCCTGACCGGTGGCGGTGCGCGGGCCGGTGGCCGGTCCGCTCGACGCGCTGCCTGACGGGGCGGGCGAGGCGACGGCGCCGGTGGAGGGCGACGGCGAGGCCAGGGCCGGTGCCGTGTGCGGCTTCAGTGACAGCAGCAGCACCACTCCGGAGACGGTGGCCGCGCTGGTCAGCACGATACGGCGCAGCGGACGGTTCTTCTTCAGCGCGTGCACGTCGGCCTCACAGTTCGAACGACTCGTGGTGGATACGGCGGTTCGGCACCCCGGCGGTGCGCAGCGCCTCGTAGAGCTCCCGGGCGAGCCCGTGCGGACCGCACAGGTACACATCGCGCTCGGCGATGTCGGGCACGGCCGCGCGCAGGGACTCGCAGGTCAGGTTCGGCCGCTGCCCCTGCGGACCGTTGAGCGCGTAGAGCACGCGCGCCCCCCGCCACTGCGCGATGGCCTCCAGCTCGCCCCCCAGGGCGAGGTCGTCGGCCGTGCGTGCCCGGTAGAGCAGGGTGACGTCACCGGGCAGCGTCTCGAACAGCGCGCGCAGCGGGGTGATGCCGACCCCGCCCGCGATCAGCAACGCCTTGGACCCGGTGCGCCGCTCGGCGGTCAGCGACCCGTACGGGCCCTCCGCCCACACGCGGATGCCGGGCCGCAGCAGCGCGACGGCCGCGCTGTGGTCGCCGAGCGCCTTGACCGTGATGCGCAGCCGGTCCTGCCGGGGCGGAGCGGACAGGGAGTACGGGGTGGAGGTGTGGCGCAGGCCCCGCGCGAGGAACCGCCAGCGGAAGAACTGCCCCGGCAGCGCCCCCAGCTCGTGCAGCCGCCGGCCACGTATGACGACCGACAACACGCCGGGCGCCTCCTCGTACACGGCCTCCACCCGCAGCCGGTGCCGCAGGTTGAGCCGTACCGGCGTCAGGACGCGGAACCACACGACCAGAGCCGCCACGCCCAGGTAGAGCGCGTACCAGGCGAGCTGCGCCACCTGGTTGCCGGTGAAGTCGGAGCCGAGAGCGAGCTGGTGGCCGAAGGCGAGGAAGACGGCGGCGTACGTCAGCAGGTGCACGTAGTACCAGAACTCGTGGCGGACCCGGCGGCGTACGGCACGCATCGAGGTGAACCCCACCGCGAACAGGAGCAGGGTGCCGGCGGTGGCCTTGAGCATCTCCGGGTAGTCGAGGACCACCGTCACCGTCTCGCGCAGGATCGAGGAACCGTCCTGCGCGGCGTACCCGGCGAGGATCAGTACCACGTGGGCCACCAGCAGGCAGAGCGTGTACCGGCCCGCCTTCGCGTGCCAGCGTGCCACCCGGTCCGAGCCGATCCGCCGCTCCAGCAGCGGGACCCGAGCCATCAGCCCGACCAGCACCGCACAGGCGTACCCGGACAGCAGCCCCGTGATCCGTCCCGCCCCGGTCAGCCAGCCCGCCGCGCCCACGACCGAGCCGGTGTCGCGCCACCACAGGGCGACGACGGCCGCGGCCCCGGCCCACAGGAGTGCCAGCAGGGGGCCCGCGGGAGAGCGCCGGGCCGCCGCGGGAGGCGGATGCTGCGGCGGGGCCGCGGGCCTGCTCACGGAGGTCGTCATGTCCGGCACTGTGCCGTCCGAACTTCTGAGCGGGCTCTGAGCGAAGGCCGCGACCAGCGCCTTCAGAGGAAACTCAGAGCGTTCGGCGTCGCGGAACGCCCCCGGCAGGGGTGATGCTGGAAGGCGCCATGAACGCACGCTCCGGCCGCCCGGCCCTCACACGCCCCGACGGCACGCCCGTCCGCGTCCTCGTCGTCGACGACGACCCGGACCTCGCCGAGGTGCTCTCCGGCGCCCTGCGCTACGAGGGCTGGGAGGTGCGGACCGCCCGCGACGGCGCGTCGGCCGTCGCCGGGGCCCGCGAGCTGCTGCCCGACGCCGTCGTCCTCGACGTGATGCTCCCGGACACCAACGGCTTCGCCGTGCTGCGCTCCCTGCACGCGGTGCGACCGGACGTCTGCGTGCTCTTCCTGACCGCCCGGGACGCCGTCGAGGACCGTATCGCGGGCATCACCGCGGGCGGCGACGACTATGTGACCAAACCGTTCAGCCTGGAGGAGGTCGTCGCCCGGCTTCGCGGACTGCTGCGCCGCGCGGGCATGGCCCGGCAGCTGGAGGAGGGCCCCCGGCTGGTCGTCGGTGACCTCGCCATGGACGAGGAGGCCCGTGAGGTGACCCGGTCCGGCGAGCTGATCGAGCTGTCCCCGACCGAGTTCGAACTGCTGCGCTTCCTGATGCGCAACCCGCGGCGGGTGCTCAGCAAGACGCAGATCCTCGACCGGGTGTGGTCGTACGACTTCGGCGGCCAGGCCCACGTCGTGGAGCTGTACATCTCGTACCTGCGCAAGAAGGTGGACGCCGGCCGGCCGCCCATGATCCACACGGTGCGGGGTGCCGGGTACGTGCTCAAACCGGTGGCCCGGTGAAGCGGGGCGTGCGGCTGCCCTGGCCCCGCACACTGCGGGCACGGCTCACCGCCGGACTGGTCGTGCTCCTCACCGTCAGTTGCGCCGCGGTCGGGGTCGCCGCCGTGGTCGAGCTGGAACACTTCCTCACCGGCCGTGTCGACCAGCAGCTCAGTGCGGCCGGAGTCCGCTTCCCGGAGAGCCTGGAGCACAACGAACGGACCCGCCGGACCGACCACGACGGCGACGAGAACGGAGACACCCGCAGAATGGCGACGGGCACGTTCGGTGCCCGGCTGGCCGACGGCGTGGTCACCAGCGCGGCGGTGGTGCGCCCCGGCGACTCCACCAGGGGCCTGGACGTCACCCTGACCGCGAAGGACGAGGCGGCCCTCGTCGCCGTCCCGGTCGACGGCAGGGGCCACACCGTCGACCTGTCGTCCCTGAACGAGTACCGGGTCGTCGCCGACAAGGGCGCGGACGGCGATGTACTGATCACGGGGCTGCCCCTGGAACCGGTGGACGCCGCCGTCCGCCGCCTGGAACTGGTCGCCACGGTCGTCTTCGGCGCCGCCCTCGCGACCACCGGGCTCGCGGGCGCCCTGTGGGTGCGCTGGTCGCTGCGGCCGCTCGGGCGTGTCACCGCGACCGCGACCCGGGTCAGCGAACTCCCCCTGGCCAGCGGCGACGTGGCCTTGCCCCCACGGGCCCCCGAGGCCGACCCGCACGGCGAGGTGGGGCGGGTCGCCACCGCCTTCAACCGGATGCTCGGCCATGTCGAGGACGCCCTGACCAAGCGCCACGCGAGTGAGGAGCGGCTGCGCAGCTTCGCCGCCGACGCCAGCCATGAACTGCGCACCCCGGTGGCGTCGGTGCGCGGGCACGCCGAGCTCGCCCTGCTGCACCCCGGCCCCGTGCCCCCGAAGGTCACCCGCGCGCTCGAACGCATCGCCGCCGAGTCGGCACGTATGGGGGAGATGGTCGACGACCTGCTGCTGCTGGCCCGTCTGGACGCGGGCCGGCCGCTGGAGCGGGACCCCGTGGACCTCACCCGCCTGGTCCTCGACGCGGTCACGGACGCGCGGGCGGCGGGACCGGGGCACCGCTGGGCGCTGGAGCTGCCGGAGGAACCCGTCACGGTGCCGGGCGACGCCCACCGCCTCCACCAGGTACTGGCCAACCTGCTGGCCAACGCGCGTGCCCACACGCCCGCCGGCACCAAGGTGACCGTGTCCCTGGAGTCCGGTGCCGCCGAGGCCGTACTGAAGGTCCACGACGACGGCCCGGGCGTGCCCGAAGAGGTCCGGCACAGTGTCTTCGAACGCTTCGCCCGCGCCGACCGCCGCCGTACGGCGGGCTCCGGCGCCGGTGCGGGCCTCGGCCTGTCGATCGTGGCGGCGGTTGCGGAGGCTCACGGGGGCGGCGTCACCCTGGAGAGCCGGCCGGGATCGACGACGTTCACGGTACGCCTGCCCGCCGGCACGGAGTGACCCGGCGGACGGGCCTGGTACTTGGACGGGCCTGGGCGGTTTCCTTTCGGATCGAGCCCGTTTGATGTCCCTGGTCGAAAAGATCTCGGATCTGCCGGGCGGGCGACCTACGCTGAGCCCCGTCCGCACTATCGGGGAGAAGCATGACAAGCAGGTTCACCGAGTTGGTCGTCGACTGCCACGATCCGGAGAGGCTCGCGGCCTTCTGGTGCGAGGTCTTGGACTTCCAAGTGATCGACCAGAGCGAGGGCAAGGTCGAGATCGGCTCCTGGGTGCCGACCGTCGAGGATGTCCGGGCTCGCCAGATGCCGCCCACCCTGGTATTCATCCGTGTGCCCGAGGGCAAGACGGTCAAGAACCGGCTTCATCTCGACATCAGCCCTGTCGATGGCAGCACCGAGGACGAGGTGAGCAGGTTGCTCGGCCTCGGCGCCACCAAGACGGACGTGGGTCAGGGTCCAGACCGAAACTGGGTGGTCATGGCCGACCCCGAGGGCAACGAGTTCGACGTCCTGCGTACCCTCGCACCGCAGGACTAGCTAGTACCGGGTGATCGCCGTGGGCCCGCTCGTCGTGCCGATCGCGATGTGCGGCCCCCGCCCCGGGTCGGCCCAGGCGAGGATCCGCCGCATCGCGTCCCGCGGCACCGAGACACAACCCGCCGTCGGCCCCTGCCCGTTGACGTGCAGGAAGATGCCGGCGCCGCGCTCCCGCACCGGCTGGGCGTAGTTGAAGCCGATGACGTAGGCGTAGGCGTACTGCGTGCCGTAGGTGACGAGGTGCTCGGCCTCGGTGGCGCGGCAGTCGGCGGCGAGGGGCTCGGTCCAGCGGTTGTAGGAGCGGGACTCGTTGTCCTGGCACCACCAGGAGTCCTGGCGGACACGGCGGTACGGGGCCGTGGTGCCGTCGGGCGCCTCCTCGATCCCGAAGGCGTACGGGAGGTCGTACAGCCCAGTGGGCGTCGTGTTCGTCCCCTGCGTGCGGGAGCCGCCCTCGGTGAGCCCTTTGGCGCCGAAGCGCGCGGCGGCGGAGCCCGCCTCCACCCAACGGCCGTCGCGCCGGTCCCACCAGGTGACCGTGCCGGTCGTCGACGAGGTGTCCGAGGCCTCGGCGGTGATCAGCTGGGTGCCGCCCCCGGTGTCGGCCATCCGCTCGGGGAGGGGCGCCCGGTCCGGGGGCGCGGCACCGAGCAGGAGGGAGGTGGCGGCGAGGACGGCGGCGGCTACGGCAGGGCGCATGCCTCAGACGCTAGAGGGAGGCAGCGGCAGGGGCAGCCCGGGTAGGCCATCCAGGCTCCTCGCGATGTGCTCCTTCTTGGCGAAGTAGGCGCCCAGCGAGGCGTCGTCCTCCCGTGCGAAGCGCTTGCCGTGCAGGTCGCGGTCCTCGTCGTACGTCATGAAGGGCACCGCGTACCCGCAGGTGTCGCGCACGAGGTCGGCCCGTACGACGATGATCGCGCGCAGACCGTGCGGGGTCGGGTCGATGTCCGGGAAGTGCGCGAGCAGGTCCGGGAAGCGCGGATCGTCACGGAAGACGGGCTCGCCGCGGCCGTGCACGCGGACGATGTTCGGCGGGCCCTGGAAGGCGCACCACATGAGCGTGATACGGCCGTTCTCGCGCAGATGGGCGATGGTCTCGGCGTTGCTGCCCGCGAAGTCCAGGTAGGCGACGGTCAGCTCGTCGATCACCGCGAAGGAGCCCTTGAGGCCCTTGGGGGAGAGGTTGACCGTGCCGTCGGCGGAGAGGGGAGCGGTCGCCGTGAAGAAGAGGGGCTGGGCCTCGATGAACGTGCGGAGGCGGCCGTCGATGCGCTCATAGGTCTTTCCCATGTCAGACGATTGTCCGGGAAGACCTTTCGACTGTCTAACGAATTCAGGTTCCGTGGTTCGGTTCCGTCGGCAGACGCGCGTGCGTGATTCCGGCGGAACCACGCCGTGGCCGCCCCGGCCGGCGCGCGGGGCGGCCACGGCCGCCTTGTTACTGGTTCAGCTCGCAGGCGGCGAGGGCTTCGAGGCCCTCGGGCTTCTCCGCGGCGCGGCCGATGGCGGTCTCGATGCGGTTCAGGGCGGCGACGCGCTTGTCCTCCAGGGGGCCGAGGATGGCGTTCTGGACGAAGTTGGGTCCGCCCTGGCCGACGGTGTCGACGAGTCGCTGGTTGGCTTCCTGGATCTGGGTGTCGAGGAGGGCGAGGTTGCGGTCGACCTCGGCCTGTGCGGAGGCGGGGATCTCCGGCAGGGAGCCCTCCACCGCCGGGCAGCTGATCGTGCCCGCGGCACCAGCGCCCGCCGCGTCGCCGGCGTCTGCGGCGCCACCTCCGGCTGCGTCGCCCGCGCCCGCGTCAGCGGCCCCGCCACCAGCCGCGTCACCCGCGTCCGCGGCACCACCGGCGTTCCCGGCGTCACCCGCTTCCCCCGCTGCGTTGCCGCCGGCCGCCCCGCCCGGTTCGGCCGCGGCGTCACCGCCGGCCCCCGCCTCCTCGCCGGCCGCCGCGCCCCCGGCGGCGTCGAGGGTGCAGGCGGCGAGGGCTTCGAGGCCCTCGGGCTTCTCCGCGGCGCGGCCGATGGCGGTCTCGATGCGGTTGAGGGCGGCGACGCGCTTGTCCTCCAGGGGGCCGAGGATGGCGTTCTGGACGAAGTTGGGTCCGCCCTGGCCGACGGTGTCGACGAGTCGCTGGTTGGCTTCCTGGATCTGGGTGTCGAGCTGGGCGAGGTTGCGGTCGACCTCGGCCTGTGCGGAGGCGGGGATCTCCGGCAGGGAGCCCTCCACCGCCGGGCAGCTGATCGTGCCGGGCGAGGCCTTGGTCGACGCGTTGCCGTTGCTCTGGGATGTCTCCCCGGCCAAGGCGGACCCGGCGATCACCGCCCCTGACAACACCACAGCGGCTGCGCCGCCGATCATGAAGACGCGGCGCTTGTGGTACTTCGGAAGAGCCCTGGACATGCGGATGCCTCACTCGGGGTCGGGGGGTGGGGTCCGTTCGTCGGTCGGCGGAACGGCCCGGTCCTCTGAATCCTTTGTCTGCAAACGCGGCGCCTGCGTTCGGGGAGAGGTACGAGAAAGCGCATTCCACCGTTCAACGGCTCCGGAAGTTTCCTTCGACTTCTTTGGGGCCGGCGGCGTCCGGCGCCGCGGAAGGCGAACGAATGCCCAGGTCGGCGACCGAAGACCCGCCCGCGCCCGCCGTCGCGCCACGCATCCCGGATTGACGAGTCATGCAGAGCTCTGCATACTCATGCATAGTCATCACGCCAGGGGCGAGTCCGGGCCCTCCCGCACTTCACACGCACTAGCCTGACAACCGCCTCCTCACTCACCTCGTGAGGAGGCGGCGGCACATCCACACCCTCCGAGGAGCAACGCAAGTGAGCAGCAACAGCGGTGACGTCCGGCTCTGGGGCGGCCGTTTCGCCGACGGTCCCGCCGAGGCCCTGGCCAGGCTGTCCGCCTCCGTCCACTTCGACTGGCGGCTCGCGCCGTACGACATCGCCGGTTCGTGTGCCCACGCGCGCGTGCTGCACAAGGCGGGCCTGCTCACGGACGACGAGCTGACGCGGATGATCGCCGGCCTCGACCAGCTCGAAGCGGATGTCGCCGACGGCTCCTTCGTGGGCACCATCGCCGACGAGGACGTCCACACCGCCCTGGAGCGCGGTCTGCTGGAGCGCCTCGGCCCCGACCTCGGCGGCAAGCTGCGCGCCGGCCGGTCCCGCAACGACCAGGTCGCGACCCTGTTCCGTATGTACCTGCGCGACCACGCCCGCACCATCGGCGGTCTGATCGCCGAGCTCCAGGACGCCCTGGTCGGCCTGGCCGAGGCCCACCCGGACGTCGCGATGCCGGGCCGCACCCACCTCCAGCACGCCCAGCCGGTGCTCTTCGCCCATCACGTCCTGGCGCACGTCCAGTCGCTGTCCCGGGACGCCGAGCGGCTGCGCCAGTGGGACGAGCGGACGGCCGTGTCGCCGTACGGCTCGGGTGCTCTCGCGGGCTCCTCCCTCGGGCTCGACCCGGAGGCGGTCGCCGAGGACCTCGGCTTCGAGCACGGCAGTTCGGCCAACTCCATCGACGGCACGGCCTCCCGTGACTTCGTCGCCGAGTTCGCCTTCATCACCGCGATGATCGGCGTGAACCTCTCCCGGATCGCCGAGGAGGTCATCATCTGGAACACGAAGGAGTTCTCCTTCGTGACCCTGCACGACGCGTTCTCGACGGGCTCGTCGATCATGCCGCAGAAGAAGAACCCGGACATCGCGGAGCTGGCCCGCGGCAAGAGCGGCCGTCTCATCGGCAACCTCACGGGTCTGATGGCGACGCTCAAGGCCCTGCCCCTCGCCTACAACCGCGACCTCCAGGAGGACAAGGAGCCGGTCTTCGACTCCATCGACCAGCTGGAGGTGCTGCTCCCCGCGTTCACCGGCATGATGGCCACGCTGACCGTCCACCGCGAGCGCATGGAGGAGCTGGCCCCGGCCGGGTTCTCCCTCGCCACCGACATCGCCGAGTGGCTGGTCAAGCAGGGCGTGCCGTTCCGTGTCGCGCACGAGGTCGCCGGGGAGTGCGTCAAGGTCGCCGAGGCCGAGGGCAAGGAACTGGACGAGCTGACCGACGAGCAGTTCGCGAAGATCTCCGCCCATCTGACCCCCGAGGTCCGCTCGGTGCTCAACGTGCCGGGCGCGCTCGCCTCCCGCAGCGGACGCGGCGGTACGGCCCCCAGCGCGGTCGCCGTCCAGCTCGCCGAGGTCAGGGCGGACGTGGCGGCGCAGCACGCCTGGGCCACGGCCAAGGCGAAGAAATAAGAGAAGGAGAAGAAGCGGTAGAGGCGGAAGAAGTGACGGAAGCGGTGCGTGGGGAGCGGGAGACGGACCACACGCACGTGTGAAGTGGGGGATCGCGGTTACGTTTGGTCATGAGCCGCAAGGAGCCGACCGAAACGGAGCCGCGATGCCCTTCGCCCGACTCGCCTCAGCGACCACTCCCACCGCCCACATCGGCCTGGGTCTGGCCGCCGTCGGCCGCCCCGGCTACATCAACCTCGGCCGGGAGGAGGACCTCCCCGCCGAACGCACCGTCGACGCACTGCGCGCCCGCAGCCACGAACTCCTCGACGCCGCCTACGCCCAGGGCGTCCGCTACTTCGACGTGGCCCGCTCCTACGGCCGCGCGGAGGAGTTCCTCGCCGGCTGGCTGACGGCCCGCCCCGACGTCGACGACGTCGTGATCGGCAGCAAGTGGGGCTACACGTACACCGCGAACTGGCGCACCGACGCGGAGAAGCACGAGGTCAAGGACCACAGCGTCCAGACGTACGAGCGGCAGCGCGCCGAGACCGCGGCACTCCTCGGCGACCGGCTCGACCTCTACCAGATCCACTCGGTGACCCCGGACAGCCCGGCCCTCACCGACAAGGAGCTCCACGCCAGGCTGGCCGAGGCCGCGGCGCAGGGCACCACCGTCGGCTTCTCCACCAGCGGACCCGCCCAGGCCGAGGCGATCCGCGCCGCGCTCGCCGTGACCGTCGACGGCGCGCCCCTCTTCCGCACCGTGCAGTCCACGTACAACGCCCTGGAGACCTCGGCCGCCCCGGCGCTCGCCGAGGCGCACGAGGCCGGGCTCACCGTGATCGTCAAGGAGGGGCTGGCCAACGGGCGCCTCGCCGGACCGCACGCCCCCGAGGCGGTCACGGCCGTCGCCGAACAGGCCGGACTCGGCGCCGACGCGGTCGCCCTCGCCCTTGTGCTGCGCCAGCCGTGGGCGGGTGTCGTGCTGTCCGGCGCCGCGACCACCGTCCAGCTCGCCTCCAACCTGCACGCCGCCGTCGTCGACCTCGACGACGACCAGCTGGCCCGCCTCGCCGCACTCACCGAGGAACCGGCCGTGTACTGGGAGCGGCGCGGGCACCTGCCCTGGCACTGAGGCCGACCCACCCGAAGAGCCATGAGACGCCCATGCCATGAGACGTCCATGCCCGTGGTGAGACGTGAATGTCTCACATGGGTTATGGTTGTCTCATGGCCCTCGATCGTGATCATGTGCTGCGCAGTGCCGCCGCCCTGCTGACCCGGAAATCCACCGCCACCATGGACGAGGTCGCCAAGGCGGCCGGGATCAGCCGGGCCACGCTGCACCGCCACTTCGCCGGGCGCGACGCCCTGGTCCGGGCGCTGGAGTCGCTCGGCATCGAGGAGTGCGAGTCCGCCCTGGACGCGGCCCGTCTCGACGAGGGGCCGGCGGGCGACGCCGTACGGCGCCTGGTCCGGGAGCTCGAACCCGCCGCCGGGCTGCTCGCCTTCCTCTACGGCGAGAACCAGCTGTTCGAGGGCGAGAGCCAGAACGAGGGCTGGGCCCGGCTCGACGCCCGGATCGCCGCGCTGTTCCGGCGCGGCCAGGACAGCGGAGAGTTCCGCATCGACCTCACCCCCGCCTGGCTCACCGAGGCGCTGTACGGGCTCATCGCCTCTGGCGCCTGGGCCGTACTCGACGGCCGGGTGGCCACCAAGGACTTCCAGTTCATGATCGTCGAGCTGATGCTCGGCGGCGCACTACGGAGAGAGGAACCATGACCAGCGCCCTGCGGGCGGCGGCCACGACCGAGGTGGTGAAGCGTCCGGGCCGCTGGCTCGCGCTCGGCGTCCTCGTGCTCGCCGTGCTGCTCGTGGCCGTCGACGCGACCGTCCTCGGTCTCGCCACGCCGTACATCAGCGAGGACCTCAAGCCCTCGGGCACCCAGCTGCTGTGGATCGGCGACGTCTACTCGTTCGTGATCGCGGGCCTGCTCGTCTCCATGGGCAGCCTCGGTGACCGCATCGGCCGCAAGAGGCTGCTGCTGATCGGCGCCACGGCCTTCGGCGCGGTATCCGTGCTCAACGCCTACGCGACAACACCGGAGTTGATGATCCTGGCGCGGGCGCTGCTCGGTGTCGCGGGCGCGACCCTGATGCCCGCCACGCTCGCCCTGATCCGCAACCTCTTCCAGGATCCCCGCGAACGCAGCCTCGCTGTCGGCGTCTGGGGTGCCACGGCCTCCGCCGGCGCGGCGGTCGGCCCGGTCGTCGGCGGCCTCCTGCTCGAACACTTCTGGTGGGGCTCGGTCTTCCTGATCAACCTGCCGGTGATGGCCGTTCTCGTCGTCGTCGGGATCAGGCTGCTGCCCGAGTCACGCGATCCGGCTCCCGGCCCCTGGGACCTGGCCGGCGTCGCGCTGTCGCTCGTCGGCATGATCGGCGTCGTCTACGCGGTGAAGGAGCTCGCGACCCACGGCCTGTCACCGGACGCCATGGGCGCCGCCGCGCTCGGCGCGGGCACCCTCTACTGGTTCGTGCGGCGCCAACTCGCGCTGCCCGCACCGCTGCTGGACATGCGGCTGTTCGGCAACCGCGGGTTCTCCGGAGCCGTGCTCGCCGATCTGCTGAGCGTCCTCGGCCTGTCGGGGCTGGTGTTCTTCCTGTCGCAGTACCTGCAACTCGTCCAGGGCATGCGCCCCTCCGAGGCAGGACTCGCCGAACTGCCCGCCGCCGTCGGCGCGGTGGTGGCCGGACTGGTCGCGGGCTCGTGCGCCCGGAGGTTCTCCGTACGGTCCGTGGTCGCGGGCGGACTCGCGGCGGTCGGGCTGGCGCTCGCCGCGCTCACCCTCCTCGACCGGACCACCGGCTACCCGCTGATCGGTACCGCGCTGCTGGTGGTCGGCCTCGGGGCGGGCTTCTCGTTCACCGTGACCGCCGACGTGATTCTCTCCAGCGTGCCCAAGGAGCAGGCGGGCGCCGCGTCCGCGGTGTCGGAGACCGCGTACGAGCTGGGCGCGGCCCTGGGCATCGCCGTGCTCGGCTCGATCGTCACCGGTGTGTACCGGGGCTTCCCGGCTCCGCCGGGCACCCCGGCCGCAGCGCACGAGTCCCTCGGCGGTGCCGTCGAGGTGGCGTCGGCCCTGCCCGCGGACAGCGCGCACGCGCTCATGTCGGCGGCCCGCGAGGCCTTCGTCGACGGGCTCGCCCTCGCGGCGGGCAGCGGCGCGGCGGTGCTGCTGGCAGCGTCGGTGGCGGCCTGGTACCTGCTGCGCGGGCAACGCCTGGAGGACGGGGCCGAGCACCGCTGAGAGACTACGGTGCCGGGGGGGCGCCCCTGAAGGGGCGCGGGGCTGTGACACTGTGCGGCTCCGCCGCGTGGGCGCGACCGGCCACAACGGACCCGCAGCCGGCCCACGACCCGCAGCCCCGCCCCCGTCCAGCGGAGCGTCAGGCCGCTTCCTTGGCCTTCGTCGCATACATGTCCACGTACTCCTGCCCGGACAGCCGCATGACCTCGGCCATCACGGAGTCGGTCACCGCACGCAACACATACCGGTCGCGGTCCATCCCCTCGTACCGCGAGAACTCCATCGCCTCACCGAACCGCACCGTGACCCGCCGCGGCCGCGGCAGCCCCGCACCCCCCGGCTGGATCTTGTCCGTGCCGATCATCGCGAACGGCACCACCGGCGCACCGGTCATCAGCGTGAGGCGAGCGATCCCCGTACGACCGCGGTACAGGCGCCCGTCGGGAGAGCGCGTGCCCTCCGGGTAGATGCCGAACATCCGGCCGTCCTCCAGCACACGTCGCCCGGTCATCAGCGCGGCGACCCCGCCCCGGCCGCCGTCGCGGTCGACGGGGATCATGCCGACGCCGGTGAAGAACCAGGCCATCAGCCGGCCCTTGAACCCCTTGCCGGTGACGTACTCGTCCTTGCCGATGAAGAACACCTGCCGGTGGCACACCAGCGGAAGGATCATCGAGTCGATGAACGTGAGGTGGTTGCCGGCGAGGATCACCGGACCGTCCCCCGGGATGTGCTGCGCACCCTCCACCCGTGGGCGGAACATCAGGCGCATGATCGGTCCGAGCACTGCCTTGATGAGCGCGAAGCGGGACAACGGGCCCTCCGGTGTCAAGGGGTTCGATAGGAGTCTGTGCAGGTGAGGACGATACTCGCGGTTCCCTGGCTCTTGCACATCGGGTTCACGGACTGGATACGTACTGTTGACGTAGTTTTACCTGCGGTTGAGCCCCGATGAGCGTTTCTGCGGCGGGGCCGTTCGTGTGACGGACATCGCGCGCCGTTCTCCTCCGGGTCCCCCCGGCCGCCCCGCCCAATCCGGCGGGGCGTCAACTCACCTGTCCCACAAGGCGTCCGGACGACATCCAGCGTCATCCGTGTGTTCCGCCCCGGGTCTCCCGTACGTCACCTCACGCCACCTACGATCGTCCCGCTTTGACAGGTGCAGGGCGTCTTGTGAAGGAGTGCCGTGATGGGGACGCAGGAGTCGTACGAGCAGCAGGACCGGGGGACGGGGCGACGGGCGCTGCTCGGGGCCGCGGTGCTCGGTGCGGGCGGAGCGGTGCTCGGGCTGGCCGGCACGGCGGGAGCCGCCGACGCCCGGCAGACGGGCGGCGGGCTGAAGAGCCTGCCCGTGCCGACGATCATCGGCCACCGCGGGGCCAGCGGCTACCGGCCCGAGCACACGCTCGGCTCCTACCAGCTCGCCCTCGACATGGGCGCCGACATCGTCGAGGCCGGCGACCTGGTGCCCACCAAGGACGGTCACCTCGTCTGCCGCCACGAGCCGGAGATCGGCGGCACCACGGACGTCGCGAGCCGCCCCGAGTTCGCCGGCCGCAAGACCACCAAGATGCTGGACGGCGTCTCCACCACCGGCTGGTTCACCGAGGACTTCACGCTCGCCGAACTGAAGACGCTGCGCGCCATCGAACGCATCCCGGCCAACCGTCCGCACAGCACCCTCTACAACGGCCGCTGGGAGATCCCCACCTTCGAAGAGATCCTGAAGTGGCAGGACGAGCAGACCCGTAAGCGCGGCAAGCAGGTCTGGATCTACCCCGAGCTCAAGCACCCCACCTACTTCCGGGCTCTCGGCCTGGGCACGGAGGAGCGGGTCGCCAAGCTGCTGCGCAGGTACGGCAAGGACAGGCGGAACTCGCCGGTCATCCTGCAGTCCTTCGAGCCGACGAGCATCCAGCGCCTGAACAAGCTCGTCGACAACCCGCTCGTCGTCCTGCTCTCCGGCGCGGGCACCCGCCCCTGGGACTTCGTCGAGACGGGTGACCCGCGCACGGTCGCCGACCTGATCAAGCCGCAGGGCCTGCGGGAGATCGCCGGTTACGCCCAGGGCATCGGCCCGACGCTCGACCTGATCATCCCGAAGGACGCGAGCGGCAACCTCGGCACGCCCACCACGCTCGTCGCCGACGCCCACAAGGTGGGCCTGGTGCTGCACCCGTACACGATGCGCAACGAGAACCCGTTCCTCCCGGCGAACTTCCGCAAGGGAACGGGCGCGGACGCCTACGGCGACGCCTTCGGCGCCTTCAAGGCGTACTTCGCCACGGGCATCGACGGCGTCTTCACCGACAACCCGGACACCGGTGTGCTGGCCCGCGAGGACTTCGTCAACGGCTGAGCGGCAGGCCCCGTTGGGGTGACGGACGGCCGCCCGGGCAACCCTGGCCCGGGCGGCCGTCGTCGTGCCGGTTGTGACACACGACCTGGTTGCCGCCCTGCGCCCGCTGCTCACCGCCGAGGCCTCGGCCGAGGCGCACGCCTCCGGAGCCGAGCCGGGCGACCTGGAACAGGCGGTCTGGCTCCGCCTCCTGGAGCGCCTCGACGCGCAGGGGCCACCCGCGGACCCACCGGAGTGGCTGCGCCGGGCCGTCCGCTCCGAGGTACGCCGCACCCGCCGTACGACCCGGAGGGAGCGGCGGTACGACGGGTGCGACGAGCCCGCCGACGACCGTGACCACGGCCCCGAGCAACTGGCCCTCGACGCCGCCCGCCGCCGTGCCCTTCATGCGGCGGTCCGCCGGCTGCCCGGACGCTGTCCCCGGCTGCTCGCGGCACTCCTGTCTCCCCAGGACCTCACGTACCGTGAGATCGCGGGTGAGTTGGGTATCTCACAGGGGAGCCTTGGGCCGGAACGATCCAGATGTCTGGGATGTCTGCGTCGTTTGCTCACCGCGGAGGTTGCGGCCCGCGAACTGCGGGGATAGGAGTGAGGGACAACAGGCGACAGGTGAGCGGGAGGCGTGCACACATGGGCATGAGCGTGACCATCTCCGTGGCGACCGAGCAGGATGCCGAGCAGATCTTCAGGTTGCAGTACCTGTGCTTCCAGGGCGAGGCCGCGCTGTACGGCAACTACCGCATCGAGCCGCTCGTCCAGCCCCTCGACTCGGTCCGCGAAGCGGTCGCCGCTGACTGTGTGTTCGTGGCCCGGCTGGGTGAGGAGGTGGTCGGCTCCGTCCACGGCGGCATCGACGAGGACGGCGCCGCGTCCATCGGCAAGCTCTGCGTCCACCCGCGCCTCCAGGGCCACGGGATAGGCGCCCGGCTCCTCCGCGCGGCGGAATCGGCCCTCGCCGAGGAGCGCGGCGCCACCAGGTTCCGCCTCCACACGGGCCACCGCAGCGAGGGAAACCTGCGGCTGTACCGGCGGGTGGGGTACGAGACGGTGGGCACGTCGGAGGGCAAGGACGGTATCCCGATGATCGTCCTGGAGAAGGCGGCACCCGCGGGGACGTACGCGGCGACAGCGTAAGGCAGCGCCCCCTACCGCGAACCCTTCCTCAACCAGTACATGGCGGAAAGCGGCAGCAGTACGGGAATGAACAAGTACCCCATCCCGTAGTCCGACCACACGGTCGCGTCCGGGAACGCGGACGGCTCCACCAGCGTCCACGTCCCCACGACCAGCACGCCCAACAGCTCGGCGGCGCAGCACACGAGTGCCGCCTTGCGGGCGGTCTCCCCGCCCCGCACCAGCGAGTACGTGATGAACCCGTACACGAGTCCGGCAACGGCCGAGAGCGAGTAGGCGAGCGGCGCGTGCGCGAACTCCGTGGAGATCTGCACCGCGGAGCGCGACACCGCACCGACGACCATCACGCCGTACAGCCAGACCAGCAGCATGCCCGGCCCCTTGATGAGCCGCGTTCGCCGGGTTCGCTCCCCGGCATCCTCGGCGGTCGCCATCTCAGCCTCCCCAGATGTCATAGAGCCGCACCTGGAGCACGGCGAGCACCACACCGCCGGCCGCGACGGTCACACTGCCCCAGCGGGTGCGTTCGGCGAGTGACATGAAACCGGCCACCGGAACGCAGGCCAGTGCCCCGAGCAGGTACGCCACGAAGATCGTGGTGCCCTGGTCCGGCTTCTGGCCGCGCGCCAGTTGCACGACCCCGACCGCCAGCTGCGCCAGGGCCAGCACCGACACCACGGCCATCCCGATGAAGTGCCAGTCCTTGGTCGGCTGGTCGCGGTACGCGGCCCAGCCGCACCAGGCGGCGAGCAGCAGCGCGGCAATGGCGGTCGCCACCGTCAGGGCATCAAGCATGCCGTGACCCTATTACGGGCCAAAAGCCCTCACGCCCTCGCCCCCGGCCTCCCCGCCGCAGGGTCCGCCACCGGCGTGACCGTCGTGGCGTTGACCACAACCCGTCGGGCCCCCACACAGCCCTCCGACCCGCGGACCAGGGACGATGGCCCGGATCACCCTGTCCATCGCTGTCCACCATGCGGACAAGGGGTGCCATGTCAGGACCATGGGTCTGGTTTACTGACCGCATGACCACGACGAGCTGCCGCATCCCTGCGACCGAGGCGACCCTGACGCCCGGTGCTCGTTGTCTGTGTCGAATGTGCGCCTTCTAGAGGGCCCCCGCACCACTCCTGAGTCTCGCGCCCCGAAGCGAGCCGCTGCGGCATGTCCGTGCGCTGTGCGCCGTTCGCCGTATGTGACGTAGAGCCGCTCCCGCACCTCACCCCATTCCGTGCCCGGGCACACCCACGCCCGCGCACTCGACAGTGATGGAAACCCCCAGTGATCACCACATCAGGCCTCACCAAGGTCTACCGCTCGCGCGGCCGTGAGGTCACCGCCCTCGACGGCGTCGACCTGCACGTCCGGGAAGGCGAGGTGTACGGCGTCATCGGCCAGTCGGGCGCCGGCAAGTCCTCGCTGATCCGCTGCGTCAACCTGCTGGAACGGCCCACCGCCGGGACCGTGACCGTCGCCGGGCGGGACCTCACGGCCCTGGCCGGGCGCGGCCCGCGTGCCGGCCGGGAACTCCGCGCGGCGCGCAGCCGGATCGGCATGGTCTTCCAGCACTTCAACCTGCTGTCCTCGCGCACCGTCCAGGACAACGTCGAGCTGCCGCTGGAAATCCTCGGAAGGTCGGGGAAGGAACGTTCCCGCAAGGCGCTCGAACTCCTCGACCTCGTCGGCCTCGCCGACCACGCCAAGGCGTACCCGGCCCAGCTCTCCGGCGGCCAGAAGCAGCGCGTCGGCATCGCCCGCGCCCTCGCCGGCGACCCGAAGGTGCTCCTCTCGGACGAGGCGACCAGCGCCCTCGACCCGGAGACCACCCGATCCATCCTCCACCTGCTGCGCGACCTGAACCAGCAGCTGGGCCTGACCGTCCTGCTCATCACGCACGAGATGGACGTCGTCAAATCGGTCTGCGACTCGGCGGCCCTCATGGAGCAGGGCCGCATCGTCGAGTCCGGCACCGTCAGCGAACTCCTCGCAACGCCGGGCTCCGAGTTGGCCGCCGCCCTCTTCCCGGTCGGCGGGAACACCTCCGGGGACGACAGCACCGTCATCGACGTCACCTTCCACGGCGAGGCGGCCACTCAGCCCGTGGTCTCGCAGCTCGCGCGTACCTACAACATCGACATCTCGATTCTCGGCGCGGCCATCGACACCGTCGCCGGCAAGCAGATCGGCCGTATGCGCGTCGAACTGCCCGGGCGCTACGAGGACAACGTCGTACCGATCGGCTTCCTGCGTGAACAGGGCCTCCAGATCGACGTCCTGGGCCGCGCACAGGAGCCCGCACTGGTGAAGAAAGGTGCCGCCGAATGACCTGGTCTCAGATGCAGCCGCTGCTGGAGCAGGCCTGTTGGGACACCCTCTACATGGTCGGCTGGTCCACCCTCATCGCGGTCGTCGGCGGTCTCCCGCTCGGCGTGCTGCTCGTGCTCACCGACCGCGGTGAACTCCTCCAGAACGTCGTCGTCAACAAGGTCATCGGGCAGGTCGTGAACGTGGCCCGCTCGATGCCGTTCATCATCCTGATGGTCGCGCTGATGACGTTCACACGCTGGATCACGGGGACGACCATCGGCCGTGAGGCCGCCATCGTGCCGCTCGCCATCGGGGCGATCCCCTTCTTCGCACGCCTCGTCGAGACGGCTGTCCGCGAAGTGGACCACGGGCTTGTCGAAGCCGTGCAGGCCATGGGAGGCAACACCTGGACGATCGTCCGCAAGGTCCTCGTACCGGAGTCCCTGCCCTCGCTGATCGCCAGCACCACCACCACGATCGTCGCCCTCATCGGTTACTCGGCGATGGCGGGCACGGTCGGCGCGGGCGGCCTCGGTGACATCGCCATCCGCTACGGCTACCAGCGCTTCGAGACCGAGCTGATGTGGATCACCGTGGCGATCCTCGCCGTCGTCATCTCGCTCATCCAGTTCGCCGGCGACTACGCGGCCCGTGGGCTGCACCGGCGCAGTGGGCGCTCGGGCCCCGCCCCGAAGCTGCGCCTGCTGAAGGTCAAGGAGCCCGCGACCGCGGACACCGGCAAGGCCGCCTGAACGCCCCAGTCGTACCACCCAAAAGGAAAGGCACTTTTCGTGCGTAACACCGCCAAGCTCACCACCGCCGTCCTCGCTGCCGGAGCCCTCACTCTCGGGCTCACCGCCTGCGGCGCGGACAAGGACTCCGCCTCCTCCGACACCAGCGGCCCGCTGATCGTCGCGGCGAGCCCCACCCCGCACGCCGAGATCCTCAGCTACGTCAGAGACAACCTGGCGAAGAAGGCGGGCCTCGACCTGGAGGTCAAGGAGTTCACGGACTACGTGACGCCGAACACGGCGACGGAGGACGGCTCCGTCGGCGCCAACTACTTCCAGAACCAGCCGTACCTCGACGACTTCAACAAGAAGAACGGCACCCACATCGTGCCCGTCGTCACGGTCCACCTGGAGCCCCTCGGCCTCTACTCCAACAAGATCGAGAAGGCCGACGCCCTCAAGAGCGGCGCGACCATCGCCGTCCCGAACGACACCGTCAACGAGGCGCGCGCCCTGAAGCTGCTCGCCGCGAACGGTCTCATCACCCTCAAGGACGGCGCGGGCAACTCGGCGACCCCCGCGGACATTTCCGAGAACCCCAAGAACCTCAAGTTCAAGGAGCTGGAGGCGGCCCAGACCCCGCGCTCCCTGGACGACGTGGACGCCGCCGTGGTCAACGGCAACTACGCCATCGAGGCGGACCTCAAGCCCGCCGAGGACGCCCTCGTCCTGGAGTCCCCGAAGAACAACCCCTACGGCAACTTCCTCGCCGTCAAGGAGGGCAACGAGAAGGACCCGCGCGTCACGAAGCTCGCGAAGCTCCTCACCTCCCCCGAGGTGAAGAAGTTCATCGAGGACAAGTACGCCGGTTCGGTCCTCCCGTCGTTCTGAGCCCGAGCCCGACAGGGGTACTGAAGACATGCGCAAGCCGCTCCTCACCGCGGCGGCCGCCGCGGTGAGCCTCGCACTCGGCCTGACCGCCTGCGGCTCCGGCCCTGACGCGGAGTCCGGCACGAGAGGTGGTGCCGAAGGCGGCACCCTCGTCGTCGGCGCCACCGCCGTCCCGGCCGGAGAGGTCCTGACCTACATCAAGGACAACCTGGCGCAGAAGGCGGGCCTCGACCTGGAGATCAAGGAGTTCACCGACTACGTCCTGCCGAACACCGCGCTCCAGGAGGGCTCGCTCGACGCGAACCTGTACCAGAACGAGCCCTACCTGGACGACTTCAACCAGTCCAAGGGAACCGACCTGGTCCCGGTGGTCAAGGCGTATCTGCCGCCCATGGGCGTGTACTCCAAGAAGATCACCGACGTCACGAAGCTCGCCGACGGAGCCACCGTCGCCGTGCCCAACGACACCACCAACGAGGGCCGCGCCCTCAAGCTTCTCGCCTCCAAGGGCGTCATCACCCTCAAGGAGGGCGCCGGCACGGACGCGTCCCCCGCGGACATCGGGGCCAACCCCAAGGGCCTGAAGTTCAAGGAGCTGGAGCCCGCCCAGCTGCCGCGCTCGCTCGACGACGTGGCCGCCGCGGTCATCAACAACAACTACGCCCAGGACGCGGGCCTCAGCCCCACCAAGGACGCGATCCTCCTGGAGTCCGCGAAGGACAACCCCTATGCGAACCTCCTCGCGGTCAAGCGCGGCAACGAGGACGACCCCCGGGTCGAGAAGCTCGCGCGACTCCTCACCTCCGCCGACGTGAGGAAGTTCATCGAGGACAAGTACCAGGGCTCCGTCCTGCCCGTGGTCTCCGGCTGACGCAGTACGTCACCGCACGGGGTCCGCTCCTCACCAGGTGTGGACCCCGCGCGTGCGGTTCCGTGCTCTCATGCTGCATGCTGGGCAGTTCAGCAGGCCCGAAGGTTTCCGAAGGTTACGGAGCGGCGCATGACTACCACCTTCCCCGACATCTCCATCAGCACGGAGCGGTTGGTGCTGCGCCCCTTCGACGAGGACGACGTCCCCGCCCTGGCCGAGATGATGAACGACGAGCAGGTCATGGCCTGGACGGACGTCCCCCAGCCCTTCACCGAGGACGGCGCCCGCACCTGGATCACCGAGTACGCACCCGGCGAACGCACCGGTGGCCGCGGACTCGACCTCGCCGTCACCGAGTTCCTGACCCAGCGTCTGGTCGGCGTCATCCAGCTCGCCAAGACCAACTGGCACGTACGGTCAACCGAACTCCAGTACGTCATCGCTCCCTGGGCGCGGGGCGAGGGCTACGCCTCCGAAGCGGCGCTCGCCACCGCCCGATGGCTGTTCCGGGACCAGAAGTTCGAGCGCATCGAGCTCCGTACGGCCGCCGACAACACCGCCTCCCAGCAGGTCGCCCAGAAGATCGGCTGCATCAGCGAGGGCGTCCTGCGCAACGCGTGCATAGCGCGCACCCGCACCGAGGCGGGCTGGGCCGAGATCCGCACCGACTTCATCGTCTGGAGCCTCCTCCCCGAGGACCTCGAAGGCGTCAGCGAGGCACTGGCCGACTCCGGCGGCTTCACCTCCTACTCGAACTGGAACTGACCACTCGACGCCCTGGGCATCCGCCCGCCACGGCACGACGACGGCCCACGCGCCACCACCAGCGCGACGCCCTCGGGCTCTCCCGGCCCAGGCCCCTCCGGTACTCCACGGCCACTCCCCGGCTCGACGACGTACGGCGGCCACGGCAGTCCCGGCCCCCGTGCCGTACCACCGGCGCGGCGCCCCCGGACCCGACCAGGTACCCTCACGGAGCCCGTTGTCCGGGCTGCCCCTGAGGACCTGCGCGAACCCTGGAGACTGACGACGATGGCCGACCGGGTCACGGTGATCGGCTGGGACGGCTCGCCGCTGACCGCCGCGGCGCGCTCCGCCCTCAGCGCCGCCACGCTCGTGGCCGGCGCGGCCCACCACCTGGCGCTCTCCGAAGTGCCCCCGCGCGCCGAGCGCATCCGCCTCGGCAGCGTCGCCCTCGCCGCCCGCCGCATCGCCGGCCACCGCGGCACCGCCGTCGTCCTCGCCGACGGGGACCCCGGCTTCTTCGGAGTCGTCCGCACCCTGCGGGCGCCCGAGTACGGCCTGGAGGTCGAAGTCGTCCCCGCCGTCTCGTCCGTCGCCGCAGCCTTCGCGCGCGCGGGGATGCCATGGGACGACGCACAGGTGGTCGTGGCACACCGCCGCACCCTGCGCCGCGCGGTGAACGTATGCCGAGCCCACACCAAGGTCGCCGTCCTCACCTCGCCCGGTGCGGGACCCGCCGAACTCGGCCTTCTCCTCGACGGAACCCCCCGAACCTTCGTCATCTGCGAGGAACTCGGCACCGAACGCGAACGCGTCACCATCCTGACCTCCGACAAGGCGGCCGACCACACCTGGCGCGACCCCAACGTCGTCATCGTCATCGGCGGCCCGGTCACCGCCGCCGAGGGCGGCGGCTGGATCGCCGGACGCGACCCCGCTGCCGGACCGCGCGGCTGGGCGCTGCCCGCCGAGGAGTACGGCGGCGACCTGGGCGAGGGTGAGACCGACCTGCTGCGCGCGGCCCAACTCGCCCGCCTCGGACCGCGCGTGGGCGACCTCGTGTGGGACATCGGCTGCGGCAGCGGCGCTTTCGCGACCGAGGCCGCGCGCTGTGGCGCCGCCGTCATCGCCGTCGACCGCACCCCCTACGCCTGCGGCCGCACGACCCTCGCGGCACGGCGCTTCGGCGTCCAACTCCAGGTGGTGCACGGCACCGCGCCGCACGTTCTGGAAAACCTCCCCGAACCCGATGTCGTCCGCGTCGGTGGCGGCGGCGCGCGTGTGGTCTCCGCCGTCGCCGACCGCCGCCCGCAGCGCATCGTCACGCACGCGGCCACCCGCGACGCCGCCGAACTCATCGGCAGGGACCTCACCGAGCACGGCTACGAGGTCCAGTGCGCCCTCCTGCAGTCCGTCGAACTCGACACGCGGGCCTGGGCGGAGAAGGAACGGAGCGTTGCGTTCCTGCTCACAGGGGAACTCGCGCGGCGCGAAACCCTTCGCTGAGGGGTGGCGTCGGGCGGCGAACAGGTGGCCGTCCGGACGTTCCCAGTGATCCTGTTGTCATACCGGCGAGGTAGGCTGGCGGATCGTTGTACTGCACTCGGGCAGCAGGTGCTTCGTAGCTCAATGTCCGGAAAGCGCGCCCGTTTTGGGGCGGGTCGTGGTATGGCGGAACCGGAGGGCGCGCAACGTGGCGCAGGCCACAGCGGGCCGTCGCGGATCAAGCTGCCGTGACGGCGGGGCGACCGCGACAATGCCATGGAATGGCTTTGTCGACTTGCGGGCGGATCGTCTCGTGCCGCTGGGCACGCACGCTCGTTCTCCACTGTGGGGCGGTCGGTGCGCCGTTCCGAGCCAGCTGGCGAAGAGCACTAACGGATGGGCGAGGGGTTACGCATGACCGACACCGGCCAGGTCCCGGCCGAGGGGCTGCCGGAGAACGCAGGCATGGTGGAGCAGCCGGGCGTCCACGCGCCGGGTGCGTACACCTACCTCTCCGGGACCGCCGCCGTGGACGATGAGCTGCTGCTGCCGGGCGCGCAGGGCGCGTGGGGCCACGAGACGCCGCCACCGGCCTCGGAGCCCGTCGTCCAGGGCGTCCACGAGCCGGGCCCGCACGAGACGGACGGCCGGGACACCGGTGCCGTCGACGTGAGCGCCGTCCGCGCTCCCGGTCCGAGCTCCGTCGCACCCGAGACGCCCGAAACGCCCGCCGCCGCGACGGCGTCGGGCCCCCGTCGCGCGCCGGTCGCCACGCCCGTGCCGCAGTCGCCGGTGGCCCGCCGCCCGCTGCACCTCGGCCCGCCGACCCCGGGCGGCTCCGCCAGCCCCGTCCGCTCCCTCGCCGACCGCGGCCCCGCCGGTGCCCCGGTCCCGCCCGGCGCGGTCCGCCAGGCCGGGTCGCCCGCGACGGGTCCGGAGTACCTGGACACGCCGCAGCACACGGAGGCCGCACCTCGGGCCGCGTCGCCCTGGGTGGCCGTACCGGTGACGTCCTCGCTGGCCACCGGATTTCCGCAGGCTTCAGCAGGCGTGGATACGGTGCCGTCTGCCGCGGCGCCTGTCGGGAACGCGGCCGGTGGTGCCGTGCCCGCGGAGGGTGCGGCTGCAGAAACGGTCGTCCCGGAAAACGGGCAGACGGCCGGTACGCCCACGGTGCCGGCAGCGGCGCCCGCCCCCGCCGTGAGGGGGGAGGTGCTCTCGCCCCAGGCCCCCGAGGCCGTACAGAACCCCGAGGTCCTGCACGCGCTGGACGGCTCCCTGGATCCCTCGGCCCCCGACCCGAGCGCGGTCCCGGTGGCCGAGGCCCCCGAGGTGCTTGACGGTGCGGCTCCGGCCGCCGGGACGCCGGCGCAGGTGCCGGCCGAGCAGCCGGCGGAGCCGGAGCCGGTCGCGGTCGTCCCGGAGCAGCCGCAGACCCCGCAGGGGCAGCAGCCCTCCATCGAGGACCAGCCTGCCGTCGCCGAAGACCAGCCTGCCGTTGTCCCGGACCCGGCGGTCGTACCGGAGCAGGTGGTGGCGCCCCAGCCGGTGCCTGACCCGCAGCCGGCGCAGGAGGCGCCTGAGGCCCAGGCGACGCCTGGGGAGGAGGCGACGGAGCCAGAGGTGGCGGGCACCCCGAGCGCGTCACAGTCGCAGCTCGCTGAACAGGGCCCCCAGCTCGTCATGCAGGACGCCCATATCCCGGACTCCGCGTCCCAGGTTCCGGACGCGGACTCCCAGGACGCGGCCGACCGGCCCGTGGACCCCGGGGCTCACGCGGAGACCCCGCAGGCGGAGACCCCCCGGGCGGAGGCCGCGCCGCAGGTGGAGAGCGTGCCGGAGGCTGAGACCGTGCCCCCGGCAGAGGCCCCGCAGTTGCCCGACGCCGAGGCCGTGCCCGCTCCGGAGGAGCCGCTGCCCGGGTCCGTCGCGACGGAGCAGCCCGTCCAGGACACAGCGCCCGCTCAACAGCCTCTGCCCGTCCAGGAGTCCGTCCCCGCCGAGGAACAGGCGTCCTTGGCCGAGCCCACCGCCTCCGAGCCGCTTCACGCGGTGCCGGACGAAGTGACCGCGCAGGCCGAGGCGGCTGAGCAGCAGGCCGTGGACCAGGCGCCGCCCAGCGGGCAGTTGGCCCCCGTCGAGGGCACGGCGCCCGCCCCTGAGGAACAGCCCGCGCAGGCTCCGGAGACGGAGGCCCAGGCAGCGGTCGACGAGCAGGCCGAGCCCGCGCCCGCGCAGGACGAGGCCCCCGACGTCGTCCAGGTACCGGAGGGCACCCAGCTGCCGGAGACCGCCCAGCCCCCGGTCGCGTCCGAGCCCGACACACCGTCACCTGAGGACGCCACGGCCCCCGCAGAGCCCACGGCACCCGTGACGGCCGAGGAGCCGCCCGCAGCAACCGAACCCCCCGCGGCAGTCGCGGAGGAGGTGCTTCCCGCGACCGAGCCGGAACCCCCCGCCTCGACCGAGCCGGAACCGCAGACCTCGACCGATCCGGAGCCCGACGCCAGGTCCGAGCCCGAGGGCGAGACCGAGCCCGCGCCTCCGGCGGCGGCACAGCCCACGGCCGCGGACGAGACACTCGCCGCCGCCCCGGCCCCGGACGCGGCTCCTCCCGCCGCCCCGGAACCGGACGAGGCCCCGATCGTCACGGTCCCCGCCCCCCGCGAACCCGAGGCTGCCCTCGCAACGGCCCACGCCCAGGCGGCCGTCGAACCCGAGGCACCCGGTGCGGAGCCTCCCGCTCCGGTGCAGCCCGCGACCGACACGGAGCCGGATGTCGTCCAGCGCGCGGAGGACCTGGACACCAGGGCCGCCGACCAGGAGGAGAGCACGGCCGCCATGGACGAGGCGGGGGAGCCCAAGGGCCCCGCCGCGCCCGGCTACGAGGACGCCGAACGCGAGGCTGTCCTGCGCGTGATGCGCGAGCGCCGCGACATCCGCAACGGCTTCCGCGACGACCCGATCCCGCACGACGTACTGCTGCGCGTCCTGGAGGCGGCCCACACGGCGCCGTCCGTCGGCCACTCGCAGCCCTGGGACTTCGTCGTCATCCGCTCGGCCGAGACGCGCCGCACGATGCACGAACTGGCCGAGCGGCAGCGCGAGGCCTACGCGAAGTCGCTGCCCAAGGGCCGGGCGAAGCAGTTCAAGGAACTGAAGATCGAGGCCATCCTCGACACCCCGGTGAACATCGTTGTCACCGCCGACCCGACCCGCGGCGGCCGCCACACCCTGGGCCGCCACACGCAGCCCCAGATGGCCCCGTATTCCTCCGCACTCGCGGTCGAGAACCTGTGGCTCGCCGCCCGCGCCGAGGGCCTCGGCGTCGGCTGGGTCAGCTTCTTCGACGAGCGCGAGATGGTGCGCGCCCTGGGCCTGCCCGAGCACCTGGAGGTCGTGGCGTACCTGTGCGTCGGGTACGTCGACGAGTTCCCGGAGGAGCCCGAGCTGTTGCAGGCGGGCTGGTCCAAGCGCCGCCCGCTGTCCTGGGTCGTCCACGAGGAGACGTACGGCCGCCGCGCCCTGCCCGGCGAGGAGCCGCACGACCTGCTCGCCGAGACGGTCGCCGGTATCCGCCCGCTGGACGCCAAGGCGCTCGGTGAGGCGTGGGAGCGGCAGAAGCGCATGACGAAGCCCGCGGGCGCGCTCGGCATGCTGGAGATCATCTCGGCGCAGCTGTCCGGCCTGTCCCGCCAGTGCCCGCCGCCGATCCCGGAGCCCGCGGCCGTCGCGATCTTCGCGGGCGACCACGGGGTGCACGCCCAGGGAGTCACCCCCTGGCCGCAGGAGGTGACCGCCCAGATGGTGGCCAACTTCCTGGGCGGGGGAGCGGTCTGCAACGCCTTCGCCGGCCAGGTGGGCGCCGAGGTCTGCGTCGTGGACGTCGGCGTGGCCTGCGAACTCCCGGCAACCCCCGGTCTCCTGCCGCGCAAGGTCCGCGCGGGCACCGCCGACATGACGGCCGGCCCCGCGCTGACCCGCGAGGAGGTCAAGCAGGCGATCGAGGTCGGCATCGAGACGGCCCGCGACCTGGTGGCGGCGGGCAACAAGGCACTGCTCACGGGCGAGATGGGCATCGCGAACACCACGGCGTCCGCCGCCCTGATCGCGGTCTTCACGGACACCGACCCCTCCGAGGTCACCGGCCGGGGCACGGGCATCAACGACGAGACCCTCGCCCGCAAGACCGAGGTGGTCCGCCGCGCCATCGAACTCCACCAGCCCGACCCGGCCGACCCCATCGGCGTCCTCGCGGCCTTCGGAGGCCTGGAGCACGCGGCGTTGGTGGGCCTGCTCCTGGGCGGCGCGTCCCTCCGTACGCCGGTGATCCTCGACGGCGTCAGCGCGGGCGCCGCCGCCCTCGTGGCCCGCGCCATCGCCCCCGAGGTCCTGGCCGCCTGCATCGCCGGCCACCGCAGCGCCGAACCCGGCCACGTGGCGGCCCTGAAGAAACTGGGCCTGCGCCCCCTGGTCGACCTCGACCTCCGCCTCGGCGAGGGCACGGGCGCCCTCCTCGCCCTCCCGATGGTCCAGAGCACGGCACGGGCGATGCACGAGGTGGCGACGTTCGACTCGGCGGGAGTGACGGAGAAGTAGGCGGGGCGGGCCGGCGCCAGGGCCCTTCTGAAGAGGGCCTGGGGAGGGAAACCCTGCCCCGCCCCTCCCCACCCCGGCCACCCACCTGCCCCAGCGCATAAAATCCGCACGTCAGGGGCGCTCCAGAGACGCAGCGCCCCACCGCAAGAGCCCCGCAGGGAGCCGTATCCCCATGGCCGAACACCCCGCCTACCCCGTAGGCCTCCGTCTCACCGGCCGCCGAGTGGTCGTCCTCGGCGGTGGCCAGGTCGCCGGGCGCCGCCTCCCGGCCCTCATCGCCGCAGGCGCCGACATCCTCCTCGTCTCCCCCCGAGCGACCCCCTCCGTCGAAGCGATGGCGGACGCGGGCGAGATCACCTGGGAGAGGCGACCCTACGCGGAGGGCGACCTCGCGGACGCCTGGTACGCCCTCATCGCCACCAGCGACCCGGAGGCGAACACACAGGCCTCGGCCGAGGCGGAGGCGAACCGCGTCTGGTGCGTACGCTCCGACAACGCCGACGCCGCCACGGCATGGACCCCCGCCACCGGTCACAGCGAAGGCGTCACGGTCGCCGTCCTCACCAGCCGCGCCGAGGGCCGCGACCCCCGCCACACCGCCGCCATCCGTGACGCCGTGGTCGAGGGCCTCCGTGACGGCACCCTCGTGGCGCCCCACCACCGCACCCGCACCCCTGGTGTCGCCCTCGTCGGCGGCGGCCCCGGCGACCCGGACCTGATCACCGTGCGCGGCCGCCGCCTCCTCGCCGAGGCCGACGTCGTCATCGCGGACCGTCTCGGCCCGCGCGACCTGCTCGCCGAACTCCCCCCGCACGTCGAGGTGATCGACGCGGCGAAGATCCCGTACGGCCGCTTCATGGCGCAGGAAGCGATCAACAACGCGCTCATCGAGCACGCGAAACAGGGGAAGTCCGTGGTCCGTCTGAAGGGCGGCGACCCGTACGTCTTCGGTCGTGGCATGGAGGAGCTCCAGGCACTCGCCGAGGCCGGCATCCCCTGCACGGTCGTGCCCGGCATCTCCAGTTCGATCTCCGTCCCGGGCGCGGCCGGTATCCCGGTGACCCACCGCGGGGTGGCGCACGAGTTCACGGTGGTCAGCGGCCATGTGGCCCCCGACGACGAGCGTTCCCTGGTCGACTGGGCGTCGCTCGCCGGACTGACCGGCACGCTCGTGATCCTCATGGGCGTCGACAAGATCGGCCGGATCGCCGAGACCCTGGTCGCCCACGGCAAGCCGGCCGACACCCCCGTGGCCCTCGTCCAGGAGGGCACGACGGCAGCCCAGCGCCGCGTCGACGCGACCCTCGCCACGGTCGCCGAGACCGTCCGCACGCAGGACGTGAAGCCCCCTGCGGTCATCGTCATCGGTGAGGTCGTGACCGTGGGCGTGGCGACACCCGCGTCGGGCCTGCCGAAGACCCCCCAGTAACCCAGCAACCCGGGATCCGAGTAACCCCGGGTAACCCAACCCGTTCCCAGCCGTTGGCACCGCACCCAGGACAAGGCAGTATCACCCTGTGGCCGATCTCATCACCGTTGAGGACCCCGACGACCCGCGCCTGCGCGACTACACCGGCCTGACCGACGTGGAGCTGCGCCGCAAGCGCGAGCCCGCCGAGGGCCTGTTCATCGCCGAGGGCGAGAAGGTCATCAGACGGGCCAAGGAGGCGGGCTACGAGATGCGGTCGATGCTGCTCTCGGCCAAGTGGGTCGACCTCATGCGTGATGTCATCGACGAGCTCCCGGCCCCGGTGTACGCGGTCAGCCCGGAGCTCGCCGAACAGGTCACCGGCTACCACGTGCACCGCGGTGCCCTCGCCTCCATGCAGCGCAAACCCCTGCCGACGGCCGACGAACTCCTCCGGACCGCCCGCCGGGTCGTCGTCATGGAATCGGTCAACGACCACACCAACATCGGTGCGATCTTCCGCTCGGCCGCCGCCCTCGGCATGGACGCCGTGCTGCTCTCGCCCGACTGCGCGGACCCGCTCTACCGCCGCAGTGTGAAGGTCTCCATGGGGGCGGTCTTCGCGGTGCCGTACGCACGCCTGGAGACCTGGCCGAAGGGCCTGGAGACCGTCCGTAAGGCCGGTTTCACCCTCCTCGCGCTCACCCCCGACGAGAAGGCCAAGACCCTCGACGAGACGGCCCCGCACCGGATGAACCGGGTGGCCCTCATGCTCGGCGCCGAGGGCGACGGCCTGTCCACCCAGGCCCTGGTGGCGGCCGACGAGTGGGTCCGCATCCCCATGGCCCACGGTGTCGACTCCCTCAACGTGGGCGCGGCGGCGGCGGTCGCGTTCTATGCGGTGGCGACGGGCCGCCCGCGAGCCTGATGGCGCGGCGGGGCTGTGACGTCGGCTCCTACGGCCCCGTCGACTCGTTCCGCTCGCTCATCGGCTCGCCCTGCGGGGCTTCGGCGGGGCCGGCTTCGTACGGCTGTTCCTTCCGTACACCCCGATCGTCGTCCAGCCCGCGCGACGGCCCCTGGCAGCCCTGCGCCGCCGCGATACCCAAAGCCACCAGCAGCGTCACCACGACGAACACGATGAGCCGCTGCCGCAGCAGCCGTGGGTTGGCGGGCCGCAGTCCGCTCCCGTTGGTGCGGGGCGCCGTACGGCCACCGCGGGGCACGGGCCGTTTGCCGGACCGGGTGGTGCTGCGCGGCGGCGCCGTACGCGCCCCCGGGCCGGGCCGCGCGCTGCCGCCGGTCCGGGGGGACGAGCCGCCCGTCCGGGACCCGCCCCCCGTGCGCGGCAGGGGAGTGCCCTGTGGGCTCTGTGGCCGCCGCTGGGTCCGCTGCTCGGCGTACTGCTCGGAGTGCTGCTCGCCGAGCCGCCCCGAGGTCCGGTCGGGAGAGGTACGCGGCGCCGGGGGACGGACATCCGCGAGCCCCTGTGCCTCGCGTGCGGCGATCTCCTTGAGCCGCAGCGACAGTTGAAGGGTGCTGGGCCGATCCTCGGGGTCCTTCGCGAGGCAGGCGCGGATGAGCGGAGCCAGCGCGTCCGGCACACCGTGCAGCTGCGGCTCCTCGTGCACCACCCGGTACAGCATGACCTCGGAACTGCCGTGCCCGAAGGGCGAGTCGGAGGTCGCCGCATACGCGAGGGTCGCGCCGAGCGAGAAGACATCGGTGGCCGGAGTGACGGCCGCCCCGCGCACCTGCTCGGGCGCGAGGAACCCGGGCGACCCGACCGCCGTACCGACGTGCGTCAGCGTCGAGGCCCCGGTCGCCCACGCGATCCCGAAATCGATGATCCGCGGCCCCTTCGGGGACAGCAGGATGTTGGACGGCTTCAGGTCACGGTGGACGACACCCGCCTCGTGCACGGCGAGGAGTCCCTCGGACAGGGCGGACCCGACCGCGGCGACATCGGCGGCCGGCAGCGGCCCCTCGCCTGCGACCTTGTCGTGCAGGGAGGGCCCGGGTACGTACTGTGTGGCGAACCACGGGCGGTCCGCGTCCAGGTCCGCGGCGACGAGCCGGGCGGTGCAGCCGCCCCGGATCCGCCGTGCCGCCGACACCTCGCGTGCGAACCGCGACCGGAACTCCTGATCCTCCGCCAGGTCCGGCCGGATCACCTTCAGTGCGACCCGCTGTCCCCGCTTGTCGGAGCCCAGGTAGACAACGCCCATCCCGCCCGCGCCGAGCCGTCTGTGCAGCCTGAACGAGCCGACGACGCGCGGGTCCTCGCGCCTCAGGCGCATCATCGCCATGTTCATCCCCGCTGCCCGGTCCGTGTGACGTGGCACAGCTTACGTTTCCACACCCGGGTCCGCGCAGAGGCCGCGCCCTCTCGGCCCGATCGATTGTCAGTGCCGGGTGGGAAACTGGAAGCGTGGTCGAGGAACAGGGGGTTCGTGGCTGCGTCGGGCGGCCCGAGATCCCAACGCCGCGTTGCGGAAGGGGGATTGCAACCATGAAGGGTGATCGCGTGGAGATAGTCGTGGACGCCGGGGACACGACGCGTACGTACGAGGTGGTGGCGAGCAGGGCGGGCCGCCGGGTGGAGACGGCGGTGCGCAGGGGCGTGGTGGAAGTGAGTGAAGTCACGCGCAATGGATCAGTGGTGCGTACGGCCCGCTTCATGGCGAACCGGGTGCTGGCGCTCGTCGAGCAGCCCGTCCCGCGGGAGGACGTCTCGGAACAGCCGGGGCATGCCGGGCGTCCCCTCCGGGAAGACCCTGAGTCCTAGGTCCTCGTCTCCACCCAGGGGAGTACACCGCAGGTCATGGCTCATCCTCCGGGAGGCCCGGCAATCGGTACGAGGGCATGACGACCCGTACCGGCCGCGCGCCTAGATTTGAAGTCAAGCGGCGGGTGCAGCACTCGTCCCCCGAGGTCAGACACCCGCCGCTGCCACGACAAGCACCGACAGACCACCGACAGGTCAGGAGAGGGACCATGGCCCACACGGCACCGCGGACGATGGTCCGCACGCAGGGACGCAGGGCGTACGGCGCCGTGTTCCGCGCCCGGCGCCCGGGCCGCCGCCACCCCCTGGTGGCGACCGCGATGGTCCTTCCCCTGGCGGCCCTGCTCGTGTACGCCTTCGGCGGCTGGGAGGCAGTGGTCACACAAGCGTCGTCCGTGGGCGTGATGCTGGGGCGCTGAGCGGCGACCCCAGGCCCGGAAGAGCGGTCCGGGCGGGGACATCCACCCATGAAACCCCGTGGGGACGGGGGTGCGGCGGACGGCACAGACGCCCGCGCAGCTGGGGAGCTGCGCGGGCTGTCGCCTTTCCACGGCCAAACCACCGCCGCTTTCGCGGACGCGCATCCCAGCCCCTCCGGCGTTTGAGGAGCGGGGGTCCGGGGGCTGGCCCCCGAATCGGGTCCGGGGCGGAGTCCCGAGGCCTGGGTGGATCAGGGGGCGGAGCCCCCTGGGCCGGGGTCGAAGGGGCGCAGCCCCTGGGGATGGGACGGGTAGGGGCGGCGGGGGCGACCTCATCCACGCGCAACCCGCACCCACCGCACACCCGACCCCGCACCAGCTGCGTACGCTCGACGGCAAGTGCCGTCCCCCCCCCTCAGAGGAGCCCCGTGACCGTGGACGTACTACCCGCCCTGACCGCCAGGGCACGTAGCACGGCTCATCCTCAAGGCGGAGCCTGCGGGCACTCCGACACGGTGCTCGCCGAGCGCGACGACGGCACCGTCGTACGGCACGGCGACACGGTGGCCAAGGCGCACGCTCCGGGCACGGACCTCACGGAGCTCTCCCCCCGCCTCACCACCGCCGCCGGACTCCCCGACATCCTCCTGGCCCCCCTTCACCCCAGCCCGGCGGACCTCGACGGCCGCCTGGTGACCTTCTGGCCGTACGGCACTCCTGTCGACCCGGACGCACCCGAGGACGCCCCTTGGGAGGCGGCGGCCGTGCTGCTCGCCCGGCTGCACAAGGCGCCCGTGCCGCCCGGCCTGCCGCCCATGCGCGGCCCTGCCAGGGCGGCCCGGGCGATCGCCCGGCTGCACTCGGCCGGCCCGCACCCGGCCGCCGGGCCGATCCTGCGGGCGTGGACCACCCTCCCACCCTGGGCCAGGGGCGAGGCCCCCCTGCCGGACACCACGACCCTGTGCCACGGCGATCTCCACCTCGGCCAACTCGTACGCCTGCCCGCGCGGACCGGCCCCTGGCGGCTGATCGACGTGGACGACCTCGGCGTCGGCGTACCCGCCTGGGACCTGGCCCGCCCGGCCGCCTGGTACGCCTGCGGCCTGCTCCCGCCCGACGAGTGGACGCGGTTCCTGACCGCGTACCGGCAGGAGGGCGGTCCGGCGGTCCCGGCGAGCGGCGACCCCTGGCCCGCCCTGGACGTCCCCGCCCGCGCCGTCACCGCGCAGACGGCCGCCCTGGCCGTCGCGAAGTCGGTCGCGGCGGACCGGCCGCTGGACGAGGTGCAGCAGGCCGTGGTCGACGCCTGTGACCGAATGGCCGCCGTCCCACCCGAGTTGCCCCCACGCTCCACGACGTAGGGTGCAACTGACCGAAGCCGGGCAGTGTCTGTCCTGGTGATACGCGAAGCAGCACCCGACGGCGAGGAGTTGAGCCGAACCATGCAGTGTCCGAAGTGTCATGCGCCGATGCACACGTACAACCGCAACGGCGTCCAGATCGAGCAGTGCAGCGGTTGCCGCGGGATCTTTCTCGACTACGGCGAGCTGGAGTCCCTGACCCGCCTGGAGTCCCAGTGGTCCCAGCCCGCACCCCCGCCCCCGGCCGCACCCCAGGCGTACCCGGCGGCTCCCGCCCCCGCCTGGGGTGCCCCGCACGCGGGCCACGGCGGTCATCACGGCCACTACGGCCACAAGCGCCACAAGGGCTTCGGTCACATGCTGTTCTCCAGCTGAGTGCCGCCGCGTTCCGCTGAGCTCCGCGGCGGAACCGCACACGAGGAAGCCCCCGGCCGTACGTGACGGCCGGGGGCTTCGGTGTGTGGACGATACTGGGATTGAACCAGTGACCTCTTCCGTGTCAGGGAAGCGCTCTCCCACTGAGCTAATCGTCCTCGGGGCCACGGCCGGAGGGCTGTGGTTACTGCGTGCGCGATACTGGGATTGAACCAGTGACCTCTTCCGTGTCAGGGAAGCGCTCTCCCGCTGAGCTAATCGCGCGGGCCGGGATCTTGTCGTAGGTGCTGAAAGATCCAGTGGACGATACTGGGATTGAACCAGTGACCTCTTCCGTGTCAGGGAAGCGCTCTCCCGCTGAGCTAATCGTCCTTGGAGGTGGAGACGGGATTTGAACCCGTGTAGACGGCTTTGCAGGCCGTTGCCTCGCCTCTCGGCCACTCCACCAGGAGTGCAGGGTCTCGGGATGATCCCCTGGTTTCCTTCGAGCGGACGACGAGGCTCGAACTCGCGACCTCAACCTTGGCAAGGTTGCGCTCTACCAACTGAGCTACGTCCGCTTGTCGGTTCCGTTCCGCTTGCGCGTCGCGGCGACGAGTTGAACTCTAGCGGATTCCGGGGCCAGTACAAAAACGCGTTTGTGCAGCGTGCTGCGGTGCGTCCGGTCCAGGACCTGGTCAGGGGGCCCGCGGTGCGCCCGTCCTAGACTCGACCGCGTGCCCGACCTGCCTCCTCTCGCCCGCTTCGGCGGCTTCGTCGCGACCGGCCTCACGGACGTGACCAGCGATCCCACGGCCCTGGACTCGTCCGGATTCTGGGCCGTCTCGGCCGACTACGAGGGACGTCTGGTGTGTGCGCGCTTCCGTGACGTACGACGCGAACCGGTTCCCGCCGTGGTGCCGGGGGCATGGCGCGGTCCCGGCGTCGGCGACTGGACGTCGTCCCTGGACCGCGGGGCGTACACGGAGGGTGTGCGGCGCATACGCGAGCGCATCGCGGCCGGGGAGGTGTACCAGGCGAATCTGTGCCGGGTGCTGTCCGCGCCCGTCGCTCCCGACGCCGACGTGGACGCGCTGACCGCGCTGCTGGCGCGCGGCAACCCGGCGCCGTATGCAGGAACGATTCGCCTGCCCGGTCACGGCGTGGAGATCGCCACCGCGTCCCCCGAGCTCTTCCTGCGTCGCGAGGGCCGCCTCGTCGAGTCCGGCCCGATCAAGGGCACCGGGCGCACCGAGGCGGACCTGCTGGAGAAGGACTACGCCGAGAACGTGATGATCGTGGATCTGGTCCGCAACGACATCGGCCGTGTCTGCACCGCGGGCTCGGTGACGGTCCCCGACCTGTGCGTCGTCGAGAAGCACCCGGGCCTGGTCCATCTCGTCTCCACCGTGCGCGGCGAACTGCGCGACGGCGCCGGCTGGCCGGAGCTGCTGCCCGCCGCCTTTCCGCCCGGCTCCGTCACCGGCGCCCCCAAGTCCAGCGCTCTGCGGCTCCTCGCCGCCCTGGAGACAGCACCGCGCGGGCCCTACTGCGGCGGCATCGGCTGGGTGGACGCCGACCGGGGCACCGGGGAGCTGGCCGTCGGTATCCGCACCTTCTGGATCGACCGCACGGAAGGCCTGCTGCGCTTCGGCACCGGCGCGGGCATCACCTGGGGGTCGGACCCCGAGGGGGAGTGGCGGGAGACCGAGCTGAAGGCGGCGAGACTGCTCGCGGTAGCGTCGGGGGAGTACGAGGCGAGTGGGAGGACCGTGACGTGAAGATCTGGCTCGACGGTGGTCTGCAGGACATCGAGGCCGCCCGTGTCTCCGTCTTCGACCATGGACTGACTGTGGGCGACGGCGTCTTCGAGACAGTGAAGGCGGCCGACGGGCGGCCGTTCGCGCTGACCCGTCACCTCGACCGGCTGGCCCGCTCGGCGCGCGGCCTCGGGCTGCCCGAGCCCGACCTCGACGAGGTGCGCCGCGCCTGTGCCGCCGTCGTCGACGCCAACCCGATGCCGCTCGGCCGCCTCCGCATCACGTACACCGGAGGCGTCTCCCCGCTCGGTTCCGATCGCGGCAACCAGGGCGCCACCCTCGTTGTCGCCCTCGGTGAGACGAGTCGGCGCCCCGACTCGACGGCTGTGATCACGGTCCCCTGGACCCGTAACGAGCGCGGCGCCCTCGCCGGTCTCAAGACCACCTCGTACGCCGAGAACGTCGTCGCCCTCGCCCGTGCGCACGAACAGGGCGCGTCCGAGGCGCTGTTCGCCAACACGGTGGGGCAGCTGTGCGAGGGTACGGGCTCGAATGTCTTCGTGGTTCTCGACGGGGAGATCCACACCCCGCCGGTCCCCTCCGGTTGCCTCGCGGGCATCACGCGTGCGCTCACCGCCGCATGGACGGGCGCCCGCGAGACCGACTTGCCGCTGGACGTCCTGGAACGCGCCGACGAGGTCTTCCTGACATCGACCCTGCGTGATGTGCAGGCCGTGCACCGGGTCGACTCACGCGAACTCCCGGGCGCCCCGGGCCCGGTGACCGCCAAGGCGATGCGGATCTTCCAGGAGCGGGCCGGGAACGACCTCGATCCGTAGCGGCGAGGATCGTGATGGCGGGGATCGTGGTGGCGGAGATCCGCGGCGGCGCGCGATACCCGGATGAAGACGGGCGGCGATACGGGTAGAACAGCCCTGATGACCACCACCCTGCGGCCGACCGAGCCGCTTCAGCACGCTGCGGACGGAACGCGTTCGCGGAACTACCAGGTGTGCGTGAACAGCCGTCCGGTGGGCGGCATACGCCTCGGCGTGCGCCCGGAGTACGGCCCTGACGTGGCCCGCATCGAGGAACTGCACATCGACGAGCCGGACCGCGGGCGCGGCCGGGGCACGGTGGCCGCGCTCGCCGCCGAGGAAGTGGTACGGGGCTGGGGGTGCCGGCGCATCGAGGTGTCCGTGCCGGGCGACGCGGACGCCGCGCTCCGGCTCGCCACGGCGCTGGGCTACCTGCCCGGCAGCCGCCACATGGCGAAGCCCCTCAACGGCACCCGGCCCGAGCTGCCCGCGGGCAGCGCCGCCCGTCCCATGACCGAGTCCGAGTACGGTCCCTGGCTCGCGCACGAGCGCGAGGAGTTCGCGCGCAGCCTGATGGAGAAGGGCATACCGGCCGCCGAGGCCTACGCCAGGACGGACGAGGGGCACGCGAAGTACCTCGCCGACGGACTGGCCACCGAGAACACCCTCATCAGCGTGCTGGAGCACGAGGGGGCGCGGGTCGGTGTCCTGTGGCTGGGGCTGTGGCCCGAGACGGCGTTCGTGCTGGAGGTCGAGGTCGACGCGGAGCACCGGGGCCACGGTCACGGCCGTGCCCTGATGCTTCTGGCCGAGCAGCAGGCCGTGTCGGGCGGGAAGGACCGTATGAAGCTCAACGTCTTCGCGGGCAACACCCCGGCCGAGCGGCTCTACGAGTCCCTCGGTTACCGGACGACGGCACGCCATCTGTACAAGGAGTTGCTCTGAGGCGCGTGCGCGCCTGAGCGGATGGGGTGTGTGCGGGCCTCGGCGGTACCGCGAGCCGTGACCGCTACGAGCCCGACGCGCCCTCGGCCAGCAGTCGGTCGGCGATCTCCTCGATGCGCTCGCGCAGGCCCTCCTGGCTCTTGCCGCCGTCGAGACGTTCGCCGCCGATGACGTACGTGGGGGTGCCGGTCACGCCGATCGCCTTGCCCTCGGCCTGGTCGGCGTCGACGATCAGGATGTGCCGGCCGTCGATCAGCGCGGTGTCGAACTCCCCGGCGTCGAGGCCGAGTTCGCGGGCCACATCGATCAGGAGGGGCTCGCCCTCGCGGCCCAGTTCCTCGACCCGTCCCAGTACGGCTTCCACGTACGGCCACGCCTTGCCCTGCTCCGCGGCCTCCTCGGCGGCCTGGGCGGCGGCGAAGGCGTGCTTGTGCTTCTCCAGCGGGAAGTGACGCAGCCGCACTTCGAGCCGGTCGCCGTAGCGGGCGCGCAGCGCGCCGAGGTCAGCGAGGGCGCTGCGGCAGTCCGGGCACTGGAGTTCGCACCATACGTCCAAGACCACGGCAGCGGGACGTGCGGGGGAGGAGTCGCTCATGGGACCCAGTCTCCCAGCAGGGCCGCCGCCGACCCAATCCGGGACGTACACCCCGGGGGGCCGTAGGGCCGGGGCCACGTCTCCAGGTGTCTGCTACCCGGGCGGAGCCGACCCCGAGACGACCCGGAGATCTCCCTGAGGTCTGGTCCGGCCGTGGCATGCCGGCGACGGGGCGGTGCAGGATGGAAGGAACGAACCGACCCTGCCCGACCGAGCACCGCCTGGAGGACCGGATGATTGCCGAGACCGTGTGTGCTGCCGTGTCGGCGGCCGGCCTGGGCGTCGCCGCGATCACGGCCTACCGCAAGCGCTTCCGCAGGGCGGCCCGCATCGCCGCCTATGCACTCGTGCCCATCGGCCTGGTGATGACGGGGGTCGTCGCGTGGGCGGCCGACACGGCGTTCAGTCCGGCCGCCTGGGCGGGCTTCGGCGTGCTGGGCGCCGCCTGGGCGCTCTTCGCGACCACCCGTGCCGTGGAGCGGCGCAGCGGCGGGACCACCCGCAAGGAGCGCAAGGCGGCCCGGTCCGCCCAGCGCGAGGCGATAGCCCCCGCGGCCTCGGCTCCCTCCCTGGGGCAGGGCGCCCGCCCCGCCGCCCGCCCCACGTCCGCGCCTCGGGCCGCCGGCTCAACCGACTCCGGGGACGACTTCAGTGACATCGAGGCCATCCTCAAGAAACACGGCATATGACCGCATCGTGGTCCGGATGATCGCGGATGTACGAGCCTGACTGAAACGACACAGTGGGTCCGGCGAGAGGTCGGAAGTGATCACGATCGCTCCCACACAACGGGAGAATGGCGAACTCCTGGTCATTCCGGATGTGTTGATCGCGGTAAGGGTCTCAGCTGCGCAATCATCGCCGCGAGATGCTGGACACAACCCAGAGCGACAACGCAGCTCCCCCTGAGGAGCGGCGAGGTTGTCTCTTCGCGCTCTCCCAGCCACCGCTGATGATCTTCCTTGCGGTGATCGGCTGTCTGCTGCTCATGGCATCACTGCACGACCTGCTGATGCTTTGAGCCGTAAACGGAGCCCAGGCGCCACCCGCCGAGGGCTCCGTCAGCCCCGGCGTACCCAGCTCGGCCCCCTCCCGCCGCCCTGGCCCTTCGACCGTGCGACCGTCTGCCCTTCCGCCGGCGAGTCCCGGCCGTCGCCGGGCAGTCCCAGGGATGGGCCCTCAGCCCGTGGCCTCCTTGCGGCGGGCCCGGTAGGCCGCCACGTGGAGACGGTTTCCGCAGGTGCGGCTGTCGCAGTAGCGTCGGGAGCGGTTGCGGGAGAGATCAACGAAGGCGCGCCGGCAGTCGGGGGCCTCACAGCGGCGCAGCCGTTCCTGTTCCCCGGCGACCACGAAGAAGGCGAGCGCCATCCCGCAGTCGGCCGCGAGGTGGTCGGCCACGGACGCGCCGGGCGCGAAGTAGTGAACATGCCAGTCGTAGCCGTCGTGGTCGGTGAGCCGTGGGGTGGTGCCCGCCGCGGCGACCAGGTCGTTGATGACTCCGGCGGCCGCGCGCGCGTCCGGGGCCGCGAAGACCTCGGCGAACCGGCCGCGGACCTTGCGTACCGCCGCGAGGTCGAGATCCGACAGCACCCCTACATCGCTGATCTCGTGCCTTCGTACGAAATCGCCGAGCGCCGGTACGTCCACGAGCCCGTCCGTCGTGGTGTCGTCGTCCGGCACGGTGTTCACCAGATCCACCACGGTGTCGAGGGCGCACCGGGTGTCGTGGGTGATCAGCACGTTTCGCTCCCTGGCCTGGAGGTCGGGCGGGGCGCCCGCCGATGCTGGCCGATGGTAATGGCTCGACGGCCTGTTCGAGGGGCACGGGACGAGCCTGGAACAGCGCTGTGACGGCCGGAGCGGTCCGGTGCGCGCACGCGCAACCGAATCGGTTCCGGCCCGTGCACATGGGCCCCCGGTGCCCGTGCACGCCTCTGTCCAGGCCGCGGCACGCACACCCGGCCCCGGACATGCCGACCCCGAACATTGCCCGTTTGCCCCAGGCCTCCGGCACGGACCTCTTTCCAGTCCGTCGCGGAACGTCACTGACCGGCACTCCGTGCGACATTTGTACGTACGGTGACAGGTGGCAGCCGTACGCGCCGCACCCGTACACGCCGCAGCACCGGTAGGCGCTGCGCGCACAGACACCGGCGCCCCCGCGCGGAGCTCCGCGGCGACGGTGCCGGTGAGTGCCCTATGAGGTTGTCCTGGCCCGAGCCGTCTCCCCGAGTGGACGGCGCCGGGCGGCTTTGTGGGAGCCTCGCCCTAACTTTCCGCCAGGATGTGCGAGAGCTCCTGATCGAGGTCGAAGTGCCGGTGCTCCGTGCCGGGCGGCACGGCGGCGTCTGTCCGCTTCAGAAACGATTCCAGGGCCCGCGCGGGGGCCTCCAGCAGTGCCTCGCCCTCCGGCGAGCTCAGGGCGATACACACGACGCCCTGACCGTGGCTCCGGGACGGCCAGACGCGGACGTCTCCGGTGCCGGTGGGTCGGTGGAGCCCTTCGGCGAGGAGGTCGCGGGCGAACACCCACTCGACGGTCTCCTCGGCTCCGGTATGGAAGGTGGCGTGCACGGCGTAGGGATCGGCCGTGTCATACCGCAGTCCCGCGGGAACAGGCAGTGAGGACTCGCTCGACACAACGAGGCGCAGGTGCAGCTCGCAGCTGACCGTGGTGTTCATAAGCGCCAGGGCCTTTCGCTCAGTGTGCGCTCGGGGATTCGCACGTCGGCGAAATCGACATGCCACCTACGGTGCCGTTGTAAACCCCTCTGAGTGTTTTGCATAGCTTTTGGTAGCTCATCCGGCCGAGAGTGTGTTTGCCGGATACGACCATTCCGGTGACCGGTTTCTCTCGGGTAGGGTTTGGACGTATGGATACGGGGAGTGGCGAGGTGGGGGAGGTCGCTGTGGCGGCCGACGGAATGAAAAGCGGCACGGCCGACGTACCCAGGAGTCAGACCGACGCGAAGGCGGGCGGGGAGGCGGTCCGCGGATCCCGTGCCCCGGAATTCATCAAGGCCCGGCGGATGCTGCACCTGAGCTGGCAGGTGGGTGTCTTCATCCTCGGGCTCGCTGTCGTGGTGGCGGGCGTGATCATGCTGCCGTTGCCCGGTCCCGGCTGGGTGGTGATCTTCTGCGGCATGGCGATCTGGGCGACCGAGTTCGTCTGGGCGCAGTTGGTGCTCCGCTGGACGAAGCGCAAGGTGACCGAGGCGGCGCAGCGGGCCCTCGACCCCGAAGTGCGGCGTCGCAACATCATCCTGACGACGATCGGCCTCGTGATCATGGCTGTGCTGGTCGGCATCTACCTCTGGAAGTTCGGCTTCGAGATGCCCTGGAACATCGAGGACCAGTGACCGAGCGGTGATCCGGCGCTACTCCGGTGGTGGTCGGAGGCATCCCTGACATGGGGTAATGTTCTTCCTGCGCCCGGGCGATTAGCTCAGCGGGAGAGCGCTTCGTTCACACCGAAGAGGTCACTGGTTCGAACCCAGTATCGCCCACATGATCGGTAAACGACCCGGTCCACGGTTTCCGTGGGCCGGGTCGTTGCGTTACGGAGAGTGCACCGCCCGGGGTTCACTGCCTGGGGCAGTCGTCTTGTGGGGCTGGTGTGACCGGCGAGGTCTTCGGTCGTGCGTCACTGTCGGCCGGCCATCGTCGGTCGGCGTCCACCGCTCCGTCCCCGGGTCCCGGCGGCCTTCCCCTCCGAACCGCTCGCCCCACCCGCTACTACCACCCACCCCGACCTGCACACCCCGCCCCCACCGCACCCCGACCGAGACGCCCGAGCGAGCACCCCCGCTTTCCATCAATTCCTGTCCGAATCATTGACGCGCCGGGAGGGCCTCCGTAGCTTGTGCCAGCAAGCGCTTACTTGAAACGATTCATGAGGCGGACGCAACGCCGCGGGGAGGCTCAGCCATGCAGCACCACCAGAAAGTTGAGAGACGAACCATCCTCAAGGCGGCCGGCGCCTCACTGGCCGTCGCGGGGCTCGGGGCGACGGCCACGGCCTGCGGCGGCGACAGCGGTTCGGGGGACGGGACGGTGACGATCCGTTACGCCTGGTGGGGAGCCGAGGACCGCGCCGAGAGAATCAACAAGACCATCAAGCTCTTCGAGAAGAAGTACCCGAAGATCAAGGTGAAAACGGACTTCCAGCCCTACACGGACTTCTGGAAGAAGTTCAACACCCAGGCCTCCGGCGGAAATCCGCCGGATGTCTTCCAGAATGCCATCGGGTTCCTGCGCAAATACGACGCCAAGAATGTGCTGCTCGACCTCAGCGAGCAGGTCAAGGCAGGCAATCTGTCGATGGACGGCTTCCGGGCCGGGCTGGACAAGTTCGGTGAGATCGACGGCAAGCTCCTCGGGGTTCCGGTCGGCTCCAACTCGATGGCGTTGGTGATCGACAAGCCCGTCTACACGAAGGCCGGGGTCAAGCCGGAACAAGGCTGGACCTGGGACGACTTCGACGCGGCGATGAAGAACATCCGTGACAAGACGGGACGCGCCGGTGACAGCGGCATGTACGGGGTCATGTATCTCTACGACCTCTACCTGCGTCAGAACGGCAAGGCGTTCTTCACCGAGGACGGGCTCGGGTTCAGCGAGGCGGATCTGACGGACTGGTGGACGAAGGCGAAGAAGGGCGTCGAGGAGGGCGTCTACACCGACGCCAAGAAGGTCGCCCAGATCAAGCCCAAGTCGGCGGTCGCCGCGGAGATCGCCGCCGGTGAGTTCACCTGGGACAACTTCACCGTGCGCTACACCGCCGAGGGCAAGAGCGAGTACGGCCTGGCCCCCATCCCGACGACGGACGGCAAGAAGACCGGCCAGTACCTCGGCTCCCTCATGCTCAGCGCCTCCAAGCGAACCCAGCACCCCAAGGAAGTCGCCCAGTTCATCGACTTCATGGTCCATGATCCCGAGGTCGCCAAGATCATGGGCTACGACCGCGGAGTGCCCGCGACCCAGGCCCAGTACGACGCGTTCAAGCCGACCGACGAGGTCAACAAGGCGATAGCCGCCTACGAGGAGTCCCTCGTCGCGGCGGGTGTCCTGGAACCCATCACCCCGCACCCGAACGGCGCGGACATCTGTGAGGCCGCGTTCCTGCGGATAGCCGAGGAACTCGCCCTGGGCAAGCGCTCGGTGGACGACGCCGTCAAGCAGTTCTTCACCGAGTCGAAGACGGCTCTCGGCAGCTGATGGGAACCACCGTGACACACGCCCCCGCGAGGGAGGGCCTGTCCAAGGGCAACGGCCCCCAGCCGCGGCACGGTCCGGTCAAGTCCTCGCGCCCCGCCGCCCTCAAGCGGCGGGGCCGCCGGGAGAACCTGGCCGGCTACCTCTTCATGTCCCCGTGGATCGCGGGCTTCCTGCTGCTGACCGCGGGCCCGATGGTCGCCTCGCTCTACTTCGCCTTCACCGACTACAACCTCTTCGACGCGCCCCGGTGGATCGGTCTCGACAACTTCTCCGAGATGTTCGGCGACCCCCGCTGGCAGCACTCGGTGCGGGTGACGTTGTGGTACGTCGTCGTCGGTACGCCGCTGAAGCTGCTCGCGGCCCTCGGGGTGGCGCTGCTCCTGGCCCAGCCGCGGCGCGGGCAGGCCTTCTACCGGGCCGCCTTCTACGCGCCGTCGCTGATCGGGGCGAGCGTGTCCATCGCGATCGTCTGGAAGGCGATCTTCTCGGACGACGCGATCGTCGACCGTACGCAGAAGCTCTTCGGGCTGAACGTCGGCGGCTGGACCGGCGACCCGGACATGATCATCTACAGCCTGGTGGCGCTCACCGTCTGGCAGTTCGGCGCCCCCATGGTCATCTTCCTGGCCGGCCTCAAGCAGGTCCCGCGCGAGCTGTACGAGGCGGCCGAGGTCGACGGGGCGGGCAAGCTGCGGCGGTTCTGGAACATCACGCTGCCGATGATTTCCCCGGTTCTGTTCTTCAACGTCCTGCTGGAGACCATTCACTCCTTCCAGATCTTCAGCTCGGCGTACATCGTCGGCGGCGGAGCCGGAGGCAATGCCTGTGGTCCCGCGGACGGTTCGATGGTCTACACCTGCTACCTCTACGTCCAGGGCTTCGAGAACAGCCGGATGGGCCTGGCCTCCGCCATGGCCTGGATGCTGCTCGTCGCGGTCGCCCTGGTGACGGCGGTGCTGTTCTGGTCCCAGAAGCGCTGGGTGCACTACGAGGAGGGCGCCCGATGAGTGCGCAGGCCACCGACATCACGCCGGCCGCGTCCACGAGGGCGGGCGGCCTCCGGCGCAGGCTGCCCGGTTCCGTCGTCTGGCACATCGGCTCCCTCGCGATCCTCGCGGTGATCCTCTATCCGGTGATCTGGGTCATCGGTGGCTCGTTCAAGCGGAGCGAGGACATCGTCGGCAGCCTGGACCTCTTCCCGGGCGCCCCGGTCACCTCGAACTACTCGCGGCTCACCGAGGGCATCGCGGACATCTCGATCTCCACGTTCTTCCTCAATTCGCTGACGCTCGCGGTCGGTTCCGTGATCGGCATCCTGGTGTCGTGCTCGCTGACGGCGTACGCCTTCGCGAGGATCAGGTTCGCGGGCCGCAACCTGCTGTTCACGCTGATGATCGGCACGCTGCTGTTGCCGTACCACGTGCTGCTGATCCCGCAGTACGTGTTGTTCCGCAACATGGAAATGATCAACACGTACACCCCGCTCCTGCTGCCGAAGTACCTGGCCACAGAGGCGTTCTTCGTCTTCCTGATGATGCAGTTCATCCGCAACCTGCCCAAGGAACTCGACGAGGCGGCCCGCCTCGACGGCTGCGGGCATCTGCGCATCTACTGGTCGATCGTGCTCCCGCTGTGCCGTCCGGCCCTGATCACCAGCGCGATCTTCACCTTCATCAACGCGTGGAACGACTTCATGGGACCGTTGATCTACCTCAACGAGCCCGACAAGTACACGGTCTCCCTCGGTCTGAAGATGTTCGTGGACCAGGAGGGCGTGGCCGACTACGGCGGCATGATCGCCATGTCCCTCGTCGCCCTCCTGCCGGTACTCGCCTTCTTCCTCGCCTTCCAGCGTTATCTGATCGACGGTATGGCCACGTCCGGTCTGAAGGGCTGAGGTGAGCTGACCATGGCGCAGGCATCCGCGAAGGCCTCCACCGAGGCCAAGGGCAAGGAATCCACGGCACGGAGTGAATCCCTGCTCGGCGAGCGGTTCGCGCTGTTCGCCGAATGTCTTCTCACCGGCGTGTGGATCGCGGCGGTCTCGCTGCCGCTCGTCACCTACCCCGCCGCGTTCGCCGCCGGGGCGCGGCATCTGCGGCGGCGCATCGCCCATGAGGGCGGCGGCTGGCGGGAGTTCATGGCGGACTTCCTGTCGGCCGTGCGCGGTGGGTGGGCCGCCGGACTCCTGGGCTGGGCCGCCGCGGCAGCGGTCTGGGTGGATGTGCAGGCCGTACGGGCCGGGCTCCCCGGAGGGCCGCTCGTGGGTGCCGTCGGTGTGTTCGCGCTGATCGGCCTCACCGTCGCCGGACTGCGTGCGGCGGCGGTGTGGCAGCCTACCGCCTCCTGGTGGACGCTGCTCGCGGACGCCGGGCGGCGGACCGTGCTCGACCCGGCCGGATCGTTCCTGCTCGTTGGCGGACTGGCAGTGGTCGCCGGATCCGCCTGGTTCGTCGCGCCGCTGGCGGTACCGGTACTCGGGGCCGTCGCGGCGGCGGCCGTCGCCGTGGAGGAGCGGTACCGGCGCCGCTGAACCCGGTGCTCAGCGGGGCGTCGCCCGGCGCCCCCCGTACCGGGGGTGGCGTCCGGACTACAGCCCCCGCTGTTCCGTCTGTCCTGTCCTGCGTATGTCATGGCCTGATCATTCGCCTGACCATGACGACCACCCGAATGCCCCTGACCGCTCGTCGGAAAGTTTCCCGCACGGAAAGGAAAGGCTGAACTCTGATGTCTCCCATCCCCCGCAGGTCCCTTCTCAAGGCGGCCGCGGTCGCCGGAGCCGCCGCCCAGTTCAGCTGGGCACTCGGCACGAACGCACAGGCCGCCACCAGAGCCGATGCAGAGGCGGCGGACGCGGACCCCGTGACCCTGGACTGGCTGGAGGACGGCGGACTGGGCGCCGCGCCCGGGTCGACCGTGGGTGTGCCATGGCCCAAGGGCGCCTACGAGAAGGAACAGGCGTTCTCCCTGACGAACGCGGACGGCAAGGAGATCCCCGTCCAGTCCTGGCCCATCGGTTACTGGCCCGACGGCTCCCTGAAGTGGACCGCCCACGCGGTCGGCACGGGCGCCGGTTCCGGGAAACTCACCCTCACCGCGGGCACCCCCGCAGCCCCCGAGAAGAAGGTCACCGTCGACCGGAGCGGCGGCACCATCGACGTGTCGACCGGCGTCATCACCGCGAAGATCGGCACGAGCGGCTCCACGCTCGTGAAGTCGGTCCTGCGCGGTGCGACGGAGATCGCCGGCACCGGCCGTCTTGTACTGCTGCGACAGCCCGAGATCGAGGACGGCGACCAGGGCACGGAGAAGTACGAGCGGTTCGAGAGCGTCATCGGTGAGGCCGTGGTCGAGCAGGACGGTCCGGTCCGTGCGGTCGTCCGTATCGACGGCAAGCACCGCAAGGGCGACCGCAGTTGGCTGCCCTTCTCGGTCCGGCTCTACTTCTACGCGGGCGCCGAGTCGTTCCGCATGGTGCACACCATCACGTACGACGGCAACCAGGAGCCCGGCAAGGCCGGCGGCGACTTCATCCGCGGCATCGGCGTGCGGTTCAAGGTGCCGATGCGCGACGCCGCCTACGACCGTCACATCCGCATCGGCGGTGAGGGCACCGGTCTGCTGCGCGAGGCCGTCAAGGGCATCACCGGCCTGCGCCGCGACCCCGGAGAGGCCGTCCGCACGGCCCAGTTCGAGGGCAGGAAACTGCCCGACCCGTCCACCTGGGACCAGCGGGTCACCACCCGGCTCCAGTACATCCCCGAGTGGGGCGACTTCACCCTCTCCCAGCTCTCTGCCGACGGCTTCACGGTCCGCAAGCGCACCAAGAAGGGCCACGGCTGGATCGGCGCGGGCGGCGGCCGGCGGGCGAGCGGCTTCGGATACGTGGGCGGCGCGAGCGGCGGGTTCGCCTTCGGCCTCAGGGACTTCTGGGAGAAGTTCCCCGCCCAGCTCGACATCCGGGGCGCCCACACCGACACGGCCGAGGTCACCCTCTGGCTCTGGTCACCCGAGGCGCAGCCCATGGACCTGCGCTTCTACCACGACGGCATGGGCCAGGACACGTACCCCGAGCAGCTCGAAGGCCTCAACATCACCTATGAGGACTACGAACCCGAGTTCGGCACTCCCTACGGCATCGCCCGCACCAGCGAACTACTCTTCTGGGCCCACGAGTCCACGCCCAGCGCCGAGGCGCTGGCCCAGCAGGTGGCGGCCGTGCGCACGCCCCCGCAGCTCGCCGCCCCGCCCAAGCAGCTCATCAAGGCAGGCGTCTTCGGCAGGCTCTTCTCCGAGCCGGACCGCTCCACCGCCGCCAAGGCGAAGATCGAGAACCATCTCGACTTCCTCTTCACCTACTACAAGGACCAGGTGGAGCAGCGCCGTTGGTACGGCTTCTGGGACTACGGCGACATCATGCACAGCTACGACCCCAGCCGCCACCAGTGGTGCTACGACGTCGGCGGCTACGCCTGGGACAACTCCGAGCTCTCGCCCGACCTGTGGCTCTGGTTCGCGTACATGCGCTCCGGCCGCGCCGACATCTTCCGCTTCGCCGAGGCCATGACCCGGCACACCGGCGAGGTCGACGTCTACCACCTCGGCAAATGGGCCGGGCTCGGCACCCGCCACGGAGTCCAGCACTACGCGGACAGCGCCAAGCAGCAGCGCATCGCCAACACCACCTACCGCCGCTACTACTACTTCCTCACCGCCGACGAACGCGTCGGCGACCTCATGCACGCCAACGTCGACTCCGACGAGACGTTCCTCGTCCTCGACCCCATCCGCAAGATCCGCACCGAGCCCTACACCCCGGACCGCAACGCCCTCTCCATCGGCTTCGGCACCGACTGGAGCGGCCTGGTCTCCGCCTGGCTCACCGAGTGGGAACGCCGCGGCCCCAAGTGGGAGAAGGCAAAGGCACGCGTCCTGTCCACCATGGAGACCATCGCCGCCCAGCCCAACGGCTTCGTCCAGGGCAGCGCGCTGTACGACCTGGACACCGGGAAGTTCGCCATCGACAAGGAGGCCAAGGTCAGCGTCTCCCACCTCTCCTCCATGTTCGGCCTGGTCGAGATGTGCGCCGAGCTCATCGACCAGATCGACATGCCGAAGTTCAAGGAGGCGTGGATCGACTACTGCCGCTACTTCAACGCCACGAAGGCCGAGCAGAAGGCCCGCTACGGTTCCGACTTCGGCTCCCTGCTGCTCTTCCAGGGCCACTCACGTCAGGACGCGTACGCCGCCGTCCAGGCCGGCGACGAGAAGCTGGCGGCCCGTGCGTGGCGGCAGTTCTACAACAGCGCCGACACCTGGGACTACAAGGAGTCCACGGACTGGTCCACGAAGAAGATCGAGGGCCCGACGGCGTTGGTGCCCGGCAGTGAGGCGGCGTGGGTGTCGACCAACGCCACGGCACTGTACGGGCTGGCGGCGATCCAGAACCTGGCATTGGTCGGCGACAAGATGCCGTAACCGAGCTCCGCTGGGGGCGCGGCGCCCCTAGGGCTTGTTTCGAAAGTCCCGCCTGCCGCCCGGCGTCTGGCACGCTCCCCCACTGCCTTAAGGGCGTGGGAGGTACCCCCACTCGCCGCACCGGGCGAAAGCCCAAGTACATCCAGTACGAGGGCTTCCGCCCGGCACGGCGAGAGCACGCACCAGACGCCGCTCGGCCCGCCCTCCGGGCGGACGACGGGACTTTCGAAACAAGCCCTAGCGGAAGCGCCCCAGCACCTCCCGCACGCGTCGTGCGTCGCGCAGCCGCTGCTCGTACGTGGCACCCAGTGCGAGCAGCGCCAGACCGGCGAGTGCGGGAGGTACCCAACGGGGCAGCGCGCCGACGACCTGGGCGATGTACGGGGCGAGTTCGTGCAGTGCGACCAGGGTGAGCACCGTGCCGCCGAGGACGAGCGGTGCCTGGAGGTGGTGCCGTGCGCCGAGGAGGGTGACGGCGAGCGCCGCCGCGCCCAGCAGCAGGGGGCGCGGCCAGTCCGAGTCGCCCCACGCCGCGAGCAGGCTCGGCACGAGGGTGACGGTCAGCCCGGGGCCGTACGCCGTCCAGGACGAGACGCGCGGGTCGCGCCGCCGGCGCACGACCCCGAGCAACAGAGCGGGGACGGTCACGGGCAGCGTGTATGCCTCCGGGGTGCCCACGCCCCAGGACGCCAGACGGACCCAGGCGGCCAGGAGGAACAGGGCGGCGGCCACGTAGCCGACGTGCCGCCGGTCCGGGCGGAGCGCGGTGCCCGAGGCGACGACTCCGCCGAGTCCGAGCACCAGGGCCAGTACCGGCGGGTCGGTGGACGCGAGCCCGATGGCCAGGAGGCCCGCGCCGGCACCGGTCACCTCGACGGGCACGGTCATGGAGGAGCCCTCCAGGCGGGCCGCGACGACCGCCGCGACGACCGGGACGGCGAGGACGAGCAGCGCGGTGTGCTGCGGCTGCCAGTCCGCGGCCGCGCCGATCGCGCAGGTGAGGGCCGTGGCATACGCAAGTGAGGCGGGCGCGCACCACAACCACACCCCCGACTCCCGCCGCCAGGCAGCCGCCGCCGCGAACACGACCACCAACACCGCGAGCACGACGAGTGTCGCCGTACGAGAGGCAAGGGCGACGCAGGCGAGGCTGAGGGAGGTGACCAGGGCGAGGACCACTGCGGTGGCGGCCAGCGGGGGCCGCACGGGCGCGGCGCCCTCGTCCGGCTTCTCTGGTGCCTCCAGCCGCGGCGCCGCCCCCGCGAACGCCAACACGGCCACGACCACGAAACCCTGCACCACCATCCCCACGGCGTACGGGAGTTCCAGTACCGCAGGGACCACGAACGCCGCCGCCACCCCCAGCGTGAGGGCGGCCATCAATGCCTGCCCTCGCCACGCGGTGTCCCGGCCGGCGACAACCAGCACTCCGGCCACGACGGCGAGCACCAGCGGTCCGGTGGCCGAATGCGCGGGCCACGGGAGGTCCGTCGTGACCGCCGCCCGGGCATCCTCGGGCGCCGCGGACCAGATCCGCTCCACCCAGCCGAGCGGCCCCACGAGCACGAGCGCGACGAGAGGCAGTGCCCAGGCCACCGCGAGCGCCTGCACGCATCCGGACGCCGCGGCCAGTCCGCGCCGTACGGGGTCGGGAAGGCGCATCCGTACGACGGCGAGCAGCGCCACCCCGCACAGCAGACAGCCCGGAACCGTCCATGCGCCGGGCAGCGACACCCTCAGCACCCCGCCCACCGCGGCGACCAGGAGCAGGCCCCCGGTCAGGGCGGTACCGAGGGCGAGCTTCGGCTCCGGGGCGTGCCAGGCGGCGGTCAGCGCGATCACCGCGGCGAAGGCGAGGAGCCCCGCCGCAGGGGCGGCGGAACTCGGGTCGGACGCGTTCCAGGAGAGCCATCCGGCCGCCAGAACACCCCAGGCTCCCATGCCGGCCGAGGCGGCCGCGGCGGCGATCCGCACCGGCTTCAGGGACACCAGGAGCGCGACAGCCGTGTCGGCCGCCGCGGTGGCCAGCACGGCCGCCGTGATCGTGACCGGACCGGCGTCCCTCGCGACCGCCCAGAGAAGCAAGGGGAGTTGGGCGGCGAGCAGCGCGAGAGGGAGCGGCAGCCGGAGCAGGACGGGACCGGTGGGCGACCGGTGGGGCTCCTCGCCCTCGGCCCGCCCCGCCGGTTCCGTGGACACCAGCACGCCGATCCCCACGCCGTACGCCGCCCACACCCCGGCCAGCACCGCCGACGCCGCCGCGGCGTAGCCGGTGCCCTGCACTGACGTGAACGTGACCTCGTGCAGCGCGTACGCGTCCAGCACCGTCAGCGCCAGCCCGAGGCCGGCCACCGCCTCCGCGGTCGAACGCAGCCCGTGCCGGAGCAACGGCAGCGGCACGCCCAGGGCCGCCAGCGTGACCGCGCCGAGCACCAGCGCGCGCCCGGCGATCCCCATGTGACCCCAGCTGACCAGCGTGAACGCGATCGCTGCGACCGTCAGGAGGAGGCCGCCGAGGACCAGCAGCACGTTCTGGACGCTGGGCGCCGTCGCCTCGGTCCTCCGAGCGGGCGGTGCGAGTGGCGCGGGCGGCGCCGCGTACAGCGTGTTCACCAGCCAGGCCCGGCGGGCCAGCAACACGGCGCGGCGAGCGTCGAGTTGGCGCAGCTCGGCATCGAGGATCCGCAGCTCCTCGGCCGGAGGCGGAGAGTTCGTCATGCCGAGGAGTGTGGGTCACGTCACAGCGCACGGCATGAGTGCGCGTACTCAGAAGGTACTCAGATACCGCACGGTGCCCCTCCCCGTGGGCACACTCCGACCATGGACTGGAGTCACTACCGCTTCCGCACCCTGTGGGCCCTGCCCATGCCGCCCGCCACCGTGTACGAGGTGCTGGAGCGGGCCGAGGACTACCCCCGGTGGTGGCCGCAGGTGCGCGAGGTGACCCGCCTCGGCGACAGGACCGCTCTGCTGCGCATCCGGTCCGCGCTGCCGTACGACCTGAGGTTCACCGGCCGGGAGGTGCGGCGCGATCCGGTGGCCGGCGTGCTGGAGATGGAGATGACCGGGGACCTCGACGGCTGGGCGCGGTGGACCCTCACCCTCGCCGGTACCGGCACCCTCGCCCGCTATGACCAGGAGGTCCATGTGACCAAGCCCCTGATGAGGCGGCTGGCCGTGCCAGGTCGCCCCGTCTTCCGTGCCAACCACGCGCTGATGATGCGCGCGGGGAGGCGGGGGCTCCTCGCCTACCTGGAGGAGGGGCACCGAGCGGTTTGAACCAAACGCTCGGGGGCCTGTATTGTTCAGTCCGTTCCCGGGCGATTAGCTCAGTGGGAGAGCGCTTCGTTCACACCGAAGAGGTCACTGGTTCGAACCCAGTATCGCCCACCGTTTCGATGGCGGCTCGTGCCTGCGTACAGCGCAGGCCGAGTCGCCATCGTCGTGTTCTGTGCGGCTTCGCCGCACGCGGCGGGCTTCGCCACCCGCACCCCCTCGGCTCGTGGTCGTCCTGCGCTGAGAAGCTCACGCCGCCGCCGGCAGATCCGGCCGTAGCGGCCACGCCGGGTCCACCTCCTCCTCCGTACCGCTGCGCGCGAACCACGCCTGAAGGCCGCGTGCCTGTGCCGCGTGCCACACCGCCTGCAGAGTGTGCAGCTCGGCGGGGGAGAGGCGTTCGAGCCGGGCCGCGAAACGGCGCCCCACCGCCCGTACGACATCCATCGCGGCCAGCGCGTCCGCGGCCGCGTCGTGCGCGCCCTCCAGGGCGACGCCGTAGTGCCCGCACAGGTCGGTCAGGGTCCGGCGGCCCTTGCGGTAGCGGTCCAGGTGTTTGTCGAGCACGCGCGGGTCCAGCACGTGCAGGGGCGACGACTCGAACCAGTGGGAGAGGCACGACGCGCGGTGGCGGCGCAACTCCCGGTCCAGGAGCGTCAGATCGAAGGGAGCGTTCATCACGACGAGCGGCCGGCCCCGCACGGCCTGCTCCGCCAGCTCCTTGGCTATCTCCTCCATCACCGGTGACGGCCAGCGGCCGTTGCGCTGCAGGTGATCCTCCGTCAGTCCGTGCACCGCCGTCGCCGCGGCGGGCACCGGCACACCCGGGTTCACCAGCCATCGTGTCACCCTCGGCCGGGCGCCGGGCGCGTCCTGGACGACGACGGCCGCCGACACGATCCGGTCGGTCTCGACGTCCACGCCCGTGGTCTCCGTGTCGAACGCGGCCAGGGGTCCCTCGTACCAGTACGCCATACGCACACAACTCCTCGTTCACCCTCGGCAGTTGACGCACCGTCCCCTGCCCGATCCGGTGATACCCGGGCTGTTTGCGCCATACGCCGGAAGGAGACAACAGAAGTACGGGTCTTTGCAGTTCAGGGGCCTGTGTCAGGAACTCACATTGCACTGGAAGGCTGTCGGGCATGGCGATCGCACAGCCCGAACAAGGCGGGCTGCTGCCGCAGCGGACCGCCCCGCATCGAGGCACACTCGCCACCACCGCGTGCATGGAGACACTCCAGGTGGGCTATCTGCACGCCGTGGCTGCGGCCGCGGGCTGTTCCCTCTCCCAGCCCTTTCCGGACAACGGCATCGACTGGCACGTCAGCCACAGCGCCCCCGGGCACACGGTCGACGACGAAGTCACCATCAAGGTGCAGCTCAAGTGCACGTATCAGATCCCCCCGAACCCGGCGGGCCCGGCCTTCTCCTTCACGCTCGACAACGAACACCTGGCGAAGCTCGCCCGCACCCCGGTCTCGGTGCACAAGATCCTCGTGGTGATGCTCGTGCCCCGCTCCCAGGACGACTGGCTGCGCGCCGGCCACCACCGCCTGGACCTGCGGCACTGCTGCTACTGGATCAACCTCGCCGGGCACCCGATCACCGGCCGGCACAGGACCAACGTGCGCATACCGACCTCGCGCATCTTCGACGACCGTGCGCTCTGCGAGATCATGACGCGGGTCGGAACGGGAGGCAGACCGTGACGCACCGCCCCATCGACGAATCCCTCCCCGGCGACGAACCCCTCAGGCCGGTCCGGCCCCATCCCGTCGACACCGTCCCGCCCCTGCCGCCCGAGCCCGGCCGGGTCGACCCGGCGGTCCTCGGCACCCTCCTCCACCGGCACGGCTGGCAGCGACGCGGCGGAGCCGCCGGACGCTACGGCCGCTGGACCCCACCCGGACCCGGCGGCGCCGGTACGAGCCTGCTCGTGCCCGAGAACCGCGCCTTCCCCGACAGCGACGACCTGCTCGGCGAGGCACTCGACGCGCTCTCCCGCAGCGGATCCCCGTCCGCCCGCGACATCCTCCTCGCCCTCTCCGTCCCCAGCGACGAGATCCGCTGGTGGCGGGACGTCCCGACCGGCCCCCTCGGCCCCGCGCCCTGGACGGTCGAGGACCAGCTGCGCAACGCCGCCCGCCAGATGCTGCTCGCGGGCGCGCTCGCCACACGCGCGCGTGCGGGCTACTACGGTGCCCGGCACCGCCGACCGGCGGCCATGTCCCTGGAGAACGTCCTCGTCGGCACCGCTCCCGACGGGCGCCGCATCACCGCCTTCGTCCCCGTCACCACCGGCCGCCCCCTCGCCGTACGCCTCCACCAGGCGCTGTACGCGGCCCGCGAGGCCGTCGACTACCGGCGCGCCACCGGCGGCATGGACGCCTTCGACAGCGCCGTCGAGGCAGGCGTCAGCCACGAACTCACCGAGTCCCTGGCCGCCCTCGTCCGGGGCACCGAGGGCGCACGCATCGCCGTCGAATGGGCACCCGCCGCGGGCGTTCCCGAGGGCTGTGCCACCCACCCGGAGCCTGTCGAGTTCTCCCCGGGTGACCTGCCCGCGCTGCGCGAGGCCGCGTCCCGCTACCTGCGCGAGGAACCCTCGGTGTCCGTACGCCTCACCGGAGCCGTCGTACGGATGCGCCGCTCGGGACCGCGCGGCCAGGGCACCGTGCGCCTGCGCGTCCTCGCCGGGGCCGAGGTGTCGCACGTTCGCATGACACTGGACGAGGAGTCGTACCGGATCGCGGGCCACGCCCATCTCGTCGGACTGCCCGTACGCGTACACGGCAGGCTGGAGCGCCGGGGCGGGTTCCGCCGCCTCACCGACGCCTCCGGGGTCGTCCCCGTGCAGGTCGACGAGGCGGAGCGGGACCGGCTCATGAAGTCGCTGCAGGAGACCGCCGAGACGATGGCCTTCTTCGAGGAGGCGTGCGGCGGGGAGTGAGACGGGTCTGTGATAACCGTTTCGCAGAGGGCACCCCGGGCTCGGTACGATTCCTGTCTGCGTACGCGGACGCGTACGCACTCACCCATCAGGCAGGAGAGACCGGTGTCAGACGTCCGTGTGATCATCCAACGCGATTCCGAGCGGGAAGAGCGCGTGGTGACGACGGGCACTACGGCCGCCGACCTCTTCGCCGGCGAGCGCAGCATCGTCGCGGCCCGCGTGGGCGCCGAACTCAAGGACCTCGCGTACGAGGTGAAGGACGGCGAGACCGTCGAAGGAGTGGAGATCTCCTCCGAGGACGGCCTGAACATCCTGCGGCACTCGACGGCGCATGTGATGGCGCAGGCCGTGCAGGAGCTGTTCCCCGAGGCCAAGCTGGGCATCGGGCCGCCCGTCAAGGACGGCTTCTACTACGACTTCGACGTCGAGAAGCCGTTCACCCCAGAGGATCTCAAGGCCATCGAGAAGAAGATGCAGGAGATCCAAAAGCGCGGCCAGCGCTTCTCGCGTCGCGTCGTCACCGATGAGTCCGCCCGTGAGGAGCTGGCGGACGAGCCGTACAAGCTGGAGCTGATCGGTCTCAAGGGCTCGGCATCCTCCGACGACGGCGCGGACGTCGAGGTGGGCGCCGGTGAGCTGACCATCTACGACAACCTGGACGCCAAGACCGGCGAGCTGTGCTGGAAGGACCTCTGCCGGGGCCCCCACCTGCCCACCACCCGCACCATCCCCGCGTTCAAGCTGATGCGCAACGCCGCCGCGTACTGGCGCGGCAGCGAGAAGAACCCCATGCTCCAGCGCATCTACGGCACCGCCTGGCCCTCCAAGGACGAGCTGAAGGCGCACCTCGACTTCCTCGCCGAGGCCGAGAAGCGCGACCACCGCAAGCTGGGCAACGAGCTGGACCTGTTCTCCATCCCCGACGAGATCGGCTCCGGCCTCGCCGTCTTCCACCCCAAGGGCGGCATCATCCGCCGGGTCATGGAGGACTACTCGCGCCGTCGGCACGAGGAGGAGGGCTACGAGTTCGTCTACACCCCGCACGCCACGAAGGGGAAGCTCTTCGAGGTCTCGGGCCACCTGGACTGGTACGCCGACGGCATGTACCCGCCCATGCAGCTCGACGAGGGCGTGGATTACTACCTCAAGCCCATGAACTGCCCGATGCACAACCTGATCTTCGACGCGCGCGGCCGCTCGTACCGTGAACTGCCGCTGCGCCTCTTCGAGTTCGGGACAGTGTACCGGTACGAGAAGTCGGGCGTCGTGCACGGTCTCACCCGTGCCCGCGGCTTCACCCAGGACGACGCGCACATCTACTGCACCAAGGAGCAGATGGCGGACGAGCTCGAAAAGACGCTCACGTTCGTCCTGAACCTGCTGCGCGACTACGGCCTCACGGACTTCTACCTGGAGCTGTCCACCAAGGACCCGGAGAAGTTCGTCGGCTCGGACGAGGCGTGGGAAGAGGCCACCGAAACCCTGCGGAAGGTCGCCGAGAAGCAGGGCCTCCCGCTGGTCCCGGACCCGGGCGGCGCCGCCTTCTACGGGCCGAAGATCTCCGTGCAGTGCAAGGACGCCATCGGCCGCACCTGGCAGATGTCGACGGTCCAGCTCGACTTCAACCTGCCGGAGCGCTTCGACCTGGAGTACACCGCCCCGGACGGCTCCAAGCAGCGCCCGGTCATGATCCACCGAGCGCTGTTCGGCTCGATCGAGCGGTTCTTCGCGGTGCTCCTTGAGCACTACGCGGGCGCCTTCCCGGCCTGGCTGGCACCCGTCCAGGCCGTCGGCATCCCGATCGGCGACGCGCACGTGGAGTACCTGGAGAAGTTCGCCGCCGCAGCGAAGCGCAAGGGCCTGCGCGTCGAGGTCGACTCCTCCTCCGACCGCATGCAGAAGAAGATCCGCAACGCCCAGAAGGCGAAGGTGCCCTTCATGGTCATCGCCGGCGACGAGGACATGACCCACGGCGCCGTCTCCTTCCGCTACCGCGACGGCTCGCAGGAGAACGGCATCCCGGTGGACGAGGCGATCGCCAAGATCGCGCAGGTCGTGGAGGACCGCGTCCAGGTCTGACCCGAGAGCGCACCCGTACGGAAGGCCCCCGGAGCCCAGTCGCTCCGGGGGCCTTCCCTCGTGGTCCGCGTCTCGCGGTCCTCCCCGCCCCGGCGACCCGCTCCGTGCGCGTGAAGCCATATGCTGCACAGCATGACGAGTGAGCCGGAGCAGCAGATCGGAGTGGGGACGCAGGACGCGTTCCAGCGCCTGTGGACGCCCCACCGGATGGCATACATCCAGGGCGAGAACAAGCCCACCGGTCCGGGGGCCGACGACGGCTGCCCGTTCTGCTCGATCCCGGCCAAGTCCGACGAGGACGGCCTGATCATCAGGCGCGGGGAGCATGTGTACGCGGTGCTCAACCTGTACCCGTACAACGGCGGCCACCTGATGGTCGTGCCCTACCGCCACGTCGCCGACTACACGGACCTCACCGCGGCGGAGACCGCCGAACTCGCCGAGCTGACCAAACAGGCCATGACCGCCCTGCGCACCGCCTCCGGCGCCCATGGCTTCAACATCGGCATGAACCAGGGCGGGGTCGCCGGTGCCGGCATCGCCGCGCATCTCCACCAGCACGTCGTGCCCCGCTGGGGCGGCGACACCAACTTCATGCCGGTGGTCGGCCACACCAAGGTGCTGCCACAGCTCCTGGCCGACACCCGCGACATGCTGGCGCAGGCCTGGCCGGCAGGCTGAGGCCGGGCTCGCCCCCGTCCCGGCCGGCCGCCGCCAGGCACTACGCGTCGTACACGTCCGCCTTGCGCGGTGTCGGGTCCTGGACGGCCGTGCTGAGGAACGAGGACCGGTCACCGAACTTCTCGGTGTTCACGCCGTTCTCCGCAAGGACCTTGATCGCCGCCGAGTGCACCACGCGCAGCACGGGAGTCGCGGCGCGCAACGCGTCGTCCGCCATGAACCGGTGCCGCCACGGCTGGTCGGCCCACGCGTGCCGCATCCCGAACGGCTCGGGCAGCGACATGGACCCGCCGAGCCAGTTCAGCAGAGGCGGATACCAGGTCAGCGGTGCCCGCGCGGCGAGCCGCACGACCTCGTCCGTGTCGACCAGCGGGAGCTTCACCTTCCGGGTCTCCCAGAACCTGATCGACTTCTGGACCGACTTCTCCTTCGCGGCCGGCTTGTTGTTGAACAGCCCGTGCACCGGCCCGAGCGCATGCCCGGTCACCTCGATGCGCAGCGTGTGGTGCAGCACGGTCACGTTGATCATCATCGTGATGATCAACTGGCCGTCCCAGAGCGTCCACTGCACGCCCAGGTAGTGCCGGTTCCCTTGGCCGAACTGCTGCTTGTTGCAGATCTCCTGTATCGCGTGGGTCTTGAACTGGTACGCGTCGATGTCCTCGCCGTCGGGCCGCGACACCTCACCCGCGCCCTCCGCGATCGGACTGACGATCCAGTGCTTGATCGACGGGGCCGGGAAGCCGCCGGTGTTCAGCGGCCCGCGCTCCAGCATGCGCAACTGGTCGTGGATGGACCGGATGACGTCCCAGCTGCGGAACGGATGGATCTCCTTGCCGGGGTCGGCCGGTACCAGATCCTCGGCGAGCTGCCAGCTGCCCCAGCGGGTCCCCATGCCGAGGATGCCCTTGGGACCGGCGTAGAAGACAAGGTTGGAGCGCTGCTCCGCGCTGAGCCGGGCGAGCTCCTTGCGCAGCTGCTCGGCCTTGCTTTCGCCCGGACTGCCGGGCACCGCCTCGGGGATCTTGGCGCCGATGCCGCCGCCCGACAGCAGGCCCTCCCAGCGCTCGCGCAGGTCCTTCGCCGTGCGCTCACAGATCTGCTTGGCCCAGAACCAGCCGACGACGGGCAGTACGAGGCACGCGCGCGCGTACCACGCCCAGAAGCCGGTGAACGGCAACCGGAGCAGGACGATCACGGCGAGGATCCCCACGGCCACGAGCAGCACGGTGGCAAGGGTGCCTGCCCGCTTGTCGTCGCGCTTGGCGACCGTCGTCCTGATCTGGAAGACCAGCAGCCAGAGCAGGAGCCCCGGCAGGAACAACAGGCCGCACAGCACCATCACCGCCGTGAGCCAGTTGTCCCGCTCGCGGCGGATGCGGATGGCCGCGAGGCTGTGCTCGACGACGACCTGCGGCTCCATGCCGAAGGACTGGATGAGCGCCTTGCGGCCGGCGCCGAGCGTGCGGTCCCGCACCGCCAGCGAGAAGGCCTCACCGAGGTTGGGCCGGAAGATCGTCGCCCACTTGCGGCCTTCACTGACCGTGGACTTGTGCCACTCGTTGTTCGCCTTGAGGATCTCCGCGACCTCGTTGTCCCGGTAGGCGGCGGACGCCAGCGCGAACGTCGCCGCCGTCTGCCCCGCGGTGCCCGTGAGCGGCACCTGCGCACCGGGAGAGAAATCAAATCCGTCGTCCGCCACCGCCGCCCCCATCGCCACAGTTCCGCTTCTGCGGCCTTCCCGACTTCTGTGCTCCGCACACCTGTTGATCAGGTCATCGCCAGGATCACGGCATGATCGGGCCACAACTCGATCAGGTGATCAGCGTATCCGCACCCACCGACATCCGTCACCGGACTGCGAAAGCTGCCCACCACAAGGCGGTTGAGCGAACCGCCCGCCATCCGCCCGAACCACCCCGACCGCCGGGCGGCCCCGGTCCGGGGCCCCGGCGGCCCGTCGCCGAACTCGTCGAAATTGCCGAACTGTCAGCCCTCCTTCGCCTGTTCACGGACCTTCTCGGCGATCTGGGGCGGCATCGGCTCGTGCCGGGCGTAGGTGCGGTTGAAGCGCGCGGTGCCGTGGGAGATCGAGCGCAGATCGACGGCGTACCGTCCGATCTCGATCTCCGGCACCTCGGCCCGTACGAGCGTCCGCCCGCCACCGGCCTGCTCGGTGCCGACGACGCGGCCGCGGCGCCCGGACAGATCGCTCATGACGGACCCCACGTAGTCGTCGCCGACCAGGACAGCCACCTCGGCGACCGGCTCCAGGAGATGGATCCGCGCATCGGCCGCGGCCTCGCGCAGCGCCAGCGCTCCGGCTGTCTGGAAAGCCGCGTCCGAGGAGTCCACGGAGTGCGCCTTGCCGTCGAGCAGGGTGACCCGTACGTCGATGAGCGGGTAACCGGCGGCGACGCCCCTGGCGGCCTGGGCCCGCACGCCCTTCTCGACCGAGGGGATGAACTGCCGCGGCACGGCACCGCCGACGACCTTGTCCACGAACTCGATGCCCGAGCCACCCGGCAGCGGCTCCACCTCGATCTCGCAGATCGCGTACTGCCCGTGCCCGCCGGACTGCTTCACATGACGGCCCCGGCCCCCCGACTTGTCCGCGAACGTCTCCCGTAGGGAGACCTTGTGCGGGACCACGTCGACCTGGACGCCGTACCGGCTGCGCAGCCGTTCCAGCGCCACGTCGGCGTGCGCCTCGCCCAGGCACCAGAGCACCACCTGGTGGGTGTCCTGGTTCTGCTCCAGGCGCATGGTGGGGTCCTCGGCGACCAGGCGGGCGAGGCCCTGGGAGAGCTTGTCCTCGTCCGACTTGCTGTGCGCCTGGATGGCCAGCGGCAACAGGGGGTCCGGCATCTCCCACGGCTCCATGAGCAGCGGGTCGTCCTTCGCGGAGAGCGTGTCGCCGGTCTCCGCGCGGTTCAGTTTCGCCACGCACGCCAGGTCGCCCGCTATGCAGTGCGTCAGGGACTGCTGCTGTTTGCCGAACGGCCGGGACAGGGCGCCGATCCGCTCGTCCACATCGTGGTCCTCGTGGCCGCGGTCGGTGAGCCCGTGCCCGGAGACGTGCACCGTCTCGTCGGGACGCAGGGTGCCCGAGAAGACCCGCACCAGCGACAGCCGGCCCACGTAGGGGTCGCTGGCCGTCTTCACGACCTCGGCGACCAGCGGCCCGTCCGGGTCGCAGGTCCTGACCTCGCGGGGCTTGCCGTCCGGTGTGGTGACCGTCGGCGCCTCGTGCTCCAGCGGGGTCGGGAAGCCGCGGGTGATGAGTTCCAGGAGCTCCACCGTGCCGAGGCCCTGCCGGGAGCCGTCGGCCGCGGGGGCGGCGGCCAGCACGGGGAAGAACACCCCGCGCGCGACGGCCCGCTCCAGATCCTCCACGAGCGTCTTGAAGTCGACCGTCTCGCCGCCGAGATAGCGGTCCATGAGGGTCTCGTCCTCGCTCTCGGCGATGATCCCCTCGATCAGCCGGTTGCGGGCCTCCTCGATGAGCGGCAGCTCGCCGGACCCCGGCTCGGATCCCTTGCGCTCACCGGAGGAGTAGTCGAACAACTGCTGCGAGAGCAGCCCGATCAGGCCCGTCACCGGCGCGTGCCCGTCCGGTCCCTGCGGGCCGTGCAGCGGCAGGTAGAGCGGCAGCACGGCGTCGGGGTCGTCCGCGCCGAAGGCCTCAGCGCAGGTCCGGGTCATCTCGTCGAAGTCGGCCCGCGCCGCTTCAAGGTGCGTGATCACGATGGCGCGCGGCATGCCGACCGCCGCGCACTCCTCCCACACCATCCGCGTCGAGCCGTCCACCCCGTCGGCGGCCGAGACGACGAAGAGGGCCGCGTCCGCCGCTCGCAGACCGGCCCTGAGCTCCCCGACGAAGTCGGCGTATCCGGGAGTGTCCAGAAGGTTGATCTTGATCCCGTCCCATTCGACGGGCACCAGGGAGAGCTGCACCGAGCGCTGCTGCCGGTGCTCGATCTCGTCGTAGTCGGAGACGGTGCCGCCGTCCTCCACGCGGCCCGCCCGGTTCACCGCTCCCGCTGTCAGCGCGAGAGCCTCCACCAGCGTCGTCTTGCCCGATCCACTGTGGCCGACCAGCACCACATTCCGTACGGACGCCGGGTGGTCGGCCCCCGTAGCCCTGCCGGCGGCTCCGGGGTGTGCGTTCGCCTTGTCGCCCATGATCCTGCCTCCCGTGCACGGTGAGGTCACTGTGGGCGCGGACGTGCGGATCCGCGTGCGGTGGCGGCTCCGATGACGCCCGCGGTTCTTCGAGCTTTCCACTCCCGTCACGGTGCGTCCATACGGCGGACGTGATCGCGCCGCTCGCGGATCGGTGAACGGGCGCTATCCTCGCGTGACCAGGCCGCTGCCAGGACGTGACACGGGGCCGCGGGCGCCCGTCCGCCGTGCACGCACGCGCGTGACTACGATGGGCCCGCCGGTGGCCAGCAGGGGCCGCACGGCGCACCGACCCTCGGGAAGGCCATGCTGAACAAGTACGCGCGTGCTTTCTTCACGCGTGTCCTCACACCGTTCGCCGCGTTTCTCATCCGCCGCGGGGTCAGCCCCGACACGGTCACCCTCCTCGGCACCGCCGGAGTGGTCGCGGGCGCGTTGGTCTTCTACCCCCGGGGCGAGTTCTTCTGGGGCACGGTCGTCATCACGCTGTTCGTGTTCTCCGACCTGGTCGACGGCAACATGGCCCGCCAGCTGGGCCGCACCAGCCGCTGGGGCGCCTTCCTGGACTCCACGCTCGACCGCGTCGCCGACGGCGCCATCTTCGGCGGCTTCGCGCTCTGGTACGCAGGTCAGGGCGACGACAACATGCTGTGCGCGGTCTCGATCTTCTGCCTGGCGAGCGGCCAGGTGGTGTCGTACACCAAGGCACGCGGGGAATCGATCGGTCTGCCGGTCGCCGTGAACGGGCTGGTGGAGCGCGCCGAGCGGCTGGTGGTCTCCCTGGTCGCGGCCGGTCTCGCGGGCCTGCACACGTTCGGCGTGCCCGGCATCCAGTACCTGCTGCCCGTCGCCCTGTGGATCGTCGCCGTCGGCAGCCTCGTCACACTGATCCAGCGGGTCGTCACGGTACGTCGTGAATCCGCCGAGGCGGAGGCCGCCGAGGACACGGCCCGGAAGAACGAGAACGCCTCGCGGGGGAGTGGGGCGACGTCGTGAGCAACGTGCGGGAGCGGCTGACGGACGCCCTGTACGGTCTCGCCTGGACCACGGTCAGGAAACTCCCCGAGTCCGTCGCGGTACGCCTCGGCCGCACCATCGCCGACGTCACCTGGAAGCAGCGTGGCAAGGGCGTACAGCGGCTGGAGAGCAACTACGCGCGCGTGGTGCCGGGCGCGTCCCCGGAGCGGCTCGCCGAGCTCTCCCGGGCGGGCATGCGCTCGTACCTGCGCTACTGGATGGAGTCGTTCCGCCTCCCCGCGTGGAGCGAGGAACGGATCAGGCGCGGCGTCGAAGTGCAGGACGTGCACCGCATCACCGAGGGTCTCGCCGCAGGCAAGGGCGTCGTCCTCGCGCTGCCGCACCTGGGCAACTGGGACCTCGCGGGAGCCTGGGTCACCACCAAGCTGGAGATTCCCTTCACGACCGTCGCCGAGCGCCTGAAGCCCGAGACGCTGTACGACCGCTTCGTCGCCTACCGCGAGGGCCTCGGCATGGAGGTCCTGCCCCACAACGGCGGCTCCGCCTTCGGCACGCTGGCCCGGCGGCTGCGCGACGGCGGCCTGGTCTGCCTGGTCGCCGACCGCGATCTGTCCGCGTCCGGCGTCGAGGTCGACTTCTTCGGCGAGAAGACCCGGATGCCCGCCGGACCGGCCCTCCTGGCCCAGCAGACCGGCGCGCTCCTGCTCCCCGCGGCGCTCTGGTTCGACGAGACCCCCGTGATGAAAGGCAGAGTGCACCCCCCGATCGCGGTACCCGAGTCAGGTACGCGCCAGGAGAAGACGTCTGTCATGACACAGGCGCTGGCCGATGCCTTCGCCATGGGAATCGCCGACCACCCGGAGGACTGGCACATGCTGCAGCGCCTGTGGCTCGCCGACCTGGATCCCGCCGGCGCCCCCGAGAACCGGGACCCCGCGCGGGCTTCGGGGAAGGAGACCCCGTGAGGATCGGCATCGTCTGCCCGTACTCCTGGGACGTGCCCGGCGGTGTCCAGTTCCACATCCGCGACCTGGCCGAGCACCTCATCCGCCTCGGCCACGAGGTGTCGGTGCTCGCCCCCGCGGACGACGACACACCGCTGCCGCCGTACGTCGTCTCGGCGGGCCGCGCGGTCCCCGTGCCGTACAACGGCTCGGTGGCCCGTCTCAACTTCGGCTTCCTGTCGGCGGCCCGCGTACGGCGCTGGCTGCACGACGGCACGTTCGACGTGATCCACATCCACGAGCCCGCGTCGCCGTCGCTGGGCCTGCTGACGTGCTGGGCCGCGCAGGGCCCGATCGTGGCCACCTTCCACACGTCGAACCCGCGCTCCCGGGCGATGGTCGCCGCGTACTCGATCCTCCAGGCCGCCCTGGAGAAGATCAGCGCACGGATCGCGGTGAGCGAGTACGCCCGGCGCACGCTGGTGGAGCACCTCGGCGGCGACGCCGTGGTCATCCCGAACGGAGTGGATGTCGACTTCTTCGCCGGCGCCAGGCCCAGGGCCGAGTGGCAGGGGGAGACGATCGGCTTCATGGGCCGCATCGACGAGCCCCGCAAGGGACTGCCCGTGCTCATGGGGGCCCTGCCGAAGATCCTCGCCGAACGCCCGGGGACACGGCTCCTGGTCGCCGGGCGCGGGGACGAGGAGGAGGCCGTGGCGAGCCTGCCCAAGGAGATGCGCTCCCGGGTGGAGTTCCTCGGCATGATCAGCGACGAGGACAAGGCGCGCTTCCTGCGCAGTGTCGACCTGTACGTCGCGCCGAACACCGGCGGCGAGAGCTTCGGCATCATCCTGGTCGAGGCCATGTCGGCGGGCGCACCCGTCCTCGCGTCCGACCTCGACGCCTTCGCCCAGGTCCTGGACCAGGGAGCGGCGGGGGAACTGTTCGCCAACGAGGACGCCGACGCGCTGGCCGCCGCGGCCGTGCGGCTGCTCGGCGACCCGAAGCGGCGCGAGGAACTGCGCACCCGGGGCAGCGCGCACGTCCGGCGCTTCGACTGGTCGACCGTCGGCGCGGACATCCTGTCCGTGTACGAGACGGTGACCGACGGGGCGGCCGCCGTCGCCGCCGACGAACGCTCAGGTCTGCGCGCGCGGCTCGGGCTGATACGGGACTGAAGGACATGGCCGGCACCGACGACCGCAAGGGCTCGTGCTGCGCCCCCACGCGCGGGGACGCGAGTCCGGTGTCCCAACTCACCGTTCCGGGGCCCCGGGCCGAGGCACGCACAGCACACGCTGCGACCGCCGTGTCCCTGCCCGGAGGCGAATTCCGCATGGGTGACGCCTTCGACGAGGGCTACCCCGAGGACGCCGAGCGCCCTGTCCGGACCGTGCGGGTGGCCCCCTTCCGGATCGACACGACGGCCGTCACCAACGCCCGGTTCGCCGACTTCGTCCGCGCCACCGGGTACCGCACCGAGGCGGAGCAGTACGGCAGTTCGTTCGTGTTCCACCTGACGCTGCACCCACGCGCGCGGGCCGCGGTCCTCGGCGCGGTCGCCGGCGCGCCGTGGTGGCTCGGTGTCGAAAGGGCCTACTGGGGGGCGCCCGAGGGACCCGGGTCGGACATCGCCGGCCGGGAGGACCACCCTGCCGTGCACATCTCGTACAACGACGCGCTGGCGTACTGCGCTTGGGCGGGAGCCCGGCTGCCCACCGAGGCGGAGTGGGAGTACGCGGCGCGCGGGGGACTGGAGGGGCGCCGCTACCCCTGGGGCGACGACTTCGCGCAGGACCGGCTGAACACCTGGCAGGGAGACTTCCCCCGGGTGAGTACGAGGCCGGACGGCGCGACCGGAACGGTCCCCGTGGACGCGTATGAGCCCAACGGCTTCGGTCTGTACAACACGTCGGGCAACGTGTGGGAGTGGTGTGCCGACCGCTTCGCGGCGACCGGCGAGGAACGGGTCATCCGCGGCGGCTCGTACCTGTGCCACGCCTCGTACTGCAACCGCTACCGGGTCGCGGCACGGTCGAAGAACACGCCTGACTCCTCGACGGGGCACGGGGGTTTCCGGTGCGCCTGGGACGTGAAAGAGGCGTGACCGGCGACGTGAACAGGGACGGGTAGCCTTGCCGCCCGTGATGGCAACCCTGATCTGGATCCTCGTCGGCCTGGTCGTGATCGGCCTCTATCTGAGCTGGACCGCCGGGCGCCTCGACCGGCTGCACGCGCGCATCGACGCCACCCGTGCCGCGCTGGACGCGCAGCTGTTGCGTCGCGCCTCGGTCGCCCAGGAACTGGCCACGTCCGGGGTCCTCGATCCGGCCGCCTCGATCGTGCTGTACGAGGCGGCGCATGCGGCGCGGCAGGCGGACGAGGAGCAGCGCGAGGTCGCCGAGAGCGAGTTGAGCCAGGCGTTGCGGGCCGTGTTCGCGGAGGCGCAGCAGGTGGAGGCGGTACGCGAGGCGCCGGGCGGGGAGGACGCGGCGAGGGAACTGGCCCAGGCGGTACGGCGCGTCCCCATGGCCCGCCGCTTCCACAACGACGCCGTTCGTGCCGCTCGCGCCCTGCGCCGTCACCGCAAGGTCCGCTGGTTTCGCCTGGCCGGCCACGCCCCGTTCCCGATGGCCTTCGAAATGGACGACGAGCCCCCCGCGGCACTGGCGGACCGCGCGGGCACCTGAGCCCAGGCCGGTAGGGGCTGCGCCCCCCAGACCTCCGCTGTCCGGCCTGAACGGCCTCGTCCTCGACCGCCGGACGGGCTTGAGGGGCACCTCACCTCGGGAAAACCCCAGCCCCGCCCCCGGCGGGGAGGCCCGGCCCCCCTGCCGCCGCTGCGCCGCCCACACATTCCAGCCCGTCCGGCGTTTGAGGAGCCGGGGCCCGGGGGTGGCCCCCGAAGTCCGGTCAGGGGCGAAGCCTTGCAGTGCGGTCAGGGGCGGAGCCTTGGAGCGCGGTAGGGGGCGGAGCCTTGGGGGAGGGGCTCGAAGCGCGGTCGGAGCCGGCCCCCGTAGTTCGGTCCGGGGCGGAGCCCCGAAGCCCCGAAGCCCCGAAGCCCCGAAGCCCCGGGGGCTGGGGGCTGGGGGTCCGGGGGGCGCAGCCCCCTCGGCCGGGGTCGAAGGGGCGGAGCCCCTGGGGATGGGACGGGTAGGGGCGGCGGGGGCGAAAACGATCCACCGCCTCCCCATTGGCCCTTGCAGTGGACTGCACCCCTCACGTTTCCTCGGTGCTGCAGAAACACCCCCCTCTTCTCCCGAGTGAGGTCGAACCCGTGTCCAGCACGCTCTCCAACTCCGCCCAGCCCGACGAGCACACCGCAACCGGCACCGCACGCGTGAAGCGCGGCATGGCCGAGCAGCTCAAGGGCGGCGTGATCATGGACGTCGTCACCCCGGAGCAGGCGAAGATCGCCGAGGACGCGGGCGCCGTCGCGGTCATGGCCCTGGAGCGGGTCCCCGCGGACATCCGCAAGGACGGCGGCGTGGCCCGCATGTCCGACCCGGACATGATCGAGGGCATCATCAACGCGGTCTCCATCCCCGTGATGGCCAAGTCGCGGATCGGCCACTTCGTCGAGGCGCAGGTGCTCCAGTCCCTCGGCGTCGACTACATCGACGAGTCCGAGGTCCTCACCCCGGCCGACGAGGTCAACCACTCGGACAAGTGGGCGTTCACGACCCCCTTCGTCTGCGGCGCCACCAACCTCGGCGAGGCCCTGCGCCGGATCGCCGAGGGCGCCGCCATGATCCGCTCCAAGGGCGAGGCCGGCACGGGCAACGTCGTCGAGGCCGTCCGCCACCTGCGCCAGATCAAGAACGAGATCGCCCGCCTCAGGGGCTTCGACAACCACGAGCTGTACGCCGCAGCCAAGGAGCTGCGCGCCCCGTACGAGCTGGTCAAGGAGGTCGCCGAGCTGGGCAAGCTGCCGGTTGTCCTCTTCTCCGCCGGCGGAGTCGCGACCCCCGCCGACGCCGCGCTCATGCGCCAGCTCGGAGCCGAGGGCGTCTTCGTCGGCTCCGGCATCTTCAAGTCCGGCGACCCGGCCAAGCGCGCCGCCGCCATCGTGAAGGCCACCACCTTCTACGACGACCCGAAGATCATCGCGGACGCCTCCCGCAACCTGGGCGAGGCCATGGTCGGCATCAACTGCGACACCCTCCCCGAGGCCGAGCGCTACGCGAACCGAGGCTGGTAATGACCACTCCCGTAGTCGGAGTGCTCGCACTCCAGGGCGACGTACGGGAGCATCTCATCGCCCTGGCCGCGGCCGACGCCGTGGCCAGGCCGGTACGGCGCCCCGAAGAGCTCGCCGAGGTGGACGGCCTCGTCATCCCCGGCGGAGAGTCCACCACGATCTCCAAGCTGGCCATCCTCTTCGGAGTGATGGAGCCCCTCCGCGCGCGCGTGCGCGACGGCATGCCCGTCTACGGCACCTGCGCCGGCATGATCATGCTCGCCGACAAGATCCTCGACCCGCGCTCGGGCCAGGAGACCATCGGCGGCATCGACATGATCGTGCGCCGCAACGCCTTCGGACGGCAGAACGAGTCCTTCGAAGCGGCGGTCGACGTACGGGGCGTCGAGGGCGATCCTGTAGAGGGCGTCTTCATCCGGGCCCCCTGGGTCGAGTCCGTCGGTGCCGAGACCGAGGTGCTCGCCGAGCACGACGGCCACATCGTCGCGGTACGCCAGGGCAACGCGCTCGCCACGTCGTTCCACCCGGAACTGACCGGCGACCACCGTTTGCACGCCCTGTTCGTCGAGATGGTGCGCGGGAACCGGACAGCGGACGCCTTGTAGGATCTCGAAGGGTCCCCCTGGGTCCTGAGGCTGGGGGCGTTCGTTCAGGATGGGTTACGCGAAGGAGACAGGCAGATGTCCGGCCACTCTAAATGGGCCACGACGAAGCACAAGAAGGCCGTGATCGACGCCAAGCGCGGCAAGCTCTTCGCGAAGCTGATCAAGAACATCGAGGTCGCGGCGCGTATGGGCGGCGTGGACCTGGACGGTAATCCGACGCTGTACGACGCCGTACAGAAGGCGAAGAAGCAGTCGGTTCCGAACAAGAACATCGACTCCGCGATCAAGCGCGGTGGCGGTCTTGAAGCCGGTGGCGCCGACTACGAAACCATCATGTACGAGGGCTACGGCCCGAACGGTGTCGCGGTGCTCATCGAATGCCTCACCGACAACCGCAACCGCGCCGCCTCCGACGTCCGCGTCGCCATGACCCGCAACGGCGGCTCGATGGCCGACCCGGGCTCCGTCTCGTACCTCTTCAACCGCAAGGGCGTCGTGATCGTCCCCAAGGGCGAACTGACCGAGGACGACGTCCTCGGTGCCGTCCTCGACGCGGGCGCCGAGGAGGTCAACGACCTCGGCGAGTCCTTCGAGGTGCTCAGCGAGGCCACCGACCTGGTCGCGGTCCGCACCGCCCTCCAGGAGGCCGGGATCGACTACGACTCGGCCGAGGCCAACTTCGTCCCGACCATGCAGGTCGAGCTGGACGAGGAGGGCGCCAAGAAGATCTTCAAGCTCATCGACGCCCTGGAGGACAGCGACGACGTGCAGAACGTCTTCGCCAACTTCGACGTGAGCGACGACGTCATGGCGAAGGTCGACGCATGACGACGCATAACGCTGCCGCGAGCTGAGCGGCGGTATCGGCGGGCCGGTGGGACACGTCCTACCGGCCCGCCGCCGTTGTCGGTGGCAGCGGATAGCCTGGCGTGAAGTCAAAGATCACCGTCCGCGGACCGCGACCGGCAGCTGAGGAACCCCGGCGGTGCTCGGCCAGGTTCCGCGAGAGCGGCGGCGGTCCAGCCGCGAGGAGGGGAGGGGCGGGTGCGCGTACTGGGGGTGGACCCAGGACTGACCCGATGCGGTGTCGGGGTCGTGGAGGGCGTCGCAGGGCGGCCGTTGACCATGCTCGGCGTCGGTGTCGTACGGACGCCCGCGGACGCCGAGTTGGGGCACCGTCTCGTCGCCATCGAGCAGGGCATCGAGCAGTGGCTGGACGACCACAAGCCCGAATTCGTCGCCGTGGAACGGGTGTTCAGCCAGCACAACGTACGGACGGTCATGGGCACCGCCCAGGCCAGCGCCATCGCCACGCTCTGCGCAGCCCGCCGTGGCATACCCGTCGCCCTGCACACCCCCAGCGAGGTCAAGGCTGCCGTCACCGGCAGCGGCCGCGCCGACAAGGCCCAGGTCGGCGCCATGGTCACCCGGCTGCTGCGGCTCGGCGCACCCCCGAAACCCGCCGACGCCGCCGACGCCCTCGCACTCGCCATCTGCCACATCTGGCGCGCCCCCGCCCAGAACCGGCTCCAGCAAGCCGTCGCCCTGCACGCATCGAAAGGCCGCACCTCATGATCGCCTTCGTCAGCGGCCCGGTCGCCGCTCTCGCTCCCGACTCCGCCGTGGTCGAGGTGGGCGGCATCGGCATCGCCGTCCAGTGCACACCGGGCACACTGTCCGGGCTGCGCATGGGCCGGCCGGCCAAGCTCGCCACCTCCCTCGTCGTACGGGAGGACTCGCTGACCCTGTACGGCTTCGCGGACGACGACGAGCGCCAGGTCTTCGAACTGCTGCAGACCGCGAGCGGTGTGGGCCCCCGTCTGGCCCAGGCGATGCTGGCGGTGCACGCCCCCGACGCGCTGCGCCGCGCGGTGTCGACCGGCGACGAGAAGGCGCTCACCGCCGTCCCCGGGATCGGCAAGAAGGGCGCCCAGAAACTCCTTCTGGAGCTCAAGGACCGCCTGGGCGAGCCGACCGGCACCGGCACGGGCGTGGGCGCCCCGGTGAGCGTCGGCTGGCGCGACCAACTGCACGCGGCCCTGATCGGCCTCGGGTACGCGACCCGCGACGCCGACGAGGCCGTGGCGGCCGTCACCCCCCAGGCCGAGGCCACCGAGGGCACACCCCAGGTGGGTCACCTGCTGAAGGCCGCCCTGCAGACCCTCAACAGAGCCCGCTGACCGGCTCGCAGGCCACGCAAGCCCGCCCCCTGACGAAGCGCCCGTACGGCGACCAGGCACCGCACGACCCATCCGACCGCGACCGACCCGCGAGGCACAGCAATGAACTGGGACGACACGACCGACGCCACCGCCCCCGAGCGGCTGGTGGGCTCTGTCGCCGACCGTGAGGACCAGGCCGTCGAAGCCGCCCTGCGCCCCAAGGACCTGGACGAGTTCATCGGCCAGGAGAAGGTCCGCGAGCAGCTCGACCTCGTGCTGCGGGCGGCACGCGCGCGTGGGGCGACCGCCGACCACGTCCTCCTCTCCGGTGCACCGGGCCTCGGCAAGACCACCCTGTCGATGATCATCGCGGCCGAGATGGGCGCCCCCATCCGCATCACCAGCGGCCCCGCCATCCAGCACGCGGGCGACCTGGCCGCGATCCTGTCCTCGCTCCAGGAGGGCGAGGTCCTGTTCCTCGACGAGATCCACCGCATGTCCCGTCCCGCCGAGGAGATGCTCTACATGGCGATGGAGGACTTCCGCGTCGACGTCATCGTCGGCAAGGGCCCGGGCGCCACCGCCATCCCTCTCGAACTGCCACCGTTCACCCTGGTCGGCGCCACCACGCGCGCGGGCCTGCTCCCGCCCCCACTGCGCGACCGCTTCGGCTTCACCGCGCACATGGAGTTCTACGAGCCCGCCGAACTGGAGCGCGTCATCCACCGCTCCGCACACCTGCTGGACGTCGGGATCGAGGCCGAGGGCGCCGCCGAGATCGCGGGCCGCTCCCGGGGCACGCCCCGTATCGCCAACCGCCTGCTGCGCCGGGTGCGGGACTACGCGCAGGTCAAGGCCGACGGAGTCATCACCAGAGACATCGCCGGGGCCGCCCTCGCCGTCTACGAGGTCGACGCCCGCGGACTCGACCGCCTCGACCGCGCCGTGCTGGAGGCCCTGCTGAAGCTGTTCGGCGGCGGCCCCGTCGGCCTGTCCACGCTCGCCGTCGCGGTGGGGGAGGAGCGCGAGACGGTCGAGGAGGTCGCCGAGCCCTTCCTCGTCCGCGAGGGACTGCTCGCCCGCACCCCGCGCGGCCGGGTCGCGACCCCCGCGGCATGGGCCCACCTCGGCCTCACCCCGCCCCGCGCGACCACCGGGGGAAACGGACAACAAGACTTGTTCGGGGCGTGACGGCGCGGGCATTGGCCGGGTCAGGAACCCCGGTGCGATGCTGGGCGTTGTTCCTTGCGCGCGGACTCCCTTAGACTCCGCCGATGCCGCCTTCGTCGGCGGCACCCATACCCCCAACCATCAGGCCGCTCACCAATGCGGTCGTGTGAAGGAAGTTCCCACCCGTGAGTCTCGTGACCCTCCTCCCGTTCATCGTGCTCATCGGGGCCATGTTCCTGATGACCCGGTCGGCCAAGAAGAAGCAGCAGCAGGCCGTCGACATGCGGAACCAAATGCAGCCCGGCAGTGGCGTCCGCACCATCGGGGGCATGTACGCGACGGTGAAGGAGGTCAACGACGACACGGTCCTCCTCGACGCCGGACCGGGCGTGGAACTGCTCTTCGCGAAGAACGCGATCGGCGCCGTCCTCTCCGACGACGAGTACAACCGCATCGTCCACGGCATCGAGCACGACCTGAAGTCCGACATCGTGCCGGACGACGCCTCCTCTCTCACCGAGACCGACGAGCCCGCCGCCGACGCTTCCGTCGCCTCCGACGACAAGCCCATCGACCTTGGTAAGAAGGACGCGGACGACGACGCGGCCGACAAGCCCGCCGAGGCGAAGGCCGACGACACGGAGCCGAAGAAGGCCGAGGACGCGGAGCCGAAGAAGACCGACGGCGAGTCCGACGCGAAGTAGTCACGTTCCCGGGGGCGCGGCGCGACCAGCTCGTGCCGCGCCACCCCCCCGGTCGTGCCGTCCCGCACGGATCCGAGACCATGTCATGGCCGCCCGCCCGCTCGACCGGCGCTGAGGCGGCCCGAGAGGGAGTTACGAGAAGGTGGCAGCACCGAAGAAGGGCCGGAGCGCGAGCGCCCAGAGCAAACCAGGCCGCGCACTCGTCCTCATCCTGATCGCCATCGTGGCGCTCACCGGGGGAATGTTCCTCTCCGGACACACCACTCCGCGTCTCGGCATCGACCTCGCCGGGGGCACCAGCATCACGCTGACGGCGGTCAATGAGCCGGGTCAGCCCAATGCGATCAACAAGACGAACATGGACACCGCGGTCTCCATCATGGAGCGCCGTGTCAATGGTCTGGGTGTCTCCGAGGCTGAGGTACAGACACAGGGCCGGGAAAACATCATCGTCAACATCCCCAAGGGCACGAACTCCCAGCAGGCCCGGGAACAGGTCGGCACCACCGCCAAGCTCTACTTCCGCCCGGTCCTGACCACGGAGGTGTCCGGCACCGGCGCGACCCCCAGCCCGAGCGCCAGCCCCAGCGGCTCCCCGAGCGCGTCGCCCTCCGACAAGGCCAGCGACAAGGAGAAGGCGACCTCGTCCTCCTCCGCCACACCGTCCTCCTCCGCCACCTCGCAGGGCCGCGCGGTCACCGACGCGCTGAAGGCCGACCCCACGCCGAGCGGCTCGGCCTCCACGAGCGCCGGCGCCTCCCCGTCCGGGAGCCCCGGCGGGGCCGACGACGCGACGGCCAAGCTCCAGGCCGAGTACGCCGCGCTCGACTGCACCAAGCCGGCACAGCGCGCCAAGGCCGGTGACGGAGCCAAGCCCAGCGACACCATCCTCGCCTGCGGCCAGAACTCCCAGAAGCAGTGGCAGAAGTACATCCTCGGCCCTGCTGGGGTCGACGGCACGGACGTCGAAAAGGCTCAGGCGGTCTTCGACACCCAGAGTGCCGCGGGCTGGAAAGTCACCATGAAGTTCACGTCCGGCGGTGCCAAGAAGTTCGCCGACATCACCGGCCAGCTCGCCAAGAACCAGTCCCCGCAGAACCAGTTCGCGATCGTCCTCGACGGCGACGTCGTCTCCGACCCGTACGTCAACCAGTCGATCACCGGTGGCAACGCCGAGATCTCCGGCAGCTTCACCCAGGAGGAGGCCCAGGGCCTCGCGAACATGCTGTCGTACGGCGCGCTCCCGCTCACCTTCAAGGAAGCGAGCGTCACGACCGTCACCGCCGCGCTCGGTGGCGAGCAGCTGCACGCCGGTCTGATCGCCGGCGCCATCGGCCTCGGGCTGGTCGTGCTGTACCTGGTCGTCTACTACCGCGGTCTGTCGCTCATCGCCATCGCCTCGCTGCTGATCTCCGCGGCCCTGACCTACGTGATCATGTCTCTGCTGGGCCCGACCATCGGCTTCGCGCTGAACCTGCCGGCGGTCTGCGGTGCCATCGTCGCGATCGGCATCACAGCGGACTCGTTCATCGTGTACTTCGAACGCGTCCGCGACGAGATCCGCGAGGGCCGCTCGCTCCGCCCCGCCGTCGAGCGGGCCTGGCCGCGAGCGCGGCGCACCATCCTGGTCTCCGACTTCGTGTCGTTCCTCGCCGCCGCGGTGCTGTTCGTCGTCACCGTCGGCAAGGTCCAGGGCTTCGCGTTCACGCTCGGTCTGACCACCCTGCTCGACGTGGTCGTGGTGTTCCTCTTCACCAAGCCGCTGCTGACGCTCCTCGCCCGCAGGAAGTTCTTCGCGAACGGCCACAGCTGGTCCGGCCTCGACCCGAAGCGACTGGGTGCCCAGCCACCGCTGCGCCGCACCCGCCGTCCCGCCGTCCCCGTCGACCCGAAGGAGGCCTGAGATGTCGAAACTCGGCAACCTCGGCGCCCGACTCCACCGCGGCGAGGTCGGCTACGACTTCGTCGGCAACCGCAAGCTCTGGTACGGCATCTCCATCCTGATCACCATCACGGCCATCCTCGGCCTGACGGTGCGCGGCCTGAACATGGGCATCGAGTTCCAGGGCGGCGCCGTCTTCACCACCCCGAAGACCAGCGTCTCGGTCGCCCAGACCCAGACATACGCCGAAGAGGCGGCCGGGCACGACGCGATCGTGCAGGAGCTCGGCACGGGCGGTATGCGCATCCAGATCTCCGGCGTCGACACCGGCAAGTCCGACGCGGTCAAGGAACAGCTGGCCAAGGACCTGAAGGTCGACTCGGAGAAGATCAACGCCGACCTGGTCGGCCCCAGCTGGGGTGACCAGATCGCCAACAAGGCCTGGCAGGGCCTCGCGATCTTCATGGTCCTCGTGGTGATCTACCTGGCGATCGCGTTCGAGTGGCGCATGGCCATCGCCGCGTTCGTCGCCCTGATCCACGACATCACGATCACGGTCGGCATCTACGCCCTCGTCGGCTTCGAGGTCACGCCGGGCACGGTGATCGGTCTGCTGACGATCCTCGGCTACTCGCTCTACGACACGGTCGTCGTCTTCGACAGCCTCAAGGAGCAGACGAAGGACATCACCAAGCAGACCCGCTGGACCTACGGCGAGGTCGCCAACCGCTCGATCAACAGCACCCTGGTGCGTTCGATCAACACCACGGTGGTCGCGCTGCTGCCAGTGGCGGGCCTGTTGTTCATCGGCGGCGGTGTCCTCGGCGCGGGCATGCTCAACGACATCTCGCTCTCGCTGTTCGTCGGCTTGGCCGCCGGTGCGTACTCCTCGATCTTCATCGCCACCCCGCTCGTCGCCGACCTCAAGGAGCGCGAGCCGCAGATGAAGGCCCTGAAGAAGCGCGTCCTGGCCAAGCGCGCCCAGGCCGCCCAGGGCGAGCCCGCTCAGGAGCAGGGCGACGACGAGGAGTACGGCGACGAGCCGGAGGACGCGGCCCCCGCGGTCGTCGGCCCGCGCCACCAGCCCGCGTCCCGCAACCGGGGTCGTGGCCGACCCTCGGGGAAGCGCCGATGACCGAGCTCTCCGAGATCACGACGCTGCTGCTCAGCCGCATCCGCGACATCCCCGACCACCCCGAGCCGGGCGTGATGTTCAAGGACATCACCCCGCTGCTGGCCGACCCGGTGGCGTTCACCGCCCTCACCGACGCGCTCGCGGAACTCGTCGTCCGCCACGGCGCCACGAAGATCGTCGGCCTGGAGGCCCGCGGCTTCATCCTCGGCGCACCCGTAGCGGTGCGCTCGGGAGTCGGCTTCGTCCCCGTACGCAAGGCGGGCAAGCTCCCCGGAGCGACCCTCGGCCAGGCCTACGACCTGGAGTACGGCTCCGCGGAGATCGAGGTGCACGCCGAGGACCTGTCGCGGCACGACCGCGTCATGGTGATCGACGACGTCCTCGCCACCGGCGGCACCGCCGAGGCCTCCGTCCAGCTGATACGCCGGGCGGGAGCCGAGATCGCGGGGGTCTCCGTACTGATGGAGCTCGGCTTCCTGGGTGGCCGCGCCCGCCTGGAGCCGGCCCTGGGAGGCGCCCCACTGGAGGCGCTGCTCCAGGTCTGAGCACCGCCACGACAGGCGGACGAAAGCCCTGCGCCATCCGTACGACACCGACGAGGCGGGCACCGGAGGAATCCGGCGCCCGCCTCGTGCGTTGCTCGGGTAGCGGCCCGTCTCACCGGCCGAAGGCGAGCGGGGAGCCGAGGATCGCTACCATGGGGTCTCCGGAGCCTGCCGGGGGACCCGGATCGCGCACGAGGAGTCCTCTTGCCAGACGAGGCCCAGCCACTGACCGCCGCCAAGCCCGAGTCCGCCTCGGGAGCCGCGGCCAAGCCCGCGCCGAGCGCGAAGAACGCCCCGCAGGGCCCGGTCGAGCGCGCCCAGCCCGCGCCCGTCGACAAGAGCGCCGAGCAGCCGCGCCCCAAGCCCTCACCTTCCGGACGCCCGGCGTCCACACCGGCACGCCCGGCCGCAGGCCAGCCCGCGCGCTCCGGCTCCTCCAACCGCGTACGCGCCCGCCTGGCCCGTCTCGGTGTGCAGCGGTCCAACCCGTACAACCCGGTGCTGGAGCCGCTGCTGCGGATAGTGCGCAGCAACGACCCGAAGATCGAGACGTCGACGCTCCGCCAGATCGAGCGGGCCTACCAGGTCGCCGAGCGCTGGCACCGTGGCCAGAAGCGCAAGAGCGGCGACCCGTACATCACCCACCCCCTCGCGGTGACCACGATCCTCGCCGAGCTCGGCATGGACCCGGCCACCCTCATGGCCGGCCTCCTGCACGACACGGTCGAGGACACCGAGTACGGCCTGGACCAGCTCCGCCGCGACTTCGGCGACCAGGTGGCGCTGCTCGTCGACGGCGTCACCAAGCTGGACAAGGTCAAGTTCGGCGAGGCCGCCCAGGCCGAGACCGTGCGCAAGATGGTCGTCGCCATGGCCAAGGACCCGCGCGTCCTGGTCATCAAGCTCGCCGACCGCCTGCACAACATGCGCACCATGCGCTACCTCAAGCGCGAGAAGCAGGAGAAGAAGGCGCGCGAGACCCTGGAGATCTACGCGCCGCTCGCCCACCGCCTGGGCATGAACACCATCAAGTGGGAGCTGGAGGACCTCGCGTTCGCGATCCTCTATCCCAAGATGTACGACGAGATCGTCCGCCTCGTCGCCGAGCGCGCCCCCAAACGCGACGAGTACCTCGCGATAGTGACCGACGAGGTGCAGTCCGATCTGCGCGCGGCCCGCATCAAGGCGACCGTCACCGGCCGCCCGAAGCATTACTACAGCGTCTACCAGAAGATGATCGTCCGCGGCCGGGACTTCGCGGAGATCTACGACCTGGTGGGCATCCGCGTCCTCGTCGACACGGTCAGGGACTGCTACGCCGCTCTCGGCACCGTGCACGCGCGATGGAACCCGGTCCCCGGCCGGTTCAAGGACTACATCGCGATGCCCAAGTTCAACATGTACCAGTCGCTCCACACGACGGTCATCGGCCCCAACGGCAAACCGGTCGAACTCCAGATCCGTACCTTCGACATGCACCGCCGCGCCGAGTACGGCATCGCCGCGCACTGGAAGTACAAGCAGGAGGCCGTCGCGGGCGCCTCCAAGGTCCGTACGGACGTCCCGAAGACACCGTCCGGCAAAGCCGGCAAGGACGCGGCCGCCATCAACGACATGGCGTGGCTGCGGCAGCTCCTCGACTGGCAGAAGGAGACCGAGGACCCCAGCGAGTTCCTGGAGTCGCTGCGCTTCGACCTGTCCCGCAACGAGGTCTTCGTCTTCACGCCGAAGGGCGACGTGATAGCGCTGCCGGCCGGCGCGACGCCCGTCGACTTCGCCTACGCGGTCCACACCGAGGTCGGCCACCGCACGATAGGTGCCAGGGTCAACGGACGCCTGGTCCCGCTCGAATCCACCCTGGACAACGGCGACCTGGTGGAGGTCTTCACCTCCAAGGCGACCGGAGCGGGCCCGTCCCGCGACTGGCTCGGCTTCGTGAAGTCGCCGCGCGCCCGCAACAAGATCCGCGCCTGGTTCTCCAAGGAGCGCCGCGACGAGGCCATCGAGCAGGGCAAGGACGCCATCGCCCGCGCGATGCGCAAGCAGAACCTGCCGATCCAGCGCATCCTGACCGGCGACTCCCTGGTGACCCTCGCCCACGAGATGCGCTACCCGGACATCTCGTCCCTGTACGCGGCGATCGGCGAGGGCCATGTGGCGGCGCAGAACGTCGTACAGAAGCTGGTGCAGGCCCTCGGCGGCGAGGAGGCGGCCTCCGAGGAGATCGACGAGGCGGTACCACCGGCGCGCGGCCGTGGACGCAAGCGCCGCAGCACCAACGACCCGGGTGTCGTGGTCAAGGGCGTCGAGGACGTCTGGGTGAAGCTGGCCCGCTGCTGTACGCCCGTCCCCGGCGACCCGATCATCGGCTTCGTGACGCGCGGCAGCGGTGTGTCGGTCCACCGCAGCGACTGCGTCAACGTCGAGTCGCTGTCCCGCGAGCCCGAGCGCATCCTCGACGTCGAGTGGGCGCCCACCCAGTCCTCGGTCTTCCTGGTCGCCATCCAGGTCGAGGCGCTGGACCGCTCCCGGCTGCTCTCCGACGTCACGCGCGTGCTCTCCGACCAGCACGTCAACATCCTCTCGGCCGCGGTCCAGACGTCCCGTGACCGCGTGGCCACGTCCCGATTCACCTTCGAGATGGGCGACCCGAAGCACCTGGGCCACGTCCTGAAGGCCGTACGGGGCGTCGAGGGCGTGTACGACGTGTACCGGGTGACGTCGGCGCGCAGGCCGTAACCTGCGCCGCGCAGGGGCGCATACGAAGGGGCTCCCGTACGTGTGTGTACGGGAGCCCCTTCGTATGCGCGGCGAGAGCTCTGTCAGCCCTGTCAGCCTTGTTCAGCCGCCGAACTCCTGCAGGCCCTTCAGCGCCTGGTCCAGCAGTGCCTGGCGGCCCTCCAGCTCCCTTTCGAGCTTGTCGGCCCTGGCGTTGTTGCCCTGGGCCCGCGCCTGCTCGATCTGGCCCTTCAGCTTGTCCACGGCCGCCTGGAGCTGGCCCGTGAGCCCCTCGGCCCGGGCGCGGGCCTCCGGGTTCGTACGGCGCCACTCCGCTTCCTCGGACTCCTGGAGGGCCCGCTCCACAGCGTGCATCCGGCCCTCCACCTTGGGACGGGCGTCCCGCGGGACGTGGCCGATGGCCTCCCAGCGCTCGTTGATGGAGCGGAACGCCGCACGGGCCGCCTTCAGGTCCGTGATCGGCAGCAGCTTCTCCGCCTCCCCGGCCAGTTCCTCCTTGAGCTTGAGGTTCTCCGCCTGCTCGGCGTCACGCTCCGCGAACACCGAGCTGCGCGCCGCGAAGAAGATGTCCTGGGCACCGCGGAAACGGTTCCACAGGTCGTCCTCGTGCTCGCGCTGGGCGCGGCCCGCGGCCTTCCACTCGGACATCAGCTCGCGGTAGCGGGCCGCCGTCGGCCCCCAGTCGGTCGAGCCCGACAGGGACTCGGCCTCGGCGACCAGCCGCTCCTTCGTCCTGCGGGCGTCCTCGCGCTGCGCGTCCAGCTGCGCGAAGTGCGCCTTGCGCCGCTTGGAGAACGCCGACCGCGCGTGCGAGAAGCGGTGCCACAGTTCGTCGTCCGACTTGCGGTCGAGCCTCGGCAGTCCCTTCCAGGTGTCCACCAGCGCGCGCAGCCGCTCTCCGGCCGCCCGCCACTGGTCGGACTGGGCCAGCTCCTCCGCCTCGGTGACCAGGGCCTCCTTGGCGTGCCGTGCCTCGTCGGACTGCTTCGCCCGCTGCGCCTTGCGCTCCTCACGGCGCGCCTCGACGGCCTCGACCAGCTTGTCCAACCGCGTCCGCAGGGCATCCAGGTCGCCGACCGCGTGATGCGCGTCGACCTGCTCCCGCAGATGGTCGATCGCGGCCTGGGCGTCCTTCGCCGACAGGTCGGTGGTCTTCACTCGCTTTTCGAGGAGGCCGATCTCGACAACCAGTCCCTCGTACTTGCGTTCGAAGTAGGCCAGCGCCTCCTCGGGAGAGCCGGCCTGCCAGGAACCGACGACCTGCTCGCCGTCGGCCGTACGCACGTACACGGTCCCCGTCTCGTCGACGCGGCCCCACGGGTCGCTGCTCACAGCGCCTCCTCCACATGATGCCTGCGAAGGGCTGAAGCACCCCCGGGCATCGTCCACAGTTTCGTCACGGCCAACATAGGCGACCGGCAGGGCGGCTGTCCGCATCCCGCGCGACCGAAATTGCGCAGTTGGCGGTCAGCTTTCCTTGACAGTCGCCTTGTTGATCACGACCGTCGCGTTCGGCGTGCCGTCGCCCTGCCCCGTGCTCTCGCCCGCCTTGGCGATCTTCTCCAGGACCTTCATCCCCGATGCCGAGATCGTGCCGAACGGTGTGTAGTCCGGCGGGAGCTGACTGTCCTGGTAGACGAGGAAGAACTGGCTGCCGCCGCTGTTACGGCCCTCCTTCGTCTGGGCGTTGTACTGGTTCGCCATGGCCACGGTGCCCGCCGGGTACACCCCGCCCTTCAGGCTCTTGTCCTTCAGGTTCTCGTCCGGGATCGTGTAGCCCGGCCCGCCCATGCCGGTGCCCTGGGGGTCCCCGCACTGGAGCACATAGATGCCCGCGGTGGTGAGCCGATGGCACTTCGTGTGGTCCAGGTACCCCTTGTTGACCAGGAAGTCGAACGAGTTCACCGTGCGCGGGGTCTTCGCCGCGTCCATGGCGATGGAGATGTCACCGCAGGTGGTCTGCAGGTCCATCGTGTACTTCGCGCTCTTGTCGACGGTGACGTCGGGCTCCTTCTTGAACGTGAGCTCCTTCACCTTGCCCTCGGCGGGCTTCTCGCACGGGTCCGGGGCCTTGCTCGGTGAGGCGCTCGGCGTCACCTCCGCGCTCGCGTTCTCCTTCTTGCCGTCGTCCTTGAGTACCCCGGTCGTATACAGCGCCACACTGCCTATCAGGATGACGCCGAGCACCGACGCGATCACGGCATTGCGGGCACGTGCCTTGCGTCGCGCGGCCGTGCGCCGCTGCTGCTGCCGCAAGAACTTCTCCCGGGCGAGCTGACGCCGCCGCTGTTCCTGGCTGACCACCGGGTTCTCTCCTCATGCGTCTTCGTACGTCGACCGGTACGCGTGCGACTGGTGAGCCGACCGCTTGTGTGTGCCCCGTACCGTATATGGGTTCGCTGAGGAAACGGCAGCGCCGGTAGGCTCTGATGCGCAGCAATCCAGCCCGTACTCCACAATCCGAAGGACGATCGTGCTCATTGCCGGGTTCCCCGCCGGGGCCTGGGGGACCAACTGTTACCTGGTCGCCCCGGCCGCCGGAGAGGAGTGCGTGATCATCGACCCGGGCCACCGGGCCGCCGAGGGAGTCGAGGAGGCGCTGAAGAAGCACCGGCTCAAGCCCGTCGCCGTCGTGCTCACCCACGGCCACCTCGACCACGTGGCCTCGGTCGTCCCGGTGTGCGGCGCGCACGGCGTACCGGCGTGGATCCACCCCGCCGACCGCTACATGATGAGCGACCCGGAGAAGGGACTCGGCCGCTCCATCGGGATGCCGCTGATGGGCGAGCTGACGGTGGGGGAGCCCGACGACGTCAAGGAGCTGACGGACGGTTCGGCGCTGCAACTGGCCGGTCTGGAGCTGTCCGTCGCGCACGCGCCCGGCCATACGAAGGGGTCGGTGACCTTCCAGATGCCGGAGACGGCGGACATCCCGTCGGTGTTCTTCTCGGGCGATCTGCTCTTCGCCGGCTCCATCGGACGCACCGACCTGCCCGGCGGTGACATGGCCGAGATGCTCGACTCGCTGGCCCGCGTGTGCCTGCCGCTCGACGACTCGACCGTGGTGCTGTCGGGCCACGGCCCCCAGACGACCATCGGCCAGGAGCGCGCCACCAACCCGTACCTGCGGCAGGTGGCCGCCGGCCGCCAGGAACCCAGTGCGGGTGGGAGCACCCCTCCCCGACGAGGAATGTGACGAGACCTTCCGTGAGCACCTTCAAGGCCCCCAAGGGCACGTACGACCTGATCCCGCCGGACAGCGCCACGTACCTGGCCGTCCGTGAGGCGATCGCCGCGCCGCTGCGCAACTCCGGCTACGGCTACATCGAGACCCCGGGCTTCGAGAACGTGGAACTCTTCGCGCGTGGCGTCGGCGAGTCGACGGACATCGTGACGAAGGAGATGTACGCCTTCGAGACGAAGGGCGGCGACAGGCTGGCCCTGCGCCCCGAGGGCACGGCCTCGGTCCTGAGGGCCGCGCTGGAGGCCAACCTGCACAAGGCGGGCAACCTTCCGGTCAAGCTCTGGTACTCCGGCTCGTACTACCGCTACGAGCGCCCGCAGAAGGGCCGCTACCGCCACTTCTCGCAGGTCGGTGCCGAGGCGATCGGGGCCGAGGACCCGGCGCTGGACGCCGAGTTGATCATCCTGGCGGACCAGGCGTACCGCTCGCTGGGCCTCAGGAACTTCCGTATCCTCCTCAACTCCCTGGGGGACAAGGAGTGCCGCCCGGTGTACCGGGCGGCACTCCAGGACTTCCTGCGCGGCCTCGACCTCGACGAGGACACCTTGCGCCGCTCCGAGATCAACCCTCTCCGGGTGCTCGACGACAAGCGGGACGCGGTCCAGAAGCAGCTCGTGGGTGCTCCGCTGCTGCGTGACTACCTGTGCGACGGGTGCAAGACGTACCACGAGGAGGTCCGCGAGCTGATCACGGCGGCGGGAGTGTCCTTCGAGGACGACCCCAAGCTGGTCCGCGGCCTCGACTACTACACCCGTACGACCTTCGAGTTCGTCCACGACGGCCTCGGCTCCCAGTCCGCGGTGGGCGGCGGGGGCCGCTACGACGGTCTGTCGGAGATGATCGGCGGCCCGGCGCTCCCGTCGGTCGGCTGGGCGCTGGGGGTCGACCGCACGGTCCTTGCCCTGGAGGCGGAGGGTGTGGAGCTCGCGCTCCCCGCGTCCACGAGCGTGTTCGCCGTCCCGCTGGGCGAGGAGGCCCGCCGGGTCCTCTTCGCGAAGGTCACCGAACTGCGCAAGGTGGGCATCGCGGCCGACTTCTCCTTCGGTGGGAAGGGGTTGAAGGGCGCGATGAAGAACGCGAACCGCAGCGGTGCGCGGTACACGCTCGTCGCGGGTGAGCGTGATCTCGCCGAGGGTGTGGTGCAGCTCAAGGACATGGAGTCCGGCGAGCAGGTGGCCATCGGGGTGAACGAGGTCGTGGCGGAACTGGAGTCCCGGCTGGGCTGAGGGCGGACCGGGTCACGGCCGGCTCTACTTCGCCCCCGCCGCCCCTACCCATCCCCGTCCCCTGGGGGCTCCGCCCCCAGCCCCCCCCACGCTGTCGGCCTGACGGCCATCTTGTCCTTACACACCGGACAGGCTCGGCGGCCCCTGACCTCGACACAGCTCCCGGCCCAGCCCGCGAGCCCACACCATCCAGCCCCTCCGGCGTTTTGAGGAGCGGGGGCCCGGGGGCTGGCCCCCCGGCAAGGGGGCCGGGGGCGGAGCCCCGGAGGGTGGGGTCGGGGCCGCAGCCCCCCCAGAAGGTGGGGTGCGGGGCGGAGCCCGGCTGGTGGGGCCGCAGCCCCAGAGGGTGATGGTGCGGGGCGGTGTCCTGGAGGGGGCCGGGGGTGGTGCCCCGGAGTGTGGGGCTGGGGGTGTAGCCCGGTGGGTGGGGCCCGCAGCCCCAGAGGGTGGTGGTGCGGGGCGGTGCCCCGGAGGGGGCCGGGGGTGGTGCCCCGAAGTGTGGGGCTGGAGGCGCAGCTCGGACAGGGCCCGGGGGCGGAGCCCCAGAGAGGGCGGGCGGGGCGGAGTCCCGGAGCGGGCCGGCGGGGTCGGGGGCGGAGCCCCGGAATTGGGGGGTCAGGGGGCGTAGCCCCCTGGACTGGGGTTGAAGGGGCGGAGCCCCTGGGGATGGGACGGGTAGGGGCGGCGGGGGGCGAGGAACCCTCAGTCCAGCAACCCGAACCGCATCGCACTCGTCACCGCAGCCGTCCGGTCGTCCACCCCCAACTTGCCGAACGCACGCAGGAGATGGGTCTTGACCGTCGACTCACCGATGAACAGCCGTCGACCGATCTCCGCGTTGGTGCACCCCTCCGCCACCAGCCGCAGCACCGCCGTCTCCCGCTCGGACAACCGCGGCCGCTCCGGCTTCGTACGCAACTGGTCGACCAGCCGCGCGGCCACCGACGGCGCGAGCACCGTCTCGCCCCGCGCGGCGGCCCGCACGGCCTCCGCCAGCTCACCACGCGGCAGATCCTTGAGCAGATAACCGGCGGCACCGGCCTCCACGGCACGCAGAATGTCGCCGTCCGTCTCGTACGTCGTCAACACGATGACGCGGCACGACAGCCCGGCCTCCGTCATCCGCAGAATCGAGTCAACGCCCCCGCCCCCCGGCATCCGCAGATCCATCAGAACGATGTCGGGGCGCAACTCGGCCGCCAGCGCCTCCGCCTGAGGGCCGTTCGACGCGTCGGCGACCACATCGAGGTCGGGCTCGGCGCTCAGCATGGCGCGCAGGCCCTCGCGCACGACGGGGTGGTCGTCGGCGAGGATGATCCGGATCACGGGGTGCTCCTCGGAGGTGGGACGGGCAGTCGCACGGTCACCGTCGTACCCGTGCCGGGAGCGCTGTCCACGCACGCCGTGCCGCCCACTTCGGCGGCCCGGGCGCGCAGTCCGGCCAGACCGTAGCCGTCCGTCACGGCGGACGGCTCGAAGCCGCAGCCGTCGTCCCGGACGGACAGGGTGAGCGTCTCCTCGGCGTACGCCAGCGTGATGCCGACCACGGTCGAAGTCGCCGCGTGCTTGCGCACGTTGGCCAACGCCTCCTGGCAGGAGCGCAGGGCCACCACCTCGGGCCCGGCGGACAGCGCGCGCACCGGACCGGTGATGTCCACCTCGGCGCCGTGCCGGGCGGCCAGCCGGCGCAACGCGTCCGGCAGGGAGGCGCCGTGCAGGTCGGCGGGTGCGCCACCGGCGACCAGCGCCCGCGCCTCGGCCAGGTTCTGCCGGGCCGTCTCCTCCATCAGCGCCAGGTGGCGCCGGGCGGCGGGAAGATCGTCCTCCAGCTCGGCATCCACGGCCTGCACCAGCATCAGCAGACTGGTGAACCCCTGCGCGAGCGTGTCGTGGATCTCCCGGGAGAGCCGTTCCCGCTCGGCCAGCGCGCCGTGCGCGGCCGACAGACGGGAGATCTCATGGCGGCTGGCGTCCAACTCGGCGATCAGCTCCGCCCTTTCCTCGCTCTGCTCGATGACGCGAATGATCCAGCTGCCGATGGCCACCGAGAAGGCGAGCGTGACGACCGCGAACACGGAGTTGAAGAAGACGGTTCCGGCATCGGGCCGCCACAGCAGCGCCCAGCCCGCCACCGGCACGATGTTGATGAACGCTACAGCGATCAGCGCCCACCGCAGACGCAGTGACATGAAGCACTGGGGAACCAGAGCGAAGGACATCAGCCGGGTCTCGCCGACGAGGAGGGCCGACGGCAGGAACAGTACGACCGTTCCGGCGAGGTAGAGGAGGGCCCGGTGCTCGTCGGTCCGGTTCTCCCGCATGATCGGGCGCCCGAACGCCACGTACCAGGGAACCAGCGGGACGAGGAGTCCGGCCGCGAGCGCGCCCAGCGGCCACCCCGTGTTCCCCGCGCCGAGCACGACGAACACCAGGGTGGCCACCCACACGACGGCGAAGTACGAGTCCCAGAGCCGGAACGAGCGGTCCCAGGTGTACGCGCCGGTGGTCGTCGTCATCCGTCGCGCCGGCTCTTCCAGCGGAAGGTCAGCAGACACAGCACCAATCCTCCGACGCACCAGGCGGCGAGGACCAGGGCGACGCGGCCGAACTCCCAGTCGCCCGTCTGCTCCAGGACGCGCGCAGACTCCGGCAGGAACACCCCGCGCAGTCCCTGGCACATCCACTTCAGCGGGAACAGCGCACCGATGTTCAGCATCCACTCGGGGATCGTGTCGACGGCGATGTAGACCCCGGAGATGAACTGCAGGACAAGGAAGGGCAGGACGACCACGGAGGTGGCGCTCTTGCCGGACCTCGGCACCGAGCTGATCGCGATGCCGAGCAGCGCGCAGGCCGTCAGCCCGAGGACGAAGATCCAGGCGAGGTCGAACCACCTGCCGGCGGACGTCGGCAGGTCCACGTCGTACAGCGTCGTGCCGACCAGGAGGAGGATCGCCGTCTCCAACAGCCCGGTGACGAAGACCAGCCAGATCTTCCCGAGGAAGTACGAGGCCGGGGGCATGGGGGTGCCACGCAGCCGGCGCAGCACCCGCTCGTCCCGCTCGACGGCGATGGAGACGCCGAGGGACTGGAAGCTGGTGGACATGATCCCGGCGGCCGTCATCGCGGGCACGTACAGCTGTGAGGCGGAGATGCCCGCCCCCTCCACGGCGTCACTGAAGATCGACGCGAACAGGAACAGGAAGACCACGGGGAAGGCGAACGTGAAGACGACCTGTTCACGCATCCGGAAGAACTGTTTGATCTCCAACGCGCCCCGGCTGAGACCGAGGCTCCACGCGCCGGGCAGCCGCGCGGTGAGCGCTTCTTCCGGGGGACGTACGGCAGTCGTCGTCATCGTTCGTCCTCCTGCGTGATCCGTCCGGCCTGTCCGGCCTCGTCGCTCTGCCCCGTCAGCCTGAGATAGACGTCCTCCAGGGTCGGGCGGCTCACCCGCAGCCCCGGTATCTCCCCGTCGAAGCGGCGCATGAGCTCGGCGACCGCGCGCGTGGGCGTGCCGGTGCGCTCCGCGCGCGGGGTGCCGTCCGGTTCCGTCCACTCGACAGTGGCCTCGGTACCGTGGCGGTCGCGCAGCGCGGCCGGTTCGCCCTCGGCGACCACGCGGCCGTTCGCGATGACCGCGAGCCGGTCGGCCAGCGCCTCCGCCTCCTCCAGGTAGTGCGTGGTCAGCAGGATCGTCGTGCCTTCGTCGGCCAGCGTACGGATCAGCTCCCAGAACTGGCGGCGGGCCGCCGGGTCGAAGCCGGTCGTCGGCTCGTCCAGGAGCAGCAGCTCCGGCCCGCCGATCACCCCGAGTGCCACGTCGAGCCGCCGCCGCTGTCCACCGGAGAGGGCCTTGATACGACTGCCCGCCTTCTCCCGGAGACCCACCAGAGCGAGGACTTCCTCCGGGTTTCTCGGCTTCGGGTAATATCGGGCGAAATGTCGCACGGTTTCCCGCACCGTCAACTCGGCGGGCGCGGATTCGTCCTGCCAGACGATTCCGACGCGCGAGCGCCACGCGCGCGTGGCCCGCCCCGGGTCCGCCCCGAGCACGGACACCTCGCCCCCGTCCCGTGCGCGATTGCCCTGGAGGATCTCCACCGTGGTGCTCTTGCCCGCCCCATTGGGCCCGAGCAGGCCGAACACCTCCCCCCGCCGGATGCCGAGATCGATACCGTCGACCGCGGTCACGTCCCCGTACTGCTTGCGCAGCCCCCGTACGTCCACCGCGAGTTCGTTCGCGTGTGCTGTCATGCCGTCGAGCGTCGCCTTGAACCGAACGCTCCGGGACGACCGGGCGTACTTCCTTATGTCCATCGAACGGTGGACACGCGCGCGTGTGCGGCACAATGACCGTGCCCGGAAGCCCTCCTTCGACGCTACGGAAGCTACGGATACGACGAGATGAGCAAGACGACAGTCAAGGACGTCTCCATCGAGCGGGAACGAGCCGAGGCTCCGCGCGGCGTGGGCGGCAGCCGCGCCTTCGCGATCCTCCTGCTGATCACCGGCGCGGCCGGGCTGCTGGCCTCCTGGGTCATCACGATCGACAAGTTCAAGCTCCTGGAGGACCCCGGCTTCACGCCCGGGTGCAGCCTGAACCCCGTCGTCTCCTGCGGCAACATCATGAAGAGCGAGCAGGCGTCGGCCTTCGGGTTCCCCAACCCGATGCTCGGTCTCGTCGCGTACGGCATCGTGATCTGCGTCGGCATGAGCCTCCTCGCCCGCGCCACGTTCCCGCGCTGGTACTGGCTCACCTTCAACGCCGGCACCGTCTTCGGCGTCGGCTTCTGCACCTGGCTGCAGTACCAGTCGCTGTACAACATCAACTCGCTGTGCCTGTGGTGCTCCCTGGCCTGGGTCGCCACGATCGTCATGTTCTGGTACGTGACGTCGTTCAACGTCCGCCACGGCTTCCTGCCCGCGCCGAACTGGCTGAAGGGCTTCTTCGGCGAGTTCACCTGGGTCCTGCCCGTGATGCACGTCGGCATCATCGGCATGCTGATCCTGACCCGCTGGTGGGACTTCTGGACCAGCTGACGGCGGTCTGGCGACTCCCGAGGGCTCTGTCAGTGGGGTGACATAGGGTTTTGGACGTGGAGCCCGACCTGTTCACCGCAGCCGCCGAAGAACGCCAGGAGAAGGACCCGTCCGGCAGCCCCCTGGCCGTGCGCATGCGCCCGCGCACCCTCGACGAGGTCGTGGGCCAGCAGCATCTGCTCAAGCCCGGCTCACCCCTGCGCAGACTGGTCGGCGAGTCCGGCGGCGGCCCGGCCGGACCGTCCTCGGTGATCCTCTGGGGCCCGCCCGGCACCGGCAAGACGACCCTCGCGTACGTCGTCTCCAAGGCCACCAACAAGCGCTTCGTCGAGCTCTCCGCGATCACCGCCGGAGTGAAGGAGGTCCGCGCGGTCATCGACGGCGCCCGCCGCGCCACCGGCGGCTTCGGCAAGGAGACCGTCCTCTTCCTCGACGAGATCCACCGCTTCAGCAAGGCCCAGCAGGACTCCCTGCTCCCGGCCGTCGAGAACCGCTGGGTGACCCTGATCGCGGCGACGACGGAGAACCCGTACTTCTCGGTGATCTCCCCCCTCCTGTCCCGCTCCCTGCTCCTCACCCTGGAACCGCTCACCGACGACGACGTGCGCGGGCTCCTGCGCCGCGCCCTCACCGACGAGCGCGGCCTGTCAGGTGCCGTCACCCTCCCCGAGGACACCGAGGAGCACCTGCTGCGGATCGCCGGCGGCGACGCCCGCCGCGCGCTCACCGCGCTGGAGGCCGCCGCCGGCGCCGCCCTCGACAAGGGCGGGACGGAGATCGGCCTGACGACCCTGGAGGAGACCGTCGACCGTGCCGCCGTGAAGTACGACCGCTCCGGCGACCAGCACTACGACGTGGCGAGCGCCCTCATCAAGTCCATCCGCGGCTCCGACGTCGACGCCGCCCTGCACTACCTGGCCCGCATGATCGAGGCCGGTGAGGACCCCCGGTTCATCGCCCGCCGCCTGATGATCTCCGCCAGTGAGGACATCGGCCTCGCCGATCCGAACGCACTGCCCATAGCCGTCGCCGCCGCCCAGGCGGTCGCCATGATCGGTTTCCCCGAGGCCGCGCTCACCCTCAGCCACGCCACCATCGCCCTGGCCCTCGCCCCCAAGTCCAACTCCGCGACCATGGCGATCGGCGCCGCCATGGAGGACGTACGCAAGGGGCTGGCCGGTCCGGTGCCCCCGCACCTGCGGGACGGGCACTACAAGGGCGCCGCCAAGCTGGGGCACGCGCAGGGGTACGTCTACCCGCACGACCTGCCCGAGGGAATCGCCGCCCAGCAGTACGCCCCGGACGCCCTCCAGGACCGCGAGTACTACACCCCGACCAGGCACGGAGCCGAGGCACGCTACGCGGACGCGGTGGAGTGGACCAGGAGGCACCTCGGGCGGAAGCAGCCCTGAGCCACCTGTAGACTTCACTGCAGTGCTGAGTCCCGTGTCCGACTCCCGTCGGCGCCTCAGGCGGGACATCCAGCCGGATCCTTCGATCCAGGAGCGTCGCGCACCGTCGTAGGTGTCGCGGGCAGCCCACTACCGCCCGGAGTCCCGGGACCGGTCGGTGGGCCGTTCGTGTGCTGCACGTATGTGCCCAGACCAGGGGAGCGGCTGCCCGACGGGTCCCTCGTGGACCTGGCGGGAATCCCCGGCTGCGGATGCGACCTCCCGTAACCCTGAGGCAGCCGAAGAGGAAAAGGAAAAGAAGTGGCGAACCAGTCCCGCCCCAAGGTCAAGAAGTCGCGTGCCCTCGGCATCGCGCTGACCCCGAAGGCCGTCAAGTACTTCGAGGCCCGCCCCTACCCGCCGGGCGAGCACGGCCGCGGCCGCAAGCAGAACTCGGACTACAAGGTCCGTCTGCTGGAGAAGCAGCGCCTGCGTGCGCAGTACGACGTGTCCGAGCGCCAGCTCGTCCGCGCCTACGAGCGTGCCTCCAAGGTCCAGGGCAAGACCGGTGAGGCCCTGATCATCGAGCTGGAGCGTCGTCTCGACGCCCTGGTTCTGCGTTCGGGCATCGCCCGCACCATCTACCAGGCCCGCCAGATGGTCACCCACGGCCACATCGAGGTCAACGGCCACAAGGTCGACAAGCCGTCCTTCCGCGTCAAGCCGGACGACGTCGTCATGGTCCGTGAGCGCAGCCGCCAGAAGCCGCTGTTCGAGGTTGCCCGCGAGGGCGGCTTCGCTGCCGACGGCGAGACCCCGCGCTACCTCCAGGTGAACCTCAAGGCCCTGGCGTTCCGCCTGGACCGCGAGCCGAACCGCAAGGAGATCCCGGTGATCTGCGACGAGCAGCTCGTCGTCGAGTACTACGCCCGCTGATCGCCCCACAGCGCGAGCGGACGTAGTACGTCCCGTGCGTCAGCCCGTCGTCTCCCCGCCTCCGTGGCGGACGGGACGGCGGGCTCTCGCACTCTTCGGCCGGAGCCAGGTAATGCGGTACGGAGGGGCGCCCCCGGCGCGATAGGCTCGGGGGCACGACTTTTCGACGTTCAGGCATGTTCCGACGTGTTCCAGGGAGCGGGTGCACACGTGTCCGGTGGAGAGGTGGCCGGGATCCTGGTGGCCGTCTTCTGGGCGATCCTGGTCTCCTTCCTCGCCGTCGCACTGGCGAGGCTGGCCCAGACGCTCAAGGCGACCACCAAGCTCGTCGCGGACGTGACCGACCAGGCCGTCCCGCTCCTCGCCGACGCCTCCGAGGCGGTCCGCTCCGCGCAGACCCAGATCGACCGGGTCGACGCGATCGCCTCGGACGTCCAGGAGGTCACGTCCAACGCGTCGGCGCTCTCCACCACCGTCGCGTCCACCTTCGGTGGCCCCCTGGTCAAGGTGGCGGCGTTCGGCTATGGCGTGCGCCGCGCCATGGGCCGCCGTGAGGACGAGCCCGCCACCAAGACGCCCCGACGCACCGTGATCGTGGGCCGCACCATCCCGTCCGCGCGGCGGGGGAAGCGGAACACCCGGGACAAGAAGGACTGACCGATGTTCCGCCGTACCTTCTGGTTCACCGCCGGCGCAGCCGCGGGCGTGTGGGCCACCACCAAGGTCAACCGCAAGCTGAGGCAGCTGACCCCCGAGAGTCTCGCCGCGACGGCGGCGAACAAGGCGATCGAGACGGGCCAGCGGCTCAAGGACCGTGCGGTCGGCTTCGCACTCGACGTCCGCGACGGCATGGCCGAGCGCGAGGCCGAACTCGGCGACGCGCTCGGCCTGAACGCGACCGCCGACCACGAACTCCCGGCACCCCGGCGTCACGCCGCGATCGAGAACCGCAACAAGCCGAAGACGTACGTCGTCGAGGGGACGGCGTACTCGTACAACCGGAATGAGGACCACTGATGGAGTCGGCTGAAATCCGCCGCCGCTGGTTGAGCTTCTTCGAGGAGCGCGGTCACACCGTCGTCCCTTCGGCGTCGCTCATCGCGGACGACCCGACTCTGCTCCTCGTCAACGCCGGCATGGTGCCCTTCAAGCCCTACTTCCTGGGCGAGACCACGCCGCCGTCCCCCCGCGCCACCAGCGTCCAGAAGTGCGTGCGCACGCCGGACATCGAAGAGGTGGGCAAGACCACCCGGCACGGCACGTTCTTCCAGATGTGCGGCAACTTCTCCTTCGGCGACTACTTCAAGGAAGGCGCCATCACCTACGCCTGGGAGCTGCTCACCAGCCCCCAGGACAAGGGGGGCTACGGCCTGGACCCGGAGAAGCTCTGGATCACCGTCTACAAGGAGGACGACGAGGCCGAGCGCATCTGGCGCGACGTCGTCGGCGTCCCCGCCGAGCGCATCCAGCGCCTGGGCATGGGCCCCAACTTCTGGTCCATGGGCGTCCCCGGCCCCTGCGGCCCGTGTTCCGAGATCAACTACGACCGCGGGCCGGAGTTCGGCGAGGAGGGCGGCCCCGCCGTCAACGACGAGCGGTACGTGGAGATCTGGAACCTGGTCTTCATGCAGTACGAGCGTGGCGAGGGCACCGGCAAGGAGGACTTCCCGATCCTCGGTGAACTGCCCGCCAAGAACATCGACACGGGCCTCGGCCTGGAGCGTCTCGCCATGATTCTGCAGGGCGTGCAGAACATGTACGAGATCGACACCTCCATGGCCGTCATCAACAAGGCCACGGAGCTCACCGGCGTCCGCTACGGCGCCGCCCACGCCTCCGACGTGTCCCTGCGCGTGGTCACCGACCACATGCGCACCTCCGTGATGCTCATCGGCGACGGAGTCACCCCCGGCAACGAGGGCCGCGGCTACGTCCTGCGCCGCATCATGCGCCGCGCCATCCGCAACATGCGGCTCCTCGGTGCCACGGGGCCCGTCGTGAAGGACCTGATCGACACCGTCATCGAGACGATGGGCCAGCAGTACCCCGAGCTCGTCACCGACCGCGAGCGCATCGAGAAGGTCGCCCTCGCCGAGGAGGCCCGCTTCCTCAAGACGCTGAACTCCGGCACCAACGTCCTCGACACCGCCGTGACCGAGATCAAGGCCGCCGGCTCCACCGTCCTGCCCGGCGACAAGGCCTTCCTGCTCCACGACACCTGGGGCTTCCCGATCGACCTCACCCTCGAAATGGCCGCCGAGCAGGGCCTGTCCGTGGACGAGGAGGGCTTCCGCCGCCTGATGAAGGAGCAGCGGGAGCGCGCCAAGGCCGACGCCCGGGCCAAGAAGACCGGCCACGCCGACCTCGGCGCCTACCGCGAGATCGCCGACTCCTCCGGTGAGACCGACTTCATCGGCTACGCGCACACCGAGGGCGAGTCCAGGGTCGTCGGCATCCTCGTCGACGGTCTGTCCTCGCCCGCCGCCACCGAGGGCGACGAGGTCGAGATCGTCCTCGACCGCACGCCGTTCTACGCCGAGGGCGGCGGCCAGATCGGCGACACCGGCCGGATCAAGGTGGACTCCGGTGCCGTCATCGAGGTCCGTGACTGCCAGAAGCCGGTCCCGGGTGTGTACGTCCACAAGGGCGTCGTCCAGGTCGGCGAGGTCACCGTCGGCGCCACGGCCCACGCCTCGATCGACTCCCGCCGCCGCAAGGCCATCGCCCGCGCCCACTCGGCCACCCACCTCACCCACCAGGCCCTGCGCGACGCCCTCGGCCCGACGGCCGCCCAGGCCGGTTCCGAGAACCAGCCGGGCCGGTTCCGCTTCGACTTCGGTTCGCCGTCCGCGGTGCCGACGGCCGTGATGACCGATGTCGAGCAGAAGATCAACGAGGTCCTCGCCCGCGATCTCGACGTGCACGCCGAGGTCATGGGCATCGACGAGGCCAAGAAGCAGGGCGCCATCGCCGAGTTCGGCGAGAAGTACGGCGACCGTGTCCGTGTCGTCACCATCGGCGACTTCTCCAAGGAGCTGTGCGGCGGCACCCACGTCCACAACACCGCCCAGCTGGGCCTGGTCAAGCTCCTCGGTGAGTCCTCGATCGGCTCCGGAGTGCGCCGTATCGAGGCCCTGGTCGGCGTCGACGCCTACAACTTCCTGGCCCGTGAGCACACGGTCGTGGCCCAGCTCCAGGAACTGATCAAGGGGCGCCCCGAGGAGCTCCCGGAGAAGGTCTCCGCCATGCTCGGCAAGCTGAAGGACGCCGAGAAGGAGATCGAGAAGTTCCGCGCCGAGAAGGTCCTCCAGGCCGCCGCCGGGCTCGCCGAGTCCGCCAAGGACGTGCGGGGCGTCGCACTGGTCACCGGACAGGTCCCGGACGGCACGACCCCGGACGACCTGCGCAGGCTGGTCCTCGACGTACGCGGCCGCATCCCGGGCGGCCGGGCCGCCGTGGTCGCCCTGTTCACGGTGAACAACGGCAAGCCGCTGACGGTCATCGCCACCAACGAGGCCGCCCGCGAGCGCGGTCTGAAGGCCGGCGACCTGGTCCGTACGGCCGCCAAGACCCTCGGCGGCGGCGGTGGCGGCAAGCCGGACGTCGCCCAGGGCGGCGGCCAGAACCCGGCCGCCGTCGGCGAGGCCGTCGACGCGGTCGAGCGCCTGGTCTCAGAGACGGCCAAGTAGAGCCCGACAGACGGCCAGGTGGCGCCCGATGGAACCACGCAGGAATCGACGGTGAACATGCGCAAGGGGCGTCGGCTCGCGATCGATGTAGGGGACGCCCGGATCGGGGTCGCCTCGTGCGACCCCGACGGGATCCTCGCGACACCGGTCGAGACGGTTCCGGGACGTGATGTCCCGGCCGCGCAGCGCCGGTTGAAGCAGCTCGTCGAGGAGTACGAGCCCATCGAGGTGATCGTCGGCCTCCCTCGCTCCCTGAAGGGCGGCGAGGGACCGGCGGCGGTCAAAGTGAGGGGCTTCGCCCAGGAGTTGGCCCGCATGGTCGCCCCCGTTCCGGTGCGGCTCGTGGACGAGCGGATGACCACCGTGACAGCCAGTGCGGGACTGCGCGCCTCCGGCGTGAAGTCCAAGAAGGGCAGATCGGTGATCGACCAGGCGGCGGCCGTGATCATCCTGCAACAGGCGCTCGAATCCGAGCGGGTGTCGGGTACAGCACCCGGAGACCCCGTCGAAGTGGTCATCTGATCGCGATACGGTAACGTTCCGGCGCGATGCGGCAGTATTCGAACAGCTGCCGCACAGATCGAGGCGGGACGGGAGCGGAGCCGTGCGACCGCCGCCTCGCGGCTCTAGGGGATCGATGACTGAGTATGGCCGGAGCCCAGGCTCCGAACCGTGGCATCCCGAGGACCCGTTGTACGGGGACGGCGGATGGGGAGGACAGCAGACCCACGCGGGTCAGCAGCCTCCCTACGGCGGCCAGCCGCAGCAGTACCCGGAGCAGCCGCAGTACGGCGACTGGGGCAACGGCCAGCAGGCCGACTACGGCCAGGCGCAGCAGCATTACCCGTACTACGACGGACAGGGTCACCCGCAGTACCCCGGGCAGGGTCAACCGCAGCACCCCGGGCAGGGCCACCAGCAGTACCCCGATCAGGGACAGCACCACTACCAGGGCGGGGGCTGGGACACCGGCACGCACGAGCACGTCCAGGCCGCCTACCCCACCGGTCCGACGGGCCCCTACGAGGGGCAGAACGCCGCGTACGGCGGCGGGCAGCACGACCAGTACGGCGGCCACGACGCGTACCCACAGCAGGAACCGGAGCCGGAGCCCCGGGCGAGCCGCCGGGCGGAGCCCGAGCCACCGCAGACGGACTGGGACCCTGGCCCCGATCAGGGCGAGCACGCCTTCTTCGCGGGCGCCAACGACGACGATGACGACGACTCCGACCAGCCGGGCCGCCGCGGGGGACGTGGAGACCGGAAGGGCAAAGGCGGCAAGGGCGGCAAGGCGGGCAAGAAGCGCCGCAACGGCTGTGCCTGCCTGGTGGTCGTTCTCGTCATCGGCGGCGGCATCGGCGGAGTCGGTTATTTCGGCTACCAGTTCTACCAAAGCCGTTTCGGCGCGGCTCCCGACTACGCGGGCGACGGCACGAGCGAGACGGTGACCGTCACGATTCCCAAGGGGACGGACGGTTATGCGATCGGGCAGGCGCTGAAGAAGGCCGGCGTCGTCAAGAGCGTCGACGCCTTCGTGACCGCCCAGGCGAACAACGCCGAGGGCGACACGATCCAGGCGGGCGTCTACGTCCTCAAGAAGGAGATGTCCGCCGCGAGCGCCGTCTCGCTCATGCTCAGCGACGAGAGCCGCAACAACCTGGTCATCGCCGAGGGGCGGCGCAACACCCAGATCTACGAGCTGATCGACCAACGTCTGGGAGTCAAGTCGGGCACGACCGAGGAGGTCGCCAAGAAGGAGTGGAAGTCCCTCGGCCTTCCGGACTGGGCCAATGACAACCAGGACATCAAGGAGCCGCTGGAGGGATTCCTCTACCCGTCCAGTTATCCCGTGTCCAAGGGCATGAAGCCCGAGGACGTCCTGAAGGAAATGGTCGATTTCTCCAAGCAGAAATACGCCGAACTCGGGCTGGAGAAGAAGGCGAGGTCGCTGAACCTCGACACTCCGCTCCAGGTCCTCACCGTGGCGAGCCTCGTCCAGGCGGAGGGCAAGTCAAAGGACGACTTCGAAAAGGTCGCCAGGGTCGTGTACAACCGGCTCAAGCCGGACAACACCGAGACATACGGCCTGCTCGACTTCGACTCCACGGTGAACTACCTGCGCGGCGAGTCCAAGCTGGCCACGGGATCGGTCGACCAGCTGAGGCAGATCGACGACCCGTACAACACCTACAAGATCAAGGGTCTGCCGCCCGGACCGATCAACAATCCGGGCCAGGTGGCGATCGAGGCGGCCCTCAATCCGGCCAAGGGCAACTGGTATTACTTCGTCTCGATCAGCGAGGACGAGACACTCTTCGCCGAGACCAACGAAGAACAGAACCGCAATCGCGAAAAGTACCTCGAAGCACAGAAGAACGGACAATGACCCGCAGCGACAGCAAGCGCCGAGCCGCCGTCCTCGGCTCCCCGATCGCCCACTCGCTCTCCCCGGCGCTGCACCGGGCCGCGTACACGGCGCTGGGGCTCGACGACTGGTCGTACGACCGCTTCGAGGTGGACGAGGAGGCGCTGGCCGAGTTCTTCGGGAAGCTGGGCCCCGAGTGGGCCGGGCTGTCGCTGACCATGCCGCTGAAGCGGGCCGTCATCCCACTGCTCGACGAGATCAGCGAGACTGCGGCCTCAGTCGAGGCCGTCAACACCGTCGTGTTCACCGAGGACGGGCGGAGCCTCGGTGACAACACCGACATCCCCGGCATGATCGCCGCCCTGCGTGAGCGGGGCATCGAGCAGGTGGACGCGGCCGCGATCCTCGGTGCGGGCGCCACCGCCTCCTCCGCGCTGGCGGCACTCGCCCGGATCTGCACCGGTGAGGTCGTCGCGTACGTACGGAGCGAGGCGCGCGCCGCCGAGATGCGGCAGTGGGGCGAGCGGCTCGACGTCGACGTGCGCACGGCGGACTGGGCGGACGCGGCACAGGCGCTCGGCGCGCCGCTCGTCATCGCCACCACCCCGGCCGGCACGACCGACGCACTGGCCGCGCACATCCCGGAACGGCCCGCGACCCTCTTCGACGTGCTCTACGACCCGTGGCCGACGGCGCTCGCGGCACGCTGGTCCGCCTGCGGCGGCGCTGTCGTCAGCGGACTCGACCTGCTCGTGCACCAGGCGGTGCTCCAGGTCGAGCAGATGACGGGGCGTGCCCCGGCCCCGCTGGACGTCATGCGAAAAGCGGGGGAACACGCTCTGGCCGGTCGGGAGGCGTGAGCGGACGGATGGCGCCACGGGCGGGGAGCCCGCGGCTGCGGTCCCGTCGCGTCCGCCTGATGGACCTGCGACCGGCCCCGGTCCCGGACGTGGGAGGATCGGAGGTGGCGGGCCCGGGCCGCGCACCCGGTGGCGCCGTCGCCGTACGCGAGGACGCGCGTACGCAAGGGCAGTACGCAGTACCAGGGCGCGAGCACTGAGGAGCACCGTTGAGCAGGTTGCGCTGGCTGACCGCGGGGGAGTCCCACGGTCCCGCACTCGTCGCGACGCTGGAGGGCCTTCCCGCCGGCGTGCCGATCACCACGGCGATGGTGGCGGACCACCTGGCTCGGCGCCGGCTCGGCTACGGACGCGGTGCGCGCATGAAGTTCGAGCGGGACGAGATCACCTTCATCGGCGGCGTACGGCACGGCCTGACCCTCGGCTCCCCGGTGGCGATCATGGTGGGCAACACCGAGTGGCCGAAGTGGGAGCAGGTGATGGCGGCCGACCCGGTGGACCCGGAGGTGCTCGCCGGTCTGGCCCGTAACGCGCCCCTGACCCGTCCCCGGCCCGGCCATGCGGACCTCGCGGGCATGCAGAAGTACGGGTTCGACGAGGCGCGTCCGGTGCTGGAGCGGGCGAGTGCGCGGGAGACGGCCGCCCGGGTGGCCCTGGGTGCGGTGGCACGGTCGTACCTGAAGGAGACCGCCGGGATCGAGATCCTCTCGCACGTGGTGGAGCTGGCGGCGGCGAAGGCCCCCTACGGCGTCTACCCCACGCCCTCGGACGTGGAGAAGCTGGACGCCGACCCGGTGCGCTGCCTGGACGCGGACGCGTCGAAGGCGATGGTCGCGGAGATCGACCAGGCCCACAAGGACGGCGACACACTCGGCGGCGTCGTGGAGGTGCTGGCGTACGGGGTGCCGGTCGGGCTCGGCTCGCATGTGCACTGGGACCGACGGCTGGACGCGCGCCTCGCGGGCGCGCTGATGGGCATCCAGGCGATCAAGGGCGTCGAGGTCGGGGACGGCTTCGAACTGGCCCGGGTGCCGGGCTCCAAGGCACATGACGAGATCGTGCAGACCGACGAAGGCGTCCGGCGCGCCACGGGACGCTCGGGCGGCACCGAGGGCGGTCTGACCACGGGCGAGTTGCTGCGGGTGCGAGCGGCGATGAAGCCGATCGCGACCGTACCGCGGGCCCTGGCCACCATCGACGTGGCCACCGGTGAGGAGGCCAAGGCCCATCACCAGCGCTCCGACGTCTGCGCGGTCCCCGCCGCCGGTATCGTCGCCGAGGCGATGGTCGCGCTGGTGCTCGCGGACGCGGTGGCGGAGAAGTTCGGCGGCGACAGTGTGGTGGAGACCCGCCGCAACGTGCGGTCGTACCTTGAGAACCTGGCGATTCGATGAGCGCCCCGCTGATCGTCCTGGTCGGTCCGATGGGCGTCGGCAAGTCCACCGTCGGGCAGCTGCTGGCCGAGCGGCTCGGCGTGGGCTACCGGGACACCGACAACGACATCGTCGCGGAGCAGGGCCGCACGATCGCGGACATCTTCGTCGACGAGGGCGAGCCCGCCTTCCGGGCCATCGAGAAGCGGGCGGTGCGCACCGCCCTCGCCGAGCACACCGGTGTATTGGCGCTGGGCGGCGGTTCCGTCCTCGACGCCGACACCCGCGCGGCGCTGGCCGGCCTGCGGGTGGTCTACCTGTCGATGGACGTGGAGGAGGCGGTCCGGCGCACCGGCCTGAACACGGCCCGCCCGCTGCTCGCGGTCAACCCGCGCCGGCAGTGGCGGGAGCTGATGGATGCCCGCCGCCATCTGTACACCGAGGTCGCCCACGCGGTCGTCCCCACCGACCACCGCACGCCCGAAGAAGTCACCCAAGCCGTCCTGGACGCAACGGAGTTGAAGGAAGCATGAGCGAGGCAGTCACCCGGATCCAGGTCGGCGGCACAGCGGGCACCGACCCCTACGAGGTCCTGGTCGGCCGGCAACTCCTCGGCGAACTGGGCGGGTTGATCGGGAGCGCGGCCAAGCGGGTGGCCGTCATCCACCCCGAGGCGCTGGACGGGACCGGGGAGGCGCTGCGGGCCGATCTGGCGGAGCAGGGGTACGAGGCCGTCGCGATCCAGGTGCCGAACGCGGAGGAGGCCAAGACCGCCGAGGTCGCCGCCTACTGCTGGAAGGCGCTGGGCCAGTCCGGGTTCACGCGCACGGACGTCATCGTGGGCGTGGGCGGGGGCGCCACCACGGACCTGGCCGGGTTCGTGGCCGCGACCTGGCTGCGCGGGGTGCGCTGGATCGCCATCCCCACCACCGTGCTGGGCATGGTGGACGCGGCCGTCGGCGGCAAGACCGGTATCAACACGGCCGAGGGCAAGAACCTCGTCGGCGCCTTCCACCCGCCGGCCGGTGTGCTGTGCGACCTGGCCGCGCTGGACTCGCTGCCGGTCAACGACTACGTGTCCGGGCTCGCCGAGGTCATCAAGGCCGGTTTCATCGCCGATCCGGTGATCCTTGAGCTGATCGAGTCCGACCCACAGGCCGCCCGCACCCCGGCCGGTCCGCACACCGCCGAGCTGATCGAGCGGTCCATCAAGGTCAAGGCCGAGGTCGTCTCGTCCGACCTGAAGGAGTCCGGGCTGCGCGAGATCCTCAACTACGGGCACACCCTCGGGCACGCGATCGAGAAGAACGAGCGCTACACGTGGCGGCACGGTGCGGCCGTCTCGGTGGGCATGCACTTCGCCGCCGAACTCGGGCGTCTGGCGGGCCGGTTGGACGATGCGACGGCCGACCGCCACCGTACCGTCCTGGAGTCGGTGGGCCTGCCGCTGCACTACCGCCACGACCAGTGGCCCAGGCTGCTGGAGACGATGAAGGTCGACAAGAAGTCCCGCGGCGATCTGCTGCGCTTCATCGTCCTCGACGGACTGGCCAAGCCCACCGTCCTGGAGGGCCCCGACCCGGCCGTCCTGCTCGCCGCCTACGGCGAAGTGGGGCAGTAACGCCCGTTGGGACGCCGTAGGCCCGATTCGCCTTGTGAGCATGGGCACTTCGGACCGCCCCCGGCCGTTCACCAAACGACGGCCGGGGGCGGTACCGTTCGGGAGGGGACTGGGTGCCAGCGCCCCGCCTGCCAGCGCCAATGTGACTGTACGAGACGGAGTGGCACCGGATGCAGCACGCAGTGGGAGCTCCGCTGCCGCCGCCCCACCAGCCGGGGCAGGGACCGTCGACCGGCTGGTCGCCGGCCGGACACCAGCCGGGACACCCGGGGCCCGCACCGTCGACCCCGCCCCCGCCGGGGTTCGTCGGAGCACCGGTCCCGCCGGGTGCTCCGCAGGTCCCGCACCACGCACCGCCGCAACCCGCCTCCGCCCCGCCCGCGCGGGATATGACCGGACATGTGCAACTGCCACCGGGCGGCCCCGTCGGCATACCGAGCGCCCCGCCCGCCGCGGGCGTGCCCGACGCGGCGGCCACCACGCTCGCGGTCCTGCTCATCGGCCCGGCGGGCGCGGGCAAGACGAGCGTGGCCAAGTACTGGGCGGACCACCGCCCGGTGCCCACGGCCCACATCAGCCTCGACGACGTCCGCGAATGGGTGCGCTCGGGTTTCGCCGACCCGCAGTCCGGGTGGAACGACCACTCGGAGGCGCAGTACCGTCTCGCCCGCCGCACCTGCGGTTTCGCCGCCCGTAACTTCCTGGCGAACGGCATCTCCTGCATCCTCGACGACGCCGTCTTCCCGGACCGCCCGGTCGTGGGTCTCGGTGGCTGGAAGCGGCACGTCGGCCCCGGGCTGCTCCCGGTCGTGCTGTTGCCCGGCCTGGAGATCGTCCTGGAGCGCAACGCCGAGCGCACGGGCAACCGCCGCCTCACCGACGAGGAGGTCGCGCGCATCCACGGCCGCATGGCCGGCTGGTACGGCTCCGGGCTGCCCATCATCGACAACTCCCAGCTTGATGTGCCCGCGACGGCACGGCTCCTGGACGACGTACTGGCCCGGTCGATCGCGAGCCCGCCGAAGTGGTAGGGAGGCGGGCCCGAGGGCGCGTGATCGCCGGGGCGTGCGCCCCTGGTGGGGTACGTACACGCCCGCGCCCCTGATGGGTACGGACACGCCTCAGCGCCGTGTGCTGTGCCCCACCCACCGGGCCGCCGCCCGACCGGCCCTCCTGGACCGGCGGTATTCGGCCACCGCCCATAGGCTCGGCACATGTCAGAGGTGTACGCGGCCCGCCGGGCCCGGCTACGGGAGTACTGCATCGCGGGCGGCAGCGCGACCGCGCTCATCACCCGCCCGGCCAACGTGCGCTATCTCGCGGGGGCCGCACCCCAGGGCGCCGTCCTGCTGCTGGGCACGGAGGACGACCTGCTGCTGTGCGGCGACGCACCAGGTGGCGGGCGTGACCACGACGCACGTCCCGACGAGGTGTTGCGGGTGCGCCCGCTGCCCGGCGCGGGCGGTGATCCCGCGGTCGCCGCAGCCGACCTCGCCGCGGCCGAGGGCGCCGAGTCACTCGCGGTCGAGGAACACCACCTCACCGTCACCCGGCACCGCGCCATCGCCTCGGTGGCCCCCCGGCTGCGCCTCGCCGACCTCGGCGGCATGGTCGAGCAGCTGCGCGTCGTCAAGGACGAGGAGGAGATCTCCTGCCTGCGGATCGGCGCGGAGATCGCCGACCAGGCGCTGAGCGAGTTGCTGGAGTCGATCCTCGTCGGCCGTACCGAACGTCATCTCGCCCTGGAACTGGAGCGCCGGCTCGTCGACCACGGCGCCGACGGCCCGGCCTTCGCGACCTCCGTCGCCACCGGCCCCAACGCCGGCCGTCGCCTGCACCGCCCCACCGACCGCCGCGTCGAGGAGGGCGACTTCCTCTCCGTCTGCCTGGGCGCGGCGTACCGCGGGTACCGCTGTGAGATCGGGCGTACCTTCGTCATCGGCACATCCCCGGCCGACTGGCAGATCGACCTGTACGACCTGGTCTTCGCCGCCCAGCGCTCCGGCCGTGAGACGCTGGCCCCCGGCGCGGCGTACCGTGACGTGGACCGCGCGGCCCGTCAGGTGCTGGACTCCGCCGGGTATGCGGAAGGCCTCCCACCGCTGATGGGACACGGGGTCGGACTCGAAATCGACGAGGACCCGCAGTTGGCTCCCGCGGCCATGGGTAAACTGGACGCTTGCGTGCCGGTCACCGTCGAACCGGGGGTCCACCTCCCGGGCCGGGGCGGCGTCCGGATCGATGACACGCTCGTCGTCCGCCCCGAGGCGGACGGCGGACCCGAGCTACTCACCATCACGACCAAGGAGCTGCTCGCGCTCTAGCGACACCAGGGAAGTTCAGGCACGTTCCCACGCCGCCCGGCACGTACTCTCGCCGCGAACGACGCAGGAACGCACCCGCCCTTCCCCGGCGCCGCTCGCGCGTGCCCCGGGGTCGTCCACGTCAGTCCAGGAGATTCCGCAACCGTGGCTTCCACGAACGACCTCAAGAACGGCATGGTGCTCAAGCTCGACGGCGGCCAGCTCTGGTCCGTTGTCGAGTTCCAGCACGTCAAGCCCGGCAAGGGCCCGGCCTTCGTGCGCACCAAGCTCAAGAACGTGCTCTCCGGCAAGGTCGTCGACAAGACCTTCAACGCCGGCGTCAAGGTCGAAACGGCCACCGTCGACAAGCGCGACATGCAGTTCTCCTACATGGACGGCGACTACTTCGTCTTCATGGACATGGAGACCTACGACCAGCTCCACATCGACCGCAAGGTCGTCGGCGACGCCGCGAACTTCCTCATCGAGGGCTTCGAGGCCACCGTCGCCCAGCACGAGGGCGAGGTGCTCTTCGTCGAGCTGCCCGCCGCCGTCGAGCTGAGCATCGCCGAGACGGAGCCGGGCGTCCAGGGCGACCGCTCCACCGGCGGCACCAAGCCCGCCACGCTGGAGACCGGCCACCAGATCCAGGTCCCGCTCTTCATCACCACCGGTGAGAAGATCAAGGTCGACACCCGCACGAGCGACTACCTCGGCCGGGTGAACAGCTAACCGTGGCTGCCCGTAACACGGCCCGTAAGCGTGCCTTCCAGATCCTCTTCGAGGGCGACCAGCGCGGGGCCGACGTCCTGACGGTCCTCGCGGACTGGATCCGGCACAGCCGGACCGACCCGCGCCAGCCTCCCGTGAGCGAGTACACGATGGAGCTGGTCGAGGGCTACGCGAAGTACTCGGAGCGGATCGACGAGCTGATCACGCAGTACGCGGTGGGGTGGACGCTCGACAGGATGCCGGTCGTGGACCGCAACATCCTGCGTCTCGGTGCGTACGAACTGATCTGGGTCGACGGGACTCCGGACGCCGTGGTGCTGGACGAGATGGTGCAGCTGGCCAAGGAGTTCTCGACGGATGAGTCGCCCGCGTTCGTGAACGGTCTGCTGGGGCGCTTCAAGGATCTGAAGCCGTCGTTGCGTCGCGAGTAGCGCACCATGGGGGTGCGGTCCCCCCCCCGGGGGCGCAGAGCCCGTACGAAAAGCCGTCGGGGTGGCCGGAATCTTTCGGTTCCGGCCACCCCGACGGCACGTTTCTGCTGGGAGCCGGGGCTCTCAGCTCTCGTCGTGGGACACCGCTCGGCGCGCGTCCGCGTCGAGGACACCCCAGCTGATCAGCTGCTCGGTGAGGACCGAGGGCGACTGGTCGTAGATCACGGCGAGTGTGCGCAGGTCGTCCTGGCGGATCGACAGCACCTTGCCGTTGTAGTCACCGCGCTGGGACTGGATGGTCGCCGCGTAGCGCTGCAGAGGGCCCGCCTTCTCGACAGGCACGTGGGCCAGGCGCTCCAGGTCCAGCACGAGCTTCGGCGGCGGCTCGGCGGCCCCACCGGGAGTGCTGCCCGGCAGCAGCTCCTGCACCGGAACCCCGTAGAAATCGGCCAGTTCGGCAAGGCGCTGCACGGTGACGGCGCGGTCGCCGCGCTCGTACGAACCGACCACGACCGCCTTCCAGCGTCCCTGGGACTTCTCCTCGACACCGTGGAGGGAAAGGCCCTGCTGGGTGCGGATGGCCCGGAGCTTGGCCCCGAGCTGTTTGGCGTATTCGCTGGACATATAGCTCCCGGACGCTGTGTCGACGTGCGGTGGTGCCGCACGGCTGGTGACTCACTGTGAGGTTACGCAGCGTTACTCTGCCCCGTCAAGCCGAATGGTCCGGACCGACTCTTCCGTGGTAACCCCCCATCCGTTACTCCAGGGGGGTGATCAGGGCCGTTGTTCCGGCCTGCTACCGTTGATGGCGCAAATCCGACGTCCTTTAAGGTCCGTCCCGTGAGGCGGAGAAGGAGGTCCGTTTCGTATGGACACGCAAGCGCCAGATCCGAGGCCCGTGCTTGAGGGCCCCGACATCGCCCGGGTACTGACCCGCATCGCCCACGAGATCGTCGAGCGCGCCAAGGGCGCCGACGACGTGGTGCTCCTCGGCATTCCGACCCGGGGAGTCTTCCTCGCCCAGCGGATCGCCGCCAAGCTCGCGGAGATCACCGACCGCAAGATCCCGGTCGGCTCGCTCGACATCACCATGTACCGCGACGACCTGCGCCTGCAGCCGCCGCGTGCCCTGGCCCGCACGGAGATCCCCGGTGACGGCGTCGACGGCCGTCTGGTCGTCCTCGTCGACGACGTGCTCTTCTCCGGCCGCACCATCCGCGCCGCGCTCGACGCGCTGAACGACATCGGGCGCCCGCGTGCGGTGCAGCTCGCGGTTCTCGTCGACCGCGGCCACCGCGAACTGCCCATCCGCGCCGACTACGTCGGCAAGAACCTCCCCACGTCGCTGCGGGAGACGGTCAAGGTCCAGCTCGCCGAGGAGGACGGTCGGGACACCGTCCTGCTCGGAGCCAAGCGGACCGCCCCGGGCGCGCAGCAGTAGCGCTCCGGCGTACGGCGCTGCCGTACGCCTGCTCAGTGCGCTCGTGCGCGCCCGCCTGCCCGGCCGCGCCACCGTGGCGGGGCCTCGCCTCCCGACCTGAACTGCCTTACGGAGCCTGAAAGATGCAGCGCCATCTCATCTCGGCCGCCGACCTCACCCGTGACGACGCCATCCGGATCCTCGACACCGCCGAGGAGATGTCCCGGGTCGCCGACCGGCCGATCAAGAAACTGCCGACCCTGCGCGGCCGTACCATCGTCAACCTCTTCTTCGAGGACTCCACCCGGACCCGGATCTCCTTCGAGGCCGCCGAGAAGCGCCTCTCCGCGGACGTGATCAACTTCTCCGCCAAGGGTTCGAGCGTGTCCAAGGGCGAGTCCCTCAAGGACACCGCCCAGACCCTGGAGGCCATGGGCGTCGACGCCGTCGTCATCCGGCACGGCGCCTCGGGGGCCCCGTACCGCCTGGCGAACTCCGGCTGGATCGACGCCGCCGTCGTCAACGCCGGCGACGGCACCCACCAGCACCCCACCCAGGCCCTGCTGGACGCCTTCACCATGCGCCGCCGCCTCGTCGGCCGGGACGCCGGGCTCGGCCAGGACCTCGACGGCCGACGCATCACGATCGTCGGCGACATCCTGCACAGCCGCGTCGCCCGCTCCAACGTCGACCTGCTGCACACCCTCGGCGCCGAGGTCACGCTCGTCGCGCCGCCCACGCTGCTGCCGGTCGGCATCGAGTCCTGGCCCTGCGAGATCAGCTACGACCTCGACGCCACCCTGCCGAAATCGGACGCGGTGATGATGCTGCGCGTGCAGCGTGAGCGCATGAACGCCGCGTTCTTCCCGACCGAGCGCGAGTACTCCCGGCGTTACGGCCTCGACGGCGAGCGCATGGCGCGGATGCCCGAGCACTCCATCGTGATGCACCCCGGCCCGATGGTGCGCGGCATGGAGATCACCGCCGAGGTCGCCGACTCCGACCGGTGCACCGCGATCGAGCAGGTCGCCAACGGGGTCTCCATCCGTATGGCCGTGCTGTACCTGCTGCTCGGCGGCGCTGTCTTCGAGACCAAGAACGTGCCCGACACCCTCCAGACCCGTACCGAGGAGAAGTAAGACAGATGAGCAAGACCCTGATCCGTGGTGCGAAGGTGCTCGGCGGCGAGCCGCAGGACGTGCTGATCGACGGCCGGACCATCGTCGAGGTGGGATCCGGGCTGTCCGCCGAGGGCGCCGAGGTCGTCGAGGCCGACGGCAAGGTGCTGCTGCCGGGCCTGGTCGACCTGCACACCCATCTGCGCGAGCCCGGCCGCGAGGACTCCGAGACCGTACTGACCGGTACACGGGCGGCGGCGAGCGGCGGTTACACGGCCGTGTTCGCCATGGCCAACACCTTTCCGGTGGCCGACACCGCCGGTGTCGTCGAGCAGGTCTACCGGCTCGGCCAGCAGCACGGGTACTGCGACGTGCAGCCCATCGGCGCCGTCACCGTCGGCCTGGAGGGCAGGAAGCTCGCCGAACTGGGCGCCATGCACGAGTCGGCGGCGGGCGTGACCGTGTTCTCGGACGACGGCAAGTGCGTGGACGACGCCGTGATCATGCGCCGGGCGCTGGAGTACGTGAAGGCCTTCGGCGGTGTCGTCGCCCAGCACGCGCAGGAGCCGCGGCTCACCGAGGGCGCCCAGATGAACGAGGGCGTCGTCTCCGCCGAGCTGGGCCTCGGAGGCTGGCCGGCGGTGGCCGAAGAATCGATCATCGCCCGCGATGTCCTGCTCGCCGAGCACGTCGGATCCCGGGTGCACATCTGCCACCTGTCCACCGCCGGCTCCGTCGAGATCGTCCGCTGGGCCAAGTCCCGCGGCATCGACGTCACCGCCGAGGTCACCCCGCACCACCTCCTCCTCACCGACGAGCTCGTGCGGACGTACAACCCGGTCTACAAGGTCAACCCGCCGCTGCGCACCGAGCGCGACGTGTACGCGCTGCGCGAGGCGCTGGCCGACGGCACGATCGACATCGTGGCCACCGACCACGCCCCCCACCCGCACGAGGACAAGGACTGCGAGTGGGCCGCGGCCGCCATGGGCATGGTCGGGCTGGAGACCGCGCTGTCCGTGGTCCAGGAGACGATGGTCGACACCGGGCTGCTCGACTGGGCGGGCGTCGCCGACCGCATGTCGTTCAAGCCCGCCGTCATCGGCCGGGCCGCGGGTCACGGCCGTCCCGTCTCGGCAGGTGAGCCCGCCAACCTCACGCTCGTCGACACGGCATACCGTGGGTCGGTGGACCCCGCGGGCTTCGCCTCGCGCAGCCGCAACACCCCGTACGAGGGCCGCGAGCTGCCGGGCCGTGTCACGCACACGTGGCTCCGGGGCAAGGCCACGCTCGTCGACGGGAAGCTCACGTGACACCACTCATCTCGATCGCCGCTGAACAGAAGTCGGCCGAAGTGACCGACTGGGCCGCCCGCATCGGCTGGCTGGTCGGCCTCGCCCTCTTCGTCTCACTCGTCTACTGGCTGATGCGCGAGGGGTGGAAGTGGCGCGGCACGCTCCAGGGCGACCTGCCCGAGCTGCCCACGGCACCGGACGACCCGGGCGAGGCCACGCTGACGATGAGCGGGCGCTATCACGGCTCCACCACCGCCGGGCAGTGGCTTGACCGCATCGTGGCGCACGGCCTGGGCACCCGAAGCCGGGCCGAGCTCACCCTGACGGACGCGGGACTGGACGTCGTACGCCCCGGAGCGACCGACTTCTTCGTGCCGGCCGCCGCGCTGCGCGAGGCCCGGCTCGACAAGGGCATCGCCGGCAAGGTCCTCACCGAGGGCGGACTGCTCGTCGTCACCTGGGAGCACGGCGACCGGCTGATCGACTCGGGCTTCCGCTCCGACCGGGCCGCCGAGCACAACGAGTGGCTCGAAGCCCTCACCTCCATGACCAAGACCAGCACCACGGAAGGCGCCGAACGATGACGACCTCCACCCGGGGAACCACCAGGGTTCCCGCCGTACTCGTCCTGGAGGACGGCCGGATCTTCCGCGGCCGCGCCTACGGGGCCGTGGGGGCGACCTTCGGCGAGGCCGTGTTCTCCACGGGCATGACCGGCTACCAGGAGACCCTCACCGACCCGTCGTACCACCGCCAGATCGTCGTCATGACCGCCCCGCACGTGGGCAACACCGGCGTCAACGACGAGGACCCGGAGTCGAAGCAGATCTGGGTCTCGGGTTACGTCGTACGCGACCCCGCGCGCGTGCCGTCCAACTGGCGCTCGCGGCGCTCGCTGGACGAGGAGCTCCGGAACCAGGGCGTCGTCGGCATCAGCGGTGTCGACACGCGTGCCCTGACCCGTCACCTGCGCGAGCGCGGCGCCATGCGCGTCGGCATCTTCTCCGGCAGCACGCTGCCCGACGAGGGCACCATGCTCGCCGAGGTGCGCCAGGCCCCCGAGATGAAGGGCGCCGACCTCTCGGCGGAGGTCGCGACGAAGGAGACGTACGTCGTCCCGGCGATCGGTGAGAAGAAGTTCACCGTCGCCGCCGTCGACCTCGGCATCAAGGGGATGACCCCGCACCGCATGGCCGAGCGCGGCATCGAGGTGCATGTGCTCCCGGCGACGGCGACCGTCGAGGACGTGTACGCCGTGAACCCGGACGGCGTGTTCTTCTCCAACGGCCCCGGCGACCCGGCCACCGCCGACCACCCGGTCTCCGTGATGCGGGCGGTCCTGGAGCGCGGCACGCCACTGTTCGGCATCTGCTTCGGCAACCAGATCCTGGGACGCGCGCTCGGCTTCGGCACGTACAAGCTGAAGTACGGCCACCGCGGCATCAACCAGCCGGTGCAGGACCGTACGACCGGCAAGGTCGAGGTCACCGCGCACAACCACGGCTTCGCCGTCGACGCCCCGCTCGACCAGGTCTCCGAGACCCCCTACGGCCGCGCCGAGGTCTCCCACGTCTGCCTCAACGACGACGTGGTGGAGGGGCTGCGGCTCCTCGACCGCCCGGCCTTCAGCGTCCAGTACCACCCCGAAGCGGCAGCCGGCCCGCACGACGCCGCCTACCTGTTCGACCGCTTCGTATCCCTGATGGAGGGCCAGCGTGCCTAAGCGCACCGATATCCAGTCCGTCCTGGTCATCGGCTCCGGCCCGATCGTCATCGGCCAGGCCGCCGAGTTCGACTACTCCGGCACGCAGGCGTGCCGCGTCCTGAAGGCCGAGGGCCTGCGGGTCGTCCTGGTGAACTCCAACCCGGCGACGATCATGACCGACCCGGAGATCGCCGACGCGACGTACGTCGAGCCGATCACTCCCGAGTTCGTCGAGAAGATCATCGCCAAGGAGCGGCCGGACGCCCTGCTGCCCACCCTGGGCGGCCAGACGGCGCTCAACACCGCCATCTCCCTGCACGAGAACGGTGTCCTGGCGAAGTACGGCGTCGAGCTGATCGGCGCCAATGTGGAGGCGATTCACAAGGGCGAGGACCGTGACCAGTTCAAGCTGGTGGTCGACGCGGTCCACAGCAAGATCGGGCACGGTGAGAGTGCACGGTCGGTGATCTGCCACTCCATGGACGACGTCCTGAAGGGCGTCGACGAGCTCGGCGGCTACCCGGTCGTCGTCCGGCCCTCCTTCACGATGGGCGGCGCCGGCTCCGGCTTCGCGCACGACGAGGAGGAGCTGCGCCGTATCGCGGGCACGGGCCTCACCCTCTCCCCGACCACCGAGGTGCTCCTGGAGGAGTCCATCCTCGGCTGGAAGGAGTACGAGCTGGAGCTCATGCGCGACAAGCACGACAACGTCGTGGTCGTCTGCTCCATCGAGAACTTCGACCCCATGGGCGTCCACACCGGTGACTCGATCACGGTCGCGCCCGCGATGACGCTCACCGACCGCGAGTACCAGATCCTGCGCGACATCGGCATCGCCGTCATCCGCGAGGTCGGCGTCGACACCGGCGGCTGCAACATCCAGTTCGCTGTGAACCCGGATGACGGCCGTGTCATCGTCATCGAGATGAACCCGCGTGTGTCGCGTTCGTCGGCCCTCGCGTCCAAGGCGACCGGTTTCCCGATCGCCAAGATCGCCGCGAAGCTGGCCGTCGGCTATACGCTCGACGAGATCCCGAACGACATCACCGAGCAGACCCCGGCCTCCTTCGAGCCCACGCTCGACTACGTGGTCGTCAAGGCGCCGCGGTTCGCCTTCGAGAAGTTCCCGTCCGCCGACTCCACGCTGACCACGACCATGAAGTCGGTCGGCGAGGCCATGGCGATCGGCCGCAACTTCACCGAGGCGCTGCAGAAGGCGCTGCGGTCGCTGGAGAAGACGGGCAGCCAGTTCACGTTCGTCGGCGAGCCCGGCGACAAGGCCGCCCTCCTGGAAGAGGCCGTGCGGCCGACCGACGGGCGGATCAACTCCGTCATGCAGGCCATCCGCGCCGGCGCCACACCGGAAGAGGTCTTCGAGGCCACCAGGATCGACCCGTGGTTCGTCGACCAGCTCTTCCTGATCAAGGAGATCGCGGACGAGCTGGCCGCCGCCGAGCGTCTCGATGTCGAACTGCTCGCCGAGGCCAAGCGGCACGGCTTCTCCGACCAGCAGATCGGCGAGATCCGTGGCCTGCGCGAGGACGTCGTGCGCGAGGTCCGCCACGCGCTGGGCGTGCGCCCGGTGTACAAGACGGTCGACACCTGCGCCGCCGAGTTCGCGGCGAAGACGCCGTACTTCTACTCCTCCTACGACGAGGAGACCGAGGTCGCGCCCCGCGAGAAGCCGGCCGTGATCATCCTGGGGTCCGGGCCGAACCGCATCGGCCAGGGCATCGAGTTCGACTACTCCTGCGTCCACGCCTCCTTCGCGCTGAGCGACGCGGGCTACGAGACCGTGATGGTCAACTGCAACCCGGAGACCGTCTCCACGGACTACGACACCTCCGACCGCCTGTACTTCGAGCCGCTGACGCTTGAGGACGTGCTGGAGATCGTCCACGCGGAGTCGCTGGCCGGCCCCGTCGTGGGCGTCGTCGTCCAGCTCGGCGGGCAGACCCCGCTGGGCCTGTCGCAGGCCCTCAAGGACAACGGCGTACCGGTCGTGGGCACCCCGCCCGAGGCCATCCACGCCGCCGAGGACCGCGGCGCCTTCGGCCAGGTGCTCGCCGAGGCGGGTCTCCCGGCGCCGAAGCACGGCACGGCGACCACCTTCGCGGGCGCCAAGGCCATCGCCGACGAGATCGGCTACCCGGTCCTGGTCCGCCCGTCGTACGTCCTCGGCGGGCGCGGTATGGAGATCGTGTACGACGAGGCGCGCCTAGAGGCGTACATCGCCGAGTCGACGGAGATCAGCCCCTCCCGGCCCGTCCTGGTCGACCGGTTCCTGGACGACGCGATAGAGATCGACGTCGACGCCCTGTACGACGGCGAGGAGCTGTACCTCGGTGGCGTGATGGAGCACATCGAGGAGGCCGGCATCCACTCCGGCGACTCGGCGTGCGCCCTGCCCCCGATCACCCTCGGCGGGTTCGACATCAAGCGCCTGCGGGCCTCGACGGAGGCCATCGCGAAGGGTGTCGGTGTCCGTGGCCTGATCAACATCCAGTTCGCGATGGCGGGCGACATCCTGTACGTCCTGGAGGCCAACCCGCGCGCGTCCCGTACGGTCCCCTTCACCTCGAAGGCGACAGCCGTGCCGCTGGCCAAGGCGGCGGCCCGGATCTCGCTGGGCGCGACCATCGCCGAGCTGCGGGCCGAGGGCCTGCTCCCGGCGGGCGGCGACGGGGGCACCCTTCCCCTCGACGCGCCGATCTCCGTCAAGGAGGCCGTCATGCCGTGGTCACGCTTCCGCGACATCCAGGGGCGTGGCGTGGACACGGTGCTGGGCCCCGAGATGCGCTCCACCGGCGAGGTCATGGGCATCGACTCGGTCTTCGGCACGGCGTACGCCAAGTCGCAGGCCGGTGCGTACGGGCCGCTGCCGACCAAGGGCCGCGCGTTCATCTCGGTCGCCAACCGGGACAAGCGCTCGATGATCTTCCCGGCGCGTGAACTGGTCGCCCACGGCTTCGAGCTGCTCGCGACGTCCGGCACGGCCGAGGTGCTCAAGCGCAACGGCATCAACGCCACCGTGGTGCGCAAGCACTCCGAGGGGGAGGGCCCGAACGGCGAGCGGACCATCGTCCAGCTCATCCACGACGGCGAGGTCGACCTGATCGTCAACACCCCGTACGGCACGGGCGGCCGCCTCGACGGCTATGACATCCGTACGGCGGCGGTGGCGCGCTCGGTGCCGTGTCTGACGACCGTCCAGGCGCTCGCCGCGGCCGTGCAGGGCATCGATGCCCTCAAACACGGTGACGTGGGTGTGCGCTCACTCCAGGAACACGCGGAACACCTGACCGCGGCCCGCGACTAACAGCCCAGGAGGGGGACACCGGAAACGGTGTCCCCCTCTTCACAAGGACACCTACATGTACAAGAAGTTCTTCCGTCTGGTCTTCCAACGGATGGATCCGGAGCAGGCGCACCACCTGGCCGTCCGCTGGATCCGCCTTGCCGTCCGCATCCCCGTGCTGCGCACGTTCGTCGCCGCCGCCCTCGCGCCCCGCTACCGGGAGCTGCGGACGGAGGCCTTCGGGCTTCGTATGCACGGCCCCTTCGGGCTTGCTGCCGGCTTCGACAAGAACGCGGTGGCCGTCGACGGCATGGCGATGCTCGGCTTCGACCACGTCGAGATCGGCACGGTGACAGGGGAGCCTCAACCCGGCAATCCGAAGCAGCGGCTGTTCCGGCTGGTGAAGGACCGCGCGCTGATCAATCGCATGGGCTTCAACAACGAGGGCTCACTGGCGGTGGCCGCCCGGCTTGCGTCCCGCGAGACCGTTTTCAGGACCGTCGTGGGTGTCAACATCGGCAAGACCAAAGTCGTGCCGGAGGCCGAGGCCGTAGGGGACTACGTGAAGTCTGCCGAGCGGCTGGCTCCGTACGCCGACTACCTGGTGGTGAACGTCTCCTCGCCCAACACGCCCGGACTGCGCAACCTCCAGGCCACTCAGGCGCTGCGCCCCCTTCTGAGCGCCGTCCGCGAGGCCGCCGACCGTACGGTCACCGACCGCCGGGTCCCGCTGCTGGTGAAGATCGCCCCCGACCTCGCGGACGAGGACATCGACGCGGTCGCCGACCTCGCCGTGGAACTGGGCCTGGACGGCATCATCGCCACGAACACGACCATCGCGCGCGAGGGACTCGGTCTGACGTCCGACCCCTCTCTCGTGAAGGAGACCGGCGGGCTCTCGGGCACCCCTCTGAAAGCGCGCTCCCTGGAGGTGCTGCGCCGCCTCTACGCGCGCGTGGGCGACCGGATCACCCTGGTGGGCGTCGGTGGCATCGAGAACGCCGAGGACGCCTGGCAGCGCATCCTGGCCGGCGCCACCCTGGTACAGGGCTACAGCGCCTTCATCTACGAGGGCCCGTTCTGGAGCCGTGCTGTCCACAAGGGCCTCGCCGCGCGCCTCCGCAGCAGCCCGTACGCCACCCTCGCCGACGCGGTCGGCGCGGACACCCGGAAGGCAGGGAAGACGGCATGAGCGGTCCGGAACCCTTCGGCTCCCGGCTGCGGCGCGCCATGGACGAGCGCGGCCCGCTGTGCGTCGGCATCGACCCGCACGCGTCCCTCCTCACAAGCTGGGGCCTGAACGACGACGTCGCCGGGCTTGAGCGGTTCAGCCGCACCGTGGTGGAGGCGCTGGCCGACCGGGTGGCCGTGCTGAAGCCGCAGAGCGCGTTCTTCGAGCGCTTCGGGTCGCGCGGTGTCGCCGTACTGGAGAAGTCGGTGGAGGAGGCGCGGGCCGCGGGCGCCCTGGTCGTCATGGACGCCAAGCGCGGCGACATCGGCTCGACCATGGCCGCGTACGCGGAGGCTTTCCTGAGCAAGGGCGCGCCGCTGTTCTCGGACGCCCTGACCGTGTCGCCGTACCTCGGCTACGGGGCGCTGAAGCCGGCTGTGGAGCTGGCGCGCGAGAGCGGGGCGGGCCTGTTCGTGCTGGCGCTGACCTCCAACCCGGAGGGACGCGAGGTCCAGCACGCCGTCCACACCGGGGACACCGGCGCCCGGAACGTCGGAGCGGCCATGCTGGCGCACCTCGCCGCCGAGAACGCCGGAGAGGCGCCCATGGGGTCCTTCGGCGCGGTCGTCGGGGCCACGCTCGGTGACCTGTCGTCGTACGACTTGGAGATCAACGGTCCGCTCCTGGCACCCGGGATCGGCGCGCAGGGAGCGACTCCGGCGGACCTCCCGGGCACCTTCGGAGCGGCCGTGCGGCAGGTCGTCCCGAACGTCAGCAGGGGTGTCCTGCGTCACGGGCCTGATGTCGCGGCGCTCCGCGGGTCCGCCGAGCGTTTCGCGGCGGAGATCGGTGCCGCCGTGGCGGCGGCCTGAGTCCTCCGATGAGTGCCTCACGGACGGCCCGGGTCTCACCCTGAGTCTGAATACATTCTCAAATCCGGGGCAATAAGCCCGTTATGTCCGACTCCAGGGAGGCTGACCAGGACTTTTCCGCTGTTCTCGCTGACTCAGGCGGACTTGACCGCTAGTCTCCGACGTGTGGGGGCGCCTCCCACGCCCTCAAGGCAGTGGGGGAGAACGGGCAAGCGTGTTGCTCGTAGCTCCCCAGGTGTGGGGCGACTAGGTTCCTCACCGGTCCGTATCCGACAGTTCGACATCCGAGGTGACGTAGGCGTGGCTCTTCCGCCCCTTACCCCTGAACAGCGCGCAGCCGCGCTTCAAAAGGCCGCCGCGGCTCGCCGGGAGCGGGCCGAGGTCAAGAATCGACTCAAGCACTCCGGCGCCTCCCTCCACGAGGTCATCAAGCAGGGCCAGGAGAACGACGTCATCGGCAAGATGAAGGTCTCCGCCCTGCTTGAGTCCCTGCCGGGCGTGGGCAAGGTCCGCGCCAAGCAGATCATGGAGCGACTCGGGATCTCCGAGAGCCGCCGTGTGCGTGGCCTCGGTTCCAACCAGATCGCCTCCCTGGAGCGCGAGTTCGGCAGCACCGGCTCCTGAGTCCTGGGTATCCGGGATTGCTGGAATAATCGCTGCATGAGTGAACGTCCGCGGCTGACCGTGCTCTCCGGCCCCTCCGGGGTCGGCAAGAGCACGGTCGTCGCCCATATGCGCAAGGAATATCCCGAGGTCTGGCTCTCGGTGTCGGCGACGACTCGCAAGCCCCGCCCCGGCGAGAAGCACGGAGTCCAGTACTTCTTCGTCACCGACGACGAGATGGACAAGCTGATCGCCAACGGCGAGCTGCTGGAGTGGGCCGAGTTCGCCGGTAACCGCTACGGCACCCCGCGTCGCGCGGTGCTCGAACGGCTTGAGGCGGGTGAGCCGGTGCTCCTGGAGATCGACCTCCAGGGCGCCCGGCAGGTCCGTGAGTCCATGGCCGAGGCTCAGCTGGTGTTCCTGGCCCCTCCCTCCTGGGAGGAGCTCGTGCGCAGACTCACCGGGCGGGGTACCGAGCCGCCCGAGGTCATCGAGCGCCGCCTCGACGCGGCCAAGGTCGAACTCGCGGCCGAGTCGGAGTTCGACATCACCCTGGTCAACACCTCCGTCGAGGATGTGGCGCGTGAGCTGCTAGCCTTGATGGACGTAGTGTGATCGTTTTCGATCTCATCCCCCCTTTCGGAAGGTAGAGCGTGTCCTCTTCCATCACCGCGCCCGAGGGCATCATCAACCCGCCGATCGACGAGCTCCTTGAGGCCACCGACTCGAAGTACAGCCTCGTGATCTACGCGGCCAAGCGTGCTCGTCAGATCAACGCGTACTACTCGCAGCTCGGCGAGGGCCTTCTTGAGTACGTCGGTCCGCTCGTCGACACGCACGTCCACGAGAAGCCGCTCTCGATCGCTCTGCGCGAGATCAATGCGGGTCTGCTGACGTCCGAGGCCGTTGAGGGCCCGGCGCAGTAGTATTTTCAGCCTGCGGCTGACTTTTCCACAGGCCCGGCAGCGCGACTGCCGGGCCTGTGGTCTGCTCGGGAGTGCGGGGGCCGTCCCCCGCAATGGCGCAGCATTGAGTGGTACGCCAGTCGTACGCCGAAGTGCCGCGGCGTGCACGTGACGAGTGTGGGGAGGCCCGGTGGGCAAGCCGAAGGTCGTTCTGGGGGTCAGCGGTGGCATCGCCGCCTACAAGGCGTGCGAGCTGCTGCGCCGGCTGACCGAGTCCGGGCACGACGTGCGGGTCGTCCCCACCGCGTCCGCGCTGCACTTCGTCGGCGCCGCCACCTGGTCGGCTCTCTCCGGCCACCCCGTCTCGACCGAGGTCTGGGACGACGTCCACGAGGTCCCGCACGTCCGCATCGGCCAGCAGGCCGACCTCGTGGTCGTGGCCCCGGCCACCGCGGACACGCTCGCGAGGGCGGCCCACGGTCTGGCCGACGACCTGCTGACGAACACGCTGCTCACCGCCCGCTGCCCGGTCGTCTTCGCCCCCGCCATGCACACGGAGATGTGGGAGCATCCGGCCACCCGGGAGAACGTGGCGACGCTGCGCCGCCGGGGCGCCGTGGTGATCGAGCCCGCCGTGGGCCGGCTGACCGGCGTCGACACCGGCAAGGGGCGGCTGCCCGAGCCCGCCGAGATCTTCGAGGTCTGTCGCAGGGTGCTCGCGCGTGGGGTGGCCGAGCCCGACCTGGCCGGCCGCCATGTGGTCGTCAGCGCCGGAGGCACCCGTGAGCCCCTCGACCCCGTCCGCTTCCTCGGCAACCGCTCCTCCGGCAAGCAGGGGTACGCCCTGGCGCGTACGGCCGCCGCCCGGGGCGCCAGGGTCACGCTGATCGCCGCGAACACCGGGCTGCCCGACCCGGCGGGAGTGGACGTCGTGCAGGTCGGGACCGCGGTCCAGTTGCGCGAAGCGGTCCTCAAGGCAGCCTCGGACGCGGACGCCGTGGTGATGGCGGCCGCGGTGGCGGACTTCCGCCCTGCGGCGTACGCACAGGGGAAGATCAAGAAGAAGGACGGCCAGGAGCCCGACCCCATCGTCCTGGTCCGCAATCCGGACATCCTCGCGGAGATATCTGCCGACCGCCCCCGGCCCGGCCAGGTGATCGTCGGCTTCGCGGCCGAGACGGACGACGTCCTCGCCAATGGACGCACCAAACTCAAGCGCAAGGCGTGCGACCTCCTCGTAGTGAACGAGGTGGGCGAGCGCAAGACGTTCGGCTCAGAGGAGAACGAGGCCGTGATACTCGGAGCCGACGGCAGTGAGACCCCGGTGCCGCCCGGACCGAAGGAAGCGCTGGCCGAGAAGGTGTGGGACCTTGTGGTGACCCGTCTCAACTGAAGGTTTCGTGCGCCCCAAGGTTCCCTCGAACACCGCACATTGGCGCGTGGCGCCCCTGGCGAACACCGATCCCCTGTGGGCAGAATGCAGGTGCCGCAGGTCACAGCACTCCCAAGAGGCGAGACGGGTAGGTCTGCGGTTGTGCTCAACCGATAAACTGTTCTCGGACGATGCCGGGCGCAGCCCCCGTCCCGTCCGCCAATGATCAGTCAGCAGCCGCTGCAACCCCAGGGAGCGTTGTGTCCCGTCGCCTGTTCACCTCGGAGTCTGTCACCGAGGGCCACCCCGACAAGATCGCTGACCAGATCAGCGACACGATTCTCGACGCGCTTCTGCGCGAGGACCCGACCTCCCGGGTCGCGGTCGAGACGCTGATCACCACCGGTCTGGTGCACGTGGCCGGCGAGGTCACGACCAAGACGTACGCGCCGATCGCCCAGCTGGTCCGCGAGAAGATCCTCGAAATCGGCTACGACTCGTCGAAGAAGGGTTTCGACGGCGCGTCCTGTGGTGTCTCGGTCTCCATCGGCTCCCAGTCCCCGGACATCGCGCAGGGCGTGGACACGGCGTACGAGTCCCGGGTCGAGGGGGCCGTCGCGGGTGGCGAAGTGGACGAGCTGGACCGGCAGGGCGCCGGCGACCAGGGCCTGATGTTCGGCTACGCGACGGACGAGACGCCCACGCTCATGCCGCTGCCGATCTTCCTGGCGCACCGCCTGTCGAAGCGCCTCTCCGAGGTCCGCAAGAACGGCACGATCCCCTACCTGCGCCCCGACGGCAAGACCCAGGTCACCATCGAGTACGACGGCGACAAGGCCGTCCGTCTCGACACGGTGGTGGTCTCCTCGCAGCACGCCTCGGACATCGACCTGGACTCGCTCCTGGCGCCCGACATCCGGGAGTTCGTGGTCGAGCCGGAGCTGAAGGCACTGCTGGACGAGGGCATCAAGCTGGACACCGAGGGCTACCGCCTTCTGGTCAACCCGACCGGCCGGTTCGAGATCGGCGGCCCGATGGGTGACGCCGGCCTGACCGGCCGCAAGATCATCATCGACACGTACGGCGGCATGGCCCGCCACGGCGGTGGCGCCTTCTCCGGCAAGGACCCGTCCAAGGTCGACCGTTCGGCGGCGTACGCGATGCGCTGGGTCGCGAAGAACGTGGTCGCCGCGGGTCTGGCTTCCCGCTGCGAGGTCCAGGTCGCCTACGCCATCGGCAAGGCCGAGCCGGTGGGCCTCTTCATCGAGACCTTCGGCACGGCCAAGGTCGACGCCGAGAAGATCGAGACCGCCATCGCCAAGGTCTTCGACCTCCGCCCGGCCGCGATCATCCGCGACCTCGACCTGCTGCGCCCGATCTACGCCCAGACCGCGGCGTACGGTCACTTCGGCCGCGAGCTGCCCGACTTCACGTGGGAGCGGACGGACCGGGTGGAGGCGTTGCGGGAGGCCGTGGGGCTGTAGCGCATCCGGTTCTGTTGTCGTGGGTCCGGCTCTCAGTGTCCGAGAGCCGGGCCCACGGGCGTTCCACGGAGCGGGTCAGAAACCGCGGTTGTCCCGGCCCGGAGCGTCGTCCGGGGGAGCCTCTCCATACGGGGGCTCGGGGTCGTACGACTCGTCCGGCATGCTTCGGCCCTGCGAGAAGAGGGCGAGTCGGCGCCGAATCGCCTCGGCCATGGCGAACTGCCCCGCGGCTTCGGCATCGTCCGCAACCCGCTTGAGGAAGAGCAGCGACTGGGGGTCGTCTTCCGAGATACCGAGGCAATCCAGCAGCCGGTCGACGTCATCGTCGGCCGTGCGCGGTTCCGCCCGGGCGGGCTCGGGGTCCGGCTCCCACATGGCATCCGGTGCCGGCTCCGCAGCGAGTCCCGGGATGAAACGATGGAAGTCCGATGGAACCGGTTGGTCGTGCGCAGCCGACGCCAACTCGGCCAGCAGCCCGATATCCGACACCGTTTTGTCGATCCGCTCGTCGTTTTTCGCGAGCCACCACACCACAGCGCTACCCGGGCTCTTCAGCACGTCGTCGCCGAGATAGGCGCGCTTGCTCTGCTCCCACTTCCGCTCGTGCTCCCACACAGCCTCGTCCTTGCGTACCGTGGCGAGTTTTTCCAGGCGCTCGCGGTCCGCTTCCTCCAGCTTCAACCGCACGTTGTCCGCCATGGTGACGACCCTGCCGCTCGCATCGGGCAGCATGGTCGCGAGTTCCCCGTTGAGCCGGTGCTGGACGAGGGAACTGCGGCGCGGTGAGGACTGCTGCGTGACTCGGCGAGCCCGCTCCAGCACCGCGTCGACTGCCAGCCCGCCCAAGTTGACGGTCGAGGCGTCCATGGGCGGATCCTGCGGAAGCCAGCGGATGGTGGCGGAGAACAGAAAGTCGTAGTCGTCCGACAGCGAAGGCAGCGCGACGTCGCGCACGACGCACTCCCAGCGCTCGACCGGTGCGATGGGCAGGTCGGGTTCGAGCTGCCGTTCGGGCGGCATCACCGGCCTTCGCCGACGGGCATACACGAACGAGGCGGCGACGTAGGCGCCGAGGACGCAGACGGAGACGGGCCACGCCCACAAAGGCCACCGCGTCATGAGTCCGACGATGAGGAAGAGCAGAGTGAGGATGACGGTGACGAAGCCCGTCATGGCCTTCTGGCCGGAGTGCATGAATCGTCTCCCGGGGACGGTCAGGGGCGGGTTCGGTGCAGGCCTTGCGCGGCATCGATCTTCTGCTGGACAAGCGGTGCCACGGGGGAGCGGAAGGCCAGCTGGTAGAGGCGCCCCAGTCGATGGGGCTGCTCTCGGCAGGCGCGGACAAGGATGTCGAGCAACTGATCGCGCTGCTGTGGCACCGCGTCCTCCGCTGCCAACAGCCACAGACTGCACGGTTCCTGCCAGTCCTTCGGGGCCACCCGCGCGAACAGGGCAGCCCAGCAGTCGCTGAGCTGTCGACGTACGCCGGGCTCGTCGAGCAGCGAGCGGAGCCCGATACGCCGGCTGGTCAGCCGGCCGGGCGCCGCCAGGACGGCGAACAGGCGGATGTCTGCCTTCCAGGGGCGCTCCAGCCACAGCCCCAGCGCCAGCCGGTCCAGCATGCGGCGGTGCAGGCGCTGGCTGGTCAGGACCAGTTGGGCCAACTTGGCCTCGGCCTCACGGTCTTGGCTCTGACGCCGGACCACGTGGTGGAACCGCACCAGGGCCTGCTCCGGGTAGCGGGATGCGAAGTCCCCTCCGTGGGAGCACACTCTGACGAGCACCGCGGCGCGTCCGTCCGACAGCTTGGAGCTGGTGGCCCAGTCGTACAGCTCCTTACGGAACCGCCTGCCGTGGTCGCCGTGCAGCGCGCCGTACGTGAGCGCCTGGGATGCGGCCGACCATGCCCGAGAGCCGTGGCGCTCGATCCATTCACGTACGAGCCCCAGCAGATCCTCCGCACGGCCGGTGCGCAGGATCTGCTCGGCGAACCGCTCCGCCAGCAGGGCCCGGTCGTCGGTCGTCAACGACTCCAGGGTGACTGCCCTGCCCACCCATTGGCCCAGCCGGGTGCGCAGGCCCGGCATGTTGTTCCAGAAGTGGACGCGAATGGCGACGTCGTAGTCCATGGACGTGAACGTCACCCGGCCCTGCTGATCGGGAGTGGCCTTGATCTCGTCGAACCGTGCCGAGAGGTCCTCGCGTTCGAGGAGAGGGCGATCGTCCTTCGGGTGGGCGACCGTGGAGAGCAGAGATTCGCAGGCCTCGTGAACGGCGTCGGTGCGTGCGCCGTGCAGCATCGCCGTGGTCAGCAGCAGGGCCTTCGGCCTGCCGTCCCTGAGCGCGAGGACCTGCCGGGCCACGTCTTCGGGGCTCCTGGTGAACGCTTCCACCGCGGTGCGGCACCAGTCCGTGAAGGTGTCGGACCTGGCCGTGGCGGCCACCGTCCGGATCCTCCACGCGAGGTTGGCGACTTGGTCCAGAGGGGGCTCGTACTCCAGGAAGTGGAAGAGCTCTGCTGGAGGCTCCAGGTCAACGGGGAGCTCTGCCTCCCGCAGTGCGCCGCGCAGGACCAGGAGGGCTTCGGGACGGACGATCGGTGCCCGGAGCTGGGCGAGATCCGAGTGCAGGTCACCGTCGGCGCAGTTCGGCAGCACGACCGCGAGGCGCGAACCGTTCTTGCGGACGGCGGCGTGAAAGCCGGGCAGGCCGTCGTGGACGGCCTGCCAGGCTTGGGCATCCGCCTCCGACAGGTCGAGCAGCAGCCCCTCGGGCTCCGGTGCATCGCGCCGTTCGAGCCCTGCGTTGCCCTGCTCGTCCTCCGGGAGCACCTCGTGCAGGTTGTCCCGCAGATCCCGGTATTCGGCCAGCAGCATGCGCGCCGCTGCGTTCCTGCCGCTGCCGGGACGTCCGGCGATCAGAACGGTGTGGGTCTCCTGGAGGATCTGCCGAGCTTCCTGCATACCCGGCGGGTACACGAACCGCCGCCTGAGCCGATCCAGGATGTCGGGCGCGAGCGGCTGTGACCTCGACCTCCGGTTGTCGGGCCCTGCACCGTAGAAGTTGTTGATGGTCTGCGTGCCGCTGCCTGTGTGGAACGTGGCGCCGGCGCCGCCGATCCAGTTGCTGAAGACCTCGGTCACCGCCGGCCGCCTCCGTCGGAGTGACGGCGTCGGTCACCCCCAAAGGTGTGGTGGACGCCGTTGTGGTTGTCCCCGGCCACGAAGGTGCCCCCGTCGCCCGAGAAGTGAGGGGAGTTGACGTTCTGATCCCCGGAACCCGTGTGGAACGGACCGGTGTTGTTCCTGTATACGGTCCCGGCGATGTCCCCACCGACACTGACGTCGCGGCCCTGCACGAACGTGCCGTGGTTGCCGCCGGAGACGGAGTTGTGTGTGCTGCCGGAGGCCGTTGGCGCGGTCTGCTGTGAGGCGTCCGTCAGTTCCGGCACGAGCCTCGCGAGTTCGTCCCCGATGTGCGCCAGGTCGGTCGCGGAATGGTACGGCCTGTACCGCAACGATTGGATCTCGGCCAGCCAGGACAGCTTGACGGGCAGTTGGTCCCTGCGCAGCCAGGAAACCGAGGAGTCACCGAGGACCGGAACGATGGGGATGCGGTACCGGTGCGCCTCAAGGATCTCTCGTCGGACCCAGTCGTCCTCACGGCGCAGTTCCGCGGCCGTCGCCCAGCCAGGGCCGACGACGACGAGTACGGCACGGCTCTCGCGGAGGTTGGTCAGCAACTCGTGCGGGTACTCCGAGCCCGGTCCGATCGACCGTCCGTCGCGGAACACGGCGTCGTCTCCGAACCGGTTGCGCAGTGCCTCGTCCAGTGTGGCGGCGAGGTGATCTCCGTCGCCGGTGCGGTAGTTGATGAATATTTCGGGCATGGCGAAGCTTCCCCTTGTTGGCATGGGCGTCATGGCGTGGGTGCGCCGTCGGGATGTTCGGGACGTTCCGTAGCGGGTGGTTGCCCGGTCGGGATCAGCCCAGGGAGGTGTGGAGAGCGGCCGTGAGGTCGGGTGACAGCCCGGCCACTGCCGGGCGGCTTCGGAAGCGCGCGAGGGTGCGGGCGAGGCGGCGCAGGTCCAGCCGGATGGTGGCCGAGTCAGACGGCTCGCACCGCGGGCAGCAGTTCCCGCGCGATGGCGCAGGCGTGGTCCACCTCGCCGCTGAGGGCGTGGGCCAATGCCCTTCGTATGCCGTAGCGTGCCTGGGTGCGCAAGGCGTGGACGGGCAGTCGGGCGCAGGCCTCGTCCAGGACGGCCGCCGCCTGCCTGGGGCGGCCCAGGTCGAGCAGGCACCATCCGGTGATCATGGTGATCGGGTCACTGAGATGTGTCGCCCCCAGCTGCGGTGTGGCCGGGTCCGGGTGGTCGGCGTCCAGCAGCGCGCGTGCACGGTCGAGGTCGCGCAGACAGGCGTCGTAGTCGCCCGCCAGCGCATGACCCTGCCCTTCGTGCTGGGCCGCCAGCCCGCGGATTCGCACGGGGAGCCGGGGCGAGCGAGCCGTCGACGCCAGCGAGATCGTCTCGGCTGCGTCTCCGCGGTAGTAGCTGATGAGCGCCCGGCGCGTGAGTGCGTACGAGGCCAAGTCCCGGTCGCCGGCCTCTTCTGCGAGTCCTACGGCCCGTTTGGTCCAGCTGAGGGCGGCCTCGTCGTCGCCCGCTTCCTGAGCCATCCAGCCCGTGAACTCGGCGTAGCGCGCCGACAGGTTGAGCAAGGCCGAGCGGGTTCCGGCCTCGCTGTGCGCCGCCAGATCGCCGAGGGCCCGCGTCTGCTCGGCGAGTGCGGGAAGGAGTGTGATCGGCGGGGAGACCTGGCCCAGACGACGGTACTGGTGGAACAGGTCCCGGCATGTCACGAGGAGATACGGTCCTGCGTTCGCGGCGAGAGCCGCAGTGGGAGCCGGAGCGGCATAGACGGGCGTGGCGCCCAGGACCGACGCGGCGCCCACTGCCATGACCTGGCGCCGCGAAGGGGGTAACGGCCAGTGTGCTCGACCGGGCAGATCGGGTTCGGTTGTGCCACGTCGCATATCTACTCCTGCTTCATCCAGCGGTGTTGCGGTGCTGCTGGTTGTCGGGACGGACGGCACGAGGGCGGACAGGGCGCCACCCGCGTCGAGTGCCGCGTCACAAAGGCGCGCGAACTCCGCAGTAGGACGTTTCTGCCCGGTCTCGATCTTGCTGAGTTGGCCCTTGCTGTAGTGCACGGACGATGCGAGCTGTGTCAGCGTCAGACCCGCGGCCAGCCGTAACCGGCGCAGTTCGGGACCGAACATGTGTGGCTGCTTCAGCACGTAAACCCCCTCATGCCGACGCCGCCGATGCCGAGGGACGCCCGTCGTCGCGCATCAGCGTCTGCCGGGTGCGGTGGGTCGGGCAAGGCGGTCGGCGGAGTTTCCCGTTTCCAGTTCTGATACCGGGGTGCAGGCCGTGGCAGGCGCAGGTGGCTCGGGGAGGCCGGATCGGCCGTGGAAATGGCCGGTGGGGCGGGCTTGTGGAGGAGCCGGGTGCGGGTTCCCGGCGCGTAGGTTGCGGCTGGTGGGCAGTGAGGCAGAGGTGGCCCGTGGGGTGATCTTGGTGGGCGGCGTTGTCCGTGGGATTTGGTAAGAATGCAAGCGTGAGCAGCGACAACGGGCAGAGGAGCGGCGGCGCCCAGGGGGCGGTGCCGGAGCAGCTCGCGCTCATTCGGGAGGCCGTGCGCAAGAACAAGGCGCCGAAGGCCAAACCACGGACGTGGCGGGGGGCCGCGCTGGCCAAGGAGTTGCCGGTTGCCCGGGTGCTGGTGGACAAGGGGGTGCTCCATCTCGACCGGTACTTCGACTACGCCGTGCCGGAGGAGCTGGACGCCGCGGCCCAGCCCGGGGTGCGGGTCCGGGTGCGGTTCGGGGCCGGGGGGCGGAATGTGCGGGAGGGGAGACGTGAGGGCGGTTCGCTGATCGACGGGTTCCTGGTCGAGCGGGTCGCCGAGTCGGACTACGCCGGGCCGCTCGCCGCGTTGGCGCAGGTCGTGTCGCCCGAGCCCGTCCTCGGTCCCGAGCTGCTCGGGCTCGCCCGGGCCGTCGCCGACCGGTACGCGGGGAGCCTGGCGGATGTGCTGCAGCTGGCCGTTCCGCCGCGCCACGGGCGGGCCGAGGCCCGGAAGACGGGCGACCCGCCTCCGCCGCCCGAAGCGCCGGACCCGGGCTCCTGGCGGCGGTACGGAAGGGGAGCGGATTTCCTGAGCGCCCTCGCCTCGGGAGGAGCGCCTCGTGCCGTGTGGACCGCGTTGCCCGGGCCGCAGTGGGCCGAGGAGATCGCGCGGGCCGTGCAGGCCACGCTCGCATCGGGACGGGGGGCGCTCGTCGTCCTGCCCGCCGGGCGGCCCGTCGCGCGGGTGGACTCGGCGCTGCGGGAGCTGTTCGGAGATGGGCAGCATGCTGTCCTCACCGCCGACGCAGGCCCGGAGCGGCGGTACCGGGAGTGGCTGGCCGTGCGGCGGGGGGCCGTGCGGGCCGTGGTGGGGACCCGGGCTGCCATGTTCGCACCCGTCCGTGATCTCGGGCTGGTGGTCGTCTGGGACGACGGCGATGCCAGTCACAGTGATGACCGCGCGCCGTTTCCGCATGTGCGGGAGGTCCTGGAGCTGCGGTCCACCCGCGACAAGTGCGCGTTTCTGCTGGGGAGTTGGAGCTGCACCGTCGAGGCGGCGCAGCTCGTCGAGAGCGGCTGGGCCGCGCCGCTCGTCGCCGACCGGGAGCAGGTGCGGGCCACCGCGCCGCTCGTGCGGACCGTGGGCGATGCCGAGCTGGCCCGGGACGAGGCCGCACGGGCGGCCCGGCTGCCGAGCCTCGCCTGGCAGGTGGCCCGGGAGGGGCTGCGGCACGGACCGGTGCTCGTGCAGGTGCCACGGCGGGGGTACGTACCGCGGCTGGCCTGTGCGCGGTGCCGGGAACCGGCGCGGTGCCGGTGGTGTGCCGGACCGCTTCAGGCCCGGGACGCCGGGGGCGGCGCTCTGTGCTGCGGGTGGTGCGGGCGAGAGGAGGGCGCCTGGCACTGCCCGGAGTGCGGGGGCTTCCGGCTGCGGGCGCAGGTCGTCGGGGCGCGACGGACCGCCGAGGAGCTCGGGCGGGCCTTCCCCGCGGTGCCGGTGCGGACCTCCGGCCGGGAGCAGGTCCTGGACACCGTGTCCGGGGCGCCCGCACTGGTGGTGAGCACGCCGGGCGCCGAGCCGGTCGCCGAGGGCGGTTACGCGGCCGCCCTGCTGCTGGACGGCTGGGCCATGCTGGGCCGCCCCGATCTGCGGGCCGGGGAGGACGCGTTGCGGCGGTGGATCGGGGCCGCCGCGCTCGTACGGGACCAGGGAGCCGGCGGCACGGTGGTGGTCGTCGCCGAACCGACGCTGCGTCCCGTGCAGGCGCTCGTCCGCTGGGACCCTGTCGGGCACGCCGTGCGGGAGCTCGCCGAGCGGGCCGAGCTGGGATTTCCGCCGGTGTCGAGGATGGCCGCGGTGTCGGGTACGGCGGAGGCGGTGGCCGAGGTCCTGGCCGACGCCGAACTCCCGCGTGATGCCGAGGTGCTGGGCCCTGTTCCGCTACCCGTCACGGATGCCGGGCGGCCTCGTACGGTGGGGGCGCCACCGCCGGGGGAGCGGTGGGAGCGGGCGCTCGTCCGGGTGCCGCCGGGGAGCGGGGCCGCGCTGGCCGCCGCGTTGAAGAGTGCGGTGGCGGCTCGAATGGCGCGTGGGGGGAGTGGGGTTGAGGCGGTGCGCGTCCGGATCGATCCGCCTGACATCGGCTGACCAGCGAGACGTGGGGCGGTGGTTCGGCGTCCGGGTGCCGGGTACGCCACTGCCTCCCGGCTCGGAACCGGGAGGCAGTCGACGGGGAAGGGGTTCAGCCGTTGCGGGGGCCCGGGAAGGCCGTGGGCCTTGCCTCGTCGCGGAGTGTCGGGCTGCCGGCCGTCGGCTGCGTCGGCATCGAGCGGGCGGCCGGGACCGTGGGCACCCCGGCCATGCCGGTGCCGACATTGACCGTGCGCGTGCCCGACGGTTCCGCGGCGCGCTCGGCCTCCGCCGAGGCCTGGGCGGCGGCGCGGCGGGCGCCGTAGCGACGGTGCACGGCCTGTTTGGTGACTCCGAGCGCTGAGCCCACGGCGTCCCACGAGAAGCCCAGTGAGCGGTCGAAGTCCACGGCGGCCGTGACGAGGGTCTCGACGCTGTCCCGCAGCTCCTGCGCGAGGCGGACGGTCGGGGCGGGGGCACGTCCGTAGACGACGAATCCCGTGGAGGGGCCGGAGCGGCGCGGGCGGTAGACGTTGCCCAACTGGGCGGTCAGGGTGCGGAGCGCGTCCACCTGCCGGCGGACCCGCTCGATGTCCCGCACCAGCAAGTGCAGGCTGGCCCGAGCCTGGGCGTCGTGGGTTGCGTGGTCGGCCATGAACAAGCCTCTCGAACCGGCGTTGAAGGATGGGCCGCGAATGCGGCCTGTTTGGTCAACTCTTTCTTGACCAACGCGCCTGTGGGTTTGTGGTCACGCTGCGGGGCGTAAGGGTCTTGTGCGTACGCCCCCTGAGGTTGCGTTTTCCGCCCGCGGCAACCCGTGCGAGTGCGCTGTCGGGTCTCACGCCGCACCCCCATAGACTGGTGTGCTGCCCCGCGCACCGGTTGCCAAAGACGCCGGGGTCGATCCGAACTCCCGCCCGAGAGGCCGACAGTCACCCATGAAGCTCGTCTTCGCCGGTACCCCCGAGGTCGCCGTTCCCGCTCTGGACGCCCTGATCGCCTCCGGGCGGCACGAGGTGGCCGCCGTCGTCACGCGGCCGGACGCGCCGGCGGGGCGCGGGCGGCGGCTGATCGCGAGCCCCGTCGCGCAGCGGGCGGAGGAGGCCGGCATCGAGGTGCTGAAGCCCGGCCGGCCCAGGGACGAGGAGTTCCTGGCCCGGCTCCGGGAGATCGCTCCGGACTGCGCTCCCGTCGTGGCGTACGGCGCCCTGCTGCCCCGCGTCGCCCTCGACATCCCCGCGCACGGGTGGGTCAACCTGCACTTCTCGCTGCTGCCCGCCTGGCGCGGAGCCGCCCCCGTGCAGCACTCCCTCATGGCGGGGGACGAGATCACCGGGGCGTCGACCTTCCTGATCGAGGAGGGACTGGACTCCGGGCCCGTCTACGGGACGGTCACCGAGGAGATCCGCCCCACCGACACCAGCGGTGACCTCCTCACCAGGCTGGCCTTCGCCGGCGCCGGGCTGCTGGCCGCGACGATGGACGGGATCGAGGACGGGACGCTCCAGGCCGTACCGCAGCCCGCCGAGGGCGTCACCCTCGCGCCGAAGATCACCGTGGAGGACGCGCACGTCGACTGGTCCGCTCCGGCCCTGCGCGTCGACCGGGTGGTGCGCGGGTGCACGCCCGCGCCCGGCGCGTGGACGACGTTCCGGGGCGAGCGGCTCAAGCTCATCCAGGTCGCGCTCGTGCCGGACCGTGACGACCTCGCGCCGGGCACCCTCGCCGTCGGCAAGAACCACGTGTACGCGGGCACCGGCTCGTACGCCGTCGAGCTGCTGTGGGTTCAGGCCCAGGGCAAGAAGCCGATGCGGGCGGCGGACTGGGCCCGCGGGGTGCGTATCGCCGACCCGGAGACCCTCGGCGGGTAGGCCCTGTCGTCACACTCCCGCCTGCCTGGCCGGGACGTACGCTTGACGCGTCGCTTGACGCGTGTCCCCACCCTGATTTCCGGAGCACCTTTTTCGTGAGTGAGCAGTCCCGTCGGCCGCGCAGGCCGGGCAAGCCCTACCGCCGACCCCAGAAGGACCCCGTCCGCATCCTCGCCTTCGAGGCGTTGCGGGCGGTGGACGAGCGGGACGCGTACGCGAATCTCGTGCTGCCGCCGCTGCTGCGCAAGGCGCGGGAGAAGGAGGGACCCGACAGGTTCGACGGGCGGGACGCGGCGCTGGCCACCGAGCTGGTGTACGGGACGCTGCGACGGCAGGGCACGTACGACGCCGTCATAGCGGCCTGCGTCGACCGGCCGTTGCGGGAGGTCGACCCACCCGTGCTGGACGTGCTGAGTCTCGGGGTGCACCAGCTGCTCGGGACCCGGATTCCCAGCCATGCCGCCGTTTCCGCCTCCGTCGAGCTCGCGCGTGTCGTCCTCGGTGACGGGCGCGCCAAGTTCGTCAACGCCGTGCTGCGGAAGGTCGCGCAGGACGACCTCGACGGGTGGCTGGAGCGGGTCGCGCCGCCGTACGAGGACGACCCGGAGGACCATCTCGCCGTCGTGCACTCGCATCCCCGCTGGGTCGTCTCCGCCCTGTGGGACTCCCTCGGGGGCGGCCGCGCGGGCATCGAGCGGCTCCTCGAAGCGGACAACGAGCGCCCCGAGGTCACCCTCGTCGCCCGGCCCGGGCGGGCCACCGCCGATGAGCTGCTCGACGCCCTCGGCGACGAGGCCGCGACGCCGGGGCGCTGGTCGCCGTATGCCGTGCGGCTCAGCGAGGGCGGCGAACCGGGCGCCATCGACGCCGTACGGGAGAACCGTGCGGGCGTGCAGGACGAGGGCAGCCAACTCGTCGCGCTCGCCCTCGCCGCCGCTCCCCTGGAGGGCCCCGACAAGACGTGGCTGGACGGGTGCGCCGGACCCGGCGGGAAGGCCGCCCTGCTCGCCGGGCTCGCCGCCGAGCGGGGCGCCGTGCTGCTGGCCTCCGAGAAGCAGCCGCACCGGGCCGGGCTCGTCGCGAAGGCACTGGACGGCAATCCCGGGCCGTATCAGGTCATCGCCGCCGACGGTACGCGCCCGCCGTGGCGGCCGGGCACCTTCGACCGGGTGCTGATGGACGTGCCCTGCACGGGACTCGGTGCCCTGCGCAGACGGCCCGAGGCGCGCTGGCGGAGACGGCCCGAGGACCTGGACGGGTTCGCGCCGCTCCAGCGTGCCCTGCTGCGGACCGCACTCGACGCCGTACGCGTCGGAGGTGTCGTCGGGTACGCCACCTGCTCGCCGCATCTCGCCGAGACCCGCGCGGTCGTCGACGACGTACTCAAGCAGTACGGTCCCGCGGCCGACCTCATCGACGCCCGGCCGCTGCTGGAGGGCGTACCGGACCTGGGCGAGGGCCCGGACGTCCAGCTGTGGCCGCATCTGCACGGCACGGACGCGATGTATCTGGCCCTCATCCGCCGGGTCGCCTGAAGCGGGCGAGGCCGCCCGGGGGGCGCGGGCTTCCAGTACCGATGCCACCGCCCTTCGCGGTACATGGGAGGCTTAGGACATGGCCGTGCAGATCAACCCCAGCATCCTGTCCGCCGACTTCGCCCGCCTCGCCGAGGAAGCGAAGGCGGCCGAAGGGGCCGACTGGCTCCATGTGGACGTGATGGACAACCATTTCGTCCCGAACCTCACACTCGGTGTGCCGGTCGTGGAGTCGCTCGCCCGCGCGACGGAGATCCCGCTGGACTGCCACCTGATGATCGAGGACGCCGACCGGTGGGCGCCCCAGTACGTCGAGGCGGGTGCCGGTTCCGTCACGTTCCACGCCGAGGCGGCCGCCGCACCCGTGCGGCTCGCCCGTGAGATCCGGGCCAAGGGCGCCCGGGCCTCCATGGCGCTGAAGCCCGCGACGCCCATCGAACCGTACGAGGACCTGCTTCCCGAGCTCGACATGGTGCTGATCATGACGGTCGAGCCGGGCTTCGGAGGGCAGGCGTTCCTCGACATCATGCTCCCCAAGATCCGCCGCACCCGTGAGCTGATCACCAAGCACGGCCTCGAACTCTGGCTCCAGGTCGACGGCGGCGTCTCGGCCTCCACCATCGAGCGCTGCGCCGACGCGGGCGCGGACGTCTTCGTGGCCGGCTCGGCGGTGTACGGGGCCGAGGACCCGGCCGAGGCGGTACGGGCCCTGCGCGACCAGGCCCGTTCGGCGACGGCCACGGCGGCCTGGGCGTGCGCGCACTGAGCACCGCGTTCAGGAACCTCACAGGGGTTGCGGAGCGTTGACCAAGAACCCGGCGGAGCCGCGGGAACGCCCCACCTGTGGACCCACGAATCCGGTGGACGCGCGACGACTGGGCCAAGACAACGTGAACGCCACCCATCCGGGCTGATCGAATACGTCGGATCTGCAAGGATGAACGGCGTATCCAGAGTGTGAACAGCAGTGAGGAGATGGCCGTGTCGGGTATGTCGGCGGGCCGGTCAGCCATGCGGATGGGACCCGCTGAGCTGGTGCAGGCGGCGGCGATGGCCCGCCGCTTCTACCTTGAGGGAAAATCCAAGATCCAGATCGCCGAGGAGTTCGGTGTCAGCCGCTTCAAGGTGGCCCGGGTCCTGGAGACCGCTCTCGAACGGGATCTCGTGCGCATCGAGATCCGCGTCCCCGCCGAGCTGGACGCCGAGCGCTCCGACGCGCTGCGGGCGCGCTACGGCCTCAGGCACGCCGTGGTGGTCGAGTCGCCGGCCGAGGCGGAGGAGTCGCCCGACCCGGAGAACCTCGGTGAGGTCGCCGCGGATCTCCTCGGCGAACTGGTGAGCGAGGGCGACGTCCTCGGGCTCGCCTGGGGGCGCTCCACCATCCACATGGCGGCCGCCCTCGACCGGCTGCCGCCCTGCACGGTGGTGCAGCTGACGGGCGTGTACGACGCCGGAACCGCCGAGCGCGGCTCCGTGGAGGCCGTCCGCCGGGCGGCCCAGGTCTCCGGCGGAGACGCCCACCCCATCTACGCGCCGATGCTGCTGCCGGACGCGGCGACCGCGGCCGCGCTGCGCCACCAGACCGGGATCGCCCGCGCCTTCGAGTACTTCGACAAGGTCACGGTCGCCTGTGTCTCCATCGGCTCCTGGGAGGCGGGCATCTCGACGGTGCACGACATGCTCACCGAGGAGGAGCGCGCCCACTACGCGTCCCTCGGTGTCGCCGCCGAGATGTCCGCGCACCTCTTCGACGCCGAGGGCCGCCGGATCGGACGGGACCTGGGGGAGCGGTGCATCACGGTCAAGACCGACCAACTGCGCCGTATCCCCGAGGTCGTCGCGATCGCGGGCGGACAGCGGAAGGCGGCGGCGATCGACGCCGTGCTGCGGTCGGGGCTGGTGACCAGCCTCGTCACGGACACCTCGGCGGCGGACTCCCTGCTGACGGCGGGGCCGGCACCGCGGTCCGCGCTCAACCGGACGGACCCGGACGATACGCTGCGCGCGTAGCCGGTGGGCCTCGTCCGACGGGTCGGGGCCCGTGGGCGGCAGCGGGTTCGCACGGGTGATCAGTACGACTCGACTGATCACCACGACTCGATCAGGACGGGGCTGAGATGAGCGACGGGACACTCGCGGAGGCGCTGGCCACCGGTGGCTGGGTGCACATCGAGCTGAACCTCGCGGGCGTCACCGACAAGCCCGCCTTCATGGACCGCTGCACCCGCGCCCTGGACCTGCCCGACTACTTCGGCCGGAACTGGGACGCCCTCGCCGACTGCCTCGGCGACCTGTCGTGGGCACCGCCCGCGCGGGGGCGGCTGGTCGTGGTCACCGGCTGGCAGGAGTTCGCCCTGGCGGTGCCGCACGACTGGGGCATCGCACAGGAGGTGTTCGCCGAGGCCGGCGACCGCTGGCGCGACACGGGGACCCCGCTGCAGGTGGTGCTCGCCCTCGGAGGATCCTCCTAGCCCGCCCCGGCCGCTCTGGGCGATCTGTCCGCGCCACGCACACCGGGCGGCATGGGAAAATGAAGTACGTGCTCTTCCCCCTGGCTGACCTGTCCGGGGGCCACCTCTGATCGACTGGGATGTGCAGCACGTGCGTTTCCTCAATGACATCCAGCCCGCGTACGACCTGACCTACGACGACGTCTTCATGGTGCCGAGCCGCTCCGCGGTCGGTTCCCGCCAGGCCGTGGACCTCGCCTCCCTGGACGGGTCGGGTACGACCATCCCGATCGTCGTCGCCAACATGACCGCCATCGCGGGCCGTCGCATGGCCGAGACCGTCGCCCGGAGGGGCGGGCTCGTCGTCATCCCGCAGGACATCCCGATCGAGGTCGTCACCGAGGTCATCTCCTGGGTGAAGGGCCGCCACCACGTCCTGGACACCCCGATCGTCCTGGGCCCCCACCAGACCGTCGCCGACGCCCTGGCCCTGCTGCCCAAGCGGGCCCACAACGCGGGCGTGGTCGTGGACGAGGACCACAAGCCGGTCGGCGTCGTCACCGACACCGACCTGTCCGGCGTCGACCGCTTCACGCAGCTCTCCGAGGTCATGTCCAGGGACCTGCTGCTCCTCGACGCCGCCATCGACCCGCGCGAGGCCTTCCACACCCTCGACGCCGCCAACCGCCGCTACGCCCCCGCCGTCGACACCGACGGCAGGCTGGCCGGCATCCTGACCCGCAAGGGTGCCCTGCGCGCCACGCTCTACACCCCCGCCACGGACGCGGGCGGCAGGCTGCGCATAGCCGCCGCCGTCGGTATCAACGGCGATGTGGGCGGCAAGGCCAAGCAGCTCCTCGACGCGGGCGTCGACACCCTCGTCATCGACACGGCGCACGGCCACCAGGAGTCGATGATCAACGCCATCGGGACGGTTCGCGCGATCGGCCCGGCCGTGCCGATCGTGGCGGGCAACGTCGTCGCCGCCGAAGGCGTCCGTGACCTCATCGAGGCCGGTGCGGACATCGTCAAGGTCGGCGTCGGCCCCGGCGCCATGTGCACCACCCGCATGATGACCGGAGTGGGCCGCCCCCAGTTCTCGGCCGTCCTGGAGTGCGCGGCCGAGGCGCGCAAGTACGGCAAGCACGTGTGGGCCGACGGCGGCGTACGGCACCCGCGCGACGTCGCCATGGCCCTCGCGGCCGGCGCGTCGAATGTCATGATCGGGTCCTGGTTCGCGGGGACGTACGAGTCGCCGGGCGACCTCCAGCAGGATGCGGGCGGCCGCCTCTACAAGGAGTCGTTCGGCATGGCCTCCGCGCGTGCCGTCCGCAACCGCACGTCCGACGAGTCCGCCTACGACCGCGCCCGCAAGGGCCTGTTCGAGGAGGGCATCTCCACCTCGCGCATGTTCCTCGACCCGGCCCGCCCGGGCGTCGAGGACCTGATCGACTCGATCATCGCGGGCGTCCGCTCCTCCTGCACCTACGCGGGCGCCGCCTCCCTGGAGGAGTTCGCCGAGCGGGCCGTCGTCGGCATCCAGAGCGCCGCCGGCTACGCGGAGGGCCAGCCGCTGCACGCCAGCTGGAGCTGAGCGACCTGGAGGGCAGGGGCCCGCCGGGCTCGTGTTCTACTTCAGTCGCGGCTGCCGCCGCTTCCGTCCCGCAACTCCGCCAGAAGTGAACCGCCCGCAGTGCTGAACGATCTCGACGAACGCATCGTGCACGCCCTCGCCGAGGACGCCCGCCGCTCGTATGCCGACATAGGCCAGTTGGTCGGCTTGTCCGCGCCCGCCGTCAAACGGCGCGTGGACCGGTTGCGAGCCACCGGAGCGATCACCGGCTTCACGGTGCGTGTCGACCCCGCCGCGCTCGGCTGGGAGACCGAGGGGTTCGTCGAGATCTACTGCCGGCGCAACACGTCGCCGCAGACGATCCAGCGCGGCCTGGAGCGGTATCAGGAGGTCGTGGCGGCCTCCACGGTCACCGGTGAGGCCGATGCGGTGGTTCAGGTCTTCGCTTCCGACATGCGGCACTTCGAGCGGGTGCTGGAGCGGATCGCGCAGGAGCCGTTCGTGGAGCGGACCAAGTCCGTGCTGGTGCTGTCGCCGCTGCTGCGGAGGTTCTCGTCCGGGGCGCCCGCCCAAGAGCCCTGGCTGTGAGACGGGTTGACGGCCCCGCCTGACAGGGGCGGGGACTCCCGTTTAGTATCGGCCGCATGACCTGGCGACATTGATCCAGCAGCCGTGCCTCCCGAGGGCCGCCTCGGGCGCCGTTCATCCGGCGTCCGAACTGTCCCTGCGGGAAGGCCTCATGACACTCTCACCTTCGCGTGTGCCCGCCACCGGTGTCCGGCGGCTCACGGCCACGCTGTACGGCTACTCGTTCCTCGACGAACTCGTCCTGCTCTACCCGGTGTACGCGCTGCTGTTCGTCGACACCGGTCTGTCCGTCTGGCAGATCTCCTCCCTGTTCGTGCTGTGGTCGCTGACCGGCGTCCTCGTCGAGGTCCCGTCCGGGGCCTGGGCCGACGCCGTCTCCCGGCGGACACTGCTGTGGCTCGGGCCGCTCCTCGGTGCCGTCGGCTTCGCCCTGTGGGTGCTCGTCCCCTCGTACGAGGCGTTCGCCGCCGGCTTCGTGCTCTGGGGCGTCCGCGGAGCCCTCGGCTCCGGTGCCCTTGAGGCGCTCGTGTACGAGGAACTCGACCGGCTCGGCGCGGCGGACCGTTACGCGCGGGTCATAGGCCGGGCCCACGCCGCCGGGCTGGTCGGAGTCGTGACGGCCATGGCGCTGGCCGGGCCGGTGCTCGCGTTCGGCGGGTACCCGGCCGTGGGGCTGGCCAGCGTGCTGGCCTGTCTGCTGACCGCGGCGGTGGCCGGCCGGTTCCCGGAGCACCGGACCGCCACCTCCCGCGGCGACAGCTGGACCACGACCCTCATCGCCCTGCGGACGGGACTCTCGGAAGCCCGCCGCGATCGTTCCGTACGCGGAGCGCTGCTGCTCGTCCCGGCTGTCAGCGCCGTATGGGGCGCACTCGACGAGTACGCACCGCTGCTGGCGCGGGACACAGGGGTGTCCGAGGAGACGGTTCCCTACCTGCTCCTGCTGATCTGGGCAGGAGCCACGGCGGGGAGCCTGCTGGCCGGGGCGGGCGAACGCCTGGGCACGGCCGGGCTCGCCGCTCTGCTGGCCGGCTCGGCGCTGGCCCTGGCCGTGGGCGCGGTGGCGGGGACACCGCCCGGCATCGCCCTCGTGGCCCTGGCCTTCGGTGGCTTCCAGCTGTCGACGGTCCTGGCCGATGTCCGGCTCCAGCAGCGCATCGAGGGCTCGGGACGGGCCACCCTGACCTCGGTCGCCGGTGTGGGTACCGAACTCGCCACGATCACCGTGTACGGCGCGTACGCGATGCTCGGCTCGGCCCACGCGCACGGCACCGTCTTCGCCGTGTTCGCGGTGCCCTACCTGGTGACCGCGCTGCTGCTGGCGGCCAGGCGTACTCGGCCAAGAGGTCGGTGACTCGGGCCCTCCGCCCCCGGGCGGAGGGGCCCTCCTTCCCGTGGCGCGCAACGAATCGCCGCCGGACCCGTGTGACACGCAACGGATCGTTCACCGGCGCGCAACGGCTGCTGCTTGTCCGGCCGAGCCGCCCGAACGTAGCGTCTCAGTGGCCCGGCACACGGCCCCCAACCCCCTTCGCCCAGATGAGGAACACGCATGCGCACCGCCCTGCTCCAGAGCTCCGGCCGCCCCGGCTCGGTCGCCGGGAACCTCAAGGTGCTCGACGGGGCCGCGGGGCGCGCGGCGGCCGCGGGAGCCCGGCTGCTGGTGGCGCCGGAGCTGTTCCTGACCGGATACGCGATCGGCGACGACATCGCGCGGCTGGCCGAGCCCGCCGACGGGGACTTTGCCGACGCGATCGCGGAGACCACCGGGCGGCACGGCCTCGCGATCGCCTACGGCTACCCCGAGCGGGCCGGAGACCAGGTCTTCAACTCGGCCCAGCTCATCTCCGCCGAGGGCGTCCGGCTGGCGAACTACCGCAAGACACACCTCTACGGCTGCTTCGAACGCGACCACTTCACACCGGGGGAGCAGCCGGTCGTCCAGGCAGAACTGGACGGCCTCCGCGTCGGGATCATGATCTGCTACGACGTCGAGTTCCCGGAGAACGTCCGCGCCCACGCCCTCGCCGGCACCGACCTCCTCCTGGTGCCCACGGCCCAGATGCACCCGTTCCAGTTCGTCGCCGAGTCGGTGGTCCCGGTGCGCGCCTTCGAGAACCAGATGTACGTCGCGTACGTCAACCGAGTGGGCCGGGAAGGAGAGTTCGACTTCGTCGGGCTCTCCACGCTGGCCGGCCCCGACGGGGTCGCCCACGCCCGCGCCGACCGCGGTGAGCACCTGCTCCTCGCCGACGTCGACCCCGCCCTCCTCGCCGCCTCCCGCCAGGCGAACCCGTATCTGGAGGACCGGCGCCCAGGCCTCTACGGGTCCCTCACCTGAGACCCCGGCCTGTGCTGCGCCGCCGGCCTTCCTCCAGCTCTTCCCAGTTCTCCCCAGCCCCTCCCCCCTCCTCCCAGTCTCCCTGTGCAAGGAGCCCGTACCCCATGACGTCCACGGCGCCCAACACCGTCCGGCACGCAGACGAGCAGCAGCCGCCCATCACCATGTTCGGGCCGGACTTCCCGTACGCGTACGACGACTTCCTCGCCCACCCGACGGGCCTGGGCCAGATCCCCGCGACAGAGCACGGCGCGGAGGTCGCGGTCATCGGCGGTGGGCTGTCCGGGATCGTGACCGCGTACGAGCTGATGAAGATGGGGCTCAAGCCCGTCGTGTACGAGGCCGACCGGATCGGCGGGCGGCTGCGGACCGTGGGGTTCGAGGGCTGTGACCCGTCCCTGACCGCCGAGATGGGCGCGATGCGCTTCCCGCCGTCCTCCACGGCGCTCCAGCACTACATCGACCTGGTCGGCCTGGAGACCCGCCCCTTCCCCAACCCCCTTGCGGAAGCCACCCCTTCGACCGTCGTCGACCTCAAGGGCGAGTCGCACTACGCGCGGACGATCGACGATCTGCCGCAGGTCTACCGGGAGGTGGCCGATGCCTGGAACAGGTGTCTGGAAGAGGGCGCCGACTTCTCGGACATGAACCGCGCCATGCGTGAGCGTGATGTCCGGCGCATCCGGGAGATCTGGTCGAAGCTGGTCGAGAAGCTCGACAACCAGACCTTCTACGGCTTCCTGTGCGACTCGGAGGCCTTCAGGTCCTTCCGGCACCGCGAGATCTTCGGCCAGGTCGGCTTCGGCACGGGCGGCTGGGACACCGACTTCCCGAACTCCATCCTGGAAATCCTGCGCGTCGTCTACACCGAGGCCGACGACCACCACCGCGGCATCGTCGGCGGCTCACAGCAACTGCCGCTGCGCCTGTGGGAGCGCGAGCCCGGAAAGATCGTGCACTGGCCTTACGGGACCTCGCTGAAGTCGCTGCACGTGAACGGCGAGCCACGCCCGGCCGTGACCCGCCTGCACCGCACCGCGGGCAACCGGGTCACCGTGACGGACGCGAACGGCGGCATCCGTACGTACCGGGCGGCCGTCTTCACCGCCCAGTCCTGGATGCTGCTGTCGAAGATCGACTGCGACGAGTCGCTCTTCCCGATCGACCACTGGACCGCCGTCGAGCGCACCCACTACATGGAGAGCTCCAAGCTCTTCGTACCCGTCGACCGGCCCTTCTGGCTCGACAAGGCCCTCGACGACAGCGGAAACCCGACCGGCCGTGACGTCATGTCGATGACGCTCACCGACCGTATGACGCGCGGGACCTACCTCCTCGACGACGGCCCGGACCGGCCCGCCGTGATCTGTCTGTCGTACACCTGGTGCGACGACAGCCTGAAGTGGCTGCCCCTGTCCGCGAACGAGCGGATGGAGGTCATGCTGAAGTCGCTCGGCGAGATCTATCCGGGCGTCGACATCAGGAAGCACATCATCGGCAGCCCGGTGACGGTGTCCTGGGAGAACGAGCCGTACTTCATGGGCGCGTTCAAGGCCAACCTGCCCGGCCACTACCGCTACCAGCGACGCCTCTTCACGCATTTCATGCAGGACCGGCTGCCCGAGGACAAGCGGGGCGTCTTCCTCGCCGGTGACGACATCTCCTGGACGGCGGGCTGGGCCGAGGGCGCCGTCCAGACCGCGCTGAACGCGGTCTGGGGCGTCATGCGTCACTTCGGCGGGGCGACCGACCCGGCCAACCCCGGGCCCGGCGACCTGTTCGACGAGATCGCCCCCGTCGAACTCCCCGAGGACTGACAGGGGTTCACACCCCGGCGGCCCGCGCCTGCTCGTACACCTCGGCGGCCACGTCCTTGAGTTCCTGGGCGTCCCGTGCGGTGGCCTGCAGTTCGACGAGGATCTCGTCCAGGCCCACCTCGGCGTGGGCCACGAGATCCTCGACGATCTGGGCGACGTCGCCCTGGAAGGGCTGGCGGTCCGCGCCGTCGTAGGCCTTGGGCGTGTACGTCGCGTTCACGCGGAGCACCGTCTGGAGCGGTTCCGTGCGCCCGCGTTCGGCGGCGAGATCCTGCAACTGACGCCACTGCGCGGAGATCTGCTCGACGCCCATGCCCACCGGCAGCCAGCCGTCCGCGTGGTCCACGAGCCGCTGCTGGGCCTTCCTGGTGCTCGCGGCCAGCAGGATCGGAATCGGCCGGGCGGGCTTGGGGCCCACCACGGCGGAGGCGATCTTCGTGATCCGCCCGTCGTACGACACCGGGTCGGGGCCCCACACCGCGCGGCAGACCTCGATCACCTCGTCCAGCACCTGGCCGCGCTCCTCGAAGGGGCGGACCGACGCGGCCGCGTACTCGTCGTGCGACCAGCCCGTGCCCAGGCCCGCGACCACCCGGCCGCCGCTCGCCGCGTCCAGCGAGGCCAGGGCCTTGGCGAGCTGGAACGGCACGTGCAGCGGCGCCACCAGCACGCTCGATCCGAGGCGGGCGCGCTCCGTCGCAGCGGCCGCCAGGGTGAGGGTGACCAGCGGGTCGGCCACGTTGCGGTACTGGTCGGGCCAGGGCAGGCCCTCGACGCCGTACAGGCCCTGCGTGGCCGGTTCGGGGAAGAGGGCCCGTTCGAAGACCCACAGACTGTCGTAACCGATCTGTTCGGCGGTGCGCGCCACCTCCGGTACGTCCTTGCCGATGTCGTACTGCCGCATCTGAGGAAGGCCGAGTCCGAGTCGCGTCGCCATACTCAAGCTCCTTTGCGAGAGATGTGTCATTGCTGAACGTCATTGTTGAACGTACAACTTCGCCGGGGACTTCTGGAGGCCACACGGTGGATCAGGCGCAGGAGTGGCCGAATCAGTCCGGCAGTGGCGTGAGCAGCATCCGTCCCGTGAGCCCCACCGCGGCGTCCAGCCGCTCGGTGAACTCCTCGGCGAGGTCGGGCAGTCCACGCAGTGCCCACAGTGCGCGGGCCGCCGACCAGGCGGCGTCGCGGGCCCGCTCCAGGCTCCATGAGCCGGCCAGGTGCGTGAGCGGATCGGCGACCTGGAGCAGGTCGGGGCCCGGCATCAGCTCCTCGCGGATGCGTTCCTCCACCGAGACGAGGATGTCACCCACGAGCTCGAACTCGTCCTCCAACTCGGCTGGTTCGCAGCCGAGCGTACGACAGGCGTCCACCACGGCGAGCGCGAGATCGTGCCCGATGTGCGCGTTGATGCCCGAGAGCGCGAACTGCAGCGGCCGTACGCCGGGATGACGCCGGAACAGCAGCAGCGGCCGCCAGCAGGCAGGCGGACGCCCTCCCTCCGCCACCCGCAGATAGCGCTCGGCGAACCGCACATCCAGCGTGATGGCCGCCCGGACGTCCGGGAACCCTCCAGTGTCGACGCACCGGTCGATCGCCTCCGTGACGGCGAGGTAGACGCGGTTGAAGACGGCGACCCCGTCGTGCCGCGGCAGGGCGGCGTCCAGGACCCGCATACGGGCGACGACTCCGTCGACGGGAGTGGTGAGTTGTTCCAACTGCGCCATGGGGGCAGGGTCCCAGCCCTAGGCTGGCGCCAGGAGCGCCGGGCCGGGCGCGTCCCCGGATCGGGTTAACGCCCATGGCGGAAAGTGGGGAGTACCACGTGTCAGGCTTACGTGCCCAGCGCCTGGCCGCACGCAGGGCCGAGCGCAGGCGCGCCGCCCGGCGCGGCGCCATGGTCGCCGCGGCCTGTGTCGTGGCCGCCGTCGGCACCGTCACCGGGTTGGTCTCCGCGCTGGACGACGACAGCGCGTCCGACGAGGCGCGCCCCCGGGCCACCCCCTCTCCCAGCCTCCGGCCGAAGCCCGCCGTGCCCCCTGCGCCTGAGCCCTCCCCGCCGCCCGCGTCGCCCGCGCCGGCCTCCCCGTCCCCGTCGAGGACGTCCCCGAAGCCCAGCCCGAAGCCCACCGCGACGAGGACGACGGAGACCGTCGCCGCGTCGGCCCGCCTGTACCGGTACCCCGACTCCCAGGTCCGCGACTGGGTCGCCGACAACCCGACCGACCCCCGGATCGAGGTCATCAAGTCCCGGATCGCCGACCATCCGGCCGCCGTCTGGTTCGCCGACTACACGCCGTCCGACATCACCGCCCGGGTCAGTGCCGTCACCTCGGAAGGGTCGGCGCAGGGGCGGGTGCCGGTCGTCGTGCCGTACGCCATCGCGGACCGCGACTGCGGCGGTGCCTCACAGGGCGGGGCGCCCGATCTCGACGCCTATGACGCGTGGATCGACAAGTTCGCCGCCGGGCTCGGTTCGGACGAGGTGATCGTGATCCTGGAGCCCGACTCGATCGCCCAGTCGGACTGCCTCTCGTCCGCCCAGCGCGTCGACCGGTTCGCCTCGCTGGCCCGTGCCGGCCGCGTCCTGAAGGAGGCGAACCCGAAGGCCCGGGTGTACTACGACGCCGGCCACTCCGAGTGGAACGCGCCGGACAAGCAGGCCGCGCTCCTCGGCAAGGCGGGCGCCGCCTCGCCGGGGTCCTCCGACGGCGTGTTCAGCAACGTGTCCAACTTCAACCCCACGAGCGCCGAGGTCACCTATACCCGGCAGGTGCTGGACGCCCTCGCCGGTCCCGCGGGCCTGGGCGCCGTCATCGACACCAGCCGGAACGGCAACGGCGCCCCCGCCGACGGTGAGTGGTGCGACCCGCCCGGCCGCAAGCTGGGCCGGCCGCCGACCCTCAGTACCGGAGAGGAGCGCGTCGACGCCTACCTGTGGGTGAAGCTGCCGGGCGAGTCGGACGGGTGCAAGGGCGCGGCGGGGACCTTCTCACCCGGGTACGCCTACGACCTGGCGCGCTGAGCCGCCGGGTCAGTCCCCTGAGCGGTGGCCTTCGGGCGGTCGCTCGCGCCCGTGCGCAGCACGCCCGCCAGGACGGCGAGACCGCCCGCCAGGAACGTGACCAGCCCGAACGACACCGTCAGGCTCGTCGCCTGGGCCAGGGTGCCGATCGCGCTCGGGGCGATCAGGCCTGAGGTGTACGTGATGGTGGCGACGCCCGCGATGGCCAGGCTCGCGTTCGGGCCGCTGCGCCCGGCGGCCGCGAAGCACAGCGGTACGACGACCGCGATGCCCAGACCCATCAGCGCGAAGCCCGCCATCGCCACCGCCGGACCCGCCGCGGCAGCGACTGATGTCTGCGCCGCCACGACGACCAGGAGCCCGCCCAGCGCGGCCATGACGCCGCCCGCCCGTACCGTGCGCACCGCGCCGAAGCGGTTCACGACCGCGTCGCCGGCGATCCGGGCCAGCGCCATGGTCAGCATGAACGCGGTGGTGCACGCGGCGGCGAGACCGGCCGACGTGCCCAGCTGGTCTCGCAGGTAGACCGCCGACCAGTCGATGCTCGCACCCTCCGCGAACACTGCGCAGAACCCGACCGCGCCGATGAGCAGCGCCGACCTGGGCGGCAGCGCGAAGTGCGGCGGCGGCTCCTCGTCGTCGGTGGGCCTCAGGTCGAGCACCCACTGGCAGGCGGCCAGGGCCACGACGGTGAGCGTCGCCGAGGCCAGCGCGTGGTGCAGGCGCGCGTCCGAGCCCAGGTGCGCGGCGAGCGTGCCGGCCGCGGACCCGATCAGCGCACCCACACTCCACATGCCGTGCAGGCCGGACATGATCGACCTGCCCAGGCGGTTCTCCACGTCCACCCCGAGCGCGTTCATCGCGACGTCCGCCATGCCGGCCGTGGCGCCGTACACGAAGAGGGCCAGGCACAGCGTCCACAGGTTCGGCGCGAGGGACGGCAGGACCAGGGCGAGCGTCCACAGCGAGATCAGGCCGCGCAGTGCGTTGCGGGCGCCGAAGCGATGGCTGATCCGCCCCGCGAGCGGCATCGCCACCGACGCGCCGAACGCCGGGAAGGCGAGCGCGAGACCCAGCTGGCCCGCGCTGACGGAGGTGTGGTCCTGGATCCACGGCACCCGGGTGGCGAACGACCCGGTGACCGCGCCGTGCACCGCGAACACGGCGGCCACGGCATACCGGGCCCGCCGCACCGTGCGCTCGTCGTAGACCACCTCGCCCATCCTCATCTCCTTCCCGGACCGGGGCACAACGCCCCGCCGTCACCGAAATCATGGCGCCGCGTAAACTATCAGGAACCCTGCCTGATAGATAGGCGTGAAAGGGGCGCTCAACAGGCCACCGGCTGTGCGCCGCCACTGATCTGGAAGGATCCCGGCATGCCCGCATCACCGAGCACCGCCCGGGCCATCAACGACCGGCTCGCCCTGCGGCTGCTGCAGCAGGAGGGCCCGCTGACGGCAGGTCGGCTGAAGCAGCTCACCGGACTGTCCCGGCCCACGGTGGCCGACCTGGTGGAGCGCCTCATGGCGGCCGGTCTCATCGAGGTCGTGGGCGAGTCGGGGGAGCAGCGCCGCGGCCCGAACGCGCGCGTGTACGGGATCGTCGCCGACCGCGCACACCTGGCGGCGCTCGATGTGCGAACCGAGGGCGTGACCGTCGTCATCTCCGACCTTCTGGGGACGGAGCTCGGCCGGGCGTCCCTGCCGATCGCGGACGACACCGGTACCGGACCCGCGGTGGAGCAGGCGGTCGCGCTGGTGGAGCGCGCGGCCAAGGAGGCGGGGGCCGACCCGCTGCACACCGTGGGCATCGGAGCCCCGGGCCTCATCGACCCCGCCACCGGCGAACTCCGCGACTCCTCCGGTCTCCCGGAGTGGCACCGCCGCCTGGTCGCGGCGCTCGGTGACCGCCTCCCGGCCCGGGTGATCGTCGAGAACGAGACCAACCTCGCCGCGCTCGCCGAGCAGCGGGAAGGCGCCGCCCACGACCGCGACACCTTCGTCCTGCTGTGGCTCGGCCTCGGCACCGGCGCCGCCGTCGTCCTCGACGGCCGCCTACGCCGCGGCGCCTCCGGCGGCACGGGCGAGATCGGCTTCCTCCCGGTGCCCGGCACGGCCGCGCTCCCCTCGGCCACGGACTGCGCCGGCGGCTTCCACTCCCTCGGCGGCGACGCGGCCGTGGTGGCCCTGGCCGGTGAGCACGGCCTGGCGGGGGAGGGGGCCGAGGCCGGAGTGCGTGCGGCGGCTCTCGTACGGGAGGCCGTGGCGGGGGAGGCCGACGGGGCCTCACGCTTCCTCGACTCTCTGGCCGACCGCCTCACCATAGGCGTGGCCTCGGTCGTCGCCGTCCTCGACCCCGGATGTGTGGTGCTCGGCGGTGAGGTCGGGCAGGCGGGCGGAGCCGTGCTCGCGGCCCGGGTCGCCGAGCGGCTCGGGCGGATGTCGCCGCTGCCGACCGAGGTGAGGGCGAGCGTGCTCGGTGGGGGCGCCGTGCTGCGCGGTGCGCTGCTGATGGCGCGGGACGCCGCTCAGGACGAGTTGTTCGGGCCGCCGTCCTCGCGGTAGGGCCGCCCGGCGGATCGGTCACCCCGCAGTGCGGGACCCCCGAACCGTTCGGTCAGGTACTCCTCGAACGTGCCCTTCCCCACGGCCCGTTCCGGCGTCAGATGGCCGCCGGTCCGGAAGCCGCGGTACGCCTTGCCGGCGAGCGGGACGTTCACGATCGGCCGACGACGCCCCGTGGCCGCCAGATAGGCGCGGGCCAGCTCGGGGATCGTACGGACCTCGGGCCCGCCCATGTCCGCGACCCGCCCGGCGGGGGCGTCCGCGGCGAGCTCGGCCAGGCGGTCGGCGACCTCGGCGGCGGCGATCGGCTGGACCCTCACCCCCGCAGGCAGAAGCATGACCGGCGGCTTCGACAGCCTCTGGAAGAGCGTCACGAGCAGGTCGTGGAACTGGGTCGTGCGCAGGACCGTCCAGCCGAGCCCCGACCGCTCGATCTGCCGCTCCACGGCCCGTTTGGTGCGGTAGTAGCCGAGCGGCACGCGGTCGACGCCGACGATCGAGATGAAGAGCAGATGGCCCACGCCCGCCCTGTGCGCGGCCGAGATCAGGTGCGCCGCCGCCTGCTCGTCGCCCCCGCGCGGTGTGCTCGCACAGTGCACGATCGTGTCCACGCCCGACACGGCCGCGTCCAGGCCGCCGCCCTCGCGCAGATCCACGGCGTACGGCAGGCTGCGCCGGCTGAGCACCCGCACCTCGTGCCCGTCCGCACGCAGCCGCTCGGTGACGAGCCGGCCCAGCGTTCCGGTTCCTCCGGTCACGAGCATCGTGGTCATGCCGTTCCGTCCCCTCGGACAGTGGGCGCCCCCTCGTGGAGCGCCCCCGTACGTCAGCTACGACCGGTCTGTTCCCGGAAATGTGACATCGAGGGCTGGAATGCGCTGCTCGTCCCGGTGTACGGGAGCGGCCGCGAAGCGTGGTCTCCGTTCGTGGACCCGGCGACGGGCAAGGGCCTTCGTCACCGCCGCCGGGTCGGTCTTCGGCGCAAGCCGCAATCGCAGACCCTAAGAGGACTAGACCACCAGGGTCAATAGGTCTGTACCAATTCAACGGACTGTTGAACCGCGGCAGTTGAGATGCCGCCGACTGTCCGGGAAGTCCAGTGCCGCCGTCTGTGAGGCACCCCACAGCGGCCCGTCGCATGAGTGACCATCAGGCGTGGCACACTGACCCTGTACCAGAAGCAGCGCACTCCGGGGTCGGTGAAAGTCCGAACCGGCGGTTACAGTCCGCGACCCGGTCGCTTCCAGCGATCGGTTGACCAGGTGAAATTCCTGGACCGACGGTTAAAGTCCGGATGGGAGGCAGTGCGCGGCGGGCGGGCATGCGTGCGCGCCGCCGTCTGTTTGTGGTCCGTCCCCAGGGCGGACCCCCTGCGGCGTCGCTCCCTGTGCCGTAGTCCGCTCAGTCTGTCGTCTTCGACAGCCCCGGAGTCCGAGCCCCATGAGGCAGGAGGACCCGGGAAGTGTTCACCGGAATCGTCGAAGAGCTGGGTGAGATCACCGCCGTCGAGAACCTCGGCGACTCCTCCCGCTTCCGCCTGCGTGGCCCCGTCGTCACGCAGGGCGCACAGCACGGTGACTCCATCGCCGTCAACGGCGTCTGTCTCACGGTCGTGGAGCACGAGGACGACTGGTTCACCGCCGACGTCATGGCCGAGACCCTCCAGCGCTCCAGCCTCGGCGCCCTGACCGTCGGCTCCCGCGTCAACCTCGAACGCCCCATGGCGGTGGGCGCACGCCTCGGCGGCCACATCGTGCAGGGGCACGTCGACGGCACGGGCACGGTCCTCGAACGCGAGCCGTCCGAGAACTGGGAGATCGTGAAGATCTCGCTCCCCGCCGACCTCTCCCGGTACGTCGTGGAGAAGGGCTCCATCACCGTCGACGGCATCAGCCTCACCGTCGTCGACGCGGGCCCCGACCACTTCACGGTCAGCCTCATCCCGACCACCCTCGCCCTCACCACCCTCGGCCACAAGCAGGCCGGCGACCCGGTCAACCTGGAGGTCGACGTCATCGCCAAGTACGTCGAGCGGCTGCTCGGCGACCGCGGGGCCGGTCAGGGGGCCGACCGGTGAACTGGCTCAACTCCGAGGCGTTCGCCCTGTTCGGCCAGCACATCAAGTGGTCGGACATGATCGGCAACCTGATCGGCCTGATCGCCCTCGCGCTCGGCTGGCGCCGCTCCATCTGGACCTGGCCCGCGCAGTTCCTGTCCGGCGTCATCCTCTTCACGGCCTTCGTCACCGCCCACCTCTCCGGCAGCGCCGGCAAGCAGGTGGTCGTCATGCTCGTCGCGGTCTACGGCTGGTGGCAGTGGAACCGCGGCAGCGGCCGGTCCGACAACGGTGGCGACGGCCACATCGCCGTACGGTTCGCCACCTGGCGCGAGCGCGTTCTCCTCGTCGCCTCGGCCGCGCTCGGCACCGTGGCCGTCGGCGGACTGTTCACCGCCTACCCGACCCTCTCCTGGGACCCCTGGCCGGACGCGTACATCTTCGTCGGCACGATCGTCGCCATGTACGCCCAGGCGCGCGGCATGGTCGAGTTCTGGTTCGCCTGGCTGCTCGTCGACCTCGTCGGTGTACCGCTGAACTTCGCCAACGGCTTCGCCTTCTCCGGTTTCGTCTACGTCGTCTACGGCGCGCTCGTCCTGTGGGGCATGCGCGACTGGTGGCTGCGCTCCCGGCAGCCCGCCCTGGAAGGAGCTCCCGCATGACCACGGCGCCGATCCTCTACAGCACCGACACCATCGAGGACTTCTCCCTCGACCCGGTCGAACAGGCCATCGCCGACATCGCGGCGGGCCGCCCGGTCGTGGTCGTCGACGACGAGAACCGGGAGAACGAGGGCGACCTCGTCATCGCCGCGGAGAAGGTCACCCCCGAGATCATCGCCTTCATGATGAGCGAGTGCCGGGGCATGATCTGCGCACCCATGGAGGGCGACGAGCTCGACCGGCTCGAACTGCCCCAGATGGTGCAGCACAACACCGAGACGATGCGCACCGCCTTCACGGTCACCGTCGACGCCTCACCCGAACACGGCGTCACCACGGGCATCTCCGCCTCCGACCGAGCCACCACGCTCCAGCTGCTGGCGAGCGGCACGGCGCAGCCCGGCGACTTCGTGCGCCCCGGCCACATCTTCCCGCTGCGCGCCCGGCCCGGCGGCGTGCTCGTGCGCAACGGCCACACGGAGGCCGCCGTCGACCTCGCCCGGCTCGCCGGACTGCGCCCCGCGGGCGCCATCGTCGAGATCGCCGGCGAGGACGGCCGCATGCTGCGCCTGCCCGATCTGATCCCGTTCGCGCGCAAGCACGGCCTGTCGATCATCTCCATCGAGGACCTGATCACCTACCGCCGCTCCCTTGAGCCCTCCACCGAGCCCTCCACCGAGCGCGCCACGTTGCCCAAGCAGGTGGCACCCCCCTCCGAGCCCACCGTCCACCGCGAGGCCAGGACGCATCTGCCCACCGCCTTCGGCGAGTTCACGGCACACGGCTACCGCTCCACCGCCGACGGCGTCGAACACGTCGCCCTCGTCCACGGCGACATCGGCGACGGGCAGAACGTCCTCGTCCGGGTTCATTCCGAGTGCCTCACCGGCGACGTCTTCCACTCCCTGCGCTGTGACTGTGGCCCACAGCTGGAGACCTCTCTCCAGCGCGTCGCGGCCGAAGGCCGGGGCGTGGTCGTCTACCTGCGCGGCCACGAGGGCCGTGGCATCGGCCTGCTGTCCAAGCTGCGCGCGTACGAACTCCAGGAGCGCGGCAGCGACACCCTCGACGCCAACCTGGAACTCGGCCTGCCCGCCGATGCCCGGGACTACGGCGCGGGCGCCCGGATCCTGGCGGACCTCGGAGTTCGCAGCGTGCGGCTGATGACCAACAACCCCGAGAAGACAGACGCACTCACCCGCCATGGACTCAAGGTCACCGGCCGCGAGCCGATGCCCGTACAGGCGGGCGAACACAACCTCCGCTACCTGCGCACCAAGCGGGACCGGATGGGGCACGACCTGCCCTGGCTGGACGCGACCACCGTGTCCACCTGCGGCAACCAGTAGGACGAGCACCGCGTAAGACGAGCACTCGGCAAGATGGACAAGTCGAGCGAGCACGAGAACCAAGGAGCAACGTGAGCGGCAAGGGCGCACCCGAACTGAGCGTGAAGGACTGCGGCGACCTGCGCGTCGCGGTCATCGCCGCCCAGTGGCACGAGAAGGTCATGGACGGCCTCGTCGACGGCGCCCTGCGCGCCCTGCGCGAACTCGGCATCGACGAGCCGACCGTCCTGCGCGTCCCCGGCAGCTTCGAGCTCCCGGTCGTCGCCAAGGTCCTCGCGGGCCGCGGCTACGACGCGATCGTCGCCCTCGGCGTAGTCATCCGCGGCGGCACCCCCCACTTCGACTACGTGTGCCAGGGCGTCACCCAGGGCCTCACCCAGGTCTCCGTCGACACCGGCGTCCCCGTCGGCTTCGGCGTACTGACCTGCGACACCGAGGAGCAGGCCCTGGACCGCGCGGGCATCGAGGGCTCCAGCGAGGACAAGGGGCACGAGGCGGTGACAGCAGCTGTGGCGACCGCCGCCACGCTCCGCTCAGTATCCGAACCCTGGCGTTAGGGCCGTCGGCACACGCGTAAAGTGGGCGCCACCATGTCCAAGAAGACGTTCGAGGAGCTCTTCACCGAGCTCCAGCACAAGGCCGCCCACGGCGATCCCGCCACCTCACGCACCGCCGAACTCGTCGGCAAGGGCGTCCACGCCATCGGCAAGAAGGTCGTCGAGGAGGCCGCCGAGGTCTGGATGGCCGCCGAGTACGAGAGCAAGGACGCCGCCGCCGAGGAGATCTCCCAGCTGCTGTACCACGTCCAGGTGATGATGGTCGCGCGCGGGATCTCCCTCGACGACGTCTACGCCCACCTCTGAGCCGCACCCGCACACATTTCCGTATATCTCCACGCGAAGGAAGCCACCCTCATGCTGCGCATCGCCGTCCCCAACAAGGGTTCACTCTCCGGCCCTGCGGCGGAGATGCTGCATGAGGCGGGCTACCAGCAGCGCCGCGAATCCAAGGAACTGCGCATCGTCGACCCGGCGAACGAGGTCGAGTTCTTCTACCTCCGCCCACGCGACATCGCGATCTACGTCTCCTCCGGCCGCCTCGACATCGGCATCACCGGCCGCGACCTGCTCATCGACTCCGGTGCCAACGCCGAGGAGATCCTCCCGCTCGGCTTCGCCCGCTCGACCTTCCGCTACGCCACCAAGCCCGGCACGGCGAACGGCGTGGCGGACCTCAACGGCATGACGGTCGCCACCTCCTACGAGGGCATCGTGGCGGGGCACCTCGCCGATCACGGTATCGACGCCTCCGTGGTCCACCTCGACGGCGCCGTCGAGACCGCCATCGAGCTCGGTGTCGCCGAGGTCATCGCGGACGTCGTCGAGACCGGCACCTCGCTGCGCAACGCGGGCCTGACCGTCATCGGCGAGCCCATCATGAAGTCCGAGGCCATCGTGGTCCGTCGCGTCGGCGCGGACGGCGAGGAGCCCAAGGTGCGGCAGTTCCTGCGCCGCCTCCAGGGCGTCCTCGTGGCCCGGACCTACGTGATGATGGACTACGACTGCCGCGTCGACCAGCTGGAGAAGGCCGTCGCGCTCACCCCCGGCCTGGAGTCGCCGACCGTCTCGCCGCTGCACAACGAGGGCTGGGTCGCCGTCCGCGCGATGGTCCCCGCCAAGGACGCCCAGCGGATCATGGACGACCTGTACGACATCGGCGCGCGGGCCATCCTGACCACGGCCATTCACGCCTGCCGTCTGTGACCTGACGAGGACCTGTCCACGATGCCCGATCTGCCAGACCTTCCCGCTCTGCCCGTCACGTTCCGGCCGGGCCGCACCCGGGCCGTCCTGCTCACCGCGAGCGTGGCGATCTTCGTCGTCATCACGGTGATCGCGATGCTCCTGGAGCAGCTCGGCCCCGGCGAGCGCATGAGCTTCGTCTTCACCGGCGCGCTGCTGTCCTGCGTGCTGCTCCTGCTCTCCCGGCCCAAGGTCGTCGCCGACGAGTCCGGAGTCACCGTGGTCAACATCGTCGGCAAGCGGCGCCTGGAGTGGGCGGAGATCCTCCAGGTGAACCTCCGCCCTGGCGACCCCTGGGTGTTCCTCAACCTCAGCGACGGCTCCAGCCTGCCCGCGCTCGGCATCCAGCCGGGCATCGCCAAGCAGCGCGCGATCGAGGACGCCCGGACGCTGCGGGCCCTCGCGGAGGCCCGCTCGATCGGAGACCCGGAGACGCGTCAGGGGTGATTCATGGCACCCTCAGGGCCGACGCAGGGGGCTCTCCCCTGCCGTACAACCCCATGTCTTGATTAATCTGGTGGCGGAGGCGTGTCCTTTGCGCCACCGCCCCTGTCGCGCCGCCCGGTGCGCGGGGGCTCCTGCTACCCGAGGAGTGACTCCCTCCAGCGATGGACGGATCGTCCTGTAGTACCTGCGCCGCCCCCTCCCGACATAGCACGGACCGAGTCCGTTCCGGCTGTGCGGAGGGCGCGGCATCATGACCATCCCCCTGCTGCTCCTCGGGGCGGCGTTCCTGCTGATTCTCGCCAACGGCTTCTTCGTCGCGGCCGAGTTCGGCCTCGTGACGGTCGAGAGGCCGGACGCGGAGCAGGCCGCCGCCGAGGGCGACCGGCGGGCCCGCAAGGTCGTGGGCGCGCTCAAGGAGCTGTCCTTCCAGCTCTCCGGCACCCAGCTCGGCATCACCATCACCTCGCTCGTCGTCGGCATGCTCGCCGAACCGGCGCTCGCGGAACTGCTGCACGGCCCGTTCACCGCGATCGGCATACCCGAAGGCGCCGTCCCCGGTGTCAGCGTGGTCGTCGGCATGCTGCTGGCCTCGGCCGTGCAGATGGTGATCGGTGAGCTCGTGCCCAAGAACTGGGCGGTGTCGCGGCCGATGCAGGTCGCGCGCTTCGTCGCGGGCCCCCAGCATGTCTTCGCCCGCCTCTTCCGCCCGGTGATCGCAGGCCTGAACGCGGTCGCCAACCGGCTGGTGCGCGCCCTGGGCGTCGAGCCCGCCGAGGAGCTGGCCTCCGCCCGCACCCCGGGCGAGCTCGTCTCCCTGGCCCGGCACTCCGCCCAGGCCGGCACGCTGGAACAGGACACCGCGGACCTCTTCGTACGGACCCTGTCCCTGGCCGGGCTGACCGCGGAGAACGTGATGACGCCGCGCGTGAAGGTGAGCGCGCTCCAGTCGTCCGCCACGGCCGAGGACGTCGTCAACCTCACCCGCGCCACGGGTCTGTCCCGCTTCCCGGTCTACCGGGAACGCATCGACGAGATCGTCGGCATGGTCCACCTCAAGGACGCGCTCGCCGTCCCCGCGCGGGATCGGTTGCGCACCCCGGTCGGGCGCATCGCGCAAGCACCCCTCCTCGTCCCGGAGACGCTGCCCGTGCAGCCGCTCCTGGCCCGGCTGCGCAGCGAACAGCCCATCGCGGTCGTCGTCGACGAGTACGGCGGCACGGCCGGCGTGGTGACCCTGGAGGACATCGTCGAGGAACTGGTCGGCGAGGTGCGCGACGAGCACGACGGTCACGACCTGCCCGAACTCGCCGCGGCCCCGCCCGACGACGGGCGCCCCGCATGGGACGTCGACGGCAGCTGCCGCGTCGATGTGCTCCAGCGCCGCATAGGCCTCGACGTGCCCGAGGGCCCGTACGAGACGGTGGCGGGCCTCGTCGCCGATCTGCTCGGCCGTATCCCGGCCCCCGGAGACAGGGCCGAACTGCCCGGCTGGCGGCTGTCGGTGCGGCAGGTCGGCCACTACCGGGCGGAGCGGGTACGGCTTGTCCGGACGGCGCCGGTCACGGAGGAGGGTTCTGCCGCCGCGGAGGGCGCCCCCGCCAGGGAGAAGGCCACTGCGACGCAGACTGCCTCTCCCACCGACTTCGGGCCTGACACGCATACCGCCCCCGCTCCCGCCCCTGCTCCTGTCGCGGAGGCGGCCCGATGAGCGTGCTTCAGCTTCTCTTCGCCCTGCTGCTCGTGCTCGCCAACGGCTTCTTCGTCGGCGCGGAGTTCGCCCTCGTCTCCGTCCGCCGCAGCCAGATCGAGCCCCTGGGAACCGCGCGGGCGCGACAGGTGCTGTACGGCCTGGAGCGGTTGCCGCAGATGATGGCCGCCGCGCAGTTCGGCATCACCGTGTGCTCGCTGACGCTGGGCGCGGTGGCCGAGCCGACGGTGGCCCAGCTGCTTGAACCGGTGTTCGAGGCGGTGCACCTGCCGAACGGCGTGATCCACCCGCTGGGCTATGTGATCGCGCTCGCCGTGGTCGTCTTCCTGCACCTCGTCATCGGTGAGATGGTGCCGAAGAACCTGGCGATGGCGGCGCCCGAGAAGACGGCGCTGTGGCTGAGCCCGGGACTCGTCGCGTTCGCGCGCCTGTGCAAGCCGGTGACGGCGGCGCTCGGCGCCTGCGCACGGGTCGTCCTGAAGCTCTTCCGGGTCGAACCGAAGGACGAGGTGGAGGCCGTCTTCACCAGCGAGCAGCTCAACCGCCTCGTCGAGGACTCCGGCCAGGCGGGTCTGCTGGACCCCGAGGAGCAGGAGCGCCTGGAGGATGCCCTGGAGCTGGGCTCCCGCCCGGTCACGGACGTCCTGCTGAACCGCGAGACCCTGGTGACGGTACGTCCGTCGGTGACACCCGCCCAGGTCGTGGCGCTGACGGCCCGTACGGGCTACTCGCGCTTTCCGGTGGTGGCGGAGAACGGCGCCTTCATGGGCCGCTATCTGCACGTCAAGGACGTCCTCGACCTGGAGGACTCCGACCGGGCGGTCCCTCAGCAGATGTGGCGCCCCATGACCACACTCGGCTCCGAACTCCCCCTGGACGACGCGCTCTCGGTCATGCGCCGTGCCGCCACCCACCTCGCCCAGGTGGCCGACGCCTCGGGCCGGATCGTGGGCCTGGTCGCCCTGGAGGACGTCCTGGAACTCCTGGTCGGCGAGGTACGCGACCCGGCCCACCGCGAGCCGGTACCGTCCCGGGCGACCGATCCCCGCCCCGGCGGTACGCCGGAGGAGGTCCTGACGGCGTGACGGACGGAGCTTGGCCCCGGGACCCCCCGGGGCCTGCGCCCCGAACCCGTTCGCCAAAGCCCAGCACGTCCCGCGCGCCCTCCAGCACCTCCCGCACCTTCCAGCGCGCCCGCACAATCCAGCCCCTCCGGCGTTTGAGGAGCAGGGGTTCGGGGCCGGCCCCCGAACGGGGTCCGGGGCAGAGCCCGAAGACCGGGGGACCGGGGTCCAGGGGGGCGCAGCCCCGATGGCCGGGGTCGAAGGGGCGGAGTCCCTGGGGAGGGGACGGGTAGGGGCGGCGGGGGCGGAACACGCACTCGCCGCCCGCGCCGGGCACTCACACCCCCGACGGATCCTGCGGCCCCCGCCCCGAGAGAACCTCCCCGTACGCCTGCATCAGGTCCGGCAACCGCAACGTCGACAAGTCGTCCCGCGTCGGGGTGCTCGGATACCCCGACAGACGCAGATCACGGTACGCACAGCTCTTCTCGTAGAGCGTCCGCAGAAAGCGGCCGTTGCCCAGTTCGTCGATCCAGCCCTGCTCCACCACGTGCCCGCTGATGGAACGGAGCTCGTCGAGCGCCTCCTCGTCCCACACGTCACCGTTCTCCGCGGCGAGCACCTCACCGATGGCCGTGAGCTCCGTGGGCCGGTACGACGGGAAGTCGACGCGGGTCGTGAAGCGCGACGACAGCCCTGGGTTGGCGGCGAGCAGACGGTCCATGCCCTCCGGATAGCCCGCGAGGATCACCACGAGGTGGTCGCGGTTGTCCTCCGCACGCTTCAGCAGCACCTGCAACGCCTCGTCCCCGTACGCGTCGCCCTTGCCGTACCCGGAGTTGGACAGCGAGTACGCCTCGTCCAGGAACAGGACGCCGCCGATCGCCGAGTCGATCAACTCGTTGGCCTTCACAGCGGTCTGGCCGAGGTACTCGCCCACCAGATCGGCACGCTGAGCCTCCACCAGGTGGTCGCCGCCGAGCAGACCGAGGGCGTAGAAGACCCGCCCCAGGATGCGGGCGACCGTCGTCTTCCCCGTGCCCGAGGGGCCGGAGAAGACGAAGTGGCGCTTGGGGGGTTGTACGGGTAAGCCCTGCCCCGCCCGCAGCCGTGCCATGTTCAGCTGCGCCGAGAGCGCCTTGACCTGGCGCTTCACCGGCTCCAGGCCCACCATGCGCTCCAGCTCGGCGAGCGCCTGCTCCAGCAGCGCCGGATCGGTCGGCCCGGCCGGCAACTGCCCGGACGCCACGGACTTCTCCCGCACCACCGTGTCGACCGTCTCGGGCGGCAGCCCACCCGGCGGCGGCAGATCCGGCTCCGAGAGCTTCACCTCCCGGCCCTCGGCCCCGAACAGCGGGTCCACCCCGTCCGGCCCGTCCATCACGTCCCCGACCCCGGTCAGCGCCATCGCCGTGAGGTCCGTCGCGTCGTCGTAGCCGTCGCCCTCGGCGATCGCCGCGAGCCGCGCGGAGGTGTCCATGAAGGCGGGGTCCACCCGGTGCACGGCCCGGTACAGGGGGAGCGCGGCGGCCGACCGGCCCGTCCCCTCGTGCGCCCGCGCCAGCCAGTACCGCAGCTCCTTGCGCTGCGGCTGTTCGCTGCGACAGCGCATGAGGGCCGTGGACAGCAGCGGCTCCGCCTGGCCGTACATCTCCAGGCGGACCCGGGCCATGCCGCCGAAGAGGCCCGCCTCGATGCCCAGCATGGCGTCGTTGATCAAGGGATCGGTGTGCCGCACCAGTTGCTCCCAGTCCTTGACCAGATAGGCGCGGCACCCGTGCAGGAAGCGGACCTGGGGGTCGGCGTCCATCGGCGGCAGCCCGGCCAGCGCCCGGTCCAGCTCCGGGACATGGCGGCCGTCCAGCCAGTGCGAGGCGTGGGCCAGCAGCAGATCGCGCGGGCTCTCCAGGACCGGCTGCACCCACCAGCCCAGCCAGTACCAGGAGTTGAGGGTGCGCCGATGGCGGGCGCGCTGCTCCCCGAAGCGCTCCCGGTGCCGGAACATCCTCAGCAGCGCTGTCGTCGTGTCCACCCGCAGCGCGTGCAGCCCGAGCCAGCCGTCGGCCATCCCGGGGTCCATCCGCACCGCTGTGCGGAACTCCTCCTCCGCCTGCGGATAGGCGCCCATCGTGTAGGCGTCCACGCCTCGCAGCCAGGCGAGGTCGGCCGGGGCCTCGGGGCCCCGCGTGCCGAAATCCATCACGTCCCCCACAAACCGTGCCCCCGTCGGTATGCTGCCGAGCTGGTGCCCAGGGCAGCCTTCGTTGAACCGTCGTGCCGCGGACGGGAGTTGCATCGGTGCGTTTCCGCAGCCGTCCGAAGGTCGCACCGAGGGCATCGTACCCGTGGGTCGGTCGCCCACCGAAGGGTGCCGCACGGCCCGTCTGACGAGGTGGGAGCAGAGGGCGCACACTCCGCTCGGTGACCGACGGTGAACGACTTGTGTCCCCGAGCGTCCCCCGGGAGAAGGGTGCGGGCAGAACGAAGCCCCCGATCACGGGGGAACAACCGGGGGCTTCGCGTCTGAGGCGGTCGTCGACGACCGCACATTGAGAACGTAAGTCCTGTACGGCCCCCGGGTCAAGCGGAGTTGAAGCACTCAGGGAAGTTCCTCCGCAAGAGGCTTCACAAGTTCAGCACACCGCGGATGGTCCGTTACCGTGCGTGAGGAACAGGGTCGATTGCGCAGTCCCCGCAGGTCCCGGCAGCACCTCATACCCCTCTGGCCTCTGCCGGACCAGAAGATCGGCATAGGGGCGAGAAGGGTCCTCGGCGAAGTGCCGGCGCTCCGCTGCGACCCACCCCGCCCAGAACTCCTGCTGCTCTTCACCGTCCCGCGAGCGTCCTCGCGTCCATGCCTCCTCGTTCGGCACCTCCAGCCACAGCAGCCGTGCCAGATACGGGCGGAGCGCGCGGCGGCCCGCGCCGACCCCCTCGACCAGGACGACCGGTGCGGGGGGCAGTGGGCGGGAAGCGCCGAAGCGTCGCGTGCGCCAGTCGTAGGGGAGGTAGCGCGCCGTCTCGCCGCGGCCGAACGGTTCGATCACCTGGGCCATGAGCCGTCCGGTCCAGCCGAACAGTTCCTCGTGCGTGGCGATGTCGTCCAGGTGCAGCACGGGCGCGTCGTCGAGCGCGGCGGCCAACCGTCCCGCGAAGGTCGTCTTTCCTGAGCCGGCGTGTCCGTCGATCCCGATCAGGCGGACCGGTCCGCAGGACGGGGGCAGTCGGCGCAGGCGGGTGGCGAGGGCGTGAATGGCGGTTCCCTGGTGTGGTGCGAGGCGGCGCGACGCCGGCGCGCCGCGGTCGCCGACTCTACTGCGGACGGGCGGCGGCACTCCTTGGTGACGCTCACCGCCGCTCGGGTGACGTCAGTGGTCCTGACCAATGGTGCAGGGTTCTGCGGGGCGCGTGGTGCTGGCAGAAGTCGGCTTCCGGCGTCCATAGTTGGCCCACAGTCGTCGTCTCAACCGTGCTACGGACCACTGGGGGTCACCCGCTCATGACCAGCGCTTCACAGCCGTCCCGCAGAACCGTCCTTGCCGCCGCGGTCGCCGCGGCCGCGGTGGGTGCCGCCGGCCCGGCCGCGGCCGCCACGGCGCACCGCCCCGAGCAGAGTGGTGCCCTTCCCGCGAAGGCATCCGACCTCCCCGCGAAAGCACCGGCATCCGTCGTGGACAACCGCGCGTGGACCTCGTACACCGACTGGCGCGGCGGGAGCTCGAAGGGGACACGTGCCGTGGCCGGGAAGCGGCCCGGCCTGGTGATCGCCACGCCGGCCGGCACCACCGACTACGCCGATCCGCACACCGGCAGGACGTCCAGCTGGGAGTACGCGACGTGGACGTCTCCCGTCCACAGGCTGGCCGTCCCGTCGACCGAGGCCATCGTCTCCTGGAACGCCCGCACGCCGGCCGGCACCTGGCTCCAGGTCGAGCTGCGGGGCACGTACTCCGACGGCACGGACACGCCCTGGTACGTGATGGGACGGTGGGCGGCCGGCGACCAGGACATCAGGCGTACCTCCGTCGACGGCCAGAGCGACGGCAAGAGCAGCGTCTGGACGGACACCTTCGCCGTGGACACCCCGGCGTCCGGCCTGCGGCTGGTCTCGTACCGTCTGCGGCTCACTCTCCACCGCAAGCCCGGCACCGGGCTCACCCCCACCGTCTGGCGGCTCGGCGCGATGGGCTCCGACGTCCCCGACCGCTTCACCGTCGCGGAGTCCACCCCGGGGCTCGCGAAGGAACTGGTCGTCCCGCGCTACTCGCAGGAGATCCACAAGGGGCAGTACCCCGAGTACGACAACGGCGGCGAGGCCTGGTGCAGCCCCACCTCCTCGCAGATGATCATCGAGTACTGGGGACGCAAGCCCACCGCCGAGGACCTCGCCTGGGTCAACCCCGACTACGCCGACCCACAGGTGTGCCATGCGGCCCGGTTCACATACGACTACCAGTACGAGGGCTGCGGCAACTGGCCCTTCAACGCGGCGTACGCGGCCACGTACAAGGACTTCCAGGGCGTGGTGACCCGGCTCGGTTCACTCACGGACCTGGAGACGCTGATCGCGGCGGGCATCCCGGTCATCACGTCGCAGTCGTTCCTCGCCACCGAGCTGACCGGTGCGGGCTACGGCACGGCCGGCCACCTGATGACCGTGATCGGCTTCACCGCCGGCGGTGACGTGATCGCCAACGACCCCAACTCCCCGACCAACGAGGCGGTGCGGCGGGTCTACAAGCGGCGTGAGTGGGAGAACATCTGGCTCAGGACCAAGCGCTACAACGCTTCCGGCAAGGTCGTCTCCGGCACCGGCGGCGTCTGCTACCTGTACTTCCCGGCCCATCCGACCGCCCGGCAGCGCCAGGCGCTGGCCGCGGTGGGGGTGCGCTGAGCTGGGGTGCCATACCGCTGTGCCACGGCCCCCGGTCCGCCGGGGGCCGTGGTGTCACGGGCGGCATCCTCATCGCGGTTCCGGCGAGGATCGGAGTCGAACAGGCGGGTGGCAGCGGTCTGCCATACTGCGCATGTCCCCCTCGCCGTTGGAGACTTGGGCCGAAATTGAAGAGCAGCCAGCCAGGCGCGATCGGGGGCCCGCGGACCCGCGGTACCGACCGCTCTGTCACCCGCCGCGCCGAACTCATCGCCATCGGGCGGAAGTTGTTCGCCGACACCTCCTACGACGCGCTGTCGATGGACGACATAGCGCGTCAGGCACATGTCGCCAAAGGGCTGATCTACTACTACTTCAAGTCCAAGCGCGGCTACTACCTCGCCATCGTCGAGGACTCCGTGACCGACCTGGTCGCCTTCGCCGCGAGCGGTCTGGAACTCCCTCCGCAGGAGCGGGTGCACCGCACCCTCGACGGCTACCTCCGGTACGCCGAGAACAACCAGGCCGCGTACCGCACCATCGTCAGCGGCGGCGTCGGCTTCGACGCCCAGGTGCACGCCATCCGTGACGGCGTCCGCGAGGCGATCGTCGCGACCATCGCCGAGGGGGCGTACGGCCGCCCTGACATCGCCGCGCTGCCCCGCATGGGCCTCCTCGGCTGGGTGTGCAGTGTCGAGGGCGCCACCCTGGACTGGATCACCAGCCCCGTCCTGTCCCGGGACACCATGCGCGAGCTGCTGGTCAAGACGCTGGGCGGCACGCTGCGCGCCATCGAGGAACTCGACCCCGCGTACCGGGCCCCGGAGCCCGCCCGCCGCGGTCCCTGACGCCGGCGGGTTCCCCTGGCCGGGGTGGGCGGACACCGTCCGGGATGCGGAGCGCCGATCGTTCGATGTGTTGTAATGAACGACCGTTAACTGGTGACTCGCTGGTCCGGATCGGGCATACTCCAAGCGCCACAGCCGCTGGTCAGCGGCTTCCGCGACCCGGGAGGCGACCGTCGGCCGTGGCCAGTGAGACCCGGTGGCGCCACCCCATCCCCGGTGCGTCCGCCGCAGTGCCCGACAGGGAGGAGAGCGTCGCCATGCCCGACCGCGCCCCGCAGCCGGTGGACCGTCAACTGCCCACGGACGAGGCCCGGGATCTGATCTCCCTCGTCCGTGAGATCGCCCAGCGGGAGATCGCCCCGCACGCGGCCGAGGAGGAGGACGCCGGCCACTTCCCCCGCGAACTCTTCACGCTGCTCTCGGAGTCGGGACTGCTCGGCCTGCCGTACGACTCCGAGTACTGCGGCGGCGACCAGCCCTACGAGGTCTACCTCCAGGTCCTCGAAGAGCTCGCCGCCGCCCGGCTCACGGTCGGCCTCGGCGTCAGCGTCCACTCCCTGTCCTGTCATGCGCTCGCTCAGTACGGCACCAAGGAACAGCAGGCCGAGTACCTGCCCGCGATGCTCGGCGGCGGCCTGCTCGGCGCATACGGTCTCTCCGAGCCGTCCTCGGGCTCGGACGCGGCGTCCCTGCGCACGAAGGCCGTACGGGAGAGTGGGGGAGACTGGGTGCTCCACGGCACCAAGGCGTGGATCACGCACGGCGGCATCGCCGACTTCTACACGGTCATGGCGCGCAGCGGCGGCGAGGGCGCCCGGGGCATCACGGCCTTCCTGGTCCCCGGTGACGCCGAGGGGCTGAGCGCCGCCGCGCCCGAGAAGAAGATGGGGATGAAGGGCTCGCCCACCGCGCAGATCCACCTCGACGGGGTGCGGATCTCCGACGCCCGGCGGATCGGCGACGAGGGCCAGGGCTTCGCCATCGCCCTGTCCGCGCTCGACTCCGGGCGGCTCGGGATCGCGGCCTGCGCGATCGGTCTGGCCCAGGCAGCGCTCGACGAGGCCGTCGCGTACGCCACCGGGCGGCAGCAGTTCGGACGACCGGTCGCGGACTTCCAGGGGCTGCGCTTCATGCTCGCGGACATGGCGACGCAGATCGAGGCCGGCCGCGCGCTCTACCTCGCGGCGGCCCGGCTGCGCGACGCCGGCCGGCCTTTTTCCCGGCAGGCGGCCATGGCGAAACTGCACTGCACCGACACCGCGATGAAGGTCACCACGGACGCCGTACAGATCCTCGGCGGGTACGGCTACACGGCGGACTTCCCGGTCGAGCGGTACATGCGTGAGGCCAAGGTGCTCCAGATCGTCGAGGGCACCAATCAGATCCAGCGGATGGTCATCGCCCGTCACCTCGCGGGTCCCGAGTCGCGCTGAGCGGATCACGGGTCGCGCCGAACGGCGGGCCCGCGACGAAGGGGTCCCCGAGCCTGGTGAACTGGCCGGGGCCGCTCGGGGGCGCGGCCAGCCGGATCCACTCCGGGTCGCGGCGCCCCGGCAGTGTGCGGCCCCGGTCCGCCCAGATCCGCATCAGGGCGCTGTAGATGGGCGGGTCCTGCGGGAGCGCGGACCGACGGGAGACCGAGGCTCCCGGGGGCGGCGGGACGGGGAGGTGACGGTGACGCCCGGTCGTGGACGAGGTGGGGGTCATACCGGGGCAACGCGGCTGCGGGCGGGCCGGTCACCGCTCCCGGGAATCGGGTGTGTGTCCACGGTGGCCTCGTACGGGGGTACACGGCGACGGGGTCCAGGACCGTTCCCGCTGTCCCGAACGACTGGCGCGCCGGTAGGCGGTACGCCCGACTCACTGGCCACACACTGGTCCTGCACCACGGCGGTCCGCGGTCCATGATGCAGGGCAGTTACGGGGAAGAAGCGGGCTGAACAGCCCTCTCGGCGACCCGCCGGGTCAGGCGGCCTGGCGGTGGTCGACCTGGCGTCGAACGGCCGGCACGCGCATCGGGCGCGATCCCGGGCCGCCGACGTGCGAGAACGGCTGCGTCCGCCAGTCGAGCCCCTGAGGGAGCGTCAGCAGAAGGGCGGTGTCCTGCTCCTGGAGTTCCTCGGACTCGTCGGCGGACCGGGCCTCGGCCGCCGCCCGGCCCGTACCGGCGCAGACCGTGAGCCCGAACGGGTTCCACGGCGAGGCGCACAGCGCGTGCTCCGGCAGGACCTCCTCGTCCGCGAGGAGCGCGATGGGCTGCGCACAGTCCGGGCAGATCACCCGGTACATCTCCAGGGTGTCGTAGGCGTCGAACTCGTCGTCGGTTTCGACGCCCTCCGGCTCGGGCTCGACGACCGGCTGCTGGCGCTTGGGCGCGGTACGACCAAGGCGCTTGAGATTCTGCATGGGTTACTCCCCCTCGGGCTGGGCCGTGAAGGCACTGCGGCCTCGACCACAGCAAGCACTTCCCGTCCCGTCTCGGCGGTAATCACGAAGACATCACGAAGCCTGCTCGGGTGCTGTGGCGTTCGTCACATGCCAATCGCAGGTGCCCCATGCCCGGGGGCCCCTCACCCGCACGGCTCACGGAGCGCTCTCAGCCACATCACGAACCGGGTATGACCTGCGCCGCTCAGGTGTCCGAGGAGATCAACCGCCCTGTAGGTTCTTGCGCCATGGAGGAGCTGGATCGACAGATCGTGCAGCTGCTCGTCGAGGACGGGCGGATGAGCTACACCGACCTGGGCAAGGCCACGGGCCTGTCCACGTCTGCCGTGCACCAGCGGGTGCGCCGGCTTGAGCAGCGTGGCGTCATCCGCGGGTACAGGGCGGTCGTCGACCCGGAGGCCGTCGGGCTGCCCATGACCGCGTTCATCTCGGTGAAACCGTTCGACCCCAGCGCCCCCGACGACATCGCCGAACGCCTCGCCGGTGTCCCGGAGATCGAGGCGTGCCACAGCGTCGCGGGCGACGAGAACTACATCCTCAAGGTCCGCGTGGCCACCCCGCACGAGCTGGAGGAACTGCTGGCGCGGCTGCGGACGCTGGCAGGGGTGTCGACGCGTACGACCGTGGTGCTGTCGACGCCGTACGAGGCCCGGCCCCCGCGTATCTGAGGAGCGCGTGCAGCGGCGTCCCTGAGGGCGTGTGCGGCGCTCGGGCGCCCCGTGCACCGGGTGGTGAACCCCAGGCGCGAGACTGTTCCCATGAGTGAGAGCACCGCCTCGTCGGACACCGTGCTGTTGCGCGGTGGAGAAGTCCACAGCCCCGCCGACCCGTTCGCCACCGCGATGGTCGTGGAACGCGGGCAGATCGCCTGGGTCGGCTCCGAAGGGGCGGCCGACGCCTTCGTGGAGGGCGTCGACGAGGTGATCGACCTCGACGGCGCACTGGTCACCCCGGCGTTCACCGATGCGCACGTCCACACCACGTCCACCGGTCTCGCGCTGACCGGGCTCGACCTGTCCGACGCGCCCTCACGCGAGGCGGCCCTCGCCCTCGTACGTGAGTTCGCGGCCGCCCGCCCGGACGACCGCGTACTCCTCGGCCACGGCTGGGACGCGTCCCGCTGGCCCGGCGGCAGGCCTCCGACGCGCGCCGAACTCGACGAGGCGACCGATGGGCGCCCGCTGTACCTCTCGCGGATCGACGTGCACTCGGCGGTCGTGACGACGGCACTGCTCGATCTGGTTCCCGGGGGCACCGGCTTCGCCGACGGCCCGCTCACCCGCGACGCCCACCACTCCGTGCGCGCCACCGCGCTGGGCGCCGTCGCTCCCGCCCAGCGCACCGAGGCCCAGCGCGCGGCACTCGCCCACGCCGCCTCGCTCGGCATCGGCTCCGTCCATGAGTGCGCGGGCCCGGACATCTCCTCCGAGGACGACTTCACCGGGCTGCTGCGGTTGGCCGCCGAGGAGCCGGGCCCGCGGGTCGTGGGTTACTGGGCGGAACGGAATGTCGAGAAGGCGCGTGCCCTGGGCGCGGTCGGCGCCGCGGGCGACCTCTTCGTCGACGGCGCGCTCGGCTCGCACACGGCGTGTCTGCACGAGCCGTACGCCGACGCCGACCACACCGGCACCGCGTATCTGGACGCCGATGCTGTGGCCGCCCACGTCGTCGCGTGCACCGAGGCCGGTCTCCAGGCGGGCTTCCACGCCATCGGGGACGCCGCGATGACCGCCGTCGTCGAGGGCGTGCGCGCCGCCGCCGAGAAGACCGGCCTCGCCCGGGTCCGCGCCGCCCGGCACCGCGTAGAGCACGCCGAGATGCTCACCCCCGACACCATCGCGGCCCTCGCCGAACTCGGCCTCACCGCCTCCGTGCAGCCCGCCTTCGACGCGCTGTGGGGCGGGGAGGACGGCATGTACGCGCAGCGCCTGGGCGAGCGGCGCGCCCGTACGCTCAACCCGTTCGCGGCCCTGCTTCGCGCCGGTGTCCCTCTCGCCTTCGGCTCGGACAGCCCGGTCACGCCGCTCGACCCGTGGGGCACGATCCGCGCGGCGGCCTTCCACCGGACGCCGGAGCACCGGGTGTCCGTACGCGCCGCGTTCACGGCGCACACGCGAGGCGGCTGGCGGGCGGTCGGACGGGACGACGCGGGCGTCCTGGTCCCGGGCGCGCCCGCCGACTACGCCGTGTGGCGCACCGACGAACTCGTCGTCCAGGCCCCCGACGACCGGGTCGCCCGCTGGTCCACCGACCCCCGCTCCGGCACTCCCGGACTGCCCGATCTGAGCCCCGGCACGGACCTGCCCGTCTGTCTGCGCACCGTCGTGGGCGGGCGGACCGTGTTCGTACGGCCGGGCGAGTGATCTCCCGGGGTGGCGCGGCCCGATCGGGGGCCCGCCGCCCCGCCGCGCCACCTGGGCATCCGCCGCGCTGACCAGGGGCTTCGGTGAAACATCGCAGGTCGAACGGCTGTTGACAGCCGATGGCGGAGGGCGGGTAGGTTCGGCCGGGTCCACCACCGGACGTCCGACCGGGGACCTTCCGCGCGGTCGTCGGAGCGCCGCTGGGTCAGGGGCGGTGTGCTGCACCGGCGCACCGTCACTGGGAGCCAGGCCCAGCGTGGCCGCCCCGGCGAGGGAATGTTCAGTGAGAGGGAAGTCCCTCCCTGCTCAGGGGAATCCGACCCGCTCAACCGAAGTCGAGAGCGGGGGAGGAGCCGAGAGCCTGGGGGATTGGTGTGACCCGGGTGGGGCCCGGACGCTCAGTAGACAACGGCTTTCGGTCGATCCGCAGCCAGCGGGTCCCAGGTCGGCCCGAAGGGCGCCGGGCCCCGATCCGCAACGCATTCACCCGACCTGCCTCCGGGGCGCGCGTGCCGCGGTGCGATGGCGCATTCTGGACAGCACACAGGACCTTCCGGGAACACATCGGGGGGCTCGGGGATCGCTCGCACCCGGCTCTTGCCGAATCGACACCCGCCTGCGCACGTGCCGACACGTCGGTGCAGGCCGGGGACACTATGGTGGTCCCCTGCGTACGGACATGAAGGGGCAGGCAGTGAACGACGGCGACGGGACCCTCGCGGCAGGAGCCCAGAAGAGGCAGTTCGGTCCGCTCGGCACGGCCTTGGTGATCATCCCGACCTACAACGAGGCGGAGAACATCAAGGCGATCGTCGGCCGGGTGCGGAAGGCCGTCCCCGAGGCGCACGTTCTCGTGGCCGACGACAACAGCCCCGACGGCACCGGCAAGCTCGCGGACGAGCTGGCCGCCGTGGACGACCACGTCCAGGTGCTGCACCGCAAGGGCAAGGAAGGGCTCGGCGCCGCCTATCTCGCGGGGTTCCGCTGGGGCATCGAGCACGGCTACGGCGTGCTGATCGAGATGGACGCCGACGGCTCCCACCAGCCCGAGGAGCTTCCTCGTCTGCTCACCGCCCTCAAGGGTGCCGACCTGGTTCTCGGCTCCCGCTGGGTGCCGGGCGGGCGTGTGGTGAACTGGCCCAAGTCCCGCGAGTACATCTCCCGCGGCGGCAGCCTCTACTCGCGGCTCGCTCTCGATCTGCCGCTGCGCGACATCACCGGCGGCTATCGCGCCTTCCGGCGTGAGACCCTCGAAGGCCTCGGCCTCGACGAGGTCGCCTCCCAGGGCTACTGCTTCCAGGTCGACCTCGCCCGCCGGGCGATCAAGGCGGGGTACCACGTCGTCGAGGTGCCCATCACCTTCGTCGAGCGGGAGCTCGGTGACTCCAAGATGAGCCGCGACATCCTGGTGGAGGCGCTGTGGCGGGTCACGGCGTGGGGTGTGGGGGAGCGGGTGGGCAAGGTGCTGGGGCGCGGGGGCAAGTCGTCGTAGGCCCGGGGCTCCACGGTCCGGTCGGCCCCCTTATCCCGCATTGAGCCAGGTCCAGGCACACTGGGAGCATGACGAGTGGCGCTCCGACTTCCCCGTATCCCGCCCGGCCGCGGCGGTCCCGGTCGCGTACGTTCCTGCCGCTGGGCATCGCCGCGTGGCTGGTGCTGGAGATCTGGCTGCTGACGGTGGTCGCGGAGGCGGCCGGCGGTTTCACGGTCTTCCTGTTGCTGGTCGCCGGTTTCGCCCTGGGCTCGGTGGTGGTCAAGCGGGCCGGGCGGCGGGCGTTCCGCAAGCTGGCCGAGGCGGTGCAACAGCAGCAGCGTGGTGAGGCTCCCGCCGCGGGCGGCGGCAGCGAGGGCAACGGCTTCCTGATGCTGGGTGGGCTGTTGCTGATGCTGCCCGGCCTTGTCTCCGACGCCGTGGGTCTGCTGCTGCTGATCCCGCCGCTCCAGAAGGCCCTGGGGCGGTATACGGAGCGGACCTTCGCACGCAAGATCCGCGAAGCCGACGCCGGGAGCCTCGGTAACGCCTTCCAGCAAGCCCGTATCCACCGGCCGGACGGGAAGGTGGTTCAGGGTGAGGTGATCAGGGACGACGCCGGTGCCGCCCCGCAGGAGCCGCGGCCGCCGCTGAACCGCTGAGCCGCACATGACGAAGACCGCGAGGCCCCGTACGGCATGTACGGTGCCCGCGGTCTTCGGCTGCGCTGTGTATGCCGCCCAACCCCCGGAGGGACTACGCGGACTTGCGGCTGTCCCGCGGATGTACCGCGATATTCATCGCACCGGAGCGGAGAACGGCCAAGCGTTCCTCAAGGACCTCTTCGAGTTCCTCACGCGTACGCCGCTCCATCAGCATGTCCCAGTGTGTACGCGCGGGCTTGGCCTTCTTTTCCTCAGGGCCGTCGCCGTCCACCAGGAGTGCCTGGGCACCGCATACCTTGCACTCCCACTCCGGCGGGATCTCCGCCTCGACCGAGAAGGGCATCTCGAATCGGTGCCCCTTCTCGCATGCGTACTCCACGGCCTGGCGCGGGGCCAGGTCGATGCCGCGGTCCGTCTCGTAGCTGGTCACCACGAGGCGCGTGCCGCGAAGAGCTCGCTCACTCATGAATCGTGCCTCCCGGGCTTGTCGCCCACAGGACAGGTGTCGCTGTCGTCGTCATCCGGTCAACGTCCGGTCGGCGGTAAAGATTCCCGTTCCGTGTCCCGTTCCGGGTCATGCGTCGCCGTCGTAGCCGCAGCCTTGTCAACCAATGCAGTACCCACCGGCGCCCGGTTTGTCACATCTGACAGCAGATGTCACCTAGCGTTTCGGCATCTTTGACGCGCAGTAACGGTACGCCTGGCAGGCCAAACGCGTACACTACAGCCCTTTCGCTCCGGGTGCTAAATCCGTTCCGGCGCGGGATTGCCCGCCTCGGTGATCGCCTGGCGCACCGGAACCCGTGCGAGCAGGGCGAATCCCAGGACGAAGAAGGCCACGAGCGAGATGATCGCGTCACGATAACTTCCGGTCAGCTGGTAGGTCAGACCGAACAACAGCGGTCCCAGCCAGCTCATGCCCCGGTCGCTCATCTCGTACGCCGAGAAGTACTCGGCCTCTTTCCCGGGCGGGACGAGATGGGAGAAGAGCGAGCGGGAGAGGGCCTGGCTGCCACCCAGGACGAGACCGATCCCCGCCGCCAGGACGAAGAACCAGACGGGTGCTCCCGCCGGAAGGACGTATCCGGCGGCCAGCGTCAGCGTCCAGGCCACCAGCGAGCCCAGGATCGTGCGCTTGGCGCCGTACTTCCGCGCCAGCCGGCCCATGCCGAGAGCGCCCGCCACCGCGAGTACCTGGACCAGCAGCACCGCCCCGATGAGTGTCGACTGCCCGAGGCCCAGCTCCCTGGAGCCGTACACCGATGCCTGGGAGATCACCGTCTGGATGCCGTCGTTGTAGACGAGGTAGGCGAGGAGGAAGCCGAGCGTCAGGGGGTGGCGGCGCATGTCCCGTACGGTGGCGGCGAGTTGGCGCAGGCCGGGGGCCGTTGCCCTGGTCTGAGGAGCCCGGCGGTCGCGCAGCCTGCGCAGCGGTATGAGGGTGAAAGCGCCCCACCACAGGCCGGCCGAGGCAAGGCAGATGCGCACCGCCGTGCTCTCCGAGACGCCGAAGGAGTCATGGGCGGTGAACAGCACCAGGTTCAGCACCAGCACCACAGAGCCTGCCGCATAGCCGAAGGCCCAGCCCCGGGACGAGACCGCGTCGCGCTCCTCGGGGGGTGCGATCTGCGGCAGGTAGGAGTTGTACAGCATCATCGCGACCGACTGTGCGGCGTTCGCGATGACGAGCAGGAGGCCGCCGAGAAGGTAGCGGTCCCCGTCCAGGAAGAACATGCCCGTCGTCGCCGCGGCTCCCGCGTACGCGGCCGCCGCGAGCAGCGGTTTCTTGCGGCCCGTACGGTCGGCGGCCGCGCCCGCCAGGGGCATGATGACGATGGCCAGGATCACCGACAGGGACACCGAGTACGCGAAGAAGGAACCGGCGCGCACCGGGATGCCCAGCGGGTGGACATAACCGTCCGCGTCCGCCGCCGACTCGGCGACCGAGGTGAGGTAGGGGCCCAGGAACACGGTCAGGACGCTCGTCGAATAGACGGAACACGCCCAGTCGTAGAAGTACCAGCCGCGCTGTTCGCGCCGCCGCCCGGCGGCCTCGTCGGCCGTGTCCGTCCGCACGGTGTCGGTGCCCACCCGTGCCCTCGCTTCCCCGTGAACGGGCCGCGCGAAGGCTCAGACCCAGACCCCCCGGTCCTCCAGAACCTCGCGCAGCGTGTCGATGTGATCGGTCATGATGCCATCCACGCCGAGGTCCAGGAGCCGGTGCATGCGTTGCGGTTCGTTCACGGTCCACACATGGACGTGAAGCCCGCGCGCGTGGGCGGCGCGCACGAACCGGTGGTCGACCACGGGGACGCCCGACTGGGACTCGGGCACCTGCGCGGCGACCGCCGAGCGGCGCAGGGCGGCGGGCACGCCCCAGGAACGCAGCCGGAGTCCGAGGACTCCTCGGGTGCCGTACGAGGTGGCCAGGCGGGGGCCGGCCAGGTGCTGGGCGCGGGCCACGCGCGCCTCGGAGAACGAGCCGACGCACACGCGGTCCCAGGCGCCGGTGCGGGCGATGAGGTCCAGCAGGGGACCGAGGGTCGGCTCGGCCTTCATGTCGACGTTCCAGCGCACCTCGGGGAACGTTTCGAGCAGCTCCTCGAAGAGGGGCACCGGTTCGACGCCCGCCACGCGCGCGTGCCGCACCTCCTGCCAGGGCAGGTCCGCGATCCGGCCGGCGCCGTCGGTCACCCGGTCCAGGGTCGCGTCATGGAAGGCGACGAGTCGTCCGTCGGCCGTGGCGTGCACATCCGTCTCGATGTACCGGTAGCCCGCCTCGACCGCGCGCCGGAACTGGGCCACGGTGTTCTCCAGCCCGTCCGCCGCCCCGCCCCGGTGGGCGAAGGCTATGGGGCCGGGATGGTCGAGGTACGGGTGGCGTATCGGCGTGTTCACCTGGGAAGTATCGCTCGCTGGGATGGACCGGTGGCAACGACCGTGCTGCCGGATGCCGTGGGGACGGCGAACACGCGCAGGAACAGCTGGGACAGCGGGCCGATGGCCAGCGCGTAGAGGACCGTGCCGACGCCGACCGTGCCCCCGAGGACGAAACCGGTCGCCACCACCGCCAGCTCGATCGCCGTGCGGATCAGGCGGATCGAGCGGCCGGTGCGCTGGTGCAGACCCGTCATCAGGCCGTCGCGCGGGCCGGGCCCGAAACGGGCCGCGATGTAGAGACCGGTCGCCACGCCGTTCAGGAGGATGCCGCCGACGACCAGCGGAACCCGCACGGCCAGGGTGCGCGCGTCGGGCACCGCCGCCAGGGTGGCGTCCATCGTGAGACCGATCACGAAGACGTTGGAGACCGTGCCGAGTCCCGGCCGCTGGCGCAGCGGGATCCACAGGAGCAGCACGACGGCCCCCACGAGGATCACTGTCACGCCGATCGTCAGCCCGGTGAGTTCGGCGAGCCCCTCGTCCAGCACGATCCAGGGCGCCAGGCCCAGGCCCGCCTCCACGAGGAGTGCCATGCTCGCGCCGTACAGCGCGAGACCGGCGTACAGCTGGATCAACCGCCGCCCGAGGCGGCGCTGCGTGAACTGCTCCTTGGACAAGACGTTTCCCCCTGAGGTGGTGGCAGTGGCCCGGCTCATGACACTCTGTGGCTTGGCAGGACACGCCATCCATGGCCAATTCGGGGAAGGTGGACTGAAAACCATGGCTCAGTGGACGTCGGCAGTGGGTGCGGCTCAGCTCGCGCGGCTGCTCACCTCCCAGCAGGAGCGCCCGGCAGGTCCGGGCACCCGCCGACCGCCCGCCTATCGCGCGCTCGCCGACGGCATCCGGCTGCTGGTACTGGAGGGCCGTGTGCCGGTCGCGGCCCGGCTGCCCGCCGAGCGCGAGCTCGCGCTGTCCCTGTCCGTCAGTCGCACCACGGTCGCGGCGGCCTACGAGGCCCTGCGCACCGAGGGTTTTCTGGAGTCCCGCAGGGGAGCGGGCAGTTGGACCGCCGTGCCCGCCGGGAACCCGCTCCCCGCGCGCGGACTGGAGCCCCTGCCGCCCGAGGCGCTCGGCTCGATGATCGACCTGGGCTGTGCGGCCCTGCCCGCGCCCGAGCCGTGGCTCACCCGGGCCGTGCAGGGCGCCCTGGAGGAGCTGCCCCCGTACGCTCACACGCACGGCGACTACCCGGCCGGCGTGCCCGCGCTGCGCGCGATGCTCGCCGAGCGGTACACCGCGCGCGGGGTCCCCACCATGCCGGAGCAGATCATGGTCACCACCGGGGCGATGGGTGCCATGGACGCCATCTGTCATCTCTTCGCCGGGCGCGGCGAACGCATCGCGGTGGAGTCGCCCTCGTACGCCAACATCCTTCAGCTGATGCGTGAGGCGGGCGCCCGGCTGGTGCCGGTCGCGATGGCCGAAGGGCTCGACGGGTGGGATCTGGACCGCTGGCGGCAGGTGCTGCGGGACGCGGCGCCGCGGCTCGCGTACGTCGTCGCCGACTTCCACAATCCGACGGGCGCGCTCGCCGGCGAGGACCAGCGGCGACGGCTCGTGGACGCGGCCCGGGCCGCGGGGACCGTGCTCGTCGTCGACGAGACGATGAGTGAAGTCCGTCTGGACCCGGACCTCGACGCCCGCGCGATGCCCCGGCCGGTCTGCGGCTTCGACCCGGCGGGCTCGACCGTCATCACGGTCGGCTCGGCGAGCAAGGCGTTCTGGGCGGGCATGCGCATCGGCTGGGTGCGTGCCGCGCCCGACGTCGTCCGCAGCCTCGTCGCGGCCCGCGCGTACGCCGATCTCGGCACCCCCGTGCTGGAGCAGTTGGCCGTGAACTGGCTGATGAGCACCGGGGGCTGGGAGCACGCCCTGGGCATCCGGCGCGGCCAGGCCCGCGAGAACCGGGACGCGCTCGTCGCCGCCGTACGCCGGGAACTGCCGGGCTGGGAGTTCGAGGTGCCGCGAGGCGGGCTCACCCTGTGGGCGCGTGCCGGGGGGCTGTCGGGCTCGCGGCTGGCCGAGGCCGGGGAACGGGTCGGGGTGCGTGTGCCGTCGGGGCCGCGGTTCGGTGTCGACGGGGCCTTCGAGGGGTATGTGCGACTGCCGTTCACGGTGGGCGGTGCGGTGGCGGACGAGGCCGCCGTGCGGCTCGCGGCGGCGGCACGGCTGGTGGAGGCGGGGGCGGCCGGGGGTGCGGAGGCGCCGCGCACGTTCGTGGCCTGACCCGGTGGGTCAGCCCTCGGCGGCCACCGCGGCTTTGGCCGGGATCACGTCCTTGTCCATCCGTACCGGTTCGGTCTCCGCATGAACCAGTTCGACCTCGTCGGCCTGCGTCGGCACCTCGTCCCCCGGAGCGGTCCGGACCGGAAGCAGGTCCAGCACCGCCTGACGGAGGCTCTCGGTCGTGGCCTCGTCGTACGGGTCCGGGGTGGCCGGGACCTGGAGGCGGTGGACCGGGCCCGCGCCCAGGCGGGCATACCCCCGGCCGGGCGGGATGTCCGGGGTGGGCGTGGTGCGCGGGCGCGCGCCCAGGACCGTCTCCTGCTGCTCCGGAGAGGCGGAGCCGAGCAGCACGCGCGCGCGTGTGTGCTGCAGAACCGCGTCGGAGAGGGTGTCCAGACCGTCGAACTGTTCGGCCACGACGACCGTGACGTTCGCCGGGCGGCCGTGGCGCAGCGGCACACGGAGCAGGGACTGCGGGTCGCGGCCGCCGTCCGCGGCGGCCACGTGGCCCAGCGCGCTCGGGCGGTCCAGCAGGATCCACAGGGGGCGTCGGGTGTCGTCCGGCGGTGGGTGGCCCGCCTGGCGGGCCACGTTGGCGGCGATCAGCCTGCGCTCCGTCTCGTGCGCCGCCCACTCCAGGCCGGCCAGTGCCCCGGCGAGCCCGCACTCGACGGCCAGCACGCCGTCCCGGCCGGTCAGGCACGCGTACCCGTCGGTGCCGCTGCCCTCGACGATCAGCACGTCGCCGTACTGCAGGGCCTGGAGTGCGAGGGAGCGGAGCAGCGTGGTCGTCCCACTGCCCGGCTCGCCCACCGCGAGCAGATGCGGTTCCGTGGAGCGGGTGCCCGTGCGCCAGACGACCGGAGGGACGTCCCGCTGCTCCTCACGGTGTTCCACGGGCAGGGTGCGCTGGACGTGGGTCGGATCGGTGAAGCCGAGAACCAGCTCGCCGGGTGCCGTGACGAAGCGCTGGGCGGCGACGTCGGTGGGAAGCGGCGCCAGGACCGTGACCGTGAGTTGGTTGCCCTCCTCGTCCCAGTCGAACAGGTACTCGCGGCCGCGGCCCGACTTGGAGTGCACCACCCGCTCGATCCGCGCGCGTGACTCGGCCTCGCCGTCGGTGAAGTACGCCGGGTAGTGGATCTCCAGCCGCTGGACGCGCCCGGAGCCGTCGAAGGCGTACTCCGTGAACGCCTTCTGCCAGTCGCCGCCGTGGGCGTAGAGGGGTTCGGGGTCCTCGGCGGCGGCGAAGTAGGGCACGAGGGCCTCGTACAGCGATTGGAGGCGCTGCTTCTGCGCCTCGTCGGGGCCCGTGGGCGCCCCCGCAGGGCCACGGCCCTGCCAGGCTGCCGCCGCCATCAGTCCGATGACGGCGAGCAGCGGTCCGTACGGCACCAGGGCCACCACCAGCACCACCGACGCCATCAGAAGGAACAAGGAACCTCGTTTGTCCTTCGGGGTGTCGGCCCACTGGCGTCGCCCGGCGGCCGCCAGGCGACGCAGTCCACGGGTGATCGTGATCAGCGGGTGGAGGACGTCGGTGGCACCGTCGGCCGCCGTCTTTGCCAGCTCCCTGCTGCGGGCGAGGTGCGCACTGCCGTTGCTCAGGATGCGGGGGAGGGGGCGGCGGGCCACTGCGGTCTCCTTGAGGTGCGTACGGGCGGGAGGGGGGATCAGAACTTGATGCCGCCTAGGAGGCTCGCGAGGCTCTCGCCCCCTGCCTCGATGCTCGGGGCGATGCCCGTGCTGGCGAGGTAGAAGCCGAACAGCGTGGCCACGATGGCGTGCGAGGCCTTGAGGCCGTCCTTGCGGAAGAAGAGGAAGACGATGACGCCGAGCAGGACGACGCCTGAGATGGACAGGATCATGTGTGCTCTCCTGGTCGAGGGGGACAGTCACCATGAGTTATGCCATCATCACAAGATGTATCTATACGATAAAAGGCGCGAATGGGTGAATTGCGGTCCTTTTCGCTCGGGTGGTGGAGCCGCTGCTGAGCTGTCCGAGGCGGGATGTTGCGCCTGACGGAGTCTGCTGTGAACTTTGCCTCGGGCGGCTCGGCTCATGTGCGAGCGGAGCCCAGTACGCTGGCGATTCACCCGTACGGCGGCACCGACCTGCCGCCGTACGCTCCCGAAGTCGTCCCTGGAGCCCTCCGGGCTTCGTACGCGCTCGCTGTGAGAGGCGGTCCGTCCCATGAGTGAAGCCCCCGACCCCGAGGTCGTGGAGCTCGCGACGAAGATCTTCGACCTGGCACGCCGGGGCGAGACCGAGGCGCTCGTGGCGTACGTCGACGCGGGCGTTCCGGCCAACCTCACCAACGACCGCGGCGACTCGCTGGTGATGCTCGCCGCCTATCACGGTCACGCCGAGGCGGTGCGCGCCCTCCTGGAGCGCGGCGCCGAGGCCGACCACGTCAACGACCGGGGGCAGACACCGCTCGCGGGGGCGGTTTTCAAGGGCGAGGAGGCGGTCATCCGGGTCCTCCTGGAGGGCGGCGCCGACCCGCTCGCGGGCACCCCTTCGGCCGTCGACATCGCGCGCATGTTCGAGCGGATGGAGTTGCTCGAACTGTTTGGCGCACACTGATCCACTGTTCTGACCAGGCAGGACACGGAAGACGGGGGAGGCGGTACGGGGCCGCCGGAAATTTCGGTCGCGGCAGGAAGAACCAGCGAGTCATCATGACGTCGTGATTCACGGACACGATGGCTGGGCAGGTGTTGCCGCACCGCGTGGGCCGTGATGCGGTCCGCATGGGCCACCGACGAGAGGCAGAGGAAGATGGTCTACAGCAAGCAAGAGACGGCGGGCGCTCCGACGTGTTGTCACGCGGCCAGGTAGTGCGGATTCCCGGTTGCGTCGACGCTTGATGTGAGGCTGTTTCCCATGTTCGAACCGGTCATAGCGCCCAGCGGTACGCTGCTCGGCCTGCTCCAGCGGGGCCGCGGCGACGGCACGCTGCACGCGCTCACCGCCCCGCGGGCCGAAGCCCTCGCGGCACTGAACCACTGCGTGCTGAGCGACCCCCGCCACGACTGGCAGGTGGAGAACCGCTCCCTGTACTACGCCCGTCTGTACCTCGACCTGCACGGCGAGCTGGACGAGATCGAGCGGCACCTCTTCGACGCCGAGGACGTCCTCGACACCTGCGAGTCGCGCACCGGACTCGCCCTCGCGGTCCTCGGGCACCTCGCCTCGTACGGCAGGCGGGACGCCCTCACCCTGTTGCGCAGGTACGCCGCCTCCGGCACCAACTGGGCCTGGGCCCTCGACGAACTGGCCCTCAGAGACGACGACGCCGGCCTGCGTGCCCTCGCCGCACCCGTGCTGGCGCGCTTCGCCACCGACCCCGAGGGCGAAGCAGAGCTCGCGGCGACCGTCCGCGACGCCTTCGAGCCGCGGCCCTGGCGGCTGTGGGCCGAGGATTCCCGCGCATCGATCGCCACACGCGTGCGTGCCGCCCAGGAAGCCGGCTGCTTCGACCGCTGGCAGCGCCAGATGCGACCATCCGGGCCCCGTCCGGGATGGAGCGTGCGGGCCGTCTTCGAGTGGGCCCAGCAGGGCATCGAGCGCGGCGCCGCGCTCCATGTGCCCGCCGCCCGCTGTCTCATGGCCGTGGCAGGTCCCGAGGACCGTCCCGAGATCCTCGAAGCCGCCCGCGCCGGCAGTGACGGCGCCCGCAGCACCGCCCTGCGCTACCTGGCCGACAGCAACGATCCCGACGCCCTCGACCTGATCGAGGGTGCCGTGGCCGACGGTTCCACGGCCGTCGTGGACGCGGCCGTCGACGCCTTCGAACGGATGCGCAGCGTCGCCGCCGTCGACCGGGCGCGCCGCTGGGTGCACCGGCCCGACGTGCTGGGCGCCGCCGCCGGACGCACCCTCGCCTGCCGCGGCGGGGCCAACGACAGCGACCTGGTCCTGGGCGCGCTCCGGGAGGCCGTGCGCGGCGAGGGACCCGACGCGCCCACACTGTGGACCCTCGTCGACGGCACCGGACGGCTCGGCATCGTGTGCGCGGCCCCCGTCCTGCGCCATGTCTACCGCGAGACCGCCTCCTCCCACCTCCGCGGCCGCGCCGCCCGCGCCCTGGCCGCCACCGACCCCTCCTTCCCGTCCGGCTTCGCCGTCGAGTGCCTGTGGGACTGCGAGGAATCCACCCGCGAGATCGCCGCACGGCACGCCGAGACCGGAGACGCGCGCGTCGTCGAACAACTCCGCCGCCTCGCCGCCGATCCCGCCGAGGAGGCGGAGGTCCAGACAGCCGTACGGAGCCGGATCGGACCGGACACACCCGCCGTGTGAACAGCTGGAACACCCGCCGTGCGAACACCCGGGACACCCCACCGGGTGGACGACCGCGTGAACGATTGAACAACTGTATGAACGGCGGGTGACCTGGGGGAAAGGCCCGTGGAGCCGGAAGGGAGCGGTGCGGAACGCTCACGCGTCGTTCCCCGCCCGGAAAGATCCACGTTGACGCGGCCACGTCCAACGCGAGGACAACACCGGTATGCGTGTCGTCATCGTGACCGAGTCCTTTCCCCCCGATGTGAACGGCGTGGCCCACTGTGCCCTCCAGACGGCGCGGCACCTCGCCGCGCGCGGTCACGCCCCGCTCGTCGTGGCCCCGGCCACCGCAGCTGGGACCGAGGCCGACGCCCAGGCGCCGTGCCCCGTCGTCCGCGTCCCTTCCCTTCCGCTCCCGGGCTACCCCCAGGTCCGCGTCGCCCTCCCCAGCCGACGCGTCGCCGCGGCGATCACCGATCACCGCGCCGACCTCGTGCACCTGGCCAGCCCCTTCGTCCTCGGCGTACGCGGCATGGCCGCCGCCGCCCGGCTCGGCATCCCCGCCGTGGCCGTCTACCAGACCGACCTCGCGGGATACGCCCGCACCTACGTACACGCGGGCGAGGGTGCCGCCTGGCGGCGGATCCGCTCCGTGCACGCCGCGGCCGACCTCACCCTCGCCCCGTCCAGCGTGGCCCTGCACGACCTGGAGGCGCACGGCATCCCCCGGGTCAAGCTGTGGCCGCGCGGCGTGGACACCGTCCGCTTCCGTCCCGACCACCGCGACGAGGCACTGCGCCGGGAACTGGCGCCGAACGGCGAGCTGATCGTCGGCTACGTCGGCCGGCTCGCCCCCGAGAAGCAGGTGGAGCTGCTGGCCGGCGCCTGCGCCCTCGACGGCGTACGGGTCGTCGTCGTGGGCGACGGACCCAGCGAGCCCGGCCTGCGCGAGGCCCTGCCCGGTGCCGTCTTCCTCGGCCGCCGCACCGGCCACGACCTCGCCCGGATCTTCGCCTCGCTGGACGTCTTCACGCACACCGGGCCCTTCGAGACCTTCTGCCAGACCGTCCAGGAGGCCATGGCGAGCGGGGTGCCCGTCATCGCGCCCGCCGCCGGCGGCCCGCTGGACCTGGTGGCGCACGAGCGCACCGGCCTGCTGGTCCCGCCGCGCGACGCGGACGCCGTACGCGACGCCGTACGGACGCTGGCCGGCGATCCCGCGCTGCGGGCCGAGTACGGCGCGGCGGGGCGGACGACGGTCGAGGGCCGCACCTGGGAGGCGGTCGGGGACCAGCTGATCGGGCACTACGCCGACGTGCTGTCCGCGCGGACGGTGGTGGCGGCATGAGCGACTCGCTGCGCATCGTCCGGCTGGCGAACTTCGTCGCTCCCGCCTCGGGCGGCCTGCGCACCGCGCTGCGCGAACTGGGAAAGGGCTTCCAGGAGGCCGGCCACGAGCCCGTCCTCATCGTGCCCGGCGAGCGCCACACCGACCGCCAGACCGACCAGGGACGCGTCATCACCCTGCCCGGACCGCTGCTGCCCGGCACCGGCGGCTACCGCGTCCTCGTGGACAAACGGCGCGTGGCCGGGCTCCTGGAGCGGCTCGCGCCCGACCGCCTGGAGGTCTCCGACCGGACCACCCTGCGCTGGACCGGTGCGTGGGCCCGCCGGGCCAGGGTGCCCGCCATGATGGTCTCCCACGAGACCGCCGACGGGGTCCTGCGCACCTGGGGCCTGTCCGAGGCGATGTCCCGGCGTGCCGCCGACGCCCTCAACGTCCGTACGGCGCACACCTACTCGAAGGTCGTGTGCACCACCGAGTTCGCCGAGCGCGAGTTCGTGCGGATCGGCGCGCGCAACGTCGTACGGGCCCCGCTGGGCGTCGACCTGGTGGGGCGGCACCCGGCGCTGCGGGACCCGGGGCTGCGGGCCCGGCACACACGCGAGGGGGACGTGCTGCTGGTGATGTGCTCCCGGCTGTCCGTCGAGAAGCGGCCCGGTACGGCGCTCGACGCGCTGGAGGCGCTGCTGCGGCGCGGGAGGCGGGCGGTCCTGGTCGTCGCCGGGGACGGGCCGCTGCGGGCACGTCTCGAACAGCGGGCCCAGGGGCTCCCGGTGACCTTCCTGGGACACGTGACCGACCGTGGGACGCTGGGCGCCCTGCAGGCCTCCGCCGATGTGTGTCTGGCACCCGGACCCGCGGAGACGTTCGGGCTCGCGGCCCTGGAGGCGATGGCCTGCGGCACGCCCGTGGTGGCCAGCGCCTCGTCCGCGCTGCCGGAGGTCGTCGGCTCGGCCGGGGCCACGGCAGCCGACAACGGGAAGTCGTTCGCCGACGCCGTGGAGCTGCTTCTCGCGCGCCCCGAGCACGAGCGCAGGGAGGCCGCACGCGCGCGTGCGGAGTGTTTCGGGTGGACGACGGCGGTGGAGGCGTTCCTCGCGGCGCACGACGCGGCCGCGCCGCGCCCCTCCAGGGAGGGCGTCGATCCGCTCCGGGAGGGCGTCGTATGAGACCCCTGCGGTTCGTGGCTCTCGGCGACTCGCTGACCCAGGGCATCGGGGACCCCGTCGGTGACGGCTGGCGTGGCTGGGCCGCCCTCCTCGCCGACGGGCTCGGCCCGGCCGCGGACTTCACCAACCTGGCGGTCAGCGGCGCCCAGACGCGGGACGTCCTGGAGCGCCAGACCCCCGCCGCGCTGGCCCTGCGACCGGACCTGGTCTCCGTCGTCATCGGCGTCAACGACACCCTGCGCTGCACCTTCGACATCCACGCCGTCGCCGCCCGCCTCGACACGGTGTACGCGGCCTTCCGCGCCCAGGGCACCGGCCTGCTCACCGCCTGTCTGCCCGACCCCGGGGCGATGCTCGGTCTGCCCGGCTCCCTGGCCCGCCCGCTCGCCCGACGGCAGCGCGCGGTCAACACCGTGGTCCACGCCCTGTCCGAGCGGTACGAGGCGGTGCATCTGCACGCCTGTGAGGGCGCGTGGCTGACGGACCGCGCCATGTGGAGCGCGGACCGGCTGCACCCCGGGGAGCGCGGACACCGGCAACTCGCCGTCCGCTTCCACGCCCTGCTCACCGAGGCGGGCCTCTCGACGGGGCCAGGACCGTCCCCCGAGCCCGAGTTCCCTGTACCCACCCGGTCGGCGAGCCTGTTCTGGCTGGCCACGAAGGGAACCGCCTGGGTCGCCCGCCGGTGCACCGACCTGCTGCCGCAGCTCCTCGCCCTCGCCATGGCCGAGGTCCGCCACAAGGCCCGCGGTACCAGTGGCCGGCTGGACCTCAGCGCCTCCGCCGCGGTGGCGTCGGCGCTGGCCGCGCTGACGGTGGGAGAGCAAGCCGAGGCGGCGTGACCCGCGGGTGCGCGCATCAGGCCCGCCGGCGCACGGCGACGAACCGTACCGGGGTGCCCGGCGCCGCCTGGGCCGTCGCGGGCAGGTCCGCCGGGTGGACGACCGCGATCACCGGGTAGCCCCCGGTGGTCGGGTGGTCGGCGAGGAACACGACCGGACGGCCGTCCGGCGGGACCTGCACCGCGCCCAGGACCATGCCCTCGCTGGGGAGTTCGCCCGGGACCGCCCGCACCAGGGCGGGGCCTTCCGTGCGCAGGCCGATGCGGTTGCTCGCGGTGGACACCGTGTACGGGTGTGTGGTGAAGGCCCCGACGGCCGCCGCGGTGAACCAGTCGTCGCGCGGGCCCAGCGTCACGCGCAGGACGAGCTCGGCGGGTGGCGCCGGGTGCGGAACGACATCCACGCGCGCGTGTGCCCTCACCGACGGCCCCAGGGGCAACACCGTGCCGTCGGTCAGCGGAGCCGGGCCCAACCCCGACAGCAGGTCCGTCGAGCGACTGCCCAGCACCGGCTCCACGGCCACGCCACCGGAGACCGCGAGATAGCTGCGCACTCCGGAGCGGGCGGGCCCGATGTCCAGCAGCGCCCCTCCCGGGACCCGCAGGGGGGCTCCCCAGGCCGCCGGGCGCCCGTCCACGGTGATCGCGCAGGGGGCGCCCCCGACGGCCACGGTGACCGTCGAACGCGGCCGCACGGCACACCCGTTGAGCGTGGTCTCCAGCACGGCCGCCTCCGGGGCGTTGCCCACGAGCCGGTTGACCAGCGCGGCGGCGGGTGCGTCCAGCGCTCCCGAGCGCGGCACGCCGAGATGGGCGTGGCCGGGCCGCCCCTGGTCCTGGACGGTGGTGAGGGCTCCGGCCCGTACGACGGCGAGGGCGCGGTCGGTCACGGCGCCCCCACAGGGACGAAACGCACACGCGTACCCGGTGACAGCAGAGCAGCCGGCACGCGCGCGTGGTCCCACAGCACCGCGTCCGTCGTACCGATCAGCTGCCAGCCGCCGGGGGAGGCACGCGGGTACACCCCCGTGTACGGCCCCGCCAGGGCGACCGACCCCGCGGGCACAGCCGTCCGCGGCGTCCCCCGGCGCGGCACCTCGCGGGGCAGGCCCGTGAGATAGCCGAAGCCCGGGGCGAAACCGCAGAAGGCGACCCGGAACTCGGCCGCCGCGTGCAGCCGGGCCACCTCGGCCTCGGACACATCCCAGTGCGCGGCCACGTCGACGAGGTCGGGGCCGTCGTACCGCACGGGGATCTCGACCACGTCCCCCGCGCGCGGGGGCACGGGCGGCACCTCCCAGGAGGCGAGTCGCTCGGCGAGGCGGGACGGGGCGTCCAGGCCGTCCAGGAGGACCGTGCGGGCCGCCGGGACGATCTCGGCCACCGCCAGCTCGCCCGCGGCGCGGCGGCGCAGCAGCTCGGCGTGCAGGGCCTGCGCCTCCTCGCCCGTCCCCACCTCGATCAGCAGGGCGTGGTCCCCGGCCGGCAGCGCCCTCATACGAACGCCTCCACCCGGACGCCCGCCGACTCCAGCTCGTCCCGGACCCGGCGGGCGAGCTCCACCGCGCCCGGAGTGTCGCCGTGCAGGCACAGCGAGCGGGCGCGGACCATGACGCGCTCCCCGGAGTGCGACGTGACCGCCCCTGAGCACGCCAGCCCCACCGACCGTTCGACCACGGCGTCCGCGTCGGCGATCACGGCACCGTCCCGGCCGCGCGGCACGAGCGTGCCCTCGTCGGTGTACGCGCGGTCCGCGAACGCCTCGGTGACCACCGGCAGCCCGGCCTGCTCGGCCAGCTTGAGCAAGCGCGATCCGGGCAGCCCCAGCACGGGCAGTGCGGCGCCCGCGAGCCGTACGCCCTCGACGACCGCCCCGGCCTGCTCCTCGTCGTGCACGACGCGGTTGTAGAGCGCGCCGTGCGGCTTCACATACGCCACGCGCGCACCCGCCGCCCGCGCGAAGACCTCCAACGCGCCGATCTGGTACGCCACTTCGGCCGCCAGTTCGGCGGGCGGCACGTCCATCGCGCGCCGCCCGAAACCGGCCAGGTCCCGATACGAGACCTGCGCGCCGATCCGTACCCCGCGCCCGGCCGCCAGCTCGCACACCCGCCGCATGGTGGCCGCGTCCCCGGCGTGGAAACCGCAGGCCACGTTGGCACTGGTGACGACGGACAGGAGCTGTTCGTCGTCGGTGAGCCGCCAGCGGCCGAAGCCCTCGCCGAGGTCGGCGTTCAGATCGATCGAGGTCATGGATCCTTCGTTTTCCCTTCTCCGGCCACGCAGGTTCTCAGACCACGCGGTTTCTCACACCCCGTGGTTTCTCGGACTCCGTGGTTTCTCAGGCCACGCGGTACTGCTCGTCGCGGGCGTCGGTGACGAACATCTGGCCCGGCGCGTGGGTGATGGCGAACGGCGGGCGGGAGGCCATCACCGCGGCCTGCGGGGTGACTCCACAGGCCCAGAACACCGGGATGTCGTCGGGTTCGGCGTCCACCGGGTCGCCGAAGTCGGGGCGGCCGAGGTCCTCGATGCCCAGCCCCGAGGGATCGCCGCAGTGTACGGGGCTGCCGTGCACCGCGGGGAGCAGTCCGCTCTCCCGCAGAGCGGTCGCCAGATGCTCCGGCGGAACCGGGCGCATGGACACCACCATCGGGCCGCGCAGCCTCCCCGCCGGCCGGCACTGGCGACTGGTCACGTACATCGGCACGTTGCGGCCCTGCTCGATGTGACGGAGGGGGACGCCCGCCTCGGCCAGCGCCCACTCGAAGGTGAAGCTGCAGCCGATCAGGAACGACACCAGGTCGCCCCGCCAGTGCGCACGCACGTCCGTCGGCTCGTCCACCAGTTCGCCGTCCTGCCACACCCGGTAGCGCGGCAGATCGGTGCGCAGATCGGCGCCGCCCGCGAGGACAGTGGTCCAGGAGCCGGCGTCCGTGACGTCGAGGACCGGGCAGGGCTTGGGGTTGAGCGTGCAGAACAGGAGCATGTCGTACGCCCAGTCGGCGGGCACCGAGATGAGGTTGACCTGGGTGTGGCCCGCCGCGATGCCGGCGGTCGGGCCCGTGAGCCCTTCCCGGAAGCGGGCCCGGGCGGTTTTCGGGCTCCACGCGTGCGCGTGCTCGTCGACGAGGGTCAGCGGCCGGTCCTCTGCCGCAGTGACGGTCGCAGGGCGCTCTTCCGTGCTGTTCACGCCAGCTCCTTCCCACGCGTCTCGGGAAGCCCGAGCAGCGCGATCGCCGCCAGGCCGTAACCGATCGCGCCGAAGACCAGCGCGCCGCCCACACCCCAGCTGTCGGCCAGGAAGCCCACCGTGGTGGGGAAGACGGCGCCCACGGCGCGGCCGGTGTTGTACGTGAAGCCCTGCCCCGTGCCGCGAACGGCCGACGGGTACAGCTCGCTCAGGAACGAGCCGAAGCCGCTGAAGATCGCCGACATGCAGAACCCGAGCGGGAAACCGAGCACCAGGAGCAGGGTGTTGGCGCCGCTGGGGATGTTCGCGTACGCCAGGATGCACAGCGCCGACAGCACCGCGAACAGCCAGATGTTCCGTCGGCGGCCCAGCCGGTCGGTGAGGTAGCCGCCCGTGAGGTAGCCGATGAAGGCCCCGGAGATCAGGAACGTCAGGTAGCCGCCGGTGCCGACGACGGACAGGTCGCGCTCCGTCTTCAGGTACGTGGGCACCCAGGTGGCCAGCGTGTAGTAGCCGCCCTGGACACCGGTGGACAGCAGAACGGCGAAGAGAGTGGTGCGCAGCAGGCCCGGATCGTCCGCCGTGCCCGGCTTGAAGATCGCCGCGAGCGAGCCCTTCTCACTGCTCCTCTCGCGCGCGGCCTTCGCTTCGGGGGCGTCCTTGACCTGGCGCCGCACCCAGACGACGAGCAGCGCGGGCAGCGCGCCGGTCCAGAACATCACGCGCCAGGCGATGTCGTCGTCCAGGAACTGGAAGACCAGCGTGTAGACGATCACGGCGAGGCCCCAGCCGACGGCCCAGGAACTCTGGATCGCGCCGAGCGTCCGCCCCCGGTGCCGGGCACTCGCGTACTCGGCGACCAGGATCGCGCCGACCGCCCACTCGCCGCCGAAGCCGAGACCCTGGAGGGCCCGGAAGACCAGCAGCGTCTCGTAGTTGGGCGCGAAGCCGCAGGCCACCGTGAACACCGCGTAGGTGGCCACCGTGATCATCAGCGCCTTCACGCGCCCGATCCGGTCCGCGAGCACGCCCGCGGCCGCCCCGCCGATCGCCGAGACGACGAGGGTGACCGTGGTGAACAGGCCCGTCTGGCCGCTGTCCAGGCCGAAGTAGGCCGCGAGGGCCACCATGCTGAGCGGCAGCGTGAAGTAGTCGTACGAGTCGAGGGCATAGCCGCCGAACGCGCCCGCGAAGGCACGGCGGCCACGCGGACCGAGCGCCCGCAGCCAGGCGAACGCGCCGTCGTCGGCGCCGATTTCCCCCGCTTTCGGATGAACGTCGCCGGTCAGGGCCTGAGGGGGAGGATTCGTGCTCATGGGCACCTCGCAATGAGGGACGGAGGGTGCGTGAGGAGTCGAGCCGTGCCGTGCGGAAGCGATGGGCGCCGCAGCGCTACGGCGCCCATCGAGATGCGTTCCCAGCAAGGTAGAGGATCGTTGAACGATCCCTCAATACCCGTGTTGTTTCGTTCATGTATCCGCGATTGAATTCGGAACATGGCAGAACTCACTGGACTGGCCGACGACCGTGCACTGTTGGGCCGCACCAGCACCGCCGAGCGGGTTTCGGACATCCTCCGCAGCCGTATCGCCGAGGGGTTCTTCCCGCCGGGAACGCGGCTGTCCGAGGACAGCATCGGCGGCGCGCTCGGGGTCTCCCGCAACACGCTCCGCGAGGCGTTCCGCCTGCTCACCCACGAACGCCTGCTGGTGCACGAGCTCAACCGCGGCGTCTTCGTCCGCGTCCTGACCGTCGAGGACGTCGAGGACATCTACCGCGTCCGGAGCCTCGTCGAGTGCGCCGTCGTGCGCGGCCTCGGCGCGCCGCCGTACGCCGTGGAGGGACCGGCCAACGCCGTCGCGGACGGGCAGAAGGCGGCACGCGAGGGTGACTGGAAAGGGGTGTCCACCGCCAACATCCACTTCCACCGGGAGCTGGTCGCCCTCGCCGGCAGCGAGCGCACCGACGAACTCATGCGCAGCGTTTTCGCCGAACTCCGGCTGGCCTTCCACGTGGTGGACGACCCACGGCGCCTCCACGAGCCCTACCTGGCGCGTAACAGGCAGATCCTCCAGACCCTCCAGGCGGGTGAGCGCGACGAGGCCGAAAAGCTCCTCGCGGTGTACCTCGACGACTCACGCAAAGGGCTGGTCGAGGTGTACGGACGGAGGGTGGGGGACGGAACGCAGGGGATCGGATGAAGGTGGGGAGGGGCCTGGAAGAGGGTACGGGGCGGTGCTGATGTGCGGCTCCGCCGACGCGGGCGCGACCAACCACCGAGGGCCCGAATCCTGACGACAAACCCGCAGTTCCCCGGCTTTCCCAGCGGAGCGTTTCCGTCGTTGTCGGACCCAGGACCTAGTCTGTGCACCGTGACTTCGCCTGCATCGACGGACCGTGTTCCGCCCCAGCTCAGCGCGGGGCCGCGCCCCACTCTGGGCCCGGCCGCCGACGAGGGACTGGCGCGGCGGCTGCGCGCGCTCGCCTGCACCGCGCCGCTCCACGACCTCGACGCGCGCAAGGCCGGCCTCGCCGGTGAGTACTCGGTGTACGGCATGGCGGAGGTCGCCCTCGCCGCCATCGACCTGGTCACGCTCAACATGGACTTCGACACGGGCGCGGACCACGACCAGATCGTCGCCCGCCTCATCCCGCGCATCGCCGCCCAGGCCCCGCAGCGCCCCGTCGCCGAGCACGAGCGCGTCGCCCGCTGGGTCCTGGAGAACCTGATCAACGTGGGCAGCGTGGACCGCGGCTTCCGGGCCGTGTACGGCACGTTCGCACCCGACGGCACCTATGTGCGCCGCGACTACGACTTCAAGCTGATCGAGGAGGTACCGGGCTACGGGGGCGGCGTCTGCCTCCGTACCACCGACGAAGCCGTCAACGTCCTCGTGGGCGCCCTCGACACCGACGTCACCAGCGCGCAGATCGCCGCCGAGGTCAAGCTGGAGGTCCTGATCAGCCGCGGCCGCCTCGCCGACGCCCAGCTCGCCGCCGAGCAGGCCCGCTACCGGACCGTGCAGTACTCGGAGACCCTCCGCAGGGCGCTCGACGCCACCCGGCGCAACGTACGCGCGGTGGACTGGCTCCAGGCCGTCCCGGACATGATCGCCGAGGCTCTCGACCACGTCGCCGACCGCTACCGCCACGAGAACGCGATCCTCACCAACATCCGCAAGGCCCGCGACGAGACCGAGGACCCCGAGCACAAGCGGCGCGCCGCCGAGCTCGTCGACATCGTGAAGGACTGCATCCGCCGTCATACGCAGTTGCAGTCCCGGTTGCTGGAAGCCGGCCCGCTCTTCCGCGCCGAACAGGACCGGCAGGCCTTCGCGACGCCCCTGACCACGTCGGGGATAGACCTGTACGGGCACCTGGTCGCACCCGTCCTCCCCCTGCCGCTGGAGCAGGCGGTCCGCGTCACGGACGCGTTCTTCGGGCGCGGCACGGGATTCCGTACGCGGGCCTCCGTGCGCCTCGGGGACCTCGTCGATCTGTTGCTGACCCCGCCGGTGGAGCGGGAACACCTGGGTGCGGAGATGCCCGAGCCGGACTTGATCGCGACGCCGGACGACAGCCGGTTCAGTGAGGAGCAGCTGGCGGCGGCCATGGAGCTGCTCGACCTGCCTGCGGACGCGCCCCGGCGGTTGTCGGGGCTGTTGGCCGACGCCCGCCGTCAGGATGCGGAACTTCCGTACCTGGTCGCCCTGTTGGCCGTGCACGCGGCCAGTCCTGCGGTCGGTACCGCTTACCGCCAGGGCGAGGAGAAGCTGTTGTTCGCCGTGGACGACGGGACGGAGCTGGACGATCCGGAGTTCGGAGGTGCGGATCTGATCGTGGGGACGGCTCTGCTGGACGCGGTGGGGATGGCGGCCGACAGGACGGAGGCCGCGTGAACGCCCCGCTGAGAGGGCCGGGGTGGTGCGGGCTGTTCTTTGGCCGCGGGTTGTCCGTGGTGGCTCGCGCCCACGCGGCGGAGCCGCATGTGTCGCAGCCCCGCGCCCCCTTCGGGGCGCGTGCCCTCACCCTCGTATGTCAGGTACTTGAGACCAAGGAGCCCCAACCGTGACCGAGCACGTCGAGTGGAGTGAGCCGGAGGCCGCCGCCACCACGGCCAGTGCGGCCATCACCCCCGCCGACGCCGCCGACGCGGCACGGCTCGTGGCGTTCGGGCTGCAGCCCAAGCTCCAGCCCGCCCGTGACCAGCAGTACGGAGAGCTGCTGCGGCGATACCGGGAGGACCCGCCGTTCGCCCGGCTCGCCGACGCCGTGGCCGCCGGTCTGGGGCTGGTCGTCCTGGAGGTGTCCCCGCGCGCGGGGATGGCCGTCACCGCGGCCGAGGACTCCGTGTTCGCCGTGCGCATGGGGGACTACGCGCGCCGGACGTCGGCCGACGCGGGGGACCGCTTCCTGCACGGGCTGGCCCATCTCGCCGTAGCCACCCTGGCGTTCCCGCGTCCGGAGGATCTGGCCGACGACGGGTACATCGGACGCGTCTCGGTCAACGGCGTCGACGCGTTCGTACGGCAGGCCTGCCGCCGGCTGGAGGAACGGGCCGAGGAACAGGGGGAGAACACCGACCCCGCCACGGACGCGCCGGGACTGGAGGCGGCCTGGCGGATCTGGGTCAGACGCAGTGCCACCGGGGCGACCAAGGACGCGCGCAGACTGGCCGGTTCGACCACGGGCATCATCGGCAAGGCGGTCGCGTTCCTCACCGACTCCGGGTTCCTGCAGCGGACCGGCGACGACAACGGCGGGACGTACCGGACGACCGCCCGCTACCAGCTCCAGGTGCGCGACATGGCGGGCAGCGCCGCCATGGCCGAGCTGCTGGAGCTGGGCGTCGTCCCCGTGACCGACGGCACGGCCACGCTGCTGCCCGCCGAGGACACCGACGACCTGGAGCTGGTGGCCGACGCCGGGCTGCCGTTCCACTCCTGACCTCACGAACCACCGTTACGACTGCGAGAGTTCCACCGCCATGTACGAGTTGTCCCGGGTCCGCCTCTACTCCATCGGGCCGGCCGGTGCGCGCTATGCCGACACCGTGCTGGACCTGCGGGGTGTCGGCGGGCCCGTGCCCGACCCAGCTCCCCAGCAGGCGGAGTTCTTCCAGGAGGAGCCCACCGGACCGCCGCGCCGACCGGCGCCCGCGGGCGTGCTCTTCCTGGAGAACGGCGGCGGCAAGTCGGTGCTGCTCAAGCTGATCTTCTCGGTGATGCTGCCGGGCCACCGGAACACGCTCGGTGGCGCCAGCTCGGGTGTACTGCGCAAGTTCCTGCTCGCCGACGACTGCGGGCACGTCGCCCTGGAGTGGCAGCACACGCTGACCGGTGAGTGTGTCGTGGTCGGCAAGGTGAGCGAGTGGCGTGGGCGGCAGGTCTCCAGCGATCCGCGGAAGTTCGCCGAAGCCTGGTACTCCTTCCGGCCAGGGCCCGGACTCAGCCTGGACAACCTGCCCGTCGCCGAGTCCACCGCCGTACGGCCGCCCGTAGAGGGACAGTCGGGAGCCAAGGGACGGCGCCGGACCATGAAGGGCTTCCGGGACGCCCTCATGGAGGCGGCCAAGGCGTACCCGCATCTCGAAGCGCACTGGGAGGAGATCCACGACCGCTGGAACGAGCATCTGACGGACCTCGGTCTGGACCCCGAACTCTTCCGGTACCAGCGGGAGATGAACGCCGACGAGGGCGAGGCCGCCGGCCTCTTCGCGGTCAAGAAGGACTCCGACTTCACCGACCTGCTGCTGCGGGCCGTGACCGACACCCGCGACACCGACGGACTCGCGGACCTGGTCGGCGGCTTCGGCAACAAGCTGGGCCGGCGGGCCGAGCTGATCGCCGAGCGGGACTTCACGGCGGGCTCCGTCGACCTGCTCGGCCGGATCGTGGACGCGGCCGAGGCGAGGTCACGCGCGCGGGACATCCACGCCGGCGCCGAGCGACGGACCCGGACCCTGGCACGGCGCCTGTCCGCACGGGCCGCCCAGGAGCGCCTGAGAGGCGCCGACCTCGCCCAGCGGGTCACCGCCGCCGCGTACGCGGTCACACATGCCGAGAGCGCCCGCGAGCGCAGCGCCCTGATCGCGGCCGAACTCGCCTACCGGCACGCCTCGTTGGCACTCGCCGCCGCCGAGAAGGCCGCGGCGGCACAGAAGCGCGAGCTTGCCGACGCCCGTACCCTCCACTCCGCCTGGCAGGCCGCCGAGGCCGTGCTGCGCCACCGTGCGGCCGCCGACCGGGTCGCGCGCGTCGCCGCCGCGATCCAGGAGGCCGAACGGGACGCGGCCCCTGCGCTCGCCGCCCGCGCCAAGGCCGCCGTCGACCTCGTACGCGCCCTGCACGGCGCCGCCGAGAGCGCCGAGACCCTGGCCAACGAGGAGGAGGAGCGGTCCGCCGCGCTCCAGGAGGTGAGCGAGGCCGCGTACCGCGACTCGACCGCGGCCGCCACCGAGGCCCAGCGCGCCCGCAGTGAGGCCGGGCACCTGCGGCAGCGGCTCACCGAGGTCGAGCAGGAAACCGCCGAAGCCGTACGCGCGGGCTGGCTCGACGACAGCGCGCCGGACGCGGACCCCGCGCGGGCCGCGCTCGCCGCGAGCGACGCCGAGAAGACGGCCGTCGCCGCCTGGGACACCGCGCGCGAGGCATCCCGCCGTGCCTCCGAGCACGCCCGCGAGGCGGCCGCCACCGAGTCACGGGCCGAGCTGACCGCGGCCCGTGCCGCGGACGCGGCGAGCGCCGCGCAGCGCGCGTACGACGCGGAGCGCCGCACGGCCGAGGCGCTCGCGGGCGAGGAACGGCTGGCGGAGCTGCTGGGTCTCGGCGGCGGAAAGGGCGTGCGCAAGTCGGTACCCCGGCCGCGGCGCGACGACGCCACGACCGTGGATCCCACGGGCACCGAGCCCCGCCCCATCGGCGAAGCGCCGCTCACCCCCGAGGAGCTGGACCGCTGCGCAGACGACCTCCGCGAACTGCTCGACGAGAACGTCGCCTCCGCCGAGCGCCACCTCTTCGAGCTGCGGACCGCCGCCGCCGACGACGCCCGGATCCTCGGTGCCCTCGGCGACGGCGGTCTGCTGCCGCCGGGCCCGGATGTGCTGGCCACCGTCGAGTTCCTCGGCGAGCACGGCATCCCCGCGCTGCCCGGCTGGCGCTACCTCGCCCAGTCCGTCGACCCCGCCGACCACGCGCGCGTGCTGGCCGCGCGGCCCGAGCTCGTCGACGGCGTGATCATCACCGACCCGGACACACACGCCCGGGCCCGCGCGGCGCTCTCCGACGCCGCCCTGCTGCCGAGGTCCGCCGTGGCCGTGGGCACGGCCGCCGCGCTGCTCGCGCCGACCCCGGCGCTCGACGATGAAGCCGGCGGCGTCTTCCTGGTACCGCCGAACCCGGCCATGCACGACGAGCACGCCGCCGACGAGGAGCGGCAGGCACTGCGCGCCCGGGCGATGGAGCGGGACGAGGAGATCCGCACCCTCGCCGGACGCCTCGGCAAGGACCGGGAACTGGCGGCACGGCTCGCCTCCTGGCGCACGGGATGCCCGGCCGGACGGCTCACCGAGCTCGCCACGGCCGCCCGGGAGAGCCGCGCGTTCACCGAGGAGTCCGAGGCTGAGCTCGCCGAGGCACGCACCGTCAGGGCCGAGGCCGAGGAAGCCGCCGCCGAGGCCGCCCAGGTACGTGACGAGCGGCAGGAGGCCGCGCAGAAGGCCCGGCGCTCCGCCGACGCCCTCGCCGGCCTCGCCTACCGGCTGCGCGAGCGCTCCGGCTGGCAGGTCAAGGTGCGCGAACTCGCCGACGAGGCCGCCGAGTCGGAGACCCGCGCCCAGGTCTGCCTGGAGCGCGCCCGCGCCGCCGACGAGGACCGCCGTGCCGCCCAGCGCGCCGCCGACGACGCCCGCCGCACGGCGCGCGCCCTGCGCGCCGAGCGCGCAGAGATCGCGGGCGCCCCCGACGACGTACCGGACGACGGCACGGGCACGCCGAAGGCGTCCCTGCCCGCCCTGCGCGAGGCGTACCGCGCCGCGTCCCAGGTGTACGAGAAGGTCGGCGTCGGCGCCGATCTCCGGGCCGAGCAGGCCCGGGCGGAGAGCGACGAGAGCGCCGCACGCGCCGAGCTCGACCGGCTCAGCAACAAGGTCCGTAACCGCGCCGAGCAACTCCTCCAGTCCCCCGACGGCTCCGACGGGCCCTCCCGGCAGGCCGCCGCCGCGCGCGCGGAGGAGCTCGTGCAGCTCCTGGAGACCCGCATGTCCACCGCGAGTGAGCAACTCGGCCGGTTGCGCGGCGAGGCCGAGCGGCACGCGCCCGAGGACGGCGAGGCCCACACCGAGCCACCCGAGGAACTCGTCCCGCGCGACGCCGACCACGCCCAGGCCCTGCTGCGCACCGCCACAGCCGAACTCGCCTCCCACACCGAGGCGTTGACCCAGGCCCGCGAGGCCCACGCCGAACTCCTCGACGCCCACCGCGCCGCCGAGGACGCGGCCGGCGGCTTCGACGAGACGGCCGCCCTGCTCCGCGACCTCCTCCGTGAGCACACGAGCGACGAGGAGCAGGGGCAGCCCGAGCCGTACCCCGGCGCCCTCGAAGAGGCTCGCAGGGCCGCCGCCGAAGCCCGGCGCTCGCTGCGCGGCTGCGCCGCCGACCTGTCCGCCGCCGAGGCCGCCGTGCGCGAGGCCGGCGACGTCCTCGTACGGCACGCCAACTCCACGCGCTACGAGCAGGTCCGCACCCCCGCCCGCCAGCAGATCCGTGAGCTGCCCGCGTCCGCGCTGCCCGAGCACGCGCAGAAGTGGGCGGACGCCTTCGCGCCCCGGCTCCGGGTCCTCACGGACGAGTTGGAGCAGCTGGAGCGCAACCGGGACTCCATCGTGGACCGGTTGCGGGGCCTGGTGGAGTCGGCGCTGGCCACCCTGCGGTCCGCCCAGCGGCTGTCCCGGCTGCCCGAAGGACTCGGCGAATGGTCCGGACAGGAGTTCCTGCGCATCCGCTTCGAGGAGCCCGACCAGGCCACCCTCACCGAACGGCTCGGCGAGGTCATCGACGAGGCCACCCGCGCCGCCGTCAAGAAGAACTCCGACCTGCGCCGCGACGGTATGTCCCTGCTGCTCAGAGGGGTCGGCGCGGCCCTCCAGCCCAAGGGCGTCGCCGTCGAGATCCTCAAGCCGGACGCGGTGCTGCGCGCCGAGCGCGTGCCCGTCGGCCAGATGGGAGACGTGTTCTCGGGTGGCCAGCTGCTCACGGCCGCCATCGCCCTGTACTGCACGATGGCCGCGCTGCGCAGCAACGACCGGGGCCGCGACAAGCACCGGCACGCGGGCACGCTGTTTCTGGACAACCCGATCGGGCGGGCGAACGCGACGTATCTGCTGGAGCTCCAGCGGGCGGTGTCGGACGCGCTGGGCGTCCAGCTCCTCTACACCACCGGGCTGTTCGACACCACCGCGCTCGCCGAGTTCCCGCTGGTCATCCGTCTCCGCAACGACGCCGACCTCCGCGCCGGCCTCAAGTACATCAGCGTGGAGGAGCACCTCCGCCCGGGACTGCCCCAGCAGCCCCAGGCGGGAGAGGCGGTACACAGCGAGATCACAGCGACACGGATGTTCAAGCGCCCGGCAGCCGGCGCCTCGTGAGGGGGCGCCCGATAGCGGCGCGGGGCTGTGACATCATGCGGCCCCGCCGCGTGGCCCGCACAAACCGTCCTCCTTGAGTGCCACCGCGCCGGGTCACCGGGTCGGTTCCTCTCCCGGCCGGCGCGGTGCGGAGGCGTCGTCGGACCGCAGCCGGTGCTCGGCCAGCACGCCCGTCCTGTGCCGCTGCACGAGCCAGTAGTAGGCGAAGCCCCCGCCCGCGATGACCGCGACGAACAGGACCGCACCCCACCGCAGGTACCAGTGGAACGGGGCGGTCGCGTTGTAGACCGAGGGCCGCGGCCAGATCAGGTTGAGCGTCATGGCCGCCCCCCACACCACGGCGACGATGTTGACGAGCAGACCCCAGCGGCCCAGCGAGAACCTGCCGTCGCCCGCCGGCTGCCACGTTCCGCGCAGCCGGGCCATCAGCATCGGCACCGTGACGCCCAGGTAGGCGAGGTAGATCATGATGATGCCGATGCTGGTGACGACCGTGAAGATCTGCGGCTGGCGGATGTTGACCACGAGGATCGCCAGCGCCAGGATTCCGATGATCACGGTCGGCAGCACCGGCGTCTGGAAGCGAGGGTGGCACCTGGCCAGCCGCGAGGACGCGGGCAGGTTGTTGTCCCGGGCCATGGCGAACGCCAGCCTTACCGCGGCCGTGTGGACGGCCAGGGCGCAGACCGTGACCGCGATCAGCACACACCACAGCATCGCCTTTCCGGCCGTCGGACCGAGCACGTCGAGCACGACGTACTGCAGGCCGTCCGTGGACAGCTTCTCGCCCTTCAGGCTGGAGACGCTCATCAGCGCCAGCAGCAGGATCAGCCCGCCGAGCAGGAAGGAGGCGACGATCGCCCGGAGGATCGCGCGCGGTGCGTTGCGGGTCGGGTCCAGGGACTCCTCGCCCAGCGAGGCGGCGGTGTCGAAGCCGTACATGACGTACGCGGACGCCAGCGAGGCCACGAGGAACGCGCCCAGGTACCCGGCGCCGTACCCCGCCCCGGTGCCGTTTGTCTCCATGACGACCTGCGGACCGCGGGTGATGTGCACCGCGAGCAGCACGATGAGGACGACGGTGGCGATGAGCTCGATGAAGACGCCCGCCGTGTTGATGGTGGCCATCAGCTTGACGCCGAAGGCGTTCACCACAGTGGTGAACAGGATCAGCACGGCGGCCAGGATCACCGCGTTCGTCGCGACGTCGTACGTGCCCGTGCCGTCCCCGACGATCTGGAACACGTCGGAGATCTGCGGCAGCGTGAGCTGGTAGGCGAGTGCCACCGCCGAGATGGACACGATCGAGGCGATCAGCATCATCCAGCCCGCGAGCCAGCCCAGGTGCGGATTGCCGATCTTCTTCGACCAGTTGTAGACGGAGCCCGCCACCGGGTACCGGGCGGCCAGCTCCGCGAAGCAGAGCGCGACCATGAACTGGCCGGCGAAGACCATCGGCCACGACCACCAGTAGGCGGGGCCGCCGCTGCCGTAACCGAAGTAGAACAGCTGGAAGGTACCCGTCAGGATGGAGATGTAGCTGATGCCGGCGGCGAAGGTGTGGAAGGTGCCGAGGGTGCGCTTCAGTTCGGGCCGGTAACCGAACTCGGCGAGTTCGGCGTCGTCCTGGCCCTGTGAGCTTCTTGGATGACCGGTTGTCGTCATGAGCGGACTCCTGGAGGAGGGAGGGGGAGCGGCTCGTGCGGGCGCCGTGATCAATGAGGGTGTTCTACTCCTCGCCGCTGAACGGCACCAGATGGTGGAGCCCCCTCCAGCCCGTCGGCCGCGCGCACCCGCACCGCAGGACCGCACCCTCCCCCAGGCCCCTGACGACGTGCGCCTCGACCTTCGCGCGGTGCGCCGCCGAGCGGTTCACGTCACCATGTCGTCTGCCGGGGTGCGTCCGTCGACAGCGCCCACCCAGCAGCCGTCAATGAACAGGTCCGGCACCTCCGCCTCCCAGCATCCGGATCAGCCAGTCGTGGAAGATACCGATGTGGTGCTCATTGGGGACCAGCACACCACCCTTGCGGTACGCACGGGACGCCATGGCGGGCTGCGTCCGTTCACACGCCTCGAAGTCCTGGACGTTGACCCGGTGGAACAGTTCCACCGATTTCGTCACATCGGCCCCGGACGCGACGACCTCCGGCGCGTACAGCCAGTCGCACTCGACGATGGTGCGGTCCTCGGCCATCGGGAACATGCGGTGCAGGATGACGTGGTCGGGGACGAGGTTGACGAAGACCGTCGGCTTCACCGTGATCGCGTAGTAGCGGCGGTCCTGGTCCTCGGCGACGGCGGGCAGCTTCGCGAAGCCCTCGCTGCCGTCGACCGTGAAGCCCTGGATGTCCTCGCCGAACTCGGCACCGTGGCCCACGTAGTACTGGGCCGCGTACCCCTCCGCGAACTCCGGGAGCACCTCGGTGAGTTCCGGGTGGATCGTCGCGCAGTGGTAGCACTCCATGAAGTTCTCGACGATCAGCTTCCAGTTCGCCTTCACCTCGTAGACGACGCGCTGGCCGAGGGCGAGGTTCTCCGTGCCGTAGTGCTCGATGGCCGCCGCGTTGCCGAGCCGCTCCACGGCCGCGCCCATCACCGTCTCCTCGAAGGAGGGCGGCTCGTCGGCCAGGCACACCCAGGCGTAGCCGAGCCACTCCCGCAGCGCGACCTTGACCAGGCCGAACTCGACCCGGTCCACGTCCGGCATCCTGACCAGGTTCGGGGCGGCCAGCAGCTTGCCGTCGAGGTCGTACGTCCAGGCGTGGTACGGGCACTGGAGGGTGCGCCGCACCTCGCCCGCCTCCTCCACGCACAGCCGGGCCCCGCGGTGGCGGCAGATGTTCAGGAAGGCGCGCAGTTCGCCCGTTCGGGAGCGGGTGATCAGGACGTTCTCCCGGCCGATCTGCACGGTCCGGAAGGCGCCCTGCCGGGCGAGGTCCGCGGAGCGGATCGCACAGAACCACATCGACTCGAAGACACGTTCCTGCTCCTGCCGGAAGATCTCCGGGTCGGTGTAGTAGTGACCCGGCAGTGTCGCGATCAGACTCGCCGGGAGCTGGTGCGGGGCAGCCGGGATCCCGGTGGTGAACGGGCTCTGGGCCGCGACCGGGGTCCCGGGGACGAGCGGGCTCTCGGGGGCGGGGGTCGTCGTCACGTGGGTACTCCTCAGGCGGGCGCGGCGGCGAGGCGGCGGGGGTCGAACAGGCCGATCGGGTGGGCGGTGGTGCCGGTCAGGGCGAGGTCGGCGACGATCTCCCCGACCACGGGCACGAACTTGAAGCCGTGCCCGGAGAACCCGCACGCCACGGTCACCGACTCCGGGTGCGCCGGGTGGCGGGAGATGACGAAGTGCTCGTCGGGGGTGTTGGAGTACATGCAGGTGGCGGCCTTGAGGAAGGCGCCGGGCAGGTCCGGGATGCAGCGCGACATGTGGTCCGCCATGGCCTGGACCTCGTGCTCGTGCACCGTCCGGTCGATGGTCTCGGGAGTGGTGACCTGTCCCCTGCGGAAGAAGGCGACCTTGGCGCCGAGGTCCGGCCCGTCGATGGCCGGGAAGCCGTAGACCTGGACTCCCTTCGCGTCCTCCCAGATGTAGACGGGATGCTTCTCCGGCACGAACGGGCCGACACCGCCCCGCGGCTGGAACCAGTACATGATCTGCCGCTCGATCGTGAACGGCACCCCGAGACCGGTGAGCAGCCCCGGCGCCCACGCTCCCGGGCAGATCACCAACTGGCCGGCCGTGTACGTGTTCTCGGCGGTGTGGACGCGCACACCGTCCCGGTACGGTTCCCAGCGCACCATGGGCTCCTCGAAGTGCAGGTCGGCGCCCTGCCGGGTGGCCAGCTGGAGGTGGGCGGCGACCATGTTCTCGGGGCGCACCAGGCCGGCCTTCTTCTCGTACAGCGCGACCTCGTCGTCCTGGGGCGTGAGGGTCGGGAAGCGGCGGCGGATCTCGGCCGCGTCCAGCATCTCGTGCGGCAGGTCCCACTGCCGGGCGGAGCGCACGGAGCCGGAGACGGTACGGGACTCGGGACGTCCGACCATCACCCCACCGCACAGGACGGCGATGTCCCGGCCGGTCGCGCGCTCGACCTCCTCGTACAGCTCGTACGCGCGCAGCAGCAGCGGGACGTACGCCGGGTCCTCGAAGTAGGACTGCCGGGTGACCCGTGAACCGCCGTGGCTGGACCCGCGGTTGTGCACCGGGCCGAACTTCTCCAGGCCGAGCACGCGGGCACCGCGCGCCGACAGATGGTGGGCGGCGGCACTGCCCATGCCGCCGAGACCGACCACGATCACGTCGTAACTGGGGGACATCAGGCGCCTCCTACCGGCGGATCCGGGTCATCTTCGGGTCGAAGAGGGGCTCTTCGGCGACGGTCGCGGGGACCTTCTCGCCGAAGTACTCGATGTGCACGGCGGTCCCGGCGGCGAGCGGGGGCAGCCAGGCGTACGCGATGCAGCGGCCCAGCGTGTAGCCGTAACCCGCGCTGGTGACGTATCCGGCGGGGGCGCCGCCCACGTGGACGGGCTCCTTGCCGAGGACGACGGAGGCGGGGTCGTCGAGGAGGAGCGGGGTGAGCCGGCGGGTCGCGTCGGGCAGGTCCCGCAGCGCCTCCTGTCCCACGAAGCCGTCCTTGTCCATGCGGACGGCGAAACCGAGGCCCGCCTCGAACGGGTGGTGCTCGTCGGTCATGTCGACGCCCCAGGCGCGGTACCCCTTCTCCAGCCGCAGGGAGTTGAAGGCCGAGCGTCCCGCCGCGACCGCGCCGTGTTCCCGGCCCGCCTCCCAGAGCGTGTCCCACAGACGCAGGCCCAGGTCGGCGCTGGTGTACAGCTCCCAGCCGAGCTCGCCGACGTAGCTCAGGCGCATCGCGGTGACCGGGACGTGCCCGATGTACGTCTCCTTCGCGCGGAAGTAGCCGAAGCCCTCGTGGGAGAAGTCGTCGCGGGTCAGCGGCTGCACGAGTTCCCGGGCGAGGGGGCCCCAGACGCCGATGCAGCAGGTGCCGGAGGTGATGTCCTTCAGGTGCACGTCCTCGGGGGCGTGCCCAAGGAGCCAGTCGAGGTCGGCCGGGGAGTTGGCGCCCACCTGGAAGCGGTCGGCCGCCAGCCGGGCCACGGTCAGGTCGGAGCGCACGCCGCCCGTCTCGTCCAGGAGCAGGGTGTACGTGACGGCGCCGGGCTTCTTGCGGAGGTTGTTGCTGGTCATGCGGTCGAGGAAGGCGAGGGCACCCGGGCCGGTGACCTCCAGGCGGCGCAGCGGCGTCATGTCGTACAGCGCGACCTTCTCTCGTGTGGCCTTCGCCTCGGCCGCCGCGATCGGTGACCAGTAGCGGGCCGACCAGGCGTCCCGTTCGGGGAGCCCTTCGAGAGCGTCCACGAGCGGGGCGTTCGCCTCGTACCAGTGCGGGCGCTCCCAGCCGCCGCCCTCCAGGAAGAAGGCGCCGAGCTCCTGCTGCCGGGCGTGGAAGGGACTGACGCGCAGCGGGCGCGGGCCCTCGATCGGCTGGAGGGGGTGCACGATGTCGTACACCTCGACGAACTGTCGGCAGCCGCGCTCGCGGACGTACGACGGTGAGCGCTGGGCGTCCTCGAAGCGGGTGAGGTCGCATTCGTGCAGGTCGATGGAGGGGCGCCCGTCGACCATCCATTCGGCCACCGCCCTGGCCACCCCGGCGGAGTGGGTGACCCACACGGCCTCGGCCAGCCAGAAGCCCCTCAGCGTCCGCGACTCGCCGAGCACCGGCATGCCGTCCGGAGTGAAGGAGAAGACGCCGTTGAAGCCCTCCTCTACCTCGGCCCCGCGCAGGGCCGGCATCAACCGGCGGCAGTCCTCCCAGCTGGGAGCCCAGTCGTCCTCCGTGAAGGGGAACGAGGACGGCAAGTCCAGGTTCCGCGCCCTCGCCTCGTCGTACGTGAGGACCGCGAAGGGGTCGACGGGAAGCGGCCGGTGGGCGTAGGAGCCGATGCCGACACGGTCGTGGTGCTCGCGGAAGTAGAGGTCGCGGTCCTGGAAGCGGAGGATCGGCTTCGATGCCTCGGCCGTGGCCTCGGCCAGCTCGGGGAGCGGCTGTGTCTTCGCGTACTGGTGCGCGAGCGGCTGGAGGGGTACGTCGACTCCGGCCATACGGCCGATGACCGGGCCCCAGAAGCCGGCCGCCGAGACGACGTGGTCGGCGGGGAAGGAGCCCCGGTCGGTGACGACCGCGGTGACCCTGCCGTTCTCCCGCTCGATGCCGGTGACGGTGTGGCGGTCCAGGAAGCGGGCGCCGCGGCCGGTCGCGCGTTCTCTCTGCGCGTGGGCCGCGAGGAGGGCGCGGGCCAGACCGTCGTCGGGGGTGTGGAGGCCGCCCAGGACGAACGACTCGTCGATGAGCGGCCACAGCTCCTTGCAGCGGGCGGCGCTCACGACCTCGGCGCGGATGCCCCAGGAGGCGGCGTAACCGGCCCGGCGGTGCAGCTCGGCCAGGCGCTCGGGGGTGGTCGCCAGTTCCAGGCCGCCGACCTGGTGGAAGCAGGAGACTCCGTCCACTTCGAGGGAGCGGAACTTCTCGACGGTGTACTTCGCGAACGCGGCGAGCGCCTTGGACGGGCTGGTCTGGAAGACGAGGCCGGGCGCGTGCGAGGTGGAGCCGCCGGGGGCGGGCAGGGGCCCCTGTTCGAGCACGGTGACGTCGGTCCACCCGCGGGCGGTCAGCTCGTCGGCCAGGGAGCAGCCGACTATGCCGGCACCGACGATGACGACCTTGGGGCCGGGCGGGCGGGTTTCGGGAGCGCCGCTCTGGGGAGCGGGGCCGTTTTCGGGAGCGGGGCCGTTTTCGGGCGTGCTGGACATGCCCCTCCTTGGCGGGGTGGGGAGTGAGGGCGCTGGGGGAGTCGCTCAGGCAGCGGGGACGTGGGGCCGCTCGGCAGCGATCGCCGTGTCCTGGCCGTGCCCGGTGTGGACAACGGTGTCGCCGGGCAGTATGAGGAGCCGCTTGTGGAGGGAGCCTCGATGGTGGGCCGGTCCGAGTACGGGCGGCCGGTGGCGCCCGGGCCGCCGTGGATGGGGTCGTGGATGGAGTCGTGGAGGAGGTCTTGGAGGAGGTCTTGGAGGCCCCCGCCGTCACAGGACCACCACCGACCGCAGCACCTCTCCCCGGTGCATCTTCGTGAACGCCTCCTCGACCTGGTCGAGCGCGACCGTCTCGCTGATGAACGCGTTCAGGTCCAGCAGCCCGTACAGGTACTGGTCGATCAGGAACGGGAAGTCGCGGCTCGGCAGGCAGTCGCCGTACCAGGACGACTTGATCGCGCCGCCGCGTGAGAACACGTCGATCAGCGGGAGTTCGACCTTCATGTCGGGCGAGGGGACACCGACCTGGACGAGCAGGCCCGCGTGGTCACGCATGGAGAACGCCTGCTTGAACGTCTCGGGGCGGCCCACCGCGTCGATCGCGATGTCGACGCCGAAGCCGTCGGTGAGCGCGCGGACCGCCTCGACCGGGTCCGTACCACGGGAGTTGACGGTGTGTGTGGCGCCGAACTTCTCCGCCTGGTCGAGCTTCTTGTCGTCGATGTCGACGGCGATGACCTTCATGGCGCCGTTCAGACAGGCGCCCGCGATGGCCGCGTTGCCGACGCCGCCGCAGCCGATGACGGCGACCGAGTCGCCCCGCCCCACCTGCCCCGTGTTGACGGCGGCGCCGTACCCGGCCATCACTCCGCAGCCGATGAGCCCCGCGGCCTCCGGGCGGGCGGCCGGATCGATCTTCACGGCCTGGCCGGCCGCGACCAGCGTCTTCTCGGCGAAGGCGCCGATGCCGAGCGCGTTGGTGAGCGGGGTGCCGTCGAGGAGTGTCATCGGCTGGGTGGCGTTGCGGGAGTCGAAGCAGTACCAGGGGCGGCCGCGGCGACAGGAGCGACAGCTGCCACAGGGGGCGCGCCAGGCCAGGACCACGTAGTCGCCGGGGGTGAGGTCGGTGACGCCCTCGCCGACCGCCTCGATCGTGCCGGCCGCCTCATGCCCCAGCAGGAAGGGGAAGTCGTCGGTGATCGCGCCCTCCCGGTAGTGGAGGTCGGTGTGGCAGACCCCGCAGGCCTGGACGGCGACGAGCACCTCACCGGGACCGGGATCGGGGACGACGATCGTCCGTAGCTCGACGGGTGTGCCCTTTTTGACAGCGACTACGGCACGGACCTCGTGGGGCACGACAGGCTCCTCTGCTGTTGCGCAGTGCACGATGGGTTGCGCGATGAGAGACATATTGAGAACGGCGTCACGGAGCCGTCAAGAGGGTGGGGTTAACCCTTGGCAAAAGGAGTGGGCCGGACGAAAACTGTCGGACACACGGCAGCGCGGGACCAGGAGATTCCCGGTCCCGCGCTGCGTCCGACGTCCGCTGCGGCCTCCGTCGGACGTCGTAGTCGTGTTGTGCGGCCCCGTCGGGCGTGCCCTCAGCAGCGGTGCGGCGCCCGAAGACCTGGTGGGGTCTTCAGGAGCCCCACGCTTTCAGAAGCCGTACCCCATGCGCCGGGACAGTTCGGCCCCGGCCGCCACGGTGCGCTTGGCCACCTCCGGCAGCCGGTCCGGGGTGAGCCGGTACACCGGTCCCGAGACGCTGATCGCGCCGATCACCTTGCCGTCGTGGGACCGCACGGGCGCCGCCACGGCGGCCAGCCCGAGCTCCAGCTCCTCGACGGTGACGCCGTAGCCCTGTTCGACCACGGTCTCCAGCTCGGCGCGGAGCATGGACGTGCCCGTGATCGTGCGCTCGGTGAAGCGCGGCAGCGTGCGGGCGAGGAAGCCCTCGCGCAACGTGGGCGGCATGTGCGCGAGCAGGACCTTTCCGCTGGACGTGGCGTGCAGGGGCGTGCGTCTGCCCGGCCAGTTCTGCGCCGTGACGGACGCGGTGCCGCGGACCTGCATGATGTTGACCGCCGCGTCCTCGTCGAGCACCGCGATGTTGGCGGTCTCGCCCAGCTCGTCGGCCACTTCGCGGCAGACGGGAACGCCTTCCTGGGAGATGTCCAGGCGTACTGCCGCCGCCCCCGCGAGGCGCAGTACGCCGGCGCCCAGGTAGTACTTGCCGCGGTCCTTCTCCTGGGCCACCAGGCCGCGGTTCTCCAGCACGCCGAGCAGCCGGAACGCGGTGGACTTGTGCACGTCCAGCTCGTCGGCGATCTCGGTGACGCCCGCCTCGCCGTGCCGGGCGAGGATCTCCAGCACGCTCACGGCGCGGTCCACCGACTGGACGGCGCTCCCTGAGCCCTTGCCGTTCTGCTGCCTCTCCGTGTTCTCGGCGTGCACCTCGCTGCGGTCAGATTGCTTCCGCGTGGGGGTCATGGGTCAACTCTCACCACCTGACGGCCCCTGTTTGGGCCGCATCTGCGGGAACCTCTTGACGCGATGGTTGTCCCGCCCGGATTCTGTTGCGCATAGCGATCCCTCGCGCGCTATGTGAAACATCATTTTACCGAAGAGTCCCGGAGCGCCAAGGTCCCGCACAGGCGGAACCACGGCGGATCCGTTCCGTCCGGACCCTGCGGAGCACCGCTGCACATCTGGACCAACGACGGTCCGCACTCTCTGACTGCATGGACCAGCAAGGTCCCGGACCGCGCGTCCCGGACCTGGAGGGGGGCCCACGTGATACCCGTCTGCCGTCTTGAAGACCTCCCCATGGGTGAGTCCGTCCGTATCGACACCACACCGCCCATCGCCGTGTTCAACGCCGACGGTGAGCTCTACGCCGTCGACGACACCTGCACCCACCAGGACGCCTCCCTCTCGGAGGGCTGGCTGGAGGGCTGTCTGGTCGAATGCCCGCTCCACGCCGCGTCATTCGATCTCCGCACGGGGAAGCCCACCTGCCTCCCCGCCCGCCGCCCCGTCCGTACGCACCGGGTGAGCGTGGAGGACGGCGTCGTCCACGTGCACCTCACGATGGAGGAGGGCACGGCGGCGTGAGCGGCACGACCGTGAGGGTCGCCGCTCACACACGGTGCGTACGGCCGGAGGGGTGCGCCTCGTGAGGACCGTGACCGTCGTCGGCGCCTCGCTCTCCGGGGTGTACGCGGCCCGCGAACTGCGCGCCCAGGGATTCGACGGGCGGCTGGTGATCGTCGGGGAGGAACCCCACCGGCCCTACGACCGGCCGCCCCTGTCCAAGGACTTCCTCACGGGGAAGGCCGACGAGGAGGACCTCGCCCTGGCCGACGCCGAGGAGACCGCCGGACTCGACGCCGAGTGGCTGCTGGGTGTCCGGGCCCGAGGGCTGGACGCCCGAGGCCGCACCGTACTCCTCGGCGACGGCCGCACCGTCTCCACGGACGGCGTCGTCATCGCCACCGGAGCGTCGGCGCGCCGCCTCCCGGGCGACGCTCTCATGGGCGTGCACACCCTGCGCACCCTCGACGACGCTCGCGTCCTGCGTGACGAACTCGCCGACGGACCACGCCATGTGGTCGTCATCGGCGGCGGCTTCATCGGAGCGGAGACCGCGTCCTCGTGCACGGCCCTCGGCCATGACGTCACCGTCGTCGAGGCGGCTTCCCTGCCGCTCGTGCCCCAACTCGGCCCGGAGATGGCCGCGGTGTGCGCCACACTGCACCGCCGTGGAGGAGCCGCCCTCGTGACCGGCACCGGGGTGGCCCGACTGCACGGCCGCGCCGGTGGCGTCACCGGTGTCGAACTCTCCGACGGCCGCGTCCTCCCCGCCGACACCGTGATCGTCGGTATCGGTGCCACCCCCAACACCGGCTGGACGGCAGGCTCCACGCTCCGCCTGCACGACGGCGTCCTCTGCGACGACGGCTGTGTGACGGGACTGCCGCAGGTGGTCGCCGTCGGCGACGTCGCCCGTGTCGGCGGCAGGCGTGTCGAACACTGGACCTCCGCCACCGAGCAACCGCGCGTCGCCGTACGGAACCTGCTCGCCGGACGCACGGTGGAATCCGTACGCTCGGTCCCCTACTTCTGGTCCGACCAGTACGGAGCCCGCATCCAGTTCGCCGGCCGACGCCACGACGGCGACACCGTCCGCCTCACCGAGGGCGCACTCTCCGAAGACGGCCCCGCGGAGGGAGGCTTCCTCGCCGTGTACGAACGCGATGGCCGGACGACAGCCGTCCTCTCCGTCGACCGCCCCCGCCCCTTCACGCGGGCGAGACGCGCACTGATGCGTGCGGCAAGCGAGGTGCAGCCGACCGTGCCGTAACGGGGCACAGGCGGCAGGGTCTCGCCGGTCCGGTGAGCTCTACGGGTGCGACAACTGCCCGGCTCCACCCTGCCGCCGACGTATTCGCTCCTGAGTTCGTGCCGCGGCCCGCTCCTGCCGCCGCGCCCGGCGGCGCTCCCGGCGCAGGGCGCGAGCCGTGCTGTTGGGGGCCGACACCACCCCGTTCCGCTGGTTCCACACCTGGCGTGTCACCCACACGTCCAGTACGCCCCAGGTCGCCACGATCGTGCTGGTGACACTGCTGAGGACCATGGGGAACGCCAGCCAGGAACCGGCCATCGTGCACAGGAACGCCACCATTGCCTGGATCAGGGTGACCGCCGTGATGAGCACCGCGCGCACGGCCGCCGTCCGCACTGGATCAGGCAACCGCCGCTTCCGCGCGGGCTCCTCGATCCATAAGGGCCGGTAGTACGGCCGGCTCTCGCCCCCGCCCCGTTCGCCCTGCCCATCGCCCCGCCCATCGGCCTCGCTCTGCCAGGGTGTGGCACCTGCAGGAATGTCCGGATCCGACCCGAGCTCCCGGCCCCGCTCTCTCTCGGGCGCCGTCATGCCGTCTCCGGGCGCCACGCGCCGCTCCGTCGTGCCCATCAACTTCCGTCCTCCCCACCTCCGGCAGACAGCTCGCTCGCCGGGCTCACCACCCCGGCACCCCTCTGGCTGCCCGGCTTGCGCTGATTTACGCCGCCTGAACGTGACATGGGCGCCGACGGCCTGCACCGCCCCCCCAATCCTGTAGAGAAAGACGATCGACACTCGAAGAAGATTCCCGGCGAGCGAATGATTCCGGCCAACCGACAAAGTTCTCCGACGGGATGTGATCGCCTCAAGTGCGGGACAGCGGGAGGCAATCTCCCGTAATGAACGGACAACTCCCCATGTCTCGTTCCCCGCACGGGAGGTGTGCGCCCGGACTGCCCTTCGAGTTACCTGTGTCCCAGTAGTAGGCTCACGCAAGTTTGTTGACGCACGTGTGTGCCCCCGGTGCGGCGGGGGCCGAGCTGGGGGAGGCCATGCGCTTTCGCGGGAAGTCCATCCGCCGGAAGATCGTGGCGCTGCTTCTCGTGCCCCTGCTGTCCCTGGCAGGCATCTGGGCCTTTGCCACGTACCTCACGGTCCGCGACGTCAATGCGCTCTTCACGGTCTCCTACGTCGTCGAGGAGGTCGGCTACCCCACCGAGGACACCGTCCGGGTCCTCCAGGAGGAACGCCGCCAGACTCTCGTCTACCTCGCCGATCCGCGCGCTTCCGAGGCCCTGACCGCGCTGAAGCGCAGCCGTAACGCCACCGACAAGGCTGTCGCGACCGTCCGGGAGAAGTCGGAGGACAGTGACGTACAGGACGAGATGGGCGAGGCCACGTCCGCACGCCTCACCGCGGTCCTGGACGCCCTCGACGGCCTCACCTCCCTGCGCAGCAGCGTCGAGCAGGGCACGGTCAACGTGTCCCAGGCCCTCGACCTCTACAACCGCCTCGTGGACCCCTGCTACGCACTCCTGGCCAACCTCCATGTCCTGGACAACGTGGAGATGGACAAAGAGGGCCGCGCTCTCGTCAACGTGGCCCGCGCCCGAGAACTCCTTTCCCGCGAGGACGCCCTCCTCGGCTCGGCGCTCGTCTCGGGCAGCGTCACGCGCGACGAGATCCGCGACGTCTCCGACCTGATCGCCCAGCGCACCCTGATGTACGAGGCCAACCTGCCGCTGCTGCCGGCCACGGAACGTGACCGCTTCGAGGGGTATTGGAACAACGCGGGTACCGGCCCCCTGCGGGTGATCGAGCAGTCCGTCATCAACGCCGAGCCCGGCAAGCCGAGCGGCGTCACCGCGAAGACCTGGGACAGCGCGGCGGGCGACGTCCTCGACGAACTCGCCGCCCTCAACGTCCAGGCGAGCGACCGGTTCCAGGAGCGGGTGCGGCCCCTCGTCATCAACGTCGTCCTCAAGGCCGTCATCGCCGGCGTCCTCGGCCTCGTCGCCCTGCTGTTCTCGCTCTTCATGTCCGTGCGCACCGGCCGGTCCCTTGTGCGCGACCTGCGCCGGCTGCGGCAGGACGCAAACGAGGCCGCCGGCGTCCGCCTGCCGAGCGTCATGCGGAGGCTGTCCGCGGGCGAGAAGATCGACGTGGAAACCGAGGCCCCGCGCCTGGAGTACGCCAAGACCGAGATGGGCGAGGTCGGTCAGGCCGTCAACACCCTCCAGCGCGCCGCCGTCGAGGCCGCGGTCAAGCAGTCCGAACTCCGCGACGGGATCTCCGAGGTGTTCGTCAACCTCGCCCGCCGCAGCCAGGTCCTGCTCCACAAGCAGCTCACCCTCCTCGACGCGATGGAGCGCCGCACCGAGGACACCGAGGAACTCGCCGACCTGTTCCGCCTCGACCACCTCACCACGCGTATGCGCCGCCACGCCGAGGGCCTGGTCATCCTCTCGGGCGCCGCACCGTCCCGACAGTGGCGCAAACCCATCCAGCTCATGGACGTCGTACGCGCCTCCGTCGCCGAGGTCGAGGACTACGAGCGCATCGAGGTCCGCCGGCTCCCCCGGGTCGCCGTCACCGGCCCGGCGGTCGCCGACCTCACCCACCTCATCGCCGAACTCCTGGAGAACGCCACGGTGTTCTCGCCCCCGCACACCGCCGTCCAGGTCCTCGGCGAGCGCGTCGCCAACGGCTTCACCCTGGAGATCCACGACCGAGGTCTGGGCATGGCGGCCGAAGCCCTTCTCGAAGCGAACCTGCGGCTCGCCGAGACTCCCGAGTTCGAACTGTCCGACACCGACCGGCTCGGCCTGTTCGTGGTCAGCCGGCTGGCCCAGCGGCAGAACGTCCGCGTCTCGCTGCAGCCCTCGCCGTACGGCGGCACCACCGCCGTCGTCTTCATCCCCGATGCCCTGCTCACGGACGACGTCCCGGACACCAACGGCATCGGCTTCCGTCTCGACCGGGTGCATCCCTCCAGGGAGGCCGAGCTTGAGGCGGAGCGCCAGGCGGCCCTGGCCGACGTACCCGTGCGGCTCCCCGGCCTCCCGGCCTCGCTGCTGGACGGCCCCGTCGAGCTGGAGGCCCCGGTCGACATCGGCGCGCCGGTCGGCCTGGACGCGGCGTTCGGAGCCTTCCCGGGCGCCCTCGACGATGACGGCGAACGCGGGCGTCTGTTCCGGCCCCACCACTCCATCGCCGGTGTCCCCAGTGAGCAGCCGCAGCAACGCGAGGGCCGGGAAGAGCCCGCCCGCCCCGCTGCCGCGGACACCGGCCAGCCGGGCGGCCCGGCACCGCTGCCGCGCCGCCGCGTGCCCAAGCTGGTCAGCTCCCACGGCCGCCCCGTGGCGGAGCGGTCCCGACGCGACGACGAGGAGTTCCCGGAAAGCCACGAGCCGGCGCAGGCCGGCCTGGAGGAGCCGAAGCTGCTGTCGGCTCGACGAGGTGACCGCCCGGGGCTGTCGGCCCTCCGGGCCGCAGACAGCGGGGAGTCTCTTCCGCGCGCGGCCGACGAGCCGCCCGTGCTGCCCCAACGCCGTCGTACGACCCCGGCGAGCCCCGCTGCCGGGGTCACCCCGGGTGCGGACACCACGGGCGGCGAGGCAGAATCAGGAAGCAGGCCGCTGCCCCGACGCGTGCGGCAGGCCAACCTGGCCCCGCAGCTGAAGGACGGCGCCGCACGGCGCGCCGAACGCGACAAGGCCCGCCCGGACCGGGCAGACGTCGCCCAACGCGACGCCGACGAGGTTCGCAGCCGTATGGCCTCGCTCCAGCGGGGCTGGCAGCGCGGCCGCGAGGAGAACGCCGAGGGCGACAACGCCCGGGACGGCTCAGCACGAGGAACGACTAAGGGGGACGGTCGATGACCGCACCGCAGGGCCCAGGGCCCACCGCCGCCGGCTCGCAGTCGAAGGAGCTGAACTGGCTCCTCGACGATCTCGTGGAGCGTGTCGGCAGCATCCGCAAGGCACTCGTGCTCTCCAGCGACGGGCTGCCCACCGGCGTCTCCAAGGACCTGACCCGCGAGGACAGCGAGCACCTGGCCGCCGTGTCCTCGGGCTTCCACAGTTTGGCCAAGGGCGTCGGCCGCCACTTCGAGGCGGGCAACGTCCGGCAGACCGTCGTCGAGCTCGACGACGCCTTCCTGTTCGTCACGGCCGCCGGCGACGGCAGCTGTCTCGCCGTCCTCGCGGACGCCGACGCGGACATCGGGCAGATCGCGTACGAAATGACGCTCCTCGTGAAGCGCGTCGGTGTACATCTGGGTGCCGCACCGCGCACCGATGCGCCCTAGGGCGGGTAGTGGGATGTCATGAACGGAGACGGTCAGGGAAGAAGCCACTGGTTCGACGACGAGGCCGGACCCGTGGTCCGTCCGTACGCCATGACGCGGGGCCGCACCAGCCACGCGGTCCAGCACCGTCTCGACCTCATCGCGGTGGTCGTGGCGGAAACCAGGGCGGACGACCAGGAGGCGGACCACTCGCTGGCCCCTGAGCATGTGCACATCGTCGAACTCTGCCGTGACACCCCACAGTCGGTGGCCGAACTCGCCGCGGAACTCGATCTGCCCGTCGGAGTGGTACGCGTCCTCGTGGGCGATCTCGTGGACGAGGAACTGGTCCACGTGACACGCCCCGTACCCCCTGCGGAGCTGGTCGACGAGAGTATTCTCCGCGATGTGATCAACGGCCTCCGGGCGCTCTGAGCAGCGCGGAATCGGAGTGGAGAAGTGACGGGCTGGCAGTTCTGGGTCGACCGAGGCGGCACCTTCACCGACATCGTCGCGCGTCGCCCGGACGGCCGCCTGCTCACCCACAAGCTCCTCTCCGACAATCCCGCGCGGTACGCCGACGCCGCCGTCGCGGGTGTCCGTGAACTCCTCGACGGCTCCCGGGACCCCGTCGACGCCGTCCGCATGGGCACCACGGTCGCCACCAACGCCCTCCTGGAACGCAAGGGCGAACGCACCCTCCTCGTCATCACCCGTGGCTTCCGCGACGCCCTGCGCATCGCCTACCAGAACCGTCCCCGCATCTTCGCCCGCCACATCGAGCTTCCCGAGCTGCTGTACGAACGCGTCGTCGAGGTCGACGAACGCATCGCCGCCGACGGCACCGTGCTCCAGGCCCCCGACCTGGACGCGCTCGCGGGACCCCTCAGAGAGGCGTACGACGACGGGATCCGCGCCGTCGCCGTGGTCTGCATGCACAGCCACCTCCACCCGGCCCACGAACAGGCCATCGGCGAGCTGGCCCGGAGCACGGGCTTCCCGCAGATCTCCCTCTCCAGCGAGGTCAGCCCCCTGATGAAGCTCGTCCCGCGCGGGGACACGGCCGTCGTCGACGCCTACCTGTCGCCCGTACTGCGCCGCTACGTCCAGCACGTCGCCGACGAACTCCGGGGCGTGCGGCTGATGTTCATGCAGTCCAACGGCGGGCTCGCCGAAGCCGGACAGTTCCGCGGCAAGGACGCCATCCTCTCCGGGCCCGCGGGCGGCATCGTCGGCATGGCCCGCATGTCGCAGCTCGCCGGCTTCGACCGCGTCATCGGCTTCGACATGGGCGGCACGTCCACGGACGTCTCGCACTTCGCGGGTGAGTACGAACGCGTCTTCACCACGCAGATCGCCGGGGTCCGGCTGCGCGCGCCCATGCTGGACATCCACACCGTCGCGGCGGGCGGCGGCTCGATCCTCCACTTCGACGGCTCCCGCTACCGTGTGGGGCCGGACTCGGCGGGCGCGGACCCGGGACCCGCCTGCTACCGAGGCGGCGGCCCGCTCACCGTCACTGACGCCAACGTCATGCTCGGCCGCATCCAGCCCGGCCACTTCCCGCGCGTGTTCGGCGCCGACGGCGACCAGCCCCTCGACGACGCGCTCGTCCGCGACCGGTTCGCCGTCCTCGCGCGTGAGATCCGCGACCGAACCGGCGACGACCGCACCCCCGAGCAGGTGGCCGAGGGCTACCTGCACATCGCCGTCGCCAACATCGCAGGCGCCGTGAAGCGGATCTCGGTCCAGAAGGGCCACGACGTCACCCGGTACGCCCTGACCACCTTCGGTGGTGCAGGCGGCCAGCACGCCTGCTTGGTCGCCGACTTGCTCGGCATCCGGACCGTCCTCGTCCCGCCCATGGCCGGTGTGCTCTCGGCGCTCGGCATCGGCCTCGCCGACACCACGGCCATGCGCGAACAGTCCGTCGAGGCCCTCCTGGAGCCCGCCGCGATGCCCGGCGTCCTGCGGACCGCCGCCGACCTGGAGGGCGCCGCCCGCGCCGAACTCCTCGCCGAGGACGTCCCCGAGGACCGCATCCGTGTCACGCGCCGCGCCCAGCTCCGCTACGACGGCACCGACACGGCCCTCACCGTCGAGCTCGCGCAGCCCGCCGCCATGCGGCACGCCTTCGAAGAACGTCATCGCGCCACGTACTCCTTCACCCTCGACCGCCCCGTCGTCGTCGAAGCCCTGTCCGTGGAAGCCACCGGCATCACCGAACCCCCCGATCTCTCCGCCCTCGCCGCCTATGAGGGCCCCACCACCGCACCCCGTCCCACGGCCCCCGAGACCGTCAGCCTCCACACGGGCGGCACCTGGCGCGACGTGCCCCTGCACCGCCGCGAGCAGCTCCCGCCCGGCGAGACCGTCACCGGACCCGCGATCATCACCGAGGCCAACGCCACCACGGTCGTGGACGACGGCTGGCAGGCGGCCGTCACCGGCGACGGCCACTTGGTCATGGAACGCGCGGCGGTTACGGAGAGTTCCGATCTCGACACGAAAGTCGACCCCGTTCTGCTTGAGGTCTTCAACAACCTCTTCATGTCCATCGCCGAGCAGATGGGCGCCCGCCTCGAATCCACTGCTCAGTCGGTCAACATCAAGGAGCGCCTGGACTTCTCCTGCGCCCTCTTCGACCCCGACGGCAACCTGGTCGCCAACGCCCCCCACATTCCCGTGCACCTGGGCTCGATGGGCACCAGCGTCAAGGAGGTCATCCGGCGCCGCGGCGACAACATGCGCAAGGGTGACACGTACGCCGTCAACGACCCCTACCATGGCGGCACTCACCTTCCCGACGTCACCGTGATCACCCCGGTCTTCGACACAGAGGGTGACCGGATCCTGTTCTACGTGGCCTCGCGCGGCCACCATGCCGAGATCGGCGGCATCCAGCCCGGCTCCATGCCCGCGAGCAGCCACACCATCGAGGAGGAGGGCATCCTCTTCGACAACTGGCTGCTCGCCGAGGCAGGCCGCTTCCGCGAGGAGGAGACCCTCCGCCTGCTCAGCGATGCCCCGTACCCCTCCCGCAACCCCAGGACCAACCTCGCCGACCTGCGCGCCCAGATCGCCGCGAACCAGAAGGGCGTCGACGAGGTCGCCCGCATGATCGAGGACTTCGGCCTCGACGTCGTGCAGGCCTACATGAAACACGTCCAGGACAATGCGGAAGAAGCCGTACGGCGCGTCATCGACGCCCTGGACGACGGTGCCTACGCCTACGAAACCGACTCGGGGGCCGTCATCCGGGTACGCGTGCGCGTGGACCGCGAAAAGCGCTCTGCGGCAGTCGACTTCACGGGCACCTCCCCGCAGCTCACCACCAACTTCAACGCACCCCTCTCGGTGGTGAACGCTGCCGTTCTGTACGTCTTCCGCACCCTGGTCGCCGACGACATCCCGCTCAACGACGGCTGTCTGCGCCCTCTCGACATCGTCGTCCCGCCCGGCTCGATGCTCGCGCCCGAGTCCCCGGCCGCGGTCGTCGCGGGCAACGTGGAGACCTCGCAGGCCATCACCGGCGCCCTGTACGCCGCCCTGGGTGTCCAGGCCGAAGGATCCGGGACGATGAACAACGTCACCTTCGGCAACGAGCGGCACCAGTACTATGAGACCGTCGCCTCCGGGTCCGGCGCGGGCGACGGCTTCCCTGGCGCGCCAGTTGTTCAGACCCACATGACCAACTCCCGCCTCACCGACCCCGAGGTCCTGGAGTGGCGTCTGCCCGTTCGGCTCGACGAGTTCTCGGTACGGCGCGGCAGCGGCGGCTCCGGACGCTGGCGGGGCGGGGACGGTGCCGTACGCCGCATCCGGTTCCACGAGCCCATGACGGTCTCCACGCTCTCGCAGCACCGCAGGATCCCGCCCTACGGCATGGCCGGCGGCGCACCCGGAGCCCTGGGAACCAACCGGGTGGAGCGCGCCGACGGGGCCGTCGTACAACTCGGCGGAAGTGATTCGGCGGAAGTCGGCCCCGGCGACGTACTAGTCATCGAAACCCCCGGCGGCGGAGGCTATGGGCCACCGCCGCGTGACCAAGAACCAGCAGGAAGAGAGACCGATGATCTTCGGGCGTTCTGAGCGCGGCAAGTCCCCGGTCGAGCCCGTCACGCTCAAGATCCTGGTGGCCGGCGGTTTCGGCGTGGGCAAGACGACCTGCGTCGGCGCGGTCAGCGAGATCAAACCGCTGAGGACCGAGGAGGTACTCACCGAGGCAGGCCGCCCGATTGATGACACCAGAGGTGTGGAAGGGAAGCGCACCACCACCGTCGCGATGGACTTCGGGCGCATCACGTTCCGCGAGGACCTGGTGCTGTACCTCTTCGGGACACCCGGCCAGGACCGCTTCTGGTTCCTGTGGGACGAACTCGCCACGGGTGCCCTGGGCGCCATCGTGCTCGCCGACACCCGTCGCCTGGAGGACTGCTTCGCCGCCGTCGACTACTTCGAGCGGCGCTCCATCCCGTTCGTGATCGGCGTCAACTGCTTCGACGGCGCCGTGCGTTACCCCGCCGAGGCGGTCCGCCAGGCCCTCGATCTCGACCCCGGCGTACCCGTCGTGCAGTGCGACGCACGTGAGCGGGAATCCGTCAAGGACGTCCTCGTCGCTGTTGTACGGCACGCGATGACCCACGCGGCCGACCACCGCCCGAGCGTGACGACCTGACGCCCGACGGACGAGCACGGCCCGTACCCCCGCCGACCGGGGTACGGGCCGTGGGCCCGAGGCACGCGCATACGGGCCCTCATGCGGACGTGCATGAGCGGCACGCGCGCGTGGACTGCGATGTCAGCTCGCGCCGTCCTCGTGCCAGCCGAGGCTCTTCTCCACCGCCTTGCGCCAGTTGCGGTACTCGCGGTCCCGGACGGGTGCCTCCATGGCCGGCGTCCACTCGGCGTCCTTCTGCCAGTGCGACTTCAGCTCGCCCAGGTCGTTCCACACACCTGTCGCGAGGCCGGCCGCGTACGCGGCGCCCAGGCAGGTGGTCTCCGAGACCTTCGGGCGGATCACCGGCACATCGAGGACGTCTGCCTGGTGCTGCATCAGGAGGTTGTTCCCGGTCATGCCGCCGTCCACCTTCAGGGTGGTGATCTTCACGCCCGAGTCCTGGAACATCGCGTCCACGACCTCACGCGTCTGCCAGCTCGTCGCCTCCAGCACGGCGCGCGCGAGGTGTGCCTTCGTGACATACCGCGTGAGGCCGGTGACGACTCCGCGCGCGTCGGACCGCCAATAGGGTGCGAACAGGCCCGAGAACGCGGGCACGATGTACGCGCCGCCGTTGTCGTCCACGCTCGCCGCCAGGGACTCGATCTCGTCGGCGGTTCGGATGATGCCGAGCTGGTCGCGGAACCACTGCACCAGGGCGCCCGTGATCGCGATCGACCCCTCCAGGCAGTACACCGGAGCCTCACTGCCGATCTTGTACCCCATGGTGGTGAGCAGCCCGCTCTTCGAGGGTACGGGCCGGTTTCCAGTGTTGAGCAGCAGGAAGCTGCCGGTGCCGTAGGTGTTCTTCGCCGTGCCCACGTCGTAGCAGGCCTGCCCGAACACGGCCGCCTGCTGGTCACCGAGCGCCGACGCGACCGGCACGCCGGCGAGTTGGCCGACGGCGGTGCCGTACACCTCGGCGGAGGAGCGGATCTCCGGGAGGACGGCCTCGGGGACGTTCATCGCCGAGAGGATCGAGGAGTCCCACTGGAGCGTCTCCAGGTTCATCAGCATGGTGCGACCGGCGTTGGTGACGTCGGTGACGTGCCGTCCGCCGTCGGTACCGCCGGTGAGGTTCCAGATCAGCCAGGAGTCGATCGTGCCGAAAGCGATCTCACCGCGCTCGGCGCGGACTCTGAGCCCTGGCACGTTGTCCAGCAGCCAGGATGCCTTCGGGCCCGAGAAGTAGCTGGCCAGCGGCAGGCCCGTCTGCTCGCGGAAACGGTCCTGCCCGTCCGGGCCGCCGAGTTCGTTGCAGAGCGCGGACGTACGCGTGTCCTGCCAGACGATCGCGTTGTGCACGGGTTTGCCCGTGGCGCGGTCCCACAGGACCGTCGTCTCGCGCTGGTTGGTGATGCCGAGCGCGCTGAGCTGGTCGGCACGCAGGCCCGCCTTGGCGATCGCCCCCGCGACCACCGCCTGCACCTTGGACCAGATTTCGGTGGCGTCGTGCTCCACCCAGCCCGGCTTGGGAAAGATCTGACGGTGCTCGCGCTGGTCGACGGCGACGATCGCCCCGTCGTGGTCGAAGATGATGCAGCGACTCGACGTGGTGCCCTGGTCGATCGCGGCGACGTACTTCTGGGCGTTGTCCGGCATGACGTCCCCTTACGTCAGTTACGTGAGTTACGTCAGATACTCAGAAGGCTGCGTTGTAGATGAGGCCCGCGAGCGCCCCTCCGAGCAGCGGGCCGACGACCGGGACCCAGGCGTAACCCCAGTCGGAGGTGCCCTTGTTGGGGATCGGCAGGAAGGTGTGCACGATGCGCGGGCCGAGGTCACGCGCCGGATTGATCGCGTAGCCGGTCGGCCCACCGAGCGACAGACCGATCCCGACGACCAGCAGGGACACGATCAGCGCCTGGGTGCCGGACTCCCCGAGACCCTTGGTGAGTCCGAAAGCGAGGACAGGCAGGACGAGCGCGGTCGTGGCGATGGTCTCCGTGACGATGTTGGCGACCGGGTTCCGGATCTCCGGGATGGTGGAGAAGATGCCGAGGGTCGGCATCGGCTCGTCCGCCGAGCCCACCTTGGGGACGTTGGCCTGGAACTGCGCGAGGTAGACCAGGTATGCGAGAACCGCGCCCAGCATCGCGCCGACCATCTGCCCCAGCACATACACCCAGACGGTGTCCCACGTGCCGGTGTCCACGGCGATGCCGATGGTGACGGCCGGGTTGAGATGGCCGCCCGACAGGGGAGCGGCGGTGTACGCCCCGGCCAGCACGCCGAAGCCCCAACCGAACGCGATGACGACCCAGCCAGAAGCCCTCGCCTTCGAGTATCTGAGACTGACAGCGGCGCACACACCGGCGCCGAAGAGGATCAGGATCGCCGTACCTATGACTTCGCCGACGAATATGTCTCCGTTGCTCATGGCGGCTCCTTGGCCCTGGGCCGGGTGATCGCCCCCGGCCCTGTGTGCAGGGTGCGTTTCCCATGGCTACGTCCGCCGAAGGCGGGGAGGGTTCCGCACCCCGCCCGGCGTCCATGACGAGCGTCCGTCGCAGCCGAATCGCCCGTGGGGGAGGGCCCGTTACGCAGGCAGGGTGCCCGAGCGGCGCAGTGCACAAAGTCACTCGAAAGCGGCGATGCCGACTGACACCCGGAAGTGTTCACCGGTGCCCAGGGAGCGTCAAGGTCGCGGACGGCAACGGTTGGTGTGGGGATGAGGACTCTCCAGTGCCGCGACCCCTATGGTCGTCAGGTTGACCACCGGCTGGAAGGCGAATCGGAGAGAGCGCCCACCGCCGCAAAGGTCACCGCACCGCGATCACCGACGACCCGTGCCCGAACAGTCCCTGGTTCGCGGTGATCCCCACCCGCGCACCCTCGATCTGCCGGTCACCCGCGTCGCCCCGCAACTGCCAGGTCAGCTCACACACCTGGGCGATCGCCTGCGCCGGAACCGCCTCTCCGAACGAGGCCAGCCCGCCACTGGCGTTCACCGGTATGCGCCCGCCCGGGGCCGTCGCCCCCTCCCACAGCAGCTTCGCCGCCTCGCCCGCACCGCACAGGCCGAGGTCCTCGTACCACTGCAGCTCCAGTGCCGTGGACAGGTCGTACACCTCGGCGAGCGACAGGTCCTCTGGCCCGAGCCCCGCTTCCTCGTAGGCCGCGCGCGCGATGGACGCTCGGAAGGTCTCGGGGGCGGGCTCCACCGCCACCGCCGAGTCCGTTGCGATGTCCGGCAGGTCCAGCACCGTGGTGGGGTAGCGCGGCGTCACCGTGGACACCGCCCGGATCCGTACGGCTTCGGCCGCCCCGTGACGCCGGGCGAACTCCATGCTGGACAGCACCAGCGCCGCTCCGCCGTCCGAGGTCGCGCAGATGTCGAGCAGCCGCAGCGGATCGGCGACCACCGCGGAGGCGGCGACCTCCTCGGCTGTGACCCGCTTGCGGTAGCGGGCGTACGGATTCAGCGTCCCCAAGGCGGCGTTCTTCACCTTGACCTGCGCGAAGTCGTCCACCGTGTCCCCGTGCACCGCCATGCGCCGGCGCGCGTACAGCCCGAAGTACGTCGGGTTCGTCGCTCCCAGAACCCGGAAGCGCAGCCAGTCGGGATCGTCGGGCCGGTCCCCGCCCGCCGGCCGGAAGAACCCCTTGGGCGCGGCGTCGGCTCCCACCACCAGGACGACGTCCGCGAGTCCCGAGAGGATCTGCGCCCGTGCCGTGGCGACCGCCTGCGCCCCGGACGCGCACGCCGCGTACACGCTCGTGACGCGGGCCCCCTGCCAGCCCAGCGCCTTCGCGAACGTCGCCCCCGCCACGTACCCCGGATAACCGCCACGCACCGTGTCCGCGCCGACGATCGAGCCGATGTCCCGCCAGTCGACTCGCGCGTCGGCAAGGGCCGCACGTGCGGCCGCCGTCCCGTACTCGACGAAACTCCTGCCCCATTTGCCCCACGGGTGCATGCCCACGCCGAGGACCGCCACATCACCCGTCATGCCGTCACCCCCTGCGTCCCTGTCGGCCGCCAGTGCCACGTCGTCCAAGTCGTCTCCGCGTCTTCACTGAGTACGCCCGCGACGACCTCCACCTCCATGCCCACCGCCAGATCGGCGACCGTGACTCCGGGAACCGCCTGCCCGAGCACCACGAGGCGCTCGGCGGCCAGTTCTACAGCGACCAACGTGCGAGGTTCCCACGGAAGTTCCGGATCGGACACGTAGGGTGACGGAGGACGGTACCGCCCGTCCGTGTAGGACCACACGCGCCCGCGCTGCGAGAGCGGCACCTCCTCCAACTCGCTCCCACCGCACTCCGGATTGCGGCAGCGGGCGTCCTCGCGCGGGAAGAAGACCGAGGCGCACGCCGAGCAGCGCGTGCCGAGGAGCCGGAAGGCGTCACCCTCCCCGGTGAACCATCCCGTGACCACGGGCGTGCGTGTACGGGCCATAGCCCCTCCCCGGCAAAGCGATCTGCAGAAAAGCTGACGGGACGTCAGAAGTGTGCCACGGGCAACCACAATTCGGCAGGGCGTCACAGTGAACCAAACGCACCCCATTGGCGTCGGAGTATCGGCGGGGGCGTCCGGGGCCCACGGGGGTGGTTCCGGCCGCCCCTCCATGCGGTCCGTATCGCGCTGCGACTGAGGCGACGGCTCAGAGACCGAGTACGCACGTACCGTGTCCGGCCGCAGGACCGTGGGCGGGTCGTCCCGGTCCACCAGCACCCGCCGACTCGTCCCACAGGGCGGTACCACCCCGGGAGCACACGCCCGTCCCGCGCACGCAACGAGCGTGCGCCCTCCGCGCACGGCCATCTGTCGGAAAACCCCGCCGACTGGTACATGGAAGGGCCATGAGGAGACTCACGCCACGTCTGCGCCCCCTGCTCGTCGCTGCCACGTCCCTGCTCGCCCTGACTCTGACCGCCACACCGGCCCGGGCGACACCCGAACCCAAGGCCCCCGAGGCCTTCGTCGCCCTCAGAACCATCGACCCGACCATCCTCCAGGACATCCGCTACTTCACCCGGCACAACTTCGTGGGCGACCGCATAACCGGCTACAAGCAGCCGCTGTGCATCCTCACCCGCCCCGCCGCCGAAGCCCTCCACAAGGCCCAGGTGAAGCTCCTGAAGCAGGGCTACACGCTCAAGGTGTACGACTGCTACCGCCCCCAGCGCGCCGTCGACCACTTCGTCCGCTGGGCCAAGGACCTCGGCGATCAGCGGATGAAAACCGAGTTCTACCCCCAAGTCGACAAGACCCGCCTGTTCACCGACGGCTACATCGCGGAGAAGTCCGGCCACAGCCGAGGCTCGACGGTGGACCTCACACTCGTGAAACTCCCCGCCGGGCCGACCCGTCCGTACATTCCCGGAGAGCCCCTGGTGCCCTGTTACGCACCGCGAAGTGAGCGTTTTCCCGACAACTCCGTGGACATGGGCACGGGCTACGACTGCTTCGACACGCGCTCTCACACGGACGACCCACGGATCACCGGCCAGCAGCGCACCAACAGGCAACTCCTGAAAGGCACTCTGGAAGCCCTCGGATTCGTGAACCTGCCCGAGGAATGGTGGCATTTCACCTACAAACCGGAATCGTACCCGGACACCTACTTCGACTTCCCGGTGGCCAGGAAATCCCTCACCCACGCACATTGAGCCGCCCCCGGGAGACGCCTCTCACGCGATCGGATACAGTCCGCCGCGTGTCCGCAATTCAACAACCCAACGCCAACTCCGCACGGAGCTCCCACTGTTCGAGCTGCGGAGCGCCCTACGGAGAGGGCGTCTCCGGCTGGCCCCGCACCTGCCCGGCCTGCCACACGGTCGCTTACCGCAACCCGCTGCCCGTAGCGGTCGCGCTGCAGCCCGTGTACGACACCAAGGGCACAGCCCTGGTCGTCATCACTCGAACCATCGCTCCCGCGCGCGGGGGCACTGCCCTGCCCGGAGGGTTCATCGAGCAACAGGAGGACTGGCGCGGCGCCGTCGTCCGCGAGCTCAAGGAGGAGACGGGCATCGACGCCCCCGAGCGCGACGTGCGCCTCGCCGACGCGATGAGCTCACCCGACGGCCACCTGCTCCTCTTCGGGCTCCTACCGGAGCGCCCGGCCGCCGGCCTGCCCCCGTCCGCCGCCACGGACGAGACGGAGGGCTGGCAACTGCTGCACAGGCCAGCGGAACTCGCCTTCCCGCTGCACACCCGGGCCGTGCAGGCGTTCTTCGAGGGCAGGTACGTCTGATTCACGGCCGGGCGAGCCCGCGTACCCGCACCGGATACGGGGGCTCGCCCCGGCCGTCGTGCCCGCCCCGCTTCACGACCACCTGCCGCTTCTTCCAGCGCGTCACATAGCGTTCGACCTCCGGTTCGTCCCAGCCCTCTCCCGCGTCGGCCACCACGAGCCCACCCCCGGTCCGGCCGTGGTCCGGCGCCCACGCCTCCAGCTCCAGTCCGCCGTCGGAGCCGCGGACGGGCAGGACGGCGCCCGCGCGCGCGAGCACCGGGATCCGCGACAGAGGCGCCTCGACCAGCACCTGCCCCGGCCCCTCGTACACCTCCTCGGTCACCGTGTCGTACCAGCGCCCCCGCGGCAGCTGCACCGCGCGCCGGTCGGTACCCGGATCCAGCACGGGCGCCACCAGCAGAGAGTCACCGAGCAGGAAGGCGTCCTCGCAGTCGCGCAGCGCCCGGTCCTCGGGCGCGCCCCACCAGACCGGCCGCACATACGGCGCTCCCGTACGCCGCGCCAGATGCGCCAACGTCATGAAGTACGGCAGCAGACGCCGCCGCCCGACGAGCGCCACGCGCGCGTGTGCCAGTACCTCGTCCCCGAACTCCCAGGGCTCCCTGCGCCCCGCCCGCAGACTCGCGTGGGTACGGAACAGCGGCAGATACGCGCCCAGTTGGAACCACCGCAGATACAGCTCCGGAGACGGGCTCCCGTCGAAACCCCCGACGTCGGGGCCCGAATACGGCACCCCGCACAGCCCCAGCCCCATCACCAGCGACAGCGATGCGCGCAGCCCAGGCCAGCCAGTCGCCACGTCCCCCGACCACGTGCCCCCGTAGCGCTGCATGCCGACCCACCCGGAGCGCGAGAACAGAAACGGCCGCTCCTCGGGGACGAGTCTCCGCAGGCCCTCGTACCCGGCCCGGGCCATACACAGTGCGTACACGTTGTGCGCCTCGCGATGGTCACCGCCCCGGCCGTCCAGATCGTGCCGCGCGGACCGTGGCAGCGTGTTCTCCCCGAAGGCCGTGAACGACGTCGGCTCGTTCATGTCATGCCAGAACCCCGCGAAACCCTGTGCCAGCCGCTCCTCGTACAGCCCGCCCCACCACTCGCGCACCTGCGCACGCGTGAAGTCCGGGTACACCGACTCCCCGGCCCACACCACGCCCTCCACGGTCCGGCCCGCCGCGTCCCGCACGAACGCGTCCTCGGCCGTCCCGCCGTCGTACACCTCGTTGCCCGGCTCGGCCCTGACAGCCGGATCAACGATCGACACCAGCCGGATCCCTTCCCGCCGCAGCTCCTCGGCGAGCACCGGCAGCTTCGGGAAACGCTCCTTGTCGACCGTGAACACCTGGTGCGCGTCGTGGTGGTCGATGTCCAGATGGACCGCGTCCAGCGGCAGATCGTGCTCCCGATAGCCCGAGACGATCCGCCGCACCTCCTGCTCGCTCCCGAAGCCCCACCGCGCGTGATGGTGCCCCAACGCCCACGCGGGCGGCAGCGCGGGCGCCCCGGTGAGCGCGGCCCAGGTGTGGAGCACGCGCGCGGGGGTGCCCACCACCATCCAGCAGCGCAACGGGCCGCCGTCCACGCGCAACTCGCTCCTCCCCGCCCGGTCGTGCCCGGAACCGGCGCCCTCCTCACCCTCGCGCAACGTCACTGTGCCGTCCCACGAGGTGTCGTGGAACACCAGGTGTGTGCCCGCGTCGGCCACCACCATCTGCACCGGCATGGTGATGTACAGCGGATCGTCACCGGGAACGAACGTGTGCCCGGGGTCGGTGTTCCACAGGCGGTACGTTCCCTCACGCAGCCGAGGCCCCGACGCACGCCCTCCCAGACCGAAGAACCGCGCGTCGGCCGGCACCTCGGAACGCTGCATCCAGCGCGCCGTGCCCCCAGCCGCCGGCTCCCACCAGCGGGGCGGCAAGTCCCGCCGCAGGAGCACCCCGCCGGGCGTCTGCACCTCGACGGCTCCGTGCCGCGAGACGATGACCGTGACCCGCTCCGCCACCACCCGCCAGGCACCGTCCTTGTCCGGCTCCAGAACGGCCCGTGGATCGGGTTCCGGGCTCCGGTCCGCGAGCGCGTACGAGGGCTCCGGCCCGGCACCGTCCCAGCCCCAGAACACAGCGCCGCTCGCGGTGACGGTGATCTGCAGCTCCGACCGGGCGAACCGGACGACGCCGCCACCGGGCCCCGGCTCCACCTCCCGCACGGGGCCGGGCACCCGCGCTCGCTCAGCTCCCCGCTCGGGCAGCCCGGCTGCATCCGCACGCCTTCTTCGCCATGCGGCCCGCACGGTGCGCAAACCCTGCGCCGCCCCCGCCGAGCCGACCGCCTTCACCGAACGCACCAGGTCACGACCGTCCATGCTGCTCACCCTGCCACTGACTCACCCATGGCGATGAGTCGTTCAACTGCCGTTCACCCGTGGTGGCGGCACATCTTTACGGCACCGACCATGTGCGGCGCACCCTGGTGTAGAAGTCGATCACATGGCATCGTCCGTGTCAGCCGTGTGACGCGCACACCCCAACCCGTGCGCGACAGCCGCATACGACGCGCACAGTCCCGGGAGCCGCCCCATGACCTCAGCGAAGCCCGCACCGCTCTGGCAGCCTGATCAGGAACGCATCGCCCGGGCACAGATCACGAAGTTCCAGGCATGGGCCGCCGAGCACCACGGTGCCCCGGCCGAGGGCGGATACGCGGCCCTGCACCGCTGGTCCGTCGAGGAGCTGGAGAGCTTCTGGAAAGCCGTCACCGAGTGGTTCGACGTACGGTTCTCCACCCCCTACGCGCGCGTACTCGGCGATCGCAGCATGCCGGGCGCCGAATGGTTCCCCGGAGCGACCCTCAACTACGCCGAACACGCCCTCCGCGCCGCCGCCACCCGCGCGGACGAACCGGCACTGCTGCACGTCGACGAGACCCACGAGCCATACCCGGTGACCTGGTCCGAACTGCGCCGCCAGGTCGCCTCGCTCGCCGCCGGACTGCGTACCCTCGGCGTACGCCCCGGAGACCGCGTCAGCGGTTACCTCCCCAACGTTCCCCAGGCCGTCGTCGCCCTCCTCGCCACGGCCGCCGTCGGCGGCGTCTGGACATCCTGCGCCCCCGACTTCGGGGCACGCAGCGTCCTCGACCGCTTCCAGCAGGTCGAACCGGTCGTCCTGTTCACCGTCGACGGCTACCGCTACGGCGGCAAGGAGCACGACCGTCGCGACACCGTCGCCGAACTCCGCCGCGAACTGCCCACCCTGCGCGCTGTCGTCCACATCCCGCTCCTGGGCACCGAAACCCCGGACGGCGCGCTGGAGTGGTCCGCGTTGACCTCCGAGGACGTGGAACCCGTCTTCGAGCAGGTTCCTTTCGACCACCCCCTGTGGGTCCTGTACTCCTCCGGCACCACCGGCCTTCCCAAGGCCATCGTCCAGTCCCAGGGCGGCATCCTGATCGAGCACCTCAAACAACTCGGCCTCCACTGCGACCTGGGCCCCGAGGACCGATTCTTCTGGTACACCTCCACCGGCTGGATGATGTGGAACTTCCTCGTCTCCGGCCTGCTCACCGGCACCACGATCGTCCTGTACGACGGCAGCCCCGGATACCCGGACACCGGCGCCCAGTGGCGCGTGGCCGAACGCACCGGAGCGACCCTCTTCGGCACCTCCGCTGCCTACGTCATGGCCTGCCGCAAGACCGGCGTCCACCCCGCACGCGACTACGACCTCTCCCGCGTGCAGTGTGTCGGTACCACGGGTTCACCGCTGCCGCCGGACGGCTTCCGCTGGCTGCACGACGAGTTCGCAGAAGCCGGGGCCGACCTGTGGATCGCCTCCGTCAGCGGCGGCACCGACGTGTGCTCCTGCTTCGCGGGAGCCGTCCCCACCCTCCCCGTGTACATCGGTGAACTCCAGGCTCCAGGCCTCGGCACCGACCTCCAGTCCTGGGACCCCAGCGGTAAACCCGTCACCGACGAAGTCGGCGAACTCGTGGTCACCAACCCGATGCCGTCCATGCCGATCTACTTCTGGAACGACCCCGACGGTGCCCGCTACCACGACAGCTACTTCGACACCTACCCCGACGTCTGGCGCCACGGTGACTGGATCACCGTCACCTCACGCGGCTCCGTCGTGATCCACGGACGCTCCGACTCCACCCTCAACCGCCAGGGCGTCCGCATGGGCTCGGCCGACATCTACGAAGCCGTCGAGCGCCTCCCTGAGATCAAGGAATCCCTCGTCATCGGTATCGAACAGCCCGATGGGGGCTACTGGATGCCCCTCTTCGTCCATCTCGCCCCCGGAGCCGTCCTCGACGAGGCCCTCCTGAACCGCATCAAACAGACCATCCGCGAACAGCTCTCCCCACGCCATGTCCCCGACGAAGTCATCGAGGTCCCCGGGATCCCGCACACTCTGACCGGCAAACGCATCGAGGTCCCAGTGAAGCGCCTCCTCCAGGGCACACCCCTGGAAAAGGCAGTCAATCCCGGCTCCATCGACAACCTCGACCTCCTGCCCTTCTACGAGGACCTGGCCCGCGAACGCTCCTGAGTCACCCGTTCCCCTGCCCAGCGGGCGTTGTCAGTGCCGCCGGTTACTGTGAGTGAGCATTGATCGACTGCACACAGGGGGAAAGATGGCACACACCCGGCACCAGACCATGCGACGCGTCCTGCGCCGTGAAATCGCCGGCACCATCGGCCTGCTCACAGACGAGCACGATTTCACGGCGATGCGGCGCTACCGCACCTTCACCTTCGACGACCACACCACCTACCTCCAACAAGTCGAGGCCCTGCTCCGGACGCTCGCCTCTCAAGGCAGCCACACCACCGTCGCCCTCTTCGACCCCGAGGAGTACGCGGAATTCTGCGCCGAGACCGGCCTCGAACCCGACGCTCCGGCCAGCCGCACCCGCTTCACGGCCGAACTGGCCGCTACGGGCCCCAGCCTCCCGTACCAAGGACAGCCCCTCGACGAACTCGTCCCCGAACTCGTCGACGAGGCCGTCCGCCAGGCCACATGGCAGTACGCGACCACACTCCTGGCCGGCATCGGCGCCTGCGCATCCTGCGGTGAGGACATCGGACGCGCTGCCTTCCTCCGCGCCTCCGACCTGCTCACACGCATCCTCGACACCGCGGGGCCGGGCGAGCGGCATCTGGTGTGCAGCGTCTCGGCCACACCCGAACCACTCGTCGCCGCTCTATGGGCGGACGAGAAGCCCGACGGCACGATCCACCTCGACGAAACGGAAGGCCTCGAATTCACCACGGTCCTGGCCGTGGGTATCGCCACCCAAAGCGCCGGCGGCCTCGTCGTGCGCGCCAGTGCCCCCGACTCGACCGACCGCGTCTACGGCTGGCGCCTGCGCGGTGAAGGACTCAAACCCCTCACCGCGGGCGAGGTCTTCGACGCCTACTGCACCGACATCGAATCCGGTGACCTCGTTTCCCCTGAATCAGGCGTCGACTACTGCGCCCCACCCGACCTCGGGGACACAGACACGCTGAGGGGAGGCCACGCCCACTGAACGCGCCGGGGGCGCTCCACCCAAAAGGCGGAGCGCCCCCGGCGACTGGCGTTACTCGCCGGACAGCACCGCCTGAGCCGCGTTGCGCGCCTCCTCAGCGGTGTCCGCCGCACGCGCCGCAGCCGCCGCACGCTCGCACTGCGCCAGCGTGTACTTCGCCAGCGTCGCCCGCACATACGGAATCGATGCCGCCCCCATGGACAGCGAGGTGACACCCAGACCGGTCAACACACACGCCAGCAGTGGGTCGGACGCCGCCTCACCACAGACACCGCAGCTCTTGCCCTCGGCATTCGCGGCTTCCGCGGACAGCGCCACCAGGTCGAGCAGCGCGGGCTGCCACGGGTCCTGCAGCCGGGACACCGCGCCCACCTGACGGTCCGCGGCGAACGTGTACTGCGCGAGGTCGTTCGTCCCGAGCGACAGGAACTCGACCTCCTGCAGGATCGACCGGGCCCGCAGCGCCGCCGACGGGATCTCCACCATGGCCCCGAACTTCGCCTGGAGCCCGGCCGCACGGCACGCGTCCGCGAACGCCTTGGCGTCCGTACGGTCCGCCACCATCGGAGCCATGACCTCCAGGTAGACCGGCAACCCCTCCGCGGCCTTCGCCAGAGCGGTCAGCTGGGTCCGCAGCACCTCCGGGTGATCAAGGAGGGTCCGCAGCCCCCGCACGCCCAGTGCCGGGTTCGGCTCGTCCGCCGGGGTCAGGAAGTCCAGCGGCTTGTCAGCGCCCGCGTCGAGCACACGCACGACGACACGGCCCTCGGGGAACGCCGCCAGCACCTGCCGGTACGCCTCGACCTGCTTATCCTCCGACGGCGCCTTCTCGCTGTCGTCCAAGAAGAGGAACTCGGTACGGAAGAGGCCGACACCCTCGGCCCCGGCCTCCACGGCGGCCGGCACATCAGCGGGCCCACCCACATTGGCCAGCAGCGGTACCTTGTGCCCGTCGGAGGTGGCACCCGGACCGGTCGAAGCCGACAGCGCCGCCTTGCGCTCCGCCGCCGCGCCCTCCAACTCGGCCTTCTTCTCCGCGCTCGGCTCCACGAAGATCTCACCTGTGCTGCCGTCCACGGCGATCACCGTGCCCTCGGGCAGATCACCGGCACCCGGCAGCGCGACCACGGCCGGTACTCCGAGCGCCCGCGCCAGGATGGCACTGTGGCTGGTCGGCCCGCCTTCCTCGGTCACGAAACCAAGCACGAGCGTCGGATCCAGCAGCGCGGTGTCGGCCGGCGCCAGATCACGCGCAATAAGAACGTACGGCTCGTCGCTGTCCGGCACCCCCGGCATGGGTACCCCGAGCAGCCGGGCGACGATACGGTTCCGCACGTCGTCCAGGTCGGCCACGCGACCGGCAAGATATTCACCGGCGCCCGCCAGCAGCGCCCGATACGCGGCGAACGCGTCGTAGACCGCGCGCTCGGCCGTGCTGCCGACAGTGATTCGGCGGTCCACGTCCGCCATCAACTCGGGATCCTGCGCCATCATGGCCTGGGCTTCGAGCACCGCCTGGGCCTCTCCACCCGCCAGGTTGCCCCGTGCTATCAGATCGGCCGCCACGGCTTCCACCGCTTTGCGGGCGCGCCCCTGCTCACGCTCCACTTCCTCCGCAGGTATCTGCTTGGCGGGCGGCTCCAGGACCGCCGTTCCCATGTGCCGAACCTCGCCGATCGCCACACCGTGGCTCACACCGACGCCTCGCAGCGTTGTCTCCATCTCACCCGTCTCCGATAGTGCGGCGGATCCCACCGCCGCGGTGGTTGTCCCTGCTTGCCGTCTCGTACGGCGTTGCTGTCACTGCCAGCCGAAAAGTTCGTCGCCGGCCTTGACGTCACCGTCGACGCGGAGACCGGTGAGAGAGTCGGCCGTGGCCTCGATCGCCACGATCGGGCAGATCGGAGACTTGCCCGCAGTCTCGACGGCGGTGGGGTTCCAACGCACCACGGCTTGGCCGCGCGCCACGGTGTCGCCCTTATTGACGAGCAGTTCGAAGCCCTCACCGTTGAGCTGCACGGTGTCGACGCCGAGGTGGGTGAGCACGCCGTGGCCGCCACTGTCGACCACGACGAAGGCATGGGGATGGAGAGATACGACAACCCCGTCCACGGGAGCGACGGCCTCGGAGGCCTCCCGTACGGGGTCGATTGCGGTACCGGGTCCTACCATCGCTCCCGAGAAGACGGGGTCGGGTACCGCGGCGAGTCCGATGGCCCGCCCGGCAAGGGGGGACGTCACGGTGGTCATGGGAAGCCTCCCAGAGGAGATTCATATGGGCCGTCACTGCCTGTCCCGGACGGCGCACTGGGGAGCAGGGTATGTCATATGAACTGCCGGTTCCGTGTGAGTCGTACGGGATGACGGCCGTCGAGCCCCGCGTAATCGGTTTGCGCGCGCTCCAGACCCAGATGTACAGTCGTACCCCTGCTTGGGGCCGAGCGACACGATCAAGTGTCCCAGTCCGGCAGCATCCAACTTGTCAGATCCTCTCTTGAGGTCCCTTCTGCGTGTCCGCAGGACGGTGGTCAGAGAGAAGGAAAAACACTGATAGAGTCGGAAACACCGAAGGGAAGCGCCCGGAGGAAAGCCGCGAGAGAGTCTC
>NZ_BMVM01000003.1 GCF_014650715.1 Streptomyces bluensis | reverse complement strand
CGTCACCCGAGTCCCCCGCGAAACGGATGATCACCCGATCCACCCGACGGACATCCTTCACGCCCGTCGGATTGCGCTGCTCTCCCACGACGGCCTCGTCGGCCGACTCCGCTGGGCTGCTGACCTGGCTGGTCACTGAACTGGACCTCCCTTGAGGCGGCTGTCTGGGAGCGGCCGTCCGGCCGGCCTTCCCAAGACCAACCCTACGTCGGTAAGGGTGGCCTTCCCTGGAGCGTTCGCATGGCGGACGCAGAAATGAGACAGTTGGGCACCCTGACTTGTCATGATTTACCCGCCTCCGGTGTTTCCTCGGGAGACGCTCCGTACTCGTCCTTCGGTTCTCGGCCCAAAGGCCCATGGCAGTGAACGCATCTCGTGTCCGGCGTTTTATCTCTGTTATCGGACATCTGACACGCTGTCATTCCGTCATGAGTTCAGATAGGTCAGCACCGCCAGGACGCGCCGGTGATCCCCGTCGCTCGGGGACAGCCCGAGCTTCAGGAAAATATTGCTGACGTGCTTCTCCACCGCGCCGTCACTCACCACGAGTTGATGTGCGATCGCCGAGTTGGTCCGTCCCTCGGCCATCAGTCCTAGGACCTCCCGCTCCCTCGGGGTGAGGCCCGCGAGCACGTCCTGCTTGCGGCTGCGCCCCAGCAGTTGCGCGACGACCTCCGGGTCCAGCGCCGTACCCCCCTCGGCCACCCGCACCACCGCGTCCACGAACTCACGCACTTCGGCCACCCGGTCCTTCAGCAGATAGCCGACACCGTGACTGGAACCGGCGAGCAGCTCGGTGGCGTACTGCTCCTCCACGTACTGCGACAGCACGAGCACGCCGAGCTCCGGATGCTCCCGCCTCAGCTGTACGGCCGCCCGCACGCCCTCATCCGTATGCGTCGGCGGCATCCGCACATCCGCCACCACCACGTCCGGCAGCTCACCCTGCGCCGCCAGCTCCGTGATGGTCTTGATCAGAGCGTCTCCGTCCCCGACGCCCGCGACGACCTCGTGCCCACGGTCGGTCAGCAGCCGAGTCAGCCCCTCTCTGAGCAGCACCGAATCCTCGGCGATGACCACCCGCACCCTGTCCTCCACGATCCTCGGCCCCCCGAGCCCTGTGTGTCCGGCCGCCCCGTGTATCGGGCGGGCCTCCGGCGACCCGTCCTCCCGCCGCCTCTCGGCACATCAGTATCCCGCGATCCGTCCGCCCTCACGGAGCCTGTGGACAGACTCGTCCCGGACGGCGGGAAAGACACAGCACGCCGCCCCCCGCCCGCGCAGACAGCACGAACAGGGGGCGACCTCGGCCCACCTCAACCCACCTCAGCCCGCCTCAACCCACGCCAACCAACCTCAACCCACGCCAACCAACCTCAACACACGCCAACCAACCTCAACCCACGCCAACCAACCTCAGCCCACGCCGACTCACCTCAGCCGCGCCAACCCACCTCAGCCCACATCAACCCACCAGCCCGCCACCGCGCTACCCACGACGCCAAGGCAGCTCCGCCGTGACCCGCGTCGGACCCGCCACCGGCGAATCCACCACCAGAATCCCGTCCACGGCGTCCAACCGCTCCGCGAGCCCCGCCAGCCCCGACCCGGCGGACACATCAGCCCCGCCGATGCCGTTGTCCACCACCTGGAGCATCAGCCGGTCGTCCACCTTCCACACATCCACCGTCGCCCGGGTGGCCCCCGAGTGCTTGCTCACGTTCTGCAGCAGTTCGGACACCGTGAAGTACGCGATCCCCTCGATCGCGGGCGCCGGCCGAGCCGCCGGCAGATCCACCTCCACCCGCACCGGCACGGCGCACCGGGACGCGACCGCCGACAACGCCGCGTCCAGCCCCCGGTCCGTCAGCACCGCCGGGTGGATCCCCCGCGCCAGGTCCCGCAGCTCCTGCAACGCCGTCTTCACCTCACCGTGCGCCTCGTCCACCATGCGCGCCGCCGCCTGCGGATCCTCCGCCAGTTTCTCCTTCGCGAGCCCCAGATCCATCGCCAGCGCCACCAGCCGCGCCTGCGCCCCGTCGTGCAGATCGCGTTCGATGCGGCGCAGGTCGGCCGCGGCGGCGTCGACCACGACCCCCCGGTCCGACTCCAGCTCCACCACCCGCGTCGCCAGCCGGGACGGCCCCAGCAGCCCCTGCACCATCAGCTCGTTCACCATCGTCAGCGCCCGCACGATCCACGGCGTGGCCAGCGTGAACAGCAGCCCGACCAGCGCGGTCACGGTGATCTCGAACGGGTTGTCCAGGTACACGTGGTGCGACCCGTCTCCGTACAGCTGGATCCCGTCCTGGCCCACCCACATGGGGAAGACCCAGAACCAGAGCGGATACGTGAGCATCGCCCACCCGGAGGCCCAGAAGGTGACCGCCACCACGAACGAGAACACCGCCCACGGGAACTGCACCACCGCATACAACAGGTGCCGCCACGACGCGCCGCTCTTGAACACGGCACCCATCCACGCCATGGCCCCGGACCGCTTCACCCGCAGCGGCTCGGGCGCCGCCACCTCCACGCCCAGCAACCCACGCGCCCGCGCACGCTCCATCGCACCGAGCCCCCGGACGCCCGCCAGCGCTGCGGCCAGCACCGGTACGCCGAGGAACGTGATCAGCAGCCCCGCCCCGAGCGACACCATCGTCACGCCGTACACGAACATCAGGATGCCGATCGGCAGGCTCAGCAGCACATACGCGAACTCCCGCCAACTGCGCGCCTCGAACGGTGCCCGCAGCCCCGCCGGGAGCCGATGCCGCCGCTTCCCGACCGCCTCGGAGCCACCCCAGCTCCCGTACTCGTGTCCGTACTCCGTGGCCATGGCCGCCGTCCGTTCTCCTGCGGCGGGGTTCGCTTCGGATCCCGCACTTCGGATGTCGTGGTTCGCGTGGTTCGTCGTGGCTCCACAGTGCTCGCAGCGAGCCGACCGGGCCATGAAGGCCGTCGGCCTCTTGAGGCGGGGGTTTTCCCCACCTCGTCCCTCCGGGGCCCCTTAGGGACCCCTTAGGCCCTTAGGGGCTCCTCAAGGGCACACGACAGCACGGACAGCACCTGGAGGGGCGTCCTCACCTTCTGCGCGTCTGCGCCCCCTCGTCGCCCCTGTCCCGCCACGGCAGCTCCGCCGTCACCGTCGTGGGCCCCCCGACCGGCGACTCGACGACGAACAGCCCGTCGACCGCGCCCAACCGTTCCGCGAGCCCCGCCATCCCCGTACCGCCGTCGAGGGCCGCGCCGCCGCGGCCGTCGTCCCAGACCTGGACGAGCAGCCGTTCGTCGGTGCGCCACACGTCGACGGCTGCGGACCGGGCCCCACTGTGCTTGCTGACGTTCTGCAGGAGCTCGGAGACGGTGAAGTAGGCGATGCCCTCGATCGCGGCGGCCGGACGGGTCTCCAGGTCCACGGTCACCTTCACCGGCGCCGTACAGCGTGAGGCCACCGCGGACAGGGCCGCGTCCAGGCCCCGGTCCGTCAGCACCGCCGGATGGATCCCCCGCGCCAGGTCCCGCAGCTCCTGGAGCGCCAGCTTCACCTCACCATGGGCCTCCTCGACCATCGCCGCCACGTGTTCGTCGTTCCGGCCCTCCAGCAGCTTCTCCTTGGCGAGGCCGAGGCCCATCGCGAGGTTCACCAGGCGCGCCTGGGCGCCGTCGTGGAGATCGCGCTCGATGCGGCGCAGGTCGGCCGCCGCCGTGTCCACCACGACTCCCCGGTCGGACTCCAGCTCCGCGATACGGCGCTCCAGTTCCTCGGAGGGGGAGAGCAGACCGCGCACCATCGCCCGGTCCGCGTTCGTCAGCGCCCGTGCGATGTACGGCAGCACCGGCCACAGCACGAAGAGTGAGGTGAGCGTGATGACGAAGGTCGCGACCCCCCAGGGCAGGCGCATGAACTCGTACAGCATCGTGCGCCAGCCCACCGGGTCCTTCACGCTCGTCCAGACCTGCGAGAAGAATCCGCCGTTCCCCCGCATCGGCAGCGGACTCGGCTCGTCCACCCGCACGCGCAGCAGCGCCCGGGCCCGCGCCCGCTCCAGCTTCCCCAGCTGCCGGGCGCCCAGCAGCGCGGCCGCGAGCAACGGGAGGCCGATCACCGTCACCGTCAGAGAGGCCGAGGTGAACAGCACGGTCACGACGTAGGTGAACCCGAACAACGCCACCGGCATATTGGCCAGGAGATGCGCGATCTCCCGCCACGTCTGCCCGTCGAACGCGAACCGCGCGGGCGGTAGCGGATCGGACGGCGTCCGGCCGGCCGGCAGCGGCCGTCCGGAAGGCGAGACCAACGGGTTCTGTCTGTCCCGTGAAGGGTGTGGCTGATGGGAGCCGACGGGGATACGAGCGGTCATGCCGCCCAGACTGCCCGGCTGGCCCCCACTGCGCCATGAGGACGGCCGCCCGGCCATCCTGGGGAAAACCCCACCATCCCCGGCAGCCCGGGCGGCCTCTCCGAGCCGAGCCGTTGCGCGTTACCGTTCAAGCTGAGACGGGCTGCTTACCGTTTCTTTAGCAGGGCCTAGACTCCCGTGCGTACAGATCAGCGAACCACAGCGATCACGGCGGCCGGCAAGCCGGGACCGGGCAGGTCACGTCACATCAGGTCAGGCCCAGTGGTCGAAGTCGACCAGAGGCGAAGTCAGGGAGTGAGGGGACGGACGTGCCGGAACCGACGGTTGTCGCAGCTGTCACGACCGGAACCGTAGCTGTGAGCGGGGCCGGGGTCGGTACCGGAGCTGTGAGCGGGGCCGGAACCGGAGCTGTGACGGGGGCCGGGACTGTAACCGGAATTGGAACCGGAACCGTGACGGTGGCCGCGTCCGACTACTTCCAGTCCTACTCGGTCGTCGGACTGCTCGCCGTCATCGGCGTGCTGTTCGTCGCCGTCGCCTTCGGCGCGGGTCGCCTGCTGCGCCCCGTCGTCCCCACCCCCGAGAAACTCCTCACGTACGAGTGCGGAGTCGACCCCGTCGGCGAGGGCTGGGCGCACACCCAGGTCCGCTACTACGTGTACGCCTTCCTGTACGTGATCTTCGCCGTCGACTCGATCTTCCTGTTCCCCTGGGCGACGGTCTTCGCCGCCCCCGGCTACGGCGCGACGACGCTCGTGGAGATGTTCATCTTCCTGGGCTTCCTGACCGTCGGCCTGCTCTACGCATACAAGAAGGGCGTCCTGGCATGGACGTGACGCCAGAAGTGACTTCGCCGGAGCCTGTCCGTCCGGAGCCTGTTCGTCCAGAACACGGTCGCCCGGAACCTGTTCGCCCGGAGCCCGTTCTCCTGCCGGAGCCGAAGCGTCTCGGCGCGCTCGCGCGTCTCGCCCCGGAGCCGATGAAGGTGATCCTGAACTGGGGCCGCCGCTACTCGCTCTGGGTGTTCAACTTCGGCCTCGCCTGCTGCGCGATCGAGTTCATCGCCGCGTCGATGGCCCGCCACGACTTCATCCGCCTCGGCGTGATCCCGTTCGCACCCGGCCCGCGCCAGGCCGACCTGATGGTCGTCTCCGGCACGGTCACGGACAAGATGGCCCCGGCCGTGAAGCGCCTGTACGAGCAGATGCCGGAGCCGAAGTACGTCATCTCGTTCGGCGCGTGCAGCAACTGCGGCGGCCCCTACTGGGACTCGTACTCCGTCACCAAGGGCGTCGACCAGATCATCCCCGTCGACGTCTACGTCCCCGGCTGCCCGCCCCGCCCGGAGGCCCTGCTCCAGGGCATCCTGAAACTCCAGGAGAAGATCGCGCGCGAGTCGCTGGGAGAGCGGTACGGCCACGCCGCGCGCCCGTCGACGGCCGCGCTGGAGAGCGGGCTCGTGGCACCGCCGGCTGCCGCCGGGAAGGGGGACCGGTGACCGGCTGGCTCCCCGCGCCCGTCGAGGAACTCTTCGGCCCCGAGGCCACGGCCGAGGAGTCGTACGGTGTTCTCACCGTGGACGTCCCGTCCGCATCCTGGACCCAGGCGCTCCGTACGGCCCACTCCGCCTTGAGCTGCACGTTCTTCGACTGGCTGAGCGCCGTCGACGAACCCGGCACGGGCTTCCGCGTCGCCGCCCATGTCGTCGCCCTGGCCCCGGTCCGGCGCCTCCTTCTCCGTACGACGGTCCCGCACGAGACCCCCGCCCTGCCGACCGCCACCGGGGTGTACGCGGGCGCGGCCTGGCACGAGCGCGAGACCCACGAGATGTTCGGCGTCATCTTCGAGGGCCACCCGGGGCTCGCCCCGCTCCTGCTGCCCGAAGGATTCGAGGGGCACCCTCTGCGCAAGGACTTCGTCCTGGCCGCACGCGTGGCCAAGGCCTGGCCGGGTGCGAAGGAGCCGGGCGAGTCGGACCATGGCGGCCCCAAGCGCCGCCAGATGCTCCCGCCGGGCGTCCCCGATCCCAACGAGTGGGGGCCCCTCAAGGGCCAACTCCCCCCGGCCCCGAGCCGCCCCACCCGCGACCGTCCCTCCCGCGCCGCCGGAGAACGGCCCACTCGCGCCGCGGGCGACCGCCCCGTCCGCCGCACCCGCTCGGCAAGCGAGGGCTCGGCCAGCCAGACTACGGCGGGTGCGGGTGCGGGTGCGGGTGCGGGTGCGGGTGCGGGTGCGGGTGCGGGTGCGGGTGCGGGTGCTGGTACTGGTACGGGGCCGGGTGCGGGTCCAGCGCCGACGACGCCGCGTCGTACCCGTACCGCCGCCCAGGGGTCGGTCAGCCAGACCGGGTCTCCCTCCGGTACGACCCCGACACGGCGTTCACGGAGCGCGAGCGAGGGTTCGGCGAGCCGGCGCTCGGAGTCCGCAGAGTCCACGGGGCCCGCGGAGTCCGCAGAGGCGGCGCCCTCCGCGAGGGCCACGGAACCGACAGCCCCGACCGAGCCCCGCCCGGAGCGCCCCAATCCGAAGGCACCCACCTCCCGCAGCACGGACGCCCCCTGGCACCACGCCCGCCCCGCCTTCGAAGAACCCGAACCCACCGCGAAGCGGGAGCCCGAGCCGAAGCCGGAGCCGAAGTCGACGCCGGACCCGATGCCGGACCCGACGCCAAAGCCGGACCCGGACTCGACCCCGGACTCGCCCCCGACCCCGGACTCGACCTCGACCTCGGACTCGCCCCCGACCCCCGACGACCCCTCAGGAGGCACGCAGTGAACGACGCGCTCGACGTCGCCCTGCGACTCCTCGTCGTCTTCGTCGTCTTCCTCACCTTCCCTTTGATCATCGGCCAGACCGAACACAAGGTGATGGCCCACATGCAGGGCCGCCTCGGCCCCATGTACGCCGGCGGTTTCCACGGCTGGGCCCAACTCGTCGCCGACGGCGTCAAGTTCGCCCAGAAGGAAGACATCGTCCCGGCGGGCGCGGACCGCCGTATCTTCCAGCTCGCCCCCGCCGTCGCCCTCCTCCCGTACCTTCTCGTCCTCCTCGCCATTCCCATCGGCCCGGGCGAAAGCGCGGTCGGCGAGGTCATCGACGCGGGCATCTTCTTCGTCCTCGCCGTCATGGGCGTCGGCGTCCTCGGCTCCCTCATGGCCGGCTGGGCCTCCGCCAACAAGTTCTCCCTCCTCGGCGGCCTCCGCACCGCCGCCCAACTCCTCGCCTACGAACTCCCGATGCTGCTCGCCGCCGCCTCCGTCGCGATGGCGGCCGGCACCGTCTCCCTCCCGGGCATCGTCGACGCCTTCGAGTGGTGGTGGCTGCCCTGGCAGATCGTCGGCGCGATCGTCTTCTTCGTCGCCGGTCTCGCCGAACTGCAGCGGCCCCCGTTCGACATGCCCGTCGCCGACTCGGAGATCATCTTCGGCGCGTACACCGAGTACACCGGCCTCCGCTTCGCCCTCTTCCTCCTCGCCGAGTACGCCGGAATCGTCGTCCTGTGCGGCCTGACCACCGTCCTCTTCCTGGGCGGATGGCACGGCCCCTGGGGCGCCGACGGCCTCGGCTGGGTCTGGACCCTCCTGAAGACCGCGATCCTCGCCTTCGTCGTCATCTGGCTGCGCGTCACCTATCCGCGTCTCCGCGAGGACCAGCTCCAGAAGCTCTCCTGGACCCTCCTCGTCCCGCTCGCCCTCGCCCAGATCGCCCTCACCGGCGTCGTCAAGGTGGTGAACCCCTAACGTGGCCCCCATCCCCGGCTCCGGCCTGGCCAAGGGCCTGGCCGTCACCCTCCGCACGATGACCAGGAAGACCGTCACCGAGCAGTACCCGGACGCCCAGCCCGAACTCCCGCCCCGCACCCGCGGTGTGATCGGGCTGTTCGAGGAGAACTGCACGGTCTGCATGCTGTGCGCCCGTGAGTGCCCGGACTGGTGCATCTACATCGACTCCCACAAAGAGACGGTCCCTCCTGCCGCCCCGGGCGGCCGTGAGCGCAGCCGCAACGTCCTCGACCGCTTCGCCATCGACTTCTCCCTCTGCATGTACTGCGGCATCTGCATCGAGGTCTGCCCCTTCGACGCCCTCTTCTGGTCCCCGGAGTTCGAGTACGCCGAGACCGACATCCGCGACCTCACCCACGAACGCGACAAGCTCCGCGAGTGGATGTGGACCGTCCCGGCCCCGCCCGCCCTCGATCCCGGCGCCGAGGAGCCGAAGGAGATCGCCGCGGCCCGCAAGTCCGCGGAGAAACTGGCCGCGGCCCAGGCGGAGTCGGCAGCCCAGTCGGAGTCGGCAGCTCAGGCGGAGTCGGCAGCGCAAGCCGAGTCGGCAGACCAGGTACAGCCCCAGACCGAGCCAGCAGCCGAGCCCCCATCCAGTGCCAGGCCCCACACAGGGACCGCGGCCGGGCCCGAGCCGGAACCGGACACCAACCGGAAGCCGCAGGAAGGAGAGTCGTGAGCCTCACCGCAGCCGCAGCCACGGTGGCGCACACCGCGACCACGGCGGCCGGTGCCACGGTGGCGCACACCGCCACCACCGCTGCCGGTGCCACGACCACCGCCGCCGACGCCCACGGCTTCCTCTCCCCGACCGGTGTCGAGATCGCCTTCCTCCTCGTCGGCCTGGTCACCCTCGGCGCCGCGATCGTCACCGTCACCACCCGGCAGCTGGTGCACGCCGCCCTGTGGCTGGTGGTCGCGCTCGGCGGCCTCGCCGTCGAGTACCTCCTGCTCACGGCCGAGTTCATCGCCTGGGTTCAGGTCCTCATCTACGTCGGTTCCGTCGTGGTCCTCCTCTTGTTCGGTCTGATGCTCACCAGGGCCCCCATCGGCCGTTCCCCGGACGCCGACTCCGGCAACCGCTGGGCCGCCCTCACCGTGGCCATCGCCTCGGCCGCCGCCCTGGTCTGGGTCGTCGTCGACGCCTTCCGCACGACCTGGATCGACCTGGACGGCGCCGCCGCCGGCTCCACCGAGGTCACCGGCAAGGCCCTGTTCCAGAACTGGGTCCTCCCGTTCGAAGCCCTCTCCGTCCTCCTCCTCGCCGCCCTCGTCGGCGCGATCGTCCTCTCCCGCAAGGCGAAGGCGACCCCAGCCACGGCGAGCACCCCGAGCGGCCTCAGCGTCTCGGCCGCCCGGAGCGCCAAGGCCGCCAACACGACGCCGGCCAACGAAACGCCGGCCACCGAGACGGCGCCCAACGAAATGCCGGCCACCGAGACGCCGGACAGCGGCACAGCAGACAACGGCACACCAGCCGGCGCCACGGCAGATCCGGACAAGGGAGGGGCCCTCTGATGCACCTCACCTACCCCGCCGTGCTCTCCGCCCTCCTCTTCTGCACGGGCCTGTACGGCGTCCTCGCCCGCCGCAACGCGATCCTGGTCCTCATGTCGGTCGAGCTGATGCTCAACGCCGTCAACCTCAACCTCGTCGCCTTCGACGTCTGGCTCAGCAGGGCAGCCGAGGAGACCCTGCACTCCGGCCAGGCCCTGACCCTGTTCACCATCGCCATCGCCGCCGCCGAGATCGGCATCGGTCTGGCGATCGTGCTCGCCGTGTACCGCAACCGCGGCACCTCGGACATCGACAAGCTCCGCGACACCGCCGAGGGCCCCGACAGCGACGGCCCCGACAGCGACGGCCGCGGCACCGACGGCCTTGACAGTGAAGCCCTCGCGGCCCAGAAGGCTGAGGCCACCGCGTGACCACCACCACCCTCGCCGTCCTCGTCCCCCTCCTTCCTTTCCTCGGCGCCGCGGCCGGGCTGCTCCTGGGCCGCACGGCGCCCGGCTTCGTCCGTCCCCTCGCCGTCCTGCCGACCCTCGCGGCCTTCGTGCTCGCCGTGCTGGTCGCCCTACGCCAGGGCGGCGGCCGGAGCATCGACGCAGCCACCGAACTCACGCCCACCGGCTCGGTACCCATCGAACTCGCCCTGCACATCGACGGGTTCGCCGCCCTCGTCGCCGTCCTGGTCGGCCTGGTCGCGACCTGCGTGCAGATCTACTCGACGGGCTACCTGCGCGACGACGCGCGCTACCCCTCGTACGCCGCTCTCGTCTCCCTGTTCACCTCCGCGATGCTGCTCGTCGTCTACTCCGGCGACCTGATGGTGCTGCTGGTCGGCTGGGAGATCATGGGCATCTGCTCCTACTTCCTCGTCGGCCACTACTGGGAGACCCCGGAAGCCCGCGCCGCCTCCATCAAGGCCTTCCTGGTCACCAAGCTCGGCGACGTCCCCTTCCTCATCGGCATCTTCGCGCTCGCCGTGGACGCCGGGTCCTTCCGCATCACGACCGTCCTGGGCGCGGTCGCGAGCGGCGGACTCGACCACCCGACGCTCATCGCCCTGCTGCTCCTGGCCGGTGTGGCGGGCAAGTCGGCACAGTTCCCGCTCCACACCTGGCTTCCCGACGCGATGGCGGGCCCCACGCCCGTCTCCGCGCTGATCCACGCCGCGACGATGGTCGCCGCCGGTGTCTACTTCATCGCCCGGCTCCTCCCGGTCTTCGCCGCCTCTTCGGCGGCCCTGCTCGTCATGGCCGTCATGGCCGCGGTCACGATGCTCGGCTCCGGCCTCGCCGCGCTCGCCCAGGACGACATCAAGCGCGTCCTCGCGTACTCGACGATCGGCCAGCTCGGCTACATGACCGGCGCCCTCGCCGTCGGCGACCGCGGTGCCGCCGTCTTCCACCTCCTGTCCCACGGCGCCTTCAAGGCGCTGCTCTTCCTCGCGGCCGGCGTGATCATCCACGCCGCCGGCACCAACTCGCTGGCCGCCACATCCCGCATGAAGGGCCTGCGCGACCGCGTCCCCGACGCCTACTGGACGATGACCGTGGCGCTCCTCGCCCTCGCCGCGATCCCGCCCTTCAGCGGCTTCTTCACCAAGGAGGCCGTCCTCGGCGCAGCCGAACACGTCGCCACCGGCCATGCCGAGGGCATCCCCGGTGCCGCGGGCTGGATCGTCCTCGTCACCGGCCTCCTCACGGCCCTGCTCACCGGCGCGTACGCCATGCGCCTGTGGCTCCTCGCCTTCCACGGTCGGGGCGCCGAGGCCCCCGACCACGGCAAACAGCCCCTGGCCATGAACGCCGTGCTGTGGCTCCTCGCCGTCCCGTCCCTCGCCTTCGGCCTGGCCACCGGTGCCCTGTCCGACTGGTTCGACGGACGCGACCTGACCCCGACCCTCACGACGTCCGTGCTCGGCACGGGCCTCGCCCTGGTCGGCGGGCTGGTGACCTACGGCGCCTGGAAGCACACCACCGCGCTCGCGGCCCGTGTCCCCATGGGTGCGGTCGCCGCCCACCCCGAGGGCGACGCCGCCCAGGTCGAGGCCGAGGCCCTCGCGAGCCATGCGCCCGCGTACGGAGACGTGGCCGCCGCACCCGACCCGGCGGACCCGGGCCGCCTGCTGCTCGGCCCACTGCACCGGCACGCGGCCGTCGGCTTCCACCTCGACGCCGTGTACACGACGCTCTTCGTCCGGCCGGTCCAGGCCGGAGCGAGCCTCGTCCGGTTCCTCGACCGCGAGGTCGTCGACACCTACGTACACGGCGCCGGCGCCGTGCCCCGCCTGCTCGGCGCGGCCGTGCGGCGCGCCCAGACCGGCAATGTGCAGACCTATGTGAGCGCGCTGCTCGCCGGCACCGTCGTCCTCGCGGTCGCCGCCGTCCTCGTCGCCACGGGAGCGTGAGCAGGCGTGATCGATATCAACGAGTCCGTGATGCAGTTCCTTCTGGCATTCGTCGTCGTCGGCCCGCTTCTCGGCGCCGTCGCCGCTCTCCTGCCCGCCCCGCCCGGACTGAAGGGGAAGTCACCCGAGCAGGCGGTGCTCCGCCATGGCGTGACCGTGACCGGTGCGGTCCTCATCGCCGTGATCGTCCTCGCGGTCGGCTTCGACCACGACCATCCGTCGAAGATGCAGGCCAGCACGGACATCAGCTGGATCCCGGCACTCGGCGTGCGCATCCACCTCGGCATCGACGGCATCTCCCTCCCCCTTCTGGTCCTGACCGCGCTGCTGACCTTCCTCTGCGCGCTGTACTCCTACTTCAAGCAGCAACATCAGCGGCTGGCGCCGGGGGCCGCGGGCCCGTCCCCGAAGGCCTTCGTCTCCCTCCTGCTCCTCCTGGAGTCCGGCACCCTCGCCACCTTCGCCGTCCTCGACCTGCTGCTCTTCTTCCTCGCGTTCGAGATGGTGCTCATCCCGATGTACTTCCTCATCGCCCGCTGGGGCGGTGAGCAACGGACCCGCGCCGCCTGGAAGTTCATCCTTTACACACTGCTCGGCTCCGTCGTCATGCTGCTGGGCCTGCTCCTGATCGGAATCAAGGCAGGCACATTCGACATGGTGGCACTCGCCACTGACAACGGCCGGTCACTCACCACATCCGTGCAGGTCATCGCCGCTTTGGCGGTCGGAATCGGGCTCGCGGTCAAGACGCCGATGTGGCCGCTGCACAGCTGGCTGCCGGACGCCCACACCGCGGCGCCGACCGTCGGCTCGGTCCTGCTGGCCGGCGTGTTGCTGAAGATGGGGACGTACGGGTTCGTCCGGATTCTGCTGCCGGTCACGCCCGAGGGCCTCACGACCTTCGCGCCGTACCTCGCGGCGTTCGCGGTCGTCGGCATCATCTACGGTTCGCTGGCCTGCCTCGCCCTCGCCAGGCGGGGGGCCAAGGGCGACCTCAAGCGGCTCATCGCCTACTCCTCCGTCGGCCACATGGGCTTCGTACTCCTCGGCATCGCGACGATGACCCCGACCGGCGTGAACGGCGCGCTGTTCGCGAACATCGCCCACGGCCTCATCACCGGCCTGCTCTTCTTCCTGGTCGGCGCGCTCAAGGACCGTACGGGCACCACCGACCTCGACACCCTCGCGCAGGAGACCGGCGCCGCCCTCTACGGCAAGGCGCCACGCCTCGGCGGCCTGCTCGCCTTCGGAGCCGTCGCCTCACTCGGACTGCCGGGCCTCGCCGGGTTCTGGGGCGAGATGCTGGCGCTGTTCGGCGCGTTCAGGCCCGCCGACGACCTCAACCGCCCCGCCTTCCTCACCTTCATGGCGATCGCCGCGTTCGGCACCCTGCTCACCGCCGCGTACCTGCTCGTCGTCGTACGCCGCGTCTGCATGGGCGCCGTACCGCAGGAGAGCCCGAAACTGACCGACGTCCAGACCTACGAGTTCGCCGCCTGGACACCGCTCGTGGCGCTCACCGTCCTCGCCGGCCTCTGGCCCGCGGCACTCCTCGGCCTGACCGACCCGGCCGTGCAGCAGCTCCTCGCAGGAGGCACCCGATGAGCTCCCTGGCCCAGTCCGCGGCCCAGTCCGTGGTCCAGTCCGTCGACTGGGTCGCGATCGCGCCGCCCACCATCGCGGCGGTCGTCGGACTCCTCGTACTCGTCGCCGACCTCTTCGTGGACGACAGCAAGAAGGTGCTGCTCGGCTGGGTGTCCGTCACCGGCCTCGCCGCGTCCACCCTGGCGTTGCTGCCCCTCCTGGACGGCGACCGCTCGACCTTCTGCCTGACCGGCGACGCGAACGTCTGCAGCTACACGGCCGACCGGTTCGCGCTCGTCATCCAGTTCCTCGTCCTCGGCGGTGCCCTCCTCGCCGCCCTGCTGTCGATGACGGCCCTGAAGGACGCCAAGAGGGAACTCCCCGAAGGGGAGTTCTGGTTCCTGCTGCTGTCGTCCGCCGCGGGCGCCGCTCTCCTGCCCGCATCGCGCGACCTGGCGACCCTCATCGTCGCCCTGGAGGTGGCCTCCCTGCCCGCCTTCGCCCTTGTCGGCATCCGGCACGGCGACAAGCGGTCCTCCGAAGCCGCCCTGAAGTTCTTCCTGTCGTCGGTCACCGCGACCGCCGTGAGCCTGATGGGCATCAGCTTCGTGTACGCCTCCACGGGCACCCTTTACCTCACCGAGATCGCCGACAGCATCCGTCAGGTCGACGGTCAGTTCCACACGCTCGCCCAGGCCGGGGTCGTCCTCACCCTCATCGGCTTCGCCTTCAAGACGGCCGCCGTACCGTTCCACTTCTGGGTGCCCGACACCTACGTGGGAGCACCGCTCCCCGTGGCCGCCTACCTGTCGGTCGTCGGCAAGGCGGTGGGTTTCTCCGGGCTGATCCTCGTCACTGTCGTCGCCCTCCCGTCGTACGCCGACGTCTGGGGCCCCGCCCTCGCCGTGCTGGCCGCCCTCACCATGACCATCGGCAACGTCGGCGCCCTCCGGCAGCAGTCCACGCGCGCGTACAGTGCGGTCCGGCTCCTCGCGTGGTCCTCCGTCGGCCAGGCGGGCTACCTCCTGGTACCCATAGCCGCGGCCGCGTACTCCGACGACGCCCAGAAGGCGATCGGCTCCACCGTCGCCTACGCCCTGATGTACGCGGCGGTGAACCTCGGCGCCTTCGCCGTGGCCGCGCTCGTGGCCCGTACGCAGCCACTGAACCGCGTCAGCGACTACCGCGGCCTGTACGCGGCCAGCCCCGTCACCGCCCTGCTCCTCGGCTTCTTCCTGCTCTGCCTCGCCGGTCTCCCGCCGGGGATCATCGGCCTCTTCGCCAAGGTCACCGTCTTCTCCGCGGCCGTCGACGCGGGCCTCGGCTGGCTCGCCGTGGTCATGGCCGTCAACGTCGTGATCGCCCTCTTCTACTACCTCCAATGGACGGCCCTGTTGTTCCGTGCCCCCGAGAGGGAGCCCGAGAAGCACCGCGTACCGGCCCCGCTGACGGCCGCCATCGCTCTCACCGGGGTCCTGGGAATCGCTCTGTCCGGAGCACCCCAGCTGGTCCTGCGCTTCTCCGACGCCGGCCTCTTCTGACTCCAGTACGCCGTCCACGCGCGCAGAGACACCCTCAACCCCCACGCGCGCGTGAGCCTGGCACCGCCCCTCACCCGTGCGGTCGAAGGCGCCCCAGCCCGCACCAGGGAACCAGGGCTCCTCGCCTCGCGTTGACCAGAACGGGAGGGTCCACTGAGAAGTGGAGTCAGCAGCATCCGCAAGCAAGGGTTCCCCTGCCGCACGACCTGGAGGGCGTACCGTGCACCGCCGGCACAACGGGCTCAGGACCGCCGTACTCCTCGGGGGGCTGTCCGCACTCATCATCCTCATCGGCAGCTTCTTCGGCCGTACGGGCCTCATCGTGGCGCTCGTCGTCGCCCTCGGCACGAACGCGTACGCGTACTGGAACAGCGACAAGCTGGCTCTACGCGCGATGCGCGCCCGCCCGGTGAGCGAGTTCGAGGCCCCCGCCCTCTACCGAATGGTTCGCGAACTCTCCACCCAGGCCCGCCAGCCCATGCCGCGCCTGTACATCTCCCCGACGGACGCGCCCAACGCGTTCGCGACGGGGCGCAACCCGCGCAATGCGGCGGTGTGCTGCACCGACGGCATCCTGCGCCTCCTGGACGAGCGCGAGTTGCGCGGTGTGATCGGGCACGAGCTGAGTCATGTCTACAACCGCGACATCCTGATCTCCTCGGTGGCCGGCGCCCTCGCTTCGGTGATCATGTTCCTCGTCAACTTCGCCTGGCTGATCCCCATCGGCCGCTCCGACGACGACGACGGCCCGGGCATCCTCGGCATGCTGCTGATCCTGATCCTGGGCCCGCTCGCCGCGTCCCTGATCCAACTCGCCATCAGCCGCTCCCGGGAGTACGAGGCGGACGCGTCCGGCGCCCAGCTGACCGGCGACCCCTTGGCGCTCGCAAGCGCCCTGCGCAAGCTCGAAACAGGCACCAAGCAGCTTCCGCTGCCCCCGGAGCCGCGTATCGAGACCGCGAGCCACATGATGATCGCGAACCCCTTTCGCCCAGGCCAGGGGCTGTCCAAGATGTTCTCGACACACCCACCGATGGCGGAGCGCATCGCCCGTCTGGAGCAGATGGCAGGCCGCCACCAGTAGGACACCCCCAGAAACGTGTCGGTGAAGGCAGGAGCGCCGCGTCACCGCCTGTACGCGCGCTCATGATTGGCGGGCAGGACGGACGCTTTCCTCCGTCGGCAAGAACTCCGCAACCACCTCGGTGAACGCCTCCGGCACTGCGTGGTGGACCAGGTGCCCGACCGGGATGGTGACCATGAGTGCGCCTGGGATACGGCGGGCCAGCTCGGCGACGCCGTCCTGGGACACATGGCTGCGGGGGCCGCCGGCCACCACGAGGGTCTCGGCGGTGATCCTGCTGAGTCCCTCCAGCCACCGGGGATCGGGCTGGTCGATCTGCCGTCTGACGGCCGGTACCGTCTCCCAGTCGAAGGTCAGGTTGCCGTCCGGCCTGGTCGGGGTGTTGGGCTCACGGGGACGGGGGACCGGCACGTCCTCCAGGACGAGTCGGGTCACCCGCTGCGGATGGTCCTGTGCGAGCAGGTAGGCCACGATCCCGCCCATGGAATGCCCGATCAGGTCTACGCGGTCCAGTCCCAGCGCGTCCAGGAACCGCAGCACATCGGCCCGCATGAGTTCGAGCGAGTAGTCCCCCGGCCAGTCGCTTCGGCCGTGTCCGCGCAGGTCGAGGGCGTATACGCGTCGGCTGCGGGCAAGGAGGGGCACCACCGGCTCCCAGTCTGTGGCATCTTCGCCCAGCGCGTGCAGCAGGACGACCGGCGGAGCAGCCGGCGGACCCGACACCCGATAGGCCAGCCGGATTCCGCCCACCTCGACCAAGTGATGATCAATCATGACCGGAGGCTATGCGCAAAGGCCCTCAGCTCAACGGCACGGTCCCGATCGTCACCAGCCGACCGTGTCGTCAGCGTCCGCCGAACGCCTGGTCAGTCGATACCACCTCACGTCCCAGCGGCATCAGCGAGACCGGAATGAGCTTCAGATTGGCCCACCCGAACGGGATGCCGATGATCGACAGGAACAGCGGGATGCTCGTGATCAGGTGCCCGAGCGCCAGCCACCACCCCGCGAAGACCACCCAGATCACGTTGCCGATGAACGACGGCGCACCGGCATCGGGCCGCTCCACAGTGGTTCGGCCGAACGGCCACAGGACGAAGCCCGCGATACGCAGCGACGCGATGCCGAACGGGATGGTGACGATCAGGATGAAGCACACCAGCGCGGCGAGCGTGTAGCCGATGGCCATCCAGATCCCGCAGAAGATCAGCCACAGAATGTTCAACAGCAGGTTGAACAGCTTCATGATCGACACCCTTCCAGGTCACTCCGACGGCACTACCTGCTAAGACAAGTATCAGCTGGTCAGACGCTCAGGCGGAACCGCAACAACCCTGTCGCATGATCGGGAACGTTCGGAGACGATTCCGTTCGGCATCGCCGCGTTCCGTGCCGTGACGGGTCTGTGCGTCACGATCGCCGGCATGTCCTGGACATCGCCAACTGCACGGGTTCCCCGTCCCGTTGCATCGCCTGGAGCGGTCCGGACGTTCACTTCGCCTGAGCGCCTGCGCAGTTATCCACAGCCTGTTATCCACAGCCTGCCCGAGTGTCGGTGCCGACCTGCATCATGAACCCATGACCGAGTTCGAGCAGTTGCTGGACAGGGTGGCGGACAAGGCCCGCACCACCCGCCCTTGGGGCTGGCCTTCGTTGCCCGCGCCCGTGGAGGAGGCGACCGTCACCCGCGCCGAGTCCGCTCTGGGCTTCGCCCTGCCGCCGCTGCTCGCCGCGCTCTACCTGCGCATAGGCGATGGGGGATTCGGCCCGGAGTACGGCCTGTTGCCCCTGCTCGACAGCCCGCCCGCCGGCGAGCCGGCCGCCGTCACGCAGTACCTCGCCAACCGCAGGAGCGGCCGTAAGGACCCCGAGTGGCCCTGGCCCGAGGAAGTACTGCCGATATCCCACTGGGGCTGCGGAATGTACGCGTGCGTGGACTGCCGCACCCCGGAAGGCACGGTGCTGCTCTACGAGCCGAACGCCGACGCGGCCGACCGCGCCTGGTACGTGGACGCCCCCACCCTCACGGAGTGGCTGCACGCCTGGCTCGCCGGCACGGGCTGGTACGAGGAGTCCAACGACGGGATGGACCTGGCCCCTTGGACGGAGTTCCGGATACGCACGGGGGCTGCCCAGGCGTCGTAACCGTGCGGTGTCCTCCCGACGGCACCGCACGGCCGCGCGGACACCGTGTGCGTGCCCGCTGCGGAGCCGCCTCGGCCGTCAGCTCCCCGCAGCCCTGCCCCGCCCCCGAGAGCCCCACCACTGCCGTACGGCATACGCGGCCGCCCCCACGCCCAGGACGGCCGTACCCACAGCCACCGACACCCCGGGCAGCGCGAACGCCAGCGTGACGCAGCCGACGAGCCCGACCACCGGTACGACCCGCGCCACCGGAGCCGGACTCAGCGTCCAGGCCGACGCGTTGGCGATGGCGTAGTACGCGAGCACACCGAAGGAGGAGAAACCGATCGCGCCCCGTACGTCGGTGGTGGCGGCCAGCACGGCGACCACCGTGCCGACGGCCAGTTCCGCCCGGTGCGGCACCTGGAAGCGAGGGTGCACGGCGGCCAGGGCGCCGGGCAGACGCCGGTCGCGGGCCATGGCGAGCGTCGTCCGGGAGACCCCCAGGATGAGCGCCAGCAGCGACCCCAGCGCGGCGACGGCGGCACCGACCCGCACGACGGGAACGAGCCCCGGGACGCCGGCGGCCCGGACCGCGTCGGCCAGCGGTGCCGAGGCGTCCCCGAGCCCGCCGGACCCCAGCACGGAGAGGGCGGCGACAGCCACCGCCGCGTACACCACGAGCGCGATGCCCAGCGCCAGCGGGATCGCGCGGGGGATGGTGCGCGCCGGATCCCGTACCTCCTCGCCGAGGGTCGCGATCCGGGCGTACCCGGCGAACGCGAAGAACAGCAGGCCGGCCGCCTGAAGCACTCCACCGGCGCCCGACGAGAGCCCGATGTCCAACCGTCCGGCATCGGACTCCCCGGACCCGAGACACACGACCACCACGGAAGCGAGGACTGCCAGCACCACCGCCACGATCACCCGCGTCAGCCAGGCGGACTTGTGGACGCCGCCGTAGTTCACCGCGGTGAGCGCCACCACGGCGGCGACGGCCACGGCGTGCGCCTGACCCGGCCAGACGTACGCGCCCACGGTGAGGGCCATAGCCGCGCACGAGGCCGTCTTGCCGACGACGAACGACCAGCCCGCCAGATACCCCCAGAAGTCCCCGAGCCGCTCGCGCCCGTACACATACGTGCCGCCCGACGCGGGGTAGACCGCCGCCAGCCGTGCCGACGACATGGCGTTGCAGTAGGCGACCAGTGCGGCCACCCCGAGACCCAGGAGGAGCCCCGACCCGGCCGCGGCAGCCGCCGGGCCCAAGGCAGCGAAGATGCCCGCCCCGACCATCGACCCCAGGCCGATGACCACGGCGTCGCCGACCCCGAGCGTCCGCCGCAGGCTGGTGTTCGAACCGGACTGCGTCATGGCCCGCACCCTACTGACCAGTGCAACCGGCAGGCACCGCCGGGACGTCCTCCACCACAACAGCACACCAAGAGACCGTGACACCGAGACAAGAAGAGACCGCGACACCGGACGAGCGCCACCAGCACCCCGCACATACGTCCGGACCAACGCGAGTCACAGTGCGGCAGGTGTGAAAACAGCCTGGTCGGAGCAGGAGAACAGCGCAGACACAGAACGGAAGGGCAGGTTCACGGCATGGGCATCATCAGCTGGATCATTCTGGGGCTGTTGGCCGGAGCCATCGCCAAGTTCCTGCTGCCGGGGCGTGACCCGGGCGGCTTCATCGGCACGACCCTCATCGGCATCGCGGGCGCGTTCATCGGCGGCTGGATATCGGCCCGTTGGCTGGACCACCCCATCAACGAGAACTTCTACGACGGCGCCACCTGGGCCGCGGCCATCGGCGGCTCCCTCGTGCTGCTGATCGCCTACCGCATCCTCTTCGGCCACTCGCGCCGCTGATCAGACATACCCGAGCCCGCAGCGGCAGGCGAGAGGGCCGGTCCGGCGTCAGCAGGCACCGGACCGGCCCTCATCGTGTCCGACACGGACGAGCTGCCCCGACGGAGCGGCTCTGCGGCAACGCGAACGACCAACACCCGCTCGGCAGGAACCAGTTGCTCACCAGCGGCTTCGGGTGAATCACCGGTAGTTCACGAACTGCAGCGCGAAGTCGAAGTCCTTGCCCTTCAGGAGGGCGATCACGGCCTGCAGGTCGTCGCGGCTCTTGGAGCTGACCCGCAACTCGTCACCCTGCACCTGGGCCTTCACGCCCTTCGGACCCTCGTCGCGGATGATCTTCGCCACCTTCTTGGCGTTCTCCTGGGAGATGCCCTCCTCGATCGACGCGAAGATCTTGTACTCCTTGCCGGACAGCTGAGGCTCGCCCGCGTCCAGCGCCTTCAGGGAGATCCCGCGCTTGATCAGCTTGGACTGGAAGACGTCAAGGATCGCCTTCACCCGGTCCTCGGAGTTCGCCTCCATCAGGATCTTGTCGCCGGACCACGCGATCGAGGCACCCACGCCCTTGAAGTCGTAGCGCTGCGAGATCTCCTTGGCGGCCTGGTTGAGGGCGTTGTCGACCTCCTGCCGCTCGACCTTCGAGACGATGTCGAAACTGGAGTCGGCCATGTCCTGTGGCTCCTTGTATCAGAGGGCGAAACGGATGCGAATCGGCCTACGCGGGGCGATCGCCGAGCCCGGCGTCGATCCCCGGGCCGCATCCGCATAAGCCTAGCCACCTCGTCCCCTCGGAGCGCAGATCAATCGGGTGGCGAAGCACCCCCGAGCATCAGGTATCGTTTACGTCGTTGCCAAGGAGCGCCGCCGAAAGGCGGACCGAACGGCGACAACCCCGGCGGTGTGGCTCAGCCTTCCCAGGTTCGAATCCTGGCGCCGCCACACTGGGGAAGACCCCTTCCGAACTGCGGAGACGCAGCGTGGAAGGGGTCTTTTCGTTTCGTTTTCCTGAGCGTGGGGCCGACACTGAGAGCATGTCGTCGCGTCGCAGAAGGTGCCCTGAGTGTCGTCGCGAGATCGCCGTGGTCGCCGGGCGGTTCGCGCGGCATGATCCGCCGGGGGCGGACGGCGGGCTGGTGTCGTGTCCCGGGTCACGCAGGTCCGCGGAGGTGGGGGCGGCTCAGCCGACCCTTGACGGATATGTGGTTCCCGAGTTCCCTGGCCAACTGCCGCTGTTCTGACGCCTTCTGGCACCTGGTCCGGCCCGGACCGGCCCGGTTCGGGGGCAGAAGGAGGCAGGAAGAGGGGGAGGAGTCCGGGGCCGCGGAGTTGCTCCGGGGTCGTTCACCGGTCGCGTATGCCGTCTCCATTCAGCACTGTCCCCATTCCGCACTGTCGCCTTTCCGCACCGGCCCCTTCAGTTGCCCGCCACCGACTTCACCGCCACCGACACCGGCGTCGAGCCGCTGATCAGTTCCAGGGTGAGGCCGGCTGTGGCCGACGTGTCCACCAGTTCCGCGAGCACGGCGGCCACGTCGTCGCGCGGGATGGAGCCGCGGCCGGTGGAGGCCTCCAGGCGGACGAGGCCGGTCCCCGCGTCGTTCGTCAGTGCTCCGGGGCGCAGGATCGTCCAGTCCAGGGCGCTCTGGCTCCGGACGTACTCGTCGGCCTTGCCCTTGGCGCGCAGGTACGCGTCGAAGACCTCGTCGCCCTGGTGATTCGGGTCGGCGCCCATCGACGACACCACGATGTAGCGGCGCACGCCCGTGCGTACCGCGGCCTCCGCGAACAGCACCGCCGCGCCGCGGTCCACCGTGTCCTTGCGGGCCGCCCCGCTGCCCGGGCCCGCACCCGCCGCGAAGACGGCCGCGTCCGCGCCCTGCAGATGCGCGGCCACCTCTTCGACCGTGGCCGACTCCAGATCGCACAGCACCGGCTCGGCACCGACCGTCCGCAGGTCGTCGCCCTGTTCGCGGCGGCGGATGATGCCCGCGACCTCGTCGCCGCGCCCGGCGAGCAGCCGCTCCAGCCGCAGCGCGATCTGTCCATGACCTCCAGCGATGACAATGCGCATGTCTCCGACCGTACGCCCGACCGGACCCATCCGCCGCATGTCTCCTCGATCGGCTCCGCCACCCCGGAGGGCTTCCAGCGCAGGGGACTTCCCACCCCGGCCGGTCCTCAAGAGCCCTACGACGGCGCGCCCCGGCCTTGCCTGGGCAGGTCCAGCGCCGCGGCCGCCGCCGAGTTGCAGTACTCGCGGACCGCGCTCGTCCGTGCCACCACGCGCCCCCGGTGCACCACGATCCGGCTGTACGCCAGTGAGAGCGCCCCCGCGAGCCGGTCGCCCCGTACGGCGAGGAGTTCGGAGGGGAAACCCGCCTCCACCCGTACCTCGGCGAGCCCGAGGACCTTCCGAGCCGAAGTGCTCACCGTGTCGTACGCGTCCTCGGCCCGCAGACCGTGGCGCGAGGCCAGCAGATACGCCGCCTCCAGTGGATCGCCGCGCCCCACGGGATTCGACAGGTCCCGCAGGGACCCGCTGCCCGCCGCGACCCGCACGCCCGCCGCGCGCAGCAGCCGTACGGGAGCCGTGCCCCGGTCGTCCGCGCCCCCGCAGCCGCCCTGTGGGATGCACACCACGCTGATCCCGGCCGCCGCGAGCTGGTCCGCCGCACGCGCTGCCGCCTCGGCCGGCAGACGCCCGAGCCCGCCGCACGGACCGAGCGTCACGCCGGGCCGCAGGCCGCCCGCCATCGCCGCCAGCCGGCCGAGCCGCGCGGGATCTGAGCCGTCGACATGCAGATCGACCGGGCAGCCGTGCTCGGAGGCGATCTCCAGGACCGCCTCCACATACCCCGTGGGATCGGGGTCCAGATCTGGACGACCGCCCACCGCGGAGGCGCCCATTTTCACCGCGTCCCGCAGCATCGCGAGCCCGTCGGCGCCGGCGACCCCGGTCAGCAGCCGCGGCATCGCCACCGTCGTCAGTTCGACCAGTCCGCGCAGCGACCGCCCCGCCTGAAGCACCGCCTCCAGCGCGCCCAGCCCCTGTACGTCGCCGACGTGGACATGCGAGCGCAGTGCCGTCGCCCCGTACCCGAGCTGAAGCAGGGCCGCCTCGGTGGCCCGCCGCTGCACGTCCTCGGTGTCGTACGAGACCGGCCCGTCCACGTCGGCCGACAGTGCCGTGTCGCCGTGGGCGTGCGGCTCGGCCGGAGCCGGCAGCAGCAGATAGCCGCAGAGGTCCACGCGGGCGGCGTGAGCGCCCGGGCCTCCGTTGCCTCCGTCCGCCAGGCTTCCCGCCGTGCCCACCGCCTCGATCCGCCCGCCACTCAGCCGTACGTCCACCGTCCGGCCGTCGGTGAGCCGCGCCCCGCACAACAGGAGGGCGGTTCCCTCGGGCTGGCCCGACGAGGGCCCCGATGAGGAACTCGACGACGAAGGGGAGGGCTGCGGCTGACTGTCGGGCATCGCACTCCTGGGGTGGGCGGCTGCGCGAGGACCTCACGCAAGATCACGCAGAGTGAGTCGAGCCTAGGACGGCGGACCGTCGGCTTCAGGGAGGAGCGCAATAGTCGTACTGGTGTGGTCCGCGCTTGTTTCCGGTGCGGTCAGTGCTTGTTCCCGGTGTGGCTCGTACCCGTTTCCGGTGCGGCCCGTACGCGTGCCGGTGCCGTCCGTGTGCGTAGGCGGGGTGACTTCCGCGACAGTCCCAGGTGGGGCCCACAGCCTGGTCTCCCTGGGCCCCCGGGGGCCGCGAAACGGATTTGGGCGATCGGTGGTGAGGCGTGTAATGTCTTCATCGCTCGCCCCAATAGCTCAGTCGGCAGAGCGTCTCCATGGTAAGGAGAAGGTCTACGGTTCGATTCCGTATTGGGGCTCTGGTGTGAGAGGTTCCCGCCCGCGAAGCGGGGGCTCGATCGCATCTCAGCGGTGTAGCTCAGTCGGTAGAGCAAGCGGCTCATAATCGCTGTGTCACCGGTTCAAGTCCGGTCACCGCTACAGACAGTAGCCGATTGCGGGGTCGGTCCTTCGATCGGCTACTCTTCTTGCGTTAATTCAGTCCATCCGTTCGTCAAGGAGCACTCACGTGGCTGCCACCGACGTCCGCCCGAAGATCACGCTGGCCTGCGTGGAGTGCAAGGAGCGGAACTACATCACCAAGAAGAACCGGCGTAACAACCCGGACCGTCTTGAGATGAAGAAGCACTGCCCGCGTTGCAACGCCCACACGGCGCACCGCGAAACGCGATAAAACAGGCTCGTACGCGAGGCCGTCCCCGTAACGGGGGGCGGCCTCGCGTCGTTTCGGCCACTGCGGCGAACGCTCGGTCTCAAGCGGGGCGCTAGAGAGCCGTCGTTCACTGGTCAACCACAGCACACATCAGGAGGTGCCGAGCCCATGGCGCTCGACCAGTCCTTCGTGGGGCGGTCCTATCCGCCCACCGATCCCTATGAGGTCGGCCGGGAGAAGATCCGCGAGTTCGCGGAGGCCGTGGGGGACACCAACCCGGCGTACACCGACCCGCACGCCGCCAAGGCGCTCGGCCACGCCGACGTGATCGCTCCGCCGACCTTCGTGTTCGCGATCACCTTCAAGGCCGCGGGACAGGTCATCCAGGACCCGCAGCTGGGTCTGGACTACAGCCGCGTCGTACACGGCGATCAGAAGTTCGTGTACACGCGCCCTGTGCGCGCGGGCGACCGGCTCACGGTCACCTCGACCATCGAGAAGATCAAGTCCATGGCCGGCAATGACTTCCTGGACATCCGGGGTGAGGTCCACGACGAGGCGGGCGAGCACGTGGTGACCGCCTGGACCAAGCTCGTCGCCCGCGCGGTGGACGACGAGGACGCGGCAGAAGGGCAGGCGTGAGCCGATGACGGCACAGATCCACTACGCGGACGTCGAGGTCGGCACGGAACTGCCGGCCCGGACCTTCCCGGTCACTCGTGCCACGCTCGTGCAGTACGCGGGCGCCTCCGGGGACTTCAACCCCATCCACTGGAACGAGAAGTTCGCCAAGGAGGTCGGGCTGCCGGACGTCATCGCGCACGGCATGTTCACCATGGCCGAGGCGATCCGTGTGGTCACCGACTGGGTGGGCGACCCGGGCGCGGTCGTGGAGTACGGGGTGCGCTTCACCCGGCCCGTCGTCGTCCCGAACGACGACGAGGGGGCGACCATCGAAGTCAGCGGCAAGGTCGCGGCCAAGCTCGACGACGACACCGTCCGCGTCGACCTGACCGTCACAAGCGACGGCCAGAAGGTACTCGGCATGTCACGCGCGGTCGTACGGCTCGCCTGAACCATGCCTCCACGAGTAAGGGGTGCCCGCCATGGCGGGCACCCCTTACTCGTACTCCCTGGGAGGCACGGAGGCACGCTGAAGCGACGCCCGGTGGTGCGCCACGCGCGCGGGGGCGCCCCAGCACCGTCTCGTACCCTTGTGCGCGTGCAGGAACTCCACGACGCCCCGCTCGCCCCGCTGACCACCTTCCGGCTCGGCGGTCCCGCGGACCGGCTGATCACCGCGACGACCGACGCCGACGTGATCGCCGCCGTCCGCGAGGCCGACGACTCCGGTACGCCCCTGCTGCTCATCGGTGGCGGGTCCAACCTGGTCATCGGCGACAAGGGCTTCGCGGGAACCGCGCTCGTCATCGCGACCAAGGGCGTCACGCTCGACGGCACACGGCTGGAGCTCTCCGCCGGCGAGGTGTGGACCGACGCCGTCGCCCGCACTGTCGAGGCCGGACTCGCGGGCATCGAGTGCCTCGCCGGAATCCCCGGCTCGGCGGGCGCGACGCCGATCCAGAACGTCGGCGCGTACGGCCAGGAGGTCGCCTCCACCATCACCGAGGTGGTCGCCTACGACCGCGTCACCCACGAGACGGTCACCCTCCCGAACGCCGACTGCGCCTTCTCGTACCGGCACAGCCGCTTCAAGGCCGATCCCGAGCGGTACGTCGTGCTGCGAGTCCGCTTTGAACTGGAGGACGCGGACGGGCTGTCGGCGCCGATCAAGTACGCCGAGGCCGCCCGGGTCCTCGGCGTCGAACCCGGTGACCGTGTGCCCCTCGCCGCCGCCCGTGAGGCGGTGCTGAAGCTGCGCTCGGGGAAGGGCATGGTGCTCGACCCCGAGGACCACGACACCTGGTCGGCTGGGTCGTTCTTCACCAACCCGATCCTCACGGACGAGGAATTCGCCGCGTTCCACGCGCGCGTACGGGAGCGTCTGGGCGAGGGCGTCGTCCCGCCGGCCTATCCCGCGGGCGACGGCCACACCAAGACCTCCGCGGCCTGGCTGATCGACAAGGCGGGCTTCACCAAGGGGTACGGCACCGGCCCCGCCCGTATCTCCACCAAGCACACGCTGGCTCTCACCAACCGCGGCAGTGCCACCACCGAGGACCTGCTCGCCCTGGCCCGCGAGGTCGTCGCCGGCGTCCGGGACGCCTTCGGGATCACCCTCGTCAACGAGCCGGTGACGGTGGGCGTCAGCCTCTGAGAGAGGGCCCCGCGAACGGCCGGCTCGTAGGAGGGCCCCTCCCCTAGGCCCTGTCGTCGAACTCCCGCCTGCCCCGCGGCGCCTGGCACGCACTCCCCCCACTGCCTTAAGGGCGTGGGGGCACCCCCACGCCGCGTTGCCGAAAAGCCCTGGTAGCTCCGCTACAAGGACTTTCCGGCGCCTTGCGATCGCACGCACCAGACGCCGCGGGGCCCGCCCTCCGGGCGGACGACGGGAGTTTGACGACAGGACCTAGTAGGCCACCCCGACCGGCTGCCTCACCGTCGCCGGGTCGGCGGTCGCCGTCAGCATCGCGTGGGCCACGTCCGCACGGGAGAGAGTCCTGCCCTTGGGCGGGTTCCCGCCGATGACCGTGCGATAGGTGCCGGTCAGAGGGCCGTTCGTCAGCCGGGGCGGGCGTACCGCCGTCCAGTCAGCGGCACTGCGGGCCAGCTCGCCCTCCGTCTCCCGCAGGTCCTCGTAGACGTCCTTCAGGACCGTCCACAGCACCGAGCGCACGGCGCGGTCGAGGAGCGGGGCGCCCGGCGACGGCTCGGCGAGCGGGAACGCGCTCACCACCACGATCCGGCGTACGCCCTCGGCCTCCATGGCCCGCAGGACGGCGCGTGTCAGCCGGGACGCTACCCCGGCCTCCTTGCGCGACCGGGCGCCGAGACCGGACAGCACCGCGTCCCTGCCCGCCACCATGGGCCGCAACGTCTCCGGAGCCGTGAAGTCCGCGCGCACCACCTCCAGGCCGGAGCCCGTCACCGTGAGCCGGGCCGGGTCCCGTACCACCGCTGTGACCTGGTGGCCCGCGGAAAGCGCCTGGCGGACCACCTCCTGACCGACGCCGCCCGTAGCGCCGAACACCGTGAGCTTCATGTGCCCTCCGCGGGTGGGTAAGTGTTCACTCACCTCCAGAGTGCCGCCATGGCCGCGCAGGCCTCACGCGGCGAGCCAGTCGTCCACCCCCGACAGCAGCTTCGCTTTGACGTCGTCCGGGGCCGCAGAGCCCCGTACCGACTGGCGGGCCAGCTCGGCCAGTTCGGCGTCCGTGAAACCGTGGTGGCGGCGGGCGATCTCGTACTGGGCCGCGAGCCGTGAACCGAACAACAGGGGGTCGTCCGCGCCGAGCGCCATCGGGACCCCGGCCTCGAACAGCGTCCTCAGGGGGACGTCCTCGTGCTTCTCGTAGACGCCGAGCGCGACGTTGGAGGCCGGGCACACCTCACAGGTGATCCCCCTCTCGGCGAGACGCCTCAGCAGCCGCGGGTCCTCCGCCGCGCGCACCCCGTGCCCGACCCGGGAGGCGTGCAGGTCGTCCAGGCAGTCCCGGACCGACGACGGGCCGGTCAGCTCACCGCCGTGCGGCGCCGACAGCAGCCCGCCGTCCCGTGCGATCGCGAACGCCCGGTCGAAGTCCCGCGCCATGCCCCGCCGCTCGTCGTTGGACAGGCCGAAGCCGACGATGCCGCGGTCCCTGTAGCGCACGGCCAGCCGCGCCAGGGTGCGCGCGTCCAGCGGGTGCTTCATACGGTTCGCGGCGACGAGGACACGCATCCCGAGACCGGTCTCCCGCACGGTCGTGTCCACCGCGTCCAGGATGATCTCCAGGGCCGGGATGAGCCCGCCCAGCCGGGGCGCGTACGACGTGGGGTCGACCTGGATCTCCAGCCAGCCGGAGCCGTCCCTGACGTCCTCCTCGGCGGCCTCGCGCACCAGCCGCTGGATGTCCTCGGGCTCTCTGAGGCAGGACCGCGCCGCGTCGTACAGCCGCTGGAAGCGGAACCAGCCCCGCTCGTCCGTCGCCCGCAGCTTCGGCGGCTCCCCACTCGTCAGCGCTCCGGTCAGGGCCTCGGGCAGCCGCACGCCGTACTTGTCGGCGAGTTCCAGGACGGTTCCGGGCCGCATCGACCCGGTGAAGTGCAGGTGCAGATGAGCCTTGGGCAGCTCAGAGACATCACGTACGTGCTCCATTCAAGGATCGTGCCGTACGTCGCCGCCGCATCGGTAGCGCTTTCCCCGATCGTGGTCTTGCTCGCACACGAAGACGAAGAAAGGGGCGCCAACTACTCACGTGAGTAGTTGGCGCCCCGCGCGCGTAGAGCGCGAAAAACGAAAACGACGTCCCTAAGACGTACGAAAACGTCAGTCCCTCGCCTCGGCCAGCAGCTTCTGGATGCGGCTCACGCCCTCGACGAGATCCTCGTCACCCAGCGCGTACGACAGCCGCAGGTATCCCGGCGTGCCGAACGCCTCGCCCGGGACGACCGCGACCTCTGCCTCCTCCAGGATGAGCGCGGCCAGCTCGACGGTGTTCTGCGGGCGCCTGCCGCGGATCTCCTTGCCGATGAGGCCCTTCACGGAGGGGTACGCGTAGAAGGCGCCCTCGGGCTCCGGGCAGAGCACGCCGTCGATCTCGTTGAGCATCCGCACGATGGTCCGGCGACGGCGGTCGAAGGCCTCGCGCATCTCGGCGACGGCCGTCAGGTCGCCCGAGACGGCGGCGAGCGCGGCCACCTGGGCGACGTTCGAGACGTTGGACGTGGCGTGCGACTGAAGGTTGGTCGCGGCCTTGACGACGTCCTTCGGGCCGATGACCCAGCCCACGCGCCAGCCCGTCATGGCGTACGTCTTGGCGACGCCGTTGACCACGATGCACTTGTCGCGCAGCTCCGGCACGATCGCGGGGAGCGACACGGAGACCGCGTCGCCGTAGACGAGGTGCTCGTAGATCTCGTCCGTGAGCACCCACAGGCCGTGCTCGACGGCCCAGCGGCCGATCGCCTCGGTCTCGGCCTCGCTGTACACGGAGCCGGTCGGGTTGGACGGCGACACGAAGAGGACGACCTTGGTCTTCTCCGTGCGTGCCGCCTCCAGCTGCTCGACCGAGACCCGATAGCCCGTGGTCTCGTCCGCGACGACCTCGACCGGGACGCCGCCGGCGAGACGGATCGACTCCGGGTACGTCGTCCAGTACGGCGCCGGGACGATGACCTCGTCACCTGGGTCGAGGATCGCGGCGAAGGCCTCGTAGATGGCCTGCTTGCCGCCGTTGGTGACCAGGATCTGAGAGGGGTCCACCTCGTAACCCGAGTCCCGCAGCGTCTTCGCGGCGATCGCGGCCTTCAGCTCGGGCAGACCGCCCGCAGGCGTGTAGCGGTGGTACTTCGGGTTCTTGCAGGCCTCGACGGCCGCCTCGACGATGTAGTCCGGGGTCGGGAAGTCGGGCTCGCCGGCGCCGAAGCCGATCACCGGACGCCCGGCGGCCTTGAGGGCCTTGGCCTTGGCGTCCACGGCGAGGGTGGCGGACTCGGAGATCGCGCCGACTCGGGCGGAGACCCGGCGCTCGGTGGGAGAGGTAGCAGCGCTCATGACCCCATCGTTTCAGACACGAAACGCCCGCGGCACGCCGGTTTCACTTGCCGGCCGACTCAGCCTGTCTCCAAGCCACTTGCCGGAGCGGAGGTGACCCCGGTGCCGTGGCAGGCGGCAACCGACTGGCCGACGGGATGCGAACAATTGTCCGGAGCTCGGCTGCGGCATGGTCGTTATCCGGGCGATCCACCGCCGATCTTCCGCCGGGAAAGCATCCACAGGCACTTTCCGTTCGACGACCGGCCCGCGAGCACGTACACTCACACCTCGTTGGCCTCTGCGGGCCGCGCTCACCCGGTGCACACCGAGCACTCGGGCGGATGCGGTACGTTTGGGGGGAACCAAAGGGTCGTAGCTCAATTGGTAGAGCACTGGTCTCCAAAACCAGCGGTTGGGGGTTCAAGTCCCTCCGGCCCTGCAACACACTCCTTACGCCAGGAAGTGTGCGCATGTACGTACAGCAATGCACCGCCGTGCGGCTCAGACCGGGCGCGGCACGGCCACGACCCGGAATCAGGTGAGGACGAGTGACGGACGCCGTGGGCTCCATCGACATGCCTGATGCCCAGGACGAGGCGCCGGAGTCCAAGAAGACCCGCAGGGGCGGCAAGCGCGCCAAGAAGGGCCCCTTCAAGCGCCTTGCGCTGTTCTACCGCCAGATCGTCGCGGAACTCCGCAAGGTCGTCTGGCCGACCCGCTCTCAGCTGACGACGTACACGACCGTGGTGATCGTCTTCGTCGTCATCATGATCGGTCTGGTGACTGTGATTGACTTCGGACTCGACAAGGCCGCCAAGTACGTCTTCGGCTGAGCCGAAAGCGAAGGGCGCCGTACCCGGCGCCCCTTTCGCGTGTTCCACCGCCATGAATCCAGGAAGAAGCAGCCACCGTGTCTGACCCGAACGTGAACGACGCCGTCGAGCCTCGTGGGGAAGGTGTCGAGTCCGTGGACGACGAGCTCGACATCGTCAGGGGAGCGGACGAGGTCGACGAGCACGAGGCTGCCGAAGCCGAGGCGGGGAAGCCGGCCGAGGAAGCCGCCGTGCACATCGAGGACGACGAGGGTGACGAGGGCGAGAGTGAGGCCGCCGAGGAGGAGGCCGAGCCCGTCGACCCCGTCGCCGCGCTGCGCGAGGAACTGCGGACGCTGCCCGGCGAGTGGTACGTCATCCACACGTACGCCGGCTACGAGAACCGCGTGAAGACCAACCTGGAGCAGCGCGCCGTCTCGCTGAACGTCGAGGACTACATCTTCCAGGCCGAGGTGCCGCAGGAGGAGGTCGTCCAGATCAAGAACGGCGACCGCAAGACCATCCGTCAGAACAAGCTCCCCGGCTACGTCCTGGTGCGCATGGACCTGACGAACGAGTCCTGGGGCGTCGTCCGCAACACGCCCGGCGTCACCGGCTTCGTGGGCAACGCCTACGACCCTTACCCGCTGACGCTCGACGAGATCGTCAAGATGCTCGCCCCGGAGGCCGAGGAGAAGGCCGCCCGTGAGGCCGCCGAGGCCGAGGGCAAGCCGGCTCCGGCCCGCAAGGTCGAGGTCCAGGTGCTGGACTTCGAGGTCGGCGACTCGGTCACCGTCACCGACGGCCCGTTCGCCACGCTCCAGGCGACCATCAACGAGATCAACCCCGACTCGAAGAAGGTCAAGGGCCTCGTCGAGATCTTCGGCCGCGAGACGCCGGTCGAGCTCAGCTTCGACCAGATCCAGAAGAACTAGTTCCACGGCCGGAACTCCGGCCTTGGGAACTGCGGCACTTCTGGACTTGTCGCTTCGCGCAGGTCAGGCAGGCCCTCGTGGCCGGTCTGACCTGCGCGGTTTTTGGCCGCGCATCTGTACCCGTTATCGTTGCGCGGTATGCCTTCATCCGGGACGCGACCCGGGCGGAGGCGCACTCGAATCGAAAGGACCCGGAGAGCAATGCCTCCCAAGAAGAAGAAGGTCACGGGGCTTATCAAGCTCCAGATCCAGGCCGGTGCCGCGAACCCGGCCCCGCCGGTCGGCCCGGCGCTGGGTCAGCACGGCGTCAACATCATGGAGTTCTGCAAGGCCTACAACGCCGCGACGGAGTCGCAGCGCGGGTGGGTCATCCCGGTGGAGATCACGGTCTACGAGGACCGTTCCTTCACCTTCATCACCAAGACGCCGCCGGCCGCCAAGATGATCCTCAAGGCCGCGGGCGTGGAGAAGGGCTCCGGCGAGCCGCACAAGACCAAGGTCGCCAAGATCACCGAGGCGCAGGTCCGCGAGATCGCCCAGACCAAGCTGCCCGACCTCAACGCCAACGACCTGGACGCCGCCGCGAAGATCATCGCCGGTACCGCGCGTTCCATGGGCGTCACGGTCGAGGGCTGAACCCCACCTTCGTTGAACCATGCAGCTGCCGAACGGGCAGCCGCACGTGGCAGGGCCTGCTCGGCCCGTACCACGACTCCTCTCAGAACACACAGGAGCAGTTGTGAGCAAGCGCAGCAAGGCTCTCCGCGCTGCGGACATCAAGATCGACCGGGAGAAGCTGTACGCCCCGCTCGAAGCCGTCCGCCTCGCCAAGGAGACCTCCACGACCAAGTTCGACGGCACCGTCGAGGTCGCCTTCCGTCTGGGTGTCGACCCGCGCAAGGCCGACCAGATGGTCCGTGGCACCGTGAACCTCCCGCACGGCACCGGTAAGACCGCCCGGGTCCTGGTCTTCGCGACCGGTGACCGTGCCGAGGCCGCACGCGCCGCGGGCGCCGACATCGTCGGCTCCGACGAGCTGATCGACGAGGTGGCGAAGGGCCGTCTGGACTTCGACGCCGTCGTCGCCACCCCGGACCTCATGGGCAAGGTCGGCCGCCTCGGCCGCGTGCTCGGTCCCCGTGGTCTGATGCCGAACCCCAAGACCGGCACCGTGACCCCGGACGTCACCAAGGCCGTCAACGACATCAAGGGCGGCAAGATCGAGTTCCGCGTCGACAAGCACTCGAACCTGCACTTCATCATCGGCAAGACGTCGTTCGACGACAGCAAGCTGGTGGAGAACTACGGCGCGGCGCTGGAGGAGATCCTCCGTCTGAAGCCGTCCGCCGCCAAGGGCCGCTACATCAAGAAGGCCGCCATCACCACCACGATGGGCCCCGGCATCCCGGTCGACCCCAACCGCACCCGCAACCTCCTCGTCGAGGAGGACCCGGCCGCCGTCTGAGCCCTGCGCTCCTTTCGGTAGCCGGTTCGCACGCGATCCGGTCAGCGAGCCCCGCAACCTTTCGAGGTGCGGGGCTCGTCCCTTGCCGGGCGCGTGAGGTGAGCCACACAGAGCCGGGGAAAGTCCGGGGGACACGGGAATCCGCCTGGTATACGCTCTCGGTCTTGCTATGAATCGATCAAGCGTTCCTTGGGGGGACTCATGGGGATTTCTGTGTACGGATCCATGCGTCGGAAGGTAACCGGCGCGGCGCTCGCCGCCCTGCTGCTCAGCGGCGGAGCGGTCGCCTGCGGGACGGAAACCGGGAGTGACTCCGCGAAGGAGGAGTCGCCGAAGATGACGCCCGCGGCGGCCGTGGCGAAGGCGGCGAAGAACGTTGAGGACATCACGTCCCTGAGCTACCGGATGACGGGCGAGGTCCCGGAAGAGGGGCGCATCGAGGCCGAGGCGCAGATGAGCATGAAGCCCACTGTTGCCATGAGCATGAAGATGACGGCGCTCGACCAGGCCGAGGCCAACGAGGTCGAGATCAGGCTCGTCGACAAGGCCATGTACCTCGACGGAGGCGCCGAGGCCGCGAAGGAGATGGACGGAAAGCGCTGGATCAAGTTCGACATGGACGCGCTCGGGAAGGACGCCGGTGCCCTCGGCGGCGAGTCCCTGGGCGCCACGGCCGACAAGAACCCGGCCCAGGAGTCCACCCTCCTCACCGGCTCCAAGGACGTGAAGGAGGTCGGCACCGAGACCATCGACGGTGTCGAGACCACCCACTACCAGGGCACGGTCACCCTCGACCAGTTCCGCAAGTCCCTCAAGGGCGAGGACAAGGCCACCCGCGAGCAGCGTGAGAAGGCCATCGAGCAGTACGAGGACATGGGCCTCGACAGCCTCACGATGCACATGTGGATCGACGACGAGGACCACACCAAGCAGTTCCGCATGAAGGGCGACGCCGACAAGGGCCCGCTCGACATGACCATCACGTTCCTCGACTACAACAAGCCGGTGACCGTGGAGGCCCCGCCGGCCAAGGACACGATGGACCTCGCCGAGATGATGGAGGCGGCCCAGCAGGGCTGACGTCCGCCCCGGCCGCGCCCCGTCCACGGGGGCGCGGCCGAACGGATTTGCTTGACACGCCCCGTGTCATCTACGCTCACCCAGAAGCCAAAGACCGCTGGTCGTTGCCGTGGCGCTCGTGAGAGGGCCCGGTGGCCGAAGGATCCGCTGAACTGCGGACGACCCGCGCAGGTGACTGTGGAAGTGCTCCTGGACCGGTTCCGTTTGCAGACGGGATTCGTCCGGTCGAGCTACGCCCCGTGCGCCTGCGCCGGGGCGTTTCGTTTATGCCGGCCCCTTCCGAGCGGTCCTCAACACCCGGAAGGAGGCCGACGCTCTATGGCAAGGCCCGACAAGGCTGCCGCGGTAGCCGAGCTGACGGAGCAGTTCCGCAGCTCGAACGCCGCCGTGCTGACCGAGTACCGGGGTCTCACCGTGGCGCAGCTCAAGACGCTGCGCCGGTCGCTCGGTGAGAACGCCCAGTACGCCGTGGTGAAGAACACGCTGACCAAGATTGCGGCCAACGAGGCCGGGATCACGACGCTCGACGACCTGTTCAACGGTCCGACGGCGGTCGCCTTCGTCACCGGTGACCCGGTGGAGTCGGCGAAGGGTCTTCGTGACTTCGCCAAGGACAACCCGAACCTCGTCATCAAGGGCGGTGTCCTTGACGGCAAGGCGCTGTCCGCCGACGAGATCAAGAAGCTTGCGGACCTTGAGTCCCGCGAGGTTCTGCTCTCCAAGCTGGCCGGTGCTCTGAAGGGCAAGCAGTCCCAGGCTGCCTCTGTCTTCCAGGCGCTGCCGTCGAAGCTCGTCCGCACCGTGGACGCGCTGCGCGCCAAGCAGGACGAGCAGGGCGGTGCCGAGTAACTCGGCTCGCGAAATGACCGCCGCCTGAGGCAACCCCCTCCGGGCAACGGTCGTAGCGGGCCGAACGTACGCCCGCCAGACATGTACATCCGGCACCAGCCGAATTAGTGGAAGGAAAGCCATCGTGGCTCTCACCCAGGAAGAACTGCTCGCCGAGTTCGAGAACATGACCCTCATCCAGCTTTCCGAGTTCGTGAAGGCGTTCGAGGAGAAGTTCGACGTCACCGCCGCCGCTGCCGCGCCGGTCGTCGTCGCCGGTGGTGCCGCCGGTGGCGCCGCCGCCCCCGCCGAGGAGGAGAAGGACGAGTTCGACGTCATCCTCACCGGCGCCGGCGACAAGAAGATCCAGGTCATCAAGGTCGTGCGTGAGCTGACCTCGCTGGGTCTGAAGGAGGCCAAGGACCTCGTGGACGGCGCCCCGAAGCCCGTCCTGGAGAAGGTCGCCAAGGACGCCGCCGAGAAGGCCGCCGAGTCCCTCAAGGGCGCCGGCGCCTCCGTCGAGGTCAAGTAAGACCTCAGGGGTCCGTACGGATCCCGACGCCGCGCAGTTCCTCCGTGGGGCTGTAACGCAGACGCACCGAAGGGCGATCACCCAAGTGGGTGGTCGCCCTTCGGCGTTCCGGACGTTGTCGGACGGCTGCCTTGCACTGTGGGTTCCGACGAGTATGGTGATCTTCGTTGTGCCTCCGGGCACCCCGGTGACCGGCTGCGAGTGACGATCGCGGCACCCGGGTCGGGCTTGGGGGCCTTGACGAACTGCACGCAGCGCGCAATTCTCAGGACGCGTCGTCACAACGATCCGCATCCGAGGCATGGATCGACGACGAAGAGGGAAGTATCGATGTGCATCGAGGGCGTGGCTTGTCGCAGGTGTTGACGAACAACGAGGGTTTTCGAGGGTCCGCAAACCCGCACTGGACATCAGTGAGCCAAGTGGCTACACTGACCCTTTGCGCTGCCTGTTAGCTGCTTCCTGCCCGTCACCAGGAACATGCCCTCGCCCGACACCGACGATTGAAGCGTCCCCCACCTGGGGCTTTCCATCTCTGTGTCCGGTCGAGGGGGCCGGTACGCGCGTAGTGAGTCCGAGCCCTCGGAAGGACCCCCTCTTGGCCGCCTCGCGCACTGCCTCGAACGCGAATATGAACAACGGCGCCAGCACCGCCCCGCTGCGCATCTCCTTTGCAAAGATCAAGGAGCCTCTTGAGGTTCCCAACCTGCTCGCGCTGCAGACCGAGAGCTTCGACTGGCTGCTCGGCAACACCGCCTGGCAGAGTCGGGTCGAGGAGGCTCTGGAGTCCGGTCAGGACGTCCCCACCAAGTCCGGTCTGGAGGAGATCTTCGAGGAGATCTCCCCGATCGAGGACTTCTCCGGGTCGATGTCGCTGACATTCCGCGACCACCGCTTCGAGCCGCCGAAGAACTCCATCGACGAGTGCAAGGAGCGCGACTTCACCTACGCCGCGCCCCTCTTCGTCACGGCCGAGTTCACCAACAACGAGACCGGCGAGATCAAGTCCCAGACCGTCTTCATGGGCGACTTCCCGCTCATGACGAACAAGGGCACGTTCGTCATCAACGGCACCGAGCGTGTCGTGGTGTCGCAGCTGGTCCGTTCGCCCGGTGTCTACTTCGACTCCTCGATCGACAAGACGTCCGACAAGGACATCTTCTCCGCCAAGATCATCCCGTCCCGGGGTGCCTGGCTGGAGATGGAGATCGACAAGCGCGACATGGTCGGTGTCCGCATCGACCGCAAGCGCAAGCAGTCCGTGACCGTCCTCCTCAAGGCGCTCGGCTGGACCACCGAGCAGATCCTCGAAGAGTTCGGCGACTACGAGTCCATGCGCGCCACCCTGGAGAAGGACCACACCCAGGGCCAGGACGACGCGCTGCTCGACATCTACCGCAAGCTGCGTCCGGGCGAGCCCCCCACGCGTGAGGCCGCGCAGACGCTGCTGGAGAACCTGTACTTCAACCCCAAGCGTTACGACCTCGCCAAGGTCGGCCGCTACAAGGTCAACAAGAAGCTGGGTTCGGACGCTCCGCTCGACGCGGGTGTCCTGACCGTCGAGGACGTCATCTCGACGATCAAGTACCTGGTGAAGCTGCACGCGGGCGAGATCGAGACGGTCGGCGACAACGGCACGCAGATCGTCGTCGAGACCGACGACATCGACCACTTCGGCAACCGCCGTCTGCGTAACGTCGGCGAGCTCATCCAGAACCAGGTCCGCACGGGTCTGGCGCGTATGGAGCGAGTCGTCCGTGAGCGCATGACCACGCAGGACGTCGAGGCGATCACGCCGCAGACGCTGATCAACATCCGGCCGGTCGTCGCCTCCATCAAGGAGTTCTTCGGCACCAGCCAGCTGTCGCAGTTCATGGACCAGAACAACCCGCTGTCGGGTCTCACCCACAAGCGCCGTCTGTCGGCCCTTGGTCCGGGTGGTCTCTCCCGTGAGCGGGCCGGCTTCGAGGTCCGTGACGTGCACCCGTCGCACTACGGCCGCATGTGCCCGATCGAGACCCCTGAAGGCCCTAACATCGGTCTGATCGGCTCGCTGGCCTCGTACGGCCGGGTCAACGCGTTCGGTTTCGTCGAGACCCCGTACCGCAAGGTCAACGACGGTCAGGTCACCGACGAGGTCGACTACCTCACGGCCGACGAAGAGGACCGGTTCGTCATCGCGCAGGCCAACGCCACGCTGACGGACGAGCTCCGCTTCGCCGAGGCGCGTGTCCTGGTGCGCCGCCGTGGCGGTGAGGTCGACTACGTCAGCCCCGAGGACGTCGACTACATGGACGTCTCGCCGCGCCAGATGGTGTCGGTCGCGACCGCCATGATCCCGTTCCTGGAGCACGACGACGCCAACCGTGCCCTCATGGGCGCGAACATGATGCGTCAGGCCGTGCCGCTCATCAAGTCCGAGTCCCCGCTCGTCGGCACCGGCATGGAGTACCGCTCCGCCGTCGACGCCGGCGACGTCGTCAAGGCCGAGAAGGCCGGTGTGGTCCAGGAGGTCTCCGCGGACTACATCACCACGGCCAACGACGACGGCACGTACATCACGTACCGCCTGGCCAAGTTCGCCCGGTCCAACCAGGGCACCTCGGTCAACCAGAAGGTCATCGTCAACGAGGGCGACCGCGTCATCGAGGGCCAGGTCCTCGCCGACGGCCCGGCCACCCAGAACGGCGAGATGGCGCTCGGCAAGAACCTGCTCGTGGCGTTCATGCCGTGGGAGGGTCACAACTACGAGGACGCGATCATCCTGTCGCAGCGCCTCGTGCAGGACGACGTCCTCTCCTCGATCCACATCGAGGAGCACGAGGTCGACGCCCGTGACACCAAGCTCGGCCCCGAGGAGATCACCCGGGACATCCCGAACGTCTCCGAGGAGGTCCTCGCCGACCTCGACGAGCGCGGCATCATCCGTATCGGTGCCGAGGTCATCGCCGGTGACATCCTCGTCGGCAAGGTGACCCCGAAGGGTGAGACCGAGCTGACGCCGGAGGAGCGCCTGCTGCGCGCGATCTTCGGTGAGAAGGCCCGTGAGGTCCGTGACACCTCGCTGAAGGTGCCGCACGGCGAGACCGGCAAGGTCATCGGCGTCCGCGTCTTCGACCGCGAGGAGGGCGACGAGCTTCCCCCGGGTGTGAACCAGCTGGTGCGCGTGTACGTGGCGCAGAAGCGCAAGATCACCGACGGTGACAAGCTCGCCGGCCGCCACGGCAACAAGGGTGTCATCTCGAAGATCCTGCCGATCGAGGACATGCCGTTCCTGGAGGACGGCACCCCGGTCGACATCATCCTCAACCCGCTCGGTGTCCCGTCCCGAATGAACCCGGGACAGGTCCTGGAGATCCACCTCGGCTGGCTCGCCAGCCGCGGCTGGGACGTCTCCGGGCTCAGCGAGGAGTGGGCGCAGCGCCTGCAGGCCATCGAGGCCGACCGGGTCGACCCGGGCACGAACGTCGCCACCCCCGTCTTCGACGGTGCGCGTGAGGACGAGCTCGCGGGTCTGCTGCAGCACACCATCCCGAACCGCGACGGAGAGCGCATGGTGCTCCCGACCGGTAAGGCGCGGCTGTTCGACGGCCGTAGCGGTGAGCCGTTCCCGGACCCGATCTCGGTCGGGTACATGTACATCCTCAAGCTGCACCACCTGGTCGACGACAAGCTGCACGCCCGCTCGACCGGCCCGTACTCGATGATCACCCAGCAGCCGCTGGGTGGTAAGGCCCAGTTCGGTGGCCAGCGGTTCGGCGAGATGGAGGTGTGGGCGCTGGAGGCCTATGGCGCCGCGTACGCCCTCCAGGAGCTGCTGACCATCAAGTCCGACGACGTCACCGGCCGCGTGAAGGTCTACGAGGCCATCGTCAAGGGCGAGAACATCCCCGAACCCGGCATCCCCGAGTCCTTCAAGGTGCTCATCAAGGAGATGCAGTCCCTGTGCCTGAACGTGGAGGTGCTGTCCAGCGACGGTATGTCCATCGAGATGCGTGACACCGACGAGGACGTCTTCCGCGCTGCGGAGGAGCTCGGCATCGACCTGTCCCGGCGCGAGCCGAGCAGCGTCGAAGAGGTCTGACGGGATTTCGGCGGACCGTGAGCGATCAGGGTCCGCCGGCCCCGGGACCCCCGTTTCAGACCCCAAGACTTACAACCCTGAGAGGGATTGACGCATAGTGCTCGACGTCAACTTCTTCGACGAGCTCCGGATCGGCCTGGCCACCGCTGACGACATCCGTCAGTGGAGCCACGGCGAGGTCAAGAAGCCCGAGACCATCAACTACCGCACCCTCAAGCCCGAAAAGGACGGACTCTTCTGCGAGAAGATCTTCGGTCCGACCCGGGACTGGGAGTGCTACTGCGGCAAGTACAAGCGCGTCCGCTTCAAGGGCATCATCTGTGAGCGCTGCGGTGTCGAGGTGACTCGCGCCAAGGTGCGCCGTGAGCGGATGGGCCACATCGAGCTGGCCGCTCCCGTCACGCACATCTGGTACTTCAAGGGCGTTCCCTCGCGCCTCGGCTACCTGCTCGACCTCGCTCCGAAGGACCTGGAGAAGGTCATCTACTTCGCGGCGTACATGATCACGTACGTCGACGAGGAGCGCCGTACGCGCGACCTGCCCTCCCTGGAGGCGCACGTCTCCGTCGAGCGGCAGCAGATCGAGAACCGCCGGGACGCCGACCTGGAGGCCCGCGCCAAGAAGCTCGAAACCGACCTGGCCGAGCTGGAGGCCGAGGGCGCCAAGGCCGACGTGCGCCGCAAGGTGCGCGAGGGCGCCGAGCGTGAGATGAAGCAACTGCGCGACCGTGCGCAGCGCGAGATCGACCGTCTCGACGAGGTGTGGACCCGGTTCAAGAACCTCAAGGTCCAGGACCTGGAGGGCGACGAGCTCCTCTACCGCGAGCTGCGTGACCGCTTCGGCACGTACTTCGACGGTTCGATGGGCGCCGCGGCGCTGCAGAAGCGCCTGGAGTCCTTCGACCTGGACGAGGAGGCCGAGCGCCTCCGCGAGATCATCCGTACCGGCAAGGGCCAGAAGAAGACCCGTGCGCTCAAGCGCCTGAAGGTCGTCTCCGCGTTCCTGCAGACCAGCAACAGCCCCAAGGGCATGGTGCTCGACTGCGTGCCGGTCATCCCGCCGGACCTGCGTCCGATGGTGCAGCTGGACGGTGGCCGCTTCGCGACCTCCGACCTGAACGACCTGTACCGCCGTGTCATCAACCGCAACAACCGTCTGAAGAGGCTCCTGGACCTCGGTGCCCCGGAGATCATCGTCAACAACGAGAAGCGCATGCTTCAGGAGGCTGTTGACGCCCTCTTCGACAACGGCCGCCGCGGCCGTCCGGTCACCGGCCCGGGCAACCGTCCCCTGAAGTCCCTCAGCGACATGCTGAAGGGCAAGCAGGGCCGCTTCCGTCAGAACCTGCTCGGCAAGCGCGTCGACTACTCGGCCCGTTCCGTGATCGTCGTCGGTCCGCAGCTGAAGCTGCACCAGTGCGGTCTGCCCAAGGCGATGGCGCTGGAGCTGTTCAAGCCGTTCGTGATGAAGCGTCTGGTGGACCTGAACCACGCGCAGAACATCAAGAGCGCCAAGCGCATGGTCGAGCGCGGCCGTACGGTCGTGTACGACGTGCTGGAAGAGGTCATCGCGGAGCACCCGGTTCTGCTGAACCGTGCGCCCACGCTGCACCGCCTCGGCATCCAGGCCTTCGAGCCGCAGCTGGTCGAGGGCAAGGCCATCCAGATCCACCCGCTCGTCTGCACCGCGTTCAACGCGGACTTCGACGGTGACCAGATGGCCGTGCACCTGCCGCTGTCCGCGGAGGCGCAGGCCGAGGCCCGCATCCTGATGCTGTCCTCGAACAACATCCTCAAGCCCGCCGACGGTCGTCCGGTGACGATGCCGACCCAGGACATGGTCCTCGGTCTGTTCTTCCTCACCACCGACGGCGAGATGCGGGAGGTCAAGGGCGAGGAGCGTTCGTTCTCGTCCGTGGCCGAGGCGATCATGGCGTTCGACGCCGGCGAGCTGTCGCTGCAGTCGCGCGTGGACATCCGCTTCCCGGTGGGCACCATCCCGCCGCGCGGCTGGACCCCGCCGGCGCAGGAGGAGGGCGAGCCGGAGTGGCAGCAGGGTGACAGCTTCCGGCTGACCACCACGCTGGGCCGCGCGCTCTTCAACGAACTGCTGCCCGAGGACTACCCGTTCGTCGACTACGAGGTCGGCAAGAAGCAGCTCTCCGAGATCGTCAACGACCTCGCCGAGCGCTACCCCAAGGTCATCGTGGCGGCGACGCTCGACAACCTGAAGGCGGCCGGCTTCTACTGGGCGACCCGTTCCGGTGTCACCGTGGCCATCTCCGACGTCGTCGTCCCCGAGGCGAAGAAGGAGATCGTCGCCAAGTGGGAGGCCGCGGACGAGAAGATCCAGAAGCAGTACGAGCGCGGTCTGATCACCAAGGACGAGCGCACCCAGGAGCTCATCGGGATCTGGACCAACGCGACCAACGAGGTCGCCGAGGCCATGAACGACAACTTCCCGAAGACCAACCCCATCTTCATGATGGTGAACTCGGGTGCCCGAGGAAACATGATGCAGATGCGCCAGATCGCCGGTATGCGCGGTCTGGTGTCGAACGCCAAGAACGAGACCATCCCGCGGCCCATCAAGGCGTCGTTCCGTGAGGGTCTGTCCGTGCTGGAGTACTTCATCTCCACGCACGGTGCCCGTAAGGGTCTGGCGGACACCGCTCTGCGTACCGCCGACTCGGGTTACCTCACCCGTCGTCTGGTCGACGTCTCGCAGGACGTCATCATCCGCGAGGAGGACTGCGGCACCGAGCGCGGCCTCAAGCTGGCGATCGCCGAGCGCGGCGCGGACGGCGTGCTGCGCAAGACGGAGAACGTCGAGACGTCCGTGTACGCGCGCTGCCTCGCCGAGGACATCGTCGTCGACGGCAGGGTGCTGGCCCCGGCCGGTACCGACCTCGGTGACGTGCTCATCGACGAGCTGGTCAAGTACGGGGTCGAGACGGTCAAGACCCGCTCGGTCCTGACCTGTGAGTCCGCCGTCGGCACCTGCGCCATGTGCTACGGCCGCTCGCTGGCCACCGGCAAGCTGGTCGACATCGGTGAGGCGGTCGGCATCATCGCCGCCCAGTCCATCGGTGAGCCCGGTACCCAGCTGACGATGCGTACCTTCCACACCGGTGGTGTGGCCGGTGACGACATCACCCAGGGTCTGCCCCGTGTCGTCGAGCTCTTCGAGGCCCGTACGCCCAAGGGTGTCGCCCCGATCTCCGAGGCCTCCGGCCGCGTGCGGATCGAGGAGACCGAGAAGACCAAGAAGCTCGTCGTCACCCCGGACGACGGCAGCGACGAGACGGCGTACCCGATCTCGAAGCGCGCCAAGGTCCTGGTCCGTGAGGGCGACCACGTCGAGGTGGGCCAGCAGCTCACCGTGGGTGCCACCAACCCGCACGACGTGCTGCGCATCCTGGGTCAGCGTGCCGTCCAGGTCCACCTGGTCGGCGAGGTCCAGAAGGTCTACAACTCGCAGGGCGTGTCGATCCACGACAAGCACATCGAGATCATCATCCGGCAGATGCTGCGCCGTGTGACGATCATCGAGTCCGGCGACGCCGAGCTGCTGCCCGGCGAGCTCGTGGAGCGCTCGAAGTTCGAGACCGAGAACCGTCGTGTGGTCCAGGAAGGCGGCCACCCGGCCTCCGGCCGTCCGCAGCTGATGGGTATCACCAAGGCCTCGCTGGCGACCGAGTCGTGGCTGTCGGCGGCGTCCTTCCAGGAGACGACCAGGGTCCTCACGGACGCGGCGATCAACGCCAAGTCCGACTCCCTGATCGGCCTCAAGGAGAACGTCATCATCGGTAAGCTCATCCCGGCCGGTACGGGTCTGTCCCGCTACCGCAACATCCGGGTCGAGCCGACCGAGGAGGCCAAGGCCGCGATGTACTCGGCCGTGGGCTACGACGACATCGACTACTCGCCGTTCGGCACGGGCTCCGGCCAGGCCGTGCCGCTGGAGGACTACGACTACGGTCCGTACAACCAGTAAGGCGTACGTCTGACGTACTGAAGGGCGGTCACCCTGTGGGTGACCGCCCTTCGGCGTGTCAGCGGGCTGTCAGCGGCGCGTCATGTGCCGCTGGGCTCTGGGGAGTTGGGCCTGCGGGACCTGCCGTAGAGAAGATCGCGGGCCGTGGGTGAGAAGATCAGGTACGGCACGGGGTCTTGACATGTTCCGCGTGGCGATGCGGGCGGCGCCCATTTGTTTTGACCGCAGCGAATGAGGTAGGTACGCTCAGACCTTGTGCCTGGGGTGTGCCCTGGCTCCCGTGTGTGCCATCAACCGCATGGCGAGCCGTCACCGGCCACCGTAATCTGCGCCCTTTTCGCCTTGCGGCGGGAGTCTGCGGGATTCGACACACCCGACCGCGTGGGTCGGCGACGTTCCAGGTTAGCTGTACCCATCGGCACACAGAAACCGGAGAAGTAGTGCCTACGATCCAGCAGCTGGTCCGGAAGGGCCGGCAGGACAAGGTCGAGAAGAACAAGACGCCCGCACTTGAGGGTTCCCCTCAGCGTCGGGGCGTCTGCACGCGTGTGTTCACGACCACCCCGAAGAAGCCGAACTCGGCCCTGCGTAAGGTCGCGCGTGTGCGTCTGACCAGCGGGATCGAGGTCACCGCTTACATTCCGGGTGAGGGTCACAACCTGCAGGAGCACTCCATCGTGCTCGTGCGCGGTGGCCGTGTGAAGGACCTGCCGGGTGTTCGCTACAAGATCATCCGTGGTTCGCTCGACACCCAGGGTGTCAAGAACCGCAAGCAGGCCCGCAGCCGTTACGGCGCCAAGAAGGAGAAGTAAGAATGCCTCGTAAGGGCCCTGCCCCGAAGCGCCCGGTCATCATCGACCCGGTCTACGGTTCTCCTCTTGTCACCTCGCTCATCAACAAGGTGCTGCTGAACGGCAAGCGCTCCACCGCCGAGCGCATCGTGTACGGCGCCATGGAGGGCCTGCGCGACAAGACCGGCAACGACCCGGTCATCACGCTCAAGCGCGCCCTTGAGAACATCAAGCCGACCCTTGAGGTCAAGTCCCGCCGTGTCGGTGGCGCCACCTACCAGGTTCCGGTCGAGGTCAAGCCCGGCCGTGCCAACACCCTGGCGCTGCGCTGGCTGGTCGGTTACTCCCGCGCCCGTCGCGAGAAGACCATGACCGAGCGTCTGCTCAACGAACTCCTCGACGCCTCCAACGGCCTTGGTGCCGCTGTGAAGAAGCGCGAGGACACGCACAAGATGGCCGAGTCCAACAAGGCCTTCGCGCACTACCGCTGGTAGTCGCAGACCCCATCGAGACCGAGAGAAGACTGAAGCCTTATGGCTACCACTTCGCTTGACCTGGCCAGGGTCCGCAACATCGGGATCATGGCCCACATCGACGCGGGCAAGACGACCACCACCGAGCGGATCCTGTTCTACACCGGTGTTTCGTACAAGATCGGTGAAGTCCACGACGGCGCTGCCACCATGGACTGGATGGAGCAGGAGCAGGAGCGTGGCATCACGATCACCTCTGCTGCCACTACCTGTCACTGGCCGCTGGACAACGTCGACCACACCATCAACATCATCGACACCCCGGGGCACGTCGACTTCACCGTCGAGGTGGAGCGCTCCCTGCGCGTGCTCGACGGTGCTGTGACGGTGTTCGACGGCGTTGCCGGCGTCGAGCCCCAGTCCGAGACGGTGTGGCGTCAGGCGGACCGCTACGGCGTTCCGCGTATCTGCTTCGTCAACAAGCTGGACCGTACCGGCGCCGAGTTCCACCGCTGCGTGGACATGATCTCGGACCGCCTGGGCGCCCAGCCCCTCGTCATGCAGCTCCCGATCGGCGCCGAGGCCGACTTCAAGGGCGTCGTGGACCTGGTCCGCATGAAGGCGCTCGTGTGGTCCGCCGAGGCCGCCAAGGGCGAGATGTACGACGTCGTCGACATCCCGGCCACGCACACCGAGGCTGCCGAGGAGTACCGCGGCAAGCTGATCGAGGCCGTCGCGGAGAACGACGAAGAGATCATGGAGCTGTACCTGGAGGGCGAGGAGCCCACCGAGGAGCAGCTGTACGCCGCGATCCGTCGCATCACCATCGCCTCCGGCAAGTCCAGCGACACCACGGTCACCCCGGTGTTCTGTGGCACCGCGTTCAAGAACAAGGGCGTCCAGCCCCTGCTCGACGCGGTCGTGCGCTACCTCCCCACCCCGCTTGACGTCGAGGCCATCGAGGGCCGCGCCGTCAACGACCCGGACGAGGTCATCAAGCGCAAGCCGTCCGACGACGAGCCGCTGTCCGCGCTGGCGTTCAAGATCATGAGCGACCCGCACCTCGGCAAGCTCACCTTCGTCCGGGTCTACTCGGGCCGCCTGGAGTCCGGCACGCAGGTGCTGAACTCCGTCAAGGGCAAGAAGGAGCGCATCGGCAAGATCTACCGCATGCACGCCAACAAGCGTGAGGAGATCGACTCGGTGGGCGCCGGCGACATCGTCGCCGTCATGGGCCTGAAGCAGACCACCACCGGTGAGACGCTGAGCGACGACAAGAGCCCGGTCATCCTGGAGTCCATGGACTTCCCGGCGCCGGTCATCCAGGTCGCCATCGAGCCCAAGTCCAAGGGTGACCAGGAGAAGCTGGGTGTCGCCATCCAGCGTCTCGCGGAGGAGGACCCCTCCTTCCAGGTCCACTCCGACGAGGAGACCGGCCAGACCATCATCGGTGGCATGGGCGAGCTGCACCTTGAGGTGCTGGTCGACCGTATGCGCCGTGAGTTCAAGGTCGAGGCCAACGTCGGCAAGCCGCAGGTCGCGTACCGCGAGACGATCCGCAAGGCCGTCGAGCGCGTCGACTACACGCACAAGAAGCAGACTGGTGGTACCGGCCAGTTCGCCAAGGTGCAGATCGCGATCGAGCCCCTTGAGGGCGGCGACACGTCGTACGAGTTCGTGAACAAGGTGACCGGTGGCCGTATCCCGAAGGAGTACATCCCTTCGGTCGACGCCGGTGCGCAGGAGGCCATGCAGTTCGGCATCCTCGCCGGTTACGAGATGACCGGCGTCCGCGTCACGCTGATCGACGGTGCCTACCACGAGGTCGACTCCTCCGAGCTGGCGTTCAAGATCGCCGGTTCGCAGGCCTTCAAGGAGGCCGCGCGCAAGGCCAGCCCCGTGCTGCTGGAGCCGATGATGGCCGTAGAGGTCACCACGCCCGAGGACTACATGGGTGAGGTCATCGGCGACATCAACTCCCGTCGTGGCCAGATCCAGGCCATGGAGGAGCGTGCCGGTGCCCGCGTCGTGAAGGGCCTGGTTCCGCTGTCGGAGATGTTCGGCTACGTCGGCGACCTCCGCAGCAAGACGTCGGGTCGCGCGAGCTACTCGATGCAGTTCGACTCCTACGCCGAGGTTCCGCGGAACGTCGCCGAGGAGATCATCGCGAAGGCCAAGGGCGAGTAACGTACCCCGTTCACACGCCGTAGGCTTGACTCCGGAGCCTTGAGGGGTATTCACCCGCATTCGCGGGGGAATGCCCCGGGGCCCGGGCTTTCCAGCAAAGATCACCTGGCGCCGATGAAGTAAGGCGTACAGAACCACTCCACAGGAGGACCCCAGTGGCGAAGGCGAAGTTCGAGCGGACTAAGCCGCACGTCAACATCGGCACCATCGGTCACATTGACCACGGTAAGACGACCCTCACGGCCGCCATTACCAAGGTGCTGCATGACGCGTTCCCGGACCTGAACGAGGCCTCGGCGTTCGACCAGATCGACAAGGCTCCTGAGGAGCGCCAGCGCGGTATCACCATCTCCATCGCGCACGTCGAGTACCAGACGGAGACCCGTCACTACGCCCACGTCGACTGCCCCGGTCACGCGGACTACATCAAGAACATGATCACCGGTGCTGCCCAGATGGACGGCGCCATCCTCGTGGTCGCCGCCACGGACGGCCCGATGCCGCAGACCAAGGAGCACGTGCTCCTGGCCCGCCAGGTCGGCGTTCCGTACATCGTCGTCGCCCTGAACAAGGCCGACATGGTGGACGACGAGGAGATCATGGAGCTCGTCGAGCTTGAGGTCCGTGAGCTGCTCTCCGAGTACGAGTTCCCGGGCGACGACCTTCCGGTCGTCCGTGTCTCGGCGCTCAAGGCTCTTGAGGGCGACAAGGAGTGGGGCAACTCCGTCCTTGAGCTGATGAAGGCCGTCGACGAGTCGATCCCGGAGCCGGAGCGCGACGTCGACAAGCCGTTCCTGATGCCGATCGAGGACGTCTTCACGATCACCGGTCGCGGTACGGTCGTCACCGGCCGTATCGAGCGTGGTGTCCTGAAGGTCAACGAGACCGTGGACATCATCGGCATCAAGACCGAGAAGACCACCACCACGGTCACCGGCATCGAGATGTTCCGCAAGCTGCTCGACGAGGGCCAGGCCGGTGAGAACGTCGGTCTGCTGCTCCGCGGCATCAAGCGCGAGGACGTCGAGCGCGGCCAGGTCATCATCAAGCCGGGCTCGGTCACCCCGCACACCGAGTTCGAGGCGCAGGCCTACATCCTCTCCAAGGACGAGGGTGGCCGCCACACGCCGTTCTTCAACAACTACCGTCCGCAGTTCTACTTCCGTACGACGGACGTGACCGGCGTCGTGACCCTCCCCGAGGGCACCGAGATGGTCATGCCGGGTGACAACACCGAGATGAAGGTGGAGCTCATCCAGCCCGTCGCCATGGAGGAGGGCCTCAAGTTCGCCATCCGTGAGGGTGGCCGGACCGTGGGCGCCGGCCAGGTCACCAAGATCAACAAGTAAGTTCGCTTGCTTGACGGTCAGTTGACCTGGTAGCTCCATCGCGAGCTCCTGAAGGGGCCCGTACGACTTCGGTCGTGCGGGCCCCTTTGCTGTTGTGTGTGGGCTGTTACGAAAGTATTCGGCGCGTTCGACCCGTTGTTCCCACCCTGCACTCCCCTCACCATGTGGCATACCGCTGAGCACATACCGACCGAGGGGTGGGGCATGTCCGGACGCGTCAGCCGTAGAGCCGTTCTCGGAGCGGGGGCAGGGCTCGCGACGCTTCCCGCGTTATCGGGGGTCGCGTGGGCGGAGGGGGCCACGCCACGGCTGACGGATCCGGGGGAGTACATCTCCTTCGCGCCGAGTGCGGGCGCCTTCTCGCTTGTGGGCGCCCCCGTCGTCGTCAGTCCCGAGGACCACCCCGGAGTCGTACGGGTCGCGGGGGACCTCCGCGACGACATCGAGCGGGTGACGGGTGTGCGGCCCGGCGGCTCGATCGCGCGTGAGGCGGTCCTTGTCGGGACGATCGGGCACAGCCCCCTGATCGACGGGTTGGTGGCGTCGGGCAAGCTCGACGTGAGCGGGGTGCGCGGCCGCTGGGAGACCTCGCTGCAGGCTGTGGTCGAGCGGCCCATGCCGGGAGTCGAGCGGGCGTTCGTCATCGCGGGCAGCGATCCGCGCGGCACGATCTTCGGGGCGTACGACGTCTCGTACGGCATCGGGGTCTCGCCCTGGTACTGGTGGGACGACGTACCGCCGGCCCACCGGGACGAGGTGTACGTCCTGCCGGGACGGTTCAGCCAGGGCACGCCGGCGGTGAGGTACCGAGGTGTGTTCATCAACGACGAGAACCCGGCGCTGGGGACGTGGGCACCCCGGTACTTCGGTCCCGGGAAGGCGCCGGGTCACCCCGGAGGCTTCACCGCGGACTTCTGGGCCAAGGTCTTCGAGGTGCTGCTGCGGTTGAAGGGGAACTACCTCTGGCCCGCGGTGTGGGGGAGGGCCTTCGCCGAGGACGATCCGGAGAACCACGCGCGGGCGAAGGAATACGGTGTTGTCATGGGCACGTCTCACGAGGCGCCCATGATGCGGGGCATCGAGGAGTGGAACCGGCATGCGGTCCCCGCGGTGAGGGATTCCTCGGGCGCCATCGTGAAGCCGGGGAGCGATCCGTACGGTGGCACGGGCGAGTGGTCGTACCGGCGCAACGCCGAAGCCATCAAGGCGTACTGGCGTGACGGCATCCGGCGCATGGTCGAGCAGGACTTCGAGGGCGTGGTCACGCTCGGCATGCGGGGGAACGGGGACACCAGCCTCCCGGACGGCGACGGCATCGAACTCATGCAGGAGATCATCGCGACCCAGCGGGAGATCATCGCGGAGGTCACCGGGCGGCCGGTGGAGGAGACCCCGCAGGTGTGGACCCTCTACAAGGAAGTCCAGCGCTACTGGGACCGCGGGCTGCGCGCGCCCGACGACGTGACGGTGGTCCTGACGGACGACAACTGGGGCAACATCCGCAAGCACCCGGACCCGCGGGAGCCGCGAGGCGGTGGCTACGGCCTGTACTACCACTTCGACTACGTGGGCGTGGGCCGCAACTACAAGTGGGTCGACACCGCCAACCTCGCCAACCTCTGGGACCAGCTCCACCAGGCGCACGCGTACGGCAACCACGGGCTGTGGGTGACGAACGTGGGCGATCTGAAGGGCAACGAGCTGCCGACCGAGTTCTTCCTGAACTACGCCTGGAATCCGGGGCGTTGGGGGCTGGAAGACCTTGAGGAGTGGGAGCTGCGCTACGCGCGGCAGAACTTCGGGCCGGCGGAGGCCGGGGCCATCGCCGCCGTGCTCGCCGAGTACGGGCAGCTCCAGGCCCGCCGCAAGCCGGAGCTGCTGAACCGCCGGATCACGCTGAATCCGGCGAAGGACCCGGCCAAGGACGAGTCGGCGGTCGTGTACGACGACCAGGAGACACCGTTCCACTTCGGCCACTGTGAGCTGGAGCGGGTCACGGAGGAGTGGCGGACACTGGCGAAGACGGCGGACCGGATCGGGCGCCGGCTTCCGGCGAGGACGCGGGACGCGTGGTTCGAGCTGGTCGGCTACCAGGTGCAGGCGACCGCGAACGTGTACGCGTTGCGGGAGGCCGAGTTCACGAACCTGCTGTACGCGGCCCAGGGCCGGGCCGCCACGAACGACCGGGCGGCGGAGGCGGAGGCCGGCCTGGAGCGTGACTTCGCCCTGGCCCGCCGCTTCAACACCGAGGTGGCGGGCGGCAAATGGGACGGCTTCCAGACGCAGCCGCACATCGGCTACGGGGACGTGGAGCGGTACGGACCGAACGCGGGCTGGCAGCAGCCGGAGAAGGACAATGTGGCGCTGCCGGACGAGATCTTCCCCAAGGTGAAGCGGATCGAGGTGCCGTCCGGGGCTGAGCTGGGGGTCGCGGTCGACGGTTCGCTGGACTCGGGGGAGTGGTGGCCCGGGGGTGCGGCGGGCGCGGCCGTACTGCCGGTGTTCAGCCCGTACCAGACCCGCCCCGACCAGTACATCGAGGTGTTCAACCGGGGCCGTACGCCCTTCGAGTACCGGATCGAGCCGGCGGTCCCGTGGCTGCGGGCGGACCGTCCGCGCGGCCGGGTCGAGCAGCAGGTGCGGGTGGTGCTGCTCGTGGACTGGGCGCGGGTGCCGGAGGGTGGCGCGGAGGGTTCCGTGGTCGTACGCGGCGCCGGTTCCTCGGTGACCGTCAAGGCCGTGGCCGAGAAGCCGTCGCCACGAGGACCGCGGGGCTTCGTGGAGGCGGGCGGATATGTGGCCATCGACGCGGAGCACTGTGCGCGGGCGGTCGGGGCGAGGGACGTGCGCTGGCAACGGCTCGACCGGATCGGGCGAACGGGAGCGGGAATGACCCCGTGGCCCGTCACGGCGGCGCGCCGGACGCCGGGCCGGTCGGCGTCACCGCGACTGGAGTACGAGGTGACGCTGCTGTCGGCGGGCGAGGTGACGCTCTGGTCGTACCTCTCCCCCCGGAACCCGACGCTGGTGACGGGCGGCCCGCGGTACGGGGTGTCGTTCGACGACGCCGAGCCGCAGATCGTCGACATCACCGCGGTCACGGGCGCCGACGACGGCCTGATGAACAAGCAGTGGGCGCGCAACACGTCGGACAACGTCAATGTGACGGCGACGAGACACACGATCGGGCGGGCCGGTGTGCACCGCCTGAAGTTCTGGATGGTCGACCCGACGGTGGTGCTGCAACGGCTGGTGATCGACACGGGCGGTCTGACGCCGACGTACCTGGGCCCGCCGGAGAGCCACCGCGTCCGTTGAGCCGGAAAGCTCTCCAGCTGAGCTCCAGGTTTGACCTACGTCACCCTCCGGGTACCCTCTACGGCCCGATTGGCCAGCGCCGTGCCCCGTATGGCAGACTAGCGGGGTTGCTCGGTCGAGTGTTGATGCTGCGCGCCTCCCGCCGGGAGGACTGGAAGCGAGTCCCACAGTACTCGTCGCCCCAACTGCCGTAAGGCAGCGCTGGGGCGGACGTACGGGAATCTTCCGGGAAGCGTGGGCGCGGCACCGGCCAGGCACCCGGTGGGCCTTCGGCAGGGGAAAGACGCTGCTTTGCCTCCGGTCCGCGGTTCTGGTAGGGCCGCGCCACCCCGGCAGGGATGTTCGGACAAGGGACATCCGTGTCAGCGGGAGCGCGACACGCCCGACCGCGTGGGTCGGAGGAAGTCAAGGGAACACCGGGTTCCGGAGCGTAAAGAGAGACAGGACTACGAAGTAGCCATGGCGGGACAGAAGATCCGCATCCGGCTCAAGGCCTACGACCACGAGGTCATCGACTCCTCGGCGAAGAAGATCGTCGAGACGGTGACCCGTACTGGTGCGTCGGTCGCGGGCCCGGTGCCGCTGCCCACTGAGAAGAACGTGTACTGCGTCATCAAGTCGCCGCACAAGTACAAGGACTCGCGCGAGCACTTCGAGATGCGCACGCACAAGCGCCTGATCGACATTCTCGACCCCACCCCCAAGACCGTTGACTCTCTGATGCGACTCGACCTGCCGGCCGGTGTCGACATCGAGATCAAGCTCTGAGGGTCGGTGAGCTGAGAATGACCAAGCAGATCAAGGGCATCCTGGGCGAGAAGCTCGGCATGACGCAGGTGTGGGACGAGAACAACCGCGTTGTTCCCGTCACCGTCGTCAAGGCCAGCCCGAACGTCGTCACCCAGGTCCGTACGAACGACACCGACGGCTACGAGTCGGTCCAGATCGCCTTCGGCGAGATCGACCCGCGCAAGGTGAACAAGCCCCTCAAGGGCCACTTCGCCAAGGCCGACGTCACCCCGCGTCGTCACCTCGTCGAGATCCGCACCGCGGACGCCTCCGAGTACACGCTGGGCCAGGAGATCACCGCCGAGGTGTTCGAGGCCGGCGTCAAGGTCGACGTGACCGGCAAGAGCAAGGGCAAGGGCTTCGCCGGTGTCATGAAGCGCCACAACTTCGGTGGCCTCGGCGCCGGACACGGCACCCAGCGCAAGCACCGCTCTCCCGGTTCCATCGGTGGCTGCGCCACCCCGGGCCGCGTGTTCAAGGGCCTCCGCATGGCGGGTCGCATGGGCAACGAGCGGGTCACCACCCAGAACCTGACCGTCCACGCCGTTGACGCGGAGAAGGGTCTGCTGCTCATCAAGGGCGCGGTTCCCGGTCCGAACGGCGGCCTCGTCCTGGTCCGCACCGCGGCCAAGGGGGCCTGAGGTAACCGATGAGCACTGTTGACATCCTTTCGCCTGCCGGCGAGAAGGCCGGTACCGTCGAGCTCCCCGCGGAGATCTTCGGTGTGGAGAAGGTCAGCATCCCGCTGATCCACCAGGTCGTCGTCGCGCAGAACGCCGCTGCCCGTCAGGGCACGCACAAGACCAAGACCCGTGGCGAGGTCCGTGGTGGCGGCAAGAAGCCGTACCGCCAGAAGGGCACCGGCCGCGCCCGTCAGGGCTCGACCCGCGCGCCGCAGTTCGCCGGTGGTGGCGTCGTCCACGGCCCGCAGCCGCGTGACTACTCGCAGCGCACCCCGAAGAAGATGAAGGCCGCGGCCCTGCGCCACGCCCTCACCGACCGGGCCCGCGCGAACCGCATTCACGTCGTCACCGGCGTGATCGAGGGCGAGACCCCCTCCACGAAGGCCGCCAAGAGCCTGTTCGGCAAGATCTCGGAGCGCAAGAACCTGCTCCTGGTCGTCGAGCGCGCCGACGAGGCCGCGTGGCTGTCCGCCCGCAACCTGCCCCAGGTCCACATCCTGGAGCCGGGCCAGCTGAACACGTACGACGTGATCGTCTCGGACGACGTGGTCTTCACCAAGGGCGCTCTTGAGTCCTTCGTCGCCGGCCCGCAGAAGGCCAACGACACCGAAGGGAGCGAGGCCTGATGGCTACCCGTCACCCCTCCATCGCCTCGAAGGCCGCCAAGGCCGCCAAGGCCGCGCGCGTCGCCAAGGCGAAGCGCCACGCCACCGAGGGCAAGAACACCGTCGTCACCCCGGCGAGCAAGGCGTACACGGACCCCCGTGACGTCCTGCTGAAGCCGGTCGTGTCGGAGAAGAGCTACGCGCTCCTCGACGAGAACAAGTACACGTTCATCGTCGACCCGAACGCCAACAAGACCCAGATCAAGCAGGCCGTCCAGGCGGTCTTCTCGGTCAAGGTCACCGGGGTCAACACGATCAACCGCCAGGGCAAGCGCAAGCGGACCCGCACCGGCTTCGGCCAGCGCGCGTCCACCAAGCGCGCGATCGTGACCCTCGCCGAGGGCGACCGTATCGACATCTTCGGCGGTCCGACCTCCTGACGGAGGTCCGGATCGTCCGATATCGGACGAGGACTGAGAAATGGGAATCCGCAAGTACAAGCCGACTACGCCGGGCCGCCGTGGCTCCAGCGTCGCCGACTTCGTCGAGGTCACGCGGTCCACGCCGGAGAAGTCGCTGGTCCGCCCCCTGCACAGCAAGGGTGGCCGTAACAACTCCGGTCGTGTGACCGTCCGCCACCAGGGTGGTGGCCACAAGCGCGCCTACCGCGTGATCGACTTCCGTCGTCACGACAAGGACGGCGTGCCGGCGAAGGTCGCGCACATCGAGTACGACCCCAACCGCACCGCGCGCATCGCGCTCCTGCACTACGCGGACGGCGAGAAGCGCTACATCCTGGCCCCCAAGGGCCTCGGACAGGGCGACCGGATCGAGAACGGTCCCGGCGCCGACATCAAGCCCGGCAACAACCTGGCGCTCCGCAACATCCCGGTCGGTACGACGATCCACTCCGTGGAGCTTCGTCCGGGTGGCGGCGCCAAGTTCGCCCGCTCCGCCGGTGCCTCCGTGCAGCTGCTCGCGAAGGAGGGCCAGATGGCCCACCTCCGCATGCCGTCCGGTGAGATCCGCCTGGTCGACGTGCGCTGCCGCGCCACCGTCGGCGAGGTCGGCAACGCCGAGCAGAGCAACATCAACTGGGGCAAGGCCGGCCGCAAGCGCTGGCTGGGCGTCCGCCCGACCGTTCGCGGTGTGGCGATGAACCCGGTTGACCACCCCCACGGTGGTGGTGAGGGCAAGACCTCCGGTGGTCGCCACCCGGTCAGCCCCTGGGGTCAGAAGGAGGGTCGTACTCGTTCTCCCAAGAAGGCGAGCAACAAGTACATCGTCCGCCGCCGCAAGACGAACAAGAAGCGCTAGGAGCGGGTTTAGATGCCGCGCAGTCTCAAGAAGGGGCCCTTCGTCGACGAGCACCTCATCAAGAAGGTGGATGCTCAGAACGAAGCCGGTTCCAAGAACGTCATCAAGACCTGGTCCCGTCGCTCGATGATCGTCCCGGCCATGCTCGGCCACACGATCGCGGTGCACAACGGCAAGACCCACATCCCGGTGTTCGTCACCGAGTCGATGGTCGGTCACAAGCTCGGCGAGTTCTCGCCGACCCGCACCTTCCGGGGCCACGTCAAGGACGACCGGAAGTCGAAGCGCCGCTAAAGCGGATCGCATTCAGACACGTAAGAAACTGAAGGGACAACCATGGAAGCCAGGGCCCAGGCGCGGTACATCCGCGTCACGCCCATGAAGGCCCGCCGTGTGGTGGACCTCATCCGTGGCATGGACGCCACGGAGGCCCAGGCTGTTCTGCGATTCGCTCCGCAGGCAGCCTCCGTGCCGGTCGGCAAGGTGCTCGACAGCGCCATCGCCAACGCCGCGCACAACTACGACCACACGGACGCCTCCTCGCTGGTGATCAGCGAGGCGTACGTCGACGAGGGCCCGACCCTGAAGCGGTTCCGTCCGCGTGCCCAGGGCCGTGCCTACCGGATCCGCAAGCGGACCAGCCACATCACCGTGGTCGTCAGCAGCAAGGAAGGAACCCGGTAATGGGCCAGAAGGTTAACCCGCATGGGTTCCGGCTCGGTGTCACCACGGACTTCAAGTCCCGGTGGTACGCCGACAAGCTGTACAAGGACTACGTCAAGGAAGACGTCGCCATCCGCCGGATGATGACGTCCGGCATGGAGCGCGCCGGCATCTCCAAGGTGGAGATCGAGCGCACCCGTGACCGCGTCCGCGTGGACATCCACACCGCGCGTCCGGGCATCGTCATCGGCCGCCGTGGCGCCGAGGCCGACCGCATCCGCGGCGACCTTGAGAAGCTCACGGGCAAGCAGGTCCAGCTGAACATTCTTGAGGTCAAGAACCCCGAGACCGACGCTCAGCTCGTTGCCCAGGCCGTCGCCGAGCAGCTCTCCTCCCGCGTCTCCTTCCGTCGGGCCATGCGCAAGAGCATGCAGTCCGCCATGAAGGCCGGCGCCAAGGGCATCAAGATCCAGTGCGGTGGCCGCCTCGGCGGCGCCGAGATGTCCCGCTCGGAGTTCTACCGCGAGGGCCGCGTGCCCCTGCACACGCTCCGCGCGAACGTGGACTACGGCTTCTTCGAGGCCAAGACGACCTTCGGCCGCATCGGTGTGAAGGTCTGGATCTACAAGGGCGACGTCAAGAACATCGCCGAGGTCCGCGCCGAGAACGCCGCCGCCCGTGCGGGCAACCGCCCGGCGCGTGGCGGTGCCGACCGCCCGGCCCGTGGTGGCCGCGGTGGCGAGCGGCGCGGTCGCAAGCCGCAGCAGGCTGCCGGCGCCGAGGCCCCCGCTGCCGCCGCTCCGGCTGAGAGCACCGGAACGGAGGCCTGACCGACATGCTGATCCCCCGTAGGGTCAAGCACCGCAAGCAGCACCACCCGAAGCGCACCGGCGCTGCCAAGGGCGGGACGCAGGTTGCGTTCGGCGAGTACGGCATCCAGGCGCTCACCCCGGCCTACGTGACGAACCGTCAGATCGAGGCCGCTCGTATCGCCATGACGCGTCACATCAAGCGTGGCGGCAAGGTCTGGATCAACATCTACCCGGACCGTCCCCTCACCAAGAAGCCCGCCGAGACCCGCATGGGTTCCGGTAAGGGTTCTCCGGAGTGGTGGATCGCCAACGTCAAGCCCGGACGCGTGATGTTCGAGCTGTCGTACCCCAACGAGAAGATCGCGCGCGAGGCCCTGACCCGTGCGGCTCACAAGCTGCCGATGAAGTGCAAGATCGTCAAGCGCGAGGCAGGTGAAGCGTGATGTCGGCCGGTACCAAGGCGTCCGAGCTGCGCGAGCTGGGCAACGAGGAGCTTCTCGGGAAGCTTCGCGAGGCCAAGGAAGAGCTGTTCAATCTCCGCTTCCAGGCGGCGACGGGTCAGCTCGAAAACCATGGCCGTCTGAAGGCGGTCCGCAAGGACATCGCGCGGATCTACACCCTGATGCGCGAGCGTGAGCTGGGCATCGAAACGGTGGAGAGCGCCTGATGAGCGAGAGCAACGTGACTGCAGAGAAGACCGAGGCGCGCGGATTCCGCAAGACCCGTGAGGGTCTGGTCGTCAGCGACAAGATGGACAAGACCGTCGTCGTCGCCGTTGAGGACCGGGTGAAGCACGCCCTGTACGGCAAGGTCATCCGCCGTACGAACAAGCTCAAGGCCCACGACGAGCAGAACGCCGCGGGTGTCGGCGACCGCGTCCTCCTCATGGAGACCCGGCCGCTGTCCGCGACGAAGCGCTGGCGCGTCGTCGAGATCCTCGAAAAGGCGAAGTAACCAAGCGGGGGCTGAAGCCCCCGCTGCCCCCGCCAGACGGTTTGGGGCCGACGGGACGGAAGTCCCGCGGCCCCCGGCCGGGCGCTGTTCCGGGCCTTTCGGCCCGTGCGGTGCACCCCGGCGTGGGGTTTCCCGCCTCAAGAGGCCCAAGTAATTCCTGCGGGAAGAACCCGCAGGACAGTTCCGCCAGGCTCGCAGGCCCGACCCGAAAAGGTCGCTGCGGGAACCGGCAGACGATCAGGAGATAGACGTGATCCAGCAGGAGTCGCGACTGCGTGTCGCCGACAACACGGGTGCGAAGGAAATCCTTTGCATCCGTGTGCTCGGTGGCTCCGGTCGCCGCTACGCGGGCATCGGTGACGTCATCGTCGCCACCGTCAAGGACGCGATCCCCGGTGGCAACGTGAAGAAGGGTGACGTCGTCAAGGCGGTCATCGTTCGCACCGTCAAGGAGCGTCGCCGTCCGGACGGCTCGTACATCCGCTTCGACGAGAACGCCGCCGTCATTCTGAAGAACGACGGCGACCCTCGCGGCACCCGCATCTTCGGCCCGGTCGGCCGTGAGCTGCGCGAGAAGAAGTTCATGAAGATCATCTCGCTCGCGCCGGAGGTGCTGTAAGCATGAAGATCAAGAAGGGCGACCTGGTCCAGGTCATCACCGGCAAGGACAAGGGCAAGCAGGGCAAGGTCATCGCGGCCTACCCCCGCGAGGACCGTGTCCTGGTCGAGGGTGTCAACCGGGTCAAGAAGCACACCAAGGCTGGTCCGACCGCCAAGGGCTCGCAGGCCGGTGGCATCGTGACCACCGAGGCGCCGGTCCACGTGTCCAACGTCCAGCTCGTCGTCGAGAAGGACGGCAAGAAGGTCGTGACCCGCGTCGGTTACCGCTTCGACGAAGAGGGCAACAAGATCCGCGTTGCCAAGCGGACGGGTGAGGACATCTGATGGCTACCACCACCACTCCGCGTCTGAAGACGAAGTACCGCGAGGAGATCGCGGGCAAGCTGCGTGACGAGTTCAAGTACGAGAACGTCATGCAGATCCCCGGTCTCGTCAAGATCGTGGTCAACATGGGTGTCGGCGACGCCGCCCGTGACTCGAAGCTGATCGAGGGTGCGATCCGCGACCTGACCACCATCACCGGTCAGAAGCCGGCCGTCACCAAGGCCCGCAAGTCCATCGCGCAGTTCAAGCTGCGTGAGGGCCAGCCGATCGGTGCCCACGTCACGCTCCGTGGCGACCGCATGTGGGAGTTCCTGGACCGCACCCTGTCGCTCGCGCTCCCGCGCATCCGCGACTTCCGCGGTCTGTCCCCCAAGCAGTTCGACGGCCGTGGCAACTACACCTTCGGTCTCACGGAGCAGGTCATGTTCCACGAGATCGACCAGGACAAGATCGACCGCGTCCGGGGTATGGACATCACCGTGGTCACCACGGCGACCAACGACGCTGAGGGCCGCGCGCTCCTCCGTCACCTCGGCTTCCCCTTCAAGGAGGCGTGAGCGAGATGGCGAAGAAGGCTCTGATCGCGAAGGCTGCCCGCAAGCCCAAGTTCGGTGTGCGTGGCTACACGCGCTGCCAGCGCTGCGGCCGTCCCCACTCCGTGTACCGCAAGTTCGGCCTGTGCCGCGTGTGCCTTCGTGAGATGGCTCACCGTGGCGAGCTGCCGGGCGTGACCAAGAGCTCCTGGTAATCCCTGTAATAAGGGATTCCTGAAGCTCTCGGTAAGTAAAGGGCAGTGTCAGGGGCCCACCTCTCCATGGCTTAGCCTTGGAGGGTTGGGCGCCTGACGCCCATACGACTTACTACGCCGTAGGTCCACCGTGCCGCACCCGCCCCGTCTCGGATCGGGGAGAGGGATGGCGCACCAGGAAACCCCGGCGAGAGAGGCCGAAGGCCAATTCATGACCATGACTGATCCGATCGCAGACATGCTTACGCGTCTGCGGAACGCGAACTCGGCATACCACGACTCCGTGACGATGCCGGCGTCCAAGATCAAGTCGCACATCGCGGAGATCCTCCAGCAGGAGGGCTTCATCACGGGCTGGAAGGTCGAGGACGCCGAGGTCGGCAAGAACCTCGTCCTGGAGCTGAAGTTCGGCCCCAACCGTGAGCGCTCCATCGCGGGCATCAAGCGGATCTCCAAGCCCGGTCTCCGGGTGTACGCGAAGTCCACCAACCTGCCGAAGGTGCTCGGCGGCCTCGGCGTGGCGATCATCTCCACGTCTCACGGGCTCCTCACCGACAAGCAGGCCGGCAAGAAGGGCGTGGGTGGGGAAGTCCTCGCCTACGTCTGGTAGCAGAAGGGAACGGAGGAAACAGCTATGTCGCGCATCGGCAAGCTCCCCATCGCGGTTCCCGCCGGCGTGGACGTCACCATCGACGGCCGTACGGTCGCGGTCAAGGGCCCCAAGGGCACGCTGACCCACACCATCGCGGCGCCGATCGACATCGCCAAGGGCGAGGACGGCACCCTCTCGGTGACCCGCCCCAACGACGAGCGTCAGAACAAGGCCCTGCACGGCCTGTCCCGCACGCTGGTGGCGAACATGATCACCGGCGTGACCCAGGGTTACGTGAAGAAGCTCGAAATCAGCGGTGTCGGTTACCGCGTGACCGCCAAGGGATCGAACCTGGAGTTCGCCCTCGGTTACAGCCACCCGATCACCGTCGAGGCGCCCGAGGGCATCACCTTCAAGGTGGAGACCCCGACCCGCTTCCAGGTCGAGGGCATCGACAAGCAGAAGGTCGGCGAGGTCGCGGCCAACATCCGCAAGCTCCGCAAGCCCGACCCGTACAAGGCCAAGGGCGTCAAGTACGAGGGCGAAGTCATCCGCCGCAAGGTCGGAAAGGCGGGTAAGTAAGCCATGGCATACGGGCAGAAGATCCTCAAGGGCGACGCCTACAAGCGCGCCGCGATCAAGCGCCGTCACATCCGGATCCGCAAGCGGATCAACGGTACGGCGGAGCGTCCCCGTCTGGTCGTGACCCGCTCCAACCGCCACATCGTGGCGCAGGTGATCGACGACCTGAAGGGCCACACCCTGGCATCGGCGTCCACGCTGGACGCTTCCGTCCGCGGTGGCGAGGGCGACAAGTCCGCGCAGGCCAAGCAGGTCGGCGCCCTGGTCGCCGAGCGTGCCAAGGCCGCCGGTGTCGAGGCCGTCGTGTTCGACCGTGGTGGCAACCAGTACGCCGGGCGCATCGCCGCCCTGGCGGACGCCGCCCGCGAAGCCGGGCTCAAGTTCTGAGCCGCTTGTAGCTAGCGGAAAGAGAGAGGTAATCCAATGGCTGGACCCCAGCGCCGCGGTGGCGGTGCCGGTGGCGGCGAGCGGCGGGACCGGAAGGGCCGTGACGGCGGCGCAGCTGCCGCCGAGAAGACCGCGTACGTTGAGCGCGTCGTCGCGATCAACCGCGTCGCCAAGGTTGTGAAGGGTGGTCGTCGCTTCAGCTTCACCGCGCTGGTCGTGGTGGGCGACGGTGACGGCACCGTGGGTGTCGGTTACGGCAAGGCCAAGGAGGTGCCGGCCGCCATCGCCAAGGGCGTTGAGGAGGCCAAGAAGCACTTCTTCAAGGTCCCCCGGATCCAGGGCACCATCCCGCACCCGATCCAGGGTGAGAAGGCTGCCGGCGTCGTGCTGCTCAAGCCCGCGTCGCCCGGTACCGGTGTGATCGCCGGTGGTCCGGTGCGTGCCGTGCTGGAGTGCGCCGGTATCCACGACGTTCTGTCGAAGTCGCTCGGCTCCGACAACGCGATCAACATCGTGCACGCGACCGTGGCGGCCCTGAAGGGTTTGCAGCGTCCCGAGGAGATCGCGGCCCGCCGCGGTCTGCCGCTGGAGGACGTCGCCCCCGCGGCCCTGCTGCGTGCGCGTGCCGGGGCGGGTGCGTAATCATGGCGCAGCTCAAGATTACGCAGGTCAAGTCCTACATCGGCAGCAAGCAGAACCACCGTGACACCCTGCGCTCCCTTGGTCTCAAGGGCATCAACACGCAGGTCGTCAAGGAGGACCGCCCCGAGTTCCGCGGCATGGTGCACACCGTCCGCCACCTCGTGACGGTCGAGGAGGTCGACTGATCATGGCGGAGCAGAACCCGCTCAAGATCCACAACCTCCGTCCCGCCCCGGGCGCCAAGACCGCCAAGACCCGTGTCGGTCGTGGTGAGGCGTCGAAGGGTAAGACGGCCGGTCGTGGTACCAAGGGCACGAAGGCCCGTTACCAGGTTCCGGAGCGCTTCGAGGGTGGCCAGATGCCGCTGCACATGCGCCTCCCGAAGCTGAAGGGCTTCAAGAACCCGTTCAAGACGGAGTACCAGGTCGTGAACCTGGACAAGCTCGCCGCCCTCTACCCCGAGGGTGGGGAGGTCACCGTTGCCGACCTGGTCGCCAAGGGTGCCGTCCGCAAGAACAGCCTTGTCAAGGTCCTCGGCCAGGGCGAGGTCTCCGTGGCGCTGCAGGTGACGGTCGACGCCGTCTCCGGCTCCGCCAAGGAGAAGATCACCGCCGCCGGCGGTACCGTCACCGAGCTCGTCTGACCTCACGGCAGGCGTCTCGATGACCTGAACGATCCCACCGGGGATGCCCACAAAAGGGGTATCCCCGGTTGGTCGTTCCGAGGGGGCAGTCTCGCCGGTAAGGTGGCCTCCACTGCCATCTTTCACAGAGTGCGCCACATGGGGCACCCTGAGCGGCAGTTGACCGTTACATATTCGTCGAACCTCAAGACCGTCACCCTTGACGCAGAAGCGCGGGGGTCGCAGGAGGCACCGTGCTCACCGCGTTCGCCCGGGCGTTCAGGACGCCCGACCTGCGCAAGAAGCTGCTCTTCACGCTCGGCATCATCGTGATCTACCGGATCGGTACGCACGTTCCGATCCCGGGCGTCGACTACTCCGCTGTCCAGTACTGCATTGATCAGGCGAACGCCAACCAGGGCCTGTTCGGTCTGGTCAACATGTTCAGTGGCGGCGCGCTGCTCCAGATCACGGTCTTCGCGCTCGGCATCATGCCGTACATCACGGCGAGCATCATTCTGCAGCTGCTGACCGTCGTGATCCCGCGCCTGGAAGCCCTCAAGAAGGAGGGCCAGGCCGGTACGGCCAAGATCACACAGTACACGCGCTACCTCACGGTGGCCCTGGCGATCCTCCAGGGCACGGGTCTGGTGGCCACCGCCCGCAGCGGCTCGCTGTTCTCCAACTGCAACCTGGCGAGCTCCATCGTCCCGGACCGCTCGATCTTCACCACCATCACCATGGTGATCGTGATGACCGCCGGTACGGCCGTCGTCATGTGGCTCGGTGAGCTCATCACCGACCGCGGCATCGGCAACGGCATGTCGATCCTGATGTTCATCTCGATCGCCGCCACCTTCCCGTCCGCGCTGTGGGCGATCAAGAAGCAGGGCAACCTGGCGGACGGCTGGATCGAGTTCGCCACCGTCATCGCGGTCGGCCTGGTCATGGTCGCGCTCGTGGTCTTCGTCGAGCAGGCCCAGCGCCGTATCCCGGTCCAGTACGCGAAGCGCATGATCGGCCGCCGTTCCTACGGGGGCACCTCGACGTACATCCCGCTGAAGGTGAACCAGGCGGGTGTGATCCCCGTCATCTTCGCCTCGTCGCTGCTCTACATTCCCGCGTTGATCGTCCAGTTCTCGAATTCTCAGGCGGGCTGGGCGACGTGGATCCAGCAGAACCTGGCGGACACGGCGGCGCCCGCGCACATCACCCTCTACTTCTTCCTCATCGTTTTCTTCGCCTTCTTCTACGTGGCCATCTCGTTCAACCCCGAGGAAGTCGCGGACAACATGAAGAAGTATGGTGGCTTCATCCCGGGCATCCGGGCTGGTCGGCCGACCGCTGAGTACCTTTCGTACGTGCTCAACAGGATCACTTGGCCGGGCTCGCTGTATCTGGGGCTGATCGCCCTCGTCCCAACGATGGCGTTGGCTGGTTTCGGGGCAAACCAGAACTTCCCCTTCGGCGGAACCAGCATCCTGATCATCGTGGGTGTGGGTCTGGAGACGGTGAAGCAGATCGAGAGCCAGCTTCAGCAGCGCAATTACGAAGGGTTCCTCCGCTGATGCGAATCGTCCTCGTCGGGCCGCCCGGTGCCGGCAAGGGAACGCAGGCCGCGTTCCTTGCCAAGAACCTGTCGATCCCGCACATCTCCACGGGCGACCTCTTCCGTGCGAACATCAGCCAGCAGACGGAGCTCGGCAAACTCGCGAAGTCCTTCATGGACAAGGGCGAGCTGGTGCCGGACGAGGTCACCATCGCGATGGCCAAGGACCGCATGGAGCAGCCGGACGCCGCGAGCGGCTTCCTGCTCGACGGCTTCCCGCGGAACGTCTCGCAGGCCGAGGCGCTGGACGAGATGCTCACCTCCGAGGGCATGAAGCTGGACGCGGTGCTGGACCTGGAGGTCCCCGAGGACGAGGTCGTCAAGCGGATCGCCGGCCGCCGCATCTGCCGGAACGACTCGTCCCACGTCTTCCACGTGTCGTACAAGGCACCGAAGGACGAGGGCGTCTGCGATGTGTGCGGCGGCGAGCTGTACCAGCGCGACGACGACTCCGAGGAGACCGTGCGCAAGCGGCTGGAGGTCTACCACACGCAGACCGAGCCGATCATCGACTACTACAAGGCCCAGGGCCTGGTGGTGACGATCTCCGCGCTCGGCAAGGTGGAAGAGGTCACCGTGCGGGCGATGGAAGCGTTGAAGCGCAAGGACGACGACAAGTAGTCGAGCTGGATGTCTTCGGCCGCGGTGTCCCTCCGGGGGTGCCGCGGCCGAAGTGTGCGGGTGGGGGTGTGGTTTTTGGGGGCTGCGCCCCCAGACGCCCCTGGTGGCGCCTGACTGTGCTGAGAGAGGTGCCGGCCGCCACCCGTATTGTTGAATGGTCCGTCTTTCCTCCGGTCCAGAAAGGCCGTAGCCCCCATGGTGCAGATCAAGACCCCCGAGCAGATCGCCAAGATGCGCGAGGCGGGGCTGGTCGTCGCAGCCATCCACGCGGCCACCCGTGAGGCGGCCGTGCCGGGTGCCACCACCAAGGACCTCGACGACGTGGCCCGCAAGGTGATCGCCGAGCACGGGGCCAAGCCGAACTTCCTGGGCTACGGCGGCTTCCCGGCGACCATCTGCACCTCCGTCAACGAGGTCGTCGTCCACGGCATCCCGAGCGACGAGGTCGTCCTCAAGGACGGCGACATCATCTCGATCGACGCGGGCGCGATCATCGACGGCTGGCACGGGGACGCGGCGTTCACCGCCTTCGTGGGCTCCGGTCACGCTCCGGAGCTCATCGAGCTGTCCCGGGTGACCGAGGAGTCGATGTGGGCCGGCATCGCGGCGATGAAGCAGGGGCACCGGCTCGTGGACGTCTCCAAGGCGATCGAGACGTACATCCGCCGCCAGCCGAAGCCGGGCGGCGGCAAGTACGGCATCGTCGAGGACTACGGCGGGCACGGCATCGGTACCGAGATGCACATGGACCCGCACCTGCTGAACTACGTCGACCGGCGGCGGGGCAAGGGCCCGAAGCTGGTGCCCGGGTTCTGCCTCGCCATCGAGCCCATGGTCTCCCTCGGCACCCCCAGGACCAAGGTCCTGGAGGATGACTGGACGGTGATCACGACGGACGGTACGTGGTCGTCGCACTGGGAGCATTCGGTGGCGTTGACGGAGGCGGGCCCGCTGGTGCTCACGGCTCCCGACGGGGGGAAGGCGAAGCTGGCGGAGTATGGGGTGACCGCGGCGCCTGATCCGTTGGCGTGACGGAACGACGGCCACCGCCCGCAGCCGCACTGCCCGCACCCCGGGCATAACGATCTCGTTTCGTGGGCAGCCTTCTCGATTCGTGTTTCCGGATGGGCTGACGTAGACTGACTCGTCGGCTCTCGTGTTCCCGTATGCCCGCATGCGGTCGCCCGGAGCCGATCTAGGTAGTCGATTCGAAGGGCGAAGCGTGGCCAAGAAGCAAGGTGCCATCGAGATCGAGGGCACTGTCGTCGAGTCTCTGCCGAACGCCATGTTCAAGGTCGAGCTCCAGAACGGCCACCAGGTCCTGGCACACATCAGCGGCAAGATGCGCATGCACTACATCCGCATCCTCCCTGACGACCGGGTCGTGGTGGAGCTGTCTCCGTACGACCTGACGCGTGGCCGGATCGTCTACCGCTACAAGTAGATCTTGCCCAGGTCCCGCGTTCCCCGCGGGTCCGCCGGCAACTGACCCGGAGAACCTCACATCCCATGAAGGTCAAGCCGAGCGTCAAGAAGATCTGCGACAAGTGCAGGGTGATCCGCCGTCACGGTCGGGTCATGGTCATCTGCGAGAACCCGCGCCACAAGCAGCGCCAGGGCTGACGCACGATCGATCGATCCCTCTGCATCGATATCGCAGGGATTCGCGCGACGCGAGCTGAATTTGTTCATACGCAGGGCCCAGGCGCCTCGACGGTGCCTGACACCCCCGGTTCGGAGGCCGGGGACCCAGTTCGTACCTGGTACGGCGGCTGGGGAGCGGCTTTGCGGAAGACCTCCGAGTATCAACTGGAGCCATTGAATGGCACGCGTTTCCGGTGTTGACATCCCGCGCGACAAGCGCGTGGAGGTCGCCCTCACCTACGTGTTCGGCATCGGCCGGACCCTCTCGCAGCAGACGCTGGCCGAGACCGGCGTCAACCCGAACACCCGTGTGCGCGATCTGACCGAGGAAGAGCTCGTCAAGATCCGCGAGTACGTGGACAACAACATCAAGACCGAGGGTGACCTCCGTCGCGAGGTCCAGGCCGACATCCGCCGCAAGGTCGAGATCGGCTGCTACCAGGGCCTGCGTCACCGCCGTGGTCTGCCCGTCCGTGGTCAGCGCACCAGCACCAACGCCCGCACTCGCAAGGGCCCGCGTCGCGCCATCGCCGGTAAGAAGAAGCCGGGCAAGAAGTAGTCCGCAGCGAAACTCGCCGTCCAGCGGTCTTCGCTGTAGGACCGACCACCTCCCGTAGGAGTTAAGAGATGCCCCCCAAGGGACGTCAGGGCGCTGCCAAGAAGGTGCGCCGCAAGGAAAAGAAGAACGTCGCTCACGGCCACGCGCACATCAAGAGCACGTTCAACAACACCATCGTTTCGATCACGGACCCGTCCGGCAACGTGATCTCCTGGGCCTCCGCCGGCCACGTCGGCTTCAAGGGCTCGCGCAAGTCGACCCCCTTCGCCGCGCAGATGGCCGCCGAGTCGGCCGCCCGCCGCGCGCAGGAGCACGGCATGCGCAAGGTCGACGTCTTCGTGAAGGGCCCGGGCTCGGGTCGTGAGACGGCCATCCGCTCGCTCCAGGCGACCGGTCTCGAAGTCGGCTCCATCCAGGACGTCACCCCGACCCCGCACAACGGCTGCCGTCCGCCGAAGCGTCGTCGCGTCTGACGCCTCGCGCTTTCGCGACCGCGGTTTCAGGGCGGTGCGGCCCTTAGGGGTTGTACCGCCCGTACCCTTGCAGTACCCGCCCTTTATGGCAGGGGCGGTTCCGTCGGGCGTCATATAGCGGGCGCCCACGACTGAAGGATCTGATCCACACATGCTGATCGCTCAGCGTCCCTCGTTGACCGAAGAGGTCGTCGACGAGTTCCGCTCCCGGTTCGTGATCGAGCCGCTGGAGCCGGGCTTCGGCTACACCCTCGGTAACTCTCTGCGTCGTACGCTCCTGTCGTCGATCCCCGGTGCGGCTGTCACCAGCATCCGGATCGACGGTGTCCTGCACGAGTTCACCACCGTGCCGGGCGTCAAGGAGGACGTCACCGACCTGATCCTCAACATCAAGCAGCTGGTCGTCTCCTCGGAGCACGACGAGCCTGTCGTGATGTACCTGCGCAAGCAGGGCCCGGGTCTGGTCACCGCCGCCGACATCGCGCCCCCGGCCGGTGTCGAGGTGCACAACCCCGACCTCGTCCTCGCCACGCTCAACGGCAAGGGCAAGCTGGAGATGGAGCTGACCGTGGAGCGCGGTCGCGGCTACGTCTCCGCCGTGCAGAACAAGCAGGTCGGCCAGGAGATCGGTCGTATCCCGGTCGACTCGATCTACTCGCCGGTGCTGAAGGTCACGTACAAGGTCGAGGCCACGCGTGTCGAGCAGCGCACCGACTTCGACAAGCTGATCGTCGACGTCGAGACCAAGCAGGCCATGCGTCCGCGTGACGCCATGGCTTCCGCCGGTAAGACCCTGGTCGAGCTGTTCGGTCTCGCCCGCGAGCTGAACATCGACGCCGAGGGCATCGACATGGGTCCGTCGCCGACGGACGCCGCTCTCGCCGCGGATCTGGCGCTGCCGATCGAGGAGCTGGAGCTCACCGTTCGGTCGTACAACTGCCTCAAGCGTGAGGGCATCCACTCCGTGGGTGAGCTCGTCGCCCGCTCCGAGGCCGATCTGCTCGACATCCGTAACTTCGGTGCGAAGTCGATCGACGAGGTCAAGGCGAAGCTGGCCGGGATGGGTCTCGCTCTGAAGGACAGCCCGCCCGGGTTCGACCCGACCGCGGCGGCCGACGCCTTTGGCGCGGATGACGATGCGGATGCGGGTTTCGTGGAGACCGAGCAGTACTAAGAGCTCGGGACTTCCGGTCCGCACTTGGGTGCGGGTGTGCTGTGCTTGATCGCGCAGTTCCCCGCGCCCCTTCCGGGAGCGCCCCTTCGGGGCTGCTCCCGGATCTCCGACGGGTAACCCCGCCCGCTCGGATACTGACCCCGGTACCTGACACGGCCGGGGCAGAGACACAGGAGAAGAACCATGCCGAAGCCCACCAAGGGTGCCCGTCTGGGCGGCAGTGCCGCGCACGAGAAGCTGCTCCTCGCGAACCTCGCGAAGGCGCTGTTCGAGCACGGCCGTATCACCACCACCGAGGCGAAGGCCCGCCGTCTGCGGCCGTACGCCGAGCGTCTGGTCACCAAGGCGAAGAAGGGCGACCTTCACAACCGCCGTCAGGTGCTCCAGGTCATCACGGACAAGAGCATCGTGCACACGCTCTTCACCGAGATCGGCCCGCGGTACGAGAACCGTCCGGGTGGTTACACCCGTATCACCAAGATCGGTAACCGCCGTGGCGACAACGCGCCCATGGCCGTGATCGAGCTGGTCGAGGCGCTGACGGTCGCGCAGCAGGCGACGGGTGAGGCCGAGGCCGCCACCAAGCGTGCGGTCAAGGAGGCCGAGGAGGCCACGGTCGAGGAGACCAAGGCCGAGGACGCCAAGGTCGACGTGGCCAAGGCTGACGAGGCTGAGGCTCCCGCCGAGCCCGCCGCGGAAGCGGCTGGTGAAGGCGCGAAGGACGCCTGAGGTTGACCTCGCGTGTGAGCGGGTCCGTCCGTTGGGGCGGGCCCGCTTTCGCGTTCGCCGGTCCTGAGAGGATCTACCTGTGAGTGACGAAGTACAGCCGGGACATGTGCGTGTGCGGCTTGATCTCTCGTACGACGGCACCGAGTTCTCCGGCTGGGCCAAGCAGGCCGGAGGGCGGCGGACCGTACAGGCGGAGATTGAGGAGGCCCTGCGGACGGTGACGCGTTCCAAGGGGGCCCCGTACGAGCTGACCGTGGCCGGGCGGACCGATGCCGGGGTGCATGCGCGGGGACAGGTCGCGCATGTGGACCTGCCGCAGGACGTGTGGGGCGAGCACCACGGGAAGCTGCTCAAGCGGCTGGCCGGGAGGCTGCCCAGGGACGTGCGGGTGTGGGCGCTCAGGGAGGCGCCCGCGGGGTTCAACGCGCGGTTCTCGGCCGTGTGGCGGCGGTACGCGTACCGGGTCACCGACAATCCCGGCGGTGTCGACCCGCTGCTGCGCAACCATGTCCTCTGGCACGACTGGCCGCTCGACGTCGACGCCATGAACGAAGCCGCCGGGAGGCTCATCGGCGAGCACGACTTCGCCGCCTACTGCAAGAAGCGTGAGGGCGCCACGACCATTCGTACGCTGCAGGAACTGAGCCTCGTGCGGGGGGAGGACGGCATCGTCACCGCCACCGTGCGGGCCGACGCCTTCTGTCACAACATGGTGCGGTCGCTCATCGGCGCCCTGTTGTTCGTGGGCGACGGGCATCGAGCGCCGGACTGGCCGGGCAAGGTGCTGGCCGCCGGTGTGCGGGACTCCGCCGTGCATGTCGTACGGCCGCACGGGCTCACGCTGGAGGAAGTCGGGTATCCCGCCGACGAGTTGCTGGCCGCGCGGAACAAGGAGGCGCGGAACAAGCGGACGCTGCCCGGGGCGGCCGGTTTTTGCTGAGGCCCGGTGCGGCGCCGTAGCTGTTCGGGCCCTCAGTCGTGTGCCCAGGACGTGACCATGCCCGACAGGGCCTTCTCGGCCTCGTCGGCGTCCGGGCCGTCGCCCCGGGCGGTGGGGGCGAGTTCCACGTGGACGAACTTGGCGTGGTGCCGTTGAGCGGTCTTGCCCTGGACGTTGGTGACGCCTTCGAGCGGGCACTTGTCCTGCCAGCCACGGCATACGCGCAGCCCGTCGGCCTCCATGGAGTCGGCCATGGCGGAGGTCTCGGTGTGCGCGCTCTGGGCGGCGCCGGTGGAGACGACGGCATCGTAGGGGCGGTCCGTGCCCTCGGCGAAGCCGTGCAGCTGGACACCCGGTACGTCGCGCTTCTGGAGCTCCACGACGACGGTGTGGAAGGCGCTGTCCTCGCGGTGGGCGACATCGGCGGCGTCCTCCGGGCCCGCGCGGCGGTGGGCGCCGGCCAGGACGAGTGAGCCGCCGGGGTTGTCCTCCAGGAGCCGTACCCCGAGGAGCTCGGTGTCCCGGTCGCTCATCGGGTGGGGGACCTGGGCGTTCCAGCGGAGGCGGGCGTCGGCGTTCAGGTACAGGCGTCCCCAGCGCTGGGCCTCGCCCGGCCGGCGGGCCGCGATCTCGTCGTACCTGCGTCCGGACTCGGTGTCGGTGAGGCGGGTGACCTTGAGGCCGATGGGGGAGAGGACCTGTTCGGCCCGCGTGGCGTTCCCGTCCAGGAGGTTCCCCACGCCCTCGGACAGTTTCTCGCGCTGGGCGTCGCTCGGCGGGGTGTAGTCGCCGTCCGGCTGGAACTCGGCCGTATACGCGAGGATCCGGCTGCGGAGATCCACCAATTCCCGGGAACGTGGAGCGGATTCGTCCGTTCCCTGCCCTGTGGGTGACTGGCAGCCGAAAAGCGCGAGTACGAGTCCGACTTGTGCCAGTATGCGAACGAAATGTGATTGTCTTGTGACAGCAACGGGACTGACGCATGTGAGGCCCATGTGAATATGGCGCGGTGACACTTCGTAATCCTCTCCGGATCGGTCGTTCGGTTGCCGCCCTGGCGACGGTCGTCGCCGTGACCACCGCGTGCAGTTCTGGTACCCCGGCGGCGAAGGTGAAGCCGGGCGGGCGCTCGTTCACCGTCGCTGCCGCCGGTGACGTGCTCATCCACCCCGAGCTGGTCGAGCAGGCCGCCAAGGACGCCAAGAAGACCGGCAAGGGGGAGGCCGGGCTGGACTTCGGCCCGATGCTCGCCGGCGTGAAGCCGGTCATCAGCAAGGCCGACCTGGCCATCTGCCACATGGAGACGCCGGTCGGAACGCCCAAGGGGCCCTTCGAGGGCTACCCGGAATTCCTTGTTCCGCCGCAGATTCTGACGGCCCTCAAGGATGTGGGTTACGACACCTGCTCGACGGCCTCCAATCACACCTACGACCATGGCCTGAAAGCCGTGCGGCGCACCTTGAACGCCATGGACAAGGCCGGCCTCGGACATACCGGCTCGGCGCGCACGCCCGAGGAAGCAGAACAGATCAACATACGTGACGTCAACGGCGTGAAGGTCGCCCATCTCGCGTTTTCCTGGGAATCTTTCCTCAACCCGACGCCCGAGAAGGAGAAGTGGGCGTTCAACCGGATCGGTTTCGAGGAGATCAAGAAGGCCGAGGAGCGGGCCCGGAAGAAGGGCGCCGAGGTGGTGATCCTCTCGGTCCACTGGGGGCTGGAGCACTACAACGAACCCAGCATTCCGCAGCTCCGCCTCGCGGAACGGATCACCGAGGAGACGGGGATCGATCTCGTGATCGGGCACCACGCCCACGTGGTGCAGCCGATCCAGAAGGTGAACGGCACCTGGATCGCCTACAGTCTCGGCAACCAGATCGCCCGTCACTCCACGCCGACCGGGCTCACCGAGGAGGGCGCGATCGGCTGGTTCGAGTTCCGCGAGACGACGGACGGCAAGTGGGACGTCTCGGCCCGCTACGCCCCGACGCTGGTGGACATCCCGCCGGAGCTGGAGGCCGGTGAGAAGGCGCCCGCCGGCGCGGTCGAGGACCACCGGTTGGTGGACGTGCGCAAGGCCCTCAAGGACGCGGACGTCTCCGAGGAGCGGCTGGCCCGCTACCGGCTGGCGGAGGACCGTATCCGGGGCTTCCTCTACAACCGCGGGGCTCCGGGCGGGGACGGTCTGAAGGAGCTCCCGTTGCAGCGGTGACCAGCGCCACTGCGTGAGCCAGGCCACTGCGTAGCCAGGCCGTCGCGCGAGCCACGCCACTGCGTGAGCGCCGCGACGGCGTGAGCAGCGCCACAGTGCATTCCGGGGCGAGAGACACAACCTCGGCGCTCCTTATCAGTCTTTTAAGTGACGGCTGTGTCATGCCCCCGCGTTTCGGCGGTGTTTCCGGCAGGCGCCGTCATCCGTAGAGGTCGGAGGAGACCACCGGTGACATCCACTCGTGCCGCGAGCCCTGGGAAGGGCGGGCGGCGACGAAGCCGAAGACGAGCGGACATGCCGCTCCTGGGCGGTATCCGTCCGCCCATCGCGCTGCTCTGCGTGCTGGTGCTCGCCCTCGCCGGACTCACCGCCAAGGTCCTCGGCCCCGCCGGTGAGCAGGTCGTGCCGGAGGCGGTGCTGTCCGCGCAGCAGCACTTCGCGGAGGACGGCGCCATCGCCCTGCGGGCCTCGATCGACGAGCGAGTCGCCGACCTGAACCGCACCGCGGCCGCGCTGAACGAGGGCACACCGGTGGAGCCGGAGCGCGTCCTGTCCGACCTCGGCAAGACGTACCAGAAGTGGACCGGCACCACGGTCCTGGACCTGGAGACCGGCAAGGTCCTGGCCGCCAGAGGCGAAACGATTCCTCTCGCCTGGCTGGACAAGGACGTCCTCACCGGGGGCAAGGCGCTCAAGCCCCGTATGGTCCGGCTGGAGACCGGTGACGTACGGCTGATGACCATGGCCGTCCTCGACTTCGCGGACCGGCCGCAGCAGCTGCTGATCGCGTCCAACAGCCTGTCCGTGCCCGCCATCAACCTGGGGCAGTTCCGCTCCATGGCGGTCGTCGCCACCGGCGGTGAGGTCCTCGCCACGGCCGGCTTCGAGCAGTCCGAGGCGCTCAACTCGGACCAGGAGCGCCAGGAACTCGCCTTCCTCCAGAAGCAGATGAGCAAGCTCTCCGGCCGGGCGGCCGACGAGACCGAGCAGAATCCCGTCAGCGCCAGGGAACCCGGCTCCCGCGGTTACCCCGGCGTCAGCGGAAGCCTGGTCGGCGGGTCCTACAACGGCCGGGTCGCCACCGCCGGGTACGCCTCCCTCGCCTCCGCCGATCCCGAGGACAAGCAGAGTGTGGGCGCGGGGCTCGGGCTCACGGTGGTGGCCATGCTCCCCGCGGTCCAGCAGCAGGCCGCCGCCCCGGGCCGGGAGCTCTACGGGCTGCTGGCGGCCGGCGCGCTGGTGGTGCTCGGTCTGTTCGCGGTGACCGTGCTCCTGGTGACCGTACAGCGGCCGCTGCTGCGGCTGTTCCTGGAATCCCGCCGGCTCGCCCGAGGTGACCTGACCCGGCCGGTGGCCGTGCCCCGCTGGGGTGAGGCCGCGCGTATCGGCCGGGCTCTGGAGCACCTGCGCGTCCAGCTCGGCGGCGGGGCGGACGAGCCCACCGAGCGCCGGCTGGCGAAGACACGGTTCGGGGTCCGTGGACCGCTCGCGCTGACGTCGGTGGTGCTGCTGCTGTGGTGTGTGCCGGTCGGTCTCCTGCTGAACCGCACGGACGACTCGGTCAGCGTCCCGGCCTCCATGGTCAGCGACCAGCGCGACCGCACCGACCTGGTCGCCGACCGGGTGCGCCGGGCGCTCAACGAGGCCCAGGCGGACATGGTCTCCACGTCCCGGCTGATCGGCGGGGACGACACCGCCGCCACCACCAAGGTGCTGGCGGCCGCCCTGCGCGAGCACACCCGCTACCAGTCGCTGTACCTGCTCTCCTCGGACGGCGACGTCCTGGCCCGCGCGGGGGAGGAGCCGAGCGCCCGCTGGAGCGGCGAGGAGGACCTTCCGCCGGTCCGGGTCGCGGGCAAGGGCGGGAAGAAGCCGGTCATCCAGGTCGGAGCCCCCGTCCCGGACCGGAAGGGTGAGACCGTCGTCGGCGAGGTCAGGGTCGAGTTCCTCAACTCGCTGCTCAAGCGGCCCGGCCTCGGCGAGGTCCGCGTGGTGGACTCCAAGGCGCAGACCATCGCCGCCAGCGACGGCTTCCTGGCCTTCGAGAAACTGCCGCGCGACGCGCTCACCGGCCTCGTCCGGGCCGGCAGCGTCCCGGTCGGCGCCGGCCCCGTGGAGAACGGCCTGCTGATCCGCGAGGGGCGCGGGGTCACCGTCGCCGCGGCGGCCCCCTTCTCCGGCGGCGGCGTTGCGGCGGACCTCGGCTGGACCGCGGTCAGCTGGCAGAACGCCAAGGACTTCCAGATCGCCGCCTACCAGCTGGAGGACCGCAGCGTGCTCGCCGGGCTGCTCGGGCTGGCCCTGATCGTCGTCTGCCTGGGCTGGGTGTTCCTGGTCGTGGCCCGGCCGCTGCGGGCGCTTGCGACCGGCGCCGAGAAGCTGGCGGACGGTGACCTCAAGACCGTGCAGTACCCCCGCTACCAGGACGAGGTCGGTGCCGTCGTACGCAGCCTCGAACTGATCCGTCAGCAACTGCAGGCCCGTAAGCAGAACCAGGCGCGCCGGCTCACCGAGCCACAGCCCGTCGGCCGGGGAAGGTGACCCAGCTGTGCTCTATCTCTACTTCGTGCTGCTCATAGGCGGTGTCGCGCTGCTCGTGGCGGGCATCGTGGAGCAGCGCCGGCACTACGCCAGCCTGCACAGCATCCCCTCGCGGGTGCTCGTCAACGGCATCCGCGGCAAGTCCTCCATCACCCGGCTGTGCGCCGGGGCCCTGCGGGGCGGGGACCTGGTGACCGTGGCCAAGACGACGGGAACGGCCGCGCGGTTCATCCACCCCGACGCCACCGAGGAGCCGGTCTACCGCAAGTTCGGTATCGCCAACGTGGTGGAGCAGATCGGCATCGTCCGCCGGGCCGCCACGTACCGTCCCGACGCCCTCGTCATCGAGTGCATGGCCGTCATGCCGGCCCTTCAGGAGGTCAACCAGAGCAAACTGATCCGCTCCACGATCGGCGTGCTGTGCAACGTCCGCGAGGACCACCTCGCCGAGATGGGGCCCACCCTGGACGACGTGGCCCGTTCGCTGTGCCGCTCGATGCCCGAGGACGGCATCTGCGTCACCGCGGAGAAGGAGCGCTTCCACATCCTCCAGGAGGAGGCCGACGCCCGTAACTGCAAGCTCGTCTACGCCGACCCGGACACGGTCACCGACGAGGAGCTGCGGGGCTTCAGCTGGTTCACCTTCAAGGAGAACGTCGCGATCGCGCTGGTCGTCGCCGAACTGCTCGGCGTGGAACGGCAGGTCGCCCTGCAAGGCATGTACGACGCCCCGCCGGACCCCGGTGTCCTCTCCGTGGAGCGCTACCTCACGCCCGAGGGCAAGCGGCTCGCCTTCGCCAACGTCTTCGCGGCCAACGACCCCGAGTCGACGCTGATGAACATCAACCAGCTGCTCGACCTCGGCGCCATCCACCGGCCGCTGAACGTCGTGATCAACTGCCGCCCCGACCGCGTCGAGCGCAACGGCCAGATGGGCGAGATCATCCCCGACCTCCAGCCGGACAACGTGTTCGTCATCGGGCACCCCGCCAAGAGCGCCATCGACGCCATCCCGGCCGAGTGGCGCGACCGCGCGATCGACCTCGGCGGTGAGCGGCGCTCGGCCGAGGAGTTCATGCCCGCCCTGCTGGAGCGCATGGCCGACGACTCCTCTCTCGTCGCCATCGGCAACATCCACGGCCAGGGCGAGGAACTCCTCGAATACCTGGCCGAACTCCCGGCGGACGACTCCACCCCCGAGGACACGGACCAGCCCGCGGACCCCGTGCTGCCGGCCCAGCCGGCCCGCCTGGACCCGTACGCCTCGTACCCCATGGCCTACGAGGAGCGCTACCAGGCCTCGCAGACCCAGGAGATCCCGGTGATCCGCATCCCGGCCCCGGCCCAGCAGCGTCGCCCCTCGTGGGCCCAGCACGCCGACGAACACCAGAGGCCGTACGTCCCGGAGCCGCAGGCGCCGTACGCCGCCCCGGTCCAGGAGGCGTGGCAGTACGGCGACGACTCCCACGGCGGCCACCCGTACCCGACGGCCGACGGCGGTGGGCAGCATCCCCACTCCTGACCTCCGCGGACGGGGACGACACCCCGCACCCGCACGCCGCCGACCGCCCCGCACCACGACCCGCACCCGTGCCCGGAGACCCCGTTGACCACCGCCGCCCTGACCCCCGAGATGGCCGCCCTGGGCATCGCCATCGGCCTGTTCTTCTCGCTGCTGTGCTACCTGACCACCAACCTGTCCCCCGGCGGAATGATCACGCCGGGATGGATCGCCCTCACCCTCATCGAGGACCTCCAGCGGGCGGCCATGGTGGTCGGCGTCACCGCCCTCACCTACGGGGGCACCAAGGTGATGCAGCGACTGGTGATCCTCTACGGCAAGCGGCTGTTCGCCGCGGTGGTCCTGCTGGGCGTGCTGCTCCAGTCCACGGTGATGATCGTGCTCTCGATCGAGTTCCCGCTGCTGTACGGCAACCAGACGCTCGGCTTCATCGTGCCCGGTCTGATCGCCTACCAGATGGTGCGCCAGCCCAAGGGGGCCACGCTGCTGGCCACGGGCACCGTCTCGCTCATGGCCTACATCGTCGTCGCCGCCGGGCTGCTGCTCGGCGTCATGCCCACCGTCTGAAGGTACGGGGAGAGAAGTCATGGCAGGGAAGAAGAAATCGCGGCCGGTCCTTTCCGCTCTTGTGGTGCTGGCGCTCGTGGGGACGTCCGGCTATCTCACCGTCGAGCTCCGCAAGCAGGACGAGCAGGGCGTGACGGAGATCACCAACGTCGGCGTGCTGGACGGCTCCCGCGGCGGGTCGAAGAGCGCGGACACGGGCGAGGAGACGTGGTCCCGGCTGGAGCACCCGGCCCGCTCCGTGCTGCGCGGGGCCGACGGCCAGGTCAAGGCGGTGCTCACCGACGGGGCGCGCACCGCGACGCTGACCGGGCCGTCCCGTACCTTCGCGGAACCCTCGTCCACCAGCTCCAAGGTCTCGACGACGGACTGGGTGCGGCTCATGCCCGAGCGGTGGAAGAAGGGCGCGGAGAAGGAGAAGTGGTTCAAGGACTGGTACGCCGAGAACGAGGGCAGCAAGAAGGACGACCTCTTCGCCTTTGCGTTCCAGTACGTCGAGGGCGCCAAGGAGAAGAAGGACGCGCAGGGTGTCGTCTACGCCGGTGACGCCAACTTCGGGCCCCTGAACACGACGGGGGCCGAGGGCGGTGACCTGCGCCTTGAGCAGTCCGACTTCTACGACTACCTCGGTGTGCCGTACCCCTTCCGGGACGGGGTGGTCGGGCAGCCGGAGTCGATGCGTGCCAGGTCCATCGACTGCTCCGGGTTCATGCGCATGGTGCTGGGCTACCGGGCCCGCTACCCGCTGATGTCCTCGGACAAGTCGGGGGACGGGCTGCCGCGTACCGCCAACGGTATGGCCCGCTCGAAGCAGGGTGTCGACGTGCTGCCGCTGACCGGGATCACGGCGAAGGACCGGCCGACCGGGATCGACCAGTTGCAGCCGGGGGACCTTGTCTTCTTCAAGCTCGACACGCGGACCGGGGAGCGGCTGGACCACGTCGGGATGGTCCTCGGCTACGACACCGAGGGGCACCTGATCTTCGTGTCCAGCCGCGAGGAGGTCAACGGGCCGACCATCGGTGACGTGGGGGGCGTGTCGCGGCTGGATGGGAACGGGTACTACGCGAAGACGTTGCGGAGCGCCAAGCGGTTGTGAGGGGTGGGGTGGCGTGGGTGCGGGGGGCTTGGAGGGTGTTTTCGCCCCCGCCGCCCCTACCCGTCCCATCCCTTCCCGGGGGCTGCCGCCCCCAGACCCCCGCTTCGGCCTGAACGGCCTCGTCCTCAAGCGCCGGACGGGCTGTGAGTGGGTGGCTGGGGGTGGGTGGTTTGTGCGGGTGGTGGGGTGTGTTGGCCTGGACGGCCTCGTCCTCAAGCGCCGGGCGGGCTGAGGATGGGGTTGGGGTGGGTTTGGTGTGGGCGGGGTGTGTCCGGCTGAGCCGCCTCGTCCTCAGGCTCCGGACGGGCTGGGGGGCTGGGGTGTGTCGGGCTGAGCGGCCTCGTCCTTGAGGGTCGGACGGGCTGGGGCTGGGGTGGGTTTGTGGGGGTGGGGTGTGTCCGGCTGGGCCGGCTCGTTCTCAAGCGTCGGGCGGGCCGGAGGCCAGCCCTCTGCTCGCGTGTTCGGTTACTCGTTTGCGGCGGCTGAGGCCTGGGCCTCGCCTCGGCGGCGGATCTGGCGGAAGGTGAACTCGGCCAGGTCGTCGCCCGTTTCGAACACCGCGGTGTCCTTCTCCGTGACGTCCTTGCCGTTGGTGAAGCCGGCGAGCGTGAAGTACGCGTAGCGGCCGTACGAGTTGGTCGTGGAGCGGCAGATCGCCGTACGGCAGAACTCGGGTACGCCGTCACCGGAGAGGGAGGAGATGATGCTCTTGTCGTCGGCGTCCTTCTTGGCCTTGGTCGCCTGGGCCTCGGTGTCGAAGAGGGCGACGCCGACCGTGACCGCGACGCCGTCCTTGGTGTAGGTGACGCGCATGACGCGGGTGCAGTCGTTGTTCGTGAGGACCTTGTCGAGGGTGCCCTGGGCCACCGAGGCGCAGTCGGCGGTGGAGGCCGTGGCGCCCTTCTTGTAGACGGACTCACCCATCGTCAGCTGCGATCCCGGGAACAGGCTCTCCGCGCTGAGCGGAGCCGTGTCCTTCTTCGCGCTGGAGATGAAGTCCTTGGGGTCCAGCGGGGGCGGGGCCGACGTCGGCGCGAAGGACGGCTCGGAGGCGTCGCTCGCGCTCGGGATGGCCGCGCTGCTCGGCAGGTCGTTGGCGGGGTTGTTCGAGGCCTCGGCGTCGCCGTCCGCGGAGACGACGGCCACGGCGACGGCGGCGCCTATGGCGATCGTGGCCAGGGCGCCGCCGGCTATGAACAGCACACGACGCCGCTTGTTACGCGTCTCGGACGCCTCCGCGAGCGCCGCCCAGTCGGGGGTCTGCCCCCCCGGGTCCGACCACTGCGGCTGCTGAGAACCCGGCTTCCACGGATCCCACTGAGGCTCCCCTTGCCCAAAACTCATGGACCGCATTTTAGACGGGGGTTGGGGCGTGCTGTTCAGGGTGTTGGGGCACTTGAGCCCCTAGCGTGACCAGAATGAACATGGACGTAGAGGGCATTTCTGGTCACTCTGGTCGGCCTCAACGGCGGCAGTACGGGCGGGTGTGGTGGTCGGGATGGGCGCTGGGGCGGGCGTCCTGGCCGGCGTGGACGGCACTCGGGGTGGTGCTGTGCGCGCTGATCGCGAGCGCGGCGCAGGCGTCCGCGGCAGGGGGAATGGACAACGGCATCGTCGTGCAGGCGGCGCGCACGCTCTGGAACGGCGGGTCGCCCTACGACGACCAGCGGTTCCTCTACTTCCCCAGCGCCATGCTGGCGGCGGTGCCCCAGCTGATCGTGCCGTCGGTCGTGCTGCGAGTGCTGGTGCCGGTGGTGACGACCGGCCTCCTGATGGCCGGATGGGCGTGTGCGCTGCGGCTGTACGGGGTGCCGTGGCGCAGCCGGTTCGCGGTGCTGGGGCTCCTCGGGCTGGCGGTGGGGTTCGCGCCGTTCGCGCACCTCGTGAGACTGGGGAACTGGACCGCGACGGCGGCGGTCGCGCTGCCGCTGGCGCTGCTGCTCATGTCGCGGGGGAGGTGGGGTGCGGCGGGGGCGGTGCTCGGTGCGGCCGTCGCGCTGAAGCCTTTGCTCGCGCCGATGGTGCTGCTGTTCGTGTTCGCGCGGCGGTGGCGTGGACTGGGGCTGATGGTGCTGGTCCCGGCGCTGGCCTCCGGCGGTTCGGCGCTGCTGATCCCGAACCCGGCGGGCTTCTTCACCCGGACCCTGCCGTACCTGGTGAGCGGGCAGGACGATTTCGCGCGGCTGTACGAGGCCTCGCTGGGGGTGGTGCTGCCGAGGCTCGGGGTCCCACAGGCGGTGGCGGCCGCAGTGGCCATGGTGGCGGCCGGGGCGGGGCTGTGGTGTGCGTACGCTCGGTGGCGGCGTGGGGGTGACGCGGTGCTGCGGCTGACGGAGACGGCGTGCCTGCTGATGCTGTCGGTGTTCCTGGTGTCGCGGCCGTCGTTCGACCACTATCTGATGCTTGTGCTCCCGCTGATGCTCGCGAGCGCGGTGCTGCCCGGCTCCGTGGCCCGTAGTCCATGGTTCTGGCTCGCGCTGATTCCGCAGGCCCCCGGGTTCACACTGCAACTTCTGGAGGTGCCGACGCGGCGGGCCTTCAAGGACGCGGTGACGCTCTGCGCGCTGGTGGTGACGCTTGCCTGTCACCGGCCGCCCGTGGAGGAACCCGTCCCCCCTGCCCCTCTCGATGCGCGTCCAGAGCCCCATCCCCAGGGGCAGGCGGCGGAGCCCGGCGGCAGCGGTCCGGCCCCGTTTTGACCCGTCCCCGCGGGCCCGGCTATCCTGCATGTTCGTTATGTGTATTGGCTTGCTCATTCTCACGTGAGGGGCCCTTACACCGGTCCACCGGGCCGATGACCAGCGACCAGCACGCGGCTTGCGTCACCGCAGTGCGGTCATGGCTGTCGTGATCGTCTTCGGTGACCTTGTCAGGAACCTCACTGAAGAAGCGAAGGCTACGAACCGTGCGTACGTACAGCCCCAAGCCCGGCGATGTGACGCGTCAGTGGCACGTCATCGACGCCCAGGACGTCGTCCTGGGTCGTCTTGCCACCACCGCCGCCACCCTCCTGCGCGGCAAGCACAAGCCCATCTACGCGCCGCACGTCGACGCTGGTGACTTCGTCATCATCATCAACGCCGACAAGGTGCACCTGTCCGGCAACAAGCGGACCCAGAAGATGGCGTACCGCCACTCCGGCTACCCGGGTGGTCTGCGCTCCGTCCGTTACGACGAGCTGCTGGCGAAGAACCCGGAGAAGGCCGTCGAGAAGGCCGTCAAGGGGATGCTTCCCAAGAACAGCCTCGGCCGCCAGATGCTCTCCAAGCTGAAGGTCTACTCGGGCGACCAGCACCCGCACGCTGCCCAGCAGCCGGTGCCGTTCGAGATCACCCAGGTCGCGCAGTAAGTCCGGCCAACCCCCAAGCCTGAAGAGAATCTGAGGAGAATCGTGGCCGAGACCACCGCTGAGCAGCCGGTCGAAGAGACCGAGCTCGTCGACATCGACAGCTACACCACCGAGTCCGAGGTTCCGGTGGAGGGCGAGTACACCTCCGAGTCCCTCGCCTCCCGCTTCGGCGAGCCCCAGCCGGCCGCCGGCCTGGGCCGTCGCAAGAACGCCATCGCCCGTGTCCGGATCGTTCCGGGCTCCGGCAAGTGGAAGATCAACGGGCGCACCCTTGAGGACTACTTCCCGAACAAGGTGCACCAGCAGGAAGTCAACGAGCCCTTCAAGGTGCTGGAGCTTGAGGGCCGCTACGACGTCATCGCCCGCATCGCGGGTGGCGGCGTCTCCGGCCAGGCCGGTGCGCTCCGTCTCGGTGTCGCCCGCGCCCTGAACGAGGCCGACGTCGACAACAACCGCGGCCCGCTCAAGAAGGCCGGCTTCCTCCGCCGCGACGACCGCGCGGTCGAGCGCAAGAAGGCCGGTCTGAAGAAGGCCCGCAAGGCCCCGCAGTACAGCAAGCGCTAATCGTCGCTCGCTGTATCGCACGCATCGCCCCGGCGGCACGTTCTGTGCCGTCGGGGCGGTTCGTTTACCGGGATCAATGCTTTATCGCAGGCTTATGCGCACGCCCCACGCCCCATGCCCCACACCGCACCCCCGCACGGCTACACGGGTGGACAGGACAGGCACTCCGGGGAGAGAAGGCCGGACACAGGGCAACCGTGTAGTGCGGGTGACGGTCGACTTCACGGGAACCCGGGACACCACGGGAGGTATCCCCGGTTCAACCAGGGGATATATCCCATACTCAGTACATTCGGAGGACACACAGTGGGACGACTCTTCGGCACGGACGGCGTGCGCGGCGTCGCCAACGCGGATCTGACGGCCGAGATGGCCCTCGGCCTCTCCGTCGCGGCGGCCCACGTACTCGCCGAGGCGGGCACGTTCGAGGGCCACAAGCCGCTGGCGGTCGTCGGGCGCGACCCGCGGGCGTCCGGGGAGTTCCTGGAGGCCGCCGTGGTCGCCGGCCTCGCCAGCGCGGGCGTGGACGTCCTGCGCGTCGGTGTGCTGCCCACCCCGGCCGTCGCCTATCTCACCGGCTCGCTCGGTGCCGACCTCGGCGTGATGCTCTCCGCCAGCCACAACGCCATGCCCGACAACGGCATCAAGTTCTTCGCCCGCGGCGGCCACAAGCTCGCCGACGAGCTGGAGGACAGGATCGAGGGCGTGTACGAGGAGCACCGGACCGGAGCGCCCTGGGACCGGCCCACCGGTGCGGGCGTCGGGCGCGTGACGTCGTACGACGAGGGGCTCGACCAGTACGTCGCGCACCTCATCAGTGTCCTGCCCCACCGGCTCGACGGCCTGAAGATCGTGCTGGACGAGGCGCACGGGGCCGCCGCCCGTGTCTCGCCCGAGGCCTTCGTCCGCGCCGGAGCCGAGGTCGTCACCCTCGGCGCCGAGCCCGACGGGCTCAACATCAACGACGGGTGCGGCTCCACGCACCTCGACCCGCTGAAGACCGCCGTCGTCGAGCACGGCGCGGACCTCGGCATCGCGCACGACGGTGACGCCGACCGCTGCCTCGCCGTGGACCACGAGGGCAACGAGGTCGACGGCGACCAGATCCTCGCCGTGCTCGCGCTGGCGATGCGGGAACGGTCCGTCCTGCGGGCCGACACCGTGGTGGCCACCGTCATGTCCAACCTCGGCTTCAAGCTCGCGCTGGAGCGTGAGGGGCTGAAGCTCGTCCAGACCGCGGTCGGCGACCGTTATGTGCTGGAGGAGATGAAGGAGCACGGGTACGCCCTCGGTGGCGAACAGTCCGGGCACGTGATCATCCTCGACCACGCGACGACCGGGGACGGCACGCTGACCGGGCTGTTGCTGGCCGCCCGGGTCGCCCAGAGCGGCCGTACGCTCAAGGACCTCGCGTCCGTCATGGAGCGGCTGCCGCAGGTGCTGATCAATGTGCGCGACGTCGACAAGTCCCGGGTCGCCACGTCCGCGGAGCTGGCGAGTGCCGTCGCCGACGCCGAGCGTGAACTCGGGTCGACCGGGCGGGTGTTGCTGCGGCCGTCCGGGACAGAGCCGCTGGTGCGGGTGATGGTGGAGGCCGCGGACATCGATCAGGCGCGGTCGGTCGCCGGGCGGCTCGCGGACACGGTGAAGTCGGCGCTGGGGTAAGGGCTGTCCCGGGCAGGGAGTGGGCGGGTGCCCTGTTGGCGGGCTGCGGGTTCGTCGCTACAGAGATCGCCACAGGGATCCCTACAGAGGTCGCTACAGAGGTCGCTACAGGGGTCCCTACCGGGGTCGCTACAGGGTGCTCCTCGCCGCCGTACGTTCCCGCTGCTTCGCCCACAGCCACTTCTGGGCCAGGAGCGTGAGGGTGCCGGCGAGGACGATGCCCAGGAGGTTCAGGAGCAGCTGCTCCGTGGAGCCCCAGGTCTGGGCGGTGTCGCCGTAGCTCAGGGCCACGGCCGCGTTCGCCGCGGCCGGGACCGTCGTCACCGAGATGGCCACTCCCACCAGGGCGCCCGACTTGGCCGAGGTCAGCGAGAGGGTGCCGGCGATACCCGCGAGGACCGCCACGACGAAGGAGAACCAGTCGGGGGCGTAGACGAAGCCCGTGTTGGGCCGTTCCGCCCGCAACTGCGCCTCGCTGAACAGGCCGACCGCGTCCATGAAGAGGCTGAAGCCGACCGTCACCGCCATCGCCACGGCGAAGCCCACCAGCAGCGCGATGAGCGAGCGGAGCGCGAGGCGCGGGTGGCGTTGCACGAGGGCGGTGGAGAAGCCCGCCAGCGGGCCGAACTCCGGGCCCACCGCCATCGCGCCCACGATCAGGACCGCGTTGTCGAGCACCACACCGCAGGCCGCGATCATCGTGGCCAGGGTGATGAAGGCAACGTACGTGATCGACAGCGTCGACTCCTCGTGCGTCGCGTCCGCCAGGTGCTCCCACAGCACCGCGTCCGCGCCCTCGCCCGGCGCCTCGTCCTCGGCCTTCTCGGCGCGCTTGGAGAGCGACAGGTCGATGTTCTCCACGGCGATGGAGCCCGTCGTGTCGAGGCCCAACGCACGGAGCGCGCCGATGAGTTCGTCGCCCGCCTCGCGCGCCACATCGCACAGCACCACGTCCCCGGCGGGATTGCGGGCGGCGCCGGGCAGCACGACGAGATGCGTGGTGCCGACCGTCCGCTCGACGAGGCGCACCACGCCGTCGGTCTTGTCGGACGGTGTGATCAGACGCAGATGCAGCATGGGGGCAGGCTAACGGTCACAGGCAAGGGTCAGAGTTTGCGCAGACTCAGGCGCTGCACCTTGTGGTCCGGGCCCTTGCGCAGGACCAGGGTGGCGCGGCCACGGGTCGGCGCCACGTTCTCGGTCAGGTTGGGCCGGTTGATGGTGCGCCACGTCGTGCGGGCGTAGTCCAGGGCCTCCTCCTCCGACACCTGGGTGTACTTGCGGAAGTAGGAGGACGGGTCCTGGAAGGCCGTCCGGCGCAGCTTGCGGAAGCGGCTCAGGTACCAGCGTTCGATGTCCTCGGTGCGGGCGTCGACGTACACGCTGAAGTCGAAGTAGTCGGCGAGGGCGACACGGGTGCGGCCGTCCTTGCCGGGGAGAGCGGGCTGGAGGACGTTCAGGCCCTCGACGATGAGGATGTCCGGGCGGCGCACCGTGAGCCTCTGGCCGGGGACGATGTCGTAGATCAGATGGGAGTAGACGGGCGCCGTCACCTCGTCCTTGCCCGCCTTGATGTCGGCGACGAAGCGGGTGAGCGCGCGGCGGTCGTACGAGTCGGGGAACCCCTTCCTCGACATCAGGCCCCGCTCCTGGAGCTCCTTCATCGGGAGCAGGAAACCGTCCGTCGTGACCAGTTCCACGCGCGGGTGCTCGGGCCAGCGGGCCAGCAGGGCCTTCAGCAGGCGGGCGACCGTGGACTTGCCGACGGCGACGGAGCCCGCGACACCGATGACGAACGGGGTGCCGGACTGGGAGCCCTGCTCGCCGAGGAAGGTGTTCAGCGCACCGCGCAGGCCGTTCGTGGCACCGACGTACAGATTGAGGAGCCGGGAGAGCGGCAGGTAGATGTCCCGCACCTCGTCGAGGTCGATGACGTCGCCCAGGCCGCGCAGCTTCTCGACCTCCTCGGCGGTCAGGGGCAGCGGCGTCTTGTCGCGCAGCGCGCTCCACTCGGCACGGGTGAGGTCGACGTAGGGAGTCGCCTCCGGCCTGGGCCGGTGGGCGCTCCGCGGCAACGAGGAGACCGATGAGATCACAGTTCATTGTCACGGGTGTTGACGGAGTACGGACGGGCCGGCGGGGTGGGGTCCGTCACGCGAGGGGGCCCTTACGTATGACTTGTCGCTGTGTATGACTTGTGTCGAAGGTATGGACCGGAGGTGGGGGAGGGGATAGCGTCCGCCTGCCGGGAGGGAGCCGCCTCCCGGCCCGTCGGGGGTTTTGGGGTGGTCTTGTCATGCGCCTTCGTGATGCCGTACGGATGCGGGATGTCGTGCGGATGCGGGATGTCGTGCGGATGCGTGATGTCGTGCGCCGTAGATCTACGCGTGTCGAATCCGTTTTCGCCGGACGTGTGTGCAGCGAACTGGCGGACGACCTGCCGGACGAGGACCTCGGGGAGTACCTCTACGACTGCATCGACATGTACCGGATGGGCAGCAAGCCCCGGTGCGAGGAGGTCGAGTACCTGGGGATGGTCCAGGAGGCCATCGACCGGCTGGAGCAGGGCTGCTGAAGACCTTCGGGCGGCTGAGTCAGCCGTGGATGTCCCGCCACGCCGCCGGGATCGCCTCCGCCACGTCGTGTGCGCCCGCCGGTGCGCCGTCCGCCGCGTAGCGGCCCGCCAGGCCGTGGACGTACGCCGCGACGCTCCCCGCGTCCAGGGCGGACAGACCGGCCGCCAGCAGCGAGCCGGCGAGACCGGAGAGGACGTCGCCGCTGCCCGCGGTGGCCAGCCAGGGTGTGCCGGTGGGGTTCACGCGGACCGTGCCGCCGTCGGGGCCGGCGACCAGCGTGGTGGAGCCCTTGAGGAGCACGGTCGCGTCATAGCGGCGCGCGAGGTCCCGTACGGCCGTCAGGCGCGCCCCTTCGACCTCCTCGCGTGAGGTGCCGAGCAGCGCGGCGGCCTCTCCGGCGTGCGGGGTCATGAGCGTGGGTGCGGTGCGGGCGCGTACGGCGTCCCGGTCGGCCAGTCGCAGGCCGTCCGCGTCGAGCAGCACGGGCACGTCGGTGGCGAGGACCTCGCCCACGGGTCCCGCGTCGTCTCCGGCGCCGGGGCCCACGACCCAGGCCTGCACCCGGCCCGCGTGCTTCGGGCCCCGCTCCGACACGAGGGTCTCCGGGAAGCGGGCGATCACCGCGTTCCCGGCGGGGCCGACGTACCGCACGGCTCCCGCCCCGCCGCGCAGGGCGCCCGAGACGGCGAGGACGGCCGCGCCGGGATAGCGCGCGGAACCGGCGGCGATCCCCACGACACCCCGTCGGTACTTGTCGCTCTCGGCGGCGGGGCGGGGCAGCAGCGCCGCCACGTCCGCGTGCTGCAACGCCTCCAGGTCCGGGTCGGCGGGGAGAGTGAGCCCGATGTCGACGAGGCGTACGGAACCGGCGTACTCGCGTGCCGGGTCGACGAGCAGGCCCGGCTTGTGCGTCCCGAAGGTGACCGTCAGGTCGGCGCGGACGGCCGCGCCGCGCACCTCCCCCGTGTCGGCCTCGACACCGGACGGCAGGTCGACGGCGACCACGGCCGCACCGGACGCCGCCGCGAGTGCGGCCAGCGGCGCGGCGTCGGGGCGGAGACCGCCCTTGCCGCCGATGCCGACGATGCCGTCGACGACGAGGTGGGCGCGCTGGAGGGCGTGGTCCGCCTGGTGGGGCGGGACCACGGTGCCGCCCGCCCGGCGCAGGGCTTTCAGGCCGCCGGGGTGGGTGTGGTCGGGGTTGAGCAGGACGGCCGTGACGCCCGCGCCGCGCTTCGCCAGGCGGGCGCCCGCGTACAGGGCGTCGCCGCCGTTGTCGCCGCTGCCGACCAGGAGGACGACGCGGCTGCCGTACACCCGGCCGAGCAGGTCGGCGCAGGCGGCGGCCAGTCCGGCGGCGGCGCGCTGCATGAGGGCGCCGTCGGGGAGCCTGGCCATGAGCTCGCGCTCGGCGGTTCGGACGGTTTCCACGCGGTACGCACTACGCATGCTGTCGAGTCTCCCGTACGGTCGCTGAACGGCCACCTCGCGGCACCCCGAGGCGCCGGGGGGCCACCCATCCAGAGGGCCACCTTGGGGCTACCCGTCCTGGGGGCCACCCAGGGGCCACCCTGGGGCTACCCGTCCTGGGGCGCCCTCCGCATGGCTCGTGGCTACCCCTCCGCCACCACCACCGCCGACGCCACGCCCGCGTCATGGCTCAGCGAGACATGCCAGGAGGTGACGCCGAGTTGGGCGGCGCGGGCGGCCACCGTGCCCTGGACACGCAGTCGGGGCCGGCCGCTGTCCTCGACGTAGACCTCGGCGTCCGTCCAGTGCAGGCCCGGTGGGGCGCCCAGCGCCTTGGCCAGCGCCTCCTTCGCGGCGAAGCGGGCCGCCAGCGAGGCGACCCCTCGGCGTTCGCCGCTCGGGAGGAACAACTCGCCGTCCACGAAGAGGCGTTCGGCCAGCCCCGGCGTGCGCTGAAGCGAGGCACGGAAGCGGTCGATCTCGGCTACGTCGATGCCGACCCCGATGATGCTCATGCCCTGCACCTTACGGGCCGCCCGTACGGGGCCGTCACCGACGTCGACGCCGATGGCTTACGCGGACGCCGACCGCTTACGCGGCGTTGCCGGTCGTCAGTGGCGCGGCGTGGGGTAGCTCTTGGGCAGGCGCATGCCGCGCTCGGCCATGATGTCCCGCACGCGGTTCGGGTAGTCGGTGATGATGCCGTCGACGCCCATGTCCATCAGCGCCTCGATGGTGGCGGGGTCGTCACAGGTCCACGGGATGACCTTCAGCCCGCGCCGGTGCGCCTCGGAGATCATCTTCTCGTCCGGGTAGAAGCGGAAGTTCGGGTCTGCGATCGTGCCGTTCTGCGGGAAGCCGTAGTTGGGAGAGAGCGCGGTGACGCCCGCAAGGGTGGCGGCGGCCTTGACGAAGTCGCCGTCGTAGTCGTCGGCGTCGATGCCGCCGAGCCACGGGGAGGCGCCCGGCTTGCCGACCTGGAGGAAGTCGTAGTTCGTCAGCGCCACCAGCGGGTACGACGGCGCGAGTTTGTGCATCTCCTTCAGGGCCCCCCAGTCGAACGACTGGATGGTGACCTGCTTCTCGATGCCCGAGCGGTGGATCTCCTCGTAGACGCGCCGCACGAACAGCTCGCGGGGCGCGGTCTGCTCGGGCGCGCCTGCCTCGACCTTGGTCTCGATGTTCAGCTTGACCTGGTGCGCCCTGTAGCTCTTGACCAGGTCGAGGACGTCCTTGAGCTCCACCATGCGGAAGCCCTTGATCTGCTCCTGCTCGGGATAGCCGGGCAGCTGCTGAAAACCGCAGTCCATGGTCTTGATCTGAGCCAGGGTGAGGTCCTTGATGTATTTGCCGACGTAGGGGTACATCGGGTCACCCGGCGTCAGCGGGCTGGTGTCCTTGCACTTGTTGGCGCTGACCTGCCGGTCGTGCGTGACCACGACCTTCTGGTCCTTGGTGATCTGGGTGTCCAGCTCCAGGGTGCTCACCCCGAGACGCAGCGCCTTGCCGAAGCCCTCCAGGGACTCCTCGGTGGTCAGACCCAGGCCGCCGCGGTGGGCCTGAAGGTCGAAGTGGCTCTTCTGGGGCAGGACTTCGGGCTGAGAGGCGGTGGCCGCCTGGGCGGTCGCCGGGAAGGCGAGCGCGGGCACGACGGCCAGAACAGCGAGTGCATGCCGGAGGGACATTTATGCCTCATTCATCTCATACGAAACTCGACCACGTGAAGCTAAACCGCAGGCGCGGACCGCACGGAAGCCCATCCGTTACAGCGCCGCGAACTCCCGGAGAATCATGCGTCTCGTGACGGTTCTTGATTCCTGCGTTATGACCTCGTCATAAACCTCTTCCCGGTCGCGCGTATCGTGATCAAGGACGCTTTCCTCTGCGTTCTCTTCCACGTTCTGATCCCGATCAGAGGACCGCATGAACCCAGCCAGACGACGCACGACCTCCGGGGCCGCCACGGCCGTCGTGCTCGCCACCACGGGCGGCCTGCTCACCGCGCTCGCCGCGCCCGCCTCAGCAGCCGTCAGTTGCACCTCCCCCGTCTACAAGCGGGAGTTCTTCGCGAACACCACCTTCTCGGGCACGCCGAAGAAGACGGACTGCGACTCCACGATCAGCCAGGACTGGGGCACGGGCGCCCCCGCTTCGGGCCTGCCGACCAACAACTTCTCCGTCCGCTGGACGGTGACGCGCGACTTCGGCTCCGGCGGCCCCTTCGCCCTCACGGCGTCGAGCCAGGACGGCATCCGCGTCTACCTCGACGGCACTCGCAAGATCGACCTGTGGAAGAACGTCTCGTCGACGGTCTCCACGACCGTCAACGTGACCATCCCCTCCGGCAAACACACCCTCCGCGTCGACTACGTCAACTGGACCGGGACCGCGAACGTCAAGTTCGCCTACGCACCCCGCACTTCCGCGACGGTCGACAAGGTCAAGCCGCTCACCCCGACCGGAACCGCCGTGTCGTACGACTCGGTGACGGGGAAGGCCAAGCTCACCTGGTCCAAGAACAAGGAGATGGACCTGGCGGGATACCGGGTCTACCGCCGTCCGAAGGGCGGCACCGACTGGACGAGGCTGACGACCACCACCGCCACCTCGCACACGGACGCGACTCTGCCGCTGACCGGCGCGGCGTACTACTACGAGGTCCGCGCCTACGACAAGGCGGGCAACGAGTCGACGGGCACCGCCGATCAGCTGGTCACCACGGTCGACCGCACCCCACCGGCCGTGCCGACCGGACTGAGCACCGCCTCCGAACCGACGAATCTGCGGATCAGCTGGAAGGCGGTCGAGGGAGCGGCGTCGTACCGGGTGTACCGGGCGTCCGGCGCTGACGGGACCTACACCCGAGTCGGCAGTACCGACCAGGTCGCGTACGCGGACACCTCGGCGGCCGAGGACGCCACCTACTACTACCGGGTGACCGCTCTGGACGCCGCGGGCAACGAGTCCGCGCGGTCCGCCGCCGTCAGCGGCAAGCGCCGGGACCTCACCCCGCCGTCCGCCGTCACCGGGGTGACGGTCACTCCGACCGAGTACGGCTTCGAGGTGCGCTGGGACGCCAACCCGACCACCGACCTGGCGCGCTACGTGGTCCGACGGGGCGAGTTGCTGGGCGACGAAGGCGAGCAGGTGTGCTCCCTCTACCCGGGCTACTACGTGTCGGCCGACACCACCTCGTACGCCTACACCACCCTCCCGGACGGCGAGGAGTCCTGCTTCATCGTCGACGCCATCGACGACGCCGGGAACTCGTCCTTCCAGTGGACCGGCGAGGCCCAGATCGTGACCGCGACCGAGCTCGACATGACACCGAGCGTGGCGACGCCGGAGGGCTCGCCGGTCGGGCTGACGGCGACTTCCGGCGGGGCGGGTGTCGAGCTGTCCTGGTCTTCAGTGACCGGCGCCACCGGCTACCAGGTCTACCGCTGGAACCCGGACGCCGAGGCGTACGAGAAGCTGGCGGCCACGACGGGGACCTCCTACGAGGACACCGCCGCCGCCAAGGGCACCACCCACTTCTACTGGGTGACCGCCCAGTACGCGGACGGCACCGAGTCCGCGCCCGGCGGTGACTGGGTGGCCCTGGCGCCCTGAGTACGCGGAGGGGCCCGGAGGCGGGCTTGGGTGGTTGCAGCCCAAGGAACTGCGGGCCCCTTTCCCTGCTGCCGCTTCGGCCACGAGAAGAAGCGGTCCGGAGTCACGGGATCGAGAATCTTGGAAAACATGACGGAATCTGTCATGAATAACGCGCACGCTCCAGTCGTTCAGCGAGACCGACCCAAGGAGTGAGCAATGTCGTCCTCGATCGTGTTCATCGTCTACGTCAGCGACGCCCCCGAAGCTGCCCGCTTCTACGCAGACCTCCTCAAGATCAAGCCGAGCTTCGAGACCCCTCGATATATCGCCTTCGATCTCGGCGACGGCGCGGACCTCGCACTCTGGAGCGGGCAGATCGACGGCCGGACCCCGGCGGTGCCACGCACCAGCGAGGTCTGTCTCACACTGCCTGGCGGCCCCGACGCGATCGATCGCCAGTTTGAGCGGTGGGTGGCGAAAGGGGTCCGAGTGGTCAGCGAGCCGCGCGATGAGGTGTTCGGGCGCACGTTCGTCGTCGCGGACCCGGACGGCAACCTGATCCGAGTTGCCCCCGTCGACTGACAGGCCGGGCTCATCGCACCAACTGCCGCTCTTCAAGGGGAGAGTGAGCCGGGTCGACCACTCCGCTTCACCTTCCGGGCTGCCTCGTGCACCCGACTTGATCGGGCACAGGATGTCGGGTCCGGCATGGTGAGCGCTGCCTAGCGTGGTGCTCGTCAAGAGGAAGGAGACCGGGCATGCTGGAGCGGCTGAACCAGGCCATGGAGCACATCGAGCGCCATCTCCACCAGGACATCGAGGTGGACGAGCTGGCACGCATCGCGGCCACCTCGGAGTACCACCTGCGCCGGATGTTCTCGGCGCTCGCGGGCATGCCGCTGTCGGAGTACATCCGGCGCCGTCGGCTCACCCTCGCGGGTGCCGAAGTACTCGCGGGGCGTGAGACCTTGCTGGAGATCGCGGTGCGCTATGGCTACGGCTCCGGCGAGGCGTTCGCGCGGGCGTTCCGTGCCATGCACGGCATCGGACCGGGCGAGGCCCGGCGTACCCGCGCCGCACTCAGCTCCCAGTCCCGGATGGCCTTCCGCCTCACCATCGAAGGGAGGAGCAGTATGCGATACCGCGTTGTGGACAAGGCGGAGTTCGCCGTCGTCGGGCTCAAAACCCGGGTACCGCTGGTGCATGAGGGGCCGAACCAGGCGATCATGGACTTTGTCCGCGGGATCGACCCGCAGACCCTTGAGCGCCTGGAGAAGCTGTCGGACCAGGAGCCGCAGGGCATCGTCGCGGTCTGCGACGACCTGGACCCCAGCCGCGCCGAGGGCACCGAACTCGACTACTACCAAGGTGTGATCACCTCCGTGGCCGCTCCCGAGGGCACCACCACGTTGGCCGTCCCGGCCGGCACCTGGGCGGTCTTCACCACCTCCGGGCCGGCGCCGCAGGCCATCCAGGAACTGTGGCGGGACGTCTTCACCGAGTGGTTCCCGTCGAACCCGTACCGCAGCCGCACCGGCCCTGAGATCCTGCGCACCCGCCTGTCGCCGGACAAGACCGAGGCCGAAGCCGAACTGTGGCTCCCGGTGGAGCCCGAGCACGGCTGACCAAGCGGCAAGCCCCCGGGGCAGGTGCGTGCACGCGTGCACCGCGCCGGCGCAAACGGCGCTGGACGGAGCTAGACGGCGGTGAGATCGCACCACACGTGCTTGCCCCGGTTGCCGTGGTCGGTCAGCGGCTGCCAGCCCCACAGGTCGGCGCAGGCCCGGACCAGCGCCAGCCCGCGTCCGTTCTCCAGTTCTGCTGCTTGGCCCAGCGCACTCGGTGGTTCCGGCGGTTCGGGATCGGCGTCCAGCGCGCCGATCCGCAGGACACCGGCCGACCACTGGACGCGCAGGGCGGCGGGGCCCTTGGTGTGGCGTACGGCGTTGGAGACCAGCTCGGTCGCGAGCAACTCGGCGGTGTCGACGAGTCCGATCAGGCCGTGCATGGTGAGGATCAGGCGGAGGGTGCGGCGACTGACGGTGACGGCACGAAGGTCGTTCGGGATGTGGAGGCAGTACTCCCACGGTGCGTTTTCGGGCATGCGGCAACTCCGTTCGGGTGGTGGGGGGTTGCGGTTGGCGGGCGGTGGCAGTGCCGCAGCCGTCATGGCAGGACGGGGCGGTGCGCTTCCGGGTCTGGCTATTCCGCAGTGTGTGCGTCGCGTCACTGACGGTAGGTCTAACCTGTCATACAGGGCAAGTTGATCCCGTAATCTGGCCCCGAACGAGTCGCGCCAGCGGGCGTGTTGAACTGAGGAGTAATCGATGGCCCTGAGGCGCGAACCAACGGCACGTCAGGTGCGCCTGGGCGTCGAGCTGCGCAGGCTCCGTGAGGCAGCAGGACTCACCGCTCGCGAGGCGGCTGCGCTGCTCGGAACGGGCCGCGTCCAGATGAGCCACATCGAATCCGGACTCGCGGGCGTGAGCGAGGAACGGCTACGCCGCCTCGCGTCCCACTATGCCTGCACGGACGAGAAGTTCATCAACGCCTTGGTCGCGATGGCCACCGACCGGACGCGCGGCTGGTGGGAGGAGTACCGGGGCCTGCTCCCCACGCCGTTCCTGGACATCGCCGAACTGGAGCACCACTCCACGTACCGGCGCGACGTGGAGTTCCTGTTCATCCCCGGCTTGCTTCAGACGGCCGACTACGCCCACGCTGCCTTCTCTTCCAGGATTCCCGAAGTCCCGCACGACGAGCTCGAATTGCGCGTACGACACCGAATGGAGCGGCAGCGGATCACCGTTCCATACGAGGCAGTCATCCACGAGGCGGCACTGCGCATCAGGCTGAGTGATCGTGCTGCCTCACGAACTCAGCTTGCCCGCGTCCTGGAACTCTCCGAAGCCGAGCACATCTCGGTGCGCGTGATCCCCTTCGACCTGGACGGCTTCGGCGGAACCTGGAGCACCGTGATGCTGGCAGGCGGTGCCGTACCGAAGCTGGACACCGCCGTTCGCGACGCTCCCCACGGCACTGGTTTCGTCGATTCGGAAGCTCAACTCGGAGTTTTTCGAACGCTCTTCCGTAGAGTGGAAGCCGCGTCACTCGACCCCGATCGGTCCCGTGACTTCATCCACAGGCTGAGCAAGGAACTGTGAGGCATCTCGTGACCACCCCCGATAACTGGCGGAAGTCGTCCTACTCCGGCGGCGGCGATGGCAACAACTGCGTGGAGATCGCCACTGCCCCCACCCACATAGCCATCCGTGACTCAAAGACCCCAGCCAGAACCCCCCTCACTTTCCCGGCCGGAGCTTTCACGCCCTTCATAGAGACTCTGAAGTCGGCTCACCCGAACGAGCTTCCGTAGAGGTGCACCCCATGCGCACCCCCGGCATCTGGCGGAAGTCGTCCTACTCGGGCGAGGGCGACGGCAATAGCTGCGTAGAGATCGCAACCACCCGCACCCACATAGCCATCCGCGACTCAAAAACCCCGGCCAGAACCCCCCTCACCGTCCCGGCCGGAGCCTTCGTCACCTTCATCGGCGCCCTGAACGCCGACCGGCTCGCCGCGGCAGACGTGCGGTGATCAGCCCAGCTTGCCCAGTTGGGTGTCCAGGATCTGTGCGGGGAACTCGAAGTCCTTGCCCGTGACGGCCGACGCGAGGTTCATGGCGACGACGGTGGAGCCCTTGCGGGCCACGACGGCCTTGAAGGGCATCGTCTCCTTGCCCTCGGTCACCATCGTCATGGTCATCGCGACGGCCTCGTCCGCGCCCTTGGGTGCCTTGGCCGCCACCACCTTCGTGATCTTCCCCTTTTCACCGGCCGTGGTGGTGGTGAAGCCGGCCGCGCACTTCTTCAGGGCCGCCTCGGTGTCCTTGAGGACCGTCTCGGCGCCCCCGTCCTCGTAGGTCGCGAGCGTCACGAAGACCTTCTCGACGTCGAGGGACGCGAGCATCGCCTCCTCGGACATGGCGTCGGCTTCGGACGGCTTCTCGGCCTCCTCCGTCCACATCCGCTTCACCGTCGCGGCCGACTCGCCCTGGGCGGCGCCGGACTGGACGAGGGCGAGCGGTGCGCAGGCCGCGCCGTCCGCCTCGACCTCGTCCTTCGTGACGTCGTCCTCGCTCCCGTCGATCTTGGTGTCGACCTCGCCGTTGTCGACGTCCGCCTGGGCCAGTGCGGCCTTCTCCAGCTCGTCGGCGCTCAGGGCCTTCGCGGCGGCGGGCGCGGCGGCGGGCGCGGCGGAGGCGGCAAGGCCGACTCGACGGACTGCGGTCGATCTCAAGGCGGTGGTTCTTTCTCTTCAACCACGGTGATTCCGCGGTGCTTTGCCCGTACTTTAAACACAGCGGCTTCACAGTTGATCACTGATTTATCGGTCGGTATCCGAACCTGATGTCGATACCCGCGGCCCCTTACTCCACCGTCACCGACTTCGCCAGGTTCCGGGGCTGATCCACTTCGTTCCCTCGCGCCGTCGCCAGCTCGCAGGCGAACACCTGCAACGGGACCGTCGCGACCAGCGGTTGGAGGAGGGTCGGTGTGGCGGGGATGCGGATCAGGTGGTCCGCGTACGGGGCTACCGCCTCGTCTCCCTCCTCCGCGATCACGATCGTCCGCGCGCCCCTCGCCCGGATCTCCTGGATGTTGGACACGATCTTGTCGTGGAGGACGGAGCGGCCGCGCGGGGACGGTACGACGACCACCACCGGCAGATCCTTCTCGATCAGCGCGATCGGGCCGTGTTTCAGTTCGCCCGCCGCGAAGCCCTCCGCGTGCATGTACGCGAGTTCCTTCAGCTTCAGGGCGCCCTCCAGGGCCACCGGGTAGCCCACGTGCCGGCCCAGGAACAGCACCGTGGGTTTGTCGGCGAGGGAGCGCGCCAGGTTCCGTACCGGCTCCATCGTGTCGAGGACCCGCTCGACGTCCTGGGAGCTGCGGGAGAGCTCCCGGACGACCGCCTGGATCTCGTCGCCCCACTTCGTGCCGCGCACCTGGCCCAGGTAGAGCGCCACGAGGTAGCACGCGACCAGCTGGGTCAGGAACGCCTTCGTGGACGCGACCGCGACCTCCGGGCCCGCGTGCGTGTACAGCACCGCGTCCGACTCGCGTGGGATCGTCGAGCCGTTGGTGTTGCAGATCGCGAGCACCTTGGAGCCCTGCTCGCGGGCGTGCCGCAACGCCATCAGCGTGTCCATGGTCTCGCCGGACTGGGAGATGGCGATGACCAGCGTGCGCGGGTCGAGGATCGGGTCGCGGTAGCGGAACTCGCTCGCCAGCTCCACCTCGCACGGGATACGGGTCCAGTGCTCGATGGCGTACTTGGCGATGAGGCCCGCGTGGAACGCCGTACCGCAGGCGACGATGACCACCTTGTCCATCTCGCGCAGCTCGGAGGTGCTGATCCGGACCTCGTCCAGGGTCAGCGAGCCGGACGCGTCGACGCGTCCCAGCAGGGTGTCGGCGACCGCCTTGGGCTGCTCGGCGATCTCCTTGAGCATGAAGTAGTCGTAACCCCCCTTCTCCGCCGCCGACGCGTCCCAGTCGATGTGGTAGCCGCGTACGTCGGCGGGGCGGCCGGCGAAGTCCGTCACCGTGATCCCGTCCCGGCGCAGTTCCACCACCTGGTCCTGGCCCAGCTCGATCGCCGACCGCGTGTGGGCGATGAACGCGGCGACGTCCGAGGCGAGAAAGGCCTCGCCGGCTCCGACGCCCACCACGAGCGGCGAGTTCCGGCGTGCGCCCACCACCACGTCCGGCTCGTCCGCGTGCACCGCGACCAGCGTGAACGCGCCCTCCAGTCGGCGGCACACCAGCCGCATCGCCTCCGCGAGGTCCGCGCAGGAGGAGAACTCCTCGGCCAGCAGGTGCGCCACCACCTCGGTGTCCGTCTCGGAGGCCGACTCGTGCCCGCGTGCGGCGAGCTCGGCCCGCAGGCGGGCGAAGTTCTCGATGATGCCGTTGTGTACGACGGCCACGCGGCCCGCGTTGTCGAGGTGCGGGTGGGCGTTGGCGTCCGTGGGGGCGCCGTGGGTCGCCCAGCGGGTGTGCCCGATGGCCGTGGGGCCGGTCGGCAGGGGGCGCTCGGCCAGCTCCTTCTCCAGGTTGAGCAGTTTCCCGGCCTTCTTGGCGGTGGCCAGGCCCCCGTCGGCGAGGACCGCCACGCCCGCCGAGTCGTACCCCCGGTACTCCAGCCGCTTCAGACCGGCCAGGACCACGTCGAGCGCCGGTCGCATGCCCACATATCCGACGATTCCGCACATAACGACCCCTTCAGGCTGCCCGCATGGAGGCTTTGTGTGTGTTTGATGTGACTTTAGGTGACGATGTAGTGCAGGTAAGCCTCATATCGGGTGACCTCACACGCGCGGCGCACGCAACGGTCCGCGCACTTTGCGTTCGCTGGTCCCATGACCAGAACACGAATGATCGGAACACGCATGACCGGAACACGTGTCCCCGCCCGTCGCACGGCGATCGGCGGTGCCGCCGTCCTCGTCGCCCTGCTCGCCGTCCTGCCCGTGAACGCGGCCGCGGCCACGGCCGACGCCGCGCCGGGGCCCGTCGCCGACAGCGTCCCCGGGATGTCGTCGAACTCCGATGAGTCCTCGACCTTCGGCCAGTCCTCGGGCTCCGAAGGGGCTTCGGGCTTCGAACAGTCCTCGCAGCCCGACATGTTCGGCCAGGCCATGCCTTCCGGTGGGCAGGAGTCGAACACGGAGCAGAGCGGGCTGGGTTCGCAGGGCGTGGCCGCCGGGTCACTGGCGGGCTGACCGTCCACGCACCGCTCGCTCATCGAGGCGGCCGCCGGGTCCGTGGTCTTCCGAGCCACGCGACCCGGCGGCCGTCGGCCGTTGCCGGTGACAGGCGAGCCCGGAACGGCCGTATCGTCCCCGCGCATGCTGCCCAGCGGGCGGCTGCCGCCCCTCTGAGACACTGGGCGCGATGACTGAGACAGCACTGCCACCGGCCGCGCCCCCGCGTGCCCGTGCCGAGATCGATCTCGCCGCCCTGCGGGACAACGTGCGGGCGCTGCGCGCGCACGCGCCCGGCGCGGTCCTGATGGCCGTCGTGAAGTCCGACGCATACGGCCACGGGGCCGTGCCGTGCGCGCGGGCGGCCGTCGCGGCGGGGGCCCGCTGGCTGGGTACGGCCACGCCCGAGGAGGCCCTGAGCCTGCGCGCGGCCGGGCTCCCGGGGCGCATCATGTGCTGGCTGTGGACCCCCGGCGGTCCCTGGCGGGAGGCCATCGAGGCCGACCTGGACGTCTCCGTCAGCGGACTGTGGGCGCTGCGGGAGGTCACCGAGGCCGCGGCCGCGGCCGGGGTACGCGCGCGTGTGCAGCTCAAGGCGGACACCGGGCTCGGGCGGAGCGGCTGCCAGCCGGACGACTGGCCGGAACTCGTCTCGGGCGCCCTGCGCGCCGAGGCCGACGGACTGCTCACGGTCACCGGACTGTGGTCCCACTTCGCGTGCGCCGACGAGCCCGGCCACCCCTCCATCGCGGCCCAGCTCACCCGATTCCGCGAGATGGTGGCGTACGCCGAGCGGCAGGGCGCCCGCCCCGAGGTGCGGCACATCGCCAACTCGCCCGCCACCCTTACCCTTCCCGAGGCCCACTTCGACCTCGTACGGACCGGAGTCGCGGTCTACGGGATCTCGCCCAGCCCCCAGATCGGCACCCCCGCCGACTTCGGACTGCGGCCGGTGATGACGCTGAGCGCGTCCCTCGCCCTGGTGAAGCACGCCCCCGGCGGGCACGGCGTCTCCTACGGCCACCAGTACGTCACCCCGGGCGCCACGACCCTCGGCCTGGTGCCCGTCGGCTACGCGGACGGCATCCCGCGGCATGCCTCCGGCTCCGGACCGGTGCTCGTCGGCGGCAAGTGGCGGACGGTCGCCGGGCGGATCGCGATGGACCAGTTCGTGGTCGACCTCGGCGGGGACGAACCGCCCGCCGGCACGGAGGCCGTGCTCTTCGGACCGGGCGACCGCGGCGAGCCGACCGCCGAGGACTGGGCGCAGGCGGCCGGAACCATCGCGTATGAGATCGTCACCCGGATCGGAACGCGCGTTCCGCGCGTCTATGTGAACGACGACGCGTCGTAGGCGACCGTTTCCGATGAACGACGACAGTTTCCGGTGAAGGGGCGACGGTTTTCGGTGAACGGCGACCGTTTCCGGTGAACGACGGACAAAGCGGGTAGCCGCGTGGACGCGCAGAGATGTGCGGCGGCACGGCACACCTGTGCCGGTACCGACCCGATCAGTGGACAGGACAGGACAGCAGCAGCACAAGTCCGTCAGGCCGGACGAAGGCCGCGGACCCCGGTGAGGAGGAGCGGGACGTGAGCGAGAGCAGCGCGAAGGCCGTGGAGGCCGTCGCGGACGCGGCCTCGGCTGCCGCCTCCCCCGGGAACTGGCGCAGGGCGGGCATCGCGGGCGCGGCGATAGGCGTGGTCGCCGCGGGCGCCGCCGCCGGTGTCGCGATAGAGCGGCTCACCGTGGGCCGCGGCATGCGCAAGAAGGCCCGGCTCGCCCTGGACTCGGCGGGACCGTACGGAGCGCTGCGCGGTAAGCCCGGCAAGGCGTACGCGGACGACGGCACCGAGCTGTACTACGAGGTGGACGACATCGAGCCCGAGGCCGGTCTCGGTCCGCGCAAGCGCCGCCTCTTCGGGCGCAAGGCCCCGGCCCCGGTCACCGTCGTGTTCTGCCACGGCTACTGCCTCAACCAGGACTCCTGGCACTTCCAGCGGGCCGCGCTGCGCGGCGTCGTACGGACCGTGCACTGGGACCAGCGCAGCCACGGCCGCTCCGGGCGGAACCCGGCGCAGGCGGAGGGCCGGGTGCCGGTCACCATCGACCAGCTCGGCCGCGACCTCAAGGCGGTCCTCGACGCGGCCGTGCCGAAGGGGCCGATCGTGCTCGTCGGGCACTCCATGGGCGGTATGACGATGATGGCGCTGGCCGCCCACTACCCCGAACTGATCCGCGACCGTGTCGTCGGCGTGGCGCTCATCGGTACGTCGTCGGGGCGGCTCGGCGAGGTCAACTTCGGGCTGCCGGTCGCGGGCGTCAACGCCATACGTCGTGTGCTGCCCGGTGTGCTGCGGGCGCTCGGGCAGCAGGCCGAGCTGGTGGAGAGGGGGCGGCGTGCCACGGCCGACCTGTTCGCCGGGATCATCAAGCGGTACTCGTTCGCGACCCGGGACATCGACCCGGCGGTCGCGCGCTTCGCCGAGCGCATGATCGAGGGCACGCCCATCGACGTGGTCGCCGAGTTCTACCCCGCCTTCACCGAGCACGACAAGACCGAGGCACTCGTGCACTTCGCCGGGCTGCCCGTGCTCGTGCTGGCCGGTACGAAGGACCTCGTCACGCCGAGCGAGCACAGCGAGGCCATCGCGGACCTCCTGCCGGACGCGGAACTCGTGCTCGTACCGGACGCCGGTCACCTGGTGATGCTGGAGCACCCCGAGGTGGTCATGGACCGCCTCGCCGACCTCCTCACACGCGCGGGCGCCGTGCCCGCAGGGGCTACCGTTGGCGGTTATGGAAGCACCAGCAGCACCGCACAGCCCGGATGAGCACCGGGCGGCCCCCGTGTCCGTAGAGCTCACCGTCAGTGCGCCCGAGCAGATGCGGGAGCTGGGGCGCCACCTCGCCAAGCTGCTGCGCGCGGGCGACCTCGTGATGCTCAACGGTGAACTCGGCGCGGGCAAGACGACGCTGACCCGGGGGCTCGGCGAGGGGCTGGGGGTGCGGGGCGCGGTCACGTCCCCGACCTTCGTCATCGCGCGCGTGCACCCCTCGCTGGGGGACGGGCCGCCGCTCGTGCACGTCGACGCGTACCGCCTGGGCGGCGGGCTCGACGAGATGGAGGACCTCGATCTCGACGTGTCGCTGTCCGACTCGGTCGTCGTCGTGGAATGGGGCGAGGGCAAGGTCGAGGAGCTGACGGAGGACCGGCTGCACGTCGTCATCCACCGGGCGGTGGGGGACACGACGGACGAGGTGCGCCACGTCACCCTTACGGGGGTCGGGGAGCGGTGGATGGCCGTGGATCTGAGCGTGCTGTCGGCGTGAACGTTTCCGACAACGCGTCGGCAAGGTGTTGCGTGAGGTGGCTCCTGCGTGGTCACATGGGTGGTGTACGCGTAGTTAGGTGTGCCTAACTTCCTTCGCCCCCAGGTTCCAGGAGGCGTCCCATGCAGGCTTCAGAACGAGACGAGTCGCTGCCGCGGGCTGAGCGGGTGGGTGGGGTGCCGGGGGTTTCGATGCGGGAGCTGTTGGCATCTTGTGCGGCGGCGCGGGTGGTGTCCTCGCCGCCCGAGCCTGTGCCTCCGGCGGAAGGTGAAGGGGTACGGCGGCCTGAGGCGGCGTAGGAGCTGCCGGTTGTTCGTTCGGCTGCGGGTTCGTTGTGGCTGGTCGCGCAGTTCCCCGCGCCCCTAAGAGATCGCGCAGTTCCCCGCGCCCCTGAAAGGTGGCGTACGCGTCTTACTTCACCACGACCACCGGTCGGCCGATCGTTGCGAACTGCCACATCGCGTTGCCGTCGGGGCGGGACTCGCGGATGCCGCCTGTCTTGGCGGTGGGGTCGGGCTCGGGGGTGGAGCCGTCGACCGCGGCGCTGAAGCCGATGACGACGCCTTCGACGGTGGTGAAGCGGACGACGTGCTCGATGGCGGTGCCGTCGGAGCCGGTGGTGGATTTCGTGCGGGAGGTGACCCGGTAGGTGTCGGGGTCCGGGTCCACCGTGCTGGGGGTGACCTTGAAGGTGCGGGTCACCTTGTCGTTCGCGCCGACCAGCCAGACGCGGTCGTCGGAGAGCGAGTACACCACGCGCTCACCGGAACCGGAGTCGTCGGGCACGGGCGACGGGGCCTTCTTGTCCGAGGGCGTCTTGGACTTCACGGCCGCCGGGGACTCGGTGGCGGACGGCTTGCCCAGGTCCTCCGGTACGTTCGCCGACGCCTGGTAGGCGAGGAAACCGACTGCGGCGATGGCCGCCGCGGTGAGCCCGGCCACGAATCCCGAGCTGCTACTGGCCACCTTCTGCGCCCACCTCTCGTACCTGAGTACGGCTCTGATGTTCTTGCCTGTACGTCGCCCTGACGTCTCCGTCGTCTTTGACGTCTCTGAGTCTTGTACGTCGTTCGAGCAAGTCTTCGTCAAGTCTTCGTGGTGACGGTAGCAGGAGAGAGGCGGCTGTCCCGGGCGGCCGTCAGCGCGGCTCGGGCGCCGTAGGCTGTTTGCGTGCTCTTGCTCGCTCTGGATACCGCCACCCCCGCCGTGACCGTCGCGCTGCACGACGGCACGGACGTCGTCGCCTCGTCGAGCCAGGTGGACGCGCGCCGGCACGGGGAACTGCTGCTGCCCGCCGTCGACCGGGTCCTCGCCGAGGCGGGCACGCGTCTCGACGCCGTCACCGGCATCGTCGTCGGCATCGGCCCCGGCCCGTACACCGGGCTGCGCGTCGGCCTCATGACCGCCGACACCTTCGGGCTCGCCCTCGGCGTCCCCGTCCACGGACTGTGCACGCTCGACGGGCTCGCGTACGCGTCCGACCTCGACGTGCCGTTCGTCGTGGCCACGGACGCCCGCCGCAAGGAGGTGTACTGGGCGCGGTACGCGGACTCCCGTACGCGGGTGACCGACCCGGCCGTCGACCGGCCCGCCGAGATCGCCGACGCCGTGGCCGGACTCCCGGCGGTGGGCGCCGGCGCGCTGCTCTACCCGGACACCTTCCCCAAGGCCCACGAGCCCGAGCATGTGTCGGCGGCCGCGCTGGCCTCGCTGGCCGTCCGGAAGCTGGCCGCGGGCGAGGAACTGCCGCCGCCCCGGCCCCTCTACCTGCGCCGGCCCGACGCGCAGGTGCCCAAGAACTACAAGGTGGTCACCCCCAAGTGACCCAGGAGGCCTCGGTGCTGCGCGAGATGCGCTGGTGGGACATAGATCCCGTACTGGAGCTGGAGAAGGCCCTGTTCCCCGAGGACGCCTGGTCACGGGGCATGTTCTGGTCCGAGCTGGCCCACGCCAGGGGGCCGGGGGCGACACGGCGGTATGTCGTGGCCGTCCAGGGGGACCGCCTCGTGGGGTACGCGGGCCTCGCGGCCGCCGGGAGCGCGTCCGACGGCGGCTCCGACATCGGACCTGGCAGCGGATCCGGCAGCGGATCCGGTAACGGCTCCGACGGCGGATCTGACCGTGGCTCCGGTGGGGTGGCCGATGTGCAGACCATCGCCGTCGCCCGTGACCAGTGGGGCACCGGGCTCGGTGCGCGGCTGCTGGCCGAGCTGCTGCGGGCCGCCACGACGTTCGACTGCGCCGAGGTCATGCTCGAATGCCGCGTCGACAACGTCCGCGCCCAGAAACTGTATGAGCGCTTCGGCTTCGAGCCCATCGGCTTCCGGCGCGGCTACTACCAGCCGGGCAACGTGGACGCCCTGGTGATGAGGCTCAGCACGGCACCCGAGAGCGGCCCGGCCGCGGGTGCACCATCCGTGAACGGCGTACAAGGAACCGAGATCAATGGCTGACGAACCACTCGTCCTCGGCATCGAGACCTCCTGCGACGAGACCGGTGTCGGCATCGTCCGCGGCACCACCCTGCTCGCGGACGCGGTCGCGTCCAGCGTCGACGAGCACGCCCGCTTCGGCGGCGTCGTGCCCGAGGTCGCCTCCCGCGCCCACCTGGAGGCGATGGTGCCGACCATCGACCGGGCGCTGAAGGAGGCGGGGGTGAGCGCGCGTGACCTGGACGGCATCGCGGTGACCGCCGGTCCGGGCCTGGCCGGTGCCCTCCTGGTCGGCGTCTCGGCGGCGAAGGCGTACGCGTACGCGCTGGGCAAACCGCTGTACGGCGTCAACCACCTGGCGTCCCACATCTGCGTGGACCAGCTGGAGCACGGCGCGCTGCCCGAGCCGACGATGGCGCTGCTGGTGAGCGGCGGGCACTCCTCCCTGCTGCTGTCCACCGACATCACCTCCGACGTGCGGCCGATGGGCTCGACCATCGACGACGCGGCGGGCGAGGCCTTCGACAAGATCGCCCGCGTCCTCGACCTGGGCTTCCCGGGCGGGCCGGTCATCGACCGGTACGCCCGCGAGGGCGACCCGGACGCGATCGCGTTCCCGCGCGGGCTGACCGGGCCCCGCGACCCGGTGTACGACTTCTCCTTCTCCGGGCTGAAGACGGCCGTGGCCCGCTGGATCGAGGCCAGGCGGGCGGCGGGGGAGGAGGTCCCGGTGCGCGACGTGGCGGCGTCCTTCCAGGAGGCCGTGGTGGACGTCCTGACCCGCAAGGCCGTACGGGCCTGCCGCGACGAGGGCGTCGACCACCTCATGATCGGCGGCGGAGTCGCGGCCAACTCCCGCCTGCGCGCCCTCGCCCAGGAACGCTGCGAGGCGGCCGGTATCCGGCTTCGGGTTCCCCGGCCCAAGTTGTGCACGGACAACGGGGCGATGGTGGCGTCACTGGGCGCGGAGATGGTCGCCCGGGGGCGCGCCGCCTCGGACTGGGACCTGTCGGCGGACTCCTCCCTCCCCGTGACGGACCCGCATGTGCCGGGCACCGCGCACGACCACGACCACGTCCACGAGGTGAGCAAGGAGAACCTCTACTCGTGACCGTCGCCCTGATGTGGGAGGCGCGGGCGGTGGCGGGCCGGGGTGAGGAGCTCCTCACCTGGGCCCGCGCACAGGAACTGCCGTCCTCACCCCTGCGCCGCGAGACGTTCCGCGCCCCTGGGGACCGGGTGCTCGTCATCACCTGGTGGGACGCTCCGTACGACGCGGAGCTGCCCGAACTGCCCGAGCCGGCCGGAGAGCTGGTGACCCGGGCAGTGCACCGGTGGCGGTTCGAGTCGCTGGGCAGTACAGCCAGGGCCTGAACCAGGCCCTGGACCAAGGCCCTGTCGTCGGCGTGGGCGGGCCGGTCGGGCAGCGCGGTCGTAGCCTGGGAGGCGTCGGCCCGCCGACGCGGGCCGAGTCCCGGTGAGGGGTGCTGCCATGGCGGAGTCCAGCGGAACCAGCCGAATCAGCGGAATCAGCGGAACCAGCCGAATCAGCGGTTACCTGCCCATCGCCGAGCACGGGCTGATCGGTGATCTGCGGACCGTGGCCCTCGTGGGCAGCAACGGCACGATCGACTGGTACTGCTGCCCCCGCTTCGACGCGCCGAGCGTGTTCGCCTCCCTCCTGGACGCCGAGCGGGGCGGCTGCTTCGAGCTGGCGGCGAGCGTGCCCGCGCGGACCAAACAGTTCTACTTCCCCGACACCAATGTGCTGATCACCCGCTTCTTCACGGAGGAGGGTGTGGGCGAGGTCCAGGACTTCATGCCGATACGGGGCGAGGGGAGGGGAACCGGGGACGAGGCCGGACGGCACCGGCTGATCCGGCGGGTGCTGTGCGTGCGCGGCACCGTCCCGTTCCGGGCCCTCGTGGCACCACGGTTCAACTACGGCGCCGACCCGCACACGCTGCGGAACCTCGGCGACGTGGCGGTCTTCGAGTCCGCCGGGATGGCGCTCGCCCTGACCTCCACCGTGCCCCTGGAACACGACGGACCTGACGCCCGGGCCGCGTTCAAGCTCGCCGAGGGCGAGGACGCCGTGTTCGCGCTCGACCAGGTCGGCGGTGCCGTGGCCCCGCGCGGGTGCGCCCGGATCGAGGCCGAGCAGGAGTTCGGGGAGACGGTCGCGTACTGGCGGCGCTGGCTGTCCTCCTCCCGCTACCGCGGCCGCTGGCGGGAGATGGTGCACCGCTCCGCGCTCACGCTGAAGCTCCTCACCTACGCCCCGACCGGCGCCATCGTGGCCGCGCCCACCACCAGCGTGCCCGAGCAGCTCGGCGGCGAGCGGAACTGGGACTACCGGTACGTGTGGGTCCGCGACGCCGCCTTCTGCGTGTACGCCCTGCTGCGGCTGGGCTTCACCGACGAGGCCGAGGCGTTCATGGGGTTCCTGACCCGGCACATCAGCTCGGGGGACGGCGGCCCGTCCGGCCCGTTGCAGATCCTGTACGGCATCGACGGCCGCACGGACGTGCCCGAGCGCGAGCTCGACCACCTGGAGGGCCATCGTGGCTCGGTACCGGTCCGGGTCGGCAACGCCGCCGCCGGCCAGCTCCAGCTGGACATCTATGGCGCCCTCATCGACTCGATCTACCTCTACGACAAGTGGGCCCAGCCCATCTCCAGCGACCAGTGGGACGACGTCTGCGACCTCGTCGACTGGGTGTGCGAGCACTGGGACCAGCCCGACGAGGGCATCTGGGAGACCCGCGGCGGGCGCAAGCAGTTCCTGTACTCGCGGGTGATGTGCTGGGTGGCCGTCGAACGCGCGATCCGCATGGCCAACCGGCGGGGCCTGCCCGCCGACCTGCCCCGCTGGCGACAGACGCGCGACACGATCTACCGCCGGATCATGCGTCACGGCTGGTCGGCGGAGCGCGGCGCTTTCGTGCAGTACGAGGACGGCGACGTCCTCGACGCCGCCGTCCTGATGATGCCCCTGGCCAAGCTCATCTCGCCCACCGACCCCAAGTGGCTGTCCACGCTCGACACGCTCACCCGGGAACTGGTGTCCGACTCCCTCGTCTACCGCTACGACCCGGAGTCCAGCCCCGACGGCCTCTACGGCGCGGAGGGCACGTTCTCCATCTGCTCCTTCTGGTACGTGGAGGCACTGACCCGGGCCGGACGGATCGACGAGGCCCGGCTCGCCTTCGAGAAGATGCTCACCTACGCCAACCACCTCGGTCTGTACGCCGAGGAAATCAGCCGCACCGGCGAACAGCAGGGCAACTTCCCGCAGGCGTTCACCCATCTGGCACTGATCAGCGCGGCCTTCAACCTCGACCGCGCCCTCGGCTGAGCGCTCGGCTGATTCATGGGCTGATTCCTGGGCTGATTCCTGGGCTGAGCCCTCACTCCGGCACCGGCACGGACACCGTCGTCTCGCAGCGCAGCCGCCGGTCCGGACCCAGGACGCGCTCCGGTCCCGTCAGGGTCAGGCGCGCCGTGTGGCGCACGTCGGCGCTCGACGCCGCCAACCGCAGTTCCAGGGCGCCGGGTTCGACCACGCGGCGGCCGGTGCGGTCGGTGAACGAGGACAGGTCGGGGTGGAAGCGGAACGTCACCCGGCGCGCCTCGCCCGGTGCCAGGTCCACCCGCTGGTAGCCGATCAGGCGCATGTCCGGGCGGGTCACGCGGGCCACCGGGTCGTGCAGGTAGAGCTGGACGACCTCGGCGCCCGCACGGTCGCCCGTGTTGCGGACGGTGACCGACACGTCGTACGTGCCGTCCGTGCCGATCTCCGGACCCGTGCCGGTCTCCGGCTCCTCGCCGCCCGCGGCGTCCTCCCGCGTGAAGTCCTCCCACGCGAACGACGTGTACGAGCAGCCGTGCCCGAACGGGTACAGCGGCGTCGGATCCAGGTTGCTGGACTGGCTCGCCAGGCCGAGCGGAGGCTGGAGATACGTCCACGGCTGGCCTCCGGGGCGGCGCGGCACGCTCACGGGGAGGCGGCCCGACGGGTTGACGCGACCCGACAGCGCTCCCGCCACCGCCGGGCCGCCCTCCTCCCCCGGGAAGAACGCCTGGACCACCCCCGCCAGCCGGCCCTCCCAGCGGCCCAGGGCGTACGGGCGGCCCGTGAGCAGGACCAGCACCACCGGCGTGCCCGTCGCCGCCAGGGCGTCCAGCAGGGCCCCCTGGACGCCGGGGAGCCGCAGATCCTCCGCGTCACAGCCCTCGCCCGAGGTGCCCCGCCCGAAGAGGCCCGCCATGTCGCCGAGGACCGCCACGCAGACGTCCGCCTCGGCCGCCCTGGCCACCGCCTCCGCGAACCCGGCCGTGTCGTCACCGGAGACGTCACAACCCGGCGTGTACGTGATCTTGGCGTCGGGGAGTTCCGTGCGCAGGGCGTCGACGAGCGTCGGGATCTCGATGCCCAAGGGGGTCTCGGGATGCAGCGTGCCCACGTGGGACGGGAAGGAGTAGCAGCCCAGCATGGCGAGGGGGTCGTCGGCCCGCGGGCCCACCAGCGCGATCCGGGTGTCGGGGGCCAACGGGAGCAGGCCCTCCGGGTTGGCCAGGAGGACCACCGACTCCTCGGCCAGGCGGCGGGCCAGCTCACGGTTCCGCGGCGGATCCAGGTCCACGGGCGTCGCGGGCTCGGGCTGCGGGGCCCAGTCCTCGTCCAGCAGACCCAGCTCGCACTTCTGGAGCAGGACCCGGTGCGCCGCCCGGTCCACCAGGGCCTCGGGGACCGTGCCCTCCCGTACCGCCTGCGCCAGCGGGGCGCCGTAGCAGCGCAGGGTGGGGAGTTCGACGTCGACGCCCGCGGCCAGGGCCGCGTGGGCCGCCCCCGCACGGGTTCCGGCGATCCGGTGCTGCGTCTGGAGGAAACCCACGCCGTAGTAGTCGGACACGACCGTGCCGGTGAAGCCCCAGGTCTCCCGCAGGAGTTCGGTCAGCAGGGCCGGGTCCGCCGACGCCGGGACGCCGTCCGTCTCGTTGTACGCGGCCATCACCGAGCGCGCCCCGCCCTCCCGCAGCGCCATCTCGAACGGGGGCAGCGTCACGTCGGCGAACTCCCGCACCCCGGCCCGTACCGGCGCCAGGTTGCGTGCGCCCACGGAGGCCGAGTAGCCCGCGAAGTGCTTCAGCGTGGCGACGATCCCGGCCGACTCCAGGCCGCGTACGTACGCCGTGCCGATCGTGCCGACCAGGTACGGGTCCTCGCCGATGGTCTCCTCGACCCGGCCCCAGCGCAGGTCCCGTACGACGTCCAGGACGGGGGCGAGACCCTGGTGCACGCCCACCGACGCCAGGTCGTGGCCGATGCGCCCGGCCATCTCCTCGACCAGCGCCGGGTCGAAGGTCGCGCCCCAGGCCAGCGGCACCGGGTACGCGGTGGCGCCCCAGGTCGTGAAGCCGGCCAGGCACTCCTCGTGGGCGATGGCCGGGACGCCGAAGCGGTTCGCGGCGACGATGCGGCGCTGGGCGCGGGCCAGCGCCTGCGCGCCCAGCGCCGGGTCCACGGGAGCCGTGCCGAAGGAGCGGGTGAGCTGGCCGAGGCCCCGGGTGATCATCTCGTCGAAGTCGACGGGCTCGGACATCTCGTCCTGGTGGGGGGCGACTCCCTCACCGTCCGTGGCGGCGCCCACCCACACGCCGTACAGCTGGGCCGTCTTCTCCTCCAGGGTCATGCGGGAGAGCAGGTCGTCGACGCGGACCGCGGCGGGGAGAGCGCGGTCACGCCAGGGGACGGTGGTCATGGAACTCCTGTCAGAGTCGGTCTGTTCGCAGAGGTGCGAGCTCCTGTACGGGGCTCACTTGCCGCCCACGCCCATCAGGCCACCCACCAGAGCACGGCGGGCCACCAGATAGACGGTGAAGATCGGGATGCCGGACAGCACGACCGAGGCCAGCAGCGCCGGGATGTTCACGCCGAACTGGCTGACGTAGTTGAAGAGCCCGAGGGTGAGGACGCGCGGGCCGTCCGACTGGGTGAAGATCAGCGGGAAGAGGAAGCCGTTCCAGGCCTGGAGCGCCGCGTAGATCACCACGGTGCTGATACCGCCCTTGGCGAGCGGGATCGTCAGCTGGAACAGCATCCGCAGCGGGGACGCGCCGTCCAGGGCCATCGCCTCGTACAGGTCCTCCGACACGTCCCGGAGCGTGCCCACCAGCACCAGCACCGAGACCGGCATCGCGAAGGCCGCCGTCGGCAGGATGACCGCCAGGAGGGTGTCGTACAGGCCGAGCTGGGCGATCAGGAGGTAGAGGGGGACCACGACCGCCTGGGCCGGGATCGCCACACCCAGCAGGAACAGGCGGAAGGCCGTGTTCGACCAGCGGTCGCGGGTGCGGACGGCCACGTAGGCGAGGGGGACACAGAGCGCGAGGACGATGCCGACGACCGCCACGGCCACGATCGCCGTGTTGCCGAGCAGATGCCCGAACCCGCTGTGGAGGACGGTGCTGTAGTTGTCGAGGGTCGGACTCGTGGGCGGTTTCAGGGGGTTGCCGGTGAGGGCCTTGTCCTGGCCGGTGAGGGAGGCCGACAGCATGGCGTAGACCGGGATGACGACGATCGCGAGCCAGACGATCGAGCCGAGGCCCGCGACCGGGTTCGCGCGCCTCGTCCAGTGCCTGCGGCGGCGCCCCGGCGCGGGTGGCTCCCGGCCGGGTTCGCGGGTCCTCACGGGACGCGGCAACGTATCGTGTGACACCCCGTCACATCCCTTCGCGTGTGCTGCGCATGGTGCCGAAGCCGGTCATGCGGACCAGCAGCAGCGACAGGCCGGTGGCGGCCAGTACCAGGAACGACGCGATGGCGCTGGCGTAGCCGAAGTCGTACGACTTGAAGCCCGCCTCGTACATCAGGTACGGCAGGATCGCCGTGTCCGTGCCCGGACCGCCCTTGGTGAGGATCAGGACCGTCTCGAAGTACGTGAGCGAGCCGACGACGATCAGCACGGTCGACGTCGTGATGGTGTGCCGCAGCTGGGGCAGCGTGATGGAGAAGAACCGGCGGTAGCGGCCCGCGCCGTCGATGGCCGCCGCCTGGTACAGGACCTGCGGGATCTGCCGGGCGCCGCCCTGGTAGATCAGGGTGTGGAACGGGATGAACTGCCAGCCGCCGACGAACACGATCGCGAGGAACGCCCCGCTGGACGAGCCGAGCACGTCCTTCCGGATGATGCCGAAGTTCGGGTCGAGGAGGGCGTAGAAGAGCACCGCGATGGCGGTGGAGGACAGCAGGAACGGCACGAAGAAGACCGCGGACAGGACCGCCCGGTTGCGCTGGCGGCCCGCCGCCCACACGCCCAGCAGCAGGGCCACCACCGTCTGGAACGCCCAGCTCGCGAGCGTCAGCAGCACGGTCAGCCACAGGGACTGGGTCAGCCGGGGGTCGTCGAGCAGCTTGCGCCAGTTGTCCAGGCCGACGGGCCGCGGGTTGCCGAGGCCGTCCCACCTGGTGAAGGACAGGTAGAAGGCCAGGACCAACGGGACGACCGCGAAGAAGGTGAAGAAGACGACGGCGGGCAGCGCCCAGACCGCGTGCGGGCGGCCGGTCCTGGTTCCGGTCCTGGTTCCGGTCCTGGATCCCTTCGTGGGGAGCGTCGTGCTCACTTCAGCCCCTTGCAGGCCGCCACGAACTGGCTCGGCGACGACTTCCCCGCGAACAGCTTGCCGATCTCCGTGTGCATCTTGGTGCCCAGTGCGTCGCCCAGCGCCTGGTCCCAGGAGAGCGTGAAGGCCGGGGCCTGCTCCACCATGTCGTACTGGAACCTCGCGTACTCCGGGTTGGGCGCGGAGGAGAGCAGCTCGGCCGCGTTCGACGTGGTCGGGACGTCGCCGTTGTCGATCAGGTCCTTCGCGTACGCCTGGGACGCGCAGTCCTTGAGGAACGCGACGGCCAGGTCCTTGTTCCGGGTACGGGCGTTGACGGACCAGTAGTTGGTGGGGTTGCCGACGACGTTGCGGACGTCGCCCGTGCCGTCCTCGACCTTCGGGAACGCCGCCCAGCCCAGATTGCTCTTGGCGAAGTCCGGGAACTTGCCGAGCTGCGTCGAGTACTCCCACGAGCCCATCAGGTGCATGGCGGCCTTGCCCTTGGCGAAGACCGCGGGGGCGCCGCCGTTGACGTACGACACCGAGGTGAACGAGGAGCCGAAGGCGCCGTCGTCGACGAGTTCCTTCACCATCTCCGCGGCCCTGAGCACGGCCGGGTCGCCCCAGCCCTCCGCGTCGCCGTCCTGGATGCGTTTGAACACCTCCGGGCCGCCGATGCGGTCGACGAGGTACTCCAGCCACATCAGCTCGGGCCAGATGTCGGAGCCGCCGAGCGCGAACGGGGTGATCTTCGCCTTCTTCAGCTTGGCGTTGATGTCGAGCAACTGGTCCCAGGTGGTGGGCGGTTGCAGCTTGTGCTCGGCGAAGACGGACTTGTTGTAGAAGAGGATCACGGGCTGCATGCCGCGCATCGGTATGCCGTAGTGCCGGCCCTTGAGGTCCCCGGCGGCGAGCACGGCCGGCAGAAAACCGTCCTTGAGGACCGGGTCGCCGCTGATGATCTCGGTGAGGTCGACGAGCTTGCCCGCCTCCTCGTACGCCTTGATCGAGCCGCCGCCCCAGTTGAAGAAGACGTCCGGGGCGCTCGGCGAGCCCATGGCCGTGCGGAGCTTGGGGGAGTAGTCGGAGCCGGGGACCTTCTCCAGCTTGACCCTGCCTCCCGCCTTCTTCGCGGCGGCCGACTTGTTGAAGCGGGCCACGCTCGCTGCCTGGACCTTCACCGCGTCGTCGCCGTACACGAAGGCGGTGATCGTGCCGCTGTCGCCGCCCGAGCCGTTGCCGGAGCCGCAGGCCGAGAGTCCGGTGGTGAGCACTGTGGTGGCGCCGGCCCCCAGCACCCAGCGCCTGCTGAACGTACGGCTGCCCGGGCTCCCGCCGTCGGACTGTCCGGACTGCTCTCTGTGCGACTCCCTTGCAGCACTCACCCTTGCTCACCCTTCGCGAATGTTTCGGATGGCACTTCGAATGTTCCGGGAACGTAGGGCGCCCGGAGGGGTCCGTCAAGGGGTCGCGCAGGGATACGATCCGGCCCATGAGACCCCCGAAGCCCGAGGAAACCCCGACAAGACCGCAGGGGACGCAGTCCACGCAGACGGCGACGTTGGCCGAGATCGCCCGTGAGGCGGGGGTCTCGGCTCCGACTGTTTCGAAGGTGCTCAACGGCCGGGCCGACGTCGCCCCGGCGACCCGCACCCGCGTCGAGGAACTGCTGCGCGCGTACGGCTACCGGCGCCGCCGGGCCGAGGCCACCCGCTCACCGCTCGTCGACGTGGTCTTCCACGAACTGGAGAGCGCCTGGGCGATGGAGGTCATCCGGGGCGTCGAGACGGTGGCGCGGGAGGCCGGACTGAGCGTGGTCCTCTCCGAGAGCGCGGGCCGGCTGACCCCCGGCCGCACCTGGGCCGACCAGGTCGCGGCTCGCCGCCCGCACGGGGTGGTGCTGGTTCTCTCCGGGCTCGACGCGTCCCAGCGCGCGCTGCTGACCAGCAGGTCCATCCCGTTCGTGGTGATGGACCCGGCGGGCGACCCGGGCGACGACGTGCCCTCGATCGGCGCGACGAACTGGCAGGGCGGGCTGGCCGCGACCCGGCATCTGGTCGAGCTGGGGCACGAACGCATCGGCGCGATCAGCGGGCCCTCGCGGATGATGTGCAGCCGGGCGCGCGTGGACGGGTACCGGGCGGCGCTGGAGACGGCCGGTCTGCCGGTGGCTCCGGAGCTGATCAAGGCCGGCGACTTCCACCACGAGACCGGCTACCGGCTGGGGCTCGAACTGCTCCGCCTGCCGGACCGCCCCACCGCCGTCTTCGCGGGCAACGACCTCCAGGCGCTCGGCCTGTACGAGGCGGCGCGCGAACTGGGGCTGCGGATTCCGGAGGATCTGAGCGTGGTCGGCTTCGACGACCTGCCGGTGGCCCGCTGGGTGGGACCGCCGCTGACGACCATACGGCAGCCACTGATGGAGATGGCCGAGGCGGCGACCCGGCTGGTCCTCGACCTGGGACGCGAGGAAGGGTCCCCGGCGGCGACACGGGTGGAGCTGGCGACAAGCCTGGTGGTACGGAGCAGCACGGGGGCCCCTCCGGGGCGGGGGAGGGGTGTGCACTGCGGGGAGGGCGCCTGAGGATCGTGGGCATCTGCGGCCCGTGGGCGGCCTTCCCACCGTCGTGGCTTGGGAGCCTGCGGTTTCGCCGGGGGTCGGGGGCGCGCCGGGAGGTCTCCGTCCTCGGTCCGGCGGTGCTGTGGGTGTGCGAGGTGCTCGGTGGCGGACGCCGGCCGCTGCGGGCGGACACCTCCCGGCACACCCCCTGCGGCGCGTACGCGACTGCCGGTGCCTTGTGGCGGCGGTGCCTTGTGATGCCGGGCGCGCGTCAGGCTTTTAGGGGCGCGGGGCTGTGTTGAATGTGCGGCTCCGCCGCGTGGGCGCGACCAGCCACAACGAACCCGCAGCCGCCCCCCCAACAGAAACCCGGCAGACGAAACGCACCCGAAGTGAGCCTATTGACGGGCGTGGCATCCACCCCCACACTCCTCCGAAGTCAATCGGTTGGACGACCGAAACTTTCGGAGGCACCCGCCATGAGAACCTCCAGATCCCCGTTACGCTCCCGCCTCACCACCCTGCTCACCGGCGCGGCAGCGCTCGCCGCACTGCTGGGCGCCGCTCCCACCGCCCACGCCGCCGACCCTCCGCTGCGCGACCTCGCCGACGCCAAGGGCAAGGTCATCGGAACAGCGGTCACCGGCTCCAAGCTCACCGGCACGTACGGCCGCATCGCCGGAGCGGAGTTCAACTCCCTCACCCCCGGCAACGCCATGAAATGGGGCTCCGTCGAGCCCACCCGCGGCAACTTCAACTGGACCGAGGCCGACCAGATCGTCGACTTCGCCGAGGCGAGCGGGCAGCAGGTGCGCGGCCACACCCTCGTCTGGCACAGCCAGAACCCGAGCTGGCTGACGAACGGCACCTGGACCCCCACCCAGCTGAGCCAGCTGCTGAACGACCACATCGCCACCGAGGTCGGCCGCTACAAGGGCCGGCTGGCCGCCTGGGACGTGGTGAACGAGCCGTTCAACGAGGACGGCACCTACCGCCAGACCCTCTGGTACAACGGCCTCGGCGCCGACTACATCGCCCAGGCCCTGACCGCCGCCCGCGCGGCCGACCCCAGCGCCAAGCTCTACATCAACGACTACAACGTCGAGGGCGTCAACGCGAAGAGCACGGCGCTCTACAACCTGGTCAAGTCGCTGAAGGAGCGCGGCGTCCCGATCGACGGCGTCGGCCTCCAGGCCCACCTGATCCTCGGCCAGGTCCCCTCCACCCTCCAGCAGAACATCCAGCGCTTCGCCGACCTGGGCGTGGACGTGGCCATCACGGAGCTGGACATCCGTATGCAGCTCCCGGCCACCGAAGCCAAGCTGGCGCAGCAGGGGACCGAGTACGAGGCCGTGGTGAAGGCGTGTGTCGCGGTGAGCCGGTGCACCGGGGTCACCGTCTGGGGCTTCACGGACTCCGACTCGTGGATCCCGGACACCTTCCCCGGCGAGGGCGCGGCGACCCCGTACGACGAGAACTACGCCCCGAAACCGGCGTACTCCGGCATCGTGACGGCCCTCGGCGGCACGACGACACCGCCTCCGACGGGCGCGTGCACGGCGACGTACAGCGTCACCAGCCAGTGGAACACCGGGTTCACGGGCCAGGTGAGGATCGCCTGCTCCGGGGCGTCCCTCTCGTCCTGGAGAGTCAACTGGACGTACGGCGCGGGCCAGCAGATCACCCAGGCCTGGAACGCGACGTGCACACAGACGGGCGCGGCGGTGAGCTGCACGAACGCCTCATGGAACGGGAACGTGCCGAGCGGCGGTTCGGTGACCTTCGGTTTCAACGCGAACGGGAACGGGAGCAGCCCGCTGCCGACGGTGACGTTGGCGTGAGGCGCCCTCACGCACGACCGGCCGTCAGCGGAAGATTCTGAGAATTTCCGGACCGCGCCAAAAATCTTCGAAGAAATCCGGCGCCCGTGTCGATCGCGGCGTCTGCCGTTCGACGCAAGGGGTGAGAGGCCGGGAAGGACCCGGCCGTACGACACGAGGAGCCAGCATGCCGCGCTTTCTCACCCTGATCCGTATCGACGAGAAGAACGCCCCGGCCGAGGGCCCGAGCCCGGAGCTCCAGGAGCGCATGGGCACACTCCTGGAAGAGATCACCAAGGCCGGGGTCATGCTCGACACGGCCGGACTCACCCCGACCGCGGACGGCAGCCGGGTGCACTGGGAGGGCGGGAAGCTCTCCGTCACCGACGGGCCGTTCACCGAGTCCAAGGAGGTCATCGGCGGCTACTCGATCTCGCAGTGCAAGGACAAGGCCGAGGCGATCGAGTGGGCCAAGCGCTTCCTGCAGGTGCACGAGGACTACTGGACGATCACCGCGGAGGTCCGGCAGATCGCCGAGGACTGATCGCGCTTGGCCGAGGGCCGCGGAGGGTGTCTGATGGTGGGCTGTGAGACCGCAGCCCACCACAGATCCGCGGCGCTCTGTCGAGGCCGTCTTCCGGATCGAGTCCCCGCGCGTCATCGCCCGTGTCGCCCGGATCGTCGGGGACGTCGGCATCGCGGAGGAACTGGCGCAGGACGCGCTGGTCGCTGCGCTGGAGCAGTGGCCGTGGGAGGGGGTGCCGGACAACCCGGGCGCCTGGCTGATGACGACGGCCAAGCGCCGGGCCATCGATCTCGTACGGCGGCGGGAACGGTACGCGCGGAAGCTGGAGGAGGTCGGACGGGACCTGTCCCTGACCGGCGCGCACCACCTCGACGAGCCCTCCGATCCCGACGACATCGACGACGATCTGCTCCGGCTGGTCTTCACCGCCTGTCACCCCGTCCTGTCCGCCGAGGCCCGTATCGCGCTCACGCTCCGCCTCCTCGGAGGGCTGACCACGGTCGAGATCGCCCGTGCGTTTCTCGTTCCCGAGGCGACCATGGCCCAGCGCATCGTGCGCGCCAAGCGGACTCTGGCCGCCCAGGGGGTCGCCTTCGAGGTGCCGTACGGGCCGGAGCGGGAGGCCCGGCTCGGGTCCGTCCTTGAGGTCATCTACCTGATCTTCAACGAGGGGTACGCCGCCACCGCCGGCGACGACTGGCTGCGGCCCGCCCTGTGCGAGGACGCCCTCCGGCTCGCCCGCGTGCTCGCCCAGCTGATGCCCAAGGAGCCCGAGGCGCACGGGCTGATGGCGCTGCTGGAGCTCCAGCAGTCGCGGGCGGCGGCGCGTACCGGACCGTCCGGAGAGCCGGTGCTGCTGAAGGACCAGGACCGCCGCCGCTGGAACAGGATGCTGATCGCCCGGGGTTTCGCCGCGCTCGGCCGCGCCAGTGCCGCCGCCGGGGGCGCCCCCGGCCCGTACGCGCTCCAGGCCGCCATCGCGGCGTGCCACGCCCGGGCGTACACGTACGAGGAGACCGACTGGACGCGCATCGCCGCCCTGTACGGCCTGCTCGCCGCCCGGACCCCGTCACCGGTCGTCGAACTGAACCGGGCGGTCGCCGTCTCGATGGCCGACGGTCCGGGCCCGGCCCTGGAGATCGTCGACCACCTCGCCGCCGAACCGGCCCTGCGGGACTATCACCTGCTCCCCAGCGTCCGCGGCGACCTTCTCACCCGCCTCGGCCGTACGCGGGAGGCCCGGGCGGAGTTCGAACGCGCGGCGAAGCTGACGCGCAACGAGCGGGAGCGGGAACTGCTGCTGCGGCGGGCGGCGGAGGCCGGCTAGGGCTTGTTTCGAAAGTCCCGTCGTCCGCCCGGAGGGCGGGCCGAGCGGCGTCTGGTGCGTGCTCTCGGCGTGCCGGGCGGAAGCCCTCGTACTGGATGTACTTGGGCTTTCGCCCGGTGCGGCGAGTGGGGGTACCTCCCACGCCCTTAAGGCAGTGGGGGAGCGTGCCAGACGTCGGGCGGCAGGCGGGACTTTCGAAACAAGCCCTAGGGCGCGGGAGTGAGGTCGGTGCCGCAGTAGCGGCACTTGGTCGCCGCTTTGGGCAGATCGTCCTGAAGGCAGGCCGGGCACGTCCTGCTGGGCGCGGGTTCGCCGAACACCGTCACGCCGCGCTTGGCCTGGTAGTGCTTGTAGGGAAGGACGATCAGGAAGTAGATGACCGCCATGAAGATGATGAAGTAGATCAGCGCGGAGATGAACGAACCGAGGTTCAGATAGGTCGCGGTGTTGCCCGGCTGCCCGAGCTGCCAGCCCAGGCCCGGTGACTTGCCGCCCTGGGCCCTGGCGACGAGGGGGTTGATCACGAAGTCGGTGAACGCCTTGATCAGCGTGCTGAACGCCAGCGCCACGACCAGGCCCACGGCCACGACGATGACGTCGCCGCGCATGAGGAAGTTCTTGAAGCCGCGAAACACGGAAGTCCTCGCCTCCTGTCCAGCCTGGGCGTCGGTGACGGCTACGGTGTCGCGTTCAGTCTTGTGGCGCCGTACTCGGACCGCACTCGGGCTGCCGCCGTTCGTGGGGGCCAGGGGCGTCAGGTGGCCGGTTCGCCGGGCCGTACGGGGTGTCCGAGCAGCATGGCGGGGGCTCCCGCGACCCGGGTGAGGAAGACGGTCGCCGCGTTCCGCCCGTGCGGCTTCGGCAGCACCTTCCGGCGCAGTTCCTCCGGATCGACCGCCGAGCCGCGCTTCTTCACGGTCAGGACGCCGACCTCGCGCTGGCGGAGCAGGGCCTTCAGCTTCTTGACGTGGAACGGGAACTGGTCGGTGATCTCGTAGGCGGTGGCGTACGGGGTGGGGCGCGGCTCGTCGGCGGTGACGTAGGCGATGGTCTCGTCGATCAGGCCGCCGTCCAGGTCGGCGGCGACCTCGGCGACCAGGTGGGCGCGGATGACGGCGCCGTCGGGTTCGTACAAGTAGCGGCCCAGTGAGCGGACCTGAGGATTCGGCAGGCCGCGGCCGCGCAGGGTGTGCGGGCCGGGGAGGAGGGTGGCCCGCACCAGGCCCGGCTCGGTGGCGAACCACAGCACCGCCTCCTTCACGTCGCCGCCGTCGGAGATCCACTCGGCCTCGGCCTGTGGCGGGACGGCCTCGTGCGGGACACCGGGGGCGATCTTCAGGGCGGCGTGCGGCGCTCTGAGGGCGGTGTCCACGGCCCAGGAGAGCGGAGGCGAGTACGCCTCCGGATCGAAGATACGGCCACGGCCACCGCGTCGTGCCGGGTCGACGAACACGGCGTCGTAGGGGGACGTGTCCACCTCCGTCACGTCCGCCTCCCGTACCTCGATCAGGTCGGCGAGTCCGAGGGCCTCGGCGTTCGCGCGGGCCGCGGCGGCCGTCAGCGGGTCCCGGTCGACGGCCAGGACGCGGATCCCGGCACGGGCCAGCGCGATCGCGTCGCCGCCGATGCCGCAGCACAGGTCGGCGACGGACCGCACGCCCAGCGCCGCGAACCGCCCCGCCCGGTAGGCCGCCACCGAGGTGCGCGTGGACTGTTCGACACCGTTCGGGGTGAAGAACATCCGCTCCGCGTCCGCCGTCCCGAACTTGGCCACCGCCCGCTGCCGCAGCCGCGCCTGGGCGAGGGCGGCCGAGACGAGGCCGGCCGGATGGTCGCGGCGCAGCCGGGTCGCGACGGCCAGCTCCGCCGCCGGGTCGGTGCCGCGCACCTCGTCGAGGAGGGCCAGGCCCTCGGGGGTGCGGAGGGCGGCGAAGGAGTCGAGAGGCGCGAGGTCGTTCACCGGGACATTGTCGGCCAGTCGGTGGATGGTGCGCGGCCGGTGGCGGTGTCGGGCCGGGCGGTGCGCGGTGGCCTGCGAGGATGCGGCAATATGCGACTCGTACGACAAAATGATGAAAAGCGTGCGAAGTGGACGGGGGTGCGGGGGGTGGCCGTCGTCCTGGCCGTCTCGGCCCTGGCCTCCGCCGCATGCGGGGGCGCAGCCGATCCGGTCGACACGTCCACGGAGGCCGGGGTCGACACGTCCCCGGAGGTCGACCGGGGCGCGGGGGCGCAGCGGGACCACGACCGGCAGGGCACCCTTCAGGCGCCCCCCGCGCGTGCCCTCGACGCCTACGCCTCGAAGCTGCTCAAGTCGTACACCCTCCAGGTCGCCGCCACGAACCGCTGGGGCCTCGGCAGGGTGCCGCTGGCGCCACCGCTGCCCCCGGCGAAGAAGCCGGTGCTGCGGACCCGGAAAGGGTTTGAGGTCCCCGGGCACGAACGGGACGGTCTGCCGCCCGTCGTCACCGGCATCCCCACCCGGGAGAAGGTCGTGTTCCTCACCATCGACGACGGCACCGAGAAGGACCCGGCGTTCCTGCAGATGATGAGCGACCTGAGGATCCCGTACACCGCCTTCCTCAGCGACTCCGAGGCGCGCAGCGACTACGGCTACTTCCGGCAGATGCGGGACCGCGGTGCCGGCCTGGACAACCACACCATCCGCCACCGCTTCCTGCGCCGACTCCCCTACGCGGAGCAGAAGCGCGAGATCTGCGGCATGCAGGACGTCATGGAGGAGCAGTTCGGGAAGCGGCCCGTCCTCTTCCGCCCGCCGTACGGCAGCTACAACCGCGACACCCTGCGCGCCGCCAAGGCCTGCGGCATCAAGGCCGTCCTCCTGTGGAACGAGGAGGTCTTCCCCGGCCGCTGGGCCTACCGCGAGGCGGACCGGAGCCTCCACCCCGGCGACATCGTCCTCACCCACTTCCGGGGGAAGCGGCAGTGGAAGGGCACGATGCCCGACATGATCCGCGACTTCATGAAGCTGGTGACCGAGAAGGGGTACGCCGTGGCCCGGCTGGAGGACTACCTCTGACGGCCGAGGGGCGGAGCCCCCTGGCTCCGGGTGCCGGGACTCCGGGTGCCGGGACACGCGCGTGCGCGCCCGGGAACCGGCGCCGCGCGCAGCGCAATTGGCACTCCGCTTGACCGAGTGCTAATCGCGGTCATAGTCTCAGGTCTGGCACTCCCCCCTGGAGAGTGCCAACAACGCGACGGGCAGGTCCGGCACCCGCGACGACGGATCGACCTGGTCGCCACCTCAGACAGTTAACCCCGTGAGATCTCCGAAGGGGGAGGTCGGATCGTGACGACCGCCAGCTCCAAGGTTGCCATCAAGCCGCTTGAGGACCGCATCGTGGTCCAGCCGCTCGACGCCGAGCAGACCACGGCCTCTGGCCTGGTCATCCCGGACACCGCGAAGGAGAAGCCCCAGGAGGGCGTCGTCCTCGCCGTGGGCCCGGGCCGCATCGAGGACGCCAAGCGCGTCGAGCTCGACGTCAAGGTCGGTGACGTGGTGCTCTACAGCAAGTACGGCGGCACCGAGGTGAAGTACAACGGCGAGGAGTACCTCGTCCTCTCGGCCCGCGACGTGCTCGCGATCATCGAGAAGTAGTTCACCCGGAACCCGCCGGTTCTGCTTTCACAGCTGCGCCCCTGGCCCCGCCGTTGATCAGCCGGGCGCCAGGGGCGCAGCTCTTTCACCGCTAGCACACCTAGCACACCTCTAGTTTTCCGAGAGGGCCAACGCTCCCATGGCGAAGATCCTGAAGTTCGACGAGGACGCCCGTCGCGCCCTTGAGCGCGGCGTCAACAAGCTCGCCGACACGGTGAAGGTGACGATCGGCCCCAAGGGCCGCAATGTCGTCATCGACAAGAAGTTCGGCGCCCCCACCATCACCAACGACGGTGTGACCATCGCCCGCGAGGTCGAGGTCGAGGACCCGTACGAGAACCTCGGCGCCCAGCTGGTGAAGGAGGTGGCGACCAAGACCAACGACATCGCGGGTGACGGTACGACCACCGCCACCGTGCTCGCCCAGGCGCTCGTGCGCGAGGGCCTGAAGAACGTCGCCGCCGGTGCCTCCCCGGCCGCCCTGAAGAAGGGCATCGACGCCGCCGTCGCCGCGGTCTCCGAGGACCTCCTCGCCTCGGCCCGCCCGATCGACGAGAAGTCCGACATCGCCGCCGTCGCCGCGCTGTCCGCCCAGGACCAGCAGGTCGGCGAGCTCATCGCCGAGGCGATGGACAAGGTCGGCAAGGACGGTGTCATCACCGTCGAGGAGTCCAACACCTTCGGTCTGGAGCTGGACTTCACCGAGGGCATGGCCTTCGACAAGGGCTACCTGTCGCCGTACTTCGTGACGGACCAGGAGCGCATGGAGGCCGTCCTGGAGGACCCGTACATCCTCATCCACCAGGGCAAGATCTCCTCGATCGCCGACCTGCTGCCGCTGCTGGAGAAGGTCATCCAGGCGGGCTCCTCGAAGCCGCTGCTGATCATCGCCGAGGACGTCGAGGGCGAGGCCCTGTCGACCCTCGTCGTCAACAAGATCCGCGGCACCTTCAACGCGGTCGCGGTCAAGGCCCCCGGCTTCGGTGACCGCCGCAAGGCGATGCTCGGCGACATGGCCACCCTCACCGGCGGCACCGTCATCGCCGAGGAGGTCGGCCTCAAGCTCGACCAGGTCGGCCTGGACGTGCTGGGCACCGCCCGCCGTGTGACCGTCACCAAGGACGACACCACCATCGTCGACGGCGGTGGCAAGACCGAGGACGTCGCCGGCCGCGTCGCCCAGATCAAGGCCGAGATCGAGACCACGGACTCCGACTGGGACCGCGAGAAGCTCCAGGAGCGCCTCGCGAAGCTGGCCGGCGGCGTGTGCGTGATCAAGGTCGGCGCCGCCACCGAGGTGGAGCTGAAGGAGAAGAAGCACCGTCTGGAGGACGCCATCTCCGCGACCCGCGCCGCGGTCGAGGAGGGCATCGTCTCCGGTGGTGGCTCCGCGCTCGTCCACGCGGTGAAGGTCCTGGAGGGCAACCTCGACAAGACCGGCGACGAGGCCACCGGTGTCGCCGTCGTCCGCAAGGCCGCCGTCGAGCCGCTGCGCTGGATCGCCGAGAACGCCGGCCTGGAGGGCTACGTCATCGTCTCCAAGGTCGCCGAGCTCGACAAGGGCAACGGCTACAACGCCGCCACCGGCGAGTACGGCGACCTGGTCAAGGCCGGCGTCATCGACCCGGTCAAGGTCACCCGCTCCGCCCTGGAGAACGCCGCCTCCATCGCCTCCCTCCTCCTCACGACCGAGACCCTGGTCGTCGAGAAGAAGGAAGAGGAGGAGCCGGCCGCCGCGGGTCACGGCCACGGCCACGCCCACTGACGTACCCCGGCACGTCGTCGCGAGGCCCGGCGCCCTTCTGGGGTGCCGGGCCTTCGCCTGTCCGGCATGTCCGGCCCGCTTGGCCCTCTTGGCCCGCTTGACCTGTGCTTGGCCGCTTGGCCCGCTTCCGGCGCCCTCCGGACGGGCCGGCCTACCGCTCCAGCGCGTCGAGCGCCCCGAGCTGAGCCATCAGCCCCAGCCGGTCGTACTGCCACCAGCCCTCGACGATCTTCCCGTCCTCCTGGAAGCGGTAGATCGTGGTGCCGGTCATGCCGACCTTCCTGCCCGTGGCCGCGATCCCCAGGAACTCACCCTTGTGGGTCCCGTTCCAGGTCCACCGCGTCGCCACACGGTCACCCTGCGAGATCTGGTCCTCGATCGTGAACGCGAAGTCGAAGCCGCCGCGCCACATCCGTATGTCCCTGCGTACGGCGTCCAGCCCGATGGTGTCCTGCTCGTTGGCCGGGTCGTGGTCGTGGTAATTCTCCGCGTACACGTCGTTGAGCGGAGGCAGTTCGCCCCGGGTGGCCGCCAGCTCGAAGAGCCTGCGGACGTTGGCCGCGTACAACTGCTCGTCCCGCACCACGTCCAGATCCGTGAACGTGGGCCTCTCGTCGCAGAGCGCGACCATGTCCCGGAAGATACGGCCGGTCTCGGGGAGGTTCGAGTTCCGCATCGCCTCCTCGTACGACCCGAACTCCACGATCTCGACCAGGTGCGACGTGTCGGACCGGTCCTTGCCGATCATGTTGTGCGTGGCGGTCCGCCTGCCTTTGGTCTGCTCGACCCATGTGTCCATCAGCCGGTTCATCTCGTCGAACCGGGTTGTCTTGCAGTCGATGAGCTGCACGAACGTCATGACACCGCCTCCCAGCCCCCCTGGGTCCGGCTGACACCCCCATTTTCCCACCGGGGTCGGGTCTACCGGGGCCCGTACTTCCCCGACTTCGAAGTGATCCCACCGAGCAGGTTCCGGGGCAGCACCTTCGCCACGCCCATCAGCACCTTGTACCGCGGGTCCGGAATGGACAGCGACTTGCCACGGGCCAGGTCGGCCAGCGCCGTCGTGACCAGCTTGTCGGCGTCCAGCCACATCCAGCCCGGGACGCTGTCCGTGCCCAGGCCGGCCCGCTCGTGGAACTCGGTCCGCACGAAGCCCGGGGCCAGCGCCATCAGCCGCACCCCGCTGCCCGCCAGATCCCGCGCCGCGCCCTGCGTGAACTGCACGACCCACGCCTTGGACGCGCTGTACGTGCCCCGCGGCACGAACGCGGCCACCGACGCCACGTTGACGACCCCGCCCCGGCCCCGCTCCCGCATCCCCTCGGCTGCCGCGGAGGTCAGCCGGAGCACGGCCTCGCAGTGCACCTTGAGCATCGTCAGCTCGTCGGCCATCGGCACGTCGAGATAGAGGCCCTTGGTGCCGAACCCCGCGTTGTTGATCAGCAGGTCGACCGCGTTCCTGCGGTCGGCCAGCCGCCGCTCCACCGACTCGATGCCGTCGTCCGTCGCCAGGTCGGCGGTCAGCACCTCCGCCTCGATGCCGTGCCGGTCGTGCAACTCGGTCGCCTGCTCACGCAGCCGCTTCGTGTCGCGTGCCACCAGGACGAGGTTGTGACCGTCAGCCGCCAGCCGCCGAGCGAAGGCGGCACCGATACCCGCGGTCGAACCCGTAATCAGAGCCGTTGTCATGACGCAAGGTTAGTGAACCGGACTGTGTGAATCCGCCGCCGTAAAGGCCTCCACCGGTCCTCCCCGCGCCCAGCACAGGACATGACACGGTCCCGCCCCGGCGCCCCTGCCGGCTACGCGCCCCCGCCGGGCCGCGCCACGTACTTCTCCGCCCGCCTCCGTGCCTCCGGATGCAGCGCGTCCCCCGCCGCCAGCAGTCGCGGCAGCAGCTCCGGCCCGGTCGTGACGGCCCGGAACTGGAGCGCCACCGTCACCTCGTGGTCCGGACGGTGGACGATCTCGACGGGGTCGCCGGCCCGGATCTCGCCCGCCTCGACGACCCGCAGGTACGCACCGGGCGCCCCCTTCCGCGTGAAGCGCCTGACCCAGCCCCGCTCACCGAGGTGCACCTGGAAGTTGAGACAGGGGATACGGCCCGAGGTGACCTCCAGGACCACATCGGCGCCGATCCGCCAGCGCTCCCCGATCCGCGCGCCGGACACGTCGAGGCCCTCGGTGGTGAGGTTCTCGCCGAACACGCCGTTGGCCAGAGTCCGGCCCAGTTCCCGCTCCCAGCCGTCGAGGTCCTCCCTCGCGACCGCGTACACCGCCTGGTCCTCCCCGCCGTGATGCTCCGTGTTGCAGACCGCGTCCCCGGCCACACCACTGGCACCCACCCCCTTGGGGCCGGGCGCGGATATCCGCAACGGCCCCTCCACCGGCCGCTTGTCGATACCGGTCACGTGCCCGCGCAGATCCGGGTGATCCACGGTCCTGGGGCGTCCCACGTTCAGCGACAGAATCCTCATGACGGCACGCTAAGCGCTGACGTCCAAAGCGTCGACGCGATATCCGGCTCCCTTCCCAAGCTTCACTTATGCTCGAAGACGTGATTGAGGCCCGTCATCTCCGCGTCCTGCGTGCCGTCGCCGCCACCGGCTCCTTCTCGGCGGCGGGGCGTGAGCTCGGCTGCACCCAGCCTGCCGTCAGCCAGCAGATGAAGGCCCTGGAGACCTCGGTGGGTACGCCGCTGCTCATCCGCACCGGTCGCGAGATGAGGCTGACGCAGGCGGGCGAGGCGCTGGTCCGGCACGCCGCCGGGATCCTCGCGGGGCTCACCGCCGCCGAGGAGGAGGTGGCCGCCATCGCCGGCCTCAGGGCCGGACGCGTCCGTCTCGTGTCCTTCCCCAGCGGCAGCTCCACCCTCGTGCCCACCGCGCTCGCCGCACTGCGCGCCGCGCACCCCGGGACCCGCGTCTTTCTGGAGGAGGCCGAGCCCCCGGCGTCCGTCGAGATGCTGCGCCAGGGGGACTGCGACATCGCGCTCGCCTTCCGCTACGAGGGCGCGGCCGGACCCGAGGAGTGGGACGACCTGGTCGTGCGCCGGCTGCTCAGCGACCGGCTCGTCGGGCTCGTACCGGAGGGGCACCGGCTGGCCCGTACGGAAACCGTGGAGATCGGGGCCCTCTCGGCGGAGCCGTGGATCGCGGGCTGTCCGCGCTGCCGCGGACACCTGGTCGAGATCTGTGAGGGAGCGGGCTTCACACCGCGGATCGACTTCGCCACCGACGACTACCCGGCGGTCGTCGGCCTGGTCGGGGCGGGGCTCGGCGTCGCGGTGCTGCCGGAGCTGGCCATCGAGTCGGTACGTCCCAAGGGAGTGCGGACGGTCGCCGTGGAACCCGCCGTGCGCCGGGAGATCGTGGCGCTCACGCTGCCGGACCTGGCCCAGGTGCCCGCGGTCGCGGCGACGCTGGAACAACTGGCCAAGGCGGCGGCCCGATAGCCAAAAACCGGGCAGGCGGATGCATGCCCGGCGTGCGGTTGCGGAGACGTTGGGTACTGGAAAAACGTTATTTCAATTGGTGGAGGCGGTATCGCTCCCCGTCGCCGATGCCGACACCAGCCGGTGGCGCGCCCGTCCCATGAGCTCTTCGCGCTCGTCCTCTGTCAGTCCGCCCCACACGCCGTACGGCTCGCGCACCCGCAGGGCGTGTGCCGCGCACTCCGCGCGGACCGGGCACCTCATGCAGACCTCTTTGGCCGAGTTCTCGCGAGCGCTCCGTGCCGCACCGCGCTCACCCTCCGGGTGGAAGAAGAGCGAGCTGTCGACTCCGCGGCACGCCGCGAGGAGCTGCCAGTCCCACAGATCCGCGTTGGGCCCGGGAAGGCGGGAGAAATCTGCCATTGCGTTGTCCCCTTGTTGCCGTTCTGGGCTGAGATGTGATCTGACGATATGACTCGACCGTACATCCGCGATCTAAGGAGATGAAAATATGACCCATTGCGAATCTAGCCTCAAACACCGCAAAAAGGGAAGAAATGGGGCTAAATGGGGCATGGTTGTGATGAAACGTTGAGGGTCTGTTGCGCATGTCTGCGCTGTGTCCGTCCCCTCACGTAGAGTGCCGAAGGTGGCTCAGTGCCCCGTAACTCTTTCGAGTGACCGTCGTTGAGAGTGCGGAGGCGGTTGAAGGAACAAGCGCTCGGGCAGGCGTCTCAAGTCCGCTCGCGAGTGTCGACCGCACAGGTGACGATTCGTACCAGCCTGGAGGCTCAAGGTGACGCGCATCAGCTGCGGAGGGCGGCCATGACATCCGTCCTCGTCTGCGACGACTCCCCGCTTGCCCGAGAGGCGCTCCGCCGCGCGGTCGCGACCGTGCCCGGCGTCGAGCGCGTGACGACGGCGGCCAACGGCGAGGAAGTCCTCCGCCGCTGGGGCGCCGACCGCTCGGACCTGATTCTCATGGACGTACGCATGCCCGGTCTGGGCGGCGTCGAGACCGTACGGCGGCTGCTGTCCGCCGACCCCGGTGCGCGCATCATCATGCTCACCGTCGCCGAGGACCTCGACGGAGTGGCACTCGCGGTGGCCGCCGGCGCCCGGGGGTATCTGCACAAGGACGCCTCACGCGCGGAACTGCGTGCCACGGTGACGCAGGCGCTCGCCGACCCGACGTGGCGGCTCGCTCCGCGCAGGCTGCGTTCGGCCGAGATGGGGGCCGCCCCCACGCTCACCGCCCGCGAGATCCAGGTCCTTGAGGGCATGAGCCACGGCCGGTCGAACGCGGAGATCGGCCGGGAGCTGTTCCTCTCCGAGGACACCGTCAAGACGCATGCCAGGCGGCTGTTCAAGAAGCTCGGCGCCTCCGACCGGGCGCACGCCGTGGCGCTCGGCTTCCGGTGGGGCCTGGTCCGTTAGGTGGACCCCGGGCTCTGCCGTCACACTCCCTCCCCCACTGCCTTAAAGGGTGTGGGAGGTGCGCCCGGCCTCGCGACGCCGTGCGCGTCGCCCGCCCTTCGGGGGGACGACGGGAGTGTGACGACAGGACCCGGCGGGAGTTCGGGAATCCCCGTCTGCCACAGGGCGGGCGGGGCCGCTTCCCGAAAGCCGGGCGGGAGCGCTTTCCGGCAGGTCAACGGGGGTGCGTATCGCGAGGTGGGCGGGGGTGGCACAGCGGCCCGCCGGGTGCCTGCTGCTCGTTTCGCCGCGGATGCCGCATCCTTGAGGTGTGGAGTTCCTCGGGGACGAGTCGGACGAGCGGAAGGGGAGGGCGCAGGAGATGAGTTCCGGCGCACCTGCTCATAACGCTTCGGTGCACAACACGGCGCACGGTGGCACGGGGCGGACGGCCTCAGGGCACCATGGACCGATGCGCGACGACGAGACGACGGTGATCGGTGCGCTCGTTCATCGCGCTGTCGACGGAGACCAGCAGGCCACGCACGACCTGCTCGCCCACGTCCATCCGCTCGCCCTGCGCTACTGCCGTACGCGGCTGTCCCGGCTTCCGGGTGACGCCCGCCACTTCGTGGAGGACCTCGCACAGGAGGTCTGTGTCGCCGTTCTCCTGGCGCTGCCGCGCTACAAGGACACAGGAAGGCCCTTCGAGGCGTTCGTCTTCGCCATCGCCGCCCACAAGGTCGCCGATCTGCAGCGGGCCGCGATGCGCCACCCGGGCTCCACGGCGGTGCCCTCGGACGAGATGCCCGAGCGACCGGACGACTCGCTGGGCCCGGAGGAGCGGGCGCTGCTGAGCAGCGACGCCGAGTGGGCCAAGAAACTGCTGGCCAACCTTCCGGAGAACCAGCGGGAACTGCTCCTGCTGCGCATCGCGGTGGGGCTCACGGCCGAGGAGACGGGCCAGATGCTGGGGATGTCTCCAGGGGCCGTACGCGTGGCACAGCACCGCGCGCTGAGCAGACTGCGGGCGCTGGCAGAGCAGTAGACGGGCTCCCACGCCGGGGCCTTCCTCGATTTCCCGGAGGCCACTTTCCGGCCGCGTCCCGTCCGCCGGTGAACGGGGGCGATGCCCGAACCGTACGAACATACGAAGCCACAGGGTGCTCTCCGCCATGGAATGAGGCACCTCCGCTTCCCGTTAGCATGGACATCCGCACCGATCAAGGCCATATGGAGAAGGTGTCATGACTGCCAACGTCGACGGAGTGCCCGAGAAATTCGCGACACTCGGGCTGACCTACGACGACGTGCTGCTGCTGCCGGGCGCATCCGAAGTGCTGCCGGGCGCGGTCGACACCTCGTCCCGCGTGTCGCGCAACGTGCGGGTGAACATCCCGCTGCTCTCAGCGGCGATGGACAAGGTGACCGAGTCCCGCATGGCGATCGCGATGGCCCGGCAGGGCGGCGTCGGCGTGCTGCACCGCAACCTCTCCATCGAGGACCAGGTCAACCAGGTCGACCTGGTGAAGCGCTCCGAGTCCGGCATGGTCACCGACCCGATCACGGTGAACCCGGACGCGACACTGGCCGAGGCCGACGCGCTGTGTGCCAAGTTCCGCATCAGCGGCGTCCCGGTCACCGACGGCGGCGGCAAGCTGCTGGGCATCGTCACCAACCGCGACATGGCCTTCGAGTCGGACCGTTCGCGCCAGGTCCGCGAGGTCATGACGCCGATGCCGCTGGTCACCGGCAAGGTCGGCATCTCCGGCAACGACGCCATGGACCTGCTGCGCCGCCACAAGATCGAGAAGCTTCCCCTGGTCGACGAGGCGGGCGTCCTGAAGGGCCTCATCACCGTCAAGGACTTCGTGAAGGCCGAGCAGTACCCGAACGCCGCGAAGGACACCGAGGGCCGTCTGCTCGTGGGTGCCGCCGTCGGCGCCAGCCCCGAGGCACTGGAGCGGGCCCAGGCACTGGCCGGGGCCGGCGTGGACTTCCTGGTCGTCGACACCTCGCACGGCCACAACAGCAACGCGCTCAGCTGGATGTCGAAGATCAAGTCGAGCGTGGGCGTGGACGTGATCGGCGGCAACGTCGCCACGCGTGACGGGGCCCAGGCGCTGATCGACGCCGGTGTGGACGGCATCAAGGTGGGCGTGGGCCCCGGTTCGATCTGCACCACCCGGGTCGTCGCCGGTATCGGCGTCCCGCAGGTCACGGCCATCTACGAGGCGGCCCTCGCGGCCCGCGCCGCCGGTGTCCCGGTGATCGGTGACGGTGGCCTGCAGTACTCCGGCGACATCGGCAAGGCGCTGGCCGCCGGCGCCGACACGGTGATGCTCGGCAGCCTCCTCGCGGGCTGCGAGGAGTCGCCCGGCGAACTGCTCTTCATCAACGGCAAGCAGTTCAAGTCGTACCGCGGCATGGGCTCGCTCGGCGCGATGCAGTCCCGGGGCCAGGGCAGGTCCTACTCGAAGGACCGCTACTTCCAGGCCGAGGTGGCCTCCGACGACAAGCTGGTGCCCGAGGGCATCGAGGGACAGGTGCCCTACCGCGGCCCGCTGGCCAACGTTCTGCACCAGCTCGTGGGCGGCCTGCGCCAGACCATGGGCTACGTGGGCGCCGCCACCATCGACGAGATGGAGTCCAAGGGCCGCTTCGTGCGGATCACCTCGGCGGGCCTCAAGGAGAGCCACCCGCACGACATCCAGATGACGGTCGAGGCACCGAACTACACCAGCCGGGGCTGAACGCCGAACCTGAACAGCCGAACCTGAACAGCCGCAGCTGAAGCTGGAGAACAGCCTCCACGCGTACGCGTGCCCCGCGTCCACGGTTCGACGAGGGCGGTCCCGGAGCCTCCGGGACCGCCCTTGTCGTGGGTGTCGGGGATACTGGAGGCGCTGGAACGCAGAGGAAAGGCCACTCACGTGACTGAGATCGAGATCGGGCGGGGCAAGCGCGGCCGCCGGGCGTACGCCTTCGACGACATCGCCGTCGTCCCGAGCCGCCGTACCCGGGACCCGAAGGAGGTCTCGATCGCCTGGCAGATCGACGCCTACCGTTTCGAGCTGCCCTTCCTGGCCGCCCCCATGGATTCGGTGGTCTCGCCGGCCACGGCCATCCGCATCGGCGAGCTGGGCGGCCTCGGCGTCCTGAACCTCGAAGGCCTGTGGACGCGGTACGAGGACCCGCAGCCCCTGCTCGACGAGATCGCCGAGCTGGACGTGGAGACCGCGACCCGCCGCCTCCAGGAGATCTACGCCGCTCCGATCAAGGAGGAGCTGATCGGGCAGCGCCTGAAGGAGGTGCGCGACTCGGGTGTGGTCACCGCCGCCGCGCTCTCCCCGCAGCGCACCGCCCAGTTCTCCAAGGCGGTCGTGGACGCGGGCGTCGACATCTTCGTCATCCGCGGGACGACGGTGTCGGCGGAGCACGTCTCCGGTGCCGCCGAGCCGCTGAACCTGAAGCAGTTCATCTACGAGCTGGACGTCCCCGTGATCGTGGGCGGCTGCGCCACCTACACCGCGGCCCTGCACCTGATGCGTACGGGTGCGGCCGGTGTCCTCGTCGGCTTCGGCGGCGGCGCCGCGCACACCACGCGCAACGTCCTGGGCATCCAGGTGCCCATGGCGACGGCGGTGGCGGATGTGGCCGCCGCCCGGCGCGACTACATGGACGAGTCCGGCGGGCGGTACGTGCACGTCATCGCCGACGGCGGGGTGGGCTGGTCCGGTGACCTGCCCAAGGCCATCGCCTGTGGTGCGGACGCGGTGATGATGGGTTCGCCGCTGGCCCGAGCCACGGATGCGCCGGGCAAGGGCCACCACTGGGGCATGGAGGCCGTCAACGAGGAGCTGCCGCGCGGCAAGAAGGTCGACCTCGGCACGGTGGGCACGATCGAGGAGGTCCTCACGGGCCCGTCCCACACCCCGGACGGCTCGATGAACTTCTTCGGGGCGCTGCGGCGGGCCATGGCCACCACCGGGTACAGCGAGCTGAAGGAGTTCCAGCGGGTCGAGGTGACGGTGGCGGACTCGCAGCACAGGCGGTAGCCGCTACGGCAGGAAGAAGGGCCGGTCACTCCGGGTGGGTGACCGGCCCTTTTGCGTGCCCAATGGGGCCTGGGCAGGGGCGCGTTGGGCGATGCGGGAGCGCGCGGTTGCCTTTGGGGCGAATACGGGCTGGTCGGACCGGTCTGCGGCGATAACGTCCGTGTTGGCGACCCGGTTCTCTGGGGCGCCCCCTTCCAAGGACACGGTTCCGGACCCCGGCCCTCGGGGCCCGGCCCGAAATCCAACGGACCGTCCACCGGGCAACTGGGCGGCATCGTGGAAGGGGGCACCCATGGGGCGTCATCGCAAGCCCACCCGCTGGGATCGGATCCGTCTGCGGATGGTGAAGTGCCGGAGGAGGTGGATCTTGCGTATGTACGGAAAGTGAGCGGCCACCCCCAAGAGGACTAGGGGTGGACACTCCGTTCACTTTTCAGGAGCCTGCCGCAGCGCCATCTGCGGTGGGCTCCACCTTTTGTACGGTACCGGATCCGCCGTCGGGCGGCCCGGCATCGGGAGGGGGTGGAGCTCGCGGATTTTCGATGGTGAGTGGCCGCCCCTATACACAGTAGGGGCGACCACTCGTAACCGGAGCCCGCCGCCGGGCCGGCGGGGGATCCGCGCTCGTACGCTACTGATGCGAGGCCAGCCCGCGCCACCAGTCCCAGAGCCCCAGCCACCCACGCGCCCCCCTTCACAACCGATGCGCCGCCCCCAAAGGCGCAGCCCCCCGCGTGTCCAGCAGCAACTGCGCCTTCACCGACAGCCCCTGCAGGTCGTACGTGCGGTGCTGCTGGAGCAGGATCGTCAGGTCGGCGTCGGCGGCGGCCTCGTAGAGGGAGTCCGCGCGGGGGACCGGGCGGTCGAGGACGCTCCAGGACGGGACGTACGGGTCGTGGTAGCTGACGGCGGCGCCGAGTTCCATCAGGCGCAGGGCGATCTCGCGTGCGGGGGTGCCCTGTTGGTCGGCCACGTCGGGCCTGTAGGTGACGCCCAGGAGGAGTACGCGGGCGCCGCGGGCCGACTTGCCGTGCTCGTTGAGGAGCGTGGCGGCGCGCTGGACGACGTACTGGGGCATGCGGTCGTTGACCCGCTGGGCCAGTTCGACCATGCGCAGGGAGCGGGGCGCGTGGCCGGCCAGGTCCTGGGGGACGCCGTGGCCGCCGACGCCGGGGCCGGGACGGAAGGCCTGGAAGCCGAACGGTTTGGTCTCGGCGCACCGGATGACGTCCCACAGGTCGACGCCCAGGTCGTGGCAGAGAACGGCCATCTCGTTGACGAGGGCGATGTTGACGTGCCGGTAGTTGGTCTCCAGAAGCTGCACGGTCTCCGCTTCGCGCGGTCCACGCGCGCGTACCACCTTGTCGGTGAGGCGTCCGTAGAAGGCGGCGGCCGACTCGGTGCAGGCGGGGGTGAGGCCGCCGATCACCTTGGGGGTGTTGGCGGGGCCGAAGTCACGGTTGCCGGGGTCGGCGCGACCGGGGGAGTACGCGAGGTGGAAGTCGCGGCCCGCGCGCAGGCCGGAGCCCTCTTCGAGGAGCGGCCGCAGGAACTGCTCCGTGGTGCCGGGGTGCACGGGGGACTCCAGGATCACCGTGGTGTGCGGGCGCAACCGTTCGGCGAGGGTGCGGGCGGCGTCGGCGACATGGGTGAGGTCGAGTGTGCCGTCGGCGCCGCGCGGGGTCGGGGCGCAGAGGACGGCCGTACGGACGCGGCCGAGTTCGGCGGGGCTGGTGGTCGGCCGGAAGCCCTGGGCGAGCATGCGGCGGAGTTCGGCGGGGGTGAGGGAGCCGTGCTGGGCGTCGGCATCGGGAGCGGTCCTGTACCCGAGGGTGGGGATGCCGGCGGCGACGGCGGCCTGGGCCAGCGGCAGGCCGAGCGGGCCGAGTCCGATGACGGCGAGATCTGCGGGCATGACGTGGGCCGTCCTTCGCGATAGCCGAAGCGGGACAGTCGCGCAAGCCCTGTGGACAGGATGGGCGAGCGCAATGTCAGACTAGGAGTAAATATGACCGTTATGCGGTATTGGCTGACGCTCTTTCTCCGCGCGTCCCCGAGAGTTGTCCACAGGCGGAGGGCGGTTGGTGGCCGAAGCCGGGCGACGCCGTCAGAATTCTGGGCATGGGGGAGGTGAGCCGGGTTTTGCCGGGCAGGCGAGACCAGCGCGACACACAGCGGGAGGCAGCGGTGAGGACAGCGACACTGGGGCCGGCACAGCGCGCCGAGTCCCTGGCGGGAATGGCCGAGCGCGAGCTGGACGTGCTGGTCGTCGGCGCGGGCGTGGTCGGTGCGGGCACCGCGCTCGACGCGGCGACGCGCGGCCTGTCCACGGGGCTGGTCGAAGCCCGTGACTGGGCGTCGGGCACCTCCAGCAGGTCCAGCAAGCTGATCCACGGCGGCCTGCGCTATCTGGAGATGCTCGACTTCGCGCTCGTACGGGAGGCGTTGAAGGAGCGCGGTCTGCTGCTGGAGCGGCTGGCGCCCCACCTGGTGAAGCCGGTTCCGTTCCTGTACCCGCTGCAGCACAAGGGCTGGGAGCGGCTGTACGCGGGATCGGGCGTCGCGCTCTACGACGGCATGTCGATGGCGCGCGGCCACGGCCGGGGCCTGCCCGTGCACCGTCATCTGACGCGCCGCAACGCCCTGCGCGTCGCGCCCTGCTTGAAGAAGGACGCCCTGGTCGGGGCCCTCCAGTACTACGACGCCCAGATGGACGACGCCCGCTACGTGGCCACTCTGGTGCGCACGGCGGCGTCGTACGGCGCGAAGGTCGCCAACCGCGCGCGGGTGACCGGCTTCCTGCGCGAGGGCGAGCGCGTCGTGGGTGCCCGGGTGCAGGACGTGGAAGCGGGCGGGGAGTACGAGGTCCGCGCCCAGCAGGTCGTGAACGCCACCGGTGTGTGGACCGACGACACCCAGGCGATGGTGGGCGAGCGGGGCCAGTTCCATGTGCGGGCCTCCAAGGGCATCCATCTGGTCGTGCCGAAGGACCGCATCCACTCCACGAGCGGGCTCATCCTGCGGACCGAGAAGTCCGTGCTGTTCGTCATCCCCTGGGGGCGGCACTGGATCGTGGGCACCACGGACACCGACTGGGACCTCGACAAGGCCCACCCGGCCGCGTCCAGCGCGGACATCGACTATCTGCTGGAGCACGTGAACTCGGTACTGGCGGTGCCGCTGACCCGGGACGACGTGCAGGGCGTGTACGCGGGCCTGCGGCCGCTGCTCGCAGGCGAGTCGGACGCCACCAGCAAGCTGTCGCGCGAACACACCGTGGCGCATCCGGTGCCGGGGCTCGTGGTCGTGGCGGGCGGCAAGTACACGACGTACCGGGTGATGGCCAAGGACGCCGTGGACGCGGCGGTGCACGGTCTCGACCGGCGGGTCGCCGCATGCGTGACCGAGGACGTGCCGCTGCTCGGGGCCGAGGGGTACCGGGCGCTGTGGAACGCGCGCGCTCGGACAGCGGCGCGGGCCGGACTCCATGTGGCCCGCGTCGAGCACCTGTTGAACCGGTACGGCGCGCTGGCGGAGGAACTGCTCGACCTGATCGGGACCGATCCGTCGCTGGGGGAGCCCCTGCACGCGGCCGAGGACTATCTACGGGCCGAGGTCGTGTACGCGGCCTCGCACGAGGGGGCGCGGCACCTGGACGACGTGCTCACCCGGCGGACGCGGATCTCGATCGAGACGTTCGACCGCGGCACGCGCAGTGCGCGGGAGGCCGCGGAGCTGATGGCTCCCGTGCTCGGCTGGGACAAGGACCAGATCGAGCGTGAGATCGAGCACTACCAGAAGCGCGTGGAGGCCGAGCGGGAGTCGCAGCGGCAGCCGGACGACCTGACCGCCGACGCGGCACGGCTGGGAGCGCCGGACATCGTGCCGCTGTAGAGGGTGAGCGTAGAGGGGGAATGAGCGGATACGTGGCCGGCGCCGTGGTGAAGTCCTCGTCCCGGCCGGGGTGTGCGGTGCCGTGGCGCGCTCCCCCGTCCGAGGTCGGCCGAGGGTGTGGCTTCGGGCGGGCAGGGGACACCCTGGGCGTGGGGCGGTTGTCGGGTGAGGGACAATGGAGGCTCTGTCAGGGCGGGTTGCATGAGGGGACGCATGTCGGAGGCGGAGCGGGGCGGGGCATCCCGTCGGGACGAGAGTGGACGTCTCCTCGCCGGGCGTTACCGGCTGGGAGGGGTCCTCGGCCGCGGCGGCATGGGCACGGTGTGGCGGGCCAAGGACGAGACGCTGGGCCGGACGGTCGCCGTGAAGGAGCTGCGGTTCCCGTCGAGCATCGACGAGGACGAGAAGCGGCGGCTCATCACGCGCACGTTGCGCGAGGCCAAGGCGATCGCCAGGATCCGCAGCAACGGGGCGGTGACGGTCTTCGACGTGGTCGACGAGGACGACCGGCCGTGGATCGTGATGGAGCTCATCGAGGGCAAGTCGCTCGCCGAGGTCATCCGCGAGGACGGTCTCCTGGAGCCGAAGCGCGCCGCCGAGGTGGGCCTCGCCGTCCTCGATGTGCTGCGCGCCGCTCACCGCGAGGGGATCCTGCACCGTGACGTGAAGCCGTCGAACGTGCTGATCTCCAAGGAGGACGGCAGGGTCGTCCTCACCGACTTCGGTATCGCGCAGGTCGAGGGCGACCCCTCCATCACCTCGACCGGCATGCTCGTCGGCGCCCCCTCGTACATCTCGCCGGAGCGGGCGCGCGGTCACAAGCCCGGCCCCGCGGCGGACCTGTGGTCCCTCGGCGGCCTGCTGTACGCGTCGGTCGAGGGCGTGCCGCCGTACGACAAGGGCTCGGCCATCGCGACGCTGACCGCCGTGATGACCGAGCCGGTCCCGGAGCCGAAGAGCGCGGGACCGCTGAAGGACGTGATCTTCGGACTCCTCGCCAAGGACCCCCAGCAGCGGCTCGACGACGCGGGGGCGCGGGCGTTGCTCAACGACGTCATCCACGCGCCCGACCCCGAGCAGGCCGAGCCGGAGCCGTTGGACGCGACACGGGTCGTGGCGTTGCCGCCGGTGCCGGAGGAGCTTTCGGGGAAGGGGAGTTCGGGCGGCTCCGGGGCCGGTGCCAGGCAGGGGGAGCCGGCGGAGCGGTGGCGCGGGGCGTTTCGTTCCGTGCGGAAGGCGGCGTCGGGGGCCGCGGCGGCCACGGCGGCGGCAGGCACGCGGGGCAAGGCCGGTGAGGAGAGCGACTCCGGGACGGCTTCGTCGCCAACGGATTCCCCATCCGCACCCGCATCCGCTTCCACATCGGCATCCGAATCCGCGTCTGTGTCCGCATCCCCAGGCTCGGGGAGCAGATCGGCACCCGGGTCCACCGCGGGCCCTGGGACGAGCTCCGGTACGACCGGATCGGACAAGACCCCCGGCACGTCCGGTACGGCGTCCGGGCAGACCGGTGCCTCCGGGGGCACCGCGTCCGGAGGCAAGGCCTCAGCCGGGCTGACCGGAGCAGGGGACGTCGCCGCCACCAAGGCGGTCAACACGGTGGGCGGGGGCCGGACTTCGGGATGGCCGGAGATGCCGCCGCCCGACCTGCCGCCGCGGCCCGTGCCCCGGGCGTCGATCACCGATGTCGTACCCCGGCGGACGCTGGTCATCCTCGCGGCGGTCGTGGTGCTGGCCGTGCTCGGCACCGTGCTCGCGCTGTCCCTCGGCGACGACAGCGGGTCGGACTCCAAGAGCGGGGACACCAAGGCGGCCGCGTCCAGGGGCGTGACCGCGAGCAGCAGCAAGGACGACGACTCGGGCAGCCGTACGGAGACGGAGACCGGGAAGACGGACAAGACCGAGAAGACCGAGTCGGCTTCGGGAGCGGACGCGTCGGCGAGCAGTGAGGCGAGCACGGAGAGCGGTTCCGGGAGCGGCGGGGACGCGTCGGGTGCGGACGGCATCGCGAAGTCGACGTACAAGGGGTCGCAAGGGTTCTCGATCGGGCTGCCGACGGCGTGGAAGTACCGGTCGACGGATGCCGCGGGTGCCCGTTTCACCGGGCCGGACGGGCAGAAGCTGCTGGTCGCCTGGACGACGACACCCAAGGATGACCCGGTGGCGGACTGGGAGAACCAGGAGCGCTACATGACGCGCTCGCAGTACCAGCGGGTGCACATCGAGGAGGTGGACTACCGCGGATGGAAGACGGCCGACTGGGAGTTCACCTACACGGAGAGCGGCACGAAGTACCGGTCGATCGACCGGGGGTTCGTGGTGAACTCACAGCAGGGGTACGCGCTGATGTACACCGCCAAGGCTTCCGACTGGGACAGCGAGCTGCGCAAGGACACGTGGCGGACGTTCACGGAAACGTTCCAGCCGAAGTCCTGAAGGGCCAGGCGAAGTTCTGACGGGTCAGCCATCCTCTGGGGATCCTCTGGGGACCTCTGAGGGATCAGGCGAAGCCCTGAGGGGGTACTGAGATCATTGGAAGACTTGTGAGGGGTGAGATCTCGAATCCCCTCAATGCGGGTTGCCTCCGGCACGTATCGTGAGTGGCTGCGGACCGTACGCATCCAGTACGGAACGGGACGCGAGGCGAACGGATTTGACCGACCGTGTGGCCGGGGGAGGCATCGTGGACGACTATGCGGGACGGGTACTCGCCGACCGTTACCGCCTGCCGCTGCCACCGTCGGACGAGTACGAACTGGCCGAGACTCGGGCGTTCGACACATACAGCGGGCAGGAAGTCCTCATGCGGCAGGTGCCGTTGCCCGAGATCGTCGAGGCGGAGGTGCTCGACGCGGACGGGTTGCCCGACGGGTATGTCGCCCGGGACGGCGGGGCATCCCGGGCCGCCGCGCGGTCCACGCGCGGGCCCGCCGACCCGGCCGTGCGCCGGGCGATCGAGGCCGCGCAGGCCGCCGCGCAGATTCCCGACCACCCACGGCTCGACCAGGTCTTCGACGTGTTCGCCGAGAGCGGTTCGCTGTGGATCGTGAGTGAGCTGGTGGGCGCACGGCCGCTGGCCGCACTGCTCGCCGAGCAGCCGTTGACGCCGTACCGGGCGGCCGAGGTCGCCGCCGACGTCCTCACCGCCCTGCGCGCGCTCCACGCCCATGGCTGGGTGCACCGGAACATCACCGCGCGAACCGTCCTCGTCTGCGACGACGGGCGTGTGGTGCTCAGCGGGCTGGCGGCCGGAGCGGCCGAGGAGGCGCTGTGCGGGTACGACCCCGTGCCGGTGCGCGAGGTCGAGGGCGAGGGCCCGGCCGGGGAGCCGCGGGGGGCTTCGGGGCCTTCGGGGGCCTCCGGTTCCGCGGCCGATGCGGGGGCGCCCCGAGTGGGTGGCCCCGATGCCGAGGCCGCGCGGCGTGCCGCCATCGAGGCGCGAGGGGCCGGGGGACCCGGGCCGGTCACGGACCCGGACCCGTCGGGCGGACAGCGCGCGCTCGACGCGGGGGGTGACGTCCGGGCGGCCCGCGCCGGGGCCATCGCGGCCTACCGAGCCGGTGCGCGGGCCGCGGCACGCGTGCACGAGGAACGACAGGGCGGCCAGAGCGCGGCGTTGCCCGCGCAGCGACCGGCTCCCGTTCACGGCGAGGCGACGCCCGCCGCGGGTCAGGGCGCGCCGTACACACCGCCCGGCCAGGTCGCCGACCCGTACGGCGTGGTACGGCCGAACCCCTGGCACGGAGCGCTGCCCCGTGGCGCCGCTCCGGCAGCCGACGGCGCACCAGAGCACGGCGCAGAGCACGGCGGACCAGGGCACGGCGGATCAGGGCACGGCGGACCAGGGCACGGCGGTTCACAACACGGTGAACCTGGTACGGGCACCTATGGCGGTGGCGTCCTCGGTGTCGGCGCTCAGGGGCACGGCGTACCCGGCAGCGACGCGTACGGCGCGGACGCCCTCAGCAAGGGCGCGCCCGCGAGCCCCCTGTACGGCAACAGCGTCACCACACCCGCCCCGTACGCTGACAGTGCGCCCAGCCCGTGGGGGCAGACGGTCCCCACCGGTGCCCCCCGGCGCGGCCCCGCCACGGCGCTGGCCGCCGAACGGGCCCGGCAGGCGCGGATGGCGGTCGTCGGCCCCGTCACCGAGCGGTGGGCGCCGGAACAGGCCGGGCCGGTGCACGAGAACTGGCAGTTGGCGGCGCCGATCGGGCCCGCGACCGACCTGTGGGCGCTCGGAGCGCTGCTGTTCCGCGCGGTGCAGGGGCACGCGCCCTACCCGGAGGAGAACACCGCCGAGCTGGTGCAACTGGTGTGCTCGGAGCCGCCCGCGTTCGCGGAGGAGTGCGGGCCGCTGCGGCCGGTCGTCGAGTCGCTGTTGCGCCAGGACCCCACCGAGCGGCTGGACTTCGAGGAACTGCGGGGCTGGTTGCGCTCGCTCGTGCGGTCGGCGCCGGAGCCCGAGGCCGGTGCGCATGTGATAGCGGCACCACCCGCGGAACCGAACCGGCTGCCGATCGTACGGCGCCGGGGCTGGCTCGTCCCCAGGCGCCGCGCAGCGCTGCCCGCGGCAAGCCCGCACGCCCGCCACCGGCGCGCCAAGCAGGACCGGCCGCCCAGGCCGCGCAGCCTCGGGCGGAACCTGCTCGTGGTGATACTGCTCGCCATGGCCGCGGCGATCGCGTACGCCGTGGTGTTCATGCCGAAGGCGGATTCCCGCGACGCCGGCGGCACGGGCAGCGGCTCCGACACCGGCCGGACCGGCGCGGCCGGGGACGTCAGCTCCGCTCCGGAGGCCAGCAGCGAGCCGCGGCCCGACCAGACCTCGCCCGCGGACGACGACAAGAGCCCTTCCGGATCATCCGGATCACCCGGTGCGGAAGAGGAACAGGGCAACGACCCGGATGTCGCCCAAGGGTTCACCCTGCGCAAGGACCCCGAGGGCTTCGAGGTCGCCGTCGCCCGCGGCTGGGACCGCACGCCCAAGAACGGGCGCGGCCAGATCGTCTACGCACAGGGCGGCTTCCAGCTCATCGTCGTCCCCGGCCGCGACAGCGCCGGCACGTTCGGCAGCGATCCGCTGACGTACCAGCGGGAGGACGAGCGCGAGCTCCAGCCGTTCCGCGACTCGACCTGGGCGACCTCCAGCGGGATGCGGCTCATCGAGGTCGGCGGACGGCGCATGGCCGAGGGGCAGTTCACCTGGCAGGACTCCTCGGGGCGCGGGATCTTCGTACGGAACCTCGCGATCCTCATCAGCGGCCGCTACCACGTAGTGCAGTTGCGTGGTCCGGAGGCCGAACGCGACGAGGTGACACGACTGTTCGAGCAGGCGTCGGCGACGTACCGGGTGACGGGCTGAGCGTGAGGGAACCGTCCGCCGGAACGGTTCCCGTGCGCCGCGGCAAGCGAGAACCGTCACAGTGCTGTCTCTGTGTCGACCCGCCCGTTCCCCGCGAGGGAGCCTCTCTCTAGTCTGATGTTGTCAAGACCATTGCGGGGCAACGTGAATCAGATGCAGGGCCTGCTCCTCGCGGGCCGCTACCGGCTCGTCGACACGATCGGCAGCGGCGGCATGGGCCGCGTGTGGCGTGCGCGGGACGAACTGCTGCACCGGGAGGTCGCGGTCAAGGAGTTGACGGCGGCGCTGTACGTCACGGACGGCGACCGGGCCAGACTCTTGGCGCGAACCGACGCCGAGGCACGGGCGGCCGCTCGGATCAACCACTCGGCCGTCGTCACCGTGCACGACGTCCTCGACCACGACAACCGGCCCTGGATCGTCATGGAGTTGGTCGAGGGCGCCTCCCTCGCCGACGCGGTCAAGGAACGAGGCCGTGTCGAGCCGCAGGAGGCGGCCCGGATCGGGCTGTGGGTGCTGCGCGCCCTCAGCGCCGCCCATGCCGCCGGAGTGCTGCATCGCGATGTGAAGCCCGGGAACGTGCTCCTCGCCGAGGACGGGCGGGTGCTGCTCACCGACTTCGGGATCGCCCAGGTCGAGGGCGACACGACGCTCACGAAGACCGGGGAGATCGTCGGTTCCGTCGACTACATCGCACCCGAGCGGGTCCGCGGCCAGGACCCCGGACGCGCCTCCGACCTGTGGGCGCTGGGCGCCACGCTGTACACGGCGGTGGAGGGGAAGTCGCCGTTCCGGCGCACCACTCCGCTGACCACCATGCAGGCCGTGGTCGACGAGGATCCCGCCGAGCCGGCCCACGCGGGTCCGCTCGGGCCCGTGATCACCGCGCTGCTGCGCAAGGATCCCGCCGAGCGGCCCGGCCTGGCTGAGGCGGAGCAGATGCTCGCCGAGGCGGCGGAGGGGCGTTGGCCGCGCGGGGCGCAGGCGTACGTGCCGACCACCAGTCATGTGGCCAGCCATCACGAGGGCAGCCCCCGCGAGGCCAGCCCCCGCGAGGCCAGCCATCACGAGGCCAGCCCCCACGAGGCAAGCCAGCATGAGACGGACCGCCATGAGACGGACCGTCATGGGGCGGACCGTCATGGGGCGAACCGCCATGAGGCGAATGGGCACACGGCACCGGGGCACACCACCCCCGGGTACGCAGCCCCAGGGCACATAGCCCCAGGGCACACAGTCCCGGGGCACACAGTCCCGGGGCACACGGTCCCAGGGCATATGGCCTCGCAGTCGCCGGTCGCCGGGGCACACCCCGGAACGGGCCCTTATGGTGCCGATGCCCGGTCCGTCGCGCCGTCCGTCGCCCGGCCCGGGAAGCGCACTCGCGCCCGTACCTTCGTCCTCGTCGTGGCTCTGGCCGCCCTCATGGGCGGGGGCACCGCGGTCGTCCTGCAGCAGTGGGACGAGGGGAATGCGCGGAACGAGGTGTCCGACCTCGACCCCAGCGCCGACCCCGGCGCCGGCGACAGTGCGACGCAGCGTCCGGAAGACGACACGGCCGACAACCTCCCCGACGGCTGGGTGCGCCGCACCGACCCCGCGGGATTCAGCCTTCCCCTGCCCAGCGACGAGTGGGAGCGCAAGGTCTTCGACGCCAACCAGACCGACTACTCCCCCGACGGCGGCAAGCACTTCATCCGCATCGCCGTCGACGACTCGCCGGACTTCGATGACCCGTACATGCACCAGGCCGACCTGGACCAGCAACTGGCGCAGCGGCTGGTCGATTACGAGCGGCTGGCTCTGGAGGTCAACACCTACCGTGACCGCAGGGGTTCCCTGTGGGAGTACACGTGGACGGCGCTGGCGAAGGACACCCCATGGCCGGGACCGCGCCGCGCCATCGAGGAGATGTACATCGCCCGTGACGGCGTCGAGTACGTCATCTACGTGTCCGCGCCGGCGGAGGACTGGGACACCGCGCGCAAGCAGTTCGACACGATATTGCGCGGCTGGCGGCCCCCGGGACAGTAGCCCGCTCACAAAGCGCCACCCGATGCCCGCGCGCCGTGTATACGTCGCTTGTCGGCCACCCCGGCGCACGGACCCGGAAGGGCTCCGTCCGCGTGGTGCATGATGGGGCGCATGGGCACCGAGGGGGACAACTTCCGTGTCGTAGCGGACCGTTACCGCCTGGAGGCGAGGATCGGCCGGGGCGGCATGGGTGTCGTCTGGCGGGCGACCGACCAACTCCTCGGCCGCCGGGTGGCGGTCAAGGAACTCATCCTCGACCGCTCCCTCGACGGGGATGAGTCCCGGCGGCAGCGTGAGCGGACCCTGCGCGAGGCCCGCGCGGTGGCCCAGCTCAGCCATCCGCACATCATCGTCGTCCACGATGTCGTCGAGCACGACGAACGCCCGTACCTCGTCATGGAACTGATCGACGGCGGCTCGCTCGCCGAGCGCGTCGCGGCCCACGGTCCGGTGGACGCCCGCGAGGCCGCCCGCATCGGCATCGACCTGCTCGGCGCGCTGCGGCGTGCCCATGACGCCGGGGTGCTGCACCGCGATCTCAAGCCCGCGAACGTCCTGTTGGAGGCAGGCACCGACCGCGTCGTCCTCACCGACTTCGGCACCGCCCAGATCGCGGGCGCGACGACGCTCACCGAGACCGGGTCGTTCGTCGGCTCGCCCGAGTACACCGCGCCCGAGCGGATGTCCGGGGCCAGGACCGGGCCGGAGTCGGACCTGTGGTCGCTGGGTGCGTTGCTGTGCGCCGTGCTGAGCGGTGAATCGCCGTTCCGGCGTGACTCGTTGGGCGGGATTCTGCACGCGGTCGTCACCGACGAGATTCGTCCGCCCGCGCAGGCCGGGCCACTCCTGCCCGTTGTCCGCGGACTGCTGGAACGGGACCCCGACCGGCGGCTGAACGCCACGGAGGCGGAGCAACTGCTGCGGGCCTACCTGGAGACGGGCCGTACGCCCCCGGTAGGAGCGGGGCGCACGCCGGTACGACGGGACGTGACGTGGGCCCCGACTCGACCGGACGCGCAGGACGCGCAGGATGCTCCGGGGGCCCCTCCGTGGGACGCCCCCGCGCTCTTACGAGACTCCGCACCCGGCGCACCCGGCGCACTCGGTGGGGCGGCCGAGCGTCCCCTACGGCACCCCGCGCGAGGCGTGCTGGTCGCGGCCGCGCTGGTGGCCGCGATGGCGGGTGCCGGAGTGTCGGCGGCGGCCCTGCTGATGCGGGAGGGCGGCGACGGGGGTGTCACGCCGACGAGTTCGGCACCCAGCACGCCGGGGAACCCGTCGGCGAGCCCGCCGTCGCCCACGGCCACCCCCTCGGACACGAACTCGCTGCCGGCCACGGCCACCCCCTCGGACACGGGCTCGCCACCGGCCACGACCACCCCCTCGGACACGGCTTCGCCCTCGGACCCGGTCACGCCGTCGCCGGGGTCCACTCCCGCCGTGCCATAAAGCTGTGCCATAAAACCGTGCCAAAACCGCGCCAAGAAGCCGTGCCATAAAAGGGAGATAAGCGGCGACCCGCGTCACGGGTCTGTGACCGGAAAGCGGCGAGGGTGGATGCCGGGCGCCTGTCGCGATAGAGATGAACCCATGAGCAGCAACGGGGGAGCCCCTTACGGGTCCGACGAGCCCACGAGTTTCGGACTGCAACCGCCTCGGCCGAGTGCGCCGTACCCAGGGAATCCGTACGCCCAGCCGGCGGAGTCCGCGCCTGCCCACGCGTCGCCCGCCCAGGCCGCGCCGCAGGCACCCGTACCAGCCCCACCCGCGGCGCCCCCACACGCCGCGCCCTCGCACGCGGCACCCCCACACGCCAAGCCTTCGCACCCGGCACACCCGCACGCCGATCCCGCTCAGATGGAGCCCCGGCCGCCTCGGCAGGACCCGGGTGCCGGACGCCTGATAGCCGGCCGTTACCGGCTGCTCGCCAAGCTCGGCCACGGCGGCATGGGCACCGTATGGCGGGCCAAGGACGAGACAGTGGACCGCGAGGTCGCCGTCAAGGAGCCCCGCGTCCCGGACCATCTTCCCGACCGCGAACGGTCCAAGGCCTTCGAGCGCATGCGCCGCGAGGCGCGCGCCGCGGCCCGGCTCGATCATCCGGCGGTCGTCAACGTGCACGACGTGGCGGTGGTGGACGGCCAGCCGTGGATCGTGATGGAGCTGGTCCAGGGGCGTTCGCTGGGCGCCGTCCTCCAGGAGGGCACCCTCGGGGTGCGCGACGCGGCGAAGATCGGCCTTGAGGTGCTGGGCGCCCTGGAGGCGGCGCACGCGGCGGGCATCCTGCACCGCGACGTCAAGCCCGACAACGTCCTCCTCGGCCGCCACGACCGCGTCGTCCTCACCGACTTCGGCATCGCCCAGATCGAGGGCGAGACGAACCTGACGGACACCGGCAGTTTCGTCGGCTCGCCCGAGTACATCGCGCCGGAGCGGGTGCTGGGCCAGCGCCCGGGCCCGGCGTCGGACCTGTGGTCGCTCGGTGTCGTCCTCTACGCGGCCACCGAGGGAGTCTCGCCCTTCCGCCGTACCAACACCCCCGCGACCCTCCAGTCCGTCCTCAACTCCACGCCCGCCGCGCCCGCTTCGGCGCAGGGCCCCCTGGCGGAGGTCATCAACGGCCTCCTCAACAAGGACTCGGCTCGCCGCCCGACCGCCGACCGGGTCCGCGCCCTCCTGGAGGAGGCCGCCAGGCCCCCGGCCCCGGAGCCCACCCAGGTCGTCCAGCTCTCCGGCCCCGGCGGCACGGGCGTCCGTATCGGCCGCACCACCCTGTTCGGCCTGGGCGGCGCGGTCGTCGCCGCGGCGGTGGCGGCCTGTCTGGTGATCGCCGACCCGTTCGCGGGACCGCTGCCGGACGGCTGGAAGACCCGGGCACAAACGAAGCTCGGCGTGACACTCGGGGTGCCCGCGGACTACCAGGAGACCAAGCCCGACGCCGACGACACGGACAAGAACTGGGTGACCTACTCCGACTACAGCGGCAGCATCTGGATCGGCCTGAACGTGGCGCGTAAGTCCCAGGACTCCCTGAACCAGATCAAGAACTCCGCGCCGGCCCAGATGTACGCCGACGACGAGAAGTTCAAGAACGACGGCAGCTACGAGCTGTCCATGCCCGAGGGCGTGAGGACAACCACGGACGACAAGGCCACGTACCAGGGCAAGCAGGCCGCCGAGAACACGATCGCGTACACGACCACCGACACCCAGAACCCCCGCCCCCGCGAGCTGAAGATCTTCTACTACCGGACCAAGGCCGGGGACATGTACAAGCTCACCATCAGCTACCCCGGCAAGGGCGACTTCACGGACCGCGGCCGTGAGGTGGCGAGGACGGCGATCGCGAACCTGGAGATCGACGAGCGGTGAGGCGACCATGCGGGCCCACGGCCGGACGCGGTGCGCCCACGGCCGAGTGTGGTGCGTCCACGCCCGAGTGCGGTGCGCACGCGGAGGTGCGCTGCGCACGTGCGCGGACGTCCCGAACAACCCCGGCTCAACGCCCTGATCCTGGTGCCGTGGACGGAGCGCCCGTCCCGCATGTCCCGCGCGTCCCGCACGCTCCTGATCGCCCTCCCACGCGCGTGCGTACCCCTTCTACTATTCCCCCTGCCGAGGGCATGAGCGCAGGAGAGGCAGACGGACGTGGGCATTGATCTGGACGGGCGGGCTCATGCCAGGCAACGCTGGGCCGCCCGCGTCGCGCTCGGCGCCGCGGCCCTCTCCGTGCTGCTGCCCCTCGGGGTCGCGGGGCCCACGAGCGTGCTGCTCCTCCTGGGCGTGCTGGTCGGAGTGGCGGTCACGCTTGCCGCGCTCTGGTGGGTCCTGACCCGGCGAGGCGCCGCCCGGACAGCTTCCGGGCTGCTCGCCGTCGCCGCGCCGACCGCCGTCATCTGGGCCTTCGCCGCCGCCAACCTGCTGTGGGTCGTCGTGGTGTCCCTGGCGCTGTGGGGACTCGCCGTCTGGGCCGGGAAGTTCGCCCTGAGCACCACCCGGTCGCACGCCGTGCGGGTGCGCGCGTACCGGACGCCCGCCCCCGCCCGGCCGTTCCTCATCATGAACCCGCGGTCCGGGGGCGGGAAGGTCGAGCGGTTCGGGCTGAAGGAGAAGGCCGAGCAACTGGGGGCGCACGTCCACCTGCTCGACCCCGCACGGCACGAGGACGTCGTCGCGCTCGCCCGGGACGCCGTCGACCGCGGTGCCGATCTGCTCGGGGTCGCCGGCGGGGACGGCACACAGGCCCTCGTCGCCGCCGTCGCCGCGGAGCACGACATCCCCTTCCTCGTCATCTCCGCCGGCACCCGCAACCACTTCGCCATGGACCTCGGCCTCGACCGGGACAACCCGGCCGCCTGCCTCGACGCGCTCACCGACGCGGGCGTCGAACTCCGCGTCGATCTCGGGTTCGCCGACACCCACCCCTTCGTCAACAACGCCTCCTTCGGGGCCTACGCCGCCGTCGTACAGAGCCCGGAGTACCGGGACGACAAGATCGGTACGACGCTGGAGCTGCTGCCCGACCTGCTCACCCACCAGCGGGGCCCGCGACTCGTCGCCCGCGCCAGGGACACCGTCATCGAGGCGCCCCAGGCCGTGCTCGTGAGCAACAACCCCTACCGGAGCGACGACCTCGCCGGCCTGGGGCGCCGGGAACGGCTCGACTCCGGAACGCTCGGCGTGATCGGCATCAAGGTCGAGAGCGCCGCCGAGGCCGCCGCCCTGCTGCTGGGGCCGAACGCCCCCGGCCTCACGGTCCTCACCACACACGAGGTCGTCGTCCAGGCGGACCGGGCCGAGATCGAGGTGGGCATAGACGGCGAGGCGCTGGTCCTGCCCACGCCCGTACGCTGCCGGATCGAGCCCGGGGCCCTGCGGGTAAGGGTCCCCGCGGGCCGCCCCGGTGTCCCGGAGACCAAGCCGCCCCTGGACTGGCGACGGCTGCGCAAGCTCGCGGCCGCGGTGGGCCGCACGGCCCTGCCCAAGAGCCGCCAGAGCGGGGGCGAGACCTGGCGCGCCCCACAGACCTGGCAGGACTGGACGAAGCGGTAGCCGAAGCGGTGCCGCCCGCACCGCCCAGTACCGGCCGGTCCCGCCCGCTCACTTCGTACGTGCAACTGGTACATGCAATTTGTACGCGCAATGCGTACGTGCAATGCGTACGTGCAATGCGTACGTGCAATGCGTACGTGCAATGCGTGTGCAGTGCGTACTGGCACCCGCGTCCCTGTTTGCAATGCGTACGTGTCTCAATCACCGCACCCGCGTCCTGATCAGTGCATTCGTTTCCCCTGATCGCTGACGTGGTGTGCGCGCCTGGTGAAAGCCGGTTACCGCCGGGTACCCAAAGGCTCCGCGCAGGCATACTCTGCGCGTCATGATGGACTCGCAGGCCCCGGACTCGCAGGCCCCGGAGAAGACCGGCATGGACGCACCTTCCGGCACCAACCCGCTCGCGCCCGCCCCTCAGGGCACCCGCACCGCCGTCGACGTGGTCACGCCGGAGCTGGTCGCCCAGCTCACCAAGGGGGTGGCCGGCTCCGGCCGCACCGCCAACCACACGCCGTTCACCGGTGAGAAGCTGGCCGACCTGCCCGAGTCCACCCCCGAGGACGTGGGCCACGCCTACGAGCAGGCGCGCAGGGCGCAGACCGTCTGGGCCCAGAGGCCGGTACGGGAGCGCGCCGCCGTCCTGCTCCGCTTCCACGACCTGGTGCTGGAGCGCCAGGCCGAGGTGCTGGACCTCATCCAGCTGGAGACCGGCAAGGCCCGGCTGCACGCGCACGAGGAGATCCAGGCCGTCGCCGTGGCCGCCCGCCACTACGGGCGCAAGGCCGCGTCGTATCTGAAGCCCAAGCGGCACGCGGGCGCCATGCCCACCCTCACGCGCGTCACCGAACGGCGCCACCCGCGCGGCGTGATCGGCCAGATCGCGCCCTGGAACTACCCCCTGGAGCTGTCGGTCGGCGACGCGATCCCCGCCTTCGTCGCGGGCAACGCGGTCGTGATGAAGCCGGACACGGAGACCGCCCTCACCGCGCTCTGGGCCCGCGACCTGCTCATCGAGGCCGGACTGCCCGCCGAGCTCTTCCAGGTCGTCATCGGCGACGGCCCGGTCGTCGGCCCGGAGGTCGTCAGGCACGCCGACTACGTCTCGTTCACCGGCTCCACCCGCACCGGCCGCGAGGTCGCCCAGGGAGCCGCCGCCCGGCTCGTCGGGGTCTCCCTCGAACTCGGCGGCAAGAACGCCATGCTGGTCCTGGAGGACGCCGACATCGAGAAGGCCGCGGCCGGCGCCGTCCGCGCCTGCTTCTCCTCAGCCGGTCAACTCTGCATCTCCATCGAACGGTTGTACGTCCACGAGTCGATCGCCGACGCCTTCCTGGAGCGGTTCGCCACCCGCACCAAGGCCATGCGGCTCGGCACGTCCCTCGCGTACGGAGCCGACATGGGCTCGCTGGTGGGGGAGCGGCAACTGGCGACCGTCAAGCGGCACGTGGAGGAGGCCGTCGCCAACGGCGCGAAGGTCCTCGCCGGTGGCGTGGCCCGCCCGGACATCGGCCCGTACTTCTACGAGCCGACCATCCTGGAGGGCGTCGAGGCCCCCATGGCCGTGTGCGCCGAGGAGACCTTCGGGCCGGTCGTCTCCGTCTACCGCTTCAAGGACGAGGACGAGGCGGTCGAGCTCGCCAACTCCACGGCGTACGGCCTGAACTCGTCCGTCTGGACCAAGGACGGCAGGCGCGGCCGCGAGGTCGCCTCCCGGCTGCGCACCGGCACGGTCAACGTCAACGAGGGCTACGCCTCCGCGTACGGCAGCGTCCAGTCGCCCATGGGCGGCATGAAGGACTCCGGCCTCGGCCGCCGCCACGGCGCCGAGGGCATCCTCAAGTACACCGAGGCCCAGACGATCGCCCAGCAGCGGGTGCTGCCGATGGCGCCGGCGCTGGGGATGGACGACGAGAAGTACGCGGCGTTCATGAGCCGGAGCCTGAGGGTGATGAAGGCGCTGAGGCTGCGCTAGGCCCTGTCGCACCGCACATCCGACGAGGAGAGAGAGCACGTGCCTCAGGAGTACTCCGCATACGACTACGACGTCATCGTGGTCGGCTCCGGCTTCGGCGGCAGCGTCACCGCGCTGCGCCTGACCGAGAAGGGCTACCGGGTCGGCGTGCTGGAAGCGGGCCGCCGCTTCACCCGCGCGTCACTGCCGAAGAACTCCTGGGACCTGAAGAACTACCTCTGGGCACCCAGGCTGGGCATGTACGGAATCCAGCGCATCCACCTGCTGGGCAACGTGATGGTGCTGGCGGGTGCCGGGGTCGGCGGCGGCTCCCTCAACTACGCCAACACCCTCTACGTACCGCCGAAGCAGTTCTTCGAGGACCCGCAGTGGAAGGCCATCACCGACTGGCAGGAGGAGTTGCAGCCGTACTACGACCAGGCCCGGCGCATGCTCGGCGTACGGCTCAACCCGACGATGACCCCGTCGGACGTCCACCTCAAGGCGGCGGCCGAGCGGATGGGCGTCGGCGACACCTTCCACCTGGCGCCCGTGGGCGTGTTCTTCGGGGACGGCGAGGACGCGGAGGGCACGGTGAAGGCCGAGCCCGGCGAGGAGGTCACCGACCCGTACTTCGGCGGCGCCGGGCCGGCCCGCAGCGCCTGCACCGAGTGCGGCGAGTGCATGACGGGCTGCCGCCACGGCGCGAAGAACACCCTCAACGAGAACTACCTGTACCTGGCCGAGAAGGCGGGCGCCGTCGTCCACCCGATGACGACGGTCGTCGCGGTCACCGACGACTCGCAGGGCGGATACGCCGTCACGACGCTCCCCACGGATGCGAAGGGGACGACGAAGGGGACGAAGGGGAAGAGGAAGGGGCAGGGGCAGGGGCAGGAGGAGGGGGCGGAGGGGAACGAGTACGGGTTCGGGTACGGGAACGGGAACGGTCAGGCCGGGCGGGTCTTCAAGGCACGGCGCGTCGTGCTCGCGGCCGGCACCTACGGCACCCAGACCCTGCTGCACCGTATGAAGGCGGGCGGCCAACTGCCGTACCTCTCACCGAGGCTGGGCATGCTCACCCGTACCAACTCCGAGGCACTGGTGGGCGCGCAGACCGACAACCGGCGCTACCGCAAGGCACACGGCGCGCCCCGGGTCGACTTCACGCGGGGCGTGGCCATCACGTCCTCGATCCACCCCGACGAGAACACCCACATCGAACCCGTCCGCTACGGCAAGGGCTCCAACGCGATGGGCGGCCTGTCCATCCTCCAGGTGCCGTACGCGGAGGGCTCGTCGAGGGCTCTGGGCTGGCTCGCCCACGCCGCACGGCACCCCTGGCTCGTGGTCCGCTCGCTGTCCAACCGAAGCTGGTCGGAACGGACCATCATCGGCCTGGTGATGCAGTCGCTGGACAACTCCCTGACCACCTACCTGAAGGACAAGGGCGTGGGGAAGGGCCTGCTGACGGCACGCCAGGGCCACGGCGCCCCCAACCCCAAGCAGATCAGGGCCGCCACGGAGGCCGCCTCGGCCCTCGCCACCGAGATCAACGGTTTCGCCGGCAGCAACGTGGGCGAGCTGATGGGCACCCCGCTCACCGCGCACTTCCTGGGCGGCTGCCCGATCGGTGCGTCCCCGGAGGAGGGCGTGATCGACCCGTACCACCGGCTTTACGGCCACCCGGGCATCTCGGTCGTCGACGGCGCCGCGGTCTCCGCCAACCTCGGCGTGAACCCGTCGCTCACCATCACCGCCCAGGCCGAGCGCGCGATGTCGTACTGGCCCAACAAGGGTGAGGCCGACCCGCGTCCGGCCCCCGGTGCCGCGTACGAGCGGCTGAATCCGGTGGAGCCTCGGCACCCGGCGGTTCCGGAGAACGCGTTCGGGTCGCTGCGGCTGCCGTTGCTGGGGGTGCCGAGGGTACCGCCGAAGAAGTGAAGCAGAAGACGCCGAGGTATTGGAGGAAGCAGCGGAACACGGGAGTCCGCAGAAGAACACGGGAGTCCGCAGAACACGGGGGTCCGCAGAAGAAGTGCGGGAGTCCGCAGAAGAAGTGGACGACGAGAAGGACCCGCGCTCCCCTCCGAGCGCGGGTCCTCCTTGTTTGTGCGAGGCGTGATGCCTTACGCGACGCGTAGCTCCTAGGCGGCGGTGTCCGCGCCCTTGCGGCGGCGGACCAGGAACACCGCGCCCGCACCCGCGACGACGGCGATGCCGCCCACGAGGCCGATCACCGGCAGTGCGGAGCTCGACCCGGTCTCGGCGAGGTTGCCGCTCGGCAGCTCGGAGACATCGCCCTGCGGCTTCTTCACGGAGCCCTTGTCGCCCTTGCCCTTGTCACCCGGCCCGGCCTCCCCCGGGTTCGGGTTGTCGGAGCCGGCCTTCAGTACCTCGAAGTCGTACTGTGCCCAGCCCTCGGCGATGCAGTCCTGATCGTCGACCTTGTCGAGGTAGGCCCCGGAACCGAAGGACCAGGCGTCGCCCGCGGGTGCCTTCGCGTCGATGCTCACGCGCAGGTCGAACTTCTGGCTCGCCTTCGCCTTCAGCTCGTCGACGTAGGCGAAGTAGTCACCGGCCCACTCGTCGTTCCCGATCCGCGTCCACTTGCCGTTCTCGGGGTTCTTGAACTCCAGGTCCACGTAGGGGCTGAGGAACTTGTCCTCGTCCGTTTCGTAGTTCTCGATCTCCGCGTAGAAGGCGACGCCCTTGATGTCCACGCCGCTGCCGTTCGTGACGACCAGTTGGAACGCGTGGGAACCGCTGCCCGCGACGATCTTGCCGGGCAGACCCTTGACCTGAGCGGACACCTTGGCGTCGCCGTAGTTCTCGTCCAGCTCCTCGCAGAACGGGATGTCGGGGTCGGAGGGGTCCGGCTCGCTGGACTCGGACGGGGTGGACGTCGGGGTCTGGGACTCGCCCGGGCCCGTGTCGCCCTCTTCTTCCTCCTCCCCGGCCGCCGGCGCGGACGTGGAGGGGGTGGCCTCCGGCTCCGGCGTCGTGGTGGGCGGAGTGCTCTCCGGCGTCGACTCGGGGGTGGACTCGGCGGGCACTTCGGGCGCGCTCGGAGTCGCGCTTGAGGTCGATGTCTCCTCGGTCTCCTCGGCGAACGCGGCCGGGGCCGACAGCAGGGCCAGCGGCGCAAGGACTGCCGTCGCGGCCGCTGTGGCCAGAGTGCGGCGAAGCTTCATCGGGACCTCATCCGAGTGCGGGTCGGGGGGTGGCGGCCACGCCGCGGGCCGCGGGCATGGCTGTGGGTTCTGCACAGATGTGACCTGCGAGATCCGAGAAGGGTTGCGCCCGATTTCACAGAATCCTTATGTGGGTTGGGTCACATGTGAAGGGAGGGCGGGGCATGCTGCCATGCCGCCATACTGCGATGTCGCGTACATGATGTGATGTGCGCCGACCCGGACGGAACTGTCCGAGTCTCGTGGGCGCATACGAGGCCGCGTACGAGACCGCATGCGAGGCGTGCAGGCGTGCAGGGGCGCGGGCAGGCAGGGGTGTGGGCGTGCGCCGGAGCGGAAGGTGGGGAACGTGAAGTCAAGGATGTCGCGGGCAGCCGCGGCCGTCTCGGTCGTGGCCGTGCTGGGATTCACCTCGGCGTGCGGTGGGGGCGGGGACCAGGGTGACGCCGTGGAGAAGTCGACCGGGGGACTACAAGATCGAGAAGACGCCCGAGGAGGACATCCCCGCCGAGTCCGTGCCCGCTGAGCCGGCCGCATGCCAGCCGCTCGCGGACATGTTCTTCTTCACCTCCACCCCGAGAGCCGAGGCCCGCGCGGCCCGCACCCTCACCGCCAAGAACGAGCTCGACGCGACGATCGTCTCGCTCGCCCTGCTCGCGTATGAACAGAGCGACGCCGAGAAGGTCGTCGCAGACCTGCGCACCGCGTCGAAGTCGTGCACCGCCTACGAGCACGCCGACTACAAGCACAGCGGCGTCAAGGCCCTGCCCGCTCCCCAGCAGGGCGACGAGGCGGTCTCGTTCAAGCTGACGAGCTCCGTCGAGGGCACCGACGTGCCGATGACCTTCACGATCGTCCGCAGCGGGTCGACGCTTGCGGCGTTCTACGCGATGAACCTCCTCGACGCGGACAAGGCACAGGTGCCGGCAGAGCTGATCGAGACGCAGCTGACAAAGCTGACTCAGCTGACGAAGCTGGAGAAGACGTCGGGCTGAAGCAGGAGCACAGGCGAGGTGGGGCGGGGCGGAGAATCGGCCGGACGGCGAAGAGCCCCGCGGGATGCATCCCGCGGGGCTCTTCGGAGTCAGCACCGGCGTCAGGGCAGCGCCGGTGCTTGGGGAGCGGCGCCGGGGGGTTGCGCCGCTTGGTTGGCTCTCGGCTCGCCGGCCGCCGGTCGGCGCCTCGGCGCACGGTTGGAGTGCGTGTGGTCTCGACCATTGGCAGTCGGGCTGTGCAATGCGGTTGTCCGGTGCGGGCTGTCCCTGCATCGTGCTGGATGGGGCACGGCCTCCGCAACCGTTTCGACCACCCTTGAACAGATTCCGCCGGTCGGCTCCGGGCGTCCCCGAAGCCGACCGTTCTCTTGGTGACCGGGCTGCTGTCCCCTGCCGTCCGGTCACGACCCTGGAGCGAGGTCCCACGGCGCACAGCACGATCCGTACGCCTCATCGCCCCAGCGGAGCCACGCGTGGTTCTTTCGGGCCCGCGCCTGGCTGGCACGGACACCGGTACCAACGAAACGTGTGGTACGGCGGTCACGCGCCGTACGGGTGAGAGGGGTGTGCGGGTGAGAGGTGGGGTGCGGACGAGCGTGCGCCGGCTTGCGTGCGGGGTGGCGCGCCGCGTGTCGGGGGTGGCTCAGATGCGGCCCCGGCACAGTTCCAGCAAGGTCATGGCGAGGGAGGTGCCGGGCTTGCCGAGGGCCTCGCTGTAGTGGGTGAGGATCTCCATCTCGCGGGAGAGGTTCACGCGGCGGCCACCGGAGGCGATGCGGGCGTCCTGGATGACGGCGGAGACGGCCATCCGTTCCTGGACGAGCCCGATGATCCGGTCGTCCAGAGCGTCGATGCGTTCGCGTGCGCCCCTGATCACGTCGGCCGCTTCCTCGGTGCGGGCGCCGGTCTTCTCGGTGGAGGTGGGACTGGTGGACGTGGTGGGACTGATGGGACTGGTGGGACTGATGGGCGTGGTGGGCGTGGTGGCGGTCATCGCGAGGGCTCCTTGTTCCGTGTTCGTCATGGACGCCCGGAGCGGCAGGACCCGGAAACGACGAGGCGCCCCGGGCCTTGTCGGCCCGGGGCGCCTGGGAAGTCGCTTGTCAGTTGCTCAAGCAGCACGACCATGGCAGCCGGTGGGCCGGTTGCCATAGGTAAAGACGAACGTCTGGTGCTTGAGCATGCGAGCAGTATGGCCCCGCGCGGTGGCGGCAACCAAGTGGGTTCGAATGGTGAGACGGTGCGGGTGAGAGTCCCCTGGGGGATGGGACGTGGAGAAGACGGGTGGGGGCAGCGAGGCGAAGAACCGGCACAGAACCGGCACAGGCACCCCCGATCAACACCCCCGGTAGACTCGGCAGCACAGACCCCCGCCCAACCGCCGGAAGGCACCCCGTGTCATCAGCGACCCCCGCTGCCGCTCCCCTCGACACCGTCCTGGTCGTCGACTTCGGCGCGCAGTACGCCCAGCTCATCGCCCGCCGAGTCCGTGAGGCCCGGGTCTACAGCGAGATCGTGCCGAGCACCATGCCGGTCGCGGAGATGCTCGCCAAGAACCCGGCGGCGATCATCCTCTCCGGTGGCCCCTCGTCGGTCTACGCCGAGAGCGCCCCCCGCCTGGACCGCGAGATCTTCGAGTCCGGGGTCCCCGTCTTCGGCATGTGCTACGGCTTCCAGCTGATGGCCCAGGCACTCGGCGGCACGGTCGACAACACCGGCGCACGCGAGTACGGCCGTACGCCCCTCCACGTCTCCAAGCCGGGCTCCACCCTCTTCGAGGGCACCCCGGGAGAGCAGTCGGTGTGGATGTCCCACGGCGACGCGTGCAGCGCCGCCCCCGAGGGCTTCACCGTCACGGCCTCCACGGACGTCGTCCCGGTCGCCGCTTTCGAGAACGACGAGAAGAAGCTGTACGGCGTCCAGTACCACCCCGAGGTCATGCACTCCACGCACGGCCAGCAGGTCCTGGAGCACTTCTTGTACCGGGGCGCGGGCCTCACCCCCTCCTGGACCACCGGCAACGTGATCGAGGAGCAGGTCGCGGCCATCCGTGAGCAGGTCGGCAGCAAGCGCGCGATCTGCGGCCTCTCCGGCGGTGTGGACTCGGCGGTCGCCGCGGCTCTCGTACAGAAGGCCATCGGCTCCCAGCTGACCTGCGTGTACGTCGACCACGGCCTGATGCGCAAGGGCGAGACCGAGCAGGTCGAGAAGGACTTCGTCGCGGCCACCGGCGTCCAGTTGAAGGTCGTCGACGCCGAGGAACGCTTCCTCAAGGCGCTCGCCGGGGTCACCGACCCGGAGGAGAAGCGGAAGATCATCGGCCGCGAGTTCATCCGCGTCTTCGAGCAGGCCCAGGCGGAGATCATCGCGGATGAGGGCCCCGAGGTGGCGTTCCTCGTCCAGGGCACCCTCTACCCGGACGTGGTCGAGTCCGGCGGCGGCACCGGCACCGCCAACATCAAGTCCCACCACAACGTGGGCGGCCTCCCCGAGGACCTGGAGTTCGAGCTCGTCGAGCCGCTCCGCAAGCTCTTCAAGGACGAGGTCCGCATGGTCGGCCAGGAACTCGGCCTGCCGGACGAGATCGTCCAGCGCCAGCCGTTCCCCGGCCCCGGCCTCGGTATCCGTATCGTCGGCGAGATCACCAAGGACCGCCTCGACCTGCTCCGCGAGGCCGATGCCATCGCCCGCGAGGAACTGACGGCCGCCGGACTCGACCGCGACATCTGGCAGTGCCCCGTGGTGCTGCTCGCGGACGTGCGCAGCGTCGGCGTCCAGGGCGACGGCCGCACGTACGGCCACCCGATCGTCCTCCGTCCCGTGTCGAGTGAGGACGCGATGACGGCCGACTGGTCGCGCCTGCCGTACGACGTCCTCGCCCGCATCTCCACCCGCATCACGAACGAGGTCAAGGACGTCAACCGGGTCGTCCTCGACGTGACGAGCAAGCCGCCGGGGACCATCGAGTGGGAGTGAGCCCCTTGGGGATTCTCGGGGCTCAGACCGGTTGTGGCGTCAGCCCCTTTGAGCGTCCGTCGCTTCGAGTGTCCGTCGCTTCGAGTGTCCGTCGCTTCGAGTGTCCGTGCCGTTGAGCGTCCGTGCCGTTGAGTGCCAGTCCGTTTGAACGTCAGGTCCGTTTGAGCGTGCGCACCGGCTCTCCGGGCTTCCAGACCTGGACGACCAGGTACTTGTCGTCCTCGACGTAGGTCCGTACGACCTCCGTCAGTTCGGTGCGGAAGAGGTGGAACGGCTCCGGCGGTTCCACCTCTCGCGTGTAGCGGGCCTTCGTCTCCGGGTCCTCGACCTCGATCGCCCGCCCACCGATCCGTACGTCACCGCCACCCATCTCCGTACCCGAGCCCGGGTTCGCCTGCAACGCGAAGCGAGGATCGCGCCGCAGGTCAAGCGCCTTGAGTGAGTCCGGCATCATGCCGAACCACAGCTCACCGCGCAGGAAACGGACCTCAAGCCCGGTCGTGCGCGGCGAACCGTCCTTGCGGAGCGTGGCGAGGACGTGGTGCGTGAAGCTGCCGAAGCGCTCCTCGACGATGCCGGCGAGATCGGGTGCGGCGTCGGCGAAGGCGGCCCAGTTCCTGCCCGTGTGCACATCGATGTGGTTCATACGCCGAGTCTGGTGCTCATACCCGACACCCTCTGTCGCGTATCCCGGCTCTCTTGTCGCGGCGACGAGGGCATGGCGGTGAGGTCGCGGGGGCGGGGTGTGGCGGTGAGGTCGCGGAGGCGGGGATCTGGCGGCGACGTCGTGAAGGGCGACGCGTTTCCGTGACTTCCGTAACGGTTGCGCACACTCTTCACCCGACGGCCCTGTCCTCTTACAGGGACTGACGGTAACTTCCGCTCCGTACAGGAACCCAGTGCTGGAGGACATATGCACGGGCCCACACCGCCCCTGCCCCTACCCACCGACCAGCTGCAGTTCGCCATGCCGCCGATGCACGACTCACTGGACGACGAGCGCCGGCACCGCAAGGAACGACTGGCCGGGGCACTGAGGATCTTCGGGCGGCTCGGGTTCGAGGACGGAGTCTCCGGGCACATCACCGCCCGCGACCCGGAGTTCAGCGACTGCTTCTGGGTCAACCCGTTCGGGATGCCGTTCAAGCACGTCACGGTGAGTGATCTGGTCATGGCGAACGCCGAAGGACAGGTGATCCACGGCCGCTACCACGTGAACCAGGCGGCGTTCACCGTGCACGCCCAGGTCCACGCCGCCCGCCCGGACGTCGTCGCGGTCGCCCACTGTCACTCGGTGCACGGCCGCGCTCTCTCGGCGCTTGCCGAACTGCTCGACCCGATCACCCAGGAGAGCTGTGCCTTCTACGAGGACCACGCGCTCTACGACGCATACACCGGTGTCGCCGTCGACGCCGAGGAGGGTCGCCGGATCGCGTCCGCGCTCGGCAGCCGCAAGGCCCTGGTGCTGCGCAACCACGGGTTACTGACGGTCGGCGACTCGGTGGACGCGGCGGCCTGGTGGTTCCTGTCGATGGAGCGCTCGGCCCAGGTCCAGCTGACCGCGAAGGCTGCGGGGCGGCCCGTGCTCATCGGCCACCGGCAGGCGGTGGCCACACGGGAGCAACTCGGCGGCGACCTGGTCGCGTGGATCAACTACCAGCCCCTGTGGCAGGACATCAGCAGGAGCGAGCCCGACCTGCTGAGCTAGCGCTCATCCATGCCGCATGTCTCTTCCCTGGGCCCGCCCCCCGTTCTCGCGGGACTAAACACTGGAAACCACACCGCACCGCACGGCACGCCACCCTGGAAACCCCGTAGCGCGGCACCTGAAAGCCCCGTAGCACGGCCGCCTTCGTCAAGCGAACTCCTTGTCGATGAGCACCCCCTCGCGGTGCAGGCGCCCCAAATCCCGTAACTGCACAGGAGGACGTCGTGATGGTCGGCCGCAGGCGCGGTCGCGGCGCCGAGCCCGGGGCGCTCCACGTCGTCGATCGCGCGGTTCGACGGGTGCGGGAGCCGGGCGGTGACCGCGGTGGCGACGAGGGCCGTGAGCAGGTCGCGCCGGGTACTGCCAGAGGGTCGAGCGCCTACGGGGCCTTCTCGGGCGGCAGTGGGGTGCTGCGGGGCGTGTGTGGTTGCTCGCGCCCACCCGGTGGTGCCGCACCTTGGCACAGCCCCGCGCTCCTGAACGGGCGCTGATATGGGCGTTGCCGCCCTGGTCAACACATGTCTCCGCCCTTCACCCCGCACTGACCAGACCTGCCGGATGAAGGCCCTGTTCCGTACGGCAGAATTCGCTGTCATCGCAGGGTGGCTGTACGGCTGTCGCATGGCGCGGGCGTACGGAGGAGAAGCGGCGCGGGGAAGGCGGGCACGGGCGTGGCGGTGCAGGAGGCGAGGCAGGGCGTGGGTGCCCACGAGGGCGGCTGCGCATGCGGGGACTGCCCGCACGGCGCGCGCGAGGGACACCGGCGCGCGGTCGCCGAATTCCTGCTCATGCGCGAGGGGTTCGCGTCCGGCCAGGGACTGCCCGCGGCGGTCGCGCACTCGGCGTCGGCATCCCGCCAGTGGGTCTCCGACGAACTCACCCAGTCCGCCGCCCTCGTCGCCGAACGCGGGCGGGTGGAGGGCGAGGCATGGCTGGGCCGCCTGTGGCTGCGCACGGCCTGCGTCGTATGGGGCGCCTTCCTGTTCCTGCTCCTGGTCCAGGCACTCACCGCGATCGGAGCGGGCTGGACGGCAGCGCGCACGGCCGGTCTGCTGGCCGCACTGGTGGTGGGCCTGGCCACGACGGGCGCCGGATACCTGCACCGTACGAAGGGCGGCGCTCTGGCCCCCGTGATCGGTGAGGACAACCGGCTGTCCACGTCCCGCGCCGTGGCCGCGAGCTGGGTGCTCCTCGCCGTGTACGCCGTCCTGGTGCTCGTCGGACAACTCGCCGCGGCCTCGGACCACGGCAAGCGGGACGCGCTGATCACCGGGCTCGATCTTGCCCGGGGCGCGGGCGTGGTGACTGTCCTCGCCGTAGTGTGCGGGATCGCCGTGCTGGTCCGGCGAGTGGTCGGCCTGCGCGTCCTCGGTCAGCGCCTGCAGAAGGTCCGCGCCGACCGTCCACGCGCCTCCGACCTCCTCACCGACGACTCCGGTCGCGGCAGCTTCACCGATATCCAGTACGTCGTCGTGAACACCGTCGCCCTGGCCTTCGCTGTGGTACGGCTGGCCCGCCGCCCTGACCAACTCCCCGACCTCCCCTGGGGGCTGGCGCTGCTGGTGCTGGTCTCGGCGGCCACGTACGTCGCCGGTAAGTACGCGGAGGGCGGCCGCCCTGTGATCCTCTCCGTTGTCCGAGCCCGGGAGGCCGGCGACCTCGACGCGCCGATCCGCACCGGCGACGACATCGAGATCCGCGGCGCCGGCTTCGTACCGCCGGGTGCCCAGGCCGCCGACCGCCTCTCCCGGATGGTCGTCCGTATCGGTGCCGTCCACGTCCACGTCCCGCTCGTCCCCGTCGCCGGAGGCTTCAGCAACCCCACGGACGCCGTCCTCACCGTGCCGGTCCCCGCCGACGTGGAGCCTGGCCGAGTGGAGGTCCAGGTGGTGACCGCCGCCGGGGTGGAGACGAACCGGTGTGTGATCGAGGTGACCGACTGAGTGACTGGCCGTCTGATCGAGTGGCTGTCTGATCGAGTGGCCGACTGCCCGAGTGGCCGACTGCCCGACCGGTCCCTTGACCGGCCGTCGACAGACAAGGCGTTGGCCGTGGGCCTCGTTCAAATGGTGAGGCCGGTACGGGGCCAGAGCCGACCGAGCCGTGCGGAAACCCGCTGAGAGAAACCGAGCAACGATCCCAAGGACAATCTTCACAGAAAACTGATGCGCGCTCATTGAGCGGCTCCCCCCTTTCGTACGTATGGTCTGTTGAGGGGTCAACGGCACGGCGGCGAGAGGCGGCGGACAGTCATGACTCACAGTATTCGTTCGGACACGAGGACCCCCTACTTCGAGGGCGGCCGAGACTGGCGGGACACCGCCACCCGTTACGCCCTGCTCCCCCTGAGGGTTTTTCTCGGCGTCACCTTCATCTACGCCGGCCTGGACAAACTCACCGACAGTGCCTTCCTGTCCGATGCCGGCTCCGGCTCGGTCGGGGACATGATGCGCGCGGTCCGCGACAGCGCGGCGATCCCCGCCCTCGTCGATCTCGCCCTCAAGAACCCCGTCGGCTTCGGCTACGCCATCGCCTTCGGTGAACTCGCCGTCGGTATCGGCACTCTCGTCGGCCTCCTCGCCCGTCTCGCGGCCTTCGGCGGCGCCCTGATCTCCCTCAGCCTCTGGCTGACCGTCAGTTGGGCATCCGACCCCTACTACTACGGCAACGACCTCGCCTACCTCATGGCCTGGCTCCCCCTCGTCCTGGCCGGCGCCTCTGTCCTCTCCATCGACGCGGCCATCCGCAACCGCCGAAGGCAACGCATGGGCGCCTATCGCTGAGCTGCGGCACAGCCGGGCTGCTGCGCCGCGCGGCCGTTGGTCACTGACCGCCCACGGGCGGCAGGCGGTGTCCGGGTGTTCCGGGGGTGACCCTGTGCCCGAGCCCGAAAGGGCCGTTACTCCGTCCTGCCTGACACCCCGGCGTCCGACGTCTGCCTGTTCCCGGGAGCGTGCCCCGCACAGGGGGACGATCGGCGTCGTCGTATCGCGTGCGTCAGGAGCGCCGTCGCGCCCGCCAGACAGAGCCCTGCGGTAACCAGGGGTATGGCCACAAACCAGGGGGCCTCCCAGGAGCCTCCCGCGTCTCCGGCGTAGATGACGGCGGTGAGGGTGAGGAAGAAGCCCGCGACGAGCTTGCCGGGCTGGACGTCATGCCGCAGCACGGGTCACCTCCGCCTGGCCCAGACCGACCCTGAGATGGACACGGATCGTGCCGCCGGACTTCCCGTCACCGGTGATCCCCTTCTCGGGGGAGAGGGTCAGTTGCTTCTCCTTGCCCGGTGCCACGTCCACGTCCTCCTTCTTGTCGCCCGGCAACTGGATGTCCCCCACGCCCACTTCTACCGTCAGGAGCGCCGTGACGTCCGAGGGGACCACCACCTTCAGTTTGCCCACGCCCACCTCCGCGCCGGTCGTCACCGTCTTGCCCTTCGGCACGTTGACGCGCGTCAGGTCCAAGGTGCCCACACCGCTGCCCAGCTTGTACGCCGGATGCACGCCCGCCACGGCGGTCGGTGCCCAGGTCGTGCGTATCCAGTGGGTGCTGATGTCCGCCGGAAGCGCCGCCGAGCACACCAGCAGACCTGCCGTCACCACCGCGAGGAAGATCGACCCCACGCCTGTACGCCCCAGGAACGCGCTGACCCCGATGCCCAGGCCGAACACGGCGAGGGCGCAGGCCAGACCTGCCTGCAGGCTCGTCCCCAGCGCGTGGTCGTCCCATGTCAGACCGGTAGCGAGACCGCCGGCGAGCACCGCGAGCAGGAACACCCAGCCGCCTATCCAACGTGGCCCCCGCGGCTTGGGCCGCTGGGCGGCACGTATGTCCTGGTGGGACGGCGTTCCCCGGGCGATGTTGATGGCCGCCGCGATATCGCGGTCCCGGGCTTCCCAGGGCCCCCACAGGTATCCCGTCCTGCCCACGTGCCTGCCGTCCTTGACGATCGGGTCACGCCACCAGGACGGATAGGAAACGGGGACGGGCGGCGCCTGCGCTTCCGGTGGGGCGTCGGCGACGGCCTGTGCGGCAAGCGGGTCGGGGTCGGGAGCGCTGCGCTGCTGCGACCAGTACCCCGCGCCCGCGAGGAGCAGGGCGAGGACCACGGCGAAGGTCAGCACCCCGCCGTTGCCCAGCATGGTGAGGAAGACGCCGCAGCCGACCAGGGCGAAGAGCACGGCCGCCAGGGCCTGGCCGTCGACGCGGCCGGTCAGCAGCTTGCGTACCTCGTTCTCCTCCTCGTCGTCGTACGGGAGGAACAGCCACACGAAGCCGTAGAAGATGAGGCCGACGCCACCGCTCACCGACAGGACCGTGAGCACGATCCGGAAGATCACCGGATCCATGTCGCACTGCCGTCCCAGCCCCGCGCACACCCCGCCCAGCATCTTGTGCCGCCGGTCACGGCGGAACCCGGTGGGGCCGGGGGCCGGAGTGGACCCGTCGGCGGCGACTTGAGCCGTGGGCCCGGTGGGTGGGGTGCCGCGCTGGGGCCGGCCTCCGGATGACTGATCCGTGTTTCTCGCCTGCCCCGTAGGCCCGGCCGCGATCCCGTCGGCGGACCCGTCCGTCGGCTGGCTCGTCGGCTCGTTGTTTGGCCTGTTCCTTGGTCCGTTCCTCGGCTCGTTCCTCGATTCGTTTGTCATCGGGCCCGCGGCCCCAGCCCAGGGGTTCGCCGCAGCTTGGCCCGCGAGTCCGCCTTGACCTGCTTGACCCGCTTGCTCCGGTTGGCCTGCTTGATCGGCGGGCGTGCCTGCGTCCGCGTGCGCACGGGCGTCCGCGCCCGTATGCGTGTGTGCGCCCCCGTACGCGCGCGGCTCCTTGCCCTGGCCCGGTCCGGGCGTGGTGCCGCCCTTGTCCTGGGTGGGCACGGCGTCCTGCGGCTCGGTGGCCGTCCGCCGGGCGCCCGAGCCGGGGCCCGGCTCCGGTGCCGCGTGCTGCTGATCTGTCATGTGTCCATCGTGGCTGCCGAGACCGCCCTGCGGCAGTCGGGATGACCCTGGCGCAACCCTGATATCGGCCCCGGGAACTGTTCGATCACGAGTTGGTCGGAGATCAGGGACGTCTCCGGGGCAGACCCTGATGCCATGGCCCGCCATGCGTGTGAACATCGATGGCATGCCGGAAGCCGCAGCAGTGCCAGTCGATGTCCCGCGGCCCCCGCGCAAGCTCTACCGCAGCAGCGACGGTCGCTGGCTCGGAGGCGTGGCGCGGGGGCTCGCGGGGCATCTTGGGCTGCCGGTGACCTGGCTGAGGCTGGTGTTCGTCGGTCTGTTCCTCGCGGACGGCCTCGGCGCGCTGCTGTACGCGGCGTTCTGGTTCTTCGTCCCGCTCGGTGTGGGCGGTGTCGACAACCAGCGGCCCCCGGCGGTCTCCACGGAGACCTCGCCGGACGGCCGGCGAAAACTCGTGGCCCGCAGACCGGACAAGGGGCAGATCGTCGCCCTGCTCCTCATGGTCGTCGTGGCCATGGTCTTCGTCGGCAATGTGAACCTCGGTGACGGAGCCAAGGCGTACCTGTGGCCGACCGTGCTGGTTGCCGCCGGTGTCGCCCTGGTCTGGCGCCAGGCGGACAACGCGCGGCGGGCCCGCTGGGTCGAGGTCGGCAGCCAGCGGCGCACACTCACGCTGCTCCGTTCCGTGGGCGGGGTCCTGCTCGTCACCGCGGGTGTCTCCGGGATATTCGTCCTCCAGGGCTCCGCCGCCCACCTCGGGTCGGTCCTGCAGGCCGCGCTCGCGGTCCTCGTGGGGATAGCGCTGCTGGCCGGCCCGTACCTCGTCCGCATGACCCAGGACCTCTCCGAGGAGCGGCTGATGCGCATCCGCGCCCAGGAGCGGGCGGAGGTCGCGGCCCACGTCCATGATTCGGTGCTGCACACCCTGACGCTGATACAACGCAACGCGGAGAACGCGAACGAGGTACGCCGCCTCGCCCGCGCCCAGGAGCGCGACCTGCGCAACTGGCTCTACAAGCCAGAGGGCACCGGCAAGGACGAGGACGACGAGCCCGACACACTCGCGGAGGCCGTGAAGCGCAGCGCCGCCGAGGTGGAGGACAAGCACGGCGTCCCCATCGAGGTCGTGGTCGTCGGTGACTGCCCCCTCGACGAACGCCTGGGCGCGCAGATGCAGGCTGCGCGCGAGGCGATGGTGAACGCCGCCAAGTACGGTGGCGAGGGCGGCGCCGTACAGGTCTACGCCGAAGTCGAGGGCAGGACGGTCTTCGTGTCCGTGCGTGACCGGGGCCCCGGCTTCGACCTCGACTCGATACCCGCCGACCGCATGGGCGTTAGAGAATCGATCATCGGTCGCATGGAGCGCAACGGTGGTACGGCACGGCTACGCGCCGTACCGGACGGCGGCACGGAGGTCGAGTTGGAGATGGAGAGGGCGGAGACGACGTCATGAGCGACGCGAACGGGGCGAGCGGTCCGATCAGGCAGGTCGGTTCCGCTCCCGGAACCGACCGCACCAGCCCCACTGGCACCAAGAGGCCTACCCCCACTGCCCCCACAAGCCCCACTGCACCCACAAGCTCCACTCAGCCCGACCCCACTGCTGGACCCACAGGTCTCATGGGTACGGCGGCTGCCCCGACGGAGTCGGACGCACCGAGCGGCTCGGGGAAGACGAGCGGTTCGGCGCCCGGACGACGGGTCCGGGTCGTGCTGGTCGACGATCACCGTATGTTCCGTACGGGCGTGCAGGCGGAGATCGGGGAGACGGAGCGCACCGGTGTCGAGGTCGTCGGGGAGGCGGCGGACGTCGACCAGGCCGTGAGCGTCATCTCGGCCGCACGGCCCGAGGTGGTGCTCCTCGACGTGCATCTCCCGGGCGGGGGCGGGGTCGAAGTGCTGCGCCGGTGCACCGCGTTGATGTCCGACGCCGAGCAGCCCGTCCGTTTCCTCGCTCTTTCCGTCTCGGACGCGGCGGAGGACGTCATCGGTGTCATCCGGGGTGGCGCCCGGGGATACGTCACCAAGACGATCACCGGCACGGATCTGGTCGACTCCATCTTCCGCGTCCAGGAGGGCGACGCGGTGTTCTCGCCGAGACTGGCCGGCTTCGTCCTCGACGCCTTCGCCTCGACGGACGCCCCGCCGGTCGACGAGGACCTGGACCGTCTCACCCAGCGCGAGCGTGAGGTCCTCCGCCTCATCGCTCGTGGCTATGCGTACAAGGAGATCGCCAAGCAGCTGTACATCTCCGTCAAGACGGTGGAGTCACATGTCTCGGCGGTGCTGCGGAAGTTGCAGCTCTCCAACCGGCACGAACTGACGAGGTGGGCGACGGCACGGCGGCTGGTGTGAAGCCGAGAGCCTGATCCCGGCAGGGCACGAGGGCTCAGGCCACCCGCGGAGCACGCACGGCTCTCGCCACTCGCGTGGCTCCACGGCTCACACCACCGCGCGGCCCTGCGGGTCACGCCACCCGTGTAGCGCCCGTGAGCGGCATCTCGTCCAGTGGTGCCATCCGCACCCGCGTCCCCGGGCGGGGCGCGTGAATCATCTGTCCGTTGCCCACATAGATGCCCACGTGGCTGATCCCGGAGTAGAAAAACACGAGGTCACCGGGGAGGAGCTGGGAGCGTGCGACGCGCTGCCCGGCGCCGATCTGGGTGTACGTCGTCCGGGGCAGCGAGACCCCGGCCGCGCGGTACGCCGCCTGGGTGAGCCCGGAGCAGTCGAAGGCGTCGGGGCCGGTCGCGCCCCACACGTACGGGCTGCCGAGCTTGGCGTAGGCGTACGCCAGGGCCGCGGCCGCCCGTGAACTGGGTGCCTGGCCGGTGGAGGAGGCCGCCGGGAGCGGACCGAGTTCGCGCGCCGAGGCACTGGACCGCGATGCGCGCCCCGCGCCCGGCGCTGCGTCCAGCCCCGACCGGGCCCCTTCCGGTAACCGCGCCAGCAGGCGTCTCGCCTCGCCCAGCTTTCCGGTGATCGTCCCCCTGTGCCGCTTCAGGTCCGACTGCCGGGACGCGAGCCGTGACAGTTCGATGTGTGCGGCACCCCGCAGTCGCTCGATCTCCCTCAACTGCTTCCGTACGTTCGCCACGTCCGACACCTGTCGGCTGCCGATCCGTTCGGCGAAGGCCACACCGTCCAGATAGGCGTCCGGGTCACCGCTCAGCGCGAGCTGCACCGCGGGGTCGATGCCGCCACCGCGGTACTGCGCCGCCGCCACCGAACCCAGCTTCTCGCGTGCGGAGTTCAGTTCCTCCGTGCGGCGGGCCGCCTCGTCCCGCAGGTCCTCCAGCCGCTCCCGCGCCTTGTCGGCCCCCTCCTTGGCGCCGTTGTACTGCTCGGTGGCAACCTCCGCCTGCTCGTACAGCCTGGCCACCTTCGCCCTGACCTGCGCCGGTGTGAGCTGCGGTTCGGCGTGCCCGGTGCCGTTGAAGCCGGTCGCGCTCGCCGCGCCCGCCAAGGCGATCGTGACGGCGGTACGGGCCCTGTTGCCACTGAGGGGGCGCTGTCCGGGCCTGCGGTGCACTGCCAAGTGGATGTCACGTCCTTTCGTACGACGCGATACGACCGGGACGGCCTTCGGCCGGGGCCGCCGTGGGCTCGACGGTCTCGCGTCCGGTGGCGGCCCGCACCGGGGCAGCGGGCTGCCGCCGGACCTCGCGGCGGAGGTGTCCGACTGCCGCCCCTGGCCGGGGCGGCGGTGGGGAGCCGGTCACCTGGTGGAGGACGCTAAACGTGGCCGTGTCCGCTCTGTGGCGCCATGTGCGGAACTGATCCCAGTGGACCGTCGGTGACCGTATATGGCCGTGATCTCCGCCTGGCGGCGCCGCCTTCACGCAGAGCGATGATCGATGCGGTGGTTTGGAGGCAAGCGGCGGCGAGGCGGTGCTATTGGGCACATATATGCGGCGCTATGGGTGTATTAGATGCAGCGAGTGGCATGGCCGGGGCCGCGGTCGGCATCAGGATCCACCACCCCAGCCAGTACCGGAGTCTTTCCGGGGCCGGTGCCGAGCCGCGTGAGGGGCCCTGGTTAGGCTCCGGCTCCATGGACATACTCATCCATCTCTTCGTCGCCCTGCACATCATCGGCATCGCCTCCCTCCTGGGCGGCTTCCTCACCCAGATGAAGGCGATGGGGCAGGGGGCGGCCCGCTTCGTGCCCGCCATGCTGCACGGCGCGCTGACGATGCTCATCACCGGTGCGGTTCTGGTCGGCCTCAACCAGGCGGACGACCAGGCGGTCAACAACGTCAAGATCGGCGTGAAGCTGGCCCTGCTGGTCGTGATCCTCGGGCTCGTCTACGTGAAGCGCGACGAGGAACGGGTGGAGAAGGGCCTTTTCGGCCTGGTGGGCGCCCTGACCACAGCGAACATCTTCATCGCGGTGCTCTGGACCTGAACGGGAACCGCGCCGGCCCCGGCCGGCGGCGAGGAGCCGGGCGCGGCCAGGGCCGGGAGGGCGCGACCGTTACGCCGGCCGCACCACGCTGTGGATCGACGACTCACCGTCGTAGAAGATCGACTCCTCGCGGACATACGTCCCCGGCTTGGGCGCGTGGATCATCATGCCGTTGCCGATGTAGAGCCCGACGTGGGTGATGTCGTCGTAGAAGAAGACGAGGTCGCCAGGCCTGGCGTCGGTGAGTGAGACGGTCTTGCCCGCGGTGACCTGGTCGTACGTGGTGCGCGGGAGGTCGACGCCGGCGGCCTTCCAGGCGTCCTGGGTGAGCCCGGAGCAGTCGTACGAGTCGGGGCCGGTCGCGCCCCAGACATACGGCTTGCCGATCTGTGCGCGGGCGAACGCGATGGCCTTCGCGGCCTTCGTGGCGTAGGTGGAGTCCTCTGCCGGGGCCTCGACCGTGGAACTGCTGTCGGCGTTCTGCTCCTGGGCCGCCTGCTTCTGTTGCTCCGCCTCGGCCGCCTGGCGCTTTTTCTCTGCCTCGGCCGCCTGCTGCCGCGCCAGCTCCTCCGCCCGGCGCTCGGCCTCCTCCTGCTTCTCCTTCTCGATCGCCGCGAGGCGGGCCTTCTCCTCGGCGGTCAGTTTGGCCAGCAGTTCACGGGCCTCGGTGAGCTTCGCCTGGACCTTCGCCTTGCTCGACTTCAGCGTGGACTGCGACTGGGTGAGCGACTCCAGGCTCTCGGTGGCCTCCTGGCGCTTCTGAGCCGTCTCGGTCCGCTGGGCGACGTAGTCGTCGACCACCTCTTTCTGACGTTCCGTCAAGCGGTCCATCAGCTGGGTCTGGTCGAAGTAGTCCTGCGGGCTGTCCGCCAGCAGCATCGCTGCCGTGTCCGGGGCCGCGGCGCCCGCCCGATACTGGGCGGCGGCGAACGAGCCCAGCTGCTCCCGGGCCTCGTTGAGCTTCTCCGTGCGCTGGGCGACATCGTCGAGGAGCGTGGCGACACGCTTCTTCTGCTTGGCCGTCTTCTCCTCGGCCGCGTTGTACTTCTCGGTCGCCGACTCGGCCTGGCGGTAGAGGTCGCCGACTTTCTTCTCGACTTCTTCGAGGCTCGGTTTGTCGTCGGTCGAGGGGGCGGCGTTCGCTGTCTGGGAGAACAGGGCCACGGAGGTCAGCGCCGCCGTCGCAAGGGCGGGTGTCCGTATGCCTGTGCGCGTCCGGGTGGGGCGCGACTTTCGGTGCGGCGCCATGAAAGGCGGCTCCTTCCGTTGTCCGCCTACCGAGTTAGCTGTCGGGTTCGGGCGCGTGCGTCGGAAGGTGTGCCCTACGGCCCTTGCCTGGTACGGCAGGTGGGCCGATTCACCCCAAGGTCGGTGGGTCCCCGGCTCCGGCTCCGCGAGGGGCGCCGGACTCGGCGGAGGCCGCCCGGCCCGGCGACGTTCGCCGGTTGGGTCGAGCGGCCCACAAGAACGCTAGCCAATTCGTGTGGCGCCTGTGAAGGTTGATGCGCGATATGCCCGATACGTTTTCGTGACCTTGGTCAACTCCCTCCCTGGTCATCGCGGACAGTGACGGCCTAAACCCCTAGCGTCATGCAGGTTCAACCCGGATCGGCATCAGGCTTGGCGGAGGCCGGCCATCGAAGATCGTCGGCAGCGCGCGCTCGGACCGAGTTTGCGGGGTGGCCCCTGGGTGTCGGTGGCGCGGCCTAGACTCGGAGAGCGATGAGCAGCCTTTTCGACGACAGCTTCCTGGCGGATCTCAAGGCCCCGCGGGCCCATGAGGAAGAACCTCCGCCGCCGCCCGAGGACGAGCACGTACCGGAACCGATTCCGGACGATCTGTTCGGCGGCAGGTTCGACACGCCGCCCGACCGGGACGCCTACTACCGCGACGGCGAGCCACGCCCCGCGGTGGACCCCGCTGCGCTCCTGGAGGGGCTGAACGAGAACCAGCGCGCGGCGGTCGTCCACTCCGGCTCCCCCCTGCTCATCGTGGCCGGCGCCGGTTCCGGCAAGACCCGCGTGCTCACCCACCGCATCGCGCACCTGCTCGGCGAGCGGAACGTCCACCCGGGCCAGATCCTCGCGATCACCTTCACCAACAAGGCCGCGGGCGAGATGAAGGAGCGCGTCGAGCAGCTCGTCGGCCCGCGCGCGAACGCGATGTGGGTGATGACCTTCCACAGCGCGTGCGTACGGATCCTGCGGCGGGAGAGTAAGAAGCTCGGCTTCACGTCGTCCTTCTCGATCTACGACGCTGCCGACAGCAAGCGGCTGATGGCGCTCGTCTGCCGCGACCTGGACCTCGACCCGAAGCGTTTCCCGCCCAAGTCGTTCAGCGCCAAGATCTCGAATCTGAAGAACGAGCTGATCGACGAGGAGGACTTCGCCGCCCAGGCCGCCGACGGCTTCGAGAAGACCCTGGCCCAGGCGTACGCGCTCTACCAGTCGCGGCTGCGCGAGGCCAACGCCCTCGACTTCGACGACCTGATCATGACGACGGTCAACCTGCTCCGTGCCTTCCCGGACGTCGCCGAGCACTACCGCCGCCGCTTCCGTCATGTGCTCGTCGACGAGTACCAGGACACCAACCACGCGCAGTACGCGCTCGTACGCGAACTCGTCGGCACCAGCGAGCACCCCGTCGACGTCCCGCCCAGCGAGTACGACGTCCCGCCCGCCGAGCTCTGCGTCGTGGGTGACGCCGACCAGTCCATCTACGCCTTCCGCGGCGCGACCATCCGTAACATCCTCCAGTTCGAGGAGGACTACCCGGACGCGACGACGATCCTCCTGGAGCAGAACTACCGCTCCACGCAGACGATCCTCTCCGCCGCCAACGCGGTCATCGAGCGCAACGAGTCCCGCCGCCCCAAGAACCTGTGGACGAACGCCGGAGCGGGCGCCCGGATCACCGGCTATGTCGCGGACACGGAGCATGACGAGGCACAGTTCGTCGCCGACGAGATAGACCGGCTGACGGACGCGGGCGAGGCCAAGGCCGGGGACGTCGCGGTCTTCTACCGGACGAACGCCCAGTCCCGTGTCTTCGAAGAGGTCTTCATCCGCGTCGGCCTGCCCTACAAGGTCGTCGGCGGCGTCCGCTTCTACGAGCGCAAGGAGGTCCGGGACGTCCTCGCCTACCTCAGGGTGCTGGCCAACCCGGAGGACTCGGTCCCGCTGCGCCGCATCCTGAACGTGCCCAAGCGCGGCATCGGCGAGCGCGCCGAGGCGATGATCGACGCCCTCGCCCAGCGCGAGAAGATCAGCTTTCCGCAGGCGCTGCGGCGCGTGGACGAGGCGTACGGCATGGCGGCGCGCTCCACGAACGCCGTCAAGCGCTTCAACACGCTCATGGAAGACCTGCGCACGATCGTCGACTCCGGCGCGGGCCCGGCCACGGTCCTGGAGGCGATTCTCGAACGCACCGGCTACCTGGCCGAGTTGCAGGCCTCCACCGACCCTCAGGACGAAACACGCATCGAGAACCTCCAGGAACTCGCCGCAGTGGCACTGGAGTTCGAGCAGGAGCGCGCCGAGGGCGAGTCGGTGGCCCTGTCCGACTTCTTGGAGCAGGTCGCCCTGGTGGCCGACTCGGACCAGATCCCGGACGAGGAAGAGGACGGCTCGGGCGTCATCACGCTGATGACCCTCCACACCGCCAAGGGTCTGGAGTTCCCGGTCGTCTTCCTCACCGGCATGGAGGACGGTGTCTTCCCGCACATGCGCGCCCTCGGCCAGACCAAGGAGCTGGAGGAGGAGCGGCGCCTGGCGTACGTGGGCATCACGCGCGCGCGGGAACGGCTCTATCTGACCCGCTCGACCCTGCGCAGCGCCTGGGGCCAGCCCTCGTACAACCCGCCGTCCCGCTTCCTGGAGGAGATCCCGGCGGCGCACCTGGACTGGAAGCGCACGGGCGCGTCGACGGCGCCAGGGGCCGCCGGCCCGGCCTCGGGGATCGCTGCCTCCCTGTCGTCCTCCCGTTCCCGTTCGTCCGCCGCGGGCGCCTCCGGCTTCGCGACGCGACGTGCCACGGCCACCGAGAAGCCGGTCGTCTCCCTGGCCGTCGGAGACCGCGTCACCCACGACCAGTTCGGCCTGGGCACGGTCGTCGGCGTGAAGGGCACGGGTGCCAACGCCGAGGCGACGATCGACTTCGGCGACACCAAGCCGAAGCGGCTGCTCCTTCGGTACGCGCCGGTGGAGAAGCTGTAGGCCGACGACGAGTTCGCGGACACGAGTCGGGCCCCTGCTGAGCAGGGGCCCGCTTCTGTGCTTGCCGAGTGTCCGGGGCTCGCGGTGCGTCGTCGAGCTACGTCGGGTCGAGGCCGTGGCTGCGCAGCCACGCCAGCGGGTCTATCGCCGAGCCGCCCCCGGGTCGTACTTCGAGGTGCAGGTGCGGGCCCGTCGAGTTGCCCGAATTGCCGGAGAACGCGATCACGTCACCCGCCTTCACCGCCGTACCCGAGGGGATCTTGTACGTGGAGAGGTGGCAGTACCACACCTCCGTACCGTCCTTGGCGGTCAGGACGACCATGTTGCCGTAGGCGCTGTTCCACTGGGTCCGTATGACGCCGTCGGCCACCGCCATCACCGGCGTGCCGTAGGAGACCGGGAAGTCGATGCCGGAGTGCGTGGACATCCAGTTGATGCCGGACTGCCCGTAGTACGCGCTGAGCCCCTTCTGCTCGACCGGGAGCGCGAACTTCGGCCGCAGGCGCTCCTTGCGCGCTGCCTCCGCCGCTGCCCGCTTCTGTTCGGCCTCCTGCTGGGCCTTGAGGTCGATGCGCTCCTGGGTCCGGCTCGCCCGGTCGGCGAAGTCGTCCGCCCCGGCGGAAAGGCTTTCGAGCTGTGTGTCGAGCTTGTTGTTGGCGGCGGACGGCTTGACCGCGACCGCTTCGGACGCAGTGGCCGTCGTCCTGTTGACGTCTTCGTCGCCACCGCCCACGGAGGCGGCGGCGATCCCCGCGACGCCCATGACGCACGCCGACGGCACGGCGACGGTCAGCACGGCGGAACGCTTCGCCGGAGCGCGGCGACGCGAGCGCGCGGCCGCGCGGGCCGCAGCCCGGCCGGAGCCGGTGGAGACGCCGGACGCCGCTGAGGCGCCAGAACTCCTGGGCGCGGTCTCTTCCTCGTCGTCCAGCAGCGTGGAACGGTCTGCTCCGTGCGCTGCGGTGCCGTCGGCCTCCTCGAACTCACCCTCCATGGCGGCGGATTGCCCGTCGTCATAGGGGTTGACCTGCTCGAAGGTCGCGGTCGCCTGCTGGTCGAAGGCGTCGAGGGAGGGGTGCTCGTACCCGTCGGCCGGTGTCTGTTGCTCGTACCCCTCGTACGGCTCATGGCCGTTCGTGTCGTGGTCGCCGGACGTGCCGTCGCTGTTCCACTGCGTGGCGTCGTAGGCGCCCGTGTCGAAGAACTGCCCGCCCGTCCACTGCTGGGTCTGGTCGGGCTGTCCCAACTCGGCGGCCTGGCCGAGCTGTTCGGCCTGCACCCACCCGTTCGCGTCCCACTGCCCGGACGCTTCGGGGCTCTGGGGCTGCGCGGGGATCTCGGCGAGGTTCTGGTAACCCGCCGTCCAGCCAGTGGAGTCGTAGCCGCCCGTGTCGTAGGTCGCCTGGGGCTGGGCCGCGTACGGGTCATGGGTCAGCGTCTGTTGGCTGCCCGTGGACCACTGCGAGGAGTCGTACGAGCCCGTCGCGCCGGCGCCCGGCATATCGCCGAAGAGGGGGTCGGTCTCGAAGGTCGCGGTCGCGAAACCCGTGTCGGCGGTGGCGGTGGAGTGGTGCCCGGCGTCAAAACCGGTGGCACCGTAACCGTCATACGTGGTGAAGTCGCCGTACGAGGCTTCCTGGTGGCCGTATGACGCGTAGTGCGCCGAGGCGGCATCGGAAGCCGGAGCCGGGGGAGTCACAGTCCCCGACGGGTGACGATCGTTCACCAACTTCTCTTTCGCCTCGACAACAGGGGCTGGCAGAGCAGTGCGGCGACTGTACCCGGCGGTGCGCGGGCGCGACAATCTTCAACGGGTTTCGCGGTCGCAGGAAACGGGCATTCGAGCGCCTTTCGGCGGACCATGGACTCAGCCTTGGCTTTGTGTTCGACGAGTGTTCGAAAATGTGGGACGGGGTCGCGACCGTCGAATGGCTGCACCAGTGGTCGTTCGGGCGACGGGTCGCCGCTCGACTCGACTGGTTCTGCCGGAATTTCGGCTGACTTTGAGCGATTACGCCACGGTCAGGCCTTCTGGGGAGGCTCCCGGCTCTCCGGTGGGCCCGTGCACCGTCTCCGGTGTCGTCTCGTCGTGGTCGAGTGCCTGCCGTATCCCCGCGGCGACGGCGGGGTGTACGAGCATGCCGAGGTGCCCGATGCCGCTCACCCGTACGTTCTGGGCGAGCAGGTCCGGATGGTCGACGCAGGCGGCCTCCAGCGGGTCCATCAGGTGGTCGAGATCGCTCCAGAAGGCCACGAACTGCGTACGGCAGCCCGGTGCGGGCTCGCGCAACTCCTGCAGCACCGGTGAGCCGGGGCGCATCTGGCGCACGACGGGGTGTGCGTCGGCCAGTGGTGCGACGCGCGTGCCCCCGTGCGGGGTACCGAGTGTGACGACTGTGCGTACGCGCACGTCGCCGCCGAGTCGCTGTACGTAGTACCGCGCTATCAGTCCGCCGAGGCTGTGCCCGACGATGTCCACCCGCTCACAGTCCGTGCGCTCGCAGATCTCCTCCAGGCGGCGGCCGAGCGCCTCGGCGGCGGTGCGGATGTCACAGGTGAGGGGCGAGTAGTTGAGCGAGTCGATCTGCAGTCGGCCGTGCTGGGTGAGGGAGCGGCGCAACAGGACGAACACGGAGCGGTTGTCTATGAACCCGTGCAACAGGACGACCGGGGGTTTGGCCTCGGTCGGCAGGGAAGCGGTGGTGGCGTCGCCGGGGGGTGAAGGGGCGGGGACGGACCGGCGCTCCTGGGCAATTCCGGACGGGTAGAGGAGCAGGTGCCCCGCGAGGACCGCGAACTCCAGGGCGGTCGCCTTCAGGAGGGCCACCGACAGCCCTGCCAGTCTGACGGGCCAGAGGCGCTGGCAGAACGGTAGAAAGGGCAGTCCTGCCCAGGTGACCTTCATGGTCGACCTCCCGTCGGCACTCGGGAGGACGTCCCTGTCCCCCATGTGCCCTCGTGGTGAGCCGCCGTGGAGGTGGGTGACGGTGCGCGAGTGCGGCGTGGACGACGCTTGGGGCGCCGGTGACGCGACGAGGGCCTTTGCCGTGCCGACCCGTGCCGACGACGCGACGCCCTGCCGTACTCACGGCACAGGCTGTCCCGGACTCCGTACGACCGTGATTCCTCGCTTTCGTGCTCGTGCCATCGCCGAAGCACCTCACCACCGCTGCCGTCTCCCGCCGGTACGGCGGTGGTGCGGCCACCTCGTGGCGGCTCTCCTTGCGCACGATCCGCCCGTGACGCCCGTGTCCCGGGGGCGTTCGGCCTGGTAGCCGCCCGTCTCGGTGACGCGTGTGCCGCGGAACCCGAAACCTTGCGCTGTGAACGTGTCCTTTGTGTGATTTCCCCCTCGGTCTGCACCGCGAAACTGCCGGTTGCGGGATGCTGGCGATAACGTTCGTTCACTTTCCCGGCCGGTGCGGTACGCGGGCCTGTGCCCGCGGACGTATCCGGCGTGGCGGGTGGCGGTATGAGTGATATGTGCGGTGCGCACTGCATGGGTGGTCGGTACGGTGTGTGGCCGTACGTGCCGTGATGGTTCGTGTGCCGTATGTGTCGTGACGTTCGGTACGGGTTCGGTGCAGTCGTTGGATGGAGGCAGTGATGGGTGTGGCAGCCGGTCCGATCCGCGTGGTGGTGGCCAAGCCGGGGCTCGACGGCCACGATCGCGGGGCCAAGGTGATCGCGCGGGCGCTGCGCGACGCCGGTATGGAGGTCATCTACACCGGCCTTCACCAGACACCGGAGCAGATCGTCGACACCGCGATCCAGGAGGACGCCGACGCGATCGGGCTCTCCATCCTCTCCGGTGCCCACAACACGCTCTTCGCGGCCGTCATCCGGCTCCTCAAGGAGCGGGACGCGGAGGACATCAAGGTCTTCGGCGGCGGCATCATCCCCGAGGCCGACATCCCGCCGCTGAAGGAGATGGGCGTCGCCGAGATCTTCACCCCCGGCGCCACCACCGCGTCGATCGTGGACTGGGTCCGCGCGAACGTACGCCAGCCGGCGGAGGCGTAGCCCTGGCCTCCCGGCGAGCGGTCCCCACGGAGGGTGGCCGCCCGCCGTGACGGCGGGAGAGTCCGGCTCACCATGGGTCAGCTCCTCAGCTCCTCAGCTCCTCCTCCATCGCCGCGCGCAGACGCAACGTCGTGACGAGGCGCTGGAAGGCCTCGGACCAGTACCCGCCGGCCCCCGGAGACGCGTCCTCCTGCTCCTCGGGGGTGGCCGTCAGAGCATCCAGACGCGCCGCCTCCGCAGGGGACAGACAGCGCTCGGCGAGCCCCATCACGCCGCTGAAGCTCCAGGGATAACTGCCGGCGTCCCGCGCGATGTTCAGCGCGTCCACCACCGCGCCGCCCAGAGCCGGCGCCCACGGCACCGCGCAGACCCCGAGCAACTGGAACGCCTCCGACAGCCCGTGCGTCGCGATGAACACCGCCACCCACTCCGCCCGTTCGTCGGCACCCAGCGTCCCCAGAAGCTTGGCCCGCTCGGCCAGCGACACCGCCCCGGGGCCGGCGGCCTCGGGAGCGGACGGGGAGCCCAGCAGCGCCCTGGACCAGCCGGCGTCCCGCTGCCGCACCGCCGCACGGCACCACGCGGCGTTCAGCTCCCCCTGCCAGTCGTCCGCCACCGGCAGGGCCACGATCTCCTCCGCCGCACGCCCCCCGAGCCGCGCCGACCACGCCGCCAGTGGTGTCGCCTCCACCAACTGACCCAGCCACCAGGACCGTTCACCCCGTCCCGCCGGAGCCTTGGGCACCACCCCGTCGCGCTCCATGCCCGCGTCGCACTCGTGCGGCGCCTCCACCACGATCGTGGGCACGTCCCGCGTACGGTCGACGGCCACGCACGCCGCCGCGCGGTCCGCCATCCGCGCGGCCAGCGCCGAACCCGGCAGTGCGGACAGCAGCTCCGCAGCCGTCGCCCGCACGTTCCGGCTGCGGTCCGTCAACGCCCGCTCCAGGAACGGCTCGTCCTCCGCGCCCAGCCCCGTCCGCAGGGAATCGAGAAACATGAGCCTGTCCTCGGCCCGCTCCGTCGCCCACGTCGTCTCAAGCAACTCGCGTGCGGCCGCGGGCTCCTGTGCCCGTATCCCCACCAGGAGCGCCACCCGCTCCGCGAACAGGCCCTCCTGCCACAGCCGTCGGACCCGGTCGGCTTGCTGGGCATCGGGCAGATCGGCGCCGCCACCGGGTGCGGCCCGCAGGGCGAAGCGCCAGTCCGGGTTCAGCCGGGCCAGCCACAGCGCGCGTGGGCCCGCGAAGGCCAGGGCCGCAGGGCGCAGGTCCGTACGGCCCCGTGCCGTGTCCAGAAGGGCGGGCAGCGCCTCGGGGGGTGCCGCGAACCCGCGCGCGTTCGCCAGCGCCAGCCACTGCGGCAGCAACTCCATGAGGTCGGGAGCCGTACCTCTGCGTCCCCCGCCGCCCGCGCCGGCCCGGTCGGCCAGCAACTGCGTGAGCCTGCGCGCCGCGGCCGGCGGCAACGGCGGACGCGGATCCGGCGCGGCGGGCTCCGGCCGCACCGCCGCCCGCGCGGGCCGCATCCCCGCCCTGCGCCGCACGGTCTCCACCGCCGCCGCGTCCAGCAACGCCACTGGCGCCTCCCGCCCGGCGGTCGGCCCGGGAGCCGGGCGCCGATCGGTCCCGAGCAGGGCGACGGTCACGAGCTCTTCCCACGCGTTCCGCGGAGGAGGCGAGGTGCTGTTCATGGGTCCGTCCCTTCTGTCCGTGCTTCCTTGTAAGGCTGGTCAGTTGGTGGTCGAGGCGGTGGCCCTCGGCCCGGCTCGCGGGCCGAAAGCGTCCGTTCTTGCTGCTGGTGCTGCTGGTGCTGCTGGTGCTGCTGGTGCTGCTGGTGCTGCTGACGCTGCCGGTGCTGCCGTGCCGCTGGTTTCGTTCGTTCCGCAGGAGGCCGGCCAGGCTGACCAGGCCGGCCGGCCTCCCGCGGAACGCCGGAGCGGACGAGCCGGGTGCGGGTCACATCCGGCTTGTCACGCGCCGCCTCACCTCACGCGCCGCCTCACCTCACGCGTCGGGTCACCTCCCTCAGCACAGCCCCACCGCGTCTCCCGCTCCCTCGGGCCAGGCCGTCAGTGGTGTGAAGCCGTGGTGACCGCACTCGCCGAAGACCGTGACGGGAGCGCCGCCCGAGAGGGCGACGAGGCGCCACAGGCCGGGCCGGGAGCGAGCGGAGAGCGACAAGGGGAGGGCCATGTCGCCGTCCTCGTCGGACAGTTGCCAGGAGTCGCCGTCCGGGGCCGGGACGACCCTGGACAAGGTGACCGGGACCGAGTCCAGCCACGGGTCGTCGCACAGCGCCTCGCCGTAGCGGGCAGCGGCCTGAGCCGGGGTCACCCCCGGCGGTCGTATCGCCGCGGGCTCGGGCGCGGTGAACCGCCGGCCCAGAGAGGCCCGCAACTGCCCCGCACCCGGATACGACGACATCTCCGCCTCGAAGGCGAGCCCCACCGGCAGCGTCAACTCCGGCGCGCGGCCGGCCGCCCCGTAGGAGAGGAGGAGCGCCGTACGCCCGGACTCAGCGCCGTACAACCAGATCCGGCGCGTGGTCAGGCGGGCGTCCGCCGTGTCGTACTGGGCGAGGACCAGCCAGTGGTCCCGGACCGGGGGGCCGTCCGCCGAGCCGGGCAGGCCGACCCGGGAACGGACCGTCGCCGCGAGGCCGTCCGGCAGGCCCTCACGCCGCAGCCAGCCCTGGTCGAGGAGGTGGAGCAGCGCGCACTCCTCCAGCAACCGCACCGGCCAGCCGGGCCCCGAGCCCGGTATCGCCCCCAACTCCCGCACCCGCGCGGCCAGTCCGGGCGCCTGGGCATCGACCATGCGGGCCGCGGTCTCCTCCCACAGCCCGTACCCCGCCTGCTCGGCCGCCGCCAGACCGCCCCGCAGCAGGTCCGACAACCGCTGCTCCAGCTCCGTGGCCCCCGCGGTGATCCGCTCGGCGCGCCGCTCCGCCCTGCGGCGCGCCCCCTCCGGATCACCTGACGTGTCCCCAGATGCCGCGCCCGTCGTCGTCCTCTTCTCCTCCGCGCGCCGCCGGCGCCCGGTGAGCCACTGCTCCGCCCAGTCCGGTGGCTGGGCACGCGCCACCGATCCGTCGTCGCCCGCCCAGAGCAACAGCAGCCCCAGCGCGTGCTTGCACGGGAACTTGCGGCTCGGACAACTGCACTTGTACGCGGGCCCACTGGAGTCCGCGACGTCGATGACCGTCTGATACGGCTTGCTGCCACTGCCCTTGCACAGTCCCCACACCGTCCCCTCGTCAGAACTGCCCGCCTCCGACCACGGCCCGGCCGCGCCGAGTTTGCTTCCCGCTTTGCGCGACGCGGCGTCAGGCGCCAATGCCAGCACCTGCTCAGCCGTCCAGCGCACCCCCTGCTGAGTCATGTCATCGAAGGTAGAACCCACCACTGACAATCGACCTCTGCGGCGCGTTTCCGCAGGTCAGAACGCATTGTCAGTGGCGTGGTGCACGGTGGACACCAGATCCGAACCGGCCGGAGGCGGCCGATCTGGAGGGGGACTGAAGTCATGCCTGTTTCCATCGACCCGACATCCGTCGACGAGCACCGGAACCCGTCCGCGCCCGCGAACGCGCACACGGACCCGGGCGCCCACACGAGCGGGCACACGCCCGCGGAACAGACCGATGCCGAGGCGCTGCGCCCGCACGCCGAGGACGCCTTCGCCGCGGAACTCGCCGCGCTGGCCGCACAGGACGACCGGCCGCGCCCGACCCGCTGGAAGCTGTCGCCCTGGGCCGTCGCGACCTACCTGCTCGGCGGCACCCTGCCGGACGGCACGGTGATCACGCCGAAGTACGTGGGCCCGCGCCGCATCGTCGAGGTCGCCGTCACCACGCTCGCCACCGACCGCGCCCTGCTCCTCCTCGGTGTGCCCGGCACGGCCAAGACGTGGGTGTCCGAGCACCTCGCCGCAGCCGTCAGCGGCGACTCGACCCTGCTGGTGCAGGGGACCGCGGGCACGCCGGAGGAGGCGATCCGCTACGGCTGGAACTACGCGCAGCTGCTCGCCCACGGCCCCAGCCGCGACGCGCTCGTGCCGAGCCCCGTCATGCGGGCCATGGCCGAGGGCATGACCGCCCGCGTCGAGGAGCTGACGCGCATCCCCGCCGACGTCCAGGACACGTTGATCACCATTCTGTCGGAGAAGACACTGCCCATACCGGAGTTGGGGCAGGAGGTGCAGGCCGTCCGCGGCTTCAACCTGATCGCCACGGCCAACGACCGCGACCGCGGGGTCAACGACCTGTCCAGCGCCCTGCGCCGTCGCTTCAACACGGTGGTGCTGCCGCTGCCGGAGAGCGCCGACGCCGAGGTGGACATCGTCTCGCGCCGGGTCGACCAGATCGGCCGCTCCCTCGACCTGCCGGCCGCACCGGACGGCATCGACGAGATCCGCAGGGTCGTCACAGTCTTCCGCGAACTGCGCGACGGCCTGACGACCGACGGCCGTACGAAGCTGAAGTCGCCCAGCGGCACGCTGTCGACAGCGGAGGCCATCTCCGTCGTCACCAACGGACTCGCCCTGGCGGCCCACTTCGGCGACGGCGTCCTGCGGGCCTCGGACGTCGCCGCCGGCATCCTCGGCGCCGTCGTCCGCGACCCGGCGGCCGACCGCGTCATCTGGCAGGAGTACCTGGAGGCGGTCGTACGGGAGCGCGACGGCTGGGCGGACTTCTACCGCGCCTGCCGGGAGGTGAGCGCGTGAGCAGGTTCCAGGAGGTGGGTGGGCGCCTCCGCCCCCGCCCCGGCTCCGGCTCCGGAGGCGATGGGACCGGTTCGGGCGACTCCGGCCGGGAATTCTGCCCGGACGACGGCCGCGGATTCAGGGGGAGCGTGTGACCGGCGTCAAAGGGGCACCGTCGCGAGAGCGGGCGCACCGTGACGGGCCGCTGCTGCTCGGTGTCCGACACCACGGTCCGGGGTCGGCACGGGCGGTGCGTGCGGCCCTGGAGGCGGCGCGCCCACAGGTCGTCCTCATCGAGGGGCCGCCGGAGGCGGACGCCCTGATCCCGCTCGCCGCCCACGAGGACATGCGACCACCGGTCGCCCTCCTCGCCCACGCGGTGGACGAGCCCGGCCGGTCGGCCTTCTGGCCGCTGGCCGAGTTCTCCCCGGAATGGGTCGCCATCCGCTGGGCGCTGGAGCACCAGGTCCCGGCCCGCTTCATCGACCTCCCGGCGACCCACACGCTGGCGTGGGGCAAGGAAGAACCCTCGGAGCCGACCGAGCCGACCGAGACCACCACAGAGTCCACTGAGACCACCGACACCACCGAGACCGTCACGCCCGCGGAAGCCCTCCGCGTGGACCCCCTCGCCGCTCTCGCCGAAGCCGCGGGGTACGACGACCCGGAGCGGTGGTGGGAGGACGTCGTCGAGCACAGGGGCACGGGTGGGGACGTGTTCGCGCCGTTCGCGGTGCTCGCCGAGGCCATGGGGGCGCTGCGGGAATCGTACGGGACCGGTGGTCATGACCGGGACCTGGTGCGGGAGGCGTACATGCGGCTCCAGATGAGGGCCGCGCAGAAGGAGGCGGGGGACGGGGTCGCCGTGGTGTGCGGTGCGTGGCACGTGCCCGCGCTGCGGGAGAAGCACACCGTCGCCGCCGACCGGGCGCTGCTGAAAGGGCTGCTCAAGGTCAAGGCCGACATGACGTGGGTGCCGTGGACGCACCGGAGGCTGTCCCGGGTCAGCGGGTACGGCGCGGGCATCGACTCGCCGGGCTGGTACGGGCACCTGTTCGGCGCGCCCGACCGCCCCGTCGAGCGGTGGATGACCAAGGTGGCCGGGCTGTTGCGCGAGGAGGACCGGATCGTCTCGTCGGCGCACGTCATCGAGGCGGTGCGGCTCGCCCAGACGCTGGCGGCGATGCGTGGGCGCCCGCTGCCGGGCCTCACCGAGACCACCGACGCCGTGCGGGCGGTGATGTGCGAGGGCTCGGACGTGCCGCTGGACCTGGTGCACGACCGGCTCGTCGTCGGGGACGTACTGGGGGAGGTGCCCGCGGCGGCGCCGGCGGTGCCGTTGCAGCGTGACCTCGTGCGGATCCAGCGGAAGCTGCGGCTCAAGCCGGAGGCGCTGGAGCGGGAGTTGGAGCTCGACCTGCGCAAGGAGAACGACGCCGCGCGCAGCCTTCTCCTCCACCGGCTGAGGCTGCTGCGCATCGAGTGGGGAGAGCCCGCGGCCTCGCGCGGCAGTACGGGCACGTTCCGGGAGACCTGGCGGCTGTGCTGGGAGCCCGAGTTGTCGGTGCGGGTGGCCGAGGCCGGGGTGTGGGGGACGACGGTACTCTCGGCCGCGACCGCCAAGGCCGAAGCAGACGCCGTGGCCGCGCAGTCGCTCGCCGACGTCACCGGGCTCGCCGAGCGCTGCCTCCTTGCCGAACTCCCGGACGCCCTCCCTGTGGTGATGCGGGCCCTCGCCGACCGTGCCGCATTGGACGCGGACGTCGGTCACCTCGCCCAGGCGCTCCCCGCCCTGGTCCGTTCCCTCCGGTACGGCGACGTCCGCGCCACGGACACGCACGCTCTCGCCGAGGTCGCGGCCGGACTCGCCGAGCGTGTCTTCGTGGGCCTCCCGCCCGCATGCGCCGCGCTCGACGCGGAGGCGGCGGAGGAGATGCGCCGCCATGTGGACGCGGTGCACGGCGCGGTGGCGCTCCTGGGCGAGACCGCTTCGCGGGCGCACGGCGACCTGCGGGCCCGCTGGCACTCCGTGCTGCACGTCCTCTGCGGACGCGACACCGTTCCCGGCGTCATCCGAGGCCGGGCCGTACGGCTCCTCCTGGACGACGGGGAGCTGGCGCAGGGCGACGCCGCGCGGCTCATGGCGCTGGTGCTGTCGCCGGGGACCGCGCCGGCGGACGCCGCCGCGTGGATCGAGGGGTTCGTCGGGGGCGGGGCCGGCGGCGGCATGCTGCTGGTACACGACGAGCGGCTGCTCGGGCTGGTGGACGCATGGCTGACCGGAGTGCCGCAGGAGGCGTTCACCGACGTACTGCCCTTGCTGCGGCGGACGTTCTCGGCGTACGAGCCCGGGGTGCGGCGGACCCTCGGCGAACTGGTCCGGCGCGGACCAGGAGCACGGACGGGGGCCGCGGCCGACGGTTCCGGGATACCGGGCTTCGCCACCGAGCTCGACACCGGTCGGGCGGACGCCGTGCTGCCGGTGCTGCGTCTGCTGCTGGGGCTGGACGAGGCGGAGGCGGAGGCGGATACGAGCGACGGCACCGGCATCACGTCGGGCATCAACGACCTTGTGGCGGTGGGCCAATGAGTCTTGTGGGGGTGGGCCGATGAGTACGGATACGGATGCGCCTGCGGCGAGCGGGACAGCGGTGACGGAGCAGCCGGCCGACGGCCATGAGCGGCTGCGGCGGTGGCGGCTCGTGCTGGGCGGTGACGCGGCCGACGGAACGGGGTGCGCGCTCTCCGGGCGGGACGCGGCCATGGACGGTGCGCTCACCGCTCTCTACGGGAAGGGCGACAAACCACAGTCGGGACGCGAGCGTTCCGCCGGGCTCGGGGCGTCGGCGCCGTCCGTGGCGCGCTGGCTCGGGGACATCCGGACGTATTTCCCCTCGTCCGTCGTGCAGGTCATGCAGCGGGACGCCATCGACCGGCTCGGGCTGTCCACGCTGCTGCTGGAGCCGGAGATGCTCCAGGCGGTGGAGGCCGACGTGCACCTCGTCGGCACATTGCTCTCCCTCAACAAGGCGATGCCCGAGACGACCAAGGAGACCGCACGGGCCGTGGTGCGCAAGGTCGTCGAGGACCTGGAGAAGCGGCTCGCCACCCGTACGCGGGCCACCCTCACCGGCGCCCTCGACCGCAGTGCCCGCGTCAGCCGCCCCCGTCACCACGACATCGACTGGAACCGCACGATCGCGGCCAACCTGAAGAACTACCTGCCGGAGTACCGGACGGTGGTGCCCGAGCGGCTCATCGGGTACGGGAGGGCCTCGCAGTCGGTGAAGAAGGAGGTCATCCTCTGTATCGACCAGTCGGGCTCGATGGCGGCATCCGTCGTCTACGCGTCGGTGTTCGGGGCCGTGCTGGCCTCCATGCGGTCCATCAGCACCCGGCTCGTCGTGTTCGACACGGCCGTCGTCGACCTCACCGACCAGCTGGACGACCCGGTCGACGTCCTGTTCGGCACCCAGCTCGGCGGTGGCACGGACATCAACAGAGCGCTGGCGTACTGCCAGTCGCAGATATCCCGGCCCGCGGAAACGGTGGTCGTACTGATCAGCGACTTGTACGAGGGCGGAATACGGAACGAGATGCTGAAGCGGGTGTCGGCGATGAAGGCGTCGGGCGTGCAGTTCGTGACGCTGCTCGCGCTCTCCGACGAAGGGGCGCCCGCGTACGACCGGGAGCACGCGGCGGCGCTCGCGGCCCTCGGCGCACCGGCGTTCGCCTGCACGCCGGACCTCTTCCCCGAGGTCATGGCGGCGGCCATCGAGAAGCGGCCCCTGCCGGTTCCTGATACGGCGTGACGTGACGGGACGGACCTGGAGAGCCGTGAGGAGAAGTAAGGATGACGGAGAAAATCGAGAAAGCTAAGAAAGCCAATAAAGCTAAGAAAGCCGAGAAAACTGAGAAAGCCGAGAAAGAGGGCATGATCGCCCATCGGTAACGAGGGGCTTGCGCAACCTCGGGAGGCCCGTGCGAGGATCGGCAGCACTTGTTCGCACGCCTCGAACAGTTCGCCGGATGTCCGGCGCGCGCACCGCCTCGTACCGCAGGGTCTCCAGTCCACCGCACCCAGCGTGTCGTACGCCGTCGTTCCGCTTCCTGGGAGGGCTCTCCCCGTTGTGACTCCGTCAGCCGCACTGACCGGTGCCGGTGCCGTTCTGCGCGTGACGCGCGGGGCGGCCGGGCGGCGTGTGCTGCAGGTCGTGCTGTTGGTGGGCGGGCTGTTCGTGCTGGGGTTCCTCTGCGGGCAGCCGGCACACGCGGCGGGCGGGGCATCGCCGGAGGCGGGGACGGTCGCGGTGAGCACAACGCCCGAGTCCGTTCGGTCCGCGATGCATGCCGCTCCCGTGGCCGGCACGGCGAAGAGCGCGGCAAAGAGCGTGGAGGACAGCACCGACCCTCGGAGGCCGGTCACCGAACCGGTCGTGCGGCCCGTCGGTGATCTCGTCCAGACGGTGACCGGCGGTCTGGCGGACGAACCCTCGCAGTTCCCGCCGCTGCCGGGCATGCCGTCGCTGCCCGGTCAGCCCGAGGTGCCGTCGCTGCCCGGTCACCCCGAGGCGCCGTCACTGCCCGAGCTGCCAGAGCTCCCCGAGCTCCCCGGACTGCCAGGACTGCCAGGGATACCCGCGGACATCCTGCCGATCGGTGCGGCACCCCAGCAGCCCGGCGGTGCGGCGCCCGAGCAGCCCGGCGCCGCCGAGCGCGGTGACGGTTCCGAGGCGCGGTCGGCCGCACGGGCGGGGGCCGTGTACGGACCGCGATTCGCCCATGGCGCCGAGTCCGACGTGTCCGGCGTCCGCGTCGCCCAGGGCGCGGACACCGTACGGACGCCCCCGCAGCAGGCGCCGGGCGACGAGGCCGGTGTGCTCGGCCGGCACTCCGCCGTCGACCACGGCGGGGCGCGGCACGGTGAGCCGCACGCCGTCACCCTCGACCACCGGGCGCCGCTGAGCCGCCTGCGTGGCGTCACCGCGGTCGTCGCCGTGGACGGAACCCGGGACAGGAACCGGGACATACCCGAGTTTCCCGGCTAGCGCGGCCCGTTCCCGCCAGGCCCTGTAGCGCGAGGACGCGAGGAGCGGGGCAGGTCTGCCCGCCGTCCGGGCACTCTTCCGATCCCTCGGCTCCCTCGACATTCCTCGACAGACGCCGCCGGAGCCGGACCGCGTCGACAACGCCGACCCCGCACCACGACGGAGCCACCGTCTCCCCGCGGGCCACGCCGTGGGCGGCGCCCGCTCGTCGCCGGGCAGGCGGTCGGGAACGCGGGCAGGGACGCGGACGGGCCGGCGTAGACGAGCAAACCAGCTCCACCGGGAGGCATCCGGGCGGCCGAAGCCATCGGCCGTGCCGCAGGCGGCCGAAGCCGTCGGCCGTGTCCGAGCGAATCCCGGCGGATGGCGTGAGTGGTCCCCATGGGGGTGGGGACCACCCGCCCCGGGCCCTTCACAGCCATGGGAGGGCCTTCCAGGGGCCTCACCGGGTCAACCCCAGCCCGGTGAGGCCCCGCACATGCGGCACGCCGTGCCAGTGAGGGCGGCATCATGTGACAGGTATCACCGCTCAGGTGTGACCCGGAATTTAGAGGCCCCCCGGAAGCAGAGATAACCTGCGAGACGGACATGCCGCGCGCTCGGACACCGTGTGCGCTTCCCCTGTGACTCATGCGGACGTCACGTTGCCCTTCGCGGCACGCCCACGCATCCAACGAACCGCTAGATCACTGATAGGGACGGAAGCGCGTGGACCTGTTCGAGTACCAGGCGAGGGACCTCTTCGCCAAGCACGGTGTACCGGTGCTGGCCGGTGAAGTCATCGACACGCCTGAGGGGGCGCGCGAGATCACCGAGCGGCTGGGCGGCAAGTCGGTCGTCAAGGCGCAGGTGAAGGTCGGTGGTCGTGGCAAGGCCGGCGGCGTCAAGCTGGCCGCCACCCCGGACGAGGCCGTCGCCCGCGCGACGGACATCCTCGGCATGGACATCAAGGGCCACACGGTCCACAAGGTCATGATCGCCGAGACGGCTCCGGAGATCGTCGAGGAGTACTACGTCTCCTACCTCCTCGACCGCACGAACCGTACCTTCCTGGCCATGGCCTCCGTCGCCGGCGGCATGGACATCGAGGAGGTCGCCGCGACGACCCCCGAGAAGCTCGCCAAGATCCCGGTCGACTCCAACACCGGCGTCTCCAAGGAGAAGGCCCAGGAGATCGTGGCCGCGGCGCAGTTCCCGGCCGAGGTCGCCGACCAGGTCGCCGATGTCCTGGTCACCCTGTGGGACGTCTTCGTCAAGGAGGACGCCCTCCTGGTCGAGGTCAACCCGCTCGCCAAGGTCGCCTCCGGTGACGTCCTCGCCCTCGACGGCAAGGTCTCCCTGGACGCGAACGCCGAGTTCCGTCACCCGGAGTTCGAGGAGTTCGAGGACAAGGCGGCGGCCAACCCGCTGGAGGCCGCGGCCAAGGCCAAGGGCCTGAACTACGTGAAGCTCGACGGCGAGGTCGGCATCATCGGCAACGGTGCCGGTCTGGTCATGTCCACCCTCGACGTGGTCGCGTACGCCGGTGAGGCCCACCAGGGCGTCAAGCCGGCCAACTTCCTCGACATCGGCGGCGGCGCCTCCGCCGAGGTCATGGCGAACGGCCTGGAGATCATCCTGGGCGACCCGGACGTCCGGTCCGTCTTCGTGAACGTCTTCGGTGGCATCACCGCCTGCGACGCCGTCGCCAACGGCATCGTGCAGGCCCTGGAGCTCCTCGCGAGCAAGGGCGAAGAGGTCACCAAGCCGCTGGTCGTGCGCCTCGACGGCAACAACGCCGAGCTGGGCCGCAAGATCCTCAACGACGCCAACCACCCGCTCGTGCAGCAGGTGGACACCATGGACGGCGCGGCCGACAAGGCCGCCGAGCTGGCTGCTGCCGCGAAGTAAGGGACGAGGTCACAGAACACCATGGCTATCTTCCTCACCAAGGAATCCAAGGTCATCGTCCAGGGCATGACCGGCTCCGAGGGCCAGAAGCACACCAAGCGCATGCTGGCCTCCGGCACGAACATCGTCGGTGGCGTGAACCCGCGCAAGGCGGGCCAGGTCGTCGACTTCGACGGCACGGAGATCCCGGTCTTCGGCTCGGTCGCCGACGCGATCGAGAAGACCGGCGCCGACGTCACGGTCATCTTCGTCCCGGAGAAGTTCACCAAGGACGCCGTCGTCGAGGCCATCGACGCCGAGATCCCGCTCGCGGTCGTCATCACCGAGGGCATCGCGGTCCACGACACGGCCGGCTTCTGGGCGCACGCCCAGGCCAAGGGCAACAAGACCCGCATCATCGGCCCGAACTGCCCCGGCCTGATCACCCCGGGTCAGTCGAACGCCGGCATCATCCCGGCCGACATCACCAAGCCGGGCCGCATCGGCCTGGTCTCGAAGTCGGGCACGCTGACGTACCAGATGATGTACGAGCTCCGCGACATCGGCTTCAGCTCCTGCGTCGGCATCGGCGGTGACCCGATCATCGGCACCACCCACATCGACGCCCTGGCCGCGTTCCAGGACGACCCCGACACCGACCTGATCGTGATGATCGGTGAGATCGGTGGCGACGCCGAGGAGCGCGCGGCCGACTTCATCAAGGCCAACGTGACCAAGCCGGTCGTCGGCTACGTCGCCGGCTTCACCGCTCCCGAGGGCAAGACCATGGGTCACGCGGGCGCCATCGTCTCCGGTTCGTCGGGCACCGCCCAGGCGAAGAAGGAGGCCCTGGAGGCCGCGGGCGTCAAGGTCGGCAAGACCCCGACCGAGACGGCCAAGCTCGCGCGGGAGATCCTCGCCGGCTGACGCCTCGGCCCGAAGCGCGTCAGGTGGGCCCGTATCCCTCGGGGGTACGGGCCCACCGGCGTTTCCCCGGCGCGTGCCGGGCCGATCCGTCACCTGCTCTCCGGGGCCAGCCTCTGCGGGCCGCCTCCCGTGGCCGATCTCAGTTTGGCCCGGAGATCCAGCTGGTCCTGGGAGAGCGGACCCATGGCTCCCTTCGGCGGGAGGCCCCGGATCGGCGCACCCGGGGCCACCGGGGGCTCGTAGTGGTCGGGGGCGGTGCGTACGGCGACGGCGGTCGTGCTGAGGAGGAGGGCCGCGAAGGCGGTGGCCGCGTGGACCCAGCGGCGGGCCCGGCGTTCGCCGCGCAGGCGCGCGGCGGCCGGGGAACACGGCCTGACGATCCACGGACCCTCCCCGTTCGCGGCATCGGCGAGCCGACGGTGCAACTCCTCGGTGTCCGCCAGCTCCGGCAGACGCGCGGCGAGCGCCTCTCGTGCGTACAGCAGACGGCCCGCCGTCGCGGGGGTGCTCGCCTCGCTCTCGGCGGCCGTGTCGGGCAGGTCCAGGCCCAGACCGTCGTACAGCAGCACCGCACGCCGGTACGGGGGCGGCAGCTTCAGGAGTACGTGGATGAGGGCGCGGTCGGTGAGGGCGGTGCCCGTCTGGTCGGGTGAGGCGGAGAGCGTGGGGGTGCGCCAGGTGTCGGTGCGCCAGAGGCGGGGGCGGAGCCGGTGCCAGGGGGAGAGCGCGTACTCGTGTGCCGCGGCCCGTACCCAGCCCGTGGGGTCCCGGTCGACGGCCACCTCGGGCCAGCACTGCCAGGCGAGCTGGAAGGCGCGCTCCACCGATTCGCGGGCCAGTGCGCGCCGTCCGGTGAGCAGGTACGTCTGCCGTACGAGGGTGGGGGCGCAGAACGCATAGAGGGCGTCGAACGCCTGAGCGGGCGTCAGGGGGCCCGACGGGGGCGCGGGTTCGGCTGCCTCGATGGGTGTCAGTTCGTACCACTCGGCGGCCGGGAGCGAGGGCTCGGCATCCTCGTTCGACGGCTCGCTTGCGCGGGTCGAGGGCTCGATCGCCTGGGTGGACGAGGCTCCGGGGCTCTGTGTCACGGGCATGCCCCCCGTACTGAAAAGCACATAAACGTATATTGAGCGACACATCCATGATTCTCCCGTTACGCGGCCCAAGCGCGTGTCGTTGGCAGCATGGGGCCGTGACGCACCTGAGCGACTCCTCCCACCCCGCCCACCCGGTACGGAACTCACCGCCGTCTCCTCCACTACCGCCTCCGCCGGACCGGCCGTCCGGCCGGTGGACCGGTCTCCCAGGTGGCCGGCTGCGGAGGCGGCCGTCCGGGCTGGGCGCGGGACTGCTGGGAGGAGCCTTCGCGGCGGGGCTCGGGCTAGGGGCGTTCGCCGTGCTGGTGATGGCGCTGTGGATCAGTTCGCCGTACCCCGACAGCGGGCCGGGCGGTGCGCTGCACGTGGCGGCGGCGCTGTGGCTGCTGGCCCACGGCGTCGAACTCGTCCGCACCGAGACGCTCTCCGGAGTACCCGCGCCGGTCGGCGTCACTCCGCTGCTGCTCCTCGCGCTCCCGATGGGGCTCGTGCGGCGGGCGGCGCGGGACGCGGTGGACGATGCCGAGGCCGCACCCCGTGCGGGAGGGCCGACCCGTGGGGCAGGGTCGATCCGTGGGGCAGGGTCGATCGGTGCGGCGTGGGCGGGCGTCGTGCTCGGCTACGCGGCCGTCGGCGGGGCAGCCGCGGCGTACGCCTCCAGTGGCGCACTCCGGCCCTCCTGGGTGTGGGCCCTCGTGTGTGTGCCGCTGCTCGCGGGGGCCGTGGCGGGCGCGGGGGTGTGGTCGGCGTCCGGCCGTCCGGGCGGTCCGCCGCCCGCGTGGCTCGGTGGGGGCCTGAGGCCCGGGACGCGTGCACGCCTCATGACCGCCGGGCGGGCCGCGGGGGCGGGGGCGGCGGTGCTGGTCGGAGGGGGCGGGATCCTGGTCGTGGTGTCACTGGCGTGGCACGGCGGCGCGGCGCGGGACGCCTTGCTGCAGTTGACGGACGTGTGGTCGGGGCGCTGCGCCGTACTGCTGCTGTGTCTGGCGCTTCTGCCGAACGCGGCGGTGTGGGCGGCGGCCTACGCCCTCGGGCCCGGTTTCTCGCTGGGAGCGGCGCAGGTGACGGCACCGCTGTCCACGACCCCGCCCGACCCTCTCCTGCCGCCTTTCCCCCTCCTGGCCGCGGTACCGGGCGGTGGTGCGCCGGTCGAGTGGGCGGCCGGTGCGGTGCCGCTGGCCGCGGGGGTGACCCTCGGCTGGTGTGCGGGGGCGGCGGCCCGTGCCGACCGGGGAGCGCCCTGGTCCCGTGGCCGGACCTGCGCCACGACGGTCCTCGCGTCCGTCCTGTGCGGTCTGCTCCTCGCCGCCCTCACCGCCCTGTCGTCCGGCCGCCTCGGCAACGCCGCGCTGGCCCATGTCGGGCCGGTGTGGTGGCAGGTGGGTGGTGCGGTGGTGGCGTGGACGGTGGCGGTGGGGGTGCCGGTGGCGCTGGGGGTACGCGGGACTCCGGACTCGGAGAAGAAGGGGGCCCCGGGCCCGGACAAGAAGGGGCGCCGCCACGTCGACCGTGCGCACGGGGCTCGACGACCGCACGAAGAGGGGCGTCGGGTGTCGCGTTCCGGACGGCGCGTGCCGCGGCGCCGCGACCGGCCCACCCGAGTCGCGAAACCCGGCTCCCCGTCATCGCGCAAGACGGCTCGCTCCGACCCGGGCGTCGAGCCCTACGACTTCGTCCCCCTCGACCCCACGGGCTCCCCCTGGCACGACGACACCTCCCGCGAAACCCGCTGGGCGGCGCTCCGCAGGGCCACGTCCGCCGAGGACTCGCCCGACCGCATCCGCCCCGACCGCATCCGCCCCTGAGCGCCCGTGCTGTCAGCGGTGGATCGCCCGGCCCGAACTCAGGGGGTGCCCAGTACGCCGCGGAGTTCCTCCGGGAGGAGCTTCTCGCAGGACTTCTTCGAGACGGTGGTGAGGGCGTCGTTGGTGCACGTGTAGTAGTCGCGGTAGACCAGCTGGGCGCTGAAGGTGGCGGCCACCATGATCAGGGCCAGTGAGGCGGTCACCAGGCCGCTGATCGCCGCCGTGGTCTGCGGGCGCGCGGGGGCCGGGTCGGAGGCCGGAGCGCCGGGGTCGGGGCGGCGGGGCTTGGCACGCAGGGCGCTGACGCCCCAGTAGAGGGACAGCGCACCGAGCAGCAGTGCCATGTACGGCCAGCTGAAGAGGGAGAAGAAGAACGCCCACATGCCGGCGAGCAGGGCATAGCGCGCACGGCGCTGGGCCGGGTCCGTGGGGTCCCAGCGCAGGCTACCGCCCGGCCCGCCGCCCTCGGGGCCGCCCTGTCCGCCACCGGAGGGCCGGGGCCGCTCGCCGAAGCCGCCGCCGGTCGAGCGGCCGGGCTGGCGGTCGCTCCACTGGCTGCCCCAAGGGGCGTTCCCTTCGTCGTCCCCTCCCTTTCCGTGCGCGGGGCGGCGCGGCCGCCACGGGCGGTCGGGCGTCCCCTCCGGGGGCGGCGCGAAGGGGTTGTCGTCGGCCGGGGCCTGGGCCCCACGCCCCCCGGTGGCGTCCTGACCGCGTTCGGGTGCGTCCTTGCTCTCCCCCGGCGGGGTGGGCGAAGAACGCCGCTCGCGCAGCAGGAGCGGCGGAAGTCGGAGACTGCGGTCCGGCATCAGGTGTGCGTCTTCCCCTTGTAATAAGTTCTCTTGGTACGAGCTGTATGAGCTGTAAGGGCTCTATGAGTTCTATGAGCTCGGTGGGATGAGTTCTGTGGTCTGGGCTTCTGGAATCGGTGCTGCGGCCCCACTTCGGTGCCGCTGGAGCGGTCGCATCCGTCCCTTGGTCAACGTCCCAGGCGGGCAAGGCGTTCCCCTGGGGCCCTTCTGATGGGCCCTGGCTGGGCTGTGTTCCCCGGTCGGATGCTTCCCTGACGGTACCTTCCGGCCACGCCCCCGTCCCGTGGGGGCCGTCCGGTGTGCCGGTATCGTTGCTGGCGGTCGACCGCTTCGTACACTTCCCCGTATCAGGGGGCGCGAAGCATTCGTACGACCGTACAAAAGACCCCCCGAGAAAGGGCCCCGCCGTGGCCGAGTCCGTGGTCAAGTCCGCGGCCAGGCGTCTTGTCGTCCTGGTTTCCGGTTCCGGGACCAATCTGCAGGCGCTGCTGGATGCCATCGACGAGGTGGGTGTCGAGACCTACGGCGCCGAGATCGTGGCCGTCGGCGCCGACCGCGACGGCATCGAGGGGCTCGCCCGTGCCGAGCGCGCCGGTCTGCCGACCTTCGTGTGCCGGGTGAAGGACTACGCCTCCCGCGAGGAGTGGGACGCGGCCCTTGCCGACGCCGTCGCCGCCCACCAGCCCGATCTCGTGGTGTCCGCGGGGTTCATGAAGATCGTGGGGAAGGAGTTCCTGGCGCGGTTCGGCGGGCGGTTCGTCAACACCCACCCCGCTCTGCTGCCCAGTTTCCCGGGAGCCCACGGCGTCCGCGACGCGCTCGCGTACGGCGTCAGGGTCACCGGATGCACCGTCCACTTCGTCGACGACGGCGTCGACACCGGACCGATCATCGCTCAGGGCGTGGTGGAGGTCCGGGACGAGGACGACGAGGGCGCTCTGCACGAGCGCATCAAGGATGTCGAGCGAAGGCTGCTCGTCGATGTCGTGGGGCGGATCGCCCGCAACGGCTATCGCATTGAGGGACGAAAGGTAGTTATCCAGTGACCGCCGAGAGCACCGAGAGCACAACGACGGCCGGGAGCGGCGCCAAGCGCGTCATCCGTCGTGCGCTCGTCAGCGTCTACGACAAGACCGGGCTCGGCGAGCTCGCGCGCGGGCTGCACGAGGCCGGGGTCGAGATCGTTTCCACCGGATCCACCGCCGGCCGTATCGCCGACGCCGGCGTCCCCGTCACCAAGGTCGAGGAGCTCACCGGCTTCCCCGAGTGCCTGGACGGCCGGGTCAAGACCCTCCACCCCAAGGTCCACGCCGGCATCCTCGCCGACTTGCGCCTCGACGACCACCAGCGGCAGCTCGCCGAGCTCGGGGTCGAGCCGTTCGACCTCGTCGTGGTGAACCTCTACCCGTTCCGCGAGACCGTCGCCTCGGGGGCCACCCCCGACGAGTGCGTCGAGCAGATCGACATCGGCGGGCCCTCCATGGTGCGGGCCGCCGCCAAGAACCACCCGTCCGTCGCCGTCGTCACCAGCCCGGCCCGGTACGCCGACGTCCTGGCCGCTCTCAAGGACGGCGGCTTCGACCTCGCCGCCCGCAAGCGGCTCGCCGCGGAGGCCTTCCAGCACACCGCCGCGTACGACGTGGCCGTCGCCTCCTGGTTCGCCTCCTCGTACGCGCCGGCCGACGACAGCGGGTTCCCCGACTTCCTGGGCGCCACCTGGGAGCGCGCGCACACCCTGCGCTACGGCGAGAACCCGCACCAGCCCGCCGCCCTCTACACCAGCGGCACTGGCGGCCTCGCCGAGGCCGAGCAGCTCCACGGCAAGGAGATGTCGTACAACAACTACACGGACACGGACGCCGCCCGCCGTGCCGCGTACGACCACACCGAGCCCTGCGTCGCCATCATCAAGCACGCCAACCCCTGCGGCATCGCGATCGGCGCGGACGTCGCCGAGGCGCACCGCAAGGCGCACGCCTGTGACCCGCTGTCGGCGTTCGGCGGGGTCATCGCCGTCAACCGGCCGGTCAGCAAGGAGATGGCCGAGCAGGTCGCGGAGATCTTCACCGAGGTCATCGTGGCGCCCGACTACGAGGACGGCGCGCTGGAGGCCCTCACCAGGAAGAAGAACATCCGGGTGCTGAAGGCGCCGGACGCCCCGGCGGCCTCCGTCGAGCTCAAGCCCGTCGACGGCGGCGCGCTGCTCCAGGTCACCGACCGTCTCCAGGCCGAGGGGGACGACCCCGCGCACTGGACCCTGGCGACCGGCGAGGCGCTCACCGGCGAGGAGCTCCAGCAGCTCGCCTTCGCCTGGAAGGCGTGCCGGGCCGTCAAGTCCAACGCGATCCTGCTCGCCAAGGACGGCGCCTCGGTGGGCGTCGGCATGGGGCAGGTCAACCGCGTGGACTCCTGCAAGCTGGCGGTGGAGCGGGCCGGCGCCGAGCGCGCCCGGGGCTCGTACGTCGCGTCGGACGCGTTCTTCCCGTTCCCGGACAACATCGACGTCCTGAGCGCCGCCGGCGTCAAGGCCATCGTGCAGCCCGGCGGTTCCGTCCGCGACGAACTGGTCGTCGAGGCCGCCCAGAAGGCGGGCATCACGATGTACTTCACGGGCACCCGCCACTTCTTCCACTGAGCGGACCGAGCGGACCGAGCGGACCGAGCGGACGAACCGAGCGCGTACACCGAAGCGGCCTCCGGCCCTCCCCCGAGGGAGCCGGAGGCCGCTTCGTGCCCACGGTGCCGCGGCTCTCCACCTTCAGCGTCGCGGCGATGAGCGCGGGCGTGACCTCGCGCTGCAGACAGCACCGGGGCCGTGCCCCTCCTCGATGCGGAGAGGCACGGCCCCAGGAGCGAACGGCGCGAACGCCACGTCGTCAGGCGCCCCGCGTCAGCTCTGTACGACCATCGTGCTCGCGGCCTTGTCGTGCCAGCCCTGCTGACGGCCCGACTTGTCCCAGAACGGGGACAGGAAGACCAGGAGCGCGCCGATACCGCAGGCGAAGCTGCCGACCTGCGGGATGATCCAGCGGATGAACGAGGAGCCCAGGCCGGGCTTCTGGCCGGTGTCCACCTTCACGACGCGGATGCCGACGGCGAGCTTGCCCAGGGTCGCGCCCACCAGACCGGTCATCAGCCACTCGTAGAGCAGGCCGACGATGGCGAGCATGCCGATCGCGGCGCCGAACGTGGCCGCGAAGTTCGAACTGGCGTCGTTGATGCAGGTGCTGTAGTCGGCGGCGTTCGGGTCGCAGTCCTGGGCCGCACCGACGGCACCGCCGATGCCGATGGCGCCGAGGATGAAGTAGATGACCGCGAAGGCCACGCCGTCGATCAGACGGGCACCGAAGCGGCGGCCCATCGAGGCCGGTCGGGGAGCGGCAGGCCCGCCCGGGTAGCCCGGCTGCTGGGGGTAGCCGTAGCCCTGCTGCGGCGGCACACCCTGCGGGGCCTGCGGGTAGCCGTACCCGGGCTGCTGCGGCGGCACGCCCTGCGGAGCGCCCTGCGGAGCGCCCTGGGGGTAGCCGTAACCGGGCTGCGGGGCCTGGGGGTAGCCGGGCTGCTGGCCCTGCGGGGGTCCGTACGGGTTGTTCGGGTCGCCGAAACTCATGGCGGTGTTTCCTCCGTTGATGGGGACGACGCGCGGCACGTTCGGAGGAAGGTTCATCTCATGCGGTTCGTCCCCCCGGCACTGCCCGCGGCACTGCGCCGTTCATCGTTCTTTAGGCCCGGCTTATTTGTCCAGCGGCATTCGCTATGTGTTGTGCAAGTGCAACATCACTGATCATGGGCGGATACGAGGTGACCGGTACCCCGGTGGCGTCTAGGGCGCCCGGATTGGAACCGGGGGCAGGTCATCGGCGAGGATGGGGCCCATGACCGCCCAGATTCTCGATGGCAAGGCCACCGCAGCCGCGATCAAGTCCGACCTGGCCACCCGCGTGGCGGCCCTGAAGGAGAAGGGGGTCACACCCGGGCTCGGCACGGTCCTGGTCGGTGACGACCCCGGGAGCCAGAAGTACGTCGCCGGCAAGCACCGCGACTGCGCGCAGGTCGGGATCGCCTCCATCCAGCGTGAACTGCCCGCGACCGCCACGCAGGAGGAGATCGAGGCGGTCGTGCGGGAGCTGAACGAGGATCCCGCGTGCACCGGTTACATCGTCCAACTGCCGCTGCCCAGGGGCATCGACGAGAACCGCATCCTGGAGCTGATGGACCCGGACAAGGACGCGGACGGCCTGCACCCGATGAACCTGGGCCGGCTGGTGCTGAACGAGCCCGCCCCGCTGCCCTGCACCCCGAACGGCGTCCTCACCCTGCTCCGCCGCTACGGTGTCGAGATCAAGGGCGCCGAAGTCGTGGTCGTCGGCCGGGGCGTCACCATCGGGCGCCCGATGCCGCTGCTGCTGACGCGGCGCAGCGAGAACGCGACCGTGACGCAGTGCCACACCGGCACGCGCGACCTGTCGGCGCACCTGAAGCGGGCCGACATCATCATCGCGGCCGCCGGTTCCGCGCATCTGATCCGGCCGGAGGACGTGAAGCCGGGTGCCGCCGTCCTGGACGTCGGCGTCTCGCGGTCCGCCGAGGGCAAGATCGTGGGCGATGTCCACCCGGGCGTCGCCGAGGTCGCCGGGTGGATCTCGCCGAACCCGGGCGGTGTGGGCCCGATGACCCGCGCCCAGCTGCTGGTGAACGTGGTCGAGGCGGCGGAGCGCGGTGTCGGCTGAGACGGCGAGCGAGCCGGAGGGCACCGTGAAGGACAGGACCCGCGAGGACGAGACTGCCGGGGCCGGGCCGGAGAACGACGCCGGCTCCCCGGAGAACAACGCGCAGAACAACGCGGAGAAGAACCCGAAAAGGAACCCGGACAAGAACGCGCAGACGAACCCGAACAAGAGCGGGGCGGCGAACCCGGAAGAGAGCGCGGAGCAGACCGTACGGGACGCGATCAGCGCGCCGGACGCCACCGGGGTCCCGAGACGGGCCACCCGGCGCTTCCCCCGGTTCACCCGTGACACCGCGCGCCCCGAAGGCGGTGGCCGCGCGGCGCCCCGGGACGCCCCGGCACCGGCCCGTCAGTGGCCGATCCTCGCCGTGCTCTCCGCCGTCGGGCTCGGACTGCTGCTGACCGCGCTGGACGTGTTCCGGTTCGGCACGATCCTGGTCGGCGCCGCCCTGATCGGCGGTGCCGTCCTGCGCTGGGCCCTGCCCGACGTCGGCATGCTCGCCGTGCGTTCCCGGTTCACCGACATGGTCACGTACGGCTTCCTCGGCGCCGGGATCGTCCTGCTCGCGATGATGGCCCAGCCGAACCCGTGGCTGGAGATCCCGTTCCTCGACGACACCCTCCACTTCACGATCAGGTGACGCGGCAACGCGCACAGCGGTGGCCCGTCCACTCCCCCTCGGGGTGAGGACGGGCCACCGCTGTCATCGGGACCGGCGCGGGCCGGTCCGGCTCACCAGGTGTTCTACAGGACGGCGGCCCGTCCTCTCCCCCGAGTCAGGACGGATCGCCGTCGCGGTCAACGCTCGGGCACGGCGAACACGGCCTTCAACAGCTGTCGGCCCGCTGTGGCATGGAGGTGACCATTCCGCCACGGTTTCTCCGTCCGGCGGGGCGGTCGTAGCCCTGGGGCGGTCCGGGAACGGGGACGGCGGTGGGACACTGGACCGCGGACCAGGGGGGTGGGGGGCGGCGCATGCCGTGGCCCGAATGCTCCCGTGCGCGCCCCCACTTCGGGAACTGGCATCCTGACCAGACGCATCCCACAGGGTGGTTCGGAGCCGTCGCCACGAACGTAACGAACCGGGCCAGGGCACCACGCGCGGGAGAAGCAGTACGGGGGAAAGATCAGGCACGTTCGGGGGGAAAGAGGGGGGAGCAATGCCTCGTTGGAGGGATCTGCCCGATGAACTCGATCCGCAGGTCAAGGAGTTCGCCGGCCAGCTGCGGCGACTCGTCGACCGCAGTGGGCTGAGCATTGCCGCAGTGGCCGACCGCACGGGTTACAGCAAGACGTCCTGGGAGCGCTATCTGAACGGCCGGCTCCTCGCGCCCAAGGGTGCGATCGTCGCGCTGGCCGAGGTGACCGGGACCAATCCCGTGCACCTGACGACCATGTGGGAGCTGGCCGAGCGGGCCTGGAGCCGCTCGGAGATGCGCCACGACATGACCATGGAGGCCATCCGTATCTCCCAGGCGCGCGCCGCGCTCGGGGAGTTCGGGGAGTTCGGGGAGCCCGGCACGAATCCGCCGCCCGCCAAGGGCAAGAGCGGCAGGGCGGGCCGCAGTGCGACCGCGACGCCGGGTGTGGCAGGCCCGGCGGGCGTGGCCCCCACGGTCCCGCCCTCTTCCGCGCCTTCTATCGCAGGCTCATCCGCGGGCTCGTCCGCGGGCTCGTACGGTGCGGCTTCCGGGAGCGGTGGGCCCGGGAGCGGGGCTTCCCGGGGCGGCGGTTGGGGAGTTGCCGCCTCACCCTCGGACCCGTACGGGCCCTCGCACGGCTCCGGCACGTCCGGTGGGTTCGGTCCGGCCGGGACCCCGCAGGACGCCCGGCCGGGCGGGGGCGGTTCGTCCGGCGGGGGAGGGGGGAAGCGGCGGCTGACCATGTTCCTGGCCGGTGTCGTCGGTGCGGGTGTGGTGGTCGCGGCGGCCTTCTTCCTCACGGGCGGCGGCGACGAGAAGTCGGCCGACGACAAGCCGTCCACGCCCGCGACCTCAGCCGGCCCCGACCCCGATCTGCCGCCCGGTGTGAAGTGCGGCGGTGGCAGCTGCACCGGCAAGGACGCCGAGGCGATGGGGTGCAGCGGTGAGCTGGTGCGGACCACCGACAGCGTCACCGTGGACACGACCCAGGTCGAGGTCCGCTACAGCGAGACCTGTGGCGCGGCCTGGGCGCGCATCACCGCCGCCACGCAGGGGGACGAGGTGCGGGTGAGCGTGGGCAGGACGAAGCAGACCGCCACCGTCGAGACGGTCGGCGACACCACCGCGTACACCCCGATGGTCGCCGTGAAGGACGCGGGTGACGCGACGGCGTGCGTGACGCTTGCGGCGGGCCAGGAGGGCTGCACGCAGTAGGGGCGGCAGGGGTGCGGTCGCCGGGTGGAGCGGGGTGCCCGGACGTGACACCCCGCCACTCAAAGTAATCGTGGGGCAAGGGGAATGCCCGCGGCCGGCCGGGGCATGCGGACAGTACCCCCACGGGAGTCCGGCCGTCCGGGAGACCCAGTCCCCCTCCCGGCCCGGCACCCCCACAAGGCGGCCGCTTCGTCCCCCTCTCCCGGACGGCGGCCGCCTCTTCGTTGCCCCCCTTCGCCGCCGTTGGGCCGCTGTGGGACGGGCCACACACACCGGACCGTACGAGATCCCGGATGCGCGATAGCCTGACCGGTGGATCTCTCTTGACGCCAAGAGATCGATCATCTGTACGTCCCACCCGGGGCAGGGACCGCCCCACCGCCAGCTGTCATACGGAGAACGCCATGACCCGCACTCCCGTGAACGTCACCGTCACCGGCGCGGCCGGCCAGATCGGTTACGCCCTGCTCTTCCGCATCGCCTCCGGCCAGCTGCTCGGCGCGGACGTGCCGGTCAAGCTGCGCCTGCTGGAGATCACCCCCGCGCTGAAGGCCGCGGAGGGCACCGCCATGGAGCTCGACGACTGCGCCTTCCCGCTCCTTCAGGGCATCGACATCACGGACGACCCGAACGTCGCCTTCGACGGCACGAACGTGGCCCTGCTCGTCGGCGCCCGCCCGCGCACCAAGGGCATGGAGCGCGGTGACCTCCTGGAGGCGAACGGCGGCATCTTCAAGCCGCAGGGCAAGGCCATCAACGACCACGCCGCGGACGACATCAAGGTCCTCGTCGTCGGCAACCCGGCCAACACCAACGCCCTCATCGCCCAGGCCGCCGCTCCGGACGTACCGGCCGAGCGTTTCACCGCGATGACCCGTCTCGACCACAACCGCGCGCTGACCCAGCTGTCGAAGAAGACCGGCGTCCCCGTCTCCGAGATCAAGAAGCTGACGATCTGGGGCAACCACTCCGCCACCCAGTACCCGGACATCTTCCACGCCACGGTCGCCGGCAAGAACGCCGCCGAGGTCGTGAACGACGAGAAGTGGCTCGCCGAGGACTTCATCCCCACCGTCGCCAAGCGCGGCGCCGCCATCATCGAGGCCCGCGGCGCCTCCTCGGCCGCCTCCGCCGCCAACGCCGCGATCGACCACATCCACACGTGGGTCAACGGCACCGCCGAGGGCGACTGGGTCTCCATGGGCATCCCGTCGGACGGTTCGTACGGTGTGGCCGAGGGGCTCATCTCCTCCTTCCCGGTCACCGTGCAGAACGGCACGTACGAGATCGTCCAGGGCCTGGAGATCAACGACTTCTCCCGCGCCCGCATCGACGCCTCCGTCCAGGAGCTCGCGGAGGAGCGCGAGGCGGTCCGCGCGCTCGGCCTCATCTGAGCGTCGGAGGAATCCGTCACCACACCGAAACAGGCCCCGTCCCGGTTCCGCCCGGGACGGGGCCTGTCCACGCCGAGCGGTGTCTATCCGAGCCGTTTCTCGAAGAAGTACGCCCCGTAGGCGTCGTCGTTGTAGCGGGGGATCTCCGTGTACCCGCACGCCCGGTACAGGGACTGAGCCTCGGTCAGCGAGGCGTGCGTGTCGAGGCGTACGACGGCGTACCCGCGCTCCTCGGCCTGCCCCTCCAGTTCCGCGAGCAGCCGCCGGGCGAGCCCCAGCCGTCGGGCGTCCGAGTGCACCCACACATGCCGGATCTCCGCGACCCGGCCCGCCTCGTCGAACCGCGTCAGCGCCCCGCAGGCCACCGGCCGCCTCTCCTCGTACGCGACCAGGAACGCACCCGACTCCCCGGACACCTCGCCGGGTTGGACGAGGGTGGCCGGGTCGTAGCCCTCGGGGAACCGTTCGTCGATGTCGGCGGCGTAGGCGTCGAGGCAGGCCCGGGCGTCGGGGTGCCCTCCGTCGACGACCTCGACCCGGATGGCGGCGAGCCGCAACAGCCGCTGTGCGCACCCGAGGGCACCGGTCAGCTGCTCCCGCTGGCGGGGGGTGAGTCCCTTGAGCAACCCTTCGGCCAACGCGTCGGCCCGAAGGTTCTGTTCCGCCACCTCGACCCGCCCGGCCGACGTGAGCTCGGCGATCCGCAGCCGGCTGTCACCGGGATGCACGCGGACCCGTACGAGACCCTCCGCGTCCAGCGCCTTCACCATCCGGCTCAGATACCCGGCGTCCAGCCCGAGCCGCGCCCGCAGGTCCCGCAGCGAGGCTCCGCCCTCCCCGATCTCGAAGAGGAGCCGCGCCTCGCCGAGGGGGCGGTTCTGGCCGAGGTAGTGGTCGTCGAGCGCGCCGATCCGGCGCGTGAAGTACCGGTTGAAGCGCCGCAGACTCGCGATGTCCTCCGTGGCCACGGCCGATGTGTTCACCGTCGTGGGATGGCTGGCCCTCATTTCTTTGACCGTAGTCAAAGAAATGAGATCTGTCGACGGTAGGGTGCCGCCATGGCCATGCCTCGGGGCGAACTGATCGAGCGGGTGGATGAACAGGACCGCGTGGTGGGGCTCGTCGACCGGGCCGAGGCGATCTCGCGCCACTGGCTGCACCGCATATCGACCACTGTCTGCCGCGATCCCGAAGGCCGCATCCTCGTCCACCGCCGCGCGAACGACGTGTCCCGCTTTCCGGGCCAGTACCACTGGCTCACAGGCGGCGCCGTGGACGTCGGTGAGACCTACGAACAGGCGGCGGCCCGCGAACTCGGCGAGGAACTGGGGGCCGTCTCCGCCGCACCCCGCTTCCTGTTCAAGTACCTCTGTCACGGAGAGATCAGCCCCTACTGGCTCGGCCTCCACGAAACCGTCCTCACCGAGCCGGTCACCCCCGACCCGGCGGAGATCTCCTGGTACGCCTGGCTCACCGAAGGAGAACTCCGGGCGGCGGTCCGCCACCGGCCGTTCGTGGGCGACGGCAGGGGCGCGCTTCGGCGGTACCTGGACAAGGGGAGTTCGTGTGGCACGTCTGTGCGGTGACCGTTGGCCGTGCGAAACGGTTTCCGGTGTTCCCGCGGCCCCTCTATGCTGAGGGTTTCTCACCTGGCCTGAAGCGCAAGCCAGTTCACACATCGGGGGAGACGTGTGAGTACCGCCAGCGTGCCATCACAGCCGCAGTCACAGCCTCAGCCACAGTCGGATTCACAGCCGGCAGCAACGGCACCACCCGCCGCGCCACCGACACCGTCGGCCCCGCCGCCCATCCCGCCGCATGCCAGCGAGGCCAGTCGTCTGCTGTGTGCCGGGACCTACCTCGACTCCGCCTACCGGGACCGGGTCATCGAGGAACTGGACCTCAACGAGCAGCGGATCGTGGCGCCCTCCCTGGGGTTCGACGCGGCCCGCGTCCTCGCGCACGCCCTGCGGGCCCGCCGCCTGGAACTGGCCTGGGCCGGGGCGATCGTGGGCCTGTGGGTGGTGGGCCTGCTGGTGACCGACTTCCTGCTGGCGGGCTACCTCCTGCCCAGCGTCCTGCTGGCGATGGGGACCGCCCTCCGCGGCGACGACGACCGCCCGCCGTTCCCGCGGCGACTGGCCGCGTTCGTCGTCCGCTGGCTGGGCCGGATCGTGTTCGGTCTGTTCCTCGTCGCCACGGTCGTCTTCGCGTTCTCCGGCGGCGACTCGTCGTCCGAGCCCTCCTGCACCTCGTACGACTCCTACGGCACCTGCCAGTCGTACTCCTACGACGACGGTACGGGCTTCTGGGACTTCCTCAAGGGGCTGCTGCCCGCCGTGTCGGAGATGGTCGGCGGCGACGCCTCGGTCCAGGCGTTCCAGGCCTGGCTGGCGCTCGTGCTCTTCGTGGCCGTCGCCCTGTGCACGGGCGCCCAGCGCAGCCAGTTCGTGCGTGCCCTGAGCGGTGAGCTGTCCCCGGAGCGGTTCCCGGACGCCGCCTCCGACCCCGCGGAGAGCGAGGACAACCGGCGGTTCCAGCGGCTGAAGGAACGCATCCGGCTGGAGCAGCGTGCGCCGCTGATCATGTACCACGAGGCCCGTCCGTTCTGCGGCGCCGGTGCGGCCTACGACACCTGGGTGCTCGCCGTCGAGCTGCGGCCCGACGGCATGAAGAAGGTCCGGCCGATGAGCAACCGGACGATCCTCGACGTCGTCCGTCCGCTGATCGAAGGGCTGCGGCTGCCCTCGGAATACGCCGGACACGCCGTGCGCGACCGGCTGCGCTGGCTGGAGATCGACGAGTGCGTGTTCCTTCCCGCCGAGGGACTCGGCAGCCGTGAGGACGCCCCGTACAACCAGGAGGCGTTCGAGGAGCACCGCGCCCGCGCGGTGGAGGAGGGCGCCGAGAAGCGGCGGCACTTCCTGCGGGTCCGCGTGGGCGGCTGGGAGGAGGAGCTGGTCGTCACCGTCTACGTCCGGATCCACACCCAGGGCCGCATGCTGATGCTGGAGATCGCCCCGCACGTACTGCAGCCGATCCGCGCGGACTTCAAGGACGCCGACCGCACGGCCCACCGGTTCCGCAGCAACAGCACCTTCGGCAAGGCCACCTGGGCCGTCGGCCAGGTGCCCCGCTCCGCGATCGGCTCCCTGGTCACCCTGGGCCACGGCGCGGCCTACGGCTGGCAACTGCTCACCGGCGGCTACGGGAACGCGCTGCCCGACGGCCCCGCGATGTCGGTGCGCGAGCTGGGCTCGGCACGGTCCGGGTCGCTCTTCCAGCAGATGGACGTCGACCGCTACCTCAGGAGCGTGCAGGACCGCATCGCGAACGGGGTGCGCACGGCGCTGGCCGACCACGGCTACCAGACCGGCGAGTTCGTGCAGAAGGTGGTCAACATCAGCGGCGGCGGGGTGCACATCGACTCCGTCGCGGGCAGCACGTTCGCCGTCGGCTCCCACGCCCGCGCCTCCTCCGCCTCAGCCACCGGCGCTTCCTCCGACTCCTCCACCACGAGCGGCGGCTCCGCGCCGCGGAAGCAGAAGGGAACCGACAGCGATGGCAACGGATGAGCCGAACGTCCGCATCGGCGACGTCTCGCACAGCACCTTCGCCATCGGCAGCCACGCGCACGCCGAGAGCCACCACGGCACGGGCGGCCCGCGCGACGCCGCGGCCGAGGAACTGCTGAAGGCGGTGCGCGAGCTGCGCGCCGACCTGACCCGCGTACGGGCGGACGAGCGGACCCGCGAGCTGGACGCCGAACTGGCCGACACCGAGGACGAGATCAGCCGTACCGGCACGGTCGGCGAGAGCAGACTGCAGCGGCTGCGCAGGCTGCTCGCGGACTCCGAGGCCCTGGTGAGCCTGCTCGCCTCGGCCGGAGCCGTGGCCGGTGCCGTGACAGGACTGCTCGGAATGTGAGGGGGACGCGATGAACGGGGGACAGCGGTACTGGAACGAGGAGACCCAGCGCTGGGAGGACGGCACCCGGGAGACGGCCCACGCCACCCCGCCACCACCGGGCCGACCCGACCACGAACCGGCGGTGGCCGCACCGCACGGCGACGACGAGGGAGTCCTGCCCCCGGCGGCATCCGAGTCGCCGGGGACCCCGCCACCTCCGACACCTCCGCCGCCTCCCCCGGCTTCGGCGCCCTGGCCGTCCGGCCCCGCCTGGCCGCCCGCGGACCAGCCGTCGGAGCCGGTGGGCGGCCGGTTCGACCGGCGTCGCGTGTGGGCGGCAGTGGTGGCCGGGGCCGCCGTGGTCGGGGTCACCGTGGGCTTGGTGCTCACCCAGACGACCGGTGGCGGCGACGACGGCGGGCGCGACCGGAAGGCCGGCGAGACGGTCACCCCCACCGACCCGGCGGGGACGTACACCTCGGAGTCGCCCACCGGTGACGTACCGCAGGAGACGCCCTCACCGTCCCTGACCGCGGCCCAGCTCCCCACGGGCTACGAGTCGTTCGACGACCCCGAGGGGTTCCGGACGGCCGTGCCCGAAGGCTGGGAGCGCGACTCCGTGCCGTCCCAGTACGGCATGGACGTCGTCAACTTCCGCAGCCCGGACGGCGAACAACGCATCCAGGTGTTCCAGGTGGCCGAGGCGACCCCGCAGGAGTCGTTCGACCTGTTCCTGTCGCCGGACACCCCGAAGTCCGACAGCTTCCGGGAGCTCGGACGGCAGGACCTGAGCGACGGCGACTTCGTGGGGGAGCGGCTGGAGTACCTGGTCGACTCGATCCGGGGCGAGCCCGACGTCGGCACCTGGCATGTCGTCGACACACGCTTCGCGGCCGCGGACGGCACGCTCTACGCGGTGGCCGTGTACGGCCGCGACGACGACGGCCGGAGCGACGAGGTCTCCATGTCCGACACGGCGGTGGGCTGGTTCTGCCCGCCGGGCGCCACCTGCGCGAGCTGATCACACGCGTCAGCGGGCTGATCACACGCGTCATACGCGCGTTCAGTGACGCTGCGCACTTCCAGCCATCGATCGTGCATGCATTCCGGGGGCGGGGGCAGGCGCTCACGGCCCCCGGAGTCACACCGCTGTGACACAGGGGCAGGGGGCACAGGGGCACGGACCTGGAACGGAAGGCAACTGCGAACATGGCAGGACAGCAGGCGCAGCGCAGCATCCACGTCGGCGGCGAGTGGCTGGACGCCGTCTCGGGTGCCACGCGCGAGATCCTCGACCCGGCGGACGCCAAGCCGTTCGCCGTCGTCGCGGAGGGTGACGAGCGGGACGCGGACGCCGCCGTCGCCGCCGCCCGGCGTGCTTTCGACGAGGGCACGTGGGCCCGTACACCCGTGGCCGAGCGGGCCGCCCTGCTCCGCCGTGTCGCCGATCTCCTCGTACGCGACCGCGAAGCCCTCGGGCGGCTGGAGAGCCGCGACGCGGGCAAGACCCTGGAGGAGGGGCGCGTCGACATCGACTGTGTCGCGGACGCGTTCCGCTACTTCGCCGACCTCGTCGTGGGCGAGGGCGGCGGCCGGGTCGTCGACGCGGGCTCCGAGGACATCCACAGCGTCGTCGTGCACGAGCCCGTCGGTGTCTGTGCGCTGATCACGCCCTGGAACTATCCGCTGCTCCAGGCCAGCTGGAAGATCGCCCCCGCGCTGGCCGCCGGGAACACCTTCGTCGTCAAACCGAGCGAGATCACGCCGCTCACCACCGTCGCCCTCGTCGAACTGCTCGTCGAGGCCGGGCTGCCGGACGGCGTCGCCAACATCGTGACCGGGCCGGGGCACTCGGTCGGGGCGCGGCTCGCCGGGCATCCCGACGTCGACCTCGTGTCGTTCACCGGCGGACTCGTCAGCGGTACGAAGGTCGCGCAGGCCGCCGCCGTCGGCGTGAAGAAGGTCGCCCTGGAACTCGGCGGGAAGAACCCGAACGTCGTCTTCGCGGACGCCTGCGCGACGGAGGAGGGCTTCGACACCGCCGTCGACCAGGCCCTCAACGCCGCCTTCATCCACAGCGGCCAGGTCTGCTCGGCCGGGGCACGGCTGATCATCGAGGAGTCCGTGCGCGAGCGGTTCGTCGCCGAACTGGCCCGCAGGGCGAGCCGTATCCGGCTCGGGCGCGGCACCGAGGAGGGCGTCGAGTGCGGCCCGCTCGTGTCCGAGCAGCAGCGGGAGAAGACCGAGGCGTACGTCGCGTCCGCGCTCGCCGAGGGCGCGGTGCTGCGGACGGGCGGCAGGCGGCCCGAGCCGACGGCCGGGCGGCCCGCCACCGGGTACTTCTACGAGCCGACCGTCCTCGACCGCTGCCACCGCGAGATGCGGGTCGTGCGCGAGGAGGTCTTCGGGCCGGTCCTGACGGTGGAGACCTTCCGCACGGAGGACGAGGCCGTGGCGCTCGCGAACGACACCGAGTACGGGCTCGCGGGCGCCGTCTGGACCGCCGACGCGGGGCGTGCGCGGCGCGTCGCCGGGCGGCTGCGGCACGGCACCGTCTGGATCAACGACTTCCACCCCTACCTCCCGCAGGCCGAGTGGGGTGGTTTCGGCAAGAGCGGAGTGGGACGCGAACTCGGGCCCAGCGGCCTCGCCGAGTACCGCGAGACCAAGCACGTCTACCAGAACCTGGCGCCGAAGCCGGTGCGGTGGTTCGGGGGCTGAGCCCCTCCCCCCGAGGCCCCTCTCCCACTCCGAGGCACCGTCTCCCGCCCGGTCACTCTCCCACTCTGGAGCACCCCCATGCACCAAGACACGGATCAGTACACGTACGACTACGTCGTCATCGGCGGCGGCACCGCGGGCTCCGTCATCGCCTCCCGCCTCACCGAGAACCCCGAGGTGACCGTCGCCGTCATCGAGGGCGGACCCAGCGACGTCGGCCGGGACGATGTACTCACCCTGCGCCGCTGGATGGGCCTCCTCGGCGGCGAGCTCGACTACGACTACCCGACGACCGAGCAGCCCCGCGGCAACTCCCACATCCGGCACAGCCGCGCCCGCGTCCTCGGCGGCTGCTCCAGCCACAACACGCTGATCGCGTTCAAGCCGCTGCCCTCCGACTGGGACGAGTGGGAGGCGGCGGGCGCCAAGGGCTGGGGCGCGGTGCCGATGGAGGCCTACTACGCGCGCCTGAAGAACAACATCGTCCCGGTCGACGAGAAGGACCGGAACGCCATCGCCCGCGACTTCGTGGACGCCGCGCAGACCGCCCTGGGCGTCCCCCGCGTCGAGGGCTTCAACAAGAAGCCCTTCCACGACGGCGTCGGCTTCTTCGACCTCGCCTACCACCCCGAGAACAACACGCGCTCCAGCGCGTCGGTCGCCTATCTGCACCCGGTCATGGACGAGCGGACGAACCTCCGCCTCCACCTGGAGACCTGGGCACACCGGCTGGAGCTGGACGGGACGCGCGCCGAGGGCGTGCACGTCCGCACCAAGGACGGCGAGGAACTCCTCGTACGGGCCCGCCGCGAGGTGCTGCTGTGCGCCGGCGCCGTCGACTCGCCCCGGCTGCTGCTCCACTCCGGCATCGGACCCCGCGCGGACCTGGAGGCGCTCGGCATCACCGTCACCCACGAGCTGCCCGGCGTCGGCGAGAACCTGCTCGACCACCCGGAGTCGGTCATCGTGTGGGAGACGAACGGGCCGATCCCGGAGAACTCCGCGATGGACAGCGACGCCGGCCTGTTCGTGCGCCGGGACCCCGAACACACGGGCCCCGACCTGATGTTCCACTTCTACCAGATCCCGTTCACGGACAACCCGGAGCGCCTCGGGTACGAACGGCCCGCGCACGGCGTCTCGATGACCCCCAACATCCCCAAGCCGAAGAGCCGCGGCCGGCTGTACCTGACCAGCGCCGACCCGGCCGTCAAGCCCGCCCTCGACTTCCGGTACTTCACCGACGAGGACGACTACGACGGGCGCACCCTCGTCGACGGCATCCGCATCGCCCGCGAGATCGCGAAGACCGAACCGCTGGCCGGATGGCTCCGGCGCGAGGTGTGCCCGGGGCCGGACGTCACCGGTGACGAGGAGCTCGGCGAGTACGCCCGCAAGGTCGCGCACACCGTGTACCACCCGGCCGGTACGTGCCGTATGGGCGCCCCCGACGATCCGCTCGCCGTCGTCGACCCGGAGCTCAGGGTCCGCGGACTCGACGGCATCCGCGTGGCCGACGCGTCCGTCTTCCCGACGATGACTGCCGTGAACCCGATGATCGGGGTGCTGATGGTCGGGGAGAGGTGCGCGGACCTCGTCGGTGCCACCGCCACCGCCACGGCCGGGGGTGAGGCGTGATGGGCGCGGTCACGAGCACCGCCGCCGGCACCCCCGTCTTCTCGGTCGAGGGCCTGTGGAAGGTCTTCGGGCCGAAGGCCGACCGCGTGCCCGCCGACCCCGAGCTCACCGCGCTCGCGCCCGCCGAACTGCGTTCCCGCACCGGCTGCACGGCCGCCGTCCGGGACGTCAGCTTCGACGTGCGCAAGGGCGAGGTCTTCGTCGTCATGGGACTGTCGGGCTCCGGCAAGTCCACCCTGGTGCGCTGTCTGACCCGGCTGATCGAGCCGACATCCGGCCGGATCGCCATCGACGGCGAGGACGTCCTCGGCATGGACAGGGCACGGCTGCGCGAACTGCGGCGCCACCGTGCGTCGATGGTCTTCCAGCACTTCGGGCTGCTGCCGCACCGGTCCGTGCTCGACAACGTGGCGTACGGCCTTCAGATCCAGGGCGTCGGTAAGTCCGAGCGCCGCGCCCGCGCCCGCGAAGTCGTCGCCAAGGTCGGCCTGGACGGCATGGAACAGCGCAGGCCCGGCCAGCTCTCCGGCGGCCAGCAGCAGCGCGTCGGGCTCGCCCGGGCGCTCGCCGTCGACCCCGAGGTGCTGCTGTTCGACGAGCCGTTCAGCGCGCTCGACCCGCTGATCCGGCGGGACATGCAGGAGGAGGTCGTACGGCTGCACCGCGAGGAGGGCCGCACGATGGTCTTCATCACCCACGACCTGAACGAGGCACTCAAACTGGGCGACCGCATCGCCCTCATGCGCGACGGCCGGGTGGTGCAGCTGGGCACGCCCGAGGAGATCGTCGGCTCGCCCGCCGACGACTACGTGCGGGAGTTCGTGCGCGAGGTGCCCCGTGAGCAGGTCATGACCGTACGCACCGCGATGCGGGCGCCCGCGACCGCCGAGGAGGCCGGGCGGGGACCGGCCGTCGCACCCGACGTGACGGTCTCGGAGGCCATCGAGGCGGTGGCCCGCACCGGCACCCCCGCACGGGTCGTGGACGGCGGCCGCTGCCTCGGCGTGGTCGACTCCGACGCGCTCCTCGGCGTGGTCGCGGGCACGCACCCGGGCGCCGCCCCGAAGCCGATGTCCGCACCGGGCGCCGCCCCGAAGCCGCTGCCCGCAGTCCCCGCGCAGGCAACTGCCGCCCCCGTGCAGGCCACCGACAAGGAGGCCGACGCCGAGGCCGGCGGGGAGGCGGTGTGATGGCCGCCGTCACCGCACCCACCGTCCGGGCCGGACTGCCCGGCCTGCTCAGGCACCGCGCCCTTGCCAAGCTCGCCCTGCTGGCCCTGGCGGCGGCCGTCCTCGTACCCGTCGTGGGCGCCCGCTGGGCGAGCGGCAGCTGGCCGGACGCACTGACCGTGGACCTGTCCGAGCCGCTCGGCAGGGCCAGCGAATGGATCATCGACAACCGGGACAGCCACCCGCTGTTCCTGTACTTCCTCGGCCACGTCAGCAACACGGTCGTGCTCTGTGTGCGCGCCGTCTACCTGGTGCTGCTCGCGGCCGGCTGGGCGGGCGTCACCGCGGCGGCCGCGCTGGTCGCCTGGCGCGTCGCCGGGGTGAGGGCGGCGCTCGGTACGGGCCTGGCGTTCCTCGCCTGCGGGCTGCTCGGCATGTGGGTGCCCACCATGCAGACGCTGGCGCTCATGGTGGTCGCCGTCCTCGCGTCGGTCGTCCTCGGCGCGCTGCTGGGCCTCGCCGCCGGGCTGTCGGACCGCACGTACCGCGTGCTGCGGCCCGTGCTGGACACCATGCAGGTGCTCCCGGCGTTCGCGTACCTGCTGCCCGTCGTGCTGGTCTTCGGCATCGGTGTCCCCGCGGCCGTCCTCGCCACCGTCGTGTACGCGGCGCCGCCCATGGCCCGGCTCACCGCGCTGGGGCTGCGCGGCGCCGACCCGGGCGTCCTGGAGGCCGTCGCCTCGCTCGGGGCGACCGCGCGCCAGCGCCTGGTGACCGCCCGGCTGCCGCTGGCGCGGGGGGAGCTGCTCCTCGGCCTCAACCAGACGATCATGATGGCGCTGTCCATGGCCGTCATCGCGTCCGTCATCGGCGCGGGCGGCCTCGGCGACCGCGTCTACCAGGCGCTCGCGTCGGTCGACGTCGGCGCCGCGCTGGCCGCAGGCATCCCGATCGTGCTGCTCGCGGTCGTCCTCGATCGGGTCACGGGCGCGGCGGGTGCCCGGCTGGGCGGCGACGGCCCCGAGAACTCCGGCCGGTCCAGTGCACTGCTGTGGGGCGGCGCGGCCGTCCTCGCCGTGGCGGTCGCGGTCGCCGCGCGTCTCGCGGGGCGTCGGGAGTGGCCCGAGGCGTGGGCCGTGAACATCGCCGAGCCCGTGAACCGGGCCGTCGACTGGATGACCGCCCACCTCTACTCGGGCGTCCCGTACCTCGGCGGCACCGCCGACTGGGCGGGCCACTTCACCACCTGGGTGCTCGACCCGCTGCGCTCCGGCCTCCAGGGGCTGCCCTGGTGGTCCGTGCTGTTCCTCGTGGCCACCGTCGCCTGGCTGATCGGCACCTGGCGCACCGCGCTGACCGCCGTCCTCGCGATGGCCGCGACCGGGGTGCTCGGTGTGTGGGAGCCGTCCCTCGACACGCTGTCGCAGGTGCTGGCCGCGGTCGCGGTGACGCTGGTCCTGGGCTTCGCGACCGGTGTCGCGGCCGCCCGCAGCGACCGGGTGGAGCGGCTGCTGCGCCCGGTCCTGGACGTGTTCCAGACGATGCCGCAGTTCGTCTACCTGATCCCGGTCGTGGCCCTCTTCGGCGTGGGCCGCGCCCCCGCCGTGGCCGCCGCCGTGGTCTACGCACTGCCCGCCGTCGTCCGCATCACCGCCCAGGGGCTGCGCCAGGTCGACCCGGCCGCGCTGGAGTCGGCCCGCTCGCTCGGCGCGACCGGCGCACAGCAGCTCCGCCAGGTCCAGCTCCCGCTCGCCCGCCCGGCGCTGCTGCTGGCCGTCAACCAGGGTGTCGTCCTCGTCCTCGCCGTCGTCATCATCGGCGGGCTGGTCGGCGGCGGGGCGCTCGGCTACGACGTCGTCTTCGGCCTGGCCCAAGGGGATCTGGCGACCGGGCTGGTGGCCGGCGTCGCGATCGTCTGCCTCGGTCTCGTGCTGGACCGGGTGACGCAGCCGACGGAACGCCGCCGAGTGAAGCAGGGAGCGTGACATGCGACTTCGTACGACTGCTGTGGTGGGCGCTCTGCTGCTGCTGACCGGCTGCGGCGCCGCCGACATGACCAAGCAGGCCTCGCCCTTCGCGAACGCCCAGGGCGCGAAGACGGTGACCCTGTCCGTGCAGTCCTGGGTGGGCGCGCAGGCGAACGTGGCCGTCGCCGAGTACCTGCTCGAACACGAGCTGGGCTACCGCGTCGACACCGTCCAGGTCGACGAGGTCCCCGCGTGGGACGCGCTCAGCCAGGGCCGCGTCGACGCGATCCTGGAGGACTGGGGACACCCCGAGCAGGAGCAGCGGTACGTCAAGGACAAGAAGACGATCGCCCACGGCGGCGACCTCGGGGTCACCGGCCACATCGGCTGGTTCGTGCCGACGTACTTCGCCAAGCAGCACCCCGACGTCACGGACTGGAAGAACCTCGACAAGTACGCCTCCCAGCTCCGTACCCCCGAGAGCGGCGGCAAGGGCCAGCTGCTGGACGGCTCCCCGTCCTACGTCACCAACGACAAGGCGCTGGTGAAGAACCTGGATCTGGACTACCAGGTGGTGTTCGCCGGTTCGGAGGCCGCGCAGATCACCCAGATCCGGCAGTTCGCGAAGGAGCGGAAGCCCTTCCTGACCTACTGGTACACACCGCAGTGGCTCTTCGAGAAGGTCCCGATGACCGAGGTGAAGCTCCCGCCGTACGAGGAGGGCTGCGACGCGGACCCGGAGAAGGTGGCGTGCGCGTACCCGCACACGCCCCTCCAGAAGTACCTCAACGCCGACTTCGCCCGGAACGGCGGTGAGGCGGCGGCCCTCCTGAAGAACTTCAAGTGGACCACCGAGGACCAGAACCAGGTCTCCCTGATGATCGCCGACCAGAAGCTCACGCCTCAGGAGGCGGCGAAGAAGTGGGTCAACGGCCACGAGTCCACGTGGAGGGCGTGGCTGCCCTGAGCCCTTGGCCCTGAACGCCCCGCACCGGAAGGCCGGTAGTGGAGGACGACTACGACGGCGAGTTCCCCCACGACCGCCGGCGGGGAGCCACTACATCCTTGCAGCCTGGAGAGACCACAGGTCAGCGGGTCCGGCAGGTGATGCGGCTGAGGGTCTCGGCAACGTCGGCGAAGTCCGGCATGTGGGAGGCTGCCAGCGCTGCGGCTTCGGGTGAGTGAGGAACGCGCCGTCAACCTCATCCGCTCGGCCGGGGTCGGAACCCTCCACACCCTGCTGACCCTGCCGCCAGAGCAAGGCGAGCCGGAAACGATCACCGGAGTGGTGCCAACTGGCCTCAGTGTTAACGGGGACATGGGCCAGGCCGACGAATTCGGCGCCGGCGGTCCACGTTTTCGGGGCCGGCTGGTCGCCGCGTGCTAGCCGCGCACCGCAGCCAGGCACTCGTCGTACAGGTCCATGATGTCGCCGTTGCCGTCGTTGCCGACCCACGTCATCGATGCGGCGTCCAGGCATGCGAACGCCGTCGCGATCACCGCGAGGGCCCTTGGATCCGCGCTGCCGGTAGCAGCGTCCATACGCGCCTCGATGTGCGGCAGCAGGTCCTCCTGGAACTGCAGCCGCTTTTCGAGCCAACCGGCACGCAGCGACGGGGTGTTGTGCAGGAGACGGAACCGCTCCAGGGCCTGTTCGCGGCTGTCATGCAGGGCCAGAACGGCAGCAACCCCTGCGCGCAGGGCCTCCCAGACACCGACTTCGGCGGGCTGTTCGCTGATCGTGTCCGTCAGGACTTGCCCGAACCGGTGCTGGTTGCCGCCGAGCAGGTCCTCCTTGGTGCCGAAGTAGCGGAAGAGGGTGCGCTGGGAGACGCCGGCCTCTCGCGCGATCTGGGCGATGGTCGTCTGGTCGTAGCCCTGCTCGGTGAACAGGCGCAGAGCCGTCTTGAGGATCTCCTGGGAGGCCAGCTGCCGCGTCCGGTCCCACAGCGTGCTCGGTGCGCCCGTCGCTGTCTTGGCTTCCTGCTTCATGCCACCAGGCTAGCCCAGCACTGCCAGGTCGACACTCACATTAGATTTGGCAGTCGCTGCCAACCCGCCGTACGCTGCCAAAAGGTGGTCACCCCGGCACAGCCCGCCGCCCCACGGCCCGGAACCGCTCACCGATCACCCCCCTACCTCCCAGGAACACGCAAAGGAACGCATCATGTCTGCACCTGCAGCTCTGATCACCGGTGGAACCAGCGGCATCGGCAAGGCGACCGCTGAACTGCTCCACTCTCGCGGCTACCGCGTCATGGTCACCGGCGTCGGCAATGTCGCCAACGCCGGACTTCCCGAAGACGTCATGGTCGTCCGGGCCGACGCACGGTCCCTGCCGGACATCGACCATGCGATGGGCCAGGCGCGCCGGCAGTTCGGCTCTCTCGACCTGCTCTTCCTCAACGCGGGCATCTCCCGTCCCGGCCCGATCGAGTCAACCGACGAAGACGCCTTCGACGCCCTGTTCGACACCAACGTCAAGGGCACCTTCTTCACCCTGCAAAAGGCACTCCCGCTCCTCAACGAGGGCGCCTCGGTCGTGTTCACCGTGGGCGCCGGCGAAGGGGTCGGAGCCGCCATGACAGCCGCCAAGGGCGCTCTGCTCCCCCTCATGCGGTCCCTCGCGCTCGAACTCGCCCCCCGCCGCATCCGCGTCAACGCCGTCAGCCCAGGACTGATCAACACCCCTGCCTACAGCAAGATGGGTGTCTCCCAGGAAATGATCGGCTCCTGGGCTCGGGACGTCCCGCTCGGCCGCGTCGGCGCTCCCGCCGACATCGCCGAAGCCGTGGCCTTCCTCGCCTCGGACGCCGCCGGCTACATCACCGGCGACAACCTCACCGTCTCCGGAGGCGTCGGTGTGCACGCCCGCCCCTGACGAGCAGTTCCACACTGTTCTTCAGGAGGGCCGTCGCCTCCCCCCGGACCAGGCGAAGTCGGCGTTCAGGCACTTCTGGAGGGGCGTGTGCGGGCAGGCGCCCGCCACCTTGTCCGGGTCGGCGTCGCAGCCCTCCTTGCACGGCGGAACTTCGCAGGTCTCCCTGATGATCGCCGGCCAGAAACTCACGCCTCAGGAGGCGGCGAAGAAGGGGGCGGACAGCCACGAGTCCGCGTGGAGGGCGTGGGTGCCCTGAACGCTCCTGGTGTCTGAGAACACCCCTACCGTCTGAGGTCGTCGGCCCTCCCCCGCAGTGCCTGTGCCGCCCAGCGCTGCAGTCCCGGCCCGAACGTGACGCGAGTGGCCCCGAGTTCACCGAGTTCGGTGGGCGAGGGGCCCTTGCCGTCCAGCCGGGCCATCACGTTGACCGGCCCCTGGATACCGGACCGCAGCAGCGGCAGCACCTCCGGCGGGGCGTAGATCGGGTACACACAGTCGGCACCGGCGGCGACGTACAGCGCGGCCCGCTCGATGGCCCGGCCGGGATCGGGGACACCGCGGGCGAACGTGTCGACGCGCGCGTTCACGAACAGCGCCCCGCCCGCCGCGGCCCGCACCTGAGCGAGCCAGTCGGCGTGCTGCCGGGGGTCCTTGAGGACGCCCCCGCTGGAGTCCTCCAGGTTGCAGCCCACGGCACCGGTCTCCAGGAGCCGCTCCACCAGCTCCTTGGGCGGAAGCCCGAATCCGTCCCGGACGTCCGCGGACACCGGCACCTCCACGGCCCGTACGATCCGCGCGACCGCCGCGAACATCTCGTCGGCGGGCACGTCCTCGTCCGCGTACCCCAGCGAGGCCGCGACCCCGGCACTGGGCGTGGCGAGCGCCGGGAACCCGGCCTCGGCGAGGACACGGGCGCTGGCCGCGTCCCACGGGCCCGGCAGGACGAGGGGGTCCTCCGGGGTCCGGCCGTGGTGCAGGGCGCGGAAGAGATCGACCTTGCTCATGCCGCTCCCGTCGTTCACGGTGTGTAACCTCCCGGCGGGATCCGGCGGCTGACCATCACCCGGTTCCAGTTGTTGATGGCGGTGATCACGGCGACGAGGTGGGCGAGGCGGACGTCGTCGAAGTGCCCGGCTGCCCGCTCGTACACCTCGTCCGGCACGAACCCGTCCGTCAGGACCGTCACGGCCTCCGTCAGCGCGAGTGCGGCCCGCTCCCGTTCGTCGAAGACGTCCCCGGCCTCCTCCCAGGCGGCCAGGAGGTCGAGTTGCTTCTCACTGACCCCCTGCTTACGGGCGAGGGCGAGGTGCATGTCGAGACAGAAGGCGCAGTGGTTGAGCTGTGAGGCCCGGATCATGACGAGTTCGGCGAGGGCGGGGTCGCCGAGCCCCTTCTTCGCGGCCGCGCTGAGCGCCGACATGGCCTGGCCGACCGCCTGGTCGAGAAGCCGTGTCCGGACCGTCACGTGTGCCGTCACGTAGGCCGTCCCGGCTGGTGCCGTTCTGACTGGTTCCGTCCTGGCTGGTAGTGGCCCGGTGCCATCCGGGCGGTCACGCCGAAGCGGTTCCAGGCGTTGATCACCGCGATCGCGGAGATCAGCTGGGCCAACTCGACCTCCTCGAAGTGCTGGGCGGCCCTCTCGTACACCTCGTCGGATACGAAGCCGTCCGTCAGGACCGTCACGGCCTCCGTCAGCTCCAGCGCCGCGAGTTCCTTCTCGGTGTAGAAGTGCCGCGACTCCTCCCAGGCGTTGAGCTGGACGATCCGCTCGACCCGCTCGCCCGCGGCGAGCGCGTCCTTGGTGTGCATGTCGATGCACAGGGCGCAGTGATTGATCTGGGAGGCACGGATCTTGACCAGCTCGTACAGCGTCGGGTCGAGGCCCTGCCGGGCGGCCGCGTCGAGCCGGATCATCGCCTTGTAGACGTCGGGGGCGAGCTGGGCCCACCGCAGACGAGGGCCGGTCTCGGGGGCGTACTCCACTCTCGTCTCGTCGTTCGTCTCGTCGTTCGTCGTCCTCATGCCCTCGACCCTAGGAGCAAGGCAGCCCAGGAGTATGGTCCATTTCCATGGCGAAAGGATGGGCCACTTATGGCGTCGACCTGCATGTCGAGCCATCCGGTTCCGGTGTGCGCAAGGGGCTGACGGACGCGCTCCGGGAGGCGGTGCGCAGTGGCCGTCTCGCCCCCGGCACCCGGCTGCCCTCCTCCCGCTCCCTCGCCGCCGACCTCGGCATCGCCCGCAACACGGTCGCCGGGGCGTACGGGGACCTCGTCGCCGAGGGCTGGCTCACCGCGCGCCAGGGCTCGGTCACCCGCGTCGCGGACGGCGCCGTCCCGCAGAGCGCGCGGCGCCGCCGGCCCGTGCCCCGCCCGGAACCCGGCCGTCCGGCGTACGACCTCTGCCCCGGCAGCCCCGATCTGGCCTCCTTCCCGCGCACCGAGTGGCTCAAGGCGGCCCGCCGTGCCCTGGCGTCCTCCCCGTACGACGCCCTCGGTTACGGCGACCCGCGGGGCCGTGTGGAACTGCGCACCGCCCTCGCCGGCTATCTCTCCCGGGCCCGCGGTGTCCGCGCCGACCCCGAGCACATCGTGATCGCCTCGGGTATCTCCCACGCGCTGATGCTGCTCGGCACGGTGCTGTCGCGCCGGGGCGGCCACCCGCCCGCGGTGGAGTCGTACGGCCTCGACACCCACTGGAAGCTGCTGTCCCGGGCCGGCCTCGCGACGGTCCCGCTCCCGTACGACGAACTCGGCACCCGGACCGAGGAACTGACCGAGGGCCTGACCAGCGGCCTGACCAGCGATCTGATTGACGACCTGACCGGCGTACGGGCCGTCCTGCTCACCCCCGCCCACCAGTTCCCCATGGGGGCGCCGCTCCACCCCGACCGGCGCGCCGCCGTCGTCGAGTGGGCGCGCCGCACGGGCGGGCTGGTTTTGGAGGACGACTACGACGGTGAGTTCCGGTACGACCGCCAGCCGATCGGCGCGCTGCAGGGCCTCGCCCCGGACCACGTGGTGTACCTCGGAACGGCCAGCAAGTCCCTGGCGCCGGGACTGCGCCTGGGCTGGCTGGTCCTGCCGCCGTCGCTCACCCCGGAGGTCCTTATGGCGAAGGGCGGGACGGACTGGTCCTGCGGGTCGCTGGACCAGCTGACCCTCGCCGAGTTCATCACATCGGGCGCGTACGACCGGCATGTGCGCTCCGTGCGGCTGCGCTACCGGCGCCGCCGGGACGCGCTGGTCGACGCTCTGCGGGAGCACGCCCCCGGTGTCCGCACCACCGGTATCGCGGCCGGTCTGCACGCGGTGCTGCAACTCCCGCCCGGCACCGAGGAGTCGGTCGTCCGGGCGGCGGCCGAGCAGGGCCTGGGCGTGCACGGCCTCGCCCGCTACCGCCATGCCCGGGCGACCGTCGACCCGTTGGACGCCCTGGTCGTCGGCTACGGGACCCCGCCGGACCATGCGTGGGTGGGGGCGCTGGACGCGTTGTGCAGGGTGCTGCGGTAGCGGGCGTGCCGCACTGGCGGGCGCGCACCGGTGGCGTGCGCGCACCGGATCGGGGAGCCGACTGGGCAACCACTCGGTTCGATCACTAGTCTGAGCGCCGGTCGGTCGCCGGGCACGTGCCGCGCGTAGGCCCACATGTCTGCATCCGAATGTGTACATCCGACGGGGGAAGAGAACATGGCAGAGCAGCGCAGGCGGCTGCGGTCCAGCACGGTCGCACTCGGGGGCATGGGCGTCATAGCGGCGGCGCTCACGTCGTGCGGCTCCGAACCGGACCGCCGCTGTGTGGACCGTGACAGCTACAGTTTCGCCAACGGCTACAAGATCATCGCCGACAAGAACTGCACGTCGTCGGGGTCGGGATCCACGTCGTCCGCCAAGAAGCGCAAGAGCAGTGGCGGCCGGACCACCGACGCCGCCTGGTACTACGACGCCGACGTCACCGGCCGCTACGCCGACTACGGCACCTTCAGCCGCAGCGAGGCCGTCGACCGCGACGGCTTCGGCTGCTCGGGCTCCGGCTCGGGCGGCGGCTGAGCGGGCGCGCGGACGGATCCGGAAGCCATGGAGCGCCGCACCATCGAGCCCCGCCCCGGCTGGCAGCAGACCGTCGAGGAGCAGGGCCTCATCTACCCGCTGACCCGTTACCCGGACGGCTCCCTGCGCCCGTACTGGGACGAGAGCGCGTACTACGTCTTCTCGCTCCCCGAGGTCGAGGCACTGGAGGAGGTCGTGGAGGAACTGCACGGCATGTGCCTGGCGGCGGCCGCGCACATCGTCGAGCAGGACCGGTTCGCCGACCTCGGCATCACCGACCCCCGGCTCGCCGAACTGGTCGCCGAGGCATGGCACCGCCGAGCCGAACTCCCCTCCCTCTACGGCCGGTTCGACCTGCGCTACGACGGCACGGGCCCGGCGAAAATGCTGGAGTACAACGCCGACACCCCGACCTCGCTCGTCGAGGCCGCCAGCCCCCAGTGGTTCTGGATGGAGGAACGCTTCCCGGGCGCCGACCAGTGGAACTCCCTCCACGAACGCCTCGTCGACGCCTGGCGGAACCAGTCCGCCCTGCTTCCACCGGGGGGCCCGCTCTACTTCGCGCACTCCGCGGCGGACGAGCTCGGTGAGGACCTGATGACGGTCGCGTATCTGAAGGAGACCGCCGAACAGGCCGGCCTCGCCACCGACTGGATCTCCATGGAGGACATCGGCTGGGACCGCCTGTCCGGCCGCTTCGTCGACACGAAGCTCCGCTTCATACGGGGCATCTTCAAGCTGTACCCCTGGGAGTGGCTCACCACTGACCGCTTCGCCCCGCACGTCCTCGCCACCCTCGACAATGGCGGCGGCACAGGCACGACCCTGTGGATCGAACCCGCATGGAAGATGCTCCTCAGCAACAAGGCACTGCTGGCGGTGCTGTGGGAGCTGTATCCAGAACACCCGAACCTGCTCCCCGCCTACCTGGACGGCCCCCGGGAACTGGTCTCCGGGAACGGCTACGTGGCCAAGCCGCTGCTCGGGCGGGAGGGAGCGGGGGTGACGGTCCACGAGCCCGGCACTCCGGGCACCGCCCGGGAAGAGCCCTGCTGCTATCAGGAACTGGCGCCGCTGCCGTCCTTCGACGGCAACCGGGTCGTGCTCGGCGCGTGGGTCGTGGAGAACGAGTCGGCCGGGCTCGGTATCCGCGAGTCGTCGGGACTGGTCACGGACGAGTACGCTCGGTTTCTGCCGCACGTGATCCTGTGACGTGGTTTCTGTCACATACTTCTCGACGCCCTCCACGTCGGCTCCCGCGCGACGCTCGCATGGTGGACGGGCGAACCCGCTGCTCCGGCGTGCCCGGTAGGGTGAGCGGCGGGCCGTGACTGGCGCGCCGGACCCCGCTGTGACGGCAGGGTCCAAGGATGGGACCGACCATCGGGGAGCGGCCCGAGTACGTGAGTGCCGTGCGCCTGGGCCGTACCGTGCACGCCGAACGCCACGTCCGGAGGTCCTCATGTCCGACAACTCTGCGCCTCTCTCCACCGAGTCCACCGCCTTCCGTGCCGCCCTCGACGTGATCCGGGCTGTGGAGCCCCGCGTCGCCGACGCCATCGGGCAGGAGGTCGCCGACCAGCGCGAGATGCTCAAGCTGATCGCCTCCGAGAACTACGCCTCCCCGGCCACTCTCCTGGCCATGGGCAACTGGTTCAGCGACAAGTACGCCGAGGGCACCGTCGGCCGCCGCTTCTACGCCGGCTGCCGCAACGTCGACACCGTCGAGTCTCTCGCCGCCGAGCACGCCCGCGAGCTCTTCGGCGCCCAGCACGCCTACGCCCAGCCGCACTCCGGCATCGACGCCAACCTCGTCGCCTTCTGGGCCGTCCTCGCCCAGCGCGTCGAAGCTCCCGCCCTGGAGAAGGCCGGCGTCCGCCAGGTCAACGATCTCTCCGACGCCGACTGGGCCGAACTCCGCCAGGCCTTCGGCAACCAGCGCATGCTTGGCATGTCCCTGGATGCCGGCGGCCACCTCACCCACGGCTTCCGCCCGAACATCTCCGGCAAGATGTTCGACCAGCGCTCCTACGGGACCGACCCCGCCACCGGCCTCCTCGACTACGAGGCCCTGCGCGCTTCCGCCCGCGAGTTCAAACCGCTGATCATCGTCGCCGGCTACTCCGCCTACCCCCGTCTCGTGAACTTCCGGATCATGCGCGAGATCGCCGACGAGGTCGGCGCCACGCTCATGGTGGACATGGCCCACTTCGCGGGCCTGGTCGCCGGCAAGGTCCTCACCGGTGACTTCGACCCGGTGCCGCACGCCCAGATCGTCACCACGACCACCCACAAGTCGCTGCGCGGCCCGCGCGGCGGCATGGTCCTGTGCGACGACTCCCTCAAGGACCAGGTCGACCGCGGCTGCCCGATGGTCCTCGGCGGCCCCCTCCCGCATGTCATGGCCGCCAAGGCCGTCGCGCTGGCCGAGGCACGCCGCCCCGAGTTCCGTGACTACGCCCAGGCCGTCGTCGACAACTCCCGTGCCCTCGCCGAGGGCCTGATGCGCCGTGGCGCCACCCTCGTCACCGGCGGCACCGACAACCACCTCAACCTGATCGATGTCGCCTCCTCCTACGGCCTCACCGGCCGTCAGGCCGAGTCCGCACTGCTCGACTCGGGCATCGTCACCAACCGCAACGCCATCCCCTCCGACCCCAACGGCGCCTGGTACACTTCCGGCATCCGTATCGGCACGCCCGCGCTGACCACCCGAGGCCTGGGCACCGCCGAGATGGACGAGGTCGCCGGTCTCATCGACCGTGTCCTCACCACCACGGAGCCCGGCACCACCGCCAAGGGCGCCCCCTCCAAGGCCCAGCATGTGCTCGACCCGAAGATCGCGGACGAGATCTCCCGCCGGGCCACCGACCTCGTGGCCGGCTTCCCGCTGTACCCGGAGATCGACCTCGGCTGAGGCCACCGAGCGGCGACTGCCGGTCCCGTCCCACCCGTCGATCGCCACCGGCCGTGGCTCCCCGCAGCGGCCCGGACTCGTGCCGGGCCGCCACGCGGCGTATCAGCCACATGCCGCCCAGTGCCGCTCCGAGGGGGGTCGGCGCAGGCCCCTCAGACGTCTCGCAGTTCCTGCCGTGGCCCGGGCTCTCGACGGTGCCTCCACCAGGTTCGCCAGTGGGCCGACGGGGGCCATCCGGCGCGGACCGCCAGCGGGTGCAGCGCCAGGGCCAGTGCCGCGCCGACTGCCAGTCCCGGTATCGCCCACCACCAGTTGGTGCCGAGGTCCGTGCTCGCGGCGGCCGCCCTGGCGGACGAGCTGCCGTTGGTCGCGGGGGCGGCGGTGTCATCGTCGCCCGACGGACGGTCTGCCGCTGCGTTCGCGGGCCAGTTCTTCGGTGCCTGGCCCATGACTCCGAGATCCGTGAGCAGCGACCGCAGCTCCTCCGGGCGCTCCGCCTTGTGCCAGATGCCGTTCGTGTCGTCCGGGGTGCCTATCGTCGTGTGGATCCAGACACCCTGGGTCTCGGGCGCCAGGGTGTAAACCCGGTCCACACGCCATGGTTTGACGTCGTGGACCAGCCAGGTGACGTTGACCGTGCGGCCTATGGTGTCGTCCAGCTTCGGGGGCTTCTCCTCGCTGCGGTCCAGGGCGTTGCCCGCCCTGCCAAGGAGTAGTTCCAGAAGGCTGTAGCCATCATCCGTCGAGTACAGCGAGGCCGTCTGCCGGCTTGTGGGTGAGGCCAGCAGCACGCTCGTCGGTCCCCCCGCCACCGAGGACGGCGCGCCCAGCAGCACAAAGGCGAAAGCTGTCGCCAGTGCCCCTAACAGCACCCCCGGCTTACGCATCCCGTCACGAGTCCAGTCATGCATCCAGCGCATTCGACACCCCCCATCAGGCCCGGTGCGGACCACCCGCACTCGCTGTGTCATTCCTGGTACACCGCTCGACCCGCCGGGGTTCCCACTCCGCCCGACTTTCCTCAGCCGAGCGACTTCGCGATCTCCAGCGCCCGTGTCTTCGACGCCACCCCCTCCAGGCGCAGCGTCACGTCGCTGCCGTCCGGCTGCCGGTGCGTCCACAGCAGCGTGGGGCCGGCTGTGCGCTCGGAGCGGGTGAACCGGTCGCCGTTCTCGTCGGTCAGCCAGAAGGTCAGCAGGTGCGGGCGCGGAAACCACAGAGCGTTGGCCGAGAGACCGTCGTCCGCGTCGTCGTGCCGGCCGAGGGGCACCCAGTCGGGCTGTTCGCGGACGCCCTTGACGAAGCCGACGTCCAGGCGGGCCGGGAACTCGTCGAGCCGGACCGTGTGCCCCTGCTCCCGCCAGCACAGGCTGATCAGGTACCGGTCGTGTGGCTGGCGCGTCACCGTCACCGCGTCCTGCGGGCCCAGGGCCTCCGGCACACGAGGAGCGAACCCCGCCCGCCGCTCGGCCTCCGCCGGCGGGACGGACGTCCCGCACCCCGGCACCGACGCCCCCGGTGTGGGCACCGCCGACGGGTCGTACCGCACCTCGACGCCGCCGAAGCCGAACCAGTCGGCCACCGACGCCCGCACCGGAGGCGTGAGCACGAGGGCGGTGAGCAGCCCGCAGAGCACGGCCGTCAGCGTGCGCCAGCGCGTGCGGGCGCAGCGGCCCACCCTGCGCAGCCGCTCGCCGGGTCCGGGATGCCCGGCCACCGGGGTCGGCACCCGCTCGGCGAGTATCTGCTGAAGGACGCGCTCGACCATCGTCTCGTCCCCGTCGGCCCCCGGCCGGTCCAGTGACCTGCCGAGCGCCGTCAGCTCCTCGGGCAACCGGGAAACACGTCGGTCGGTTGCGTGAGCCGGCCGCTGACGCGATCCGCTGGGCTCCTCGGCATCACGGCCGCCCGAGCCGGCGTCCTCGCCCGGGCGCGGAGCCCGGTTCCCGGTCTCCTGGGCCCCGAGGCCGCCCGAAGCCGTCCGCCCCTGGTCCTCGGTCTCGCCGCTTCCTACTTCACCGCACCCGGACCTGTCGCCTCCGGCTTTTCCGCCCCTGGCCCTTCCGCCCCCGGCCTCGGCGTCCTCGTCCCCGTACCGCTCACTCACCCTCCTCACCTCCTTCCCTCGGCTCGAACTCCGGCAGCAGCCGCCCCAGCTTGCGCAGGGCGCGGCTCAGGCGGGACTTCACCGTGCCCCGGGGCCAGCCGAGGGCCTCCGCGGTCTCGGGTTCGTCCATTTCCAGCAGATAGCGGTACGTGACAACCAGACGGTGCTCCGCGCTCAGCTTCTCCAGCGCCCGCAGCAGTGCCACGCGGCGCTCTATCTCCAGGGCCGCGGCCGCCGGGTCCGCCGAATCCGGTATCAGTGGCTCCGTCTCGATCAGTGCCGCTTCCCGGCCGGCCAGAGTCCGTCGGCGGCCCGCCGCCCGCACTGTGTTCCTCGTCTCATTGGCGACGATCGACAGCAGCCACGGCCGGAACGCCATGCCGTCCCGGAAGCGACCCAGGGAGCAGTACGCCTTGAAGAAGGCCTGCTGCACCACGTCCTCCGCGTCCGCTCCCGCTCCGAGCGCGCGGGCGGCCCTGAGCGCGATGCCGGTGTGGGCGCGCACCAGGTCCGCGTACGCCTCCGGATCACCGGTGCGTACGCGTGCGATCACCGCGGCCTCATCGACGATGCGGCCCCCCTCCCGCGTTCTCACGTCTTTGTTACACCGGCCGAGGAGGATCGGTTCCCACCTGTGTCACATCTGTTCCCGACCAGTTCCGGAGCGGCCCCTGGCACCTGAGAGAATGGTGAACATGGCCTCTGAACGACCCCGGGTCCTCTCCGGAATCCAGCCCACCGCAGGCTCGTTCCACCTCGGCAACTACCTCGGCGCCGTGCGCCAGTGGGTGGCCCTGCAGGAGTCCCACGACGCGTTCTACATGGTCGTCGACCTGCACGCGATCACCGTTCCGCAGGACCCGGCTCAGCTGCGCGCCAACACCCGGCTCGCCGCCGCCCAGCTGCTCGCCGCCGGGCTGGACCCGGAGCGCTGCACCCTGTTCGTCCAGAGCCACGTCCCCGAGCACGCGCAGCTCGCCTGGATCATGAACTGCCTGACCGGCTTCGGTGAGGCGTCCCGCATGACCCAGTTCAAGGACAAGTCCGCCAAGCAGGGCGCCGACCGGGCCAGCGTCGGACTCTTCACCTACCCGATCCTCCAGGTCGCGGACATCCTGCTGTACCAGGCCGACGAGGTCCCGGTCGGCGAGGACCAGCGCCAGCACATCGAGCTGACGCGCGACCTCGCCGAGCGCTTCAACGGCCGTTTCGGAGAGACCTTCACCCTTCCGAAGCCGTACATCCTGAAGGAGACGGCGAAGATCTACGACCTTCAGGACCCGTCGATCAAGATGAGCAAGTCGGCATCAACCCCGAAGGGGTTGATCAACCTGCTCGACGAGCCCAGGGTGACCGCCAAGAAGGTGAAGAGCGCGGTCACCGACACCGACACGGTCATCCGCTACGACGCGGAGAACAAGCCGGGTGTCAGCAATCTGCTGACCATCTACTCGACCCTCTCCGGGGCCGGGATCGCGGACCTGGAGGAGAAGTACGCCGGCAAGGGCTACGGTGCGCTCAAGACGGACCTCGCCGAGGTCATGACGGAGTTCGTGACGCCGTTCCGGGAACGCACCCAGCAGTATCTGGACGACCCCGAGACGCTCGACTCGATCCTCGCCAAGGGCGCAGAGAAGGCGCGTGGTGTCGCGGCGGAAACACTCGCTCAGGCGTACGCGAGAGTGGGCTTCCTGCCCGCCAAGCACTGAGCCGCCCGGCCGCCCTCCCCTCGTCGAGCCGCACCACCGTACAGTCGATAACCAGGCATCAATCACCCCTGCCTACCGACCGCTCGGACCCGACGACCGACCACAACCGGCCGCAATCCGACCGCAAACTGACCACACAGACGACACCAGACGACAGGAGACGACGTGGGGACCGTAACGATCGGTGTCTCGATCGCGGTCCCGGAGCCTCATGGCAGCCTGCTCCAGGAGCAGCGCGCGGGCTTCGGCGACCCCGCGGCTTCCGGCATCCCCACCCACGTCACCCTGCTGCCGCCGACGGAGGTCGACGACTCGGAGCTGCCCGCGATCGAGGAGCACCTGACCGACGTCGCGGCCGCCGGGCGCTCCTTCCTGATGAGGCTGTCCGGCACGGGAACCTTCCGGCCGCTGTCGCCCGTTGTGTTCGTACAGGTCGTCGACGGGGCCGAGGCCTGTACGTGGCTGCAGAAGCAGGTCCGGGACGCGTCGGGTCCGGTGGCGCGCGAGCTGGCCTTCCCGTACCACCCGCACGTCACGGTGGCGCACGGTATCTCCGACGAGGCGATGGACCGGGCGTACGAGGAGTTGTCCGAGTACGAGGCGGAGTGGCCCTGCACCGGGTTCGCGCTCTACGAACAGGGCGCGGACGGAGTGTGGCGCAAGCTCAGGGAGTTCGCCTTCGGCGGAGCGGTCGTGCCGCCGCAGGCGGGGGCGCCGACGGAGAGGGACACCACCCTGCCGACGCGCTGAGGCACCGGAGGGATGCCGGGCCGCGCTGAGCGGGACGTATGGGGGGATGAGGGGGACGATGCGCAGGACCGTGGCGCTGCTCGCCGTGCTCGCTCTCACTGTGGGCGCCTGCGGCGGGCAGGACGAGGGCGGTTCGGGACGGTCCGGGAGCGGTGAGCGGTCACCAGGAGCCAAGGGCTCCGGCAAGCCGGGCCTGTCCTGGTCGTACGACCGCATCCTCGACGGATCCGCCGCCCTGGGCGACATGGCGGTGGTCGCCGAGGACGACATCTGGGCCTACGGCAGCCGACGGCGTGCGGACGGGACGAGCGACCCTTTTCTGCTGCGCTACGACGGGGAGGACTGGCGCGAACAGCCCCTGCCGGAGGCCATCGGCACGGAGGTCCAGGCGGTCGAGCTGACCGCGGTGGGCTCCGGCGAGGTCTGGCTGACCGACGCGACGGCCGGCTCCACCGGCGAGACGCGGATCGTCCGGTGGGACGGCACGCGCTGGTCCCCGCTGGAACCGGCGCCGGGCCAACCCGTCGAGGACATCAGGGCCTTCGGCCCGGACGACGTCTGGGTGCTGGCCGGTGAGGGTCGCGTGCAGCACTGGGACGGCACCCGGTGGACCGTCACGCCCCTGCCCGCCGACGGTCTCGCCGCGCTCGACGGCACCGCCACGGACGACCTGTGGGCCGTGGGTGCCCGCGACACCCGCACGGCCGACGGCCCCGGAGAGAGCGAGTACACCCAGCCGGTGGCCGTGCACTGGGACGGCCGTACGTGGAGCCGCGCCGAGACCCCCGAGTACCACTTCCCGGAGCCGGTGCCGCCCGAGCCCGGCGCCTGGCTCGACACGGTCATCGCACTCGCGGAGGACGACATACGCGCGTACGGCACGCACAGCTTCAACCACGGCGAGGTCGAGGACGAGCCGGACGACGAGGCGATACGGCTGCGTTGGGACGGCGAACGCTGGGCCGAGCAGCCTCAGGCGCCGGGCCGGTGCGCCGAGCGGGTCCCCGTGCTGAGCGACGGCGCCAACGGGCTCTTCCTGGACGGCAACTGGTACCTCACGGCGGAGGGCACCTGCCGGAAGATCACCCGGTCCCGGCTGCCGAACAAGGACGGGGTCCGCAGTACGTCGCGGCAGTCGCTGTGGCTGGAGGAACTGGCCCGGCTGCCCGGCACGGACAAGGTCATCGGAGTGGGGCACGTCCAGGTCAACCAGAGCGGGAACCCGATGAGCAAGGCCGTGGTGGTCTCGCTCAACCGGTAGAGGGTTGTGCTCTCGCGCCTAGGTCCTGTCGTCAAACTCCCGTCGTCCGCCCGGAGGGCGGGCCGCGCGGCGTCAGGTGCGTGCTCTCGGCGTGCCGGGCGGAAGCCCTCGTACTGGATGTACGTGGGCTTTCGCCCGGTGCGGCGAGAGTGCGTGCAGGGCGTCGCGCGGCAGGCGGGAGTTTGACGACAGGACCTAGAGCGGCAGCCTTCGGAACAGCGGTCGTGGTACGTGGCGCAGTGCCGACATCACCAGGCGCAGTGTCCCGGGCACCCACACCGTCTCCGAGCGGCGGCGCAGCCCCAGTTCGATGGCGGACGCGACCGCCTCGGGAGTCGTCGCCAGGGGGGCCTCCGGCAGACCGGCCGTCATCCGCGAGCGTACGAAGCCGGGGCGGACGACCATGACGTGGACGCCCGTGCGGTGCAGGGCGTCACCGAGGCCCTGGGCGAAGGCGTCGAGGCCGGCCTTGCTGGAGCCGTAGATGAAGTTGGCGCGGCGGGCGCGCTCGCCCGCGACCGACGACAGCACCACGAGCGACCCGTGCCCCTGCACCTGGAGCGCCCGTGCGCACACGAGCCCGGCCGAGACCGCGCCCGTGTAGTTGGTCTGTGCGACGCGCACCGCGGCCACCGGGTCCCGCTCGTCGTTCGCCTGGTCGCCGAGCACCCCGAAGGCGAGCAGCACCATGTCGACGTCGCCTTCGGCGAACACCTTGCCGAGGACCGTCTCGTGGGAGGCGGGGGCGAGCGCGTCGAAGGCGACGGTGCGCACGTCGGCGCCCAGTCCGCGCAGGTGCGCGGCCGCCTCGTCCAGGTCGGGCGAGGGGCGGCCGGCCAGCCACACCGTGCGGGTGCGGCGGGCGATCAGCCGGCGCGCGGTGGCCAGCGCGATGTCCGACGTGCCGCCGAGCACCAGCAGGGACTGGGGAGTACCGAAGGCGTCCTTCATGACAGCTCCTGGGGATCTTGGAGGGGAGAGGGAAAGGGGGGCGGCGAACAGGTCCTTCAGCGGCAGGTGGAGGCACGTGGGAGCAGAAGCCTCAGAGGTTTCAGAAGCCTCGGCAGCCTCAGAAGCCTCAGAAGCCGGCAGCCTCAGAGGCCGAGGCGTCGGGCCAGGTCCGACACGAAGACGCCGCCAGGGTCCAACGTCCGGCGGAGTTCCCGGAATTCGGCCAGCCGCGGATACATGCCCGCCAGCAGTTCGGGCCGCAGCCGGGCGTCCTTCGCCAGGTAGACGCGCCCGTCCGCGGCCGCGACCTCCTCGTCCAGTTCGTCGAGGAAGGCGGCGAGGCCGGGCAGCCCCGCGGGGATGTCCAGGGCCAGCGTCCAGCCGGGCATCGGGAAGGACAGCCACCCCGGATCGCCCTCGCCGAAGCGTTTCAGTACGGCGAGGAACGACGGGCAGCGGTGCCGTGAGATCCGCTGCACGATCCGCCGCAGGGCCTCTTCGCGGTCGTAGCCGACGACGAACTGGTACTGGACGAAGCCGGACCTGCCGTAGACGCGGTTCCAGTGAGGGACACCGTCGAGCGGGTGGAAGAAGCTGGAGATCCGTTGCAGTTCGCCCGTGCGCGAACGGGGCGTCTTGCGGTACCAGAGCGCATTGAAGACGCCCACGGTCGTGCGGCCCAGCAGCCCTTCCGGAACGTGGGCGGGGACGGCGGGGAGCCGGCGGGTCCGGAATTCCAACGGATGTCTCCGCGCGCGTGTGGGCAGTGCGTCCAGGGGCGCGTGGTCGCCGCGGGTCAGCACCGAGCGGCCCGTCGACGCGCCGCGTGCGAGGAGGTCGATCCACGCGACGGAGTAGCGGTAGCGGTCGTCCGTCATGGTGAGGCGGGCCATCAGGTCGTCCAGGTCGCGGGCACGTTCCGTGTCGACCGACATCAGCGAGGTCTCCACCGGCAGCAGCCGGACGGTCGCCGAGAGGATCACCCCGGTCAGGCCCATGCCGCCCGTCGTCGCGTCGAACAGCGGCGTCCCGCGGCTCACGGTACGGATCCCGCCGTCCGCCGTCAGCAGTTCCAGGGACAGCACATGACGCGAGAACGAGCCCGAGACGTGGTGGTTCTTGCCGTGGATGTCCGCGCCGATCGCGCCGCCGACCGTGACGTACCGCGTCCCGGGCGTGACCGGCACGAACCAGCCCAGCGGCAGCAGGACCTCCATCAGCCGGTGCAGCGACACGCCCGCGTCGCAGCGCACCGTCCCGCCGTCCACGTCGATGGCGTGAATGCGGTCCAGACCCGTCATGTCGAGCACGGCTCCGCCCGCGTTCTGCGCCGCGTCCCCGTACGCCCGCCCGAGCCCCCGTGCGATCCCCCCGCGCGCCCCGCACGCCCGGACGGCGGCCGCGGCCTCCTCGTACGTGCATGGGCGGATCAGACGGGCCACGGTGGGGGCGGTGCGGCCCCAGCCGGTGACGGGGACGGAGGCCAGGGAGGCAGGGGACGCTGGGGAGGCGGCGGGAGAAGGGGTGAGAGTCGTCGAAGGGACCGTTTCGGCTGGCATGCCCGCGACGATATCCCCCACAAAGGGGCATATCGTCGCGTTCGCTTGAGTGCGCTCCGCGCCCCTCACCGAAATGGGTGATTAATGGGATGTCAGTCAAGATTTACGTCATTCTGGGTGGCTTCCCTAGAAGAGTGGCGTCGCATGGACGATGTTGACGATGTTCCCAACCTGGACAGGCGGCTCCTGTCGATGCTCCACGGGTACGGGTCGGACCCGCGGGTCGCCCTCGCCGCGCGCGCCCTGTCCCGGGCCGGGGAACACGGCGCCCTGTGGCTCGCGGCCGGCCTGGCCGGAGCCGCCGTCGACCGCGAGCGACGCGGCGCCTGGCTGCGCGGTACCGCGCTGACCGCCGGCGCACACCTGGTCAGCATGGGGGTGAAACGGGTGGTGCGCCGCCCCCGGCCCGCCCATGTCGAGCCCCTCGTCCGCACCGCCGGCCGGCACTCCTTCCCCAGCTCACACGCGAGCTCGGCCGCGGCGGCTGCGGTGGCGTACGGGGCGCTCCGCGCGCCCCTGCTCGGCTCCCTCGTGCCCCCGTTGGCCGCCGCGATGTGCGTCTCGCGGCTGGTCGTCGGCGTGCACTACCCGTCGGACGTGGCGGCGGGCGTGGCCCTCGGAGCGGCCACGGCGCGGCTCGGTGCCCGCTGGATGACCGAGGCGGTGGCGGCCCCGACGGCGCCCGCGACGGGGTGCGCCGACTATGGCTGAACCCACCACGCTCCCCGAACCGGAATCGACGACCACCCCCGCCTCCGCGTCCCGTCCCCGGGGCCTCGCCCTCGGTCTCCTGCGAACCGCCCGCCCCCGCCAATGGGCCAAGAACGTCCTCGTCGTGGCCGCCCCCGCCTCGGCCGGAGAGCTCTTCACCACCCGCGCCCTGATCCAACTCCCGCTCGTCTTCGTCCTGTTCACCGCCTGCGCGGCCGCCGTCTACCTCGTCAACGACGCCCGGGACGCCGAGGCCGACCGCGCCCACCCGGTCAAGCGCCACCGCCCGGTCGCCGCCGGTCAGGTCCCCGTACCGGTCGCGTACGCCGTCGGAGGCACCCTCGCCGTCCTCGCGCCCACCGCCGCGGCCTGGCTCTGCTCGCCGCGGACCTCGGCTCTGCTCATCGCGTACCTCGGGCTCCAATTCGCGTACTGCTTCAGCCTCAAGCACGTCCTCGTCGTCGACCTCGTCGTCGTCACGACCGGGTTCCTGATGCGGGCCATGGCCGGCGGGCTGGCGCTCGGCATCCCGCTCTCACGCTGGTTCCTGATCACCACGGGCTTCGGCGCGCTGTTCATGGTCGCCGCCAAGCGGTACTCGGAGGCCGTCCAGATGGCCGGGAAGCAGGGCGCCACGCGCGTGCTCCTCACTGAGTACACCGTCGGATACCTGCGCTTCGTGTGGCAACTGGCCGCCGGGGTGGCCGTGCTCGGCTACTGCCTGTGGGCCCTGGAGGAGGGCGGGGTGCCGCATACGGGCCTGCTGCCGTGGCGTCAGCTGTCCGTGGTCGCCTTCGTCCTGGCGATCCTCAGGTACGCCGTCTTCGCCGACCGCGGCACCGCGGGACAGCCGGAGGACGTGGTGCTCCGCGACCGCGCGCTCGCGCTCATCGGGGTGGTGTGGATCGCGTTGTACGGCCTGGCGGTGGCCCGCTGGTGAGGCGCCGCTCCACGGCGCCCTGGTGACGGCCCCTGTCCCGCGGATTCGGGGGTACCCGGGCTTGGTCTTCCGGAACGGACCGGGTCCCCGGAACGGACATGCTCCCCCCGAACGGGGGCAGAGGCAGAGGAGACAGAGAGGGATCATGGACTGGCTGAAGAGGCTCCCGGTGATCGGCCCGGTGGTGGCGTGGCTGATGACCACGCACGCGTGGCGGTCCTACGAGCGGCTGGCCCGCGTGAAGTGGACGCGGCTGGCCGCGGCGATGACCTTCATCAGCTTCCTCGCGCTCTTCCCGCTGCTGACCCTGGTCGCCACCGTGGTCGCCGCGACCCTCGGCAAGGACCAGCTGAAGGACCTCGAACACAAGATCGCCCAGCAGGTGCCGGGCATCGCGGGCAAACTCGACATCGGCGCGCTCGTGAGCAACGCGGGCACGGTGGGGATCATCGCGGGCGCTCTGCTGCTGTTCACCGGCATCAGCTGGGTCGGCGAGATGCGGGGCTGTCTGCGCACCGTGTGGGAGAAGCCGGACCCCGAGGAGAACCCGGTCCTGAGCAAGGCCAAGGACGCGGGCGTGCTCCTCGGCCTCGGCGGCGCGCTCCTGGTGTCCCTCGCCGTCTCCGCGGTCGCCTCGGCGATGGTCGGCCGGATCACCGAGCAACTCGGCCTCGACCGGAACGGCGTCGGCGGCGCGCTGCTCCAGGCCGCCGCCTTCGCCATCGCCGTCCTCGCCGACTTCCTGATCCTGCTGTACGTCCTGACCCTGCTGCCCGGCGTCCATCCGCCGCGCCGCCGCCTGATCGTGGCCGCGTTGCTCGGCGCCGTCGGTTTCGAACTCCTGAAGCTGCTGCTCAGCGGCTATATGCAGGGCGTCGCCTCGAAGAGCATGTACGGCGCTTTCGGCGTCCCCATCGCCCTTCTCCTCTGGATCAACTTCACCGTGAAACTGCTCCTGTACTGCGCGGCCTGGACAGCAACGGACAGCGAGGCGGCGGAACAGAAGGCGGACCAAGGGGCGGAACAGAAGGCGGAACAGAAGGCGAAACAAGGGGCGGAGCAGAAGACGGAGCAAGGGACAGAACAGCAGGAGGAGCGGACGGGCCGTCCGGAGGTCGGGACCGCCCGTACGGATGGGAAGCCCGACAAGCGCCCCGACCCCGACTCGTCCTCGCTGCACCACCGCTCCCCGTAGGGCCCGAGGGCCTGTGCCGGACACAAGCCCTCACCCCAGCGGAGCGGACCGTCACCGACGGCGACGCATCAGCTCCGGCAACGGCCACCGCCGATTCACCAGAAACGCCCCAGCCGCCACAAGCGCCAGAACACCCCCGGCGATACCCAGTGCAACCCCCATACCGCTGGACCCACCGGAGGCACCCACGGCCATCGGCTTGTCCCCCGGCGCGCCCGACGCGGACGGGGACGCCGTGGCCCCCTGCTGCGCACCGTTTCCGGTGTCCGCGCTCTTCGGCGGCACCAGCTCACCCACCGGCGTCACCTTGTCCGCGGCCTGGAAACCCCAGTCGAAGAGGCGGGCGGTCTCCTTGTAGACCTCGGTGTACCCGTCCTTCTCCGGGTTCATGACCGTGACCAGCAGCACCCTGCCGTCGCGCTCGGCCACCCCCGTGAAGGTGGAGCCCGCGTTCGTGGTGTTGCCGTTCTTCACACCCGCGATGCCCTGGTACGCGTCGAGGCCCGCGCCACCGGTCAGCAGCCGGTTGGTGTTCTGGATCTCGAAGGACTCCCGGGTGGTCTTGCCCTTCTTGTTCTTCTTGGTCTCGCCCGGGAACTTGGCCCGCACGGTCGAGCAGTACTCGCGGAAGTCCTTCTTCTGCAGGCCGGACCGGGCGACGAGGGTCAGGTCGTACGCCGACGACACCTGCCCCTTCGCGTCGTAGCCGTCCGGGCTGACCACGTTCGTGTCGAGGGCCTGGAGCTCCTCGGCGTGTGCGTTCATGTCCTTGACGGTCTGGTCGATGCCGTCGTTCATCGCGGACAGCACACGCACCGCGTCGTTGCCGGAGCGAAGGAAGACACCGAGCCACAGGTCGTGGACGGTGTAGGTCTCGTCCTCCTTGATGCCGACCAGGCTGGAGCCCGCGCCGATGCCCGCGAGGTCGGAGGGCACGACCTTGTGCTCCTCGTCCTTGCCGAACTTCGGCAGCAGCGTGTCCGCGAAGAGCATCTTGAGCGTGCTCGCCGGCGCCAGCCGCCAGTGGGCGTTGTGGGCGGCCAGCACATCACCCGACTCGGCGTCGGCGACGATCCAGGAACGCGCGGAGAGGTCCTTCGGCAGGACCGGGGCGTCGGCACCGAGCTCGACCTGGGTGCCCGGTGTGCCCAGCCGTTCGCCGCCCACGGTGGACATCTGCGCCGGGGGCGTGGCGGACGGCGACGCGTCGGGCGAGGGCTTGTCGGCGGCCAGCGCGGCCGGGGCAGCCGTCAGCGATATGGACATCGACAGGGGCAACGACAGGGACAACGACACGGCGGAGGCGACCAGCAGGGATCGCCTGGTGGTCTTCAAGGAGGCGGGCACGACCGAGAAAGTACATGGCTCCGACCGACAAGTCCTACCGTTCCCCCCACCCGGACGGCGAAGCGGAGCGCGCAAAGGTAATACTGGGCCCATGAAGCTCAGCCGCCCCCTCTCCTGGTTCCTGCTCGCCTTCGGGGTGTGGAGCTGGGTCATCTGGATCACTTTCGTCAAGAACCTCTGGAACGACGGCAGCGGGCTCGCGTTCGACGACGCGGGTGATCCGACGGCTTACTTCTGGGTGCACCTGACGCTTGCCGTCGTCTCGTTTGTCCTTGGGACTGCCATCGGGGTCATCGGGTTGCGCGGACTGCGCGCACTGCGTCCGACGTCATAGTGGGGGATTCGGCATAGTGGGGGATTCGGCGGAATGGTGATTGTCTTCATAGTCGTGGCCCTGATCGTCCTGGCCGCGTTCGGTGCCCTGCACTGGTACGCCTGGCGCCGCCTGGTGCGGGACACGACAGCCGGGCCGGGAACCGCCCGCCGGGTGGGCGCGGCGGTGTTCGTGGCCGGGCCGGTGCTGCTGTTCGCGGCGTTCGCGGCCGAGCGCGGCGGCGCCCCCTTCTGGCTCCAGCAGGTGCTGGGCTGGCCGGGCTTCCTGTGGCTGGCGCTGTCGCTGTACCTGCTGCTGGCGCTGCTGGCGGGAGAACTCGTACGCCCGCTCGTGCGGCGCCTGGTGGAGCGGCGCGCGCCCGCACCTGCGCCCGCACACGCACCCGCCACTGCGACGGAGCCGGTGCCGGTGAGGGCGGCCGAGCCCGTCCCGGCCGGCCCGCAGCCCATGGAACCCGCCGACCCCCCGGCCCCGACGGAGCCCACCACTGCCGCGGACCCGGCGAAGCCCGTCACTGCCGCTGACCCGGCGGGAGCCGCCGCCCCCGCGGCCCCGGCAGGAACCGCCACGTCCGCCGACCCGGCGCCCACCGACCCCTCCCGTCGTCTCTTCGTCTCCCGCGTGGTCGGCGGAGCCGTGGCCGCCGCCGCGGTCGGGACAGTCGGGTACGGCACGTACAGCGTCGTGCGCGGCCCCAAGGTGAAGCGGGTCACCGTGCCGCTGGCCAAGCTGCCGCGCGCCGCCCACGGCTTCAGGATCGCCGTGGTCAGCGACATCCACCTCGGGCCGATGCTGGGCCGGGGCTTCGCCCAGAAGGTCGTGGACACGATCAACGGGACCCAGCCCGACCTGATCGCGGTCGTCGGCGACCTGGTGGACGGCTCGGTCGAGGACCTGGGCCCGGCGGCGGCCCCGCTGGCGCAGCTGAGGGCCCGCCACGGCGCGTACTTCGTCACCGGCAACCACGAGTACTTCTCCGGCGCCGGGCAGTGGGTCGAGGAGGTACGGCGGCTCGGCCTGACCCCGTTGGAGAACGCGCGCCGGGAGCTGCCCGCCTTCGACCTCGCGGGCGTCAACGACGTGGCGGGCGAGGACGAGGGCCAGGGGCCGGACTTCACCAAGGCGCTGGGCGACCGGGACACCTCGCGGACCGTCGTCCTCCTCGCCCACCAGCCGGTCCAGATCAGAGAGGCCGTCGACCACGGCGTCGACCTCCAGCTGTCCGGCCACACCCACGGCGGCCAGATGTGGCCCATGAACTACGTCGCGGCCGCCGCCAACCCGACCCTCGCGGGCCTCGAACGCCACGGCGACACGCAGCTGTACGTCACCCGCGGCGCGGGCGCGTGGGGGCCTCCGGTCCGCGTGGGAGTCCCGTCGGACATCACAGTGGTGGAGCTGGCGTCGAAGCAGGCCTGAACGGGCTCGGGAGGGCCTGCGACACCGCGATGCGGCCCTCCCCTCACCCCGCGAGTCAACACAAGGCCCGCTCCCGCTTTGGAGTCCCTTTAGAGCTGTGGAGTTCCTTGAGCGTCACGGCCGGCTCACGTCCCCGCGTCCCTGCCTCCGCCCATGCTGTTGCCCAGGGCCCGGCGGGCCCAATCGACGGTCGAACACGACGTACGAGGAGTGTTGATCGTGGCGACATTGGCACGGTGGTGCTACCGGCACCGGCTGGTGGTCCTGTTGTTGTGGGTGGGGGCGCTGTTCGGTCTGGGCGCGGCGGGTTCCGCCGCCGGGCCGGACTACGCGAACGTCTTCACCCTGCCGGAAACGGACTCCAAACGCGCCAACGACCTGATGGAGAAGGCGTTCCCGCAGAGCGCGGGCGACACCGACACGGTCGTGTGGAAGACGGACACGGGATCGGTACGGGACGAGTCCGTACGGTCGCGCATCGAGCCCGCGCTCCAGGAGATCGCGGCGATGAAGGGCGTCGGCCAGGTCACGAGCCCGTACGCGGCCGGAGGCGGCGGCGCCGGACAGATCAGCCAGGACGGGCGGATCGCATACGCCCAGGTGACCTTCCCCGAGCAGTCGAACGCCATCCCCAAGGAGCTGATCGAGGACGTCGTCGACACGGCCCACGGCGCCGAACGGGCCGGGCTCCAGGTGGAGCTGGGCGGCCAGGCCATCGCCCGCGTCCAGGAACCACCGCAGGGCCTGGCCGAACTGGTCGGCATCCTGGCGGCGGCCGTCGTCCTCTTCCTCGCCTTCGGCTCGCTCTTCGCGATGCTGCTGCCGATCGTCGTCGCGATCGCCGGCGTCGGCACCGGCATGATGGCGACGACGCTGCTCAGCCATGTCACGGATGTGCCCGAAATCGCTTCGCTGCTGGGCTCGTTGATCGGCCTGGGCGTCGGTATCGACTACGCGCTGTTCATCGTCACCCGGCACCGGCGCGGCATCCTGCGCGGGGTGGAGCCCGAGGACGCGGCGGCGACGGCCCTCAACACCTCCGGGCGCGCGGTGCTGTTCGCGGGCAGCACCGTGTGCATCGCGCTCGCCGGCATGCTGGTGATGAACCTGCGGTTCCTGAACGGGGTCGTCATCGCGGCCTCGCTGACAGTGGTGCTGAGCGTGCTCGCGGCCGTCACCCTGCTGCCCGCCCTGCTGGGGCTGCTCGGCCTGCGGGTGCTCAGCCGCCGGCAGCGGCGCCGGCTCGCCGAGGCGGGCCCGCATCCGGAGGAGGCGAGCGGTCCGGCGGCGCGCTGGTCGTCGTACGTGCAGCGGCGGCCGCGCTCGCTCGCGACGCTGGCGGTGGTCGTCATGGCGGTGCTCGCCATCCCCGTCCTGTCGATCCGGCTCGGCGCCACCGACCAGGGCAACCACCAGGAGCCGACGACCACACGGCAGGCGTACGACCTGCTCGCCGAGGGTTTCGGGCCCGGCTTCAACGGGCCGCTCCAGGTGGTCGTGGACGGCGCGGCACCCCAGAAGCTGCTCACGACCATCGAGAGGACCGAGGGCGTGGCCCGGGTGGTCGCCCTCCCGTCCGCGAACGGCGTCTCGATGGTCCAGGTGGTGCCGTCGACGTCACCGCAGTCGGAGGAGACGGACCGGCTGATCGACCGCCTGCGGGACGAGGTCATCCCGCAGTCCGGGGCCAAGGCCCACGTGGGTGGCGTCACGGCGGTCTTCAAGGACTTCGCGGCCGTGACCGCCGACCGGATGCCGTACTTCCTGGCGGCGATCATCACGCTCGGCTTCCTGCTGCTGCTCCTGGCCTTCCGCTCCCTGGTGATCCCGCTGACGGCGGCGCTGATGAACCTTGCCGCGGCGGCGGCGTCCTTCGGTGTGCTGGTGGCGGTCTTCCAGTGGGGCTGGGGCCTGGAGCTGATCGGCATCGGAAAGGAGGGCCCCATCTCGGCGTTCCTCCCGGTCATCATGCTCTCGCTGCTCTTCGGCCTCTCGATGGACTACCAGGTGTTCCTGGTGAGCCGGATGCACGAGGAGTGGGTCCGCTCCAAGGACAACGCGCGGGCCGTGCGCGTCGGTCTCGCGGAGACGAGCCGGGTCATCAACTCCGCGGCTCTGATCATGATCTGTGTGTTCTCGGCCTTCGTGCTCAGCGGCGAACTGGAGGGCGCGATGTCCGGCGTCGGCCTGGCGGCCGCGGTGGCCCTGGACGCGTTCATCCTGCGCACGGCCCTCGTCCCGGCCGCGATGCACCTGCTGGGCCGCGCCAACTGGTGGCTGCCCGCCGGTCTGGACAAGCGGCTGCCGCACCTGACGGTGGAGCCCGGGGAGGAGACCGTGGCCGAGGCCGCGCCGACCGGGCGTCCCTCTTCGGTGATCAACGGTTTCGTCCGCACGGAGGAGGGCGAACCGGTACAGGCGCCGCGGTGACCCTGCTCTCGAAGGGCGGGCCTCAGTTGGACCGGGTGACGGCGCGGGCGGACGGGTCGTACGTCGTGGCGGTGCCGGGGCCGTTGGTGTACGACGTGGAGTTGGCGGACGTGTCGGAGGGTGAGGCGGACGCGCTCAATCAGCCTTCTTCTGCCCGGCCTTGATGATCTGCTCCACGTCGAGGGTGACCTCGGCGCCGATCGTGTCAGGCAGTGTGACGGTCTCGCCGGGAGCGTGGACGCGGTGATTCCCGTACTCGCTCCCGTCGGGGTCGGTGAGGACGTGCAGGCGCTGGTGTTTGCGGTCGACGACCAGGTAGACGGGCACCTTGGCCTCGGCGTAGGCGCCGACCTTGGTCTTGAGGTCGTCCTTCCAGTTGCTGGAGGTGACCTCCAGGACGAGGCGGAAGCAGACCGGGTCGTACGCGTTGTTCTCGACGAAGTGGTCGTCGATGTCGGCGTCCACCACCACGAGGTCGGGGATGGCGTAGTCCTCGGCGCCGGTGGGCAGCCAGAGGCCGACGTTCTGGAGGACCTCGGTTTCGCCGTCGTCCAGGCCCGCAGCGATGAAGGGGCGCATGAGCTTGGTCAGGGCGCGGGCGTGAGGGGCATCCGGTGATGGGGTCACGAGGAGGTGGCCTCCGATGATCTCGACGCGGTAGCCCGGATGGCGCTCCATGATCTCGTCGGCGATGGCCGTGAGCGAGAATGGCCGGTCGTCGCCGAAGGTGTCGAAGGGCTGCTCGACGGATGCAGCGGACATCGCGTGCCTCCTAGGGGCTGGTGTCGAGAGCATCATCGTAGGCACGCCGCAAGCCAGGTGTCCCGTTCGAACCGCTTCACCCGAAAGTGATCAACCCGCCCGCCCCTTGCCCCCGGGATCGGGCAATGCCCTGGTCATCCCCGGCAAGAAGTCCCTGAACAGCTCGTGCACCTCATGGACGAGCGGCCGCAGCACCCGGAACCGCGCGAGCGAAACCCCCCGCGTCGTGAGCCGGGCCCCCCGCTCGGCGAGCCGGTAACTCCGCTCGCGCCCGGCCGCCCGGTCGAAGACCCAGTACAGCACGAGCCCCATCTGGGACAGCCACATCAGCTCCGGCAGCACCTCGCGGAGTTCCTCCGGCACCTTGGCCTTCGACCCGGCCAGCACCTCCCGGTGGAGGGCGATGGCCTCCTCCCTCGGCTTCTTCGACTCCGGCGAGAAGGGGCTGAGCGGACTGTCCGGATCGGCCGCGTTCTTGAAGAACTGCGCGGCGAACTCGTGGTACGGCTCGGCCACGTCCAGCCACGCCTTGAGCACCCCGGCTATCCGCGCCTCCAGATCGGTCTCCCGCTCCAGCACCGGCCGGACCGCCGCCAGGTGCTCGGCGCCGATCCGGTCGTAGAACCCCTGGATCAGGTGCTCCTTGCCGGCGAAGTAGTAGTAGGCGTTGCCGACGGAGACCCCGGCCTCCTTCGCGATGGCCCGCATCGTCGTCCGGTCGTACCCGCGCTCCTGGAAGAGCCGTAGCGCGGTCTCAAGGATGAGCGCGCGGGTCTGTTCGGACTTGGCGGAACCGCGTGGCGAGGCCGGGGCGGATCCGGAGTCCGGTCCGGAGCCCGATCCGGAGCCCTGGGCGGATCCGGAGCTCGGGCTGGGGTGCTTCTCGGGCCGGGGGTCGTCGGCCGCGTCGGCCGCTTCGCGAACTGCTGGCACGGAACAGAGCCTAACGAGTCGCGCAGGTACCGCTGTCGCAGCCCGGCGGGGTGTACGTCCACCCGTACCGCGGGTCGTAGGCCCAGCCGTCGCCACGCCCGTACGCGTCTCCGCCCCACTGGGACCGGCCGTGCGCCTCCCGCCACTTGGCCGCTGCCAGGACGGCACCCTTGGCCAGCCGCGCCCCGGCCGGGGTGCTCAGCCGGTGGGCGAGTGGCCGCTGTTCACGCAGGGCCCAGAGGCACACGATCCAGGCGGCGGGCCCGCGGTACACCTGCCCCGCGTCGCCCACGACGGTGATCTCGTCGAGGGTGGCCCGGTGATCGAGTGAGGGGAAACGGCGCCGGGCCTCTTCCTCCCCCGCCGCCACGAACTCCAGCGGCACCAGTTGCCGTTGCCTTCCCAGCCACTCCCGGACGGACCGGCACAGCGAGCACTGGGCGTCGTACAGCACGGTGAGCCCGCGCACCGGGACGCGCGCGGCGTCCCGGTCGCGTACGGCGATGGCGTCCATCGGCGTCGTCACGTGTCGTCACGCCTTGGCCGAGGGGGCGACCCAGCCCTGCGGCGGCACGGGCGGCACCTGCTCACGCTCCATGACCCCACGCCGCCGGATCTTGTTCAGCACGAACACGTTGCCCAGGTGCAGCGCGCCGAGCACGAGCAGCACGACGCCGAGCTTCGTCGAGACCGCCTCGAAGACCCCGCGGGGGTCGGCGACCCCTCCGTCCTGGTTCAGATAGAGGGCGACGAACCCCAGGTTGACGAGGTAGAAGCCCACTACGAGCAGGTGATTGACCGCGTCGGCCAGCTTCTCGTTCCCGTGCAGCACATCGCCGAGAAAGATCCGGCCGTTCCGGCTCAGCGTCCGCGCCACCCAGACCGTCAGTCCCACGCTGACCAGCAGGTAGATGACGTACGCGACGACCGTGAGGTCCATGTCCCCACCCCTTCTTGAACACGTTCAAAAGGTTCTTGCGGGAACCGTACTCTTGCTTTTGAACATGTTCAAGTGGCGGTTTCCGGAGGTGCTCCGGGCCGGTCAGCCCCGCCCCAGCTCCGGCCGCTTGCTGTAGTCGGTGAGCCCGATGACGTTGCCCCAGGGGTCGGCGAACTCCACGGTCCACCCCGTGGCCACGGAGAACGGTGCGTCGAGCGGCTGTACTCCGGCCGCTTCGAGCGCCCGCCCGGCGGCCCGGGCGTCCCGCACCTCCAGCCACACCCGGGGTGAGGCCCACTCCGGCGGCCGCTGCCCCAGCGCCTCCTCCGCCCGGAGCAGCAGGCCGGGTGTCTCCTTCCCCACCTTCAACAGCGCGATCCCGGCCTCGTCCAGCCGAAACGCCACCCCGAACCCGGCCCGCCCGTAGAAGGCCACGGCCTCGTCGAGATCGCCCACGGGCAGCAGCACGTTGTCGAAACCGAGCAGCTCGTACGACTCGTCATCTGACATGCCATCAGGTTAGATCCGGCTGCGAGCATGGTCGGGGAGCCCACGAAGGTGTCACTCGGGTGCCGTGTCCCGGGCTGCTGTCCTGTCCCTCGGGTACGGTTCCGCGCCAGGGAGACTCCGCCGGCGTCAGCTTCGCCGAGTACACGGTCGGTGCGACCCTCACCCCTGCGCGGCCGTCTCAGTCACATCCGGGATCTCAGCACGTCGACCTCACAGCCCGGCGCGAACGGGTCGAAGCCGTGCTCGACCAGCCAGCGAATTATCAGCAGGCTTCGCAACGACCACCACGCGTGGATCACGTCGAGGTCGATGTCGGTGCCATAGCCGGCGATGACGTCGTCGAGGTGCTCCTCGTGTCCGAGCGTGAAGGTGGCGAGGTCGTACAGGGGGTAGTCGTCCCACCACCTGCGGGAGCGGCCCATGGTCATGGTCGCCAGGGCGACCTCGGCGCACTGGCGGACGACGTACAGAACGGCAAGATGGACTCATGACCAAGCTGTCGTCCGAACCGTCCGTCCCACCGGCGCGTCACACCGGCTCGGGCTCCGCGTTGTCCCTGTGGTCCCAGGACTCCGTGCTCTCGATCGGCTCCGTGGGGTCGGTGCTGTCCATCGGGTCCGTCGGCTCCGCCCTGTCCATCGGCTCGGTCGGGAGTGTGCTGTCTGCCGGTTCGATCGGGTCCGCCCTGTCGCTCGTCTCCGCCGGGTCGTGGCTGAGTCTGGGGTCAGCCCTGTCGGCGCAGTCGAAGTGGTCGGTGCTGTCCTGGCGTTCCTCTCGTGCCGTGTGGTCCTACGGTGCCGTGGGGGCCGTGGCCGGGGCTGCCGGGTTGCTCCTGGCCGCCCGGACGTTGCGGTCGGCGGACGTCTAGCACCACCAGGGCGACCCTCGTTGTCAGTGGCGGGCCGTACTGTTCCCCGACATGGGAACCGTGACGTTCGTCGACGAGACGACGAGTGGGGGCCGGAGTGCCGGCTGGGGGATCGAGGTCGCTGAAGAGCGGCTCTCGGTGGGGGAGTTGATTCGGCGACGGGTTTTCCAGGAGGTCGCCGAGTACAACGCGCGCACACCTGAGGTGTTCCAGGGGCTCGTGCAGCCCAAGGACGCCGAGCGCGTGCTGAACGGGTACGCGATGCGGACGCGCCGGCGGATCGACCCGGAGGCGCAGACCGAGCTCGCGCTCGCCGCCTTCGCGGGGAACGGGTTCCTCGTGCTCGTGGGGGACCGGCAGGTCACCGATCTCGAAGAAGAGGTCGAGCTGCCGCTCGGGAGCGAGGTTGTCTTTCTGAAGCTGGTTCCCTTGGTGGGGGGATGAGCAGCGATGGCCTATGCGAGTGTCAAGAGGTACAAGACGCTGGTGCGGCAGCGCGTCGAAGAGGGGGACTTCCCTGCGCTCGCCGTTGATCTGCTGAAGGCCGAGCCCAGCACCAAGGGGTACTGGGGCCAGGAGTGGGACGAGCTGGTGGACCTGTTGCGTGGCCTGCCTGGAGAGGTGCGGCAGCGGCTCGGCAACGCCCTGGCGGAGCAGTACCACTCCGCCGAGGCCGGGCCCATCGCGCGGCGGGGCGCACTCGTCCTCATCGGGATCATCTCCCGAGGTCTTTCGGAGGATCTGCTGTCCGCGGAACGCCTCCAGGAGCTCGACCAGTTGGGGCGGGAGCGCTACTTCTGGGACTCGTCGCGGTTGGAGGTCCTGGCCGAGCAGGAGCTGGCCGTGGGGCGTCCCCTCGCACCGGCCGTCGTCGCCGTCTTCCGGCGTTCCGCTCTGGACACCTACCGCTCCGGGGACCTCCGCGAGCTCGTCCGAAAGCTGCCCGAGACCGTCCCCGTCCTCAACGTGGGGGAGGAGTGGGCCGAGCGTGCCATGGCCGATGCCGAGGGGCCCGCATGGCGTGCGCTCCTCGCCCATGCCGCCGGCGCCACCGCCTCCAAGCCCAGCCCCGCATGGGACCAGCGGGCCGAAGGGCTCATCGGTGCTCTGGGCACTGATCGCGTTCGTACGACCGTCCTGCCCTGGCTCGGCCTCGTCGGGCGTCCTCGGACCTTCGAGCTGGAGCGCGGGCAGTACGAGCCCGACGTCAACAGCGCCTACGACCCGTACAACGCCAACGCCCTGCGCGGGCTGGCCTGGCTGCTCTCCCTCCTGCCGCCGCACCCGGACACCGCGCGGGCGCTCGGCGCGCTCGTCGAGACCTCGCTGAAGAAGGTCGCCGGGATGGGGCCGCGCAATCCGAAGGTCGCCAACGCCGGTGTCATCGCCCTCGCGCGGATCGACAGCGAGGCAGCCCTCGCGGAGCTCGCGCGGCTCGCCACCCGGATCACGTACAAGGCCACCGCGAAGATCGTCGACACGGCCCTGGAGGACCGCGCCACCGCCCTCGGGCTCAGCCGGGAGGAGATCGAGGAGCTGGCCGTTCCGGCGTACGGGCTCACCGAGGTCGGACACGTGGGGCACCGGCTCGGTGACGTCACCGCCCGGATCGAGGTCCACGGCACCCGGGCGGTCCTCGGCTGGCGCAGCGCCGCGGGCAAACCCGTCAAGAGCGTGCCCGCGGCCGTCAAGCGGGACTTCGCCGACGAGCTCAAGGAGCTCAAGGCAGCCGTCAAGGACATCGACAAGATGCTCACCGCACAGAGCGAGCGCCTGGACCGCCAGTTCCTGGCCCGCCGCACCTGGTCCCACGACACCTGGCGCGAGCGCTACCTCGACCACCCGCTCGTCGGGACCCTCGCACGCCGTCTGCTCTGGTCGGTCGACGGCACGACCGTGGGCTACGCGGACGGGGCCCTGCGCACGCTCACCGACGACCCGGTCGACGGCGGGTCGGAGGTGACCCTCTGGCATCCGGTCGGCCACGAACCCGCCGAGATCGTCGCCTGGCGCGACTGGCTGGAGCGGCACGAGATCACCCAGCCGTTCAAGCAGGCCCACCGCGAGGTCTACCTGCTGACGGACGCCGAGCGTGCGACGGACACGTACTCCAACCGTTTCGCGGCGCACATCCTGCGTCAGCACCAGTTCAACTCCCTTGCGGCGATCCGGGGTTGGCGCAACAGGATGCGGCTGATGGTTGACGACTCGGCGCCGCCGGCCGTGCGCGAGCTGCCGCAGTGGGGCCTGCGCGCGGAGTACTGGATCGAGGGGGACGGCGAGGAGTACGGCGTCGACACCACCGACTCCGGCAGTTATGTCCGCCTGCGCACGGACCAGGTCCGCTTCTACCCGGTCGACGCCCCGGAGAACTCGGCGCACTGCTGCGGCGGTGAGTACACCATGTGGCTGCGCGACGGCGCCGACCCGGTCGACCCGCTGCCCCTCTCCAGCCTCCCGCCCCTGGTCCTGTCCGAGGTCCTGCGCGACGTCGACCTGTTCGTCGGCGTCGCCAGTGTCGGCAACGACCCCACGTGGCAGGACGGCGGCCCCGGCGGGCGCTTCCGGGAGTACTGGTCGTCGTACGGTTTCGGCGAGCTGAACCAGAGTGCCGAGACGCGTCGAGCGCTGCTTGAGCGGCTGATACCCCGTCTGGCGATAGCCGACCGCTGCACACTGGAGGGCCGGTTCTTGCACGTGAAGGGCGAGCGCCACACGTACAAGATCCACCTCGGCTCGGGCAACATCCTCAGGACGCCGAACGACCAGTACCTCTGCATTGTGCCGAAGGCGACCGCGGGTGGCCCGCAGGCAGGGTATCTGCCGTACGAGGGGGACCGTATGCTCGCCGTCATCCTCAGCAAGGCGATGCTGCTGGCCAAGGACACGAAGATCACGGATCCCACGATCCTCAGCCAGCTGTGACCGTATGCGATCGGCGAACACGTGGGCCCCGCCCCCGGTGCGCAACCGGGAAACGGGGCCCACAGCACCGTACGAAACGTACGGCGGAAGAGATCAGAAGCGGCGCGTGATCAGCGCTCGCTTCACCTCCTGGATGGCCTTGGTGACCTCGATACCGCGCGGGCAGGCGTCCGTGCAGTTGAAGGTCGTGCGGCAGCGCCACACGCCGTCCTTGTCGTTGAGGATCTCCAGGCGCTGCTCGCCCGCCTCGTCACGCGAGTCGAAGATGAAGCGGTGCGCGTTGACGATGGCGGCCGGGCCGAAGTACTGGCCGTCGTTCCAGAAGACCGGGCACGAGGACGTGCACGCCGCGCACAGGATGCACTTCGTCGTGTCGTCGAAGCGTTCGCGGTCCTCCGACGACTGGAGGCGCTCGCGGGTCGGCTCGTTCGTGTCCTTCGTGATCAGGAAGGGCATCACGTCCCGGTACGCCTGGAAGAACGGCTCCATGTCCACGACCAGGTCCTTCAGGACCGTGAGGCCCTTGATGGGCTCGATCGTGATCGGCTTCTCGGGGTTGATGTCCTTGATCAGCGTCTTGCAGGCAAGGCGGTTCTTGCCGTTGATCCGCATCGCGTCCGAGCCGCAGATGCCGTGGGCGCAGGAACGGCGGAAGGTGAGCGTGCCGTCGAGGTCCCACTTGATCTTGTGGAGGCCGTCGAGGACGCGCTCCTTGGGATCGATCTCCAGCTGGAAGTCCTCCCAGAGCGCCTCGGCGGCGATCTCCGGGTTGAACCGGCGCACGCGGAACGTGACCGTGATGTACGGGGAGGCCGCAGACGCCGAATCGGGAGTCTCGGCCTTGTCCAGAACAGGGGTAGCCATCAGTACTTACGCTCCATCGGCTGGTAGCGGGTCTGGACGACCGGCTTGTAGTCGAGACGGATGGACTCGGCGCCGTCGTCGCCCACCTCGCGGTACGCCATGGTGTGGCGCATGAAGTTGACGTCGTCGCGGTTCGGGTAGTCCTCGCGGTAGTGACCGCCGCGGGACTCCTTGCGGGCCAGCGCCGACACGGCCATGACCTCGGCCAGGTCGAGCAGGTTGCCCAGCTCGATGGCCTCCAGCAGGTCCGTGTTGAACCGCTTGCCCTTGTCCTGGACCGAGACGTTCTTGTAGCGCTCGCGGAGTTCCGCGATCTTCTCCACGGCCGTCTTGATCGTCTGCTCGGTGCGGAACACCATGACGTTCGCGTCCATGGTCTCCTGCAGCTCGCGGCGCAGCTCCGCCACGCGCTCGCTGCCCGTGGACGAGCGCAACCGCTCGATCTGCTCGACGACCAGGGACTCCGGGTTCTCCGGCAGCTCGACGAACTCGGCCTTCTGGGAGTACTCGGCGGCGGCGATGCCCGCGCGGCGGCCGAAGACGTTGATGTCCAGGAGGCTGTTCGTGCCCAGGCGGTTCGCGCCGTGCACCGACACGCACGCGACCTCGCCGGCCGCGTACAGGCCGGGGACGACGGTGGTGTTGTCGAGCAGCACCTCACCCTCGACGTTCGTCGGGATGCCGCCCATCGCGTAGTGCGCGGTGGGCTGGATCGGGATCGGGTCCGTGTAGGGCTCGATGCCGAGGTAGGTGCGCGCGAACTCCGTGATGTCCGGGAGCTTGGCGTCCAGCTGCTCCGGCGGGAGGTGGGTGAGGTCGAGGTAGACGTGGTCGCCCTCGGGACCGCAGCCACGGCCCTCGCGGATCTCCGTGTAGATGGAGCGCGAGACGACGTCACGGGACGCGAGGTCCTTCATGACCGGCGCGTACTTCTCCATGAAGCGCTCGCCGTCCTTGTTGCGGAGGATGCCGCCCTCACCGCGGGCGCCCTCCGTCAGCAGGATGCCCATGCGCCAGATGCCGGTCGGGTGGAACTGGAAGAACTCCATGTCCTCCAGCGGGAGGCCACGGCGGTAGACCGCTGCCTGGCCGTCGCCCGTCAGCGTGTGCGCGTTCGACGTCACCTTGAAGAACTTGCCGCAGCCGCCGGACGCGTAGATGACCGCCTTCGCCTGGAAGACGTGGATCTCGCCGGTGGCCAGCTCGTAGGCCACGACGCCCGCGGACTTCTTGACGCCGTCCACCTCGGTGATCAGCTGGTCGAGGACGTAGAACTCGTTGAAGAACTCCACGCCCTCCTTCACGCAGTTCTGGTACAGCGTCTGGAGGATCATGTGGCCGGTGCGGTCGGCCGCGTAGCAGGAGCGGCGGACCGGGGCCTCACCGTGGTTCCGGCTGTGACCGCCGAAGCGGCGCTGGTCGATCGTGCCGTTCGGGGTGCGGTTGAACGGCAGGCCCATCTTCTCCAGGTCGAGGACCGAGTCGATGGCCTCCTTCGCCAGGATCTCGGCGGCGTCCTGGTCGACCAGGTAGTCACCGCCCTTGACCGTGTCGAAGGTGTGCCACTCCCAGTTGTCCTCCTCCACGTTGGCCAGCGCGGCGGCCATGCCGCCCTGCGCGGCGCCCGTGTGGGAGCGGGTGGGGTACAGCTTGGTCAGGACCGCGGTGCGGCTGCGCTTCGTGGACTCGATGGCCGCGCGCATGCCCGCGCCACCGGCGCCGACGATGACGGTGTCGTACTTGTGGATCTTCATGAGTGGATACCTCAGCCCCGTGCCTAGCGGATGTTCGGGTCGAAGGTGAAGATCACCAGCGTGCCCAGCAGGATGGTGAACACCGTGGCGGTGTAGAGCAGGCCCTTCAGCCACAGGCGCGTGTTCGGGCGCTCCGCGTAGTCGTTGATGATCGTGCGGAGGCCGTTCGCGCCGTGCAGCATCGCCAGCCACAGCATCAGCAGGTCCCAGGTCTGCCAGAACGGCGAGGCCCAGCGGCCCGCGACGAACGCGAAGCCGATCTTGGAGACGCCGCCGTCGAGGACGAGCTGGATGAGCAGGTGGCCGATGACCAGGACGACCAGGACGATGCCGGACAGGCGCATGAACAGCCAGCCGTACATCTCGAAGTTGCCGCGGGTCGACTTCGGGGTCTTCGTGGTCCGCTTGCGGGGCGGCTCGATGACGGGAGCCGGGTTCTCGGGGCTGTAGCCCGACAGCTCGCCCGCGCCCTCTACCGGGCCGATTCCGGATTCGGTGGTCTCAGTGGTGGACATGCGCCTCAGCTCCCGAAGACTTCACGAACGGCGTGGCCGAGGACGGGGTACAGCGCCCCGATCATCAGCACGAGCCAGACGCCGACGACGGTCCAGAGCATCTGCTTCTGGTAGCGCGGGCCCTTGGCCCAGAAGTCGACGGCGATGACGCGCAGGCCGTTGAGCGCGTGGAAGAGGATGGCGGCGACGAGGCCGTACTCCAGCAGCGCGACGAGCGGGGTCTTGTACGTGGCCACGACCGTGTCGTAGGCCTCGGGGGAGACACGGACGAGAGCGGTGTCCAGCACATGTACGAACAGGAAGAAGAAGATGAGGACGCCGGTGACTCGATGAGCCACCCAGGACCACATTCCTTCCCGGCCGCGGTACAGCGTTCCAGCCGGCACGGAAGAACCCTCCGGGAGCGGGGACTGGGGCCTGCCGGCTTCTGTGTCGGTCGGGCCCGGCCGGGTACGGTCCACCGGCCCCCAGCATCGTAGCGACGTGTGCCTGCGGCGCTTACTCGGGGGGTTGCGGGTGTGATCAATCAGGCATGTGGACGGGATGGAGTCTGGCGGCTTCCGGGGTGGGGGTTTGTCCTGTATGCCGGGTGCGGGCTGGTTTTGGCTGGTCGCGCAGTTCCCCGCGCCCCTGCTTATGCCACAGGTTGCGTCGAGAAGTCCCCTACGATCCTTGTCAGTCTTCCTCTTGCCAGGCGGCGGAGCTCCTCCGCTGCCAGGAGGCGTTCTTCTTCCGGATCGTTTGTCAATCGTGACCGGATGCCGGTGAGGACCCGGTCGAGGGCTTCCTCGGTGGGGATGTCGTCCAGGCAGATCACGAAGACGTGCCCGAAGCGGCTCTCGTAGGCGGCGTGTGCGGCGCTCAGTGCGGTGTGGGCGGCGGAGTACGCGCCGGCCGGGAGCAGGGTGAGCGACTCGGCGGCCAGGGCCTCGGCGATGTCGGCGGGCGTCAGGTCGTAGGCCGCCTCGTCGGCCGCGGCGAGGAGGGCCTCCAGGTCCGGGTAGGGCCTGTGCTCGGCGACGCGGTGGGCCCAGCGCAGACTCCGGCAGCAGGTGAGGAGGGCCTGCTCGGTGTCGGGCGCGGGCGCGGTGTTGAACCCGTCCAGGTTGATGGGGCCGTCGGGGGCGGTGCGCGGTTGCTCCGGAAAGGCGACCTGGCCGGGGAGGTGCGGAAGACGGTGCGAAGGCAGCGTGGGTCCTCGGCGGTGTGTGGCGAGGTCTTGTGGACGTCGCGTACGGGTCGGCTGGGGGTGGTGTGTGAGATGTGCCGTCACGTTATCGAGGGCGGTCAACGACTGTCTGAACGATGCCCGAAATTCACCCGGAGGGAAGAGTTTCGGAAACGCTGGTGGACGGTCGGGCTGGAGGGACGTCGTAGGTTCGGCGCTGGAGGTACGTGAGTGGAGGTATGTGACATGGGGCGAACGCGGATAGAGGGAGCAATCGGGGGCGCGTCGTGAACCGTGGTCGGCGCAGGGCACCCCGAAGGAGGAAGACGTCCGGGATGCCGAAGTGGTTGCTCCCCGTCGTGGCGGTCGCTCTGGCGGGTGCTGCCGTCGTGTTCGGTGTGACCGTCTGGCCGGGCGGTGACGCGGGGGAGGCGAACGGTTCCCGGCCGGCGGGGGTGGGCGCGGGGGCCGACTCGGGCGACTGCCCGTCCCCGTCCGCGTCCTCGTCCCCGTCGCGCTCGTACCCGATGTCCCAGAAGCCCCGGACGATTCCGGCGGTACGGGAGCACACGCCCGCCCGCGGCCCCGGCTGGCGGCCCTCCGACGGAGCCCGGCTCGTGGTCGACGACAGGAAGCTGGCCGACGAGGGCAAGCTCACCGCGCGTGAGCTGGGTCTCACGTACGCGGGAGAGGTCGAGCCCTGCGACGGGGACGTGCAGCTGACGCTGACCGGCAAAAACCAGCCGAACTCCGAGGCGTACACGATGACCGTGCGCGACGGCCGCGTACGGATCTCCGCGGCCACCGACACGGGCGTCTTCTACGGCACGCGCACCCTCAAACAGGAGGTGCGTGACGGGGGCACGGCACCCGAGGGCGTCGTACGGGACGAGCCCGCCAAGCCGCAGCGCGGGTTCATGCTGGACACCGCGCGCAAGCACTTCACGGCGGGCTGGATCGAGGACCGCATCCGCGAGCTCGGCGACCTGAAGTACAACCAGCTCGGGCTCCACTTCTCCGACGACCAGGGCTTCCGCATCGAGTCGGACACGCACCCCGAGGTGGTGTCGAAGCAGCACCTCACCAAGGCGCAGGTACGGCGCATCGTGGACCTCGCGGCGAGCCGCCACATCAAGGTCGTCCCCGAGATCGACTCGCCGGGCCATCTGGGCGCGGTGATCGCCGCCTACCCGGACCTGCAACTGCGCAACGCGAGCGGCGTGGCCGCCTCCGGCGCGGTCGACATCTCCAAGCCCAGGGCGGCGAAGGTCGTCGACGATCTGCTGAACGAGTACGCGGACCTGTTCCCCGGGCCCTACTGGCACCTCGGCGCCGACGAGTACCGGGCGCTGATGGTCTCGGACCCCGAGTCCTCCTATCCGCAGCTGGCGGCCGCGGCACGGGCCCGGTACGGGGCGGGGGCGACCGTGGCCGACCTGGCCACGGGCTGGATGGACGACAGGGCCGCCACGATCCGCAAGCACGACCGGACGATGCGGGCCTGGAACGACGGGTTCTTCCGCGACACCAAGGTGCAGCCGTCGCGCGACATCCAGGTCGCGTACTGGACGGGCAAGGAGTTCGGGGCCCGGCAGCCGGACGCATACCTGAGCGCCGGACGCCGGGTGGTCAACTACAACGACGAGTTCCTGTACTACGTCCTCGGCGAACCCAACCAGTTCGTCTACCCGACCGGGCAGCGGATCTACGAGCAGTGGACACCACTGGTGCTGCGCGGCACGACTCCGGTGGCCAAGAAGTACGACGACCAGATCCTGGGCGGGTCCTTCGCGGTCTGGTGCGACCTGTCGAACTCCCAGACCGAGGCAGAGGTGGCGCAGGGCGTACGGATGCCGCTGCGGGCGCTGAGCCAGAAGCTGTGGGATCCGGGGAAGCCCGACCTGTCCTGGGCGGAGTTCCAGAAGCTGGCGGAGCGGGTCGGCTGACGCGTGCCGCGCCGGGCGTTCGTACGGGCTGAAGCCACGGGGCTGAAGCTACGGGGTGGAAACTGCGGGGCGCGGAAACTGCGGGGCTGAAGCGGGGCTGAAACCGGTGGACGTGCGCGGCCGGTGCGCCGTATGTTCCGCCTGCCGCGTGTGAGGCTCTGGGGAGGGCCCCGTGCGGTTCTGTCCGATCCGACACGGGGGGCCGCTTCACCATGCTCTGCACGCGATGCCGACACTTCGACGCCACACCGGACGGGGTCATCTGCGCCCAGTGCGCCGCGGCCGGTGCCGCGCCCGTGGCCCCGCCGCACGGGCCGGGCGCCTGGCTGAGCTCGCCCGTCGGCCTCGGCCGGGCCGTCGCCGTGCTGCTCGGCGCGGTGGTCGCCGCCGATCTGTTCGCCATCTGGGCGGACCTCGTGTCGTACGACGTGGTCGGCGACATCGCCGACGGCGACGCCGGCGCGGACGTGCAGCGCAGGGCCGACTCCGCGGACTCGCTGTTCACGGCGGCCGGGTCCGTGCAGACGGCCGCTCTGCTCTCCACCGCCGTCGTCTTCCTCGTCTGGTTCCACCGGGTGCGGGTGAACGCCGAGGTGTTCCACCCGTTCGGGCACGGCAAGAAGCGCGGCTGGGCGGTGGGCGGCTGGTTCGTGCCGATCGTGAACCTGTGGTTCCCGCGGCGGATCGCGCTCGACATCTGGGACGCCAGCAGCCCCTGGTACACGCCCCGCTCGCACGCGCTCGTGAACGCCTGGTGGGCCGCCTGGGTGATCGGTCAGGTCGCCGGGCGGCTCGCCTCCACCGCCTACAGCAGGGCCGAGACGGCACCGGAGATCGAGCGGGCCGTGGGGCAGGTGCTGTTCGCGGACGCGGTCGACGCCGTCGCCGCCGTCCTCGCCATCCTCTTCGTGCTCACGCTGACGCGCATGCAGGACACCAAGGCGCGCAGCGGGCCGGGCGCGCCGGCGCCCGCGGCCGTCTCCGGCTGACCGCGGGTGCGCCGGGACGGACCGCCCGATTTCTGCGAGCGGCCGCTCGTGGCCGAATCCCGCTGTTCCCGTTGCTCGACCGGCTCGGGGTCGTGCCCCTGTGACACTCCCGGGCCGTCGCACGCAGTAAGGGAAAGTGCGGGCTCCGTCAAGCACAGGCGCCCTGTCGAACGAGTTTCGAGGAGGCGTGATGAGCCTGGTGGAGCTGATCGCACAGGCCGACGAACGCGGGCTGGCCGCCAGCGGACTGGCTTGTTTGGATCGCTGCGTTCCGTTGCTCGGGGGCGATGACGAGGTGCTGCGCCCGCTGTGGGCGAGCCTCGCGGGCGGAGACGCCTGGGCCGACTGGGAGGAGCGGGTCACCAAGGTGCGGGGGGAGCTCGGCGCGGGGGACGCCTGGGGCGAGGGCGGGGCCGCTGGCCTGGGTCCCGGCGGTGGTTCCGCCGAGGACGAGGCCGCTCTGCTCGCCCGGCGGATGCTGGCCGCCGCGCCCGGTGAGCGGTCCGCGAGGGCGTTGCGGGAGTGGGCCGACGCCTGTTCCGTGGCCGCCCTGCGGATACACCGGCTGCTCGACCCCGTGGGCAAGGCATCGGAGGAGGGCGGTTCGTCCGTGACGGCCCCCCGTGAGGGGCGTACGGAGGGCATGTCCCCGCTCGTCGCCGCGGAACTGCGCCGTCAGGTCACGGTGCTGGAGCTGCTCGCCGGGCACGGGGCGAACGGGGTGCGGCAGGCGCTCGACGTGTCGACGGAGGGGCGACGGGTGTTGCGGGCGGTGGTGTCGCGGCGGGCGCGGGGGGTTGAGCTACGAAGCGTAAGCCGCGAAGCGTAAGCCGCGAGACGTGAGCCACTGGGCGTGAGCCGGGGGCGTGAGTGACGGGGCAAACCCCTGATGGCGCAAGGATGTTGTAACCGTCCTGCGGCCGCTGTGGCGGTCCTGCGCCGGTGTCGCGCATCCCCCGGATTCGTGTGACGCGGCGCGTGCGGAGGGCGCTCTTCCGAGTGTGAACGACGCACAGCAGACGGCATGGACGGCGACGACGACGGTGGCGACAGCGGCGACGACCACGACAGCGACGCAGCCAGCGGCACGGCACCATTCCGCGGGCAAGCCCGTTCGGTGGGCGGCTGACGTGGTGGGGATGATGCGCGAAGGGGCGCGGGTGCGTCTCGACTACTCGGCGCGGAGTCTGTGGCGGGTGGACCGGATGATCGAGGAGATACGGCGGGAGGGTACGCCGTGGGCCGCTGCCGAGCGGGTGCTGCGGGGGCTCGGTGCGTATGCGGGTGAGGTGATCATCCGCGAGGGTGGCGGGGAGTGGCTGTCGTCGGGCGGGGATCTGTGGGTGCGGACGCCGGACGGCCGGGTGTGGGATCCGATCGATGAGGCGCGGCGGTGTTACTCCGGGGACGGGTCGCTGCGGTTGTTGTGTCTGGACGCGGTGGGGGAGTTCGCCCCCGCCGCACCTACCCGTTCCCATCCCCTGGGGGCTCCGCCCCCAGACCCCCGTCCGGCCTGATCCGGCCTGATCCGGCCTCGTCCTCGAACGCCGGACGGGCTGGAGGGGCCGGCCCGGAGGCCAAGCCGGCCGGAGTTTCTGAGTCAGTGACCGGGGCGCGCTACGGCGTCAGTACCTGGCCCAGCCTCGCCCCCGTCGATGTCCCCAGCTGCGTCAGCCCGTAGTACGTCGACTTGGTCGTCGTGACCGTGCCGTCCTGGACCGGGACCCACAGGAGGGTGCCGTTGCCGGTGTCCTCGCCCTCGGTGCCGATGGTGAGGTCGGCGTAGCCGTCGCCCGTGAGGTCGGTCAGTGAGACGGCGGAGCCGAACTTGTCGTCGGTCTCGGTGGCGCCGGGGACGCTCGGGGAGTCCTGGGAGAGGGACAGGGAGCCCGTGCCCGTCAGGCCGGAGGACGTGCCCTTGAGGAGCCAGACCGCGCCCGCGTTGGAGCGGTTCGTCCCGTCGCGGGTGATGTCCTCGTTCGGGGCGCCGGTCAGGACGTCCGCGTAGCCGTCGGCGTTGAAGTCCCCCACCGAGACCGAGGTGCCGAAGGCGTCGCCCGCCTCGGCGGCGCCCTCCACGCCGCTCGTGGCCTGGTGGATCGTCTTCGTGCCGGTGGTGGTGAAGCCGGTGGACGAGCCCAGGACCATCGTGACCTGGCCGCCCGCCGTGGCACCGGACTCGGAGGTGTACGGCTGGCCGACGGCGATGTCGTCGTAGCCGTCGCCGTTCATGTCGCCCGCGGCGATGGAGCGGCCACCCTTGACGGTGAGCGTGGACACCTTCGTCAGGCCCAGCGACCTGGAACCCCTGAACCAGACGATCTTGCCGACGCCGGACGCGTCACGGTAGTTGAGCGCCACGTCCGTGTAGCCGTCCCGGTTGAAGTCACCGGTCGTGGCGTCGGCGTAGGCCAGGGAGCCGGTCGCCGTCGTGAGGTCGCCCGCCACCTCGTGGCCGTTGTCGAAGCGGGCGGCCCAGTTGCCGCCGGTGCCGGTGGCCGCGGTGAAGACGTCGGCCCTGCCGTCGGAGTTGAAGTCGCCCACGGCGACGGTCGAGCCGAACCTCGCGCTGTTCGGGTTGTAGTCGTCGCCGAGCGCCATGGTGTCGGCGTCGGTGTCGAACTTGGGGCCGTACAGGATCGTCACCGCACCGCGGTCCTTGTGCCCGGTGGAGTCGTCCTCGCCGGGCGCGCCGATCGCGAGGTCCGCGTAACCGTCGCCGTTGATGTCGCCCCACGCGGTGGCCGCGCCCCACTGGTCGCCGGACTCCGCGGCACCCGGGACACCCGGGCTCGCCTGGTTGAGGCGGAGCTTGGAACCGGAGACGGGGGCGTTGGCGCCGCCCGGCACGAGGGTGATCCAGCCGCTGCCGGTCTTCGGCGTGGCGGCCACGAGGTCGCTGACGCCGTCTCCGGTGTAGTCGGCGGCCGGCCCGCTGACCGGACTGGCGACGGCGTACGTCACGACGCCCGCCCCGCCCACCACGACGGCCCCCAGCGTCAGCCACGCTCTCCGCTTCATGCTGAGCGGTTTGTACGCGTGAGTCCTGCGGCGGCTCAAATGTCCCACCCCTAGCTGTTCCACCTGGATGTCCCACCCCTGGAAAACCGCATGAGCAAGCCGCCCGGCGCACGGGCAGCCCTCCATTGAGCACACATGGCGGGCCGAACATCATCATCGAGAACCCTGGATGTGCGCTACATCACCAGAAGGTGACCTCCAGGTGACCGTTCGCCCTACGCCCTGGTCCGCGGGGGAACTGTGACATTTCTGTGCGGCTCGGCGCTGTTGACCTTGGAGGGCGCGGACACGGCGGGAAGTGACCACGTCCGGCCGGACCGGAGGACGCGGAACTCGATCTCGGTGCGAACGAGGACGGTAGTGGGCCAGCAAGGGGAACCCCGTCGTGTGCAGGCGTACGACGGGGAGCTGGGGGCTGCCGTCGCGCGGGCCCAGGAGGGGGACGAGGCCGCCTTCGCCGTGGCGTACCGGATCGTGCAGCCGGGCCTGCTCGGCTATCTCAGGGGTCTGGTCGGGAACGACGCGGAGGACGTCGCGTCCGACGCGTGGCTGGAGATAGCGCGGGACCTCGGGCGGTTCAAGGGGGACGGCGCGGGCTTCCGCGGGTGGACCGCGACCATCGCCCGGCACCGGGCCCTGGACCATCTGCGGCGGCAGAAGGTACGGCCCCGGGCGACCGCGCTGGAGAACGACGTCCTCGACCTGCCCGGCCCCCACAGCACCTACGAGCAGGCCGTCGAGTCCCTCGCCACCCAGCACGCCCTGCAACTGGTGGCCCGGCTGCCGCGCGACCAGGCGGAAGCCGTACTGCTGCGGGTGGTGGTCGGCCTGGACGGACCCGCCGCCGCCCGCGTTCTGGGCAAACGCCCGGGCGCGGTCCGTACCGCCGCTCACCGTGGCCTCAAACGCCTCGCCCGGCTGCTCGGCGGGGAGGGTGTGACGGATGAGGGCCCCCAGACGCTGGGGGAGTCGAGATGAACGGCGACGACAGGCAGCCGTCGGGTGGAGGTGACGTGGGTATGGGCGGACAACAGGGCGACAGCACGCCATCCGGCCGCCCCTTCGCGCGTCCCGGGGCGGACGCCCCGCAGGACTTCCCCGACTTCCCCACGGGCGCCTCTTCCGTCGCTGTGGACGTGCTCCTCGCCTCCGTGCGGGCCGCTCACGTGGACAGCGAGCGCGAGGCGCGGGCCGTAGCGGCGTTCCGGGAGGCACGCGAGCAGGCGGCCCACACGGCCCGTACCCGTCGGCGCGACGACTGGCGTCCCCACGCCGAGCGGCGGGTCGGGCGTTCGCTGCGGGCCACGCTCACGGCGCTGCTGGCCAGCGTGACCCTCGGCGGAGTCGCCGTGGCGGCGATCGGCGTCTCGTCGGGCGGCGACGGCGACGGCGAGGGGAACGGGCGCGGCGGCCCGTCGAGCAGCGCCCCCGAGGCGCCCTCTGCCACACCGTCGGAATCGGCCGGCGCGGCAGCGTCCGCACCGGGGGCGTCTCGGTCGGACGGACCCTCGGACCACCCGTCGCAGGCCCAGGACACCGAGGCCCACTGCCGTGCGTACGAGAAGGCCGAAGGGCGCGGCAAGGCCATGGAGGCCACCGCCTGGCGGCACCTGGTCGACGCGGCGGGCGGCGAGGCGAACGTGCGCGCGTACTGCGCCGGGCAGCTGAGCGAGAGCGACGGCGACGGCAAGGGGCAGGAGCCGGAGCAGGGACAGGAGCCGGGGCAGGAGCAGGAGCCGGGGCAGGAGCAGGAGCCTGGGCGGGGCCAGGCCAACAGCGCGAGCCCGCCCTCGGCGTCCAGTGCGGTGGGCAGCACAGGAAGCACCGGAGGCACTGGCGGTACCGGCGGCACTGTAGGCGCGGGCGACCCCGCCGCCTCCACGCGGGCCGCGACCCCCGAGACGGGGAAGCCGAAGAAGGACTAGCCGGCGCCCCGCGCCGGAGACATCCACAAAGTCCAGGTAGCCAGGTAGCCCAGGCGTCCAGGAGTCCGGAAAGAAGTAAGGCCGGCGTGCTCGCGAGACCCCCGTACTCGCAAGACACCCGGCCAACTCCGCCGACGGCAACGGCCGGGGCCGCCACCCCCCACAGGAGAGGCCCCGGCCGTCGCACGGCACGGGCCGCGCGGCGACCCGTACTCTCTACAGCGCCGCGGGCACGATTTCTGTCACACCTCACCGCATCACGAGTCAGTTGCATGCTCTGCGGACATGGACGAGGGCCGGTTTCAGGCCGTAACGTGCCATTCGCGCCGGAGCGCGGAGTGCGGACGACCTCACGCAACCGCCGCCGGCCTGAAAACCGCAACCATCGATTGAGCAACCACGACGGCCAGGACCCGGTCCGCGAGAGCGACGCCGGTTCAGGCGCGAAAAAGGGGCGCGCGTAGTGCTGGGGGACGACGCGGAGCTGACCGCCGCCGTACTTGCGGCACAGGACGGAGACGAGACCGCGTTCCGGACTGTGTACCGCGCGGTGCACCCACGACTCCTCGGATACGTCCGGACGCTGGTCGGCGACCCGGACGCGGAGGACGTCACCTCCGAGGCGTGGTTGCAGATAGCCAGGGACCTGGACCGGTTCAGCGGGGACGCGGACCGGTTCCGGGGCTGGGCCGCCCGGATAGCCCGCAACCGCGCGCTCGACCACATACGCATGCGCGGTCGGCGCCCGGCCATCAGCGGTGACGAGACGGAGTTGACCGGAAAGGCCGCCGAGTCGGACACCGCGGGCGAGGCCATGGAGGCGCTCGCCACCGACCGCACGCTCTCGCTGATCGCCCAGCTCCCGCAGGACCAGGCGGAGGCGGTCGTCCTGCGCGTCGTCGTGGGCCTCGACGCCAAGACGGCCGCCGAGACCCTGGGCAAGCGGCCCGGTGCCGTCCGCACCGCCGCCCACCGCGGACTGAAGCGGCTCGCGGAACTGCTCGGCGCGGACCCGGAATCAACTGGTTCACTCGACGTGGTACCCCCGCAGAGAGAACCACGGACACGCGCGGTGACGTCCGCCGGTGTGACGCAAATGCGTTCGAGGACGCAGAAGGACATGTGATGGCCGACGAGCAGTACAAGTGGCTGGACCGCGATGCGGCGGAGCGCCTGCTGCGTGGTGAGCCGCTCGAAGCCGTCGATGCCGACGCCCGTCCCGCCGTCGCCCGGCTCACTGGGGCCCTGGACGCACTGACCGTCGACCTTCCCTCCGTGGACGCCCAACTCCCGGGCGAGGAAGCGGCGTTGGCCGCCTTCCGCACAGCACGCGCGGAGCGGGACAGCGAGGACACGGCGCTCTCCAGCCGTGGTCGTACGGATGCCGAGGAGAGATCGGCCGACGCCGGTCTGGTACGGCTCGGGCTGCCTGCGCCGGAGGAGCGGCGGGCCCGCTGGGGCCGTCCCGTGCGGTTCGCGATGGCCGCGGCGATGGCCGCCGGGATGCTCGGCGGGGTCGCCGTGGCGGCCGGAACGGGAGTCCTGCCGACTCCGTTCCGTGACGACCGGCCGGAGCCCGCTTCGACGGTGTCGGCCCCGGCGACACCGGAGCGGCCGCTCATGTCGGCGTCGCCCGAGGACTCCGCGAACGGGTCGTCCGGTGAGCCGTCGCCCGGCGAGGGCGCGGACGGAGCCGGCCCCGGGGGCGCCCGGGACGACGCGGCCGGAGGTGGTGGCGCCGCGGAGAAGCCAGGGTCCGGGAACTCCGGGAAGGACGCGCAGGGCACCGGCCGCGGGTGGCGCGGCTGGGTTCTCTCGGCCTGCCGCGACGTCCAGGACGGCAAGAAACTGGGCTTCGGCCGCATGCGCAACCTGGAGGACGCGGCGGGCGGCAAGAGCAAGGTGAAGCAGTACTGCGCGGCCGTCCTGGACGCCCAGGGCGGCGGCACCGCCACGGGCAACTCGGGCGGGGAGCCCGGCACCACCGGTAACGGCGCGGGCGCGGACTCCGGCCAGGGCAACAACGGCCAGGGGAACAACGGTCAAGGCAACAACGGCAACGGGAACAACGGCCAGGGCAACAACGGGAACGGCAACGGCAACAACGGCAACGGCAACGGGAACGGGAACAACGGCAACGGGAACAACGGCAACGGCAAGGGAAAGGGTGCCAAGGACTAGGGCGGCCGCGGCGAGGCCACCTCGTCCATGACTCGACCTGACCCGACCCGACCTGCCCTGACCCGACCCGCCTGACCTGCGGTTTTGCCGCGCGGCGGATTTTTTCTCCGCTGGGTGTGACGTTTTCGGCCGCCGCAGCGCAGTACTCAGTGAGCCGACTGGTCATCGGCCGTCGCACAGAGCCGGGGTTCCCCCCGTACCCCAAGCTCAGTGCACATCGGCGCGGGCGGGACACGTTCCCCCGGTCCCGCCCGCGCCCGCACTTCCTCCCGAGGTCACCAGTACACGACGACCTTGTCCCCGCTCCGCACCTGCGCGAACAGCTCCGCGATCTTCGCCTCGTCGCGTACGTTGACGCAGCCGTGGGACGCCCCGTAGTAGCCGCGGGCCGCGAAGTCCGACGAGTAGTGGACCGCCTGGCCGCCGCTGAAGAACATCGCGTACGGCATGGGGGTGTCGTAGAGCGTCGACCAGTGGTGGCGGGACTTGAAGGAGACCCTGAAGACACCCTCGCGGGTCGGCGTGTACTCCGAGCCGAACCGCACCTCGACCGTCGACAGCGTCCGCCCGTCGATCATCCAGCGCAGCGTCCGGCTGGTCTTGCTGATACACAGCACCCGGCCCGTCATGCACCGCGGATCGGGCTGGGCGGCCGGCTGCCCGCCGAACGCGTACAGCTCCCACTGGGTCGGCTCCCGTGTCATGCCCAGCAGCCGCGCCCAGGTCACGCTGTCGGTCGCACCCGTCCGGGGCAGCCCGCGCTTGCCCTGGAAGCCCTTCACGGCCTGGACGGTCAGGTCGTCGTACTCGCCGGTGGGCCCGTCGAAGAGCCAGGCGACCTGCCGCAGCCGGGCCTGTACCTCCCGTATGTCCCGGCCCGTGTCGCCCCGGTGCCACAGGACCTGGGGCGGGGGTGCGGAGGGGAGCGAGGGGGCTGAGGTCCTCCTGCCCTCTTGGTCCGTACCGCCCTTCTGGTCCGTACCGCCCTTCTGGTCCGCACCGCCCTTCTGGTCCGTACCCGCCTTCCGCTCCGTACCGGCCGTGCCGCTGTTCTCGCCGCTTCCTCCGGCCCCGTCCGGTGTGGCCGTGATGTCGATGCGTATCGGCTGGTGCCGGCCGTTCCGCACGTCCACCCCCTGGGCCGTGCATCCGCCGGCCGCGACGAGCGCCGCCAGCGCGGCCACCGATCTCCGCATGCCCCTGGTACGCATACCGGCCCCCCGCCGTCTCGCCCTGAGTCCTCCTGAGATGTTCCCCTGCCGCGTCCGGTTGCGAACCCGCGCCATTGTGGGGAACGCGCAGGGGGCGGACCCTTGTGAGCAAGGTCCCAGCGTGGCCCCCTCCACCGGGAGCACGGCCGCCGCTACAGTCCGTCAGCGAGGGTCGTCGTACCAGCGGGTAACCATAGCAATGCGGAGGCACATCATGGCGCGCGAGTCGGAGTCCGGACTGCCCATCGAGCCCGTGTACGGTCCGGACGCCCTGGAAGGCTGGGATCCGGAGGAGAAGCTGGGCGAGCCGGGGGCCTATCCCTTCACGCGTGGCGTCTACCCGTCGATGTATACCGGACGGCCGTGGACGATGCGCCAGTACGCCGGGTTCGGGACGGCCGTCGAGTCCAACGCCCGCTACCGGCAGCTGATCGCCCATGGCACGACGGGCCTCTCGGTCGCCTTCGACCTGCCCACCCAGATGGGCCACGACTCCGACGCGCCGATCGCGCACGGCGAGGTCGGCAAGGTGGGCGTGGCGATCGACTCGGTCGACGACATGCGGGTGCTGTTCGGCGGTATCCCGCTGGACAAGGTGTCGACCTCGATGACGATCAACGCCCCGGCCGCGCTGCTGCTGCTCCTCTACCAACTGGTGGCCGAGGAGCAGGGCGTCAGCGCGGACCAGCTGACCGGCACGATCCAGAACGACGTGCTGAAGGAGTACATCGCGCGCGGGACGTACATCTTCCCGCCCAAGCCCTCGCTCCGCCTGATCGCCGACATCTTCAAGTACTGCAGGGCCGAGATCCCCAGGTGGAACACGATCTCGATCTCCGGCTACCACATGGCGGAGGCGGGCGCGTCTCCCGCGCAGGAGATCGCCTTCACGCTGGCCGACGGCATCGAGTACGTGCGTACGGCGGTGGCGGCGGGCATGGACGTCGACGACTTCGCGCCCCGGCTCTCCTTCTTCTTCGTGGCCCGCACGACGATCCTCGAAGAGGTGGCCAAGTTCCGTGCGGCCAGGCGGATCTGGGCGCGGGTGATGCGGGAGGAGTTCGGCGCGAAGAACCCCAAGTCGCTGATGCTGCGCTTCCACACCCAGACGGCCGGCGTGCAGCTGACCGCCCAGCAGCCGGAGGTGAACCTGGTCCGGGTCGCGGTGCAGGGCCTGGCGGCGGTCCTGGGCGGCACCCAGTCCCTGCACACCAACTCCTTCGACGAGGCCATCGCGCTGCCGACCGACAAGTCCGCCCGCCTGGCGCTCCGTACCCAGCAGGTCCTCGCCTACGAGACGGACGTGACCGCCACCGTCGACCCCTTCGCGGGCTCCTACGTCGTCGAGAAGATGACCGACGACGTCGAGGCCGCGGCCGTGGAGCTGATGACGAAGGTCGAGGAACTCGGCGGCGCGGTCAACGCGATCGAGCGGGGCTTCCAGAAGAACGAGATCGAGCGCAGCGCCTACCGGATCGCCCAGGAGACGGACTCCGGCGAGCGCGTCGTCGTCGGCGTCAACCGCTTCCAGCTCGACGAGGAGGAGCCGTACGAGCCGCTGCGCGTCGACCCGGCCATCGAGGCCCAGCAGGCCGAACGCCTCGCCAAGCTCCGTGCCGAGCGCGACCAGCCCGCCGTCGACGCGGCCCTCGCCGACCTGAAGAAGGCCGCCGAGGGCACGGACAACGTCCTCTACCCCATGAAGGAGGCCCTGAAGGCCCGGGCGACCGTGGGCGAGGTGTGCAACGCGCTGCGGGAGGTTTGGGGGACGTACGTGCCCAGCGATGTGTTCTGAGCTGGGCGGTTACTCCCTATGAGTGAGCACGAGCCGAACCCGCATGTCTCCGGTTACGCTCGCACCTCGGCCCCAAGGTCGAGTGGTTCCGTGACGGTCAGGCGCCGCGCGGGTGCCCGCCCGCCCTCGCCCGGCGTATCGCTCGTGTGACGACCGGCGGGAGAAGGTCCACGGCGAGCCGGCGGGCGCGGCTGCGCCGAGGGCGGGGGCGCGGGGACGTCGGCGCGGGGCGTGGGGCCGGAGCGGGGGCGGGCCCCGGGGCGGGCTCGGGGGCGGGGTCCGGTATCTCCTCGTAGTGCCTGGAGTGCGGGAACGGCGGGGCGGACATCCCCTTGGACTTCAGCCGGATGATGCGCCGGCCCGCCGCCTGCTGGACGCTCAGATGGCAGTCGTCGCGCTCCCGCAGCATGGCCAGGAGCTCCTCCTGCACGGGCTCCGGGTCGTCCCAGGTGCCGTACAGCTTCTGGGTGCTCAGGCAGATGGGGCGCAGCCCGCGGTTGAGTACCGCCTCCCAGGCGGCCATGGACACGCCGGGTGTGTGCTCCGAGCGGAAGTCGTCCAGGACCACGATGCCCTCGGGGAGCAGAACGTCGTGGGCCGCGCCGATGTCCCCGTACACGTGCTCGTACAGGTGCGAGCCGTCGATGTGGACGAAGCGGCAGGAGCGGGGCTCGACCTCGTCCGGGAGGATCGAGCTCGGACCCTGGAGGACGCGCGGCAGCTCGTCGTGGAAGGAGAGGTAGTTCTCCTCGAAGATCTGCCGGGTCAGCCGGGAGTACGACTTGTTCGCCTCGGCCCGGTTCGCGTCGTCCGGAGCGTCGCCCTCGAAGAGGTCGCACACCGTGTACTGCTCGCCCTCCTGCCGGTGGTGACCCAGGAGAATCGCGCTTCTGCCCATGTACACGCCGACTTCCAGAAGGTCTCCGCGTGTTTCGCGGGCCTCCTGCCGGTCCAGGAACCAGGTGAACAGCATCTGGTCGAGTACGGGGAACCAGCCGGGGACATCGGCGAGCTCACGGGGCGGTCGGGTCATGCCTGGTGCAACGGTCATGGGGGAAGACACTCTCTCGCGGGGGCGTGACGTGCTTTCGTTACCGGCGCTGGACCGAACAGTCGTTGGAACCTATGAGGCGTCTGTGGTGCGGTCAAGGAATGCTGCGCTGCTCACCCGCGAGAGGCTCTCCAAACGACGGGCCAGATGAATTCCACGGAAATTCCCCGGTAATCCCCAGTGGGTAACTAGGGGCGGCTGCGTTCCAGTGATCTCCGCAATGCGGGCCCTACTCGTACTTCCACCCCGCGGTGCAGCCCCCAGGCGAGGACCAGCATCGCCAGCAGGGTGAGCCCGAGCGTGGCGTCCGCCGGCAGGCCCAGGCCCTGGTGCAGGACGTCCACGGAGACCCAGCCCAGGTGCTCATGAACCAGGTAGAAGGGGTACGTCAGGGCGCCCGCCACCGTCAGCCAGGGCCAGTTGATCCGGTTCAGCCAGCCGAGGGCGATGGCCGCCACCGCCACGAAGCCGAGGGTGATGACGAGGACGATGCCGTACGACGTGCGGTAGGAGAAGAATTCCGGGTTCGGGGCGTGCCACAGCTCGCGGACCGCGTAATGCTGGCCGATCAGCCAGCTCACCGCCACGATGCCCCACGCGTACGGGTCGCGCCGGTCGCGGTGGACCAGGTAGAGGCCGATCCCGCCGATGAAGAACGGCGCGTACTCGGGCATCAGCACGGCGTCCAGCAGCGGCTCGTTCGCCGACTGGGCGATGACGGCCGCGAGGGTCCAGCACGCGCAGAACATGATCACGCGTCTGCGGGTCACGCCCGGCAGGACCACGCACAGGGCGAACAGCACGTAGAAGCGGACCTCCGCCCACAGCGTCCAGCAGACGCCCAGCACCCGGTCCACGCCCAGGGGTTGCTGCATCATGGTCAGGTTCACGAGCGCGTCGCTCGGCGAGACCGCCTCGTACGCGACGGCCGGCAGCGCGAACACCGCCGTCACCAGGATCACCGCCGCCCAGTACGCGGGCAGCAGCCGGGAGGCGCGGGAGACGAAGAAGGAGCGCAGTGGCCGGCCCCAGCCGCTCATGCAGATCACGAAGCCGCTGATCACGAAGAAGATCTGCACGCCGAGACAGCCGTAGGCGAACCACTCGTGCAGCGTGGGGAACTGCTGTTTGGACGAGGTGCCCCACGCCTCGGATATCTCGCCGTCACGGCCGCCGTAGTGGTACGCGGCGACCATCAGCGCGGCGATCAGCCGGAGTCCGTCGAGTGCGCGCAGGCGTGGGGCGGGGGCCCGGCGGGTGGTCGGGGGCGGGATGCGGACCGTGTCCGGTCCCGCTCTCCGCGAGGGGTCACCCGGCCGGTTGCCCGGCCGGGTGACCCCTATGGGCCCCGAGGGCCCCATGGGGGTCGTTTCCTGTGAGGACGTGGTGGGGGGTGCTGTCTTCGCAGGTATGTTCATCAGATCAACCGAGCGTGGCCCTCTTCAATGACCGGGCGCGACGGGCGACTCTGCGGACCGTCGCGTTGCGGGGGATGAACGCCAGCTGCGCCGGGACCGCGCCCGGCAGGGCCAGCGAGGTGAGGCGGCGGCGCTTGAAGTAGCGCCAGGTGTGCTGGTTCAGCCGGTCCGTCAGGTACCGCTCGACCTCGGGCCGCAGCTCCGGGTAGATCTTCGGCTGCATCGCGTAGCCGACGGCCCGCACGAGACCGGTCAGCTCCTCCGTGTCGAGCCCCGGCCGCTGCCCGGTCACCGCCGCGCGGTCCGTCAGCTCCGGCAGCAGGGCGTCCACGATGGTGACGGGGACGCGGTTGCTGTTCTCGTACGGCGTGAGGCGCTCCAGCAGGGTCTCCGTGCCGATGCGGGCGACCGGCAGGCCGTACAGCGCGGACGCGGTGAGCAGTGCCGTCGAGAAGCAGCCGACGACCAGGGCGGGCCGCATCCGCTGGTAGAGCACCTCGGCGAGGACCGGCGTGTCGACCACCGTCAGATCGGCGCCGAGCTTCTCCGCCTCCTTCTCCAGGCCGCGCGACCAGCGGGCCGGCGCGCTGGGGTGCGGTTTGAACACCACGCGGGTGTGACCCAGCTCGACGGCGCCCTTCAGCATCCGTACGTGCAGGTCCTCCTCCTCGGCGGCGGTGAGGATGCCGAGCGCGGAGAGGTACTGGCCGAGCATCAGCGCGGGCTCCTCGACGGCGGGCAGCGCGTCGCCGGTGTCCTCCAGTTCGGCGAGCACCTTCGAGAACGCGTCCGTGGGGACGATCTCGGGCTCCACTCCGAACTCGGTGAGCAGCAGCGGCTTCAGACCCGGGACGAGGTCCAGGTGCAGCAGCCGGGTCACACGGGTGCCGACCAGCGGGTCGATCTTGTTACGGGTGGGGCCGTAACTCATCAGGCCGTCCGCGTACACGGTCACGGGCGCCCCCGTGAAGATCTGCGCGATGCCGAGCGCCGGCTGCACCTGGATGGACTCCACGGCCAGCTCGATGTCGTCCTCGCCCAGGTTCCAGGCGAGCCGCAGGTGCCGCTCCCACAGCGGGGCGTCGTCCAGGCGGGGCTGCCAGCCGCCGGGGTGGAAGGGGGAGATGGTCTCGTTCCACGAGATCACGTCGTCGAACCGGCCGCGCAGCCGCTCGAAGCCGGGCATCTCGTCCAGCGAGGGCGAGGTCTCGGGCGTCGTCGCGTTGTTGGAGACCAGCAGGATCCGCCGGTACGCGGGCGCGAAGCAGTCGGTGTCCAGCGCGGCGGCGAGCGTGGCCGTGCCGTACAGGGTGGAGGAGAGGAAGATCTGGGTGGTCACGCCGCCACCCCCGCGGCGGCGGGACGGCGGCGCAGCCGGCGCAGCCGCGTCGCGCGCTGGACGTCCATGGAGTCGAGGGCCTCGTCGAGCACGTCCTGCGGCATGCGCCGCAGCGCACCGGCGCTCATCGACTTCAGTTTCCGTGCCACCTGTGGCTCGAACCTTTCAATGGATCCCAGATGATGGGAAATGATCGCGCAATAGGTGCGCACGGCCTTCGGGAGGAGTTTCGACGCGTCCGGGTCGGCGGCGGTTTCCGTGATGACCTGGTCGAACGCGCGAATGAAGTCGAGCTGCCGTACATCGCCGATCTGGGTCAGTGAGGACGCCACCCCGCGCCGGTAGAAGACACCGAGCAGCCCCACCACGGCCATGGATTCCGCCTCCCGGTGCAGCTTCCAGATCCACGGCCGGTCCTCCGCGGTGCGCAGCCCGTCCGTGAAGTGCAGCAGCCCGCGGTCGACCAGCCGGCGGTGGTAGACGCCGGCCCACGCGTACGCGTAGTCGACGGACGTGGAGCGGTCGGCGGGCAGGATCACGTCCCGCGGCCGCAGGACGACCCCCCGCCGGCCGTGCGGCACCCGGTGGATGGAACGCGCCCGCGCGGTGCACTGGACGTGGTCCGTGCGGACGAAGTCGACGCCCAGGTCCTCGATCGCGGAGAGGAGCTGCGGGTAGTAGCCGGGGGCGAGCCAGTCGTCCCCGTCGAGGAACGTGAGGTACTCGCCGCGCGCCTTGTCGATTCCGGTGTTGCGGGCGGTCGCCAGTCCCCCGTTCTTCTCGTGTCTGACATACACCGCGCCCGGGAGCTCGCGCTCCGCACGCGCGAGAATGTCCGGGGTTTCGTCGCGCGAGCAGTCGTCGACGAGAATGAACTCGAAGTCGTCCCGCGCGTTGGCGCGCAGGCTCTTCAGGGTGTCGGGCGCGTATTGCTGCACGTTGTAGAACGGCACGATGACGGAGAGCTTGACCACGTGCCCGACGTTAGGGGGCGGCCCGGCATTCGTCTTGACTCCCGGCTTGATGCCAGGTGAACGACACGTGGCGGTACCGTGAACCAGGCGATATTCCGCGCCGATCATGGCCTGATTCGCCATTCGTCGACGTGCTGTTAACCGTTTGTTGGATTCTGGTTGGGCCGCGGGGCGAAATGGCTTCCTAGCGTCTTCGGCGTGCCAGCAAGTACCAGGAAGACCCTGCGGATCGCCGTTCTCGCGGATTCCGACACCCGGTGGAAATGGGGCGCGCTCACCGCGAGCCGCATCGCACCGGAGAATTCGGACATCCGTCTGGACGGCTATCTCCTGCGGGGCCGTGCCACCCCCACGGCCCGCCAGCTCGAAGAAGTCGGCGTCCGCGCGGACTCGCTCCGCGAGGTCACCGGCGTCGAGTTCCTGCGGGTGATGGACGGGGCGGCCGACGACGAGGAGCCGCCGTACGACCTCGTCGTGCTCTCCCTCGTCGGGGGCGGCGTCCAGGCGATGCTGCACGGACTGAGGAACGCCTGGGGCGCACGGACCCGGCGGCCCGTCGTCGTCACCGGCTACGTCGGTGTCGTCTACGAGAAGCTCGCCGACGGCCTGCTGCTGCGGCACGGCGCGGACCTGGTCCTCGCCAACTCCCGCCAGGACGCGGACCGGTTCCGGGCCGTGTACGAGGGAGTGGGCGCCGACGCCTCCTCGGTGACCGAGGTGGCCCTCCCCTTCCTCGGGGGTGCCCCCTACACCAAGCACGACCCCTACACGGTGGTCTTCGCCGCCCAGCCCTCCGTGCCGGACAGCCGCAAGGACCGCACCTACCTGCTGAACCGGCTGGTCCAGCACGCCAGGCTGCACCCCGAGCGCGAGGTGTTACTGAAGCTGCGCTCCAAGCCGGGTGAACACACCACCCACATCGAGGAACTGCCCTACCAGAAGCTGGCGCAGCGGATCGACCTGCCGGACAACTTCCGCCTGGTGTACGGCAACATGGGCGAGGTCCTCGACCGGACCGACCTGCTGGTCACGGTCAGCTCCACGGCCGCCCTGGAGTCCCTGCACCGCCGCATCCCCACCGTCGTCCTCACCGACCTGGGAATCCGCGAGGCGCTGGGCAACCACCACTTCGTGGGCTCCGGCTGCCTCGCCTCCTGGGACCAGCTCGACGCCGGGCACGAGCCGTCGCCCGACGCCGCGTGGGTCACCCGCCAGGGGGTCGCCGCCTACGGATCGTACGAGACGGCCTTCGACACGGCGCGCGACCGCATCACCAAGCTGCTCGCCGCCGAACTCCCGCCCCTCGACCCGTACTACACGCCCGTCACCGCGCCCGGCTACCTGCCCGGCCTCCTCGCCCGCCACCACCTCGGCCCGGACGGCGCCCCGCTGCCCGGGGCCCCCGTCGCCGACAAGGAGCCCAGCCCCGTACGGCAGATCGTGCGCCGGGCGGCACGCGGCGCGTACCGGCACGGGGTCCAGCGGGTCGCCCCCGTCATCCGGCGGATGGGAGAGCTGTGAGCACGCCCGCATACGCCGTGAACCCCTCGCAAGGAGTGCATCCCATGCCCAACCCGGAAGCGGGCCCGGCGACTTCGGTACGCCGCGTGCTCGCCGTGATCCCCGCGCGCGGCGGCTCCAAGGGCGTCCCCGCGAAGAACCTCGCCCCGGTCGGCGGCGTCCCGCTGGTCGCCCGCGCCGTACGCGAGTGCCGGGCCGCCCGGCTGGTGACGGACGTCGTGGTCTCCACCGACGACCACGCCATCGCGGCCGCCGCCCGCGAGGCCGGCGCCGAGGTCGTGCTGCGCCCCGCCGCGATAGCGGGCGACACCGCCACCTCCGAGGCCGCGGTCCTGCACGCGGTGGACGCGCACGAGGCCCGCCACGGCGCTTCGGTGGACGTCGTCCTCCTGGTCCAGTGCACCAGCCCGTTCATCGTCCGCGAGGACATCGACGGCGTCGCGGCCGCGGTCGTCGAGAACGGCGCCGACACCGCGCTGACCGTCGCCCCCTTCCACGGGTTCATCTGGCGGGACGCCGCGGACGCGCCGCCCGTCGTCGAGTCCGCCCGCACGGGAGCCGTGGGCGGCACGACGACCGTCACCCACTCCACGGACACGCACGGCGGCTACGGCGTCAACCACGACAAGTCGTTCCGCCCCCGCCGCCAGGACCGCCCCCAGGACCTCCTGGAGACCGGCGCCGCCTACGCGATGGACGCGGCCGGCCTGCGCAAGCACCAGCACCGCTTCTTCGGCCGTACGGAACTCGTGCGCACCGACCCCGCGCGGGTCCTGGAGATCGACGACCCGCACGACCTGGCCCGCGCCCGCGCGCTCGCTCCCCTCTTCGACGCCGACCGTCCCGGCGCCCTCCCGACCGCCGACGACATCGACGCGGTCGTCCTCGACTTCGACGGCACCCAGACCGACGACCGGGTGCTGATCGACTCCGACGGACGGGAGTTCGTCTCCGTGCACCGCGGGGACGGACTCGGCATCGCGGCCCTCCGCAAGAGCGGCCTGAAGATGCTGGTCCTGTCCACGGAACAGAACCCTGTGGTCGCCGCCCGGGCCCGGAAGCTCAAGATCCCGGTCCTCCACGGCATCGACCGCAAGGACCTCGCACTGAAGCAGTGGTGCGAGGAGCAGGGCATCGCGCCTGAGCGCGTGCTCTACGTCGGCAACGACGTCAACGACCTCCCGTGCTTCGCCCTCGTCGGCTGGCCCGTGGCGGTCGCGAGCGCCCACGACGTCGTGCGCGGCGCCGCACGCGCGGTCACCACCGTCCCCGGTGGCGACGGCGCGATCCGAGAGATCGCCGGCTGGATCCTCGGACCCTCTCTCGACTCTCTCGACCCTCTCGACAAGTAAGGAACGTTTCTCATGAGCTCCAACTCCCGCCTGCGTGCCTTCGGTTCACGTACCGCCGGTCCGGGTCAGCCCGTCTACGTCTGTGGCGAGATCGGCATCAACCACAACGGCGACCTGGAGAACGCGTTCAAGCTGATCGACGTGGCCGCCGAGGCCGGCTGCGACGCGGTCAAGTTCCAGAAGCGCACGCCGGAGATCTGCACTCCGCGCGACCAGTGGGACATCGAGCGCGACACCCCCTGGGGCCGCATGACCTACATCGACTACCGCCACCGCGTGGAGTTCGGTGAGGACGAGTACCGCCAGATCGACGCGTACTGCAAGGAGAAGGGGATCGACTGGTTCGCCTCCCCGTGGGACACCGAGGCCGTCGCCTTCCTGGAGAAGTTCGACGTCCCGGCCCACAAGGTCGCCTCGGCGTCCCTGACCGACGACGAGCTGCTGCGCGCCCTGCGCGCCACCGGCCGCACGGTCATCCTCTCCACGGGCATGTCGACCCCGAAGCAGATCCGCCACGCGGTCGAGGTCCTGGGCAGCGACAACATCCTCCTGTGCCACGCCACGTCGACGTACCCGTCGAAGGCCGAGGAGCTCAACCTGCGCGTGATCAACACCCTGCAGGCCGAGTACCCGAACGTCCCGATCGGCTACTCCGGCCACGAGACGGGCCTGCAGACCACGCTCGCCGCGGTCGCCCTGGGCGCCACCTTCGTCGAGCGCCACATCACCCTCGACCGCGCCATGTGGGGCTCCGACCAGGCCGCCTCCGTGGAGCCGCAGGGCCTCTCGCGCCTCGTCCGCGACATCCGCACCATCGAGGCGTCCCTCGGCGACGGCATCAAGAAGGTGTACGACTCCGAGCTCGGCCCGATGAAGAAGCTGCGCCGCGTCCAGGGCGTCGTCGCCGAGGCGGAGATCGCCGCGGCGGCGGGCGAGCCGGTCACGGTCTGATCCCCTCCACCCCCACACCAAGGGAAGCGACGGTCGTACGTCGATGAGCCCCCGCGCCGGAACCGCCGGCCCCCACACCCTCGCCTTCGTCGAGAGTCCGGTCCAGCTCCTGAACGTCCTGGAGTGGGCGCACGCCCACGCCCTCGGCACGGAGTCGGACTCCGCGCGGGCACCCGGCGCGGGGCTCACCCTTGTCGTCCTCTCACCCAACGACCCCATGACCCGGGGCCAGTTGCGCCGTATGGCGGAGCTGGCGCGGGACGAGGGGCACGAGGTGCGGTGGGAGGAGGCGCGGGGCGGCACGACGGCCCCGTTCCACACGATCGCGGGCCTGGCGCCCTTGCTGCGCCGGGCGGAACGGGTCGTCATGGGCGACCCCTTCTCCCGCTACGTACAACTCCTGCTCACCATCACCCGGGCCCAGGACCTGGTGGTCGTGGACGACGGCACGGCGACCATGGAGTTCGTCTCCCAGCTCGCCCGCGGCGAACGCCTGGTCCGCTGGCACCGCAAGGGCGGCCGCCCCGGCCCCCGCGACCTGCTCTTCGCCCCGGTCTCCTCCAAGGCCCGCCACCGCCTCACCCCCGGCGGGGACCGGCACGTGGAGGTCTTCTCCTCCATGCCGATCGACGAGACCCCCGAGGGCATCACGGTCACGGCGAACGACTTCGCCTGGACCCGCGCCCGCTTCGGCCCCCCGCGCATCACCAAGGGCGCCGACATGGTCGGTACGTCCCTGGTCGAGACGGGCGTCGTCGACGGCGACCGTTACCTGGAGGCGGTCACCCGCCTCGCCCGCGCCCACGGCGCGACCCGCTACTTCGCCCACCGCCGCGAGAGCACCGAAAAACTCCACCGGCTGGCCCAGGAGACGGGCCTGGAGATCGTCCGCCCGGACCTCCCCCTGGAACTCATCGCCCGCCGAGGCCCCATCGGCAGCACGATCCTGAGCTTCCCGTCGACCGTGGTCCACACCCTGCCGCTCGCCCTGGCGGGCACGGACGTCAAGGTCGCGGTCTGCGACATCGACCCCACGTGGCTGACGGAGAACGCCTCACCCCGGGCGCAGGGCTTCCTGTCGGGGGTCACGGGGACGGCGCGGGACGTGCACCGGTTGTCGGCGGTGACGTCGGCGTAGGCTCTCGCGGTCCGGTCGCGGTCCGTCCCGTCGCGGTCCGTCCCGTCGCGGTCCGTCGCGGTTCTCAGAGGCGCACGGCGATCGAGTAGAAGCGGGTGATCTGCTGGGCGTTGCCGTTGTCGTCGGTCACCATCAGCAGGGACCGCCGCCCCCGGTACGGGCCGTCGCTCACCGTGCCGCCCAGCGCCATGCCTTCGACGTTGCCCAGCAGGGGGTTGGGCTGCGTCCCCTTGAGCGCCACCTCACCGGGGCTGCCTTCGGGGCAGACGGCGAGGTCGAACAGCAGCGTGCTGGTGAGGAACTCATCGGCGGGCAGGTCGTACAGCGACTCCTTCCCTGTCACGTCCCGGGCCTTGGGACCCAGGAGGACGTTCTTGACCCGTATCGCGTTGCCCAGGCCCGCCGAGTACTGCCTCTCCAGCGCCAGGAGCCGGTTGTCGTCGACCGCCACCAGTTCCACCAGGCCCAGCCCCTCGTCGGTGCGGTAGGCGTACTGGTCGTCCAGGGTGTAGGCCCCGCCGGGGGTGCCGGTGTACCGCTGGATGCGCAGGAGGTTCTTGCCCCGGTCGTCGCCGTCCTGGGCGAGAGGTGACTCCAGACCGACGTACAGGTACGTGCCGCTCGGTGTGAGGGCGAGCGACTCGATCGTGCGGCCCGCCATGGCGCCGCCGTCGGGCCAGACACGGAAACCCTTGGGCAGGGGGAAGTCGGGCCCCTTCTGCAGGCCGCTGTCGAGCTCGAAGCGGCGGATCGCGGGCCCGGTCTCGGAGGCGACGAGCGCTGTCCGCCCGCCCTTCTCGATGGCGATCGCCTCCCCGTCGAACCACCGGCCGAGTTCGCCGCCGTCCGCCTTGCGCAGGGTCGTGGCCCGCTGGGCCCGTAGCCTGAGGGCTTCGGGCGTGCCGATGCCGATGGGAAAGATCCGTCCCGGTTCGTTGTCAGCGATCGCGTACATGTTGTCGTCGCGGCCGGGAGCGAAGGCCAGACCCGACAGGCCCTCGACCCCCTCGTTGTCGACCTCCTGCTTGTCCAGCACGTCGGAGTGGTCCAGCAGGGCGGCCCGGGAGGAGCAGTCGCCGCGGGCCTCCACGCGTGCGGGCGGGTGGAGGCGGTCCCACGCGGGCGGTGCCGCGAGGCCGAGGGCGAGGCCGACGGCGAGCCCCGAGGCGAGCGCCACCAGCAGTTTTCGGCGGAGGCGGCCGGGTGGCGGGGCCGGGACGACCTCGGCCGGGGACGTGGGCTCCGGGAGGGGAGGTTTCGCCGCGTTGCGCACGAAGCCGAGCGCCGAGAGCCCGTTCTCGTCCTGGGCGCGCGGCTCCTGACGCTCAGGCAGGCTCATGGTGCTCATCGTCTTCCTGAGGAGCCGGAACACCTCGCCCAGGGTGAGCACCTCGCCGCCACCGGAGTCGCCCTTGCTGAGGACGTCCACCAGGGCCCCGGTGAACGCGGAGCACTTGTCGGGGTCAGGGGCGTGGGAGAGCCGGTTGTGTGCCGTGGACGTCAACGCGTACGTCCCGGCGTCGAGTTGCGTCAGGGTGCTCAACGCCAGTTCCGCGCTGTCCGGGGCGGAGTACGACTCTCCCTCCTCCTGGATCCACTTGCCGCTGAAGCAGCAGTCGAGGATGAGGACCACCCGCCGGGCGGAGCTCTTCTCGATCGCGCCCCGGAGGTGGCGGGTGTCGACCCATCCGGCCGGACGGCCGAGCCGCGATTTGGGCAGGGTCAGATACAGACGTTGATCGGTGCCCAGCAGCCCGTGACCCGCGTAGTACACGATCAGCGTGTCCTCGGCACGCGTGCCCGCCTCTTCGACGGCGTCCATGATCTCGGGCGCCTCGGCCGGATTGGGCAGGGTGATGACGCGGCCCTCGGGGAACCCTCCGATGTGCTGGTCGAGGAAGACCTTCCGGAGGCCGGCGAGGTTGTGCTTGACGCTGTTGAGTTTCTCCAGGCCGTCGTGTGCGGGGCCGCTGTAGGCGTCGACCCCGATCAGCAGGCAGACCGACCGGGCCGGGTCGAGCCGCTGGGGTGCCTCGGCCGTTCGTGCCGGAGTGGAGTCAGGAGCCGGGGCGGAGTCAGGAGTCGGGGCGGAGTCAGGAGTCGGGGCCGCGGGGACGACGGACTCGGTCACCTTCTGTCTCCGTCGTCGCCGCTGTCTCCGCCGCCGGCGCTGTCTAAGTCGTCCTCGCTGTCACCGGGATCATCGTTGTGGTCGGCGGGCGGGGTATCGGGGGAGACGGTCGGTTCATGCGACTCGTCGCGGTCCTGGGGCACGAACCCGGCGGAGCGCAGCGCCGCCGCGACCTGTTCCGCCTGCCCCGGTTCTCCGCCGAGGACGGAGACATTGATGGTGGTGGTCGGCTGACGTCCCTGCCTCCACGCCCAGATGCTCTCCACGAGCTGGAGCCCAAGGGACAGGCCTCCGCACAGGGCCCCGATCTCCTCGGGTCCGATCCCCATCCGCCCTTGCCCCGCACCGGCCACGGCTTCGATCCGCACGCCCGCGAGCCGCAGATCACGATCGTCCCCGAGCCACTCGTGGAGCGACCGTAGATCCTGCCTCTGATTCTCGTCCTGGTCACTGCCCCCGGCCCAGAACCTGATCTCCACGTGTATCTCCCCCGCCCGTCCGACCGTCCGGCGCCCCACACGTCTGCTCTCAAAGCTCGCACAACATAGTGACAACAACAGGGAGTTGAGGTGAAGAAGCGGGAAGCGGCCGCAAGGAAACCGAGATGTGCGCCCCTTGCTCCCGCGGCGACCCGGGGCACTTCCCAGGGGAAGAGGCGCATCGGGTCATGTGATGATGCACCGACAATGGCCGGCCCTGGGGAGGGCCGGGCGTGTGTGAGAACGGGCGGGAGTCGCATCGTGGGCAAGGACGGGGCGTCCATACCGGACGAGGAGTGGGAGCGCTTCCTGCGGGAGGCCGAGGCCGGGACCGAGGGTGCGCCCGAGGAGCCCTCGGCGCGGGCCCGGATGGTGGCGCGGCGCCTGCGGGAGGAGCCCGGCCCGCCGGAGGGATGGCGGACTCACCAGCCGCCCCGGCGGCGACGGAGCAAGGGCTGGTACGCGGTCGGACTGCTGGTGGCGGCCGGACTGCTGCTCGTGGCGCTGGCTCCCGGGCGGGTGGTCGGATGGTTCGGAGGCGGAGACGGGGGCGGCGACAGGGCCCCGCTCGCCGCGGAGTCCGAACGCCCGGACAAACCACCGGCGACGGAGGCGGCATCCCAACTCCCCACACTGGAACAGCCGTTCAAGGGATCACCGGCCGCACGGTGGGCCGACGGTACGGCAGGCATCAGCCTGCCCGCGGCACGGGCGACCGGGTGGATGAACAAGGAACAGGTCGAGCAGGCGCTCGACCGGAGCCGGGACTTCCTCGCCGAGTCCAGTCTCGACCCTGGTGTGCTGGGCGGGGAGCGGCCGCGGCAGGCGATCGAGCTGATCAATCCGCACCAGCAGGACGTCCAGGACTACCTGGCGACCGCGTTCCGCGCCCCCAGCCGTGAGGACGACCCTCTGTCGCTGTTCAGCCGCTTCGAGGAGTCGAAGGTGCGGCTGGTGGGTGACGTGGTCAAGACACGAGGACGGATCACGTTCCGGGAGGGCGAGCGCGGCGCGGTCGAGGTGACCAGCGATGTCACGTACGTCTACCCGGTCGTACGCGCCGCGAAGGGAAGCGACGAAGTCGCGCGCACCATCGTGCGCCGCGAGGTCGTGATGAGCTGGGACGACCCGGCGAAGGTGGTCGTCGAGCCGGGTACGTTCTCCCTCGTCTCCTACAAGACGGACACCGCCAACGGCGGCTGCGACGCCTTCGGCTATTTCACCCCCGAGTTCAGCGCCGAGCGCGGGACCTCGGGCCAGGGAGACGGTCGCGAGGTCGATCCGTACGACCGGAGCGACTCGATGGACGCGCGCATGCGGGACGCCGGCGATGCGGGGTGCGGGACGGCCACACGGTCGTAAGCGGCGGGGGCTCACCGCTGCCCCCGGCCGCGGTCGTGCCTCCCTCGTTCGTGTCTCCCTCGTTCGCCTGTTCAGTGGTTTACCCGCTGCCCGATTTGTTCAGTATGTCGGCGTCGGTGTGGCTCCTCCATACCGCAGCGAGGAAGAGGAGAGAACTCCATGCGTCGTATCCGCTCGTTCGCCGTCGCCGCATCCGCCTTGGTCACGGCCTTGGGCGTCGTACCCGCCGCGAACGCGGCCCCCGCGGCCCCCGAGAGCCGGGCCGCCTACAACTGCACCCCCGGATACTTCTGCATCTACAGCGGCTGGAACGGCGGGGGAACCCGCTGTCAGTGGTCGAGCGCGAGGAGGGCGAACACCGCCGACGACTGCTCCTTCATCCGGAGGGGGCAGAACGTACGCTCGCTCTGGAACGGGACCGGGCACCGCGTGCAGTACTACACCGGCACCAACTACCAGTCCCGTGTCGGCTCCACCCCCGCGGGCGCGGGCGGCAACCTGCAGGGCAACTACCAGATCCGTTCCTTCAAGCCCCAGTAGGGCTGTGACCTGACGACAGGGCGCCTCGGCGGAGGCGCCCTGTTTTCTTGACCGTTGCTATGAGGGCCGCCAGCGCCGCACGGCTCGTGTGGAGGACGACGTCCGGCTCGTCGCTCTCGCGGAGGCGGAGGGTGGTGTCGGGGGCGGTGGCGAGGTAGACGCAGGCGGAGGCCTCCTGGCTGTACGACGACTTCTGCCAACGGAGTTCAGGCATGGGCGGGGCTCCTCTACAGGTCCTTGATCAGGTGGGTGATGAAGTCGCGCGACTTGGCCGGGTCCAGGGCGGTTGCCGACATACGGTCCAGTACGAGGCGGTAGCGCTCCAACGGGGCGGGAGAGTCGATGAGTTCACCACCGTGGTCGGTGTCGATCTGGACCGTGTCGAGCTGGCTCACAGGGCCGTGAAAGTAATCGAAGCCCTGGCCCGAGGTGTGGAAGGGGCCTGTCTCGAAGGGCACCACCATCAGCGTCACGTGGCCCAGTTCGCTCGTCTCGACGAGACGCGTCAGCTGGCCACGCGTGGTGGCCCGGTCGCCGAACCGCATGCGCAATGCGGCCTCATGGATGATCGCGGTGTACGGAGGTGGCTGCTCGCGGTGCAGTACTTCCTGGCGTTTCACCCTGTGCGACACCCGGTGTTCGATCTCGTGCGGCTTGAGCGGCGGGACCGTCTGTGCGAACAGTGCCCGCGCGTGATCTGGAGTCTGGAGCAGACCGGGAATGTTGATGACGTGAGCCACGCGTAGAGCGGTCGCGTGGTGCTCCACTTCTGGGGCGCGCCCTGCGGGCGCGCCGGGCGGCTCGGCCGCCTCGGCCCGGCATGCGGCCTGACGGCCGGTCCGGTCCGGACGGCCACCGCCCAGCCACAGGCCGCGCCGGAGTCGTACGACGTTCCGCCGACCGGATCGGCGTAACTCTTCTTCACTGTTCTTGAAGGCGGCCACTGTGGCGTGTCCGGTCACGGGATGCGGCTGGGGCCGACGGCCTACGAGGCTTGAGGCAGCCACCATGGGGCGAGCCGCCAAGAACAGGGGGCCGATCGGGCTATTGCGGGCAGGTCCCAAAGACTGCCCGATCCGCTGGCGAGCGTAAGGCCCCCAGTTCTCTCGCCCCATGGCAGCTCCCGCCCCAAGCCTCTACGGCCGGCGGCGTGCCCACAGCGCGCCATTACCCCAGCTCAGGCCCACTACCGCGACGGAACGCAGCAGCGTGCCTGGTCAGTCGTACTCCCGGAGGGCAGACACGAGTTGTTGCCCTTCCGTGGCTCCCCTGCGTAGCAATACGGCTGCCGTGGCGTGCAGTTCGTTCCAGGAGTGGGGCCGTCCGACCGCAGCGGCGTCGGGGACGCTCGCCACCGCCACGGACACTGCTTGCGCCGACTCGCCCGCCCCGGCGAGGGCATGGGCGAGACAGGCCCGGTACCACGTCTTGTCACGCCGGTACTCGTCCGGCAGTGCATCGAGGCCGACCGTGAGGTGGTCCGTGGCCGCTTGCCAGTCATGCAGGTGCAGCGCCGCCATGCCCCGCTGAAGGGTGAACCACGTCTCGTCGTAGAAGTACATCCAGACCGGCTCATCCTCAGGATGCTCGGCCGCCCGGCTGATCAGTGTCTGAGCTTCGTCCAACAGGCGGTGAGCATCGTCGGCTTCACCGTCGAGCGCATGGCCACGTGCTGCCATCTGCGCAGCCATGCCTTGTACTCCCAGAGAAGTACCGGGAGCAGACCAGCGCGCCGCTTCCGCCAAGCGCACGCAGCGGCTTCCGCGACCGCCGGACCACGCCATGTGCGCCTTCATACTGAGTGTCGTAGCGGCCATGTTGGCGTCTCCGGCTTCCAACGCCCACTCGTGCGAACGGTCGTACCACGCCAGCGCTGCCGCTGTTTGCGCCTGATCCTGAGCCATCCATGCGAGGAACTGCGCGTGCTCGGAAGCCAGACGAACCACACGGTCGGCCAAGGGACCACGGGCCCCCGCATACAGGTCCACCACGGTCCGGAGCTGTTGACGCATCACGTCGACCAGCGGCCGTGACCCGATGTGATCCTCGGCCCGGCGATGCTCGGCCAACAGGCGGTCCAGCCAGTCGAGCGTGGGCGCGTCCACTCGGCGGGAGGCATCCACCACGCTTGTCACACGTGCCAACAAATCTTCATCGGGCCCCGCTCCCTGGAGCACAAGGCCCGCCACCGGAGACCCACCCGGAGCTGACAGAGCCCCGCCGGACTGGAGATCGGCAGGAACCCCGAGCCCGGCGAGAACACGTTGCCGCACCTCCACCGAGGTCACACGGCGACGACCACGCTCAATGTCAGAGACATCCGGCTGAACGAGACCAACCCGTTCCCCCAACTTGGTCTGACTCAGCCCGGTCAGCCTCCGGTACGTCCGGAAGACAGTGCCCCAGTCCTCACCGACGACCGCCGCCGCCAACTGGGGATGAGACCACACGTCCCCGCTGAGCGCATCCTCCATACCTCCAAATATAGGGCGCCGCTATAGGGCCATGGGATGGGTTCAACCGGCCTCCGACGCCAGGGTCTTCGTGACGGAAGACCCCCGCGACCGTGGTTGGACGGTCCGGGGGCGTGGCCACCAACCCTCTGGAGGTTGACGACATGCCCCACGCTATCGCGTGGATCTTCGAATCGCTGCTACGCCTGCTGCTGCCCGCTCGGGGCCGTCACCGTTCCCCCGAGCCGCCACCAGCCGCACGGGCCGTGGACACGCCGACCGTCCGCCTGCCGCGCGTACCCATGTTGCGGGGTGAGGACAACCGGCTTGTCCGCCCCTACCTCGTGGCGCACGAGCGACGCCAGGAGGAGCAGAAGCGACGGGCACGACGGCGCGCACTGGTACTCGCGACGTACGGCGTCCACATCGGCCCGCGCCGGATTCACGGTGTGGAGGTGACGGCCTGATGAGCTACGACCGGAACACCGTTGCCGCGCCCCCTCCGGGCCTGCGGTTGCTGCCATGGGAGAACGACTGCGGCAAGCCGTGCTTTCTGTCCACGAACGGCAGCGAGAGCATGCTGTCCCGGCTCGCGGACGAGATCGAGGCTGGCCAGTTGACCGGCGGCGCCAACGTACTTAAAGGTGCGCGAGCCGTCTTGGACGACCGCAAGGCCGGGGAGCACGCGCTGCGGCTCGCCCTGCGGGCCACGACGCAGGCCCTCGGCGATGTGCTGCGCGTCGCGGACAGCCGAGGCGCCCGCCTGCCGGACGACGCCGACGACGACCAAGGCGACACGGACGGTGAGCACACCCAGCGGCGGGACGCCGGGGGCGCGTCGTGAGGGCCCGCTACCAGTTCGCCAAGTGGACGCTCTCAGCCATACCGGCCATGGCCGTCCGTCACTTCGGCAAGTGCCTCACGTGCGGCGAACGCTCCGCCGACACAGCCGACGCGGACAACGCCCAGGTGTGGTGTCTCAAGCACGCGGGCCTGACACACCACAGCGGCTACGAGCTGTCGGCGTTCCAGTACTTCGACGCCACCATGACTGATCCCGGCATCGAGCCGCACGTGTCATAGACCGAGGTGAGGCAAGCAAGACCAGGGCCCCGACTCTCGCCCCCAAGAGTCGGGGCCCTCCCATGTCCGGGCTGAGAGGACCGCTCCGAGCTGCGATAGCCATGACGTACTTTCGCAAGTAGCTTGCGAGCTGGTCACCAATGCCTACCAGCACACCAAAGGGCCGGCATTCCTGCGGCTGCGCGCGCTCGACCGGCTCGATGCCGAGCCCCGGAACGGGGTGCGGGTTGCCGTGTGGGACACCGACCCCCACCTGCCCTCGCCGTTCGACAAGCCGCCCGCCCGGCGCAGTTCGACGGGCGTCGCGCAGGGGCAGGTGGAACAGGCGGACGAGGGATCGCTCGGTGGGCGTGGGCTGCTCCTCGTACGGGAGTGGGCCGATCGCTGGGGCGGCTGCCTGCTCGGTGACGATCTGTACGGGCGCGGCGGGAAGCTGCTCAAGCCGCGCCGCGCGTCTTGCTCGGCACTACGGTGGAGGCATCAACACGCCCTGTACTCAGGGAGGACCGTGGTGGCCAGCATGATCGAGCGCCCGGCGGCTATGGACGCATCCGGGTCCGGAGCCTTCGAGGACCTGCTCCGGACCGTCGAGGAACTGGACACACCTGACGGCTACAAGGCCGAGCTCATCCGGGGGAAGATCGTCGTGTCGCCTTGGCCGAAGCCGCGATACCAGCCGGTCATGCGGTCTCTGCGTCGGCAGCTGGAGCCGCACGCGCCCGAAGGGCATCACGTCGACGCCGCGCCGTTCCTCTTTTCCTTCCCGGGGGCCGAGCGAGCCTTCGGCCCCGGCCTGCACGTTGCCCACGAGACCGCATTCGATGCCGAAGGTCGTCATGCCGACGGAGCCGCGCTCTCCCTCGTCGCCGAGCTGACCCCCGTATCCGCAGAGGACGCCACCAAGGACGCCGACTGGCTGGACAAGCTGGACACGTACGGGCGTGTGGTTCCCGTGTACCTCGTCCTCGACATACAGGTCCAGGAGGTCACCGCGTTCTGGGACCCCTCACCCAAGGGCTACCGTTCGCGCACGACTGTGCCCTTCGGGCGAGCCCTCCATGTGCCCGCACCTTTCGACTTCGAGCTCGACACCTCCGAGTTCGCCGTTCCCTCGGAGGGTGCGGAGCATGGTCCGGCTCCGCACTGACGCGGCCCGACTCAGCGGCCACCCCTCCGTAAAGTGCGACAGATTTCCGGAAACTGTCGCACTTCCGCGCCCCGCACACCCGGCGGCCCGCGGTCCCAGCGGCCATCCCCAGCGCCCAGGAACTCGTGGTGATCCCGCCGGGTCGTGTTACGACCCCGAGCCGAGCTGATCGCCCAATCGTCCCGAAAAGCCGGGCGGGTATACCCACCTCCCGTGATCGCCATGCGCCAACCGGTCAGATTTTCTTCTCTGACGGGCTGAATTTTTGTTGATCGCGGGTTAGGTGACCGCCAGATCGCCCTACTCTTCTTAGGGTGAACCAACTGATGTCCCGAGAGTCCGAGGCCGATCTGCCCGGGGAAGCGGCGCTTCCCGGCACCCTGCCGGATGCCCTGCGCACCGAACTCGTCGCCTTCCGCCGCGACCTGCACATGCACCCCGAGCTCGGCAACCAGGAGTTCCGTACCACCGCCGCGATCAAGGCCCGTCTGGAGAAGGCCGGGCTCAGGCCGCGCGTACTCGAAACCGGGACCGGGCTCCTGTGTGACATCGGTGACTGGGACGGCGGGCGGCCCATGCTCGCCCTGCGGGCCGACATCGACGCCCTGCCGATTCCCGACATGAAGGTCGACAGCCCCTACCGCTCCACCGTGCCCGACCGCGCGCACGCCTGTGGCCACGACGTGCACACCAGCGTCGTCCTCGGTGCCGGGCTCGTCCTCGCCGACCTGCACCGGAAGGGGCGGTTGCCCCGGCCCGTGCGGCTGATCTTCCAGCCGGCCGAGGAGGTGCTGCCCGGTGGCGCGCCCGACGCCATAGAGTCCGGTGCTCTGGAGAACGTGGGGCGGATCATCGGCGTGCACTGCGACCCCAGGGTGGAGGCCGGGCGGATCGGGCTGCGCAACGGGCCCCTCACCTCCGCCTGTGACCGCCTGGAAGTCGCACTCGACGGCCCCGGGGGCCACACCGCGCGCCCCCACCTCACCACCGACCTCGTCACCGCCGCCGCCCGCGTCGCCACCGACGTGCCCGCGCTGGTGGCCCGCCGCGTCGACGCCCGCAGCGGGCTCGCCGTCACCTGGGGGCGTATCGAGTCCGGGCACGCCTGCAACGTGATCCCGCAGCACGCCGAGCTCTCCGGAACCGTGCGCTGCCTCGACATCGAGGCCTGGCGGCAGGCCCCCGACCTCGTGCACGCGGCGATCGACGAAGTCGCCACCCTCCACCGCGCCAAGTCCCAGATCAACTACATCCGGGGCGTTCCGCCGGTCGTCAACGACCCGGTCGTGACCGAACTGCTGCGCGACGCCATGACCGCGCGCCGCGGCGCGGACACCGTCGAGGACACCGATCAGAGCCTGGGCGGCGAGGACTTCTCCTGGTACCTGGAGCACGTCCCGGGCGCCATGGCCCGCCTCGGCGTCCGCCGGCCCGGCGACCGTCTGGTCCGCGACCTCCACCAGGGCGACTTCGACGCCGACGAGCACGCCATCACCGTCGGCGTGGAGCTTTTCACCGCGGCCGCCCTCCTCGACGGCGGACGGTAGTCGCGGCGCGGCCGGGGAGGGGTGACCGGCCGTCACCCCTCCCCGGCCGACCAGGGGGCGTTATGTCCTGATCGCCCCTTTTGGGCTCGTGATTCACGCGGACTTAACCGGCCATCGGCACGAATGGATAACAGCCACGCGGTACCCCGTTCCCTCGATGGTCTACGCGCGTTAATCTGCGCCGGACTCGGCACCCACGGCGGGGGCTGAACCAGCACCCACTGCGGGGCTAGGGAGAATGGGGAACTTCACAATGCGTCGGATATCCAAACTGACAAGCGTCGCGGTGGGGGTCGCGTCGCTGGCCCTCGCGGCCACGGCCTGTGGCGGTACGAGCAGCGAAGCCGGAAGTGGCGGCGGCGGCGAGAGCGGCGGCGAGGCGAAGGGGCTCGCCATCGCCTACGACATCGGTGGCAAGGGCGACCAGTCCTTCAACGACGCCGCGTACGCGGGCCTGGAGAAGGCCAAGAAGGAGTTCGGCTACAAGACCGCCGACATCGAGCCGACCGAGGGCGAGACCGACGCCGACAAGGTGCAGCGCCTCACCTCGCTGGCCAAGCAGGGCTACAACCCCATCGTCGGTGTCGGGTTCGCGTACGGCCCCGCGATGGAAGAGGTCGCCAAGAAGTACCCGAAGGTCAGCTTCGGCATCGTCGACTCCGTCGTCGAGGGCGACAACGTGGCCTCCCTGGTCTTCGCCGAGAACGAGGCCTCGTACCTCGCGGGTGTCGCCGCCGCCAAGGCGACCAAGACGGACACCGTCGGTTTCGTCGGCGGCGTGGACGTTCCGCTGATCAACAAGTTCGAGGCCGGTTTCGAGCAGGGCGTCAAGGACACCAACCCCAAGGTGAAGGTCCTGTCGCAGTACCTGACGCAGACCGCCGAGGAGGGCGGCTTCTCCAGCCCGGACAAGGGCAAGGCCGCCGCCGAGGCCCAGTTGGAGAAGAACGCGGACGTTGTCTACCAGGCCGCGGGTCTCTCCGGCCAGGGCGTGATCGAGGCCGCCGCCACCGCGAAGAAGTGGGCGATCGGCGTCGACTCCGACCAGTACAAGCAGGAAGCCCTCGCCAAGTACAAGAAGTACATCCTGACCTCGGCGACGAAGGACATCGGCGGCGCGGTGTACGCGCTGGCCAAGTCCGTCGAGGACGGCAAGCCGCTGACCGGCACGCAGACCTTCGACCTGAAGGTGAACGGCGTCGGCCTGGTCGACAGCAACCCCGAGTTCGCGAAGATCCCCGGCCTCTCGGACGCCGTCACCAAGGCCAAGGAAGGCATCGTCGACGGCTCCATCAAGGTCAAGACCGAGTAGCCGACGACCACGGCAAGCGGGCGGGCACCCCCGGGCGCCCGCCCGCTTGCCGTTCACAGGGAACGCGGGGCGCGCCCGAAAGGGGCGCGGGGAACCGCGCGACCAGCCAAAACCAACCCGCAGCCCTGGACGCACCGCACAAAAAACGGCGCGACCAGAACCCACCCAACCAGCGGAGCGTTGCGGCCGCATAACAAGCCGTACCGCAGGCTTTCACCCGCAGGTCTACGCGCGTTACTCTGCGGCGGAGCCACCACGCGCCGAAGCCGTGAAGAACCACCGTACGGCGCAGTACGACAGGAGCACACCACATGCGCCGGGTTTCCCGCCTCACGGTCGCAGGCGCAGCGACCGCGTCCCTCGCCCTCGCCCTCTCCGCCTGCGGCGGCACCTCGACCGAGGCGTCCTCCCAGGACCAGGAGGGGAAGAGCGACAAGGGCCTCGCCATCGCGTACGACGTCGGCGGCAAGGGCGACCAGTCCTTCAACGACGCCGCGTACGCGGGCCTGCGGAAGGCGGAGAAGGAGTTCGGCTACGAGACCACGGACGTCGAGCCCACCGAGGGCGAGACGGACGCCGACAAGACCCAGCGCCTGGTCTCGCTGGCCAAGCAGGGCTACAACCCGGTGATCGGTGTCGGCTACGCCTACGCGGCAGCCGTGAAGGAGGCCGCGGCGAAGTACCCGGACGTCACGTTCGGCATCGTCGACGACTCCACCATCCAGGCGGAGAACGTCGCGGACCTGGTCTTCTCCGAGGAGCAGGCCTCGTACCTCGCCGGTGTCGCCGCCGCCAAGGCGACCAGGACGAACACCGTCGGTTTCGTCGGTGGTGTGGACATCCCGCTCATCCACAAGTTCGAGGCGGGCTTCAAGCAGGGCGTCGAGGACACCAACCCCAAGGCGAAGGTCCTCTCGCAGTACCTCACGCAGACCGCGGAGGAGGGCGGCTTCTCCAGCCCCGACAAGGGCAAGACGGCCGCCGAGAGCCAGATCGAGAAGAAGGCCGACGTCGTCTACCAGGCGGCCGGCCTGTCGGGCCAGGGTGTGATCGAGGCCGCCGCAGCCAACAAGGTGTGGGCGATCGGCGTCGACTCGGACCAGTACGAGCAGCAGGCCCTCGCGAAGTACAAGGACCACATCCTCACCTCGGCGACGAAGGACGTGGCCAAGGCGGTCTACAACCTTGCGAAGTCCGTCGAGGACGGCAAGCCGGAGAGCGGTATCGTACGGGGCGATCTGAAGACCGGTGAGGTCGGCCTCGCGGACTCCAACCCCAGGTTCAAGGACGACACCGAGCTCCAGCAAGCCATCGAAACGGCCAAGGAGAAGATCATCAGCGGCGAGATCAAGGTCAGGACCAGCTGACACAGCAGGGCCTCAATCAGCCAGTAACCGCGGGGTGACCTCCGCTCAACGGGGTACGGGGAGCCTTTCGCCCTGTACCCCGTTGTCGAACGGCGCGTCACCCCGTTCGTTGCCAGTTGCCATAGGGGTGCCACACGCGTAGGCGACCCCCTTCCACAGGAGAGTGCGCCATCAACGCGTCCAGCAGCCCTCCGGCCGGCGCGGCGGTCAACGGTCAGGCGACCGCCGTCGAACTCGCCGGAATCACCAAGCGTTTCCCGGGCGTCGTGGCCAACCACGACATCCACCTCAGTGTCCGCAAGGGCACCGTGCACGCCCTCGTCGGCGAGAACGGCGCCGGCAAGTCGACGCTGATGAAGATCCTCTACGGCATGCAGAAGCCGGACGAGGGCACGATCGCCGTCGACGGCGAGCAGGTGACCTTCAGCAGTCCCGCCGACGCCATCGCCCGCGGCATCGGCATGGTCCACCAGCACTTCATGCTCGCCGACAACCTCACGGTGCTGGAGAACGTGGTGCTGGGCAGCGAGAAGCTGCACGGCATCGGCGGCAAGGCACGCCGCAGGATCAAGGAGATCTCCGACCGCTACGGCCTCGGGGTACGCCCCGACCTCCTGGTGGAGGAACTCGGCGTCGCCGCCCGCCAGCGCGTGGAGATCCTCAAGGTCCTCTACCGCGGCGCCCGCACCCTGATCCTGGACGAGCCCACCGCGGTGCTCGTACCGCAGGAGGTCGACGCGCTCTTCGCCAACCTGCGGGAGCTGAAGTCCGAGGGACTGTCGGTCATCTTCATCTCGCACAAGCTGGGCGAGGTGCTGTCGGTCGCCGACGAGATCACCGTCATACGCCGCGGCACGACCGTCGGCACGGCCGTGCCCGCCGAGACCAGCCCGCGCCAGCTCGCCGAGCTGATGGTGGGCAGCGAGCTGCCGACCCCCGAGACCGCCGAGTCCACGGTCACCGACCGCCCCGTACTGACCGTCGAGAAGCTCCGCCTTGAGGCCCCCGGCGGCAAGGCGCTGCTCGACGACATCAGCTTCACCATCCACGCGGGCGAGGTCCTGGGGCTCGCCGGTGTCGAGGGCAACGGCCAGACCGAACTCGTCGACGCGCTCATCGGCCTCAAGCACGCCGACTCCGGCGTCATCACGCTCGCCGAGGACGAGATCACCGGCTGGCCCACCCGCAGGCGCCGTGAGCAGGGCATCGGCTACATCCCCGAGGACCGCCACCGCCACGGACTGCTCCTGGAGGCCCCGCTCTGGGAGAACCGGATCCTCGGCCACGTCACCGAGGCGCCCAACGCGAAGGGCGTCTGGCTGGACCCGAAGTCCGCCCAGGAGGACACACGGCGGATCGTCGAGGCGTACGACGTCCGCACGCCCGGCATCGACGTCACCGCGGCCTCGCTCTCCGGCGGCAACCAGCAGAAGCTGATCGTCGGCCGCGAGATGAGCCACAAGCCGCGCTTCCTGATCGCCGCCCACCCCACCCGCGGGGTGGACGTCGGCGCGCAGGCCCAGATCTGGGACCAGATCCGTGAGGCGCGCCGCGAGGGCCTGGCCGTGCTGCTGATCTCCGCCGACCTGGACGAGCTGATCGGCCTGTCCGACACGCTCCGGGTGATCTACAACGGCAAGCTGGTCGCCGACGCCGACCCGGCCACGATCACCCCGGAGGAACTCGGCTCGGCCATGACCGGCGCGGCCACGGGCCACCTCGAACACGAGGAGCCCCCGGCGGACGGGCCGGCGGAGTCCGGGTCGGACGACCCCGCCCAGACCCAAGCCGACGCCCCGGCCCGGACCGAAGCCGACGCCCCGGCGGAGACCCAGGCCGACACCGCGGCGAACATCCCCTCCCAAGGTCCGGCGAAGACCCAGGCAGACGCCCCGGAAGACGAGGCCCGCTGATGAAGAAGTTCGACAAGGAGCGTGTGCTCCTCGCGGTGGCCGGACCGGTCATCGCGCTCGCCGTGGCCTTCGCCCTGACCTCGGTGGTGCTGATCGCCTCGGGCAAGAACCCGGTCGAGCCGTACACCCTGATGTTCGAGCAGGCCACGTTCTCCGACATCCAGGTCCTGATCATCAACCAGGCCTCGATGTACTACATCGCGGCGCTCGCGGTGGCCATCGGCTTCCGGATGAACCTGTTCAACATCGGCGTCGACGGCCAGTACCAGCTCGCCGCGATGATCGCGGCGGTCGTCGGCGCCCATGTGAACCTGCCGGCGTTCCTCCAGATCCCGCTGCTGCTCCTGACCGCGGTGTTCACCGGCGCCTTCTGGTCCGGCATCGCCGGTGTCCTCAAGGTCACCCGCGGCGTCAGCGAGGTCGTCGCGACGATCATGCTCAACGCGATCGCGACGTCCGTGATCGCCTACCTGTGGCTGCCCAGCGTCTTCGGCGTCAAGGTCGGCAACAACAACACCACCGGCGAGATGCACGAGTCCGGCTGGGTGCCCGGTATCGACCTGGGCGCGGCCGGCGAGATCTACGGCCTGGTGTTCCTCGCCGTCCTGCTCGGCGTCGTCTACTGGGTCGTCCTCAACCGCACCCGCTTCGGCTTCGACCTGCGGGCCTCGGGTGCCTCGGAGAGCGCCGCCGCGGCCAGCGGTGTCGACCCCAAGCGGATGGTGCTGACCGCGATGCTGATCTCCGGCGGCATGGCCGGTCTCGCGGGCCTGCCGATCCTCCTCGGCGACACCCACACCTACAGCCTGAACTTCCCCACCGGCATCGGCTTCCTCGGCATCGGCATCGCCCTGCTCGGCCGCAACAACCCGACCGGTATCGCGTTCGCGGCCCTGCTGTGGGCCTGGCTCGACAAGGCCTCGCCCGAGCTCGACTTCCACGACTACGACAAAGAGATCGCGGTCATCATGCAGGGCCTGATCGTGCTCGCCGTCGTCGTCAGTTACGAGGCCGTGCGCGAGTGGGGTCTGCGCCGCCAGCAGCGCCGCGTCGGCGCGGAGCTCGCCGCGGGTCACGTCCTCGGCGCCACCGACAGCGCCACCGGCAACGCCGCCGACACCAACGCCCAGAAGGAGGTGGCTGGCCGATGACCACCGCGACCGCTGTCAACCAGCCCACGCTGCAGCCCGCCGCCCCGGCCGGCCGCAGACTGTCGCTGCCCGTCCTGATGCTCGTCATCGCCGGCGGCCTCGCGCTGACCTCGATCGTCCGCATCGTCACCGGCGCCGACGGCATCACCAACGTCAGCCAGATGTCCACCGCGCTGGAGCTGGCCGTCCCGATCGGACTGGCCGGTCTCGGCGGCCTGTGGGCCGAGCGCGCGGGCGTCGTGAACATCGGCCTCGAAGGCATGATGATCCTCGGCACCTGGTTCGGCGCCTGGGCCGGCTACCAGTGGGGCCCGTGGACCGGCGTCCTCGTCGGCATCGCCGGCGGCGCCATCGGCGGCCTCCTGCACGCCCTCGTCACCGTCACCTTCAACGTCAACCACATCGTCTCCGGTGTGGCCATCAACATCCTCGCCCTCGGCGCCACCCGCTACCTGGCCCCCCTCGCCTTCGAGGGCACGCAGGGCGGTTCGGCCAAGCAGTCCCCGCCGGTGGAGTCCCTCGGCGACTTCACGGTGCCGGGGCTCTCGGACGCGCTTCAGGAACTCAACCACAAGGGCTGGTTCCTGGTCTCCGACATCGCGGGCCTGCTCGGCGGCCTGGTCACCCATGTCTCCTGGCTGACCCTCATCGCCGTCGCGCTGATCCCCGGCAGCTGGTGGGTGCTGTGGCGCACCTCGTTCGGTCTGCGTCTGCGCTCCTGCGGTGAGAACCCCGTCGCCGCCGAGTCGCTCGGCGTCAACGTCTACAAGTACAAGTACCTGGCTGTGATCATCTCCGGCGGACTGGCCGGCCTCGGCGGTGTCTTCCTGTCCATCGTGGCCAACCCCTTCTATCTGGAGGGCCAGACCAGCGGGCGCGGTTACATCGGTCTCGCCGCGATGATCTTCGGCAACTGGATGCCGGGCGGACTCGCCCTCGGCGCCGGCCTGTTCGGCTACACCGACAGCCTCAACCTGCGCGGCGGCGCCGAGAACGTCCACGCGCTGCTGCTGCTCGGCGCCCTCCTGCTGGTCATCGGCGCCATCTGGCTGGCGGTCCGGAAGAAGTACACCACCGCCGCGATCACCGTCCTGATCGGCGCCCTGCTGTTCACTTGGTACGTGACCACCGACGAGGTCCCCAACCAGGTCGTCTCCGCCACGCCGTACGTCATCACGCTGGTCGTCCTCGCGCTCTCCGCGCAGCGGCTGCGCATGCCCAAGGCGGACGGTCTGCCGTACCGGAAGGGACAGGGCAAGTGACGTCGCCCGCCTGTGTCGACGGCGTCGACTGGGACGAGCTGCGGGTGGTGGCCCGGGACGCGATGTCCCGGGCGTACGCCCCGTACTCCGGCTACCCGGTCGGCGTCGCCGCCCTGGTCGACGACGGCCGGATCGTCTCGGGCTGCAATGTCGAGAACGCCTCCTACGGTCTCGGGCTGTGCGCCGAGTGCGGGCTGGTCTCGCAGCTGCAGAACAGCGGCGGCGGGCGGCTGACGCACTTCACGTGCGTGGACGGGCAGGGCGCCATCCTCGTCCCGTGCGGTCGCTGCCGCCAGCTGCTGTACGAGTTCGGGGGGCCGGACATGCTCCTGGAGACCCCGGAGGGCGTCCTGCCCCTGTCGGAGATGCTGCCGCAGGCGTTCGGCCCGGAGCATCTCACCAAGTAACGCGTGCGGCCCCTCCTGACGACCGGTTGGGTCGGGTCGGAGGGGCCGCTCACTTCCGGAACCCCGGAAGTCACTTTCGGAACCTCCGGAACCTCGGAAGGAAAGCAAAGCCATGGCCATGGACGCCGTCTCCGTCATCCGCACCAAGCGGGACCGCGGTGAGCTCAGCGACGAACAGATCGACTGGGTCATCGACGCGTACACCCGTGGGGAGGTCGCCGACGAGCAGATGTCGGCGCTCGCGATGGCCATCCTGCTCAACGGCATGGACCGCCGTGAGATCGCCCGCTGGACGGCCGCGATGATCGCCTCCGGCGAGCGTATGGACTTCTCGTCCCTGACCCGCCCGACCGCCGACAAGCACTCCACGGGCGGCGTCGGCGACAAGATCACGCTTCCGCTGGCCCCGCTGGTGGCGGCCTGCGGCGCCGCGGTCCCCCAGCTCTCCGGCCGGGGCCTCGGCCACACGGGCGGCACCCTGGACAAGCTGGAGTCGATTCCCGGCTGGCGCGCCCAGCTCTCCAACGAGGAGATGCTGTCCGTCCTGGACGGCGTCGGCGCGGTCATCTGCGCGGCGGGCGACGGCCTGGCCCCGGCGGACAAGAAGCTGTACGCCCTGCGGGATGTGACGGGCACCGTCGAGGCGATCCCCCTGATCGCCTCCTCGATCATGTCGAAGAAGATCGCCGAGGGCACCGGTTCGCTCGTCCTGGACGTGAAGGTCGGCACGGGTGCCTTCATGAAGACGATCGAGGACGCGCGGGAACTGGCCTCCACGATGGTCGGCCTCGGCACCGACCACGGTGTACGCACGGTCGCCCTGCTCACGGACATGTCCACCCCCCTGGGCCTGACCGCGGGCAACGCGCTGGAGGTCAGGGAGTCGGTGGAGGTGCTCGCGGGCGGCGGCCCGGCGGACGTCGTGGAACTGACCCTGGCCCTGGCCCGCGAGATGCTCGACGCCGCCGGCCTGAAGGACGCCGACCCGGCCAAGGCCCTGGCCGACGGCTCGGCGATGGACGTGTGGCGCCGCATGATCAAGGCCCAGGGCGGCGACCCGGACGCTCCGCTGCCGACGTCGCGGGAACAGCACGTGGTCACGGCCCCCTCCTCGGGCGTCCTGACCCGCCTCGACGCGTACGACATCGGCATCGCCGCCTGGCGCCTCGGCGCCGGCCGCGCCCGCAAGGAGGACCCGGTCCAGGCGGCGGCGGGCGTCGAGATGCACGCCAAGCCGGGCGACCCGGTGACCGAGGGCCAGCCCCTGCTCACGCTGCACACGGACACGCCGGAGCGGTTCGCCTACGCGTTGGAGGCGGTGGAGGGTTCCTACGACATCGGGGCGGCCGGGACGGAGTTCGCGGTGTCACCGGTGGTGCTGGAACGTATCGGCTGAGCTGCGGTTTCCCCATTCGGGTGAACGGGATCGGTGGACCGGCGCCGGTTCCGTTCGGCATGCTGGGATCGGTGACGTACCGAAGAGGAGACCGCCATGAGCGCACTCACCATCAGCCAGGACCCCGATCAGAGCTGGGACGACCTCGTCCGGTTCTGGGAGGAGATGGAATGGCCTGAGGGCAGCAAGGTGGAGATCATCGAGGGGATCATCACCGTGTCACCTGCTCCCGCGTTCCGCCACAACCTGATCGCGGAAAGCATCCAGCGCCGCCTTTACTCCGTGATCCCCGAGGACTGGGGGGTCTTCCAGACGCTGTCGGTCGCCGTGCCCTCGCGCCTGGGCATGCTCATCCCGGACATCGTGGTCGCTCCGAGGCGGGAGCACGCGGACACGAACACCCACATCCCGGCCGCCCTCGCCGAGCTCGTCGTCGAGGTGACCTCCAAGTCCAACGCCCGCCACGACCGCATCAGCAAGCCCGCCGCCTACGCCGCCGCGGGCATCCCGCTCTACCTCCTCGTCGATCGCTGGGCTCCCGAGGGCCCGACCGCGACGCTCTACGGCGAACCGAAGGGCGACGTCTACCGCCCTCTGAGCACCGCCAAGTTCGGCGAGGCCCTCAAGCTCCCAGACCCCTTCGACCTCGTCATCGACACCAGCGAGTTCCCCGTCGACTGACATACACCTCACCCCAACAACGCCGCCACCACCACCAGCACCGGCACCGACAGCACCGTCGACAGCAGGATCGACTCCCGGGCCAGTACCTCGCCCACGCGATAGCGGCTCGCATACGTGAAGAGGTTCTGCGCGGCCGGGAGCGCCGAGGTGACGACGACGTCGAGGAGAGGCGCCCCGTGCAGGCCGAAGACCCCGGCCGCCAGCGCCCAGGCCACCACCGGCTGGCCCACCGACTTCAGGGCGACCGAGAGCAGCACCGGGTGCCGGTCGGTGCCACGGCCAGGCATCGTGCTGCCGCACAGGGAGATCCCGAAGGCGAGCAGGACCGCGGGCACCGACATGTTCCCGATCAGCGTCAGCGGATCCATGACCGCCCCCGGTACCGTCAGACCGGACGCCGAGACCGCGACCCCGGCCAGCGAGCCCACCGCGATCGGGTTGCGCAGGGGCGTGATCAGCCGCCGCCATAGCGGGCCCTTGTCGCCCCGCCCCGACAGGTCCAGGATCGTCAGCGCGATCGGTGTCAGCGCGATCACCTGGAACAGCAGCACCGGCGCCACGAGCGAGGCGTCGCCCAGCACGTACACGGCGATCGGGATGCCCAGGTTGCCGGCGTTGACGTAACTGGAGCACAGCGCGCCGATGGTCGTCCGGCCGATGCCCCAGCGCCGTACGACACCGACCGCGACGAAGACTCCGGCCGCCGCTGCCGTGCTCAGCGCCGTGACGAGCAGGCGGCTGGAGAAGATCACCGACAGGTCGGCCTCGGCGAGTGTGGTGAACAACAGGGCCGGTGAGGCCACATGGAACGCGAGCTTGGTCAGCACCTCCCGTCCGTGCTCGCCGAGATAGCCACGGCGTCCGATGACGAAGCCGACGCCAATGACGACGGCGATCACCGCGAACCCTGTCAGCACCCCTTGCACAGAGCCTCCTCGGAGGGAAGGAGGCCGTCGGGTATCGCGGGTGGTGCAGATCCATGGGGCATACACCCAACCCTCCGGGGAAGGCGGGGCACAGGTCAATGTGATCTTTGGCGTCGATCCGGTCTCTGCCCCGCGATGAGTCACGAGCCCCAGGACGGTCTACCGAACGTGGATGCCACGACACCCGCTGTACTCGTGCTGCCGGGACCCGTCGCCAAGGACGAGGTGCCCCGGCTCTGTGCCGATGTGCGCGCGCTGCTGACGGTGACGGGGGCGGGGGTCGTGGTGTGCGACGTCGCCGGAATCGGACCGGCGGGGCTGGCCACCGTCGACGTACTGGCCAGGCTTCAGCTCGCCGCCCGGCGTGCCGGGGGCCGCATCCGGCTGCGGGGCCCCGACCCGGCGCTGCGCGCGCTACTCGGTCTCGTCGGTCTCGCCTTCGAGATGGAGGGGCAGCCCGAAGAGCGGGAACAGGCGGGCTGTGTCGAGAAAGCAGTGGAACCCGGCGATCCGGCCCTCTGATATCTCCAGGGCCTGGATCGCCCACGGGGAGAAGCCACCTTTGTCCGGATCCGGCTTGTACTGGGCGAAGCCCGGCAGGCCGTTCACGGCGACCGGCACCAGGTGCGAGCCCGCGCAGGGTGCGCCCAGCGTCGTCATGAAGCCGGTGATGTCGGCCGTGCCGCGCAGCCACAGGTCGAACGGCGGCATCGTCATGACCGCGTCCTCGTGCAGCAGCGCGGTCAGCGCCGCCATGTCGTAGCCCTCGAACGCCGCCATGTAGCGGTCGAGGAGCTTCTGCTGCTCCTCGTCCAGCGGGTCGGAGACGGCGCTGTCCGCGCCCTGGTTGTGCGCGTCGGCCAGCGTCGCCCGTGCCCTCTGGAGCGCGCTGTTCACCGACGCCACCGAGGTTTCGAGCAGCTCGGCGACCTCGCTCGCCTTCCAGGCGAGCACCTCGCGGAGGATGAGCACGGCACGCTGCTTGGCGGGCAGCTTCTGCAGGGCCGCGACGAAGGCCAGCCGGACGGACTCCTTCGCCACGGCCGCCTCCGCCGGGTCGCTGGTCGTGGGCAGGACGCGGGCGTCGGGGACGGGCTCCAGCCAGGTGTTGTCCGGGCGGGGGGAGAGGGCCGCCTGGGCCAGGGGGGTGGAGTCGCTGAGGTCGACGGGGCGGGCCCGCTTGTTGCCTGCCGTCAGCATGTCCAGGCATACGTTCGTCGCGATGCGGTACAGCCATGAACGGAGCGAGGAGCGGCCCTCGAACTTCTCGTAGCTCCGCCAGGCCCTGACGAGGGTGTCCTGTACCGCGTCCTCCGCCTCGAAGGACGAGCCGAGCATCCGGTAGCAGTAACCGGTCAGCTCGACCCGGTACTTCTCCAGTTGCAGGTCGAGGTCTGCTGCTGTCGCCGTGCCCTTGCTCATCGTCCATCCACCCCTGTGGCTGCTCCCTGGCGCGCCTCTTTACGCCCAGCACTTCGGAAGCTACAGCAGCCCACTGACAACGGCCCCTCGACACCCGAAACCGCAGGTCAGCCGACCCGCGTCTTCCGGGGGCCAGCCCCCGGACCTCCGCTCCTCAAACGCCGGAGGGGCTGAATGTCAGCCTGTCCGGCGTTTGAGGACGAGGCCGTTCAGGCCGACAGCGGGGGTCTGGGGGCGGCAGCCCCCAGGAAGGGATGGGACGGGTAGGGGCGGCGGGGGCGAGAAAAACCGGAGGGAACCCGCGGAGCGAACCCGCTCAGCCCACCGCCACAGCCCCCCGCCGCGCCTGCACCCGCGCCGCGTGCGACCCCACGACAGTGATCGACACGACACCCAGCACCGCCAGCAGCCCGACCCCCACGGTCCCGGCCCAGCCCCCGGCGTGGAACGCCACCGCACCGATCGTGCTCCCGGCACTGGAACCGACGTAGTACGCGGACTGGTAGAGCGCGGAAGCCTGCGCACGCCCGTGCGCCGCGGTGTGGCTCACCGCGGAGGACGCCACCGCGTGCCCGGCGAAGAAACCGGCCGTGATCAGGACCAGCCCCAGCAACACCAACGGCAGCGTGTCAGCCAGGGACAGCAGCAGCCCCGACGTCGTCGTCCCGCCCGCCAGGTACAGCGCCCCACGCCGCCCGAGCCGCCCCACCAGCTTCCCGGCAGTGGAGGCCGACACCGTACCCACCAGATACACCAGGAAGATCGAGCCCACGATGCCCTGGGGCAGCGAGAAGGGCGCCTCGGTCAGGCGGTAACCGATCACCGTGTAGACGCCGCCGAACACCGTCATGAACAGCGCACCGATCGCGTACAGCCGGCGCAACAGCGGGTTCGAGAGATGGTCACGAACCGTACGGGCCAGCACACGCGGCCGCAGCGAACCCGGAGCGAAGTGCCTCGGCGCCGGCAGCAGCAGCCGGAAGGCCACCGCGCACCCCACCGCCACGACACCGATCGCCCCGACCGCGACCCGCCAGCCCCACTCCTGCGCGACCCAGCCGGTGATGACCCGGCCGCTCATGCCGCCGACACTGTTGCCCGCGACGAACAGACCGATCGCGGTGACCAGGGCCTTCGGACGGACCTCCTCCGCCAGGTACGCCGTCGCCGACGCCGGCAGCCCCGCGAGCGCCGCGCCCTGCACCGCCCGCAGCACCACCAGAACGCCCAGGTTCGGGGCGAAGGGGACCAGCAGCCCGACCGTCACCGCGACCGCCAGCGAAGCCGTCATCACCGCACGCCGCCCGAACCGCTCGGACAGCGCGCTCATCGGCAGCACGAACAACGCCAGCGCACCCGTCGCCGCGGACACCGTCCAGCTCGCCGCGCTCGCGGTCACCCCGAAGTCGCCCGAGACCAGCGGCAGGAGGGCCTGGGTGGAGTAGAGCAGCGCGAAGGTCGCGACCCCGGCGAGAAACAGCGCCAGACTCATCCGGCGGTAACCGGGCCCGCCCGGGGTCATACGGGTGTCGGAGGACAGGTTGGAGCGGGAGTGGGTGTGGGTGTGGGTTTGGGAGTGAGTGGGGGAGTCGGAGTGGCTGCGGGAGCCGGAAGCGGGAACGGTCGGTCCGGCGCCCACGGTGGTGGACGCCCCGGTACTGACGGAAGGCATGCCTCGAACGTACGGACCACGCGACTCATCCGTCCAATGCATGGAACCCCCATAATCGTTCCCATGGTGCATCAGCAGAGGTCAGAAGCTCACCTGTCACCATCCAGTGACACAGAAGACATCGTTTCCGTGCTCGCCCCGCGTCTCGCCCACTTCGCCGGGGTCGCCCGCACCGAGCACGTCACCCGTGCCGCGCAGGAGATGCAGGTGCCGCAGTCGACGCTGTCCCGGGCCATGGTCCGGCTGGAACAGGACCTGGGTGTCGACCTGTTCGCCCGGCGGGGACGCACGGTCTCCCTCACCCCCGCCGGACGCACCTTCCTCGGTTCCGTCGAGCGCGCGCTCGCCGAGATCGCACGCGCCGCGGAGGAGGTGCGCGCCGACGCCGACCCCGCCACCGGCAAGGTCGCCTTCGGTTTCCTGCACACCATGGGCTCGGAGACGGTCCCCGGGCTCATCCGCGCCTTCCGGGCGGACCATCCGCGCGTCCGCTTCAGCCTCGTCCAGAACTACGGCGAGGCCATGATCGAGCGGCTACGGGCCGGGGAACTGGACCTGTGCCTGACGTCGCCCGTCCCGGACGCACCCGATCTCGTCGCCCGCCGCCTCGACGAACAGAAGCTGCGCCTCGTCGTCCCGGCCGACCACCGCCTCGCCTCCCGTAAACGCGTCCGCCTCGCCGAGGCCGCCGACGAGACCTTCGTGACCCTCGAACCCGGCTACGGCATGCGCCGCATCACCGACGACCTGTGCCGGCAGGCGGGCTTCAAGCCCCGCATCGCCTTCGAGGGCGAGGAGGCGGAGACCCTGCGGGGCCTGGTCGCGGCCGGCCTCGGCGTCGCCCTGCTGCCACCCCCGGCTGTCCCCCGCCCGGGAGTGGCCGAGGTGACGGTCACGGCGCCCCGCGCGGCCCGCGAGATCGGCGTCGCCTGGCTCGCGGGCCACCCGGACACACCCCCGGTGGCGGCCTTCAAGAGGTTCCTGCTGTCACGAAGGGGCCGGCTCCTACCAGACTGAGGGCGAGCCCACGCACAAGGGGCGCGAGGCTGTATGGGATATGCGGCTCCGCCGCGTGGGCGCGAGCAACCACAAACACCCCCGCAGCCGCGCAGCCAACCTCAGCCACCCCTCCCGGAGCGAGACCGAAACCGCCCAAAGCCGGAGGCCAACGGCATCCGAAGCCCCAACGGCGGCGGAGCCGCCAACGCATCCTCCACCGGGCGCGTGAACACGCGCCCGAACAACGTGCCCATCACGAAGTCCTCCGCCAGCGCGTGCACCTCGTCCCGGTGCTGATGCAGCCCGTGTCCGTCGGAGTGCACCTCGAACCGGCAGATGTCCCGGTTGGTCTTCTTCGCCCGAGCCGCGAGCCGGAACGACAGCTCCGGGTCCGTGCGCTGGTCGTTGGTGCCGTGCACGATCATGACCTGGCGTCCGACGAGTTGCTTCACCGGTTCGGGTGGCGCGGCCACATCGTCCTCCGGCAGCCAGGGGGCGATCGCGAGAACCGAGTTGACGGCCGCGTGCCCGCCCGCGTGCAGCGCCGCCCGCCCGCCCATGTCCACGCCGGCCAGACAGACCGGGACGTCCCCGTAGCGCCGTACGGCTTCGTCGGCGGCCCAGGAGGCGTCCTGCGCCAGATGGGCCTCGCCGCCGTTCCAGCCGCGGTAGCGGTAGTGCACCACGTGCGCGGCCAGACCCTCGTCGTGTCCGGCGCGGGCGAGCCGGCGGCCGAGGGCCCGCAGGGAGGCCGCCGCCATCATCGGGGAGGGCCTGCGCTCCGAGACCTCGTCGCCACTCGGGAGGAGCAGCACGACCCCGCTCACGGCCGACGGCTCCGGTCCCACGACCCGCCCAAGTCTCGGGCTGCGCACCGGCGTTGCTTGCTGTGACATGACAGAACAGTGTCAGAAGCCACGGTGTATGCCACCTGTCCGCACGGTCACCGTTGGGTATCGGCGGATCTTCTTCACGGGCGGTCTACGCGCGTAGGCGCTACAGTGCGAAGATGACGAGCCAGACTGTCCAGACCGTTACCACCCCGAGCTCGGACCAGATCCGCCGGGCACCCAAGGTTCTGCTGCACGACCACCTCGACGGCGGGCTGCGCCCCGGCACGATCGTCGACCTCGCCCGAGCCACGGGCTATACGGGCCTTCCCGAGACCGACCCGGACCGGCTCGGCGTCTGGTTCCGCGAGGCGGCCGACTCCGGCTCCCTGGAGCGGTATCTGGAGACCTTCACCCACACCTGCGCCGTCATGCAGACCCGCGAGGCGCTCGTCCGCGTCGCCGCCGAGTGCGCCGAGGACCTCGCCGAGGACGGGGTCGTCTACGCCGAGGTGCGGTACGCGCCCGAGCAGCACCTGGAGGCCGGGCTCACCCTCGAAGAGGTCGTCGAGGCCGTCAACGAGGGCTTCCGGGAAGGGGAGCGGCGGGCCAGGGCGAACGGCCACCGCATCCGCGTCGGCGCCCTGCTCACCGCCATGCGGCACGCGGCCCGCGCGCTGGAGATCGCCGAACTCGCCAACCGCTACCGGGACCTGGGCGTCGTCGGCTTCGACATCGCGGGTGCCGAGGCCGGTTACCCGCCCACCCGTCACCTCGACGCCTTCGAGTACCTCAAGCGCGAGAACAACCACTTCACCATCCACGCCGGTGAGGCCTTCGGTCTGCCCTCCATCTGGCAGGCCCTCCAGTGGTGCGGTGCCGACCGGCTCGGCCACGGCGTACGGATCATCGACGACATCCACGTTCACGAGGACGGCTCGGTGAAGCTCGGCCGACTCGCCTCGTACGTCCGCGACAAGCGCATCCCGCTGGAGCTGTGCCCGAGCTCCAACCTCCAGACGGGCGCCGCCGACTCCTACGCCGAGCACCCCATCGGGCTGCTGCGCAGCCTGCACTTCCGGGCGACCGTGAACACGGACAACCGCCTGATGTCCGGCACCAGCATGAGCCGGGAATTCGAGCACCTTGTCGACGCCTTCGGTTACACGCTCGACGACATGCAGTGGTTCTCGGTCAATGCTATGAAGTCAGCATTCATTCCTTTCGATGAACGACTGGCCATGATCAATGACGTCATCAAGCCCGGATATGCCGAGTTGAAATCCGAATGGCTGTTCCGGCAGTCCGCTTCGACCAGCGGTTCTGTGAGGGGCGAGGACTGAGGGACGGTTCCGGGAAGCGGTCGGGTCGCGATGGCCCGGCCGCTTTTCCGTGTTTGCCCCGACCCGGTCTTTGGTGTTTACGTTTCAAGACCGCTCACATCCCCGTCATCACGCATTCAAGGACGCATTGAAATGAAGCAGTCTGCTGCCAAGACCCTCTCAGTCGCCGCCCTCGGTGCCGCCTTCGCCGCCGCGGGCGCGGGCGCCGCGAACGCCGCCCCCGGTGTCCCGGCCGCCCCCCAGGCGCTCGGCACCGTCACTCAGGCGCTGCCGGCGCAGAACGTCTCGAAGGCACTGCCGGGTGCCGGTGGGGTGGTGACCCAGGGTCAGTCCGCCCTCGGCGCCGGCCTGGAGTCCGCGCAGCCCACCACCGACAAGGTGGTGTCCGGAGGCCCGACCAACCCGGCGGCCAAGCTGCTCGGCGGTCTCCCGGTGAAGGCCCTGTCCGGCAAGGGGAAGGGCGTGAACGGACTGCCGCTCGGCGGTGCCGTCTGAGCCATACTCCTTCCCGGTGCCGGCGCTCTTCGGCGCCCGGTACCCGGCTCTCGGCTCTCCGTTCTCCAACGGACGCGCATGGGGCGCACCCTCGGTGGGTGTGCCCCATGCGTCGTGTCGGTCACCGGTCGGTGCCGGTCACCATGCCGTGCGGGCCTTGTCCTCCGAGGGCAGCAGGATCCACAGGGCTATGTAGAGCAGGAACTGCGGGCCCGGGAGCAGGCACGACAGCAGGAAGATCACGCGCATCGTGGTCGCGGAGGTGCCGAAGCGCCGTGCCAGCGCTGCGCACACTCCGCCCAGCATCCGGCCGTCGGTGGGGCGGGCAAGGCGGCTCATGGGGGCTCCTTCGTCAGCCGTGGACGGAGGCCTCCCCGTTGGCTGCCCCGTCGTCCTCAACACCCTCCACGCTACGGTGACGAAGCGGACGAAGCGTCACTCCAAGGAGCTATTCCGACCCTGGGAATCGTCGGGGTGCGACCCTGAGGGCCGGCCGGGCCCTGAGGCGTTTCCTCCGTGGGGAGGGCGGCCCGGCGCCTGGTCTCGGCCCTACGGCGCAGCCGGGCGCGACCGGCGGGGACGATCGCGAGGTGGGCGAGAGCCACACCGAGCGTGCCCAGCAGGATCGAGTCGATGTCGACGACCTGGCCGGGCACCCCGGTCTGCAACAGTTCGATGCCCAGCGAGAGCAGGGAGCCGGCGGCGACCGTACGGGTGAGGGAGGCGAGCGGGGAGACGGTGAGTCTGCCGTCCGCCATCGGCAGCAGCACCCCGAGCGGCGCGAGGAGGGCGAGCCCCTCGCCGATACGGCGGGCAGCCTCCGGCCAGCCCAGCGCCAGATCGGCTCTGATCCCGGCGAACGGCCGCAGGTTCGCGGCGCTCACCCAGGGGACGTCCAGCGGGCGCAGCGTGATCCAGGCGACGAGCGCGAGGTGTGCGACGAGGAGGGCACCTCCCGTCGCACGGACGCGGATCCCGGCGCTGCCGCCGTTCGAACCTTGACGCACGCACCCCAAGACGCGCCCCCCGGCACGATCGGTTCCGCGCCGGTGCCCCGGGGCCTGTTCTGAGTTCCCCGCCTGCGCAGCGACGCCCGGCACGCACTCCCCCACTCGGCTTCGCTCGACCGGGGGGACCCCCATGCCGCACGGTGTCGCAGGACAGGTGGCACGCCACATGACCTGCGACACCGCACGCCGATCGCACGCTCCCCCACCCTCGAACCGCGCTTCGCACGGCTCGGGCGGGAGGTACCCCCACTCCGCCGCTGCGCCCGCGCTCCGCGCGGACGACGGGGCACTCAGAACAGGCCCTGGTTGACCCGACCGGGTGAGGGATGCGCCACACGTACGGCCGTGGGCGCCCCCGTCCACGCCCCCTCAGGACGTTCCGACCTCCGATGAGGGCGGCTTCTCGGCGCCGGGCTCCGAGCGGACCTCCGTGGTGCACTCGTAGCGTCGAAGCGGCTCGGTGCCGGGGCCGCCGAGGACCACCGAGCCGTCGCCCCCGGCCGCCGCCGAGTCGGCGAAGGTGCAGACGATCTGGGCGAGGGCGTACTCCGTCAGCTGCTCGGGGGCCGTGGACAGCCGCAGTGCGTCCTCGGGGTCATCCGGCCGCGGACCGCTCACCCGCAGACCGCTCGGCACGTCCGTGTCGTATCCGGCCTGGTCCTCGGTGGCGGAGGGCCGCTCGGAGAGCTGGTCGAGCAGCCCCTGCGCCACGAGGACGCGCCGCTGGGCTTCGGGGGTGCCGTCGGGGATGCTCACGGCACGCCCGACCGCGACCAACTGCTGCGCACAGAGCAGGAAGACCTGCACCGGGATCCCCTGCGTGCTCTGCGGGGCGATGTCCGCGACCGCCGGCGCGCACGGCACCCGCGACGGAGCCGGACCGAAGTCCGTCGGCACCTGTGTGGCCCGTATCCCGCACCCCGTGAGCACCACCGCCAGCACCCCGGCCGCGAGCCACGGCCGGGCCGACGCCCGGAGCCTGCCTGCTATCCGTGGTCTCATCCGCCGCTCCCCTCCGTGGCCTTGGGCTGGTCCTCGGTGGCCAGGGGGGAGGTGTGCCGGGGGAGGCGGAGGGCGAAGACCGCTCCGCCCTTGGGGGAGTTCGCCGCGGTGATCTCGCCGCCGTGGATGTGGGCGTTCTCCAGGGCGATGGACAGACCCAGGCCGCTGCCCTCGGAGCGGGGGCGGGAGGCGCTCGCCTTGTAGAAGCGGTCGAAGACATGCGGGAGGACGTCCTCGGGGATGCCGGGGCCGTTGTCCTGCACCTCGATGAGGAGGTCGTCGGCGTCTTCGCGGACCGACACCGTGACCGGCGAGCCGCCGTGCTTGAGGGCGTTGCCGATCAGGTTGGCCAGGATCACGTCCAGGCGGCGCGGGTCGACGCGGGCCATGATGCCGCGCTCGGCGTCCAGGTCCACCGCGTCCAGCCACGCGCGCGCGTCGATGCACGCGGTGATCTGGTCGGCGATGTCCACGTCGTCCAGCACCAGCCTGGCCGTGCCCGCGTCGAAGCGGGTGACCTCCATGAGGTTCTCCACGAGGTCGTTCAGGCGGCGCGTCTCGCTGACGACCAGGCGTACGGCCGGCTCGATCATCGGGTCGACGCTGCCCGTCTCCGCGTCCAGCTCCTCCTCCAGCACCTCCGTCACGGCGGTGATCGCCGTCAGGGGGGTGCGCAGCTCGTGGGACATGTCCGCCACGAAGCGACGGGACGCCTCGTCGCGGGCGCTCATGTCGGCGACCTGCTTCTCCAGGGACTCCGCGGCACGGTTGAACGTCCGGGAAAGGTCGGCCAGTTCGTCCGTACCGGACACGCGCAACCGGGTGTCGAGCTTGCCCTCGCCGAGCCGCCGGGCCGCCACACCCAGGCGCTGGACGGGCTTCAGCACGGTCGTCGCGGCGGCCTGCGCGAGCAGTGCCGAGCCGATCAGGGCAAGCCCCGTGGCGATGCCCAGCGACCAGGCGAGCGAGTTGAGGTCCTTCGCCTCCGGCTCCAGCGACTTGAGCATGTAGCCGGTCGGCCCGCCGCCGATCACCTTGGCGCCGCCCACCAGGTACGGCGTGTCACCGTCGATGACCCGCTGCCAGTACAGGTGGTACTCGTTCTTGTTGCCGGAGGAGAGCTCCTGCTTCTTGGTGACGGCCTTCCGCAGGGACTCCGGCACGTCCCGCAGGGTGAAGTCGTCCAGCGCCGACTTGCCGGAACTGCCCTGTACGGTCTCGCCGTTCTTGCCCTCCGCGATCAGCAGCACGCTGAAGCGCTCGCCGTCGTCGCCCATCTGCCGGGCCGCGTACGCCAGTTGTCCCTCGGTCGGATGCACGGGCAGCGTGCCGGCGTGGCTCTGCATCTCGCGCTCGAAGTCGTCCAGCGCCGCGTCCTGCGCACGCGTCAGCACGGCCTCGCGGTTGAGCCAGTACGCGATACCGGACGCCGACACCGCGGCCGTGAGCGCGACGAGCCCGAACACGACGACGAGCCGCAGCCGGAGGCTCGTGAAGCGCAGACCCGACGAGACCGCCCTGCGCGCCGCGGACCAGCCGCCGAATCCCCTGGGCCGATCACTCACTGAGGCGTGTCCAGCCGGTAGCCGACGCCGCGGACCGTACGGATCAGGGTCGGCGACGACGGTACGTCCTCGACCTTGGCGCGCAGCCGCTGCACACACGCGTCGACGAGCCGCGAGTCACCGAGGTAGTCGTGCTCCCAGACCAGGCGCAGCAGCTGCTGGCGGGACAGCGCCTGCCCGGGCCGCCGGCTCAGCTCCAGGAGCAGCCGCAGCTCGGTGGGGGTCAGCTGGAGGTCATCGCCGTTCTTGGTCACCGTCATCGCCGCCCGGTCGATGACGAGGCTGCCGAACGTCGCCGCGTCGTTGGCCTCGCGCTCGCCGCGCCGCAGGACGGCCCGGATGCGGGCGTCCAGCACCCGCCCCTGCACGGGCTTGACGACGTAGTCGTCGGCGCCGGACTCCAGCCCGACGACGACGTCGATGTCGTCGTTGCGCGCCGTCAGCAGGATGATCGGCAACTGGTCGGTGCGCCGGATCCGACGGCATACCTCGAAACCGTCGATGCCGGGCAGCATCACGTCCAGAACGATCAGGTCCGGCCGCTGTTCGCGCAGCAGCTTGAGACCATCCTCGCCGCTGGCGGCGGTGGCGACACGGTGCCCCTGGCGCGTCAGTGAGAGCTCCAGGGCCGTGCGGATGGCGTCGTCGTCCTCGATCAGCAACAGGGAAGGCACGGGCACATTCTGGCCCATGGTGAGGTGCTCTATCGACTGTTGGCGGGCTCCTGCTCGTGACCGCCACATGATCGTGCCGTCTGTGTAGCCGTACGGCTCTTCTCCGTGATCCGGCGGTGAGCCAGGTGCGATGCCGGTTCGATCCAAGCGCGACCCGGGTGCGGTCCGGGGTGCCCCGGCTGAGGACGGCCCCTGTGACAGGTCTGTGACAGTCGGCGGACACGGCCATGAAGTGGGCTCGGCAAGCTTTTCGGCACAGGCAAGGAGGCACCGCCCCGGGGGAACGAGAGGGCGGGGCCGACGAGCCACCGAGAACCGGAACTCCACGACGGGGGGCGCGAGATGAACACGCTGCCGAGCACCAGGACTGGCGCAGTTGTCACGCGGCTCCACGATGTCGCCCGGAGTGCGGAGAAGTCCGGTGCCGATGGGGGTCCCTCCCGCGCGAGCGCATTCGAGCGTGGGGGAATGCGGGGGTGCGCTCGCGGCGCCGGGCGTCAGCACACCGCGTCTGCGCAGCAAGGGCGCCAGCCCTACATGACGGTGGTTGACGCCCACGGGGGAACGGGGGCGGCGGAGTACGGGGAGGCCTCGGGGGAGCGTCGCCCGGTGGCGGAGGCGGTGAACGCCGAAGCCGCGTTCACCGCCTACGTCCAGGAGCGCCGCGCCTCCCTGTACGCAACCGCCTACCACCTGACCGGTGACCGCTTCGAGGCCGAGGACCTGCTCCAGAGCGCCCTCTTCTCGACGTACAAGGCGTGGGACCGGATCAGTGACAAGGCCGCGGTCGGGGGCTACCTCCGCCGCACCATGACCAACCTGCACATCAGCGCGTGGCGCCGCCGCAAGCTGAACGAGTACCCGACCGAGGAACTGCCGGAGACCGTCGGCGACACGGACGCGATGCGCGGCACCGAACTGCGCGCCGTCCTGTGGCAGGCGCTCGCCCGGCTTCCCGAGCTCCAGCGCACCATGCTGGTCCTGCGCTACTACGAGGGCCGCACGGACCCGGAGATCGCGGAGATCCTCGACATCAGTGTCGGCACGGTGAAGTCCAGCATCTGGCGGTCGCTCCGCCGGCTGCGTGAGGACGAGGTCCTCAGCTTCGGCCGTGACGAGGAGGAGTCCTTCGGCGAACTCGTCGCCTGAAGGCCTGCCAACGGGGGAGCAATGCCCGAGGGGTAAGGGGAATGGGGGATACGGGGGAACGCGGGGGAACGGGGAAAGCGGGGGGTACGGGGAAAACGGGGGTACGGGGGAGTACCAGAAGAGCGGGACTGGAGGGCCGGGGGGTCCGTCCAGTCCCGCTTTTCGTGTTCTCCCGCCCTTCGTGTACGAAGAGCCGGTGCCCCTGCTACGCGGCCGTCCGCGCCTGTACGACCCGCCCCGCGGCCGCCGCGGCCAGCCGCCCGAGGGCCTCGTCCCGGTCGCAGGGGTGCGCGCCCAGTGCCGTCTGGTGGGCCACGATCGAGCGCTCCAGGCGCATCAGGCGCCAGCCGCGGCGCAGCAGGAAGGGAACGGACTTCCGGCCCTCCTTCAGGTCGCGCAGGAAGCGGCGGCGGAACGTGGTGAGCGGGCCGCGGCTGAGACAGATGGCGTCGGCCAGGACGCCCAGTTCGCGGCAGCGCAGAACGATCTCCGCGGCGAAGATGCCCTCCGCGATGAACACCGGAGTTCGCCCGATCGCGAGGGTCTCCGTGCCGGTGCGGGCGCTCAGGGAGATGTCGTACGCCGGAACGGTCGTCGAACCCGTGCGGCACAGCTCCTCGATGGCCGCGACCGCGTCGTCCGCGCTCCAGGACAGCGGATGGTCCCAGTCGATGTCCGAACTCCCCGCCACCTGCGGCAGCGTCGGGTCGTCGCCCTCCTTGTAGAAGTCGTCCAGCCGGAGCACCGGCAACTCGGAACGGGCGGCGAGAAGGGACTTGCCGGACCCGGACGGGCCGGACAGCAGGACGACTCGGGTCGGTGTCGGAGGATGCGAACTCACGAGAGTCCAGTGTGAGGCATCGCGCGGCTCCCGCCGAGACAGCGGGTCGCCGTTGGAGCGGAGATCACATCTCAACTACCCTATGTATCCATCTGTTTACGCAGAGCAATGATTCAGTGACAGAAGGTGGCACAAGCGATGGCACGACACTCGGCCCCCCGCCGCTCGACCGCCCGGCGCGCGGTGCTGGCCCTCACGACCGCGGGAATCGGCCTCGGAGTGGGCGCCACCGGGACCGCCGCCGACTCCGGACCCGGCCAGGACCGGGTGCTCACCCGGCCGGTGGTCCTCGGCGGGATCGAGCCCACCGCCGGGGCCGAGGCCATGACGGGGTCCGTCCGGCACGTCACCGCCCCGGTCGAGACCCTCAAGCCCAACGCGCTGGCGGGCACGGGCGTCGACCCGCTCGACAACGGCCTCGGCACACAGGTCGCCGACTTCACGCCGATGACCTCCCGCGCCGTGACACGGCCCGTGGCCCAGGCGCCGTCGGTGGGCGGCATTCCGCTGCTGGGGCAGATTCCGGGGCTGCTGCACGGTTGAGGGCGACCGGGGCGGAGTCGCATGCGGTCGCATGTCGTCCCCGCCCCGCGCCCCTCTCAGCTCTGTCAGCTCGTTCGGCTCCGTCAGCTCTTTCGGCTGTCTCCGGGTGCTCTGCGTCAGTACGACGAGCCCGACGCGCCCAGTGACCCCGTCGGGTGCCAGACCGTCTTCGTCTCCAGGAACGCGGTCATGCGCTCGATGCCCGGAGTCGCGAACCAGTCGACGCCGTCCGCGTTGTCCACAGGCTGTGGACGGAGAACCCGCTTCAGGTTGTCCGCCGCCGCGATCTCCAGCTCCTTCGCGAGGACGTCATCGGCGCCCGCGAGATCGATCGCGTTGACGTCCTGGTGTGCCGCGAGGGGGGCCGCGATCTCCGCCGTACGGCCCGACAGCACGTTGACGACACCGCCGGGCACGTCGGAGGTGGCCAGCACCTCGCCCAGCGACAGGGCCGGCAGCGGGGACCTCTCGCTCGCGATCACGACCGCGGTGTTGCCGGTCGCGATCACGGGGGCGATGACGGACACCAGGCCCAGGAAGGACGACTCCTGCGGGGCGAGGACCGCGACCACACCGGTCGGCTCCGGGGAGGAGAGGTTGAAGAACGGACCCGCGACCGGGTTGCCGCCGCCGACCACCTGGGCGATCTTGTCCGTCCAGCCCGCGTACCAGACCCAGCGGTCGATCGCCGCGTCCACCTGTGCCGTCGCCTTCGGCTTCGACAGCCCCTCGGCGTCGGCGACCTCGTGGACGAACTGCTCCTTGCGGCCCTCCAGCATCTCCGCCACGCGGTAGAGGACCTGGCCGCGGTTGTACGCCGTCGCACCCGACCAGGCGCCGAACGCCTTGCGGGCGGCCACGACCGCGTCACGGGCGTCCTTGCGGGAGGAGAGGGGCGCGTTCGCCAGCCAGTTGCCCTTGGGGTCCGTCACCTCGTACACCCGGCCGCTCTCGGAACGCGGGAACTTCCCGCCCACGTACAGCTTGTAGGTCTTGAAGACGCTCAGGCGCCGCGGTTCCGCCTTCTCGGTGTTCTTGGGCTTGTCAGACATCGAGGTACGCCTCCAGGCCGTGGCGGCCGCCCTCGCGGCCGAAGCCCGACTCCTTGTAGCCGCCGAACGGCGAGGTCGGGTCGAACTTGTTGAACGTGTTGGACCAGATCACGCCCGCGCGCAGCTTGCCCGCGACGGCGAGGATCCTCGATCCCTTCTCGGTCCAGATGCCCGCCGAGAGGCCGTACGGGGTGTTGTTGGCCTTGGCGACCGCCTCCTCCGGAGTACGGAAGGTCAGGACCGACAGCACCGGGCCGAAGATCTCGTCGCGGGCGATGGTGTGGGCCTGGGTGACGTTCGTGAAGAGCGTCGGGGCGAACCAGTAGCCGGCGGACGGCAGTTCGCAGGCCGGGGACCAGCGCTCGGCGCCCTCCGCCTCACCCCGCTCGGCGAGTGCGGTGATCCGGGCCAGCTGCTCGGGCGAGTTGATCGCGCCGATGTCCGTGTTCTTGTCGAGCGGGTCGCCGAGGCGGAGGGTGGAGAGCCTGCGCTTGAGCGACTCCAGCAGCTCGTCGTGGATCGACTCCTGGACCAGCAGGCGGGAGCCCGCGCAGCAGACCTGGCCCTGGTTGAAGAAGATGCCGGTCACGATGCCCTCGACGGCCTGGTCGATCGGAGCGTCGTCGAAGACGATGTTGGCGCCCTTGCCGCCGAGTTCGAGGGTGAGCTTCTTACGGGTGCCGGCGACGGTCCGCGCGATCTCCTTCCCGACGGCCGTGGAGCCGGTGAAGGCGACCTTGTCGACGTCCGGGTGCGCGACGATCGCGGCGCCCGCGTCGCCGTAGCCCGGAAGGATGTTGACGACGCCCCTGGGCAGGCCCGCCTGACGGCAGATGTCCGCGAAGAAGAGCGCGGAGAGAGGGGTGGTCTCCGCGGGCTTGAGGACCACCGTGTTCCCCGCCGCCAGGGCCGGGGCGATCTTCCACGCCAGCATCAGGAGCGGGAAGTTCCAGGGGATGACCTGGCCGGCCACGCCCAGCGGCCGCGGGTGCGCGCCGAAGCCGGCGTGGTCGAGCTTGTCGGCCCAGCCCGCGTAGTAGAAGAAGTGCGCCGCGACCAGGGGGAGGTCGGCGTCCCTCGTCTCCCTGATGGGCTTGCCGTTGTCCAGCGTCTCCAGGACCGCCAGCTCGCGGCTGCGCTCCTGGATGATGCGGGCGATACGGAACAGGTACTTGGCGCGCTCGGAGCCGGGCAGCGCCGACCACTTGTCGAAAGCCTTGCGGGCGGCCCCGACGGCACGGTCGACGTCCTCGGAACCGGCCTGGGCGACCTCGGAGAGGACCTCCTCGGTCGACGGCGAGACGGTCTTGAAGACCTTGCCGTCGGCCGCCTCCGTGAACTCGCCGTCGACGAACAGGCCGTACGAGGGCGCTATGTCGACGATCGCCCGGGACTCGGGTGCCGGTGCGTACTCGAACGCGGACGACCGCTTGTTCATGCCTGATGATTGCTTGTCCGTGCTTGATGACGGGTTATTCGTGTTTGACGGCTGCTTGTCCATGTTTTCCGTGGTCATGGTGATCAGTCCACCGTCACGTAGTCGGGGCCGGAGTAGCGGCCGGTGGCCAGCTTCTGGCGCTGCATGAGCAGGTCGTTCAGGAGGGAGGAGGCGCCGAAGCGGAACCAGTGGTTGTCGAGCCAGTCCTCGCCGACCGTCTCGTTGACCAGGACCAGGAACTTGACGGCGTCCTTGGAGGTGCGGATGCCGCCGGCCGGCTTCACCCCGACCTGTACCCCGGTCTGCGCCCGGAAGTCGCGCACCGCCTCCAGCATGAGGAGGGTGTTCGCCGGGGTCGCGTTCACCGCCACCTTGCCCGTCGAGGTCTTGATGAAGTCGGCCCCGGCCAGCATCCCGAGCCAGGAGGCGCGGCGGATGTTGTCGTAGGTGGAGAGCTCGCCGGTCTCGAAGATGACCTTCAGGCGCGAGCTCGTCCCACAGGCCTCCTTCACGGCGACGATCTCGTCGTACACCTTCATGTAGTCGCCCGCGAGGAACGCCCCGCGGTCGATCACCATGTCGACCTCGTCCGCGCCCGCGGCCACGGCGTCGCGCACGTCGGCCAGCTTCACGCCCAGCGCGGCGCGGCCCGCCGGGAAGGCCGTGGCCACCGAGGCGACCTTCACGTCCGAACCCGCGACGGCCTCCTTGGCGACGGCCACCATGTCGGGGTAGACGCAGACCGCGGCCGTCGACGGCGTCGTACGGTCGGTCGGGTCGGGGCGGACCGCCTTGGCGCCGAGCGCCCGGACCTTGCCCGGGGTGTCCGCGCCTTCCAGCGTCGTCAGGTCGACCATCGAGATGGCGAGGTCGATCGCGTACGCCTTCGCGGTCGTCTTGATGGAACGGGTGCCGAGCGAGGCGGCGCGCGCCTCCAGGCCGACCGCGTCGACGCCGGGCAGTCCGTGGAGGAAGCGGCGCAGCGTGCTGTCGGACGCGGTCACATCGGTGAGTGCGTGCGAGGCAGGTGCATGGATGGGCATGGTCACCAGACGAGCATATCTACGCGCGTAGCGGCTGTACAGCCCTGATGGCTGGATCGCGAGGCGGTGAGTGAGGCGGCGAGAGGAGCGGTGTGCGGGGAGGTGTGCGGGGAGGGGGGAGCGGGGTCATGGGGGTACCGCGGGCGGGGCGGTCTCGGAGGCGTCGGGCACAATCGGGGCCATGAGCACCTCCGACCAGCAGTCACCCGAGCCGGAGCCTTCGGAGCCTGAGAAGTCTTCGCAGGCTGCGGAGTCTTCGGAGTCCGTCAAGTCCACGGAGTCCGTGAAGTCCTCGGGGTCCTCGGAGTCCGTGAAGTCCTCGGATTCCGTGAAGTCCTCGGGGTCCTCGGAGTCCGTGAAGTCCTCGGATTCCGCCAAGCCCTCGAAGCCCGCGTACAACGACCGGGCCTACCGCTCGCCCGGCGGGATCGTGGGCGGTGTGCTGCTCCTCGCCATCGCGGGCTGGCTCGGCGTCGACGCGATCGTCACGGGCCACGGCCGTACCCCGTGGCTGGCGCTCGCCACGCTGCTGTGCCTCGTCCCCCTGGTGATCGCCTTCTCGGTGCGGCCCGCCGTCTTCGCGAACGACGACCGGCTGCGGGTGCGCAACCCGTTCCGGGTGATCGTGCTGCCCTGGGGCACGATCGCCTCGCTGCGCTCCGGTTACACGAACGAGGTGATCGACGAGTCCGGCACCAAGTACCAGCTCTGGTCCGTCCCCGTCTCGCTCCGTGCCCGCAAGAAGGCCCACCGGCGGCAGGCCCGCGTGGACGACGGCCGGACGCCCGCCCGGATGGACCTCAGTGGGCAGACGTCCCTGGAGACGGGGCCCGTGCGCGCCCCCTCCGACCAGATCATGGACGACCTGCGCAAGCTGTACGAGGCGCGGGCCAAGGCCGCGGACTCCCAGGGCGAGCCGAGTGTGCGGTGGTCGTGGGAGATCATGGCCCCGGCGATCGCGGGAGCGGTGCTGCTGGTGGTCCTGCTCGCGGTGGGTTGAGCGGCCTTGGTTTGCGCCACCTTGGCTTGAGCGGCCCTGGTTTGAGCGGTCCTGGGTCGAGCGTTCAGCCCCGGTCTGTGAACTGACCGGGGCTGTGTCACGGGGGCGGCACGGGCTGGTCAGATGCCTGCTGCCGCCGCGAGGTCGTGCTTGATCGTCGTCAGCAGGTCCGTCGCCTTCGCGCGTGCCGCGGGGAGGTCGGTGTGCGAGGCGACCGGGACCACGACCTCCAGGTAGCACTTCAGCTTGGGTTCCGTGCCGCTCGGGCGGACGATCACGCGGGCGCCGTCCAGGGTGTAGCGCAGCCCGTCCGTGGGCGGGAGGCTGTCCGTGCCCCGCGTCAGGTCCTCCGACCTGGTGATGGGCAGGCCCGCGAGGCGGGTCGGGGGCTGTTCGCGCAGGCGGCGCATGGCGTCGGCGATCAGGGACAGGTCCTGTACGCGGACCGAGAGCTGGTCCGTGGCGTGCAGGCCGTACTCGACCGCGATGTCGTCCAGCAGGTCGAGGAGCGTGCGGCCCTCGGACTTGAGGACGGAGGCGAGTTCCGTGATCAGGAGCGCGGCGGTGATGCCGTCCTTGTCGCGCACGCCCTGAGGGTCCACGCAGTAGCCGAGCGCCTCCTCGTAGCCGTAGCGCAGGCCCTCGACGCGGGCGATCCACTTGAAGCCGGTGAGCGTCTCCTCGTACGGCAGGCCCGCCTTCTCGGCGATCCGGCCGAGGAGGGAGGACGAGACGATCGACTCCGCGAAGGTGCCTCGGGCGCCCCGCTTGACGAGGTGGAGGGCGAGGAGGGCGCCGACCTCGTCGCCGCGCAGCATGCGCCAGTCGGCAGCTGCACCCTCGCCGTCCTTGACCGCCACCGCGCAGCGGTCGGCGTCGGGGTCGTTGGCGATGATCAGGTCGGGGTTCGTCTCGCGGGCCTTCGCGAAGGCCAGGTCCATCGCGCCCGGCTCCTCAGGGTTGGGGAAGGCGACGGTCGGGAAGTCCGGGTCGGGGTCGGCCTGCTCGGCGACGAGGGCCGGGGCCGGGAAGCCGGCCCGGGCGAAGGCCGCGAGGAGGGTGTCCCTGCCGACGCCGTGCATCGGCGTGTAGACGGTGCGGGCGGTGCGGGGGGAGCCGGGGGCGAGGACGGCGTCCGTACGGGCCAGGTAGGCGTCGAGGACCGTGTCGTCGAGGGTCTCCCAGCCGGTGTCCGGGCGCGGGACCGTGGTGAGGGTGGTGACGGCGGCGATCTCGGCCGCGATCTCGGCGTCGGCCGGGGGCACGATCTGGGAGCCGTCGCCGAGGTAGACCTTGTAGCCGTTGTCGCGGGGCGGGTTGTGGCTGGCGGTGACCTCCACCCCGGCGGCGGCGCCGAGGTGCCGGATGGCGAAGGCGAGGACCGGGGTGGGGAGGGGGCGGGGGAGGAGCGCGGCGCGGAGGCCGGCGCCGGTCATCACCGCGGCGGTGTCGCGGGCGAAGTCGGCGGACTTGTGGCGGGCGTCGTAGCCGATGACGACGAGGGCGGGTGCTCCGTCGTCGCCCTGGGCCTGCCCGGCTGACTCCGGGCGGCCCTTCTTCTTGAGGTACGCGGCGAGGCCGGCGGCGGCGCGGATGACGACGGAGCGGTTCATGCGCATGGGGCCGGCGCCGAGTTCCCCGCGCAGGCCCGCGGTGCCGAACTGGAGGGTGCCGCTGAAGCGCGCGGCGAGCTCCGCGGTGTCCTTGGCGTCGATGAGCTTGGCGAGTTCCTCGCGGGTGTCCGCGTCGGGGTCCTCGGTCAGCCACGCCTGGGCCCGTGCGATGAGTTCGTCCTGCACGTCGGGGTCCAACCTCTCTCTGTTGTTCGTGCGGTGCGGGGGTGTTTCCAGGGTGCCTGGGGGCGGCCTTTCCCGCCGTTGTGGCTTGGGCGCCTGCGGTTTCGTCGTGGGTCGGGGGCGCGCCGCGAGGTCTCCGTCCTCGGTCCGGCGGGTCTGTGGGGAGTCAGGTACTCGGCGGCGGACGCCGGCCGCTGCGGGCGGACACCTCCCGGCACACCCCCTGCCGTGCGTACGCGGCTACCGGGTGCGTCGTTGTCCTGCCGGACGCGCCCCAGGTTTGTAAGGGGCGCGGGGAACTGCGCGCCCAGCCCCCACGAACCCGCAGCCGTCCATGCAGAGAACCCGGCAGACGAGACGCCCCACCCAACCGCCGGAGGCTACAGGCGGGACAGGACCTGGGTCAGGAGCGCTCCCATGTGGGCGGCGGAGTCGCGGCCGGCCTGGAGGACCTCCTCGTGGTTGAGGGGCTCGCCCGTCATACCGGCGGCCAGGTTGGTGACCAGGGAGATGCCCAGGACCTCGGCGCCCGCCTCGCGTGCCGCGATGGCCTCCAGGACCGTCGACATGCCCACGAGGTCCGCGCCGATCACGCGGGCCATGCGGATCTCGGCCGGGGTCTCGTAGTGCGGGCCGGTGAACTGCGCGTAGACGCCCTCCTCCAGGCTGGCGTCTATCTCCTTGCACAGGGCGCGGAGGCGGGGCGAGTACAGGTCCGTGAGGTCGACGAAGTTGGCGCCGACGATCGGCGACATCGCCGTGAGGTTGATGTGGTCGCTGATCAGGACCGGCTGGCCGGGGCGCATGGTCTCGCGCAGGCCGCCGCAGCCGTTGGTGAGGACGACGGTCTTGGAGCCCGCGGCCACGGCGGTACGGACGCCGTGCACGACGGCGGAGACGCCGTGGCCCTCGTAGTAGTGGGTCCGGCCCAGGAAGACGAGCGCGCGCTTGTCACCGATGCGGTACGAGCGGACCCTGCCGCCGTGCCCCGCGGCCGCCGGAGGCGGGAAACCGGGCAGGTCGGTGACCTGGAACTCGGCCTCGGGCGTGCCGAGCGCCTCCACGGCCGGGGCCCAGCCGGAGCCCATCACGAGGGCGACGTCGTGGGTCTCTGCGCCCGTGAGCTCGCGCAGGCGCGCCGCTGCGGCGTCGGCGGCCTCGTACGGGTCGCCCTGGATGTCGTCCGGAAGAAGAGATGCGTTCACGCGACTGAGGGTAGCTGGTCTGAGCCTACGCGCGTAGATGGATGCGGTCACGGGAGTGTGACCGTTGCCTTGTCGTGTCCCGGAGAAATCCGGGCGAAAGCCGAGGGGCAGGGGAGGGGAAAGGGGGAGCGGATCAGTCCTCGTCCGTGATGAGGACGTCCTTGTCGTTGAAGACCTCGACGATGAAGATCAGCAGTCGGCCGCGGCTCACCGTGTACTCCACCAGGATGTTCTGCGTGAGCCGGATCGTGCGGTCGTCTCCGGTGGAACCTATGGGGCGGGACACGGAGAGGAAGGGATCGCGGGCCAGCATGGCGATGCCCTTGTCGAACGCGACGCGCTGACGGTCGTCGAGCCGGTCCCGGGCGGCGGCGGCCTGCACCGTGTAGTAGACGTCGTACGTCATGGGGGTCATCGCGGCCTCCCCGCTCGTGCGTCGATCCCGGCCAAGTCTAGGGCCTGTCTGACAATTCCCGTCGTCGCCCGGAGGGCGGCCTCGCGGCGCCAGGTGCGTGCTCTCGGCGTGCCGGGCGTAGACCCTCGTACCGGATGTACTCGGGTCTGCGCCCGGTGCGGTGAGTGGGGGTACCTCCCACGCCCTTGAGGCAGTGGGGGAGCGTGCATGGCGCCGCGAGGCAGACGGGAATTGTCAGACAGGCCCTAGAGGTCGGGCGCATCAGCAAGGCCTCTTCCGCAGCTCCATCACGTAATCGTGGGGAGCCCCGGCCGACTCGGCGGCGTCGGCGATCTCGCCGAGGTAGCGGGCCGAGGGCAGGCCGCCCTCGTAGCCGTTGAGGACGTACGTCCAGGCCTGCTCCTGGCCCTCCAGGGTCTGGACGTGGACGCGCATGCGGCGGTAGACGTCCAGGCCCACGCCCTCCCAGCCGTCCATGGCGGCCTCGTCCATGGCGGCGATGTCGTACAGCGTGACGAAGACCTGGGAGTCCGGGGCCTCGACGATCGTCGGGAGGGCGCCCTCCCAGCCCATGTGCTCACCGCCGAAGGTCAGCCGCCATCCGTTCAGCCAGCCGGTGGCACGCAGCGGCGAGTGCGGGGCGCGGCGGGACATCAGCCGCGCGTCGAGATTGGCGGCGTACGCGGCGTAGAGCGACATGGACCGAGGGTACGGCAGCCGCGGCGTGCGCCCCTCCAGTCACACGGGTGTCACCGGGCCCCCGATTCAGTGCCACTTCGGGGCGTGCGGGACAATGGGGTACGTGACTCGGATCGTGATCATCGGTGGCGGACCCGGCGGATACGAAGCGGCCCTGGTGGCCGCTCAGCTCGGTGCGGAGGTGACCGTCGTCGACTGCGACGGTCTGGGCGGCGCGTCGGTGCTCACCGACTGCGTGCCGTCGAAGACGCTCATCGCCACCGCCGAGGTGATGACCACCTTCGACTCCTCCTATGAGGAGCTGGGGATCATCGTCGCCGACGACACCCCTCACATCGACACGCCCGCGCGTGTGGTCGGGGTCGATCTCGGCAAGGTCAACCGGCGTGTGAAGCGGCTCGCGCTCGCCCAGTCGCACGACATCACGGCGTCCGTGACGCGCACCGGCGCGCGGGTCATGCGCGGGCGCGGCCGGCTGGAGGGGCAGCAGGCCCTCGACGGGTCCCGCAGGGTCGTGGTGCGGACCGCCGACGGCAGCGAGGAGACGCTCGTCGCCGACGCCGTGCTCATCGCCACCGGCGGGCACCCGCGCGAGCTGCCCGACGCCCAGCCGGACGGGGAGCGCATCCTCAACTGGACGCAGGTGTACGACCTCGATGAGCTGCCCGAAGAGCTGATCGTGGTCGGGTCCGGTGTCACCGGTGCCGAGTTCGCCGGGGCCTACCAGGCGCTCGGGTCGCGCGTCACCCTCGTGTCCAGCCGGGACCGTGTGCTGCCGGGTGAGGACCCGGATGCCGCGGCCGTGCTGGAGGACGTCTTCCGGCGGCGCGGCATGAACGTCATGGCCCGCTCCCGCGCCCAGTCCGCCAAGCGCGTGGGGGACAGGGTCGAGGTCCTGCTCTCCGACGGGCGCGTCATCAGCGGCACGCACTGTCTGATGGCCGTCGGTGCCGTCCCCAACAGCGCGGGCATGGGGCTGGAGGAGGCCGGCGTCAAGCTGCGCGAGTCCGGGCACATCTGGACCGACAAGGTGTCCAGGACCACCGCTCCCGGCGTGTACGCCGCCGGTGACGTGACCGGAGTGTTCGCCCTGGCCTCGGTGGCCGCCATGCAGGGCCGTATCGCCATGTACCACTTCCTGGGCGACGCGGTGGCCCCGCTGAACCTGAAGACCGTCTCGTCCAACGTCTTCACCGACCCCGAGATCGCGACCGTCGGCTGCACACAGGCCGATGTGGACACCGGGCTCATCGACGCCCGGGGGGTGAAGCTGCCGCTGTTGCGCAACCCGCGCGCCAAGATGCAGGGCATCCGGGACGGCTTCGTGAAGATCTTCTGCCGGCCCGGCACCGGGATCGTCGTCGGTGGTGTCGTCGTCGCGCCGCGCGCCTCGGAACTGATCCATCCCATCTCGATCGCGGTCGACAACAACCTGACCGTCGAACAGATCGCGAACGCCTTCACCGTGTACCCCTCCCTGTCGGGCTCGATCGCCGAGGTGGCACGGCAGCTGCACACCCGGAAGACCGGCGGCGAGGACTGAGCGCCGGACGCCGACTTCCCGCTGGTCGTGGGGAGTTGTGGGCCTCTCGTGCGGCGTGGGTGGTTCGGGTCAGGTCCGTATACCACCTCGCGTCCTGTCATGCGAACAACTTCTGTTATTCGGCGCAAACTGCTGAAAGCAGACGGTCGCCCGCGTTACTGTCAGTTTCGTGTTCGCTGCAGAACGTCGTCAATTGATCCTCGAAATGGTGCGAGCGAACGGGGCCGTGTCGCTCCGTGAGCTCGCCCGCGTCGTCCAGACCTCCGAAGTGACCGTACGGCGGGACGTGCGCGCACTGGAGGCAGAAGGACTCCTCGACCGCCGGCACGGCGGTGCGGTACTGCCGGGCGGGTTCACGCGGGAGTCCGGCTTTCCGCAGAAGTCTCATCTCGCGACCGCCGAGAAGACGGCCATCGCCGACCTCGCCGCGAGCTTCGTCCAAGAGGGCGAGGCCATCGTGGTCGGGGCGGGGACCACCACGCAGGAGCTGGCACGCCGGCTCGCGCGGGTCCCCGGGCTGACCGTCGTCACCAACTCCCTGCTGGTGGCGCAGGCGCTGGCCCACGCCAACCGTGTCGAGGTCGTGATGACCGGCGGCACGCTGCGCGGTTCCAACTACGCCCTGGTCGGCTCGGGAGCGGAACAGTCCCTCCAGGGGCTGCGGGTCTCGCGGGCCTTCCTCTCCGGGAGCGGGCTGACCGCCGAGCGCGGGCTCTCCACGTCCAACATGCTGTCGGCGTCCGTCGACCGCGCGCTCGTCCAGGCGGCCGCCGAGGTCGTCGTCCTCGCCGACCACACCAAGCTCGGTACGGACACGATGTTCCAGACCGTGCCGACCGACGTGATCACCCGGCTGGTCACCGACGAGCCGCCCGCCCACGACGACCGCGCGGCCACCGAACTCCAGGCACTCGCGGACCAAGGGGTCCAGATCGCGGTCGCCGGAGCCGGACCCTCGGGAAACGCGGGAGGTGATCCCGCACCGGCGCCGCCCGGGCGGCGCCGGGACGTATCGCTCCCCGGCCCGCGCCGTCAGGGCCCCGGCGCGGGCCCGCTGCTCCGCCCGGCCGCGGTCCCGGGCGAACAGCCGCCCGGCGCGGACCGGGCGAGGGTGGCGGACCTCCGCCGCCGCTGACGACCGGCACCCTGGGGCGCGCCGGCCCCGTTCCGTTACGGCTTCAGGCCCCGGACGGTGAGGGTGAGGAGGCGGTCGGCCAGGTCGGGATCAGCGGGCGTCTCCTCGGCTGCGAGGGCGATCGCGTTCGTCAGCTGGAGCAGATCGCCGATCGAGACCCCGGGACGTACGGCGCCCGCCTCCTGCGCACGGGTGAGCAGGGCGCTGCCCGCCTCACGGATCGGGCCGCTGCACCGGCCGAGCTCCGAACCGTCGTCGTACGAGGCGGAGTACGAGACGGTCATGAGGGCCCGCGACAGCCCGCGGTACTCGCCCGCGTGCCTGATGATGTCGCGCAGCCAGGTCACGAGGGCACCGCACGGCTGCGGATCGTCGAGCAACTCGCGGGAGCGCGCGAGGAGTTGCCCCACAGCGTCCTCGAAGACCGCGCTCATCAGGGCGTACCGGTTCGGGAAGTGGCGGTAGAGCGTGCCGATACCGACGCCGGCGCGCTTCGCCACCTCCTCCAGGGGCGCGTCCGTGCCGTGCGCGGCGAAGGCGGCGCGCGCCTCGGCGAGGAGGCGCTCGTAGTTGCGGCGCGCGTCCGCCCGCATCGGGCGCGGGGGCGTCCTGTGCGAGGTCTCTCCCGAGGCCGTGCTCACCATGGCGCCCACCTCCTTCCCCTCCACCCCGCGGACCTTCAGCATGCCACCGCGCGGGGAGCGCTCGGGGCGGTGCATGCGGTGGCTGGGTGCATTGTGGTGCCGGGTGCGCCCCAGGCTTGTAAGGGGCGCGGGGAACTGCGCGACCAGCCACAACCAACCCGCAGCCGCTCACGCAGCGAACCCGGCAGACGAGACGCACCCCACCCAACCGCCGGAGGCAACCGGCAGACGAAACGCACCCACCCCCGGCGGCAGCCGTCAGACGATCAGTCCTTGATCTCGCAGATCGCCGCACCGGAGGTGATGGACGCCCCGATCTCCGCGGACAGACCCTTGATCGTGCCCGCCTTGTGCGCGTTGAGGGGCTGCTCCATCTTCATGGCCTCCAGGACGACGACCAGGTCGCCCTCCTTGACCTCCTGCCCCTCCTCCACGGCGATCTTGACGATGGTGCCCTGCATGGGGGAGGCGAGGGTGTCACCGGAGGCGACGGGACCGGACTTCTTGGCCGCGCGACGCTTGGGCTTGGCGCCCGCCGCGAGACCCGTACGGGCCAGGGTCATGCCGAGGGAGGCGGGCAGGGAGACCTCCAGGCGCTTGCCGCCGACCTCGACCACCACGGTCTCCCGGCCCGTCTCGTCCTCGGCCTCCGCGGCCTCGGCGGGGGCGGCGAAGGGGGCGATCTCGTTGACGAACTCGGTCTCGATCCAGCGGGTGTGGACCGTGAACGGGTCGGTGGAGCCGCCCAGTTCGGGCGCGAACGCCGGGTCGGTGACGACAGCCCGGTGGAACGGGATGGCCGTGGCCATACCCTCGACCCGGAACTCGTTCAGCGCCCGCGCGGCCCGCTGGAGAGCCTGCTCGCGGGTGGCACCGGTGATGATCAGCTTGGCGAGCAGGGAGTCCCAGGCCGGGCCGATGACGCTGCCGGACTCCACGCCCGCGTCCAGGCGCACGCCGGGGCCGCCGGGCGGCGCGAACGTCGTGACCGTGCCGGGCGCCGGGAGGAAGTTACGGCCCGGGTCCTCGCCGTTGATACGGAACTCGAAGGAATGACCGCGCATCGGCGGGTCGTCGTAGCCGAGCTCCTCGCCGTCGGCGATGCGGAACATCTCGCGGACCAGGTCGATGCCGGTGACCTCCTCGGTGACCGGGTGCTCGACCTGAAGGCGGGTGTTGACCTCCAGGAAGGAGATCGTGCCGTCCTGGCCCACGAGGAACTCACACGTGCCCGCGCCGACGTAGCCGGCCTCCTTCAGGATGGCCTTCGAGGCGCGGTACAGCTCCGCGTTCTGGGCCTCGGACAGGAAAGGGGCCGGGGCCTCCTCCACCAGCTTCTGGTGGCGGCGCTGGAGGGAGCAGTCACGGGTGGAGACCACGACCACGTTGCCGTGGGTGTCGGCCAGGCACTGGGTCTCCACGTGGCGCGGACGGTCCAGGTAGCGCTCCACGAAGCACTCGCCGCGGCCGAAGGCCGCCACCGCCTCACGGACGGCCGACTCGTACAGCTCGGGCACCTCTTCCAGGGTGCGGGCCACCTTCAGACCACGGCCGCCACCGCCGAACGCCGCCTTGATCGCGATCGGCAGGCCGTGCTCCTCGGCGAAGGCCACGACCTCCTCCGCACCCGAGACCGGGTCGGGGGTGCCCGCGACGAGGGGGGCGCCGGCGCGCTGGGCGATGTGCCGGGCGGCGACCTTGTCACCGAGGTCACGGATCGCCTGCGGCGGCGGGCCGATCCAGATCAGGTCCGCGTCCAGCACCGCCTGGGCGAAGTCGGCGTTCTCGGAGAGGAAGCCGTAACCGGGGTGGATGGCGTCCGCGCCGGAGTCCTTGGCCGCCTGGAGCACCTTGGCGATGTCCAGGTAGCTGGTGGCGGGGGTGTCACCGCCCAGGGCGAACGCCTCGTCCGCCGCGCGGACGTGCAGGGCGTCCCGGTCCGGGTCGGCGTACACGGCCACGCTCGCGATCCCCGCATCCCGGCACGCCCGGGCGACGCGGACAGCGATTTCGCCACGGTTGGCGATCAACACCTTGCGCACGATGGCTCCCTCTCCTTGAAACAAGCGAAGTTTAGGGACTGCCGACACGGCGTTTCGACCCGTCCTCAATGGTGAGCTTGCCCACACGGAGCGTGAGTGGACGCTCGCCCGACCTGCGAAATCCCTTGTGGCACCGCACTCCGCAGGACTCCACCGGAAAACCCTAGCCGTCCGACGTGGTCAAGGTCTCTATGAGGCCGTGCTGCGCCCGGATGGGTTTCTTTGTGGAGTCCCTACTAATGGCCCAATGATTCTTTGCCCTCGCGGAAACCCTTGTCCCCTGGTTTACCCGTTAGTAGCGTTCGCGATGTCCCGGTGGCGCCGGCGGTGGCGGACGTCACGGCCCCGGGTGACGGACGACGGCAGCGAAGACGGGGTGGGACCGGTGATACGGAGACCGGTGGCGATGGTCACGGCGCTCGTGCTCTTCGTGGAGGCCGGGGGTGTCGCCTGGCTCAACTGGTTCCTCGGCACCGTGGTGGACCGCCAGGACATGTCCCTCGCCGGGCTCGACCCGGACGCGATGTCCACCTCGTCGAAGGCCGGCGGCCTGGTCTTCGGCCTCTACTTCGCCCTGTGCGGCCTCGCCGCGCTGCTCGTCGCCCTGCGCGGCCGGCCCGCCACCGGCGTCCGGCGCGTCCTGCTGATCAGCGCGGCCGTGGTGCACGGGCTGCTCGGCGCGTTCGCGGTCGGCCTGGTGGGCTGGGGCGCGTTCACGTTCATGATGGTCGTGCTCGGACTGATCCTGCTCACGCTGATGACGGACGAACGCCGGGCGGGCCCGGACGACCCGGTCACGTCTGCTTCGGCGTCCACAACTCCGTGATGCCCACGCCCAGTTGGGCCAGCAGGCGCCGTACCAGCGGGAGGCTGATCCCGATGACGTTGCCGTGGTCCCCGTCGATACCGTCGATGAACGGCGCCGAGCGCCCGTCGAGCGTGAACGCCCCGGCCACGTAGAGGGGTTCACCGGAGGCGACGTACGCGGCGATCTCCTCGTCGGTCGGGTCGCCGAAGCGGACCACGGTGGACGCGGTGCCGGAGGCGTACCGCTCGCCCACCGTGTCCCAGACGCAGTGTCCGGTCTGGAGCGTGCCCGCCCGGCCGCGCATCGACTTCCAGCGCGCGGTGGCCTCCTCGGCGTCGGCGGGCTTGCCGAGCGCCTCGCCGTCCAGGTCGAGCACCGAGTCGCAGCCGATCACCAGGGCGCCCTTGACCTCGGGCTTCGCCGCCACGACGGAGGCCTTCGCCTCGGCCAGGGCCAGCGCCAGCTCAGCGGGGGTGGGGGCGGTCACGGCGTCCTCGTCGACCCCGCTGACGATCACCTCGGGGTCGAACCCCGCCTGGCGGAGCAGGCCCAGCCGGGCGGGGGACTGGGAGGCGAGGACGAGTCGGCGGCGCGGCTGATCAGTCATGCGGTCAGGGTATCGGCGCCGCCGCGGTCACGGCCCGGGGCACCGGCTCACCGCATACCGAGCACGAGCATCGCGAGCACCATGGCCAACGCCACGAGAACGCCCAGCCGCCGCAACATGTCCTGAGTGTCGCGCAGTTCCTTGGGCGGTTCGTTCTCGGGATCGGACCACAGCATGACAACGATGCTGCGCCCGCCGACCGGCCCGGCGCCTGAGTACGCGTACTCAACTTGCGCGGTCCGCGCCGACCGCGCCGACCGGCCGACCAGTGTCTAGCCCTGGCCCGGCCAGTACGTGCGGCCCCACGCCGTCGGTCCCGGCTGGGGCAGGCGGCGGGTGGCGATGCGGGACGGGTCGGACCAGGAGTCGCGGGGGCGGGGCGCGCCGGACGGCTCGGCGGCCGCCGCCGCGGCGCGCGCCCGGACCACCGCCAGTGCGGCGGCCAACTCCTCTGGGGTCGGATTGCCCCGTACGACCTTGATCGTCATGGCGGCTCCAAGGGTTCGGGCAGGGGTCCTGGTTTACAGGGGGCCTGGTCTACAGGGGGATGTTGCCGTGCTTCTTCGGAGGGAGGCTTTCCCGCTTCGTCCGCAGGGAACGCAGACCGCGCACGATGTGGGAGCGGGTGTCGGACGGCATGATCACCGCGTCGACGTAGCCGCGCTCGGCCGCCGTGTAGGGGTTGAGGAGCGTGTCCTCGTACTCCTGGATCAGGCGGGCGCGCACCTCCTCGCGCTCCGCCTCCGGGGCGGCCGCGATGGCACGCCGGTGCAGGATGTTCACCGCGCCCTGGGCGCCCATGACGGCGATCTGGGCGGTCGGCCAGGCGAGGTTGAGGTCCGCGCCGAGGTGCTTGGAGCCCATGACGTCGTACGCGCCGCCGAAGGCCTTGCGGGTGATGACCGTGATCAGGGGGACGGTCGCTTCCGCGTAGGCGTAGATCAGCTTGGCGCCGCGGCGGATGATGCCCGTGTGCTCCTGGTCGACGCCCGGGAGGAAGCCGGGGACGTCCACGAAGGTGATCACCGGGACGTTGAAGGCGTCGCAGGTGCGGACGAAGCGCGCGGCCTTCTCGGACGCGTCGATGTCGAGACAGCCCGCGAACTGCATCGGCTGGTTGGCGACGATGCCCACCGGGTGGCCCTCGACCCGGCCGAAGCCGGTGATGATGTTCGGCGCGAACAGCGGCTGCGTCGCGAAGAACTCGGCGTCGTCCAGGACGTGCTCGATCACCGTGTGCATGTCGTACGGCTGGTTCGCGCTGTCCGGGACGACCGTGTCCAGCTCGCGGTCCTCGTCGGTGAGGGAGAGGTCCGCCTCCTCCGGGAAGGCCGGGGGCTCGCTGAGGTTGTTGGACGGCAGGTACGACAGCAGCTGCTTGACGTACTCGATGGCGTCCTTCTCGTCGCCCGCCATGTGGTGGGCCACACCGGAGGTGGCGTTGTGGGTGCGGGCGCCGCCCAGCTCCTCGAAGCCGACGTCCTCCCCGGTGACCGTCTTGATGACGTCCGGGCCGGTGATGAACATGTGCGAGGTCTGGTCCACCATGACCGTGAAGTCGGTGATCGCGGGCGAGTAGACCGCGCCACCCGCACACGGGCCGACGACCAGGCTGATCTGCGGGATCACACCGGAGGCGTGGGTGTTGCGGCGGAAGATCTCGCCGTACATGCCGAGTGCGCTGACGCCCTCCTGGATGCGGGCGCCGCCGGAGTCGTTGATGCCGATGACCGGGCAGCCCGTCTTCAGCGCGAAGTCCATCACCTTCATGATCTTCTGGCCGAAGACCTCGCCCAGCGCCCCGCCGAACACGGTGAAGTCCTGCGAGAACACGGCGACCGGACGGCCGTCCACCGTGCCGTGACCGGTGACGACGCCGTCACCGTACGGGCGGTTCTTCTCCAGGCCGAAGTCGGTCGAGCGGTGCCGGGCGAACTCGTCGAACTCCACGAAGGAGCCCTCGTCCATGAGGAGGATGATCCGCTCACGGGCCGTCAGCTTGCCCTTCGCGTGCTGTTTCTCCACGGCGCGCTCGGAGCCGGCGTGCGTCGCTTCATGGATGCGGCGCCCCAGATCCGCCAGCTTGCCCGCGGTGGTGTGGATGTCGATCTCTTCGACCGTCTGGCGCTCTTCCAGCTCTTCCGGCTCGGACATCGGGATGCGGCTCCCTGCCTGCTCAATGGGGGGACGAGAGGGTGACGTACTCAGGTATCCGCTCAGGTACCTGCTCAGGGACGTGCTCACAAGTGGGTAGGGCTACTCATCCGTAGCGTAGTGGTGTGCCCGCGGATCAGCAGTGCGGCGTTGACCACACCTAGGGTGTGTTTCATGAGCCCGCGAGATGCATCAGACGCGCACGACAACGGCGGCAGGGGCGGCAGGGGCGACGGTCCGGGCGGCGGCCGCTGGTCCGACCTCGGCCGGCCGCCCCTCAACGCCACCGCCCTCCGCCGTGCGCTGGTGCGGGAGAGCTCACTGTGGTCCGAGGTGGAGGTGGTGCAGCGCACCGGGTCGACGAACTCCGATCTCGTGGCCCTCGCCGAGGCGGGCAAGGCGGCCGAGGGCGCGGTCCTCGTCGCCGAGGAGCAGAACGCGGGGCGCGGGCGGCTGGACCGCACCTGGAGCGCTCCGGCGCGCTCCGGACTGTTCTTCTCGGTGCTGCTGAAGCCGGCCGGGGTGCCCGTGCACCGCTGGGGCTGGCTGCCGTTGCTGACGGGCGTCGCGGTGGCGACGGGGCTGGCCCGCGCGGCCGGCGTGGACACGGCCCTCAAGTGGCCCAACGACCTGCTGGTGACCCTGGGCGGCGAGGAACGCAAGGCCGGCGGCATCCTCGCCGAGCGCGCCGGACCGGACGGCGTGGTCGTCGGGATCGGCATCAACGTCACGCTCCGCGAGGACGAACTGCCCGTGCCCACGGCGGGCTCCCTGTCCCTGGCGGGCGCCGCGAACACGGACCGTGACCCGTTGCTGCGGGCCGTCCTGCGCTCCCTGGAGCAGTGGTACGGCACGTGGTGCGAAGCCGGTGGCGATCCCGCCCTCAGCGGCCTCCAGGAGACGTACGCGGCGGGCTGCTCCACGCTGGGCCGCACGGTCCGCGCGGAGCTGCCGGGTGACCGCTCGATCGTGGGCGAGGCGGTCGCGGTGGACGGCGACGGCCGCCTGGTTCTGGCCACGGGGGAGGGCGTGCAGGAGCCGGTGGGGGCGGGCGACATCGTCCATCTGCGACCTGAGTGACGTGGGGGACTGCTGGGTACCCGGAGCCTCCCGGTGAAGCGGTGAACGCTGGGGACGATCAAGTCGTACGAGTCTGGGGGCCGGCCCCCCGGCACGGGCGCCCGCGGGTCCCAGCTGGGAGGGGCTGCGGGCCCTCGGCAGGACCCCCAGCCGGAAGGGTGCCGACGGACCTCGGCAGGCGAGTGAGCCAGCGCACACCTGCCGTGCTGTGTTGACCCGGGGGGTAACCCCCGGACCCCCAGCCGGGAGGGGCTAGCGGACCTCGGCAGGCGAGTGAGCCAGCGCACACCTGCCGTAGAGTTGAGGCCGGTCGATACCTGACCGTGGCAGATCGGAAGGGCAGCAGGCGTGACCGTCGACGACACGGGCTCCGGCACGGGTGCACACCCCGGTCCCGACGCCGATCCGGACCGTACCGTCGGGTCTGCCAGCGACGCTCCGGGCGACCGGGCCGAGCCGCGGGGACGCGGGGAAGCGCAGGGCGACGACCCCGCCGAGAACCCCCTGGCCCTGCGCCTCGAAGGGCTCATCCTCGGTGCCGAGCGCCGGTACACCCCCTTCCAGGCGGCCCGCAGCGCGGGCGTCTCCATGGAACTGGCCTCCCGTTTCTGGCGCGCCATGGGCTTCGCGGACATCGGCCAGGCCAAGGCCCTCACGGAGGCCGACGTCCTCGCCCTGCGGCGGCTCGCCGGTCTCGTCGAGGCGGGGCTGCTCAGCGAGGCGATGGCGGTCCAGGTGGCCCGGTCCACGGGGCAGACCACGGCCCGGCTCGCCGAGTGGCAGATCGACTCCTTCCTGGAGGGACTCACCGAGCCCCCCGAACCGGGCATGACACGGACCGAGGTCACCTATCCCCTGGTGGAACTGCTCCTGCCGGAACTGGAGGAGTTCATCGTCTACGTCTGGCGGCGCCAGCTCGCCGCCGCGACCGGCCGGGTCGTGCAGACCGCCGACGACGAGGAGATGGTCGACCGGCGGCTGGCGGTCGGCTTCGCAGACCTGGTCGGCTTCACCCGGCTGACGCGCCGCATGGAGGAAGAGGAGCTGGGGGAGCTCGTCGAGGCCTTCGAGACCACGGCGGCCGACCTGGTGGCCGCGCACGGCGGCCGGCTCATCAAGACCCTGGGCGACGAGGTGCTGTACGCGGCCGACGACGCGGGCATCGCCGCCGAGATAGCGCTCCGGCTCATCGAGACGATGGCCAACGACGAGACGATGCCGGAGCTGCGCGTGGGCATCGCGTTCGGCACGGTGACGACGCGCATGGGCGACGTCTTCGGTACGACGGTGAACCTGGCCTCCCGGCTGACGTCGATAGCGCCCAAGGACACGGTGCTGGTGGACTCCGCGTTCGCCCAGGAGGTCATCCGTGGCGGCGACGCCCCCGCCTCCGAGGCGGAGGCCGCCGAGGCCGCGGCCGCCGCCGAGAAGGAGGGCGAGGAGCCGCCGTCCTACCGCTTCGCGCTCCAGCCCATGTGGCAGCGGCCGGTGCGTGGGCTGGGTGTCGTCGAGCCGTGGATGCTCTCGCGCCGGGCGGACGCGTCCCGCTAGTCCGACCCGCCGGCGCTTCAGTCGGGCGGGCCGCCGTCGTTGCTGTCGGCGGTTGCCGTTGCTGCTAGCGGTTGCTGTTGCCGCTGTCTCCGGGGAAGCACAGGCCGATGAGCGGGATGCACAGGCGCCGGTCATCGCGCTGATCCCGCTCGTCCGGGCGGCCCGGCCCGGGAGCCGGAGCGGTGGTGCTCGGCGCGGGACGGGGTGCGTCGGGTGCGGTGGCCGCCGGGGCCGGTGCCTTGTCGGCGGGCGTCCCGGGGGTGCCGGGCGAGTGGGCGGGCGGGGTCTGGGCCGGTGACATGGCCCCGGAGGGAGGGGTCGCCCCCGTTGCCGTACGGGGCGACCGCCCGCTTCCGATGTCCGGCGCGGTAGCCGTGCCGGGACCCGCGGACCCGGCCCGGGGCCGTGCGGCCCTCATCGTCGCCGCCGCGTTGTTCGCCCCCTCCGAGACGCTGTCGGCGGCGGCTCTCGGCTCCGCCTCCGTGGCCCCGGCGCCGCCTCCGCCGACCGGCTCGGGCACCAGCCGCACGAAACTGAGCGCTCCCGCCGCCAGGGCGAGCCCGCCCACCGCGAACAGCATCCGTCGTGGACGGGGCTTGCGGTGCCGCCCCCTCGTGCTGCTCGTCCTCTGCGTCACGGCCGTTCCTCCTCGAAGCGCGCTGTGCCCCCGTTGCGCTGTGCGTGCGCACGCTATGCGTCCCCTCCGGACGCGGAGCGGGAGTTGGGCGCGGTGTCACTCGAACGGGGTCGCCCACCTGTACTTCGCCCGGTGGGGCCCGGCACTTCCCCCCCCCGTGAGGCCTGGCACTTCCCCCTGTCGGGCCCGGCTGCGATGATCGGGGCATCGGAAGTTAACCCGCGTTAACCGGAGGCGTCATGGTGGAGCAAGGGGTCGAGCACGGGGACGAGCAACGGCACGAGCGGCGGTTCGGGGAGTACGTCGTCGTGCGGCGGCACGGTCACGTCGCGGAACTCGTCCTCGACCGGCCCAAGGCCATGAACGCGGTCTCGACCGGCATGGCCCGCTCGATCGCCGAGGCCTGTGAGGCCCTGGCCGCCGACCGGGGCGTCCGCGTGGTCGTGCTGACCTCCACCCATGAGCGGGCCTTCTGTGTGGGGGCCGACCTGAAGGAGCGGAACTCGTTCAGCGACGCCGACCTGGTGCGCCAGCGGCCCGTCGCCCGCGCCGCGTACACCGGCGTACTGGAGCTGCCCGTGCCCACCATCGCCGCCGTGCACGGCTTCGCGCTGGGCGGCGGCTTCGAGCTGGCGCTGTCGTGCGACGTGATCGTGGCGGACCGTACGGCCGTGGTGGGGCTGCCCGAGGTGTCCGTGGGGGTGATCCCGGGCGGGGGAGGCACACAGCTGCTGCCGCGCCGGGTCGGGGCGGCACGCGCCGCCGAGCTGATCTTCACCGCACGGCGCGTGGAGGCGGTCGAGGCGCGGGAGACGGGGCTGGTCGACCAGCTGGTGGACGAGGGACAGGACCGTACGGAGGCGCTGGCGCTGGCCGCCCGGATGGCCGCCCACTCGCCCGTCGGCCTGCGCGCCGCCAAACGTGCGCTGCGCCTCGGACACGGACTGGATCTGCGGGCGGGGCTGGAGGTCGAGGACGCGGCATGGCGGTCGGTCGCGTTCTCGGGGGACCGGGCGGAGGGTGTGGCGGCCTTCAACGAGAAGCGGGCGCCGGAGTGGCCGGGCGAGTAGACGTCACGGTGCCGGGTCCAGCCGTACCGGCCCCCCATCCCCAATCCCCCACCATCCCCAATCCCCCAAAACGCCGCAAAACTCCCTAGCCTGGAGTGATGGGTGAGGACAAGCGGTTGCGGGCCGTGGTGGCGCTGGCGCAGGCGATGGCGGCCGCGCAGACGCCGCGTGAGTCCTGGCGGGCCGCGGCCGCGGGTGCGTGCCGTGCGCTCGCCGGGAGCTTCGCCGCGCTGTCGGTGTGGGAACGCGACCTGGGCCGGCTGAAGGTGCTCGTGAACGTGGGGAAGAGGGCCCCGGACGAGGAGGAGTTCCCCGACGGGGAGTCCTACCCCGTGCATCAGTTCCCGGAGATCACCGAGTTCCTGCACGAGCGCTGGGCGGGCGGGGTCGGGCCCAGCGCGTGGGTCGAGACCGTCGAGGGCCCCACCGGGCCCGGTGCCGAGGGGTACTGCCACCAGCGCGTCGCCGCGCTGCGCCGGCGCGGCCGGGGCAGTTGCGTGATCGCCCCGGTCGTGCTGCACGGCCGTGCGTGGGGCGAGCTGTATGTGGCGCGTCCGGCGGGCGCGGAGGTGTTCCGTACGCGGGACGCGGAGTTCGCGACCGTGCTCGCGGCCGTCGTCGCGGCCGGGATCGCGCAGTCCGAGCGGCTGGAGGAGGCCCGTCGGCTGGCGTTCACCGACCCGCTGACGGGGCTCGCCAACCGCCGTGCCGTCGACGTCCGGCTCGGTGAGGCGGTGGAGCGGCACAAGGTCGACGGGACGGTCGTCAGCCTGGCGGTCTGCGATCTGAACGGGCTGAAGCGGGTCAACGACACACAGGGGCACGCGGTCGGCGACCGTCTGCTGGAGCGGTTCGGGTCGGTGCTGTCGCTGTGCGGGGCGATGCTGCCGGGCATCCTGGCGGCGCGGCTCGGCGGCGACGAGTTCTGTCTGCTGGCGGTGGGCCCCCCGGCGGACGACGTGGTCAAGGTCGCCGCCGAACTCTGCCACCGGGCGGCGGAGCTGGACCTCGGCGAGGGCGTCGCGTGCGGGGTGGCCTCGACGCAGGACCCGATCGGTCCCGTACGGTCGCCGCGCAGGCTGTTCCGTCTGGCGGACGCCGCGCAGTACCGGGCGAAGGCGGAGGGCTCCCTGGGGCCGGTGGTGGCGGGCCGTGCGGGTCCGGGCGACCCGGTGGTCCGCCTCGCCGACCGGCCTCCGGCGCCCGATGTGCCCACGGGGGAGCGGCGCCGCATCCGCGGACGCTGAGCGCCCCAGGGGCAGGGGTCGCGCCCCTGCGCAGGTAAGGAGCTCCTCCCTCATTCGGTCGTGACATTCGACGATTCAGTCCCTACGATCCTGAATATGGATATGCATTCTGTGGACCCGGTGGTGCTCGGGACGTCCGGTGTCACCGCGGCCGACGTCGTCGCCGTGGCGCGCGGCGGCGCCCGGGTCGAGCTCTCCGAGGAGGCCGTGACGGCGCTCGCCGCGGCCCGCGGCATCGTGGACGCGCTCGCGGCCAAGCCGGACCCCGTCTACGGCGTCTCGACCGGCTTCGGCGCCCTCGCCACCCGGCACATCAGCCAGGAGCTGCGCGGCCGGCTCCAGCGCAACATCGTCCGCTCGCACGCCGCCGGCATGGGCCCGCGCGTGGAGCGCGAGGTGGTCCGGGCACTGATGTTCCTGCGCCTGAAGACGGTCTGCTCCGGGCACACGGGCGTCAGGCCCGAGGTCGCGCAGACCATGGCGGACGTACTGAACGCGGGCATCACCCCGGTCGTCCACGAGTACGGCTCGCTGGGCTGCTCCGGCGACCTCGCCCCGCTGTCCCACTGCGCCCTCACGCTGCTGGGCGAGGGGGACGCCGAGGGCCCCGACGGTGCCGTACGGCCGGCCGGTGAGCTGCTCGCCGCCCACGGCATCGCCCCGGTCGAGCTCCGCGAGAAGGAGGGACTCGCCCTCCTCAACGGCACGGACGGCATGCTCGGCATGCTGGTGATGGCCCTCGCCGACCTGGAGCTGCTCTACAAGTCCGCGGACGTCACGGCGGCCCTGACCCTGGAGGCCCTGCTCGGCACGGACAAGGTCCTCGCGCCCGAACTGCACGCCATCCGCCCGCACCCCGGCCAGGCCGCCTCGGCCGCCAACATGCTCGCCGTCCTCAAGGGTTCGGGCCTGACCGGCCACCACCAGGAGGGCGCGCCCCGCGTCCAGGACGCCTACTCCGTGCGCTGCGCGCCGCAGGTCGCGGGTGCCGGCCGCGACACGATGGCCCACGCGCGCACGGTGGCCGAGCGGGAGCTGGCGTCGGCGGTGGACAATCCGGTGGTGCTGCCCGACGGGCGGGTGGAGTCCAACGGCAACTTCCACGGCGCCCCCGTGGCCTACGTCCTCGACTTCCTCGCCATCGCGGCCGCCGACCTCGCCTCGATCGCGGAGCGCCGTACGGACCGCCTCCTCGACAAGAACCGCAGCCACGGGCTCCCGCCGTTCCTCGCGGACGACGCGGGCGTGGACTCCGGGCTGATGATCGCCCAGTACACGCAGGCGGCCCTGGTCAGCGAGATGAAACGTCTCGCCGTCCCGGCTTCCGCCGATTCCATCCCCTCCTCGGCCATGCAGGAGGACCATGTCTCGATGGGCTGGTCCGCGGCCCGCAAGCTGCGCACGGCCGTCGACAACCTGACCCGCGTGCTCGCCGTCGAGCTGTACGCCGCCACGCGCGCCATCGAACTCCGTGAGGGGCTGACCCCCGCCCCGGCCTCCCGGGCGGTGCTGGAGGCTGTCCGCGAGGCGGGCGTCGAGGGCCCGGGGCCGGACCGCTTCCTCGCCCCCGACTTGGCGGCGGCCGACGCGTTCGTCCGCCAGGGGCGCCTGGTCGCGGCGGTGGAGCCGGTGACGGGGCCGCTGGCCTGACGGGTGGGGGAGCAGTGGGCTCGGGGGTCGCGGGCACGTGAGGGTGCGCGGCCCCTTCACCCTCGGGTCAGGAGGGCGCGCCCTCAGGAGAGGGCCCTCAGGAGAGCGCCATACGTTCCCGTCGGAGCGAGTACGCCACGAACCCCGCGCCCAGGCCGAGGAACACGGTGCCGCCGACGAGGTACGGCGTGGTGTCCACGCTGCCGGTGTCGGCGAGTTGGGTCCCCGGGCCCGTGGACCGGGAGGAGTCGGAGGTGGTGACCGCGTCGGTGCCGGAGGTCGTGACCGCGTCCGTGGTCGTCTCGGTCGTCTCGGTCCTCCCGCTCGTCGTGTCCGTGCTCATGGTCGTCAGCTCACGCTTCAGCTGCCCTGTTCCGTCCTGTGTCCCGTCCTGGGTCGCGTTCGCGGACGGGACGAACCACAGGGCCGTGAGGAGGGTTCCCGCGGCGGTGGCGGTCAGCAGCGTGCGGCGTGCGGTGGACGACGATCGACGTGCGGCGGACACGAAATATCGATCCCCTTGTGGAGCTGGCGAATTGGCCGTGTGGGGCGATGTTAGTGAAAGTCGCGGGTCACGGGAAAGTCACGCGAGCCGTGAGCCTTACTCTCCGAGTATGAGCACTTCTGAGACATCACAGTTCATCCGCCTTCGGGTGGAATTGGTGGTCGAGGTCGAGAGCGCCGACGCGCTGACCAAGGCCGCGCGGGACCGTGTCGAGGCCGACGCCGACCTGGCGGCGGACGAGCGGACGCACGCCGAGGGCGCGGTGACGCAGGACACAGCGGAGGCCCTCGCCTACCTCGTCGACCCGTTCGACCTGGTCAGTGAGGTGCCCGGGGTCGATCTGGCCCAGGCCTCCTGGAGCAGTGAGCACATCGACTACGACCCGGACTCGCCTGAGTGGGACCTGGACGAGGATGATGTCGACGAGGACGAAGAGGGCGACCGGGTCGGCTGACCGGCGCGAGGTGAGATTCACAGCCTCGGGCGGCAACCGCTGACCGGAGTTCTGTCGTCTCACGACGCGCACTGACCACCTGTCGTCGAACTCCCGCCGTCCGCCCGGAAGGTGGGAGTTCGGCAACAGGATCCCAGCACCAGACAGTCGGCCGGAGTGGACCGAAAGTGGTGTGCCCCACACATCCCGGGGATGTGGAACGGGAAGAACCGGTCGTGGCGTTTGAGTTCGTACGGGGAATTCTCTGGGCTTTGGGGATTCGGCAACGATGGAGAAGCGTGTGATGACCAACAGTAGGCGGCGCAAGGGCCTCGCGGTCGCGTCCGCACTGCTCGGCGGGGTGCTGGTGCTCTCTGCGTGCAGCGGAGGCGACGACAGCAAGGCGTCCGACTCCGGCAACGGTGACACCTCGCAGGCCAAGGCCGACGAGGCGGCGGCCAAGAAGACCTCCGTCGCCGAGATCAAGATCACGCCGAAGGACGGCTCCGACAACGCGTCCATCAACAGCTCCGCCAAGGTCACCGTGGCCAAGGGCACGCTCACGTCCGTCGAGATGAAGACCGAGGACGGCACCGCCGTCGCCGGGGAGATATCCGCGGACAAGAAGAGCTGGGCGCCGAGCGGTCAGCTGGAGCGGGCGACCCAGTACAAGATCACGGCCACCGCCGAGGACTCCGAGGGCCGCGCGGCCCACGAGAACGCCACGTTCACCACCGTCTCCCCGGACAACAGCTTCCTCGGCTACTTCACGCCGGAGGACGGCTCCACGGTCGGCGTCGGCATGCCCGTCTCGATCAACTTCGACAAGGCGATCACGAACAAGGCCGCCGTGCAGAAGGGGATCACCGTCTCCTCCAGCTCCGGCCAGGAGGTCGTCGGCCACTGGTTCAGCCCGAACCGGCTCGACTTCCGGCCCGAGGAGTACTGGAAGGAGGACTCGACCGTCACGCTGAAGCTCGCGCTGGACGGCATCGAGGGCGCCGACGGTGTGTACGGCGTGCAGCAGAAGACGGTCACCTTCAAGATCGGCCGCAACCAGGTCTCGGTCGTCGACGCCCAGACCAAGCAGATGAAGGTCACGCAGGACGGCAAGGTCGTCAAGACCATCCCGATCTCCGCCGGTTCGCCCGAGAACAAGACGTACGAGGGCCAGATGGTGATCTCCGAGAAGTTCAAGGAGACCCGGATGAACGGTGCGACGGTCGGTTTCACGGACGACGACGGCAAGGGCGAGTACGACATCAAGGACGTGCCGCACGCCATGCGTCTGTCGACGTCCGGCACCTTCATCCACGGCAACTACTGGGGCGCCAAGTCGATCTTCGGCAGCGTGAACACCAGCCACGGCTGTGTCGGCCTCTCGGACACCAAGGGCGCCAACGACCCGAACACACCGGGTGCCTGGTTCTTCAAGAACTCGATGGTCGGTGACGTCGTCGTGGTCGAGAACACGGGCGACGCCACGATCAAGCCCGACAACGGCCTGAACGGCTGGAACATGGACTGGGCTTCGTGGAAGGCGGGTTCGGCGGTCTGAGCCGAACATCCGAACCCACCTCCTTACGGCGGCGGCACGGGCCCTGGGGGTCCGTGCCGCCGCCGTCCTCGTCGTAACACCCCCGCTCCCCTGACCGGCCGTAAGCGGAACGGTCCAGTCAACTGTTCACAGACGCCCCACTGTTGAGCATGCGTCAATCTCCCGGCATACTGCGTATTCCGGGGGGTGTGCACGCATACGTGTGCGAGCTGTCCCCTGGTCGGGCGAACGGTTGCTTCGCCCGGACCTCAGCTCCAGGGGGAGATTTGCGTAGACAAGTGAACAGAGCGAGCACGGCTGCGATCGCCATGGCTGCGGCCGTGGCCCTGGCGGCGGGTATGACCAGCCCGGCGTCCGCGGCGCCGGAACTCGCCACCGGCTCGAAAGCGGCCGACTTCTCGGCCAAGCACCGCATCACACTGATCACCGGTGACCGCGTCGTGGTCGACGCCAAGGGCCGCCCCGTCGGCTTCGAGCGCGCGAAGGGCCGGGACGGGATACCCGTCCAGGTGCGCAAGGCCGACGGCCACACTCTCGTGATACCGGCCGACGCGGCCCGCCTGATAGCCGGCGGCACGCTGGACGAGCGGCTGTTCGACATCACCGAGTTGAACAAGTCCGCGACCCGCAAGGCCCAGAAGAAGGGCCTGAAGCTCATCGTCGGTTACAAGGGAGCCGCCACGGGGGCCCGCGCCGACGTCCGCGACGCCGGTGACACCACCGTCCGCCGCACCCTCAAGACCCTGAACGCCGACGCGGTCCTCACGCCGAAGGACGACGCGGCCGAGCTGTGGAACGCGGTGACCGACACCGACGGCACCACCGCCTCCGGCATCGCCAACGTCTGGCTCGACGGCGTCCGCAAGGCCAGCCTCGACAAGTCCGTAGCCCAGATCGGCGCCCCCAAGGCGTGGGCGGCCGGCTACGACGGCAAGGGCACCAGGATCGCCGTCCTGGACACCGGTGTGGACAGCACCCACCCGGACCTCAAGGACCAGGTGATCGAGTCCAAGAACTTCACCAGCGCCGCCGACGCGAGCGACAAGTTCGGCCACGGCACCCACGTCGCCTCGATCGCGGCGGGCACGGGAGCGAAGTCCGGCGGGAAGTTCAAGGGCGTGGCCCCGGGCGCGAAGATCCTCAACGGCAAGGTCCTCGACGACACCGGCTCCGGTGACGACTCCGGCATCATCGCCGGCATCGAGTGGGCGGCCGCGCAGGGCGCCGACGTCATCAACCTCAGCCTGGGCGGGACCGACACCCCCGAGGTGGACCCGATGGAGGCCGAGGTCGACAAGGTCTCCAAGGAGAAGGGCATCCTCTTCGCGATCGCCGCCGGCAACGAGGGCGAGTTCGGCGAGCAGACCGTCGGCTCCCCGGGCTCCGCGGCCTCCGCGCTCACCGTCGGCGCCGTCGACGACAACGACAAGCTGGCGTCCTTCTCCAGCACCGGTCCCGGCCTCGACGGCCAGATCAAGCCGGACGTGACCGCGCCGGGCGTGGACATCACGGCCGCCTCGGCCAAGGGCAGCGTCATCGAGCAGGAGGTCGGGGAGAACCCGCCCGGCTACCTGACGATCTCGGGTACGTCCATGGCGACGCCGCACGTGGCGGGCGCGGCGGCCATCCTGAAGCAGCAGCACCCGGACTGGACGTACGCCGACCTCAAGGGCGCCCTCACGGGATCGGCCAAGGGCGGCGCGTACACGGCCTTCCAGCAGGGTTCGGGCCGGATCCAGGTGGACAAGGCCCTCAAGCAGACCGTGTTCGCCGACCCCGTGTCGGTGACGTTCGGTACGCAGCAGTGGCCGCACACCGACGACACGCCCGTCACCAAGCCGGTGACGTACAAGAACACCGGCAAGGACGACGTCACCCTCGACCTGACCGTGGCGGGCACCAACCCCAAGGGCCAGGCGGCCCCGGCGGGCTTCTTCACCCTCGCCGCGAAGACCGTGAAGGTCCCGGCGGGCGGCACGGCCTCCGTCGACCTGACGGTCAACACCAAGCTGGGCGGCACCGTTGACGGCGCCTACTCGGCGTACGTGACGGCCACGGGCGGCGGCCAGACCGTGCGCACCGCCGCCGCCGTGCAGCGCGAGGTGGAGTCGTACACCGTCACGCTCAAGGCGATCGACCGCGACGGCAAGCCCGCCGTGAACTACAACATCAACCTGGCAGGCGTCTCCGGCCTCGCCCAGGAGAAGTGGTACGCCCCGTACGACGCCTCCGGCACCGTCAAGGTCCGTGTGCCCAAGGGTGGTTACATCCTCGACTCCGGGGTCTTCGTGGACCCGGAGGACTTCACCAAGGGCGCCGACTGGCTGGCCCAGCCGAAGCTGTCCCTCACCAAGGACACCACGATCACGCTGGACGCCCGCAAGGCCAAGCCGGTCGACGTCACGGTGCCCGACGCGGGCGCCGAGTCCCAGTTCGCGTTGAGCGAGTACACGGTGGACGTGACGAACGGCGGCTACTCGTTCGGCTGGTGGCTGGACTCCTTCCAGGGCTTCCGCAGCGCCCACCTCGGTCCGCAGATCACCGACGGTTCGCTGCACCAGCAGTGGGACGGGCACTGGACCAAGGGCACCAACACCGAGTACGACACTGTCACCGGAGCCAAGGTCAAGCAGCTCGCCACCGGCTACACCAAGCACTGGAAGAAGAGCGAGCTGTCCACGGTGAAGGTCAACCTGGGCGCCTCCAGCAGCGACAAGAAGGGCTCCGTCACGGCGTGGGGCTATCTGCCCGACGGCTCCGGCGCCTCCGCCATCGGCATCGAGCAGAAGCTGCCCAGCACCCGGACGCTGTACCTGTCCGCCACGGGCGGCGTGAAGTGGGGCCTCGACTTCGAGCAGACCGGCGGGGTCGGCGAGGACGGCTGGCCCATCATCGACGCGAGCTACACGCTCGGTGCCGCGCAGACGTTCAAGGCGGGCCAGACCTACGAGAAGACGTTCAACACCGGCGTCTTCGGCCCCCGCATCGGCGGCTCGTACGGCATCACCCGCGACGGCAACACCATCAACGGCTACCTGCCGATGTTCGCCGACGGCAAGACACACGCCGGGGCGTCGCTCTACACCTCGGTGAAGTCGACGCTGTACCGCAACGGCACGAAGATCGTCGAGAACGACGACGCGCTGGACGGCGGCGGCGAGTTCAAGGTCCCGTCCGGTGAGGCCACGTACAAGCTGACCACGTCCATCAAGCGGTCCGTGAAGGTGGCCGCGGCCTCCACGCGGGTCGACACGAGCTGGGAGTTCAAGTCCAAGAAGACCAGCTCCCGGACGAAGCTGCCGGTCTCGACGGCCCGCTTCGGCGCACCGGTCGACCTCTACAGCCGCGCTCCGGAGAACAAGAAGGTCACCTTCCCGGTCACCGTCCAGGGCGCGGCCGCGGGCAGCAACCTCAAGTCGCTGTACGTGTACGTGTCGTACGACTACGGCCAGACGTGGACCAAGGTCACCGTCAAGGACGGCAAGATCACCGTCAAGAACCCGGCGAAGGGCAAGGGCATCTCGTTCCACGCCAAGATCGCCGACAAGAAGGGCAACAAGGCGACGGTGTCGGTCTACAACGCCTACTACGGCAAATGAACTCGCACTGAATGACTGAATGGTTGTCGAAGGGGTCGTCGGCTACAGGCCGGCGGCCCCTTCGGCGTCGCGCATTGTCGCGGATCATCGCGGATCACAGGTGTGGGGCCACGCGCCTGAGCTCGACTCCTGATCCGTTGCCGTCAACTCGAACCACACGGTCTTGCGGTCCGCCCCCGCCTCCACCCCCCACCGCCGCGCGCACGCACCGAGGAGAGCGAGACCGCGGCCGGATTCGTCCATGGTGGTCGCGTGCAGGAGTACGGGAAGTGCGCGCGGATCGGGGTCCGTGACCTCGACGCGGGTGCCGCCGGTGTCCGTGGGCAGGACGCGGACGGTCACCGGAGTTCCCTCGCCTACGTGGTCGATGACGTTCGTCACCAACTCGCTGACGCAGAGGCGCACGTCGAAGCTGTGGTGCCGGAGATGGTGGCGCAGTTCGGGGACGGACTTCGGGACGGCGAGCAGACTGAGTTCGAAGGTCACGGTGTGACGCCTTTGCTGGTTGCACTCTGTGATGAATCACTCACACTGTGACGTCAAGCCCGGTACCGTAAAAGAGGTTTCGCGTACGCGCCCCCAACTGCGGACCAGGCGGGGAGCGTTGCGGAAACCGTGGAAGTGGAACAGTCCGGCCGCACAGACCCCCACGGCGGTGAGCAATGGCACGACGCAAGGACATCGACGGCTCGATGAGCGTCCCGACCTTCTACGGCAAGGAGTTGAGGTGGCAACGGGAGGCCGCACGGCTCTCCCTGGAGCAACTGGTCGCGGGCAGCTTCTACGGCAAGTCGCACTTGAGCGACATCGAACGCGGGGAGCGGCGGATGCCGCTGGATCTGGCGCGGCATGTGGATGAGGTCCTGAAGACGGACGGCTACTTTGAGCGGAACTGTGAGGATGTGCGGAGGGCGCGGCTGGGAGCCCATGCTGACTACTTCGTCGACGTCGTGGAGATGGAGGAGCGGGCGCTGGACATCGAGGAGTGGGACCCGGCCTTGATCCCAGGGCCGCTACAACTGGAGCCGTACATCGAGGCCGTTGTGCTGGCAGCACACCCAACTGACTCAGAGGCAACGGTGGACGCGAAGATCGCGGCCCGCCGGAAGCGAGCATGGCTCTTCGAAGACCAGCAGGCACCCGAGAACTGGCTCGTTCTGCACGAGTCAATTCTCCGCCAGCCGATCATTGCGCCCGACGACATGGCTGATCAGCTCGCCCACATCGCGGAGGTGGCGCGCCGACGCCGTTCCTTTCCGCAGATCCTTCCGCGGAACGCAGGGGCGCATCCGTTCATGATGGGTACGACGAGGTTCATGACCTTTGCCGATGCCCCGCCGGTGATGTACACCGAGGGGATGTACAGCGGCCAGTTGATCGATGATCCGGGTCTCGTGAGGCAGTATGCGAAGGCGTACGGTCGACTCAGGGCTGCCGCTCTTCCTCCAGACGCATCCCTGAAGCTCATTGAGCAAGCAGCAGAGGACTACCGAAATGGCAAGTTTCCAGATCGACTTGAGTGACGTGCGCTGGCTCAAGAGCAGCTACAGCAACGGCGACGGCGGTCACTGTGTCGAAGTCGCCGACAACATCCCCGGCCTGATCCCCGTACGTGACTCCAAGGCCCCCGACGGCCCCGCCCTCCTCCTCGCCGCCCGCGCCTGGGCCCCGTTCGTCGCGACACTCAAGGCGGACGGGCTGGTCGGCTGAACCGCCTACGCCAAGGCCGCCGCCCTGCTGGCGGCGGCACCGCAGTGCGTCGACTACGAACGGGCCCGCCGGCAGCGACTACTCCGCTCCGCCGACAGCGGGGCGCCCAAGAGCGGACGCGCCCCGGCCGGAGGCCCGCGCGTCCGTTCCCCAACTCGCCAGCAAGCGCAGCGCCTCCGCCGACGGTGAGCCCGGCTCCGCGTAGTACGTGATCAGAGACTGTTCGCTGTCGTCGGGCAGCCGGAATGTCTCGAAGAACAGGGTGAGCTCGCCGACCAGCGGATGCCGCAGCCGCTTCACCCCGTGGCCCTTCTCCTTGACATCGTGCGTGGCCCACAGCCGCCGGAACTCCTGGCTCTTCACCGAGAGTTCCCCGACCAGCGCGGACAGCCGCGGGTCGTCCGGATGGCAGCCCGCGTCCATGCGCAGATAGCTCACCATGTCGGCCGCCTTGCCGTCCCACTCCACGAACAGCTCGCGGTACTCGGGCCGCAGGAACACCAGCCGCGCCCAGTTCCGCTCCTGGGCGGGCAGCTCGGACCAGTCCCCGAAGACGGCCGCCGCCATCCGGTTCCACACGAGGATGTCCGAGCGGCGCCCCGTGATGTACGCGGGGATACCGTCCAGCGTGTCCAGCAGCTGCCGCAGCGAGCTGCGCACCTGCTGCGACGGCGCCGACGCCTTCTTCTTGTGCGCCTTCGGCTTCGCGAGATGCGTCAGGTGGGCGTGCTCGGCGTCGCTCAGCCGCAGGGCGCGTGCGATGGCGTCGAGCACCTCCGCCGACACGTTGCGCCCGTTGCCCTGCTCCAGCCGCGTGTAGTACGCCACCGAGACGCCCGCCAGCTGCGCCAGCTCCTCACGGCGCAGCCCAGGCACGCGACGGTGCCGGCCGAAGTCCGGCAGCCCCACGTCCTCCGGCTTCAGCCGGGCACGCCGGGTCCGCAGGAACTCGCTGAGCTCGGCCCGCCGGTCCAGGGTGCCGCCGGCGTCGCCAGGGGACTCCTGGGCGCCGACCGGCCTGGCTTCGGGCTTTTCGTCCATGCCTCAAGTATTCACGGTCGTACGACCATGAGCCTGACCCCGCCAGTGGTAGGACCAGCGGTCGTACGCAAAGCCGTGACCTGGGCGAACCCTGGCGGCTGAGGCAGGCTGAAATCGCCCCCGGCCCGAAGGCAGGCCGGGAGCCCTAGCAGGATCACCCTCCGCTGTTTCCTAGGAGAACCCCCGGCATGACCACCACTGTCGCCGCATACGCCGCCCCCGCAGCCAAGGCTCCGCTGGAGCGCACCACGATCGAGCGCCGCGAGGTCGGTGAGTTCGACGTACTGATCGACATCAAGTTCGCCGGCATCTGCCACTCGGACATCCACCAGGCCCGCGAGGGGTGGGGCGAGGCCATATTCCCCATGGTGCCCGGGCACGAGATCGCCGGCATCGTCTCCGAGGTCGGCTCCGGCGTGACCAAGTACCAGGTCGGCGACCGCGTGGGCGTCGGCTGCATGGTCGACTCCTGCCGTGAGTGCGAGAACTGCGAGGCCGGCCTGGAGCAGTACTGCCTCAAGGGCAACATTCCGACGTACAACGGCATCGGCAAGGACGGGGAGCCCACCTACGGTGGCTACTCCCACAAGATCGTCGTTGACGAGTCCTTCGTCGTACGCATCCCCGACGGGCTCGCGCTGGACGTGGCCGCGCCCCTGCTGTGCGCGGGCATCACCACGTACTCCCCGCTGAAGCACTGGAACGCGGGCCCCGGCAAGAAGGTCGCCGTCCTCGGCTTCGGCGGCCTCGGCCACATGGGCGTCAAGATCGCGCACGCGCTGGGCGCCGAGGTGACGGTCCTCTCCCAGTCCCTGCGCAAGCAGGACGACGGACTGCGGCTGGGCGCCGACCACTACTACGCGACCAGCGACCCGAAGACCTTCGAGGAGCTGCGCGGCTCCTTCGACCTGATCCTGTCCACCGTGTCCGCCCCGCTGGACCTGGACGCCTTCCTGTCCCTGCTGAAGACGGACGGCGCCTTCGTGAACGTGGGCGCGCCCGAGGAGCCCGTCGCGCTCAACCTGTTCTCCGTGATCGGCGGCCGCAAGACCCTCGCGGGCTCCGGCATCGGCGGCATCCGCGAGACCCAGGAGATGCTGGACTTCTGCGCCGAGCACGGCCTGGGCGCCGAGATCGAGCTGATCGAGGCCTCCGAGATCAACACCGCGTACGAGCGGGTGCTGTCGAGTGACGTGCGGTACCGGTTCGTGATCGACACGGCGACGATCTGACCTTCGCGTGGCGTTTCTGGCGCTTTCGTGAGGGCCGGGGCCGGTGACACGGCTCCGGCCCTTCGTTGTCAGTGGGCTGGTGCATGATGGCGATGTGCTTGATCAACGGGCTTGACGAACAAGCTCGATCAACGGGGGACACGGGGGAGCTGACATGCAGGATCCACGGGGGAATCAGGGCACGCGTGCCCTGCGAGGCCCGTACGCAGAGCCATACGCGGAGCCGTACGCGCAGGGGCACCCGCAGGCCGACGCACCGCAGCAGGTGAGACGGTCCGTCGTGCCCCGGGAGGCCGGCGACTTTCGGCGGATGTGCGCGGTGGCCCTGGACACGATCTTCGCCTGGTCCGTGTGGTCCGCCGTGACGGCGGTGCTCGGCGAGGGCGAGTGGCTGCCGGGGCTGTCCGCGGGGGCCGAGCTCGGTTTCCTCGTAGCGGTCGTCGCGGGCGCCTCCTTCGTCAACCAGGTGCTGCTGACCCTGATGACGAGGGCCAGTGTGGGCAAGCTGCTCACCGGCATCCGCGTGGTGCGGGCGGCGGACGGCCGCCGCCCCGGCCCGTTCCGTCTCACCTGGCGCTGGCTCTCGGGCCTGTGCTGGCTGCCGCTCCAGCCGTACTACTGGCTCCGCTCCTGGATATCGATCCTCACGGGACACGTGTCCCGCGGCACGGTCCGCGACAACGAGGACGGCGAGCTGTACGAGGGGATATGCGGCCTGCGGTACGTGCGCCGCAGGGACCTCGCTCAGCCGGTGTAGGGCCTGCGGGCAGTGCCTGCGCCCCGAGTCCCCGTTCGCAGGACGGAGCGGAAGGGGCCGGAGGACGGATGGTGCGGCCGGGAGCCGGTGCCTAGCGTGGGAAGTGTCCTTGTGACGTCGTACGAGGAGCGCCGCGATGTCGCGCGCATCCCTCTCGTGCCGAGGAGGCTTCGCCATGTCCGTCGAGCTGAACCACACGATCGTCGCCGCTCATGACAAGAAGGCGTCGGCCCAGTTCCTGGCCGACATTCTGGGGCTGGAGGTGAGTCCGGAGTTCGGTCCGTTCGTCCCGGTCGAGATCACCAACGGCGTGACCCTCGACTACGCGGAGACATCCGAACCGATCACGCCCCAGCACTACGCCTTCCTCGTCTCGGAGGCGGACTTCGACGAGATCTTCGCCCGCATCCGGGCGGCCGGCCTCACCTACTGGGCGGACCCGTACCACCGCCGCTCAATGGAGATCAACACGAGGGACGACGGCCGGGGCGCCTACTTCGACGACCCGAACGGCCACCGGCTGGAGATCCTGACGCGGCCGTACGGCAGCGGAAGCTGACGGCTCGTCCGCTCTCGTCCTCCGCACTCTCTAGCTGTCGTCGTCCGCGCCGTCGTCGGGCACCCAGCGCAGTACGTCGCCGGGCTGGCAGCCGAGCGTGCGGCAGATCGCGTCGAGTGTCGTGAACCGTACGGCCTTGGCGCGACCGTTCTTCAGTACGGCGATGTTGGCGGGGGTGATGCCGACGGCATCGGCGAACTCGCCCACCGACAGGCCGCGTTTGGCGAGCTGGAGGTCGAGGTCGACGATGATCGCCATCAGACCACCTCGGCGATCTCGGTCTCCAGATCCGTCGCCTTGCGCAGAAGGCTTCGCATGATGACGACGAGCATCACGAACGACACCCCCACACCGACGCTCGCGACGGCCCCGGCCAGCGCGCCGATGACGCCCATGTTGTCGTCGGGGGAGGGGATATCGGCCAGCGCCAGATGCCCGGCGACCCCCACCGCCAGCAGCGTCGCCATGAAGGAGGACCCGATGATGATGTCGACCCATCGGAAGGCCCGCACGGTGAAGATCGCGTCGCGCTGGACCATGGTGAGCAGCATCCACACCGCGACGAGCGCGACCTGGATGCAGGCGACGCCGATGATCGCCACGGTCACGTAGGGCGCGGCGAACGGGGCGTAGGGAGGGAAGCGGTCGACCTCATCGGCTGCCATCGTGGGGATGACCACGATCTGACCGAAGAGAGCAAGGGCGAACGCAGCGACGATGCCGGCGCGGAGCGCGGCTATGAAGAAGCGATGCATGCATCGATTATCGATAGCTATCGATCGAAAATCAATCGATCCCGTTCAGTTGATCGATGTTCCTCGCGTGAGACCGCGCGGCACAGGGCTGATGACTAGAGGGCATCGAACGGGGGCACGATGCGGACAACGATGATCAGCGGTTCGCGCGGTGCCACCAGGAAGTAGAACCAGCCGCCGACGGCGTCCATGCGGCGTAGCCCGCCCGGTCGGGGACCGTTGCCGAAGTCGCTGACGTCGATGCCCATACTGGCAAGGTCGACAAGTTGGCCGGCCAGACGTTCCACTTCGGTCACCACGTGAACGGGGATGCCGCCTGTCACGTGGTCGTGGTCAGGGTCGTACTCCCAGCGCCAGTCCGCGCTCACCGGGCCGGGAGTCCGACGGCTGCGTGCGCTTCGTCCAGGAGTCGTCCGATCTCAGAGGCAGCCTGTCGTGCCTGGGCGGCATCGCCCGACTCGGCGGTGTCTTCCCAGCGGCGGAGGTCTGCTGCCAGGCCGGGCTGGCGCTGGATGTGGACATAGATGGCCCACTGGGCGATGAATCGGTGGAGCGGTGCCAGGTCGGAGCCCTGCCGGGACTGGTCGGCCGCTTGGTCCAACTCCCGGGTGAAGGCCGGCAGCGCGGCAGGAGCGATCTGGCTGATCGCCTGCCGTAGTGCGGCAACCGTGGCGGGGGGCTGGGGGATGAGCGGTTGCCCAGCGGCGGAGGTGGTCATGGCTACTCCCATGAGCGCGATTCTGATCCCATACGTCAGCGTATCGGGCATGAGTGACGCTCCACCGCTCGAACGAGTGAGGCAGAAGCGATACGGCTACCCGTCCAGGTGGGCCTGGGGCGGCCTCATGGGTCAGGTTGTGCTGCTGCCGACTCGGGACCCAAGCGTTTACCGCACCAGCGTGACCCCCGTCCCGCCGAGCCCGCAGTACCCGGCCGGGTTCCTGGCCAGGTACTGCTGGTGGAGCGCGCTCGCCGGATAGAAGGGGTGCTCCTCGGCCGGAAGGATCTCCGTGGTGATCTCGCCGTATCCGGCGGCGGACAGGGCCCGCTGGTAGGCCGCGCGGGTCTCCTCGGCAGCGGCGCGCTGGGCGGGGGAGTGGGCGAACAGGATCGACCGGACGTGGGTGCCGACGTCGTTGCCCTGGCGGAAGCCCTGGGTGGGGTCGTGGGACTCCCAGAAGAGGGTGAGCAGTTCGCGATACGACACCCTGGCGGGATCGAACACGACGCGCACCGTTTCCGCGTGCCCTGTCAGCCCCGTACGCACCTCGTCGTCCACGGGGTGGGGCGTGTATCCGCCCTGGAAGCCGACCAGCGTCGTCCACACCCCACCCGGAAGCTGCCAGTACCTCCGCTCGGCACCCCAGAAGCACCCGAGCGCGAAGTCCGCGACCTCGAAGCCCTCGGGGTACGGCCCCCGCAACGCCGTCCCGAGCACGGCGTGCCGCTCGGGCACCTCGTACGCGAGCGAGGGCCGCCCCGGAGGCGCCTCCTCCGGTGTGGGCATGCGCAGTTCCCGACTCCGACCGAACAGCACGGCTTCCCCTCACTTCCGGCACCGACGCGCCCCGCACCTCCTTGGGTGCCGACGCGCAAGCGAAACGTCGGCTTCCCATTCTCCGGGGTCGGCGCGGCCCGGCACAGGGCAATGGTCGGCCGACTTCGGCGGTAGGTGACGGTCAGTTGGGGGTGTCCGCGTGTGTGAGGGTCGTCCAGGCGTTGAAGTAGTCACAGCGTGCGCCTGTACCACGGGCCAGGTGACGCGGGCGGACCTAGCCGCGGTGGACGTCGTGGTCCTGGCCGTCGGCGGGGATGAAGTTGGCGTACTCCTCGATGCGCTTGATCTGTCCGGCATCGTCGAAGCCGAAGTAGACGGCGGCGTGGACCTCACCGCGCATGCCGTTTGTGGTGGCGACGTGGACCACGTGCTGTTGGAGGACTTCGCCCGGCTGGGAGAGCTGGCGCAGGATGTCGTAGCGCATCGATTCGATGGATTCGATCTGCCCTTCCATCCCGGCGATGTTCTCCTCGATGGACTCCTCGCCCTTGCCGTCGTTGTGCCAGACGGTGGCCGTCTCGGCGCACAGGGCGCGGGCGGTCTTCCAATCGCGGTTTTCCAGTGCGCGGAGGTAGGTGACGGCCTTGTTCTTCAGGTCCTGGCTCATATGGGTCTTCCTTCGTTAGACGTTGATGGGTTTCGCAGGGCGTATCAGTTCCGGGCGGTGGCGTGGATCAGGGCGCGCTCGCCGACCTCGACGCGCATCGGCAGGTGGTTGCCGGGCGGTGAGAGCGGACAGATGAACACGTCCGGGTTGAGGTGGTGGTGCGAGAGCGCGGCCTTGTTGAAGTCGACCGTCAGGGTGCTGCCGGGCTCCAACAGCGGCAGTACCAGCCAACGGCCGATCGTCGGCGTCGATTCGCCGTTGGTCTCGTCGGTGAAGATCACCAGGCGCTGGCCGGGGAAGTCCTGGAGGACGGCCAGGACGTACTCGGTGCCGTCGATGGTCACGGCCAGGTCGACGGGGGCCTGGATGGCTTCGGTGCTGCGCGGGGTGGTCAGCCGCGGCACCTCGATGCGGCGCCCTTCGGGAGCTGCTCGGTACTGGCCTTCGAAGACCCAGGCGGGGTTGTAGGGGAAGGCGTCGATGCCGGTGAGTCCGGCGCGCTCGACGCGGCCTTGGTCCATGACGACCAGGCCGTAGGAGCCGTCCGCGCCGCCGGCGAAGCCGACCCGGTTGTCCGGGAATTCCAGGCGGCTGCCGGAGGGTACGGGGCTCGTTCCGTCGACCAGGCTGCCGGCCACCCGCACGCCGTCGGCGACCTTGGCCGTCACGGTCAGGTCTCCCACTTCAGTGGTGCCCCATTCGCCGGGGATGCCCGGAAGCGTGTGCGGGCCCGGTTCCGTGATCTTGGCATTGGCGACGACCTTGGCCTTGCCGTTCGCTCCGGCTATCTCTTCCCACCGGCCTTGTCGCCAGGCTTCGTAGTCGGTGGGGATCTGCGGTGCAGTCATGAATGCTCCCTTTCCTCTCCGCCGCACGTGGGTCGCGGCGACAGCGCTGCGCGAGGCGTGCGCGGGCGTGATTGCTCAGCCCAGCGACGCGCACGGCGCTGCGCGGGCGGTGGTTGCTTTTGAGGCAGGCAATTCGGCGCTGGGGCCGCCCGGCAGGCAACCCTGTGTCGCACCGGGGCGTCAGGCGCGGCGTGCGGCCCAGACGGTGCGCTCGGTACGTACGGCGAGATCCTCGCGGCGCAGAAGGCTATTCGGGCTGTTGGTGTCCAGGAGCTCGTCGAGAGCGGCGAGGTCATCGGGGCTGAGGGCGGGGGCGGCTACGCCTCGGATGCGCTGAAGGCTGCCATAGGCGTAGCGGCCGATGGCTGCGCTGCGCTCACCTTCGATGTTGACGCTGATGGTGCGCTCAGCCTCGACGGTGAAGCCGGCGGCTGTCAGCATCGGCCCCCAGTCGGCGCCGCGGTGCGGAACGTGCTCGGCGTGGAAGCTGTCGGTCGCGGCATGGGCGCGCTCTTCGAGCCCGGGCCGGCTCTCGGGGGCGCCGGCAGGCAGGAAGCGGGGGAAGCCCGCGAGCTCGACGACGGCGAACAGGCCACCGGGGGCGAGCAGGTCGTGAACGCTCGTGAGGGCGCGGTCGGGGTCGGCCATGTGGTGCATCGAGGCAGAGGCCCACACCAGATCCGGTGTGCCGAGGTCGGGCCAGTGGTCGCTGTCGAGGTCGGCCTGCACGGTCCGTACGCGCCCCTCGACGCCGCGGGCGCGTGCCTTCTCACGCAGGAGCTGGAGGTGCCCGGCCGAGGTGTCGACGGCGGTGACGTGCGCGTCAGGGAAGCGTTCGAGGAGCGCGAAGGTGCCCGCGCCGGTGCCGCAGCCCAGGTCCACGATCTGGCGCGGCGCGCTCTTCAGCGGCAGCCAGGCGGTGATGGACGCTATGTGCTCGGCGAGCACCTCGGCATCCAGATCGAGGATCTCCGCCTGCCCGCCATCGCTGTGCTCTTGGCGGCCGCCTGGGCCGTGGTCGGGGTGGTGACCGCCTTCGCCATGGTGGGGGGTGTGCTGGTGCGTTTGGGACATGGCAACAACCGTAAGTCCGTCATGCGCTTTCCGCTCAACTGCTTGCGTAATACGCAAGAAGGTGGCTTGGTGCGCTGCCCAGAACGCAAGATCGCCCACCTCGTCGGGGCCTTCCGCACGATGGTGGCTCGCTACTCGCAGGGGCCCCGGACGGCTCCGCAGTCGGCTTCGGTGCCGTCGCCGGCGTCTTTCTGGTGGCCGCGGCGGGCGTCGCGGTCGAAGATGCCCATGATCTCGCACGGTCCGCCCTCGGCGCCGATGGCGTGCGGCATCATGGTGGGGAACTCGGCGGCCTGGTTGGTCTCGATGCGAAAGCGCCGGTGGCCGAGCATGAGGATGGCGGTGCCGGACAGTACGACGAGCCATTCGCGGCCGGGGTGGGCGCGCATGCGGGCCGGGTTGTCGGGCGGCGGGTCCGTCATCCGCTGACGCATCACGCTCATACCCGGGTCGCCCTTGACGGGCCAGCGCATCAGTCCGTGGGCACCGTCGATCATCGGGCTGATGACGACATCGTCGGCGGCGTTCTCCACGAGCTGGTCCAATGTGGTGTCCAGTGCGCGGGCGAGGGTGACGAGCTGGTCCAGGGCGAGGCGGCGTTGACCGTTCTCGATGCGGCTCAGTGAGGACTGGCTGAGGTTGGCGCGGGTGGCCAGTTCCTCCAGTGACCAGCCCTGCGCGACGCGCAGCGCGCGGATCCGTTTGCGTACGAGGCTGTCCAGCTGCCCATCTTCTTGCGTTATAGGCAACATGGTATGCCGTTGATGCAACGCAGGCTTAGCGTCGAATACAGATGGCCCGGCACGGGGGCCAGGTACACCGAAAGGGCGCGACATGTCTGCGCAGACTCCCCACTACGACAGCGACGCACTGCCCACCGAGACCGTGGACGTGGTGGTGATCGGCGGCGGCGCCGCGGGTCTGAACGGCGCGCTGATGCTGGCCCGCTCCCGCCGCTCGGTCGTCGTGATCGATAGCGGCACCCCGCGCAACGCCCCCGCATCGGCCATGCACGGCTTCATCGTCCTCGACGGTACCCCGCCCCCCGAGATCCTCAAGCGCGGACGCCGGCAGGTACGCGAGTACGGCGGCCAGATCGTCTTCGAGGAAGTGGCCACGGCCGAACCCGCCGCCCCCTCAACGGACGGTGACCTGCGGTTCGCCATCACCCTGGCCGACGGGCGCACGCTGACGGCGCGCCGGGTACTGGTGGCCACCGGCCTGCGCGACGTGCTGCCCGAGGTGCCCGGCCTGGCCCGGCACTGGGGCCGCAACGTGGTGCACTGCCCCTACTGCCACGGCTATGAGGTGCGCGATGAGCCCATCGGCATCCTCGCCACCGGCCCGGCCTCCGTCCATCACGCCTGGCTGTTCCGCCAGCTGACGGACGACCTCGTCTACTTCACCCGCGGCACCGAACTGGACACGGACACCCGCGCCCGCTTCGCCGCCCGCAACATCCGCATCATCGAGACCGACGTCAAGGAAGTCGTCAACGACGACGACGGCACCCTCTCAGGCGTCCGCCTGACCGACTACACCTTCGTGGAGCGGCGGGTCCTGGCTGTCGCCACGCAGATGCAGGCCCGCACCGAGGGCCTGGACGGCCTGAAGCTGCCCATGGAGGACCTGCCCCACAACATGGGCCGCCGCTTCGCCTCCGCCGTGGCCGGCACCACCGAGATCCCGGGCGTGTGGGTGGCCGGCAACGCCACCGACCTCACTGCCCAGGTCGGCGCCTCCGCCGCAGCCGGAGCCCTGGCCGGTTCCCATATCAACGCCCTGCTGGCCACCGCGGACACCGACGCGGCACTCGCCGCCGCACAGAAGACCACCGGCTGACGCCCTGAGCGCCGCTGCTGAACCACCGCGCGGGCCGCCGTCCAGCGGTCCGCGTGGTGAGCAGGTCCCCATCTCACCAACCTGGCGACCGGTCCTGTCCCGGCGCTGATTCCGCATGCCCTTGTGGGAAGGAAACCATGAGTACCAATCAGCCTCCTCAGGCGGCAACCGCGCCGACCGGCGGCGGGGGTACACCGGATGCGCGTCAGCTGCGCGCGATCCTGGCCACCGTCTCGATCGCGCTGATGGCTGTCATCGCCTCGGTGTCCGGGCTGAACGTCGCCCAGACCCACATGGCCGTCGAGTTCGGAGCCTCGCAGACCACTGTCCTGTGGATCATCAATATCTACACGTTGGCCCTGGCTGCGCTGCTGCTGCCGCTCGGCGCGATCGGTGACCGTCTGGGCCGCAAGCCCATGCTGGTCACCGGACTGATCGTCTTCGGTGCCGCCAGCGTCGTCGCGGGCCTCGCCCCGTCGGCGGGGGTCATGATCGCCGCCCGCGTGGCCGCCGGAATCAGCGCCGCGATGATCATGCCGATCACGCTGGCCGTCATCACCTCCACCTTCCCCGAGGAGGAACGAGGCAAGGCCATCGGTGTGTGGACCGGCGTCGCCGGAGGCGGCGGCATCCTGGGCATGTTCCTCTCCGCCCTGCTGGTCGATGTCGCCGACTGGCGGTGGCTGTTCGTGCTGCCCGTGGTCCTGGTGGTCATCGCGCTGGTGATGACGCTGAAGTCCGTGCCCAACTCCCGCGAACGCTCCACCCATTCCTTCGACACCATCGGCGCGCTGGTCTCCACCGTCGCCGTGACCGGTCTCATCTTCGTCCTGCAAGAAGGCCCCGAACGCGGCTGGAGCGCCCCGATCACCCTGTTCAGCCTGGCCGTCGGCGTCATCGCCGCCATCACCTTCGTGGCCTGGGAACTGCACCGCCGCGATGCCTCGCTGCTGGACGTACGCGTCTTCCGCGAGCGCGGCCTGGCCGACGGCTCCATCACCCTGCTCGTCGTCTTCGGCGTCCAGGCCGGTATCGCCGTTGTCCTCTTCCCGTTCTTCCAGGCCGTACTCGGCTGGTCCGGTCTGCTGTCCACCGTGGCGATGATGCCCATGGCCGTCGTCATGATGATGACCTCCGGCCTGGCCCCCAAGATGGCCGCCAAGATCGGCGCCCGCTCCACCATGACCGTGGGCGTCACCCTGGCCACGCTCGGCCTGGCCCTGATGGCCCTGTTCGTGTCCGTCGACGACGGCTACCTGTCCATCCTCGCCGGCATGCTCGCCATGGGCATCGGCATGGGTCTGTCGATGACACCCTCCACCGAGGCCATCACCAGCTCCCTGCCCCGCGCCAAACAGGGTGTCGCCTCCGCGCTCAACGACGTCACCCGCGAGTTCGGCACCGCCCTCGGCGTCGCCATGCTCGGCGCGCTCCTGGCCAACGGCTACCGCAGCGCCATCGACAGCAAGCTCGACGGCATCCCCACGGGCGCCGCGGACACCGCACGCGAAGGCATCGCCAACGCCATCGAGGTCGCACCCGAGACCGGCAGCCACGCCCAGGCCCTGATCCACGCCGCACAGCAGTCCTTCGTCGACGGCTGGCGGCAGGCCATGTGGATCGGCGCCGCCGTCATGGCCGCACTGCTCGTCCACGTCGCCCTGCGCGGCCCGGAGAACACCGCACCCCTCCAGCCCGACGACGAGGCAGCCCGGGAGACCGGAGCCGCGGACCACGTCGCCGCCCGCTGACCTCGCGGGACCTGCCCCGAGCCACCCATCACCCCATCACATGCAGGAGAAGCACTCATTTACGGCCCCCGCAACGCCGTCCCGAGCACGGCGTGCCGCTCGGGCACTCGTAGGCGAGTGAGGGCCGCCCCGGGGGTGCCTCCTCGGGTGACGGTCAGTTGGGGTTGTCGGCGTGTGTGAGGGTCGTCCAGGCGTTGAAGTAGTTGTCCGTGCCGGAGGGCCGGTGTGCCTCCGTGTACTTCTGGGTGTTGGACATGCTGATACCGAGGCGGTTGTGGAGCGCGTTGAAGCCGACCTCGGTGACCCGGGCGAGGCCCGTGTTGACCGAGCCGCCGCACAGCCAGGACGGCACGGCGGCGCCGTTCTCGTAGGAGGTGTGGAAGCCCAGTGCCTGGCGCAGCCGGTCCTGGACCTTCGGATAGAGGTCCTGGCCCTGGATGCGGCTGGTTTCCGCGATGTCCGCGATGGAGGCGATGCCCCATCCGGTGTGCCCGAAGTCGCGGCAGGTCTCCTGGGCGAGGCCGTCGGTGAAGGTGCTCTGGCCCTGCCAGTACTTGATGATCTCGGCGCTGGTGTCGATGCTGCTGCCCGCGGGCGGCTTGGGCAGGTCGCCGTCACTGGTCAGGTAGACGTACGCGGGGACGCGGGCGAGGAAGGTGCTGACCGCCTTGTCGTAGCTGGTGCGGTCCTCGATGAAGACCGAGATGCCGATGGCCGCCTCGGTCATGACCAGTTCCCAGTTGCCGTTCTTGGTCGCCGCGCCGTTGACGACCTCGGGGAGGTACACGGTGCGAAGCATGGTCGCGAAGCGCCCGGCGCCCGGCCAGCCGCCGTCGTAGGTGTACTTGATGATCTCGGCGGCGCGCGGCCAGGTCGCCCCGGACCAGCCGGTCTGCAGGGGGGCGTTGCTGTTGGTGTGATCCGTGATGGTCCCGGACCAGGCGTCCATGATCTCGATCGACTTCTTGGCGTACCTGCTGTCCCGGGTGAAGTACCAGGCGAGCGCGGTGGTGTAGGCCGCTATGGCGTCCTGACGCTCGTCGGTGCAGCCGTAGTTGGGGTTGGACGACGAGCCGCACTCCACTACGGCCCGCGGCTTGGCCGTACGCGACAACGAGGCGTACGAACTCGCCATCATGCCGTCGTACGCGGCCTTCCACGGCTGTTGACCGGCCTGCACCTTCGAGCGGGCGAAGTCGAGTTGGGCCCGGCTGACCAGCACACCGGGGTGAGTGAAGGCCGCCGGTGCGGCCGTGGCCCGTGGGGCCGGTCCGGAGAACTGAAGACTCAGCAGGCCGGCCAGCAGGGCCAGAACAGTGAGCAGTGCGGTTCTGGTTCGTGCCATCCGATGACCTCATTCACGAATGGGAACGCAGTTCCGAATGCGGAAAGGTTGGTCCGGACCATAAGGATGTACCGTGAACATGTCAATGCACGCGTCATCCCCACAGGCGGCGGCTGGGGCCCGCCCGGGTGCGCGTCCGTCAGTCGATCGAGTCCATGAAACCCAGCATCCGGCGGTTGACCTCGTCCGCGTGGTCGATCTGCGGTCCGTGACCGGTGTTCGAGACAATCTCGGCCCGGGCGCCCCGTATCAGCCGCGGGACGCGCTCCACTTGCCGCATCGGATGCACGAGAAGGCTTCGCTTGCCGAGCACCAGATAGAGCGGGGTGCGGATGGTGGACAGTTCCTCCTCCGACAGAGGCAGTGGAGCCGGACGGCGAATGCGGTAGGCGCGGACGCCCGCTCTGATCATCGCGCGCAGCTGTGGCACGACGAGGACGGGCTGCTCCAGCCAGGCCGCCAGTCGAGGGCGTAGCGCCTTGGGCGCGAAGGTCGCGAAGAGGCTGACGAATATCCAGGCGAAGAAACGCAGGCCGACCTTCTCAAGGCCGCCGGGGTCGAGCAGGGTCACCGAGGCGAGGCGTGCGGGCCTGCGGTGTGCCTGATTCAGGGCGAGCCATCCTCCGTAGGAGGAACCGACCAGGTGGACGCGGTCGAGGCCGAGTCCGGCGAGTGTCTCGTCCAGCCACTGGGCGGCACGGTCGGGCTGGTGAATGGGTTCACGCTGATCACTGCGGCCGGGGTCACCTGGTGTGTCGATCGCGTAGACGGGGCGCTCGGCGCTGAGTGCCGGAGTGTTCGGGTACCACATCGCGGAGCAGCTGCCGGCGCCATGCACCAGGACCACCGGGGTGCGGGAGGCGTCGGCCGGGTCGCCCGGGCCGTACCGGTAGACGTGCGTCGTCCCGAAGCTGGTCTCCACGTCCTCCTCCGCGACAGTCGACGCACCCATGGCGTAGACGGCGTCGCACGCGGAGAAGTAACGCTCACGAAGGGCGTCGCTCACATACCGCCCCACGTCGGGCCGGACGCGTTCGCGGGTCGTGGTCTCGGGCACGGAAGGCCACCTCCAGAGGCAACAACGCGATTGTGATACGACCGTACCATAAAAATGGTACGGTCGTATCATGAAAACGGCCGAGCAACCGGCGCGGACGGACGAGAGGCGCAACCGATGCCGAAGCGCGTGGACCACGCACAACGACGAACCGAGATCGCCGAGGCGCTCGTCAGGGTCGCGGCGCGGCGCGGGCTGCACGCCGTGGGGATGCGCGATGTGGCAGCGGAGGCCGGCGTGTCACTACGGCTGGTCCAGTACTACTTCGAGACCAAGGAGAAGCTGTTGCTCTTCGGGCTGCAGCATCTGACGGAGAGGTTCGGAGAGCGGGTCGCCGCCCGGGTTCGGGCCGCCGGGAGCAGTCCGGGCCCACGCGCCGTGATCGAGGCGCTTTTGATGGCGGCACTGCCGACCGATGACGAAAGCCGCACGTTCCACTTCCTCTACACCTCGTACGCCGTCCTGTCCGTGACCGACGAGGCCCTCGCCGCCCAGCCCTTCATCGCGAACCCTGATGCCGCCGAGGACACCCTCACCGGACTCCTCCGGCAGGCACAGGAGGCCGATCTCACCGGGCCCGGAATCGATGCGAGAGACGAAGCAGTCAGCCTGCTCGCCATGTCAGCCGGACTCGGCACCAGCATCCTCGTCGGCCAGCGCAGCCCGGAGTCCGCAACCGCGATCCTGAATCTTCACCTGAACCGGATCTTCCGGGTCGGTTGACAGGTGTCGCACATTTTTCACTCCGTGCACGAGCGCTCCGTTCGATAGCTTCTGCCGATGCGGAAACTTGCGGAGATCGATGACCTGTCGGGGCTGGTGCGTGACGTGCTGGGATCGGGCTGCCGTGCGGTCGCGGTGGACCGGTTGCGCGGGGGCAGCAAGAAGGGGGTGTACCGCGTTCGAGTCGACGGAGCCCCGATGACGAGTGTGATCGTCTACAGCTGGGCCGAAGAGGAGAACTTCTGGCCGGGCCACAACGGAATCGATACCAGGGACCCGTTCGCACCCGCCTCAGGTCTGGCATCGTTCCTTACCGCCCAGCGGACTCTGGACAGCCTGGGTGTAAGGGTTCCGCGGGTTCTCCTGGCGGACACCAGCCGGCGCCGCTACCCGGCGGACGTGGCCGTGGTCGAGGACATCTCCGCGGGCACTCTCGAAGCACTTTTTGAGAGCGATCCCGCCCGCGCGAATGCGGCCGTGGACGACCTGGCCGCGACGGTGGACGTCATGCACCGACACCTCGCCCCGAACTACGGCCGGGTCGATCTCCTGGAGCAGGGCGGCACAGCCAGCGGAGTCTCCTGCGAGCAACTGGTTCTCGACCGGGCGTTGCGCGATCTCGAAGAGGCCGCGGGCAGAGACCGCAGGATCGCCGCAGCAGACGGTCACTTGCGCGACCGTCTCCACGGCTTGGCCGCACTGGTCACCCCGCGTGCCGAGTACGGATTGATCCACGGGGAACTGGGCCCCGACCACGTCCTGGTCGACGGCGACGGCCATCCGGTGCTGATCGACATCGAGGGCCTCATGCACTTCGACATCGAGTGGGAGCATGTCTTCCTGCAGCTCCGCTTCGGAAAGCGCTACCCCGTCCTGTCCCGGCCCGGCCTCGACCCGCAGCGGCTGGCCCTCTACCGGCTCGCGATGCGCCTGTCCCTGGTCGTCGGCCCGTTGCGCCTGCTTGACGGTGACTACCCCGACCGGGCTTTCATGCACGAGATCGCCGAGCACAACCTGAAGGAAGCCCTGGCACTCGTGCTGTAGCAGAGGGCAACGGCCCCGCCCTTGAAAGGGCCACTGATCTTCTACGGCCGTTCGCTGACGAACGTGCCCGTCATCCCCGCAGGTGGGCAAGGAGTTCGTCTCCAACGGGATAGGGGCGTTCCCGGGGCAGGAGCCGGGCGGCGGAGTCCAAGTCGCCACCGCTGACGAGGGCGTGGATCTCGTGGGCGAGTGGGGTCACGTCGCGGATGGCGACCGTCCACTCGTCCGCGTAGCGTCGTGCGGCCTCACCGGAGAGACCGAGTTGCAGGGACCGGTACGGCAGGGGCTCCAGGTGCAGGTCCCGTTCGGGGTCCCACTGGACGCGAGTGGGCGCACGCTTCAACTGCCGCTGCCAGGCGGCTCGGTCGGGATGTATCGCTCGGGCGTAGCTCGACAGACACGCGTGGCGCAGCGCCCACTCGAAGCCGTCGCGACGGATCTCCACAGCGAGGACGGTCTCCTGCCCCGCCTTCGCGCCCCAGCCACAGCGGTACATCATCCACAGGAACGACGGCTTGATCCATGTCATGCGGTCCCGCTTCCACGCGGCGGGGAAACGGCCCCTGCCAACCGCAGGTATGCCGATCTCCGGCGCGTACGCCTGGTAGACGGTGATCGTGGACTCCGTGTGGAGCGCGCGGATCCTGCGTTGTGGTTCTTCCATGGCGTACAGGGTGGGGCCGAACGACTCCCATGGACCATCGATTTTCGACTGCTAGCCCGGTGCGGCTCATGCATCGCAGCTCTCACAGGCGGCGCAGGACCTGTGCCTCCACGCGCTCGACAAGCGTACGGCCGTATACGTGCACGAGGGAGAGATGGAAGAGGGACGGCGCCAATGGTGCCCAGCGGTGGATGCGGTTGGTCCGCACCATGTACTTGACCACCGTTGTCGGCCGGAAGGGAACGTAGTCGAGGGTGTGGTGTTCCCAGCGATCGGCGACACCCCGGCTCATGCGCTCTTGAAGACCCGCGCTTGAGACGTCCTTCAGCCTGGCGTAGAAGTGACCACTCCAGTGGCGCTTGTCTATGTCCAGGACGAACGCCAGGAGATCGAGAGAGTATTCGTGGGGCTCCAGGGACAGTTCCTCCCGCATCCCGCGTCGGGCCACCGCGTGCAGGTCCGGTGCGCTCCTCCCCGAGGAATCGATGTGCCTCGAAAGACCCTCGTTGACGGAGGAGTTCCAGACGCCTGGTGCCATGCGTACCCGGTTGCTCCGTTGGCTCACGACGAGCATGTCGTCGGCGGTCACCACGGCGACGTTGACGGCGAAACTGCACTGGAGAAAGGACGGAGCCGCCAGTGGGTCATCGGGATTCAGATAGCGGGACCGGGGCGTGGTGCCGTCGGAGAGCCTGCGGTCCAGTTGCTGAGCGGCAAGGAACGTGTAGTAGTCGGTAGGGCGCAGCCTCAGGTGGATCTCGGGCTTCTCGTCGAGAGGGCTACGGGAGATGTCGAAGGACTCGACGGCGTAGCGCGGACCGTTCCACAGGGGCGTGCGTCCCTCCGCCTGCAATCGCTCGGCCTCTTCGGCGATTTCGTCCCGCCAGTCGGCCATGTCCCGTGGCAGAACCACCTCTTCGTCGAGCACCTGGACGGTGATGGCGTCCGCAGACACCGGAGACGACCCGTCGCCTTCGACGATCAACGCGGAAGTCCGCAGCGGCCCGAGCGAGAACGTCTGCCAGGCGGGCCCCGATTCCTCCTGCCGTCGCATGATGCGAATCGCGGTCGTGGAGCGCTTGCGCAGCCGGTACCAGGCGTCCTGCAACGGCTGTTGGAACAGCACGGCGCAGACCATGCCGAGCAGGGCGCCCACCACTCCGTTCGCAACATCGATTCCGTCCATGCCAGAGACATTAAGGATCTTGCTGCTGTGGCGAGTCGTCGTGCCTCATCCGTTACCTGTTGAGGGCCGGCGCGAACGGTGCGGGCTACCGCTCCGTGGCTTCCGGTGCGGGAGCGACACCCGTCGGGCAGGACGCCCCCCAGTTCGTCTCGAAGGGGGCGTCCAGCTTGACGCCCGTGCCGCCCAGCCCGCAGTACCCCGCCGGATTCTTGTCCAGGTACTGCTGGTGGTAGCCCTCCGCGGGGAAGAAGTCGCGGCCCTCGGCCGGGAGGATCTCCGTGGTGATCGTGCCGTAGCCGGAGGCGGTGAGGACCTTCTGGTAGGCCTCGCGGGAGGCCTCGGCGGTCGCGGCCTGGGCGGGGGTGTGGGTGTGGACGGCGGAGCGGTACTGCGTGCCGACGTCGTTGCCCTGGCGGAAGCCCTGGGTGGGGTCGTGGGACTCCCAGAAGACCTGGAGGAGGCGGCTGTACGAGATGACGGACGGGTCGTAGACCACGCGCACGACCTCCGTGTGGCCCGTCAGGCCCGAGCAGACCTCCTCGTACGTGGGGTTCTCGGTGTGGCCGCCCTGGTAGCCGACCAGTGTCGTCCACACGCCGGCCGGGAGCTGCCAGAACTTCCGCTCGGCACCCCAGAAGCAGCCCAGGGCGAAGTCGGCGATCTCCAGGCCCTCGGGGTAGGGACCCAGCAGCGGGTTGCCGAGGACGGTGTGGCGCTCGGGCACCGTGAAGGCCGGCTCCGGGCGGCCGGGGAGAGCCTGCTCGGGGGTCGGCAGCTGGGGTGTACGGCTGTACGAGAACATGTGGTCTCCGCGGGGTGGGTTCCGAGGCGGTTTCCGGGGCGCGCTGCGTGGCGTGGCGGCGCATACGGCTCCGGGGTCACCTGGATCAACGTAGGAGCGCGGTCGGGCATTCCGGGAGGCGCTGCCCGGCCAGGTGCCGGGGGTGCCCGGTGGCCTCCGGCGGGTCGCCCGGCGGCCACCGGCCCGCTGTCAGGCCCGCAGCGTCGCCGGGCTGCCGCCGTTCGCCTCGTAGCCCGCCACCGCCAGTGCCCGGAATATCGCGTAGTCCGCGGCCGGGTCCGCCGTGAGGGTCCACGGCAGGGCGCCCACATGGCCGTCGACGTGGACGAGCTGGCTCATCGCCTCGGCCCAGCGCTCGCTGCGGACCAGGAACCACACCAGGAGGTGGCGGACATGGGCCAGCATCGGGTCGTCCGGGCGGGCCGCGTGGACCGCGAACAGGGCGCCGTGGATCGCCTTCGTCACGACCTCGCTCTGGTAGAAGCCGCTGACCAGGTTCACCTCGGGCAGGTGCTCGAAGACCGCGAACAGGGGCATGGCCGCGAGGAGCGAGCCCTGGGGCGCCCGGGCCGCGGCCGACTCCGCGAACGCGTACGCCAGCTCCCGCGAGCCGTGCCACTTCTCGCACCAGTAGTGCAACGCCGCCAGATGCGCGCCCATGTGCGTCGGCGCACGGTCCAGGATCTTCAGCCAGAGCTTCTCGAACTCCGGCTGGGAATAGGCGAGTCCGCGTGCCACAGACAGCTCGATGATGTACGGGATCGGGTCACCCGGAGCCAGCAGCGCGGCATCGCCGCAGGCCGCCTTCGCCTCCTCCATGATGATCCGGAAGTCGTCCGTGCCCGGTGTCGACGTCCGCCAGGCCTGCTGCACCAGGAACTCCGCGTGCACCGCCGCCCCGCCCGCGTCCTTCGGCGCCTCGGCCCGCCACACACGCAGCCACTGCCCGCCCGGGGCATCACTCACCCCGCCCGGACGCTGCTGCAGCTCCAGCGCGGCGGCGCCCGCGAAGGCCTGCACCCGCTGCCACCGCCGCTCGCCCTCCGCCTCGGTGCCCGCGAGCAGCTGCGACGCGGCACGGTAGTTCTGCGTGCCCTGCACCACGTCCAGGACGTCCAGCAGGTCCTGGTCGGGGCCGGGCATGCGGATGTCCAGCTCCTCCTGCTGGACGAAGCCGTAGTTCGCCGGGTCCGCGGCGTCCGGGTCGCCGGGCGCCACCTGCTGGATTCCGGCACGCCTGCGCATCACCATCGGACCGATGACGAAGCTCATCATGACCAGGGCGATCAGGACCCAGAGAATCTCCATGGCTCAAGCGAACCAGACGGCTCTGACAATTGGCCAACCAGGCCGGGTCACGACTTCGTTCCCGTGGTTCGTTCCCGTGGTCCCCTGGTCCCCTGGTTCCTGTGACCCGGACCCGGACCCGGACCCGGACCCGGACCCGGCGCCGGGCGTCGTCCGCCGCGTCCACCCGCCGGGCACACTACGCTCGGTGCCCATGAGCGACAGGCACATCAGTCAGCACTTCGAGACTCTCGCGATCCACGCGGGCAACACCGCGGATCCCCTCACCGGCGCGGTCGTCCCGCCGATCTACCAGGTCTCGACCTACAAGCAGGACGGCGTGGGCGGCCTGCGCGGCGGCTACGAGTACAGCCGAAGCGCGAACCCCACCCGGACCGCGCTGGAGGAGAACCTCGCCGCCCTGGAGGGCGGCCGCCGCGGTCTCGCGTTCGCGTCCGGGCTGGCCGCCGAGGACTGCCTGTTGCGTACGCTCCTCAGCCCCGGCGACCACGTGGTCATCCCGAACGACGCGTACGGCGGCACGTTCCGCCTGTTCGCGAAGGTCGTCTCGCGGTGGGGGGTGGAATGGTCGGTCGCCGACACCAGCGATCCCGCCGCCGTACGGGCCGCCCTCACCCCGAAGACCAAGGTCGTCTGGGTGGAGACCCCCTCCAACCCGCTCCTCGGCATCACCGACATCGCAGCCGTCGCCCAGGTCGCCCGGGAGGCCGGTGCCAAGCTGGTCGTCGACAACACCTTCGCCACCCCCTACCTCCAGCAGCCGCTCGCGCTCGGCGCGGACGTCGTCGTGCACTCGCTGACCAAGTACATGGGCGGCCATTCCGACGTGGTCGGCGGCGCGCTCGTCGTCAGCGACCAGGGGCTGGGCGAGGAGCTGGCGTACCACCAGAACGCGATGGGCGCGGTCGCCGGGCCCTTCGACTCCTGGCTGGTGCTGCGCGGGACGAAGACGCTCGCCGTGCGCATGGACCGGCACAGCGACAACGCCACCAGGGTCGCCGACATGCTCAGCCGGCACCCGAGCGTGACGCGCGTGCTGTACCCGGGCCTCCCGGAGCACCCGGGGCACGAGGTCGCCGCCAAGCAGATGAAGGCGTTCGGCGGCATGGTGTCGTTCCAGGTGGCGGGCGGCGAGGAGGCCGCCGTCGCGGTCTGCGACCGCGCCAAGGTGTTCACGCTCGGCGAGTCCCTGGGCGGCGTCGAGTCCCTGATCGAGCACCCGGGGCGCATGACGCACGCGTCCGCGGCCGGCTCGGCGCTTGAGGTGCCCGCCGATCTCGTACGCCTCTCCGTGGGTATCGAGAACGTCGACGACCTCCTGGAGGACCTGCAGCAGGCCCTCGGCTAGCCATCACCCGCCGGTCTGCGGTCACCAGCCGGTCAGCGGTGGAGTCGTGTCCGACGGCGGCTCCACCCAGGGGCGCGTCATCGAGGCCCACACGACGAACGCGACCACCGCGGCCAGCAGCACCAACCACATGAGGCGGCGGGCCGCGGTCCTGCGGCGCAGCATGCGCGCACCGCGCCGCAGCGCGTCCCCGTACAGCTCGGGCGGCACCGGCGGCGGCGTCCGCTCCAGCATCCGCCGCACGGCCGCCTCCCGCTCGCGCAGGCTCATGACGGCGCCACCTCCGCCTCCACCGCCGTCGGCGCGGGCCTGCGCGGCGGATGGAGCAGCGTCGCCATGGCACGGGCGCAGATCGTGCGCACGCGTTCGACGGGCAGCCCCAGCAGCGCCGCCGTCTGCTCCTCGGCGACTCCCTCGTACAGCCTGAGGACGACGATCAGCCGTTCCTGAGCGCTCAGCCCTGCCAGAACCCCCACCGGGACGGCACGGGACCGGCCGTACTGGCGCAACCGGCCGTACCGGTGCCACGCACCGCGCGCGAAGCGCACGGCCAGCTGCTGGCGGGTCCGGTCGTACGGGTCCTCGCCGCGCAGCCGGTCCCAGGACGCGTACGTGTGGGCGAGGGCCAGGGTCAGCAGGCGCCGCGCGCGGGGGTTGCCGGTCGGCGGTTCCGCCGTGAGCAGCGTCGCCGCATGGAGGAGCCGCCCAGCCGCGCCCGCGACGAACGCCTCAAACTCCCGGGCACGGCGGGCGCCTTGGGACGCCTGCCGATCTCGCACCGCGCCTCCCGCTGAGGGCACCCTGCCGGAAAACCGGCCCCGTCTCATATCAGCCGGGGGCAGCCCCGCGGTCAAGAGCATGAACGCGACGGGCGTCGCTCAGGAAGCGGGCGACGAATCCCCCACCCCGACGCCCGTGACGGCCATGCGGGCGGAGAGGGCCGTGTTGAAGCGGGTGAGGAGGTCGCAGAACGCCTCGCGCTCCTCCGGCGCCCAGTCATGGGTCAGCTCCGCCATCAGCCGGCGCCTCGACGACCGGACTTCCTCCAGGCGGGACAGCCCGCGCGGGGAGAGCTGGAGCACCACCGCGCGCCCGTCCTCCGGGTGCGAGGTGCGCTTGACGAGTCCGGTGTCGACGAGCGGCGCCACCTGACGGGTCACCGTCGACGAGTCGATCCCCATGCTCGCGGCGAGCGCCTTGACGCCCATCGGGCCCTCCTTGTCGAGGCGGTTGAGCAGCAGGTACGCGGCGCGGTCCATGGAGTTGCGCACCTGTCCGACACCGCCGAGCCGGGTCTGTTCGGCACGGCGCGCGAACACCGCGACCTCATGCTGCATCGCGTCGAGAAGACCGGTGTCACCGACGGTCGTCATGTTCATCGACATGTCAGGTGTTGTGGGCATGGCCGGGGGCTCACTTCATTGCGAGGGTGGCTGGGTTGGGGAAAGAGTACGCGGCGGACAGGCACGTCGTACGGGGCCTGTGCAAACCAGTTTCGCCCCTTGGTCACTCCCGCGTCGTGCGGCTGTGAACTGCGAGACTGGTGGGCATGAGCTACAGCACGGCCGACTCCCTGGCGCGAGTGACCCTCGACGACGTGCGGGGGGCCCAGAAGATGCTCACGGGCGTCGCGCGGGTCACCGCGATGGAGGGCAGCAGGCATCTGTCGCAGCTGGTCGGCGCGCCGGTGCACTTCAAGTGCGAGAACCTCCAGCGGACCGGTTCGTTCAAGCTGCGCGGCGCGTACGTGCGCATCGCCGGGCTGCTGCCCGAGGAGCGCGCGGCCGGTGTCGTCGCGGCGAGCGCGGGCAACCACGCGCAGGGCGTCGCCCTGGCTTCCGCGCTTCTCGGAGTCCACGCCACCGTCTTCATGCCGAAGGGCGCGCCCCTGCCGAAGATCAGCGCGACGCGCGAGTACGGCGCCGACGTGCGGCTGCACGGCATGGTCGTCGACGAGACGCTGGCCGCCGCCCAGGAGTACGCGGCGCGGACGGGCGCGGTGTTCATCCACCCCTTCGACCACGCCGACATCATCGCGGGCCAGGGCACGGTGGGCCTGGAGATCCTGGAGCAGTGCCCGGAAGTGCGCACGATCGTCGTGGGGATCGGCGGGGGCGGGCTGGCCGCGGGCATCGCGGCCGCCGTGAAGGCACTGCGCCCGGACGTACGGATCGTGGGCGTGCAGGCGGAGGCAGCGGCCGCGTACCCGCCCTCGCTGGCGGCCGGGCGCCCGGTGGCGATCGAGAACCCGGCGACCATGGCGGACGGGATCAAGGTCGGGCTGCCGGGTGACGTGCCGTTCGGCATCATCCGCGAGCTGGTGGACGAGGTCCGTACGGTCTCCGAGGACGCGCTGTCGACCGCGCTGCTGCTCTGCCTGGAGCGGGCCAAGCTGGTCGTCGAGCCGGCGGGGGCCAGCCCCGTCGCGGCGCTGCTGAGCGAGCCGGGGGCGTTCGAGGGGCCGGTGGTCGCGGTGCTGTCCGGCGGCAACGTCGACCCGGTGCTGATGGAGCGCGTGCTGCGCCACGGCATGGCCGCGCAGGGCCGCTATCTGGCCGTCCGGCTGCGCCTGACGGACCGGCCCGGCGCCCTCGCGACGCTCCTGGGGGTGTTGTCCCACGTCGACGCCAACGTCCTCGACGTGGGTCACGTACGGACCGATCCACGGCTCGGGCTCACGGAGGCGGAGGTCGAGCTGCACCTGGAGACGAAGGGCCCGGAGCACTGCGCCGAGGTCGGCCGGGCACTGCGCGAGGCGGGCTACACGGTCATGGACTGACGGCGGTCCGCCAGGGACTGACGGCGGTCCGCGCCGGGCATGACGAAGCCCCCGGTGCCGCGCTCAAGCCGTGGGCATCGGGGGCTCGCCGGAAACCGGTCCGTGCGGTCAGCCCTGGTAGGGCTCGGCCTTGAGGATCTTCACCGAGGCCAGCTTGCCGTTCGGCAGCTCGTACTCGGCGTCGTCGCCGACCTTCTTGCCGATCACGCCCGAGCCCAGCGGGGACTGCGGCGAGTAGGTCTCGATGTCGGAGCTCGCGTACTCGCGGGAGGCGAGCAGGAACGTCAGCGTGTCGTCCTCGTCACCGTCGAAGGCGATGGTCACGACCATGCCCGGTGCCACCGCACCGTCCGCCGCCGGGGCCTCGCCGACCTTGGCGGTCTCCAGAAGCTGGGTGAGCTGGCGCACACGGAGCTCCTGCTTGCCCTGCTCTTCCTTGGCCGCGTGGTACCCGCCGTTTTCGCGCAGGTCCCCCTCCTCGCGCGCGGCCGCGATCTTGGCGGCGATCTCCGTGCGCGCAGGACCAGTAAGGTACTCAAGCTCGTCCTTGAGCTTGTTGTACGCCTCCTGGGTCAGCCAGGTGACGTTCTCGCTGGTCTGGGTCACAGGTGCTCCTCGTAGGTGCTGGGAATACAAAGCATCGCCCTACCCAGAAGAATGTTCCTTCAAGAGTGGGCGAAACCACGAGCCTAACAATTCAACGACGAAAGGGGGAGGACATAAGCCACCAGATTTACGTCACCGCAGGTCAGCGCCGTAGACGTCGGCGGCTCAGTCGGCGTGGCAGCCGAGCAGTTCGGCCGTGGTGCCACGCGTCGTGGTACGGAGCGTGACGACCTTGTCGATACGGGTGGCGTCCCCGTCGAAGCGGAAGTCCGCCCGGCCGACCTCGGCGCCGTCCTCGGCCTGGGAGCGCACGGTGCAGTAGCCGCTCGCGCCCGCGTCCTTGCGCACCTCCAGGTGCACCTGGACCTCGTCGGCCGAGGTCCTGAAGGCGATCAGCTCGGCGCTGATCTTGTTGCCGACGACATAGTGGTACGCGAACCAGCCCATGAGGACGAGCAGACCGGCGCCCAGCACCGCCCCGATGATCTTGAGCTTGCGGTCGGCGCGCTCGTCCGCGGAGCGGCCGTACCGGCCCTCGGGCAGCTGCGTGCTCGCCGTGCTCATGATCGTCCTCTCGGAAAGGGGCCCGGACCGAGGTCCTGGAAGGGACCCGGGGACCGGCCCCGGAATTTTTCGTCCCCCGATTCGGTCACTATAGAAGTCGCCCGACACCCGGGGTCACGCCGGGGCGAGTCACACAGTCACCGAGTTCAGAGCGGGCGCCGACTTACGAGGGAATGAGTCTTGACTGACCAGCTGCGACTGATGGCCGTGCACGCGCACCCCGACGACGAGTCGAGCAAGGGTGCGGCCACCATGGCGAAGTACGTGTCCGAGGGGGTGGACGTGCTGGTGGTGACCTGCACGGGCGGGGAGCGCGGCTCCATCCTCAACCCGAAGCTCCAGGGCGACACCTACATCGAGGAACACATCCACGAGGTACGCAAGAAGGAGATGGACGAGGCGCGCGAGATCCTCGGCGTCAAGCAGGAGTGGCTCGGCTTCGTCGACTCGGGGCTGCCCGAGGGCGACCCGCTGCCGCCGCTGCCCGAGGGCTGCTTCGCCCTGGAGGACGTCGACAAGGCGGCCGGCGAGCTGGTGAGGCAGATCCGCTCGTTCCGCCCGCAGGTGATCACGACGTACGACGAGAACGGCGGGTACCCGCACCCCGACCACATCATGACCCACAAGATCTCCATGGTGGCGTTCGAGGGGGCGGCCGACACCGAGAAGTACCCGGAGGGCGAGTTCGGCCCCGCCTACCAGCCGCAGAAGCTCTACTACAACCAGGGCTTCAACCGCCCGCGCACCGAGGCGCTGCACCAGGCGCTGCTGGAGCGCGGCCTGGAGTCGCCCTACGGGGACTGGCTCAAGCGGTGGAACGAGATCGAGCGCACCGAGCGCACGCTCACCACCCACGTCCCCTGCGCCGACTTCTTCGAGATCCGCGACAAGGCGCTGATCGCACACGCCACCCAGATCGACCCCGACGGCGGCTGGTTCCGGGTGCCCATGGAGCTCCAGAAGGAGGTCTGGCCGACGGAGGAGTACGAGCTGGCGAAGTCACTCGTGGATACCTCCCTCCCCGAGGACGACCTCTTCGCGGGCATCCGCGACAATGCCTGACATGAGCGCAAGCCTGGCACTGACACACCTCGTCCCCCTCGCCAAGGAGCTGGACGAGGACAAGGTCACCCCCGGCGTCCTCGGCTTCATCGTGTTCGCGGTGATGGCCCTGGCGGTGTGGGGCCTGATGAAGTCCATGAGCAAGCACATGAGGAAGGTCGACTTCGAGGAGGCGCCGGACGACCGGTCCGGCGCCTCCGGCAAGGCGGCCGCCGAGGCCGCGGGCAAGGGCGCGGGCCAGGCCTCGGGCACGCCCAAGGCGCAGCAGGGCTGAGCTCGGCCTCCGGGCCCTGGCCCGGCCGGTCACAGGCCGGGCCAGGGCCCGGAGGCAGCCGTCACGTCCGGGCCGCGACCGGCACCCCCATGACCTCGCGGGCGTGCCGGTCCGGCACCATCCCCAGGGTCCAGGCCCGCCACCCGGCGTCCAGGTCGACCCCGCGCTCCAGAAGCAGCTGGTACGCGTCCACGTACCCGTCGAGCTTGCTGTCACGCAGCGGGTGCGTGGCGCGGGACAGCTGGTTCAGTTCCTCCTGGGCGACCGCGGTGCCGATCTCGACGCCGCCCGGCGCCGCGTACGGCAGCAGCGTGCACCTCAGGAACCTGGCCCAGTCCTCGCCCCGGAGATCACCGTACGAGGCGAAGAGCGACACCGCGTCGTCGCACAGGGACAGGGCCTGCTGTGTGCGGGCGTTGCCGGCGTCGACCACCGCCAGCTCCAGGCAGGTCCACGCCTCGCCGTGGGCCACGCCGATGCGCTGGAAGTCGGCGCGGGCGTCGACCAGGAGCTGACGGGCGAAACCCGAATTGCGCAGCGAGCCCGTCTGTACGGCCCGCTGGTCGCGGGTCACACGGGCCGAGTGATGGCGGGCGCAGGCGAGCCCGTACACGTCCCGCATGCGCGAGAACATCGTCCGCGACCGCTCCAGCTCCCGTACCGCCTGATTCAGGTTGCCCGTCTCCTCCAGGGCCTGGCCCAGGTAGTACATCGACCAGGCCACACCCCGGGCGTCCTCGTTGTCCTGATGGCGGGCCGCCGCCTGACGCAGGCCGTCGACCGCGGCGGACGCGTCGCCGGCCACCAGGCGGGCACGGGCGAGCTGGGTCATGGCCCACGCCTCACCGCGGGCGTCGCGGGTGCGGCCGTACAGATCCAGGGCCGTGCGCAGATCCGCCTCCGCGCCCGGCACGTCACCCATCCGCAGCTTCAGCTGGCCGAGCTGGAAGTGTGCCCACGCCTGGCCGTGCACGGACTCGCCCTCGCCGTGCAGCACCAGGGACCGGGTGAGGAGATCCAGGGCCTCCGCCGGCCTCGCCCGGTCCCGCTCCACCGCCCCCAGCGCGTGCATCGTCCAGGCCCGGTCCACCGACAGCTCCGGCGCCGCCTGGAGGTCCAGGGCCTCCCGGAGCTTCGCCGCCGCCTCGGTCAGGTTGCCCTGGTGGTGCAGCGTGATGCCGAGGGAGCACAGGGCGCGGGCCGCGCCCGCGTCGTGGTGCGCCTCCATGTAGAGGTCGACGACGGAGGACAGGGTGGTGCGGGCCTGGTCCAGCTCGCCGAGCTGGCGGGCCGCGATGCCCGTACGCCACTGGACCGAGCGGACCAGCAGACCCTGGTCGACCGCGCGGGCCAGCTCGCTGATCTCCCCCAGGCGGTACAGGTCGCCGCGCAGCAGGCAGTAGTCGCACAGGGCGCCCAGCAGGTTCAGGACGGCGGCCTGGTTCACGCCCTCCGTGTGCCTGAGCGCGGCCGTGATGAAGCTGGACTCGTCGTCCAGCCAGCGCAGCGCCTCGTCGAGCGAGGTGAAGCCGTGCGGACCGAAACGGTCCGAGCGGGTCGACATCTTGCCGTCGACCAGACGGAGCACCGAGTCGGCGAGCTCCGCGTACGTGACGATCAGGCGCTCATGGGCCGCCGTCCGCTCCGCCGGCTCCTCCTCGTCCAGCAGGCGGGCCTGCGCGAAGACACGGACCAGGTCGTGGAGGCGGTACCGGTCTCCCCGTACATGGTCTATCAGGCCCGCGCGGGCGAGTACGGTCAGATGCCGGGTGGCCTCCGCCTCGCCCGTGGCCAGCAGCGACGCCGCCGCGGCGGCGCCCAGCGACGCCCGTCCCGCCAGGGCCAGGCGCCGCAGCAGCCGCCGCGCCGGGTCCGGCAGATCGGTGTACCGCAGCCAGAGGGCACGCTCGACGGGCTCCACCGGGCCGTACGCGCCCAGGTCCGAGGCCAGCTGCGGGGGCGTGCGCGTGCCGAGGGACGAGCCCGCGACGCGCAGCGCCAGCGGGAGGCCGCCGCACAGCTCCCGTATGCGCTCGCAGGACTGCGCGTCGTACGGCGCCGACCTGTCCTCGGCCGCCGCGCCCAGCAGTTCCTCCGCGCCCGCCTCGTCGAGGGCCTCGACCGGGAGCTGGTGCACCCGGGCGGGAAGGTCGGCGGGCAGATCCAGAGGGGCGCGGGCGGTGACCAGGACGAGGCTGTCGGAGCGGTCGGGGACGAGGGTGCGGACCTGCTCGGGGTCCGAGGCGTCGTCCAGGATGATCGTGACCGGCAGGCCCGTCACATGCTGGTGGTACAGCTCGCTCAGCCGCTTCACCTGCTGGTCGGGGGAGGAACGCTCCCGGAAGAGGAGTTGTTCACGGGGCGCGCCGAGACGGTTCAGCAGATGCAGCAGCGCCTCCCGGGTGGACAGCGGCGGCTCTCCCGCGCCGTCACCGCGCAGGTCCACCACGCAGGCGCCGCGGAACTGGTCCTTCAGGTCGTGGGCCGCGCGCACGGCGAGCGTCGTACGGCCCGAACCGGGGGCGCCGTGCAGCACCACCACGGTCGAACGGGTCTCGGTACTGGCCCGCGCGGCCTGCACCCACTGCCGGACCCGGGCCAGCTCCGTACGCCGTCCCGCGAACGGGCCGTCCGCGTCGGGAAGTTGGCCGAACGACTGCTCCAGCACTCTTCTCCTGCGCGCCGCCGCGCTCTTGTCGGCACCGCGCAGCTGGGGCCCGCCCCTCATCGCGCCGGTGCCCGTGCTCGCGCTCAGGACGCGCTGCTGATCCAGGAACGGGCGGATACCGCGCACCTCCAGGGCGGTCAGCCACTGGAGCCGCAGCTGTTCGGGGCCGCCGGGCTGGCCCAGCGCCCCGGCACGGTGGTGCGCGGCCGGGACGTGGGCGGCGGTCACCTTCAGGACGGTGGCTGCCGCGCCGACGACGCCCACCGTGACGCCGGCGCCGACGGCGGTGCCGGCGCCCGTGCCGAGCGCCAGGTCGGCGACGACCGCCGCGACCGCGGCCACGCCCGCGACCATCAGGGGGGTCCCGGCGCCCTCCTTCGCGTACCGCTGCGCGAAGGTGACCTGACCGGCCTCCGCCTCGTCGAGGGCACGGGTGTAGGCCTCGTACTCCTCCGCGGCCGCCTGAGCCATGGCGTCGAGCGCGGCGCGCGCCCGCGTGAGCAGTACGCCGCCGTCCGTACGGCCGCCCGACCGCCGGACCTCCTCCTCCACGGCCCTCGCCAGCAGTCGCTCGGCCTCCACCCGATGGCCGTCCCGCATGACACGTCCCCCTCGCTCACAGCAACGGCTTTCGCGGTCAAGTGTGCTGTGGAAGGAGCGCGGAGGCGAGAGGGCGCGAAAACGCGGGCGGGGTACTGGGGAATGATGGAACCCATGGCGAACCGACTGGCCCACGAGACGTCCCCCTATCTCCTCCAGCACGCCGAGAACCCCGTCGACTGGTGGCCCTGGTCGGCCGAGGCGTTCGAGGAGGCGCGGCGGCGGGGCGTGCCCGTGCTGCTCAGCGTCGGGTACAGCTCGTGTCACTGGTGCCATGTCATGGCGCACGAGTCGTTCGAGGACACCGGGACCGCCGAGTACCTCAACACGCACTTCGTGAACATCAAGGTCGACCGGGAAGAGCGCCCCGACGTCGACGCCGTCTACATGGAGGCCGTGCAGGCCGCCACCGGGCAGGGCGGCTGGCCCATGACCGTGTTCCTCACGCCCGACGCCGAGCCCTTCTACTTCGGGACCTACTTCCCGCCCGCCCCCCGCCACGGCATGCCGTCCTTCCGGCAGGTCCTGGAAGGCGTACGGGCCGCCTGGGCGGACCGGAGGGACGAGGTCGCCGAGGTCGCCGGGAGGATCGTGCGGGACCTGGCCGCGCGGGAGCTGAAGTACGGCGCCATGGACGTGCCGGGCGAGGAGGAGATCGCGCAGGCGCTGCTGGGGCTCACCCGGGAGTACGACGCCTCCCGCGGAGGCTTCGGCGGGGCGCCCAAGTTCCCGCCTTCCATGGTCATCGAGTTCCTGCTGCGGCACCACGCCCGGACCGGCTCCGAGGGTGCCCTGCAGATGGCGCAGGACACCTGCGAGCGCATGGCGCGCGGTGGCATCTACGACCAGCTCGGGGGCGGGTTCGCGCGGTACTCGGTCGACCGGGACTGGGTGGTGCCCCACTTCGAGAAGATGCTCTACGACAATGCGCTGCTCTGCCGCGTGTACGCCCATCTCTGGCGCGCCACCGGCTCCGAGCTCGCCCGCCGGGTCGCCCTGGAGACCGCCGACTTCATGGTGCGCGAGCTGCGGACGAACGAGGGCGGGTTCGCCTCCGCGCTCGACGCCGACAGTGAGGACGGCAGCGGCAGGCATGTCGAGGGCGCCTACTACGTGTGGACCCCGGACCGGCTCGCCGAGGTCCTCGGGGACGACGACGCGCAGCTCGCCGCGCACTACTTCGGCGTCACCGAGGAGGGCACCTTCGAGCACGGGCAGTCCGTGCTCCAGCTTCCGCAGCACGAGGGGGTGTTCGACGCCGAGCGCGTCGAGTCCATCAGGCGGCGGCTGTTCGACGCGCGCTCCACGCGCCCCGCTCCCGGCCGCGACGACAAGGTGGTCGCCGCCTGGAACGGGCTCGCCGTCGCCGCGCTCGCCGAGACCGGCGCGTACTTCGAGCGCCCGGATCTGGTCGAGGCCGCCGTCGCCGCCGCCGATCTCCTCGTACGGGTGCATCTGGACGACCACGCGCGGCTCTCCCGGACCAGCAAGGACGGGCAGGTCGGGGGCAACGCAGGCGTGCTGGAGGACTATGCGGATGTCGCCGAGGGGTTCCTCGCGCTCGCTTCGGTCACCGGAGAGGGCGTCTGGCTCGCATTCGCCGGGTTCCTGCTCGACCATGTGCTGACCTCGTTCACCGACGAGGAGTCGGGCGCCCTGTACGACACGGCAGCCGACGCCGAACGGCTCATCCGGCGGCCCCAGGACCCCACCGACAACGCCACCCCGTCCGGGTGGAGCGCGGCCGCCGGAGCCCTGCTCGGGTATGCCGCCCACACCGGCTCCGAACGCCATCGCACCGCCGCCGAGCGGGCGTTGGGCGTGGTGAAGGCCCTCGGACCGCGTGCGCCCCGCTTCATCGGGTGGGGTCTCGCCACTGCCGAGGCGCTGCTCGACGGGCCGCGGGAGGTCGCCGTCGTGGGTCCGGCCGCCGGCCATCCGGGCACAAAAGCCCTGCACCGCACGGCACTTCTCGGTACGGCGCCGGGCGCGGTCGTCGCCGTGGGGACTGTGGACAGTGACGAACTGCCGTTGCTGGCCGACCGTCCGCTCGTCGGCGGCGAACCGACCGCGTACGTCTGCCGCAACTTCACCTGCGACGCCCCGACGACCGACGCGGACCGCCTCCGGGCGGTGCTGGGCGGGTGAGGTCCCCGGGGTGCGGGGTGCCTCAGCTCCCGAACTCCTCCAGGGCGCGCACCACGATCGTCTCCAGCTGATCGTGGTGGGCGCCCTTCCAGTACGCCCGCCCGCACTCCTCGCACTGCGCGAACACGTCGTACGACCGCCGCGTCCCGCCCTCCAACTGGTCCACGACGTCGTCCTTCGCCGCCTCCTTGAGGAGTCCGTTGCAGGCGGTGCACCGCGTCCAGGGCCGCAGCTCGGGTGCGAACCGGTCCAGTACGTCCCGGAGTTGTTCATCCGGGCGTGTGCTGTACACGAACGCCCCGGCCCACAGTTCGCGGCGCCGCAGCAGCCCCCGGTCCCGGCTGAGCATGACCCGTCGCTCGGCGGCGGAGCACGCCGCGAGGGCGGGGTCGCCGATGTCGGTGGACTCGTAGGCCGCGTCGATGCCGAGGAGGCGCAGGCGGCGGGCGAGGGTGCCGAGGTGGACGTCGAGGAGGAAGCGGAGCGGGGCGCCGGGGACACGCTGGGGGCGGGTGACGGGCCGTACGTCCACCGTCTCGCCCGGCCCGGGGACGTGGGAGACCGGTACCTCACGGCCGTCGACCATCAGTGCGCCGACCTCGGTCAGGGGGACGCCCAGTGACTCGATGACGTGGCCGAGCGTCGAGACGCCGTCGGTGACGACTTTCGAGGCGCCCTCGCGTCGCCCCTGGGGGAGGAAGAGTCCCAGCTCGGGGGCGAACTCGACGTGGATCTCCGGTCCGTTCACCCGGTCAGGATGTCATGGCCGTCGTCCGGTGACCGGCGGGCAAGGTTGCTGAAGGTGCTGAGGGTGCGGTCGACCAGGTCGAGCACATCGTCCTGGTAGTCGCGTTCGGCCCAGTAGAGCACCGCTTCGAGGAGGGCGGACATCAGCCCCATCGCGTAGACCCGTACCTCCAGGTCGTCCGGGTCGCGTCCGGTGCGGTCCGCGAGCACCCGGCACAGCAGGCGGCCCGTGACGGACATGCTCTCCATGGCGCGGGAACGCACCGCGGGCACCGACACCATCAGCCCGGTGCGGAGCTTCATCTCCTCCTGTGCGTACTCCGGAGTGTCGGCGACCTGCATGGCCATCGACTGCCGGATCGCCCACCGCACCGACTCCAGCACCGGTTCGTCCGCGGGGCGCGACCGCAGCAGGTCCTCCACCAGGACGTCGTACTCGTCCGTGATGATGATGTCCTCCTTGGTGGGGAAGTACCGGAAGACGGTGCTGGGAGAGACCTCGGCCTCCTCGGCGATCTGCTCGACGGTCGTCGCCTCGTACCCCTGTTCCTTGATGAGCCGGTAGGTGGCGTCCCTGATCGCGGTGCGTGTCTTGAGCTTCTTCCGCTCCCGCAGGCTCAGCCGGCGCTCCGCCTCCGGGAGCCGCCGGGCCGTGTCCGGAACAGGGGTTCGTGCCGTGGTCATGTTGTTCATTGTCGGCCATGGGCCTGCCGGGGAGCCAGATCCGGAGTCTCGACGTCCGGCGCCGGGGCCGGTTCGAGGGCTTCGCCCGGTCGCTGGTTGGGCAGCAGTACCGCCGTCAGCAGGGCGGCCACCAGGGCCGCGATGCCGCAGACGACGAGGACCGCGGACATGCCGTCCACGTACGCGGTGTCGGCGGAGCGGGCGAGGGCCGGCAGTCCGAGCTGTTCGGCGACCGCGTGGGCCCCGGTCAGTGAGGCGCGTGCCGCGTCGGCCGCCTCGGCGGGGAGGCGGGCGGTGTCGACGCGGTCGCCGTAGGTCCCGGCGACCAGGCTGCCGAGCAGCGCGATGCCGATCGCGCCGCCCACCTGGCGCAGCGTCATCAGCAGACCGGAACCGCTGCCCGCCTCCTCGGCGGGGATACCGCCGAGCGCGGCGTCCATCGCGGGCACCATCGCGAGACCGAAGCCCACGCCCGCGATCGTCAGCCACAGCGCGGTGAACCCGTAGCCGCTGCCGGTCTCGGTGCGCGAGCCGAGCAGCGCGGCGAAGCACAGCACGGCCAGCCCCGCGGTGACGACCGGGCGGGGGCCCGCGCGCCCCACCAGGAGTGTGCTCAGCCGCGCGGACACCATCAGGCCGCCCATCATCGGCAGCAGCCGCAGCCCGGTGCCGAACGCGTCGGTGCCGCCGACCTCCTGAAGGTAGGTGGGCAGCATGAACAGCAGACCGGAGAAGACGAACGTGCCGAGCGTCGCGGCCAGGGTGTTGAACAGGAAGCCCCGGTGCCCGAGGAGCCGGATGTCGAGCATGGGCCGTACGGCGCGCCGCTCCCGTACGACGAGGGCGGCGAGCAGCACCGCGGACAGCGCGAAGGAACCGATGACCTCAGGGCTGCCCCAGCCGCGCCCGGGTGCCTCGATGATGCCGAAGACCAGTGCGCCGAGGCCGAGGGCGCTGGACGCGGTGGACAGTACGTCGACCTTGGGCGAGGAGGGGTCGCGTGACTCGGGGAGCAGGAAGACGCAGGCGGTGATGCCGATCGCGACCATCGGCACGTTGATCAGGAAGATCGAGCCCCACCAGTAGTGGTCGAGCAGCACTCCGCCGACGAGGGGCCCGAGCGGCATGCCCGCGGCCATCGAGGCTGTGACGGCGGCGACCGCCTTGCCGCGTTCCTCGGGGGCGAACATCGACGGCAGCACGGACAGTCCGAGCGGGATCACCAGCGCGGCGCCCACCCCCATCACGGCGCGGGCGGCGATGACCGGTCCTGGCGTGTCGACGAGGGTGCCGCACAGGGCGCCGGCGAGGAACACGCCGAGCCCCGCGATCAGCATCCTGCGCCGCCCGAAGCGGTCGCCGAGCAGTCCGGCGGGCAGCATCAGCGCCGCGAACACCACGATGTACGCGTCCACGATCCACTGGAGTTCGCCGGTACTCGCCCCCAGCTGTCCGGCCATCGTCGGGAGCGCCACGTTCAGGATCGTCATGTCGAAGCCGAGCACGAGCATGCTCGCGACCAGGGCGCCGAGGGCCCACCAGCGACGGGGATCACGGCGCTGGTCCGCTGCGTGAGTGACAGTAGGCATGAAATGAGAGTAACTCTCAAAAGGTGGCGAGTGTCAATGCGTGCCTGTGGCTGGCGCCAGGCATGCGAAATGGCCGCGGCTTCGAAGCCGCGGCCACTGGAGAGGGGCTGTTCCGGGAGGGGTCTGAGGGTCAGGCGTGCTGATAGGCCACCAGTGAGATGCCGACGTAGTGCACGACGAACGCCGCGAGGGTGAAGGAGTGGAAGACCTCGTGGAAGCCGAACCAGCGCGGTGACGGGTTCGGGCGCTTGATGCCGTAGATCACGCCTCCCGCGCTGTAGAGGAGGCCGCCGACGACCACCAGGACGAGGACGGCGATGCCCCCGGTGTGCAGGAAGTCGGGGAGGAAGAAGACGGCGGCCCAGCCCATCGCGATGTAGCAGGGGGTGTAGAGCCAGCGTGGGGCCCCGATCCAGAACACGCGGAAGACGATGCCCGCCAGCGCGGCACCCCAGATGCCCCACAGCAGCCACTGCCCCTTGGCGCCGGGCAGGAGCAGCATGGTCAGCGGTGTGTAGGTGCCCGCGATGATCAGGAAGATGTTCGCGTGGTCCAGGCGGCGCAGGACGGCGTCCATGCGGGGGCTCCAGTCGCCCCTGTGGTACAGCGCGCTGACCCCGAAGAGCAGGCAGGCCGTCAGGACGTAGATGCCGCAGGCGATGCGTCCGCGCGTCGAGCTCGCGAGCGCGGTGAGCACCAGACCGGCGACGATCACGGCCGGGAACATTCCCGCGTGCAGCCAGCCGCGGAGTCTCGGCTTGATGGGATGCGACGGGGAGAGCGCGGCAGGACCGCGGTCGGCGACCGGTGTGTCCGTGGGCGCGTCGGAGGCGGACGCAGTCATGTCCGGCATCGTACCTACGCAGTCGTAAGTGGCGTATCAGTCTGACCGGTTGGGCGTCAAAGAGTGGCGATGCTCTCATGGCGTCCCGCATTCGGGATACCCGCGGTGAAGTACCCGTGACGCGTCGAAACCAGGTGGGCGAATTCTACCAAGTGGTGATGCTCACGTCGCTCAGTTGTGAGGTCCACTGGACATATGCGCGGATGCGTCGGATGATCAAATGAGTGCGGTCGGCACCGGATGAGCGCCAAGCGGGTCCCCACCGTGAAGCATCCGGGCCGCGGCCCCCAAGGGGCACCCAAAAAATCCCTCGTTTTAGGAGCAATCGTGGCGCGCGACATCGCGGCTCCCCCGAATACCGTCCCCACCAGCCATCAGGAACTGGTCTCGTGGGTGAACGAGATAGCCGAACTGACGCAACCGGACAACGTGGTCTGGTGTGACGGATCCGAAGCCGAATACGACCGGCTCTGTGCGGAGCTTGTCGAAAAGGGCACCTTCAAGAGGCTCGACCCGATCAAGCGCCCCAACTCCTACTACGCGGCCTCCGACCCGACCGATGTCGCCCGGGTCGAGGACCGTACGTTCATCTGCTCCGAGCGCGAGCAGGACGCCGGCCCGACCAACCACTGGAAGGCCCCCGCCGAGATGCGGGAGATCTTCCAGGGCAGGGACGGGAACGGCGGCATCTTCCGGGGCTCGATGCGGGGGCGGACGATGTACGTCGTGCCGTTCTGCATGGGCCCGCTGGGCTCGCCCCTCTCCGCGATCGGCGTCGAGATCACCGACTCCGCGTACGTGGCGGTGTCCATGCGCACCATGACCCGTATGGGACAGCCGGTGCTGGACGAGCTGGGCTCCGAGGGCTTCTTCGTGCGTGCCGTGCACACGCTCGGGGCCCCGCTGGAGCCGGGCCAGGCGGACGTGCCCTGGCCGTGCAACACCACCAAGTACATCTCGCACTTCCCCGAGACCCGCGAGATCTGGTCGTACGGCTCCGGCTACGGCGGCAACGCGCTCCTCGGCAAGAAGTGCTACGCCCTGCGCATCGCCTCCGTGATGGCGCGGGACGAGGGCTGGCTGGCCGAGCACATGCTGATCCTCAAGCTCACCCCGCCCAGCGGCGAGCCGAAGTACGTGGCCGCGGCCTTCCCCTCGGCGTGCGGCAAGACGAACCTCGCCATGCTGGAGCCGACGATCTCCGGCTGGACGGTCGAGACGATCGGCGACGACATCGCCTGGATGCGGTTCGGCGAGGACGGGCGTCTGTACGCCATCAACCCCGAGGCGGGCTTCTTCGGGGTCGCGCCCGGCACCGGCGAACACACCAACGCCAACGCGATGAAGACGCTGTGGGGCAACTCGGTCTTCACGAACGTCGCGCTCACCGATGACAACGACATCTGGTGGGAGGGCATGACGGAGGAGACCCCGGCGCACCTCACGGACTGGAAGGGCAACGACTGGACGCCGTCCTCGGACGCCCCGGCGGCCCACCCCAACGCCCGGTTCACCGTCCCGGCCTCGCAGTGCCCGATCATCGCGCCCGAGTGGGAGGACCCGAAGGGCGTGCCGATCTCGGCGATCCTCTTCGGTGGCCGTCGCGCCACGGCGGTGCCCCTGGTCACGGAGTCCTTCGACTGGAACCACGGTGTGTTCCTCGGCGCGAACGTGGCGTCGGAGAAGACCGCGGCGGCCGAGGGCAAGGTCGGCGAGCTGCGGCGCGACCCCTTCGCGATGCTCCCGTTCTGCGGCTACAACATGGGCGACTACATGGGCCACTGGGTCGACGTCGCCAAGGGCAAGGACCCGGCCGCGCTGCCGAAGATCTACTACGTCAACTGGTTCCGGAAGAACGACGAGGGCACGTTCGTCTGGCCGGGCTTCGGTGAGAACAGCCGCGTCCTGAAGTGGATCGTGGACCGGCTGGACGGCCGGGCCGAGGGCGTCGAGACCCCGATCGGCATCCTGCCGACGAAGGAGGCCCTCGACACGAACGGACTCGACCTGTCCGACGCGGACCTGGACTTCCTCCTCACCGTCGACAAGGAGGTGTGGCGCGAGGAGGCCGGGCTGGTTCCCGATCACCTCAACACCTTCGGCGATCACACGCCCAAGGAGCTGTGGGACGAGTACCACGCGCTGGTGCAGCGCCTGGGCTGACGCCCGGTGCGGGGCGGCGCCGGCGTTTTCTCGCCCCCGCCGCCCCTACCCGTCCCATCCCCAGGGGCTCCGCCCCTTCGACCCCACCGGGGCTCCGCCCCGGGCCCCGTTTTCGGCGGCCAGCCCCCAGGGAAGGGATGGCTACCCCGACCGGCCCTCCAGATAGCGCGTGTGCGACTCCTGCCGCCGCGCCTCGGTGTCCCGCAGCGCGGCCGCCAGCCTCGCGCACTCCTCGTGCAGCGCGGCGAGCTGGCGCTCCAGGTGATGCTCGGGCGGATCCGTCCCCGGGGACAGCCGGGTCCACCACCGGGTCCGTACGAAGGTGTCGACCGCCTCGGGCACGTCCTGCCGCACGGCCCTGGACAGGGCGTGCATGCCCTCCGGGTCCTGCGCGAGGACCTCGGCGGCCCAGCCGGGGTCGAGAAGGGCCGTGAGCAGGTCGGTCAGCTCGGTGAGACGGCCGGACGCGGCGGGCGGCAGTTCGACGCCCGCCAGATAGTCGCGGAGCCGGCCGAAGTCGGCCCGCACCTCGTCGAGCTGGGCGGACGGGTCCGGGAAGTCCGGCACGGCCGGGCGTTCGGGCGGGGCGATCAGGGCGCCCGCGCCGTACAGACCGGCGACCACGACCGGCCAGTACGCGCCCGCGACCCCGGTGAAGGTCAGTCCGAGCCCGACGAGCCCGAGGGCGCTGCCGGTGAGGTTCTTGCGGGACTCGACATACCTGAGATATCCGAGGAACTTACTGGTAGCCACGGATCTCCTCGAAGGCGCCGTCCAGCGAGCCCCGCCGGGCGTCGAAGAGACGGCCGCCGGTCAGGTCGGCGATGTGCTCCAGTTCCGCCCGGTCGGAGTCGCCGAAGAGGATGGGGAAGACGGGGATGTCCCGCTGGTGGCCGGTGAGCCGGGCGTAGAAGCCGTCGAAGTCCTCCGGGCCCGCGCCCGCCGTGTTCTCGCCGTCCGTCATCAGCACGACCGACGTGAACGTGTCCCGGTCGACGGCGCCGAGGCGCTCGTACGCCTCCTGAAGCGACGTGTAGATCGCGGTGTCGCCGGAGGCACTGAGCCGCCGGGTGTCCGCACGGATGCCGTCGAGCCCGGCCCGCGGGTCCTCGGGCCGTACGACATGGGTGCGCACGGACTTCACCTCCGACCCGAACGGCATCAGCGTCACCTCCTCACGGTCCCGGAACTCGCTGGTCAGCTCGGTGAGCGCGGTCTTCAGCCGGTCGAGGCGGTCGCCCTTCATGGAGCCCGAGGTGTCCAGGACGTACACGGTCCGGGAGGGGCGGCGCAGCTCGTTGTCGTACGCGTCGAGGAGCCCGTCGGCGACGGAACGGCTGCCCGGGAAGGGCAGTTCGCGCCGTCTGCCGCTGTCGAGTCCGGCCGCGGGCGCGACGGAGGCGACGACCGGGCGGCGCATGGTGCTGTCGGTGATCAGCCGCTGGATCGTCGGAGTGCGCAGGGCCTCGGTGAGACGGCGGACATCGTCGCGTACCTCCTGGCCCGTGGACGCGAGCGAGGAGAGCGGGTAGTCGGCGGTGACCACCCCGTCACGCGGGCGGATCACCGTCAGGTCCTTGCGGGCCTTCAGCACGGACTCGTAGTTGAGCAGCGCGTCGACGTCACCGCGCCGGTCGTACGCCTGAGCCAGCCAGCCCGACGACCCCGACGTCAGCTGCTGCCCCTTGAAGAACTCCTTCAACTTCGGCGTGGCCTTCTCCACGTCCGCGTCGGTGAGCGCGGACTGGGCTCCGGACAGGCCCGACGCCACCGAAATGAGCGTGGAGAAGCCGGAGTTGGAGCGGGAGGGGTCCGTCATGCCGTACGTCAGCTTCCCCCCGGTGACCGCCTCGTCGATGTCGGACCAGGTGACGTCGTCCGGCTTCCACCCCAACTCCCGTACCGTCCCCGGCTTCACGCCGATCGCGACCGGGCTGGACATCACCGGAGTCTCGGACACGATCTGCCGCGCCGCCTCGGGACGCAGACGCAGATAGTCGTTGGAGGAGAGCCAGAGGGCGTCGAACTTCCCCTTGGCCCTGCCTTCGGCGAGCAGGTCGACCGCGTCGAGGGTGCCCGTGTAGGTGGGGCGGACCTTGATGCCGGTCTCCCGCTCCACCTGCGCCCACACGGTTGTCATGTCGGCGAGTTCGCTGGAGGCGAGGACGCGGAGGGTGCCGGGGACGGGCTCGCCCGGGTCGCCGGGGGTCTGGACCGGCTTGCCCGGGTCGCCGGGTGTCTGCTCCTCGGCCGTGCAGGCGGTGAGCAGGACCGCCACCGAAGCGAAAGCGAGAGCGAGCGCTGCCGTACGCCGTCTCGGACGTGTCCCGCGCGTCATCCGAGCCCTCCCTCCAGCACGCCCTGCGAGCGGCTGCGCTCCAGGTACGCCGTGGCGTGCTGGAGTTCGGAGGTGAGGGACTCGACGGTGGCGGCCATCGTCTCGGTGGCCTGCACCTTGTAGGTGTCGATGGCGTCGAGGGTGCGGTAGATCTGCTGGAAGGCGGAGCGCAGGGTCTCCGCGCCCACGGCCGGGTCGGCGGCGATGCGCTGGATCTCGCCGCTCTGGGTGGCGAGCATCTCGGCGTTCCCGCGGATCAGGTCCTCGGTCGTGCCGCGCAGGGCGTTCACCTGGTCGACGACCTTGCGCTGGTTGTCGAGCGCGGAGGCGAGCATCACGGAGATCCGCAGCGCCGAGACCGTGGTTGTGGCGGCCCGGTCGACCCCCTTGATCAGCTCGTCGTTGTTGCGCCGCACGACGTCCATGGCCAGATAGCCCTGGGCGCAGACGGCGAGCTGGGTGAGCAGGTCCTGGTGCTTCTGCCGGACAGGGAAGAGCACGTCGGCGCGCAGGGCGTCGGCCAGCGCGGGGTCCGTCGCCTCCACGCCCGCGATGTGCTGCTCGACGGCCGTGTCCAGGGCCTCGGTGAGCACGACGTACTCCTGGAGCTTGCCCATGTTCTCCCAGAGGCGGACCCGCTCCGTCTGCAACGCGGCGTTGTCGCGCCGGAGTTCGTCCTGCCCGCCACGCAATGAGCCCACGATCCTGTTCAACGTGCCCTGCGCCGAGGCGTACTTGGCGACGTGATCGCGCAGCTTGTTGCCGCCGGGCAGCCGGGAGAGGAACCGGCGTCCCTTCGCGGCCGGCAGGTCACGCGGGTCCAGGTCCTCCACCACCCGGCGCAGTTCCACGAGCGAGCCCGCGACCTGGGACTGGGCGTCCTCGCCCTTGGACGGCAGGGAGCGGACGGTGCGCTCCAGCATGCGGTTGGACTGCGCCGCCGCGGTCCGTATCTCACCGGCACCCAGGGCGGTGATCTCGCCGACCTTGCCCGCGAACTCGGGCGAACGGGCGTCGAGAGCGGCGAGCCCCCGCACGTACTCGGCGGCCTTGCGCTCCATGTCCGTACGGACCCCGTCGTCGACGGGCACGAGCCCGCCGGCCTTCTCCCGGGGCACGGGCGCGACGGCCTCCGGCGGTGTGAGCGTGAAGGTGTCGCTGCCGCCGCTGCTGTTGTCTGTGGTCATTTTCTGATTCCCCCGTTATCCGCGGGCCCGGCGCGCCAGTTCGTGCAGCACCGCGGAGGTGGGCACGGGCGCCTGCCGGACACCGCTCAGTCGCTGGTTGAGATACGTGCCGCGGTCGGCTCCGGCCGACGCGAACTCGGTGCCGGCGCCCTGCGGCCGGAAGCCGTGCCGGACGGCCAGCTCGCGCAACCGCGGGTCGCTGCCGAGGAGTTCACCGAGCGCGCGGCCGTTCTCGGTGAGGGGTACGACCGTGTGGTCGCTGTTGACGGTGGTGTCCGGGTAGAGGACGACGAGGTCGCCGGGGCTCTGCCCGTCGCCGAGGAGTGCGGCGACCTGCGACTCGTAGACCAGGACCAGCGGGTTGCCGGCACCGCTGACGAAGTCCCGGAAGGCCGCGTCCGTACTGGACTGCTGGGCACCCTGGACGCCGATGAGCTTCCGCATCAGGGGCGCCGTGCGGGCGACGTCGGCGTCACTCGCCACCACCCGGCCGCCAGCCGCGACGTAGGAGGCGGCGGCGAGGTAGAGGGCGCCGGAGTTGGAGGTCTCCGGGTCGGTGCTGGCGATGTAGAGGGTGCCGGTCAGCTCCCCGTACTTCTCGGCGCCCCTGAGCTGCTGCCAGGTCCGGTCGTCGCGGGCGGCGTCGAGGTAGGCGTCCATCTTCAGCGTGCCGCGATGCTCGTCGAGGGTGGCGAGCCCGTTCGCGGCCAGCACCTCGGCGGCGTTGCGGTGGGCCACGACGACGAGGGGCGAGTAGAAGGGGCGCGTCAGGGTCTGCTTCACGCCGTACTTCTTCGCGAGCTCGGCGGCGGGCGCCTGGCTGGACGGGAAGGCGACGTCGTACCCCTTGAGGTCGAGCCCCTCCATGGCCCAGGACCCGGAGGTCTCGGCCTTCACGGTGTAGCCCTTGGCGGCGAGGGCCTTCACCACGTCCGGATCGGCGAAGAACTCGGCCTTCTCCGATCCGATCACCATCCGCACGGTCTTCGTTGCCGTGCCCGTGTCCTGCTCCTCGCGTCCTGCCACGACGGCCACCACCACACCGCCGAGCAACAGGACCGCCAGGACGATTCCTGCGATACGTCTCACACCCGGGAGCGTGCTCGCGGAAGGCAACGTTCCCTGTGTGGCTTGATGAACACGGGGTGACGAGCCGATCCCGGTATGCAACCGGAGCACCCCGTTCCGGCCGGTGGCCGATTGTTTTCGGGCTGGGCGGGGTACGCGAGGTTCGCGGGCGGGCGTCGGGGCGGCGGCGACGCACTGCGCCATGGAGCGCCGGGGTTGTGACGGGCCCCGGCGCTTCACCGAGGGCCGGCTCCGCCGCGTTGTCGTGAGGCCTGCCCTTCAGGGCGGCATGCGAGGATCGAACGATGAGCAACCCCCGTTGCGAGCTGCTGCGTTGGCAGTTTGACATGACCTGGTCACTGTTCGAGTACCACGTGGAGCGGCTCACGCCCGAAGACTTCCTGTGGCAGCCCGCTGATCTCTCGTGGACCGTGCGCCCGGACGCTGCCGGAAACTGGCTGCCGGACTGGGCCGACACCGAGCCCGACCCCGTTCCCGTCCCCACCATCGGCTGGGTGAGCTGGCACATCGGCTGGTGGTGGACCACCACCATCGATCACGCACAGGGGCGTACGCCTCAGGAGCGTACCGACATCACCTGGCCCGGCAGCGGACCGGCAGCCGTCGCATGGCTCCAGGACCTTTGTACTCAGTGGCTGGCGGTCCTGGACAAACTCACCGACGCCGACCTGGACGCCGCCTCCGCACTGCCGTGGCAGACCCCGCCGGACAACACCATCGGACACATGGTCGCCTGGCTGAACGCCGAGCTGATGAAGAACGTCGCTGAGATCGGGCAGCTGCGGCTGATCCGGGCAGCCTCGAAGTCGTGACCTGAGCGGCGTCCGCGCGGCGCTCGCCGGACTCGGCATCGGTCCGGAAGACCTGACGCGGGAGACCTGACGCGGGAGACCTGACGCGGGAGACCTGCACCGGGGCGGTAGCAGCCAAGCGCCGCCGCTGACACCCTGTCATGCCGACGGGAGTCCGGGGCGGCAGCCCCCCCGGAAGGGGGACGGCCAGGGCGTCAGCCGGTGGTGCTCAGTTCGCGTTGGTCGGTCAGTGCCGCGGTGTGCGCGTCCATGCGTTCGGCCGCGAGGATCGCCGCCGCCGTGTCGGCGCGGGAGGCGGCGACGACCAGCGCGCGGCCCGCGAGGGCGTGTGCCCGCCGGTGGAGCGCCGCGGTGTGCGCGTCGTGGGCGGCGGGCGCCGACGACCGCACGGGCGGCCGTCCTCCCCGCAGCCGGGCCACCTGCCCGGCCAGCCGCTCCGCGGCCACGTCCAGGTCGTCGGAGGGAGCCAGGGCGCGGAGCTCGTCCGTCACGGTGAGCAGCGCCGCGAGATGGCCCGCGAGCTGGATGTCCAGCTCCTCCTCACGGGAACGGTGCGGGAAGTCGGGGGTGGTGCCGGCCATCGTGTGGACCGACTTGGTGCGGATCGGTTCGTACATGGGATGGCCTCCAAGCTCTCGTTCACCCAGCCTAGCTTAGATTTCGTCTAAAGTTGAGTGCAGTCCGAAAGCTTGAAGGTCTTCGCCTGCTTCGAGGACGAGCGCGGTGCTACCGGACATCATTCGCAGTGCTCCGGCCTTCAGGCCGGGGGTGAAGCGAATCTTGTGGCTGCGACGCGGAGCGTCGCGGTCTCGTTCCGGCGGAGCCGGACCCCGCTTCGTGACGGTGACGGATCGTCCACATGTTCCCGGTGACGACGTGGGTTCGACTTGCCTAGTGTGATCGTCATGCAGCTCCGGTACGCCTTCAGGTTGTACCCCGACGCCGCTCAGCAGGCCGCGCTGGCCCGGGCGTTCGGGTGCGCACGTGTCGTGTTCAACGACGCCGTGCGTGCTCGCGAGGTCGCCCGTGAGGCCGGGCAGCCGTTCCCGACGGCCGGGCAGCTGTCCACCAGCCTGATCACGGAAGCGAAACGGACGCCGGAACGGTCCTGGCTGGGTGAGGTCTCCGCGGTGGTGCTCCAGCAGTCCCTGCGGGACGCCGAGACCGCGTACCGCAACTTCTTCGCCTCCTTCGTCATCGACAGCGACCCCGCCGCCGACGCGACCCGGATGCCCGAAACCGACCGCACCCTCGGCATCGATCTCGGCCTCACCCACTTCGCCGTCCTCTCCGACGGCACGAAGATCGACTCCCCGCGCTTCCTGCGGCGCGCGGAGAAGAAGCTGAAGAAGGCCCAGCAGGAGCTGTCCCGCAAGCGGAAGGGATCGAAGAACCGCGCGAAGGCTCGCCTCAAGGTCGCCCGCGCCCACGCCAAAGTTGCTGACGCACGCCGTGAGTTCCACCACCAGCTCTCCACGAAGCTGATCTCCGGGAACCAAGGGATCGCCGTGGAGGACCTGTCGGTGGCGGGACTGGCCCGCACGAAGCCGGCCAAGTCCGTGCTCGACGCCGGATGGGCATCGTTCATCAGCATGCTGGCGTACAAAGCAGAACGGTACGGCCGCACCCTGGTCAAGATCGGCCGGTTCGAGCCGACCTCCCAGACCTGCTCCACCTGCGGCGTCAAGGACGGACCCAAACCCCTGGACGTCCGGGAATGGACCTGTACCGCCTGCGGCACCGTCCACGACCGGGACACCACCGCCGCGATCAACGTGAAGACGGCCGCCGGACTGGCGGTATCGGCCTGCGGAGCGCCGGTACGACCAGGAGCAATCCCGGCACAGCGCGAAGAAACAGGAAGCCACGGACTCCCGACCGGACCCCGTGCCGGGTAGCGGCACAGCAACGATCGAGAAGGCCAGAATCCTCAGGCGTCAGCCCGAGGAGCATGTCAAGGCTGGCTGTAACCGTCCAGGAAGTGCCCGATCCGTGTGATCGCCGACGTCAGGTCCGCCACCGTCGGCAGCGTCACCACCCGGAAGTGATCGGGCTCCGTCCAGTTGAAGCCCGTGCCCTGGACGACCATGATCTTCTCGCGGCGCAACAGGTCCAGGACCATCCGGCGGTCGTCCTTGATCTTGAACACCTTCGGGTCGAGCCGCGGGAAGAGATACAGCGCGCCCTTCGGTTTCACGCACGTCACGCCCGGGATCTGCGTCAGCAGGTCGTACGCCACGTCCCGCTGCTCCTTCAGCCGCCCGCCCGGCAGCACGAGGTCGTTGATCGTCTGGCGGCCGCTCAGCGCGGCGACCACCCCGTGCTGGCCCGGCATGTTCGCGCACAGCCGCATGTTCGCCAGGATGGTCAGGCCCTCGATGTACGAGTCGGCGTGCGCCCGCGGGCCGGAGATCGCCAGCCAGCCCACGCGGTAGCCCGCGACCCGGTACGCCTTCGACATGCCGTTGAAGGTGAGTGTCAGCAGGTCGGGCGCGATCGAAGCCGTCGGGCGGTGCGTGGCGCCGTCGTAGAGGATCTTGTCGTAGATCTCGTCCGAGCAGACCAGCAGGTTGTGGCGGCGCGCGATGTCCGTGAGGCCGCGGATCACCGTCTCGTCGTACACCGCGCCCGTCGGGTTGTTCGGGTTGATGATGACGATCGCCTTGGTGCGGTCGGTGACCTTCCGCTCCACGTCGGCGAGGTCGGGCATCCAGTCGGACTGCTCGTCGCAGCGGTAGTGCACCGCGGTGCCGCCCGACAGTGAGACCGCGGCCGTCCACAGCGGGTAGTCCGGGGCCGGTACGAGGACCTCGTCGCCGTCGTCCAGCAGGCCCTGCATCGCCATGACGATCAGCTCGGACACGCCGTTGCCGATGAAGACGTGCTCGACGTCCGTCTCTATGCCGAGCGTCTGGTTGTGCATGACCACCGCCCGGCGCGCGGCGAGCAGGCCCTTCGCGTCGCCGTACCCGTGGGCCGACGACACGTTGCGGAGGATGTCCTCCAGGATCTCGGGCGGACACTCGAAGCCGAAGGCGGCCGGATTCCCGGTGTTGAGCTTGAGGATGCGGTGTCCCGCCGCCTCAAGCCGCATCGCCTCCTGGAGCACCGGGCCCCGGATCTCGTAACAGACGTTGGCGAGCTTGGTCGACTGGATCACCTGCATGTCGGTGAGCTTACGGCCCGGTAACGCCTCCTGCGGCGTGTTTTCCACCACGTGAGACGACCGCTATGAACCCATATGCGCCTCAGCTGTCTCACGCATCCCGGAAGTCTCTACAATCCCCGCCCATGTTCAGCCACCCTCAGCGCGATGACCCGGCACCCGGCGTGGATGCGCCGGACGGCCTGAACGATCCCCCGAACGTGTATCACCCGCACGGCGACGCCGGCGCGGCGCCCGCCTACGAGGCGTACGCGGATCCGGCCGCCGCGCACGGCTGGCAGAACGCGTACGACGACACGATGCGGATGGATCCTGTCGTGGAACCCGCCGGGGACGGGGAGGGTGCGGCCGAGCGCGCGGCCGGGGAGGCCGGGTACGGCGGGGACGGTGTCGGCGGGGGTGGGCGCCGAAGACGGAAGGGGAGACGGCAGGGGAGGCGGAAGGAGGGGGAGGGGCGTCGTCGGCCTCGGAGCGCGAGGCATACCGGTACGGCCGCGGGGTGGATCGGGCGGCGTGGGGTTCTGGTCGCCGGTGGCGTCGGTGCCGTCCTTGTGGTCGTCACCGCCACGGTGGCCGGGATGTTCGGCTCCGGTTCCTCGGAGCACGGCGACCGGAAGCCCTCGACGGTGCCGGAGTCCGTCCCGGCCGCCGAGAGCCCCGGCACGGGCGGTCCGCCCGGTGAGACGGCGGCCCCGTCGTCCGGCGCGTCCTCGGGTGCGGCGGACGACGCGTCGACCAGGTCCTCGGACGGTACGTCGGCGAGCGCTTCCCCCGACGGCTCCGGCTCGGACGCCCCCACGCCCGCCACCCGGACGCCCTCGGCCCCGGCCGCCTCCGCCACCACGGCCGGGCCCAGCAGAGGCAACTCCGGCAACAACCCGGGCCGTGGGCAGGGCTGGACCAAGGGGCCGAAGTAGTCCCGCTCGATCCGTTGCGCAATCCGCCCTCATGAGGAGATCAGGTGGAGTCCTTGCGGCAAGGGGCCCAAGAAGGGCCCAAGTGGGGGAACGCAGGGGCCAGTTGCCCCGATCATGATCCAGGGGCGGTCGGCTGTGCGGCCTCTCGCGGTGTCGCGCGTCCGGAAACACCTCCTTGCTCGCCCATCCGGCGCCCCTCACAATGCGCATGACAAACAGACCCGTGATCGGAGCCCTTCCGTCTCCGTCACCATGTCGTCACACGTCGTAAGAGGGGACCCCCCGCATGAGAAAACCTCTCGTCGCCGCAGTCTTCGCCCTGGCGCTGGCCGGGGCGGGCGCGGCACCCGCGGTCGCCGCCGGCGCGCCCGCGGCTGACCCGGCCGACCGGGCCACCCAGCCCTCCCAGGCCGCCCCGGCCTCCGTGGGCAAGGTCGCGGTCGCGGACAAGGACACGATCACGTCCACCGTCAACGACCTGGTCACGTCCGCCACGGCGACGGTGGGCCGGATCACCCAGCCGTCGGCCCAGGCCGTCAACTTCGCCGGCACCGTCTCGCTCAGCAACTGCTCCGGCTCCGTCGTCCGGATGCCCGCTTCCGCGGACAACGACCCGGCGCTCGTGATGACCAACGGCCACTGTCTGGAGTCCGGGTTCCCGGCGGCCGGCCAGGTCATCGTCGACCAGGCGTCCAGCCGCACCTTCGGCCTGCTCAACTCCGCGGGCACCCGCGTCGCCACGCTCCGCGCGAGCAAGCTCTCGTACGGCACGATGACGGACACGGACGTCGCGCTGTACCAGCTCACGAGCACCTATGCGCAGATCAAGAGCTCGTACGGCATCGACGCGCTCACCCTCAACGACACGCACCCCACCGCCGGCACCGCCATCAGCGTCGTCTCCGGCTACTGGAAGCGGATCTACAGCTGCAACGTCGACGGGTTCGCGTACCGCCTGAAGGAGGGTGACTGGACCTGGAAGGACTCGGTCCGTTACACCTCCGCGTGCAACACCATCGGCGGCACCTCCGGCTCGCCCGTCGTCGACGACGCCACCGGCAAGGTGGTCGCCGTCAACAACACGGGCAACGAGGACGGCGAGCGCTGCACCGTCAACAACCCCTGTGAGGTCGACGCGAGCGGCAACGTGACCGTCCGCCAGGGCATCAACTACGCCCAGGAGACCTACCAGATACCCGCCTGCTTCGGCGTCGGCAACAAGCTCGACCTGAGCCGCAGCGGCTGCGTCCTGCCCAAGCCGTAGGCGCCACCCAGCCGTACGGGCGGGCGGTCACCGGTCTCACCGATCCCGGGCCCGGCGCACCGCCCGCCCCGCGAGCACGTCCGTGCGGCGGCCGTCCTCGATCGCGAACCGGCCGTCGACGAGGACGTACGGGATACCGACGGGAAGCGTCCGCGGCGAGGCGAACGTGGACCCGGCGGCCACCGTGTCCGGGTCGAACAGCACCAGGTCGGCGCGGTACCCCTCGCGCACCAGCCCCCGGTCGGCGAGCCCGAGCCGGGCCGCGGGCCGCGAGGTGAGGTGCGCGACGCACTCCTCCAGCGACAGCACCCCCAACTCCCGTACATACCGGCCGAGATACTGCGGAAACGTCCCGTACGCACGCGGATGGGGCTTGGCGCCTTGCAGGATGCCGTCGGAGCCGCCGGTGTGGACACGGTGCCGCATGATCGTCCGGACGTTCTCCTCGTGGCCCACGTGCTGGAGGATCGTCGAGCCGAGCCGGTCGGCGAGGAGAAGCCGGCGGGCGGTGGTCCAGGGCGCCTCGCCGTGCTCGTCGGCGGACTGCTGGACGGTCCTGCCGACGTACGACGCGAGAGCCGGGTCCGTCACCCCCGAGATCTCGATCGTGTCCCACTCGATGGGGACGCCGTGGCAGCCGTCGGCGCCCACGACCTCCATGTGGTGCCGGATGCGCTCGGCGGTGTCCTCGTCCTCCAGCCGCGCGAGGATCGCCTCCGGGCCGCCCTCACTCGCCCAACTGGGCAGCATGGCCACGAGAGTCGTGCAGCCAGGGGTGTAGGGGTAGGTGTCGAGGGTGATGTCGGCGCCGTCGGCCAGCGCGTCGTCCAGCAGGGACAGCAGCTCGGCGGCCCGGCCCTTGTTCACCCCGAAGTTCATGGTGGCGTGGGCGAGATGGAGCGGACAGCCCGCCTCCCGCGTGAGGGCGACCATCTCCTCGTACGCCTGAAGCGCCCCGGCGCCGTACGACCGGTGGTGCGGGCAGTAGTAGCCGCCGTGCTCGCCGACCACCCGGCACAGCTCGGTGAGTTCGGCGTCCTTCGCGTACATGCCGGGCGTGTACGTCAGCCCGGACGACATCCCGACGGCGCCCTCCCGCATCCCGTCGGCCACCAGCCGCCGCATCCGGTCGAGTTCTGCGGGTGTCGGCTCGCGGTCCTCCCAGCCCATGGCCAGCATCCGCACGGTGCCCTGCGGGATCAGGTACGCGGCGTTGACCGCGATGCCCTCGCCGTCGAAGCCGTGGTCGAGGCGGTCCAGGTACGCGCCGACGGAGCGCCAGGTGAAGTCGATGTCGTCGCCGTGCCCGTTCCAGCCGGTGATGGCCCTGCGGACCTCGGCGAGGGTGCGGTCGTCGACCGGTGCGTACGACAGCCCGTCCTGACCGATCACTTCGAGCGTGACCCCCTGCGCGACCTTCGCACTGTGGTCGGGGTCCCGCAGCAGGGCCAGGTCGCTGTGGGCGTGCATGTCGACGAACCCGGGGGAGAGCACCAGGCCCTCGGCGTCCAGCTCCCGGGTCGCACGCGGGCGTTGGCACCCGGCCGCGGCGGCCTCCTGCACGATCGAGACGATCCGGCCGCCGTCGACGACCACATCGGCGCGGTACGAGGGGCCGCCGGTGCCGTCCACCACGTCCACGTCACGGATGACGAGGTCTTCCACGAACGCCTCCCAAGGCCCTAAAGGCCCTATAGCTCTCTCTACAGCTCTACAGCTCTAGAAGAACGTGCGGACGTAGTCGACGACCGTGCCGTCCGCCTCGGCCACGGGGATCAGCTGCCACTTGTCGAAGGACGTGCAGGGATGGGACAGCCCCAGCGCCAGCCAGTCTCCCACCCGGAGGTCCGCCTCGGGAGCCGTGGCGATCCAGGCGTGCTGGTCGGAGAGGGACGTGACCGTGACGCCGGTGGCGGGATGCTCGGCCCCGGCACGGCGGACCGTCTCCGCCACGGGCAGATCCAGGTCGTACGCCGCGTCCCGCTTGCCCGCGTTGACGAAGGCCTGCTCGGGGGAGGGGCGGGACACCACCTGCGCCCAGAGGCGGAACGCGGGGTGAAGGGAACCCTCTTCGGGGACCCGGTTGAACGGGGTCACGCGCCGGTAGTGGCCCGCGTCGTGCGAGACATACGCCCCGGACCGCAGCAACTTCAGCACCGGCAGCGACAGTTCGGGGAGCTCGGCGAACACGTCCGCCACCGCGTCGAACCAGGCGCTGCCGCCCGCGCTCACCACGATCTCGTCCAGCCCCGCGAACCGCCCGGCCTTGTCGAAGTCCGCCGCCAGCGCGGTGAGCCGCCGCAGCCAGGCCCGCACCCGCTCCGGGTCCGCCCGGGGCACCTCGCCCTCGTAACCGGCCACGCCCACCAGCCGCAGCGTGGGCACGGCCGCCACCGCGTCCGCCACCGCCGCGCACTCCGCCTCGGTCCGCACCCCGGTACGCGCCCCCTCACCGGCGGCCAGCTCGACGACCACGTCCAGCGGGCGGGAGGCGACACCGCACAGCGCCGCGTCCATCAACTCGACCCCGCGCACGGAGTCGACGTAACAGACGAGCCGGAAGGCGGGGTCGGCGGTCAGCTCCCCGGCGATCCACTTCAGCGCGGCCTCGTCGACCACCTCGTTCGCGAGGAAGATCCGCCCGATCCCGAACTCCCGTGCCACGCGCACCTGATGGGGAACCGCGAGCGTGATGCCCCACGCGCCGCGGTCGATCTGCTGCCAGAAGAGCTGCGGGGCCATGGACGTCTTGCCGTGCGGTGCGAACGCGAGTCCGTGACGGGCCGCGTACGTCTCCATGAGCGCGAGGTTGTGCTCCAGGCGCTCGGCGGAGAGGGCGAGCACCGGGGTGGTGAAGCCACCGGTGAAGAGGTTGCGGCGCTCGGCCGCGAGCTCGGCGACGGTCAGACCGGCGGTATCCGGGGGGAGGCCCTTGAAACGGTGGCCGACGCGCTCGGCGGCGAGGCGGGCGAGGGCTTCGGTCCGTACGTCGGTACTGGCGTCGGTGCTGGCTTCCGCACCCATGGAGCCTCCCTGATCAGGCGTATTGCGATATCTGCAACGGCCATTGCGTATGTCGCTCACTGCTGTCTAACATCCCAGCCAACACCGGGTCAACGGGAGCTGTTGGCCCAGGACCGACAAGGAGCCCGTGTGACCACCAACCGACCCGTCGTCGACGTAGTGGCGCTCGGTGAGTCCATGGTCACCTTCCTTCCCACCCGGCCGGGCCGCCTCGCCGATGTCCCCTCCTTCGAGCGGGGGATCGGGGGAGCGGAGTCCAACGTCGCCTGTGTGCTCGCCGCCGCCGGGCACGCTGTGCGGTGGGTGAGCCGCGTGGGGGCCGACGGGTTCGGTGACCACCTCGTCGAGGCCATCGGCGGGTACGGCGTGGACGTCTCGGCCGTACGACGGGATCCGGAGCGCCCCACGGGCGTGTACTTCCGTACGGCGGAGGACCGGGACGGAGACGCGCACGAGGTGGCGTACTACCGCGCGGGCTCGGCGGCGTCCGCGATGGCCGTGGGGAACGTCGACCTCGCGGCGGTGCGGGCGGGCCGCGTCCTGCACCTCTCCGGGATCACGGCGGCCCTGTCCGACAGCTGCCTCGCCCTGCTCCGGGAACTGACCGCGCCCAGCCCCGGCCGCCCGCTCGTCTCCTTCGACGTCAACTTCCGCACCAGCCTGTGGCGCGACCCCGACGGCCCACGCCTCCTCCTCGACCTCGCCCGCCGCGCCGACATCGTGTTCGTCGGCTCCGACGAGGCGGCGGCCGCCTGGGGCCTCGACGCCGGCCCCCGGGCCATCCGGGACGCCCTCCCCGAACCCCGGGTGCTCGTGGTGAAGCAGGGCACGCAAGGCGCCACCCTGTTCGAGCGCAACGAGCGCAACGAGCGCAACGAAGGCACCGAGCGCAACGAGCACGCACAGCACCCGCGCCCCGCCACCGACGACACGATCACGTTCGCCCCCTCCCTCCACGTGGACGTCGTCGCCCCCGTGGGCGCCGGAGACGCCTTCGCCGCCGGATTCCTGTCGGCCACGCTGCGGGACCTCCCCGCACGGGCACGCCTTCGCCACGGGCACCTCATGGCCGCCGCCGCGCTCACGGTGCACGGCGACCTCGGCACACCCCCCGCCCGCGACCACGCCGACCGCCTGGCCGCCCTGGACGACGCGACGTGGGGGACACTTCGTCTCGGCCCCGGCTGGACGACCACACCCGTCACGCGGGCCCAGGAGGAGGTACACCACCCATGAGCCAGACCGTCGACCGCGCTCTCAGCATCCTGCCGCTGCTGGCGGAGGGCCCCGCCGACCTGGGCCAGGTCGCCGACCGCCTCGGCGTCCACAAGTCGACCGCCCTGCGCCTTCTCCGCACGCTCCACGAACACGGCCTCGTCTACCGCCAGTCCGACCAGCGCTACCGCCTCGGCGCCCGCCTCTTCGCCCTCGCCCAGGAAGCCGTCGAGAACCTCGACATCCGCGAGATCGCCCACCCCCACCTCGTACGCCTCAACGAGGAGTGCGGCCACACCGTCCACCTCGCGGTCCACGAGGAGAACGAGGTCCTCTACATCGACAAGGTGGAGAGCCGCTACCCGGTGCGCATGTACTCCCGGATCGGCAAACCCGTCGCGATCACTGTCGCGGCCGTCGCCAAACTGCTCCTCGCCGACCTCCCCGAGGCCGAGCGCCGCGCCCTCGCCGACAAGCTCGACTACCCCCTCTACACGCCCCGTTCGACGCCCAACGCGGCCGCGTTCCTCAAGGAGCTGGAGCGGGTGCGCGAACAGGGCTGGGCCACCGACCTCGGCGGCCACGAGGAGTCCATCAACTGTGTCGGCGCCCCCGTCCGCGGCACCGACGGCCGGGTCGTCGCCGCGATGTCCGTCTCGGCCCCGAACGTCGTCGTCACCGGCGACGAACTCCTCACCCTGCTCCCCCTGGTGCGCCGCACCGCCGAGGCCATCAGCCGCGAGTACTCGGGCAGGAGCCCGGTGAAGGACCCGGTATGACCGGGACCGAACCGGCATGGACGAGATCGACCCCGTATGACCAAGACCACCCCTGTATGACCGGCACCGAAAAGACAGAGGACCCCGTATGACCGAGAAGATCGCACTCACCCCGAAGACCCACACCACCCCGCCCGCGAAGTTCTCGCACGGCGTGAAGAAGGGCAACATCCTCCAGGTCGCCGGCCAGGTCGGCTTCCTGCCGGCCGAGGAGGGCAAGCCCCCGACGCCCGCCGGGCCCACCCTGCGCGAGCAGACCCTCCAGACCCTCGCCAACGTCAAGGCGATCCTCGAAGAGGGCGGCGCCGGCTGGGACGACGTGATGATGATCCGCGTCTACCTCACGGACGTGGACCACTTCGCCGAGATGAACGCGATCTACAACCAGTATTTCGAGGAGCAGGGTCTCACCCAGCCGCCTGCCGCCCGGACCACCGTCTACGTCGGTCTGCCCGCGGGCCTCCTCATCGAGATCGACGCCCTGGCCGTCCTCGGCTGACACCCTCTCGACTTCCGCACTCCGTACGCCGTCACGGTGCGGCGCCCACTCCCCGCACGGGCCGCCGCACCGCGATACCCCCTACCCAAGAGCACCATGCACTTACGAAGAGGTCCCCCGCGATGTCCCCAACAGCCTTGCTCCTCGCCGCGACCGCCCCCGAGACACCACCCCACACCGGCGGCATCCTCACGTTCATCGACGGCACCGCCGGACTCCTCACGGTCGCGGCCCTCGGGATCGTGCTGCTCCTCGTGCTGATCATCAAGGTCAGACTCCAGCCGTTCGTGGCCCTCCTCGCGGTCTCCATAGCCGTCGGCCTGGCGGCGGGTCTGTCCGTCACCGAACTCTTCGGCACGGTCCAGAAGTCGGACGCGGTGTCCACCATCGAGTCCGGCATGGGCGGCATCCTCGGCCACGTCGCGATCATCATCGGCCTGGGCACCATGCTCGGTGCGATCCTCGAAGTGAGCGGCGGCGCGGAGGTCCTGGCGTCCCGCCTCCTGAACCTCTTCGGCGAGAAGCGCGCCCCTCTCGCCATGGGCCTCACGGGCCTGATCTTCGGTATCCCGGTCTTCTTCGACGTCGGCATCTTCGTCCTCGCGCCGATCGTCTACGCCGCCGCCAAGCGCTCCGGCAAGTCGATCCTGCTGTACTGCATGCCGCTGCTCGCGGGCCTGTCCGTGACCCACGCCTTCCTGCCCCCGCATCCCGGCCCGGTGGCCGCCGCCGGACTCCTCAAGGTGGACCTCGGCTGGGTCATCCTCATGGGCATCGTCTGCGGCATCCCGGCCGTGATCGCCGCCTGGGCGTACTCGGCCTGGATCGGCCGGCGCATCTTCGTCGCCGTACCGCAGGACATGGTGGAGGCGGCGGCCGAGGCCAGGCAGGCCGTGCTCGACGAGCAGCGCGCGTCCGGTGCCGAGCCCCAGGAGAAGCCGGTGCCGCTCGCCACGGTGCTCGCCATCATCGGTACGCCGCTGGTCCTGATCCTCGCCGCCACGTTCTCCTCGATCGCGCTGGACCCGTCCACGGGACGTTCCGTGATCGAGTTCTTCGGCAACCCCTTCGTGGCGCTCACGATCGCCCTGTTCCTGGCGTACTACCTGCTCGGCATCCGGCGCGGCTGGTCCCGCAAGTCCCTGGAGACGGTGTCCACCGCCTCCCTCAAGCCGGTCGGCAACATCCTGCTCGTCGTCGGCGCCGGCGGTGTCTTCGGCGCGGTCCTCAAGGGCAGCGGTGTCGCCCAGGCACTCTCGGACACGTTCAACGACGTGGGCCTCCCGGTGATCGTCCTGTCGTATCTGATCTCCGTGGTCCTGCGCGTGGCCCAGGGCTCGGCGACGGTCGCGATCGTCACGACGGCGGGCATCGTCGCGCCGCTGCTCTCGGAGGGCGACCACTCCCAGGCCTTCATCGCCCTCGTCATCATGGCGATCTCGGCGGGCTCCATCTTCGCCTCGCACGTCAACGACGGCGGCTTCTGGATGGTCGCCAAGTACTTCGGCATCAGCGAACGCGACACGCTGAAGTCCTGGACGGTGCTGGAGACGGTGCTGTCGGTGGCCGGTTTCGCGGTGGCAGGGGTCTTGAGCTTCTTCGTGTGACTCCTGCTGACGCCCGGTGACGCGTGTAATGCGTGTAACGAACCAGGGGCTGGCTGTGCCAGGCACAGGATCGTCGACCATACTGCCCGCTGTGGAGCAGCGCATAGGTTCGAGCAGCCAGCCCCTGGAAGGCGCCGGATTCGACCCGGCCTTCATCCCCGGGCTCACCTCACCCGTGTCCGGCGAACCGAAGGACCCCCCGGTCGAGGACAAGGCACCCGAGGAGCCCTCGGCCGAAGCCGAGAAGACCTCGGCCGAAGCCGAGAAGCCCGAGGACGCCGACAAGCCCGCGGAGGCCGAGGAGACCGAGGAGACCGAAGAGGGGGAAGCCGAGGCGGAGGAAGCCGAGGCGGAAGCCCCCGGCGGTCCCGTCTTCGAGGCATCCGACCGCCGCGCGAAGATCGTGGCGGACCACAAGGGCGTACGGCTCTCCCTGGACGACCAGTACTGCGAGTTCCGCTGGGACGAGATCGGCGCCCTGGAGACCGAGACCCCGCGCTTCGGGAAGCGGTTCACGGTGACGGTGCACACCCCCGACCGTCGCTGGTACCCGATCGAGATCGAGGCGACGTCCAGGAGCCGCTTCGAGGAGTGGGAGTCGCAGCTGGACGGGGTGCTGGACGCGTACTTCGAGGAGGGCGCGGCCGAGAGGGAGGACGACGCGGCCGACACGCAGGAGAGCGCCCCGTAAGGGGCGCGGGGAACTGCGCGACCAGCCACAACGGACCCGCAGTTCCCCGCCACCTCAACGACCGGCCTTCAGCGGAGCGTCACCCGCAGTACTGGGCCTCCTTGCCGATGGACCGGTACATACAGTCCGCGTTCTCCAGCAGTTGCAGCACCGCGTCCCGGTTCCGGGACGTCTCCCGCTCGATGACCTCGTCGGGCGGGTAGAAACCGCCCCCGCCGGCCGACGACGGATACATCTCGAAGGTGTAGCCGAAGATCTTCTGGTTGCCCCACAGCCAGTCGTCGATCGAGCCGTCCGTGATGTAGAGGTCGCTGGACTGCTCGGGCGTGTACCCGTTGCTGGCGGCCATCTTCTGGCCGACGGTCGCGAACGCGTTGCGGTCGTCCGCCGTCATCCCGGTGGTGGTGTCGGCGGTGGTGTACCCGAACGGCCAGAGCACCAGCTCGCTATAGGTGTGGAAGTCGATGCCCGCCTTGATCTGCTGCACACCGCCGACGACCCGGCTGCGCACGAAGTCGGCGACGACCTTCACCTCGGGCGCGGACTCGGCGGACGGACCGCGGTAGGTCTCCGAGGACGTGGACCCGGAGGACCCGCCGCAGCAGCCCCACCGGTAGTTCCAGTTCCGGTTCAGGTCCGTACCGACGGCCGACGAACCGCTGTTGGGCTGGCGGTTCTTGCGCCACGAGCGGTACGACCCGGTGGCGATGTCGTACTCGCTGCCGTCCGGGTTGAGTGTCGGGACGATCCAGATCTCGCGGTTGTTCACCATGTTGGTGACCCGGGAGTCGGACCCATAACCGGCGCCGAGCTCACGGATCAGATACAGCGCCATCTCGACGGTGAGGTGCTCACGGGCGTGCTGCTGGGCCGTGAACAGCACCTCGGGCTCGGACTCGTCGCTCGCGACATTGTCACTGATCTTGACCGCGATGATGTCCCGGCCCTCGTACGACTTGCCGATCACGCGCTTGCTCATGATGTTCGGGTACGCCGCGATCCGCTGGTTGATCTGCGCGTTCATCTCGGCGTAGTTGTTGTAGCGCGAGTCGGCCGAGGGGAAGTCGAAGAGCCGTACGTCGTCCTCGCCGCCGGAACGGTCGGGCACCGCACCCAGCGGCGTGACGTCGTAGCCCTGTTGCTTCAGCTTCTTGATCTGGTCGGCACGGCCCGAGATGAAGACGCTGTGGTCGTCGGCGTCGTCCACGCTCACGCCGGCCCGCTGGAGCGCGGTGCGGGACTCGACGTTCGACTGCATGCGGACCTCGTACTGGCGGATGTCGTCCGCCGAGGCCGAGGGGCGCTGCGCGCTGGTCGCCGCGGCGTCGGTGGAGGCCGTCGCGGCGACGGGGGCCGCGAGGGCGAGGGCCAGCAGGCCGATGAGGGCGGCGGAGCGGCGACCTGGTCTGCCGCGGTCGCGTATGCGGAGTCGCATGAAGTCTCCTAGGTTCTCCGGGGGTGTGGAGCGGGGGGTGGTTCGGCACGACGTACGACTTCTGGTGCGGGTGTGGCGCTCATCGTGCGGGGGTGGCATGGGCAGGTCAAGAGCGGGGGTGTTTTTGGTGCGCCTCTGTTGGCCTGAACTGCTCGGAAAATGGCCGGGCTTGCCACCACAGTCCAGGCGTCGGCGGTACGCGTACACACGGAAGCATGTATTCCTCCCGTGCGCCGGACGCCGGACACCGGACAAGCGCACCCTGAACGCATGCTGCGACTTTCCGTGGGATACGAGGCACACGAACGGCAACTCTCCGACCACGGCCCTCGGTTCGGCACACTCTCCCCGTTGCCGCCGGGCGCCGGCCATCGAAGCGTCGAGTACGACTCCTGTCCCTCCGCGGCCGGCCGGGCCCGCGCGGAGGTCCGCAGACAACTGGAGTTCTGGGGACTCACCGAACAGAGCGAGACCGCGGAACTCCTCGTCAGCGAACTCGTGACCAACGCCCTGGTGCACGCCCGGAGCCGGTTGCGGCTGACACTGTCGGCCGCGCACGGCGTGCTGCGCTGCGAGGTGTCCGACGCCGACCGGCGCAGTCCCCGGGTGCGCCGGGTCAAGGAGACGTCGGAGGGAGGCCGGGGAATGTTCCTGGTGGACGCGCTCGCGGGGCGCTGGGGCTGCCACCAGGACGGGCCGGGCAAGACCGTCTGGTTCGAACTCGCCACGTGCGGGCTGGGCGGCTGCGGCGGGCGACGGCCGTAGCCCGGGAACTCCGGCCCGCTTCGGGGGCGAGCCTCCATCGGCCCCGTCGCCGGACCAACGTGTGTGACGTGGTCCGGCGACCGGCCCCACGGTCGGTCCGGCGGCCGGCCCCACGGTCGGGCGGCCGGCCCCACGGTCGTGCCCCGCGACCGGCCCCGCGGCCGATTTCCTTCACCGTACGCCCTCTTGTGCCGTCGTCCGCTTTACGCTTTCTTGATCGGCATGGCGGACACCACGGACAACACAGCGACAGAAAAGCCCACTTCAGCCCCCCGAAAGACCAGTTGGAAGTACATCGGCCCCGGCATCGTCGTCGCCGCGACCGGCGTCGGCGCCGGCGACCTGGTGGCGACCCTCATCGCGGGCAGCAACTTCGGCTACACCCTGCTGTGGGCCGCGGTGATCGGCTGTCTCGTCAAGATCTCCCTCGCCGAGGCGGCGGGCCGCTGGCACCTGTCCACCGGCCGCACCCTCTTCGACGGCTGGGCGAGCATCGGCCGCTGGACCACGTGGTTCTTCGCCGTCTACGTCGTGATCTGGGGCTTCGTGTACGGCGCGGCCGCGATGTCGTCGAGCGCGCTGCCGTTGCAGGCGCTGTTCCCCGACGTCATGGACCTCAAGTGGTGGGCCATCGCCTGCGGTCTGACCGGTCTGGTCTTCGTCTGGTTCAACAAGTACGCCGTCTTCGAGAAGGTCATGACGGTCCTGGTGGGCGTCATGTTCGTGGTGACGGTCTACCTGGCCATCCGCGTCACCCCGAACCTCCCCGACGCCCTCGCGGGCCTCCTCCCCGTCCTGCCCGACGAGAAGGACTCCATCCTCAACACCCTCGGCCTGATCGGCGGCGTCGGCGGCACCATCACGCTCGCCGCGTACGGCTACTGGGTCAACGCCAAGGGCTGGACGGACACGGGCTGGATGAAGATCATGCGCCTCGACAACCGGGTCGCGTACGCCACGACCGGCATCTTCGTGATCGCGATGCTCTTCGTCGGCGCGGAACTGCTGCACTCCGCGAACATCGCCATCGCGAGCGGCGACAAGGGCCTCATCCAGCTCGGCGACATCCTGGAGGACGAGTACGGCCCGGCCACCGCGAAGTTCTTCCTGATCGGCTTCTTCGCCACCTCCTACACCTCGCTGATCGGCGTCTGGCACGGGGTGAGCCTGATGTTCGCCGACTTCGTGGCGCGCTACAGCACCCGCGGCGGCGAACTGAAGGGCGAGGAGGTCGCGTCGGGCCAGCGGGAGCGGTCGTGGCCGTTCCGCGCGTACCTGCTGTGGCTGACCTTCCCGCCCATGGTGCTGCTCTTCCAGGGCCAGCCCTTCCGTCTGGTCATCATCTACGGCGTCCTGGGCGCGGCCTTCCTCCCCTTCCTCGCCCTCACCCTGATCTGGCTCCTCAACTCCGACCGCACCCCGCGCGAGTGGCGCAACGGGCCGCTGAGCAACGCGATGCTCGCGGTCGCGGGCGTGCTGTTCGTGGTGCTGTGCGTGAAGCAGATCTGGGACCAGCCCTGGGCCGAGTTCTTCTGATCAGCCGGTGCGGACGAGCCGCTCCCACTGCTCACTCGTGGCGATCTTCCTGAGGTCCCCCATGGTGAGGGCGGGGGTGTCGCGGGTCGGGGCGGTCTTCTGTGAGCCGGAGTTGAAGGCGCTCACCACGACCCGCAGGCCGTCGGTGCGGATGGTGTCGACGGTCCACATGACGAGACCCGTGCCCTTGTCGTCGCCCTGGCCCTGCCGTGTGGTCACCTTGGTGCCGTCCGGCAGGACCTCGGCGTCGGGCCCGAAGAGCTCGCTCTCGACGTCGGACATGCCGGGCTGCACATTGATCTGCACGAAGGTCGCGCCCTTGCCGTCGTCGACGACGACAAAGCCGTACTCGCCCTCCTGACCCCCCTTCGACACGACCTTGACGTCCTTGGGCAGCAGGCCGATGAGCGTCTTCTGGATCGCCTGACCGTCGGCGGCCGGAGGCTCGGCGGGCGAGGTCGCGGAGGCCGTCGGCTCCTTCGGGGCCTCTGTTTCCTCTGGAACGGCATCGACAGCCGTACGCCAGTCCTCGGCGGTGACGACCTCCTTGAGTTGCGCCGTGGAGAGCGGCGGGTCCGGCCGGGTGACCGGGGCGTCCTTCTCGGCCTCGGCGTTCCACTCGTTCAGCGAGACGTGGTGCCCTTCCGGGGTGACGAGCTCGGCGTTCCACCGCTTGGTGTCCACGCGGCGGTCCGGATACTCGTAGCCCTGGAAGAGCATGAGCAGCGAGCCGTCGGGGAGCCGGCTCGTGGAGCAGGCGTCGTGCGGAACGAGCTCCTTGGCCGGGCACGTGGTCACCTGACGGGCCTGCTGGCTGCCCGGCTCGACCCGGCCGAGGCTGATACCGATCGCGGCCGCGCCCTTGCCGTCGTCGTAGACGAGACGCGCGTAGGGACCGAACGCCGCGCCGGTTCCGCGGGAGTCCTCGTCGCTGAACTCTCCTTCGGGAAGCAGGCGCTTGAGCGTGCGGAGCAGTTCCTCGCCCGACATCGGCCGGGACGGCCTGGACGGCCCGGGGGAGGCGGAGGCGGATGCGGATGCGGACGGCTTCGCCGTCGGGGCGGCCGCCACGGACCCGCCGTCGCCGCTCCCGCCCCCGGGCACGAGCAGCGCCCCGCCGACCCCCGCGAGCGCGACGCCGGCGACACCTCCCGCGACGGTGGCCCGGCGCCGCCGCAGCAACCTGCGTCCCCGCACCTCGCCGCCGGCGACCAGGGCGGCGCCGTTGGCCTCGAAGGCTCCACCGGCCTGACGCAGGGCGTCGCCGAGCCGGTGCTCGAAGGGGTCCTCGTGAAGTTCGACGGGCATCGCGAACCACCGTTTCTGGGAGGCGTACGTGGGCGGGTTGGAGGCGTGGGTGGAGTGGAATGGGATGTGCCGAGGCCGGTCAGGGCGTCGCGTACTCGGCGAGGTCCTCGCCGAGCAGCTCCCGGAGCCGGGCGAGGGCGCGGACGCAGCGGGTGCGTACGGCGGCCGAGCTGGCGTTCATGGCGTCGGCGGTCTCCTCGACGGAACGGTCCTCCCAGTACCGCAGAACGACCACGGCCCGGTCCTTGGCGGGCAGCCGGCCCAGCGCCTCGACGAGGGTGAGCCGCAGGGGAGTGTCGGCACCGCGTGGGTCGGGCAGGTCGGGGAACACGTCGATGGCCCGCTCGGTACTGCTGCGCCGCCGCTGGTGAGCGAGGAACGTACGGGTGAGCACGGTCTGCGCGTACCCGGCCGGATTCCCGACCCGTGACACCCGCCCCCACCGCGCGTACAGCCGCCCGAGCGTCTCCTGCACGAGGTCCTCGGCGAGATGGGTGTCACCGCCGGTCAGCAGACAGGCGGACCGGTAGAGGTGCCCAGCGCGCGCCGCCGCGAACTCCGGATAGCCCTCCGCGCGGACGTGTCTCATGCGTTCCCCCTGGTTCGTGTGGGCTCGTGGCACCGCTCGACTTCTTTAATGCGGTGGACCCCGGGGAATGTTTCACCGGCAGGCAGGGATACGGTGCGTCGTGGATCACGCCGACGACACCAGGCACCAGGACAGATGCGCAGGGGGACGCACGACGATGCAGCAGCCGGAGCAGGACCCACAACCGTCGCCACAGCCACCGCCCCCACCGGCGTCGCCACAGCCGTCACCCCCGCCGCCCCCCGGCTTCGGCCCTCCGCCCCCGCCGTACGCACCACCCGCCCAGCCGTACGCGCCCCCGCCCCCACCACCGGGGCAGCCGTACGCGCCGGCGCCCCCGCCCCCACCACCGGCCCAGCCGTACACGCAACCGCCCGCCCAGCCGCACCAGGCCTACGGTCCGCCACCACCTCACCCGTACGCCCCGTACCCGGCCGCCGCGCCCGCTGGTCCGCCGGCCCAGCCGACCGCGCCCGAGGGCCCGGAGTTCCTGGCCGTGGACGCCCACAACTCCATCGTCGTCGACGCCTCCGGAGTCTCCTTCGAGGACCACGGCGCGAGCGTCGACTTCCCCTGGCACGAGGTCCGCAGCGTCCACTACAAACCGAGCCCCAACAACAAGGCACTCGTCATGGGCGTCGCCCACGTCGACGGCCGCTTCTACGAGTGCGTGGTCGACGCGAAGGGCCGCGACCGGCTCCAGGAGTGGTTCGCCCAACTGCTCCCGGTGTTGCAGTACTACCGCCCCATGGGGTGAGGGCAGGTCCTGAGAAACACCTGCAGCGGGGCCGAGATCTGTCGTGCTCCCCAGGGCCCGACTGGATAAGGTGGTCGACCGTTTGTGCGATGAGCGCGTGAGGGTCGACGGGGGTGGCCGTAGTGGGCGCGGGGGCGTTGCGGGGGCGGCTGGCGGATCTGGCGGCGGCCGGGCAGGGCGATCTACGGGCGGTGGTGGGGGAGTTCCGCCGCTGTGAGGTGCTGGTGCCGGTGGTGGACGAAGGGCTGCTGTCGGTCGAGGCGGGCGGTATCCGCTGGTTGCTGGTGTTCACGGATGACGCGGCGTTGGCGCGGTTCGCTGAGGCGCGGGGTGAGGCGGTGCCTGAGCGGGTGCCGGTGTACGGGGCGCGGCTGCTGGACCAGGTGATCCCGGAGGCGGGCGGGCAGGTCGGGATCGCGGTGGACGCGGGGAGCGCCGCGGGGATGGTGCTGCCTCCGGTGGCGGGGATCGTTCCGGACGCGGTGGCTCTGGACGCCGAAGGCGTGGGCGTGTGAGCGGGGGCGGCAGCGGTGGCGGCTACCGAGTCGATGCGGAGGCGCTGGAGCAGATCACCCGGGGCATCAACCTGGCGATGGACGAGCTCAAGGAGTTGGGCTTCGACATCGAGGCGAACCTGGGGCGCGGCTTCGACGACCTGGAACTGGCGGGCTTGGAGGTGGGGGACGCGAGCCTGCATCAGGTTTTCGCCGACTTCTGCGAGCGGTGGGGCTGGGGTGTGCGCTCGCTGATGCGGGACGCGAGTGAGTTCGCGGGTCGGCTGAATCTGTCGGCGGGGCTGTACCACGAGCAGGAGGAGTACGTCTCGAACACGCTGAAGACGGTGTGGACGGCGGCAGCGGGCAACCCCTACCTGTCCCCGGAGGAGGTCGAGCAACGTTCCTGGTCGGACACGTTCAAGGACAACGCCGTCTCCCACGCCGGGGACGCGGACTACAGCGCCGGGTCCTTTCTGGCGGGCCAGGAGGGGGCCCAGGAGGCCTGGGCGCAGGCGGGGGAGGACATATCGACGTCGACGGTGACTCCGGACGCACTGCTCGATCCGCGAACGGACTGGCAGTGGGGCGGCCCACCGCAGGCCTCAGCAGCTCAGGAGGATGAGGGCTGATGGGCGTGGGGGACTGGGCCGACCGTCTCGGTGACGGCATAGAGGGCGCCGTTGACAGCGCGAAGAGGGGCGTCGGCGAGGCGGCCAACTGGGGTGCGGACCGGGCGGCGGACGGCCTGTCGGCGGTCGGCGCGGGCGGCCTGGCCGAGGGGGTACGCGACTTCGGCGAGGGCCTGAACAACCGGCTGGGCGGCGATGTCGCCGAACGCGAGCTGGGGGAGAGCGAGGACCCGAAGGAACTCATCCATGGCAGCCCGGAGGCGCTGAACGCGAGGGCCAGGCACCTTCGCGACTTCTCCCGGGCGTTCGACAGCGTCGGCCAGGGACTGCGGAAGCTGGACTCCGGCGGCTGGGAGGGCGAGGCCGCGGATGCCTTCCGGGCGAAGTTCGACATGCAGCCCAAGCAGTGGCTTGCGGCGGCGGACGCGTGCGCGGAGGCGGCCGGCGCTGTGGAGGCGTACGCGGACACGGTGCGCTGGGCGCAGCAGCAGGCGCAGACGGCGATCGAGGCCTTCCGCACTGCACGGGAGGCGTACCGGCAGGCGGCGGACGCGCACAACGCCAAGGTGGAGGCTTTCAACCAGGCGGCCGAGCGGTACAACGCGGCCGCGCTGGCGGGCCGCAACCCGGGCCCGCGCCCGACCGAGCCGGGCACCTTCACCGACCCGTCGGTGGCGGCCCGCCGGGAGGCTGTGGAGATCCTGGAGGAGGCACGCCGCCAGCGCACCGGCGCCGCCCGGGACGCGCAGCGCAGGCTGGCAGGCGCCCTGGAGCTGGCCCCGCCGAAGCCGGAGTTCACCGACCGCGTGGGCGCCAACGTCGCGGACGCCTTCGTGGGCGCCCAGCTCAACTCGGTCCATGTGCTGGGCGGTCTGCTCAAGGGCGGCGCGGACGCGGTGAAGCTGGCCCGCACGGTCAATCCGATGGACTCCTACAACCTCACCCACCCCGGCGAGTGGTTGCAGAACTCCAACATGCTGCTCGCCGGCCTGGTCGGCACCGCCGCCCACCCCGAACGCCTCCCCATGTCGATCCTCGGCACCGGCTGGCGCAGCGACCCCGGCGACGCGATGGGCTACCTCGCCTCGAACCTGATCGGCGGCAAGGGAGCGGGGGCGGCGGGGCGGGGTGCGTTACGGGGGGCGGCCAAGGGAGCGGCGACGGGAGCTGCCCGCAGGAGTGTCGGTGCCGGGCTGCGGGACTTCGCCCGGAAGCTGTGGTGCAAGACCTTCGGCGGCGACCCCATCGACATGGCCACCGGCCGCATGGCCCTCCCGCAGACCGATGTGACACTCCCCGCCAAGTTACCCCTGGTCTTCACCCGGCAGTTCGAGTCGTCCTACCGGGCAGGCCGCTGGTTCGGCGCCACTTGGACCTCCACGGCGGACCAGCGCCTGGAGGTCGACGCGGAGGGAGTCATCTTCGTCCGCGAGGACGGCTCCCTGCTGGCCTACCCTCACCCCGCCCCCGCCGTACCGGTGCTGCCCGAGGACGGTGAGCGCCACCCGCTGACCATCGACGCATGGGGCGACTACACCGTCACCGACCCCGAATCCGGCCGCACGTGGTACTTCGCGGCCCCGGGCGGCGACGGCAACGGCATCGCGCTGCTGGAACAGATCTCCGACCGCTCGGGCACCCAGTGGCTCACCTTCACTTACGACTCCGAAGGCGCCCCCACGGGCATCGCCCACTCGGCCGGCTACCACCTGAAGATCACCACTGAGGGCGGGCGCATCACCGCCCTGCACCTGGCCGACACCGACGCTGACTGCGACATCGAACTAGTCCGCTTCGGCTACGACGAGCACGGCCACCTGGCGTCGGTGACCAACTCCTCAGGCATCCCGACCCGGTTCACCAGCGACGACCTGGCCCGGATCACCTCCTGGACGGACACGAACGGCTCGACGTACCGCTACGTCTACGACGAGCAGGACCGCTGCACCTTCCAGACGGGCGACGCGGGCCACCTGCGCAACACGTACACCTACGACGACACCGACCCGGAGACCGGCCACCAGGTCACCACGCGCACCGATTCCCTCGGCCACACGACCCGCTACCTGATCAACAACCAGCTGCACGTGGTCGCCGAGACCGGCCCGGACGGCGCGACAACCCGCACCACATACGACCGCAACGACCGCCCGATCACCATCACCGACCCACTCGGCCGCACCACCAGCTACGCCTACGACAAGTCAGGCCGCCCGATCATGGTCGTCCGCCCCGACGGCCGCTACAGCAGCATCGGCTACAACGACCAGGGCCTGCCGGTGGTGGTCTCCCACCCGGACGGCAGCCGCACCCTGCAGGAGTACGACGCGGGCGGCAACCGCACCGCGGTGACCGATGCCGCCGGAGCGACCACACGCTTCACCTACGACGCCGTGGGGCACCTGGCATCGGTCACCAACGCGGTGGGCGCGACGACGCAGGTGCGGTGCGACGCGGCAGGCCTGCCGCTGGAGATCACCGACCCGCTGGGAGCCGTGACCCGCTACGAACGTGACACTTTCGGCCGTCCTGCCACTATCACGGACCCGTTGGGAGCGCTCACCCGCCTGGAGTGGACGGTGGAGGGCAAACCCGCCCGGCGCACCGCCCCCGACGGAACGACGGAATCCTGGACGTACGACGGCGAGGGCAACTGCACCAGCCACACCGACCCCATGGGTGCGGTCTCCCGCTACGAGTACACCCACTTCGACCTCCTTGCCGCTCGCACCGGCCCGGACGGAGTGCGCTACACCTTCGACCACGACACCGAGCTCAGGCTGACGAAGATCAGCAACCCGCAGGGACTGACCTGGAGTTATGCCTACGATCCGGTGGGCCGCCTCATATCCGAGACGGACTTCGACGATCGCACGCTCACGTACACGCACGACGCAGCGGGCGGCTTGCGGTCCCGTACGAACGCGCTCGGCCAGACAGTCTCCTTCGCGCGCAACGCCCTGGGCCAGATCGTCCGCAAGGACGCTGCAGGCCGCGTCACGACGTACACGTACGACGGCACAGACCAACTCGCCCAGGCGACAGGACCAGACGGCACGACGCTGACGCTGCAGCGGGACCACCTCGGACGGTTGACGTCGGAGGCAGTCGCCGGCAGGAAACTGACCTACACCTACGACGAACTGGGCCGCAGAACGAGCCGCGCCACCCCCAAGGGCGCGACCACAACGTGGACGTACGACGCCGCTGGGCGCCGCACGGGAATGGTGGCTTCAGGTCGCGCCGTCGACTTCACATATGACGAGGCGGGCCGCGAACTGGCCCGCCAGGTCGACGAGTTGATCACCTTTGACCACACTTTCGACGCGCTGGGCCGCCTGACCACGCAATCGGTAACAGGCATGGGCGACCGCACGGTCCAGCAGCGCACGTATACCTACCGCGCTGACGGCAACCTGACCGGCATCGACGACCAACTCTCCGGCTTCCGCCGCTTCAATCTGGACGCGGCAGGCCGCGTAACGGCGGTGCACGCGGCGAACTGGACCGAGACGTACGCCTACGACGAGGCAGGCAACCAGACCTCCGCGACGTGGCCGTCCAGCCACCCTGGCCAGGAGGCGGTGGGAGAGCGCGCCCATGTGGGCACCCGCATCACTCGCGCGGGCAACGTCCGCTACGAACACGACGCCCTGGGCCGCACCACCCTTCGCCAGAAGACCCGCCTGTCTCGCAAACCGGACACCTGGCGCTACGCATGGGACGCGGAGGACCGCCTCACCTCGGTGACGACCCCGGACGGCACCCTCTGGCGCTACACGTACGACCCCCTGGGCCGCCGAACAGCAAAGCTCCGTCTCGCACCCGACGGCGAAACAGTCGTCGAACGCATCGACTTCACGTGGGACGGCACGACCCTCTGCGAACAGACCACCACGTCCCCGGACCTGCCGAACCCGGTCACTCTGACCTGGGACCACCAAGGCCTGCATCCGGTCGCGCAGAGGGAACGCATCACCGCAACCGAGGCTCCGCAGGAGGAGATCGACTCCCGCTTCTTCGCCATCGTCACGGATCTCGTCGGCACACCCACCGAACTCATAGACGAACAGGGCGAGATCGCCTGGCGCACGCGCAGCACCGTGTGGGGCACAACAGCCTGGGCGACCAACAGGACCACGTACACACCGCTCCGCTTTCCCGGCCAGTACTACGACCCCGAAACAGGCCTCCACTACAACTACTTCCGCCACTACGACCCCGAAACCGCCCGCTACACCACCCCCGACCCTCTCGGCATCTCCCCCGCAGACAACCCCAACACCTATGTCCACAACCCCCACACCTGGACCGACCCCCTCGGGCTTTCTCCGTGTCACGAGTTCCATACCGTGCAAAGTCGTGCGGACGCGGAGCGCCTGCGTAATGGCGGTGAACCCTGGCCCGCGGAGGACATCAGAGGTCAGTACGGGGAAGGCGTCTACTCGTGGGGTTCCGAGGAGGAGGCGTTGAGGTACGCAGAACGTCTCCGAGGCCGGGGCGCCGACGTAGAAATCGTCAGGTTTAAGATTACCGGCAGCGACTTCGACGGACTACGCAAGGCCGACATCGTCAGTATGTCTCCGGGCGACGCTGAAGCATTCGTCGATCGCCACAGCAGACTCTATGGCGCTGGTGAGCCCCATGGCTATGATTACATACGGGGACACACTGGAATGGGTAACGAGCACTATTTCAGCAGGCAAGTTTTCCACCTGTTGAAATTCTTGAACTGAAGGATGCATATTGGCCAGCACATTCCGATTCAGAAAGCGCAGTCCGATCGGTGGACTGGCTGCCGATATCAGCGCTGAGGCCGACACATCCGGGAGTGTCCCCAGGTGCGCTGCGCAAATCAACGGTAAGCTTTGGTTGGAGCTGCCGGAAAATGACCCTTTGCACTGGCGTGATCTTGCATGGATGATGTATGGCCTGTCTCTGCACTCCGACAGCCTGAACATGTTGCACCCCCAGGGGCTTACGGTCAGGGTGCAAGATTTTTCATTTCCGGCGAGCGACTACGTTCCCGAGGTTGCCGCCTTCGCTATGGAAGGTTGGGTGCGAGAGGAGTTCAACCTGACGCCGAGTACGATCAGTGTCGAATACGACACAAGAACGTCTCGCTACATATTTTCCTGGGACGTGGGAGCGCCATTTTCCGATAATGGATCAGGTATCCCCACTCATCACGTGTGAGGCTCCGCCACCGCGGCCGGTTCGCCGTCCGCCGAGCCTCACCGGGTCAGCAAAGCACCAGGTGGCAAGGCGGGCTCGCGGGACTCAGCGTCCAGGGTGATGACATGCGGGGCACGCCGGAGCCGTCTCGGCGTGCGAAGCGTGATGAGGGAGATTCGCCCTATGTCGAGTCACTCCCGTAGGGCGAACAGTTCGAACCACACCACCTTCCAGCTGGGCGTTCGGGAGGGGGCGGTGAGCGGGTAGCGGCCCCAGGCGTCGGCCAGGGTGTCCACCAGGCACAGGCCGCGGCCGAAGTCCTGGTCGGTGGTGCAGGGGAGAGGGTCAGGCAGTTCGGGGCGGTTGTCCATGACTCCGATGCGTACGGCGTCGGGGTGGGAGCGGAGTCTGACGGAGACCGGGCCGTCGGAGTGTTTCACGGCGTTGGAAACCAGCTCCGAGGTCAGCAGTTCGGCTGTGTCGGTGAGTTCGCGAGGGCGGGCGGGTCCGAGGAGGGCTGTGCGGATCGACTCCCGCTTTTTCGCCATCGTCACCGACCTCATCGGCACACCCACCGAACTCGTCGATGATCACGGCGAAATCGCCTGGCGCACGCGCAGCACGCTGTGGGGCACCACCGCTTGGGCCGCCAACAGCACCACGTACACACCCTTTCGCTTCCCCGGCCGAGATCCACCCCTGCCTGATGGTTGACCGGGTTCGGTCCATAATTCCGTTCGTATTCGACATCCTTGCCCTTAGGGGTGCGGTATATGGGGAAAGTATCTTCAGGGCACGGCCTCAGTCCAAGGGGGTCGGTCCAGATGTGAGGGTTGGGCGGGTGTGAGTCCGAGGGGGTCGGGGGTGGTGTAGCGGGCCTTTTCGGGGTCGTAGTGGCGGAAATGGTTGTAGATCTATTTTGGCGAACGTTCTGTAGCGGCAGAGTACATCAGCCCGAAAGGGAGGAATTTTGCCGATGGCGTGTCCGCTACGACATGCATCCGGATTTCCTGAGCGAATTCAGCGACAATAAATATATGAAGATGCATGATTGGAACGGTCAGGGCGGGGCTCCTAGGATCGAGTGGGTTATCCCGGTCGATGAACTCGACCGAATCAATGAGCTCACACTCAAACGGACATGGATTTCACTAGAAGAGTTCAGAAATGGTGGGTGACGGGATGGCTCAGGACCATCAAGTATTCGATGCCGTAGTCACAGGTGTAGCCACGGTGGGCGCGCGAGTAGACATCAACGGCGAGGAGGGATTCGTCGACCAAGTCAAGCACCCTTCTTGGTGGTCGGAGGAGGTGGAGCCTCCGAAGGTCGGCGACCACCTCCGTGTGGTGGTGCTTGATGCTTCACGGACCCCGCCACGGTTGAGCGCACTCAGCCGTGACATCGAGAACGCCCGACGGCTTCGCCGCGGTGATGAATAGCCGCAAGGTGGCCACTACTTCCGGTCGCACAATTGCGGTAGGTGCTGATCATGTAGTGATACGCGGAGGATCTTGAGTTGATCATGCAATGCCTTCAGGGATTCCCGATCCCGAAAGGCTGAGTCGTTTCAAGTGAGCACCGTGAGGGGCAAGATCGCAGTCATAGTTGAAGCGCGCTGGCTCGGTCTGCAGTGGCGGGGCATGTCCGCCACGCCAGACGACCCGAAGCATGCCTTCCAGGAAGGTTGACCATTAGCTAAATGATGCACAGCACCGAAAGCCTGGAAGCAGAGTCCGAACGTCTCCGGAATCGCTCTGAGATGAAGTCTGCTCCCCCTGTCCTCTGTGAATTCACCGTTGAAGTTCTCGGAGCCCCTGTCCAGTACGTGAAAATGGTGAGTCTGGAAGCTTGAGTGGTGCGCGGATCGTCGCAATCGAGGTTGCGACTCTCCGAGGGCGGTGATTGGCAGATTTGGGACAGCGCTTCGACGGCTGTGAAGAGGTCGAGAGTGACTTAAATCTGCCAATCCGGCGACTGATCCCACCGCATAACTCCGAAGAACCTGCTTATCGGCTGTGCGTCCGTAGCGCCGTGTGAACCACCGCTTGGAGGTCCCAGGAGTCATAGCACTTCGTGTATGTCCTCTCGTGCCTTCACTCTCTCGGTGAAGGCGGCAAAGGCATTCCTGGCCACGGTCAGCATGCCTCGCTGAGGGGCTTTCGAGTCGCGTATGGACGCGAGTTCGTCGTGGAAAACGATCTCGACGCACTCATTGTTGGCCGCGCTATAGCTGCTCTTGAGCCAGGTTGCGGGCGAGGGACGGACGGCGGTTGATGCATCGGTCATCGGAAGATCTCCTGTCTCGCGGCAGCCAGCACCACGCGTACGCCCTGCTCACCTTCCCCGGCCGCGACCTCGCCTCCGCGCCCGCCGCCGGGCGCTACGTGCGGGACACCGCCCACTCGTGGGGGCTGTCCCGCCGAACGGTGGACGACCTGGAGACGATTGCCGGAGAGCTGGTCGCGAACGCCCTGGAACACAGTGACAGCGGCACCATTACAGTGACCTTCGCCCACAGCGCGGGAGCGGTTACGATCGGCGTGATCGACGAGGGGCGCGGTCATGTGCAGGTGGCCACGCCGAGAACGTCGTCCGACCTGGAGGGGGAGCACGGGCGTGGGCTTCTGATCACGGACGCGCTGGCCGACCGTTGGGGGACCCGGAGAACCGGCAGCGGTCTGATGGTCTGGGCCGAGATCGTCGCCGAGTGAGCCGAGTGAGCCGAATGACAGGGCCCCCTCCGTCCTCGATGAGAAATGGAAAACATGTCGTTCGGGCCACCGCCCGCAGGTTTCGGGCCGCCCGCGCCACCTGCCTGGACGCCGCCGACGGAAGTCGAGCGGCAGTTGTTCGAGGCGAAGTCGCGCGAGGACTGGGCGGCGTACTTCGACACGCTCGCGCGGAACCGGGTGTACTTCGAGATACGGCGGGACAAGGCGGATGCCACGCCCAGTAACACCCATGTCGTGTTCGGGCACGATCCTCGGGTAGCCGGAGGTGCCGTCTGGGCGGTCTACACCGAGGGGATGCTTCCCGCGCCCGAACCGCATCGCGTGTTCGACTGGAACGACCTCGCGTGGTTCGCGCGGGTCTGGGCGCCCACCGATCCGCCGATGATCGTGGTCAATCCCGGTAGTCCGTGCGAGGCGTTCCTCCCTTCCGCGCCGCCGCATTCCGCGGTCTGGGCGCAGCATTCCGAGCGGGCGGGCTTCCCGTCGTACCGGACAGAGCTGCGGACGCTGCGCGTGGGGGCTCCGCTGCACGGACCCGTGGCCCACGGGCTGGCCTGCGGTGCCCTTCTCTTCGTTCACCAGGGACTTCCCTGGAACGCCATGGCCTACCACGGCCAGGGCTATCCCGCCGAGCGCCAAATGCTGCGGGAGTGGTGGGGGGTCACCAGCCACCAGGAGTGGCAGGCGCAGCAGCGTGCCCTGCTGGCGACCGACATGGCCAACTCCGTCTGGGAGTTCGCGCTCGGCCTGCGCCGCACCATCGCCCGTGACTTCGGAGGCTATGTCGACACCGCCTACTGGCGCGACGCCGCCGCCCGAGTCCTGCGCAATCGGGCGGAAGGCGAGACCGTCATCACCCCGGACGGCGTCACCAGGACCTCGCCCGTCCCCCAGGCCGAGACCGAAGCGCGCATCAAGGGTGTCCAGCACCTCATCGGCCGCATCACGCGCTACGAGGCGCGGATGCGGGCGGACGGCGTACTGGAGGAGAACCGCTACATCTCCTCCGTCGATGCCTGGGATCTCGGGCGGGCCTCGAACATGGCGCGCTGGGGTCTGGGGGCCCGCTACTGCGACCTGGCGGAGGCCGAGGCGGCCGTCGTCGAAGCCGGGCGCAGTGCGGCACGCTCGTACAAGTCCTGGCAGGACTTCTCCGTCGGCTACATCCTCGGCCGCTGCCTGCACTTCGACGACGAGGAGTTCGGGGACTGGTACGGGGACATGGTCACTGTCCACCGGATCCTGATGTCCGAGCCCGGCAGCCCCTGGCTCAACATCCCCTTCCGGTAGGCCCGCCGCACGCCGCTCCCCCCTGTGGCGCACGTCACCGGAACCACCCCCACCTGGCGGAGAGCCCAGGGTGTGAGGTGTACGAGGTGGATGGTGGACAGGACATGAGTGATCGCTTGCGCGCGCGGATACGGGCGGGTGACCGGGAGGCGTTCGCGGAGATCTACGAGGAGTACGCGCGCACCGTCTACAACCACGCCTTCCGGCTGACCGGCGACTGGTCGACCGCCGAGGAGGTGATGGCGGACACGTTCCTCGACGCCTGGCGCACCCGGGAGCAACTGGAGCCGGACGGCGGCTCGCTGAAGCCGTGGCTGCTGGGCATGGCGACCAACAAGTCCCGCAACGCCAACCGGGGCCTCGGCCGCCGCCTGGCCTTCCTGGCCCGCCGCCCGGCGCCGGACGCGGTGGGGGACTTCGCCGAGGAGGCGGCCGGGCGCCTGGACGACGCCCGCCGGCTGGCCGCCGTACGGCAGGTGTACGACCGCCTGCGGCGCGGCGAGCGGGAGGTGCTGGCGTTGTGCGTGTGGTCCGGGCTGGATTACGCGCAGGCGGCCCAGGCCCTGGGTGTCCCGGTGGGAACCGTGCGCTCGCGGCTGTCCCGGGCGCGGGCCCGGCTGCTTCGGCTGACGGACGAGCAGCTCAGGAAAACGAAGGAAGGAAACCTCCCAAAAGATATGGAACTGGCGCGTCGTCGCGGAGAGATACCCAGTGAGGCCGCGTTCGCGGCCCTTCCACTGCAGGAGATTCAGGAGGGACCTCGATGACGGAGCGCGAGGAATTGGCCCGGCTGCTCCCGGCCCTGCCCGAACGGGACCTCCCTGCTGGTCGCCACTCCCACCACAAGGACCGTTTGATGCAGCTCATCGACGACGACCGGACACCCGCCACCGCTTCCGCCTCACAGAGCCGCCCCACTCGCCCGTGGCTGCTGCGCCCGGCCGTGTGGATGCCCACCGCGGCCCTCGCGCTGGCCGGGGCGCTGACCGTCGGCCTTGTCACGACCATGGACTCCGGCTACGGGGTCGAACCGTCCGACGGCGAGACGGCCGTGGTCCTGCTCGACCGCATCGCCGATGTCGCCGCGAGGACGGAGGTCACCCCGGTGCGCGACGACCAGCTCGTCTACATCAAGAGCATGGACGCCGGGGCGGAGTACCAGGAGGACGGCTCCTACGAGCCGGGGCGGCTGACCGAGCGGGAGGCGTGGTGGTCGCAGGAGCCGGGGCCGGTGAAACAGCTGGCCCTGTTCTACGAGGGCGGCGGCTACTCCCCGCTCAGGGAACTGCTGCCGCCCGGCTCGCCCGGCACCCCGGCGGGCATCGACCGCCCCACGTACCAGTGGCTGGCCTCCCTGCCCACCGATCCGGACGAACTGCTCGACGAGCTCTACCGCCTGACCAGGAAGGCGCAGGGCCAGGAGAAGGACAAGGAGAAAGCGCAGGTCGTCTTCGACAAGATCGGGGAACTGCTGGGCAAGGTCATGCCACCGCGGACCGCCGCCGCGCTGTACGGGGCCGCGGCGAAGCTCCCCGGGGTGAAGCGGGTCGAGGACGCGGTGGATCCGGCGGGCCGGCACGGTGTCGCTATCCGGCGCGTCGACAAGCGGTCCTCCTGGGCCACCGAGTGGATCTTCGACCGTGACACCCTCGCCTACCTCGGTGAACGCACCTACCTGACGAAGGACAGTCAGATGGGCAGGAAGGGAACGGTCCTGGAGGAGTCCGCCATCCTGCAGCGAGCCGTCGTCGACGAGTACCGCCAGCGTCCGGGGGCTGGCGCCAAGTGACACCCCGCACCCCCGCGCCCCGGTTTCCGGACCGGGGCGCGGGGGTGCGGGGTGTCACTTGGCGCCGCTACAGCACTACGGCGTTACGGCGTTACGGCAACCCGTGCACCTTCGGCCCCACCGCGTTCGACCAGGCGTTGCCCGCCGTGGCGTCCCAGTTCGTCGACCACGTCATGGCGCCGCGCAGGTCCGGGTACGTGCGCGAAGGCTTGAAGGAGCCGCAGTTCGTTCCCCGGGTCAGACAGTCCAGCGCGTTGTTCACCACGGAGGGGTCCACGTAACCGCTGCCCGCTCCCCGGGTCGACGCCGGAAGGCCCAGGCCCACCTGGGACGGGGCCAGGCCGCCCTCCAACTGGATGCAGGCCAGGGCGGTCAGGAAGTCGACCGACCCCTGGCTGTAGACCTTGCCGTCGCAGCCCAGCATGGAACCGCTGTTGTAGTACTGCATGTTGACGACCGTCAGGATGTCCTTCACGTTCAGCGCGGTCTGGAAGTAGGAGTTCGACGTCGACTGCATGTCGATGGTCTGCGGCGCCATCGTGAGCACGAGCGACGGGCCCGCCTTCGCCGACAGCGACCGCAACGCCTGCGTCATGTAGGTCGCGTTGAGGCCGTTCTCCAGGTCGATGTCGACGCCGTCGAAGCCGTACGTCTGCATCAGGGAAGAGAGCGAGTCCGCGAAGTTCGTGGCCGAGGCCGAGTCGTTGACGGACACGGTTCCGCGTTCGCCGCCGACCGAGATGATGACCTTCTTGCCCGCCGCCTGCTTGGCCCTGATGTCGGCCTTGAACTGGTCGACCGTGTAGCCGCCCAGGCCCGCCGAGTCCAGGTTGAAGGTCACGGCGCCCGGTGTCGTGGTCGCGTCGGCGAAGGCCACCGCGATGATGTCGTACTGGGACGGGACGTCCGCGATGCGCTGGACCGTCGCGCCGTTGTTGAAGTTCTGCCAGTAGCCGGTCACGGCGTGCTTGGGGAGTGCGCTGCCGCCACCCGGGCTCGTGGTGTTCGTGGCGTTCGTGGCATTCGTGGTGTTGTCGACGTTGGCGGCCGACGCCTGGCTGGGGCCGGTGAGGGCGAGGCCGGCCGTGGCGAGGACGGCGGCGAGGGCTCCCGCCCAGGTCCGCTGTGCGCGTCGGGGCATGCCTGGTACGCGGTGCACTGATGCCTCCCGTGGGGAGTGGATGTGGGGGAATCCGTGAGGGTGGCCACCGCTGAACCTACAATTTGGTCCAGACCAATTGGATTGTCAAGGTTCCTCGTTCGGCCTCAATCCCCGTACGTCCGTGCGTAGTTGGGGCATATGCGTCTCACCGTGTGTGGGACTCGCCGTACCATCCGTGAGTCGATCAAGGAGATTCGGTGTTGAGCGGGCCATGCCGTGGATATGGTGCTGTGCAAGAGGATGCAGAACGGCGGCGTCGGAGGACGTCACAGGGGCGGTCTGAGGCGGTGGTCGATCACCCCGCCGCAGTCAGAACGGGGTGGTGTCCAGCGTGCCGACCGCGATAGCCGTCACCAGTCCCGATCTGGTGCTCCCGCCGCACGACCGGCAGACCCCGCCCGCCTCCGTCCAGCCGCAGGACACGCTGGAGAGTTCCCTCCTCGGGATGCACGCTCTCATCGAGCAGCACGGGTATGTGATCGCTCTCTACTCGGCCTCCGCCGGGAACACCGGGGCCACGGGGACCGCCGGGGCTGCCGGGGCCGCAGGGAAGTCCGTCGCCCAGCGGCTGCACGCCGTGCGCTCCGTACTCGAAAGCGACCGGATCGCCCTGCTCGGGATCGATCTGCCGCCGCTCGGGATCGCCCTGCTGTCCCAGCAGTTACGGCAGTTGTCCGTGTGCGACTTCAGTCCGGGCGTGCTGGCCTCCTCCGCACGCCTCCTCGCCCACTACATCTACGCCGGCGCCCTCCTCGGCTCCGTCACCAAGCTCGACCGGGTGCCGGTGTCCCTGAAGTCCCACGCCAAGTCGTGGGTGCCGGGCGCCCAGTTCGCCGTACTGGCCAATCCGCGGCCCCAACTCGTCCGCCTCGGCCAGGAGGAGCTCGCCGGGCCCGAGTTCGGGACACGGCTGCTGGTGGCCAACGGGCCGCAGCCGCCCTCCGACTGGGTCACCTCGACGCTCGCGCCCGCCTGGCAGGTGCAGGGCGTGGCCACCGTGCCGCTGCCCGCGGAGTCCGCCCGCTGGTGGGGGACGGGGAAGCTCGTCGAGTTCGCCGCCGGACTGTACGACGTGTCCGTGCTCTACCAGCTCGTCTCGTCCGTACGCCGGGAGACCTGCCACTGGTGCGGGCTCGAACTCATCGGCGACCGCTGCGGATTCTGCTCGGCACCATTGACGACGTCTTTACCGGCCGTTCAGCGGTCGGCCATGCGGGCGCTTCCCCCGGGCGCCACATGAGTCACCTCCGTACAACTCCATAGCAAGACAACTTCCATAGCGCGCAAGGCCGCTCGACCCAGCTCGACCCCGTCCACCCCCCGCCCCCGATCGAGGTTGTCCGCGTCATGAACTCACGCCAGCGCCGCGGCGTCATCCTGCTGGTCCTCTCGGCCCTGTGCGCCGTCGGCGCGTTCGCCGGGGTGCTCTCGGTGATCCGCGACGTGGACTCGAAGGTCGGGCCGGAGGTGACGGCGTACCGCCTGAAGAACGACATCGCGCCGTACAAGGAGCTGTCGGCGGGTCAGTTCGAGAAGGTGTCGATGCCCGAGCGCTGGCTGTCGGACACGGCCGTCACGAGCCTCGGTGAGATCCGCGGGAAGATCGCCGTCACCAAGCTGGAGAAGGGGTCCCTCCTCCAGACCGACATGATCGTCGACCGGCCCGAACTCGATCCGGGGCAGCAGGAGATCGCGATCATGATCGACGCGTCGACCGGTGTGGCCGGGAAGATCAACCCCGGCTCCCGCGTGAACATCTTCGCCACCTTCGAGGCCGACAACAACAAGGGCGTCGACCAGTCCAAGCTGATCGTCGCCGACGCACGCGTCCTCGACGTCGGCAAGCTCACCCCGCTCGACGCCAACCAGTCGAGCAACGACCGCCGCCGTACGGCCACCGAGGCGGTCCCCATCACCTTCGCGCTCGACACGGCGGACGCCCAGCGCGTCGCGTACGCCGAGTCGTTCGCCGAACACGTCCGGCTCGCCCTGGTCGCGGGCGGCGACACCACCAGCGTGTCGCCCTCGGACCGTACGTACACCCTCGACGAGGACAAGTAGGAGGCCGCGCATGAGGAACGTACGTACGTGGGTTCCCGGCCCCGCAACACGTCCTAGTACCCCAACGGGCACTAGAGGCACGGTGAGGAAGTTCGGCCGATGACCATCCGTATCCTCCCCGCCGTAGGGGACATCGACTCGGCCCGCGCCCTGAGCACTCTGCTGAGCCAGCTCGCGGACGCCGAACCGGCCGCCCCGGTACCGGACTCGACCGCCCTGCTCGACTCCCTCGCGCGGCTGGCCGCGGACTCCCTGGACGAGCTGCCCGAGGTCGTCCTGGTCCACGAACGGATCGGCCCGGTCCCGGCGCTCGACCTCATCCGCGACCTGGTGCTGCGCTTCCCGGCGGTCGGGGTGGTCCTCATCACCGCCGACACGAGCACGGGTGTCCTCACGGCCGCCATGGACTCGGGTGCCCGCGGCATCGTCACCCTCCCCCTCGGCTACGAGGCCCTCGCCGAACGGGTCCAGGCCGCGGCCTCCTGGTCGTCCGGCATGCGGCGCCACCTCGGCAGCGGTGCGCCGGAACTGTACGCGGGACCCGGCGGCACGCTCCTCACGGTGACGGGGGCGAAAGGCGGCGTCGGCACGACGCTGACCTCCGTCCACCTGGCCCTGGCGGCACGCGCGTCGGGCCGCACGGTGGCGCTGCTCGACCTGGACCTCCAGTCCGGGGACGTGGCCTCGTACCTGGACGTCCAGTTCCGGCGCTCGGTCGCCGACTTGGCCGGCATCACGGACATCAACCCGCGCGTCCTCCAGGAGGCGGTGTACGCCCACGACACGGGCCTCGCCCTGCTGCTGGCCCCCGCCGAGGGCGAGCGCGGCGAGGAGGTCACCGACCGGGTGGCCCGCCAGGTGCTCGGCGCCCTGCGCGCCCGGCACGACGTGGTGATCGTCGACTGCGGCTCCCAGATGAACGCGGCGACCGCGGCGGCCGTGGAGACGGCCGACCAGGCGCTGCTGGTCGTGACCCCCGACGTCGTCGCGGTCCGCGCGGCCAAACGCATGGTCCGCCTCTGGGACCGCCTCCAGATCCGCAAGGCGGAGGAGACCCTCACGGTCGTCAACCGCCACTCCAGGGGTACGGAGATCGTGCCCTCCCTCGTGGAGAAGGTCACCGGCACGAAGGTCTCCCGCGTCGCGGTCCCGGCCGCCTTCAAGGAACTCCAGTCGGTCGTCGACGCGGGGCGGTTGCAGGACCTCGACGCCAAGTCGACGATCAAGCAGGCCCTGTGGTCGCTGGCGGCGGAGCTGGGGCTGGTCGTGGCCCACGAAGGCGGAGGCGGCGGGCGCCGCCGTAAGCCGGCCTCGGACCGGAGTGCGCTGGCGCTGCGGCGCAAGGGCGGCGGCGACCGGGGGTCGGTGACGCTGGAGTTCGCCGGGATGTTCCCGCTGCTGCTCGTGGTGATGGCGATCCTGTGGCAGTGCGTGCTGTACGGGTACACGTACTCGCTCGCGGGGAACGCGGCGGACGAGGCGGCACGGGCGGCCACGGCGGCGGCTGCCGTCCAGGGCGACGTGCCGGGCGCCTGCCAGGACGCCGGGAGCAAGAACCTGCCGGGGGCCTGGAAGAGCGCGTTCATCGGATGCGACCCGGAAGGGCCGGTCATGAAGGCCACGGTCATCGCCCAGGTCCCGGTCTTCTTCCCGGGCTTCGACACGGGCTGGGAAGTCACGGGCGAGGCGGGGGCGGCGCTGGAAGGGGACGGCCAATGATCCACACCCTGCCTGCTCCCCACCCCGAACCCGGGGTCGAAGGGGCGGAGCCCCTGGGGACGGGAACGGGTAGGGGCGGCGGGGGCGACGACCATCCACCCCCGGCGAAGCCGAAGCACCGCCCCCGGAACGACCGAGGCGCCTCCATCCTGGAGTTCGCCGGATTCCTGCCCATCCTCCTCCTCGTCGGGATGGCGGCCATCCAGCTCGGGCTCATCGGGTACGGGGCCAATCAGGCGGGGACGGCGGCACGCGCTGCCGCACGGGCCGCGTCCCTGGGCGAAGACGGGGTCGCGGCGGGTCAGGCGGCGGCGAGCTCGTGGCTGAATCCACAGCCGTTGCCGGAGGGCGGAGGCGACACCACCACCTTCTCCGTCACCGTCACCGTCCCCTCCGTCATCCCCCTCTTCGACCCCGTGGACGTGACCCGCGCGGTCACCATGCCCACCGACTCCGACTCCGACTCCAACTCCGACTCCGCCGCCGACGGCAACTGAACACCCCGTCCCCCGAGAGGAGCTGACCAAGAAGATGAGCCTCCGATCCCGTATCGCCGCCCCCGACGAGGGGGGAGCCGGACGCGAGGACGGACACCTCGTGGCCGTCTACCGCGCCAAGCTCCTCGAAGAGATCGACCTCGCCGAGATGTCGAGCCTGGCCGCAGCCGAACGCCGGGCCCGCCTGGAACGCGTCCTCGGCCACATCATCAGCCGGGAGGGCCCCGTTCTCTCGTCCGCCGAACGGTCACAACTGATCCGGCGCGTCGTGGACGAAGCGCTCGGCCTCGGCGTCCTCGAACCCCTCCTCGCCGACGCCTCGATCACCGAGATCATGGTCAACGGCCCCGACTCGATCTTCGTGGAGCGCGCCGGACGGGTCGAACAGCTCCCCCTCCGCTTCGCCTCCACCGAACAGCTCATGCAGACCATCGAGCGCATCGTCTCGACCGTGAACCGCCGCGTCGACGAGTCGAACCCCATGGTCGACGCCCGCCTCCCCACCGGCGAGCGCGTCAACGTGATCATCCCGCCGCTCGCCCTCGCCGGCCCGACGCTCACCATCCGCCGCTTCCCGCGCGCGTACACGCTCCCCGAGCTGATCGGGCTCGGGTCGCTCGACGAGCAGATGCTGATGCTCCTCGCCGCGTTCGTCCGCGCCCGCTTCAACGTGATCGTCAGCGGCGGCACGGGCACCGGAAAGACCACGCTCCTCAACGCGCTCTCCGGCCTGATCCCGTCCCACGAGCGCATCATCACCATCGAGGACTCCGCTGAACTCCAGCTCCAGCAGGAGCACGTGATCCCCCTGGAGTCCCGCCCGCCGAACATCGAGGGCAAGGGCCAGATCACCATCCGCGACCTGGTCCGCAACTCCCTCCGTATGCGCCCCGACCGCATCATCGTCGGTGAGGTCCGAGGCGGCGAGACCCTCGACATGCTCCAGGCGATGTCCACGGGCCACGACGGCTCCCTCGCCACCGTCCACGCGAACTCCGCCGAGGACGCCCTGATGAGGCTCCAGACCCTCGGCTCGATGTCCGAGGTGCTCATCCCCTTCGAGGCACTCAAGGACCAGATCAACTCGGCCGTCGACGTGGTCGTCCAGCTCACCCGTTTCGCGGACGGCTCCCGCAGGGTGACGGAGATCGCGCTGCTCGTCTCACACGGCCGCGAACAGTTCCGTATCGCCACGGTGTCGCGCTTCGTCCCGCAGCCTCTCGGGCCGGACCGCGTGGTCAAGGGCCACTTCGAGCACCTTCCGCTGCCCCGCCAGGTCGCGGAGAAGCTGTACGTGGCCAACGAACCGCTGCCGCCCGCGTTCGGCGTGGCCGAGGCCCTCGACGCACTCCCCACGAGGCAGGCCATCGGATGACGAGGACGTACGAGCCGTTGAAGATGCCCCAGCCGTCGTACGAGCCGATGAACACGTACGAGCCGATGAACGCGTATGGGCTGAAGACATGCGAGCCCTCGAAGGGGTCCCCGGCATGAACAACCCCTCCCTGCTGGCCCTCGGCGCCACCGTCCTGTGCGGCACCCTCGCCGTCGCGGGCGTGCACACGTTCGCCTCCGGCCGCGCCCAGCGCCAGGCCCTCGTCGACCGGCTCTCCGGCACCGCCCCCGCCCGTACCCTGGGCGGCCGCGTCCGCCGTTTCACGAGCATCGACCGACGGCTGCGCCGCACCCGCCTCGGCCGGACCATCACCCTGCGCCTCTCCACCACCGGACTCGACCTGACGGCGGGCGAGTTCGCCACGTACGTCGCCGCGGTCGTCGTCGCCCTCTGGCTGATCGCCGCCGCCACCCTGGCGCCCTTCTTCGGCCCGATCGCCGCCCTCCTCGGCGTCTGGAGCGCGGTCATCTTCCTGAACTGGCAGCGCCAGAAACGCATCGAGGCCTTCATCAACCAACTGCCCGACGTGGCACGGCTCATCGCCAACGCCACGGCCGCCGGCCTGGCCCTCCGTACGGCGCTGGCCCTGGCGGCGGAGGAGCTGGAGGCCCCGGCGGGCGAGGAACTCGCCCGGGTCGCCGACCAGTTGAGCCTCGGCCGCTCGATCGACGACGCGCTCGGCGAGCTGGCCGAACGCCTGCCGTCCCGCGAGCTGATCGTCCTCGTCACCACCCTCGTCCTGTCCAACCGGGCGGGCGGCTCGGTGGTCAGCTCCCTGCGCAACCTCACCCAGACGCTGGAGGACCGCAAGGAGACCCGCCGCGAGGTCCGCACGATGCTCTCCGAGGTCAACGCCACGGCCTTCACGGTCCCGTTCCTGGGCCTGGGCTCCCTGGTGCTGATCAACTCCTCGAACGAGGGCGCGCTGTCCCGGGTGACCGGATCGCCGCTGGGCCAGGCGCTGGTCCTGATCTCGCTGGGCCTCTACACGGTCGGCTTCTTCGTCATCCGCCGCCTCGGCAAGATCGAAGTATGAGAATCCACGTATGAGACACGTATGAGACACGTATGAGAGGGGAGGAGAGGTTACGGTGCTGCCCCTGCTGCTCGCCCTCCTGACGGCCGTCTCGGTCGCGGGCATGCTCCTCGGTATCCGCATGATCCGCGCGGAGGCGAAGCTCCCCGGCGACCTGGCCCTCGCCCTGGAGGTGGGCGCGACCCGCGTCTCCAAGGCCGGCTCGGCCGTCGACCGCATCGGCATGCGCTTCGCGCCCCTCGTCCTGGGCCTGATGGGCCCGCGCCGCGTCGACGCGAAACGCCGCCGCATCGACATGGCGGGCAATCCGGGCGGCCTCACCCTGAACAGGTACGCGGCCCGCCGCGCCGTCTACGGCATCTTCGGCCTCTTCATGGGCCTGGTCTTCCTCACCAACGGCCAGCTCTTCCTGGCTCTCGGGACCTTCGCCTTCGGCCTGCTGGCCGCGGACGCGCTGATCTGGCAGGCCATCCGCGAACGCAAGGACGTCATCGACCGCACCCTGCCCGACTTCCTCGACGTCCTGGCCGTCGTCGTCTCGGCGGGCCTCGGCTTCCGGCAGGCACTGGACCGGGTGGCGGAGAAGTACGAAGGCCCCTGGGCCGACGAACTGCGCATCACCCTGCGCCAGATGGACATGGGCGTCAGCCGCCGCCAGGCCTTCGACGAACTCCGCAAACGCAACTCCTCCGAGCAGGTCGCCCAGTTCGTCTCGGCGCTCCAGCAGGGCGAGGAACTCGGCTCCCCGATCGCCGAGACCCTCATCCAGCTCGCCACGGACATGCGCCGCACCGACGCCCAGAACGCCCGCCGCCGCGCCGCCAAGACGATCCCCAAGGCGACCCTCGTGACGCTGGTCTTCATGCTCCCCGCGACGATGATCCTCATCGCGACCGGGATGTTCCTCGGCTCGGGCACGAACTTCGGCGACATCCTGGGCCGCTGATGAGAAGGCGTCTGTTCCCGCCGCGTTCCGGGCACCGGCCGGGAGGAACCGGAGGCACCGGAGGCACCGGAGGCACCGGAAGAGCCGGAAGAGCCGGAAGAGCCGGAAGAACGGGGAGAGCCGGAAGAACCGCCGGCGGCTACCTGGCCGACGACGTTCCCGCTCCCGCAAGCCTCCGCCTGCGGCTGAGTGCCCTGCAGGCGCTGTGCCGCCAGACCTTCGCCGTCCGCCTCGCCCTGCTCGTCATCGGCACGCCCTTCGCGATGGCCAACACCACGGACGGCCCTTCGCGCTACGCCGTCCTCACCGCCGGGGTCCTCGGCACCATGGGCTCGTACGCCATGCTCAGGGACTGGGACCGCTTCGGCCCCCGCGTCCTCGCGCACCCCACCCTCATGGCGCTGGACCTCCTCTTCGGCGCGGTCCTGCTCCTGACGGCATCCCCGGCGTCCCCTCTCGCGTACGCCACGGTCTGCACCCCACTCCTCTCCGGCCTCCTCTACGGCTGGCGCGGCGCCGGGGTCTTCACCGGCCTGCAACTGGCCGTCCTGCTCACCGTGTACCGCGCCTGGGAACACCGCCCCGGCGCGGGCACGAGCACCCTCCTGATCGCGGGCTTCTGCATCGCGGCGGGCGTCGTCGGCGTGACCCTGCGTAACCTGATGTTCCGCTTCGGAACGGCCACCCAGGCGCTCGCAGAGGCCACATCCCGGCTGGCCGTGGCGGAGGCGGTGGAGTCCGAACGCGCCCGCCTGGCCCGCGAACTGCACGACTCGGTCGCCAAGACGCTGCACGGTCTGGCGCTGGCGGCGGAGGCGCTGGCGACCTCGGCGGACCGGGCGGCCGACCCCGAGGTACTCGGGCAGCAGGCCACGCTGGTGGCTGCCGCCGCCCGCCGCGCGGCCTCGGAGTCCCGCGACCTCCTGACGGACCTGCGCCGCCACACGGACCTCACGACATCACCGCCCCTGGACCTCCTCACCGAACTGACGTCGAGAACCGAGGACTTCACCTCTCGTACGACGCTCCCCGCACGGCTACGCCCCACTCGCACCACACCCCCACCCCTCTCCCACGAGACGACCCACGACCTCCTGGCGATCGTCTCCGAGGCCCTGGAAAACGCGCACCGCCACGCGCAGGCGACGGAGGTGGTGGTCGAGCTGGAGCAGTCCGCCGGAACCCTCCGTCTCCGCGTCACGGACGACGGAGTGGGCCTGCCGCCCGCCGTCACGGTCGACCAGGCGGCCGGATCCGGCCACTTCGGGCTGCTGGGCATGACGGAGCGAGCGGCGAGGATCGGCGCGAGCCTTCACCTGACCCGCCCCGCGACGGGAGGTACGGCGATCACGATCGTCCTCCCGCTGCCCACCCCCCAAACCCCCCGACAGGAGGCCGTCCATGCCTGACCAGGCACTTCCCGGCCCGCCCCTGCGCGTCCTGGTGGCCGACGACAACCCGGTCGTCCGCGCGGGCCTCGCCGCGCTGCTCGGCGCGCACCCCGGCATCGAGGTCGTCGCCGACGCGACGAACGGCGAGGAAGCGGTGCGCAGGGCCGCCGACTGCCGCCCGGACGTGATCCTGCTGGACGTCCGCATGCCCGGCACGGACGGCCTGACCGCGCTGCCCGAACTCGCCGCGCTGGCCCCCGTGATGATGCTGACGTACAGCCGGGAACCCGAGGTCGTGGCCGAGGCACTGCGCCGGGGCGCGACCGGCTACCTGGTCCACGGCGAGTTCACCGCAGCCGAACTGATCACATCCGTACGGGACTTGAGGGACGGCTTACCCACGCTCTCACCCTCGGTGCGAGTCCTCGCCTCCGCCGCTGTCTCATCTCCGCTCGGTGTTTCATACGAACCTTCACACGAAAGTCATGAACTCACTTCGCAGCTGCAATTGATTGTGGCACAGTCGTCGAAGGCTCGATCCGCAGTCGCGGCACGACTCCGTCGCCGCGTCCCCGACCGTCCGGCCTTCGGCCTGAGTTCAAGGGAGGTGGAGGTGATGGACCTCATCGCGTCCGGCATGAACAACCGCCAGATCGCCGCCGCCTGCTTCATCAGCGAGAAGACCGTGAAGAACCACATCAACCGCATCTTCGCGAAGCTGCACAGTTCCTCGCGGAGCGAAGCGATCGCTCACTGGCTCGGGACTGCTCGGGAGGGGTGGAGTGGATGAATCCGGTCAGGGGCAGAAGTTGGGTCCCAGGACCCACCCGGAGTAGGCGGGTTTTCACGTACGGTGCTGGGGTCGGCAGTGTCATCGGCATCGGGCGAGAGGGCAGGCGTCGTGAGCAGGTTCGGCAAGTTCGGCGACTGGAAGCGGACCGTTGTCTCCCGGATGCGGGGGAAGGGACGGGATGCGGGGGCCGGGTTCGTGGAGTACGCGGGGATCATGATCATCGTGGCGGGGATCTTCGTGATGATCGATGGGCTGGGGCTGGACGGAAGCATCTCGGAGGCGATCGGCCAGGCAGTCCAGGACGTCATTGGCGGCTGACCACAGCACGCCTGCGGAGCGACGAGGGATCGACGCTCCCGATCTATATCTGGCTGACGACGATTCTGCTCTTCGCGGCGTTGGCCTTCTTCGCGTTCGGCCAGGCAGCGTTCGCGCGCAATGGTGCTCAATCCGCAGCGGACGCTGCTGCCTTGGCTGCGGCACAGGAAGCCCGCGACGAGTTGTTGCTCGGCCTGGGGGATGCCATCGGCACGGATGACGACTGGCTGGACTGGCTGAACCTGCCGGTCGATGTGGACATACCGAACGACGGGCCTTCAGCTGCGGCTCAGGCGTTGGCTGCCGACAATGACGCGACGGCCCTGGGCGGAGCCCAACGTGAGGTTGTGGACGGCTATCTCGGGTTCCGCGTTGCCGTCCGGACGAACTACACCGTCGGCAACTCGATCATCCCCGGCACGGAGAACATGCAGGCAGAGGCTGAAGCCACAGCCGTCATCAAGCCGCGCTGCGAGTTCGACGTCGACGCGGATCCGACGAAGCCGGTGGACCTCGTCTGCGACGGCGAACCCGTGAGCGTTGACCCCGAAGATTTCGATCCGGACGACCTTCCTGACGCGTCCGTGATGTTCTCTGTGCGTCTGGCCGAGTGAGAGGAAGTCGTACCGATGAATTTTCGGCGCACCATGAAGAGCCGCAGGGCAGCGGCCGCGGTGGCGATCGCGACCGGGTTGCTCCTCACGGTGGCCGGTTGCGGAGGAGGAGGTGATGACGGCGCGGCCGACAAGGACACGTCGGCGACGGCCAAGGAACCTGACAACTCCTCAGGCGACCAGGAGCCGCAAGCACCCGCGGGAAACAAGGTGCTTGCCGAGTCCAAGCAAGGCGACATCGCCCTCGCTGTCACGTCAGCCGTACGGGACGACGGGGGCTATGTCACCGTTTCGGGAACGGTGACCAACAGCGGTTCGCGGCTATGGACAGCGGCCGACTGGCGTGGTGACGAGAACGAGCTCAGGGGAAACGCGTCTTCCGTTGCTGGAGCGAGCCTGGTGGACCAGCAAGGCAAGAAGAAGTACCTCATCCTCCGTGACACAGAGGGGCGTTGCCTCTGCACGCGGTTCGACGGTGGCTTGAAAGCGGGCGAAACCACGGACTGGTTCGCCCAGTTCCCCGCCCCACCCGACGGCACCACGAAGGTCGACTTCCAGGTCGGCTCCATGCCCCCCGCCTCCATCGAACTCTCCGAGGGCGAGTGACCCATGGCCGCCCTCACCCCCCGTACCGCCACCACCTGCACGGCGCTGGCCGTACTCGCCACTCTCACCCTCACCCCGGCGTACGCCGCCGACGACCCCAGCGAACCCCCGGGCACCGTCACCAGCGCACCGCCCCCGGAGGTGGACGCGAACAGCCCGGGACTCAAGCTCGCGGACGGCGCCACGCTCGCCTCCGCGAAGGTGCTGGACATCAAGTCGGTCGTGGAGGACCTCGGAGGTGAGGAGCGCAGGGAGGACACGAACCAGAACGTGACGTTCGCGCTCCAGGCGGAGGTGCTGTTCCCCAAGGACAGCTCGACCCTGAACCCGGAGGCACGCTCCCGTATCCAGGCGATCGCGGACGAGATCAAGGCACAGAAGCCCACCACGGTCCGTGTCTTCGGCTTCACCGACAACCTCGGCTCCTACGCCCACGGCAAGACCCTGTCCAAGAAGCGCGCGGACGCCGTCCATGACCAGCTGGCCGGTTTCCTCGGCTCGGACATCACCTTCGAGGTGCGCGGTTACAGCGAGGACTACCCCATCGCGGACAACTCCTCGGAGGAGGGCCGCCGCAAGAACCGCCGCGTGGAGGTGTCGTTCCCGAGGGGCGCGACGCCGAGCGAGGACGGCAGCGGTACCGCGAGCGGGGCCGGGGGCGAACTGGGCTGACGGACGATCGCGGGGAGGACCGGGAGGAAAACGGCCCGGCGTCCCCGCCCGGCGGACCGGACCGCGCGATGCTGGTGCCACGAGAGACCACTGAGTGAGCACGGAGCGCCACCAGCGTGCGGGACCGGGAGCCGCCATGAGGAAGATCATCCTGATGATGTCCGTGTCCCTCGACGGCTATATCGAGGGGCCGAACCGTGAGATCGACTGGCACATGGTCGACGACGAACTGCACACGCACTTCAACGAGCAGCTCGCGACCATGGGCGCCTTCCTCAACGGGCGGGTGACGTACGAGCTGATGGCCGACTTCTGGCCGACCGCCGACCGCGAGAAGGACAGCACCGGCCCCGTGGCCGACTTCGCGGCGATCTGGCGGAACATGCCGAAGATCGTGTTCTCACGGACCCTGCAGCACGCCCGGTGGCATACGACGATCGTGCGGGACGTGGTGGTCGAGGACATCCGGGCGCTCAAGGCGCAGGACGGCGGCGACCTGGCCCTCGGGGGCGCCGAACTCGCCGCCGAGTTCCTGCGGCACGACCTCGTCGACGAGTACCGGATCTACGTCCACCCGGTCGTCCTCGGCCGGGGCAAGCCCCTGTTCGCGGAGTCCGACAGCCGGCGGAAGCTGCGGCTGCTGGAGAACCGGACCTTCGGCAACGGGGTCGTGCTGCTGCGCTACGAGCGCGCCGAGGCCGCCGAGACCGCCGAGGCCGTCGACTCCGCGGACGCGTGATGCGGTTGTACGGGTCAGCGGTCGTTGTCAGTGCCGGCTGGCACACTCCCGGCATGAGCGACAACGGCGAGATCAGCGAGATCAGCGAAAGCAGCGAGATCGTTCGGCTGAGGGGCGTCCAGGCCAGCGACCTGGAGCTCTTCCACGCCTACGAACAGGACGCGGAGGCGGTGCGGCGGTCGAGGTTTCCCGCCCGCGAGCGCGAGGCCTTCATGGACCACTGGGAGAAGAGGGTCATCGGCAACCCCACCGGCCTCGTGCGGACGGTCACGGTCGACGGCGCCACGGCCGGGAACGTGGTGGCCTGGTGGGCGGAGGACGGCCGCCGCTTCGTCGGCTACTGGCTGGGCCGCCGGTACTGGGGCCGGGGCATCGGCACCAGAGCCCTGACCCTCTTCCTCCAGGAGGAGCAGAACCGTCCGCTGTACGCCGACCCGTTCCACGGCAACACCGCCTCGGTCCGCCTCCTGGAGCACCACGGCTTCCGCCGCGCCACCACGGTGGGGCACGACGAGGACGGCCACGTCCTGCTGGTCCTGGAGGAGTGAGGGCCGAATTCAGTCGCGTCCCTCATCCCGCCCTTGCGAGGATCCCTCCATGACCGCCCCCGACGCCAACCACTCTCACCGCACCCCCCACACCCCCACCTTCGAGGACCTTGTCGCCGAGGCCGAGACCGCGCCCACCGAAGGCTGGGACTTCTCCTGGTTCGAGGGCAGGGCCACGGAGGAGCGGCCCTCATGGGGGTACGCACGGTCGATGGCCGAGCGGATCGCCCGCGCCTCCGCCGCGCTCGACGTACAGACCGGGGGAGGGGAGGTCCTGGCCTCCGCCCCGGCGTTCGCGCCGCTCACCGTCGCCACCGAGGGCTGGCCCCCGAACGTCGCCAAGGCCACCGCCCTCCTCCACCCGCGCGGCGTCGCCGTCGTCGCCAGCCCCGAGGACGCCCCGCTGCCGTTCGCGGACGAGTCGTTCGACCTGGTGACGAGCCGGCACCCGGTCAGCCCGCAGTGGGCCGAGATCGCCCGTGTCCTCAGCCCGGGCGGCACGTACTTCGCCCAGCACGTGGGCCCCCGCAGCGTCTTCGAGGTCGTCGAGTACTTCCTCGGCCCGCAGCCGGAGGGTCAGAGCGGCGACCGCCACCCGGACCGTGAGCGCGCGGACGCGGAGGCCGCCGGTCTTGAGGTGGTCGACCTGCGCGCGGAGCGGCTGCGGATCGAGTTCTTCGACATCGGCGCCGTCGTGCACTTCCTGCGCAAGGTCGTCTGGATGGTGCCCGGTTTCACCGTGGACGCGTACCGGCCCCGACTCCTCGCGCTGCACGAGAGGATCGAGGCGGAGGGCCCGTTCGTGGCCCACAGCACCCGCCATCTCATCGAGGCGCGCAAGCCCGGCCGGTGACCACCGCCCCAGGGGCGGCCGCGCGGCCCGGCCAGGCATCGCCCGTACGGCCGCCCGAGTTCCTCGCATTCGTCCAGGATTCGTCCAGGATTCGTCCGGGTCGGAGTCGCGCGGTGTCCACATCGTTATCGGGGTCGGCTCGCTCAAGTCACCCATCGGGCGATAAGTTCAGACCAAGGTAATTCGCGTGAGCAAAGCCGCGCGGGTGGCACCGCGCAGAGGAGGGGGCTGCGCGGTGTCGTGACCACCGGGCAGCCTCGCAGCAGGCGGCCCGCAGCCCGGGACCCGCACCACCTTGGCCCTGAAATCAAACGATGACGTCAAATGGGCGCACCTCGCACCCTTCACTCGTCCGGGGGTGTGCCGGAACGTGTCGTCGAGTGACGCACAAGCGAACTCAAGCCCCTTGTATCCCCTGGGATACCACCTGATTGCCTTGGAATCCGCTGTGATCCGGCCATGAGTACCCCCTGAATGAACGCTTCCACGCCCATCCGCGCGTCGTCGGCCGACTTCGGAGAGTAATTGTTTCCCGCCGATGCATGCAGCATTCCTTACGAAGGGTTATGGTGGAAGCCCCCCCTCGGGCCGGTCCGTCTCCCCCCCACGGACCGGCCCGTTTTTTGTGCGGCGCGAGGCCGCGCACACCCCCACCGATCCCAGACACCCCTTGGCCGTACCCTCTCGCGACAGCGGTACGCTTCGCCGTGGGGGACCGCATCCGCTACGGAGGGGCTGTATCACGTGTACCTGCGCGACAAACTACGTAGCCTGCTGGTCAGGGCCTACGCACGCAGGGTTGAAGGCCACCTCGACCACGACCAGGTGCCCAAGCACATCGGCGTGATCATGGACGGCAACCGCCGCTGGGCGAAGGCGGCGGGCTCCACCACGGCACACGGGCACCGGGCCGGGGCGGACAAGATCGGGGAGTTCCTCGGCTGGTGCACCGAGACGGACGTCAAGGTCGTCACCCTCTGGCTGCTCTCCACGGACAACTTCGACCGCCCGCAGGAGGAGCTGGGCCCGCTCCTCGGCATCATCGAGGACGTCGTACGCTCCCTCGCCGCCGACGGCCGCTGGCGGGTGCACCACGTGGGCACCCCGGACTTGCTGCCCGGACAGATGCAGACCACCCTGAAGGAGGCCGAGGAGGCCACCGCGCACGTCGACGGGATACTGGTCAACTGCGCCATCGGATACGGCGGACGCCAGGAGATCGCCGACGCGGTCCGCTCGATGCTCCTCGACGCCCAGGACAAGGGCACCTCGATGGACGAACTCGCCGAGTCCGTCGACATCGACATGATCAGCCGGCACCTCTACACCGGAGACCAGCCCGACCCGGACCTCGTGATCCGCACCAGCGGCGAGCAGCGCCTGTCGGGATTCATGCTGTGGCAGACCGCCCATTCGGAGTACTACTTCTGCGACGTCTTCTGGCCGGCCTTCCGCAAGGTCGACTTCCTGCGCGCCCTGCGTGACTACGCCGCGCGACACCGGCGTTACGGAGGCTGAGTCTCCGCATAGGGTGAGGTGCACAACGCCCCCAGCGGGACGGAAGTAACGAGGAGTTCACCGGGGCGCCGTCGTGTCCCCTGGCATGGCAGCGAGTGTTCGAGGGCATAAACCAGTCAGGTCGACACCCGAACCACGGGTGTCGGATCTCAGCGGGCGGCACGGGGCCGTCCGCCCGGGAGGCCCTTTGCACCAGCCCGACCGTGTGGTCACCGCACGGACGAAGAGGCTTGAGGGCCGGTCACCGGCCCGTGCATCGCGGCCGTCGACCGGTCCAGTTCCTCTCCGTCGCTCCCCGACCTCATCCGAGGGGGTACGTCCTTCCGTGGTGACCAGCACAAAGCGCCACAAGCCAGACCGGCGCACCTACGTTCTCGACACCAGCGTCCTCCTGGCCGACCCGAACGCCCTGAACCGCTTCGACGAGCACGAGGTCGTGCTCCCCATCGTCGTGGTCACGGAGCTGGAGGCCAAGCGGCATCATCCCGAGCTCGGCTACTTCGCCCGGCAGGCCCTCCGCCTGCTGGACGAGTTCCGGGTGAGGCACGGCCGTCTTGACGCCCCCATCCCGATCGGGGACCTCGGCGGTACGATCCGTGTCGAGCTCAACCACTCGGACCCCAGCGTCCTGCCGACCGGCTACCGCCTGGGGGACAATGACTCCCGCATCCTCGCGGTCGCCCGCAATCTGCAGGCCGAGGGGTACGACGTCACCGTCGTGTCGAAGGACCTCCCGCTCAGAATCAAGGCGTCCTCCGTCGGCCTCCTCGCCGAGGAGTACCGCGCGGAACTGGCCATCACGGACTCCTCCGGCTGGACCGGAATGTCCGAACTGACCCTGGCCGGCGAGCAGGTGGACATCCTCTTCGAAGAGGGGCACGCCAGCGTCCCCGAGGTCGCCGAACTCCCCGTGCACACGGGCCTGACCATCCAGTCCGAGCGCGGCAAGGCGCTCGGCCGGGTGACCCCCGACGGCGGCATCCGCCTCGTACGCGGCGATCGGGAGGCCTTCGGCATCAAGGGCCGCAGTGCCGAGCAGCGGATCGCGCTCGACCTGCTGCTCGACCCGGACGTGGGCATCGTGTCGATGGGCGGCCGTGCCGGTACCGGCAAGTCGGCGCTGGCGCTGTGCGCGGGTCTAGAGGCGGTGCTGGAGCGCCGTCAGCACCAGAAGGTGATGGTCTTCCGGCCGCTGTACGCGGTGGGCGGGCAGGAACTGGGCTATCTGCCGGGCACCGAGGCCGAGAAGATGAGCCCCTGGGCGCAGGCCGTCTTCGACACACTCTCGGCGGTCACGTCCCGCGAGGTGATCGAGGAGGTCACCGCGCGCGGGATGCTGGAGGTGCTGCCGCTCACGCACATTCGCGGCCGCTCCCTCCATGACGCGTTCGTGATCGTGGACGAGGCCCAGTCCCTGGAGCGGAACGTCCTGCTGACCGTTCTGTCCCGGATCGGCGCGAATTCACGGGTCGTTCTCACCCATGACGTGGCGCAGCGGGACAATCTGAGGGTCGGCCGGTACGACGGAGTGGTCGCCGTCGTCGAGAAGCTGAAGGGGCATCCGCTCTTCGCCCATGTCACGCTGACCCGGTCCGAACGGTCCCAGATCGCGGCCCTTGTGACCGAAATGCTGGAGGACGGGCAGATCTGACCGGAGTGCTCAACTTGAGGTAGATACCCGCTGGTTGGCGCCGTTCAGCAAAGGCCATGAGCCTAGCTGGGCGGCGCTCGGCATGTGCGGCTTTCCTTGAATCACCTGGGGCAAACGGTGGTGTGAGCTTTCACACGTACCTCGGAATTGCCTTGCGGTGCCGGGGTGCGGCAGAGTCTCACTCCTGTCAGGCCCCGCATACGGCACACCGGTACCCCCAGCGGTACGGCACAACAGAAACACCAGGACTAACTCCATAGCGTCGTCGTATGCCGCCCGAGTTCACCACGCGGCGCTCCCCGCAAGGGAGTTGCCCACCGGGCCCGTGCCTCCCGTGACCCCGCAGTTGGGAGGCCAGTGCCAGGGGCACGATTGCGTCCGCCAGGGTCACCGAAGCGGGCGATGCTGGAAGGAAACCGTGTGAGCCGGATTTCGGTCCGGGGATTCGCAGTGGCCTCGGCCACCGCGGTCACCGCTGTCGGAAGTGTCGTCGGCGTTGCCTCGGGCAGCGTCGCCCAGACCAACGACGCCGAGGCGACAGCAAGCGACGCGACTCTCCTCTCGGACATTCCCATGGGCCAGCAGGCCCAGGTGCAGACCGCGTCCCTGACGCAGCAGGCCGACGCACAGGCCATCGCCGCGGACGCCAGCGCCAAGAAGGACGCTGAGGAGACGGCCCGTAAGAAGGCCGCCGCAGACGCGATCGCCAAGCAGAAGGCCGCGGAGGAGGCCGCCAAGAAGGCGGAAGCCGAGCGCAAGGCCAAGGAGGCCGCCAGCCGTTCCGCGGCCCGAGATGTCTCCTCCCTCACGGCCAGCGCGAGCAAGAGCTACACCGTCGCCGAGGTCCAGGCGATGGCCAAGCAGGTCGTGGCCGCCGACCAGTGGACCTGCTTCAGCAACATCGTGACCCACGAGTCCACCTGGAACTACAAGGCCGTCAACCCCTCCTCGGGTGCCTACGGTCTCTTCCAGGCGCTGCCCGGCTCCAAGATGTCGTCCGTCGGTTCCGACTGGCAGACCAACCCGGCCACCCAGATCAAGTGGGGCCTCAACTACATGGAGTCCCGCTACGGCAGTCCGTGCGAGGCGTGGTCGTTCTGGCAGGCCAACAACTGGTACTGAGCGCCTGCTGAGCCCTCGGGTACACCCCGTCGGCCGCTCAACCTCCATGAGCCCCTCACCGTCCTTTGGTGAGGGGCTCATCCCATGTACGGTCGAGGTCGGCCACTTCGGGGAAGCGGTGGGGCGGAAGAGCAGCGGGGGAAGAGAGCGGATCATGTCGCGAGTGCCAGAGTGGATCGACCGGCTCGGCGCCGGACTGACCGGATGGGGACGGGAACTGGAGCGCCGGCGCGCGGAGGCCGAGGCCCGGGACGCCGACGACGACCCGCTGGACACCCGGGACTTCGGGAACTCCGGGTCCCCCGGGAGCCCCGACGGGGAGGGGACCCAGCCCGCCGGGTACGTCCCGGCGCCGCCCTCCTACGCACCCGCCGTCACCGCCCGCCCCCATCCCGCCGAGGCCGTTCCCTGGGGGATGCGGGTCGCGGCCGAGGCCGGGTGGCGGCTGCTCGTCCTCGCGGGCACCCTCTGGGTCCTGATGCGGGTCATCAGCGCCGTCCAGCTGGTGGTGCTGGCGTTCGTCGCGGCGCTCCTCATCACGGCCCTGCTGCAGCCGACGGTCGCCCGGCTGTGCCGCCACGGCGTGCCGCGCGGCCTGGCCACGGCGCTCACCGCGATCCTCGGGTTCGTCGTCATGGGCCTGATCGGATGGTTCGTGACCTGGCAGGTCATGGAGAACATCGACAACCTCTCCAGCCAGATCCAGGACGGCATCGACGAGTTGCGCCGCTGGCTGCTCAACAGCCCCTTCCACGTCACCGAAGACCAGATCAACGACATCGCCCAGAACCTGCGCGAGGCGGTCAGCTCCAACACGGACGCGATCACCTCGGCGGGCCTGGAAGGCGTGACGGTCATCGTGGAGGCCCTGACCGGCATCCTCCTGGCGATGTTCTCCACGCTCTTCCTGCTGTACGACGGCGAGCGGATCTGGCAGTGGACCCTGAAGCTGGTGCCGGAGGCGGCGCGTCCAGGGGTGGCCGGAGCGGGCCCGCGCGCCTGGCGGACGCTGACGGCCTATGTGCGTGGCACGGTGATAGTGGCCCTGATCGACGCGATCTTCATCGGCCTCGGCATCTACTTCCTCGACGTTCCGATGGCGGTCCCGCTGGCCGTGTTCATCTTCCTCTTCGCCTTCGTCCCGCTGGTGGGCGCCGTGGTCTCCGGCGCGCTGGCGGTGGTCGTGGCGCTGGTGACGCAGGGCGTCTTCACCGCGGTCATGACGCTGGTGGTCGTGCTGGCCGTCCAGCAGATCGAGGGCCACATCCTCCAGCCGTTCATCCTCGGCCGGGCGGTCCGCGTCCACCCGCTGGCGGTCGTCCTGTCCGTCGCGGCCGGCGGCATGGTCGCGGGCATCGGGGGCGCGGTGGTCGCCGTTCCGCTGGCGGCGGTGACGAACACGGTCGTCGGCTATCTGCGGGCCCACTCCCGCGAGACGTCCCTCCGGTACGCGCCGCAGCCGCGGGGAGTCGCGGCGGTGGGCGCGGCACAGGAGTCGCCGCCGTCGGACGACACGGCCGGCGGACACAAGTGACGTGACGTTCGCCGGACCCCTCCGCCAGGAGGATGAGCGAGTCAATCCGCCAGGACCGCCTCGGCATCCAGGATCACGCCCACGGCCTGGACGACCGACGCGATCTTGAACGCCTCCTGGACGGTCTCGCGGTCGACACCGGCCCTGCGGAGGGCCTGCTCGTGGGAGTCGAGGCACACGCCGCAGGCGTTGACGGCGGAGACCGCGAACGACCACAGCTCGAAGTCGACCCGGTCGACACCGGGGTTGCCGATGACGTTCATACGGAGTCCCGTGCGCAGCTTGCCGTACTCCTGGTCCGACAGCAGATGACGCGTGCGGTGGAAGACGTTGCTCATCGCCATCGTCGCGGCAGCCGACTTGGCGGCCGTGTACGCCTCCGCGGACAGGTGCGCCTGGGCTTCCAACGCCAGCTCACGCAGGACGATCGGCGAGCGCGAGGCGATGGCCGTGGCCAGCACCGTGCCCCACAGCCGCTGCGCGGTCAACGGGGAGTCGCCGATGACCGAACCCAGGTTCAGGCGCAGGTCCTTGGCGTAGTCCGGTACCGCGGACTTGAGCGAGTCGAGCGACATGGCGGATCACTTTCCCGGTCGGCAGCAGGTCTGGTGTTGGGGGCAGCCCCAGAGGTTGGACGATCATGATCGTGACACAGGGGCGCACCCAAGCCTCCACGCCGTACGCCGTCGGGCCCTCTCCTCACGGAAAGGGCCCGACGGCGTACGGCTGGAGCCGCGTACCGCTACTCCGTGCGCAGCCCGTCCGGCCGCATCAGCCGCAGCAGCGGCGGCAGGCTGAGCAGCGTGACCACCACGACGACACCCGCGCCGACGCCCACCATCGACAGCACGCTCGTCCAGGCCACGGTCACCGGGGTGGCCGACATCTTCAGCAGCACCGCACCCAGGACCAGGCCCACGACGCACGAGAGGATGAGGCCCAGCGCGATGGGGATCGCGGTCTGCCACAGCACCGACAGGCTCAGCGTGCGACGCCGGGTACCGAAGGCGACCAGGGCCGACAGCAGCTTCTTGCGCTCGCGCAGCTGCTCCAGCTGCGAGACCAGCAGGCTCGCGCCGATGAGGACGAGCACACAGGCCGCGCCGACGAACAGGCCGGTGCGGATGGAGGCGTACTCGCCGCTGCGCTCGGTCGACGTCCAGGTCCAGATCTTCGCCAGCGGATCGAGGGCGGCCGCCGTGTTCCGTACCCGGTCGGTCGCGTCCGGCACCGACGGGTCGAGGCGTACGTAGGCGGAGCTCGACAGCGCGGGGGTGACCTCGTCGGGCAGTGCGGACGACGTGATCAGCAGCCCCCATATCTCCCCCCGCAGGGAATCCTCGCGCGGCTGGGCCTTCTTCACCTCGCTCCGTACGGTCCAGGCGATCTCCTTGCCGGCGCTGCCGCCGCCCTCGTAGGACGGGTCGAAGTACAGCGTGCGGCCGGGCTTGGCGAGTTTCGCCGAGTCCGTGTCCTCCGCGTTCTGCAGCGCGAAGACGTCGCCGTCACGGCAGGAGGGGAGCGTCGCCATCTCCCGCAGGGCCGCGCAGTCGCCGATGGTGACGTCCGAGGACATCTCCGGCTCGAAGCGCTTGTCGCCGAGCCAGCCCCTGGAGACGATCACGCGGTCGCGCACGCCCTTGGTCCGGTCGAGTTTCTCCCTGAGGGTGGTCATGGGGACGTCGTGCCCCAGCTCGACCTCCAGATGGGCGCGGCTGGTGTCCTTGCCCGTCGGGGTCGTGTACTGGCCCTCGACCCCGGCGAAGAGCATCTGCAGAGCGATCGCCCCGGCCACCGCCACCGCGATGCCGTTGACCATGCGGGCCGCTGTTCCGCTGCTCAACTGGAGCCTGCGCACGGCGAGTTGCCAGGACAGGGAGCCGGAGCCCATGCGTGCGACGAACGCCTCGACGGCCCACGGCAGCAGGGCGGTGACACCGACGAGCAGAAGCACCACGCCGCTGGTGACCATGTACTCGTTGAAGTTCCCGTTGTCCGAGCCCTGGCCGAGCATCGGGTAGAGCATCGCGAGTCCGGCGAGGGGCACCAGGAGCCGCCACCAGAGCCTGCGCCGCGCGGGCTTGGCCGTGCGGACCACGCCGAGGGGCTCGATGACGACGCCACGCAGGGCGAACAGGGTGACGAGGACGGCGGAGGCCGGGACCGCGACGACGATCAGCGCGGCGAGCGCTGGGGACGGGTTGAGGTAGCTCGGGAACACGCTGACGTGGAACACCTCGACCGAACCGGCGATCTCGCGGCCGATCAGGAAGAACACGGTCCCGAACGCCAGCCCCAGGACGGCCCCCGCGAGCGCCTCGCCCGCCGCGATCCGGCGTGTCATGCGGCCGTCGGCGCCGACCAGCCGGAGCGCGGCGAGCCTGCGGTCGCGGCGCTCGCCGCCGAACCGTACGGCGGTGGCGATGAAGACGGCGACCGGCATCAGCAGCACCACGAGGACGACCATGATGAGCAGCAGCAGGACCGGGTCCATCTCCTCCCCGCCCGACTGGTCCGTCACCTTTCCGAAGGCATCGATACGGCCCACGGTCGAGCCGTTGATCCGCTCCGCGAGCCCGTCGACGCCCGCGAAGTAGGCGAGTTCGCGCGAACCGACCAGGCCGGGCTCGCCGATGGTGCCGACGACGCGGTACGGCAGCCGCTCCTTCAGCAGCTTCCCGCCGCCCGACTCCAGCAGCTCGGCGAGCGCGGGGGAGACGACCATCTCGCCCGGCGCGGGGAGCTTCCGCACTCCTGGCGGCAGCGGCGCCCGCGGTCCCTCGGGCTCCAGCAGCCGTCCGCGGACGCCCTTGCCGTCGTACTCGGTGTCGGCGTTGGCGACGACCAGGGTCCTGTCGGACCGCTTGGTCTTGGCGGTCTCGTCGCGGTAGACGAGGCCGATGTCGTCCCGGGCGTCCTCGCGGTCGTCCCGCGTTGCCAGGGCGCTGGGTATCGCCGAGGTGAGCAGCAGCAGCGCCACGCCCAGCCCGACCCCGACCGCGGTGAGCACGGCGCGCACCCACCCCTCACGGCCCCCGGTGAAGGCGAACCTGACCCCCATCGCCAGGTCGCGAGGCCACTGGCCCGCACTCATACGGCCCGCTCCATGTCCCGGGACTTCCCGTCCCGCACGACGATCTCCCGGTCCGAGTACGCGGCGACCCGCGCCTCGTGCGTGACCAGGACGACGGCCGCGTTGGTGGACCGGGCGGCGTCCGTGAGCAGTTCCATGACGCGCTCGCCGTTGAGCGAGTCGAGCGCGCCGGTCGGCTCGTCGGCGAACAGCACACGCGGGCTCGTCACCAGCGCGCGGGCCACCGCGACCCGCTGCCCCTGACCGCCGGAGACCTCACCGGGCCGCTTGCCCCTCAGGTCGTCGACCTCCAGGCGCTCCATCCAGGACAGGGCGGTGCGCTCGGCGTCCTTGCGGGAGGTCCCGTTCAGCCGCAGCGGCAGGGCGACGTTCTCGACGCAGGTCAGCTCGGGCACCAACTGGCCGAACTGGAAGACGAACCCGAACTCGCTGCGCCGCAGCGCGCTGCGCTCGGTGTCGTTCATGGTGGCCATCTCGCGGCCGTGGTACGTGATCGACCCGGAGTCGGGCGTCACGATCCCGGCGAGGCAGTGCAGCAGCGTCGACTTGCCGGAGCCGGAGGGGCCCATCACGGCGACGACCTCGCCGGGGTGAATGGAGAACCCGGCGCCGTCGAGGGCCGTGGTCGGACCGTAGGCCTTGCGCAGGTCGGTCGCGACGAGCAGGGAGCCGGCGGGTGTCATCGGACCACCGCCTGGGCGAGCTTGTCGAGACGGGCGGCGGTGAGTTCGAGCCAGCGCAAGTCGGCCTCCAGATGGAACAGGGCGTGGTCACAGATCAGCTGATCCGCCAGATCGCCCTTACGTTTGCGGTCGGTGAGGATGCGCATCATGCGCAGGTGCTCGGAGCGCTGCGAGTCGAGGATGTCGGCGGCGTTCCGATGGGTGAGCAGGGCCAGGACGACCTTGGTGTAGAGGACCGACTGGAGGTACGGCTCGGGCTTCTCGGGCGTGGCCAGCCACTGCCGGACATCGGTGATGCCGGCCTCGGTGATCGCGTACCGCTTCCGCTCGGGGCCGTCGCCCGGCTCGACGCCCTCGACCTCGACGAGACCGTTCTTCAGCAGCCGCGACATCGTCGAGTAGACCTGGCCGTAGTGCAGCGGCCGGTCGTGACCGAACTTCTCGTCGAAGGCCCGCTTCAGGTCGTAACCGTGTCGGGGCCCGGACTCCAGGAGTCCCAGGAGTGTGTGACCGATGGACATGCGGAGCACTGTACATGCGGCGTATACACGCGACGTATACCTGCCGTGTATAGCCGGTGGGCGAGGGCATCGGCCCCGCAGGTCACGGGCGAATGTCACGGTTCTGCTACCGACGCCTGTCGGTGCCCGCGCGCCTGCTGAGGCAACCTTCCGGCCTGCTGGCGCGTCGACTCTCAGGGACGCGTGCTGATTGTCACGTCCCGAAAAGCCGGGATCGGCGGTCCTTTGTCATAGCGCGCGGTGTTAGCTTGCCAGTCCGGCCGGTGCCACACACGCGTGTGGCGTACAAGTGCGTGTGGCGTACGAGAAGGAACACGAGACGGAAGCGGAGCGGATCGGGCCCATGGGACGAGCGGAAGAGAGACGAGCGCGACAGCGCGGTGGCCACCGCGCGGCGCCCAGGCCCTCGTCCGGAGCGACCGGCTCCGCTGCGGTCGGCACCGGCACGCCGGGACCGAGAGCGGCCCGGAGGGCGGCCGCCTCCAGGGCCTCCGGAAAGGGCGGCATACGCCGCTTCTTCACCTTCAAGAAGCTCCTCGGCGCCTTCTTCGGCCTCTGTCTGCTCGCCATGGGCGCCTTCATCGTGCTGTACCTGCTCATCGACGTCCCGAAGGGCAATGCCCTCGCGCAGAAGCAGAGCAACGTCTACAAGTACGCCGACGGCAGGACCACCCTCGCCCGCGACGGCGACGTCAACCGCGAGATCGTCGACCTCGACCAGGTCCCCAAGGGCGTCCAGTACACGTTCGTCGCCGCCGAGAACAAGTCCTTCTTCAAGGACGCCGGCGTCGACCTCAAGGGCACGGCCCGCGGCCTGCTCAACACGCTGTCCGGCAAGGGCAAGCAGGGTGGTTCGACGATCACCCAGCAGTACGTCAAGAACTACTACCTCAGCCAGGACCAGACGATCACCCGCAAGCTCAAAGAGCTCGTGATCTCGCTCAAGGTGGACCGGGAGAAGTCCAAGGACTACATCCTCGCGGGCTACATCAACACCAGCTACTACGGCCGCGGCGCCTACGGCATCCAGGCCGCCGCCCAGGCGTACTACCGCAAGGACGCCGGCGACCTCACCGTCGCCGAGGGCGCCTACCTCGCCGCACTGCTCCAGGCCCCCAGCCAGTACGACTGGGCCGCCGCCAGCGACACCAGCAAGACGCTGGTCAAGCAACGCTGGGCCTACGTCCTGAACAACATGGTCGGGGAGGGCTGGCTGAGCGCCGGCGAGCGCGACGCCATGACGTTCCCCGTGCCGAAGGAGCCCCAGGGCGCCCCCGGACTGAGCGGCCAGACCGGCTACCTGGTCCAGGAGGCGAACACCGCGCTGGCGAAGCAGCTCGTCGCCGACGACTCGGCCAGTGACATGGACGACGCCAGGGCGCTGGTCGACGCGGGCGGCTGGACCATCACGCTGAACATCGACAAGAAGAAGCAGGCCCTGCTGGAGAAGTCCGTCAAGGACACCCTCACCAGCAAACTGGACCCGAAGAAGCGGGACGTGGACGGCGACGTCCAGGCCGGTGCCGCGTCCGTCGACCCGAAGACGGGCAAGGTCCTCGCGATGTACGGCGGCGTGGACTACACCAAGCACTTCACGAACAACGCCACACGCACCGACTACCAGCCCGCCTCCACCTTCAAGCCGCTGATCCTCGCCGCCGCCGTCGCGGAGGGCGCCGAAACCGGCAACGGCGACCCGATCACCGCCCGGACGATCTACGACGGCACCAGCAAGCGTCCGGTCGTGGACCGTAACGGCAACAAGGTCGGATTCGCCCCGCCCAACGAGGACAACGTCGACTACGGCGACGTCACCGTGCAGACCGCCATGAACAAGTCCATCAACTCCGTCTTCGCGCAGATGGGCGTCGACGTCGGCATGGACGAGGTCATGAAGGTCGCCGGCGATCTCGGCATGGACGTCGAGAACGAGCAGGCGGTGCCCGCCCAGACCCTCGGCACCATGGGCGCGAGCCCACTGGAGATGGCCGGCGTCTACGCCACCCTCGACAACCACGGCAAGAAGGTCACCCCCGCCATCGTCGCCTCGGCCACACACAAGGACCGCACGGTCGAGTTCCCGGACCCGATCGGCGACCAGGTCATCAGCCGCGAGGCCGCCGACACGGTCACCTCGGTGCTCACCGGCGTGGTCGACGACGGTACGGCCCGTACGTCGGTGCGGGACAACCCGGACCGCAACGGTCAGCAGGTCGCCGGCAAGACCGGTACCTCCGACTTCAACAGGTCCGCCTGGTTCACCGGCTACACCCCGAACCTGGTCACCTCGGTCGGCATGTTCGGTGAGGACCCCAAGTCCCACGCCCAGGTCCCCCTCCAGGGCGCCACGGGCCTCCTCCCGGGCAAGGGCCGCGTCAACGGCGGCGGCTACCCGGCGCAGATCTGGGCCGCGTACACCTTCGGCGCGATGGGCGAGACCACCAAGTTCGACCTGGAGACGAACCAGGGCGCGGCCGTCCAGACGACCCCGCCGCCGGAGCCCAGTGACACACCGTCGAACACTCCGACGAACGAGCCGACCACGGAGGAGCCGACGACGTCTGCGCCGGAGAGCACTCCGGAGACGACTCCCGAGGAGACACCGACGGGAGGACCGACGACCTCGGCGCCGGGCAACACCCCCTCGTCACCGGAGTTCTCGATTCCGGGGAATCCGGACGACCCGCAGGGCAGAAGCGGCCAGTAAACGCGAAGCTCCCCGTGCCCCTGTGAAGGGGCGCGGGGAACCTGCGCGACAGCCACGGACAACCCGCAGCCCACGGTCGACAGCGACCTCGACGGCGTTCACCGGTCAACCCGGCGGAGCGCTCACGCCTGGTTCAGTTCGAACCACACCACCTTGCCCGTGCTCAGACGGGTCGCGCCCCAGCGCCGGGCCAGCTTGTTCACCAGGTAGAGCCCCCGGCCCCCTTCGTCCGTGGCGCGAGCCTGCCGCAGCCGTGGCAGCTGGGGCACGTCGTCGGTGACCTCACAGCGGAGCACATCGGTGCGCAGCAGACGAAGGGTGACCGGGCGGGAGGCGTACCGCACCGCGTTGGTCACCACCTCGCTGATCAGCAGCTCCACCGAATCGGACAGCTCCTCAAGACCCCAGCGGGACAGCGCGTGCCGCGCCAGCCGCCGGGCACGGCCCGGAGCCATCTCCTCCGGTTCCAGGAACCAGTACGCGACATCACTGGGCGCGATCCCGTCGAAGCGGGCGGCGAGCAGCGCGATGTCGTCGTCCCGGTCGCCCGGGCCGAGCATGTCGAGCACCTCGTCGCACAGCGCCTCCAGCGGCGGCGGATGGTCCGGTCCGGTGAGCTGCGCGGTCGCGGCGAGCTTCTCGCGCAGCTGCTCTATCCCGGTCCACACGTCCCGCAGCCGCGACTCGACCAGGCCGTCGGTGTAGAGGAGCAGTGTGGCCCCGGCGGGCGCGTCCAGCTCCACCGCCTCGAAGTCCACCCCGCCCACACCGATCGGCGCGCCCGGCGGTACCCGCAGCACCTCGGCGCGGCCGCCCAGGTGCAGCAGGACCGGCGGCGGATGCCCGGCGTTGGCGATGGTGATCCGGTGCGAGACCGGGTCGTACACCGCGTACAGACAGGTCGCCATGCGGTCGGTGCCCAGGCGCTGGGCCTGCTCGTCGAGGTGGTGCAGCACCTCCTGCGGCGGCAGGTCGAGCCCGGCCAGGGTCTGCGCCGTGGTCCGCAGCTGGCCCATGATCGCGGCCGAGGTCATGGAGTGCCCCATGACATCGCCCACGACCAGGGCGACCCGGCTGCCGGGCAGCGGAATCGCGTCGTACCAGTCGCCGCCGACACGTGCGGTCTCCGCGGCCGGCAGATAGCGGTGCGCCAGCCGCACACCGGTGGGGCGAGGCAGCGTCTCGGGCAGCATCGTGCGCTGCAACTCGTCCGCGATGTAGGCCTCGCGGCCGTACAGCACCGCCTTGTCGATACCGAGCGCGCTGTGCGTGGCGAGCTGGGCGGCGACCAGCAGGTCGTCCTGCTCGAACGCCATGCGCTCCGGGCGGCGCAGGAACAGCGCCGCGCCGATCACCCGCCGGCGGCCGCGCAGCGGCGCCAGGATGGCGCGCTGACCGGTGGGCAACGCGAACGGGCTGTCCTCACCTATGAGTTCGGGCAGGGCGTCACGGGCCGCGGGGGAGTCCGCGAACACCGGCCGTACACCGCGCAGCACCTCGGCGAGCGCGCCACCGGGCCGTACCTCGCACAGTTCCGCCGTGACCTCGGCCAGATCGGCGGGCTCCGGCTGGACCGCGGGCATGAAGCCGCCCTCGGTGTCGCGCTCCGCCGGGATCCGGTCGGTGCGGCGCAGCCGCAGCACGAGCGGACCGACGGGCCGCTCGTCGCCGACCGGCAGCGGCTCGCGCAGGTAGACCAGGATCGCGTCGGAGAACGTCGGCACGGTGGCCCGGCACAGACCCATCACGATCTCGTCCAGGTCGATGCCCCGGGCGATCCGCCGCGTCGCCGCGCCCACGAACCGCAGCCGGTCCCCGTCCCGCCGCATCGGCATGGGGCTGCCCGGCGGCAGACCGTCGCCCCGGCGCCGCTCCTGACCGTCCGCCGAGCCCGAGAACTGCTCGGCGCCCGGCTGGGCCGGGATGCCCTCCGGAGCGGGACGCGGGCGGTGCGGGTCGGGCTCGCTCGCCGCGGGCTGCGAGTGCTCCGGACCGCTGGTCCCGGAGGTGTCGCCGGTCGCGGGGGCGCCCTCGCCGGCCGAGGCGTCCTGGGAGCTCTTCGCGCAGCCTGCCGTACCCGGTTCGGCGGGTGCGTCGCCCGTGCGCGCCTGAGCGGGTAAGGCGGCGGTGGGCGGCATCTGGAGCGGTTCGGTGGCCGGCATCGTCAGTGCCTCCGGGGTACGCAGGAGCGCCCCGCGGGGATCCGCGGGGCTCGCACCCGACTGGGGGCGCTCGTGGGAGGTGGGGTGCTCCGTCACGCGTGTCGCATCCATCCGTCCGGGGCTGTGCGCCGTGCGTGGGGTCCGGCACACAGCAAACCCGTTGTTCCCTCCCGCAGGAAGCCCGATACCCGGAACAGGTGCCCCGGGAACGGAATCCCCGCGTGGCCAGAGGGAGTTCCTGTGCCACAGACGGTACCGGCCGACCCGGTCGCCTTCGGCGCCGGCCGCACGGACGGCCCGACCGGCCCTCTCCGGCCCGTACCGGTGTAGCCCTCGTACCCCTTGGTCACGTCCTGCCGCCCCTCGGTGACGTTCGGTCAAGCACTGTGCGTCCTACGGGAGTTGCCCCCATGAATTCCTTTGCGGAGGACGATCCTACGGTTGTGGACCGGGGGCGTTTCAAGGGTCTCATGGCGACGCGTGCGCCGGAGTGCGGTCCCAGTCGTCCGGAAGGGAGGGTACGCCCCATTCGCGCCGTGGGCGCCAGTCCTGCCACCCTTCCGAGAACGGCGGCCCCCAGTCCTGGATGAGCCGCACCGCCGAACGCCCCGCCTCCCGTACCTGCTCGGCCAGGTGAGCGTCCATCAGGCCGTCCCGCTGGGCCTGCGCGAACTCGTCCTCGTCGTGCCAGCGCCAACTGCGGTCCGGACGCACCGAGATGTCGAGGAAGTGGTCCCGGGAGTCCACGCCGCCGTCCCAACGCGTCCCCGGCTCCTCCAGGTTCACGTACCAGTTCTTGAACTGCCAGCCCGGCTCCCAGAACAGCCACACGGACCACGCCTCGCCGGGCCGGGCCAGCTTCAGCACACCCGTACCGAACCAGCGGTCCCGCTGCACGGTCCGCGGCTTGGTGTAGCGGGACTCCAGCGGCTCGACGTGCACGGGGGTGCCGTCGGCGAGCACGGGCCTGACGCACTCGGTGCCCGGCGCCAGCCATACGGCGAGCAACTCGCCGTCATCCCGTACGACGGTGACGGGGCGCACGATGTGGAAGCGCTCGCCGGCGTTCTCCCGGTACCGCCACAGGATCTGACTCCCGGGCGCCCAGTGCCCCGCCGCGGACTCGCCCTTGTCCACTCGTCTCACCGCTCCGTCATCCGCCATGCAGAGATATTAGGTGTCCCTGGCATACGACGCCGCTGGGGGCGTGAAGGTTCACGCCATGGCGGGAATCGGTTACGGCCGTGTCATCCGCAGGACATCCAGCGCCTCGTCCAACTGCTCGACGGTGAGGTCACCGCGCTCCACGTAGCCGCTCTCCAGCACGACCTCCCGGATCGTCTTCCGCTCGGCCAGCGACCTCTTGGCCACCTTCGCGGCCTCCTCGTACCCGAGGTACCTGTTCAGCGGGGTGACGACGGACGGCGACGACTCGGCGTACTCGCGGGCCCGTTCGCGGTCGGCGGTGATCCCGTCGACGGTGCGGTCGGCGAGCAGCCGCGAGGCGCTCGTGAGCAGGCGGACGGACTCCAGCACGTTCTTGGCGATCACGGGCAGCATCACGTTGAGCTCGAAGTTCCCGGAGGCACCCGCGGTCGTGATGGTCACGTCGTTGCCGATGACCTGCGCACAGACCATGAGGACGGCTTCAGGGATCACCGGGTTGACCTTGCCGGGCATGATCGAGGACCCGGGCTGGAGGTCGGGGAGCCGGATCTCGGCGAGCCCGGTCCGCGGGCCCGACGCCATCCACCGCAGGTCATTGGCGATCTTCGTCAATCCGACGGCGATGGTCCGCAGGTGTCCGCTGGTCTCGACGATCCCGTCCCGGGCCCCCTGCGCCTCGAAGTGGTTGCGCGCCTCGGTCAGCGGCAGCCCCGTGGCCCGGGCCACCTCCTCGATCACGGCGGCGGAGAACCCGGGCGGGGTGTTGATGCCGGTCCCCACGGCGGTTCCGCCCAGCGGCAGTTCGGCCAGCCGCGGCAGACCGGACCGAAGCCGCTCGACGCCGTACCGCACCTGGGCGGCGTACCCCCCGAACTCCTGGCCGAGCGTCACGGGTGTGGCGTCCATGAGGTGGGTCCGCCCGGACTTCACGACGTCCGCGAACTCCTCCGCCTTGCGCTCCAGGGAGCCGGCGAGGTGCTCCAGGGCCGGGATCAGGTCCTGGGTGACGGAGGCGGTGGCGGCGATGTGCACGGAGGAGGGGAAGACGTCATTGGACGACTGGGAGGCGTTGACGTGGTCGTTCGGATGCACGTCCCTGCCGAGCCGCTCGCTCGCCAGCGTGGCGATGACCTCGTTGGTGTTCATGTTGGACGAGGTGCCGGACCCCGTCTGGAACACGTCCACCGGGAAGTGCTCGTCCCATCGCCCCTCCGCCACTTCGGCGGCGGCCTCCTGGATGGCCTGGGCGACGTCCTCGTCAAGCACTCCCAGCTCGGCGTTCACCTTCGCGGCGGCGCCCTTGATACGGGCGAGGGCCTCGATGTGAGCGCGCTCGATGCGCTGGCCGGAGATCGGGAAGTTCTCGGCGGCACGCTGGGTCTGGGCCCGCCACTTGGCGTCCGCCGGGACGTGTACCTCGCCCATGGAGTCGTGCTCGATGCGGTATTCGCTCATGCCCGTATAGCGATCGCGGCGGTGGGGATGTTCCGGTGTTTGGGCTACTTGGGCGCGAAGGGGTTTTTACGCTAAGTGAGCAAACGATCGCAGAGGGGTGTCACATGGGGACGGCATACGGCGACTGGCTTCGGCAGCAGCGGGAGTCGGCGGGGAAGACGCAGCAGCAACTGGCCGACGAGGCGATCATGTCGCGCACGCACATCGCCCACATCGAGGCCGGGAGGCGGGTGCCGTCGAAGGATGATGCGCGGAGGCTGGACCAGGTGCTCGACACGCGGGGGGCGTTGAGCAGTTTTCGACCGGGGAACGATCGAAGGCCGGTGGCGGCGCACTTCGAGGCGGCGTTGGCGCTGGAGCAACAGGCTTCGGTGATCCGGGAGTTCGCGTTGTCGTTCGTGCCTGGTTTCCTGCAGACCGGGGGTTACGCGGATGCCGTGCTCCGGGATGCTTCCTATCCGCCCCTGTGCAAGGAGGTGCGGGCCAAGGCCGTCGCCACGCGGCTCGACCGGGCCCGGATTCTCGATGACCCCAGCACGCCGGTGGTCTGGGTGTTGCTCGACGAGGCAGTGCTGCGGCGGCCGATCGGCGGTCCGCAGGTGATGGCGAAGCAGCTCATGCACCTTGTACGGCTGGTGGAGGGCGAGCGGATCCGGGTGCACGTGGCGCCGTTCGGCGTCGGCTGTCATCCGCTGCTCGTGAGCCAGGCCAAGCTGATGTGGTTCGAGGACCAGCCCCCGGCTGTCTACGTCGAGGCATTCCTGGCTGGCACGGTCCACGACGAGCCGACTCTGGTCGAGCGCATCCAGGCCGCCTACGATCTCGTGCTGGGAGATGCCCTGTCGCAGAAGGAGTCACTGGCTCTGATGCGGTTGACTGCGAAGGAATACGACCACCATGACTGAGGAGCACACCCTCCCCGACGCGTCCGTGCTGAAGGGTTGGCGCAAGTCCTCCTACAGCGGCGGGAACGAAGGCGACTGCCTCGAAGTCCTCGATCGCCACCCGCACGCCGTCCCCGTACGGGACTCGAAGACCCCTCACGGCCCCGCGCTGATCTTCGGCAGGCCGGCCTGGTCGGCATTCGTCACCGCCCTTACCGCCTTCACCGCCCTCGCCGACAAGTGACCGTGGGGGCCGCTCGCTTCTTTGCCAGTGTCGTGCTTCCGCGAGCCGAGTAAAGGGCGCTCCGCTGTCGCTCCGCGTCGCCTTCGGCGATCGGCCTGCGGCCGACCCTTGACTCGGCTCGCTCCAGCACGGGGAAGAAGCGAGCGAGCGGCCCGAAAAGGCGGTAGCCCAGGTGGATGGCGGGTGCTGTGCGCTGACATGCTGGGCCGGAGTTGACGGCGCGATCGCGCCACGGGGGCACGCCGGGTCGGCTCAGCGGCCATCGGCCGGTGGGTTGGTCGCGGTCGCACCTCGCATGCACGCCGGGTGGGCTTGGCGGCGTCCGGCCGGTGAGCGGTGGCGGGCGGTCACGCGGGCGGGCCTGCCCGAGAGCCGTGGAGGGGCGTACCCCCATCTACGCCTTGGCATGGGTAATTGGCAGGTTTCGGCCACGCCTCCCCCTCCTCGCCCCCGACCTCCCGTCCCAAAGTTGCCAATTACCCCCTGAGGCGTGGCCTGTGGGGTGAGTGTGACTCATGAGATGTCCCGCCCCGCCTGCCCTCCCGCCGGGGGTGACGACCGCGCCCAGCCGGACAACGCACCAGCCGACAGCCGCCAAGCCCGCCCGGCGTGCCCCTGCCCTGCTGACGCGCCCGACCCCCCACGCACCGCAAGCCGCTGAGCCGACCCGGCGTGCATGCGAGGCGCGAGTGCGCCCCGCAACCTCGGCCCAGCAATCAGCCAACCCCTGCCCCTACCCACCTGGGGCCCCCGCCTTTCCGGGCCGCTCGCTCGCTTCTTCCCCGTGCTGGAGCGAGCCGAGTCAAGGGTCGGCCGCAGGCCGATCGGCGCAGCCGACGCGGAGCGCCCTTTACTCGGCTCGCGGAAGCACGACACTGGCAAAGAAGCGAGCGGTCCCCCCCACGGTTACTTGTCGGCGAGGGCCACGCCATCACCACGCGCCTCCCCCGGCCTCCCCCGGCCAGCCCCGGGCCGGCAGGGGCGCGCGTGAGTTACGTACTACGCCAGCCCGGGCCCCCGCACCGGAATCGACGTGAACGTCGGCTGCGGCGCCGGGTCCTGGAAGAAGTCGTTGCCCTTGTCGTCGACGACGATGAACGCCGGGAAGTCCTCGACCTCGATCTTCCAGACGGCCTCCATGCCGAGTTCCTCGTACTCGACGACCTCGACCTTCTTGATGCAGTCCTGGGCGAGACGGGCGGCCGGGCCGCCGATGGAACCGAGGTAGAAGCCGCCGTGCGTGCCGCACGCGTCCGTGACCTGCTTGCTGCGGTTGCCCTTGGCCAGCATCACCTTGGAACCGCCCGCCGCCTGGAACTGCTCGACGTAGGAGTCCATGCGGCCGGCCGTCGTCGGGCCGAAGGAGCCGGAGGCATAGCCCTCGGGGGTCTTGGCCGGGCCCGCGTAGTACACCGGGTGGTCCTTCAGGTACTGCGGCATCTCCTCGCCCGCGTCCAGCCGCTCCTTGATCTTGGCGTGCGCGATGTCGCGGGCCACGACCAGCGGGCCGGTCAGGGAGAGACGGGTCTTCACCGGGTACTTCGTCAGCTCGGCGAGGATCGCGTCCATCGGCTGGTTCAGGTCGATGCGCACCACGTCGGACGACTCGTCGAGGTGCTCGTCCGTCGTCTCCGGCAGGAACCGCGCCGGGTCCGTCTCCAGCTGTTCCAGGAAGACACCCTCGGCGGTGATCTTCGCGACGGCCTGGCGGTCGGCGGAGCAGGACACGGCGATGGCGACGGGGCACGACGCGCCGTGCCGGGGGAGGCGGACGACCCGCACGTCGTGGCAGAAGTACTTGCCGCCGAACTGTGCGCCGATGCCGATCTTCTGCGTGAGCTCGAAGACCTTCTCCTCCAGCTCCTTGTCCCGGAAGCCGTGACCGAGCGGCGAGCCCTCGGCCGGGATCTCGTCCAGGTAGTGCGCGGAGGCGTACTTCGCGGTCTTGAGCGCGTACTCCGCGCTCGTGCCGCCGACGACGATCGCCAGGTGGTACGGCGGGCAGGCGGCCGTGCCCAGCGAACGGATCTTCTCCTCCAGGAACTTCATCATGGAGGCCTCGTTCAGGACGGCCTTCGTCTCCTGGTAGAGGAACGACTTGTTGGCGGAGCCGCCGCCCTTGGCCATGAAGAGGAACTTGTAGGCGCCGCCGTCCGTCGCGTACAGCTCGATCTGGGCCGGGAGGTTGGAGCCGGTGTTCTTCTCCTCCCACATGGTGAGCGGAGCCATCTGGGAGTAGCGCAGGTTGAGTTTGGTGTACGCGTCGAAGATGCCGCGGCTCAGCGCTTCCTCGTCGCCGCCCCGGGTCAGCACGTTCTGACCGCGCTTGCCCATCACGATGGCCGTGCCCGTGTCCTGGCACATCGGCAGGACGCCCGCCGCCGCGATGTTCGCGTTCTTCAGCAGGTCCAGCGCCACGAACTTGTCGTTGCCGGACGCCTCGGGGTCGTCGATGATGCGGCGCAGCTGCGCGAGGTGGGCCGGGCGCAGGTAGTGCTGGATGTCGTGGATGGCCGCCTCGGCGAGCTTGCGCAGCGCCTCCGGCTCCACCTTGAGGAACGTCCGGCCGTCGGCCTCGAAAGTGGAGACACCCTCGGAGGTCACCAGCCGGTACGGGGTGGTGTCCTCTCCCATGGGGAGCAGATCGGTGTACGCGAACTCAGGGTTGGATGGGGGGGAACTACGCGGCATCTCAGCCCATTCCTCACTCGGCAGACGGCCGCCCGCCGACACCGGCAGGCCCCACCAGCGTAGAACCTGTCGCCGGCAGCGAGCTTGTGAGGTAAGGCTCAGTTCCAGCACCGGGAGTTTTCCACAGGCCGGGTTTTCCACAGGCCCGGACGAGGGGTAGTCGCGATCTATCGCGTTTCGGTACGCTGCTGCCGTGGACCTTCAGAAGAGTGCCCCGCAGCAGATCGCCGCAGCGCGTGTCTCCGAACCGCGTGCTTCCGAACTGCGTGCTTCGGACGCCGACCGTGACCGCATCGCCGACATCCTGCGCGACGCCCTCGCCGAGGGCCGCCTCACCGCGGACGAGCACGCCGAGCGGGTCGAGGGCGTGCTCGCCGCCAAGACGGTGGGTGAGCTGGAGGTCTTCATACGGGACCTGCCCGCCGCCCACACCGGCAGGGCGGCCGGGGCGTACGCGGCGGCGCCCAGCCGGCCCTCGCCGGGCGCGATTCCGGTCGACCCGGACGAGCGCCTGGTGGCGGTCTTCAGTGCCTCGCTGCGCAGGGGCCGCTGGCGGGCCGGCCGTCGCATCCACGCGTACGCGATATTCGGCAGCGTCGAGATCGACCTCAGCGAGGCGCTCTTCGAGCACCGCCAGGTGATGATCAAGGCGATCTCGATATGCGGCAGCGTCGAGGTCCGCGTCCCGGAGAACGTCTCGCTGCGGGGCAGCGGCGCCGGCGTCCTCGGTAACTTCGAAGTGGACACGCTGGATTCGGGGGAACCCGACGCGCCCGTGGTCTATGTGGACGGGCTGGCCGTGCTGGGCAGCGTGGAGGCGAGGCCCAGGCGGGGCAAGGTGATCGCCGACCTGCTCGACCGCGTCACGCGCAAGGTCGACAGCGGTCTGCGCAGGCATCTGGATCGTTGACGGTTGCGCATTCCCTTCGCGCCAAAGGTCCCGCGCCCCCTGCCTCTCACTCCCTTCACCGCAAGTCGCCTTCAGAACCCGGCGGTTGGGGGCTCCACGCATAGGCCCGCGTACAACGGGTAGGGCTTGCTGCATCGTCTCTCGCTCGCGAAGCCGTCGTCAGGAGTAGACCGTGCTGCAACCGTCCCCTTCGTCCCTGCAGGTCGCTGCTGTTCCCTCCCAGCGGGTGCCAGTGCGAGACAGGGATCAGGACGTCCCCTGGCACACGGAGGCGGTGTGCCGGCGCGACGAGGCCGGGCTGTTCTTCGCCCCGTCGAAGGAGCCCACCGCGGCCCGGCTCTCCCGCGAGGAGGCGGCGAAGCGGGTCTGTGCCCGCTGTCCCGTCATGGTCGAATGCCGCGAGCACGCGCTGCTGCAGCCCGAGCCGTACGGCGTCTGGGGCGGCCTCACCGCCGCCGAGCGCCGTGTGGTCCTGGCCCGGCGCCGCCGCCGCGAGCTGGAGCTGAAGAAGGCGGCCTCGGCGAGCCGGGTGGCGGCGGCCTCCTGAACTCCCGCGAACTCCCGCGAACTCCGGTGATTTCTGGCGAACTCCCGCGCGTACGAAGGGAAAGGGCGCCCTCTCCGCACCGAGGGCGCCCACCGTCGCCGGACGCGGGGCTTTGAGCTTGTGTGGCTCGACCGGCGGAGCTACTTGGCTCGCTCGAAGTCGATCGAGCTGTACGCGCGCAGCTTGCTCAGCCGGTGCACGGAGTCGATGCGGCGGACCGTGCCGGACTTCGACCGCATGACGATGGAGTCGGTCGTCGCGGTCTCGGCGCGGTAGCGCACGCCGCGCAGCAGCTCGCCGTCGGTGATGCCGGTGGCCACGAAGAAGACGTTCTCACCGGAGACCAGGTCGTCCGTCGTCAGCACACGGTCCAGGTCGTGGCCCGCGTCGATGGCGCGCTGCCGCTCACCGTCGTCCTTCGGCCACAGCTTGCCCTGGATGGTGCCGCCGAGGCACTTGACCGCGCAGGCCGAGATGATGCCTTCGGGCGTACCGCCGATGCCGAGCAGCAGATCGATGCCGGTGTTCTCGCGCAGCGCCAGGATCGAGCCCGCGACGTCGCCGTCGGAGATCAGCTTGATGCGTGCTCCGGTCTCCCGGATCTCCTTGATGATCCCCTCGTGGCGGGGCCGGTCGAGGATGACGACCGTGACGTCCTCGGGCGTGGACCGCTTGGCCTTGGCGACCCGCCGGATGTTGACGGACACGGGCGCGTCGATGTCGACGAAGTCGGCGGCCTCCGGCCCGGTGACCAGCTTGTCCATGTAGAAGACGGCCGACGGGTCGAACATGGTGCCCCGGTCGGCCGCCGCCAGCACGGCGATGGCGTTCGTCATGCCCTTCGCCGTGAGGGTCGTCCCGTCGATCGGGTCCACGGCGATGTCGCACTCGGGGCCGGTCCCGTCGCCGACGTGCTCCCCGTTGAAGAGCATCGGGGCCTCGTCCTTCTCGCCCTCACCGATGACGACGACACCGTTCATCGACACGGTGGAGACGAGGGTCCGCATGGCACGTACGGCGGCTCCGTCGGCGCCGTTCTTGTCCCCGCGGCCGACCCAGCGGCCGGCGGCCATGGCGGCGGCCTCGGTGACGCGTACCAGTTCCAGGGCGAGGTTGCGGTCGGGGGCCTCGGACGGCACCTCAAGTTCGGACGGCAGATGATGGTTCTCGGTCATCGGAGCGCACCTTTCTGATACGACGACGGCCGGATGAGGGTTCGGATCGACTCTATCGCCAGACCGACAAAACGAGCAGGGGACCCCACGGATGAGCAGACCGGTGTACCTGCGACGATGAGGGCGTGGCAGGCAAGAATGGCAAGCAGACGGTCCGCAACATGATCCTCTCCCTCGGGGTCAGTGTGCTGGCGGCCGGCGTCATCTATCTTTTCGTTCCGCACGACGACACGCCTCCCGAGCTCAAGCGCGTCGACTACCGCGTCGAGCTTCTGACGGCGCGCCGTGCGGCGTCCTATCCGGTGGCCGCTCCCGAGGGCCTGCCGCAGAGCTGGAAGGCGACCTCGGTCCGCTTCCGGGGCGACGACTTCGATGCCTGGCACCTCGGTTTCCACGACCCCCGGGGTCAGTACGTGGCGGTCGAGCAGTCCGCTCAGAAACCGTCCACCTTCATCGAGGACGCCACCCAGGGCGCCGAGGAGACGTCCACCCAGAAGATCGGCGACCAGGAGTGGCGGCGCTACGAGGGCGAGCGCTACAACGCGCTCGTCCTGAAGGGTGAGGGGGTCACGACGGTGGTGACGGGGTCGGCACCGTTCGCCCAGCTGACGGAGATGGCGGAGGCGCTGAGGACGGAGTGAGGCATGCGCGGGCGCACGTCCGGGCGCCCGCACCCGAGACGACCCCGTGCGCCGATCAGGCCAGGGCCAGGGTCCCCGGGGAGGGGACCGCACCGCCGGTCACTTGGCGCCCGCGTCCTCCGCGCCCGCCTCCGCTCCGTCGTCCTCCGCCGCCTCCTCGGCCAACGCGGCGTCCAGCCGCCGCCGCGCCCCGTCCAGCCAGTGCCGGCAGACCCTGGCCAGCTCCTCGCCGCGCTCCCACAGGGCGAGCGACTCCTCCAGGGACGTACCGCCCGCCTCCAGACGGCGGACGACCTCGATCAGCTCGTCCCGCGCCTGCTCGTACCCGAGCGTCTCGCTGGTCTCGCTGGTGTTGCTGCTGGTCATGTCCCTCACCCTATGTGTCGACTCGTACCGTGAACTCGCCCTCGGCCACCCGGGCCCGCAGCGGCTCGCCGTCCGTGACCTCCCGTGGGGCGCGTACGACATGGCCGTCGGCCTTTTGCAGCACCGCGTACCCACGCTTCAGGGTCGCGGCCGGGGAGAGGGCGACCACACGCGCGCGGGTGTGCGCCAGCTCCGAGTCGGCGCGGTCCAGGTGGTGGCCGAGGCAGCGGCGGCTCCGGTCGAGGAGCGCGCCGACCTGGTCCGCGCGCTCGTCGACCATGCGGTGCGGGTCCTCCATCGAGGGGCGGGCCAGCGCGTGCGCCAGCCCTCGCTCCTCACGCTCGATGAGCGCCTCGACGCAGCGACGCCCGCGGTCCCGCAGCCAGCGCACCCGCTCGTACTCCTCGCCGACGTCCGGCACGACCTTCTTGGCGGCGTCGGTCGGCGTGGACGCGCGCAGGTCGGCCACGTGGTCCAGCAGCGGGTTGTCCGGCTCGTGCCCGATGGCCGACACGACCGGCGTACGGCAGGACGCCACGGCCCTGATGAGCTGCTCGTCGGAGAACGGCAGCAGGTCCTCCACGCTGCCGCCGCCCCGCGCCACGATGATCACGTCCACGTGGTCGAGCGCGTCCAGCTCCTTGACGGCCTGGACGACCTGCGGCACCGCGTGCACGCCCTGCACCGCGACGTTGCGCACCTCGAAGCGGACGGCCGGCCAGCGGTGCCGGGCGTTCTCCAGGACGTCCCGCTCGGCCGCCGACGCCCGCCCGCAGACGAGCCCGATGAGCTGCGGCAGGAAGGGCAGCGGCTTCTTGCGCTCGGGCGCGAACAGCCCTTCCGCGGCAAGGGACTTCTTCAACTGCTCCAGCCGGGCGAGGAGTTCACCCACACCGACCGGCCGTATCTCCGCGGCGCGCAGGGACAGCTGCCCGCGCGGTGCGTACCACTCCGGCTTCGCGTGCACCACGACGCGCGCGCCCTCGCTCACGACGCCGGCGACCGCGTCGAACACCTGCCGGTAGCAGGTGACGCTCACGGAGATGTCGTACGACGGGTCGCGCAGCGTCATGAAGACGACGCCCGCACCCGGGCGCCGCGACAACTGGGTGATCTGCCCCTCGACCCACACCGCGCCGAGCCGGTCGATCCACCCTCCGATGAGCCGCGACACCTCGCCGACGGGCAGCGGGGCGTCCGCGGACGTAGTCAGTGCCATGCGCCCGAGAGTAGTGGGGGCGACTGACATTCCAGTTGCCCCCGAGCGCCGAGCCGGTCAGCCGCAGGCGGCCCGAGCCCCCGCCCGCGATCTTCGACCCGCCCGGCGCGGCCTTACGATGGTGCGCATGACTGCTTCGCCTGGCCGCCGTGTCCTCCTCGCCGCCCCCCGCGGTTACTGCGCGGGAGTCGACCGCGCGGTGATCGCCGTCGAGAAGGCCCTGGAGCAGTACGGGGCCCCGATCTATGTGCGCCACGAGATCGTCCACAACAAGTACGTCGTGCAGACCCTGGAGAAGAAGGGCGCGATCTTCGTCGAGCAGACGGAGGAGGTCCCCCCGGGCAACATCGTCATGTTCTCCGCCCACGGCGTCGCGCCGACCGTGCACGAGGAGGCCGAGCGCGGCCGCCTCGCCACCATCGACGCGACCTGCCCCCTGGTCACCAAGGTCCACAAGGAAGCCATCCGGTACGCCAACGACGACTTCGACATCCTCCTCATCGGGCACGAGGGCCACGAGGAGGTCATCGGCACCTCCGGTGAGGCGCCGGACCACATCACGCTCGTCGACGGCCCCGGGGACGTCGCCAAGGTAGAGGTCCGCGACCCGTCCAAGGTCGTGTGGCTCTCCCAGACCACGCTCTCCGTGGACGAGACCATGGAGACGGTCGGCGCGCTCAAGGAGAAGTTCCCGCTGCTCGTCTCGCCACCGAGCGACGACATCTGCTACGCCACGCAGAACCGTCAGCTCGCCGTGAAGCAGATGGGCGCGGAGGCGGAGCTGGTGATCGTCGTCGGCTCGCGCAACTCGTCCAACTCCAAGCGGCTCGTCGAGGTCGCCAAGCTCGCGGGCTCGCGCGAGGCGTACCTCGTGGACTTCGCCGACGAGATCGACGAGGCCTGGCTGGAGGGCGTCTCCACGGTCGGTGTCACCTCGGGCGCGTCGGTGCCCGAGATCCTCGTCGAGCAGGTCCTGGAGTGGCTCGCGCAGCGCGGGTTCGCGGACGTCGAACTCGTCAGGGCCGCCGAGGAGTCGATCACCTTCTCCCTGCCGAAGGAACTGCGCAAGGACCTGCGCGCCCAGGCGGCGAGCCTGGTGGCGGAGCGCACGGGCCACGACATCTCCGAGAAGTGAGGGTTCTGCGCGGTTGCGCTCCGTGGACCCGGAGCGGGTACGTCACTGTCCGTCGTACGACGTAACGTAGGGCCATGCAGATCTTCGGCGTGGACATCGGTGGATCCGGGATCAAGGGTGCTCCCGTGGACCTGGACCGGGGCGACCTGGCGCACGAGCGGTTCAAGGTGCTGACCCCGCACCCGGCCACGCCCGACGCGGTGGCCGACGGCGTGAAGGAGGTCGTCGACCAGTTCGGGTGGCGGGGCCCGGTGGGCATCACGTTCCCCGGAGTGGTCACCGGCGGCGCCACGATCCGTACGGCGGCCAACGTCGACAAGGCCTGGATCGATGTCGACGCCGGCGTCCTGCTCGGCGAGCGCCTCGGCGGACTGCCGGTGACGATGGTCAACGACGCGGACGCGGCGGGCGTCGCCGAGGTGGAGTTCGGCGCGGGCCGGGACCGCCGGGGCACGGTCATCCTGCTCACCTTCGGCACCGGCATCGGCAGCGCCGTGTTCGTGGACGGGGTCCTCGTGCCGAACACGGAGCTGGGCCACCTGGAACTGGGCGGTCATGAGGCGGAGAAGCGCGCGTCGACCAAGGCCAAGGACGACCACGAGCTGAGCTGGGAGCACTGGGCCCGGCGCGTCACGAAGTACCTCGCCCATGTCGAGATGCTCTTCTCGCCCGAGCTCTTCATCATCGGTGGCGGAGTGAGCCGCAAGGCCCAGAAGTTCCTGCCGCTGATCGAGGGCATAAGGGCGGAGATCGTTCCGGCGCAGTTGCAGAACAACGCGGGGATCGTGGGAGCGGCGATGCGGGCGGCGAAGGCGTAGCCGCCTTTCAGGGGGCATCCCTGCCGGGGGCTTCCCCTGCCAGAGGGCTTCCCCTGCCAGGGTGCTTCCCCTGTCAGACGGCGTCCCGGGCCAGACGGCGTTGCGGGTCAGAGGCCGGACTGTCCGGACTGTCCGGCCCGTGCGGCCTGTCCGGTCCCGTGCCCGGCTGGAGGCTGGGGCGTAGGCGCACCGGGCCGCCGCCGAGAGACCTGCCGAGAGTCCCGCGGAAAGACCCGCGGAAAGACCCGCGGAGAGACCCGCGGAGAGACCCGCGGAGGGATCCACGGCGCTTCATCAGGCGGATCTTGCGTCCGGTCGCGATGGCACCGGCGACGAGCGTGCCGCCGTACAGCCAGCCCGCCTGCGTGGCGAGGGCGGTGACCAGGCCCGCCAGACGCCCGGCGAGGCCGTCGCCGCTCTCGGCGAGGGGAAGCAGCCCGGCCGCGAAGGCGATCGGCACGACGACGGGCGGGGTGACCGGGTCACCCCGCCGTACCCACACCGCGGTCAACGTGCTGACCAGCAGAAACAGCCCGCCGTACACGGTCATCGAGGCCCCGAGCAGCAGCCGGTCGAGGCAGCCCAGGGTCACCATCGCCGCGCCACAGAACAGACCGCCCCCGAGCCTGGTGAGCCGGGGGTTCGGCAAACGCCGTACGGCTCGGACCACGGGTCCGCGCACCGGCCTCCGCAGGCCCCGAGCACGTCCCGGCACGCGGGCGGCGTCGGCTGCTGCCGGCCGCCGGGCGCCCGACGACCCCGACTCCGCCGCCCTGCCCGGCCGGCCCGGCCGGCCCGGAGCGGACCCCGCTCTGCCCGCCTGCGGGGGAAGGGGCGTGTCACGGCGCGGTCGGGGCCCAGGCCCTGTCGTCGGACAGGGCCTGGGGGGACGCGTCCTGTGTTGCTCCACCGGATGTTGCTCCACCGGACCAACTTAGGTCGGTTTATGTGCTGAACGGCCGCTCTGACACGCGGTTGAGCAGAGCTTGGCCAAGCGTTCGATACGGTCGCCGGGAGGGGTGCGGCTACGCCGTAGACTGGTGGATCGGCCCGCGCACCCAGGACGCACCACCCTGAACGCACAAGGACCCGGGCCCGACAAGTCAGCTGCTCAGTCCTCACGTACGGGAAGTCGCAACGTGTCGCTCACGATCGGAATCGTCGGTCTGCCCAACGTCGGCAAGTCGACCCTGTTCAACGCCCTGACCAAGAACGACGTGCTGGCGGCCAACTACCCGTTCGCCACGATCGAGCCGAACGTCGGCGTCGTGGGCGTCCCCGACCCCCGTCTGACCAGGCTGGCCGAGATCTTCGGCTCCCAGCGGGTCCTCCCGGCGACCGTCGACTTCGTCGACATCGCGGGCATCGTGCGCGGCGCCAGCGAGGGCGAGGGCCTCGGCAACAAGTTCCTGGCGAACATCCGTGAGTCGGACGCGATCTGCCAGGTCATCCGTGCCTTCAAGGACGAGAACGTCGTGCACGTCGACGGCAAGGTCTCGCCCAAGGACGACATCGAGACGATCAACACCGAGCTGATCCTCGCCGACCTCCAGACCATCGAGAAGGTCCTTCCGCGCCTGACGAAGGAGTCGCGGATCAAGAAGGACATCGCCCCGAAGGTGAAGGCCGTCGAGGAGGCCAAGCAGATCCTGGACAACGGCGACACGCTGTTCGCCCACGGCATCGTCCAGGGCAGCGAGCGCGCGGAGCTCCTCCACGACCTGCACCTGCTGACCACCAAGCCGTTCCTGTACGTCTTCAACGTCGACGAGGACGAACTGGTCGACGAGGACTTCAAGAACGAGCAGCGCGCCCTGGTCGCCCCCGCCGAGGCGATCTTCCTCAACGCCAAGCTGGAGGCGGACCTCGCCGAGCTCGACGAGGAGGACGCGCTGGAGCTGCTCCAGTCGGTCGGCGCCGAGGAGCCGGGCCTCGCCACCCTCGCCCACGTCGGTTTCAGGACCCTCGGCCTGCAGACCTACCTGACGGCCGGCCCCAAGGAGTCCCGCGCCTGGACCATCAAGAAGGGCGCCACCGCTCCCGAGGCCGCCGGTGTCATCCACACCGACTTCCAGAAGGGCTTCATCAAGGCCGAGGTCATCTCCTTCGAGGACCTCGTGGCTACCGGCTCGGTCGCCGAGGCCCGCGCCAAGGGAAAGGCCCGTATGGAGGGCAAGGACTACGTCATGCAGGACGGGGACGTGGTCGAGTTCCGCTTCAACGTCTAGGCGCGGCGGCCCGGGGCAGTTATACGCCATAAGTCGAGAAAGCTCTGGCATTCGCCAGAGCTTTTCTCGTGGCCGCGTCACGGTCCGCCGGGACCGGGCTTGCACTGGCGGTAGGAACAGGAAAGCTTTCCGTGAATTCCCGGCCAGGCTCGGCATCTTGTCGGCATCTTGTCGGTGTCAATCAGTCGGAAAGAAAAGCGAAGGACGAATCCATCCGGCATACTTGCGGGCGCGGACCATTCTGCTCGCCAGTACCAAGTAAAGGCTCAGCGCCGTAATTCGAGCGCTCCTGCACACTTCCGGGGAAAAGTCGTCATGAATAACCTTCAGCCTTCGGACCCGACGTCCATAGGCGGCTATCCGTTACTCGGCCGGATCGGTGAGGGCGGCATGGGGCAGGTGTTCCTGTCCCGTACGGGTTCGGGTCGGCTGCTCGCGCTGAAGACGATCCGTGACGATCTCAGCTCCGAGCCGGGTTTCGAGGAGCGGTTCGCCCGGGAGATACGCAACAGCGACCGCGTCCGTTCGCCGTGGACAGTGACCGTCGTGGACTACAGTGCCCCGGGCAGCCGCCCGCAGTGGCTGGCCACCGAGTATGTGCCCGCGCCGTCGCTCGCGGAATGGGTCACGGCCCATGGTCCGCTGCCGCATACCGCACTGCTCTCACTCGCCGCCGAACTGTGCGGCGCCATGCAGGCCGTGCACGACGCCGGTCTCGCACACCGGGACATCAAGCCCGGGAACGTCCTGCTGGCACGCGACCGTCCACGGCTGATCGACTTCGGTGTCGCACGGGCCGCCGACGACAGCAGGCACACCCGAGTCGGTGTCCCCGTGGGCTCCCCCGGATTTCTCGCACCGGACCAGGCCGTCGGCGGTGTCGCCGCGGCGCCCGCGGACGTCTTCTCCCTGGCCGCCCTGCTGGTCTACGCCGCGACCGGGCGCGGCCCCTTCTTGCGCGCGGGGGAACAGATCCCCGCGGCCACGCTGCTGTACCGAGTGGTCCACGAGGAGCCCGACCTCGCAGGCGTCGCCCCGTCACTGGTGCCGCTGCTCACCGAGTGTCTGGCCAAGGACCCCGCCGTGCGCCCGACCACGGCCCAGCTGAGCGGACGGCTGGCGGAGATCGGCGGCCGGCTCGGGCGCTGGCCCGAGGAATACCCCGTGGCTCTCACCGACACACTGACCGAGGCCGAGCATGCGGCGCGCACCGTGGTCGACCTCGACCACCACGCCGTCACGACCCCCGCTGGTCAGGACGCGTCACCGACCCTGATCAGTCCCGACCCCGTACTCGCCGCCCCGGCTGACCCCGGCCGACGTCGTCGGCCGGCGTGGCTGCTGACCACGGGCATCGCCGCGGTCGCGGTCGTGGTGGCCGTGGCGGTCGCCGTCCACTTCGGTACGCAGCGTTCCTCGGCCGAGTCCTCCCCGTCCGCGCAGGGACGGCCGTCGGACTCGGCCGCCTCGGCGACCGCGAGCGGGACGCCGTCTGCCTCGGCCCAGGAGCCACAAAAGCCGCAGGAACCGCAGGAACCGCAGGAACCGCAGGAGAAGAGTGCGACACTCAAGGTCGTACAGGCCACGTTCGAGCTGGCCGCCGGAGAGTCCGTGGCGGCCGGGGACAGGACTCTGGCCATGCAGGCGGACGGCAACCTGGTGATCTACGACCAGGATGGCAAGCCGCGCTGGGCTTCGATAACCAAAGGTGAGGGCAACTCCGCTCGCTTCCAGCCGGACGGCAATCTGGTCGTCTACAACAGCGACGGGCAGGCCCTGTGGGCTTCGCGGACCCATGGCAACCCAGGAGCGGTCCTCGTGTTCCAGGCCGACGGAAACGTTCTGATCAAGTCCGGCGACTCCGTGCTCTGGGCCGCGGGAACGGAGAACTGACCGGGGTATTCCGCGGAACCAGGCTGTGAATTCAGCCTGTACGCGCGGTCGCCCGCGCGTTCTCCCTGGCTCACGTGCCGTCGGGGTGCCGCTCGGAGCCTTGCGCCGGGCCCTGGGCTGCGAGGTCACGCAGGCGCGCGGTGGTGCCGTTGCGCTGCGCGCGGCGCAGGCCCTGTTTGGCCAGCAGTCCGTTGGCCACGGTCATGACCGTTTTGCTGGGCGGTGCTGCCATGCCTGCCGATGTGTGGGGGGCGTACACCGTCTCTCCGTCTTTGACGGTCAGCCAGCCGGTGACGGTGCGCATGCTCACACCGACGCACTGCGGTCGGAACGCGTGGGCGAGGAAACCCGCTCGGCGTCCGCCGGGGGCCAGGAGTTCGGGCGGTGCGGTGAGGCGCAGTCCGGTCTCGTCGTGTCCGGCGACCGTCACGGGGAGGATGACGGGGTGGCCGTCAGCGCCCTGGTAGGCCAGCAGACGATGGGGAAGGGCGGCGATCTGCCGGGCCAGTTGGGAGACGGGTACCCGTGGGGTTGTGCCGTTCTTCGGCGGTCGCTGTTCGGCGGGGTGCTGCGGCCAGGAGGGGCCCGTCACGGTTGCCGGTCCGTGCGCCGAGAGATCGGGCCACGTGACGATGCGTTCCAGGCCGACATCGATGAAGACGCGGTCCTGGTGGTACTCGCGGAGCAGCCAGTCCCATACTCTTCCGTGCCTTGTCCTCCCGAGGAACGGCTCGGAGGCGTGCATCAACGCTGCCAGCCGCTGTGCCGAAGGCTGAAGGTCCACCGATGCTCTGCCTTGGGCGAGGACGTAGTGGCTGTGGGCGGCGAATCCGTGTGCGCGCGTGTGATAGGCGAGAGAGACGCGAGGGTTGTGCAGGATGCGTTCCAGTTTCTTCGGGAAGCCCAGCGAGGTGGTGAAGCTGACCTCATTGGCCGCCCGGTCAGCGAGTCCTACCGGTGAGACGCTGGTGACCACCGCGCCTCCGGCCGGAGTGAGGTAGGCGGCCGCAACGGTCAGGTCGCCCTTGATCGCCTCGTACGCCGTGCCCGGCCACGAAAGGTGCGTGCGTGTCATGAGCGGCTGCCTCGCAGGACTCGCAGGTCGGCGGCGGCTTGGCTGCGCAGGGCGGGCAGCATCGCCTTCACCGGGGGCGGCATGGTGACGAGCATCGACTCCACCTCGGCAGGCGTGCCCACCTCATCGAGGAACCCGACCATCAAATGCCCGGCCACCGGAGGGGTGGTGGCGATGACTCGTTGGGCGAACTCCTCCCATTGCGCGGGCGTGATGTGCCGGCGCAGGGCGGGAAACAGAATCGGTTCCTCGTGGGTCAGGTGGTCACGCACGCAGTCCCGCACCGCGACGGCCGCCTCGCGCAGCGCGTGCCGGTCGTGACCGCTCATGCTCTCGCTGTCGCCGTCATGGTCTGTCGCGCCGGTGAGGTCGATATCGGTGAGGCGGTCGAGCGCACTGTCCAGACGTTCGTGTTCTTCGCTCAGTTCGTCGAGTGCGCGCTTCGTGTCCGGTGCCGCTGCCACGATGAGCGGCCACAGCCATGCGTCCTCGGTCTCGTGGTGGTGACGCAGGTTCACCACGAGGAAGTCCCGCAACTGCGCGAGCGCCTGGCAGGGTACGGACGATCGGCCGCCGGCGTCGACGAGCAGCCCGGTGGCCAGTCTGTGTGTCTCATGGGCGAGTCGCGTTTCCACGACGGCTTGCACGTCACGCTCGGCTTTCATGGCCATGGGGTGCGGAACCCTTCGGGTAGAGGAGTGCGTGGCCTTCCGGGCGGGCCTGTCGGCGTGCCCGACCCGTTTTTGAGGTTACAGTCTCTGCAATGAATACAGCCACTCTGGTGTCACGGGTAGGCTGGAGGTATGCCAGAACGGACTCGGAGGTATCGGTCAGCGCGGCGCGAGCAGGGCGCGGCCCGGACTCGGCAGGACATCTTGGAGGCCGCCCGCGATCTTTTCGTCACGCATGGCTATGCGCAGGTGACGATGGGGCACGTCGCTCGCTCGGCCGGCGTCGCGACCAAGACGCTCTATGCGAGCGTGGGCACCAAGACGGAGCTCCTGCATGCTCTCCTGGCCGCGGATGTGGCGGACTCGCGGACCACCGGGCTCTATGACGAGGTGGTCCGATGTGAGGACCTCGCCTCCGCGGTCGCATGCCTGGCACACGGAACCCGCGGCAACACCGAACGCTTCGCTTCGTCCATCGACCTGCTCTACGCCTGTATGGCGAGCGATGACAAAGCGCGGGAGGTATGGGACTACGTCGTCACGCAGTACCGCCAAGCGCTTCGCGAAGTCGCGCAGCACCTGGTCGCCACCGGTGTGGTGGCTCCGCATCTCGACGTGGACGGCACAGCGGACCGTCTGTGGCTCTGCTTCGGGCTGTCGGCATGGCGATCGCTGGTCGTCGACTGCGGCTGGAGCTATGAGGACGCGGAGCGCCTGCTGGCCCGCCAAGCTGTGAACCTGCTCGAAGACCCTGTCCCGGCGGGAGGTGCCTGAAGGCTCCGAGGGCAAAAAACAGTCCCCGGTAGTGCTGCACGTGTCCTGAGGCTCCAGTCGTCACTGTTGCCTCGGTATCGCGCCGGCTTGCCGGGGGCCTAAACCACATCCTGTCCAAGTCACTCCACCGACTAGACGTCCTTATCGGCTTTGTGACTCTTCCGGTGTTGTGGTCTAGTAACCACTCTCCACGGTATATGTCCGGAGTCAATACCCTTTGGGTAAATTTTTTCGGCGCTGGCCGGAGCCGACGGACGAGGAGCGGTCGTGAACAGGGTGTGGCTGGTGACGGGGGCGAGCAGTGGGTTCGGGTGGGCGATCAGTGAGGCGGCGCTCGCCGCCGGTGACGTGGTCGTGGGCGCGGCGCGGCGCACCGACGCGCTGGCGGGCCTGGTGGCCGCCCACCCGGACCGGATGGAGGCGCTGCCCCTGGACGTCACCGACACGGCGGCGGCCGAGGCGGCCGTACGGGACGTCGTGGCCCGGCACGGGCGGATCGACGTCCTGGTCAACAACGCGGGACGCACGCACGTGGGTGCCTTCGAGGAGACCACCGATGCCGAGCTCCGCGCGCTCTTCGACCTGCACGTCCTCGGCCCCGCCGCCCTGGTGCGGGCCGTGCTGCCGTATATGCGGCAACGGCGCTCGGGCGCGATCGTGCAGATGAGCAGCATGGGCGGGCAGATGTCCTTCGCGGGCTTCTCCGCGTACAGCGGAACGAAGTTCGCCCTGGAGGGCATGTCGGAGGCGCTGGCGGACGAGGTGCGCGACTTCGGCATCAAGGTGCTGATCGTCGAGCCGGGTGCCTTCCGCACCGCCCTGTTCGACACCGCTCGGGCGGGGGTGAGCGCGGACAGCGGTGTGTACGACAAGGTGGGGGAGACGCGGGGGTTCGTCGCCGGAGGCGACGGCACCCAGCCGGGGGACCCGGCGAAGGCGGCGGCCCTCATCCTGGCCGCGCTGGAGGACGAGCGGACCCCGCTCAGGCTGCCGCTCGGGGGCGACGGTGTGAGCGCGGTCCTCGGCCACCTCGACCAGGTACGCGAGGACATCGCCCCCTGGGAACAGCGCGCCAGGGCGACGGCCCTCGACGACTGAGCCCTGGGGGCGGCCGGGATCCGGGCCGATCGCCGGGATCGGGACCGACCGCCGGAGTCGGAGCCGGTCACCCCCACGGTCATGGCGTCGCCGAGGCGCGGGAGATCAGCCGTCCGCCAACCCCGACTTCACCCCCGCACCGCACAACGGCACCACGGCCGTACGGTCCCCGAGTGCGCCCTCCCGTACGGCGGCCCAGCAGGCCACCCCCGTGGACTCGACGTAGAGTCCCCGCGACGCCAGGTCCCGTTGCGCGTACCGGATCTGGTCCTCCGTCACCGTCAGGAATCCACCCCCTGACTCCTTGACCGCCCGCAGGATCTGCCGGGCCCGCGGCGGGTGCGGGATGGCGATGCCCTCGGCGAGGGTGGGGGCCATCGGGGTCCGGCCGACCAGGTCGTCGGCGCCCTCGGTCCAGGCGTGCGCCAGCGGGGCGACCGCGGCCGACTGAACGGCGTACAGGGCGGGCCGCTGCCTGATCAGCCCCGCTGTGTGCAACTCCGCCACCGCGAGCCAGGCGCCGAGCAGCAGCGTGCCGTTGCCGACGGGGACCACGATCACGTCGGGGAGGCGGCCGCCTAGGTCCTCCCACAGTTCGTGGACGTACGTCTTCGTGCCGTGCAGGAAATAGGGGTTGAAGACGTGCGACGCGTAGAAGACGCCCTCCTCGTCCGCCGCTTCCCGGGCCGCCCGCGCCGTCGCCTCGCGGTCCCCGTCCACCACGTGCAGTCGCGCGCCGTGCGCCCTGATCTGCTCCAGCTTCTTGGCCGACGTACCGGCGGGGACGTACACCGTGCAGGGCAGCGCGGCCCGTGCGCAGTACGCCGCGATCGCCGTACCCGCGTTGCCGCTGCTGTCGGCGAGCACCTGGCGGGGCCGCAGCCGCAGCGCCAGCTCGGCCAGCAGTACCGCGCCCCGGTCCTTGAAGGAGAGTGTCGGCATCAGGAAGTCCAGCTTGGCCGAGACGCCCTCCCCCAACTCCACGAGCGGGGTGCGGCCCTCACCCAGGGACACCGAGGGCGCCGACAGGGGCAGGCACTCCGCGTACCGCCATAGCGAGTTCACTCGCCCGACCAGCGACGTGAGCGGCGCGGGCGTGGGAGCGAAGTCCAGGTCCAGCGGGCCGCGGCAGGACGGGCAGCACCAGTCGAGCGAGCCCGCGCGGACGCGCGTGCCGTCGGAAGGGCAGTAACAGTCCGGCAGAGGTGTCATGTCCGCAGCGTAGTTGTGCCGTTGAGTGACGAGGCGTCATAAGTGGGGGATGGCAGGCGCATCGGGTGCGCACGATATGACCACATTTATGCAAAAGTGGCCGTTCATTCCCGTCCCACCCGAGGAAGGCCCCCCAGATGGCAACGATGCGTCAGGCCCGGCGAAGACTGGCCGGTGCGACCACGGCGGCACTCGTTCTCGCTCTCGTCCCGACCCTTGCCGCGAGCGCCGCCGACCCCGAACCAGAAGGCCGGATCCAGTACGCGGGCGCGTCGGGCGCCATCAAGGACAGCTACATCGTGATCCTCAAGGAGGACCTCGCCAAGGCCGGCTCCGACCAGGGCAGGGCTCTCGCCAAGACGTACGGCGCGACCATCGAGCGCACCTACACGCGGGCCCTCAACGGCTACGCGATCAGGGCCACGGAGGCCAGGGCGAAACGGTTCGCCGCCGACCCGGCCGTTCACTCCGTCGTCCAGAACCGCACGTTCACGATCGACGCGACCCAGTCCGACCCGCCTTCCTGGGGCCTGGACCGCATCGACCAGGCGGCGCTCCCGCTCGACCGGAGCTACACCTACGACGACACCGCCGGAGCGGGTGTCACCGCCTACGTCATCGACACCGGTGTCCGCATCACGCACCGCGACTTCGGCGGCCGTGCCTTCAACGGCTACGACGCCGTCGACAACGACAACACGGCCCAGGACGGCCACGGTCACGGCACGCACGTCGCCGGAACCGTCGCCGGTACGGCCTACGGTGTCGCCAAGAAGGCGAAGATCGTCGGTGTCCGGGTCCTGAACAACTCAGGGGAGGGGACGACCGCGCAGGTCGTCGCGGGTATCGACTGGGTGACCGGCAAGGCCGTCAAGCCGGCCGTCGCCACCATGAGCCTCGGCGGCCCCGCCGACACGGCGATGGACGCGGCCGTCCGCAACTCCATCGCCTCCGGCGTCACCTACGCGGTCGCCGCCGGCAACGACGCGACCAACGCCTCCTCCACTTCCCCCGCCCGCGTCGCCGAAGCGATCACCGTCGGCGCCACCACCGACTCCGACGCCCGGGCCGGCTACTCCAACTACGGCACGGCCCTCGACCTGTTCGCCCCGGGCTCCTTCATCACCTCGCTCTGGCGCACCAGCGACACGGCGACCAACACCCTCTCGGGGACGTCGATGGCGACCCCGCACGTCGCCGGAGCCGCCGCGCTCCATCTGGCGGACCACCGCTCCGCCACGCCCGCCGCCGTCCAGACGGCCCTCGTCAACTCCGCGACCACCGGCGTCGTCACCAGTCCCGGCGCGGGTTCGCCCAACCGCCTCCTCCACGTGGGCCGCGGCGGGACGTCAGCACCGACCGGCCCGCGCTTTGAGAACACCCGTGACGTCACGATCTCCGACAACGCGACGGTCGAGTCATCGATCACCGTGAGGGGTGTTTCCGGGAAGGCCCCGTCGTCGCTGCGCGTGCCGGTCCGCATCGTTCATACGCAGGTCGGCGACCTCCGGGTGCAACTGGTGGCCCCCGACGGCACGGCGTACACCCTGAAGAGGTACGGCATCGGCGGCAGTGCCGACACCATCGACGCCACCTACACGGTGAACGCGTCCTCCGAGACGGCCAACGGCGTGTGGAAGCTCCGGGTGAGCGACAACCGGGTGCGGGATGCCGGGCGGATCGACTCCTGGGCACTGCGGTTCTGACGTCCCTCAGGTATAACCGCCTCAGGCCGCCCAGGTGACAGGCAACTCCCGTGCCGCGTCCGCCCCCGCTTACCATGCGCCAAGTCGTACGTCAGTTCCCTGAAACCCGGACGAGAGGCACGGTAGCCGTGGCGATACCCCCGCCCCCTGGGCCGCAGCAGCCCCAGGAGCCCCAGGGCCCGTACCCGCCGCCCCAGGGTCGGACCCCGCCGCCTCCGGGGCAGTACCCGCCGCCTCCGGGTCCGGGGCAGCCGTACGGGGTCGGTCCCGGGCAGCCGTACGGCTACCCCCACCAGCCCTGGGGGCAGGGGTACTCCCCGTACAGCCGGCCCGCGCCCGTCAACGGCTTCGCGATCGCCGCGCTCGTGCTCGGCATCCTCTGTTTCCTGCCGCTCGTCGGGCTGGTACTCGGGATCGTCGGGCTGGTGCAGATCAAGAAGAAGGGGGAACGCGGCAAGGGGATGGCCGTCTCGGGGATCGTCCTCTCGTCGATCGGTGCCCTGCTGATGACCGTCTTTCTCGCCACGGGCGGCGCGCGCGCCTTCTGGGAGGGCTTCGAGGAGGCCGCCCGCGAGAACGGCACCACCTTCTCGGTGGAGAAGGGCGAGTGCTTCGACGCGCCGAACGGCTCCCTGGAGGGCTACGCGTACGACGTCGACACGGTGCCGTGCGCCGGTGAGCACGACGCGGAGGTGTTCGCCAACTTCGAGATACCGGGGGCCGATTACCCGGGGGACGACGAGCTGACCGAGACCGCCGACGAGAAGTGCTACGACCTCGCCGACGCGTACGCGATGGACTCCTGGGCCCTCCCGGAGTACGTCGACGTGTACTACTTCACCCCGACCCGGCAGAGTTGGAGCGCGGGCGACCGCGAGGTGACGTGCATGTTCGGGAGCACGGACGAGAACACCGGGCTGACGGGATCGCTGCGCAAGGACGACTCGGTGCTGACGGGCGACCAACTCGCCTACCTCCTGGCCGAGGTGCTGTACAACGACGCCCTCGACACCGCGCCCGCCGGCGAGTACGTCGAGGACGATCTGCCGGGCCACAAGGAGTGGGCCACCCGGGTCGCCGGGGCGCTGGACGAGCAGGCGACGAAGCTGCGCGCTCACGGATGGTCCGACGACGCCGAGCAGCCGGTCGCCGCCCACGCGGACGCCCTGGAACGGGCGCGGGAGCAGTGGGAGAAGGCGGCGAGGGCGGCCGACGCCGATGTCTTCTACGAGCACTATGACAAGGCCTACGAACTCGTGGACGGCACCACGGCGGTTACAGCCCGCAAGGCTCTGGGTCTGGCGGTGACCCCGCCTTCGTACGGTGAGGAGGGCGGCGGGGGCACAGGCGGAGGGAGCGAGAGCGCCAAGGAGGTGTGAAGGCGGGCGTGCTGGGGAGAAAATGCCTGCGTAAAGCCTTCCCATGAGCCTTGTCATCACATCGAGTGATTCTCAGGCCTTTGCTTGCATGGCTGAACCCAGGGTTGCTACGCTGTAGCTGTCTGTACAACCTGATGGGAGCGGCCAGTGACTTTCGGTGAGCAGCCGGCGTACTTGCGCGTCGCAGGTGATCTCCGCAAGAAGATCGCCGACGGTTCGCTTCCGCCCCACACCCGACTCCCCTCGCAGGCCCGCATCCGCGAGGAGTACGGCGTTTCGGACACGGTGGCGCTGGAGGCCCGCAAGGTCCTGATGGCCGAGGGGCTCGTCGAGGGCCGCTCCGGGTCGGGGACGTATGTGCGGGAGCTGCCCGTGCCCCGGCGGGTCGCGCGTTCCGGGTTCCGGCCCTCCAGCGGGGCCACGCCCTTCCGGCAGGAGCAGGCCGATGCCGCCGCGCGGGGGACGTGGGAGTCGAAGAGCGAGCAGGCCGAGGCGAGTGGTGCCGTGGCCGAGCGGCTGGCCATTCAGCCCGGGGACCGTGTGATGTGCACGAAGTACGTGTTCCGGGACGCCGGGGAGCCGATGATGCTCTCCACGTCGTGGGAGCCGCTGGCCGTGACCGGCCGTACGCCCGTGATGCTGCCCGAGGAAGGGCCGCTCGGCGGGATGGGCGTGGTCGAGCGCATGGCGGCCATCGATGTGATCGTCGACAACGTCACGGAGGAGGTCGGTGCGCGGCCCGGCCTCGCCGAGGAACTCCTCACCCTCGGTGGTGTGCCCGGGCATGTCGTCCTCGTCATCCAGCGCACGTACTTCGCGTCCGGGCGACCGGTCGAAACGGCGGATGTGGTGGTGCCGGCGGATCGCTACCGGGTGGCTTATCACTTGCCGGTGAGGTAGGCGCCCGTACGGGGGCGGGTCGTAGGCCGTGGCCGGCCCAGGCATGTTCCCGCCCTGCCGCCCCTACCCGGAAAACCCCAGCCGTTCGAATCTGGCCGTTCTCGTGTGGGCGCCGTCCAGCGCGCCCGGCGCACCCCGTGGCCGCTTCCCGCCTGCTCGATCGCTGCTCGCAGGAGCGCAATGGGGCGTGCGTGGGGCGGTCGACGGCGCGTTCGACGGAAAGCTCCCCCTCCGCCATGGCTGGTTGCGTACCTCTTTGTGCAATTACGTATTCGCTGAGTAAAGGTAAGGCGTACGCTCGGGCATATGCGGATTGCGGTTTCCTTGGGCGGGGCGCGGCGAGAGCCGAGAACGGGAAGTGGAGGGGCGCGATGAACGACGGCACGATCACTCTCCCGTGGCTCGTCATACGACAGGACGACAACGGCAATCGCTACCGCGTGGGCAGGTACGCGACCCGGGCCGAGGCGCAGAAGATCGCGGACAGCCTCGACAGCCGCGGACACAAACAGCTCTACTGGGTCGAGCGCATCGGGCAGAACGGCCACAGTGGGGGCAACTGACCGGCTCCGTCCGGCGTCCCGGCCCACTCCCGTAGGCTCCCGCGCATGACCCAACCGATCGTGGTGGTGGGAGCCGCCCTGCTGAGCGGCGGACGCCTGCTCGCCGCGCGCCGCAGCGCTCCGCCCGAACTGGCCGGACGCTGGGAGCTGCCCGGCGGCAAGGTCGAGCCCGGCGAGACCCCGCAGGACGCCCTCGTACGTGAACTGCGCGAAGAACTCGGCGTGGAGGCGGAACCGGCCGAGCGCGTCCCCGGTGAATGGCCCCTGAGGGCCGACTACGTGCTGCACGTGTGGACCGCGCATCTCCTCTCCGGCGACCCCCAACCCCTTGAAGACCATGACGAGCTGCGCTGGCTGACCCCCGACGAGGTCTGGGACGTCGACTGGCTGGACCAGGACGTCCCGGCGGTCATGGAGACGGCACGGCTGGCCTGGGGGAGGGACGGCTCCGGAGTGCGCTAGCGACATCCGGAGTGCGTCGGCACCCTCCGGAGTGCGCCGGCAACACGCTCCGCGCACGAGAGACCGCCCCAACCCGGAGGGCTGTGCCCCGAGACCCCCCTCCGAATGTCCCTCTCCTGTCCCTCTGTATGTCCCTCTGTCCCCGGCGGGGCATGTGCTCCAGGGAGTTGCGGGATGCATGAGGCTCATGGCGTGTGCGCCTCCTACGCTGTTCGTGCCACAGTGCGCCCCTGTGCGCGGTAGGGGTAACCGATATCGGGTATGGGCCCATTAACCCCAAGAAACCGGACACCCTCCGCTTCTGGCCCGGGAAGTGATCGGCGTGATCGACACCGAAGGCGACTGCGCCGAGTGGACCTTCCCCGCCGAGCCCGGTGCCGTGCGGGCCGCCCGCGCCGCCGTCAGGGACCGGCTGCGTGGCTGGGGCCTCGATTCCCTCGCCGATGTGACCGCCCTGCTGGTGAGCGAGCTGGTGACCAACGCGCTGCGACACGCCACCGGACCCATCGGTGTACGCCTCGTCCGCCCCACCGCCCCCTTGGGTGCCCTGCTCGTCGAAGTCTCCGACTCCCTTCCGGACCCGCCCCGCGCGCTCGCACCACACCCCGACGACGAGGGCGGCCGGGGTCTCCAGCTCGTGGCCTCGTCCTCCCGGGCCTGGGGCACCCGGCCCGGAGCGGCCGGGAAAACCGTATGGTTCGAGCTGGCCGTGCCCTGCTGACGCACGTTCCGCAAGGGGAGGCTCCCCGGGGCGCACGGTCGTAGAGCGGTTCAAACCAGCGGTGCCGCCCGGACTCCTTGGTTCGAGGCGGCGCCGCATGGTTAGAAGACTGGGAGTATGGCCGGGCCGGTCCGAAAGCCATCGGGACCGTGCTGTGATCGTGAACACCGTGTCGTGCGGCGCCGTAGTGCTGGATACTGCGGGCAGCCGCCCCCGGTGACCGAAGCCGGACGCGGTGAGCTGGAGGGGACGGTTCGCGTGAGCGAGATACCAGCGAAGGCGACGGAGTCGGAGGACCCGTCGGACGGCGCGAGGGCTGAGGCCGCGAGCCGTTCCGCTGCGGGCGGCACGCCACGCGCGGCCGTACGCCGCACAACGGGCCGCGCGACGGCCCGTACTGCCGACGGCACCACACACGGCACCACACACGGCACCACTCACAGCACAACCCCCAGCAGAAGCGCGGGCACGAGCAGCGTGACCGGTGGGGCCACTGGGGACGCGGCCGGTGGCGCGGGCGGCCGCCTGCCCGCCCGCGGACCCCGACGCGTGTCCGCCGCCCCGAGCAACGGCATGACCGGCGCGCCGGCCGGAGACAGGCATGAGGCGTCGGCCGCGGGCCTCCCGGACCAGCGGTCCGGCGACCGCTCAGGCGAGGGCGCGGGCGCGAGTGCGGGCGCGGGCGCGGCAGCCGGCGACCGGCCGGGCGAAGGTCGCGGCGTGGGCAAGTCCGTGGGGCGGCCCGGGGAAGGTCGCGGCGTGGGCAAGTCCGTGGAGCGGTCCGGCGAAGGTCGCGGCGTGGGCAAGTCCGTGGGGCGGTCCGGTGAAGGTGTCGGCGCGGGCGCCCCGTTTGCGGGAGTCGGTGGCCGACTGGGTGAGGGTGCGTCCGCTGCGGGAGCCGGTGACGGCCGCGGTGCGGACCGGTCGGCCGACCGGTCCGGCGAAGCCCTCGGTGCGGGCATGTCCGACCACGGGCTCAGCGACGGGCCCGGCGACTCCATGTGGCAGAGCAACCCGCCCGGCTCCCTCTACGACTACGTCAAGGTCGCCTCGTTCTCGATCGGCCCCGACGGTCTCGTCGACCAGTGGAGCCTGCGTGCCGAGCGGATCTTCGGCATCCCCGCCGAACGGGCCCTCGGCATGGACCCCATCGCCGCTTTCATGGCTCCCGAGCTGCGCGAACGCGGTCAGCGCAAGATGGCCGAGATCCTCGACGGCCGTGAGTGGACCGGAGTCATCCCGATACGGATGCCCGACGCCGAGGGCACCGAGGGGCTCGCCGAGGTCTATGTGATGCCCACGACCACGGAGGACGGCGAACGGGCCGCCGTGTGCATCGTGGTGGACGTCCGCACCCTGCGCGCGATCGAGACCGAACTCGCCGCTTCGCAGTCGATTTTCGGCCAAACTCCGTTCGGTTTCCTGCTGCTCGACACGGATCTGCGGGTGCGGCGCGCCAACGAGCGGATCGCCTCCATCTTCGGCGGCACCCCCGACGACCACCGCGGGCGCGACGTCCACGACTACCTGGCGCCACCGGAGGCCGAGCGCGTCGCCGCGACCCTGCGCCGGGTCCTTGAGACCGGCGAGTCCATCACGGACATGAACGTCACGGGCTTCGTGCCGGGCTCCGACGAGCGCTGCCACTGGTCCATCAACCTCTACCGCGTACACAGCGGCACCGGCCGGCCCATCGGCATCGCCTGGCTCGGAACCGACGTCACGGCCCGGCGCGCCGCCGCCCGCGAGGCCGCCGCCGCGCGGCGCAATCTCGCCCTCCTGAACGACGCCGGCGCCCGCATCGGCAACTCCCTCGACCTGGAGACCACCGCCCGCGAACTCCTCGACGTCGTCGTCCCCGGCTTCTGCGACCTCGCCACCGTCGACCTCTACCAGGGGCTCCTCGTCGGCGACGAGGCCACGCCCGGACGCGCCGACGGCAGCGCCGAACTGCGCCGGGTGGCCTTCGCCAGCGCGGTCTCCGACACGCCCTTCGTGGGCGGCCCGGCCCCCGTCGCCGTCGGCGCGGTCCACCACTACCGCTTCAACTCGCCCTGCGCGGAAGCCCTGCGCATGGCCCGACCGCAGCACATCCCCGCCGAGGACGGCGGCCTCATACAGTCCACTCTCGCCGTCCCGATGGTCGCGCACGACACGGTCGTCGGGCTCGTCCAGTTCTCGCGCACCAAGGGCAGCGAGCCGTTCGGCGAACGCGACCGCGCCCTCGCCATGGAACTGGCCTCGCGCGCCGCGGTCTGCATCGACAACGCCCGCCTGTACCGCCGCGAGCACGAACGGGCGCTGATACTGCAGCGGTCCCTGCTCCCGCCGGGCGACCCGGTGGCCTCCGGACTGGACATCGCCTGCCGCTATCTGCCCGGCAACGCGGCCACCGAGGTCGGCGGCGACTGGTTCGACGTCATAGAACTCCCCGGTCACCGCACCGCGCTGGTCGTCGGCGACGTCATGGGCCGGGGCCTGCGCGCGGCCGTCGCGATGGGCGAACTCCGCACCGCCGTCCGCACCCTGGCCCTGCTCGACCTCGAACCCGCCGAGGTCCTCTCGGCGTTGGACGAGATCGCCCGCGGCCTCGGCACCCAGGGCGGCATCCAGCAGGCCTCGCGCACGGCCGCCCGCCAGCCCCGCGACAAGGACCTCTCCGAGGTGTACCTCGCGACCTGCGTGTACGTGGTGTACGACTCGGTGACGAGAAGGTGCACCTTCGCCAACGCCGGCCACCTCCCACCCGTGCTGGTCGAGCCCGGCGAGAGCGCGCTCATGCTGGACGTGCCGCCGGGCATGCCGCTCGGCGTGGGCGGTGAGCCGTTCGAAGAGGTGGAGGTCGAACTGCCCGAAGGCGCCCTGCTGGCGCTCTACACGGACGGACTGGTCGAGAGCCGCGACCATCCGCTGGACGAGGGCCTCCAGGCGTTCGTCGGCGCCCTCACCGACCCCTCCCAGCCCCTGGAGGACGTCTGCGACCACGTCCTCAACACCCTCGACACCCACCACGGCGAGGACGACATCGCCCTGCTGATGGCCCGTGTGCAGGGACTCCCCGCCGAGTCCGTGGGCGACTGGACCCTGGCCCGCGAACCCCGCAGCGTGGGCCGCGCCCGCGAGTACGCGCGCGGACAGCTCCAGGCGTGGGACCTCGAACCGCTGGTCGACACGACCGAACTGCTGGTCAGCGAGCTCGTCACCAACGCCCTGCGGTACGGCGAGGGCGAGATCCGGTTGCGGCTGCTGCTGGACCGGACGCTGGTGTGCGAGGTGTGGGACGCGGGCCTGGTGCAGCCGCGCCGGCGCCGGGCGCGGGACACCGACGAGGGCGGCAGGGGTCTTCAGCTGGTCGGCCTGCTCTCCGCGGCCTGGGGCTCGCGCCGGACGCCGCGCGGCAAGACGGTCTGGTTCGAACTCCCGCTCCCGGACGGCGAGTCCGGCCTGACGGACCCGGCGGAGGCGTTGCTCAGCCTGTTCTAGGCCTGTTCCGCCCACGCCCGCCCTCCCTGGGCGGGGGTGGCTGCTCAGAGCGGCCCGCGCGTACTCCTTCGCCCCCGGGTCGCCGGCCCGCCGAAACATGCGGGCCCCCGCGGCGCGCCCCGGTCGCCGGGCGCCTCCCCGAGGAGGACACCGCCCAGCAGCGCCCCGGCGAGCCCGCCGCCGAAGGGGCCGCCGTACGGATTCCCGTACGCCCGCACATCCCGCCGGGCCAGTCGCTGGGCCTCATGAGCCACGAGGTCGGCGCGCCGGGCCTCGGTGAAGGAGGAGTTCTCCTGGGCCAGCGCGAAGTGCCGTTCCGCTTCCGCCAGCCGGACGCGTGCCTCGCTGCCCACGGCCGCCCGATGCGTCGTGACGAAGCCGATCGCCGCGGTCACCGCACTCCGGGCCGTCAGCAGAGCCCCGTCGAGCAGGTCGGCGGCGTACGGGCCGGGCAGCGAACCCCCCGGCGCGGCAGCGGCCCCCGCGAGGTGGCGCAGGGCGTCGAGGGGGTCGTACGGCCCGGCGGCGACTTCCCTGCGTACGTGCGCCACGGTCGCCGCGGTGACCCGGTCCTGGGGGTGACCGCTCTCGACGAGGGCCGACTCCAGTTCCGCGAGCACCGCCGGCAGCCGCTCCTCGGCCGCTTCCAGCGCGGCGGCCAGCCGGTCCACACCGGTCACGAAGATGTCCGCCTGGTGGACGGCGCCCTCAGCCGCCCGCAGGTGGACCGCAGCCGTCCCGTGGTCGCCCCGGCCCGCTGCCCGCCGGGCCCGGTCCAGCTGCTCCGTGGCGAACCCCAGCCGGTCGGTGGCCTGTTCGACGTGGCCCGCGACGGGCAGGCAGGCGGCGGGGCCGTACCGCTCGCGCAGCTCGCCCAGGGTCGCCTCCGCTCCCGGCGCCCGGCCGGTCAGCTGCCGGAGGCGTGCCTCCGCGAACTCCAGCGCCCCGGTCGGGTCCCGTTCCAGCGCCCGCAGCTGATCGAACGCGGGCGCCTGAGCGTCCAGCCGCCGCCCCGCTTCCCCGCACCGCGCCACGACCTGCTCCAGGACCTCCCGCCTCTCGCCGGCGGAGATCCGGTCGGCGTCGTCGAGCCCCTGCCGCAGCCGGAACGCCTCCGTCAGTTCGCCCCGCGCGTCCTGTAGCGCCTGAGTGAAGGGCCGCGCGACCTCCTCGCCCAGCCACCCCACGACGAACCCGAGCTCCTCGGTGCTCGTCCGCACACAGTCGTCGACCTCGACGAGGAACCGCCGCGCCTGCCGGTCGAGTTCCGCCGACGCCACGACGGGCTCGCCCCCGCCCGGAGTCGTACGCGTCCTGGCCCGCCGCGTCCGCCGTACGAACGAGTACGCGGCGAGCACCGCCGCGGTCCCCAGCGCGACCAACGGCGGGACCAGGTCCCCGGTGGACGTCACATTTGGGAGCGTATGGCCCCTTACGGGGACTCGCTACCGGGGTCCGCCCCACCGGGGTACGGCCATTGGGTCCCGTCTGCCGGGTTCTGTGTGTGGGCGGGTGCGGGTTCGTTGTGGCTGGTCGCGCAGTTCCCCGCGCCCCTTAAAAGCACGGGCGTGCCCGGCACCGCAACGCACCGTCACCAGCACTGTCGGCCAGCAGGCACCCCCACTCACGCCCGCCCTACGTCGCCCGCCTCCGGATCTTCGACCCCAGCCACACCAGCGGGTCGTACTTGCGGTCCACCGCGCGTTCCTTCAGGGGGATCAGTGCGTTGTCCGTGATCTTGATGTTCTCGGGGCAGACCTCGGTGCAGCACTTGGTGATGTTGCAGTAGCCGAGGCCGTGTTCGTCCTGGGCCGCGCGCTTGCGGTCCAGGCCCGTCTCGGCGGCCGCGTCGAGCGGGTGCATGTCCAGTTCGGCGACGCGCATGAGGAAGCGCGGGCCCGCGAACGCCGGCTTGTTCTCCTCGTGGTCGCGCACCACATGGCACGTGTCCTGGCACAGGAAGCACTCGATGCACTTGCGGAACTCCTGCGAGCGGTCCACGTCCTCCTGCATCATCCGGTACTCGCCCGGACCGACACCCTCCGGAGGGACGAAGGACGGCACCTCGCGCGCCTTGGTGTAGTTGAAGCCGACGTCCGTCACCAGGTCGCGGACCACCGGGAAGGCGCGCAGCGGTGTGACCGTGATCGTCTCCTCCCGGTCGAACACCGACATCCGCGTCATGCACATCAGCCGCGGCCGCCCGTTGATCTCCGCCGAACAGGAACCGCACTTGCCCGCCTTGCAGTTCCAGCGGACGGCCAGGTCGGGGGCCTGGGTCGCCTGGAGGCGGTGGATGATGTCGAGGACCACCTCGCCGTCGTTCACCTCGACCTTGAAGTCCTCCAGGCCGCCGCCTTCCGCGTCCCCGCGCCACACCTTGAAGCGGGCCTCATAGCTGGTCACTCGAAAGCTCCTCTTCAGCGAGGTACTTGACCAGCTCCTCCTTGTCGAAGAGGGCGAGCAGGTCGGGACGGATGGGATCGGTGGTCTCACGGGTGAGGGTGATCTGGCCGCGGACCGGGTCGGTCGCCGCCAGCCCGCCCGTCGGGTCGGTGAGCGCGCACAGGAGGTTGATGTGGCGCCACTCCCGGTCCATCGCCGGGTGGTCCTCCCGGGTGTGGCCGCCGCGCGACTCCGTGCGCTCCAGGGCCGCCCGTGCCACGCACTCGCTGACCAGCAGCATGTTCCGCAGGTCCAGGGCGAGGTGCCAGCCCGGGTTGTACTGGCGGTGCCCCTCGACGCCGGCCCGCCGCGCCCGTACCCGCAGGTCGGCGAGCTTCTTCAGGGCCTCCTCCATCTCGGACTCGCGGCGGATGATGCCGACCAGGTCGTTCATCGCCTGCTGGAGCTCCTGGTGGAGGGTGTACGGGTTCTCCGGCGGCCGTCCCTCCTCCTCGCCGGGTACCGGTCCTTCGGCCGAGAACGGGCGCAGCGCCTCCGCGGCCGCCTCGTCGACCTGGACGTCGTCCAGCGGTGGCCGTGCGCCCGCAAGGCCGGCCGCGTACTCGGCCGCGTGCCAGCCCGCCCGGCGCCCGAACACCAGCAGGTCGGAGAGTGAGTTGCCGCCGAGCCGGTTGGAGCCGTGCATACCGCCCGCGACCTCGCCGGCCGCGTACAGGCCGGGCACGCCCCGCGCCGCCGCCGTGTCCGAGTCGACCGCGATGCCGCCCATCACGTAGTGGCAGGTCGGGCCGACCTCCATCGGCTCGGCGGTGATGTCGACGTCGGCGAGCTCCTTGAACTGGTGGTACATGGAGGGCAGCCGGCGGCGGATGACCTCCGCGGGCATACGGGTCGAGACGTCCAGGAAGACTCCGCCGTGCGGGGAGCCGCGGTCCGCCTTCACCTCGGCGTTGATCGCCCGCGCCACCTCGTCACGGGGCAGCAGCTCCGGGGGCCGCCGGTTGCGGTCCGGGTCGTCGTACCAGCGGTCGGCCTCCTCCTCCGACTCGGCGTACTTGTCCTTGAAGACGTCGGGGATGTAGTCGAACATGAACCGCTTGCCCTCGGAGTTGCGCAGCACACCGCCGTCGCCGCGCACCGACTCCGTGACGAGGATGCCCTTCACGGACGGCGGCCAGACCATGCCCGTCGGGTGGAACTGCACGAACTCCATGTTCAGCAGGGGCGCGCCCGCGAGCAGCGCCAGCGCGTGCCCGTCACCCGTGTACTCCCACGAGTTCGACGTCACCTTGAAGGACTTGCCGATACCGCCCGTCGCGATCACGACCGACGGGGCCCTGAGGACGAAGAACCGTCCCGACTCGCGGTCGTACGCGAAGACGCCCGAGACGCGGCGGCCGTCCTTGAGGATCCGGGTGACCGTGCACTCCTGGTACACCTTCAGCCGGGACTCGTAGTCGCCGGTCTCCCGGTGGTCCTCCTGCTGGAGCGCCACGATCTTCTGCTGGAGGGTGCGGATCAGCTCCAGGCCGGTGCGGTCGCCGACGTGGGCCAGGCGCGGGTACTCGTGCCCGCCGAAGTTGCGCTGGGAGATCCGGCCGTCCTTCGTACGGTCGAAGAGTGCGCCCCACGTCTCCAGCTCCCACACCCGGGCGGGGGCCTCCTGCGCGTGCAGCTCGGCCATGCGCCACTGGTTGAGGAACTTGCCGCCGCGCATGGTGTCGCGGAAGTGGACCTGCCAGTTGTCGTGCTCGTTGACGTTGCCCATCGCCGCCGCGATGCCGCCCTCGGCCATCACCGTGTGCGCCTTGCCGAACAGGGACTTGCAGATCACGGCCGTACGGGCGCCCCGCTCGCGTGCCTCGATGGCGGCGCGCAGCCCGGCGCCGCCCGCGCCCACCACGACGACGTCCCACTCCTGCCGGTCGACCACGGACATCACAAGGCCCCACTCACTAGAAGAATCGCGGATCGTCGAAGGCGCCGGACGCGACCAGGTAGACGTAGAAGTCGGCGAGCGCCACGCTCACCAGCGACGCCCAGGCGAGCTGCATGTGCCGGGCGTTGAGCTTCCCCACCCAGGTCCACATCCGGTAGCGCACGGGATGCTTGGAGAAGTGCTTGAGCCTGCCGCCGACGATGTGCCGGCACGAGTGGCAGGAGACGGTGTACGCCCAGATCAGCACGATGTTGACGAGGAACACGACGGTGCCGAGGCCCATGTGGCCCCACTCGTGGTGTTCGTTGCGGAAGGCGAGCACGGTGTCGTACGTCAGGATCCCGGCGACGAGGATCGCGGCGTAGAAGAAGTACCGGTGGATGTTCTGCAGGATCAGCGGGAAACGGGTCTCGCCGGTGTACTTCTTGTGCGGCTCCGCGACCGCGCAGGCCGGCGGTGACGCCCAGAACCCGCGGTAGTAGGCCTTGCGGTAGTAGTAGCAGGTCAGGCGGAAGCCCAGCGGGAAGATCAGGATGATGATGGCGGGGGAGATGCCCCACCAACTGCCGAAGATCGCCCAGTTGGGCCCGCCGGGCATGGGTTCGCACCGCTCCGCCAGACAGGGCGAGTAGAAGGGCGAGACGTAGGGCGAGGCGTAGTAGTGCGCGTCGGCGAAGGCCCGCCACGTCGAGTAGACGATGAACGCGAGCAGCCCGGCCGCGGTGGCGGCGGGTGCCAGCCACCAGCGGTCGGTCCGCAGGTGCGGGGCGGCGATCGCGGCGCGTGTGCCGGTGCGTACACCGCCGCTGTTCAGATGGGGTTCCGTTCCAGTGGCCAACTTGGGACGCACCTTCTTGTCGGGGCTCACACCCTTGTGAGGGCTCGGTTCGCCTCCGGGGCGAGCCCCTTCGGCTCATTCGCGGTCGGGTCAGGGCGCGTGGCGGTCGCGGGCGCCGAGTCCCTCGTCGTCCGAGTCCGTCCACAGGGTCCTGTCGTACGGGGTGTCGGGGATGGTGACGAGTTCGGGACGCCGGGGCTGTTCGAACCCGGGGGCCGCGTCACGCAGCAGGGCGACGCTTTCGCGCAGGTGGTCGGCGTCGGCGCGGACCCGGCGCATCTCCAGCCCGTCGCCGCCGAAGTGCTGCTCCAGGCGGCCAAGGGATCGGAACAGGTCGTCGAGACAGCGCTGGACCGATGTCAGTTCATCGTGCACGGACATGACGTGACCTCGCTTCCGGGGGCTCTCGGGCCCTGGGTGGCAACGTTCATGCGCCTGCGAGTGTTGCGCGTCACACAAGCCCCTGGGAAGGCATGTGCACGGATTCGCGGATCGCAACCCGGTGAACGCGCCTTCGCGCGCCCCGGGCGCGCCCCGGGGGGCACGGGGCCGTTGCGCCGCCTGGGTGGGCTTGCCGCCGCCTCTCGTCGTGTCGCCGCGTCCACTCGCTCTCTCTCGCCTTCAGTGGGGCCCATCCGTCTGATCGATCCGATCAGCGCTATATCGCCCAATATACCCCGAATGTGATCAAAATGACCTTGTCCTCCGTGGCGACAGCGACGGAGCGTTACGCCGACACCCGGAGGTGGCAGTGAAGGCCGACGACCGAGTCGGACCGCGCGCGGTGCTGCGCTCGGTCGCGTTCCTTGCCGCGGGCGTGCTCGTGGCGCCGGTGCTCACCGCGTGCAGCGAGGAGGACCCGGCCGGCAAGCCCCTCGCCGGGCAGGACATCGCGCCCGCCGAACGCAAACAGGTCGCCGACGGGGGCACCCTGCGCTGGGCCGTGGACGCCGTGCCGGAGACGCTCAACGTCTTCCAGGCGGACGCCGACGCCGCCACCACGCGGGTCGCCGGCGCCGTCCTGCCGTCGATGTACCGGCTGGACGCGAACGGCCGCCCGGAGCGGAACGCCGACTACCTGGAGTCCGCCGAGATCGTCGAGCGCGAGCCGAAGCAGGTCGTGCTCTACAAGCTCCACCAGCAGGCCGTCTGGAGCGACGGCCGCGAGATCGGCGCCGCCGACTTCGCCGCCCAGTGGCGCGCCCTGTCCGGCAAGGACTCCACGTACTGGACGGCCCGCAACGCCGGGTACGACCGGATCGAGAAGATCGAGCGCGGGGCCAACGACCTGGAGGTGCGCGTCACCTTCAAAAAGCCGTACGCCGACTGGAAGTCGCTGTTCTCGCCGCTGTACCCGAAGGAGGTCACGTCCAGCCCGGACGCCTTCAACGACGGTACCCGGCGCAAGCTGAAGCTCACCGCGGGCCCCTTCGCCCTCAAGTCCGTCGACCGCAAGGACGGCCAGGTCACCCTCACCCGCAACCCGCTCTGGTGGGGCCGCCCCGCGAAGCTGAAGGAACTGGTGCTGCGCGCCGTGCCGCGCGACGAGCGGGCGGAGGCGCTGGCCGACGGCAAGGTCGACGTCGCGGAGGTCGACGCGGAGGACGCCCGGCGGATCGACCGCGCCGGACGGGAGGGCGGCAAGGGCGCCGGGGGCAGCAAGGAGCCCGAGGGCCGCAAGGGCGCGTCCGTCGCCCACGGTCCCGCCACCGGGGTCACCTCCGCCAGGGCCCTGCGTTCCTGGGCGGTGGCGCACGGCTCCGACGAGAAGGCCGCCGAGGAGGAGGCCGGCGTCCGCCGCAAGCGGGGCAGGATGATCTCCGAGTACACCGCGCAGCAGTCCGCCCTGCGCGGCTTCGAGGTCCGCAAGTCACTGGAGCCCGCGTACACCCAGCTCGCCCTCAACGGTTCCGAGGGCCCCCTCACCGACGAGCGTGTCCGCCGTGCCGTGGCCCGCGCCCTGAACCGCAAGCAGCTCGCCGACGTCGTCCTGAAGCCGCTCGGACTGCCCCCCGTCCCCGTCGGCAGCCACGTCGCCCTCGCCGGCCAGGCGGCCTACGCCGACAACAGCGGCGCCCTCGGCGGCGAGGACACCAAGGAGGCGAAGGCCCTGCTCGCCGACGCCGGGTGGGTGCTGGGCGGACCGGTCAAGAAGGAGAAGAAGGCGGCCGGAGCCGAGGCCGGGAAACACGACTCCGAGAGCTCCGAGGAGTCGGGCTCCCCGGACGGCGAGACGTACGTCGTCGGCGAGGACAACAAGTCGGACGCCGACGAGGCCGACGGGAAGAAGACGCCCGGACAGCTCGCCGGGGACAGCAAGCGGTACAAGCCGGAGCTGGAACCGGACAGCGCCGCGGGCATGTATGCCCCGGAGGGCACCGCCGCGCCCGCCGAGGGAGTGAAGGGCCCGCTCGCCAAGGACGGCAAGGCGCTCAGCCTGCGCTTCGTGCTCCCGTCCGGGGCCGGCTCGGAGTCCCTGCGGGCCGTGGGCAGACGGATCGCGGGGATGCTGGAGCGCGTCGGCATCCGCACCGAGATCACCAAGGTCCCGGAGACCAGCTACTTCAAGGACCACATCGCGAACGGCGAGTACGACCTCGCGCTGTACTCCTGGCCCGCCTCCGCCTACCCCGCCACCGACGCCCGCCCCATCTACGCCAAGCCCGTCCCGGGAGCGGACGGCTCCCTGACCATCGAGCAGAACTACACGCGCGTCGGCACCGACCAGGTCGACCAGCTCTTCGACCAGGCCATCGCCACGCTCGACGAGAAGGAGTCCCGCTCCCTGATCCGCAAGGCCGACGCCCGCATCTGGGCGGCCGCCGGCTCGATCCCCCTCTACCAGCGCCCCCAGCTGGTGGCCGCACGTACGAATCTGGCCAACGTGGGAGCCTTCGGCTTCGAAACCCCGGTATACGAGGACATGGGCTTCTTGAAGAACCCGGGCAAGCCGGGCCCGAAGCACTCGTAGGAGTACGGGGCGGCGGGTGCGCTGAAGTGGCGGCACCTGGAGATGCCGGGCGCGCCCAGGTCTCTCAAGGGGCGCGGGGAACGTCGCGATGCCTTCGAGCCGCGCGGGCAACCGCGCGGCCTTTAAGGGGCGCGGGGAACTGCGCGACCAGCCACAACACACCCGCAGCCGCCCACATACCCAGACCCGGCAGACGAGACCGCACAGCCCCACCCCACCGTCGAGTTCCTCACAAAACAAGGCCCCCCACACCTCCCGGCCAAGCCCAGCGGCAGCGCCCCCGTACCATGGGGTGAGGCCGTGGCGTGTCCAGCCCGGCAGGCCCCGCGGGACAACGACTCCGCGAGGCCGTCCACACACCCCGGGAGATACGCCGCACCATGCCTGCGTCCATCCAGCGTCATGACATCCGCAATGTCGCCATCGTCGCCCACGTCGACCACGGAAAGACGACGATCGTCGACGCCATGCTCAAGCAGGCGGGCGCCTTCGCCGCGCACCAGCTCGACTCCGTCGACGACCGCGTCATGGACTCGAACGACCTGGAGCGTGAGAAAGGCATCACGATCCTCGCCAAGAACACCGCGGTGAAGTACCACCCGAAGGACGGCGGGGACCCGATCACCATCAACATCATCGACACCCCCGGCCACGCCGACTTCGGCGGCGAGGTCGAGCGCGGTCTGTCGATGGTCGACGGGGTCGTCCTCCTCGTCGACGCCTCCGAGGGCCCGCTGCCGCAGACCCGCTTCGTGCTGCGCAAGGCCCTCCAGCAGCGCCTGCCCGTCATCCTGTGCATCAACAAGACGGACCGCCCGGACTCCCGTATCGACGAGGTCGTGAACGAGACCTACGACCTCTTCCTCGACCTGGACGCCGACGAGGACCAGATCGAGTTCCCGATCGTCTACGCGTGCGGCCGTGACGGCATCGCCTCGCTGACGAAGCCGGAGGACGGCACGGTCCCGGCCGACTCCACCAGCCTGCAGCCGTTCTTCTCCACCATCCTGGAGCACATCCCGGCCCCGACGTACGACGAGGACGCCCCGCTCCAGGCCCACGTCACCAACCTCGACGCCGACAACTTCCTTGGCCGTATCGCGCTGCTCCGTGTCGAGCAGGGCGAGCTGCGCAAGGGTCAGACCGTCGCCTGGATCAAGCGGGACGGCTCCGTCAGCAACGTCCGCATCAGCGAGCTGATGATGACCGAGGCGCTCACCCGCAAGCCCGCCGAGAAGGCCGGCCCCGGCGACATCTGTGCCGTCGCCGGCATCCCGGACATCATGATCGGCGAGACCCTCGCGGACACCGAGAACCCGGTCGCGCTCCCGCTGATCACGGTCGACGAGCCCGCGATCTCGATGACCATCGGCACCAACACCTCGCCGCTGGTCGGCCGCGGCGGCACCGGCAAGGGCGCCGACGCGAAGGCGGCCGTGAAGGACCGCAAGGTCACCGCCCGCCAGGTCAAGGACCGCCTCGACCGCGAGTTGATCGGTAACGTCAGCCTCCGCGTGCTGGACACCGACCGGCCGGACGCCTGGGAGGTCCAGGGCCGTGGCGAGCTGGCCCTCGCCATCCTGGTCGAGACCATGCGCCGGGAGGGCTTCGAGCTGACCATCGGCAAGCCGCAGGTCGTCACCAAGGACGTCGACGGCAAGGTGTACGAGCCGGTCGAGCGCATGACGATCGACGTGCCCGAGGAGCACATGGGCGCCGTCACCCAGCTCATGGGCGTCCGCAAGGGCCGTATGGACAACATGTCCAACCACGGCTCGGGCTGGGTGCGCATGGAGTTCGTGGTGCCCTCGCGCGGCCTCATCGGGTTCCGGACCGAGTTCCTGACCCAGACCCGCGGTACGGGTATCGGTCACTCGATCCACGAGGGCTTCGAGCCCTGGTTCGGCGCCCTCCAGACCCGTAACAACGGCTCCCTGGTGGCCGACCGCGCCGGTGCCGTGACCGCCTTCGCGATGACGAACCTCCAGGAGCGCGGCGTCCTCTTCGTCGAGCCGGGCACCGAGGTGTACGAGGGCATGATCGTCGGCGAGAACTCGCGCTCCGACGACATGGACGTGAACATCACCAAGGAGAAGAAGCTCACCAACATGCGGTCCTCGACGGCCGACGTGGCCGAGTCGATCGTCCCGCCGCGCAAGCTCTCCCTGGAGCAGTCCCTGGAGTTCTGCCGCGACGACGAGTGCGTCGAGGTCACTCCTGAGGCGGTGCGCATCCGCAAGGTGAACCTGGACGCCCGCGAGCGCGCCCGCGCCGCGAGCCGCGCCAAGCACGGCTGACACTCCCGACCGGACGTCTGCGACGACCCGGTTCCCGCACTCCGGGGACCGGGCCCTCGCTGTGTGCGTATTTTTGTCGTAACTGGGCCGTGGGGCGCTGTTCGGATATCGGTGATCCTGCGATCAGGTTTCGGACATGTAAACAAAAAACCCTCCGCGAATGTCCGTTTCGCGAAGTTCTGGTGGGAGCTGTCAAGCGCGCTTAGGTGTCAATCTTTGCAATTTTTGCTCAAAATATGGACGGTAGGGAGATCCCTATGCCTTCCGCCCTTGACGCGCGTTGACTCGCTTGGCGAAAGTTCCCCCAAACCACAGAACCCGCCGGTATCTGTGCTGCGCTCAACTCTCCATCCCCCGGGGGAAGAACACACATGACCAGTCCAACCAAGGCCGAGGGCTCGGGCCCGTCGGTCGCCTTGGACCCCGAACTGGCCTCGACCACCGAGGCCGACAAGCCCAAGAAGCTTGAGGGTCGCTCCCCCGGCCAGCTGATGTGGCAGCGCTTCAGGCGTGACCGTACCGGCATGATCTCCGCCGGGGTAGTGATTTTCTTCTTCGTGGTCTCCGCGCTGGCGCCGGTGATCTCGTCGCTGTACGGCAAGAACCCGTACACGCTGTACGCGCAGGAACCCGACTACCCCTTCCTGCTCGACGACTTCGCCATGCCCACCGGGACGTTCGGTGGTGTGTCGGGCGAGTTCTGGTTCGGCGTCGAACCCAAGCTGGGCCGCGACGTGTTCACGATGCTGCTCTACGGCATCCGCAACTCGCTCTACATGGCCCTGGTGCTGACCACCCTGTGCGTCGTCACCGGTGTCCTCATCGGCCTGGTCAGCGGCTACTTCGGTGGCAAGGTCGACTACTGGCTGGGCCGGGTCACGGACTTCTTCCTGTCGTTCCCGAACCAGCTGTTCTTCATCGCCTTCATGCCCATCGTCACCGCGATGTTCGTGTCCCCGACGGACGAGACCCCCACCTACCTGCGCGTGGTCGCGATCATCCTGGTGATGTGGTTCCTGGGCTGGATGAGCCTGGCCCGGCTCGTACGAGGCTCCGTGCTCTCCCTGCGGGAGCGGGAGTTCGTCGAGGCGGCCAAGGTCTCGGGCGCCTCGCGGTGGCGGATCGTCCGCAAGGAGATCCTCCCGAACGTCGTCACCCCGATCCTGGTGCAGGCCACGTACACGCTGCCCAGCTCCATCCTGAACATCGCGTTCCTCTCGTTCGTCGGAGTGGGCCTCGTCGAGCCGACACCCGACTGGGGCCGGATGTTCGCCATCGGCGCCGACACCTACGAGCAGGACCCCGCGTTCCTGCTGTTCCCGGGTGCGGCTCTGGTGATCTTCATCCTCGCCTTCAACCTTCTCGGTGACTCCGTCCGAGACGCGTTCGATCCGAAGACCGGACGGTGACGTCCATGAGCAGGGGGGTGGCTGCCTCCCCTGACGCCGGGCAACCGGATGGCCAGGCAGCACTTCTGGATAACAACCGACAGGTAGGTGCAACCGCATCATGAAGCCCATCCGATCGCGCTCTGTGAGAGCCATAGCCATCGCCGCGGTGGCCGGCTCGCTCGCGCTCACCGGCTGCTCCAGCAACAGCGGCAAGGAGGGCAAGGACCAGTCCAAGTCCAAGGACGACGCGGCACAGCAGTCCAAGCCCGTGGAGTACGGCGACGCCAAGGCCTCCACCGGCCCCGCCGCGCCCGTCGCCGGAGCCAAGCCCGGCGGCACCATCAACGTCTACATGCAGTCGGACATGTCCCACATGGACCCGGGACAGATCTACGTCAGCGACGCCGGACAGTTCTCCAACCTGGTGCACCGCGGCCTGACGAACTTCCAGGAGGACGAGAACGGCAACCTGACCGTCGTCGGTGACGTCGCCACCGACTCCGGCCAGTCCTCCGACGGCGGCAAGACCTGGACGTTCAAGCTCAAGGACGGCATCAAGGACGAGGACGGCAACGTCATCACGTCCAAGGACGTCCGCCACACCATCGAGCGCCAGTACGCGAAGTTCATCTTCGACGGTCCGACCTACGTCCAGACCTGGCTCTCCGGTGCCGACTACCGCAAGGCCCTGCCGGACGGTCCGTACAAGGGCAAGCACCTGCCGGACTCCGTCCTGGAGACCCCGGACGACAAGACGGTCGTCTTCCACTTCGACCAGCCGCGTCCCGACCTGCCGCAGGCGCTCGCCATGGCCGGTTACTCCATCGTGCCCGAGAAGCAGGACACGAAGGAGAAGTACGACAAGGCTCCGGCCGCGCTCGGCCCGTACAAGGTCGCCGACTACAAGGCGGGCAAGTCGCTGAAGCTGGTCAAGAACGACCAGTGGGACCCGAAGACGGACGTGGTGCGCCACCAGTACGTCGACGGCTACGACTTCACCACGACGATCGACCAGACCAGCCAGACCAAGCGTCTGATCGCCGACCAGGGCGAGGCCAAGAACGCGATCCAGTGGACCGACTCGGTCGACCCGGCGCAGATCCAGGACGTCGTCACCGACCCGGCGGTCAACAAGCGCACCATCAAGGGCTACCAGCCCTACGTCTGGCAGATGAGCTTCAACCTTGACAAGATCAAGGACAAGAAGATCCGCGACGCCATCACGTACGCGATCCCGAGCCAGGCCATGATCCAGGCCGACGGCGGCAAGTACGGCGGTGAGCTGGCCGGTGGTCTGTTCGCCCCGACCCTGCCCGGCTTCGACCCGAAGTACGACCCGTACGGCAAGCTCAAGAAGCCCAACGGTGACATCGCCAAGGCCAAGGAGCTGCTGCAGGAGGCGGGCGTCAAGGACGGCACCAAGCTCACCTACGCGTACTCCAACAGCCCGCGCGGCCAGGCGCAGCAGGTCATCATCAAGGACGCGCTGGCGAAGATCGGCTTCGACGTCCAGGCCAAGGAGATCGACCGCGCCACGTTCTACGAGCAGATCGGCAAGCTCGACAACCCGTACGACCTCTACATGACCGGCTGGGGCCAGGACTGGCCCTCCCAGTCCACGGTCGTGACCCCGGTCTACGACGGTGAGCAGATCGCCGACGGTTCGCCGAACTACTCGCACATCAACGACCCGCAGGTCAACAAGCTGATCAAGGAAGCCCTGAAGCTGGAGCCGGCCGAGGCCGCGGCGAAGTGGGAAGAGGCGCACCACCGCATCGTCGAGGAGATCAACCCCGCCGCCCCGGTGTACTACTCGAAGCAGATCCAGCTCTTCGGTTCGAACATCGGCGGTGCCAAGTACAGCACCGAGTCGAGCTACATCGACATCGACGATGTGTTCCTGAAGCAGCCGTAAGCAACAGCCACGGCTGATCCGTGGGGGTGCGCGCCAGGCGGAGCGCACCCCCACGGGCACCCCATCCCCTCACCGCACCGCCGCTTCCGAAGAGAGCAGCCGCCCGCCATGCTTCAGTTCCTCATCCGCAGGTTGATCGGCGCCGTCGTGATCATGTTCTTGATCGGCGCGTTCACGTTCTTCCTGTTCTACGCAGTTCCCCAGGACTTCGCCGCCCTCTCCTGCGGCAAGAACTGCTCGCCGGAGAACATCGCTGTCATCCGGGAGAACCTCGGACTCGACCAGCCCATCACCACACAGTTCTGGAACTTCATGGTCGGTATCGTGGCCGGCCGGGACTTCGCCGTCGGGCACTGCCCGGCCCCGTGCCTGGGTGTCTCCTTCAAGACCGGTGACTTCGTCTGGGAATCCATCATGGACCGCTTCCCGCTGACGCTGTCGCTGACCATCGGCGGTCTCATCATCTTCCTGCTGTTCGGTCTCGGCACCGGCATGCTGGCCGCCTGGAAGCGCGGCACCGTGGTCGACAAGATCGCCAGCGGTGCGTCCATCGTGCTCAGCTCGTTCCAGATCTACCTGCTCGGCCCGATCGTGCTCGGCATCCTCGTCTACCAGACGGGCTGGATGGAGAACCCCAAGTACGTGCCGTTCACCGAGGATCCGGCCGCCTGGTTCATCGGGCTGCTCATACCCTGGGTCGTGATGGCCACGATCTTCACGGCGCAGTACACGCGTATGGCGCGCTCGACCATGATCGAGCAGCTCCAGGAAGAGCACGTCCGCACCGCGAGGGCGAAGGGCATGTCGCGCAAGTACGTGTTCTTCCGCTACGCCTGGCGCGGTTCACTCATCCCGATCGTCACCATCATCGGCATGGACCTCAGCTCGCTCCTCGCGGGCGGTGTGGTCACCGAGTTCACCTTCGACCTGGCAGGCCTCGGACGGCTCGCCGTGGAGTCGTCGGTGACCAAGGATCTGCCGCTGACGATGGGCGCCATGCTGTTCGGGGCCTTCTTCATCCTGATCCTGAACATCCTCGTGGACATCGCCTACGCGTTCATCGACCCGCGCGTGCGCCTCAGCTAGGAGAACGACCGTGACCACACTGACCAAGACCGAAGACGCGCCGAACCCGACAGGGTCGGACGCCTTCCTCTCGGTCCGCGATCTGCGGGTGCAGTTCTCCACCGAGGACGGCATCGTCAAGGCGGTCGACGGCCTCTCCTTCGACGTCGAACGCGGCAAGACCCTGGGAATCGTCGGTGAGTCGGGCTCCGGAAAGTCCGTCACCAACCTGACGATCCTCGGGCTGCACAGCACCCAGACGACCAGCATCGACGGCGAGATCGTCCTTGACGGCAAGGAACTGATCACCGCCGGCGAGAAGGAGATGGAGAAGATCCGCGGCAACAAGGCCGCGATGATCTTCCAGGACCCGCTGACGGCGCTCTCGCCGTACTACACGGTCGGCCGGCAGATCGCCGAGCCGTACATGAAGCACACCGGTGCCTCCAAGAAGGAGGCGCGGCAGCGGGCGATCGAGATGCTGGCCAAGGTCGGCATCCCGCAGCCCCAGACGCGTGTGGACGACTACCCGCACCAGTTCTCCGGCGGTATGCGCCAGCGCGCCATGATCGCCATGGCGCTGGTCTGCGACCCCGACCTGCTGATCGCGGACGAGCCGACCACCGCCCTGGACGTGACCGTCCAGGCGCAGATCCTCGACCTGCTCAAGGACCTCCAGCAGGAGTTCGGCTCGGCGATCATCTTCATCACCCACGACCTCGGCGTCATCTCCGACATGGCCGACGACCTGCTGGTGATGTACTCCGGTCGGGCCGTGGAGCGCGGCACCGTCCGTGAGGTGCTGCGCAACCCCCAGCACCCCTACACCTGGGGCCTGCTGAGCTCGATGCCCCGGCTCGGTGGCGACACCGCGCAGGCGCTCACCCCGATCCCCGGGTCCCCGCCCAGCCTGCTCAACCCCCCGTCGGGCTGCCCCTTCCACCCGCGCTGCACCTTCACCGGCGAGGTGACCGGCAACCGGTGCGCCGAGGAACGGCCGACGCTCGGCGTGGGACGCGCCTCCGCGTGCCACCTGACGGCGGAGCAGAAGCAGACCATCTTCATCGACAAGATCCAGCCCCGGCTGCGCTAGGGAGATCCGAGACATGAGCGACAACCTCACCCTCCCCGAACAGCAGGGCGCCACCGGTACGTCGGTCGAGACCCTCCTTGAGGTCGAGGGCCTCACGAAGCACTTCCCGATCTACGGCGGCTTCCCGATCAAACGCAAGGTCGGCGCCGTGCAGGCCGTCGACGGCGTGGACCTGACCGTGGGCGTCGGGGAGAGCGTCGGTCTGGTCGGCGAGTCGGGCTGCGGCAAGTCGACCACCGGCCGGCTGATCACCCGGCTCCTGGAGCCGACCGGCGGAAAGATCAGCTACGCGGGCCAGGACATCACGCACGCCTCCCGCAGGCAGCTGGCCCCCGTCCGGTCCGAGATCCAGATGATCTTCCAGGACCCGTACTCCTCGCTGAACCCGCGGCAAACCGTCGGCACGATCATCAAGTCGCCGATGGAGGTCAACGGGATCAACCCCGAGGGCGGCCGGGAGAAGAAGGTCCGCGAACTCCTGGAGCTCGTCGGCCTCAACCCGGAGCACTACAACCGCTTCCCGCACGAGTTCTCCGGCGGCCAGCGCCAGCGCATCGGCGTCGCCCGCGCCCTGGCACTGAACCCCAAGCTGATCGTCGCGGACGAGCCGGTCTCCGCGCTGGACGTGTCGATCCAGGCGCAGGTGGTGAACCTCCTCCAGAAGGTCCAGGAGGAGATGGGCATCGCCTTCCTGTTCATCGCGCACGACCTGGCGGTGGTCCGGCACTTCTCCCAGCGTGTGGCCGTGATGTACCTCGGCAAGGTCGTCGAGGTCGGCGACCGGGACTCCATCTACAACCGGCCCCGCCACCCGTACACCCACGCCCTGCTCTCTGCGGTCCCCGAGGTCGCGGTGGACGACGAGGCGGACGACAAGGAGCGCATCCGTCTCGCCGGTGACGTGCCCTCGCCGATCCACCCGCCGTCCGGCTGCCGCTTCCGCACCCGCTGCTGGAAGGCACAGGACAAGTGCGCCTCCGAGGAGCCGCCGCTGATCCAGCTCTCCGGCAACCGCGAGGGCCACCTGACGGCCTGCCACTTCCCGGAGGACCCGACCACGGAGCCCCGCGCCGAGGACGTGGTGATGGACCCGGCGCTGAAGGCGCTGGAGGACGGCGAGACGGAGGAGCCCGCGGCGAAGACCGCCGGGGACTGACGAGGGGCGTCCCTGCCCGCACAGGGCAGGAGACGGGCGCGGCGCGCTGTGCGACGGTGATGATCTCGGGGGCTCGGAACCGGGGCGAGAACGCTCGCTCCCAGTTCTGAGCCGCTGCGCTGCCGTCCCGGTGGCGGTGTCAGTGGCAGCCTGTAGCGTCGCGGCCCATGAGTGATCAACGGCATGTGGTGGTGGTCCGCAAGGCAGAGCACGCGGATGTCGACGGGCTGGTGGCGTGCAGCATCGCTCTGTTCGCCGAGGACGCGGGGACCCGTGATCCGAGCATCGACGTGGACTGGCCGCGTGAGCACGGACGGCAACGTTTCGCCGCCGCCATCGACGATCCGGATCGGCTGTTACTCGTCGCCGACCGAGACGGCGAGGTCGTGGGCCATCTCACTGGGGTCGTGGCCGAGGCGTCCGCGATGAAGCCCGTGAGGGCCGCGTCGCTGGTGAGCATGTATGTGCGGCCTGCTCATCGCCGGGGACAGATCGGTGGGCGGCTGATCAGCGAGTTCATGGCCTGGGCGAAGGAACAGGGAGCGGAGTTGGCGGAGGTGACGGCGTACTCCAGCAACTCCGAGGCCGTCCGTTTCTATGAGCGCAACGGCTTCGTGTCCAAGTCAGTGACCTTGGAGATTGCTCTGTAGGCGCCTGCACCGCATCGTCGTAGGCCGTCGTACGACTTCCTGCGACGGCCGTCACCTCCTGTGGGTCTCCATGGCTGTGCCGGAGCACGGCTGGGCCGACGAACGACGTCACAGCCACGGGGCCGCCGTGTCGGCCGACGATTGGCGGATTCAGGACGACCCTGGCGGTCGTAGCCCAAGTCACTTCGGGCCACTGGTGGCCGATATCTGCCAATTACTCACGGCGGATTGCAATAACGCGCCCTCGTAGTTCTGTCGTGCGTTCCCGGACTGCATGCCTCCGGCATCCAGTCCGGGCAGGGACCGGCCTACCGGTCCCTGTGCTCAGAGGAAGTCGAAGGGCGGAATGATCCGGGTGATCGCGATGAGACGCAGCCGCGGTACCGGCAGCGCGTAGAACCAGCCGTCGGACAGGAGCGGGATGCGGCGTACGCCGCCGGGAACGCCTCTTCGCGGCCCCTCGCCGATGTCCGTCACATCGACGCCGACCTCAGCGAGAGCAACCAGCTCCGACGCCAGACGCTCGACCTCCTCCACGATGTGCTGGGGGAACCCGGCCGCGACGTGCTCGGCATCTGGGTCGTACTCCCAGCGCCGGGCTTCTTCGTCTCCCACGCCGTCACGCGTCCTCGGCCCGCTCGACCCCGGCTTCTGCGCACGCCTGGTCCAGGATCCGGCCGATCTCGGCCGCGATGGTGCGGGCCTCCTCAAGGCTCTCGGTGGTAGCGGCGCGCGCTTCCAGGGAACGCAGCCTGGCGGCTCGCTCGGAATGCCGTTCCAGCGCGACGTACACCGCCCACTGACCGACGAAGCGGCGCATAGGAGCGGCGCTGACCCGCTCGCGTGCTTGCTGAAGCGCCACAGACCGCTCGGTGTCGAACGTGGGCAAGGCGTCGGGCGCCAGTTGCGCGAGGGCAGCCCGCAGGTCTTCCGGGGTGCTGGCCGGCTGGGGGACGACAGCGTCTCCACGGCCGGACTGTGCGGCGGTACTCATGCTGGGTCTCCTCGGGGCGTTACCGTGGGCTGCCCACTGCTCGCCAGCGTACCTGTGAGGCTGCGGTGCGGGCTGTGCCTGTGGACAGCTCATGCCTCGTCCCCGTTGCTCTTCGGTACGACGCTGAACCACACGGCCTTGCCGCGCGGGTAGTCCCGCACGCCCCAGCGATCGGCGCACGCCTCGACGATGCCGAGCCCGCGTCCGTGCTCGTCCTCGTCCGAGGGGGCGCGGGGTGCCGGTGCTCCCGAACCGTGGTCCCACACCGTGACGCGGAAGTCCTCCGGGGTGCGTTCCATGCTGACGTAGGTCTCCTGAGCGGAGCAGCGGTAGGCGTTGGTGACGACCTCGGAGACGAGCAACTCCACGGTGTCGACGATGCAGTTGAGTTTGGCGGCGGCGAGGATGCTGCGGATGGTCGCCCGGACCACGCGAACTGCGCGGGGGTCGTGGGGGATGGTGAGTCCGTAGGCCCAGAGGGGTTGGGGCTGGGGGGTTTCGGGCGTGCGCATATGGCAGCCTCCAGTTGTGTGCGGACTGCGACTGATGCCGTACGTACCGTAGCGAGATTGGTTGCCAATCCTCAACCTTCTTGCTGGAGGCGCTGGTTGGTGGATACTTCCGTGGTTGACGATGAGGAGGGTCTATGGGGCTGAGGGCGAACCCGACCTACCGGCAGCGGCGCTTCGGCGCTGAAGTTCGGGCCATACGCGAACGTGCCGGATTTACCGCCGCCCGCGCGGCGGAGGTAATGGGGATGAATGCCTCGCACATCAGTACCGTCGAGGCGGGGCGTACGAGCCTGTCCGCAGAGCGGGTGCGCCGACTGGCTGCCGCCTCAGGTAGCGAAGAATCCACCTATGTGGACGCCTTGATCGAGCTGGGCAACAGGACCGGCAAGGGTTGGTGGACCGAGTATCGAGATCATCTGCCTCAACTCTTCCTGGACTTCGCTGAGTTGGAGGAGGTCGCCGTCGACGTCGTCTGCTACGAACCGTTCTTCGTGCCGGGCCTGCTCCAGACCGAGTCCTACGCCTCGGTGATCCACCGTCAGGGATACGCGAAGTCGCTCGAAGCCGAGCAGGATCTGGCGGTGGAGTTCCGCCTCCGACGCCAACAACTCCTCCGGAAGGAACGGCCTCCCCGGTTCCACGCGATCATCCACGAGGCGGCGTTGCACCCGTCGTACGGGGACAGCAGCATCATGCGTGAGCAACTGGTCCGTCTGATCGAGCTGTCGCGCCTGTCGCACGTCACACTTCAGGTGCTGCCCTTTGACGGGCCGGTGCCGTTCGGTACGTCCTTCACCATGTTGCTGCCGCCTGAGCAGCGACTGGGCACGGTCCTTGTCGCGCATGTGGAGCAGGACCTGTGGCTGGGGGAGGCCAAAGACCTTGCCAGGTACACGGACCTGTTCGCTACGCTGCGGGACACGGCACTCCCCGCAATGGACGTGTCCGTACCGCCCGAGGGGCACCTGGCCAAGGACTCCCTGGGGCTGATCCAGAGACTCCTTTACCCCCTCCTTTGAGGAAGGCGAGCAGGTGACCGGGTTGCGATGGCAGAAGTCAACCTACAGCGAAGGCGGCTCGGCGGCCTGCGTCGAACTGGCCCTCGACCGAACCGGCACCCTCCACCTCCGCGAGAGCGTCACCCCCGCAACCGTCACCACACTGGCACCGACCGCCCTCGCCGCACTGATCGACAGCATAAAAAGCGAGGTGTCCAGAGGCTGACCCGCCAGAAGCCGTCAGCCAGCGGTCCGCGCCCGCGCCCAATGACAAGCCACCTGCCTCTCGCCACCCCCGCCCAGCACCTCCAGCTCCCGGCCGCGGCACGCCTCCGCCACGCCCGCGCGTTCCGCCTCGCCGTTCGTCAGGATCTGGCAGCGGGAGTGGAAGCGGCAGCCGGAGGGGATGCGGGACGGGTCCGGGGGGTCGCCGGTCAGGAGCACCGGGGTGCCCGGGGCGTCCGGCAGGACGGACAGCAACGCCTGGGTGTACGGATGCCGGGGTGCCGTCAGCACCTGCTCGACGGCGCCCGTTTCCACGATGCGGCCCAGGTACATCACCGCCACCCGGTCGGCGATGTTCCACGCCAGGCCCAGGTCATGGGTCACCACCAGGGCGGACAGGCCCAGTTCGGCGCGCAGGCGCAGCAGCAGGGCCAGGATCTCGCCGCGCACCGAGGCGTCGAGCGAGGCCACCGGCTCGTCGGCCACGATGAGTTCGGGCTCCAGGACGAGAGCGCCCGCGATCACCACCCGCTGGCGCTGGCCTCCGGACAGCTCGTGCGGGTAGCGCAGGAAGAAGCGCTCGGGCGGGCGGAGACCGGCCCGGGAGAGGGCCTGCGCGACCGCCGACCGCTCGTCCCCGCCGTACCCGTGGATGCGCAGCCCTTCGGCCACCGCGTCGTACACCGTGTGGCGTGGGTTCAGTGAGCCGCTCGGGTCCTGGAGCACGAGTTGGACGCGCCTGCGGTACGCCTTGAGGGCCCGCGAGGAGTACTCCAGCGGTTTTCCGGCGAAGCTGACCCGTCCCGAGGTCGGCGGCACGAGGCCGAGCAACGTGCGGGCCAGCGTCGTCTTGCCGCAGCCCGACTCGCCGACCAGGGCCACGATCTCCCCGGCGCGGATGTCGAGTTCGACGCCGTCCACGGCACGGGCCGGTGCGGTGCCGTGCCGCCCGGGGAACGTCACGTGCAGGCCCTGGGCGCTCAGCAGGGGCGGTGGTGCCGTCGTCATGGGGTGTTCCATGGGGTGCCTCATGGGGTGTTCCCCTTTGTCGCGGTGGCCGGGCCCGGGATCGGGGACTCCACATGCACGCAGGCCGCCCGCCGCCCCGGACCGGCGTCCCGCAGCGACGGGTCCTGTGTCGCGCAGGTGTCCAGGGCCACGGGGCAACGTGGGTGGAAGGCGCAGCCGGAGGGCAGGGCGGACGGGTCGGGAGGGTCGCCGGCCAGGCCGCGCGGGGCGAACCGGGAGGCCGGGTCGCCGATGCGCGGGAACGCCGCCGACAGGGCCTCGCCGTACGGGTGCCGGGCGTGCTCGTGGACCTCCCGGGCGGGACCCTCCTCGACGACCCGGCCCGCGTACATCACCGCGAGCCGGTCGCAGGTGTCGGCGAGGACCGAGAGGTCGTGGCTGATCATGATCAGGGCTAGATCCTTTTCGGCGACGAGGCGCTGGATCAGGCGCAGGATCTGCGCCTGGACCATCACGTCGAGGGCCGTGGTCGGCTCGTCGGCGATGATCAGCCGCGGGTCGCAGGCCAGGGCCATGGCGATCATGACGCGCTGGCGCTGGCCCCCGGACAGCTCGTGCGGATACGCCGACGCCCGCGCCGCGGGCAGGCCCACGTGGTCCAGGAGTTCGCCGGTTCTCTTCCGCGCCGCCGCAGGCGTCGCCTTCCGGTGCAGCAGGATCGGTTCGCTGATCTGGTCGCCGACGCGGTGCACGGGGTTGAGGGAGTGCATCGCCCCCTGGAAGACGATCGAGGCGCCCGCCCAGCGGACCGCCCGCACCCGGCCCCACCGCATCGCGAGCACGTCCTCGCCGTCCAGCAGGACCTCCCCACGGACCCGGGTACCGGACGGCAGCAGCCTCAGCAGCGCCAGCGCGAGCGTGGACTTGCCGCAGCCCGACTCGCCCGCGATGCCGAGCTTCCGGCCCGCCGTCAGAGACAGGTCCACACCCCGGACGGCGGCGGCCCCGCCCGCGTAGGTCACTTCGAGGTTCCGGACCTCCAGCAGCGTCAACGGGCCACCCCCAGCCTGGGATTGAGCACGGACTCCACCGCGCGCCCGCACAGCGTGAACGCCAGCGCGACCAGGGCGATCGCGATGCCCGGCGGCACCAGGTACCACCAGTCGCCGGAGCTGACCGCACCGGCCTCGCGCGCGTCCTGGAGCAGACCGCCCCACGACACGAGCGTCGGATCGCCCAGGCCGAGGAAGGCCAGGGTCGCCTCCGCGAGGACGGAGGAGGAGATCATCAGCGTCGTCTGTGCCAGTACCAGGGGCATCACGTTGGGCAGCACGTGCCGGGACATGATGTGCCAGTGGCCGCCGCCGAGGGCCTTCGCGCGTTCGATGTACGGCCGTGCCTCCACCGCCAGCGTCTGCGCCCGCACCAGGCGCGCCGTGGTCGGCCAGGACGTCACGCCGATCGCCAGGACGATCGTGCCGAGCGAACGCGACATGACGGTGGCGAGCGCGATGGCGAGCACCAGGGTGGGCATCACCAGGAACCAGTCCGTGATCCGCATCATCACGGTCGCGTACGCACCGTGGAAGTGTCCGGCCGTGATCCCCACCAGCGCGCCGATCGCCACCGACAGTACGGCCGCGAGCAGGCCGACCAGCAGCGACACCCGTGAGCCCCATACGAGCAGGCCCAGCAGATCGCGCCCGAACCGGTCGGTGCCGAGGGGGAATTCCCCGCTCGGGGGCTCCATGGGGCTGCCGGGCGCGCCGGTCACACTGGAGACGTCGGAGCCGACCGTCAAGGGCGCGGTCAGTGCCACCAAGGCGAAGAGGGCGAGTGCGGCCAGGCCCAGGAGCCCGGCGCGGTGGGTGCGGTAGCGCTTCCAGAACCGGACGGCGGAATCGCGGCGCCGCTGCCGGGCGAGCGCCCGCGGACCGGCCTTCGCCGCCGGGGGAGTCGCTTCGGTCGTCATCGGCCCACCCGGGGATCGAGTAGCGGATAGATCAGATCGGCCAGCGTGTTCATCACGATCACCGCCGAGGCGAAGACGAAGAACAGCCCCTGGACGAGGGGGAGGTCGGGCACGCTCAGCGCCTGGTAGAAGAGTCCGCCGAGGCCCGGCCACGAGAAGACGGTCTCGACGAGGATCACCCCGGCGACGGTCCGCCCGAGATTGACGAAGACCAGCGTGACGGTCGGCAGCATCGCGTTCGGTACGGCGTGCCGGCGCCGGACCAGATCGTCCCTGAGCCCCTTGGCACGTGCGGTCGTCAGATAGTCGCTGCCCATCTCGTCCAGCAGCGCCGAGCGGCTGACCAGCAACGTCTGCCCGTACTCGACCGCGACCAGGGTGATCACCGGCAGCATGAGGTGGTGGGCGACGTCGATGACGTACGCGAAGCCCTCCTCGCCGCCCGATTCCATGCCGCCGGTCGGGAAAAGCCCGGGGACCGGGCCCATGCCCACCGAGAACACGATGATGAGCAGCAGGCCCAGCCAGAAGGACGGAATCGAATAGAGGGTCAGCGCCAGGCCGGTGTTCAGCCGGTCGCCGAGCCGGCCGTGGCGCCATGCCGAGCGGGTGCCCAGGAAGACGCCGAGCGCGGTGTACAGGACGAAGGCTGTTCCGGTGAGGACCAGCGTGTTCGGCAGCGCCTCGGCGATCTTGTCGATGACGGGCGCCCGGAACTGGTACGACGTGCCGAGATCTCCGGTGAGCGCCTTGCCGCAGTAGTCCGTGAACTGCTGCCACAGCGGCAGGTCGAGCCCGAACTCCCTTCGGTACGCGGCCAGTTGCTCCGCCGACACCTGCCGGCCGCCCGTCATGTACTTGACCGGGTCACCGGGAATCAGCCGGAAGAGGAAGAAACTGGTGACCAGGACGGCGAGCAGTGAGACGGCGGCGCCGCCCACTTTCCCGGCAATGTAACGCAGGTACGCGGTACTGGTGCGTGCCTGTGGTCCGGGGGCCGGAGGCCCGGCGAGGGCCGTGCCTCCGGCCTTGTCGACGGGTGCCGATGGCAGGTCAGCGGTCATGAACGGCCCTCCCGCCGCCGGCCCTCGGGCCCGTACGTACGGCTGGTCGGATCATCGGCTACTCGCGGTCCTCGGCGGTGGAACGACGGCGCATCGCGAGGAACACTCCCGCGCCCGCGAGGACGACGACCCCCGCGGCGACGCCGATGACGACGCCGGTCGAGCCGGAACCACCGGAGGACTCACCGGAGTCGGCCGGGACCGCGGACCACCAGCTCCAGTAGCCGTCCTGGCCGTAGATGTTGCCCGCGTCCTCGGGCATCGTCCGGATCGACTTGATCTGGTCGGTGCGATACGCCTCGACGGCGTTCGGGTACGCCATGACGTTCATGTACCCGGTGTCGTACAGCCGCGACTCCATCTGCTTGACGATGTCCGCCCGCTTGGCGGGGTCGTACTCCGCGAGCTGCCGGCTGTACAGGTCGTCGTACTTCTTGTCGCAGATGAAGTTGTCGGTGGCTCCGGTCTCCTCCGGGGTGGCGGGAAGGGCGGCGCATGTGTGGATCGACAGGACGAAGTCCGGGTCGGGGTTGACGGACCAGCCGTCGAAGGCGAGGTCGTACTGGCCCGCGAGCCAGGGATCGGTCACGTTGTCGAGGCAGTTGAGCGTCACGCCGATGCCGAGCTTGCCCCACCATTCGTCAAGGTACTGGCCGACCGCCTTGTCGTTCGGGTCGGTGGCGTGGCACAGGACGCGGTAGGTGATCGGCTTGCCGTCCTTGCCGACCCGTTTGCCGTCGCCGTTCTTCTTGTAGCCCGCCTCGTCGAGGAGCTGGGCTGCCTTCGCCGGGTCGTAGGCGAGTTCCTGGCTCGCCGACGGTTTCCAGAAGTACTGCGAGAAGCGCGGAGGGATGTATCCCTCGCCCTCGACCGCGTGGCCCTGGAAGACCCTGTCGACGATGGTCTTGCGGTCGACCGCCATGAACAGCGCGTGCCGCACCCGCTGGTCGAGCAGGGAGGGGTGCCCGTCGCCGAAGCGCTCGCCGTTCTTGGAACGGGCGCCCGGGTTGGTGGCGAGGGCGTAGAAGCGGCGGCCGGGGGCGTCGTTGACCTTGACGTTCTCCTGGTTTTCGAGCGCTGCCGACTGAGCGGGTGTCAGGCCGCTGACGAACGACACCTCGCCCTTCTGCAAGGCGGCGACGGCCGCGTCACCGTCCTTGTAGTACTTGAAGACCAGCTCGTCGAACTTCGGAGCCCCACGCCAGAAGTCCTTGTTGGGCTCCAGCCGCACATAGCTGTCGGGCTTGTAGCCGGTGAGGACGAACGGGCCGTTCCCGACGACGGGGAAGTCCTTGTCGTTGTTGAACTCCGAGAAGTCCGTGACCTTCTCCCAGACGTGCCGGGGCACGATCGGCACGTCGAGCGCGGTCATCGTGGCCTGCGGCTTCTTCAGTTCGATGACGAGTTCGGTGGGGCTCGGCGCCGTGACCTTCCTGAAGTTGGCGACGAAGCTGCCGTTCGCTGTGGCCGCTCCGTCGTCGGTCATCATCTTGTTGAAGGTCCAGGCAGCGTCCTCGGCCGTGGCCTGCTTGCCGTCCGACCACGTGGAGTCGGAGCGGATGGTGTAGGTCCAGGTGAGCTTGTCGGCGGACGGCGTCCACTTGGTGGCGAGGCCGGGGATCGCGCGGGCGTCCTTGGGGTCGTAGTTGGTCAGGTACTCGTACAACAGCCGGTGGAGGCTCGTACTGACCAGGCGGGTCGCCAGGAACGGGCTCAGCGAGTCGACGCTCTGCGCGACCGCTACGGTGAGGACTTTCTTGCCGTCTGCCGCCTCGGCCTGCCGGGGTGCGGGGTTGAGCGGAGTCGCGAGTCCGGCCGAGAGGGCGAGGGCCGCGGCGCCGGAGGCGGCGATGAGCCGGGGTCTACGGAGCGATAAGCCCCTCCCGGGGTTCGGGCGCCCTCTGCCGTGCTGATCCTGTGTGTTCATGAATCCGTGACCTCGCGTCATCGCTCGTACAGCGGCGGCTTGTTGAACTGACTGACGGGGCGTGATCGGACGTGCCGGGTGATGTCGGCTGGGCGACGTCGACGGGTGACGTCGGCCGGGTTGATGAGTGTGTCTATCAGCGCCGTCTGCGCACGTCAACGGCGCGTGTACCCCACGTTCGAAGCGGCCGGACCAGCCGTGGTCGCGTTAATCGCTCGACAGGCGTACGGATGGAGGGAAGGCTCCCTGCGACCACAACCGGCCCGGCGTCATCGCCTTCTGGAGGACCCGTTGAACCCAGTGATCCACCACATCACGATCGACTGCACCGGAGACCCGTACGATCTCGGCCTGTTCTGGAGCGAGTTGCTCGGGCGGCCGCTGGCCGACGACGACAAGCCCGGTGACCCCGAGGCCCTGATCAAGGACCCCGCGGGCGGCCCGACGCTGCTGTTCATGCGGGTGGGGGAGGGCAAGTCGGTGAAGAACCGGCTGCACCTCGACCTGCGTCCCCAGGGCCGGACCCGGGCCGAGGAGGTCGAGCGGGCGATCGGACTCGGGGCCACGCTGGTCGCGGACCACACACGGCCCGACGGGGGCGGCTGGGTCACCCTGGCGGACCCCGAGGGCAACGAGTTCTGCGTCGAGCGGGGGGAGTCGGGCTGACCGGTCGGGCACCCGAGCCGTGAGCCAGGCGACTGGTGCGGCCCTCGCGGAGCGCGTACGTCCGGATGGCGGTCAGCCACACCCGGACGGACGGAGTGCATGTGCGTCATGTGCGTGATGGGCGGATATTGACCGGTAACGGAACAACGCCCCGGCGCCTGCACCAGTCACGAGGAGGCCCCCATGCGCGGAGCCACGTACGCCCGGCCGGTCGTGTGCGCGGTGGCCCTCGCCCTCGTGGCGACGGCCTGCGGGGGCGGCGGCAGTGACACCGGCGCGGTGCTCAGCTCCTCCTGGGGCGACCCGCCGAACCCGCTGGAGCCGGCCAACACCAACGAGGTGCAGGGCGGCAAGGTCCTGTCCATGATCTTCCGCGGTCTGAAGCAGTACGACCCGAAGACCGGCGAGGCCAGGAACATGCTCGCCGAGACCGTCGACACCACGGACGGGAAGAACTACACGATCACCATCAAGAAGGGCTGGACCTTCAGCAACGGCGAGAAGGTCACCGCCCGCTCGTTCGTGGACGCCTGGAACTACGGCGCCTCCCTGAAGAACAACCAGCGCAACGCGTACTTCTTCGAGTACATCGACGGCTACGACAGGACCCACCCGGCCGACGGCGGCAAGCAGAGCGCCGACACCCTCTCCGGACTGAAGGTCGTCGGCGACAGGACGTTCACCGTCAGGCTCAGACAGAAGTTCTCCAGTTTCCCCGACACCCTCGGCTACAACGCGTACGCCCCACTGCCCCGGGCGTTCTTCGACGACCACGCCGCCTGGCTGAAGAAGCCGGTCGGCAACGGCCCGTACCGCGTCGAGTCGTACACCAGGGGCTCCCAGCTCTCCCTGCGCAGATGGGACGCCTACCCCGGCGAGGACAAGGCCCGCAACGGCGGCGTCGACCTGAAGGTCTACACCGACAACAACACCGCCTACACGGACCTGATGGCGGGCAACCTCGACCTCGTCGACGACGTCCCCGCCTCCCAGCTGCGCAACGTCCGTACCGACCTCGGCGACCGCTACATCAACGCCCCCGCCGGCATCATCCAGACGCTCGCCTTCCCGTACTACGACAAGCGGTGGAGCAGGGCCGGGATGGAGAAGGTCCGCGAGGGCCTGTCGCGGGCCATCAACCGCGTCCAGATCACCCGGACCATCTTCCGGGACACCCGCACCCCGGCCGTCGACTGGACCTCACCCGTCCTCGGCAAGGAGGGCGGCTACCGGGCGGGCCCGTGCGGCACCGCCTGCGTGTACGATCCGGCGGCCGCCAAGAGGCTGATCAAGGAGGGCGGCGGACTCCCCGGCGGACAGGTCAGGATCACCTACAACGCGGACACCGGCTCCCACCGAGAATGGGTCGACGCCGTCTGCAACTCCATCAACAACGCCCTCGGCGACGACAAGGCCTGCGTCGGCAACCCGATCGGCACCTTCGCCGACTACCGCAACCGGATCACCGACCGGAAGATGACCGGGCCCTTCCGCGCCGGCTGGCAGATGGACTACCCGCTGATCCAGAACTTCCTCCAGCCGCTCTACTACACCGGCGCCTCCTCCAACGACGGCAAGTGGTCCAACCCCGACTTCGACCGACTCGTCGACAAGGCCAACGCCGAGACCGACACCGCCAGGGCGGTCGAGAAGTTCCGCCAGGCCGAGGAGGTCCTGCGGACCGACATGGCCGCCATCCCGCTCTGGTACCAGAACGGAAACGCGGGCTACTCGCAGCGGCTGTCGAACGTGGCGCTGAACCCGTTCAGCGTCCCGGTCTACGACCAGATCAAGGTCGGCTGACCGGCCGTGGGACCGTACGTCGCCCGGCGACTGCTGCAGATGATCCCCGTCTTCGCCGGGGCCACCCTGCTGATCTTCCTGATGGTCAACGTGATGGGCGACCCCGTCGCGGGCCTGTGCGGCGAGCGGACCTGCGACCCGGCGACCGCCGCCCGGCTGAAGCAGGAGTTCGGCCTCGACCAGCCCGTCTGGCAGCAGTACCTGACCTACATGGGCAACGTCTTCACGGGCGACTTCGGCACCGCGTTCAACGGGCAGAAGGTCACCGAGCTGATGGCGACGTCCTTCCCGGTCACCGCCCGGCTGACGATCGTCGCGATCCTCTTCGAGATCGCCATCGGAGTCACCCTGGGCGTGGCCATGGGCCTCAGCCGCGGCCGGCCCGTCGACACCGGCGTCCTGCTCGTCACCCTCGTCGTCATCTCCGTCCCGACCTTCGTCACCGGCCTGCTGCTCCAGCTGATGCTCGGTGTCGAGTGGGGCTGGATCAAGCCGTCGGTGTCGTGGGAGGCCGGCTTCGGCGAACTGATCGTGCCCGGCCTGGTGCTGGCGTCGGTGTCGCTCGCGTACGTGACCCGGCTGACCAGGACGTCGATCGCGGAGAACGCCCGCGCCGACTACGTCCGTACGGCCGTCGCCAAGGGGCTGCCCCGGCACCGGGTGATCGTCCGGCACCTGCTGCGCAACTCCCTCATCCCCGTGGTCACCTTCATCGGCGCCGACATCGGCTTCCTCATGGGCGGCGCGATCGTCACCGAGCGGATCTTCAACATCCACGGCGTCGGCTTCCAGCTCTACCAGGGCATCCTCCGCCAGAGCACCCAGACCGTCGTCGGCTTCGTGACCGTCCTCGTGCTGGTCTTCCTCGTCGCCAACCTGCTCGTCGACCTCCTGTACGCCGTACTCGACCCGAGGATCCGCTATGCCTGAGCCCCAGCACCTTGAGCCGCCGCCGTACGTCCCGGGCGGGACCCCGGAGCTCGGCCCGGCCGACGCGGAGGTCCTCCGGACGGGACCGGGCGGCCGGGGGCCGGGTGGCACGGGTCCGGGTGGCACGGGAGCAGGGGGCCCGGACCCCACGGGCGGCCCCTCGGCCGTCCCTTCGGCCGCCCCTGAGGAGCGGGTGCGGAGCCTGTGGTCCGACGCCTGGCACGACCTGCGCCGCAACCCGGTCTTCCTGGTCTCCGCGCTCGTCATCCTCTTCCTCGTCCTCATCGCGCTCTGGCCCCAGCTGATCGCCCCCGGCAACCCCCTCGACTGCGACCTCGCCAAGGCCCAGCAGGGCTCCGGACCCGGCCACCCCTTCGGGTTCAACGGCCAGGGCTGCGATGTCTACACGCGCACCGTCCACGGGGCACGGACCTCGGTCACCGTCGGCGTCTGCGCCACGCTCGGGGTCGCGGTCCTGGGCTCGGTGCTCGGCGGGCTCGCCGGGTTCTTCGGCGGGGTGTGGGACGCGATCCTGTCCCGTGTCACCGACGTCTTCTTCGCGATCCCTGTCGTGCTCGGCGGTCTCGTCCTGCTCTCCGTGGTGACCAGCTCCACCGTCTGGCCCGTCATCGGGTTCATGGTGCTGCTCGGCTGGCCGCAGATCTCCCGCATCGCCCGCGGCTCGGTCATCACCGCCCGGCAGAACGACTACGTCCAGGCCGCCCGCGCCCTCGGCGCCTCCCCCATGCGCATCCTGCTGCGGCACATCGCGCCCAACGCGATCGCGCCCGTCATCGTCGTGGCCACCATCGCGCTCGGCACGTACATCGCCCTGGAGGCGACCCTGTCGTACCTCGGAGTGGGCCTGAAACCGCCGAGCGTCTCCTGGGGCATCGACATCTCCGCCGCGTCCCCGTACATCCGCAACGCCCCCCACGCGCTGCTCTGGCCCTCCGGCGCCCTCGCGGTCACCGTCCTCGCCTTCATCATGCTCGGCGACGCGGTACGCGACGCCCTCGACCCGAAGCTGAGGTGAGCCGTCGTCATGCTGCTCGAAGTGCGTGACCTGCACGTGGAGTTCAGGACCCGGGACGGGGTGGCCAGGGCCGTCAACGGGGTCAGTTACGGCGTGGACGCGGGCGAGACGCTCGCCGTGCTCGGTGAGTCCGGCTCCGGCAAGTCGGTGACCGCGCAGGCGATCATGGGCATCCTCGACAGCCCGCCGGGCCGGATCACCGGCGGCGAGATCCTCTTCCAGGGCCGGGACCTGCTGAAACTCAAGGAGGAGCAGCGAAGGAGGGTCCGGGGCGCCGAGATGGCGATGATCTTCCAGGACGCGCTGTCCGCGCTGAACCCGGTGCTGCCGGTCGGCGACCAGCTCGGCGAGATGTTCGTCGTGCACCGAGGGATGTCGAGGAAGGACGCCCGCACGAAGGCCGTCGAGCTGATGGACCGCGTCCGTATCCCGGGCGCCGCCGCACGCGTACGGGACTATCCGCACCAGTTCTCCGGCGGTATGCGCCAGCGCATCATGATCGCCATGGCGCTGGCCCTCGAACCCGCGCTGATCATCGCCGACGAGCCCACCACCGCGCTCGACGTCACCGTCCAGGCCCAGGTCATGGACCTCCTCGCGGAGCTCCAGCGCGAGCTCACCATGGGGCTCGTCCTCATCACCCACGACCTCGGCGTGGTCGCGGACGTCGCCGACCGCATCGCCGTGATGTACGCGGGCCGCATCGTCGAGTCGGCCCCCGTGCACGACCTCTACAAGGCGCCCGCCCATCCGTACACCAGGGGCCTGCTGGACTCGATCCCCCGGCTCGACCACAAGGGCCGGGAGCTCTACGCCATCAAGGGCCTGCCGCCCAGCCTCATGGACATCCCGCCCGGCTGCGCCTTCCACCCGCGCTGCACGGCTGCCCGGGACCTGTGCCGCACCGACGTACCGCCCCTGCACGAGGTCCCCGGCGAGCGCGGGAGCGCCTGCCACTTCTGGAAGGAGTGCCTGCATGGCTGACACCATGGGCGAACCGATCCTGGAGGTCAGCGGCCTCGTCAAGCACTACCCGCTCACCCGGGGCGTCCTCCTGCGGAAACAGGTCGGCGCCGTCCGGGCCGTCGACGGGGTCGACTTCACGCTCGCCAAGGGCGAAACCCTCGGCATCGTCGGCGAGTCCGGCTGCGGCAAGTCCACACTCGCCCGGCTGGTGGTCAACCTGGAGAAGCCGACGGCCGGGTCCATCACCTACCGGGGCGAGGACATCACCAAACTGTCCGCCAGGGCCCTCAAGGCCGTCCGGCGCAACATCCAGATGGTCTTCCAGGACCCGTACACCTCCCTCAACCCCCGGATGACCGTGGGCGACATCGTCGGGGAGCCGTACGAGATCCACCCCGATGCGGCGCCCAAGGGCGACCGGCGCAGGAGAGTGCGGGAACTGCTGGACGTGGTCGGGCTCAATCCCGAGCACGTGAACCGGTATCCGCACCAGTTCTCCGGCGGCCAGCGCCAGCGCATCGGCATCGCACGCGGGCTGGCGCTGCGGCCCGAGATCATCGTGGCCGACGAGCCGGTCTCGGCGCTCGACGTGTCGGTGCAGGCGCAGGTCGTCAACCTGATGGAGCGCCTGCAGGGCGAGTTCGGGCTGAGCTACGTCGTCATCGCCCACGACCTGTCGATCGTGCGGCACATCTCCGACCGGGTCGCGGTGATGTACCTCGGCCGGATCGTGGAGACCGGCCGCGACACCGAGATCTACGACCACGCCACGCACCCCTACACCCAGGCCCTGCTCTCCGCCGTGCCCGTGCCGGACCCCGGGGCGCGGGAGCACCGGGAGAGGATCATCCTCTCCGGGGACGTGCCCTCCCCGACCGCCGTCCCGTCCGGCTGCCGCTTCCGGCCCCGCTGCTGGAAGGCCCGGGAGCGGTGCGAGACGGAGGTGCCGGCGCTGGCCGTACCCGCCGGGCTCCGGTACGCCGCCGGGCCCGCCCGGCACGACTCGGCCTGCCTTTTCGCTCAGGAGAGGCACGAGGAGCACGCGTACGGCCCGAAATAGCCGCACAAATACGCACCAAGTTCGTTAACACACAGGCAACTTCACGGAAGCGGCACCGATATACGGACGGTCCAGTCTGTACAGCGTACGGCCGTGCGGGTGCCGTGAACGGGCCGGGATGCGCCATGTCATCCCGGCCCGTTGCCCCTTTTTGCGCCTAAACCGGCGCCGCTTTCGCGGACCTGGCCGGTGTCTCGTCGTGGTTCCTCAATTGATGGTTGCGGTGCTCTGTGGAGTTTTCGCTGCTCAGCCCAGGTTCAGGGCGCGCTTGAGGAAGTCCGACTGGAGCCGCAGCAGGTTCTCCGCGACCGCCTCCTGCGGTGTCATGTGGGTGACTCCGGAGAGTGGCAGGACCTCATGGGGGCGGCCGGCGGCCAGGAGGGCCGAGGACAGGCGCAGGGAGTGGGCGACCACCACGTTGTCGTCGGCCAGTCCGTGGACGATCATCATGGGCCGGTTCGGTTCCGCGGCGCCCACCAGACCGGAGTCGTCGATCAGTGAGTTCCGCGCGTACACCTCCGGCTGCTCGCCGGGGTGGCCGAGGTAGCGCTCCTGGTAGTGGGTGTCGTACAGGCGCAGATCGGTGACCGGAGCCCCGATGATCCCCGCGTGGAAGACATCGGGGCGGCGCAGTACCGCGAGCCCCGCCAGATAGCCGCCGAAGGACCAGCCGCGGATGGCGACCCGCGTGAGGTCGAGCGGGAAGTCGGCGGCCAGGGCCTGGAGGGCGTCCACCTGGTCCTGGAGCACGACCGACGCGAGGTCGTCCTTGATCGCCTTCTCCCACGCGGGAGAACGTCCCGGCGTTCCCCGCCCGTCCGCGACGATCACCGCGAAACCCTGGTCGGCGAACCACTGTGACGTCAGATGCGGATTGTGCGCGGCGAGGACCCGCTGACCGTGCGGACCGCCGTACGGATCCATGAGGACGGGCAGGGGAGTGTCACCGTGGTAGTCCGTAGGCATAAGCACGGCGCACGGTACGCGGCGTGCGCCCCCCTGTGTCAGCGTCACGCGCGGGGACAGACCGGGATGTTCCGCGTAAGAGGGGACAGTCGCCACGTGCTTGCCGTCCCGCATCAGCTGCACCCTCGTACCCGGCTGGTCCGGCACCGCCGAGGTCAGGACGGTCACCGCGCCCGCCCGCACCGCCGAGTGCACACCGGGCTCCTGCGACAGGCGCTCCACACCCAGCTCGTTCACCCGGTACACATGCACCTGGCCGGTCTCGGGGTCGTCGGCCGCCTCGCCCGCCGAGGCCGAGACCAGCACGTCCTCGTCCGCCACATCGAGCACCGCACGGACATGGAGCGCCGCACCGGTGAGCGGACGTTCGCCCACGGCGAGCACCCGGGCGCCGCCCTCGTCGGCGATGCGGACGAGTTGCCCGGAGGGCGTCCAGGCCGGCACCCCGGGGAAAAGATCAAGCCAATGTGAATCTTCGTCCGCGTGCACCATCCGCGTCGTCCCCGAGTCCGGGTCCACCGCCAGGAACAGTTGGCTGCGCTGGTTACGGGCCTGCACCAGGATCAGCGGCGCACCCGCCGCTGACCAGTGCACACGCGCCAGATACGGGTAGCGCTCCCGGTCCCAGAGCACCTCCGTGCGCACCCCGGCGAGGTCCACGACGAACAAGCGTACGTCCGCGTTGTCCGTGCCCGCCGCCGGGTACGCGACCTCCTGCGGCGCCCGGTCCGGATGCGCCGGATCGGAGATCCACCAGCGCTTCACCGGCGTGTCGTCCACGCGCGACACGAGCAGCCGGTCCGAGTCCGGAGACCACCAGAAACCGCGCGAACGCCCCATCTCCTCGGCCGCGATGAACTCGGCCAGCCCATGGGTGACGTGCTCCCCTCCCTGCTCGGTGAGCGCCAGGTCCTTACCGCCCTCCGCCTCCACGACGCGCAGGGCGCCCCGGGCCACGTACGCGACGTACCGGCCGTCGGGGGAGGGGCGTGGGTCGATCACCGGGCCGGGGACATCCAGCTCACGGGCCGTACCGGCGCGCAGCTCGGCCACGAAAAGCCGCCCTGACAAGGCGAAAGAGGCCAGCTCGACGGCCCTGTCGGTGGCGTAGCCGACAATGCCGGCGCCCCCCTCACGGCTGCGTTCGCGGCGTGCCCGCTCCTCGGCGGACAACTCCTCGGAGGCGCCGCCCAGCAGGGCGCCCGGATCGGCGGCGATCCTCCCCCAGCCTGCGGCCGGGGGGACCCCCATCTCGCTGCGCTCGTCGCCGTCCGTCATGTCGTACACCCACAGCTTGTTCGCGCGGTCGGTGCCGGAGGCCGACCGCAGGAACACGACACGGGAACCGTCGGGTGCGATGGCGAAGGCGCGCGGCGCGCCGAGGGTGAAGCGTTGGGTGCGGGCCTGCCGCCGGGGGAAGGATTCGGGCTCGGTCGTCATGACCCGACCATATTGGCCATGCGCCCCCTTGTGCGGCTGTGCGCCGATCGATGCGCGCGTACCGATAGTTATGATCACTACCGCCAAGTGGGTATGAACCTGCTGGCTGTTGTGTCGATTTACATATTCCGGTGCTCTGTTCTATAGGAGGTGAGCCGCCGTGGCACTCTCGATTTCGGCGGTGGTGCTGCTGGCGATCATCGTCTTCCTGCTGATCAAGAAATCGGGGTTGAAGGGCGGCCATGCGGCCGTCTGCATCCTCCTCGGCTTCTACCTCGCCTCGTCGACCATCGCTCCGACGATCAGCGAGCTCACGACGAACATCGCCGGCATGATCGGCGGCATCAAGTTCTGACTGCGGGCCCGCCCCGCGCCCCCACCGGCCCGACCCTGTGAAGGGTCCGGGCCCACCGTGGCGCGGGGCGTCGCCTCGTAGGGTGGGCCCATGAGCGATCTGCCCTCCCCCAGCCCTCGGCCGGGGGGACCCCCATCTCGCTGCGCCCGTCGTCTGCTCCTTGTGCACGCACACCCGGACGACGAGTCGATCAACAACGGCGCCACCATGGCCAAGTACGCGGCCGAGGGCGCCCAGGTGACGCTGGTGACCTGCACGCGCGGCGAGGAGGGCGAGGTCATCCCGCCCCACCTGGCCCATCTCGCGCCCGACCGCGACAACGCGCTGGGCCCGTACCGCGAGGGCGAGCTGGCCGAGGCCATGAAGCAGCTCGGCGTCACCGACCACCGCTTCCTCGGCGGTCCCGGACGCTTCCACGACTCCGGGATGATGGGTGTCGAGCAGAACGACCGCGAGAGCGCCTTCTGGGCCGCCGACGTCGACGAGGCCGCGGCCCTGCTCGTCGAGGTGATCCGCGAGGTCCGCCCCCAGGTCCTCGTCACCTACGACCCGAACGGTGGCTACGGCCACCCCGACCACATCCAGGCCCACCGCGTCGCCATGCGCGCCGCCGACCTCGCCGCCGACCCCGGCTTCCGTACGGACCTGGGCGAACCCTGGGAGATCGCCAAGATCTACTGGAACCGGGTGCCACGCTCCGTGGCCGCCGAGGGCTTCGCCCGGCTCCGCGAGGCCCTGGGCCCTGAGTCGGAAGCGGCGCCTGCCGGACGAGACCCGGCCCGCCCTCTCGCCGAGCCCGCACGGCTGCCCTTCACCAGGGCCGCTTCCGTCATCGACGTCCCCGGAGTCGTCGACGACCGGATCGTCACCACCGAGATCGACGGCGCCGCCTTCGCCGCCGCGAAGGCCGCGGCCATGCGGGCACACGCCACCCAGATCACGGTCGCCGAGCCCTTCTTCGCGCTCTCCAACGAGCTCGCACAGCCGCTCTTCACCACCGAGTACTACGAGTTGGTACGCGGCCGACGCGAAGGGGGCGGGCGGGAGAGAGACTTGTTCCAGGGCGTCGAGGTGAACGTTTCGGCGCCGGAACAGAACGGAGCGGCCCTCTGATGCGTACGACTGGGTATGACCGATGCATGTGGCGCACGTGGCGTACGGGGCGTAGGGCCGGTGCCGGAAAGACGGGTGCCCGGTGAAGGCGGTGGGACCGCAGGGGCGCGGCGCGCAAGGCAGCGCGCTCGCACAGCCGTTGACGATGCCCCCGGCCGGGCGGGTCGCCGCCTACCTGGGGCTCCTGCTCCTCGGTGCCGTGGTCGGAGCGGCCGGGTCACTGGTGCAGTCCGCCTGGGTGCCGGTCGGACTGCTGCTCGCGTTGCTGGGTGCGGCGGGGCTCTTCCGGGGCGGCGCGTACGCGATGGGCACCCGGGCCGGAGCCGTCGCGCCCGCCGTCGGCTGGATGATCTCCGTCATCCTCCTCACCGCCACGCGTCCCGAGGGGGACTTCCTCTTCGCCGCGGGAGTCGTCTCGTACCTCTTCCTGCTCGGCGGCATGGCGGTCGCTGTGATGTGTGCCACGCTTGGCCCGGGGCGGCAACCGAACAGTCCCGGTGCCCGACTTGCCAAGTGACGTACCACTTCGCCACTGAGCGCCGGTGGAGGGCCCGTGTGGGTTTCCCCGGCGGTCGTGGGATACGGGCGAGAAGTGGCCAGTATGGTGGTGCGCGCCGCCGAGCCGCCCGACGTGTGAGGTCGTCGCGAGCGGCGAAGCCGATCGGGAGAACCTGCCTTGAGTCGTGAAACTGACACTTCGTCCTCCGGGCCCAACGGGCACGGAGGAGCCTCGTACCCGTCGGGGACCCCGCCGTACGGGACCCCCATGGCTTCCGACGGCGGCGGTGCCCCGGGCCGTTCGGCGGCGGGCACGCGGCCGGAGGATCGCAAGTCCGAGACCACGCAGACCACGCTGACCACGCGTGTCCGGATCAACATCCCCGGGTCGCGCCCCATCCCGCCGGTCGTCGTACGCACGCCGGTGGGGGAGGCCGAGACGGCGCCGGAGGACACCGTCGGCGAGTCGGAGACCACGGGCACCACGAGCATGCCCGTGCTCACGGACACCCCGTCGCCCTCACCGGAGCCCGCCGCGCCGGCCGACGACAAGACCAGCGACTGGTTTGCGCCACGCAGGCCCGGCGCGGCCAAGGCCGGTTCGGGCGGCGGCGCCACCAACGGGGCCGGACTTCCGGCGGGTTGGAGCGGGGGGCCGACAGGTCCTCAGGACGGCTCGGCGAACGGATCCGGCGCGGGCGCCGCGGGAGGTCTTCCACGCCGCGGCGGCCCGCGTGCGAACGGTGCCGGGCTCCCCGGTGCCACCGGCGCCGGACCCGTGGCACCCGGCCACGGCGGCGGCACCGGCTCCTTCGACGTGTCGGCCGCGCTGACGGCCGGCTCGCGCCCCGGAGCCACGCCCGACGGCGGCACGGGAGGGCGCGACGACCTGCCGTACTTCTCGGACGGCGGCACGAACGGCCGGGACGGCGGGCGCGGGCCCGCCGGAACGGGCGGGCCGAGCGGTCCCACCGGCGGCCCGGTCACCGGCGACGGAGCGCTGACATCCCCTCCCGGCTCCGGCCTGGGCCCCGGCGGAGCCCTGGGCATCGCCCCCGGCGGGCCCGGCACGGGCGCCGGACGTCCGGGCGGCGGCCCAAACGGCGGGGCACCCTTCGGCGCTCCCGGCCAGGACTTCTCCGCCCCCGGCGGCGGCCTCAGCGACGACACCGCGATCCTCACGCCGCAGCGCCCGGCGCCCGACCCGGGCGCCCAGGTCCCCGGCGGCCCCCGGGAGAACGTCTCCGGGGACACCCTGACCAGCGGCATTCCGGTGGTCCCGCCCGGTTCCCAGGACGCGCGCTTCGGACCGGGCGCCTCCGGTGGGCAGTCGGGGCCGCACACCCCGCCGAAGCTGCCGGAGCCCGCGCAGCCGGCCGCCTCCTCGAAGCCGCCCAAGAAGAAGGGCCGCAACAAGCTGGTGCTGCTGGGCGGTGGGCTCGTGTTCGTGGCGGCCGGCGTGTACGGCGCCGGGCTGCTCATGAACCACTCCGATGTACCCAAGGGCACCACCGTGCTCGGCGTCGACATCGGTGGCGGTACCCGCGACGACGCCGTCAAGAAGCTCGACAAGGTCCTCGGGGACCGCACGGACAAGGCGCTCAGGCTGTCCGTCGACGGCGACACCGTGTCGCTCCGGCCGGACCAGGCGGGCCTCCAGCTCGACGCCGACGCCACGGTCGGCGCCGCCGCGAAGAGCGACTACAACCCGGTGTCGGTGATCGGCTCGCTGTTCGGCCAGCAGCGGGTCATCGAGCCCGTCATGCCCGTCGACGGGGAGAAGCTGCGGGCCGCCCTGGAGCGGGCCGCGGGCGGCTCCGGCTCGGCCAGCGACGGCACGATCAAGTTCGAGTCCGGCAGGGCCGTCGCCGTGTACGGCAAGGCGGGCAAGGGCATCGCCGTCGACCAGGCCACGCGGGCCGTCGAGAAGGCCTACCGCACCCAGGTCGAGGTGGGCACGACCGACCCCGTGTCACTCCCCACCGCCACCAGGGAACCCTCGGTCCCCAAGGCCGAGGTCGACCGGATGATGACGGAGTTCGCGAAGCCCGCGATGTCCGGCATAGTCACGGTCAAGGCGGGTGCGGCGGAGGTCAGGTTCAGCCCGGAGAACTCGCTGTGGAAGTTCCTCGGAGTCAAGGCTCAGGACGGCAAGCTCGTCGAGTACTACGACAGGGCCGCGCTCAAGGAACTGTACGGCGGAACCTTCGACGGCGTACTGATCACGCGGGGCAACGGCAAGAAGACCCCGGTGACCCCCGAGGACGTGATCGGCGCCCTGCGCCCGGCCCTTCTCGGCAAGACGCCCGCAGAGCGCACGGCCGTGATCGAGACGAACCCGAGCTGACCGCCTGACCGCCTGACCATCACTTCACCGAAGGGCACCCGGTCCCGACCGAGTGCCCTTCGGCGACGTTCCCTCGGTGCGCCGGCTCAGTTGAGCATCGCCCGCGCCGCCCGTGCCTGGCTGCGCACCCGGTCGGCGGCCGGTTCGTCGACGGCCGAGACGACCTCGGCGTACGCGTCGAGTTCGGCGGCGCCCCGCAGGAAGTCGCCGCGCCGGACGAGAAGCTGGGCGTGCTCGTGGCGCAGGTGGGCGGGGTGGGAGGGCAGGAGCAGAGAGAGCTCCACGGCCCACAGCGAGACGTCCGACCGGTAGGGGCGGGCGGCGGCCCAGGCGCGGATGTTGTTGAGGACGCGCCGCACCACGTCGAGCGGGGCGGCGGGCTCCAGCATCGACGGTTCGAGCGCCGCGCCCGTGGCCCCCTGGACCAGCAGCTCCGCGTCCCCACCGGTCAGGACACGCCCTGAGTTGAACGGATCGGCGAGGACCTTGTCCTCGGGGGGCCCGAAACCCACGACGAAGTGTCCCGGCAGGGCGACTCCGTACACCGGCGCGCCCGCTCGCCGTGCGACCTCCATCCACACCACCGAGAGCAGGATGGGCAGACCGCGCCGCCGCCGCAGCACCTCGTGCAGGAACGACGACTCCAGCCGCCGGTAGTCCCCGGGCGTCCCGTGGAACCCGTGGCGCCCGCCGAGCAGTTCGGCCAGCGCGTGCGCCCAGGAGCGGGGGCCGCCGGGCCGGAACGGCACCTGACCGGCCAGCCGGTCCAGCTCGATCTGCGCCGCGTCCTCCCCGGCCTCGTCCAGCGCCCCGTCCCCGGCCGCCCCCACCAGCAGACACAGCGCCGCCAGATCCGGCCGCTCGGCCCGCGCCTCCTCCCCGAACCGGCGCCGCACCTCAGCGGCCCGCTCCGGCTCCGGAGGCCGTGGAGCACCCATGTCCTGCTCGTGCCCGGTCACGGCGATCGGTACGACTCGTCGGCGCGACCGCCGGGGCCGGCACCGGGCACATCCGGCTCCCGATAGTGGTGGTACTCGTGGTGTGCTCCGAAGCCCAGCGCCGCGTACAGCGCCCGCGCCCCCGCGTTGTCCTTCTCCACCTGGAGCCAGCCGGCCGAGGCGCCCTCGTCCAGGGCCTGGCGGGCGAGGGCGGTCATGACGGCGGTGGCGAGGCCCTGACGGCGACGGGACGGATCGACCTCCACCGCCGCGAACCCCGCCCAGCGGCCGTCCACCACACATCGCCCGATGGCCGCCGGAGGCGCCCCCGCAGGCCCCGGCACCGTCGCGAACCACACCGAAGGCCCACTTCTGAGTACCGTCAACGCGACCTCGCTCATCCCTTTGCGCTGGTAGCGGCTCAGCCATGCCTCGTCCACCACCCGCGACAGCACGACTCCGCCGGGCAGATCGTGGTCGGCGACGGGAGCCAGCGACCCCATCCACAGCTCGGCCGTCACCTCCCGCGTCCAGCCCCGCCGCTCCAGCTCCACGCACAGCGGCTCCTGCGTGCCCTCGGCGCCGGTGGCGAGCTGCAGATAGGCGGGGAGCCCACGGGCCGCGTACCAGGAGCGTATGGACGCCAGTGCCTCGTCCAGCGGCAGCCCCGGATCGCCCACCGGCAGCACGGAGTTGGCGCGCCGCGTGAATCCGGCTGCGGCCCGCAGTTCCCACGCGCCGAGCCGCTCCCGTTCCACCGCCTGCCAGCCGCGCGCGGCCACTCGCGCCAGTTCCGCGTACGAGGCCGCGGGCCCCCGCCGGCGCGCCGGAGCCGCGGGGACGACCTTGCCCGCCACCAGCGACGACTCCGCGATCCGGACCCGCTCACCCGTCCGCCGTGTGATCACCAGCACGCCGTTGTCCCATGATGTGAGAACGCCCACCGTGTCGGTGAACTTCTCACCCTTGGGTGCATCTTCGTCCAGCTGCCGTACCGAGACGCGTTTACCCACGTCAGCAGCGGTGACACGGACTTCGAGCCGTCCGCCGGCAGAGAATTCCACGGGTCGGTCCACCCCTCCTGTTCGGATCATGCCCAAGAACGGAGATACTAGGTGCGGGCATCGACGACGCCGCGCTCCCGCGCGCCAGGCGGCGGAGCCTGAGGAGGCCCGCCAGCGCCCTATCGAGGAGGAACGACAGCGTGACCTACGTCATCGCAGAGCCTTGTGTCGACGTCAAGGACAAGGCGTGCATCGAGGAGTGCCCGGTCGACTGCATCTACGAGGGGCAGCGGTCCCTCTACATCCACCCGGACGAATGCGTCGACTGTGGTGCCTGTGAACCGGTCTGCCCGGTCGAGGCGATCTTCTACGAAGATGACACCCCGGAGGAGTGGAAGGACTACTACAAGGCGAACGTCGAGTTCTTCGACGAGCTGGGCTCCCCCGGTGGCGCGAGCAAGCTGGGGCTGATCGAGCGTGACCACCCCTTCATCGCGGGCCTGCCCCCGATGAACCAGGAAGAGCACTGAGCGGCCCTCACCCGCGCAACCCCGGTCCCGTACGGTCCGATCGCCCTGATCGCCGTACGGGACCGAGGCGTACGTACGAGAAAGTGAGCCAGATCCCGTGTCCGCAGTCTCCGACCGCCTCCCCGCCTTCCCCTGGGACAAGCTGGAGCCCTACAAGGCGACGGCCACAGCTCACCCGGGCGGCATCGTCGACCTCTCCGTCGGCACCCCCGTGGACCCGGTTCCCGACCTGATCCAGAAGGCGTTGGTCGCCGCGGCCGACTCCCCTGGCTACCCGACCGTCTGGGGCACCCCCGAGCTGCGGAACGCGATCACGGGCTGGGTGGAGCGCCGCCTCGGCGCCCGCGAGGTCACCCACCGCCACATCCTCCCGATCGTCGGCTCGAAGGAACTGGTCGCCTGGCTGCCGACGCAACTGGGCCTCGGCCCCGGCGACCGGGTGGCCTACCCGCGGCTGGCCTACCCGACGTACGAGGTGGGCGCCCGCCTCGCCCGCGCCGACCACGTGGCGTACGACGACCCTACGGAGCTGGACCCGGCCGGTCTGAAGCTGCTGTGGCTGAACTCTCCCTCGAACCCCACGGGCCGGGTCCTCGGCAAGGACGAGCTGACCCGGATCGTCGCCTGGGCCCGCGAGCACGGCATCCTCGTCTTCTCCGACGAGTGCTACATCGAGCTGGGCTGGGAGGCCGACCCCGTCAGCGTTCTGCACCCGGACGTCTGCGGCGGCTCGTACGACGGGATCGTCTCGGTCCACTCCCTGTCCAAGCGGTCGAACCTGGCGGGCTACCGCGCGGCCTTCCTGGCCGGTGACCCCGCCGTCCTCGGCCCGCTCCTGGAGATCCGCAAGCACGGCGGCATGATGACCGCCGCGCCCACCCAGGCGGCCGTGGTCGCGGCCCTGGGCGACGACGCACACGTCCGCGAGCAGCGGGAGCGGTACGCGGCCCGCCGCACCCTCCTGCGTGACGCGCTGCTGAAGCACGGCTTCCGTATCGAGCACAGCGAGGCCAGCCTCTACCTGTGGGCGACCCGCGACGAGTCCTGCTGGGACACGGTGGCCCACCTCGCGGAGCGCGGGATCCTGGTCGCGCCCGGCGACTTCTACGGTCCGGCGGGCGACCGGTTCGTCCGCGTGGCGCTGACGGCGACGGACGAGCGGGTGGCCGCGGCGGTGGAGCGGCTCCACTGACCGCCCACTGAACGCCCACCCGAACGCCCCTGCGCACCGCAGGGACCGGACAGCGAAGGAGGGGCCGGGGAACGAAACGTTCCCCGGCCCCTCCTGGCCTGCGTACCGGTCGTGCTGCCGTCCGTCAGCCGAGCGGCAGGCCGCCCTTCAGCGGCGTGGCCTTGGCCGGCAGGGTGTTGCCCTTGCCGACGGAGCCGGTGGGCAGGCTGCCGCCCGCCGCCTTCGCGGTCTCACCGAGCAGGCCACCGGCCTCGCCCGCCGCGACCCCGGCCGTCTTCTGGGCGGCCGGCGCCATGGTCTTGGCCACCTTGCCACCGGTCCTGCCGGCGGCCGGCACGGCCTTGCTCACGGCCTTGCCTCCGGTCTTGCCCGCGAGCCCGGTGACCTTCTGCGCCGCGTCGTCGGCGGTGTTGCCGACGCTTGCCCCGTCCAGGGTGGACAGTCCGCCGAGGTTCGGGGTGGCCGGGAGTTCGGGCGCCGCGCTCGCGGAGCCGGCCGCACCGACCACGGAGGCCGCTCCCGCTGCGGTGAGCAGCGCGGCACGGGCGATCCGGTGGGTCAGGGGGAGGGTCATGATGCTCCTTTGACGGGAGGGAACGTTGAAGTGTCCGCCCGTTCCCGGGGGCTGAAGCGGCTGGTCGCCGATCGACCCTTGATCGTCCGGGCTCGGACGCAGTGACTACCGCTCGAAGGCCCCGAAAGTTGCGGTGGCGCCACGTAAAGAATTGGCAATGTATCGCATTATCAGATGCGGAGGAAAACGGGCAAAGTGAATCCCGCGGGCAAGCCGACGGAATCCTCAGAGCCCTTTGTTCCCAAGGGTTCTCGCGGATTCGCAGGGCTTCACGCGGTGGCCCGGGTGAGGGGGCGGAAATTTGCGCACATCGTCCACCGTGCGTGCCCGACATACCCCCTGAGGATGACCGTCGGCCACTACTGTCCAGTGACGATTCGAACGTGCGAGAGGCCGGTCCGCCCGCCGCCCGCGCCGCCGTCCGCCGGTGTGCGCCACGCCCCCGCCCGACCGCCGGCGACCCACTCCCGGCCCGCGTACGTGACGCGCTCGATGTGCAGCTCCGAGGAGTTGGCCACGGCCCAGTGCGCGAGTTCCCAGCCGCGGCGCCGGACCGAGGCCTCGGAGTCGGCGCCGGAGCCGGTGCCGGGCCGCACGGGGACGGTGACGTCGTGGGCGGCGGGGGTCGTGGGCGACGGGGCGGCGGCGGTAGCGGAGGCGGCGTCCGGGGACCCGGCGGTGCTCGTGGAATCGCCGGCCCGCATCTGCGTCGCGGCCGACGGGAGCACACCGCGGCCGAAGTCCCGTACGAGCGCGGCCCGCACCGCGTCGGGGCCGCCGTTCGGGGTCGCGCCGGGGCGCCCCTCGCAGGTCAGGGTGGCCGCGGCGCGGCCGGTCAGAGCGGCGGCCAGCAGCGTGGCGTCCGGCTCGTGCTTCGCGTACGCGTCCGGGAACCCGCTGCGCTGCACGCGCTGAGCGGCGACGGTCAGCGGCAGCCGCGTGTAGTCGGGCACCTTGGCGAGGTGCTTGTAGAACTCGCCCGCCGCGTACGCCGGGTCCATGATCTGTTCCTCGGTGCCCCAGCCCTGTGACGGGCGCTGCTGGAACAGGCCCAGCGAATCCCGGTCGCCGTGCGTGATGTTGCGCAGCCCCGACTCCTGCAGCGCGGTCGCGAGGGCGATGGCCACCGCCCGCTCGGGCATGCCGCGCGAGGTGCCCACGGCCGAGATCGTCGCGGCGTTCGCGGCCTGCTCCGGCGTGAACTCGTACGACGCGCCGTCGCCCTTCCCCGACACGACCTCGCACCGCGGGGCACCGTTGCCGCCGGTGAGGTACTGCACCGCCAGGTACCCCGCGAGCGAGAGAAGAACGACGAGGGCCGACCCGATACGGAGGAGGCGGCCACGGCGACGACGAGAGGGAGGGGACGGTTCCGACACGCCTCCGAATTTATCGGAGACACCTGTCGGCCACCGGTGCCTCTGTGATCACAGGGCCAGGGTGACGAGATCCGGACACGGAAGGACGCATTCCGGTGGGCGGTCGGCGCGGGCCGCGCAGGGCGTTATGGTCGTCGGCATGGCCGACACCCCGCTTGACCTCACGCTGGACGCCGCGCGGCTGACCGCGCAGCTCGTCGACGTCCCCTCCGAGAGCGGCAGCGAGAAGCCGCTCGCGGACGCGATCGAGGGCGCGCTGCGCGCCCTGCCGCACCTGACGGTCGACCGGTACGGCGACAACGTCGTGGCCCGTACGCACCTGGGCCGCGCCGAGCGCGTGATCCTCGCCGGACACATCGACACGGTCCCCATCGCGGACAACGTGCCGTCACGGCTGGACGAGGACGGCGTGCTGTGGGGCTGCGGCACGTGCGACATGAAGTCGGGGGTGGCGGTCCAGCTGCGGATCGCCGCCACGGTCCCGGAGCCGAACCGCGATGTGACCTTCGTCTTCTACGACAACGAGGAGGTCGCCGCACATCTGAACGGCCTGAAGCATATGGCGGAGGCCCACCCGGAGTGGCTGGAGGGCGATTTCGCGGTCCTCCTCGAACCCTCGGACGGCCAGGTCGAGGGCGGCTGCCAGGGCACCCTGAGGGTGCTGCTGAAGACGAAGGGCGAGCGAGCGCACTCGGCGCGCGGCTGGATGGGGTCCAACGCCATCCACGCGGCGGCCCCGATCCTGGCACGGCTGGCGGCGTACGAGCCGCGCTACCCGGTGATCGACGGCCTGGAGTACCGGGAGGGCCTGAACGCGGTCGGCATCTCGGGCGGCGTGGCCGGCAACGTGATCCCCGACGAGTGCGTGGTCACGGTCAACTTCCGCTACGCGCCGGACCGCACCGAGGCGGAGGCGCTGGCCCATGTCCGCGAGGTCTTCGCGGACTGCGGGGTGGAGGAGTTCGTGGTGGACGACCACAGCGGTGCGGCGCTGCCCGGTCTGTCCCACCCGGCGGCCGCCGCCTTCATCGAGTCGGTCGGCGGCACCCCGCAGCCCAAGTACGGCTGGACGGACGTGTCCCGCTTCAGCGCGCTGGGCGTCCCCGCCGTCAACTACGGCCCCGGCAACCCGCACCTGGCGCACAAGCGCGACGAGCGGGTGGAGACGGCGAAGATCCTCGCGGGCGAGGAGCGCCTGAGGGAGTGGCTGACGTCCTGACCACACCGCGGCACACCGATTGCCGTGACGGTTCATGGCGGACATGTCCAGGTCCCGCGTCCGTAACCCGCGTGGATCTACGCTGAGGCGGAACGACCAGCAAGGCGGAGGGAGCGCACATGGCTACCGGTAACCCGGAGGGCAAGAAGCAGCCACCGGAGGAGCAGCGGTTGGGTCCCGTACTGCGCAGGCGCGGTCAGGTGCAGGCGAGCACGACGGACCAGCGGCTGCTGGACGCGGGCGGTCCCTCCGACTGGGTCCACACCGACCCCTGGCGGGTCCTGCGCATCCAGTCGGAGTTCATCGAGGGCTTCGGCACGCTGGCGGAACTCCCACCCGCGATCAGCGTGTTCGGCTCGGCGCGGACTCCGGTGGACTCTCGCGAGTACGAGGCGGGAGTCGCCCTCGGGCGGGGCCTGGTCGACGCGGGCTTCGCCGTCATCACCGGTGGCGGTCCGGGCGCCATGGAGGCGGCCAACAAGGGTGCCGTCGAGGCGAGGGGCATCTCGGTCGGCCTCGGCATCGAGCTCCCCTTCGAACAGGGCCTGAACCCCTACGTCGACATCGGCCTCAACTTCCGCTACTTCTTCGTCCGGAAGATGATGTTCGTCAAGTACGCGCAGGGATTCGTGGTCCTGCCGGGTGGGCTCGGCACCCTCGACGAACTCTTCGAGGCCCTGACCCTGGTCCAGACCCAGAAGGTCACCCGCTTCCCCATCGTCCTCTTCGGCACCGCGTACTGGGGCGGCCTCGTCGACTGGCTCCGGAACACCCTCGTGGCCCAGGGCAAGGCCGCGGAGACGGACCTGCTCCTGTTCCACCTGACCGACGACGTGGACGAGGCGGTGGCGCTGGTGTCGAAGGAGGCGGGCCGGTAGGGGGCCGCCCCGGCCGGGGTTGGATTTCCAGCCCGCCCGGCGTGTGAGGACGAGGCCGTTCAGGCCGACAAGCGGGGGTCTGGGGGCGGCAGCCCCCAGGAAGGGATGGGACGGGTAGGGGCGGCGGAGGCGACGAAAACCGCCCCCGGACCTACGCCAGCCCCCGCCGCGCCACGGCCGGCGCGCGGTGCCCGGCGATCGACGCCACCATCTCCAGCACCTGACGGGTCTCCGCCACCTCGTGCACCCGATACACCTGCGCCCCCAGCCAGGCCGACACCGCCGTCGTCGCCAGCGTCCCGACCACCCGCTCCTTCACCGGTTTGTCCAGCGTCTCCCCGACGAAGTCCTTGTTGGACAGGGACACGAGCACCGGCCACCCCGTGGCGACCATCTCGCCCAGCCGCCGCGTCGCCTCCAGACTGTGCCGCGTGTTCTTGCCGAAGTCGTGCCCGGGATCGATGAGCACCGCCTCCCGGGGCACCCCGAGGGCCACCGCACGTTCAGCCAGCCCCACGGTCACCCGCAGGATGTCGGCCATGACGTCGTCGTACGTGACGCGATGAGGGCGGGTACGCGGCTGGGCACCGCCCGCGTGCGTACACACCAGTCCCACCCCGTACCGCGCCGCGACCTCCGCCAGCCGGGGGTCCACCCCGCCCCACGCGTCGTTGAGCAGATCCGCCCCCGCCTCGCAGACCGCCTCACCCACCTCGTGCCGCCAGGTGTCGACACTGATGACGACATCGGGGAACCGACGCCGGACCTCCGCGACGAAGCCCACGGTCCGCCGGGCCTCCTCCTCGGCCGTCACTTCCTCGCCGGGCCCGGCCTTGACCCCGCCGATGTCGATGATCGCGGCGCCCTCGGCCACCGCCTCCTCGACGCGCGCGAGTGCGGGCTCGTCCTGGAAGGTGGCCCCCTGGTCGTAGAAGGAGTCGGGCGTCCGGTTCACGATCGCCATGATCACCGGCTCGTGCGTGCCGAATTCACGCCTGCCCAGCCTGAGCATCCCCTGTGACCTCTTCCCGTACGTCCCGCTGCTTAGCCGCCTGTGACCCTAGCTGTCAGACTCGCATGGCACGATCGGAGCCGGACACATTCGACTTCGACTTCCGTGCCGGCGCACAGCGCGTCGCCCACTCGGCACCGGCCGAGGCGCCCCGACAGGCGCGGCACGATAGAAGGGGTACCTCAGCGATGTTCATGTTCCTGTTCCTGGTCGTCGCGCTGGCCGTCGTGGTCGCCGCGGTGACGCTCGCCGTGGTGGGCGGCGGCGAGAGCGCCACCCTGCCCGAGGCCGGGCCCGAGCGGGTCGAGGACCCCCTGCCGCAGGACCGCCCGGTGAACCGCGCGGACGTGGAGACTCTCCGCTTCCCCGTCGGCTTGCGCGGCTACCGCATGACGGACGTGGACGACGCCCTCGGCCGACTCGGCGCCGAACTCGCCGAGCGGGACAGCCGGATCGCGGAACTGGAGGCCGCCCTCGCCGCCGCCCACGCGACGACGGGCGCCTCCTCCAGCTCGCTGCACAAGCCGGAGGAGGGCGACCAGTGAGCGGCAGCGCGGCAGCGGGACCGGACGGCAGGCTGCGCTGCCCGTGGGCGCTGTCGACCGAGGACTACGTGGCGTACCACGACGAGGAGTGGGGCCGCCCGGTGCACGGTGACGACGCCCTGTTCGAGCGGCTCTCCCTGGAGGCCTTCCAGTCCGGGCTCTCCTGGATCACCATCCTGCGCCGCCGCCCCGGCTTCCGGGCCGCCTTCGCCGACTTCAAGATCGCCGCGGTGGCGACGTTCACCGACGACGACCGTGCCCGTCTCCTCGCCGACCCCGGCATCATCCGCAACCGCGCCAAGGTCGACGCGACCCTCGCCAACGCCCGCCTGCTGGCCGAGTGGTCCCCGGGCGAGCTGGACGAGTTGATCTGGTCCCACGCCCCGGACCGCGCGACCCGTCCCGTCCCGAGGACCCTCGCCGACGTACCGGCCGTCACGGAGGAGTCGACGGCCCTGTCGAAGGCCCTCAAGAAGCGGGGCCTGCGCTTCGTGGGGCCCACGACGGCATACGCGCTGATGCAGGCGTGCGGCCTGGTCGACGACCACCTGGAGGACTGCACGGCAAGACGCCGCTGAGCAGCCGCGCGGTCCGCCCCCGTGCCCTGATCTCGACCCCGACCCCGGCCCTCACCGTCCCAGGTACTTCGGCTTCTCCTTGTTGACGAACGCCTGCACCGCGATCCCGTGGTCCGCCGAGGAACCCGCCCGCGTCTGCAACTCGTCCTCCTTGTCCAGCGTCTCCTCCAGCGAGTGGGACAGCCCGTACGCGACGGCTTCCTTCAGCGCCGCGTACGCCAGCGTCGGGCCCTCGGCCAGCGTCCGGGCCGCCTTCTCCGCCTCGGCCCGCAGCTCGGCCGCCGGGACGACCCGGCTCGCGATGCCCAGCTCGTACGCCTCCTGGGCCTTGATGCCGCGCGGGAAGAGCAGCAGGTCGGTGGCGCGCCCCGGGCCGACGACCCGCGGCAGGGTCCACGAGACACCGGAGTCGGCGGTCAGCGCGACCCCGGCGAACGACGTGTTGAAGGACGCCGTGTCCGCGACGACCCGGTAGTCCGCGGCGAGGGCGAAGCCGAGGCCCGCTCCGGCCGCGACCCCGTTCACCCCGGCCACCACGGGCTTCGCCATCCCGGCCAGCGCCCGCACGATCGGGTTGTAGTGCTCGCGTACGGTGCTCATGGTCTGGCCGGAGCCGGTCTCGCGGTCCGCCGCCAGCAGCCCGATGTGCTCCTTCAGGTCCTGCCCCACACAGAACGCGCGGTCCCCGGCGGCCGTCAGCAGCACGGCCCGTACGGCGTCGTCGGCGGCGGCGGACCGCGCGGCCTCCCGGAGGGCGACCTTGGTCTCGACGTTCAGCGCGTTCATCGCCTCCGGGCGGTTCAGCGTGATCGTCGCCAGCCCGTCACTCACTTCGTAGAGCACGGTGTCGGCCATGTCGGTTCCCCTCCGTGTCGCGGCTCCGGCGTACCGGGCGGTACGTCCCTGCGTCATCGCACAGCATGGCGGAGATCACCGGCGGTGGCGCGGGCAGGACATGTGACCTGCGTCAAAGAATTCCGGCCGGTGGAACTCCGGCGGATCTCCCCGCGGTCGCGCAGTATCGCAGCCACATCGCCGAATTGAGTGGTTTTGCTCGCGTGCGTTGCTCAAGCGATGCCGACTGATGTTGGTCATCGGGTCCTGAGATGCGGGATAATGGCCTGGAAGCAATGTGTTCGATGCCGGTGTCGCGTGTCCGAGTAACGAGCGCGCGTGCCCTTCAAGGGGCCGTCGGCTGACGGTGAGCTGGTTTCAGGAAGGGGAACGAGCATGGCGGCCATGAAGCCGCGGACGGGCGACGGCCCGCTCGAGGTGACCAAGGAGGGGCGGGGCATCGTCATGCGCGTTCCGCTCGAAGGCGGCGGTCGGCTCGTCGTCGAGCTGACCCCTGACGAGGCCGACGCCCTCGGCGACGCCCTCAAGAAGGTCGTCGGCTGACGCTGGGAAGCGACCATACCCTTTCAACTACCCCGGTACCGAACGTGCGGTGCCGGGGTAGTTGTTTCTCCGGAGCGTTCTCCGGAGTGACTGTTCCCCGGGGCCGGTTCCGCCGGTCGGCACGTGACGCCGCACCCCCGACGGGCGCCCGCTACGCGGTCAGCCGTTGAGCGAACGCTCCAGGGACGTGCGTGGTCACCGCTTGACCGCGCACAGCAGCCCGTCGCCCACCGGCAGCAGCGACGGCAGCAGGTCCTGGCTCTCCCGGACCGTGCGCAGCAGCTCGCGGATGCGTATGACCTCCGTGGGCTGCGGGCCCGAGTCGATGGTCCGGCCGTGGGCGAAGACACCCTCGAAGACCACCAGGCCGCCGGGGCGGAGAAGGCGCAACGATTCAGCGAGGTACTCCAGGTACTCCAGCCGGTCACCGTCGCAGAAGACGAGGTCGTAGCCGGCGTCCGCGAGCCGGGGGAGGACGTCCAGGGCGCGGCCCGGGATGAAACGGGCCCGGTTGCTGGCGAAGCCGCAGGCGCGGAAGGCCTGCCGGGCGAACTGCTGGTGCTCCGGCTCCGGATCCACGGTGGTCAGCACCCCGTCCGGCCGCATACCGCGCAGCAGATGGAGCCCGGAGACGCCGGTCCCGGTCCCGATCTCCGCCACCGCCTTCGCGTCCACGGTGGCGGCGAGCAACCGCAGCGCGGCGCCCGTGCTGGGCGACACCGAGCGCAGCCCTGCCTCGCGGGCCCGGTCACGGGCCCAGTGCAGTGCTTCGTCCTCGGCGACAAAGGCGTCGGCGAACGCCCAGCTAGTCGGCCGGTTGCCGGTAATGACCCTCTCCTGTCCCCGTGGTTGCCTCGGCGTGACTGTATCCGTTGGCGTCGGGAACCCGCAGATGGGACCGGTCGTTTAGAGGGGGTGGCAAGGAGGCCGGGGGATACTGGATGGATCACGACGCCGAGCAAGTGCTGACGCAGGGCCATCAGCCGTGTCAGCGTGTATCAAAATCTCGTAAAACCGCTTATCCGGAGCTAACGGGCGAGGTGGCTATGGTAGGGGCTCCACTGGACACCACCAGAGCCGACAGGGGAGGTGCGGCTGCGCCTGGGGATCGGGGAGGAGTGCTGAGGCGCTTCCTCGGGTCGGCAGGCAGGCCGAAATCCGTGAACGACACCGCTGACCGCAACCACGCCGCTGACTTCACCCAGACCGCGACCTTCTCCACCGACGCGGACGGGCAGGCGTGGACTCCGCCCACCTGGGAGGAGATCGTCAGCACCCACAGCGGCCGCGTCTACCGACTGGCATACCGCCTCACCGGAAACCAGCACGACGCGGAGGACCTCACCCAGGAGGTCTTCGTCCGCGTCTTCCGCTCCCTGTCCACCTACACGCCGGGCACCTTCGAAGGCTGGCTGCACCGCATCACCACGAACCTCTTCCTGGACATGGTGCGCCGCAAGCAGCGCATCCGCTTCGACGCGCTCGGTGAGGACGCGGCCGAGCGGCTGCCCAGCCGTGAGCCGTCCCCGCAGCAGGTCTTCAACGACTCGCACTTCGACGCTGACGTCCAGCAGGCCCTCGACACCCTCGCGCCCGAGTTCCGCGCCGCCGTGGTGCTCTGCGACATCGAAGGACTGTCGTACGAGGAGATCGCCGCGACCCTCGGCGTGAAGCTCGGCACGGTGCGTTCCCGGATCCACCGCGGCCGCTCCCAGCTCCGCAAGGCCCTCGCGCACCGTTCGCCGGAGGCCCGTGCCGAGCGCCGGGGATTCGTGGTGGGCGTGCCCGCGCTGGGAGGAGGGGGCGCTACCGCGTGAGTGGATCACGACCGCATCCCGGCGAGCGCCGCGTCGCCGACCAGCATCTTGGGGACCGACTCTCCGCCCTGGTGGACGGAGAGCTCGGTCATGACGCGCGTGAGCGCGTCCTGGCCCACCTCGCCACCTGTGCGAAGTGCAAGGCGGAGGCGGACGCCCAGCGTCGGCTGAAGAACGTGTTCGCGGAGGCAGCCCCTCCCTCGCCCTCCGAGAGCTTCCTGGCCCGCCTCCAGGGGCTTCCCGGCGGAGGCGACCTCGACGGCCGTGGCCTGCCGCTGGGTGGGGGAGGCTTCGGCGGAAGACTTCCGGGCCCGGGTGGACGCGCGGGGCTCCCCGGTGACCCCAGGGTCGCCGGAGGCCCCGGAGTCTTCGGAGTGAGCGGCGAGCCCTTCGGATACGTCCCGTCGGGGCCGCACGCCGGTGTGCTGTCGCCGTCGGAGGAGCGCGGCCTGTTCGGTGGCCGCGGGCTCGCCGGCGGACGGGGATTCTTCGGCGAGCGCGGGCTGCCCGGCGGCGAGCGCGGGTTCTTCGGCGACCGGGGCCCGGGCCTGCCCGGGGTCGGGGGAGCCGCGGAGAGCCGTGAGCCCGCCCGGACCGACGCGAGCGGGTCCGCCGAGGGCGCGAAGACCGCCGGGCCCGTTGCCGACGAGGACGGCGCTGGCCAGCGTGGCTTCCGCATCCACCACGTCGGGCGTCACGACGCCGAGCGGCAGGCCTCGCGGGGCCTGCGTTTCGCCTTCGTCGCGGCCGGAGCGGTGTCGCTGGCCGCCATCGCGCTCGGCGGGGTGTCCACCGGCGGACCCGTGGACACCACGGAGACACGGGGCGGTTCCGGTTCGGGAAGCAATGTGACGCCGATGCGGGCGCCCGGTTCGGGCACCACCACCGTCCCCGAGTCACAGCGCCGCCGCGGATCCGTGGCACCGCTGCTCGGACAGGGCTACGGGTCGACGGGCGACGCCCCCGTGGCGCCCACCGAGGTGTCCGCACCTCTGCTGCCCGGAATCCCCGCTCCGGCCGGCCAGGGCCGGCAGTCCGCGCATCCGCTGACCGCACCTGTCGTGGCCGACGCGGCCGCGATGTCCCCGCTCATACGGCCGCTCCCGGCACACCCGCAGGTGCTGTCCGCTCAGTGGCCGACGCCACTGGAGCTCACCGCCCCGGGCCTGCTGACCACTCCCGGCCTGCTGACCGCCCCCGCCGCGACCACGTCCCCCGCACCCACCCCGCCCACGGTCCCCTGACCCCGTGCACTGCGCCGCGGCCCCTGAACCTGGTTGAATCCATGCTGGGCCGCGTCCGCCGGGGTGACCCCGGACGCGGAGTCGACGATCTGCGATGACCGCCGGCGAGTCGTGCCGCGGGCCAGGTGTGGGGAGAGCATGAACGAGGGGAAGCCCACGAAGGCGAAGTGGTGGAGCCGCCCACGAGCCCAGGGCACGGGGGCCGACCTGACGCCGGAGCACATGACGGCGATGAGAGTCCCGTCGGGGCCTGAGGACGGTCGTGGCGTGCAGCCGGGGGGCGGGGGCACCGAGGACCCGTCTAAGGGTTCCTCGGTCGGCCAGGGTGATGTGGGGGCGAGTGCGGCGGCGGTTCAGGACGGCGTGGCCGGTCCGGCGGAGGCGAGTGCGGCGGTGACAGTGAGGGCGGGAGCAACTGACGCCGGCGAGGGCGACGGTGGCGGCGACTTCGAGTTGCGGCGCCCGGACGAGGCGGCTCCCGACGGTCGCGCGGCGACCGACGGCGACTTCGAACTGGCCCGGCCCGAGGGCGGGGCGACGCGGGCCGAGAGCCGTGCCCCCGTGCGTGAAGAGCGAGGCGGTGAGGGCGACTTCGAGCTCGAACGGCCGGTTGCTGCCGCGACGCCTGGGCCTGCGTCCGCGCCCGCGCCTGAGTCCGCGCCCGCGCCTGAGTCCGCGCCCGCGCCTGAGTCCGCGCCTGAGTCCACGCCCCGGCCTGAGCCCGTGCCCGCACCTGCACCCGTGCCTGACGCCAACTCCGCGCCCGACGCCGCGCCCGTGCCCGAGCCCGAGCCCGTGCCCGAGGTCGGTGCGGTGACCGAGGCGAGCAGTGTGGCCGAGGCCGCAGGCCACCCCGCGCCCACCGGTGCCGTACCGGCGAGTGCCGTGCCCACCGATGCGGTACCGGCGAGTGCCGCGCCCATTGGTGCCGTACCGGGGAGCGCCGTGCCCACCGATGCGGTACCCGCGAGCGCCGTGCCCACCGGTGCCGTACCGGCGAGTGCCGTGCCCGTCGGCGACGCGGCCTCCCGTCCCATACCCGGGGCCGACATACCCCGGGGCAGTGAGGCCGGCGCCCGTGCGGAGGCTCCCGAAGGGGCCTTCGGCGAGCGGCCCAAGCCGCTGCACGACCCCGATCCCTACAGCACCCCGCCCTACGGCGAGCCGGGGCCATGGGCACCCGCGCCGCCGGTGCAGCACCCGGGAACTCCCGCGCACGGTACGGCCGTTCCGCAGATGCCCCCGCCCCACGGCGTGCCCGCCGCAGCGCAGGCCACGGCGCCCCCGATGCCAGGCCCGGCCGTCGGCGCGCCCCAGGGCGCCACCATGCCGGCCGCTTCCCCCGAGCCCACGCCTCCGCCCGAGCAGGGAGCCACCCGCGTCCCGGACGGCACACCCGCTCCGGCCCCCGCCCAGGAGGCCACGTACTCCGGCGGCACCCCCCAGCCGCCCGCGGCCCCCATCGGACCCCCGTCCCGCGACCCCTGGCAGAACTACGATCCCTGGGCGGCCGCCCCCGGCCCGCTCCAGCAGAACGGTGCCGCGGTCCCGACCCAGGACCAGCGGCGCAAGCGGGCGCGGAAGACCCTCGTCCTGGGCGCCGTGCTGCTCGCGCTCGGAGCCGGCGGGATCGGCGGAGCCGTCGGCTCCTATCTGGAGCGGAACGGCGGGATCGGGGGCGTCGAGTTGCCCCAGGACGGGAACGGCGCCAAGGGCCGCGCGCCCGACAGCGTCGCCGGGATCGCCGCCAGCGCGCTGCCCAGCGTGGTCACGCTGCACGTGAGCGGCGCGGACGCGCAGGGCACCGGCACCGGCTTCGTGCTCGACAAGCGAGGGCACATCCTCACCAACAACCATGTCGTGGAGCCCGCCGGTGACGACGGCGAGATCTCCGTGACCTTCAGCGGCGGCGAGACCGCCAAGGCCACCGTCGTCGGCCGGGACAGCGGCTACGACCTCGCTGTGGTCAAGGTCACGGGCGTGAGCGGGCTCAAGCCGCTGCCCCTCGGTGACTCCGACAACGTCCAGGTCGGCGACCCCGTCGTCGCCATCGGGGCCCCCTTCGAGCTGTCCAACACCGTCACCTCGGGCATCATCAGCGCCAAGGAGCGCCCCATCACCGCGGGCGGAGAGAAGGGCGACGGCAGCGACGTCAGTTACGTGGACGCGCTGCAGACCGACGCCCCGATCAACCCGGGCAACTCCGGCGGCCCGCTCGTCGACGCGGGCGCCCGTGTGATCGGCATCAACAGCGCGATCCGCTCCGCCGGTACCGGCTCGGACCTGGAGGGCGGGCAGGCCGGTTCGATAGGGCTCGGCTTCGCCATTCCCATCAACCAGGGCAAGCGCGTCGCCGAGGAACTGATCAACACAGGCAGGGCGACCCACCCCGTCATCGGCGTCACGCTCGACATGGACTACGCGGGGGACGGCGCACGGGTCGGCACCGAAGGCAGCGGCGGCCGGCCTCCGGTCAACGTCGGCGGCCCCGGGTACAAGGCGGGCATCAAGGCGGGCGACGTCATCACCGAGGTCGGCGGACAGCGCATCCACTCAGGTGAGGAGCTCATCGTCAAGATCCGCGCCCACCGCCCCGGCGACCGGCTGGAACTGACCCTTCAGCGCGACGGCCGGGCCAGGAAAGTCACCCTGACTCTCGGCTCCTCCGGCGGGTGAGCGGGGCGGGCACGATGGACAGCAGTTCACAGCACACACCCCGAACCACCTCCGAACGGTGAACTTCGCGGAAAACGGGCCCTGTAGACGAACCCGGGAGCGCCGTGGCAGTACCGGACGGACAGGAACGCCGGGTACCGTGGACCCGGCCCGGACCACGGAAGTCACCACGGAACGACCCGGAGGGCCGACGGACAGGGCCGAGGACATCGCAAGGAGCTTCAGGTGTTCAATGACATAGGACCGCTAGAGCTGGTGACGCTCGTCGTCCTCGCCGTGCTCATCTTCGGCCCGGAGAAGCTCCCCAAGATGATCCAGGATGTCACGCGCACCATCCGCAAGATCCGCGATTTCTCCGAGAGTGCCAAACAGGACATCCGGCAGGAGCTCGGCCCGGAGTTCAAGGACTTCGAGTTCGAGGACCTCAACCCCAAGACGTTCATCCGCAAGCAGCTGGACAACGACGAGCTGGGCATCAAGGAGATCCGTAACGGCTTCGACCTGAAGAAGGAAGTGGCCGAGATCACGGACGCGGTGAACGGCCAGGAGGCGGAGGCGTCCACGGGTGCCACCGCCGGGTCCGTCGGCGGCAGCGGCGGCACCGTCGACCTGACCAAGAAGCCCCGGACGAGCCGGCAGGTCGAGCGCCCGCCCTTCGACATGGACGCCACCTGAGCCGTACGCCACCCGAGCAGCACCCGGGTCGCCCGAAGGGCCGCACGCCTCCGACGTGACGCGAGTCATACCCGCACCATCCCTCGTACGGCGTGAACCAGCCCCGTGCGCGCCTCGCGCGCCGGGCGCTTTCCCTCCTGCTCGCAGAGCTGTGGCTATGCTGCCCAGTTGATGTGCGGACCGTATGAGTGTGAGCGACGACGCCCGAGGGGGGCGGGCCGCTCCGGTCCGCCGAGAGCGAGGAGGCGTCCGGGCACATGGACACGACGAGTCGGGTAGGCGCGCAGGCGCCGGTCGCGGAGGACGGACAACCGGACCCCTCCGCCCGGCGCACGGTCGACAGCTACCTGCGGGCGCCCTTCCCGTGGTACGGCCTCGACGAGGCCTTCACGGGGCCGCGCTGGCTGGTGCAGGTGGGTACCGCGGCCGACGGCGCCGTCGAGTACGGATCGATCGGGCACGGCGACGAACCCTCGATCCGCAACGAGGGCACCGGCGAGGACGGCAAGGAGCGCTTCGCCATCGTGGTCACGGTCGCCGCGAACCCCGTACGGCGGAGCGCGGACGGCACGGGGGTGCTGGAGGCCACCTCGGTCTCCTCGGCGGCCTGGCTGGCCGGTGTGGGGCTGCTGTCGTTCACCTGGCCCGGCCAGATGGACCACAGCCTGCGGGACGACTGGCTGGACCAGCAGACCGAGACCGCCTGGGTCCTCGCGGACGATCTGAACGGCCCCGACTGGACCACCCTCTCCCTCCCCGTGGACGGCGTCCCCACGCCCTTCCACTACCGGGAGTCCGAGTTCGGCTGGGTCCTCGCGGGCTCCACGCCGGAGGGCGTCCACGTGGGCGCGTACGGCAGGGGGATGAGTGCGTACGGGCTGGGCTTCGCCGTGATCAAGGACATCAGGGCGTACGGGTAGCCTGCGGCGCTCGGCCGGGAGGGGCGCCGTTGGAGTACGGCGCCCCCGCCGTCGCACGACCCTCTAGAACTTGTTCTTCGGTGTGATCCCCAGCGACATGCCCGACAGCCCGCGCTGCCGGCCGCCCAGCTTCCCCGCGATCGCACGCAGGGCCGAGCCCGCCGGGGACTCGGGGTCCGTGAGAACGACCGGCTTGCCCTCGTCGCCGCCCTCGCGGAGGCGGACGTCGATCGGGATGTCTCCCAGCACCGGGACTGTCGTGCCCGTGGTACGTGACAGACCGTCGGCCACCGCCTGGCCGCCGCCCGTGCCGAAGACGTCGACCATCTCACCGCAGTGCGGGCAGGGCAGGCCCGACATGTTCTCGACCACACCGACGATCTTCTGGTGGGTCTGCACCGCGATGGAGCCGGCCCGTTCCGCGACCTCCGCCGCCGCCTGCTGAGGCGTCGTCACGACCAGGATCTCGGCGTTCGGGACCAACTGGGCGACCGAGATGGCGATGTCACCCGTGCCCGGGGGCAGGTCCAGGAGCAGGACGTCCAGGTCGCCCCAGTACACGTCCGCCAGGAACTGCTGGAGCGCGCGGTGGAGCATCGGGCCGCGCCACACGACGGGCGCGTTGCCCGGGGTGAACATGCCGATCGAGATGACCTTCACACCGTTCGCGGACGGCGGCATGATCATGTTCTCGACCTGGGTGGGGCGTCCGTCGGCGCCCAGCATGCGCGGCACGGAGTGGCCGTAGATGTCGGCGTCCACGACGCCGACCTTCAGGCCGTCCGCCGCCATCGCCGCCGCCAGGTTCACGGTCACGGAGGACTTGCCGACGCCGCCCTTGCCGGAGGCCACCGCGTACACGCGGGTCAGCGAGCCCGGCTTGGCGAAGGGGACCTCGCGCTCGGCCTGGCCGCCGCGCAGCGCGGACGCCAGTTCCTTGCGCTGCTCGTCGCTCATGACGTCCAGCGTGACGTCGACGCCTGTGACCCCCTCGACCCGCGAGACCGCGTCCGTCACGCGCTGCGTGATCGTGTCCCGCATCGGGCAGCCGGAGACCGTCAGGTACACGGTGACCGCGACCGCTCCGTCCGAGCCGATCTCCACCGATTTGACCATCCCGAGCTCGGTGATGGGGCGGTTGATCTCGGGATCGTTCACCGTCGCCAGTGCCTCGCGCACCGCGTCTTCCGTAGCCATAGGACGATGGTACGGCGACCCGCGGGGGCCCTGGGAGCCCGTCAGCGGTCGTCCACGTCACGTCCGCCGTCCGGCTCGGCCGGGAATACGCGGCGGCCTCCGTCACCGGGGCCGTGGCCGCGTTCGTCGCCGGGTCCGTTCGCCCGGTGACCGTCCAGATCCCTGACGACGTCCTGGAGTTCGGAGCGGATCCAGTCCCGGGTGGCGACCTCGCCGAGGCCCATCCGCAGGGCCGCGACCTCCCGCGTCAGATACTCCGTGCCCGCGATCGACCGCTCGTTCTGCTGGCGGTCCTGTTCGAGGTTGACCCGGTCGCGGTCGGCCTGGCGGTTCTGCGCGAGGAGGATCAGGGGCGCGGCGTACGAGGCCTGGAGCGACAGCGCCAGGGTCAGGAGGATGAACGGGTACCTGTCGAAACGCAGATGGGCGGGCATGGCCACGTTCCACCCCACCCACAGGACGACGACGACCGTCATCCAGACGATGAACCGTCCGGTGCCGATGAACCGCGCGATCCGCTCGGACAGCTTCCCGAAGGCCTCCGCGTCCCACTCCGGCACCAGCCTCCGGCGACGCGCGAGTGGTTGGTCGAGGCGGGCGCGGGCGCTGGCCGTGGCGCCGGCGGGCGTGCGCTCACGGGCGGCGTGGGCGCGCTCGCGTCCCTCGCGCTCAGGAGGCATGCGTGTTCGCCCCCTCGTTCAGATGGAACTCCGTCTCCCGCCAGTCCTCCGGCAGCATGTGGTCGAGCACGTCGTCCACCGTCACCGCACCCAGCAGCGAGCCGCTCTCGTCCACGACGGGCGCCGCGACCATGTCGTACGTCGCGAAGAACCCGGCCACGACGGGCAGCGGAGCCTCGGGGCCGAGTGTCTGGAGGGAGTCGTCGAGGAGCGCGCTGACCAGGGTGTACGGCGGGTCGCGCAGCAGCCGCTGGAAGTGGACGGTCCCCAGGTACTTCCCGGTCGGGGTCTCGTCCGGCGGACGGCACACGTACACCTGGGCGGCGAGCGCGGGGGACAGGTCGGGGTTGCGGACGCGGGCGAGCGCGTCGGCGACCGTCGCGTCGGGCCGCAGCACGATGGGCTCGGTGGTCATCAGCCCGCCGGCGGTCTTCTCCTCGTACGCCATGAGTCTGCGCACGTCGGCGGCCTCGTCCGGCTCCATCAGCGTCAGCAGCCGCTCCTTGTCCTCCTCCGGGAGCTCGGAGAGCAGGTCGGCGGCGTCATCCGGATCCATGGCCTCCAGGACGTCCGCGGCCCGCTCCTCCTTGAGCTTGCCGAGGATCTCGACCTGGTCGTCCTCCGGCAGCTCCTCCAGTACGTCGGCGAGGCGGTCGTCGTCGAGGGCGGAGGCGACCTCGACGCGGCGCTTGGCGGACAGATGGTGCAGCACGTTGGCGAGGTCCGCGGGCTTCAGCTGCTCGAAGGTGGCGAGCAGACTCTCCGCACCCTGCCCGTGCTCCTCCAGTGAGAACCCCGTGACGGCGGACCACTCGACGGTGAGCGTCTCTCCCCGGCTGCGCCGGAAGGCGCCGCTCCTCCCCTTCCGTACGAAGACACGGTCGATCTCCCACTCCCGGCGGGCGGGCAGCTGCTGCACGGAGATGTCGAGGACCGTCACCTCCTCCCCGGTCTCCACGAGCCGTACCCGCCGGTCGAGGAGCTCACCGAGGACCAGCCGCTCGGTGGGCCGCTGCTCGAACCGGCGGACGTTCAGCACTCCTGTGGTGATGACCTGCCCCGACTCGATGCCGGTGACCCGGGTCATGGGCAGGAAGATGCGGCGCCGGGTCGTCAGCTCCACGACCAGCCCCAGCAGTCGTGGGGGTTTGCGGCCGACACGGAGCATGGCGACGAGGTCGCGGACACGGCCCACCTGGTCTCCGTTGGGGTCGAAGACGGCGATACCGGAGAGGTGGGAGACGAAGATCCGGGGCACGCCGGCCGCCATGTGTCACGCCTCCGTTTCATGCGGGAATGTCCACCTGGATGGGCTTCAGGCTAGCCCGTCCCGGTCGGATACGCCCTGGTGAGCACCGCGGACGGACTGCCTCCGAGGGGCGCGCGGGGCCCCGGTACGCTGCGGTACGCAGTTGAGTGCCCCCGTACGAGAGGTGTCCCGCCTGTGACTGTGATCCCCCGTACCCGAAGGGGCGCGATGGTCGGCGCGATCTGTGCGCTGGTGGTGGCCGGGTCCGGGTTGACAGGGTGCGCCGAGGAGGACCCCGACGCGGGCACGAACGGGCTCGGGAAGCTGTCGGCCGCCAAGATCCAGAGCCGGACGGCGGCGGCGGCGAAGTCGGCGGACACGGTGCGGCTGTCCGGGACCGTGGTGAGCAAGGGCCGCACGTACAGGCTGGACATGCGGCTAGCCGAGGACGGCGGTACGGGCTCGGTGACGTCGGAGGGCTCGACGTTCCGGCTGCTGCGGGTCGGAGAGCACCTGTTCCTGAAGGCCGACAAGGAGTTCTGGGAGCACGAGGACGACAAGGGGAGCGACAGCAAGTCCGACACGGCGGCCGCGGACAAGCTGGAAGGGATGTATGTGAAGGTACCGACGGGCGACCCGTCGTACCGGCGCTTCAGCGGTTTCACGGACAAGGACGTCCTGCTGGACGGCCTGTTGACGCTGCACGGCACCCTCGCGACGGCCGGGCGCCACGAGCAGGGCGGCCTCCGCACGATCCGCATCACCGGCGACGACGGCTCCGGCGGCACCCTCGACGTGTCCCTGGAGGGCACCCCGTACCCCCTCCGCCTCGTCCGGGCGGGCGACGCGGGCACCATCCGCCTCAGCGACTGGGACAAGCGGTTCCCCTTGGAGGAACCCTCGGAGGACGAAGTCGTGGACTACGGCAAACAGCTGCCGTCGTCGTAGGGATGCCCACCGCGCTCCTCCAGGGGCGCGGCCGCACATACACCTAGCGCTTGCGTTTTTTGAGCAGCAGGCGGGGGAGCCCGGCGGGTATGGGTCGACGAGTGACAGCCGGACTCGGAAGTGGTGCCGCAGCCAGCGAAGAGTCGGGCAGCGGTACCGTCGCTCCTGTCGGCTCCAGGCGGAGCACCCGGCACTCGCGCGACCAGCGCTCGGGCATGGCCTCCCCGTCGGGGGCGTTCAGACGCTTGCCCTTCAGCTCGGCGACCGCGGCCTCCCAGGCGGGGGACCCCGGCGCGAGCTCGGTGACCTTCGCCGTCCATGTGGTCAGGCGGCCGCCCTTGTCCTTGCTGCGGACGGTCACGACCGCCTCGGCGCCGTCCACCAGGCCCGGCAGTGGCTGCTCGCCCGGCCCGTCGCCGACCACGCACGCCGCGCCCTCGTGCCAGACGTGCCACAGGGCGCGGGACGGCGCGCCGGTGCCCTGGACCCAGATGAGCCCGGACTTCTTGGTGGCCTCCTCGACCAGGGCCCGGTCGAGCAGCGTGTCGGTGACGGTCATGGGGAAAGCCTAACGAGCGCCACCGACAGCGCCACCGACAGTGCGGAGGCCCACGCTCACAGCCAGCCGTTGCGCTTGAGTGTGCGGTGGATGCCGAAGCAGAGGGCCACGGTGACGCTCAGCACCAGCGGGTAGCCGTACTTCCAGTGCAGCTCCGGCATGTAGTCGAAGTTCATGCCGTACACCCCGCACACCATCGTCGGCACGGCGATGATCGCGGCCCACGACGTGATCTTGCGCATGTCCTCGTTCTGCGCCACCGAGGCCTGCGCCAGGTTCGCCTGGAGGATCGAGTTGAGCAGCTCGTCGAAGCCGAGGACCTGCTCCTGGACCTGGGTGAGGTGGTCGGCCACGTCCCGGAAGTACTTCTGGATGTCCGGGTCGATCAGCCGCATCGGGCGCTCGCTCAGCAGCTGCATCGGCCGCACCAGGGGCGACACCGCGCGCTTGAACTCCAGCACCTCGCGCTTGAGCTGGTAGATCCGGCTCGCGTCGGTACCGCGTGGCGTGCCCTTGCGGCCCGGGGAGAAGACCTCCGTCTCCACCTCGTCGATGTCGTCCTGCATGGCCTCCGCCACCGCGATGTACCCGTCCACGACGTGGTCCGCGATGGCGTGCAGCACCGCCGAGGGTCCTTTGGCCAGCAGCTCCGGGTCCTCCTGCAGCCGGTGCCGCAGCGCCCGCAGGGACCCCTTCCCGCCGTGCCGCACGGTGATGAAGAAGTCCCGTCCGGTGAAGCACATGACCTCGCCGGTCTCGACGATCTCGCTGGACGCGGTCAGCTCGTCGTGCTCCACGTAGTGGACGGTCTTGAAGACCGTGAACAGCGTGTCGTCGTACCGCTCCAGCTTCGGCCGCTGGTGGGCGTGGACCGCGTCCTCCACGGCCAGCGGGTGCAGCCCGAACTCGGCCGCGATGTCGGCGAACTCGGCCTCGGTCGGCTCGTGCAGGCCGATCCACACGAACCCTCCGTCCCGGCGCACCTGACGGATCGCCTCATGCGGCGTCAGGTTCCGGTCGGCGGTGAGGCGTTCGCCGCCTCGGTAGACGGCGCAGTCCACGACCGCCGAGTTGTTCTCGGCCGTGTGCGCGGTGGTGTACGCCGTGCCGTTCTTGCGCAGCGACGGACGGGGGCGGACCGCGGCACGCAGGTCACGGATCATCGACATGGCAGTCTCCTTCGTGACGAAAGGCCGTCGGCGGCGGTTGGAACTGCCCGGAATGGGGACGTCCTGACAAGGCGTCTCCCCGCCCTTGAGGCAGGGAATGATGTTTGGCACGTCCACAAAGCGGGGAGCACCGCACCGTCGCGGTGGCAGCTTCGCTTGATTCAGATCAAGGCAGTCAAGACAGTCGAGGCAGTCAGGACAGCCAAGGCAGATCGAGGCAGATCAAGAAAGATCGACAGATCGGACGGATCGAAGGAAACGACGAGATCTGGCTCGGGTGCGGTTTCGAGCTGGGTCTGCGGCGTCCGGTCGATCGGCCCGATCAGGAAGATCAGGCGGAATGACGTGCTCTTCCGTGGTGCACCGGCGACACGGCAGCGGATGTGACGCGGGTGCGGGAGGCAGCGGCCGACGGAGCGACAGCCAGAGCCGGAGTTACGGAACGCGATGGCCGGAAGAGCGGGTGGTACTGCACGGTCGACTTCGGTCCATTGCAGCCCCACCTCCTCCGGCCGGTCCCCCGTAGGGGACGATCCAATCCCGGGCCCCTCGGGGCCCCGGTCCCCGTAGGGGAAGTTTCAGCGGGTCGAGGCTTGACAGCGACGCTTCGGCGTGCTGCCCCGACCGGGGCTCAAGAATAACAGCAGCCCTCGGAGTCAAGGCGCCGCTTTGCCCTTCGCTGACGAGTTCTATGCTCGGCTCATGGCCGATGTTCTTCCTTTGGTGGAAGCCCGTTTGCGTTCTGCGCTGGGCGAACCGGACGCGCGCGCCGCGGTGACCTTCCTGGGCGCGGATCGCATCGAGGTGCTCCGTTTCACAGAGGACGACATCGTCCGCTACGCCACGCTCGGCATGTCCGCCCAGCCGATGGCCGACCCGACCGCCGTTGTCGCCGACCTGGTCAGGGGCCCGCGCGCCGAGCTGGTCCTTACGGTCCGGCGCGGCGCCGGCGCCGACACCGACAAGGTGCTCCGCCCGCTCGCCGTGCTCGCCGCGTCCCCGCAGGTGGAGGGTGTGGTGGTGGCCCCCGGGGCCTCGCTCGACGTGGGTGGGCCGCTGTGGCCCGGGGCCCCGTTCACGTCCGTCCTGGTGGCCGAGTCCGGCGGCCTGGTGGAGGACCTGGAGCTGGACGCGCCGGCCGAGCCCGTGCGCTTCCTGCCGCTGCTGCCGATGACTCCGAACGAGGCAGCCTGGAAGCGCGTCCACGGAGCCCAGGCCCTCCAGGAGCGCTGGCTCGCCGACGGCACGGACCTGCGCGACCCGTCCCGGCGGCCGGTGTCCCTGGGCTGACTCTGGGCTGACCGTGGCATGTGGCCGAAAACGGCCCCTGTGCCGGTCAGTTGACCGCTGACGGTTGGTCGGCGGAGCTGGAGTGCCCGGGTTCGTGTGTCTGCCGTATCTGCCTGTCTGCCTGTCTGTGCGTCTGCGTGTCTGCCGTCTCAGTCGGCGAAGACGGTGACGCCGTCCTCCTTGGCGTGCTGCGGCTGGTGCTCCTCCGCTTCCTTCGTGAGCGCCTTCCGCCGTACGAGGACGACGAGGGCGCCCGCCACCGCCGTCGCCGCGGCGACCACGAAGGGAACGTGGACGTCGGTCCACCCCTCGATCTTCGGCGCGAAGTACGGGGCGGCGGCCGCCGCGAACCACCGCACGAAGTTGTACCCGGCGCTGGCCACGGGCCGCGGCGCGTCCGAGACGCCCAACGCCAGCTCCGTGTAGACGGTGTTGTTCACGCCGATGGCCGCGCCCGACACAACGGTGCAGACGACGGCGGTGGCGTGGTCGCCGTACCCGAGGACCAGTACGTCCGCGGCGAGCAGCAGCAGCGAACCTCCCAGCACCCGCAGTGAACCGAACCGCTCCTGGAGCCGCGGCGCCACGATCACCGAGAACACCGCGAGCAGCACGCCCCAGCAGAAGAACACCGCCCCCGACCGGTACGGGCTCATGTCGAGCACGAACGGTGTGAAGGCCAGCACGGTGAAGAAGGTGTAGTTGTAGAAGAACGCCGAGACCGCCGCCGAGGCGAGACCCCCGTGGCCGAGTGCCTTGACCGGGTCGAGCAGTCCCGTCTTCCGCGCGGGCCGCGGCTGCTCCTTCAGGAACGCCGTGATGCACAGGAACCCGACCGCCATCAGGAACGCGGTGCCGAAGAACGGGTACCGCCAGCTCGCGTCCCCGAGCAGCGCGCCCAGCAGCGGCCCGCACGCCATGCCGAGGCCCAGGGCCGACTCGTACAGCAGGATCGCGGCGGCGCTGCCACCGGCCGCCGCGCCGACGATGACCGCGAGCGCCGTGGACACGAACAGCGCGTTGCCGAGCCCCCATCCGGCGCGGAAGCCCACCAGTTCGCCGACCGATCCCGAGGTGCCGGACAGGCCCGCGAAGACCACCACGAGCGCGAGACCGAGCAGGAGGGTCTTCCGGCCGCCGATGCGGCTGGAGACGAAGCCGGTCACCAGCATCGCGATGGCGGTGATCAGGAAGTACGAGGTGAAGAGCAGCGAGACCTGACCCGCTGTCGCGTCGAGGCCCTTGGCGATGGACGGCAGGATCGGGTCGACGAGTCCGATGCCCATGAAGGCGACGACGGACGCCCCGGCGGTCGCCCAGACGGCCTTCGGCTGCCGCAACACCCCGCCCGCTCCGGCGTCGAGCGCGTCCGGCCCGGCGTGCCTGGCGGGATCTCCTGTACTCATGTCTGCTCCTCTCTGCCCCTTCAGCGCCACGGGATCGTTGGTGCATGCACATATTAAGTTAGAGTGGCTAATTAATGCAAACTACATCTAATTTCCCCGGGCGGTCGGGCCGCTCCGGACGGTGATCGTCCTTGACGCGAGCAAGGACGGGTAGGACCGTTGGGCCCTATGAGGGGCGAACCCAGTTGCCCGAAGTGCGGTGGCCGGGTCAGGGCTCCCGGACTCTTCTCCGACTCCTGGCAGTGTGACGTGCACGGAACCGTGCATCCGCTGCAGCCCGTGATCCCGCCCAGCGTCGAGGCCCTCAGCGTCGTGGTGCGCCGTGCCCAGGTGCCGGTGTGGATGCCGTGGCCGCTGCCGGTCGGCTGGCTGTTCACCGGGGCGGCCTTCGCGGGGGACGAGCGCAGCGGCGGTCGCGGGACCGTCGTGGCCTGCTCCGGGCCGGGTCCGCTCGGCGGGGTGGGGGAGCTGGTGCTCGTCGCCGAGGAACTCGGCGTCGGGCTCGGCGCACGGTACGCGGGAATCGACGGACCCGACCCCGGCCCGTACCTGAACGTCGAGAAGCCGCCCCAGGCCAAGGTGCTGGCCGTCGGCCGCCCGACCCCGCTTTGGCATGTCTCCGGCACCCCCGACGACCGGGCCGTCTTCGCCGGCGAGGCGCGCGGCCTGTGGCTGTGGGCGATCGTGTGGCCCGAGACGACGGGGCTGCTGATGTACGACGAACTGGTGCTGACCGATCTGCGGGACGCGGGGGCGGAGGTCGATCTGCTGCCGTGTGGGGCCTTGTCGCCGCGCATCCTGGAGCCGTAGGACTCCGCCGGGTTGGGCGGTCGGGGTTGGTGGGTGCCGGGGTTTCGTGGGTGCCGCGGGTTTCGTGGGTGGTTGGGCTCGGTTCTTGAGTGCGGGGTGTTGCGGGCTGGTCGTTGTGGGCTGGTCGCGCCCGCGCGGCGGAAGGTTATCCTTGAGCGATCCCGCTTCGTCGTCGCCTGGAGTTCGTGTCGTGCGTATCGATCTGCACTGCCACTCCACGGCTTCCGACGGTACGGACACCCCGGCCGAGCTGGTGCGGAACGCGGCCGCCGCCGGGCTGGACGTCGTCGCGCTGACCGATCACGACACCACCCGTGGGTACGCCGAGGCGATCGCGGCGGTGCCCGAGGGGCTCACGCTGGTCACCGGTGCCGAGCTCTCCTGCCGCATCGACGGTGTGAGCATGCACATGCTGGCGTACCTCTTCGACCCCGAGGAGCCCGAGCTGCTCGCCGAGCGCGAGCTCGTCCGGGACGACCGGGTGCCGCGGGCCCACGGCATGATCGCCAAGCTGAACGAGCTGGGCGTACCCGTGACCTGGGAGCAGGTCGCCCGGATCGCTGGAGACGGGTCGGTCGGGCGCCCCCACGTCGCCACCGCCCTCGTCGAACTCGGCGTCGTACCGACCGTGGGCGACGCCTTCACCGCCGACTGGCTGGCCGACGGCGGCCGGGCCTTCGTCGAGAAGCACGAGACCGACCCCTTCGAGGCGATCCGGCTGATCAAGGGCGCGGGCGGGGTCGCCGTCTTCGCGCACCCGGGCGCCGCCAAGCGGGGCCGTACCGTGCCGGAGTCCGCGATCGCCAAGATGGCCGCCGCCGGGCTCGACGGCATCGAGGTCGACCACATGGACCACGAGCCGGAGACCCGGGCGCGGTTGCGCGAACTGGCGGGCGAGCTGGAGCTGCTCACCACGGGCTCCTCGGACTACCACGGCAGCCGCAAGACCTGCGTGCTCGGCGAGTACACGACGGATCCCGAGGTGTACGGCGAGATCACGCGACGGGCGACCGGGGCCTCCCCGGTGTCCGGGACCGGCGGGGGCCACTCTTTCTGAAGCCCTTCCGCTGACCGTCCGGGTGCGGAGGTGGCCGCGTCCGGGGCCGGGTCCGGGCGGGTGCACAACGTCTGGTTGTGGCGGTCGGCCGGACGGTTGTTTGATCAGGTGCCGCGCCGAGCGCTTTGCTGTCGCTCGTCGACCGGCCGACCGGCCAAGCAGTCGACCGGTCGATGCGAGGTCGTGCGGGTGCGGCGGCGGTGGGGGTGTGCTGGGCGTGGGCGCCAGACGGTCGCTGGGGCGGCGGTTCGGGTGGCTGTGGGCGGCGTACGCGGTCAGTACGTTCGGCACCCGGCTCGCGTTCGACGCGTTCCCCCTGATCGCGGTTCTGGTGCTGCACGCCGGGCCCATGGAGGTGTCGGCGCTCGCCGCCGCGGGACTGGCGGTGGGGGCGGTGCTGGCGGTGTCGCTCGGCCCGTGGGTGGAGGCGCGCCGCAAGCGACCGGTGATGATCGGGATGGACCTGGTCCGGTTCACGGCGTTGCTGAGCGTCCCCGCCGCGTTCGCGCTCGGCCTGCTGAGCTTCGTCCAGCTCGTGGTCGTGTCGGTCGTGGTCGCCGCGGCCGACATCACCTTCAACGCGGCCGCCGGCGCCTGCCTGAAGGCACTGGTACGGCCGGAGGACCTGCTCGTGGCGAACGGGAGGTTCGAGGCCACGAGCTGGACCGCCACCATGCTCGGACCGCCGCTCGGCGGGGCCGCGATCGGGGTGTTCGGCCCGGTGATGACCGTGGTGGCCGACGCGGTGAGCTATCTGCTCTCCGCGATGGGCATCCGTGCGATCGGTGGCGGGGAGCCGCGACCCGTACGTACCGGCAGGGCGGCCGATAAGTGGGAGCAGGCCGACAGGGCGGAGCAGGCAGGGAAGGCCGGGAAGGCGCAGAAGAAGGCTGAGAAGGAGGAGTCGCGGCTACGCGCCGGTGAACTCCTCGACGGCTGGCGCCACATCCTGGCCGACCCCACGCTGCGCCCGCTGTTCCTCAACACCGTCCTGGTCAACGGCCTGATCATGGCCACCGCGCCGCTCCTCGCCGTGCTCATGCTCGGCCACCTGGGGTTCGCGCCCTGGCAGTACGCACTCGCCTTCTCCGCGCCCTGCGTCGGCGGGCTGATCGGCTCACGACTGGCCCCTCCGCTCGTCGCGCGGTTCGGGCGGCACAGGGTCATGCTCACCGCCGGAACGCTGCGCGCGTGCTGGACGCTCGGGCTGGCCTTCGTCGGTCCCGGCACCGCGGGTCTCGTCCTCGTCATGGCCGTCGAGCTGGGGCTGATCACCTCCGTCGGCGTGTTCAACCCGGTGTTCACCACCTGCCGGCTCGAACGGACGGCGACGGAACGCGTCACCCGCGTCCTCACCGCGTGGTCGGTCACCGGCAAGGCCACCATCGCGGCCCTGACCGCCCTGTGGGGCCTGCTGGCCGGCCTCGTCGGCACCCGGACGGCGGTCGGGATCGCGGGCGTCCTCCTCCTGGCCACTCCGCTCCTGCTCCTTCGAGTCGGCCACGGGTACGCACAGAGCCCCGTACGGAATCGATGCCGTACGGGGCTCTGAAGCCTGGGAAGGTCCGCTGTCCGCGTGACGCGGCTACGGTTACGAGGTACGAGGTACGAGGTACGAGGTACGAGGTACGAGATACGAGGTTACGAAGCGGTTGTTTCGGCTGGGCGGATCCAGAGACGCTGCCCGGTGGCCGCGGCCTGCTGAACGATCCGGTTGACGGAGGCGGCGTCCACGACGGTGCTGTCCACGGGCGTACCGTCGACATCGTCGAGTCGCATGATTTCGAAGCGCATGGCTTCTCCCTTCGTCTGGTCATCCTCCTGAGGAGAACTACTGATGGTGAACGCGGGGCGTGCGTGCCCAGCGTTCTCTACTGAGTCAACGCGATGCATGGTTTCAAACATTCCCTACGCTAAGGAAAATTTTCGAGTACCTAAGTACTCACCCGTGAGCGGGCTCTCGCGGAGCGAATGTCCGTCAGGTGGAGAAGACTGATTGGGACCGGTTGTGTTCGCAGCGTGACCGCCGGGACAATGGATGCATATGAACGACGACGACCTCACGGCGCTCGGCGCCCGCATCGACCGAACGAACGAGCTGCTCCAGCGCATGCTCGCCGAGGTGGCGAAGACGCCCTCGACGCATGCGATCTTCGTCGACGCGGGCTACCTCTACGCGGCCGCGGGGCGTCTCGTCGCCGGAACGGAGGACCGGCGGTCCTTCGACCTGGACGCCGAGGGCCTGATCGACGCGCTCATCGACCGGGCGCGCACGATCTTCGCCGACAGCCGGCTGCTGCGGGTGTACTGGTACGACGGAGCGAGACGCCGCATCCACACGGCGGAGCAGCAGTCGATCGCGGAACTGCCGGACGTGAAGGTCCGGCTCGGCAACCTCAACGCGAACAACCAGCAGAAGGGTGTCGACTCCCTGATCCGTACCGACCTTGAGTCCCTGGCCCGCCACCGGGCCATCAGCGACGCGGCGCTCCTCGGCGGGGACGAGGACCTGGTGTCGGCGGTCGAGGCGGCCCAGGGCTACGGGGCGCGGGTCCACCTGTGGGGCATTGAGGCGCCCGAGGGCCGCAACCAGGCGGAGCCGCTGCTCTGGGAGGTCGACAGCCAGCGGACGCTCGACCTCGACTTCTTCAAGCCGTACGTGTCACGGCGGGCCGCCCCCACGTACGACGCCACGGCCGCAGCCCGGCCGACCCGTGAGGACGTCCGCTTCGTGGGCGCCCAGATCGCGGCGAAGTGGCTGGCGGCACGGGGCCGGGAGACGGTGGGGGAGCTGCTGCCCGGGCATCCCTATCTGCCGGGGTCCGTGGACCAGGACCTGCTGGTCGAGGCCGAGGGGCTGTTGCAGTACTCGCTGCGGGGACAGGCCGATCTGCGGCGGGCGCTGCGGGACGGCTTCTGGGAGCACTTGCAGGCTCAGTACTGAGTCCCCCTAGCCCCTAGCCCTTGACCGTGATGCTGTTCAGTCCCTGACCGTAATGCTGTCCCAGAACTCGACGAAGGCCCGGGCCGTTGCCTCCGGCTGGTCCGCGTTGGGGGAGTGTTCGGCTCCCTGGATGACGGTGCGGTGGGCGTGGAGCCGTACGGCCATGTCGTCGAGGAGGGGGAGCGGCCAGGTGTCGTCCCGTTCGCCGGAGAGGACGTGGACCGGGAGCCGGAGCGCGGCCAGTTCGGCGACGCGGTCGGGTTCCGTGCAGAGCTGGCGGCCCGTGGCGATGAGCTGGGCCGGGCTGTTGCCGAGCCAGCGGTGGCGCAGGGCGGCACGGTCCTCCAGCCCGTTGTCGAGAGCCGGTGTGTCGGTCTCCTCGGGGGGCTCCATGGCCTGGATGGTGTCCCACACCTGCGCCATGTCCATCACGGCGAGAACGTCTCGCAGCAGCTTCACGCGTTGCTGCTGCGAGGCCGAGATCTGGGCCGGACCCGAGGACACGAGGGTGAGAGAGGCGAAGGGGGCCGGATCGAGCAGTACGGCGGCACGGGCGATCTGACCGCCGAGGGAGTGACCCACGAGGTGTACGGGGGTGTCGCTGACCGCGGCGACCTGGGCGAGGACGTCCTGCGCCAACTCGGCCTGGGCGTATGGGGACGCGTCGTCCCTGGGCCCGGGGGTCTCGTACTGGCCGCGGCCGTCCACGGCGATGGTCCGGTAGCCGGCGGCCGCGAGGGGCTGGTGGAGGGCGATGAAGTCCTCCTTGCTGCCGGTGAACCCCGGAAGGAGCAGGGCGGTGCCCTTCTCGGCCGTACCCGCCTCGATCACGGCGAATTCCCCCCGGGAGGTACGCAGACGGTGCGCTCGCGCGCCGGGGGGCGGGGCAAAGGTGGCGGGACGGCTCATGGGGGGAGGTTATAGGCGTGGGGACGGCGTTCGCATCGGGGTGCGGCCCTGAAGGGGCGCGCGAAGTCGGGAACCCGGTCGGGAACTTGGCGGCAATTCGGCCCGCAAATTGGCTGATGGCCCCGCCCCCGGAAGGGGACCGGGCCATCAGCCGGCAGCTGTCAGGCCGCTGTGGTCACGCGTCCGTGACCTCCGCGGCGGCCGTGGCCTTCCGCGTACGTCGCCGGGGCTTCGCCTCGGCGGCCTCGTCGCCTGCCTGGGCCGGGACCGCAGGCTCAGCGGCGGCGGCCTTCCGCGTACGGCGCCGCGGTTTCGTCTCCGTGGCCTCCTCCACCGCGTCCACCACCGGCTCGGCGGCAGCCGCGGCCGTGGCCTTGCGGGTCCGTCGCCGGGGCTTGACCTCGGCCGCCTCGGTGGCCTCGCCGGCCTCGGCCGTCCGCGCCGGGATCTCCGTCTCGGCGGTGGTGGCCGCGGTCTTGCGGGTGCGGCGGCGGGGCTTGCTCTCCGTGGCTTCGGCCGTGTTCAAGGTGGCTTCAGCGGCGGTTTCGGCCGGGGCTTCGGCCGGGGCTTCGGCTGGGGCCTCGGCGGTGGTGGCCGCGGTCTTGCGGGTGCGGCGGCGGGGCTTGCTCTCCGCGGCTTCGGCCGTGTTCACGGCTGTTTCGGCGGCGGCCTCGGCCGGGGCTTCGGCGGCGGCTGCCGCCTTGCGCGTGCGGCGGCGGGGCTTGGTCTCGGCGGGTTCGGAGGGGGCCAGAGCCGTCTCGGTGGCCTCAGCCGTGTCCACCGCTGCCTCCGCCGTGTCCACCGCTGCCTCGGCGGCCGCCGTCGTCCTGCGGGTGCGACGGCGCCGCTTCGGGGTTTCCGCGGCATCGCCCGGCTCCGTCGGAGCAACCGCCTCGGTGGTCACCGGGGCGGTCGGTTCCTGGACGGCCGACTGGTCCGCGGGGACGCCGGCGCGGGTGCGGCGACGGCGGCGCGGGGTGCGGGGCTCCGTAGGCTCTGGGGAGACTGCGGAGCCCGTGGCGTCCGTGGCGTCCGTCGAGTCCGTGGGGGCCTCGGAGGCCGGGGACTCCAGCGGGGCGCCGGCGCGCGTACGGCGGCGGCGTCGGGGCGTACGGGCCGGGCGGTCCTCGGCGGGCCGCGGGCTCCGGCCGCGCGGACCGCGGGCGCCCGTCTCGCCCAGGTCCTCCAGCTCCTCCGCCTCCAGGCCCGCGCGGGTGCGCTCGGCGCGGGGGAGGACCCCCTTGGTGCCTTCGGGGATGCGGAGTTCCTCGAACAGGTGCGGGGACGTGGAGTAGGTCTCCGGCGGGTCGTTGAAGGTGAGCTCCAGCGCTTTGTTGATCAGCTGCCAGCGCGGGATGTCGTCCCAGTCGACCAGGGTGATGGCGGTGCCCGACGCTCCGGCGCGGCCCGTGCGGCCGATGCGGTGGAGGTAGGTCTTCTCGTCCTCGGGGGACTGGTAGTTGATGACGTGCGTGACACCCTCGACGTCGATGCCGCGGGCCGCCACGTCCGTGCAGACCAGGACGTCCACCTTGCCGTTGCGGAAGGCCCGCAGGGCCTGCTCGCGGGCGCCCTGGCCGAGGTCGCCGTGGACCGCGCCGGAGGCGAACCCGCGGCGCTGGAGCTGCTCGGCGATGTCCGCGGCCGTGCGCTTCGTACGGCAGAAGACCATGGCCAGGCCACGGCCCTCGGCCTGCAGTATGCGGGCGACCATCTCCGGTTTGTCCATGGAGTGCGCGCGGTAGACGTGCTGCGCCGTGTTCGCGACCGTCGCGCCCTGGTCGTCCGGAGCCGTGGCCCGGATGTGCGTGGGCTGTGACATATAGCGACGGGCCAGACCGATGACCGCGCCCGGCATGGTGGCCGAGAAGAGCATGGTCTGGCGCTTGGCCGGAAGCATGTTGATGATCTTCTCGACGTCGGGCAGGAAGCCCAGGTCGAGCATCTCGTCGGCCTCGTCGAGCACCAGACACCGTACGTGCTTGAGATTGAGCTTCTTCTGGCCGGCGAGGTCCAGCAGCCGGCCCGGGGTGCCGACGACCACGTCGACGCCCTGCTTGAGCGCCTCGACCTGGGGCTCGTACGCGCGGCCGCCGTAGATCGCCGTGACGCGTACGTTGCGGACCTTGCCCGCGGTCAGCAGGTCGTTCGTGACCTGGGTGCAGAGCTCGCGGGTGGGGACGACGACGAGAGCCTGCGGGGCGTCGGTGAGGTCCTCGGGCCGGGCGCGGCCGGCCTCGACGTCGGCGGGGACGGTGACGCGCTCCAGGAGCGGGAGGCCGAAGCCCAGCGTCTTGCCGGTGCCGGTCTTGGCCTGGCCGATGACGTCGGTGCCGGAGAGGGCCACCGGGAGCGTCATCTCCTGGATGGGGAAGGGGGAGGTGATGCCGACGGCTTCCAGGGCCTCGGCGGTCTCGGGGAGGATCCCGAGTTCTCGGAACGTCGTAGTCAGGGTGCTGCCTCTTCTGTGTGGGCGGCGCGAGGCGAGCGCGGGGGTCGTGTCGGACCGTGCCGGGGACGTCGGCCGCCTCACGGGCTGGCCGTGGGGCACGGGACCACTGCCGACGCTCTAGCGCTCGAACCGCTGAGGGTCCCTCCGGATTCCGTACACACAGTGCCGTACGACCCGGGAGGGCTGTCGGGTCGGAGCCGATCGGGCCACCGACCGGGCATCCTCATTCGTGCGGCCCGTCGGATATTCGGCGGGCGCTTTACCACCATACCCCGGAATCGCGCATATGCGATGGCCGATTTGGTCACGAGGTGGTCGTCACAGTGATGGAGCAGTGATTGATCAGTCACGTACGCCACTCGCCGGGCGGGCTATTGTGCGCTGCATGACGACGTCTGACAGGCCTGATCACGCTGCCGACACTGCCTCCGAGACCTCCGCCGGAACCCCCGAGCAGACCGGGGTCGCCGCCCAGAACTGGGAGCGGGCCTCCGCGGACCCGCAGTACCGCGCCGCGGTCGTGGACCTGCTCGGAGCGCTCGCGTACGGGGAGCTGGCGGCGTTCGAGCGGCTCGCGGAGGACGCCAAGCTGGCTCCGACGCTGGCGGACAAGGCCGAGTTGGCCAAGATGGCGTCGGCGGAGTTCCACCACTTCGAGCAGCTGAGGGACCGGCTCGCCGAGATCGGCGAGGAGCCGACGCAGGCGATGGAACCGTTCGTCGCCGCGCTCGACGGCTTCCACAAGCAGACGGCGCCCTCGGACTGGCTGGAGGGCCTGGTCAAGGCCTACGTCGGCGACTCGATCGCCAGCGACTTCTACCGTGAGGTCGCCGCTCGCCTCGACTCGGACACGCGCGGGCTCGTGCTCGCCGTGCTCGACGACACGGGGCACGGCGGCTTCGCCGTCGAGAAGGTGCGCGCCGCGATCGACGCCGACCCGCGTGTGGGCGGGCGGCTCGCGCTGTGGGCGAGGCGGCTGATGGGTGAGGCGCTGTCGCAGTCCCAGCGGGTGGTCGCCGACCGGGACGCGCTGTCGACCATGCTCGTCGGCGGGGTCGCGGACGGGTTCGACCTCGCCGAGGTCGGCAAGATGTTCTCGCGGATCACTGAGGCGCACACGAAGCGGATGGCCGCACTGGGCCTCGCGGCCTAGTACTCAGAGCCCCCGGTGTCCTGGTGTCCTGGTCGGCGGTCGGCCTTATGCCGTCGCCGACCTTCGCCGAAATCTCTCCGCGGGGCGGAGCAGCAGGGACAGCGAGGCCACGGAGACGATCAGCGCGCCGGTGAGGATGACCAGGAGGTGCCCGGCTCCCAGCGCACTGTTCATGAGGAACGCGCCGAAGAGCGCCCCGGCGACACCGGTCGGCAGGACCAGGGTGCGGGACGGCAGGCGGTGCGGCAGTCGGTGGAGCGCCGCCCAGGCAAGGGCCAGACCGAGGAGCGCGGAGCCGAGCGCTTCCAAGAACATGATGGTTCCCTCCCGCACGGCCATGAGCAGATCATCGGTCGTAGCCCGTCCTACCCCTGGCCTGCCCGGGACAATCATCGTTTGTGGGGGAGATGTGCTCCATCTGTGCAGTTCAGGCCCGGACGGAGTAGCGCAAGGACAGAGGAGTGAAGCAAGCACAAGGAAGGGGCTCGGTGGCGAGTCATCGCCACCGAGCCCCTTCCTTGTGCTTCCCGTGCTTGCCGCGTACGCGTGCGTACCGCCGGCGCTCCCGCGTGTCAGAGCGCGCTGAAGCCCACCTTGCGTGCGGTGGGCTCGCCGATCTCCACGTACGCCAGGCGGTCGGCCGGAACCAGGACCTTGCGGCCGTGGTCGTCCACGAGGCTCAGCAGCGGCGACTTGCCGGACAGCGCCTCGGACACCGCGTGCTCGACCTCCTCGGCACTCTGACCGCTCTCCAGAACGATCTCGCGGGGCGCGTGCTGCACGCCGATCTTGACCTCCACGGCTATGTCCCTCCGACGGTCAGTGAAGTGCGCGGCCGTCCGCGCCGTACCCAGCACACATTAGCCCGGTGAGGGGACGTACATCGGCCGACCAAGAACGCCAGGAGCGAACAGGGCACGGGAACAAAGAAGGACGCGAACAAAGAACCGTACGGCCCCGGCACGGCACACGGTGGCGGGTGTCAGTGGGCGTCGGTGGGTGTCAGTGGTGCTCGCTGCCGTGCAGGGGGAACCCGGCGATGCCCCGCCAGGCCAGCGAGGCCAGCAACTGGACCGCCTGCTCGCGCGGCACGCTGCGGTCGCTGTGCAGCCAGGAGCGCGCCACCACCTGGGCGAGACCACCGAGGCCCGAGGCGAGGAGCATCGATTCCGCCCGCGACAGGCCCGTGTCCTCGGCGATGACGTCGCAGATGGCCTCGGCGCACTCGTTCGTGACCTTGTCGACGCGCTCGCGCACGGCGGGCTCGTTCGTCAGGTCCGACTCGAAGACCAGCCGGAAGGCGCCGCCCTCGTCCTCGACGTACGCGAAGTACGCGTCCATCGTGGCCCGTACGCGCTGTTTGTTGTCGGTCGTGGACTCCAGTGCTCTGCGGACCGCCTGGATCAGGGCCTCGCAGTGCTGGTCCAGCAGGGCGAGGTACAGGTCGAGCTTGCCCGGGAAGTGCTGGTAGAGCACCGGCTTGCTGACGCCGGCACGTTCGGCGATGTCGTCCATCGCGGCCGCGTGGTAGCCCTGGGCCACGAAGACCTCCTGGGCGGCGCCCAGGAGCTGGTTGCGTCGGGCTCGGCGCGGCAGGCGAGTGCCCCGCGGGCGTGCCGCCTCTGTCTGCTCGATGGCTGTCACGCCGCCTCCCAAAATCGTCCACATGCGGTGTGCGCCGCGCCGCCATCGTACTTTTCGGTAACCCCGGTGTGCGCGGTGCCAGCGCAGAATTTCATGGACCGTACGCGGGAGGAAATGGCGCCGAGCGCATCAAACAGGGGTGAGGCGGGTAGACCGGCGCACTGCCCCGCCCTCCGCGCGTTCCGGATTCCCGTCATCAGTACCTCCCGGGCCGGCGGTGCGCCCTGCCGTCCGCCCTGCCGGTTCGCTTCCCGGCTCCGTCGCCGGGTGGACTCGGCCGTGGCATCTTCCGTCGGGGTGGGGGCGGGCGCGTCTTCCTGTCGGCGGTTGTCCCGTCACCGGTAATCGTCCGTCACCGGTAATCGTCCTCGTCCAGTTCGACGACCCGCGCCTGCTCGACGCGGTCGGCCTCGTTGGCGCTGTCCGGGTCCACGCCGGTCAGCGGGTCGTCGCGGTGCGGCGCGAGGTCCGCGTGCTGCTCGGCGGCGTCGGCCTCGGGAGCCTCGACGTCGAACTCGGTGTCGTTCGGCTCGCCGAGGGTCTCGGGGTCGGTGGGGTCGACGGTCATGCTGGGCTCCCTTCCCGGAACACCCTTGAGCTTCCTGGAGAAACAGGGGTCATGCGCGGGTACCCTGCGTACGAGCCTAGGAGACACGCGATGGCGGCGCTATGCGATCCGCCTGCGGCTTTGTGCGGTCTGCCTGCGGCCTTGTGCGGTCCCGGACGACCGCCGTACGACTCCCCGGCGTGCCATGGGGACTAACGTCCCTACCGGCAACGGGTGTCTGTGATGGCGAACACATGAGCCACTGCGTGATCGTCTCGTAACATTGCCGCATGTCTTCGACCGAGTTGCCGTCCGCGCTGGCCGCCACCGTCACACCGAAGGCGAGCCCGGTGCGGGTCGCGGCCGGGGAGCGGCTGCGGTCGGTCGGGCTGCCGGGGGTCACGCTGACCGTACGGTCGAGACCGCCTGCGCGGGACGGGCTGCCGCCCGCCCTGTACGTGCACGGTCTGGGCGGTTCCTCGCAGAACTGGTCGGCGCTGATGCCGCTGCTCGACGGTCTGGTCGACAGCGAGGCGCTCGATCTGCCCGGCTTCGGGGACTCCCCACCGCCGGACGACGGCGACTACTCGGTCACCGGGCACGCGCGCACGGTGATCCGTCATCTCGACGCGGCCGAGCGCGGGCCCGTGCACCTCTTCGGGAACTCGATGGGCGGCGCGATCGCGACCCGGGTCGCGGCCGTACGCCCCGATCTGGTCCGCACCCTTACCCTGGTTTCGCCCGCGCTGCCCGAGATCCGTGTGCAGCGGACCGCGGTGCCCACGGCGCTGCTGGCCCTGCCCGGGGTGGCCCGGCTGTTCACACACTTCACCCGGGACTGGACCGCCGAGCAGCGCGTACGGGGGACCACGGCACTGTGCTACGGCGACCCCGGGCGTGTGACGCCGGAGGGATTCCGCAACGCGGTGGAGGAGATGGAGCGGCGGCTGCAGATGCCGTACTTCTGGGATGCGATGGCGCGGTCGGCACGCGGGATCGTGAACGCGTACACCCTGGGCGGCCAGCACAACCTCTGGCGCCAGGCCGAGCGGGTCCTCGCGCCCACGCTCCTCATCTACGGCGGCCGTGACCAACTCGTCTCCTACCGCATGGCCCAGCGCGCGGCCCGCACCTTCCGCGACTCCCGCCTGCTGTCCTTGCCGGACGCCGGGCACGTGGCGATGATGGAGTATCCGGAGGCGGTGGCCACGTCGTTCCGGGAACTGCTCGCGGAGACGAGGGAGCTGAGCGGTTCGTTGGACGAGAGCGGGGCGGCCTCCGGCGCGGAGGGTTCGACCTCCGGGAGGGACGGTTTCGGTACGGACGGGTCCGGTGTGGACAGGTTCGGTACGGACGGGTCCGGTGCGGACAGGTCCGGTACGGACGGGGCCGGTAGGGGCAGGTTCGGTACGGACGGGGCCAGTGGGAACAGGTTCGGTACGGGCGAACCCGGCACAGGCGTCCCGGGCGCGGGGGGTTGAGGCGCGGCGTGGGACGACACAGCCGCAAGGGACGGCCCGCCAAGGGCGGGGCAACCGAGGCGCCAGTGGCCCCAGTACCGTCGGTGCCAGGGGCGACCGACACGCCTGTGCGCGGGACAGCCAGCCGCCTGGACGGCACACCGGACGGCACACCCGCGCAGGGAGTGCCCCGATTCGCCGACGGCGCCCCCTCCCGTGGGGCGCCGCGCGTGTACGACGGGACGCCCGCGCAGGGGGTGCCGCGTTTCCCCGACGGCACGCCGGCGCATGGCACGCCCCAGGTGAGAGGCGGACACCCCGAGCAGCGTGAACAGGGTGGAGGCTGGGGGAAGTTCGCCGCCGCGGGCCCCCCGCAGGCCATGCCGCAGGGGGCGCCGGCCGGGTACGCGGATCCGCGCATACCGCGACAGCGACAGCAGCCGGGCCCCGGCCGGGGGTCGGAGTCCGGGGAAGGGCGGCCCGACACTCCCGGTTCTGGTCCGGGGCCGGGACCAGGACCGCGGCAGGCCTATCTCGATGCCTTCGAGGAGGCCGACGAGGCCGACGCGGCGCGGACGGGCGAGGCGCCGGAGGCCGGGAAGGGCAAGGGAGGCAAGGGGCGGACGTTCGCCGGGATCGCGGCCGCCGCGGTCACCACCGTGCTGGCCGTCGTCGTGGCCGGACAGGTCACCGCCGGTCGTGACGGTGCGTCCGTGCAGTCGCAGGCCGACCGGGGCGGTGACCGCGATGCCCGCGACCCCGCCTCTGGGAGCGACGCCCGGCCCCGACAGTCCGGGACACCGAGCGCGACTCCGCTCACGTACGACGAGAAGATGGGCCAGCGGTACCCGCTCGCCGCCGACCTTGAGGGGAACGGGAAGTTCCAGGCGGTCATGGGCTTCGACCGGGCACCGGGCACGGGTCAGAAGTACCGGTACCGCGTCGACGTCGAGGAGGGACTCGGCCTCGACCCGGAGTTGTTCGCGCAGGCCGCGCAGAAGACCCTGAACGACGACCGGAGCTGGGCCGGCAACGGAGGCCGCACTTTCGAGCGGATCTCCTCCGGCAAGCCGGACTTCGTGATCACGCTGGCCAGTCCGGGCACCACCGCCGACTGGTGCGCCAAGTCGGGCCTCGACACGACCGTCGACAACGTGTCCTGCGACTCCGCCGCCACCGAACGCGTGATGATCAACGCCTACCGCTGGGCGCAGGGCTCCAAGACGTACGGCGACAAGATGTACGAGTACCGGCAGATGCTGATCAACCACGAGGTCGGTCACCGCCTCGGCTACGGCCATGTGACCTGCGACAAGGACGGCGAGCTCGCTCCCGTCATGCAGCAGCAGACGAAGTTCCTGGAGCGTGACGGGATCCGCTGCCGGGCCAACCCCTGGCCGTTCCCGGGGAACTGAGCCTCCAGCAGGCGGACCGCCGGCCCGGTGCCGCGCTCCCCGGCGAGGCGTGGCCAAGGGGCAAGACCTGGCGGCACACCGCTGCTTGATTCTTGATTCCTTAGCGCGACAAAACGCTACGCACGCGCGAAAGTCACGACCGTTCACCCCTTTTGGTGGCGCGGCGGACAACCGTCCGTCGCGCCACCGTCATGTCCGCATACGTTCTTCCCGCTGCGAGCCGCCGGATCCATGGCGGCTCCCAAACGGGAGATCGGGGGTGCACACGTGCGCATCGGACTGCTTACGGAGGGTGGCTATCCGTATGTGAGCGGTGACGCCAGGCTCTGGTGCGACCGGCTCGTGCGCGGACTCGGGCAGCACGAGTTCGACATCTACGCGCTCAGCCGCAGTGAGCAACAGGAGGACGAGGGCTGGATCCCACTGCCGCCCCAGGTCAGCCGCGTACGGTCCGCTCCGCTGTGGCGCGCTGAGGACGACGGCGTCGTGTACGGCCGCCGGACTCGGAGACGGTTCGCGGAGGCGTACGGGGAACTGGTGGCGGCGGTGTGCGGGGCGGGCGCTGCCGGGCCAGCCGGATCAGCCGGATCAGCCGGATCAGCCGGAACAGCCGGATCAGCCGGAACAGCCGGAATCGAGGCAGCTGGGGGAATCGGGGGCGTCGGGGGCCGCGGGCCCGGCGGGCGCGGCGGGAGAGGGACAAGGGGCGCCGAGACTTCCGTGGGTGTCCCGGACGTCGAGGCGGACCGTTTCGGCAGTGCGCTGTACGGGCTCGCCGAACTCGCTCGCGACGAGGGCGGACTGGTCGGCGCCCTGCGCTCGGAAGCCGCAGTACGCATACTGGAACGCGCCTGTCGCGCACCCGGCGCACTGCGCGTGGCGAGGGAGGCGCGCGTACCCGATCTGCTCACCGTCGCCGCACACCTCGAACGCGCCCTGCGCCCCCTCTCGCTCGACTGGTACGAGGGCGACGGCCTCGGCTCGGTCGACCTGTGCCACGCGGCGGCCGGCGGATCGGCCGCACTGCCCGGGCTGTTGGCCAGGCACTTCTCGGGCGTGCCGCTGCTGGTCACCGAGTACGGCGTGCAGTTGCGGGCGCACTACCTCGCGGCCTCCGGCGACGCGCCGGTCCGCGCGCTGCTCTCGGCCTTCCACCAGCGGCTCGCCGCCGAGGTGTACCGGCAGGCCGCCTGCATCACGCCCGGCAACACCCACGCCCGCCGCTGGCAGGAGCGCTGCGGCGCCGACCGGGCCAAGCTCCGTACGGTCTACCCCGGCATGGACGCGTCCCGTTTCGCGGACGTGGGCGAGGCCGCGGAGAGCGCCGACCCGTACACGCTCGTCTGGATCGGCCGCATCGAACCCGCCAAGGACCTGATCTCCCTGCTCCACGCCTTCTCGGAGATCCGCCGGAGCGAGCCGAGGGCGCGACTGAGGATCGTCGGTGCCCCCGCCGACGGGCCGCAGGGCGCGGCCTACCTCGGCCAGTGCCGCGCGCTGGCCGCACAGCTCTTCCCCGACGAGGCGGAGGACGCTCACGCGGTCGGCGACAACCCGGTGTGGTTCGAGGAGATCGGCGGCCCGGACGTGCCTGATCTGGCGGAGGCGTACGCGGCCGGGGCGGTCGTCGTCCTGTCGAGCGTCGTGGAGGGGTTCCCGATCAGCCTCGTCGAAGCCATGTTCTGCGGGCGCGCGACCGTCTCGACCGACGTGGGGGCGGTGGTGGAGGTCATCGGCGGTACGGGGCTCGTGGTGCCGCCGCGCAATCCGCGGGCGCTCGCGGAGGCGTGCGTGGCGCTGCTGCGCGACCCCGAGCGCCGTGCACGCCTCGGCGCGGTCGCCCGCGCGCGAGCACTCGAACTGTTCACCGTCGAGCAGAACGTCCAGGCGTTTCATGACATCTACCTTGAGATCGTCTCCCAGTCTCCGGTGCGGAGGCTGCTCGTGGACGACCTGGGTGACCCGCTGCCCTTCGGCGTTCCGGCCGAGGCCCACATCGCGGGCCGGTGGACCGAGGCCCGACCGGCAACTGAGGCCCGACTGATGGCTGAGGGCCGACTGACGGCTGAGGGCCGACTGGCGGCTGACGTCCGACCAGAGTTCGAGGGCCGCCCGTGGCGAGCGCTCGGGGTCTCGGGGCGGGCGACGGCTCCCGTCCCGGCGGGGGAGGCGGCGCGATGAGCGAGCCCAGAGACAGATGTGGCGGACCCAGAGACACCATTGGCGAGCCGAGAGACACCTTGAGCGAGTCCTCCTCCCACCCGGTCGCCCCCCCAGCCACGGCGGTGAGCCGCAAACCGCTCGCCCGGCGAGGTGGCGCCGACCCGGTCAAAGCGCTGATGCACCGCCATCGCGCGCTCTGCGAGCGAGCCGTCGACCCGCTTGAGATCGCCGCCGGGCTGGAGGCACACGGCGTCACCGACCGCACCGCCGCCCGCTTCCGCCACCGCGACGTGTTCTCCCTCGCCGAGGAGATGTACGCGCGCGTCCCCCGAGAGCAGGAGACCCGGTCCGCGGAAAACGCGATGACCCATGCGTCCCACGAGTCCCACGCGTCCCCATCCCACGGGTCCCAGGAGTCCCACGCGTCCGGTGCCCCTGGCGCGCTCGCCGCGTGGGCCGCGTACGCCCGGTGGGCCGCGCTCGCCCTGCTGCCGGGCACCGCGTGCACGGCGGTCGTGGTCGGCGTACGGCTCACCGACGGCCGTCCCCGCCTCGTGATCGCCACCGTCGGCGCCCTCATCGTGTTCCTGGGCCTTCGTCTGGCGCTGCGCCGGGGCCCACTGCGCACCGCGACGGACACCACGAGCGGCACGCACGCCTGGACATGGTGGCTGCTCGCGTACGCCGTCCTCGGCGACGGCCTGCTGAACGCCGGCCTCGACGGCGGCCCGCACGGCCCCTGGCCCCTGGCCACCGCATCCGCCCTGGCCCTCGCCCTCGCCTACGCGCCGGCCGCCTGGTGCGCCCACCTCCTCGCCGTACGCGCCCGCCGCAAACTGGCCGCGAGCCGTGGCCTGGCCGACTTCGCCGACTCCGTACGCCCCGTGCTCCTCATGGTGCCCACTCTCTTCCTGTGCGCGCTGGCCGCGCTGCTCGCCCTGTGCGGAGCGGCGCTGGACGAGCCCGCCGCATACGCCGCGGCCGGTTCACTCGGCACGCTGCTCCTGCTCGCCCGCCTCCTCACCGCGCACGGCTTCACCCGCGCTCCCGCCCTGGCCCTCGGTGCGGCGGGAGCCATCGAAGTGATCGCCCTCGTCACGGTCTTCGCGAGCCGTCTGCCCGGCTGCTCCTTCCTGGCCGTCCCCGTCGGCACCGTCGTCGACACATCGGGACCCGGCGCCGTCCCGGGGCTCGCGTGCGGCCTCGCCGCCCTGTCCCTCCTGATCCACTCCACCCGCACCCTGACCCGGGCCTCGGCCCATGCCGCACCCGCCGGAGCACCGTGAACCCCTGCCCGCCGTCCGGCCGCGCCGCGCTCCGTGATCCGCGCCCTGCTCACGGCACACCGCCGGAACAAACCCCGAGCCGTGACCGACCCACCCGGAGACCAGTGATGAGTGCTCAGCACATTCCTCCCGCGGGCTCCACACCGCGGGCCTTCGCCCGTTCCACGGCAACCCCACAAGGAGAACGCCAGATGATCACCTCCCGACTTGGACGATCCGCCCCGGGAGCCGCCCGATGAGGGTCTTGCTGATCGGAGCCAACGGATACCTCGGCCGCTTCGTCGCCGACCGCCTGCTCGCCGACCCGGCCGTGCAGCTCACCGCGCTCGGCCGCGGCGACGACGCCGACGTACGGTTCGACCTCGCCACCGGCAGCCCCGGCGCACTCACCCGCTTCCTGGACGCCGTCCACCCCGGAGTCGTCGTCAACTGCGCCGGAGCCACCCGTGGCGGTGCTCGCGAACTCATCCGCCACAACACCGTCGCCGTCGCCACCGTCTGCGAGGCCCTCCGCCGCAGCGGCTGCGGAGCGCGCCTCGTCCAGATCGGCTGCGCCGCCGAGTACGGCCCCAGCCAGCCCGGCTCCTCCACCGCCGAGGACGCCGTGCCCCGCCCCGGCGGCCCGTACGGCGTGAGCAAGCTCGCCGCCACCGAACTGGTCCTCGGCTCCGGCCTGGACGCCGTCGTGCTGCGCGTGTTCTCGCCCGCGGGCCCCGGCACACCCGCCGGGTCCCCGCTCGGCCGCCTCGCCGAGGCCATGCGCCGCGCCATGCAGTCCGGCGACGGCGAACTCAAACTCGGCGGCCTCGGCGTCCAGCGCGACTTCATCGACGTCCGCGACATCGCCCGTGCCGTCCACGCCGCCTCGCTCTCCGCAGCCCAGGGCGTGATCAACATCGGCTCCGGGCGCGCCGTGCGCCTCCGCGACGCCGCCGCCGTCCTCGCCCGCGTGGCCGGCTACGGCGGAGCCCTGCACGAACTCGACGGACCACCCGGGCACGTCAGGCCGTCCATCGGGCACCCCCGCCCCGAACCGGACCACGCCGGCCCCGTCGCCTACCCCTACCCAGACGGCTGCGGCAGCTGGCAGCAGGCCGACGTGCGCACGGCCCGCGACCGGCTCGGCTGGCGACCCCGCATCAACCTCGAAGAGTCGCTCGCCGACATCTGGATGGAGGCGGCATGCCGTATCTGACCGGCACGGCCGTCGGCACCGCGAGCACCGGCGCGGTCCTCGGCCTCGGTATCCCCGGCTATGCGCACCCCCTTCTCGCACCGGCGGAGTGGGACGGACTCACCCGCCCCGGCACCCCTCTGCACTGGGTCGTCCTCAACGTGAGCCGTGGGCCCGGCACGCGACCCGACCCGCTGTGCCTGGACGCGACCGACCGGCTGCGCAACACGGGCATCCGCGTCCTCGGGCACCTGGACACGACGTACGGCGCACGCACGCTGAGCGAGCTGCTCTCCGACGCGCACCGGTATCTCTGCTGGTACCGGGTCGACGGCTTCGTCCTGAACCGCTGCCCCACCGAGCGCACGGCGCTCCCCGAGGTCCGCCGCACGGTCACCGCGCTCCGGGAACTGCTCGACGGAGGACACATCGTCCTCGGCCACGGCACCCACCCGTACCCCGGATATGTGGAGCACGCCGATCAGCTGGTGACCTTCTCCGGCCCCTGGAGCGACTACCGCTGGTCGCAGGTGGCCGAGTGGACCGCCGATCATCCGCCCGAACGCTTCTGTCACTTCGTGCACAGCGTCCCCCGCGGCCACCTCGACGAGGCCCTCCGCATCGCCCGATGGCAGGGCGCGGCCACCATCTACTTCACCGACCGCACGGACCGCGGCGGCCACACCGACCCCTGGGAGACCATGCCCGGCTACTGGGACGACATCGTCTCGCTTGTTGGACCAGGTGTCTCGGAATGAAAAAGGGCGTGGCAGTGTTACGGAGAGAACAACTGTAGTGATTGACCGACCAACGGAGCCCCCGTGTCGCTGCCACCCCTGGTCGAGCCCGCTTCTGAGCTCACCGTAGACGAGGTCCGCAGGTACTCCCGCCACCTGATCATCCCGGACGTCGGGATGGACGGGCAGAAGCGGCTGAAGAACGCCAAGGTGCTCTGCGTGGGCGCCGGCGGCCTGGGCTCGCCGGCGCTGATGTACCTGGCCGCGGCCGGTGTCGGCACGCTCGGCATCGTGGAGTTCGACGAGGTCGACGAGTCGAACCTGCAGCGCCAGATCATTCACAGCCAGTCCGACATCGGCCGCTCCAAGGCCGAGTCCGCGCGTGACTCGGTCAAGGGCATCAACCCCTACGTCAACGTGATCCTTCACGAGGAGCGGCTTGAGGCCGACAACGTGATGGACATCTTCAGCCAGTACGACCTGATTGTCGACGGAACCGACAACTTCGCGACCCGCTACCTGGTCAACGACGCGTGCGTGCTGCTGAACAAGCCGTACGTGTGGGGCTCGATCTACCGCTTCGACGGCCAGGCCTCGGTCTTCTGGTCCGAACACGGCCCCTGCTACCGCTGCCTCTACCCGGAGCCCCCGCCGCCCGGCATGGTCCCTTCCTGCGCCGAGGGCGGCGTCCTGGGCGTGCTGTGCGCGTCCATCGGCTCCATCCAGGTCACCGAGGCCATCAAGGTCCTCACCGGCACGGGTGAGCCGCTGGTCGGCCGCCTGATGATCTACGACGCCCTGGAGATGCAGTACCGCCAGGTCAAGGTCCGCAAGGACCCGAACTGCGCGGTCTGCGGAGAGAACCCGACCGTCACCGAGCTCATCGACTACGAGGCCTTCTGCGGTGTCGTCTCCGAGGAGGCCCAGGAGGCGGCCGCCGGCTCGACGATCACTCCCAAGCAGCTCAAGGAGTGGATCGACGACGGCGAGAACATCGACATCATCGATGTCCGCGAGATCAACGAGTACGAGATCGTCTCGATCCCCGGCGCCCGGCTCATCCCCAAGAACGAGTTCCTCATGGGCTCCGCCCTGGAGAGCCTCCCGCAGGACAAGAAGATCGTCTTGCATTGCAAGACGGGTGTCCGCAGTGCGGAAGTCCTCGCCGTCCTCAAGTCGGCCGGCTTCGCCGACGCGGTCCACGTCGGCGGCGGCGTGATCGGCTGGGTCAACCAGATCGAGCCGAACAAGCCGGTCTACTAGGCGCACACCTTCCACGGAGGGGCTCCGCACCGCGTGTGCCGGGCCCCTCGCCGCTGCCCGGGGGGCAGCGGCGGCGCGGGCACGGGCTCCCCGAGCTCCGTTCGGGCTAGGGCCTGTCGTCACACTCCCGTCGTTCGCCCGAAGGGCGGCAGACGGGAGTTCGACGACAGGCCCTAGGAGCAGACCTTGCCGTCGTCGGGCACCGTGCCCTTCAGCAGATACGCGTTCACCGTCGAGTCGACACAGTCGCTCCCGCTCCCGTACGCCCCATGGCCCTCGCCCTTCCAGGTGAGCTCCACCCCGACGTCGTCGCCCAGTTCGTTCGCCATCTTCTTCGCGCCCTCGTACGGCGTGGCCGGGTCCCCGGTGTTGCCCACGACCAGCACGGGGTCGGCTCCCGGAGCGCTCACCTCGGGTGTGTCGAACTGGCCCTCCACCGGCCAGTTGTGACACCAGCCCGCCGTGTCCCAGCCCAGGAAGTCCCCGAAGACCGGCGAGATCCTGCGGAACTCGGGCAGCAGCTTCTTCGTCTCCTCGGCGGTCGGCCGCTGCTTCTGGTCCAGGCACGATATGACCCGCTGTGAGTGCGTCGTCGTGCCGTAGCGGCCGGAGGGGTCGCGCTCGTTGTAACCGTCGGCGAGCGCCAGCAGTTCGGAGCCGTCCCCGTTGTCGGCCGCGTCGAGTGCGTTGGTCAGGGTCGGCCAGCTCTGCTCGCTGTAGAGCGGCAGGACGATGCCGGTGATGGCCAGCGTCTGGGTGAGCTCGCGGCCGGACGATGTCGGCAGTGGCTTCGCGTCGATCCTCTTCAGGAGGTCCACGATCTTCTGCGTGCCCTCCTTCGGGTCCTGGCCCGTCGACTTGAGGTAGTTGTCGAGGGCGCGCTGGAAGCCGCGGGCCTGGTTCTTGGCGTGGCCCACCGCGTCGGCGCTCGGGTCGACGACCGCGTCCAGCACCAGTCGGCCCACGTTCTCGGGGAACAGATGGGCATAGACGCCGCCGAGCTCGGTGCCGTACGAGATGCCGAAGTAGTGGGTCTTCTTGTCGCCGAGGATCTGGCGCATCAGGTCCATGTCGCGGGCCGTGTCGGTCGTCGAGACGTGCGCCAGCAGCTTGCCCGCCGCCTTCTCACAGCCCGCCCCGAAGTCGGCCGCGTCCTTGAGATACGCCGTCTCCTCGGCCGCGTCGTCCGGCGTGGCGTCCACCGACTCTGAGGCCTGGATGGCCTTGTCGCCGCGGCAGCGCACGCCCTCGCTCGCGCCGACCCCGCGCGGGTCCCAGCTCACCAGGTCGTACCGCTCGTGGAGGCTGCTCGTGATGTCGGCGTACGAGGGCATCATGGAGACGCCCGAGCCACCGGGGCCGCCGAAGTTGAACAGGAGCGAGCCGATGCGTTCGCCCTGGCCGCCGGTCGACTTCGACCGGATCAGCGCGAGCCCGATCGTCTCCCCGTCCGGTTTGTTCCAGTCGAGGGGCGTCTTCACTGTGGCGCACTGCCAGTCGCCGCCGGGGGCAGGGCCGTCCGGCGTCGCCTTGCAGCGGCCCCAGTCGAGCTTCTGGGAGGTGAGTGAGGCCGGAAGCTCCGATGACGTACGCGATGGCGATGTGGCCGACGACGCTGCCGTGTCGGTCTTCCCGTCGTCCGAGCCGTCCTCGGCTGAGCCGCCGCTACAGCCGGCCATCAACACCGCGGCGGCGGCCAGCGCCGTCCACCGTCCGAATCGCGCCATGAGCAGTCCCCCCTCGCTTCGTCGTCCGCCTGATGTCCCGGATGACATTCATGCCATGGTAGGCGTAGCGGCGCGAGCGCTGCGGCAGCCTGTGGATAACTCTCTGACCTGTACCTTTGTGGGTTCACGGGCTCTTGCTTCATGAGCAGACGGTCCCCGGCGCGGGCGTCTTTCCTTGCAGCAGGTAGGCGTCCACGGCATTCCGCACGCACTTGTTCGCACTGATGTACGCGCCGTGCCCCTGCCCTTTGTACGTGAGCTCGATCCCGACGCCTTTGCCCAGCGCCTTCACCATCCTGCTCGCGCCCTCGTAGGGCGTGGCCGGGTCGCCGGTGTTGCCGATCACGAGGATCGGAGCCGCCCCGGGCGCGCTCACGTTGGGGTGGTAGGCGGCGCCGGGCACCGCCCAGTCGCTGCAGCTGAGCATCTCCCAGGCCAGGGTGTCGCCGAAGAGGGGGGAGGCGGCCCGGAACTCGGGCAGCTTCGCCGTCACGTCCTTGACGGTGTAGCGGGGCTTGTCGTCCGCGCAGCTGATGGCGACGTTCGCCGGGATGAGATTGCTGTACTCGCCGTTCTCGTTGCGTCCGTTCAGAGAGTCGGCCAGCAGCATCAGCACCTTGCCGTCACCCTGGTACGCCTGGTACAGGCCCTGCGTCAGGTACTTCCAGAGCTCCTGGGAATAAAGGGCCTGGAGGATTCCGTCCGTCGCGAGCGACTGGGTCAGCTTGCGTGGGGGGATGCCGGGGATCGGCTTGGCATCGAGACTTTTCAGCAGCACGGCGATCCGGTTCTTGACATCCTGCGGGGTGTCCCCGACGGGGCAGCCCTCCGCCATGGAGACGCAGTTCCGCGCGTAGTTGTCGAGCGCGAGTTGAAAGCCCTTGGCCTGCCCGAGTGAGCCCTGCTCCGGGTTCTGCGTCGGGTCGACGACCGCGTCGAAGACGGCCCGCCCCACGTTCTTGGGGAACAGGTGGGCGTACACGCCGCCGAGCTCGGTGCCGTACGAGATGCCGAAGTAGTACAACTTGCGATCGCCGAGGACCTGGCGCATCAGATCCATGTCGCGGGCCGCGTCCGTGGTGCGGACGTGGGGGAGCATCGCCCCGGAGTTCTTCTTACAGGCCGCGTTGAACGACTCGGTGCCGTCGAGGAGCTTTCTCTCCTCGGCGGCGTCGTCGGGTGTCATGTCCACCTGAAGATAGGTGTCGAGCTGCTTGGCGTTCTTGCACTCGACGGCCGCGCTGCGGCCGACTCCGCGTGGGTCGAAGCTCACCAGGTCGTACCGGGTGCGCAGCTCCGCGAAGTCGTCGGCGAAGGCGGGCAGACCGGTGACACCGGACCCGCCGGGGCCGCCGAAGTTGAAGATGAGGGAGCCGATGCGCTGGCTCTTGCCACCGCTCGCCCGGACCCGGATGAGCGCGACATCGATGGTGCCGGCCTTGGGATCGCTCCAGTCGCGTGGCGCCTTCATGGTGGCGCACTGCCACCGGCCACCGTTCGGCAGCGGTGAGGGTGCTGCCCCTCCGCCCTCGGGCGCGGACGGTGCCGGGCAGTCCTTCCAGCTCAGCTTCTGGGCCGTCAGGTCCGGGTCCTTGGGGTCGTCGCCACCACAGCCCGCCAGCAGCGGGCACAGCAGGACGGCCGTGGCGGTCAGGGCGGTGGCGCGTAGCCGGGGCGGGTTGGGCATGTCTCCCATCCTGGCCGCGCTCCGTCCGGTGCGCTCGGGGCGAGGGCCGGGCGGGTGAGGGACCCGTTCGCCGACGGCCACGCGCGCGTGCCTACAGCGAGCCCTTGCGTGTCAGGTGGTTGAAGGCCAGCCAGCCCGGCAGCACGGGCAGCCACAGAGTGAGCAGCCGGTACAGGAGCACGGCGGGCGCCGCGACCTCCTTGGGGAGCCCCACCGCGATCAGGCCGACGGTGAGGGTGGCCTCGACCGCGCCCACACCGCCCGGGGTCGGCGCAGCGGACCCGAGGGCGTTGCCGGCGAGGAAGACGACCGCCACGCTGGCGATGCTCAAGGAGGGCATGTTGTCGCTGCCGAACGCCCGGATCGACGCGTCCAGACACATCACGAAGCAGCCCGTGAGCAGCAGCATGCCGCCGATGCCCGTGACCAGTTTCTGCGGTCGCTGCAGCACGTCCAGCATGCGCGGCACGACACCCGCGAACAGTGACCTCACGCGCGTGACGACGAACTTCCGCAGCCACGGCACCGACGTCACCACGAGTACGAGGACCGCGACCGTGAGCAGGCCCGCGATGACCGTGCGGGACGGCGACAGGGAGGGCGTCTTCTCGGTGCCCGTCAGATAGCCGAAGGAGAGCAGCATCAGGATGTGGCAGCCCAGTCCGAACAGCTGCGACGCGCCGACACTGGCCACCGCGAGCCCCGGTCGCACCCCCGAGCGCTGCAGGAACCGCGCGTTGAGGGCGACGCCGCCCACCGCGGCGGGCGCCACGATCTTCACGAACGACCCGGCGACCTGCGCGGCGACGGTCCGCAGGAACGGCACCCGCTCGGGCACGAAGCCCAGCAGGCTCATCGCCGCCGCGACATAGCTCAGTGCCGAGAACGCGACGGCCGCGGCGACCCAGCCCCACTCGGCGTTCTGGATGAGCGGCCCGAACTCGATGTGGGCGAGCTGTGTCAGCAGGAAGTACGCGCCGATCGCGCCGGCGATGAAACTGATCAGCGTGCGCGGCCTGACCCGCTCCAGGCGGGCCGGTTCGACCGGAGCCTGCGGCCTGATCAGCAGCACCTGGTGGCGGATCTGGGCGAGCAGATCCTCCTCCCGCGCCTCCTCCATGGCCTCGTCGATCGCGCGCTTCTCGGCCCGCTGCTCGGCGCGTACGGCCTTCTTGGCGGGCTTGCCGGCCGCGAGTGCCTGGGATTCCTCCACGCGGGCCTGCTTGGCGAGGTGGGACGCCTCCAGGACCGACTCACGCTCGCGCTCGGCCCGCTCCCGGGCCAGTCTGCGCAGCGTCGCGCGCGTGGAACGCGACAGTGCGATGGGCTGCAGCAGGGGCAGGCAGTCGGCCACCGCGTCGGGGCCGAGGACGCTCACAGCCGAACTCACGGCGCGCTCGGCGCCCACCCGCAGGCCGAGCGTCGTCAGCAGCTGTGACACGTCCATGCGCAGCAGCAGGTCACCGGCGGCGATCTCGCCGACGCGCAGATCGGTGAGGATCACCGTGCCGGAACCATCCACCACTATCGCGTCGCCCACGAGCCTGCGGTGCGCGATGCGCCGTGACTGCAGTGCCTTCACCTGGTCCCAGGTGCTGTGCAGCAGATCGTCGGTGATCTCCTCGTCGGCCAGGGAGTCCAGGGTGCGCCCGCCGGTGTGCTCGTAGACGAGCATCACGGCGTCCGGGCCGAGCTCCGAGGTCGCGATCAGCTTCGGTGCGTTGGCGCCGGCCGCGATGGCCGCGTAGGCGAGCAGGGCCTCCTGTTCCAGCGCCTGGCGCAGGGACTGGAGGCTGCGGCGGGTGGCGAGTCCGCGCAGTGTCAGGTTGCGCCAGGCGCGGTAGAAGAAGCCCTGCGCCTGCTGCTCCCGGTCGACCACCGTGACGTCCAGGGGCGAGCCGTCCTCCAGCGTCACGAAGTACCTGCGGCCCCGGTCACCGCTCTCGGCCGTGTCCGGGATCTCCACGCGGGCCGCGCTCACGGGTTTGAAGCCGACGTGCCGCAGGCCGGCCATCAGGGTCCGCCCGGTGGGGCGTACGTTGGGTGAGCCGACCGCGTACAGCGTCCCGTAGGCCACGGTCCAGCCGATCAGCACCGTCAGGATGATCGAGAACGGTGTCGTGTACCCGGTGACCAGCATGGAGAACGCGTCGAGCAGCAGCACGATCCACAGCACCGCGCGCCAGCGAGGTCTGCGTGACATGCCGACTGCCGTCATGTACGCGATGACGGGTGCGAGATAGCCGTGCACCGGGTCCGTGAGGGCGTGGATGTCGCCGGGCGAGGGCTGGGTGAGCGCCTCCTGGATGGACTCCGGGGCCGCTCTGGCGACCCACAGGTCGGTGGCGAGCGTCACCCCGTGCGCGAGGACGGCCGCGAGTACGCCGTCGGCGATGCGCAGCCCGTCACGCTTGATCAGCCGCTCGATCGCGAAGGCGACCGGTACCAGGAGGATCGCGATGCTCGACGCCAGCCCCGCGAGCTTGATCAGCAGATCGGGCGCCTGACCGGTGCCCTTGTTGATGTCCTGTTCCAGCCCGGTCGTGGTGCCGTGGGCGAACGCGGCGATCGCCAGGAGCACCACGACCGCGAGCACCCCCACCAGGAGTCGCATCAGGTCGGACGGACGGTGCACGCGCGCGGGGAGCAGCGGTTCGTCGCCCTCGACCTCGTCGACGTAGGCCTCGTCCACGACCTCCGCGTCCCGCTCGACCTGCTGTTTCTCCTTTTCGTACGTCTTCTGGGACGGTGCTTTGCCGGTTGTCTCCTGAGCGGGCGACGTGCCGGTCGTCGTGCCCTCGTCGGCGGGGTCCGGGCGCGACGACGCGTCAGAGGTGCCCGCAGCGTCTTCTGGGTGCACGCTCTGCTGCCTCATGGTCTCTTCTTGGTCTCGTATCACCGGTCACCGCCCGCACGATGGTGGCATGCCCTGTCGACACACTCGGGCATCAGGGTGCAATACGGGGGCGAACAGTCTGCCCCAAGCGCACCGCGAGAGCGAGGGCTGGGCCCGGACGCCACTGCGCCCCATTGTCGGTGGGGTCGGGCAGTATGGGCCGAATGAGTGAGGAGAGCCTTCCGGCGGACACCCTGCCGGACTACGCGGAGCGGGTCCTTGAGGTCGCCGAAATGATTCCGGCCGGGCGCGTCATGACGTACGGCGACGTCGCCGAGTGGCTGGAGGAGGGCGGCCCTCGCCAGGTGGGACGTGTGATGGCTCTCTACGGGGGCGCGGTTCCGTGGTGGCGGGTCATACGCGCGGACGGCGTGCTGCTGCCGGGCCACGAGCTGGACGCCCTTGGGCACTACCGCGCCGAGGGCACCCCCCTGCGCGAGGCGAGCCGTGCCTCCGAAGGGCATGTGCCGCGGGTCGATATGAAGCGGGCGCGATGGGACGGCGGCGAACGCACGCAGGATCACATCTGACAGCTTCCGGCACCGGGCGGGCGAAGCGGTGTCCTGTGACTCGTACGGGGGAAGCGGGGCACGTCCGTGCCATGGCGTACGTTCGTGGACCGAGGGACCCGCGTGCCGCGCGGGCCGGGAGGGAACGCAAGGAAGCCCTGCTTTCGCACCGTGCGTCGGCGTAGCGTCGGCATCGCTTGTCCCCCTCACCCCGCGGCCACCGCCCTCCACGCGCAACCCGAGTACACCCTCCAGGACCGGCGAACCACGTGAGCTCCTTTTCCTCCACCACACGCCCGTCGCACCCTCCGGTGCGCCAGGGGAGCCGTGGCGCCTACCGACTGGTGCGTACCCCGCCGGCCAGGATGGACCCCCCTCTTCTTGACGCAGGCCAGCGTGCCGTGGTTGACCACGCGACCGGCCCACTGCTCGTTCTCGCAGGTCCGGGCACCGGCAAGACCACCACGCTCGTCGAGTCCGTAGGGGCCCGCATCGCGCGCGGTGCGGACCCCGAGCGGGTGCTCGTCCTGACGTTCAGCCGCAAGGCGGCGGTGGAACTGCGCGACCGCATGGCCCTGCGCGTCGGGGCCGCACGAGCGCCCCGGGCGACCACGTTCCACTCCTTCTGCTACGCCCTGGTCCGCGCCCACCAGGACAGCGACCTGTTCGTCGAACCCATGCGACTGCTCTCCGGTCCCGAACAGGACGTGGCCGTCCGCGGACTCCTCGCCGGCCAGCCCGACCTGGAGCGCCTCGGCCTCGCGCACGTCCGCTGGCCGGACGAGCTGCGCGCCTGCCTGACCACACGCGGCTTCGCCGACGAGGTCCGCGCGGTGCTGGCCCGCAGCCGCGAACTGGGACTGGGCCCCGCCGACCTGCGGCGCTTCGCCGCCCGTATCGGCCGCCCGGACTGGCTCGCGGCCTCCGCCTTCCTCGCCGAATACCTCGACGTCCTCGACCTGCAGGGTGTCCTCGACTACGCCGAACTGGTCCACCGCGCGGTGCTCCTGGCCCGCCGCCCCGAAGTCGCGGAGCGCCTCGCAGCGCAGTACGACGCCGTGTACGTGGACGAGTACCAGGACACCGACCCCGCACAGGTACGGCTGCTTCGGGCCCTCGCGGGCGACGGCCGCACCCTCGTCGCTTTCGGCGACCCCGACCAGTCGATCTACACGTTCCGGGGTGCCGATGTGAACGGCATCCTGGACTTCCCGGCCGCCTTCCCCCGAGCTGACGGCCGTCCGGCTCCGGTGGAGGTCCTCCGGACGTCACGCCGCTCGGGAGCCGCCCTGCTCACGGCCACGCGACTGCTCACCCAGCGCATGCCGCTGACCCGCCTCCCGGCGGAGAAGGTACGGGCCCACCGCGAGCTGAAGCCGGTACGGGACGGGGGGCGCGTCGAGGTGTACACGTACCCGACGCCGGGGACCGAGCTGGACAACGTCGCGGACATCCTGCGCCGCGCCCACCTGGAGGACGGCGTCCCGTGGGGCGACATGGCGGTCCTGGTGCGGGCGGGCTCCCGCGCGATCCCGTCGGTCCGGCGGGCGCTCACCGCGGCGGGCGTACCCCTGGAGATCGACGGAGACGATCTCCCGCTGCGATACGAACCGGCGGTGGCACCCCTGCTGACAGCGCTGCGGGCGGTCGCGCGAGCCGAGCTGGGCGAGACCGGTGAGACGGCCCCCGGGGAGCAGGGAGGGCCCGCCGAGCCCGAACGGAGCGGCGAGCACCGAGGCCCCGACGAGCCCGGACAGCAGACGCCCTGGCTCGACACCGAGACGGCCCTCGACCTCCTCGCCTCCCCCCTCGCGGGCATGGACACCGCCGACCTGCGACGCCTCGGCCGAGCCCTGCGCGAGGAGGAACGGGCCGCCGGCAACGCCGTGCCGCCGCCCTCGGACGAGTTGCTGGCGCGGGCGCTGGCCGAGCCGGAGCGCCTGGTCGCGCACGACCCGGCATACGCGCGGGGCGCCCAGCGGCTCGGCGAACTGCTGCGCCGGGCCCGGAGGCGCCTCGCGGACGGCGGCACGGCCGAAGAGGCGCTCTGGGAGCTGTGGGACGGCACACCGTGGCCCAAGCGTCTGGAATGGGCCGCCCGGCGCGGCGGCGCGGCCGGCCGCAACGCGGACCGCGACCTCGACGCCGTGTGCGCGCTGTTCGCGACCGCGGCGCGCGCGGAGGAGCGCACCGGCGGGCGCGGCACCCTCAACTTCCTGGAGGAGATAGAGGCCGAGGACATCGCCGCCGACACGCTCGCCAGGAGGGCCGTACGCCCCGACGCCGTACACCTGATGACCGCGCACCGTTCCAAGGGCCTTCAGTGGCGCCTGGTGGTCGTCGCGGGCGTCCAGGAGGGACTGTGGCCCGACCTGCGCCGCCGCGGCTCTCTGCTGGAGGCCGACCGCATCGGACGCGACGGACTGGCCGAACCGCTCACGGCGGGCGCGCTCCTGGCGGAGGAGCGGCGTCTGTTCTACGTGGCCGCCACGCGCGCGCGTGAACGCCTCGTGGTCACCGCCGTGAAGGCCCCCGCCGACGACGGGGACCAGCCCTCCCGCTTTCTCACCGAACTCGGCGTCGAACCCAAGGACGTCACCGGCCGCCCCCGCCGCCCGCTGTCCGTCGCCGCACTCGTCGCCGAACTGCGCGCCACAACCGTGGACCCGCGCGCGTCGGACGCCCTCAGGGAGGCCGCCGCCCGCCGTCTGGCCCGGCTCGCCGCGCTCGCCGACGAGGACGGCCGTCCCCTGGTGCCCTCGGCGCATCCGTACCGCTGGTGGGGCATGTTCGAACCCACTCAGAGCAGGGTCCCGTTGAGGAACCGGGACCAGCCGGTCGTGCTCTCCGGCAGCGCCCTCGACCAGCTCGCCAACACCTGCGCCCTGCAGTGGTTCCTGGGCCGTGAGGTGAAGGCCGACGCGCCCTCGACCGCGGCCCAGGGCTTCGGCAACGTCGTCCACGTCCTCGCCGACGAGGTCGCCTCCGGCCGTACCCCCGCCGACCTCGCCGTCCTCATGGAGCGCCTCGACTCCGTGTGGAACGCGCTCGCCTTCGACGCGCCCTGGAAGTCCGCCCAGGAGAAAGAGCACGCGCGCGTAGCGCTCGAACGCTTCCTGAAATGGCACGTCATGGACCGCACCGGACGCACCGCGGTGGCCAGCGAGCACGACTTCGACGTAACCCTGGGGGCCGGCGACTACGAGGTGCGCATCCGCGGCTCCATGGACCGCGTCGAGACCGACGGCGAAGGCCGTGCCTATGTCGTCGACTTCAAGACCGGCAAGCAGACGCCGAGTGCCGCCGAGGTGGCGCGCCACCCGCAGCTCGCCGTCTACCAGCTCGCCGTCCGCGAGGGCGCCGTCGACGAGGCCTTCGACGGACTGCGCCCCGAGCCGGGCGGCGCCGAACTCGTCCAACTGCGCCAGGGGGCAGCGAAGAAGGACGGTGGCGATGCCGTGCCGAAGGTGCAGGCCCAGCAGCCCCTGGAGGGCGAGTGGGTCGGCGAGCTGCTGGCCAACGCGGCGGGCAAGGTCCTCGACGAACGGTTCTCACCGACCACGGGACAACACTGCGCACACTGCGCGTTCCGGGCGTCGTGCACGGCCCGGCCGGAGGGACGACACATCGTCGAGTAACGCACGTGACGCACAGCACCATGCGCGCTGACCAGCGCATCTGCGCGCCCAGGGGACGATCCGGCACTCGGTGTCAGTGGCCACCGCTAGCCTCTCTGGGATGTCCGCCCGTATCACCGACCCCGAGCAGCTCAAGGAGCTCCTCGGCATCCCGTTCACCCCGGAGCAGACGGCTTGCATCACCGCACCCCCCACCCCGCAGGTGATCGTGGCCGGAGCCGGCTCCGGCAAGACCACGGTGATGGCCGCGCGCGTGGTGTGGCTCGTCGGCACCGGACAGGTCGCCCCCGAGCAGGTGCTCGGCCTGACCTTCACCAACAAGGCGGCCGGTGAACTCGCCGAGCGCGTACGAAAAGCACTCGTCAAGGCCGGAGTCACCGACCCGGACGTCATCGACCCCGACAACCCGCCGGGCGAGCCGGTCATCTCCACCTACCACGCCTTCGCGGGCCGCCTGCTGACCGACCACGGCCTGCGCATCGGCCTGGAACCCACCTCCCGCCTCCTCGCCGACGCCACCCGCTACCAACTCGCCGCACGTGTCCTGCGAGAGGCCCCCGGCCCCTACCCGGCCCTCACCCGCTCCTTCCCGGACCTCGTCAGCGACCTCCTGGCCCTCGACTCCGAACTCGCCGAACACCTCGTACGACCCGAGGACCTGCGCGCCTACGACGCCGAGCTGTTGCGGAACCTGGAGAACGCCAAACTCACCAACGCCGACCTCCGCAAGGTCCCCGACACGGCCGCCGCGCGCCGCGAACTCGCGGAACTGGTGGGGCGTTACCGAGCCGCCAAGCGTGAGCGTGACCTCCTCGACTTCGGCGACCAGATCGCGCTGTCGGCGCAGCTCGCCGGGCTACCGGAAGTGGGCCGCATTCTCCGGGACGAGTCCCGGGTGGTGCTGCTCGACGAGTACCAGGACACCTCGGTCGCGCAACGCGTCCTGCTCGCCGGGCTGTTCGGCGGTGGCACCGGCCACCCCGTGACCGCCGTCGGCGACCCCTGCCAGGCCATCTACGGCTGGCGCGGCGCCTCCGTGGCCAACCTCGACGACTTCCCCGAGCACTTCGCCCACGCCGACGGCCGCTCCGCGACCCGTCAGGCACTCAGCGAGAACCGCCGCAGCGGCGGCCGCCTCCTCGACCTCGCCAACGGCCTGGCGGAGCCCCTGCGCGCCATGCACGCGGGCGTGGAGGCCCTCCGCCCCGCCCCCGGCGCCGAACACGACGGCACGGTCCGCTGTGCCCTCCTGCGCACCCACGCCGAGGAGATCGACTGGATCGCCGACTCGATCGCCCACCTCGTGCGCACCGGAAAGGAGCCCGGCGAGATCGCGGTCCTGTGCCGTACGGCGACCGACTTCGCCGAGATCCAGGGCGCCCTCGTCACCCGCGACATCCCCGTGGAGGTGGTGGGCCTGTCCGGGCTGCTGCACCTCCCCGAGGTGGCCGACCTCGTCGCCGTCTGCGAGGTCCTCCAGGACCCCGGCGCCAACGCCTCCCTGGTCCGCCTGCTCACCGGCCCGCGCTGGCGCATCGGCGCCCGCGACCTGGCCCTCCTGGGACGGCGGGCCCGGCTTCTCGTGCCCCACGCGCGCGTGGAGGCCGATGACGACCCCGACAGGCGGCTCGCCGCGGCCGTCGAAGGAGTCGATCCGGCCGAGGTGATCTCTCTCGCGGACGCGCTCGACACGTTCCTTGAGCTGCCGTTCGAGGCCGAGCGGGAGGACGACGGCCTGCCCTTCTCACCGGACGCGCGCGTCCGGTTCGCGCGCCTCGCCGCCGAACTGCGCGACCTGCGCCGCTCGCTCGCCGACCCGCTGATGGACGTCCTGCACCGGGTGCTCGCCGTCACCGGCCTGGAGGTCGAGCTCTCCGCGTCCCCGCACGCCCTGGCCGCCCGCCGCCGCGAGACGCTGTCCAACTTCCTCGACATCGCCGCGTCCTTCGCCGCCAACGACGCCGACGCCACCCTGCTGGCCTTCCTGGGCTTCCTGCGTACCGCGGCCCAGTACGAGAAGGGCCTCGACAACGCCCTCCCAGGTGGCGAGAACACCGTCAAGGTGCTCACCGCGCACAAGTCCAAGGGACTGGAGTGGGACGTCGTGGCGGTGCCCGGCCTGGTCACCGGGACCTTCCCCAGCGACCGCGGCCGGGAGAAATGGACCGCCCAGAGCAAGGTCCTCCCGCACGAGTTGCGCGGCGACGCGGACACGCTGCCCGACATCGGGGCATGGGACTCCCGCGGCATGAAGGCCTTCCACGAGGCCATGAAGGACCACCAGCACACCGAGGAACTCCGCCTCGGCTACGTCACGTTCACCCGCCCCCGCTCCCTGCTCCTCGGCTCCGGCCACTGGTGGGGGCCGTCCCAGAAACGCCCGCGCGGACCGTCCGACTTCCTGCTCGCCCTGTACGAGCACTGCGCCGCCGGGTACGGCGAGATCGAGGCCTGGGCCGACGCACCCGAAGAGGACGAGGAGAACCCCGCGCTGCACGCGGCGGCCGCCGACCACGCGTGGCCGCTCCCGCTGGACGACGAGGCCCTCGCCCGCCGCCGCGCGGCCGCGGAGACCGTACTGGCCCACCTGCAGAGGGGCATCTCCCCCGAGGACACCCACCCCCCGGCCACCCACGACCCGAACGCCTACGACGACCCGGACTGGCCGCCCCCGCCCGAGGACGAAGAAGCCCTCTACGAAGACGGCGCATTCCCGGACGAGCCCCCTTACAGGGACGACGGTTCCCCGGCCGAACCCCCTTACGGGGACGGCGACCTCCCGGACGACCTCCCCAAGGGTGACCCCGAGGACCATCCCGACAACGACCTCGACTGGGACGCGTGGCCGAAGGCCCGCCCCGCGATTCCGCACCAGGCGTCGGCCCCCGAAGCCCTTCCCCACCCTGCCGACCCGGCGCCCCTCACCCCGGAGGAGGCCCGCGCCATCGCCTCCTGGGACCGCGACCTCGACGCCCTCACCGGAGAGCTCCTGCGCGCCCGCCGCAGCGTCACCGACGTGCCGCTGCCCCCGTCGCTCACCGCGTCCCAGCTGCTGCGCCTGGCAGCCGACCCGGACGGCTTCGCCCAGGAGCTCGCACGGCCCATGCCGCGCCCCCCACAGCCCGCCGCGCGCCGGGGCACCCGCTTCCACGCCTGGGTCGAGGCTCGTTTCGAAGAACTGCGGCTGCCCATGCTGGAACCCGAGGACCTGCCCGGCACCGAGGCCGAGATCGCCGACGAACGCGATCTGGAGGCCCTCAAGGACGCCTTCGAGCGCACCCCGTACGCGCACCGGACGCCGTACCGCATCGAGGCCCCCTTCCAGCTCACGATCGCCGGACGTGTCGTCCGCGGCCGCATCGACGCCGTCTACAAGGAAGGGGACGGCGCCGGCGAGGACGGCGACGGCATCACCTACGAGATCGTCGACTGGAAGACGAGCCGCGCCCGTACCGCCGACCCCCTCCAGCTCGCGCTCTACCGCCTCGCCTGGGCCGAGCAGCAGGGTGTGCCCCTGGAGTCCGTCGGGGCCGCGTTCCTGTACGTGCGCACCGGCGACGTCGTACGCCCCGACAAGCTGCCCGACCGGGCCGCACTGGAACGCCTGCTCCTGGAGGAACCCGGTCCGGACCCACGCGCGCGGGCAGCGGACGAACCGCCGGACGAGCATGTCGGCGCGGGCCGATAGGCTCGTGAGCATGAGCCAGCCCGTTGACAGTGCCGTCAGCGCCGTCCGTACGTACATCGAGAACCACCGCGCCTCCTTCCTCGACGACCTCGCGGAATGGCTTCGCATACCGTCGGTGTCCGCCCAGCCCGAGCACGCGGCGGACGTGCGGCGCAGCGCCGACTGGCTCGCCGCCAAGCTCAGGGAGACGGGCTTCCCCGCTGCCGAGGTCTGGGAGACGCCCGGAGCCCCCGCCGTGTTCGCCGAGTGGCCCTCCGACGACCCCGAGGCACCCACGGTCCTCGTCTACGGGCACCACGACGTGCAGCCCGCCGCCCGCGAGGACGGCTGGGACACGGATCCCTTCGAGCCGGTGATCCGTGGGAACCGCCTCCACGCGCGCGGGGCCGCCGACGACAAGGGCCAGGTGTTCTTCCACACACTCGGTGTCCGCGCCCATCTCGCCGCCACCGGCCGCACCACGCCGGCCGTCCACCTGAAAATGCTGGTCGAGGGCGAGGAGGAGTCCGGGTCCCCGCACTTCCGCGCCCTCGTCGAGGAGCACGCCGACCGGCTCGCCGCCGACGCCGTCATCGTCTCCGACACCGGCATGTGGGCCGAGGACACCCCCACCGTGTGCACCGGCATGCGCGGCCTCGCCGAGTGCGAGATCGAGCTGCACGGGCCCGCCCAGGACATCCACTCCGGCGCCTTCGGCGGCGCCGTGCCCAACCCGGCCACCGCCGCCGCCCGGCTGGTCGCCGCCCTCCACGACGAGCACGCGCGCGTGACGGTCCCGGGCTTCTACGACGGCGTCATCGAGCTCACCGACCGCGAGCGCGAACTCTTCGCGGAGCTCCCCTTCGACGAGGAGAGCTGGCTGCGCACGGCCAAGTCCGCGGCCACCTGCGGAGAGGCCGGATACACCACTCTGGAGCGCCTCTGGGCCCGCCCCACCGCCGAGGTAAACGGCATCGGCGGCGGCTACCAGGGCCCCGGCAGCAAGACGATCATCCCGTCTTCGGCCCTGGTGAAGCTGTCCTTCCGGCTGGTCGCGGGCCAGGACCCGGACCGCATCGAGAAGGCCGTCCGCGCGTGGGCGGCCGACCAGGTGCCCGCGGGGATCCGCTGCGAGATCACCTTCGGCCCGGCCACCCGGCCCTGTCTGACGCCCCTGGACCACCCCGCCCTGCAGTCCGTCGTACGCGCCATGGGCCGAGCCTTCGAGCAGCCCGTCCGCTTCACGCGCACAGGCGGTTCAGGGCCCGCGGCCGACCTCCAGGACGTCCTCGGCGCCCCCGTGCTCTTCCTGGGCGTCTCGGTCCCCTCGGACGGCTGGCACGCTCCGAACGAGAAGGTCGAGCTCGATCTTCTTCTCAAAGGCGTCGAAACCAGCGCCCACCTGTGGGGCGAGCTGGCTGGAAACGGGCAAGAGACACACTGAAGAAGGCCCCCGACGCCCAGCGCACCCGCCTGCCGCACCCGCTGCCGCAGACCCTGCCGAACCGCCCGCTGAAACAACCGTTCCCCTGGGGGAGTTGGAAGCACCTGTGACCACCTGGACCGACCACACCGCCGACCGCCCCATCTCCCTCACCGCCCCGAGCGGCATCGACCGGGCCGCCCACCACCGCCTCGACGAGGCCTGGCTCGCGGCGGCGTGGAGCCACCCGACGACACGCTGCTTCGTGGTGTCGGGCGGCCAGGTCCTCATCGACGAGACGGAGGAGGGCACCACCGAACTCGTCATGACCCCGTCCTTCGAGGCCCCGCTCACCGAGGCCCACCGCTACTTCCTGGGCATCGACGACGAGGGTGTGGCCTATTTCGCACTCCAGAAGGACGCGCTCCCGGGCCGGATGGACCAGTCCGCGCGTCCGGCGGGACTGCGGGAGGCGGGCCTGCTGCTGTCGGCGCGCGACGCGGGCCTCATGGTGCACGCGGTGGGCCTGGAGAACTGGCAGCGCACCCACCGCTTCTGCTCGCGCTGCGGCGAGCGCACCGTCATCGCGGCGGCCGGCCACATCCGCCGCTGCCCGGCCTGCGGCGCCGAGCACTACCCGCGCACCGACCCGGCGGTGATCATGGCGGTCACGGACGACGAGGACCGGATCCTGCTGGGCCGGCAGGTGCACTGGCCCGAGGGCCGGTTCTCCACCCTCGCCGGCTTCGTCGAGCCCGGCGAGTCCATCGAGCAGTCCGTGCGGCGCGAGGTCTTCGAGGAGGCGGGCATCACCGTCGGCCCGGTCGAGTACATCGCCAGCCAGCCCTGGCCCTTCCCCTCCAGCCTCATGCTGGGCTTCCTGGCTCGCGCCACCTCGACCGACATCACCGTCGACGGCGACGAGATCCACGAGGCACGCTGGTTCTCGCGCGAGGAGCTACGGGCCGCTTTCGAGTCCGGGGAGGTGCTGCCGCCCTACGGCATCTCGATCGCGGCCCGCCTGATCGAACTCTGGTACGGCAAGCCCCTGCCCAGGCCGGGCAGCGCCCTCTGACGCTCTGCGGTGTCGGCGCAGTCGGACCATGCACAGGGGAAGCGTCCAGGCCCTCCGGGACGGGAACGGGGTGGGACGGGACGCAGAGCGCACAAACCCCCGATCGGCCACTGAGGCCGCCGGGGGTCGTGCGGAGCAAGCGTCAGGCGCTGAGAGCCTGCTTCACCTGGGCAAGGCTCGGGTTGGTCATCACGACCTCGGTGCCACCTGCGGTCGGAACCACCCGAACGGTGGGAACCGTCTGGTTGCCGCCGTTCGCCTTCTCCACGAACGCCGCGGACTCCGGGTCCTGCTCGATGTTGATCTCGGTGTACGCGATGCCCTCGCGGTCCAGCTGGCTCTTCAGCCGGCGGCAGTAGCCGCACCACGTGGTGCTGTACATCGTCACAGTGCCCAGCATGTCTCTAGCGCTCCTTCACGGCTCGGGGTGCAGTGGCTGTGAGGTGAACGCACGGGTGCGGTCCGCCATTCCCGTGCGCAGGCGGGTCCGCGGTGCTCACAGGACGGGGACGCAGGTCACATCCCGAGGCACCTGCCGCATTAGTACGACTGCAAGGCCAGGCCTGTGGACAACTTGCGCACCCGTCACCGGGGACCTGGCAGCATGGCGGGGTGACAGCAGCAACGCACTCCACCCTGTTCCCACAGGTCCCGGACACCCCCGACGCGGTGCTCGAAGGGCTCGACCCCGAGCAGCGCGAGGTGGCGACCGCCCTGCACGGTCCGGTGTGCGTGCTGGCGGGGGCCGGCACGGGCAAGACACGGGCGATCACCCACCGCATCGCCTATGGGGTGCGCGCCGGAATTCTGCACTCCTCCAGTGTGCTGGCCGTCACGTTCACCAACCGTGCTGCCGGTGAGATGCGCGGCCGCCTGCGCCAGCTCGGTGCCTCCGGCGTCCAGGCCCGTACGTTCCACTCGGCAGCACTCCGCCAACTCCAGTACTTCTGGCCGAAGGCGGTCGGCGGCTCCATGCCGAGGATCATCGACCGCAAGATCCAGATCGTCGCCGACGCGGCGGCCGCCTGCCGTATCCGTCTCGATCGCAACGAACTGCGGGACGTCACCGGCGAGATCGAGTGGTCCAAGGTCACCCGGACCGTCCCCGCCGACTACGCCGCCGTGGCGGACAAGCACGGCCGCGAGACCCCCCGGGACCCCGCCGAGATCGCCCAGCTCTACGCGGCCTACGAGGATCTCAAGCGTGACCGTGCCGTCATCGACTTCGAGGACGTCCTGCTGCTCACGGTGGGCATCCTGCAGGACCGGCACGATATCGCGGAGCAGGTCCGCCGCCAGTACCAGCACTTCGTGGTCGACGAGTACCAGGACGTCAGCCCGCTCCAGCAGCGCCTGCTGGAACTGTGGCTCGGCGAGCGGGACGACCTGTGCGTCGTCGGCGACGCCAGCCAGACGATCTACTCGTTCACGGGTGCAACCCCGGATCATCTGCTCGACTTCCGTATCCGTCATCCCGGAGCCACGGTCGTCAAGCTGGTCCGCGACTACCGCTCCACACCCCAGGTCGTCCACCTTGCCAACGGCCTGCTCGCCCAGGCCCGGGGCCGCGCCGCCGAGCACCGCCTGGAGCTGATCTCTCAGCGTGACCCGGGCCCCGAGCCCGTCTACACCGAGTACGCGGACGAGCCCGCCGAGGCCGAGGGCGCCGCCCGCCGTATCCGTGACCTCATCGCCTCGGGCGTCCCCGCGAGCGAGATCGCCGTCCTGTTCCGTACGAACGCCCAGTCGGAGACCTACGAACAGGCCCTCGCCGACGTCGGGGTGCCCTACCAACTCCGGGGCGCCGAGCGGTTCTTCGACCGCCCCGAGGTGCGCAAGGCGGGTGTCGCCCTGCGCGGAGCGGCCCGCTTCGGCGCCAACGACTCCCTCCTCGCCGACACCGTCGACCTCCCCTCACAGGTGCGGGCCGTACTGTCGGGGGAGGGGTGGACCAGCAAGCCCCCGGCGGGCTCCGGCGCCGTCAGAGAGCGATGGGAATCGCTGGCCGCGCTGGTGAACCTCGCACAGGACTTCGCCGCGGCCAAGCCCGACGCCACCCTCGGTGACCTTGTCACGGAGCTCGACGAGCGTGCGAACGCCCAGCACGCACCCACTGTGCAGGGCGTCACCCTCGCCTCACTGCACTCCGCCAAGGGCCTGGAGTGGGACGTCGTCTTCCTGGTCGGAGTCGCCGAGGGCATGATGCCGATCACCTACGCCAAGACCGACGAGCAGGTCGAGGAGGAGAGGCGCCTGCTCTACGTCGGCGTCACACGCGCGCGGGAACGCCTGCATGTCTCCTGGGCCCTGTCCCGCTCGCCTGGCGGGCGCCCGAACCGCCGCCCCAGCCGCTTCCTCGACGGCCTGCGTCCAGGATCCGCCGCCACGGCGGGCAGGGGCGGTGCGGGGAGCACCGGTGGCATCGAGCGCGGTTTCCCGGGCATCACGGCCGCTGTGGCCCCGCGCCCCACCAGCCGGACCCCGGCCCGTTGCCGCGTCTGCGGCCGCACCTTGAGGGATGCCGGCGAGATGAAACTGATGCGCTGTGAGGACTGCCCGTCCGACATGGACGAGGCCCTCTACGAGCGGTTGCGCGAGTGGCGGGCGGCACAGGCCCGGAGCAGTGGCCAGCCGGACTTCTGTGTCTTCACCGACAGGACCCTGATGGCCATCACCGAAGCGGTACCGACCACTCCGGCTGAACTCGCGCGCATCCCGGGAGTCATCGCGCGTAAACTGCAGCGCTACGGGGCCGAGGTCCTGACCATCTGCGCAGGTCAGGATGTTGTGGTAGGCGATGAGGGCGACTGATGCCAACTCGTCGAAAAAATAGTTTGCGCATGCGCCAGCAATCCCCATAGGTTCTTAGGCACGGGAACGGCGGCCTTCTCCCAGGCGCCGGTTCCGTGCTGTACTTAATAACCGTTGGATCGGCTCACCCGATCCCCCTAGACGCCGAGAGGAGGCGAGTCCAGTGATCAGCATCAACACCAACACCGTCAGCACCGTCAAACTGACCGATCGCTCGGCCGTCTCCCTGTGCATGCTCGGCGTCTCGAACCGGGGCACCGGTCTGTCCGGCATCCGTGCCGTCCGTCCGGCGTCCTCCGTGTCTCTCGCGGGTCTTCCCGTCCGCGAGCGCAATGAGCGACCGACGAAGGCACTGGAAGCAGCAGTAGTGGCACAGGCGCAGGCCTATGCCTTTGCGGCCGCCGCCGGTGCCGGATCCCTGAAGCAGACGACGCAGCACCACACGATGTGGGCCTTCCGTGGGCCAGATCCCTGGAGTGATCCAGCCTGATCGCCGATCAGGCCGGCGCCTTCAGGGCCGCGGAACCCCATCCGGGATCCGCGGCCCTTCTGTTTGCCCCTCACCGGGGACGACAGAGCGAAGGGGCCTCGGGACAAGAAAAGAACCCGGTACCAGCCGCCACCCGGCCAACCGGCCGGAACGACCAGACGAGGAAGACGAACCGTGCAACTCGAAGCGCACGCCCCGTCCGTACCGCCTTCCGACACGATCCCCCCGCCCGGCCTCACGGAGGACTCCACCTTGACCCCGCTCACCGCGCTCACCGCGCTCGACGACGCCATCGAGAACCTCGGCGTACCCGTCCCCTGCCGCTCCTACGACCCGGAGGTCTTCTTCGCCGAGTCGCCGGCGGACGTCGAGTACGCCAAGTCCCTCTGCCGCACCTGCCCGCTGATCGAGGCCTGCCTCGCCGGTGCGAAAGAGCGGCGTGAGCCCTGGGGCGTCTGGGGCGGCGAGCTGTTCGTCCAGGGTGTCGTGGTGGCCCGCAAGCGGCCGCGTGGCCGCCCGCGCAAGAACCCGGTCACAGCATGAACACGCTAGGAACGATCGACCGCCCCCTCACGCACGACCCCAAGAAGCAGGCCCCGATGAAGCCGTCCACCCATGAGCCCGCGGGCTCCGCGATTCCAGACTTCACCACCGCCGGTGCGACCGGCTCGCGTCAGAACAGGACCCGAGAGATGCAACTCATCCCAGAAGCCCTGGCCCGTGCGCATATGCACGACCGACTGCGGGAGGCAGAGCAGGAGCGCCGGGCCATGCGCCTGGCGATGGCCCGGCGGATGCAGCGCCGCGCCGAGCGCGCCTCGATGCGGGCTCGTCGAGCGCTCGCCATGGCCGTGATGCAGTAGCCGACGCCAGACACACAGGCGCCGACCAGAAGCAGTAGCTGATCGGGGGCCGGTCCTAACGGACCGGCCCCCGCTGTGCGCTGCGCCCATCGAACCGCCGGATGCGGCGACATCGTCGCCGAGTGACGACTCATACCGGGGACAGCGACAACAGCCGCTCCGCTCCGTGGCCCGAGGCCACGGAAGCGCCCTACCTCGTCTGCGCCCAGTGCGGCACCCCGCCGAAGGCCCTCAGCCCGCCTGGACATGCTCCGTGGAGAACGGCATCCGGCACTACTTCTGTCGCAACTGTGGCCGCGCGAACCTCAGAGCCATCGAGAGACGCCTGGACTCGGCCTGGTGGTGAGGCAGTTGATCACTCCAGGAACGCGCGGTGGCCGGCAGGAACGCGCGGTGGCCGGCAGGAACGCGCGGCGGTCGGCACCAACTCGTCGGCGTCGTCGAGCCCGGGAAGTGCCCGGCGTCGCACCACGGTTCACCCCTGCGGTGCACTGCGGTCTCGCGCCGCAGCGCCCAGTGATCAGCCCCAGTGATCACGCCCCGGTGATCACGCCTCCGCGGCCCGCGGCTCCTCCGGCACGAACCCCGGCAGCCACTCCTCCAGCTCGTCCCGCAGGCGGACGGTGGCTCCCAGTTGGCACAGCACCCCGATCGTGCTCAGCGTCACCCGGTGGATGAGCAGATACGCCGGGGGCAGATTGAGCTGCTTGCCGAGTTGGTGGGCAGGGGAGCGCGGGTCGGCTATACGGGCCGCCTGCGTGCGCATCCAGCCCCGGGTGAAGGTGAACTCGTCAGCCTGGGCCGGTTCGATGATCGGCAGCAGATAGTCGAGAACGGCGTCGGGATCCAGCTCCACGGACTCCTTGACGAAGCCCTCCGCGCACAGCAGCTCGTACACCGCCTCGGCCTGGCCGTCGAGCGTCATCCGCAGGGAGTTCCCGATCGGTGCGGGCAGGCCGTCCGGGAGGCGGTCCACCGTGCCGAAGTCGAGAACCCCCAGGCGCCAGCCGCTCTTCTCGTCGGGCACGAGGCGGAAGTTGCCCGGGTGCGGGTCCGCGTGCAGGAGGCCGGTGCGAGCAGGGCCTGAGAAGAGGAACCGGGCGAGCAGCTGACCGGCACGGTCGCGCTGCTCCTGGGTGCCGTCCGCTATCACATCCGACAGCGGCGTGCCGTCGATCCACTCGGTCACCAGCACCTGCTCGGACTGGTGGACGACGGCCGGAACCAGGACGTCCGGGTCGTCCGCGAACTCCGCCGCATGCGCCTCCTGAGCCTGAGCCTCCAAGCCGTAGTCGAGCTCCTCGGACACGCGGTCGCGCAGCTCCGCGATCAGCGGCTTGACGTCCATCCCCGGCACCAAAGGGCCCAAAAGGCGAGCAAAGCGGCTGAGCTGGTTCAGATCGGACAGGAGGGCCTCGCCCGCGCCGGGATACTGCACCTTGACCGCGACCTCACGGCCGTCGTGCCAGGTCGCGTGGTGCACCTGGCCGATCGAGGCCGCGGCGGCCGGCTTGTCCTCGAACTCCAGGAACAGCTCCTGCCAGTCCTCGCCGAGCCGCTCCGCCAGTACCGCGTGCACCGTGTGTGTGGGCATCGGGGGTGCCGCTTCCTGGAGCTTGGTCAGGGCCGCGCGGTACGGCCCCGCGATCTCCTCCGGCAGCGCCGACTCGAAGACGGACAGAGCCTGCCCGAACTTCATCGCGCCGCCCTTGAGCTCGCCGAGCACCTTGAACAGTTGCTCCGCCGTGCGCTGTTGCAGCTCACGGCCCACGATCTCCGCCGACTTCCCGCCGATCCTTTTGCCGAGCCCCCAGGTGGCCCGCCCGGCGAAGCCGAGCGGGAGCGCGGCGAGCTTGGCGGTACGAGTGACCGCCTTCCGGGGAAGATCAGACATGCGCCCTCCAGGTCCCAGACCGCCGTGCTGTGTGTGCTGTGCGGGACAAGCTCGTTGACCGCTGTTGCCCCGCCATTGTCTCGTGTGGCTCCCCGTTCTCCGAGGTGTGTTCTCCATTACCTTTCTCCGTGGCCGCGCACGGGCATGCGGGATGTGCCCACACCGGCCTGGAGTGCCAGTCGAATCCCGGGGAGGACACCTCCCAGCGCGCCCCCGCGCTGGACGGTACCTGACCGTCCAGGAAGGCGAGCGTGTGCCCTGCGGCCAGTGCGGCCACCGCCGAGGCCAGGGCCAGGTCGCAGGCCTCCACCTGGCGCTGTCTGCCGGAGCGCCATTGTGCGACCAGACGGGGCCAGCACGCGTCCCGGTCGGCGCGCCCCTGTTCCAGGCAGCCCGCGCAGCCCGCCTCGCCGGGCAGGACCAGGGGGCCGACCACGCCCGTTCCCTCGACGACTCCCGCATAGAGGTGCGGTGTTCCCGAGGCGATGAGCGGTTCGGCGGCGACCGGGTCGGGTGCGTGGACATCGACCCCACTCCGCGGGGCGAGGATCACCAGCGAGAAACCGGGATCCTCTCCTGAGGGGGCTGCCCGTGGGGGACGAGCAGGCGCCGCCCTTCGTACCGCCCGGCGCGCCGCCTCCTCCCTGCGCTCGCCGATCGCATCGGCCGGCAGTCCGCCCGGTGTCACGTCCCACGGCTCGACCCGCCCGACGTCGCGTACGTCGACGCCGCCCACGCCCGCGCCCGCCAGGAGCGTGGCCAGGGTCACGCCCACCCGGCCGGCGCCGCGCACCTGCACCCGCAGCGAGCGGCGGGCGGCCAGGCGGCCCATCGCGCCGCCCGGCTCGGGGGAGACGAGGGACAGCGCCGCGAGGTCGGGGCGCAGGCGGTCCACGAGCCCGGCCTTCTGCCGCAGGGTGTCCGCGGCCGGGCCGCCTCCCGTCGCGTCGTCCAGCAGACCTGACTGCGCGAGCCGGTCCACCAGCCCGTCGACATGACCGTCGGGCAAACCCATCCGGCGTCCTTCGTCGCGCAGGAGCGGCAGGCCGCGCGTCCCGTCCAGCAGGGCGAGGAAACTGCCCGTCGCCGTGTCCATCGGTCCCAGCACCAGCGCGTGCGCGGGTGCCATCCCGAACTGCACGGTGTTGAGGTCCCGCCAGCCGCGCCGCAGCGCGGGCTTCACCATCGGATGCATGATCGGCCCCCGTAGCCGTAGTACGTCCCCGTGTGCCGACGGAGTGCGGACGCCCCGGCCGCGGTCGTGGCGTCGGGTCCGGTCCGCCGGCGAATGCCAGGATGCCGGGGTGCCGCGGCCGGGCGCCGGGAGTTGTCCACAGGCCGCCGTAATAGTCGTACAAATCCAGTTAGTCGTATAAATCCGGTGCTGGGAGCGCGGATCGGTATCGAAGCGTTCCGGAGTCGGGACTTCCCGCGTGTGCAGCGGGTAACGTCGGGGCGTGCCCGCCGACCCACTGCACCGTGCCGGAAAGCCAGAGCGCAGCACGACGAGCCAGCCGCCAAGCGGCTCGGGGGCGAGCGCGATCGAGGTCCGCAGGAGTGCGCGTCGGCGCAGAACAGTGTCCGCGTACCGCGAGGGCGATCGCACCATCGTGCTCATCCCCGCCCGCATGTCCGAGGCGGAGGAGCAGCGTTGGGTGACCGTCATGCTCGACAAGCTCGCCGCGCAGGAGAACAGGCGGCTCATCGGGGACACCGAGTTGGCCGAGCGTGCCGAGCGCCTGTCGCTCCAGTACTTCGACGGCCGCGCCCGGCCCGTATCGGTCCGCTGGGTCACCAATCAGAACACGCGCTGGGGCTCGTGCACGCCCTCCGAGGGCAGTATCCGTCTTTCGCACCGGTTGCAGGGCATGCCCGAGTACGTCATCGACTACGTCCTCGTCCACGAACTCGCGCATCTGCTCGTGCCCGGCCACGGCCCCCGCTTCTGGCGGTTGCTGGAGTCCTATCCGCGGACGGAGCGCGCCCGCGGCTACCTTGAAGGAGTGGTCGCCGCCGACCGGCTGCCGCATCTGCCCGCCGGGCGCGACGAGTGACCGACTGACGAGAACGGGCCACCACGCGCACGCGTGCCCGCGCCGGAAACGGGCCGTAAGCGGCCCGGAAGCGGGCGTTGTGTACCGGGTCTGTACCGGCTTCGTCCACCGCCGGATTTTGCCGTTAGCCTGGCGCGACGCACTCACCATCGGGATGGGGGACGGTCGTTACGCATGGCCAGGGAATTCCAACGCGGCCACAAGGCCAGGATCAGTGACCTCACGGCGGGAACGGATCTGTACGTGGGGGTACAGATCTCGGCCCCCGGACTGACCTTCGACATCAGCTGCTTCGGACTGGACGCCGACGAACGGCTTTCGGACGACCGGTACTTCGTTTTCTTCAACCAGCCGAAGTCCCCGGAGGAGGCCATCCAGCTCCTCGGGTCCCAGGCGGGGGACACGGAGTCCTTCCGCGTCACGCTCGACAAGATCCCGCAGCAGATCCAGAAGCTGTCGTTCACGGCGACCATCGACGGCGCCGGGCAGATGTCGCAGATCGTCCCCGGCTACATCCGCATCGTCGCGGGCGGCGAGGAGGTGGCCCGGTACTCGTTCAACGGTGCCGAGTTCTCCACCGAACGCGCCGTGATGCTCGGCGACTTCTACCTGAAGGACGTCTGGCGCTTCGCCGCTGTCGGGCAGGGCTTCGACGGCGGCCTGGACGCGCTGCTGAGGAACTTCGGCGGTGAGGTCGCCGAGGAGGAGCCCGCCGCCCCGCAGCAGCCGCAGTCCGGCGCCGCACCGGGCTTCGCCCCGCCGGCCCAGGCCGCCGCGCCGCCCGTGTTCGCACCCCCCGCGCCCGACGCGTCGGTGCCCGCCCCGGCACCTGCCCCCGCGTCCCAGCCCGCACAGGGCTTCACGCCGCCGCCGGCCCCCGCCCCGGCGCCCGCGCCCGCGGTGCACGCGCAGCCCACCATCATCGCGCCCGTGAACACCCCTCCGGGCAGCCCCGCTCAGCCTCCGCCTCCACCCGGGTACGCCCAGCCCGGCCCACCCGGCCATGCCCAGCAACCTGCCGCCCCGAGTGCACCACTGCCGCCCGGCTACGCCCAACCCCACGCCCCTCAGGCCCCTCAGGCACCCGCACCGCCTCCGGGCTACGGCCAGCAGCCCCCGGCCGCGCCCCCCGGCTACGGCCAGCAGCCGCCCTACGGCCAGGTCCCGGGGCCGTCCGGTGCCCCTGGGGCCCCGTCGCAGTACGGCGTTCCCCAGGGCGCACCGCAGGGCGGTGCCGGGGTCACCGCCGCTCTCCAGAAGTTCAAAGAGGCGCCCACCGGGCAGCGCTGGACCCAGCAGAACAAGAAGCTCGTCAGGGTCGACCTCGGTGTCGGCGGCGACCAGCCCGTGCTCGCCCGTCAGGGCAGCATGGTCCTCTACCAGGGCAAGGTCGACTTCAGCTACAAGGGCGCGGGCTTCGCGGGCCGGATCGTGGGCAACGCGACGGGCCAGGAGATGCAGCTGATGCGTTGTTCCGGCAAGGGACAGGTGTTCCTCGCCGAGGAGGCCACGATGCTGCACCCCATCGAACTCCAGGGCGACGCGATCTGCGTGTCCGCGGAGAACGTCCTCGCCTTCGATGAGACCCTCCACTACGAGGTGCGCAGGATCGAGGGACACGGCATCCCCGGAGGCGCCCTGTACACGATGCAGTTCCAGGGCACCGGCACGATCATCGTCAAGACGCACGGCGCCCCCGTCGTCCTGCCCGTGACGCCGACCACGTTCGCCGACTGCAACGCCGTGGTCGCCTGGTCCGCGGCCGCCCAGGTGGTCGTCTCCAGCCAGGTGCGGATGCGCCGCAACGCCTACGCCGGGGACACCGGCGAGAGCGTGAACCTCCAGTTCCGCGGCGCGCCCGGCAATTTCATCGTCGTCCAGCCGTACGAGGTCTGAGGGAGCCCGTCATGAACCAGCCGCTCGCGGGCTTCGCACCCGCTCCGGTGACCGCCCGCATGGAGAACCACGGCGACCACATGCTCAAGGTCGCCCTGCAGACCGGAAACGACCTCCTCGCGCGCGTGGGCTCGATGGTCGCCTACGAAGGGTTCGTCCAGTACGAGCCCAACCCGCCCGCCGTGCGCCAGATCGCGAAGGACTGGCTCACCGGCGAGGGCGCGCCCCTGATGAAGTGCTCCGGTGACGGTCTGCTGTACCTCGCCGACTACGGGGCGAACGTCGTCGTGATCAACCTTGACGGAGACGGGATCTCCGTCAACGCCACAAACCTGCTCGCCTTCGACGCGCACCTCACCTGGGGCGTCGAACGGGTCAAGGGACTCGCCAAGTTCGCCGGGCAGGGCCTGTGGAACACCAGGATCTCCGGACAGGGCTGGGTCGCGCTGACCTCCCGGGGCAAGCCGATCGTCGTCGACTGCGGCGGCGGTGAGGACGAGACGTACGTCGACCCGGACGCACTCGTCGCCTGGTCCCCGAACCTCAAGGTGAAGGGCAAGCGCAGCTTCAAGGCGCAGTCGCTGATCGGCCGCGGCAGCGGTGAGGCCTACCAGATGGCGTTCTCGGGGCAGGGCCTTGTCGTCGTCCAGCCCAGCGAGGACAGTACCGACCGCCTCCGAGTCCGGGGCTGAGGGGGAGCGACACAGCATGCAGAGCCCGATTTTCGGCTACAACGAGCAGCAGACCCAGGAGCGCTGGAGCCTGCAGAACCAGCAGATGCTGCGCGTCGCCCTGAACGGCCACGACGACGTCCTCGCGCGCAAGGGCACGATGGTCGCCTACCAGGGGCTGGTCGAGTTCGACGCCGAGTACCAGAACAACAACCAGCGGCGCTCGCGGGCACACACCGGCGAGGGCCTCGACCTCATGCGCTGCCACGGACAGGGCACGGTCTACTTCGCCAACCTCGCCCAGCACGTGCACATGATGGACGTCGAGCAGGACGGCCTGACCGTCGACAGCAGCTACGTCCTGGCCATGGACTCCTCGCTGCACCATGAGGTGATCGCCGTGGACAGCCTCTACGGCATCTCCGGCTCCGGGAAATACCAGCTCAACATCACCGGCCGCGGCCAGGTCGCCCTGATGACCTCGGGCATGCCCCTGATGATGCAGGTCACATCGGACCGGTACGTCAACTGCGACGCCGACGCCATCGTGGCCTGGTCCACATCGCTGCGCGTCCAGATGCAGGCACAGACGCATTCCTCCGGAGTGTGGCGGCGCCGCGGCAACACGGGTGAGGGCTGGGAGCTCAGCTTCATGGGCCAGGGCTTCATCCTCGTCCAGCCCAGCGAGCTGCTCCCGCCGCAGAACGCCCAGATCGGCTCGGGCCTGGCCGCCCAGTACGGCATGGGCCAGCAGGGTGCGCGGGGACAGAACCAGGGCAACGTCTGGAGCTGAGCTCGCGCGAGCAGTTGGTAAGGGGTGCCCGCCCAGGTGATCACCCCTTACTGGGCTGCTTCAGAGCCGGGCCCGCGTCGCCTCCAGCAGCCGGACGACCGACTTGTCGGCCACGCCCGCCACCTCGTCGTAGGCGAACCAGCGCAGGTCGAGCGACTCGTCGCTGATCTCGTGCACCGCGCCCGCGGGTGCCACGACCGCGTACTGGACGTCGAAGTGGCGGTGGCACGGCGGCGGAATCGGATGCCGGTCGAGACGCACCGGCCCGCCCGGGAGGAGCGTCAGGCCCGCGACGCCCGACTCCTCCGACGCCTCGCGCAGGGCGGCCGCGGCCAGCGTGCGGTCCTCGGGCTCGCAGTGGCCCCCCACCTGGAGCCACATCCGCAGCTTCTTGTGGAGCGTGAGGAGAACCCGGCCCTCCTCGGGGTCGACCACGAGGGCGCTCGCGGTGATGTGCCCGGCGTGGCACGACTTCCACATGCCGTCCGGGTGCGCCTCCAAGTGGTCGAGATACGCCTGGCGCAGCTCTTCCTGGCCCTCGTATCCCTTCAGGACGAGGACCGCGTCGTCGTAGAGGCTCACTCGGTGCCGTCGCCCTTGCCGTCCTGGTCCTTCTCGTGGCCCTCCTGGCCGTCCTGATCCTTCTTCAGGTTCGGCTGTTCGGAGCGACCGCCGTCCGCCGCCTCGCCGAGCATCTTGTCCAGTTCGGAGAAGTCCAGCTGCTCGCGGTGCACGAAGCCGTCCGGGTCGTCCAGGTCGGACGCGGTGGGGAGCATGTCCGGGTGGGCCCACAGGGCGTCCCGGCCGTCGACACCGCGCGCGTCCGTGAGTGAGGCCCACAGGCGGGAGGCGTCACGCAGCCGGCGCGGGCGCAGCTCCAGACCGATCAGCGTGGCGAACGTCTGCTCGGCCGGGCCGCCCGTGGCACGGCGGCGGCGCAGCGTCTCACGGAGCGCGTCCGCGGACGACAGACGAGGCTTCGCGGCGGCGTGGACGACCGCGTCCACCCAGCCCTCGACGAGGGCCAGAGCGGTCTCCAGCCGGGCCAGGGCCGCCTTCTGCTCCGGGGTGTCCTCGGGCTGGAACATGCCCTGCTGGAGTGCCTGCTGGAGCTCTTCCGGGTTCTGCGGGTCGAACTGGCCGACCACGTCCTCCAGCTTGGCGGTGTCGACCTTGATGCCGCGCGCGTAGCCCTCGACCGCGCCGAACAGGTGCGAGCGCAGCCACGGCACGTGCGCGAAGAGGCGCTGGTGGGCGGCCTCGCGCAGGGCCAGATAGAGCCGCACCTCGTCCCTCGGCACGCCCAGGTCCTTGCCGAACGCCTCCACATTCACCGGCAGCAGCGCGGCCCGGCCGGAGGGCCCGAGCGGCAGGCCGATGTCGGTGGAGCCGACGACCTCGCCCGCGAGCACGCCGACGGCCTGCCCGATCTGCGTACCGAACATGGCGCCGCCCATGGAACGCATCATGCCGATGAGCGGGCCCGCCATGGCCTGCATCTCCTCGGGCAGGACGTCGCCCATGGCCGCGCCGACACGCTCGGCGACCGGGTCGACGAGCTCCTGCCACACCGGCAGGGTCGCCTCGACCCACTCCGCGCGGCTCCACGCCAGGGCGGAGCCCGCACCCGACGGCAGGGACGTCGCGTCGTCCAGCCACAGGTCGGCCAGGCGCACGGCCTCCTCGACCGCGGAGCGCTCGGCCGGGCCCACGCTGGAGTCCTTCACACCGCCGGCGGTGCCCTGGGAGACCGTCTGGCGGGCGATCTGCTTGGCCATGTCCCAGTTCACCGGGCCGCCCTCGTACGAGAGCATCTGGCCCAGCTGCTGGAAGGCGGCGCCCAGGTCGGTGGGGTTCATGGAACCGAACATCGCGGCGAGCGGATTGTCGGCGCCAGGTCCTCCGGCACCGGGCAGCCCGAAACCGAACGGGTTGGCCGGTCCCTGACCACCACCGCTCTGCTGGTCCTTCTTCTTGCCCTCGTCGCCGTTCTCCGGCTCCTCCGGCGGAAGGCCGAATCCGAATGGGGTGTCACTCACGGGATTCCTCGGCTGGTAAGGCCGCCGGTTCTCTCCGACGGCACGGCTGCCCGACAACACCCAGCGTAGACACCACAGGCCGGTTCGGGCCTCGATGCTTCGCCGGCTGCTGGGCTGCGGCAGGATGGATGCCACCTGGTACGTACGCGTCACACGCTTGCGTACTGAAGACAACCGCTGGAGACGCCCGGTGAGTTCCCCAGATCCGCAGGTTCGCGCAACGCGAAACCACTCAACCAGCCCGGCCGTGCGCGGGCCAGTCGTCGCGGTCACCGGAGCCGCGTCCGGTATCGGCGCGCTGCTCACCGAGCGGCTCGCCGCGTCCGACGAGATCAAGCAGGTCATCGCCATCGACGAGCGGCGCGGTGAGTGCGCGGCGGCCCAGTGGCACATCCTGGACGTACGGGACCCGGCGATCGCGGACAAGCTGCGCGGGGCCGACGCCGTAGTACACCTCGCGGTCGACCTCGACCTGGGCACCGACGCGGCGGCACGGACCGCCTACAACGTCCGGGGAACGCAGACCGTGCTGACGGCGGCGGCCGCGGCCGGGGTCCACCGGGTCGTCCTGTGCACGTCAGCGATGGTGTACGGGGCGCTGCCGGACAACGAGCTGCCGCTCTCCGAGGACGCCGAGTTGCGCGCGACCGCCGAGGCGACCGGCGTCGGGGACCTGCTGGAGATCGAGCGGCTCGCGCGCCGGGCACCGCGCGCCCATCCGGGCCTCAATGTCACCGTCGTGCGCCCCGCCGTGCTCGTCGGAGGCACCGACACGGCGCTGACCAGGTACTTCGAGTCACCCCGGCTGCTCGTGGTGGCCGGGTCGCGACCCGCCTGGCAGTTCTGTCACGTCGAGGACCTGTGTGGTGCTCTGGAGTACGCCGTCCTGGAGAAGGCCGAGGGCGAGCTGGCCGTCGGGTGCGACGGGTGGCTGGAGCAGGAGGAGGTCGAGGAGCTCAGCGGGATCCGCCGGATGGAGCTGCCGTCCGCGGTGGCGCTGGGCGCGGCGGCCCGGCTGCACCGCATCGGGCTCACCCCGTCCCCGGCCGGTGACCTGGCGTACACGATGTACCCCTGGGTGGTCAGCGGCAGCCGCCTCCACGACGCCGGCTGGCGGCCCCAGTGGACGAACGAGGAGGTCCTCGCCGAACTTCTGGAGGAGGTCTCCGGGCGGCACACCGTGGCCGGGCGCCGGCTGGGCCGCAAGGACGCGACGGCGGCGGGCGCCGCGGGCGCGACGGTCGCGCTGCTGGGCACGGCCGCGCTGGTACGACGGGCCCGGAAGGCACGGCGCAGGGCCTGATCGCCGGGAGCGCTGTTCCCGGCTGCAGGAGTGTCTGTTCCCGGTTGTAAGTGTCTGTTCCCGGTTGTAGTGGTGAGGGGTGTTGTCAGTGGGGTGGGGCACGATGGAGGGCATGGCACTCAACAACGGTCACCCCGGTGAACAGGCGGCACAGGAACCGATCAAGCTGATCGGCATACGGGACAAGCCGCTCTCCGTGGACGAGGTGCTCCGGGCCGTCGGGGACGAGGCGGCAGGCGGGACGGCGCTGTTCGTCGGCACCGTGCGCAACCACGACGGGGGTGCCGACGTCGCTGAGCTGGGCTATTCATGCCACCCCAGTGCCGAGGCGGAGATGCGGCGGATCGTCGAGAAGGTCGTCGCCGATTTCCCGGTCCGGGCCCTTGCCGCTGTCCACCGGGTGGGGGATCTCAAGGTCGGAGACCTCGCTGTCGTCGTGGCCGTGTCCTGCCCGCATCGCGGTGAGGCCTTCGAGGCCTGTCGCAAGCTGATCGACGACCTGAAGCACGAGGTTCCCATCTGGAAGCACCAGAGGTTCTCCGACGGTACCGAGGAATGGGTCGGCGCGTAGCGCCGCAGCTCGCTCCGTCTCCGGTTGCGTAACCCCACCCCTGGCGTGAGCGTTGACGGAGCAGATGGTTAATCTGCTGATCAGTCAGTTGCGGTCGCTCATGGGGTTGGGAGGTCGGCATGACGGCGCTCGTCTGGTTGCTGATTCCGCTTGTCGCCGCTGTCGGTGCCGGGCTGTGGGGCGGTTGGGCGAGCCGTAGCCGCAAGGGCGTCGAGGACGGCACCGAGCTCGCGGGCTACACCCGCTTCCGCGAGGCCATGGAGAAGTCCCACTCGCGCGGCTGAGACCCCGCGGTGGCCCCCGTACGGGCGGCCCCGACAGTGCCCTGACGGGCCCGTCCCGTACTGTCGTTCCATGCCACGCCGCACCGCGACGATGCTCGCCTCCACCCTGATGCTGATCGCGCTCCTGTGCGCGGGAGTGTTCATCCCCGTGCCGTACGCGGAGATGTCGCCGGGGCCGACGGTGAACACGCTCGGGGAGCACGACGGCGAGCCGGTGCTGCACATCGCGGGACGCAAGACCTACCCGACGTCCGGGCACCTCAACATGACCACCGTCCGGGTCACCAGCGCCGACTACAGAATGAACCTCGTCGAAGCCGTGTACGGATGGCTGGCACACGACAACAAGGTGGTGCCGCACGACACGCTTTACCCCGACGGCAAGACCGAGGAGCAGTCGACCCAGGAGAACGCGGAGGAGTTCAGCCAGTCCCAGGAGAGCGCCAAGGTGGCGGCGCTGAAGGAGCTGGACGTCCCGGTGAAGTCCTGGGTGATCGTCTCCACCGTCCTCAAGGGCTCGCCGGCCGAGGGCAGGCTGCACGCGGGCGATGTGATCAAGTCCGTCGACGGTGCGGCCGTCAAGGCACCCGAGGACGTCGCGAAGCTGGTCACCAAGCACAAGCCCGGCGAGAAGGTCAGCTTCACGATCACCCCGGCCAAGGCCCAGGCCGCAGCCGAGAAGCAGAACCGGACGGCGACCGAGGAGCAGACCGTCACGATCACCACCACGAAGTCCGAGGACGGCGGCGAGGACCGCGCGATCGTCGGGATCTCGGCCGGGACGGACCACACCTTCCCGTTCACCATCGACATCAAGCTCGCCGACGTCGGCGGACCCAGCGCCGGCCTGATGTTCGCCCTCGGCATCTACGACAAGCTGACCCCGGGCTCCCTCACCGGCGGCACGTTCGTGGCCGGCACCGGCACCATCGACGACACGGGCAAGGTCGGGCCCATCGGCGGCATCGAGATGAAGACCGTCGCCGCGCGCGACAAGGGCGCCACGTACTTCCTGACGCCGAAGGACAACTGCGCCACCGCCGCCAGGGACACCCCCGAGGGACTCACCCTCGTCAAGGTCGACACCATCGGCGACGCGCTCGGCGCCCTCAAGGACATCCGCTCCGGCGCCACCGCCGACCTGCCGAAGTGCACCACCAAGGGCTAGGTGTATTGCCCTGTGAGGTTGGGGACGCGGCTGGCGGGTGGTTGGCCTTTGAGCGCGGT
>NZ_BMVM01000002.1 GCF_014650715.1 Streptomyces bluensis | reverse complement strand
CGTCACCCGAGTCCCCCGCGAAACGGATGATCACCCGATCCACCCGACGGACATCCTTGGTGCCGGTCCCGGCCGGCGGCGGCTCGGGTGCATCGATGTCCACGGCGTCTACCGTCACGAGACTCGTCTCCTCTGGCTCTCCGGTGTCCGGCCCGGCTGCATGCGCTGTCATCCGCGCAGTCCGCGTCATCCGCGCTGTCCGCGCTGACTCACCGGGACGCTAGGCAGCGGGCCTTGCGGCAGGCCAAAGCGCACTCATCGGCCGCCCCCGGTCCCCGCCCTCGCTCCCGCCCCGGTCCCCGCCCTCGCTCCCGCCCCGGTCCCCGCCTCGCTCCGCCCCGGTCCCCGCCTCGCTCCCGCCCTCGCTCCCGCCCTCGCTCCCGCTCCCGCCCTCGCCCCCGCCCCCGCCCCGCCCTCGCTCCCGCCCCGGACGGTGTTCGCGAGGTACAGCAGCGGTTCAGCGGTTCTTCAGCGCCGGTCGAGACCCTCCTCCGGGCCGGTGGGCAACCGGACTCGGTGTTTCTCCCGTCGGCGGCGGGCCCCGGACGGCTGCCCCGCCCTCGCCCTTTCCGCCGCGCCGTACGCAGGCCGGCCGATCACCCGACGTCCGACCTCGCCGCCGCGGGGCCGTCACCACCGCTTGAAGGAGCACCCATTGGACGCGTCAGTTCCGGCCTCCCGCCGCACCCTCCTCAGACTCGGCGCCGCGGGCGCCGTGGGCGGCGCACTCGCCGCCACCCCCCTGCCGGCGTTCGCGGCGTCCCGGTCCGCGGGCTCCCCGCTGCCGCACACCCTCTCCGTCACCGCCCCGGGCGTGTACCCGGAGGGCGTCGCCTGGGATCCGCGCAGGAAGGCGTTCCTCGTCGGGTCGAGCGCGCAGGGCACGATCTCGGTGGTCAAGGCGGACGGTTCGGTGACGCCGCTGGTCGCCCCGTTCGCTCAGGTCTCGGTGCTCGGCATCACCGTGGACGCCGCCCGTAACCGGATGCTGGCCGCCTACACCGACTACTTCTTCCGGCTGCTCGGCATGGTGGACCCCTCGCAGCCCCCGGTGTCCGGGGTCGGTGTCTTCGACCTGGCCACCGGAGCCGTACGGCACCTGGTCGACCTGTCCGCCGGTCAGCCCGAGCCGCGCGCCAACGACGTCACCGTCGACGCCGACGGCACCCTCTACGTCACCGACACCGGGGTGGACACCGTCAGCGTGGTGAGCCGCGACGGCAAGGTGATCCAGGTGATCCAGGACGACCGCTTCGTCACCTCCGACACCGGACCGAACGGGATCGTCCACCACCCCGCGGGCTTCCTCCTCATGGGCAAGTACGACGGCGGCCGGCTCTTCCGCATCGACCGTCCCCGGTCGGCGCGGCCGGTGGTCAGCGAGGTCCGCCTCGACCGTGCGCCGCTCTCCCTCGACGGTCTCGCGCTGCGCCCGGACGGCTCGCTGGTCGCCGCGGCCAACGACCTGTCGCTGTCCGGTGGACGCACGGGCAGGGACGCGGTCGTGGTGCTGCGGTCCACCGACAACTGGCGTACCGCGCGCACGGTGCAGGACCAGACGTGGCCGATCGAGGACCCCACCACCATCGCCGTGACCCCGTACGGCGACTACGTGGTCAGTGGCGGACTCCGGGAAATCCTGACCGGCGTCCCCTCCGCCACGCCGGGCCAGTTCCACCTGCGCCGCCGCTGACGGCGCCCGGACCGCCGCCGGACGCCGCCAGACCGGCACCCCACCGACGCCTCCGACCGCACCCCACCGGCGCCTCCGACCGTGCCCCGTCGCGCCCCTCCCACCGGCGCCTCCGACCGGCACCCCACCGCGCCCTCCCACCGGCGCCCCACCGCGCCCTCCCACCGGCGCCCCACCGGAGTCCGCGAGCACGGCCCCGTACGCGGTGCTCACCGCGTACGGCTCCGGCTCCGGCTCCGTGCGACCTCACCAGCTCAGACCTCCCGGGAGTCCCCATGTCACCCGTAGCCCATGACACCCCGCCGCCCGAAACGGCCCCGCCCCGCGGCCTGTTCACGGCCCTCGCCCGGCTGACCGGCGCCCGCGCCCGGCTGCTGCTCGTCCTCACCGTGGTCCTCCTGGCCGGGGCCGTCGTCCTGGGCAGCGGAGTGGCCGACCGACTGCGCAGCGGCGGCAGCGGCGGCGTCGTCGACCCCGCCTCCGAGTCCTCGTATGCCGCGGACGTCCTGGAGCGGGAGTTCCCCGGCGCCCGCCCCAACCTCGTCCTGCTGGCCCGGGCCGGCAGCGGGGTCGACCACGCCGACGCGGCACGTCAGGGACGGGAACTCGCCGCCCGCCTCGCCGACGAGAAGGGCGTCACCGGGGTCACCTCCTACTGGGAGACCGGGGCACAGGCGCTGCGTTCCAAGGACGGCCGTGAGGCCCTGGTGGTGGCCCGGCTCACCGGGGACGAACGGGAGGCCGAGCGCACGCTGGAGGAGCGGATCACCGGGCACTTCGACGGACGGCAGGGCGACCTCACCGTCCGCGTCGGGGGCAGCGTCGCCGTCCAGCACGAGCAGCAGACCCTCATCAGTGAGGACCTCCTGCGCGCCGAGGCCATCGCGCTGCCGATCACGCTGATCATCCTCATGATCGTGTTCGGCAGCGCCGTCGCCGCGCTGCTCCCACTGGGCATCGGCATCATCGCGATCCTGGGCACCAACGCGGTCCTGCGCGTCCTCACGTCCTTCACCGACGTCTCCGTCTTCGCCACCAACCTCACCACCGCCCTGGGCCTCGGCCTCGCCATCGACTACGCGCTGCTGATCGTGCGCCGCTACCGGGAGGAACTCGGACACGGCCGGGACATGCCCGGCGCGCTCGCCGTCACCCTCAACACCGCGGGGCGGACCGTGCTGTTCTCCGCCGCCACGGTCGCCGTCTCGCTCGCCGCGATGCTCGTCTTCCCGCTGTACTTCCTGCGCTCCCTCGCGTACGCGGGCATCAGCGTGGTGGTCCTGGCGGCCGTGGCGGCCCTGGTCGTCCTGCCCGCGCTGCTCGCCGTCCTGGGCCGCCGGATCGACGCGCTGGACGTCCGGGGGCTCGTCCGGCGCCGCTCCCGCGAGCCGCGGCAGCCCGCCGGGGCCGGGGCGGGCTGGGCCCGGCTGGCGCGGTGGGTGATGCGGCGTGCACCCCTGGTGGCCACCGGCACCCTCGCCGTCCTGCTCCTGCTCGGCGCGCCCTTCCTGAACGTCGACTTCGGCACCGCCGACTACCGGCAGCTCCCCGCGTCGGCCGACTCCCGGGTGGTGCAGCAGCACATCAACGACGGCTTCCAGGGCAACCCCACCGGAGTGGTCGAGGTCGTCACCAAGGAGGCGGCCCCCGCTGAACTCGGCAGCTACGCCGAGCAGTTGTCCCGGCTCCCCGGGGTACTGCGGGTGGACGCCCCGACGGGCCGTTACACCGAGGGCAGGGCCGCCGGGCCCGCGCAGCCCGGCCGCACCTCCGGCGCCGTCTCGTACCTCACGGTGGTGCCCGGGGTGGAGGCCGTCTCCGACGAGGGCAAGGAGCTGGTACGGGACGTACGAGCCGTGGACACGGCGTTCCCCGCGTACACCTCCGGGACGACCGCGGCCATGATCGACAGTCAGGCGGCCATCGGGCGCGGCCTGCCGTGGGCCCTCGGCATCATCGTGCTCGCCACGCTGGTGCTGGTGTTCCTGCTCACCGGCAGTGTGCTGGTGCCGGTCCAGGCGGTGCTGCTCAACGCGCTCAGCCTGACCGCGATGCTGGGGGCCGTGGTGTGGGTCTTCCAGGACGGGAACCTGTCCGGGCTGCTGGGCTTCACCCCGACCGGGAGCATCGAGACGGCACTGCCGGTGCTCATGTTCTGCCTCGCCTTCGGGCTCTCCATGGACTACGGGGTCTTCCTGCTCTCCCGGATCAAGGAGGAACGGGAACGCGTGCTCGACCACAAGGCCGCCGTCGTGGAGGGCATCCGCAGTACCGGGGGCGTCATCACCGCCGCCGCGCTCGTCCTCTCCGTCGTCATGGTGGCCATCGGCACGTCCCGGATCACCAACACGAAGATGCTCGGACTGGGGGTCGCCCTGGCGATCCTCATGGACGCGATGGTGATCCGCACCCTGCTCGTGCCGGCGGTGCTGTCCCTCACCGGCCGCGCGACCTGGTGGGCACCCGGGCCGCTGCGCCGGCTCCACGCGCGGTTCGGCATCAGCGAGAGCGGCTCGGAACGCCCCGAGCCGGCAGCGGACGCGCCGGACGCGACGGGCGTGCCGGACGCGCCGGACCCGGCAGCGGCGCGGGAGCGGGAGGAACCCGCGGCCGCGGTCGGCGCGGCGGCCGGAAAGTCGTCCGACTGACCGACTGACCGACTGACCGACTGACTGGCCGACCGACCGACCGACCGACTGACTGGCCGACTGACGGCTGCACCGACGCGAGTTCGGAGTGCGGGAGGACCTGTGAAGGTCCTCCCGCACTCACTTTGGCAGGGCGCATCACCCCGGTTCGTCGCTTTGGCACGGCGCAAGTCCCTGTCGTTAGCGTCCGTAGCACCGCGTCAGGCGGACGCCGGAGCACAACCCGGAGCAGCCCTGATCAAGGGGGGACAGTCCGATGACAGCCACTCAACCGTCCGGGCCACGGTCGCGGTCGGTACGCCGCGTCGTGCTGAGAGAAGGGAACGACATGGCCTTCGACACGATCGTCGTCGACTACGGGGGCGTGCTGACGAACCCGCTCGTGGAGACCTTCGCCGCCTTCGCCGAACTGGCCGGGATCGACGCGGGCGACCTCGCCCAGGCGTTCCTGACGGCGACGCAACGCCACGGGGAGACACCGATGGCCGCGCTGGAGACCGGCGCGATCACGGAGCGGCAGATGGTGGACCGGATCCTGGCCGAACTCCCCGAGGACGCGGGCCGGATCCTGGCGGACGGGCGCGGCTTCGGCGAGCTGTGGTTCCGCGGCCGGCGCCCCAACGAGCCGTTCCTGGAGTTCCTGCGCGGCCTGCGCGGCGACGGGTACCGGCTCGCGCTGCTCACCAACAACGTCCGCGAATGGGAACCGCTGTGGCGCGCCCAGCTCCCCGTCGACGAACTCTTCGACGTCGTCGTGGACTCCCACCGGGAGGGCGTACGCAAGCCCGACCCGGCCATCTACCGGATCCTGCTCGAACGGCTCGGCACCACCCCGCAGCGCTGCCTGTTCGTCGACGACACGGAGGAGAACTGCACGGCCGCGGCGGAACTCGGCATCCATGCCGTGCGGTTCGCCGACACCGACGGCACCGTCCGTGAGATCTCGGCCCTCCTCGACCGCCCGCTGGCCCTGGCCGCCGACGCGGCGAGAGGCGGGCTGAGATGACCGTTCCGGTTCTGGTCGTCGGCGCCGGGCCCACCGGGCTCACCGCCGCCGCCGCATTGCGGGACCTCGGCGTGCCCTGCCGCGTCGTCGACCGGCGCCCGGGTCCGGGCATCGCCCCCAAGGGGCTGGTGCTGTGGAGCGGCGCCCTGGAGTGCCTGCACCGCCTCGGCGTCGCCGAGAAGATCGCCGAGACGGCGCTGCCGCTGACCGGGGCGTCGTACTGGTCGAACGGCCGGCGCCTCGCCGGAGCGCGCTTCGGCGGGCTGACGGGCACCGCCTTCCCCGGCCCCCTGTGCGTACCGCAACCGGCGACCGAGCGGGCGCTGCACGCCCGGCTGACGGAGCTCGGCGGCACCGTCGAGTGGGACACCGAGGTCACGGCGGTGACCGTGAACCGGGGCGGCCCCGCCGAGTCGGCGACCGTGACGCTGCGCTCGGCCCGTGGCGAGGAGACCCTGACGGTGCCCTGGCTGATCGCCGCCGACGGCGCCCGCAGCCTGGTGCGCGACAGCGTCGGCATCCCCTTCGAGGGCCACACCTTCGACCGTATGTTCCTGATCGGGGACGGCCGGCTGGAGGGCGCGCCCGCCGAGGCCGAGGTGCAGCACCACATCGCACCGGACGGCGTCCTGGTGATCGTCCCCCAGCCCGACGGCCACCGCGTCTTCTTCGACATGGAGCCGGACGGGCAGACCGAACCGCCCACCGAGGAGTTGCTGCAACGCCTCCTCGACGAACGCGGCCCGGGCGGGCTGCGCCTGCACAGCACCTGGTGGGCCAGCCGCTTCCGCGTGCACGCCAAGGTCGCCCCCCGGTTCCGTGAGGGCCCGGTGCTGCTGGCGGGCGACGCGGTGCACGCCCACACCACCGCCGGCGGCCAGGGACTCAACACAGGCGTCCAGGACGGCTACGACGTGGGCTGGAAGCTCGCGAGCGTCGTACGCGGCGCCGATCCGGCGCTGCTCGACAGCTTTGAGGCGGAACGCCGCCCGGCGTCCGTCAGGGCGGTCGCGAACGGTGACCAGCAGACCCAGATGTGGCTGCTGCGCAATCCGGCGGCGCGGCTCCTGCGGAACACGGTGCTGCGGCTGCTGTCCGCCACCGGCCTGCTGGAGAAGAAGGCGATCCCCCTGCTCGCCCAGCTCGACCTGGACCACTCCGGGAGCCCGGCGGTGGCCGATCTCGACGGTGCGGCCGCCGTACCGCGCGCCCTGCGGCTCGGGCGGCGCGCCCCCGACCTGGCGCTTGCCCCGGTGCACGGCACGAGGGCCCAGTCGCTGCACGCCTACCTGTCGGCCGGCCGGCACACCGTGCTGGTGTACGGCGCTCCAAGGTCTGTATCGAAGGTGGCGCCTGCCGGGGAACTCGCCGCGCGAGCCGCGGCCGTCGTGGGGGAGCGGGGCGTCGGTGACATCGTGCGGGTGCTGTGGATCCAGCCCGCTGACGCAACTCCCGCCGATCTCCCGCAGGACGGCGCCGGGTTCGCCGTGGCGCGGGAGGCGGGCGACGCCCTCGGCGGAGCCGGTGCCCCCTGGTGCGCGTACCTGCGGCCGGACGGGGTCGTCGCGGCCCGCTCGGGCCCGGCCGGCCTCGACGCGCTCCTCTCCCGGCTGCCGTCGCGCCCGCCGCGTATCACCCCGGTACCGGTCGTCGGGCCCTGACGCGGCTCAGCACACCGCTCGTGCTCTCTCCCTGGAAGGATCGACCCTGACCATGACCATCCCCATGTCCGCGTCCCTTTCCGCGTCCGCGTCCCTTTCCGCGCCCGCGCCCACGTCCCTCCCCGCGCCCACGCCCCTCCCCGTGCCCGTCTCCGGCCCTGTGCCCGTCTCCAGCCCCGCGTCCGGGACGGCCCCGGTGCCACCCGGCAACGACCATGTGGAGCTGAGCTACGACGCGACCGTTCCACGCGCCCTGGTCCACAGAGCCTCGATAGCCGAGGTCTTCGTCACCGACTCGGCCGAGACGGGCGAGGACACCTTCGCCGTCGCCGCGCAGCTCCCGCGCGGCCATCTGATCGGGGAGAACTCCCCGCTGTACGACTTCAGCCTGATGGTCGAAGTGGTGCGTCAGGCCGGGGTCCTGGTCGCCCACCGCCACCTGGGGGTGCACCTGGACTCCGCGTTCATCTTCCGGGACCTGACACTCCGTACCACCGCCTTCGAACCGCTGCGCATCGGCTCTCGGCCCGCCAACGCGCGGATCACCGTGGGCGTGCGGACCCGGCGCAACAAGGCCGGCCGTCTGCAGGGTTTCAGCTTCCTCGGGGACATCGAGGTCGACGGACGGTCCGCGATGAAGGGGGAGGGCGGGCTGCTGATCCTGTCCAAGGCCGCCTACCAGGCCATGCGCAGCAGACGTCTGTCGCCCGGCCACCCCGGCTTCCTGCTGCCGCGCTTCACGGCGGCCGAGCCGTCCCACGTGGGGCGGCGGGACGCCCGGAACGTGTTCGTCACCGAGCCCGTCGCCGACGCGGGGCGCTTCGGCTGCCAGTTGGTGGTGGACACCAGTCATCCGCACGTCTTCGACCATCCGCTGGACCATGTGCCGGGCCATCTGCAGATGGAGGCCGCGCGCCAGCTGGCCGTCGCCGCCGTCGCCCGGCTGCACGCCCTGGACCCCTACAGCCTGTCGGTCGCCTCCATCGCCACCGACTTCACGGACTACGCGGAGCTGGACCGCATCACCAGGTTGCGGGCGACCGTCGACGGATTCCGCTGGGACGAGGACCTGGGCACCTTCACCACCCCCGTCGTGGTGGAGGCCGTGCAGGAGGACACCGTCACCACGGTCATGCGGCTTGAGGTGGCCCAGTGGGTCTGAGAACGACACTCTGGGTTTGAGAATTAAATGAACTCGTCATCGGAACCCTCCACTTCATGAAGTAAGGTTCCCGCCAAACAGATGGGCCTTATCATCCGAGCTTGACGTGGGGAAGCTTCGTGATACGCATCCTGCTAGCCGAGGACATGCACATGGTTCGGGGGGCGCTGGTGGCCCTGCTGTCCCTGGAGGATGACCTGAAGGTGGTCGCGGAGGTCGAACGGGGTGACCACATCGTCCGTACGGCACTGGACTGCGCCCCCGACGTCGCCGTCATCGATGTCGACCTGCCCGGTCTCGACGGACTGAGCGCCGCGGCCCTGCTGGCCCAGCAACTGCCCTCGTGCCGCACGCTGATCCTCACGAGCCTCGGCCGGCCGGGGACGCTGCGCAAGGCGCTCGCGGCCCAGGTGGGCGGGTTCCTCCTCAAGGACGCGCCACCGGACCGACTGGCCGACGCGGTGCGGGAGGTCGCGGTGGGGAGGCGGGTGATCGACCCCCAACTGGCCCTGGCGGCCTTCGACAACGGTGAGAACCCGCTGACCCCCCGTGAGGCGGAGGTGCTGCGGATGGCCGCGGACGGGGCGGAGGCGGCGGAGATCGCCGGACGGCTGTTCCTCTCGGTGGGTACCGTGCGGAACTATCTGACAACGGTCGTTACCAAACTCAACGCGCGTAACCGGGTCGATGCGATCCGGGTCGCCCGGGAGAGCGGCTGGCTGTGAGACGCCGGTTCCGGGGGCCGTCGGCCGGTTCAACGGGCGCCGTCGGCCCGTTCACCGGGCGTCGTGGGCGGGCCACCGGACCGGAGCCACCGCCCGCAGGACGAACCAGCCCGCCTCGTCCACTCCGGTCGACAGGCTGCCACCGATGGACGTCAGCCGGAACTGCAGGTTCCCCAGGCCGCTGCCGTCCGGGATCGCGAGCGTGCCGTCGGCGCTCTGCGGGAGGGGCTGCACCCCGTCGTTGGCGATGGTGAGGACCAGCTCGCCCAGGGCGGTCGTCCAGCTTTCGAGCCGGCAGTGCTCCGCCTTGCTGTGGCGCAGCAGATTGGTGATGGCCTCCCGGAGGACGGTCGCCATGATGGTGTTCACCTCGCCCTCGGTGGGCGCGCCGCGGAAGTCCGTGGTCACCTGGATGCCCGCGGCCTCAAGGACCGACTGCGCCGACACCGCCTCCGTGGCCAGCGACATGTCCCGGTAGCCGCGGGCCACCGTGCGGACGTCGGCGAGTGCCTGCCGTGAGATCTCCAGGATGCTCTTCAACTCCTCCAGGGCGCGCTCGGGAGTCGCCGGCACGAGGCGGCACGCCAGCTCGCTCTTGAGGGTGACCGCCGACAGGCTGTAGCCGAGCAGGTCGTGCAGGTCCCGGGCGAACCGCAGCCGTTCCTGGCTGACGGCCAGCCGGGCGAGCTCGGCCTGCGCCGCCTGCACGTCGACCACGAGCTGGGCGAGACGGCTCAGCCCGTACACGATCAGGCCCGTCAGCACGGTGGTGACGGTGATGTCGGCCGAGTCCGCGGCACCCATACCGAGCATCGGCCCCGTGGCGGCCGCCGTCATGGCGACGAGCCCGAACAGCGGCCAGGCCACCACGGGTTTCAGCACCAGCAGCAGTGAGGCACCCAGGAATCCGGCCATTTCGCCCCATCCGAGCCCCAGGACGAACAGTGGCAGATAGGTCAGCACGGCCTGCAGGCTGAGGGTCCACCGGTACCAGCGGGCCCGGAAGTGCCGCAGACGGTACGAGGAGTGGACCAGCTGGAGAAGGCCGATGAGGCAGAAGACGAGACCCGAGACGACGAGGATGACCGCGCCCGGTTTCTCGGCCATGACGTTCAGGAAGCCCACCAGGGCGAAGCCGCACTCGACGATCACCACGACGCTCAGGGCGAGCCGGGGTGGCGGAGCGTTCAGGCCGAGCGCGCGCACCGCCGTCGACAGGGCGGAACCAGCGATGCCGGCGCCGCCGGTGGAGATGTCCCGAGAGGACGTGTCGGTGTCTCTCCCCGAGCGCGGCGCAGCAGCCTCCATGAACGTCCCCCACAACGCGTACCGGATCAAGTGCTCTCAGTTTAGGTGGACTGGCTGAAATTCGAAGGGGGGAATGCGAGGCTCATGTACTAACTGTGGGAGAACTGGGGGAAGTTGATGACGGTTCGGGTGATGTGCCCAGGATGAAGCCGCCGACGCTTGGCTCGATCCGCCAGTCCGTACCGGTGGTGCGGGCGGCCAGTTCGATGTCGCCGCTGTCCAGGGCGCAGGAGGCCAGCCCCATCGCGGTTCCGATCAGGTACAGGTTCTGGATCACCGCGCCGACGTGCTTGAGCGTCAGCGCGTAGGGCAGGCCGCTGTACTTCCACGCCAGACGGTGGATGCGCGAGGTGATGGTGATGACCACGGCGGGCGGCTCGGTCAGCCCGGCGGTGATCTGCGCCTCCGCGAGCAGCTCGGACAGCGTCGGGTCCGTCTCGCCGTCGCCGAGCCGCACCAGGCAGTGCTCCAGCGGGGCGTAGTAGTAGGTGCCCGGCGGGATGTCGGCGCAGTCCCGGACCGTGAGGTAGAACTCCAGCTCATAGGCGCGGCCGCCGCTGGGGTAGGGGCGGTCGCTGAACGACTCCGGGTGGTCGGCCTCGTCGTCCGGCTCGTACAGGCTGCGGATCCTCAGCGCCCGGTACAGGAACTCGCCGAGCACGGCGGCCGTGAGCCGGGCCGGGCCGAAGGAGCGGACGGTGCGGCGCTCCTCCACCACGGTGGTCAGCGGAGGGTCGCTCGCCGCCACCTCGCTCAGACAGGGCCGGGCGAGGGGGAGACGCGGGCCGTCCGGCAGCGGCTTGACGGCCGGGGCGGGGGCCACGCGCTGGGCGAGCGGGTACGTGGCGCCGAAGTCCGCGTCGTGCCTGCCGAGCGTCGAACGGCTGTGGAAGAGCAGGTCGACGGCGGACCACGACAGCAGTGCCGGGTCCTCGTCCTCGGCGAAGTGCGGGACCGCGCCGCCGCCCGCCGGGGCATCGCCCTGCGTGCCCTCCCCGGTGTGCGGCTGCTCGGCGGGGACCACCATGCCGGTGGCCAGCAGATGGGCGATGATGCCCGCGATCACCGGGCTGCTCAGCGGTACGGAGGCCGCCATCTGGTCGACGGTGACCGGACGGCCGAGCATGCCGATCAGCCAGGAGACCTCCGGGCCGTGCACCACCACGCGGTACAGCGACGCGGGGGACTCCAGCACGAAGCCCTGGCCCTCGCTGTGCAGGAACGCGAAACGGGACAGCCGCACCGGATGGCTCTGGTCGGCCGCGACCGGCCGATAGCGGGCGGACCGGGCGATCGGGACCACCGACATCAGCAGACGGTCGGACTCCTCCATGCTCAGCGAGCGCACCACCAGGTGCTGCAGCCGGTGCAGCACCGCGAGGATCTCCGTCTCCGGCCCCCCGGAGGGAGGGTGCATGGAGTCGTCGGCCGTCAGCCCGGCCACCGCGTTGGCCAGCGAGATCGGGCCGAGACTCATCCGGCGCAACGTCTCACGCACCGACGGGCCCGCCCCGTGCAGCCGCACTTCCCCCCACCGCCCGGAGAGCACCACGGAACCGCTCGGGCCGCTCGTATCCACCAGGACGTCCTCGCGTAGCGACCAGAAGGAGACACAGCGTCTCTCGGCCTGCGTGGTCACGGTGGTGCTGAACGGGCTCACAACGGACATGGCGGCTCCTACGGTGTACCAGGCGGCGGCGGTGGGGGACGCTGCGCGGCTCGGGCGGACGCGGACAGACAGTGCTCGGGCGGACGCGGACAGACAGTCAGGGGCAGGGAGGAGACAGGCAAGGGGAGACGGCCATGGGGTGACGGCCAGGGGCGGCGAACAGGGTCAGGCCAACACGGAAACGGCTGTGTGTGGATGCACAGCCGCCGTGAGCTGATCGGCACTGATCCGCACCGATCGGCATACAGGGATTGTTCGGGCATCGAGGGCACCGAAGACAGTGTTCGTTTCATGGCTCCCCTGTGAATCCGTCATGGGTCGCCACCTCGGTAATTCATATGCGGCCGATGAAGCGCTCACTGGGGCGGCGTGGGCCGAGGTGCCATCGTTGAGCGCCGAGGAAGCCGAGCGGTTGGGGCTGCCGAGTGGTATTGGCTGTGGTATTGGCTGAAGGGAGAACCAGATGGAGATCCGGGTCCTGGGGCCGCTCGTCGCCCAGCTCGACCGTACGTCCGTGGTGCCCAGCGCGGCCAAGCCCCGTCAGGTGCTCGCCCTGCTGGCCCTGCACGCGGGCCAGGTCGTGACCGTGTCCACCCTGCTCGACGAACTGTGGGGGGACGCCCCGCCGCGGACCGCGCCCGCCACGCTCCAGACGTACATAAGACAGTTGCGCCGCATGCTGGCCTCGGCCCTGGGCCCGGCCGCCGTGCGCGGACCCAAGGACGTGCTGTGCACGCGCTACGGCGGCTACGCGCTGGACGTGGCGCAGGCCGGTGACGCGGTCGAGTTCCAGCGGCTGTCCGTGGCCGGGCAGACGGCGTTGCGTGAGGGAGCGCCCCGTGAGGCCTCCCAGCTGCTGCACCAGGCGTTGGGACTGTGGCGGGGGCCCGCCCTGGCCGATGTGCAGATCGGCCGGGCTCTGGAGATCGAGGTGGTGCGGCTGGAGGAGACCAGGCTCGGCGCCCTCGACGCCCGGATCGAGGCCGACATGCGGCTCGGCCGGCACGCGTTGCTGCTGGGCGAACTGACCGCGCTGGCCGCCCAGCACCCGCTGCACGAGACCGTGCACGCCCAACTCATGCTGGCGCTCTACCGCTGCGGCCGGCCCTCCCACGCCCTGAGTTCCTACCAGCGGCTGCGCGGCTCGCTGATCCGTGAGCTGGCCCTGGAACCGTCGATACGGCTTCAGCGCCTGCACCAGGCCATCCTCCAGGCCGACCCGGCCCTGGAGTCACCGGCCCCGTCCGTGGTCGGCGGCGACGACTGGTCGGCCCTGCCTCTGACGGCCGCTCCGGCCTGAGCCGGTCACCTCCGTTCGCTGCCGTTTGGCGGTCCTTAAGCGCCACTGGCGACGCTGTGTGCACTGGCTGTGTGTACTGAGGGCCCCCGCTCATTCGGTGGCCACCGCGTACCGAGAGGAGATCGGGGCACTATGACGCGATACCTGAGGCGCGGTGGTACGGGCCACCCCGACCGTCTCCGTATGTTCTGCTTCCCCTACGCGGGCGGCGGCGCCTCCGTGTACGCGGGGTGGCAGCGGCAGCTGGGAACCCGCGTGGAGGTGCTGCCGGTACAACTGCCCGGCCGCGAGGGCCGGATGGCGGAGCCGCGCTTCACCGATCTCCCCGCGCTCGTCGAGGACCTGGACCGCGAACTCGGCGAGGAACTCGACCGTCCCCATGTGGTGTACGGGCACAGCATGGGCGCCCTCATCGCCTTCGCCCTGGCCCAGCACCGCCGGGCCCGCGGCGAACGGCTCCCCCTCGCCCTCCTCCTCGCAGCCCACCGCGCCCCGCATCTGCCGGCTCCGCCGATCACCCACGGCTACGGGGCCGACGACAGCGAACTGGTGCGAGGACTGGCCTCGTTGGGCGGTCTGCCGCGGGTACTGCTGGACCGCCCGGACTGGCTGGCGGCCCTGCTGCCCGTCGTCAGGGACGACCTGATGCTCTGCGACGGCGCCGGAGGCGTGGACCGTACCCCGCTGCCGATTCCGTTGCACACCTTCGCCGGGGTCGACGACCGGCTGGTGACCGTCCCGGAGGTACGGGAATGGGCCCCGTACTCCACTCGGGACAGCGAGACCGTGGAGGTGCCGGGCGGCCACTTCTTCATCAGGGAGCAGGAGACGGCCTTCCTCGACCGGCTCTCGGACGTGGTGAGCCGGTACGTCGACATCGTCGATCTGATGGGCATGGACATGAACCTGGTCGGGGCGCCGGGCGACTAGGGCCGGTCGTCGAACCCCCGTCGTCCGCCCGGAGGGGGCACTGAGGCGCTTCTCCGTTCTGCCGCCGCGCAAGCCGTACTTCAGCGTCGCTCCCTACGGTCACGTCGGCGCTGCCCTCGGGCGAGTGGCGGCGAACCGAACACCGAAGGAGGTGCCATGGAGATCCCGGTACGGCTGCGACAGGCCCGCACCGCGCTGCTGCTGGTCTTTCTCGTCCACGGAGCGGTCTTCGCCCTGCTGGTCACCCGCATCCCGGCGATCCAGGATCGTTACGGCCTCAGCGACGCCCAGCTCCCGATGTTCCTCGCGGCCGTACCGGCCCTGGCAGGCGTCGGCAGCATCACCGTCTCGCGTGTGGTGCGCCGGGTTCCCGCGCCCGTGGTGGTCCGCGTGGTCCAGCCCGTGATCTGTCTGTGCCTGGCCGGGGTCGGGGCGGGCGAGACCGTCTGGCAACTCACGGCCTGCCTGGCCGTCTTCGGGCTGCTGGTGGGCGCCATGGAGGCGAGCCTGAACATGACGGGTGTCGGGATCCAGCGCGGCTACGGGCGCAGCATCATGCTGGGCTTCCACGGTGCAGCCAGCCTCGGCGGCATCCTCGGCGCCGTGCTCGCCTGGGCCGGAGCCCACTGGGACCTCTCCCTGCTCACCCTCTTCGCCGGTTCGGTCGCCCTGCTGCTGCCGGTCGCGATGGCGGTCGCCCCCCGCCTGACCCGGCAGGCGGACGGACCGGTCGGAGGGGACGGACGGGACGGATCGGCCGGACCGGCCGCGGAGCAGTCCTCCCCGCAGTCCGCTCGCCCGAGTGGAGTCCCCTGGAAGCCGCTGCTGCCGCTCTGCCTGATCATGGCCGTGTCCGTCGTCGCCGACTCCACCGCCACCAACTGGAGCGCCAAGTTCCTTGAGGACACCCTGAACAGCTCGGAGGCGATGGCGACCGTGCCGTACGCCCTGTACATGGCGGCCACCCTGGTGGGCCGCGGACTCGGGGACGGCTGGGTGCAGCGCTGGGGAGCGGTGGCCGTGGTACGGGCGGGCGCCCTGCTCACCGCCGTCGGGTTCGCCGTCGTCGCCGCCGCGCCGGAACCCCTGACCGGTGCGTTCGGTTTCGCCGTCCTCGGCGCGGGGCTGTCCGTGATCCTGCCCCAGGTGTTCGTGATCGGCGCGCAGCGGCTGCCGGGGGCGCCGGAAACCGCCGTGGCCCGCGTCAACCTCTTCAACTACGTGGGCTTCCTGGTCGGCCCGCCCCTGGTCGGGGCCGTCGGGGCGGCCGTCTCCTACCGGGCGGCCATGTGCGTGCCGCTGCTGCTCATCCTGAGCGTCGTCATCGTCGCCCGGTCCCTGACCCCGCCGGACCCGGCCGATCCCGATTCCGGTCCCGGTCCCGATTTCGGCTCCGGCTCCGGTTCCGACTCCGGCTTCGATTCCGGTTCCGGTTCTGGCTCCGCCTCCGGCTCGCCGGTCCCGCGACCGGAGGCGAGCACGACAACCACCAGCTGAGGAACACCAGTTGAACGTGCCCCGGCTGCCCGAACGGCAGCCGGGGCACGACCGTGTCCGCCCGCCCCGTACCCCGGGCCCCGGGCCGCCCGCGGGTCTTTAGCCAGGCCAAAGCCCAAGCACCGACGATCACCGCACGGCGGATCCCAGGACACCCCAGCGTGCGGCCCGCCCGATCGCAGACACCCGAGGAGCAGCGATGACCGCGACCAGGGTCGGATCCCTCCCGGCCCTGGTCCCGGAGGGCGACCGCGACATGCCCCTCTTCGCCGTCCCCGATGTCTGCCACGCCCTGACCGCCCTGCCGCCCACCCCCACCGGCAAGGCCCACCGCAAGGAGCTGTGCCGACGGCTCATGGAGGACACCGATGTCCGCTGACAAGAACCCCACGCGGCGCTCCGGCGACGACCTGACGCTCCGTCGGCTCGTCGACCGGTACGGCAGCCCGCTCTACGTCTACGACCTGGCCCGCGTGCGCACCGCACTGGAGGACCTGCGCGCGTCCCTGCCCCAGCCGGCCCGTATCTACTACTCGCTCAAGGCCAACGCGCACCCCTGCCTCGTCGCCGAACTCCGGCGGGGCGGAGCCCGCGCCGAGGTGACCTCGCGCGGCGAACTGGCCGTGGCCCTTCAGGCGGGTCATCCGGCGGCGGAGCTGATGTACTCCGGCCCCGGCAAGGTCCCGGCGGAGATCGACGAGGCCATCGCGGCCGGCCTGCGCACCTTCTCCGCCGAGTCGTTCGGCGACCTGGAGCGGATCGGGGCCGCCGCGGACGCCCGGGGCGTGACCGCGGACTGCGTGCTGCGGATCAACGCCGCCGGCGCCCCCGGCCAGGCCGGGCCGTGGACGACCGGCGGCCCGTACCGGTTCGGCTTCGACCTCGACGAACTGGCGGAGCACGGCGCCCGGCTCCTGGTGAAGGGCGTGCGGATCATCGGCACGCACTTCGTCCCGCTCAGCAACGCCGGGAACGAGGACGTTCTCCTCGCCGAACTGGCCCAGGGCGTACGCACCGCCGCCCGGCTCCGGGACGAACTCGGCATCCCGCTGCACCTGCTGGACCTCGGCGGAGGGTTCGCGGCCCCGTACGCGACCCCCGGCGAGCGGCCCGTCTACCCGGGCCTGCGCAGGGCGTTGTGTGCCGTCCTCGACGAGCACCTCCCGGGCTGGCGGCACGGCGAACCGGTGGTCGCGTTCGAGTCCGGGCGCCATCTGGTCGGCGACAGCGGACGGCTGGTCGTCACCGTCACCGATGTGCGGAACAGCCGCGGCACCACTTACGCGGTGCTCGACGCCGGCGTCAACCATCTGGGCGGTCTGCCCGGTCCGGGCCGTCTCCTGCCGCTTGCCGCCCAGCCACTGACCGCCCTCGACCGTGCGGCGGACGACACCGGCGACACGGGGGCCGCCGACCCGTCCTTCGTGACGCTCGCCGGACCGCTGTGCACGCCCGCCGACGTCCGGTCGCGCGCCGTGGACCTGCCCGGGGCGCGCCCGGGTGACCTGCTGGTGCTTCCCAACGTGGGTGCCTACGGACTGTCCGCGAGCCTGCCAGGGTTCCTCGGCCATCCGGCCCCCGTCGAAGTCGTCGTGGACGGCGGCGAGACCGTCTCCGCGACCCGCCTGACCCTGAGCCGCCGTATCGCCGAACCCCGCATCGCCGAACCCCGCACCTAGCCGCCGTCGAACCCGGCACCGCATCCGGCACCGCATCCGGTACGGACGACACCACCGCTCTGACCAGGGGTTCAGGCGTGCTTTATCGGTGCACAAGGCGCTCCTGCGACGGTCGCCTGACAACCCGAAACACGAAACCCGGCACCCCCGACGCCCGACACCCGAAACCCGACGCCCGACACGTCTGCGAAGTCCGCAACCCTGGAGGCCACCCGATGGACACCGCCTCATCGCCGTCCGCCGAGACCGAGACCAAGACCGGGACGGAGCCTGGACTCCAGTACCCCTTCCACCGTCCCTCGGCGGTGGAGGTGCCGCCCGTCTACGAGGAGCTGCGCGCCAAGTGCCCGGTGGCCAAGGTCCAGCTGCCCACCGGTGACGACGGGTATGTGGTCAGCCGTTACGACGACGTCCGTACCGTCCTGGCCGACCCCCGCTTCAGCCGTGCCGCGATGCTGGCCGAGGGGGCCCCGCAGCTCACCCCGGCCCCGCCCGTGCCCGGCAGCCTGTTCACGATGGACCCGCCCGAGCACACCAGGCTGCGCAGGCTCGTCTCGCGTGAGTTCACCGCGCGCCGGGTGCAGAACCTCCGCCCCCGTATCCAGGAGCTCACCGACCAGCTGCTGGACGAGATGGAGAAGCAGTCCCCGCCGCTCGACCTCAACCCCGCCTTCGCGTTCCCGCTGCCGGTGATGGTCATCTGTGAACTGCTCGGCGTTCCCTTCGAGGACCGGGAGAAGTTCCGCGGCTGGTCCGACGCCTTCGTCTCGCTCACCGCGCACACCGCCGACGAGGTGATGGCGCAGCGGATGGCGATGGTCCAGTACCTGGGCGAGCTGGTGCAGCGCAAGCGCGAGGAGCCCGCCGACGACCTCATGAGCGCCCTGGTCTCCGTGCACGACGAGGACGGCGACCGGCTCAGCGAGCACGAGCTGATCATCATGGGGATCACGCTGCTGGTCGCCGGGCACGAGACCACCGTCAGCATGATCGGCAAGTGTGTGCTGACGCTGCTGCGTCACCCCGAGCACCTGGCCGCGCTGCGGGAGCGGCCCGAGATGATCGAGCATGTGGTGGAGGAGCTGCTGCGGGTCAACCCCATCGGTGACGGCGGCCCGTTCCGCATCACCCTGGAGGACGTCGAGATCGGCGGTACCACCATCCCCAAGGGCAGCGGTGTGATCGCGGCGGTCGCCTCCGCCAACCAGGACCCGGACCGCTTCGGTGAGGCGCCCGACGCCTTCGACCCGTCCCGGTCCTCGGCCACCGCCCACCTGGCTCTGGGCCACGGCCCGCACTTCTGCCTGGGCGCCGCCCTCGCCCGGGCCGAGCTGCAGATCGCCATCTCCTCGCTGATCCGCCGCTTCCCGAAGCTGAGCCTGGCCGACGACGTCGACAAGCTCTCCATGACCAGCGGCATGATGGTGCACGCTCTGAACCGTCTGCCCGTCACCTGGTGAACCACCCCCGGTGAACGGCCGACGCTGCCCGGGTTCCCCCGAAGGGAACCCGGGCAGCGGTCTGTCGTACGGACGCGGACGCCGACCCGTGCGACGGATACGCCGGATATGACGGATCAGTTGTGCGAGGCCGGCTGCTGGACCACGCGCCGGGCCACGGTCGGACCCGGCTCCTGCACCTGGAAGTACGCCCTGGCCAGCACCCGCTGCTGCAAGGCCCGGTTGTGGTCCACGATCCGGTAGAGGGACCGGCGGCCCAGACCGCCCAGCCGGCCGTCGAGCGCGAACAGCCGCTCCTGGCGCAGCTGGAGGGCACGCGAGAGACGTACCGCTTCCTCACGCGACTGCTGGAACTTTTCGCCGGCCCGTGCCAGTGCGGCCGTGCCGCCGCCGTCGGCCATCGCCTCCTCGACCAGCGGCGCCAGGGTGACCGCGTCGATGATGGCGTGGTTGACGCCCTGACCGAGGATGGGGGTCAGCGTGTGCGCGGCGTCGCCCATGAGGACCAGACCGGGCATGGACCAGCGGGGCACCACGGTGGTGAAGATGTCCAGCATCGACGTGTCCGACCAGCCCCGCACCTCCTTGCGCACCGAGGCCGACAGCTCGGGGGCGAGCCGGTCCAGCTTCTCGTGGAGCGCGCTCAGCCCCTGGGCGCGCAGGTCCCTCAGGCCGCCCTTGGCGATGTTGAGGCCCACCCGCACACTGTCCGGGTGGGTGGGGATGAACAGCCCGTGCTCACCGCCCCGGATGCGGATGCGGTACGTGTGGCTGTCCCACTCCTCGGGGAAGGGCAACCGCAGCCAGATGACGTCCCGGTCCAGCGGCTGCTTGTCGTACGCCAGCCCGGACATCTCCCGGACCTTGCTGAACCGTCCGTCGGCCGCCACGGTCAGGTCGGCCCGCACGAGCAGTTCACCGTCGGGGGTGCGGGCGCGCACCCCGGTCACCGGGCCGCTCTCGCCCTGCTCCCGGAGCAGGTCAATGGCGGTGGCCCCCTGGCGGAGCGTGAAACCGGGGTGCTCGCGTCCGGCGTCGGCGAGGGCGGACAGCAGGGCGGGCTGGGGCAGTTCCACCGGGTACGGGTGGGGGTAGGGGAAGTCGGAGAAGTCGACGCTCAGCACGGTGCTGCCGGAGTCGAGGATCTCCATACGGTGCATCTGCGCGTACGTTCCGTCGAGCCGGCCGAGCAGTCCGAGCCGGTCCAGCAGCCACACCGAGTCCGGGGACACCGACTCGCCGCGGAACGACCGGTTGAAGTGCCCGCTCTGCTCCAGCACCACCACGGACACGGAACGCTTGGCGAGCTCCACGGCCAGGGTGAGCCCGGCGGGTCCCCCTCCGACCACGCACACCTGTGCGGTCAGCTCTGCTGTCATCGTTTTGCCGCCCCTCCAGGGAAAGTCATGGTCGGTCGATCGTGGGACGGCGGACTAAAGCTCCCCTTGCAGCGACCCGGGGCCCGGCGCCGAGGTGGCCGGTGCGGGCGAGGGCGGCGACCGAGGCCGCGCACACCAGCCCGGTGGCGGTCAGGGCACCCCAGGTGAGCCAGCGGGCGTCATGCCGCTCGGCGAAGTCCCACAGGGCGCCGGTCACGAGGTTGCCGAGGGTGATGCCCAGGCCGGAGACGGTGTTGTAGAGGCCGTAGTGGGTGGCGACCAGGCGGTTGCCGGACAGGGCGACGACGGTGTCCATCTCGAAGGGGTAGACCACGGCGGAGCCGGCCGCGAGCAGCGCCACCGCCGTGACCAGCGACGCGAGGACGACCATTGACGAACCGGGTGGGGTGAGCGCGAGCGGAAGGAACGCCAGACCCATCGCGGTGAGTCCCCGCACCAGCGCCTGGCTGGGCCGCCACCGGGTCTTCGCCCAGCCGGTCAGCCGCAGTTGGCCGACGACGGAGACCGCGGCGGAGACGACGAAGAGCCCGCTGGTGGCGGCCGTGCCGTGCGCGCCGAGAGCGTCGGACGCGGCCAGCGGCAGAGCCAGGTAGACCTGGAAGGCCAGCACGTACGAGCCGATCATCGCGGCGGCGAAGAGCAGGAAGGGCCGGTTGGCGACCACCGTGCGCCACTGGGCCAGGACCCCGCCCCGGCCCTCGGTCTGACCGCGGTGGTCGGGCAGCGCACGCCACTGCAGCACGGTCAGTACGGCGAAGATGGCCGCCGCGACCGCGCACACCAGGCGGAAGTCGGCGGCCAGCAGGGCCAGTCCGACCAGCGGGCCGAGGAACATGCCCGCCTGGTAGTAGACGTTGAAGGTGGCGAAGGCGTCCACGCGCCGCTCTCCCGCCTCGGCGGCGAGGTAGGCGCGCACGGCAGGGTTGAACAGGGCCCCGGCGAAGCCGGTCGCGGCGGACGCCGCGATCAGTGCGGGCAGATGGTCGACCCAGCCGAGCAGCGCGAAGCCCACGGTGCGCAGGAGGCACCCGGCGAGGATGGGCGTCTTGTAGCCGAAGCGGTCGGCGAGGGTGCCGCCGATGAGGAACATGCCCTGCTGGGAGAGGTTGCGCACGCCCAGCACCAGACCGACGGCCCAGGCGGCGAGCGCGAGTTCGCCGGACAGATGGGCGGCCAGGTAGGGCATGAGCATGTAGAAGGCGAGGTTGATGGCGAACTGGTTCGCCATCAACAGCCTCACGGCCGGCGGGAAGGAGCGGGTCTGCCGCCACAGAGCCCTCACACCGACACCTCCACCGTGAGGCGCTCGCGGCCGGCGTGCTCCTTGCCGAACTGTGCGGCCAGGGGGTCGACGACCGTGGTGCAACGCGTCCAGCGGGCGACGGTCGTCTCGCCGGGGTGGGCGATCTCCTCCGGCTCGTCGGCCACTTCACCGTGCAGCAGTCCGTGCGTACGGCAGTAGGCGTCGTCGAAGACGGTGCCGACATAGCGCTGCGGCCCGTCGGGGAACACCGCGACGATCCGTGCCTCGGCCGGCATCCGGCCCGCCAGCCAGCGTGCCACCAGGGCGACCGCGCCGACGCTCCAGCCGCCGCTGGCGTACCGGCAGCGGGCCAGCGAGCGGGCCGCCCACACCGCTTCGGGGGCGGCGACCCAGTGGACCTCGTCGAACAGGTCGTAGGCGACGTTGCGGGGGTAGATGCTGCTGCCCAGGCCGCGCATCAGCCGCTGCCCGGCGGGCTGCCCGAAGATCGTCGATCCCGTGGTGTCGACGCCCACGATCCTCAGGGAGGGGAAGTAGCGGCGCAGCACCGAGCCGATCCCGGCGGAGTGGCCGCCGGTGCCGACGGACACCACCAGCGCGTCGATACGGCCGAGCTGGGCGACGAGTTCACGGGCGAGCGGTGCGTAGGCGGCCACGTTGTCGGGGTTGTGGTACTGGTCGGGGCACCAGGCGTCCGGGTACGCGGCGAGCAGGCCCTCGACGCGTTCACGGCGGGCCTGCTGCCAGCCGCCGTCCGGGTGCGGGGTGTCGACGACCTGGACGTCGGCGCCGTACGCGGTGAGCAGCCCGGTCATCAACGGTTCCATGCCGGGGTCGGTGACGACGGTGACCGGGTGGCCGAAGGTGACCCCGGCCAGGGCGAGTCCGAGGCCGAGGGTCCCGGAGGTCGACTCCACGATGCGGGCGCCGGGCAGGAGCAGGCCCCGATCCCGGGCCGCCCGCACCATGTGCAGGGCGGTGCGGTCCTTGATGCCGCCGGGGTTGTGGCCTTCGAGTTTCGCCCAGAAGCCGTGTCCGGCGGGGGTGAAGGGCTCTCCGATCCACAGGACGGGGGTGTCGCCGACCAGCCCGGCCGGGGTGAGCGTGGGGCGTTTGGCCTCGGCGAGGAGTTGGGCGGGGCAGTCGGGGACGGTGGTGCGGATGGGGTGATTCATGGCGTGATTCATGGCGTGGTTCATGGGGTGGTTCATGGCGTGGCTCTCCCGCGGTCGGCGGGCGCAGGGCAGGCCGACCGGATGGTGGTGGTGACCGGACGGAAGGGGGATCCGGCCAGGAGGGCGGGACTGATCGACGGCCGCGGTGGGTCGGACTGCTCGACGGGTGCGGTGGCTCGGCGGGAGCGTGGCTCGCCGCTCGGTCCGTCGGTGCGGCTTCAGATGTCGGTCAGGTCCGCCACACGCCCAGGCGGGCTCGTGCCTGCCCGGCGGGAGACGGCGCGGCGCCTGGATGTGGCGGCGCGCCCGCGCGAACGGAGGAGGGCTGCGGTTCGCCGTGCTCGACGGCGGGCTCGGTCTGGAGGGCCGGTGCCGCAGGGGCCACACCACGGGGCGGCTGCACGATGGGTTCGTCCCGGTCCAGGCAGCCCGCCGCACCGCCCGAGCCCTCTACGCTCCGCTGCTCACCTTCACGGTGAGCGCTGTGCGGCGTGCCGGACGGCTGCCCGCAGGACGGGGACGCGGCAGCCGCCGACGGGGAGTCGACGCGGCCCGTGGCCGTCGGTGTCGGGCCGTGGGAGCAGGCGAGCAGATGCAGCAGGGCGGCCAGCAGCACCACGAGCACCGCCCCCGCCCACGACCGGGAGCGGCTGCCCTGGAAGACCGTGACCGTCCCAGCCGTCATGAACACACACCGTAGTCAAATGAACGCACAAAGTTCTCGCGAGTTTGGCGGTGCGGTGCGCGCCGTGGGGTCGCGGCGGATGCGGGGAAACCGGGGGAGTGGGGGAAAGCTGCTGGATGGCGGCCGGCTGCTGCGGCCTGGGCGGACGAAGAAATCCGGCTCCGGATCATCACCGCATCGGGTGAATCGGCCCCCGATCGGCCGGTTCAGGGGAGGGGATTCAGAGTTCAGGGTGTTCTGAATTCAGGAAACTGTGTATCGTCAGGCTCATGCTCTCCATCGCCTCTGACATCGACGCCCTGGCCCGATTCGGCCGTGCGCTCGCCGACCCGATCCGCTGCCGCATCCTGCTCGCCCTGCGCCAAGCCCCCGCCCACCCGGCCGATCTGGCCGAGAAGCTCGACATCTCCCGCACCCGGCTGTCGAACCACCTCGCCTGCCTGCGCGACTGCGGCATCGTCGTCGCCGTCCCCGAAGGTCGCCGCGTGCGCTACGAACTCGCCGATGCCCGCCTCGGTCACGCCCTGGACGACCTGCGCGGCGCGGTCCTCGCCGTGGAGGCCGACCGCACCTGCCCGGACGCCGACGAGGACGGATGCTGCTGATGACGACGGTTGCTCTCGGCCCGAGCCCGCAGCGCGCCACCCGACTGGCCCGCCGCATACGGCTGCTGGTCGCCGTCACGATCACCTACAACGTGATCGAGGCAGCCGTCGCGATCACCGCGGGCACGATCGCTTCCTCCACCGCCCTCATCGGTTTCGGCCTGGACTCGGTCATCGAGGTCTCCTCGGCGGCGGCCGTCGCCTGGCAGTTCTCCACCGCCGACCACGCCCTCCGCGAAGCCCGCGAGAAGACCGCCCTGCGCGTCATCGCCGTCTCCTTCTTCGCGCTCGCCGCGTACGTCACCGTGGACTCCGTCCGCGCGCTCGCGGGCACCGGCGAGGCCGGGCACTCCACCCCGGGCATGGTGCTGGCCGCCCTGTCCCTGCTCGTGATGCCGTTCCTGTCCGCGGCCCAGCGCCGCGCCGGACGCGAACTCGGCTCCGCCTCGGCGGTCGCCGACTCCAAGCAGACCCTGCTGTGCACCTACCTGTCCGCCGTGCTGCTCGCGGGCCTGCTCGCCAACTCCCTGCTCGGCTGGTCCTGGGCCGACCCGATCGCCGCCCTGGTGATCGCCGCCGTCGCCGTCAAGGAGGGCCGCGAGGCATGGCGCGGCGACACCTGCTGCGCGGTGCCGGCGGCCGGTACCGTCCCTCGGGCGCAACAGGACGAGTGCGGCTGCGGCCAGGGATGCGCGTGCCGCGCCCCGTTGCGGGAAGCGGGCGTACGGTGACCGGCTGGGCCTGGACGGCACTCGTGCTCTACGTGGTGTGGCTGGGCGCCGCCTTCGGCATCCGCACCCTCATCCAGCGCCTCCGTACCGGCGACACCGGCTTCCGCCGCCCGTCCGGCGCGCAGGGCTCGGCCGCACGGTGGGCCGGAGTGCTCTTCGTCGCCGCATTCCTCGGCGCCGTCGCCGCACCCGCCGCGACCCTGGCCGGCTTCCCGGTCCTCGTCGAGGACGCTCCGGTCCTGTACGGCGCCGGGGCGGCGATCACCGTGCTCGGCATCGTCGGCACACTGGTCGCCCAGGGAGCCATGGGAACGTCCTGGCGCGTCGGCGTGGACCGGGAGGAACGGACCGCCCTCGTCACGAGCGGCCCCTTCTCGTACGTACGGAATCCGATCTTCACCGCGATGGGCATCACCGGGATCGGACTCGCGCTCATGGTGCCCGGCATCCTGGCCCTGGCTGCCCTCGCCGCGCTGGCCGTCGCCGTCGAACTACAGGTCCGGATCGTCGAAGAACCCTACCTACGGGCCGTCCACGGCAGGGCCTACCTCGCTTACGGATCCACGACCGGGCGCTTCGTGCCCCGCGTGGGGCAGTTGGGATCCGCCGCGAGGAACCCGGACACCACGTGACGACCAGGCCCTGGCGCCCGGCCGCCAGGGCCCGCGTCACCGTCCCGGCCCGCGGCCGACTGAAGAGGCCCACCGTCGTCCGGCTGAGTCAGGGCCCTCCAGGCAGCCTCGGGATTCCGGTTCAGCGGACGCAGTGTCTCCGACGACCGCCGTACCACCCCGGCGATCGCATCGAGAGCCACCGGTTCGGCCGCGACCTGCTCCCTGACCGCTCGCGTGCGCCGATCCCGCAGGCGCGAGCGGGAGTTGCCTCCCTCACATCCATGCCGTCGAGCCGTCGGGGCGTACCGGCACCTTCCGCTTCCAGGTGACCCAGTCGTCCGTCGCCAGCGCGCCCTCGTCGATCTCGATGCCCCACCCGGGGCGGTCCGGTCGCAAGGTGAGGTATCCGTCGGCGGGGAGGTAGGGGTCGGGGCACCACGACACGTCGTCCAGCTTGTACTCAAGGATGCTGAAGTTGGTCGTCGCGGCCGCGAAGTGCACGTTCGCCGCGGTCGCGAGCGGTCCGAGCGGATTGTGCGGCGCGACCGGAACGTAGTGCGCATCGGCGATGGCAGCCGTCTTCACCATCTGGGTGAGACCTCCGACGACGCAGATGTCCGGCTGCACGATGTCGGCTCCGCCGGCGCCGAGCAGGGCCAGGAACTCATGCGGGGAGTACAGGGACTCACCTGTCGCCAGCGGCACCGTGAGGGCGGACCGGATTCTGCTCCAGGCGGGGATGTGCTCGGGCCGCAGGGGCTCCTCAAGGAAGAGCGGCTGGTTCGGGGCGAGCGCGGCACCGAGGTCGATCGCCTGCCGCGGTTCCCACAGACAGGCGTGCGCGTCGAACGCGAACTCCCACTCCGCGGGGTGGCTTTCCCTGACCTGACCGAAGTACTCGCCCAGCTCGCGGACGACGAGCCCGAACCGGGTCCGGTGCAACTCGGTCCGGTACGGACTCAGCTTGAACGCCGTGAAGCCGAACCGCTCATGCAACGCCGCGGTCGTCTCGCGCAGTTCCTTGACGTCGGGCGCGGAGTACAGGCCGGCGTAGACGCGTACCCGGTCGCGTACCGCACCGCCGAGCAACTGGTAGACGGGTACTCCCATGGCCTTGGCCGCGATGTCCCACAGCGCGTGGTCGATGGCGGAGATGGCGGCCAGCCCCAGCGCACCCTGCGGGAAGCGGCAGGACTGCAGCAGGAACTGGTTGACCCGGCTCGGGCTTCGGGCGTCCATGCCCTTGATCTGGTCGAACAGGTAGTCGAGCAGCGGTGGGTAGGCCAGGTCCGGGCCGTGGTTGTACACCTCCGACCAGCCGTCGATCCCCTCCTCGGTGCTGATCTTGACCAGCACTCTGGGCCGGTCGCCCACCCGTTGCAGGAAGGTCTGGAGCGACTGGATCCTCATGCCGCACGCTCCCCGGAGATCCCGGAGATCCCGGAGATCCCGGAGACCCCGGAGACCCCGGAGACCCCGGAGCCCTCGGGCACCACGGGGCGCCACCGCACCAGGCGGCCCGGCGGACCGGCGTCCAGGCGGGCGATGTTCGGCGAGGTGGTCACAAGGTGCTCCCTTCACGGGGTTCGGCGGGCTCAGCGGGCGGATCCTGGTGCCGCGCCACAGGCTGGACACGAACCCAGAGCAGATAGATCGCGGCGCTGATCAGACAGCACGCCGCCGCGCCGAGCAAGGGGCCCTCATAGGACCCGTTGCTCGAAGCCAGAAAGAGTCCGATGGCGATGGGGCTGAGGAGGTTGCCCACCTGGGAGCCGAAGTTCTGGAAGCCGGCCACCGCGCCGACGCTCTCCGATGAGCGAGCCACCTCCGCCGGCAGACTCAGGATCGCCGCGCCGGCGAACGAGTGCGCGGCGCTGCTGATGGTGAGCACGACCATCAGCACCAGATTGCTCTCGATGAACGGGGCGAAGCCGATGCAGGCGCTCAGGCCGAGCCCGGAGACGATCGGAACCTTCCGGGCCAGGTTCGGGGAGAGTCCGGACGCCAGCATCCGGTCGGACACGACGCCGCCGAGCACGGTGGAGCCGATCGCGATGAGCGCGGGTATCCAGCCCACCATGCCGAAATCCGCCTCGGAGAATCCGCGGTCGTCGAGCAGATAGCTGGGATACCAGGTGAGGAAGAACGCCCCGGCCAGAGAGCGGAACACATAGCCGATCATCAGGGCCCACACCTGAGAGTCGTTCAGCAACTCCCGCCACGGCACCTGGGCGCCGGGCGATTCCTCGGCGATCGTCGAGCCCTGGTCGGACCGAATATGCGCCAGTTCAGCCGCGGAGACGCGCGGATGGCGGTCGGGTTCGCGGTAAACAACCGCCCACCCCACAATCCACAGCAGCCCGCTGACGCCGATCACGATGAAGGACAGACGCCAGCCGCCGAAGAGCGCCAGCGCTGTCACCACCGGGATCGACAGCGCCGTACCGATCTGCTGGCCCATGTCGAACAGGCTTGACGCGAAGGCGCGTTCCTTGCGCGGAAACCACCGTGAGACGACCTTGATGTTCGCCGGTTGCACCGGCGCCTCACCGATGCCCAGGCCGAGGCGGAACACCATGACCGACCCGACCCCGTGAGCCAGGGCCGTCAGCGCCGTCCAGATCGACCACCAGCCCACGGCGATGGGATAGATGATCCTCGGGCCGAAACGGTCGAGCAGCCGGCCGGAGGGAATCTGGAACAGCGCGTACGTCCAGAAGAACGCCGAAAGCATCACGCCCTGCACCGAGGAGCTGATGTGGAACTCCTCCGACATGTAGGGCATGGCGACGCTCAGCGCGGCACGGTCGAGATAGGCGATGGTGAGGCCGAGCGCCGAGAAACCGACGATCGTCCACCGCATGCTGCTGCGCTGTCGAGCCGGTGATCTCCCGGCTTTGGCCAAGCGCGCGCTGGAAAGGGGCACCCTCGCTCCTTGATTTAGGTAGGCTCCCCTAAGAGGGGAGTATCGGAACTCTCTGTCGCGGCCCGGGATCTTGGCGGTGAACGGGCCGCATCTCATCTGACAGTTCAGTCAGTTCAGCCGGTTCAGCCGGTTCAGCCGGTTCAGCCGGCTCGGTCGGCTCGGTCGCGGAGCAGGGACTCTGGACCGCCCGCTCGTGGCGCGCACCGAGGCACGGGGTGATCCCCCCGTGGACACCAAGGTCATTGAGCCCCCAATCCAGACATAACGCATCTCGTATATGACGTACGATGCACGACGCGATGAAGGTAGGAGTCCCCTCCTGAATTCGTCAACGCTTTTGACAAAATCAGCCGTTGACGAGCCGTCGCCCGGGTGTTGGTCAGGTGCTGAACGGGAGCGGCTCGGCGGGTATCCGCTCCAGGACTCCGCCCGCGAACACGTCGTACAGCGGCAGGGTCTCCAGGTGGACGTAGCCGATGTGGCAGTCGCACAGGGCCAGCGGGCAGGCGCGGGGGCGCAGTGCCCGCCGGTAGGAGCCGTCGTAGAGGTTGCCCAGCTCAGAGCGGACGAAGTGGCAGCGGCGGACCGTGCCCTCGCCGTCCACCGAGAGGACGGACTCGCCCGTCCGGCAGGGCAGTCCGGCGCTGCGATGTGCGTGGCGGCTGTACGGGAAGAGCGGGTCGAGGGCGGTCCACTCGTCGGCCTCGGCGTCGGTGTACGTACGGCCCTCGGCGGCGTTGACCCACAGGTACACATGAGCGGGGAGGTCGGCGCGCAGACGCCGCGCGTGCTCCAGGTGCTCGGGCAGGCCGACGACGCCCACGCTGTGGCGGACCCCGCGGGTGGCCAGGTCATGGCACTTGCCCAGGAAACGGTCGTACGGCGTCTGCCCGGGGTGGAACGTGCACCACAGGGCGACGGTGTCCAGGTCGGCGGAGGCGAGCCAGTCCGTACGGCAGCTGAGATTGGTCTGGATCGCCACCCGGCGGATGTGCGGCAGCCGGCTCAGCTCCACGAGCGCCCGCCGGTACCAGGAGCGCACCAGGCCCTCGCCCCACGGCGTGAACAGCAGGGAGAGCCGGTCGTCGCGCTGCGCGGCCGCCCAGGTCGCGAACCGCTCCAGCGCGGCGCGGTCCGCGGCCAGTTGGGCGCGGCTGTCCCGTCGCTTGGCGAAGGGGCAGTACGGGCAGTCGTAGTCGCACGACGCCAGCGGACCGCGGTAGAGGATCGTCAGGTCCATACGGGCTCCGTCACTTCGGTTCGTACGAGGCCATGCGCTTCCGCACGGCCGCGGAGAACAGCTCGGGCCCCAGTGCGTCGGAATGGGCCAGGCCCTCCGGGGAGAGCCGCAGCAGGCCCGGCCCCACGGAGTCGTCCAGCCAGCCCCGGTCACCGAACCGCCCCAGCTCCGTGGCGAAGTCGTCGACGGGCGAGGTGCCGAAACGGGTCCGGTAGCCGGCGACGGGCATGCCCTCGGCCTGCAGCAGCGACTGCAACAGATGGCGGCGCCGGGCCTCCCCGGCGTCCATCCGCCAGCCGAAGTCGGCGTGACGGAAGTCCTCGACCCCGCGGGCCGTGTAGTCGTCGATGATCCGGCGTATCTGGTGCATGTCCACGGCGTAGTCGAAGGAATAGTGCAGCGCGGAGGTGTAGGACCGGGCGCCGCAGCCGAGGCCGACCATGCCGTCGGTCTGGCACGCGTAGTCCTCCCCGCCGGTGCCGGGGGCATCCGCGCGGCGGAACATGCGCATCGACACCTGTGCGTAGCCCTGTGCGAGCAGATGGTCGCGTCCGTGGCGGTACAGCCGCAACCGCTGCTCGTCCCACTCGGCGTCGCCCGGTTCCGGGCCGAGGTGCCGACCGAGACCGGTGAGCGGGCGGACGTAGAGGGGGTAGAGGTACAGCTCCTCGGGCCGCCAGGCGAGCGCCGCGTCGAGGGAGTGGCGCCAGGATTCCTCGGTCTGGCCGTCGATGCCGTAGATGAGGTCGATGTTGAGGACGGGGATGCCGACGTCGCGGATCCTGGCGAGGGCCGCCTCGACGTCCGTACGGCGCTGGGGGCGTACGGCCGTGCGTGCCTCGGCGTCGACGAAGCTCTGCACGCCCAGGCTCAGCCGTGTGGTGCCGCGCGCGGCCAGCACGGCCAGCCGGTCGGCGGTCGCGGTGGCGGGCGAGGCCTCCACGGACAGCGGGATCGCCGACAGATCGGCGCCCAGGCCCTGCTCGGCCAGATCGCACAGCCGCTCCAGCTCGGCGGCCTCCAGGAACGTCGGGGTGCCGCCGCCGAAGGCCGCGGCCGCGAACCGCGCGCCGTCGCCCAGCGCCTCGCGCACCGCGGCCGCCTGACGCTCCAGCGCGTCCAGGTAGGCGGTGGTCAGGCCGTCGGGCGCCCCGATCCGGGTGAAGAGGTTGCAGAAGCCGCAGCGCACCTCGCAGAAGGGGATGTGGAAGTAGAGCGACAGCGCGTTCTTCGGCTCGTCCGCCCACAGGTCGCGCAAGGGCGCTTCGTCCCGGAGCAGCGGGCGGTACGCGGTCTTGTGCGGATACGCGTACACGTAGTGCTGGTACGGGCGGACGGCGGGCGAGGCCGCCGTTTCGGTGAGGGGCGTTTCGGTGAGGGTTGCTTCGGTGCGCGTTGCTTCGGTGAGGGGCGTTTCGGCGCTGGTCATGAGGCCTCGTCGAGGAAGAAGTGGGCGTAGGGCACGGTCCAGACGACGTCATGGCCGATGCGGTGGCCGCTGTAGCCGTCCTCGCCGTACGCGGTGCCGTGGTCGGAGCAGACGATGGCGAAGCAGGGGCGGCGGCTGCGGGCGGCCGCGAAGAGCCGTCCCATGTGCCGGTCCACGTACTCAAGGGCCGCGGCGTGCGTAGCCCGGGAGTCGCCCGCGTCACGGGTGGCGCCGGGCAGATGGAACCAGTTGGGCTGGTGCAGCGCCGACACGTTCACGAAGAGGAACAGGCGCTGTTCCCGTGGGAGCCCGGCGACGACCTGCTCGGCGCACGCCACCTGCGCTTCGAAGGACGTGGGGGACGGCACTCCGAACTCGGGTTCCCAGTGGCTCTCCTGGAACATCCCGGGCAGGACGGAGCCCAGCGGTCCCCGCTTGTTGAAGAAGCCGACGCCGCCGATGCACACGGTGCGGTAACCGGCGGCGGCCAGACCCGACACCAGGTCGGGTGTGTCGTACACGAAGGTGTCGGTCGCGGTGGTCTCGCTGCCCTCGAAGCGGGCGGCGAACAGACGCGGGTGGGGTCCAGGGGTGGCCGGTGTCGGCAGGAAGCCCGCGAACATCGCCTGGTGGGAGGCGTAGGTGAAACTGCCCGGCGCGTGCCGGCGTTCCCAGACGCCGCCGGGCAGGTGCCGGGCGAGGTTCGGGATGCGACCGTCCGCCGCCAGTTCCTGGGCCACGTCGTAGCGGAGCGTGTCGAGCGTGACCAGCAGGAGGTCGTGGCTGCCCACGACGTCGTTCATGTTGACCGAGTGGACCGCGTTGACCGAGTGGACCGCGTCGATCGGTGGCGTCATGACGGTGTTCCTTGCGTCTCGCGCATGCGCACGGCGGCCGGTCCGGCGGCGACCTGCGCGGCGTAGGTGTCCATGCCCTCGGCGCCGCTGCCGGGCAGGCCGGTCAGACGGGGCAGCAGGTCCCCGAAGGCGTTCACCTCGCCGACGGTGAAGCGCCGCCATCCGGTGGACGGCAGGACGTCCACGCCGACGCACAGCGTGCCCGGGAAACAGGCGGCCGCCTGCTCGGCGGCGTCCAGTACCCGGTCGAAGCTGCCGCCCGCGGCCCGGATGGCCTCGCGTGCCGTGTTCAGGTCGCCGCGGGCGCCCCCCAGGTGCAGATTCGTCATGGGGTGACGGCTGGTCCGCACGACGGCGTGCGTGGCGCGTCCGGCGACCACCACCACTCGGAGATCGGCGGCGCGTCCGCCCTGCGAGGCCTTCGGCAGCCACTGCTCGACATGGATCCCGTCCGGGGCCAGCGCGTCGACGAGGGCGGCGACTTCGGGCTCCGAGGCGTACTGCCGTACCCGCAGGGAGTTGAAGAGCCGGCCGTCGGAGGCGGTCTCCACGGAGGTCGTCGCCCTGACCCGGCCGGGGCCCGCCACCGAGAGCGCCACGACGCCGGAGGCCGACGAACCGTGCGCCGGCTTCACGAAGGCCCGTGAGATGCGCGCGGTTCTCAGCTTCTCCCGCAGCTCGTCCCAGCCGTCGAGCGGGCCCGTCAGGGCGGGAGGCACCGGGACACCCGCGGCGGCGAGCCGGGCATGGCAGCGCCGCTTGTCGAACATCACCGCGACGTCCTCGGCACCGGCGGAGGGCACCGCACCCGCACGCCGCGCCGCGTCCGTCACCTCCCGGACCGCCGCCGTGAAGCGCCGGTACCACAGGGCCGTTCCCTCCACCCGGGTGGGATCGTCGGTGTTCCGCAGCAGCCGGTCGACCTCGGCGTTCTCACCGGGGGAGTCGATCCGTACGAACTCGCCCGCCCTGAACGCGAACCGCCCGCGCAGCACGTCGCGCCACGCCAGGACGCGCGGTTGCGTGTGCCCCGCCGCGCGGACGGCGTCGGCGAACAACGTGGTCCGCCGGTTCTCCGGATTGCCGACGACGGCGAACCGTACGCCGGTGCCGGGGGTGTGGCTACTCGGAGACAGCGACATAGCGCCACTCCTGGTTCTGCCAGCGGTGCGGGGTCTGATGCTCGGACAGGTCCACCTCGGTCCCGGCGGAGCCGAAGGCCGTACGGACCCGGTCGGCCATGGCCTCACTCAGGAAGTGGTGGTGCAGGTCGAGCCACTTGAGGTCGGTCAGCGGCTGGCCGCCGAGCAGGGCTTCGGCACCGCTGTCGGTGAGGGTGCCCATGGACAGGCTCAGCGATTCGAGCTGGGCGACGACCGGCGCCGACGCGACCGCCGCAGCGATCTCGTCCTGCACCTCGCTGTCCTGCAACCCGAGATGCCGCAGCGCCGGGAACCGGCCGCCCGCCAGGATCGGCGCGAGGTCGGAGACGGTCGCGTCGCCGCCGTAGTGCGACACCCCGAGCCACAGCTCCAGGTGCTCCAGAGCGGGCAGTTCGCACGCTCCGACGGCCCGCACCACGTGTCCGGGCAGGCCTCCCGACTCGAACCGCAGTACGCGCAGCGCCTCGTGCCGCACCGGGCGCAGCGACAGGGGTTCCTCGCCCAGCCCCTGGGAGTCGCCGCCGCGGACGCAGAACTCCTCCAGCAGCGGAAAGGCCTCCAGGACGGGGGTGACATCGGTGAGCTGCAGCCAGGAGATCTCGCACTCCTCGCCGGTGACGTCGGCGAGGAAGAGGGCGCGCAGCGCGGGGAAGCGCTCCGCGTCGGCCAGGATCAGCTCCAGCGCCGGGCGCAGCTCGGTGTACTCGTCGTCCCACCACGGCCCGATGACCAGAGCCCGCACATCCGCGCTCGGCACCCGGTCGGTGAAGCTCCGCCACAGCTCGGCGAACGGCATCTCCCCGGCGTCGAAGCAGTCCAGCCGCCAGGCCACGCCGTCCGCGGCCGGGAGAGGCTCCTCCCGGGGCTCGGGGAGAGACAAGACGGGCAGCCCGTGAAACGTCTCAAAGTGATCAGCGAAGGTCATGACCGCCTCATTACCGTCATTCCGGGACTCGTCATTCCGGGACTCGTCATTCCGCGACTGGTCATTCCGCGACTCGTCATTCCGAGACCGCGGTGAAGCGGTGGACGACGCCGTCGTCCTCCCACGAGTCGCCTGGCTCGGACAGGTCGACCTCGACGCCGGCCGGCTCCAGCGCCTCCTGAACCCGCCGGGCCACCGGCTCCGTGACGAAGTTGTGGTGGAGGTCCAGCCGGGCCAGGTGGGTGAGCGGCTGGCCGCCGAGCAGCGCCGTCACGCCCTCGTCGGAGAGCACACCGAGGGACAGGTCCAGCGACGTGAGCTGGGCGACGACCGGGGCCGAGGCCACGGCGGCGGCGATCTCGTCCTGGATCTCGCTGTTGCGCAGGCCGAGGTGGCGCAGCGCCGGCAACTGCCCGCCGGCCAGGATCGGCGCCAGATCGGCCACGGTCGCGTCGCCGCCGTACTCGTCCACACCGAGCCACATGTCGAGGTACTCCAGCGCGGGCAACTCGCTGGCGGCGACCCCGCGCACCACCTCGCCGGGCAGGCCTCCGGCCTCGAAGCGGAGCCTGCGCAGTTGCTTGTGCCGTACAGCGGGGAAGCGCAGTTTGGTGCCGCCGCGGACGCCGAACTCCTCCAGCAGCGGATAGGCGTCGAGGACCGGCGTCACATCGGACTGCTCGATCCAGGAGATCTCGGCCTCCTCCATCTCCAGGTCACCGATGAAGACGGCCTGAAGGCCCGTCAGCCGGTGCCGGGCATCCACCAGTCGCTGCACGATGCCGCTGGAGTCGTTGTCGTAGGGCTCGTCCCACTGGCCTACGACGATGGCGCGGACACCCGCAGGGTCCACCGAGTCGAGGAAGCGGTCCCAGACGTCATCCCACTCCTCATCGCAGACGCCCCTGTAGGGATCGACGGCCAGCCGCCAGGCCACCGCGCCTGCCTCCGGCAGTTCCTGCGGCGCGCCGGGCTCGGGGAAGTCGAAGGCCGGGAGGCCGTGCAGTTCCTTCAGATGCTCGACGAGGGACATGTCGCTGGCCTCCAGAGGCGGATGAACGTGGTGCGCTGATGCGGTGTGTTGCTTGCGGAGAGTTCTACCAACCCGCACTGACAACGCCTTCCACGGGCCCGTGCGGGTTGGTCGGGAGGACGTCGGTCCGGAGGCTGACCGGGGCCGGTCCGGGGCCGGTCAGCCTCCGGACCGGGGGGCGTTGTCAGACCCCCCGCGTAGCTTCGTGGACATCGGGTCGGCGAGGCGCCGACGCTGAAGGGAGACACGCATGTACCGGCAGGGGGACGTCCTGATCGTGCCCGTCGCGGAGGCGGCCGTGCCGCCGGGCACGGACCGGCTGCCGCGGCAGCCGCGCGACGCCCGGGGACGGCTCGTACTGGCCCTCGGCGAGGTCACCGGACACGCCCACGCGGTGGTGGGGCCGGGCACCCTGGTCCGGGAGGCGGGGCCGTTCGGTGCCTCCTACCTCCATCTCCCGGACGGCGGACGGGTGGTGCACGAGGAGCACGCGGCGATACCGCTGCCGAAGGGCTGGTACCGGGTGGTGCGGCAGCGTGAGTACGTGCCCGGCGCGGTGCGCGTCGTGGCGGACTGAGGCAGCGGGGAGCAGAACGATGACGACGACAACGACGCACACCGCACAGACAGATGCGACGACCGCACAGACCGACGTGACGGCGGTGTGGCGCGGGGTCGCGGCGGCGACCGGCCCGGCGGACCGCACAACGGCGGAGGACGGCGTGCGCCTGGCCTACCGGCTGGCGGGCCTGCCCGAGCCGGTGCGCATCGTCTGGGCGGGCTCGCCCCGCGAGGGCGCGGCACTGGCCGCTCGGCTCACGGCGGAGGGCACGGCCGGCCGCAGTGTCCGCGACGAGGTGCGCACGCGGCCGTGGGCAGCCGCACGGAAGCGGCTTGCCGACCGCCTCGGGCCGGCCGGCTGGGCCGAGCACTGGGCCTTGACGGGCGCTCAGCTGTGGGACACCACACTCATGCTGACCGAGCGCATACGGACGAGCGCGGTCGAGGCATCCAGCGGTGTGCCGGGAGGGGAGCAGGCCGTTCGGCTCGTCATGCTCGACGCGGTCATGGGCCAGCACGACGCGCCCTGGCTGGCCGCCTTCGACGGCCAGGACGGCGGGGAGGAGCTCGACGGAATCGCCGCGGTCGCCCGCGCCGCGGGCTGGTGGTGGCCGTACGAGAAGACGGCGGTCGTCGCTGAACGCCCCGTGGAACTGCACCGCGACGAGGCAGGCCGGCTCGACCGCGCGGACGGCCCGGCACTCGCCTTCCCCGACGGCTTCGCGCTGCACGCCTGGCACGGCATGCCGGTACCCGCGGAATTCCTCGACGGCCTCGCCACCCTGACCCCGCGGCGGATACGCGAGGAGGAGAACGCCGAGCTGCGCCGCGTGATGCTGGAGCACTACGGCTACGACCGTTACCTGGAGGAGTCCGGCGCGAAACCCGTGCAGCGGGACGAGGCCGGTGTGCTGTGGCGGATCGAACTGGAAGGGGACGAGCCGCTGGTGATGGTCGAGGTCGTCAACTCCACCCCGGAACCCGACGGCACCCACCGCACCTACTGGCTCCGAGTACCGCCACGGACCCGGACCGCCAGGGAGGGCGTCGCCTGGACCTTCGGACTGGATGAGGCCGACTACACGCCGGGGAGGGAAACCTGAGCTGCGCAGAGGAACCATCCGCGCGGAGTGAGGCGACCGGTCGAGGGGCGACAGCGCGGCGAGTGAACCCGCTTCGCTTTCGCCTTGCCGGTGAGGACGCACCCGTCGGTCATCGCGTTGCCGTCGGAGTCGGTCGACCAGTTCACTGCGCCACCCTGGTACGGCCACACTGATCAGGTCGGTGTCCCCGCCGGATACCGTCCTGGTGAATGGTGCGGTCACCATGTCACCACCGATCGACAGAGAGCCGTTGTCGAGGCCACCAGCGGTTGGTAGGCGGCGGGTGACGGAGGCGCGCAGTGCGCCCGGGCCGAGCCGGTGCGGCGCGCGGTTCGTCGTGAAACAGGCGGCTGTCAGCGGTTTCCGGAGCCCGGTCAGGCACCGGCCGTGGACGGGGCGCCGTCGAGGAACTCGGCCACGATGCCGTCGGTGGCGGCGAGGACGGCCTCGCGGGTCGCGGCAACCGGACGGTCCGAGACCGTGTCGTAGACGAGCCGGACGGCGATGTCCTCCAGACCGCAGAACTTGGAGATCCCCACCCGCAGATGACGGTCCATCATCTCGTCCAGGCCTTGCTCGGCGTAGGCCGCACGCGATCCTCCGGCCAGGCCCAGCCACAGGATCCTTTTGGTCGCGAGGGGAGAGGGGTCGACACCGTAGGTGAGACCGTGGTTCCACACCCGGTCGATCCAGCCCTTCAGGATCGCCGGCACGTCGAACCACCAGACCGGGAAGACCACGACCAGGGTGTCGGCCGCGTCGACGCGCGCGATGTGCGCGTGGACCTCGTCGGAGTAGCGTTTGCCCGGGTCGTCCCAGTCGGGCTCGTCCTGCGCGGACATGCGCGGATCGAAGCCCTCGGCGTGCAGATCGAGCACGTCGACCGTGTACCCGTGTCGCTCCAGGTGCTCCTGCGTGCGCCTGCCGGAGTGCGCCGTCAGAGAGTCAGCGCGCGGGTGCGCCAGCACGAGCAGTGCCCGCCCGGTGCGGTCCCCCGGTTCGATTGCGGATGAGCCGGTGAGAGACAAGATAATGAGCCTTTCTTTTTTCCCGAGAACTGACGGGCGCCACATTTCCAGAGCCTGAGGGGTGCCAAAGCGGCGGAGGAGCAGCCCGACAGCGTGCGGCGCACTCCGCTTCCTGCCACAACACCCGGCCGCCGCAAGGCCATTCCTGCCGGACGTCGCTGTCGGCCGAACCGGCGCGCGGCCGGACGGAGGCGACCGCGGGGGATTACCCGCGTTCGAACAACCGCCCGGCCGCGCGCCGTGCCGTCCTTTCTGTGCCGCGGGGCACTACGTGCGCCCGCGGCGTGCGGTCAGGCCGCCCGTGCCGGAGCGGGGGCCGGGGGGAAGTGGCCGGCCCGTACGAAGAACTCGACGTAGCGGGTAGTTCTCGAACCGCTCCTCGGACAGGCCAAGGCGCTCCTCGGCCAGGTCGCCCACCTCGATCGCGAGCCGGTCCGCGTCGACCGCTTCCCACACGCCGTACCACTCCATGTTGGCCGGCAGCCGGGCGAGCGCCGCGTCGTGGTCCTCACCGCGCACCAGGCAGTACACGGTCGCCGTGGTGTCGCGCATCAGATCGTGGAGCAGGAAGGCACCGAGGAATCCGGTCGCCTCGGCGCTTTTGCCGGCCAGGAGCAGGTCGGCGAGCTTGACGTGCTTGCACGCTCGGCAAGGCGAGGACGGAGCCCGTCTCCGCCGAGCGGATACGGCCGAGGGCGACGGTGGACAGCACCATTCAGCCGTGAGCGAGCCCGGCGAGGGGGATCTCCGCCGCGTAGCGGGCAGCTCCCGGTGACCTTGTCGCGGCCCTCCAGGCGGCTGTGCGCGGTGCCGACGAAGCCCTGCACAGTCGAGGTCATCGGAGGGCCTCCTCGGCGAGTTCGGTCAGTACGGCCACGACGAGGTCGCGCATCAGCGCCACCTTGTACGTGGTGTGGGGCAGCGGTGTCGCGGCGGCCAGTTCGGCGTCCGCGCAGGCGGCGAACGCCTCGGCTGTCGCCGGTGCTCCCAGTAGCGCCCGCTCGGCCTTCCGGGCGCGCCACGGCCGGGACGCGACCGCCCCGAAGGCCAGGCGCACATCGCGTACGACGCCGTCTTGGACGTCGAGCGCGGCAGCGATCGAGCCGACCGTGAAGCGTAGGACGCGCGCTCGCGCACCTTCCGGTACCGGGAGCGGGCGGCGACCGGGGCGAGCGGCAGGGTGACACCGGTGATCAGGGAAGCGGGCGGCAGAGTCGTCTCCCGGTGCGGGGTGTCACCACCGGCAGGTAGAAGTCTCCGGGCAGCGTCTCGCAGGGCCCCTCGGCGCTCGGGTACGACACCACGGCGTCGAAGGCGATGAGCGCGCCGCCATGTCCGCGGGGCGGGAGGACACACAGTGCTCGGAGGCGCTGAGGACCGCGTGGTTGTGATGCCCGCCACCGCCCGCGTCGCCCTCGTCCTCATCAGCCAGTGGAAAAGACAGCGGGACATGGCACGGATCGCTGAGCTGATGCGCCAATATCGGGGCTTTCCGCGGATGCTCGGTGGTCGCTGCGGGTGTGCCCTTCTTCGGCGGGTCGGCCTTCGCCGCCGCGACCACCTTGGAGAGGACGACGACCGGCCCGTTCGGAGTAGCCGGCTTGCCGCCGGGCCGGGGCGCGCCGTTCTGTGTCCAGGCGTACAGCGGGCCACCCAGGCACGAGGTGGGGTAGCCGTCCTTGTGGCCCTTGATCTCGTCCCCGGCGCCGTTCTCCTGGAGGTGCTCGATCGCGTCGCGAATCGCGTGCAGCAGCTCGTCCGCTGTCGCGGCCTTGTCCGACACTGCGCCTGCTCGCGCTCCCGTACGCCGATCGCGACGGCTACCAGGAGTCCTGGCGCCCGTGAGCCCGAACGCAGCGAGGCCCCGTCGACCTGAATGACGGGGCCTCTGTGTTGTGCGTGTAGCGCTTCCCGGCAGCGGGGCCAGCGGAAACGACCGGGCACTGTCAACAGGGTGGACGCGCCCACCGGCAGCACGGCGCCAGCTTGGACGGCGGAGGAGGTTACCCGCCGATACAGGAATGTGCATATCCGACAAAACCCACGAATGGGTGCGCACGGTGTGGGCACTCCGACCAGGGAACCCCATCCAGCGAACGGAGCCACCCATGATCATCAAGCGAATGCACGACATGGGCGTCCGCAGCGAACATGCCTACACCGCCGCCATGGCATCCATCGTCTTCTCCGTCGCGGCCTGGGCCGCGAGCCTGGCCGCCGAACCCGGGCAGGGCCTCGCCCGCGCCGACCGGTGGGGCATCTTCGTCGGCGAATGGGCGCCCACCTTCTTCGGCCTCGGCGTAGCCCTATCCCACTACGAGCAGCAAGAGGGCACCCTCACCTCCAGTGTCCGCGAACTACGTGAACAGAAGAAGGCCGGCTGACGCGCGGACGCCCCACCCCTCAACCGGTGAGGCGTGGGGCGCAAGGCGATGGAGGGGGAGCCGCCCTCCAGCGCACGGCAGTCAGGTGGCGATCTCCCGCCTCGGACCAGATCCGCCCGCACCCGGTGCGGCGCGCGACCGGGCTCGCGCCAGCGCCTCCGTGGAGGGTGGCATCGCCGCCGGGCCACGGTGCGCGCCTGCCCGCCGCACTCCCATCTCTGTGCTCCGGGGGATGAATCCGACGGTACGCCGATTCGTGATGGGAGCAAGGCGCTTGGCTAAATACCGCTGTCAGGGCGGGCATGAAAAGACCCCTCACCTAAACGTGCAGGTGAGAGGGCGTTTGCGCCCCCGGCAGGACTCGAACCTGCGGCCAAGCGCTTAGAAGGCGCCTGCTCTATCCACTGAGCTACGGGGGCCAGGTGTGGTGGCCTGTGTCGTGGTGCCCGGGTGTGGGCTGATCCGTGACGTTGCCGGGGACAAGGATAGGGCTCTCCGGTCCTTGTCCCTGTTGCTTCGCCTCCGTGGCTCAATGTGGAGGTTCGGTGAAGCGGTCCTGATAATCGCAGGCAGGTACGAATCGTGCATCGCTTTTGGCGTCTCGGGCATCGGGTGTTGTGTACTCGTTATGCCTGCGTCCCACTAGTCCCTTCCGTCCCTTGTGTTCTGTCGGCGCGCTGACATGCTCATATGCTTCCGAATGGCCGTAAAATTGGGCATTCTTCGCATGTGGTGACCTTGGACGTACGGCCTCAGCTGCTCGACGCACTCTCCGCGCTGCGCGATCGTGTCGCCGCCGTGCGCTTTCCGCTGCCCCTGGCGGGGGCCCCACGGGCGCGTGCCAACCGCGACGAACTGCTCGCACAACTCGACGACTACTTGGTGCCCCGGCTGAGGGAACCCGAAGCACCGTTGCTGGCCGTCGTGGGCGGATCCACGGGGGCCGGGAAGTCGACACTCGTCAACTCCCTGGTGGGCCGGCGGGTGAGCGAGGCGGGTGTACTGCGGCCCACCACACGCAACCCCGTGCTGGTGTGCCACCCGGAGGACCATCACTGGTTCACCGGGATGCGCGTGCTGCCCAACCTCACACGCGCGCGGGTGCCCCATCAGGAGCCGGGCAACGAGCCCTTTCTCCTGGGCAGGGGCATCGAGCCCTCCACACCGGGCAGGAAGAACGAGCGGGTCCTGCGGATCGAGACCACCGAGACCCTCCCACCCGGGCTCGCGCTCCTCGACGCGCCCGACGTCGACTCCCTGGTCGCCGACAGCCGCGTGCTGGCCGCCGAGCTGATCTCCGCGGCCGACATCTGGGTCATGGTCACCACGGCCGCCCGTTACGCCGACGCGGTGCCATGGCATCTGCTGCGTACGGCCAAAGAGCACAAGGTGACGCTCGTGACCGTGCTCGACCGGGTGCCCCACCAGGTGGTGGCCGAGGTGTCACGGCAGTACGGGGCTCTGCTCGCCAAGGCCGGGCTCGGCGAGGTGCCCCGGTTCACCGTGCCCGAGCTGCCCGAGTCCGCGTGGGGCGGCGGGCTGCTGCCGGCCACCGCTGTCGCACCGCTGCGCACCTGGCTCATCCACCAGGTGACCGACCCGGGCGCCCGGGAGGAGGCGATGGCCCGTACGGCCCACGGAGTCCTCGACTCGCTGAGGGCGCGGATGCCCGAGCTGGCCAGTGCGGCAGCCGCCCAGTACGCCGCCGCCCTCCGGCTCACCGCGGCCGTCGACGCCGCATACGACAGCGAGCACGCGCGCGTGAGGACGCGCTTGCAGGCCGGGGCGGTGCTCGCCGGGGACGCGCTCAAGCGATGGCGCAGCTATCCGCTCGACTGCACCGCCGGTGAACTCCTCGACGCCCTCGTCGAGAGCCTCTGCGCGCTGCTCCTGTGCGCCGTCACGGCCGCCGACGAGCGCGTCGAGGAGGCCTGGCGGCGCGAACCGGCCGCGAAGGCGCCCGGACTGGCCGGCGGCGACGCGACGCTCGACGGCGCGGAGGACCGCATCGGGATGGCCGTACGGCGCTGGCGGCGCGTCCTGGAGGAGTACGCCGAGGAAGAGGTGCGCGACCTCGACCGGAGCGTTGCCCCGGACTCCGAGGTCGTGGCAGCCCTCGTGGCCACCGTCCTCCTGGGCGGCCGCCGGGCGCGGTCCGCGGGGGAGGGGCTCGCCGAGCGGATCAGTGCGCAGAGGGCGCTCCGGTTGCGCGACCGGGGCGGGCGGCTGCTCACCGAGTACCTCGACAAAGCGCTGTACGCCGAGCGGGAGCGCCGCCTCGCCCCGCTCGACGCCCTCGACGTACACCCGGAACCCCAGGCCGAGCTCATCGCCGCGCTGTCCGTACTGCAGAAGGAGAGGTGACCGCGGTGACTGCTGTCACTGACCGCACGGATCACGCCGACCACACCGGGGGCGAGGGCTCGGGGGGCGCCGGCCGGTCTTCCGGCAAAGCCACCGGGAAATCCTCCGGCACATCTCCCGGCACATCTCCCGAGGAGGCCTCCAAGAGGGCTCCCGAGCGGGCCTCCGAGGACGGCGATCCCGGAAACACCCTCCCTGGGGAGAGCGCTTCGGGAAACGGGCGCCCCGTAGAGAGCGCCTCCGAGGGGCGCCCGCCGGGCGAGGGCGCCGGTGAGAAGGCAGGCCCGGAAAACGCAAACCCTCAACGCGCAAACCCTCAAAACGCAAACCCTCAGAACGCAGACTCTGAAAACGCCGACCCTGAAGCGGACGAGAAACGCTCCCGCGCGCGCGTGAAGGACGACGACTCGCCCGCACGGGACGGCGACTCCTCCGTGCTGGAGAAGTTCCGCAGGAAGGTCCGTTCACGAGCCCGTACCGAGCCTCCTGCGGACACCAGCCCACCCGCTGCCGCTGCCGCTGCCGCTGCCGCTGCCGCTGCCGCTGCCGCTGCCGCGGACCGCGACACCGAAGCTGCGGGCGACGACTGGGACGACGGCCTGATCGCCCGGCGCGTGACCGAGGAGGACGCCGCCGAGCAGGCCGCGGTCGTGGAAACGAAACTCTCCGGTGCGCCCGCGGTGACCCCTCTCACGTACGACGGGCCGCTGCGCTCGCGGCTCGACGCGCTGGGCGAACTGGTGGGGCTCTCGCGGACGCGGCTGGACAGCAGGACGCTCGCCGAGGCGGGCCGTGTCCTGGACGAGGCGGCGGCACGGCGCAAGCTCTCCGGGCAGCACACGGTCGTCGCCATCGCGGGCGCCACCGGCAGCGGCAAGTCGATGCTCTTCAACGCGCTCGCCGGAGTGACCATCTCGGAGACCGGCGTCCGCCGGCCCACGACGGCCGCACCCATCGCGTGCAGCTGGAGCGACGGCGCGGCCACGCTCATCGACCGGCTCGGCATCCCGGGACGGCTGCGCAGGCGCCCGATCCAGAGTCCGGACGCGTCGCAGCTGCGCGGGCTCGTACTGGTCGACCTGCCCGATCACGACTCCGCGGCCGTGCAGCACCGCGAGCAGGTGGACCGCGTCCTGGCGCTCGTGGACGCGGTCATCTGGGTCGTCGACCCGGAGAAGTACGCCGACGCCGTCCTCCACGAGCGCTATCTGCGGCCCATGGCGGGGCACGCCGAGGTCATGTTCGTCGTCCTCAACCAGGTGGACCGGCTCCCCGGGGACGCCGCCCACCAGGTCCTCAACGATCTGCGGAGGCTGCTCGACGAGGACGGGATCCCGCTCGGGGACTACGGCGAACGGGGCGCGACCGTACTCGCCCTGTCCGCGCTCACCGGGGACGGCGTCGGGGAGCTGCGAGAGGCGCTGGGCCAGTTCGTGGCCGAGCGGGGCGCCGCGGGCCGCCGCATCTCCGCCGACCTGGACGCGGCCGCGTGGCGTCTGCGGTCCGTGTACACGACCGGGCAGCGCACGGGCCTCAGCGAGGAGGCTCGCGACGAGTTCGCCGACCGGCTCGCCGACGCCGTGGGCGCCACCGCGGCGGGTGAGGCGGCCGAGCGCGCGTGGCTGCGCAACGCGAACCGCGCGTGTGGGACGCCCTGGTTGCGGCTGTGGCGGTGGTTCCAGGACTACAGCGAACCCTCGACCGGGCGTCTTGGCCTCCGTGCGCCCGTGGACGAGGAGGCCACCGCGCGTCAGCGCGTCGAACAGGCCGTGCGCACCGTGTCCGAACGGGCCGCCTCGGGGCTGCCCGCCCCCTGGGCCCAGGCCGTGCGCGAGGCGGCCGTGCGCGGCGCCCAAGGGCTGCCCGAGGCCCTGGACGAGCTGGCGGCTCGGGCCGGGGCGCCGCAGGGCAGGCCGCCCCGGCCGGGCTGGTGGCCGGTCGCCGTGCTCGCCCAGGCAGCCATGACGATCCTCCAGGTCATCGGGGGGCTCTGGCTGGTGGCGCAGATCATCGGGGTCATGGCGCCCAACATCGGCGCGCCGGTGCTGCTGATGTCGATGGGCATCGTCGGCGGTCCGGCCGTCGAGTTGAGCAGCAGGCTGGCGGCGCGGGGGCCGGCCCGGCGGTACGGGCTCGAAGCGGAACGGAAACTGCGGGAGGCGGCCGCCGGGTGCGGGCGGGCGCAGGTACTGGATCCGGTGGCGGCGGAACTGCTGCGGTACCGGGAGGTCCGCGAGCAGTACAGCCAGGTTCTGGGGACCACCGTGGCCGTGCGGTGAGGGGAAGCCAGGCGTGCTGGGCAGGGGCATCCAGCCCTTTCGGGTGACGGAGTTGTCCACAGGCCAGGGGTTGTGCACAGCGCTCGGCGGGCTCGGCCCGACGGAGGCAGTCTGATCTCGCGGAGACCACGGCGGACGTGGTCACCGCGGCAGACGCAGCCGTACGGGACGGGCCCGTACGCGTATCCACCCGGCATGGGCGCCGGGGCGAAAGAGGGGTTCGCGATGAACGAGACGACGCTGTGCGTGGTGGGGAACGTGGCCACCCAGCCGGTGTGCAAGGAGACGGCCACGGGCACCTCGGCCCGGTTCCGGTTGGCGGTGACGTCGCGGTACCTGGACCGGGAGAGGAACGAGTGGACGGACGGCCACACCAACTTCTTCACGGTGTGGGCCAGGCGGACGCTCGCGGCGAACGTCGCCTCGTCCGTGTCGGTGGGCGATCCGGTGGTGGTCCAGGGGCGGCTGAGGGTGCGGACCGAGAGGACCGAGCAGGGCGAGAGCCGCACCTGGGCGGACATCGAAGCGGTGGCGATCGGCCACGATCTCGCGCGCGGCACGTCGGCGTTCCGCCGCGCCTCAAGGGGAGACACGGCAGCGACGGCGCCGTCCTCCTCCCGGCCTGAGCCCAACTGGGAGACACCGCCCGCGAATCGGCCGGGTCCAGTAGCCCAACCACAGCCGGAGCCAGCAGGAGTGACATGACGTCAGTCGCTGATCGGCCGACCTGCCCGGACTGTGGCTTATTGGCGACTGCGTTCCGAACAGTCCCGGAGAAAGTGTGGATAGGCGCAGCTCAAAGACTGTGTGAGCGATAACGATTCCGAGTCGGATCGGTTGTCCGACGAGATGACGGGGAAGAGCGGCGCGCCGCCTCCCTAGGATGCCGGGACAGCCCACGGGTCTGATGATGCTGTTGTGGGACCCCACCCCCACATGCCAACGGGTCCTGCTCGAAGGGGAATTCTGTGTTTTCTGTGTTCTCTGCGTTGTCCGCTCGCAGGCGAACAGGCCGGCGGCCGGAGGCCGCTCGTCTCGCCGCCGCGTCACTGGTGTCCGGGCTCGTCGCGGCGGGTGTGCTCGCCGCCGCGGGCACGGCCGTCGCCGGGGAGACTCCGCAGGGCCCTGGCGGCGCGACCGCGACGATAACCGGCCTGAAGGCCCACGGGACCGCTGTGATCCGCGAGAAGGGCGAGGAACAGCAGGTCTCCGCGGGCCTGTTCGAGATGTCCGTCGAGGGCGGCGGCATGCTGCAGACCTACTGCGTCGACCTGTACAACCCGACGCAGCAGGACGCCAGGTACCACGAGACCTCGTGGAGCGGCACGTCGCTGAGCGACAACAAGGACGCGGGCAAGATCCGCTGGATTCTGCAGAACTCCTACCCGCAGGTCAACGACCTCGCGGCGCTCGCCAAGAAGGCCGGTGCCTCCGGCCTCACCGAACAGGACGCCGCGGCCGGCACACAGGTGGCCATCTGGCGCTACTCGGACGGCGCCGACGTGGAGGCTGTCAACCCGCAGGCGGAGAAGCTCGCGGACTACCTCCAGAAGAGCGCGCGGAACCTGGCGGAGCCCGAGGCCTCGCTGACTCTCGACCCGCCGGCGATCTCCGGCCGCGTCGGCGAGCGGCTCGGTCCGGTCACGGTGCGCACCAACGCGGACTCCGTGACGGTCACGCCGCCCGCGGCGGCGATGGCGGAGGGAGTGAAGATCGTCGACGAGACCGGCGGGGTCGTGACCTCCGCGGGCAACGGCAGCCGGCTGTACTTCGCGGTGCCCGAGGACGCCGCGGCCGGCTCGGCCGAACTGACCCTGCAGGCCTCCACCACCGTCCCCGTCGGCCGCGCCTTCACCTCCGAGACCCGCAGTCAGACACAGATCCTCGCGGGCTCCAGCCAGTCGACGGTCTCCGCCGTGGCGAGCGCGAACTGGGCGGGGAAGGGGGCGATACCCGCGCTGTCCGCCGAGAAGAACTGCACGGCGGGCGGCGTGGACATCACGGCGGCCAACGAGGGGGACGAGCCCTTCACCTTCGAGCTCATGGGCATCAGGCACACGATCGACGCCGGCACGACCGAGACGGTGACGATCCCGCTGCAGGAGGACCAGGCGTACGACTTCACGATCAGGGGGCCGAACGGCTTCGAGAAGCGGATCAGCGGCGTGCTCGACTGCGAGACCGACACCGAGGCCGCCGAAGGCGGCGACTCGGTCCAGACGCTCAGCGAGCCGAGCCCCGCGACGGCGGGCATCGCGTCCACCACGGGCACCGACCTCGCCGAGACGGGCAGTTCCGACGCGACCCTGCTGATCGCGGGCATAGCGATCGTCCTGGTCGTGGTCGGCGGCGGGGCGATGCTCATGGTCCGTAAGAAGAAGACGCCCTCGCAGGAGTGAGGAGAGCTCAGCGGGAGCGACCGAGCGGGACTGATCCTTGGCAACTCAACAGTGAGTGACCGCGCGGTGACCCACGCGAACGACGCGGCCCCGGGGCGCCTTCCAGGCGCCCCGGGGCCGCGTCTTCCGCCCGCAACGGCCGCTCTCGTGGCCCCCACCATCCGGTTTCCGTCGAGGGCTGGCCGTGCGGCAAGATGGCTGGTACTGCCCACTGCCAGATTTCAAGCTGCCGGACGGTTTCTCTTGGCTGAGTACATCTACACCATGCGCAAGACGCGCAAGGCTCACGGCGACAAGGTGATCCTTGACGACGTCTCGCTGAACTTCCTGCCCGGCGCGAAGATCGGTGTGGTCGGTCCGAACGGTGCCGGTAAGTCGACCGTCCTGAAAATCATGGCCGGCCTTGAGCAGCCGTCGAACGGTGACGCGTTCCTCTCGCCCGGCTACAGCGTCGGAATCCTGCTGCAGGAGCCCCCGCTGAACGACGAGAAGACCGTCCTGGAGAACGTCCAGGAGGGTGTCGCCGAGATCAAGGGCAAGCTCGACCGGTTCAACGAGATCGCCGAGCAGATGGCGACCGACTACTCGGACGCGCTGCTGGAGGAGATGGGCAAGCTCCAGGAGGAGCTGGACCACGCGGAGGCGTGGGACCTGGACGCCCAGCTGGAGCAGGCCATGGACGCCCTGGGCTGCCCGCCCGGCGACTGGCCCGTCACCAACCTCTCCGGTGGTGAGAAGCGCCGCGTCGCGCTGTGCAAGCTGCTCCTGGAAGCGCCTGACCTGCTGCTCCTCGACGAGCCCACCAACCACCTCGACGCCGAGTCCGTGAACTGGCTGGAGCAGCACCTCGCCCAGTACAAGGGCACCGTCGTGGCCATCACCCACGACCGGTACTTCCTCGACAACGTGGCCGGATGGATTCTGGAGCTCGACCGTGGCCGCGCCATCGGCTACGAGGGCAACTACTCCACGTACCTGGAGACCAAGCAGACCCGCCTCAAGGTCGAGGGCCAGAAGGACGCCAAGCGCGCCAAGCGCCTCAAGGAGGAGCTGGAGTGGGTCCGCTCCAACGCCAAGGGGCGGCAGGCCAAGTCCAAGGCGCGTCTGGCCCGCTACGAGGAGATGGCCGCCGAGGCCGAGAAGATGCGGAAGCTGGACTTCGAGGAGATCCAGATCCCGCCGGGCCCGCGCCTGGGCAACGTGGTCGTCGAGGTCAACAACCTCAACAAGGCCTTCGGTGAGAAGGTCCTGATCGACGATCTGTCCTTCACGCTGCCGCGCAACGGCATCGTCGGCGTCATCGGCCCGAACGGCGCGGGCAAGACCACCCTGTTCAAGATGATCCAGGGCCTGGAGCAGCCCGACTCCGGCTCGATCAAGGTCGGCGACACCGTCAAGATCTCCTACGTCGACCAGAGCCGCGAGAACATCGACCCCAAGAAGACGCTGTGGGCCGTCGTCTCCGACGAGCTGGACTACATCAACGTCGGCCAGGTCGAGATGCCCTCGCGCGCGTACGTCTCCGCGTTCGGTTTCAAGGGCCCGGACCAGCAGAAGCCGGCCGGGGTGCTCTCCGGCGGTGAGCGCAACCGTCTGAACCTGGCGCTCACCCTGAAGCAGGGCGGCAACCTGCTGCTCCTCGACGAGCCGACCAACGACCTCGACGTGGAGACCCTGTCCTCCCTGGAGAACGCGCTGCTGGAGTTCCCCGGCTGCGCCGTGGTCGTCTCCCACGACCGTTGGTTCCTGGACCGTGTGGCGACGCACATCCTCGCCTACGAGGGCGACTCCAAGTGGTTCTGGTTCGAGGGCAACTTCGAGTCGTACGAGAAGAACAAGATCGAGCGGCTCGGCGCGGACGCGGCCCGTCCGCATCGCGCCACCTACAAGAAGCTGACCCGGGGCTGATCTTGCGGCACATCTACCGCTGCCCGCTGCGCTGGGCGGACATGGACGCGTACGGCCACATCAACAACGTGGTCTTCCTCCGCTACCTGGAGGAAGCCCGTATCGACTTCCTGTTCCGCCCGGAGAAGGACTTCAAGCAGGGGTCCGTGGTGGCGCGCCACGAGATCGACTACAAGCGGCAGCTGGTCCACCGGCACACGCCGGTGGACATCGAGCTGTGGGTGACGCAGGTACGGGCGGCCTCGTTCACGCTCACCTACGAGGTCAAGGATCCGGACCAGGTCTACGTCCGGGCCTCGACGGTGATAGTGCCGTTCGACTTCGAGGCGCAGCGGCCGCGCCGGCTCACTTCCGAGGAGCGGGAGTTCCTGGAGGAGTACAGGGACGACAAGGACGAGGCCGTCGCGGCATGACGGTGCTTCACCTCGCCGACGACGGGGAGGCGGCGGACCTCGCCGCCTTCCTCGCACGGCTGATCCACTACGACCGGGCGGCCGCGGTGCGTCTGAAGGGCGCCGGGACGACACTCGCGGTGTTCGGGCGGCCGCCGTCGTTCGAGGTCCTCGCGATCCGGGCGGTACGGCTCGCGAAGCCGTACGAGGATGGGCTCGACGTCACGCTCGACTCGACCGTGTCCGCGGGTGAACTCCTGGAAGCGACGGACGAGTCGGCGGCCACCGCGGTGGTGCCGGCCGCGGTCACCGGACCGCCGTGGGCGGGGGTGCTTCCCCCGCGTGGGGGCTGGCAGGTGGAGCCGGGGCTGCCGGCACCGGACGCGGTACGGGCGACGGTCGCCGCCGCCGTGGCCGAATTCCGGTCCCGTACACAGGAACTGGCACCGGACCGGCGGACTCGGGCCGAGCTCGACAAGATCGGGCGGGAGATCTGGTCCCGGCCGATCGGTGACACCGGCCTTCCGGTACGGGCCGCGCACGCGGCACAGGGGCTCGGCTTCCTGCGTCCCGCACGGGTGGCCGAGCGGCCCGGCGAGGAGCCGCTGACGCTGTTCTCCTCGGGGGCGTGGCTGAGGCTGCGTACACCGTACGGGTCGATCGCCGTGCGCAGGGCGGGACTCGGGGCGCTGGGCGTCACGGTGCGCTGAGCACCGGGTGTACCGATCACGGGGCGTGCTGGGGCCTGCCGATTGCGGGGCATGCCGATCACCGGGTGTTTCGTGTGCTGGGCTCATGACTCGCTGTCGTCCGGCCACACGCCGATGTGGTCCCGTTCCAGTTCCAGGGCGACGCGGTGGCGCATACCGAGGGCTTCGGTGTACTCGGCGGGGAGTTGGAGCCGGCCGGCCCGGTCGAGTGTGGCGTACTCGCGGGCGACGACCGCCTCCTGACCGGTGGCCGCGTCGATCTCGGTGCGGCGCAGGACCTCCGTCGAGGTGCGGCCGTCGCGGATGGCCACCGTGCGCCGGACCTCGCCCGCCACGGCCTGGTCGTGGGTGACGATCACGATGGTCGTGCCCAGGTGTTCGTTGGCCGTGCGGAAGGCGGCGAAGATCTGTTCGCCGGTGTGGGAGTCGAGTTCGCCGGTGGGTTCGTCGGCCAGCAGCACCTTCGGAGCGTTGGCCAGAGCGACCGCGATCGCCACGCGCTGCTGCTGGCCGCCCGACATCTCCTGCGGGCGGCGGTCGCGGCAGTCGGCGACCTCCAGCAACTCCAGGAGTTCCAGAGCACGTTCGGAACGGTCCCGGCGGCGGGTGCGGGCGCCGCCCAGTTGCATGGGCAGGGCCACGTTCTGGGCGGCCGTCAGATAGGGCAGGAGGTTGCGGGAAGTCTGCTGCCAGACGAAGCCGACGATCTCACGGCGGTAGCGCAGGCGGTCCTTGGCGGTCATCGTGAGCAGGTCGTGGCCTGCGACGCGGGCCGCTCCGGCGGTGGGAGTGTCGAGCCCGGCCAGGATGTTCATCAATGTCGACTTGCCGCTGCCGGACGAGCCCACCAGGGCCATCAGTTCGCCCTCGCGGACGAGCAGGTCGAGACCCTGGAGTGCCTGCACCTCCACGCCGTCCGTGGAGAAGATCCGGACCAGGCGGTCACAGGTGATCAGCGCGTCGTGGCCGTAGGCGGGGCGGTCCCGGCGGGCCGCCGCGCGGTGGGCGAGGTCGGCGAAGGTGGGGCCCGTGCTGGTCATGGGACGACTCCCTCAGCGGTCGTGGGGTGACTCCGGCAGTGATGGTCCGGGGGGCTTCCGTGCTCGCCGGCCGGTATGCGCGGGGCGGTCATCGGGGATCCCCCACCCGCAACTCCCTCACCGAACTCCGTCTCCCGGTCCACCAGGCCTGCGCCGCCGCGATGCCCGTCGTCAGGATCACGACGGCGAGGGCCGGGACCAGCAGGGACCACGGATCCGTGCGCAGGTGGGCACCGGCCGGCGCGGAGTCCGTCGCCGTGGCGAGCGCGACCGTCGTCAGGTCGATGCCGGGGGAGAGGAGGCGGACGGCGGCCCACCCCGCGAGGGTGCCGCCCAGCGCGGCGAGCAGGGACTGCGGGAGGGACTCCAGGATCAGCAGACGGCGGCCCTGGGCGCGGGTCAGCCCCATGGTGCGCAGACGGGCCAGGAGCGCGGTGCGTTCGGGGGCGGAACGGATCAGGGTCAGCAGCAGGGCCAGGGTCGCGAAACCGGCGCCCGCGGCCACCGCCGCCGTGTAGACGCGTTCGGCGCCGGACTGAAGGGGCGAGTCGACGTAGCGTGCCAGGACCTCCGACCGCAGGCGCACGTCGGCGTTCCCGCCGGCCAGCGTGCGCAGCGCCGCACCGTCCAGGTGGGAGCCGGTCACCAGCAGCGTGGTCGGGCCGGTCTTTCCGGCGGTGGGCTCGGGGAGGCCGGGGAGCCGGGAGCGGTCCACGACCAGGAAGTCCGCGCCCGGCGCGGCGGGAGTGGTCTCGCGTACCAGGGTGATCCGGAGACCGACGAGGCTGCCGTCATCCAGCCGTACGGAGAAGGGCCGGGTGCCGAAGCGGTCGGCCAGGGACGGGGACGCGAGGGCGGGCAGGACGTCCGACCGAGGTGGGCCCGCGGGCTTCAGCGCAGCCGCCGGGAACGGGCCGAGAGCGGTCCGGCGCGCCAGTGACGCGTACGAGCCCGGGTCGACGCCGGCCAGCGTCACCGGTTCCGCACCGTCGTCCGGATTGACGTCGTACGCGATGTTCACCGGGCTGACCTCCCGCACCCCGGGACTCCGGCGGACCTGATCCGGCAGCGCCGCGGGCAGCGCTCGCAGGGACTCGACGCGGGCGTCCGCGCCGGTCGCGGACAGCGCCGCACGCTCGCGTACGTCGGCGACGCCCGCGAGGACCGAGCCACCGAAGGCGGCGGTGGTGAGGGCGGTCAGCAGGGCGAGCAGGGGGAGCACCGCGGAGACGGGCGTACGGCCGGCGCGGGCCAGCGACAGGTAACTGATCGCGCCCCGCAGCCGCCCCACACGGCGCGCGAGCCAGCGCAACGGCAGCGGATACAGCCGCACCAGCACCAGCGCGGCGATGATCCCCACCAACACGGGTGCCAGGGAGATCAGATGATCGGCAGAAGCGCCCGACGTGCCTGAAGCCCCCGAAGCACCCGAGGCCCGGGAGATCCCCGGGTCGGAGGACCCCGACCCGTCCGTCCCCCTCCGCCGCAGCGCCACCACCGCGCCCAGCGCGAGCACCACCAGGGTGACTTCGGCGACCGTACGGCGCCGTGAGGGGCGTACGGAGGTCAGGTCCTCGCGTGCGCCGTGGACCCGTACGAGGGCGTGCCGGGCCGCGGCGCGCAGGGGCAGTGCGGCGCAGGCGAGGAGCGTGACGACCGTGGCCGCGACCACCGCGTGGGCGTGGCGCGGGGCGGGAACGGCGAGGAGGGCGACCGTCAGGCCGGCCGCGCCCGCGGGCACCGCGACGACCGCCGTCTCGGCCAGCAGCCGTCCCGTGACACCGCGCAGGGAGCCGCCACGGGCGCGCAGCAGGGCGAGTTCCGTACGACGGCGTTCCGCGGCGAGGCCGCCCGCCATCAGCAGCACCACGGCCGCGACGGTTCCGGTGCCGAACGCGGCGACGGACACGAGCGGGGTGATGCCGTCGCGCAGGCGCTGGTGGGAGAGGAGCACCGTGTCCAGGCCGGTGTTCGCCTCGGCCGCCGGGTCGGTGACCTGGCGCACCGCCAGCAGGCCGGATCCCGACAGCAGGGAAGCGAGGGAGGAGGAGAGAGCGGGCAGGTCGCGGGCGTTCAGCGAGGCGGTGGCGGGGGCTAGCTGCCAGTAGCGCTCCGGGCCTCCCTGCGTTCCCAGCAGGACGGGTGCCGCGTCCGGGGGCAGCAGCAGGGCGCCCAGCCAGTATGTGTTGGCGGGCGGAAGCGCCTGGGGATTCCGCATCAGGGAGGGGGTGCGCAGCAGCGGTTGCGTCGACCAGTACGCGCCCTGGGGCTCGCGTGGGGCGACGATGCCGGTGACGCGCACGGCCAGCGGCTCCCGCATCGCGCGGGGGACGTGGATCACTGATCCCACCTTGATCCGCAGGCGTTCGGCGGTCTCGGTGGTGACGGCGGCCTCCACGGCCTGGCTGCGCGGGGTGACCGATCCGGTGGTGCGCGGCAGGCGGCCCTGGCGCAGCCGGGCATGGTCGGCGAGTCCGTTCTGCGCGACGAGTGACACGTTGGCGGGCAGCCCGCTGGGCCGGGGCAGCCAACGGTCCAGTGCCTCCGCGGGTTTGGTGGTGCGCACGCCGTACGACGACTGGGCGCGGTCGACGACCAGCGGCCGGTCGACGGCGGCCAGCACCCGCGCGTACTGCTCCCTCAGCGTGTCCGGGCGGAGGGCCGACTCCCACTCGTCCGGCGGGAGTTCGGTCGTGGACTGCTCGGCGTAGAACTGCACGGTCGTCCGCTCGGCCGGCGCCTTGGTGACGGCACTGCGCAGGCCCGCGTCCTCGTACCGGTCCACCGCCCGCGGGAAGGCCGCGGCCAGACAGGCGGTGAACGCCACCAGCAGGGCCAGCGCGCAGGCCGCTCCGGGCGCGGCCCGCAGCCGGGTCCGCACCCAGGGAGCCACGGAGGACGGTGCGAAGACTCGGGTGGCGCGGGAAGTCCGGGAACTCGTGGAGGAGCACGCACCCATCGCGTCACTCACCTCCCTGGCGCCGCAGCGTGCCGACCGCGTCCGGTCGTCGTGCCGCCAGCACGGCCGTGACCGCGAGCGGGGTCACCGTCACCGCCGCCAGCAGCAGGGCCACCGGGGCGACGGGTAGTTCCACCAGGACTTCGGGCACCGGACGGGAAGCCTGTGGAGTGAGGACGATCAAGGGGATCACCGCCCGGGTGAGGACCGTGCCGAGGGCGACGCCGGCCGTGAGCGCCACGGCCACCAGCACGCCCTGTTCGGCGGCGATGAGACGGGCCAGTTGCCGGCGCGGGGCGCCGAGCGCGCGCAGGACGGCGAACTCGTCGGCCCGCTCACGCAGGGACCCCGCCGTGCTCACCGCGAATCCGACCGCGGCCAGCGCGGCCGCGGCTACCGCCACCGCGGCGAACGCGGCCGTGGGACCCGCCCCGAACGGATCGTCCCGCAACCGGTCCGCGACCTCGTCCCGTACGACGACCTGCGACGGCTCGACATCGGGACGCGCCCGCAGCTGCGCGGCCACCTGCCCGGCCGCGCCCGGCGCCGTCCGCAGCCACCACTCGGTGGGCTCGGCGGCCTGGCCGTCCCGGGCCTCCAGCACACGGTTCACGGACCGGAGATCGATCAGCAGCGCACCGCCGTCGCCGTCGCCGCCCTCCGCGGTCGTCGGCAGTGCCCGTACGCTCCGCACGATCCGTACCGGCACCGTCGAGTCCCCGAACCTGACGTCCATCCGCCGCCCGGTTCCGGAGAGCCCGGCCGACGCGAGGAACCGGTCGGTGGCGACGCCCGTCACCTCGGACGCCGCGGGCTGGGTCACCCGGAGGCGGACCGTGAACGACTCGGGCTTCCAGGAGCGTTCACGGGGCACGTACCCGGTGCTGTAGCGGACCACGAGGGAGCCCGGTGGCGACTCCTCCACACGCGGGGTCGTCGGGAATGTGGAGCCGTCCGGGGACGGCGACGTGCTGCCGGAGCGCGACGTGACCGTCCAGGAGGTGGCCGTCGGCAGCGGTCTTTCCGTCCCGTCGGCGCGGACGGCGCTCACCTTCTCCAGGGTCAGGCGGTGTTGCTCGGCGCCGCCGACCGGTTGCTCCATGGTCAGCCCCACGCCGGTCAGTGTCAGGTGCCCGGCCGCCCGGCCCGTCGGGGCGTCCGCCGCGCGGGCGAGGTCCAGGGCGAGCACGTGGAGCCGTCCGTCGACGGCCAGTCGGCCGGCGGGCACCGGGTACGGCACGCCGTAGCGGTCCTGGAGAGTGACCGTCACATCGGCTTCGGCGCTATCGCCGCCCCTGTCGGTGTCCGCCGGGTCGCCGCCGTCCCGGTCGCTGCTCAGCCGCAGCGCCATGCGGAGCTCCGTCGCCCCCGGGGGCAGTCGAGGGCCCTCCGTCCTCCCCTTCGGCGGAAGACCCGCCAGGAGGGGCCCTACCGGCTCGGAGGCCAGGTCACGCCGGAGCAGCAGTCCGTCGGCCGCCGAGGTCGTGTCCAGGGCCACAACGGTCGCTGTCCGGCCGCCGGACAACGGCAGCGCCGTACGGACGGCCGGTGTGGATGCCCGTACTCCGTCGATGTCCGCGTAGCGCCCGAAGCCGCCGAGGCCGTTCGCGCCGCCCGCGAGGACACGGACGTCCGTACCGGCGCGGAAGTCCGCCTGGTCGTCCTGCGAGCGGTTCCAGGAGGCGCCCTCGCCGATCGCCAGCATCCCCAGGGCGACCGTGAGGACGAGGAGCAGCACCGGGCCGGCGCCGCGCGACGGGCGGCGGCTGAACTGCCAGCCGGCCAGGGCGCTCGGCAGGCCCCGGCCGACCGCAGCACGGCGCTCGGCGAGCCGCGCCACGAGCGGCAGCAGTCGCAGGGTGAGGACGGTGCCGGCGAGCAGGGCCAGGGCGGGGGCCGTGACCAGCAGCGGGTCGATGCCGAGGGAGCCGACAGTGCCACCCCCGGCGCCGCCGGACAGGGCACCGGTGTTCCGGCGGTCCAACTGCCAGTACGCGACCCCGGCGACGACCAGCAGCCCGACGTCGGCCCCGGCGCGCACCGGGGCGGGCAGGGCACGGGCCCGCCGCACGGTGAAGGACCCGGAGGCCAGCGCCGGCACCGTCACCGCGAGCGCGCACCCCAGTGCCACCGCCGCCGCGACCAGCCACACCTCCGCGCGCCCGCCGGAGGTGTCGATGCGCAGCCCGATCCGCGCCAGCGCCCCCTGCTCGGCGAGCAGCCGCGTCAACGGCCCGGCGAGCAGCGGAGCGCAGACCGCCGCGGGCAGCGCGAGCAGCAGCGCCTCCAGCGCGGCGAGCCCCGCGATCCGGCGGGGCGAGCCGCCGCGCGCCCTGAGCAGCCGCGTCTCGCCCGCCCGTTCGGCGCTCAGCAGCCGGGCCACGAGGAACAGCGCGTACCCCGCGAGGAGGGCGATCAGCAGGGCCACGATCAGCAGGGTCGAACGGGAGACGAGGAGGGAGCGTTCGATGTCGTCCAGCGTCTCCGGCAGCGAGGTCGTCGCGGCCGTGGTGCCGCTCAGCGCGTCGGACGCGCCCAACGCGGCCGTGCCGTCACGGGCCGCCTGCCGCAGCGCGCCGATCCGGTCCGTCGTCAGCGTGGCGAACTCGGCGGAGACGAGCCAGGCGGACTCTCCCGTGCTCACCCGGCCGCCGGCGAGTACGGACGGATCGGTGAGCAGGGGGCCGTACGTCGTGAAGGAGAGCTTGTGGACCCCTCGGCCGCGGAGGTCGTCAACCTGCCAGTACGGGGCGGTGATCCGTTCGGGCCGGTACAGGCCGGTGATCAGGACGCGTACGTCGGGGCCGTCGAAGCGGTCGGTGAGGGTGAGGCGAGCGCCCGGCTTCAGCCCGAGCGGCTCGGCGGCGGCCCGCGGCAGGGCCACCTCGATGGCGCTGCCGCCACCGCGTGGCAGCCGTCCCTCGGTGACCCGCACCTGGGTGCGGTCCAGAGCCGCGAAATGGGTGAGATCGGGGTTACCGGACCGGGCGGAGGGTGGCTGGAGGGAGCGGGGGAGGGCGTACGGGCCGGACCGCACGAGCGTGCGCACGGTCACCGGCATGCCGTCGAAGGTCCGTCGAGCGCCCTCCCGCACGGCACGGTCGGCGGTGGCGCGCCGGTCCGTGGACGGGGTGTCCGCCTTGACGATCAGGGAGGTGCCGACGGCGTTCTCGGGGGCGGCGAGCCAGTGGCGCAGGGCCGCGTCGCCGATCGCGCCCGAGTACGCGGTGAGGGTCGTCGGCACGGCCGTGGTCAGCAGGACGGTGAGCAGTGCGGCGGCGAGCAGCAGCCGGTGCGCTCGCACGCGCAGAAACACAAACCCCGTCACCCGGCCCCCCGTCAGCCGCCCCCGGCTCCGGGACGACCGGAGACCTCCGGGTGATGCTGTCAGACGGTGGGGACAGCCGGTAAGCGCCTGTAGGCCGGACTTGACCGGATCGTGACCGGAATTCGGTGCCGCGCGACCGGAATGCGCGCCCTGCGAGGGGGCGAACCGGCCTCAGCCCGCGGTGTTCACCATCGAAGCCGCCGCGTACGTCAGGTAGTTCCACAGCGTGCGCTCGTGCTCCTCGGAGAGACCGAGCTCGTCGACGGCCACCCGCATGTGCTTCAGCCAGGCGTCGTGTGCGGCCCGGTCGACGGTGAACGGGGCGTGGCGCATCCGCAGGCGGGGATGCCCACGGTTCTCGCTGTATGTGGTGGGGCCGCCCCAGTACTGGATGAGGAACAGCGTGAGGCGCTCCTCGGCCGGGCCCAGGTCCTCCTCCGGGTACATGGGTCGCAGCAGCGGGTCCTCGGCGACGCCCTCGTAGAAGCGGTGCACAAGCCGCCGGAAGGTCTCCTCGCCGCCGACCTGCTCGTAGAAGGTCTGCTCCTGAAGCGTGCCGCGCCGAATCTCATTCACGCACCCATGGTCTCAGACGGGGGGACGGAGGGCTCAAGGCCTAGGACCGCACCGATCGGCGATCAAGAGCGGCACCGGTCGTCGATCAAGAGCGCACCTGTCGTCGATCAAGAACGAGCCGACTCCGGACTAGCCGACTCCGGACGAGGGGATTCTGGACGAGCCGACTCCGGACGAGGGGATTCTGGACGAGCTGGTTCCGGGTCAGCCCGTCGTGGTGCTCGCCTCGGTGCCGATCGCACAGCACAGTGTGTATATGGGCACACATGCGGTCGATCGGGACCATGACCTCGCCGCGGAGGCCAGGGCGGCCCTGGTCCGCGAGATCGCGGCCGGCGGAGCCTGGGACGCCGATCCGGTGTGGCGGGAGGCGTTCGAGGCGGTTCCGCGCCACCTCTTCGTGCCGTACTACTACGTGGGAGGTGGGCCCGCCCCCTCCTCGGGAGCCGGGAGTCCGGGCGGGGGCGGCTACGAGCGGCTCTGGGGCGAGGAGCGTGACCCGAGACGACGCGAGCGCTGGCTGCGCGGCGCGTACACCGACGTCCCGCTCGCCACACGTCTGCGCGACGGTGAGTTGATCTCCTCCAGCAGCCAACCCTCGCTGATGGCGAACATGCTGACCGAACTGGAGGTGGAGGACGGCAACCGCGTGCTGGAGATCGGCGCCGGCACCGGCTACAACGCGGCCCTGCTCGCATACCGCCTCGGGGACGACCTGGTCACCACGGTCGACCTGGACCCCGACATCACCGAGGGGGCACGCAGGCATCTGGCCGCCGCCGGGTTCCACCCGACCGTCGTCACGGGCGACGGCGCGCGCGGGATGCCCCAACGCGCCCCGTACGACCGGATCATCGCGACCTGCACACTGTCCTCGATCCCGCGCCCCTGGCTCGCTCAGTGCGCGCCCGACGCCCGCATCCTGACGCCGCTGGCCACGGGTCTGGTCCGGCTGCGGGTACGGGACGCCGAGTACGCCGAGGGGCGTTTCCTGCACACGCCCGCGTACTTCGTGCCGCTGCGCGGCGACGGGGGAGGGCCCGCGCGGCCGCATCCCCATCTGGGTGGGCTGCCGCGCCGGGCCAGGGGCCACGAGCTCTTCGGGTTCCTGCTGGCCCTGACGGCGGGCAGCCTCGACCCGCACGAGGCGCTCGCGCTGTGGGACCGCGAAGGGCACCCGACGCGTGACCGGTACGGGATCACGATCAGCGCCGACCGTGCATGGGCGTGGCTGGACGACCCGGAGGGGCCGTACGCGTGGCCCCTCCCGTGAGCCGTCCCTGAACCGGCCGTTCGTGAGCCGATCGTCCGTGGACCGGCCGTTCGCGCCCGGCCGTGTGGTCAGCCTCGCCGGACGGTGATCGTCGTCCAAGCCCCCACGTGTACCCGGTCCCCGTCCTGCAGGGGGATCGGCACGAACGGCTGGATGGGCTCCTCGGAGCCGTTGACCGTGGTGCCGTTCGTGGAGTTCTGGTCGACGACCGCCCAACTGCCGTCCGGCTGCTGGACCAGGACCGCGTGCTGGTGCGAGACACCCGGGTCCTCCGGCGGCACCGACAGATCGATGTCGGGGGTGTCGCCGGTGGAGTGACGGCGACGGCCGATGGTCATCTGGTTGCCGACGAGGGTGCGCTGCTGCTCCGGGGAGTACGCGGGCAGGTTGAGTCCAGCGGCCTCGGGGCCGGAACGCTGCATCATCGACATGAAGTAGTCGCGGTCCGGGCCGATCGTCGCCGTCCAGGTGGCCGGCTGCTGCGGGTACGCCGGAGCGGGCGGGGCCTGGGTGGCTCCCGGCTGCGGGTATCCGTACCCACCGGGTGCCCCCGGTCCACCGGGTGAGGGAGGCGCACCGGGACCGGACGACGGCGGGGAGATCACCCAGTCGTCCTTCCCGCCACCGAAGGACGGGCCGCCCGGCTGGGGACCGCCCGGCCCAGCCGGAGCCGGCGCACCCGGCTGTCCCGTCCCGCCCGGGAAGGTGGGCGGAGCGGGCGCCCCCGACTGCTGGAAGGCCTGCGGCAGCCCACCGGCCGCCGGACCACCACCCGCACCCGGACCGCCGAAGCCTCCGGGACCCCCGGGCCCACCCGGGCCGGCAGGTCCGCCGGGTCCGCCGGGGCCGGGTCCACCGGGGCCCCCGGGCCCGGGAGGGCCGCTGGCGAAGGGCGGCCCCGGCGGGATGGGCTCCGCCGGCCGGTTCACCTGCGAGGGCCGCGAGCTCTGGTAGTCGTACGAGTCACCGCCGCCGAAGGCCGGCCCCGGCCCGGGCGGCTGCTGGAACCGGAGCGCCGGGTTCGGCCCACCAGGCCCACCAGGCCCACCAGGCCCACCGGGCCCGCCAGGTCCACCTTGCTCCCCGTGCCCAGCGGGCGCTCCAGGGCCGCCGGGACCGCCGGGACCCGCAAATGGCGCGGGGCCTCCAGGGCTGGCGAACGGCGCGGGACCTCCAGGACCCGCGAACGGCGCGGGACCGCCGGGCCCCGCGGGTCCTCCGGGCCCCGTCGGTCCAGAACCAGAACCAGGACCAGGACCGGGCCCAGGTCCCGGCCCGGACGGCCGGGGCGCGGCCGGGGTGTATGTGGTGGCCGTGTTCGTCAGGAAGTTCCACCGGCACTGCTCGCAGAAGGGCGCGCCGCCCTCGCGGGGCGTACGGCACTGCGGGCAGAGCTCGGGTGCGCCGCCGGGCACGGCGGACGGATGCGGGTGCCCCCCGGGCTGGCCGCCCGCGCCCGGAGGCGGGGGAGGGGGCGGAGGTGAGCCGGGGGGCGGATAGCCGTAGCCGGCGGCAGGCGGCGGGGGCGGAGGTGGCGGGGGCACGGCACCGGCCATGCGGTGACCGCAGACCTCGCACCAGTCGTCGGAACCCGACTGGTGTCCGTTCGGGCAGGTCGGCATGTCGGCGCGTCCCCCTTTCCTTTCCGGCCGTCCGGGCCGGTTTTCTCGACCGCTGTGGGCCAGTGTGGTTGGTTTTGTCCGCTCCCCGGAGTGGGGTCGGCAACGCTATTTCTTTACGCGAACGGTTTTGGTGGACCGTGTCTCAAGAGTCATCTCATCGGTCACCGCGACCTTCGCCTTCAGTCGCACAGTACCTGCCGCTGCGTCGACGACGTCCACCACCTTCGCAAGCAGTTTCGCAGTATCGGCATTACCCGACTCGCCGGCGAGTTGAACGGCCCGGCCCAGCTTGGCCGTTGCTCCGTCGATGTCCCCGGATTTGCGGGCATCCAGACCCTGCTGGATGACTTGTGCCAGTTCGGCCTGGCCCGTGTAGTGCGCGACCTGGGGATTGATGGAGGTCGAGGCCGCCATGTCGTCCGTCCACACGGCCCGTACGAGACCCTGCGCGCCCAGGTTGTGGACGGTTCCGTCGGGTTGCGGGATCACCAGCGAGACGCGGGCGGCCAGCATCTCCTGGCCGAGGCCGGCGGCGGGCACCTTCACACACACGTGGTAGTCGCGCGACTCGTCACCCCATGAACCGGTCGGGTAGTCCCCGGCGCGCGGGCCCGCCTCGGTGCGGCGCTCGGTCAGCTCCTCGACCGTGGGGGCCACCTGCTTCACGAACTTGATCTCCGTGCCCACGGGTGTCCACAGTCGCAGCGCCACGTCCGCGACCTCCTTGCCCATGGCCGTCTCCATCATCCGTGTGAAGTCGGCCGAGAGGCCCGCCGGGTCGGCGACGATGTCGGCGGTGCCGAGCAGCGCGGACGCGATCCCTGTGACCTCCTTCACCTCCCAGTCGGTGCCCACGCCCCGCGCGTCACAGGTGAAGCGTCCGGCGGTCGCGTCGAGGGCGGCGCGCAGGTCCTCCGGGGACTCGTGCTCGTTGCGGCCGTCGGTGAGGAGGATGCCGTGCCGTATGGCGGCGTCCGCCGAGGCGAGCAGGCGGTCGGCGAGCTTCAGCCAGGTCCCGATCGCGGTGCCGCCGCCCGCGCTCAGCTTGCGCAGGGCCTGTTTGGCCTGGTCGCGGGTGGTGGCGTCGGCGACGGCGAGCCGGCCGTCGCCGGGGTAGACCTCCTTGGCGATGTGCGTGCCGCCGATCACCGCGAAGTGCACACCGTCGCGCAACGCGTCGATCGCGGCGGCCGTGGCGTCCCGCGCCCCCCGCATCTTCGTCGGCGGGTAGTCCATCGAGCCCGAACAGTCGACCATGATCGCCACGGCCGCGGACGGGCCCTGCCCCGGCGCGTACAGGTGCGGGGCGGCGACGGCGCTGCCGATGGTGCCGCCGCCGGTCGAGCTCACCGTCACGATGGCGTTGACCTCGCGGCCGCCCTCCGGCAGGTACTCGTTCTGGTACACGTCCACCGAGAACTGCGGCACGTTCGACTTCGAGAAATTGGCCATGCGTTCTCTGCTCCCCCTCAAGGCCCCCACGACGCGTGGGCCGATGACTGTGGCTGCGTGAACGGGCCGGTCCCCACCGGTCCGTTGGCCGACGCCGCCGACCGGCCGTTCCCCTGCGTGCCGCCGATCGGCGGGCCGTTCCGTCCAGCGAGCCGGCCGTCCAGCGAGCCGGCCGTCCCTTGAGCCGGCCGTCCAGCGAGCCGGCCGTCCCTTGAGCCGGCCGTCCAGCGAGCCGGCCGTCCCTTGAGCCGGCCGTCCAGCGAGCCGGCCGTCCCTTGAGCCGGCCGTCCATCGAGTCGGACGCCCGTCGAGCCGACCGCCCGACCGTTGCGTCCAGCGAGCCGGCCGGCCCCGTCTGCCGGTTGCTCGTATCCGTTCCACCGGCCGTTCCCACACGGCCATGACGGCGCCGTCGCGAGCGCCCTCAGGCCGATCCTGCCCCGTGGGGCGGGGCCGGGAACGGGAGGACGGCCACTGTTACGTTGTCGTGGCCCCCGCCGTCGAGGGCGTGGCCGACCAGAACCTGGGCGGCGTGCAGCGGGCGTTGCGCGGCGTCGAGGGGTACGACCTCGGCCATCTCCTCGGCCGTCTCCGCGTAGTTCCACAGCCCGTCGGTGCACACCACCACCACACCCGGCCGGTCCGGTTTGAAGGCAGCGGTGTGCGGCTCCAGTTCGTACGCGTCGGCGCCGAGCCAGCCCGTGATGGCGTGGGCGCGATGGTCGGCGTACGCCTCGGCCTCGTTCATCAGTCCCGCGGCCACCATCTGCGCGGCCCACGAGTCGTCCTCGGTCAGCCGGGCCGGGGGTGAGCTGCGGTCCGTGGGGACCCAGTAGGCGCGGCTGTCGCCGACCCAGCCGACGATCAGCAGGGTGGAGGTGACGACGACGCCGACCAGCGTGCACGCGGGCGCGTTCTGGTGGGGGGCGTGCTCCTGGGCCGTCCGGGGTTCCTCGGCCAGGGAGTTGACGGCGTTCGAGGCGGCCACGATCGCGTCGTGCATGGCCTGCTGCGGGTGTGTGCCGCGCGGCAGGGTCTCCAGCAGCGCCTCGCCCGCGGCGCGGGACGCGGCGAGCGAGGCGTCGTCGGGACGGGTCGCGGACGACACGCCGTCGCAGACGATCGCGACGACCGCGGGCGAACCGTCGGGCAGGGCGGTGGAGGACACCGTGAACGCGTCCTCGTTGCGGTGGTGGCGCAGCCCCCGGTCGCTGACCGCGGCCACCGCGCCCAACTCCTTCTCCATGTGGTCGCGTTCGCGGGGCTGGGCATGGCCGCAGTTCTCGCAGTAGCCGTCCCGGTCGACCTGCCCCGCGCGGCACGCCACGCAGGTCTTGGTGCCCGCGGGCGGTGTCGAGAGGTCCGCGGTACGGGGGTCGACGGGCTGGGGCGCGGCCAGGTGGTAGTCGCCCGCGTCGGAGGCAGACGAGGCAGAGACAGGCGAGGCAGACGAGGCCGAAGAAGGCGACTCGGCGGACGAGGCCGACTCGGCAGGCCGGTCGAACCGTACGCCCCGCGCCGGACGCTCGGCCCCACCCGGCGACGGCGCCTCGCCGTGCGGCGCGCCCCCGCTCACCTGCGACTCTCGGGTGGGCGGCTCGGCTCCGCCCGACTGTGGCCCTTCGGCGTGCGCTTCGGAACCGCCCGAGTCCGCCCCCCGGAGGTCGCCGGGCAGGTGCACCGGTGCCGGAGTGCCGGAGGCGCCGGTCTCGGGGGCTACCGGCCACACCGGCGCCGCCGCGGGCGGCGGGGGAGGCGCCGTCCCGTTCATGGTGATCGTCGGGGTGTCCTTCGGCGGCGGGGGGACCACCGACAGGTCGTACCCGCACGCACCGCAGAAACGGTCACCCGATTCGAGGGGCCACTCACAGCTCGGGCAGGCGGCCAGTTGGGGCATCTGCGACATCAACTACACCCACGTCCGGGGGCGGTAACGGTTGGCACGTTCCACCAGGTCGATCCTTTCCTTGCCGCCCTGCGCGAGCCGGGCCAGCGTGCGGTACGAGCGCTCCAGACCGAAGCGGAGGCCGCGCTCGTCGAGCGCGCTGCCGAGCAGCACACGTCCGCCGCCCTCGGGTGGCGCCGAACCCTGGCTACCGGAGAGTACCCAGTCCAGCGCACAGCCGAGGACCTCTGTGGACAACTGCTCACGGCGCACGGCGTCCAGACCGTACCCGCCGAGGGCCTCGACCTGACCCGCGGCGGCGGTGAGGTCGTCGAGGAACGGCGATCCGGCGCTGTCGTTCGTACGCTGACGCAGGCGCGCCCGTACGGCGGCGACGCGAGCCGCCGTGTAGTGGATCGACGCCCCCGGTACGGACTCCAGCGTCCGCACGGCACCGCTCCGGTCGCCCGCCGCGAGCTGCACCCGGGCGAGTCCGAACGCACCGCTCACATAGCTGCGGTCGGTCGACCACACCAGGCGGTGGTACTCGGCCGCGTTGTCCAGCTGTCCGAGGACCTCGGCGCACAGGCCGAGGGCCAGCTTCGGCGCGGGCTCGCCGGGGAACGCGTCGTAGACGGCGTCGAACGCCAGCGCGGCACTCTCGTGGTCGCCGGTCGCGAGCGCCGCCACGCCCCGGTACCAGATCACCCGCCAGTCGTCCGGATGGTCCCGTTCCAGGGCGTCCAGCGTGCCGAGGGCACTGGTGAACTCGCCCATCTCCAGCCGGGCGCGCAGCTCCCGCAGCCGTAGCTCCAGCGAGCCGGTGGGCGCCGCGTGCAGCGCGGTGATCAGCTCCGCGGGCGCCGAGGCGATGAGTCCGGCGAGGAACCCGGCGTTGGGATCAGCGGGGTCGACCCGGGGGACGGGCAGCGCGAGCGCGGCGGCGGCCGTGTCGAGAGGCTTGACCACGGGGTTCGCGGCGCCCCCGGACGGCAGCGGCAAGGGATGCGACCCTTGCGGCTGCGCCCCGGGCTTTGCGCGTACGGGAGCGACCCGCGCCCCCAGCCGTGACACGTCCCCGTCCAGTGCGGCGAACAACTCCGTGTCCGTGACCCTGAGCTCGGGCCCGAACAACGTGGACAGCGCCGGCCGGGGCCGCCCCGTCTGCAGGGACACGACCTCGCGCAGCACGCCCGTGAGCTGCTCGGCCATCTCCTGCGCGGAGGCGAACCGGCGGGCCGGGTCGGGGTCGGTGGCGCGCACCAGGAACCGGTAGTACGACTCGTACTGCCGGAAGACCTCGATGTGGTCCGGGTCGGGCAGGGAGTCCACGAACACGTTCGTGTAGCCCTGGAAGTCGAAGGTGAGGACGGCCAGCGTGCGCGCGACCGTGTAGAGGTCGGAGGCCACCGAGGGACCGACGTCCGCGACCTCCGGCGCCTGGTAGCCGACCGTGCCATAGATGGCGGACTCCTCGTCGTCCATCCTGCGCACCGCGCCCATGTCGATCAGCTTGAGCTGGTCCTCGGTCTGGATCGCGTTGTCGACCTTGAAGTCGCAGTACAGCAGGTTGCGGCTGTGCAGATGACCGAGGGCCTCCAGCGCCTCGATGCCGTACGCGCACGCCTGCTCGACCGGCAGCGGGTCGCGTTTCCCGGCGGGCGTGCGGCGCTCGTTGGCGATCTCCTTGAGGGATTTGCCGCCGACGTACTCCATCACGATGTACCCGTCCAGCGAGCCGGTGCGCTGGTCGAGGTGCTCGACGAAGTTGTAGATGCGGACGATGTTGGCGTGCTCGATCTCCGCGAGGAAGCGGCGCTCGGAGATCGCGGCGGCCATCGCGTCCTGGTCACCGGTGTCCAGCAGGCCCTTCAGCACGACCCAGCGGTCCGACACGGCACGGTCCACGGCCAGGTATATCCAGCCGAGACCGCCGTGCGCGAGGCAGCCCGCGACCTCGTACTGGCCGTGCACCACGTCACCGCCCCGCAGCTTCGGGACGAACGAGTAGGGGTGGCCGCACTTGGTGCAGAAACCCTCCACGCGCCCCGGCCGTTCGCCGCGCGCCCGCCCCACCGGCGCCCCGCAGTCGGAGCGCGAGCAGAACCGCTTCCGCTCGGGCACCTCGGGGTTCTCCAGGACCATGGCCCGCGGGTCGGGCCGCGGCACCTGCGGCACCTGCACCAGACCGGCGCCCAGACGGGCCCGCCCGGAGGAACCGGTGGCCGAACCGGAGCTGCGCACCGACACCGAGCGGCCCGTCGGCTTCCCCGACAGGGAGCGCGAGAGCCGGCCGGAGACCGAGCGCCGGGACTGGGAGGACCGCGCGGACGTCCGGGAGCCGGCACGGGAGCCGGCGCTGGAGCCGCGGCTCGACCCGCTGGACCCGCCCGACCCCCTGGAACCGCCGGAACCGCGGGCCCCCTTGCCGCCGACGGTGACCCCCGTGGCCGGCGAACTGATCATGCCGCCCGCCGCGACCACCGGCGCCAGACCACAGGTGTCGCAGTACAGTTCGCCGCCGCCCACGTCCTCGTACGCGCCCGAGCAGTCGGGCCGCTGGCACGCCTGCCGCTCACTCATCCCGTATCACCTCTGTCGCTCACGCGCCCGGCCCCTCCGGTCCGGTGGCCCGACCGGCCCCGCCCTGCCCTGGCACGACCGTGCCCAGCAGCTCCGCGACGGCCCGCTGGTAGCGGAGCACCGCCTGTTCGGCGACCCGCAGGTCGCAGGGCGCGCTCCACAGCATGCGGCGGGCCGCGTCGTACCGCTCGATGAGGAAGGGGTCCTCCGCGAGGCCGTGCCGGGCGACCTTCGCCTTGTACGCGTCGAGGCGGCCGCGCAGTTCGGCGCGGACCGCCAGGGGAGCGGTCACCGCGGTCAACGACTCCCGGGCCCGCAGCAGTTCGTCCTCCGCCTTCCGCTCCAGGGACTCCAGGAGCGGGGAGAGGCGGTGCCACTGGGCGTGCCTGCGGTACTCGGCGGCCAGGGCGAGCTGCTCCTGCAGCACGGTCGGCGGGCCGCTGACCACGGGCACCTCCGTCGCGGCGATCTTCGCGAGCACCTCACCGCGCGCGCTGCGTGCCTCGGCGAGCGTACGGTCCGCACGGCTGAGCACGTCGCGGAGCCTCACCAACCGCGCCTCCGCGTCCTGACGGACTGTCAGTACGGCGTCGATCTCACGCCGTACGTCCTCCAGGGCGCGGGCCTCACGGTCGTACGTCGAGGTGTCCGGACGGCCTCCCCCGGGCGCCGAGCTCCTGCCCTGCGCGGGCACCCAGTACGCCAGCGGGTCGGACACCACCTGCTCGCGCAGCGAGGCCAGGGTGTGGGTGATCCGCTCCAGGTCGTCGCCCGCCGGGTGCTCTCCGGGGCGTACGCCGACGGAGTGCGCCAGCTGGCGGGTGCGCTGCAACTCGGCGGCCAGTAAGTCGATCCGGGCGGGCAGCGCCGACCAGACCGCGTCGGCGGCGACCACCATGTCCAGCGAGGTCGCGTACAGCTCGTTCATCCGCTCCACGAGCTCGGCCAGCGTGAACTGCTCGCTCAGCCTGCCCCCGCCGACCCGTGCCGGTACGTTGGCCGTCGCCGTGGCGCTGCCCGGGACCGTGACACTCTGGCCGCGCAGCAGCTCGGTCAGCGCCACCAGGTCCTCACGGCTCGACCAGTGGCGCCGCGAGCGGATCTCACGGGCGGAGCGCAGCGCGCCTGCGTACGCGTCGAAGTACGCCCACAGCAGCGTGATCGACGCCTCCGCGGCCGTCCAGCGTTCCCTGGTGAGGCCCGTGAGCTCGGCGCCTTCGAGGAGTCTGCGGCCCGCGTGGTCCTGCAGGGCGAGGAGCGAGGTCTCGATCGCCTCGTGCTCCGCGCCGAGCCGCGCCAGCGCACGGTCCACCTCGTCCCGGTCCATCACCGGCCCGGTGGATCCCGCGACGCCCATCGATCACCTCTCGCTCTTGTCGTGCCCCGCGCCCACGGCGGTCGGGCAACTCTCCAGTCGTACCAGGTCGGTTGTTGCGCTCAGCGTTCTGGTCTTTTCGAAACTCACTGTTCGTGGCCGGTCAGTTCGTGCTCGTTCTGCTCTTACTGGCGCTCTGCTCCTACCGGCGCCCTGCTCCTACCGGCGCTGTTCCTGCCGGTCTTTCGCGCCGGGTGCCGGTCACCTGTAGTCGGGTGTCGGCGGGCGCGACTTCGCCGCGTCGTCCCCGAGGGTGGGGGCGAGCCACTTGTCGTACGACTGCTGCCAGCCGCTGTCGCGGTAGTCCTCAAGGACCTGGTTGACCCGGCGCACCAGATCCTCCGCGTCCTTCCTCATCGCCACGCCGTAGTACTCGGTAGTGAAGGGGCTGCCCTTGAGCTCGACCGTTGGATCCTGGGCGGCCTGGCTCGCGGCGAGCGCGCCGTCCGTGACGACGGCGGTGACCTCGCCGAGTTGGAGCCGCACCAGGCAGTCGAGCTGGTTGGGGACGGTGGTGGATATGTCGGCGGAGGCGGGCAGGTCCCCCTTCTCCTGGTCTTCCCTCAGCGTTTCGAGCGCGGTGGAGCCGGTCGCCGTGCAGATCTTGTTCCTCGCCAGCGAGTCGTAGCCGTCGATCGGCGAGGACCTGGGGGCGAGGACCTGCTGGCCGGTCGTGAAATAGGGCGCGGAGAACGCGACGTCCTTCAGGCGCGTGCAGCTGATCGTCATGGTGCGGACCACCATGTCCACCTGCCCACTCTGGATCGCCGGAATGCGCTGGTTCGTGGGAACGGCCTTGAAGCGGATGTTGTCCTTCACGTCGCCGCCGACGATCTCGTCCGCGATGCGGTGCGCGAGGTCGATGTCGAAGCCCTCCAGGTCGGCGCTGTCGCTCTCGCTGTTCGGATCGCGATAGCCCCAGCGGTAGCTGTTCTGGTCGACGCCGACGGTGAGGTAGCCCTTCTCCTTGATGGCCGCGATCGTCCTGCCGCTCTCGTCGGAGGACGGCTTGAGGCTCTGCTTCCAGGCGTCGGCGTCCTCGCAGTCGTCCGCGTTGGCGTACGTGACCCGGGTGGGACCCTGACCGCCGGTGGCCGCGCTGCCCTGGACGAGGGGCGCCTCACGCAGTGGCAGCAGCGTGAAGACCGCGGTGAGGGCGCAGGCGACCCCCATCGCGCCCACGCCGCCCCAGCCCTTCAGGCCGGCCCTCAGGCGTCGTGCCGCACTCATCACCGCGCCCCCTTCCGCCACCGGCCTCATCACCGGTACTCCGACAGCCTGCGTCCGATGCCGAGCACGGCGCCCGACGCGCCCAGCACGGCGAGGACGGCGGCGCCCACGGGGAGCCCGGTCATCGCGTTCCTGCCGTCCCGGGCCGCCAGCTTGAACTGGGTCTGCTCGTGTCCGAGTGCCTCCTCCAGGTTCCGCACGACGCTGTCGAAGCACTCACCCGTCGGCTTGTCGTCCGCGGAGCCGATGACTTTGCTCAGGGCGGCCTGGTAGTCGCCGCCGGTGTCGTACTCGCGGGCCTTCTTGTGGCGCTCCAGCCACTCCCTCGTGTTGCTGATGGCCGCTTTCACGGGCTGCCGGCCCGCCTGGTCGTCGGCCATGTGCCCGGCGATCCCCAGGCTCGACGAGAGGTCGCTCATATCGCCCCTGAAGTCGCTGTCGAACTTGTCGGCGCCGGTGCTGGTGGTCTCCGAACCCCGGCTGACCAGCGTCAGGTTCTCGTTGCCGCGTGCCTTCAGGGAGGCGATCCGGGCGTCGTTCAGCACGTTCACCGAGACCACGCCGTTGTCGTACGAGTCGAGGAGTGCCGAGCGGGCGACGGTGTGGCCGACGACGAGCCACAGCAGGACGGCCGTGGTGGCGGCGGAGGCGGTGACCAGGCCGTGGTTCAGCACCCGGTTCGTGCGGTGGTAGGTGCGGCGCTGGGCCCACGCGAGGGCGCCGAGAGCGAGGACGCCGAGGCTGATCGCGGCCCAGGGGTAGGCGACCGCGCTGTCGTAGTCGTCGCTCAGGCGCCCGTTCTCGTTCTTGTAGAGGCGCTCGGCTCTGGGGAGCATCTCCTCCTGCATCTTCTCGTTCGCGTACCGCAGGTAGGCGCCGCCCAGCGGGTAGCCCTGCCGGTTGTTCGCGCGGGCCCGCTCGACGAGGCCCTTGTACTCGGGCAGCAGCTTGTTGAGCTGGGCGATGGTCCGGGCGGAGGAGGAGCCCGGATCGGAGGCGGTCGCGGCGTCCGCCAGACCGTCGGCGGCCGCTCTGATGTCCTTCTCGTACCGGGTGCGGGACTCGGGGGTCTCCTGGCCGCCGGCCAGGAAACCGCTGGAGGCCGCCGTGTTGGCGTCGGCCAGGGCGCGGTAGACGTCGGCCGCGGCGGCGCTCAGGGGCTGGCTGCTGTGGAGCACGTCGTCGGCGGCGGCCGAGCGGTCCGACATCTCCCACGCGGCGACGGCACCGAAGGCGACGACCAGGAGCGCGAGGGCCGCCCCGATGATCCGCAGCCGGCCCGGCTCGGTCGCCGCGGCCGCGCGCAGTTCGTCGACGCCCTCCATGAACGCCGTACGGCGCGGTGGGCCGACGTCCGGCGCGCCGGACGCCGCGGGCGGAGCCGACCGCGTGGCCTGCGCCGGCACGGCCGGGGCCGCGGCCGCCGCCTGGGCCGGTGGTGCCGCGCTCCCCTTCGACGTGTCCGTCACGTGACCTCCCCCATGGTCATCCGCCGGTCACTTCCGCCCGGTGAACCACACCGTGAACGGAGGTGCCCGGCCGCAAGTATCGCCGCCGGGACTGACATCCGAACAGATCCTGACTGGATCTTGTTCGGATTGCGGTCCCGCCGTTGACTGCCCGCACCGCGAGAGGCTTCCCACACCACCCCCCGCTCATGAATACGCCCTCGGCTTCGGTTCGGTTCCCGCCGAGTTCACCCACTTTCGGGGGACGTTGGCCGAGGGTCTCAGTTGGGGTTGAAGTGGGTGTTCGTCCGGCAGCCGAGGAGCCGGTAGATGTTGGGTTCCCCCGGGGGCGGCTGGATCCACTGGTACTGGCAGGCACCCTCGATGAACCTGCCCTGGATGCCGCCGGGGAAGTCGATCTCCCTGTTCCACAGGAAGGTCGACTGGATGCCGGTCTGCCGCGCGGTGGCGTTGATGTCGATGCCGCCGGGGGCCTGGATCGCGTACACCCAGCCGATGTGGTTCGGATTACCGGCGCCCGACGTGGCGAAGCCCTGCGCCACCCACCGCTCGCAACTGGTGCTGACGTGCGCGGTGTTCTGCCCGCCGCCCCCGGTGATCCACACCGGCAGCGGGTTGAGATCGGAACCCTTCGGGGTGAAGCCGCTCCGGAAGATCGGCTCCGGGTCGGGGCGGGTGTCCCCCCGCCACAGCGTGTTGTCGTCGTGACGCCAGTACCAGGCCTCGCGCACCGCGGCCATGTCCACCTGCCGCTGGATGCCGAGATCCGTCGTGGTCTGTGCCCAGTTCCTCTTCTTGTACCCACCGGTCGGGCCGCAGGGCGCGGTGCTGCGGATCTGCTCCGGGGTTCCCGGGTACGGGTCCGCCGAGGCGTCGGCGGGTGACGTGAACGCCAGCGAGGCGGCGATCAGTGTGGCAGCGGAAATGATCCGCAGTGCGGTTTTCAGCATGGTCGGGACAGCCCATCACTCGGCTCGCAGGACGCATGGTCCATAGCCGGAAACACGGGCGGATCCGACAGGCGCACGCGGCAGTCACCCGCAGGCACCACCAGATCCACTCGCCCGGTGGAGCCCCGTCCCCCTGACCGGCGCAGGTACACGGAACCCAGCGGTCCGGCCTACGCGCACACCGAGGGGCCCCGGAGCGCGTGCGTCTCCAGGGCCCGGTGGGGCGCCCGGCGGCCGACAGGACTCAGCGGCGCGCCGGGTCATGCAAAAGCCCGGATCATCAGGCGGAAATGCCGTCGATCCGGGCCAACGCGTCGTCCGCGCCGTACGGCTGCAAGTAGGGCAGCCAGCGCGGGTCCCTATGGCCGGTCCCGATGATGCGCCAGGCCAGGCCGGTGGGTGGGGCGGGTTTGTGGCGGAGCCGCCAGCCGATCTCGACGAGATGACGGTCGGCCTTGACGTGGTTGCAGCGACGGCAGGACGCCACCACGTTGTCCCACACGTGCTTGCCCCCGCGACTGCGCGGGATGACGTGGTCGACGCTGGTTGCGACGCCACCGCAGTACATGCACCGGCCCCCGTCCCGGGCGAACAGCGCCCGCCGGGTCAGTGGGACGGGCCCCCGGTAAGGGACCCGAACGAACCTCTTGAGCCGGACCACGCTGGGTGCGGGGACTGTGACGGTCGCGCTGTGCAGATAGGCGCCGGACTCCTCAAGGCAGACGGCCTTGTTCTCAAGGACGAGGACGAGCGCGCGGCGGAGCGGTACGACGCCGAGTGGCTCGTACGACGCGTTGAGGACCAGGACATGCGGCACGGATGCCTCCTTGTGCGTCGGCGGCGCGTGGCTCGCGCCGGGACGTTCGGTAGCCAGTGTCCCCTCATGCCTGGTGAAAGCGCCACCATGTCCCGGTAACGGGCTGGGAGTGTTTTCGACCACACACTGATCCATCCCCCGGATCACGGCCGGTCCACCCCGCCTGTTCCTGCCTGGAGCGAGCCCCGTGGTGAGAGTTGTCTCTCCCTCGAACATCACGACGATCCACACACGATGCCCCGATAGTGTGGTGGTTCTGCCCGACAGTCCCACGTCTGTCCACGGCCCGGTCGCGGCTCGTTCATGTTCATGACGAGTCTGCGGCGGTCCTTGGCCGTGTCCCCCCTGTCTGTCGGCAGACCCGCTACACCTGGAGGTACCTGCCGTGTCCTTGTCCGTCCTGCTGTCGGCCGCCGACCCCGGTGGGGCACCGACGGCCCCTACGCTCCAGGACGCCCAGGAGAGCGCGACCAACGCCGCGAGCTGGGTCGAGGAGAACTGGTCCACCTGGCTCGCCATCGGTCTGCGGGTGCTGCTGATCCTGGTGATCGCGGCCGTCCTCAGAGTGGCGATCCGCCGGGCCATCACCAAGCTCATAGACCGCATGAACCGTACGGCCTCGGCGGTCGACGGCACGGCCCTCGGCGGGCTGCTCGTCAACGTGGAGCGGCGGCGCCAGCGCTCCCAGGCCATCGGCTCGGTGCTGCGCTCGGTCGCCTCGTTCCTGATCATGGGCACCGCCGCGCTGATGGTCCTCGCCACGTTCGAGATCAACCTGGCGCCGCTGCTGGCGTCCGCCGGTGTCGCGGGCGTGGCCATCGGTTTCGGCGCCCGCAACCTGGTCACGGACTTCCTCTCCGGAGTCTTCATGATCCTTGAGGACCAGTACGGCGTCGGGGACACCGTCGACGCGGGCGTCGCCTCGGGCGAGGTGATCGAGGTGGGACTGCGCGTGACCAAGCTGCGCGGCGACAACGGCGAGATCTGGTACGTCCGCAACGGCGAGGTCAAGCGCATCGGCAACCTCTCCCAGGGGTGGGCCACGGCCGGCGTCGACGTCACCGTCCGCCCCGACGAGGACCTGGAGAAGGTCCGCCGCACCCTGCTGGCCGTCGGCGAGGAGATGAGCAAGGACGAGCCCTGGAACGAGCGGCTGTGGGGCCCCATCGAGGTCCTGGGCCTCGACAGCGTCCAGCTCGACTCGATGGTGGTCCGCGTCTCCGCGAAGACGATGCCCGGTAAGGCCCTCTCCGTGGAGCGGGAGCTGCGCTGGCGGATCAAGCTGGCCTTCGACGCGGCCGACATCCCCATCGTGGGCGGCATCCCGGCCCAACTGGAGGCCGAGCAGGAGACGGACCCCACGGCGGGCATCGCACCCCCGTCGGCGTACTCCTCCTCGTCGTCGCCCCAGTCCGAGCGGGCGGCTCCCATCGCGCCACCGGTGAAGTAGGTCCGGCCGACGAAGCAGGCGGTGCGTCGTACGGCGAAGCAAGCAGTGCGTCGTACTACGAAGCAAGCAGTGCGCCGTACGACGAAGGGGCGGCGCCCGAAGCATTCCGGGCGCCGCCCCTTCTCGTGCGCACCTCCACGCACCCCCAGCAGTGCGCCCCCGTACCCTCGCGGCGCCCGGAAGGTCCCCCGTGCCTCCCGGGCGCCGCTTTCGGCACAGGGCCTAGGCGTACCGCAGCTCCGCCGGGCGCAGGGTGCGGCGCAGGAGCGGCAGCGAGGTGGCCGCCGCCAGCATGCTGAGGACGTACACCGCCACCGGGACCAGGAGCGCCTCGTACGGCACGCTCCAGTCGGCGCCCCCGACGACGACCCCGTACCAGACGCCGATCGTCATGCCGCCGACGCCCGCCAGCAGCACGGCAGGGGCCAGCGGCAGCGCGGTCTCCAGCAGCAGCGCCCTGCTCAGCACTGTGCGCGGCACGCCCGCGGCGGCCTGTGCGGCCAGGCCCCGGCGGCGGGTGGCCAGGGACTCGGCTGCGCCGACCGCGAGGCCGGAGAGGGTGATCGCGAGCGCGACGAGGACAGCGGCGCCGGCGAGGTCGATGCCGGTGGTGTAGTAGGTCATGTCCGCGGCCGGCATCCTGGGCTCGCGTTCGTTCAGATCCCTGAGAAGCGCGTGCCGGACGCCCATGAAGCCGGTGCCGACCACGGTCACCAGGAGCACCGCCGCATGGGTGCGCGCCGCCGCCCACGGGTCCTCGCGCAGCCGTTCCGCGGCGATCAGCACGTCCGGGCGCCCGGTGCGGGCGGTCAGCAGCCTGGCGCTCAGCCGGGAGGCGGCGCCGGTCAGCCACACCGCGCCCACGCAGGTCAGTACCACCACGACGAACACGGTCACCGAGGCAGTGGCATACCCGCCGAACGGGTCCCGCGTCATGAGCAGCCCCGCCAGCAGCAGGACCAGCGCCGCCACGAGGAACCAGGCGCCCGGACCCCGCCGGGCGGCCGGCCGCACCCGCCGCACCCAGCCGAGCGGAGACGCCACCACCCGGCGCAGCGCCAGAGCGCTCACCAGTGCGCCCAGCACCGGGACAGCGACCGCCACCAGCGCGATCCCGGCCCAGACGAACCCGGGCGGGTCCTCTGTCAGGTCCCGCAGGAACAGCACGAACAGCACCGTGGCGACCGCCGAGCCCACCAGGCACGCCAGCCCCGACTCCAGCGCGGCGATCCGCCGTACCTGCCCGGCCGTCGCCCCCGCGAGCCGCAGCCCCGCGAGGCGCCGGTCGCGGTGCACGGCACCGATCCGGGCGCACTGGCTGAGGAAGCCCAGCACCGGCACCAGCAGGAGCGTCAGCCCCAGCATCACACCGGAGCGCGTGCCCGGCTCGTCCAGCAGTCCGGCGGCGAGCGGAACGCGGTACCGCCCCGATGTCGAGGCCAGGACCGTGGCGCCGAGCCCGAAGCCCGTCGCCAGTCCGGCCCCCACCGCCGTCAGCGCCACCCGCGACCACTCCCGCCGGTCGGACCCGCGGGTGAGCAGCCAGGCTGTGCGCAGATCGGATGTCGCGAAGGTCATGGGACTCACGCCGCCACCCCCAGCGGGACCACGGCACCGTCGCGCAGCTGCACCTCGCGGTCCGCGTACGCCGCCACCTGCGCGTCGTGCGTGATCAGCAGCACCGCCGTACGGGCCTCCCGGGCCGTGTGGACCAGTGCCGACATGACCTGCTCGCCGGAGAGCGAGTCCAGCGCCCCCGTCGGCTCGTCCGCGAAGACGACCTTCGGGCCGGTCACCAGCGCCCGCGCCAGCGACACCCGCTGTGCCTGCCCGCCGCTCATCTCACCGGGCCGCAGCTCCTTCTGCCCGAGCACGCCGAACCGTTCCAGCCACTCGCCCGCCCGCCTGTGCGCCTCCCCCCGTGAGGCGCCCGCCAGCAGCAGCGGCAGCGCGACGTTGTCCAGGGCCGTCAGCTCGGGGATCAGCTGCCCGAACTGGAACACCACCCCGAAGTCCGTACGGCGCAACTCGCTGAGCCGTTTCTCGGGGAGTCGGTCCAGGCGCGTGCCGCCGTAGACCACGGACCCCTCGTCGGGCCGGACGATGCCCGCCAGGCAGTGCAGCAGCGTGGACTTGCCGCTGCCGCTCGCGCCCGTGACGGCGAGGATCTCGCCCGCGTGCAGCTCGACCGAGGCGCCGCGCAGCGCCGGGGTCCTCCCGTGGGTCTTGGTCAGTCCACGGGCTGCCAGGAGGGGCGCCGACTTCTCGCTGTGGGTGCTCATGAGGCATCGACCTCCGCGGTCAGAGTCGTGAGCCGGGCCGCGGTGGTGTTCATCCACCGCAGGTCGGCGTCGAGGTGGTTGAGGGCGTAGTCCGCCGAGAGCACCGTCGCGAGATCGGTGTTCGGGGCGGTCTTCACCGAGGTGAGCTCGCGCATGCGCGCCATGTGCGCGGCGCGCTGCTCCCGGAGGTAGGCGGCCGGGTCGCCGCCGGAGAGGATCGAGACGACGACCTTGGCGAAGATCTCGTTCGTCACGAACGGTGCGGGCGGGGCGATCTCGGCGGCCCACCCGGCGAGTTCGCGCGCGCCGTCGTCCGTCGAGCGGTACATCGTCCGCTCCGGGCCGCCGTCGGAGTCGGTCCCCTCGACCTCGGCCAGTCCGTCGCGGACCAGCCGCTGCAGGGTCGTGTAGACCTGCCCGTAGGCCAGTGGCCGGGCTTGTGGGAAGCGTTCGTCGTGCCGTCGCTTGAGGTCGTAGCCATGGCTCGGCCCTCCGGCGAGCAGCCCCAACAGAATGTGGCGGGTGCTCATGCCGATCATTATGCACTCGGTATATGTACTGAGTGAATAGAGCTGGGTCCGCCGGCCCCATAGGGCGGGCCGATGTGCCAGAATTTGACCAGGTCCGCACGCTCTGTGACGGGGCTCAAACGGAGCGCGTGTGACCGACGCCACGTTGTCCGACCGGATACGTCTGCGGAGACGCCCACTGGGTAGGGCCCCCGTAACCCGTTACTGCCGTACGACGACAAGGAGGCCACCGTGGCCGCACATCTTCTGTTCCCGGCCCCTTCCAAACCCAGGGCGGAGCAGTCCGCCGACATCGAGCACCTGTGCGTGTTCAGCGCGGAGGGCGCCTGCGCCGAGCCGCCCCTCACCAGCGAGCCCCCGCTGCCGGACGCCGAGCCCCTCACCAGTGAACCGCCCCTCGCCGACACCGCCCCCCTGACCAGCGAACCCACACCCACCGGCGCCGCCTACTCGGGCCTCGATCCCCTGGGGGTCTAGATGGCACCACCGGCCGACCCAGCGGCGGAGCCCGGCCCCGCCGAGGACCCCGGCTCCTCCGAGAGACCGGAGAGACCGGAGAGACGGGAAAGGCGGCAGAGACCGGAGAGTCCGGAGAGTCCGGGAAGCTCCGAACACTCCGAGGGCGGCACCCCCCTGGCCCGGCTCGCCGCGTTGCACGGGGTCGCCACCTCCTACCGCCCGTCCCCGGACCGCACCGTCACGGCCTCGGACACCGCGATCGCCGCGGCCCTCGCGGCACTGGACATCGACGCGAGCACCCCTCAGGCCGTGCGCGCGGCCCTCGCCGCACGGGAACAGGAGCTGCGGGAGCGCCTGTTACCGCCGACCGTGGTGTGCTGGGGCGGACAGACCCCCGGCGCACTGGCCGGACTCCCCGAAGGCACCCGCCTGCGCATCGAGACCGAGCAGGGCGAACTCCGCTCCACCGCCGAGCAGTTGCCGCACGGCGTGCACGCCCTGCGCGCCACCGCACCCGACGGCCGCACCGCCGACGCCCACCTCGTCGTGGCCCCGCCCCGGCTGCCCGCCCCGCCCGGACGCACCTACGGACTCCTGGTCCAGCTCTACTCCCTGCTCTCCCGCCGCAGTTGGGGCATGGGCGACCTCGGCGACCTGGCCGAGCTGACCGCCTGGGCCGGACGCGCGCTCGGCGCCGGATTCGTGCAGGTCAACCCCCTCCACGCGGCCGTCCCCGGCCACCCGACCGACCCCTCCCCGTACCGCCCCTCCTCACGCCGCTACCCCGACCCCGTGCACCTGCGGGTCGAGGACATCCCCGAGTTCCCGTACGCCTCGTGCGCCGAAGCCCACGACCGGGTCCGCGCTCTGCTGGACCGGGGCGCCCGGCTGCGCGCATCCGTGCTCGACAAGGGCGAGTTGATCGACCGCGACGCCGTGTGGGAGGCCAAGCGGGACGCGCTGGAGCTGGTGCGCGCCGTACCGCTCGGGCCCGGCCGCAGGGCCGCGTACTGCGACTTCCTCGCCGAGGAGGGCGAGGAGCTGGAGGACCACGCCACCTGGTGCGCGCTCGCGGAGGTGTACGGCTCCGACTGGCACCGGTGGCCCGCCGGTCTGCGCGACCCCCGCTCGCCCGCGACCGCCCGCGCCCGCGCCGAGCTGATGGACCGCGTCGACTTCCACAGCCGCCTGGCCTGGCTCACGGACGCCCAGCTCGCCGCCGCGCAACGCTCCGCACTCGACGCCGGGATGCCGATCGGGCTCGTGCACGACCTGGCGGTCGGCGTCCACCCCGGCGGCGCCGACGCATGGGCGCAGCAGGAGTACGTCGCCGCCGGCATGTCGGTCGGCGCGCCCCCGGACGCCTTCAACGCCCGCGGCCAGGACTGGGGCCTGCCGCCCTGGCGCCCCGACCGTCTCGCCGCCTCCGGCTATGCCCCGTACCGCCGTCTCCTGCGGGCCCTGCTCCGCCACGCGGGCGCCCTGCGCATCGACCACGTCATGGGGCTCTTCCGGCTGTGGTGGGTGCCGCTGGGGCAGGCGCCGACGGAGGGAACGTACGTCCGCTACGACGCCGAGGCGATGCTCGCGATCCTGGTGCTGGAGGCATCCCGGGCCGGGGCGCTGGTGATCGGCGAGGACCTCGGGACGGTCGAGCCGGGCGTGCGCGAGACGCTGCACGAGCGTGGCGTGCTGGGCACTTCGGTGCTGTGGTTCGAACGCGACTGGGACGGCACCGGACTGCCGCTGCCGCCCGAGCGCTGGCGCGCGGACTGCCTGGCCACCGCCACCACCCATGACCTGCCGCCCACCGCCTCCCGGCTGACCGGCGACCACGTCCGGCTCCGTGACCGCCTCGGCCTGCTGACCCGCCCCCTGGACGAGGAACGCGCCGAGGCCGCCGCCGACACGAGCGAGTGGCTGGCCCTGCTGTCCCGGCTGGGCCTGCTCCGGGGCGCGAGCGGCGGTATCTCGCCCCCCTCGGAGGAGGCCGAGATCCAGGCCGTCCACCGTTTCCTGTTGCGCACCCCCGCCCGCATGATCGGCCTCTGGCTGCCGGACGCGGTCGGCGACCGCCGTCCGCAGAACCTCCCCGGCACCTGGGACCAGTACCCGAACTGGCGCCTTCCCGTCGCCGACGCGGACGGCCGCCCGGTGACCCTGGAGGACCTGGCCTCCTCGCCCCGGCTGCACGCGCTGGTGGACGTGCTGCGGCGGCGCGGGAACCAGGACCGCGGGGGACCCTGAGCCCGCCGAGCCCGGGGCGCCCGCTCCGTACGGCACCCCGGGCGCACGGCCCTTTCAGCCGTTCGCTACGTTTGCACCGTGGACAAGAAGAACGCCCTGCGCGTCGGCGCCCTGGCCGCCGGTACGACGCTGATGATGCTGCTCATGTCGTCCCCCGCGCTCGCGCTGACGCGCGACGACGGTGACGACCCGGGTCCCGGCCTTTCGGTGGTCGAGACGCTGGGCCTGTTCGTCGTGGCGCCGATCGCGCTGTTCCTGCTGATCGCGGGCCTGACCTGGGTTCTCGACCGGTCCACGGACCGCGAGCCGAAGACCAAGGCGAAGGCCAAGGTCACGGCGAAGGCCGACGCCAAGGCCTGACGGCCGGCCGCCAGTCGTCCACAGCCGCAGCTTTCCGCCCTCCACCGAGGGCAGCACGAGGGCACCCACCGCACGTGTGCGTGGTGGGTGCCCTCGGCGTGTTCCGCGTTTGCCCACGCACGCCGGCCGACAGATGCTGACCCGGAAGGGGGTCACCATGACCGGCACCGCAGACCCGACGCGCACCACCAGCACCCCAAGCCCCACCACCGGGCTCCGCGACGTCATCGTCGTCGGCGCCGGCCCCACCGGTCTGCTGCTGGCCGGCGACCTTGCCGCCGCGGGCGTCCCGGTCACGCTCGTCGAGAAGCGCCCGCACCGCATCAGCAACCTGTCCCGCGCCTTCGCCGTGCACGCCCGCACCCTGGAGCAGCTCGACGCGCGCGGCCTCGCCGACGAACTGGAGGCCAGGGGTCAAACGCTCGACCGGATCCGGCTCTTCGGGCGGCTCACCGTACGCCTGGACACGCTGCCGTCACGGTTCAACCACGTGCTCGTGATCCCGCAGTACGAGGTGGAGAAGGTGCTGGAGCGACGGGCGGTCGAGGCCGGGGCGCGGTTCCGGTACGAGACCGAGGTCACCGACATCCGGCAGAGCGGTGACACGGTGACCGTCGAGGTCCGCGGCCCGCGCGGCGAGGGCGAGCCGGAGGAGCTCACCGCCGCCTACGTCGTCGGAGCCGACGGGCACCGTAGCACCGTACGCGAGGCGATCGGCCTGCCGTTCCCCGGCAGGTCGGTCATCCGGTCCGTCGTCCTCGCGGACGTACGGCTCGACGAGGAACCCGGGACGCTGCTCACCGGCGGCGCCGTCGGTGACGCGTTCGCCTTCCTGGCGCCCTTCGGCGACGGCTACCACCGCGTCGTCGGCTGGCTCCGCGGCCGCGACGTCCCCGACAGCGAGCCGCTCGAACTCGACGAGGTCAGGGAGATCACCCGGCTCGCCCTCGGCCGCGACTACGGCATGCGCGACGCCCGCTGGATGTCCCGCTTCCACAGCGACGAGCGCCAGGCACCCGCCTACCGGGTCGGCCGGGTCTTCCTCGCCGGGGACGCCGCGCACGTCCACAGCCCGGCCGGGGGGCAGGGCATGAACACCGGACTCCAGGACGCCGCGAACCTCGGCTGGAAGCTCGCCGCGGTCCTCGGCGGCCACGCGGACCCCGCCCTGCTGGACACCTACCAGGCCGAACGGCACCCGGTCGGCAGGTCCGTACTCCGCAGCAGCGGCGGCATCGTCCGGCTCGCCATGGCCAAGTACCCCTGGACGCTGGCGTTCCGGTCGGCGCTCACCACGTTCCTGGACCGTGTCGGCCCCGTCCGCACCCGTGTGATCGGCCAGGTCACGGGCATCGGATACACGTACGGCGCTCCCCGTGGCGCCCACCGGCTCGTCGGCACCCGCGTCCCGGACGTCGCCCTCAGGAGCGGGCGCCTGCACGAGGCCCTGCGCGGCGGCCGGTTCGTCCTCATCGCCCCCGGCTCCTCCCGCCTGCACACCGCCGGTGACCGCACGGACCGCCTCACCGTGGAGCAGTGGGCGAGCGACCGCCGTACGACCGTGCTGGTACGGCCCGACGGATATGTGGCCTGGGCCGCCGATGACGCGGACGGCCCGGCTGTCGAAGCCGCCCTGACCGCCGCCGTCGGCGCCCCGTGAGCCGGCTCACGGGGCGCCGACGGCATCGTCCGAGGGACTGCTCCTCCACCTGTACCTACGCGTGCGCCGCCGCCGCGTCCGCCGCCTGGGCCTTCAGGGCGCGCTCGACGCCCGAACGGGACTCCGAGACGAGCCGGCGCAGCGCCGCGTTCGGCTCGGCGTCGGTCAGCCAGGAGTCCGTGCGGTCCAGCGTGGCCTGCGACACCTGGAGGGACGGGTACAGACCGACGGCGATCTGCTGGGCCATCTCGTGCGAGCGCGACTCCCAGATGTCCTTGACGACCTCGAAGTACTTCTCCGCGTACGGAGCGAGCAGCTCGCGCTGGTCGGTCTGGACGAAGCCCGCGATGACCGCCTCCTGCACGGCGTTCGGGAGCTTGTCGGACTCGACGACCGAGGCCCAGGCCTCCGCCTTGGCCTCCTCCGACGGACGTGCGGCCCGCGCCGAGGCCGCGTGGCGCTCGCCCGCGGCGGTCTTGTCGCGCTCGTACTCGCCCGCGATCTCCGTCTCGTCGAAGCGCCCCACCGCCGCGAGCCGGTGCACGAACGCCCAGCGCAGCTCGGTGTCGACGGCCAGCCCCTCGATCGTCTGCGTGCCCTCCAGCAGCGCGTCCAGCAGGTCCAGCTGCTCCGGCGTGCGGGCGGTCGCCGCGAAGGCGCGGGCCCAGGCCAGCTGGTGGTCGCTGCCCGGTTCGGCCGCGCGCAGATGGGCCAGCGTGGCGTCCGTCCAGCGGGTCAGCAGCGCCTCGCGGGCCGTCGGGTCGGCGTACAGGTCGATCGCCAGCTTCACCTGGCGGTGCAGCGACTGCACGACACCGATGTCCGACTCCTTGGCGATGCCGGACAGGACGAGCGACAGGTAGTCGCGGGTCGCGAGCTCCGCGTCGCGGGTCATGTCCCAGGCGGAGGCCCAGCACAGGGCGCGCGGCAGGGACGCCGCGAAGTCACCGAGGTGCTCGGTCACGAAGGCGAGGGACTGCTCGTCGAGGCGCACCTTGGCGTACGACAGGTCGTCGTCGTTGAGCAGGACCACGGCCGGGCGGTGCTTGCCCACCAGCTGCGGTACGGCGGTCAGCTCGCCGTCGACGTCCAGCTCGACGCGGTCGTCCCGCACCAGCTTGCCGGTCTCGTCGAGTTCGTACAGGCCGACGGCGATGCGGTGCGGGCGCAGGGTCGGCTCGCCCTTGGCGCCCGGGGGCAGGGCCGGGGCCTCCTGCCGGATGGCGAAGGAGGTGATGACGCCCTGCTCGTCGGTCTCGATCTCCGGCCGCAGCACATTGATCCCGGCCGTCTCCAGCCATTTCTTCGACCACGTCGTCAGATCCCGCCCGGAGGTCTCCTCCAGGGCGCCCAGCAAATCGCTGAGTCGCGTGTTGCCGTACGCGTGCGCCTTGAAGTACGCCTGCACGCCCCGGAAGAACTCGTCCATGCCGACATAGGCGACGAGCTGCTTCAGCACGGACGCGCCCTTGGCGTAGGTGATCCCGTCGAAGTTGACCAGGACATCGTCCAGGTCGCGGATCTCGGCCATGATCGGGTGGGTGGACGGCAGCTGGTCCTGCCGGTACGCCCACGTCTTCATCTGGTTGGCGAAGGTGGTCCAGGAGTGCGGCCACCGGCTCTCCGGCGCGTACGCCAGGCAGGCGATCGACGTGTACGTGGCGAACGACTCGTTCAGCCACAGGTCGTTCCACCACTCCATCGTCACGAGGTCGCCGAACCACATGTGGGCCAGCTCGTGCAGGATGGTCTCGGCGCGCACCTCGTACGCCGCGTCCGTCACCTTCGACCGGAAGACGTACTGGTCACGAATGGTGACCGCACCCGCGTTCTCCATCGCGCCCGCGTTGAACTCCGGCACGAAGAGCTGGTCGTACTTCTTGAACGGGTACGCGTAGTCGAACTTCTCCTGGAACCAGTCGAAGCCCTGCCGGGTCACCTCGAAGATGGCGTCCGAGTCGAGGAACTCGGCGAGCGAGGGCCGGCAGTAGATGCCGAGCGGCACACTCTGCCCGTCCTTCTCGTACACGCTGTGCACCGAGTGGTACGGGCCCACGATGAGCGCCGTGATGTACGTGGAGATACGGGGCGTCGGCTCGAAGACCCAGACGTCGTCCTTGGGTTCGGGCGTCGGCGAGTTGGAGATCACCGTCCAGCCGGAGGGTGCCTTCACGGTGAACTGGAAGGTGGCCTTCAGGTCCGGCTGCTCGAAGGAGGCGAACACGCGGCGGGCATCCGGCACCTCGAACTGCGTGTAGAGATAGGCCTGGTTGTCGACGGGGTCGACGAACCGGTGGAGCCCCTCGCCGGTGTTGGTGTACGCGCAGTCGGCCACGACCCGCAGGATGTTCCGCCCCTGAAGCAGCCCCGGCAGGGCGATCCGGGAGTCCTTGAACACCTCGGCGGGGTCAAGGGCGTCCCCGTTCAGGGTCACCTCGTGGACGGTCGGCGCCACCAGATCGATAAAGGACTCCGCGCCGTTCTCGGCCCCGTTCTCCGCGACGTCGAAGCGCACCGTGGTCACGGACCGGTAGGTGCCGCCCTCCTGCGCGCCGGAGAGGTCGAGATCGATCTCGTACGAGTCAACGGTGAGCAGCTTCGCCCGCGCTTGCGCCTCTTCGCGGGTCAGGTTTGTGCCAGGCACGCGGTCATCTCCTCGGTGTGTGCGGTCCCGGCCATCCTTCCACGGGAGCCACGGGGAACGCGATGTCCGTTTCCTGCCGGTGAACAGGGCGTACGGGAGCGAGCCTGGCCTTCATGACGACATACGTTTCACGCCCCATCACCCATGAGGTCCTGAAGCAGTTGCGCTCCGCCGACGACGCGGGGCGCCGGATGGTTCCCGTGCTCGACGAGGAGGGCGGCGCTCCTCTCCGCTGCTGCCTGCGCCACAGCGAGCGCGGGGAGCGCATCGCCCTCGTCTCGTACGCTCCGTTGCGGCGCTGGGCGGCCGAGACGGGGGCGGACCCCGGCGCGTACGACGAACAGGGACCGGTCTTCATCCATGCGGAGGAGTGCGGGGGCCCCGCCGGGCAGGGCCATCCGTTCACGGGGGCACACCGTACGGTCCGCCGGTACTCCGCGGACGGTCACATCCTGGGAGGCCGGCTCGTGGACGTGGCGAGCACCACGGGCGCCACCGCGTTCGACCAGGCCTTCGAGGAGGCGTTCGCCGATCCTGAGGTGGCGCTGGTGCATGTCAGGGCGGTGGAGTACGGGTGCTTTCTGTATGAGGTGCGCAGGAGGTAGGTGGGGGCGGGTGAGTGAGGGATTTCGCCCCCACCGGGGGCCGGGCGGGCCCCTCCACCCGGCCCCCGCCGCCCTACGGCGTCAGCCCTTCAGTTCCGCCGCCACCAGCTCCGCGATCTGGACGGCGTTCAGCGCGGCACCCTTGCGCAGGTTGTCGTTGGAGACGAACAGCGCCAGGCCGTTCTCCACCGTCTCGTCGACGCGGATGCGGCCCACGTACGAGGGGTCCTTGCCCGCCGCCTGGAGCGGGGTCGGGATGTCGGAGAGGGCCACGCCGGGCGCACCCGCGAGCAGCTCCGTCGCACGCTCGACCGTGATCGGGCGGGCGAAACGGGCGTTGACCTGGAGGGAGTGGCCGGAGAAGACCGGGACGCGCACACAGGTGCCGGAGACCTTGAGGCCGGGGATCTCCAGGATCTTGCGGGACTCGTTGCGGAGCTTCTGCTCCTCGTCGGTCTCGTTCAGGCCGTCGTCCACGATCGAGCCGGCCAGCGGGACCACGTTGAAGGCGATGGGGCGCTGGTAGACCTGCGGCTCGGGGAAGTCGAGCGCCTCCCCGTCATGCGTCAGCTTGTCCGCGTCGGCGATCACCTTCTGGGCCTGCCCGTGCAGCTCCGCGACGCCCGCGAGACCGGAACCCGACACTGCCTGGTACGTGGCGACGACCAGCGCCTCCAGACCGGCCTCCTCGTGCAGCGGCTTCAACACCGGCATCGCGGCCATCGTCGTGCAGTTCGGGTTGGCGATGATGCCCTTGGGGCGGTCCGCGATCGCGTGCGGGTTCACCTCGGACACCACCAGGGGTACGTCCGGGTCCCTGCGCCAGGCGGAGGAGTTGTCGATCACGACCGCGCCCTGGGAGGCGACCTTCTCGGCCAGCGCCTTCGAGGTCGCGCCGCCCGCGGAGAACAGGACGATGTCGAGGCCCGTGTAGTCGGCCGTCGCCGCGTCCTCCACGGTCACACCGTCCAGCACCGTCCCGGCCGAACGGGCCGAGGCGAACAGACGCAGCTCGTCGACCGGGCTGTGTTCATTCAGCGGGGCCCGCTCGACGAGGATCCTGCGCATGACCGTGCCGACCTGACCGGTGGCTCCGACGATTCCGACCCTCACGGCGACTCCTTCTCTGCGTGCGTCTCGCGTGCGTATCACGTGGCCTGGAGCTTCCATCATGCGGTGGTCCCCGGCCCGCGTGTCCAATTCTTTGCGTGCGCGGCCCGAAGCGTGGGACGCACGGGGAAGGCGCAGGTCGGGGCGGGGACATCCCGGCCGACGGAGGCTCGTCGGCATCCGGCCTCCCGCACCGCAGATTTCCGCCTGCCACCCGCCGCGCACGGGAAGCCGTACGGGCTCCGCCTCCCGGGTCCCGCCTGCCCCCATCCCTCCGCGCCAAGCGTGCCCTCCGTCACACACGTACACCGCCGCCACGAAAAGGGAGCTCACCCGGCCGAACGTTTCCCCCGCCCCCGGCGTCCTAGAGGAAACGCGGCGAGGGGAGGGGTGGCTGTGCTGCGCAGAAAGACCCGGCGGGCCGAGGGGGTGGACAACCCCCTGGACGTGGCCCGGGGGGCGGACGACCCCCTGGGCATGACCCAGGGCGTCGACGATCCCCTGGACGCGGCCCAGGAGCGCCGGGTGCGGGCGGTGCTCGCGCTCGGCGGGGTACCGCAGTCGGACCTGCCGGACGGGGTGCAGCAGGTACGGCTGCGGCTCCTGGAACGGGCCGCGAGCGGCCGCGAGGCCCCCCGCGACGTGTCCGCGTGGGCGGCGGTCGTCGCCTCCAACCTGGCCATGGACTGGCACCGGGCCAAACGCCGCCAGGAGCGCATCGGCGAGCGCCTGGCCTCGCTCCGGCAGCTGGAGCACCCCTCCGGTGAGGACTCCAGCGTGCTCTCGCTCGCCGTCGCCCGAGGTCTGGACGCGCTGCCCGACGCCCTGCGCCAGGTCGTCGTGCTGCGCTTCTACGCCGACCTGCCGGTACGCGGGATCGCCGAGGAGCTCGGCATTCCCGAGGGCACGGTCAAGAGCAGGCTCCACTCGGCGGTCCGCGCCCTGCGCGCCCGCCTGCACGAGGACGAGGTGGTGTGACGTGGCCGCCAGGAACGAAGACCGGAACCAGGACCGGCACGACGCCCCGTACGACGCGCGTGACGCGTACGACGGCATGGACGCGCTGATGGCCGCGATCACCGACGAACCGCTGCCCGAAGGGGCCCTGGACGACGCCGCGTTCGCGGCGGAGCACGGGGCCGCCCTGGCCGACGTGGCGCTGCTGCGCGAACAGTTGGGGCTGATCGGCCACGCGCTGGCGGGGGACCCTCTCACCGCGCCCGGGACGGAGGCGGAAGCCGTGGACCCGGCGGGGCGACCCATGGCCGCGCGGCCCGCACCCGGCACCCAGGGCACGTCGCGGCCCGCACAGGAAACCGGACCCGAGACGGAACCCACGTCGGCGTCCACCCCGCCGGTGAAGCCCCGCGCGGCTTCCGCCCGCTCGGCGCGCCCCGCCCGTACCCGTCCGCGAAGGCGCCGTCCCGCGGCGCTCGCGCTCGCCTTCGGGACCCTCGCCGCCGCCGTGACCGCCTCCGCGGTCGTCGGACTGGGATGGCTGATCTCGCAGGGCGGTGCCGGGGTCAGCGCCGGCAGCGACAGCGCGAGCAGTTCGGAGAAGCACGCCAGCAAGGCGGAGGACGCGGCCGGGACGCAGGACGGCCTGGCGTACGTGGCCTGCGCCCGCCTCATCGTGGAGGGCACCGTCGCGGGCCTCGAACCGGCCCCCGGTACCGGCCTGTCCCGGGTCACGCTGGACGTCGAGCGTTACTACAAGCCGGACAAGGGTGACGACGAGGTCGTGTTCCCCGTGGAGGATGCGGAGGCCTCCCGCCTGCGCGAGGGCGAGCCCGTCCTGATCGGCGTCCACCGCGACGAGGCGACGCCCGACCTGCTGGTCACCGGCGAGAAGAGGATCGCCCAGGAACGTTCCCGGATCGAGAGGGCGGTGCCCGGGGCCGAGTCCATGCAGTGCGAGTGACCGCATGAGGAAGGGCGGGTGCCCGGATCCGGACGCCCGCCCCACACCCCAAGCGCACGCCCCTACGGCGTGACCTTCTCGATTCGTACGCTCCCGACGCCCGCGGCCGTCCCGCGCGCGTTCACCAGCTGGACCTGGCCGAAGAACTCACGTCCCGCCGGTGCCTCGGCCTGCGCGACGACAGAACCGGAGAACGTCGCCGAGTCGCCCGTGCCGAGCTTCACCGCCGTACCGTCCACCGTGATCTCGCCGAGCGCGGGGGAGAAGTACACGTCGCGGTAGTCGTACGCCGTGGAGCCGGACGGAACCGCGTAGCCCACGACGACCACGGTGTACGTACCGGGGGCCGGCGAGCGCACGGAGACCGACTCCTCCGAGTCGCCGTCGGCGGAGCTGCCCGCCTCGTCGCCCTGCGGGTCGAGGACCACCAGGTCGAGGTCGGCGGCCGGGTCCGAGACGTTGCCGATGGCGACGTCCAGGGACTTGGCGCCCTCGGGGACGTCGACCGTGGTGACCTGCTCGGCGCCCTGCGCGATGGTCGGACGCGCCGACTTGGAGGAGCCGAGCGGGCCGCCCACCAGCTTGCCCTCGACCGGGGCGAGCTCGTTCGTCACCTTCCAGGAGACGGCGGTCGGCGTACCGGCCTTGGCCTCGGGGATCGTCACGACCTCCGGGTCGAAGGCCGCGCCGAGGACGGAGACCTCCAGCGTGTACGGGTTGTCGAGCAGCGGCGACGTACGGCGCGACTCGACCTCGATCTCCCACACACCGGGCTGCGGGTCCGCGTACGCACGCACGTCGGGCTTGCAGCCGTTGCCGCCCACGTAGTTGTTGTAGCAGTACGGGGTGCCGGTGCTGTCCACCGGAACGCCGTACGGGTGGATGGCGATGAAACGGGTCTGGCTCTTGTCCTTCAGCCCGCCGATCGCCACCTCCAGCGTCTTCGCGCCCTCGGGGACGGTCACGAAGTAGGAGTTCGAGCTGTTGCGCTGGACCTCGCCCGACGCCGAGAAGCCGTACTTCAGCGGGGCCGAGACCACGACCGTGTTCAGGACCTGCTTGTCGACGCCCGCGGTCCTCGGGTCGTCGACCTCCAGGATCGCGCTGCGCAGGCCGGAGTACTTCGGCTTGGCGGAGATCTTCACGGTCACCGGCTTGTTCAGCGGCAACGAGACCTCGTCGTCGCCGACGATCCCGAAGGTGTCGCCGCTGTTGTTCTTCAGCCGCAGCTCGTGGCGGATCGCCCGGTCGGCACCCGACGTACGGGTGATCGTGACGTCGTAGGTCTTCTTCTGGCCGACCTTCAGGCCGCCCTCACGGTCGTAGAGGCCCGTGCCGAAGCCCGGGGTCTTCAGGGCGTAGTCGATCGCCGTGTCGACGGGGGCCTTGACGGTGTAGTCGGCCGCCGCGGGGCCCTTCTGGATGACCTTCCACGCGTCGACGACGTCGATCAGGCCCGCGCCCTCCGCGTACGCCTGGACACCGCTGATGTGGCCGGCGGTCGAGGTGAGCGCGGTGCGCAGCTTCGCCGGGGTGAGGGTGATGTTCTTCTGCTGGGCGGCGGAGAGCAGGAGCGCCGAGGCGCCGGCCGCCTGCGGGGACGCCATCGACGTGCCCTGGAGCATCGCGTAGCCGGGCGGCAGCGCGTAGCCCGCCTCGGCGACCGGGGCACCCGACAGCCAGGTCTGGACGGTGTTGATCGCGGCACCGGGCGCGGTCAGCGTCGGCGTGAAGCCGCCGTCCTCACGCGGGCCGCGCGAGGAGAAGGGCATCATCGCGTACTTCTTCTCCACGGCCGAGCCGTAGTTGGCGGCCCAGGTCTCCTTGGAGATGGACGCGCCGACCGAAATGACCTTGTCGGCGAGACCCGGGTCGCCGATCGTGTTGGCGCCGGGGCCGGAGTTGCCGGCCGAGATGACGAGCTGCACGCCGTACGTGTCGATCAGCCGCGTGTACAGCTCGGCCCGCGCGTTGTTGCCGTCGTTGAGGGCGGGCAGTCCGCCGATGGACATGTTGACGATGTCGACGCCGCGGTTGGCGACGAGGTCGATCATGCCTTCGGTGAGCGCGATGTTGGTGCAGCCGGGGCCGAACTGGCAGGCCCGGGAGGAGACGAGCTTCGCGCCGGGGGCGGCGCCGTTCATCCTGCCGCCGAACAGGCCGTTCGCGGCGGTGATGCCGGCGACGTGTGTGCCGTGCTCGCTCGCTATGAGGCCGATGTTCACGAAGTCGGCCTTCTTGCCGACCCAGTCGCCGCCCTTCGGGTCGGTCGGCACGTCCTTGCGGATCTCGACGACGAACGGCTGGCGCTCGGCGACCGCGGTCGCCGGGTCGTCGGTGCCGAAGTACCCGATCTGGTAGCCGTCCTTGTACGGCTTCATCGGCTTGTCGTCGGTGAAGTCGTTGTTGCCGTTCACATCGACGGTGACCGTGCCGGCCGCCGCGTCGTACAGCACGCCCCAGGTGTCGGTGGTGTCGCCGTCGCGGTTCACGTCGCCCGCCGCGTCACCGCCCGCCGTGACGGACTCCCGGAACAGGTTGATCTTGTACGAGCCCGGGGGCGCCGTCCATGTCCTGCTGCCGTAGGTGAAGGTGGGTCCGGAGACGGAGTCCGTCATCATGCGCCAGCTGCCGTCGCCGTCCACGATCGGGTCGGTCGCGGTCACCCAGTCGACGATCTTCCGCTCACCGGTGGTCGTCTTCTGCAGCGCGGGGTGCGCGAGGTCCACACCGGAGTCGAGGATGCCGATGGTGATGCCCCGGCCGTCCGCCTTCGGGTTGTCCTTCACGAACTCGACGGCGCCCGTCTCGAAGGACGGGTTGTACGGGTTCTCGGCGGGCGTGTTCCTGTCGGGCGCCGGATAACTCCCGGCCGTGAGCTGCTCCTTGGCGGCCGCGGCGCCCTTCGCGGTGTCGGCACCCGGCGTCGGGTCGTCGAGCGGGATCTCCTGCCGCAGATCGATGCCGTGCACGGAGGAGAGCTTCGCGGCGGCCGCGATGGCCGAGTCCGCGTACTTCGTGGGCACCGTGGCCCGGACGTAGCCGAGCTTGTCGTAGACACGGCCCACCGAGCCGCCCTTGACGGCGTCCAGCTGCCCGGCTACCTCCTCGGTCCTGCCGGGCGCCGTGGCGATCATCATGGTGACGTTCTTGTCGCCGTCCGCCTTGGCCTCGGCGAGCAGGTCGGCGTCGGACGAACCGAGCTTGTCGTCGGCGGACTTGACGCCACCGTCGGTCGGTACGGCGGTGCCGGGGGCGTCCGCGGAGAAGGCCGCGGGTATCGGGCCGGCCGCGGAGAGCGCGGCCACCAGTCCCGCGGCCACCGCGATACGGGCCACGCGTCTCGCACCCGATATCGGGGCGCGCTGTGGGGTGTGGGTCATCTGCATCCCTTGTGCGTAAAGGTGTGCGTAAAGGAACGATCGAGGGTCCGAATGATCGCTCAGCCTTGCGCATGAGGGGCCTGTTTGGGGAGAGTCCGGCGGCGGTGCAGGGGGAATCATGGGGAAATCCCCGCACACGCCCCGGAGTTGAAGACGGTTGATAGTGGGATATGTCCGTCAACTTTCCCTGATTCGATCGTCTGCCCGTTGGTTCTGTAGGTAACGTCTCTGCATGCGCGAGGAGTTGAGAGTGGCGGCGTACGCCGTGTGTGTACGGGACGGGCAGCTGCTGCTGGCCCGCTGGGTGGCCGGTGACGGCAGCAAGCGCTGGACGCTGCCCGGCGGCGGCATGGACCACGGCGAGGACCCGTACGACACGGTGATCCGCGAGGTCGAGGAGGAGACGGGCTACGCGGCCGAGCCGACCGCGCTCCTCGGCGTGGACTCCAACAGGCGCCAGTACCCGCGCCGCCTCGGCACGGTCGCCGACTTCCACGGTCTGCGCATCGTCTACGAGGCCCGCGTCACCGGCGGCGACCTCCGCCACGAGACGAACGGCTCCACCGACATGGCGGCCTGGCACCCGCTCGACACCGTGCCCTCCCTGGACCGGGTCGGCCTGGTTGACGTCGGCCTCGGCCTGTGGCGCGAACGCCCGCCCTCCGGGCACCTGGAGGGACGGGTGCCGGACGCGCCGCGAGGATAGGCGTCACGCCCTGCCGTACCCCGCCGTACCCCGCGAAGTGAACACGGAGTGACCGCCGGCCTTCCGGCTCCCTTACGTTCGGGAAGCCTTCGCGAACGCGCAGGGTGGCCCAAGATCCACGTACGGTGATCGGTGCTGCCCGTTGCCGTCCAGTTCACGTGCAGGCCATCCCCGGTGCCAACGATCCAGTGAGAGCGGACTGTTCGCCTGCCGAGCCGTCCGTGACCATCACTGACGCGTTTGCACTCGGGGAGATCGCGCCATGTCGCGCCTACGCTCTGTCGCCGCCGCTGCCACCGCTCCTGACCGTCGTGCCTTCCTCGCCGCCACCGGCGCGGTGAGCCTCTCGGCGGGCATCGGCCTCGCCCTGCGGCCCGGCTCCGAGACCCCGGCGCGTGCCACCGCCGGGGACGCGTCCGCGGTCTCCCTGTCCTCCCGCCAGGCGCCGGCCGCGCCCCTGGCGCCGTACACGCGCGGCACGACCCTCGGCTCGGTCGCGGCGCCCCGTGGCGGCTCCGGCTACCGGCGGCTCGGTGACGGCCCGGCCTGGAAGCGCGTCGTCCGCGGCGACCTGGCCACCCCCGGGTCCGGCCGTGAGAGTCGCCGTACGGCCCTCGCCGCCTTCGTCCAGTTCACCGACCTGCACGTGGTGGACGTCCAGCACCCGCTGCGGTACGAGTACCTGCGCGCCCAGACGTCGAGCGCCTGGCGTCCCCAGGAGGCGCTGTCGGTGGCGGGCGCGGTCTCGCTCGTCGAGCGGGTCAACGCGCTGCGGGGAGCACCCGTCACCGGCTCCCCGCTCCACTTCGTGATGACGACCGGCGACAACACCGACAACAACTCCCGCACCGAGCTGGACTGGTTCCTGAAGGTGATGAGCGGTGGCCGCATCGCCCCCAACTCCGGTGACCCGCGCCGCTACGAGGGCGTCCAGGACAGCGGTCTGAAGCTGTACTGGCAGCCGGACGCGGCCCTGCGCGACGCCGACAAGCAGCTCGGGTTCCCGCACATCGAGGGCTTCCTCGCGGCCGCGATCCGCGAGGTGAACAGCCCCGGCCTGAACCTGCCCTGGTACTCGACGGTCGGCAACCACGACTCCCTGCCCGGCGGCTGCTACGCCCCCGGCGACTCCTTCTTCGCGGAGTTCGCGGTCGGCGGCCGGAAGCTGATGACGCTGGACGAGCAGGCCGGCAAGGCGATCTGGGACAACGTCAGGACGGGCGGCGACCCCCGGGGCGCCGACTGGAAGGCCATGCTCACGTCCCAAACCCGGCAGATGCGTGCGGTCACACCGGACGAGAACCGCGCCCCCTTCACCCCGCTGGAATACCTCAAGGCCCACCTGGACCCGGCCCACACCGGCCCCGGACCGGTCGGCCACGGCTACTCGCAGGCGAACGTGGACGCCGGCACCCAGTACTACACCTTCCGCATCGCCGACGACGTCATCGGCATCAGCCTCGACTCCACCGACCCCGGCGGCCACTACGAGGGCTCGCTGGGCACGGCCCAGCTGAAGTGGCTGGAGCGCACGCTGAAGGAACACGGCAAGGACGGCTCGTACGCGATCGTCTTCAGCCATCACACCAGCCGCACGATGCGCAACCTCCGCGAGGACCCCGCCCACCCGGGCGAGGCCCGCCACGGCGGCGAGGAGGTCCTCTCCCTCCTCGGCCGCCACCCGGGCGTCCTGGCCTGGGTGAACGGCCACAGCCACCGCAACCGGATCACCCCGCACTCGTACCCGGACGGCGGCTCCTTCTGGGAGATCTCGACGGCCTCCCACATCGACTTCCCCCAGCTCGCCCGCGTCATCGAGCTGGTGGACAACGAGGACGGCACGCTCTCCCTGTTCACCACGCTCGTCGAGTCGGCGGCCCCGCACACCACGGACTTCGCCGACCTCTCCCAGACCGGCCTCGCGTCCCTGTACCGCGAACTGTCCTTCAACGCCCCCGGCTCCCGCACGGACCTCTCCGGCACGCCGGAGGACCGGAACGTGGAACTGGTGTTGCGCAAGGGCTGAAAGCAGCTCAACCATCGCATGCCGGTCAACCCTCGCCCGGCGCTCCGGGGTCCCCCTTCCCGACCGAACTCATCGGAACAAGGGGGAACCAGTCATGTCAGTACGTACGGGACTCGTCGCCGCGACCGCGCTCGCGGCAGCCGTGGCCATGGCCGTTCCGGCGGCCGCGGCGCCCGCCGGGGTCGAGAGGGCTGGCCACAGCGCGACCCAGGAGGCCATGGACGCGGCCGTGAGGGACGGCGTCCCGGGCGTGACGGCCCGCGCGAAGGACGCCCGCGGCGTCTGGAAGGCCACGTCGGGCGTGGGCGACCTCAGGACGGGCAAGCCGCGTTCGGCCGAGGACCGCTACCGGGTGGGCAGCGTCACCAAGACGTTCGTGGCGACGGTACTGCTCCAGCTGGAGGCGGAGGGAGAGCTGTCGCTGGACGACAAGGTCGAGAAGTGGCTGCCGGGCGTGGTCCGCGGCAACGGCCACGACGGCAGGAAGGTCACGCTCCGCCAGCTCCTCAACCACACCAGCGGGATCTTCAACGTCACCAAGGACGAGACCTTCATCGAGAGGTACTTCGCGAAGGACGGCTTCTTCAACCACCGCTACGACACGCTGACCCCGGAGGACCTCCTGGGGTACGCCATGAAGCACAAGCCCGACTTCGCTCCCGGCACGTCCTGGAACTACTCGAACACGAACTACGTCCTGGCCGGCATGGTGATCGAGAAGGTCACGGGCCACTGGTTCGGCGACGAGATCGACGCCCGCGTCATCAAGCCCCTCGGCCTGGGAGCCACGAGCGTCCCCCGCACCGACCCCACGATGCCCCGCCCCAGCAGCCGGGCGTACGGCAAACTCGCCCGCACCACCACCGGCCCGACGTACGACGTCACCGAGTGGAACCCCACGCTCGCCTACGCGTCGGGCAGCATGATCTCCAACTCGGCGGACCTCAGCCGCTTCTACACGGCACTCGTGCGCGGGCGCCTGCTCCCGGAGAAGCAGCAGAAGGAGCTGACGACCACGGTCGACACCGACGACCCGAAGCGGCACTACGGCCTGGGCCTCACCGACGTCGAGCTGAGCTGCGGAATCCACGTCTGGGGCCACGGCGGCGAGGCCTACGGCACCCAGGCGGTCGCGGTGACGACGGCCGACGGCCGCCACTCCCTCGCCTTCAACTTCAACGGGGACTGGTCGGGCGACAGTGGGGCGGTGATGGAGGCGGAGTTCTGCGGCGAGTAGAGCCGGGGCGCGCGGCGCCCGCGCTTGCTCAGGACACCGCCGGTTCCGGCACGGGCGGCTTGCGGAGCAGGAGCAGCGCCGCGTCGTCGTGCAGCCGGCCGCCCACGTGCTCCAGCAGTTCGTCGTGGAGTGCGGTGAGGGTGCGTGCCGGCTCGTCGGACACGTGGCGCGCCAGCCCTTCGGCGAGCGGGTAGAACTCGCCGCCGTGGTCGCGGGCCTCGGTGACCCCGTCGGTGTAGAGCAGCAGCTGGTCCCCTCGGCCGAAGGGCAGCACCTGGAGGCTGGGGGTCTCGCTCGTGAGGGCGCGCAGCCCGAGGGGCGGAGCCGGATGGGTGGGCTCCGCCGCCACGACGCTGCCGGACGCGCGGACCAGCAGCGGGGGCGCGTGTCCGCAGTTGACCAGCTCCAGCTGGCCTGCCTGCGGGTATCCGGCGACCACGGCGGTGACGAAGTCGTCGCCGTCGAGGTTGCGTGTCAGGCTCCGCTCGATCCTGCCGACGACGGCGAGGAGATCGGGCTCGTCGTAGGCGGCCTCCCGGAAGACGCCGAGCACGAGTGCGGCGGTCTCCACGGCCGGCAGCCCCTTGCCGCGCACATCGCCGACGATCAGCCTGACCCCGTGCGGGGTGGGCACCAGTGCGTAGAGATCCCCGCCGATACGGGCCTCCGCCGCCGCGGCGCTGTAACGGACGGCCACCTGGAACGGGCCGACCCGCTCCGGTACGGGTTTGAGCAGCGCGTGCTGGGCGGCCTCGGCGACCGAGCGGACGGCCGCGAGGACCCGTTCGCGACGCCTGAGCACCGCGCTGGACATGCTGCTCGCCAGGGTGACGACCGTCAGCGCGGAGAGCACGGCGGCCAGCTCGCGGTTCGGAGCGCTGTCGTGGATGCCGAGCGTCGTGCCCAGCCCGGTGGCGAGGAGACCGACGCAGAGGACTCCGTGCGGCCCGCAGGTGGTGGCGGCCAGCGCGGGACCGGCCGCGAGCAGGGGCAGCAGTATCCTCCCGCCTCCGCCGAGGAGGCCGACGAGCACGACGACGGAGACGATCAGCACGGGCAGGACGGGCGTGCCGGCGGCCACTCGTGCGGCGGCGCGTTTACGGGCCGACGCCCCGGGGTCTGTTCCCCGCTGTCCCCGCTTCCGGAACGGCCGTGCCGTCCGGCGGCCGGCGCCGGCATGGTCTCGGGCCTGGCTCATGCTGTGCCGCAGTCCTCACCTGTTGCGTGGTACGCGAAACGCGCTTCCGAAATGTCTGCTTCCTCCAGGAAAATGCTTCGGGCGGGAAGGTGCAAGGAGGAGATTTTCAGATAGTGAACGAAAGTCCCCTGGTCACGCGACACGCGGTCGGGATCAGCCGGGCCCGGATCTCCTCGATCTGGGGGCGGCGCTCCGCCCGCAGGGAGACGCCGAGCGAGCCGAGCGTGTCCCCGCTGTAGACGGGCACGGCGATGCAGACCGTGCCGAGAATGTACTCCTCCAGATCCGTGACGGCCGGTGCCACGGGTGAGGAGTCGAGACGCCGGAGCAGTTCCGGAGGGCTGGTGATGGTCCGCGGGGTGAGGTCGACGAGGGGGTGCCGGGAGAGGTAGTCCCTGCGGGAGTCGTCGTCGAGTTCCCGGAGTACGGACTTGCCCAGCGCGGTGGCGTGCCCGGCCTCCTCGAAGCCCACCCAGATGTCGACCCGTGGCGCCTTGGGGCCGTCGACGATCTCGGCGACCCGGATCTCGCCCTCCTCGTAGAAGGTGAGGTAGGCGGCGGTCATCAGCTCGTCCCGCAGAGCGGCGAGCGTGGGACGGACCCGGCCGAGCAGCTCCTGCCCGCGGCCCGTGGTGTGCAGGGTCCGCAGCCGGTCGCCCAGGACGAAACCGCCGTCGTCCAGCTTGCGCACGTATCCGTCGTGGAGCAGCGTCCGCAGCAGGTGGTAGGCGGTGGCCAGGGGCAGCCCCGTGTCACGCGCCAGCTGCTTCGCCGGCGCACCGTTCTCGTGCGCGCCCACCGCCTCCAGCAGACGGAAGGCCCGCTGCACGGACGTGATGAGCGTGGGGCCGTCTCGTGGAGCACCCATAGGACCAGCGTGCGCCGGGCGCACGACGCAGGCAAGGCCCGCACTCCGCGAACGCCCCAGCTCATGCGGAGGGGCCGCCGAAGTGGATCCGGCGGCCCCTCCGCTCCCCTCCTGATGCCCGCGCCCGATGCCCCGCGCCCGTGGGCGCTCAGCGGGGGAGCACCACGACGTACGCCGCCGGCTCGCGGTCCGCCGAGGCCATCAGGGCCGTGCGGACGATCGCGGCCTGCTGCTCCGGGGACTCACGGAGCTTCCTCGGGGTGATGTGGACGACCGTGATGCCCAGGCGCTCCAGGGTCTCGCGCTTACGGGCGTACTCCGACCAGAGGGCGTCCTCGTCGTGGCGGGGCCCCCGGGTGTCCAGTTCCACGGCCACCGCGTGCTCCGGCCAGTACGCGTCGAGGCCGCCCAGGTGGGGGCCGCCGGGCAATCGCAGGTCCACGTTCCAGACGGGGTCGGGGAGGCCGTGGTCCGCGACCATGCGGAGCAGCCGGTCCTCGGCGAGCGCCCGGCCCTCGGCCAGGAGGGAGTCGACCGCGCCCACCACGTGCGGGCGGTTCAGCAGCCGGGCCCGCGACAGCTCCCGGACCACCGCGGACGGTTCGGTGTGGCCGCCGCGCACCGCCTCCGTCAGCAGACGGCGAACGGCATCCGCGTCGGCCAGGCCCGCCACCGCGTCGGCCAGGGCCCGCGGAACCGGCGCGACCGGAAGACCGTCGATGGAGACCGGGGTGGGGAGCTCGGGCGTGCGCAGGACGCGGGCGCAGCCCGTGGAGCGCAGTCGGCGCAGACGCGGGACGAGGACGTCGACGTGGTCCAGGGAGAGCAGTGAGGGACCCGAGGTGAACCCGTGCAGGGCGAGGGCGGCCAGGCCCGTGATCACCGCGTCCGGGACGGGGCCGTGCGGCGTGCCGGCGCCCGGCTGCGCGGGCACCCCGGCCGCGTCCCGGGAGCGGCCCGCGTACAGCAGGACCGCGTGGAGGCGCTCCTGAGGCGTGGCCGGGCCCGGGTGCAGCAGGTACACGCCCGGCAGGATCTGCTGCCAGGGCCCGCCGGGGCGGCACTGCTCGCTCGTCTCGGCCGGAGTGACACCGAGTCCGCGCAGCTGAGCGGTGGTCCGCACGCGGCCCCGGATGCCGGTGAGGCGGTGCAGCGGGTGGGAGTGGGGGGAGAGCGGCGTGTTGTTCATGACCCGCAGATTCCCGTGTGCGCTCCGCCCTTGAACCGTTGTTACACGCTCGTCGTCATATGCGGACAAGGCGGCGCTAAAGTACGCACGTTCGAGTGCCGAGAGTGGCTGGTCCGGATGGGGAACGGTAAAGGTTACGGCTCCGAATACCTGAATTTCGTAACCGCCCGCGGGGGCACCCGCGTCAACCTGCCGTGCCCCCGCGGGCGGCTCACCGACGGCTACGTCGCGGCCGCCGCGTCACACGCCTGGCCCCGCAGTGCCCGCGCCAGGTCGTCCCGTGCCTCCAGGACCAGCCTCCGCAGCGCCGGCGGCGCGTCCTCGTGCGCCGACAGCCAGGCGTCGGTGGCGTCCAGGGTGGCCGGGGAGTCCTGGAGCGACGGGAACAGCCCGCTCACCACGTGCATGCCGATCTGGATCGACCGCTGGGCCCAGACCCGCTCGATCGCCGCGAAGTACTTCTCCGCGTACGGCGCCGTCAGCTCCCGCTGGGACGGCCGGGAAAAGCCCGCGATCGTCGCCTCGACCAGGGCGTTGGACAGCGCCTCCGACTCCACCACCGACGCCCACGCCTGCGCCTTCACCGCGGCCGAGGGGCGGGCGGCCAGGCAGCGGACCTGGTGCCGCTTGCCGGACGCCGTGTCGTCGCGGGCCAGTTCGGCCGCGAGCACCGACGCGTCGGCCACCCCGTGTGCCGCCAGCGGCTCCAGGAACGCCCAGCGCAGCTCCTGGTCCACCTCCAGCCCGTCGATCTTGGCCGTACCCTCCAGCAGGCCCCGCAAGAGCTGGAGTTCCGGCTCCCCCGACGCCACGGTGGCGACGAAGCGCGCCCAGGCGAGCTGGTGCTGGCTGCCGGGCTCGGCCAGCTTCAGCTCCCGTACGGCTCCGTCCGCGAGCAGCCGGCCGCCCTCCTCACGCCACTCGGGCGCCGCGTAGTGGGTGAGCGCGGCACCGGCCCAGGCGTGCAGCATCTGCAGCACGCCGATGTCGGACTCCCGGCCCGCGAACCGCAGCACCAGGTCGACGAAGTCCCGCGCCGGCAGGATCGCGTCCCGCGTCAGGTTCCACAGCGCCGACCAGCACAGCGCCCGCGCCAGCGGGTCGGTCACCTCCCCCAGGCGGGCGCGGAGCGTCGCCAGCGAGGTGTCGTCGAAGCGGATCTTGCAGTACGTGAGGTCCTCGTCGTTGACCAGCACCAGCTCCGGCGCCTGGGCCCCCGCCAGCTCGCCGACGACCGTGCGCGGCCCGTCGACGTCCACCTCGGCGCGCGCGTACCGCTCCACGGCACCCCCGGCCACCCGCCGGTACAGGCCCACGGCCACCCGGTGCGGCCGCAGCCCGGGGTGCGACCGCGGGGCCTCCTGCACGATCGCCAGCTCACCGACGCGGCCCTCGGCGTCCAGCACCACCCGCGGCGTGAGCGAGTTGACCCCGGCGGTCTGTAGCCACGCCCGCGACCAGGCGGCCATGTCCCGCCCGGACGTCTCCTCCAGCACCGACAGCAGGTCACCCAGGCGCGTGTTGCCGTACGCGTTCCGCTTGAAGTACCGCCGGGCGCCCTCCAGGAAGGCGTCCCGTCCGGCGTACGCGACGAGCTGCTTCAGCACCGAGGCGCCCTTGGCGTAGGTGATGCCGTCGAAGTTGAGCTTCGCGTCCTGAAGGTCACGGATGTCGGCCGTGACGGGGTGCGTGGAGGGCAGCTGGTCGGCGCGGTACGCCCAGGACTTGCGGTTGTTGGCGAAGGTGATCCAGCCGTCGGTGAACCGGGTCGCCTCGACCATCGAGAAGGTGCCCATGAAGTCAGCGAAGGACTCCTTCAGCCACAGGTCGTCCCACCACACCATGGTCACCAGGTCGCCGAACCACATGTGCGCCATCTCGTGCAGCACGACGTTCGCCCGCCGCTCGTACGACGCCTGCGTCACCTTGCCCCGGAAGATGAACTCCTCGCGGAACGTGACGAGCCCCGGGTTCTCCATCGCGCCGAGGTTGTACTCCGGCACGAAGGCCTGGTCGTACTTCCCGAAGGGGTACGGGTAGTCGAAGTGGTCGTGGAAGAAGTCCAGGCCCTGCCGGGTGACGAGGAAGACGTCGTCGGCGTCGAAGTACGGGGCGAGACCCTTGCGGCACATCGCGCCGAGGGGGATCTCCAGCCGCGTACCGTCCTCGAAGGTCCGCTCGTAGGTGTCCGTCACATAGTGGTACGGCCCCGCCACGACCGCTGTGATGTACGTCGAGATCGGCTTGGTCTCCGCGAACCGCCACACCCCGTCCTGCTGCTCGCCGGTCCCGTTGCTCCAGACCGTCCAGCCCTCCGGCGCCCGCACCTCGAAGCGGAAGGGCGCCTTCAGGTCCGGCTGCTCGAAGTTCGCGAAGACGCGGCGGGAGTCGGCCGGCTCGTACTGGGTGTAGAGGTAGACCTCGCCGTCCTCGGGGTCGACGAAGCGGTGCAGCCCCTCGCCGGTGCGCGAGTAGGCGCACTGGGCGTCGACGACGAGCTCGTTGTCGGCCGCCAGGTCCTCCAGGACGATCCGCGCACCGTCGAAGACCTCGCTCGGATCCAGGTCCCTGCCGTTGAGGGAGACCGCCGTCACGCTCGGCGCGACCAGGTCGGCGAAGCTGGTGGCGCCCGGGTCGGCGCAGCGGAAGCGGATCGTGGTGACCGAACGGAACGTGCGCGGTTCGCCCCCCGTGTCGCCCACGGCGGAGCGCACGTCGAGCGATACCTCGTACCCGTCGACGGACAGCAGTGCGGCCCGCTCCTGGGCCTCGTCGCGGGACAGATTCTCACCGGGCACGGGCGGCACTCCCTAGGGGTGGTGTTCGGCATACGGACAGGCCGATCCTGCCATGCGCCCCCGGGACCGGACAGCGGGGCGCAGTGCGCGGCGCGCACGGCGAGGGCGCGGGCCCGGGGCGGGAATGGTGCGGGCGTGCGCCGGTGTTGCCACGGAAAACGACCACTTACTAGGAGAGCCATGTCCGAGCAGTCCTCCGCGCAGTCCACCGGGGCGGCCTCCGGCAAGACCCCCGTCGACTTCTGGTTCGACCCGCTGTGCCCCTGGGCCTGGATGACCTCGCGGTGGGTCCTGGAGGTGGAGAAGGTCCGGGACATCAAGGTCCGCTGGCATCTGATGAGCCTCGCGGTCCTGAACGAGAACAAGCTGGACGAACTGCCCGAGGAATACCGCGAGATGCTCGAAACCAAGGCGTGGGGTCCCGTACGGGTGGTCATCGCCGCCCGGCAGGAGCACGGCGCCGAGGTGCTCGGCGACCTCTACACCGCGCTCGGCACCCGCATCCACAACCAGGGCGAGGGCATTGGGAAGGACGTCGTCGCCCGCGCGCTGAAGGACGTCGGCCTGCCCGAGTCCCTGATGGACCACTGGGACTCCACCCCGTACGAGCCCGAACTGCGGGCCTCCCACAACGAGGGCATCGAGAAGGTCGGCCAGGAGGTCGGCACCCCGGTCATCGCGGTCCCCGGCTCCGACGGCGAGCAGATCGCCTTCTTCGGCCCGGTCGTCACCCCGGCCCCCAAGGGCGAGGAGGCCGCCAAGCTCTGGGACGGCACCCTGATGGTCGCCTCGGTCCCGGGCTTCTACGAGATCAAGCGCACCCGTACCAAGGGCCCGGACTTCAGCAACCTCTGACCGGGCTCCCGCCTGGGTGGGCCCCCGCGTCACGCTCGACCGTCACAGTCTCGCGGGGGCCCACCTCGGCGGTCAGCTCCTGGCGCGAGCCCTCTGCCGCGCGTACCCGAGCGCTGCCAGAACCAGCGTCATCCCGCCCGTCGCGTACAGCTGCACCCGGGTGCCCGGCTCCCGCGCCATCAGGACGAAGATCGCCGCCATGCCCGCGAGCGCGACCCACGTCAGCGCCGGGAACGCCCACATCCGCACGACCAGCTTCTTCGGGGCCTCCCGCTCCAGCCTGCGGCGCAGCCGCAGCTGCGAGACGGCGATGAACACCCAGACGACCAGGATCACGGCGCCGATCATGTTCAGCAGCCAGGGAAAGACGTCGTCCGGCCGCCAGTAGCTCAGCACCACACAGACGAATCCCGACGCACAGGAGGCCAGGACCGCGAACCGCGGCACCCCGCCGGAGACCCGCGCCAGCACCTTCGGGCCCTGCCCCCGTGACACCAGCGAGTACGCGATGCGCGAGGAACCGTAGATGTTGGCGTTCATGGCCGACAGCAGGGCCACGAGGACGACCACGTTCATCAGCTGGGCGGCGCCCGGGATGCCGATGTGTTCGAGGGCGGCGACGTACGGGCCCTTGTCGACGACGGCTTCGGCGTTCCACGGCACGAGGGTGACGACGACCGCCATCGAGCCGATGTAGAAGAGCGCGATGCGCCACATCGCCGTACGGACCGCGCGCGCGACACCACGGACCGGGTCCTCCGACTCGGCCGCCGCGATGGTGACCGTCTCCAAACCCCCGTACGCGAAGACCGAGGCGAGCAGTCCGATGACGAGGCCCTCACTGCCGTTCGGCAGGAAGCCGCCCTCGCCGGTGAGGCGGGAGAGGCCGGGGGAGTCCGTGCCCGGCAGGACCCCGGCGACCGCGAGCACGCCGAGGACCAGGAACAGCGTGATCGCGCCGACCTTGAGCGCGGCGAACCAGAACTCGAACTCGCCGAAGTTCTTCACGGCGGCCAGGTTCGTGACGAGGAACACCACCATGAACAGCGCCACCCAGCCCCACTCGGGCGTGTCGGGCAGCCAGCCGGTCACGATCTTCGCGGCGCCGATGCCCTCCAGGCCGACGGCCGTGCAGAGCAGGACCCAGAAGGCCCAGCCGGCGGTGAAGCCCGCCCACGGGCCGAATGCGCGCTCCGCGTGCGCCGAGAAGGAGCCGGACGACGGATACGCGGCCGACATCTCGCCGAGCATCCGCATCACCAGCATGACGAGCAGACCGGAGAGCGCGTACGCGACGACGATCGACGGCCCGGCGGCGGCGATGCCCGCGCCGGACCCGACGAACAGGCCCGCGCCGATCACCCCGCCCAGCGCGATCATCGACAGGTGACGCTGTTTGAGGCCGTGGGAGAGAGAAGCGTCCGCGGCCGGGGTCTCCGGCGCGGAGTCGAGAGTGCTGCGGGACATGGGTGTTGTGGTCCCCCGGGTGCGAATGGGCAAAACGCCCACAGTCTGGGCGCCCACCGCGCGATACGAGACGGCTGCCCACCATGCGGACATCCCGGACACGGAACGCGACGACTCCCTCACGCCGACGGTTTGGAGGAACCCCACAGTCCTCGCCCGCTCAGCTTTCTCTCCGGCCCTCTCCACCTCAGTGACCGGCGTCACCCCGGAGCACGTGTAACGCACCTCCTTTGTGGGGAGCACATCAAGCGCGCGCTCCTTGCTTTGTCGAGCGCTGACGGTGATCGCGTCCAGGCCCCTGGGATAGCGTCACCGTGTCCCCGACCGTCTCCATCGCCGGAGTGAGCCCCCGCCATGAGCATTGCCGCCGCCACATCCGCCCGCCGCCCCGGCGAAGTCCTCGCCGACCTGCTGCCCGCGTCCCGCGTCCGGGACGTCGCGCTCGTGCTCGGCGGCGCCGCACTCACCGGACTCGCCGCCCAGATCGCGGTGCCGGTACCGGGCTCCCCGGTGCCGGTGACCGGTCAGACCTTCGCGGCGCTGCTGGTGGGTACGGCACTGGGCGCGGGCCGCGGGTTCCTGTCGCTCGCCCTGTACGCGCTGGTCGGTATGGCCGGGGTGCCGTGGTTCGCGGAAGGCGGTTCGGGCTACGCCGCGCCGTCCTTCGGCTACGTCCTCGGCATGCTGCTGGCCGCGACCGTCGTGGGCGCGCTGGCCCGGCGCGGCGGCGACCGCTCGGTCCTGCGCATGGCGGGCACCATGGCCATCGGCGAGTTGATCATCTACGCGGTCGGTGTGCCGTACCTGGCGCTCGCCGCCGACATGTCGCTGACCGCCGCCATCGCGGCCGGCCTCACCCCGTTCCTGATCGGCGACGTGCTGAAGGCCGCGCTGGCGATGGGCGTGCTGCCCACGGCGTGGAAGCTCGCCGACCGCGACCGCACCTGAGTGATCCGCCCCGTCGGTCTGCTCCGTCGACCTTGCTCCGTCGACCTGCTCCGTCGGCCGCAAGGGCCCTGCCGCACCGCGCGGCAGGGCCCTTCGGCGTTCTCAGGCCCGTTCCCGGGCCGGCGCGATCGTGTAGTTCCGCCGGAACATGCCACGGGTCGTACCTCGCCTTCAAAGCACGAGGAACCACCCTTGCCGGTGGCGAAGACCATGTCGTCCTGCAAGGTCACGGGCATGTCCTTCGGTTCTCGTGGGCTGCTCGGTGGGGACGATGTTCGCTGGATTTCCTGACATCCACCGTCAGCCTTACCGCCTTACCGCCTTATCGCGGCCGGCGTACGAGCGAGACCCCGACCACGACCGCCGCGACCAGCAGCGACAGCAGCAGGATGTCGCGGTTGCCGTGCTCGGTGTCGGTCAGCATGTAACCCAGGACGAACAGGATCAGCGCGATGGTCGCCCAGGTCAGGTACGGGTACAGCCACATCCGGACGACCAGCTTCTCCGGCTCCTCACGCTCGATGACCCTCCGCAGCCGCAGCTGGGAGAAACAGATCACCAGCCAGACGAACAGGGCCACGGCGCCGGAGGAGTTGACGAGGAAGAGGAAGACGGAGTCCGGGTAGGCGTAGTTGAAGAAGACCGCCACGAACCCGAAGACGACCGAGGAGAGGATCGCCGCCATCGGCACCCCGCGCGCGTTCGTCCGCGCGAACGCCTTCGGCGCGTCACCGCGTGCGCCGAGCGAGAACGCCATCCGGGAGGCCGTGTAGAGACCGGAGTTGAGGCAGGACAGCACGGACGTCAGCACGATGAAGTTCATGATCTGGCCGGCGTGTGCGATGCCGAGCGAGTCCAGGGCGGCGACGTACGAGCCCTTCTCCTTGATGGACGGGTCGTTCCACGGCAGCAGCGTCACCACGACGAAGATCGAGCCGAGGTAGAAGACGCCGATGCGCCAGATGATGCTGTTGGTGGCCTTGGTGACCGCCCTCCGCGGATCCTCCGACTCACCTGCCGCCAGGGTGGCGATCTCGGTGCCCATGAAGGAGAAGACGACGAGCAGTACGCCGATCAGGATCGCGCCCGGACCGTGCGGCAGGAAGCCGCTGTGGTCGGTGAGATTGGACAACCCGGCCTTCCCGGCGTCGACACCCGGCAGCACCCCGAAGACCGCGAGCCCGCCGACGACGATGAACGCGGCGATCGCGACGACCTTGATCCCCGCGAACCAGAACTCGAACTCGCCGTACGAGCCGACCGAGACCAGGTTGGTGGCGGTCAGCACCACCATCACCATGAGCGCCCACCCCCACTGCGGTACGCCGGGCACCCACCCTTCGAGGATCTCGGCCCCGGCGGTGGCCTCCACGGCGAGCACGACGACCCAGAAGAACCAGTACAGCCAGCCGATCGAGAACCCGGCCCAGCGTCCGAGCGCGCGGTCGGCGTGCGCGGAGAAGGACCCGGACGTCGGGTTGGCGGCCGACATCTCACCGAGCATCCGCATCACGAGGACGACCATCGTCCCCACGAGGGCGTACGACAGGAGGATGCCGGGGCCGGCGGTGGCGATACCGGAACTGGACCCCACGAAGAGGCCGGCGCCGATGACGCCACCTATGGCGATCATGGACAGATGACGGTTCTTGAGCCCGGCCTGGAGGCCGCCGCCGGGCTCTCCGGGGCCGCCTGGGCCGCTTTCGGCCTTCGTCGTGGTGGTCGGCTGCGAAGTCATGGGGGATGCCTACCGTGACCTGACCGAGGCCAACCGCCCGCGCCGCCGTGCCGACAGGCGTGGTGTTGCTCGTTTCCGCTGTCGGGCCCCGGCGGGTCATGGCGAAACCGGCGTGTCACACTCGGATCATGCGCGTCTACCTCGGCTCGGATCACGCCGGCTACGAACTGAAGAATCACCTCGTCGAGTGGCTCAAGGCCGCCGGCCACGAGCCCGTCGACTGCGGGCCCCACATCTACGACGCCCAGGACGACTACCCGCCGTTCTGCCTCCGTGCCGCCGAGAAGACGGCCGCCGACGCCGGTTCCCTCGGCATCGTGATCGGCGGCTCCGGGAACGGGGAGCAGATCGCGGCGAACAAGGTGAAGGGCGTCCGTGCGGCCCTCGCCTGGAGCGTGGAGACCGCTTCGCTGGGCCGCGAGCACAACGATGCCAACGTCATCGCGGTGGGTGCGCGCATGCACACCGAGGAGGAGGCGACGAAGTTCGTCGAGACCTTCCTCAACACGCCTTTCTCCGGTGACGCACGCCACGTCCGCCGCATCGACATGCTGTCGGCGTACGAGACGACGGGCGACCTCCCCCCGATCCCGCCCCACCACCCGCAGCAGTAGCGGCCACCGCCGGCCTCCCTCCGCCTGCGCCGCTCGCAGTCCCAGCCGAGGCCAGGCACCCCCAGCCCGTCCGGCGTCTGAGGACGAGGCCGACCCCCAGCCTGTCCGGCGTTTGAGGACGAGGCCGTTCAGGCCGACAGCGGGGGTCTGGGGGCGGCAGCCCCCAGGAAGGGATGGGACGGGTAGGGGCGGCGGGGGCGAGAAAAACCCCAGGCCTGCCCCACCCCCCGCAAGCAACCACACCCGGAGACACCCCCCCATGCCCGAAGGGCACACCATCCACCGCCTGGCCCAGGACTACGCCGCGGCCTTCACCGGCGGAGCCACCCGCGTCACCAGCCCCCAGGGCAAGTTCACCGACGCCGCAGCCCTCCTCGACGGCACGGAACTCACCACCGCCGAAGCCCACGGCAAGCACCTCTTCCTCCGCTTCGGCCCGGAGACCATCGGGGACTGGATCCACATCCACCTCGGCCTCTTCGGCAAGGTCGCCTTCGGCCCCGCCCCCGCACCCCCGCCCACCGACACGGTCCGCCTCCGCCTCGCGAACGACACGACGTACGTGGACCTCCGCGGCCCCACCACCTGCGCACTGATCACCGACGCCGAGAAGCAGGCCGTACACGACCGCCTCGGCCCGGACCCCCTCCGAACGGACGCCGACCCGTCGGCCGCGTACCGCCGCATCTCCCGCAGCCGTACGACGATCGCCGCCCTCCTCATGGACCAGAAGGTCATCGCGGGCGTCGGCAACGTCTACCGCGCCGAGGTCCTCTTCCGGCACACCATCGACCCGTACCGCCCCGGAAGGGACATCACCCCGGGCGAATGGGAAGCGATGTGGGCCGACCTGGTCGAGCTCATGCGCGAGGGCGTGCGCAACAACCGCATCGACACCGTCCGCCCGGAACACACCCCGGAAGCCATGGGCCGACCGCCCCGCGTCGACGACCATGGCGGCGAGGTGTACGTGTACCGCAGGGCCACGCTGCCCTGCCACATCTGTGGCGGCGAGATCCGCACCGCCGGTCTCGCCGCCCGCAACCTCTTCTGGTGCCCGACCTGCCAACAGAACTGACGGCCGACAGCACTGACCGCCGACAGGACTGACAAGCGGCAGGACTGACAAGCGGCAGGCCCGAACTCAAGGCGGGCGTAGCAGGAACCGCGGCCCCTCAGAACCCGTGCGGCAGCCAGGGCGCCACAGCCGAAGAGAAACCCACCGACGCCTCCGCCAGCGCGCCCTGCCGCAGCTCCCGCACCCGCCCGGCCGCCCCCAGCGACGCCAGGCTCACCCCGCCCAGATACGCCGCCCCCAACTCCCGTACGGACAGGGCGAGATCAGCGGCATCGTCCGTCCGCACACAGCTCGCACCCTTCGCGTCACCGATGAGCCGCCAACGCCCCTCGTTCCAGGGGCAGAACGCGTCCTCGACCTCGAACACCACGTCCACCGGCGCCTGGTACGCCCGCGCCTGAAGCGCCGCGCCCACGTCCACGAGCCGCAGGTACAGCCCGTCCCGCATCCGCACCTGACAGCGCCGGATGTCGGACACCATGTGCAGCCACGGCTCGTCGACCGGCCGTCCGTACGCGACCACCTTCGACGTCAGGTCGATGTCGAAGAGGAACCGCCACAGGGCCGCGTGCGCGGCCGGGTCGAGGGCCTCCAAGTCCCGCAGGTGCACGACGTTCCGGGCACCTGACTCGTCCCAGTCGCTCTTGATACGGAAGCGGGTGTAGCCCACGACCTCCCGGCCCCGCTCGGCCACCACGCACTGCAGCGACGACTGCCCGTCCCGGTCGCTCTCCGGATCCAGCAAGCCCAACCGCTCCCAGCCGGGCTGCCGCGCCAGCATGCCGGGCCGCTCCGGCACCCGCCGCGCGTACACCGCCTCACAGGCGTCGACCACCTCGGCCGGCGCCGCGTACCGCAGGCGCACCTCGTCGGTGCCGGGCGGCACGAACAGCCGTACGCGGGTGGTGTCCACCTCGACGCTGAACTGGTGCGTCGCGGCCTCGTAGCCGAACCGGCCGTAGATCACGGGCTCCGAGGCGGTCAGCACGGCCAGGGGCTCACCCCAGGAGCGTATGTCGTCCAACTGCCGCCGCATCATGGCCCGTAGCAGTCCGCGCCGCCGGTGGGTGGCCGCCACGCTCACCATCGTGATGCCCGCGGCCGGCACCGAGGCGCCGCCCGGGACCGTGATCCGGAAGGTGAACGCGCCCGCCGTGCCCACGCATTGGTCACCGTCCCAGGCGCCGATCGCGCGGTCGTGTTCCGCGAGGCCGTTCCACAGCTCACGCTCCTCGGCCGACTCGGGCACACCGCCGAAGGCACGCACGAAATTGTCGTACCAGGCGTTCCAGTCGGCCTTCCGCAGCACCCGCAAGTCAGTCGCCATACGCCATGCCTACCAGGACGATCCGGGCCGGGCGAACCATTTTGGCCAGGTGTGGGGGCACCATGCCCCGGCCCCTGGCACCCCCTCGTGTGGGATCTGTGTGAGATTCGTCGTGAACCGGCCCTCGGAAGGGGGACAAGTAGGACCTCCTGTGCACAAGAGCTGGTCCGATCGATAGGGTCCCCAGCAATGGCAGCAGGACGAGAGCGGCGCGCGGAGGCCGAGACATTCACGGCCCGGTTGAGGAAACTGGCTCACCGGGTCCGCACCGGCGTGCGTAAATCCGCCGTCGACTACTTCCGGGGGGACGGCTCCGACTGGGTCGCGCTCGCCGGTCTGATGCTGACGATCCCCCTGATCGCCGCGTGCACGATGGCCAACTCGGTATGGGTGTCCCCGGCGGTCCTCGTCCTCCCGATCGTCGCGGGCGGCCTGCTGCTGCGCCCGGCCAGCCTGCTGGCGCTGTACGCGGCTGCCGCGACCGCGCTGATAGTCGAGTCCGTGCAGCTCGGCCCGTATACGGAGGGCCCGTCCCGGGTGACCCCGGGCATCGTGCTCGTCGTCGCGGCCTGCGGCTTCTTCGGCCTCCTCATCGCCCAGTTCCGCAGCCGGGTCGGTGTGCCCTGGCGGCGGGGCGGCACGATGCTCTTCGACCTGCGGGAACGGATCCGGGTGCAGAGCAAGCTGCCGCAGCTGCCGGTGGGCTGGCACCGCGAGATGGCGCTGCGGCCCGCGGGAGGGCAGTCCTTCTCGGGCGACTTCGTGGTGGCGGCCCGTACGAACGGCGGCCGCACCCTGGAGGTCGTCCTCACGGACGTCTCGGGCAAGGGCATGGACGCGGGCTCACGCGCGCTGCTCCTGTCCGGCGCCTTCGGCGGCCTCCTGGGATCGCTCCCACCCCACGCCTTCCTCCCCGCGGCGAACGGCTACCTCCTCCGCCAGGACTGGGACGAGGGCTTCGCGACCTCGATCCACCTCGTCCTGGACCTGGACTCGGGCGACTACGAACTCTTCTCCGCCGGGCACCCTCCGGGGCTCCAACTCAGCGCGGGCAGCGGCCGCTGGGAGGAGAAGGTCGCGGAGGGCCCCCTCCTCGGGGTGTACGACGGCGCGCAGTTCGACCCCGTCAAGGGTTCTCTCCGCCCCGGCGACGTCCTGATGCTCTTCACGGACGGCCTCGTCGAGACCTCCGAACGCGACATCGTCGAAGGCATCGACCGACTCACGGGCGAGGCCGACCGCTATGTCGCCGGCGGTTTCCACGGCGCCGCCTGGCACCTCATCGAAGCGGTGGCCAGAGACGTGAACGACGACCGGGCCCTGCTCCTGATCTCCCGAGAGGGTTCCACGGCCCCCCGCTGACCCGCAGCCCGGAAGAGGGACCGAGGAATGAGCCCCGAAGCGCGGGTCCGGGGGCGCGGACCCGCGCTTCGGGTGCAGGGGGCAGCCCCGGACCCGGGGCGCAGGGGAAGGCAAGCCTCGGTGTCGGGGTGCAGGGGCAGCGCTGGCCAGGGCCGAGCCCCCTGGACCGGGGTCGAAGGGGCGGAGCCCCTGGGCAAGGGACGGGAAGGGGCGGCGGGGGCGAGAAAATCCCCGGGAAACCCGGCAACGAAAACCCCGCGCCCTCGCACCCCCAACCCCCCTCCCTGACGCCCTCGCACCCTCGCACCCCAAGCCCGCCCCCTACCCCACCAACTCGGACACCCTGGTCTCCCGACGCCCTGGGAGAACCCGCGCCAACCAGTGCGACCGGACCGCGGTCAGCGGCCCCAGGACGGCCAGCAGGAGCACATAGCCGGCGATGAAGGGCGACAACCGGGCATCCAGCCCCGCGGCAGCCGCCATCGTCGCGAGGATCAGCGCGAACTCCCCCCGCGCCAGCAACGTCGTGGAGATGTTCGCCGCGGGCCCCGCCCCGAAGGCGTACAGACGCGCCGCCCCCAGCCCCGCCAGCACATTCATCGCCAGCGTCACGGCCACCGCCGCGAGAACGGGCCACAACACCGTCGGAAGATCACCGGGATCGATCGACAGACCGAACGCGAAGAAGAAGATCGCCCCGAAAGCGTCCCGCAGCGGATGCACGAGCCTGCGGATACGCGCCCCCGACGCCGTACTCCCCAGCATCAGGCCCACCATGAAGGCCCCGATCGCGTCCGCCACCCCGAACCACTCCGACACCCCGGCCACGAACACCGCCGCCCCGAGGAAGGAGATCACCAGCAGCTCGTCGTCCCGCGTGGAGAAGAGGCGCCCGATCACACGCGTACCGAAACGCGCCACCAGCGCGAGGAGCAGCAGGAACCCGAACGCCTTGCCCGCGTCCAGCACCGCCGACGACAGCGAGTCCGCCCCGGACAGGATCGGCTGCAAGGCCGCGAGGTACAGGGCGAGGAAGATGTCCTCGACGACGATGATCCCGAGAATCGGCTTCGTCTCCTGGTTGCCGAGCCTCCCCGTGTCCACCAGCACCTTGGTGACGATCGCGGACGACGAGATGCCGAGCACCCCGGCGAGGACGAGCGCCTCGGAGGTGCCCCATCCGAGGGCGAACCCGAAGGCCAGGCCCGCGCCCACGTTCAGCGCGAGATACGTGCCCCCGGCGAGCGCCATCCGGCGTCCGCCCGCCTTGAGGTCGTCCAGGTGGAACTCCAGACCCAGGTAGAAGAGGAGCAGTACCAGGCCGAGCGCGGAGAGCATCTCCATGTCGTGCGGGTCCGAGACGAGCACGACGCCGGGCGTGTGCGGGCCGAGCAGGATCCCGGCCAGGATGAAGAGGGGAATGGTGGGCAGTCCGATGCGCCCGCCGAGGCGTGCGAGGACAGCGGCGGCGAGGAATGCGCCGCCCATGGCGATGAGGGTGTCTGCGTGTCCGATGGGCTCGTCCTCCAGTTCGACCAGTCGGGCTGGTATGGCAAATGCAGCAAAGGAAGCGTCAAGAACGCGTCAATAGTTACTTTACCAAAGTATTCGGAGCGAGCGGAGTTATCCACAGGCGGAGTCGCCCACAGCCCGCAGACCCCTGGACGCACACAGACGAAAGCCTCCTCGGCCTGACGGCCGAGGAGGCAAAGGGTGAAGGAGGCCGAACGTCAGCTCTTGGAGCCGGTCCCGTCGGCCTTGGCGGACCCGCCGGTCCCGGCGGAGTTGCCGGACTTGCCGCGCTCGCGCGCCAGCTCTGTCGCGTCCCGCCGGAACGCCCACTCCATCCTGGGCTCCATCGCGAACCGGAACATCCGCTGTACCGGCGGGGTGCAGAGCACGGTGATGATCGCGGCCGCGAGCAGCGTGACGAAGATCTCACCGACCGGCTGGTAGACCCAGTCGTAGGTGTCGTACCAGTCCCAGAAGCGGGACCCCTTCGCGAGGAAGCCGTGCAGCAGGTAGCCGTACAGCGTGCCCGCGCCGAGCACCGTGAACCACATCTTGCGGCGCGGCACCCAGGCGAAGAAGCAGGCCGTGAGCACCAGCGAGCATCCGAAGAGCGCGAGCGTCATGACCACGCCGGCCCACCACGGGGCACCCAGCTCCTGCGCGCTGTCACGGTGGTAGAACCACGCCGAGTTCATGCGCGGCGCCGCCCAGTACGCCACCACCACCGCGGCCGCGAACACCGGCACCGCCAGAATCCGCACCTCGCGGCGCCGCATCAGCTGGAAGTGCTCGGGCTTCATGACCAGGCCCACGACGAAGAACGGCAGGAACTGCAGGACGCGTTGGAGGTCCAGGTCGTCGCCGATGTCGGGCGACACGGAGGCGAGTACGGCGATGGCGAGCGCGAGCGGCACGGGCCAGCGCACGACCTTCCACAGCGGGGTCGTCATCCGCCACACGAACAGCGCGATCAGGAACCAGGTGAGGTACCACGGGTCGAGCAGGCTGATCGGGTGGCCCGGGTCGTCGTCGGCCCAGCGCTTGAAGAAGGAGTACGCGACCTCGAAGATCACATACGGGACGGCGACTCCGGTGACCAGGCGCCGGAGCCGGTCGGGGCGCATGTCGAAACTGCGCGAGAAGTAACCGGAGATGAGGATGAACGCCGGCATGTGGAACGTGTAGACGACCATGTAGAGCGCCTCGGCGGCGCGGCTGTGGCCGGTGAGGGGCTGCCAGGCATGACCCATCGCGACGAGCACGATGGCCAGGTACTTGGCGTTGTCGAAGAACGCGTCGCGCTGTTTGACCGGTCTGGCGTCCGGCGCGGCGGCACTGGCGTCCGGCCGCGCGGTCTCGGGGGAACGCGGGCTCGGCGTGTCGTTCGTCGACTGCTGAGCCGGGGGGAGTGGCGCCCTGGGGCCGTGCGGTCGCAGCGAGTTCGTCACAGACCCTCCCGCCGGGAAGTCCGGGGGGAGGTCCGGGCACTCGCTGCGCATGCGGGGGTCGAGGCAGCGGTGAACATCTGAGGCACCCTAGCGTTGTCCGTGCGATTTAGTAAAACCCTCGACGTGAATCCTGTATTACCCCCGCCGACACCCGGGATTTGAGGAAGGGTTACCCGCCGATTGTCGGCCCGCCAACCTACCGCTTGCTGCCCTTCTGTCCTCATTCTTCCGGACTAAATGGTGCATAACGTTCGCGGGCGACTCTGGTGAAATGTCCGCTTCCTCAGGCTCTTTGGTGTGCCTGTGGCAACAATTCGAATTAACTGCGAACAGGATGTGTGTGCATCGAAACGATCATCTCGGAATTCGACTGCTGATGCCTCCTCGAATTGGCGTGCGGCGCGTGGCCGTTGGGGTCGATGATGCGCAGGCCCGGCACCACGACCGGTCAACCTTGGCTCACCAGCCGCATAGGTAAGCCGGGTTGGTGGCACGATGGTTCCGACGGGGGTGTGCGGGGCGGGCACTCCCGGGCCGGGTGAGCGGACCGACCGAGGGTGTGATGAGTTGTGGCCATTTCGCTGTCAGTGGTGCTGCTGTTGGCGATCATCCTTGTGGTGTTGATGCGAGGAGGGAACCTCAAGGCCGGACCCGCGGTCGTCGCCATACTCTTCGGCTTCTTCCTCGCCTCGACCGGCATGGCCGACGACATCCAGCGGTTCCTCAACTCGATAGCCGAGACCATCAACTCGATTCGGTTCTAGACGCCACGGGGACGGCGCCCGTCGGGGGCGGGCGGCCACCGCATCAGGCCGCCGTCTCTCGACCGGGGCCGTCCAGGTCGCGAGGAAGCTCCCCCAGCTCCCCTGGGCAACGGGTCGACCAGGCTCAACGCACGAAACGAGGCCCCGGCGGAGTATTCGATCTCCGGCCGGGGCCTCGTTCCCGTGGAGCGGGCGACGGGAATCGAACCCGCGTAGCTAGTTTGGAAGACTAGGGCTCTACCATTGAGCTACGCCCGCACTGGTCGCGCCGCAGGTCAGGTGACCGCGGCACAGGAGGCATCGTAGCGGGTCCGGTGCCCTCACCGCACACCCCGTTTCCCGGTCGCGCCGGCGCGCAACCGGTGCTCGGGAAATGCGGCAGCCGCGCTGCCTGCGGGCATGTACCCTACGTGTCGCACCAGACGGGGTGTGGCGCAGCTTGGTAGCGCGTCCGCTTTGGGAGCGGAAGGCCGTGGGTTCAAATCCCGCCACCCCGACCACCAGCCGGAACCCGCCATGGGGGAGCCCGGAGCGTACAGCTCTCCTTTTGGGGCGCGTACCGCCTGCGGTTACTATGCAAGCTGCGCGCCCGTGTGTCTGCACCGTTACGTCTCTCAAGGGCCCGCGAATCCGCTGAGGCTCCGTCCGGTCGTCCGTACCGGCAGCAGCGCGCAGCAGAAACCCAAGAAGTCAGCCACAAGGAGACCGAACCGTGAAGAGCGCCGTGGAGACCCTGAACCCGACCCGGGTTCGGCTCACTGTCGAGGTGCCCTTCGAGGAGCTCAAGGACAGCCTCGACGCGGCGTACAAGAAGATCAACCAGCAGGTCACGGTGAAGGGCTTCCGCAAGGGCAAGATCCCGGCCCGCGTCATCGACCAGCGGTTCGGTCGTGGCGCCGTGCTGGAGGAGGCCGTCAACGACGCGCTTCCGAAGCTCTACACCGAGGCGGTCAACGAGGCCGAGCTGAACGTCCTCGGCCAGCCCGAGGTCGACATCACGGAGCTGAAGGACGGCGAGACGCTGAACTTCACCGCCGAGGTCGACGTCCGCCCGACCATCGAGATCCCGGACTACTCCGGCATCGAGGTCGAGGTCGACGCCGTCGAGGTCACGGAGGAGGACATCGACCAGTCGGTCGAGCAGCTCCGTGAGCGCTTCGCCTCGACGTCCCCCGTCGAGCGCGCCGCCGAGGACGGCGACGTCCTGACGATCGACCTGGAGGCCAAGGTCGACGGCGAGGTGCTGGAGGACGGCGTCGCGAACGGCGTCTCCTACACCATCGGCTCCGGTGAGCTGCTCGACGGCATCGACGACGCCGTGAAGGGCCTGGAGGCCGGTGGCGAGGCCACCTTCACCTCCGAGCTCAAGGGCGGCTCGGCGGCCGGCCGTGAGGCCGAGGTGACGGTCAAGGTCACCCAGGTCGCCGCCCGGGAGCTGCCCGAGCTGGACGACGAGTTCGCGCAGCTCGCGTCCGAGTTCGACACGCTGGAGGAGCTGCGGGCGGACAGCCGCAAGCGCCTGGAGAACATGAAGCAGTACGACCAGGCCACGCAGGCCCAGGAGCGCGTCCTGGAGAAGCTGCTGGAGCTGGTCGAGGTGCCCGTCCCCGAGAAGCTGCTTGAGGACGAGATCAACACCCGCAAGCACAACCTGGAGCACCACCAGCTCGGCCAGATGGGCCTCACCCTCGACAAGTACCTGGAGCTCCAGGGCAAGACGGCCGAGGAGTTCGAGGAGGAGACGCGCGAGGCCGCGGTCAAGGGCATCAAGACCCAGTTCGTCCTCGACGAGCTGGTCTCCCGGGAGAAGCTCAACGTCAACCAGGAGGAGCTGACGGAGCACCTGATGCGCCGTGCCGCCTCCTCCGGCATGTCCCCCGACCAGTTCGCCCAGGCGGTCGTCGAGGGCGGCCAGGTTCCGCTCCTCGTCGGCGAGGTCGCCCGCGGCAAGGCCCTGGCCCTGGTCGTCGAGGCCACCACGGTCAAGGACACCAACGGCGAGATCGTGGACCTGGACGACGAGGACGAGGAGGAGACGGACGCCTCCGCGGAGGCCTCCGCCGAGACCCCGGCCGAGGACAAGCCGGAGACCAAGCCGGAGGCCTGACCTCCGCGGCCCCCGTGACGCATCCCTGACGGGCCCCGAGACGGCGACAGCGCCCTTCGGGGCCCGTCGGCGTTCGTATCGGCGTTCCTATAGGCCGGTGTCACGCGGGTCCGCCGGCGTCTCGTACGGCCGGTGGCGGCGCGGGTGCGTGCGCGGCTCTCCCGCCGTGGTGGCTTGGGCGCCTACGCGCTTGTTCGTGGGTCGGGGGCGCGCCGGGAGGTCTCCGTCCTCGGTCCGGCGGTGCTGTGGGTGTGCGAGGTGCCCGGTGGCGGACGCCGGCCGCTGCGGGCGGACACCTCCCGGCACACCCCCTGCGGCGCGTACGCGGCTGCCGGTGAGTGGTGGGTGCGGTGGCGGGCTCGGGTACGCCCGCGGTTTCAAGGGGCGCGGGGCTGTGTCAACATGCGGCTCCGCCGCGTGGGCGCGACCAGCCACGACGGACCCGCAACCCGATCGCAGACAGGAACCCGGCAGACGAGACCGCGGCCCGGGGCCCGGGGCGGAGCCCCGTGACGGTGCCGGACGGCAAAGGGCAACTCACACCCCGGGCGAACCCGACGAACCACGAGCCCAGCGGAGCGCATGCGCTGACAGCGAACAGTTCCCTCTGCGGGATTCCCCGGAGGGACCCGCGCGTTAGGGTCCATGAATACGAGGGCAGGGAAGTCCCCGGAGCAGCCCCGGCAGGGGCACGCACGGGGTCCCAGGCCCCAGCAGAAGACGTGAGACGGCCCGGCGCCGTCGTAAGACGAGCAGGTGGATACGTGACGAATCTGATGCCCTCCGCCGCCGGCGAGCCTTCCATCGGTGGTGGCCTCGGCGACCAGGTCTACAACCGGCTGCTCGGCGAGCGGATCATTTTCCTCGGCCAGCCGGTCGACGACGACATCGCGAACAAGATCACCGCACAGCTGCTGCTCCTTGCCGCTGACCCCGACAAGGACATCAACCTGTACATCAACAGCCCCGGCGGCTCGATCACGGCCGGTATGGCGATCTACGACACCATGCAGTTCATCAAGAACGACGTGGTGACCATCGCCATGGGCCTCGCCGCCTCCATGGGCCAGTTCCTGCTCAGCGCGGGCACGCCGGGCAAGCGCTTCGCGCTGCCGAACGCCGAGATCCTGATCCACCAGCCCTCCGCCGGCCTCGCCGGCTCGGCCTCCGACATCAAGATCCACGCCGAGCGGCTGCTGCACACCAAGAAGCGCATGGCCGAGCTCACGGCGCACCACACCGGTCAGTCGGTCGAGCAGATCACCCGCGACTCCGACCGTGACCGCTGGTTCGACGCCTACGAGGCCAAGGACTACGGCCTCATCGACGACGTCATCACCCACGCCGCCAGCTTGCCGGGCGGCGGCGGCACCGGGGCCGCGTAACCGGCGCACGCCGGGCGCGTGCCGGAGTCACCGCACACCGGCGCACGTCTCCGCGCACCCGTACGGACCGTACGGACCGCACAGGCGGTACGAGCCGTACGACGGAACCGCACCCCACGCGACCAGGCACGACGTCGGACGACGGATCGTGACAGCGGATCGGTACAGCGGATCGGATGACGGGGCAACCCGGCTCCGGCCCCGGCCCCGATGTCACCGATGCCGATCAGCCGGCCGACGTACGACGATGGAAGCGAGGGGACGCGGCCCCGTACGACGGCGCGCGGCCGACGTGCCAGCCCCCGGCGACCCGCAGGCCCCAGACACCCCCAGCCGACCGCCTCAGCCCCTCTCAGGCTCCCAGGAGACCACAGTGAACGACTTCCCCGGCAGCGGCCTCTACGACCGTGTGCGCGCCGAGTACAGCGGCCCCACGGCCGAGTCCCGCTATGTCATCCCGCGCTTCGTCGAGCGCACCTCGCAGGGCGTGCGTGAGTACGACCCGTACGCGAAGCTCTTCGAGGAGCGCGTGATCTTCCTCGGCGTGCAGATCGACGACGCCTCCGCCAACGACGTCATGGCACAGCTGCTGTGCCTGGAGTCGATGGACCCCGACCGCGACATCTCGGTCTACATCAACAGCCCGGGCGGCTCCTTCACCGCGCTCACGGCCATCTACGACACGATGCAGTTCGTGAAGCCGGACATCCAGACGGTCTGCATGGGCCAGGCGGCCTCCGCCGCCGCCATCCTGCTGGCCGCCGGTACGCCCGGCAAGCGCATGGCGCTGCCGAACGCCCGCGTGCTGATCCACCAGCCGTACAGCGAGACCGGCCGCGGCCAGGTCTCCGACCTGGAGATCGCCGCCAACGAGATCCTCCGGATGCGCTCGCAGCTGGAGGAGATGCTGGCCAAGCACTCCACCACGCCGATCGAGAAGATCCGCGAGGACATCGAGCGCGACAAGATCCTCACGGCCGAGGACGCGCTGTCGTACGGCCTGATCGATCAGATCATCTCGACCCGCAAGATGAACAACGCGTCCGTCGTCTAGGACGGGTGGGGAGTATCGTCTGCCGCCCCTTGGCACGGTTTGGCACGGTGCACGTCAAAGTGAACCGTGCCAAGGGGGGCCCGAACGGGGGGCCCGGCAAGGTACCGTCGGACATAAGGCAGCACCAGGAGCCGCTGGATCTAGGCGTCTCCCAGGCGAAGGGGAAGCACACCGTGGCACGCATCGGTGACGGCGGCGATCTGCTCAAGTGCTCGTTCTGCGGCAAGAGCCAGAAGCAGGTCAAGAAGCTCATCGCAGGCCCCGGTGTGTACATCTGCGACGAGTGCATCGATCTCTGCAACGAGATCATCGAGGAGGAGCTCGCGGAGACCAGCGAGGTCCGCTGGGAGGAGCTCCCGAAGCCCCGCGAGATCTACGAGTTCCTGGAGGGGTACGTCGTCGGCCAGGAGGCCGCGAAGAAGGCCCTCTCGGTCGCGGTGTACAACCACTACAAACGCGTTCAGGCCGGCGAGAACGGCGGGGCGAACGGCCGTGACGACGCCATCGAACTGGCGAAGTCCAACATCCTGTTGCTCGGCCCCACGGGCTCCGGCAAGACCCTGCTGGCCCAGACCCTCGCCCGGATGCTCAACGTCCCGTTCGCCATCGCCGACGCGACGGCGCTCACGGAGGCGGGCTACGTGGGCGAGGACGTCGAGAACATCCTGCTGAAGCTCATCCAGGCCGCCGACTACGATGTCAAGAAGGCCGAGACCGGGATCATCTACATCGACGAGATCGACAAGGTGGCCCGCAAGAGCGAGAACCCGTCGATCACACGGGACGTGTCGGGTGAGGGCGTCCAGCAGGCCCTCCTGAAGATCCTTGAGGGCACGACGGCCTCCGTCCCGCCCCAGGGCGGCCGCAAGCACCCGCACCAGGAGTTCATCCAGATCGACACGACGAACGTCCTGTTCATCGTGGGCGGTGCCTTCGCCGGTCTGGAGAAGATCATCGAGTCCCGGGCGGGCGCGAAGGGCATCGGCTTCGGCGCGACCATCCGCTCCAAGCGCGAGCTCGAATCCAAGGACCAGTTCGAGGACGTCATGCCCGAGGACCTGGTCAAGTTCGGCATGATCCCCGAGTTCATCGGCCGTCTGCCCGTCATCACCTCGGTCCACAACCTCGACCGCAAGGCCCTCCTCCAGATCCTGGTGGAGCCGCGCAACGCGCTGGTGAAGCAGTACCAGCGCCTCTTCGAACTCGACGGCGTGGAGCTGGACTTCGAGCGCGAGGCCCTGGAGGCCATCGCCGACCAGGCCATCCTCCGCCAGACCGGCGCCCGCGGCCTGCGCGCCATCATGGAGGAGGTCCTCCAGGCGGTCATGTACGAGGTCCCGTCCCGCAAGGACGTGGCCCGCGTGGTCATCACGGCGGACGTCGTCCTGTCGAACGTGAACCCGACGCTGATCCCGCGCGACGCCCGCGGCCGCGGCTCGGGCGAGCAGAAGACGGCGTAACCGCCGCGCGAGCGACAGCGAGGGGCCCCGGTCAACCGACCGGGGCCCCTTCGCAGTTGAACGTCGCAGCATCACAGCAACGCAGCATCCCGGCTGAACTTCTCAGGTGAACAGCCGGTCCGCGGGATCAGGCCTTGACGCGGACTTCCTTACGGAGCTTGGCGGCCGTCTCCGCCGTCTCGGCCGGGTCCGCGCTCTTGCCCGCCGCGATGTCCGAGTACTCCATGGGCATCACAAACCCGAGCGTGCTGTGGTCGGCCCAGACGCAGTAGACGATGCTCAGCTCGCTCGGCCCGCCCGCCGCACCCCCGGTCGGCGCCTGGCCCTTGGCCGTCTGGCACTTCATGACGGCGCCATCCAGCGAACTCGGCGTGTACGCCTGCGGGCTGCCCTCGAAGGTGACGCCTTCCTTCTCGGCGTCCGCCTTCTGCAGGGTGAAGAACCCGTCGACCGCCTTCTCCGGGTCCTCGATCTCGCCGTAGATGCCGCCGAAGGTGATCATCTTCCCGGCCAGCGGGTTGCCGCTGTCCTGGCCCGCCTCGTAGCTGGCGCTGACATCCTTGGGGTTCGTGATGCCCCAGCTCTCCGCCTTCTTCAGGTCGCTCGAACTCATGCCGTCGCCGCCGCTGTCGGAGGACTTCTTGTACTCGGTGAGCACGGTCTCCGGCGTCGTCAGCTTGTGCGGCCCGTCGTCCGCGATGTCCGAACCGCCACCGCCCCTGCTCCCGCCGAACGCGAAGTACGCACCCACGGCGATCGCGGCCACGACGGCCACCGCGCCGATGACGAGGCCCGTCTTCTTGTTGCCGCCACCGGGAGCCGGCGGCTGCGGAACCCCGTAGGGCTGCTGGCCGTACGGGGCCTGCTGACCGTACGCGGGCTGCTGACCGTACGGGGCCTGCTGGCCGTAGGGCGGCTGCTGCGGCGGAACACCAGGGGGTGTGCCCTGGGGGGCCTGCTGGGGGTACCCGTAGCCGGGCTGTGCGGGCGGCGCCGGTGGCGGCGCCTGCTGCGGGTAGCCGTAGCCGGGCTGTGCGGGGGGCGCCTGCGGCGGCTGGCCGTAGGGGCCCGGCTGGCCGTACGGACCCGGCTGCGGGGGCTGTCCCGGCTGCGGGGGCTGGCCGCCGTACGGGCCCGGCTGGTTGTAGCTCATTCTGGGTTCCCCTCCAGATACTTATGTTTCGCCGACATCCTCGCCCAGACCAGGAACGCGCGGTCCGCCGGGGTGCGTACCGTTACAGAACAAACGCGTTTCGGGACTGCCCCGTGACACCCCTAAACTGAGCCCGTGACCGAGAACGCTCAGCAGCAGCCCACAGCGCCCAGCACCGAACTGCCGACCCAGTACGCGCCGGCCGAGGTAGAAGGGCCGCTGTACGAGCGCTGGGTGGAGCGGGGTTACTTCGAGGCGGACGAGAAGAGCGACAAGCCGCCGTACACCGTCGTCATCCCGCCGCCGAACGTCACCGGCAGCCTGCACCTCGGGCACGCCTTCGAGCACACCCTCATCGACGCCCTCACGCGCCGCAAGCGCATGCAGGGCTACGAGACGCTGTGGCAGCCCGGCATGGACCACGCCGGCATCGCCACGCAGAACGTCGTGGAGCGTGAGCTCGGCAAGGAGGGCAAGTCCCGGCACGATCTGGGCCGCGAGGCCTTCGTCGAGCGCGTCTGGCAGTGGAAGGCCGAGTCCGGCGGGCAGATCAGCGGGCAGATGCGCCGCCTCGGCGACGGCGTCGCCTGGTCGCGCGAGCGCTTCACCATGGACGAGGGGCTGTCCCAGGCCGTCCAGACCATCTTCAAGCGGCTCTACGAAGACGAGCTGATCTACCGTGCCGAGCGCATCATCAACTGGTGCCCGCGCTGTCTGACGGCCATCTCGGACATCGAGGTCGAGTACCAGGACGACGACGGCGAGCTCGTCTCGATGAAGTACGGCGAGGGGGACGACACCATCGTCGTCGCCACCACCCGTGCCGAGACCATGCTCGGTGACACGGCCGTCGCCGTTCACCCCGAGGACGAGCGGTACAAGCACCTGGTCGGCAAGCTCATCCGGCTGCCGCTGACCGACCGCTCCATCCCGGTCGTCGCCGACGAGCACGTCGATCCCGAGTTCGGCACGGGCGCCGTCAAGGTCACCCCGGCCCACGACCCGAACGACTTCGAGATCGGCCGGCGCCACAACCTGCCGTCCCTCACCGTCATGGACGAGCACGCGGTCATCACCGCCCACGGCCCCTTCCAGGGCCTGGACCGGCTCGAAGCCCGCTCCGCCATCGTCGCCGCGCTGCGCGCCGAGGGCCGGATCGTCGCCGAGAAGCGGCCGTACGTCCACTCCGTCGGCCACTGCTCGCGCTGCAAGACCACCATCGAGCCGCGCCTGTCCCTGCAGTGGTGGGTCAAGGTCGGCCCGCTGGCGAAGGCGGCGGGTGACGCCGTCCGCGACGGACGCGTCAGGATCCATCCGCAGGAGATGGAGAAGCGGTACTTCGACTGGGTCGACAACCTCCACGACTGGTGCATTTCCCGGCAGTTGTGGTGGGGCCACCGCATCCCCGTCTGGTACGGGCCGAACGGCGAGGTCGTCTGCGTCGGACCCGACGAGGAGCCGCCGAGCGGCGAGGGCTGGCATCAGGACACCGACGTCCTCGACACCTGGTTCTCCTCCGGCCTGTGGCCCTTCTCGACCCTCGGCTGGCCCGAACAGACCGAGTCGCTCGCGAAGTTCTACCCGAACTCCGTCCTGGTCACCGGCTACGACATCCTCTTCTTCTGGGTCGCCCGGATGATGATGTTCGGGCTGTACGCGATGGACGGCACCCCGCCGTTCCACACCATCGCCCTGCACGGCATGGTCCGCGACCAGTTCGGCAAGAAGATGTCGAAGTCCTTCGGCAACGCGGTCAACCCGCTGGACTGGATGGACAAGTACGGCTCCGACGCGCTCAGGTTCACCCTCGCCCGCGGCGCCAACCCCGGTGTCGACGTGCCGATCGGCGAGGACTGGGTCCAGGGCTCCCGCAACTTCGCCAACAAGATCTGGAACGCCACGCGCTTCGCGCTGATGAACGGCGCGACGGTCGAGGGCCCGCTGCCGGACGCGGCGAGGATGTCGGCGACCGACCGCTGGATCCTCTCCCGGCTGAACTCCGTCGTCGCCGAAGTCGACGCGTTCTACGAGGACTTCCAGTTCGCCAAGCTGTCCGACGCACTGTTCCACTTCGCGTGGGACGAGGTCTTCGACTGGTACGTCGAGCTGTCCAAGACGACGTTCCAGGCGGGCGGCGAGGCCGCCGAGGTCAGCAAGCGGGTCCTGGGTGAGGTGCTGGACGTCACGCTGAAGCTGCTGCACCCGGTCGTCCCCTTCGTCACGGAAACCCTCTGGACCACACTCACGGGCGGCGAGTCCGTCGTCATCGCCGACTGGCCCAAGGACAGCGGCTTCCGGGACGCGGCGGCGGAGAAGGAGATCGAGACGCTCCAGTCCGTCATCACCGAAGTCCGCCGCTTCCGCGCCGACCAGGGCCTCCAGCCCGGCCAGCGGGTCCCGGCCCGCCTGGAGCTGGGCGGCACCGCGCTCGCCCCGCACGAGGCCGCCATCCGCCAGCTGCTCCGGCTCCAGCCGGAGGGCGAGGGCTTCTCGGCGACGGCCACACTGCCGGTGGCGGGCGCCGAGGTCGCGCTGGACCTCTCCGGAGTGATCGACGTGGCGGCGGAGCGCAAGCGGCTCGCCAAGGACCTCGCGGCCGCGCAGAAGGAGCGCCAGCAGGCCGAGGCCAAGCTGGGCAACGAGGCCTTCCTCGCGAAGGCTCCGGACCAGGTCGTGGAGAAGATCCGGACGCGGCTGGCCAAGGCCGGGGAGGACATCACACGGATCGAGAACCAGCTGGCCAAGCTGCCGGCGGGCTGATCCGCAACGGGTCTTCGCCGCCGCGGAGGCCGCCCGGACAGGGAGTGGTCGGCTCAGTCGTCTCCGCCGACGCGGAGGACCGCGGGCCCGGTGCGACACAGGCGCCGGGCCCGCAGTCACGTATACGTAGACTGGCCTCGTGAGTGACCTCCCTCCGCATGACAGCAGTGCGCAGCCCGACCCCGTCGACTCCTTCGAGGAGATCATCGCGGCTGAGACGGGTCGCGACCCCGATCTCGCGGTGATCGAGGCGGGCAGCCGTACCCTGCGCACCCAGGGCGGGCCGCCGGGGGCCGACGTGCCCGCGCGGCCGGCCGACCCCGAGGCCGAGAAGGCCCTGCGCGAGGTCGAGGCGGAACTGGCCACGCGCTGGGGCGAGACCAAGCTGGAGCCGTCGGTCTCGCGGATCGCCGCGCTGATGGACGTACTGGGGGAGCCGCAGCGGTCGTACCCCTCGATCCACATCACGGGAACCAACGGCAAGACGTCCACCGCCCGCATGATCGAGGCGCTGCTGGGCGCCTTCGAGCTGCGCACCGGCCGCTACACCTCGCCGCACGTCCAGTCGATCACCGAGCGGATCAGCCTGGACGGCGCCCCGATGGGGGCCGAGCGGTTCGTCGAGACGTACCGGGACATCAAGCCGTACATCGAGATGGTGGACGACCGGCAGGAGTTCCGGCTGTCCTTCTTCGAGGTGCTCACGGGCATGGCGTACGCGGCCTTCGCGGACGCGCCCGTGGACGTGGCCGTCGTCGAGGTGGGCATGGGCGGCAGCTGGGACGCCACCAACGTCATCGATGCCGACGTGGCCGTCGTGACCCCGATCGACCTCGACCACACCGACCGGCTCGGCACCACGCCCGGTGAGATCGCCGGCGAGAAGGCGGGCATCGTCAAGCAGGACGCGACGGTGATCCTGGCCCAGCAGCCGGTGGACGCGGCGCAGGTGCTGCTGAAGAAGGCCGTCGAGGTGGACGCGACCGTGGCACGCGAGGGCCTGGAGTTCGGGGTCGTCGGCCGGCAGGTCGCGGTCGGCGGACAACTCCTCACGCTGCGCGGGCTCGGCGGGGAGTACGAAGAGGTGTTCCTGCCGCTGCACGGTGCCTACCAGGCGCACAACGCGGCGGTGGCGCTCGCGGCGGTCGAGGCGTTCTTCGGGGTCGGTTCGCAGCGGCCGGAGCCGCTCGACATCGACACCGTGCGCAAGGCGTTCGCGTCCGTCGCCTCGCCCGGACGCCTGGAGGTCGTACGGCGTTCCCCGACGGTCGTGCTGGACGCCGCCCACAATCCGGCGGGCGCTCGCGCCACGGCGGACGCGGTGAGCGAGGTGTTCGACTTCAGCCGGCTGATCGGGGTCGTCGGCGCGAGCGGGGACAAGAACGTGCGAGGGCTGCTGGAGGCCTTCGAGCCGATCTTCGCCGAGGTCGTGATCACCCAGAACTCCAGCCATCGCGCGATGGACGCGGACGAACTGGCCGCGATCGCGGTCGAGGTGTTCGGGGACGAGCGCGTCCAGGTCGAGCCGCGGCTCGACGACGCCCTGGAAGCGGCGATCACGCTCGCCGAGGAGGAGGGCGAGTACGCGGGCGGTGGTGTCCTCGTCACCGGGTCCGTCATCACCGTGGGCGAGGCCCGACTGCTGCTGGGGAGGGGCTGAGTCCCGTGCGTACGTTGTGTTCCTCGACGCTCATCGGTGAGTTCTTCGTCATCGGGTTCGCCGGGCTGGTCGCGATGAAGGACCCGGACCTGTCCATGAGCACGGTGTGGACGGTCAGCGGTGCCGCGATGGCACTGTGCGTGCTGCTGTGCGGGCTGATCACGCGCCCCGGTGGGGTGCAGCTCGGCTGGGCGCTCCAGATCGCGCTGATCGCCTCCGGCTTCGTCGTCCCGGTCATGTTCTTCCTCGGGGCGATCTTCGCGGCGCTGTGGTGGGCGTCCGTCCACTTCGGGCGGAAGGTGGACGAGGCGAAGGCGCGGTTCGCCGCGCAGGCGGCGGCAGGGGAGGCGTCCACTGGCGCCGGTGCTTCCTGACGATGTCCTGGCGATGTTCTGGCGACGCCCTGACGCTGTGTGACGCTCCATCGAGCGCGCCCTGTAGCCTCTGAGCTCCGCACACTTGTGAAATTGAAGGAGTCACCGTCGTGAGCCAGCGCACCCTTGTCCTCCTCAAGCCCGACGCCGTCCGTCGTGGGCTGACCGGCGAGATCATCAGCCGTATCGAGCGCAAGGCCGGGTGGCGGATCACGGCGCTGGAGCTGCGCACGCTGGACCAGGACACGCTGGAGCAGCACTACGGGGAGCACAAGGGCAAGCCGTTCTACGAGCCGCTGGTCGAGTTCATGGCGTCCGGGCCCGTGGTCGCGCTGATCGTGGAGGGCGAGCGGGTCATCGAGGGGCTGCGCGCGCTTGCCGGGCCGACGGACCCGATCGCCGCCGCGCCCGGGTCGATCCGGGGCGACTACGGCGTCATCGTCCGCGAGAACCTCATCCACGCGTCCGACTCCGAGGAGTCCGCCGAGCGCGAGGTGAAGATCTTCTTCCCCGGCCGGGCGTAACGCCTGACGCCTCCGGCGGCGGCCCGGTCCTGCGGTGTGCGGGTCCGGGCCGTTGGTGGTCGCGCGGGCCCTCGCTCTCGGCCTGAACGGCCTCGTCCTCAAACACCGGACGGGCGGGGTGCGGCTCCACTCCGCCCACCCTGCCCACCCGTTCAGCCCACACCGCGAGCACCGATTTTCTGATCCTCCGTCAGCCCAACCTCCCGGCTGACCAGGCAACTCCCCGGAAAATTCGCCGATCCTCCGGCATATGCATGCCGATCGGGGGAACGCGTGCCCCCGATGGACCGTCTGCGCAAGCGAGACGGCGCATCATCTGCCCACAATGGCGAAGACCCTCGCGCAGTGTCCGTGCGGGCGAGACTACGATGTAAGCCTTCACGTCACAGCACCCACTTCGCCGACCCGAAAAGCCATTTGTGCTCCAGTTTGGGAAGGCCAGACGAATCCTGATGGGGAACTCAATGTCGTTCATCGGCCGTGACATGGCTGTCGACCTCGGGACCGCCAACACGCTGGTGTACGTCAGGGGTCGCGGGATCGTACTCAACGAGCCGTCCGTCGTCGCGATCAACACCAACACCGGTGGCATCCTCGCGGTCGGCGCGGAAGCGAAGAAGATGATCGGTCGGACGCCCGGCAACATCGTCGCCGTGCGCCCGCTCAAGGACGGCGTCATCGCCGACTTCGAGATCACCGAGCGGATGCTCCGTTACTTCATCCTGAAGATCCACAAGCGGAGGTATCTGGCCCGGCCCCGGGTCGTCGTCTGCGTGCCCTCCGGTATCACCGGTGTCGAGCGCCGCGCCGTCATCGAGGCCTCCTCCCAGGCCGGCGCCCGCCAGGTCCACATCATCGAGGAGCCCATGGCCGCGGCCATCGGCTCCGGCCTGCCGGTCCACGAGGCCACGGGCAACATGGTGGTGGACATCGGCGGCGGCACCACGGAGGTCGCGGTCATCTCGCTCGGCGGGATCGTCACAGCGCAGTCCATCCGCGTGGCGGGTGACGAGCTGGACAACGCGATCATCCAGCACATCAAGAAGGAGTACTCGCTGCTTCTTGGTGAGCGGACGGCCGAACAGATCAAGATCACGATCGGTTCTGCGTACGACCTCGACGCTGACGAGCACACCGAAATCCGCGGCCGGGACCTCGTCTCCGGGCTGCCGAAGACCGTGGTCATCTCCGCGGGGGAGGTGCGGAAGGCCATCGAAGAGCCGGTCAACGCCATCGTCGATGCCGTCAAGACCACCCTCGACAAGTGTCCGCCCGAGCTCTCCGGCGACATCATGGACCGGGGGATCGTCCTGACCGGCGGCGGTGCGCTGTTGCGCGGGCTGGACGAGCGGCTGCGCCGGGAGACCGGGATGCCGATCCATATCGCCGAGGACCCGCTGGACAGCGTGGCGCTCGGTTCCGGCAAGTGCGTCGAGGAGTTCGAGGCGTTGCAGCAGGTTCTCGACGCCCAGCCGCGCAGATGACGTAACGCTTCGGTTCCGCCGTACGAGACGAACCCCTCTCGTACGGCGGAACATTGATATTGAGGCATAAGCTCCCCCATAGCACCCCGTGAGTGCCCGCGCGCTCGGGCCCCCTTGGTGAGCTTTCCAACTGACTCGAACCGACTCGAACTGATTCGAACTGACCATTCGACAAGGAAGGGCACGGCCGCCGCACGTGAGGGACACACGAGAGAGCCGGCTGCTCCTGGTGCTGCTGATCGCCATCGCGTTCGCACTGATCACGGTGGACATCCGCGGTGGGGAGGACTCTCCGGTCGACGGTGCCCGGCGGGCCGCGGCCACGGTCTTCGGCCCGATCGAGGACGGGGTGTCGACCGCCGTCGACCCCATCGGGAACGCCGTCTCCGCCATCCGTGACTCCGGTGAACGGCACGACCGGCTCGCCGCGCTGGAGAAGGAGAACGCCGCGCTGAAGGCCGAACTCGGCAGCGACGACCGCAACCGAAGCCGCGTCAGGCAGCTCGACAAGATGCTGAAGACCGCCGCGAGCGGCCAGTACGGCATCAAGGGCGCCGAGGTCGTCGCCATCGGCGCCGCCCAGGGGTTCTCATGGACCGTCACCATCGACATCGGGTCCAAGGACGGCATCAAGCGGGACATGACCGTGCTGAACGGCGACGGGCTGGTCGGACGGGTCACCACCGTCGGACCGAACACCGCCACCGTGCTGCTCGCCAGCGACCCCGACTTCACCGTGGGGACGCGCATGGAGGCCACCGACGAGCTCGGCTTCGCCTCCGGGCAGGGTGACCGGCCGCTGCGCGTCGAACTCCTCAACGGCAAGGCGAAGGTGAAGAAGGGCGACCGGCTCGTCACCTTCGGGTCGGAGGCCGACAAGCCGTTCGTGCCGGGCGTGCCGGTGGGGGTCGTGTCGCGGGTCGATCCGTCGGGCGGTGACCTCACCCGCACCATCTACGTCAGGCCGTACGTCGGCTTCACCAAGCTCGACATCGTCGGTGTCGTGGTCCAGGCGCCCCGCAGCGATCCCCGTGACACCGTCCTGCCGGACAAGCCGAAGCCCACGCCCACACCGACCGTGACGGTGACCGTCACACCGTCCGCCGGGGCGCCCGCCGACGGACAACCGCAAGAGCAGTAGGAGCTGACCCCCATGCGCTTCAACCGGATGCTGCTCTCCACGACCCTCGTGATCGTGGCCCTGGTCGTCCAGGTGAGCATCCTCGCCCGACTCCATCTCCCGGGAGCCGTACCGGACTTGGTGCTCCTCACGGTCCTCGGCCTGGCACTCGTGTACGGCCACGTCGGCGGTGCCCTCATCGGCTTCGGCGCGGGCCTCCTGGCGGACCTCGCCCCGCCCGCCGACCACGCCGCCGGGCGCTACGCCCTCGTGCTGTGCGTCATCGGCTACCTCGCCGGACTCGTCAAGCCCGACAACGGCAAGCTCAGGTCCGCGACCGGGCCCATGGCCGTCGTGGTCGCCGCCGCCGTCGGCACGACCCTGCTGTACGCCGGCGTCGGCGCCCTCGTCGGCGACACGGCCGCCCGCCACGTCGGCCTGCCCAGCCTGCTGTTCACGGCCGCCCTGTACGACCTGCTGCTCGCGCCCTTCGTCGTCCCCGGCATCATCGCCCTGGCCCGCCGCGCCGACCGCGACCCGCTCGCCGAGACCGCCTCCGCCAAGGCCGCCGACGTCTCCCCGGGCTGGCTCTCCGCCGGCACCGGCCTGCGCATCGGCAGCCAGCGCGGCGGCCTCCGTATGAAGGCCGCCAGAGCGCGGATGGCCCGCGCCGGACGCATCAAGGGGGTCAAGCGGCTGTGAGGGCACGGCAGTCGACCATGAGGGCCTGTACCGGAAGTGGCGCCTGTCCAGGCCTTGGGGCGCCCGCCGCCGGCGCACACAGCTTGTCCGTGTACTCGTATGCCCGTGCGCGCTCTGAGAGGGGGAGGCAGCCGCAGTGACCAATATCCCCGAAACGGGCCGGACCCCACGGGTCCAGATCCGGCTCGTCATCATCCAGATCCTCGTCGTCTCCCTCCTCGGCACCCTCGGCGGCCGCCTCTGGTACCTCCAGATCCGCGAGGGCGAGGCCTACGCCAAGGAGGCGTCCGGCAACCATGTGCAGAAGGTCGTCGACCCCGCCGTACGCGGCTCGATCCTCGACGCCCGCGGTGTGCCGATCGCCGACAACGAGACCCGGCTCGTCGTCTCCGCCTCCCGCACCGAACTGCTGAAGATGAAGGACGACGGCAAGGCGGTCCTCACCAAGCTCGCCGGTGTCCTGGGCATGAAGCCCGGCGAGGTCATGAACAAGGTCCGGCTGTGCGACTCCAAGACGCCTCAGCCCTGCTGGAACGGCTCCCCGTACCAGCCGATCCCCATCACCGACGAGGCCACCGCCAAGCAGGCCCTGCAGATCCGCGAGCGCTCCGAGGACTTCCCCGGCATCACCGCCGAGCCCCAGGCCGTGCGCCGCTACCCGAGCCCCGGCGAGGCCAACACCGCCCAGGTCCTCGGCTACCTCTCGCCCGTCACGGACGAGGAGATCCAGCGGGCCCAGGACACCGACTCGCCGTTCCTGCGCTCCGACCAGGTGGGACGCAGCGGCCTTGAGCGCCAGTACGACAAGCAGCTGCGCGGCAAGGCCGGTGTCACCCGCTACGAGGTCGACAACCTCGGCCGGGTCATGGGGCGTGCCCAGGCCGACCCGGCCGAGCCGGGCTCGAACCTGGTCACCAGCATCGACGCCCGTGTGCAGCGCATCGCCGAGTACGAGCTCGAAGAGGCGATGAAGGCGGCCCGCAAGGAGCAGGACCGGAACACCGGCACCAACTACAAGGCCGACTCCGGCGCGGTCGTGGTGATGGAGGCCAAGACGGGCCGTGTCGTCGCCATGGCGTCCAACCCGACCTACGACCCGAACGCCTGGGTCGGCGGCATCTCCGGCAAGGACTACGCCCGGCTCACCGAGAAGAAGTCCAACTACCCGCTGCTGAACCGCGCGATCCAGGGCCAGTCGGCCCCCGGCTCCATCTTCAAGGTCATCCCGACGGCCGCCGCGGTCAACGCCGGCTACTCCTTCAACGGACCGTACGACTGCTCCAGCTCGTACTCCATCGGCGGCCAGGTCTTCAAGAACTTCGAGTCCAAGGGGTACGGCCCGATCAGCCTCGGCCAGGCCCTGGAGGTCTCCTGCGACACCGTCTTCTACCGGCTCGCCCACGAGGAGTGGAAGCGCGACGGCGGCACCAAGCCGAAGAAGAAGGCCGACGACTGGTTCTACAAGACCGCCCACCAGTTCGGCCTCGGCGCCGAGACCGGCATCGACCTGCCCAACGAGGTCACCGGCCGCATCCCCGACCGCCAGTGGAAGCAGAACTACTGGACGGCCAACAAGGACGCCTGGTGCAAGTACGGCAAGAAGGACGGCGACTACGGCGAGCGCATCGCGTACGAGAACTGCCTCGAAGGCAACCAGATGCGTGCCGGTGACTCCGTCAACTACTCCATCGGACAGGGCGACACCCTCGTCACCCCCATCCAGATGGCCACCATCTACGCGGCGATCTCCAACGGCGGCACCCTCTACAACCCCACCGTCGGCAAGGCCATCGTCAGCCCCGACGGCAAGCACGTGGAGGAGATCGCACCCAAGGCGCACGGCAAGCTGCCCATAACGCAGAAGCTCCGCGACGAGATGAACGACGCCCTCGCGGGCGTCGCGACCCGAGGCACCGCCGCCTGGCGCTTCCAGGGCTGGCCGCAGGACCAGATCCCGATGCACGCCAAGACGGGTACGGCGGAGGTCTACGGCAAGCAGACCACCTCGTGGTTCGCCACGTACACCAAGGACTACTCGATCGTCATGACGATCTCCCAGGGTGGTACGGGCTCCGGAGCCTCGGCCCCGGCCGTCCGCAAGCTCTACAACGCCCTGTACGGCGTCTCCGAGGACGGCTCGATCGACAAGAAGAAGGCACTGCTCCCCACCCCCCAGGAGGACCTGCCGAAGATCGACTCCGACGGCTCCATCGACGCCCCGAAGGTCGGGACGTACCCGCCGAAGGAGACGGAGCAGGCCACCGAGGAAGGGAACCAGACCCTGCCGGGCAACGACGACCCGGCCGCCACCGTGCCCCAGGCCGGCGGCGGCAACAACCGCGACACCCGACGGCGCACAGCCCGCCCTAAGAACCCGAAGAACCCGAAAAACCCTAAGAATCCGAACCCGAGCCTGAAGAACGCGAAGAACGCGAAGAACGCGAAGAACGCCAAGAAGAGGAAGAGGCGGAGGACGTCTCCATGACAGGAGTCAACACTTTCTCCGTCTCCGGGTACGGACCCCGGCGTTCCGTCTGGGCCCGGCTGCTCGCCCGCGACTCGCTCGCCCGCAGGCTCGACTGGCCGATGCTGCTGTGCGCCGTCGCGCTGTCCCTGATCGGCGCGGCCCTCGTCTACTCGGCCACCCGCAACCGCACCGTGCTCAACCAGGGCGACCCGTACTACTTCCTGGTCCGGCATCTCCTCAACACCGGCATCGGGTTCGCCCTGATGGTCGGCACGATCTGGCTCGGCCACCGCACCCTGCGCACGGCCGTTCCGATCCTGTACGGCGTCTCGGTCTTCCTGATCCTGCTGGTGCTCACCCCGCTCGGCGCCACCATCAACGGCGCCCACGCGTGGATCGTCCTCGGCGGCGGCTTCTCGCTCCAGCCCTCCGAGTTCGTGAAGATCACGATCATCCTGGGCATGGCGATGCTGCTCGCCGCCCGAGTGGACGCGGGCGACAAACCGCACCCCGACCACCGCACGGTCATGCAGTCCCTCGGCCTCGCCGCCGTACCGATACTGATCGTGCTGCTCATGCCCGACCTCGGCTCGGTCATGGTCATGGTCGTCATCGTGCTCGGCGTGCTGCTCGCCTCCGGCGCCTCCAACCGCTGGGTGCTCGGACTGATCGGCGCGGGCGCGATGGGCGCGGTCGCGGTCTGGCAGCTCAAGATCCTCGACGAGTACCAGATCAACCGCTTCGCCGCCTTCGCCAACCCCGAACTCGACCCGGCCGGCGTCGGCTACAACACCAACCAGGCCCGCATCGCCATCGGCTCCGGCGGCCTGTTCGGCACCGGACTCGGCAAGGGCTCGCAGACCACCGGCCAGTTCGTGCCCGAACAGCAGACGGACTTCGTCTTCACGGTCGCGGGAGAGGAACTGGGCTTCGCCGGCGCCAGCCTGATCATCCTGCTGCTGGGTGTGGTGCTGTGGCGGGCCTGCCGCATCGCCCGCGAGACGAGCGAGCTGTACGGCACGATCGTCGCCGCCGGGATCATCGCCTGGTTCGCCTTCCAGACCTTCGAGAACATCGGAATGACGCTCGGAATCATGCCGGTGGCCGGCCTGCCGCTGCCGTTCGTGTCGTACGGAGGGTCGTCGATGTTCGCGGTGTGGGTGGCGGTCGGCCTGTTGCAGTCGATCCGGGTGCAGCGGCCCATGTCGGCGTAGGCGCTCCGCTCCGGGTGCGGGAGCGGGAAGGAACAGCTGACGTCAGTGCCGTGTCGCTTCGGGGGATGTCTCATAAGCCGAATGGCGACTAGATTCGGTTCATGGCGGACACGAAACGCGAAATCGAGCGGAAGTACGAATCCGACGAAAGCGGCCTGCCCGACCTGCTCGACCTGACCGGAGTCGCCGGGGTCGCGACCGTCGTCGACAAGGGCGTCGCCGAACTGGACGCCGTCTACTACGACACCCCGGACGAACGCCTTGCCTCGGCGGGAATCACCCTGCGCCGCCGCACCGGCGGCCATGACGCGGGCTGGCACCTGAAGTTCCCCGTCTCCTCCGGCGTACGGGACGAGATTCGCGAGCCCCTCTCCGACACGGTGCCCCGCGCCCTCGCCGCGCTCCTGCGCTCCCGGGTCCGTGACACCGGCCTCGTCCCCCTCGTCCGCATCCGGTCCTCCCGGGACGTCCGTGACCTGCTCGACGCGGACGGCGCGCTCCTGGCCGAGGTCAGCGTCGACGCCGTACACGCCGAGCGCCTCACCGGTGCGCCGCTCGGCACGCGGTGGTCCGAGATCGAGGTGGAGCTGGCCGACGGCCGTGACCCGGCGTTCCTCGACAAGGTCGACAAGAAGCTGCGCAAGGCGGGCGTACGGGTATCCGCGGCGCCGTCGAAGCTGGCCAGAGCCCTGAGCGAGACGACACCGCGCGAGGCCGGCGCGGCGAAGAGCGAGCCTGCCAAGAAGGCCAAGGGGGCCAAGGGGGACAAGGGAGATAGGGGAGACAGGGGGCGCAAGGGAGGCAAGGCGGGCGGCAAGGCGGGCGCCAAGAAAGCCCCCGAGCCGGAGCGGGTCGCCGCCGACTACGTCCTCGCCTACGTGGCCGCCCAGCGCGACGCGATCGTCGGCCTCGACCCCGCCGTCCGCCGCGGCCTGCCCGACTCCGTGCACCGTATGCGCGTCGCCACCCGCCGGCTGCGCGGCTCCCTCCGGTCGTACGCCAAGGTCATGGACCGCACCTTCACGGATCCCATCGGCCAGGAACTCAAGTGGCTGGCGGGGGAGTTGGGCGTCGACCGCGACCAGGAGGTACTGACCGAACGCCTGACGGCCGCGCTGGACGACCTGCCCAGGACGCTCGTCGTCGGCCCCGTCCGCAACCGGCTGCGCACCTGGTCGGGGGCCCGCACCTCCGGCTCCCGCCGTCGGCTGATCGCCGTACTCGACGGAACGCGGTACCTGGACCTGCTGAACGTCCTCGACGCGCTGATCGCCGAGCCGCCCCTGCTCAAGGCGGCCCAGGGTGATCCGGAGAAGGTGCTCACCAAGGCCGTCCGGCGGCAGGTGGGCCGGGTGTCCACGCTGGTGGCGCAGGCCCTGGACGTGCCGTCCGGCACCGAGCGCGACCTGGCGATGCACGAGGCCCGCAAGAAGGCCAAGCGTGCCCGGTACGCGGCGGAGGCGGCCGGCGACTTCGACGACCGCTTCACGGCCCAGGTCCGTGCCATGAAGTCCCTGCAGACCCTCCTCGGTGACCACCAGGACAGCGTGATGGCCCGGGAGGCCCTGCGCGACCTCGCGGCGCAGGCCCAGGGGGCGGGGGAGAGTTCCTTCACGTACGGAGTGCTCTACGGCCGGGAGGAACGACGGGCGGCGGAGATCGAGGCGGCGCTTCCGGACGCGTACGAGCGGTGGTGTGAGTCGCGTTAGGCTGGATGGTCACGCCTGTCAGCTCCCTCAGTCCCCTCAGCCCCCCTCATCTCCCACCAGTCCCTCCAGTCCCTCCAGCTCACGAAGGTTCGCTAGATGCCTGCCGAAGTCGCTGCGGCCGCCGACTCCGTGTTTCCGCAGCTCGAAGCTCTGCTCCCGCATGTGCAGAAGCCGATCCAGTACGTCGGCGGAGAGCTCAACTCCACCGTCAAGCCGTGGGACTCCTGCGAAGTCCGCTGGGCGCTCATGTACCCCGACGCGTACGAGGTCGGGCTGCCCAACCAGGGCGTCATGATCCTCTACGAGGTACTGAACGAGCAGGAGGGCGTCCTCGCCGAGCGCACGTACAGCGTGTGGCCGGACCTGGAGGAGCTGATGCGGGAGCACGGCGTCCCGCAGTTCACGGTGGACAGCCACAGGCCGGTGAAGGCCTTCGACGTGTTCGGTCTGTCCTTCTCCACGGAACTGGGCTACACGAACATGCTCACGGCCCTTGACCTGGCCGGCATCCCCCTGGAGTCCAAGGACCGGACCGTGGACGACCCCATCGTCCTGGCCGGCGGCCACGCGGCCTTCAACCCCGAGCCGATCGCCGACTTCATCGACGCGGCGGTCATCGGCGACGGCGAGCAGGCCGTACTCGACATGACGAGGATCATCCGCGAGTGGAAGGCGGAGGGCCGCCCCGGTGGCCGCGAGGAGGTCCTGTTCCGCCTGGCGAAGACGGGCGGGGTCTACATCCCGGCGTTCTACGACGTGGAGTACCTCCCGGACGGCCGCATCGCCCGCGTGGTCCCCAACAAGTCGGGCGTGCCGTGGCGTGTGTCCAAGCACACGGTCATGGACCTGGACGAGTGGCCGTACCCCAAGCAGCCCCTCGTCCCGCTGGCCGAGACGGTCCACGAGCGCATGTCGGTGGAGATCTTCCGCGGCTGTACGCGCGGCTGCCGTTTCTGCCAGGCGGGCATGATCACGCGCCCGGTGCGGGAGCGTTCGATCACGGGCATCGGCGAGATGGTCGACAAGGGCCTGAAGGCCACGGGCTTCGAGGAGGTCGGCCTCCTGTCCCTGTCCTCCGCGGACCACTCGGAGATCGGTGACATCGCCAAGGGTCTGGCGGACCGCTACGAAGAGGACAAGATCGGCCTCTCGTTGCCCTCCACCCGCGTGGACGCCTTCAACATCGACCTGGCGAACGAACTGACGAGGAACGGCCGCCGCTCGGGCCTGACCTTCGCCCCCGAGGGCGGCTCGGAGCGCATCCGCAAGGTCATCAACAAGATGGTCTCGGAGGACGACCTGATCCGGACCGTCGCCACCGCCTACGGCAACGGCTGGCGCCAGGTGAAGCTGTACTTCATGTGCGGCCTGCCGACGGAGACGGACGACGACGTCCTCCAGATCGCCGACATGGCGACCCGCGTCATCCAGAAGGGCCGCGAGGTCTCCGGCTCGAACGACATCCGCTGCACGGTCTCGATCGGCGGCTTCGTCCCCAAGCCGCACACCCCGTTCCAGTGGGCCCCGCAGCTGAGCGCGGAGGAGACGGACGCCCGCCTGCAGAAGCTGAGGGACAAGATCCGAGGCGACAAGAAGTACGGCCGCTCCATCGGCTTCCGCTACCACGACGGCAAGCCGGGCATCGTCGAGGGCCTGCTGTCACGGGGCGACCGCCGTATCGGCTCGGTCATCCGCGCGGTCTACGAGGACGGCGGCCGCTTCGACGGCTGGCGCGAGCACTTCTCGTACGACCGCTGGATGAGCTGCGCGGACAAGGCGCTCGCCCCCTTCGGCGTGGACGTCGACTGGTACACCACCCGCGAGCGCTCCTACGAGGAGGTCCTCCCCTGGGACCACCTGGATTCGGGGCTGGACAAGGACTGGCTCTGGGAGGACTGGCAGGACGCCCTCGACGAGACGGAGGTCGAGGACTGCCGGTGGACGCCGTGCTTTGACTGCGGGGTGTGTCCGCAGATGGACACCCAGATCCAGATCGGCCCGACCGGGAAGAAGCTGCTGCCGCTGACGGTGAAGAAGTCGGCTCCGGCCAGCTGAGGCGGGCCTGAGGTGAGTGAGCCGCTGCGTCGTATCGCCGATGCCCTGGCGGAGTCCGGTGAGGAAGACCGTTGTCGTGCTGGGCGCACTCGGCGTTCCGGGGCGGTGGCAGAAGCGTGTGCGGGATGCTCCCAGGACGCTGCTGCCGCCGCCTGGGGGCTCTTCGAGCATCCGCTGTGAGGTGGAGTGGGTCTGAGGGGGCGGAGAAGCCTTCAGTCTGCCGATGTCTCCGTGTGTAGATCAGCGGCCAGTCACGAGGCCTCGTGTTCGAGGTGAGAGAGGCCCTGGATCGAACTGAGGAGTCTGTGCAGGGCGGGGTCTGGGCTGGGAGTGGCGGTCAGTAGGAGCACCTGGACCGATGGGTGTTTGGGCGCGTAGAGGTCATCTTGGCCGTCATCGCCGGGGATGGCGTTGGGTTGGATCTCGATGCGTCCGCGGGGGCCGTCGGCGATGTCGTAGGTGCCCCGGTAGTCGCTCTCGCGCTCGGTGAAGGTGACTTCGAGGAGATCGGTGACGAGCCGGATCACCTCGCTCGTAGTGTGGGCGTTCGTGCCGTAGGCGTCGTACTCGGTCATCGGCTGACCTTGTGCCGGGCGGCTTGGGGCGCTGCCTGGAGCCCGTTGTGAGGGCTGGTGTAACGCGCTGCCGGCGCCGCCGCGCCGGCCCTCGTGTCGCCCCCCGCTCCCTCCTGCTCCTCCCTGTCTGACTGGCCTTTAGCAGGAGTGAGCCGTGTCATCGGGGCACGACATGCTGCCGACGGGGTGAATGAGTGTCGGCGCTGTCCCTCAGGCGGCTCAATGGTTCGTCAAGTTGTCCTTTTTCTCAGTGGTTTGATGGGGCGTCATGTGTGCGGCGCATGACTTTCGCACACCCAGTCGGCCCCCTTTCCGTCACCCTTCAGATAACTCTGCGGTGGCGGCAGAAATCGGCCCGAGTAAGTTCATTCATGGTTGGTCGATCATCTGACACCCCTGAGAGAAGGAGAAACGGAATGCCCGAAAGGAAAAGCAACGGCAGGCGTAAGCGTGCCGTTGTCGCGATCGCGGCGTCAGTGGGCATTGTGGCCGCGGCCGCAACCGGCGTGAACTACGCCTCAGCTTCCAGTTCGGCCCCCCGGTCCGCATCGCAGAGTGCCGCCCAGTCGGCCCCGCAGTCCGCCGCCCAGTCCGCTGGTCAGTCGGTTGGTCAGTCGGCTGGTCAGTCCGCCCCGAACGTCGTGGAAGACGCCGCTTCCTCTGTCCCCCAGGGCGGTGACAGCCGGACGAACTTCAACCACAGGAATAACGAGGGACGGATCCTCGTCAACGAGCGTACGTTCGCAGCGGAGCACGGTGTGTGCACCGCTGTGATCAGTAGTCAATCCGCCAACTTCAACGTCCGGAACGAGAGCGACAAGACCGTTGAATTCTTCAGCGGAATTACCTGCGACAATGGTGCCCCAATTGCAATTATTGGGCCCCGGAGCTCCAGCAGTGCAATCCCCGGAACAGTGGTCACCGGCGGCGGTATTACCGCGATCGTGGGCAGCTTCCGAGTGATCGACAACGAGCGCGAGCGCCGCTGACCCTGACGTGGACCAAGGCAGCGACAGGCCCGCCTGCACAGCACTTCACCTGTGCAGCACTTGGACCCCGGCCCGCCCTAATCGGGCCGGGGTCCAAGCAACTCGACGCTGCAACTCGACGCTGAGAGTGTGCGCACTCCTCCGTCGGTTTTCCCGTATTGACGCGAAGAATGTCGCCTGAGCGGCTTGGTCCGTCGGGCCGGGGCGGCTACTTCGGGGCCGGTCCGGCCCCGCCGTCGTACTCGTCGTGCCAGTGCCACCAAGCGTACGGCGGGGTCTGGGGATAGCCCTGGGGTGAGTCCTCCCATGTCTCCTGTCGGCCGAGCGCCGTCATGTCGAGGTAGCTCCAAGTGCTCCCCAACGCCTCGTCACCACGGGCGTTGATGAAGTAGGTACGGAACACCTTGTCGCCGTCGCGGATGAAGGCGTTCGTGCCGTGCCACTCGTTCACGTCGAAGTCCGTGTCGAACTCGTCGGTGATCGTGTACCAGGGCATGGTCCAGCCCATCCGCGCCTTCACCCGCTGGATGTCTGCCTGCGGCGCGCGCGACGCGAAGACGAGCGTGGTGTCGCGGGCGTTCAGATGCGCGAGGTGGCCGACGTGGTCACCGACCATGGAGCAGCCGACGCAGGCGTGGTCGGGCCAGCCGGTCACCCCGGGCTCGAAGAAGGCGCGGTAGACGATCAGCTGGCGACGTCCCTCGAACAGGTCGAGCAGACCGACCTTGCCCTGGGGCCCGTCGAACTCGTACTCCTTCTCCACGGCCAGCCACGGCATCCGCCGACGCTTGGCGGCCAGTGCGTCACGGGCGTGGGTCAGCTGCTTCTCTTCCACCAGCAGCTGCCGGCGCGCGGCCTCCCACTCTCGCGGTGAAACGACCGGTGGTGTCTTCATCGCGACGTTCACCTTCTTCACCTTCCACTTCGGTGGGGACACCCCTGAGTCCAGGGTCGGCCGACACCGGCACAGGTGCACGCCCGGCACGAGGGAAAGGGGGGGCGATCTCCTGCATCCGTCCAGGGGGTTCAGGCGTCTACGCCGGTATGAACCTGGAGAAGTCCCCGGCTGAACCGTCGGCTGAACCGCCTGCGCGGCAGTCGCCCGAAGGGTGCCTCACCGTCGCGGTGCGCGTTCCGGTGCGGATCGTGGTGCTCGTGCTGGTCGTGCCGGTGCGGATGGTGTGGGACGCGCTGGTCGTGGTCGGGCGGCTGCTGAAGGACGCCGTGCTGCGGCCGTTGGGGCGGGCCCTGCTGTGGGTGGGGCGGGCCGTGTTCGTGTGGCCGTGGGTGGCGCTGTGGCGGTACGTCGTCGTGCCGGTCGCGACGGGGATCGCCTGGCTGGGGAACGTGGTGCTGGTCGTGCCCGCCGTGTGGGTGTACCGGCGTGTGCTCACGCCCGTCGGGCACGGGATCGCCTGGGCGGCCGGGATGGTCTGGGCGGGTGTCGTGTGGGTGGCCCGGGGTGTGTGGGGCGGAGTCGTCCGGGTCTGCCGGGGGATCGGGGCCGGGTTCGGCTGGGTGTACGCGCGTCTGCTGACCCCGGTCGGGCACGGGATCGCGTGGCTGGTCAGGGGGATCGGACTCGTGCTCGCCGCGCTGGGGGTCGGTGTGTACACGGCCGTGTCCTGGCTGGTGCGGTATCTCCTCGTCGTGCCCGCCGTGTGGGTGTACCGGTATGTGCTCACTCCCGTCGGGCACGGGATCGCCTGGGTCGCGGGCGGGGTCGTGTGGCTCGTACGGACGCTTCTCACCGGTGTGTGGCTGGCGCTGTACTGGACGGGGCGCGTGCTGATCGTGTTGCCCGTGCTCGCGGTGTGGCGGTGGGTGCTGGCGCCGATCGGGCGGGCGCTCGTCGTCGTCGGGCGGGAGATCGGGGACGCGCTGGGACACGCGTGGCGCATCGCCGGGCATGTGTCGCGGGCCGTCGGGCGGGTCCTCGGCACCCTCTTCCGGTGGATCTTCGTCGAGCCCGTCCGTTGGGTGTACCGCTCCGTGCTCACTCCCGTCGGGCATGTCGTACGGGACGTGGTCTGGCGGCCCGCCGTCGAGGCCGCGCGCGGTGTGGGCCGCGCCGTCCGGCAGGCGCTGGCCTCCGCCCGTGCGACCGCACGGCAGGCCCGGGCCGACGTCCGGCGGATGCTCTTCGGAGAGCCGGAGCAGCGGCAGCCGGTCGGGCCTCGGGAACCTGTCGGCCGTGAGGCACGTACTCTTGGTAGCAGTACGACCGCACTCACGAAGGACTGAGCGACACTGGGCAAGCGACAGCCCGAAGGCCCGCCGCCCGCACCGGCGGTGCAGCGCATCCGACTGCGCTACACCAAGCGCGGCCGCCTCCGGTTCACCAGCCACCGTGACTTCCAGCGTGCTTTCGAGCGCGCGCTGCGCCGTGCCGAGGTGCCGATGGCGTACTCGGCGGGGTTCACGCCGCACCCGAAGGTGTCGTACGCCAATGCCGCACCCACCGGCACGGGCAGTGAGGCGGAGTACCTGGAGATCGCGCTCATCGAGGCGTGCGATCCCGGCACGCTGCGTGAGCTCCTCGACGAGTCGCTGCCCGCCGGGCTCGACATCGTCGACGCGGTCGAGGCCCACACCTCGGGTCTCGCCGATCGGCTCACCGCGTCCGTCTGGGAGCTGCGTCTCGACGGGGTGAGCCAGGAGGAGGCGGAGCGCGCGGTGGTGGCCTTCAAGGCGGCCGAGACCATCGAGGTCGAGCGCCAGACCAAGAAGGGCATGAGGGCCTTCGACGCCCGCGCCGCCGTCGTGAACCTTGAGGCAGTCCCCGTGGCGCACAGTCCACGGCCGGCCGCAAGCGGAGTGGCCGGCGTCGCGCCCCTTTCTGGGCCGACCGACCAGCCCTGTGCGATACTGCGGCTGGTTGTTCGGCACGTGACGCCTGCCGTACGACCCGACGACGTCCTGTCCGGTCTCCGCGCCGTGGCCGACCTGGCGCCGCCGGTACCCGCAGCGGTGACCAGGCTGGCGCAGGGGCTGTTCGATGAAGAGACCGGCACGGTGACCGACCCGCTCGCGCCCGACCGCGAGGCAGCAGCGACCGAGCCGCACACGGCCCGCGCGACTGCCGCCGCGACGGCGCCGGTGTAAGGAAGGTCCCGCGAAGGACGGACGTCGTAGCGCCGCCCTCGTACTCGGGAGCCACCTGGGTCGGGCAGCGCACCGACCAGAAGACTTTCGCCAGGCCGTACGCAACATGGCGTACGGAACCGGCGAGACAGGACACAGCGAGCTCCCGTGTGGCGCCCGCGCCCCGGACGGCGGCACCGCGCACAGCGCGAGCCGCGGACGTCACCGGCATCGCCGGACCAGGCGCGGCGCCCGGGAGCCTGACGGGAGAACCGCCCGCATGCTCGAACCGAACGAACCCACAGAGTCCGTCACGGACTCCGAACGCAACGCCGACACCCCCAGCGACACCCTGCCGCCGCGGAGGCGGCGCCGTGCCGCGTCCCGCCCGGCGGGCCCGCCCGCGGCCACCGCCGAGGTGCCCGTGGAGACCGTCGCGCCGGCCACACCGCCCGCGGACTCCGCGGCCCTCGCGGCCGACGAGACAGCCGCGACCACTGAGGTGGCGCGGGTCGTCGCGGTCGGGGAGATCACAGAGAACGAGAAGGAGAGCGAGGAGGCGGTGGCTGAGACGGCCGCCGCCGAAGAGGCGATCACCGAGGGCGCCGAGGCCGAGGTGGCCGCTGCGTCTGCCTCCGCTCCGCGTACGAGGCGTCGGGCGACGCGGCGTGCGTCGGCGCCCGCCGGTGCGCCGGAGGCTGCGGAGACGGTGGTTTCCGCGGCTCAGGTGAGTGGTGGCGAGAGCGGCGTGGCTGCTGAGGCGGTCGAGGCTTCTGAGCCAGTCGTCACAGAGTCGGCTCCGGTTGCCGCCGAGGCCGAGGTGGCCGCTTCTGCTTCTGCTCCGCGTACGAGGCGTCGGGCGACGCGGCGTGCGTCGGCGCCCGCCGGTGCGCCCACGGCCGCCGAGACCGCCGTCGCCGAGGCGGCCGCGGAGACGCCCGCCGCTGAGGTCGAGACGCCCGTAGAGGCCGGGGAGAAGTCCGTGACCGCGGAGGCGGCCGAGGAGGCCGCTCCCCGCCGGACCCGTCGTCGTGCCACGCGGCGCGTGTCCGCGCCTGAGCCCGGGGCCGAGGCCGAAGCTGACGAAGCCGGAGAGGCCGTCGAGGCCAAGGCGGACGCCAAGCAGGAGACCACGGCGGCGCAGGCACAGGAGGCCGCCGAGGGTGCCGCTCCGCGCCGTACCCGTCGGCGGGCCACCCGCAAGGCCGCCGGTGGCTTCGCCGAGCCCACGGCGCGGCCCGCCGCCGAGGACGGTGGCGAGCAGGCGAAGCGGCCGGCGCGCCCGGCGGTCGCGGTGTTCCAGGCACCCGTGTTCACCGAGCCGATGTTCCAGACGCCGGAGCGGGCCGCGGCCGCCGCTGCCGCCGAGGCCGCGGAGGAGGCGGAGGAGGCCACCGCGGTCGAGGAGTTCCCCGAGGAGAACACCGGCTCGCGGCGGCGCCGCCGTCGGCGCGGCTTCGACGAGGAGCCCGCAGCCGTGACCACCGACGAGGCCGAAGAGGCCGAAGAGGCGCAGGAGGCCGAGGAGTCCGCCGAAGCGGACGGCGACGAGGCCGAGGAGACCGGAGCGCGCCGTCGGCGTCGCCGTGGTGGCCGTCGCCGTCGCCGGGGCGAGACCGCCGAGGCGGAGGGTGAGTCCGCGGAGTCCGAGGATCTCGCCGCCGAGCAGGCCGCGCAGGATGCCGAGGACACGGCCGAGCAGGTCGACGAGGACGCCGAGGAGGCGGCCGACGGCTCGGGCGACGAGGAGCAGGCCGGCTCCACCAGCAGCCGCCGCCGTCGGCGCCGCCGTCGCCGCGCGGGTGACGCGACCGTCGACACGGAGCCCGGCGAGGGCGACCCGGAGCGTACGGTCGTCAAGGTCCGCGAGCCGAGGGAACGGCGCGGGAAGGACACCGAGCCCTCCGACGAGGTGCAGTCCATCAAGGGCTCGACCCGCCTGGAGGCCAAGAAGCAGCGCCGCCGGGAAGGCCGTGAGCAGGGCCGTCGCCGCGTCCCGATCATCACCGAGGCCGAGTTCCTGGCCCGCCGTGAGGCCGTCGAGCGCGTCATGGTCGTCCGGCAGAACGGCGACCGTACGCAGATCGGCGTCCTGGAGGACGGCGTGCTCGTCGAGCACTACGTCAACAAGGAGCAGTCGACCTCGTACGTCGGCAACGTGTACCTCGGCAAGGTGCAGAACGTGCTGCCGTCGATGGAGGCCGCGTTCATCGACATCGGCAAGGGACGGAACGCCGTCCTGTACGCCGGCGAGGTGAACTTCGAGGCGCTGGGGCTCTCGGGCGGGCCGCGGCGGATCGAGAGCGCGCTGAAGTCCGGGCAGTCCGTGCTCGTCCAGGTGACGAAGGACCCGATCGGCCACAAGGGCGCGCGTCTGACCAGCCAGGTCTCACTTCCGGGCCGCTACCTGGTGTACGTCCCCGAGGGGTCGATGACCGGGATCAGCCGCAAGCTGCCCGACACCGAGCGCGCGCGTCTGAAGACCATCCTCAAGAAGATCGTGCCCGAGGACGCGGGCGTCATCGTGCGCACCGCGGCCGAGGGGGCGAGCGAGGAGGAGCTGCGCCGGGACGTCGAGCGGCTGCAGGCGCAGTGGGAGGACATCCGGAAGAAGTCGAAGAGCGGCGGCAGCTCCAACGCACCGTCGCTGCTGTACGGCGAGCCCGACATGACCGTCCGCGTCGTCCGCGACATTTTCAACGAGGACTTCTCCAAGGTCATCGTGAGCGGCGACGACGCGTGGGAGACGGTGCACGGCTACGTCTCGCACGTCGCGCCCGACCTGGCCGAGCGGCTGTCCAAGTGGACCTCCGAGGTCGACGTCTTCGCGACGTACCGGATCGACGAGCAGCTCGCCAAGGCGCTGGACCGGAAGGTCTGGCTGCCGAGCGGTGGCTCGCTGGTGATCGACAAGACCGAGGCCATGGTCGTGATCGACGTCAACACCGGCAAGTTCACCGGCCAGGGCGGCAACCTGGAGGAGACGGTCACCAGGAACAACCTGGAGGCGGCCGAGGAGATCGTGCGCCAGCTGCGGCTGCGCGACCTGGGCGGCATCGTCGTGATCGACTTCATCGACATGGTGCTGGAGTCCAACCGGGACCTGGTGCTGCGGCGTCTGCTGGAGTGCCTGGGACGCGACCGCACGAAGCACCAGGTGGCCGAGGTGACGTCGCTGGGGCTCGTGCAGATGACCCGGAAGCGGGTCGGGCAGGGGCTGCTGGAGTCGTTCTCCGAGACCTGCGTCCACTGCAACGGACGTGGCGTGATCGTGCACATGGACCAGGCGACGGCCGCCGCCGGCGGCGGCAAGCGGCGCAAGCGCGGGCGCGGGGGTGCCGAGCAGGAGCACGTGCACGTGGCCGAGGCGGCTGAGGTGGCCGAGGTGGCGGAGTCGGTCGCGGCCGAGGCCGAGGGCGTGGCCGAGGCCGCGGCGGAGGTCGCCGAAGTCGCGGCGGAGTCGCTGATGGGTGTCGTCGCGCCGGACGAGGAGCTGTACAGCAGCGTCGCCGAGGCGGAGGCCGCGGCGACCCGTGGGCGTACGCGGCGGCGGGCCACCCGGAAGGTCTCGGCGCCGACCAGGGCACCGAAGCCGCGGAAGGACGTGCAGGCCGAGCCGGTCGTGGCGGTGGAGAGTCCGGTGGATCCGGTGGTCGAGACGCCGCCTGCCGTGACCGAGGAGGCCACGGCGGTCTCGAAGGAGACCGTGGCCGAGGCTGCCGCCGCCCCGGCGGACGCCGCGCCCAAGGGGCGTACGCGGCGGCGGGCGACCCGGAGGGCGTCGGCGCCGGCCGGGGCCCCCTCGGCCGAGGAGGCCGTGGTGACGGTGTCGGAGCCGACCGGCGAGCCCGTTGCGGAGCCGGTGGCCGTGGAGCCGGTCGCTGAGCCGGGGGTCACGGTTGAGGCCCCGGGTGCGGAGTCGGCTGAGTCTGCTGCGCCTGCGGCTGCTCCTGCGCGGCCGCGGCGGCGGGCCGTGCGGAAGGCGACCGCGCCTACCGCGTCCGAGGAAGCGGCTGTCGTGGTCGTCCCGGCGGCTTCGGCGGACGCGGGCGGCGAGGCTCCTGCGGACTCCGGGACTTCTGAGGTCTCCAGGCCTTCTGAAGCCTCCGCGGGCGAAGGTGTCGCGGAGGAGGCCGCGCCTGCCAAGAAGGCGGCGCGTAAGGCTGCGAAGAAGGCGACCGCGAAGAAGGCTGCCGTGAAGAAGACGGCGGCCAAGAAGACCGCGGCCAAGAAGACCACGGCGAAGAAGGCGACGAAGAAGTCGGCGGCCAAGAAGACGGCCGCGGCGGCGCAGCAGGCGCCGTCCACGGTGACGGCTTCCGCCGACGAGGGCTGAGTCTCTCGGGACTCCTCGGGTCTCCTCGGGACTCCTCAGGTCTCTCAGGGCGTTTGCCCGCCTTGGTGAACCGGTGCCCCGGTCCGGTGGCTTGTCCGCTGGGCCGGGGCACCGGTGTGCGGGGGCGCAGGGGGGGCGCTTCCTGCCGTCGACCGCACCCCCTCTTGGATGACGGGCGGCCACCTGTAAAACTCGACTGGTCACGTGAAGGAACACCCGAGTGGGCTCTGGGGAGAGCGCCCGCTCGGCCGGGGAGGGGATCGAATGGCGCGCGTGCGCCTGAGGGGTGCCGGTCGGCACCGTGCTGTGAAGCCGGTCAGGGGCGGGCGGCAGGCTGTGGCGTTGGCCACGGTGTTGTCGGCGGCGGGGGTGCAGGCGGCCGTGTCGGCGGGCACCGCCGAAGCCGCTCCCACGTGGACCGAAGGGCCCATCTTCAACGATCCGTTGGGTACGAGTGAGGAGCAGCTCGCGATTCGTACGCGGCTGATCGAGCTGACGGATGCGGCGCTGCCGGGGTCCACCATCAAGGTCGCCGTCTACCACGTGTGGGAGGCGTCGGTGGTGAACGCGCTGATCGCCGCCAAGGACCGTGGTGTCCAGGTGCGGGTGCTGCTCGACGAGTCGAGCGTCAGCGACCGGCCCACCAACACGTCGTACAGCACTCTCGCGGCGGCGCTCGGTACGGATCGCACGAAGGGGTCGTATGTGACGACCTGTCCGGTGGACAAGTCCTGTCTGGGCGACCCGAAGTTCGGGCAGTCGATCATGCACAACAAGTTCTGGCTGTTCTCGGCCGTCGAGGGCGCCACGAACGTGGTGGTGCAGACGACGTCCAACTCGACGCCTTCCGCGCACACCAAGTTCTTCAACGACGCCCTGTTGCTGCCGAACAACCCGACGATGTACGACGCGTACGCGGACTATTTCGACACGATGGTCGCCAAGGGCTGGAAGTCCTGGGAGTACCGGACGGTCAGCAACGGGCTCTACAAGGCCTACTTCTTTCCGCGGGCCGGGAACACGCGGGACACCGACACCGTGTACTCCGTGCTCAACAACGTCCAGTGCACGTACAAGGACAGCGCGGGGGTCACCCAGAAGACCTGGGTGCGGGTGGCGATCTTCAAGATCACGCGGCTGGCCATCGCGGAGAAGCTCGTCGCGCTGAAGAAGGCCGGCTGCAACGTGAGCATCGTGTACGCCGAGTCGGACAGCGCGAAGAGCAGCGGCGGGACCAAGGGAACGTGGGAGATGATGCACACCTCCGGCGGGCCGACGGTGCGGTGCTACAACGACGACCGGGACCCGTTGAACCCCGGGAAGAAGCTGACCACGCCGTACATCATCCACTCCAAGTACATCCTGGTGGACGGGATGTACGACGGGGCGCGGAAGAAGATCAGCTTTACCGGGTCGGGGAACTACACCGGGCCTGCCCTGCGGGAGAACGACGAGTCGATCGTCAAGGTCGACGACAACGCCGTGCACGACATGTACAAGGCGCATTTCAACAAGGTCATCGGGGTCGCGTATCCGGGCAAGGCGGATGCCACGGATCTGTGCAAGGGCGTGAAGCCGTTGCCCGCGGACGGTGAGAAGCCCGCCACGTGACGGTGGAGGGGCTCGGTTTGACCCCTTCGGGCGTGGCCTCGTACCCTTGACCGTCGGCGTATCGACTGACGCGCCACATCCCCGTAAACCTCATCCTCCCGAGCGCCGGGCGCGCTTGTGGGAGAGGCCGTCCGTGTGTCGGGTGGCTGGACTGCGGGGGTGCCGTTTCCGAGCGAGAGAGTGAGATCCGCGTGTACGCCATCGTGCGCAGCGGTGGTCGCCAGCACAAGGTTGCTGTCGGCGACATCGTTGAGGTTGACAAGATTTCCACCGCCAAGGTTGGCGACACGGTCGAGCTCTCGACCCTGCTCGTTGTCGACGGCGACGCTGTGACCAGCGACCCGTGGGTGCTGGCCGGCATCAAGGTCCAGGCCGAGGTCGTGGACCACCACAAGGGCCAGAAGATCGACATTCTGCGCTACAAGAACAAGACCGGCTACCGCCGTCGTCAGGGCCACCGCCAGCAGTACACGGCGATCAAGGTCACTGAGATCCCCGCGGCTGCGAAGTAAGGGACTGAGGAGACATGGCACACAAGAAGGGCGCATCGTCCACCCGGAACGGTCGCGACTCGAACGCCCAGCGGCTCGGCGTGAAGCGCTTCGGCGGTCAGGCCGTCAACGCGGGTGAGATCCTGGTCCGCCAGCGCGGCACCCACTTCCACCCGGGCGCGGGCGTCGGCCGTGGCGGCGACGACACGCTGTTCGCCCTGCAGGCCGGTGCGGTGGAGTTCGGCTCCAGCCGTGGCCGCAAGGTCGTGAACATCGTTCCGGTCGCCTGACCGGAATTCCTCGCGAGGCGGACCTCACTTCCCGGCAGGGAAGGCGGGTCCGCCTTTCGCGTGTTGCACCACTGAAGACAGCACCACTGAAGACGCAGTACTGATACGCATTCGTACGTTTCTGGAGGCACTGAACCATGACCACCTTCGTGGACCGCGTCGAGCTGCACGTCGCCGCGGGTAACGGAGGTCACGGCTGTGCCTCCGTCCACCGTGAGAAGTTCAAGCCGCTGGGCGGGCCCGACGGCGGCAACGGCGGGCGCGGCGGTGACGTGATCCTCGTCGTCGACCAGTCCGTCACCACGCTGCTCGACTACCACCACTCGCCCCACCGCAAGGCCACCAACGGCAAGCCCGGCGAGGGCGGCAACCGCTCCGGCAAGGACGGACAGGACCTGGTGCTGCCGGTGCCGGACGGGACCGTGGTGCTCGACAAGGCGGGCAATGTGCTCGCGGACCTGGTGGGGCACGGGACGTCGTACGTCGCCGCTCAGGGCGGCCGGGGCGGGCTCGGCAACGCGGCGCTGGCCTCCGCCCGGCGCAAGGCCCCCGGGTTCGCGCTGCTCGGCGAGCCGGGCGATCTCCAGGACATCGTGCTGGAGCTCAAGACCGTCGCCGACGTGGCGCTGGTGGGCTACCCGAGCGCGGGCAAGTCCTCGCTGATCTCCGTGCTCTCCGCCGCCAAGCCCAAGATCGCGGACTATCCCTTCACGACGCTCGTCCCGAACCTGGGCGTGGTGACCGCGGGCGCGACCGTCTACACGATCGCCGACGTGCCGGGGCTCATCCCCGGCGCCAGCCAGGGCAAGGGTCTGGGCCTGGAGTTCCTGCGCCATGTGGAGCGGTGCAGCGTGCTCGTGCACGTGCTGGACACGGCCACGCTGGAATCGGAGCGTGACCCCGTCTCCGACCTCGACGTCATCGAGGAGGAGCTGGGGCAGTACGGCGGCCTGGGCGACCGTCCGCGGATCGTGGTGCTCAACAAGATCGACGTACCGGACGGCAAGGACCTCGCCGAGATGGTGCGGCCGGACCTGGAGGAGCGCGGTTACCGGGTCTTCGAGGTGTCCGCGGTCGCGCACACGGGCCTGAAGGAGCTGTCCTTCGCCCTCGCCGACCTGGTGGCCAGGGCACGTGCCGCCCGGCCCAAGGAGGAGGCGACGCGGATCGTCATCCGCCCGAAGGCCGTCGACGACGCGGGCTTCACCGTCGTACGCGAGGACGACGGACTGTTCCGGGTGCGGGGCGAGAAGCCCGAGCGGTGGGTCCGCCAGACCGACTTCGACAACGACGAGGCCGTGGGCTACCTCGCCGACCGGCTGAACCGCCTCGGTGTCGAGGAGGAGCTCATGAAGGCGGGCGCCCGGACGGGCGACGGCGTCGCCATCGGGCCCGAGGACAACGCGGTCGTCTTCGACTGGGAGCCCACCGTCACGGCCGGCGCCGAGATGCTCGGCCGTCGTGGCGAGGACCACCGCTTCGAGGGCGCACGGCCCGCCGCGCAGCGCCGCCGCGACCGCGAGGCGGAGCGGGACGAGGTCCAGCGGGAGTACGACGGCTTCGAGCCGTTCTAGCCCTGCCGGGGCGGAGCCGAAGCCGAAGCCGAAGCGGAACCCTGTGCGAAAAGGCCCCGGGAGTAGTCTCCCGGGGCCTCATTCGTCGTACGACGATCCGTTGCGATCAGGTGCTACGCGGTCACGGAGTCCCCCGCGCCGTTCGGGCCCGTGTCCTCGGCCATCTCCTCGGAGGCCTCACGCGGCGAGGGGATCTCGCCGGCCAGACGGGACTCCATGCGCACGCGGCGGTCGTCGGCCTTCTCGCACAGGGCCCGGACCGCGTTGTTGAAGCGGACCAGGGACGGCGGGTCGGACGGTCCGAGCAGGTGCTCCTTCAGCTCCGCACGGGCCGCGGTGAACTGGTCCTTCTCCGGGTGGCGCACCGACTCCAGCAGGGCCGGGACACCCTCGGCGGACGGGGTGAGGATGACGCCCGCCGACACGGTCGGGAAGCCCGTACGGAACGCCTCCTCCGTCATGCCCGAGGTGTTGGCGACCGCGTACGGCTTCTCACTGGACAGCCAGTCGGAGACCACCGACGAGACATCGCTGATCAGCAGGTCCGCCTGGTTGAAGCAGGCGAAGATCGCGGGGCGCGCGTCCGTGATGATCTGGTGCTCCCACTCCGGGAACGACGCCCAGTACGCCTTCTCCCAGGCGGTCGTGGCCTCGGTGATGGCGGCCTCGCGGTCGCCCCGGGGCGCGCCCTGGAGAAGCATGCGCTCCAGTTCGTCCGCACTGTCGCGGAAGTGCGTCGAGGTGAGCTTGTCCAGGGCGACGGTGCGGCGGGCCAGCTCGGCGGCGGCCTCCGGGCCCGGCCGGGAGCCGGAACGCCGATTGTTGGCCTCGCGGATCATCGCCATGATCCGCTGGTTCGCGGCACCCGCGCGCGGGTCGACGGAACCCGTCATCGGGTGCGGCTTGTACAGCAGGCGCACATTGTCGTCGGCCAGGAGCCCGCGGACGATGTTCTCACCGGCCAGGACCACGGAGGTGTTGCCGGGGTTGCCGTCCCAGCCCTCCCAGGTGGGCGCGTACAGAACCGTCGTGAGGCGCTGGCTGGCGTCCGCGTCGCGCGGCCCCGTCGGCGCGCCCGAGTACGGGCGGATCGGCGCGAGCTGCGGGCGGCCGACCTCGACGATGTCCTTGTCCTCGACACCGACCTCGGCGAGCGCGTACCGCTCGCGCGCCGCGGGACCGGCGACCCACACCTCGTCATACGCCTTCGCGTACGGGTTGCAGGAGGACAGCTTGTCGCTCTCGCCGTGGTTGATGAACGCGTGCTTGATCGTGGGGATGCGCAGCACCTGGGAGGTCTTCGCGGCGTTCGCCGGGTGCAGCATCATCTGCAGCGTCGAGTTCTCCAGCGAGAACATCGTCGAGACCTTCGGGAAGCAGATGATCGGCACGTCGGTGGCGTCGATCTTCTGCACCATGAACCGCTCGCGCAGCACGATCAGCGGCTTGCCGTCGACCTTGGAGAGCGTGGAGAGCCACATGTTCGCCTGGTACGCCGACGTCGCGCCGCCCGAGAAGTACATGGCGACCGTCGGCCGGTAGTCGGCCAGCCACTGGTCCAGCCACGCCATGACCTGCTGGTCGCTCTTCGCCCGCTTCTTCGGCAGCAGCCAGGTCGCCAGGTACACCGTGCCGCCGAGGGCCAGGACGAGCGCGGTACCGAGGCCGATGCCGCCCCAGAGCCCGTCCTTGGTGGCCGCGGTGGCCGTCAGGCCGGCCGTGGTCGGCAGCGAGAACGTCAGCAGCCGGTGGGCCTGGCGGCGGGCCAGCAGGCGCGGCGGGGCGGCGGTCAGCCGCAGCGCGGACGCGTCGATGTTCCGCGTCACGATCGGCAGGGTCCGGGTGCGGCGCACCAGGACCGCCATGCCCTGGCAGGCGAAGTGCAGCGCGTAGAAGGCCCACAGGCCGAGCACCAGGGGGGCGTGCTCGCCCTCCGGGTCGACCCCCTCGATCCGCAGCAGCCCCACCAGGATCAGCATGTCGCGCAGTAGCTGCCGGACCAGTGTGTCGAGCCGGATCTTGCCGAGGACCGCGAGCAGACCGGGGTCCCGGTACTGCAATGCGGTGTCCAGGACGAGGCCGGCCGCGCTCGCCGCGACGAACACCGGGACGTTCGGCAGCAGCGCGGAGACGATCTGGGCCGTGAAGAGCGCGAACATCGCCAGCAGCGCGGACAGCTGCGCGATGCGGCGGGGGGCGAGCCTTGCGGAGGGCACGGGCTGGGCTCCTGCGGAGGGAAACGACGACGGACGGGGCGAAAGTAGCGGAGAGAGTAGTGGGGGCGGCCCGCCTCCGTGCGCGCGCCCCGGGCGTTTTCCGCCCCATGGGCGCCTCGAACAGGTGAGGCCGACCCCTGACGGTATGACCTTCTGAGCCGGAGGAGCAATCTTCCACGGGAGCAACCGGCTGAAAATAGGCATATCGGTCAGGTGTCGGGCGTCCAGTCGGGCGTCCACCCACCGAAATGCCGCGACATCTGCCCCTCACGCTCACGTAGATTGCAGACACCGGCGGGTCGGAACTGGGGAAATGCGGGGATACGCGTGTCTACGGCAAGGCAGGGCGTCGCGGGACGGCAGGGCGTGGCGGAAGCGCACAGGGTCGTCGTCAAGGTGGGCTCCTCGTCCCTGACCACGGCGGCCGGGGGCCTGGACGCCGACCGGGTGGACGCCCTCGTCGATGTGCTCGCCAAGGCCCGAGGAACGGGGGTGGCCCGAAGGGCCTCGGTTGAGGGTGGGGGTGAGAGGGAGATCGTGCTGGTGTCGTCCGGTGCCATCGCCGCCGGGCTCGCACCGCTCGGCCTGCGCCGGCGCCCCAAGGACCTCGCCCGGCAGCAGGCGGCCGCGAGTGTCGGCCAGGGCCTCCTCGTGGCCCGTTACACGGCCTCCTGCGCCCGGTACGGCATCCGCGTCGGCCAGGTGCTCCTCACCTCCGACGACATGAGCCGCCGCGCCCACCACCGCAACGCCTCGCGCACCCTCGACAAGCTGCTGGCGATGGGCGCGCTGCCGGTCGTCAACGAGAACGACACCGTCGCCACGGACGAGATCCGCTTCGGCGACAACGACCGCCTCGCCGCGCTCGTCGCCCATCTGGTCCGGGCCGATCTGCTGGTCCTGCTCTCGGACGTGGACGGCGTGTACGACGGCGACCCCGGCAGGCCCGGCACCTCGCGGATAGCGGAGGTACGGGGGCCCGAGGACCTCGCCCACGTCGAGATCGGCAGCACGGGCAAGGCCGGCGTCGGCACCGGCGGCATGGTCACCAAGGTCGAGGCCGCCGGGATCGCCACAGGGGCAGGCGTCCCCGTGGTCCTGACCAGCGCGATCCACGCGGCGGACGCCCTCGCCGGCCGTGACACCGGCACGTACTTCCACCCCACGGGCAAGCGTTCCGCCGACCGGCTGCTGTGGCTCCAGCACGCCTCCACCCCGCAGGGCTCGCTCACCCTCGACGACGGGGCCGTGCGTGCGGTCGTCGAGGGCCGCAAGTCGCTGCTGCCCGCGGGCATCGCGGCGGTCGAGGGGGAGTTCACCGCGGGCGACCCCGTGGAGCTGCGGGACGGCGAGGGGCGCGCGGTGGCGCGGGGGCTCGTCAACTTCGACGCCAAGGAGATCCCCCGGCTGATCGGCCGCTCGACCCGGGAACTGGCGCGCGAGCTGGGTCCCGCGTACGAACGAGAGGTCGTACACAGGGACGACCTGGCCCTGCTTCACCCCTGACCGGACGCGCCCGGAACGGCCGAATCACAGGCTTCCGGCATGCCACGTTCCGTAAAACCGCCACGCGGAGCCGTCCGGCCTGCTCAACTTTGTTGCAGGGAGATTCCGCCCGGCCAAGGCCCGGTCATTGCGAAAAGGAGGCCGTCGTGAGACGAGTGCGCCCTGGGGCGGCGGAGTCCCGCGGTGGTGGTGCCTCCCCCGGGTCCGGCGAGGAGCGCGCGCTGACCTGCGTCGCGACCTCGGACGCGTACGACGGGCAGCCCTCCGGGCAGCGTTCCGAGCGGCCGTCCGGCGTGGAGGAGCCGACGGACGTTCCCCGGCTGTGGCACGTGACGCTCAGTGTCTCGGGCGGCGAGGCTCCGCTGACGGAGGTACGGCGCGGCCTCGAACAGCTCGCCCACGACCACCCCTTTCTGCTGACCAGCCGCTACGCCACCGACCACGCCGAGATCCGCTACTGGGAAGAGGCCCGCGACCTGCACGACGCGGCCGCCGTCGCCCTGCGCCTGTGGGGCGAGCACCGCCAGAGCGCCCGGCTGCCGCCCTGGGAGATCGTCGGCCTGGAGGTCATCGACCGCGAGACGTACCACCAGCGCGTCGCCGAGGGGCACGGACCGCTGCCTGCGACGCCAGTCGGGGTGCATCCCTTCTGAGTGACCTGTGTGACATGAGTGACCTGTGTGACCGCTCAGTGGCGCCCGCGCGTCCGGGAGGGGCGTGCGAGCCGGAGCGCGGCACCTTTCACGAGGCTTTGGGCGCCGTTGGGCGCCTGTCTCGCGCTGTGGGATAGCCGATGGACGTCTCCGCCCGGCGCACTACCCTTCCAGCATGACCACGCTCTCGCCGTACGACGCCATGTCCCCGGTCATCCGGGTCGCCTACCGCGCCAAGGCCGCCGCGGCCGACCTCGCGCCGCTGCCGCGCGCCGAGAAGGACGACGCGCTGCTCGCGATCGCGGACGCGCTGGAGGTCCGCACGAGCGAGATCGTCGCGGCCAACGCCCAGGACATCGAGCGTGCCCGCGAGGCCGGCACCAGCGAGGCGATCATCGACCGGCTGACGCTGACCCCGGAGCGGGTACGGGCCATCGCCTCCGACGTGCGCGACGTCGTGTCGCTCCCCGACCCGGTCGGCGAGGTCGTCCGCGGCTCCACCCTGCCGAACGGCATCGACCTGCGTCAGGTGCGCGTCCCGCTGGGAGTCGTCGGCATCATCTACGAGGCCCGGCCGAACGTGACCGTCGACGCCGCCGCCCTGTGCTTGAAGTCCGGCAACGCGGTGCTGCTGCGGGGCTCGTCGTCCGCCTACGAGTCGAACACGGCGCTCGTCCGGGTGCTCCGGGACGCCGTCGGCGGTGCCGGGCTGCCCGCCGACGCCGTGCAGCTCGTACCCGGCGAGAGCCGTGAGTCCGTACGCGAGCTGATGCGTGCCCGCGGCCTCGTCGACGTCCTCATCCCGCGCGGCGGCGCCTCCCTGATCCGTACGGTCGTCGAGGAGTCGACCGTCCCCGTGATCGAGACGGGCACCGGCAACTGCCACGTCTACGTCGACGCGCACGCCGACCTCGACATGGCGATCGAGATCCTGATCAACTCCAAGGCCCAGCGGGTGAGCGTCTGCAACGCCGCCGAGACCCTGCTGGTCCACCAGGACATCGCCCCCCGGTTCCTGCCGCGTGCCCTGGACGCGCTGGCCGACGCCGGGGTGACCGTGCACGGCGACGAGCGCGTGCTGGCCTACGCCAAGGACACGCGGGCCACCGTCGTCGAGGCCACCACGGACGACTGGGAGACCGAGTACCTCTCGTACGACATCGCCGCCGCCGTCGTCGACTCGCTCGACCGGGCCGTGGAGCACATCCGGCTGTGGACCTCCGGGCACACCGAGGCGATCGTGACGACCTCGCAGCAGGCCGCCCGTCGCTTCACCCAGTTGGTGGACTCCACGACGGTCGCGGTGAACGCCTCCACCCGCTTCACGGACGGCGGCCAGTTCGGCTTCGGGGCCGAGATCGGCATCTCGACGCAGAAACTGCACGCCCGAGGGCCCATGGGGCTGCCGGAGCTGACGAGCACGAAGTACATCGTGACCGGCGACGGACACGTACGGCGCTGAGCAGGTGCACGGGGAAGGGCATCGCTGACGACGGTCACGTTCCCGCGAACCGTCTTCGCACAGCGGATGGATTTCCTTACCGTCTGCCCAAATTACCCCCTCAGGTCTACCCTGGAAGCGTGCCGGAGGACGTGGGGGGCACGCCGTTCCCTGACGGCTGGGAGCCCGACGACGACCGCGACCGCGGAGGTATGGACGAAGAGTTCGCCTCCGTGGTGTTCGACGAGGCCTTCGTACGGGCGGCAGTGGTGCACGAGCCGACCGCCGTCGAACGCCTCCTGGCCGCCGCCCAGGCGCGCGCCGAAGCGCAGGAGGCCGAAGCACGCCGGGCGCACACCAGAGGCGCGCGAGGCGACGACGAGCTCTATGAGGACGGCTACGGACCCGACGGCGATTACGGCCACGACCGGGACCTCGACGACCTGGACGACGCGGAGATCCTGGAGGGCCGCTACGGCGAGCCATACGGCCGGGCGTACGGCAAACAGGCCCGCTGGCACCGGCCCGTCGCCTGGGTCCTCGCCCTCGTGATGGGCATCGGCATGGTCGCCCTCGCCTTCACGGCCGTGTACCGCGGCGCCTCCTCGGGCGGCCGCCAGGACCAGGTCCCACCGCCCGCCTCCACCGGGCCGGAGCAGGGCGGCGCGACGGCTCCCACGGGCCCCTCGGCCTCGGCCGACTATTCCCAGCCACCTGTCTCCGCGGTGCCGCGCACGCCCTGAGACAGGGCCGCTCCGCGGTTCGACGACCGTTCGAAAACCTGGTGGGAACCTGTCAGAACTTGTCACTCAGCCGGGCGTTTACCTGGGCCTCAACAGACCTACTCTCAAGGTATGGGCGGGCCAGGAGACCCACCCGAGGGGCCGCCCGAGGGCGCTCCCGGTGGTGGAGAGGACGAGTACCGATCCGTCGTCTTCGACGAGTCGTTCGTTCGTGCTGCCCGCCTCCAGGAGTTCTCCGCCCAGGAGCGCATCGGTGACCACGCCCCCGCCGTACGCCGCCGCCCGTCCCTGCGGCGCGGCCTGTCGCGGCAGGCGCTGATCCTCGTCCTGTTGATCGCCGTGGCCTTCGGCACCGCGATCTACATGGGCATGCGCCATCCGTACCAGACACCGGCCGCCGAGCCCGCCGACCCGCTGCGGATGACCGTCATCCCGCTCGCGCCCCAGGCCCGCGTACCCGGCTCCGCGAACCCCGAGAAGCTGTACGCGCACAGCCCGGCCGCCCAGTTCCGCGTGGGCGCCGAAGGCGTCACCATGCCCGCCACCCGCCGCACCGCTCACTTCTCGGACAGCCAGGTCGTCACGGCGCTGAGCACCGCCAAGGACTACATCGTGGCCTCCGCCCTCGCCCCGGAGGTGCTGAGCGGGGTGTCCGTCCGGCCCGCGCGAATGCTGCTCGACCCGCAGCAGCTGGACCAGTTCGACCAGAGCTTCGAGCGCCCCACCGCCGACGGACGGCACGCACCCACCGGCTGGCTGGTCCGCTTCGACCCCTCCCGTGCCGAGCTCGCCGACACCAAGATCCGCGTCCAGGGCACGCTGCAGGCCGCCGAGTACGACGCCAGCACCCTTGAGGTCGTCGCCGACCACACCCTCGTGTACGCGCTGCGGCCCGCCGGCTCCGACGCCAGTGCCAAGGCCTCGCTGTTCACCGTCCGGCGCGAGCTGCAGTTCCGCTTCGACAACGACGACCTGCGCACCCACCAGGCCGAGCTCGTCGCCTCCTACGTCCAGGCCGGCCCGCTCTCCTGCTCCGAGGACTCCACGAACCACCTGCGCCCGCTGCTCGCCGGTCAGGCGGCCAGGGAGGGCGGCCCGGCCGGTACGGACCCCTTCGCCACGGGCAGTGCCACGGCCCTGTGCGGGTCACTCGCACAGAGCGCGCAGCCAGAGGTGTGACCCGCGGTCACGCGTGCCGTCCGGTCACGCCTCGTCGTCGGGGCGCTGCTTGTCCTTGGGTGAGCCGCCACCGCCGCCCGCGAAGCCGCCGAACCCTCGCCGCACCCGGCCGCCGAGGTCGCCCGCGAGGTCGCCCGCGCCGCCCGCGATGTCGGTGACCAGCTTCATCAGCGGGTCCTTGGAGTTCTTCACATCGCTGGCGTAGCTGGCCGCCGACTGCCGGAACGAGTCGGTCACCGAGGTGTCCTTGTCCTCACTGCGTCGCGGGTAGTGACCGTCCATGATCCGCTGGTAGTCGCGGGATTCCGCCCACGTCTTCAGCTCGGCCGCGCGGACGGTGGTGAAGGGGTGCGAGCGGGGCAGGACGTTCAGGATCTTCAGCACGGAGTCGCGCAGGTCGCCCGCCGCCTCGTACTCATCGGCCTGCGCGAGGAACGCGTCCACGTTCATCTCGTGCAGGTGGTTGCCGCCCGCGATCTTCATCAGACCGCGCATCGAGGCCCGCAGGTCCTGGCCGACCAGCAGACCCGCGCGGTCCGCGGACAGCTCCGACTTGCGGAACCACTCGCGCAGCGCCGTCACGATCGCCATGATCGCGAGGTTGCCCAGCGGGATCCACGCCACCCGCAGGGCCAGGCTGGTCAGGAAGAGCAGGATCGTGCGGTAGACGGAGTGGCCCGAGAGGGCGTGGCCCACCTCGTGACCGACGACCGCCCGCATCTCCTCCTCGTCGAGCAGCTCGACGAGCCCCGTCGTGACGACGATGATCGGCTCGTCCAGGCCTATGCACATCGCGTTCGGCTGCGGGTCCTGGTTGACGTACATCGGCGGGACCTTCTCCAGGTCCAGGATGTAGCAGGCGTCCCGCAGCATGTCGTTCAGGTGTGCGAACTGCGCGTCCGAGACCCGTACGGAGTCGGACAGGAACAGCAGCCTCAGGCTGCGCTCGGGCAGCAGACCGCTGAGCGCCTTGAAGACCGTGTCGAAGCCGCTGAGCTTGCGCAGGGCCACCAGGGCCGAGCGGTCCGCGGGATGTTCGTACGCCCGCGAGGAGATCCCCTCGAAGCGCCTGCGCTGCCTGCCGGGCACGTTCTCGCGCCCGTTCTGCTCGTGGCTGTCGTCGGACATGTGTCCCCCATGCGTCTGATGGCCCTGATACGTCCCATGGCCCTGTGTGCCCCCCGAGGCGGGTTCCAGCCTAGGCGGAGATACCGTGACAGGGCAGCACACCCGATAGGAGCGATCCCATGGAGCACGTCCCGGCAGCCCGCTGGATCACCGAGGCCGCGACCGCGGCCGAGACGCAGGGTCCGGGCAACCTGCTGCGCGTCGTGCTGATCGTGATGATCGTCGGATGCGTCCTGGGCGCGTGGTTCCTGCTGCGCGGTTACCGGCGGGACGACGACTGACGGTCGGTTCCGGTGTGGTCTCGGGCGGGCTGTCTCGTACATCCGGGGGAGTGCGGTCCCGGGACGCCTGGGTGGCGGGCTCGTACAGGGAATGCGTACGGACGCGGCGGGGGTCCCGTTCACCGCGTTCGCGGCGGCCCTGCCTCCCTGCGGCGGAGTCGGGGTGATCGCGGCGGAGGCGCCCGCATACGATGGGCCGGAGTCTTAGTCCCGATCCCACACCCGGATAGGTCCAGCCGACGATGAGCATCCACAGCACCGCTGCCCAGTTGGTCACTCTCGCCTCCGAGGGCGAGGAGCACGGCGGCAATCACGAGAGCCTCAGCCCCTACCTGACCGGCGGCGGAGCGCTCTTCGTGCTGCTGCTCCTGCTGTGGATCACCACCCGTTTCAACCGGGACCGCTGAATCCCCGCAAAAGGACGTTCGACCGGGGCGCGTCGGCTGGGCCGGTAGGGTCTGCACGCATGGGAGAGCAGGAAATGCCTACCGGTCCGGAGCACACCAAGGCGAACGGTCCGGAGCACGACACGGAGCACGAACCGGCGATAGGCCAGGTGAGGGGCCCCGGAAACGGCTCGTCCGCGACGGGCCGGCGACGCCTCGGCGTCATGGGCGGAACGTTTGACCCGATCCACAACGGGCACCTCGTCGCCGCCCAGGAGGTGGCCGCCCAGTTCCACCTCGACGAGGTCGTGTTCGTACCGACGGGCCAGCCGTGGCAGAAGACCCACCGCAGGGTCTCCCCCGCGGAGGACCGCTACCTGATGACCGTCATCGCGACCGCCGAGAACCCCCAGTTCTCGGTCAGCCGCATCGACATCGACCGCGGCGGCCCCACCTACACCACGGACACCCTGCGTGAACTGCGGGCGCTCAACCCCGACACGGACCTCTTCTTCATCACCGGCGCCGACGCGCTGAGCCAGATCCTCACCTGGCGTGACACGGACGAGTTGTTCTCCCTCGCGCACTTCATCGGCGTCACCCGGCCCGGCCACACCCTCGCCGACCCGGGCCTGCCCGCGGGTGGCGTCTCTTTGGTCGAGGTTCCGGCCATGGCCATCTCGTCCACGGACTGCCGTGCGAGGGTCGCGAAGGGCGATCCCGTCTGGTATCTGGTGCCGGACGGTGTGGTGCGCTACATCGACAAGCGGCAGCTGTACCGCGGCGAGTGAGCCGAGAGGGGCACCGGTGAACGACCGATACGACGCTGGCTACGGGGGCGACCAGTACGAACTCGTCGGCTATGACGACTTCGGGCAGCCTGTGTACCGGCAGGTGCCCGCCCAGCCCTCCCCGCAGGGACCCCACCAGGGATACGACCCCTACGGCTCGGGTCCCCAGCAGCAGCCGCAGGGCTACGGCTACGACCCGTACGCGGCCCCCTACGACGCGAACCACGCGAACCACGCGAGCCAGCAACCGTCGGCCTTCTACGACCCCTACGACCCGTACCGGACCGCTCCCGCCGACGGGTCAGCGGGGACCGGCTCCGGCTACGACCCGTACGACCCCTACGGGCAGCAGGCCTCCGGCACCGGGCAGCAGCCGCGGGCCGCGGGCCGGCAGGCCCATACCGCCGAGCAGACCGCCTACATCCCGCAACAGACGCGGTCGGCCGGCGCTCCTGAAGGCAGTGGGACCCGCCCGAGCGACGCGGCCGCCGGCCCTCCGGCCGGCGACGGACCGCCTCAGTACCCGTCCGTCGGCCGCTCGGACGAGCCGGCCGGTGGCCGTGACGCGCACGGCGACGACCCGGGCTACCGCACCGAGCAGTTCGCCTTCGTCGAGGAGCCCGACGGCAACTCCGAGGACGTCATCGACTGGCTGAAGTTCACGGAGAACCGCACCGAACGCCGCGAGGAGGCCCGGCGCCGGGCCCGCAGCCGGATCGTCGCCCTGGTGGTGACCCTCGCCCTGTTCGCCGTCGGCGGCGTCGGCTACCTCTGGTACACGGGCGCACTGCCCGGGACGTCCTCCGAGGAGAAGGCCGGTACCCCGACGGCCGCGGGCGCACAGAAGCGCGACGTGCTCGTCGTCCACCTGCACAACACGGCCAAGGGCGGCACGTCCACCGCGCTGCTCGTGAACAACACCACCACGAAGCGGGGCGCCACCGTCCTGCTCCCCAACTCCCTCGCCCTGACCGACGACGACGGCAACACCAGCACCCTCGCCAAGTCCGTCGAGGACGACGGGTCCTCCGGTACCCGGGACGCCCTCGACACCGTCCTGGGCACCAACATCGAGGGCAGCTGGCGCCTCGACACCCCGTACCTGAACAACCTCGTCGAACTCGTCGGCAACATCGACGTCGACACCGACGCCACGGTGCCCGCCCCGGACGCCAAGAAGGGCGAGACACCCCTGGTCAACAAGGGCAGGGCCCAGACCCTCAGCGGCAAGATGGCCGTCGCGTACGCCACCTACCGCGCGCCCGGCGAGAGCCAGAACGCCCAGCTGAAGCGGTTCGGACAGGTCATGCAGGGCGTGCTGCGCAAGCTGTCCTCCGACGCACAGGCCGCCACCACCACCGTGCAGACACTGGCCCAGATCCTCGACCCCCCGCTGACCGACAACGACCTCGGGACCTTCCTCGCGAAGCTCGCCGAGCGGGCCAAGGGCGGCGACTACCAGACCGACCTTCTGCCGGTCCAGCAGGACGGCACCCTGAACACGCAGGCCTCCGACAGCGTGGTCAAGGACGTGCTCGGCGGCACCGCGAAGAGCCCCGACGCGGGTGACGCCGTCCGGGTCGGCATCAGGAACGCCACCGGCGCCAAGGACGCCACCGAACAGGCCCGCGTAGTCCTGATCAACGGCGGCTACACCTTCCTCGACGCCGGCACCGCCCCCGCGGCCCAGACCGCGTCCCGGGTCACCTATGCCGACGCCGCGAGCAAGGACGACGCCGTCGAGGTCGCCAAGACCCTCGGCCTGCCCGTCGGCTCCGTCCAGAAGGGCAGGACCACGTCCAACGCCGACATCTCGGTCGTCCTCGGCCAGGACTACGAGGGGAGCGCCGCCGAGGGTTCCTCGGGGTGACCGTACGACGGCTCGTAGCGTGCCCGACCGGGTGATCAACCGGGTGGACGTTAAACCCTGGGGAGCCCTCAGGAGTCCGTGAGACCCTTGAGGTAACCCTTGAGGGTTCACTGACCGTCGATCGAAAGCCTTGTAGTGACCGCAACCGACCGCTCTCTCGAACTCATCAACACCGCCGCCCAGGCGGCCGCCGACAAGCTCGCCCACGACGTCATCGCCTACGACGTGAGCGACGTACTCTCCATCACGGACGCCTTCCTGCTGGCCTCCGCACCCAACGACCGCCAGGTCAAGTCGATCGTCGACGAGATCGAGGAGCGGCTGAACAAGGAACTGGACGCCAAGCCCGTACGCCGCGAGGGCGACCGCGAGGCCCGCTGGGTGCTCCTCGACTACGTCGACATCGTCGTCCACGTCCAGCACAGCGAGGAGCGCGTCTTCTACGCCCTGGAGCGGCTCTGGAAGGACTGCCCCGAGCTGGAGCTGCCGGCCGACGCCAAGGCCACCCGCGGCAAGGGCGAGCAGCACGCCAGGCTGCGCGCCGCCGAGGAGGCCGCCGAGCTCGGCGGGGAGCTGCGGTGAGCGCCGCGCCGGGGACAGAGGCGGCCGACCGGAAGTCCGGGCGCGGCCGCCGCGTCATCCTCTGGAGGCACGGCCAGACCTCGTGGAACCTGGAGCGCCGCTTCCAGGGCACCACGGACATAGAGCTCACCGGGACGGGTGTCGGACAGGCCCGCCGCGCCGCCCGGCTGCTCGCCTCCCTGAAGCCCGACGCGATCCTCGCCTCCGACCTCAGCCGCGCCGCGGCCACGGCCGCTGAGCTGGCCCTGCTCACCGGTCTCGCCGTGACGCACGACGAGGCGCTGCGCGAGACCTACGCGGGCGCCTGGCAGGGGCTGACGCACGAGGAGATCATCGAGCGGTACGGCGAGGAGTACGCCGCGTGGAAGCGCGGTGAGCCCGTCCGCCGCGGAGGCGGCGAACTGGAGACCGAGGTCGCCGACCGCGCCGCCCCGGTGGTGCTGCGGCACGCCGACAAGCTGCCCGCGGACGGCACCCTCGTGGTGGCCAGCCACGGCGGGACCATCCGCACCACCATCGGACGTCTCATCGGCCTGGAGCCCCACCACTGGGAGAGCCTCGGCGGCCTCTCCAACTGCTGCTGGTCCGTCCTCGGCGAGGGCGCCCGCGGCTGGCGCCTGCTGGAGCACAACGCCGGCACCCTGCCGGAGCCGGTGCTCGGCGACGACGACTGACGCCCCTCGGCGGAGCGGCCGCAGGGCGACCGGCACGCTCCGTTGGGAGAGCGGGACCGGATTTCACTTTCCGGCTGGTCGCAGGCTAGAGTTCTTCTTGTTCGCCCCGCCGAGCGGGGCGAAACACCATGTGGCTCCACCACATGGCAGCAAGGGGCTATAGCTCAGTTGGTAGAGCGCCTGCATGGCATGCAGGAGGTCAGGAGTTCAATTCTCCTTAGCTCCACAGATCGACACCTTTCAGTTGTCGAGCATCAGTACCGAAGGTCCCGCCCCGTCAGGGGGCGGGATTTTTCGTATACCGGGCTGACTGGGCTGACTGGGCTGACCGGGCTGGACATTGCGAGCGTCGAACGCCGCCCGCTCGTACGGGAGTTGCGGCGACGCGGGCCCGGCCGGCGGACCGCTGACCGCGGTCGCGGCCTTCGGCACACTCTTCCCGCACCGGCTTGAGTCACTTGGGCTTCCGGGGCGTATACCTCTGCGGACGCCCTTCTCGCATGCGTGTGCGCACTGGCGGGCCGGCAATCCTGGGCGCCGTGTCCGGACTGGTACGAAGGCGTCGCTGACCGTATTGGTCCGGCCGTGGCAGAATCAAACGGCCGGAAGGGGGCGCGGCCCGACGGGAGGGAGAAGCGATGCCTGGGAGCATCCGCGGGGAGGTCGGCCACCTCCTCGTACCGGTGGTGACACGGAAGAAGGCCACCCTCCTGAACTGCCCTTCCTGCGGCTCACTCCAGGTCGCCCAAGTCCTCGGCGACAACGGGGGGATCTCCTACGTGTGCACGACCTGCGGCCACAGCTGGAGCTGAACGATGGGTGCACACCGGAGGAAATGCGACTGGTGCGGCAGCGGCACGCCCATCGTCCGCGACATGGAACCCGTCAACCACGCCTACCAGTACTGGTGCGAGGAATGCGCGCGGGCGCTGATCATAAAAGGCGACCCGATCGAGACGTACCGCGAGCTGGAGGGTGAGCCGATCTACGGTCGGCTTCTTGAAGAGCACTGCACGCTCAAGCGGTTCTACTCGTTCGTGACAGCCTGATCCGTAGTGCCGTCACGGCAGTTGGGCCTCGGTCGCCCGGGGCCCGCGGTGCGTACCAGCGGACATCGTCGACCGTATCCGGACAGAACGGAAACGAATTGGTGATGCCCCCGGACGACCGTGTAATGTTGGCGTCGCCGCCAGGGAAACCGGGCGACAAGGTCAACAGGCGGTTCCGCCGCTTGACCGCGAGGGGCTATAGCTCAGTTGGTAGAGCGCCTGCATGGCATGCAGGAGGTCAGGAGTTCAATTCTCCTTAGCTCCACAACTCACGGAAGAGATCCCGTCCGATCGGATTGATCGGGCGGGATCTTTGCTTTCCGGAGCCACGTCGTGAGGGGGCCACCGTGACACGGTGGCCCCCCTCACGACGATGTGCTCAGCGGCCGCTGCCCAGGGCTCGGCGGCCGCGGCCCTGCGAGAGGACCGGCAGGTTGCGGGACGGCGCGGAGCCGCGGGTGTCCTCCTCGATGCGCAGGGCCAGCGCCGGGCAGCGGCGTACCGCGCGCAGCGCCTTCGCCTCGGCGTACTGGGGCACCGACGCCTGCGCGACGGTCGGGAAGCCGTCGGCGCCCAGTTCGAAGACCTCCGGGAGGATGTCCGCGCACAGGCCGTGGCCGCGGCACAGCGTCCAGTCGACGAAGATCTTCTGACGGCTGGCGCCGTTCTCCTCGTCGGCCATGCCGCCGGGGATGCCCGTAGGGGCCCTGCCGCCCTCGAAGAGCGGCAGAACGCCCTCCACGGGTCTTCCACAGCCGTTCCCGAGGACGTGGGCCGCCAGGTCGTCCGTGAACGCCTTGATGGTCGACTCCAGGAACATCGCGGAGCCGTCCGGGTGCGAGCACGCGCCGCGCCGCTTCACGTTCTTGGCGACCTGCTTGAGGGCCTCCAGGGCGGCCGGGCCGCCGCCGTTGAGAATGTCCTCCATACCGCGCGCGGCGGCCGGCAGACCGAGATAGCAGGGACCGCACTGTCCCGCGCTCTCCTCGGCCAGCCACTTCGCCACCTGAAGCGACTCGCCCAGCGGGCAGGTCTCCTGGGTGATCGGGAGGATCGCGCCCGCACCGAGCGCACCTCCCACCGCGTCCAGGGAGTTGCGCGAGACGATCGCCTCGTTGACCGTCGCCGCGTCGATCCACTTGCCGTGGTAGCCGCCGGTCAGCACACCCTGCGGGACCGGCGGGGCGCCGGCGAGTTGCAGGACGTAGCGCAGCGGCACGCCCGTGGGCGCCTCGACCACCATGGGGCGGGCGACCGCACCGGAGATCGTGAGCATCACGGTGCCCGGCTCGTCGTACAGGCCGGTGTTGCCGTAGCGCTCGGAGCCGATGCGTGCGGCGATCGCGAGCTGGGCGAACGTCTCGGCGTTGGAGAGCAGCGTGGGCGCGCCCCCGACGCCGCTGCGCGAGGCACTGGTCTTGCGGCCCGGCGGGATGGCCGGGCCGCCGTCGATGGAACGGATCAGCGAGGCGGCGGCACCGGTGACCATCCGCACCGGATTGCGCTGCACACTCGCGCGGATGGCCGCACCGCGCCGGTTGCTCAGCCCGCGCTCGGAGAGGGCGGCCTCCATCGAGCGCTGGGTGGATTCACGTGTCACCCCGACGACGAGTTGTCGGGCGCCCAGAGCCTCCGCGACCAGCAGGGCGCCGTCGAGGATGAGGTGCGGGGCACGGTTGATCAGCACCGTGTCCTTGCGGCAGGCGGGTTCGTCCTCGCTTCCGTTGACGACGACCACCGGCCGGATGCCGCGCTTGATCGCCGATTCGGCGACCGACCGCAGCTTCTTGTGGAAGGGGAAGCCCGCGCCGCCACGCCCCTTCAGATTGATCCGCTCGGAGAGCTGGGCGAGTTGCTCGCCGCCCATCGGTTCGAGCGGACCGTGCACCTTGAGGTGCATGGGGAGGTCGAGTCTCTCGACGAGGTCGAAACCCGAGGTGAGCTGTGGAAGCCCCACCACGCGGACTTCGGGGACGTCGGGAAGGGCCTCGTTCACTTAAAGCCTCCGGAAGGCGCGTTCCAGGGTTCGCCTGAGCCCGGCCTCTCGTAGTCGTACGAGCCGGGCAGCGTTTCAGTGGCGGGACCGCTGTTGTACGTGTCGTTCGGGTTGTACGTGCCGTAGGGGGCGTTCGTCTCAGCCGTTCCGTAGGAAGTTTCGGGAGCCCCCGCGTACGTCTGGCCCGGATACGCCTGACCCGCGAACGTCTGGCCCGCGAAGGTGTCCTGCATCGGGTCGTACGCCGACGGGGGTGCCTCGCCGACCGGCGGCGGGGACGGGGCCGGCCAGCGGGTGCCCGTGGTGGAGCTCTCGTCGTAGCGCGGCATGGCCTCGGTGGGCTGCATGTCCAGCGGCATGTCGATGCGCTGGGTCGGCTCGGGCGTCAGGGGGTCCTGCGCGCGCGGGGAGGCCGACACGGCACGGTACGCGGCCGCGAAACCGCGCGCGGGGTCCGGTGCGTCGGCGCGCGCGCCGGAGTCGTAGAGGCTCGGCGACGGGGACGGCGTCCGCTGCGGGGGCACCATCGTGTCGCCCAGGGTGCTGCCTCCGCGCGCGCCCATGCCCGGCAGCGGCGAGTCGGCTCCCCGGCCGCGGTCCGGGGCCGCGCCACGGCCCAGGTCTCCGCCGCGACCTGCGCCCGCGCCCATCGTGGCCTCGGCCATCCGGGCACGGCTGGCGTCCAGCTGCTCGCGTCCCGGCCGGGTGTCGGTGCCGAGCACGCTGACGATCGTGTCGGCCACCCGGCGCTTGAACGGGCGAGGAGCCGCGCGCAGCATGAGGGCGCCCGCGACGCCGACGAGGCACACGCTGTAGAGGATCACGAAGACCGGCTTGGCCTCTCGACCGGCGTAGAGCCCGTGGACCAACGCGAAACACCAGGCCGGGTAGGCCAGCATGTGGAACACCCGCCAGCGCGCCGCGACCTCCGCTCGGGTCATGAAGGCGCTGCGGAGCGCACCGGTGAGAGCCGTGGTGATCATGAGCAGTCCGGCGATGGAGCCGAAGGCGATGAGTATCGCGGTGCCCGTGAAGCCGAGGCTGAAGGGGATGAGCGCGGCGTAGAACGGCGCGTGCTCCAGCGCGACCTTCACCGTGACGTGCAGCAGCAGGAACGCGACCGAGGCGATGGCGGTCGTGCGGTGCACGGCCTGCGAGACGATGCGCTGACGCGTACTGAGGAAGAGCCGGTCGCTGGCGACCAGCCCCCAGATCACCGAGCAGGAGAGGGCGACCAGCGACAGCACACCGGCGCCGAAGTCGAGGAACTCACGTACTGCGTCACCTCCAGCCAGCACGATCACAGGTATGAGCAGCAGAGCGGCAGCTGTCGCAACCCCATAGGCCGAGCGGCCCGTCTTGGGGAGCGAGCTGTTACTACTACGAGGGTTCATGGGGGCAACTCCGAACGGTTCGGGAAAGCGGTCCCGTGCCTCGCACTCTAAGTGGAGCCAAACCGAGCGGTACGGGGTTTGAGTTATTGCCTCGTTATCAAGGGGGTAACTCACATGGGTGATGCACCATAGTGACCGTTACGCGAAGTAACTTTTGAATAATGTTCAACTTTTTTGGCTGGTTCCGATGGCCGACAGTCGGCGTCCGTGCCCGGGGAACCTCGTCGCGGCGCGCGCGGGGGCTGCGGTATCCTGGCGCCATGCGTGCCGTACGCCTTCTGCTTAGCGAGCCGCGCTGACCAGTCCCGGCCACGGGTGAATCGTGGTCGGAGTCGGCGCGGCGTCCCCTCCTGTGTGAGGGGATTTTTCGTTTCTCGAACAGCCGCTGGCAGAGACGATCGATGGAGCTTTGAGGATCATGAGCGAGACGAACCCCGCTGCCGCCGCCGCTGTGTCGGCGGAGGCAGCGCCGCACCGCTACACGGCCGCCGTCGCGGCCGAGATCGAGGCACGCTGGCAGGACTTCTGGGACGCCGAGGGCACGTACGAGGCGCCGAACCCGAGCGGCGACCTGGCGGGCGAGCCGGACGAGGCCGCCAAGCCCAAGAAGTTCATCATGGACATGTTCCCGTACCCCTCGGGTGCGGGCCTGCACGTCGGCCACCCCCTGGGCTACATCGCCACCGACGTGTTCGCCCGGTTCCAGCGGATGACCGGCCACAACGTCCTGCACACCCTGGGCTTCGACGCCTTCGGCCTGCCCGCCGAGCAGTACGCCGTGCAGACCGGTACGCACCCGCGCGTGTCCACCGAGGCCAACATCGAGAACATGAAGGTCCAGCTGCGCCGGCTGGGCCTGGGCCACGACAAGCGCCGGTCGTTCGCCACGATCGACCCGGACTACTACAAGTGGACCCAGTGGATCTTCCTGCAGATCTTCAACTCGTGGTACGACGACGAGGCCAGGAAGGCTCGCCCGATCTCCGAGCTGATCGACCTGTTCGCGACCGGTGAGCGCGCCGTACCCGGGCACACGCGCGCGTGGAGCGAGCTGAGCACCGCCGAGCAGGCCGACGTCCTGGGCGAGTTCCGCCTGGCGTACGCCTCCGACGCGCCGGTCAACTGGTGCCCCGGCCTGGGCACCGTGCTGGCCAACGAGGAGGTCACCGCCGACGGCCGCTCCGAGCGCGGCAACTTCCCCGTCTTCAAGGCCAAGCTGCGCCAGTGGAACATGCGCATCACCGCGTACGCCGACCGGCTGCTGGACGACCTGGACACGCTGGACTGGCCCGAGGCCATCAAGCTGCAGCAGCGCAACTGGATCGGCCGCAGCGAGGGCGCCCGCGTCGACTTCCCGATCGACGGCGAGAGCATCACGGTCTTCACCACACGCCCGGACACCCTGTTCGGCGCGACCTACATGGTGCTGGCGCCCGAGCACCCGCTGGTCGAGAAGTTCACCCCGGACACCTGGCCGCAGGGCACGCACCAGGTGTGGACCGGCGGTCACGCGACCCCGGCCGAGGCCGTCGCCGCGTACCGCGCGCAGGCGGCCTCCAAGTCGGACGTGGAGCGGCAGGCCGAGGCCAAGGACAAGACCGGTGTCTTCATCGGCGCGTACGCGACCAACCCGGTCAACGGCGAGCGGATTCCCGTCTTCATCGCCGACTACGTGCTGATGGGCTACGGAACCGGCGCCATCATGGCCGTCCCGGCCGGTGACCAGCGCGACTTCGAGTTCGCGCGCGCCTTCGAACTGCCGATCCGCTGCATCGTCGAGCCGACCGACGGCCGCGGCACGGACACGTCGACGTGGGAGGACGCCTTCGCCTCGTACGACGCGAGAATCATCAACTCCTCGAACGACGGAATCAGCCTGGACGGCCTGGGCGTCGTGGACGCCAAGGCACGCATCACCGAGTGGCTGGAGCGCGAGGGCGTCGGCGAAGGCACCGTCAACTTCCGGCTGCGCGACTGGCTGTTCAGCCGCCAGCGCTACTGGGGCGAGCCCTTCCCGATCGTCTACGACGAGGACGGCGTCGCCCACGCGCTGCCCGAGTCGATGCTGCCCCTGGAACTGCCGGAGGTCGAGGACTACTCGCCGCGCACCTTCGACCCGGACGACGCCGACACCCAGCCCGAGACGCCGCTGTCACGCAACGAGGAATGGTCCAACGTCACCCTGGACCTGGGCGACGGACGCGGACCCCGCAGGTACCGCCGCGAGACCAACACCATGCCCAACTGGGCCGGTTCCTGCTGGTACGAGCTGCGCTACCTGGACCCGCACAACAGCGAGAAGCTGGTCGACCCGGCCATCGAGCGGTACTGGATGGGCCCGCGGGAGGGCATGCCGCACGGCGGCGTCGACCTGTACATCGGCGGCGCCGAACACGCCGTACTGCACCTGCTGTACGCGCGCTTCTGGTCCAAGGTCCTGTACGACCTGGGGCACATCTCGTCGGCCGAGCCGTTCCACAAGCTGTACAACCAGGGCATGATCCAGGCGTACGTCTACCGCGACAGCCGTGGCATCGCCGTACCGGCCGCCGAGGTGGAGGAGCGCGACGGCGCGTACTACTACCAGGGCGAGAAGGTCACCCGCCTGCTGGGCAAGATGGGCAAGTCCCTGAAGAACGCCGTCACTCCCGACGAGATCTGCGCCGAGTACGGGGCGGACACCCTGCGCCTGTACGAGATGGCGATGGGCCCGCTGGACGTGTCGCGGCCGTGGGACACGCGCGCGGTGGTGGGCCAGTTCCGGCTGCTGCAGCGACTGTGGCGCAACGTCGTCGACGAGACGACCGGCGAGGTCACCGTCGTCGACACCGAGGACGCAGCCATCGACGTGGACACCCTGCGGGCGCTGCACAAGGCCATCGACGGCGTACGCCAGGACCTGGAGGGCATGCGGTTCAACACCGCGATCGCCAAGGTCACCGAGCTGAACAACCACCTGACCAAGGCGGGAGGCCCGGTGCCCCGGTCCGTCGCCGAGGCGCTGGTGCTGCTGGTCGCGCCGCTGGCCCCGCACATCGCCGAGGAACTGTGGCGCAAACTGGGCCACACCGACTCGGTCGTCCACCGCGACTTCCCGGTCGCCGACCCCGCGTACGTCGTGGACGAGACCGTGACCTGCGTCGTGCAGATCAAGGGCAAGGTCAAGGCGCGCCTGGAGGTGCCGCCGTCCATCTCCGAGGAGGAACTGGAGAAGGTGGCGCTGGCCGACGAGAAGGTCGTCTCCGCGCTGGCCGGTGCAGGGATCCGCAAGGTGATCGTGCGGGCGCCGAAGCTGGTGAACATCGTCACGGCGTAATGCCTTCGGCGTACCTCCGGGGGCATGCGCAACGTATTTCCGGGGGCGTGCGGAGCGTACCTCCAGGGGGCGTGCGCACGGCTCGGGGCGGTCGGGGTGGTCCCTTACGGGCAGGTTCGGGGTTCTGCAGGAACTCCCGGCCTGCCCGTAGCGTTTACCGTGGAAGAACAACGCAACAGCTGCCGAGCGCGTCGGAGGAGGAGCATCGTGGAGGCCGTGATCACCGTGATCGTCCTGATCTTCGTGCTGTTCCTGGTGCTGGGCGCGTATGCCACGGTCAAGGTGGTCGGCGCCGCCAAGCGCGGTGTGGACCGCACCATCGAACAGGCACGCCGCACGGTCGAGGACACCACGCTGCGCGCCAAGAGCCTCACTCAGCCCGGAGCGGCGGGCGAGCTGGCCGATCTTCGGCTCAGGCTGCGCACGACGATGCGGGCCACCCAGGACGCGCTGCACGCGGGCGTGGCGGAGGACGAGTCCCTGAGGGAGTCGCTGGGTCTCTTCCAGCGCCTCAGCGCGCACGGGCACGAGCTGGACGACGCGCTGAGACGTCTGGAGTCCGACCCGGACCGCGCCAAGCTCGCCGAGCGGCTGCCGGACCTGCGGGAGCGCACCGGGCGGATCATCAAGGCGGCGGACTCCTTGCGCTGGGCGGCGCACGACCGGGCCCGCCGCTTCGCGGAGGAGGACCTCGACGCGCTCAGCGCGCAGATCGACGTCGAGGCGGGCGCACTGCGGCACTGGACGACGGAACCCACGTCATCGGCCGGGGCACACACCCCGCCTCCGGCTGCCACGCCCCCGTGGCCCGAGGCCCCGGCACCCGAAGGCGCCGCTTCGACCGGGCAGACCTGGTCGGAAACCCCCCAGTCCCGCACGGCCGGTGAACCGGCGCGGCCCGCGATCAACCCACCGGGCCCGCGCATCACCTATCCCTGGCAGAAGAAACCCCGCCCCGAGAGCACGACTTGATCCCACCCGTCCCGTCCCACCGCAGGTGGGAGGGGCCGGGCTGCCCCCCGCATGTTTCGGCAGGTAACCTCCAGCTCATGTCCCGCCATGTCGCCATCGTCACCGATTCAACGGCCTACCTGCCGCCACGGACGATGGAGCACCATGGCATCACCGCGGTGCCGTTGACCGTCGTCCTCGGCGACCGCGCGCTCGAAGAGGGCACCGAGATCTCGGCACGCTCGCTGGCCCAGGCACTCCAGAAGCGACGGTCCGTCACCACGTCCCGCCCCAGCCCCGAGCTGTTCGCCGAGACCTACCGCAAGGCCGCCGAATCGGGAGCCACGGGCATCGTCTCCCTGCATCTGTCGGCCGAGTTCTCCGGCACCTACGACGCGGCCGTCCTCGCGGCACGGGACGCGCCCGTGCCCGTACGCGTCGTCGACACCGGAATGGTCGCCATGGCGCTGGGCTTCTGCGCGCTGGCCGCGGCCCGGACCGCTGAGGCCGGCGGCACGGTGGACGAGGCGGTCACGGCCGCCGAGAAGCGGGCCGCGGGCACGTCCGCCTACTTCTACGTGGACACCCTCGACTACCTGCGCCGGGGCGGCCGGATCGGAGCCGCGCAGGCGCTGTTCGGCTCCGCCCTCGCGGTGAAGCCGCTGCTGCAACTGGACGGCGGCCGCATCGAACTCCTTGAGAAGGTACGGACGGCGTCCAAGGCGATCGCCCGCCTTGAGGAGATCGTCGCCGACCGTGCGGCTCACGCGCAGGTCGACATCGCCGTCCATCACCTCGCCGCACCCGAGCGGGCCCAGGCGCTCGCGGACCGGCTGCGGGCGCGTGTACCCGGACTGGCCGATCTCCATGTGAGCGAGGTCGGTGCGGTGATCGGCGCGCACACGGGGCCCGGGCTGCTGGGGGCGGTCGTCTCGCCTCGGTGACGGGCGAGTGCCTGGTGTGTTCGGCGTTCGGCGTTCGGCGTTCGGCGTTCGGCGTTTGGTGTGCTCGGTGTGCTCGGCGTGCTCGGGTGTGTTCGTTGTGCTCGTGTGGGTGATCGAGTTATCCACAACCGGCCGGTAATCCACGGGAACTGAGCAAGATCATCGCGAGTGGGCGGGAATGCCCGAACCTCGTCGCATGGCACTTCGATCACCGTCACGCACAGCGACCGTCACCAGCGGCCCGGGCCGTGGGCCCGCCTCCGACAGCCGGGTCCGTCACCGCCGTTCCCTCACCCGGGGCAGGTCCCGACGCCGCCGGGCCTCCGCGGAAGCACTCCGTCTGCGCGCCGAAGCGCTTTTCACCGAGACAGCAAGGGAACGGCGGGAGTTGGGCAACGGCCCGCCGATCCCTCTGAGCGAGCCAGGCAGGCCAGACGGCCCGTCAGTCGGAGCGGCCCGAGCGCCCGGCGCCGACTCGACGATCCCTGTCCCCACTTCGGGGCGGTCGATGGGCGTCAACGGCCGTGCCGACGATGACCAGTTGGGGGTGGCGAGCCTGGATCTCCCCCGAACTGGTGAGCTCGGCGACGCCAGGGTTCCCGCGCAGGCCCCCAGGACGACGTGGCGGGAGCGGATCGGGCCTGCGGTGCGGGAGCGGATGCCGCTGTGGTTGCAGACGAGGTGCGGGCTGGAGCGGAGAAGCGTGCTGGCGCTGAGTGTGGTGCTGGTCGTCGCGGCGGTCTTCGCCGTACAGCATTTCTGGGCAGGCCGGACGGAGCCGGTGAGCGCACCCGAGGTGGTGCGCCCGGCACCGTTCGGCGAACGGGATGAACCGAATGGACAGGGCGAAGGGGAGGGACGGGGCGGCAGGCGGGACGCGGCCGCAACGGGCGCCTTTCCTGGGGCGTCGGCTTCCGCAGCGGGTCCAGCGATCGTGGTGGACGTCAGCGGGAAGGTGCGGAACCCTGGAGTCCGGCGGCTGCCGGCGGGCTCGCGGGTGGCCGACGCCCTGCGGGCGGCCGGCGGGGTCCGCCCGGGCACGAGCACCGAGGGGCTCAACCGCGCCCGCCTTCTCGCGGACGGCGAGCAGGTGGTCGTCGGTGGTCCGGCGCCGCCCGCCACGGGTGTGATGCCGGGAACCGGCGGCGCCGGAGGGGCGGCCGCCGGTGCCGCCCCCGCGGCTCCGGTCTCTCTCAGCACGGCCACGGCGGACCAACTCGACACCCTGCCCGGCGTCGGCCCCGTGCTGGCCCAGCACATCATCGACTACCGCACCCAGCACGGCGGCTTCCGCTCGGTCGACGAACTCCGCGAGGTCAACGGCATCGGCGACCGGCGTTTCGCCGACCTGCGGAATCTCGTACGGCCATGAGAAGGCCGGAGGGAGAACTCGACGCCCTTGCGCGAAGCACGAGGCACGCAGCGAACCCGGCAGACGCGGCAGACTCGGTGGACAGAGCAGACGCGGCGGGCACCGCTGCCGAGTGCCCCGGCGGCCCTGACCGCGCGCCCGTGCACAGCGCGGCCGTGAGCCGGCTGGGCGCCGCGCACCCCAGACAGGAGGGGCCGACGGACCTGCGGCTGGTGCCGCCCGCGCTGGCGGCCTGGGCGACAGCGGCTCTCACGCTCGACGCGCCGGCCGAGTGGGTCATTGGTGTGGTGGCGATCTGCCTGGTCGTGGGCGGTGCCCTGCTCATGGCACGGCGACACCGAATGCACATGCCGGTGCCCGATCGGGCGGCTGACGGGCCCCGGACCAACGGGGCCGAGCGGGTGGGGCGTGGCACGCCGTGGCCCAGGGGCTCCATCGCCGCCGTCCTGCTCTGTGCCGCGGCGGCAGCGGCCTCCGCCGGACTCCACGGGGCGGATCTGCGGCGCGGCCCGGTCCCCGCGTTGGCACGTCAGTACGCGCACGTGACGGCCGATGTCGAGCTCACCTCCGATCCACGGCTCACCCGCCCCCGGATCGGAGGAGACCACGTGGCCCCCACGGCCGTACTGCTGAACGCCGAGGTCCGGCGAGTGAAGAAGCCGGACGGGACGGTCCTCGCGACGCGGACGCCGGTCCTGGTGATCGTGGACGCGAGGTCGGGTCCCAGCGGGGGCGGAAGTTCCCGTGCGGGGAGTGGCGGCAGTCCGCGTGCGGGGAGTGAGGGGAGCCCGGGGGCGCCGGGCGGTGGCTCCGAGCGTGGGGTCTGGCTGTCCCTGCTTCCCTCCACGCGGGTGCGTGTCTCCGCGCAGGTCGTGCCTGCCACGGTCGGTGGGGACCGGATCGGAGCCGTGCTGCGCGTGCGGGGCGGCGGGCCCCCGGAGGTCGTGGCGGAGGCGTCCGGGGTGCAGCGGTTCGCCGGGAGACTGCGGAGCGGGCTGCGGGAGGCTACGGACGGGCTGGACGCGGACGCACGGGCGTTGCTGCCGGGGTTCGTCGTCGGCGACACGTCGCGGGTGCCGGTCGAGTTGGACGAGGCCTTCAAGGCGACTGATCTCACGCATCTCCTGGCCGTCAGCGGGGCCAACTTCACCATCCTCCTCGCCCTGTTCATCGGTCCGCCCGGGCTTGCCCAACGCGTCGAGCGCAGAGGGCTCGCGCCGCGGCTGGGTATCCCGTTGCGGGCGACCGCGCTGGTCGGGGGCGCGCTGACGCTGGGGTTCGTGATCGTGTGCCGACCGGATCCGAGCGTGCTGCGGGCCGCGGCCTGCGGGTCGATCGCGTTGCTGGCCATCGCGACCGGGCGCCGCAGGTCCCTGATTCCCGCGCTGGCGACGGCGGTTCTGCTGCTGGTGCTGTACGACCCGTGGCTGGCCCGCAGCTATGGGTTCCTGCTCTCGGTCCTCGCGACCGGTGCCCTGCTCACCCTTGCCCCACGGTGGAGCGCGGCGCTTCAGCGGCGTCGGGTGCCGCCGGGCCCGGCCGAGGCGCTGGCCGCGGCCGCCGCCGCCCAGGCGGTGTGCGCGCCGGTCGTCGCTGTGCTGTCGGCGCGGGTGAGCCTGGTGGCGGTGCCGTGCAATCTGCTGGCGGAGTTCGCTGTGGCACCGGCCACGGTGCTCGGGTTCGCCACGCTGGCGGCGGCACCCGTGGCGATGCCGGTCGCCAAGGGCCTCGCGTGGTGCGCGAGTTGGCCGGCCGGGTGGATCGCGGACATCGCGCGTACGGGGGCCGCCATGCCCGGTGCGGGAGTGGACTGGCCGGGGAACTGGACGGGTGCGCTACTGCTCGCCGTGGTGACGGTGGTGGTCGTCCTCGTCGGACGGCGGATCATGAGCCGTCCCAGGATCTTCCTGGCGGCCCTCGTGGTGTTCCTGCTCGTGGTGGTGCAGCCGCCGCCACTGACCAGGGTGATCACCGGGTGGCCACCGCCCGGTTGGCGGTTCGCGATGTGCGACGTCGGACAGGGAGACACAACCGTGCTCGCGGCGGGCGCCGGGACGGGGGTGGTCGTGGACGCGGGCCCCGATCCCGCGCTGGCCGACCGCTGTCTGCGCGCCCTCGGCATCACGAGGATTCCGCTCGTCGTGCTGACCCACTTCCACGCCGATCATGTGGCCGGTCTGCCAGGCGTACTACGGGAACGGTCGGTGGGCGCGATCGAGACCACGGGGTTCGAGGAGCCGGTGGACCAGGCCGAGTTCGTGCGGAGACAGGCCGCGGCCCGGCGTATTCCGGTGACGCGGGCCGTGGCGGGGCAGGAGCGGCGCACGGGGCACCTGATGTGGCGGGTGCTGTGGCCGCCGCCGAGCACGGGGCCCGCGCCGGAGGGGCCCAACGACGCCAGTGTGACCATGCTCGTCCGGTCGGCCGGGCTGACCCTGCTGATACTCGGCGATCTCGAACCCACGGCGCAGCGGGCGTTGTTGAGGTCCCCGGCGGCCGTGGAGCTGGGAGCCGTGGATGTGGTGAAGGTCGCACATCATGGCTCGGCCTACCAGGATCCGGACCTCATACGTGCCGTGGCGCCGCGGCTGGCGCTCATCTCGGTGGGGGCCGACAACCTGTACGGGCACCCGGCGCCGAGCACGCTCGCGGCGTTGCGGGCCGGGGGCGCGACGGTGATGCGTACCGACGAGGACGGGGCGATCGCCGTCGCCGGTGCGGCGCAGGGGCTGCGGGTGGCGAGAGACTGACGGCCTCGCGGGGCCCTGGGCAGGTTCCGTCCCGGCTGGTGCTGAGCTGCCGAGTGCTCGACCCGGTGAACGAGCCCGTGCAGCAGGCGGAGTTCGTGGTCAGTGGCGCGAGGGGCCGCAACGTCGTCGTCGGGGCACGGATCCGTACGGGTGAGCTGGCAGACGATGCTCGCGCCGGGCATCGCGGTCGTGGGGCCCAGCATGCGGGTTGTGGTCGGCGAGGTGAGTGCGGGCCCGGCATGGGGCGTGGTCGGGGCTGGCGGAAAATGTCTTCGTGAGTGATGTGAGACATGTGCTGGTGCTGCCCGACCGCGAGGCCGCGGAGGAGGTGGCGGAGGCGTTGGCCGACCGCTTCGGGCTGGAGGAGGAGCCCCAGCTCGTACGGGACGCGCTGGCCGGGGAGGACGACGCCGAGGACGCGCAGTGGCTGGTCGTCCTGCGGGACGAGGCGGAACGGCTCGATCCTGCCGAGTTGGAGGAGTTCGCGGGGGAGTGGGACGGCTGGCGGGAGGAGCCGTAGCCCTGCCCGGGGCCGGTGAGGAGCTGTCCCTGCGCGCGGTGGGCCTTGTCGGGCGGGGACGGCCGTGCGCGGGCCGCGCTGTCAGTGGTGCGTGGGATGCTGTGAGAGATGGCCAGGAAGACTGCGAATGACGACCCTCTCGCCCCGGTCACGGTTGCCGTGGGCCAGGAGGACCTCCTGCTCGACCGTGCCGTGCAGGAGGTGGTGGCCGCCGCGAAGGCCGCCGACGCCGACACGGACGTACGTGACCTGACCCCGGACCAGTTGCAGCCCGGGACGCTCGCCGAGTTGACGAGTCCGTCGCTCTTCGCGGAGCGGAAGGTCGTGGTCGTACGCAACGCACAGGATCTCTCGGCCGACACGGTCAAGGACGTGAAGGCGTATCTCGGGGCACCCGCCGAGGAGATCACCCTCGTGCTGCTGCACGCGGGCGGGGCCAAGGGGAAGGGGCTGCTGGACGCGGCGCGCAAGGCGGGGGCGCGGGAGGTGTCGTGCCCGAAGATGACGAAGCCGGCGGAGCGGCTGAGCTTCGTACGGGGGGAGTTCCGCACCCTGGGGCGGTCCGCCACGCCCGAGGCGTGCCAGGCGCTCGTGGACGCGATCGGGAGTGACCTGCGGGAGCTCGCGTCCGCGGCGTCGCAGTTGGTCGCGGACGTCGAGGGGACGATCGACGAGGCCGTGGTCGGGCGGTACTACACCGGGCGGGCCGAGGCGTCGAGTTTTGAAGTGGCGGACCGGGCGGTGGAGGGGCGGGCCGCGGAGGCGTTGGAGGCGCTGCGGTGGTCTCTGGCGACCGGGGTCGCGCCCGTGCTGATCACCAGTGCGCTGGCTCAGGGCGTGCGGGCCATCGGGAAGCTGTCCTCGGCGAGGGGCGGGCGGCCGGCTGATCTCGCCCGCGAGCTGGGGATGCCGCCGTGGAAGATCGACCGGGTGCGGCAGCAGATGCGGGGGTGGACACCGGATGGTGTGGCGGTTGCCCTGCGGGCTGTTGCCGAGGCCGATGCGGGTGTCAAGGGTGGGGGCGATGATCCTGAGTACGCGTTGGAGAAGGCGGTAGTGACGATCGCGCGGGCGGCGCGGTCTCGGCGGGGGTGAGCGGTCGGCCCGGGGTGCAGATCCTCGGGCATCGGACGGTGCGGACGGCCGTGTGGGGGCTGGCATCGCTTGACCGGGACGGGACGGGACCGGACGGGAGGGGTTGGGACCGGGCCGGGTGAGCGCGGCAGGGCGGAGGCGGTCGGCCGGGTGCGGAATGCCGGAAGGCCCCGATCCGCCCCCTGGGGAAGGGAGACGACCGGGGCCTTCGGTTCAAGCTCGTGGGTCCACGCCCGCGTGGCGAACGCAGGCCGCGCGTGAACCCGGGGTGCCGGATGGGAGCGGATGAGAGAGGGCCCGCTCTGGGTCCAGCCGGCGGTCAAGTCAGGAGTGAGCCAGGAGACGAGTCCGGGGGGACTCGGCCGACTCAGCCCTTGAGGGCAGCGACCTGGGTAGCCAGCGCCGACTTCTTGTTGGCGGCCTGGTTCTTGTGGATGACGCCCTTGGAGACGGCCTTGTCGAGCTTGCGCGAGGCCTCGCGCAGGGCGACGGTCGCCTTCTCCACGTCACCCGCGGCCGTGGCCTCGCGGGTCTTGCGGATCGCGGTCTTCAGAGAGGACTTGACGGCCTTGTTGCGCAGCCGGGCCTTCTCGTTGGTCTTGATCCGCTTGATCTGGGACTTGATGTTCGCCACGAATGAGCCTTTTCAGGTTCAGGCACGCCAGACGTCGCAACGCCGCACGCGCCGGTGATTGATCTTCGAGTGGACCGCCGGAGACCCGGCGGAGCCGATCGCGCCTCGCGCTGAGAGGGCATGAGGCACAGCCCCTCACGGTACCAGCCGCGTTCCGACCGACCCAAACCGGTCTCGCGGCGCACCAGTGCCGCCCGGCATCCATGGAGACGTCCGTTGAGTCCTCGCCTGTCAGACCAAGACCCCGAGGGCCCCAGGCCCCCAGCCCCCACCCGCCCGGTCAGAACGCCCCCTTGCCGCCCGAACCGGTTTCCACTCCTCACCCGTGGGACCATGGAGCCTACGTATCGATCCGACCCGAGACCGCAGACACTGCGGACGCCTCAAGAATCAGGACCCTGCGTGCCCGCGATCCCTAGCCATGTGCCTGAGCCCAGCCGTACCGACCCGGCGCTGATCCGCAACTTCTGCATCATCGCGCACATCGACCACGGCAAGTCCACGCTCGCCGACCGGATGCTCCAGCTGACCGGTGTGGTCGAGCAGCGGCAGATGCGCGCCCAGTACCTCGACCGCATGGACATCGAGCGCGAGCGCGGCATCACGATCAAGTCCCAGGCGGTGCGGTTGCCGTGGGCCCCGACCCACGACGCCGGCAACCCGCACATCCTCAACATGATCGACACCCCCGGGCACGTCGACTTCACCTACGAGGTCTCGCGGTCGCTCGCGGCCTGCGAGGGCACCATCCTCCTCGTCGACGCCGCCCAGGGCATCGAGGCCCAGACCCTCGCCAACCTGTATCTGGCGATGGAGAACGACCTCACGATCATCCCGGTGCTCAACAAGATCGACCTTCCGGCCGCGCAGCCCGAGAAGTTCGCCGAGGAGCTCGGCAATCTCGTCGGGTGCGACCCCGACGACGTGCTGAAGGTCTCCGCCAAGACCGGGCTGGGCGTCGAGGCCCTGCTCGACAAGGTCGTCGCCGAGATTCCCGCCCCCGTCGGCGTCAAGGACGCGCCCGCTCGGGCCATGATCTTCGACTCCGTGTACGACTCCTACCGGGGCGTCGTGACGTACGTGCGAGTGGTCGACGGGCAGCTCAACAAGCGTGAGCGGATCCGGATGATGTCCACCGGCGCCACCCACGAGCTGCTGGAGATCGGGACCAACTCGCCGGAGATGCTTGGTGCCGACGGCCTCGGGGTGGGTGAGGTGGGTTACCTCATCACCGGTGTGAAGGACGTCCGCCAGTCCAAGGTCGGTGACACGATCACCAGCCTGAGCAAGGGCGCGACCGAACCCCTCGGCGGGTACAAGGACCCCAAGCCGATGGTGTTCTCCGGCCTTTACCCCCTCGACGGCTCCGACTACCCGGAGCTGCGCGACGCCCTCGACAAGCTTCAGCTCAACGACGCCGCGCTGGTCTACGAGCCGGAGACCTCCGCCGCCCTCGGCTTCGGTTTCCGCGTCGGCTTCCTCGGGCTGCTGCACCTCGACGTCATCCGCGAGCGGCTTGAGCGGGAGTTCGGGCTCGACCTCATCGCCACCGCGCCGAACGTGGTCTACCGCGTGGTCATGGAGGACGGCACCGAGCACACGGTCACCAACCCGAGCGAGTTTCCCGAGGGCAAGATCAACGAGGTGTACGAGCCGGTCGTACGCGCCACGATCCTCGCCCCGAGCGAGTTCATCGGCTCGATCATGGAGCTGTGCCAGACCCGGCGCGGCACCCTCCTCGGCATGGACTACCTCTCCGAGGACCGCGTCGAGATCCGCTACACCCTCCCGCTCGCCGAGATCGTCTTCGACTTCTTCGACCAGCTGAAGTCCAAGACCCGCGGCTACGCCTCCCTCGACTACGAGCCCACCGGCGAGCAGACGTCCAGCCTGGTCAAGGTCGACATCCTGCTGCACGGCGACAAGGTGGACGCCTTCTCCGCGATCACGCACCGCGACCAGGCGTACGCCTACGGGGTGCGGCTCGTCGCCAAGCTCAAGGAGCTGATCCCTCGGCAGGCATTCGAGGTGCCCGTCCAGGCGGCCATCGGCTCCCGGGTCATCGCCCGCGAGACCATTCGCGCCATCCGCAAGGACGTCCTCGCCAAGTGCTACGGCGGCGACATCTCCCGTAAGCGGAAGCTGCTGGAGAAGCAGAAGGAAGGCAAGAAGCGGATGAAGATGGTGGGCTCTGTGGAGGTTCCGCAAGAGGCCTTCATCGCCGTGCTGTCCAGCGACGACGGCGGCGGGTCCGCGAAGAGCAAGAAGTAAGGAGCAAGGGCGGAAAAGGCAGGAAGCAGGGGCGCAAAGGGCAGGAAGTAGAAGCGGGAAGCAGGGGCGGGAAGCGGGGGCGCGAAGGGTGCGTCGCCCGCCTCCGCGAGGCTCCGTGCCCTGCCGGCACAAACACCTGTTACCCGCGGAAACCTGGGCAGGACGCGGGCAGAACCCGGGCAGTACGCGGGCAAAACCAGGGCGGCGCGCGGGCAGGACGCGGGCAGGTTCCGGGGCAAGGTCCGGGCGGAAGGCGGGCCCGTCGCGTTTCGGCGCGGCGGGCCCTACGTGCGCGTAGGGTCGCTCTCCGTAGGAGTTGTCCGGGAGAAGTGACAGGGCGCCGCCCCCTTACGCACCGGGCAGCCGCGCTCTACTCTGATCACCACTCGATGGTTACTCGCGAGTTAAACAACAGCCGCTTTGAGCCAGCCGCATACCGCACAGTCGCGGGCCCCGGAGGATGTCGTGAGCGACACACTGACCCTGATCGAGAACCGTCCGCCGTCCGTGGCGGCCCTCTTCCTGGAGCGCGTGGCGGCCACGCCCGACGCGGAGGCCTACCGCTACCCCGTGCCCTCGTCCTCCCACACCGGTCCGGACGACTGGAAGTCGCTCAGCTGGGCGCAGGCCGCCGAGCGGGTTCACGCCATCGCGGCCGGACTGATCGAGCTGGGCGTGCAGCCGGAGCAGCGTGTCGCCCTAGCCTCCGCCACCCGGGTCGAGTGGATCCTCGCCGACCTCGGCATCATGTGCGCGGGCGCCGCCACCACGACCGTCTACCCGTCGACGAACGCCGACGAGTCCGCGTTCATCCTGTCCGACTCCGAGAGCAGGATTCTCGTCGCGGAGGACGCCGCGCAGCTGGCCAAGGCCCGGGAGAAGCGGGCCGAGCTGCCCGACCTGACCCATGTCGTCGTCATCGACCCGGCCGGCGCGGACCTCTCCGAGGACTGGACCCTCTCGCTCGCCGAGCTGGAGGAGCGCGGCGCCGCGTACCTGGAGAAGAATCCCGACCTGATCAAGAAGAAGGTCGGCGCGATCACCTCCGAGCAACTCGCCACCCTCATCTACACCTCGGGCACCACGGGCCGTCCCAAGGGCGTCCGCCTCCCGCACGACAACTGGTCGTACATGGCGAAGGCGATCGCCGCGACGGGCCTGATCAGCGCCGAGGACGTGCAGTACCTGTGGCTGCCGCTCGCCCATGTCTTCGGCAAGGTGCTCACCTCCGGGCAGATCGAGGTCGGGCACGTCACCGCGGTCGACGGCCGCGTGGACAAGATCATCGAGAACCTGCCGGTCGTCCAGCCGACGTACATGGCCGCCGTGCCGCGCGTCTTCGAGAAGGTCTACAACGGAGTCGCCGCCAAGGCCCGCGCGGGCGGGCCCGCCAAGTACAGGATCTTCCAGTGGGCGGCGCAGGTCGCACGCGAGTACGCCAAGGTCAGCCAGGACAACTTCCGGCGCACCGGCAGTGCCTCGGTGCCGTTCGGGCTGGGAGCCAAGCACGCGGTCGCGGACGCGCTGGTCTTCAAGAAGCTGCGCGAGGCCTTCGGCGGACGTCTGCGGGCCTGTGTCTCCGGGTCCGTCGCGCTGGCCCCCGAGATCGGCTTCTTCTTCGCCGGCGCGGGCATCCACATCCTGGAGGGCTACGGCCTCACGGAGTCGTCCGCCGCGTCCTTCGTCAACCCCGGTGAGGCGTACCGGACCGGCACGGTCGGCAAGCCGCTGCCCGGCTGCGAGGTGCGCATCGCCGACGACGGCGAGATCCTGCTGCGCGGTCCGGGAATCATGGAGGGCTACCACAAGCTGCCGGAGCAGACCGCCGAAGTCCTGGAGCCCGACGGCTGGTTCCACACCGGCGACATCGGCGAACTCTCGCCCGACGGCTACCTGCGCATCACCGACCGCAAGAAGGACCTGTTCAAGACCTCCGGTGGCAAGTACATCGCGCCGACCGAGGTCGAGGGCCAGTTCAAGGCCCTGTGCCCGTTCGTGTCCAACGTCATGGTGATCGGTGCCGACCGCAACTTCTGCTCCGCGCTCATCGCCCTCGACGAGCCGGCCCTCCTCGGCTGGGCCAAGGAGAACGGCATGGGCGGCAAGTCGTACGAGGACGTCGTCGCCTCGCCCGCGACGGTCGAGCTGATCGACGGCTACGTGCGGCGGCTCAACGCGGGCCTTCAGCGGTGGCAGACCGTCAAGAAGTTCCGTCTCCTGCCCCGGGATCTGGACGTGGAGCACGGTGAGCTGACGCCGAGCCTGAAGTTGAAGCGGCCGGTGGTGGAGCGGGAGTACAAGCACCTGATCGAGGAGATGTACGCGGGCGCCAGGGAGGCGTAGCCGGGAGACGGCTTGCTCGAACAGGGGACCCCATCGCGCGGGGCCGCACATCGATGCGGCCCCGCGCCCCTTTGCGATGCGCCCCTTCGCGATGCCCGCTTTGCAATCCCCCTTCGCGATGCCGCCTTTGCGATGCCCGCGGCCATCACCACGGGCGGGGGCGCGCAGATCGGATGCCCGAATCTGCCCCTCTTGATGCCCGAATCCGCCCCTCTTTCTGACCGTCTTCGAGCACCCGCGTAGCACTGTTCTCACCCATGGTGGCCCACTTCGGTAACTCGGCGCTTATGGGCGTGGCCGGTCTGTCACTCTGTCCCTGCCGCCTGAGATCTATTCGTCGAACTGCTCCGGGAGCCGCACAGTGGGGGCCATTCCGACGCAACGCGAGTCGACGACTCGTGCCCCTGGTACGCCGGCGCACCAGGGAGCGGACCGGCGCGCGGTCGCCCACGCGTCGCTGCCCGGCGGCCCGCTCGCGCCCGGCGCCGCCCGCCGCTTCGCCCGCGCAGGACTGGACGAGTGGGCCGGGCTCGCGCTCCCCGGCGCCGAATCCCTCACCGACCGCCTCGTCGACGACGTGCTGGTCGTGGTCAGCGAACTGGTCACCAACGCCGTCGTGCACGCGGGCACGGACGTCGAGCTGCTGTGCCGTCTGGAGCCCCCCGAACCTCCCGACGAGGAGGCCGCCCACGTCGTCGTCGAGGTCTCCGACCACCACCCCGCGCGCGCCGTACGCGACGAAGGCGCCGAACGCCCGTACAGCACCGAGCGCCCCCACGGCACCGAACCCTCCTACGGCACCCCGGAGTACGGGCGCGGCCTGCGGCTCGTCTCCGCGCTCTGCGACGCCTGGGGCATCACCTACCGCACCGGAGTGAAGACCGTCTGGGCCCGCCTGCCCGTCGACGGGGCCGTGACCGTCGAGGAGAAGATCGAGGCGTACGCCGCCGATGCCGACGCCGCCTTCGGACACGGGACGATCACCGCCGACATGCTCGCCGCCGATGTCCTCGCTCCCGCACCGAGGCGGACCATGGAGAGCGACCGGGAGTGGCTGAACCGCGGCGCCCTCTCCTTCCTCGCCGAGGCCTCCGACCTGCTGGCGGGGCAGCTCGACGAGGACCTGGTCGCCGCGCTCGCCGGACAGTTGCTGGTGCCCCGCCTGGCGGACTGGTGCGCGGTGTGGCTGGAGGACGAGGGCATGGGCTGGCGCGGCACCGAGGCCGGCCTCGGCTCGGGTCCCCGGCTCGCCCGCGTCTGGCACGTCAGCGAGAACCGCATCGAGGACCTGCGCCACGCGCTGGAGAAGGACCCGCCCCGGCTGCCGGAGGCCGTACGGTCGCGGGCGGTGCCCGTGGCGTGGCCCGGGGAGGCGCTCGGCGACGAGGGCGAGACCGGCACCGCCCTCGCGTACCGGCTGATCGCGGGCGGACGGCCGCTGGGCACACTCGTCATCGGACGGGCCGGGCTGCTCCGCTTCGCCGACGAGGTCACCGGGCTCGTCGAGGACCTCAGCCGCCGCGTGGCTCTCGCGATCGGCGCGGCCCGCCAGTACGCCCGCCAGGCCACCATCAGCCGGGTCCTCCAGCGCGGACTGCTGCCCGGCGCGGTCGCCGAGATCCCCGGGATGCACAGTGCGCTCGTGTACGAGCCGTGTGACAAGGGCGGGCCCAGCGGCGACTTCTACGACCTGTTCCCGGCGGGCGACGGCCGCTGGTGCTTCGCTCTCGGAGACGTGCAGGGCAAGGGCCCCGAGGCCGCCGTCGTCATCGGGCTCGCCCGGCCCTGGCTGCGGTTGCTCGCCCGCGAGGGCTACCAGGTCGCCGACGTCCTCGACCGCCTCAACCAGCTCCTCCTCGACGACGCCACCGAGGCGGCCGACGCCGCCGCCCGCGCCCTGGTCACGGCCGGCGGCCCCGGCCTCGGCGCCGACGAGGGCCCGCAGACCCGCTTCCTGTCCCTCCTGTACGGCGAACTCGTCCCCTACGAAGGCGGCGTCCAGTGCACCCTCGCCTCCGCCGGACACCCCCTGCCGCTGGTCCTCGGCCCCGACGGCGACGTACGCACCGCCGCCGAGCCGCAGACCCTGCTCGGTGTGATCGAGGACACCGCCTACGTCTCCGAGACCTTCGCCCTGCACCCCGGTGACACCCTGCTGTGTGTCACCGACGGCGTGACCGAGCGGCGCTGCGGATCGGTCATGTTCGACGACGGGGACGGGCTCGCGGTCGCCCTGGCCGACTGCGCCGGGCTGAACGCGCAGCACATCGCGGAGCGGATCACGCAGTTGGTGCACGAGTTCGGCGAGCGGCCTCCGGAGGACGATCTGGCGTTGCTGGTGTTGCAGGCGGAGCCGGTGAGCACGGCGGGGAGGTGAGGACGGACGGCGGGGAGGTGAGCACGGCCGGGGAGGTGAGCACCTGGGGACGGTGGCCGGTGCTGGACAATGGAACGCATGCCTTCCGCACTCCCCGACGGCGAGCCCGTCCCCGACGACGGGGCACTGCCCGCGCACGCCCTGACCGGGGCCGCGGACCGGCCCCTCGGGTTCTACCTGCACGTCCCGTACTGCGCGACCCGCTGCGGCTACTGCGACTTCAACACCTACACGGCGACCGAACTGCGCGGCACGGGCGGGGTCCTCGCCTCCCGCGACAACTATGCCGAGACCCTGATCGACGAGATCCGCCTGGCCCGCAAGGTGCTCGGCGACGACCCGCGCCCCGTCCGCACGGTCTTCGTCGGCGGCGGCACGCCCACGCTGCTCGCCGCCGGCGACCTCGTACGGATGCTGGGGGCGATCCGGGACGAGTTCGGGCTCGCGGACGACGCGGAGGTCACCACCGAGGCCAACCCGGAGTCGGTGGACCCGGCGTATCTCGACACGCTGAGGGCGGGCGGCTTCAACCGGATCTCCTTCGGCATGCAGAGCGCCCGGCAGCACGTGCTGCGGGTCCTGGACCGCACCCACACCCCCGGCCGCCCCGAGCGGTGCGTCGCCGAGGCCCGCGCGGCGGGCTTCGAGCACATCAACCTCGACCTGATCTACGGCACCCCCGGAGAGTCGGACGACGACTGGCGGGCCTCCCTGGACGCGGCGATCGGAGCCGGACCGGACCACGTGTCGGCGTACGCGCTGATCGTGGAGGAGGGCACCCAGCTCGCACGGCGCATCCGCCGGGGCGAGGTCCCGATGACGGACGACGACGTCCACGCGGACCGCTACCTGATCGCGGAGGAGACCCTGTCCGCGGCGGGCTTCTCCTGGTACGAGGTCTCGAACTGGGCCACGTCCACCGCGGGCCGCTGCCTCCACAACGAGCTGTACTGGCGCGGCGCCGACTGGTGGGGCGCGGGCCCGGGAGCGCACTCGCACGTGGGCGGCGTGCGCTGGTGGAACGTGAAGCACCCGGGGGCGTATGCGGCGGCGCTGGCGGCGGGCCGTTCGCCGGGCGCCGGGCGCGAGGTCCTCGCGGAGGAGGACCGGAGGGTCGAGCGGATTCTGCTGGAGGTGCGGTTGCGGGAAGGGGTGCCGCTGGAGTTGCTGCGGGAGGAGGGGCTGGCGGCTTCGCGGCGGGCGCTCGGGGACGGGCTGCTGGAGGGCGGGCCGTACGAGGAGGGGCGTGCGGCACTGACGCTGCGGGGTCGGTTGCTGGCGGATGCGGTAGTGCGGGACCTGGTGGACTGATCACTCCGGCGGGTGAATCGGTGCGGAACGCCGGTTCGGTCCCTAACCTGTCTCGTAGGCTGCTGCCGTAAATCGGGGTGGCGGAAACCGGAGGCTGCGGAGATGACCGCTGTGGACGACCGACGGATGACCACCGGCATCGTGGAGATCTTCGAGAACCTTGAGGTTCCCGAAGGATTCAAGGTCGAGCTCCTCCGGGGGGAAATCGTGATGATGGCGGGGCCGGACGTGATCCACAATGACATCGTGGAGGCGATCCAGGATCAGATCCCCCGGCGCCGCTGGAGGAGACTTCAGACCCAGGACATCGCGATCCTCGAACAGACGAGTGAGCCACAGCCGGACCTTGTGGTGATCGAGCGCGGCATCGGCCCGGACCACGGGAGGCTGATGCCTTCCGAAATCATCACGATGTTGGTTGAGGTTGTTTCCAAGACCAGCGTCGATCGGGACTACAGCGTCAAGCGCTCGATCTATGCCGCAGCGAAGGTCCCCGCCTACCTGATCATCGATCCGGTCATGGCCCAGTGCGTACTTCTCACCGAGCCCACGGGTAACGGAGATTACGCGGACTACCGACGCCAGCGGATCACCAAATTCGGCGACCTCACCCCCCTGGAGCCCCTCGAAATCGAGCTTGACACCAGCGAATTCGGCACCTTCGCAAAGGTCAGGCCCCACCGCTACCCGTAACGAAGTCGATCAACTCCTCCACCCGCCCCAGCAACTCCGGCTCCAGGTCCTTGTAAGAGCGCACCGAGCCGAGGATCCGCTGCCACGCCTCCCCGGTGTTCGTCACCCGCCACCCGAGCGCCCGGCACACCCCCGACTTCCAGTCCTGCCCACGCGGCACCCGTGGCCACTCCGGGATGCCCACCGACGCCGGCTTCACCGCCTCCCAGATGTCGATGTACGGATGGCCCACCACCAACGCGTGCTCGCTCGTCACCGACTCCGCGATGCGCCACTCCTTCGACCCCGGCACCAAGTGGTCCACCAGCACCCCCAGGCGCGCGTCCGGTCCGGGCGCGAAGTCGGCCACGATCGACGGCAGGTCGTCCACGCCCTCCAGGTACTCCACGACCACGCCCTCGATGCGCAGATCGTCGCCCCACACCTTCTCGACGAGCTCCGCGTCGTGGCGGCCCTCCACGTAGATGCGCCCGGCACGGGCCACACGCGCGCGTGCGCCAGGGACGGCGACCGAGCCGGATGCCGTGCGGGTGGCACGGACAGGGCCCGACGGCGGCCGTACGAGCGTCACCACCCGGCCCTCCAGCAGAAACCCCCGCGGCTCCAGCGGAAACACCCGGTGCTTGCCGAAGCGGTCCTCCAACGTCACCGTGCCCGCCTCGCAGCGGATCACCGCACCACAGAAGCCGGTCACCGGCTCCTCCACCACCAGCCCGGGATCGGCCGGGACCTCCGGTGCGGGCTTGGGCTTCTTCCACGGCGGGGTCAGGTCCGGCGAGTACTGGCGCATTCGGATGACGATACGAGAACCGGGGCGGCAACCAGAGCGGCCATCGTCACGACACGCCGAAGCGGGCCGCCAGCGCGTCCCTCTGCGCCCGTACGAACGCGGCGTCCACCGCCGCCCCGTGCCCCGGCACGTACACCGCGTCCTCGCCGCCCAGATCCAGCAGCCGGTCCAGCGCGGCCGGCCAGTGCGCGGGGACGGCGTCCGGGCCCGCCTGGGGTTCGCCCGACTCCTCCACCAGGTCGCCGCAGAACACCACCTCCGGTGAGGAGGGCGAGCCCGGCACCAGCACCGCCAGATCATGGGCCGTGTGGCCCGGGCCCACGTTCGCCAGGAGCACCTGCGTGCCGCCACCCAGATCCAGCGTCCACTCCCCGCTGACGTGGTGACGGGGACGGACGAGGAGGTCCGCGGCCGCGGCCGCCTCCGACGCGTCCAGGCCGTACCGCACGGCGTCGGCGCGCAACTCCTCACGTGCCCGTTCGCCGGTGAGGACCATGTCCACGCCCACCGCGCCGTACACCTCCACTCCCGCGAAGGACGCCGCGCCGAAGACATGGTCGAAGTGCGGGTGAGTCAGCGCGAGATGGGTCACACGGCGGTCGCCACCCAGCAGCCACCGCGCCTCGGCGCCCAACCGCGCGCCCTCCCGCAGGCTCGACCCCGCGTCGATCATGAGAGCGGCACCGTCCCCGACGACCAGCCCGGCCGTGCAGTCCCACACCGGAAGGCGACAGCGCCCCACGCGCGGGCCGAGTTCCTCCCACCCGACCTCTTCCCAACTCACCGTCATACGCCGACGCTAACCCCAGACCCTCAGGGGCGCCGGATTCTCCCCGTGCCGCCGTTCCGTGCGTACTCGCCGGTACGACATCGCGGGACACGTCGGTAACGTCGGCATGACAAGGCGTGGCCGCCCTTGCCGGGGCCGTACCCCACCGCCGTACACTGGGGGGAATGCTGGCACTCGCCCGCGGTGAGTGCCAAGGGGGAGTCGCGAGGACGCGCGGGGACGCGCAAGGACGGATGACTGGAGGTGTGCGCGATGCTCAGCGAACGCAGGCTCGAAGTGCTGCGCGCCATCGTCCAGGACTACGTCGGCACCGAGGAGCCGGTGGGTTCCAAGGCGCTCACCGAGCGGCACAGGCTCGGTGTCTCCCCGGCCACCGTCCGCAACGACATGGCAGCCCTCGAAGAGGAGGGGTACATCGCCCAGCCGCACACCAGCGCCGGGCGCATCCCCACCGACAAGGGCTACCGCCTCTTCGTCGACAGGCTGGCCGCGGTGAAGCCGATGACCGCCCCGGAGCGGCGCGCCATCCAGAACTTCCTGGAGGGCGCCGTCGACCTGGACGACGTGGTCGGCCGGACCGTACGGCTGCTGGCGCAGCTCACACGGCAGGTCGCCGTGGTGCAGTACCCGTCGCTCACGCGGTCCACGGTGCGGCACGTGGAGCTGCTGTCGCTGGCCCCCGCGCGCGTGATGCTCGTGCTGATCACGGACACCGGCCGGGTGGAGCAGCGGATGATCGACTGCCACGCCCCGTTCGGGGAAGCGTCCCTCGCGGATCTGCGCGCGCGGCTCAACAGCCGTGTGGCGGGCCGCCGTTTCGCTGACGTGCCGCAACTCGTGGAAGACCTTCCGGAGGCCTTCGACGTCGAGGACCGCGGCAGCGTCTCCACCGTGCTCTCCGCCCTCCTGGAAACACTCGTCGAGGAGCGGGAGGAGCGGCTGATGATCGGCGGCACCGCCAATCTGACCCGCTTCGGACACGACTTCCCCCTCACGATCCGGCCGGTGCTCGAAGCGCTGGAGGAGCAGGTCGTGCTCCTCAGGTTGCTGGGCGAGGCGAAGGATTCGGGCATGACCGTGCGTATCGGCCATGAGAACGCGCATGAGGGACTCAACTCCACGTCCGTGGTCTCAGTGGGCTACGGTTCGGGCGGCGAGGCAGTAGCAAAACTCGGCGTGGTCGGACCGACCCGCATGGACTATCCGGGAACGATGGGAGCAGTACGAGCGGTGGCACGTTACGTCGGACAGATCCTGGCGGAGTCGTAAGTGGCCACGGACTACTACGCCGTACTCGGCGTGCGCCGCGACGCGTCCCAGGAAGAGATCAAGAAGGCGTTCCGCAGACTCGCGCGCGAGCTGCACCCGGACGTCAACCCCGATCCGAAGACGCAGGAGCGGTTCAAGGAGATCAACGCCGCGTACGAGGTGTTGTCGGACCCGCAGAAGAAGCAGGTCTACGACCTCGGCGGTGACCCGCTGTCCCAGGCGGGCGGCGGCGGTGCGGGCGGCTTCGGCGCCGGCGGGTTCGGGAACTTCTCGGACATCATGGACGCGTTCTTCGGTACGGCGTCCCAGCGCGGCCCGCGGTCGCGCACCCGCCGGGGCCAGGACGCGATGATCCGGCTGGACGTCGAGCTCGACGAGGCGGCCTTCGGCACGACGAAGGACATCCAGGTCGACACGGCCGTCGTCTGCAAGACCTGCAACGGCGAGGGCGCTGCCCCCGGCACATCCGCCCAGACCTGTGACATGTGCCGCGGCCGCGGTGAGGTGTCCCAGGTCACCCGGTCCTTCCTCGGCCAGGTCATGACGTCCCGCCCCTGCCCGCAGTGTCAGGGCTTCGGCACGGTCGTCCCGAACCCGTGCCCCGAGTGCGCGGGCGACGGCCGGGTGCGCTCCCGCCGCACGCTCACGGTGAAGATCCCGGCCGGCGTCGACAACGGCACGCGGATCCAGCTCGCGGGCGAGGGCGAGGTCGGCCCCGGCGGCGGCCCGGCAGGCGACCTGTACGTCGAGATCCACGAACTCCCGCACCCGACCTTCCAACGGCGCGGCGACGACCTGCACTGCACGGTCACCATCCCGATGACCGCGGCCGCGCTCGGCACGAAGGTGCCGCTGGAGACCCTCGACGGCCTGGAGGAGGTCGACATCCGCCCGGGCACCCAGTCCGGCCAGTCGATCCCGCTGCACGGGCGCGGCGTCACGCATCTGCGCGGCGGCGGCCGCGGCGACCTCATCGTGCACGTCGAGGTCACGACCCCCACCAAGCTCGACCCCGAGCAGGAGCGCCTGCTGCGCGAGCTGTCGAAGCTGCGCGGCGAGGAGCGGCCGACGGGGCAGTTCCAGCCGGGGCAGCAGGGCCTGTTCTCCCGCTTGAAGGACGCGTTCAACGGGCGCTGACCACGGTCGGCGGCCGTGCCCGTCCCCCTGGCCCGTACCAGGGGGACGGCCGGATTCGGACTCCTGCGGAGGACGTGACACCATGCCGTCATGTCCTCCGCGCTGACCGATCTCTTCCCCACACCGATCGTGCAGGCCCCCATGGCGGGTGGGGTCTCCGTGCCACAGCTCGCCGCCGCCGTGTCCGAGGCCGGCGGGCTCGGCTTCCTCGCGGCCGGGTACAAGACGGCCGACGGCATGTACCAGGAGATCAAGCAGCTACGCGGTCTCACGGGCCGCCCCTTCGGCGTGAACCTCTTCATGCCGCAGCCCGACTATGCCGACCCGGCCGCCGTCGAGGTGTACGCCAACCAGCTCGCCGGTGAGGCCGCCTGGTACGAGACCGAGCTGGGCGACCCCGACAGCGGGCGCGACGACGGCTACGACGCCAAGCTCGCCGTCCTCCTCGACAACCCGGTGCCGGTCGTCTCCTTCCACTTCGGCTGCCCCGCCCCCGACGTCCTCCGGGCCCTCTCCGCCAAGGGCACACTGACCCTCGTCACCGTGACCTCGGCCGACGAGGCGCTGGACGTGGCGCGCGCCGGTGCCGACGCCGTGATCGTGCAGGGCGTGGAGGCGGGCGGGCACCAGGGCACCCACCGCGACGACCCCGAGCGGGACCGCGCCGGCACCGGTCTGCTCTCCCTCCTCGCCCAGGTCCGCGAGGCCGTCTCGCTGCCCATCGTCGCGGCCGGCGGCATCATGCGGGGCAGCCAGATCGCCGCGGTCCTCGCCGCCGGGGCGTGCGCGGCGCAGCTCGGCACGGCGTTCCTCGCGACGCCGGAGTCCGGCGCCAACGCGCTGCACAAGCAGGCGCTGAGCAACCCGCTGTTCGTCCGCACGGAACTGACGCGCGCGTTCTCGGGACGCCCGGCCCGCGGGCTGGTGAACCGCTTCCTCAGCGAGCACGGCCCGTACGCCCCCGCCGCGTACCCCCAGGTCCATCACCTCACCTCCGGGCTGCGCAAGGCGGCGGCCAAGGCGGGCGATCCGCAGGGCATGGCGCTGTGGGCGGGGCAGGGCTACCGGATGGCCCGGGACCTGCCCGCGGGGCAGCTGGTGGAGGTGCTGGCGGCGGAGCTGGCCGCCGCGCGGACGGCGCTGTGCGCGGGCCCGGAGAGTTCGGCGCTGGGCGGCGCCTGATGACCGCGCCGGTTTTTGTCGTCGACCAACTGGACGGTGTCGGGGCGGAGTTCGTCCTCGACGGTCCCGAGGGGCGGCACGCGGTGTCCGTGAAGCGGCTGCGGCCCGGTGAGGGCGTGGTCCTCACGGACGGGCGCGGGCGGTGGACGCGGGGCGTGGTGAAGACGGCCGACGGCAAGGACCGGCTGGTGGTCACGGACCTGGCGCCCGTGCGGGAGGAGCCCCCCGAGTCACCCCGCATCACCGTCGTCCAGGCGCTGCCCAAGGGCGACCGGGGCGAGCTGGCCGTCGAGACGATGACCGAGACCGGCGTGGACGCGATCGTGCCCTGGGCGGCCTCCCGCTGCATCACCCAGTGGAAGGGCGAGCGGGGACTCAAGGCGCTGGCCAAGTGGCGCTCCACGGCGCGCGAGGCGGGGAAGCAGTCGCGGCGGGTGCGCTTTCCGGAGGTCGCGGACGCGGCGACGACGAAGCAGGTTGCCGCGCTGCTCGCCGAGGCGGACTTCGCGGGTGTGCTGCACGAGTCGGGTGACGTGCCGCTGGCGACGGTCGACCTTCCCGGTGCCGGGGAGATCGTGCTGGTGGTGGGGCCCGAGGGCGGGGTGTCGCCGGAGGAACTGGCGCTGTTCGAGGAGGCGGGGGCGCGGCCGTATCGTCTCGGGCGCAGTGTGCTGCGTACGTCGACGGCTGGTACGGCGGCCGCGGCGTTGCTGCTCACGCGGACGGGGCGGTGGTCCTGAGGGGGCGTGCCTGCGGGGCGCAGGGGGTTTCTTCGCCCCCGCCGCCCCTACCCGTCCCATCCCTTCCCTGGGGGCTGCCGCCCCCAGACCCCCGCTTGTCGGCCTGAACGGCCTCGTCCTCAAACGCCGGACGGGCTGGGGGTGCCTGGCGCCTGGCGGGGCGGGGCCCGCCACAGGCGCCGTCGTGGGCGTTTCCGCGTTGCAACGCGCCCGACCCCACGCCCACGCCCACCACCCCGCCCACCGACGACAACCGGCCCGGCGGGCCCGCCCCGACCGTCACTGTCACCGTCACCAAAACCGTCTACTGCCAGTCGCATCCCACCTGCCGGCCCGAGGGCAAGTGATCCAAACACCTCCCAAGAACGCCATACGCTGCCTAGAGTGACCTGGTGACACTGCCTGCAGCCTCTGCCTCCCCCGCGTATTTCCGGTTTCCGCACCTGCACGGCGAATCGGTCGCCTTCACCGCCGAGGACGACGTCTGGGTCGCGCCTCTCGACGGCGGCCGCGCCTGGCGGGTCAGCGCCGACAACGTCCCCGTCAACCATCCGCGCATCTCCCCGGACGGCACCACCGTCGCCTGGACCTCCACCCGCGACGGAGCCCCCGAGGTCCACATCGCCCCCATCGACGGCGGGCCGTCCAAGCGCCTGACGTACTGGGGCAGCTGGCGCACCCAGGTGCGCGGCTGGACACCCGACGGCAGGGTCCTCGCACTCAGCACACAGGGCCAGGCCAGCCTCCGGCGCAGCTGGGCGCGTGCCGTTCCGCTCGACGGCGGACCGGCGACGACCCTGCCGTACGGGCCCGTCGGCGACGTGGTGTACGGACCGAGCACCGTACTGCTGTCCGCGCCCATGGGCCGCGAGGCCGCCTGGTGGAAGCGGTACCGGGGCGGCACGGCGGGCAAGCTGTGGATCGAGCGGGAGCAAGGGGACGAAGGGGGCAGTTCCGGCAGTGGGGAGTTCGTGCGGCTCCACGCCGAGCTCGACGGGAATCTGGAGTATCCCCTGTGGGTGGGGGAGCGGATCGCTTTTCTGTCCGACCACGAAGGGGTCGGGGCGCTCTACTCGTCGTTGAGTGACGGCTCCGATCTGCGGCGGCACACACCTCTCGACGGGTTCTACGCCCGGCACGCCGCCACCGACGGCACCCGCGTCGTGTACGCGTCCGCCGGTGAGCTGTGGCTCCTCGACGACCTCGACGGCGCGGAGCCCCGGCGGCTCGACATCCGGCTCGGCGGACAGCGCGTCGATCTCCAGCCGCATCCCGTGAACGCGAGCCACTGGTTCGGGACGGGCTCGCCCGACCACACCGGGCGCGGCAGCGCCGTCTCCGTGCGCGGTGCCGTCCACTGGGTCACCCACCGTTCCGGCCCCACCCGCTCGCTCGCCGCCGAGCACGGCGTACGGGCCCGGCTGCCGGTCACCTTCCGCGCGGACGGCGAGGAGTGGGTGGTGTGGGTGACGGACGCCGAGGGCGACGACGCCCTGGAGTTCGCGCCCGCCACCGGGGGCGCGCCGGGGGCTACCCCGCGACGGCTCGCCGCCGGGCAGCTCGGGCGCGTGCTCGGGCTCGCCATGGCCCCCGACGGCAGCCGGGCCGCCGTCGCCTCGCACGACGGGCGCGTGCTGCTGGTCGAGCGGGAGAGCGGCGAGGTGCGCGAGGTCGACCGGAGCGAGGACGGCGAGGTGTCCGGACTGGTCTTCTCGCCCGACTCCGCCTGGCTCGCCTGGTCCCACCCCGGCCCGAGCCCGCTGCGCCAGCTCAAACTCGCCAACACCGCCGATCTGTCGGTGACGGAGGCGACACCGCTGCGGTTCCAGGACTACTCGCCCGCCTTCACCCTGGACGGCAAGCACCTGGCGTTCCTGTCCGCCCGGTCCTTCGACCCGGTCTACGACGAGCATGTCTTCGACCTGGCCTTCGTCGGAGGCGCGCGTCCGCACCTCATCACGCTCGCCGCGACCACCCCGTCCCCCTTCGGACCGCAGCGCCACGGCCGCCCCTTCGAGGCGCCCGACAAGGACGAGACCCCGGAGAGCGAGGGCGCCCCCGCGACCCGTATCGACCTCGAAGGGCTCGGCGACCGGATCGTGCCGTTCCCCGTCGAGGCCGCGCGCTACTCGGGGCTCCGGGCCGCCAAGGACGGCGTGCTGTGGCTGCGGCACCCGGTACGCGGCGTGCTCGGCCACGCGCGGGCAACGCCCGACGACCCGGACCCCAAGACCTCGCTGGAGCGGTACGACCTCGCCCAGCAGCGCGTCGAGTACCTCGCCTCCGACGCCGAGCGGTACGCGGTCAGCGGCGACGGCAAGCGGGTGCTGCTGTGGACCGACGGCAAGCTGAAGGTCGTCCCCAGCGACCGGCGCGCCTCCGGCGACGAGGACAGCGACACCAACATCACCGTCGACCTGTCCCGCGTACGCCAGACCGTCGACCCGGCCGCCGAGTGGCGCCAGATGTACGACGAGGCCGGCCGCTTCATGCGGGACAACTTCTGGCGGCCGGATCTCGGGGGAGTCGACTGGGACGGGGTGCTGGACCGGTACCGGCCCGTGCTCGCCCGGGTCGCCACCCACGACGACCTCGTGGACCTGCTGTGGGAGGTACAGGGCGAGCTCGGTACGTCGCACGCGTACGTCACGCCGCGCGGCGGCGGAGGATGGGGCGAGCGACGGCAGGGGCTGCTCGGTGCCGACATCTCCCGGCACGAGGACGGCCCCCAGGGGGCCTCGCTGTGGCGTATCGACCGCGTCCTGCCGTCGGAGACCTCCGACCCCGAGGCACACGCGCCGCTCGCCGCGCCCGGAGTGGCGGTACGGGCCGGGGACGCGATCATCGCCGTGGGCGGGCAGCCCGTGGACCCGGTGACCGGTCCGGGGCCGCTGCTCGTGGGCACGGCGGGCAAGCCCGTCGAGCTGACCGTCCTGCCCGCCGGCGGCGGGGACCCCCGGCACACGGTCGTCGTGCCCATCGACGACGAGGAGCCGCTCCGCTACCACGCCTGGGTGGCGGACCGGCGGGCGTACGTGCACGAGAAGTCGGGGGGCCGGCTGGGCTATCTGCACGTGCCGGACATGCAGGCGCCGGGCTGGGCGCAGATCCACCGCGACCTGCGGATCGAGGTGGCGCGGGAGGGCCTCGTGGTCGATGTCCGCGAGAACCGTGGCGGGCACACCTCCCAGCTGGTCATCGAGAAGCTGGCCCGCCGGATCGTGGGCTGGGACGTGCCGCGCGGGATGCGGCCGTACAGCTACCCGGGGGACGCCCCGCGCGGACCCGTCGTCGCCGTCGCCAACGAGTTCTCCGGGTCCGACGGGGACATCGTGAACGCGGCGATCAAGGCGCTCGGGATCGGGCCGGTCGTCGGTACCCGGACGTGGGGCGGTGTCATCGGCATCGACAGCCGCTACCGCCTCGTCGACGGCACGCTCGTCACCCAGCCGAAGTACGCGTTCTGGCTGGAGGGGTACGGGTGGGGCGTCGAGAACCACGGTGTCGACCCCGACGTGGAGGTCGTCCAGGCCCCGCACGACTACGCGGCGGGGCGGGACGCGCAGTTGGACGAGGCGATCCGCCTCGCGCTGGCCGCGCTGGCGGAAACACCGGCGAAAACGGCTCCGCCTCTGCCGGAGTTGTAAGACGCGCGGGGGGCCGGGGTGGTCCTCCCGAGAGGTTTCGCCCCCGCCGCCCCTACCCGTCCCATCCCGAGGGGCGCTGCCTCTTCGACCCCACGGGGGCTCCGCCCCGGACCCCGTTTTCGGGGGCCGGCCCCCGGGCCCCCGCTCCTCAAACGCCGGAGGGGCTGGATTGTGCGGGGGTCTGGGGGCGGCAGCCCCCAGGGGACGGGAATGGGTAAGGGCGGCGGGGGCGAAACCCTCCCCGCTACCATGCCCGGGACGCGATCAATCGGCGGCGAGGAGGCACGTATGGCAGGGGAGCCGCAGGACGACTGTCTGTTCTGCAAGATCGTGGCGGGGCAGATTCCGGCGACCGTGGTACGGGAGACGGAGACGACCGTCGCGTTCCGGGACATCAACCCCCAGGCACCGACGCACGTGCTGATCATCCCCCGGGCGCACTACCCCGACATCGCCACCCTCGGCGCCGCCGAGCCCGGTATCGCCGCGGACCTGCTCCGCGAGGCCGGTGAGGTGGCCGGGGAGGAAAAGCTGGAGAGCTACCGGGTCGTGTTCAACACCGGCAGCGGCGCCGGGCAGACCGTCTTCCACGCGCACGCCCACCTCCTCGGCGGGCGCGGCCTCCAATGGCCTCCCGGATAACGCGCCGTGTCCGTACGTGAACTGGTGGTCCTCGGTACCGCCAGCCAGGTCCCGACCCGGCACCGCAACCACAACGGGTACGTGCTGCGGTGGGACGGCGAGGGCATCCTGTTCGACCCCGGTGAGGGCACGCAGCGGCAGATGCTGCGTGCCGGAGTCGCCGCGCACGACCTGCACCGGATCTGTGTCACCCACTTCCACGGGGATCACTCGCTGGGCCTCGCCGGTGTCATCCAGCGCATCAACCTCGACCGGGTGCCGCACGACGTCACCGCGCACTACCCGCGCTCCGGGCAGCGGTTCTTCGACCGGCTGCGGTACGCGACCGCGTACCGCGAGACCGTGCAACTGGTCGAGGCGCCGGTCGCGGAGGACGGTGTGCTCGCCGCCACCCCCGCCTACCGCCTTGAGGCGCGCAGGCTCTCCCATCCCGTCGAGTCGTTCGGGTACCGGCTCGTCGAGCCCGACGGGCGGCGCATGCTGCCGGAGCGGCTGGCGGCGCACGGGATCAAGGGGCCGGACGTCGGGCGGATACAGCGGGAAGGAGCCCTGGGGGGCGTCTCGCTCGGGGACGTGAGCGAGGTGCGGCGCGGGCAGCGGTTCGCGTTCGTCATGGACACCCGGCTGTGCGAGGGCGTGTACGCGCTGGCCGACGGCTGCGACATGCTCGTCATCGAGTCGACGTTCCTCGACGAGGAAGCGGAACTCGCCGACGAACACGGACACCTGACAGCCGGTCAGGCGGCCGCCGTGGCACGGGACGCGGGGGTGCGGCACCTCGTGCTGACGCACTTCAGTCAGCGGTACACCGAGCCCGACGAGTTCGAGCGGCAGGCGCGGGCCGCCGGGTACGAGGGGGAGCTGACGGTGGCGCACGACCTGCTGCGGGTGCCGGTACCGAAGCGTAGGTAGATGCGGGTGCCGGTTCCGAAGCGCGGGTAAAACGGCCGTACGATGCGTTGATGCCCCTCCCGAAAGCGGAACTGCACCTGCACATCGAAGGCACCCTGGAACCGGAGCTGGCGTTCGCGCTGGCCGCGCGGAACGAGGTCGCGTTGCCGTACGCCGACACGGACGAGCTCCGTGAGGCGTACCGGTTCGAGGACCTGCAGTCCTTCCTGAACCTGTACTACGAGCTCATGGCCGTCCTGCGGACCGAGCGGGACTTCGAGGACCTGGCCGACGCGTATCTCGCGCGGGCCGCCGCGCAGGGGGTGCGCCACGCCGAGATCTTCTTCGATCCGCAGGCCCACATCGCGCGGGGCGTGGCGATGGGGACGGTGGTGGAGGGGCTGTGGCGTGCGCTCGCTCGGAGCGAGGACACGTACGGGGTCTCCACCCAGCTGATCATGTGCTTCCTGCGGGACGAGTCCGCCGAGTCGGCGAGGGAGACGCTTGAGGCCGCGAAGCCGTATCTCGACCGGATCGTGGGCGTCGGTCTCGACTCCGCCGAGGTCGGGCATCCCCCGGCGAAGTTCCGGGAGGTGTACCAGGCGGCCGCCGGCCTGGGGTTGCGGCGGGTGGCGCACGCGGGGGAGGAGGGGCCGCCGTCGTACATCGTCGAGGCCCTGGACGTGCTCGGGGTCGAGCGGGTCGACCACGGCCTGCGGTGCATGGAGGACGAGGCGCTGGTCGAGCGGCTCGTACGGGAGCGGGTGCCGTTGACGCTGTGCCCGCTGTCGAACGTCCGGCTCCGCGCGGTCGACGCCCTCGCCGACCATCCCCTGCCCGCCATGCTGGACGCCGGGCTGCTGTGCACGGTCAACTCCGATGACCCGGCCTACTTCGGCGGCTACGCGGGCGACAACTTCGACGCGGTGCGCTCGACGCTGGGACTGGGCGAGGAGCGGCTGCGTGAACTGGCCCGCAACTCGTTCCTGGCGTCCTTCCTGGAGCACGACGAGGAGCGGCGGGCCCGGTACCTCGCCGAGGTGGAGGCGTACGAGTTCGGGTAGCGGCCGGCGGCCGGATCGGCGGACGACACCGCGACACCGCCCGAGCTCAACGCCAGTTGACCGCGCCCGACACCCCGGGGGTCGCCGCCTCCACCTTCGCCCGGATCTCCCGCATCACCGCGATGATCTGTTCCTCATGGCTCGGCGAGAGCCGTGCCACCGGCACCGAGCAGCTGATGGCGTCCTGAGCGGGAGCGTCGTAGCGGAGGGCGAAGCCGAAACCGACGATGCCGGTGACGCCCTCCTCGCGGTCGACGGAGTAGCCGCGGGCGCGGGTCGCGGCGATGTCGGCCAGCAGGGACTCACGGGTGGTGTGGGTGTGCGGGGTCAGCCGGGTGTACGGGGCCTCGGGGAGGGCCTCGTCGGGGCGTTCCGCCAGGAGGGCCTTGCCCAGGGCGCCCGCGTGGGCGGGAAGGCGGCGGCCCACGCGGCTGATGGTGCGCAGGTACTCGTGGGACTCGCGGGTCGCGAGGTAGGCGACGTCCGTGCCGTCCAGACGGCCCATGTGGATCGTCTCGCCCAGCGCGTCGGAGGCCTCGTCGAGGTAGGGGCGCACGATGCGGACGCGTGGGTCGGAGTCCAGGTAGCTGGTGCCGGTGAGCAGGGCGCTGATGCCGATGCCGTAGAGGGAGCCCGTGGCGTCCGTGCGGACCCAGCCACGGTTGATCAGCGTCTGGAGCAGGGCGTACATCGAGCTGCGGGGGACCTGGAGCTCGTCCGCCAGTTCCTGGAGGCGCGCGGGGCGGTCGCCGCGGGCCGCCAGGAGTTCCAGGAGGTCGACCGTGCGGGCAGCGGACTTCACCTCGCGTACGCCGCGTTCGTCCGTGGGTTCCGGCATGAGCTGATCGTAAGGGGATCGCGCACGACCATTGACGGCTGGTGTTCGCGTACCTAGCCTCCATCTTCATACGTGGATGACGTCTACGTATGAAGACATCGGAGGAGCCGTCCCGTGACCCGCGATCTGACCATCACCGACGTCCGTCTGACCCCGATCCTCGTCGCCGATCCGCCCCTGCTGAATACCTCGGGGGTGCACCAGCCCTACACCCCGAGGCTGATCGTGGAGGTGGTGACCGCCGACGGGATCTCCGGGTTCGGTGAGACCTACGGCGACGGCAAGTACCTGGAGCTCGCCCGGCCCCTCGCGGACAGGCTGATCGGCCGCCAGGTCAGTGACCTGGGGGGCCTGTTCACCGTCGCCGACGAACTCACCGTGGACAGGGCCCGGGTCGACAACCAGCTCGACGTGGGTGGGCAGCGGGGCGTACAGACCGCGGACAAGCTGCGGCTGTCCGTCGTGTCGGGGTTCGAGGTCGCATGCCTCGACGCGTTGGGCAAGGCGCTCGGGCTGCCCGTGCACGCACTGCTCGGCGGCAAGGTGCGGGACGCGGTCGAGTACAGCGCGTATCTCTTCTACAAGTACGCCGCTCACCCCGAGGGAGTCCCCTGCGAGAAGGACGACTGGGGGGCCGCCGTCGATCCGGCCGGAGTCGTCGAGCAGGCGCGGAAGTTCAAGGAGCGGTACGGGTTCACGTCGTTCAAGCTCAAGGGCGGTGTCTTTCCGCCCGACGAGGAGATCGCCGCCGTACGTGCCCTCGCCGGGGCCTTCCCCGGGCATCCGCTGCGGCTCGACCCCAACGGGGCCTGGTCCGTGGAGACGTCGATCAAGGTCGCGGACGCCCTGCGTGACGTGCTGGAGTACCTGGAGGACCCGACACTCGGCACGCACGCGATGGCCGACGTCGCACGGCGCACCGGCGTCCCCCTCGCCACCAACATGTGCGTGACGACCTTCGCGGAGATCAAGGAAGCCTTCACCCAGGGCGCCGTCCAGGTGGTCCTGTCCGACCACCACTACTGGGGCGGCCTGCGCAACACGCAGCAACTCGCCGCCATCTGCCGCACGTTCGGCGTGGGAGTCTCCATGCACTCCAACACCCACCTGGGGGTCTCCCTCGCCGCGATGACCCATGTCGCGTCGACCGTGCCCGGCCTCCACCACGCCTGCGACTCCCACTACCCCTGGCAGTCCGAGGACGTGCTCACCGAACGGCTCACGTTCGAGGACGGCAGGGTCACCGTCTCCGACGCGCCGGGCCTCGGTGTCGAGGTCGACCGCGAGAAGGTGGAGTTCCTGCACCGGCGGTGGCTCGACGACGACGGGTCGCTGCGGGACCGGGACGACGCGGCCGCCATGCGGGTCGCCGACCCCGGGTGGGTCGCTCCGGCCGTGCCCCGCTGGTAAGCGCCGGGCAGGCGCCGGCAGGCACGGCACTGTTCCTGGGCCGAGGGGGCACCCGACGCGGGGCGCATGCGCGGTCGTAGGACGCAGGGGGCGGCTCCGGCGCGAGGGGCGGTGCCGTGTGGGGCGGTTGGTGCACACTGGGCCTGATCCGCACCACGCCAGGGAGCACACCGTGATCGCGTCCAAGGGAGAGCGACTGTACCGCCGGCCCCACGTCGACCCCCTCGCCGCTCTGCGCACACCGGGCGACCCGCCGTGGGACGTGTACCTGACCGGCACCGTCTTCCTCGACATCGTCTTCACCGGCCTCGACTTCGCCCCCGTGCGCGGGACCGAGTCCTGGGCGCGCGGCATGGGATCGAGCCCCGGCGGCGTGGCGAACATGGCGACCGCGCTCGCCCGGCTCGGTCTGCGGACGTCCCTGGCGGCGGCCTTCGGGGACGACCACTACGGGGAGTACTGCTGGGACGCCCTGGAGCAGGGCGAGGGCATCGACCTGACCCCGTCCCGCAGGGTCCCCGGCTGGCACTCCCCGGTCACCGTCTCCATGGCGTACGAGGGCGAGCGCACGATGGTCTCGCACGGCCACGAGCCGCCGCCGGAGGAGACCGCGCCGGAGTGCCCGCCCCATGCGCGCGCCGCGGTCGCGTCCCTGGTGCCCGGAGTGCGCGCCCCCTGGATCGCCCAGGCCGCGGGCAAGGGCACCCGGATCTTCGCCGACGTCGGCTGGGACGACACCGGCCGCTGGGACCTGGCGGGCCTCGCCGACCTGGAGCACTGCGAGGCGTTCCTGCCCAACGCGACGGAGGCGATGCGCTACACCGGCGCCGACTGTCCTCGTGCGGCCGCGCACGCCCTCACCGACTATGTGCCGCTCGCGGTGGTCACCCTCGGTGCGCAGGGGGCGTACGCCGTGGACGCGCGGACCGGTGAGACCGCCGAGGTGCCGGCCATCGCCGTCGAGGCGATGGATCCCACGGGGGCGGGGGACGTGTTCGTGGCGGGTTTCGTGGCCGGGACCCTGGCCGACTGGCCGCTGGCCGACCGGCTGGCCTTCGCCGGACTGACCGCCGCACTCTCGGTGCAGGAGTTCGGCGGCTCCCTGTCGGCTCCCGGCTGGGCCGAGACCGCCGCGTGGTGGCGACGGGTGCAGTCGCTGGAGCGCCAGGACCCGGCGGCCCTCCAGCGCTACGCCTTCCTGGAGGCCCTCCTGCCCGACGAGGCGGTCAGCCCGTGGCCGCTGCGCAGGGCGGTGCCGACGATCGGGTTCAGGCGGTCGGCGTGAACAGGCGGGTTCACCCCGGACGTCCGGCTCCCGGCGCCGGCACGCGGGCCCGACCGACCGCGAAAAGCCCTACGGCGTTGTCAGTGCCCCGGCGTACCCTGGAAACTGCCAGACCGCCCATGGGGCGGGCGAGTCGTATCGAGGAGGACGAGCAAGGCCTACGAGCCGGCCCATGACTCAAACACACACCTCCGCGCAGGAGCAGGCGCGAGCGCAGTTCACCGTTCCGGCCGCACACCCCATGGTGACCGTGCTGGGTTCCGGAGACTCGCTCCTGCGCGTGATCGAGAAGGCCTTCCCGGCGGTCGACATCCATGTCCGGGGCAATGAGATCAGCGCGGTCGGCGACGCCGGTGAGGTCGCCCTAGTACAGCGCCTGTTCGACGAGATGATGCTGGTGCTCCGCACCGGACAGCCGATGACGGAGGACGCAGTGGAACGCTCGATCGCCATGCTCAGGGCGAGCGAGAACGGGGAGAGCGACGGCCAGGAAACCCCGGCCGAGGTACTCACACAGAACATCCTGTCCTCGCGAGGCCGCACGATCCGCCCCAAGACGCTCAACCAGAAGCGCTACGTGGACGCGATCGACAAGCACACCATCGTCTTCGGCATCGGCCCCGCCGGCACGGGCAAGACCTACCTCGCCATGGCCAAGGCGGTCCAGGCCCTCCAGTCCAAGCAGGTCAACCGCATCATCCTGACCCGCCCGGCGGTGGAGGCGGGCGAGCGGCTCGGCTTCCTGCCCGGCACGCTGTACGAGAAGATCGACCCGTACCTGCGCCCGCTGTACGACGCGCTGCACGACATGATCGACCCGGACTCCATCCCGCGGCTGATGGCGGCGGGGACCATCGAGGTCGCGCCCCTCGCATACATGCGTGGCCGCACCCTTAATGACGCCTTCATCATCCTGGACGAGGCCCAGAACACCAGCCCCGAGCAGATGAAGATGTTCCTCACCCGCCTCGGCTTCGACTCGAAGATCGTGATCACGGGTGATGTCACCCAGGTCGACCTGCCGGACGGGACGAAGTCCGGTCTGCGGCAGGTGCGGGAGATCCTGGAGGGCGTCGAGGACGTGCACTTCTCCATGCTGTCGTCCCACGATGTCGTCCGGCACAAGCTGGTCGGCCGTATCGTCGACGCGTACGAGAAGTACGACAGCAAGAACGGCACGCAGAACGGCACGCACAAGGGCCGCGGCAAGGCCGGACACGGGCACAAGGGGAAGTAGACCAGCACGACCATGTCGATCGACGTCAACAACGAGTCCGGAACCGAGGTCGACGAGCAGGCGATCCTCGACATCGCCCGCTACGCGCTCGCACGGATGCGCATCCACCCGCTCTCCGAGCTCTCGGTGATCGTCGTGGACGCCGACGCCATGGAGCAGTTGCACATCCAGTGGATGGATCTGCCGGGCCCCACGGATGTCATGTCCTTCCCGATGGACGAGCTGCGGCCGCCGTCCAAGGACGACGACGAGCCTCCGCACGGGCTCCTCGGTGACATCGTGCTGTGCCCGGAGGTCGCCGCCAAGCAGGGGGCGGAAGCGCCCACACAGCACTCCATGGACGAGGAGCTCCAGCTGCTCACCGTCCACGGAGTGCTGCACCTGCTGGGGTACGACCACGAGGCGCCGGACGAGAAGGCCGAGATGTTCGGCCTCCAGGCGGCCATCGTCGACGGCTGGCGCGCGGAGAACGGCCTGACGGGCCCCTCACCGGCCCCCACCGTGTCATGAGCGCATCCCTTCTCACCGGTGCCGTCGCCCTGGTCGTCGTGGCCTGGCTCGCCGCCTGCGCGGAGGCGGGCCTCGCGCGCGTCTCCAGCTTCCGCGCCGAGGAAGCCGTACGGTCCGGGCGGCGCGGCAGCGCCAAGCTCGCCCAGGTCGCGGCCGACCCCACCCGCTACCTCAACGTGGCGCTGCTCGTGCGCGTCGCCTGCGAGATGGCGGCCGCCGCGCTGGTCACGTACGCCTGCCTCCAGGCGTTCGACAAGACCTGGCAGGCCCTTGTCGTCGCCATCGCCGTGATGGTCCTCGTGTCGTACGTCGCCGTCGGGGTGTCGCCGCGCACGATCGGCCGCCAGCATCCGCTGAACACGGCGACGGCCGCCGCGTACGTGCTGCTCCCGCTGGCCCGGATCATGGGCCCGATCCCGCCCCTGCTGATCCTCATCGGTAACGCGCTCACCCCCGGCAAGGGCTTCCGCCGTGGCCCGTTCGCCTCCGAGGCGGAGCTGCGCGCGCTGGTGGACCTCGCCGAGAAGGAGTCCCTGATCGAGGCCGAGGAGCGCCGTATGGTGCACTCCGTCTTCGAACTCGGCGACACCCTCGTCCGCGAGGTCATGGTCCCGCGGACCGACCTGATCGTCATCGAGCGTTACAAGACGATCCGTCAGGCCCTCACCCTGGCCCTGCGCTCCGGCTTCTCCCGCATCCCGGTCACCGGCGAGAGCGAGGACGACATCGTCGGGATCGTGTACCTGAAGGACCTGGCCCGCAAGACGCACATCAGCCGGGACGCCGAGTCCGAGCTGGTCTCCACCGCCATGCGGCCCGCCGCCTTCGTCCCCGACACCAAGAACGCGGGTGACCTGCTGCGCGAGATGCAGCAGGAACGCAACCACGTCGCCGTCGTCATCGACGAGTACGGCGGCACGGCCGGCATCGTCACCATCGAGGACATCCTTGAGGAGATCGTCGGCGAGATCACCGACGAGTACGACCGTGAGCTGCCCCCGGTGGAGGAGCTCGGCGAGGACCGCTACCGCGTGACGGCCCGCCTCGACATCGGCGACCTCGGCGAGCTGTACGGCATAGAGGCGTACGACGACGAGGACGTGGAGACGGTGGGCGGGCTGCTCGCGAAGGCGCTGGGCCGCGTGCCGATCGCCGGTGCCTCGTCCGTCGTCCCCCTGCCGGACGACCGGGAGCTGCGCCTCACCGCCGAGGCCGCCGCCGGACGCCGGAACAAGATCGTCACGGTACTGGTGGAGCCGATCGGGCCGCCCGAGCCCGTGGAGGAGGAGAAGGAGCCCGAGTGACGCCCCAGGAACTGCGCGCGTTCTGCCTCTCCTTCAACGCGGCAGTGGAGGACTTCCCCTTCAACCCGGAGACCTCGGTCTTCAAGGTCCGGGGCAAGATGTTCGCCCTCACGTACCTGGCCGGGCGCCCGCTCACCGTCAACCTCAAGTGCGAGCCGGAGGACGCCGTACGGCTGCGCGGCGAGTACCCCGGGCTGATCATCCCGGGCTGGCACATGAACAAGCGCCACTGGAACACGGTCACGGCCGACGGCGAGCTCCCGGACCGTATCGTCCGTGAGCTCATCGAGGACTCGTACGACCTGGTGGTGGCCGGGCTGCCGCGAGCGGAGCGGCTCCGCCTGGACCGCCCCTGAACGTCCTCGGCGGCGGCCGTGGTCGGCGTGGCGGGGTGAGTGGGCCGGTGGTCGGCGTGCCTCCGTATGCTCGGGGCATGACCGACAGCAGCGCGCTTGACCCCGAGGACCGCAAGATCGTCACCCTGGCCCGGTCGGCCCGGGCCCGTAACGGGGTGCCCGAGGGCGCGGCCGTACGGGACGACACGGGGCGCACGTATGTGGCGGGGACCGTCGACCTCGACTCGCTGCGGCTGAGCGCGCTGCGTACGGCGGTCGCGATGGCCGTGGCGTCCGGGGCGAAGTCCCTTGAGGCGGCCGCGGTGGTCACGGAGTCGGAGAGCGTGCCGGAGGAGGACCGGGCGGCGGTACGGGATCTGGGGGGCGCGGGGACCCCGGTGCTGGTCGCTGGGCCGGACGGGGTGGTGCGGGGCACTGTCACGGCGGGCTGAAGCGGTGGGATGGGCGGCGGCGGGGGTTTGTCGCCCCCGCCGCCCCTACCCTTCCCGTCCCCAGGGGCGCTGCCCCTTCGGGGGGCTGAACCGGAGACCTCGCCCGGCACGGATCGGCCGGTAGGCGGGCCCTGGCCCGGGGGAAAAGCCGTGCGTACGCGACAGGTGGGCGGGGCGGTGGAGTCCGCACCGTGTGGACAGAACATCGCAACCGGTTCCAAATGCAGCGGCGTGCGCGACCATCCTGGGAAGAACTTCGGCCACTTTCCCGACCCTTGGAAGAACTCACAGGGTGCGTCTTGCAATCCCAGGTGACGCACGCCTCAATGGAAGCCGTTCTTCCGACGGACCGTCAGATTCCGCCGCGCGGCGTGCCGCACCCCGCTCGCGGTGGGTGGTTCGCGCGCACGCGTCTCCCCGCAACCTCGCCAGGCCGGCCCCACCGCTCCACCTCGCGGTGCTCGGACTCGTTGCCGAGCGCCGACCGGTCCGGTGACGAGTCCGCGTGTCCGAACAACGGCGGTCCCAAGCTCCGTCCCCACATGGCAATTCCCGGACCAGGGAAGGGAACGCGATTCACATGAGACGCAATCGATTCGGGGTCAGCGCGGCACTGGTGACCGGTGCGGTCGCCGTCGCGGGGCTCGCCTTCGCCCCCGGCGCCGCGGCCGTCGTGCCGCAGGCCGCGACGATCACCGCCGACTGCGGCCTGTACGGTGGCGGCGGCGCCACCCTCACGGCCACCCAGAACGGCACCTCCGCCACCATCACCCTCAGCTCTGACGAGATCACCGCTCCCCTCGCCCTCGCGGCGGACTCCGTCCGGTCCACCCTCACCTTGGTGAAGGCGGGCGGCGGCACGACCGCGTTCACCGGTACCAAGAACCCCGCGATGGCCGCCGGGGACGGGGTCACGGTCGGACCGCTCCCCGGCACCGTGGCGGCCGGGGACAGTCTGGAGGCGTACGGCGGCTCTCTCAAGCTGGTGGTCTTCGGGATCACCATCACGTGCACCGCCGAAGGGCCGCAGTCGCCGGGGCCCTTCGTGTTCGAGTAAGCCCTCGCGTGTGAACCCTCGCGTGTGCAATGTGTGAAGGCGGGTTCCGTCCCCGGAGGCCTACGGGGACGGAACCCGCCGGGTTGCTTCCCTCGGATCGCCGCCAATCGGCCTGCCGGGACCGCACGTTGCCAGAAGCTGATGGGCCGTCAGTTCAACTGTCGCGCGTCCATTGACTTTTCACGCAACCCGCACATCAATGGCCCCCTGTCGGCGCGGAAGAGCCACTGCGCCCGCATCCCTCAAGGGGGTATCCCATGGGATCCATCAGCCGATCCATCAGCCGAAGAGGCGTCGTACGAAGACGCCGCCTGACGGTGCTCCTCGCGGCGACCGCGCTGACCGTCACCGCCCAGGGGGCGCTCACCGCGCCTGCCGGAGCCGCGAGCACCCGGGCCGCGGATGTGGACTTCGCCACGCACTGCGTTCCGCCGCCGATCGCGGGCATTCCGCCCATCGACGGCACCACCACCGCGCGGATCGCGGTGGACAACGCCGCACCGAAGGTGGGCGACACCGTCACCGTGACCTACACGGTGGTCGAGCCCGCCGCCAGCAACCCCACCGAGCTCGCCCTGCCGGCCGACATCATGACGCCCACCGGCAGGATCACCCTGGGCGGTGCGCAGACAGGGGACATCACGGTCGCGGGGCCGAAGAAGAACGACCCCGTGCCCGGACGGGGCCCCTTCCCGTCGTTCTCCATGACCGGCACCTTCACGGTCACCGCGCCCGGCGCGATCACGCTCTCGCCCGGCGACTACAACATCCACACCAGCTACATCCTCGAACTGGACACCCCCTGCACCGTGACCGACCCGCCCGCGCCGGTCTCCGAGACCGTGACCGCCACGGACGGCAGTGGTCAGCCCAACACCCGTGCCATCTCGCTCGGTTCGGCCTCAGGAAGCCCGGGTGCCCGTGTCACCGTCACCGGCAGCGACTTCACGCCGGGCGCGCGGGTCACCCTCGCCGGGCGCGCGGGCGCGGCCCAGACGGCGGACACCGCCACCGTCACCGCGGACGGCCAGGGCGCCTTCAGCGGTGCGCTGACCGTGAACGACAGGGCGACGACGGGCGTCGTGGCCTACGAGGGCGACAGCTGGAGCGACAGCAGGGGCGCCGGTCCGGCCGCGTACGCCGTGATCGACGACACACCCGTCCCCGGCGACAGCCAGAAGATCACGGCCAGGGTCACCGCGGGGACCCTCTCCATGACCCAGGCCGGGGACACCGTCGATCTCGGCTCCGTCGAATCCGGTTCCGGCGGCACGGCCGACGGCGATCTGCGGACGGTCACCGTCAAGGACCACCGCGGCGGCACGGCCGGCTGGTCGCTGACCGGGAAGGTCACCGACTTCACCGGTCCGGGGGCGTCCATCCCCGCCTCGCAGCTGAGCTGGACCCCGGCGTGTGCCACCGAGCAGGGCAGCCCGAGCACCTGCCGGGCCGGTTCGGCTGGTCCGGTGGGCAGCGCGGGCGCGACCCTGGCCTCCGCACCCGACGGCACCCGCACCGGCGGTGAGTTCACCGTGGACGCCAGGCTCTCGCTGAAGGTCCCGGCATCCACGCCGCCCGGTTCGTACGCGGGCGTCCTGACGCTCACCCTCACCTGACGGCCGTCACCCCCTGTGGGCCGGGCGCGCACCCGCCCGCCCACCACGTCACCCGAGCATCCGAGCAGCCGAGTATCCGAGCAGCTGAGTACCCGAGCGTCCGTCCGCCGCGCGTCCGTAGGGGGTCCCCACCCATGCGCAAGCCGTACGTCCTCCTCCTGGCCGCCCTGCTGCTGCCGCCGGCGCTGCTCTGGCCGGCCGGCCCCTCGTACGCCGCCGACAACGGCAGCTGGTCCGTGTTCCCCGTCTCCTCCGAGGTCTCCCAGCGGCCGTACTTCTACGTCACCGCACATCCCGGCACGACGGTCAGGGACAAGGTCGTCGTCGCCAACAAGACGGGCAGACCGTTGACGTTCCGCCTCTACGCGGCCGACGCGTACAACACCGCCCGGGACGGCGGGTTCGCGGTCCGCACGGTAAAGGAGAGGCAGCGCGGGGTGGGTGCCTGGGTGAGGCCGGAGAAGTCCCGGGTGACTGTTCCGGCGCGCGGCTCTGTCACCGTGCCGTTCACCCTGCGCGTGCCCGAGCGGGCCGAACCGGGGGATCATCCGGGTGCGCTGGTGGCTCTTGACGAGCGGATCGACGCGGGCGACGGGTCGCTCGCGGTCGGGGTGCAGCGGGCCGTGGGCGCCCGCCTCTACCTGCGGGTGAACGGGCCGACGGTGCCCGCCCTCGCCGTCGAGAAGGTCCGCGTCCGCCACACACAGCCTCTGGTGCCCGGTACGGGCGACAGCACGGCGACGATCTCGTACACCCTCCACAACACCGGCAACGTCACCCTCACTCCACGGGTCGAGCTCAGAGCCCAGGGCCTCTTCGGCCGTACGCTCCTGTCCCGCGACCTGACGGCAATCCCCTCGGAGCTGCTGCCGGGGCAGCGTGTGCGCCTGGCCGAGCCCTGGCACGGCGCGCCCCAACTCGACTGGGCGGACGTCACTTTGACCGCCTCCGCCGAGGACACCCGCGAGTCGGCCAGTGTGTCGTTCTTCGCGCTGCCGTGGCTGGTGGCCCTGGTGCTGGGGGCGGGGCTGGTGGCGGCGGGGGTGGTGTTCCGGGTGCGGCGGCGCAGGCGGTCCGCTGACCAGGGTCGGCTGACCAGGGTCGGCTGACCGGAGTCGTCTGACCGGGGTCGTCTGACCGGGGCGCCGTGGTCCAGGATTCCGTGGTCCAGGACGCCGTGGTCCAGGACGCCGTGATCCCAGGCCCGTTTCGGCGTGCACCGCAGGGCCGGGCCGGTCTGTGCGGTGGGGCTTCGGGGATCAGGGACAATGGGCGCCATGAGCGTTCGCACCCAGTCCCCCGAGCCGTCGGAGACCCCGGAGTCCTCGGGGTCCGTCCACCGCGCGGGCTTCGCCTGTTTCGTGGGCCGCCCCAACGCGGGCAAGTCCACCCTCACGAACGCTCTGGTCGGGCAGAAGGTGGCGATCACCTCCAACCGGCCGCAGACGACGCGGCACACGGTACGGGGCATCGTGCACCGGCCGGAGGCGCAGCTGATCCTGGTGGACACCCCCGGGCTGCACAAGCCGCGCACCCTGCTGGGCGAGCGGCTGAACGACGTGGTGCGCACGACGTGGGCCGAGGTGGATGTGATCGGCTTCTGTCTGCCGGCCGACCAGAAGATCGGCCCCGGCGACCGCTTCATCGCCAAGGAACTGGCCGGGATCAGGAAGACCCCGAAGGTCGCGATCGTCACGAAGACGGACCTGGTCGACCCCAAGGACCTGGCCGAACAGCTGATCGCGATCGACCAGCTGGGCAAGGAGCTGGGCATCGAGTGGGCCGAGATCGTGCCGGTGTCGGCGGTCGGCGACAAGCAGGTGAACCTGCTGGCGGACCTCCTGATCCCGCTCCTCCCCGAGGGCCCGGCGCTCTACCCCGAGGGCGACCTGACGGACGAGCCCGAGCAGGTCATGGTGGCCGAGCTGATCCGCGAGGCGGCGCTGGAGGGCGTACGGGACGAGCTCCCGCACTCCATCGCGGTGGTCGTGGAGGAGATGCTCCCCCGCGAGGACCGTCCGGCGGACAAGCCCCTGCTGGACATCCACGCGAACCTTTACATCGAACGCCCCAGCCAGAAGGGGATCATCATCGGTCCCAAGGGCAAGCGCCTGAAGGAGGTCGGCATCAGGTCCCGCAAGCACATCGAGGCCCTGCTCGGTACGCCGGTGTTCCTCGACCTCCATGTGAAGGTCGCCAAGGACTGGCAGCGGGACCCGAAGCAGCTGCGGCGGCTGGGATTCTAGGGCCGCATCAGGCTGGATGGGGCCGTGGCGGATGACATCAGCCGAGTGCTGCTCGGATCTCGCTGAGCCACTGCGTGCCCAGCCGGCGCCCGTTGGGGAGCTGGTCGTCCCGATCCCAGCGCCACGCTGTGATCATCGCCAGCACGAGGATCCGGCACTCGCGCAGCAAGCCTTGATCGGCACCCGGATAGTGGTCGCCGACTTCTTCGGGTGCGTGGGCGAGGTCGAATTCGACGGGCCCACGGCAACACGTCTCCAGGTCGATGAACAGCAGCCCGTTCCTCGTGGTGAGCACGTTGCCCGGGTGGGGCTCGCCGTGCAGCAGCTGCTCGGCGCCGCCGCGCTCGCCGATCACTCGTCTCAGGTTTCGTAGGGTGTCGCCGAGCAGCTCCCGGTCCGCGTCGGCGAGCTCCGGGGTACGGTCGCGGTTCGCCACGAGTTGTTGAGCCTGCTCGACTCGATCCGTGAAGTGCGGCGTCGGGACATCGAGCGTGCGCATGCCGGTATGCAGCCGCTTGAGGGCATGGGCGTAGTCGGCCGGTGGGAACTTTCCACGGGTCACGGGTTCGTAGTGGGTCCACAGCGTGACCACGAAGCCATCGCGCTCATGGACGCGTGGCTCCACGCGTGGCTCAAGAGCAGCCACCGGGCACCCGGATGCGGCGAGCCGCTGAGCGAGCTCGACTTCGAACTGTGCGACCTGTTGCGCCACAGGTGCCACCCGGGCCAGGACGTCACAGGGCAGCAGACGCAGAGTGAGCTTGTTCGAGTCATGGAGAACGGTCGCGTCGTCGACCGCCAGGCCAAGTGACGAGGCGGTCGACATGGCCGCGGCCACCGCACGCCGGACCTCTGACGCCTGCATCGTCGCCCGGCCTCTCTCCCTTGAGCGCTGCTACAACTCGGCTGCCACAGCTCGCTGCCACGAACGCTCCAAGCGGTGCGGCCCGCGCACGATACCAAGCTGCCGGCGCAGGCCGGTCGTGCGTCACGGGACCGCCGGCAGCGTTGCCTCCGTCACTGTGGCCAGGCGGGCCGCCAGCACCCTCGCCCAGGCCCGGTAGCCCTCCGCGGACGGATGGAAGCGGTCCCTGGCCAGCCACTCGCCCGGGAGTTCCGGCGGGCCCCCGGACGGCAGGTGGAAGACGGCGACTCCCCTCGCGGCCGCCGTCCTCAACTGCCGGTCCAGGAGCCCGACGTACAGTCCGAGTGGTACTCGGACCCGGCGGGGGAGCGCCTCCAGGCGGGCCAGCGCCGGGAGGCCGGCGAAGACCACAGGGACGTCCTCACCGAGCCGTAGCCGGACGTCACGGATCAGGCGCTCCGCCTCCCGGCGGAACGCCCGCGGCCGGCGCAGCCGCATCGCGTCGTTCGTGCCCGCCGCCACCAGCACCACGTCCGGGCGCCAGCGGGCCGTCGGGTCCGTCAGGCCCGGCAGCATGCCCCGGCGGACCGCCGACAGCGAGGCCCCCGTCTTCGCCGCCACCCGCCACGACACCGCCCGCCCGGTCATGGCCGACAGGGCCGCAGCCAGCTGCCCCGCCAGGGCTTCCCGGTGGTCCGCCGCCCCGACCCCCGCGGCCACCGAGTCCCCGATCACCGCGAGCCGCAGGGCCGGCTCGCTGCCTTCCGTGAGCCCCGAGTCGTCCCCCGCGGCCTCGGGCAGCCGCACCAGCCGCCCGCGCATCCCTCTCGTGAACATCACGACCCCCTCGCCCGCTATCCATAACGGCGTTATATCCATAACAACGTTATGCTGTGGTCCGTGTCAAGTGACCGCCAGGAACCAGCCAGTCCGGTTCGCCGTCGCCTCCTCGACGAAGCCGCCCGCGTCCTGGCCGAGGAGGGCCCCGCCGCGCTCAGCGCCCGTCGCCTCGTCAAGGCCGTCGGGGCGTCGACCATGGCCGTCTACACGCACTTCGGATCGATGCCGGCGCTGGTGCGCGAGGTGATGCGGGAAGGCGTGGAACGGTTCCTGAGCAGGGTGGACGCCGTCGCGCCGGGAACCGATCCCGTCCGCGAACTCACCGAACTCTGCCGCGTCTACCAGGAGTTCGCCCGCGCCGAACCCGATGTGTACGCCGTGATGTTCGGCGGCTCCTCCCTCGCCGGGTTCGAACTCACCCAGGGCGACCGGAAGATGGGCGTGGCCCTGCTACGGCACCCGCGGGACGCCATCCGCCGCTGCATCGCCTCCGGCCGGTTCCGCGCCGACGCGGACGCCGACCTCCTCGTCCGGCAGCTCTTCGTGCAGATGCACGGCCTCGCCCAACTCGCCCACGCCGGTTACATCCTGGGCATCTACGGCCCGGAGGACGTGCTCGCCGGACTGCTGCGGGACTTCGCGGTGGCGTCCGGCGACGACCCGGAACAGGCGGCGCGCTCCGTGAGATCAGGACTCGGGGAGTGAGGTCAGGGCTCGGGGAGTGAGATCAGGACTCGCGGGGCGACACGCCCCGCGGGCCCACCGCGTGCGGCGGTCGCGGGCGGCTCCGCAGCCCGTCCCGCAGCCACGCGTACGACGCCTTGGGTGTGCGCTCCAGCGTGTCGTAGTCGACGTGGACGAGGCCGAAGCGGCGCGCGAACCCCTCCGCCCACTCGAAGTTGTCGAGCAGGGACCACACGAAGTAGCCGCGGACGTCCACGCCCGTCTCCATCGCACGGTGCAGCGCCCGGATGTGACCGTCGAGATAGGTGATCCGCCGCTGGTCGTCGACGCCCTCGTACGAGCAGCCGTTCTCGGTGATGACGACGGGCGGCAGGCGGTCGCCGTACCGCTCGGCGAAACCCGTCAGCAGCTCCGTGAGGCCCTCCGGCACCACCGGCCAGCCGAAGTCCGTCACCGGGTATCCCTCGATCTCCCTTACGGAGAAGGGCAGTTCGGCCGGCATCGTCAGCCCGCCGAACTCGATGTCCTCGCCCTGGGGCGCACCCACCCGGGTCGGCGCGTAGTAGTTGACGCCGTACCAGTCCAAGGGCTCCCCGATCACCTTCAGATCGGCCGACACGTCCCCGGGCATCAGGTCACCGATGCCCTCCGGGTACTCACCCAGCAGGACGGGGTCGCAGAACATCCGGTTCAGCAGCAGGTCGTAGAACTCCGCCGCCTCCAGGTCCGCCTGCTCCCGTGAGGCCGGCCATGTCGGCCCGTGCGAGTTGGCGATCCCGATGTCGTCGGCTCCGGCCGCGCGCAGGGCCCGCACACCCAGCCCATGGGCCAGGAGCTGGTGGTGGGCGGCCGGCAGCGCGTCGAACATCAGCCGCCTGCCCGGTGCGTGCGCGCCGAGCGCATGCCCGAACAAGGTGTGCTCGGCGGGCTCGTTGATGGTGATCCACTTCTTCACGCGGTCGCCGAGACGTTCGGCGACGACCGACACGTAGTCCGCGAAACGCGCCGCCGTGTCCCGCTCCAGCCAGTCAAGGGCCACCGGCAGATCCCAGTGGAAGAGGGTCGGGACGGGCCGCACGCCCGCCCCGCACAGCTCGTCCACCAGCCGGTCGTAGAAGTCCAGGCCGCCCTGGGAACGCACCCGTGGCCAGGAGATCGAGAAGCGGTACGCGTCCACGCCCAGGCCGGCCAGGAGCGCGACGTCCTCGCGGTAGCGGTGGTAGTGGTCGCAGGCCGTCGCCGCGGTCGACCCGTCCTTGATCCGTCCGGGCTCGGCGCTGAACGCGTCCCACACGGAGGGCTCGCGCTCGTCCGCCGCACCCTCGATCTGGTGGGCCGAGGTCGACACGCCCCACAGGAAGTCGGACGGGAACTGGGGTATCGGGTTCGTCGCCATGCGCGGATCATCCGTACCGGCGGTAACGGAAGTCAACGCATCCGGGTGAACCGGCCGTTACGTCCCCGGCCGTCACACCCCGGCCGTTACGCCCCCTCCTTCAGCACTCTTGAGATCAGCTTGCGCTGTTCCTCCGTGAGCCGGGGGTCGGAGCAGTACACCGTCCTGTCGTCCACGGTGATCTGGTAGCTGAAGCCGTCCGGCACCCCGATCGGGGGTGTGCCCCGGCCGTCGGCGACCGCCTGCTCGGCCAGGGCATGCCACTCGGGGGCGTCGGCGCGCCCCGAGGTCTCCACCTCGGCGTACCGCTCGATGCCCGCGAAACCGCCCGTGCGCCTCACCTGAATACGCATGGGTCTTGTCTAGTACGGAACTACCGCGTCCGCACCCCGACCTGCTCCCAGGCCTTCAGCACGGCCCGCAGTTCGTCGCCCTCGCCGTACCGGGCCCGCGCCGCCGCGCCCGTCAGCTTCGCGAAGTCGGTGAACTGGGCTTTCTCCTTCAGTTCGCCGCCCGTCAGCACGTCGTACCAGATCTGCCCGGCCCGCTCCCAGGCGTGCCCGCCGAGCGCGGTGGCGGCCAGGTAGAACGCGTGGTTCGGGATGCCGGAATTGATGTGGACGCCACCGTTGTCGCGGCCGGTGCGCACATAGTCGTCCATCGTCGCGGGCTGCGGGTCCTTGCCGAGGACGTCGTCGTCGTACGCCGTGCCGGGAGCCTTCATGGAGCGCAGGGCGGTACCGGTGACACGCGGGGCGAGCAGGCCCGCGCCGATCAGCCAGTCGGCCTCGGCGGCGGTCTGACCGAGCGTGTACTGCTTGATCAGCGCGCCGAAGACGTCCGACACGGACTCGTTGAGCGCGCCCGACTGGCCGAAGTACGTGAGGTTCGCCGTGTACTGGGTGACGCCGTGCGCGAGTTCGTGGCCGATGACGTCGACCGGGATGGTGAAGTCGAGGAAGATCTCGCCGTCACCGTCCCCGAAGACCATCTGCTCGCCGTTCCAGAAAGCGTTGTTGTAGTCGCGGTCGTAGTGCACGGTCGCGTCCAGCGGCAGGCCGTTGCCGTCGATCGAGTCCCGCTCGTACGCCTTGAGGAACAACTCGAAGGTCGCGCCCAGGCCCGCGTACGCGCGGTTCACCGTGGCGTCCTTGCCGGGATCGTCGCTCTCGCCGCGCACCTTGTGGCCGGGCAGGTCGGTGCCGTGCCGGGCGTCGTAGACGGTGCGGTGCGGTTTCCCGGCCTCCGCCCCGGCGGGCGCGGCGACGGCCGGGGCGCCGATGACGGTGGTCAGGCGGCGGTGGGTGCGCTCCAGGGCGTCGCGCTCCAGGGTCCGGCGGGCGGGACGGGCCAGCGCGGGGTCCTCGTGCTGGGCCAGCTTGTCGAGGACGTGCGGTGGTACGACGGTGCAGAAGACGGGCTCGTGGCCCCCGTGGGTCTTCCTGCCTGTGTCCATGCCTGTTTTCATGTCCGGCACCCTTGCACTGAGTCATCGCACTGTCACTAGGCGCAACCATGATTGGTGAAATGTGGTGACACGAGTGCCGGTTCCTCGGTCGGAGGTGATGCCGGAGTGGTATGGAGCACTTTTTGCTCCGTTCCTCCCCTTGGCCGCCTTGGTCCGCATAGTGATCCCGCATACTGATACGGGCCCCCGCACAGAGTGAGGCTCGGCTATGCTCCGCAGCATCATGCGTTTCGGGCTGCTCCTCCTTAGCTGCCGCGGCGAGGGCCTGTAGTCGAGGCCGACCCCCTCCCCGCGGAGTTTGGCGTTGCGCCGTCGGCCGTCCACTCGGACACCCTGAGGAGCCCGAAGCATCATGGCGAACCGCCAGCAGCCCACCTCCATGCCGGTCCACAAGTACCGTCCGTACGACCAGGTCGACATCGCCGACCGCACCTGGCCGAACAAGCGGATCACCCAGGCGCCGCGGTGGCTCTCCACCGACCTGCGCGACGGCAACCAGGCCCTGATCGACCCCATGTCGCCCGCGCGCAAGCGCGAGATGTTCGACCTGCTGGTCAAGATGGGCTACAAGGAGATCGAGGTCGGCTTCCCCGCCTCCGGCCAGACCGACTTCGACTTCGTACGCTCGATCATCGAGGAGCCGGGCGCCATCCCGGACGACGTCACCATCTCCGTACTGACCCAGGCCCGTGAGGACCTGATCGAGCGGACCGTCGAGTCGCTGAAGGGCGCCAGGCGCGCCACCGTCCACCTCTACAACGCCACCGCTCCCGTCTTCCGCCGGGTCGTCTTCCGCGGCTCCAAGGACGACATCAAGCAGATCGCCGTCGACGGCACGCGCCTGGTGATGGAGTACGCGGAGAAGCTGCTGGGCCCGGAGACGGAGTTCGGCTACCAGTACAGCCCCGAGATCTTCACCGACACCGAGCTGGACTTCGCGCTGGAGGTCTGCGAGGCGGTCATGGACGTCTGGCAGCCCGGTCCCGGCCGCGAGATCATCCTCAACCTGCCCGCCACCGTGGAGCGGTCGACGCCGTCCACGCACGCGGACCGCTTCGAGTGGATGGGCCGCAACCTGTCCCGCCGCGAGCACGTCTGTCTGTCGATCCACCCGCACAACGACCGCGGCACGGCCGTCGCCGCCGCCGAGCTGGCGCTGATGGCCGGCGCCGACCGCGTCGAGGGCTGCCTGTTCGGGCAGGGCGAGCGCACCGGCAACGTCGACCTGGTCACCCTGGGCATGAACCTGTTCTCCCAGGGCGTCGACCCGCAGATCGACTTCTCCGACATCGACGAGATCCGTCGTACGTGGGAGTACTGCAACCAGATGGAGGTCCACGCACGCCACCCCTACGTCGGCGACCTCGTCTACACCTCCTTCTCCGGCTCCCACCAGGACGCCATCAAGAAGGGCTTCGACGCCATGGAGGCCGACGCGACGGCCAAGGGCGTCACGGTCGACGACATCGAGTGGGCCGTTCCGTACCTGCCCATCGACCCCAAGGACGTCGGCCGTTCCTACGAGGCCGTCATCCGCGTCAACTCCCAGTCCGGCAAGGGCGGCATCGCCTACGTCCTGAAGAACGACCACAAGCTGGACCTGCCGCGCCGTATGCAGATCGAGTTCTCGAAGATCATCCAGGCGAAGACGGACGCCGAGGGCGGCGAGATCACCCCGAAGGACATCTGGGCGGTCTTCCAGGACGAGTACCTGCCGAACCCGGCCAACCCCTGGGGCCGCATCCAGGTACGCAACAACCAGTCGACCACCGACACCGACGGCGTGGACACCCTCACCGTCGAGGCCGAGGTCGACGGCACGGAGACCACGCTGGTCGGCACCGGCAACGGTCCGATCTCGGCGTTCTTCCACGCGCTGCAAGGCATCGGCGTCGACGCCCGCCTCCTGGACTACCAGGAGCACACGATGAGCGAGGGCGCCTCCGCGCAGGCCGCCTCGTACATCGAGGTCGCGATCGACGACAAGGTCCTGTGGGGCATCGGCATCGACGCGAACACGACACGTGCCTCACTGAAGGCGATCATCTCGGCGGTCAACCGCGCAACGCGCTGACGCGCAGCCGCGTTCCCTCGCGCCCCCGGAAGGGGACGCGAGGGAAGTGCGCCGGTCCAGAGGCGCCGGGAACTGCGCGATCCAGAGGTACAGGGAACTGCGCAATCCAGCGGCGCGGGGAGCTGCGTGAGCAACCATCGACGACCGCACTTCCCGGACAACCCGCACCCCGCACACCCCCACCCAGGCCGCACCCCTAGCCCACCCGCACCTCCAGATCCGGCTCACCCAGCGCAGCGAACCGGCCATTCGTTCGCCAGATCACGAACGGGTCTCTTCCGGAGGGCTGACTCCACCTCAACAATGTGGCTAACATCACGGGGCGCGGCGATGGTGCCGCGGCGTTGGGAGGTGCGACGTGCAGCCAGACGGACGGGACGGCCGGGGTGCCCACGAGGCCCGCGCGCCGCGCGGAGCGGGCTCCCGCACGGCCGGTACGGCGAGCCGCACGATGACCCGCCTGCACCGCGTCCTGGGCACACGCACCGCGTGGACACCGGTCGGCGACGGCGAGTTCTTCTGCCCCGGATGCGGGGGCGACCGTAACTACCAGCGCCTCGTGGGCCGCCGCCGCCTCACCCTCGCGGGCGTCCCCCTCGTCTCCCGCGGCGAGACGGGCCCGGTCGTGGAGTGCGCGGCCTGCCGTCACCACTACGGCACCGAGGTCCTGGACCACCCGACCACCACCCGCTTCTCCGCGATGCTGCGGGACGCCGTCCACACCGTCGCGCTCGCCGTCCTGGCCGCCTGCGTCCCCTGCGCCCCCGCCGCCCTGTCGACCGCCGCGGACGCCGTGCGCTCCGCCGGCTTCGACGACTGCACGGTGGAAGGGCTCGGCGCCCTCGTCGAGGCCCTCGCCGCCGACACGGGCCGTGTCTTCGGCGAGCCCTGCGGCGCGGGCCTGGCCATAGAGCTCCACGAGGCCCTGGACCCCCTCGCTCCCCACCTCGCCCCGCCCGGCCGCGAGACCATCCTGCTCCACGGCGCCCGCATCGCCCTCGCCGACGGCCCGTACACCCCCGCCGAACGGGACGTCCTGTCCACGGTCGGGGCGGCCCTCACGATGACCGCGGACGACGTCACCCGCCTGCTGCTGGCGGCCGCCCGGACACCGTCGTAAACCGTCCAGCAGGTGAGACCCGGCATCCGAGGAGAGCCGCCTTGCCCATCACGAGCCGCACGGCCGCGATGTCCCCCGCCGCGGGACTGCTCACCGCCCTCACCGCCCTCACCGCACTCACCGCACTCACCGTCCTCGCCGTCACCGCCGCGACGAGCCCCGCCGCGGCCCTGCCCCCACGCGGCTGCACCTCGTCCGTGCCGTACACCGCCGGGCAGGGCGGCTACGACACGTACCGGATCCCGGCGACGATCACCACGCCCGGCGGCGCCGTGCTCGCCTTCGCCGAGGGACGACGCAACAGCGCGAGTGACACGGGCAGCATCGACGTCGTCCTCAGACGCTCGATCGACGGCGGCTGCACCTGGGGGCCGACGAAGGTGGTGGCGGCGGGGAAGGGGAACACACGGGGCAACCCGGCGCCCGTGGTGGACCCGCGCACCGGCCGCATCGTGCTCGTGACGTCCTACAACAGCGGCGCGGTGACCGAGGCGCAGATCATGCGGGGCGAGGTGACGCCGGAGCAGAGCCGCCGCGCCTTCGTCCAGACGAGCAGGGACGACGGCCGCACCTTCACGACGCCCCGCGAGATCACGGCGGACGTGAAGCTCCCGACCTGGCGCTGGTACGCGACGGGTCCGGGCCACGCCGTCGCCCTCACCCGCGGTCCGCACGCCGGGCGGCTGGTGATCCCCGCCAACCACTCCGCCGCGCCGCCCGCGGGTTCCTCCGACACGGGCCAGGAGGCGAAGTACTACGGCGCCCACGCCTTCTACTCCGACGACGGCGGTGCGAGCTGGCGGCTGGGCTTCGTGGACGACGCGTACGACGGGTACGCCAACGCGAACGAGAGCACGGCCGCCGAACTCCCCGACGGCCGCGTGTACTTCAGCTCCCGTGACCAGAACGGCACGAGTACCGGCAACCGGCTCGACGCGTACTCCCAGGACGGCGCCGCGACCCTGGCCCGCCCCTACACGGTCCAGCCCACGCTCAACGACGTCCCCGTGGTCCAGGGCAGCGTCCTCCAGGTGAAGAACGGCCCCCTCCTCTTCTCCGGCCCCTCCGTCCCGACGGCCCGCCAGTCCATGGCGATCTGGCGCAGCGGGAACGCGGGCGCGACGTTCACCAAGGCGAAGACCCTGTCGACGGCGCGCGCCGCGTACTCCGACCTCGTGCAGCTCGGCGGGGGCCGGGTGGGGGTCCTGTACGAGACGGGGGTGTCGGGGGCGTACGAGCGGATCGAGTTCCGGCGGGTGGCGGTGGCCGAGCTGGCGGGGTGACACCTGCCCAGCGGATTGCGCCCCCGCCGCCCCTACCCGTCCCATCCCTGGGGGCTGCCGCCCCCAGACCCCCGCATCGGCCTGAACGGCCTCGTCCTCAAACGCCGGACGGGCTGACGTTCAGCCCCTCCGGCGTTTGAGGAGCGGGGGTCGAAGGGGGCGGAGCCCCCTGGGCGGGGTCGAAGGGGCGGAGCCCCTGGGGATGGGACGGGTAGGGGCGGCGGGGGCGAGGAAAACCCGTTACAACAGACCCGCACTCGCCAGGTACTTCCCCACCCGCTCCACCTCGTCCTCCGACAACGCCACCTGAGGCTCGGCCGTCGCCCCGCACGCGATGACGCCCCGGAGCCGGAGCGCCGCCTTGAAGGCGCCGAGGGCCGAGGAGCTTCCGCCCATATGGCCGTCGGCGGCACCCACACCCACCATGCCGAACAGGGCGAACAGCCGGTCCTGCTCGGCGCGCGCCCGCTCCCAGTCACCGGCGCGGCAGAGCTCGTACAGGCGGACGTACCCGGCCGGGTCCACGTTGGCGAGACCGGGCACGGCACCGTCCGCGCCCATGGCCAGGGCCGAGTCGACGACGAGCTCCGAACCGGTCAGGACACTGAAGTCGGTGATGTCGTGGCGGGTACGGGCCCCCGCCACCACCGCGCGGAACCCCGCCTGGTCGCCGCTGGAGTCCTTCAGCCCCGCCAGCACCCCCTCGGCCGCGAGGCCGAGAACCAGGTCCGGGTCCAGCTTCGTGTGGACGGAGACCGGCAGGTCGTACGCGACGACCGGGACCGGCGAGCGTTCCGCGATCAGCCGGTAGTGGCGGGCGATCTCCACGGGGTGGGTGGGGGTGTAGAAGGGCGCGGTGACGACGACGCCGTCCGCGCCCGCCCCGATGACGGCCGCCACATGGTCCAGGACCCGGGGCGTGGTCATGTCGATCGCGCCCGCCAGGACCGGCAGCCGGCCGCCGACGTGCGCCACGACGGTCTCCACGACCAGCCTGCGCTGCCGGTCCGTCAGATACGCGGCCTCCGACGACGAGCCGAGCACGAACAGTCCGTGCACACCCCCGGCCACCAGATGGTCGACCAGGCTGATGAGGGAGGGGACGTCCACCTCGCGGTCCGGTGTCAGCGGGGTGCAGACGGGGGGAATGACACCGGTCAGCGGGGTGGACATGGTCATGGATGCTCCCTGGGTTCTTTCCGTACGTCGGGTACGGGGACGTCGGCCATGGCGGTGGCCTCGGGCGGTGCGGAGGCGGCCGCCTGGGCGACGAGCTCCCTGGTCGGCCGGCCCTCCTCAACAGGATGGTGGCACCGGAAGCGGTGACCGGGCGTCGACGCGGCCGTGACGTCCGGCATCACCTCCGCGCACACATCGTCCGCCTTCCAGCAGCGCGTACGGAACGGACAGCCGCTCGGCGGGCGTGTCGCCGACGGCACCGGCCCGACGAGCGGGATCGGGTCGATGGGGTCCAGCAGACCGGGCGTCGCGGAGAAGAGCGCGCGGGTGTACGGGTGACGGGCGCGTTCCGTGACCTCGTCGGCCGGGGACTCCTCGACGATCCGGCCGAGGTACATGGTGATCACGCGGTCGCTCATGCGCCGTACGGTCTGGATGTCGTGCGACACGAACACCAGGGCCAGACCCAGGCGTTCCTTCAGATCCAGCAGGAGGTTCAGGATCTGGGCGCGCACCGACACGTCCAGGGCGCTCGTGGGCTCGTCCGCCACCACCAGGTCCGGGTCCAGGGCCAGCGCCCGCGCGATGGCGACGCGCTGCCGCTGTCCGCCCGACAGCTGGCCGGGCAGGGCGTCGGCGAGTGCGTTCGGCAGACCGACCAGGGACATCAGCTCCCTCACCCGGTCCTCGCGTTCGGCCGGAGTGCCGCGCCGGTGCACGTCCAGTGGGTCGCGGAGGATCTGGCGGACGGGCAGCCGCCGGTTCAGCGCCGTGGACGGGTCCTGGAAGACCATGCCGGTGCCGCGGCCGACCGTGGCCCGGCGCTCGGCGGGCTTCATCGCCCACAGGTCCCGGCCCCGGAAGGAGACCGTGCCGGACGTCGGCCGCTGCACCCCCACCAGCACCTTGGCCAGGGTCGACTTGCCGCAGCCCGACTCCCCGACCACGCCGACCGTCTCGCCGGGTGCGATACGGAAGCCGGCGCCCGTGAGGGCGTACACCCGGTCGCGCGTGAACAGGCCGCCGCTGCGGGCCTTGTGGACGACGTGGGCGTCCGCGAGGGCGGCCAACTCGCGCCCCTCACTGCCGAGCCGCTCGGCCGACTCGTGCCCCGCACTGCTCACCCGGTCGGTCATCTCGTGCCCCTCACCGCTCACCCGCTCGGTCGGCTCATTCACGTCACGGCCCTTCCCGTCGGCTCGGGGGCGGTCAGGTCGACCGCCGGGTGGTGGCAGGCGGCCGTGTGACGGGCGCCGCCGAGGAGTTCGGGGCGGGTCGTGTGGCACACCTCGGTCGCCATCGGGCACCGGTCGGCGAACCGGCAGCCCGGAGGGAAATCGGCGGGGGAGGGGACCGTGCCCTTGATCTGCGTCATGCGTTCGGCGGCCGACTCCAGGGACAGCACGCTGCCGAGCAGGCCGCGTGTGTAGTGGTGGGACGGGCTGTCCACCAGGTCGGCCGTCACGCCCGTCTCCACGATCCGGCCGCCGTACATCACGATCACCCGGTCGGTGACGTCCGCGATGAGCGCCAGGTCGTGCGAGACGAGGATCAGCGCGAAGTCCAGCTCCTCGCGCAGCCGCAGCAGCAGCTCGATGATCTGTGCCTGCACGGTGACGTCGAGGGCGGTCGTCGGCTCGTCGGCGACGATCAGCCGGGGCTCGCGGGACAGGGCCATGGCGATCAGGACGCGCTGGCGCTGCCCGCCGGACAGTTCGTGCGGGTAGCTGCGCAGGGTGCGGTCCGGGTCGAGGCCGACGAGCTCCAGCAGTTCGGCCGGGGTACGCCGGCCGCCCCGCCGTACGACCTGTTTCAGCTGGGCGCGGATCGTCATCGCCGGGTTCAGGGACGACAGCGCGTCCTGGTAGATCATCGCCATCTCGTGGCCGAGCAGCCGGCGCCTGACGCGCATCGGTTCGGCCAGCAGGTCCCGCCCGCCGAAGCGGACCTGTCCGCGTACGCGGGCACCCTTCGGCTCCAGGCCCATCACGGCCAGCGCGGTCAGCGACTTGCCGCAGCCCGACTCGCCGACCAGGCCGACGACCTCACCGGGGTGTACGTCGAAGCTGATGCCGTCCACGATGTCGACGCCGCCGTGCCGCTGCGCGAAGCCGATGGCGAGGTTCTCCACCGAGAGCACCGGCTGTCCTCCGGGCAGGGGCCGGGCCCGGTCGCGCAGCCGCCGGGCCGCCTCCGTGAGCCCCGGCAGCCGAAGCACCGTCCCGCTGCCCGGCTCGGGCGCCTCCAGCCGGTCCCGCTCGCCCGTGCGCGCCTCGACGTCCCGGGGCGCGGGCGCCGCCCACGCGTCCGACACGCCCTCGGAGAGGATGTTCAGCGACAGCACCGTGATCAGCATCAGCAGCCCCGGGAACACGGTCGCCCACCAGCCCCCGGTCAGCACCATGTTCTTGCCGTCCGCGATGACACTGCCCCACGACGGGTCCGGCGGCCGCACCCCCGCGCCGATGAACGACAGCGACGCCTCGAAGACGATGGCCTCCGCGACCTGCACCGTGCAGAACACCAGAACGGGGGCGGCGCAGTTGATGGCCACGTGCTTCACCACGATGTGCGGCGTACGGGCCCCGATCACGCGCTCGGCGGTCACATAGTCCTCGCCGTACTGGTCCAGGACGTTGGCCCGTACGACCCGCGCGACCGGTGGCGTGAACAGGAACGCGATCGCGCAGATCAGCACACCGATACCGCCGCCGAACACGGCGACCAGCACGGCGGCCAGCGCGATGCCGGGGAACGCCATGACGACGTCCAGGCAGCGCATCAGCGTCTCGTCCACCGCCTTGCGCGAGGTCGCGGCGACGGCACCGATGACCGCCCCGACGAGCAGCGCCAGCCCGGTGGCCCCGAGCCCGATCGCGAGCGACCACCGGGCCCCGTACATCAGCCGGCTCAGGATGTCCCGGCCGAGGCTGTCCTGCCCCATCCAGTGAGCGGCCGACGGGCGCCCCGTACCGTCCACGAGCTCCTGCTGGTCGAGGGGGTCGTGCGGGGCGAGCAGCGGAGCCAGCAGCGCCACCAGCACCACGACCGACAGGAAGCAGACCGCGATCCGGGACAGCAGCGGAAGCCGCCGCCAGCCGCGCACCCGGATGCCCGGACGGGACAGGGCGTCCGTGAGGCGTTTGCGCGTCGTCACCATGAAGCCGCCCATCAGCTCGCCTCCCTCAGCCGCGGGTTGACCAGCAGATAGAGGATGTCGATGACGAGGTTGACGACCACGAAACCGGTCGCCGTCGTCAGCACCACGCCCTGCACCACCGCCGGGTCGCCGTTCTTCACGGCGTCGATCATCAGCTTCCCCATCCCGGGCAGCGAGAAGATCGTCTCGATGACGACGGCGCCGCCCAGCAGATAGCCGACGCGCAGCCCGAGCACGGTCAGCGGGTTGATCAGCGCGTTCCGCAGGACATTCCGGCCGACCACGACCCTCGGCGGCAGACCGCTCCCGATCGCCGTCCGCACATAGTCCTTGTCCAGCTCCTCCACCACCGACGTGCGGACGATGCGGGTGAGCTGCGCGGCCACCGGCAGCGACAGCGCGAACGCGGGCAACGTCATCGTCTTCAGCCACCCCGTGAACGAGTCCGCCGGATTGACGTACCCGCTCGTCGGGAACCAGCCCAGGTCCACCGCCAGGTACTGGATCATCAGCAGCGCCAGCCAGAACCCGGGCGCCGCCACCCCGGTCAGCGACACCACCCGGATGATCTGGTCCGGCAGCCGGTCCCGGTAGATCGCGGCGGTGACCCCGCCCAGCAGGGCGAGGACCACCGCGATGCCGAGGCCCATGAAGGTGAGCTGGACGGTGAGCGGCAGCGCGGTGGTGACCTGGTCGACCACCGGCGCCCTGGTCAGCGCGCTGATCCCCATGTCACCGTGCAGCAGGTCCCCGACGAATCCCACGTACCGCACGGGCAGCGGGTCCAGCAGCCCGTTCTCCTCCCGGAACCGGTGCAGTTGCTCGGGCGTCGGATTGGCCCCCTGGAAGAACGCCGACGCCGGGTCGACGTCGGAGAACCGCATGACCAGGAACACGAACAGCACGATCCCGAGCACGAGCGGGACGAGCAGCGCGACCCGGCGGATCAGGATCCTGAGAATGGCGATCACGTACGAACTCCCGTGACTCCGGTGACTTCCGTGATTCCAGCGACGGCAGTGACTGGAGCGACTCCAGCGACTGGAGCGACTCCAGCGACTCCGGCGCTCACGGTGACTGAACCCACTTGGCCTGGAGCAGGTTGATCCCCGGATAGGGCTGCGCCCTTATCCCCGCCAGCCGCTTCGGGTCCCACGCCGTCATCAACTCGGTGTGCACCACCGGGTACAGCACGGCCTGCTCGGCGACGACATCGACGTAGTCCTGGATCATCGCCTTCTTCTTCTCGGCGTTCGGCTCCCGCGTCGCCTGGTCCATGTCCTTGAAGAGCTGCTTGGCCACGGAGTTGTCGGCCCACCGGGTGTACTGCATCCAGAGGTTCGTCGCCGTGTAGTTGTACCGCATGATCAGATCGGCATCGAGACCGAACTGGTTGGGGTTCGAGGCGGCGGCGACGACCTGGTAGTCCTGCTTCTGGTCCATCTTCGTGAAGACGGCCGTGGTCTCCTGCGGCGACAGCGTGGTCTCGACGCCGATCGCGTCCCAGGAGGACTTGATGGTCGGCAGACAGTCGACGATCCAGCTGACGTTCACGGCCAGGATGTCGACCTTCAGCCCACTGACCCCGGCCTCCTTCAGCAGCCGCTTGGCCTTGTCCGGGTCGTAGTCGTACACGGTCTTCGCGCGCCGGTACGTGGGGTTCGCCTCGTTCAGGAACGACGTGGACGGCGTCCCGTGCCCCTTCAGCGCGACCTCCACCATCTTCTCGGTGTCGATGGCGTAGTGCAGCGCCTGCCGGACCCGTACGTCGTCGAAGGGCTTGTGCCGGGTGTTGAACATCAGGAAGAGGTTGTTCATCCCCGAGCCGCCCTTCACGGTCAGCCCGCCCTTCTCCAACTGCGCGATGTTGGCGTACGGGATGTTGTCCGCGATCTGCGAGCCGGCGCTGGCACCCGAGATCTTCGCCACGCGGGAGGAGGCGTCCACTATGGTCAGCCAGTTCATCTTCTTGAAGGCGGGCTTGCGCGGGCCGTTGTAGTCGGCATACGCCTCGAACGTCGTGTTGGACTTCGGGTGGTGCGCGGTCTGCCGGTACGGTCCCGAGCCGATCGCCTTGCCCCTGATGGCGTCCTCCCAGGCGCCGGGCCGCGAGAAGACGTGCTTCGGCATGATCTTCGCGAGGGTCAGCCGCGAAACCCCCTCGGGGAAGGGGAACTTCAGCACCAGCTCGACGTTCTGCGCGTCGATCTTCCGCACTTCCTTGAGCCAGCTGACGAAGAACCCCTTGGCCAGGGTCTGCGTGTCCGGGTCCAGAATCCGGTCGAACACGAACACCACGTCGTCGGCGGTGACCGGCTTCCCGTCGTGGAACGTCGCACCCGCCCGCAGCGTGAACTTCCAGGAGGTGCCGGTGAGATCGCTCGGCACCTCCGTGGCGAGCGCCGCGTACGGCTCGCGCGAGATGGGGTCGGTGTCGAGGAGGCCCTCGTAGATGTGGTTGTTGGCGGCCATGCAGAAGGCGGACGCCGTCTGTGTGGGGTCCCAGCTGCCGTCGTTGCCGTAGCCGATGACGGCGGTCAGCGTCCCGTTCCCGCCGCGCCCGCCCCCGGTGTCGTTGGTGGACTCGGGCCCGGACGAGCAGGCGGATAACGACGAGGAGATGGCTGCGGCGGCACCCAGTGCGCCGGAGTACTTCAGGAACGACCGGCGGTGCGGCGCCGGTACGTCGGGGGTCACGTCGCGCACGGTTCCTCCTACAGGGGTCCGGGAGGGGAGGAGTACGAGGAGTACTGAATATGTGGTGAGGAGATACGACGTCCTACGTCATAGGGAGCAGCGTGACCATAAGAGGGGTCGTGGGGGCGGTCAAGGGGTCGCACACGAATGGCGTGTCGCATGCCGTATCTTCCACAGGTGCGAACCAATGGCAGGGTGAAAACCGCCCCGGAGGTGGGACGTCGGATGTCCAGTGAGCGTACGATGCGGCGCATGTCTCAGGAGACCGGGAACCGGCGTCGGCCCGAGCGGCGGGTGAGCAGCCAGGTCCAGCGCGACGTGATGCAGCTGATCCTCGACCGCAAGCTCCGGCCGGGCGCGCCGCTGCCCACCGAGACGGAGCTGATGGGGGACCTCGGCGTGAGCCGCAACTCCGTCCGGGAGGCACTCAAGGCGCTCCAGGCCCTCGACATAGTCGACATCCGGCACGGCTACGGCACCTACGTCGGCCAGGCCTCGCTGACCCCCCTCGTCGACGGTCTGACCTTCCGCACGCTCGCCCGGCCCGACGACGATCCGGGCGCCCTGGCCGAGATCCTCCAGGTGCGCGAGGTACTGGAGGAGGGCCTGATCCGCCGGGCCGCGGCCACGCTGTCCGACACCGATCTGGACCGTCTGGAAGCGGTGGTCGACCGTATGGAGGCGGCCGGGAAGGCGGGGGAGCCGTTCCCCGAACTGGACCGCGAGTTCCACGAACTGCTGTACGCGCCCCTCGGCAACGCGCTCGTGCCGCAGCTGCTCGGCGCCTTCTGGACGGTCTTCCGCCGGGTCTCGGGCGCCCGTGGCTGGACGGACGACCCGGCCCCCGAGCTCACGGTGCGCCGCCACCGCGACATCGTCACCGCGCTACGGGCCCACGACATCGAGGCCGCCCAGCGTGCGATGGCCGACCACTTCCGCGGCATCGAGGCGAGGGCGGCACAGGAGTCGCGCGGGGTCGGCTGAACGCCCTCTGCTTCCCACGGGCCGTGCCTAAGCTGACCCGATGACCGAGCCCTGGAAGCCGACCGACCCCGGCGTGCTGCGCCTGCCGTCCGGACGCCTGGTGCGCGGCAGGGGCCTGCGTCACCCCCTCCCGGAGGGCCCCACCCCCACGTACGCCGTGTACCTCCTCGGCAGACAGCCACCCGAAGTCCCGTGGGCCGCCGACTGGTTGCGCTGGCCCGACTTCCGCCTGCCCAGCGACCGCGCGCGGGCCGAGAAGATGCTCCGGGACGTCTGGGCCCGTACCGCCACCGAGCGTGTGGAACTCGCCTGCGGCGGCGGCCGGGGCCGCACGGGCACCGCCCTGGCCTGCCTCGCGGTCCTGGACGGCGTACGCCCGGAGGAGGCGGTGGCGTACGTGCGCGAGCACTACGACCGGCACGCGGTGGAGACACCGTGGCAGCGACGGTACGTACGGCGCTTCGCGGCTCCCGTCACGTGAGGGTCCTCAAGGGCGGCGGGCCCGGAAGCGGAAGCCGTTGGCCTCGGGGTGCGGGTCCAGGGACACGTCCGTGAAACCCGCCCTGGCAAGGCGGTCGGGGAAGGCGTCCGGATCGATCGTGTTGTTCGTGTCGCCGAGGTGGAGAATCCGGAAGCGGAAGCTCGGCAGGCTGTCGCTGCCGGCGAAGACGCCGCCGGGGCGCAGCACACGGAAGGCCTCCGCGAAGATGCGGTCCTGCTGCTCGGCGGTCGGCACGTGGTGCAGCATCGTGAAGCAGACGACCGAGTCGTACGACGCGTCGGGCAGGGGCATCGCGGCGCCGTCCGCGTGCAGGACGCGGACGCGCCCGCCCCAGGTGTCCCGCAGCATACGGGCGGTCGCGTCGTCGATCTCGACGGCGGTGAGGCGGGGCACCCGCTCCACGAGCACGCGCAGATTGGCCCCGTAACCGGGACCGATCTCCACCACGTCCTCACCCAGCTCGACGTCGGCGAGCGCCCAAGGCAGCAGACGCTCCTTCGTCATCCGTGCCCACTTCTCGGAGCTGCACAGCTTGCGGTGGACCAGGTTCATCGGCATGCCATCGACGCTACGAGCGGCCTGCCCGTGTCCACCACGGGCTAGGCTGCCGTCCCATGTCGCGAAACGGACAGTGGCCCGCCCCGACTGCGATCTTCATCGGCCACTTCGCCATGCCGCGCGGCACGGCCTTCCCCCAGCACTGGCACGACGCGCATCAACTCGCCTGGTCGGCCAAAGGGTTGCTCCGCGTCACCACCGAGCAGGGCTCCTGGCTGCTGCCGCCCTCGCTCGCCCTGTGGATCCCCGCGGGCACGCCCCACACGACGGAGTCGGCGGGCGACGCGGTGATGCGCAGCCCGTATGTGAACCCGGAGAGCTGCCCGCAGCTCGACTGGCGGGAGCCGACGGTGCTGGAGGCCGGCCCGCTGCTGCGCTCCCTCATCGACCACCTGGTGCGCACCGACCTGACGCCGGAGGCCCGCTCCCGCGCGGAGGCGGTCCTCCTGGACATCCTGCACCCCGTCCCCGTGACGAGCGTCGCAGTGACCGTGCCGCGCGACCCGCGCGCCCGCGCGATCGCCGATGCCCTCACCGCCGACCCCGCCGACAGCCGCTCCCTCGACTCCTGGGGCACCCAGGTCGGTGCCAGCGCGCGGACGCTGGCCCGCCTGTTCGTCAGCGACACCGGGCTGGCGTTCGGCCAGTGGCGCGAACGCCTGCGCATGCGCGCCGCGATGCCGCTCCTCGCCGAGGGCCTCCCGGTCGAGTCCGTCGCCCGCCGTGTGGGCTACGCCTCCGCCAGCTCGTTCGTGGCGGCGTTCCGGCGGATCGTGGGAGTGACGCCCCGGCAGTACTTCCCGGTGGAGCGGCGTGACCTCCCGTGAGGCGGGCGCCTCAGACCTCAGCTCTGCTCGGTCCGGCCCTCCATGGCCAGCAGCTCCTCGTTCGGGATCGCGCCGCCGAAGCGGCGGTCGCGCGACGCGAACTCGACGCATGCGCGCCACAGATCACGCCGGTCGAAGTCGGGCCACAGCACGTCCTGGAAGACCATCTCGGCGTACGCGCTCTGCCAGAGCAGGTAGTTGGAGGTGCGCTGCTCGCCGCTCGGACGCAGGAACAGGTCCACGTCAGGCATGTCCGGGTAGTAGAGGTACCGCGCGAAGGTCTTCTCGTTGACCTTCGACGGGTCGAGCCGGCCCGCCTTCACGTCCTCCGCCAGGGCCTGCGCCGCGTCGGCGATCTCCGCGCGGCCGCCGTAGTTCATGCAGAAGTACAGCGTGAGCCGGTCATTGCCCTTGGTCTGCTCCTGGGCGACCTGGAGCTCCTTGGCGACCGACCTCCACAGCTTGGGCATACGGCCCACCCAGCGCACCCGGATGCCGAGGTCGTCGAGCGTGTCCCGGGTCTTGCGGATGAAGTCCCGGTTGAAGTTCATCAGGAAGCGCACCTCGTCCGGCGAGCGCTTCCAGTTCTCCGTGGAGAAGGCGTACAGCGAGATGTTCCCGACACCGATCTCGATCGCGCCCTGGAGCACGTCCAGCACGCACTCGGCGCCGACCTTGTGCCCCTCGGTGCGCGGCAGACCGCGCTCCTTGGCCCAGCGGCCGTTGCCGTCCATGACGATCGCCACATGGTCCGGGACCAGCTCGCCGGGGAGTTTCGGCGGGCGGGCGCCGGACGGGTGCGGCTCCGGCGTCCTGTACTCGCGGCGCTGCCGCCCCAGGATCCCGCGTACGACCATGTGCTTCTCGTCTCCTCGTGCTTGCTTCTTCAGGACTTCTCTACGTACCGCAGGGAGCGCAGCCCTCGTTCCAGGTGCCAGTGCAGATACGCGGACACCAGCCCGCTGCCCTCCCGCACATACCGAGGCTCGCACGCGTCCGCCGTCTCCCAGTCCCCCGTGAGCAGCGCACCGAGCAGTTCGAGGGCCTGCGGAGACGGTACGACACTGCCGGGCACCCGGCAGTCGCCGCACACGGACCCGCCGGACGCCACCGAGAAGAACCGGTTCGGTCCCGGCAGCCCGCACTTCGCACAGTCGCTGAAGGTGGGCGCGTAGCCGTTCACGGCGAGGGAACGCAGCAGGAACGCGTCCAGGACGAGATGCGGCGCGTGCTCCCCGCGGGCCAGCGTGCGCAGCCCGCCGACGAGCAGCAGGTACTGCTGCACGGCCGGCTCACCCTCGTGGTCGGTGAACCGCTCGGCGGTCTCCAGCATCGCCGTCCCGGCCGTGTACCGGGCGTAGTCGGCGACGATCCCACCACCGTACGGGGCTATCGTCTCGCTCTGCGTGCACAGCGGCAGCCCGCGCCCGACCAGGTCGCTCCCGCGGGCGAAGAACTGCACGTCCACGTGGGAGAAGGGTTCGAGGCGGGCCCCGAACTTGGACTTCGTCCGCCGTACGCCGCGTGCCACGGCCCGGACCCGTCCGTGCCCCCGGGTGAGCAGCGTGATGATCCGGTCCGCCTCACCCAGCTTCTGGGTGCGCAGCACGATGCCGTCGTCGCGGAACAGACTCATGCACCCATTCTCGCCTACGGCGCGTGTGCGGCGGGCCGGAGCGGCTTGGGTGCCGCCCGGAGGGGGGACAGGCCCGGTGGGGCTGGAGAGCCAGCCCCACCCGGTGTTGAGGACGACGCCCGTCAAGGCCTGGCGGCCTTCAAGGAACCTCGCCCCTGCTCCTCGCGTTCTCGTACGCCGTCGCCGCGCGCAGCCGTTCTATCGTCGTCGCGGCCCGCAGGCACTCGGGCGCGCAGTCCCACTCCCGGCCCCCGCCCACCGGTCTCAGCTGCACATACGGCCCCTCGTACCCCATGACCCGGCCCACTCTCCCGGTAAGGGTGTCGACGGCGTACGTCCCGATCGGCGGTCTCTCGCTCGTATCGCTCACCGCAACGCCGCCGCGAGGCGTGCCGCGACGGTGACGGAGCAGCCGCCCAGTACCACCAGCGGACAGGGCGCCTCCCGCGCGAGAGTTGCCGGGTCGATCCGTAGTGACGGCAGCACAATTCCGGCCCTCGCGAGCGCCTGCCGCAATTCCTCCACCGTTTCCTCCGCCTCTTCGACGCAGAGCGCCGAGTGTCGTCCCCCGAGTGATGCGTTTTCTGCCTTCACGCTGCTCCCCTGACCTGTTGGGTTTCACTCTTCGCATCTCCATGGTGACGCTCTGCGCCTACACTCGGCAGCAGTCTGTGCCCTACAAGATCGGGGCAGCGCGAGGGGATCGGTCATGGCCAACGGTTCGCGGCAGGCCGCGTGGGAGTTCTTCGGGGCGGAGTTGAAGCGGCGCCGGGAAGACGCGGGACTTACTCAAGTCGAGTTGGGGGCACGGGTATTCGTCTCCGGGGGGTACATCGGGCAGTTCGAACAGGCGATTCGTAAGCCGCAGTTGGATGTGGCGCAGCGGATTGACGAGGTGCTGCAATCCGATGGTTTTTTCGAGCGCACGTGGCGAAAGCTGATTGATGACAAGCGGTACGCGGATTACTTCGCGGCGGTTGTGGAGCTGGAGCGGACGGCCACGAAGATCTGTGAGTTCGCGCCGGCGCTGGTGCCGGGGCTGTTGCAGACAGTCGCATACATCCGAGCGGTGACGCTGGCGAGCAACCCCTTCGTCACTGAGGCGCACATCGAGGAGAAGGTGGCCGCTCGCATCGAGCGGGCACGGATCCTGGACGACGCTACCCGGCCCGTGTATTGGGTGATCCTGCACGAGCACGTACTGCGTATTCCGGTTGGCAGCGGGGTCGAGATGGCCCAGCAGTTGGATCACATCGCGGATCTGGCGCGGCAACGGAAGGTTCTGGTGCAGGTTCTGCCGACCTCGGTCGGGGCGTACCCGCTCATGGGCCGGATGGTCACGCTCTTCGAGTTCGAGGATGCGCCGCCAACTGCCTATACGGAGGCGGTGTATTCGGGGAACCTGCTGGACGATCCAGCCCTGGTGAAGCGTGTGCAGGGAACATACGATCTGCTCAGGGCCGCCGCACTGCCGCCGGAGGCGTCCCTCGCCCTGATCGAATCGGCGGCGGAGGACCACAGACGATGCGCGAGTACGACCTGAGCCTCGCCCGCTGGCGCAAGAGCAGCTACAGCGACGACAACGGAGGCAGCTGCGTCGAAGTCGCCGACGGAGTCCCCGGACTCGTCCCCGTCCGTGACAGCAAGTCCCCCCACGGCCCCGTCATCCTCGTCGGCGCCGCCGCATGGGGCGCGTTCGTGCGGCAGTACACCTCGTAGGGGCGGGTCAGGGAGCCCCCTCAGGGCTCCCCCCGGAGCTCTCGCCGGGCGTGTTCGGCTGGATCAGGACCATCGGGTCGTTCCCCTTCAGCTGCTGCCAGATGCTCACCAGCGCCACCAACTGGGCCACGAAGAACGCCACCTGCACCGACGCCGTGCGCAACTGGTACACGGACAGAAGCAGCGCCGCCTTCGTCGGCCAGTAGTGGCCCTCCTGGCGGAACGTGTCGATGTCCATGACGACCCCCGTCACGGTGAGGATGAGCAGGGTCAGGGCCACGTCCAGCGCCCAGTTGCCGAAGAACTGGTCGAAGGCCCTGGTGATGATCCAGTGCTGGGCGACCGGAGCCGCGTACACCAGGGAGAGGCCCAGCGCCTTCGTGGGACCCCGCCGACCGGGGAGCAGGCGCCACAGTGCTCCCAGGACGAAGCCGGCGGCCGCCCAGCTCGCCTGTGAACCGATCACCTGCGTCAGAAGGTCGGCGAAGCCGAACCGCTGGTTGAACTTGTCGCTCCACAACGGACCCCGTATCTGGTTCGCCCAGAGGCCGACAGCCGTGGCGGGCAGGGCGATCAGCGACGAGAAGAGCGCGGCGCGGCACGCGTTGCGCCACCAGGTGGCGCGTGGCCCCCACGCCAGTGCCAGTTCCACGGAGTCCACCGAGTCGGGCAGTCGTGCGTCGACGTAAGGCGCCGTGGCGCCCGGAGGCGTCCATCGGTGCAACTGGTCGAGCTGATCCTCCAGTTCGGCTCGCTTGCCGTCCTGCTGGCCCTGGTCGAGGCGGCGCAGCTGGGCGTGCAGATCGCGGTAGGTGCGTGCGGAGTCGATGAGCCAGCGGCGGTGGGACTCCCGGATCATGCTGTGCAGGGGCCCGCGCCGGGGTGTGCCCGGGAGCAGCTCACGGGAGAGCACCGAGCGTGATCTTCCGAGGGCGAGAAGGAGGTAGAGGGCGAGGGCTATGGGCGGTACCGAGACCAGCCACATGGGGAAGCCCGCGACCCAGCCGGGAGTCGGCGCGATCTCCATCACGAACAGCATGTTGATGACCAGGAGGTCGGTCGCCCCGGGATTGACCGGCGGTGCGCCGGGCGCCTGAGCCCGCGCCCAGAGCACGGCGACGAGTGCGCCTATCAGGCTCAGCCACCAGGTCCAGTAGTGGATCCAGTCCGGCCAGTCGGAGGGGAACCACGCCAGGTCGTTGAGGAGTTCCGCGACGTGCCAGCGGACGTAACCCTCGTCGCTGTCGCCGATGCTCAGCCAGCTCCGCTGTTGCCACAGGTTCTCCGAGGCCCACACGCTCATCGCCGGGAGGACGGCCGCGACGGCCGCGCACGCGACGAGGACCCGGTGCGGGAAGACCCCGCGGGGGACTGCTCCCGGGGTCTGCACGTCGACCGCCCGTCGCAGCCGCGCGACGGACGCGGCGAGGCCCACCATCCAGACGAGGACCAGGCAGCCGCACGCGAGGGCGAACCGCAGGAAACCCCAGGTCATCCGGAAGTGATCGATGTCGCCTGCGTGCTCCGTGGAGAGCCAGAAGCCGGGTGGCAGCGCGGACCATTCGGGTGCGCTCGCCACGACGCCGATGTAGGCGACCGCCAGCGCCGCCGCCGTCCCGGCCGCCCGCCCGGGTCTGCCGAACAGGACCAGGGCACCCCCGCCGAGCGTCGAGATCACCAGGTGGACGGCGACCCTGTGGTCCGGCCACCACGGGAAGAGCCCGTGATCACCGAGGAAGCGGGGCGCCTGGTCGTCCACTTCGAAGGCGAGTACGGCGGCGAACATGACACAGGCCCACACGAGCAGGTTCCGGCGTGTGGCCTCCTCCGCCGGGGTCGGTGACAACGACACGGGCGACCTGCGCAGCCTCCGCACCAGGAGCAGGAGGGCCGGGAAGAGCACCAGGTCGTACGAGAGCAATGTCGCCGAACTCACGAGGTACCAAGGGCTGTCGTTCCACTGGGCGGCCAGCGCCTTGGTCGCCGGTGGCTGGATCTGGATCCGGACGTCGGGCGGACTGTCACCCGCCTTCGCCCGGGTCCAGGTCAGCCGGGTGACCGAGCCCTTCGTCGGGGTCGGGGACACGGTCCGTGCCGCACGTCCGCCGAGATCGACCGTGATCTCCTGCCACCAGGCCTTGTCCAGGGCGGGAGGGCGCAGCAGGGTCAGCGTCCAGAGCCTCTTGCCGATGCTGATGCGCCACGGCCCGAAATCCCTGTCCCCCGTGGCGTCCACGTTCGTGACGGCGCGGTGCTCCACCGTGATCGACTTGTTCTGGACCGTCACCTTGGGCGGCCAGGGGCGCCATTCCGTGTCCCGGTACGGATACGGATCGTCCGGGTAGCGCAGAACGCACCGCATGGCCGCGCGGTACCCCTCGGTGTCTCCGTTGAGCAGCAGGTCCGGGGCCAGGCTCCAGGACTTCGGCACCTCCACGACCAATCGGGTGTCGGCCTTCGTGAAGTCCTCGCCGTCGTGTTTCAACCGCACCGACGTAGTGGCCTTGGCGCCCTTCAGCTCTCCCGAAGCACAGTCGTCGTCCGCCGCCGACGCCCTCCCCTGAAGGCCGAACTCCGCCAGGACGAACAACACCGTCAGGCACAGCAGCAGACAACCTCTGAGCAGCCCCCGTCCCAAAGCCTCCCCCTCGAACTCCCCCTCGGCGCAGACCGGCCAGGTCTCACCCCTCCGGCCTCACACGCGCCGGAAAAACATACCCATCCCGCCCCGGCATGAAAATCCGACGGGCGACCGTGCCGTACTTGTCCGGCTACGGGAGGAAAACTTCCGAAATCACCTCCCGGCCCGGCCAGAACGCCCGTGCCTTCTCCTGTTTTCTCTCAAATCAGTAGCGCATCATGTGTGCGGGGAAACCACGACGCCGTACATCCGCGTCGAACGTTGCGTGAGCAACGCTGTCGCTGCGGACCGACGGCCCGGAAGACGGGGACCCGTGGAGCTGGAATACCGCTTGCTCGGCCCGGTCGAGGCGTACCGGGACGGCGTGCCCTTGCGCCTCGGCGGCCCCAAGCCGCGGGCGCTGCTGGCCGTGCTGCTGCTGCGGGCCGGACAGGTCGTGCCCGCCGACGCGCTGGTCGACGCCATCTGGGGCGCGGAACCGCCCGACACGGCGCGGGCACTGGTGCAGTCGTACGTCTCGGCGCTGCGGCGCGCCCTGCCCGAGGGCGCCGGAGAGGCGATCGAGACCAGGGCGCCCGGGTACGTGCTGCGGCCAGGGGCCGGCCGGGTCGATCTCGTACGGTTCGAGGAACTGACCGCCGAGGGACGGCGGGCCGCCGCCGGGGGTGACCACCGCGCGGCCGCCCGCGCGCTGCGTGAGGCGCTGGCCCTGTGGCGCGGCCCGGCGCTCGGTGGCGTCGGGGGCGCGCTGCGCGGCGAGGCCGTACGCCTTGAGGAGGCCCGGCAGACGGCGCTGGAGGAGCGGATCGCGGCGGAGCTGGAGATCGCGGGGCAGGAGGCCGACCTCGCGACCGAGCTCACCGCGCTGGTCGCGGCCCACCCCACGCGGGAGCGGCTGCGCGGCCAGCTCATGCTCGCGCTCTACCGGCTGGGGCGCCAGGCCGACGCCCTCGCGGTGTACGGCGAGGGGCGCGCCGTGCTCGCCGACGAACTGGGCATCGACCCCGGGCCGGAGCTGAACCGGATGCACCAGGCCGTGCTGCGGGCCGACCCCGGGCTGCTGCCCGGCAGACGGACCCCGGCCGGCGCCCCGCCCGCCCGCACGGGCGCCGCGCCGCCACGGACCGTGTCGCTGCTGCCGCCCGCCCTCAGTGACTTCACCGGGCGGGAGACGGAATCGGCGGAGGTCGCCGCGTGGCTGACCGGGCCGCGCGCGGCGACACCCGTGGTGGTGGTGTCGGGGCCCGCGGGGGTCGGGAAGTCCACCCTCGCCGTGCAGGCGGCCCACCGGGTGGCGGACCGGTACCCCGACGGCCAGCTCTACGCCGAACTGCACGGCTTCAGTGAGCCCGTGCCGCCGGGGGAGATCCTCGGGCGGCTGCTGCGGGCGCTGGGCGCGGACCCGCCCGAGGACCCGGCCGAGCGCGGCGACCTCTTCCGCAGCCTCGTCGCGGGGCGCCGCATCCTGCTGGTCCTCGATGACGCGGGCAGCGAGTCGCAGGTGCGTCCGCTGCTGCCGGGCAGCGCGGCCTGCGGGGTGCTGGTGACCTCACGGACGCGGCTCGGCGGGCTGGTCGGCGCCCGGCGGACCGACCTCGACGTCCTGGACGGCGTACGCGGCCTTCAGCTGCTGACCCGTGTCATAGGCGCCTCGTGGGGGGACCCACGCGAGGAGGCCGCCGCGCGGCGGATCGTCGAGCTGTGCGGCGGGCTGCCGCTGGCCCTGCGGATCGCCGGGGCGCGGCTGGCGACCCGCAGGCACTGGACGCCCAGCATGCTCGCCGACCGCCTCGCCGACGAGCACCGCCGCCTCGACGAGCTGTCCGTGGGCGACCTGGAGGTACGGGCCGGCCTCGGCCTGAGCTACCGGGCGCTGGACCCGAGCGCCCGCCTCGTGCTGCGCCGCCTCGCGACGCTGGGCTCGGCCGACGTGGCCGCCTGGACGGTGGCCGCCCTCGCCGACGTACCGGAGGACGAGGCGGAGGAGGCGCTGGAACGGCTCGTGGACGCCCAGCTGCTGGACTGCCCCGGCACGGACCAGGTCGGCCAGCCCCGCTACCGGCTCCACGACCTGGTCCGCGTCTACGCCGCCGAACGCGCCGAGACCGAGGACCCCGTCGCCGACCGCACCGCCGCCGTGGGCCGCGCCCTGACCGCCGGCCTGTGGCTGATGGACCGCGTCACAGAGGCGGCACCCCCGGGAGCGGTGATACTGCGCCAGCGCCGCGCGGCCACCGGGACCCCGGGCGACACCTCCGGGGCACCGGAGGACGGCACCGGCGGCACCGGGAACGATCCGCGGCCGCCCGCCTCCTCCGGCCCGTACACCGCCGTCAGCGCCCGCACCACCCGGCGAGCCCTCGCCGATCCGTTCACCTGGTTCGACGCCGAGGCCGGCGCCCTGACCACGGCCGTCGAACGGGCCGCCGCGCTGGGGCTGCACACACCGGCCTGCGAGGCCGCGGCGGCGTTGTGCTCCTCGTCGTTCGCCATCAGCAACCGCTTCGACGCCTGGTGGCGCAGCCACGACGCCGCCCTCGCCGCCGCCCGGCGCGCCGAGGACCTCTCCGGCGAGGCCCTGCTGCTCATAGGCCTGGGCCAGCTCCGCTACGAACAGGACCGCTGTGCCGAGGCACTGGACTACTTCCAGCAGGCGGAGCGGATCTGCGCGGACCTCGGTGACGTACACGGCCGCTCCGCCGCCCTCTCCGGCGTCGGCAGCGCCTTCCGCGAACTGGGCGAACTACGCGCCGCCGAACGGGCTCTGGCCGACGCGGTCGACGGCTTCCGGAGGCTCGGCGACGACACCGGCGTGGGTGTCGCCTGCCGGTACGCCGGTTCCGTACGGCTGGAACTCGGCGACCACGACACGGCGCTCGTCCTCCTCGACGAGTCGCTGGCGGCGTACCGGCGGCAGGGCAGCCGCCGTGGGGAGGCCATGGCGCTGCGCACGCTCAGCCTCATCCACCGGTCGCTCGGCGAGTACGAGGCGGCGGCGCGCGTGGCCGGGCAGGCGCGGGAGATCCTGAGTGCCCTCGGGGATCCGTTGATGGCCGCGTACAGCGGGCGGGCGCTGGCCAAGGCGTGGCTGCGGATGGGCCGTACACGGGAGGCCGAGTCCGAGCTGCACCGGGCGCTCGGGGTCTGCCGGGCCCACCAGGACCGCTTCGGCGAGGCGATGACCGTGCGCACCCTCGGCGAGTGCGCGCTCGCCGACGGCCGCTTCGCCGAGGCGGCCCGGCTGCTGACCGCGTCGGTCGCCGGCTGGGAGGAGATGGGCCTGCGCCTCCCGCGCGCCCGCGCCCTGCGGGACCTGGCCACGGCGCGCGAGGCACTGGGCGACGGGACGGGGGCGGCGGCGCTGCGCGCCGAGGCGATGGCCGTGTTCACGGCGTGCGAGGCCCGCGAACGGAACGAGCCCTGGCCGGGGCGGTCGTAGGCCGGCCGTGCCCGTAACGCCTTGCCGTGGACTTGCAGAGAACTTGCAGCGCCCTGCGCCAAGCTCGTGGGTGTCGGGGGACAAATGGTCGGCCGGGCGATCCTCACCGCTCGGCCGGCCAAGTGAAGGGCACCATCAGCCAGGGGAAGCCAGGCACATGCCGGGGGAGTTCCGGGGCAGGGGCGTCGGGTACGACCGCCCCTGTCCCGGGGCGTCGCCGCACGACCGTACATCGCCTCGACCCGCCAGCATCGCCGTACGCCCGTACGCCCGAACCGCCGCGAGAGACGACGCATGCCCCCGATCATCCTCATGAACGACCCCTCGGTCGCAGGTGTCCCCGTCCAGGACTGTGGTGAGCCCCTGGTCGATCTGCGGGAGCTGGCCTTCGTGGTCGTGGACTCCCGGCAGGCCGACCCGGAGGGTTCCTACGCGCTGATCCGCGAGGGCGTCGCCTGGCGGCTGGCCCGCGCGGCACGGCTGCTCCCCGACGGCCTGCGGCTGCTGGTCACCGAGGGGTACCGCCCGCTCACTCTCCAGATCAGCTACTTCGAGGCGTACGCGGCCGAGCTGCGCCGTGCCAACCCGGACTGGTCCGAGGAGTACCTGCGTACCCAGACCAGCCGGTCCCTGTCCCCGCCGGAGATCGGTCCGCACGTCGCCGGCGCCGCGGTGGACCTCACCCTGTGCACCGCCTCGGGCGAGGAGCTCGATCTCGGTACCCCGGTCGACGCGAGCCCCGAGGAGAGCGCGGGCGCCTGCTACACCGACGCCCCGAACATCTCCGACGAGGCCCGCCGCAACCGCCGTTTCCTCTCCGCCGCGCTCACCACGGCCGGCCTGGTCAACTACCCCACGGAGTGGTGGCACTGGTCGTACGGCGACCGCTACTGGGCCCTCATGACCGGGGCCGCGGCGGCCTGTTACGGCCCGGTGGACGGCGCCCGGGATATTCAGCCGAGGCCAGGCACCCCCAGCCCGTCCGGCGTTTGAGGACGAGGCCGTTCAGGCCGGCAAGCGGGGGTCTGGGGGGCGGCAGCCCCCAGGTGACGGCGAGAACCCGCGAACCGCTCAACCGCCGGAGGCCCCCGCACAGTCGGCGCACGTGCCGAAGATCTCCACCGTGTGCGCCACGTTCACGAAACCGTGCTCCGCCGCGATCGCGTCCGCCCACTTCTCCACCGCGGGCCCCTCGACCTCGACGGCCTTGCCGCAGATCCGGCAGACGAGATGGTGGTGGTGCTCGCCCGTGGAGCACCGGCGGTACACCGACTCGCCGTCGGAGGTGCGCAGCACGTCCACCTCGCCCGCGTCGGCGAGGGACTGCAACGTGCGGTACACGGTGGTCAGCCCGACCGAGTCGCCCTTGTGCTTGAGCATGTCGTGGAGTTCCTGCGCGCTGCGGAACTCGTCGACCTCGTCGAGCGCCGCCGCCACGGCCGCACGCTGCCGAGTGGACCGACCCTTTACGGGTCCAGCGGTCGTCACCGTTGCCTCCTCACGTCTGCGCCTTGCCGGGCCATTGTGCCAGCCCGGACGGAAGGGAGTCAGGTGCCGACCCCCTCCGCCCCGCCCGTGGAACCGCGGCCGGCCGGGACCGTCGCCCGCCCCAACTCCTCGTCCGCGGCGGGGATCACACACTCCGCGGGGTCGCCCCCGGCATGCTCCCGTACCCGCGCCCGCCGCCGTGCCAGCGGCGCCGCCAGTGCCGTGAGCAGCAGGAACGCGGCGATGGTCAGCAGCACGATCGTCGCCCCCGGCGGCACGTCCTGGTAGTACGAGGTCACCGTGCCGCTGATGGTCACCGTGACCCCGATGGCCACCGCGATGGCGAACGTCGCCGCGAAGCTCCGGCTGAGCTGCTGGGCCGCCGCCACGGGCACCACCATCAACGCCGAGACCAGCAGCAGTCCGACGACCCGCATCGCCACGGTCACCGTCACGGCCGCCGTGACCGCCGTGAGCAGGTTCAGCGCCCGTACCGGCAGGCCCGTGACCCGGGCGAACTCCTCGTCCTGGCTGACGGCGAACAGCTGGCGGCGCAGGCCGATCGTCACCAGCACCACGAACGCCGCCAGCAGGCAGATCGCCGTCACGTCCGACGGCGACACCGTCGACAGCGAGCCGAAGAGGTACGACGTCAGGTTGGCGTTGGAGCCCGTGGGCGCGAGGTTGATGAACATCACGCCGCCCGCCATGCCTCCGTAGAAGAGCATCGCCAGCGCGATGTCGCCGCGCGTCCTGCCGTACCAGCGGATGAGTTCCATCAGCACCGAGCCCACGACGGACACGAGCGTCGCCATCCACACCGGGGACCACGACAGCAGGAAGCCGAGGCCGACGCCCGTCATCGCCACGTGGCCGATGCCGTCGCCCATCAGGGCCTGGCGGCGCTGGACGAGGTAGATGCCGATGGCGGGCGCGGTGACGCCGACGAGGACGGCGGCGAGCAGGGCCCGTTGCATGAAGGCGTAGTTCAGGAGATCCATGATGCGGTGCCTTCTCAGCTCAGCAGGCCCGTACGGACCGGTTCCGCACCGGGGGCCGCGTGCGGGTGGACGTGGTCGTGGCCGGGCAGGGCATGCTGGCCGACCGCCTTCGGGGGCGGGCCGTCGTGGAGGACGCAGCCGTCGCGGAGGACGACCGCGCGGTCGATCAGGGGCTCCAGGGGGCCGAGTTCGTGCAGGACGAGGAGGACGGTCGTGCCCTCGCCCACCTGCTTGCGCAGGGTGTCCGCGAGCACCTCCTGGCTGGCGAGGTCGACGCCCGCCATCGGCTCGTCCATGATCAGCAGCTCGGGTTCACCGGCGAGGGCGCGGGCTATCAGGACGCGCTGGTGCTGGCCCCCGGACAGGGCGTTCACGGAGTCCTTCGCCCGGTCCGTCAGGCCGACCAGCGCGAGAGCCCTGTGCACGGCCTCGTGGTCGGCCTTGCGGAGGATGCCGAAGCGGGCGCGGGAGAGGCGGCCGGAGGCGACGACCTCGGTCACCGTGGCCGGGACGCCGCCCGCGGCCGTGGTGCGCTGGGGCACGTACCCGACCCGCTTCCAGTCGGAGAAGCGTGCCCCTGGCGTGCCGAAGAGTTCGATCGTGCCCTTGCTGACCGGCACCTGGCCGATGACGCTGCGTACGGCCGTGGACTTGCCGGAGCCGTTGGCGCCGAGCAGCGCGACGACCTCACCGCGGTGCACGGTGAGGTCGATGCCGCGCAGGACGGTGCGCGAGCCCAACTCCGCGCGGACACCGCGCAGGGATATGACGGGCTCGGCGGGTTCGGTGACGGGTGCGTCGCTCATGCCGCGTCCTCCACAGGGGTCACCGGGCGCCCAGTGCGGTCTGCAGCGCCTTGAGGTTGGCTTCCATGACCTGGATGTAGTCGTCGCCCCGGGACCTGGACGTGATGCCCTCGATGGGATCGAGCACGTCCGTCTTCAGGTTCGAGTCCTTCGCGAGGGTCTTCGCGGTCTTGTCGCTGACAAGGGTCTCGTAGAAGACGGTGGAGACGCCGTCGGCCTTCGCCATCTTCTCAAGATCCTTCACACGGGCGGCGCTGGGCTCCGACTCCGGGTCGAGGCCGGCGATGGCCTCCTCGGTCAGGCCGTAGCGCTCGGCGAGATAGCCGAAGGCGGCGTGGGTGGTGATGAAGACCCTGGTCCTGGTGTTCTTCAGGCCGCTCTCGAACTGCGAGTCCAGGGCGCCGAGCTTCTCGACCAGGGCCTCGGTGTTCGTCTTGTAGGTGTCCGCGTGGTCCGGGTCGGCCTTCGCGAAGGCGGCACCGACGCCCTTGGCGACCTCGGCGTATCTCACCGGGTCGAGCCAGATGTGGGGGTCCTTGCCGTCCGCCTCCTCGCCGTGCTCGTGGTCGTGTTCGGCCGCGTGGCCGCCGACCTCGTTGCCGTGCTTCTCCAGGGAGGTCAGCGTGGCGGCGTCGATCTTGGTCTTGACCGGGGACTGGGCGACGGCGTCGTCGACGGAGGGCTGGAGGCCCTTGAGGTAGAGGACGGCGTCCGACTCCTGGAGCTGCGCGGTCTGCCGGGCGCTGATCTCCAGGTCGTGCGGCTCCTGGCCGGGTTCGGTGAGGGTGGTGACGTGTACGTGCTTCCCGCCGATCTGCTCGGCGAGGTAGGCCATGGGGTAGAACGACGTCACGACGTCGAACTTGTCCGTGTTGCCCGAGGTGGCGGACGTGTCCGAGCATGCGGTGAGGGTGCCGAGGCCGAGGGCGGTGGCCGCCGCGACCGCGGCCCCGGATATGAGGGGTCGCCGGTGTCGCCGGTGTCGCCGATGCGGCCGCTGTCGGCGGTGTGGTCGTACTACGTTCATGACAGTCATTTTCAGCAAAGTTGGAAATGATTGTCAACAAGCCCTGGGTGGGGCGTGCGGTGAGACCCCGGTGAGGGTGGGTGACCGTTTTGTGCTGTCTCCTGACCGAACCGATTTGATTGGAGGGGAGCCCCCGCCGGTAACCTGAAGCATTCGCTCTGAGGCGCATCGCTTCCCTCCAGGAGCGCATCCGCTTCGTCGCCCGTCGTCGTAATGAAGAGAGCACCGTGGCCGCCGACAAGATCGACACCATCGTCAGCCTGAGCAAGCGCCGTGGCTTCGTATTCCCGTGCAGCGAGATCTACGGTGGTCAGCGCGCCGCCTGGGACTACGGACCGCTGGGTGTCGAGCTCAAGGAGAACATCAAGCGCCAGTGGTGGCGCTACATGGTCACGTCGCGCGAGGACGTCGTCGGTATCGACTCGTCCGTGATCCTGGCCACCGAGGTCTGGGTGGCCTCCGGCCACGTCGCCACCTTCACCGACCCCCTCACCGAGTGCACCTCCTGCCACAAGCGGTTCCGCGCGGACCACCTGGAGGAGGCGTACGAGGCGAAGCACGGCCGCATGCCCGAGAGCCTCGCCGAGGTCAACTGCCCGAACTGCGGCAACAAGGGTCAGTTCACCGAGCCCAAGCAGTTCTCCGGTCTGCTCTCCACGCACCTCGGCCCGACGCAGGACAGCGGCTCCGTCGCCTATCTGCGCCCCGAGACCGCCCAGGGCATCTTCACCAACTTCGCCCAGGTGCAGACCTCCTCGCGCCGCAAGCCGCCGTTCGGCATCGCGCAGATGGGCAAGTCGTTCCGCAACGAGATCACGCCGGGCAACTTCATCTTCCGTACCCGTGAGTTCGAGCAGATGGAGATGGAGTTCTTCGTCAAGCCGGGCGAGGACGAGAAGTGGCAGGAGTACTGGATGCAGGAGCGGTGGAACTGGTACACCGGCCTGGGTCTGCGCGAAGAGAACATGCGCTGGTACGAGCACCCGCAGGAGAAGCTCTCCCACTACTCCAAGCGCACCGCCGACATCGAGTACCGCTTCCGCTTCGGCGGCAGCGAGTGGGGCGAGCTGGAGGGTGTCGCCAACCGCACCGACTACGACCTCTCCGCCCACTCCAAGGCCTCCGGCCAGGACCTCTCCTACTTCGACCAGGAGGCGGGTGAGCGCTGGACCCCGTACGTGATCGAGCCGGCGGCGGGTGTCGGGCGCACGATGCTGGCCTTCCTGCTGGACGCCTACGTCGAGGACGAGGCCCCCAACGCCAAGGGCAAGATGGAGAAGCGCACGGTGCTGCGCCTCGACCCGCGCCTGTCCCCGGTCAAGGTCGCCGTCCTGCCGCTCTCCCGTAACCCGGAGCTGTCCCCGAAGGCGAAGGGACTCGCCCAGGCGCTGCGCCAGCACTGGAACATCGAGTTCGACGACGCGGGCGCGATCGGGCGCCGCTACCGCCGCCAGGACGAGATCGGTACGCCGTTCTGTGTGACGGTCGACTTCGACACGCTGGACGACAACGCGGTGACGGTGCGTGAGCGTGACTCGATGAAGCAGGAGCGCGTGTCGCTGGACCAGATCGAGGCGTACCTGGCCGGGCGCCTGATCGGTTGCTAGCGGGCCACGCCATGTCACAGCCCCGCGCCCCCTTCCGGGGGTGCGGGGCTGTGTCGTTCGGTGAGGCGTTCCATGGGCAAGGTGACTGACGCATGACAGATGACAGATATTGAAATCTGTCAGCTGTCATGTCAGGGTGGGTACACGGCACCGTGTGCGCGCCCGCGCGCACGACCCCTCACGACATCCCAAGGAGTCCTCATGGAAACCCGCCCCCTCGGCACCACCGGCCCCCAGGTGTCCGCCCTCGGCCTCGGCTGCATGGGCATGTCCGCCCTGTACGGCACCGCGGACCGGGCCGAGTCCATCGCGACCATCCACGCCGCGCTCGAAGCGGGCGTGACCCTGCTCGACACCGGCGACTTCTACGGCATGGGCCACAACGAGATGTTGATCGGCGAGGCCCTGCGGTCCGCTCCGGCGGCGCGACGCGAACAGGCCCTCACCAGCGTCAAGTTCGGGGCGCTGCGGGGCCCGGACGGTGAGTGGGGTGGTGTCGACGGACGACCCGCCGCGGTGAAGAACTTCGCCGCCTACTCGCTCCAGCGCCTCGGCGTGGACCACATCGACGTCTACCGGATCGCCCGGGTCGACCCCGGCGTGCCGATCGAGGAGACGGTCGGCGCCATCGCGGAGCTGGTGGAGAAGGGATACGTGCGGCACATCGGGCTGAGCGAGGCCGGCGCCGATACCATCCGGCGGGCCGCCGCCACCGCTCCCGTCGTGGACCTCCAGATCGAGTACTCGCTCATCTCGCGGAGCCTGGAGCAGAGCATCCTTCCCACCACCCGTGAACTGGGCATCTCCATCACGGCGTACGGCGTGCTGTCCCGCGGCCTGATCTCCGGGCACTACACCCGCGACCGCCGGCTGGCCGCGAACGACTTCCGCTCCCACTCCCCCCGGTTCCAGGGCGAGAACCTCGACCACAACCTCGCCCTCGTCGACTCCCTGCGGAAGATCGCCGAGCAGAAGGGCGTCAGCGTCGCGCAGATCGCCATCGCCTGGGTGCTCTCACGAGGCGAGGACATCGTGCCGCTGATCGGCGCCCGCACCCGGGAGCGGCTGACCGAGTCGCTGGGCGCGCTCGACGTCACGCTGGACGACGCGGACCTGACGGCCATCGAAGCCGCGGTACCGGCCGACGCGGCGGCGGGCGAGCGCTACGCGCCCGCGCAGATGGCGACGCTCGACAGCGAGCGCTGACCGGCCCTCCCGGTACGGTCTCCCTCATGACACCGACCCCGCAGACCCTGACCGCCGAGCGCATCCTCGAAGCGACCGAGGAGGTGCTGCGCCGCCACGGCCCCGCCAAGGCGACCGTGGTGGACGTGGCCCGTGCGCTCGGAGTCAGCCACGGCAGTGTCTACCGGCACTTCCGTACGAAGGCGGCGCTGCGGGAGGCGGTGACGAAGCGCTGGCTGGACCGTACGTCCGACTCCCTCTCCGGCATCGTCGCCGAGGACCGCGACCCGGAGGCCCGGCTGCGCGCCTGGTTCTCCGCTCTGTTCGCGGCCAAGCGCCGCAAGGCCGGTGACGACCCCGAGCTCTTCGCCACGTACATGGTCCTCACCGAGGAGAACGGCGAGGCGGTGGGCGAGCACATCGCCGAACTGATCAGCCAGTTGAGGCGGATCGTCCGGGCGGGCGTCGACGCCGGCACCTTCACCGCCGACGACCCGTCCGCCACCGCCCGCGCCCTCTTCCACGCCTCGCGCCGCTTCCACGACCCGCGCTATGCCGTGGAGTGGGAACAGCCCGGCACCGAGGCCGACTTCGACGCCGTGGTGGATCTGCTGCTGCGGGGCCTGAGGGCCTGACCCCCGCGGAAGGACCGACTCCCGCGCTTGCGCGTCCGCCACGGCGGTCGGCGCCCGCCCGTCACGCCACGCAGAACTCGTTGCCCTCGGGGTCCCGCATCAGCCACCAGTGGCCCGCGGGGCCCTTGTTCACCTCGCGGACACGGGTCGCGCCCAGGGATTCCAGGCGGGAGACCAGCTCGTCGCGGCCACCGGCTTCCGCGTGGACGTCGATGTGCAGGCGGTTCTTCACCGTCTTCGGCTCGGGGACGTCCTGGAACAGCAGCCGACGGCCCTTGCCGATGCCGGTGAACGGGTCGTACGGGTCCTCGGGATGGCGTACGGCCGCGTATCCCCGGAAGGCGCGCCGGCCGTGGTGCTCGGCGACCGCCGCCTCGGGCAGGCCACCCGTCGACAGGAGGTGGTCGACGAGCGCGGTCGCGTCCTCCACCTCGTACTCCAGTGCCGCGGCCCAGAAGTCCGCCATGGTCCGGGCGTCGTGGGTGTCGATGACCAGCTTCCAGTGCAGAGCGTTTCTCATGTAACTGGTTATATTGGTTACAAGGGCTTGTCGTCCACAGGTCGTCCACACGTCGGGGGAGTCGCTTGTGTCCGGGATGGTGCTGCGGTCCCCCTCCGGGGCCTCGTATCGGTTCGACCCCGGCGCACTCTGCCTCGAACTGCTCACCACCGGAGGGCCGGGTGCCTTCCGCAGGTACGAGGTGCTCCACGCGCCCGCCGATCTGGTCGCCTGGGCCGAGCGGTCCCGGCTCACCCCCACGCCCGCACTGGAGGTCACGGAGCAGGACGTGGCGTACGCGCGGCAGGTCCGGGACGCACTGTTCCGTGTCGTCGTGGCGCGGATCTGCGGCGGGCTGCCCGAGTTCGGTGTGGCGGGCGGGGGCCGTGAGGATCTCGATGTCCTCAACGAGGCGGCCGCTCATCCGCCGCTGGTCCCCGCGATCGGGGGCGACGGCGACCGGCGCGTATGGGCGGGAGCGGCAGCCGGGGCCCAGCTCGTCTCCAGCGTCGCCCGCGACGCCGTCGAGCTGCTGACCGGCCCGTACGCCGAGCGCGTCCGCATGTGCGCCGGCGAGCGCTGCTACCTCGTCTACGTCGACACCTCGCGGCCCGGACGGCGCCGCTGGTGCTCCATGGAACACTGCGGCAACCGCCACAAGGTGCGGGCCCTGCGCGCCCGCCGCGCCGAGGAAGAACGGTGAGCGACAGGGCCTACGCCGTCTTGGGGTCCACCGTCGCCTGGTGTTCCTCGGCCAGGTGTTCCTCCGCCTTCAGCCACGGCAGGAACTGGGCGCCCTTCCGCCAGCCGCACGTGTCGCATTCGATCGTGCGCTGCACGCCCGCGCGTTCGACCCGGACGGTGTGTGGGCGCCCGTGCTGGTCCCAGCGGGTCACCTTGCTCGTGTTGATCTCCAGCATCACGTCTCCACGTCTCCACGTCTCCACGCCTCCTGGCGAGGCTCGGCATTCCAGGGGGTCGTTGAGTCTTCTGCTTCCCCGTGCGACGAGTTCGAACGCTTTCCCTAGCGGATCGTTCGCGGCAGCCGCAGGCTCAGCGCCACCGTCAGGGCGATTCCCGCCAGTTGGACCAGGAGTGTCGTCACCAGGGCGTCGCCCATGCCCATCCCCGGGACCAGTGAGAGGAAGAGGGAGCCCAGGGTGGCCACGCCCAGGGCGAGGGCCGACTGCTGGGTGGTGACCATGACGCCGCTGCCGACGCCGGCCCGGACGGGCGGGACCTCGGAGAGGACGAGCCGGAGCAGGATGGGGAGTTGGAGCGCCTGACCGGCACCCGCGATCGCCGCGCCGGGCAGGAATGTCAGCCAGGTCAGGTCCGGCCAGCTCCGCCACACGGTGAGGGCCATCAGGGCCACGCCCACCGCCTGGACCATCCCGCCCGCGGTCACCACGCGGGTGCCGTACCGGGCGACCAGCCGCGGACCCGCCAGCGCCACGAGGAAGAACGCCACCGCCATCGGGGACAGCGCGAGACCGGCCTGGACCGGACCGAGCCGCGCGCCCTGCTGCAACGCCACCGCGATCACGAACATGAATCCGCTGAAGCCGATCGAGAACGGCACGATCATGACCAGTCCCCGGCGGAGTGAGGTGAGCGCGAAGAGGCTGGGCGGTACGAGGGGCGTACGGCCCAGGCGGTCCTGCCGGCGCTCGACCAGGAAGAAGGCGAGTGCCGCGAACGGGAACGCGGCCAGCGCCAGCCACGTCCACAGCGGCCAGCCCGCCGCCCGCCCCTCGGTGAGCGGCACGAGGAGGGTCAGCAGGGACACGGCCAGCAGGACGGTGCCGGGACCGTCCACGGGCTCCGGGTGCGACGAGCGGGTCTCGGGCACGGCACGCGCGGCCAGGACCAGTCCGACCGCGACGACCGGCACGTTGACAAGGAACACGGCTCGCCAGTCGGTGCCCGCGATGTCGACCGCCACCAGGACGCCGCCGAGGATCTGCCCGGCCACCATGGAGAGCCCGGCCGTCGCGCCGTACAGGCTCATCGCCCGGGCGCGGTGCGTGCCGGAGGTCGTCGCCTGGATGGTGGCGAGCACCTGCGGGAGCATCGCGGCCGCCGCCGCGCCCTGCGCGACCCGCGCCGCCACCAGCGTCCAGGCGTCCGGGGCGAGCCCGCACGCCAGCGAGGTCACCCCGAAGGCGGCCATGCCCCACAGGAAGAACCGGCGCCGGCCGAAGAGGTCGCCGAGCCGCCCGCCGAGGACGAGCAGGACGGCGTACGCGAGTCCGTACCCGGCGACGACGAGTTCGAGGACCGTCTCGCTCGCGGCGAGGTCGCGGCCGATCGTCGGCAGGGCCACGTTCACGATGAAGAAGTCGATGAGCGGGAGCGCCGCGCCGAGCAGGACCGTGAAGAGCCCGAGGCCGCCGAGTCCGGACGGCGGCGCGGTGGGGGCGCGGACGGGGGTGGTGGTGAGGGAATCCGTAGAGGTCACACCAAGCAGGTTCCTGCCTGGCTCAGCCTGGTACCAGAGTCTCCTTATCCTGGTAGAAGCGCTACCTGGACAACGGGTGCAACAGGTCCCGCGGGGCCCCAGGCTGGAGGCATGACGACCATGGCGGTACGGGCGACCGAGGCACAACGACGCCAGGCACCACCACCCGAGGCACGCCCATCTGAGGCACGCCCACCCGAGCCGATGACGGCACGGCCGCGTGCGGCGCAGGAGTCGGTGGTGCGCCGGCACGAGCTCGCCGCGTTCCTGCGCCACCGCCGCGAGCACATCACGCCGGAGCAGGTCGGCCTGCCCCGCGGCCGGCGCCGGCGTACGCCCGGACTGCGCCGAGAGGAGGTCGCACAGCTCTCCGCGGTCGGTGTCACCTGGTACACCTGGCTCGAACAGGCCCGGGACATCCAGGTCTCCGTGCAGGTCCTGGACGCCCTCGCCCGCACCCTGCTCCTCGACTCCAGCGAGCGCGAGCACCTGTTCAACCTGGCCGGGGCCGTCGATCCCTCGCCCGGCAAGAACTGCTCGTCGGTGACCCGGGCGCAGCGGGCCATCCTGGAACAGATGGAGCCGTTCCCGGCCTGCCTGCAGAACAGCCGGTACGACATCCTCGCCTACAACCGCACGTACGGCCTGCTGCTCTGCGACCTCACCTCGGTGCCGCCGGAGGACCTGAACTGCATGGTCCTCGCCTACACCCACGAGGAGTGGCGCTCGTCGATCGTGCACCTGGAGGAGACCACCCGGCTCATGGCCGCCAAGCTGCGCGCCGCGATGGCCGGTCATCTCGCCGACCCCGCCTGGAAGGCGCTGCTGAACCGGCTGCGCACGGAGTCCGCGGAGTTCCGCGAGGCGTGGGACCGCCACGAGGTCGTCGGTTCCCGCAGCAAGCGCAAGGAGTTCGTCAACGCCCATGTCGGCCCGCTCACCCTCGACCACACCGACCTCTGGCTCGGTCCGAGCAGTGGACCGCGGATGGTGACGTACGCCCCGGTCGACGAGGAGTCGCGCGAGCGGCTGGAGAAGCTGCACGCCCTCGCGCTGGAGCGGGAGGCGGCCGCCCGCTCGTCCGGTGTGGCGGTCGGGCGCGTCTGAGCGAACGTTGCCTGTTGGGGTACTCGGGCGTGTTTCGAAAGTCCCGTCGTCCGCCCGAAGGGGGGCAGGCGGGACTTTCGAAGCACGCCCTAGGTCCGGTCGGCCTTCGCCCCGGCCACCACTCCCGCCGCGTCCCGGACCTCGGCCGCCTCCAGGCGTTCGGCCGTGCGCTCGGCCGTCCGGCGGCCCCACCGCCCCGTCGTGAGCGCACCCAGGGCCAGTACCGCGAGGCCGCAGCCGACGATGATCCACCAGCCGGGCCGGGCGGCGGCCACGAACGTGTCCCGGTACGCCGACGAGCTCACGCCCGCCGCCAGCACCGCACCGATCACCGCGACGCCCAGCGTCTGGCCGATCTGGCGGCTGGTGGAGGCGACGGCGGCGGCGACCCCGGCCTGGGCGCGGGGCATGCCGGAGACGGCGGTGTTGGTGATGGGGGAGTTGACGAAGCCGAAGCCCACACCGAACAGGACGAACCCGAGGAAGAGCATGGTGTTCGACGTCTCGGCGTGGAAGACGGCGAAGAGCACACCGCTCGCGGTCATCGCGCACCCGGCCAGCAGCAGCGGCAGCCGTGGCCCCCGGCTGCCGACCAGCCGGCCGGACAGCGGCGCACAGGCGAAGGTCGGCACCGCCATCGGCAGCATCCACAGGCCCGCGTGCAGGGCGTCCAGACCGCGCACGTTCTGCAGGTACAGCGTCGACAGGAAGAGGAAGCCCCCGAGCGCCGCGAACGCGCCGATCGCGATCAGGGTCGCCCCGCTGAACGGTGCGGACCGGAAGAACCGCAGCTCGATGAGGGGTTCGGCGCGGCGCGGCTCGTACCAGAGGATGCCGAGCAGGGCGACGAGCGCGAGGACCGCGAAGGGCAGGACGTGGGCGATCCCGGAGTTCGGCGCCTCGATGATCGCGTACGTCAGGGAGCCGAACAGGGCGATCACCAGGACCTGCCCCACCGGGTCCGGACGGCGCGCCTTCGGGGCGCGGGACTCGGGGACGTAGCGCAGGGTGAGCAGGAGCGCGGCCAGCCCGACGGGCAGATTGATCCAGAAGATCGAGCGCCAGCCCACCGACTCCACGAGCAGCCCGCCGACCAGCGGACCGGCGGCCATCGATATGCCGACGACGGCGCCCCACGCACCGATCGCGCGGGCACGCTCACGCGGGTCGGTGAAGGTGTTGGTGATGATCGACATCGCGACCGGGTTCAGCATCGAACCGCCCACCGCCTGCACCATCCGGAAGACGACGAGCGCCTCCAGGTTCGGGGCGAGGGAGCACAGCGCCGAGCCGATGGTGAAGACGACCAGACCGGCCATGAAGACGCGCTTGCGGCCGATGCGGTCCGCGGTCGCTCCCGAGAACATCAGCAGCGAGGCGAGCACGAGCGTGTACGCGTCGATCGTCCACTGGAGCCCTGACACGCTCGCGTTCAGTTCCCGCTGCATCGACGGCAGGGCGACGTTCAGGACCGTGTTGTCGAGGCTCACGATCAGCAGGCTCATACAGCAGATCGCGAGCACCAGCAGACGCCGGCGGTGGCTGAGCTCGGGCATGCGTGCCATCGTACGCCAAAATCAATAGTGCGCCTAACTAATGACTGAGGGTGGTGGCCGGAGTACGCGACAACCGGAGTACGTGACAATGGGGGAATGTCCACGTCCACCGTTGCCCCTACGGGTCCCCTCCGGATCGGCCCGCACACCGTCCAGCCGCCCGTCGTGCTCGCCCCCATGGCCGGCATCACGAACGCGCCCTTCCGCACGCTGTGCCGGGAATTCGCCGAAGGCGACGGCTGGGGGCTCGGGGGTTGTCCCCCGAAGGATGCAGCCAGTGAGGGTAAGGGGCTGTACGTCAGCGAGATGATCACGACCCGGGCCCTGGTCGAGCGCAATGACAAGACCATGCAGCTGATCAGGTTCGACGCGTCGGAGACCCCGCGCTCGATCCAGCTGTACGGCGTGGACCCGGTGACCGTCGGCAAGGCCGTCCGCATGATCGCGGAGGAGGACCTCGCCGACCACATCGACCTCAACTTCGGCTGCCCCGTCCCGAAGGTGACCCGCAAGGGCGGCGGCTCGGCCCTCCCGTACAAGCGCAACCTCCTCCGCGCGATCCTCCGCGAGGCCGTGACCGGGGCCGGTGACCTTCCCGTCACGATGAAGATGCGCAAGGGCATCGACGACGACCACATCACCTACCTCGACGCCGGCCGCATCGCCGTCGAGGAGGGGGTGACGTCCATCGCCCTCCACGGCCGCACGGCCGCCCAGCACTACGGCGGCACGGCCGACTGGGACGCCATCGCCCGCCTCAAGGAGCACGTGCCCGAGATCCCCGTCCTCGGCAACGGCGACATCTGGTCGGCCGGGGACGCGCTGCGGATGGTGCGGGAGACGGGCTGCGACGGGGTGGTGGTCGGGCGCGGCTGCCTGGGGCGCCCATGGCTGTTCGCGGACCTGGTGGCGGCGTTCGAAGGCCGTACGACGTTCGCCCGCCCGACGCTCCGCGAGGTGGCCGACGTCATGGTCCGCCACGCCACCCTCCTCGGCGAGTGGATCGGCGACGAGTCCCGCGGCGTCATCGACTTCCGCAAGCACGTGGCCTGGTACCTCAAGGGCTTCGCGGTCGGCTCCGAGATGCGTAAACGCCTCGCGATCACGTCCTCGCTGGACGAACTCCGGGCCGGCCTCGACGAACTGGACCTCGACCAGCCCTGGCCGGCGGGCGCGGACGGCCCCCGCGGCCGCACCTCCGGCAACAACCGCGTGGTCCTCCCGGACGGCTGGCTCAAGGACCCGTACGACTGCACGGGAGTGACGGAGGAAGCAGAACTGGACACGTCAGGGGGGTAAGACGAGCAGGGGCGCGGGGAACTGCGCGACCAGCCACACACAGCCCGCAGCCGCAAACCGACAGTCAGTCCCGAGCTCTGATCCGCCAACCCAGCGGAGCGCTCACGCACCCCCAACAGCCGTGAGCAACGCAAGCGGCGCCGCAGCCGCCCGAGCCTCCCGCACACACGCATGCGGGTACGGCACGGGCTCCGGGTGGGTGTCCCGCCCGTACCCGGCCAGGACTTCGGGCAACCGGTGCCCGGTTGCCGTCGCCGCGTCCACCAGCCCGTGCGCGACCGTCCGCGCCTCGTCGTGCAGCCCGTACCGCGCGAGCCCCAGCGCGATGAGCGCGTTGTCGTGCGGCCACACGGAACCCAGGTGGTAGGACAGCGGGTGATACGCGGGCTGCCCGGCCGCGACCGTCCGTACGCCCCACCCCGAGAAGAAGTCGGGCTCCAGCAACCGCCGCCCCACCTGCTCGCCGTACTCCTTGTCCAGCAGTCCCGACCACAGCAGATGCCCCGCGTCCGAAGCCAGCGCATCGACCTGGTTGCCCTCACCGTCAAGAGCCAGCGCGGCGAACCCGTGGTCGGCCATCCAGAAGTCCCGCTGGAAGCGGTCGCGCAGATCGGCCGCCGCCTGCTCCAGCAGCGCCCCGTAGACCTCGTCCTCCCACACCGTGCGGGCGAGGTGGGCCGTGCGGCGCAGCGCGTCGTACGCGTAGCCCTGCGCGCCGGCCGCCATCACCGGCCCGGAGGGGCGGCTGCCGTCGGCCGAGCAGATCGCGCCCGGGGAGTCCTTCCAGTTCTGGTTCGCGAGGCCGCCCTGGTCCGCGCGGTACACCAGGTAGCCGCGGGAGGTGAGGCCGCCGTGGTCGAGCATCCAGCCGATCGCGGCACGGGCGTGGGGCTCCAGACGGCGGGCCAGGCTCACGTCGCCGGTCTGCTCGACGTACGCGCCGAGGAGGACGAGGAACAGCGGGGTCGCGTCCACCGAGCCGTAGTACCGCCCGAACGGCACCTGTCCGAAGTGGGCCAGCTCGCCGTGCCGTACCTCGTGCACGATCTTGCCCGGCTGGGCCACCGCGTCGAGGCCGACCTCGGTGGCCTGGACGGCGGCCAGCGCGGGGAGGGTGGCGGCCGCGAGCTCCGGGCGGTAGGGGAGGGCGAAGAGCGAGGTGAGGAGCGCGTCGCGGCCCAACAGGGTGAGGAACCAGGGGACTCCGGCCGCCGGGACACGCAGTTCCTCCCCGTCCGGGCCCGTCGCGGGGACCTGGAGCACGGCGAGGTCACTGAGCCCGCGCGCACAGGCCGCCGCCAGCTCCGGCCAGCCCGTCGGGAAGGGCACGCCCTCCGCGAACTCGCCCTCCAGCACGAGGAGTTGTTCGGTGGCGACGGCGGGGGAGGACGGAACCTCGGGTGCGCGGGGTGCGCCGTGCGGGCGTGCGGCCACCTGGAGGGTCAGCTCCGCCGAGCCGTGGGGCTCCAGGTCGAGGGCCCAGACGAGGCGGCGGGCGCCCGTGCCCGTCTCCTCCACGGCGTCGGGCGCCGGCTCGGACGTCACCCTCGTACAGGAGCGCCACTCGCCGCGCCGGTAGCCGAACTCCACGCCGTCGTCGAGGACCGTGCGGGAGCGCACGGCGCCGATCTTGGTGTACGTGCGGTGGTCGGAGCGCAGTTCGAACTGGTCGGTGAAGTCGGCGTCCGCGGTGACCTCGACATGGACCGTCGTCGGCACCGGGCGGTTGCTGGTGACGCGCAGCGACTCCACTAAAGCGCCGTCGGTGACGGCCTGTTCGCGGAAGAGCGTGTACGCCGGAGGCTCCTGGCGGCCGCCGCGCGGCACGAGGACGCAGCGGGCGGTGTCGCCGTCGGCGACCGGAGTGAGCGTCTCGGGTACGGCGCCGTCGACGGTGAGCTGCCAGCGGCTGAGGTGGCGGGCGTCCCGCACGAACAGCCCGTCCGGGGCGTTGCCGCCGCGCACCCCGCTGATGTCGCCGCCGTCGCCCACGGCCGCGAACGTCCCGCCGCGTACGAGCAGATGCTGCCGCTCCGTCATCCCCGGTCCCCTCGCTTGTCCCTCATGTCCCTCGTGTCCCTCTTGCCGTCCATGCCGCCCACGTCGTCCATGCCCTCCACATCGCGCATGTCGAACGGGCCGGTGCCCTCGGGGGTCACGCCGTGCCCCGGGGCCTGGTGGAGCAGGTCGAGTGTCAGTGCGGCGGTCCAGCTGAAGTCGCCCGCCCCGCAGGCCTCGCCGGTGTACGGGTCGACGTACTCCGCGAACCCGGATGTGGCCGCGGTGCTCAGGAAGGCTTCCCGCAGCGCGTCGGCCCGCTCCCGCTCACCGTGCAGCCGCAGCCCGCGCTCGATCAGCCAGGCCGTGTTGAACCAGGCCGGCCCGCGCCAGTACCGGTGCGGGGCGAAGGCCTCACCGGTGAGGTCGTAACTCGGTACGAGACGGGCGGCGCCGCCGAGCCCGAAGTGCGGTCCGCCCGCCGTGCGGAGCAGGGCGTCGGTGAGGTCACGCGGCAGGGTCGGCAGCAGCAGCGGGATCAGCCCGGAGACACCGCGCTCGGGGATCAGCCCGCCGCCGCGCACGTCCCGGCAGAAGAACATGCCCTCCGCCGGGTCCCACAGCCGGTCCACCAGGGCGGCCGTCAGCCGCTCCGCGCGCGCGTGGCGGGCCGTGCCCGTGGCGCCGAGTTCCTTCGCGATCCGGGCGAGCGCGTGCTCGGAGGCGATCAGCAGCGCGTTGAACGCCGGGTCCTCGACGGCGAAGTCACCGTAGCCGTCCGCGTAGTCCCTGTCCCGGTAGTCCGTCGCCAGGCGTACGTACCGCCCGTAGTCGAGGTCCGTCGGCCGGTCCTCGGGTGCGCCGTGGTCGAGGTCGGCGCGGCGGAAGGAGCGGGCCGGGGCCGGGGTGACGCGGGCGAGCGGGGCGTCCCAGCAGGGGGAGTTGTCCATGCCCTGCTCCCAGGGGTGGACGACCGAGGCCAGTCCGCCGCCGCCGAGGTCACGGCGGTGCAGCAGATAGCGGTGCCAGGCGGCCAGGCGCGGGTACAGCCGGGGCAGGAAGTCGCGTGCCCGGGACAGCCCGGGGTCGGCCCGGTGGACCAGCCACGCGGCGAGCGCGTGCACCGGTGGCTGCACGATGCCCGAGGTCTGTACGGTGCGCGGGGCGCCCGCGGCGCGCCCCGCGGTCGAGGAGCGCCAGAAGTCGGGGCTCGGGAAGTACGCGTCGAGCGGCACGGAGGGGTTGAAGACGATGTGCGGGACCCGGCCGTCGCCCCACTGGGCGTCGAGCAGCGTCTCCAGCTCCGTCTGGGCCCGGAGCGGCGACAGGTGCCGCAGACCGATCGCGATGAACGCCGAGTCCCACGACCACTGGTGCGGATACAGCCCCCGCGACGGCACGGTGGACGTCCCCGTCCAGTTGTCCTCCAGGACTCGGGCGGCCCGGCCGTGCAGGGAACCAGCCATCGCCGCAGGATCGTATACATCGGCCACAACGGCTCCGACGTGCGTGAATCCGTCCCGACCGGACCTGATTTCGCCTCGCTCCGCCACCGGAGGCGAGCCCGGGGCGCGGGGCGGGCCCGTGCGGCCGCGATGGTGGGCATGGCGGGCGGTGAGCTGGGTTGTGCGGTCCACGCAGGGCCCCCGAGGACGTCGAGCCGACCGGTTCGGCAGTGGCTACCGTAGAGTTACGTCTATTTAACACGCAAAACTCAATATGTAATGCAGGGTTGGTGAACGCAAGGGGGTGCGCATGAACGGAAGGGTCCTGAGGGCGGGCGGTCATGCCGGTGCCGGAGATCTGCTCGCACTGGTCCGCAGCGGGCGGGCCACCACCCGCGGCGCGCTCCAGCAGGCCACGGGCCTGTCCCGGGCCACGGTGGGCCAGCGCCTGGACCGGCTGTTCCGGGCGGGCTGGCTCCGCGAGGGAGCCGGTGGTCCGGTGGACTCCCCGCTCGGCGGGCGCCCCTCCATCACCCTGGAGTTCGACGACTCCCATGCCGTCGTGCTCGCCGCCGACCTCGACACCCGTCACGCCCGCGCCGCGGTGCTCTCGCTCACCGGCGAGATCCAGGCCGAGCACACGGGCACCCTGGTGATCGAGGACGGCCCCGAGGCCGTACTGGACGAACTCGGCCGCTGGTTCGCCGAGTTGCTGCAGAAGGCGGGGCAGCCGGCGGACGCGGTGTGCGGCATCGGGCTGGCGGTCCCCGGGCCGGTCGACAGCGACACCGGCCGCGTCGTCCAGCCGCCGATCATGCCGGGCTGGGACGGCCACGACATCAGAGGCCGCCTGGCCCGTGCCTTCGCCGAGCACGCGGGCGGCGGAGCGGACACGGTCGTCCTCGTCGACAACGACGCCAACCTCATGGCGTACGGCGAACAGCGCGCCGGGTACCCGGACTGCACGGCCTTCGCCCTCGTCAAGGTGTCCACGGGCATCGGCGCGGGGGTGGTCGTCCGGGGGGAGATCTACCGGGGGATCGACGGCGGCGCCGGGGACATAGGGCACATACGGGTTCCGGAGGGTGCGGACGCGCTGTGCAGGTGCGGTGCGTACGGCTGTCTGGCGGCCCTGGCGAGTGGTGGAGCCGTGGCCCGGAAGCTGGCCGAGGCGGGTGTTCCGGCGGCCTCGGGTTCGGACGTGCGGGATCTGCTGGTCTCGGGTCACCCCGAGGCGATGGCGCTGGCACGGGAGGCCGGGCGCCGCGTCGGAGACGTGCTGGCGACGGTGGTGACGCTGCTGAACCCCGGCGTCCTGATGATCGCCGGGGATCTGGCCGGAACCCCCTTCCTCACCGGGGTGCGTGAACTGCTGTACCAGCGGGCGCTGCCCCGCTCCACCGCCCACCTCGACGTGGTGACCTCGCGGCTGGGGGAGCGGGCGGGGCTGGTGGGGGCGGGCGCGCTGGTCGTGGAGCACCTGTACGCGCCGGAGCGCGTGGAGGAGCGGCTGGCTGCGCTGGGCGTGTGACGGGCGAGTTTCCGGGCTGTGTCCGGGGCTGTCCGCCGGTCCGCATGCTGATATCCGCGTTCCCCGAACGGCGTGATTCTCGCCACCCCTGATAGGGGTCGCGCTCAGATGAGCGAATCATGGGCGAATTCTGCCTCTTCAAAGGGTGGCACTGAGTGCCACCCTTTGATCGTTCATCGGGTAAACTCAGACGTATGGATAGCCGCTCATCTGAGCGAAAAGTGGGAGGGTGGAAGCGTCGCCCGTTCAAGAACTGAACACATGGCGTCGCCTTTCCTTGCCAAGCCTTGACTTTCGATCCAGTGGCGGACGGGTGGTTACGGGCTCATGACGCGCAAGTGGACGTACCCAGGTACCTTCGATCTGGGTATGTTCCTCGCCGTCAGGGCAGCCACCGCGTCCTCGGAGGAGTTGGGACCCGTGTCGGAAAACAAAGATCCCCACGCAGGCCTCGCCGCTCAGAGCGTTGAGGGCGTGAATGGAGTGAAGTTCGTCTACGACTTCACCGAGGGCAACAAGGACCTCAAGGACCTCCTCGGTGGCAAGGGTGCGAACCTCGCCGAGATGACCAACCTCGGCCTCCCCGTTCCTCCCGGATTCACCATCACCACCGAGGCCTGCAAGGTCTACCTCGACAGCGGCGAGGAGCCGGTGGCACTGCGTGACGAGGTCAGTGCGCACCTCGCGGCCCTCGAAAAGACGATGGACAAGAAGCTCGGCCAGCCCGACAACCCCCTCCTCGTGTCGGTCCGTTCCGGGGCGAAGTTCTCCATGCCCGGCATGATGGACACCGTCCTCAACATCGGCCTCTCCGACAAGTCCGTCCAGGGCCTGGCCAAACAGGCAGGCGACGAGCGCTTCGCGTGGGACTCCTACCGCCGCCTCATCCAGATGTTCGGCAAGACGGTCCTCGGCGTCGACGGCGACCTCTTCGAGGACGCGCTGGAGGAGGCCAAGAAGGCCAAGAAGGTCGCGGTCGACACCGAGTTGGAGGCCGCGGACCTGAAGAAGCTGGTCACGAAGTTCAAGAAGATCGTCAAGGCCGAGGCCGGCCGGGACTTCCCGCAGGACCCGCGCGAGCAGATGGACCTCGCCATCAAGGCGGTCTTCGACTCGTGGAACGGCGAACGTGCCAAGCTCTACCGCCGCCAGGAACGCATCCCGCACGACCTCGGCACGGCCGTCAACGTCTGCTCCATGGTCTTCGGCAACCTGGGCCCGGACTCGGGCACGGGCGTGGCGTTCACCCGCGACCCCGCGAGCGGCCACCAGGGCGTGTACGGCGACTACCTGCAGAACGCGCAGGGCGAGGACGTGGTCGCGGGCATCCGCAACACCGTCGCGCTGGGCGAGCTGGAACAGATCGACAAGAAGTCGTACGACCAGCTCATGCAGATCATGGAGACCCTGGAGAACCACTACAAGGATCTCTGCGACATCGAGTTCACCATCGAACGCGGCCAGCTCTGGATGCTCCAGACACGCGTCGGCAAGCGCACCGCGGGTGCCGCCTTCCGGATCGCGACCCAACTGGTCGACCAGGGCCTGATCGACGAGGCGGAGGCACTCCAGCGCGTCAACGGCGCCCAGCTCGCGCAGTTGATGTTCCCGCGCTTCGACGAGCAGGCCAAGGTCGAGCAGGTCGGCCGCGGGATCGCCGCCTCTCCGGGCGCGGCGGTCGGCAAGGCGGTCTTCGACTCGTACACCGCCGTGAAGTGGTCCCGCTCCGGTGAGAAGGTCATCCTGATCCGCCGCGAGACGAACCCCGACGACCTGGACGGCATGATCGCGGCCGAGGGCATCCTCACCAGCCGCGGCGGCAAGACCTCCCACGCCGCCGTCGTGGCCCGCGGCATGGGCAAGACGTGCGTGTGCGGCGCCGAGGAGCTGGAGGTCGACACCAAGCGCCGCCGGATGACGGTGCCGGGCGGCCATGTCGTCGAGGAAGGCGACCTGGTCTCCATCGACGGTTCGTCCGGCAAGGTGTACCTGGGCGAGGTACCGGTCGTCCCGTCCCCCGTCGTCGAGTACTTCGAGGGCCGGATGCACGCGGGCGCCGACGACGCCGACGAACTGGTGGAGGCCGTCCACCGCATCATGGCCTTCGCCGACCGCAAGCGGCGCCTGCGCGTCCGTGCCAACGCGGACAACGCCGAGGACGCGCTGCGGGCCCGCCGCTTCGGCGCCCAGGGCATCGGTCTGTGCCGTACCGAGCACATGTTCCTCGGCGACCGCCGCGAACTCGTCGAACGCCTGATCCTGGCGGACACCGACGTGGAGCGCGAGGAGTCCCTGAAGCAGCTGCTCCCGCTCCAGAAGCAGGACTTCGTGGAACTCTTCGAGGCGATGGACGGCCTGCCGGTCACGGTCCGTCTCCTGGACCCGCCGCTGCACGAGTTCCTGCCCGACATCACGGAGCTGTCGGTACGGGTGGCGCTGGCGGAGTCGCGCAAGGAACCGCACGAGAACGAACTGCGCCTGCTCCAGGCCGTGCACCGCCTGCACGAGCAGAACCCGATGCTGGGCCTGCGCGGGGTGCGACTCGGCCTGGTCATCCCCGGCCTGTTCACCATGCAGGTACGGGCGATCGCCGAGGCGGCGGCCGAGCGCCGGGCGGCCAAGGGCGATCCGCGCGCCGAGATCATGATCCCGCTGGTGGGCACCGTCCAGGAGCTGGAGATCGTCCGCGACGAGGCCGACCACGTCGTCGCGGAGGTCGAGGCGGCGACCGGCACGGAACTGAAGCTCGCCATCGGCACGATGATCGAGCTGCCACGGGCCGCCCTGACAGCGGGCCAGATCGCGGAGGCGGCGGAGTTCTTCAGCTTCGGCACCAACGACCTGACGCAGACGGTGTGGGGCTTCAGCCGCGACGACGTCGAGGCCTCGTTCTTCACGGCGTACCTGGAGAAGGGCATCTTCGGGGTCTCGCCGTTCGAGACCATCGACAAGGACGGCGTGGGCTCCCTGGTGAAGGCCGCCGCCCAGGCCGGCCGCGAGACCCGTCCCGACCTCAAGCTCGGCGTCTGCGGCGAACACGGCGGCGACCCCGAGTCGGTCCACTTCTTCCACGAGGCGGGACTGGACTACGTCTCCTGCTCGCCGTTCCGCATCCCGGTGGCGCGGCTGGAGGCGGGCCGGGCGGCTTCACAGTCGGCGGGCAGCGACCACCGGTGACGCGGCGCGGCGACCACCGCTGAGGCGGGCACGGCGACAGTCCCGCCCACCTCCCCCGACCCCGGAGCCGCCGTCGGTCCCCGACCCTCACCGATCGCGGCGGCTCCGGTTCACCAGAAGAGGGCGGCATCCTGTGCGGGGGTGCCGCCCTCTCGTGCCGCCAGGGAGTGCCCAGTGCGCCGACCGCCCGTAGGCTGGGTGCCCACCCGTACGCGGAGGGAGCCCGAGCCATGGCCGGCTGGAGCGCGACCGACATCCCGGGCCAGACGGGCCGTACGGCCGTCGTCACCGGGGCGAACAGTGGGATCGGCTACGTCACCGCACGCGAACTGGCCCGGCGGGGTGCGCGGGTCGTGCTGGCCTGCCGGAGTGAGGCGCGGGGCACGGCGGCCGTCGAGCGGCTGGTGGGCGAAGTGCCGGGCACCGAAGTGGAGTTCGTGCGGCTCGACCTCGGGGACCTGGCGTCCGTACGGCAGTTCGCGGCCACGTACGAGCAAGCGCACCGGCAGCTGGACCTGCTGATCAACAACGCGGGTGTGATGGCGCTGCCGCGGGGACGAACCGTGGACGGCTTCGAGACGCAGTTCGGGGTCAACCACCTCGGGCACTTCGCGCTCACCGGGCTGTTGCTGCCGAGACTGCTCGGCACGGCCGGCGCACGTGTGGTGACCGTGTCCAGCGGGATGCACGCGGTGTCCAACATCGACATCACGGATCTCAACAGCGAGCGCCGGTACGGACGTTGGACCGCGTACGCCCGCTCCAAGACCGCCAACCTCCTCTTCACCCACGAACTGGCGCGCCGGCTCGCCACCATCGGCTCCGATGTCGTGGCGGCGGCCGCGCACCCCGGCTACGCCGCCACCAACCTCCAGACCGCGGGCGCGAAAGCGGAGGGCCGCCGGGCCGCCGAGAGCTTCATGCGCGTCGGCAACCGGGTCTTCGCCCAGTCCGCGGACGCCGGCGCGCTCCCCACGCTGTACGCGGCCACGGCCCCCGACGTCCGCCCCGACTCCTTCACGGGTCCGGCGCTCCTCGGCTGGCGCGGCTCGCCCGCGACGTCGTGGCGTGCCCGCTGGGCCCTCGACGACAGGGCGGCGGAACGGCTCTGGGAGGAGTCGGAGCGGTTGACGGGAGTCGTGTACGAGGGACTGAAGCGTTGAGCCCAGGGCGCGGAAGGCGCGAGTCCGGGGGCGGCGGGGCGACGGTGCGGCTCCTCGGCAGCCCCACTCCCACGTCATCGCACGGCAATGACATGTCCACCCCATGCCTCTAGTGTCCGTGATCGCGCGACCCCGCCGCCGACCGGTGGCGGGGCGGTCACGACACACCCCAGGAGCAGAAGTGGAACGTCGTACCCTGCTGCGTGCCGCCGCACTCGGCGGATCGTCCGCCGTCTTCGGCGGAACCCTCTGGCGCGGTGCCGCGTACGCCGCCCCCGCCCAGCCGGGCACCGGCCCGTACGGTGCGCTCGGCGGCGCCGACGCCAACGGCATCAGACTCCCCAGCGGCTTCACCAGCCGGGTGATCGCCCGCTCCGGCCAGACGGTCAGCGGCACCTCGTACACCTGGCACAACGCCCCCGACGGTGGCGCCTGTTACGCCGACGGCAGCGGATGGATCTACGTCTCCAACTCCGAGATCAACCCGTCCGGCGGCGCGAGCGCCGTCAAGTTCTCGTCGAGCGGCGCCATCACCGGCGCGTACCGCATCCTCTCCGGCACCCGCCAGAACTGCGCGGGCGGCACGACCCCGTGGAACACCTGGCTGTCCTGCGAGGAGGTGGACCGGGGCTACGTCTACGAGACGGACCCGTGGGGCACCAAGGCGGCCGTGCAGCGGGCGGCGATGGGCCGCTTCAAGCACGAGGCGGCGGCCGCCGACCCGGTCCGCCAGGTCGTCTACATGACCGAGGACGTCACCGACGGCTGCTTCTACCGCTTCAAGCCGACGACGTGGGGCGACCTGTCCTCCGGCACCCTGGAGGTGCTCGTCGCGGGCACGGGGACGAGCGGCCCGGTGACCTGGGCCAGGGTCCCCGACCCCACGGGCGCCACCGCCACCCGCAACCAGGTCTCCGGCGCCAAGCGCTTCAACGGCGGCGAGGGCTGCTACTACGCCGACGACACCTGCTGGTTCACCACGAAGGGCGACAACCGCGTCTGGCAGTACAACGCGGCCGCTCAGACCATCGAACTCGCCTACGACGACTCCCTGGTGACGGGTGGCACGGCGCCACTCACGGGCGTCGACAACGTCACGGGCGCCGCCTCCGGCGACCTGTTCGTGGCGGAGGACGGGGGCAACATGGAGATCTGCGTCATCACCCCGGACGACGTGATCGCCCCGTTCCTGCGGATCGACGGCCAGTCGGCGTCGGAGATCACCGGCCCCGCGTTCTCGCCCGACGGCACCCGGCTGTACTTCTCCAGCCAGCGCGGGACGAGCGGGAGCTCGTCGGGCGGCATCACGTACGAGGTGAGCGGGCCGTTCCGGGCGTAGAAGAGCAGAAGTGCGCCCTCGGCGCCGCCGTTACGGCGGCTCTGTCACGGGAACCCGGGCGGTGCGAAGAGGGTGGCACCCACGAGGAGGTGAGTCACGTGCCTGGACGACAGGACCTGCCGTCGACCCTGCAACGCTCCTCCGACGAGGCCCAGCGCACCTGGGCCAAGGCGCACGACTCCGCCGTCGAAGAGTACGGCGAGGGCGAGCGGGCGCACCGGGTCGCCTACGGCGCGCTCAAGCACACCCACGAGAAGGTCGGCGACCACTGGGAGCGCAAGGAGAAGGGCCGCAAGGACCCCTCGGACCCGCGGTCGGCCCGGCCCCGGCAGCAGGGCGGACGCAGCGGCGAGGGCGTCGACGAGCAAGCCAGCAAGGGACATCTGTACGATCTGGCCCGGCGACTGGACATCGGCGGACGGTCCCGGATGTCGAAGTCCGAGCTGCTCGACGCGGTCCGTAAGGCCAACCGCTCCCGCACACGCGCATCCCGTTCACGCTGACTCCGGTATGCCGTATGCCCTGTGCCGGTACGTGGGGAAGGCCCTCGGTGATCTTCACCGAGGGCCTTCCCCATAACCGCACAGGCTCCGCTCAGCGGGGCGCGTAGCCCTGCGCGTACTCCTGGGCGTACCGCTCCGCGTACTCCTCCGGCATCGGGCGGGTGTCCAGGTAGAACCACTCGGCGGTCGGGCTCGGCGACGGGGCCTCGGCCGGACGGTCCGGGCGGGGGCCGGCCCAGGCCTCGGCGGGCTGCTCCTGGGGGGTCGCCGCCTTCTCGGCGCCGGCCGCGTGCTTCGCCGGGCCCGGCATCAGGAGTTCCACGCGCAGGCCCTTGCCGCGCTGCTGGGCCGTGAACTCCTCGACCTGGCTGCGGCAGGCGTGGTCCAGATGGGTCACACCGGTGAGGTCGAGGCGGATACGCGGTTTGCCGGCCTCGGCGGCGGCCTCCAGGGCCTCGATGACCTCCGGGAGACGGAGGAACGTCGCGTTGCCCGCCATCACCACCTTCGCCGTGTCGTCCTCGATGTGCTGCTTGATGACCGTCTGCGACATACGCACGGCGGCCAGCACGATGCCGGCGGCCAGACCGATGAGGACGCCCTCCAGCAGGGCCGTCGCCACGATGACCAGCGTGGTGACCGTCATGACCGCGAACTCGCCCCGGTCCTGGCGCCACATCTTCGGGAACTCGTACGGCGCGAACAGCTTCCAGCCGCTGTGGATGAGGACACCCGCGAGGACCGAGATCGGGATCAGGGCCAGCACCTGGGGCAGCAGGATCGCGAACGCCAGCAGCCACAGGCCGTGCAGCGTGCGGGACATACGGGTCTTGGCGCCCGCCTGGACGTTCGCCGAACTACGGGCCACCACCGCGGTGATGGGCAGCGCGCCGAGCAGGCCCGCCACCGTGTTGCCGGCGCCCTGGGCGATGAGCTCGGGGTTGTAGCGGGTGCGCGGCCCGTCGTGCATACGGTCCACCGCGGCGGCGGTGAACAGGGACTCCGCCGAGGCGATCACCGTGAAGGTGAGGATCGCGGTGATGATGCCCGGGTCGGCGAGACCCGCGAACTGCTCCGCGCCGGGGACCTGGACGGAGGCCAGCAGGTTGCCGACCTGGAGCGTCTTCACCTCGACACCGGGGAGCGCGGCGACCGCGATACCGATGCCCACGGCGACCAGCGCCGCCGGGACCTTCTTGATCGGCCCCGGCACGTTCTTCCACATGAAGCTGAGGACGACGGTGACGATGGCGAGACCGGCCGCGATCAGCGTCTGCGGGTTCGACACGGTGTCGGCGATCAGGCCCGGGATACCGGCCATGTTCTCGATCGGGGTGCCGGGGGCCTTGGCGTCGGCCGCCGGGTACGCCTGACTGAACATCAGCGGCAGACCGATGCCCGCCAGCATGCCCTGGACGACCGCCAGCGAGATCGCCTGGAAGAACCGGCCGAGCTTCACCAGACCGAGGACGATCTGCAGGATGCCCGAGAAGAGGACGATCACGCCGAGCATCGCCACGCCGAACTCCATCACCGTCTCGGCGACGAGGGCGGCGAGGCCCGCGGCCGGGCCGCTGACCTGGAGCGTGCTGCCCCGGGCCACACCGACCACCAGGCCGCCGATGACACCGGAGATGATGCCCAGCTCGGCCGGGACACCCGACGCCACGGCGACGCCGATGCACAGGGGGAGGGCCACGAGGAAGACGACGAGCGACGCCGTGATCTCGGTGGCCAGGTCGGCCTTGGGAGCGCCCGAGGACCGCGGGGACTTGCCGTTCTTCGAGAACATCCCGGTCATGGACGCCCCGGAATCCGTACGGGACCTGGGGCCCCGGGACCCCTCGGCGGGTGCGTGGCCCGGCCGGGGCGGCCGGGACGGGGGCGGCGGGGTCGCCCACGCGTCGTGGCGCCGGGGTGGCCCCCAGCCGTCCTGGTGGGCCGAGTCCGCCCAGCCGTCCTGGGGCGCGGGGGACGAGGGAGCCCTCGGGGGCCCCCACTCCTCCGGCACCCCGGCCCACGGGTCCTCCGGCGCGGAGGCCGCCTGCTGCTGTCCCCCCGGGTCCAGCCACACCGTGTGGCCGTCCGCTCCCGAGGGGCGGGCTTTGGCGTGCCTTCCGTGTCCGTGGGGGCCGCTCATCCGGCGTGCACCCGGAACAGACCGTCCTCGTCCAACTCGTGCACCTGGCCGGTGTCCACCTCGTAGTACCAGCCGTGCAGGCGCAGCTGCCCCGAGTCGATCCGCTGCCGCGCCGCCGGATAACTCCGCAGCGTGGCCAGCTGGTTGACGATGTTCAGCTGCACCACGTCGGACAGCGCCGGGTCGTTCAGGGCGCCGTCGAGCAGCGGCGCGAGGCCCGGGCGGGCGATCCGCAGCCAGGCGTCCACGCCGGGCAGCCCGGACAGGTCGTCACCGGACTTGAGGGCGCCCATCGCGCCACAGTAGGAGTGGCCGCACACGACGATGTCCTGAACGCCGAGCACCTCCAGTGCGTACTCGATGGTGGCGGCCTCGCCCGATGCGCCGGGCTGCCCATGGGGCGGAACGATATTGCCGGCGTTCCGTAGCTCGAATATTTCACCGGGCCGTGCGCCCGTGATCAGGGCGGGTATCACACGTGAGTCCGAGCAGGTAATGAACAGCGCCTCCGGATATTGGCCTTCGGCCAGTTTCCGGTATTCGCCGCTTTCGAAGTCGACCCGTCGCTTGAACGAGCGGGCGCGGTCCAGCAATGCCTTCACGATGCCTCCCAGCAGGGGTCTCGCACCGCGCCAGGCATGGCGTCCGAGGATGTCCTCAACCATGCCTGACGCGGTATTTGACCAGGTCAGGGGTGTGTCAGGGGAGTTGTTCGACCAGGTCCCCATCACCGTAGAACAGTCGTTGCCAGGGGAAGGTTAGAGGAACGCTAAAGGGTAGCCATGAATAGTCCAGACTTTGTCCGGCCGCCCAGGAGGACCCGCAGGGATGGGCGTCAAAAGCCGTCGTTCAGGCATTATTTGAGCGGCCGGTCACATTGTCCGGGACCCGTGCGGCACAGCATTGGCGGATCTTGTAGCGTGTAAACTCCGCGGCACGGAATTCGCGCTGTCCGGACGCGTGGTTGATGTTGACGGTTCACCGAGAGGCGGGAACGCATGGGCGCACGAGTGCTGCTCATCGAGGATGACCAGACGATCGCCGAACCGCTCACCGAGGGTCTGGGCCACTTCGGGCTGGCGGTCCATCATGTCGGCACCGGCGGTGAGGGGTTGAGGGGCCCGTACGGCGATGTCGTGCTGCTCGACCTCGGCCTGCCGGACATGGACGGCATCGACGTCTGCCGTGGCATCCGGCAGACCTCCGACGTCCCCATCATCATCCTCAGCGCGCGGGGCGAGGAGGCCGACCGCGTGCTGGGCCTGGAACTGGGGGCGGACGACTACCTGGCGAAACCGTTCAGCATACGTGAGCTGGTGGCCCGTGTACGTGCGGTGACCCGGCGGACGCAACGCGCCGGGGCCGGACAGGCAGGGCCGGCCGAACAGGCAGGGCACGCAGGGCAGTTCGCGGGCGCGGACGCCTACGGTGCAGGTACGAGCGGGGCGTCGAGCTCGCGGGGGGCCGAGTCCTGGTCGCGGGGCGGGGATTCGTTCGGCGGAGACTCCTTCCGCGGTGACTCCTTCGGAGGCGAGTCGCACCGGAGTGAGTCGCCCCGGAGTGAGTCGTACGGTGGTGAGCCGCTCCGGAGCGGCTCGTACGGCGGCGACTCGTACGGCGGCGAGTCGTCGTACGGTGGCGAGTCGTTCGCCTCGTACGAACCCACCGAGGCCACCCGGCAGTTCGAGTCCTCGCGGGGCTTCGAAACGGGCCCTGAGCCGAGGGCGTCCCGGCCCGCGAGGCATGCCCGCGACGCGAACGGCTCGTTCGGCTCGACCGCTTCCCACGGCACGACCCGCTCCCCCGACCCCGCCTTCGACCCCGCACCGCCACCCGAAGCCGCACCCGAGGGGCCCTCCGGGCCGCTCGTCGTCGACCGCAGGACGCGGCAGGTGTGGGTGGGGAACTCGCCCGTGGCCCTGACGCCCAAGGAGTTCGAGCTGCTGGCGCTGCTCACCGAGGACCCGGGCGCGGTGTACTCGCGGCAGCAGATCCTCGACCGGGTGTGGGACCCGCACTACGAGGGCCCGACCAAGACGCTGGACGTGCACGTGGCCACGCTGCGGCGGAAGCTCGGGAACTCGGCGTGGATCCAGACACTGCGCGGGGTCGGGTTCCGGCTGGCGGTGCACGCACGGCCGCCGGCCGCGTACCAGGCGCAGGCGTCAGGACCACAGGCGGCGTATCGATGACCCGGCGCCTGCTGCTCAGCTATCTCGGTCTCACCCTCCTGGTCCTGCTCTGCCTGGAGATCCCGCTGGGCTTCGTCTACGCACAGTTCGAACAGGAGCGGGTGGTCAACGCGGCGAAGGACGAGGCGGAGGCGGTGTCGGCGTACGCCTCGCTGTCGATCGACGCGGGCCGTGCCGCGGAGGATCTGCAGCCCCAGGCGGTCAAGTGCGCTCAGCGCCTCGGCGGCCATGTGCTGATCGTGGACCAGTCCGGCGCGGTCATGGCCACCTCGCACCAGGTGTCCCCCGACGAGTCCGGGAACCTCGCCGCCCAGCCCGGCATCGCCGCAGCGCTCAAAGCCAACTCCGCGTCGGACGTACGCACCTCCGTCATCGGCGGTGTCGAGTACATCGCGGTCTCGGCGCCGGTCACCCACGGAGTGGAGAAGCTCGGTGCCGTACGGCTCACGGTGCCGACCCAGACGGTGGTGAACCGCGTCCAGCACTTCTGGCTGCTGCTCCTGGTCGGCGGACTGGCGGTTCTCACCGCCTTCGCCGTCGTCGCCTTCGCCATCGCCCGCTGGACCGGCCGCCCCATCCGTGAACTGGAGCTCGCCACCTACGAGTTGGCCGACGGCGGCACGGCGCGGCCGGTGGCGATCACCAAGGGTCCCCCGGAGGTGCGCAGCCTCGCGGCCACCTTCAACCGCACCGCCGCCCGCCTCGAACACCTCCTGGCCTCCCAGCGTGCCTTCGCCGGCGAGGCCTCCCACCAGCTCAAGACCCCGCTCGCGGCGCTGCGGCTGCGCCTGGAGAACCTGGAGTCCGACATCGCCCTGAACGCCCGGGGCAGCCTCACCGCCGCGATGACCGAGACCGACCGGCTGGCCCGCATGGTCGAGGGGCTGCTCGCGATGGCCCGGCTCGACGAGAGCGCCGGGGAACGCGAGCGGGTGGACGTGGACCGGGTGTGCGCGGAGCGGCACCGCGCCTGGACCCCGCTGTACGAGCAGCACGGTGTGCGGCTGGCGCTGGCGGGCGACTACGCGGGCCCGGTGCTGGCGGTGCCCGGCGCGGTGGAGCAGATCCTGGACAACCTGCTCTCCAACGCGCTGCGCGTGTCACCGCCGGGGTCCACCGTCCTGATCGACCTGCGCCGCCCCGCACCCCACGAACGCCGTTTCGCCCACGCCTTCCCGCACCCCCGCATGGCGGGCCAGGGCCGGGTCGAGCTGCACGTCATGGACGAGGGGCCCGGGATGACGGAGGAGCAGCGCCGCCGGGCCTTCGACCGCTTCTGGCGCGCCCCGGACGCCCCCAAGGGCGGTACGGGCCTGGGGCTCGCCCTGGTCCAGCGCCTCGCCCACGCCGGCGGCGGCGAGGCCGTCCTGCGCCCGGCACCCACCGGCGGTCTCGACGCGGTGGTCCACCTCCCGTGCGTCCCGAACCCGAACCGGGTCGGCACCCCGTTCTCCGAGCACCGGCCCCCGAGACCACTGGAGGCCACCCGCTGAGCCTGGTGCTGTGACCGGAAAGGTTCACCGGCTCGCGACGCCCGGCACGGCACCTCGCCGCGTTGTCGCATCACCCGAGTACATCCAGTACGCGGGCGATGCTCCGCCTTGCGATGCACCGCACCGGACGCCGCGAGCTACCCGGCAAACCTTCCCGGCCACAGCACCAGCCCGGCCCGGCGATCAGGCAACGGGCTCCGTCATCGCGCTCGCGACGGGCTCCGTCACCGCGCCCGCACCTCGTACGTCGCCACCCGCACCGCCTCGTCGTCCAGGCACTGTCCCGTCTCCAGGTCGAAGCGCTGCTTCAGGAGCGGGGAGGCGACGAAGGGGCGGCCCTGGTGGGTGCCGGTGAGGCCGCGGGAGAGGACCGCGGCGCCGCCGAACGGGTCGCGGTTGTCGATGGCGTACAGCTCGCCGTTGCGGTCGCGGAACAGGGCCGCCTGGCGGCCGTCGGGGAGCAGAGCCGCCACGCCTCGGCCGGGGGTCAGCTGGGTCAGGTCGCAGACCGTGAGCCAGTCGTCGCCGAGCTGGAGTTGGATTCGCAGATCGGTGGTCTCGGGTGCCAGGGTCATCGCTGGGCGCTTCCTTCCAGGACGTCGGCGGGTCGCATGCCGATGGACAGCAGGGGCAGGTCGGGCTTGATCTGGTCGCGCTCGGGGACGAAGCCCACGACCGGGTCGGGTGTGTCCGGCGCGTTCACGAAGGAGACGAACCGGGCCAGCTTCTCGGGGTCGTTGATGGTCGTGGCCCACTCGTCGCGGTAGTGCGCCACGTGGTCCGCCATCAGGGACTCCAGCTCCTCACAGATGCCCAGCGAGTCGTGCACGACCACGTCGCGGACGTGGTCCAGGCCGCCGGGAATCCTCTCCAGCCACACCGACGTACGCTCCAGACGGTCCGCCGTGCGGATGTAGAACATCAGGAACCGGTCGATCAGACGGACGAGTTCGGCGTCGGAGAGGTCCTGGGCCAGCAGGTCCGCGTGGCGCGGGGTCGCGCCGCCGTTGCCGCCGACGTACAGGTTCCAGCCGTTCGCGGTGGCGATGACACCGAAGTCCTTCGACTGGGCCTCCGCGCACTCGCGCTGGCAGCCGGACACCGCGGACTTCAGCTTGTGCGGGGACCTCAGACCCCGGTAGCGCAGCTCCAGGTCGATCGCCATGCGCACCGAGTCCTGGACGCCGTAGCGGCACCAGGTCTGACCGACGCAGGACTTCACCGTACGCAACGACTTGCCGTAGGCGTGGCCGGACTCGAAGCCCGCGTCCACCAGCCGCGTCCAGATCAACGGGAGCTGCTCGACGCGGGCGCCGAACATGTCGATGCGCTGGCCACCCGTGATCTTCGTGTAGAGCCCGAAGTCGCGGGCGATCTCACCGATGACGATCAGGCCCTCCGGGGTGATCTCACCGCCGGGGATGCGCGGGACGACCGAGTACGAGCCGTTCTTCTGGAGGTTGGCGAGGAAGTGGTCGTTGCTGTCCTGGAGGGCCGCCTGCTCGCCGTCCAGGACGTAGCCGCTCGCGCCGATCGTCGGGGCGAGGGAGGCGATGATGGAGCCGACCGTGGGCTTGCAGATCTCGCAGCCGTCGCCGCCGCGGGCGCCCTCACGGCCGTAGCGGTCCAGGAGCTGCTGGTGGGTGGTGACGCGCAGGGCGAGGACGATCTCGTACAGCTCCTCGCGGGTCTGGGAGAAGCAGCCGCACAGGCCCTTGTCGACCTCGACGCCGCTGGCCTCCAGCTCGGCGTTGACCAGCTGGCCGAGGACCTTGACGCAGGAGCCGCAGCCCGTGCCGGCCTTGGTGCACTTCTTGACCTCGGGCACGGTGGTGCACTGGTGGTCGGTGACCGCGCCACGGATCGTGCCCTTGGTGACGTTGTGGCAGGAGCAGATGACCGCCTCGTCCGGCAGCGCGGACGGGCCGAGCTGGGCGCCGCCGCCCGAACCCGCCGGGAGCACGAGCTGCTCGGGAGAGACGGGCGGTACGGAACCGGTGAGGGCGCGCAGCGTGCCGTACGCGTCCGCGTCGCCGACCAGGATGCCGCCGAGCAGCGTGCCGTCCCGGCCGATGACCAGCTTCTTGTAGAGGCCCGAACGGGAGTCGGAGTAGACGACGTCGAGGCAGTCGGCCGTCGCGCCGTGCGCGTCACCGAAGGACGCCACGTCGACGCCGAGCAGCTTCAGCTTGGTGGACAGGTCGGCGCCGGTGAACGTCAATTCCTCGGTCTCGTCCTCGGCGATGGTCGCCGCGGCCGTCTCTGCCTGCTCGTAACCGGGCGCGACCAGTCCGTACACCCGGCCGTCGGAGGCCAGCGCGCACTCGCCGATCGCGAACACGTGGGGGTCGGACACCGTACGGCACTGCTCGTCGACCGTGATGCCGCCGCGTTCGCCGACGGTCAGGCCGCAGTCACGGGCGAGCTGGTCGCGGGGCCGGACACCGGCGGAGAACACCACCAGGTCGGTGGCCAGTTCGGAGCCGTCGGACAGCTTCATGCCGGTCACGGCGCCCGAGGCGTCCGTGACGATCTCCTGCGTGCCCACGCCCGTGTGGACGGTCAGGCCCATGTCCTCGATGGTGCGCAGCAGCGCCGCCCCGCCGCCGTCGTCCACCTGCACCGGCATCAGACGCGGCGCGAACTCCACGATGTGCGCGGCCAGTCCGAGCCCCTTGAGCGCTCCGGCCGCCTCCAGGCCGAGCAGACCGCCGCCGACCACGGCACCGGTCGTCGCCCTGCTCTTCGCGTACTCCTCGATCGCGAGCAGGTCCTCGATGGTGCGGTAGACGAAGCAGCCCTCGGCGTCCTTGTTCGGGACCGGCGGTACGAAGGGGTACGAGCCGGTGGCCAGTACGAGGACGTCGTAGCCGACGACCAGACCGGACCGGGCCGTCACCGTGCGCGCCTCACGGTCGACCGACTCCGCCGGGTCGCCCACGTGCAGCTCGATGCCGTGGTCCTTGATGAACTCCATGTCCGTCATGGACAGTTCCTCGGGTGTCCGGCCCGAGAAGTACGAGGTGAGCTGGACACGGTCGTACGCGGGACGCGGCTCCTCGCACAGCACGACCACGCGGTGCGTGGCGGTCAGGCCGCGCTCGGCGAGCGCTTCGAGGAAGCGCTGGCCGACCATGCCGTGGCCGACGAGCACGATCGTGGGGGTGGCCCCCAGGGTGGCGGTCATTCAGGAGCCTCCATCGTTGGTGAGCAGGTGGAGAAGAGGAGCGCCGTCTCGTGGGAGCGGCTCTGCTCCCTCCCAGGCGCGGGCGAGCGCGCCGACAGTGCCGAGTTCGCCGACGAGCACCCCGCCCACCAGGCGGTCGTCGCGGACGACGACCTTGCGGTAGGTGCCCCGGGTGGCGTCGGCGAGCTGGACGACGTCGTCGCCGGGGCGGGGCTCGGGGTCACCGAACGCGGCGAGGTCGAAGAAGTCCCCTCCGGCCAGGGTGAGCCGGGTGAGTGCGCGGGTGCCGGTGTAGCGGGCGGACGCGTCACCGCCCACCTCGCCCCTGGCCTCGGCCGCGATCAGCTCGGCGAGCACGTCGGCCTGTTCGAGGGCCGGGGTGGCGAGGCCGTAGACCTGGCCGTCGTGCTGGGCGCAGTCGCCGATGGCCCGGATGTGCGGGTCGGAGGTGCGCAGCTCGTCGTCGACGAGGACGCCCTTGTGGACGGCGAGTCCCGCCCGCACGGCGAGAGAGACGCGTGGGCGGACCCCGCAGGCGAGGACGACGATGTCGGCGTCCAGCGCGTAACCGTCGGCCATCTCCACGGACCGTACGGCCCCGCCGACGCAGCGCACGCCACGGACGCGTGACTCGGTGTGCACCTCGACCCCGAGGTCCGTCAGATGCCGCCGCACCAGCTTCGAGGCCGACGGGTCGAGCTGCCGCTCCATCAGCCGCTCGGCCTGCTGCGCCAGCACCACCTGGGCGTCGCGCCGGGCGAGGGCACGGGCGGCGGAGACCCCGAGGAGCCCGCCGCCGATCACCACGGCCTTCGCGCCCGGCCGTACCGCCTTCGACAGCCCCAGGCAGTCGTCCATCGTGCGGAACGCGTGGACGCCGTCGGGGAGTTCGTGCCGCTGGGGGTCGGACTGGGGGTCGAACAGACCGCGCAGGGCGGGGAGGACGGGGTTCGAGCCGGTCGCGAGGACGAGCGTGTCGTATGCGATCACGGAACCGTCCGCGCACGTCACCTCGCGGGCCGCGCGGTCGATGCCGGTGACCCGGCCGCGGGTGATCTCCGCGGGCGCCGGGAGGGCGATCACCTCGGGCGTGTACCGGCCGGCCAGGACATCGGCGAGCAGCACACGGTTGTACGGAGGGTGGTCCTCCTCGCCCACGAGGACGGCGGGCACGCCCAGCTCACCGAGCCGCCGGGCGAGACGTACGCCCGCGAGGCCGGCGCCGATCACCACCACACGCGTATTCGAGGTCATGCCCCTGAGCGTGCGGTGCCGGTGTTACCCGACCGCATCACGTCTGTTTCCCACGGGGAACGCTGCCCTCTTCACCGGGGCGGACGGGATGTGAGGGGTTTCCGGCGGGGCTCTGCCGGTCCCCGCCGGGCGCCCCCGGGGGGCCTCAGCAGCAGCTCAACAGCTGCTCAATTCCATGGACCGCACATCTATCCCGTCCGTAGGGTTCCGATCATGCCCGACATATCGCTGACCATGGTCGTCCTGCTGTGCCTCGCCGCGCTCGCGGCCGGCTGGATCGACGCCGTGGTGGGCGGCGGCGGACTGCTGCTGCTTCCGGTCATGCTGCTCGGGCTGCCGAACTCGTCGTCCGCCGCCCAGTACGCGCTCGGCACCAACAAGGCGGTGGCCATCGTCGGTACGACGGGCGCGGCCGTGACGTACGCGCGCAAGACACCCGTGGACGTCGGGGTCGCCGTACGGATCGGGCTGGGCGCGCTCGCCGGGTCCACGGCCGGGGCGTTCGTGGCGGCCCTGATGAGCACGGACGTGCTGAAGCCCGTCGTCATGGTCGTCCTGCTCGCGGTGGGCACCTTCGTGATCCTGCGGCCCGCCTTCGGCACGGCTCCCTCCACCGGACCCGTCCCGGCCCGGCGCGTCCTGGCCGCGGTCGGTCTCGCGGGCGTCGGCATCGGCTTCTACGACGGGCTGGTGGGCCCCGGCACCGGCACGTTCCTCGTCCTGGCGCTGACCGCCCTCCTCCACCTCGACCTGGTGACCGCCTCCGCCACCGCCAAGATCGTCAACTGCTGCACCAACGCGGGCGCCCTCGCGACGTTCGCCTGGAAGGGCACGGTGTACTGGCAGCTGGCCGCGCTGATGGCCGTGTTCAACCTGGTCGGCGGCACGGTGGGCGCGCGCACCGCGCTGAAGAAGGGCAGCTCCTTCGTGCGGGTCGTGCTGCTGGTGGTGGTGTTCGCGCTGGTGGCGAACCTGGCGTACCAGCAGTGGCTGGCGTGAGTGCGGGGGCGTGCGTGTCAGGGGTCCGGATCAGGGCCTGCGTGCCGGGGCGTGCGTGTCAGGGTCTGTGTGCCGGGGAGTGCGTGTCAGGGCGTGACGGTCACCGTGCGGCACCGGACGGCCGTTCCCGTACGCCCGTGAGGTGCGCGAACACGACCACGTTGCCCCGGTAGCCGGTCCGCTTGGAGTAGCCGCCGCCGCAGGTGATCAACCGCAGCTCCGGGCGGTCGGCGGCGCCGTACACCTTCTCGTCCGGGAAGGCGTGGGCGTCGTACACCTCCACCGCGTCGACGGAGAACACGGCGACGGTGCCGTCCCGCCGCTCGACCTCGACGCGGGCGCCCTTCGTGAGCGCGCCCAGGCGGTAGAAGACGGCGGGCCCGTCCGCCGTGTCGACGTGCCCCGCGACGATCGCGGTGCCCGTCTCACCAGGCGTGGCGCCCGCCTCGTACCAGCCGACGAGGTTCTCCTTGGTCGCCGGGGGGACGCCGAGGCCGCCGGTGGGGGTGAGGCCGAGGACCGTGAAGGGGGCGTTCACACGGATCGAGGGGATGCGGACGCGCTCGGGCGGTGACGGCGGCAGGGCGGGCACCCCGGCCGGCACCTCGGGCCCGGAGCGGGTGTGGGCCTGCGCCGCCGACGGCTGCGGTGGCGCGTCATGCTCGGTGCCGCTGCGGAGCAGCCACGCGCCGCAGCCGAGGGCGACCATGGTGGCGCACGCTATGGCGGTGTCGGTGAACCCGCGCACGTGACCTGCTCCTTTCCCAGCCCTGTGGTGCTCCCCTCTCGCCCCCATGCCCTCTCGTCCCCCCCCCCATGCCCTCTCGTCCCTCATGTCCTCTCGTACCTCCCCTCCGGGCCGAGGGGCGGGGGCCCGGAGGGGAGGGGTCGGCGGTACCGGCGGACGGGCAGCGGAGGGTGCCCGTCAGATCGCTTCGCCTCTCACGCGGCGATGCAGCAGCCAGGTACCGCCCGCGGCGGCGACGGCCAGCGCCGCCACGCCCGCCGCGGTCTTCACGGGGTCGGGGCCGAGCGCGCCTCCGACCCCCGTCTTCACACTTCCCCTCGGGTGCGTCGGCTCGCCGGCGCCGGTGAGCCTGACCACCACGTCACCGGCCACCTCCGCCCCGTCCCGCGAGCACCGCGCGACGATCTCGTACGTGCCCGGCTGGGCGCTCGGCGGCACCCTGAACCGTCCCGTCGTGTTCCCCGGCGGGGTGCCGGGCGCGAGGGCGAACGCGTCGGCGCCGACCGAGCTGGCGTCACCCTCCGCCGTGCCGTCCGCACCGCAGGCCACCGTGCCGACGGTGACCTCGGCACCCGGGACGACGTTCGTGGGGTACACCTCCAGCCGTCCCGCTCGCGTGTCCTCCCTCTCCGCCGTCTCCGCGCCGTACGCGGGCCCGACGGTGAGACCCACGGTGAGACCCGCGGTGACGACGGCGAGCGCGGCACCGGCCGACAGCCGGGAGGCGACAGGGCGCGGGGTATGTCGCATGGTGGTTGCTCCTCCGAGAGGGCGCGGCCCGCGGCACCCCCATGTGCCGCTGAGTCGGTCGAGCCCTTGCACTGTCGAGGTAAAGGGCACGCGGCCTCTCGCGCTTCCTGATGGCCTGTCAGAAATAATGTGAATGGGCGTCAGGAGGGCAGGCGACCGACCCGGCGACGCCCGGTATTCCAGCAGGTCATGGGCCCACTGGGAGGGTCTCTCGGCAAAAGACCCGTAAGGGGGAGGGCGGCGGGCCTGTGAACGGGTGACCGCTGGGCTCGGGAGGCGGGGTGAGGCCGACCTCTCAACGGCGATTTGACCTCAAGGAAGCTTGAGGTAAGAGGCTGGACCCCATGAAGACCACTGAATCCAACGAGCCCACTGAACCCATGGAACCCATGGAACCCACTGAGGTCGCTGATCAGCCGCCCGTCCGCGTGGCCCTCGTCATCGGCAGCAACCGCGAGGGCCGCTTCGGCTCCGTGGTGGCCGACTGGCTGCTCGGCCGCATCCGCTCCCACGGCGACTTCGAGGTGGACGTCGTGGACGTGGCCGAGGTCCCGCTGCCGACGACGCTCTCACCCTCGACCGAGGCGACCGAGGCGCTCGCGGCCGTCACCCCGAAGCTGGCAGCCGCGGACGCCTTCATCGTCGTCACCCCGGAGTACAACCACTCCTACCCCGCCGCCCTCAAGAACCTCATCGACTGGCACTTCCACGAGTGGCGGGCCAAGCCGGTGGCCCTCGTCTCCTACGGCGGCCTCTCGGGCGGCCTCCGCGCCGTGGAACACCTCCGCCAGGTGTTCGCGGAACTCCACGCGACCACGGTCCGCGACACGGTGTCCTTCCACAACGCGCACGGCTCCTTCGACGACTCGGGCCGCCTGAAGGACCCGTCCGCCCCCGACGCGGCGGCGAAGGTGATGCTGGACCAACTGGCCTGGTGGGGGAGGGCCCTGCGGGAGGCGAAGGAGGTACGGCCGTACGCGGGCTGAGGGGCCGCGTAAGGCATCCGGGTGGAGGGCGTCACGCCGGCGCGGGCCGGGCCACCGCCCGACTGACTACCGTTGCCTCGCATGACCCACACCGAGATCGAGATCACCGCGGAGCTGGTCCGTGATCTGCTGCACGACCAGCACCCCGATCTGGCTGATCGCCCAGTGAGGCTCGGCGCGCGTGGCTGGGACAACCAGCTGTGGCGGCTCGGCGACGACCTCGCCGTGCGGTTGCCCTGGGCGACGCAGTCCGCGGACGCGCTGCTGCGCAAGGAGCACGCATGGCTGCCCGCTCTCGCCCCGGGCCTCCCCCTTCAGGTCCCCGTCCCGCAGCGTCTCGGCGAGCCCTCGGAGCGGTTTCCGCGCCCCTGGATCGTCACCACCTGGGTGCCGGGCACGCCCGCCGACCAGGCCCCCGCCACACGCGCTGCGGAGGCGGCCGACACCTTGGCCGGCTTCCTGACCGCCCTTCACCAGCCGGCCCCCGACGGGGCGCCGACCGGCCGCTACCGTGGGGGTCCGCTGCGTGATCACGCCGAGGGGTTCGCCCGGCAACTGGCCTCGGCCACCGAGTTGGGGCTGATCCCCGACCCGGACGCCGTCCGGGCCGTCTGGGAAGACGCCGCCGCCGCGCCCGACTGGACGGGGCCGGCGCTGTGGCTCCACGGTGACCTGCATCCGGCCAACATCCTCACCAGGGACGGTACCTTCTGCGGCGTGATCGACTTCGGCGACCTCTGCGCGGGTGATCCCGCCTGTGACCTCGCCGCCGCCTGGCTGCTGCTGCCGGACGGCGCCGCCGAACGCTTCCACGGCGCCTACCGGCCCGTCCCGGACCCCGCGACCCTGCGCCGCGCCCGCGGCTGGGCGGTGGGGCGTGCCCTCGCCGGCATCCTCATCGGAGATGCCGGCGTCCACGGCCGCCCCGGAGGCAAGCCCAGCTGGGGCCCGCCGGGACACACCGCGCTGAGACGCCTCATCGCAACGGCCCACCACTGATCGAACTGGCGTACCGAGGGAACAGAACCGGAGCGCGAAGGCTTTGAGGTACTGAGCGATGCCGTACTGAGCGATGCCGTGCCGACCCATGCCGTGCCGACGATGGAGGAGCCCCCATGCCGCTGCCCTCACAACCGCTGCGGAAGCTGGGCTTCCTGACCATCGGACTGTTCGACGAGGCTGATCCGCGCCGGGGCCACGAGTCGACCCTGGAGATCATCGAACTCGGCGAGCGCCTCGGCTTCGACAGCGCGTGGCTGCGGCACCGCCACCTCCAGTACGGCATCTCGTCCCCGGTGGCGGTCCTCGCGGCGGCCTCCCAGCGCACGCACCGCATCGAGCTCGGCACCGCGGTCACCCCGCTGGGCTGGGAGAACCCGCTGCGCCTCGCCGAGGACCTGTCGACGGTGGACATACTCTCCGGGGGCCGCCTCAACCCGGGCGTGAGCGTGGGCCCCCCGATGCACTACGACCAGGTGAAACAGGCCCTCTACCCGGACACGGCGGCCTCCGAGGACTTCGGCTACGACCGGGTGGAGCGCCTCCTGGACTTCGTCCGCGGCAAACCGGCCACGGACTTCAGCGGGGTCGAGGGCTTCGAGGCCTTCTCGGACAGGGTGCAACCGCAGTCTCCCGGCCTGGGCGGCCGCATGTGGTACGGCGGCGGCAGCCTGCGCTCGGCCCGGTGGGCGGGCGAGCACGGCATGAACCTGCTGACCAGCAGCGTGGTGAAGGCGGAGGAGTCCGAGGACTTCGCGGAGATCCAGCTGTCGCACATCCGCACGTTCCGCGCCCACCACCCCGACGGCGACGCCGCCCGCGTCTCCCAGGGCCTGGTGGTCATCCCCACGGACAGCGCGACACGGGAACAGCGCGCGAAGTACGAGGAGTACGCCGCGAAACGCACCCCTCGCACGACCACCCCCCAGGGCCCGGCCCGCATGATGTTCGCCCCGGACCTCGTCGGCACCTCGGAGGAGCTCGCGGAACGCCTCTACGCCCACGCCGCGTTCAGGGAGATCGACGAGGTGGCCTTCGCCCTCCCCTTCACCTTCGACCACGAGGACTACGTACAGATCCTGACGGACCTGGCGACGCGGCTGGGCCCGGCGCTGGGGTGGCGGCGGGCGGGCTGAGGTCTTACGCGAGGGGTGCCAAGTTGCCGTCTCGCAGCGCGGTTTCGAAGGCGGTCCAGGTGGTGGGTCGGATGCGGAGAGAGGGGCCGCCGGGGTTCTTGGAGTCCCGTATGGCGACGGTGGTGGGGATGTTGGTGGCTATTTCGACGCACTCGTATCCACCGTTGCCGTAGCTCGACTTGCGGTACAGGAAGAGGTCTGACACGGCTCAGAGTTCCTTTTCGAGACCGAGAGTGATTGAGCCGAAGGGGAGCACGTTGATGGTGACGTTCGGCTTGTGGGCTACTGCCAGGAGATGTTCCAGTCGGGCGCGCATCGTAACTGGAACGAACGCTGGTTGCCATGACTTCACGGCCGTCGCGACGGACTCCAGCGTGACGTGCTCCTGCATCTTGCCGAGCGTCGCCCTCGCCCACCACCGCGCCCACCGCCTGCTCACCGAATGGGGGCACCGCTGGACACCAACCGCCCCCACAGTGAGCCAGGTGAGCAATTGGCAGAATTCGGCCACAGGTGACTCGGGTAGTGCCTGGTGACCGCCTCCAGGACTGGCTCAAACCTTCCAATTGCCTATCTGGTCGTGGTCAGGAAGCGTTCTTGGCAGGGGGGTGTGCCGGCCTCAGGGGGCCAGCCACCGGCGGGTTCAGGCGGGCGAAGCCTTCCTGGCGTTGGTAGGGGAAGTACGGGTAGGGCGCCGTCTTGCTGCTCGCCGCATCGAGTTTCGCCATCTGGTCGGGTGTGAGCGTCCAGCCGATGGCTCCGAGGTTCTGACGGAGTTGCTCCTCGTTGCGGGCGCCGATGATGACGGAGGAGACGGTCGGCCGCTGCAGCAGCCAGTTGATGGCGATCTGCGGAATGGCCTTGCCGGTCTCCTGCGCGATCTCGTCGAGGGCATCGACGACGTCGTAGAGGTGTTCGTCCTCGACCGGCGGGCCGTAGTCGGCGGTGTGGTGCAGTCGGCTGCCGACGGGTAGCGGCTGGTGGCGGTGGACCTTGCCGGTGAGCCGTCCCCAGCCGAGCGGGCTCCAGACGAGTGCCCCGAGGCCCTGATCGAGCCCGAGGGGCATCAGTTCCCATTCGTAGTCGCGGCCGATGAGGGAGTAGTAGACCTGATGGGCGACGTAGCGCGGGTGACCATACCTCTCCGCGATGGCGAGGGACTTCATCGCCTGCCAGCCTGAGAAGTTGGAGACTCCCAGATAGCGGACCTTTCCCGCTCGTACCAGATCGTCGAGTGTGGACAGGGTTTCCTCGATGGGGGTGCCGGCGTCGAAGGCGTGCAGCTGGAACAGGTCGATGTAGTCGGTGCCGAGCCGACGCAGCGCGTCCTCGCACGCGGTGATCAGGCGCGAGCGGGAGGAGCCCGCATCGCCTGGGCCTTCCCCCATCGGCAGGCTGGTCTTGGTGGACACGATCACCCGGCCCCTGCGGCCTTTGATCGCTTCGCCCAGCACTTCCTCGGACGCGCCGCCGGAGTACACGTCAGCGGTGTCGAACATCGTGATCCCGGCGTCCAGGCAGACGTCCACGAGACGGCGCGCTTCTCGCGCGTCGGTGTTGCCCCAGGCGCCGAACAGCGGTCCTTGGCCGCCGAAGGTGCCGGCGCCGAAGCTCAGTGCGGGGACCTTGAGTCCGGATGTGCCCAGTCGCCGGTATTCCATGACTGATCCTCTCTCCTTCAGCCGCTAACTAACGGGACTGTGGTTCCATTAGCCTTGCCGGTAAGGTAGCAGACGCCAAGTGATTAACGAAACTGGAGTACCGTTATGGGGGCTGAAGTCGCGGAACCGGGGACCGTTCGCCCGGGAGGCCGCACGGCGCGGGTACGGACGGCGGTGCTGCAGGCGGCCGGGGACACCTTGGCGGAACGGGGCTTCGCCCACCTGGACCTCGCCGACATCGCGCGCCGCGCCGAGGTGGGCAAGACGACCGTCTACCGCCGCTGGGGAACGGTGACCGGTTTGGTGGCCGACCTGCTGACGGACATGGCCGAGCAGTCACTGCCGCGCACCGAGAGCGGCTCGCTGCTCGGCGATCTCAAGGCCAACGCCCGGCTCGTGCGGCGCACCTTGGCAGACCCGAGGCAGGGGGCGCTGTTCAAAGCGGTGATCGCGGCTGCCGCCTGCGAGGAGAAGACGGCCGAGGCCCTGCACCGCTTCTACGAGATCCGCGTCAAGGAGTGGGCACCCTGCGTCCAGCAGGCCATCGACCGAGGCGAGGTACCAAAGGCAACCGACACCCACGAGGTGATCCGTGCCGTCTCCGCCCCCCTCTACTACCGCCTGCTGACCAGCCGCGATCCTCTGGACGAAGCCGCTGCGGACCGGGCCGCCGAGGCCGCCGCCGCCGCGGCGCGGGCGGGAGTCTACGTGCGCAGCGAAGCAGGTCTCGGGTGACCGGCTCGCGTCGCCGAGTGCGGGTCACACGGGAACAGCGCGCGGACTACGTCCAGATCCTGACGGACCTGGCGTCGCGGCTGGGACCGCCGCTGGGGTGGCGGCCGGCTGACTGATGTCTCACACGAGGGGCGACAAATTGCCCACCGCTAGCGGCGCCTCTCCGGCGAGGCGCCGGCGGTCGGCAAGTCCGCCTGGTGCGAACTGGACCTCGTACACCAGCCACCGGCGGCCTGTACGGTGAGCCAGGCCAGTAATCCCCGCTGCCGGCGAGGGTGGCCAGCGAGGACGAGTCGGCCAGCGCGTCCATCAGGGCCTCGTCACCAGGAGCTCAAGGGGTGCGTCCAGGAGTCGTTCGGTGCTGATCCCGGCCGGGACCTGGCCTGCCGGCAGGGCACGGAAGGATACCGCAGCTCGTCAGCAGCAGCCTGGAACGGCCACGAACGTCCGCAGCGCTTCAACATCCACGCTCGCACCTTACTTTCACAACCATTGGTTGTGTCTGGTGTGGTGCAGGGTTGTTTGATCGAGTGTTCTGCGCGGTGGTGGGATCAGCGCATGTCTACCCGCACAGAGCAGGTCATGTATGTCCAGACGCCTGAGTTCGCGCGTCATGTGGAGCGGATCGTGGAGGTGACCGATGCGACGTCTCGACTGAATGTGCTTCCGTTCAGCGACAGCGAAGGTCGCGCGGAACTACTTTCTCTTGTGTTCGGTGGCCCGCTGCCGGACTCGGTGATGATCTACCCGCCGTTCTTTACCGAGTACGGGCTGAACACGACGTTCGGGGAGAACGTCTTCGTCAACCAGGGATGCACCTTCATGGACAAGGGAGGCATCCGTATCGGGAACGGCGTCATGATCGCCCCGAAGGTCAGCCTCATCACCGGAGGCCATCCACTGCCCCTGGCCGAGCGCCGCGAGTTCCTCTCATTCGCACCGATCGTCATCGAGGACGACGTCTGGATCGGAACGGCTGCCGTGATCACGCAGGGGGTGACCATCGGTGCCGGTGCGGTGGTCGCTGCCGGTGCGGTGGTCACTCGTGATGTTCCTGCCAGCTCCGTGGTCGCGGGAGTGCCCGCCCGGGTGATCAAGACGATCGACTGAGCCCGGCCGGGTTGCTGGCCCGGGTGCTCAGCACTCTGCGGTCTGATCCTGATGCCTCGTCACGCCCGGCTGATCGACCGGCAGCGGGACCGCATCCGACCTCTGCTGCCCTCCAGTACCGGTCGTCGTGGCAGGCCATGGGGCGATCGGCAGCGGCGGTCTGTCCATCGCACCGCCTACCGCCGCGCTGTGTCCGCGGTGCCTGCATCCGTCCGCGGCGCCGCCCCGACCGTTCTGCCGGAGTCCGCGCGGCACGCGGTCAGCCGGCGGGCGCGCCAGGGGGCGGGCGTGCCTTGGGCGGGGATGCGAACACTATGAACGCAATGATCAACGGGTAGTCCCCACACGAGGTGCTTCCTAACATCCCGGATCGCAGCGCAATTTCGCGCAGCGCATCCACAGGAGCCGCTCTCTTGAACACACTGGACACGCCCGTACTGACTCATCGACGGCTCTCGGCCCGTCGCTGCCGTCCGGCAGTACTGGCCGCCGGGCTCGCCGCAACACTCCTCGGTACGCTCGGCAACGCCCCCGCGCCCCAGGCACAGACCATGCAGCCCGCGGCAGCCACCTGCCCGCCCAACCTGGCCGGGAAGGCGACGTGCTATACCGGCCAGGACACCAACGGGGCGTACTACACGATGGCCGTTCCGGCCCGCTGGAACGGATCCCTCGTCGTGCACGCGCACGGCGGACCCGATCTCGGCGACTCCTCGGACCCGTCACGCAGCATTGACGATCTGGAGCGCTGGGCGGTGATGGTCGACGAGGGATACGCCTGGGCTGCCTCCTCCTACCGCCGCGGTGGCTACGGGACTCGGATGGCCGCCGCCGACACCGAGAACGTGCGCCGCCTGTTCGTCTCGGAGTTCGGCAAGCCGAAGCGGACCTATGTGCACGGCCAGTCCTGGGGCGGCAACGTCGCCGCCAAGGTGGCGGAGACTTACGGAACGCGCCCCGGCGCCTACGACGGCGCGCTGCTCACGAATGGCGTCCTCGGCGGCGGCTCACGCGGCTACGACTACCGTGTCGACCTACGGGTGGTCTACCAGTACTACTGCCGCAACCATCCCCGGCCCGCAGAGCCGCAGTACCCGCTGTGGCAGGGCCTGCGCGCGGACTCCACGTTGACGAGCGCCGGGCTCCGTGCCCGCCTGCAAGAGTGCACCGGGTACGCCTCCCACCCCGCGGACCGGACCGCGCTGCAACAGCGCAACCTCGACGACATCCTCGCCGTCACCCAAATCCCGGAGCGCTCGCTCGAGTCACATCTGCGGTTCTCGACCTTCACATTCCGGGACATCGTCTCCAGCCGGCTCGGCGGCCGCAATCCCTTCAGCAACCAGGGTGTGCGGTACACGGGTTCTCACGACGACAAGGCACTCAACGCGGGTGTCGAGCGGTTCTCGGCCGACCCCACTGCGCGCCGCGATCTCTCCTACGACAGCGACCTCACAGGCAAGGTCTCCATCCCGGTCCTCACCCTGCACGCGATCGACGACCCGACGGCCTTCGTCGAGCACGAGGCGGCCTACCGCGCCACTCTTCAGGGCGCCGGCAGGGACGGCAACCTCGTCCAGACCTTCACGAAGGAGACCGAGCACAGCGCGCTGAGCGACTCCGAGTACGCCAACTCCCTCGCGGCTCTGAACGCCTGGGTGCGCGACGGACACAAACCGACCCCACGCTCGGTCGCAGCCTCCTGCGAAGCCTTCGACCGAAGCTACGGCAGCGGATGCTTTTACGACCCGGCCTTCCATCCCGCGCCGTACGCCTCGCGAATCCTGCCCCGGCCGGGCGGGCTCGCCTGGCCCGCCATGACCGCGGCGCAGGAGCGGGCGTGGAGCCGGATCGACGGCGTGGGCATCGCTCCCTGACCGTTTCCGGCGGGCCCCGGCCGTCTGCGTCACGGTCCCGCGCTCCGAGGACCACCCGCTGAGCATGGAAGCGGACTTCCCGGAGCCTCTGCGAAGTGCCCGCCGTTGTCGCGCACGGCGCCGGCCTGGGCATTGACGTCGAGATCGTCGAACGCAACCCGCAGGACAAGGGGTTCGTGCCGCAGCCGAAGCGGTGGAGGGTCGAGCAGACCTACGGGATCCTGATACCGCACCGGCGCCTGGTCCGCGACTACGAGCACCGCCCCACCTCCTCCGTCTCCCGCGTCTACTGGGCGATGACCCACGTCATGCCCCGACGCCTCACCAGCGCGAACACCCCCACCTGGCGCGAAGAACGGGCGGAGGCAGCGTGAACATCCAGCCCCTGCTCGACGCCCTGGACCTCCAGACAGACGCCGCCCGGGCCCTGGCCGAGGACCTTCGCACGCAGATCGACGGCCTGCAGACCCGGTTGCGGGAGGCCGAGATGCACCTGAAGCACCTCGCGATCACCCGCAAGACCATCACCGGCCTCGCCGACCGGCTCCCGGCCCACACACCGGACCTGCCCGAGCACCCGGACTACCCCCGCATCCTCGCCATCTTCAACCGAGCGACCGGACCGCTACGGGCCAAGGACGTCAGCGGAGCCCTCGGCCACGAACTGCTGCCGAAGAACGTCGAAGGCACCCACGCCAAGCTGAAACGCCTGGTCAAACTCGGCATCCTCACCGAGGCCGACACCGGCAACTCACCAGGAAGCCATAGACGACGGAACCCCACCAGCGCCCCTGCTCCAACCTCGGCAAGAAACAGGCATCGCCCCACGAACCGCCCTCTAAGGCGTGGTCCTGTTGGGCAAGCACCTTTCAGAGGGCCAGGGGCTGGTGACAGCGCCCTCGACCGGTTGGAGGCCTACGCGCCCGGCGACCTCCGCAACCTTTACGAGCGGATGGACCGGGAGGTGACCCGCGGCCTTGGGTCGTTCGGAGCCGTCGATGCCCTCGATTTCCTGTGGTCCCGCAGGGACTGCTGCTGCGTCGCACTGCCGCGCAGGGTGCGCGGCCGGGGAGTGCGGTGCCGTGACACGACGGGATGAATCGGGCGGGCGGACCGTTTGACTGACGCCCTCACTGCCTATTGATGCCGTGCCGACATCGGCGTCGACGGGCAAGTACGTGGGAGGTCGTCATCAACAGTTACACGTTCCGGACGGGCAGGCGTATCGCCGTGGTCGGTGCGGTCCTGACGGCGACGGCCGTCATCGCCTCTCCGGCTGGTGCCGGCGCTGCCAGGGGGTGCTTCGACCGTGCGAAAGAGCCCTACACGTCGGTCGTCGACAGCCATCTGCACTTCCGGCCCTTCGGGGGGCGGGCGATTCCCTTCGAGGAACTTACGGGATATTTGCACAAGAGCGGCGTCCGCCATGCAAGCGTGTACGGCATCGGGCAAACTCTGCCCGCGGATTCCGGCTGCACGTACTACCTGGACTGCCCCGGCACTCCCGTCACGCCGAGCATGAAGAACGATTTCGTCAACGCGGCGAACTACGTGGAGGCCAAGCCGCAGGACCCGGCACTCACGCTCTCCATGACCTTCATGGATCTCAACCGGCCGGAGACCATCCCGCCCGGAATCGCCCTGTACGACAAGGAGTACCCGGGGAAGTTCCGATGGGCGGGAGAGGTCAACCTCGTCAAGCAGGCACTGTTCCCGAACCACCACACGCCGGCGACGAGCAACAACATCAAGAACTGGGCACCCTTCATGAAGGTGCTCCGGGAGCGCGGGATTCCGATCACCATCCACGCGGATCTGGGGAACGACCGGGAGCCGACGAAATACCTCCCCTTGATGGAGGAAACCCTCCGCCGTTACCCGCAGAACAAAATCGTATGGGCCCATATGGGGCTGTCGAAGGAACTGGCCACCATGGATCCCGACCGGCACATCCGGATCCTGGAAAGGCTCCTCGACACGTATCCCCACCTGGCCCTGGACCTCAGCTGGCGTGTGCTGGAGGACCAGTACTTCAGCAAGCCGGGGATCAGGAAAAAATACGCCGCGTTCCTCGACCGGAATCCGACCAGGGCGATCCCGGGCACAGACTTCGTGGCCTCCAGGAACAAGGACTACAAGGTCTACGAGGAAGAGCTTGAGGTCACCAGCCGCATCAACAAGGCGCTAGGCGACGAGGCGTTTCGCGGCATCGCCCTCGGCCAGAACTACTTCCGGCTGAACGGTGTGAAGGAGACAGCCCCGGAGGTGTGCAAGGCCGCTCGGTGACAGCAGGGGGTGATCGACCCGTCCGGCGAGGGCGCCACGCCTCCCGCTGCCGTCGTTGAGCGTGGTCGATCTCCTTCGCACGGGGCTCGCGCGTGGAGCGAGAATCGTTTCTGTGACCACCCGACTCCCCTTCTTCGTCTACGGCACCCTCCGCCCGGGCGAGCATAACCACGACCTCTTCCTGCGTGGCCGCACGGAGTCGGAGGAGCCCGCCCGGATGCGGGGGCTCGTCCTGTACGAAGGGCCCGGCTATCCGTATGCCGTGGAGGCGGCGGACGGTGTCGTCACCGGCGACGTGGTGACGGCGCACCCCGAGGCGTACGACGAACTCCTCCGCGCCCTCGACAGGTTGGAGGACTACACGCCCGGCGACCCCCGCAACCTCTATGAGCGGGTGGACCGGGAAGTGACCCGGGCGGACGGAACGGCCCTGCGGGCCTGGGTGTACGTGGCAGCCCCTGCCGTCGCGGCCCGGCTACGGGCCCACGGGGAGCTGATCGAGAGCGGGGACTGGCGAAGTCCGCGGTTCATTTGACGGTTTCGGCAGCGAGATGGTCAGTCCCGTACCGTCTCCAGCCGTACCGCGCACGCCTTGAACTCCGGCATGCAGGACGTCGGGTCGAGCGCCGGGTTGGTCAGCGTGTTGGCGCGGCCCTCGCCCGGCCAGTGGAACGGCATGAACACCGTGTCGGGGCGGATGGCGCGGGTGATGCGGGCCGGGGCGACCGCGCGTCCGCGCCGGGAGACCACGGCCACCGGGTCACCCTCGGCCGCCCCGAGCCGCTCGGCGAGGCGCGGGTGCAGCTCGACGAACGGGCCGGGCGCGGCGGCGTTCAGCTCGTCCACGCGTCGGGTCTGGGCGCCGGACTGGTACTGGGCGACCACGCGGCCGGTGGTGAGGAGGACGGGGTACTCGTCGTCCGGCTCCTCGGCGATCGCGCGGTGCGAGACGGGGACGAACCGGGCGCGGCCGTCCTCCGTGGCGAACCGGTCGAGGAAGAGGCGGGGGGTGCCGGGGTGGACATCGGGAAATGCGTAAGGCGGTGCGTCGGGTGAGGCGTCCTCGCGGTGGCCCGAGCCTCCGTCCCCGCCCGCCGGGCACGGCCAGAACACCCCGTTCTCCTCGGCCAGCCGTCGGTACGTGATGCCCGAGTAGTCGGCGGTCCCGCCCGCGCTGGCCCGGCGCAGTTCGTCGAAGACCTCCTCCGGGTCCGTCGGGAAGCCCTTCTCCAGACCCTCCTCCACATCCAGGCGGGCGGCCAGCTCGTGCAGGACGTGCAGGTCGCTGTGGACGCCGTCCGGAGGGGTGATCGCCTGGCGGCGCAGCAGCACACGGCCCTCCAGGTTCGTGGTCGTGCCCGTCTCCTCGGCCCATTGGGTCACGGGCAGCACCACGTCCGCGAGTGCCGCCGTCTCCGAGAGGACGACATCGCACACCGCCAGGAAGTCCAGCGAGCGGATACGGTCCTCGATGTGCGCCGCCCGGGGGGCCGACACCACCGGGTTCGAACCCATCAGGAGCAGTGCGCGGATGTCCGTACCCAGCGCGTCCAGCAGTTCGTACGCGCTTCGGCCCGGCCCCGGCAGCGAGTCCGGGTCCACGCCCCACACCTCCGCGACGTGCCGCCGCGCCTCAGGGTCGTCCAGCTTGCGGTAGCCGGGCAACTGGTCGGCCTTCTGGCCGTGTTCGCGTCCGCCCTGGCCGTTGCCCTGCCCGGTCAGGCACCCGTAGCCGGACAGCGGCCGGCCCGGACGGCCCGTCGCCAGGCACAGGTTGATCCAGGCGCCCACCGTGTCCGTGCCCTTCGACTGCTGCTCGGGCCCACGCGCGGTGAGCACCATCGCCGACTCCGGCTCGCAGAACATCCGTACGGCTTCACGGAGCTGGGGCACGGACACGCCCGTGATCCGCTCCACGTACTCCGGCCAGTGCGCCATGGCCGCGGCCCGTGCCTCCTCCCAGCCGCTGGTGCGCTCCTGGATGTACGCCTCGTCCGTGCGGCCCTCGGCGACGACCAGGTGCAACAGGCCCAGCGCCAGCGCGAGATCGGTACCGGGGCGGGGAGCCAGGTGGAGATCCGCCTGCTCGGCGGTGCGGGTGCGGCGCGGGTCGACGACGATCAGCGTGCCGCCGTTCTCGCGCAGCTCGTTGAAGTACCGCAGCGCGGGCGGCATCGTCTCCGCGAGGTTCGACCCGACGAGGATCACACAGCCCGTCCTGGGGATGTCCTCCAGCGGGAACGGCAGCCCCCGGTCCAGGCCGAACGCCTTCATGCCCGCGGCCGCCGCCGACGACATGCAGAAGCGCCCGTTGTAGTCGATCTGCGAGGTGCCGAGCACGATCCGCGCGAACTTGCCCAGCGTGTACGCCTTCTCGTTCGTCAGCCCGCCCCCGCCGAACACGCCGCACGCGTCCGGGCCATGCTCCGTCCGCGTGCGGCGCAGCCCCTCGGCGATCCGGTCGAGTGCCTCGTCCCAGGTGGCGGGCACGAGCGTGCCCTCGGAGCGCACCAACGGGGAGGTCAGCCGCACCCGGGACGAGAGCACCGCCGGGGCCGTACGGCCCTTGCCGCACAGCGCGCCACGGTTGACGGGGAAGTCCGCCCGCTCGGTCACCTCGACGCCCCCGCTCGGCAGGGGCGACAGATTCATCCCGCACTGCAGGGCGCAGTACGGGCAGTGGGTGGGCGTCGAGGTGGTCCGCATACGGTTCAGCGTGCTTCGGCCGTGTTACGCGCCGGGACGCCGCCCGTTACATGGCCGGGACGGGGACCTCCCGACGCGGCCGGGGCCGGCGTGAGGCCGGGACCAGCAGCGCCTCGGGCCACGTACAACCGGCTGCAACGGGCACAGAGCTACCCGCCAGTAGTCGTCGCCGGGCGGCACGGAAGTTGCCGCTGTGACAGAAAACACCACATGTGGCTGATTCCATAGCGTAAGTGGCCGAACGCACCTGGTTGAGAGTTGAAGGAGGGGGCCCCTACAGTCGTGGCCACGCGTGACCCGCATCCGGGTGAGCGACAGATGACCCCTGCCGACTCCTGCCCGCATGCGGCCGACTGAGCGGCTCTCCGGGAACGCGACGCACCCGCGCTTCCACCTGCACCCCCGCACCTCCCCCCGCACCTTTCCGAGCACCTCCCCTCGCACGCCCCGGGATCGCTCGGACCCGCACGGCATTCGACACACCGGAAACACCGCCGCGTCCAACGGCATGTCATCCGTCTGACGAAACTGCCAGGAGGTCACCCCCATGCCTCTGCGCCATCTCACCCCCAAAGACAGGGCCTTGTTCCACGAGTACGGCCGGGGTCCCGCCGTCCCCCTCCCCGACCCCCTCGTCCACCGCGCCGTCGAACGGTGGGCCGCCGCCACGCCCGGCGCCGTCGCCGCAGAACACCAGGGAGCGACGATCACGTACGGCGAACTCGACCGGTACGCCGGCGCCCTCGCCACCCGCCTGGTCCGCGAGGGCGTACGCCCCGGCGACCACGTCGGCCTCTTCGTACGCCGCTCGATCCCGATGCTCGTCGGCCTGCTCGGCGCCCTCAAGGCGGGCGCCGCCTACGTCCCCCAGGACATCGGCCTGACGCCCCCGGCCCAGCTCGACCACGTCATCCGCACCGCGGCGACCCGCGTGGTGCTCACCCAGCGGGAGTACGCGGACCGGGTGCCCCTGCCGCCTGGCCACCGCCTGATCGCGCTGGACGAGCCCCTGCCGTACCAGAGCCCGTACGAAAACGGCCCAGGGGCGGACGTACGGCCCGACGACGGCTGCTACGTCCTGTTCACCTCGGGCACCACCGGCCGGCCCAACGGCGTGAAGGTCACCCACCGCAACATCGCCAACATCCTCCTCACCGCACCCGGCGACCTGGGCATCCGCCCCGGCGACCGGGTGGCCCAGCTCCTCAACGTCGCCTTCGACATGGCCGCCTGGGAGATCCTCGGCTGCCTCACCCACGGCGGCACCCTCGCCATCCGCGGCAAGGACATCACGGCCACGGCCCGCACGGCGGACGTCATCGTCGCCACACCCACGGTGCTGTCCGGCATCGACCCGGCGAGCTGCCCGCGCGTACGGACCGTGGCGGTGGCGGGGGAGCCGTGCCCGCGCCCGCTGGCGGACCGGTGGGCGGCACGGGCCACGTTCTACAACTGCTGCGGCCCCACCGAGACCACGATCGTGAACACGATGCGCCGCCACGACCCGTCCGCCCCGCTGCTGACGATCGGCCGCCCCACACCCAACAACACGGTGTACGTCCTCGACGCCCACCGCCGCCCGGTCCCGATCGGCGAGACCGGCGAGATGTGGGCGGGCGGGGACTGCGTGTCCGCGGGCTACCTCGGCAATGACCGACTCACCGCGGAACGGTACGCCCCCGACCCGTTCCTCGGCGGCGGCCACCGCATGTTCCGCACCCGCGACCTGGGCCGGTGGACCGCGGACGGCGAACTCGAACACCTCGGCCGTACCGACGACCAGGTCAAGGTGCGCGGCTTCCGCGTCGAACTCGACTCCGTGTCCTCCGTGCTGGAACGCGTCCCCGGCTGCGTCCGAGCGGTGACCCTGAAGCGTGACGCCCGCACCCTGGTGTCGTTCGTCTGCCCGGCCGAGGTCGACCCGGCGGCCGCACGCGACGCCGTGGCCGCCGCTCTGCCGTACTACTGCGTGCCGTCGGACGTCCTTGCGCTCCCCGCCCTCCCCGAGACCGACCGAGGCAAGATCGACAAACGGGCGCTGCTGCGGCTGGCGGAGGAACGGACGCTTGAGGAGCGGTCGGTAGCGGCGCGGTCGGTTGAGGAGCGGACGGTTGAGGAGCGGACGGTGATGGCGCGATGACCTCCTCGCCTCCGCGTACGGCACCGGCTCAGGACCAGGACACCGCCGAACTGCCCCCGCTCATCCCACCCCTGCGACGCGCACTCAAGCACCCGCGCCTGATGCACTACAACCGCCTCGCGGCCCTCGTGCTCCTGGCCAACCTGGCCTGCTTATGGGCGAGTTGGCCCCTGCACACCCCAACCCTCGGCCACGCGGCCCTGGCGAACCTGGCGCTCGCGGTCCTCGTACGCCAGCAGTACGTCATCAACGCCCTCTTCCGGCTGGCCACCTGGGCGCCCACCACGTGGCCGCTCAAGGTGCGCTGGACGTTGGGGAAGGTGTACCACTTCGGCGGGCTGCACGTGGGCGGGGCGCTGGCGGGCAGCCTGTGGTTCGTCGCGCTGACCGTGCGACTGACGGCGGAGGGAACCGACGTCCCGCTGACGGCGGTGAGCTGGACCCTGATCGCGCTGCTGCTCTTCATCATCGCGACCGCGCTGCCACCCTTCCGCTCCCGCTTCCACGACCACTTCGAGAAGATCCACCGCTTCGGCGGCTGGACCGCGCTGGCGTTGTTCTGGACGCACACGTTCCTGAGCGGCGAACGCGTCGGCCTCTGGGTCCTGGCGGTGGTCACCTTCAGCGTGGCCCTGCCCTGGATGCGCCTGCGCAAGGTGGACGTCCGGATCGAACGCCCCTCCTCGCACGTGGTGCTGGCCCGCTTCGACCACGGCGAAACCCCCTTCGCGGGCTCCTCCACGGCGATCAGCCGCAGCCCGCTCACGGAGTGGCACTCGTTCGCGAACGTGCCCGCGCCCGGCGAGTCCGGCTTCCGGCTCACGATCTCGCGGGCGGGCGACTGGACGGGCGCGTTCATCGACGACAGACCGTCCCGCGTCTGGGTCAAGGGCATCACGACAGCCGGGGTGGCGAACATCGAGACCCTCTTCGAGAAGGTGGTCTACGTGGCGACGGGCAGCGGCATCGGCCCCTGCCTGCCGCACCTGCTCGCCGCGGAGGTCCCCTCCCGCCTGGTCTGGGCGACCCGCAGCCCCCGCACGACCTACGGCGACGCCCTCGTCGACGAGATCCTCGCGGTCCAGCCGCACGCCCTGATCTGGGACACGTCCCTGGACGGCAAACCCGACATGGTGCGCCTCGCCCACGCCGCGTACCGGGACTTCGGTGCCGAGGCGGTCATCTGCATCTCCAACAAGAAGCTGACCTGGCAGGTGGTGCACGGTCTGGAGCGACGCGGGATACCGGCGTACGGCGCGATCTGGGACTCGTGAGGGAAACGAGGGAAGGCAACCCATGAACACCATCAAGCTCGAACGCCACGACCGCGTGGTGACGGTACGGCTCCACCGCCCGCAGGTGCTGAACGCGCTGAGCAGTGAGCTGATGACCGAACTCCTGGACGTTCTCCGCCCCTTGGACCCGGACCCGGAGGTCGGCTGCTTCGTGGTGACCGGCTCGGAGAAGGTCTTCGCGGCCGGGGCGGACATCAGGGAGATGTCCGGGAAGTCGGCCGTGGAGATGGCGGCGGAGGACTACTTCGCCGGCTGGGAGGAGTTCGCGAGCTTCCGCACACCCAGGATCGCGGCGGTCAACGGCTACGCCCTGGGCGGCGGCTGCGAGCTCGTGATGATGTGCGACCTGGTCATCGCGGGCGAGTCCGCGGTCTTCGGCCAGCCCGAGATCAAGCTGGGCGTGATCCCCGGCATCGGCGGCACCCAGCGGCTGACCCGGCTGGTCGGCCGCGCCAAGGCCATGGACCTGATCCTCACGGGCCGCACGATGGACGCACGCGAGGCCGAACGCTCGGGACTGGTGTCGCGGGTGGTCCCCGACGAGCGCGTCCTCGCCGAGGCCGTACAGGCCGCCACCGCCATCGCCGGGTACGGCACACCCGCGGTCCGCGCGGCCCGCGAATGCGTCGACCGCGCGCTGGAGACGGGGCTCACGGAGGGCACCCTCTTCGAACGCCGCGTGTTCCACGCGTTGTTCGCGACGCAGGACCAGAAGGAGGGCATGAGCGCGTTCCTGGAGAAGAGGGAGCCGAACTTCAGAGGCTGCTGACGCGCGGGGCCGGCCACCGGGTTCCCCGTGCTGGGGCCGGCCCCCGAAATGGGCCCGGGGCGGGACCCCGAAGAGGGCGGGTGCGGAGCCCCCTGGTCGGGGTCGAAGGGGCGGAGCCCCATGGCCCCATGGCCCCGGTGGGCAGTGCTCGTCAGCGCGTCCGGTAGGCCGCCGTCACCTCCACCTCGACGAGCCAGCCCTGCACCGCCAAGGAGGCGACCTCCATCGTTGCCCGTGCCGGCCGGGCCTTGTTGGCGAGGAGCGGCGGCTTGGCGGCCGAGGTGCCCATGGGTACCGGTACCACCTCGTTCGACTTCAGGTCGACGTTGGCGAAGTACTGCCGGTACGCCCGGTTCCAGCCCGCGTAGTCGGCGCTCTCGGAGCCCGGCGGTTTCATCAGATAGCACTTCATCGTGATGACATCGGCCGGTGTCAGGCCCGCGGCTTCGAGGTTCGTCTTGATGTTGCGCAGCACGACGAGGGCCTGCGCCTCGGTGATCGTGACGCCTTGCGCCCCCTCGGTGAGGGAGGGGTCCGTATAGCGCTCCGGCGTGCCCGCCGGCGCGGCGGGATTGAGCGCGGAGGGGCCGAGGCCGCTGCTCTGGTAGGAGGCCACGTCTCTGCCGGTCGCCACGCCGTTGGCGATGGACGGGTTGGACACGCCGTCGGGCAGCATGACGCGTACCTGCTTCGGGTCGGGCCACCAGCCTCGCCCCTCGGCCAGCGCGGTACCGCCGGTGAGGAGCGAACCGGTCAGAGCCGCACCGATCAGTACCTTCGTACCACGCTTCATGCGGACATCACCCTCTCGTGGATCTCGGTCACGACCTTGCGGGCCGAGGAGAACGCGCCGTGCTGCCAGGCGATGACGTGGCTGAGCCAGTCGCCGGCGAAGTAGACATGGCCCGCGGGCTTGTTGAGCAGGGCGTACTCCGGGCCGCTCTGCGAGGGCCAGCCCACCCAGCCCGCCTCGATGTGGGGGGTACGGTGCCAGGCCACGCTGAAGGACCGGTCGAGTTCGGTGCGGTACTTGTCGCCGTGGATCTTCACGCCCCGGCTCACCGCCCGTTCGACGCGCTCCGCGTGCGACAGGTCGCTGTACGCGAGGGCGTTGGCGCCGAAGTTGTAGTAGCCGATGAGCGTGCCGCGGCGGCCCTGGTAGCCGTACGAGGGGTACCAGATGGTGGACAGGTCCGTGTCGGTCGGCGTGATGCCGCCGTATATGTGCTGGTCCTTCTCCCACCAGCGGCTTCGGTACTCAAGCCCGACCTTGCCGACGGGGGTCGGGACGGGGTACTTCAGCGCCGCGGTGATGTCGGAGCCCAGGTTGTGCTTGATCCGGGCCATGACCATGGGCGGGACGGCCGCCACGACGAAGTCGGCGCGCTGGGTGCGGGTCCGGCCATGCGCGTCCTGGTAGGTGACCTCGGCGCCGTCCTGGAGGTCATTGACCTCCAGGGCCTTGGCGCCGTAGGTGATCCGGTCCCGGCCGACGGCCTTCGCGAGCGCGTACGGGATCGCGTCCATGCCGCCCACCGGCTGGAACATCAGCATGGCCTGGTCGTAGCCGAACTCGAACGAGAAGCGCTGCCCGACGCCGCTCGCGATGACGTCCGACAGCGACGGCACCGTGCCGAGGACCTTGCCCTCCTGGAAGGCCGCACCCGGCTCGACCGTGTAGCCGCGCCGGTCGGTGCCCGTGTAGGCGTAGTTGTCGGCCTTGCCCTTGATGGCGCCGAAGTTCTGAAGGAACGCGATCAGCCTCTCCTTGTCGGCGGCAGTCAGTTCCTTGTCGAGGGCCCCCCGGTCCGTGGCCTTGGCGAGCAGTTCGGAGACATAGCCGTAGACATCGGCCTTCGCGGTGCGCCAGCGGATCGGATTCCCTGCCAGCGCGTCGCTCTTCTCGTGGTAGATGTACGCGTTGGCGTTCTGATTGGTGAACACCTCAAGCGGTACGCCGAGTTCGCGACAGTAGTCGAGCGTGACATGGGACTGCGGCAGCCGGGCCGGTCCCGCGTTCATGTACTGGCCCTCGGTGAAGGACGCCGTCTGGGTGCGCCCGTCCAGATCGGTCAGTTTCGTGCCGCCGCGGACCGTCCAGTTGCGGCCGCCGGGGCGGTCCTTCGCTTCCAGGATCCGGCAGTCGTAACCGGCCTTGCCGAGCTCGTAGGCCGTCGCCAGGCCGGCTATGCCGCCGCCGAGTACGAGGACCTTCCGTCCGCTCCGTCCGGTCAGCGCGAAGTCGCTCCGCTGGGGCGCCCGGTACTCCGCGGCCCGTACGTCCGGGACGGGCGCCAGACCCAGTGCCCCCATCGCCGAGTACAGCACTCCGGCGCCGCCCGCGACACCGACGGATCTCAGGAAGTTGCGGCGAGATGCCTGTTGAGCCATTCGTTCCTCCCTTGCCGGCGCCCGCGGCACGGGACTGGCCGGGGGCGCATCGTTCTAGCCCGTAGCCCGGCCACATGGGGGGTGTGTTGCTGGTGGGAGCGGAAGGCCCCCTCAGCTTTCGTTTGAGGTGTTGCAATGCCATGTCCATGGCGTAACCATCCATGTTGTGGCATGAACATGCATGGTTGCTCGCCAGGCGAGGACTCGCGCCGTCGGTGCACGCACGCTCACCGTCGTGGGACGCTGTTCCGGGGGGTAGCCGGCGGCAACCGTGGTGCTGGTGCTGGTGCTGGTGCTGGTGCTCCGCTTTCAGACCCCGGGAACCGCCCCACGACCTACCGCGCAGCCCCCAACGCCCGCTCCACTCCCGACTCCTGCGGCCCCAGGAACCGCGGATCCGGCTCGAACACCGCATCCACCGCCGCCTTCCCCGCAGCGAAGATCTCCCGCACACCGCCGTAGTACCAGGTCACATTGCGTCGATCAGCAACCCCGACCCCGTACGACCGCACCCCAGCCGCCTCACACAGAGCAACCGCCCGCCGTATGTGGAACCCCTGACTGATGAGCACCGCACGATCCACCCCGAAGATCCTTCTGGCCCGCACACACGAGTCCCACGTGTCGAACCCGGCGTAGTCACTCACGATGCGCGCATCGGGAACGCCCCGCTCCGTCAGATACGCCCGCATCGCGTCCGGCTCGTCGTAGTCCTCACGACTGTTGTCCCCGCTCACGAGCACGACCTCGATACGCCCCTCCCGGTACAGCTCCGCCGCCGCGTCCAGCCGACGCGCGAGGGGCGGCGAGGGCTCGCCGCCCCGCAGCCCGGCGCCGAACACCACGGCCACATCGGTCCGCGGCACGCTGTCGGTCGTCCGCAACCGGTCACCCGCCGCGAGGAAAATCCACGTCGCCGGCAGCAGCGCCAGCGCACACAGCACCATCACCACCTGTACGGCCCGCCGCTGCCCGGCACGGGTACGTGGCAGCCGCGGCAGGCGCATGACGGGAATCCCCCTGAGACGTGTGAGAGCTGGTATGTCGATCAACGAAGACGCCGCACCCAGCGATCCGGTTCGCCCCACGACGTGACCAGGTTCACTCTCCGCGAACAAAGTCGCTGGTCACCGCACCTCACACAGCCGGGTCACCGCACCGTGAACCCCCGGAAAACACCCGTCACGCCCGTGCAACGGCTCGGCAACGTCCTGCGGCGACGATCGGTTCATGACCACCCGGCTCAGCCTCGTCACCTCCGACGGGACCCGGCGCCCCGCCCCGCCGCCCGCGCTCGTCCTCGTGGCGCACGGCAGCCGCGACCCGCGCACCCTCGCCACCGTGCACGCCCTCGTCGACCGCGTGCGCGAGCTGCGGCCCGGCCTGCCCGTGCATCTCGGGCACATCGAGCTCAACGAGCCCCTGCTCCCCGACACCCTCGCCGCCCTCGGCGCTCCGCGCGCCCTCGGCGACCAGGAGGCGGACGGCGCCGTCCTCGTACCGCTGCTCCTCAGCCGCGGCTACCACGTCAAGCAGGACATCCCCCGGATGGCGGCCGCGTCCGGGGTGCGGGCCCGGTTCGCGACGCCCCTGGGCCCGCACGCCCTGCTCGTGGACACCCTGTACGAGCGGCTCGTCGAGGCCGGCTGGCACACGCCGACGACCGGGGCCGAGCGCCGTTCGAGCGGCGTCGTACTCGCCGCCGCCGGCTCCCGCGACCCCGACGCGGCCGTGGACACCCGCCGCACCGCCGGACTCCTCGCCGAACGCCTCGGCGTCCCCGTTCTGCCCGCGTACGCCTCCGCCGCCGCGCCCACGGTCCCGGAGGCGGTACGTGCCCTGGCCGCCCGCGGCCGCCATCTGGTCGCCGTCGCCTCCTACTTCACCGCACCGGGCCGTTTCGCCACCGAGTGCGCCGACGCGGCCCCCTGGATCGCCGCCGCCCCCCTCGGCGCCCACCCGGCGATGGCCCGCCTGGTCCTGCACCGCTACGACGAGGCCGCGAGGGTCCCGGCGGGCGCGACCGCACCAGCACTGGCCACGGCCTGACGCCACGCCCCGCTTGACCGGACCGCAACGTCCCGTTTGTCGCTGCCTGCGTTTACTGTCGGGACATGGAAGGCACCCCACCCAAGGCAGCAGGCAACGAACCCTTCGCACCCGACGCGTACGACGAGACCGCCGTCGAGCGATGGGCGGCGGAACCCGACAAACGCCCCGGCCGCACCGCCTTCCAACGCGACCGCGCGCGGGTACTGCACTCCGCGGCGCTGCGCCGCCTGGCCGGCAAGACCCAGGTCGTCACACCGGGCACCCGAAGCCATGTCTGGGACGCCAGCCCCCGCACCCGCCTCACCCATTCCCTGGAGTGCGCCCAGGTCGGCCGCGAGCTCGGCGCCGCCCTCGGCTGCGACCCCGACCTCGTCGAGGCCGCCTGCCTCTCCCACGACCTCGGCCACCCGCCCTTCGGCCACAACGGCGAACAGGTGCTGAACGGGTTCGCGGAGGACTGCGGCGGCTTCGAGGGCAACGCCCAGTCCCTGAGACTCCTCACCCGTCTCGAACCCAAACGCTTCACCCCGGAGGGCTCCGTCGGCCTCAACCTCACCCGCGCCGCCCTCGACGCCGCCACCAAGTACCCCTGGCCGCGCGGCGGTCACCCCACCGCCCCCGCCTCCCCGAAGTTCGGCGTCTACGAGGACGACCGGCCGGTCTTCGACTGGATCCGCAAGGGCGCCCCCGAGCAGCGCACCTGCTTCGAGGCCCAGGTCATGGACTGGTCGGACGACGTGGCGTACTCGGTGCACGACTTCGAGGACGGTCTGCACGCGGGCCACATCGACCCGGGCTGTCTGTACGCCGAGCCCGAGCGGCAGTCGGTCTTCGCCGTCGCCCTCGGCCGGTACGCCCCCGCCGACACGGACCCCGCCGAGCTCGCCGAGGCCCTCGACCGCCTCCTCGACCAGGAGTGGTGGCCGCACGGCTACGACGGAACGGCCGTCGCGCAGGCCCGCCTCAAGGACGCCACCAGCCAGCTCATCGGCCGCTTCTGCCTGGCCGCCGAGGGCGCGACCCGGGCGGCGTACGGCAGCGGACGGCTCACGAGGTACGCGGCCGAACTGGTCGTCCCGCGCGAGGCCCGGCTGGAGTGCGCCGTGCTCAAGGCCGTCGCCGACCGGTACGTCATCCAGCGCGCCGAGCACGAACGGCTCCGCGCCGACCAGCGGATCATCGTCGCCGAGCTCGCCGAGGCGCTCACCGCCCGCGCACCGGACGGACTCGAACCACAGTTCCGTGCCCTGTTCGACGGGGCGGCCGACGACCGCGCCCGCAAGCGCGTGATCGTCGATCAGATCGCCTCCCTCACCGATGCCTCGGCGCGCACGTTGCACACGAGACTCACCGGGCACATGTGACAGCAGTGATCCTGGAGGGGGACGGGCGTGACCCTGCGTGGCCTGATCGGGCCACTCCCTCTTCCCGCATCACGCTCCGTGCGGGACGCTCGCATGTGGCGGCACCGCAATGTTCAACTGGCGCAATGTTCATCCGGGGGTCACCCCGCACCTCGGCAGGAGGAAACAAGTGGTCGACGCGGATCAGACATTCGTCATCGTCGGAGGAGGACTGGCCGGCGCCAAGGCGGCCGAGACGCTCCGGGCGGAGGGCTTCACCGGCCGCGTGATACTGATCTGCGACGAACGCGATCACCCCTACGAGCGCCCGCCTCTCTCCAAGGGCTATCTGCTGGGCAAGGACGAACGCGACAGCGTCTTCGTCCACGAGCCCTCCTGGTACGCGCGCAACGACATCGAGCTGCACCTCGGCCAGACCGTCGACGCCATCGACCGCGCCGCCCGGACCGTCCGCTTCGGTGACGACCACACCCTCGTCCACTACGACAGGCTGCTCCTCGCGACCGGCGCCGAGCCGCGCCGCCTCGACATCCCCGGCACGGACCTGGCCGGCGTCCACCACCTGCGCCGCCTCGCCCACGCCGACCGCCTCAAGGGCGTCCTCCACGCCCTCGGCCGTGACAACGGCCACCTCGTGATCGCGGGCGCCGGCTGGATCGGCCTGGAGGTCGCGGCGGCCGCCCGCGAGTACGGCGCGGAGGTCACGGTCGTCGAACCCGAGGCCACCCCGCTGCACTCCGTGCTGGGCCCCGAGGTCGGGGGCCTCTTCGCCGAACTGCACCGCGAGCACGGCGTGCGCTTCCACTTCGGCGCGAGGCTCACCGAGATCGTGGGCCAGGACGGCATGGTGCTGGCCGCGCGTACGGACACGGGGGAGGAGCATCCGGCGCATGACGTGCTCGCGGCGATCGGCGCCGCCCCGCGGGTCGCGCTCGCGGAGGCGGCCGGACTGGAGGTGGCCGACCGTGCCCACGGCGGGGGCATCGTGGTGGACGAGCGGTTGCGTACGTCCGATCCGCATGTCTACGCGGCCGGGGACGTGGCCTCCTTCCCCCTCGCCCTGTTCGACACCCGGCTGCGGGTGGAGCACTGGGCGAACGCCCTCAACGGCGGCCCCGCCGCCGCACGGGCGATGCTGGACCAGGAGGTCACCTACGATCGCGTGCCCTACTTCTTCACCGACCAGTACGACCTGGGCATGGAGTACTCCGGGTGGGCGCCGCCCGGGTCGTACGACGAAGTGGTGATCCGCGGGGACGCGGGGAAGCGGGAGTTCATCGCGTTCTGGCTGAAGGAGGGCAGGGTGCTGGCCGGGATGAATGTGAACGTGTGGGATGTCACTGAGCCGATCCAGTCCCTGATCCGGGCGAGGAACGCCGTGGACGCGGAGGCGCTGGCAGACCCGCACGTTTCGCTGGAGAGCCTGCTCGTCCACGATTCCTAATCTCTTTGTCAAGCGGCGTTTGTGACAGGGGGTATGGGTTCGTAGCACCGTCCGTCGCGCAACAGGGCCCGCAGGACGTTGACCCGCCGGTCAGCGCGGCCAAAGCGGCGGAAAGGGCGCCGGGGGCACCGGTGCGGGTTCCCCGTGCCCCCGGCCGGGCGGCGGACTCAGCGACGCGCCCCCGCCAGCCCCCGCGAGCGCAGCACCCGCCGCTCCACGGGGGCGAACAGGAGCAGGTCCACGGCCACCCCCACGGTCAGGATCTCCGCGATCGACGCGAGCACCAGCGCCATATCCTGGTACGACCGTGCACTCTCCAACAGTTGCCCGAGCCCCAGTCCCAGCTCGGGTGAACTGGCGATGAGTTCCGCCGCCATCAGGGACCGCCAGGAGAACGCCCAGCCCTGTTTGAGCCCGGCCAGGAAGCCGGGCAGCGCGGCCGGCAGCAGCACGTGCCGCACTCCGGAGACCCCGGTGGCGCCAAGCGTCCGCCCGGCCCGCACGTACAGCGGCGGCACCTGGTCGACGCCCGATAGCAGTCCGTTGGCGACGGACGGTACGGCGCCCAGCAGGACCACTGCGTAGAGCGTGGCGTCGGTGAGGCCGAACCAGACGATCGCGGCCGGCACCCACGCCACCGAGGGCAGCGACTGCAACCCGGACAGCACCGGCCCGATCGCCACGCGCAGCGTCCGCATCGCGGAGAGCAGCAGCCCGAGTGCCGTGCCCAGGCCGACCGCGACCGCGAAGCCCAGTGCGCCGCGCCGCACGCTGTTCCACACGGTGGACAAGAGCGTGCCCTCGTACCACTGGTCGCTCAGCGCACGCCACACGTCGGCGGGGGAGGGCAGCAGGTAGTCGGGTTTGAGGTGGGCCGCGCAGGCGCCCTGCCAGAGGAGCAGGATCAGTACCGCGGCGGCGAGGGGCGGCAGCGCCTTCTCGCGCAGGACCCGGCCGAGCGGCAGCCGCCCGGCCGCTCGCGGCGGGCTCTCCAGTGCGTCCAGCCCCGCCTCGACCGCGGCCGTCTCCCCGCCCGTGTCGGCCACCGCGCCGGGGTTCTTCTCCACGGTCTCACCGGCGCCCATGACGGCGTATCTCCTTGCGCAGGGCGTCCGTGATCGTGGCCGTCAGAGCGGCCTCAGGGGCGTCGCCGGCACTCCACTCGCCGACGATCCGTCCCGGTCGGGAGGAGAGCAGCACGACGCGGCGGCCGAGGCGGACCGCCTCGCGGACGTTGTGGGTGACGAAGACGACGGAGAGCCCCCGCTCCGACCAGATGCGGGCAAGTTCCTCGTGCAGGACGTCCCGGGTGATGGCGTCGAGCGCCGCGAACGGCTCGTCCATCAGCAGCACGTCGCCGTCCTGGGCGAGGGCCCGTGCCAGGGCGACCCGTTGGCGCATCCCGCCGGACAGTTCGTGGATCCGTTTGCCGTACGCGCCCTTCAGCCGCACCAGTTCCAGCAGCCGCAATGCCTCCTCCCGCCGCTCGCGCCGGGGCACCCCGCGCAGCCGCAGGGCCAGTTCGATGTTCCGGCCCGCGGTGAGCCAGGGGAACAGGGCGTGCTCCTGGAACATAAGGGCAGGGCGCCGCCCGCCGGACACGTCGATGTCCCCGGCGGACGGCCGGTCCAGGCCCGCCACCAGGTTGAGCAGCGTGGACTTGCCGCATCCCGAGGCACCGAGCACGCACAGGAACTCGCCTCGGCGCACGGTCAGGCTGACGTCTTCCAGGACGGTCTGCCGCCCGGCCGTCCCGAACCACTTCGAGACACGTGTGAGCCGTACGGCCGGACGGCCGGCCGGGGGAGCGGGGACGGGACGGACCGGAGCACCAGACGGTACCCGTAGCACCGTTTCTGACATGACAACAAATCCCTTGACTTGTCGATGAGTTACCGGATGAGTCGCTTCTCATGGGTCGGTGACACCCAGGCCCGCGTCGTCCACCGCCGCTCTGCCCTCGCGGTCGAGGACCCGGTTGAGCAGGCGGAGGTCGAAGATTCCGCGCAGTGACGCGCGTAGCCCGTCGGTGCCCGTGGGATCCCGGGGGCCGAGGAGTTCCAGCTCGGCGGCGCGCCCGGCCACCTCCGCCAGAGTGCCGGCGAGCGGATCGTCCAGGAGGTCGACGTGTCTCCAGGCCCGGTCGAGAACGCCGTCCGCCAACGGCCGCCCGGTCAGCCGCCGTATGGCCCGGTTCACGCTCGCCGCGGCCTCGGCCCGGTGGCTGTGGATCCACGCGTTGGTCCGCACCGAACCACGCAGCACCGCCTCGACGACGTCGGGATGGTCGGACAGGAACCGCTGGGAGACCACCACGAGGGCCGTGACGAACGAGCGGTCCCGCCACAGCGACCGCTCGTCCACGAGCACGCGCCCACCGGCGGCGACGAGCTGCGCGGCCACCGGCTCGGGCACCCACGCCCCGTCGATCGCGCCCCGCCGGAAGCTTGACGGGATCTCTTTGCCGGACTGCCGGACCACCGTCACGTCACCGCGCCCGGTGCGCGCGTCCACGTCCCAGCCCTGCCGCCGTATCCAGTGCAGCAGCGCCACGTCCTGGGTGTTGCCCGCCTCCGGGGTGGCGATGCGCAGCCCCCGGATGTCCGTACCGCGCACCCGGGCCGCGGAGGACACGACCAGCGCCACCCCGCCCGAGGCGGCACCGGAGACGATCCTCAGATTGCGACCGTGGGAGCGGAGATAGCCGTTGACGGCGGGCGACGGTCCCAACCAGGCGATGTCCACGGCACCGGCGTTCAGCGCCTCCAGCGCCGCCGGACCGCCGTTGAAGACCTGGGCGCGCAGCTGCGTACCGCCCAGCTCCCGAGCGAAGAAGCCGTCCTGGACGCCGATCAGCGGGGAGGCGTGGGTGACGGTGGGGAAGTAGCCGACCGTCACTGACTGGGCCGACAGGGCCGGGCCGGTTCCGGCGGCCGGCGAGCCCGCCTCCCCCGGCGTGCGGGACCCGTAGCCGCAGCCCGCCGCCAGGAACAGCAGCAGGAGCAGCGCCAGGGCCGCGCGCGGGGACGACCGGGGGCGACGGTCCCGTAGAGGGTCAGCCCAGTGCATCGCGCTCGCCCTCGTGGGGAGTGGGCACGAAAGGCGGTGGGGTTCCGCAGACCATGCCCGCCGTCAGCGTGGTTCCGTCGGCCGGGTCGATCAGGATGAAGGAGCCGGTGCGCCGGTTGTCCTCGTACCGGTCGAAAGCGAGCCGTTCCGCGGCGCGCAGCGTGACCTCGCCGATGTCGTTGAGGTCGAGCCGCCTGCCGCCGGGGATCCGCCGGATCACCGCGGGCACCGTACGCGTGGTGTGCTTGAGCAGGACGCGGTCGCCGGCGCGCAGCGGGCGCTCGTGCAGATGACAGACGGCCGCCGTCACGTCGCGGGAGACCTCCGGCGGAGCCCCGGCCGGGACCACCAGGTCGCCGCGGGCGACGTCCAGGTCGTCGGCGAGCCGCAGCGCCAGCGACTGCGGAGCCCGTGCGGCGTCGGCCGGCACCCCCAGGACCTCGATGCCGACGACGGTGGTGGTGCGTCCGGACGGCAGCACGGTCACCCGGTCGCCGACCCTGAGGACGCCGCCTGCCAGCTGACCCGCGTAAAGCCGGGCGTCACCGCTGCGGATGACGTGCTGGACGGGGAACCGGGTGGGCTCCCACGCCACGGCGTCATCCCCGACCGGCACGGTCTCCAGGTGCTCCAGGACGGTCGGCCCGACGTACCAGTCCATGTGGGCGGAGGGCTCCACCACGTTGTCCCCGGCGAGCGCGGAGATCGGTATGGCGGTGACCTCCGGGATGCCGAGGGCGGCCGTGAGACCGGTGAACTCCTCGGCGACGGAGGCGAAGACCGGCTCCGCGTAGTCCACCAGGTCCATCTTGTTGACGGCCAGCACGACGTGCGGGACGCGGAGCAGGGCGGCGACGGTCGCGTGCCGCCGGGTCTGCTCCACGACACCCTTGCGGGCGTCGACCAGGATCACCGCCAGCTCGGCCGTGGAGGCGCCCGTCACCATGTTGCGGGTGTACTGCACATGGCCGGGTGTGTCGGCGAGGATGAACCGGCGGCGGGGCGTGGCGAAGTAGCGGTGGGCCACGTCGATGGTGATGCCCTGCTCCCGCTCGGCGCGCAGCCCGTCGGTGAGCAGCGCCAGGTCGGGCCCCTCACCGGAGGAGGCCCGCGCCACGGCCTCCAGTTGGTCGGCGAGAACCGACTTGGAGTCGTGCAGCAGCCGTCCGACCAGGGTGGACTTGCCGTCGTCCACCGAGCCCGCGGTGGCCCAGCGCAGCAGGTCGGTCTCCGGCGCCGGCGCGGCGCGGTCCTGGGTGGCGTGGCTCATGGAATCTGTCTGTCCCTCCTGTGCGCGGTTGCGGGGCGGGGCCGACAGCCGGGCCCTGACCTCCTGGAAGATGCCGCGCATCATCAGCGCGGCGGTGGAGTGCGGGGGATGGCCGGCGGCCGGGAACGGGGGCCGGCCGGTCGGGGAGAGCGGCCGCCGGGGATGGTCGAGGGCCGCCATGTCAGAAGTACCCTTCGCGCTTGCGGTCCTCCATCGCGGCCTCCGACATCCGGTCGTCGGCGCGGGTCGCCCCGCGCTCGGTGAGCCGGGACGCGGTGATCTCGGTGATCACCGCCTCGACGGTGTCCGCCTCGGAGAGGACCGCACCGGTGCAGGACATGTCGCCCACGGTGCGGTAGCGCACCCGGCGCCGCTCCACCGGCTCGCCGTCCTTCGCGTCGCCCCACTCACCGGGCGCCAGCCACATGCCGGACCGCAGGAACACCTCCCGGTCGTGGGCGAAGTAGATCTCCGGCAGTTCGATGGACTCCCGGGCGATGTACTGCCACACGTCCAGCTCGGTCCAGTTGGACAGCGGGAAGACCCGCATGTGCTCGCCGGGCGCGTGCCGCCCGTTGTAGAGCTGCCACAGCTCGGGGCGCTGGCGACGAGGGTCCCAGCCGCCGAACTCGTCGCGCAGCGAGAACACCCGCTCCTTCGCCCGTGCCTTCTCCTCGTCCCGGCGCCCGCCCCCGAACACGGCGTCGAACCGGTTCCGGGTGATGGTCTCCAGCAGCGGAAGCGTCTGCAACGGGTTGCGCGTGCCGTCCGGGCGCTCCCGCAGCCGCCCCTCGTCCACGTACCGCTGGACACTGGCGACGTACAGCCGCAGCCCGTGCCGGGCCACCACGCGGTCCCGGTAGCCGATGACCTCCGGGAAGTTGTGCCCGGTGTCGACGTGCAGCAGCGGGAAGGGCAGCGAGGCCGGGGCGAACGCCTTCAGTGCCAGGTGCAGCATGACCACCGAGTCCTTGCCGCCGGAGAAAAGGATCACAGGCCGCTCGAACTCGCCCGCCACCTCGCGGATGATGTGCACCGCCTCGGACTCCAGGACGTCCAGGTGTCCGAGCCGCCCGGGAACCGGGTGCCGGGTGCCGGTACCGACCGCCGTCACAGCAACCCCCGTTCCTTCAGCAGGCCGTGGAGCGTGTTCACCGACTCGGGGACGGCCTCCTTCTGCGTCTCGATCCGCGCGTCCGGCGCCTGCGGCGGCTCGTACGGGTCGTCGACGCCGGTCAGCCCGGACAGCCGTCCGGCGCGCTGCTGCGCGTACAGGCCCTTCACGTCGCGTACGGCGCACACCTGGAGCGGTGTGGCGACATGGATCTCCAGGTACTGCGTCCCGCTCGCCTCGTGCCGCTTGCGGACCGCCTCGCGGCTGTCGGCGTACGGCGCGATCACCGGGACCAGGACCAGGATGCCGTTGCGGGCGAGGACTTCGGCGACCAGGCCGATGCGCTGCACATTGGTGAACCGGTCCTCGCGGGTGAAGCCGAGACCGGCGCTGAGGAAGGTGCGGATCTCGTCACCGTCGAGTACTTCGACCCGGTGGCCCTCCCGGGTGAGGCGGCTGGCCAGCGCCTGCGCCAGGGTGGTCTTGCCGGAGCTGGGCAGCCCGGTCAGCCAGATCGTGGCACCCCGTGTGGGGGGCGTCAGCCTGTTCATGTGCTGCTCCTCACGGTGGTGTCGGTGGAACGGGTCACGCCGTGCGCGGCGAGGGCGGAGAACCCGGCGGCGCACGCCTCGTCGAGTTCGTCGCGCTCGGCGTCGGGAAGGTCCCGCCAGGACGAGGAGGGTGTGGCCACGTGGGCCGCGGCACGCCGCTCCCACTGCTCGTCGACGTGCTCCGGGCCCAGGAACCCGGCGATACGGCGCAGGGTCTCTGCGGGCGCGGCGAGCAGGTCCTCGTACCAGATCTGCAGGACCCGGTCCTCCGGGAGCGCGGACAACGCCTCCGTGCCGCGCTTCATCTCGTCCGACCAGTAGGTGCCGAACAACGAGGCAGGGATGCGGTAGGCACGCACCGCGGCGGGGTCGAAGCGGTCGGGCAGGAACGGCAGCAGTTCCTCCGGCACGAAGCCGAGGTCGTACCCGTCGTCGGCCGGCCGTTCGGCGTACGGGTCCCTGCCCAGTGTGAGGTTCAGGGCCATCACAACAGCGGCCATGCGGAAGCCGGAGTGCCGACTCATGGACAGCGCGCAGTCCCGGCCGTCGCGCACGATGTGCAGGTAGCGGGCGTCCGGGAAGTGCTGCCGGAACTGACCGGCGAGGATCAGCGAACCGCCGCTGCGCTCGGCCCACACGGACTTGCCGAACCGCTCGCACAGCCAGGAGAACAGCCGGGTGTACTGCTCGCCGACGGGCGCGTCCGGGAAGGCGCCGACCGCGGTCTCCAGCTCGTCGTACAACTCGTCCGGGGTGTCGGAGAGATGAGGGAGGGTGGTCAACAGGACGGCCGGGATGCCCGTCTCGCGGCGGAAACGGGAGGTGTCCGTCATTCGGTAGAGGACTTCCTTCGGGGTCAGGCCGCCTGCGTTCAGCAGCCCGTTGACGGCGTTGCACGAGGAGAGGAGCGACCAGAACTCCCCCGCCGTGACAGGCCCTTGGGGGAAGACCCGCGCGGTGATCCGGTACATGTCGGTGAGGTGGTTGAAGAACTCCGACAGGCTCAGCACCCGCGGGTGGGTGCGCAGCAGTTCGGAGACGAGGGTGGAGCCGCAGCGTCCGGTGCCGGTGACGAAGACCTGGCCCGGAGGTCGTCTGCTGGGGTTGGACATGGAGAGCCCGTTCCTTCCCTGAGGTGCGAGCGGCGATGGTGGTGACGGATACCGGTCAGGAGCGCCGTAACAGCGCCGCGTACAGCGTGAGGCCGGGGCCGAAGGCCATGGCGACCACGGGGCCGGGGGCCTCGGGCAGGCGCTGGAGGACCATGAGGACGGTGGGGGAGGAGCAGTTGCCGCACTCGTCGAGCACGTCGTACGACGGCTTGAGGGCGTCGTCGGACAGGGCCAGGCGCTCGCCGACGACTTCGAGGATCCGCTTGCCGCCGGGGTGGACCGCCCAGCCGGTGACGTCCTCGGGAGTGAGCCCGTGCGGGGCGAGCAGCTGGTCGCGGACGACCCCGCCGACGTGCTCGGCCAGTACGTCGGGCACTTTGGGTGACAGGCCCATCTTGAAGCCGAGGTCGGTGATCTCCCAGCTCATGTGGTCGGCGGTGCTGTGGTCGGTGACGGCGACGACGTCGACGACCTCGAAGCCGCTGCCCGCGTCGGGTTCGAGGACGACGGCCGCGGCGGCGTCCGCGAACAGGGCGTGCGCCACGACCTGTTCGAGGTCGCGGGTGGGCGGCTGGACGTGCAGCGAGGTGAGTTCGAGGCACAGCAGTACGGCCGGCCGGCCGCGGGCGGCGACGAAGTCGGAGACCGCGCCGAGCGACGGGACTGCCGCGTAGCAGCCCATGTGGCCGATGAACAGCCGCTGGACTCTGCTGCTCATCCCCAGCTCGTCGGCGAGCCGCAGATCGAGCCCCGGTGTGGTGTAGCCGGTGCAGGAGGTGACGGCCAGCAGGCCCACGTCCTGCGGGTCCAGGCCCGCCGAGTCCAGGGCCGCGGTGACGGTCTCCTTGCCGAGCGGGACGGCCTCCTTGATGTAGCGCGCCATGCGCTGCCCGGTGCTCCACCGGGAGACCTCCCGCTCGCTGCGCGGATCCACGGCCGTGTTGCGGGCGCTGATTCCGGAGTTCTGGAATATCCGCCTGGCCAGCGGAAAACCGTCGTAGTGCGCGTGGAAGAAGTCCTGCCACAGGTCGTTCTGGCTGCTTCGCGTCCCGGGAAAGGAACGGGACGAGCCGGTGATGACCGGGCGGGCGGCGGCGCCAAGTCCGCGAGGAGCGGGCGCGAGCTTTTCTTTGAGATACATGCGTGATTCCTTTGCGATCGGCAGAGGGAATGCACCCTGGGTGGAAATCGATCCCGGAAATCGGGAGATCGGCCCCCGGGCGGGGAATCGTGCATGACGGAGTAATGGCCCGTGCGCCCTTGCGCAGACCAAACCGTACCGCAGTGCTTTCCCCGGGCTGATGTACCAGAAGGTGTAGGGACGTGCGGAGACGCGCGGTCGGCCGGGAAAGCCCCGAGGAGCGTGAAAGAGAGTCGTGGATACCCCGTTCGAACCGATAGTCGATTCGTTGCTTCATCAGTCCAACACAGGGTTCTGGGTGGAATCAAATATTCCGCGGTTAATTTTCCGGGATGAAATAATTGCCGCGTTAAATACGGCGCCCCACCCCTCTGTGGAGCGGAGAGGGGTGAGGCGTTCGAGGCTCGGTGTCCAGTTATGCTGGTACAGGTGGCCTTGTCGAGGGATTATTTTCGGCCGGATGCGGGGAGTGAATCGGTGGGCGCGGAGCCTTCCCCGCCGCCCCCGTTCCCGCCGTTCTCACCGCTCGCGCCGTTCTGCTGGGATTTCCCGCTCGGATTCGGCTCGTTCGCGTTCTTCACGTCGTCGGTGTCGCCGTGGAGCGGTCCCAGTCGGGCGCCTTCGATGTCCAGGTCGGGCAGCAGCCGGTCCAGCCGGCGCGGCAGCCACCACGCCCGGCGGCCCACCAGGGCGAGCACCGCGGGCACCAGCGTCATCCGGACGGCGAACGCGTCCACGAGCACCCCGAACGCCAGCGAGAACGCGATGGGTTTGACGATGGAGTCCTCGGTCGACACGAAGCTCGCGAAGACGAAGAACATGATGAGCGCCGCCGCCGTCACCACCCGCGAGGCATGCGCCGCCCCCTCGATCACCGAGGTCCGGGCCCGTCCGGTGCGCACCCACTCCTCGCGCATGCTGGACACCAGGAAGACCTCGTAGTCCATGGCCAGGCCGAAGAGCACCGCCATCAGCACGATGGGCAGGAAGCTGACGACGGGTCCGGTGGCGGCCACGCCGAGCGCGTTGGCGAGCCATCCCCACTGGAAGACCGCCACGACGGCCCCGAAGGACGCCGCGACCGAGAGCAGGAAGCCCACCGTCGCCTTGACGGGAACCACCAGTGAACGGAAGACCAGGAGCAGCAGCACCAGGCAGAGCCCCACGACGACCGCGGCGAACGGCAGCAGGGAGGCGCTCAGGCGTTCGGACACGTCGATCCCGATCGCCGTGGTGCCGGTGACCGACACGGTGGCGCCCGTCTCCTTCGTGATCGCGGGCGCCTCGGAGCGGATGGCGTCGACCAGGTCCTGAGTGGCCTCGTCCTGCGGGCCGCTGTCGGGGACCATCTGGATCACTGCCCGGCCGGAACCGGCGTCGTACTGCGGTGCGCTCACCCGGACGACGTCCGGCAGTTGCCCCAGCCGCTTCGCCACGGCCCCCGCCGCGCGCTGTCCCGCCTCGCCCTCGGTGTCCGTCTCGGCCAGTACGAGCAGCGGGCCGTTGAAGCCGGGGCCGAAGGCGTCGGTGACGGTGTCATACGTCTCGCGCTGCGAAGTGCCGTGTGCCGCCGAGCCGTTGTCAGGCAGGGCGAGTCGCAGGTCCGTGGCGGGCAGGGTCGACGTCACCAGGGCGGCGGCCACGCCGATCACGACGAGCAGGGGGCGGCGGGTGACCAGGTGGGCCCAGCGCTGTCCCATCACCAGGCGGCGGCGGGGGGCCGCTTCGGCGCCGCGGTTCTCCGTGCCGCCGTCATCGGTGTCCGCACCGCCCGCACCTCCGGCACGGCGGGCCGCGCGGGAGCCGGGGCGCGGGGCGAGCCGGGCGCCGGCCATGCCGAACAGCGCGGGCAGCAGGGTGACGGCGACCAGGACGGCGATCAGCACGGTGGCCGCCGCGCTCAGCCCCATCACCGTCAGGAAGGGGATACGTACGACGACCAGGCCCACCAGGGCGATCATCACCGTCGCCCCGGCGAAGACCACCGCGCTGCCTGCCGTGCCGACCGCGCGGCCCGCCGACTCGCGGGGGTCCATGCCCTGGGCGAGCTGGGTCCGGTGCCGGGAGAGGACGAACAGGGCGTAGTCGATGCCGACGGCGAGCCCCAGCATCAGAGCGAGGCTCAGCGCGGTCGAGGACACCGTCAGCGCCGAGGAGGTCAGCAGCAGTCCGCACAGCCCGGTCCCGATGCCGACGAACGCCGTCAGCAGCGGCATCCCGGCCGCCAGCAGCGAGCCGAAGGTGATGCCGAGCACGGCCAGGGCGATCACGACACCGAGGAGTTCGAGGACGCCGGGGGTCAGCACCCCGTTGCCGTACGCCTGTCCGCCCACGGACACCTCCAGGCCCGCCTGCTCGGCGGGAGCGGTGGTCTTCTCCAGTTCGTCGAGGGCGTCCTCGGCCAGGTCGGTCTTGCTGACCGAGTAGTTGACCTGAGCCAGCGCGGTCCGTCCGTCGGGGGTCACGCCGCCGGTCCTGTCGGGCGGGAGGACCACGGTGACCTGCGGGGCGTCCTTGGCGTCGGCCAGCGTCCGCTGGATCGCGGCGGCGGGGCCGGGGTCGGTGACGCGTTGACCTTCGGGGGCGGTGAACACGATCTGGGCGCTGGCCCCGGCGGCGGCAGGGAAGTCCCGCGCCATGGTGTCCAGCGCCTTCTGTGACTCGGAGCCCGGGATCGTGAACTCGTTGTCGAGCTTGCCGCCCACGACGGCCAGACAGCAGACGACGGCGGCCAGCAGGGCCAGCCAGACCGCCAGGACCGGCCGCCGACGCCTGTAGGCGCCGAGACCGAGCCGGTAGAGCCATGTCGCCACGGAAGTGCTCCTCGCGCAGTAGCAGTTGTGGGCGCGGTGGTCGCGCGGTGATGACGGAACGCTCAGGCGGAGACGGTGCTGCGGCCGCCCGCGAGGTCCAGGCGCAACCCCTGATCGGTGACGGACAGCCGCCGCGGTGCCAGGGAGAGCGGCAGGCCGGACAGGTCGAGCTCTCGGGGCGTTCCGCCCTGGAGCAGCCGATCGGCGAGGCCGTCCGGGAGGGCGCGCTCACCGATCCGCACCGCGGTGCGCTGGAAACGGAGGTTCTCGCCGTCGAGCTCCGGGCGGAACGCGACGGAGATCCGGCCGGCCGGGCCGGTGTGCACTACCAGTTCGGAGGCGGCGGGGTCGGTGGTCACGGTCGCCGATGGGCCGGCGGCGCCCCCGGTCACCGTGGCCACCGCGGCCGCCAGGGCGTCGGCCGGCATCTCGGCGCGGACCCGTGAGTCGCGCACCGACAGTCCGTCGCCGGTACGGACCACGTCGTCCAGTTCGGCGCGCAGATCCACCCCGGAGAAGCGCCGGAAGGTCGCGTCCCGCCCCGACACCTCGACCCGGGAGAACGCCCCGCGCGCCAGTTGCAGCATCACCGGTGTCGGGCCGAAACCCACGTCGAGCCCGGTGCGCAGGCGCCGCTCCACGCGGTCCGTGAACCGGTCGGCCGCACGGTGCCGGACCGCCGCCTCCGCGACCGCCCCGGTGGCCAGCACCGCGCAGACCACTCCCCAGGTGACGAGGTGTGCCCGACGGGAGACGGGTCGCCGTCGCCGCCCTCGAAAAAGTGTCATGACTGACAGTATAGCCAAAGTGTCATGACTGACACTTCTTTCGGCGCCTGCGATACTCCTCACATGGAAAGGGAGATCGTGAACCCCCCGGGCGCCGAGCCGCGCGCCCGGCCCCGGGCCGGGTCGCGCAACGAACCGCACACCGAACCCGGCGCCAGAGAGCGGGCCGATCCCCTGGGGCGGCGCGAGGCGCACAAGGCGGCGACGCGGAAGGCGCTGAACGACGCGGCACGCCGGATGTTCGAGGAACGCGGCTATGAGCGGACCACCGTGCGCGACATCGCCACCGAGGCAGGTGTCACCGAACGGACCTTCTTCCGTTACTTCCCTTCCAAGGAGGACCTGGTCCTCGAAGAGGTCCTGGAGCTCATCCCGGTCGTACAGTCCCTCGTGGTCGCCCGCCCCGCCGACGAGGACCCGTACACCGCCGCGCTCAACGCCGTGCTCGCGCTCGTGGCCGACCGGCGGCTCGCCCTGATGTTCAGCGGCCCCCCGCGGCGGTTCGGCGGCCGGCCGATGGGTCATCTGCCGCCGGTGCTGGGCCAGTTCGAGGACGGGCTCGCGAAGGCGTTCATGGAGCGGCTGGCCGCGCGGGACCCCGCGACCGCGACACCGCTGCGGGCCGCGGTGCTCTCCCGGGCCGCTGTCGGAGCCATGCGCTCCGCGCTCTTCGAGTACACGGCGCTGCCGGTGCAGGAGCGCACGGAGGGCCTGGCGCGCGAATTGCTTGACACCGCGTTTGCACACCTCACGGAGGGCTGGCCGGCATGATCTTCAACCCGTCCGCCGGGTCCTCGTCGTCAGCCCCGAGCCCCTGAAGGGGTGCTCCCATGGCCCGGAGGTGTCGGCGCTCCCCCGTAGAATCACCCCGTGGCAGGACGGATCAACGACGAGGACGTGAAGGCGGTTCGGGACGCGGTTCCGATCGACGCCGTGGTGTCCGAGTATCTCCAGCTGCGGGGCGCGGGCGGGGGAAACCTCAAGGGCCTGTGCCCGTTCCACGACGAGAAGTCGCCGTCCTTCCAGGTCAGCCCGAGCAAGGGGCTCTTCCACTGCTTCGGCTGCCAGGAGGGCGGCGACACCATCACCTTCGTGATGAAGGTCGACCACCTCTCCTTCTCGGAGGCGGTCGAGCGCCTCGCCGCGCAGGCCGGCATCACGCTGCGGTACGAGGAGGGCGGGTACAACCCGTCCCACCAGCGCGGCGAACGCATCCGGCTGGTCGAGGCACACAAGATCGCCGCCGAGTGGTACGCCGAGCAGCTGGCCACGAGCCCCGAGGCCGACACCGGCCGGATCTTCCTCGCCGAGCGCGGCTTCGACCAGGCCGCCGCCGTCCACTTCGGTGTCGGCTACAGCCCCCAGGGCTGGGACCACCTCACCCGCTATCTGCGCGGCAAGGGCTTCACCGACAAGGAACTGCTGCTCTCCGGGCTGTCGCAGGAGGGCCGCCGCGGCCCCATCGACCGCTTCCGCGGCCGCCTGATGTGGCCCATCCGCGACATCGGCGGCGAGGTGGTGGGCTTCGGCGCGAGGAAGCTGTACGAAGCGGACAACGGGCCGAAGTACCTCAACACCCCCGACACCGCGATCTACAAGAAGTCCCAGGTCCTCTACGGCATCGACCTCGCCAAGCAGCACATCGCGAAGTCCAGCCGCGCGGTCGTCGTCGAGGGCTACACCGATGTCATGGCCTGCCACCTGGCGGGCGTGACGACCGCCATCGCCACCTGCGGTACGGCCTTCGGCGGCGAACACATCAAGATCCTCCGCCGTCTGCTGATGGACAACGGCAGAGCCCGCGTGATCTTCACCTTCGACGGCGACGCGGCCGGTCAGAAGGCGGCCCTGCGCGCCTTCGAGGACGACCAGAAGTTCGCCGCCGAAACGTACATCGCCATCGCCCCGGACGGCATGGACCCGTGCGAGCTGCGGCTGGAGAAGGGGGACGAGGCGGTCGCGGAGCTGGCCGAACCGCGCACCCACCTCTTCGAGTTCGCGCTGCGCCAGATCGTGGCGCGCTACGACCTGGAAACCCCGGCGGGGCGCGCCGGGGCCCTCGACGAGGCGGCACCGGTCGTCGCCCGTATCAAGAACAGCGGCGCCCAGCACGAGGTCGCGGTGCAGCTCGCGGGCATGCTCGGCATCCTCGACACGCAGTTCGTGGTCAAGCGGGTGGCACAGCTGGCGCGTTGGGCCCGAGAGCGCGGCGGCAGGCCGCCCGCGCCGGGACCCCGCACGCCCCAGGAGTACGAGGCCGCCCCCCGCCCGACCACGAGCGGCCCCGCGCTCACGCTCCGCAATCCCGTCTACGCCACCGAACGGGAACTGCTCAAACTCGCCCTCCAGCGCCCGGAGCTGGTCTCCCCGGCGTTCGACGCGTACGGGGTCGACGAGTTCACCGCCGCACCGTACGCGGCCGTGCGCCAGACCATCCTGGACGCGGGCGGCGCCGAGTACGGCACGCGGGACCCGCAGGAGTACCTGATCAGGGTCCGCGAGGCCGCACCGGACGACACGGTGCGGGCCATGGTGACCGAGCTCGCCGTCGAGGCCATCATGCGCAAGACGGTCGACGAGGTGTACGCGGGCGAGCAGTTGGTCACCGTCCGCAGGCGTGCCGTGGAGCGCCGCGTCCGTGACGTCCAGAGCGCCCTGACCCGCCTCGGCCAGCACGCCGACCCGGCCCGGTTCGCCTCCGTGCAGAACGAGTTGTGGGTCCTCCAGCAGTACGACCAGGCGCTGCGGGAGCGGGGCGCGGAGGCGCTCTGACGCTGTTCCACGCCCCCTGGAGGGCGGGCCCGCACGTCAAGGTAACCGGGCGGTCACGGCCCGGACGCAAAAAGTCACCGCACGCCCCTCGTGGCGGCGATGTGTCGTACTCCACACTGGGTTCCGGTGCCTGAGTCCTCGGAGCGCGGCCGACCCGCCCCCGGTGGACGGCGGGTGAGGCCGTCGCCATCCCCGACGTACCGCTGCCGCACGTTTCAGCAGCGACATTCCTGGAGGTCGCCCCCGTGCAGACCCAGACCCTCACACAGCACGAGAACAGTACGGACCGTACGGAGCCCGAAGCGGAGACCGCCGTCCTCACGGCGGTACCGGTGCCGGTACCGGCTGCCGAGCTCGTGGACCCCATGGGGCTCGTGGAGCCGGTGGAGCTGCCGCGCGGGCGCACCGACACCGCTGGGCCCACCTCGGACCTTTTCCGCCAGTACCTGCGTGAGATCGGCCGCATACCGCTGCTCACGGCCGCCGAGGAGGTCGAGCTGGCGCGGCGCGTGGAGGCCGGCCTGTTCGCGGAGGAGAAGCTCGGCAACACCCCCGACCTGGACACCCAACTGGCCCTGGACCTGGACAGGTTGGTCGTGATGGGCCGTATGGCCAAGCGGCATCTGATCGAGGCGAACCTACGGCTGGTCGTGTCGGTGGCGAAGCGTTACGTCGGGCGCGGGCTGACGATGCTGGACCTGGTGCAGGAGGGGAACCTGGGCCTGATCAGGGCCGTCGAGAAGTTCGACTACGCCAGGGGCTACAAGTTCTCGACCTATGCCACGTGGTGGATCCGTCAGGCCATGTCGCGGGCGCTGGCGGATCAGGCCCGTACGATCCGGGTCCCGGTCCACGTGGTGGAACTGATCAACCGAGTGGTCCGCGTCCAGCGCCGCATGCTCCAGGAACGCGGTTACGAACCCACGCCCGAAGAGGTCGCCGTCCACCTCGACCTGCCCAGCGAGCGCGTCAGCGAGGTCCTCCGCCTCGCCCAGGAACCCGTCTCCCTCCACGCCCCCGTGGGCGAGGAGGACGACGTGGCCCTGGGCGACCTCATCGAGGACGGCGACGCGGCGAGCCCGGTGGAGTCGGCGGCGTTCCTGCTCCTGCGGGAACACCTGGAAGCGGTCCTCTCGACGCTGGGCGAACGCGAACGCAAGGTCGTCCAACTCCGCTACGGGCTGGCCGACGGCCGTCCGCGCACGCTGGAGGAGATAGGGCGCATCTTCGGCGTCACCAGGGAACGCATCCGCCAGATCGAATCCAAGACCCTCAACAAACTGAGAGACCACGCCTTCGCGGACCAGCTACGGGGTTACCTGGACTGACCGGGGATTGATTCCGCCCCCGCCGCCCCTACCCATTCCCATCCCTTCCCTGGGGGCTGCCGCCCCCAGACCCCCGCTTGTCGGCCTGAACGGCCTCGTCCTCAAGCGCCGGACGGGCTGGGGGTGCCGGGCCTCGGCCTAGAATCCCAGCCCCGCCCGCACATTCCAGCCCTGGCCGCGCATTCCAGCCCCTCCGGCGTTTGAGGAGCGGGGGTCCGGGGGCTGGCCCCCGAAACGGGGTCCGGGGCGGAGCCCCGAAGCCCTGGGGGTCCAGGGGGCGGAGCCCCCTTGGCGGGGTCGAAGGGGCGGAGCCCCTGGGGATGGGACGGGTAGGGGCGGCGGGGGCGAAAACCCCCACGACCCCCAGCCGACTCCCGACCCGCGCCCCCAACCCCCAACCCCCAACCCTCAGTCCACCTCCGCCACCGCCTGCGCGAACTGGGCCTGGTACAGCCGGGCGTACGCCCCACCCGCCGCCAACAGTTCCTCATGATCGCCCTGTTCGACGATCGAACCGTTCTCCATGACGAGGATGATGTCGGCGTCACGGATGGTCGACAGACGATGCGCGATCACGAACGACGTACGCCCATGGGCGAGTTTCGCCATCGCCTTCTGGATCAGCACCTCCGTACGCGTGTCGACCGAACTCGTCGCCTCGTCCAGCACAAGGATCACAGGATCGGACAGGAACGCCCGAGCGATCGTGATGAGCTGCTTCTCACCCGCACTCACCCCCGCCCCCTCGTCGTCGATCACCGTGTCGTACCCCTCGGGCAACGTACGGATGAAACGGTCCGCGTGCGCCGCCCGCGCCGCCTCCTCGATCTCCCCCCGGGTGACCTCCCGCGACGCCCCGTACGCGATGTTCTCCGCGATCGTGCCGCCGAACAGCCAGGTGTCCTGGAGCACCATCCCGATCCCGGCGCGCAGCTCGTCACGGGACATCGTGGCGATGTCCACGCCGTCCAGCGTGATGCGCCCACCCGTGACCTCGTAGAACCGCATCAGCAGGTTCACCAGGGTGGTCTTGCCGGCCCCCGTCGGACCCACGATCGCCACCGTGTGCCCGGGCTCCACCTTCAGCGACAGGTCCTCGATGAGCGGCTTCTCCGGGTCGTACCGGAAGGAGACCCCCTCCAGCGCCACCCGCCCCCGCAGCTCCTCGGGCAGCTTCCCCGGCAGGGGATCGGCCCCCTGCTCCTCCGCGTCCAGCAACTCAAACACCCGCTCGGCCGACGCGACGCCGGACTGCACCAGGTTCGCCATCGACGCCACCTGCGTCAGCGGCATCGAGAACTGCCGTGAGTACTGGATGAAGGCCTGCACGTCACCGATCGACAGCGACCCCGAGGCGACCCGCAGCCCGCCGACGACCGCCACCAGCACATAGTTGAGGTTCGACACGAAGAACATCAGCGGCTGCATGACCCCGCTGTTGAACTGCGCCTTGAACCCGGCCTCGTACAGCCGCTCGTTCTCCTCGGCGAACTGCTTCGCCGACTCCTCCTGCCGCCCGAACACCTTCACCAGCGTGTGCCCGGTGTACATCTCCTCGATGTGCGCGTTGAGCTTCCCGGTCGTCCGCCACTGCTGCACGAAGTGCGGCTGCGACCGCTTGCCGATCCGGGTGGCCACCACGAACGACAGCGGCACGGTCACCAGCGCGACCAGCGCCAGCAGCGGTGACACCCAGAACATCATCACCAGCACGCCCACGATCGTGAGAAGCGAGTTGACGAGCTGGCCCAGCGACTGCTGGAGCGTCTGACCGATGTTGTCGATGTCGTTGGTGGCGCGGCTGAGCACCTCACCGCGCTGCCGCTGGTCGAAGTACGACAGCGGCAGCCGCGACAGCTTCGCCTGCAACTCCTCGCGCATACGGCCCACGGTGAAGTTGATCGCCCGGTTGGAGAGCCGGGTGGCCGCCGCCATCAGCAGACCGGCCGCCACGAACACGGCGAGCGCGACCAGCAGGACGTTCCCGACGGCGGTGAAGTCGATGCCCTCGCCGGGGGTGAAGTCCGTGCCCTGGAGCATGTCGGCGACACCTCCGTCCCCGCGTTCCCGCATGCCCGCGAGCACCTCGTCCTTCGTGGCGCCCTCGGGCATCTCCCGGCCGACGACCCCCGCGAACACCAGGTCCGTCGCCCTGCCGAGAATCCACGGGCCCAGCACCGACAGCCCGACGCTGAGCACGACGCACGCGAGCATCGCGTACATGGTGGACTTCTCGGGCTTGAACTGGGCGAGCAGCCGCTTCCCGGACGCCTTGAAGTCCATGGAGTTCTGGTCGGGACCGCCCGCCATCATCCGTCCCATCGGCCCGGCCATCAGGCAGCCTCCGCTTCCGTGAGCTGGGAGAGGACGATCTCCCGGTAGGTCTCGTTGCCGGCCATCAGTTCGTGATGGCGGCCCGTGCCGACGACGAGGCCCTGGTCGAGGACCACGATCCGGTCGGCGTCCCGGATGGTCGACACGCGCTGGGCGACGATCACGACGGTCGCCTCGGCGGTCTCACGGCTCAGTGCCGACCGCAGGGCCGCGTCGGTGGCGTAGTCGAGCGCGGAGAAGGAGTCGTCGAACAGATAGATCTCCGGGCGCTGCACCAGCGTCCGGGCGATGGCGAGCCGCTGGCGCTGACCGCCCGACACGTTCGTGCCGCCCTGGGCGATGGGGGAGTCAAGACCGTTCTCCAGCCCCTCGACGAACTCCTTGGCCTGGGCCACCTCCAGCGCGTGCCACAGCTCCTCGTCGGTCGCGTCCGGGTTGCCGTACCGGAGGTTGGTGGCCACCGTGCCCGCGAAGAGGTACGGCTTCTGCGGCACCAGCCCGACCGTCCGCGCCAGCAGTTCCGGATCGAGGGTCCGCACGTCCACGCCGTCCACGAGGACGTCACCCTCGGTGGCGTCGAACAGCCGGGGCACCAGCCCGAGCAGGGTGGACTTGCCGCTGCCCGTGGACCCGATGACCGCGGTGGTCTCGCCCGGCCGCGCCACCAGGTCGATGGACTTGAGCACCGGCTCCTCGGCACCGGGGTAGCGGAAGCCACCGCCCCGGATCTCCAGCGTCCCGTGCCGCCGCAGCTCCCGTACGGGGGCGGAGGGCGGTACGACGCTGCTCTCCATGTCGAGGACGTCCTGGATGCGCTCCGCGCAGACCTCGGCGCGCGGCACCATCATGAACATGAAGGTGGCCATCATGACGGACATGACAATCTGCATCAGATAGGCGAGGAACGCGGTCAGCGCGCCAATCTCCATCCCGCCGTTGTCGATCCGGTGCGCGCCGAACCACAGCACCGCGATCGACGACAGGTTCACCACCGTCATGACGATCGGGAACATCAGGGCGAGCATCCGCCCGGTGCCGAGGGACACCTCCGTGAGGTCGGCGTTCGCGCCGCGGAAGCGGTCCTTCTCGTAGTCGTCCCGTACGAAGGCACGGATGACGCGGTTGCCGGTGATCTGCTCGCGCAGCACCCGGTTCACGGTGTCGAGCCGCTCCTGCATGGAGCGGAACAGGGGGCGCAGACGGCGCACGATGAGGCTGACGGAGATACCGAGCACCGGCACCACGGCCAGCAGCACCCCCGACAGCGGCACATCCAGGCCGAGCGCCATCACGATGCCGCCCACGCACATGATCGGGGCCGACACCATCAGCGTGAACGTCATCAGGGCGAGCATCTGCACCTGCTGCACGTCGTTCGTCGTCCGCGTGATCAGCGAGGGCGCACCGAAGTGACCGACCTCACGCGCCGAGAACGACTGCACCCGGTCGAAGACGGCGGCCCGGATGTCCCGGCCGACCGCCGACGCCGTACGGGCGCCGTAGTACACGGCCCCGATGTTGCAGACGACCTGCGCCAGCGACACCCCGATCATCAGCGCGCCGAAGGACAGGATGTAGCCCGTGTCCCCCTTCACCACGCCCTCGTCGATGATGTCCGCGTTGAGCGTGGGCAGGTAGAGGGTGGCGCAGGTCTGCACGAACTGCAGCAGCACCAGCAGAGCGATGGGTTTCGAGTACGGCCTGAGGTGGGTCCGTAGAAGTCGTATGAGCACGCGAGGTCTCTCGGTTTGTGACGGGGATGGGTGCATCACCCACCATCGTCGGACACTCCACCGGCGTTACCCCAACCAATTAACCCAAGAGAGGTTCACGGTCCGACCCGGTGCGGGTCTGGAGATGTACACGGCCGGGGTGAATGCCGCAAACACCGGATCTACCCCCTGATGACCCCCTGATGACACCTTGCTGGCAGCCGGATCACACCCGGAAGGCCCCGGGATGCGTCTGTTCCCGCACCGACACGTACTGCTGTCGCACCGCCTGTCCCACGGCCAACTCCTCGCCCGGCTCCAGGTAATGGGCGGGCGCGCCCTGCCAGGGCGGCGGGTTGTGCGGGTCGAGGGTGCCCTGGGAGACACCGAGCGCCCAGGCCGCCTGCCGGGCCGCACCGATCGCCGCGTAGTCGCCGGGCTGCGGTACGACGACCTGCACCCCGAACAGCGCGGGCGCCGCGGCCTGCACGGCCGGCAGCTCCGCCGCCGCGCCCAGCAGGAAGATCCGCCGCACGTCGACCCCGCGGCCACGCAGCACGTCCAGCGCGTCCGCGAGCCCGCACAGCATGCCCTCGAACGCGGCCCGCGCCAGATGCTCGGGTTTCATCGCCTCCCGCCGCAGCCCGGTCAGGGTCCCGGCGGTGTGCGGCAGGTTCGGCGTCCGCTCGCCCTCCAGGTACGGCAGCATCACCAGCCCGTGCGACCCCGGTGTCGACTTCATCGCCAGATCGGACAGCCCCTCCAGATCGGGCACGCCCAGCATCTCGGCGGTACCGCGCAGGGTCCGTACGGCATTCAGCGTCGTCACCACCGGCAGGTGCATACCGGTCGCGTCGGCCAGGGACGTGATCATCCCGCTGGAGTCGACGAGGGCCTCCGGGTGCACTGCCATCACGGACCCCGACGCGCCCAGCGACACGACCGCGTCCCCGAGCCCGATGCCCAGCCCGAAGGCGGCGGCCATGGTCTCGCCGGTCCCCGCGGAGATGAGGAGCCCCTCCGGTGTCGTCCCCGCCGCGTCGGACGGCCCGAGCACCTCCGGCAGCATGGCCTGGTGCCCGAGCGCGAGCTCGACGAAGTCGGTGCGGTACGAGCCGGTGGCCGCCGACCAGTACCCGGTACCGGAGGCACCGCCCCGGTCAGTCGTTCTGCGCACCGGCCGCCCGAGCAACTGCCAGACGAGCCAGTCGTGCGCCTGCATCAGCACGGCCGTGCGCAGCGCGGCGTCGGGATCGGTCCGGGCGAGCCAGCGCAGCTTGGTCACCGGCTGCGCGGCCTGGGGTACGCACCCCACGGCCTCCGCCCAGGCCTGCCGGCCGCCGAGCGCGTCGACCAGATCGGCGGCGGCGACCTGTGCCCGCTTGTCACCGCCGACCATCGCCGGCCGTACGGTGCCGCCCTGGGCGTCCAGGGCGATCAGCCCGTTCTGCTGCGCGGAGACACCGATCGCCTGCACACCCTCCAGCAGTCCGCCCCCGGCCGCCTCGCCCAGGGAGAGCAGCCACGCCTGCGGGTCGACATCGGAGGGACGGCCGCCGCTCTCCGTCTTCTCCAGCGGGTGCGGGGCATACCCCTGCCTGAGCACGGCACCGGTATCCGTGTCACAGACGACGATACGAGTGAAATCGGGCGAACTGTCCAGCCCGGCGACTATCCCCATGGCGGAAATTCTGCCGTACGGAAGAAGGTGGGACTGTCGCGCGGTACGGAGCGCATCCGGCGCACGACAGCACGGCCGAAGGGCCCCGGCGCTGCGGCCGGGAGCCTCTCCGCGCCTGCGGCATCACCGGCCGTGGCTGTTACTGGTTCCCCAGTCGTCCGTACCGCTGCCGTTCGTGTTCCGTTCACGCAGCGAGCGGACCCGCGCCGCGACCGAGTCGGGCATGTGCACGTGATCCCCGACCTTCTCGCTCACCACGTGGTACGCCTTGCCCGCGAACGCGCGCCCCTGCTGGGCGGCCGACTCGGCGGTGTTGCGCACCGCGGGGTTCTCGGCGACCTGCCGGGCGGAGTTCTTCAGCTGCTCGTAGCGCTCGCGTCCGGCCCGCGTGCCCAGCACGTAGCCCAGAGCGAGCCCGGCGACGAACGTGAGCCGATAGCGCATGGCGGCCACCTTCCCTGACGTCTGCGTCGGTCCTTGTTCTGCCCGTGTCCGGCCTCAGTCCTGCCACGGGGTACTGATTGGCGGAGCACCCCCCTGCTTGCGCTAATGTATGTGTCGCAGCGAGCGGGCGCCCCCTGGCGGATACCCAGGTAGGTACGTTCGATGCAACGAGGCATTCCTCCGTAGCTCAATTGGCAGAGCAGCCGGCTGTTAACCGGCAGGTTACTGGTTCGAGTCCAGTCGGGGGAGCTCGGTCCTCCGTAGCTCAATTGGCAGAGCAGCCGGCTGTTAACCGGCAGGTTACTGGTTCGAGTCCAGTCGGGGGAGCAGCCTGAACGAGGACCCCGGCGGGGGTCCTTTTTCATGTCCGCCGGAACCACGGAGCCGCTGGTGGGGTCCTTGAGGGCAGGCTAAGTCGACCATCCGAGGCAGGAGATCGTATGAGCGGCTATGCTGCGGCAGACGGCGCGCACAAATGTGCGCGACGCGCCGTACTGGGGCGGTAGCTCAGCCGGTTAGAGCAGCGGACTCATAATCCGTCGGCCGTGGGTTCGAGTCCCACCCGCCCCACCACTCGCTACGCGAGAAGAATCGATCTGACCAGCAACTACGCGAGCTCAGCAGCGAGTTGGGGACGCTCGTGGAGCGTCTCGATACGTGTTTTCATGATCGGCAGGACAGATTCGGGACGCTGATTACGGTCAAGTCGGTCATAGGTCCCATGGGGTGACTCCTGTCGGGGTGCGGCAGGCGCCGCTGATCCGTTCTGTGTGGGGAAGCAGTCCGAATGCAAACACCCCGACATTCGGCGCGCCTCCGTTGAGCGGTCTGTTGCGATCGGTGGCCGTACGCAATGTTGGCGATGTATCTTGGTTCCATACATTGTGGACGTTGGGGGTGTCCGGTGTCCGTCACTCAGATTGATCTCGACGACGAGGCGCTGGCCGAGGCCATGCGGCTCATGGGTGCCACGACGAAGAAGGAGACCGTCAACACGGCGCTTCGGGACTACGTGGCGCGGATCAGGAGGCTTGAGGCCGCGGAGAAGCTGGCCGCGCGAGGTGAGCGCGGCGAGTTCGAGCGGGCCGCAGCGGCGCATGAAGCCGAGAAGCGTGCGCGGCGCGAGGCCTTCGAGTGATCACGTATCTGGTCGACACCTCGGCTCTGTGGCATCTGTTCCGTACCCCAGGTGCGCTGCGCCCCTGGGAGGGACACATCGCCGCCGGGGTGTTTCACCTCTGCGAGCCGACACGTGCCGAATTCCTCTACTCGGCGACCAGCCCGTCTCACCGAGATGAGCTGGCCGAGGAACTGGACGCGCTCTGTCTGCTCTCCCCGGTTCCGAAGAACGCCTGGCGGTGGGTCGACACCGCCCAGTACAAACTGACCCAGAGGGGCCAGCATCGGGCGGCGGGAGCGATCGACCTGTTGGTGTGTGCGACAGCTGTACACCATGGGCACACCGTCCTCCATGTGGACAATGACTTCGCGACGGTGGCCGGAGTCCTCAAGGAAGTCCAGCAGCGAGACGTACGAGGCTGATCTCCGGAGGCAGGAACACGTCTGTCGGCTTCTGACCTCGGTGGCCCGCAGCGCGCCGATGAACGCGGCCACGTCGGCCCCGCGCACCCGGGGATAGTCCCAAGGCGTACCTGTCGGCGTACACCATGGCCGAGTCGCCCCCCCCGCACGCGGGGATAGCTCCGCTGCAACGGTGATCAACGCGGGTATTACTTCTGCGTACATGCCGAAGACGGCCAGGCCGCGGGCCAGGTCCAGCCCAATCAGCCGGCCCACGCCGGGCGCGCCGGTCGAGGGCTCACTGCGCTCGCGTTCGGGGGACGGCGCGTCGGCCGTAAGGGGCCGGGAGTCTGGGTGATGGGTCATGGCCCTCAGGGTGGAAACTCGGGCCGATCATGGACTATCCGGCAGAAGGCTGCCGTGTCCCTGCCGAGTGGTGGGTGCTACCCCGCCGTGTGGCTGGAGCTGCCGCTCGCCGGGTCGCAAGGGCTCTACGTGGCTTTAGGGCCGAGTCGGCATGGGCCGTAGGCATGAACGAGGGTGAGGCGGAGCGCGTGATCCGGGTAGTGGTGGTCGACGACGAGGCACTGGTCCGCTCGGGCTTCGAACTCATCCTGGGCGCGTCCGAGGACATCGAGGTCGTCGCGACCGCGAGCGGCGGCGACGCGGTGGAGACCGTCCGGCGGGAGCGGCCGGACGTGGTGCTGCTGGACATCCGGATGCCGGACGTCGACGGGCTCACCGTCCTGCGCGAGTTGCGGACGATGCCGGATCCGCCGGTGGTGGCGATGCTGACGACGTTCGACGCCGATGAGTACATCCTGACCGCGCTGCACTCCGGTGCGGCCGGTTTCCTGCTCAAGGACACCGAGCCGGAACAGCTGGCCCACCTGGTGCGGACCCTGGTCGCGGGCGGTGTGGTGCTGTCGCCCAAGGCGTCGCGGACGCTGCTGCACAGGCACCCCGGCACCGAGGCGGCCGTCGACGAGGAGGCCGCGCGGGTCCGGCTGCTCACCGCGCGGGAGCGCGACGTCCTCGTCCTGGTGGCGGAGGGGCTGTCGAACGCCGACATCGGGGCGCGCATCCACCTGGGGGCGGGCACGGTGAAGGACCACGTCAGCGCGATCCTCACGAAGCTGCGGGTGACGAGCCGGGTGCAGGCCGCGCTGCTGGCGCAGCGGGCCGGGCTGCTCGACGAGCGCACGTGGTCGGAGGCCGGCCGATGAGCCGTGCCCGTGCCGTGCGGCAGCGGGTTCCCGCGCCGGTCGTCGACATCGTCCTGGTGGCGGTGGCGGCCGTGGATGTGCTGGTGGTGGACATGTGGGAGCACACGCGCCCCGAGGTCGCGCTGGCCGCGGTCGGCTGCGCCGCGTTGGCGTTCCGGCGCAGGTTCCCGCTCGGCGTCTTCCTGCTCACCCTGCCCATCGCGCTGATGCAGGATGTCGCCGTCGCTGTGCTCGCGGCGCTGTTCACGCTGGCCGAACGCTCCCGCAACCGCCGTCTCCTCGCGGTGTGCGTCGTCCTGGCCGCCGTCGCGAGCAGTACGCCGTGGCCCCTGGCCGAGGCGGACCGGACCATGACGCTGGTCTTCTTCGTGTACGGCCTGGCAACCAGCGTCGCCCCGGTCCTCTTCGGCCAGCTTCTCCAGGCACGACGGGACCTGGCGTGGCGGCTGGCCGAGGTCGAGGAGGCCAGGGAGCACGAGCGGACCCTGCACGCCCAGGCCGTGCTCGCCCGTGAACGCGCCCAGCTGGCCCGCGAGATGCACGACGTGGTCTCCCACCAGGTCAGCCTGATCGCCGTACGGGCCGGGGCGTTGCAGGTCGCCGCCAAGGACGCGGACGCCAAGGAGGCGGCCCGCACGATCCGTTCGCTGAGCGTCACCACCCTCGACGAGCTGCGCACCATGGTCACGCTGCTGCGCGCCTCCGGCGGCAAATCCACCGAGCTGACGCCGCAGCCCACCTTGGCCGACCTGCGCAAACTGGTGGAATCCAGCGGCACTCACACGGAGCTGACGGGTGAGCTGCCGCCCACCGTGGGCACACCCGCCCAACGCGCCCTTTACCGCACGGTTCAGGAGGCGCTGACCAACGTCCGCAAGCACGCCCCCGGCGCCAACGCTCGCGTGGAGCTGTGGCAGGACGGGGACGGTATGGGAGTGACCGTCACCAACACCCCTCCCACACGCCCCTCCCTCTCCCTGCCCGGATCGCAGCAGGGCTTGGTCGGTCTGCGCGAACGGGCCGACATCCTGCACGGCACCCTGGACGCGGGCCCGACCGCGCAGGGCGGCTACCGGGTGCGGCTGAGGGTTCCCCTCAGCGCGGACTGACATGCTGTTCCGTCGGCTTGCGGCTCACAAGACCCACGCGTGAGCCGCGGCCGGCAACGGACGCCGGCGCCCCTGGACCGTGCTCCGCCGGCTCGCCCGCTCGTCCAGCTCCCCGTCCTGACCGTGTCCGGTGCCGCGTCAGCCCGGTGAGGATCCCGGCACCAGGCTGACAGTCCTGATCGCCGCCTCACTTCAGTGGGCAGCGCCGCCACTACCAGCGGCCATTCGGTGAGCACGGCACGCACCACACCTCGTACGCCGGGATGGCCTTGCGCGTCGCGGTGGGCGATCTGGTGGGCGTACCCATGAGCCAGGGCCGAGGCAAGGGCGGTGAACAGGACCCAATAGGCGGCCTTTCGGGGTCTTGGTTTCCGTGGGTGTCGGTGCGTGGGTTGTCCGGCCGGGACTGGGGCAGTGGACGACCGGACAACCCTGCGTGTGGTGGGTCATCGCGCGGGGGCCAGGAGCTGGGTGGCCGCCAGCCGCGCGTACAGCCGGTCCTGGTCCACCAGTTCCTCATGGGTGCCCACGGCCCGGACCCGGCCGGCGTCCATGACGACGATCCGGTCGGCGCCTGTCACCGTCGACAGGCGGTGGGCCACCACCAGCACCGTGGTCTCCCGGGCCACGTCCGCGATGACGTCCCGCAGCGCCAGCTCGTTGACGGCGTCGAGTTGCGAGGTCGCCTCGTCCAACAGCAGCAGCCGGGGCTTGCGCAGGACGGCGCGGGCGATGGCGATGCGCTGCCGCTCACCGCCCGACAGCTTCGAGCCGCGATGGCCGACCGGGGCGTCCAGGCCGTGGGGCAGACGCTCCACGAGGGTGTCGAGCTTCGTGCGGGTCAGGACGTCGCGGAGGGCGTCGTCCGTCGCACCGGGCGCCGCGAAGACCAGGTTCTCCCGTAGCGTGCCGGCCAGCACCGGAGCGTCCTGCTCCACGTACCCGATGGCGGACCGCAGCTCGCCCAGGGACCAGTCCCGTACGTCTTTGCCGTCGACCAGGACCCGGCCGCCGGTGGCTTCGTAGAACCGCTCGATGAGCGCGAAGACCGTCGACTTGCCCGCGCCGGAAGGACCGACGAAGGCCGTCGTCCCGGCACCGGGTACCTCGAAACTCACCTGCTGGTGGGTGTACGGCAGGCCCGGACGGTAGCGGAAGGACACGTCCTCGAAACGGACCGACGCCGGACCCGGGGCGGCTGTCCCCTGCCGGGGCAGGGCGCCTGTCCGCCGGGCGGGCGATTCCGTCGAGAGGCGTTCCACGGCCGCGATGCGGGAGATCGCGGCCGCCCCCTCCTGATAGGAGGTCACGGCGTCGACCAGCCTGGACACCGGCTCGATCAGATAGAAGAGGTACAGCAGGAAGGCGATGAGGGTGGACACGGGGATCTCCCCGGACGCCACGCGCGCCCCGCCGACGGCGAGCACCGCGAGAAAGGCCAGCTGTACGGCGAGTTCGTCGGCCGAGCCGGCCACGGCCTCCCACTTCGCGCTCTTCACACCGTGCCGCCAGGCCCGCCGTGCCGCCGCCTCCACCCGGGCGGTCTCCCGCACCTCGGCACCGGACGCCTTCACCGTGCGAAACGCCCCGAGAGACCGCTCCAATCCGACGGAGATCTCCCCGACCGCCTCCTGCGACCGCTCGGTGGCCCGCGCGATCTGTGGCATCACCAGCGCGGCGGCCCCACCGACCAACACGATCACACCGAGCGTCACACCCAGCAGCACGACGTCCAGGAACGCCATCACCACGACCGCCGCGACGAAGGCCACCGCGCCGGTGGCCGCGGAGACGACCGCCTGGGTGCTGACCGCCCGCAGCAGCGTGGTGTCCGAGGTGACCCTCGACATCAGATCGCCCGGCGGGATCCGCTCCCACTCCGCGATCCGCAACCGCAACAGCCGCCCTACAAGGGTGCGTCGCGCGGCCAGGACCACCGACTCCGCCGTCCGCTCCAGCACGTACGCGCCGAACGCCTCGACCGCCGTGCCCAGCACCACCAGCACGGTGAGCGCGATCAGGATCCCGGCGGTGGTCTCGCCGGAGGCCAGCCGGTCCACCAGCGCCTTCGTGGCCAGCGGCTGCAGCAGCCCCGAGGCGGCCCCGACCAGGGCGCACAACAGACCGAGGGCGACCGCCCACCGGTGCGGCCGCACATACGCGCCCAGTGCCTTGATCGTCTCCCGGGCGGACAGGGACGGCTCATCCGTCGTCGGAGCGGATGCGGTGTTCACGAAGTTCCTTTCTTCTGCGGTGTCGCGGCGTCACAACCCGGTACGCGGGCCGAAGTGCCGGGGCAGTCCTCGCGCTCCTTGTGCCGGCGTGGTCTGTCATGCCTCCAGCCTTCAAGCCCGGCCGCCACGCGCCCATCCGGCAACCGTCGGGTCCACCCCCGCCAAGTGGCTGAACAACACCGCCCGTCCGGTCGCACCGGACCGACGGGTCAGGACGAGACTCCGCCAGTCGGCAGGGTGGTACCCGCCGATCGGCGGGGGAGAGCCCGAGGACTGCCGGATGGTCCGCCCCCGGACGCCCACGCAGGTTCTCCGTATGACACAGACACAGCCGCCGCAGGAGACGTCAGCTCCGCAGGAGAACTCGCCTCCGCCGCCCCAGACCTCCCCCGAGTCCCCGGCCTCGCCCGGTCCCTCGATGGGACGCCTCGTCGGGGTGGACCTGGCCCGCGCGCTGGCGGTGTTCGGCATGTACGTCGTGCACATCGGCCCCCCGCTGTCCGCCACGACTGGTGTCGCCAGCTGGATCCGATACATGTCGGACGGCCACTCGTCGGTCCTGTTCGCCACCCTCGCCGGGTTCTCACTGATGCTGCTCGCCGGCCGCCGCGAGCCCAAGACCGGCCAGGCGGGCCGGCAGGCGAGGGCCCGCATCGCGATCCGCGCCGTGATCCTGCTGGCGCTGGGCACCGTGATGGCGATGGAGTACGGGGGCGTGATCATCCTCGGCTTCTACGGCGTCTACTTCCTCCTCGCCCTGCCCCTGGTGCGACTTGGCGCCAGGACCCTCGCGATCATCGCGGCCGCGTTCGCCCTCGTCACACCGCAGCTGGCGTTCGTCCTCACCTCGCTGCTGACCCCGTCGGTTCAGCAGAGCATCAACACCTACGACCCGCTCCGCCACCTCAGCGAGGTCGGCGTCCTCGATCTGGTGCTCACCGGCTTCTACCCGGCGCTCACCTGGATGTCGTTCGTCATCGCGGGCATGGCGCTGGGCCGCCTCGACCTCTCCTGCGGCACCATCCAGAAGCGCCTGGCCGCGCTCGGCGCCACCCTCACCGCGGCCGCCTACGGCATGTCCCTGCTGCTCGCCGGCAAGGGCGCGTTGCGGAGCCTCGCCGAAGACGGGCCGTCGTCCGGCGGCTCCGGGTCGATGCCCGCTGATGCAGGGTCGTTCCCCGACATGTCCGCGTCGTTTCTCCTGAAGGCCGGGCCGCACAGTGGCACCACGTTCGACATCATCGGCAGCGTCGGAATCGCGATCCTCGTGATCGTGGGCGCGACGGTGGCGATGGACCGCCTGCCCCGACTGCGCCGCCTGGCCAAGCCGCTCATCGCCGTGGGCACCATGTCCCTGACCGCCTACGTCGGCCACTTCCTCGCACAGACCGCACTGTCCACGCCCGCCGGAACCGGCACCCAGCAGTCCTGGCTGCCCCTGATCATGTACATCCTCGCAGCCATCCTGTTCGCCGCGATCTGGTCCCGCTTCTTCCGCCGCGGCCCCCTGGAGTACCTGCTCAACGCCGCCACCAAGCCTGCGAAGCACATCCGATGAGACCCGGGCCGGGGTGTGAACCTCCACACTCCACCCCGGCCCGGGCCGCTCATGGATCCAGCATCTGCCGCTGCTGCCCCAACGCCCATCCGGACAGGTGGTGCTGGAGCAGGCTCCCGTCACAACCCGGACCAGAAGGTTTCGAGACCCTCTCATCAGCTGGGGAGAGGATCCTTGAACCGGGTGTGCGCGTCCGTCCCGGGCGCGTTCTGGACGCAGGTTGGACACAAGGATCGGAAAGGACTGACAAGGGTCGAGGAGAACTGAGGCGCCAAACCTCGTCATCATCCGTCGGCCGTGGGTTCGGGTCCCACCCGCCCCACTGCGCAGGCTCCTGACCTGCGGGAACGTTTCTCGCGCTGGATCTGCGGCATTCCGGCCGCCTCAACGCGGGCCTGCCCGCGCGTGAAGTCATGCTCACGCCAGTTTCACCCGGCCCTGCTGGATCGCGGCTCATACCGATGGGTAGGCTGCGATGAAAGATCACTTTTGATGCGATGGGACGCCCACGGCGGCCATCCCATCGGGCACGGGGGTAGCCAGTGAGCTCTGATTTCGACGACATACGTCCGATATCCGCGCCGAACACGGGGCCGGATCCACGTATATCCGCGCCGACCGCGCCGAACACCGGGCCGGACCCGCGCACCGGGTACCAGATGCCGGACCCGCCCACGCAGGCCGATGTGCGCGACTTCGACCCCGCGCCGGGCGCGACCACGGGCGGCGGCCACGACAGCGGAGACATCCAGGTCATGTCCGCCGGAGGCGGCTCCGGCGGCGTACAGACGAACGGCATGTCCGGCGTGCGGGACCCCGCCGCGCTCAACCGCGCGGGTCAGGCCTCCACGGAGATGGCGAGCGTCGTACAGAGCCACGGACACGTCGGCAGCGACGACCGCATGTGGGGCGGGGTCGGCGCACTGAGCGGCGACCTGTGGGGCGGCCAGCTGGGCGCGGAGCTCAGCAAGACCATGGAGAGCTGGGACAAGCAGGCCACGAAGCTGAAGAAGCTCTGTCAGGAGATCGGCACGCGGTGCACCACGACCGCGGGGAACTACACGCGCACGGAGTCGGCGAACGAGCAGGAGATGAACGCCGTCCGCAGCTCCCTTTCCGACTTCAACTGACGGGACCCGCCCAGTGATCGCCTACGAACAGCTCTACCACCTCGACCTCGACGGCATCCAGAGCGCCATCGACTCCTGGAACGAGTGCATCCGCCGCTACGACGCCATGGACGAGGCCTACGACAAGCAGGTCGTCAAGGAGTTCGACAAGGCCGGCTGGACCAGCCTGGACGGCACCGACCTGTACGCAAGGACCCAGGTCGTCACGGCGAACCAGGAGTTCAGCGACGCGGTGACCGAGGCCAAGGGCATCCGCACCGTCCTCCAGGACGCCTACGACGAGCTCAGGAAGTACAAGAGCGACCTGCACCAGCTCACAGAAGACGCCAAGAAGGACAACATCACCATCAGCGCCACCGGCGCGGTGTCGCTGACCCAGCCGGACCCGGACGGCGACAAGCCGATCGCCCCCGGAGCTCCCGGCCACCTGATCCCGGACGCGCCCAGCACCAACAGCGTGAAGATCGAGTTCTGGGAGGGGAGGATCGCGGTCGTCCTCGCCGCCGCCGACAACGCCGACATCTCCGCCTCCCACGCCCTGCGGCGCAACACCGGGAAGGGCGGCGACGAGGGCTTCAACGACAAGACCGTCAAGTCCGTCGACCAGGACGAGTCGCAGCGCGCGTCCAAGCTGCTGAAGAAGTACGAGAAGGGCGAGAAGCTCTCTCCCGCCGAACTGGACGAGCTCGACCGGCTGATGAGCCACAACCAGAAAGACCCCGAGTTCAGCCGGATGCTCCTCGACGACCTCGGACCCGAGACCACGTTGCGCCTGGCCCAGGACCTGGAGGCCTCGTCGGGCAGCGGCGACGACCGGCAGAAGTACAGCACCATCCAGAACTCGCTCGCCAACAGCATCGGGGCGGCCAACGAGAACAAGGAGTTCTCCGACAAGTGGCGTGCGGACATGCGCGAACTGGGCACCAGGCGCCCGGAGGGCGACGCAGCCGGGCCGTACGGCTACCAGACCCTGACGGAGCTGCTCAAGCATGGTGACCAGGGCCAGTACCCGCCGCACATGACAATGGGTCTGACCGACGACATCATCGAGGCCGAGAAGGACGACCCGGAGATCTGGGACGAGTCCCAGAACATCGAACGCGGCGACGACCCCGAGGCGATGGAGATCGTCGATCCGGTCGACAACATGCTCGGCATCATGAGTCAGGACCCGGACACCGCCACGCGCTATCTCGACCCGGAGGCGGACGGGGACAAGAACCGGCTGTGGTACCTGCACGAGGACCGTCACTGGCCCGATGTCCAGGTCACCGAGTCCGTGTCCGGCCGTGGCGGCCCCACCGACGGGGCAGTTCTGGAGGAGTACGACCAGGACGCCACCAACAGCCGCACCGGATTCGGCCGGGTCCTGGAGGCCGCCACCACCGGTGCTCGGCCCGGCGAAGAGCGGATCGACTACAAGGGCCACACCGAGGCCCAGGCCCGCGTCATGCAGGACACCATCACATACCTGGACACGGACGTCGACGAGGACGGCAAGGTCACGGGCCGTGCCAAGGGCGACTCGATTCCGGAGAACATGCAAAAGCCGCTGGCCCGGGCCTTGTCCGACTACACGGCGGACACCCATGACATCATCGCGGGCAGCAAGGACGAGTACGACGACGAGCGCGGCCGGAACACCATCCTGGGCAGCGGCGACGACGCGCACATCGCCAACCGGGAGGGCAGCGTCATCCGTGTCCTGCGCGGCGTCTCCGACGACCCGGAGGCGTTTACGCAGATCCGCGAGGCCGAACGCGTCTACGCCGTCGACCAGATGGACCGGGCGCCCAGGGACCCGGGCGGGAACAACGAGAACTGGAACGTCCCGGCGCGCGACGCCGCCAACGTCCTCGGCGCGTACAACGCCATCGGCTCCGACACATATCTCGACCAACGCGACGAGAAGAAGCAGTGGGCGGACGACGTGGCGAAGGCCCGCTACCACCAGGGCGGCCTGCCGCTGACCGCGTTGCCGTACGTCGGCGACGGCGCCCAGCGCATGCTCGACCAGGACACCTACGACTGGTCGAAGGACGTCAAGGCGGAGGCCGACCTGCGGGGCAAGAGCGGCTCGGAGGAGGAGAGGGCCAAGGGCAGCGCGGGCACCAAGTCGCTCATCGACACCTGGGTGGCGGACCGCAACAGGCAGGGTGCGAACATCTCCGACAACACCGAACGTGACCTCAAGCAGGAGGCCGAGCTCAGCTACCTGGCCCACCGCGGTTCCGCCCTGGCCAGCCTGCGCGGCGAGTACTGACGGCCGCGCGCGTCGCCCTCCGGGCAGGTGCCGGGTCCCTCGCCACGCTCGCGGTGGCGGGGGACGACCTCCAGCCCAGCCCAGCCCAGGGTGGCACCGCCTTCTTCACCTCGGAGACCCTGACCAGCGGTGAACCCCGGTGCGGAGCACCGGCGTTCGGCGAGTGGTCTGCGGCTTCCGCCGGGACTGCTCGTGGAGACCGACACCATGGCCGTGCCCGGCCCCTTCCGGCCATACGGCGTGCCCGGCCGCCGCGGTATGGGTGTTCGCTCCACCATCGGTGCTCGCGGACCGTGGGTTCCCTCCGTGGCCGGGTCGCCGCGCGGCGCCCACGATGTGCGCCATGGCGAGGACGCGCGCGCCGCGCCCAGCGGCTGACGCATGCCCTGCGTCACCGACGCGTTGGACGCCCTGCCCCGCACACGTCCGTCCCCGGAACCTGGAGCCGCATCCATGTACCCCAGTCGACGCAGCACCCTTCTGTCCGCCGCCCTGCTCGCCACGGCGGCGATGACCCCCGGCGCCACGGCCCGCGCCGCCGACAACGCGCCCGGCCGCTGCGGCCACCGGCACCGCGTCCACGTCCCCGGTGCCGCACTCCAGCAGATCTCCTGTCACGACGACCTGACCACCAGCGCCCTCGCCGGCACCTCCTATACCGACACCGCCGACCAGGCCGGCCTCATGGCCCGCGGCACCCACAACCCCTCCGGTGTGCCCGGCCTGCAGATCGACGGCTACTTCCCCGACTCCTCCCACCTGAACACCACCCACGGCTGGAACCACGACGCCCAGTTCGTCATCCGGCTGCCCGAGCACTGGAACGGCAAGCTGGTCGTCACCGGCGCGCCCGGCGTGCGCAAGCAGTACTCCCTGGACGCCCTCATCTGCGACTGGGTGCTGGCCCAGGGCTACGCGTTCGCCTCCACCGACAAGGGAAACAACGGACCCGACTTCTACACCGACGGCAAGCGTCCGGGCGGTGCGCTCGCCGAATGGAACCTGCGCACCACCCAACTCACCCTCGCCGCCAAGAGGGTGGTCGCCCAGCACTACGGACACGCCCCACGGCGGACCTACATGACGGGCATGTCGAACGGCGGGTACCTCACCCGCTGGCAGTTGGAGAACCGCCCCGAGCTCTACGACGGCGGCGTCGACTGGGAAGGCGCCCTGTGGCGTCCCGACGGCCCCAACCTGTTCACCTTCCTGCCCACCGCCGTCGCCCGCCAACTGGGGCAGGCCGGCGACGAGGACATGTACGCGGCCGGGTTCAGCCGGGGCACGGAGTTCCTGTGGCCGTACCACGAGAAGGCGTACTGGGGCCTGACCCAGAAGACCTACCGCGCCGCGTTCGACCCCGGCTACGACCCCGACTGCCCCGGCGCCTCGGCAGGTTCCACCACGGAGGAGATCCTCGCCCCCTGCCCCTCCGACGCCACCTACGCCTACGCGACGCGGCCCCGTTCGGTCCATGACGCCGTCGCCCGGATCTCGCTCACCGGCCGCATCGGAAAGCCCATGATCACTCTGCACGGCACGCTGGACGCGCTGCTGCCCATCGGCGTCCAGTCCGACGTCTACGCGCGCATGGTCGCCGACCAGGGCAGGGCCGGCCTGCACCGCTACTACCGCATCGAGGGCGGCACCCATGTCGACAGCCTCTACGACACCCATCCCGACAAGCTGCGGCCGATCCTGCCCTGCTACCGAGCCGCTTTCACCGCCCTGACGGACTGGGTGGAACACCGCGAGGAGCCACCGGCCGGCCGGACCGTCCCCAGACCCACCTCCGGCGACCTCGTCAATACCGGCTCCCTGGACTGATCCCTCCCTGCCCACCGCAACGGTGGCGACCCACAGGCCCCACCACGGCGAGGTGGTGTGCCTCTCCATTACGGCCCCGGCAGGCCGGACGTAACGTCCAGTAAGTCTCGTCCTGGTAACTCCCGAGCCGCGCACCGGAATTCGGAAGCAGGGCGCGGCTGATCTCAACGTCCCCACCCGTCGCGATCACCAGGTGGCACGATGAACCCCACATCCCCCCCTTCCCGTCCGCGCCGCTCTTGGCGCCTCACACGGCCGCGTCCCGCCTCCCCGGCAGCGCTGGTCCTGTCCCTGATCGCCCTGATCCTCGGACTCTCCCCGGCCCCGGCGCAGGCGGCGAGCCTGCAGGAGATCACCGGCTTCGGCTCCAACCCGGGCAATCTGCGGATGTTCCAGTACGTTCCCGACAACCTGCCCTCCGGCGCGCCGCTCGTCGTGGCCCTGCACGGCTGCACCCAGAACGCCAGTGACTACTACGGCCACTCCGGCTGGCCCAAGTACGCCGACATGTACGGCTTCGCGCTGGTCTTCCCGCAGACCACCAGCTCCAACAACCTCAACTCCTGCTTCAACTGGTACCAGCCCTCCGACTACACCCGTGACCGGGGCGAGGCGCTGTCCATCAAGCAGATGGTGGACTCCGCCACGTCCCGCCACGGCAGCGACCCCAGCCGCGTCTACATCACGGGGCTGTCGGCCGGCGGCGCGATGACCTCGGCCATGCTCGCCGGCTACCCCGACGTGTTCGCGGGCGGTGCCATCGGCTCCGGTGTCCCGGCGGGCTGTGCGACCACCCTCTCCAGCGCCCTGACCTGCCAGTACAGCGGGGTGAACAAGACTCCGCAGCAGTGGGGCGACGCGGTCCGCAGCGCCTCCGGCGGCTGGGGCGGGCCCTGGCCCCGCGTCGCGATCTGGCAGGGCACCGCCGACTTCACGGTCAACCCGTCCAACGCCACCGAGGAACGGGACCAGTGGACCAACGTCTGGGGCATCAGCCAGACCCCGTCCTCCACCAGGACCCTGACCGGCGGCACCACACAGGCGGTCTACAACGACGCGAACGGCAGGCCCGCGGTGGAGACCTTCTCCGTCTCCGGGATGGGACACGGCCTCGCCGTCAACCCCGGATCCGGCATCGACCAGTGCGGCAGCACGGGCACGTACTACCTCAACTCCATCTGCTCGTCGTACTGGACCGCGAAGTTCTGGGGTCTGGGCACCTAGGGCCTGGCGTCAACCTCCCCCCTGCACCGAGCGATGACGACGGGAAGCCTCCTGAGGGAACGCGACCGCCACGACGTACGCCACTGGAGCTGCTCGGCCGGAACCGCGAGACCCAGGTGAGGAAAGCGTTCGAGCACGGTGCGCAGGGCGATCTGGATCTCCATCCGTGCCAGGGGCGCGCCGAGGCAGTAGTGCACGCCCTGACCGAGAGCCAGGTGCGCCTTGTCCTGACGGTGAAGGTCGAATCGGTCCGGGTCGGGGTAGCGGTCCGGGTCCCGGTGGGCGGATGCCAGGCAGAGGATGAGCGTGTCTCCCCGCGGTATCCGCACACCGGCGATCTCGATGTCCTCGGTGGCGAAGCGGCGAATGGCCATGAGGTTGGGAAGGGCGAAGCGCAGCAGCTCTTCCACGGCTTCCGGCAACAGGTCGTGGTCGGCGCGCAGTTGTTCAGCCTGCTCCTGGTGGACGAGCAGGGTGAACAGCCCGGTGCCGATGAGGTGCTGAACGTTCTCGACGCCGGCGGTGAGGATCAGGAACGCGAGAGAGCTGAGTTCGTCCTCGGAGAGCCGGTCGTCGACGTCGCGGGCGGCGATCAGCGCGGAGAGCAGGTCGTCGCCCGGCTCCTCACGCCGGGCGGCGATGAGGTCGACGAAGAACCGGTGGAGCCTGCCGATCGCCTCGGGAATCTCGCGGGGGTCCTCTGGGGCGACCATGGTGGTGATCCACTGGGAGAACGGCGTACGGGACGCCTCGGGGACGGCGAAGAGGTCGCCGATGACCATGAGCGGCAGTGGGCCCGCGAAATCGGCCACGAGGTCGGGCTCGTCCTGCTGGGCGAGTGCGTCGGCCAGCCGTTCCGCCGCGCCCCGCACCGACGTACGCAGGTCTTCGACGCGGCGCGGGGTGAAGCCCTTGGAGACCAGACGGCGAAGCCGCAGATGGTCGGCCCCGTCCATGTTGAGGAGATTGGCGTCGAGGGCGGGCGGAAGCGAGAAGCCCTTGTAGCCGTTGCCTGAGTGCGCCTTGTCGAGCGACAGCCGCTGATCGGATATCCACGCGCGTACGTCCGCCTCACGCGTCACCAGCCAGACCGGCGCTCCGTCGGGAAGCGCCACCCGGTGCACGGGGGCCTCGGCGCGGAGCCGGGCGAATAAGGCGTAGGGATCGGCGGCGAAGGAACCGTCGAACGGCTGGGGCAACGCCTGCGTGGCCGTCGTGGAATGCACGTCATCTCCTTGGCGTGGGGGGACCGTTACCGGTGCATTGTCGACGATCAGGGCCTGCGAAGATCAGGGCCTGCGACGGTCCAGGACCGCGACGATCCGGGTTCCATGTCTGCCCGCGCGTCACGGGCCGACCGGGCGGGCCCGCGCATCCCGCGCCGGTGCCGAGCCAGAGGCGCCGGCGGGGGGTCGCCCCGGGGGCTGCCGGTGTCGTCGGCCGAACAGGGAAGGCAGGCTCGGTGCGGCCACGAAGCCCTCCGCGCGGGCACTGGCCAGACCGATCCGGGGGAGTTCGCTGGTCTTCTCGAACAGCAGGTAGCGGGGCTCCCACACCGGCCGGTACTTGGCGTTGGCCCGGTACAGCGACTCGATCTGCCACCACTGGGAGAAGAACGTCAGCACCGAGCGCCACAGCCGCAGCACCGGCCCGGCGCCGATCCGGGCCCCTCGCTCGAAGACGGAGCGGAACATGGCGAAGTTGAGCGACACCCGGTCCACGTCCGCCTCGTCCGCGCGCAGCAGCAGCTCGACGACCATGAACTCGATCAGGCCGTTGTCCGCGTCGCGGTCCCGTCGCATCAGATCGAGCGAAAGCCCGCGTCGTCCCCAGGGAACGAAGGACAGCAGCGCCCGCGGTTCGCCCTCCCTGTCGTGGCACTCCACCATCACACAGCGCCCGTCGGCCGGATCACCGAGGCGTCCCAGCGCCATCGAGAAGCCCCGCTCCGTCTCACTGTCCCGCCAGTGGTCCGCCCGGTCCAGCAGGGCCACCATCTCCTCCTGCGGGATCTCCTCGTGCCGCCGGACGCGCACCGTGTACCCCGCCCGGAGCACCCGGGCCCGCGCCTGGCGGACGCCCCGCATCGCCCGGCCGTCCAGGGTGAAGGCACCGCGCTCGACGATCGCCTCGTCACCGAGTTCCAGGGCGTCGAGTCCGTGCCGCGTGTAGATCGTGCCGGCCTCCTCACTCGCCCCCACGACGGCCGGCACCCAGGCGTACTCGCGTGCCTCACGGAGCCACTGCTCGATGGCTCCGGGCCAGGCCTCCGGGTCGCCGAGGGGGTCGCCGGAGGCGAGGGTGACCCCGCCCACCACGCGGTAGGCGATGGCGGCCTTGCCGCTGGGCGACCAGATGACGGCCTTGTCGCGGCGGAGCGCGAAGTACCCGAGGGAGTCCCGCTCGCCGTACCGGTCCAGCAGATCACGCAGCCGTCTCTCGTCCTCGGCGGTGAGCAGCTCACGGCCTCGCGGAGCGCGGAAGCAGGCGTACAGCAGAAGCAGGAACAGCACCGTGGCCAGCACGTTGATCACCACATCGACCCAGCGTGGCGCGTGCACCGTGACGGACGTGCCGGACAACGGGCCGAGCGTCACCACGCGCAGCAGGGCGTAGGAGAAGCGATCGGTGAACGATGTCCCCGGCTCGGTGGCCGTCGCGCTCACCAGCAGCGCCCCCACCAGACCCGCGACCGCCAGGCCCGCCAGCAGGAGAACGGCTGCCAGGCCGCGGTGCCACGCGCCGCTCCTGGCCCGGAACTCCCCGCGGCCGATCACCAGCGCCAGGACGAACCCGCCCGTGAGCGCCGTGGAGAACCAGTTGAAGACGTGCTGCCGGTACGCCTCCTGGGTCATGAGCAGCACGTACAGAACGAACAACGGACCGGCCAGCAGGGTGTTGAAGACCCATGCGGCCCTCTTGCGGCGCCGCATGGCCACGGCGAGGAAGAGCGACAGAGGAACCGCCACCAGGCCCGCCGTCGCCAGGTAGGGGGTGAAGTACTCACTCGCGCGGTGCTCCCGCACCTCCTCGCGGAACGGCACCGAGGCCACCGCCACCAGGTTCAGCAGCGCCATCAGCCGCAGGTACCAGACCGCGGCCGAGGCAGCCCGGCCGCGCCATGCGGCGCGCGCCCCGGACACGCCCGTGTCACCGGCCGACGCGGACGGGAGGCATCCCGGGGGATCGCTGGGTGAGGAAAACGGGGCAGGCAAGGAAAGTCACCACCCTCCGGAAGCCGGTGCCTTGCGAGCCGCGGCAACCGCGTTCCCTCAGGTCGCATTCCCCGGTCGCGTTCCCCCCTGTCCGTCACCACCGACTGTAACCGCACAGCCGGGACGGCAGCACGTGGTGCACCGCCGTGCGGACGATCGGACGGTGGGTACGCCCGGCCCCGCCCCCAGGGCCTACGCCCCCGCCATGACGCGCAGCGCCTTCTCCTCGGGTGAGCCGGGGGCGGCGGTGTAGACGAGGAGGCTCAGTTCGGGATCCTGGGGGAAGTGGGTGATCTCGTACGAGAGGGTGAGCGGGCCCGCCTCCGGGTGGTCGACGCGCTTGAGCCCGTGGGACTTGGTGCGCACGGTGTGCAGCCGCCAGTGGCGCCGGAACTCCTCGCTGCGCTCGTTGAGTTCCTCCACCAGCCGCCACAGCTCGGGGTCGTCGGGGAAGCGGCCCGCCGCGAGACGGAGATGGCCCACCGCCTCACGGGCGATCATCTCGCGGTCCGGATAGCGGCGGCCGATCTCGTCGTTCAGCAGATGGAGCCGGCACAGGTTGCGCTCGGCCGGGGGCAGCGCGGAGAAGTCGGTGATGAGGGCGCACGCGGCCCGGTTCCAGGCCAGTACGTCCATCCGCCGGCCCATGGCGAGCGCCGGAGCGCTGATCCAGTCCAGCAGCCGGCGCACCCCGGCGCGCGCCGCCGCACCGTCATGGGCCCGCCCGGGGTCCGCCTCCGGTTTCTGGGGGCGGGCGAGCCGGAAGAAGTGGGCGCGCTCGTCCTCGTCCAGCCGCAGGGCGCCCGCCACCGCTCCGAGCACGGCGTCCGACACACCGCGGTTGCGGCCCTGCTCCAGACGTACGTAGTAGTCGACGCTCACCCCCGCCAGATGTGCCAGCTCCTCACGGCGCAGCCCCGGCACCCGCCGCACTCCCGATCCGGAGGCGAAACCGACGTCCTCGGGCCGGATCCTGGCCCGTCGTGAACGTAAGAAGTCCCCCAACTCGCCCGATGGCCGCATGCGTTCATTATCGCGTTCCTGGGTTTCGCTGTCCCTGGGTACGACGGACCCCTGGCACGACGGGGCACGGCCAGGGCGCCGCGGGCGGGGTGAGCATGAACAGCGGAAGCCAGTACGAAACAGCGGACGACAGCAGGAGAGGACGGGCGTATGCGCAAGCGGACACGACGAGCCGCGGCGGTGGCCACGACAGCGGCGGCCCTGCTGGGCCTGGCGGCACCGGGGGCGGTCGCCGACGAAGGGCGGCTCCCCGATCCCGCGCCTGGCGGCCCACAGCGCCCGTACGAACCCGATGTGACGGGCCCTCGCAACATCGACACCCTCAGTGCCGCGATCACCCCCGACGGCGGCACCGCGCACGGCGTGCAGGTGGCCTTCGACCGCACCAGCCGCGCCGAACCGGCCGGCCCGCCGGCCGCGGCCCGCCGCTTCGTGTTCCTCTTCGACGCCTCGCTCCGCTTCCGGCCGGACTCCTTCCCCACCTGCGCCCGTACGACGATCGAACAGCACGGCGTGCACGCCTGCCCGCAGGGCTCCCGGATCGGCCGGGGCACCAGCCACCTCTATCCCGAGGGCACGGCCGAGGTGTACGCCTTCAACGCCCGCCACCCGGGCGGCACGCGCGGAGCCCTGGTCGTCATCCCCGCCGGCGGAACGATCCTGGAGCTGACCTGGGAACGGGTCACCCCCCACTACCAGCGGGTGGGCTACCGCTGGGCCCTCGACGAAATCCTGCCCCCCACCGCCACCCCGCCCGATCAGCGCGTGGGCACCCGCCGTTTCGAACTGACCTGGGGCGCCACCCGCCGCACGGGCGAGGGCAGGCCGGTGAGCTTCGCCGAGACCACCGCCCGCCCGGGCGCCGCACTGGGCATCGGCCTGTGGAGCGAGTTCGTCACCGGGCAGACCGTGCTGCCGGAAACCACCGCGGTCCGGCCCTGACGGCCGACCGCCGTGGAGCTACCCTTGTCGTCGGCTGCGACCACTGGTCGCGGCGCGGCGGTGGGGCTCGCCGGACCCGAACCGCGGCAGCGACGCCGCCAACAGTCCCTACTTGCGATGGTGGATGCCCGCGTGCCCGGGCCCGGCGAGTAGGAGACGTACGTTCATGACAGCCCCGTACCGCAAGATTCCGTACTCCGAGATCCCGTACCGGAAGCAGGACGCGTGAACTGGCTGCTGGTCGTCGTCGGAGGCATGGTCGGTGCGCCGCTGCGGTACCTCACCGACCGGGCCGTGCAGAAGCGGCACGACACCGTGTTCCCCTGGGGCACCTTCACCGTGAACGTGAGCGGCTGCCTGATCCTGGGCCTGCTGACGGGTGCCGTGCTGGCCGGGGCCGCCTCCTCGCATGTGCAGCTGCTGCTGGGCACGGGGCTGTGCGGGGCGCTGACGACGTACTCGACGTTCTCCTACGAGACGCTGCGGCTGGCCGAGGACGGGGCGAGGTTCTTCGCCGCCGCCAACGCCGTCGCCAGTGTGGTGGCGGGGCTGGGCGCCGCGTTCGCCGGCGCCGCGATCGCGGAGGCGCTGTGGGCATGAGAGCGGTGGCAGGGCGAGCAGAAGCGACGGGAGGGAGCCGGATGGGGCCGTGGCGGTTCGTGGTGTGGTTCGGCACGGTCAGTCTGCTCGCTGACGTCGTCTACGAGGGCGCCCGCTCCATCACCGGGCCGCTGCTGGCCTCGCTGGGCGCGTCCGCCCTGGTCGTCGGCGTGGTCACGGGCGCCGGTGAGGCGGCGGCGCTGGGGCTCCGGCTGGTCTCCGGTCCGCTGGCCGACCGTACCCGCCGCTTCTGGGGCCTGGCGATCGCCGGATATGTACTGACCGTGGTGTCCGTGCCGCTGCTGGGCGTGGCCGGGACGCTGTGGGCCGCGTGCGTGCTGGTGGTCGCCGAGCGGGTCGGGAAGGCGGTGCGCTCGCCGGCGAAGGACACCATGCTGTCGCACGCCGCGGCCGCGACGGGGCGCGGGCGTGGCTTCGCCGTGCACGAGGCCCTGGACCAGGTCGGGGCCCTGGTCGGCCCCCTGCTCGTGGCCGGTGTGCTGGCGCTGACCGGAGGCGACTACGGGCCGGCGCTCGGCGTGCTCGCCCTGCCCGGCGTCGCGGTGATCGGGCTCCTGGTGTGGCTGCGGGCCCGGGTGCCGGACCCGGAGGCCTACGAACGTGAGGTGGCCGCCGCGGCGGAATCGGATACGGAGACGGTGGACGGCCGGCGTCTGCCGAGAGCGTTCTGGACCTACGCCGCCTTCACGGCGACCACCACGACCGGGTTCGCCACCTTCGGCGTGCTCTCCTACCACCTGGTCGAGCGGCATCTGCTGACCGCCGCGTGGGTGCCGGTGCTGTACGCGGCGGCGATGGCCGTGGACGCCGTCGCGGCCCTGGTCACGGGCTGGCTGTACGACCGTCACGGCCCCCGCGTGCTGATCGCCCTGCCCGCGCTGACCGCGGGCGTGGCCGCGCTGGCGTTCACCGACACGCTCGTGCTCGCCGTGGCCGGATCGCTGGTGTGGGGTGCGGCCATGGGCATCCAGGAGTCCACCCTGCGCGCCACGGTCGCGGATCTGGTGCCGCGTGGGCGCCGGGCGACCGCCTACGGGCTGTTCGCCGGTGTCGTCGGCGCGGCGAGCCTCGCCGGTGGCGCACTGATCGGCGGCCTGTACGGCTACTCGATCCCCGTGCTGATCACCGTGGTCGTCGCCATCCAGGTCCTCGCCGTGGTCCTGCTGGCCGTGACGCGGACCCCGCGGCGCTGACTCCGGGACTTCGGCCGGGATTTCGGCCGGGGCTTCGGCTGAGGCTTCGGCCGGGGCTTCGGCCGGGGCTTCGGCCGGGGTGAAGCCGGGCTGGAGGCGCCCTGTCCTGGCTCTTGACCGTTAAATAACCTTGGGCGGTACACCCGTTGCTCATCCCAGTCCCAGGGAGTTTCATGTCCACCGCGCAGCAGGCCCCCGACATTCTCTCGCCCGAGTTCGCGGCGGACCCCTACCCCGCCTATCAGGTGATGCGCGAACGTGCCCCGCTCATCTGGCACGAGGCCACCCAGAGCTACATCATCTCGCGGTACGAGGACGTGGAGCGCGTCTTCAAGGACAAGAACGGGGAGTTCACCACCGACAACTACACCTGGCAGCTTGAGCCCGTACACGGCAAGACGATTCTCCAGCTCAGCGGTCGGGACCACGCGGTGCGGCGCGCCCTGGTCGCCCCGGCCTTCCGCGGCAGCGATCTGGAGCGGAAGTTCCTTCCCGTGATCGAGCGCAACTCCCGTGAGCTGATCGACGCCTTCCGGCACACCGGGTCCGCCGACCTGGTGACCGACTACGCGACCCGTTTCCCCGTCAACGTGATCGCGGACATGCTGGGCCTGGACAAGGCCGACCACGACCGGTTCCACCGCTGGTACACCTCCGTCATCGCCTTCCTCGGCAACCTCGCGGGCGACCCGGAGGTGGCCGCGGCCGGCGAGCGGACCCGGCAGGAGTTCGCCGAGTACATGTTCCCGATCATCAGGGAACGCCGGGAGAACCTCGGTGACGACCTGCTGTCCACGCTGTGCGCCGCCGAGGTGGACGGCGTGCAGATGAGCGACGAGGACATCAAGGCCTTCTGCAGCCTGCTGCTCGCCGCGGGCGGCGAGACCACCGACAAGGCGATCGCCGGCATCTTCGTGAACCTCCTGCTGCACCCGGAGCAGTTGGCGGCCGTACGGGAGGACCGCGGCCTGATCGCCCGCGCCTTCGCCGAGACGCTGCGCTACACACCGCCCGTCCAGATGATCATGCGGCAGTCGGCGACCGAGGTCGAGCTCAGCGGCGGCACCGTACCGCCCGGCGCCACCGTCACCTGTCTGATCGGCGCCGCCAACCGGGACGGCGACCGCTACCAGGACCCGGACCGCTTCGACATCTTCCGCGACGACCTGACGACGTCGACCGCCTTCTCGGCCGCCGCCGACCACCTGTCCTTCGCGCTCGGGCGGCACTTCTGCGTGGGGGCCCTGCTCGCCAAGGCCGAAGTGGAGATCGGTGTCGGCCAGCTCCTCGACGCCATGCCCGACGTGCGGCTCGCCGACGGTTTCGACCCCGTGGAGCAGGGTGTCTTCACCCGGGGCCCGCAGTCCGTGCCGGTGCGGTTCACGCCCGTCGCGGGCTGACCCGCCGTGGGGTTCGGGGCTTAGGCCCTGTCGTCAAACTCCCTCCCCCACTGCCTCAAGGGCGTGGGAGGTGCCCCCAGCCGGGCGACGCCATGCACGCCCTCTCGCCGCACCGGGCGAAAGCCCACGTACATCCAGTACGAGGGCTTCCGCCCGGCACGCCGAGAGCACGCACCTGACGCCACGCGGCCCGCCCTTCGGGCGAACGACGGGAGTTCGACGACAGGACCGGCCCCGAACCCCGTTCCGGGGCCTCACGGTGTGCTACTGCACCACCGGCGTGAACTGCACCGGCAGCGAGGTCAGGCCGCGCATCCAGATGGACGGGCGCCAGGTCAGCTCCTGCGGCTCCGCCGCCAGGACCACGTCGGGCAGCCGCTCCAGCAGGGCCTCCACCGCCGTACGGGCGATGACGTCGGCCAGCAGCGGGGCCGGGTAGGGGCAGCGGTGCTCGCCGTTGCTGAACGACAGGTGCGCGGCGTTCTCCGCGCCGACGTGCCCCTCGGGCCAGATCTGCGGGTCGGTGTTGGCCGCGGCGAGCCCCAGCACGAGGCAGTCGCCCGCCTTGATCTGCCGTCCGCCGAGCTGGGTGTCGCGCACGGCCCAGCGGCCGATGAAGTTCTGCGTCGGCGTGTCCAGCCACAGCACCTCGTTCAGCGCCTCGCCCACGCTGAGCCGGCCGCCCGAGACGTTCAGGGCGAAGCGTTCGTCGGTGAGCAGCAGCCGGAGGGTGTTGCAGATCCAGTTGGCCGTCGGCTGCTGTGCCGCGGCGACGATGGAGATCAGGTCCTGGATGATCTCCTCGTCGGTCAGCCCGGCGGGATGCTGCAGCATCCGTGAGGTGACGTCAGGTCCGGGCTTCTCCCGCTTCTCCTTCACCAGTTGCTGGAACCGCGCACCCACCCGCCCGTACGCGGCCACCGGGTCGTCGCCCTCGGCCGCGTCGAGCGAGATCCGCAGGTCGTCCACGAGCTGCTCGGTGTCCGTACCGCTGTGCGGCATCCCGCACATCTGGACCGCGGCCCGCATCGGCAGGGCGTGCGCGTACGCGCTCATCAGTTCGGCGTGGCCGCTGCCCGCGAACGACGCGATGAGCTCGTCGGCGATCTGCTCGCACTCACGGCCCAGCTCGAACTGGTCGACGCCCTCCAGCGCCTGAGTGATCACCCCTGCCCGCCGCTGGTGCTCCTCGCCCTCGGTGAACAGCACCGACGGCTGGTATCCGACGAACGGCAGCAGCGGCCAGTCCGCGGGGATGTTCTCCCACTGGTTCCAGCGCCGCGAGTCCCGCGCGAACAGCTCGTCGTGGGCCGTCACATAGCCGACCTCCGAGTAGCCGAGGACCAGCCAGGCGGGCACGTCCCCGTCGAGCAGCACGGGCGCCACCGCGCCGTGCTCCCGGCGCAGGGTGCGGTACAGCTGCGACGGTGTCTGCTGGTATTCCAGACCGCTCAGACGGACCGCGCCCGCATGGGCGGGGCAGCCCGCGGCGGCCGCCTCGGGGGAGGAGGATCCGGTGTCGGTCACGGTGTCATCTCCCGGGTCATGGCCTGTTCGTAGAGGTGGTTCACGAGGGTGATCAGCACGTCCTTGCCCGACGACCTGACCCGCGCGTCGCAGTCGATCAGCGGCACATGCTCAGGGAGGGCGAGCGCCTGGCGGATCTCGTCCAGGGAGTACCGGGACGGGTCGTTGTCGAAGCGGTTGACGGCCACCACGAACGGCGTCTTGTGGTGTTCCAGCCGGTCGATCGCGTACCAGGAGTCGTCCATCCGGCGTGTGTCGACCAGGACGACCGCGCCGAGCGTGCCGGAGAAGAGCCGGTCCCACAGGAACCAGAAGCGCTCCTGCCCCGGAGCGCCGAACAGGTAGAGGACCATGCGCTCGTTGAGACTGATCCGCCCGAAGTCGAACGCCACGGTGGTGGTGGTCTTCGCCGCCACCCCGTGCGTCTCGTCGACGCCGACACCGGCCTGGGTCATCACCTCTTCGGTGTTGAGCGGCCGGATCTCGCTGACCGAGCGGACCAGGGTCGTCTTGCCGACGCCGAATCCGCCCACGATGACGATCTTCAGGCCGGTTTCTGCGGCGTCGGCCAGGGGCGTACGTCGGGAAGGCAGCTCAGAGACGGCGGAGCCCATGGAGCACCTCCTGGAGAAGGGCGGAATCGGGGAGTGAGGCGACGGACTGCGCCGCGCGCGGGTGGCGGGCGGTGATGTTGCCCATGGCGAGGAGGTCACCGAGCAGGATGCGCACCACCGTGATCGGCAGCTTCAGTTCGGCGGCGATCTCGACCACGGCCGTGGGGTGCCGGCACAGGTCGAGGATGCGGGCGTGCTCCGACTGCATCCCGGCGGTGGGGGCGCACTCACTGACCACGAGGGTGACCAGATCGAACGCGTCGTCGGCACGGCTGCGTCCGCCCGTGACGGTGTAGAGCCGGTCGGGATCACCGGTGTCCACGGGCCTGCGTATCACGACGGAGTACTCGCCCGGCCGCCCTGGCGGGGCTCGGCCCGCAGATGCTCACCGATCTTGTCGACCAGTTCGGTCATCTGGTGACCCACCACCCCGGGGTCGGCGGTCTCCTCGGCGACGACCGCCAGATGCGCCCCCTCGCCGGCCTCGACGATGAAGAGCAGTCCGCCGTGGAACTCGGTCATGGAGTGGCGGACACCTCCGGTGCCGTCTCCGAACTCGACGGACGCGCCCTGGGCGAGGGCCTGGATCCCCGAGCAGAGCGCCGCCAGCTGGTCGGCCTGGTCCAGCGTCAGATGTTCGGTCCAGCACAGCTTCAGGCCGTCCCGGGACAGGACCAGCGCGTGCCGCGTGCCGGGGGTGCGCTCCAGAAGGCTCTGCAGGAGCCAGGTGAGGCTGGTGTCGGTGGTCTGCATGGTGGGTGAGGGGACGGTTCTGCCCGGCTGGCGGGTCACCGCCCCGTTCCTCCAATCTCACAAGGTCGAGGGGCAAGGGCGCCGGGGCCCCGAGCGCCGTATGTGTGGGGGGACGAACCTACGAGTCGGCCGGCGGCTCGGGAGCGGCGTCGGATGCGGGGCGGGCCCACGATCCGGTGTCGCCGGTGCCGGACTGGCGGCCACGGTGGAAGGAGCCGAACAGCGAGCCCGCGTCGCGCCTCGCCGAACGTCCCTCCGCCCGTGTCCCGTCCTGCGCGGTGGCCGAGGCCGACGCTCTGCGCTGCTCCCGCTCGCGGTCGGCCTCGGCCATGGTGCGGCCGGGGGCGCGCACGGGCAGGCCGTTCGGGGTGGCGTCCGCGGGACGGCGGCCTGCCCCCGGCTCGGGGAGTTCCGACCCGGCAGTGGGCCGCACCGTGGCGGCAGGCCGCGTGACCTCGGCGGGCGCCGGTTCGGGTACGGCGGGCGGTGCGGTCTCGGCGGGCGCGGGCGCCGGTGTGGGCGCCGCGGCCGAGGGACGGGGTGCGGTCAGCCGTTGTGCGGCGTCGCGCTGCTGGGCGAGCAGCTGCGGGGGCAGCAGGACGACGACGCCGGTGCCGCCGCGCGACGAGGGCCGGTAGTTGACGCTGATGCCGTACTTGACGGCCAGCCGCCCGACCACGGCCAGACCGAGCCGCGTGCCCTGCAACGAGGCGAGGTCCGTCATCCGCCCGGCCACCGACGCCTCGGCACGCCGCATCGCCGCGTCGGCCATCTTCAGGCCGCTGTCCTCGATCGTGACGACGATTCCGGCGCTGCGCTGCTCCACGTACACGTGGACCTCGTCGATCGGCGGCGAGAAATTGGCCGCGTTGTCCATCAGTTCGGCGAGCAGATGCATGACGCCTTCCGCGGCGAATCCGGAGACCGCGGCGTTCGTCGAACAGTGCAGCCGTACGCGCCGGTAGGCGGCGATCCGGCCGACCGCGCCCCGCAGGATGCTCTCCATCACGATCGGCTTGTTCCAGGCGCGGCTGGAACGGCCGCCCATGAGCAGCGCCAGCCGGTCGGTCATGAGGCCCAGCTGCGAGGTGCTGTGATCCAGCTTCAGCAGGTCGCCGAAGACCTCTTCTCCGTGCCGCTCCTGCATGTCCCGCAGGTCGGCGAGCATGCTGACGGCCTTGGCCTGCACCCGGCTCAGGGCCTTCGCCGAGGCGGACTGCGCGGCGGCGGCCCGTCGTTCGCTGTGGGCGAGTTCACGAATGAACGATTCGGCGGGGACACGCAGCAGAGGGATCTGCGGCCACCCCACTTCAGCGAAGATGGTGTCGGCCGAGACACCTTCCCGCAGCTTCGCCATCGCGTCGGGCAGGGTCTCCTTCGTCAGCCGCTCCAACTCGGCGGCGGTATCGGCCAGTTCCTGCTGGGCCTGCCGCCGTTCGTTGTCCAGGGCCGCGGCACTCTTCACGTCCTGCTCCACCATGGTGGTGAAGGAGTGCAGGACCTTGCGCAGCTGGGGATCGGACGGCTGCGTCACGCCCGTCAGAGCGTCCTGTGCGCTCGTTCCGTCCCGCAGCCGCGCGGCGACCGCGGGCAGGGTCACGTTCACCAGATGCGCGGACTCGGCCGCCTGCTGTGCCAACTGCGACCGGATCTGGCCGACCTCGCCGACCTGCGACGCGGCGGACCGGCGGGCGCGCCGGATCAGCGACGTACTGACGACGACGGTGACCGCCACGCACAACCAGGCGCCCAGAGCCGAAGCCACCGTCCAGGTACGGGCGTTCTCGGGAGCCGCCGCGATGGCCGCACCAGCCGCCGCGGCGGTCACGACCAGGACGACCAGGGGTGCGACGGGCGAGGCGTGAGGCGCCTTCCCTGACCGGTGTTGGCTGAGTGGTGAAGGCACTGACATCCAGCGGTCCTCGGTCCTTGGCAGCGGGAAAGACAGAGCGACCGACGCGCGACGGCCGCGGGCAGGGCAGATCACCAAGAGGACGGTGATCGTCCGGCAGGCATTCGCACATGCTAGTCACCCATCCGGGTGTCGCGATCTGACTGGCTGTCTAGTCCGCTCAGGACGTAATTTCGTCGAAAACCCGTCGACCGAAGGATGTGACGTGGTAATGGGGTTGACGCGCCGTCCACCCCTCTGACGACCACGGATGACCCTCTGCGCGCCCTCGCGGGCTCCTCGGCAGGTGCCGGATCGTCGCGGCTTCGGCGTGTCGGAGGTGGCGGAGCGACGGGTTTCAGTCAACTGCGGGGCCGCCTGACGTCCGCGACGTCCCTGCGCGATCTTGAGGCCCTTGGTCTTGATGCCGCGAATGGCAGCTGTGTTGCGGCTGATGTGTACAGTTGCCCACGACGCACGTTGTGGTGAATTCCATGGCCGCTGGTTGTTGAATCCGGTGCGCTGCAATCCACCTGTTTACGGGTCGTTCTTTCCGCGTCATGGCCGCATCCCTTCCGTCTTATGTCCGCATCGCGGGAGGCGGCCATGACGCCCCCTAACGTTCTCTTCGGCGCTGCCGGTGCAGGGCGGACACAACCCGCCGCGCCGGAAAAGCGTTGCGATCGGTTTCCCGCAGTCCGTAAACCCAGGGCGCTTGCGCCCGTGTCGACTTGTGCGCGACAAGAGCGATCGGGAGGGGAAGATGTCCACTTTTTCGTCCGGCGAAATGGCGGCGGAAGTCTTCGGCCGACTGTTTTCCGTACTGCTGGAGGACGAGGAATTCGTCGCAAGGGCCCGACAGGAGGGACTGTCGGTCCGGCTCGTCCACACGAAGCCCGACTGCCAGGTCTTCGTGTCGCCGCAGGGCGTCGTCGTCGGTGAGGAGGCTGCTCCTCAGACCGCGGCGATCACGCTCAAGATGTCCTGCGACACGGCCCACGCGCTGTGGATGGGCCGGCTCATGGTGCCCGTCGCCATCGCCACGGGCCGGCTCCGGATCCGCGGCAAGGTCGCCAAGGTGCTGGAACTGGTGCCGATGCTGCGGCCCGCCTTCGACCGCTACCCGGACATCGCCGCCGCCTCCGGCGTCGGCGCCTGACCTGCTGCCCGGCACCGGTTCCGGCCGGCGAACCAACGCGTAAGGAGTGTCGTCCACGTGAACACCGCTCTGTCCGAGTTCCAGTCCGAGTCCGTGTCCGAGTCCGTGTCCCTGTCGGGGCTGAACTTCGACGTACTGCCGCCCGAGGTCCAGCGGTTCAGGGACACTGCGAGGGCCTTCGCCCAGGACGTCGTCAAACCCCGTGTCCAGCACCTCGACCAGGCACCGGCGGCCCACTTCGACTGGCAACTCGTCGCCCAGGGCCACCAGATCGGCCTCACCCGTGCGGCGGTCCCCAAGGAATACGGTGGCGCGGGCGTCGGCATGCTGGGTGTCGCCGTCGCACTGGAGGAGGTCGCCGCCGTCTGCCCGGGAACGGCGCTGATCTTCGGCGCCACCCTGCTCGGCCAGGCGCCGATCCTGCTGTCCGGCGACCCCCGCCTGCAGTCCCGCTTCCTTCCCCTGTTCTCCGGTGACGAGCCCGTGCTCGCCTGCAACGCGGTCACCGAGGAGGACGCGGGCTGCGATCTGATCATCCCGTCCCTGGCGCAGCACGCGCAGAACGTCACGACCGCGCGCAGAGACGGCGACCACTATGTGCTGACGGGCCGGAAGCGGTTCATCACCAACGCGAAGTTCGCCGCGTTCGCCTCCGTGTTCGCGAACATGGAGGGCAGCCCGGGGGCGACCGGGCTCACCTCCTTCATCGTCCCCCTGGACCTCCCCGGCGTCGTCCGCGGCCCCGTGGCGGACAAGATGGGATACCGCGCCTGCCTGGGCAGCGAGCTGGAGTTCCACGACGTCCGGGTACCCGCCGAGTACATGATCGGCTCGGAGGGCGAGGGCATGGCCATCAACATGGCGCAGAGCAACATGGCCCGCGCCGCGGTGGCCGGCATCTCCACCGGTGTGGCACGCAGCGCCCTGGAACAGGCGATCGCCTGGTGCGGTGAGCGGGTACAGGGTGGGCAGCACCTGCGGCACCACCAGTTCACGGCGGCGAAACTCGCCGCCATGACCACCAAGGTCGACGCCGCCCGCATGCTGTACCTGCGCGCGGCCGACAAGGTCGACAACGAACTGCCCCCGCCGGTCTACGAACCGGCCGTGGCCAAGCTGTTCGCGGACCGGGCCGCGATCGACGTCGCCGACGCGGCCCTCTCGCTGATCGGCGCTCGCGGCTATCTGCGCTCCTACGGGGTGGAGAAGATGATGCGTGACGCCCTGGGCACCCGCATCTACGAGGGCACCCCCGAAGTCCTGGCGCTCGCCATCACCGACAGTCTCTACGCCGAGAAGGAGGAGTGGTGAACGCCGTTCCGGTCGTCGGCGCCGCCACCGCATCCCGCCCGTCCCCGGCCACGGGGCCCGTCACCGGGGACGCCCGCGCCCGGCGCTACGCCGTGGACATCATCAGGCTCCACGAGCGGCTCACCTACCGGCGGTTGCTCACCGAGCTCAAGGGGGATCCGCTCTCCCTCATCGAGGACCCGCGGCGCCGTCTGGTCACCCTCACCGCCCGCGACAGCCAGTTTCCCACCCGGTACCTCAAGGGAATCCTCGGCTTCCGCCTCGCGCAGTACCTGAGGCTGAGCTGGATCTCCCCCGACTCCGTCCACCGGACCGCCGCGTTCCACGAACCACTGCTGGGCTCGCGCGCCGTGGAGAACGTCCACACCGTGACCCTGTGCCGACGCACCTGGAAGATACGCGGATACGTGGGCCTGGCCTGCTCCGCGGACGCGGAAAGCCTCCCCCTCGACTCCCCGCGCCGTACCCCGTTCCCGACGGAGGCGGCACACGGCGTCGACCTGCTTCGGCGGTACGCACAGCCCGGTCTGGGGACCCACCAGGTCTTCGAGTTCAAGCGTTTCCTGCGGGACCAGACGATGCCGCGCGGCGCACAGCACACCTGCGTCCCCTGGCACCTCATGCTCGGCATGGGGGAGAGCCTCATCGGGCTCGGCGACGCCGTGCGCATCGTGCTCGGCGACGCCAAGGAACACGTCGCTCTGCGCCATCTGCGCCTCGGCGGCTTCGACCTGCACGTGGTCGAGGGCACGTCGCCGCGCCTGGGCGCATCGGATCCCATGGCGCCGATCTACCGGCAGTCGGTGGTGGCCAGGCCGTTCGTCGCCCCGGTGCCCACGGACCTCCCCTGGTACCGCGACATGATCCGTTCCTACCTCGCCGGGACGAGCGACCTGACCTCGCCGCAGGCCCTGGTCACGGCCCTGGCCGCGCGGAAGAGGGCAGGGAACGGCGTCCCCCGTCCGTCACACGAAGGGTCTTGCGGGTGATGAACGTTGACAGCCAGCCGGTGTCGCCGGCAGAGGAAAAGCCCACGGTGGGCGCCGAGTTCTACGCCGAGCTGACCACCCGGAACACGGGGGTGGTGGCCGCGGCGGACCAGCGGGCCCTGCGCACGGCCACCGTCCTGGTGGCCGGCTGCGGGTCGATCGGGGGCGCGGCCGTCGAACCGCTCACGCGGCTGGGCGTGCAGAGCTTCGTCCTCGCCGACCCGGGAACGTACGAGCTGAACAATCTCAACCGGCAGTCGGCGATGGCCGCCGACATCGAGCGGAACAAGGCCTCGGTGGCCGCGTCCCGGGTGCGGGCGATCAACCCGTATGCCTCCGTCGAGGTCTTCACGGAAGGAGTCACCCGGCAGACCGTGCCGAAGCTGACGGGCTCCTGCCAGGTGATCATCGACGGGGTGGACGTCACGACACCGGAGGGGTGGAAGGCCAAGCACCTGCTGCACCGTCACGCCATCCGGCGGCGGCTGCCCCTGATCACCGGGTGGGACATGGCGGGCACCCAGTACGTCCGCTGCTACGACTACCGGCACCTCCGTGAACCGTTCGACGGGACCATCAGCACCGAGGACCTGTCCCGCCTCGACACATGGGAACTGCTGCGCCGAGCGGTGCCGTTGAGGTACGTACCGACCGACATGCTCGCCGAGATCCGGGCCAACCACGCGCGGACCGACTACGCCTTTCCGCAGGTGTCCTACACGGCCACGGCGTTCGGCGTGATCAGCTCCCACATGGTCGTCAGGCTGCTCGCCGGACAGCGGGTACGGCACCACATCCGCCTCGACGTGCACCAGAAGACCAGGCCGCGTGCGGAACAGTGGCGCACCTGGGCGCGATGGCCGGTGGAACTGGGGGGCCTGCTCCCCGAGCTGCTGCGCATGCTCCGCACCCCCGGCGCCCGCCAGACCCAACCCCCCACGCAAGACCGCCCCACCCAACCCTGACCCCCGCCGACTCGGGCCCTTGGCCCCAGCTTTGGTCCTTGGCCCTGGTCCGATATTGGCCGCCCTTGGCCCTGGTCCCTTCTTGGGTCGGTCTTGGCCCTGGTCCTGTCTTGGGCCCCCGAAGACGACCGGCAGCGGCGGTCTTGGCCCTTGGGGCCTGGACCGCCCGGCGTGGTCTTGGCTGAGGCCTTTGGATGGCGGGCTTGGCGCTTGGCTCTGGTCCGGTTTTGGCTCGTGGCTCGGCCCGGTCCTGGTCCGGTCTTGGGTCGGTCTCGGCCCTTGGGGCCGGCCCCGGCCCCTGGTGCCCGCTCCGGTCCTTGGGTCCCGGCCCCGGCCTGGCTCTGGCTGAGGCTCTAGGTCCGGGCTTTGCCCTGGCCCTGGGTCCTGGCCCTGGCCCTTGGGTCCCGGCCCCGGTCCTTGGGGCCTGGCCCCGGCCTGGCCCTGGCCCTTTGGCCTTGGCCCAGGCCTCCGGCCCTCGGCTCCGGCGCTGGTCCCACCCTCGGCTCTGGGGCCGGTCATGGCCTCGGCTTCCGGCTCCGGTCTCGGCCCCCGGCCCCCCGGCCCTCGGCCCCCCGGCCCCCGGCCCCCCTGCCCCCTGCCCCCTGCCCCCTGCCCCCTGCCCCCTGCCCTCGACCTGGGGCCGGTCCTGCTTTGGCCCCGGCCCGGCCCCCGGCCCCGGCCCCGGCCCCGACCCGTGGCCCAGGCCACAGCCCCCGGCTGCGCCCAGCCCCGCCCGTCCGCTCGCGCACCGCGTGTCGGGCGAGTGCGTGGGTCGGGGCCAGGGCCGGGCGGGGGCGTCAGGTTCGTGTTGTGGGGCCGCCTGGCGGCGGCCCCCGGTGGCATTCCCGTCATGGAGGTGGACATGAGTATTCCGAAACAGAACGTGCTGTGGACGTTCCTCTGCTGTGGCCTTGGCGTGGCCATGGTGTCGCTCGACAACCTCGTCGTCATCACGGCCCTGCCGGCGATCCGCAATGACCTCGGCGGGAGCATCCAGCAACTGGAGTGGACCGTCAACGCCTACACCCTCACCTACGCGGTGCTCATGCTGCCCGGTGCCGCCCTGGGGGACAGGTTCGGCAGGCGGCGGATGTTCGGCGTCGGGCTGGGCCTCTTCGTCGCCGCGTCGGCCGGGGCCGCGCTGGCCTCCGGCATCGGCGCTCTGATCGCCGCCCGCGCCGTTCAGGGGCTGGGCGCCGCGCTGCTCATGCCGCTGAACCTGACGATCCTCACGGACGTCGCGCCCCCGCACCGGCGAGGCGCCCTGCTCGGCGCGATGAGCGCCGTGGAGGGCGTCGCCATCGCGATGGGCCCGCTCCTCGGCGGAGCGGTGGTGGAGCACCTGAGCTGGCAGTGGATCTTCTGGATCAACGTACCGATCGGTGCGGTGGTGCTGCCGCTCGCCCGCTGGAAGCTCGCCGAGAGCCGCGGACCCAGGTCCCAGCTGGACCTGGTGGGGACGGTTCTGGCCAGTATCGGCCTCTTCGGGATCGTCTTCGGCATCATCCACGGCCACGCGGACCACTGGAGCAGCGTCCGCGTCCTGGCCTCGCTGACTGGCGGCGCCGTCGTCCTGGTCGCCTTCGTGCTCTGGGAACTGCACACCGAACTGCCCATGTTCCCGATGAAGTTGTTCCGCCACCGCACCTTCAGCGCGATGAACGCGGCCGGGCTGCTGATGTTCGCGGGCATGTTCGGCTCGGTGTTCCTGCTCACCCAGTTCTTCCAGGGGCCGCAGGGCTATTCGCCCCTGGAGGCGGGTCTGCGCATCCTGCCGTGGACCGCCGTACCCATTTTCGTCGCGCCCTTGGTGGGGCTGCTCTCCGACCGCGTCAGCAGCCGGACCATCGTCGCGCTCGGTCTGGCCTTCCAGGCGTGCGGACTGGGATGGATCGCGTCGCGCATCTCTCCCCACGTGGACTATGTGTCGCTCATCCCGGCACTGGTCCTGTGCGGTCTGGGAATGACCTTCTACTTCTCTCCCACCGCGAACATGGTGATGAGCGCGGTCGACGCCGAGGACCGCGGAATGGCGTCCGGCGCCATCAACGCGCTGCGTGAACTCGGCGGTGTTCTCGGTATCGCGGTGCTCGCCTCCGTGTTCTCCGCGAACGGGGACCTCACCACGCCGGACACGTTCACGGACGGCATGATCCCCGCGGTGTGGACCGGTGTCGTCCTGATCGCCGTCGGAGCCCTGGCGGTCCTGGTGGCACCTCGGCGCCGTCGCGAGAGCCGTCCCGTCGAACCCAGGCCGGCCGTCCCCGCGTCCGTGAGCGACCCGATGTGACGACGGCGCGTCCAGGTGTGGTGCAGGCAAACGTGTTCCGTCCAGAGGATGTTCCGTCCAGAGGAGAGGGAAAGCGATGAGCGCGCCGATCCGAGTTCTGCTGGTGGACGACCGGGCCATCGCACGAACAGGAATCCGGGCCGTCCTCGACGAGGACCGAGACATCGAGGTGGTGGGTGAAGCGCCCGACATCGCCAGTGCGGTCGCCAAGGCACGGCACCTTCAGCCGCGTCTGCTGCTCGCCGGTGCCCTGTCCCAGGCCGTCGACCCGGTGGAACTGGTCGACGAACTGCACGTGCGCTGCGGTGAGAGAGTGCCCGGAGTCCTGCTCATGGCCAACGAGGCGGACACCTGTGTGCGACGCGCCTTCCAGGCCGGGGTGCAGGGGGTCGTTCTCAGCCGTGTCACTCCCGGTCAGCTGCTGTCGGCGGTCCATGTCGTGGCCGCCGGATACCGGATCTACTTCGACGAGAGGGTTGTTCAGGCGCGTGACGACGACCCGGTTCCCCCGGTCACTTCATGCCACGACGTCTCCACGGAGGACACCACGGGAATCAGCCTGCTGACCCGGCGGGAGAAGGAGGTCTTCCGGCTGCTCGCCCAAGGGCTGAGCAACACGGAGATCTCGACGGAACTGGTGCTCAGCGAGAACACGGTGAAATCCCACGTGCAGCGACTGCTGGAAAAACTGAACCTGCGCAATCGCGTGCACGCGGTCATCCACGCCTATCGCACGGGCCTGGTGACGCCCCCCTGCCCGGAGCTCGGGCCGCAGCAGGACGGCGACTCCTTCCCGTACGGCTCACGGGTCGGCGCATCCGCGTGAAGCGGTGGTGGCACGACGGGAGTGCCCCCGGAGTGCTCCTGTGAGCCTGCGGCGTTCCGCACAAGCCCTGTTGGACGTTTCACGCCAACAGGGCTTGTTCTCGTGCGGGTCACCCGCTTGATTCGAGGAGGTACCCCCGCCCGCTGGCCGTCCGGATGCGCAGTCCCACCGAGACCACCTTGCGCCGGATTCTCATGATGTGCAGGTCGAGCGCGTTCTGACTCGCCCGTCCGCGGCGTGCCGAGAGAAGCGTGATCAGCTCGTGCCGGGCCACGAGGCCGCCGAACCGATCGACCAGCGGCTGGAGCAGCTCCATCTCGGTCGGTGACATGGGTACCACCTGGCTGTCGTAGTGGAGCAGCCCGTCCTGGTCCAGGACAGGGATCCGCTGTGTGCCGGCCTTGGCCCGGAGCGCCGCGACACGGGCGGCGAAGTCCGCCCTGCTGACCGGCGCCCGCACCCAGTCCTCCCGTGAGTCCGTCGGTACCGGTGGGGTGGCGCCGTTCTCGATCACGAGCAGACGAAGAATCCCCCGGCGCCGTAACTGCTCCAGCTCCGTCACCTCGACCGGCCAGCGGACGACGCGGACGTCATCCCCGGTCGAGGAAATCTCCCCCTGGCTGTATTGCGGCACGTATTGCCCTCCTTTTTGGCATGGCAAAGAATGCGAAATACTGTTGCCGAGTGGCTGCGATTGGTCAGGTCGCCCCCCTGCGCAGGCATCGCTTCACTATGCAGCGGGTCCGAGTGTCGCTGCAACAAGCAAAAGCGGGATCCGCTGCGGGACTATCGTCATAAAATGACGAAGGCTTCAGCGTGTTTATCTTACTGATGGTCCTTTCGGTGGCCCTCCGTGTCCGGCCGAGGCCTCTCGGGAGGCCCTGTATGGCTCGAACGGGTGAGGATCCCCGTGAAGGCGAGGCGGGTGCGGGGGCGGCAATTCATGAAAAGAGATGAAGCAGCGGGCGTTCCGGTCGACTAGTTTGTTTCCGGTCGCAGCGAATGCGACTTCTGGAATGCATTTCCTCGTCAAAGCAATCGGTCGACGCGCTGAAGGTGCCAAGGAAAAGCCATGGAAAAGACCGAACGCTGCTGTGAGGCCGCGGAGTGTCCGAGGCCCTCCGGCGGCCCTCTTCTCACCACCGGGGAATTGTGGACCGCCATCGCCGCGCTGGTGCCGGCCGGACTCGGCAACCGCTGTCCCCGTCCCCGTCCCGGCCCCGACGGTCCCGAAGTGCCGCCGGACACCCTGTCGGCAACGCAACCCAAGAGCCAGTGAAACCGTGCGGAAGGAACCCGTCATGCTTCCCGTGACCGCTGAAGCAACGTACCCCGACATCCTGGTGACGGGCCTTGGCGCGACCACCCCACTCGGCGGCGACGTTCCGTCCAGTTGGCAGGCGCTGCTGTCCGGCCGCTCGGGCTTGACCCGGCTGGACACCCCATGGGCCGAGCGGCTTCCGGTCCGTATCGCCGGAAACATGAGCCAGGACCCCGCCTCGCGGCTGGACCGGGTCCGGCAGCGGCGGCTGGACCGCAGCCAGGCGGCCGCGCTGGTGGCGGCCCAGGAGGCATGGGCGGACGCCGGCACGCCCGAGGTCGAGTCCGAACGGCTGGCGGTGGTGGTGGGGACCGGCGTGGGCGGCGCGCTCACCATGCTCGAACAGGACGACCGACTGGAGGAGCGGGGCCCCCGCGCACTCTCCCCGTTCACGGTGCCCAGGCTGATGCCCAACGGCAGTGCCGCGGCGGTCGGTCTGCTGCTGGGGGCCCGGGCCGGCACTCACGCCCCCACCAGTGCCTGCGCGTCCGGTGCGGAGGCGCTCGCGGTCGGCGCGCTGCTGATCCGGTCCGGCCGCGCGGACGTGGTCGTCGCCGGGGGGACGGACGCCTGCCTGCACCCCCTGTCCCTCGGCGCGTTCGCCCGTATGCGTGCCCTGTCCCTGCGCAACGACGCACCGGACCTGGCGTCCCGGCCGTTCGACCACGACCGCGACGGGTTCGTCATGTCCGAGGGCGCGGGCATGGTCGTGCTGGAGCGCGCCGGGTTCGCCAGGGCGCGCGGAGCGCACGTTCACGCGGCCCTGGTGGGCGCCGGGGTCACCTCCGACGCGTACGACGTGACGCTTCCCGATGCCGAGGGGCAAATGCGGGCCATCAGCGCGGCGTTGCGGGACTCCGGTCTCACCGGGGCCGACATCGCCCATGTCAACGCCCACGCCACCGGCACTCCGGTCGGGGACGTCACCGAGGCGCAGGCCCTGCAGAAGGCGGTGGGCACGCACCCCGCGGTCACCGCCTGCAAGTCCGCCACCGGCCACCTCCTGGGTGCCTCCGGCGCGGTCGAGGCGGTCTTCACCGTCCTCACCCTCGAACACGGTCTGATCCCGCCCGTCCGCAACCTGGACAAGACCGGGGACGGGATCGAACTGGACCTGGTGAGCGGCGAACCACGACGGACACCGCAAGGGGCCGCCCTGTCCACGTCCTTCGGGTTCGGGGGCCACAACGTGGCCCTCGCCTTCACACCCCGTTAGGGCACTAGGTCCTGTCGTCAAACTCCCGTCGTTCGCCCGAAGGGCGGGCCGCGCGGCGTCAGGTGCGTGCTCTCGGCGTGCCGGGCGGAAGCCCTCGTACTGGATGTACTTGGGCTTTCGCCCGGTGCGGCGAGAGCACGTGCATGGCGTCGCGAGGCAGATGGGAGTTTGACGACAGGGCCTGGCCCTACGGGGCGCCCACCCGGTCCCGGCAGGAGGCCAGACAGCCCGCGAGGGCCGCCGGATGGGTGATCTGGGGATAGTGCCCCGCGCCCTCGATCACCGTGACCGGCGAGTCCACGGCCTCGGCGAGCGGATCCTCCGACCCGACGACGAGCTCCACGGGCGAGGGCAGGTCCCGGAACAGACGGCGCAGTTCCTCACGTTGTCCGTGGGCCGTGCGCACGGCGGCGATCACCCGGTGCGCCGCCCCCGCACGGCGCAGGTCCGTCACGAGACCGTCGAGGGCATCGTCCTCGGGCAGGCCGAGCGAACGGGCCAGACGGGGCGCGGGAGTCGTACGCAGCAGCGGTGCCGCGAGGGGCGAGCGCAGCAGACCCGAGGACGGCGGCTGGAGGAAAGGCGGCGCGACGAGAACGAGTGCCGACAGCCGGTCGGGCCGGGCCGCGGCGTAGCGCAGTGCGGGGCCGCAGGCGAGCGAGTGCGCGACGAGCACGGGCCGGGTCTCCACAGGGTGCAGCAGATCGGTGAGCCAGTCGTCGAGCGATCCCTCACCCGGCCCCGACCTGCCGAAACCGGGCAGGTCGGCCGCGAGGGACGGCGCGTCCAGGCGCTCCACCGTTCCCTCCCACGCATCGGCGTTCAGCGGAAGTCCGTGCAGGAACACATAGTCCGGGCGCCGCCGCTCACCGATCAGCCACGTCCGGCTGCCTCCCACGCTGTGGAAGCCGTAGGGACGGCGGCACCGGACGGTCCGGCCGAAGCGGGTGGCGACCAGGTCGTCGGCCCACTGGCGCAGCGCCGTCTCCACGGGCGGCGCGGACAGCCCGTGCGACTCGGCCAGGGCGCGGGTGGAGGCCGTGTCGTAGCGGTCGGTCGACAGGAAGGACAGGGTCTCCGGGTCGGCCCGGGTGATCGTACGGGGCAGCCGGCGCAGCAGGCCGACCGGAACCGAACGGTGGGGGGCCCGCACACCCATGTGCTGAGCGAGCAGCCCGATCAGCTCCGGCAGCGTGGGGGTCGCCTCGTCCAGCACCCAGTAGGCGCGGCCCGCGCTCTCGTCGTGCTCCGGAAGAGCCGCCAGGAACCGCACGAAGTAGTCGAGGGCCACGACGGGGAGGAGGATCTCGGGGCCGCCGGGCAGTGCCCGCAGCCGGCCCTGCCACAGCTCGGAGACCACGGAGGCCAGGCCGACGTACTGGTCGGGTCCGATCACCGTACTGGGGTTGGCGATGCTCAGCGGCACCCCCAGTTCGCGGCACCGTGTCCGCACCGCCGCGTCGGCTTCCTGCTTCGACGCCTCGTACGCGCCCAGCCGGCCGTAGTCCGGCGGACCGTCGTCCGCGGCGACCATGCGGTATCCGCTGATGTGGACCACCCGGCGCAGCTCCGGCAGGGAGGCCGCCCACTCGACCACATGCACGGCGCCCGTCACATTGACCGCCCTGGCCTGGTCCGCGTCGATGCCGAAGGCGAAGCGCGCCGCGGTGTTGTAGACGTCGCGTACCCCGGACAAGCCCTCCAGGGCCAACCCCTGTCCGGACAGGCCGAGTCCGGGCAGGGTGATGTCGGCCCGTACCACGGTCAGCCCCGCCCGGTCCACTCCCTCCCCGTCGAGCCAACTCGTCAGCGCGTCACCGGAGTCACGCACCGCGGCCGCCACCCGGTGGCCGCCACGCAGGAGTTCGGCCACCAGGGAGCGGCCGATGAAGCCCCCAGCACCGAAGACGATCGAGTCCGAGAGCATCTGTTTGTCTCCTTGCCAGGTCCGGAATTCCACGTCAGCGCCACGTCAGCGCTTTGGGGGCCGGGTTCAGGGCCCCGTCCGCGAGGCGCTCCACCGTACCGATTCACCGGGGACGAGCACGGCGAACCATGCCGATGCCACACGATCGGGGCGTTCGGCAAGAACACCCCGGCGCACGCGCGGGCGCGTCGGGGTTCGGGGGACGGCCGTTGGGTCTGCCTGGGGGCATGCAGGGCTCATCCCGGGGGCGTGCGGAGGGGGTTGTGTGCTTCCTCGGACGTAGGGCAATTCCGATCACTCCTCCCCAGGAGGCATGACAAGTGCCACCGTGGGCACGATGTACACCCGGCTGCGGTGGCGAGGAGGCTGGTCGCGGCGGGCACGGAAACGCCCCGGGGCATCGGGTGGCCGAACGCCCCGGGCACAGGCATGAGGAGGCCGTCATGAACCGCCGGATCCGCATCCGTACCAGCCGTCGGCCCTCCGCCCCGCGCGACCTCACGATCGACCGGAGGACGCCGTCGGGCCGGGTTCTGCCCTACTGAACAGCGATCTCCTGCGCGTACGCACGTCACGGGGAGCCGTCGCGGCCGGTGTTCAGTCCTCCGGCGTCAGGTCCAGCTCCAGCGGTTCGACATGGCCCTCCATCATGGCGCCCAGGCCCTCGATGGCGCACAGTTCGGGGCGTTCGGCGATGTGCACCGGCATGCCCGTGGCCTGCCGCAGCATCTGGTCGAGGCCCGGCAGCAGCGCGTTCCCGCCGACCATCATGATCCCGCGGTCCGCGAGGTCGGCCACGAGGTCGGGCGGGCAGTCCCGCAGGACCTTGCCGATGCCGTCGAGCACGGCCGTGAACGGCGTCTGGATGGCGTTGCGCACGGCGGCGGTGTCCACCTTGACGGACCGGGCGAGCCCGGTGGCGACGTCCAGTCCGTGGATCTCGGTGACCGCCGGGCCGTGCGGGGTGAGCCCGTTCCCGGCCAGGGCCAGCTGGAGCGGCCGTACGGACTGGCTGGGCAGGATCAGCTGGTGCTGGTGGCGCAGATGCTGCACGATCGCGTGGTCCACGGCCTCACCGCCCACCGGGATGCGCTCGGCGGTCACGATCGAGCCGAGGGAGAGGACGGCGATCTGGGTGGCGGCGGCACCGCACGCCATGATCATGGTGGCTTCCGGGTGCTCGACCGGCAGCCCGGAGCCGACCCCGGCGGCGATGAGGGTGTCGACGAGTTCGACGCGCCGGGCGCCGAGCCCCACCAGCGTCTCGATCACCGCACGCCGGCCGAGCGGGTCCGTGTCGCTCGGGGCGCAGGCGGCGGCGCGCAGGAAGGCTTTGCGGCGCAGCGCGCGGCGCACCCTGTCACCGAGCAGATGGCGCAGCATGCGCTGGGCCATCTCGATGTCGACGACGTTGCCACCCGACACGGGGCGGGCGACCCTGATGTAGTGCGGAGTACGTCCCGTCATCTGCTCCGCGAACTCCCCGACCGCGATCAGGGCGCCGGTCCTGGTGTTCAGGGCGGCCACGCTCGGCTGGTCGACGACCAGCCCGGCGCCCTTCACATACACACGGGTTCGGGACGCGCCCAGGTCGACGGCGAAGTGGCAGCGGCGCAGCTGATCCAGCCTGGCAGTCATGGGTCCTCCCGGAAGCACGGACCGCGTGGTCGTGGGTGGCGGTCTTCTTGCATCGTGTGCGGGGGAGAGACGCGGCGCCTTCCGGATTGGGCCAGTTGGGGGGCAGGGCTCTTCTGGCGGAAGGACCTAGGCGGGGCGGACCGCCTTCAGGAGCGGCTCAAGGGACGAGACGGTGTACCGGCAGCCCGCCTCCCGTAGCCGCCGCTCGGCCTCCCGGCCCGTGGCGTACCCGATGAAGGGCAGGCCGAGGTCGGACGCGGCGGTGAGTTCGGTGACGGAGGAGCCGATCAGGACGGCGTCGTCCGGCGCGGTGTGCAGCCGCTCCAGCGCCCGGAGCAGACAGTCGGGGTGCGGCAGGAGCAGGCCGGGGTCGTCGGAGCGGCCGTGGACCCCGCCGGACGCCGACCCGGTGAGCCCCCGTCGTGCCAGGTAGGCGGCGACGGCGCCGGACGAGTGGTCCGTGACGACGGCGACGCCCAGGCCCCGGTCGGCGAGCGCGTAGACCAGGGACCCGGCGAAGGGTGACGGCACCGCGGCTCCGAGGTTCTGCCGCTCGATCCCGTCGAGCGCGCGGCTCAGCTCCGGAGCCAGACGGTGGTGTGCGAGGGCGCGCAGGAGCGCCAGCGGGTCAGGCTCTTCCTCCAGAGGTGCGGGCGCCCCCTGAAGGAGTGGTTCCGCGCCGCTCAGCGCGTCGTCGGGGTGGCGCAGCTCGACGAGGTGCTCGGCGAGGGCGCGGGCCATCCTGGTCCGGCGCCTCGCGGGGATCCGGGCGAGGGTGCCGTCGAAGCCCAGCAGCACGGACTCGGCGTGGGCGAGAACCAGGGCCAGGCCGTCCGCGGGCGCCGTGCCCGCGTCCCGGTCCCGCGCCATCTGGTCCAGCCGTGGTGAGGGGCCGGGCGAGAGCCGCATCGAGAACGACACCGACAGCCCGGGGACCGGCCATCCGCGCACCCCCTCGTGCACGGCGCGCTGGGCCGTGCCCGCCCACCGCAGCGGATGACGCCGCGTGATGCGCGCGGCCTCCCGGGTGAGGTGCTCAAACAGCTGTTCCGCCACGCCGGAGGCCTCCGCGCGTACGAAGGCGAGCGGATCGTCCACGTGCCAGGACAGCTCGGCCGACGCCACGAACGTGGTACTGGTACGCCCCGCGGCGGGCAGCAGCAACTGGCGTGTGGCCTGTTGGGCGGTCAGGTCCACCTCGTAGTACGTGACCCGGGAGTGCGCGGGCCGGCCCGAGTGCGGCCGGTGGGGGTCGAGTTCGGTCAGCCTGCCGTCGGGCCCGGTGTACACGACCGCGGTGCGGCCCTGGAGGGGCGGGCGGATCTGGGCGGCGTGGCGGACGGTGAAGGGGCCCCGCACGAGATCGCGGTGCTCGGGCACGGGCGCGGGCTCGGGGAGGTCCAGCGGGAGGTACCAGGCGTCCGGCGGGGTGTCCGGCGACGAGCCGCGCAGGGGCAGGAAGCCGGCCGGGTCGACGGTGCGGTCGGTGGCGGCCGTGAGCTCCTGGTGCAGGACCGGGGAGAGCACGACCACGATGTCCGCGGAGGAGCGGCCGCCCAGAGCGGACGTCAGGTCCGGGGTGCCGGCCGGGCGGTCGGCCCCCGTGAACTGGGCGGTGTGCCAGAAGGTCACCCGGATCGCGGGCGGATCGTCCACGTCCATCAGCGCACCGGGCAGCTCGCGCAGGACCGCGTGCAGGACGGGCAGCACGGGGGTGCCGGGCTCGGTCACGACCACGTACCCGTTGTCGCGGGTGAGCAGTTCGTACCGGCTGGGGTCCAGGTCGCCCAGGGAGAGCAGCCAGGGGAGGGTGCGGCCCAGGAAACGGTGGGTCTCCGGGTGCGGGCCGGGGTCGGTGATCTCCACGGTGAGGGTGGCCCGCCCGCTCTCCGACGCGGAGCGTTGCGCGAGCGCGTGCAGCCGACGGAAGTCCTCGTACTCCGGGAACTCCTGGAGGAGCGGGGCGAGATCGGCTGCCGCCTGCTCGAAGTGGCCCAGTTCCAGGTCGAGTTCGGCACGCGTGACGTACAAGGACAGGCGCAGGGCGCTCAGGCGGCCGCGGGCCGCCTCGGCCGCCGGGCCGGGGACACCGTCGAGGGGGTCGCCGTACCAGAGGTCGAGGGCGTACTGGACGGACGCGCGGGCCGCCGCCGGGTCGCCCTCGGCCCGGCGGGAGTTCACCCTGGCCACGAGGTCCTCGCAGCGGAGCACATCGACGGCGGAGGGCATCGCGTGGAGGGCGTAGCCGTCCGCCGTGGTGGCGAGGAGCCCGGGGCCGAGGGCCGCGCGCAGGGAGGAGGCGAGAGCGGCGAGCTCCGGAAGAGGGCGCTCGGGGCGGTGCTCTCCCCACAGGCCCTCGATCAGTTCGTCGTTCGTGACGGTCCGGCCGTGCCGCAGGACCAGCATGCACAGCAGGGCCTGGGCCGGGCCGTCGTCGACCGGCAGCGGGAGGCCCCGCTGGTCGACCCGCACGGGACCGAGCAGGCGGTACTGGTACCGGTCCTCGGCGACGGCCTCCAGCACCTCGGTGAACGAGGGCGCCCGGAACAGGCTCCTGCCCTGGCGCTGTACGTCGGGCGAGGGGTTGAGGAGCTTGTCGACGATCACCGGGAAGCGCGCCCGGAACAGGGCGAGGCCACGCGGAAGACCAGGCCGCGGCTCGTCGTCGGACCTCGCCGGTCCCCCGCCCAGATTGGTCAGCAGGCGGCCGAATTCCTCCAGGTCCTTCGACTCGGTGCGGCCACGGACGTTTCCCAGCGCGAAGCCGGTGATCTTCACCGTGCCGTCCGGGCAGAGCAGAAGACAGTGGGCAGTGAACCGGCCGTGCGCCAGACCCTGTTCGTGCACGGCTTCGAGGCCCTTCGCGACCTGGAGCGCCAGCGGGGCCAGCAGCCAGTACGGCAGCCGGAAACCGCCCTCGGCGGTGAGCTCGGCCAGGGAGACACCCTCCACGAACTCGGTGACCAGGTAGGGAACGTCGCCCTCGACACCGTGGTCCAGGGCCGCGATCACGTTCGGGCGGTGGAGGTCGGCGATGAGGCGTGCCCGCGCCAGGAACGGTTCGTGCTCCCGCCGCGCTGAGTACTCGTACACCGCCACCGTACGGTCGAGCCGCGTGTCCTGGGCCAGCCACACCTGTGGAGAGCCCATGCCCAGGCGCCGCACCAGCCGGTACCTGCCCAGCACCACCCGGGAGCCCCCCGCAGGCGCCCCGCCCAGCCGCCGCAGGCTCTCCGCCCGCACCGCCGCGAACGGCTCCCCCCGCGCGGGCACACCCCCGTCACCGGGCGCCGCGATCCGGAACTCCCGGGCCCCCACTCCGGCCCGCTCGTCGATCAACGCGCCCATGCGGGAGAGGAGTTCGGACGTGCGCCCGTGCGCCGTGCGCGGCAGGGTGCGCAGCAGCAGCTCGCGCACCCCCGGACGGAAGTCGTACGACCCAGCAGGCCCCGGCACCGTGGTCAGCAGACCGCTCAGTATCACCTCCGCCAGGTGCTGGGGGCGCGGGTCGGGTTCGATCGCGGCGTGCAGAAGCCGCATCACCGGCAACTCGGGGCGGCCCAGCGCGAGATGGCCCGCCAGGCGGAACGCCTCCGGGGAGGCGATGGAGCGGAAGCGGAGGACGAGCTCCTCCGGCGAGAGCCGCTCCACATCGCTGCGGCCCAGTTCGTCGACCGGGTCCAGGGGAGGGACCGGCCCCAGCAGGGCGACCGAGCCAGGCAGCCGGCCCGCCCGGCCCAGGAGCTTCGACCAGTTCGCCAGCCAGGGCGCCGAGGGCTCCAGGACGGGAACGGGAAGCGAACCGGGCTCGGCGATGTCCGTGAGGTACGAGTCCACCTCGTACGCCGAGTTGGGCGCCGCCGGAGAGGGCGAGGTGATCCGCGCGGTCACGGCGGGCAGCGCCGTGGTACGCCACAGGCGTTCCGGGAGCGGCTGGACCACGGCCACCGGCATGCGCGCGGCCCACCGCCGCAGCGTGCGGTACCAGCGGTCGCCCGCCACGCCCTCCCGCCACTGCGGGCCCATGCAGTCGGAGACGATCAGCGTGACGGTGCGGCCGTCGGCGTACGACTCCTGCGAACCGGGCCGCCGTACCGTGCCGTCGGCGGCCAGCCGGTGCGACTCCACCGTGCGGAACACGCCCGACTGGGCGAGCGCCGTGTGCAGTTCCCGCACGAGCGGGCCCCAGACGGGCATGGTCGGACCGGAGTCGTCCACGAGGTGCAGGGTCAGCCAGCGTTCGGTCGCCGGGCGCAGGACCGGCTGCCACCACTGGGGTGCCGCGCCCAGCCGGGCGATGCGATGGGCGGTCGCCTCCTCATCCACCTCCTGGCCGAAGGGCGCGGAGACCCGGCGCTTGAGGGGGCGCAAGGCGCGCTGGAGGGCGAGGGGGTGGGACAGCATCGGGGGCGCGGGCGCCAGGAGCGCCGTGTGGGAGGCGCCGCCGCCACGCGGGCCCGTGCCGGGCAGACGCAGGGGCACACGGTCGTCGGGGTGCGCCGGGTCCGTCCCCGGTGCCGCCGGGCCCGTCCCCGCGTCGGCCTGCTGTGCCCGGGGCGCCCGTGCGGAGCGGGACGGTCCAGGCCGGGGAGCCGGAACGGACGGTGCGCGGGAGCCTCCGGCGCGGTGCGCGGGAGAAGGGTCGGCCGCGGAGTCACCCGGCGTCTCCGGTCCCTCCGATCCCTCGGGACCCTCCGGTCCTTCCATGTGCCCGGCCAGCCACAGCAGTTCGGCCAGCTCCACGGAGGTCGGCGGCTCGCCGTCGCCCGCCTCGGCGAGCAGCTCGGCGAGCCGGCCGATTCCCTCCGGCCCGTCTCCCGCGGAACTCATCAGAACGTGTCCGCCTCGTCCCCGGAACGGCTCAGATACGGCATCAGCTGCTCCGCGAGCTCGTCCCGGGACGCCGTGTCGAGGCCCGCGACCCCGGTGAGGTAGACGGCGTTCAGCAGCTGGTCCGTCGCCAGCTCCCCGTCCGTGCCCCGGGACAGGAAACGGTTGATCAGGTCGCGGGCGTACGCGTCCGGCTCGCCCAGGTGGGCGCGCACGATCTGCTCCAGGTGCGTGTCACGCGGCTGGTGCAGCTCCAGACGGACGCAGCGGCGCAGGAAGGCCGGCGGGAACTCGCGCTCGCCGTTGCTGGTCAGCACCACGAACGGGAACGCCCGGCACCGCACCCGGCCCCGCGCCACCGGCACCCGGTCGTCCGTGCCGTCGACCATCACCTCAGCCGTGGGGGTGTGCCGGGCGGCCCGGACCAGCTCCGGGATCTCGTACTGGCCCTCCTCCAGGATGTTCAGCAGGTCGTTCGGCAGGTCCAGGTCGCTCTTGTCGATCTCGTCGATCAGCAGGGCGCGGGGGCGGCCGTACGGCAGGAGGGCCGTGCCCACGGGGCCCAGCCGCAGATGGTCCTGGAGTTCGCCGTCCAGCGGCAGCTGCTCGCGGGTGGCGGAGCGCTGCTCGCGGGCGGCGGCGCGTCCGGCGGCGTACAGGCGGGACAGCGGGTCGTACTGGTAGAGGCCGTCGCGGAGCGTCGTCCGGCTGGTGATGTTCCAGCGCAGCACCGGGCCCAGCCTGAGCTCCCGGGCGACCGCGTACACGAGGCTCGACTTGCCGCTGCCGGGCGGGCCGGTCACCAGCAGCGGTCTGCGCAGATACAGGGCCGCGTTGACGAGCTGGACCGCGCGGTCGGTGGCGCGGTAGGTGCGGGCACGGTGGAGACGGTCCGGAGAGGAGGCCGAGGTGTCGTCGCCGTCGGCGGGCGTGGCCAGCGCCGGGCCGCCGTCGAAGGCGCGCCACGGCGGCGGGTCGGGCAGCCGGTCGATGCCGTCGTGGGGCTCGCTCGAACCCGTGTAGACGGGCCACAGGGACATGGGGGGTGTGCTCCTCGTCGGAGTGCGTGCGGAGTGCGGGTGGGATGCGGGCGGGCGTGGGGTCCGGTTCTCGTGTGCGCCTCACCCCACCGGCGAGTGCTGGTAGCCGACGGGATCGGGCAGACAGCGGGGATCCTCCCAGAGCAACGCCAGATCGGACGCCCAGTGCGGCTCGGGCGACTCCGACGCGTAGGCCGTCTCACGCAACTCGTGGATGTGCGAGGGAAGTTCACCCGGGGCCAGGCCCGCGAGGTGCTCGGCGAGGCGGTCCAGGAAGGCCGCGCCGCGGCAGTCGTCGTGCGTGTGCCCGCCCCGGCAGCCGGAGCGCGGCCACAGCATCACCGGCACCGCCGCGTTCAGGGTCGCCTGGAACAGCCGCCGGGTGCCGTCGGCGCGCGGCGGGGCGCCGAAGCCCACCATGTCCGCGCCCCGGCGCAGCCCGATGGTCAGCTTCACCGGGTCCTGCCCGACACTCCCGCAGCCGATACGGCGCAGCCGGGCCGACCGCTGCGTGTCGAGCTCCCGCCACTTCTGCAGCAGCTTGTGCTGGAGGCCGCCGCTGCGCCGCCGCTCCAGGTCCATGACGACGAGCGGCGCGAACGTGCCGAGCGGACTGTCGTCGTCGGCGCTGCGCTGCCAGTGCGCCACGTCCGCGTTGAGCCACCGGCGCGGCAGCACGAAGGCGAGCAGCTCCCGGGCGCCCGGCTCCAGCGCGTGGTACGCCTCGTCGATGCGCTCCAGGGCGTACGGCCGCACCCGGTCGGCGGGCAGCCGGCGCTGGCCCACCACCTTGCGGTGACTGCCGTTGTACGCGGACACCTCCACCAGGAACTGCTGGTCCCCGGAGCCGCTGGGCGCGATCTCGACGAGGATCGGGGACCAGGAGCGGGTGCCCGTACCGCTTCCGGGCGCGGGCGACGTGCGGGGCGCGGGCCGCGGCTCCGCCTCGGCGTGGGTGTACGGCCAGGACCGCAGGGCCGTCCGGGTCGGCGTGTGCTCGACGAAGTCGGCGAGCCGCTCCGCGAACCGGACCGCCGCCTTCGTGTCGGTCACCTCGGAGAGCAGATACCAGGCGGCGTCCCACAGCGAGGCGAAGCCGTGCGGCGGGGGTGGGGGGCCGAAGGCGGTGACGGCTTCCTCGTAGAGCCGCTGGGGACTGCACTCCAGTTCGCCGTGGCGCGCCGCCTCCTCGACCAGCAGCCGGAGCCGCTCCTTCTGCGGCCCGTCGTACTCCGGGGTGGGGATCAGGTCGCCGAGGCGGGGCCAGTAGCGGGCCATGACGTTCGCGGGCAGCATCCGCCCGTTGCGGACCCCGGGGTCGCGGGCCGCCGCCGAGACCATGCCGACGACCCGGCCACTGTCCGCTAGCGTCACCGCCGCCCCGCTGAACCCGGGCACCAGCGGCTGCCCGTGCACGGCCCACGCCTCCAGCTGCACCCACTCCCCGGCGATCAACTGGCCGGCGGTGGCCCGGTACTCGGCGAGCGTCCCCTCCTCGTACCGCTTCGGGAAGCCGTACGCGAGGAGCTTGCGCGGCGGGTCGCCGTACGCCTCGTCGGGTGCCGCGAACTCGGCCGGTTTCAGCGCCACGTCCTGGTCGAGCTCCAGGACGGCCAGGTCGCCGGGGTCGGTGTCGCGGCCGTCCCAGCCGCCGTGCGCGATGACGCGGGCGCCGACCGGCTCCCCGGCGGCGTGTGCGAAGGACACGCTCACCGGGTCGGTGGCGCCGCGGGCGACGACGTGCGCGCAGGTGACGACATGGCGTTCGGTGACCAGGAAGCCGGCGCCGGTGTCGCGCCCGCAGCTGATCCTGGCGTGCCAGGAAGCGCTGGTCATGACGGCGAGCTGGTCTCCGGGGGAGCGTCCGACCGCCCTGGGGACCAGGAGAGCTTGACCACGAGATGCCCCTCGACCGCGCTCTTCGCGATCAACGCGCCCGCCTCCGCGGTGAGCTTCACACCGAACTCGATCTCGACCGCGTCGGGTTGCAGCGAACCGTCCCGGAAGACCCGCAGCGCGGACTCCGCCGCGGAGCGCACGCTGCCCAGGGCGCCCTCGAAGGTCCGTGTCGCCTGCACCGCACCGTCGTCCCCGCGGGCCACGAGACGCGAGCCCGCCCCGGTCCCCTCGTCGACGGCCTCGACCGTGACCACGGCACCGTCGTCGGTCTTGAACTCCACCAAACCGTCCACCACGCCCCCGTCCTGCCCGTCCTGTTGTTTGTGACGATCAACCACCCTATTGTCACGGACGGTACTCGCGCTGTCCCCTTTTCCACGAGCCGTACACATACCCCGAACGAGGGGGGCGCGGCCTGGTCATGTGATACCGCAACCTGGTCATGTGATACCGCGTACGACCCCCAGCGCGACCAAGTCCTGTGGCCGCACCCGCAGTTCGTCGGCCGTGGCACGCACCTGCTCCTCCGGGCGCTTGAGGATCGCGGCCGCCGACTCCGGGGCGATCACCGAGAAGTAGCTGTCCGGGGTGGCCCAGGTGCGGCCCGGCGCGGCCAGGGCGAGCGCCCCGCCCGAGCCGCCCTCGCCGATGACCAGGGTGGTGACCGGAGTCCGGGCGGTGGCCACCGCGTCGAACACGTCCGCGATGGCAGCTCCGGCGCCCTGCCGCTCCGCCTCCGCGTCGTTGGCGGCCCCCGGCGTGTCCACCAGCGTCAGCACGGGAACACCGAGCCGGCCCGCGAGGCGGATCAGCCGGGCCGCCGTGCGGTACCCGGCGGGGCGGGTCGCCGTGCCGCACTGGGCCGCGTACGCGACGGTCCGGCCCTCGTGCTCGCCGAAGCCGCACAGCATGCCGGGGTCCGTGCCGCCGCAGCGGTCACCGCCGACGGCCGCCCGGCGCGTGAAGTACGCGTCCAAGTACGCCTCGGCGCGGGGGCGTTCGAGGGAGCGGGCACGCAGGACGGCGGCCCAGCCGGTGTCGGGGAGGCCGCTTCCGGAAGCTCCGAGCGCGCTCGGCGGGGGCGCCGGTTCCGACGAGGGGCGGGTCAGCAGCTCCAGCCACAGCGCCAGCGTCCCGCGCAGCTCCTCCGGCCGTACGACCGCGTCGGCCGCGCCCGCCGCCACCTGGGCCTCGGCCGTGTACGCCGCGGGGTCCGCGTCCGCCGGGCGCACCCGGGAACCGGCGAAGCCCACCTGGGCGCCGGGCTGCGCGAGGACGACATCGGCGCCCGCGCCCAGGGTGGCCCAGCCGCCGCCGGTCGTCGGGTCCCGCAGCACGGCGATCTGGGGCAGCCCCGCCTGCCGCGTCAGCGCCGACTGCCGGGCGACCCGCTGGAGCTGGGTGAGCGCGCGGATGCCCTCCTGCATCCGGCTGCCGCCCGTCGCGACGAGCGCCACGACGGGCAGCCGGTGCGCACGCGCCTCCGAGTACGCCGCCTCCAGCAGGTCTCCGGTCCGCTCCCCGAGCGAACCCCCGAGGAACCCGAACTCAAAGGCGAGGACCACGGCCTCGACACCGCCGATGGTCGCGCGACCGCAGACGACCGACTCCTGCTCACCGGTGCGCTCGCGGGCACGGGCGCGGGAGGCGTCGTACCCCTGCCAGGCGAGGGGGCCGTCGGGCTCGTGTTCCCGTGCGGGGCACGGTAGTTCAGTGAAGTTGTCGGCGACCAGGGCGACGGCCTCGCGCGCGGAGTACCGGGCGGCCGGTTCAGGCATGCTTCAGCGCCCGCTTCATGATCTTGCCCATGTCATTGCGGGGGAGCGCGTCGAGGAAGTGCACGACGCGGGGGCGCTTGTGCGGGGCGAGGCGCCCGGCGACGTGATCGGCCAGCTCCCCGGCGCCGGGCGGGGATTCGGGGTCGGCGGGCACGATCCAGGCGACCACGCGCTCGCCGAGGTCGTCGTCCGGTTCGCCCGTGACGGCGGCCTCGCGCACCGCCGGGTGTTCGAGCAGGGCGTTCTCGATCTCCCCCGCGCCGATCTTGTAACCACCGCTCTTGATCAGGTCGGTGGCCTTCCGGCCCACGATCCGTACGTACCCGTCGGCGTCCCGGACCGCCATGTCGCCCGTGCGGAACCAGCCGTCCCCGGTGAACGCGGCCGCCGTCGCGTCCGGACGGTTCAGATACTCCGTGAAGAGGTTCGGGCCGCGCACCTGGATCTCCCCGACGCTCTCGCCGTCGTACGCCGCGATGGCCGACCCGTCCTCCTCCACCAGACGCAACTCCACGCCCGGCAGCGGCACTCCGACCGTCCCGGCGCGCGGCTCGCCGTCCGCGCGCACACTGGTGTTCATGAGGGTCTCGGTCATGCCGTACCGCTCGATGACCCGCCGCCCGGTGGCCACCGCGATCCGCTCGTGGTCGTGCACCGGCAGCGCCGCCGAGCCGGACACGAGCAGCCGCGCCCGACCGAGCGCCTTCGCGAGCGCCGGGTCGCCGGGGAGTGCCTCCGCGAGCCGGTGGTACATCGTCGGCACGCCGAACAGCATGGTGGCGCCCGCGTTCAGCTCCTGGGTGACCCCTTCGGTGCCGAACCGCCCCAGGTGCCGGACCGAGCCGCCGCGCCGCAGCGGGCCGAGGATGCCCAGGATCAGCCCATGGACGTGGAAGAGCGGCAGCGCGTGGACCAGGACGTCGTCCCCGGTCCACTGCCAGGCGTCGGCCAGCGCGTCCAGGGTGGCGGCGATGGCCCGGCGGGGGATGACGGCGCCCTTGGGCGGGCCGGTGGTACCGGAGGTGTAGACGACGAGGGCGGGGGAGTCGGCGGTGAGGGCGGTGAGGGAGTGCTGGGCGCTTTCCCGTCCGGCTTCCCGTCCGGCTTCCCGTACGGCGATCTCCAGGCGCCCCAAGTCGCCCAGCGCGGGCGGGAGTTGAGTACCCGGCGCGGTGAGGACGAGTGCGGGCGCGCTGTCGTTGACGATGTGCCCCAGCTCGCTGTCGCCCGACTTCGGGTTGAGCGGCACCGCGGGCACCCCGGCCAGCAGGGCGGCCACCACGCCGACGGCCGTCTCCAGCGTGGGTGTCGCCCAGACGGCGACCCGGCCCGTTCCCTGGATCCTCCCGGCGAGCGCGCCCGCCGCCGCGGCGAGTTCCGCGTACGTCAGGGAGCGTTTGCCGAACCGCAGGGCGGGCCGCTCGGCCGGGGAGCCGATCAGGGCCGGGAAGAGTGAGGTCACGGGTTGTACTCCTTACCTGTTTCCGTCTGTTGCCGTGGCCGCCGCCAGTGGGGCTATCCCCAGCCGGGCACGACCATCACCAGCCACACCACCGCGGGTACCACCGCCACCACGATCCCTCCGTACACCATCAGCTGCCGGAAGAAACGCTCCCGGTCGACGTCCGGTGCCGCGGCCAGCACCAGCGCGCCGTTCGTCGAGAACGGGCTCACGTCCACGACCGTCGCCGACACCGCGAGCGCCGACACCATCCCGATCGCGCCGATCTCTCCCTGTGCCAGGAACGGCACGGCCAGCGGGATCAGCGCCCCCATGATCCCCACGGACGAGGCGAACGCCGACACGATCGCGCCGATGTAGCAGAGCAGCACCGCGGCGAGCAGCGGGACGCCGATGCCGCTGACGCCCTCACCGGCCCAGGTGATGGTGCCCATCTGGTCCAGCACGCCGACATAGGTGAGGACACCGCAGATCAGCAGCACGGTGGGCCAGGCGATCTGCCCGACCGCCACGCGGCTGTCCTCCGGCCATGCCGCGCTGAGCAGCACGGCCAGGGTGATCGCGGTGAGGCCCGCGTCCAGGTCGAAGCCGAGCACGGCGACGACGAGGGCGACCAGTGCGGTGAGCGTGGCGGTGCGGGCGGGCGTGAGGCGGGTGGTGTCGGGGCCGGGTTCACCCGGGTGGGCAGGGGCGGCGGGGGCGGCGGTGGCGACGGCGGTGGGGCTGGTGCCCGGGGCCGTACGGCTCGTACTGCCAGTACCTCCGCTCACGCCACTCGTACTCGTACCACCTGCGCCGCCTCGGGAGTCGCCGGTCGCAGCCTTGCCGTCACCGTCACCATCACCGACATCGGCACCGTCCACCGCCACGGACCCGCGAGCCCACAGCTTGAGCCCGCCGAAGAGGAAGAAGACGACACCGGCGATGACCAGGTTGACGGTGAGCGAGGCCAGGAAGAGCGTGATCTCGCTGCCCGGGAGCTTCTCGCGCTCGACGATGCCGTTGACGATCGTCCCGTAGATGCTGATCGGTGAGAACCCGCCGGCCTGCGCGCCGTGCACCACCATCGTGCCCATCAGCAGCGGGCTGATCCCGTACCGGACGGCGAAGCTCAGCGCGAGCGGAGCGACGATCGCGACCGCGGCCGGACTGACCGCGCCGATCGCCGTGAGCGCGCCGGTGAGAGCGAACATCACCCAGGGGATCAGCGCCACCCGCCCGCGCACCAGCCGGATCGCGGCGTGCACCAGCCAGTCGGTGGTGCCGTTGGCGCGGGCGATCGCGAAGAGGTACGTGACGCCGACGAGGACGACGAAGAGGTCACCGGGGAAGCCGGCGAAGATGCCGTCCGCGTCGAGGTCGGCGACGAGTGCGCCCACCCCGAAGGCGGCGGCGAAGGCGAGGGCTCCCATGTTGACGGAGCGGGTCGTGGCGATGACGAACACCACGACGAGGACGAGGATGGAGATGAGTTCGGGGGACATACGGGCTCCCGTCTTTGGGTCCCGGAGTGGCTGATCCGAGGTGCTGGTTCGGAAGTGCTGGTTCGGAGGTGCTGGTTCGGGGCTGCTGGTTCGGAGGTGCGGGTTCGGAGGTGGCTGGGTCCGATGTGCTGGGTCCCAGGCGCTGAGTGGCTGAGTGGCTGAGCCACTTGGTTGCCGGTGTGCTGGCAGGTCAGCGTGGGGCCCGCCGGTGGCCACGTCAAGAGGTCGCGCAGAGATTGGCTCAGCCACTCGGCCAGCCAGCCACTGACCGAACCCGGTGTTACGCTCCCGACGAGAGGGGGGAGCCGTGACCGATGCCCTGCGCCCCATGACGAAACAGCGCCTCTACGAGCAGGTGCTCGACCGGCTGCGCCAGTACGTCGCCGAGGGGGGTCTGCGCGCGGGGGACCGGCTGCCGCCCGAGCGTGACCTGGCCCAGCGGCTGGGCGTCAGCCGCGCCTCGGTGAAGCAGGCGATCGTGGTGCTGGAGGTCCAGGGCCTGGTGGAGGCACGGCACGGCGGAGGCACGTACCTGGTCCGCGACAGCCTCGACGTCGAGCCCGTCGAGGAGATGGTCGAACGCCGCCGTCGTCTCCCCGATGTCCTGGAGGCCCGCGAGGCGTTGGAGACGAAGCTCGCCGAACTGGCCGCCGAGCGCCGCACGGAGGAGGACCTGGCCGCGATGAGGTCCGCGCTCGCCCATATGACCAGGGAGATCGAGGAGGACGGCCACGGTGTGGAGGGCGACCGTCTGTTCCACACGGCCGTGACCGCGGCCGCGCACAGCAGCATCCTCGCGGAGTTCATGCGCTCCATCGCCGACCAGATCGCCGAGAGCCGCACGGAGTCACTCCGTCAGCCCGGCCGCCCCACCCGCTCCCTGGAGCAACACCAGGCCATCCTCGACGCCATCGCCGACCAGCAGCCCAAGCAGGCGGCCACCGCGATGCGCCGCCATGTGCGGACGGTGGCGAAGGTGCGGCTGCTGGACTGGGACCCGGAAGGGGAGCGATAGCGGGGGCGCCGCCGCCCGCTGTGGGGGCTGCCGGGCCCGTGTGTGGGGGCTGCCGGCCCGTGTGTTGGGCTGCCGGGCCCCTGACGCCACCTCAGCGGTCCCACCAGCCCCTTATGACACTTAGTCACTTGGTTAATTTCATGTATCGACCATCATTCGTGGGTTCTCCCGGCCCTCTGCGCGCTTCTACGGTCTCTCGCAAGTACATGATCGTCGGAAGGTGGGGCCTTGAGCATCACACGTCGGACCTTTGCCAAGCGCAGTGGGGTCGTGGCCGGAGCCATATGGATGGCCGGGGGCGCCACGGCGCTGGAAACCGCGGCACAGGCGGCCCCTCGCGGTCGGACCACCGGGGATCAGGTCACTCTCAGTGAGATGACCAACGCTTCGGCGGCGCTCTCACCGGACGGGAAGACCATCGCCTTCGACCTGGTCAACCTCCTGTGGACCGTACCCGCCTCCGGCGGTGACGCCACCCGCCTCACCGGCATCGAGCAGGAGGCGACCGAGCCGGACTTCTCTCCCGACGGCCGCCGGATCGTCTTCGTCTCCTTCGTCGATGGCGCCTTCCACCTGTGGCTCATCAACACGGACGGGACCGGCCTGCGTCGGCTCACCACCGGATCCGCCGACCACCGCGAACCGCGGTTCTCCCCGGACGGCACCCGGATCGCCTGCGCCGTCGAGACCGGAGGCCGCTACGCCATCCACGTCCTGGACCTGGACAGCGGCAAGAGCGAGGCATGGACCGAGGGCAAGGCTCAGGAGGCCCAGCCGGTGTGGTCCCCGGACGGCTCCGCGATCGCCTTCACCTCGGGCACCGGCAGCGCCCCCCGGGCCATCGACATGGTCGACGCCTCCGGAAAGCGGAGCACTCTGGCCACCGTCTCCGAGGGTTTCGTGGCCGGTCCGTCCTTCTCCCCGGACGGTCGCCGCCTCGCCTATGCGCACCTCACCTCGACGGGCACCGCTCTCGTCGTCGACGGCAAGGCCGTCACCGACGAGGGGGAGGACGTCTTCCCCTTCCCCGCCCGGTGGGTGTCCAAGGACGAGTTGCTGTACACGGCCGATGGGAAAATCCGCCGCCGTGCCATCGGCGGCAGCGGCGGCGTGGCGAAGGACATCGAGTTCACCGCCCGCGTCACGGTGCCCCGCGTCGAAGAGCGGCCCGCCGCCCGGGACTTCGACAGCACCGCTGCCCGGCAGGTCAAGGGCATCGTCAGCCCGGCGCTCTCGCCCGACGGCACCCGCGTCGCCTTCGCCGCCCTGGGCGACCTGTGGATCATGCCCCGGGGCGCCGCGCCCAAGGCCGTGGTCTCCGACGGGCACTACAACACCTCGCCCGACTGGTCCCCGGACGGCGACACCCTGGTGTACAGCAGCGACCGCACCGGCGCCGCGGAACTGTGGCTGTACGAGGTCAAGAGCGGCACCAGCCGGCAGCTGACGGCCCTGGGCGGTTCCGCCGGCACCCCGGCGTTCAGTCCCGACGGCTCGACGATCGCGTTCGTCGGCGACTCCGGCACCATCCACACCGTCGACGTGGCCAGCGGAGACCTCCGCAAGGTCGTCGGCCCGCTCAACGGCCCCGGTCGGCCCAGCTTCTCGGCCGACGGCAAACGGATCTCCGCCTCCGTCCTGGTGCCGGTCACCCCGCGCTTCCGTGAGGGCCACAACCAGATCCTCACCGTCGACCTGGACACCGGCAGCGCCCACTACAGCGAGCCCGTTCCCGGAGCCTCGCTGAGCAACCGCATCGACGGCGGCCCCGTCTACTCGCCCGACGGCCGGCAGATCGCCTACGTCGTCGGCGGCACCCTGCGGGTCAGCGCGGTCGACGCCTCCGGCCGGCCGACCGGGGAATCCCGCGAGATCAACGGGGAGACCGCGGACGCCCCCACCTGGAGCGGCGACTCCCGCTCGCTGCTCTACCTGTCCGACGGCCGACTGCGCCTCGCCGACGCCGCGGGCGGCCGGGCCCGTACCGTGCCGATGAAGCTGACGTGGCGCCAGGCCAAGCCGTCCGGCCGCACCGTGATCCAGGCCGGCGCCGTCTGGGACGGCACCGGCTCCAGGCTGCGCCGTGACGTCGACATCATCATCGACGGCAACCGCATCGTCGAGGTCGCCCCGCGCGGCACGGGCCGGACCCGGACCGGTGACCGGATCGTGGACGCCCGCCATCTCACCGCGATGCCCGGTCTGATCGCCGTCCACGAACACGGGCCCTGGGAGCGCAACGCCACCGGCCGGCTGTGGCTGTCGTACGGCATCACCGCCGTGCGCTCGCCGGGCACGGCGCACTACCACGCGGTCGAGGCCAAGGAGGCCGTCGACGCGGGACGCCGCAGCGGCCCCCGGGTGTTCGCGGCGGGCGACCTGATCGACGGATCCCGGGTCTACTACTCCTCCGGCCGACCGGTGACCAGCGGCGCCGAACTGCGGCGCGAACTGAACAAGACTCAGGCACTCGGCCACGACCTGGTCAAAACGTACGTCCGGCTGCCGTACGCGTTGCAGCGCGAGGCCATCGAGGGCGCCCACCGCCTCGGCCTGCGGGCCACCTCGCACTACCTGTTCGGCCCGCTCGCCCTCGGCGGGGACAGCGTGGAGCACATCGGCGGCACCAGCCGCTACGGGCGACGTCAGAAGGAGACCCACCTCGGCCACACCTACCAGGACGTGATCGGCTCGCTGACCGGCTCGGGCATGCCCCTCGTACCGACCCTCGGGCTGTCCGGACTGGGCCTGCCCGCCGTGCGAGCCGCGCTGTACCGCCACGCCGAGTGGGCGGTGGGCGATCCCCGCCTGACCGCGCTGATGAGCTCGGCCGAGTACGAGGAGTTCGCCGACGGCGTCGAAGCCGCGCTCGCCAAGGAGCCGGTGGCGGAGCTCGCGTTCGTCGAGCGCCACGTGGAAACGATCCGCCGCGTGCTCGACGGCGGCGGCCGCGTGGCCATCGGCACCGACAGCCCCCTGGTCCCGCCGGCCGTCTACTACCACCTGAACCTGCAGGCCATGGTGCGCTACGGAGTGAGCCCCCGCGACGCACTGCACTCGGCCACGGTGGAAGGCGCGCGCGTCCTCGGACTCAGCAGCGATCTCGGCACCGTCGAGCCGGGCAAGCTCGCCGACCTGGCGCTGGTCGAGGGCAATCCACTGGAGGACATCGCGGCGGCGGCCGCGGTCCGGCAGGTCGTCACCGGCGGCACCGTGCACCGTGTGGACGACCTCGTCACAGGGTCGGCGAAGTCCCGGGCCTCAGCCGACAGCGGGGCCCGCGTCGCCGCCGCCCCCGTCGTCCGCAACGCGGTGCTCCCCGACGTCCCCCAGAAGCCCGCCAGTGACCGCTACTGGTGGCACCGAGAGGAGCACGCCTCGCACTCCTGCTGCTGACCGCCCTCCGGTCTCCATGGGGCGGTGACCCCATGGACCCCATGGACCCCATGGAGGCCACGGAGACCATGGAGACCAAGGAAACCCTGGAGACCGGAGTGACTTCACAGGTTCCGGAAGTGCCCCGCCTCCACCACGTCGGCCACCACGCAGCTCACGTTGTCCGGACCGCCCGCGTCGTTGGCCCCGGCGACGAGCGTGCGCGTGGCCTCCTCGGGGTCGGGAACCGACGCCAGGGTCCGCTCGATGTCCGGGTCCGTCAGCACCCGTGACAGGCCGTCGGAGCACAGCAGATACCGGTCGCCGGGCAGGGCGTCCTGGAGCCGGAGGTCCGGGGACGGTGCGGCGCCGTCCCCGGACAGGCTCTTGAGCAGCAGGGGCCGCTGAGGGTGGGCCGCGGCCTCCTCCACCGTCAGCCGGCCCTCGTCGACCATCGACTGCACGAGCGTGTGGTCGTGGGTGATCCGGAAGAGCTCGCCGTCGCGGAGCAGGTACGCCCGCGAGTCGCCGATGTGGACGAGGGCGAGCTGCGAGCCGGTCCAGAGCATCGCCGTGAGTGTCGTCCCCGCCTCCTTGTCGGCCGCCGCGGCCTCCCGTACGGCCCGCGTAGCGCCGCGCACCGCGTCGTCCAGCAGATTCAGCACGCTGCCGGCGGGGAACGTCTCACGGTCAAGGACCTTCAGCGCCTCCACGGCGGCCGTGGACGCGTGTGCCCCGGCGGAGCCGAAACCGTCGGCCACGGCGAGGACACGGGCGCCCGCGTAGGCGGTGTCCTGATTGGCAGGGCGGACCAGTCCGGTGTCGGAGAGGGCGGCGTAACGAAGTTCCCACATGGCGGTGTCCTTCTGTGATGAGGTGCCGGTGAGGTGGTCCACGAGGAAGGCCGCCAGGTCCCGGCGGTGCGCCGTCTCGGCCTCGACCCGCGCCCAGTACGCCCGGATCTCCCGGCCCGCGGCGGGCCCGTCGAGCGCGCACACCTGGCGGATCCGCGCCAGCGGCATCCCCAGCCGCCGCAACCACGCCACCAGTCGCGCCTGCTCCAACTGCTCCACCGCGTAGTAGCGGTACCCGGTCTCCGGGTCCACCCGGGCGGGCCGCAGCAACTCCAACTCGTCGTACAGCCGCAGCGCCTTCGGCGAGAGCCGGCACGCCTTCGCGAAGGCGCCGATCGTCAGCATGCCCACGGTTCCCCCTCGGCCCCGGTATCGGCCGTTCCTCGGCCGACCCTCGACCGTTGCTTGGCCGTTCCCCGGCCGTTCCTCGTTCCGCTCCCGATGCTGGGGCTTCACCGAAGGGGAAGGTCAAATGGGTTGCCTCGGTTGCGGAGCATGTTGTTGGCTTCGCTGCTGAAGCCGGTACGGAACGGTCGAACGACGTGACGGGGAGTCCTGACATGGCCAGTAAGTTCACCGAGCTTGCGATCGACTGTGCCGATCCCCACGGTCTCGCCCGGTTCTGGTGCTCGGTCCTTGAGTACGAGGTGCAGGAAGAAGAAGATGGATTTGTCGCGATTGGCTCCCCTGCGGTGCCGGAAGGAAAAACCCGTCTTGGCCCGGTGCCACCGACGTTGACGTTCGCGCGCGTGCCCGAGGGCAAGACCGTCAAGAACAGGCTCCACATCGACGTCAACCCGACGGACAGGGAGCAGGACGAAGAGGTCCGTCGCCTGCTCGACCTGGGTGCTCGGCACGCCGACGTCGGCCAAACCGGCGATGAGAGCTGGGTCATCCTTGCCGACCCGGAGGGGAACGAGTTCTGCGTCCTCGCGGGCCGCCACCCCTGATCGGAGCCAGCACACCGCGCCAGACTTGCTGCCTCCGGCCGCCTGCCCACGCTCACGCGAACCCGATGAGGAGCCCCTCCCATGACGGAGCATCCCGACCCCCGCATAGCGCTCGTCACCTACGACCCGGGAGCCGAGGCGAGCAAGGACCGCGATCTGCCGGTGCTGCTGCGGGAGCTGGCGGCGGCCGGGGCCGACGCGACCGCCGTGTACTGGGACGATCCGGAGACCGACTGGGCCGGTTACGACCTCGCCGTCATACGGTCCACCTGGGACTACTGCTGGCGGGCGGAGGAGTTCGCGGCCTGGGTGACGCGGTGCGGGAAGGCCACGCGGCTGGCGAATCCGGCGGACGTGGTGCTCTGGAACACCGACAAGCGGTACCTCGGGGATCTGGCGGCGGCCGGGGTGCCCGTCGTACCGACCCGGTATCTCGCGCCCGGTGACGCCCCCGACCTCCCGGACGACCAGGAGTACGTCGTGAAGCCGACGTCCGGGGCGGGCGCCCGGTACGCCGCGCGCTACACGCCCGCGGACAGGGAGACGGCCGTACGGCACCTCGCGCGGATGCACGCGGAAGGGTTCACCGCGATGGTGCAGCCGTACATGCGCGGCATCGACGTCACCGGTGAGCGGGCGCTGCAGTACTTCGGCGGGCGGCTGCTGCACGCCAGCCGCAAGGGAGCGGTCCTCGCCCCCGGCACGGCGTACGACGCGGACAAGGTGCCCCACCCCGACCTGGAGCCCTGGACCCCGTCCCCGGCCGAACTCCACGTCGCCGAGCGCGCGCTGGCCTCCGTACCGGGCGGCTCCGAGCTGCTGTACGCCCGGGTCGACCTGATCCTCGGGGACGACGGCGAACCTCGCGTCATGGAACTGGAGTTGATCGAGCCGGCCCTCTTCCTCGATCTGCACCCGGACTCGTTGCCGGTGGTGGTGGAGGCGATCCGGGCGGCGGCAGGCGGCTGACCGGTCTGCCGACAGTGACGTCCAAGGCCGACAAGCCTGCGGTGGTCCTGCAGGCGTCAACAGGCTTGCCGGGCGCGGCATCCTGGTCGAGACCGGGCAGGGTTTGTTCGCCCAGCCGCGGCCGTAGCTGCCCGGCGGCCCCCGCCCAGCCTGCCTGCCCCGGTCAGCAAGGCAATACGGACCTCACCTCACGTACGGCCCTCTCCGAACCGCTGTTGCCTCACACCCGGCGGAAGATAGCAGGGGGTGGTGACCACGTACTGCAGGCCGTCGGGGGCCTCGATGCTTTCGACGGTGAGAGAGATCCGCTCCTTCTGCTTCCCGACGACGCTGCCGTCCAGGATCACCGGGCGGTCGTCGCCGGGCCTCTCGTCCAGACTGTCGACGGTGATTCGGTGCCCTTCGAGTGCCTTGCTGAGCCTGCGGGCGGCTGCGATGTGCTTCTCCCTGGGAAGCTCGCCCTTGATGTGGTACGTCAAGGTGAAGCGGCCGTCCTCGGCGATCTCGTCGTCCTTCCCGACACAGTCGTAGACGTCCTTCACTGCTGTACCGGAAGAGAGCACGACACCCGAGTAGCGTGCCATGGCCTCTGTGTACTGCTGCGCCTCGCTCAGGGCCTGCTTCTCGCTCTTGCGCGGCAGGGCGGCGTTCTTGTCGTCCTCGCTGTCGCCGCCTGCGCATGCCGCGGTAATCAGCAGCGCGGCGGCCAGGGACAGCGCGCCGCGTGCCCTCCGTACGGTGACCAAGATCTTCCCCCAACGCCCGTGCACGGGCGCGTCTTCCCTGCTACCAAGGAAGGAGCGGCCAGTCGTTGTCGTTCTTGGGGACTGTTCGCGGCCGCTCCCCTGCGATGATTCTGCCCTGATTCTCCAGTGCCTTGCTGTCCTCGTTCCAGTAGTCGCTGTGCCCGCCGTCGGGGTCGACGTAGAAGTTGTTGCCGCCGAAGGGTTCCTCGGCCGGATTGTCGCCGAGGTTGAAGTCCGAGAACCCGTCCACGATCTCGTCGTTCTTGGAGTTGCCGATCCAGACGTGGTCCGGGTCGATGTTCAGGTCCTTGGCCTCGTTGACGTGCATGCCCGGGCTGCCGACCCCGATGATGTCATCGGCGCCGAGGCCGCCGTCCCGGCTCGCCGCGACGCCCACTGTCGTTGAGCCGTAGCTGTGGCCGATCACCGTCATGTGGGTGGGCGTGCCCTGGTGCGACTCGCGCAGGCCGGTGACGAACCTCTGCAGGTCCGGCGCGCCGGCGTTGGCGCGATCCTCAGTGCTCACCCCGCCGGAGGGCAACTTGTCGCCGCCTTCCCACTCGGGGGCGTCGTAGCCGAGCCACCAGATCGTGGAGACGCTTTCGTCCGGACGGGCCTCGCGCGTCGCGGCGTCGTGCAGCCTGTCGACGCGGCTGATCTGGCCCGGGGCGCTACCCAGGTCGGTATCGGTCCCTGGGACCAGGACGGCGGTGTGGTCGGCCGCGTCGGGGTTGCCAAGAGCGACCGCCGCCTTGCCGTCGCCCTCAGAGTCCAGCATCAGCAGGTATGGACGCTTACGCTCGGGACCACCGTCCGCCTCGTCGAGGGCGTCCCTGAGCGCCATGAGGTTCTTGCGGCGCCTCAGATAGGCGTAACCCTCGGTGTCGAGCGACTGCCTCGGGTTCTGGTCCATTTCCTCCAGCTGCTTGTCGAGCGCCGTACGGTTGGCCTCGTCGCGTACGTCCGAGGGGAGGCCCCTCATGCCGCCGATGATCTCCGGATACGCGGCGAGGTACAACTCCTTCTTCTCCTCGGGCAACAGTGCCCACCAGCGGGCGTTCTCCGCTTCGAGATCGTTGAGGGGTATGTCGCTGACCCGCACACCGGCATGCCGGGAGATCTCATTGGCGTCGCCTGCGGCGTCCTGCCAGCCGATGGCGGACGTGAGCACCTTCGCCTCAAGACGGCCGAGGTCGGCGACGGCTTGGTCGTTCGCGTCCTGTGCCCGCTTCAGGGCGCGGTTCAGGGCGTCGCGATGGTCGTCGAGTGAACCGCCGTAGTGGGACGGGCCGCCCGGGGGCGGGGTGATGACACCGTCATCGGTCACCTCGAAGCCGTCGTCTTCTGCGGCTCGTACCGCGCGGCCCAGGTCGGCGCGGGCGGCAGTCAGCTCCTGCGAGGCGGTGCCGAGCGTCGTCCGGATCAGCATCGTCTGCTGTGCGGCGAGCCCCAGTTGACTCTCGTGCTCCTCCATCGCATCGAGGGCGGTCTCCGCCGCCTTGCCCCGCCAGTCGTCGTGGAGGGGGCCGGTCACGCGGTGACGGTGGGCATCCCGGGAGCGTTCGAGCTGTTCCGAGAGCTTCTTCCAGCGGGACTCGGCGGTTTCGAGATCGGAGACGTCCAGCTTGAGCAGGCGTTTGAACGCGTTACTCATGGCCCGTCACCCAAAGACGTCGCGCATGGTCCGCGCGACGTGCGACTCGGTGCTGTCGGTGGAATTCGCGGTGGTGCGCAGATTCTGTGCCGACTTGCGGACACGGGACTGCAGGCCTTTCAGGCCGCTCTCCCAGTCTGCGGCGGTCGCGGTGAGCTGCGCGCCCAGGCTCCAGCCGGAGAGCGAATCGGCCGCCGTTCGCGTGCCCTTGAGGGCGGCGCTGATCTCGCTGTCGTTGTCATCGGCCAGAATGTCGGCGGCTCGCGCGGAGGCACGCAGCTCGTCGGGTCTGACCTGCATGTTGTCGGCCAATGCTTCAACTCCCCCGTTGAACTGGCACATCAAGCCATGTCAAAAGATGGTAACTGACACATGCGTGTACCTGTCAACTGGATCCCGAGCCGCCGGCAGTGGCCGTTGGCAAGGATTTCAAGAGCACCGTGTTCTGCTCGCCTGGCATGTCGGGCGCATCGAGCAGTGCCGGCATCAGGCCGATGAACAGCTCCGGTCGCCCGGCAAGCGGAGAGTGACTCGCTTGCCACCCTTTCCGCCCGCAGCCAGCGGCCTGCGCTCGGCTGGATGTCGTAGGGCGGTGGTTCGATGCTCCTATGAACGTGAACGAAGTAATGGCCGAAGTTGAACGGCACTGCGCTGAGGTACTGGGGGAGCACGGTGGACGGAACATGGCGGCGCTGGCCCGCCGCGGCCACTTGATCACCCCGATCAGTGACGGAGGCCCGCCCACGGGCCGGTGTCGCCTGGGTGGGACAGCCTTGTTGGACCCCGGAACCCACTGGCCGGAGGTCGACGGCATACCGCTCAGCCTTCTCGCAGTACTGGACGTCGACGCCCTGGCCCCCTGGCTCGGCGAGGAACTCCACACAAGCCCCGGACTGCTCAACTTCTTCCATGTCCAGCCCTACCTGGACTACGAGCAATACGACGGCATCAACCCGTTCGACGACCCACGCGCCTGGCGGGTCATCGCTGCCAAGCCGGAAAGAGCGGTCGAGACACCCGCCCCGGCGTCCGCGTTCGTCTTCGACCAGCGTCCAGCGTGGGCGGACCCCATAATCACGCTGCCGGGCCACGAGGAGTCCGTCGTCGGTTCCCTCGACCTCGGCCCGGGCTACGAGCAGAGGAACTCAGTCGTCGAGGCATACGACATTCACACGACCTGGCCTCCGGGCACGGACGGTTACGCCGATGGTCACCGTGCTTTCGGCTGGCCGTGGCCCCAGCAGGGTGCCCTCACCGGAGAGGACGAGGTTCTGCTCCTCCAGCTCTCCAGCGACGACGAGTTCCAGTGGGGTGACGGGGGATTGCTCTACTACATGATCACGGCAGAAGCGCTACGCGCGGGTGACTTCAGCCAGGTGCGTGTCCAGCAGGGCGAGTGATGACCGGCACTCCACCTCCTGCCGGATCGGCGCAGCCCAATGGCCACATGATCCGCCGGACAGGCCGTGGTACTCCAGTTGCGGGCTCTCGTTACTGGCCGACCCTTCCGTCGATGCACTCGCGCAACAGGTCGGCGTGGCCGCAGTGGCGGGCGTACTCCTCGACCCTGTGGACCATCAGCTCCCGCACCGAGGTCCTGTCCTTCCCCAGACGCTCGCTCAGGTCCGGGTGCTCGGCCAGCGCGGCGTCGGTCGCGGCCTGCTCGCGCGCGAGATCGGAGTAGGCGGCGTCGACCTCGGCCTGCTCGGCGACTGCTCCGTTGAAGTCCGCGTCCCGCTCGCCGTACAGCTTCGGCAGCGGGTCATCGTCGGTGATCCAGTTGCGCCAGTCCCGTTCCACCTCGGCGAGGTGGCGGAGCAGGCCGAGCAGCGACATGGTCGACGGCGGAACCGACCGACGGGCCAGTTGCTCAGCGTCCAGGCCCTCGCACTTCATCCGCAGGGTCGTGCGGTAGTCCTTCAGGAACTCCTGCAGCGTCGCGAGTTCGCCCTCCGGACCGGCTCCCTCCCTGTCGCGAGGGTCGTTCTCCGGGTCAGCCCACATGTCGGGGTAGACGGTGGCCTGGCTCCATCGTGCGGGTTGGTCACTCATGCGGCTCATGGTCGTCCGCGAGGCCCCAAGCTCGCTACTTCTTTACCCCGCGGGCGAGATGCCGGTCCTGCTACCTGATCACCGTCGGCCGGCCCATGTGATGCTGGGTCACCCCCGAAGTACGGACAGTTCGAACCAGACCACTTTCCAGCCGGGCGTCCTGGAGTTGGGCACCAGCGGGTAACGGCCCCACGTGTCCGCCAAGACGTCGACGAGGAACAGGCCACGACCGAAGTCCTGGTCGGAGGTGGAGGGCACGGCAGAGGGGAGTTCGGGGTGGTTGTCCATGACGCCGACGCGGATGGTTGCGGGGCAGGAGTTGAGCCTGACGGAGACCGGGCCGTCGGAGTGTTTAACGGTGTTCGAGACGAGTTCCGAGGTCAGCAGCTCTGCCTTGTCGGTCAGTTCGGGGGTGTGGGCGTGGCTGAGGAGGGTGGTGCGGATGGTGTGACGGGCGATGCGTGGGGCTCGGGGGTCGTTGGGGAGTTGCAGGTGGCATTCCCAGGGGGTGAGTTCGGGCATGGGTGATCTCCGTTCCGGGTGGGTTGAGAGGTGAGTCGTGGCAGTAGGTGGCTCGTCTCCCTGGCGCGGGCCCCGCCCCTCCCAGGGGAGGAGTACGCGGGCAGGCTCGCGCGATGCACTTTCAACTACCGTGCGCGGCTGATGCGTTACTGAATGTAGGGTTCGCGGGGTCACCGTGTCCATTCATTCGGAGATAATTACCCCCATCGAGCGTGGACGCGCCTGCTCCTGCACAGGCAGACTGTCGTCATGTCAACCAGAACCACTCCGACGGAACGGCAGAAGCGCCTCGGCGCGGAGCTGCGCAAGATGCGGTTGGCGGCGGGGGCCACCACGGAATACGCCGCAGGCCTTCTGGGCATCGACAGGACCCGGCTGTCCAACATGGAGTCAGGCATCCGCCCCTTCTCTCCTGAGCGCATTCGTACCCTCGCCTGCAACTACGCCTGCACGGACGAGACTTATGTTGAAGCTCTGGAGGCCATGGCATCCGGCAAGGAACGCGGATGGTGGGAGCGTCACAGAGGAACGCTGCCCGCCGGGCTCCTGGACATCGCCGAGTTGGAGTGGCACGCCGCCCGCGTCCGGACAGCGCAGGTCATGCACGCCCCGGGACTGCTCCAGACCGAGGAGTACGCCCGCGCCGTTTTCGCGGCTGTGCTGCCACCGCTGAGCCGACTGGAGATCGAACTGCGCGTGGCGCACCGTATCGAGCGCCAGCAGGTCTTCGAACGGCCCCACCCGCTCTCGTACATCGCCTACGTTCACGAAGCCGCCCTGCGCATGCCCTACGGCGGCAGGGGAGCGACCCGGCAGCAACTCAAGCATCTGGCTGCCCAGTCCGAACGGGAGAACATCGATGTCCTCGTGATCCCCACGTCCAAGGGCGGGTTCCCCGGAGCGGGACACGCTCTGCTCTACGCGGACGGGCTCGTGCCCCAGCTCGACACCGTTCAACTGGATTCGGCACACGGACCGGAATTCACCCATGCCGAGGCACAGCTCACGAAGTACCGTGCGCATCTGGACTGGATGGACGCCGCAGCGATGAGCCCAGAAGCATCACGTGACGTCATCCACAAGATCGCCAGTGAACTGTAGGAGACGTCGTGACCGATCGCATCGCCTGGGAAGAACCCTTCTGCGGTGAGGGCAACAACTGCTTCCGCCTCGGCACCGACGACACCGGCAACGCCTACATCGCCATAACCGGCGCCGAGGACCACTACCTCACGGACAGCCGGGAGGCACTCCGCACACTGATCCTCGACATCAAGGCGGGCAAGGCGGATCACCTGCTCTGAGGGCTGCGGCCCCTGGCCGGATGGCATACGAACATCAACCCCGCCGAACGCTCCTGGCCGCAATGCCGGCCAGGGCCCGCGGACGGAGGTCGTGCCGAGGCGGCCCGTCGGCCGGGCCGCCCGTCGTTCAGTGGAGCGCTGTCACTCCTCCAGCGCCTCTGCGGATGCCGTTCGCTGTCCAGCCGCAGGTAGGGCACGCCGCCGGCCGTAGAGGCTTGGGGCGGGAGCTGCCACTCGCAGTCGCTCGGAGTACGGGTCGTACGCGCCTACCCGCAGGAACTGCTCGATCAACTTCCACTGCTCGCCGGTGAGCTGTCTGACGTGACGATCGTTTCCTTCCGGATTCGCCATCCGATCATGCGCTCAGCTTGCATGAGGACGGTCCAGAACCGGAGGCCGGACTCGGTCTCGGCCTCGGGGCGGATGCAGCTACAAGATGCCGACTTCTCACGGGCCTGAATTTTTTTACCCGGCGGCCCAGTTGCGGAAGTACTGATCCTGGACATCAAGGCCGGCAAGGCGGATCACCTGCTCTGAGGCCCACGCCCCCGGATCGGAGCAAGCTATCCGTGGCTGCCGACCGCCACCCGCTGCAGCAACCCCCACGTGAACTCCGCCACGCACTCCCGTCGTACGCCGTCCGCGTCCGGGGCCGTGAAGGCGAGGCCGAAGCGGGTGGGGGCGGTGCCCTCCAAAGGGCGGGCGGGGGCGAAGGCGCGGGCGGCCTCGTCGACCGTGCAGGACCAGGGGGTCAGGTCGTCCAGCGTGCGCAGCTCGGGCACGGCGGCGGCCGGGGCGCGGACCAGCCACTCGTTCCACACCGTGCCGTTCGGGGCGAGCATCACCTCGAAGCGGAGGTCCGGCCACAACGGGACCGGCCAGCGCAGGGCCTCGCACTCCAGGTCACCGATCTTCCGGAGTGCCACCGACTCGGGTTCGCCCAGGATCGAGCGGTATCGGGAGGTGGCCGCGCGGGGGCGCGGGGAGCGGAGCATCGCCTGCCAGCGCTTGTTGGCCTCGCGCATGTCGGTGATCGAGACGCCCAGCTCACGACGGGCTTCCGCCACCAGGTCCGGATTGTGGTCGGCCATGCGGCGCAGCAGGACGAGCTGGAAGTCGAGCGGGGTGAAGGGGCTGGCGGGCCTACCGGGGGGCTTTGCGGAGGGCATGTGCTCCATGGTGGCGTATGGGGCGTTTGGCCGGTGCGCCCGGGCGGCGGCCATCCGGGAGGAACAGGACCGAGTTCACGTATCGGGGGCCCCGGAAGAAGGGCAGGACGCGGCGCAGGAGGCCCTGCGACACCACATGTGACGCCCGTGCCTGATGGCTCTCCAGCGCCGCCGGGTCCAGGGGCAGCCAGGTGCGGCCGGGGAGGACCCAGCCCGCGTAGCCGAGGCCGGCGAGGAGGTCGACGACCGGGGCGATCGGCTGGATACGGGATTCCAGTTCGATGAAGAGGGCCGGACGGTCGCGGACCAGGATGCCCCTCGCGCCGCGCAGGACCGCCGGCTCGCTGCCGTCCACGTCGATCTTGATGAAGTCGACGTCCCGCAGGCCCAGACCGTCCAGCGTGACGCAGGGGACATCCAGCGCGCGGGCGTGGATGTCACGGCGGACGAGGGACGACACGCCCCGTTCGCCCTCGTCGCCCGGCGGCAGCCACAGGCGGGCGGTGCCGGGGTGGTCCGAGGCGGCGGCCTGGATCACGCGGACGTTCGCGGGGGCCGTCGAGGTGAGCAGCCGGGCCAGGTGGGGGACAGGTTCGACGGTGACCACCTGGTGGGCGCGCCCGGCGAGGCGGCGCGTCCACGGGCCGTACCAGCCGCCTACGTCGACCGCCGTGCCGCAGCCCGGCGGGCAGAGGTCGCCGAGGCGCGCGAGCTCCGGCTCGAAGCGTGGGTAGACGAGTCCAGCCGCGGCGGCGATCAGCCGGGTGGGCAGGTGAGGGGCGAGGCGGGCGGCGAGGGTCATGGCGATATCCGTTCGATCAGTTCCTCGTCTTGTTCGATCAGTTCCTCATCCGTATCTGTTCAGTCAGTTCCTCGTCTCTTTCCTCGTCTCTTCGGTCAGTTCCTCAGCCCTTTGATTAGTTCCGCATCCCTTTGGTCAGTTCCTCGTGTTCGTCCTCGGTGACCTGTTCACCCGAGGACGGCAGCAGTTGCGGGATGCCGTCGACGATCGGGTAGCGGCGGCGCAGACGCGGGTTGTACAGCGCCTCGGGCGACCGGGGGGCTTCCCGCTGGACCACGAGGTGCAGCGGGCCCTTGTCCAGCGGGCACGCCAGGATCTTCAGGAGGGGGTCTTCGGGGTTCACGGTGGTGTCAACTCCTTGGCACCCACGGGTGGTTGGGGTGCGGGTCGGGGCGCGTCGTGTTTCGGCATCGACAGCAGTACGGTCACCGCGAGCGCCGTGCCCGTCACACGCAGCGCCAACCGCAGCGGGTCGTCGGGCAGTGCCTCGCCGAACGACAGCGTGCCGAGCACCGCGGTGAACAGGGAGGTCACGGTGGTGCACACCGGCACGATCAGCGAGGCCCGGGAGCGCTGCAGCGCCGCCTGCGACATGACCAGCCCGAACGCGCCGGTGAAGAGGAGGAGATACGGGTACGGGGAGCGCAGGAGCGCGAGGAGGGACTCGACGGGGGCGCTCGTCGTGAGATGGCTCGACACACCCTTGATCGCCAGCGAGCTCACCCCGTACAGCAGGCCCACCGCCACGCCGTAGTCGACGCCCGTGGTGGGCAGCCGGTGGCGGTGCCGGGCGCGCCGCTCGGCCGAGGCGTACAGCCACACGCCGAGGGCGAGGGAGGGCAGGCAGACCGTCAGGACAAGGGCGTACGGTGCGCTGCGGCTCACCGTGTCGGAGGCCTCGTCCAGCGACAGGACCACCATCAGCAGCGCGGTCAGGATCGCGCCCAGCGCGTACCGTTCGCGGCCCGTCGTCTCCTCGCCGAGCAGCCGCGCGGACAGCAGGACCAGCAGCACGAGCCCGGAGACGAAGATGCCCTGCGCGGCGGCGATCGGCAGGGTGCGGTAGACGGCGAGCTGGGCGGCGAAGCCGGCGGCCAGGGCCAGCGAGCCGCCGATCCACAGCGGGCTGCCGAGCACCAGGCGCAGCAGCCGGAAGGGTTGGCGAACGGTCACTTGTGGCAGTGAACTCAACGCCCGCTTCTCCAGGACGAATCCGGTGCTGTACAACGCGTTCGCCAGCAGGGCCGCGGCCACTCCCCACCACATGCGCTACGTCCTGCGCGCGTGCAGCAGCAGGATCGACGCCGCCGAGGGCACCGCACAGGCCAGCCGGTCCAGCGGCCGCAGCGGACGCGGTACGCCGTGGAAGGGCGCCCCGCGCAGGCCCACGACCTCGAAGCCGGACGCCGCCACGAACTCCCGTAGCGCGCGGGCGGTGTACAGCCGTAGATGGCCCACGACCTCCTTGCCGGGGCGGCCGTGGATCGCGCGCAGGCTCACCTCCGAGAACACGGGCTGGACTCCGGCGAGGAGCAGGGCACGGTTGTACCAGGCGGCGAGGTTCGGGGTGGAGAGCATCAGGTGGCCTCCGGGGCGCAGGACCCGGCGGATCTCGTCCAGGGCCGCGTCCGGGTCGACCAGGTGCTCGATCACCTCGCTGAACAGGACGGCGTCGGCGACGGCGGACGCGAACGGCAGCCCGCCGTCGGTGAGTTCACCGCGCACCGGGTACGGCAGCCGGGCGCGGGCGCGTCTGAGGGCGTCCTGGGACCAGTCGACGCCGACGATCCGGTGGCCGGCGAGGAAGGGCGCGGCGGTGGCGGCCGCCGTGCCGTCGCCGCAGCCGACGTCCAGGACGGTCTTCGGGCCGCCGGTGGTGGCCGGGCCGAGTGCGGCGGCCAGCATGCGGGCCTGACGGACGCTGCGGGCGGTGCCGGAGGCGACGGGGACGGACGGGTTCTCGTAGAAGTCGCTCAGGCCGCGTCGCTCAGGTGCAGTGGTCGTCACGGGGTTCACGGGGTTCACGGGGCTCATGGGGTGCCCTCTGTGCTGTTGACTTCCGTCGTGCGCAGGTAGTGCTCGAAGAGGTCGCGCAGGCGTTCGCCGTCGCCGTGACCGAGGAGGGCACGCGACCAGCGCAGGGCGAGGTGGAGGCGGCCCGCCGTGGAGGCGGTGGTGACGGTGAGGCCGCGCGGCATTCGGGCCGGCGCCGAGAACCACACGGCGTGCGCGCGGCCCGCCCCCTCGCCGAAGTCCAGCGGATACGGGACCCGGCCGATGTTGCTGAGCAGTGTCGTCGACGTCCAGGGGGCGGCCGCCCTGCGCAGCCCCCGGGTGAGCGCGGCCCGCACACCGACCGGGGCCCAGGGAGCGGTCAGGAGTGCGGCTCCGTGGCCCAGTTGGGGGCGGGGGAGGGATCTGAGGGTGCGGGTGCGGGCCGCCGTGCGGCGCAGCAGGCCGGGCATGTCCGAGGGGTCCAACTCGCCAACGGCGAAAGGGACTTCGACGAGGCGGGTGCCGTTGCCGATGGGCATCGAGGCGTCCCGGGGGCGGTCGTCCACCGGCATGGTGATACGCATCGGCCGGGGATGGACGCCGTGTTCCCGGTTCCAGTGGGCGAGCATCAGGGCCGTGGTGACCATGAGCTGGTCGTTGACCGTGTAAGAGGAGCCCTTGGGGCGGAGGGGGAGGGGGAGCTCGGTGACGAGCATGCCGTTGCCGGGGGAAGGGGCAGGAGAAGGGGCGGGGGCGCCGGGGGCCACCCGGGCGGGTGGGGACCAGAGGGAGGGCATCTCGGCCGGAGGTGCCGCGGCGTCGGCCGTTCGTACCGGCGGCGCGGCCGGGGAGTTGACCCGGCCGCCGTACAGTTCCGCGGCCGTGGCGAGGACACGGAGGCAGGCCGGGCCGTCCAGGGCGGTGTGGTTGATGGTGAGGAAGAGGACGGTGCCGTCGGACCGGTCGTCCTCCTCGACGACCTCCAGCCGGACGGGCGGTGACGCCGACAGCGGCGGCGCGTGCGTCAGGGCCCTCGTCCGGGCGTCCCGCAACGCGTCCCGGCCCGGTGGCGGGAACGTCACCACCTCCACCTCCGGATCCGCGGTCAGCTCCCACTCGTAACGGCGCCGGTACCAGCGCCCCGGCGCCTCACGCATCAGGATGCGCGGGTGGCGGTGCAGCGCCCCGGCGACGGCGGCCCGCAGGCGGGCCGGGTCCAGGCGGCCCGGGAGATGGACCTCGATGTGGACGGTCTCGGGCTCCTCCTCCTGGAGACAGTGCCGTGAGATCTCGTCCACCACCGGGAACGGGACGCGCGTCGGCGGTCGCACGGGACCGGAACCGGGACCGGAACTGGGATCGGGATCGGGGCCGGAACCGGGACCGGGATCGCCCGTACCGTCGCGAGCCGGGTGCTCCACAGCCGTCATGTGGCCTCGCCCCTCCCGGTGCTGTCGCTCTGTCCGGCGCCGTCGCCGGGCGGGGTCGCCCGGAACCTCGGCCTGGGGAGCGGAGCCCCCGGCGTCGGCGGGCCGGGCTCGGGCGGGGCGGAGCCCGGACCCCTCGCGGAGACGGTCGGCCCGGCCAGGGGCTCCGAACCCGGCGTGCCCTCGGCGGCGCCTCCCGGCTCCCGGCCCGGACCGCTCGCGCCTCGCTTCCGCCTGGGCAACGGCGCGGTCGGGGCCTCCGGGTCCGGCGGCAGGGACAGTGCGGGCCGGGACTTCCGTCCCCCACTCACCAGCCCCGCGAACAACCCCACCAGCGCCAGCACCTGGGCCACTGGCCCGAACGCCCCCTCTCCGGCGCCCGCAGGCTCCCCGGCGCCCGTGGCGGCGGCGACACCCGCCCCGGCCAGCGCGAGGAACGCGATCGGCACCAGCAGCGCATGCCGTTTCCACGCCAGCAGCGCCAGCACCGGCACCAGCAGCGCGAAGAAGCCCGCGATCACGGCGCCCACGAGGGTGAGTGCCACCGTGCCGAGCCAGAGCCCCGGCCCCGGCGGCGCGGGCTGCGGCTCGTCCGCGTTCGGTGTACGACGCCGCCACAGCACCAGCCCGATCAGTACGACCAGCCCGACGCCGGAGCCGACCAGCCCGGCCCGGTACGTCGTGGACGGCTCGTACGTCAGCTTGACCGTGCCGCCCGCGCCGCCGGGGATCTGCCACCCCTGCTGCCAGCCGTCGAGCCGCAGAGGGGTGAGCTCGCGGCCGTTCAGGGTGGCCTTCCAGCCGTCGTTGACGTTCTCGTACGTCGTCAGGTACGAGGCCGCGCCCGAGCCGACCGACAGCTCGCGGCGGTCGCCGAGCCAGTCGCGTATCCGCAGCTCGCGGGCTGTCGTGCCGGAGGGCTCGGTCACCGTTCCGCGCGTGAGCGTCACGTCGGTCACCGCGAGCGGCCCGCCGTCCCCGGCCTCGACCCGGTGGGAGCCGGAGGCCAAGTCCAACTCAGCATGGGCCGCGCCCCGCCGGCACAGCTTCAGGTCGACGGGGCGCCGCTCCCGCAGGTCCTGCACCGATCCGCTCGCACTCGTCTCGTACAGGTCGTCGTCGATGGCGAGCACCGGGCCCTCGCCGCACGGCAGCGAGAAGGCGATGGCGTCCGCCGGCTGCTTGGCCCGCTGGTCGGCGAGGGCCGGGAGGTACGCCTCCGTCAGGCCGACCGGGAGTTGCAGATCGTCGCCGGCGACCGGGTTGTGGACGGTCAGCGGGGCGGTGGCGGTGACCGTGATGTCGAGGCGGTTCGTGGTGATCGGCTCGAAGCGGGCCCAGCCGTTCTCGTCGACCGCGGCGACCGCCGCGCCGTCCGGCGAACTGATCGACACCTGCGTCGGACGGGTGGACAGGCCGCCCGCCGCGGCCAGCACGATCGAGTCGACCTCCTGCCGGTTCGGCCACGTCAGCCGGATCACCGGCTTGTCGCCCGCGATCCACGCCGTCGTCAGGTCGCCGTCGGTGAGGTTGCGGGGCGACAGCCCGGTGCCGAGGCGTGCCGTGGAGTCCGCCGTCGCGGTGACCCGGTTGTCCTCCTCGGGCGCGACCTCGTACAGCAGCCTGTCGAGCTCGGCGCCCGGCACGGGCACGGCGCTCGCCTTCACCTCGTACGTCCCGGACGTGCCCGTCGAGAACCTCCGGTGCAGCCCGGTCTCCGTACCCGTAGGGGAAAGACCGGTGGGGTCGGCGGCTCGGTGCAGGGAGACGATCTCGGCGGAGGCGTCGGCGCCGGAGCGTTCGGCGTCCATGGGCAGCCGCAGCATGCGGGTGACCTGGACGCCCGGGAGGTCGATCTCCGAGAAACCGGCGCCCGTGAGTCCGGCGTGCCGCTCCACCGAGTCGATGATCGTGATCTTCAGCCAGTCCGTCGTACCGGGGCGGGCCCGCACGGTCTGCGGGGAGCCGTCGGGTTGCAGATAGCTCGTGACCGACCCCCGCTCCGTCTCCACCCGCACCCGCGTCGGCGCGGACCGCACCCCGTCCTGCGGCAGCGGGGTCACCTCGAAGGACGAGGGGATGTCCTCGGCCCCGTCGAACGCGATCCGCAGCCACTGCCCGTCCGCCGAACCGGCCGCGCCCTCCGCCCACGCGGTGTTCGGGTCGCCGTCGAAGGCGTTCACCGGGTCGTACTGGGGGAGGTGGAACAGCCAGTTGCCGGACGTCGACGCCGTCACCGAGCGGGCGCCGCGCAACTGGGCCACCGTCTGATGGGCGATGCCCTTCGTCGGAAGGATCTGGTGCGGGCCGTCACCGGGGTCCTGGAGGCTTCCGCTGTGATTGCGTTCGCCGGCGGTGTACGTGTACGAGGTGTTCGCGTTGACCAGGCCGAACCGCGTGTCCGCGCGCCGCAGCCCGTCGCCGACGACCTGGACCCGGGGGGTGCCGAGACCGGGGTGGTCGTCGCCGGTCAGGACGGTGGCGCGGCCCCGCAGCGCAGGGTCGGCGGCCAGCGGCAGCAGCGTCTCGGGGCCGCCGGACACGACGGCGGTGTCCGCGATCGGCTTCAGCCCGGCCTGCCCGGGGCGGGGTGCGGCCGCCGGGGGCCGGTAGATCTCCACGGCCCGCTGGCGCGGGTACAGGCCCTCGACCTGGAGGGGTGTGCCGTCGGCGATCCGCCCACCCGTCATCAGCGGCCCGAAGCCCGTCTCCCGCTCGTACCCCGACTGCTCCAGGGTCCGCTTCACGGTCGTGGTCGGGACGTAGCCGATCTGATCCGGGTCCAGGTCGTTGCGGACGACGACGTAGTACAGTCCGGCGCGGCTCAGGTAGTCGGCGAGGCCCGGGACTTCGCCGCCGGTCAGCAGCGCCTGCTCGACGGCGTCCATCGCGCGCCGGTTGCCGGGGGTGCCGAAGGGCACGTAGTCCCGCTGGGCCCAGCGGGACCCTGCGAGCACGTCGAGGGGCTGGTCGATGGGGGAGCCCCAGGTGTAGATGCCGTGCGCGGTGGCGGGGACGACGAGGGCGCGCGAGTCGGGCGAGTTCTTCTCCAGCCAGCCGGCCGTGGCATTCCAGTACTTGGGCAGCTCCTGGAACGAACCCGGTTGCAGGATCGACCCGTTGAGGTACGGCCACGCGAGGCCGGGCAGCACGAGCACGGCGGCCACCAGCGTCGCGTACCGCCGCCCGCGCACCGGGCGAGCCCCGCGCGCCCGGCGAGTCCCGTGCCCCGGGCGAACCCCGCGTGCCCGGGCCGCCACGCCCACCACGTGCGCCAGCCCGAGGACCAGGGCGAGCGCGAGACCCGTCTGGAACTTGTAGATGTTCCGGAAGGGCGCCAGAGCCCCGTTCAGCCAGTCCTGCACGGCCTCGTGGAACGGCGCGCCGACCGCACCCCCGTACCCGGCGAGGGTGACGAGCGCGACACACAGCACCGTCAGCACCAGCCAGCGCCGCTCCGGCAGGTCCCGCCGCGCCAGCCCCGCCAGCCCCAGCCCGGCCGCGAGCGCCGAGCACACGATCACCACCACCGAGGACGCGACCGTCCAGCCGGCGGGCAGCCAGGCCTCCCCGAAGTGCAGATACGCCACCCAGTTCCCGGCGCCGCGCAGCGCCTCGGTGGCCGACATGGTGGCCGTGGTGGTCCCCGACGTCTCCACGTACGGCAGGAAGTTCTCGCCGTACGCGCCGAGCAGCAGCAGCGGGATCACCCACCACGCGGTCGCCAGGATCACGCCCGGAACCCACCAGGCGATCAGCCGCCGCTGCCGGGGGCCGCGCGGACGGGACAGCAGGTACAGCGCGACCGGGAGCAGCGAGGCGAGGGTGGAGGCCGCGTTGACGCCGCCCATGAACGTGACGAGCAGCGCCGAGCGGAGGGCGGCGATCCGCGCGCTGTACCGCTCGTTCGTCAGCGGCAGCAGCACCCACGGCAGGAACGCGCCCGGCAGCGCGGCCGCCGAGGTCGAGCCGACGACGGTCGTGAACACCGGCCACAGCGCGTACGCGACGGCGCCGAGCAACCGGCTCCCGGGGCTCCCGACGCGCAGCCGCTCCATCAGCCGCAGCGCACCCCAGAAGGCGACCGTCACCACGATCGACAGCCACAGCCGCTCTGCGAGCCACACCGGCAGCCGCACCAGATCGCACAGCGCGTAGTACGGCAGCATCGGCCACGCATAGCCGACGTACTGGTCCTGGAGCCCGCCGAAGCCGCCCCGGTCGTGCCACAACTGCCCCAGGTCGGACAGGAACTGCCAGGGGTCGAGCGCGACACCCAGCTTGGTCTCGAACGTCATCCGCCCCGGACGCACGGCCAGGAACAGCACGAACACCACGGCCCAGAACCCCAGCAGCCAGCGCCGCGACCGTGGACCCTCGGGGGGCCGCCGCGCGGGCCCGTCGGGTCGTGCCGGGGCGGGGGGAGGAGCCTGGACCGTGCTCGTCATGGGGGACACCGCCGGAGGATGAGGAGGAGGTTCCAGGTGGCGAACTCGCGCAGGACCGGCGCCTTCACGACGGTCTCCGCGAGGAAGGGCCAGTAGCGGGAGCGCGCCGAGACGACCCTGACGTCGTCGCGGGCACGCACCTGCCGCAGGGTGGGGCCGATGTGCACGGCGAAGAGGTTCTCGCCGAGGGTGTGCTTGGCCTCTCTCCCGGTACGGCGCCGGTAGCGGGCCCGCGCACGCTCGGCGCCGAGGTAGTGCCAGGGCGCCCACTCGTGACCGCCCCACGGGGAGTACCAGTTGGTGAACGACACGTAGATCAGCCCGCCGGGCCGGGTGACCCGCACCAGCTCGCTGAGGAAGGTCCCCGGATCGGCCACGTGCTCCAGCACGTTGGAGGAGAAGCACACGTCCGCGACCCCGCCGCCCAGCGGCAGCAGATACCCGTCCGCGACGACCGCGCCCTCGGGCGGCGCGGCCCCCAGCTCCCGGACGTCGGGCTCGAAGAGGTACGCGTGCGCCCCGCGCCGCCGGAACTCCTCCGTGAAGTACCCACCGCCCCCGCCGACGTCCACCACCGTCCGCCCGTCGACCGGACCGCCGTACGCCTCCACCTGGTCGGCGGCGTCCCGGGCGAGGAGGGAGTAGCAGTACTCGGGGTCGTCCTGCTCGCGGAGGAAGGCACGGAAGAGGGCGACGGAGCGGCGGAGGGAGGGATCCTTCACACCACCCCCGAACTGACCGACCCTCACGGCACCCAGTCCCTCACCGCCTCAGCAGCCACCGCCCCGAACTGCCGAACCGTGTGATCCCAGCGGAAGCGCCCCGCACGCTCCCTCGCCGCCTTCCCCATGAGGGCCCGCCGGTCCGTGGACAGCGCGAGAGCGCACCACGCGGCGGCGAAGGACGACGCGCCCTCGGCCAGCACACCCGTCTCGCCATCCACGACGGAGTCGCGCAGCCCCGGCACGTCGAAGGCGATCACCGGGGTCTCGCGGGCCGCCGCCTCGGTCACGACCAGGCCCCAGCCCTCGACCGCGGAGGGGTGCATCAGCAGCCACGCCGCGCACAGCAGCCGGTGCTTCTCGGCTTCGGAGACATGACCGGTGAACTCCACGCCGGGGCCCGCGAGCCGCTCAAGGCGGGCACGCTCGGGGCCCTCACCCACGATCACCAGCCGCCCGCCCGTCACCGGCCGTACCCGCTCCCACAGCCGCAGCAGCAGATCGATCCGCTTGTACTCGACGAGCCGCCCCACCGCCACGAACAGCGGCTCGGGGGAGCGTTCCGTGCGCGGCCCCGGCTCCTCGACCCCGTTGTGCACCACTCTGATCCGTTCGCGCTCCACGCCGATCTCCCGCAGCGCGTGCGCCGTCGACGGTGACACGGCGACGAGCAGGTTCCCCCGCTGCGCACCCGCCAGCGCCCAGTGTTCGAGTCTTCGGCCGAGACGCGCCGCCGGGGCCAGCGGGCCGCCGAACCGCATGGTCCACAGCTCCGTGTGCACATGGTTGACCAGGCACAGCGTCGGGCCGTCGTGCCACAGCGGTGCCAGGTACGGCATGCCGTTGCACACCTCGACCAGCAGGTCGCAGTCGCCGACCTGGCGGGCGAACGAGGACTTGGCCCGCAGATAGTGGCTCAGGTCGCCGCCGGCCGACACGACCCGGTAGTCCCGGAACGCCGCGGGTCCGCCGCACAGCAGGGTCACCTGGTGACCGAGCCGGGTCAGTCCGACGGCGAGCCGGTCGACGAGGAGTTCGGAACCGCCGGCCGCGGGATTGCCGAGGTCACGGCGGGCCAGGAAAACGATGCGGCGCGGTGGTGGGGGGTGCGCCGGAGAGGGCCGCACGGAGCGCGGGAACGCTTCGAGCAGCGAGAACGGCACGTGCTGGGGCATCGGTGCTCCAACTCGTCTCAGGGGGGCGGAACGCGGCGTGGGGGGTGCGAACCTGCCGGGTGGGGGTGGGCTGTGCTCAGGTGGGGTGGACAGTTTTCGCTGAGCCGTTCGGAGCTGCTACTCACCGAGGTGACAAATTCCGGCCTCTTGGAGCTGACGCTTCGTCAAATTGTGAGTGCGCCCTGGGATGACTCGGACGTTTCGGGATGTGGACGCCCACGCACCACCGAAACGGCACCCACCACGACGAGAACGAACCCGAGCACAGCCGCACCCACGGGCAACGTCCGTCCCACCAGAAGCAGTTGACCACTGTCCTTCTTCGCCTGCTCGACCGCGAACTTCTGTGTGCCGGCAGTGAACGCGATCTTCCGGCTGTCGAGGAGCACAGCCGCGTCCTTCTTCCCGCCGGGCGCCCGCAGCGTCTGGCGCGGTCCCGTCTGCGCGTAGAGCACGCGTCCGGTGGCCTGGTCCACGACCAACTCGATGCCGTGGTTGGAGTACCACTCCTCGGCGACCACCTGCGGACGGTTCGGCTCGTCGACGATCGCGCCCGGCACCAGCCGGGTGCCGTTCCTCGTCGCGGGCACGGAGCCGGTGAACCGGTAGCCCTCGTACCCGCGGACCTTCTTCTCCCCCCGGTAGTGGAGGGTCACGGTCGCGCCGAGGGTGTTGTCCCACCAGCGGTAGTCGCGCTTCTGCACGTCGAAGGGGAACTTCAGATAGGCCTCGCCCTGGATGTAGGGCTTCTCACCGCAGCAGTGCACGGGCCGGTTGGTCCGGCGGTCGCTGACCCAGCGATGCGGGGTGAAGTCCAGCGCGTCGTGCGGGTCGGCGGCGGGCAGCGACTGGTCGGTGTCGACCGAGGTCGTCACGTCCCAGACCGCGGCCCTCCCGCTGCGCTCGCTGTCGGTGACGTCCCCGCGCACCCGCTGGGTGATGGTGATCCTCTGACCCGGTACGGTCCTCACGTCCTCCAGGTCGAAGACGCTGCCGGTTCCGGTGTAGACGGCGGTGGTGTCGATGTCGATCGGGTTCACCGCGGCCCGCGGCTCCACGTACCACGCGAGCAGGGGTGCCAGCACCAGCAGGAAGGTGCCGACCCCCAAGGTGACCAGGGATAACGGTGAGGCAGAACGGCGCATCCGGCACTCCAGTGACTTGGGTCGGCGCGACGGGCGTACGGGTACGCCGGGGTCGCGCGCCATGGGGGAAAGTGCGCGTGCGGTAGGCGGTGCCGCGCTGTTTCGCACGGCACGCACCATGGGCCGGGAACCGTAGGCGCACTCTTGACGGAGTGTCAATGCTTGTCGAGACTGGGCCGGGCTGGAGCCGGGCCAGGTCCCCGGCCATGTGGCCGGGTGCCCGGGTGGGGACGACCTTTCGAGAGATCTTTCGACACGTCTTTCGACGCGTCTTCGGACAGATCTTTCGACAAGACCGTTCGACAGAGAGGCTGACCCGTCGATGTCCAGACTGCTCGCCGCCCTCACCACCGTCGCCGTCGCGGCCGCGCTCGCCGTGGGCGCCGCGCTCGGTGCCGTAGCCCTGCTGGAGGCGACCCCGGACCAGCCGAACACCCCGCTGATCACCTACGAGAACGCCGGCGCGGAGCGCTGAGAGGTGACCCGCCGCCAGGGCACCGTCACCACCCGCTCGGCCTGGCGCGACGTACCCCGCTTCCAGGTGCGCCAGTTCGCCGCGCTCGCCATGGCGGAGGCCCCGGTGCTCGCCGAGGAGATCCTGCGGGAGATCCGCCGCGAGTACCCGCATCTGCCCTTCATACTCGACGACTCCGGCGAGCCGATGGCGCTGGTCGGCATCCGCCGCGCCCTTGAGGTCTTCGTGCAGCACCTGGAGACGGCGGAGGGCCGCCCGCGCGTCCCTCCGGGCGTCTTCCAGGAGTTCGGCCGCGGTGAGGGACTGAACGGCCGCAGCCTCGACTCGCTCCAGGCGATCTACCGCCTGGGTGTACGGCTTGCCTGGCGCCGTTTCGCGGAGATCGGCCAGCGCGTCGAGATCCCGCCACCGGCGATGTACGAACTCGTCGACGCCGGCTACGAGTACCTCGACGGCCTGGTGGACCAGTCGGTGCGCGGCTACGCGGAGGCGGCGGCCCGCCAGGCGGGCGAACGGCTCCGCCTGCAACGCCGCCTGATAGAGCTGCTGTTGTCGGAGCACCACCGGGGCGACCCGGGGGAGGCGCTCACGGAACGGGCGGCCCGGATCGGCTGGCCGCTGCCCGAGAAGGTCGCCGTGGGGGTCCTGTTGCGTCCGGCGCGTGAAGCCGTCGCCCCCGCCGTGAGCCAGGGCGTGCTGCTCGACATGGAGTACGAGCAGCCCCGCATGGTCGTACCCGACCCCGGCGCGGCCGGCCGCCCCGAACTGCTCCACCGCGCCCTGACCGGCTGGTCCGGCGCGATCGGCCCGCCCGTGCCGCTGCCCGACGCCGCGAAGTCGCTGCGCTGGGCCGAGGCCGCGGTACGGCTGATGGAACGGCGGCTGCTGCCCGGCGGGGAGGTGCTGCACTGCACGGAGCACACGGAGGCGCTGGTGCTGTTGCAGCCCGAGGAACTCATCGACGACCTGGCCCTGCGGTGCCTGGCCCCGCTCGCGCACTGCGGCCCCGCTCACGGCCGCCGCCTGGCGGAGACCCTGCTGGCCTGGCTGGAGACCCGCGGCGGCGCCCCCGAGGTGGCCGCACGCCTGGGCGTCCACCCTCAGACGGTGCGCTACCGCCTGAGGCAGATACGGGAGTTGTGGGGCGACGAGATCGACGACCCGGACCGCCGCTTCGAACTGGAACTGGTGTTACGGGCCCAACGATTACGGGGCGAACTGGGCGACCCACGGGCCCGCCGCTGACACCTGGAAAGCGCCCCCGCTCACCGGTCCTCTTGAGCGAGTGCTGCGGCGGAGCAGGTGGCCCGGCCGAACGCACCCGTGGCGGTGGCGCTCTGGACGTGCTCGCCGCGGACAGCGAGGGCGCAGCGTACCTGCCCGCCCTTGTCGCCCAGGGTGATACCGATGACGGGTTCCGTGCCGAGGGGAACCTCCACGGTCTTGCGCCAGGGCAGGTCCGAGGCGCCCACGGTGACGGTGCGCCCGGCCTCGCCGCGGGCCTGGTAGGTGATGTCGGCGGCGCCGGTGCCGGTGACTTCGTACGTCACCGCGGCCGCGGGGGCGGGGCGCTCCCGCGCGGTGTCCCCGTCCTCGCTGTCGAGTACGCCGTACAGGACGAGCCCGCCGCAGGCGGCCAGCAGCGCCCCGGCCACCAGCAGCCCCGCGCGGTCGGGGCGGCGGGACCGCAGGGCCGTTGTGGATTCCCCGGTTGTGCCGCCCATGAACTGCCCCCTGGAAATCAGTAAGTCTGCGCATGCCCGGCAGGCATCCGGGGCGGTTTATACATGACGCCATGACGGATGGCCAGCGGCCGGAAATTTCGGACACTTTGCCACTTGACCAGGCGTTATCCAGGCGAGCGCTGCGGTCGGGTCAGCCGCGCTGGGCTGGTTCGGGACGCCCGGACCGGACTCTCTTGGGCCCGAGCCGGGTGGCGTGCAGGTTGAGGAGGTCGCGCAAGCGGTCGACGTCCACCGGTTCCGCGGCGCCGCGCTTGGGGAGGACGACGATGCCGATGCCGTACCTGTCGGGCGTCAGCAGGACGAACAGCTCGTCCGTCTCCGTGTACCGGGTGAGCATCGGCCACCGGTACGTCGTCTCGCTGTACCGCGAGGCCACCCGCACCCCGCTGTCGTCCACGACGGCCTGGAACTCTCCCTGCGGGGCGATCATGCGGTGCACCTGCCGCCCCTGGAGCGCCGGGACCAGCAGATACACACCGACAACCAGGGCAAGAGCCGAGAGGCTCAGCACCGTGGACTGGAAGCTGGGCCCTTTCGGGCCCGTGAAGTTCATGACGAGCCCCTGCAGCACGACGAGCCCGCTGGCGATGAGCACCCAGTTCTGCAACCGCCCCGCCGGGGTGGCGCGCATCCGTGCACGGATCGCCGTCACCGCGTCCGCGGGCGTCGGCAGGTAGGCCAACTCCACCGGCCTCACTGCTGGCCTCGCTTCCTGCACGGTCACTCCCTGGGCTGTGGGGACGGTCATGTATGGATATGTGACATCTGTGTTCTGCGTTGCGCTTGGATCTAGCCGCCCGGCGGACGCGACGTCAAGCCGACCGACAAAGGAATAGAAAAGTGGGTATCAAGGATGAAGTGGACAAGGTGTCTGCTTGAGGTGACCGGACGAGAGTCGCTGGGATCGCCTGTCGCATGGGCTGAGATCGAGCGGGAGCTGGATGCGGAACTTCCGGCTGACTACAAGGAGTTGTGCGAGGGATTCGGTGGGGGCGTCTTCTCGGACTTCCTTCTCCTGCACTGCGTTGATGAGGGCAGGATGTTCGACCTGGTCACTCAGTGGCGGGGTTTCCTGAGTGACGCCCGGGAGTACGGAGTCGTCGACGGCGAGGCCGACCCCGTTTTCGCTCCCTACCGCATCTACGAGCCGGGCAAGGAGGGGCTCATTCCCTGGGGCTCCACGGTGTCAGGAGACGGGTTCTACTGGCTGGCCGGCTCCTCGGGTGGCCGTGAGTGGCCGATTGTGGCGCGCATCGCGGATTCTGAGGACTGGCATCGCTACGACATCGGAGTGCCCGAATTCATAGCCCGGGTCCTTACCGATCCTGAATTCCGTCCGTTCAGTATCGCGGACGACGTTTCCCGTCATTCGTTCGCCGCGGTTGCCCAGACGTGACCGAGCGCCCCGAGAAAGCAGGGGAAGCAGGGGAAGCAGGGAGAGCAGGGCAAAAGCAAAGGCAAGGAGCTCCCACTCCTTGCCACTCTCAACCTATAGCGCACCGGGGGGCTTGCGGCAAGGCCCTGGTCGTGCCGCAGGATGGTCGGCCGATGCCGGAAGCTGTGGAATGGGGGGATGTGCGACATGCGTGTGGTGTTGTCTACCTGGGGATCGCGCGGGGACGTCGAACCGGTGGTGGCACTCGCGGTGCGGCTGCGGGAACTCGGCGCGGAGGTGCGCGTCTGCGCGCCGCCGGATCAGGAGTTCGTGGCGCTGCTGGCCCGTGTCGGACTGCCGCTGGTGCCGCTCGGACCGACCGTGCGCTCGGTGGTTGCCGGCGAGAAGCCGCCGTCGGCGGAGGCCGCGTTCCGGCTCGCGCCCGAGCTGGTCGCCGCACGGTTCGACACGCTCACCGCGGCGGCCGAGGGATGCGACGCGCTCCTGGCGACCGGCCTGATGCCGGCCGGCGCTCGCTCGGTGGCCGAGAAACTCGGCATCCCCTACGTGCTCGCGTGCTTCCATACGTTGGGACTGCCGTCGAGCCGGTTCCCTCCGCCGATGCGGCCGGGCGGGCCGTCCCCGCGGGAGGAGACCGACCTCAAGGTGCTGTGGGAGCAGGACGCCCAGCGCGTGAACAAGTTGTACCGAGAGGCGGAGAACCGCCACCGGGCGGCGATCGGCCTGCCCCCGGTGGACAACGTCCGTGACTACGTCTTCACCGACCGGCCGTGGCTGGCGGCGGACCCGAACCTCGTTCCGTGGCGGGATATGACGGACCTCGACCTCGTGCAGACCGGAGCGTGGATCCTGCCGGACGAGCGCCCGCTCCCCGACGAGCTGGAGACGTTCCTGGAGGCCGGCGCACCGCCGGTGTACGTGGGCTTCGGCAGCATGGCCATGCGCACCGCGACGGACCCCGCCCGGGTGGCGATCGAAGCGATCCGTGCGCACGGCCGCCGCGTTCTCCTCGCCCGCGGCTGGGCCGACCTGGCCCCGATCGACGACCGGGACGACTGCTTCCTCGTCGGCGAGGTCAACCAGCAGGCGCTGTTCGGCCGGGTGGCCGCCGTCGTACACCACGGCGGCGCCGGCACCACGACGACGGCCGCTCTGGCCGGCGCGCCCCAGCTCGTGGTGCCCCAGATCGCGGACCAGCCGTACTGGGCCGCCCGGGTGGCCGAGCTGGGCATCGGCGCGGCACACGACGGTCCGACGCCGACCCTCGACTCCCTGTCGGCCGCGCTCACCACGGCCCTGACCCCCGAGACCCGAGCGCGGGCGAGGGCCGTGGCCGCCACGATCCGCACCGACGGGGCCACGGTGGCCGCGCACATGCTCCTCGACGCAGCCGACCGGGAAAGGCCGCCCGCGTCCGCGTGAACCACGGTGTGTGAAGGTGTGTGAAGTGTCGTCGTGGAGACTGTGACGTTTGTGACCGGAACTGCGCTTGGTCAGTGGGGGAGTGGACGCCGCTTTCCCTACAACGACCGAAGGGCGGGGGAATGTCCGGGTATGAGGGGCAGGGGTCGACCGCGGGCGGCATGCGGCGGTACGCCGCCGGGTTCGTCACCCGGCTGACGGAGAGGAACCGGCTGCCGCTGGACTACTCGGTCGCGAGCCTGCGGGTCGTCGACTTCCTTGTCGACGGGCTGCGCAAGGGGGCGGCGGACCGGGAGCGGGTGGCCGGGGCGCTGTTCGGGCTCGGGGCGTACGTCGGTGAGGTGCTGGTGCGCCGGGCCGGAGCGGTCTGGGTGGACTTCGACGCCGAGCAGCGTGCGTACTTCGGGCAGCCGGTCGGGGTGCGGATGCCGGACGGGCGGGTGTGGAATCCGCTGGGCAAGGTGGTGAACCGCTTCGAGGTGGGGCGGGAGGAGTCGTTGCAGACCTTCTATCTGCTTCTGCACGGGCGGGTCCGGCAGGAGGCCGCCTGAGGGGGGTGCCGCGGTCCGCCCCGGGTTTCCCGGTCACTGCCCGGCCATTGCCCGGTCGAGCTCACTGTGACTAGCCTGTGTTCGTCATGCCGATCGACTGTTGAAATCTCGAACGCAGTCACCAAGGACGCAAGGGAGGGGGCCGGTCGTGGGACGCCTAGTACCTGCCGTGACCAGGGCTCTCGACATACTGGAGCTCTTCCTGGACGGGGACGGCACGCTGTCCGCCCCCGACATCGTGCGCAAGCTACAGCTGCCGCGCACCACCGTGCACGAGCTGGTCACCACGCTCGCCGCCCGGTCGTACATCGTCCCGGTACCGGGACAACCGGGACGTTACCGGCTCGGTGTACGTCCGTACCAGCTCGGGAGCCGTTACGCCGAGCAGCTCGACCTCGCCGCCGAGGGCCAGCAGGTCGCCCGGTCCGTCGCCGAAACCTGCGACGAGACGGTGCACGTGGCGATCCTGGAGGGCGCGGACGTCATCTACATCGCCAAGGTCGACTCCACGCACGCCGTCCGCATGGTGTCCGCCGCCGGGCGCCGGCTGCCCGCGCACTGCACCTCGGTCGGCAAGATGCTCCTCGCCTCCCTTCCCGAGCACGAGCTCACCGTCCGCATCCCCGACGACGCGGACCTGGTCCGGATGACGCCCAACAGCATCACCGACCCGGCCGCCCTGCGCGAGGCCCTGACCGAGATCCGCCGGCGCGGGATCGCCGTGGAGAGCCGCGAGTCCAACCCGGACGTCTCCTGCGTGGCCGCCCCGGTCCACGACCGCACCGGCCGCGTCGTCGCCGCGCTCTCCATCTCCGTGCCCATGATCCGCTGGAGCGACGAGCGCCGCGCCGAGCTGGAGCAGCTCGCGGCCAAGGGCGCGGCGGAACTGTCGGAGCGCCTCGGACACAGGAGCGTGGCATGACGACCTCAACGGGCTACGAGATCGCGGTACGGGAACACGCGGCCCTCGGCGAGGGCCCCACCTGGGACACCGCCGCCCAGCGGCTGATCTGGGTCGACATCCTCGGCTCCCGCGTCCACACCTACGACCCCGTCTCCGGCCGCCGCACGGTCATGGTCACCGAACAGCACGTGGGCGCCGCGAAGCCGCGTGCGGGCGGCGGGCTGGTGCTCAACCTGCGGGACGGCGTGGGCCTGCACGACACCGACGGCGGTTTCCGCTGGCTGCACCACGACCCGGTCCCGGGCCGCCGCGCCAACGACGCCGCCGTGGCCCCCGACGGTTCCCTCTGGGCGGGCGCCATGCGCTATGACGAGGCCCCGGGCGGCGGGACGTTGTCCCATCTCACCGCCGACGGCACGGTCCGTACGGTCCTCGACGACGTCGCCGTCAGCAACGGCATCGGCTGGAGCCCGGATGGCCGCCTGATGTACTACATCGACTCCCCGACCCGTCGCGTCGACGTCTTCGACGTAGGAGTGGGAGAGGGAGGCGGACACGGAGAGGGAGAAGGGCAGATCTCCCGGCGGCGGTCCCTGGTGACCATCGAGGACGGCGCCGGGTTCCCCGACGGACTCACGGTCGACGCCGACGGCTGCGTCTGGGTGGCCCTCTGGGACGGCGGAGCGGTTCGCCGTTACACCCCCGACGGCACCCTCGACCGTGTCATCCCCCTCCCCGTCCCCCGCCCCACGGCCTGCGCCTTCGGCGGCCCCGGCCTGACGGACCTCTACATCACCACGGCCGCCACGGGCCTGACGGCACCTCCGCCCCTGTCGGGTTCGCTGCTGGTGATCCCGGGTGCGGGGAAGGGCGTGGAGCAGAAGGCGTTCGCGGGCTGAGCCCCGTGGGGGTCTGGCGCGCAGCCCCAGAAGTCAGCCCTCCACGGCCTTGCGCTCCTCGGCGGTCAAGGGTGGACCGGTGAGTGGTGGCCGCAGGGGGCCGACCACCGCGGCGAGCAGCACACTCGGCGCGAAGAGCACCTCCGCACCGCGCTCCAACGAGGTCACGTCCGTCAAGCGGCGCGCGATGCGGCCGTTGCCCATGGCGGTGCGGACGAGACGGTCGACGTACGACGCGGCCAGACGCTCCCGAAGGGTGGGCCCGTTCTCCGTCGCGCCCGGATAGAACAGGTCCTGCCCGGTGGCCAGGTCCCAGGCCGCGCTCACCGGCCGGGCCACCGCCCGCTGGACATGGCGGGCCAGCCCCGGCGTGCCCCAGCCGTGACGGTGGATCACCGAGCGGAGCGTCACCGCGCTGCGCGCGGCGACCGACATCCCGTGCCCGTAGACGGGGTTGTACGCGGCGAGCGCGTCGCCGAGGACGGTGAAGTTCTCGGGCCAGACCGGCATCCGCTCGTACAACCAACGCCGGTTGACGGTCGTGCGGGTGAACGTCACGTCCGTCAACGGCTCGGTGTTCGCGAGGAGTTCACCGACCAGCGGGTGGCGTACGTCCTCCAGGGCGAACCGCACGAAGTCGTCGTTCCCCGACGGGGGTTCGCCACCCCGGGTGCCGTGGAGGGTGACGAGCCACCGGCCGCCCTCGATGGGGAGGAGCACGGCACCCCGGCCGGGCACCCCGGCGCGCGGGTCGGCCTGCACATTGACGACCGGGTAGGCGCCCCGGGCCGTCTCGGGGGCGCGGTAGACGCGGCTGGCGTACGCGAGACCGGAGTCGACCTCCCGCCGCGCCGGTGCGGGCAGCCCGAGAGCGGTCAGCCACCGGGACGCCCGGGAGGTACGGCCCGTCGCGTCGACGACCAGGTCCGCCGCGAGGGTGCGCTCCGTGCCGTCGCCCGCGCGGACGCGTACCCCGGTGACCGCGCCGGCCGTGCCCTCCAGTCCCCGTACCTCGGTGCGTTCGACCAGGTGGACCCGGTCGTCGTCGAGGACCTGTGCCCGGATCGTCGCGTCCAGCAGGTCCCGGCTGGACAGCAGCATGTGGTGCGACTCGGGCCAGCGCCGGAACCAGCCCTGCGCGGACAGCGTGACCATGTCCGTCGTGACCGCCAGCCGGTGCGCCCCGGCCGCCAGCAACTGCTCGGTGGTGCCGGGCAGAAGGTCCTCGATGGCCCGGGCTCCGCCGGACCACAGCACGTGGGCGTGGCGTGCCTGGGGCAGGCCGCGGCGGGGCACGGGTCCGTCGGGCAGGGCGTCGCGCTCGACGACCGTCACCGAGTGCGCGTACCCGGCCAGGGCGCGGGCCGCGAGCATGCCGGTGAGCGACCCGCCGAGAACGACGGCGGACCGGGCGGGGCGAGGACGGTCAGTCATGTGCGGACACGCTCTCTGCTACTTCTGCTGCTACTACGGTTTCCGCCGCTGCGGCCGCCCGGGTGCGGACGGCCGCGATCTCCTCGGGGTGGCGGAGGACCCGGGACACGGCCTCGATCTCCCGCAGGAGGTCGGCGGTGTCCGGGGAGGCCGGTGCGTCACCGTCGACCGGGCACTTCCGCGCGGCTACGGCGTCCTGGACCGTCACGGCGGCGGCGAGCGCCCGGGCTCGGCCCGGCGCGTGGCCGAGGGCGACGGCCGCCGCGTAGGACCGGCGCCGTACGTCCTCGTCGAAGTGGCGGGCCAGTTGCAGCAGGGCGTCGCGGATGAAGGTCTCACGGCGCGTCAGGCGCAACTCCGGGCCGGCCCGCAGGGTGAAGGGCACACCGGAGCCGGTGACCGTGCGCAGCAGCAGGTACAGGGGCCGCAGCCGCCAGTGGCACAGCCGTACCCGCCAGCGGCCGTGGAGGTACTGGCCGGCGTGGGGAAGGATGAAGCCGATCGCGACGAGGATGGCGGAGAGGGCGGCCACGGGCGGCGCCAGGTCCGTGGACAGCCAGTCCAGGTCGTGGCCGGTCCAGCGGGCGACAACAGCGGTGATCTTGGCGGCGTCGTAGACCAGGTTCAGCGCGTAGCCGACGCCGAGGGACTTCAGGCCCCAGCGCAGCCAGGCGTCGAGTCCGTCCGTGCGGACCCAGTTGTGCACCAGCCGGTAGGTGATCAGTACGGCCACGGTGTGCGCGAGCAGGTAGAGGACGATCTCCTCACGCATGAAGGGCGTGGTGGCGTAGTACGTGTCGAGGTCGCGCAGCCGCTCCACAGGGGTGTCCGCCAGCGCGAACAGCACCCACAGGGCGACGATCACCGCGCTGTAGACACCGACCACCCACCGCATGGCGCGCCGGGTCGCCGCCGAGCGGTCGGACAGCCCGCCCCGCCACGCGATGATCAGCAGCAGACAGGACGCGCAGAACGCGGTGATCAGGGAGTACACCCAGGGCGCCGAGATGTTCGGCACGCCCGTGAGCCGGTTCACCCGGGCGATGGTCCCCGGCACCGCGAAGGTGAAGACCGCGCAGGCGAGCACCAGCAGTCCGCCGACGGCGCGCAGCAGCGGGTCCCGCCACAGTTTGACGATGCTCGGCAGCTTGATGACCAGGGCCGCGGTGAGCACGGCCGTCGGTATCCAGAAGGAGATGTACAGCTCACCGAGGAAGCCCGAGGGATCCAACGCCAGGTGCTGTGCCACCGCGCTCGCCGGAAGGCCCGCTGCCGGGCCCGTCGCGGAGGTCATCTCCGTGGCCCGCTTTGTGGCCCGCTCCGCCGACCGCCGTAACCGAGGTAGGCCTGGAGGGCTTTCCCGACCGGGTCGGCCGGCCGGTGACCGCCCTGTTCCGAACCGGCCATCCATGGACGGAGGCCGGTGGCGAGCCGGTGGCCGAAGTCCTCGGCCTCACGCTCGTCGGCCTCGTGGGAGCCGTTGCGGGCGGCCACGGCGAGCGCGTGCTCCCGCCAGCCGGGCTCGTCGGCCAGCGCGCGGACGGCTGCCGCGCCGGCCACGTGATGATGACAGTGCCCGGCGTGCATGTGCCACAACTCATGGCCCAGGATGACGAGTTGCTGCACCGCCTCGGCCCGCTCCTCGACGATGACCAGGTCGAAGTCCTGGAACTCCAGCCAGAGCCCGGTGACCTCGATCTCGTCCGGGAACCGTTCGAACCGCAGCTCGACCCGACGCCCGCCCCTGCGCTCGCTCATCGCCTCGCACAGGGCCCCGCACAACTCCCGTACCCCGACCGGCCCTTCGAGGCGCGTCTGGAGCCCGGCGGTGAGCTCCCCCGCGAGATCCCGCATCCCGGCCGTGATCCGCGAGGCGGTCAGGGCAGCCGCGACCCGGGCACCGGCCCGGGTGCCCGCGAGTGAGGTGAGGGCCCGGAGGGCGGCCCCACGGGCACGCGAACCGGAGCCGGCGCTCACCGGGCCTCCGCCGCTGCGTCCCCGGACAGGTCCCGTACGCCGGGACGTTCGGCCCGGTCGAGTCCGTTCTCGGCGCTCCACGCCTCGATGCGCGCGCAAGTCGCTGACAGAGCAAGCACGGCCCGACAGTACGCGCCCGTGACCGTTCACACCATGAAAATTCAACGATCGTTGCCTGGTGCGGAACGATCGCCGCCGCCCGCCGTCCTCACCCACCGCACACGAAAGTCCCGCCCGCCCCATTGACGCGCGGGCGCATCGAATTTTACGGTCCGTCCGAAGTTACGGCCATGATCCGAAATGTCGAACGGCGATGTCAGTCGTCGGACGGTGAACACGACGGAGCGACCCACGCGACCCACGCAACCAGCGCGACCCACGCGATGGTGACGATCCCCCTCACACGCCCACCGCACCGCACGCACCCCGAAGGGACCCCATGCGTACCGCCCGCTTCACCCTCGACCCCGCCTTCACCATCGGCGAGGTCAACCCCCGCCTCTTCGGCTCGTTCGTCGAGCACCTCGGCCGCTGCGTCTACACCGGCGTCCACGAGCCGGGCCACCCGTCGGCCGACGAGGCGGGACTCCGCACCGACGTGCTGGACCTCGTCCGCGAACTCGGCGTCACCACGATCCGCTACCCCGGCGGCAACTTCGTCTCCGGCTACAAGTGGGAGGACTCGGTGGGCCCGGTGGAGGAGCGCCCGCGCCGCCTCGACCTCGCCTGGCGCTCCACGGAGAGCAACCACTTCGGGCTCTCCGAGTACATCGCCTTCCTCAGGAAGATCGGCCCCCAGGCCGAGCCCATGATGGCCCTCAACCTCGGCACCCGAGGCGTGGCCGAGGCCCTGGAGCTCCAGGAGTACGCCAACCATCCCTCGGGCACGGCTCTTTCGGACCTCCGCGTCTCCCACGGCGACAAGGACCCCTTCGGCATCAGGCTGTGGTGCCTCGGGAACGAGATGGACGGCCCGTGGCAGACCGGGCACAAGACCGCCCACGAGTACGGCCGCCTCGCCGCCGAGACGGCCCGCGCCATGCGCCAGATCGACCCCTCGGTCCAGCTGGTCGTCTGCGGCTCCTCCAGCCAGTCGATGCCCACCTTCGCCGAGTGGGAGGCGACGGTCCTGGCGGAGACCTACGACCTCGTCGACTACGTCTCGCTGCACGCCTACTACTGGCCGACCGACGGCGACTTCGACTCCTTCCTCGCCTCCGCCGTCGACATGGAGTCCTTCATCGACAACGTCGTCGCCACCTGCGACCACGTCGGCGCCAGGCTCAAGTCGAAGAAGAAGATCAACCTCTCCTTCGACGAGTGGAACGTCTGGTACCTCCCGGGCTGGGAGGAGCACTCCGCGACCGCCGACCCCCGCGACTGGCCCGAGGCCCCGCGTCTGCTGGAGGACAACTACAGCGTCATGGACGCGGTCGTCTTCGGCTCCCTGCTCATCGCGCTGCTCCGGCACGCGGACCGGGTCACCGTCGCCTGCCTCGCCCAGCTCGTCAACGTCATCGCACCGATCATGACCGAGCCGGGCGGCCCCGCCTGGCGGCAGACCACGTTCTTCCCGTTCGCGCAGGCCTCCCGGTACGGGCGCGGCCAGGTCCTCGACGTACGGGTCGACTCCCCGACGTACGAGACGGCCAAGTACGGCGAGACGGACCTGCTGCACGCCACGGCCGTGCGCGGGGAGGACGGCTCGGTCACCGTCTTCGCCGTCAACCGCAGCCGCACCGAGTCGCTCCCCCTCGAAGTCGCCCTGAACGGGCTGGAACTGACCTCGGTCGTCGAGCACAGCGCGCTCGCGGACGCCGACCCGGACGCCCGGAACACCCTCGACGAGCCCGAACGCGTCACACCGCACACCGTCGCGGGCACGACCCTCCGCGACGGCACGCTGCAGGCCGTCCTGGAGCCGCTGTCGTGGAACGTGATCCGACTGCGTTAGCCGCACCGTGGTGTGAGGGGAGTGCCCGTAGTTCGTAGCCCGTGGCCCGTCACGCGCGGGCGCTCCCCCACAGGATCGTCACATCGCCCTCATGCGTTCCTCAGTTTCCCCTCTTATCGTCGGCCCGGCCAATCAATCCCTACCTAACCGGTGGGAAAACCAGGGAAAAGGGGAGGCGGACGCACATGCGGACGCTGGTACTGCTCGCGCTCGCGGGCCTCGGTGCCCAACTCGTGGACGGCAGTCTGGGCATGGCCTACGGCGTGACCTCCACCACCCTGCTGCTCGCGATGGGCACCAACCCGGCGGCGGCCTCGGCCACGGTCCACCTGGCCGAGATCGGCACCACGCTGATGTCGGGCGCCGCGCACTGGCGGTTCGGCAACGTGGACTGGAAGGTCGTGACGAAGATCGGGGTGCCGGGCGCGGTCGGCGCGTTCCTCGGGGCCACCGTGCTGTCCACCCTGTCCACCGAGGTCGCCGAGCCGGTCATGTCACTGATCCTGCTGGGGCTCGGGCTGTACGTCATGACCCGCTTCACCTTCCGTGGCCTGCCCAAGGGTCGGCTGGGCAAGCCGCTGCGGAAACGGTTCCTTTCACCGCTCGGGCTGGTCGCCGGGTTCCTGGACGCGACGGGCGGGGGCGGCTGGGGTCCGGTCGGTACACCGGCGCTGCTCGCCAGCGGCCGGATGGAGCCGCGCAAGGTGATCGGTTCCATCGACACGAGTGAGTTCCTGGTCGCGATCGCGGCCAGCTTCGGATTCCTGTTCTCGCTCGGCTCCCAGGGCATCGACTTCGCGTGGGTCCTGGCGTTCCTGCTGGGCGGCCTGGTCGCCGCGCCGATCGCGGCGTGGCTCGTGCGGTTGGTGCCGCCGCGGGTACTCGGTTCCGCGGTCGGCGGGGTCATCATCGTCACCAACGTCCGTACGCTGCTGAGGAGCGACTGGGCCGGGGCGACGGGGGCCGTGAGCACGGCCGTGTACGTGCTGCTGTATGTGCTGTGGGCCGCGGGGCTGGCCTACTCGATCCGGGCGTATCGGAGGGAGAAGGCGGCGGCCGCGGAGTCGGCGGTCGAGGAGCCGCAGACGGTGGGGGCGTGAGCGGCCCCGCAGGACCTCGGACCACGGCATGCGCCCGTACGCCCGTACGCCCGTACGCCCGTACGCCCGTAGGTCCGTAGGTCCGTAGGTCCGTCAGCGCAGGCGCATCGCCAGTGTCACCGCGGCTCCCGTCGCGCCCGCAGCGATGGAGAGACGGTCGGTGACCAGGCGGGCGAGCCAGAGGCCGCGGCCGGAGCGGGTGTCGTCGAGGCCGGGGAGGAGCTCGGGGATGGCGGGCGTGAAGCCGGGGCCGTTGTCGGTGATCCGGCACTCCAGCTCGTCGGTCAGGCGGCGGAGTTCGAGACGGCCGCGCCCGCCCGCGTGCTCGACGGCGTTGTTGGCGATCTCGCTGACGGCGAGGGTGAACTCGCCCAGCCGCACGCCCGCAAGGCCCTCGGCGGCCGCCGTGTCCTCCACCAGGGCGCGCAGCACGGACAGGTTCGCTCCTGTGAAGTGCCGCTTCAACAGGACCGTCTCGGAGCCCTCAAGGCCACTCAGCCGCATAAATCCACGCTAGCCCGGCCACGGGGATCCATGCGCGAAGTACCGGCGGGCGGCAGAGACCGGCCGGAGTTGTGCGTTCGTGATCGCGGAGTGACCGCTTCCGGTCAATGGCCGTTGCTCCCCTTCCCGGTTTCGGATCCCCGCGCAGGCGTTGACGCGCAAGCGCTTCGACTCTACGGTTCCCGGGCGCACGACTGTCCGACTGAACGGCCGCTGTTCGTCATACCGGACGCTCGGTGCCGGACGCTCTGTGCCGGGCAGCGGAGTCAGGTCACCCCCACTCCCAGGAGGTTCCGAATGAGCCGCACCTCCCGCACCTCCAGCACCGCCCGCATCCCCCGAAGAACCGCTCTCCTCGCCGTCCCCGCGGCCATCCTGCTCGCCCTCGTCCCCGGTACGGCGAACGCGTACCCGAACCCCGGGCGCGTCACCGGCTCGACGGTCGTCCACGACCCGACGATGATCCGTACCTCGTCCGGCCAGTACCTGCTGTACGCCACCGGCGGCGGCCTCACCAGCAAGACGTCCACCGACCGCATCGCCTTCAGCGCCGGCGCCGACGCCTTCCGCACGAAGCCGGGCTGGTGGTCCACCTACTCCTCCGTGCCGGAGGCGTGGGCGCCGGACATCTCGTACCACGGCGGCAAGTACCTGATGTACTACTCGGTCTCGTCCTTCGGCTCGCAGAACTCGGCGATCGGGCTGGCCGGCTCGACCACCGGAGCGCCGGGCAGCTGGACCGACTACGGCATCGTCTACACGTCCAACGCGTCCACCGACTACAACGCCATCGACCCCAACCTCTTCGTCGACGACGACGGCACGTGGTGGCTGTCCTTCGGCAGCTGGTGGTCCGGGATCAAGATGATCCAGATCAACCCCTCGACCGGCAAACAGCTCTCGTCCAACACCACGCGCTACTCGCTCGCCTCCCGCCCGACCGGCACCAAGGCCGTCGAGGCCCCGTTCATCGTCAAACGGAACGGCTCCTACTACCTCTTCGCCTCGTACGACACCTGCTGCGCCGGCACCAGCTCCACCTACAAGGTCAAGGTCGGCCGCGCCGGCAGTGTCACCGGGCCCTACCGCGACAGGAACGGCGTCGCCATGACGAACAACGGTGGCACGCCCGTGCTGGAGTCGCACGGCAGCGTCATCGGCCCCGGCGGCCAGTCGATCCTGGGCGACGTCGACGGCGACCTGATCGTCTACCACTACTACGACGGCAACGACAACGGGACGCCGAAACTCGGCGTCAACCTCCTGGACTGGAGCAGCGGCTGGCCCGTCGCCTACTGACCCTTTGACGCCGCGCTCGCTCAGATCGCCCCCGCCGCCGGCCAGCCCAGCGGCTCGGGCTCGCCCTCCGGTGCCGTGCGGCCACGCACCTGGGCCGCCGTGAGGCCCTGGGCGGCGCCCATCGCGCGGCGGTTGGCGGCGGCGGCCATACCGGGCATGCCGGTCTGGGCGACCGGCTGGAGGCCGGCGGCCGGAGCGGGGGCCATGCCGGGCATGCCGGGCATGGCGGCCACGTTCGGCAGCGAGGGCATCTGGGGTACCTGGGGTACCTGGGGCATCTGGGGCACCTGGGGCATCGACGCGGCGGCCGGAACCGGAGCTGGGGTCGGTAGGGGCGCAGGGGCGGGTGCGGGCGGCGGAGCGGGCGCCGGTGTGGGTATCGGGGCCGGGGCGGGCGCCGGAGCGGGCATTTCCATCGCCTGGGCGGCCACGCCCTGCAGGCCCGCGCCGTTGGTCTCGCTCATCAGCCGGTCCACGGCCGCCGTACCCGAGCTGTAGCTGGTCCCGGTGCCCAGCTCAGGTACGGCGGCTCCCCTCCTGGACCCGTAGAGCACCGACTCCAGGCCGGCCACCAGGCGACGCACGTCCACCTCGGGCCGGACCACGAGCCGCAGGAAGCGACTGGATGAGCCGATCTTGTTGCCGCACTCACGGACCAGTATCCGGTGCTCGGTGAGCAGCCGGTCCCGGACCACGGTGCCCTCGGCACCCACGGGAAGGCGCACGAAGAGGAAGTTGCCCTGCGACGGGTAGACCGTCAGACCGGGCAGGTTGGAGAGCAGACGGGCCATCTCCAGGCGGTCCCTGCGCACCTGGTGGAGGCTCTCCATGTATTCGGCACCGTGGTCCTTGAGCATGAACACCACGGTCTCCGCGAAGGAGTTGAGGTTCCACTTGGGCAGCATCGAGCGGACCTTCCCGGCGAGTGCCGGGTTGGCGACCATGTAGCCGAAGCGGATGCCGTGCAGACCGAAGTTCTTGCCGAGGCTGCGCAGCACGACGACGTTGGGCCGCATCACCGCGTCCGCGACCGTGCTCGGTTCGGCCTCGGCGTCGGCGAACTCCAGGAACGACTCGTCGATGACGACCAGGTCCAGGTCCGCCATCGCGTCCATGAACTGCACCAGCGCGTGGCGGTGGAGGAAGCCGCCGTCCGGGTTGTTCGGGTTGCAGATGACGGCGACCTTCGTGCCGCGCTGGCGGATGAACTCGGCGTACTGCGCGAGGTCCAGGGCGAAGCCGCTCGACTCCTGGAGGGGGAACATGTCGACGCGCTTGCCGGTCTCCATCGGCTGGTCGGTCCAGCGGCCGAAGGTGGGGACGGGGACGGCGAGGGACTCGCGGACCAGCAGGTGGTCGATCCAGGTGATGAGCTCGGTCGAGCCGTTGCCCATCGCCACGCACTGCGGCGGCAGCTGGAGGAGGTTGCAGAGCTCGGAGGTGATGGTGTCGGCGCTGCTCGGGTAGTACGTGATGATCTCGCGCAGCCGGCCCGCCAGGTCGTCGAACATGGCGGGGGTGGGGAAGTACGGGTTGCACGGGATGCAGAAGTCGATCGGGCCGGCGCCTTCTCCGCCCTCGCGCGTCAGCGCAGCCATCGAGGGGCTGTGCGCTGCCGTGCTGCGGAACAGCGAGGTGACGTTCCCGGCCATGAAACCTCCGTGGGGGGCGGGCCCGTTGGGGACGACCGGGCCCGACAACTATGGGTGGCCCGTGCGGGGGAGCACGGGCCACCCATGAGTACGGTGGCTTGGACGGCACTGTTCAACCGCTGAGAAAATGGTAAGAACCTGTGCGTCACCTGTGACGGCGGGTCAGTTGAAGGAGTGGACCGTCGTCGAGCGGTACACCTGCCCCGGCCGGAGCACCGTCGACGGGAAGTCCGGCTGGTTCGGCGAGTCCGGGAAGTGCTGTGTCTCCAGGCACAGGGCGTCGCCCTGGCGGTAGATGCGGCCGCCGGTGCCGGCGAACGTGCCGTCGAGGAAGTTCCCGGAGTAGAACTGCAGGCCCGGCTCGGTGGTCGCGATCCGCAGAGTACGGCCGGAGAACGGGTCCTTCAGGGCCGCGATCTGCTCGGGTCGCGCCGTGATGCCCTTGTCGAGCACCCAGTTGTGGTCGAAGCCCTGGCCGTACAGCAGCTGCTGGTGCGCCTCGCGGATGTCCTCGCCGACCGTCTTGTGCCGGCGGAAGTCGAAGGGGGTGCCCGCGACCGCGGCCAGCTCACCGGTGGGGATCAGGCCCGAGTCCACGGGGGTGTACCGGGAGGCGGCGATCTTCAGCTCGTGGTCGTAGACCGAGCCGCTGCCCTCGCCCGCGAGGTTCCAGTAGACGTGGCTGGTGAGGTTGACGACCGTGGCCTTGTCGGTGGTGGCCTCGTAGTCGACGCGCCAGTCGCCGTGCGCGGTGAGGGTGTACGTGACCTTCGCCTTGAGCGTGCCGGGGTAGCCCATCTCGCCGTCGACGCTCGTGTAGTACAGGTACAGGCCGACGTCGGAGCCCTTGGTGAACGGCTCGACGTCCCACACGCGCTTGTCGAAGCCCTGGGCGCCGCCGTGCAGGCTGTTCGCGCCGTCGTTGACGGAGAGCTGGTGGCTCTTGCCGTCGAGGGTGAACCGGCCCTTGTCGATGCGGTTGCCGTACCGGCCGATCAGGGCGCCGAAGTACGGGCTCTTGGCGACGTAGTCCTCGATGGTGGCGAAGCCCAGGGAGACGTTCGCGTACCGGCCCTTGCGGTCCGGTATCTCCAGGGACTGCACGATTCCGCCGTACGACAGGACCTTCATACGCGTGCCGCCGTTCGCCAGCGACCAGCTGTGGACGCTGGTGCCGTCGGCGAGCTTGCCGAAGAGCTTCTTCACGGGCTTCTGACTGCCTCCTTCGGCCTGTGCGGCCTGGGCCGTGCCGCCCAGCGCGGTGGCGGCCACACCCGCCGCCGCGGCTCCTGCGATGACCGTGCGTCTGTTCATTTCCATATGCGGCTCCACTGCTGTGTTGATCAGTGCGGGAAACTGCTGGGAAAGGAACCGGGCCCCGCCTTCCGGCGGGGCCCGGGTTCGTTCACGAACCGGACTTGCGCTTGTTCCACACGTCGAACCCGACCGCCGCCAACAGGGCCAGGCCCTTGATGACCTGCTGCCAGTCACTGCCGACGCCGAGGAGGTTCATACCGTTGTTCAGCACGCCGAGGACGAGACCACCGATGATCGCGCCGAGGACGGTACCGACACCGCCGCTCATGGACGCGCCACCGATGAACGCCGAGGCGATGGCCTCCAGTTCGAAGTTCAGTCCCGCCTTCGGACCGGCCGCGTTCAGACGGGCGGCGACGACCAGACCCGCCAGGGCCGCGAGCACGCCCATGTTCAGGAAGACCAGGAAGGTGACCTTCTTGTCCTTCACGCCGGACAGCTTCGCCGCCGGCAGGTTGCCGCCGATCGCGTAGATGTGACGGCCGAACACCGCGTTGCGCATGAGGTAGCCGTAACCGACCACCAGCGCACCCAGGATCAGCAGGATGATCGGCGCGCCCTTGTAGCTGGCGAGCAGCATCGTGACGACGAGGGCCGCGGCGACGATGGAGACGATCTTGAGCAGGAAGAGGTTCAGCGGCACCACGTCCAGCGAGAACTCCTGCTGGCGCTTGCGGTCGCGGAACTCCTGGAGGACCACGAAGACGATCAGCACGAGGCCCAGGAGCAGCGTGATGTTGTGGTAGTTCGTCTCCGGGCCGGCCTCGGGCAGGAAGCCGTTGCCGATCTTCTGCAGACCGTCGGGGAGGGGGCCGAGGGTCTGGCCCTCCAGCAGGATCTCCGTCGCGCCGCGGAAGACCAGCATCCCGGCGAGGGTGACGATGAACGACGGTATGCCCAGATACGCGATGAAGAACCCTTGTGCCGCGCCCGCCGCCGCGCCCACCAGCAGGCACAGCACCACGGCGACCGGCCACGACACACCCTGCTGCACCGTCAGTACGGCCGCGAACGCGCCCACGAACGCCGTCACCGAGCCCACCGACAGGTCGATGTGGCCCGCGATGATCACCAGCATCATGCCGATCGCGAGGATCAGCACATAGCTGTTCTGCAGGACCAGGTTGGAGACGTTGCGCGGCAGCAGCAGGTCGCCGTCGGTCCAGACCGCGAAGAGGGCGACGATCAGGCCGAGGGCGAGCAGCATGCCGTACTGGCGCATGTTGCGCCGCAGACCGTCCAGTACCAGCTGCAGCAGGCCCCCGCCCGTCCCCTCTCCGGTCTTGCCCGGCGGCGCCGGGGCCGGGGTCTTGGCGGTCACATCCGTGCTCATCGGGTTACCTCTTTGTCCTTCGTCATCTGGCGCATCAGCGATTCCTGCGTGGCCTCGGCCCGCGAGAACTCACCGGTCAGCCGCCCGGCGGCCATGGTGTAGATGCGGTCGCACATGCCGAGCAGCTCGGGCAGTTCGGAGGAGATGAAGACGACCGCCTTGCCCTCGGCCGCCAGTTGGTCGATGACCGTGTAGATCTCGTACTTGGCACCGACGTCGATGCCGCGCGTCGGCTCGTCCAGGATCAGCACGTCGGGACCCGCGAAGATCCACTTGCTGAGGACGACCTTCTGCTGGTTGCCGCCGGACAGCTTGCCCACCGGCTCGAAGACGGTCGGGGCCTTGATGTTCATGGACTTGCGGAAGCGCTCGGCGACCTTGCGCTCCTCGTGCTCGTCGACGACACCGCGCTTCGCGACCTTGTCCAGGGCGGTCAGCGAGATGTTGCGGTTGATGGTGTCTATGAGGTTGAGGCCGTAGTGCTTGCGGTCCTCGGTGACGTAGGCGATGCCGTGCTCGACCGCCTCGGCCACGTGCCGCGTCCGGATCTCCGTGCCGTCCTTGAGGACGGTGCCGCCCGCGTACCGGCCGTACGTCCGCCCGAAGACGCTCATCGCGAGCTCGGTGCGGCCGGCGCCCATGAGGCCCGCGATGCCGACGATCTCCCCGCGCCGCACACTGATCGACACATCGTCGACGACCTTGCGCTGCTGGTCGATCGGGTGGTTCACGGTCCAGTTGCGGATCTCCAGGGCGGGGGCCGCGTCCGCCTCCGCCTCGTGGGGGGTGCGCTCGGGGAAGCGGTTGTCGAGGTCGCGGCCGACCATGCCGCTGATGATGCGGTCCTCGGTGGTCTCGGCCGCCTTCACATCGAGGGTCTCGATGGACTTCCCGTCGCGGATGATCGTCACCGAGTCGGCGACCTTGCGGATCTCGTTGAGCTTGTGGGAGATGATGATCGAGGTGATGCCCTGCTTCTTCAGCTCCAGGATGAGTTCCAGGAGCTTGCCGCTGTCCTCGTCGTTCAGCGCGGCGGTCGGCTCGTCCAGGATGAGCAGCTTCACCTTCTTCGACAGGGCCTTCGCGATCTCGACGAGTTGCTGCTTGCCCACGCCGATGTCGGCGACACGGGTCTCCGGGTGGTCGGACAGACCTACCCGGCGCAGCAGTTCGCTGGCGTGCTTGAGGGTCTCGCGCCAGTCGATGAGCCCGCCCTTGGCGTGCTCGTTGCCGAGGAAGATGTTCTCCGCGAGGGAGAGGTACGGCACCAGCGCCAGCTCCTGGTGGATGATCACGATGCCGCGCTGCTCGCTCGCCCGGATGTCCTTGAAGCCGCAGACCTCTCCCTCGAAGAGGATCTCCCCCTCGTAGGTGCCGTGCGGGTGGACGCCGGAGAGGACCTTCATGAGGGTCGACTTGCCGGCGCCGTTCTCCCCGCAGATGGCGTGGACCTCGCCCTGCTGGACGGTCAGCGTGACGTCCGACAGCGCCTTGACGCCGGGAAAGGTCTTGACGATCGAGCGCATTTCCAGGACGGGTCCCGCCATGGTCTTGCCTTCCAGTCAGTCGTTCAGTCAGTCGTGAATCGTCGGTCGGTGGCGGCGGCTACTTGAGGTCGCTCTCCTTGATGTAGCCGGAGTCGACGACGACCTTCTGGTAGTTCGTCTTGTCGACGGCGATCGGCGTGAGCAGGTAGGCCGGGACGACCTTCGCGCCGTTGTCGTAGGTCTTGGTGTCGTTGACCTCGGGCTTCTCGTCGTTGAGGGCGTCGTCGACCATCGTCGAGGCCACCTTGGCGAGTTCGCGGGTGTCCTTGTAGACGGTCATCGCCTGCTGGTCCGCGACGATCGACTTCACCGAGGCGACCTCGGCGTCCTGACCGGTGACGACCGGCAGCGGCTTGCTCCCCGAGCCGTAGCCGTCCGACTTCAGCGCCGAGATGATGCCGATGGAGATGCCGTCGTACGGCGAGAGCACGGCGTCGACCTTGCCGCTCTTGTACGACTTGGTGAGGATGTCGTCCATGCGGCGCTGCGCGGTGGCGCCGTCCCAGCGGAGCGTGGTGACCTGGGTCAGCTCCGTCTGGCCGGACTTGACGACGAGCTGCTTCTTGTCGATGTACGGCTGAAGGACCTTCATGGCGCCGCCGAAGAAGTAGCGCGTGTTGTTGTCGTCGTTGGAGCCGGCGAAGAGCTCGATGTTGAACGGGCCCTTCTCGGAACCGTCCTTGAGGCCGAGCTTCTCGACGATGTAGGTGCCCTGGAGCTCGCCGACCTTCTCGTTGTCGAACGACGCGTAGTAGTCGACGTCCTTGGTGCCGAGGATGAGGCGGTCGTAGGAGATGACCGGGATGTCGGCGTCCTTGGCCTGCTGGAGCACGTTGTTCATCGACTTGTTGTCGATGGCCGCGATGATCAGGGCCTTCACACCCTGCGTGATCATGTTCTCGATCTGCGAGACCTGCTGGTCCGGGTCGTCCTCGCCGTAGACCAGCTTGGTCTTGTAGCCCTTCGACTCCAGGTCCTTGACGACGTTGTTGCCGTCCGCGATCCAGCGCTCGGAGGACTTGGTCGGCATTGAGATACCGATGGTGGCGCCCTTGGTGCTGCCCGAGTTCTCCTCGCTGCCGCCCTCGCTGTTCTGGCCGCAGGCGGACAGGGTGAGGGCGAGCGAGGCTGCCGTGGCTATGGCGGCGAGAGGTGCTTTACGAGTGCGCATGGTCATCTTCCTTGATGTGTGGACCGGGCTCGGTCTGCGATGCGCAGGTGCTCCGTAGTGCTGTGCGGGGAAAGACCGAGAAGAGGTGTGTGGGATTGTGTGCGGCTGCGTCGTCTTTTGTGAAGGGGGCTCGTCTGGAACGTTATGAGGGTGTGTCAAATCGCCTGAGCGTGCCCGGCAGTCGCGATCCGAGCGGCGCCATGTCGCCGTCCGCGCCGTGCCGTGCGAGCAGGTCCAGGGCGAGCCGGCCGCGCCGCACGCGTTCCCTGGCCGTGGCCAGGGTCAGTTCGCGCATGTGGTGCCCGTACGGGTAGATCCCGGGGGCCTTGGACAGGCCGAACTTCAGGTAGAGCGGTGCGCCGCGCCGGATCAGCTCGGCGACCTCGTACATCCGCACATAGCCGCCGAGATCGTCGGGGGCCTCGATGTACATGTCCATGGGGGCGCCCGACACCCGGCGGATCTCGGTGAGGTGGTCGAGCGTCAGATCGCTGGGCACGTTGACCGAGTCGGCGCCGAGGTTCTCGTACACGGCGTACGCGGCCGGGTTGACCGGGCCGATCAGCGCGGACACCTTCAGGGTGGTGTCGGCGGGGAGGATTCCGGCCACGCGCGCCCGGTGCAGGGTCCACAGCACCCCCTCGTCGGCGACGAGCAGGCACTTGACGCCCAGCTCCGTCGCGCGGACCGCGTCCTCCACGCACCCGGCGACCGCGTCATGGCCCCGGGCGCGCAGACCCGCCCCGCGCGAGTCGGTACGGGTCGAGCCGCCGATGTCCCAGGTGCCGCGCGGGCCGGTGAACAGGCAGAGCTCGATGTCACGTTCACCGGTGGCCTCGACCATCTCGGTGATCTCGGCGTCGGTCAGCATCCACACGCCGGAGCCCTGGCTGATCCGGTGGATCGGCACATCGAGCCGCGAGGACTCCTTGAGGACCACGGCCAGCGCCTCGGGCCCCTCGCACGAGGGGATCTCGGTGCGCCAGCGACCACCTCCGGGAAAGGTGTGCGGTGAGGCGTCGGCGGGGGACAGGTCGGGCGCGCCCAGGCCGAGCGTGGCGAGCGCCTGCTCGCCGGGTCGACGGGCTGTCGTGCCGGAAGCGTCGGTCACAGACTGTCCTTCATGTTCGGTGGATCGGACGGGGTTCGCGGCTCAGGGTGCACAGGGCGTTGGATGTACGCCGGTACGGGGCGTCAGGGTCCCCGTACCGGCGTACGGCTCAGGGGAGGGACGGCCGCAGCAGGACCTTTCCGACCTTCGGGTCACCGGATCCCACCAGCTCGATGGCGTGCGGGAACCCGTCGAGCGGCAGCTCATGCGTCACCAGCGGCAGCGGATCGAGCAGACCCGCCCCGAAGACCCGCACCGTGTGCGCCCAGGCGTCCGGCGGTGCCCCGAAGACGGTGTGCACCTCCAGCTGCCGTACGACGAGGTCGGTCGGGTCGAGTCCCTCGGCGCCCGGCGCCGGGATCCCGGTGAGGACCAGACGCCCGCCGCGCCGCAGCAGGGACGCGGCGGTACGCGCCGCGTCCGCGGACCCGGCCGTCTCGATCACGACATCGAAGCCGTCCGGGAGTTCCTGGTTCTTGGTACGGAAGTCCGTGGCACCGAAGTCCCGCGACATGCCCGCACGGTCCGGACGCGTACCGACGACCAGCAGTTCGGCCGGGGACGCCGCCTTCAGGAACTGAACGGCGAACATCCCGAGCGTTCCGGTGCCCACGACGGCCACCCGCTCGCCGGGCCGGGCGTTCGCCTTGAGCGCCGCGGCCGCGATGCAGGCGGCCGGCTCCAGCAGGGCGGCGGCCGTCAGATCGCAGTCGTCCGGCAGGACGTGCAGCAGACGGGCCGGAAGCGTCAGCGTGGTGGCCATCGCCCCGGGCTGGGTGAACCCGGTCTCCTCGTACCCGGCCGCGCACAGCGTGGTCTCGCCCGCATGACACCGGTCGCAGACCTGGCAGTTCCGGAAGCCCTCACCGACGACCTTGCGCCCTGCAAGAGCCGAAGGCACACCCGCCCCGACCGCCTCGACCGTCCCGGACCACTCATGGCCCGGAGTGAGCGGATACCGGACATAACCCTCCGGCCGGTTGCCCTGGTAGACCTCGCGGTCACTGCCGCAGATCCCCGCGGCGTGCACACGGACCAGCGCCTCACCGGCCTCCGGCTGCCGCGGCTCGTGAGGAACGAGCCGGTGCTCGCCCGGCGCTTCGATGACGACGGCTGTACTCACTGCGCCACCTCCTTACTCGACCGGCGGACGCTCACTTCGTGCCCTTGGGCTTGCGCTGCTCCCAGCCCTCGGCCCACAGGTCGAACCGGGCCTGCTGCTGCGGGAACTCGGCGGCCGCGTCCACGTCCAGCTCGACGCCCAGACCGGGTTCGTGGGAGAGGTGGAAGCAGCCGTCCTCGGGGTTCACCTGGGGCGCCCCCTTGACCACCTTCTTGATCTCCGCGTCCGCGAAGTCGTTGAAGTGCTCAAGGACCTTGAAGTTCGGTGCGGTGAAGCCGACTTGGAGCGAGGCGGCGGTCAGGACCGGCCCGCCCACGTTGTGCGGCGCGACGAGCATGTAGTGGGTCTCGGCGGTGGCGGCCAGCTTCCTGGTCTCCCAGATACCGCCGAGGTGGCCCACATCCGGCTGGATGATGTCCACGGCCTGGCTCTCGAAGAGCTCGCGGAACTCGATCCGGTCGTGGATGCGCTCACCCGTGGCCACGGGCATGTCGACCTTCGCGGCCACCTTCTCCAGCGCCTTCAGGTTCTCCGGCGGCACCGGCTCCTCCAGCCAGGCCGGCTTGAAGGGGGCGAGCTCCTTGGCGAGCCGTACGGCGGTGGCGGGGGAGAAGCGGCCGTGCATCTCCAGCATCAGCTCGGCCTCGGGGCCGATGGCGTCGCGCACGGCCTCGATCAGGGAGACGGCGTACAGGCTCTGCTCGTGGTCGAGCTCGAAGTGCCCGGTGCCGAAGGGGTCGATCTTCAGCGCCTTGTACCCGCGCTCCATGACCCCCTGGGCGGCCTTGTGGTACGCCTCGGGCGTGCGCTCCGTCGTGTACCAGCCGTTGGCGTACGCCTTGACCTTGTCGGTGACCTTGCCGCCGAGCAACTGCCACACCGGTACGCCGAGGGCCTTGCCCTTGATGTCCCAGCAGGCCATCTCGATGACCGCGATGCCGGACATCACGATCTCGCCCGCGCGCCCGAAGTCGCCGTACTTCATCCTCCGGACGAGATCCTCGACAGCGAACGGATCCGAGCCGAGAATGTGGTTGGTCTCCGCCTCCCGCAGATAGCCGATCAGCGCGTCCGTGTGTCCCAGCATCCGGGTCTCGCCCACTCCGGTCAGACCCTCGTCGGTGTGCACCTGGACGTAGGTCAGATTGCGCCACGGCGTACCGACCACGTGTGTGCTGATTCCGGTGATGCGCACGGCAGTGCCCCTCGCTGGATCGTCAGCGCCTCTTCAACGCTGTTCGAGATTTCGTCACTCGTTCGAAATGCTGGCGTGACAGTAAGGATGGTGCGAGGGGGGTGTCAATGGGGCGAACGCATAACGGTTTCGACAAGGGTTCTACGCGTGTGCGGGCGGGGGTGCCGCGGAATGACGGCGCGCGGCGGCGCATGGTGGTGCCTGCCCTCAACTCCCCAAACCGGAACAGGCAGTTCCCTACAGAACCTTCACAGCAACGTCTAGGAACACCGCCAGGTAAAACCTTAGTCTTCCCGCGTCATGGACTACTGCCACCCGTGCCGACGGCACCTCAACGGCGCCCTCGCCTGCCCGGGGTGCGGCACATCCGTCGAAGTGCTCCGCGCGTACGCGGACGATGCCGACACACGCCCGGACGAGGACGCGGTCGAGGAACCGCCGCACGAAGGCGATGTGGACGCCCCCCGCTCGCGCCGCCGGTCCGACCGGAGTGACCGCGGTGGCCGGAGCGATCGCCGCGGCCGGAGCGCCGGAGGCACCCGGGCGAGTCGCCGCGACCGCAAAGCCGCCGCACACCGCAGGCGCCGACGCAGGGTCCTGTTCATCGGCGCGGGGCTGCTCCTCGCCGCGGGCGGTCTGAGCCTGGCCGAACTCGGCATAGAGGCCCCGGGGTCGAACCCGGCCACGACGGCGTCGGGCCAGGGCGAGGCGGTGGACGGCTCCGCCTCCGAGGGCTCCTCCACCGGGGCGGGCGGCGCGGAGGACGGCTCCGGCCACAGCTCCCCGTCGACCTCCCCCGAGGACGCGGAGTCCCCGTCGGCGTCGAAGTCCCCCAAGGACAAGAAGCCCAAGGGTGACGACGCGGACGACGAGAACAAGGGCGACGAGAGCGGCGACCCCTCGTCGGGCGGCACCGTCCCCGACCGCACCCCCTCGGCACCCGGGGCCACCCCGGCCCCGGAGACGTCCACGGCCCCGAGCCCCGGCCCGACAGCCGAGGAACCGCCCCCGGCCCCTTCGCCCACGGAAACGTGTGAACGCTTCCTGTGGTGGTGCGCGTGACGCTCCGCTCGGGCAGGTAGCGCACGGGCGCCCCGGCCCGTTTCCCCGCCCGGCGGCCCTACGTGTCGAGCATCCGCCGCAGCAGATCCCGCAGCGACTCCCGTTCCTCGCGGGACAGTCCCGCCAGCGGCTCACGTGCGAAGTCCAGTGACTCCCGCAGCCCCCGGGCCAGTCGGCGGCCCTCCTCTGTCGCGGCGGCCAGCTTCACGCGCCGGTCCTTGGGGTCCGGCCGGCGTTCCACCAGTCCCCGCGCTTCCAGCCGGTCCACTATCCCGGTCACGTTGGACGGCTCGCATCTCAGCTTCTGGGCCAGCCGCCGCATGGGCAGCGGCTCCAGCGACAGCAGGCTCAGCAGCCGGGCCTGGGCTCCCGTCAGGGCGTGCTCGGCGGCGGCCTCCTCGTACTCGTCGTAGTAGCGGGCCACGACCGTGCCGATGAGGTCGACGACCTCCAGGGTCAGCGGGTCGGTGGGCGTTGTCGTCTTGTGCGTGGCCATGGGCTCCAGGCTACCCCGATACTTGACATCATGAAATATTCAGGCGCATGATTGTTTCAGGTAGTGAATTAAGTAGTGAATTGAACGCCCGCAGGAAGGTCCCCATGTCCGACACGCCCGCCCTCCCCGCCACCGGCCGCGAATGGCACCTGCTCAGCCGCCCCGTCGGCTGGCCCAAGCCGGAGGACTTCGGTCTGGTCGAGGCGGAGGTCCGCCGGCCCGGCCCGGACGAGGTCCTCGTACGGAACGAGTACCTCTCCGTCGACCCGTACATGCGCGGCCGCATGAGCGCCGCCAAGTCGTACGTCGCCCCCTTCGAGCTGGGCAAGGTCATGCAGGGCGGCGCCGTGGGCGAGGTGATCGCCTCGAACATCGACGGCATCGTGCCGGGCGACCACGTGCTCCACTTCGGCGGCTGGCGCGAGTACGCCACGGTCGACGCCCGGCAGACCGTCAAGGTCGACCCCGAGGCCGCGCCGCTCAGCACGTACCTCGGCGTGCTGGGCATGACCGGGCTCACCGCCTACGCCGGGCTCCTGCGCACCGCCTCCTTCAAGGAGGGTGACTCCGTCTTCGTCTCCGGCGCCGCCGGTGCCGTCGGCAGCCAGGTCGGCCAGATCGCGAAGCTCAAGGGCGCCTCCCGGGTCATCGGCTCCGCCGGGTCCGACGAGAAGGTGAAGCTGCTCGTCGAGGAGTACGGCTTCGACGCGGCCTTCAACTACAAGAAGGGACCGGTCGCCGAGCAGCTGCGCGAGGCCGCCCCCGACGGCGTCGACGTGTACTTCGACAACGTCGGCGGCGAGCACCTGGAGGCCGCGATCGGCTCCCTCAACCGCGGCGGACGGATCGCCGTCTGCGGAATGATCTCCGTCTACAACAACACCGAGCCCGCTCCCGGCCCGAAGAACCTCGCCCGGCTCATCCAGACCCGCGGCCGCATCGAGGGCTTCCTCGTCGGCGACCACTACGACCTCCAGCCGCAGTTCGTCCAGGAGGTCGGACCCTGGATCCGCTCCGGCGAGCTCAAGTACCGCGAGACCGTCGTCGAGGGCATCGAGAACAACCTGGAGGCGTTCTTCGGGGTCCTGCGCGGCGACAACATCGGCAAGATGATCGTCAAGCTCTGAAGACGGCCGACGAGGCGGGGCGGGCGCCCGTGACGCCCGCCCGGCCCGTTCGTTGCGCACGGCGGAGTTCGCACTCTTGGACGTGGGGTGCGGACTCCGCCGTGCGTCGGACGTGCGGTCAGGACGCCGACGCTGTCAGCAACGCCTTCCCCACGTGCGCGAATTCGCCCTTCGGATGGGCGCGGAAGAGCGGCTCCGTGCCGAAGAGGACGACGTTCGGCCCGCTGACGACGGAAGCCCGGCCCGCTGCCGCCGCAGGCCCGCCCGAGCCGTCCTCCGCAGGCCGCCAGTGGCCGGAGACGAGCGGGTTCCCGGTCGCGTAGGACTGCTCGACGGTGACGTCCGGGCCGAGATCGGTGAACCAGACGGGCGCGTACACGAAGCCGTGGTCGGGCGCCCCGGCCGTGACCCGGCCCGAGTTCACCACGCGCACCACACCGTTGGCGTCCCCGTTGCCCTCCACCGCCGTCGCCTTCAGCAGCCCGGCGGCGGCGTTGAGCGCGGCCCCGGCGGCCCCCCGGCCGACGAGACCGTGGGTGTCGAGGAAGGAGTCGAGGGCCGTCCGCGCGGCCGTGTTCAGCCGGTCGTACGAGAGCCCCGCGGACACGAACAGCACGTCCGCCGCCGACCAGTCGAAGCCCTCGTTGAGGACGGCCGTCGACACCGGAACGACGTCGAAGTTCATCTCCCGCAGCGCGAACAACTCACCCGGGGTGACGGCCGCGGCGACACGCACCCGCCTCAGCGGGGTGCCCCCGCGCGTCTTCGTCTCATCGAAGACCACGTCGTACGCCGTCGCCAGCGCCTGGGCGCTCCGGCGCGCCGAGGAGGGCACGAGAGCGCTGCCGTCGGATGCCTGCCGCACCGGAACGCCCTGCCGGAGCAGCGAGTTGAGCGCGGCGATCTCCTGCGGGCTGTCGAGCCGCAGCCGCAGGTCGCCGCGCGGGGCGACGTACCCGACGCGCGAGGCGGCCTGGACCGGCCGCGCCGGGACGTCCGCGAGCCGGCCGCTCTTCACCTCGTCCACCGTGGCGCCCCACAGCCGCCCCAGGCTCCACCCGGAGATGTCGTACATCACCGACACCTTGTCGCTGATGTCCCGACCGTCGGCCAGCAGCACGTTGGCGAGTCCGCGCTTGGGCTGGTGCATGTCGACGACGTACGAACCCTTCGGGTACGAACGGCCGCCGAGCCGGAAGTCGTGCGTCGCCCGGGTGACGCGTACGTCGTTGGCGAGCAGATGCTCGACCAGCCGTGCCGCGGCGGTGGCTGAGCGCTGCCGACCGCCGGCCGGGACGACGTACGCGCGCGGGAACTCGGTGGTGTAGACGTCCTCGGGGCCGATGCCCGGCACGCCCGGCACGGTCGCCTCCGAGACCGGGACCTGGGCGGCACCGGCTGCTCCCCGCCGGAACACCTCGATCTGGTCGGCGACGAGGGAGGTCCGGTTCTCCCGCACGAACGCCAGGGTCGCGCGCATGGCCGCCCCCGCGACGTCCACGTTGACGGCGGACCGGCGGCGGAGTTCGGCGACCGGAAGCGAGTCGTACGACGCGTTGTTCACCCGCAACGGGATCTCGACGGTGTGCGCGACGACCGTGCCGTGGAACGCCGCGTACTGCGGGGTGAAGATCGGCGGCCAGTCGTCCCAGCCCTCCTCCTGGTCGCGGAACGGGATCTGGGCGGGCTCGACACCGTCCCTGCCGGGCGTGTAGCCGAGGCCGTTGACGGCGGCCTCCATGCCGAGGGCGTTGGCGTAGGTGTTCTTCAGGAAGAGGTCGTACTCGTAGTTCTCGCCGTGCGGCGGGGTGGTCGGCTCGATCAGCGTGCCGTTGACGTACCCGTGCAGGTCCAGCATCACGGCCGGCTGCTTGTCGATCTCGATCTGCCGGATCGCGCGCGCCTCGGGCTGCGAGGCGGTGACGAGGTCCCGGTTGAGGTCGAAGCCGCCTCCGTTGGCGCGGGTGCCCGCGATACGGCCGTCGGGGTTGGCCGTGATGTTGAAGTAGAGCCGGTTGTGGGCGAGGAGGTCGGTGGTGTCCTCGTCCCGGGCGGTGGCGAGCCGTTCGATCAGCTTGAGGGCGGCGTCCGTGCCCTCCCACTCGTTGCCGTGGATGTTGTTGTTGAAGAAGACGGGCGTCTTGTAGGTCTTCTCGACGGCCGGGTCCTTCGCGGCCAGCTGGGGTGCGTTCTCGATGAGTTCGCGCATACGGTCCTGGGCGCGGGCCTGCTGTGCGGTCTCCGGCGCGGTGACGGTGACGAGGTAGAGCCGGTGCCCGCCGGCCGACCGTCCGGCGATCTCGACGCTCACCCGGTCGCCGAGCCGTTGCAGGGCGTTCAGCTTCGGAGCGATGCCGTGGTACGGGGTGAGCCCCAGCTTGATGGACTTGTCGGCGGGGTTCTCCGGGTCCGGGGAGAGGACCTGTTCCCGGGGGTAGCCGCGCGTGGCCGTGGTGCCGTCGGTGCCGTTGCCGGACAGATCGGTGACGGGTGCGGTGAGGGCCCGTTCCGTGGTGCTCTCGGGGGCCTTGGCGGCGCCCCGGGTGAGGGCGGAGCCCTCGCGGACCGGCGGGGTGTCGGAGTCGTCCGCGCCCGCGGGGAGCGGGCTGAGCAGCAGGGAACCGGCCGCGGTGGCGGCGACGGTCACGGTGGCGATCAGGGCGGTTCTCGGGGTGGAGCGCCGGGTCGGGTGCGGGGTCGGGTGCGGGGTGCTGGTGCTGCGTCTCGGCAGGAGCACGCGGTACCTCCAGGGGCAGGGGTGCCTCAGATGATCAATACAGCTCGGTACGGCGAGGTGTACCCGTTCGAATCCCGCGCAACAAGAGGGCGTCCCCACCCGGGCCTGCGCCTGCTCCGTACACACGGGAGAGCCCGAACCCTGGCGGGCGGGGGCGAACACCCTCCACGGACGTCCCGATAGAGTTCCCCCATGCGCGATCTCGGGGTTGGTTTCACGTACTTGGTGCAGGGTCAGCGATGGGTGGCCCGGCACGGCAGACAGTACGGGTTCGGGCTGCTGCCCGGTCTGATCACGCTCGTGCTGTACGCGGCGGCGATCGCCGCCCTGGCCGTGTGGGGCGCCGACTTCGTCGCCTGGTCGACCCCCTTCGCCGACGACTGGTCCAGCCCCTGGCCGGGCCTCTTCCGGGGCTTCCTGACCGCCGTCCTCTTCGGCCTCGGCCTGCTCCTCGCGGTCGTCACCTTCACCGCCGTGACCCTCGTCATCGGCCAGCCGTTCTACGAGAGCCTCTCGGAGAAGGTCGACCGCGACGTCTCCCCAGACGGCACGGCACCGGAGTCCGGCCTGTCCTTCGCCCGGGACCTGTGGATCTCGGCCTGCGACAGCCTCCGTATCGTCGTACGGGCCGCCCTGTGGGGCATCCTCCTCTTCGCGCTCGGGTTCCTCCCCGTCGTCGGACAGACCGTCGTCCCGGTGATCGGCTTCTTCGTCACCGGCTTCTTCCTCACCGAGGAGCTCACCGCCGTCGCCCTCCAGCGCCGCCGCGTCGAACTCCGCGAGCGCCTCGCCCTGCTCCGTGCCCGCAAGACCCTGGTCTGGGGCTTCGGCACCCCCCTGGCCGTCGCCTTCCTGGTCCCGGTCGTCGCCGTCTTCCTGATGCCCGGCGCGGTCGCGGGCGCCACGCTCATGGCCCGCGACCTGATGGGTGAGGAGACACGGGACGGCGACCGCGACCGGGAGGGCGCGGGAGATCAGGAAGCGGCGTCCGCTTCCTGACCCGGACCGGCTTCCGTGTCCTGACCCGGACCGGAGTCCTTCGCCGCCACCGCCACCGTCACGATCGCCCGCACCTGCGCGATGATGTCCAGCCGGTTGCGCACGAACTCGGGATCGGTCACCGCCCCCGTCGCCGGGTCCGTGTTGCCCGTCCCGAACTGCAGCACCGGCGTGTGCACATGCCCGGCGGGCAGCCGGTCGTGCAGCCCCAGCCGGTCGCGCAGCAGCGTCGCGCGGTACGCGATCTCGTTGGAGAGGTAGTCGCCGCCGCCTCCGGCACGGGCCGTGGAGCCGGGCGTCGGTCCGTCCGGCCGGACGACCGGGCCTGTCCCGCCTGCCGGGATCTCGGTCACGCTCGTGTTGTCGTACACCGGGAAACGCCCCGTGCTCGCGGCCACGATCCGCGCGTACGGCAGGGTCGTCGACGTCCACTGCGGCTGGGAGGCCGGGTCGGCGACCGGGACGGTCTCCGACCGCGAGAGGTTCTCGTTGTCGGCGAAGCCGCCGCGCCAGGCCCCGTTGGTCCGCTCGATGTCGATACGGCCGACCCGGCCCTGGCTCACCGTCGTCACCAGGTCCACCTTCGGCAGGTGCGGACGCAGTGTCCGTTCCACCGTGCCGTCGGCGAAGTCCTGCCAGCGGACCGGGAAGACGGCGGTCTCGACGCGCGCCGGGCCGTCCGCGGTCTCGATCACCGTGCCGTCGAGAGCGAGCGCGGTGGCGCCCGAGGGGTTCGAGATACGGACGTCCCGGTCCAGCGTGAACGGATCGAAGCCGGTCACCAGGACACGCTTCATGTCCTCGCCGTGCGGGTAACGGATGGCGTTCTGACCGCGCGAGGTCTGCTCCAGCCTGTCCAGCAGCCGAGCCCGCCCCGTCGCGCTCAGCCCGAACTCCGGCTCCCACCCCCGCACTTCACGCGTCATCCCCAACCGCGCCCAGTACAGGGGCCGGTCGTCGTCCCTGCTCAGGTCACCGCCCGCCGGGCCCCGCCCCTGCGCCCGGTCGACGGCACGCCGCCACAGCTCTGCCCCCTCACGTACGACGATCCGCTCGGCCTGCGCGTACGAGCGCGCCCCGGCGAGGGCCCGCGCGAACCCGGGTGCCACCGTGTCGAATCCGGAGCGCCGCAGGATCTCCTGCGGGGCGGCTCTGTCGAGCCGTCGCTCCTCGACGGTCGGAGGTGCCGCGGAGGTCCCGGTGGCCGAGGCGGTCGCTGGTGCGGCCAGGCCCGCCAGGAGGGCCAGACCGAGTATGCCGATCCGAACATGCTGGGAGGTCAAGGGAGTTCGGTTCCTTCCGTCGCCGAGGGTCTGCCGGACGGCGGCAGTATGCCCGTGACGGAAGAGGCGCACGCACGGTACTGGTACGAGACAGGAGAAGGATCAGGAGGGATCCTCGCGGGCCGTCACGTTGCGGTAGGCCATCTCCGCGAGCCTCGCCTGGCCGTTCCTGCTCGGGTGGAACCAGTCCCACTGGCTCAACTGCGCGGTCCCGAAGCGGTACTCGAAGACGGCGCCCCCGTCGAAGCGGCAGTAACGGTCCTTCGCGCACACGTCCTTCAGCACGTCGTTGTACGCCTCCACGCGGTCCTGCACCGTGTCGCGCCGCTGGGTCGCCGCCGCGTCCAGGGCGTCGGGGTCGCCCAGCATCGACGGGCAGATACCCAGCTTCCACACCTGCTTGCCGAGCGGGTTGGCACGGCCCTGGGACCACAGCCGCTTCAGGTCGGGCACGCTCGCCACATACACCTGGGCCTTGGCCGAGGTCTTGCGGAGTGTCTTCATGGCGTCCTCGAAGGAGGTGCGGAAGCCGTCGACGGACGTCATGGCGTCGGTCGTCGCGCGGCACGCGTCGTTCGCCCCGGCCATCACCGTCACCAACTCCGGCCGCCTGGCCGCCGCCTGGGCCATCTGATCCGGCAGATCGGCCATCCGGGACCCGGACACGGCGTAGTTCCAGCTGCGCTCGGCGGCTCCGGCCGCGCCCAGCAGCCGTACGGCGAGACTCTTGACCTTGCTGTCCGTGCCGGTCGCCCACGACACCTCCGGGCAGTCGGACAGCACCGAACACGCGTCGAACCCGCGGGTGATGGAGTCCCCGACGGCAGCGATCGAACGCGGCGTGCGGTCCCAACTGGGCGTGGGGGAGGGCCGCGCCTTCGCCTGGGTGCCCGAGGGGCCGGGTCCGTCGCCACCGGAGGCGTCACAAGCGGTCACTCCCAGCAGGGTTGCCGCCACGACGGAGAGAACCGCCCGTGATCGGTGGCGTCGGTGCCGCATGCGTCGGTCCCCTCGTCGGTCGTGCGATGGCCCCACCCCATCACAACGCGCGAAGGTTCCCAGGCGCGGCAACTGCAACTGTGGGGCCCGTTACACACGTCCCTTTGAGTGACCGGGTTGTCGAGTGGGCCACAGGAGCGACGGTCATCTCACGGCCCTACCCGGGTCGGGGGGCCTGACCGGAGGGCACCTGACCGGAGGTCGAATGCGCGTCCCCACGGGTGGCTGTGCTTTCCCGGGGGCAACCCCCGGACCCCCGGCCGGGGGGGGGCACCTGACCGGACGTCGAATGCGCGTCCCCACGGGTGAAACCTCGCCTTTTCCCGGCGTTGGCTCCGACTGTACGTCACACTCCTTGGCCCGCCGCACGATAGCCTCGCCCCGTGGCTGCCCCCGCCGCTCCCATTCCGCTAAGTTACAGATGTCCTGCTCTGTGGAGGCCCCGGTGACGACACGTGGAGTTCTGTACGTGCACTCCGCGCCGCGTGCGCTGTGCCCGCACGTCGAGTGGGCCGTCGCGAGCGTCCTCGGTACGCGCGTGAACCTCGACTGGATCAGACAGCCGGCGTCACCGGGCACCTGGAGATCCGAGTTCTCCTGGCAGGGCCAGGTCGGCACCGCCTCCAAGCTCGCCTCCGCGCTGCGCGGCTGGGACCTGCTCCGCTTCGAGGTCACCGCCGAACCGTGCCCGACCGCCGAGGGCGAGCGCTACAGCTGCACCCCCGACCTGGGCATCTTCCACGCGGTCACCGGCATCCACGGTGACATCCTGATCCCCGAGGACCGGCTGCGCGCCGCCCTGGCCCGTTCCCAGCACGGCGAGACCGACCTGGAGGCCGAACTCGCCAGGCTCCTCGGCAAGCCCTGGGACGACGAACTGGAGCCCTTCCGGTACGCGGGCGAGGGCGCCCCGGTCCGCTGGCTCCACCAGGTGGTCTGACCGAACCTCTGACGGACTCTCCGCTCCCCGCACGCACGAAGGGCGCCCACCGGCCGGTGGGCGCCCTCCGTACACGTACAGGCGTTGCTCAGACCGTTCGGAAGGCCAGCACCACGTTGTGCCCACCGAACCCGAACGAGTCGTTCAGCGCGGCGATCCGTCCCTCGACGGGCAGCTTCCGGGCCTCCCCGCGCACGATGTCCGCGTTGGCCTCGGCCTCGGGGTCGAGGTTCTCCACGTTGATCGTGGGCGGAGCCACCCGGTGGTACAGCGCGAGGACCGTCGCCACGGACTCGACGCCACCGGCACCACCCAGGAGATGACCGGTCATCGACTTCGTGGCGGAGACCGCGAAGTGGTCCGTGTCGTCGCCGAAGACCTTGCGCAGGGCCTTCAGTTCGGCGACGTCACCGGCCGGGGTCGAGGTCGCGTGCGCGTTGACGTGCACGATCTCGGCCGGGTCCAGGTCGTTGTTGTCCAGCAGGTTCTGCAGGGCGTGGGCGATGCCACGCCCCTCCGGCTCCGGCTGCACGATGTCGTGACTGTCCGCGGAGATGCCCTGGCCGACCGCCTCGGCGTACACCCGCGCACCGCGCCTGGCGGCGTGCTCGGCGGACTCCAGGACGATCACGCCGGCGCCCTCACCGAGGACGAAGCCGTCGCGGGCGACGTCGTAGGGACGCGAGGCGCCCTGCGGGTCGTCGTTGTTCTTGGACATCGCCATCATGTTGCCGAACGCGGCGATCGGCAGCGGATGGATGGCCGCCTCGGTGCCGCCGGCGACGACGATGTCGGCGCGGCCGGAGCGGATCATCTCGATGGCGTAGCCGATGGCCTCGGCGCCCGACGCGCAGGCCGAGACCGGGGTGTGCACACCGGCGCGGGCGCCGACGAGCAGACCCACGTTGGCGGACGGGCTGTTCGGCATCAGCATCGGCACGGTGTGCGGGGAGACACGGCGGACGCCCTTCTCCTTCAGCACGTCGTACTGGTCGAGCAGAGTCGTGACGCCGCCGATGCCGGAGGCGATGACCGTGCCCAGCCGGTCGGGGTCGACGTCCGAGCCCTCGGCGCCGGCCTTCTCGGTGAAACCGGCGTCCGCCCACGCCTGCTGGGCCGCGATCAGCGCGAACTGCGCCGAGCGGTCAAGGCGGCGGGCCTGCGGCCGGGGAATGACCTCGGTCGGCTCCACGGCGATCTGCGCGGCGATGCGGACCGCCTGATCGGCGGCCCACTCCTGCTCCAGCGGGCTGACACCGGAACGTCCGGCGATCAGGCCCTCCCAGGTAGAGGCCGCGTCGCCACCCAGCGGTGTGGTTGCGCCGATACCGGTGACGACCACGGTGCGATTGGTCGAGCTCACGGGAATTCTTTCTCCAACGGATGCGAGGAGGACAACCCCCGCGTCAGCGGGGACAACGGCGCCACCGCCGGGTGGCGGCAGTCAGCCCACGCACCTGTCCATCAGGAACGGGGCGGCCGGCCCGGGGTGATCGGTCGATCAGCCCTGGTGCTTGAGGATGTAGTCGGTCGCGTCGCCGACGGTCTTGAGGTTCTTGACGTCGTCGTCGGGGATCTTGACGTCGAAGCGCTCCTCGGCGGCGACGACGACCTCGACCATGGACAGCGAGTCGACGTCCAGGTCGTCGGTGAAGGACTTGTCCAGCTGGACGTCCTCAACCGGGATGCCGGCGATCTCGTTCACGATGTCGGCGAGACCGGCGACGATCTCTTCCTGAGTGGCGGCCATGTCAGGCGCTCCTTCGTTGGTTTATCCAGAGGGTGTGGCCCCCGCCGCGTGAGCGACGGGTGGTGCATTCCCGCACCGGAAGCATGATCCGGCACGGAGTGCCTAGGGGAGGGTAACGACCGTCGCGGCGTACACGAGACCCGCCCCGAAGCCGATGACGAGCGCGGTGTCGCCGCTCTTCGCCTCGCCGGTCGCCAGGAGCCGCTCCATCGCGAGCGGGATCGAGGCGGCCGAGGTGTTGCCGGTGGTACGGATGTCACGGGCGACCGTGACGTGCTCCGGCAGTTTGAGGGTCTTCACCATCGAGTCGATGATCCGCACATTGGCCTGGTGCGGGATGAAGACATCCAGGTCGTCCGGGGTGATCCCGGCCGCGTCCAGCGCCTGCTGGGCGACCTTCGCCATCTCGAACACGGCCCAGCGGAACACCGCCTGGCCCTCCTGCGTGATCGCGGGGAACTTGACGTTGCCCTTGCCGTCCAGCGGGAGTTGGGAGACGTCGCCGAGCCTGAACTCGTTCCACGGCACCGTCTGCTTGATCGTGTCGGACTTGTCGCCCTCGGAGCCCCACACGGTCGGGCCGATGTGCGGCTCCTCGGAGGGGCCGACGATCACGGCGCCCGCGCCGTCACCGAACAGGAAGGCCGTGGTCCGGTCCTCCAGGTCGGTCAGGTCGGACAGCCGCTCGACACCGATGACGAGCACGTACTCCGCCGAGCCGTCGACGACCATGCCCTTGGCGAGCGTGAGCGCGTACCCGAAGCCCGCGCAGCCCGCCGAGATGTCGAAGGCGGCGGCCTGGTTCGTGCCCAACTTGTCGGCGATCTCCGTGGCGACGGCCGGGGTCTGACTGAAGTGCGAGACGGTCGAGACGACCACGGCACCGATCTGCTCGGCCCTGATCCCCGCGTCGGCGATGGCCTTGCCGGACGCCTCGATCGACATCGCGGCGACGGTCTCCTCGTCGTTCGCCCAGTGCCGGGTCTCGATACCGGAGCGCGAACGGATCCATTCGTCGGACGAGTCGATCGTCTCCAGGATCACCTCGTTGGGCACCACCCGGGTCGGACGGTAGCCGCCGACGCCGAGGATGCGTGCGTAGGGTGCGCCCTTGCGTGTCTTGATCTTCGACATTGCTCTGGGGCTCCTTAGGCACCCACCGCGTCAGCGGCGGATGTCGCTGCCTCGGCGATGAGCTCGCGAGCAGCGTCGAGGTCGTCGGGGGTCTTCAGGGCCAGCGTCTTCACGCCGGGCAGCGCGCGCTTGGCGAGACCGGTGAGCGTGCCGCCGGGGCACACCTCGACGAGCGCGGTCACGCCCAGCTCCTTGAACGTCTCCATGCACAGGTCCCAGCGCACCGGGTTGGCGACCTGGCCGACCAGACGGGACAGCACCTCGGCGCCGGTGGCGACGGTCCGCCCGTCCTTGTTCGACACGTAGGTGACCTCGGGCTCGGCCGGCGTCAGGGACTCGGCGGCCTTGGCGAGCGCGTCGACCGCGGGCGCCATGTGGTGCGTGTGGAAGGCACCCGCGACCTTGAGGGGAACGACCCGGCGCACCCCCTCCGGCTTGTCCTGCTCCAGCGCGGCGAGCTGCTCCAGGGTGCCGGCGGCCACGATCTGTCCCGCGCCGTTCACGTTCGCCGGGGTCAGGCCCAGCTTCTCCAGGTGCGGGACCGTCGTCTCGGGGTCGCCGCCGAGCAGCGCGGACATGCCGGTCTCGGTGATCGCGGCGGCCTCGGCCATGGCCAGGCCCCGCTTGCGTACGAGGGCCAGGGCGGCGGTGTCGTCGAGGACGCCCGCGAACGCGGCCGCCGTGATCTCGCCGACGCTGTGGCCGGCGACCGCGTCGGGCGCGAGGTCACCGGTGATGTCACCCAGTGCCGCGGCGGACAGCAGGCCGGCCGCGACCAGCAGCGGCTGGGCCACCGCGGTGTCACGGATGGCGTCCGCGTCGGCCTGCGTGCCGTAGTGGGCGAGATCCAGCCCGATGGCGTCCGACCACATGCCGATGCGGTCGGCGGCGCCGGGCAGTTCGAGCCAGGGGGTCAGGAAGCCGGGCGTCTGGGCGCCCTGGCCGGGAGCGACGAGTACGAGCACTCTCACACTCTCTCTTGGGGACGGCCGGGGCCGCCCGTGGGGACAGGGACGAAGAACACGAGGGCGTTTTGTGGGCCCTCGACAAAACCCTAGGCCGGGGGGTCCCCGTCGACCAGGCGCCCCAGGATCAGTGCGATGCGTAGGGTGAACGCGGAGCGTACATCAGATGGTGACCATCCGGTGACGTCAGTCACACGTCGAAGCCGGTAGCGCACGGTGTTCGGGTGAACGAAAAGCATCCGTGCGGCCCCTTCCAGACTTGACGCCTGCTCCAGATACACACTGAGGGTTTCCAGGAGCGCCGAGCCGGCCTCCTCCAGTGGTCTGTAGATCTCCTCCACCAACTGCTCGCGAGCGCTCGGATCCCCGGCCATCGCGCGCTCCGGCAGCAGATCGTCCGCCAGAACGGGCCGGGGCGCGTCCTGCCAGGCGGAACACGCCTTGAGCCCGGCTGCGGCGGCCTGCGCCGACCGGGTGGCGGCCAGCAGATCGGGCACGATCGGCCCGGCCACCACGGGTCCCGCGGCATACGGTCCGATCAGCGACTTGGCCACCTGCAGCGGATCGTTGCTGCCACCGGCGATGACGACCAGCCGGTCACCGAGAACACCCGTGAGCACCTGGAGCTTGGCGTGCCGGGCCGCGCGCCGGATCGCCTCGACGGTCAGCTCGCTGTCACCGTCGGGGGCGGTCCCGAGGACCACGCACACGTGGTCGGGCGCGTTCCAGCCGAGCGCGGCGGCCCGCGACACGGCCCCCTCGTCGGCCTCGCCCGACAGCACGGCGTTCACCACGAGCGACTCCAGCCGGGCGTCCCACGCGCCGCGCGCCTCGGCGGCCTGGGCGTACACCTGGGCGGTGGCGAAGGCGATCTCGCGCGCGTACACGAGGAGCGCCTCGCGCAGCACGGACTCGTCCCCGGGAGCAGCCACTTCGTCAATGGCGCTCTCCATCACCTCGATGGTGGTCCGCACCATCTCGACGGTCTGCCGCAGGGTGATGGCCCGGGTCAGCTCGCGCGGAGCGGTCCCGAAGACATCGGTGGAGATGGCCTGCGGGGCGTCCGGATACCGGAACCACTCGGTGAAGGCGGCGATACCGGCCTGGGCGACCAGCCCGATCCACGACCGGTTCTCCGGAGGCATGGCCCGGTACCACGGCAGCGTCTCGTCCATGCGCGCGATGGCCTGGGCGGCGAGACTTCCGGACGACTTCTCCAGCCGCTTCAGCGTTCCGGCGTGCGGGTGGACGCGAGGGGCGTCGTGGGGCGAGGACTTACTGGGATCGGGCACGGGACAAGACTGCCTTATCGGAAAGCCGGGGTGGGGCGGTGGGTCGCTACCGTTGAGTATGTGATGGATGTACGGCGCGCCGGTGAGCGCTACAGCGGCGGGGACCTCGCAGCGGGGATCATTTCTTTCCACGCCTTCTCCTTCGGCCCGCACTACGATCCGGACAACCTCCGCTTCGGACCGCTGCTCGCCTGCAACGAGGAACGGCTCGCGCCCGGCGCCGGCTTCGACGAGCATCCCCACAGCCACACGGAGATCGTGACGTGGGTGGTGGAGGGCGAGCTGACGCACCGTGACTCCGCCGGCCACGAGACGCTGGTCCGCCCCGGGGATGTGCAGCGCCTCAGCTCGGCGGGCGGCGTCCGCCACGTGGAGCGCAACGACGGCTCCGTCCCCCTGACCTTCGTCCAGATGTGGCTGGCCCCTGGCCGGCCCGGCGGGGACCCGTCCTACGAGATCGTCCACGGCATCGCCGACGCCACGCCGTACGCGGTTCCGGAGGCCGGCGCCGTGCTGCACGTGCGGCGGTTGGCTGAGGGTGAGCGTACGGCGGTTCCGGTCGCGGCGTTCGTGTATGTGCACGTGGTGCGGGGTGAGGTGCGACTCGGCGGCGAGGAGCTGGCGGCCGGGGACGCGGCCCGGATCGCGGACGAGGCGGAGACGGACGTGTTGGCGGTTACGGCGGCGGAGTTGCTGATCTGGGAGATGGCCGCCGGGTGAGCGAGTGGGCGGGTGTACGCACGTGCGGCCGGACGGCTCGCTCACGCCTGGGCGTAGAGACCTGCCAGGTCGACGAGTTGAATGCTCGGCGAGCTCTCAGCGGCGGCGTGCGCCTTGTCGTTGAAGCCTGCTCCGCTGAAGCACAGCAAACGGGTGTGGGTGGTGTCGTAGCGGCCGCCCTGAGCGATGAGCTCGCGGATGTGCATGAGGCGTTCGATGTGAGCGACGCCCATCGTGTCGTTCCACTTGGCTTCACCGATGGCCAGGAGCGGCGGCTTGGCGTGGCCGTCGGCGATGCCGACAACGGCCACGTCGACCTCGTTGCCGGTGCGGGCTCTGGGGTCGTGGACCACTCCGTGGCCGACGCGGGCGGGCAAGCCGCCGAGCAGACCGGGGTCGGCGTGGTGCAGGGCCCAGTCGCGGCAGACCTGCTCGAAGTGGGGCCCCAGGACGTTGCTGACGAAGCGGCGGCGACTGGCCTGCCAGACTCGGGCGGCGCTGCCGGGGCGTTCCAACTGGTCCCATACCGGGCGCATGATGGCGTGGTAGAAGGCGGTCAACGGCTCGGCGATGCGGTATGTGGGCCGGTTTTCGCGGAAGGCGTCCGCATCGCGGTGGAGCAGGCCCGCGTCTTCGAGGACGTTGATGGGGTGTGCGATGTCGGTGGCCTTGCGTTCCAGGTAGCCGGCCATGCCCCCGCGGGTGGCGTTGCCGTCGGCGACGGCGGCGAGGACGGACAGGTGAAGAGCGGTGTCGCGAAGGTCGGGTTCTTCGGCCAGCAGATAGCGGGCCTCGCGGAAGAGGGGGGTCTCGGGATTGAGGACGGTGCGGACGACCCAGTCGTCGAAGTCGTCCGGCCCCTGGGGGGAGTCGCCGCGGGCGAACTCGCGCCGGTATGCCAAGGCTCTGGTCTACGTGGCCGCCTTCCAGCCCGACGAGGGCGAGAGCGACGGCGAGCCCGAGCCGCGCATCCTGCCTAGCGCTACCAGGACGTCATCGCCGGCGACCTGCCCGCAGAGATCACCGGCGTCCTCGCGGTCACCCAGCGCCCGGTACGCCAGCAGGCCCTGACGGGCACGTCGTGCGCGTGGAGGCGTCCCACGCGGTGTCCATCGCCGGCTGACCCTCTTCCCGGCGCCGCGACTGCGGCTTCCGGTTCCAGGGGGCGGAGGAGTAGCCGGAATGCCCCCCGACCTCGTCAGCCGAAGAGGATGTGCCGCAGGATGCGGGCGAGATGTTCGGTGAGCTGGTCCGGCGGCATCGACGCAAGGGGTTCGGTCCGGGCGATGTACCGGCTGAACGCCAGGCCGATCATCTGCGCCCCTACGAGCGCCACGCGTGCGTCCAGATCGTCCTCGGGCGGGGCAGGCGCACCGGCCGACAGGACGGACCGGTATGCGGCGGCGCTGTGCTCCTGCATGGCGAACAACAGGTGGGCGGCGGCGCGTTCGTCGGATGCGGCGCTGCGCAGGAGGATGATCAGCGGGTCGTTGACGGCATCGGTCTCCAGCCGCCGTACGAAGGCGTGGGCGATACGGTCAGGCAGCGTCGCCGGGTCGCCGGCCGCGACGCCTTCCAGGTCGCGATTGCCCGGCACGGCTGCGAGGAACAGCCGTTCCTTGGACGTGAAATGACGCGTGATCAGGCCATGGGTGACGCCGGCCCGGCGTGCGATTTCGCGGAGGGTCGTACGGGCGTATCCGCGCTCGGCGAAGGTGTGGCGAGCCGCCTCGATGATGGCCGCCCGGTGTCCCTCGGGGTCCCTCCGGCGCCTGCGCGGCTGTTCGTCGGCCGACTCTGCGTCGTTCACGGCACCTCCTTCAAGTGGTCACTCTACGGCGGCACAGGGCATCATCCGCCGCCACCGCTACGTTAATATCCAAGCGGATATTAACGATCGGGGAGGGGAACCCCCGCCTCCAGACCGCCGAACACGGAAGGACAGTCACAGCATGACCAGCACACTCATCGTCGGAGGCAGCGGCGGACTGGGCAGCGTCATCGCCGAGCACTTCGCGAGCCGTGGCGGCGACGTCATCATCACCGGCAGGGACAAGGCACGAGCCGAGAGCGTCGCCGCCCGGATCGGCGGGGGCACTCGCGGGCTGGCCCTCGACCTCGCAAGGCCTCAGACGCTCAGTGCCTCACTGGAGGACGTGACCGAGGTCGACCACCTCGTGATCACCGCTGTCGGCCAGGCGGCGAACACTCTGGCGCAGTTCAACATCACGGACGCGGTCTCCGCCGTGACCATGAAGCTCGTCGGCTACGCGGAGACCGTCCGCGTGTTGCGCGACCGGTTCACCCCGGACGCGTCGGTCGTGCTCTTCGGCGGGCTGGCCAAGGAGCGCCCCTATCCCGGCTCGACGATCGTCAGCACCTTCAACGCCGGGATCACCGGCCTGGTCAGGACGCTCGCCGTGGAAATCGCCCCGCACCGCGTCAACGCCCTGCACCCGGGCCTGATCGGCGACAGCCCCAGGTGGCGCGACGTCCCCAACCCTCCGCACTCCGCCCAGACACCGATCGGACGGCTGGTGACCATGGCCGAGATCGCCGACGCCACCGACTTCCTGCTCCGCAACACCGGTATCAACGCGCACGACCTGCACATGGACGGCGGCCTGCTCGCCACCTGATCAGTCAGGACCGGCCCGAGGGAGCCTTCAGCCCCGTACCTCCGCCAGCACGGCGTCCGTGAACGGCGTCCACGCTTCGACCGCCCACGGCCCGAAGGCACGGTCCGTCAGGGCCACGCATGCCGCATCCACCACCGGATCGATCCACAGGAACGTGCCCGACTGGCCGAAGTGACCGAAGGTGCCGGGCGACGACGAAGTCCCCGTCCAGTGCGGCGACTTGGAGTCGCGGATCTCGAAGCCCAGGCCCCAGTCGTTGGGGTTCTGGTGGCCGTACCCCGGCAGCACACCCTTCGTTCCCGGGTAATGCACGGTCATCGCCTCCGCCACCGTCCGGGGGTCGAGGAGCCGAGGAGCCTGCACCTCCGAGGCGAACCGCACGAGGTCGTCCACCGTCGACACCCCGTCCTTCGCGGGCGAGCCGTCGAGCGTCGTGGACGTCATCCCGAGGGGCTCCAGCACCGCCTGCCGCAGATACTCGGCGAAGGGGATGTCCGTCGCCTTCGCCACATGGTCCCCCAGCACCTCGAACCCCGCGTTCGAGTACAGCCGCCGCTCCCCGGGCGCGGACGTCACCCGGTGCTCGTCGAACGTCAGCCCGGAGGTGTGGGCGAGGAGATGCCGGACCGTGGAGCCGGTCGGGCCCGCCGGCTCGTCCAGCTCGACGGCGCCCTCCTCATACGCGACCAGCACGGCGTACGCGGTGAGCGGCTTCGTGACCGAGGCCAGCGGGAAACGGTGCCCCGTCGGGCCGTACGACCCGAGGACGGTGCCGTCCGCGCGTACGACGGCCGCCGCGGCCGTGGGCACCGGCCAGTTCTCGATCAACGTCAGGCTCTCAAGAGACATGTGTACGAGACTATGGTGCTCAGAAACGCAGCCGCATCAAGGGGTCCGGTGTGCGCTGGAAACCGAGCGAGGCGTACAGCGGCCGGGCCTCGGCGGAGGCGGTGAGGTCGACCTGACCCGCGCCTTTCTCGCGGAACCAGTCGAGGAGAACCTCCATGCAGGCGCGGGCGTGGCCCCGGCGCCGCTGGTCGGGGTCGGTGGCCACGCTGAACACGTACCCGATCGTGCCGTGCGGGTTCCGGGTCCGCCCGATCCGGTACTCGATCGTCCCGGCCACCAGCGCGGCGAGCGCCCCGGGACGCTCGGGATGGTCGACCACGAAGGCCGCGAAGTCCCCGTCCGCGTCGGCGAGCCTGGCGCGGATCGTCGGCAGGGATTCCGTCTGCCAGTCGGTGGACGTGTCCGCCCCACCCATCGCATCGATCATCACCTGCCGCAGACGCAGGACTTCCTCCGCGTCCTCGGCGACGGCACGGCGTACGGGACTCATGAGGTGCACGGTAGCCAGTGGAGCCGCGCGCCGGCGTCGGAATTTCCCGTTTGTTTCCCCAGGTTCCGCTTGCTTCGAGTCCACTCCAAGGTTCTAGCGTTGAGGTCATGACGGTGATGGAGACAACAGGCACCCGGACCGCCAGCTGTGCCGCCGCATGGCACGCCGACCGGCGGCCGGACGGTCAGGACAACTACACGATCAGCGAGGTCGCCGCCTTCACCGGCCTGACGGCGCACACCCTGCGCTGGTACGAGCGCATCGGGCTGATGCCGCACATCGACCGCTCCCACACCGGCCAGCGCCGCTACAGCAACCGCGACCTGGACTGGCTGGACCTCGTCGGCAAGCTCCGCCTCACCGGCATGCCGGTCGCGGACATGGTGCGGTACGCGGAACTGGTCCGCGAGGGCGACCACACCTACGGGGCGCGCTTCGCGCTGCTGAAGGCCACCCGGGAGGACGTGCTGGCCAGGATCGCCGAACTCCAGGGCACGCTCGCGGTGCTCGACCGGAAGATCGACTTCTACGCGGACGCCGAGCGTGCCTTGGCGTTGGAGGGTTCCCGATGACGAACGGCAGGATCACGAAGGTCGCGCTCGGCGAGGGCGGGCCCCAGGTCGGCGTACAGGGCCTCGGCTGCATGGGCATGAGTTTCGCCTACGGGCCCTCGGACGCCGGGGAGTCGCGGGCCACCCTGGAGCGGGCGCTGGAACTCGGCGTCACGCTCTACGACACGGCCGACGCGTACGGCGCGGGCGAGAACGAGACGTTCCTGTCCCCCTTCTTCAAGGCGCACCGGGACGAGGTGGTCATCGCCACGAAGTTCGCCCTCTCGATCCCGGCGGACGACCCCACGCGGCGGATCATCCGCAACGACCCGCCGTACATCCGCGCGGCCGTGGAGGCCAGCCTCAGGCGCCTGGACGTCGAGACGATCGACCTCTACTACATGCACCGGCGGGACCCGGACGTGCCGATCGAGGAGAGCGTCGGCACCATGGCCGAGCTGGTCCGCGAGGGCAAGGTGAAGTACCTCGGGCTGAGCGAGGTCACCGGCGACGAGCTGCGGGCCGCGCAGGCCGTGCACCCCATCGCGGCCGTGCAGTCGGAGTGGTCCCTGTTCAGCCGCGACATCGAGGCGGGCGTCGTACCGGCCGCCCGCGAGCTGGGCGTGGCCCTCGTGCCGTACTCACCGCTCGGCCGTGGCTTCCTGACGGGCTCCTTCTCGAACGCCGAGAAGGACCTGACCGACCAGGACTTCCGCCGTACGATGCCCCGCTTCACCGGCGACAACGCGGCCGCCAACAGGGCACTCCTGGAGCCGGTCCGTACCGTCGCCGAGGCCCACGGCGCCTCACCCGGCCAGATCGCCCTGGCCTGGGTCCAGCAGCAGGCGCGGGTGCACGACCTGCCGGTCGTCCCCATCCCGGGCACCCGCAGGCCCAGCCGGGTGGAGGAGAACGTGGCCGCGACGCGCATCGTCCTCACCGACGAGGAGCTGGCCCTGCTGGAGCCGATCGCCGCCAAGGTGGCGGGCGACCGCTACCCCGACATGTCGTTCACTTCGGCGGGCCGGGAGTAGGCGCCCCGGCCGTGCCACCACGTCCACGCCCGGCGGCTACCGGTCGCCGGGCGTGACCAGACCCGACTCATAGGCGAAGATCACGGCCTGGGCGCGGTCGCGCAGGTCCAGCTTGGCCAGGACGCGGCCGATGTGGGTCTTCACCGTCTGCTCGGCCAGCACCAGATGACCCGCTATCTCCTGGTTGGACAGACCGCGGGCGATCAGCTCCAGCACCTCCGTCTCGCGCGGGGTCAGGCCCTTCAGCCGCAGCGCCCGTTTCCTGCGCGGGGCGGGCCGCGTCTGCGCGAAGTCGGCGATCAGACGGCGCGTCACCTTCGGGGCGAGCAGCGCGTCCCCCGCCGCCACCACGCGCACCGCCGCGATCAGGTCGGCCGGGGGCGCGTCCTTGAGGAGGAACCCCGACGCTCCGGCGCGCAGCGCCTCGTACACGTAGTCGTCCACGTCGAAGGTGGTCAGCATCAGCACCTTCGGGCGGTGCGACTCGGCTTCCTGAGGGCCTCCCGGGTCGTCCGCCGGGCCGAGCAGCTCGCGGGCCGCCGCCAGACCGTCCATCTCGGGCATCCGTACGTCCATGAGGACGACGTCGGGGCGCGCTCGGCGTCCCAGCTCGACGCCCTGCCTGCCGTCCGCGGCCTCGCCCACGACCTCGATGTCGCTCTGCGCGGCCAGCAGGGCGGCGAACCCGGCGCGCACCATGGCCTGGTCGTCGACGATGATCACCCGGATGGTCATGGGGCGGACGGACTCCTCTTGTCGGGCTCGTCGGGCGTGCGCATCTCGTCGGGCGTGGGCATCTCGTCGGGCGTGGGCATCTCGTCGGGCGTGCCGGCAGCAGGAGCGCGGCCTGGGCGACGCCGAGCGCTCCCGCCAGGCCGCCGTTCACGCCGTAGTCGTTGCGGAGGACCTGGGTGGTGACGGGGACCAGGGTGGCGGTGAACCCCAGCACGACCACGTACGGCAACCGCCGCACCCACGGCCTGGACGCCCGCGCGAGCAGGGGCTCACCTGGTTCACGCCTCATGAGCCGCGCCCCGACAGGGGCGCGGGGAACTGCGCGACAAGCCACAGATAACCCGCATGAGACAACACGACCCCGCCCCAACGGCTAGAGCTCCGCCAACAGCTCAGCCTTCTTCGTACTGAACTCCTCGTCCGTCACCAGCCCCGCCTCGTGCAGCTCGCCGAGGTGCCGGATGCGGTCGGCTATGTCGGCGGGGTCGCGCCGCGGCCCAGCCGCAGGAACCGCACACGCCGGACCCGCGGACCGCACCGCCGCCAGGACCGCGGCCGCGAACGGCAGAGACTCGTGCACCGGCCCGTATCCGAGCCCGAACATGACAGCGGCGGGGTCCTGATCGGCCTGGGGCGGCGGAGTTCCGTCCGTATCGCGGCCGATCAGTCGCAGATGTCCTTCGAAGAGCTCGGGGGAGCGCCACTCGACCCCGCTCAGAGCGGCGACGGGAAACCTCTGGTCGCCGGCCTTCCACTTCGCCGAGGAGGCCCCCGTCCAGAACCATCGGAACGACACGGACTTCCCGTCGAAGGACGCCTTCGCGTCGTACGCCTTGAACTGCAGCGGCGCCTTGGGCGGAGCCACGAGGTACCGCTCCGCCGGGCTCTCGTCCTCGGTGAGCCGTGCGCGCAGCTCGTCCGCGTAGTACTCGGCGAGGGTCTCGCGCTCGGCGGGCAGGACCAGACGGTACGGGTCGGCGGCCTCCCTGAGCTGGCCCGCGGCCGCCTCCATCAGGGGGTCGGCGCCCGGCCGTGGCACGGCGTGCAGGACGACGGTCCCGCGCTTGCCCGGTGTCAGCGTCACCGCCCCGATCGCTTCCAGGGGGATGCGCCGCTCGCCGAGTGCCTGGAACAGCTTCGGCGTGCGGATCCCCCGTTCGAAGCGGATGAGTACGGAGTCCGACTCGAACTCCCAGGCGGCATGAAATCCAGCCAGAACGTCACCCATGCGGCTCATCGTATGCGTGAGGCGCGTCTTCGTCCCCTCCTCCGGCAGGCGGTGATGTCTTCGTCCTCTACGCGCGTCAGGCCGCGACAGCGGCTGACAATCCCTCCTGACACGCGTTTTCCTGGCGTACCTGCTGTGCGCAGTGCACCGCGCGATACGCGCCAACACCGATCTCGGCGAAATTGCGCAGGCTCTCGGTGCCGGGCTCGAAGTAGCCCGTGTGGCCCCGGGCGCCGTCCGCCGACAGTACCCGTGCCCCGAACGCCGCGGACACCGGGTCGGCGCCGTGGCCGAGGCCGCCGACCTCCAGGTACGGCACGTCCTGGATCCAGTCGTCGGCGTCCCGGGTCGCCCAGACCTGGGCCGAGGTGCGCAGCTGGGACGCCCTCTCGACGCGCATGCCGGGGCTGCCCGCCACCGCGATGTCGGAGACCCGGGCGGGCAGCCGGCGCGCTGCGACCCCGCACAGCACCGAGCCGTAGCTGTGGCAGTACAGCGCGACGGTCGAGTGGCCGGGCAGCGCGCGCACCAGCGCGTTGAGCCGGACCGCGCCCTGTTCGGCGCGCAGCGCGGTGGCCGCTTCCATGCCGAGCCCGCTGGGTGCCGTGTAGTCGGCCCAGGCGATCACCGCCGTACGGGTCGCGGGGGCGGCCGCGCGCTCGGCCGTATACAGGGCGCTCGCCATGCCGACGGGCGCCGAGTACCTGCGGACCGTGCGCTGGAAGGTGAGCACGTCGGTGTCGACGCCGGGCACGATCACCGAGACCCGTTCGGCCCTGGTGAGGTCGCCGAACACCTCGGCGACCCGGCCCGAGCCCTCCGGGTCGAAGGCGAGGATCCGCCGGCCCGGCCGCATCAGGTCCTCGAAGCGGTTCATCCGGCGACCCGCCTCGTACTGACCGTGGGAGGAGAGCCGTTTGTCGTGCGTCCGTTTGAGCTCGATGGCGCGCTGCTTCTCCAGCGCGACACGGTTCGCGTGGTAGCGCAGCTCGACGGGAGCGCCGTTCATGTTGCCGACCGCGAGCGGATAGCGGTCGGCGAGGTGGGTGCGCTGCCGTTCGGTGAGCGAGGCGAAGAAGTGGGCGAGCCGACCTGGGGAGGAGTCGGCGTCCGGCAGCGCACGGCCGTCGAGGTGCCCGTGGTTCCACGCGGAGAGCGAGGCCTGGAGCGGCGACGCCCCCCGGTGGTCGCGGAGCGCGGTCCAGCCGGTGGTCGCCAGCATCACGAACACGACGGCGAGCGCGAGCACTGCGCGCCAGACGTTGAGTTGGGGAGAGGTGTCGAAGGAAGTCACTGAAAGGACACACTAGGAGAACGGAAGGGTCTCGCGTTAACCAAGTGAGAGGGATCACGTTTTGGACCCAGGCGTTGCACGGACCCCTTGCGTTCACCGGCGTGTCGGCCGGCTTCTCACCCCGTACGCCACTTTTCCGCCAACACGGGCCCCATCGCGTCGAGATACCTGACCGTCAGCGCGCGGGTCTCGGTGGCGCCGAGGTCCTCGCTCAGCCCCCAGCGCCGCTCGGTGACCCTGATCACACCGGCGAAGACGGCCACGGCCACGCGTGGCCGCGGATCGGTGTCCACGTCGAGCCCCTCGCGTTCGGCGATGATCCGCGCGACCTCCTCGCCCGCCTCGTCGCTGCGGCGCAGGTGGGCGGCGAGGAGGGCGGGCGTCGACTCGGTCAGCCGGCACATGCGCAGGTAGAGGTCGATCGGCACGACCTGTTCGACGGCCTCGGCGATGGTGTCCCAGTCCTTCAGGACGGCGTTGCGCAGTGCCTCCAACGGGGTCTCGTCGAGCGGGCGTTCGCGCACGGCCACGGCGAACCGCGTGTGCGCGAGGTCCTGGACGGCGAACGCCGCGTCCTCCTTGCCCGCGAAGTACCGGAAGAAGGTGCGCTGCGAGACGTCGACGGCCTCGGTGATCTCGTCGACGGTCGTGTGCTCGTATCCCTGCGTGGTGAACAGTTCCAGGGCGGCCCGCAGCAGCGCGTCCCGGGTGCGTTGTTTCTTGCGCTCGCGCAGTCCCGGTCGGGTCACCGTGTTCATGAGCCCTCGTCTCCGACGGTCCGGTCGGCTTGTGGGTCGGCTCAGGTGGACGTTTCCCGAGCTCAGCCTATCTGTGAGTGACGTTACAGTTACCGAAATGTGAATTGGTTTGTCAATTGTCAGTGACTGTCACTAACCTCGGCGTATGACTAGTCAGACCACCATCGACACGACGGGGCCGGGGGACGGGATCCCGGTCGCCCCGTCGGAGCAGCAGCCCACCAAGGGCCTGCGCGGCCACCCCTGGTTCACTCTCATAACCGTGGCCGTGGGGGTCATGATGGTGGCCCTCGACGGCACCATCGTGGCGATCGCCAACCCGGCCATCCAGAAGGACCTGAACGCCAGTTTCGCCGATGTCCAGTGGATCACGAACGGCTACTTCCTCGCCCTCGCGGTCACCCTGATCACCGCGGGCAAGCTCGGTGACCGCTTCGGGCACCGTCAGACGTTCCTCATCGGCGTGGTCGGCTTCGCGCTCGCCTCCGGAGTCATCGGTCTGTCCGACTCCATCGCCATGGTCGTCACCTTCCGCGTCTTCCAGGGCCTGTTCGGCGCGCTGCTGATGCCGGCCGCACTCGGTCTGCTGCGCGCCACGTTCCCGGCCGAGAAGCTGAACATGGCGATCGGCATCTGGGGCATGGTCATCGGCGCCTCCACCGCGGGCGGCCCGATCCTCGGCGGCGTGCTGGTCGAGCACGTCAACTGGCAGTCGGTCTTCTTCATCAACGTCCCGGTCGGCGTCCTCGCCGTGGCCCTCGGCGCCTGGATACTGCTCGACCACCGCGCGCAGAACGCGCCGCGCTCCTTCGACATCCTGGGCATCGCCCTGCTGTCGGCCGCCATGTTCTGCCTGGTCTGGGCGCTCATCAAGGCCCCGGACTGGGGCTGGGGCGACGGCAAGACATGGGCCTTCGTCGGCGCGTCCGTACTGGGCTTCGCGCTCTTCGCCCTCTGGGAGACGAAGGTGAAGGAGCCGCTGATCCCGCTGGGCCTGTTCCGCTCGGTGCCGCTCTCGGCGGGCGTCGTCCTGATGGTCCTCATGGCCATCGCGTTCATGGGCGGCCTGTTCTTCGTCACGTTCTACCTCCAGAACGTGCACGGCATGACCCCCATCGACGCGGGCCTGCACCTGCTGCCGCTCACCGGCATGATGATCGTCGGCTCCCCGCTCGCGGGCGCTCTCATCACCAAGGCGGGACCGCGCGTTCCGCTGGCCGGCGGCATGGCGCTCACGGCGATCGCGATGTACGGGATGTCCACGCTGGCGACGGACACCGGCAGCGCCGTGATGTCGCTCTGGTTCGCGCTCCTCGGCCTCGGCCTCGCCCCCGTCATGGTGGGCGCCACCGAGGTCATCGTGGGCAACGCGGCGATGGAGCTCTCCGGTGTCGCCGGTGGTCTCCAGCAGGCCGCGATGCAGATCGGCGGCAGCCTCGGTACGGCGGTCCTGGGCGCCGTGATGGCCTCCAAGGTGGACAGCGACCTGCCGGGCAACTGGAAGGACGCGGGCCTGCCGCCCCTCACCGGGGCCCAGCTCGACCAGGCATCGGAGGCCGTTCAGGTCGGCATGGCACCCGTCGCCAAGGGCACGCCCGAGGAGATCGCCGCGAAGGTCACCGAGGTCGCGCACGACACGTTCATCTCCGGCATGAGCCTCGCCAGCCTCGTCGCCGCGGGCGTCGCGGGGGTCGCCGTTCTGGTGGCCTTCCTGACCAAGCGCGGCGAGAACGCCGAGGCGGGCGCGGGAGTCGGCCACATCTAGGCCACCACCAGGCCCCGTCCAGGGCCTCCGGGCCTGGGCCCCATCCGGGGCCTGGGCCTCATCCAGGCCACTCTTCTCCGGGCTGGTTTGGGAGCACTTTCCCTCATCAGGGTGACAACGCTAAAGATCCATCGCCCTCGGCACGTGCCGCAGGTCACAGTGTGTCAACCGGGCCGGTTCCCAGCCGGAATGGGGGGACGGACCGGTCCTGTGGCGCGCTGCCGGAGGGGGGTAGCGCGCCGATGGGTTCCAGGTTCACCACAGGGGGTACTCGCCGCATCGACCCGAACTGACGGCACCTTCCGGGAGTTGATGATGGCGGGCTTCGGGCACGGAACGCGCAGGCACCCCCGCTCACTTGGCCGGACGTGGCCAAGGACCGGGCCGGATCGCGCGACGCTGGGGATCATCGGTCTGGTCTGCGCGATCGCGGGCTTCTTCGTTCTCGGGATCGTCCTCGGTCCCGCCGCGATCGTCTGCGGCTGGCTCGCCATGGGCCGCAGCTGGACCGGCGCCCGCCCTGTCCCGGCAGTCGTCGCCGTCGTACTGGGCGCCCTCGACACACTCCTGGCGATCATCTGGCTCGCCGGGACCACAGCCCCCGGGAACGGATTGTTCTGATCCGCGGGGAGTGAGGGAGGAAAGGGGGCCCTCGGCAGACGCCGAGGGCCCCCTTCACGCTTCACTCGTGGGGGTGTGCCCCGCAAGGGGCGCGGCTGCGCACCCGCCCCGAGCGGAACGCCTACGCGTCGCCTCCGGCCACCCCCGGATCGGCGGCCGAAACGTCCAGCAACTGGTAGCGGTCGATCGCCTGCTTCAGCACCGACCGGTCGACCTTGCCCTCACGCGCCAGCTCGGTCAGCACCGCGACCACGATCGACTGCGCGTCGATGTGGAAGAAGCGCCGCGCAGCACCCCGGGTGTCGGCGAAGCCGAAGCCGTCCGCGCCCAGCGACTGGTACGTGCCCGGCACCCACCGCGCGATCTGGTCCGGAACGCTTCGCATCCAGTCGGAGACGGCCACGAACGGACCCTCGGCGCCCGTCAGCTTCCGCGTCACATACGGAACGCGCTGCTCCTCCTCCGGGTGGAGCAGATTGTGCCGCTCCACCTCGACGGCCTCGCGGCGCAGTTCGTTCCAGGAGGTCGCCGACCAGACGTCCGCCCTCACGTTCCACTCGGAGGCGAGGATCGCCTGCGCCTCGACCGCCCACGGCACGGCGACACCGGACGCGATGATCTGCGCCGGGATGCCGCCCGACTCGCCGGCCCTGAAGCGGTGGATGCCCTTGAGGATGCCCTCGACGTCCACGTCCTCCGGCTCGGCCGGGTGCGGGACCGGCTCGTTGTAGACGGTCAGGTAGTAGAAGACGTCCTCGCCGTGCGGGTGCTCCTCCGAGGAGCCGTACATCCGGCGCATACCGTCCTGCACGATGTGCGCGATCTCGAACCCGTACGCCGGGTCGTAGGCGACACACGCGGGGTTGGTGGAGGCCAGCAGCTGCGAGTGGCCGTCCGCGTGCTGGAGCCCCTCACCGGTCAGCGTCGTACGGCCGGCGGTCGCACCCAGTACGAAACCGCGCGCCAACTGGTCGCCCATCTGCCAGAACTGGTCGCCGGTCCGCTGGAAACCGAACATCGAGTAGAAGACGTACACCGGGATCAGCGGCTCGCCGTGGGTGGCGTACGACGAACCGGCGGCGATCAGCGAGGCGGTGCACCCCGCCTCCGAGATGCCGTCGTGCAGCAGCTGGCCGGTCGGCGACTCCTTGTACGTGAGAAGCAGATCGCGGTCCACCGACTCGTACTGCTGGCCGAGCGGGTTGTAGATCTTCGCGCTCGGGAAGAACGAGTCCATGCCGAAGGTGCGGTACTCGTCGGGCGCGATCAGCACGAACCGCTTGCCGATCTCCTTGTCCCGCATGAGGTCCTTCAGCAGCCGGACGAACGCCATGGTCGAGGCGATCGACTGCTGACCCGAGCCCTTCTTCACGCTCGCGTACGTCTTGTCGCCCGGCAGCGCGAGCGGCTTCGACCGCACGAGACGGGTCGGGACATACCCGTCAAGCCCCTTGCGGCGGTCGTGCATGTACTGGATCTCCTCGGAGTCCCGCCCCGGGTGGTAGTACGGCGGGAGACCGGACTCCAACTCCTTGTCGGAGATGGGCAGATGCAGCCGGTCACGGAAACCCTTGAGATCGGCGACCGTCAGCTTCTTCATCTGGTGCGTGGCGTTGCGGCCCTCGAAGTTCGGGCCGAGCGTCCAGCCCTTGACCGTCTTCGCGAGGATGACCGTCGGCTGGCCCTTGTGGGCGCGGGCCGCCGCGTACGCCGCGTAGATCTTGCGGTGGTCGTGACCGCCGCGGCCCAGGTGCAGGATCTGGTCGTCGGTCATCTCCGCGACCATAGCCCGCAGCCGGTGGTCGCCGCCGAAGAAGTGGTCGCGGATGTACGCGCCGGTCTCGGTGGCGTACGTCTGGAACTGGCCGTCCGGCGTGGTGTTCATCTTGTTGACCAGCACACCGTCGCGGTCCTGGGCGAGCAGCGGGTCCCACTTCCGGTCCCAGACCAGCTTGATCACGTTCCAGCCGGCGCCCCGGAAGACCGACTCCAGCTCCTGGATGATCTTGCCGTTGCCGCGTACCGGGCCGTCCAGCCGCTGGAGGTTGCAGTTGACGACGAAGGTCAGGTTGTCGAGGCCCTCGCGGGCGGCCAGGGTCAGCTGGCCGAGCGACTCCGGCTCGTCCATCTCGCCGTCGCCGAGGAACGCCCATACGTGGGACGCGGAGGTGTCCGCGATACCGCGCGCCTCCAGATAGCGGTTCATCCGCGCCTGGTAGATCGCGCCGATCGGGCCGAGGCCCATCGACACGGTCGGGAACTCCCAGAAGTCGGGCATCAGCCGCGGGTGCGGGTAGCTCGACAGTCCGTACGGCGTCTTGGACTTCTCCTGCCGGAACGCGTCGAGGTGCTGCTCACCGAGCCGGTCGAGGAGGAACGCGCGGGCGTAGATGCCGGGGGAGGCGTGTCCCTGGAAGAAGATCTGGTCGCCGCCGTCGCCCCGGTCCTTGCCGCGGAAGAAGTGGTTGAAGCCCACGTCGTACAGCGAGGCGGAGGAGGCGAAGGTGGCGATGTGCCCGCCGACGCCGATGCCGGGCCGCTGGGCCCGCGACACCATCACGGCGGCGTTCCACCGGGTGGCGTTGAGGATCTTCCGCTCGATGTCCTCATTGCCCGGGAAGAACGGCTCGTCCCTGGTGGCGATGGTGTTGACGTAGTCCGTGCTGCGCATCTCGGGCACGGCCACGCGCTTCTCGCGGGCCCGCTCGATCAGCCGGAGCATCAGGTAGCGCGCCCGCTCACGGCCGCGCTCGTCCACGGCGGCGTCGAGCGAGTCGAGCCACTCCTGGGTCTCCTCGGGATCGAAGTCAGGGACCTGACTCGGGAGGCCGCCAATGATGATCGGGTTGCGATCGGATCCGGAAGCCACGCTGTTCCTTCGCTGTCGGAGGGCCACTTTTCCACGTGCCTGCACCGCTCCCCATCGTGTACCTCGGGGGCGCGAAACGTCATCTCTACTGTGAGGTAACCAGGACGTTCGCCCGGACACCTCGGGCAGGAGCAACTGAAACGCAACGATACGCCCGAGCCCTGACATGTTCCGCAAACACGTTCGACTCTCGTACCCTCGGATCATGACTGAATGCACAAATCGGGCAGGATGATGTGGCGCGTGTCACCCTCTACTGTGGTTCCATGCCTGGAGTTGCGGCGACACGGCCGGGATCGTCACCGTTTCGGCGGTCTCGATGGCTGGGTACTTGCGCGATCCGTCCCGCCCGTGTGGACTACGGCCAACGCTTCGCGTACGCGCGTGGCTGAACTTCCCTGGGGGCGACCCCACCCGAACATGATCAGGAGGCAACCCGTGAGCGCGACCGCGGACCACGCGGAGGAGCGGACGAACCCTGCCGCGAGGCTGGGGTTCCAGCCCGAGCAGGTGGTCCAGGAGATCGGCTACGACGACGATGTCGACCAGGAGCTCCGCGAGGCCATCGAGGAAGTCATCGGCAGCGACCTCGTCGACGAGGACTATGACGACGTGGCCGATGCCGTGGTGCTGTGGTTCCGCGACGAGGACGGCGACCTGACCGATGTGCTGGTGGACGCCATCACGTACATCGAGGAGGGTGGCTCGATCCTGCTGCTGACGCCCAAGACGGGGCGGGACGGCTACGTGGAGCCGAGCGACATCTCCGAAGCCGCGACGACGGCGGGTCTGTCGGCGACCAAGAGTGTGAGCGTCGGCAAGGACTGGAGCGGGAGCCGTCTGGCGACCCCGAAGGGGGCCAAGTCCAAGAGGTGAGTGCCCTTCGGGGCATGGGTGTGCCGGGTGCGGGGCGCTGTCCCAGGACGCTTCCCCGCCCCCGCCGCCCCTACCCGTCCCACCCCCAGGGGCTCCGCCCCTATGACCCCACGTCAGGGGCTCCGCCCCCTGGCCCCCGGGGTGCGGTGTTTCGCCCCGTTGGCTCCGATGTTCGGGGCTCCGCCCCGTTGGCGCGGGGTTCAGTGCTTCCGTCTGTTGGCTCCGGCGTTCGGGGCTCCACTCCTTGGCCCCCGGCGTTCGGGGCTCCACCCCTTTGGCCCCCCGGCGTTCGGGGCTCCACCCCTTTGGCCCCCCGGGGTTCGGGGCTCCGCCCCGTTGGCTCCGGACCTCAGCGCTGGGCCCCTGGCCCTGCCCTTCGGGGCCGGTCGGCTGCCTGCCTCCACGCACATCACTCACCCCCACGGGGGGCTGGGGGCGGAGCCCCCGGGAGGGGACGGGTAGGGGCGGCGGGGGCGGGGATCTCGCGGTGGGGTGATCACTGCGTAGGCTGGGGCTGCCCCGAACAGCCCATGGAAGGGAACGCAGGACATGGCCATCCAGGTCGGCGACAAGGCCCCGGACTTCGAGCTCAAGGACAACCACGGCGCCAGCGTGAAGCTCTCGGACTTCCGCGGTGAGAAGAACGTGGTGCTCCTCTTCTACCCGTTCGCCTTCACCGGCGTCTGCACCGGCGAGCTGTGCGCGCTCCGCGACAACCTCCCGAAGTTCGTCAACGACGACGTCCAGCTCCTCGCCGTCTCGAACGACTCCATCCACACGCTGCGCGTCTTCGCCGAGCAGGAGGGCCTGGAGTACCCGCTGCTCTCGGACTTCTGGCCGCACGGCGACACCTCGCGCGCGTACGGCGTCTTCGACGAGGACAAGGGCTGCGCCGTACGCGGCACGTTCATCATCGACAAGGAGGGGGTCGTGCGCTGGAGCGTCGTGAACGCTCTGCCCGACGCCCGTGACCTGAACGAGTACGTGAAGGCGCTCGACACCTTGTGATTCTTGGCCCCCAGGGCCTGCGGCGGGCGGGAACCCCTCACTAGGATCGACTCGTTGATCTGATGGCAACGCACGACGGGGCTCCCCGCCCCTGGACACCAATGGGAGGACTCGTGGGAGTCAGCCTCAGCAAGGGCGGCAACGTATCGCTGACCAAGGAGGCCCCTGGCCTGACCGCGGTCATCGTCGGTCTGGGGTGGGACGTCCGCACCACGACCGGTACCGACTTCGACCTGGACGCCAGCGCCCTGCTGCTGGACACCTCGGGCAAGGTCGGCAACGACGCGAACTTCGTCTTCTTCAACAACCTCAAGAGCCCGGACGGCTCGGTCGAGCACACTGGCGACAACCTCACCGGTGAGGGCGAGGGCGACGACGAGCAGATCAAGGTCAATCTGGCCGGGGTCCCGGCCGAGATCGAGAAGATCGTCTTCCCCGTCTCCATCTACGACGCCGAGAACCGCCAGCAGTCCTTCGGTCAGGTGCGCAACGCTTTCATCCGCGTCGTGAACCAGGCCGGCGGCACCGAGATCGCCCGCTACGACCTGAGCGAGGACGCCTCCACGGAGACCGCCATGGTCTTCGGCGAGCTCTACCGCCACGGAGCGGAGTGGAAGTTCCGGGCCATCGGTCAGGGGTACGCGTCGGGCCTGCGCGGCATCGCCCAGGACTTCGGTGTGAACGTCTGAACCGTATCTGTACCTGCATCTGTAGCTGTATCCGTATCTGTATGTGATCGTCCGAGTCGTGTGCGTACGTCCGAAGTGCACACGTGGCTCACCCCGTCCGGCGCCGCACCTCTCAGTCGAGTGCGGCGCCGGACGTGCTCGCACCACACACCACAGCTCGACACGGGGAGGACCAGCACCATGGGCGTCACGCTCGCCAAGGGAGGCAATGTCTCCCTCTCCAAGGCCGCGCCGAACCTCACGCAGGTGATGATCGGGCTCGGCTGGGACGTCCGCACCACCACGGGCGCCGACTTCGACCTGGACGCCAGCGCCCTGCTGTGCAAGGCGGGCCGGGTCCTCGGCGACGAGTGGTTCGTCTTCTACAACAACCTCAGGAGTCCGGACGGCTCGGTGGAGCACACCGGCGACAACCTCACCGGTGAGGGCGAGGGCGACGACGAGTCGATCCTGATCGATCTGTCGAAGGTGCCGGCCCACTGCGACAAGATCGTCTTCCCGGTCTCCATCCACGACGCCGACAACCGCGGCCAGTCCTTCGGCCAGGTCAGCAACGCCTTCATCCGGGTCGTCAACCAGAGCGACGGCCAGGAACTCGCCCGCTACGACCTGAGCGAGGACGCCTCCAGCGAGACCGCGATGATCTTCGGCGAGGTGTACCGCTACGGGGGCGAGTGGAAGTTCCGGGCGGTGGGCCAGGGGTACGCGTCGGGGCTCCGGGGCATCGCACTGGACTTCGGGGTCAACGTCTCATAGCGCAAGTCTCCTGGCGCAATATGCGCTAAAGCGGGGGCCGTATGGGGTATGAGGCGTGCCGGACTAGACTTCGGGTTCAAAGTTTCGCAAAGCCGCGCGCGGCGCGGGGGAACCCCGTACTAACACGATTGGGTAGCCAGTGGTTCTGAAAACCTTCGGCTGGTCGTTCGCGGTCACCGCGCTCGGCTTGGTCGCAGCGGTTCTCTACGGCGGATGGACCGCGTTCGGGATCGTCGCGATCCTGTCCATCCTGGAGATCTCGCTGTCGTTCGACAACGCGGTGGTCAACGCCGGGATCCTGAAGAAGATGAACGCCTTCTGGCAGCGCATCTTCCTCACCATCGGCATCCTGATCGCGGTCTTCGGTATGCGGCTGGTCTTCCCCGTGGTGATCGTCGCCATCAGCGCCAAGCTGGGGCCCATCGAGGCCGTCAACCTCGCGCTCACCGACAAGGACCAGTACCAGCAGTACGTGACCGACGCCCACCCGTCGATCGCCGCCTTCGGTGGCATGTTCCTGCTGATGATCTTCCTGGACTTCGTCTTCGAGGACCGGGAGATCAAGTGGCTGGGCTGGCTGGAGCGTCCGCTGGCCAAGCTCGGCAAGATCGACATGCTGTCGGTCTGCATCGCGATGATCGTCCTGCTGATCAGCGCGATGACCTTCGCGACCCACGCGCACCAGCACGGCGGCACCTACGCCGACAAGACGCAGACCGTCCTGATCTCCGGCATCGCGGGTCTGATCACCTATCTCGTCGTCGGCGGCCTCTCCGGCTACTTCGAGGACAAGCTGGAGGAAGAGGAGGAGCGCGAACACGAGGAGGAGGAAGCGGCCAAGCGCAGCGGCAAGCCGGTCTCGGCCGTCAAGCTGGCCGGCAAGGCCGCGTTCTTCATGTTCCTCTACCTGGAGGTCCTGGACGCGTCCTTCTCCTTCGACGGTGTCATCGGCGCCTTCGCCATCACCAACGACATCGTCCTCATGGCGCTCGGCCTCGGCATCGGCGCCATGTACGTCCGGTCGCTCACGGTCTACCTGGTCCGTCAGGGCACCCTCGACGACTACGTGTACCTGGAGCACGGCGCGCACTACGCGATCGGCGCCCTCGCCGCGATCCTGCTGGTCACCATCCGGTACGAGATCAACGAGGTCATCACCGGCCTCATCGGCGTCGTCCTGATCGGCTGGTCCTTCTGGTCGTCCGTCCGCCGCAACAGGGCGCTCGCGGCAGCGGAGGGAAAAGCTGAGTCCTCGGACGACAAGTCGGAAGTCTCGTCCGGGGTCTGAGACCGGCGCGAGCCCGGAGGCGGGTGTGACCGGTTCCGCCGGTTCCGGTGTGTGACACCCCTCCTGGTGAGGAACGCTCTGAGCGGGGCGGCCGTTCGAGGACTCGTCCTCGAACGGCCGCCCCGCGGCGGTTTCGACGTACATGACGCACATACGGACACGGACACGGCAGTGTGGGGGCGGGAATGGGCTTCTTCGACGGTCTGCTGGGCGGACGCGCGCAGTTCGACTCGGGCAGTGCGGCGAGCAACTCCATCGAACTGGTCAAACGGCACCAGACGGTCTCACTCACCAAACAGGGCGCGGCCACCGGCAATCTGCGCATCAACCTGTCCTGGCGGATGCGCACCTCTGACATCGGCGCCCCCAGGCGCCAGAGCCTGCTGCGCCATCCCTTGCAGGCGCTCAAGCCGGACGAGGTCAAGGCGCACAGCCAGAGCATGGTCAACGTCGACCTCGACCTCGGGGTGCTGTACGAGCTCACCGACGGGTCCAAGGGTGTGGTCCAGCCCCTCGGCAGCTTCTTCGGTGACACCAACGCGCCGCCGTACGTGAAGTGCAGCGGAGACGACCGGTTCGGCTCCGGGTCGGGAGAGACGATCTACGTCAATCTCGATCACCGCGACGACATCAAGCGGCTTCTGGTCTTCGTCTACATCTACGACCAGACGCCGGCGTTCGACCGCACGCACGCGGTCGTCACGCTGTATCCGAGCAACGGTCCGCGCATCGAGATCGGCCTCGACGAGCGGCACCCCCAGGCTCGGTCCTGCGCGGTGGTGATGATCGAGAACGTGAAGGGGGAGATGATCGTCCGGCGCGAGGTGAAGTTCGTGTACGGGTTCCAGGCGGAGCTCGACCGGTTGTACGGGTGGGGGTTGCAGTGGGGGCGGGGGTACAAGTCCAAGGTGGATCGGTAGGACTCCGCCCGGAGCGGGCGCGCAGTTCTCCGCACCCCTGAAAGAGCAGTTCCCCGCGCCCCTGAACCCCCTAGGGCCTGTTGCGAAAGTCCCGCCTGCCCGGCGACGCCCGGCACGCCCTCTCGCCGCACCGGGCACAGGCCCAAGTACATCCAGTACGAGGGCCTGCGCCCGGCACGCCGAGAGCACGCACCGGACGCCGCCGGGCCCGCCCTTCGGGCGGACGACGGGACTTTCGCAACAGGCCCTAGCGGCCCATGAACTGCGGGCCCTGGGGCGGGAGTTTGAAGTCCGGGTCCGGTAGGGCTCCGGCTCCGGCCGGTGGTTGCAGGTAGTACGCCGGTGGGGCGCCCGCGGTCACCGGCTCCTGCTGGGGGTGCGGATAGCCGTACGCGGGCGGGCCCGCCGGCCGGCTGCCCGGCTGCGGATAGCCGTACCCGGGCTGGACCTGCTGTTGTGTGGTGGCCGCCGGGGGGTAGCCGTACCCGGGCTGCTGGGGTACCGCCGACGTCGGCTGCTCGGGCGGGAGGGGCGGGGAGGCGTCCGGTGCCGCGGCCTCCGACTCGTCCACCGAGATGCCGAACTCGGTCGCGAGTCCCTGCAGGCCGTTGCTGTAGCCCTCGCCGAGCGCGCGGAACTTCCAGCCGCCGCCGCGCCGGTAGAGCTCGCCGCAGATCAGCGCGGTCTCCTCGCCGGTCTCCGGCTTGACGTCGAAGTACGCCAGCGGTTCCGCGTCGGCGACCGTGGCGTCGTACAGCAGGATGCGCAGGGAACGTACGTGCTCGAAGGAGACGTCGTCGGCCGAGGCGACCAGCAGAATCCGTCCGACGGCGGACTCGACACCCGCCAGATCCGTCTGGATGGTGTCCGTGGGGCCCTCGGCGTCGCGCTTCTTGCCGAGCCGCCAGACCTTGCCGGAGGGGTGGCGGGGCTGGTTGTAGAAGATGAAGTCCTCGTCGGACCGTACGCGTCCGTCGGGGCCGAGGAGCAGCGCCGAGGCGTCGACATCCGGGACACCCTGCCCGGGGGTCCAGCGCAGCACGGCGCGCACCGCCGTGGCTTCCAGCGGGACGTTCGACCCCTTCAGCATCGCGTGCGTCATACGGATCATCCTGCCCTCTCGGTCCTGCTCACGACACAGCGGGGTCACGTTCGTCCGGCCGGGACCGACTGCCTTCGATGCGCCCGATTTACCAGAACTTCATGCCCAGCGGGAACCCACGACATGGATCTCTACGTACTATTACCGGCCACCCTTTTACCAGGCCGACCAGCCGCCACGGGGGACTCATATGCGTCATTTCAGGCACCTCGCCCCTGAGGAGCGTCAGCGTCTCTTCCACCAGGAGCCCGGTTTCTTCACCGCCGACTCCCCGGCCAGGGTGCTCGCGGCGGCCCTCGGGGCCACGCTCTACAGCCCCGCCACCAGGGCCAGGCTGGCCGACGACGTGGTGAAGCAGGCCGGCCGAGGTGTGGTCTCCATGGTGCTCTGCCTGGAGGACTCGATCGACGACGCCGAGGTCGCGGGCGCCGAGGAGAACCTGGTCCGGCAGTTCACCGACCTCGCCGGACGGCCGGACACCGAGCTGCCGCTGCTGTTCATCCGGGTCCGGGCGCCGGAGCAGATACCGGACCTGGTGCGGCGGCTCGGACCGGCCGTCCGGCTGTTGTCCGGATTCGTGCTGCCGAAGTTCACCGAGGAGCGGGGCGTCCCGTTCCTGGAGGCGCTCACGGCGGCCGAGGCGTCGAGCGGGCGCCGGCTGTTCGCGATGCCCGTCCTGGAGTCGCCCGAGCTGCTGTACCTGGAGACGCGGGGCGAGGCCCTCCAGGGGATCTTCCGCACGGTCGACAAGTACCGCGACCGTGTGCTCGCCCTGCGCCTCGGCGTCACCGACTTCTGCTCCTCGTACGCCCTGCGCCGGGCGCCCGACATGACCGCGTACGACGTGCAGATCGTGGCCTCCGTGATCGCCGACGTGGTGAACGTCCTCGGGCGGGCCGACGGCACCGGCTTCACCGTGACCGGACCGGTCTGGGAGTACTTCCGCGTCCAGGAGCGCATGTTCAAGCCGCAGTTGCGCACCAGCCCCTTCCTTGAGGTGCGGGCCACCCGGCTGCGCGAGACGCTGATCGAGCACGCGATGGACGGCCTGCTGCGGGAGATCTCCCTGGACCAGGCCAACGGCCTCCTCGGCAAGACCTGCATCCACCCCTCGCACGTGCTGCCCGTGCACGCGCTGTCCGTGGTCAGCCATGAGGAGTTCAGCGACGCCCGGGACATCCTCAGACCCGAGCGCGACGGCGGGGGCGTGCTGCGGTCCGCCTACACCAACAAGATGAACGAGGTGAAGCCGCACCGTGCCTGGGCCGAGCGCGTCCTGACGCGCGCCGAGGTTTTCGGCGTCGCCAACGAGGACATCGGCTTCGTGGAGCTGCTGGCGGCGGGCCGGCCCGACTGACCGGGCCGGCGGGGACGGCTCGCTGTCGTACCGACGAGGACTGCCGCCTTCCGACTGCCGCCTTACCGACAAGGAATCGATGAAGAACAACGAGGTCTGGTCCGGGAGCTGGGTCGCCGAGCGGCTCGGCGTCGAGCTGATCGGCGACGAGCCGCTGGGCGACCTGCTGGGACTCGCGCTGCGCCGCAACCCCCGGCGGGCGCACCTGCTGGTGTCGAACGTGCTGGGCAAGCATGTGCCGCAGTCGCCGTCCGTCGTGTACGGGTACGGGTTCGCCCTCGGCCGCCGGGTGCGCGAACTGCTGGGCGACCAGGCGGGCGAGGCCGTCGTGCTCGGGTACGCCGAGACGGCCACCGGGCTCGGCCACTCGGTCGCGGACGGTGTGGTGTTCGCCCCGTACCTGCACTCCACCCGGCGGCCCGTCGAGGGTGTCGACCGGGCCGGAGGCTTCGAGGAGTCCCACTCCCACGCCACCTCCCACCTGCTGCTGCCGGAGGACCCGGCACTGCTCGCGGGCGACGGGCCGCTGGTGCTGGTCGACGACGAGTTCTCCACCGGGAACACGATCATGAACACCATCCGCGAGCTGCACGCCCGCTACCCGCGCGAACGGTATGTGATCGTCGCGCTGGTCGACATGCGGTCGGCCGCCGACCTCGGGCGCCTGGAGGAGTTCGCCGCCGAGATCGGCGCCCGCGTCGACCTGGTGGCGGCGGCCTCCGGGACCGTACGGCTGCCGGAGGGGGTGCTGGAGAAGGGGCAGGCGCTGGTCGCGGAGTACGAGGCGGCCGGTGAGCCCGTTCCGGCGGCTGCCACCGCGGCCCACGTCGCCCGCGTCGAGCTCGGCTGGCCTCGCGGTGTCCCCGACGGCGGGCGGCACGGCTTCACCCGTGAGCACCGGGCCCGCCTGGAGGAGGCGCTGCCCGCCATGGCCGCCCGGATCGCGGGCGCGCTGCCGGAGGGCGCGCGGAGCGTGCTCGTGCTCGGCTTCGAAGAGCTGATGTACGCGCCGCTCAGGCTGGCCCGGGCGCTGGAGAAGGTGATCGACGCCGAGGTGCGGTACTCCACCACCACCCGCTCACCGGTCCTCGCGGTCGACGATCCCGGCTACGCGATCCGCAGCCGAATCGTTTTCCCGGCCCATGACGACCCCGACGACGGCCCCGGCCCGCGCTACGCCTACAACGTCGCCGGCGCCGGCTTCGACGCGGTCGTCGCCGTCGTCGACTCGGCGGCCGACACCCCCGCGCTCCGCGCCGCCGACGGACTGCTGGCCCAGCTGGCCCTGCACGCGCCGAGCGTGCTGCTCGCGGTCGTGCCCTCGTATGTGCCGGCGCACGCGACCGCGCACGCCACCCGCCACGCCACCCCACGCTCCACCCCGCACGCCGCCTCGCGTGGCACTGAAAGGCCCCTCATGCTGCCCGAGCCCCTCCGCGGCCCCGCCTTCTCCTCGTACGCGCCCGACGAGGTCGGCTGGCTGCTGCGGGACCTCTCGGACGTCACACTGGAGGCGCCCACCGAGGAGCGCGAGGAGGCCGTCCAGAGCGGCGGCGCGCACTACGCGGAGTCGCTGCCGGTGGAGTACCAGCCGAGCGAGCGGTACCAGGCCCTCTTCCACGGCGCGCTGGAGGAGTCGGCGGCCCGCATAGCCCAGGCCGTGGGGGTGGTGACGGAGACGGTGCTGGCCGAGCGGTCACCGCGGCCCGTGCTCGTGTCGCTCGCCCGCGCGGGCACCCCCGTCGGCGTCCTGATGCGCCGCTGGGCGCTGCGGCGGCACGGGCTCGACCTGGCGCACTACGCCGTCTCGATCGTGCGCGGACGGGGCATCGACGCCAACGCGCTGCGCTGGCTGGCCGACCACCACGACCCGGCCGACGTCGTGTTCGTCGACGGCTGGACCGGCAAGGGCGCCATCACCCGTGAACTGGCCGACGCCCTGCGGGAGTTCGAGGACTCCGACGGCATCACCGGCTTCCACCCGGAGATCGCGGTGCTGGCCGACCCGGGGTCGTGCGTACGGACGTACGGCACCCGTGAGGACTTCCTCATCCCCTCCGCGTGCCTCAACTCGACGGTCTCCGGGCTGATTTCCCGTACGGTGCTGCGCTCGGACCTGGTCGGCCCGAACGACTACCACGGCGCGAAGTTCTACCGTGAACTCGCCGGTTCCGACGTGTCGAACGACTTCCTGGACGCCGTCTCGGACCGCTTCACGGAGGTCGCGGACGCGGTGGACGCGCAGGCCAAGGAGCTCCTCGCCGCCGACCGCACCCCGACCTGGGAGGGCTGGGCCGCCGTCGAGCGGATCAGCGAGGAGTACGGCATCCACGACGTCAACCTCGTCAAGCCCGGTGTCGGCGAGACCACCCGGGTGCTGCTGCGCCGCGTACCGTGGAGGATCCTCGCGCGGGCCGGGGCGGGGGCCGACCTCGACCACGTACGCCTGCTGGCCGAGCAGCGCGGGGTGCCGGTGGAAGAGGTGGCCGAACTGCCCTACACCTGCGTCGGATTGATCCACCCCAAATACACACGGGGCGCCACCGGCGCCGACGGGAAGGCGGTGGCCCTCTGATGACCGTTCTGGTGGCGAGCGACCTCGACCGTACGCTCATCTACTCCGCGGCGGCGCTGGCGCTGACCATGCCGGACGCGCGGGCACCGAGGCTGCTGTGCGTCGAGGTGCACGAGAGCAGACCGCTGTCGTACATGACGGAGACCGCGTCCGGGCTGCTCACCGATCTCGGGGACGCGGCGGTGTTCGTGCCGACGACGACCCGTACGCGCAAGCAGTACCAGCGCATCAACCTGCCGGGCCCCGCGCCCGAGTACGCGATCTGCGCGAACGGCGGGCACATCCTGGTGGACGGGGTGGCGGACCCGGTATGGCACGCGCGGGTGCTGGCCCGGCTGGCGGACGAGTGCGCTCCGCTGGACGAGGTACGCCAGTACCTGGCGGCCACGTCCGACCCGTCCTGGGTGCGCAAGCACCGGGTGGCCGAGGACCTCTTCGCGTACCTCGTCGTGGAGCGTGAGCTGCTGCCCGAGGACTGGGTGAAGGAGCTGGCGGTCTGGGCGGAGAACCGTGGCTGGACGGTCTCGCTCCAGGGCCGGAAGATCTACGCCGTGCCGAAGCCGCTCACCAAGAGCGCGGCCGTGCGGGAGATCGCCCGGCGCACCGGGGCCGAGCTCACCCTCGCGGCCGGTGACTCGCTGCTGGACGCCGATCTGCTGCTCGCGGCCGACCGGGGCTGGCGCCCCGGGCACGGCGAGCTGGCCGACACGGGCTGGGCCGCACCCGCGGTCACCGCCCTCCCGGAACGGGGGGTCGCGGCCGGGGAGCGGATCCTGCGGGAGTTCCTCAAGGAGTGCCGGTAGGGCGTGCGTCCGGGCGTGTGTCCGGGGTGTGTGTCCGACACACGCCCCAGGCGCTCCCCTCAGCCGCAGCAACCCCCGCCGCAGCAGCCGCCACCACCACCGGCCACACGGGGTGCCGGGGCGGACGCGGAGCCGCCCACGGCGACCGTCGACAGCAGCTTGACCGTGTCGGTGTGGCCGGCGGGGCAGCCCGCGGGGGCGGAGGACTCCGCCATGGGGCGGCTCAGTTCGAAGGTGTCGCCGCAGGTCCGGCAGCGGTACTCGTAGCGAGGCATGCGCACAGGTTAACCGGCGGCCCCGGCAGGACGGCAGAGCCAGTCAACCGCCCCTTGGCGCCGACCGGAGTGTCTGAATGTGGCCGGGTTTGGTGACAGGACGCACATGGCTCTTTCTGGCCGGTTCCCGATCGGGGAACTTGTGAAAACGGCTGATAATTTGTGGACGCCGTGTGGAGGCCGGAAGGCCGGGGGAAACAGGGGGAACGTGGTCGCGTCTTCGGCGGCTGCGTCTGTCCACGCGTGCGATTCCATGTGCGGAGGGAGACGCAGTTGTGACCACCGCTCGGCATCGGACCAATGCCGTGCACCCCTTGGACCGTCCGGGCCCCGGAGCCCGCCGTGGCTAGCCGGGACAGCGGTCGCTCAGGCCGCCGTCGGGCCGCACCGACGCGCTGGTGGCGGCGCGGTACCCCGACCGCTGCGGCGACCGGCACGGGGACCGCCGGCCCGACCGGCACGGGGACTGGCTCCACGCTCGGCTTACCGGAGACGCAAACGGGGCGAACCGTGCGCCGGCCGGCCACGCAGGGGACGGGATCGCGCCATCGCGGCACCCGCCGCAGACCGGCCCCTCCGCCGGCCCCCTTACGCCTCGTCCAGCGCTGGGCGCCGGCCGCCCGCCGGCTCCGCCCGAGGTATCCACGGCCGGGCCGCACCGGCTGGCGCCGCTGGGTGCCCTCCTGGCGCCAGTCGCTGGGCGCCGCGCTGGTGTCCGCCGGGTTCAGTGGCGCGCTCCTGACCGCCGCCTACGCCGCCACGGACATCCCCGCGGACCTGAACACCTTCGCCACGCAGCAGGACAACGTCTACTTCTGGTCGGACGGCACCCCCATGGCCCGTACCGGCTGGGTGCGGCGGCAGGCCATGCCACTGAAGGACATCCCCGAGGACGTCCGCTGGGCGGTCCTGGCGGCGGAGAACGCCAGCTTCTACTCCGACCCGGGCATCTCCTTCGGCGGACTGACCCGCGCCCTGTGGCGCACCGTCGGCGAGGGCGACACACAGGGCGGCTCCACCATCACCCAGCAGTACGTCAAGAACGTCTACCTCTCCCAGGACCGTTCGGTCGGCCGCAAGCTCACCGAGGCGATGATCGCCCTCAAGCTCGACAGCCGGACGAGCAAGGACACCATCCTGGAGGGCTACCTCAACACCAGCTGGTTCGGCCGCGGCACCTACGGCATCCAGCGGGCCGCGCAGGCGTACTACGGCAAGGACGTCGGCGAACTCAACGTCAGCGAGGCCGCGTTCCTCGCCTCCCTCCTCAAGGGCGCCGGCCTCTACGACCCGGCGCTCGGCGAGGCCAACCAGGCACGGGCCGAGGAACGCTGGTCCTGGATCCTGGACCGCATGGTCGGCATCGGCCGGCTGACGAAGACCGAGCGCGCCAAGTACCGCACCTTCCCCCAGCCGCTGGACCAGTCCCAGGCGTACGACACCGGCCGGCAGAGCGACTACCTGGTCGAACTGGCCGCCCAGTACGCCAAGAAGGCCGCACGCATCCCCGAGAAGGACTTCGACCGGGGCGGCTACCAGATCTACACGACCTTCGACCGCAAACGGGTCACCGCCCTGACCGAGGCCGTGACCAAGGCCCGCGAGAAGGCGATCGAGAACTCCCCGGGCAAGGCGAAGGCCGCGCACTACGGAGCCGCCTCGGTGGCCGCCGACGGCCGTATCCTCGCCGTCCACGGCGGACCGGACCACCGCGAGCAGGGCTTCAACGAGTCCAACGCCACCACCGTTCCGGCCGGTTCGGCGTTCCTGCCGCTCGTGTACGCGGCGGGCCTGGAGCACGGAGTCAGCGAGGAGCGCGGCGCCCCGAGGACACGTGTCACTCCGCAGTCCGTCTACGACGGCGACGACGGCATCCCGGTCACCACACCCGAGGGGCCCTACTGGGACCGCAGCGGCAACAAGGTCATCGCCCGCAACGACGGCGGGAAGTCCTGGGGGAACATCACCCTGCGCACGGCGCTCGCCCGGTCCGTGAACACCCCCTTCATGCAACTCGGCATGGACACGGGCCTGGACAGGGTGCGCGAGACCGCCGAGGCGATCGGCCTGCTGCCCGCCAGCATGGGACCGCAGGTGCCCGCGCTGTCCCTGGGCACCTCCACACCGAGCGCGATCCGCATGGCGAGTTCGTATGCCACGTTCGCCGCCGGCGGGACGCACACCGAGCCGTACTCCGTGCGCAGGATCACCCGCAACGGCTCCCGGGTCGTACTGGAGGCGCCCGAGCGGCGCCGCGCGGTGCGCCCCGAGGTGGCCCGCCAGGTCACCGAGGCGCTCACCGACTCCTTCCGCGGCGCACACCCCACCGCGGCCCCCGCCTCGGCACAGGTCGCCGGGAAGGCCGGCACCACCGAGGACGACACCGCGGCCTGGTACGTCGGCACGAACCGCTCGGTGTCGACCGCGGTCGTCGTCTACCGCATGGACCTGACCAAGAGTCTCGAACCGCTGCCGCTCAAGGGCATCGCCGGCGCGTCTGCCGCCGACGTTCCCTACCGCATCTGGTCGAGCGCCATGCGTCCGCTCGGCTGACGCCGACGGCTCGCGCGCAGTACCGCACCACCGCACCCCCCACCCCCCTCGCAGATTGAGCTCCGCATGAAGTCGAAGCCGCGTATCCACGCGCAGCATCAGGAGAGTGCGCAGTCGTCATCCGGCCGTGGCCGTTCCCCCGGCCGTTCCCGTGGCCACCGCGGTCGCCGCCGGGCACGCCCGCCCCGCAGCCCCCGCCCCGGCTTCCTGGCCATGGCGGTCCTCCTCGTCGCCGCCTCCACGGCCGCGGCCTTCGTGGGACTGAACCGCTCCGACAGCACCGCACCCACCGCCGCCGCCGACAAACAGCCCCGCGCCGACGGCCGGGTGCCCTCCCCCGGGGCGACCGGGGAACCCGCCTGGGACGGCCGGACCAAGCTGATCGGCGACGGCTCCACCTCGTACACCGGCCCACAGAAAGGGCAGTTGAAGCCGGAGCCGCTGAAGCCGGGGGAGAAGCCGCCCCAGTTCGTCGTCTTCTCCTGGGACGGCGCGCTGGAGGGCGACGACCGGCTGTTCTCGCACTACCGGGAGCTCGCCAGGAAGTACGACGCCCACATGACGTTCTTCCTCACCGGGATCTATCTGCTGCCCAAGGACAAGAAGACGCTCTACGACCCGCCGCGGCACGAGAAGGGGTCCGCGGCGATCAGCTACCCCACCGACGAGCACATCCGCACCACGCTGGAGCAACTCGGCAGGGCGTGGCAGGACGGCAACGAGATCGGCTCCCACTTCAACGGCCACTTCTGCGGCGACAAGGGCGGCGAGGACTGGAGCGTCGAGGAGTGGAAGACCGAGATCGACGAGTTCGACTCCTTCGTGCGGAACTGGAAGACCAACACCGGCTACAAGGACCTGCCCGCGCTGCCCTTCGACGTGAACAAGGAGATCGTCGGCGGGCGCGCACCCTGCCTGGAGGGCCAGGAGAACCTGCTCAAGGCCGCCAAGGACCACGGCTACCGCTACGACGCCAGCTCGAAGGGCGACTTCCAGATATGGCCGGGCAAGAAGAACGGCATCTGGGACTTCCCGCTGCAACTGCTCCCGTACGAGAGGGGCGAGTACCAGGGCCTGTCCATGGACTTCAACTTCCTCTACAACCAGTCCGACGGGCAGGTCGAGGGCGACCCGGCCCAGTACCCGCGCTGGGAGGAGGAGACCGTCGACACCTACATGGCCGGCTTCAACCGCGTGTACTACGGCAGCCGGGCGCCGCTGTTCATCGGCAACCACTTCGAGAACTGGAACGGCGGCATCTACATGCGGGCCGTCGACCGGACCATCGAGACCGTGTGCACCAAGAAGGACGTGCGCTGCGTGTCCTTCCGTGAACTGGCCGACTGGCTCGACGTGCAGAAACCCGAAACCCTGCAGCGGCTGCGCACCCTGGACCCCGCCCAGTCACCGGACTGGTCGACGCTCGTGAAATGACGCGAGCGACCCCTGGCGTGGAGGGATTGAGGAGGACATGTAAAGATGCCCTCCCCGGGGCCCGACCACCCCGGGGTCAAGGAGAACTCCCCGTGAAAACAAGGACGTTGAGCCCCCGCTACGCCACCCTGGCGGCGGTGACCCTCTCCACCACCCTGCTCCCCGTGGCCACCGCGCACGCCGCCGACGAGCCGGCACCCCAGGCTCCCCGCGTCACCAGCGCGACCACCGACACCTTCGGCCGCATGGCGGACGCCGTACTCACCGACCGTACGGCCGCCCTGCTCGACGAGGGCCAGGCTCCCCGGACGGCCCTGAAGGCGACGGGCGGCGCACGCCTGTCCGCCGCCGTCAGCCGCACGGAGGGGACCGCGCTGACCGCCCTGCGCGACACCCGGTCCCGTCTCGCGGCGCTCGGCGAGGCGTACACCGACGCCGACACCGACGTCACCGTGGACAGCACCCAGGTGCGGGGACAGCAGGCCACGGTCCGGGTCACCGAGACCACGACCCTGACCTACGCGAAGCTCCGTGGCGACGAGCCCGCCACGACCGGCTTCCGGGCCCACCACGAGCTCACCTTCACCGCACAGCCCGACGGCACCTGGCAGCTGTCCGGCCTGCGCACGACGGACAACGGCCCCCGGCCGATCAACGACCCCGCCGCGGCGACGAGCGCCGGCCGGCCCGGGACGGCGAGCAGCGCCTCCCGGGCCCCGGGCGCCCCCGCTGCCCCCGTCTCTACGTTTGCCATCATCGACGCCCCCAAGGCCGCCACCACCCTCCCGGCGCCCGCCAAGCCCAAGAACCTCACGGGCGGCACATACGACTACGCGGCGATGGCCACGTACACCGAGAAGTACTGGAAGGACTACAACCCCGCGTACCGCAAGTACAACTCGCTCGGCGGGGACTGCACCAACTACCTCAGCCAGGGCCTGCTGGCCGGTGGCTGGAAGCAGATCTCCACGGTCACACCCGAGGAGTACGACACCTGGTACTACGCGTCGAACGGTACGGCCGACGCCTGGATCGGCGTCAACGAGTGGTCCTGGTTCACACAGACCGCCAAGCGGACCACCCCGCTCGCGAACGTCTACCAGATGGACGTCGGTGACGTGATGCAGATCGACTTCAACAAGGACGGGTCCAAGGACCACTCCATGATGACGACGTACCGCAGCTCCAGCGGTGTGCCGTATCTGACGTACCACGACGCGGACACCTACCGCAGGTCGGTCGCGAGCATCATCGCCCAGTACCCGACCTCGGTGTACTTCGCCTACCGCACCTGAGTCAGGGGCCGGCGTCCTCTCCTCGCGGGAGGGCGCCGGCATCCGCCGCGGTCTCCGCATGTTCCTCCCACCCCGGATGGCGGGCCTTCCAGTACGGGTTGTCGTGCGGCAGGGCGGTCCCCACCCGCCCGTACATGCCGAAGGTCATCAGCAGCACCCCGTACACGAAGCTGAAGATGACGTTCTGCATGTGGAAGGCGAGGAAGTTGTAGTTCGAGTCCAGCAGGCCCAGATTCACGAAGCCGCTCAGGATGAACGCGACGCCGAGCACCATGTTGAGCGTGGACGCGAAATTGCCGCCGATCACCATGCCCACGAAGAGCAGCACACCGATGCAGATGGACAGGACGCTGAGCGTGCCGTTCGTGTTCAGCCCCGCCACCGTGGCCCCGCCCGTGCTGAAGAAGCCCACCTTGTTGATGAGGCCCAGGATGCCGAAGGCCAGCAGCACGAGCCCCATGAGGCCCGCTCCGACCCGGTAGACCGTACTGAGCCGGTGATCGACCGGCAGATGCTCGTCGAGCCGGATCCGCGGCCTGGGCTCGGGGTGCGCGTGCGTGGCCATGTCCGCCTCCCTCAGGCGTGGTGGAGGCCGTACGTACTTTCTTTCCTTCAACCCTTCCTTCCATAGTCGCCCGCCAGGGCCGTGGAGCCAACAGCGCGCACCACCCCACACGCACTGCCCCACAGGCACTGCCTCACCCGCAGTGCCTCAGGCGCCGCCCGCACCCCGTTCCCCGCGGATCTGGGACACCACCCTGGCCGCCGTCGCCCGGACGGCCTCCGTCTCCGTCAGGAAGTGCCAGTAGTCGGGATGCCGCCCCTCCAGCGTGGCGACCGCGCGCTCCAGGCGGGCCACCGAGTCGTCCAGCGGGCGGGCGTGCCGGGGGTCGGGCGTGGAGCGGCCCGCCATGGCCAGGCGCTGGGCGTCGCGGAGCGCGAACCGGGTGCGGTCGATCTCCGCTTGCGGGTCCTTCTGCACGGCGTTCAGCCGCCGGAGCCGGTCACCGGCCGCCGAGACCGCCTCGTCCGTGCTGTTCAGCAACGCCCGTACCGTCGACAGCAGCGAGGTGGCGTCCGGCCAGCGCTGCTTCTCCCGCGCGGCCTGCGCCTCCCGCAGCTTCAGCTCGGCCTGCGCGACGCTCCGAACGGCCTGTTCCGGCACCTGCTGGAGGTCCTGCCAGCACGCGGTCGTGAACCGCCTGCGCAGCTCGCTCAACACGGGCTCCACCTGCCCGGACCGGGTGCGCAGCGCCTCCGCACGCGTACGCAGCGACACCAGCCGGTGGTCGATCTCCGCGGCCCGCTCCGGGAGCCGCTCGGCCTCGGCGCGCACCGCCTCGGCGTCCCGCACGACCCGGTCGGCACGCTCCAGCGTCTGCTGCACACCGTGCTGTCCGGCGCCCTGGTTCAGCTTCGTCAGCTCGGGGCCGAGGGCGGCCAGACGGGCGGCGAGGTCCTCGGCCCTGAGCCCAGAACTCCGCACGGCGTCAAGTGCGTTGGTGGCGGCGAGCAGGGCCTGCCGGGCGCGCTCCACGGCCGGGGCGAGCCGGGCCAGCTGGGTCTCGGCCTTACCGAGCAGCGGGGCGAGCCCCTCGGCGAAGCGGTCCAGCTCCCGCTTGACCCGGGTCAGCTCGTCCTTCGCGGTGGTCAGCTCCGCCCGCGCACGCGAGGCGACCGCGGCCTCCAGGTCGTCCCGGTCGAGGTCATGGGCGTCGACGGCGTTGATGTACTGGTGGCTGACCTCGTCGATGCGCCGCCCCAGCGCGTCGAAGTCCGACACGGCACGGCGGGCGGCGGGGGAGTCGTCGACGGCCGTGATGGTCTCTATCGAGATCCGCAGATCGCGCTGCGCGGTGTCGAGTTCGTAGAAGGCCGCCGCCGCGGCGTCCTTCGCGGCCTGCGCCTCGGCCCGCTGGCTCTCGGCCCGCCCTCCGAACCACCGCCGCGTGCCGCCGCCGGCGAAGGCCGCGGGCAGGGCGAGGGCGGCGAGCACGGGGAGCGCCGCGAGGGTCAGCAGGTCACGGGCGGCACCGGCGGCACCGGACGGCCCGCGACGGCGCCCGGCCGCGTCACGGTCCGGGGACGGCCTCTCCGGGCGGGGACACGCTGGGTGCTGCGCGCGTGACGCGAACAGTGTGTCCGGCCGCCGTGGTATCGCCGTCACATCCCTCTCCCGTGCTGTGATCCGCTCCGCCAGGTGTCATTCTCCCACCTGGCAAGGACGAACACACGGGGCGTTCAGTTCGCGGTCCGCACGGTGACCGAGCCATTGGCGACCATCGCAGGTGAACGGCGACGGGGATTGAAAGCACAGAATGGCAGTTCTCGTATCGAATGCGTGACCTTCGGATCCAGGGTCGTTGGACAGGTGAGGGGTCTTCGACGCCGGGGGTGAAGGGGTGGGCGGACTGCGGGAGGTCGGTGCATTCCTCGGCTCGCTGGCATCGCGGGATCCAGCAGTGCGCTCCCGACAGGGACCGGCACACGATACGGACGCCTGGGCGGTCCGCAAGCGGGAGCTGTCCGGGGTCTCGTCGGCCCGGTGGGCGGGCAGCATCACCAAGGCCACACATGACCAGTGGGCACTGGCCCGGCGCGGCCGAGCCGCTCACATGACGTGTCTGCGTGGTCAGATCGCCGCGCTCGATGCCCGGCTGGCCCGTCCGCTGGGTGCCAAGGCGAACAAGCGGGAGGGGCTGCCTCGCGGGTACGGCTCGCGGGTGGAGTGGCATGCCAAGTCCCGCCGCCTCTACGCGTTGAAGGCTCGGCTGGACAGGCTGGAGGCGGACTGGGCCGCGGGCGGTGTGCGCGTGGTGCGCGGCGGCAAGAAGCTCGTACACCTGCGCCACCATCTGGACGAGGCCGGGCTGGACGAGCGCGGGTGGCGGGAGCGGTGGCAGGCGTCGCGGATGTTCCTGGCCGCTGACGGAGAGTCCGGCAAGCGTTTGGGCAACGAGACCATCCGTATCACCGAGAACGGGCAGGTCTCGATCAAGCTTCCGGCCGCCCTGACACATCTGGCCAACGCCCCGCACGGCCGCTACCTGCTGGACGCCACCGCTGCGTTCAAGCACCGCGGCGAGGAATGGCTGGACCGGATCAGCGACAACCGGGCGGTGGCCTACCGCATCCACCACGACCCGCTACGCGGCCGCTGGTACGTGACTGCGTCCTGGCAGCGCAGGCCTGCTGCGGTCCTGTCGCTGGAAGCAGCCCTCGCCACGGGCGTGGTGGCGGTGGACATGAACGACGGCCACCTCGTCGCCTGGCACCTGGACATCCATGGCAACCCGGTCGGCGAACCCCGCCGCATCTTCTACGACCTGTCGGGCAGCACCGCGCACCGGGACGCCCAACTCCGGCACGCGCTCACCCGGCTGCTACACCACACCCGCCGCTGTGGGGCGACGGCGATCGCGATCGAGGACCTCGACTTCAGCGACGGCAAGACGCGGGAGAAGCACGGCCGCAACAAGCGGTTCCGACGTCTGATCTCCCGCTTCCCCACCGCCAAGCTCAAGGCCCGGCTGGTGGCGACGGCCGCCGAGCAGAACATCGCGCTGGTCGCGGTGGATCCGGCCTATACCTCCTGGTGGGGTGCTCAGCACTGGACGGCGCCGCTGACCACCCCCACCCGCCGGGTGTCCCGGCACGATGCGGCCGGCATCGCGATCGGGCGACGCGCCCTTGGGTATCCGATCCGGCGACGGACGGCACCGCCCCCACACGACCGGAGTGATCGTGCGGGGCATCGGACCGACCAGGCCCGATCGGAGACTCCGCGGCGTGAGGAAACCCGCCCGCCTTCCCGGACCACGATCGCGAGTCGTGCCGCCCGGCAGCGGAGCGAAAGTGGGTGACCAGCGTGCCCGACACCGCAGGGGGCACGCGGCTGAGCATGGGTTCTGGTCCCAGGACGCACGCCCGCTCAGTCGTTGGAAACGGCTATCCTCCGATACGGGTTTGCGGCGCATACCGCCAGGCAAGGTAGGCTGTCGACTCGTCCGGGCGCGTAGCTCAGCGGTAGAGCGCCTGCCTTACAAGCAGGATGTCGGCGGTTCGAAACCGTCCGTGCCCACCGAAGTTAAGTAGCAGGTCAGCGGCCTTCCGGAATGTTCTCCGGGAGGCTGTACCTGTAATCGGAGTCCACATGGAATCCACATCCGGATGATCAGGCACAGTGGCCGATCGGGGACTGTGCCTGATCATCCGGATGTGGGCCTGGACGATGCGCGTGCCGATGTTCCGCGCCTTCGGGGCCTCCCGCCGCGACGCGCATGGCGAATCGCTGGTCAGGCGGTTTCGTCTGAATCCGCGTCCCCAGGCAGCCCGGTGCTGACCGGGAGCTGGGGACGCGGCGTGGTGTTCACGGACGCAGGGTCCTGTCAGCCGGAGCTGTTGCTCGCCGAGGCGCAGCTGCCGGTGCTCTGGTTGCCCGTGGAGTTGAGGCTGATGGGAATGTTCAGCAGGTCGACGTCGGTGCCGCACACGCCGATCGGAATCTGGATGGTGCTGTTGACCCCGAAATCGTCGTCGGCCAGTGCCGAGCCTGCCGTGCCGGCGAACGCCGCTGCTGTCAGTGCGGTGGCGGCCAGAATGGTACGGATGCGCATGTAGAACCCTTTCTCTCAAGGGGGACCGTCTGTCGCGGTCCCCGTATGAGAAGGGGAAAACACGGGCAACAAGGCGGCCACCTGGCGTCAGCTGAGCGGCGGTCCGGGATCACGCGAACGGTGCTTGGACGGTCCTCAGGCGGCCGAAGGGGTGAATGATGGCGGGCGCCCAGCCCTGGTCCGTCCGATAATCCGAACGAAACCGCAAGATCATGTCCCTTCCCGGGTTCATGTGCCTTCCGCGGTTCCGTCCGGGGTCTTCGTCGTCTCGTGGGCGTGCTTGAGGCGCATGCGGGCGTCGACCTTGTGCTGGGTGTCGACCTCGGCCCAGAAGCGGTGGCAGGTGACGAAGACGGCGAGCTCGCGCTCGCGCTCACGCAGCTTCTCGACCTCGGCCTGCTCGTCGGTCGTCCAGCCCGGGGACGCGGGGCGCTCGATCCTGCGCCAGCCATGGTCGTCGCTGAAGCCGTCCAGCGGCTCGACCGACCAGGGGAGCCGCTTCAGCAGGGCCAGCAGCTCGGCCCGGACCTGATGCAGCTCCTCCTGGCCGGCCAGGAGGTCACTCGGAAAGTCATAGGTCTCAGCCACGCGGCAATGCTACGCCTGTTCGATTTTGGGATGCGAGTTCCTTCTGTGGCCGGGTCTGGTTCTGCCGGCGGCCATGCGGTGGCGGTTGACCTTGCCTCAGGGGCAGACCTGATGATCCGAGTCGGGAATCCCACCAGGGGAAGGAGCGCCCGTGGCGCCATCGGACAGCCACTTGCACGACCACCAGTGGTCTGAGGACACGCAGGCGACGAGAGGGACGGAAGAGGACGCCCTTCTGGCGGAGCAGCTCGCCTACTACCGCGCGGGTGCCGCCGTATACGACCGGCCCTATGCGGAGCGCGCGGCCCTGCAGCGGTTGCTGACCGCAGTCGACGATCTTCCGGTCGTCGGGGACGTGCTGGAGCTGGCCTGCGGAACGGGCCAGTGGACCTCGTTGCTCGCCGCCCGCGCGCGTTCGGTGACGGCCGTCGACGCATCCGCCGAGGTGTTGGCCATCGCTCGTGCGCGTACTCCGTCCCCCAACGTCCAGTTCCTCCAGGCCGATCTGTTCGAGTGGCGGCCGTCGCGGCGCTACGACACGGTGTTCTTCGCCTTCTGGCTCTCCCATGTCCCGCCGACACGGTTGCCCGACTTCTGGAACTCCGTCGCCGCCATGCTGGCGCCCGGTGGCAAAGCGATCTTCGTCGACGACGGTCCGGGCGCGGCCGCGAGCGAGGAAGTCCTCACGGAGGGGCCTGTCCCCGCTGTGCTGCGCCGTCTCGACGACGGCAGCGAGTACCGCGTCGTGAAGGTGTTCCACGATGCCGGGACCCTTGCGCGCGACCTCACAGCGCTGGGCTGGTCGGTCCGCGTCCGGCCCTCGGGGGAGAACCTCATCGGCATCGCAGGACCGCCGGCCGGCCCGACCTGAGGAACTTGGGGATGCTCAGGTGCAGACTGGGCGTATGTGCCGCAGCATCAAGACTCTCCGTCCGCCCGTCCTCCCCGAAGAAGCCACGGAGGACGAGATCCGGGCCGCCGCCCTCCAGTACGTGCGCAAGGTGTCCGGTTTCCGGGCTCCGGCCGCCCACAACCGTGAGGTGTTCGACCGCGCGGTGGACGCCGTGGCCGCGGCCACGGCGGAGTTGTTGGCGGGGCTGGAGGTGCGGGGGAGTCGCGCGCCCGCGTCGCGCTGAGCCGGGCGGCGGGCTTTCCCGCCGCTGTGGCTTGGGCGCCTGCGCGGTGCAGTCGCGGTGCCGGGTGCGCGTCAGGCTTTCACTGGCGCGGGGAACCGCGCGACCAGCCACAACCAACCCGCAGACGCCCACATACAGAAACCCGGCAGACGCGACCTACCGGCCCCCAGCGGAGCGTTCCCGCATCAGGAACGCCGCCCCGGCACCCGCACCGAACAGGGCCCCCACGGACACGGCGGTGGCGATCCATGTCGCGCCCAGCCAGTGCGCGCCGAAGTAGCCGAGGGCGACGCTGAACGTGGCCCAGGTGATGCCGGCCAGGACGGACCAGGGCAGGAAGTCGCGGACGCGGCGGCCCGCGGCGCCGGCGCTCAGGGAGACGACCGAGCGGCCGGCGGGTGCGAAGCGGGCGAGGACGACGAGGGCGCCGCCACCCCGGGCGAGGGCCGCGCCGAGTCGTTCCTGCGCGGTGGTGAGGCGACGGGAGCGTGCGATGGCGCGGTCCAGGCGCTCGCCGCCGCTGCGGGCCACGCGGTACGCCACCAGGTCGCCGAGCACGGAGGCGGTCGCCGCGGAGAGGAGGAGGGCGAGGATGTCCGGGACGTCGTTCGCACCCGTCGCCGTGCCCGCCGCTGCCGCCGTCGCCGCCGTGATGACCAGGACGCCGCTCGGCAGGATCGGGACGAACACGTCCAGGAGGACGGAGACGGCCACCACGGCATAGATCCATGGGCCGGCCGTCAGCGACCCCACGCTCTCCAGCACCGACAACTCCCCTGACTCCCCCGTGGGCCGCCGGTCACCGGGAACACCGGGGCGGCCTGCAACAGCCAGACAGCGTACGCCCCGGGTGTGACGGACGGCTCACAGGGGCTCGGGTGCCCGTCACGCCCCGTTCACGCGGCTGTCGCCCTGGAAGGGCGGAACGTTCCCCGAAGGTGCAGCGGTCGCGGATTCCGCTTGTGAGAAAGCCGAGATCAGGATGTGGCTGGACTTCACCGCTGATGCCGCCGGGGCAGGCGGGGCGGTGGCATGCGGCGGCGCCCGCCTCCAGGGGCGGAGACGGGCGCCGGAGTGAGTGGTGCGCGGGTCAGGCCGCCACGGCTGCCTGGTCCGAGGCGGGCTTCTTCGCGGACGCGGCCGAACGGCTCGCGAGGAACCGGTCGATACCGAAGGCGCCCGAACCCGTGAAGACCAGCAGGAACATCGACCAGCAGTACATCGCGGCGCCCTCGCCCTTGTTCTCGATGGGCCACAGGGCTTGGGGCTGGTGGACCTTGAAGTACGCGTAGGCCATGGCGCCGGAGGCGATGAACGCCGCGGCACGGGTGCCGAGGCCGAGCAGGACGAGGCTGCCGCCGATGAGTTCGATGACGGCCGCGTACCAGTTGGGCCAGGCGCCGGCCTCGGCGGTGGCGCCGTTGCCGTCCACGCCGCCGAAGGCGCCGAAGAGTGCCATGGCGCCGTGGCAGGCGAACAGCAGGCCGATGACGATGCGGAACAGGCCGATGGCGTAAGGCTGGGCGCTGTTGAGGCGTCCGGTCATGTGGGGGACTCCCTCGGTCTGGTTTCCCGGTCCTCTTGGTGAAGGGCCGGTGGGGACGGATACCGATCGGTAGCCCACGTTAGGTCGACCTAATCTATGCTTGCAAGTTCAACATTCGGCCATGCCTGCGTCTCTGCGCGGCCTTCCGCTTGCTGGTCGAGCGCGTGCAGTGCCGCTCGGGCCACGGCGTCGGCGTCGGACAGTGTGACCGAATCCACGCCCGGTCTGGCCCCGGCCGCGGTCACCCAGTGCACGCCCTCCGTGGGCACACCGAACGCGAACCGCCGTGTGTGCACGGCTCCGTGACGGTCGATCAGACGATACGGGCGCCGTGTTACGTCCAGCCCTCCGGTTTCGTAACCGTCGACGGTGTGCGGGCGCGCCTGACCCGCCTTCAGCAACCGGGCCAGGAGTTCGTCCGCGGTCCGGCGCAGGTCCGGTTCCGGGAGGCGCGCCTCGATGAGGGTGGTCGCGCGCACGGCCGAGCCGGGGACATCGGGGGAGTGCGCGTGCCAGGCCCCGTCCCGCGGCACCACGTGGAGGCGGGGGCCCACCACCGTCAGGACCCCGGCCTCGATCAGGGCCGCCATCTCCTCGATGCGGCTGCGGGGCGGGCCGATGGACAGGAACGCGTTGAGCGGCGTGTACCAGCCGTCCAGGTGGTCGCGGCGGGAGACGCCGCTCAGGCCGCCGTGGTCGACGATCAGCCGGAGCTCGTTGCGCAGGTCCCGCAGCACGTCGAGGGCGGCCTTGAGCGGGCCGTCGACGTTGCCGAGCGCGGCCTGGGCCGCGTCCTCGGCGAGGTACGCGAGCAGCCAGCTCCGCCAGGCGCCGGGGTCGGGGAAGACCTGGTCGCCGTACGGCCGCGCGACACGGTTCCAGGACCAGCGGCCCGCGTGCGGTACGCCGAACTCGTCGAGGACCGCGGTCTCCTGAGGGCTGCGATGGGGGGCGGAGAGGAAGCGGTCGAGGAAGGCGGCGAGGGCGGGGCTGTCCCTGAGTACCCCTTCGTAGTAGACCGTTTCGACCTCCTTCGCCACCAGCGGCCATATCTCCGTCAGGAAGTCGGGGGCCTCGCCCGAGTCCGCGCGTTTACGGAAGCCCGCTATCACCTCGGGGGTGAGGACGAGCGGGGTGTGACGGCCGTACGGGCCCTTCGCGTTGTCGCCGCGCGCTTGGTACGGGATGCCGCGCCGGGAGCCCGCGTACAGGCGCGGCTCACGGCCCGACGGGAGATAGCGCAGACCTCGCGGCCCGTGGACGAAGCGGCCGCCCCGCCCGGTGGTCAACAGCGCCATGTGGTCGAAGAAGTTGAGGCCGAGGCCGCGCAGGAGGACGGGCTCGCCGGGGGTGAGCGGATCGAGGTCGACGTCGGCCGGGTTGGCGGGCGGGATGTGGCGCAGGCCGTGCCGGCCGGCGTACGACGCGAGGTCGCGCTGGGGGCGGTCGGGGACCGTGGGCAGATGGCCCTGGGCGAGGACCACGGCGGACAGGCCGGTCAGGGTGCGGCCGGTGGAGAGGGCGAGGGTCTGGCGGCCGTCGGGGGCGTCGTCCAGACGGACCGCGCGGGCCGTGTGCACCTCGACCCGTATCGCGGGCGGCGCCTCGCGCACCACCTCGCTGAAGACCCACTCCAGGTAACGGCCGTACTGGGCGCGGGTCGGGTACGCGTCGGGGCCCAGCTCGCCGGCCGCCCACGCGTGGAGGCTCGGCCCCGGGCGGATCGGGCCCGAGCAGTCCACGCTGTCGTCGGTGAACAGGGTCACCTGCGAGGCCACGGTGTTCATGAGCAGGTGAGGGGACTGGGCGGTGCGCCAGACCAGGCCCGGTCCCGGGGGAGCGGGGTCGACGACATGGACGGTCAGGCGGGTTCCCGGCCGCAGCAGCTCGGGCGCGGAGGCGCACAGGCGCTCCAGGACGCTGGTGCCGCGCGGGCCCGCGCCGACGAGGGCGAGGGAGACGGAGAGGGCCTCGGGGGAGCCCTCAGCGGGGTCCTCGGAGGGGCCCTCGGCGGGGGCGGCGGTCGCTGCGGACAAGGCGTGTGACTCCCGTGCATGGAGGGCGCGATACGGAGAACCGTCCGCTGGAAGCGGACGGTCCGCCTCATCATGCCGTCGTCCGGGGCCGGAGCCGAGACCTGAGGACACCGGGTGTGGGATGCCTCACGAGCATCAGGGGCAACAGAACTGACACATGAACGTATGAGGCAAACGGGCGCAAGACGGTTATCGGGGGTCGAGTTATCGGGGCCGAGTTATCGGGGGTGAGTTATAGAGGGTGAGGTATCGGGGGCGAGTTCGTACTCCGTCACCGTCTCCAGGCGGGGTCTGCCGTTCCGGGACGCCCGGGCCTGGTCGAGCCGCAGCCGGGCCGAGCGGCCGCGCAGGGTCAGGGTCATCAACTGGTTGCCGAACCACGGCCCGCCCGTCCGCCGCCAGTCGATGGAGGGCCGCTCACCGCGACCGTGCCGCGCGAACCAGCGGCCCAGGGCGCGCCCCACACCGCTCCAGCCGAAGCGGAAGCCGAGCCGGATCGACAGCGGGATCGAGTTGTGCACGGGCGAGCAGGTCAGCTGGAGCACACGGGAGCCGGGGCCGCCCCCCTCGGGCCAGGAGGGTTCCGCGACGTACGCGTGGTGCACGTCGCCGGAGAGCACGCACACGGTCGCCGGGGCCCGCTCGCCCGACCCCGCCTCGGCGACGAGCCCGGCCAGCGCCTCGAACGACGCCGGGAACGCGGCCCAGTGCTCCAGGTCCGCCCGCCGCCGCAGATCCTCCCCGAACCGCGCCCAGCGCCCGCCGCGCTCGCCCCGGCACAGGGCGGCGTTCCACGCCTCGGCGTCGTGCACGAGGTGGGGCAGCAGCCAGGGCAGGGAGGTGCCGATGAGGAGGTGGTCGTACGAGCCGGGTGTGTCCAGCACCTGCTCGCGCAGCCACCGTTCCTCGGCCGGGTGCAGCATCGACCGGCTGCCCTCCTCCAGGACGCGCGCCGCCCGGGTGTCGACCATGACCACCCGGACCCGCCCGAAGTCGCGCCGGTAGCTCCAGCGGACCGCGGAGGGGTCCTTGTCGGCCAGGGAGGCGTGCGCGCGCAGCAGGTCCGTGGCGTCGGCGGACGCGCGGACGGCGGCGTACAGCGGGTCGGCGGCCAGCTCGGCGGGGGACAGGTTGCCGAGGTGCTGGTGCACCCAGTACGACACCAGGCCGCTCAGCAGCCGCTCGCGCCACCAGGGGGTGGCCCGCATGTCGGCGAGCCAGGAGGCGCTGGTGTTCCAGTCGTCGATGACGTCGTGGTCGTCGAAGATCATGCAGCTGGGAACGGTGGACAGCAGCCAGCGCACCTCCGGGTCGAGCCAGGACTCGTAGTAGAGATGCGTGTACTCCTCGTAGTCCGCGACCTGGTCGCCGGGCGGTTCGGTGAGGTCGCGGCGGGCGGCGAGCCAGCGGCGGGTGGCGTCGGACGTCTCGTCCGCGTACACCTGGTCGCCCAGCAGCAGGAGCACATCGGGGCGTGTCGCCGTGGGGTCGGCGGCGATACGGGCGGCGAGGGTGTCCAGGGCGTCCGGGCCCACCGGGTCCGCCTCATGGGCGGGAGGGGCGGCCCAGCGGCAGGAGCCGAAGGCGACGCGGAGACCGTCCCCGTCGGGCGTGCGGATCTCGGAGGGCGGGAAGGGCGAGTCGGGCAGGGGCCACACGGGGGTGCCGTCGAGGAGGACCTCGTACGTCGACGCCGTGCCGGGACGCAGACCGGTCACCGGGACCAACGCGTAGTGGTGGCCCGCCACTTGGAAGGTGCGGGCCTCGCCGTGTGTTCCGTCGGCGCAGCGCACCTCGGCGGTGCACGGACGGCTCGTCTCGATCCATACGGTCGCGGACGAGCCGTCCACGTATCTCAGCAGCGGCCCCAGTCGCAGCCCCGCCATCGGCGATCACCTTCCTTCGTCGACCCGTACGGTACGGAACGACGGAGTGGAGCGGGGAGGTTCCGCCGGTGCCGACTGCCGGGTGAGGCCCGGGCGGGCGCAGGGAAGGCCCGGGCTCACCGCGGCGTCACGGTCCGGACGGGCTCGGCGCCCGGCCGGGGGGTGGAGGAACGGTTCAGCAGCCGGCCAGGTAGTTGGTCAGCGCGCTCTTCTCGGCCGAGTCGACCGACAGGTTGTAGTAGTACTTCACCTGGACCCAGGCGCGGGCGTAGGTGCAGCGGTACGCGGTGCGCGAGGGCATCCAGGTGGCCGGGTCCTGGTCGCCCTTCGCCTGGTTCACGTTGTCCGTGACGGCGATGAGCTGGGGGCGGGTCAGGTCGTTGGCGAACGACTGGCGCTGGGAGGTGCTCCACCTGCTCGCGCCGGAGTCCCAGGCCTCGGCGAGCGGCACCACGTGGTCGATGTCGACGTCGGAGGCGGCGGACCAGGTGGCGCCGTCGTACGGGGAGTACCAGCTGCCGCTGGTGGCGGCGCAGGCGGAGTCGGTGACGACGTTCGAGCCGTCGCGCTTGAGGACCGTCTCGCGGGTGTTGCAGGCGCCGCTGATGGTGATCCAGTGCGGGAACAGGTCACGGCTGTAGCCCGTGCGGTCCTCGGTCGCCACGTTCAGGGAGGCGAGGTAGGACCGGGCGGTGGCGCCGCTGACCGGGGTCGGGAGCGCGGCGGAGGCGCTCGGGCTGTTGAAAAGGCCCGCCATGGCGACGAGGCCGGTGATGGCAGCGAGTACACTGAGCCGTCGACGCGCGTAGAACTTGCGCATGCGAACTCCCTTGGGGGTGAGGGTGGTTAGGTGTGAGCACCGGAACTCTCGCGGCGCTCTGTTTCCTTCGGGTAAGCGTTCGGTGAGAAGTTAGTGACGCGCTCATGACAGAAACAAGCCCTTGGCGTGTGCAGGTTCCTGTCGGATTTCGGGGCGAGCCTCTGACATGCCACTTCGCCGCGGGCGGGAAGGCGCGGTAGGGGTTTCGGGGCGCGGGTGCGGGTGCGGGTGCTGAGCTGAGCCGGCGTCCGGCGGTGGACCCGTGACGGGAACGCGGCGGACAGGGTGGGTGCGCTGCCGGCTGCGGCGGGGGGCTGCCCGGTCCGCGGGTGAGCTCGTGGGTGAACTCGGCGTGCGCCTTCCGTGAAAGCCCAGGTCGGGAGTGGTGGCGTGGTGCGGCTCCATTTTGTATCGTGAAGGAACAAAGTGGCCCTCGCCCGTTTTCCCTGACCGGCGGGCGGGGTCACCTTGTCCTTCCGGGGCCGTTCGCGGCCCCCTTCCCGTCTCCTGGAGCACGCCGATGACGGCCACCACCGTTCTGACCGCCCGCGCCCTCCTGCTCGACATGGACGGCACCCTCGTCAACTCGGACGCCGTCGTGGAGCGGATCTGGCGCCGCTGGGCCGATCGGCACGGGCTCGACGGCGACGAGGTCATGAAGGTGGTGCACGGGCGGCAGGGGTACGCCTCGATGGCCGTCCTGCTGCCGCACCGGCCCATGGAGCAGAACCACGCGGACAACGCGCGGATGCTCGCCGAGGAGACCGCGGACGTGGACGGTGTCGTGGAGATTCCGGGGGCGGCGGCGTTCCTGGCCTCGCTGACCGATGTGCCGCATGCGCTCGTGACCTCGGCGAATGTCGCGTTGGCCACCGCGCGGATGGGCGCCGCCGGGTTGCCGATGCCAGGTGTGCGGGTCACCGCGGAGTCCGTGGGGGCGAGCAAGCCCGACCCCGAGGGGTTCCTGAAGGGGGCCGCCGAGTTGGGGGTCGCTCCAGCGGACTGTCTGGTCTTCGAGGATTCGGCGGCGGGCATCTCGGCGGGGCGCTCCGCGGGGATGCGCGTGGTCGGCGTGGGGCCCCGGTCCCGGGTTCACCGGCCGGATGTGTGGGTGCCGGATCTCACGGGGGTGACGGTGGACGTGTCCGACGGGGCCGGGATACGGGTGCGGGTGGGGTGACCCCTGCCTAGGGCTCCTCGGTTTCCGACTCCAGCCGCTCCCTCGTCGCCGCGCCGTACACGCCCCGGTCGTCCTCGTCGATGTCACGGGTGAACTGGTACCGGCGTACCGCTGCTTCGACCTGTTCGTCGAAGCTCTCGTCGATGTCGCCGAAGTAGACGGCCACCTGCCGGAGGCGGAGCTGGAGCTCGCTGACCTCGGGGCCGTCGTCGCCGAGACGCAGCGTCCGGGAGCTGCGTTCTTCGCCGACCTCCTCGGAACCGGGGGACTCCGAGGAGGTGACGCTGGGGGAGGGGGCGCTCGGCGTCGGGCTCGGCGAGGAGGAGGGGCGTGCCGAGCCGTCGGGCGTGGACGGGGACGCGCTCGGGCTCGTGGGCGAAGGCGCGGGCGGGGCGTTCGTCGCGGGGGCCCCCGATGGCGTCGCCCCGGAGGGTTCCGACGATGCCTCGTCGTCCGCCGACGTGTCCGGGACGCTCGCCCGCAGGTCGTCCGGCAGCGCGTGGTCGCGGGTGGGTGTGTCGTACGAGAAGAGACCCCCGGCGAAGCCCGCGGCGGCCAGCACGGTCGCGACGGCTCCGGCGAGGGCGAGCGGCACGCGGCGATTGCGCGGGGGGCGTGCTCGGGAGGCGACGGGGGCGTGGCCTCCGTGTGCCCGGGCTTGGCGGACCCGGTCTCGGGCTCGGGTTCGGGCTCGGCGGGTTCCGGGGTGCTGTGCTCGAAGAGGCGTACGTCGGCCGAGTCGGGGCGGGTCGTCGTGGACGCCACCGGCATGGCCAGGGTGGGGACGTCGTCGGGTTGCCGCGCGGTCGACGGGGGCGCGTCGGCCGGGGTTTTCTCCGGCTCGCCGCCCAGTTCGACGTACGGGCGTATGCGTAACGGGTCGAAGTCCTCGGCTGCCGCCGCCTCCGCCGTGCGCGCGTCGCGCAGGGCCTCCGAGGCGCGGCGGTTGCACGAGCAGGACGGAGTGCCGTCCAGCGTGCGCGGCGCCGCGCACTTCGGGCAGATGCGGCGGTGCGGATCGCCGCCGTTGCCGCTTGCTTCACTCACGTGTGGTCCCTCCCCGCGCGATCTCCAGAGATTATGCAGATCTCGCCCACAGAATCTCCCAGACATCCCGGAATCACAGACTCCGCCGGGGCTCAACAGGCCATAACCGGTCACACCGGCCACGATGGAGGAAGAAGCCCGGGACCGGGCTCCGCAGGACGCTCGCGCCTCGGGAGGTGTTCATGACGTCAGGAACGCCGGGAACCTCGGGTGCGTCCGGCGCGTCGGGCGCCTCGGAGGCATCCGGCACGTCGGGTGCGTCGCCTCCGTCGGGCGCGTCGCCTGGCTCGGAGGTGACCGGCGGGGCCGCCGGGAGCGCGAGCACCTCCCCGGTGCGGCCCGGGGCCGCCACCACGGAACGCACGAACCGCGGTGTCCTCGTCTCCATCAGTGCCCTGCTGCTGGGCCTGCTGCTCGCCGCGCTCGATCAGACCATCGTGTCGACCGCGCTGCCGACGATCGTCAGCGATCTGGGCGGCCTGGAGCACCTGTCCTGGGTGGTCACCGCGTATCTGCTGGCCTCGACCGCGGCCACGCCGCTGTGGGGGAAGCTCGGTGACCAGTACGGCCGCAAGCGGCTGTTCCAGACGGCCATCGTCATCTTCCTCGTCGGGTCCGCGCTGTGCGGAATGGCGCAGAGCATGCCCCAGCTGATCGGCTTCCGGGCGCTCCAGGGACTCGGTGGCGGCGGGCTCATCGTGCTGTCCATGGCGATCGTCGGCGACATCGTCCCACCGCGTGAACGAGGCAAGTACCAGGGGCTGTTCGGGGCTGTGTTCGGCGCGACCAGCGTGCTCGGGCCGCTGCTCGGAGGGCTGTTCACCGAGCATCTGAGCTGGCGCTGGGTGTTCTACGTCAACCTGCCGGTCGGGATCGTCGCGCTCGTCGTGATCGCCACCGTGCTGCGTGTGCCCGTCGGCGCCGCACGGCACGTCATCGACTACCTCGGTACGTTCCTCATCGCGTCCGTCGCCACCTGCCTGGTGCTCGTCGCCTCCCTCGGCGGCACCACCTGGGGATGGGGGTCGCCGCAGATCATCGCGCTGGCCGTGCTCGGGGTGGTCCTCGCCGCCTGCTTCGTCGCCGTGGAGCGCCGGGCCGCCGAGCCCGTCCTGCCGCTGAAGCTGTTCCGGATCCGGACGTTCACGCTGTCCGCCGTCATCAGTTTCGTCGTCGGCTTCGCCATGTTCGGCGCGCTGACGTACCTGCCGACGTTCCTCCAGGTCGTCCACGGCGTCTCGCCGACCATGTCCGGCGTCCACATGCTGCCGATGGTGCTGGGCATGCTGCTGGCCTCCACCACCTCCGGGCAGCTCGTCAGCCGAACCGGCCGCTGGAAGGTGTTCCCGATCGCGGGCACCGCCGTCACGACCGTCGGTCTGCTGCTGCTCCACCAGCTCGACGAGTACAGCTCCGTCGGCGAGACCAGCGCGTACTTCTTCGTCTTCGGAGTGGGCCTCGGCCTCGTCATGCAGGTACTGGTGCTGATCGTGCAGAACGCGGTGCCGTACGAGGACCTGGGCGTCGCCACGTCCGGCGCGACCTTCTTCCGCGCCATCGGGGCCTCCTTCGGCGTGGCCATCTTCGGCACGGTCTTCGCGAGCCGCCTGGGCGACAAGCTCGCGGCGGCGCTCGGAGGCGCCCGTCTGCCGCCCGGCGTCACTCCGGCCACGCTGCGCGCCGACCCGCACGGCATCGCCAAACTCCCGCCCGCCCTCCGCGCCGACGCCCTCCACGCGTTCTCGTCCTCGATCACCGCGGTCTTCGTGTACGCGGTGCCGGTCACCTTCCTCGGCTTCGTGCTGGCCTGGTTCCTGCACGAGGACCGGCTGCGGGGCTCGGTGACGGCGCCGGACATCAGCGAGACGCTCGCGACCAACCCGGTCCAGAGGTCGTCGTACGACGAGGTGTGCCGGGCCCTGTCGCTGCTCGGGTCCCGGGAGGGGCGGCGGGAGATCTACGAGAAGATCACCGCGCGAGCGGGCTACGACCTGCTGCCGGCGGCGAGCTGGCTGCTGCTGCGGATCAGGAAGTACGGCCGGGCCGAGCCCGCGCTGCTGGCCGAGGGCCGCACCGTGCCGCTGGACGTCGTCCTCGCCGCGTCCCGTCAGGTCGAGGAGCGCCGTCTCGTCCGCCGCCAGGGGCTCGAACTGGAGCTCACCGACACCGGCCTTGAGGCCGCCGACCGGCTGGTCCGGGCCCGCGAGGAGTCCCTCGCCGAACTCCTCGGCGACTGGTGGGGGCCGGACCGCCCCACCGACCTCGCGCAGCTGGTGGCGGAACTGAACGCCGAGCTGTGCGGCTCCGACGAGGAACGGCCCCACGACGGCCCGGGCAGCCGACCGCACGGCGGGGCCAAGCGCCGCCCCATCGGTGACAACCTCTAGAGGTCGTTTCGCAACAGGTCCTTCCGGAACAGGTCCTTCCGGAACCAGTGCTCGGCGTAGAGTTGCTGGTTGTGGGGCTCGGTCTCCTCGTAGCCGAGCCGGGTGTACAGGGCGCGGGCCTCCACCAGGTCGTTGCGGGTGTCCAGCACCATCCGCTCGGCACCCAGGTCGCGGGCCGCGTCCTCGGCGGCGGTCACGAGCAGCGCGGCCCCGCCCCTGCCCCGCGCCCGCTCGTGCAGGAAGACCCGCTTGAGCTCCGCCGTGACCGGGTCCAGCATCCGTACGCCCGCGGTGCCCAGGGGCTCGCCCCCGTACCGCGCCACCAGCAGCAGCCCGCCGGGCGGGGCCAGGTAGTCCCCGCTGTCCGCCGCGACCTCGCGCTCCAGCTCGTCCGGGTCCGTCCGGCGCCCCTCGTGCAGCAGGTACCAGCGGTCGCTGACCTCCGTGTAGTACGCCCGCCAGAGCGCGACGGCGGCGGGGGAGTCATGGGGCTCCGGGGCGATGGACCAGGCGGTGGTCGTGGTGGAGGACATGCGGGTCATTGTCGGGAGGGTGCACCGATCGACCGCAAACGATTATTCGCCGACCGGGAGCGGGGCACGCACTGACCGCGCGCTCAGCTCTCGCCGCGCTCCCGCCCACGGCGCTCGCGCCACTGCCGGACGAGTTCTTCCACGTCGTACGGCTTGAGGCCCAGGGGCGGGCCCGGTGGGGGCTTGAACATCATGTCGCGGATCTTCGTGTTGACCTCAGTGATGATCTTCCGCACGAGCCGTTCGGAGGGGGCCGACGCGGCGGCCGCGAGCGCGTCCTCGGCCTCCTTGCGCAGGGCGAGTGTCGGCGGCAGGACCGACATGCCCTCGCGGGCCATCTTCTGCTTGATCCACCACAGTTCGTCGTACGACGTGTCGTCGCCGCTCAGTGGTTTCCCGGCGCCGGGAAGCGTCGCGAACTCGCCGCGCGCCTGCGCGTCCCGGATCTGTTTGTCGACAAAGGACTCGAAGCTGACACCCGGTGGCTTTCGCTCGGTCATGCCCCCATTGTGCCCGAGTCGCCGGGCCCTTCTGATGGATCTCAAGGGCCCGGGCCGCCGAGTCGGCGATTTATCATGCGGCGGCGGTGCGCGGAGCGTGCGCCGCGAAGCGATTATCGGATCCTCTGGGCTGCGGGACGCGCAGACCGGAACCCGTGACCCAGAAGGAGCGCACGTGCTCGAACTCACCATGGCCTCGGTCTCCGAGGAGGACACCGGGGCGACGGCCGGGATGCTGATGGCCGAAGCGCCCAGCGAACCGGGCACGGTGCTGCGGGTGGGCCGCGACAAGACCGTGTGCCGGCTCGCCACACCCGACGACTGGCTGTTCGTCTCCCGGGTCCACCTGGAGTTCCTGTGCGGGCCCGACGGCGGCTGGCAGGTGACCTGGCTGCGCGGCACGCACGCCGAGCCGTCCTCCGAGGTGAGCCTGACGCCGGCCGGCCGGCAGGCGCAGCCGCTGCCGTACGGCGGCACCGTCACGCTCCCGCGCGGCAGCTCGGGCGAACTCGTCATCCGGGACCGCACCGCCCCGCGCAGCGTCAATGTGGGCTTCTACCACGAGGCCTGAGAAGGTCGGGAGGCTTGAGAAGGCCGGGAGGGCCCGCGCTTCAGTCCAGCACCCGGGCCAGCGCGAAGCCGTCGTGCCCCTTGCTGCCCACCGTCTGCACCGCCGTGCCGCTCACCCTCGGGTGGGAGGCGATCAGCTCCAGTGCGGCCCGGGTGCCACGGATGCCGGGGTCGTCGCTGCCGGCGTCGGCGATGCGGCCACCGCGGACGACGTTGTCGAGGACGATCAGCGCGCCGGGACGGGTGAGCTTGAGGGCCCACTCGACGTAGTTCCGGTTGTTGGCCTTGTCGGCGTCGATGAAGACGAAGTCGAACGGCTCCGGGTTCTCGTCGGCCAGTTTCGGCAGCGACTCCAGAGCGGGGCCCACCCGCACCTCGACGAGCCGGCTGAGACCGGCGCGGTCCAGGTTGCGGCGGGCCACCTCCGCGTGCCGGACCTCGTACTCGAAGCTGATCAGCCGGCCGTCCTCGGGAAGCGCGCGGGCCAGCCAGATCGTGCTGTAGCCGCCGAGTGTGCCGAACTCCAGGATGCGGCGAGCGCCCTGGACCTGGGCCAGGAGCTGGAGCAACTTGCCCTGGTTGGGGGCGACGTTGATGTGCGGGAGCCCGGCCGCGTCGCTGTCGCGCAGCGCGGCGGTCAGCGCCTCGTCCTCCGGTGCGAGAAGGGTGGAGAAGTAGGCGTCGACGTCGTTCCAGAGCTTCGACTCGCTGCTGCTCATGCACCATGCCTTTCGTCCGTCCGGTCAGCGTGGCCGGCTTTCTCTCGCCGGGGCGCGACCCGCGCCCCGGGGCGCCCCGCTGTGATCTGTGTCGCCTCGCATGGGTGAACGCAACCCTCCGCGCACTATCGTCATCCGGACCAAAGCGGGGAAGACGTCAGGTGAAGTGGGGGTTGCCTGCGTCTCACACCTGGGGCAGTGCGAGGCTCTGAGGTAGTTCTTAGGGTGCGCACATCGTGGCATACGGGATAAGCGGGGCGGGAGGGTCGACGGGGCGTGGCGAACGCGGAGCAGAGCAGACCGGGGAGTGCCTTCGGGGCGGGCGTGGTGGCGACGAGGCTGGGGGCGGTCCGTGCCGTCCTGTGGCTCGTCGTCGCCGTCCTGACTGTGCGTCAGGTCGCCGTCGTGCTGAGTACGCCCAAGGGGGAGCGGCTGACGGATCTGGAGACCTGGGTCGGTCCCGACGGCGTACTCCATGTGACGGGCTCGCTGTACGACTCGACCCGGTTCACGGGCACACCGTTCGGCGGGCTCGTCCTCAAACCGCTGACCCGTTCCGCTGAGCAGGCCCTCGGCTGGGGCTGGACCTTCGGCACACTGCTCCTGGTCGTCGCCCTGGGCCTGATCGCGGCCCGCGCCCTGCCGGGGCCCACCTCCCGCCGTACCGCCCTGCTCGCCGCGCCCGTCGCGGTCAGCCTGCTTCTGCTGTCGCTGCCGGTGCGCAACGCCCTGTATCTGGGCCAGACCAGCATCATCCCGGTGCTGCTCGTGCTGGCCGGGTGCTTCGCCGTCCGGGGGGAGCGGACGAGCGGGGTGCTCATAGGGGTCGCGGCCGCCTTCCAGCCGACCGTGCTGCTGTTCACGGGGCTGCTGTGGTTCACCGGGCGCCGGCGTGCCGCCGCGTCCACCGGGATCACGTTCGCCGCATGCACCGCGCTCGCCTGGGCGGCGATGCCGCAGGACTCGTACACCTACTGGGTGCACCACCTCGCGGGTGTCGGCCTCGGTGGCGCGGCGGACGACCTCGCCAACCAGTCCCTGCACGGCGCGCTGCTCAGGCTCGGCCTCACCGGCCCGCTGGAGATCGGCCTGTTCCTGGTGCTGGGCGCCGCCGTCGCCGTGGCCGGCCTGCGGCGGGCCGTGCGGTACGCACGCGACGGGCAGCTGCTGCTCGCGGTCGCGATCACCGGCTGTGTCGCGATCGCCGTGTCGCCCACGACCTGGCAGCACCAGCTGCTGTGGGTGCTGCTCGCGGTGGTCGGCCGGGTGGGCCGGAAGGCCTCCGACCGGTACCTGTGGCCGGTCGCCGTCATCCTCGTGATGACGCTGCCCGCCAAGATGATGCTGCCGAACATGGCGGCCCTGTACCCGCTGCGTGACAACGTCGTCCTGCTGGCCGCGCTCGCCGCCGCCCTGGTCGTGCCGTTCCTGTCCCGGACCTCGCCCCACTACCAGTCGCCGATCCCGACCGACTACGCGGCACCGGTCCCCACGCGCTTCCAGCACGTCCCGCTCCTGCCGTTCCTGCGCCGCGTCCTCACCCGCCCGAACCTGCTGCTCGAACTGCTGCTGATCCGCGTCACCTACGCCGCCTACTCGCAGGTCCGGCTCGCGGCGACCGGCGGACGGGCCACCGCCGAGGAACACGGCCAGGAGATCCTCGACATCGAGAAGGCCCTGTTCATCGACATCGAGTACTGGGTCAACCACACCGTGGTGAAGATCGACTGGCTGCGGGGCTTCTTCGACTTCTACTACACGTCGTTCCACTTCGTCGTGCCGCTGGCGGTCCTCGCCGTCCTCTACGTCCGCCGCCCGGTCGACTACCGCTGGGCGCGCTCGTCCCTCGGCTTCGCCACCCTGCTCGCGCTGCTCGGCTTCTGGCTGTACCCGCTGGCGCCGCCGCGCCTGATGCCGAACCTCGGGATCATCGACACCGTGCACGGCGTGCAGGACTTCTCCCAGCCCGACTACGGCTCGCTGACCGCGCTGACGAACCAGTACGCGGCGATGCCGTCGCTGCACTTCGGCTGGTCCCTGTGGTGCGGTCTGGTGATCGCGATGCTGGTGCCCAAGTGGTGGATGAAGGCGCTGGGTCTGCTGCACCCGTTCTTCACGGCCCTGGCGATCGTGGCGACCGGCAACCACTGGGTGCTGGACGCGGTCGGCGGCGCGGTCGTGGTGGGCGGCGGCTTCGGGCTGACGTACCTGCTCCAGGGCCCGCGCGCCCGTACGGTGACGAAGACGGCGGAGGTCAGCAGCGACCGGGAGACGGCGATGGACCGTACTCCGAGCTGATCCGGTACGCGCCCGGCTCGGTCACCGTCAGCCGTGTGAACTCGCCGTCCCGCGTCAGGCATCCGCCGTCGACGCGCAGCCATGGCGAGTACGCCACCCGCACGGTCACCGAACCGGAGCGCGCCATCCGCAGGTCGACGGAGGCGCTCGTGGTCCGTACGACGGTCGCGGGGGCCGAGACGAGCGGTACGGCCCCGCGCACCCGGTACACCCGCCAGTGCGCGTCCCGCCACACCGGCTCCAGCCAGTCGGGCCGCTCCTCACGCACCAGCCGCGCCTCGTCCTCGGCGAACCCGTCCGGCTTGCCCAGCGGCAGGACGACGAAGCCAACGGCCCAGCGGTCAAGCCAGGCGCGGTAGGTGGCCTCCGAGAAGGTGCCGTCGTAGAAGAGACGGCCGCGCTCCATGTCGAGCTGGCGGTTCCAGCCGCGCGCCAGGTTCATGTGCGGAGCGAGAGCGGTGGCCTCGCGGTGGTTGCGGGCGGGGACCACCTCGACGCGGGTGCGGTCGGCGCCGGCCCGCTTCAGCGCCTGGACGACGCCCCGGGTGTCGGCGGCCCACGCGGGCACGGTCGTGGACACCTTCAGGTCGTCGACCGTCTTCTTGCCGACCCAGCCCACGGCGAAAACGAGGACCGCGATCAGCAGATTCCGGCGCAGTCCCCGCACCGTGAGCAGCGCGGCGAGCAGCACGGCCGGCGCGAACAGCTCGGCGAACCGCTCGACGTTCGTGCCGATGGGGGAGGCGACCAGGTACACGAGCACGGTCCCGGTCGCGTAGACGACCCCGGACCATCGCGCCACCCGCCAGCTCCGCGGGGCCAGCGCCGTCACGGTCAGCCCGAGCAGTACGGGCGGCCAGATCCGCCCGGGCGGCATCAACTGCTCGCCGGTGAACGGGAAGAACAGCGTGGTCGCCCCCACGACCACCGCCGGCGGCACCAGCAGCGCCGCGGCCCGCCCCCAGTCCCGTACGACGAGGAAACCCGTGCCCACCACCGCCAGGAACAGACCCGCCACCGGGCTCGCCATCGTCGCGAGCGCCGCGTAGGCCGCCGCTAGCACGACCCGCCGCTCGCGGGTCAGCAGCAGGCAGGCGGCGAGGCCGAGGGCGGTGCCCAGCGCGAAGGTGGAGCGGCCGGAGGCGACGTTGCACCACAGCGCGAGCGACGCCAGGAGCGCGGGGCCCACGGGCCGCCGTACGCCCGCCCGTTCGACGAGGACGGCCGCGAGCCAGGACGCGACCAGACCGGACACCACGGTGACCGTGCGCACCCCGGCCGCGGCCATCAGATAGGGCGAGATCAGGCTGTAGTTGGCGGTGTGCATCCCCCCGTACCAGAAGAGGTTGTACGCCGATCCGCCGTGCCGTGACACGAACTCCGCCCACGCCTGCTGGGCCGCGAGGTCCCCGCCGCCGGTGGCGAGGAACAGGTACCACACCGCGTACAGCGGGAGCGTGGGGGCCGTGGCCAGGAACGGCACGCGGTAGCGCTCCCACAGGGTGCGGAAGGGACGCTTCCAGCGCGTGGCCGTGAGGTCCGGCCGGACGACGGAGAGTTCGGCAGGGGCCACGGCTCAGGGGTTCCGTTCGGGGTCTTCGAGATGACGGGTGTGACGATGCCACAGTCGAAGACGTGGAACGGCGTCAGATCGTTCACGGTCGTGCGTGTTTGACGTGAACAGGGTGCTCTGGTTCTCGTCCGGCTCTGGCGTGCGGGCCGACGGAGCCGGGAAGCCGTCGGCCCGGGTACGGGTGACCTGAGCCGCTCAGTCCGCGCTGACCTGGAGTTCCTTGATGCCGTTGATCCAGGCGGAGCGCAGGCGCCGCGGGTCGCCCGCGGGCCTGAGGTTCGGCAGCGCGTCGGCGACCGCGTGGAAGATCAGGTCGATCTCCAGGACGGCCAGGGACTTGCCGAGGCAGAAGTGCGGGCCTCCGCCGCCGAAACCGAGGTGCGGGTTGGGGTCGCGGGTGATGTCGAAGGCGTCCGGGTTCTCGAAGACCTCGGGGTCGTGGTTGGCGGCGGCGTAGAAGAGCCCGACCCGGTCGCCCTTCCTGATCAGCTGCCCGCCGAGTTCGGTGTCCTGGGTGGCGGTGCGCTGGAAGGAGTTCACCGGGGTGGCCCAGCGGACGATCTCCTCGGCGGCCGTCGCCGGGCGCTCCCGTTTGTAGAGCTCCCACTGGTCGGGGTGGGTGAGGAAGGCGTGCATGCCGTGGGTGATGGCGTTGCGGGTGGTCTCGTTGCCCGCGACGGCCAGCATCAGGACGAAGAAGCCGAACTCGTCCGAGGCGAGGTTGCCCTCGTCCTCGGCGGCCACCAGCGTGGTGACGATGTCCTCGGCCGGGCACTGCTTGCGGTCGGCGGCCATGTTCATGGCGTAGGCGATGAGTTCGGTGGCGGACTCCTGGCCGACCTCCTCGGTGATCGCGTACTCCGGATCGTCGTACGCGATCATCTTGTTGGACCAGTCGAAGATCTTGGCGCGGTCGTCCTGCGGGATGCCGATGAGCTCGGCGATGGCCTGGAGGGGCAGTTCGCAGGCGATCCGGGTGACGAAGTCGAACGGTCCGGGCTGCGCCAGCGCGTCCTGGGCGATGCTGTGGGCGCGGGTGCGCAGGGCGTCCTCCAGGGCGCGGATGGCGCGCGGGGTGAAGACGCGCTGCACGATCTGGCGGACCCGGGTGTGCTCGGGCGGGTCCATGTTGAGCAGGATCAGGCGCTGGGCGTCGATGGCGTCGCGTTCGATGTGCTCGTTGAAGCGGATGATCGCCGTGTTGAGGTACGAGGAGAAGAGCTCCGGGTGCGTGGAGACGTACTTGACGTCCGCGTGCCGGGTGACGGCCCAGTAGCCGTCGTCGTCGAAGCCGGCCAGGCCGTGCGGCTGTGCGATCCAGCGGACCGGTTCGGCCCGGCGCAGTTCGGCGTACTCCGGCAGCGGAACGCGGTGGTGCAGCAGATCGGGGTCGGTGAAGTCGAACCCGTCGGGCAGCGCTGGACAGGGCATGCGCGACTCCCGTCGTTCTGACGGCCCATCAGTTAGGAGGATGTGCGGAGACGGTAGTAACCGGTTCTACAAGTCGCAAGAGGCGTGGGTGCCTCAATTGCGTGCGGAACTCGTGCAGATCAAGCCATCGGAGCCTGCTGGAGCCCGCTGGTGGCTGCACGACCCTTGCGGCGGCGGACACGCCGTCAGCACACTGCCAACAGAACTAGAACGCGTACTAGTTCTGCGTGGCGGGTCGGGCCGGGACGCCCCGCGCCGCGCGGGTAACCGAGCAGAGGAGCCCCCATGGCCGCGGAACCCGTGATCGTCGAAGCCGTACGCACCCCCATCGGCAAGCGCGGCGGCGCGCTCGCCAACCTGCACCCCGCCTATCTCCTGGGCGAGACCTACCGCGAACTCCTCGGCCGTACCGGCATCCAGGCCGACTGCGTCGAGCAGATCGTCGGCGGCACGGTGACCCACGCCGGCGAGCAGTCCATGAACCCGGCGCGGACGGCCTGGCTGACCATGGGCCTGCCGTACGAGACCGCGGCGACGACGGTGGACTGCCAGTGCGGCTCCTCGCAGCAGGCCTCCCACATGGTGGCCAACATGGTCGCCGCGGGCGTGATCGATGTGGGCATTTCGTGCGGTGTCGAGGCGATGTCTCGGGTGCCGCTGGGATCGGCGTCCAAGCACGGTCCGGGCAAGCCCTTCCCCGACGAGTGGAACGTGGACCTGCCCAACCAGTTCGAGGCGGCGGAGCGGATCGCCCGGAACCGGGGGCTGACGCGGGAGAACGTCGACGCGCTGGGGCTGCTGTCCCAGGAGCGGGCGGCCGTCGCCTGGGCGGAGGAGCGCTTCAAACGGGAGACGTTCGCCGTGCAGGTGCCCACCACGGAGGACGAACAGCGGGCAGGGCAGGGCATGTGGCGCCTCGTCGACCGGGACGAGGGGCTGCGCGACACGTCGCGGGAAGCGCTGGCGCGCCTGAAGCCGATCATGCCGACGGCGGTGCACACGGCGGGCAACTCGTCGCAGATCAGCGATGGCGCGGCCGCGCTCCTGTGGACCTCGAAGCGGATGGCGCGGGCGCTGAAGCTCCGGCCGCGGGCACGTGTGGTCGCGCAGGCGCTGGTGGGGTCGGACCCGCACTTCCACCTCGACGGGCCGATCGACGCGACGCGGGCGGTGCTGGGGAAGGCCGGGATGTCGCTCAAGGACATCGACGTGGTCGAGATCAACGAGGCGTTCGCGTCCGTGGTGCTGAGCTGGGCACAGGTCTTCGAGCAGGACCTGGCGAAGGTGAACGTGAACGGCGGCGCGATCGCGCTGGGTCACCCCGTGGGGGCGACGGGCGCACGGCTCATCACGACCGCACTGCACGAACTGGAGCGCACGGACAGGGAGTTCGCGCTGATCACGATGTGCGCGGGCGGGGGACTGGCCACGGGGACGATCATTCAGCGGTTGTAGCGGTTGTAGCGGTTGTAGCGGCTGTAGCGCTGGCCGGTGGAGCGCCGGGGCAGGGGCCGGGCCAGGCCGGGTCAGTACAGGAACCGGTGGAGGGGCTCGGACTCCGTCAGGAGCATGGTGACCCGGTGGGCGAGACGCTGCCACGCGTCCTCCTGCGCGGAGGTCAGCCGTACGTCCTCGCCCCCGGCTGCCTCCAGCGCCGCGAAGAGGACGGCTGTGTCGGCATCGGGGACCAGATCCACCAGCGCGAGCACCCGCGCCAGCGCGCCGACCAGGCCGGCCGCGGTGTCCGCACCCGGCCCGTCTGCCGACGGGATCGTGCCGCGCAACGCCGCGACGGTCCCCGAGGCGTCCCGGAGGCCCGGAATGTCCGTCGGTGAGGCGAGGGCCGCGGACAGTTCACGCAGCAGCGCGTACAGCACGTCCGTTTCCCTCGCCGGTATGTCGGCGATGCGCAGGCCCACGTGCTCCCAGCGGCCGTTCGGCGTCCACACCCGCGGCCCCCGGGCCACGGCCTCGGCGAGTTCCGCACGGATCCGCCGAAAAGCCGCGAGCCCGTCGGTGAACAGTGCGTGATCGTGGGTCCCACGGGGCGATTCGGCCAAGGGTGCCAGAAGGTGGTGCTCCGCCCGGTCGCACTGGGCGCCGAGGTCCGGGTCGACGACGACGATGCGGGCCGACGCGCGCTGCGCTCGCTGTTCCATGCCGGTCAGCCTGCCAGCCGCCACCGACAACCGGGCGGAGTGACCGTGCTCAGTACCAGCCGTTGGCCCGCCAGAACCTCCAGGCGCCGCACGGGCTGCCGTAGCGGTTGTTCATGTATCTCATACCCCATTTGATCTGGGTGGCCGGGTTGGTTCTCCAGTCCCGGCCCGCCGAGGCCATCTTCGAGCCGGGCAGGGCCTGGACGAGACCGTAGGCGCCGCTGGAGGCGTTGGTCGCGGTCACGCGCCAGTCGCTCTCGCGGTCGACGATCCTGGCGAAGCACCGGTACTGGTCCCGCTCGCCGATCATCTTCTTCGCGACCGCCCGGGACCGGGCGGGAGAGTTCTCCGGCGCGGCCTGCGCGGGTGTGGCGGTGAGCAGGGTGCCGGCGGCGGTGGCTGCCGCCGCTGCGACGGCGAGGGCCTTCTTCGGGGTGGTGGCGGGACGGAGGACGGTCGAGACGGACATCGGGATGCCTTTCGTCGGGAACAGGACTGTCGCCGGCATGCCCGCGCCGCGTGGTCGGTGTGCCCGTGCGGCGCGGTCATGCGCCGACGCCGTGGCCCGGGTGGGGCGAGTCGGCGCCGCGCGACGCCCACTAGAAAAGCGGGTCGGGCACATGTCCGTGATCTACGCTTTTGGGCTAGTTAGAGTCGCGTGCTCAGCGAAGGGTGACAGGGAACTTGACTCTCTATGCGCAGGTCACACTGGGTGCGGGCGCCCATGTGCCACCCTTGGCGATCTACGACCCTGCTTCGTTTGTGATCTGTGTGCTGTGGGGCGGTTCACGCATTGGGCCCGCAGCCAGTCGGCTCGAATGTGACCGGAGCCTCGAATGCGGCCCGGCGTGTGGCACGGCGCAGGGCCTTGAGGACGGGCGCGCCGAGGGAGAGGGTCAGGGCGACGGTGACGGCGGCCCTGCCCAGGTCCCAGCCGAGCGATGTGGCCAGACAGTACGCGAGGAAGCGGGTCAGGTTCGTGCCGAGCGCGGCGTCCGGGGCGAAGGCGACCGTGGACGCGAGCTGGTGCAGGAAGGGCCAGCCGGCGAGGTTCATGACGGTGCCGTAGGCGAAGGCGGCGAGGAACCCGTACACGGCGAGGAGGGCGAGTTCGGACCGGCCCCGGAGGCGGTCCGGGCCCGGCAGCAGGCCCGCCCCCATCGTGAACCAGCCCATGGCGAGCATCTGGAAGGGCATCCAGGGGCCCATCCCGCCGGTGAGCAGCGCTGACGCGAACATCGTGACCGATCCGAGGACGAAGCCGAAGCCCGGACCGAGGACACGGCCGCTCAGCACCATCAGGAAGAACATCGGCTCGATCCCGGCGGTTCCGGCCCCGAGCGGCCGCAGCGCCGCCCCCGCCGCGGCCAGTACCCCGAGCATGGCGACCGCCTTCGGCCCGAGCCCCGACTCCGCGATCGTGGCGGCGACGACGGCCACCAGCAGGACCAGCAGGCCCGCGAAGAGCCAGGGGGCGTCCTGGGCGTGGGCGTTCACCTGCGCGTCGGGCGGCGCGAGGAAGGGCCAGCCGAAGCCGGCGACCCCCACGGCGCTGACGAGGAGGAGAGCGGCCACGGAGCGGGGGCCCAGACGGACGGGGCGGGCCCGAGCAGCTTCCCGGAGGTTTCTCGCAGTGGTGGTGGCCCGAGTGGTCGCCGTCATGCCAGTGCCTTACGTACCTGAGTGACCGTGAGCCACTTCTGCGGGGCCAGGATCTTGGCGACCTGGGGGGCGAAGGACGGGGAGGTGACCACCACGTCCGCCGCGGGGCCGTCGGCGATCACCTCGCCGTCCGCGAGCAGGACCACCCGGTGGGCGAGTTCGGCGGCCAGTTCCACATCGTGTGTGGCCAGCACGATGGAGTGCCCCTCGGCCGCCAGCGAGCGCAGGACCCCGACCAGGCGGGCCTTCGCCGCGTAGTCCAGGCCGCGGGTCGGCTCGTCGAGCAGCAGCAGGGGCGGGCGGGCCGTCAGGATCACCGCCAGGGCGAGGGAGAGGCGCTGGCCCTCCGACAGGTCCCGCGGGTGTGTGTCGTCGCCGATGCCGGGGAGTAGACCGGTGACCAGCGTCCGGCATGCGCCCGGAGCGGCGCCCGCGTCCCGGTCGGCCGCCGCGCACTCGGCGGCCACCGTGTCGGCGTACAGCAGGTCCCGCGGCTCCTGCGGTACGAGGCCGACGCGGCGGACGAGGTCGCGCGGGGGCGTGCGGTGGGGAACCGCCCCGCCCACACGCACCGTTCCGGCGGACGGCTCCACCAGGCCCGCCAGTGCGCCGAGCAGCGTGGACTTTCCCGCCCCGTTGCGGCCCATCAGGGCGATCGTCTCGCCGGGGGCGACGGTGAGGCCGACGCGGCGGAGCGCCTCGACGCGGCCGCGTCGGACGGTGAGTGCGTGGGCCACCGCCGGGTGGGCGGGAACCGGGCCGTCCATGGCGGGGGGTGAGGGCTTGCGGAGGAAACGGAGGCGGCGGGACGGCTTCCGGGAAGCCGTGGGCAGCGGCGGCTCCGGCACGGTCCCGCCGGTCCTCACGCCCTCGGCGCCGGGCGCCATCGGGACACCCTCAGCGCCGGGCGTCGTCGGGACCTCCACAGCGCCGGGCGTCGTCGGGACCTCCACAGCGCCCGGCGCCGTCGCACGACCGAGCCGCTCCCGCAGGATCCCCGCCCGCCGCCGCGCGTCCCGTACCGTGAGCGGCAGCGGCGTCCAGCCCGCCAGCCGCCCGAGGTCCACCACCGGCGGGTACACCGGAGACACCGCCATCACCTCCGACGGCGTGCCGAGGACCAGGGGCGCGCCCGGAGAGGGCAGCAGGGCCACCTGGTCCGCGTACTGGATGACGCGCTCCAGACGGTGTTCGGCCATCAGCACGGTCGTCCCCAGGTCGTGGACGAGCCGTTGGAGCACGGCCAGCACCTCCTCCGCGGCGGCGGGGTCCAGCGCGGACGTCGGCTCGTCGAGGACCAGGACCCGGGGGTGCGGGGTGAGGACGGAGCCGATGGCGACGCGCTGCCGCTGACCGCCGGACAGGGTGGCGATGGGGCGGTCCCGGAGGGCGGCCAGGCCGAGCAGGTCCAGGGTCTCCTCCACCCGCCTGCGCATCACGTCCGGTGCGAGGCCCAGCGACTCCATGCCGTAGGCGAGCTCGTCCTCGACCGTGTCCGTCACGAAGTGGGCGAGGGGGTCCTGGCCCACCGTGCCCACCACGTCGGCGAGTTCACGTGGCTTGTGGGTGCGGGTGTCGCGGCCCGCGACGGTCACCCGGCCCCGCAGCGTACCGCCCGTGAAGTGCGGCACGAGACCGCTCACCGCGCCCAGCACGGTCGACTTGCCGACCCCCGAGGGGCCGGCCAGGAGGACGAGTTCACCCTCGGGGACCTCGAAGTCGACGCCCCGGACGGTGGGTCCGGCCGCTCCCTCGTACGTCACGGAGACATCCTCGAAGCGGATCATGCGGGTTCCTCGGAAGTCGGGGGTGCCGTCAGGGCGCCCTTCAGCGGGGCCGGCACCGTGAACGCGGGCAGCAGACCCAGCAGGATCGCCGCCATGGGCCACAGAGGGAGCGTCGGCGCCGCCAGCGGCACGACACCGGGATGCAGCGCGGACGGTTCGTACGCGGCGGCGACGACCAGCAGGGCCGCCACCGCGACCCCGGACGCGGACACCAGCCAGGCGCGCGGCCCCCACGCATCCGGCCGGTAGCGCGTGCGCGGCGAGCGGCGGCCGCCCAGCCACAGCCCGGCGAGCGCGACGGTGAGCCCCGCGAACAGGACGGGCAGACCGTAGCCGCCGCCCTCGGCGGTGAGGACGCCGTACGTTCCCGCGCAGACGCCGAGCAGGCCGCCGAGGGTGAGCGCGGCCGTGGTGCGGCGCACGGCGGGCGCCACCTCGGCACTGCGGCCGTACCCCCGCGCGTCCATCGCCGCCGCGAGGGCCACCGAACGTTCCAACGCGCCCTCCAGCACCGGCAGCACCACCTGGGCCAGCCCGCGCAGTCCCCGGTCCGGGCGCCCGCGCAGCCGCCGTGCCGCCCGCAGCCGCCCCACGTCCGCGACGAGATGCGGTGCGAACGTCATCGCCACGACCACCGCCACGCCCACCTCGTACAGCGCGGCCGGCAGCGACTTCAGCAGCCGCGCCGGGTTCGCGAGGGCGTTCGCCGCACCCACGCAGACGAGCAGCGCGGCCAGCTTCAGACCGTCGTACAGCGCGAAGACCAGGCCCTCCGCGGTGACCCGGCCGCCGACGCGGACACCCTGCGCCCAGTGGGGGAGCGGGAGTTCGGGGAGCGTGACGATCGTGTGGCTGCCGGGGACGGGCGAGCCGAGGACGACGGCGAAGGCGAGCCGGAGCAGGAGGACGGCCAGGGCGAGCCGGACGAAGGCGGCGTACGAACGGGACCAGGGGGCGTCCGTGCGGTGGGTGGCCACCACGTAACCGGCCACCGCGACGAGAAGCGTGAGCAGGAGGGGGTTGGTGGTGCGGGAGGCGGCGGTGCCGAGGCCCAGAGCCCAGACCCACCAGGCGCCGGGGTGCAGCGTCCGGGTCCCCGTCGTCCTCGTCCGCATGGTCCTCAGCCCCTGCGGCGGCGCGCCTGCCACACCGCCGCCGCGCCCAGCAACGCCACGACACCGGCACCTGCGAACAGGCCGAGGGACGGGCCTCCGGAGGAGCCGTCCTCACTGCCGGACGCGGACGCGGGCGCGGACGTTTGCGGATCCTCGTCCGAGGTGCCCGCCCCGGTGTCCTGGACCGGCTCGCCGCAGCCCTTCTCCGGGTAGTCCGCGATGGCGCACAGCAGGGCGTTCGTGTCGTAGCGGAGCGGGCCCGCCACGGCAGCCAGGGCGTCGGCGGTCGTGGCGTCCTCCGGCACGCGGGCGCAGGCCGTCCGCGGTGCGGGGGGCGTCTCACCGGACGGGGCGTCCGCCGCCGTACCGAAGTCGATGACGAGGGCCACGCGCTTGTGGCCCTCGCGCGGGGGCGTCCGCGCACAGAGGGACGCGAAGTCCGCCGCACCACGCGGCCCGGCCGCGTCGTCGGCATCCTGACTGACCGTGAAACGGAAGCCCTGGACGTCGCCGTCGGAGGGCCGGGCGGTCGACGGGCCCTGCGTGGCGTACGTCCAGGCCGAACCACCGTCCCGCCCGCCGTCCCGCTCCCAGAACGACCAGTAGCGGTAGCCGGCGGCCCGCGCCGGGTCGGCACCCCCGACAACGAGGACGAGGGCGGAGACGAGCAGGAACAGGAACCGGAACGGGAATGGGAACAGGCTCGCGAGGGACGTACGACGACGGATCACAGCTGCTGCTTCTTCGTGCGGCCGCTGAGCAGGAACCCGACACCGATACCGGCGACCAGGCATGTCCCGACGACCCACCACACGCCGAACACGGGGCCGTCGTCCTGCCCCTTCTCGTCCGCGTCGGTCGTGGTGGAGCGGACCGTCTCCTCGGGGGCGGGGCCGGTCGCGTTCAGCTTCTCGACGAGGTCGGTGCCGCCGAAGTCGCGCGGGTCGGTGCCGGTGGCGTGGGCGGCGAGGATGAGCTGGGAGTACGCGGCCGGGCCCGCCCCGGCCGCCCAGGGGCCGGAGTTCTTCTCCAGCCAGGCCAGCGGCCGCGCGGTGCTGTCCTTCTGGCCGGCGGCGGCGAGTGCCACGACCGCGTCGGCCGTGTTGCCGTGGTCGGGCTGGTCCTCGGCGCCCGCGAGGGAGGACTTCAGATAGCCGTCCTTGGCGAGGGCCTTGGCCAGGTGGAGGGCCCCGTTGCGGGCCGCGTCCTCGGGTGAGAAGTCGTCACCGCCGACGCACTCGGCGGCCGTACCGGCGTCGCCCGCACCGGGCTTCGGCACGAACCCCTGGCCGAGAGCGCCCAGCACCGCGGCCGCCGTGGCGTCGGCGTTCGCGGTCAGCTTCCCCTTCTTGTCGGGCTGGAAGGCGAAGGCGCCGGCGCCGTCCTCGGCGCAGGGCACGGACAGGGCGCGCAGTGCCTCGTACGGGGAGTACCCGCCCTTCTTCTGGTCCCCGGGCTCGTCGCCGGCGGCCACGAAGGCACCGATGACGACGGACGTGGAGTTCGCGTCGCTCGCGCCACCCGGCTGGTAGCCCCACCCCCCGTCCTCGTTCTGCACACCCTTCAGCCAGCGCACGGCCTGGCCGATCTCGCCGTCATGCCCGCCGAGAGCGGCGAGGGCCTGCACGGCCGCCGCGGTGCTGTTGGTGTCGACCGGCGTCCTGTCGTCGCACTTCGCGGAGGCGTCGGCACGGTACGGCGCGAACGCCCCGCTGTCGCACTGCTGCCCCACCAGCCAGTCCACCGCCTCGGCGGCGGGCTTCACGCCCACGGTGTCCTGGGCGAGCAGGGCGAGGGACTGGCGCCAGACACCGTCGTACGTCGGATCGGCGGAGCCGTACAGCCCTCGGGGGGCCGCCCGGGACGGGGAGGCGGAGGGCGAGGAGTCGTCGGCGAGGGCGGTGACCGGCACGGCCCCGGTACCGAGTACGGCCACGGCTGTGGCGGCGAGTATCGCGGCGCTGCGACGGATGTTCATGACGGGCGGTGCCTCCCCCGATAGGGGAGCCGGACAGCACGGCACAGCCGGGCGGCTCGGCTCCGTATGCCTCGACGGCGCCGTCACCGGCGGGTTGCCGGTGATGCGAGCCGGTCACGTCCGTACGGGGCATTCCGACTTGCCACCCCTTTCGGGCTCGGAGCGGCTCACGGTTGCGGGTCAGCGCCGGATTTGCACCGGCTTCCCCCCGTACGGGTGTGATGACGACCGGCACACTCTACCTGCCCGCGGTGACATGCCCATGGGGTGGCTTGTCGGTGCGGGTGCGGGTGCGGGTGCGGGTGCGGGTGCGGGTGCGGGTGCGAGTGCGAGTGCGGGTGGCGGCCCCGCGGGCCCGCGGGGTTCACACGGACACGTACGTCACCGGGTCCGTGCCCGGCACCGCCTCCGCGCGGCCCAGTTTGACCAGGCGGCGCAGATGGGCCTCGACTTCCGAGACAGCGATGTTCCTGGAGCCGTGGGGGATGTCGGCCCAGGGCCGGTTCCACTCCGTGCGCTCGGCGAGCTGCCACAGGGTCAGCGGGTCCGAGAGGAGGGTCAGGAGCCCGGCGAGGCGCTGCTCGTGGTGGGTGAGCAACTCACCCACACGGGACAGGGCGTGGGTGAAGGCGTACTGGTGGGCCGGGAGGATCTCGGCAGCCGCGAGCCGGCCGACGCGTTCGAGGGAGTCGAGGTAGTCGCCGAGGGGATCGGTGACCGTGGCGTCGTCCGGGTCCTCGTACAGGCCGATGTGCGGGGAGATCTCCGGGAGCAGATGGTCACCGGAGAACAGGCGGCCGTGGCCGGGGAGTTGGGCGGGATGGGACTCCTCCAGGTGGAGGCAGACGTGGCCGGGGGTGTGGCCCGGGGTCCAGATCGCGCGGAGGCGGCGGCCGGGGAGGTCGAGGAGTTCGCCGGGGACGATCTCGCGGTCGGGGAGCGCGGGGGAGAGGCCCGGCAGCGTGCGGGGCTCGGAGGTGCGCAGCGGCGCCACGTGCTCCTCGGGGGCGCCCGCGGCCGTGAGCTTGGCCGTCATGTAGGTGAACCACCGGCCCGGCCTGGTCTCACGGGTCCGGCGGACGATCGCGAGGTCGGCCGCGTGCATCGCCACCCAGGCACCGGAGGCCTCGCGCACCCGGCCCGACAGGCCGTGGTGGTCGGGGTGGTGGTGGGTGACGAGGACGCCGTACAGCTCGCCGACGGACGTACCGCAGGCGGTCAGGCCCTCGGTGAGCGTGTCCCAGGAGGCCGGGTCGTCCCAGCCGGCGTCGATCAGTACGGGACCGCGGTCGGTGTCGACCACGTACACGAGCGTGTGGCCGAGGGGGTTGTCCGGGATGGGCACCTGGATGCTCCACACGCCCCCACCGTGATCGGTCACCCGCGTACTCGCCGCCATGAGGTCCCCCATCGCCGTGTCCGGGCACAACTATAACTAGAACAAGTTTCGATGAGACCCCGAGTCGACCCCTCGTGCGCCTGTCCCGTACCCGCCGCGTACCCGCTGCGTACCCGTCCCGTACCCGTCCCGGCCGTGGACTCCTCCCACTGGAACTGGTATCAGTTCCCATGTCTGATGGTTCGTCAGAGGAATACCAGAGGAATCCCAGCGACATACCAGCGGAATACCAGAGGGACACCCGGGGAGGCAGTCGACCATGGCCGAGCTCGTGGAACACGGACAGCTGTTCATCGGCGGGGAGTTGACGGACCCCCTCGGCGAGGACGTCATCGAGGTGGTCTCGCCGCACACCGGGGCGGTCATCGGCCGTGTGCCGCACGCCTCCAGGGCGGACGTGGACCGGGCGGTGGCGGCCGCGCGCAGGGCGTTCGACGAGGGGCCCTGGCCGCGTGCGACGCTGGACGAGCGCATCGAGGTCGTCACCCGGATCAAGGACGCGATAGCGGTCCGCCACGAGGAGATCGCCCGTGTGATCTCCGCCCAGAACGGCACCCCCTACACCTCGTCGATCATGGTGCAGGCGCTCGCCTCGATGATGGTGTGGGACGCGGCGATCACGACCGCGCGCGGCTTCACCTACGAGGAGAAGCGGGACGGTGTGCTCGGCAAACTGCTGGTGCGGCGGGAGCCCGTCGGGGTGGTCGCGGCCGTCGTGCCGTGGAACGTGCCGCAGTTCACCGCCGCCGCCAAGCTCGCGCCCGCGCTGCTCGCGGGCTGCACCGCGGTGCTGAAGGTGTCGCCGGAAACACCGCTCGACGCCTACCTGCTGGGGGAGATCGCCGCCGAGGCGGGGCTGCCCGAGGGCGTGCTGTCGATCCTGCCCGCCGACCGTGAGGTCAGCGAGTACCTGGTGGGGCACGAGGGCGTGGACAAGGTGTCCTTCACGGGCTCGGTCGCCGCGGGCAAGCGGGTCATGGAGGTCTGTGCGCGCAACCTGACCCGCGTCACTCTCGAACTGGGCGGCAAGTCCGCGGCGGTGATCCTGCCGGACGCCGACGCGCAGACCGCCGTCGCGGGCATCGCCCCCTTCGCCTGGATGATCAACGGCCAGGCGTGTGTGGCCCAGACCCGCATCCTCGTCCCGCGCACCCGCTACGACGAGTTCGCCGGGGCCTTCGCCGCCGCCGCGAGTGCCTTGAAGGTCGGTGACCCGCTCGACCCGGCCACGGAGCTCGGCCCCCTGGTCGCCCGCCGCCAGCAGCAACGCTCCCTCGACTACATCCGCATCGGCCAGGAGGAGGGCGCCAAGCTCCTCACCGGCGGCGGGCGTCCGGCCGGCTTCGAGCAGGGCTGGTACGTCGAGCCGACCCTCTTCGGTGACGTCGACAACGCCATGCGCATCGCCCGCGAGGAGATCTTCGGCCCGGTCATCTGCCTCATCCCGTACGGCGACGAGAGCGAGGCGGTGAAGATCGCCAACGACTCCGAGTACGGGCTGAGCGGCAGCGTGTGGACCGCGGACACCGAGCGTGGCATCGAGGTCGCCCGGCAGGTCCGTACGGGCACGTACTCCGTCAACACCTTCAGCCTCGACATGCTCGGCCCGTTCGGCGGCTACAAGAACTCGGGCCTGGGGCGCGAGTTCGGGCCCGAGGGGTACGGCGAGTACTTCGAGCACAAGATGATCCACCTGCCCGCGGGCTGGGAGGCGTGAGGATGGGCGACCGCTGGCACGTCGAGGTCGACCGCTCCCTGTGCATCGGCTCGGCCCAGTGCGTGCACCACGCCCCGGACGGCTTCCACCTCGATGCGGGCCGCCAGTCCCACCCCGCCGCCCCCGACACCGACGCCAACGAGAAGATCCTGGAGGCCGCGGAGAGCTGCCCGGTGGAGGCCATCGCGATCACGCTGCTGGCGAGTGGGGAGGCGGTGTTCCCGCCGGAGGAGTAGGCGCCGGGCGCGGGCAGCCCGGCTCAGTCGGCGTCGTCGGGCAGGATGCGGAAGTACGTGTACGTGCTGCCGATCGGTCGTATGGCGCGGAAGTCCCTCAGGTCGCGGGTGAGGACGGCGTTGGCCACGGCCCGCCCGGCGCGGGCCGTGGCCACGTGGCGCACCTCGGTGAGGCTGAGTGGGGTCGCGACGAGGAGACTGCACCGGCCCACGGACTTCCGTGCTGCCGGGTGGTCGGAGTCGGAGCGGTTGAACAGCGTCAGCAGTCCGGACGTTTCGGCGACGGCGATCACCCGGATCGCTCTTCGTTGCGCCGCTCGCGAGCTTCGTAGCCCGCCCGCACGGCGGCGCGCACGTCGTCCCGGGTGACGGGGCCGCCCAGGTCGACCGTCTCCTCGTCGGTGACGAACGGTTCGTCCCAGATGCGGGTGCACGTGCGCTTCAGTCCCATACCGGCAAGGTACAGGTCGTGCAGCAGTCGGCTCTCCGGGTCAGTCCCGTGGTGCCGGAGGACTCGTCAGGTCGATCAGCCGGCACACCGTCTCGATGTCGATCTTCACCTGGGCGATCGACGCACGGCCCGAGAGCCAGGTGATGAGGGCCGAGTGCCAGGTGTGTTCGATGACGCGGACCGCGGAGAGCTGGTCGGGAGTGGGATTCTCCAGGCCCATGGCGTCGAGGATGATCGCCGTGGTCTGGCGGGAGACCTGGTCGACCTCCGGGCTGACGCTGCGGTCCGCGAACGTCAGGGCGCGCACCATGGCGTCGGCGAGGTGCGGCTCGCGCTGCAGGGCGCGGAAGGCGCGCATCAGGGTCTGCGCCACCCGCTCCGCCGCCGTCTCGCCCTGCGGCGGCTTCTTCCGCAGCGTGCCGTGCATGTGCTCCAACTGGCTCTGCATCGTGGCGACCAGCAGATGGACCTTGGACGGGAAGTAGCGGTACAGCGTGCCGAGCGCCACCTGGGAGGACTCCGCGACCTCACGCATCTGGACCGCGTCGAAACCGCCCCGGCTCGCCAACTGCGCGCTCGCGTGCAGGATGCGGCGCCGGCGTGCCTCCTGCCGCTCGGTGAGGGCAGGGGTGTCGGACTGCGCCGCTGAGCGCGAGGTACTGGCTTCCACCTTGGCTTCCGCAGGCATGGGTCCCGTTCCGTGACAGTTCGGCGAGAGGAACGACGCATCAGCATGGCAGGGCATCCGGGTGCCGCGCGAATCGGTGGATTACGTGACGCACACCATGGATGCATGCCACCCCGTCGTGGCGTGAATCACCTGACCCACCGCCCACGGCGGGGCTACCTGCCGGTAGATTCGAAGCCTCCTGAACGATCAACTCTGTAACTTGTTCTAGATTACCGTCCCGACGTACCCTCGCGGGAAAGTGCGGGGAGAAGGGGGCCCGGAGTGACCGCTGAGGCCAGGGAGGCGGGTCCCCAGGAGGGCCCTGCCGCCGACGGCATGCGACCGCTCGACATCGCGCTCCTCACCTATAAAGGGAACCCGTTCTGCGGGGGTCAGGGCGTCTACGTACGGCATCTCTCGCGCGAGCTGGCCCGGCTCGGCCACCGCGTCGAGGTCATCGGCGCCCAGCCGTACCCCGTGCTCGACGTACTGGGCGGACTCGACGAGAACCGCACCGACGGCCCCGGCCGGCTCTCCCTCACCGAGCTGCCCAGCCTCGACCTGTACCGCCAGCCCGACCCCTTCCGCACCCCGAAGCGGGACGAGTACCGCGACTGGATCGACGCCCTGGAGGTCGCCACGATGTGGACCGGCGGCTTCCCCGAGCCGCTGACCTTCAGCCTGCGCGCCCGCCGCCATCTGCGCGCCCGGCGCGGCGAGTTCGACGTCGTGCACGACAACCAGACGCTCGGATACGGGCTGCTGGGCGATGTCGGCGCCCCACTCGTCACCACCGTCCACCACCCCATCACCGTGGACCGGCAACTGGAGCTGGACGCGGCCGAGGGCTGGCGGCGGAAGACGTCGGTACGGCGCTGGTACGGGTTCACCCGCATGCAGAAGCGGGTCGCGCGCCGTCTGCCGTCCGTGCTCACCGTCTCGGGCACGTCCCGTCAGGAGATCGTCGACCACCTGGGGGTCGCCGAGTCCCGTGTCCACGTCGTGCACATAGGCGCCGACACGGACCTCTTCTCACCCGACCCGTCCGTACCGCAGACACCCGGCCGGATCGTCACCACCTCCAGCGCGGACGTCCCCCTCAAGGGCCTGGTCCACCTCATCGAGGCGCTCGCCAAGGTGCGGACCGAGCACGCCCGCGCGCATCTCGTCGTCGTCGGCAAACGCGCCGAGGACGGGCCCGTCGCGCAGGCCATCGAGCGGTACGGCCTCGAAGGCGCCGTCGAGTTCGTCAAGGGCATCTCCGACGCGGAACTGGTCGACCTGGTGCGGTCGGCCGAGGTGGCGTGCGTGCCGTCGCTGTACGAGGGGTTCTCGCTGCCCGCCGCCGAGGCGATGGCCACGGGGACGCCGCTGGTCGCCACCACCGGCGGGGCGATCCCGGAGGTCGCCGGCCCCGACGGGGAGACCTGCCTCGCGGTGCCCCCCGGTGACGCGGGCGCGCTGGCCGCCGCGCTGAGCCGGCTCCTGGGCGACCCGGAACTGCGCGTCCGGCTCGGCGCGGCCGGCCGGGAGCGGGTGCTGTCCCGCTTCACCTGGGCCAGGGCGGCGGAGGGCACGGTGGCCCACTACCGCGAGGCGATCGCACGGGCGGCCGCGGGCCGGGACGTACCCGCCGCAACAAGCGCAACAAGCAACGCAACAAGCGCAACGGGCGTAACGGGCCTGACCAGCGCGGGCGCACCGGCCGCAGCAGCCCCAGCAGGCGACGTAGGCGAAGCAGTCGAAGTAGCCGAAGTAGTCGAACCCGATCCCGAAAGCAGGGCCACGTGCTGACCGTCGACTTCTCCCGGTTCCCGCTCGCCCCGGGGGACCGTGTCCTGGACCTCGGCTGCGGAGCGGGACGGCACGCCTTCGAGTGCTACCGGCGGGGCGCCCGGGTGGTGGCGCTCGACCGGAACGGCGAGGAGATCCGCGAGGTCGCGAAGTGGTTCGCGGCCATGAGGGAGGCGGGGGAGGCCCCGGCCGGGGCGACAGCCACCGCTATGGAGGGCGACGCGCTCGCCCTGCCCTTCCCGGACGCCTCCTTCGACGTCGTCATCATCTCCGAGGTCATGGAGCACATACCCGACGACAAGGGCGTACTCGCCGAGATGGTGCGCGTACTGAAGCCCGGCGGACGCATAGCGGTCACCGTCCCGCGCCACGGCCCCGAGAAGGTCTGCTGGGCGCTCTCCGACGCGTACCACGAGGTCGAGGGCGGCCACATCCGCATCTACAAGGCGGACGAACTGCTGGCGAAGATGCGCGAGGCCGGCCTGCGCCCGTACGGCACCCACCACGCCCACGCCCTGCACTCGCCGTACTGGTGGCTGAAGTGCGCGTTCGGCGTCGACAACGACAAGGCGCTGCCGGTGCGGGCGTACCACAAGCTGCTCGTCTGGGACATCATGAAGAAGCCGCTGGCCACCCGGGTCGCCGAACAGGCGCTGAACCCGCTGATCGGCAAGAGCTTCGTGGCGTACGCGACCAAGCCCCACCTGCCCCGCCTGCCCCAGCCCCGCCTCTCCGAGAAGACCGAGGCGGCCGCCGAGTGACCACCCCCCGGACAGAACACCTCGTCCTGCCCGGGGTCCTCACCGCGCAGGAGGCCGCCGAGACCGTCCGGGGCATCCTCGCCGGGCAACGGGAGGACGGTGCCATCCCGTGGTTCCGCGGGCACCACCTCGACCCGTGGGACCACACCGAGGCCGCCATGGCCCTCGACGCGGCGGGCGAACACGAGGCCGCCGAGCGGGCGTACGACTGGCTGCGCCGGCACCAGAACGAGGACGGCTCCTGGTACGCGGCGTACGCCGACGGCGACCCGGACGACGTCACGGACCGCGGCCGGGAGACCAACTTCGTCGCGTACGTGGCCGTGGGCGTCTGGCACCACTACCTGTCCACGGGCGACGACATGTTCCTGGACCGCATGTGGCCGACCGTGTACGCGGCGGTGGAGTTCGTGCTGGGCCTCCAGCAGGCCGGCGGCCAGATCGGCTGGCGGCAGGACGACGACGGCACGCGGACCACCGACGCGCTCCTCACGGGCTCGTCCTCCGTCCACCACGCGCTGCGCTGCGCCCTGGCCATCGCCGAGCAGCGGGAAGAGCCGCAGCCGGACTGGGAGCTGGCGGCGGGCACGCTGCGGCACGCGATACGGCGCCACCCCGAGCGGTTCCTGAACAAGGACCGCTACTCGATGGACTGGTACTACCCGGTGCTGGGCGGCGCACTCAGCGGCCCGGAGGCCAAGTCCCGCATGGAGGAGGGCTGGGACCGCTTCGTGGTCCCCGGCCTCGGGGTGCGCTGTGTGGTCCCCAACCCGTGGGTGACGGGCGGCGAGTCCGCCGAACTCGCCCTGGCCCTGTGGGCGATGGGCGAGTCCGACCGCGCACTGGAGATCCTCCAGTCGATCCAGCACCTGCGCGATGAGAGGACCGGCCTGTACTGGACGGGCTACGTCTTCGAGGACCGCAGGATCTGGCCCGAGGAACTCACCACCTGGACGGCCGGCTCCCTGCTCCTGGCGGTGGCCGCCCTGGGCGGCGACGAACCGACGTGTGCGGTGTTCGGCGGCGAGCGCCTGCCGCGCGGGCTCGACACGGAGTGCTGTTAGGCGCGACCGTGCGGGCGGGCGAGAACAGTGGCTCTCAGTGCCGGTAGATCCGGTTGGCGATGGTGTGCCCCACGATGAGGTACACCACTGCGGCGAGCCCGTAGCCCGCGACCACACGTGCCCAGGCCTCGTCGAAGGTGAACAGGTCATGGGACCAGCCCGCCAGCCAGCGGGCCGTGTCGTGGATGAACTGCACGAAGTCGTTCGCGCGGTTCGCGTCCAGCAGGTACATCAGGATCCACAAGCCGAGGATGAAGGCCATGACGTCCGCGATGACCGCGATGATCCTCCCGGCCCGGGTGGCGCGATAATGAGGGGACATGGTCTGCGAGTAGCCCTCGAAGCGAGGACGAAACCAGAACAGTCCTGCTGCGCCACAGGAGTTGGGAGTCCGGAATTGGGAGTCCGGAGTCGGGAGTCAGGAGTTGAGCTCCGCCAGCACTCGCAGCGTATGGCGGTCAGGGGACAGGAGCAGCAGGTCCGTCACCGGGCCCTTGCGCCATGACTCCAGGCGTTCGGCGATCCGTTCCCTCGGGCCGACCAGGGAGATCTCGTCCGCGAAGGCGTCCGGGACGGCGAGAACGGCCTCCTCGCGGCGGCCCTCCAGGAACAGTTGCTGGATGTGCCGGGCCTCCTCCTCGTACCCCATGCGCGCCATGAGGTCGGCGTGGAAGTTCCGCTTGGCGTGGCCCATGCCGCCGATGTAGAAGCCGAGCATCGTCTTCACCGGCAGCAGCCCCTCCGCCACGTCGTCGCAGACCTGGGCACGGGCCATGGGCGCGACGACAAAGCCCTCGGGCGCGCCGGCGAGCGGGGCCTCGTACACCTCCGTACGCGTCGGCGACCAGTACAGCGGCAGCCAGCCGTCCGCGATGCGCGCGGTCTGCGCGATGTTCTTCGGGCCCTCCGCGCCCAGCAGGACCGGGAGGTCGCGGCGGAGGGGGTGCGTGATCGGCTTCAGGGGCTTGCCGAGGCCGGTGCCGTCCTCGCCGCGGTACGGGTGGGAGTGGAAGCGCCCGTCCAGTGCGACGGGGGCCTCGCGCCGCAGCACCTGGCGTACGACGTCGACGTACTCCCTGGTCGCGGTGAGCGGCGACGACGGGAACGGGCGCCCGTACCAGCCCTCGACGACCTGCGGGCCGGAGAGCCCGAGGCCCAGCAGCATCCGGCCGCCGGAGAGGTGGTCCAGGGTGAGGGCGTGCATCGCGGTGGTCGTGGGCGAGCGGGCCGCCATCTGGGCAACCGCCGTGCCCAGCTTGATCCTTGAGGTGCGGGCCGCGATCCAGGTCAGCGGGGTGAAGGCGTCCGAGCCCCAGGACTCCGCCGTCCACACGGAGTCGTAGCCGAGCCGCTCGGCCTCCTGCGCGAGCGGCACATGGTCCGGCGAGGGGCCGCGGCCCCAGTAGCCGAGGGCGAGACCGAGCCGCATGCGCCTACCTCCTGACGGTCCGTCAGATTCCCTGGCCGCGAGGATGACTGTACGACAACGGCCCCTCGCCCGGAAGGGGCGAAGGGCCGTACGGGTGCGGGCCGACGCGTCAGCCGCGCTGGATGCCGCTCGTGTCCTGGAGGACACCCCGGCGGCCGTCCTGCGTCTGCGCGACCAGCGCCGGACCGCGCTGCTCGACCGCCAGGTACCAGGTGCCCGGCGCCAGCTCCGCGATCGTCGACTGCGTGCCGTCCTCCGCGAACAGCGGGCGGGGCACCGGCACCGCGAACCAGAACGGCGAGAAGTCGCTCGGCGCCGGCTGCGGGGCCTGCGTCTGCTGCGGCTGGGCCCCGTACGGCTGGCCCGGCTGGCCGCCGTAGGGCTGACCCGGACCCGGCTGCTGGGCGCCCGGGTAGCCGTAGCCGGCGGGCGGCTGCGCGCCGTACGGCTGCGGGGCCTGCGGGCGCGGGGCGGGGATGAGGGCGGCCTTCAGAGCCGGGACGAGGGGGGTGGCGACCGCCCCGGCGGCCATGACCAGGGTGGCGATGAGGGCGAGGATCACGCCGGTGCCGGGGCTGATGCCGAGGTCCGCGCTGCTGCCGTTGTCGGTGCCGCCCATCACGTCGAAGATGTTGCCCAGCGCGCTCCACGCGGCGAAGATCGTGAACGCGACGCCGAACTGACCGAGGTCGAGGCCGGCGACCTTGGGCACCTGCGGCACGTTCCGCGTGACGACGACGAGCGCGGCGCCGATGATCCCCGCCAGGACGACGCTGAGCACGACCGGCCCGCTGCCCCAGAGGCTCGGGAGGTCGGCACTGTCGGGAGCCTCGTCGACGGAGTAGAGATCGAGGAACGACGCGATGAACAGCAACACCGCTGCTCCGATCACCACGCCGTCGCCTCTAGTGAGGGAGCGGATATTCACTTCAGCTGGTCCTTCGTCAGTCGGCACGTCATCGGTGGAGGCGTCGCTGACACCAGGTCGCCGTGCGGCCGTGGTGTGAAGCGCAGAGGTGGCCCCTCATCGTAGGGACGACACTATCGTCCGATCAGTCACAGTGTCCGTCGGGATCAGCCCGCTGAACACGGCTCCCCGTTACTTGCGCACGAAACTCACGATTCCCTCAGAGATGCCCTGCGCCGCCTTCTGTCGCCAGGCGCCGCTGGTGAGGAGTGCCGCGTCCTTGCTGTCGCGCATGTTGCCGCACTCGATGAACACCTTGGGAACGGTCGACAGATTGAGACCGCCCAGGTCCTTGCGCGTGACGAGACCGGTGCCGTCGCCGATGTAGTTGGAGGGTGCGCTGCCCGTGTTGCGGACGAACCTGCCCGCGACCCGCTCGCCCAGGTCGCGGGAGGGGGCGACGATCGGCCGGGTGTCGGCGGCGCCCTCGTGCACCGCGCCCGGGAGGATCACATGGAATCCGCGGTTCCCGGCGCCCGAGCCGTCCGCGTGGACGGACACGACGGCGTCGGCGTGCGCCTCGTTCCCGATCCGGGCCCGCTCGTCCACGCACGGCCCCCACGGCCGGTTCCCGTCCTGCGTGAACTTCACCGTGGCGCCCTGCTCTTCGAGGATCTTCCGTGCACGCCGCGCCACGTCGAGCGTGAAGTCGGCCTCCGTGTAGCCGGAGTTGGTGGAGGTCCCCGTTGTGTCGCATTCCTTGCGGTTTGTTCCGATGTCCACCTTGCGGTTGATCTCGGTGGTGTGCTGGAAGTTACCGGGGTTGTGGCCGGGGTCGATGACGACGACCTTGCCCGAGAGGGGGCCGGAGGCGGCGGGAACGGAGGGCGAGGACGACGAGGACGGGTCGGAGGCCGAGGGGGTGGGGACCTTGTCGTCGTCGCCCGATCCGGTGGAGGCGGTCTTCCCGGTGGAAGACGCCCCCGCCGCCACGCCGCCGGACCCGCCCGCCTCGCCCCCGCTCCCCGTGGCCTGCCACAGCAGCCACCCTGCCAGCGCCCCTGGCACCAACGCGGCGGCCGCGACCACCAACGGGCGGCGCAGCGGGGAACGGCGGGGCTGGGGCGGATCGAAGTCCGGGCCTACGTACGACACGACCGTCACCTTACGGGGCGCTCCCGGGGCCCGCAGGCCGTCGGTGTCGCTCGGGTGACGGCCGTGCGGGTGGTGAGCGCCGTGCGGCTGGTGAGCTCCCTGCGGGTGGTGAGCTCCCTGCGGGTGGTGTCCGCCTCAGATCCCCGTCCCCGTCCGCCGCAGCACCCGCAGTGAGCCGCTCACCGAGATCTCCGTGAACGCGCCGGACTCCAGGGCCCTGAGGTAGACGCGGTACGGGGCCTGGCCGGTGAACTCGTCCACCGGGTCCGGGAACACGTCGTGGATGAGGAGCAGGCCGCTCTCGGCCACATGAGGTGCCCAGCCCTCGTAGTCGGCGCTCGCGTGCTCGTCGGTGTGGCCGCCGTCGATGAAGACCAGGGCGAGAGGGGTGCTCCAGATCTTCGCGATCTGCGGGGAACGGCCGACCAGGGCGACGATGTGCTCCTCCAGTCCCGCCCTGTGGAGCGTGCGGCGGAAGGTGGGCAGGGTGTCCATCAGGCCGAGCTCGGGGTCGACCGTCTCCGGGTCGTGGTACTCCCAGCCGGGCTGCTGCTCCTCGCTGCCCCGGTGGTGGTCGACCGTCAGCGCGGTGACCCCGGCCGCCCGGGCCGCGTCGGCGAGCAGGATCGTGGACCGTCCGCAGTACGTGCCCACCTCCAGGAGGGGGAGTCCGAGCCGGCCCGCCTCGACGGCCGCCGCGTACAGCGCGAGCCCCTCGTCGGTGGGCATGAATCCCTTGGCGGCCTCGAACGCGGCCAGGGTCTCCGGCTGGGGTGCGGTGGTCATGAGGCTCCTTCGGGTCGTACGTCCGGCCTGGCGCCGATGCTGCCGTACCCCCGCGCCGGAGACGGGGCGGGGGTACAGGTTGAGCCGGGGAATCGGGTCAGGCCTTCACGGTCGCGGTCGGCAGGGGCAGGTCCACGTCGACCGGGTCGGCGTCGCCCGTGTGGGTCGCGGACGAGGCGAGCGGGCCGTGGCCGGTGGCGCGGGCCGCCAGCACGTAGGTGCCCTCGGCGGGGACCGCGAGGGCGTACGAGCCGTCCTCGGCGGTGACCGTCGCGCCCGCCCGGCGTCCGCGCGGGTCGATCAGCGTGACCTTGGCGCGGGCGACCGGGGCACCCCCGGCGTCCAGGACCCGGCCGCGAAAGCCGCCCAGCACCTCGGTGGCCCGCCGCAGGGACGCGTCCTCCTCGCTGCTCGCGCGCAGCTGGGGCCTGCTCGTGGGGCGGCTGCCCGGCAGGAACAGGGCGAGGGCCAGGCCCAGGACGACGGCGGCCGTGGCGATCAGGAAGGAGACCCGGAAGCCGTGCATGGTGGGGATCGCGACGCCGTTCACGGTGTTCGCGGTGTCGGCGAGGACCATGCCGATGACGGCGCTCGACACCGACGTACCGATGGAGCGCATGAGAGTGTTCAGGCCGTTGGCCGCGCCCGTCTCGGAGGCCGGGACCGCGCCGATGATCAGCGCGGGGAGCGAGGAGTACGCGAGACCTATGCCGGCGCCCAGGACCACCGCGATGACGAGGCTCTGCCAGGCGGCGCTCATCAGGCCGAGACCGGCGCCGTAGCCGATGGCGATGATCAGCATGCCGAGGATCAGGGTGACCTTGGGGCCGTACTTCGCCGACAGCCGGGCGTAGACGGGCGCCGTGAACATCATCGTCAGGCCCAGCGGGGCCACGATCAGGCCCGCGGCGACCATCGACTGGCCGAGGCCGTAGCCGGTGGACTTCGGCAGTTGGAGCAGCTGGGGGAGGACGAGGGAGACGACGTAGAAGCTGACGCCGACCATGATCGAGGCGAGGTTGGTGAAGAGGACGGCGGGGCGGGCCGTGGTGCGCAGGTCGACGAGGGGCGCCTGCACACGCAGCTCCATCACGCCCCACAGGACGAGGACGACCGCCGACGCGGCGAACAGACCGAGCGTCGTGCCCGAGGCCCAGCCCCAGTCGCTGCCCTTGGTGATCGGCAGGAGGAAGAGGACGAGACCGGTGGACAGGCCGAGTGCACCGAGGTAATCGAAGCTGCCCTCGGCGCGCATCGGGGACTCCGGTACGGCGAGGAGGGTGAGGGCGATCGAGAGGATGCCGAGGCCGGCGGCGCCGTAGAAGAGGGTGTGCCAGTCGGTGTGCTGGGCGACCAGGGCCGCGGCGGGCAGCGCGAGGCCGCCGCCGACGCCGATCGAGGAGCTCATCAGGGCCATCGCCGAGCCGAGCCGCTCACGCGGCAGCATGTCGCGCATCAGGCCGATACCGAGGGGTATCGCGCCCATGGCGAAGCCCTGGAGGGTGCGGCCGACGATCATCGGGAGCAGTGTGCTGGAGAACGCGCTGACCAGCGCGCCGCCCACCATGATGGCGAGGCTGAGGACCAGCAGGCGCCGCTTGCCGTAGAGGTCGCCGAGGCGGCCCATGATCGGCGTCGCCACGGCGCCCGAGAGCAGCGTCGAGGTCAGGACCCAGGTGGCGTTGCTCGGGGCGGTGTCCAGCAGCGCCGGCAGGTCCTTGATGACCGGTACGAGCAGGGTCTGCATCACCGCGACAACGATCCCCGCGAAGGCCAGTACCGGGACGATCACTCCGGTCGGCCTCCGGGAGGGCCGGTCTGCGGTCGTGTGCGTCATTGCGTGGGGCCTCCAGGCCGGGTGGGAAGAGGGGGTGCGTGGATGGAGTACGCGGATGGCTACGTGGATGCTGAACCCCGTGTACCTGGGCAACTATTCCGATGTTTTGGGTACCTAACGAATTCTTGACCTTCGCATGGGTATCTGACGTGGCGTCAGCAGTCTTCACAAGTGCATGCGGCTGAGCTATACAGAGGTCGCCGGACTGGAACGCGTTCTAGGGATGAGGGCGGGTTCGCCGGCCCCGTGACGACCTCGGTGCGGCCGATGGTGCGGACGGCCGTGCCGAGGTCTCTTCCCACCGACGAGCCGTCCCCGCACCGCAGCCGTCCCCGCACCCCAGTCGCCGCCCCGATCAGGAGCCCCATGCCCATCGACGCAGCCCTGGCCCTCGCGGCCGAGCCCCGGTCCGGGGAGATCTCCTGGACCCCGAAGGACGTCCAGCTGTACCACCTCGGCGTGGGAGCCGGCGCGAACCCGGACAAACACAGCCCGGCCACCGACCCCGACGAACTGCGCTACACCCTGGAGTCCCGGCTGCACGTCCTGCCGAGCTTCGCCACCGTCGCCGGTGCCGGTTCACCCGGGGTGATCAGCGGCCTGTCCATGCCCGGCGTCGACGTCGACCTGGCCCGTGTCCTGCACGGCGGCCAGACCATCGAGATCCACCGTCCCCTCCCGGTCGAGGGAACCGCGACCGCCACCTCCCGTATCGCCGCCGTGTACGACAAGGGCAAGGCGGCCGTCCTCGTCATGCGCACCGAAGTCACCGGAGCCGAGGGCCCGTTGTGGACCAACGACGCGCAGATCTTCGTACGGGGGGAGGGCGGCTGGGGCGGAGACCGCGGACCGTCCGCCCGCCTCGAACCGCCCGCCGGCGAGCCCGACAAGGTCGTCGAGCGCCCGATCCGCGAGGACCAGGCACTGCTCTACCGCCTCTCCGGCGACCGGAACCCGCTGCACGCCGATCCGGAGTTCGCCAAGGTCGCCGGGTTCGAACGGCCCATCCTGCACGGGCTGTGCACCTACGGCATGACCCTCAAGGCCGTCGTCGACACGCTGCTCGGCGGTGACGTGGGCCGGGTGCGCTCGTACACCACGCGATTCGCCGGGGTCGTGTATCCGGGGGAGACGTTGCGCATCCGCATGTGGCGCGGGGACGGCAGGGTCCAGGTGTCGGTGACGGCCGTCGACCGGGACGACGCCCCCGTGCTCGCCGACACTCTCGTGCTCGCCGACACCCTCGTCGAACACTCCTGAGCAGCCCAGCACACTCCTGAGGGGAGCCGCACCATGCGCGCAGCCGTACTGCACGAGATCGGCCAGGACAAGCTCGACGTCCTCGACGACGTCGAGGCGGTGGGCTTCGGGCCCGGCAGGGTGAGGATCCGGGTACGGGCCACGGGCCTGTGCCACTCCGACCTGTCCGCGATGGCCGGGGTGCTGCCGCAGCCCGCGCCGTTCGTGCTCGGTCACGAGGGGGCGGGCGAGATCCTCGAAGTCGGGGAAGGCGTCAGCCACGTGAAGGCGGGCGACCGGGTGATCGTCTGCTGGCTGCCGGCCTGCGGCACATGCCCCGCCTGCAAACGCGGTCAGACCGAACTGTGCCTGGCCGGGTTCATGAACGCGGGCACCCCCAACTTCAAGCGGCCCGGCGGGGACGTCTTCGGCTTCGCGGGCACCGGTACCTTCACCGAGGAGGTCGTCGTCGACGCGGGCTGCGCGGTGCCGATCCCCGACGACGTGCCCTTCGACATCGCCGCCCTCATCGGCTGCGGCGTCACCACCGGGCTCGGCGCCGCGCTCAACACGGCGGACGTGGAGGCGGGTTCGTCGGTCGCCGTCATCGGCTGCGGGGGAGTGGGTATCTCCGCGATCCAGGGCGCACGGCTCAAGGGGGCCGCCGAGATCATCGCCGTCGATCCGGTCGCCTCCCGGCGGGAGTCCGCGCTGAAGTTCGGCGCGACGAAGGCGGTGGCGCCGGAGGAACTGGCCGACACCAAACAGTCGGTGACGGGTGGCGAGGGCTTCGACTACGTCTTCGAGGTGGTCGGCAGGTCCGCGACCGCACGGACGGCGTACGACATGACGCGGCGCGGCGGCACGCTGGTCGTCGTGGGCGCGGGCGCCATGGACGACTTCCTCCAGTTCAACATGTTCGAGCTGTTCTTCGACGAGAAGCGCATCCTGCCGTCGATGTACGGAGGCGGGGACGTGGTGCGGTCGTACGAGCGGACCATCGCGCTGTGGCGCGCCGGGCGCATCGACCTCTCGGGCCTGATCACCCACCGGGTGCCGCTGGCCGACGTCAACGAGGCGCTGCAGCAGATGCGGACGGGCACGGCACTGCGGACGTGCGTAGAGATCTGAGAACGCGAGCACCCGAGAACCCGAGGACGAACTCTGATGCCACTGCCACTTGAGGGACGGTCCGCGATCGTCACGGGCGCGGGTCGCGGACTGGGCCGGGCCGAGGCGCTGGAACTCGCCCGGCTCGGCGCCGCGGTGGTCGTCAACGACTACGGGCAGCCGGGCCGCGACGGTTCGGGCGAGGCGTCCACCGGGCCGGCCGAGGAGGTCGCCGCCGAGATCCGGGCGGCGGGCGGCGCGGCCGTCACCCACACTGGAGACGTGGCGGACCACGAACAGGCCCGGGAACTGGTCGAGTTGGCGATCACGGAGTTCGGGAAGCTGGACATCCTCGTCAACAACGCGGGCATCCTGCGCGACCGGATGGTCTTCTCGATGTCGGAGGACGAGTGGGACGCCGTCATCCGGGTCCATTTGAAAGGCCACTTCAACACGACGCACTTCGCGGCGGCGCACTGGCGGGCGCGCAGCAAGGCGGAGGGCGGGCGGCCGGTGTACGGGCGGATCGTGAACACCTCGTCGGAGGCGTTCCTGGCGGGCTCGGCGGGACAGCCCAACTACGCGGCGGCGAAAGGCGGAATCGTCGGCCTGACCACGTCGACGGCGGCCGCCCTCGCCAAGTACGGCGTGACGGCGAACGCGATCTGCCCGCGGGCGCGGACGAGGATGACGGCGGACGTGTTCGCGGGCGTGGAGCAGCCCGGGGACGCCGGTACCGATGGCGTGGTACTGGACCCGCTGGCTCCCGAGCATGTCGCGCCGCTCGTCGGGTACTTGGCGTCGCCCGCGGCCGCGCAGGTGAACGGGCAGCTCCTCGTGGTGCACGGGGGGATGGTCGCGGTCGTCGAACGGCCCCGGGTGGCCGCCCAGTTCGACACCGAGCAGGACGCTTTCACGTACGAGGAACTGGACGCCGCGCTCAGCCCGTACTACGCCGGGCGGCCGAGGAGCGAGACGTTCGCGGCGGTGGAGGTGCTGGGGCTCAGACGGGGACGCTGAGGGGCCGTACGGAACGCAACGACACACGGGGGTAGGACGTGTCAACCGGGACGGAAATCGAGGATCCGGCAGCCCTCAATCGTGCGGGCACGGGTGCGCGCGAGATCGAGAGGGACACACGAACTGCCGGTGCTCATCCGGTGGACGAGACGCGTACGGCATCCCGGGACTTCGGCAACGGCAACTGGGACGGTGGGCTGGGCGGGGCGCTTACCGGCCTGGCGGAGACCTGGTCAGCTCAGGTCTCCGCACTCGCGGGCAAGTGTGACAGCCTCGCCGGCCAGTGCGGAGTTTCGGGAGTGCTGTATCAGCGCACGGAAGCCGCGAACGCGCAAACCATGAACTCTCTGGCGAGTGACTTCGGCTGAACCAGGCATTCCATCCCACCGCCACCGCGCCAACCAGACAAGACTCACGACGTCACGGGGACCCGCCGAGCTCATGCCGACGTACGAGCAGCTGTACCACCTCAAGCTCAGCCCTCAAAACGGCCGCTGAGCGCTGGGAGGAGACCGTCACCAAGTTCAAGGGGCTGCACACCGCGTACGGCGATCGGGTCGCCAGCCCCTTCCGGCAGGCAAGCTGGACCCAGCCGGTCCTGACGGCGGCCAAAGCCGACAACGACGTACGCGCCGCCCACCAGGAGTTCGAGGACGCCCACAAGGAGGCGAAGGGCGTCGCCGGTGTCCTCACGACCCTGCATGCCGAGCTGAAGAAGGCGAAGAACGACCTCCACCACCTCGCCGACGTCGAGGCCAAGCAGCAGGATCTCCTCGTCAGCCCCACCGGCACCGTCACCCCGCGCTACGACCTCTCCCAGGACGTCGGCGCCCTCCACGACCCCGACGGCCAGGGCGCCATCCGCGAACAGCAGTAAGCCTGCGACGCCTTCGCTCGCCGCATCGACCGCGTTCTGCAGCGCGCCGCCGACGCCGACGACACCGCCTGCTGGGCCCTGCGCCGCGACCTCGGCGGAGACAAGACCGACTTCAACTCCAAGGTCGTCACCTCCCTCGACGACGCCGACGCCACCCGCGCCTTGGAACTGGCGCAAAAGGGCTCGGACATGTCGGACAGTGAACTCCGGAAGTTCAACGAGCTGTTGCGGGCCAACAAGAACGACAAGGAGTTCGCCGAGAAGTTCACCACAGGAATGGGCGGCCGGGGGACGCTGGAGTTCTGGGAGGGCATGGATCTCCACGGCGATCCGGCCCCCGAGGGCGCCCGCAAGGAGCTCCTGGAGCAGACTCGCAGCCAGCTCGGTGGGACCCTCGCCACCGCCACCGAGTCCGACAGCAGGGCGATGCGGGAGTGGAAGGAGGACGTGATCGCCGCAGGCCCCTACCCGCTCGATCACGACCTCAACAAGCCCAGGGGATTCCAGGTGATGTCGGACCTGATGAACTCGGGCCGCTACGACAGCGCATTCCTGAAGGACTACGGGAACGCCCTGATCGACTACGAGAAGGACGCCACCAAGAACGGCAACTCTCTGAGCGAGGAGTACCTCGGCAAGACCATCCCCGGCAGCGGCCTGGACGGCGGCGACATCGACCTCACCAACGACTGGGGCACCGACCCCATGACCGGCTACATGAACGCCCTCGGCCACAACCACCAGGCCTCCACCGAATTCTTCTCCGACAAGGGCAACTTCGACTACGTGGTGGGCGGTGATGGAGTCAAGGGTGCCCGCGACTGGCCCGAGGACGCTCACCCGCAGTACGAGAACGGCACTTCCCGTGGCTACAACGCTCTCGGCCACGCCCTGGAATCCGCCACCACGGGGAGCGATTACGGCGCCGCCAAACCCGAACTCCACCGGGGTGAGGAGGAACGCGCCGTCATGCAGCGGGTCATGGAACGCTACGGGGATCCCGAGCTGGAGCTGATGGACAAGCAGACGGGCATCTCCGACAGTATGGGCCGCATCGGCGCCGCCTACATCGACGACCTCAACTACGGCATTTCGGGACTGGATGCCTCCGACCAACGCCAGCGAGGTATGGAGGAGCTGTTCGGCGTCAAGGACGAGAACCGGATCGAACCGGTCACGGCCAAGCAGTTCGTCCGTGAACTCGGCAACGACGAGACCTCGCACGGCATCATGTCCCAGGCTCAGCAGGCGTTCACTACCAGCCGTATCCACGCCCACGAAGGCACCTCTGAGGCTTATCGGGCCGCCGAGTGGGGGATGACGATGCACGGTGCCCTCGATGAGGCGCGCGCCGAACAGATCGGCCGCGACTACCGTGAGAGCGACGAGGACTACAACCACGAGCTCGCGAAGTCCGCCGCCTGGAAGCAAGCGGGAGTCTCCATTACCGTGGGCGGTGCCACAACCGGGGTCGAAGCAGCTGCCACCATCTTGGCCCCGCAAGCAGCGCCCATCATCCTTCCCATCGCCGAGGCCGCTGGCTCAGCTGTGGAAACCGGCCTGGGCAACGAGATCGCCGACTCCCTCAAGGAAAACGAGCGGGACAGCACCGGCAAGGCCATCAACAGCATCGATGAATTCGACTACGAATCCAAGAAACAGGCCAGAACAGGTATCGACAACTACATGGACAGCCAAGGCGTGGTGGGTGCATCGCGGGACACCCGGAACACGGCACTCGACGCCGCATACGCCCGGGGTAGTCGCATAGCAGATACGGACAACTCCCGATGACCCCGAAGCCTCACCGTCATCAAGCCACGGTTGCAGTTCTGGCGCTTGCCGCCCTCATCACCGCCTGCACTGCTTCACCGAATGAGCCCAAACCCGCCCCCATCAAGCCAGTCGCGGCGGACGAGATCTGTGGCGGCATGTTCGGCAGCAGCACAATGCGAGACCTTCAGCAGTTGCTCGTCGGCCGGAAGGAGTTCTATCCGCGTACGCGATCCGAGGGGACGAGAGTCGAGCGGGTCGCAGAGCAAATGCGTAAGGAAGCCCCAGGCAGCAGCAAGCCGAACTACACCAGAGCCTCCTCCGTCTGTTCCTTCCTGCTGTGCAAGGAAGATGTGCGAACGCCGTGCGGTGGCCAAAGGGAAATCGACTTCTACTTCGGCTGGACCCGGCACCCGTACTTCACCAAAGAGGAGAAGTCTGAAACCCTCAATTTCACCGTAAGCGATGCGGAGATGACGCGCGCTGTGGACGACCTCCGGCGTTCAACAGCACGCTTCGCATGCAGGCTTCCGAGTGGCCACGACGGTGCCGTACAAGGCTACTTTGAGGGGTATTGGGACAACGACCTCGACGACGTAACCAAGCAGAGCAATACTCGACTCAGAGTGTTGCTCTCAGCCGCATCCAAGGTAAGTAAGTCCTTGGGCTGCACGAACAGTCCTAACCTCTCGCCCTCTGGCGTCGAGGAGTCTCGCCAGAATGAGACCACTTGACCATGGTTTCGTGAGAGCGGGGTGGACGGGTTCACCGCTCCTTGTGCAGCTCTCTGCTACTGGCGCGGTGAGCACTACCCGGCAGGTCCATCCGGCGCCGCCGCGACGCCTTCGGTCACGCCTGGCTCCAGCGACCGGGCGTGCCGGAGTGCGGGGCACTGCTCACCGGCGCAGCGGGGCTCGCATGCCTGCGGACCGTGGGGCATGACGGCCCGCACCGCGACGTCACCGATCACGAGTGGGCAGGTGTGTGCGAGATGTGCGGGTCGACCGAGCAGCCGTACGCGACCGTCACCACGGACAGCGGGGGAAGCGTCCGGCACCGGCAGGTCTGCCAGCGGTGCGCCCGCTGCGATGCGTCGGCCGTCGTACGTAGGCCCGTGCGGATGTGCGTGCGCTGCGACCGGACCACCGACACCCCCGTCATCGTCTCCGAGGTGCACCAGAACTCCGGGCCGGGATTCAACGTGTACGCGTGCCGCGACTGCGCGTCCCACTTCCCGCCACAGCCCGACGTGATCGACCTCTTGTAAGACCAGGCGCCGGGGGCCTCACCTGGCGGAGCGACGGGGTGGACGGCCATACGACGGCCCCGGAAGTATCGCGCTGGCGGGGCCGTGTGCCGCGCGCCTCGCACTGTGCAAGCAGTGCGAGGCGCGCGGTGTGCTGTTTCTTCTGGCTGGCTCGACGTTGGCCGACTTGACGTTTCAGAAGAGCTGAACGTCGGTCAGGCAGCCGCTTCCGTCTGCTCGGACTGCCTGCGGTGCCGGCCTCGAGGGGTCGCCTCGGAGTCGTTCACCGAGACCGGTCCGCGATGCTTGCCGTGGCCGGAGGCCTCGTGGGCGGCGTCGGCAGCGGGCAGTTCCGTGGTGTGTGCGTCGCTCATGTGGAAGTGTTCACCCCGTCAGCGAGATCTTCGTACAAGCGGTGAGTCTAACGGGCCGGTGTGACAACTGTGATGGCGGACACGGGCGTTGGAGAGCCTGCCTCCGCCCCTGTCTGCCCCCTCAACGGCGCTTCCCGCAACGGCACCGGACGTGCGGCGACGGGCTCCGACGGCTCCGGAAGTGGTAGCGACTCCGGCGGGGACGTATCACCTGACGTAGACGTAGGCACAGGCCTCCGCATAGACACAGGCCCCCGCGTAGGCACAGACACAGGCACATGCGTAGGCACACCGGCTGAGGCAGAAAGCGTGCACTCCTGCACACCCCCGGGCACCTCCACCCGCGCCACCCCGCACGGCACCACCCCCGTCGCATACGGCAGCTGAAGCACCCCGGCCCTGCTCCACTGCCCCGCCCCCGCCAACCACCCCTCAGGCGCCGCGAGATGATGGACCTGCCGCTCGGCAGGGCGCCAGACCCCCACCCAACTGCCGACCGCCCCGTCCATCCGAAGAGCCACCGCACAGCTCTCCGGCGTAAGCACCTGCCCGGGCTGAATCGCGAACGGCGTCACCACACAGTCCCGCAACCGCAGACACTCGGGAAACCGGACCGGCAACGTACTGCCCAACACCCCCCAGCCGAGTCGCCCGCGGCCGGGCGAGGGCGCGTCCGAGCGGATCAGCAGCAGCCCGCTGTCGGGGTCGGCGAGCAGCAGCCGATCGTCACTGTCCTCGGCGATCTGGAGCAGCGGAGACACCGAGCCGCCGTCCTCCAGGTCCACCACCACCGTCTTCGTCCGCCCGCCCAGCGACCGGTCCAGGGCGAGCATCCGCCCCGTACCGTCCAGCCACACGCCCCCCGAGCAACGCCCCGGCACCTCCGCCAGCCGCTCCGGACCGAACGAACCGCCCGCCACCAGCCACACCACCGACGAACTCCGCCCCACGGCAAGGGCGTACGCGTACCCCCCGCGCGGCGCCGGCGGCAGCAACCGCACCCGGTCCGACGGGTCCCGGCACTCGACCGCGCCGAGGAGCAGCTCACCGGTTCCCGGGCCCGTCGGATAGAGAAGCGAGAACAGATGCCGCCCGCCCGCGATCCGGTGGATCAGCACCCGCCCGTCACTTATCGGCAGCACCTCGGTGCCGGGCTCCTCCGGCTGGTTCCCGGGCAACGGCACCGCGTACGGTTCGGGGCCGTCCAGTGTCCAGCGCTCCGGGAACCAGGACTTCCCGGCGCGGGCCAGGCGTGCCGCGTACGTCCCGTCGGCGGTGATCACACATCCGGGCCGTGGGGCTCCGCCGTCGTTGGCGTTCCTCGCGGCCACCTCGGTGGCACAGACCGTCATTGTTCGGTCACCTCCGGCGACGAAGGTAGTTTTCGTACGCACAGACGTGGCACCGGCGGGCCGCTGCTTCACACATAAGGGTGTCGGTCTCGCGGTTCACCTGAGGTGACGGGGGTGGGTGTGCTGGAGGCGGGAGGCGGTTTAAGGTTAGCCTCACCTAAGCGCGGCCGCCTCCGAGTCGGAGTCCAGTCCCGCGAGGGCCGCCCGAGTCCGAACCCCAGGAGTCACCCATGTCCGTCCGCCACCGCCGCGGGACCACTGCCGTCGCCCTCGCCTTTGTCGCCGCGCTCTCCCTCGCTGCCTGCGGGTCCGGGTCAGGATCGGGATCGGGTTCGGGGGAGGGCGGCTCGGGGTCGGGGAAGTCCGACAACGGCGGCGGCAGCAAGTCCGTCGCCCAGGGCGGCGAGGACTTCGCGAAGGCGGCCGAGGAGACGGCGAAGATGGGGACCACGGCCAAGGCCGGGGAATTCCCGCGGACCATCAAGCACGCCATGGGCGAGACCGAACTCAAGGCCCGCCCCACCCGGGTCGTCGTCCTCGACGTCGGCGAACTGGACAACGTCGTCTCGCTGGGTGTGAAGCCCGTGGGGTACGCGCCGACCGAGGGCTCCGCCGCCATCCCCTCGTACCTGAAGAAGGACGCGGGCAACCCCGAGAACGTCGGCACGATCAACTCCCTCAACCTGGAGGCGATCGCGAACCTCGAACCCGACCTGATCCTCGGCAGCGAACTGCGCGCCGCGAAGCTGTACCCGCAGCTCTCCGAGATCGCCCCCACCGTGTTCTCCATCCGCCCGGGCTTCACCTGGAAGGAGAACTACCGCCTCAACGCCGCCGCCCTGGACCGGACGGCGGAGGCGAAGGCCGAACTCGACGCGTACGAGAAGAAGGCGCAGCGGCTCGGCGAGGACCTCGGCGCCGACAAGCCGACCGTCACCATGCTCCGGTACATGCCGGGCATGATCCGCCTCTACGCGAAGGCTTCGTTCATCGGCACCATCCTCGAAGACGTCGGTATCCCCCGTCCCAAGAACCAGCAGGTCAACGACCTCGCGGTGGAGATCAGCCCGGAGCGGATCGACGAGGCCGACGCCGACTGGATCTTCACGGGTGTGTACGGCGACGACAAGAAGACGGACCGCTCGACCGTCCAGGACAACCCGCTCTGGAAGAAGCTGGACGCGGTGAAGGGCGGCCAGGCCAAGGACGTACCGGACGAGACCTGGTACCTCGGCCTGGGCGTCACGGCCGCGAACAAGGTCCTCGACGACCTCAGGACCAACCTCGCCAAGTGACCACCCGGCCGCCGGACCGGATGGTCCGCCGGACTGGATGGTGGGGTGCCCGGGTGGTTGTGCGGCCCGGTGACTGCCTGATCAAGTGACCCGCGGCCGGTGGGGTACGGGCGCAGGGCAGGTAGCCTTTGTTCGTGCCCCGTCTGTCTGAAGTCATCGCCGCGCTCGACGTCCTCTGGCCCCCCGAGAGGGCCGAGGGATGGGACGCGGTCGGGACGGTCTGCGGAGACCCCGACCAGGAGGTCTCGCGCGTCATGTTCGCCGTCGACCCCGTCCAGGACATCGTGGACGAGGCGGTGAAACGGGGCGCCGACCTGCTGGTCACCCACCACCCGCTCTATCTGCGCGGCACGACGACGGTGGCGGCCTCCACCTTCAAGGGCCGTGTCGTACACACCCTCATCAAGCACGACATCGCGCTGCACGTCGCCCACACCAACGCCGACACCGCCGATCCGGGAGTGAGCGACGCCCTGGCCGGGGCGCTGGACCTGCGGGTCGTACGCCCTCTCGTGCCGGACCCCTCCGACCCCGACGGCCGCCGTGGCCTCGGCCGCGTCTGCGAGCTGGACCACCCGCTGACCGTACGGGAGTTCGCGGCCCGCGCGGCCGAGCGGCTGCCCGCCACCGCGCAGGGCATCCGTGTGGCCGGCGACCCCGAGGCGCTCGTCCGCACGGTCGCCGTGAGCGGCGGCAGCGGCGACAGCCTGTTCGAGGACGTACGCGCCGCCGGAGTCGACGCGTTCCTCACCGCGGACCTGCGCCACCACCCAGCCTCCGAGGCCCGCGCCCAGAGCCCGCTCGCGCTGCTCGACGCGGCGCACTGGGCCACCGAGTGGCCCTGGTGCGAGCTGGCCGCCGCCCAGCTCGACGAGATCTCCGACCGGAAGGGATGGGGCCTGAGGGTCCACGTCTCGAAGACGGTCACCGACCCCTGGACCGCCCACGCGGCGTCCGCCTCCTCCGCCTCCTCCGCGTCCTCCGCCTCTTCTGACCCCCTGGGAGCCCCCAACTGAACGCCGCGCCCGCCGACCAGATCCGACTCCTCGACGTCCAGGCCCTCGACGTACGCCTGCAGCAGCTCGCGCACAAGCGGAGGTCGCTGCCCGAGCACGCCGAGATCGAGTCGCTGACCAAGGACCTCACGCAGCTGCGCGACCTGCTCGTGGCCGCGCAGACCGAGGAGAGCGACACTGCCCGCGAGCAGACCAAGGCCGAGCAGGACGTGGACCAGGTGCGCCAGCGCGCGGTCCGCGACCAGCAGCGCCTGGACTCGGGTGCGGTCACCTCCCCCAAGGACCTGGAGAACCTCCAGCGGGAGATCGCCTCCCTCGCCAAGCGGCAGGGTGATCTGGAGGACATCGTCCTGGAGGTCATGGAGCGCCGGGAGTCCGTGCAGGAGCGGGTGGCCGAGCTGACCGAGCGGGTCGCCTCGGTGCAGTCGAAGATCGACGATGCCACGGCGCGCCGGGACGCGGCCTTCGACGAACTCGACGGCGAGGCGGCCGCGGTGACGAAGGAGCGCGAGGTCATCGCGGCCGCCGTCCCCGCCGATCTCCTCAAGCTCTACGACAAGCTGCGCGAGCAGCAGGGCGGTATCGGCGCGGCCAAGCTGTACCAGCGGACCTGCCAGGGCTGCCGCCAGGAGCTGGCGATCACCGAGCTCGCCGAGGTCCGCGCGGCGGCACCCGACACGGTGGTGCGCTGCGAGAACTGCCGCCGCATCCTGGTGCGCACGTCCGAGTCGGGCCTGTAGGCGCCGACGGGCCGAGGGCCGGAGGGGCCGAGGCGATCGTCGCGGCGCAGGGAGCAGCGTAAGGACGGTAAGGACAGTAAGGACGGTAAGGACGGACGGCGTGCGGGAGTTCATCGTCGAGGCCGACGGGGGGTCCCGGGGCAACCCGGGGCCCGCGGGCTACGGCGCGGTCGTCATCGACGCGGCGTCGGGCGGAACGCTGGCGGAGGCGGCCGAGTACATCGGGGTCGCGACGAACAACGTGGCCGAGTACCGGGGCCTGCTCGCCGGGCTGAAGGCGGCCCGTGAACTCGACCCCACCGCCACCGTCCGCGTCCGCATGGACTCCAAGCTCGTCGTGGAACAGATGTCGGGCCGCTGGAAGATCAAGCACCCCGACATGAAGCCCCTCGCCCTGGAGGCCGCCGGCGTCTTCCCCGCCTCCCAGGTCACCTACGAGTGGGTCCCGCGAGAACAGAACAAGCACGCGGACCGTCTGGCCAACGAGGCGATGGACGCGGGGCGTCGGGGCGAGCAGTGGTCCCCGTCGGTGTCGACCGCCGACCTGGACGCGGGGTCGACGAGCACGCCGACGCCCCCGACGCCGCCGACGGCGGCACGGGAGCCGGGAGACAGAGCCGCGAAGGCCGAGGCGGACCTGCGTGCCGCGCGGAACGTGGCGGCGGCCGGGCCCGAGCCCGACCTCGGGGCGCCCGCCACCCTCGTACTGCTGCGGCACGGGGAGACGCCGTTGACGCCTACGAAGCGGTTCTCGGGGAGCGGCGGGTCGGACCCGGCGTTGTCCGACATCGGCCGGTACCAGGCGGAACGGGTCGCCGCCGCCCTGGCCGCCCGCGGCACCATCCAGGCGATCGTGTCCTCGCCACTCGCCCGCTGCCGCGAGACCGCCGCGATCGTCGCGGCCCGGCTCGGGCTCCAGGTGGCTGTCGACGACGGCCTGCGGGAGACCGGCTTCGGCGCCTGGGAAGGGCTCACCTTCGGCGAGGTGCGCGAACGGTACCCCGAGGACCTCGACGCCTGGCTCGCCTCGCCCGGGGCCCGGCCCACCGGCGGCGGCGAGAGCTTCGAGGCCGTGGCCCAGCGCGTCGCCGCGACCCGGGACAAGCTTCTCGCGGCGTACGCGGGCCGCACCGTCCTGCTCGTCAGCCACGTCACGCCGATCAAGACCCTCGTACGGCTGGTCCTCGGCGCACCCCCGGAGTCCCTGTTCCGCATGGAACTGGCTGCCGCCTCGCTGTCGGCGGTGGCGTACTACGTCGACGGGAACGCATCGCTCCGGCTCCTCAACGACACGTCCCACCTGCGCTGAACGGCTCCGTTCGCAGGCCGGGGGAGTCGGCCGGCCGGGTAGCCGGGTAGCCGGGTAGCCGGGTAGCCGGGTAGCCGGGTCAGCCCCGCAGCGCCGCCGCGTCCCGCGCCAGCTTCTCGATCCGTCCCCAGTCCCGCGCCGCCAGCGCGTCCTCGGGAACCAGCCAGGTCCCGCCCACACACGGCACGTTGGGCAGCGCCAGGTACTCCGGCGCCGAGGCCGGCCTGATTCCTCCGGTCGGGCAGAAGCGCGCCTGCGGCAACGGTCCGGCCAGCGACTTCAGGTATGCCGTACCGCCCGCCGCCTCCGCCGGGAAGAACTTCATCTCCCGCACCCCGCGCTCCAGCAGTGCCACCACCTCCGAGGTGGTCGACACCCCCGGCAGGAACGGCACACCGGACGCCCGCATCGCCTCCAGCAGCACGTCCGTCCAGCCGGGGCTGACCAGGAACCGGGCACCCGCCTCCACCGACTGCGTGACGTGCTCCGGTGAGATGACGGTGCCCGCCCCGACCACCGCCTCCGGCACCTGCGCGGCGATCGCACGGATCGCGTCGAGCGCCACCGGCGTCCGCAACGTCACCTCGATCGCGGGCAGCCCACCCGCGACCAGCGCCCGCGCGAGCGGTACGGCGTCACCGGCGTCCTCCACGACCACCACGGGGATGACGGGGGCGAGGTCCAGCACGGAAGGGGGGAGGGGCGAGGAGGAAGGCGCAGGCGAAGGCGTGGGCGAAGTCATGACGCCATCCTGCCGAGCGTCCGCATCATGCGCAAAGGGCGTTGCGCATGATGCAACGGCAAGGGATTTCGACGAATCTCGACGAATCTCGGCGATTCTCAGCGAATCCCAGTGAATCCCAGTGAATCCCAGTGAAGCCAAAGTGGATCTCAGCGGGATCTCAGTCGTGGGATCTCAGTGGATCTCCTTCACCACCACGTCCAGCGCCCACGCCCTCCCCGCCCGCGCGGGCGCCTCCGCCTCCACCACGTACCCCAGGTCCCGCAGCGCCTCGACGAGCTCCGCCGGGTTCCCGGGCACCGCACCAGCCGTCAGCAGGGACCGGACGATCCGGCCCTTCGTCGCCTTGTTGAAGTGGCTGACGACGGACCGCTTCTCGACGCCGGTCGATTCGTCGACCTGGGCGTGCAGGACCCGGACGGTCGCCGTCCGCCCCGCGACCTCGCCCTTCGGCTTCCAGGCGGCCGAGTACGCCGACGAGCGCAGATCGAGGACGAGTCCGTCACCGGCCGCCTCGGGCAGGGCGGTGGCCATCGGCTCGCGCCAGTACGCGCCCAACGCTCCCAGTCCGGGCAGCTTCACGCCCATCGAGCAGCGGTACGAGGGGATCCGGTCGGTCACGCGCACGGCGCCCCACAGGCCGGAGAAGACCAGCAGCGAGCGCCCGGCCCGGCGCTTCGCCGCCGTGTCGAGGGACGCCAGGTCCAGCGCGTCGTACAGCACACCGGTGTAGATCTCCCCGGCGGGGCGCGCCCCCGCCGTCCGCAGCCCGGCGTTCTTGGCGACCTCGCCGCGCAGGCCCTCGCTCAGCCCGAGCACCTCGCGCGCCTTGTCGTTCTCGTCCGGGTCTCCCGCGCACAGCTCGACCAGTTCGCCGAGAACGGCCTCGCGTGCCCGCGTGATCGCCGGCAGCGACAGCGACTCCAGCTTCACCGGGGCGCCGCGGCCGGAGGCGGCCTTGCCTTCGGAGGGCGGCAGCAGGACGAGCATGGTTCTCCTAGCGGTACGTGAGGGGAGGGCTCGCGTCAGGTTACGGGTCGCCGGTACCGGACCACCGCCCCGCCTGCGGATGCCACCCCGCCCGCCCCGCCCTACGCTCGACCCATGCCCCGCCGCCACCTACGCGTCACCGGCGACCCGGAGTCCCCCTTGCGGGTGGCCCTGCGGGCCCTGCGCACCGAACTCGGCGTGCCCGCGGGCTTCCCACCGGACGCGCTCGCCGAGGCAGAACGGGCCGCGCGGGCTCCCACCGTGGCGTCGTACGACTCCTACGACGGGTACGACGAAACGGACATCCCCTTCTTCACCATCGCCCCGCCCGGCTCCACCGACCTCGAACAGGCGCTGCACCTGTCCCGCAGGACCGGTGGCCACGGCGGTCACGGCGGCTACCGCGTCCGGTACGCCGTCGCCGACATCGCCGCCTTCGTCGCCCCCGGCTCCGCCCTCGACGCCGAGACCCATCGCCGGGTGACGACCCTGTACTTCCCCGACGGGACGGTGCCCCTGCACCCGCCCCGGCTCTCCAAGGACGCCGCCGGCCTGCTCCCGGAGCGGACGCGTCCCGCCGTGCTGTGGACCGTCGACCTCGACACGGACGGCCGCGTACAGGCCACCGACGTGCACCGCGCCCTCGTCCGCAGCCGCGCCCGGCTGAGCCACGAGGACGTGCGGAAGCAGATCGACACGGGGACCGCCGGAGAGCCGGTCGCCCTCCTGGCGGAGATCGGGCGACTGCGCGAGCGGCTGGAGGTCGAGCGCGGCGGCGTCTCCCTCACCGTGCCCGAACAGGAGATCGTCGAGCGGGACCGCGAGTACGCGCTCACCTACCGTGCCCCGTTCCCGACCGAGGGCTGGCACGCGCAGATCTCCCAGCTCACCGGCATGGCCGCGGCCGACCTGATGCTCGCCCACGGCACCGGCGTCCTGCGTACGCTCCCGGCCGCGCCCCGCGGGGATGTGGGCCGGCTGCGCCGTACCGCGACGGCCCTGCACGTGGACTGGCCGCACCACGTCTCGTACGCCCGGCTCGTCCGCTCCCTCGACCCGCACGAGCCGCGCCACGCGGCCTTCCTCCTGGAGTGCACGACACTGCTGCGCGGCGCGGGCTACACCGTCTTCAGGAACGGCGCCCTGCCCGGCATCACCACGCACTCCGCCGTCGCCGCCCCCTACGCCCACTGCACGGCCCCGCTCCGCCGTCTCGTCGACCGGTACACCGCCGAGATCTGCCTCGCGGCGGCCGCGGGCGGGGAGATCCCCGACTGGGTGCTCGCCGCCCTCGACGCGCTGCCCGGGGAGATGGCCGAGGGCACCCGTCGGGCGGACGCCGTCGAGCGCGCGTGCGTGGACATCGTCGAGGCCGCGCTGCTCCGGGACCGGGTGGGGGACGTCTTCGACGGGTACGTGGTGGACCTGGCGGAACGCCGGCCCACCGTGGGCACCGTCCAGTTGGAGACCCCCACGATCGTCGGGCGCGTCGAGGGCGGCGGCGAGGAGTTGCCGCTGGGGGAGCCGCTGCGGGTACGGCTCACCCGGGCGGACCTCACGCCGACGGATCCGGAAGCGGCGAAGGTGCTGTTCGCCCCGGCTTGAGCGCCTGCCCGAGCGCCTGCCTGAGCTCCGCCACCAGGACGTCCGGCTCGTCCGCGTGGAAGCGCACCAGCCGCACGGTCCGGCTCCGCCCGAGGAAGGTCCGGTACGTGACGGGCTCGGCCAGTTCGAGGCTGATGGACGTCTGTGAGCCGATCACCAGGTCGAGTTCGCCCTCCCGCTTCGTGTGCGTGGTGCGCAGCTCACGGTGCACGGCGGCGACGGAGCCGAGGGGCACGCTCAGGTCGACGGTGGCGAACCGGCGCAGCCGCAGCGCCGTGGCGCCGAGGACGTGCGGGCGGGTCACGGAGGCCGCGTGCAGCCCGACGACGATCAGGATCGTGTAGAGGTCGACGACCAGGAAGACCAGGTGCAGGAGCGGAAAACCACGCAACAGCACCGACAACGCGACCGTCTCGATCACGCACACGAACCCGAACCCGAACAGCATGGCCCCCTGCCCGCGCGCGTACCCGAACCCCCGCCGGCCGTCACCGACACCGTGGGGCCGCCGGCCCAGCCACCGCACGATGGCGGCCAGCAACAGCAGTTCATGCCGTACGAGGGCATGGGCGATGCGCGCGCCGGCCCTCATCGACGTCCCTCCGTAACCCCCGTGACGATCCGCAGCGTCCGGCGGACTGCCTCGGCCTGGGCCGGGGCGAAGTCGGCGTAGAAGGCGCGCAGGAAGCTGTCGCGCCCGTCGGCGTCGGCGCCGTCCGGGACCAGGGCCTCAGGGATGCACTCGGCGAGCGCCAGGGCCGCCTCCTCCACGCGCGGATCGCCGGGGTCGGCGTCGGCGAGGGCGTCCAGCAGCGCGTACGCCCGGTGCGCCCGCTCCACCGCGCCCGGCGCCTCGAACGCGGCCCGCATCGAGGCCAGCAGCGTCTCCCGGACCTCCGGAGGCGCTCCGGTCTCGATGAGCGCCAGGATCTCGCGGTCCTTGGCAGCCATGGCCGACGCGTACCCTTCGCCGTCCTGCTCCGCCACCTCCCGGAAAAAGGCGGTGAGTTCGGGCGAGACGGGCCCCTCCGCGGGCAGCCGCCCCTGTTCGGCGTCGGCCATGAGCACACGCAGCCGTTCCCGCCGCTCCCGGATCGCGGCCTCCTGCCGCGCCAGGTCCTCGTCCAGCTCCCCGAGCACCTCGGCGAGGTCGCGCCCCGCGTCGTCCGCGAGCACGTCCCGCACCTCGGCGAGACCGAGCCCCAACTCGGTCAGCCGCCGGATCCGCGCGAGCACGACCGCGTGCCGCAGCGAGTAGTCCCGATACCCGTTCGACCGCCGCTCCGGCTCAGGCAACAGCCCCAGGTGGTGGTAGTGCCGCACCGTACGTGTGGTGACTCCGACTGCCGTGGCCAGTTCTCCGATCCGCATGCCCTCAGTAGAAACGTTGACGTTGCGGCAGGGTCAAGCGAGCGGCGCGCGGGGGCGAAGCCTGACGACGGCCGTGACCGTGTGCCACGATCGAGGGAACGGTTCCCGATCTCACGGACAGGTGATCCGGCGATGTCCGAGTCTGGCGAGCGACAGAAGGAGGGGCGTGACATGACTGCCATGGCCCATGAGCCGCTCACGCAGGAAGAGGTCCTGCTGGAGGGCTTTCTCGCCCTGGACACCCCGGAGGGTTTCCGGGCCGAGTTGGTCGAGGGGGAGATCGTTGTGACACCGCCGCCGGACGGGGAGCACGAGCACTACATCAGCCGGATTGCGAGGCAGGTGATCAGGCGGTCTCGCGTCGACATGGATTTCTCCGGTAACAAGGGCCTGAAGCTGAAGAGCGGGGAAGCCTGCCCGAAGAATCACGTGATCCCAGATGTCACCTTCGCCTCCCTGAAGCTGGACCTCTTCCTAGGCGCAGGTGCCTGGATGCCCTGCGACGGCGTCGCCATGGTCCTGGAGGTGACGTCGACCAAGCCCAAGGCCGACCGCGAGGCCAAACGCCGCTGCTACGCCCGCGGAGGCATCCCTCTCTACTTGCTGGTCGACCGCGAAGCCTCCTCGGTCACCCTGTTCAGCGACCCGGAGAAGGACGACTACCGCCAGCACTGCACCGTCCCCTTCGGCAAACCGATCACCCTCCCGGAACCCTTCGCCTTCGACCTGGAGACTTCGGACTTCCGCTGAGCCTCACTCCAAACCGCCGGGCGTAGCCTGGGCCGGCCGGTGGAGGAACCGGCGAAGGAAGGAGCGCGAGGTGAGCGGACGCGAGCAGGCCCTCTCGTCGAGTTGGACCCGGGCCACCCTCGGCCGCGACGGCGGCCCCCTCGACCTGCTGACCGCCCGCTTCGCCCGCCACCGTTACGCCCCGCACGCGCACGACGAGTTCAGCGTGGGCATCTGTACGACAGGCGCGTCCTTCATCGACTACCGGGGCGGCGGCGTCCACGCGGGCCCGGGCGCGATCGTCGTCCTGGCTCCCGGCGAGGCGCACACCGGCATCTCCGACCCGCACGGTTACGCGTACCGCGCCCTGTACCCGGCCCCGTCCCTCCTGGCCGACGGCACGCTCACCGGCATCCCCCACTTCCGCGACCCCCTCATCGACGACCCCGAACTGTCCGCGGCCCTGCGCACCACGCACGCCGAACTCAGCGCCTGCCCCGACCCGTTGGAGACGGAATCCCGTCTCCCCTGGCTGCTCACCGCCCTCGCCCGCCGCCACTCCACGGCCCGCCCCGCCCCGGACACGATCCCCGGAGCGGGCACCATCGCCCGCGCCGTACGCGACCGCCTCGCCGACGAACTCCTCGCCCCGCCCTCCCTCGCTGCCCTCGCCGCCGACCTGGGCCTGTCCCGCTACCAGCTCCTGCGCGCCTTCCGTACGACGACGGGGATGCCCCCGTACGCCTGGCTCGCCCAGTACCGGGTCACACGGGCCCGCGGCCTGCTGGAGGCGGGCGGACGCCCCGCGGAGGTGGCCGGGCAGGTGGGCTTCGCGGACCAGGCGCACATGACGAGATGGTTCAGGCGGGTGCTGGGGGTGACACCGGCGGCGTACCGCAAGGGGGTGTCCTCGAAGCCGTAGGGGCGGCGTGGCTGGGGGCCGGGGGCTGGGGGGCGCAACAGCGTTCAAGACGCAGACGCCCCCGCGTCCGAAACTCACCGTATGACTGTACGAGGCTGGCTCCTGTTCTCCCTGATGGGAGTCCTCTGGGGCATCCCCTACCTGATGATCAAAGTGGCGGTGGACGCCGTATCGCCGTCGATGGTGGTGTTCACGCGCTGCGCGCTGGGAGCGGCCCTCCTGCTCCCCTTCGCCGTACGCCAAGGCGGACTGGCCCGGACCGTGCGCACCCACTGGCGCCCCATGCTCGCCTTCTCCGTCATCGAGATCATCGGCCCCTGGTGGACCCTGACCGACGCCGAACGCCACCTCTCCAGCTCAACAGCGGGGCTGCTGATAGCGGGCGTACCCATCGTCGGAGTCGTCCTCGCCCGCTTCTTCGGCGACACGGAGAGGCTGGGCGCACGCCGGATGGTGGGGCTGGCCCTGGGCCTGGCCGGAGTAGCGGTCCTCACCGCCCCGCACCTCACCGGCGGCGACGCGCGCTCCCTGGCGGAGGTGGGGGTCACGGTCCTGGGCTACGCCACGGCCCCGCTGATCATCGTCCGCCACCTGAAGCAGGTCCCCACACTCCAGCTGATCGCGCCCTGCCTCGCCCTGGCGGCCTTGGTCTACGCCCCCGCGGCAGCGGCGACGTGGCCGACATCGATGCCCACGCCCTCGGTCCTGGCTTCCCTCCTCGGCCTGGGCGTGATCTGCACGGCACTGGCCTTCGTCGTCTTCCTGGAACTGATCCGCGAAGTGGGCCCGACCCGTTCCACCGTCTTCACGTACGTCAACCCGGCGGTGGCGGTCGCGGCAGGCGCCGTGTTCCTGGGCGAACAGCTCACGGCAGCCGTACTCGTCTCCTTCGCCCTCATCCTGGCGGGCTCGTTCCTGGCCACGGCGGCAGCCGGACCGAGACGGGGCCCACGCCGGGTAGCATGGTCGACACGGCAGACGAGCCGGGCGGACGGCCGCGTGGAGTCCCCCTGACGGGGTGCTTCCCGAGGAACGTCCGGGCTCCACAGGGCAGGGTGATGGCTAACGGCCACCCGGGGTGACCCGCGGGACAGTGCCACAGAAAGCAAACCGCCGAGAGCTCCGGCTCTCGGTAAGGGTGAAACGGTGGTGTAAGAGACCACCAGTGCCCAGGGTGACCTGGGCAGCTCGGTAAACCCCACCCGGAGCAAGGTCAAGAGGAGCGCCGTAAGAAGCGCTCTGCGCGGACGTTCGAGGGCTGCCCGCCCGAGTCCGCGGGTAGACCGCACGAGGCCGGCGGCAACGCCGGCCCTAGATGGATGGCCGTCACCGAGGGGTTCGCGAGAACCCCTCGGAACAGAACCCGGCGTACAGCCCGACTCGTCTGCTTTTGTGGCTTTGACCTGGGGGTTCACCCGGGCAGGGCAAGCGCTTGGCGGGCGGGGGGACTTGGCTCGTCGGACGGGGTGCCGAGCGAGTGCTGCGCAGGTTCGAGTCCCCGGCGGGGGACTCGGAGCATGGGCAGAGGGACGACCGCTGGGTGGGGACGGGCAGCTGGTGATCGAGACGGTTGTCCGGGTGAATCGGTAGGTCGGCGGCAATTGACCGCAGGTTTCCCGCAGGAGCCGCAAGCGAGGGCTGGTCGTGCCGGGCCGCCGGCTGTGACCTGCGGGATTCTCTGGTGGGACCGATGTCGGCCCATCTGTCCAAGCCTGAAATGGTGTGGGCGCACTCGTCTGTGCTTCCGGCGAGTCCGTGATGGCACACGCGGCACCCGAAGCGAGCTATCGTCTAAGTTAGATTCAATCTACGTAATATCGAAACTAAGTTTCGGTCGAGAGGGGGTCGCCTGTGGAGTTCAAAGGGAGGGCGGCTGACCTGGACCTGCTGTCTCGACAACTGGACCTGGTGATCGAGGGCGAGGGCGCCACCCGAGGGCGGGCCGTCATCATGACCGGGCGGCGCCGGGTGGGGAAGTCTCGCCTGGTCCAGGAGTTCTGTGACCGGTCCCGGGTTCCGTACGTGGTCTTCCAGGCGACCCGGGGCCGCAACGCCGTGGCCGAGCGGGCGGACTTCACCGGGGCGCTCGCCCAGTCCGCCCTACCGGGGGCGGAGCTGGTGGCCGGGCTGCAGGCCTCGGATTGGAATCAGGCGCTGCGCTCACTGGCCGTCGCGGTTCCGGACGACGCCCCGAGCATCGCGGTGATCGACGAGGTGCCGTGGCTGGTGGAGCAGGACGCGGAGTTCGAGGGGGCTCTGCAGACCGTCTGGGACCGTCACCTGTCCGCCAAGCCGGTCCTGCTCATCCTGGTCGGCAGCGACATGTCGGTGATGGAGGCGCTGCAATCGTACGGCCGCCCGTTCTTCGGGCGGGCGGCGAAGATGACCGTACGGCCGCTGCACCTGGGCGATGTACAGGCCATGACCGGGCTGGATGCGGCGGACGCGGTGGACGCGCTGCTGATCACGGGAGGCTTTCCGGAAATCGTCCAGTCGTGGCGGCCAGGGGTGCGCCGGGCGGACTTCCTACGTGAGGCGGTGGCGAATCCGCTGTCTCCGCTGCTGGTGGCGGGCGAGCTGTCGCTGCTGGGGGAGTTCCCCGAGGCGTCGCACTCGCGGGCGGTTCTGGAGGCGGTGGGCAGCGGAGAGCGGACCTTCTCCACCATCGCGGCACAGGCCGGGGGAACAGGTGCCCTGCCATCGGGCACGCTGTCCCCGCTGCTGAACACCCTGCAGGCCAAGCGGGTTCTGGCGGCCGACCTGCCGCTGTCCGCGAAGGCCGACACCAAGAACAAGCGCTACCGCATCGCGGATCCGTATCTCCGGTTCTGGTTGGCCTTCCTGCAGCGGGGCATCCCGCTCATCGAGCGCGGCCGGGGCGATCTTGCCCTTGAGCGCATCGAGCGTTCCTGGCCCGCCTGGCGGGGGCGTGCGGTCGAGCCGCTCATCCGTGAGTCGCTGCTGCGGCTGTTGCCCGACGAGCGATGGCCGGAGACAGAGGCTGTCGGCGGCTGGTGGAACCGGCAGAACAACCCCGAGATCGACCTGGTCGGCACCGACCGTGAACCCGTGGCGGGCGCGGTGCACTTCGTCGGCTCCATCAAGTGGCTGGAGTCCCAGCCGTTCGGCCGGCGCGAATACGACGCCCTGGCCCGGGACGTACTCGCGGTGCCCGGTGCCGGGCCGGACACCCCGCTGGTCGCGGTGTCCCGCAGCGGTGTCGTCGGCAGTCTGCCGCTTGCGGCCCACTGGGGACCTGAAGATCTGGTCCGCGCCTGGCAATAGCGGAGAGACGGTGAGGCATGAGGTACGTGGCTCAGGATGCCCAGTGCCGGCAGGTCTCCAGCCGGGCCCACCCCTCAGGCGCGGGTCCGGGCAGCGGCAGGCTGAGGAGGCCGATCCCCTGACGGTACCGACCGCGTCCGCACGCACAGGGCGACGATGCCGCTGCCGGACCGGAGCCGGACGGTGGTGACGGTTACGGTGACGTCGAGCACGGCTATGTCGATCGTTCGGCGCTGGAGTCGGAGGCGGTATGGGGGGAGGGCTGCCGCCCAAGCCTGTGATCGACCTGCCGCCGAAGGACGACGCGCAGGAGCGCGAGGGGGAGGAGACCGAGAAGGACAGGCCCGCGGCGGAGCCGGCGGTCGCGACTGCGCGACGAACAGACAGGGAATGGGGTGTCACCGGAGACTGTGGCGGTCCAACCACGCCGGAGGAAGCGGCGGTTGCCGTCGGGCTGAGGGGCGCGGGCGCTGCCGTCGGCGATGAGGCTCGCGTGAAAGGCCTCGACGACGAACCTGGGGCCTCGTGGGTCGGCTGTGGATCGGCGGTCGAAGTGCCGAACTGTCGCACCTGCACCTCCTTGCAGCCCTAGGCTGGCGGGCTGTCACGTGCAAAATCTGGAGCAGGCGGAAACCATGGGCAGTCTCACCGAGGCCAACCTCAGGGCACTGGCCGGTGCCCGTTCCTACGAGCGCGCGCTCGGGTACCTGGAAGCGGTGTCCGGAGTCGAGGTAGGTGACGGCTGGGTCACCGCGAGCGTTCACGGCACGGAGCGGTACGAGGTCGAGCTGACACTGGAGGGGCCCGGAGGACTGGCCGGCACATGCGACTGTCCGTACGGCCTGGAGGGCAACTTCTGCAAGCACCTGGTCGCCCTCGGCCTGAGGGTGCTCGCCCAGCGGGAGAGCCTGCCACGGCAGCGGGAGGCGGCCCAGGAGCGTGCGCAGGGCCTCGACCGGTGGCTGTCCGCCCTGTCCAAGGACGAGTTGCTGGCTCTGCTGCGGGAACAGATCGACGAGGACCGGCAGGTGCGGCGGCGCCTGGAATTGCGGGCCGCAAGCGTCCGCGGGGACCTCGCCACGCTCCGGTCCGGTATCCGCGACCTGTTCGACGTCGGCTCTTTCGCCCGGTATGGGTACGTCGAGTACGCAGATGCCCGCGCCTACGCCGACCAGGCCGGGCAGGCGGTGTCCTCGATCAGGGCGCTGACCGGCTCGGGGCGGGCTGCTGACGCGATCACGCTGGCGTCGGAGGCGATGCGGCTGCTGGCCGAGGCGGTGGAGAGCGTCGACGACTCGGACGGTTGGCTCAGCCAGATCGGTGCGGGCCTTGCCGACGCACACCTCGACGCGTGCCGCGCAGCACGCCCCGATCCCGAGGAACTCGCGCGCTGGCTGGTCGGCCATGCACTCGGCGACCTCGACGACGGCCTGACCGACATCGATCCCCTCGATTACGAGGATGTCCTCGGAGAAGACGGAATGGCCGCCCTGCGGAAGCTGGCCGTGGAGGCATGGCGGGGCAACCGTCGCGGCTGGGCGGAGAAGTACCTGATGGAGCGTCTGGCCAAGGCGGGAGGCGATGTCGACGCGGTGATCGCCGTGCACGCGGCCGACCTCGCGTCGAACGGCCACACGCATCTGGTCATCGCCCGCGAGCTGGACACCGCCCAACGCTCCGGAGAGGCCCTGCGCTGGGCGGAACGCGGCATCCGGGACACCCGGGACCTCGCCGCCGTCGACACCGCTCTCGTCGACTACCTCTGCGACCTCTACACCCAGGCGGACCGTCTGACGGATGCCCTCACCGTGCGCCGCGACCACTTCCGTGCCCGCCGCACCCGGCTCACCTATCAGCAGTTGCGCGCCGCCGCGCAGGCCGCGGACTGCTGGCCGGCCGAGCGTGGGGGAGCCCTTGCCCTGCTACGTGACGACGCGGAACGACGGCGAGAGGGCTGGTACAGCGGCCCCGTCCTGGTCGACGCCCTGCTCGATGACAAGGATTTCGACGCCGCCTGGCAGGCATCCACCGAAACCGGCGCCGACGACCGGCAGTGGCTCACCCTCGCCGACCAGGCACCTGCCGACCGTTCCGCCGACGCGCTCGGCGTCTACCTCCGCCTGGCCGAGCCGCTGCTCAAGCAGACCGGCAACACGGTCTACGAGCAAATCGTCAGCCTCCTGCTACGCATCCGCGACTGCCACCGTCGCCTGGGAACGTCACACGAGTTCACGGCGTACGTCACGGCCCTGCGCACTGCCCAGAAACGCAAGCGGAACCTGATGCGCCTCATGAACGAACACGGGCTGTGAGGCCATGGGCGACGAACTCGGCAACTGGGTGTACGGCTCCTGCTTCACGAGCCGCCGGACCCGCCCGGCAGCCTGCACCCGCAACCCCTCGGCCTGTTGGCCGCCGGCTACCCTGGAGTAGCTGGCGAAGTCGCTGAGGTCGCGCAGGCTTCCCGTTCATTGAACCTTGACGCCCGAGGCGGCGCGGATGCTGGCGGAACTGATCGCGCGGCTGCGCAGCAGCGATGAAGACGGGCACCGATGCGTTTGATGGCGGAGGCGGAAACTGCACATCGGAGTACGTCGGCTGCCTGCTCAAGCCACTGCCAGTCAAACGAAACGCGGGTTCGCAGGCTCGATTCGAGTACACGGCGGGGCACTCGGAGCGTGCGGACGGAAAATTCCGCACGCCAATGCGGGCGCGTTGACCCTTCAGTCGGCCATCCGGCTCAAGCGGTGGACCGGAGCGCTTTCCCGGTCGGCTTCCGGCCCAGCCACGGCTTGAACACCGGTTCTGCACCCATGGCGCGACCATTACGCAGTACTGGCGGATGTCATGGCAGGCCGCGGATGGGGCCGTCCCCGTGCAGTGCTTCGATGCCGACCCGGAGGACATGGGGCCGTCGCCGGCAGCGGTCGACGACGTGGGGATGGATCTGTGGGAGGGGAGACATGAGCACCTAGCCCCGCCTCCCCTTGCTCGCCGACGAGGCGCGGGCAACCCGCCCCGCCGACGCGCTCGGCGTTTACCTGCGGCCCACTCGCCGCGGTTGATCCGCGGGTGGACGACTTCCAGCAGCGTGGCCGCGAAGGTGAATGCTCTCGACCTGCCGGGTCCGAGGAAGGATCCCTGAGGCCCGGCAGCGAGCCAGGCGTGGTGGCGGACAGTGAGCCGGCTCTGGGCCAGGGCTCCGGCCGTGCAGGTGTGGAAGACCTCTTCCCGATCTGGATGCCGAAGGGCACGCCCGCCCCCGGCTACCGTAGGCTCCGCGAGGACGCCTGGGCGTGATCCCGGGGTGTCGGCCGACATGGGCAAGCTGGCTACGGTGTGGGCGCGGGTTGCTCTCCCGAGCCTCGGACGATCAGCCGGGTGGGCACAGTGATGGTGCGGGCCCGTGAGCGGTCGCCGTCGAGGCGGGACAGGGCGGTGGCCGCGGCGCTGCGGCCGATTTCTTCGGGGTCCTGGGCCACGACGGTCAGGGCGGGCTCCAGTGCTTCGGCGAGGGAGACGTCGTCGAAGGCGACGACGGCTACGTCCTTGCGCTTGCTGCGGGCGAGTTCGGCGACGATTCCGAGCGCCATGATGTTGTTGCCGGCGAACAGGGCCGTGGGGGGATCGGCCAGTTCGAGGAGTCGGGAGGTCGCGGCCTCGGCGCCTGGCTGGTCATGGGCGTTGGCGACGAGCGAGCGGTCGTAGGCGATGTCGGCTTCTTGCAGGGCCGCGCGGTATCCGGCGAGGCGTTCGCGGCGGGTGTAGAGCTTGACGGGCAGGTCGCCGACGAATCCGATGCGACGGTGGCCGTGGGCGATCAGGTGGGCGACGCCGTCCTGGGCCCCCGCACGGTTGGAGCTGACGATGCTGTCCGTGGACAGGCCGACTCCCGGGCGGTCCAGGAAAACGATGGGCAGACCCGCCGTACGGTGCGATTTGAGGTCGGAGTGGTCTGCGCCGACGGACGGCACGACGATCAGGATGCTGACTCGCCGGGCGAGGAACTTGTCCGTCAGCGCGCGTTCGCGGTCGGGGTCATCCGCGGAGGAGCCCATGAGCAAGGTCAGTCCGCGTTCGCGGACGGTGTCCTCGATGCCGCGGGCAACGGCTCCGAAGAAGGGGTTGGCGAGGTCGGGGATGACCAGTCCGATGGTGGTGTCCGGGCCGCCGACGCGGATGTTGCGTGCCATGAGGTTCGGCTGGAAGCCGAGCTTGGCCACGGCGGCGAGAACCTGTTCCCTGGTCTGTTCCGAGGCGTACCCGTCCTCGTTGAGCACCCGGGAGACGGTCTTGGCGCTGACGCCCACTTCTCGGGCGACGTCTGCCATGGTCGGGCGGCGGTTCGCTGCCATGGAGGAAACGGGCTCCTGTCTCGTCGGTTCCGGTCGCGGCCTCGGCCGGCCCCTGTGAGTGCTTCAGTTGGCCTGAACTCCCGCGGCCTTCGCCGCCTCGGAATCCGCTACGACAGTACCTCCGGCCTCGTCGACGCTGAGCGCGCCGGTCATGATGGCGACGACCTCCGCCATGGAGTAGTCCGACGGCTTGATCACAGCAGCGCGCTTGCCCAGGCGGTGGACGTGGATCCGGTCGGCGATCTCGAAGACGTGCGGCATGTTGTGGCTGATCAGGACGACCGGCATGCCCTTGTCCCGGACGCGGCGGATGAGGTCGAGGACCTGCCCGGACTCCTTGACGCCGAGGGCGGCGGTGGGTTCGTCCATGACGACGACGCTGCGGGCCCAGGCGACGGCGCGGGCGACGGCGACGGCCTGCCGCTGTCCGCCGGAGAGGGTCTCGACCGACTGGGTCAGCGAGCGCAGGCCGATCTTCAGGTCGGCCATGTGCTCGGCGGCCTCCTTCCGCATGCGCTTCTTGTCGAGCATGCGGAAGGCGCTGCCGAGGATTCCGGGGCGGCGTAGTTCGCGGCCGAGGAACATGTTGGAGGCGATGTCCATGGAGGCGGCGACGGCGAGGTCCTGGTAGACCGTCTCGATGCCGTGGGCGCGTGCGCTCTGCGGGCCGGAGAAGGTGATGGGTTCGCCATTGAGGCGTATGTCGCCCGCGTCGGGGACCACTGCCCCGGTGAGGGCCTTGATGAGGCTGGTCTTGCCGGCGCCGTTGTCGCCGATGACCGCGAGGACCTCGCCGGGCAGGAGGTCGAAGTCGGCCCCGTCGATGGCGGTGACGTGGCCGTAGCGCTTGACCAGACCGCGGGCCTGCAGGACGGGGGTGGGGGAGGAGGTGGTGGTCATCGCGCCTTCTTCCGGGAGATCTGGTCGACGGTCACCGCGAGGATCACCAGGACACCGGTGATGAGGGTCTGGTAGATGGAGGCGACGCCCATCAGCTGAAGGCCGTTGCGGAAGACGCCGACGATGAGGACGCCGATGAACGTGCCCAGGACCGAGCCGCGTCCGCCGAAGAGGCTGGTGCCGCCGAGGACCACGGCGGTGATGCTGTCGAGGTTGTCGGTCTGTCCGGCCTGAGGGTCGCCGACTCCGGTGCGGGAGATGAGCAGGAGGGCGGCGACGCCGTACAGCAGGCCGGCCACGGTGTAGACGCCGATGGTCAGCCGGGAGGTGCGGATGCCGTTCAGTCGTGCCGCTTCCGGGCTGTTGCCCAGGGCGTAGACGTGCCGGCCCCAGCTGGTGTTGCTCAGGGCGTAGGCGAGGAGGAGGAACAGGGCGATGGTGACCAGGGAGCCGTAGGTGATGTCGGTGTTGCCGAGCGGGAAGGTCTGGCCGAGGGCGGTCAGCGGGCCGGGCAGGTTGGTGACCGTCTGCTCCTCGGAGTAGATGTGGGTCAGCGCGAACGCCACGTTGAGCATGCCGAGCGTGACGATGAACGGCGGCAGCGGGATCTTCTGCACCAGCGCCCCGTTGAGCAGGCCGAAGCCGCCGCAGACGACCAGGCCCAGCGCTATCGCGGCGAGCGGGGGCAGGGAGCCCTCGGCGGCCATCTTGGCGATCATGATGCTGCCGAACGCCATCACTGCTCCGCAGGACAGGTCGATGCCCGCGGTGAGGATGATCAGGGTCTGGCCGATGGCGAGGGTGCCGACGACCATGACCTGCTGCACGATCAGCGAGAAGTTCCCGCCGGTGAGGAACTGGTCGGTCGAGACGGAGAAGAAGACACAGGCCAGGAGGAGCGCGGCCAGCGGGCCGGTGGTCGGTTGCGTGAGCAGTCTGCGGACCGTGGCCGGTGCTTTGAGCTCCGCGTACGGCGTGGACGTGGCAGTCATGCGAAGTCCTTGTCGGAAGACATGAGTCCTTGTCGGTCCCGGTCAGTCCTTGTCGGACGGGACGGCAGGAGGACGAGGGGCAGCCGACCCCGGTCGGGACGAGGGGCAGCCGACCCCGGTCGGGAGGAGGGCCGGCCGCCCCGCTGAGGGGTGTCGAACGGCGGCAGCTGGAGGCGGCGGCTCAGCCCCAGCAGTTCTCCAGGCCGTAGGCGGTGTCCTTGGACGTGACCCCGTCCTGCGCCTTGTCGGTGATCAGGGTGACGCCGGTGTCTGTGTAACCGGACGCCTTCTTGCCGTCCTTGGCGTACGTCGCGACGGCCTTGACACCCTCGGCGGCCATCTTCAGCGGGTACTGCTGCGAGGTCGCCGCGATCTTGCCGTCCTTGACGGCTTGCGTGCCGGTGCAGCCGCCGTCGACGGAGACGATCAGCACGTTCTTCTCCCGGCCCTTGGCCTTCAGCGCGGTGTACGCGCCCAGCGCGGCGGGCTCGTTGATGGTGTAGACGACGTTGATGTCGGGCGACTTCTGCAGGCAGTTCTCCATCGCAGTCTGGCCCTTGGCCTGGTCGCCGCCGGTGTCCTGGGAGCAGACGATGGAGGGGTCGCCCTCCTCGACGCCGAAGCCCTTGAGGAAGCCGTTGTGCCGCTGGACGCCGACCGAGACGCCCGGCGCGAGGTCGAGGGTGGCTATCTTCGCCGACTTGCCCTTCATGGCGGCCTTGGCGTACTCGCCGATCAGCTCACCGGCCTTGTGGTTGTCGGTGGCGAAGAGGGCGTCGACCGCGCTCTCCGGGTCGGTCGGGGTGTCCAGGGCGATGACCAGGACGCCCTTGGCCTTGGCCTTCTCGATCGCCGGCACGATCGCCTTGGAGTCGCTCGGCGTGATCAGGATGCCCTTCACCCCTGCGGCGACCATGTTTTCGATGGCGGTGACCTGACCGGCGTTGTCCCCGTCGAACTTGCCCGCCGCGGTGGACAGTTCGACACCGTTCTCCTTGGCGGCCTTCTCCGCGCCCTCCTTCATCTTCACGAAGAACGGGTTGGTGTCGGTCTTGGTGATCAGACCGACCTTGACGCTGCCCGATCCGGTGCTCGCGCTGCCCGATCCCGATCCGGATCCACAGGCGGTCAGCGTGAGGGCCGCGACGCCCGTGCACGCGGCGGCTCTGAGCAAGGAGGAGGGCAGACGAGAGATGCGTGACATGAACGACTCCTGCGGGATTGCGGGCGAGCGGCCGGCATCGAGGCATGCCGTCCCGAGGTGTCATCGTTGACTTGTGTCATCGTTGACACTGCTTGGCGAGGATGATGGACTCCGGTCCCCGGCAACGTCAATGCCTTGCAGCCGTCACATATCGGCAACGCCCGTGGACGTCGTCCGCCCGAAGCTGTTCAGCGCATGCCCGCGAGGTGCCCGTTTTGCCCGCGCGATCTCAGAGAAGAGCAGCCCATGACAGATCACCGGCCTGGGAGAGTGTGCCGCCGACGCGTCAACCGAACCCGCACCGTAGAAGACACGTTGCGGTCAGGTCGAACGGCCAAGTAGCCCGTCGGGTCGGACAGTCCCGCAGCGGACGCCGACGACGCCGGTTCACCGCGTCCACGCGCGACAACTCGACGCATGCCCCTGCGCGATCCACCCCGTCGGCCGACCACACAGTACTCCAGCACCCCAGCTTCCCCTCAGTGGCCGCACTCGTTCACCCACCGGCCCCGGCGGCACCATCACGCTCTACGAGCGTTCTGTGAGCAACTCGGCCAGTCGGTCGGCGAATTCGGTGAGCCAGTCCAGCCGTGGTCCGCTGCGGGCGATACGAAAACCATGGCGCCGACCCCAGAACGCGGCCTGGACGGCATGGAACTGGGCCCACCGCTGGACGCGTTCACGGTCGAGTTCCGCGGCCTCGGCGAAGACATCCAAGACGCGGTGGACGGCCTTGCGCAGGTCATCCGCTTCGAGAAGCGTCAGCGCGCGGGACTTCAGCAGCGTGCCGCCGTCGTAGGCAGGATCTCCCACGTACCCCTTGGGGTCGACAGCCAGCCACGGCTCTCGGTCGGCACGCAGGATGTTCCGGGCGTGGAAGTCGCCATGGACGAGGGTGTCCGGCTGGGCCCGACCCAGCTCCCGAACGGTCGCAAGGGCGGCATCCAGCACCTGACGCGGCAGCGCATGCGGCAGTTCCTCGGCGTCCTCGTAAAGCTGCTCCTCCCAGGCAACGGCCCGCTCACGCAGCCGGGGCAGGCCGGGCGGTGCGGGGATGGCCAGGCGGCGATTGAGCCGCCCGGCGACCGTCACCACCTCGTCGCTGTCCTCGGCCTCGGCCAGAGTCGACGGCTGAACCCGCTCCAGCAGCATCGCGAACCGTTCGTCGTCGCGCTCATGCAGCAGGACGGCGCCGCACCCGCCCCACGCATCGAAGGCATCCGGCTCATGGACGTTGCCGGGATGTGGAAACGACACTTTCAGCACGGCGCTCTGCTCGGCCCGCCGCCGTACCGGAACGATGACGCCGACGCCCCCGTGCATGACCTCGCCGTCCGGCACGCACCCCCAGCGCCCCAGCAACTCCTCCACGATCCCGGGCAGCTCGGCGATCCACGTCGCCCCGGCCTCCCCGTCGCGGGCGACGGTGCTCTGTGCGAACTCCTCTGGTACCGCAATCATCCCGGCACCCTACGCGTCGGCCCGCCGCGGCCATCAAACCCAAGCCGGCCGCTGCCGCCGCCCGGCAGACCGCGCCCTGAGAAGATCGCGCTCCACAACTGGAGTGTTACTGGAACATGGGCTGGGTCGAGGGCTCGCACGCCGAAGCCGCTCCTGGCCGACCGGCGCTTGGACCCCCGGCACGTCACCGCCAGATGGACTTCAGCGGCCACGCCTGCATGCGGTCGAGGGTGGCGGCGCCGCCCTCGGCGAAGACCTGGACGCCGGTGCTGGAGGGGTCGGGGAAGATCTGGTCGGTGATCACTGCCTCGCCGTTGCCGCCGAAGACCTCGACGGACGACCAGTCGACCAGGATCCGCAGCTTGACCTTGCCGTTCTTGGCCTTCAACGGTGCGGTTTGGACGCCGGGGAAGGTGCTGTTGAAGTCTCCGGCGCCCGAGCGGCTGCGGTCGACGTACAGCTCCTGGGTCGTGGTGTCGTAGCCGATGACGGTCTCCTCGCCGCCTGCTCCGGTGCGCACCTTCAGGCCGAAGCGGTCGGCGTCCCTGGGGGAGAAGGTCGCCTCGATGTCGAGTGCCCTGCCCTTGGCCGCCGGGGCGATCAGGGGGGTGGAGGTGCTCGTGACCGTGACGCCGGCCGCGGTCGCAGGGCGCTTCTCACGCAGGGACTTCACGCTGTTCACCGGCTTGCTCGTCAGCCGGACGCGGCCGTCGACGGTGCGCAGGGCCATCTCGCGGGGGATGCTCTGGGCACCGCGCCAGGGGGAGGTGGGGATGGAGCCGGCGTAGTCCCAGTTGTTCATCCAGCCGATCATGTAGCGCTTGCCGCCCGGTGCGTTCTCCCAGGACACCGCCGCGTAGTAGTCCTTGCCGTAGTCGGTCCAGTCGGCGAGCTGGACGGCGGACTTGGCGGGCTTGTCAGCGGCGGTGAACTGGTCGGCCATGACGTGGCCCCAGCCGGCGGTGTTCATGTCGACGACCTGGATCTGCGCCTTCTTGCCGACGTACGGGCGCATGTCGAAGGACGCCCAGTCCAGGCTCTCGCTGTCGGCGCCCGTGGCGCTGCGGACGATCTTGCCGTCGATGAGCAGGTTGACGGACGTCTCCTGGGAGACGGGCGGGGCCTTGGTGTCGGACATCACGATGTGGTCGACGTTGAGGTGGCCCCAGCCGCCGCTGTTGTTGTCGACGATCTTGATCTGCGCCTTCTTACCGGCGAGGTCGCTGACGTCCCAGGAGGCCCAGTTGAGCGCTTCGGCGTCCCTGCCGGTGGCGCTGCGGACGACTTGGCCGTCGACGAGGAGTTCGACGGCGGTCGGGTTGTCGGAGTCGGCCGGGTGGTTGCCGCCGCCGATGAGGAAGTTGATGTGCTTCTTGTCGATGGTGAATGCGGGTGAGGTGAGGGTGCCGGTGGTGGCGTCGCCGTTCAGGTAGGTATTGGCCAGCCCTTCTCCCAGGAAGCCGGAGACCTGTCCCTGGTCGGGGAGGGTGCCGGTGGCCGGTGCGGTGCCGAAGGCGTCCCCGGTCGCCGTCCAGTCGCCGTAGGTTCCGCCTTCGAAGTCGGCGAGGACCGTGCCCTCGGGGGGAGTCCTGTCCATGACGGTTCCGGCCTCGTGCGGATGCCGCCCGCCACCGATCTTGAAGTTCAGGTAGGGGCTGTCGACGGTGAAGGAGGGGGAGGCGAGGACGCCGGTGGCGCCGTCACCGCCGTGGAAGCTGTTGGCGAGGCCCTTGCCGTCGAAGCCGGAGACCGCCCCCTGCCAGTCCACCGCACCGGTTGCCGGTCCTTGGCCGAACGCGGTGCCGGTGGTCGTCCACGAACCGAAATCGGTGCCCTCGAAGTCCTGCAGCACCGTGCCGGTGGGTGGGGTGTAGGTGCCCTTGTCCTCGGCGGTGAACCGCTTGCCGTCGAAGTCGCCGATGAAGTACTGCGAGCCCGAACCGCCCGCGATGCCTCCGGGGTTGATGTTGACGACCAGCACCCACTTGATGTTGTTCTTGTCCCCGTCGACCGCGAGGGGGAACAGGTCGGGGCACTCCCACACGCCCGCCGTCGAACCAGCGGGCCCGAACTCGCTGAGCAGCTCCCAGTCCTTGAGGTTCTTGGACGAGTAGAACCGCACCTTGTGCTCTCTGGACAGTGAGACCGTCATGAGCCAGCTCTTGGTCGGCGCGTACCACTGGACCTTGGGGTCGCGGAAGTCCTTGGAGCCGATGTCGATGACGGGATTGCCCTGGTACTTGGTCCAGGTGCGGCCGCGGTCGGTGCTGTAGGCGAGCGACTGGGCCTGCCTGCTGCCGTCCTTGTAGGCGCTGGTGTAGATCGCCACCATGGGCGGGTTCTTCTTCGTACCGAAACCGGTGGTGTTGTTCCGGTCGACGACCGCGCTGCCGGAGAACACCAACTCCTCGTCGTCGTGCGGCAGGGCGAGCGGCAGTTCCTCCCAGTGCACGAGGTCCTTGCTCACCGCGTGCCCCCAGGAGATGTCGCCGAAGGAGTTGCCGTTCGGGTTGTGCTGGTAGAAGAGGTGGTATTCGCCCTTGTAGTACACGAGGCCGTTGGGGTCGTTCATCCAGTTCTTCTCCGGAGTGAAGTGGAACTGGGGTCTGTAGGTCTCGGTGTACGGCGGGGTGTCGGCAGCGACGGACTGGGGAGCGAGCGGCGCGGCGGACAGGGCGCAGACCGTTGCCACCGCCGCTGTCAACCGCATGCGGGCATGCCGGGATACGCGTGCAGAGCTCATGGTGTCTCCTAGTCCCGCGGCCGTCCGCGCAGCGGTGACTGCGGCCCTGGCGCGGACGGGCCGAAAAGTGAGGCCCCGGGCCGGCGTTGACAGCCGTGCCGTCGCCCAGGGGTGTCATCGTTGACTTGTGTCATCGATGACAGCGAGTGCCCGATTATGAAGCGCACTCCGGCCTGTGCGTCAACGGTGCGGGCGCGATTGCTTCGTGCGGCCCACCGCCCATCAGGCGTCGGCGGGGTCGTGACCTGCGTAAACGGGTTCGGTCATGGCGGGTTGGGGTCGGCGTTCGCGCAGGTCGGGTCGGGCGGCGTACCTTCGCGGGCTTCCGTGGCTCGTCGAGATGTGTGAACGAGTTGTTTCCGGTGTGTTGACCGGTTGGCTCTCTCGGTGCTTCACTTCCGGAACCGGTACCGGAACCGGTTTCGGGATCGATTCCGGTACCGGTTCCACGAGTCTTTGTACGATCGGCCCTTCGGCGCGGGAGGACGTCTTCCCGCCTCTGGATGAAGGGAGGGGAGGTGAGACATGGGCGTCACCATCGCTGACGTCGCCGCACATGCCGGGGTCAGCAAGACGACGGTCTCGCGGGTACTGAACGGCAAGGGCGAGATCAACGAGAACACCGTCCTGAAGGTCCGCGAGTCCATCTCGTCGCTCGGCTATGTGCCGAGCGCCGGGGCAGTGGGGCTCGCACGCGGCACGACCCAGATGATCGGCATGCTGGTCCCTGACATGGCCTGGGCCTGGGCCGGCATCGTGCAGGCGGTGGTCGAAACGCTGGAGACCGAGGGCTTCGGACTGCGCATGCTGACCGTGAACCACGGTGAGGAGTCACTGCGCAGGCTGGGCCTGCAGGTCGCCGCCAAGTCGTTCGACGGTCTGCTGGTGATAGAGCCCGAGGGGGCCCTGGGAGCCATCACGGAACTGCACGAAGCCGGACTGCCGGTGGTGCTGATCGACGACCGCTTCCAGCGGCCGGGATTCCCGTACGTGGCCACCACCAACCGGGAGGGTGGTGAGCAGGCGGCGCGCCACCTGCTGGACCTCGGGCGCCGTCGCCCTCTGGTGGTGACCGGTCCCGAGGGGTACGGCTGTACTCAGGAACGCCTGGGCGGCTTCGTCGACGTCTATGCGCGGGCCGGGATCGAGCTCGACCAACGCCGCATCACTGACGGAGACTTCCTCTTCGACAGCAGCCGGAACGCGGTCGCACAAGCTCTCGCGGACGGCGTGGAGTTCGACGCGGTCTTCGGGCACAACGACCCCTCGGCGGCCGGCGTGCTCGCGGCCTTGCACGAGGCCGGCCTGCGGATTCCGCAGGATGTCGCCGTGGTGGGATTCGATGACATCGAGCTGGCGTCGTACACGTATCCGGCACTGACCACCATCCGCCAGCCGATGCGGGAAATGGGTGAGGCAGCGGCCCGTCTGCTGCTCGACCACGTGCGCAGATCGCCGGAGGCCGCACCCTCACGCATCATTCCCACCAGCCTCGTGATCCGTGGCTCGACGTTAGAGCCGAGCTCGAACTGAGGTGACGTCATCGCGATGCGCACGTGATGGCGCCTCGCCACCGGGCGGTGCGTTGCCGGCGACGCACCGCCCCCGCCTCCTTGGAGTCTCGGCGACCTTCTTCGGTCTCGCCTTCCTCACGAATCCCGGCGGCCGCACCCGCGTTCACGCGGCACCGCCCACATGCACCTTTCCGCCCGTGCGTTCCCGATCCGGGACATCGAACGACGCGTCCGGCACACCCCACCCGGCCGCTCCCCACTCCGCGCCGGACGCTCCCAGCGCGCCGCGCGACTGACCGCCGACGCCGCTGTCACCGCAGACGGTCTCCCCTCGTGCGCTGACTCATCCGGGCGCCCGCCCGCCCTCACCCTTCGCCCCCGCGTCTGTATCGCCCAACGGCAAGGAGCCGCATCATGCGTATCACCACCCGTCACACTGTCAGAACCGTCCAGACCCTGTGCCTCACCGTCACGGCAGCCCTGGTGGCCACCGGCTGTGGCCGGAGCGAGGATTCCGGCCCCGGTAAGGACGCGCCCGCCGAGATCGGCGCGGGCAAGGCCAAGGGGACGGTGGTCATGTGGAACCTGGGCGATATCGAACCCGCCCTGAAGGACCTGGCCAAGAAGTTCGAGCAGGAGAACCCGGACGCCGACGTCAAGATCACCGCGGTCCCGTGGGACGGCGCCCACGACAAGCTGACCACCGCGATAGCCGGCGGCAACACGCCGGACATGTCCATGATCGGGAGCACCTGGATGGCCGAGATGGCCGCCATGAACGGCTTCCAGGCCACCCCGACGTCGATCAAGTCGTCGGATTTCTACCCCGGCCAGTGGGACACCACCAAGTACAAGAACACCTCCTACGGCGTCCCGTTCACCGCCGACACCACGGTCGTCTACTACCGGACCGACCTCACCGAGAAGGCCGGCATCAAGGGCCCCCTGGCCGGCGACCGGGAGGGATACCTGAAGGACCTCAAGGCCATCCAGGCCACCGCCGGGGAGCAGAACCCCAAGCTGCGCCATGCCACCGGGCTGGTGATGGGCTTCAACTCCTGGGTTTTCTGGGTGCCGATGGTCTGGCAGCAGGGCGGTGACATCTACGACGCCAAGACCAAGAAGTTCACCTTCGACACGCCCGAGGTCGCCAAGGCTATGGAGTACTGGGCAAGCGTCCCGAAGGAGGGCCTGGCGCCGACCGACAGGTCGGACAACGTGCAGGGCTTCCGGGACGGGCTGATCGCCACCTATCAGGAGGCCGCGTGGGCCGGTGCCAGCTTCCACAAGGACGCCCCGGAGCTGGACGGCAAGTGGAAGACCATGCCGGTGCCGTACACCGAGCAGCCCGCCGGGTTCGCCGGCGGCACCGACCTGGCGGTGTTCAAGGAGTCCGAGAACCCCGACGCGGCATGGAAGTTCGCCCGGTTCCTGACCGAGCCCGACAACCTCTCGGCCTATGTCAAGGCCACCGGCGGTCTGCCTGCTTCGCCCCAGGCGTGGTCGGAAGGGAACCTGAGCGCGGACGAGAACATGAAGCCGTTCGACGAGCAGCTCAAGGTCAGCAAGGCGCCGCCCGCCATCACGACCTGGCAGCAGATCGCCGACGCCATCGACTCCGAACTGGAGAAGCTGGCCCTCGGCAAGGCCACCGTCGCCGAGGTGCAGAAGGCGCTGCAGTCCAAGGCCACCAGCATCGGCACCGGCCGCTGAGCGCCACCGCCATGAGCACCCCTGGTACGGACGGATGACATCCATGTCCACGAAAACGCTCCCCGGGCGGGGCGACACCGACCAGCAGAGCACCGCGGGACCGGAGCGGAGCGCCGAATGCCGGCACCTCCCGCTCCGGGGCAGGGCGCGCGGCAGACGGGCCCGGGCGGCCTGGATCCTCGCCGCGCCCTTCCTCGCCCTGTTCGCGACCTTCATGCTCCTGCCGTTGGTCTGGTCGCTGCTGATGAGCCTGACCGACACCAGTAGCGCCGACCTGCGCACACCCCTGAACGTGTCGTTCATCGGCCTCGACAACTACGTGCGGCTCTTCCAGGACGAGCAGTTCTTCACGGCCCTGCGCAACACGGCCGTGTTCGTCCTGGTGGCCCTGCCCCTGACGCTGGCCGCCGGGCTTGCCGCGGCGGTCGCCCTCGACCGCGGTGTCCGGCGCTTCCGGGCCGTCTTCCGGGTCGGCTTCTACCTGCCGGTGATCACCAGCATCGTGGCCGTCGCCGTGGTGTGGAAGACGCTCCTCGAACCTCGCGCGGGCCTGGTGAACCTCGTCCTGGGCTGGTTCGGGATCGACGGACCGGCCTGGCTTGCGGACACCCGCTTCGCTCTGCCCGTCATGATCGTGATGGCGGTGTGGCGCAACCTCGGCACCGTCATGATCATCATGCTGGCGGGTCTGCAGTCCGTCCCCCAGTCCCTGATGGAGGCGGCCGAACTCGACGGCGCCGGGGCGTGGCAGCGGTTCTGGCGGGTCACCTTCCCGCTCCTGCGTCCGGCCCTGTTGCTGACCGCCGTGACCACGGGCATCGGCTATCTGCAGTTCTTCGACGAGCCGTTCGTGATGACCGACGGAGGACCGCTGGACTCCACCCTGTCGGCCACGTTGTACGCCTACAAGCAGTTCGGCAACGGCAATTACGAGATGGCGTCGGCCGCCAGCTACGTCATCTTCGTCCTCATCGTGGCGCTGACCGTGCTGCAGTTCCGCGTGCTGCGAGACAAGGACTGACGACCCATGAGCACCCTCTCCACTCTCCCAACGCCACGCCCGCGCACGGACCGTGTACTGAGGCGCCGCCGCATCCGCCAGACCTGGGGCCAGACCTGGCTGTATCTTCCGCTCGCCGGCGCCCTGCTGCTGATGATCGCGCCGTTCCTGTGGATGCTGTCCGGCTCCTTCAAACCCGAGGCCGACATCCGCAGAGTGCCGCCCGTCCTGATACCCACGGCACCCACGACCGCCAACTACGGCGAGTTGTTCAGCACGCTCGACTTCACGAGCATGTTCACCAACTCCGTGATCGTGGCCCTCGCCGTCACCGCGGGCAACCTGATCTTCTGCTCGATGCTCGGATACGCCCTGGCCAAGCTGGAGTTCCGCGGACAGCGCGCCGTTTTCCTGCTGGTCATGGGGACGCTCATGATCCCCGGCCTGGTCACCTTCGTCCCCCTGTACGTGCTGGTGTCCAACATGCAGCTGACCGGCTCCCTGCTGGGGCTGATCCTGCCGTTCCTGGCCGGCCCCTTCGGGGTGTTCCTGATGCGGCAGTTCATCTCCACCCTGCCCGACGAACTCATCGACGCCGCCCGCGTCGACGGCTGCCGCGAACTCGCCATCTTCTGGAAGATCATCCTGCCGCTGACCAAACCAGCCCTCGCCACCCTCGGGATCATCACCTTCCTCGGCTCCTGGAACAACTTCCTGTGGCCCCTGGTCGTGGCCCAGAACGAGAGCCAGTACACCCTCCCCGTCGGCCTCGCCCTGGCCAGCAGCGGACAGTCCTTCACCCGCTTCGGCGTCCTCCTCGCGGGCGCCGTCGTCGTCCTGCTGCCAGTGATGATCGTCTTCCTGATCTTCCAGCGCCAGTTCGTGGCCGGCATCGCCACCACCGGCCTGAAGTGACACCAGGCTCGCTCCCGCCCCGACCCCTTGAGTGCGGTTCGGCAGCGCCCTGAAGAGGCGCGCGCTCGCCGCCGATCAACCCTCTTACCCCGTACGACTCATCACTTGGAGAACACAGTGGGACAGCCGGTCCGCTCCGCGGCGTACCTGGATCCGGAAGCTTCCGTGGAAGCGAGGATCGAGGACTTGCTGTCACGGATGACCCTTCCGGAAAAGGTCGGGCAGTTGCTGATGCTCGACGCGCAACACGGGGACCTGGCGGACATCGTGTCGGCCAAACTGGCCGGATCGGTCCTGCATGTGTCTCCCGACGTGATGCCTCAGGCCATGGAACTGGCCCGGCGGACAAGGCTCGGCATTCCGTTGCTCACAGCCGACGACGGCATCCACGGTCACTCGTTCTGGCCGGGCGCGACCATCTTTCCGACCCAGCTGGCCATGGCCTGCACCTGGGACCCGTCCTTGCTCCACCAAGTGGCCCGAGCCGCCGCGACGGAAATCGCGGCGACCGGAATCCACGGGACCTTCTCCCCGGTGCTGTGCATCACCCGGGACCTGCGCTGGGGCCGGATCAACGAGACGTTCGGCGAGGACCCGTTCCTGATCGGTGAACTCGGGGCCGCGATGGTGCGCGGCTATCAGGGTGAGGGTCTCGGCGACCCGACCGCCGTGCTGGCGTACGCCAAGCACTTCGCGGGTTACTCCGAAACCCTCGGCGGGCGCGACGCGAGCGAAGCCGATCTCAGCCCGCGCAAACTGCGCTCATGGTTCCTGCCCCCGTTCGAGCAGGCGGCGCGGGCCGGCTGCCGCGCTTTCATGCTCGGCTACCAGTCGATCGACGGGGTGCCCATCACCGCGAACGAATGGCTGATCAACGATGTACTCAAGGGCGAGTGGGGCTTCACCGGCACCCTGGTGACCGACTGGGACAACGTCGGCCGGATGGTCTACGACCAGCGGACCTGCGCCGACTACGCCGAGGCGGCGGCGGTCGCCGTCAACGCCGGCAACGACCTCATCATGGCCACACCCGCGTTCTTCGAGGGGGCCCAGGAGGCGGTCGCCCGCGGCCTGATCGAAGAGAAGCAGATCGATGACGCGGTACGGCGGGTTCTGCGGCTGAAGTTCGAGCTCGGGCTCTTCGAGGACCCCCGCACCCCCGACCCCGAGCGGCAGGCCCAGGTGATCGGCTGCCGTGAGCACGCCGACCTCAACCTGGAGACCGCCCGTCGTTCCCTGGTGCTGCTGCGCAACGAGGGCATCCTGCCCCTCGAAGGCGGGCTGACCGCGGACGGAGCCGGCCGCGCCGCGAGCCAGGGCACCCCGCGGACGATCGCGGTGATCGGCCCCAACGCCGACAGCACGGAAGCCATGCTCGGCGACTGGGCGGGCGCCACCGGCCAGGTCCCCTGGATGCCCGAAGGACATCCCCGCGAGTCGGTGGAGACAGTGCTCGACGGCCTTCGCGCCGTCGCACCCGCCGACTGGACCATCACGCACGCCCGCGGAGCCGACATCGCAAGCCCCGCTTCCAACTCCGAGTGGTCCCTCGGGCCCGACGGCCAGCCACAGCCGCCCGTTTTCACCCCCGCCCCGGTCTGCCCGGCGCAACTCCGGGAGGCCACCGCAGCCGTGGAGGCCTCCGACTACGCCGTCGTGGTCGTGGGGGACACCATCGACCTCACCGGCGAGGTGCGCTCCACGGCGACGCTCGACCTCCAGGGCGGCCAGATCGCTCTGCTGGACGCGGTCGCCGCCACCGGCACACCGATGATCGTCGTGCTCGCCCAGTCCAAGCCGAGCACCCTCCCGGACTCGGCACTGAACGCGGCAGCACTCATCGAGGCGTTCAACCCGGGCATGCGCGGTGGCCGCGCGATCGCCGAACTCCTCCTCGGACTCATCGAACCCAGCGGCCGGCTCCCGGTCTCCTTCGCCCGCCACGTCGGACAGCAGCCGGTCTTCTACAACCAGGTGCGAGGCCAGCACGGGAACCGCTACGCGGATCTCACCCAGGATCCCCTGTTCGCGTTCGGCGAGGGCCTCACCTACACCACCGTCGCCTACTCCGACCTGGTCGTGCACGACCCGGACGTCACGGTTGACGGCACAATCAACGCCACAGTGCGGCTTACCAACAGCGGCAGCCGTCCGGCCCTGGAAACGGTCCAGGCGTACATCAGCGACCTGACCACCACCGTCACGTGGGCAGAGCAGGAGCTGAAGGGTTTCACCCAGGTCCACATCCCTCCCGGTGAAAGCCTGGACGTCCGCATCGGTATCCCTGCCTCGCAGTGCTCACTCGTCACGGCCGACAACCGCCGAGTGGTCGAACCAGGCGAGTTCGCCCTCCGCGTCGGCCCCAGCTCACGACGGGAGCAGCAGCTGAGCGCACAATTCCGCATCCGGACCTGAAGCCCGCGTACAGGCTCGAAGACTCCCGCTCCGCCGGCCTGCCGCCCCGCAGAACCCAGGGCCGGCGGGGCGGGCCCATCTGGCATACCGAAAGGCACGCGTGTGTCCACCACACCCCGCGATCCGCACCGCCCCGTGGCGCACCTGCGCCCGCCCCGCAACTGGATCAACGACCCCAACGGGCTGGTCTTCCACGACGGCCACTACCACGTGTACTACCAGTACAACCCGTACGGAGCGACCCACGCGAACCTGCACTGGGGCCACTTCCGCAGCCCCGACCTGCTGACCTGGGAGCCGCAGCCGATCGCCCTCGCCCCGACCTCCGATGGCGTGGACACCGACGGCTGCTTCTCCGGCAACGCCGTCTCCGACGGCGACCGTCTCGTCGCCTTCTACTCCGCCCACCGCGAGGACCGCTCGTTCCAGCACCAGCCGGTCACCTGCGCCGTCTCCCACGACGGCGGCAGAAGCTTCCGCCCGCGGGGCGAACTGCTCATCCCCGAGCTGCCCGAGGGCTGCACCATGTACCGCGACCCGTACGTCTGGCAGGACGGCGAGGGCTGGTGGATGCTGGTCGGCGCCGCCCTCGCGGACGGTCGCGCTGCCGCCCTCCTGTACGACTCGCCCGACCTGGAGAACTGGACGTACCGAGGGCCCTTCGCGGCCCGCGAGAAGGAGCCGGTCAGTGGCACCGACCTGCTCACCGGCGAGGGCTGGGAGTGCCCCCAGTACCTCCCGGCAGCCGACGGACGCGGCGCCCTCATCTTCAGCGCGTGGAACCTGCCGACCGGCCCGCAGAGCGTCGCAGCCCTGATCGGTGAAGAGCACGACGGCCGCTTCAGGGCCGGCCCAGCGGTACCCGCCGACCACGGCCCCGACTGCTACGCCCCCGCCCTCCTGCGTGCACCGGGCAACCGGTGGCTGCTGTGGGGCTGGTCGTGGGAAGCCCGCGACGAAGCCTGGGCCGTCGCGGACGGATGGGCCGGCGTCCTCACCCTGCCCCGCGAGATCCATGTCGACGGCGACGGCACGCTGCGCCAGCAGCCCGCCACCGAACTGCTCGCCCTGCGCGGCGGGCACATCATCCACGCCGAGGGCGAGACGCACGGCCCGCAGCCGGTGGACCTCGGCAGCGTGGGCCGCGCGTTCGACCTGACGGCCCGTCTGGAGGCGACCGGAGACGCCGGTCTGCGGCTGCTCACCACCCTGGACGGCTCCGAGTACCTCGACATCCGCCTCGATGCCGACGCGGGTGAACTGGTCGTCGACCGTGACCACGCCTCACTGGACCCCCGGGCCCGCGGCGGTTCCTACCGGATGCCCTGTCCAGCCGACCGGCCCGTCGGCCTGCGCGTGGTCGTCGACCACTCCATCGCCGAAGTCTTTCTGACCACCACCGGCCAGGTCCTCACGTTGCGCTGCTATCCGACGGGACAGGGCCCGTGGCGACTGCGGGCCCGGACCGCACCTGGTACGTGCCTCGGCTATGCGATCGACGCGTGGGAGCTGCACCCGCTCGTGATCAAGGAGCCGAACACCGGTGCCGCAGAGCCGGTGCCGACGTCGCCGTAGAGACCACTCCCACCCCGCCCGCCTTTCCACGTACTGAACAAGCTGGTCCTGAGGAGGATCTTCCATGAGCCCGTACGGTCTCGGTCGACGTCAGTTCCTGGCCACCGCCGTTGGTGTCGGCGCCGCCTGGACCCAGGTTTCCGGGAACGCCATCGCCGCCCCGCAGCCGAAGAAAGCCTCACCTGGCAACTCCGTGCACGTTTGGCTGACAGACATATCGGCCAACACGTGGGTTGCCAGTCAAAGCGATGTGCTGTTCAAGACGGAGAAAACGGCCAATCCGCTGACAATCAGGATCGACGACAGCGTCAAGTATCAAGAGGTCCAGGGTTTCGGTGCGGCTATGACCGACTCCTCGGCCTGGCTCATCGACAAGCTGTCCGAAGCTGACCGCACCAAGCTGATGCAGAAGCTGTTTGACCCCTCGAAGGGCATCGGCCTCAGCCTGCTCCGTTCTCCGATGGGCGCCACGGATTTCAACGCGTCCGGGAATTACTCCTACAACGACATGCCGGCGGGGCAGACGGATCCGACGCTGTCCCACTTCTCCATCCAGCACGATGAGCCGTACATCATTCCGGCACTGCGGCAGGCCCTCTCACTCAACCCGTCCGTCAAGGTCATGGCCAATCCGTGGAGCCCACCAGGCTGGATGAAGACCTCCGACTCCATGATAGGAGGCACTCTCAAGAGTGAGTACACGTCTGCGCTGGCCAACTACTTCGTAAAGTTCATTCAAGCCTACGGCGAAGCCGGTGTGCCCATCTCCTACATTTCGCCGCAAAACGAACCTATGGGCACTCCCTCCTGGCCCGGCATGTTCCTGTCCGCTTACCAGGAATCCGAGTTGATCCAGGAGCTCGGCAAGGCGTTCGAGGCCAACGGAATCTCCACCAAGATCCTGGCTTGGGACCACAACTGGGATGTGCCCTCGTATCCCGAGACAATTTTCAGCGACCCCGCTGCCTCTGAGTACACCGCGGGAACCGGATGGCACATCTACAGCGGCGACCCGACCTCCCAGGCTCAGGTCCACAACGACTACCCGGGCAAAGAAAACTACATCACGGAAGCCACTGGAGGTGTCTGGCAGGACAGCAAGCAGACAGCGTTCAGTGAGGCACTTGGTACCTGGATCATCAAGGGCGTGCGCAATTGGGCGAACGGGGTGATGCTGTGGAACATCGCACTCGACCCCGATCTGGGTCCGCTCAACAGCGACACCGGCGGTATACCCATGTGCCGGGGCTTGCTCACGATCGATCCGGCCGACGGACGGGTGTCCTGCAACGTGGACTACTACGCCCTCGCTCACGCCAGCAAGTTCGTCAGGCCCGGAGCACGTCGCATCTACTCGAACACCTTCGGGGAAGGAAGCATAGAGAACGTCGCGTTCCAGAACCCGGACGGGTCGAAGGTCCTGATCGCGTACAACTCGGGGAGCGCCGCGAAAACCTTCAGCGTTGCCGACGGGACGCAATCGTTCGACTACAGCCTGAACGCCGGTGACGCGGTCACCTTCACGTACTCCGGGCCTACACAAAAGGGCCGCACCCTTGCCGCGACCAAGGTTTCGGACCCGACACACGACTTCACGTTCAGGTCGCCGTCCGGTCCGGTCACCGTCACGTACGATCCGGCGCTCCTGCCCTACCAGAATTCCCTCCGTACCGGAAACAAGCTGCTCACGTACTCCCTTCCGATCGGAGCTTCCATCCAGACGACGGGAAGGACGCTGAGTCGTAGCAAGTGGACTGCCACGGCTTCGTCGCAGCCGGATTGGGGCGTGGCCGCGAACGCGATCGACGGCGACATCAACACCAGGTGGAGTCTCGGGCACGGGACGACGAGCGGCGACTGGTTCCAGATCGATCTGGGCAGCCCCACGAGCTTCAACAAGATCGTCCTCGATACCGGCGTGAACAACTCGTTCGACTACGTCACCAAGTACCAGATATATGTGTCGAACGACGGTGTCGATTGGGGCAGCGCGATCGCAAGCGGCTGCGGGGCCATAGGGAAGGTAGCCGTCACGTTGCCCACCCGGACGGCGCGGTACATCCGCATCGTCAGCACCGCGGCATCCGGTTTCTGGTGGGCCATCGGCGATATCGAGGTGTACGGGGCTTCGCGTGGAACCGGTTCGATCACAGCTCCGACAGCGGTATCAAACGGCCTCCAGCTGAAGACCTGGACCAGCAAGGAAGGGGCACAGGTCACCGTGGTGTTCAACGGGACCGCCGACAGCAAGAGTTTCAAGATGTCCACCGACGGCTCGTACACCTATACGCTGCCGAGCGGGACCTCGGCGATGTTCACCACCAAGAAGCTGTCGAGCTTCCCGACGCCGGTCTTCAGCGGTGCGACGCCGGACCAAGGCATGCCGCGCTCCAAGTTCACCCTTCGCGGTTCTGGTTTCGGTGACACGCAAGGGCTGGGTACGGTCTCTTTCGGATCAAGCTATGCCGAGATAGACAGCTGGTCGGACACGAGCATCAGCGCTTACGTTCCGAAGGGGCTTCGGTCGGGGAAGGTCACGGTTTCCGTGAAGGGAACCAGCGGTGTGGATGCGGGTCGATCTTCGTTCGACGTCATAGACCTGGGTCCTGCGCTGCCGCGGACAGGTTGGACCGTAAAGGCTTCGGATGCAAGTCCGTCGGACGCACCCGGAAACATGCTGGATGGCGATTCCGGCAGTCGGTACAGCTCCGGAACGGGACAGTACGATGGGCTCTGGATCCAAGTGGACATGGGACAGGCGCAAACCTTCGACAAGATTGTGCTGGATGCCGGCGGCAGTATCAACGACTATGCGCGAAGCGCAGACGTGTACGTATCCGCAGACGGAACCGACTGGACCAAGGTCTCTTCCGTAACGGACGGCCAACGAGTCCACCTCGTTTCCTTCCCGACGCAGACAGCTCGCTACATCAAGGTCGTCAATACCGGCAATGTCGCGCGTAGCTGGTGGTCCATCGCAGAATTCAACGTCTACAACTGACCCCGGGCTTTCACCTGGGGCGATCATGGCGAGGAAATGGTCAGGAGCTTCGGTGGTGCTGCGCGTCCGGGCGACGGGATCGCGCTCGACGGGCGTATCCACATCTCGCAGCTCGCGACGGGCTGGAGGCCGGTTATGGTCGGCTTCACCGGTGGCCGACGTCGCGTGTCGTCACGTGCAGGTAAGGCTAGTCGAGCGTGACGACGACCTTGCCCTTGGCGCGGCCCTGGTCGACGTATGCGAGCGCGTCGAGCGTCGCGTCGAACGGGAACGCCCGGTCCACGACCGGGTGCAGGTGTCCGGCCTCGATGAGCGTGGTCAGTTCTCGCAGCTGTGCCCCGTTGGCCCGCATGAACAGGAACGAGTACCGAACGCCCCGCCGCTTCGCCTGCCGCCGGATGCGGTGGCTCAGCAGGGTCATGGCCATGCGCAGCAGCCATGAGGCTCCGATCCGCTGGGCGAAGGCGGGATCCGGCGGGCCGCTGATGCCGATCGCCAGGCCGCCGGGCTTCAGCACCGTCAGTGACTTGGCGAGGGTCTGGCCGCCCAGGGGGTCCAGCACGACGTCGTAGTCGGTGAGGACCGTGGCGAAGTCCGCGTGCTTGTAGTCGATGACGATGTCGGCGCCGAGGCTCTTGACCCAGTCCACGTTCGCGGTGCTCGTTGTCGTCGCGACGGTGGCGCCCAGATGCTTGGCGAGCTGGATCGCCATCGTGCCCACGCCGCCGGAGCCGGCGTGGATGAGGACCTTCTGGCCGGCGGTCACGTTGGCCCGCTCGACAAGTGCCTGCCATGCGGTGAGGGCGACCAGGGGCACCGCGGCGGCTTCCGGCATGGACAGCGAGGCGGGTTTGAGCGCGACGTCGTCCTGGTCGATCGTGATGAGCTCCGCGAAGGTCCCGATGCGGTGGTCGCGAGGTCGGGCGTAGACCTCGTCGCCCGCTTTGAACCTGTGCACCGCGGGTCCGACGCGGCTGACGACGCCTGCGACGTCGTGCCCGAGCGTGAACGGCGGACGGTACGGCAGGATGAGCCTGAACTCCCCGTTCCGGACCTTCGAGTCCAGCGGGTTGACACCGGCGGCGTGGACCCGGACCAGGACGTCGCTGTCGCCCGGCTGGGGTTCCGGTACCTCGGTAGCCCGAAGGCCGTCCTTGTGATAGCGCTCGACGACGAAGGCTTTCATGTCCGCCTGCTCTCCCGACTCATCCGGCCCACGGGGACCGGTGGCAATTTGAATTACGACCGTACTATAATTTCGGAGCGGTGCGCATGGCGAGCTTGATCAGACCGGTGGGCCCCGGCGGGGATACGCGGGTCGCTGCCCGTTTCGTGGTGCCGGTGGTGGTAAGTGAGCCGGTCACGGACTTGGTGGACGTCCAGGGGCCTGGCCGGTCGGTCGCGGCGGCGTCCAGGTTCAGCGGGTGATGCCGACGGCATTGTCGTGGGCGGAGACGGCCCGCACCGCCACGCGATCATCAGACCCCGCTCAACCATCGTGCCGCACTTGTGGCCTGGCTCCTTTTCGCCGCGTCCCGTCCGGTCGTGTCCGCGGGCACCCGGTGGCCGTGTGCGGGCTCTGGGTGTCGAGTGGATCTCCTCCTCCCGTGCGGGTGTCGCGTCAACGGCGAGGTGTCGGCGCGGTGTGTGTGGGTGGTGCGGAGGGCGAGCGGCGTGCGCCCCGCAGTTTCCGCGCCGGTCGGCGAGGCCCGTGAGAGCTGGGGTGTTTCGGCCATCATGGTGTAAGCGCTGAGTGTCTTGGTGCGGACCGAGAGCGGGTCATCCGGCGCCGGGCGGGCGGCGATGCCGTCGGCGACCATCAGTACGCCGTCGGTGTACGTCTGCTTGGCCGGGTGTGTGTGCGGGGCCCCTTCTCGTCGAGCAGGGCGGCGGAGGGGCAGCCGGCGCCGCGGCTGTCGCGCCCCGACGCCGGCCACGGCGGCATCTTCCAGTTCCATGAACAGTGCGTGCGGACGGTTCTCGGGTTCCTCGAACGGCCGAAGGCCCGCAGTGCGGTCGGTGCTCGGGTCGAGGGTGTTGGCTCGGAGCCGTGACGCCCGGTGGGTGGGCGGCTTGAGCCATCTCCTGGCTGCTCGTACGAGGCGGGGTCGGGCAACCCGCTGAGCGGCCGGGGCGGCCGTGAGTCGTCCCGCTCGCCGCATATGGGATCGGTGAACAGCGGTCGCATGTGGACACGACGTCACACGCAGGGCGTGGCAGCGGCAGGCGGTCACCCGGCCGGGGATCGACCGTCCCCCTCAGTGCATGAAGGTGAGGGCGTTCTCGATTCCCTGCTCAAGGACCTCGTCGGAGAACTGCCGGTCGGAGAGGGCGCGGGACAGCTGCAACGTTCCCACGATCACGGTGAAAAGCCCGATGGCCTTACCACGGGCGGACTGCGGATCCTCGGGTGTCAGGCGGGCTGCGAGTTCTTCCAGGATGGCCCTGGCGCCCTCGGTGTAGGCGTCCTTGGTTCCGTCGCCGCAGCGGCCGATCTCGTCGAGCAGGGCGGCGGTCGGGCATCCGTCGCCGGGGTTGTCCCGGTGCTTGGGCGACAGATACCCGCGAACGAAATCCTCAAGTCCCTCACGGCCGGGCCGCAGCGTGCCGTACCTCTCCACCTGCCTGCGCAGCTGGTCGGCGACAACGTTGGCAACGAGGTCGTCCTTGGACTCGAAGTGGGCGTAGAAGGCTCCGTTGGTGAGTCCGGCGTCCGACATCAGCGTGGAGATGCCGGAGCCGTCTATGCCGTCCAGCTTGAACCGGTGACCGGCCCGCTCGATGATCCGTTGCCGCGTCACCTGCTTGTGCTCCTTGGTGTAGCGCGCCACAGGGTTCCTCCGTCAACTCCGCCGGGCCATTGCCTCTTATTCCCATCCTAATCTATAGTCTGACGCATGTAATATTACGGTCGACAGGTGATTTCACGGCCCATCCGCCGCCCCGGGACGCCGTCGGCTTCCTCAAGGCCGGTGCCGTGGTCGTGCCGCTGAACGTACTGCTGAGGTCCCGAGAGATCGCCACCGTCCGCACCTGGAGAACCAGGAGCGCGATGATGCTCAGCCCGTGCCGCAATGCCCGGTGCGGCGAGTGGGGGTACCTCCCACGCCCTTGAGGCAGTGGGGGAGCGTCGCCCACGACGCGACGTGCTTCGCCGGATCCCGACGACGTACTGGGGTCTGCTCGCGCTCCGCCTTGCTGTGCCGTGCGTACGCCGAAGCGCCCGAGGGAGGCGATTCCCTCGGGCGCCGGGTGCTCTTGTCAGGCGGCGTAGGTGGGGTAGTCGGTGTAGCCGGCCGCGCCGCCGCCGTAGAAGGTGGCGGGGTCGGGGGTGTTCAGGGGTGCGCCGGTACGTATGCGCTCGACCAGGTCGGGGTTGGCGAGTGCCATCGAGCCCACCGTGATGACGTCGGCGAGGCCGTTCTCGATGTCCTTGGCGCGGGTGGCGATGTCGGCGCCGGCGCGGTTGAGGAGCAGCGTGTTCGGCCACAGCTCGCGCAGCGTGCCCAGGAGTTCCTCGTCGCCGCCGTGGCCGATGTGCAGGTAGGCGAGGTCGAGGGGTGCGAGGGCGCGCAGGAGGTGCGGGTAGAGCTCGTGGGGGTCGTCCTCCACGAGGTCGTTGAGCTGGAAGGGGTTGCCGGGGGAGATCCGGATGCCGGTGCGGTCGGCTCCGATCTCGTCGGCCACGGCCGTGGCGACCTCCACCGCGAAGCGGACGCGGTTGTCGAGGGAGCCGCCGTAACGGTCGGTGCGCTGGTTGGTGCTGGGGAAGAGGAACTGGTTGACGAGGTAGCCGTTGGCTCCGTGGATCTCGACGCCGTCGGCGCCGGCCGTGATGGCGGCCGCTGCGGCGCGGCGGAAGTCGTCGACCGTCGCGGCGACCTCCTCGGTGGACAGCGCGCGCGGTACCGGCATCTCCTGGAGTCCGGACGCGGTGAACGTGGTGCCCGTCGGCTTGATCGCGGAGGGGGCCACGGGCTGCCGGTGGTGGGGGGTGTTGTCGGGGTGGGCGATGCGCCCGGCGTGCATGAGCTGGATGACGATGAGTCCGTCGGCCTGGTGTACGGCGTCGGTGACCTTGCGCCAGCCGGCGATGTGCTCGTCGGTGTAGATGCCCGGCGTCACCGGGTAGCCCTGGCCGTCGGCGGAGGGCTGCGTGCCCTCGGTGATGATCAGTGCGTGCGAGGCGCGCTGGGCGTAGTACTCGGCGTTCAGCTCGGTCGGCACGCCTTCCGGAGTGGCCCGGCTGCGGGTCAGGGGGGCCATGGCCAGGCGGTGCGGCAGGGAGAGCTTTCCGGCGACAGTCGGGGTCCACAGGCTGTTGAGCATGCGTGATTCCTCAGGTTATGGGTGGCGGACGGCCGGAAGTGGGGTGGTCGCCGTGTCGGTGCGGTCGGCCGTGCGTTCCGGGCTGTGAGTCCGATGAGGCGTCCGCCATGAGCAGACGCATAGTATTACGTACGTAATACTATGGTGAGCGGCGGACCGGTGCAAGCGAGGATCTTTGGTGTCCGGGGTGTCCCCACGGCTGCTCACCGCCGTGACGGTCACGGTTGGTCGCATCGTCAGGCTGGGGTCCCTCCTGTGTTCGGGCGCCGAACGGCCTCCATGAGCAGGTCGACCATGCGGCCCGGCCGTTGGCTCGGTCGTCGGCTCCCGGTCGACCGGCACCTCAAGGCCGTGCCCCGTGAGGCATGGGGCTCCGGGTCCTCTGGGTCCTCTGGGTCCTCCGGGGGCGGGCTCGCCATGCGCGGCGGGCTGCTTCGGCCGGGTGCCGGCGGCGGGGCTGCCGTCGAGGCTTACCCGGACGGGTGATCAGGGGGTCTCGTTGACCCGGCCGCGCGGCAGTTGCAAGATCCGCGCCTGCCGGATCGGGACGGTGGACGGACGCCGCAGGAACAACAGCTCACCGACTGAAGCAACGATCAGTTGTGCTACTCGGCATCCAGGAGCGCGAGGGCGTTGCGGATGCCCTGTTCGAGGAGTTGGTCGGCAAGCTGCCTATTGGTCAGGGCGCGGGAGAGCTGCATTGTCCCGGCCAGCATCCCGAGGAGGCTCAGTGACTTCAGACGCGCCGACGGCGGATCGTGGGGTGCCAGGCGGACGGCGAAGCCGTCGATGAGGACCAGCGCGCCGTCGGTGTACGCCTGCCTGGTGCGATCGGTGGAGCGTCCGATCTCGTCGAGCAGGGCGGCGTTGGGGCAGCCGTTCTCGATGCTGTCGCGCTGCTCGGTGGAGAAGTACCAGCGCACCATCTGCTCAAGTCCGGCACGGCCGGGCGCCGCCTGCGCGACGATGTTCTCGTGCTGTGTGCGCATCTGGTCGGCGACCGCGGTGGCGACGAGTTCGTCCTTGGACGCGAAGTAGGCGTAGAAGGCGCCGTTGGTCAGTCCCGCGTCCTTCATGAGCGTCGCGACCCCGGAGCCGTCGATGCCGTTGCGCTTGAGTCGGCGGCCGGCCGTCGCGATGATCCGCTTCCTTGTCTCCTGCTTGTGTTCTTTGGCGTACCGCACTCTGCGTTCCTCCATCGCAGCCGGGGCTTGTGCCCCGGCTGCCGTCCTGGTCAGGTCAGTGGGCCGCGTCGGCAGGGAGAGCGGCGAGGTTGATCCGCCCGTCCGCGGTTTGTGATGGGTACCCGCAGCAGCGTTCCCTGGTTGAAGTTGCTGACCCGCAGGGCGCCGTTGTGGAACCTGAGGCGGTTGGCGCCGATCAGCGGGGCTTCGGTCGGCACCGGCGCGAGGGCGACGTCGGTCAGCCACGGGGTCGCTGATCCGCCCGAGACCGGAACGGACCAGATGATGCCCTTCAGACTGTCCGCGATGTAGAGGGTGCGTCCGGCCGAGTCGATGGCCAGCCCGTTGGGGCCCGAGCACGATGGAGGCATTCGGGTGTGATCGGCGCCGTTGAAGCCGGACCGATGTCAGGCGGGCATGCGGTTGTTCTTGCGGATCTGCTTGTCGAACACTCCGGCGGGGACGAGGCGGCGCGCCGTGGTGACGCGTGAGGCCAGCGGGCCGGCGGGGTAGCGCAGCTTCGGCTTCTTGTCCGTGGCCGCGGTGACGATCACTTTGGCGACGACGGCGGGGTCGTCGCCGTCCCTCATCGCCTCCGCGATCACCTCGTCGAAGATGCGCCGCCGCTCCGCGTACAAGGGCAGCGGGGTGTCGGGCTGCGCGGCGTTGGTGTCGAAGCTGGTCTTGGTGTAGGCAGGCTGGACGAGCAGGACCCGGACGCCGTGCTCGCGAACCTCGTGGTCCAGCGACTCGGAGTAGCCCTCGATGGCGTGCTTCGACGCGACGTAGAGGGCCATGAAGGGCTGAGGGGCGACCCCGAGGACGGACGAGATGTTGATGACGCGTCCGCCACCCTGGGCGCGCATGTGCGGCAGGACGGCCTTCGTCATGCGGATGACACCGAGGACGTTGACGTTCAGGATGTTCTGGGCCTGGGTGACGGAGTTCTCCTCGACGGCGCCCGCCGAGCCGATGCCCGCGTTGTTGACCAGGACGTCGATGCGCCCGAACCGGTCGATCACCTCTGTGACCACGGCGGTGACCGAGTCGTCACTGGCCACGTCGAGATCGAGGTACGTCACACCGGCGGGCGGGGTGAGTCCAGAGGTCTTGCGGCCGGTTCCGATCACCTCGAAGCCCGCCGTGGCGAGGGCGCGGGCCGTCTCCTTGCCGATTCCCGATGAGGCACCTGTCACGAGCGCCACCGGCCGAGTTGTCGCCATGACGGACTCCCTTGCTTTGAATTACGTTCGTATGTCTTACGGTCGTACGACCATATGGTGGTTGTCGATCGACGGCAAGAGGTCACGTCCCGCGATCTGAGAAGGATCCGGGGAACGTGGGGTGCGGTACGGGGAAGACCGCCAGCGGACGACGAGCAGTTGACCGAGGCGGCCGGTCTCGCATCACCCGAGACGGAAAGTGAACGGTTCGGGCTCACCACGGGTGGCGCAGGGGGGCGCCACCGGGTACAGCTGGTGGCGCGGTTTTGGCTGTTGTGAGGCTGCTCGGGCTGGTCGCGGGGCAGTGCCCAGCATGTAGATCGTCGGGCAGGTCGGTTGCTCTGTTCCGGTCCGCTGCCTCGTTCCCGTCCTTACGATCCGGCGCATGGTGGATCCGAAGGTGTAGGAGCGGATCGCGGTACGTCGCGCGGAACTGGATGATCTGGAAGAACAGTTGGTCAGGCAGTTGGCGGAGGTGCGGGCCGAGCGGGCGGACCTCGCCGTGGCCGAGCGGATTCTGGCCCTGATGGGTGAGCAGATCGGCGTCGAGCGGGCCGCAGCGGCGCCGGCTCCTCCATAGCAGCACCGGCGCACGGCCGCTCCACCGGAATCACCGAACCGCGGTTGGACTGGCAGGTCTGACGGCTCCCGGTAGCCATGGCCTCATGGCCTTGGGCTAAAGGCCGGGGTTCCTGCAAGATCACGCTGATGCGACGCATGCGTAGGCAGCCGCGGCGGCCTTGGTGTCTGCCGGAAGGCGCCCCTGGGCGATGTCGCTCGGCCAGGGCGACGACGCCGACGTTCCTGTGCGTCCTGGGGCCTCCGCCACCTTGAAGTCGCAGGTCAAAGGCTGGTGTGACCGGTGCTCAGGGTGCTCACGCTGATCATGGGCGGCTGTCTGAGCAGTAGATCGTCCGTCAGCGGTTGGTTGCCGGTTTCCGGTGCCCGAATCGGTGGCGGACGTGCGCTTCCCGACCAGTGACAGGCTGACTCCGACGCCGCGGTGTTCGGCCACAGAGCCTCCGCAAAAACCCGTTGGCGGAACCGCGGCATCCACCGCTACGTTTCCGGAGGCCGTGCAAGAGAGCGAGGAGGTGGTCACCCGTGAACGTATCGACATGGGTGCTCCCCTCCGGGGTCACGGTCGGGCGATAGGTCGTCCGGGAGCGCCGTTCAATGGCACTCCCGAAAGGCACGACCGTGCAATTCACTTCTGAACAGCGTCTCGACGACGCTGTCCGCGAGCGCGAATTCACCCTCGGCGAGATCCCCGGCATCCTGTGGACTCCCGCATCCGCATCCGCATCCGCATCCGCACCGGCGCCGCTGATCCTGCTCAGCCCCCCTCCTCTCGGGCTGCGCAAGACGTACCCCCGACTGCTGGCCCGAGCCCGGCACTCCGCGGCGGACGGCTTCGCCACGGCCACCATCGAGCTCCCCGGAAGCGGCGACCGGCCCCGTTGGCCCGCCGCCGAGCAGGCCCTCGCCGGCCTGCGCCTGGCCATGGAGGCCGACGAGCCGGTCAGCGACGAGATCATCGACGCCCTCATCCTCCCCCTGGTCGACAAGGCGGTCCCGGAATGGCAGGCCGCCCTGGACGCTCTCCTTTCGCTGCCCGAGGTCGGCGGCCCGGTCGGGTACTCGGGGGGAGTGATCTCCATCGGGGTCCGGCTGGCGGTGGTCGAGCCACGCATCTCGGCCGCCGTTCTGTTCGCGGGGAGTTTCGTCCCTCGCGTCATGTTCGAGGAGGCCCGCCAGGTCACCATTCCGCTGCACGTCCTGCTGCAGTGGGACGACGAAGGGAACGACCGGCAGGCGGCCCTGGACCTGTTCGACGCCTTCGGCTCCAAGGAGAAGACGCTGCACGCCAATATGGGCGGGCACACCGGCGTCCCGAAGTTCGCGGGGGACGCCGCGGCCCAATTCTTCACCCGACACCTGAAGTGACGCCGGGCCGTCAGGCCACCAGCAGACGGTAGCCGTGTCGGCCCGGATGCTGCTCATCCAGGGACAGGTCCCGGCCCTCCTCGGCTCTCTACACCACGGGCCCCTGCCAGACTCCTGGCAGGGGCCCGTGCTGCCCGAAGCCATGAATTGCTCGACGTCTGCGGAGCTTCGAGTGCTGTCCAAGCTCGTGTGCAGGTGCTGTCGGCTCGTGAGCAAAGCCACTCGGGCACACCCTTTTCCGGAAAACCCCACCAACGGGCTTCTACGATCTGTGCACGCTGGATCCCGAGCTACTGGAACGGGTCACCGCGCGGCGCGCGGAACTGGACGAAGCGGCCTGGCCGCCGCCCCAACGAACCGGTGGCCCACCGAACTACCTGCTCGCCAACGGATTCCGGCACGAGCCGACTGGCTGATCTCGCTGTACGGCCACGACCAGCCGTACCGCCCGTGGCCCTGGACCGGTGTGGCGCATCGTGCGGACGCGTGAGGCCTGCCCCGACGGTCGACGCGGTCACGACCCGGGGTCGGTGTTACGCGACGATTGCCCTGACGACGGTTGAGCGGTCCTCGCCGCCCTGTGCTGTCGCTGCCCTCACATCGATGGCGCGACGGCGCGGGTGTGCGACAGCGAGCAGCGGCATCGAGCGGGTTCGGTGCGGGTTTTTTGGCGGTCGGCTCTCAGGGGAGTTGCGGGTAGAGCGCGGAGACGCCTCCGGCCAGTGCGGCCTGCGCTTGGCGGGAGGCGTTGTCGGCGAGGATCTCGTAGGCGCCTGCGGCGATGCCGTCGACGGCGATTCGCGCGATGTCGGCGGGGTCGGACTTTTCCGCGTCGACGGCCCGGACCATGTCGGTGTCCATGTAGCCGACGTGCAGTCCGGCCACTCGGATGCCCTGGTCGGCGAGTTGGATGCGCAGGGTGTTGGTGAGTGACCACTCCGCGGACTTGGCGGCGCAGTAGGCGCCGAATTCCGGCAAGCTGACCCAGGACAGGCCGGACAAGACGTTCAGGACAGCCCCGCCGCCGTTGGCCGCGATCTGGGGTGCGAAGGCGCGGACGACGGAAAGTGTGCCGAGGTAGTGGGTGTTCATCTCCAGGCGGATGTCGTCGAGGTCGGCTGCGAGCAGGTCGGCACCGGTGCTCGACCCCGCGTTGTTGATCAGGACGGTCACATCGCCTGTGGCCTTGGCGGCGGCCGCGACGGAGGCGGGGTCGGTGATGTCGAGTGCGATCGGCTTGGCGCCGGGCAGGTCGACCTGGTCGGGGTTGCGTGCGCCGGCGTAGACGGTGGCGCCGCGGCTGAGCAGTTCGGCGGCGAGCGCGCGGCCGAATCCCCGGTTGGCTCCGGTGACAAGGGCGGTGCTGGTGGAGAGGTCCATGGAGAGTTCCTGGTGAAGTGAGAAGGGCTCGCTGCTCGAACCAACCACGCCGCCGGTGTGTGGTGTTGCCGTAGGGCAGGTGGTCAGGCCGTTATTGCGGGCGGAGTGGTGGCTGGTGAGGGTCAGGGGGGCGGGGTGGGAAGGAATTGCAGGCCGGGGCGGTGTGTGATCTGGCGGTAACTTTGAATTATGAACGTAATGCTATGTGGGGACTTCGATAATCGCAAGCGCTCTGCGCGGAGAAGGGGGCGTGTGGTGTGCCTTGTGGGATAGAACGCAAGGTGGGCCGCCGCATCTTCGACCGCCCTGCGGGGATCATCGATGTCGGGCACCCGATCGATGCGCCACCGAGCCGAAGCGACACTCGCGGACGGCGGCGCCGAGTTCGGTGGTCTTGCGAGTGAGGGACCCGCTGTGTGCGCAGTTGATCCCTCGGCCAGCTCCCTGAGGGGCAGGCTCGGAGCTTGCCGGGCCCCGCGCGGGCGGGCCGCGGCGGGGACGCTACGGGGCGCAGCCGCCGTGGCGCATGACGGCGGGCGGCTACGAGTACCTCGCGACGCGCGGAACCCCAGGGCACACCACCGCTTCCGCTCAGCGGCACAGTCGTCGAGGCGACGTGGGGCGCGGAAATGGCCCCGGCCATGAAGTCCCTGGGCGCCGCCCTGCACGAGGAGGCGGCGCTGGACCTCCTCCTGGACGACCTCAGGTGAGTGGGTGGGGGCCGCTACGGCCGGTGGCGGACTCCAGCAGCCCCGGAAGATCCGCGAACGAGTTCAGCACGTGGTCCGGTTCCGCGCTCGCGGCCCGGTGGGTCTCCGGCTGGTACTTGCCCGTTCTGACGAGGACGCCGGTGATGCCCGTGCGCTGGGCCGCCAGGACGTCCGACTCGATGTCGTCGCCGACCATCACCGTATGGCCGGGCTCGGCGCCGAGGTGGGACAGGGCGGTTTCGAAGAACGCGGGTGCGGGTTTGCCCGTGATCTGCGCCTGTGTGCGGGCGGCCTTCTCCAGGCCCGTCAGGAAGGCGCCCGTGTCCAGTTGCAGGCCCTGGTCCGTGCGCCAGTAGAGGTTGCGGTGCATGGCCACGAGCGTCGCGCCCCGCTGGAGGTGGCCGAAGGCGCGGTTCAGCGCGGCGTAGTCGAACTCCGGGCCCGCGCCGCCCACCACGACCACGTCCGGCACGGTCGCGGTGTCGTCGGCGTCGACGAGGTCCACCTCCGTGAGGTCCTCACGGATGTCGCCGCTGTTGAGGAGGGAACACCTCGCGCCGGGGAAGTGCTCGGACAGGTACGCCGCCGTCGCCGCCGGTGCCGTGAGGATGTCCTCCGCCGTCACCGGGAAGCCCGCCCCGGCCAGCGTGCCGGCGATGGACGCGCGGGTGCGCGATGTCGTGTTGGTGAGCAGGGCGACGTCCAGACCCGAGGACCGCAGGTGTCGCAGCGCCTCCACCGCACCCGGCAGCGGCTTCCACGAGACCGTGAGGACGCCGTCGATGTCGATCAGAACCGCTCGGACGCGCATCGCTCACCGTCCTTGGGGAGAGGCCAGCGACCGTTCCCTGACGGCCGCCAAGCGGGCCGTGAACACCTCTCGGGCCTCGGGAGTGAGCGTGCGCAGGGCCACCAGAGCCGTGATGATCACGTCGCAGAGTTCCGCCTGTACGTCGTCCCAGGTGTGGGTCGTGCCCTTGCGAGGGTTCTGGCCGGTCGCGCCGATGACCGCCTGCGCGACCTCGCCGACCTCCTCCGAGAGCTTCAGTATCCGTAGCAGCAGGCCCTCTTGGCCGTCGTGACGGCGGTTCTCGTCCAGCCAGGTCTGGAGGAGGGCGATGGACTCCCAGAGGTCCGGGTCGCCGGTGCCGGGTTCGACGCGATCGTTCATGGGCGCAGACTGCCATGGCCGCGCCCCGGACGACAGACGCCCCCGGTCCCCGGCCGAGCCGCTCGCTCCTTACTCCTCGAACAACGGCTCCTGCTCGCTCTCACCCTCGCTGTCCTTCGCCTTGCGTACCCGCCTGTTCCGCGCCCCCACGACCAGCGCCGCCACCGCCACCGCTCCGGCCAGTGCCGTCGGGACCATCCAGTCGCGGTCGAGGACGTGCCCGAAGGCGTGGTCCAGGGACAGCCGGCCCGGTCCCGCGATCGCCAGCCCGGCGGCGACCAGGCCGAGGGTCGCCGGGTACTCGTAGCCGCCGTCCTGGCTGAAGAACCCGTTGGGCGCCAGCACCGCGGCGGCGCCCGCCATCCCTCCGGCGGCGGCCGCACCGGCCGCGGGCGTCGCCAGGCCCAGCGCCAGCAGCGTGCCGCCGCCCGCCTCGGCCAGCCCCGCTGCCGTCGCGCTCGCCCTGCCCGGCGTGTACCCGACGGACTCCATGAACGCGCCCGTGCCCCCCAGACCGCCCCCGCCGAACCAGCCGAAGAGCTTCTGCGTGCCGTGCGCGACGAGCACGCCGCCCGTGCCCAGGCGGAGCAGCAGCAGTCCCAGATCGCGTCGGTCGAAAGAGGTCACGTTCGGTACGTGGGTCGCCTTGGTCATGGCTCCACCGTCGCACCGATGACACCGACCCGGCCGCTCCGCGCGGCCGATCGGGTGCCGTCACCCCCGCGGGCCTCCCGTACGGACCTCCCGGGTGGCGAGGCCCCGGCCCCGGTGTGAGGCTGACGGCCATGACGATTCAGGTAGCCAGGCTCAAGGACCCCACGGTCCGTGCCTTCGTCAGCGCCGTGAACGCGCATGACCGTGACGCCTTCCAGGCGCTCCTCGCCCCGGGCGCGACCATGTCCGACGACGGCTCCGACCGCGACCTCGACGACTGGACGGAACGGGAGATCTTCTCCACCCACGGCCACATGGACGTCGACAACGAGTCCAGGGGCGGCCGCGCCCTCATCGCCCGCTACAGCAACGACACCTGGGGCGAGATGCGCACGAGGTGGAGCTTCACCGTGGGCGACGACGGCAGGATCACCCGCTTCGAGACGAGCCAGGCCTGAACTCGTCGTCCAGAAACCGGCCTTGCCTTCGAGTGCACATCACCTCCTACCGTCCTCAGGCATGGAGAGCATTGAGCACAAGGCGACACGCACCCTGGGACGCAGCGGCATCCAGGTCAGCGCCCTCGGCTTCGGCTGCTGGGCCATCGGCGGGGAGTGGTGGTCCCCCGAGGGGCAGCCCCTGGGCTGGGGCAAGGTCGACGACGAGGAGTCCGTACGGGCGATCCGGCGCGCCCTCGACCTGGGCGTCACCTTCTTCGACACGGCCGACGCCTACGGGACGGGGCACAGCGAGCGGCTGCTCGGCAGGGCACTCGGCAAGCGCCGGGACGAGGTCGTCATCGCCACGAAGTGGGGGAACCTCTTCGACGAGGGCACCCGGACCCGCGTAGGACAGGACGATTCCCCGGAGTATGCGCGCCGGGCGCTGATCGCGTCCCTCGAACGCCTCGGCACCGACCACATCGACCTCTACCAGTTCCACATCAGCGACGGCGACCCCGAGCGTGCCGCCCAACTACGCGGCCTCTGCGAGGAGTTCGTCCGGGAGGGGCTCGTCCGCGCGTACGCCTGGAGCACCGACGACCCCGGGCGGGCGGCCGTGTTCGCCGAGGGCCCGCACTGCACGGCCGTGCAGCACACGATGAACCTGATGCAGGACGCTCCCGAACTCATCGCGCTCTGCGAGGAGTTCAACCTCGCCAGCGTCAACCGCAGCCCGCTCGCCATGGGATTGCTGACGGGCAAGCACACGGCCGGCACACCGCTGGAGGCCGGGGACATCCGCAGCGCGCCGCCCGCCTGGCTGCCCGGGTTCACCGAGGGCACGGGCGCGGACGCGGACTGGCTGCGGCGCGTCGAGTCGCTGCGGGACATCCTCACCAGCGAGGGCCGTACGCTCGCGCAGGGCGCCCTCGCCTGGCTGTGGGCCCGCAGCCCCCTCACCGTTCCGATCCCCGGCTTCCGCTCGGTCGCCCAGGCCGAGGAGAACGCGGGCGCCCTCGCGAAAGGGCCGCTCACCGCCGCGCAGATGGTGGAGGTGGAGCAGGTGCTCGGCCGCTGAGCGCGCCGGTCGGCAGCACACATGTGTGGTCCTGCTCACGTCACGACCCTTCGAGCAGCACCCGGCTTTCCTCTTCCGTGCCCCGGCCATGACCGTCCCTTTACCGCACCTTTGTCGGTGGCCGTAGATCGCCTTGTACGGTTCCCGAAATGCGCGCATCCTCAACGCATCCCCCGAGTACCAGCGGCCCGCGTACCGCTCAGGTGTCCCGCCGTGCCGCCCTCGGTCTCGGCCTCGGCCTCGGCGCGGCCCTGCCCTCGGTGGCGGCCGCGCCCGCCCCGGCCGCCACCGGAGCAGCCGGATCAGCAGGGACAGCCGTCGGCGGCGAACGGCTCGCCCGTGACGGTGTCCAGGTGAGCGGTGCCTCCAGGCCGCCCGCCGTCACGGCCCGTGCCTGGCTGGTGGCCGACGGGAAGAGCGGCGAGGTGCTCGCCTCCTACCGTGCGCACCGGCGGCTGGCGCCCGCCTCCACGCTGAAGATGCTCTTCGCGGACACCGTGCTGACCAGGTTCGAGCGGACCGCGAAGCACAAGGTGACCGCGGCCGACCTCGCCGACATCCCGGCGGGCTCCAGCCTCGTCGGCATCCAGCCCGGCATCACGTACACCGTCGAGCAGCTGTGGCAGGGCGTGTTCCTGCGCTCGGGCAACGACGCGGTGCACGTGCTGAGCCATATGAACGGCGGTGTCGCAAGGACGGTCGCCCAGATGCAGGCCAGGGCCAGGGACCTCCAGGCCCTGGACACCCACGTGGTCAGCCCGGACGGCTTCGACCACCCGGGGCAGCTCTCCTCGGCGTACGACCTGACGCTGTTCGCCCGCCACGGGCTGCGGAACGCCGACTTCCGTGCGTACTGCTCCACGAAGACGGCCGACTTCCCGGCGGGCGGCGGGAAGACCTTCCAGATCCAGAACACCGACCGCCTGCTGACGGGCGCGTGGGGGATGCCCGCGTTCGCGGGCCTGATCGGCGTCAAGAACGGTTACACCAGTGACGCGGGCAACACCTTCACCGGCGCCGCCACCCGCGACGGGCGCACCCTCCTCGTCACCGTCCTGAATCCCGGGCTCGCCGGGAACGGCGTGTACGAGGAGACGGCCGCGCTGCTCGACTGGGGGTTCCGGGCGGCCGGACGCGCCAAGCCCGTCGGCACGCTGGTCGAGCCCATCAGCGAGGGCGGGGCGACGGGCGGGGACAGCAACGCGCCGGCGCCGAAGGCGGGCAGGACCGCGGCGGCCGGCGCCACCGGCGGCCCCTCGCCGTGGAGGCTGGCGGAGGGGGCCGCGGGCACGGCCGCCCTGCTGGGCGCCGGGGTGTACGCGCTGCGCAACCGCGGGCGCGGGGAAGCGACCCGGGCGGGCGGCCGGCACCGGCGCTGAACCACGGCCCGGCCGCCAGTCCGTCGACGTACCGCGCCCCGTGAGGGGCGTGGGGGCTGTGCGCGCTCAGCCGCGGCCCACGTACGGCATCGCCGTCGCCAGGACCGTCGCGAACTGCACGTTCGCCTCCAGCGGCAGCTCCGCCATGTGCCGTACCGTGCGCGCCACGTCGGCCGCGTCCATCACGGGCTCGGCCGCGAGCTGCCCGTTCGCCTGCGGCACGCCCCGCTGCATGCGCTCGGTCATGTCGGTCGCCGCGTTGCCGATGTCGATCTGGCCGACGGCGATGCCGTACGGCCGGCCGTCCAGGGACAGCGACTTGGTGAGGCCGGTCAGGGCGTGCTTGGTCGCCGTGTACGCGACGGAGTGCGGGCGGGGCGCGTGCGCGGAGATGGAGCCGTTGTTGATGATCCGTCCGCCCTGAGGGTCCTGTTCCTTCATCTGACGGTACGCCGCCTGCGCGCACAGGAACGCGCCGTTGAGGTTGGTGTCCACCACGTGCCGCCAGGCCGAGTACTCCAGCTCCTCGACGGGCACGCCGCCGGGCCCGAACGTCCCCGCGTTGTTGAAGAGCAGGTCGAGCCGGCCGAACCGGTCGCGCACGGCGGCGAAGAGCGCCGCGACGTCCTCGGGCCGTGAGACGTCCGCGCGGACGACCAGAGCCTCGGGGTGACCGGCCGCGGTCTCGGCCAGTTTCTCCTCACGGCGGCCCGCGAGCGCCACCGACCAGCCCGTCCGCAGCAGTTCCTCCGAGACGGCACGACCGATTCCGGAGCCCGCGCCTGTCACGATCGCGATCTTCGTATGCGTAATCTTCATGAGCTCTCAGCGTAAGCGAGGGGCCGCCATACGGAACTCATCAGTCCGACATCTGAGTGTTGTGTACGTGACAGGTCCGCGTTGACCCTGGCCACTCCAATGCCTGGTACAACCACCGTCAGGGGAGGGCCAGATGACACCCGCAGCCCATCAGCCACCGCACGCCCCCTCACCGCACGCTCCCTCAGCGTACGACTCCTCGCGGCACGACCACGAGCTCCGTGCCGCCGCACGCCACCTGGGGCGCCGCCGGTTCCTCACCGTCACCGGTGCCGCCGCCGCGCTCGCCTTCGCCACCAACCTGCCGACCGCCGGTGTGGCGAGCGCCGCCGAACTCGACGCGGCACGGATCACCGAGAACCCGTTCACGCTCGGCGTGGCCTCCGGCGACCCGCTCTCCGACTCCGTGCTCCTGTGGACGCGGCTCGCCCCGTCGCCGTACGAGGCCGACGGCGGACTGCCCGCCGAACGGGTCACCGTGCACTGGGAACTGGCCCACGACGAACTGTTCCGACGCATCGTCAGACGCGGCGCCGCCACCGCCCACCCCGAGTTCCAGCACAGCGTGCACGTCGAGGTCGGGTTCCTGGATCCCGGACGCGTGTACTACTACCGTTTCCGCGCGGGCGACTGGATCAGCGAGACGGGCCGTACGCGCACCGCCCCCGGCCGCTTCGGCCTCACCACCCCGCTCACCTTCGCGGCCGTGTCCTGCCAGGCGTACCACGACGGCTACTTCACCGCGTACCAGCACCTGGCGGCCGACGACGTCGACGTGGTCTTCCACCTCGGCGACTACCTGTACGAGTACGCGGTGAACTCCGTCGGCGGCAACCGCAGGTACACCGACCGCACCCTGCCCGACGTCTTCAACCGCGAGACGGTCACCCTGGAGGACTACCGCCTGCGGTACGCCCTCTACAAGACCGACCCCGACCTGCGGGCCGCCCACGCGGCGCACCCCTTCGTCGTCACCTGGGACGACCACGAGACCGAGAACAACTACGCCGGCGACACCCCCGAGAACTCCGTACCCCCCGAGGAGTTCCTGCTGCGCCGCGCCGCCGCGTACCGCGCGTACTGGGAGAACCAGCCGCTGCGCCGCCCGCAGCGCCCCGACGGCCCCGACATGAAGCTCTACCGCCGCCTGCAGTGGGGCCGCCTCGCCCAGTTCGACATCCTCGACACCCGCCAGTACCGCTCCGACCAGGCGTACGGGGACGGCTGGCAGTACCCGGGACCCGAGTCCGAGGACCCCTCGCGCACCCTGACCGGCGCCACCCAGGAGCGCTGGCTGCTGGACGGCTGGCACACCTCCCGCGCCGTGTGGAACGTCGTCCCGCAGCAGGTCACCTTCTCCCAGCGCCGCAACGCCACCGGTGACACCTACAAGCTCTCGATGGACTCCTGGGACGGCTACCCGGCCTCACGGGAGCGGCTGCTGGCGGGCGCCGACGCGGCCGGCGTGGAGAACCTGATGGTCCTGACCGGAGACGTGCACGTCGGCTACGCCTTCGACATCAAGCGCGACTTCGACGACCGCTCCTCCCGGACGGTCGGCACGGAACTCGTCGCCACGTCCATCACCAGCGGCGGCAACGGATCGGACAAGCCCGCCAACTGGGACACGTACATGACGGCCAACCCGCACATGAGGTTCTACAACGGGCGGCGCGGCTACACGACCGTGTCCCTGGACGAGGACGCCGCACGGGCCGACTTCAAGACCCTGCCCGCGGTGACCACTCCGGGGGCGGCGATCACCACGGTCGCGTCCTTCGTGACGGAGGCGGGGAACCCGGGGCTCAAGCCGGCGTAGCCACCGGCTCGTTCTCCTCCGGCTGGTCCCCCTGGGCGCCCAGCCGCTCGCCCCGCCGGTCGTCCTCGCCCGGGTAGCGGACGCCGACGCGGTCCCGTATCGCGTCGAGCGTCCGCATCACGGCGAGGGTGCCCTCCAGGGGGACCAGGGGCGACTCGGTCTCGCCGGCCCGCAGGGCGCGCATGACCTCCCGGGCCTCGTGCTTGAGGCTGTTGCGGGGGCCCGCGGACGGCTCGGCGCGGAAGGTCTCCGGGTCCCGGCCGTCGCGGTGCAGCACGAAGTGGTCCGGGAAGAAGAAGCCGTACGGGATGTCGATACGGCCCTGGGAGCCGGTGACCGACGCGGACGTGGCCGTGCCGCCGATGACGGAGCAGTGCACCGAGGCGAGAGCACCGCTCTCCCACGAGAGCAGTGCACCTGTCTGCAGATCGACGCCCTCTTCGGAGAGCACCGCTCGCGCTGTCACGTCCGAGGGCTCTCCGAGCAGGAGGTGGGCGAAGGAGACCGGATAGACGCCGAGGTCCAGCAGCGCGCCCCCGCCCTGTGCCGGGTCGCGCAGCCGGTGCGAGGGAGGGAACGGACCGGCCAGCCCGAAGTCCGCCTGCACGGTACGGACCTCACCGATCACTCCGTCCCGCACCATGTCGGCCAGGCGCCGTACCAGCGGGTTGCAGTACATCCACATGGCCTCCATGAGGAAGCTCCCGCGCTCCCTCGCCAGCGCGACCAGTTCCCCGGCCTCCCGAGCGTTCAGCGCGAACGCCTTCTCGCACAGCACGTTCCGCCCGGCCTCCAGGCACAACCCGGCGGCGGCCCGGTGCGCGGAGTGAGGTGTGGCGACGTACACCACGTCCACGTCCGTGTCCTCGGCGAGGGCGCCCCACTCGCCGTACGCCCGCGCTATCCCGAACCGCTCCGCGAACGCCTTCGCCGACTCGGCGCTCCGCGAGGCCACCGCCACGACCTCGGCGTCCGGCAGGTCCACCAGGTCGGCCGTGAACGACGCGGCGATCCCTCCGGTCGCCAGGATTCCCCACCGCACCGGCCGGTCCGCCATGTCCCACCCCTTGATCTGTGACCCCGAACACCCCGTTCGAACTGAGAGCATAGGCGGCGGACCGAACAGAGAGGGAGGGGCACATGCCCGAGCGTGGCCGTACCACGCGGGACCAGGACGTCCCGGAGGGGCACATACCGAGCACGGCGGTGGCGGAACCGGCGGGAGGCACGGCCGGGACCACGGCCACGGCTGGGACCACGACCACAACCGGGACCACGGACACAGTCAAGGACCCGGCAGCCGGGAAGCCCGGGGCGTCACGGAGCGGACCCGACCCCGTCGCCCTCCGCCGCACCGGCATCCTCGTCACCCTCATCCTCGGCGGCCTCACCGCCACGCCCCCGCTGGCGATGGACATGTACCTCCCGTCACTGCCGGAGGTCACCACGTCCCTGAACGCGCCCGCCACCACCGTGCAGCTCACGCTCACCGCCTGCCTCGCCGGCATGGCGCTGGGCCAGCTGGTCGTCGGCCCGATGAGCGACCGCTGGGGCCGCAGGCGACCGCTGCTCGCCGGACTGGCCGTGTACGTCCTCGCCACCGCGCTGTGCGCGCTCGCGCCCACGGTGGAGGCCCTCATCGCCTTCCGGCTCGTCCAGGGCCTCGCGGGATCGGCCGGGATCGTGATCGCACGGGCGGTGGTCCGCGACCTGTACGACGGCGTGGCGATGGCCCGCTTCTTCTCCACCCTCATGCTGGTCTCCGGGGTGGCGCCGATCGTCGCGCCGCTGATCGGCGGCCAGATCCTGCGGGTCACGGACTGGCGAGGCGTCTTCGTGGTCCTGATCGCCATCGGCGTCGCGCTGACCGCCGTCGTCTGGTGGCGGCTGCCCGAGACCCTGGCCCCCGGCCACCGGCACGCGGGAGGCGTGGGCGAGGCCCTGCGCGCGATGCGCGGGCTGCTCGCCGACCGGGTCTTCACCGGCTACATGCTGGCGGGCGGCTTCACGTTCGCCGCGCTGTTCGCGTACATCAGTGCCTCCCCCTTCGTGATCCAGGAGATCTACGGCGCCTCCCCGCAGACGTTCAGCCTGCTCTTCGGCGTCAACTCCGTCGGCCTGGTGATCGCCGGTCAGATCAACGGCAAGGTCCTGGTCGGCCGCGTCGGACTGGACAAGGTGCTGGCGACGGGCCTCGCGATCGTGACGCTCTCCGCGACCGCACTGCTGCTGATGTCGGCCGGGGTCTTCGGCGAGGTGGGGCTCTGGCCCGTGGCGGCGGGCCTGTTCGTCCTCATGTCCGCGATGGGCATCACCCTGCCCAACACCCAGACGCTCGCCCTGGTACGGGTACGGCACGCGGCCGGTTCGGCGTCCGCGCTGCTCGGCACGTCCTCGTTCCTCATCGGCGCGATCGCCTCGCCGCTCGTCGGGATCGCGGGCGAGGACACCGCCGTCCCGATGGCCGTCGTCCAACTGGCCGCCGCGCTGGTGGGCGTCGCCTGTTTCGTGGCACTCTGCCGCCCCTGGACCACACGACCGGCCGAGAGCTTGGGGGAAGAACGCTGAGCGTCCCGAGACTGCGCGCCGGCACCCCGGAGCGGGCCGGCCTCGACGCCGGCCAACTGCGTCTCCTCGTACGCGAGATCCGGGCCTGTACGGGAGACGCGGCGGAGGCGGGGGAGGCCGAGGCGGCCGAGGCGGGCCCCATCGGGGCCGAGGGCGAGCGCCCTTGGGCGGCGGGTGCCGTCGTGATCGCGGGGCGCGGCCCGGTCATCGCGGTGGAGGAGGCCATGGGCTGGGCGGTGCGGTACACGTCCTACGACGAGACGAGCGACACGGCCGTCGAACTGCCGCCCGAGGACCGTGTGCCGGTGACCGTGGACACCCCCTTCGACCTGGCCTCCCTCACCAAGCTCTTCACGGCGGTGGCGGCGGCCCAGCAACTGGAGCGCGGCACCCTCGGGATCGACGCGCGCGTGGGGGCCTACCTGCCGGACTTCACGGGCGCCGCCGAGCACGGCGTGACCGTACGCCAGCTCCTCACCCACACCTCGGGCCTGCGCCCCGAACTCCCGCTGTACGACTGCCCGACGGACCAGGCCCGCCTCGCCATGCTCCGCGCGGAGACGCCGACGACACGGCCGGGCACGGCGTACTGCTACTCGGACCTGAACATGCTCCTGTTGCAGCACGTCCTGGAACGCGTCACGGGCCGGGGACTGGACGTCCTGATCCGCGACGGCATCACCCGCCCCCTGGGCATGACGTCGACGGCCTTCGGCCCCTGCCCGGGTGCGGCGGCGACCGAGGACCAGCGGCGCCCCTGGGCGAAGGCGGACCGCGGCATGCTCCGTGGCGTGGTCCACGACGAGAACGCCTGGGCCCTCGGCGGGGTCGCGGGCCACGCGGGCCTCTTCGCCACGGCCCGGGACCTGGCGGTCTTCTGCCGCACGCTGCTCGCGGGCGGCTCCTACGGGCCCGCCCGCGTCCTCGGCCCCGACCTCGTCGACCTCATGCTCACCCCACCGGGCCTGGGCCTTGCCGTCGACCAGCCGTGGTTCATGGGGGAGTTGGCGGGGCGCGGTGCGGCGGGCCACACGGGCTTCACGGGGACGTCGCTGGTCCTGGACCGGGCCACGGACACGTACCTGGTACTGCTGGCGAACACGGTGCACCCCCGCCGCCGTGTACTCCCGGACAACCGAGTGAGGGCGGGGGCGGCGACGCGGCTGGCCCGGGCGGTCCAGGGGGCCTGACCCTCACGTCACGCTCCAGATGCGCCGATAGAACGCGATCCGGTCGGGATCGGGGGCGATGCCGTAGGCGTCGAGGAGAGGCTCCTCCCACCCGGGGCCGTAGTTCCACCGCGTGCTCCAGGTGGCGACGGCCAGGTCGGCCCACCGGTCGGCGACGCCGAGAGCGCCCATGTCGACGTGACCGGACCACGAGCCGTCGTCGCCGAGCAGCGTGTTCGGCGCGCAGGCGTCGCCATGGCACACGACGAGCCGGTCCACGGGCGGCGCCTCGGGGAGATCGGCCGGGACCTCGATCCCCGCGCGCCGGGCGCGCCCCAGACGCCGCTCGACCGACCAGCTGAACGGACACTCCTCCACGGGCAGGCTCTCGTGCAGCCGCCGCAGCCCCACTCCCAGCGCGCGGACGGCGGTGGCGGGATCGGCCTTCCACCGTGGGCTGACGGCACTGTCGCCCCGCAGCTCATGGGTGACGAGCCAGGCACCGTCCTCGCTCGCCCCCTGGTCCAGGACGCGGGGCACGGGCGTGAATCCGCCAGCCCACCGCAAGCGCTCCGCCTCGGCCGCCAGATCCAGCCCGGAGCCGGCCGGAGCCCACTTCGCGAACAGCCGCCCCTCCCCGTCACCGTCCCCTTCCCCGTCCCCGTCCCCGATCCGGAAGGTCAGCCCGCCCAACTCGTTCCGCCACACGGGAAGCAGCGGCCGGTCCCCGGCCAGCGAGGCGATCGGCGGGGGCACATGCACGACGCCCTGCGGCGGCCCGGCGTAAGACATGCGACCAGCCTCCCCCGCACCTCACCCCGCAGGCGAACGGTTTTCCGGCCTCGCCCTCGACCGGACCGAGCCGGGCTCCGGGCCGTCGGCCACCCCCCATAGAATCGCCACGTGAACGCCCCCGTCTCCCCAGCCGACTCCCTGCGTGCCGCCCTGGCCGGGCTGCTCGACGGGCTGCCGCCGAAGGCGGCCTCACAGGCGGTCGAGCGGCTGATCGCGAACTACCGGGGGCGGACGCCGACGGACGCGCCGGTACTGCGGGACCGTTCGGACGTCGTCGCGTACGCCGCGTACCGGATGCCGGCGACGTTCGAGGCGGTGTGCTCGGCGCTGGATGCCTTCGCGGAGACCGTGCCCGCGTGGGTGCCGGACAGCCATGTGGACATCGGGGGCGGTACCGGCGCGGCGACCTGGGCCGTCAACGCCGTCTGGGCGGGGGAGCGGCCGGTCACGGTGCTCGACTGGGCCGAGCCCGCGCTCGCTCTCGGGCGGGAGATCGCCGCGCGCAACCCGGAGCTGAAGGGCGCCGAGTGGCGGCGCTCTCGTATCGGAGCGGCGCTCACCGTCGAGAGCACTGATCTCGTCACCGTCTCCTACGTCCTCGGCGAGCTGACCGAGACCGACCGTGCCGCCGTCGTGGACGCCGCCGGGGGAGCCGCACGCTCCGTGGTGATCGTCGAGCCGGGCACTCCCGGCGGTCACGCCCGCGTCATCGAGGCCCGCAACCGGCTCGTCCGTGCCGGGTTCCGTATCGCCGCCCCCTGCCCGCACAGCGCGGCCTGCCCCATCGTGCCCGGTGAGGACTGGTGTCACTTCTCCGCCCGGGTCAGCCGGTCCTCGCTGCACCGCCAGGTCAAGGGCGGGTCACTCGCGTACGAGGACGAGAAGTTCAGCTACGTCGCCGCCGTACGGGGGCCGGAGGCCGCCCCGGCGCCCTCCCGCGTCGTCCGCAGGCCCCAGATCCGCAAGGGTCAGGTGCTCCTGGACCTGTGCGAGGCCGAGCCCTCCCTCCTCCGCCGCACCACCGTCACCAAGCGCCACGGGCCGCTCTACAGGGCCGCCCGTGACGCCGACTGGGGGGACGCCTGGCCGCCGGCCGGGGAACGGGACCCGGAGTAGGAAGGCCCCCGCCGCCATCCCCGCCCTGTCCCTGGCGGCCCCGGCCCGGTCACGACTGCTTGTCGGTCGCGCGTCCCTCCTGGAGCCTGCGCAACAGCTCCCGTTTCTGGGCCTGCGGGCTCCGACCGCCGCCGACCGCGCCTGCGCGGCCTCCTCCCCGCAGCGCCCCGCGGCTGAGCTTGCTGCGGGTGCCGCCGACTCCCAGCATGTTTCCGGCTCCACCTCGGGCCATGGCACATCTCCCTTCGTATGACGATACGTATCGTCTCGTACGTCGCTCCCCCAGGCTGCGGCGAGACGCACCGTCTTGTCAACTGATAATTTGGCCGCATGGTCCAGAAGCCCGCCCCCGACTCCACCCGCCGCAGCGAGAAGTCACGCCGCGCCATCTACGACGCCGCTCTCGCTCTCGTCGTGGAGGCCGGTTACGCGAAGACAACCATCGAGGGCATCGCCGCCCGCGCCGGAGTCGGCAAACAGACGATCTACCGGTGGTGGTCGTCGAAGGCGGACGTGCTGCTGGAGGCCTTCCTCGACCTGAGCGAGCAGTACGCCGAGGCCGTGGCCACGCCGGAGGAGTTGCAGTACGGGATCCCGGACACCGGTGACCTGGCCGCCGACCTCAAGTACGTCCTGCGGGCCACGGTCGACCAACTGCTGGAACCGAAGTTCGAGGCGCCCTCCCGCGCCCTGGCCGCCGAGGGGGTCGTCGACGCGCAGTTCGCCGCACAGGTCGTCTCCCGGCTGCTCGAACCCCAACTCCAGCTCTACGTCCAGCGGTTGAAGGCCGCGCAGGACGCCGGTGACGTACGTCACGACATCGACCCGCGCATCGCCCTCGAGCTCTTCGTCTCCCCGCTCGCCCAGCGCTGGCTCCAGCGCACCGCCCCCATCTCGTACGAGTACACGGACGCCCTCGTGGACTACGCCCTCTATGGACTGGCCCCTCGCTGAGCTTCAGCCGAAGGTGTGACGAAAGCGACCGCGACGGCCCTGCAACGCCCCGGAAGGGGGTGGCAAATCACGGCAAAGCGCTCAATAACCCTTGATCCCCGCCGGGGGTCGGCATCGCCCCACCTACCCGGGATGCGGTCTCCGGCCACCCGGAGCGCAGGATGGTGGGACCATGGGGGCATGCTGTCCGCACAACGGCAAGGCGAGGGGATACATGAGCGCTGAGTTCGGCCGCCGCTCCGGCGGGCAGGGCAGGATCTCCCAGTGGCTGCGCGGTCGTCGCACCGAACGGGAGGCCGAAGACAGCGGTCGCGAAACCCTGTTGCTCGCCGCTGCCGCCGCGGGACTCCCGCTCGCACCGGCCGCGTACCCGTCCGCCTACCGGTGTTCGTGCGACCGGGTCGGCTGTCCCACGCCCGCGCGCCACCCCGTCTCGTTCGCCTGGCAGACGCAGTCCACCACCGACCAGGCCCAGATCGAGCGCTGGGCCCGCCACCAGCCGCAGGCCAACTTCATCACCGCGACCGGCATGGTGCACGACGTACTCGACGTGCCGCTCGACGCGGGACGCGAGGCGCTGGAGCGACTCCTCGCCTCCGGGACCGAGGTCGGGCCGGTGGCCGAGACCGGCGACGGGCGCATGCTGTTCTTCACCCTCACCCGCGGCACGCCCGAGGACGAGGACGAGTGGTGGCCCTGCGAACTGGACTGCCACCCCGAGACCATGGACGAGCACCCCGGCCTGCGCTGGCACTGCCGCGGTTCCTACGTCCTCGTGCCGCCCGCGCGGCTCCCCGGTGACCTCACCGTCCAGTGGGTGCGCGGCCTCGAACACCCGCTCCCCGACCCGCTGAGCCTGCTGGAGATCCTCACCGACGCATGCTCCCGGCACGCGGGGGAGGAACCGGACCACACGACGGCGGCCTGGCCCCTCCGCGGCTGAGGCTCTCCCCGGAGCCCTACTGGGCCTACTCGCCCTTCACGCTCGTCAGCCCGTCCACCCGGTTCAGGAACGTCACCCGCTGGTCCGACGCCGACTTCGGCGGATCCAGCACCACTCCGTTGGACACGCGCTGCAACGTCAGCGAGGACTTCACCTCGCCGGTCAGCAGGGGCCGGGCGCTGGGGTGGATGTCGAGGTCGACACCCGGTGCGGCCGTCTGCTTCTCGTAGTGGTGCGTGGCGAAGAAGACCATGGCTCCGCCGTCCGTCGTGCGCAGGCCCACCGGGGCGTAGTCGCCCTTCGACAGCGGCTCGTCGACGTACTGGCGGGCGAGCCCCGGCTGCGCCGACTTCTTCTCGCGGTCGGCCCGCCACTCGGAGGTGTGGGGGCCGGGCGCGAAGACCTCGCCGCCGGAACCGCCCGAACCGCCCGAAGGCTTGGCCTTCAGGTACGTCGCATACGCCTTGCCCAGCTCACGCGGTGCCACCGCCAGTGCCGCGTCGTCCGCCGGGACCGTCTGCGCGAACCCGTCCGCGTTCTTCTTGAACTTCGGTATGGCAGCGGCTTGGACGATCGTCAGGTACGACACCGCCCACACGTCGTCCGCGTCGGAGCGGGTGAACACCATCAGCCAACGGGTGTTCTTGAAGCCCTTGTTGGCGGCCGTGTCCGCGACGAACCAGCGTGGCCAGCCCGCCTTCTCGGGGATCGTGAAATTCGGGTCGGTCAGCTTCAGCGGCGAGTGCGCCGGATTGCCGTCCGGGTTGTTCTTGCGGCCCGCCCTCAGCTTCGCCCCGTCGATGTCGGCGAGCGCGCCGGTCACCCGCTCCGCGTCCGCGGCCTGGTCGTACGTCTTGTCGGCCTTGTTGTACGCGGCGGTGAACTCCTTGAGCGCGCGGGCGGCATCGGCCCGCGTCACCGTCGGAACGATCTCCCGCTCGCCATGGACGACCACGCAGCCGCTCGCCGTCACGGACAGCACGGCCACCGACGCGGTCACCAGGGCGAACCGGCCGTGCCCGCCGAGACGCCGAGGGCGGCCGTACGTGCCGAGCCGCCGAAAGGCCGTGTACTCACTGAGCCTTCGAGGGCTGAGAACCCCGCGATCCCTGCTCATCAGGTCCCTTCACCTTCCCCTTCCCGGAGGCGAACCCTACCGGGGCGAGAAACAGTGCGAGCGTCGGGATCAGGTACAGGAGCCATACCGTGACCTGGAGCACGGTCGGATCGGGCTGGAAGTTGAAGATTCCCTTCAGCAGCGCCCCGTACCAACTGGACGGGTCCACGATGTGACTGATGTCGAACGCCTGGTTCGTCAGACCAGGCAGGAAGTCCGCCTCCTGCAGGTCGTGGAAGCCGTACGCGAGCACGCCGGCCGCCACCACGACCAGCATGCCGCCGGTCCACGTGAAGAACTTGGAGAGGTTGATGCGCAAAGCACCCCGGTAGAAGAGCCAGCCCAGCACGACGGCCGTGGCGATGCCCAACAGCACGCCGATCAGCGGACCCTGGGTGCCGTCACTGGACGCACGCACCGACGCCCACACGAACAGGGCCGTCTCCAGGCCCTCCCGGCCCACCGCAAGGAACGCCGTGGCGACCAGCGCGCCCGTGCCCATCCGCAGCGCCGCGTCCAGCCTGCCGTGGAGTTCGGACCTCAGATGCCGGGCGGTACGCCGCATCCAGAAGACCATCCACGTCACCAGGACCACCGCGATGATCGACAGTGAGCCGCCGAGCGCCTCCTGCGCCTCGAACGTCAGCTCCTGCGAACCGAATTCGAGAACGCAGCCGAAGGCGAGAGCGAGCCCGACCGCGACGCCGATACCGGTCCAGACGGGCCTCAGCGCGTCCCGGCGGTCCGTCTTCACCAGGTACGCGATGAGGATGCAGACGACGAGGCTCGCCTCCAGGCCCTCGCGCAGACCGATCAGATAGTTCGCGAACACGCCGCTAGGCTCCCTTCGTCGAGGAGAACGTCGAGGAGAACAGCGTCCGGCCCCACCAGTCGTCCGCGTCCCGGACGCCCGGCGGCACCGCGAAGATCGCCGAACCCACGTGCTGGATGTACTCGTTGAGCGCGTCCTTGGCGAGGCTGCGCTGGATCGGGATGAACCCCGTGCGCACGTCACGCTGGTACGCGAGGAAGAACAGGCCCGCGTCGAGGCGGCCGAGGCCGTCCGTGCCGTCGGTGAAGGAGTAGCCGCGACGCAGGATCTTCGCCCCGTTGTTGGAGTCCGGGTGCGCGAGCCGTACATGCGCGTCCGGCAGCATCGCCTTCAGGAACGGCTCGTCATGCTCCTTCGCCCTGCCCACGGGTGCGCCCTCGGCCTTGTCGCGGCCGAAGACGTCCTCCTGCTCCCGCAGCGAGGCACGGTCCCAGGGCTCGATGTGCATCCGGATGCGCCGCGCCACCAGGTACGATCCGCCGGCCATCCAGGCCGGGCCGTCGGACCCCGCCACCCACACATGCTTGTCCAGCCCGGCCGTGTCCGTGCCCGCGATGTTGCGGGTGCCGTCCTTGAAGCCCATGAGGTTGCGCGGGGTCCGGTCCTCCGGAGTGGTCGACGAGGTCTTGCCGAATCCGAGCTGGGACCAGCGGACGGACACCTTGCCGAAGCCGATCCGGGCGAGGTTGCGGATCGCGTGCACCGCGACCTGCGGGTCGTCCGCGCACGCCTGCACACACAGATCGCCGCCGCTGCGGGCCCTGTCCAGGTTGTCGCCCGCGAACTGCGGCAGGTCCACCAGCGCCTCGGGCCGCGCGTCCGCAAGGCCGAACTTCTCGAAGAGCGAGGGCCCGAAGCCGATGGTGAGGGTGAGCCGGGACGGCTTCAGCCCCAGCGCCTCGCCGGTGTCGTCCGGCGGCGCCTCGGCCGGCCCACCGTACGCGCCCTCGCCGACCGCCTTCCCGGCCGTCATCCGCCGCGCGGCCGCCGTCCAGTCCTTGAGCATCCGCACGAACTCGGCGCGGTCCTCCGTCTTCACGTCGAACGCGGCGAAGTGCAGCCGGTCCTGCACGGCGGTGGCGATGCCGGCCTGGTGCGCGCCGTGGAAGGCGACCGGGGCCCCGGCGTCGGCGCCGGCCGGTGAGGCATCGCCGCCCGTCGTGGCCACGGCCACCGCGCCACCGGCCGCGGCGGCCCCCAGCGCGAGCCCGGCTCCGCCCCAGCCGATCAGCGAACGCCTGGACGGCGCACGGGAGGTGCCCTCGGTCATCGTCGTGCTCTCGGTGATCTCTATTTCGGTGCTGTCCGTCATCTGGGCCGGCCCTCGTTCCCGCTACTTCACGACGGCGGCGGCGAGCCGGGACAGCGGCTCGGCGAGCGCGTTCACCGCGTCCGAGAGCTCCTTGCGCTCGTCCTTGCCGACCTTGTCGTAGGAGACGAAGTCGTAGCCGTTCTTGTCCTCGCGGTACTGGTCGAGGAGCGTGTTCAGCGCCGCGAACTGCTTGTCGAGCTCCTTCGCCAGCGCCGGGTCGTTCTCGGCGGCGACCGGCTTCAGCAGCTCGTAGGACTTCTCGGCGCCCTCGACGTTCCCCTTGAAGTCGACCAGGTCGGTGTGCGAGTAGCGCTCCTCCTCGCCGGTGACCTTGCCGGTGGCGACCTCGTCGAGGAGCTCCTTGGCGCCGTTGGCCATGGAGGTCGGGGTGATCTCGGCCCGGCCGACCCGGCTCCGCCAGTCCTGAAGGTCCTTCACGAGCTGGTCGGCGAGCGCGGAGTCGTGGTCGGTGAGCTTGCCGTCCTTCCACAGCGAGCGCTCCAGCCGGTGCCAGCCGGTCCAGTCCTTCTCCGGGTCCTGACCGTCCTCCAGGCCGTCCTCGCGCACGTCGACCTTCGGGTCGATGTCACCGAAGGACTCGGCGACCGGCTCGGTGCGCTCCCAGCCGACGCGTGAGGGCGCGTACGCCTTCTTCGCGGCCTCGATGTCGCCGTCCTTGATGGCCTCGGCGAACGTCTCGACCTGCGGGATGGTCGCGTCGGCCTGCTCCTGGGCGTACTCGCGGTAGGCGGCGACGGCCTTGTCCAGGCGCGGGTCGTGCTCGACGGCCTTGCCGGTGCCGGTGGCGGTGACGTCCTGGCGGATGCCGTCGCCCTTCATGCCCGGCTTGCAGGCGATCCGGTAGTCGCCCGCCTTCACCTCGGCCGTGACCTTCTGCCGGGTGCCGGGGCCGATGTTCTCGCGCTCGGCCACCACCCGGTCGTCCGGGAAGAGGAGGTAGACCTCGGTGACCTTGGAACCCTTGTTCTCGACGGCGAGTTCGACGTGCCCTGCCGGGAACTCCTTCTTCGACACCTCGCACGTGGTGTCGGTGGCGGTCACCTCGATGACGCCGTCGCCGCCCTTGGCGCTGCTCTTCTCGGTGCAGCCGGTGACGGCGGTCAGGGCCGCCACGGTGGCGGCGGCGGTGACGGCGGACAGTCTGAGGGGGCGCATGTCGGCTCCAGAGAAGGACACAGGGGACGCACAGATGAGGTGAGGCTTGCCCAACTTATCTGAGGCTTACCTCACCAATTCCTGCTCGTTCAGTGAATCTCCTCTCATCGGGGGCGTACGAGCACGGCCTGATCACGGTGGCCTAAAACGGCCGTGATGATTCGGTCAAGCGGGCGTAAAGAGCACAAGGCGCGGGTCAAGAGCCCGGGTGGGGAGCCAGGGGCCGAAGTCGCCGCTCGGTGATCTTTCTCCGTGGCGTTTCTCGGTGATGTTCAATGCCCAGGTGACTGATTACGACGTGCTGAGGGTCTTCTGCGGGCCCGAGGGTGGCTACGGCAACGAGCTGGGTGTCGTCCGGGACGGCTCGGTCCTGCCGGAACCCGCCGACCGGCAGGCCCTCGCCGCCAAACTCGGCTTCAGCGAGACCGTGTTCGTCGACGACCCCGAGCGCGGGATCATCGACATCTACACGCCCACCCTCCGCCTGCCCTTCGCCGGGCACCCCTGCGTGGGCACGGCCTGGCTCCTGGACGTCCCCGAACTGGTCACCCCCGCAGGGATCGTCGGCACCCGCCTGGACGGCGAGTTCACCTGGATCGAGGCCCGGGCGGAGTGGGCACCGCCGCGCACGCTCCGCCAGTACGGCTCAGCGGCCGAGGTCGACGCCCTCCCCGTCCCGCCGCCGGGGGAGTGGATCTACGCCTGGGCCTGGGAGGACGAGGCCGCGGGTCGCGTCCGTGCCCGCGCCTTCCCCGGCCGCGGCGACGGCATCGACGAGGACGAGGCCACGGGCGCGGCGGCCCTGCTCCTCACGGACCAGCTGGGCCGCGCCCTGAACATCACGCAGGGAGCGGGCTCGCAGATCCTCACGGCACCGCAGCCGCAGGGATGGGTGGAGGTGGGAGGCCGGGTGTCGCTGGAGCGCTGAGGCCGCCGCGGTCGCGCATCGCGCTGCGCGTCGAGGCCCCCTGAAACGGTCACGCACTCAGCGGGAACTCCTCGCCCAGCGCGCCGAGCATCGCGATGTTCAGCGCGAACGCCCTCTTGCACTCCGTGATGATCCGCTGCCTCTCCAGGTCGTCCGCCCGCACCCGGTCGAGCAGCTCGCGGTAGCCCCGCTTGAAGGCGGCCGGGTTGGCGATGTCCTCGAAGACGTAGAAGCGCACTCCGTCGCCCTTCCTGGCGAAGCCCCACGTCTTCTCGGCCGTGTCGCGGACGACCTGGCCGCCGGAGAGGTCACCGAGATAGCGGGTGTAGTGGTGGGCGACGTACCCGGCCGGCCACATGTGCGCGCACTCCGTGATCCGCCGCGCGTACGTCTCCGTCACCGGCAGGGCGGCCAGCATCGAGCGCCAGTGCGGGCCCCGCAGATGCGCCAGGTCCTGCTCCAGCGCGGCCAGACGCATCAGCTCGGGCTGGACGAACGGCCCCGCCACCGGGTCGTCGGCCAGCTCCCACGCACAGCCCTCCAGCGCCTCGTACACGAACCACAGCTGCTCCGTGTACCGCGTGTACGCGTCGAGACCGAGCCGACCGCCGAGCAGGCCGCTCATGAACGTCGAATGGTGCGCGGTCGCGTGCTGCTCGCGCGACGCGGTGCGGAGGAGCGTCGAGAACGAGTCCATGGGGTCTCCGGTGGCAGGGCGGGAGAGAGTCGCCAACCGCTTTGCTTTGGTTAGCTTTGCCTAAGTCGATGAGTTACCGACGCCCTGTCGGTAAAGGTATACCCAGAAACTTCACCCGCCCCACGCAATGCGCACAAAAAGGCCCGCCCTCCTGAGAGAGCGGGCCACGGGGGCGGGGCCGACGACGAGCGCGGTGCGTTGGCCTCCGCGGACTGCTACGGCAGCGTGAGGATGTCGGCGCCCGTGTCCGTCACGACCAGTGTGTGCTCGAACTGGGCCGTCCGCTTCCGGTCCTTGGTCAGGACCGTCCAGCCGTCGTCCCACATGTCGTAGTCGTACGCCCCGAGCGTGAGCATCGGCTCGATCGTGAACGTCATCCCGGGCTGCATGACGGTCGTCGCGTGCGGGCTGTCGTAGTGCGGGATGATCAGCCCGGAGTGGAAGGACGAGTTGATCCCGTGCCCGGTGAAGTCCCGCACGACGCCGTACCCGAAGCGCTTCGCGTACGACTCGATCACACGCCCGATGATGTTGATCTGCCGTCCCGGCCTGACCGCCTTGATCGCCCGGTTGAGGGACTCACGGGTCCGCTCCACCAGCAGCCTGGACTCCTCGTCGACGTCTCCGACGAGGTACGTGGCGTTGTTGTCGCCGTGCACGCCGCCGATGTACGCCGTGACGTCCAGGTTGATGATGTCGCCGTCGCGCAGGACCGTGGAGTCCGGGATGCCGTGGCAGATCACCTCGTTGACCGAGGTGCACAGCGACTTGGGGAAGCCCCGGTAGCCGAGGGTGGAGGGGTAGGCGCCGTGGTCGCACATGTACTCGTGCGCGATGCGGTCCAGTTCGTCCGTCGTCACGCCGGGCGCGATGGCCTTCGCGGCCTCCTCCATCGCCCGCGCGGCGATCCGCCCGGCGGTCCGCATCGCCTCGATCGTCTCGGGCGTCTGGATCTCCGGGCCGGTGTACGGGGTGGGGGCGGGCTTGCCCACGTACTCGGGCCGGCGGATGTGTCCCGGCACGGTACGGGCGGGGGAGATCCTCCCCGGGGCGAGCAGCGACTGGGCAGACATGTCAGCGAGTTTAACCAGCGGGTGTGGGGGACGATGTCCCTGGCGAAAGGAGCCGCGAGTCATGGCCCTGTTCAAGAAGCGCAAGGCGGTCGGGAAGCCGGGCGAGTGGTACTACTGCCTGGAGCACAAGAAGGTCGAGGAGGGGCCCGAGTGCCCCAACAAGGACCGTATGGGGCCCTACGCCTCCCCGGACGAGGCCGCCCACGCGATGGAGACGGCCCGCGAACGCAACATCGCGTGGGAGGGGGACCCACGCTGGCAGAACGGTGCCGCACGGGAGGCCGACGACTGAGGGCTCGGGTTTCCCGGCGTCGGTGAGGCTGTCCTCCGCCGGGAGCGCCCGTCGTTCCCCACCCGCTCGCCTCTTTGAGGGGCGGCGGGTGGGGGGAACCTCCTCCAAACAGCCGCGCGGCTACCACAGGGTCGGCGGCGGAGCCGTCAACTCGTCCGCCAGCCGGGCCAGGCGGTCCCGCAGGCGTCGTCGGCCTCTCCGTTCCGGCAGCGCGTTCTCACCCGCCGCCGCGCTCACCAGGTGCTGGACCGTGTCGAGGTCCAGGTCGGTCTCCGGTGGCACGGCCAGCGACTCGTGCGCCATCGCACCCAGATCGCGGTCACCGGAGTCGAGCGCGAGCACCCGCGCCCCGGCCCGCCGGGCGTCGTGCACCCGCTCCAGCAGCGCGCCGCCCGGCGCGGACGGGGACACCACGAGCAGCGTCTCGCCCCGCCGGGCCGCCGACACGCGGCCAAGCCCCACCGCCAGATGCGCGGGATCGCTGGGGCGCGCCCCGTGCCGTACGAGCGTCGGGGAGAGTTCCGGAGTGCCCGACCACGCCGCCTCGTCCACGAGGTGCGCGGCCAGATGCCACGGTTCGTACTCCGCCGTGCCCACGAGCAGCAACCCGCCGCCGTACGACACGACAGAGCCCCTGAGTGCCCTCGCGAACCGGCGGGTGGCGACCGGCCACTCCGTCCCGGCGAGCACTTCCCGCAACAACGCGACCCGTACGGCGTCCATGCGCAGGCATCCTGCCGCACACCACCACTCGTGACGTGACGTTCACCCCGAATTCGCCCGAGCGGGGCACGGGCTGGTTCCCACCGCCCCAAGGAGCCCGCCCATGACGGAGAACAACACCGCGAGCAGCACCGAGAGCAGCATCCCCTTCCGCGCCGGCGAAGAGGGGTACGCGAGCTTCCGTATCCCGGCCGTCGTCGCCACCGCCGACGGCACCCTGCTGGCCTTCTGCGAGGGCAGGGTCGGCTCGGGGGCCGACTTCGGGAACATCGACGTCGTGCTGAAGCGGTCCACGGACGGCGGCCGCACCTGGGGCCCGCTGGAGGTGGCCGCGCAGAACGGCGACGACCTCGCGGGCAACCCGGCCCCCGTCGTCCTCGACGGGGGCCGCGTCCTGCTCGTCCACGTACGCAACGCGGCCCACGCCACCGAGGACGCCATCCGCCGCGGCCAGGTGAGCGCCGCGGACGGCCGCCGCGTGTGGGTGCAGTACAGCGACGACGAAGGGCGCACCTGGTCCACGCCCAAGGAGATCACCGAGACGGCGAAGAGAGCCGACTGGCGGTGGTACGCCACCACACCCGGCCACGCCCTCCGGCTGAGCACCGGCCGGGTCGTCGTCCCCGCCAACCACTCACTCCCCCCGGGCGGCCAGGACACCGGCACGGAGGGCAAGTACAACGGCGGTCACTGCCTGCTGAGCGACGACCGCGGCACGACCTGGCGCATCGGATACGTGGACGACAACACCGACGGCTACATCAACGTCAACGAGACCACCGCCGCCGAACTCCCCGACGGCCGCGTCTACTTCAACACCCGCAACGACTCCCCGTCGCCCGGCACCCGCGCCGACGCCCACTCCGCCGACGGCGGCACCACCCTCGTCAAGCCCTTCCGCCCCCAGGCCGGCCTCGTCACCCCCGTCTGCGAGGGCAGCGTCCTCCAACTCCGCGACCCCGACCTGCTCCTGTACTCCGGCCCGGCCGACCCCGGCTTCCGCGCGCTGATGACCGTACGGGTCTCCGAGGACGGCGGTACGACATGGCGGTCCGCGCACACCGTCGACGGGCTGCCCGCCGCGTACTCCGACCTCGTCCGGGTCGACGCGGACACCGTCGGACTGCTGTACGAGACGGGCGACTTCAGCGCGTACGAGACGATCACGTTCCGCCGGATCCCTGTGAACGCGCTCACGTAAGGCGTGCCCACCCGGGCCGCGCGCCCGCCCGCGCGCCCCGCGCACGTACAGTCGGCCCATGACCTCTACTGACAGTGGACAGACGGCCCCCGCCAAGGCTCCCGCCAAGGACCCGTGGGACCTTCCCGACGTGTCCGAGCTCGTCGTCGGCGTGCTCGGCGGCACCGGGCCGCAGGGCAAGGGCCTCGCGTACCGCCTCGCCAGGGCCGGGCAGAAGGTGATCATCGGCTCGCGGGTCGCCGACCGTGCGCGGGCCGCCGCCGAGGAACTCGGGCACGGCGTCGAGGGCGCCGACAACGCCGAGACGGCCCGCCGCAGCGACCTCGTCATCGTCGCGGTGCCCTGGGACGGCCACGGCAAGACGCTTGAGGCGCTGCGCGAGGAACTGGCCGGCAAGCTCGTCGTCGACTGCGTCAACCCCCTCGGCTTCGACAAGTCGGGCGCCTACGCCCTGAAGCCGGAGGAGGGCAGCGCCGCCGAGCAGGCCGCCGCGCTGCTGCCGGACTCACGGGTCACCGCCGCCTTCCACCACCTCTCCGCCGTCCTCCTCCAGGACCCGGAGATCGAGCAGATCGACACCGATGTGATGGTGCTCGGCGAGGTGCGGGCCGACGTCGAGATCGTGCAGGCGCTGGCGGGCCGTATCCCCGGCATGCGCGGGATCTTCGCCGGCCGTCTGCGCAACGCCCACCAGGTCGAGTCCCTGGTCGCCAACCTGATCTCCGTGAACCGCCGGTACAAGGCCCACGCGGGGCTGCGGCTGACCGACGTCTAGGGTCTGTTTTCAAAGTGGATCAAGGTTGTGTCGTGATCGCGTCTTGTGGTTCTGGGTGATCTGACAGATGCGCAGTGGGCGGTACTGGAGCCGTCCTTGCCGAAGGGCAGGAAACCGGGCCGCCCGCCGCTGCCGGGGAAGCGGGGGGCCGCCTGTCATCTGCTCCGGCCGCAGCGAAGAGCTGATCGCCCCGCTGATCGAGCAGTCGGAGCAGGCGACCGGCGCGAAGGCCGAGGTCCGTTACGGGGACAGCGCCGAACTCAGCGGCGGAGTCCGCACCTTCGGAGCCCTTGCTGTCCGAGCCACAGGCGGCCACCAGCGGCGCCGCGGCGGTCAGGGCAGGGAGCGGGGAATACGGCGACGGTGCGAACGCCTCATGGCCAAGCCTTCCTCTGGTCGGAGTCAGGGGCGTCCAAGGTCAGCCTTGCCTAATATAGTCAAGCGGATCTTTGATGCCGGGCCGACAGCGACGACGTCAGGAATGCTGCCGCCGGGCAGTGCCTGCCCGGGACCGTAGCGCGCGGGTCACCAGAATGCGCACCGGCGCGGGCGGGCGGCGTACACCCAGGGCCGTACGCAGAGGCCGGTCCAGCAGTGACGCGGCCACCGCCGGCGCGAGCGCGGCCAGCGGAGCGGGCAACCTGGCTGCCAACAGGCCCTTGCTGGTGGCCTCCCAGAGCGCGCGACCCGCCTCGCTGGGGGCGAAGTGACGGCTCTCGTAGTCGCGCATCCAGCTCTCCACGCGCGCCAGGTCGTGGTGACCGTCCGGAGCGTCGGGCAGACCCAGGGCGTCCGACAGGCCTCGATGGAACGCGTACGCGGCGTCCCGCTCCTCGTCCGTGACCGCCCGGTGCCCGTGGTCGTCGATGAACCGCAGCGGGCACACGGTGAAGCAGGCCAGGACGTACGCCATCAACTCGGCGGTGATGTCGGGCCGGTCGTGGATCCGGCGCAGACCCTCGACGACCCGCCGCCCCTCGGTACTGTCGAGCCCTTGTCCGATCAGCGCGAACATGGCCACCCCCGTGGCCTTGGCCCGGCCGCGCGGGTCGTCGGTCATCCGGCCGGTGCCGTGCAGCACCCGGGCGATCTCGGGGATGCCGAAGGTCCTGACGAAGCCCAGGGTGAGTCCGACCCGGGACTCCTCCGGCATCGTCTCCAGGACCAGCCGTGCGTAGGCTTGGTGGGCGCCGGGCATCGCGGCGGTCATCCGGTCGTGGTGGCGGCGGTCAGTGCCTCGCCGGTCAGGGGCGCGTACAGGTAGCGGGCGACCCGCACCAGGTGGGCCCGTTCGTCGGCCGGTCCCGCGTCGAGGCCCGGCAGCGGAACCTGGTCCTCGCGGGGGCGCGGCGCGGTCCCCTCGTTCAGTGCCGCGGCGGCGCCGCGCAGGGCGGCGGCCACGATCAGTGCCGCCCGGTCCTCGTCGTCCAGGCCGGCCCGCCGGGCGACCAGCGCGGCGGCGGTGACCACCTCGGGATCGGCCCAGGGGCGCAGCGTCAACTGGCCGTCGCGGATCTCCAGTCCGCGCCGGGCGGTACGCCACTCCAGGTCCCGGAACGCGAGCCGCTCGGTCCAGGCCGACGGCGGCGCTTCCAGGGCCAGGCGCCGGTCCGCCCGGTACACCAAGTCCCACAGCGGGCGCAGGGCCTGGTAGTCGCGGCGCCTGCGGGCCCAGGCGGAGGCGGCCGGTCCGGCGAAGCCCGCGGTGATCAGCACGGCTCCGAGCGCGGCGAAGGCGGGGCCGAGGGCGGTGCTCAGCCACTCCGTCCCGGCGACCTCCGCGAAGGCCGCTCCGATCGCGATGAGCTTGCACAGGACGTATCCGCAGGCGATCAACCCGCCGAGGACGATCAGCCGGATGCCACTGCGCAGCGGCCCGGTCGGCAGCCGGGAGGCGTGCCCGAAGCACACCCTGCTGATGTCGACGAGCGCGAAGCCGAACAGGGCCTGGTAGAGGACCAGGAACAGCGCGATCTGTGGAATCGTGGCGAAGGTGGTGTCGAACGTGAGCGGTGTCTCCGGAGCGGTGGCTCCCCCGGTAAAGAACAGGACGGTCATCACCGGCACCAGAACGGCGAACACCGCGAGGCGCCGCCGCACCTCGTGCCAGGTGTCCGCGGTGGCCCCGTCCCACACCTGCGCGTCCCCGCGTTCCTTCGGCGGGGTCCACATACGGGCCAGCACCACGGCGGCCGCGGAGAAACCCGTGATGCCCAGATAGACCAGCAGAGTGGCCAGATTGCCGCGGTGCGCGACCCGGTCGATCAGCCGGTACAGCACCGGGGCGGCCACCAAGAAAGCGGTCGCGGGGGCCGCGATGGTCAGAGCGACGACGAGCAGGCCGGGGGACGGATCCCGGCGCCACGCCCGGATCTTCAGGCCGGCCACGCCCCAGGCCACCGTGCCGATACCGAGGTAGACCAGATTGAACGGCGCTTCGGACATCTCAGACATGCTGCCCTTTACGGTGTTCCAGCGCGGGTGCCAGCTGGGACGTGGTTCCGGCCCCGGGCGCCAGCACGAGGGTGCGCGTCAACTCGGCCCCCAGGATCTCCGCTTCCTCCTCCGCCGCGCCCTCGTAGTGGGAACGGCCGAGGACCAGCCGGATCATGTCCGCGTCGATGGTCTCCAACTCCACCTGCGCCGCCTCCTCGTCGGCGGACGGGGCCTCCGCCAGGTGCCCGCACAGAAGGTGCGCGAGTTCATGGCAGATGATGTGGGCCTGATGCAGGCCCGAGGTCTCCTGCTCGAAATGGATCACGTCGGCGTCCGCACGGCGTTCGACGAATCCCGACGGCTCGCCCACCCGCATCCGCCGCGGAACCAGTCGTACCGGACGCCCCACCCGGTCGGCGACCGCCGCGCACAACTCCTCCACCGAACTCATCCGGGGCAGGTCCAGCTGTCTGACCATGGCCCGCATCCGGCGGCGGGTACGTCCAAGATCTCGCACATCGGTCTCCTCAGCCGACAGCCGCCAGTGCCCCAACGTCGTTTGGCGGTAGTCGGTCACGCCTCGGGGCGGCCGTCGGGCAGTCCCACCGCTCTGCGCAATTGTTCCACTACGGTGAGGGCGGCGTCCTGCATCTCGGGCGGCAGGCCGGCCGCCCGCATCGCGATGCGCTCCACCCGGGCGTCCCGGAGCGCCTCGATCTTCCGCAGGTCCCGCTCGACGGCCTGAGCGGTGGCGGAGTCGCTGAAGTAATCCAGCGGAACACCGAAGAACTTGGCGATCTTCACGGCGTTCTCCAGGCTGGGCTTCTGGACGCCCTTGCGGAGGTTCCCGATGTAGGTACCGCTCAGACCGGTCCCTTCGGCGATCTCCGAGTCGCGCCAGGGGCGGCCCAGATCCTTCGGATAGATCACCGAGATCACCCGCCGGAAGCGACCGGCGAAGTCCATGGGGTCCGACGGCTCTCCACCTTCGCCAGATCGAAGAGCCGACGCTTCTGGGTTTGGAGAATCGGAGGCCATGCGTCGGATCATAGAACTCTTCGGCCTGCGGCGGGGATCTCGTCGCCGTGATGAACTACACGATCGTTGCGGCCAGATCCGGCTAAATCACCTATCAACGACCAAAACGCTGTCGAGGATTCGCCAAGTAATCAACAGTAGTTGACTTCCCTCCGGCGCACGTACAGGATCGACCACGCCAGCGCCGGGCGCAGCTGCCCCACGGGGGTGGGCAACGGCGCCCCGCGCTGGGTGCCCCCAGTGAGCCTCGCCGGCTCACACCTGCCGCGCCGCCCCCGCGCTCATGGCGTCCGTACCCCAGCCGGCGAGCGGCCGCAGCGCCTCGGCGGACGGCGAACCCGGCTCCGCCTGGTGGATGATCAGGGCCTGTTCATGATCGTCCGGAAGTTTCATGGTCTCGTGCGACAGCGTCAGCGCGCCCACCAGCGGGTGCCGCAACCGCTTGGCACCGTGGGCTCTTCTCCGTCACCCGGTCTCCTTCGAGGATGCCCCCCGTTCAAGCGGGGGAGTTCCCCAGTCGACCGCCGAGGCCGTCCCGTTCCGGGCGAGGAAGTCGGAGCGACGGCCGGTCACATGGGCGGGGACACCCTCGATGGCCGCCAGGAGCTGACGCAGCCCGCCGCGCACCTGCTGCGGTCGGCCGGCGGTCTGCTTCTTCTGGCGCTTGGGGCTGGCGAGACGGGTGAGGTGGGCATGCTCGGCGTCCGAGAGCCGTGGGCGCGGGCGATCGAGTCGAGCACCTCCGCCGACACATCGCGCCCGTTGCCCTGCTCCAGGCGGGTGTAGTAGGGCGGCTGCGGGCATGAGGGACACTGGGTGCCGTACCACCGTCGGTGACGTCACGGCCAGTGCCGTCGTCGCCACCACTGACGTCCGACCGTCCGATTGTCCTGTCAGGAGCCGACCCCCATGCCCGCCTCGCCCGCACCCGCCCCGGCCCGGCGACTCGCCGTCTACACCCTCGCCGTCTGCCTGCTCTCCGTGGCCGCCGCCGTGGTTTCCTTCGTCCAGGGCAGCTGGCTGGGGATCGTCTGGGTGCTGCTGGCCGGGCTGTCGTCCAACATGACCTGGTACTACGCGCGGCGCGCGAGGGCGGGACGCGGCTCCGTCACGGAGTGACGCACACGTTGCTGCCCTCCTGCCAGAAGCGGTAGAGGTCCTGGCCGCAGTAGGTGTCGAGGTCGCTGATGCCCAGGCCGCGCAGCACGGCGTCGACCGCGCCGAAGAACGTGGCGTTCACCTGCGGGATCCACAGCACCGCGAACACCAGCAGCAGCCCGAACGGCGCGAGCGGCTCCACCTGGCGGCGGGCCCTGTGCGACAGCCAGGGCTCGATCACCCCGTAGCCGTCCAGGCCCGGCACCGGCAGGAAGTTCAGGATCGCGGCCGTGACCTGGAGCAGCGCCAGGAACGCCAGCGCGTAACGGAACTCCTCCGGGACCCCGCCCAGCGCGTCCAGCCAGAACGGCGCCGTGCACACCACCGCGAAGGCCACATTCGTCAGCGGGCCCGCCGCCGAGATCAGGCTGTGCCGCCAGCGGCCCCGGATGCGCCCGCGCTCGATGAACACCGCACCGCCCGGCAGACCGATCCCGCCCATGATCACGAAGAGGACGGGCAGCACGATGCTGAGCAGCGCATGGGTGTACTTCAGCGGATTGAGGGTCAGGTATCCCTTCGCGCCGATCGAGATGTCGCCGCTGTGCAGGGCCGTGCGCGCGTGGGCGTACTCGTGCAGACACAGGGAGACGATCCAGGCCGCCGTCACGAAGAGGAAGACCGCGATCCCGGGCTGCTCGGCGAAGCCGGTCCACGTGGCCCAGCCCGTGACCGCCGTCACGGCCACGATGCCCAGGAAGACAGGACTGATCCTTCGCTCGCTCCGGCGGGACGTGGCGATGGCCATGGGGCGTGCTCCCTGGTGTGGGCTGCGGTGACGGTCGACTGCGGGTCCGACCGTATCGGTGCTGTGGGGGCAACGTCCCGCGGGCGGTGTGAGGTTCCTGCGGCTCCTACGGGTCGGAAACCCGCCAGGCGGTGCCGGGCCGCCGCCGGAGACAATGGACCGCGTGCGCTACCGCATCCTCGGCACCACCCAGGCGTTCCGCCCCGACGGCTCCCCCGCTCCGGTCGGCGGGGCGCGGCTGCGTGCCCTGCTGACCGTGCTCGCGCTGCGGCCCGGGCGTACGGTGCCCGTGACCGTGCTGGTCGACGAGGTGTGGGACGGCGACCCGCCCGCGGACGCGTCCGGTGCCGTGCAGGCGCTGGTCGGCCGGTTGCGCCGGGCGCTCGGTGCGGACGCGGTCGCCTCGGCGGACGGCGGCTACCGGCTGGTCGCGGGCGCGGACGACATCGACCTCCACCGCTTCGAGCGGCTCGCCGACGAAGGCGCGCGCGCCCTGGCCGACGGTGACGCGGCGAAGGCGGCCGTGCTGCTGGACGACGCCCTGGCCCTCTGGCGGGGACCGGCCCTCGCCGACCTCCCCGACCGTACGGCCGCGGCGGCCCGCTGGGAGGCGCGCCGGCTCGACGCCCGCCGCGCCCGTCTCACCGCGGCCCTCGCCCTGGGCCAGGCCGAGCGGCACCTCCCCGAACTCACGGCGCTCTGCGACGCCCACCCGCTGGACGAGCCCCTCCAGGCCCTGCGGCTGCGGGCCCTGCGCGACGCCGGGCGCACGGCTCAGGCGCTGGCCGCCTACGAGGGCGTACGGCGACTGCTGGCGGAGCGGCTGGGCGCGGATCCCGGTGCCGAACTGAGGGCGTTGCACGGGGAGTTGCTGGGGCCCGGCGGGGTGTCGGGCGAGAGTGGTGACCCGGAGGTCTCCTCGCCCTCGCGGGGCCGGAACCCGGGGCCGGGCAACCTCCGTGCCCGGCTCACCTCCTTCGTCGGGCGGGACGCCGACATCGACGCCATCCGGGGTGACCTGACGGCGGCCCGGCTCGTGACCCTGCTGGGCCCCGGCGGAGCGGGCAAGACCCGGCTGTCGCAGGAGGCGGGGGAGGCCGTGGCCGAGAGCGTCCCCGACGGCGTCTGGCTGGCCGAACTGGCGCCGGTCGACGACCCTGAGAACGTCCCTGAGGCTGTACTCACCGCCCTCGGCGCCCGCGAGACCGTCCTGAGGGGAGCCGGCGCCGAGGAGATGCGGGCCATGGCCGACCGGCACGACGACCCGTTCAGCCGCCTCGTCGAGCACTGCGCCCGACGCCGCATGCTGATCGTCCTCGACAACTGCGAGCACGTGGTCGACGCCGCCGCCCGCCTCGTCGAGCGGCTGCTGGAGCGCTGCCCCGGACTGACCGTGCTCGCCACGAGCCGCGAACCCCTCGGCGTACCGGGGGAGTTGCTGCGCCCCGTGGAACCGCTGCCGCAGCCGTACGCACTGCGGCTGCTCGCCGACCGCGGCGCCGCCGCCCGCCCCGGCTTCGACCCCGCGGACGATCCGGAGGCGGCGGCCGAGATCTGCCGGCGCCTCGACGGACTGCCGCTCGCCATCGAGCTGGCGGCCGCCCGGCTCCGGATGCTGACGCCGCGCCAGGTCGCGGAGCGGCTCGACGACCGGTTCCGGCTCCTCACCAGCGGCAGCCGGACCGTACTGCCCCGCCAGCAGACCCTGCGTGCCGTCGTCGACTGGTCCTGGGACCTCCTCGACGAGGACGAACGGGACGTCCTGCGGCGGCTGTCGGTGTTCGCGGGCGGCTGCGACCTCGCCGCCGCCGAGGCCGTCTGCGGCCCCGCCGCGCTGGATTCGCTCGGTTCGCTCGTCGACAAGTCCCTCGTGGTGGCGACCCCCGTCGGTGACGACGCGATGCGCTACCGGCTCCTGGAGACCGTCGCCGAGTACGCCCGCGAGCGCCTCGACGAGACGGGCGCGCGGGCCGCCGCCGAGCGCGCCCACCTCACGTACTACCGCGAACTCGCCCGCACCACCGACCCGTTGCTGCGCGGCCCCGGCCAGCGCACGGCGATCGCGCTGCTGGAGCGGGAGTACGAGAACATCCGCACGGCCCTCCGCCACGCCGTCACCGAACGCGACGAGCAGGAGGCCCTCAGCCTGCTGCTGTCACTGTCCTGGTACTGGCAGATGCGCGACCTGCGCAGCGAGGCCCGCACCTGGTCCACCGAGATCAAGGAGCTCGGCCCCGACCCCTTCACCGCGCCCCCGCGCCCCGTCCCGGACCTGCTCGAACGTCCCACGGACAGCCCGCCGCCGATGAGCCCCGAGGTCCTCGCGGAGGCCCGGCGCGGGGTGCACCTCGTCCACCTCGCCTGCATGGACATGGACGTGAGGGCCTGGGAAACCCCCCAGGCCAAGGAGAAGCTGCGCGTCATCAGCGAGGCCTACCGGCCGGGTCAGCCGCAGACCTGCCGTTTCCCCGGCTCCATGTGGTTCTTCGCGGTCCTGCTCAGTGCCGACCTGGAGCGCACCCGTCAGATCATGGACGAGACCGTGAACACCAGCCGTGAGCTCGGCTACACCTGGGAGCTGGCCCAGGCCCTCCAGATGCGCGCCAACATCCTCGCCAACCGCACGGACTGGGCGGGCAGCGCCACCCGTGACGCCGAGGAGGCGCTGGAGCTGTTCACCCGGATCGGCGACGCCTGGGGCGTGGCGGAGGCGTTCTCCGCGCGCGGTGAGGCCCAGGAGCGCAGGGGCGACTTCACGGGTGCCGCCGCGGATTTCGAGCGGGCCCTGGGGCACGCCGAACGGCTGGGCGCCCGCGCCCAGCTGGGTGTCCTCAAGGCCCGTCTCGGCGGTGTGCTCATCGAGGGCGAGGACGCCGAGCGGGGCGAGAAGATCCTGTTCGAGGTGCTGGAGAACGTTCACGGCAGCACCAACGAGGCCATGCCGGCCGCCCGGCTCTTCCTCTCGACCTGGCTCGGCCGCTGCGGGCGCTTCGAGGAGGCCCGGGAGCAGATCCGGCTGCTGAGGGAGGACTTCGACGCGGTCAACTTCGTGCTCTTCTCCAGCTTCGTCACCGGAGTCGAGGGCTGGCTCGCGGCGCTGGAGGGCCGCTACGAGGAGTCCCTGGCCAAGATGCGTGAGGCGCTGGAACGGGCCACGGACCCGCTCACCCGCACCATCGCACCCCACTTCGTCTCCGTACAGCTCACCGGAGCCGCCATCGCCGTCGCCGGCGTGGACGGCGGCAGCCGGGCACGGGACGCGGCCCGGCTCCTCGGAGCCGCCGACGCGATGCTGCCGCGGGGCCACTTCTCCAGCCCTGTGGAGGCCGAGACCCGCAGCCGGGCCGAGTCCGCGGCGCGGGCCGTCCTGGACGACGCGGCGTACGAGACGGCGTACGCCGAGGGCGGCGCGCTCTCCGTGGAGGAGGCCACCGCCCTGCTCTGAACCGTCGTCCGGCCCGGTGCCCGCGCGTCAGCTCTTCGTACGGAACTTGTGGATCGCGACCGGCGCCATCACCGCGGTGATCGCCACCGACCAGGCCACCGTCACCCACAGGTCGTGTGCGACCGGGCCGCCCACCATGAGGCCGCGCGCCGCGTCGGCGAGCGTGGACAGCGGGTTGTAGTCGGTGAACGCCTGCAACCAGCCGGGCATCGACTGGGTCGGCGCGAAGATCGACGAGCCGAACTGCAACGGGAACAGCACCAGGAAGCCCATCGCCTGCACGGACTGCGCGTTCTTCAGGACCACGCCCAGGGTGAGGAACACCCACATGATCGACGAAGCGAACACCGCGGACAGACCGACGGCCGCGAACAGGCCGCCCCAGTGGTTGATGTCGAAGCCGACGAGGACGGCGACGATCATCAGCACGGCCGTCGCGAAGAGCATCCGCGCCAGCTCCACCGTGATCTTCGCGAACAGCACCGAGCCGCGCCCGATCGGCAGGGACCGGAAGCGGTCCATGACACCGGAGTTGAAGTCCTGACTGAACCCGGTGCCGACGCCCTGGGACAGCGTCATGCTCATCATCGCGATCATGCCGGGGATCACGTACTGCACGTACCCGTCCTGCCCGCCGCCCAGGGCCTGCCCGATCGAGCCGCCGAAGACGTACACGAACAGCAGGGTGAAGACGACCGGCATCAGCAGCGCGTCGAACATCGACTCGGGGTCCTGCCGGATCCACAGCAGATTGCGGCGGATGAGGGCGCCGGTGTGGCGCAGATGGCCGCGCAGCGGAATACGCGCGTCGGCTGTGGCTGTGGTGGCGCTCATACGGCGACCTCCTCGCGGGTGTCGGCGGGCACGGCGTCCTGCGGGGCACTGGCGCGATGGCCGGTGAGGGACAGGAACACCTCGTCCAGACTGGGCAGTTCGGTGGTGATGGAGCTGATCGTGAGGGAGCGCGCGGTGACCGCGCCGACCACGGCGGTCAGCTGCTCGTCGCTGAGGATCGGGACGAGCACGGCACCGCCCTCGGTGTCGACGGTCGTGGTGGCGAGCCCCGTGATGCCGAGCTCGTCGAGGGCGGAGGCGAGTGGCCGCAGGTGCTGCGGATCGGCGGGCCGCACCCGCAGCGTCCGCCCCCCGACCTTGGCCTTGAGCTCGTCGATGGCGCCGCCCGCGATGACCTTCCCGCGGTCGACGACGGTCAGCTCGGAGGCGAGCTGCTCGGCCTCCTCCATGTACTGGGTGGTGAGCAGCACGGTCACTCCCTCGCCGACCATGGCCTTGACCTCGTCCCACACCTCGTTGCGGGTACGGGGGTCGAGCCCGGTGGTCGGCTCGTCGAGGAACAGCACCTGGGGCCGCCCGATCAAGGAGGCGGCGAGGTCGAGCCGCCGCCGCATGCCGCCGGAGTACGTGCTCGCGGGCCGCATGGCGGCCTCCGTGAGCGAGAACCGCTCCAGCAACTCGTCGGCGCGAGCGCGGGCGTCCTTCCGCGGCAGATCGAGCAACCGCCCGATCATGTAGAGGTTCTCCCAGCCCGGGAGCTTCTCGTCGACCGATGCGTACTGACCGGTGAGCCCGATCACCCGGCGCAGCTGCCGGGGCTGCCGTACGACGTCGTATCCGGCGACGGTCGCCTGTCCCGCGTCGGGCGCGAGCAGGGTGGACAGAATGCGTACGAGAGTGGTCTTGCCGGCCCCGTTCGGCCCGAGCACACCCCTCACGGTGCCCTCGCGCACGTCCAGGTCGACGCCGTCCAGCGCCTTGGTCTCGCCGTAGTGCTTGACCAGCCCCCGGACGGTGACGGCCCCGTTCGGGCCGCCTGGGTTCTTGTCGTTTCGCGTCATGGGGACGACGGTGCCAGAGCCCACCGACAAACGACCGACAGCCCACCGACAACCACACCGACAGCAGCCGACAGACTGCCGACACAGCACGGTCGGACCTGCCAAAAAGCCCGGCAGCCCGCCGACGGGGGAAGATCGGCGGGCTGCGGGGGTGGTGCCGTGGTGGATCAGTGGACGGAGTGTTCCTTCTGCGGGAACGTTCCGCCGATGACGTCCTCGGCGAAGGACCGGGCCGCGCCGGCCATGACCTCGCGGAGGTCGGCGTACTGCTTCACGAACTTCGGTACCCGCCCCCCGGTCAGCCCGAGCATGTCCGTCCAGACCAGGACCTGCGCGTCCGTCTCGGGGCCCGCGCCGATACCGACCGTCGGGATGTGGAGCACGCGCGTCACCTCGGCCGCCAGCTCGGCCGGAACCAGTTCGAGGACGACGGCGAAGGCACCGGCGTCCTGCACGGCCTTCGCGTCCCGCAACAGCTGCGCGGCCGCCTCCTCGCCACGCCCCTGCACGCGGTAGCCCATCGCGTTGACCGACTGCGGGGTCAGCCCGATGTGCGCCATGACGGGGATGCCGGACTCCACGAGGAGCTCGATCTGGCGGTGGGAGCGTTCGCCGCCCTCCAGCTTGACCGCCCCGACGCCCGCCTCCTTGACCAGGCGCGTCGCCGAGCGCAGGGCCTGGACGGGGCCCTCCTGGTACGACCCGAAGGGCAGATCGCCGACGATCAGGGCACGCCGGGTGCCGCGGACGACCGCCGCCGACAGCATCGTCATCTCGTCGAGGGTGACGGGCACGGTGGTCTCGTACCCCAGGTGGCAGTTGCCCGCCGAGTCGCCGACGAGCATCACCGGAATACCGGCCTCGTCGAAGACGGACGCGGTCAGCGCGTCGTACGCGGTGAGCATGGGCCACTTCTCGCCGCGCTCCTTGGCGGCGGCAATGTCGCGCACGGTGATCCGCCGGGTGCTCTTGCCGCCGTACAGCGCCCTGCTGCTGTCGGAGGGCTTGAGCGCACCCTGTGCGGGCTGCTCGGGCTGCTTGGGGGCAGCCGGAAGCTGCGTCATCGCAACGGCTCCTTCTGTCATCTCGAGGCGCCCTCACGGCGTCCCCGGACCGTTTCCATGGTGGCACCTCGTGCCGGACCCGGCCAGACCGGGGCGGGGAATGTCTGTCACGTACGGCCGCAGGGCGGTCAAGGCGAACAAGCGATACCTGAGCCCCATGCCCTGGGCCCGCGCTTAAGGGCTCCGTAAAGGATTTCAATACGAGACGGGTCCGTATCGAAAGCCGGTTAGGGTCGTACGCATGACGTCTCCTGCTGTCCCTGCTCAGCGGCGGGTCCCGGAAGCCGTGCACAGGCGCCGCTGGGCCATCCTCGGCGTACTGATGTTGAGCCTGCTGATCGTGGTGCTCGACAACTCGATCCTGAACGTGGCCATCAAGACGATCTCCACGCCCGCGCCGACCGGTCTCGGCGCCACCCAGAGCGAGCTGGAGTGGGCGATCAACGCCTACACGCTCGTCTTCGCCGGGCTGCTGTTCAGCGCGGGGCTGCTGGGGGACCGGCTCGGGCGGAAGAAGGTGCTGCTCGCGGGGCTCGTGGTGTTCGGCATCGGGTCGGCGCTGGCGGCCCAGTCGGGTTCCCCCGCCGAACTCATCGCGTTCCGTGCCGTGATGGCCCTCGGGGCCGCGTTCGTGATGCCGGCCACCCTCGCCGTCCTGATGAACGTCTTCGAACGGGACGAGCAGGCCAAGGCCATCGGCATCTGGGCGGGCGGCGTCGGACTCGCCATCGCCATCGGGCCCATCACCGGAGGCGTCCTTCTCGACCACTTCTGGTGGGGGTCCGTCTTCCTCATCAACGTGCCGATAGTCGTCCTCGCGCTGGCGCTGATGCTGTGGCTGGTGCCCGACTCACGGGACCCGAACCCGGGGCGCGTCGACCCCCTCGGTGTCGCGCTCTCCGTCGTCGGGCTCGTCCTGCTCGTGTACGGCATCATCAAGGGCGGCCAGCTCGCCGACTTCACGAACGCCACCGTGCTCGCGACCATAGGCGCCGGACTCGCGGTGCTCGCCGTCTTCGTCCTGTTCGAGAAGCGCAGCGACCATCCGTCCATCGACGTCACCTACTTCAAGAACAAGGTCTTCTCGGCGGCCATCGGCGCCATCGCGCTCGTGTTCTTCGCGCTCATGGGCGTGACCTTCTTCTCCGTCTTCTACACCCAGAGCGTGCGCGGCTACTCGCCCCTGCACGCCGGCCTGTTGCTGCTGCCGCTGGCCGTCGCACAGATGGTGTTCGCGCCGCGGGCCCGGCTGGTCGTGGACCGGTTCGGCAACAAGGCGGTGTGTACGGCGGGGCTGTTGACCGTCGCGGCGATGCTGGCCGCTTTCACGGCACTGGAGGCGGACACGCCGATCTGGGTCCTCGAAGTGATCTTCTTCTTCATGGGGACCGGCATGGCACACATCATGACCCCGGTGAGCGTGGTCATCATGCAGGCGCTGCCGCGCGAGAAGGCCGGCTCGGCGTCCGCGCTCAGCAACACCTTCCGCCAGGTCGGCGGCGCCCTCGGCATCGCGGTCCTCGGCTCGGTGCTGTCGACGGTGTACCGCTCCGGCATCGAGGACAGGCTGCCGCCCGCCGCCCGGCACGAGGCGGGCGAGTCCATCGAGGCCACCCTCGGCTTCGCCGCGAAGCTCGGCCCCAGGGGCGAGACCCTGATCGCCCCGGCCCACGACGCCTTCCTGCACGCGATGCACGTCACCGCGCTGTTCGGGGCGGCAGTGGCCGTGTTCGGGGCGGTGGTGGTGGCGGTGTTCCTGCCGGGAAAGCCGCCACAGGCACAGCGGGAGCCCGGGGAAACGGAGTTGGTGACGGCTGATCAAGGGGATGAATAAGGGGACCAACAAGGGGACCAACAGGGCGGCCATGGTGCCGTTCCACGGACGTCAAGGGCCCAAGTCCGGGCATCGCGTGTCCCTCACGGTCGTTCAGGCGGGAGAATCGCTCCACGACGACGACACAGGGACGGAGCCGATCGTGAGTCTCGCCGAGAGCCGAGCCAGGGAAGGGGGCCAGGAGCCGGGGACCGGGAGTCCCGTCCGGGGACGCCCGCGCAGCGAGGCCGTGGAACGCTCCATCATCGAAGGGATGATGAAGCTCCTTGAGGACGGCGTGCCGCTCGCGGAGTTGTCCATCGAGCGCGTGGCGCGCACCGCGGGCGTCGGCAAGGCCACCATCTACCGCCGCTGGAGCGGCAAGGACGAACTCTTCGTCGACGTCGTGCGCGCGGCCGAACCCCCGGACCCCGTGCTCCCCGGCACCTCCGTGCGCGACGACCTCGTCGCCCTGCTGGAATCGATGCGCCGGCGCGGTCTGATGAGGCGTTCCTCGGCGATCCTGCACAACGTCCACGCGCAGATGAAGAGCAGCCCGAAGATCTGGGCCGCGTACCACGCCGTCGTGATCGAACCCCGGCGCCGCACCACCTTCGAGGTACTGCGCCGCGGCCGGGAGAACGGCGAACTCCGGGCCGACCTCGACATCGAACTGGTCAGCGATCTGTTCGTGGGCCCCATGATCGTACGCACCGTCATGCGCCCGGACGCCGCACTCGACGAGGACCTGGCGGAACACATCGTGGACACGGTCCTGGCGGGACTGCGGCCGGACGACGCGTAGCCCTTTCTCGCGATGTCCCGCGATGTCCGGCGATGTCCCGCGACTCCTCGCCGACGGCCCGTTCCCGCAGGGGTGACATTTCTCGCAGAGCCCGGCGCGGCATCGTCCTCCGGCCGGAGTTCTTCTCGACGTTTCGACGCTCCGAAGTGCGAACGTCTCCCTGAGACGACGTCACAAACCACCACCTCACCACTGCCTGGCGGTGTGCGCGTTTCGTCACAGAGGGCGTTCTCCGGCCGCCGGTTCGGAACTTCGGGAGCCGGGATCTTCGTCATCGTCCCCGTACGGCCGTCACGGGACGGCGGGAAGGCCGACGATCATCCCCTAGGGTCGTAGGCGCGGGTGACGACGTGCACGGCAGGTTGTGAGGCGACGGTATGGCGCAGGCGTACATGACGGAGACGGGCGGCGGCACGGGTGCGGGCCGTGAGCGATCCCGGTTCCGGCGCCTGTGGGGCGGCCCGGGGGGCGACCGGGGGATCTGGCGCCGCGGCATCGTGATCGCGGCCCTCGCGGTGGTTCTCGCGCTGATGATGGTGCTGCACGTGCGGATCCCCAACAGGATCGGCAACCTCGGCAGCCTCACCGACACGTTCCTGCCCTGGCTCGGGGTGTTCGTCCCGGTCCTGCTGGTCCTCGCGCTCATCCGCCGGTCCGCGACCGCGCTCATCGCCGTGCTGCTGCCCACGGCCGTCTGGCTGAACCTCTTCGGCGGGCTGGTCACCGACAAGGCCAGCAGCGGCGGTGACCTGACCGTCGCCACGCACAACGTCAACGCGGAGAACCCGGACCCGTCCGGCACGGCCCGCGACGTGGCCGCCTCCGGGGCGGACCTGGTGGCGCTGGAGGAACTGACCGAGGACGCCGTGCCGGTCTACGAGAAGGCGCTGGAGCCGACGTACAAGTACCACGAGGTGGTCGGCACCGTCGGGCTGTGGAGCAAGTACCCGATGAACGACACCAAGGCCGTCGACATCAAGCTGGGCTGGGAGCGCGCGATGCGCTCGACCGTGACGACACCGGAGGGTGAGGTCGCCGTCTACGTCGCCCATCTGCCCTCGGTGCGGGTGAAGCTGGAGGCCGGGTTCACCGCGCGGCAGCGCGACAAGAGCGCCAACGCCCTGGGCGCGGCCATCGCGGACGAGCCCATCAGGCAGGTCGTCCTGCTCGGTGACCTCAACGGCACGATGAACGACCGTGCGCTCAACGCCGTCACCGCGCAGATGCGTTCCACGCAGGGCGCGGCGGGCAGCGGCTTCGGCTTCAGCTGGCCGGCGTCGTTCCCGATGGCCCGCATCGACCAGATCCTGGTGCGGGACGCCGAACCGGAGGCGTCGTGGACGCTGCCGGCGACGGCGAGCGACCATCTGCCGGTCGCGGCACGTGTGAAGCTCGGCACATCGGGCCCCTGATCACCTGGTGGAAACCGGGGCGTCATCCGCTGGAATGCTGGGCCGGGGATAATTTGTTCCGCAGTTGAACATACGACGGAACGAAACCCTCCCTCCGAAAGGCCCATCCATGCCCCTCGCCCTGCTCGCCCTTGCCGTGGGCGCGTTCGGGATCGGTACGACCGAGTTCGTGATGATGGGCCTGCTGCCCGACGTCGCGGTCGACCTGCGCGTCTCCCTCCCCACCGCCGGGCATCTCGTCTCGGCGTACGCGCTGGGCGTGGTGATCGGTGCTCCGCTGCTGGCCGCGGTGACGGCCCGCATGCCCCGCCGCACGGTCCTGATCGCCCTGATGGCGCTGTTCGTGTTCAGCAACGCCCTGTCGGCCCTCGCGCCCGACGCGCACTGGCTGCTGGCCGCCCGTTTCCTGAGCGGGCTGCCGCACGGCGCCTTCTTCGGTGTGGGCGCCGTCGTCGCCACGAACCTGGTGGCGCCCGAGCGCAAGGCCCGTTCGGTCTCGCTGATGTTCCTGGGCCTGACGGTCGCGAACGTCGCGGGGGTGCCCGCGGCCACCCTCGTGGGGCAGCACCTCGGCTGGCGTGCCGCGTTCCTGGGGGTCAGCGTGATCGGGCTGGCGGCGATCGGCTCCCTGGCACTGCTGCTGCCCCGCGACCAGGCCCACGACGGGACGCCGGGTGGCGGCCTGCGCGGTGAACTGGCCGCCCTCCGCTCGCTGCCCGTCTGGCTGGCGCTCGGCACGACCGTCGCCGGCTTCGGCGCCCTCTTCGCCGCGTACAGCTACATCGCGCCCATGCTGACGGCGGCCGCCGGGTACGCGGAGACGAGCGTCACGCTGCTGCTGGCACTGTTCGGCGTGGGCGCGACGGTGGGCAACCTCCTGGGGGGCCGGCTCGCGGACCGCTCGCTGCGGGGGACACTGTTCGGCGGCCTGGTCTCGCTGGCCGTGGTGCTGGCCCTGTTCCCGCTGCTGATGGAGTCGGCGTGGACGGCGGCCCTCGCCGTGACGCTGCTCGGCACGGCGGCCTTCGCCACCGGCTCACCCCTCCAGCTCATGGTCATGGACAAGGCGTCCACGGCCCCGTCCCTGGCCTCCTCCGCCAACCAGGCGGCCTTCAACCTGGCCAACGCGGGCGGTGCGTGGATCGGCGGGCTGACGCTCGCCGCAGGCTTCGGGGTGACGTCTCCGGCGGTCGCGGGCGCCGGACTGGCGCTGCTGGGGCTGGCGGTCGCGGCCGTGGCGTACGCGGTCGACGTCCGGCGGGGTGCCGCCGTACGGCGGAGTGGTCCGGGGCGCCTGGTGGCGTCGCATGTCCCGCGGGGATCGGACTCGGTGGCCCGCTGAGGACACCGAAGTGCACTGAGGGACCCCGAGCCGGCGCAGGGCCACCGTGGGCGGCCCCGCGCCAGGAGGAACAGCACAGGGACCGCCCTAACGCGGCGTCGCGCCCCGCTCCTTGAGCATGCCGGTCATCAGCTGGATCTCCGACTCCTGCCCGGCGACCATGCCCTGCGCGAGCTTCTTCTCCACGCCGACCGTGCACTTGGAGACGCAGCCCCGCGCCATGTGGATGCCGCCCTTGTGGTGGTCGGTCATCAGCTGGAGGTAGAAGATCTCCGCCTCCTTGCCGCTGAGCTTGCCGAGCTTCTCCAGCTCGGTGTTGGTCGCCATGCCCGGCATCAGCGAGCCGTCCTTGCCGGAGGCCATGTCGCCCATGCCCATCCACGTCATGGGCGCGTCCGACGACACCTTCGGCAGCGCCCACAGGTCGAGCCAGCCGATCATCATGCCGCGCTGGTTGGCCTGGGTCTGCGCGATGTCGTACGCGAGCCGCCGCACGTCCTCGTCGTCGGTGCGGTCGCGGACGATGTACGACATCTCGACGGCCTGCTGGTGATGGACCGCCATGTCCCGGGCGAAGCCCGCGTCCGCGGAGTCCGCGGCGGGCACCTTCGCGGCGGAGTCGTCGCCGTCGGCGACCGCGTACGTGATCGCCCCGGCCGCGACGAGCGCCGCCGCGGCCCCGGAGGCGATCCAGACTATGTGCTTCATCTTCCCCACTGTGTCAGGCAGTTGCTGTCGGAGACCAGCAATGGCTAGGAGAGGCCGTTGGTGCAGGCCGCACCCGGCTCCGGGGTCTGCTCGCCCTGCACGTACGTCTCGAAGAACGTGCCGACGTTCGGGTCGCTCGCGCTCGTCACCGTGCGCTGGTGCCCCCACGCGGTCAGCATGAGCGGGTCCTTCTGGTCGTCGACCGGGCTCATCAGCGTGTACGGGGTCTGCTTGACCTTCTCCGCGAGCGCCTTGATGTCGTCCTCGGACGCCTCGCTGTTGTACGTCACCCAGACCGCGCCGTGCTCCAGCGAGTGCACGGCGTTCTCGTTCTTGATCGCCTTGTCGTAGACGTCGCCGTTGCAGTTCTGCCACACCGGGTTGTGGTCGCCGCCGACCGGCGGTTCCACCGGGTACGTCACGGACTTGGTCACGTGGGTCTGGGCCAGCTTGCCCTCCCACTTCTTCACCCCGTCCTTGCCGGTGACGAACTTCCCGGAGGCGGCCTTCGTGTCACCGGCGGCATCGCTGTCGTCGGACTGCGAGCGGATGAGGAACGTCCCGCCGACGACGAGGCCGGCGACGATGACCACGCTCGCGCCGATCGTGAGGATGCGGTTGCGGCGCTCGCGGGCGCGCTCGGCACGACGCATCTCCTCTATTCGCGCCTTGCGCGCCGCGGAGCTGCTCTTCTTGGCGGACATGTCGTTGAGTCCTTATGGGGATGGGACGGTCGGGTCCGCTGATCGTAATTTGAATCCTCCCCTCCCTGAAGTGCAGGGGGGATTTCTGGCTCAGGCCGCCTCCTGGAGCGGCGCTCCAGGAGGTCTTCCGCCATCGGCACCAGCCGGGTTGAGACCAGCCCGGACGAGCATGACGCGTGCGGAGTTCTTGTCGCGTGGGCAGACGGTTCCGCATGCGGTGCAGGTGTAGGTGCGCTCACCAGCGGCAGTACGTGCTTGGCTCTCGCATCGCAGTGCGCGCAGTCCATCGTGGTGTGCGCGGGGTGGACGAGGCGGATGTCCCGCCCGTGCTTGCGGCCCATCTCGATCAGGGCGGCCTTGGTGGCGCCGATGGCGGCGTCCGCGGCCTTGCGGGCCATGGTGCTCCTGGCCAGGAACTTCGGACGGAAGTCCTCCACGGCGATGGCGTCATGGTCGCGGACTACCTTCTTGGCCCACTTGCGGCCGGTGTCCTCACGCTGCCTCGCGACCTTCTTGTGTGCCTTCGCCCGCAGTTTCTTCGCCTCGCGGTAACCCTTCGATCCGGGCTGACCCTTCTTCGGCTTGCGGCGGGCCATCATCCGGTCGTACCGGGTCAGCTTCTTCTTGGCCTTCTTGCCGTGCTCGGCGTGGGGGAGGTCGTGCGCGTCGGATGTGGTGGTCGCGGTCTCCTTCACGCCCCAGTCGACACCGAGTACGCGGCCGGTCTCCGGCAGCGTCTGCACCTCGAAGGGCACGACGAAGGAGCAGTACCAGTGCCCGAGGCTGTCCTGGTACACGCGCACCGAGGACGGCTCAGCCGGCAGGTCACGCGACCACACCACCACCACGACGATGCCGCCCGCCAGGTGCAGCCGGCCGTCCTTCAACCGGAACCCGCGCTGTGTGTAGTTGAGGGTCGGCAGTGCCTCGCGCTTGGTCTTCCACTTCGGCATCCCCGCCCGCTGCCGAACCGGCAGGCCTTCCCGGATGTCCTTCTGCGCCTTGGCCCGGGACTTGCCGAAGTCACGGATGACCTGCTGCTGAGGAACCGACGAACCTCCACGCAGCCACGGCGTCGTTTTCCGGGCTTCGGTCAGCATCCTGTCGAGCTGAGCCGGGCCGCATGTCTTCTTCTCCCCTGTCGCCCTGTTGTGCAGATGCACGGCTCTGGACTTGGCGGCACATTCGTTCCACACCCACCGGCACCGGTCCCACTCCGCCAACAGGACGGTGCGGGCAGCGGACGACACGCGCAGCCGATAGGCGTACCGGGCGTGCCCAGCTTCCGCAGCCGCCCTCACTGTGTGATCTCGCCCCTCACGATCCCCGGCAGTAACGCCATGGCATTCCTGAATCCCTCCATGGGACCGTACGTGCGACCGCCACACACACGGACCCCGATCCCCTAGCGGCCACCCCAACCAGCGATCTTGGGCACGCGTGTTAGTACCCACGCGCCTCGGATAAATTGAACGCAAGATGCGCATTATCTATGCTTCCGGCATGCGGCTCCTGCGCTCCACCGACCTGGCTCTGCGCGTCCTGATGCGGCTCGCCGTCTCGGGCGAGTCCAGTCCGACGACCCGTCAGGTCGCCGAGGACATGGAAGTGCCGTACACGCACGCGGCGAAGATCGTGGCCGGGCTCCAGCACATGGGTCTGGTGTCCGCGCGGCGCGGCAGGGGCGGCGGCCTCGCCCTGAGCGAGAAGGGGCGCACCGCGTCGGTCGGTGCCGTCGTCCGCGCCTTCGAGGGGGACGGTGACATTGTCGACTGCGAGGCTGCGACGCCGTGCCCCCTCCACTCCGGGTGCCGTTTGCGTGCCGCCCTGCGGCGGGCCCAGGAGGCCTTCTACGCCTCACTGGACCCGGTGACGGTGGCGGACATGGTGGCGGAGCCGACAGGTCCGTTACTGCTGGAGATCTCCCGTACGCCATAGGCCCCCGGGGGCGGCTCAGTCCCGGGCGAGCCAGAGGTCCGGCCCGAACACCTCGTAGTGAATGTCGGCCGGCGCGACGCCTTTGCCGATCAGCTGGGCCCGTACCGCGCGCATGAAGGGCAGCGGACCGCACAGGTACGCGCGCGTACCGGACGGGACGTCGAGTGCGGACAGATCCACCAGTCCCGTGCGGTCGGCGGGGTGGCCCGGCTCCGGCTGTTCGTACCAGACGTGCACGGAGGCGTCCGGGAGCTTCGCCGCGAACCCCTCGTGGTCGGCGCGCAGGGCGTGCCCGGCGGGGGAGCGGTCGGCGTGTACGACGGTGACCGGGGCGTCGTGCCCGCGGAGCACGAGCTGCTCCAGCATGGCGACCATGGGTGTCACCCCGATGCCCGCGGAGGCGAGCAGCAGGGGCGCGTCCGTGTCCTGGTCGAGGACGAGATCGCCGTACGGGGCCGACACGCGCAGCCGGTCACCGACGTGCACGTGCGCGTGGAGGTGGTTCGAGACCTCGCCGTCCGGTGTGCCGCCGCCGTGGACCCGCTTCACGCCGATGCGGAGCGTGGCCGATCCGGGCGCGCCGGCCACGCTGTACTGCCGTATCTGCCGGGCCCCGTCCGGGAGCGTGACCTGCACGGACACGTACTGCCCCGCGCAGTGCACGGGCACGGGCCCGCCGTCGCCCGGCCGCAGCTCGAAGGCGACGACGTCAGCCGTCTCCTCGGCGCGCCCGACGACCTCCCACTCGCGCCACCCGCCCCCGGTGCCGCCCTTCTCGTACAGCTGCCGCTCGATCGCGATCAGCGCGTTCGCCATCAGCCAGTAGACCTCGCCCCAGGCGGCCGCCACCGCGGGGGTGACGGCCTCGCCGAGTACCGCGGCGATGGCGGCGAAGAGATGCTCGTGGACGACCTCGTACTGCTCCGGGGCGATGCCCAGCGAGGGGTGCTTGTGGGCGATGCGGCGCAGCATCGCGTCGGGCCGGTCGCCCGGACGTTCCACGAGGTGGGCGGCGAAGGCGGCGATGGAGCCCGCGAGGGCCTGCCGCTGGGTGCCCGCTGCCTGGTTGCCGCGGTTGAAGAGGTCGCGCAGCAGCTCGGGGTGGGCCGTGAACAGCCTGTCGTAGAAGCACGCGCTGATCTCGCCGATGGCCGCCCCTACGGCGGGGAGGGTGGCGCGCACGGTGGCGGCGGACTGCTGGGTCAGCATCGGGACTCCTCGGGCTCGACAGCGCCGTGACCGCACAGCACGGTAATAAAACTTGCATTTGAGATGCAAATTAAAGCGGGCGGGGAAGCGTCCGGGCGGGATGGGGAGCACCCGGGCATTACGGATGGGCGGCCGAGCAGGCACTATGGGCGTCAGAGCGATACATCTGACGCACGAGCCGTCCACCTGCCGTGCGCGAGGCGTTCCCCCCGAGGTCGGTCGAACGATCAAGGTCCGCAACGCGCATGAAATGGTGGTGTGGTGGGATGCTCAGGTGCCGGACCGTTTCCCGTGTGGCTCGGGACCAGGCGGCCTGACCAGCAAGGATGGGTGGAAGCTAGACATGGACAAGCAGCAGGAGTTCGTGCTCCGCACCTTGGAGGAGCGCGACATCCGGTTCGTACGCCTGTGGTTCACGGACGTGCTGGGCTTCCTCAAGTCCGTGGCCGTGGCCCCCGCCGAGCTGGAACAGGCCTTTGACGAGGGCATCGGCTTCGACGGCTCGGCCATCGAGGGCTTCGCCCGCGTCTACGAGTCCGACATGATCGCCAAGCCGGACCCCTCGACGTTCCAGGTCCTGCCGTGGCGCGCGGAGGCGCCCGGGACGGCCCGTATGTTCTGCGACATCCTCATGCCGGACGGTTCGCCCTCCTTCGCGGACCCGCGCTACGTCCTCAAGCGCGCCCTGGCCCGCACCTCCGACCTGGGCTTCACCTTCTACACCCACCCGGAGATCGAGTTCTTCCTCCTGAAGGACCGCCCGCTCGACGGCTCCCGCCCCACCCCGGCCGACAACTCGGGCTACTTCGACCACACCCCGACCCACGTCGGCATGGACTTCCGCCGCCAGGCGATCACCATGCTGGAGTCCATGGGTATCTCGGTGGAGTTCTCCCACCACGAGGGCGCCCCCGGCCAGCAGGAGATCGACCTGCGCTACGCCGACGCGCTCTCCACGGCCGACAACATCATGACGTTCCGCCTGGTCATGAAGCAGGTCGCGCTGGAGCAGGGCGTCCAGGCGACGTTCATGCCGAAGCCGTTCTCGGAGCACCCGGGCAGTGGCATGCACACGCACCTCTCCCTCTTCGAGGGCGACAGGAACGCGTTCTACGAGTCGGGCGCGGAGTACCAGCTCTCCAAGGTCGGCCGCTCCTTCATCGCGGGCCTGCTCCGGCACGCGGGGGAGATCGCGGCCGTCACCAACCAGTGGGTCAACTCCTACAAGCGCATCTGGGGCGGCGCCGAGCGCACCGCCGGCGCGGGCGGCGAGGCCCCCTCGTACATCTGCTGGGGCCACAACAACCGCTCGGCCCTGGTCCGCGTCCCCATGTACAAGCCCGGCAAGACGGGCTCGGCCCGCATCGAGTTCCGCTCCCTGGACTCCGGCGCCAACCCGTACCTGGCGTACGCGGTGCTGCTGGCCGCCGGCCTCAAGGGCATCGAGGAGGGCTACGAGCTCCCGCCGGGCGCCGAGGACGACGTCTGGGCCCTGTCGAACTCCGAGCGCCGCGCGATGGGCATCGAACCGCTGCCCCAGAACCTCGGTGAGGCCCTGTCCCTGATGGAGCGCAGCGACCTCGTCGCCGACACCCTCGGCGAGCACGTCTTCGACTTCTTCCTGCGCAACAAGAAGCAGGAGTGGGAGGAGTACCGCAGCGAGGTCACGGCGTTCGAGCTGCGGAAGAACCTGCCGGTGCTGTGACGCTCCGCTGAGGGTGCCGTTGGGGGTGCGGTCGTTGTCTGGCTGCGGGTTCGTTGTGGCTGGTCGCGCAGTTCCTCGCGCCCCTGAAAGACACGGCCGCGCGCCCCGGCATCGCAACGTGCCCGAAGCCCCACCGGCCCGCAGACGCCTACGCACGGCAGGGAGTGTGCCGGGAGGTGTCCGCCCGCAGCGGCCGGCGTCCGCCACCGAGGGGCTGACCCGCCACAGACCCGCCGGACCGAGGACGGAGACCTCCCGGTACGCCCCCGACACACCAACAAACGCGTAGGCGTCCGAGCCACGGTCATGGGAAACCCGCCGACGGCGATCCGCCCCCCACAACAGAGCCCAGCACACGAGCCCCCGTCGGGGTTAGGCTCAACGCCGTACGACCTTGATCCGAGGGAGGCCGGGGATGACGGCGCCGGGGCGCAGGAGCAGTACCTTCTCTCGGCTGCTGCGGCACGGCTTCACCGATCCGTCGGCCGCCGAGCGGCTCCTGGAGAGCATCGAGCTGGCGGCCATAAGGAACGACCCGGTCCTCCTCGACGCGCTCGGCGCCACCGCCGACCCCGACCTCGCGCTCCTCGGCTTCGTCCGGCTGCTGGAGGCCCAGCCCGACCCGACCGCGCGGCGTGGACTGCTGGACACGGTGATCGCGGCCAAGCCGCTCAGGGACCGGCTCCTCGGAGTGCTCGGCGCGTCGGCCGCGCTCGGCGACCACCTCGCCCGGCACCCGCACGACTGGCAGGCACTCGTCATGTACGAGCCGGAGGACCTGCACCCGGGCGTCGAGGAGTTCGAGCGGGGCCTCGCCGAGGCCACCGACCCCGTCTCCCTCCGTGTCGCCTACCGCCGCTGCCTGCTCTCCATCGCCGCCCGTGACGTGTGCGGCACCACCGACGTCGCCCAGACCGCCGCCGAGCTCGCCGACCTCGCCACCGCCACCCTCCGTGCCGCCCTCGCTCTCGCCCGCGCGGCCGCCCCCGAGGACGCCGCGCTGTGCCGGCTCGCGGTCATCGCGATGGGCAAGTGCGGCGGCCACGAGCTGAACTACGTGTCCGACGTCGACGTCATCTTCGTCGGCGAGGCCGCCGACTCCGCCGACGAGCAGAAGGCCCTGCAGGCGGCCACCCGGCTCGCCTCCCATCTGATGCGGATCTGCTCGGAGTCGACCGTCGAGGGCACCATCTGGCCCGTCGACGCCAACCTCCGCCCCGAGGGACGCAACGGACCGCTCGTGCGGACCCTCAGCAGTCACCTCGCCTACTACCAGCGCTGGGCCAAGACGTGGGAGTTCCAGGCCCTGCTGAAAGCACGGCCCGTCGCGGGCGACATCGAACTCGGCGAGGAGTACATCGCCGCGCTCGACCCTCTCGTCTGGCAGGCCGCCGAGCGCGAGAACTTCGTCGCCGACGTGCAGAAGATGCGGCGCAGGGTCGTCGAGAACATTCCCGCAGCCGAGATCGAGCGCGAGCTGAAGCTCGGCCCCGGCGGCCTGCGCGACGTCGAGTTCGCCGTGCAACTCCTCCAGCTCGTGCACGGGCGCGGAGACACCTCACTGCGCAGTGGCACCACCCTCGACGCGCTGCGGGCCCTCGCCGCGGGCGGGTACGTGGGGCGGGCCGACGCCGTGCAGCTCGACGAGGCCTACCGTTTCCTGCGGACCATGGAGCACCGCATCCAGCTCTTCCGGCTGCGCCGCACCCACCTCGTCCCCGCGGCCGAGGACGACCAGCGGCGCATCGGCCGGTCCCTGGGGCTGCGCACGGATCCGGTCGCCGAGCTGAACCGCGAGTGGAAGCGGCACGCGGCCGTCGTACGGCGCCTGCACGAGAAGCTGTTCTACCGGCCGCTGCTCGACGCCGTCGCCCAACTCGCCCCGGGCGAGAGCCGGTTGCGCGCCGACGCGGCCCGCGAGCGGCTGGTCGCCCTCGGCTACGCGGACCCGGCGTCGGCGCTCAGACACCTGGAGGCGCTCGCCTCGGGCGTCACCCGTAAGGCCGCGATCCAGCGCACCCTGCTGCCCGTCCTGCTGGGCTGGTTCGCGGACTCGGCCGACCCGGACGCGGGGCTGCTGAACTTCCGCAAGGTGTCGGACGCGCTGGGCAAGACCCCCTGGTACCTGCGGCTCCTCAGGGACGAGGGAGCCGCCGCCGAGAATCTCGCCCGCGTGCTGTCGGCCGGACGGCTCGCCCCCGACCTGCTGCTGCGCGCCCCCGAGGCCGTCGCCCTGCTCGGTGACGGCGACGGCAGCGGCGGCGGCCTCGGACCCCGCGAACGCGACCATCTGGAACAGGAGATCCTCGCCGCCGTAGGACGCTCCGAGAACGACACGCAGGCGGTCACCTTCGCCCGCGGAGTGCGCCGGCGCGAGCTGTTCCGCACGGCCGCCGCCGACATCGTCGCCTCCTACGGCACCGAGGAGGCACCCGGCGACGCCGACCAGGGCGCGCTGGTGGAGCTGGTGGGCGGCGCGGTGTCGGACCTCACCGCGGCCACCCTCGCGGGGACCCTGCGGGCGGTGGTACGCGACCGCTGGGGCGACACCCTGCCCACCCGGTTCGCGATCATCGGCATGGGCCGGTTCGGCGGCCACGAACTGGGCTACGGCTCCGACGCGGACGTCCTCTTCGTGCACGAACCGCGCGACGGGGTCGAGGAGCAGGAGGCCGCACGGGCCGCCAACACCGTCGTCGCGGAGATGCGCCGGCTGCTCCAGCTCCCCAGCACCGACCCGCCGCTGCTGATCGACGCCGACCTGCGGCCCGAGGGCAAGTCCGGTCCGCTCGTCAGGACGCTGACGTCGTACGAGGCGTACTACCGCCGCTGGTCGCTGGTGTGGGAGTCACAGGCGCTGCTGCGCGCCGAGCCCGTCGCGGGCGACGACGACCTGGGCCGCCGCTTCATCGAGCTCGTCGATCCGCTGCGGTACCCGGCCGAGGGGCTGGGCGACGACGCCGTACGGGAGATCCGGCGGCTCAAGGCGCGGATGGAGTCGGAGCGGCTGCCACGCGGCGCCGATCCCACGCTGCACACCAAGCTGGGCCGTGGCGGGCTGTCCGACGTGGAGTGGACCGTGCAGCTCCTCCAGCTCCGGCACGGCTGGGCGGAGCCGGGGCTGCGCACCACGCGGACCCGTCGCGCCCTGGCCGCCGCGTGCGCCGCGGGGCTGATCTCCGCGGAGGACGCGGCGACCCTGGACGAGGCGTGGGTGCTCGCCACGCGGGTGCGGAACGCCGTGATGCTCGTGCGAGGGCGGGCCGGGGACATGTTCCCGTCGGGCGGCCGCGAGCTCGCCGCCATCGGACGCTACCTGGGCTACGGCCCCGGCCACGTGGGGGACATGCTCGACGACTACCGGCGTACGACGCGCAGGGCTCGCTCGGTCATGGAGGAGCTGTTCTACGGGACGTGAGGTGTCGTGTCATGAGACGCCGGAGCTTGTCCCTCTTCAAGGGTGACGGCCGCCCCCAGCGCGGGCGATCAGGCCGCTACCCGAAGGAGAAGAGTTGGACGCCATCACCGTGGTGCTCGTTGTTCTGGGATTCCTGCTGCCGAGCGTCACCGGACTGATCAACAGTGCGGCGGACAGAAACCGCGACGCCGGGAAGGCGGGGATCATCGCCGCTCAGCGCGGTGACCGGTATCCCTGCTGTCAGCGGGGGAGGGGACGGCGCGATGTCTGAGGCAGGGCGTGGCGTGGGCCTCACCTTGGGTGAGGTCCACGCCTGCTACTACGGTGAGATGGTGGGCAGCGCCCGCAATGCGCTGCGCGAGGCCGGGGTGCCGGAGTCCCATATCGGGGCGGAGGACATCGTCCAGAACGCCTTCGCCAAGGCGTATCGGGATCCGGGCCGCATCCGGCAACCGCGTGCCTACCTCTACACGGTGATCAGGCGTGAGGTCCAGGAACAGGCCGCCCGTGCGCGCCGAGCCCGCGCCCACACGTACACGGACGTGCCCGTGCCCGCGCCGGACTGCGGTGACATGGTCGTCGAAGTCTGCGACGTGCGGCGGGCACTGAGCAGCCTGCCGGTGCAGCAGCGTGCGGCGGTGTGGGCGACCAAGGCCGTCGACTGGTCCCAGGCCGAATACGCGCAGCGGGTGGGCAAGCATCCCGGGACGGTCGCCACCCACGTCTCGCGTGCCGTGGCCGTGCTGAAGACCAAGCTCGCGGTGGCCACCGTCGTAGCGGCGGTGGCGCTGTGCTCGGCGGGCACGGCGACCATCCGCCGTCACAGCCCGGCGAGCCGGCCCGGCCCTTCATTTCCCGATCTTCCCGATCTGAATGCCGACCACCTGTATGCCGTCCTGGCGTCCGCCCTGACGGCTTTCGCGGTCCTCCCGCTCCTGTCTCGGGCGTGGTATCTCCTGCGGCGCTCGCGTACGGCGCCGCCGAAGCGAAGGTAGCGATTGCTTCTACGGAACCCAGCGCGGCAGCGAGAACGGCAGCGCCCCGTACCAGAGGCGGGCCACCAGGTAGCCGAAGGCGAGGCAGAGCAGACCGCCGACGGCGTCGAGCCAGAAGTGGTTGGCGGTGGCGACGATGACGACGAGAGTGGTCGCCGGGTAGAGGAAGCCCAGCAGGCGGGCCCACGGGACCGAGGCGAGCGCGGAGATCGTCAGCCCGCACCACACGGACCAGCCGATGTGCATGGAGGGCATCGCGGCGTACTGGTTCGACATGTGCTTCAGATCCCCGGAGGCCATGGAGCCCCAGGTCTGGTGGACCAGGACCGTGTCGACGAAGCCGCCGTTCGTCATCAGGCGGGGCGGGGCCAGCGGGTAGAAGTAGTAGCCCACCAGCGCCACGGCCGTCGTCGCGAACAGCACCAGGCGCGTGGCCGCGTAACGACCGGGGTGACGGCGGTAGAGCCAGACAAGGACGCCGAGCGTCACCACGAAGTGCAGGGTCGCGTAGTAGTAGTTCATGCCGACGACCAGCCACTTCACCGAGTTCACGGCGTGGTTCACCGAGTCCTCGACCGCGATCCCGAGGCGTTGCTCGACCTTCCAGATCCACTCGGCGTTGCTGAGGGCCTGGTCCTTCTGCTCCGGCACCGCGTTGCGGATCAGTGAGTAGGTCCAGTAGCTCACCGCGATCAGCAGGATCTCGAACCAGAAGCGGGGGCGGCGTGGGGTGCGCGGCCGGACCAGAACGGACCGCCGCGTCGACTCGTCCGCGACGGGCCGTGGAGCGACGGACTCCCGGCCACTCGGGGTCGTCGCGGTCGTGTCACCCATGGGCACAGAGTCTGCCAGAAGAGGCTTCTCCCGTAGATCATCCCTGGGTCGGGTCCCGGACGCACGGTGTTCGCCGTAGACGGCCAGGGGCGCCTCCTGCCTGCGTACCAGTGCGGCCCCCCGGGGCCTCCAACCTACGGACGAGACCGGTCCCCAGGGGCCGAAGCGGTCGAACCGCGCACCACCAGCTCCGGCATGAACACGAACTCGCTGTGGGGTGCCGGTGTCCCGCCGATCTCCTCCAGGAGGGTGCGGACGGCGGCCTGGCCCATGGCCGGGACCGGCTTGCGGATCGTGGTCAGCGGCGGGTCCGTGAAGGCGATCAGCGGGGAGTCGTCGAAGCCGACGACCGAGATGTCCCGTGGCACGTCCAGGCCCCGCTGCCGCGCCGCCCGTATCGCACCCAGCGCCATCATGTCGCTCGCGCACACCACCGCCGTGCAGTCCCGGTCGATGAGCGCGGTCGCCGCCGCCTGGCCGCCCTCCAGGGTGTACAGCGAGTGCTGGACGAGTTCCGTCTCGATGGTCTCGGCGGACAGGCCGAGCTGCTCCTGCATCGTGCGGACGAAGCCCTCGATCTTGCGCTGCACCGGCACGAAGCGCTTCGGTCCCAGCGCGAGACCGATGCGGGTGTGGCCGAGGGACACGAGGTGGGTGACCGCGAGGGCCATGGCCGCCCGGTCGTCGGGCGAGATGAAGGGGGCCTGAACCTTCGGCGAGAAACCGTCCACGAGGACGAACGGGACGCCCTGGGCGCGCAGTTGCTCGTAGCGCTGCATGTCGGCGGTCGTGTCCGCGTGCAGCCCCGAGACATAGATGATCCCGGCGACGCCGCGGTCCACCAGCATCTCCGTCAGCTCGTCCTCGGTGGAGCCGCCGGGTGTCTGGGTGGCCAGCACCGGGGTGTAGCCCTGCCGGGTCAGCGCCTGGCCGATGACCTGGGCCAGCGCCGGGAATATCGGGTTCTCCAGCTCCGGGGTGATCAGGCCCACCAGACCCGCGCTGCGCTGCCGCAGCCGCACGGGCCGCTCATAGCCCAGGACGTCGAGCGCGGCGAGCACGGACTGGCGGGTGGTCGCGGCGACGCCCGGCTTCCCGTTCAGGACGCGACTGACCGTCGCCTCGCTGACCCCTGCCTGGGCCGCGATGTCGGCAAGCCGTGTGGTCACAGCACCGGACTGTACCGGCCGGGTCTCCGCTTGCCCACCGGCCCGGCGCCGGGTGCGGGCGGGGGTGCGGCCCGCTGCGGGCTGCTGCGTCATCGCGGTCCCTCGTGATTCTGGTCGTGGTCCGGTCCGCAACGGATGATTCCCGTCCCGGAAACGTATGGCAAGTACTTGCAGAGCCTTGCGGAAGGGGACGACAACCCGCCGAGCCCGAGAATCCCGGTCTCGAAGCGGTCGATGGCGGGTCACGCGCAGGTAACTCTCGCGATCCCTTGCACTTTTTTGCTGCAAGGTCTTTCGCGGCGATTGCAACGCTGTTACGTTCACGTCGCCCGGCGGCCTCCCCCCTCCCTCGATGACGAACGGGGGGACCTCACCCTCAAGGAGAACTCATGCGGCGTGGCATAGCGTCCACCGCGCTGGTGGCGTCCCTCGCCCTGGCGGCGACGGCCTGCGGCGGAACCGACAGCGGCGGCGACGCCGACGGTCCGGTCACCATCACCTGGTGGGACACCTCCAACGCCACCAATGAGGCGCCGACGTACAAGGCCCTGGTCAAGGAGTTCGAGAAGGCCAACAAGGACATCAAGGTCGAGTTCGTCAACGTCCCCTTCGACCAGGCGCAGAACAAGTTCGACACGGCCGCCGGCTCCAAGGGCGCCCCCGACGTGCTGCGCTCCGAGGTCGGCTGGACGCCCGCCTTCGCCAAGAAGGGCTTCTTCCTGCCGCTCGACGGCACCGAGGCACTCGCCGACCGGAGCAAGTTCCAGGCCAGCCTGATCGAGCAGGCCACGTACGAGGGCAAGACGTACGGCGTCCCGTTCACCACCGACACCCTCGCGCTCGTTTACAACAAGGCCCTCTTCGAGAAGGCCGGCATCAAGGAAGCCCCCAAGACCTGGGACGACCTGAAGAAGGCCGCCGCCACGATCAAGGACAAGACGGGCGTCGACGGCTACTGGGGCTCCACCCAGGCCTACTACGCCCAGAGCTTCCTCTACGGCGAGGGCGCCGACACCGTCGACGCCGACGCCAAGAAGATCACCGTCACCTCGCCCGCCGCCAAGAAGGGCTACGAGACCTGGCAGGGCCTCTTCGACGGCAAGGGCCTGCACAAGGCCGACACCACCGCCGACGCCTACGCCCACATCCAGGAGGCGTTCGTCAGCGGCAAGGTCGCCTCGATCATCCAGGGCCCCTGGGAGATCACGAACTTCTACAAGGGCTCGGCCTTCAAGGACAAGGCCAACCTCGGCATCGCCACCGTCCCGGCCGGCTCCACCGGCAAGGCGGGCGCCCCGACCGGCGGCCACAACCTCTCCGTGTACGCGGGCTCGGACAAGGCCCACCAGCAGGCCGCGCTGAAGCTCGTGAAGTTCATGACCTCGGCGAAGGCCCAGGAGACCATCGCCCTGAAGAACTCCACGCTCCCCACGCGGGACGACGCCTACACCGCCGAGGTCAAGGCCGACCCGGGCATCGCCGGCTACCAGGCCGTCCTCCCTGCCGCCCAGCCGCGCCCGGCCCTGCCCGAGTACAGCTCCCTCTGGGGCCCCCTCGACACCGAGCTGAACCAGATCGCCGGCGGCAAGGAGTCCCTCGACAAGGGCCTGAGCAACGCCGAGACCGCGATCGCGAAGCTGGTCCCGGACTTCAGCAAGTGACTCCGAGTGGCCGCCGGGTCCGCCTTTCGGGGGACGGACCCGGCGGTCACCGGTCCGTACGCGGGCTCTCTGTACGCGGGCTCCACCACGTGATCTCCCAGAAGGTGTCGCACCATGACAGTCGCCATCGACCGCGCGACCGGCAAACGCCGCGGTGAGCGGACCCCGCGCCCCGGTCCGCTGACGCGTCTGAAGCACACGTACCAGAAGTACTGGTACGCGTACGCCATGATCGCCCCCGTGGCCGTCGTGCTCGGCGTCCTCGTGCTCTATCCCCTGGCGTACGGCTTCTACCTGTCGCTCACCGACGCCGACAGCCTCAACTCGGCCCGCACCATCGGCGTCAACCGGATCGAGGCCACCTACACGTTCATCGGCCTCGACAACTACGCCGACATCCTGTGGGGCGACACCGCGTACGACCGGTTCTGGTCGCACTTCGTCTGGACCATCGTCTGGACCGCCGCCTGTGTGACGCTCCACTACGTGATCGGCCTTGGCCTCGCGCTGCTGCTCAACCAGAGGATCCGCGGCCGGACCCTGTACCGCCTCGTCCTGGTCCTGCCGTGGGCCGTGCCCACCTTCGTCACCGTCTTCGGCTGGCGCTTCATGCTGGCCGACACCGGCCTCATCAACTCGGCCCTCGACGCCCTCCACCTGCCGACCCCCCTGTGGCTGGAGGACACCTTCTGGCAGCGGTTCGCCGCGATCATGGTCAACACCTGGTGCGGCGTGCCGTTCATGATGCTCTCGCTGCTCGGCGGACTGCAGTCCATCGACACGTCCCTGTACGAGGCCGCCGAGATGGACGGCGCGAGCGCCTGGCAGCGGTTCCGGTACGTCACCCTGCCGGGCCTGAGGTCCGTCAGCTCCACCGTCGTCCTGCTCGGCGTGATCTGGACCTTCAACCAGTTCGCCATCATCTTCCTGCTGTTCGGCGGTACCGCCCCGGACGCCGACATCCTCGTGACGTGGGCGTACTACCTGGGCTTCGGCCAGCAGCCGCGCGACTTCGCGCAGTCGGCCGCGTACGGCATGCTGCTCCTCTCCGTCCTGGTCGTCTTCACCGCCTTCTACCGCCGCTGGCTGAACCGCGACGAGCCGCAGCTCGCGAACTGAGGCAGGAGATCTTTTGCCATGAGCACCACGACCCTCAAGACCTCCTCCGCGACGGACCCGGCCCCCTCCACCGCCGCGCCGCGCAAGGGGCGCCGACGCGGTGAGCGGAGCCCCGGCGCCCTGCTCGCCACGCACGGCGTCCTCGCCGTCGCGAGCCTCATCGCGCTCTTCCCGGTCGCCTGGCTGGTCTTCCTGTCCCTCGGCCCGGACAAGGACGACTACCTCCACCCCGGGCGGATCTTCGGGAAGATGACGCTCGACAACTACGTCTTCGTGCTCCAGGAGACCAAGTTCTTCGACTGGCTCACGAGCACGCTCGTCGTCTCGCTCGGCACCACGGTCATCGGCGTCCTGGTCGCCGCGACGACCGGCTACGCCGTGTCGCGCATGCGCTTTCCGGGCTACAAGAAGTTCATGTGGGTGCTTCTGCTGACCCAGATGTTCCCGATCGCCGTACTCATCGTGCCGATGTACCAGATTCTGTCGGAACTCCAGCTCATCGACAGTTACCTTGGCCTCATCCTCGTCTACTGCTCGACCGCCGTGCCGTACTGCGCCTGGCTCCTCAAGGGCTACTTCGACACGATCCCGTTCGAGATCGACGAGGCGGGGCGCGTCGACGGGCTGACCCCCTTCGGCACGTTCGCGCGGCTGATCCTGCCGCTGGCCAAACCCGGCCTGGCGGTGGCCGCGTTCTACAGCTTCATCACCGCGTTCGGCGAGGTCGCCTTCGCCTCGACGTTCATGCTGTCCGACACGAAGTACACCTTCGCGGTCGGTCTGCAGAGCTTCGTCAGCGAGCACGACGCACAGCGCCAGTACATGGCCGCGACAGCCGTGCTGGTCGCCGTCCCCGTCTCGGTGTTCTTCTACCTCGTGCAGAAGAACCTGGTGACGGGGCTGACGGCGGGCGGCACGAAGGGCTGACGTCCCCGGACCGGCTCCCGCGCGGACTCCCACGTGGACTCCCGCGTGCCGTGCCGCCCGGTCACCCCGCCCGCGACCCCGATGGCCCGAACCCGACCCCGAACCCGACCCCGACTACGCACCAAGGACGATATGAGCCAGCACTCCGCCGACCCTGCCCCGTCCCCGGCCCCCTCCTCGACGACAGCCGTCGCCACCGTTGCCGGACACCGCGACTGGTGGCGCGACGCGGTGATCTACCAGGTGTACCCGCGCAGCTTCGCCGACAGCGACGGCGACGGCATGGGCGACCTGGAGGGCGTACGCTCCCGCCTGCCGTACCTGCGCGACCTCGGCGTGGACGCCGTGTGGCTGTCCCCCTTCTACTCCTCGCCGCAGGCCGACGCCGGCTACGACGTGGCCGACTACCGCGCCGTGGACCCCATGTTCGGCAACCTCCTCGACGCCGACGCCCTGATCCGCGACGCCCACGCGCTGGGCCTGAGGATCATCGTCGACCTCGTCCCCAACCACTCCTCCGACCAGCACGAGTGGTTCAAACGGGCGCTCACGGAGGGCCCCGGCTCCCCGCTCCGCGACCGCTACCACTTCCGCCCCGGCAAGGGCCCGGCCGGCGAACTCCCGCCCAACGACTGGGAGTCCATCTTCGGCGGCCCGGCGTGGACACGCGTCACCGAACCGGACGGCACGCCCGGCGAGTGGTACCTCCACCTCTTCGCACCCGAACAGCCGGACTTCAACTGGGACCACCCGGCAGTCGGCGACGAGTTCCGCTCGATCCTCCGCTTCTGGCTCGACATGGGCGTGGACGGCTTCCGCATCGATGTCGCGCACGGCATGGTGAAGGCGGCCGGACTGCCGGACATCGGAGGCCACGACCAGGTGAAGCTCCTGGGCAACGATGTCATGCCGTTCTTCGACCAGGACGGCGTGCACGAGATCTACCGCGCATGGCGCCTGATCCTCGACGAGTACGCGGGCGAGCGCATCTTCGTGGCGGAGGCCTGGACCCCGACGATCGAGCGCACCGCGAACTACGTACGCCCCGACGAACTGCACCAGGCCTTCAACTTCCAGTACCTGAGCACCCACTGGGACGCCGCCGAGCTCCGCTCCGTCATCGACCGCACCCTGGACGCGATGCGCCCGGTCGGCGCCCCCGCCACCTGGGTGCTGTCCAACCACGACGTCACCCGCCACGCCACACGCTTCGCCAACGAGGCCGGCCTCGGCACACAGATCCGCTCGGCGGGCAACCGCGAGCTGGGCCTGCGCAGGGCACGCGCGGCGACGCTGCTGATGCTGGCCCTGCCCGGCTCTGCCTACATCTACCAGGGCGAGGAACTGGGCCTGCCCGACGTGGTGGACCTGCCCGACGAGGTACGCCAGGACCCCGCGTACTTCCGGGGCGCCGGACAGGACGGCTTCCGCGACGGCTGCCGGGTGCCGATCCCGTGGACGCGCGAGGGCTCGTCGTACGGCTTCGGAGCGGGTGGTTCATGGCTTCCGCAGCCGGAGGGCTGGGGCGACCTGAGCGTCGAGGCCCAGACGGGCGAGCCGGACTCGACACTGGAGCTCTACCGCACCGCGCTCGCCGCACGCCGCGAACAGCCCGACCTGGGCGCGGGCGACGCGGTGGAGTGGCTGAAGTCCCCCGAGGGCGTCCTCGCCTTCCGCCGCGGCGGCTTCGTGTGCGTCGCGAACACCACGAGCGAGACGGTACGGATCCCGGCGTACGGGCGTGTCCTGGTCGCGAGTGGTGAGGTGACGATCGCGTCGGCGGAGGACGAGGCGAAGGTGGCGGGGGATACGACTGTGTGGTGGGCGACGGACTGAGGATTGTCAAAAGGTCGGTCTCGCAACGACCCTCGGTTGCGCTTCAGGGTCCGCCGCCCGGTCGTGGGTGGCGGACCCTGCTGTGGGGGGAGCCAGGACGCTGAGCAAAAGCGTCGGCCGGGGCTTGGGGCGCCGAAGTGGGTTGTTGGCGTGCCCGTTCATGCGGCGAGGGCGAGCCTGTACCTGCGGGCGACGGCTTGGACGGCGTGGTGGAGGCCGTCGCCGCGCTGCCCAGTCCCGGAGGATCTTGTAGCTCTGTTCAGCGATACGCCCTGCCGCGTACATAGGCAATGACGAGGGTGATCGCGGTGATGGCGCACAGCAGCATGCCGAAGGTCAGGAAGGCGATGCCTGCCTCGCTGATGCCCGGTTCGGTGGTCACTATGGTCATGCCCTGACCGTCGTGGGTCCGGTGTTCCTTGTCCGGGTGGTCCGCGATGTAGAAGATCATCGCGGGGATCGCTGCCGCGCAGGCCGCGGCTCCTGCCAGCGGCCAACTGCCCGCCCGGCCGTACCAGGGGATCCGCGGTTTCAGAGCGACGTGCGGGCACTGTGTCAGCAGGGCGCGTCCCAGGTCGCCGGCGCGTTCGGTGAGCCCGTCAGCCCGGAGCCGGGTGCCGTCGTCGAGGTCGATCTCAATGCGGTAGCCGTTGCCGAGTCGGGTCGCAATGCCGTTCACCGCGTCGCCGTCGATGTGAAGCGAGGTGACGCGGGTCCAGGGCCAACCCGCGGCTCCCCGCTGGGATCCGTGGACCAGACCACCCTGGCGCACCTCGAAATACTCGCCGCGCTCGCCGCGCAGGGCCCGCGCGATCTGGGTCGCCGCGATCGCTATGGCGCCCAGCGCAAGGCCGAGCAGCAGACCGATCGCCCTGTTGCTGCCGGTCGACCCCTCGCCGGTTGCCGACCAGCCCCACACGCCCAGCCAGCCGGACGGGATGGCTATAAGCAGTGCGCAGCCTGCGTTCACCCATCGCTTCCGGTGGTCCACCGTGTGCCGGCTGACCAGCGGGCCGAGGCCGTCGAACGCGTTGGATCCTTCAGTCACCGGGGAAGTGAAGCATCCGAGCCGTCAGCTCCACAAGATCAGCTATTCCCGCGTAGCGGTTCCAACTGGCCCGCACGCTGATGGCCACCGCTCAACTCGCTGCCTCGCGCACCCAGCGCGTCGTCCTCACCCGTGACAGCCGGTCCGGACACCTGTTCCTCGATGCCGCCACCGGCGCCTGGGCGGTGGTGTGGGAGAGGCATGGTCGTGAATGGTCCGGCAGAGCCGCCAGTCCCGCATCTGGGGACGCCGTGACCGCGCACTACGCTCACACCCTCTACTTGCGGTCGAGGGCCCAAGAGTTCGTCGCGTCGCTGCGGGATGCCGACTCCGGCCAACGCAGTTCTCGGTGTACGGCGGCGGCCCGTCGATAGGTAAAACCGCAGATGCGACACATTTCCCGGATGTGTCACATCCCGGTAGGTGCACCACCCGGGAACGCGCGGCTATCGGTAGCGGCTGACGGATTCAGCCCGTGCTGAGCGGCTCGGCTCACTCGGATTCAAGTTGGTGGTCTGCCCAGACATAGCTGTCGGGCAGCAAGTCGGTGATGAGGACGGTTCGGGTGCGATCGTCTTGGCCGACGATGACCTTGAGGGTGGGGAAGTAGTCGAGAAGGACCTGACGGCACCTGCCGCACGGGGGAACGACTCCGCGGTCGCGGTCGCCCATGGCGACGATGGTGTCCAGCTCGTAGGCGCCCTGGGCGGCGGCCGTGCCGATGAGGACCAGCTCGGCGCAGGGGCATCCCGTGAAGTGGTAGGCGTTCACCGCGGTGATGATCCGGCCGTCGCCGGCCCGGGCCGCGGCTGCCATGGTGTGGTTGTCTCCCCGGCAGCGCGTGCGCGCGGTGTGGGCCGCGGCCTGGATGAGTTCGTGGTCGATGTGCTGGATCTGCGGTGTCATCTTCCCTCCATGGAATCAGTCGCGTGAGGTCTCGCTTCAACTGCGTCCAGAGGGTTGACCAGTTGGACAAGAGACTCATACCGTCTGCTCGACTGAAATATTTCAGTCGTCTTTCAGCAAGAACCTTCAATGCCATCCTCCACCCTCCATGGCACCTTCGACGAAGAAGGACCCCCACATGGCCAGCAGAATCCTCTCCGGCGCCCTCGCCCTGACGGCAGCGGCGGCCGCTCTTGTCATGTCCCCGACTTCCGCCCAGGCCTCCCCGCCGGGCAGCAAGGACGTCACCGCCGTCCTCTTCGAGTGGAAGTTCGACTCGGTGGCGAAGGAGTGCACGAACACCCTCGGTCCCGCCGGGTACGGCTACGTCCAGGTCTCCCCGCCCGCCGAGCACATACAGGGCTCCCAGTGGTGGACCTCGTACCAGCCGGTGAGCTACAAGATCGCCGGACGGCTCGGTGACGCGACCGCGTTCCGGAACATGGTCAACACCTGCCACGCGGCCGGTGTGAAGGTCGTCGTCGACACGGTCATCAACCACATGTCGGCGGGCAGCGGCACGGGCACGGGCGGCTCCTCGTACAGCAAGTACACCTACCCCGGCCTGTACTCCTCGTACGACTTCGACGACTGCACCTCGCAGATCACCAACTACCAGGACCGCTGGAACGTCCAGCGCTGCGAACTCGTCGGTCTCGCGGACCTGGACACCGGTGAGGAGTACGTCCGCTCGGCGGTCGCCGGCTACATGAACAGCCTGCTCGGGTACGGCGTCGACGGCTTCCGCATCGACGCGGCCAAGCACATGGACACCGCCGACCTCGCCACCATCAAGTCGCGGCTGACCAACCCGAACGCGTACTGGAAGCAGGAGGTCATCTACGGCAGCGGGGAGGCGGTGCAGCCCACCGAGTACACCCGCAACGGCGACGTCCAGGAGTTCCGCTACGCCTACGACCTCAAGCGGGTCTTCAACAACGAGAACCTCGCCTACCTCAAGAACTACGGCGAGGGCTGGGGCTATATGAGCAGCTCCGTCGCAGGAGTCTTCGTCGACAACCACGACACCGAGCGCAACGGCTCCACACTCAGCTACAAGGACAACGCCAACTACACGCTGGCCAACGTCTTCATGCTCGCCTGGCCGTACGGCGCGCCCGACATCAACTCCGGTTACGAGTTCTCCGACACGGACGCCGGCCCGCCGAACGGCGGCACCGTGAACGCCTGCTGGCAGAACGGCTGGAAGTGCCAGCACGCCTGGCCCGAGATCCAGCGCATGGTCGCCTTCCGCAACGCCACCCGTGGCGAGTCCGTCACCAACTGGTGGGACAACGGCGGCGACGCCATCGCCTTCGGGCGGGGCAGCAAGGGGTACGTGGCCATCAACCACGAAGCCGGCTCCCTGACCCGTACGTACCAGACCTCGCTGCCCGCGGGGACGTACTGCAACGTGCAGAACAACACGACCGTGACGGTGAACGGTTCGGGTCAGCTCACCGCGACCCTTGGCTCCAACACCGCGCTGGCCGTGTACGCGGGGAAGTCGAGCTGCTGAGCCGACCGGGTCCGGACGGTTCGCTGTCCGGACCCGGCCCCGGACCGGGACCTGGGCCCGGACTCGGTGTCGGTGCTGGTCGATCACCCGACATGGAAATTTCTTGCTGCCTGTTTCAAGACTCTTGCTGCAAGGCTTTCGTCGGCGATACGGTCGCGCGGGCGCCCGGCGCAGGAGCCGTGCCGCGGCGTGGGGCCGGACCTGTTCGAGCCGTCGTCGCAAGGAGTTCAGAGCTGTGATACCGAGATGGCCGGCGCCCCGGACGCGCCGTACGCACCGTGCCGGAAGAGTCGCGGCGGTCACCGCGGCCGTGACCGCGGGCGCCCTCGCCGCAGTCCTCGTCCAGCCCCTCGCGGCACGGGCCGGCACCCCGCCTCCGCCTCCGTCCGACGCATCCCTCGCGAAGGCCGCGAGCCGCCACGACCTCACTCGCGAGCAGTTCTACTTCGTCCTGCCGGACCGTTTCGCCAACGGTGACGCGTCCAACGACAAGGGCGGGCTGACCGGTTCACGCCTCAGCACCGGCTACGACCCCACCGACAAGGGCTTCTACCAGGGTGGCGACCTCAAGGGCCTGACCCGGAAGCTCGACTACATCAAGGGGCTGGGGACCACCGCCATCTGGATGGCACCCCTCTTCAAGAACCAGCCCGTGCAGGGCACCGGCAGCAACGCCTCCGCCGGCTACCACGGTTACTGGATCACCGACTTCACCCAGGTAGACCCGCACTTCGGGACGAACAAGGACCTGGAGAACCTGATTTCCAAGGCGCACGCCAAGGGGATGAAGGTCTTCTTCGACGTCATCACCAACCACACCGCCGATGTCGTCGACTATGAGGAGAAGTCCTACGACTACCTCTCCAAGGGCGCCTTCCCGTACCTGACGAAGGACGGCGAGCCCTTCGACGACGCGGACTACGCGGGCGCTTCCCGGTTCCCCGCGGTCGACGCCGCCGCCTTTCCACGGAAGCCGAAGGTCACCCGGGACACCAAGGTCCCGTCCTGGCTCAACGACCCGACGATGTACCACAACCGGGGCGATTCGACATACGCGGGGGAGTCGACGACCCACGGAGACTTCTCCGGCCTCGACGACCTGTGGACCGAGCGGCCCGAGGTCGTCGCGGGCATGGAGAAGATCTACCAGCGCTGGGTCAGGGACTTCGACATCGACGGCTTCCGGATCGACACCGTGAAGCACGTCAACATGGAGTTCTGGACCCAGTGGGCCACCGCCCTGGACGCCTACGCGGCCGGACAAGGGCGCGACGACTTCTTCATGTTCGGTGAGGTCTACTCCGCCGACACCTCCGTCACCGCGCCGTACGTCACCCAGGGCCGCCTCGACTCCACGCTCGACTTCCCCTTCCAGGACGCGGCACGGTCGTACGCCTCCCAGGGCGGCAGCGCCAAGAAGCTGGCCTCCGTCTTCGGCGACGACTACAAGTACACGACCGACAAGGCCAACGCGTATGAGCAGGTCACCTTCCTCGGCAACCACGACATGGGCCGTGTGGGGTACTTCCTCAAGCAGGACAACCCGAACGCGTCCGACGCCGAACTGCTGAAGAAGGACCGGTTCGCCAATGAGCTGATGTTCCTCAGCCGCGGCAACCCTGTCGTCTATTACGGCGACGAGCAGGGCTTCACCGGTTCCGGCGGTGACAAGGACGCCCGGCAGACGATGTTCGCCTCCCGTACGGCCGACTACCTCGACGACGACCAGATCGGCACGGACCGCACCCACGCCGACGACGCGTACGACACGAGAGCACCGCTCTATCAGCAGATCAGTGCTCTCGCCGAGCTCCGCAAGGCCAACCCCGCGCTCGCCGACGGTGTGCAGACGCAGCGGTACGCGGCTGACGGCGCGGGTGTGTACGCCTTCTCCCGTACGGACGCGAAGACCGGCACCGAATACGTCGTCGCCTTCAACAACGCCGAGGACGCCAAGACGGCCACCTTCGCGACCGGTTCGGCGGAGATGAGGTTCCGGGGCATCTACGGGACGGACACGTCCCTCACCAGCGGCTCCGACAGGACGATCACCGTCACCGTCCCGGCCGGCTCCTCGGTCGTCCTCAAGGCAACCGACGGGCTCGCCCAGCCCGCCACCAAGCCCACCATCGCCCTCAAGGCTCCGGCCTCCGGCGCCACCGGCACCGTCGAGATCAGCGCCGACGTCGCGGGCGGGCAGCTCAACCGCGTCGTCTTCGCCGCCCAGATCGGCAACGGGGAGTGGAAGACGCTCGGGTCCGCCGACCACGCGCCGTACAAGGTCACCCAGACCATCGGCAAGGACGTACCGCCCGGAACCGCCCTGCGGTACAAGGCGGTTGTGGTGGACTCCGCCGGCCGTACGGTGAGCGCGACCGCCGCTTCGGCCACCGGCACCCCGCCCGCCCCCGAAATCCCCACCGCCTCCTCCCGCGACTACGCGATCGTCCACTACAAGCGCGCCGACGGCGACTACGACGACTGGGGCCTGTACGCCTGGGGCGACCTCGCCGACGGAGAGGGGACCACCTGGCCCGACAGCCATCCCTTCACCGGCCGTGACGCGTACGGCGCCTTCGCCTACGTCAAGCTCAAGCCGGGCGCCTCGACCGTGGGCTTCCTCGTCATCGACAAGGACGGAAACAAGGACGTCGCCGCCGACCGTTCGATCGACGTCACGAAGACCGGTGAGGTCTGGATCGAGCAGGGCGAGGAGGCCGTACGCACGCAGAAGCCGACGGCCGACTACCCGGAGCAGGACACGACCAAGGCGGTCCTCCACTACCAGCGCGCCGACGGGAACTACGACGGCTGGGGCCTGCACGTGTGGACCGGTGCCGCGCAGCCCACGGACTGGTCGAAGCCCCTGCAACCGGTGAGGACCGATGCCTACGGCGCCGTGTTCGAAGTGCCGCTCACCGACGGAGCCACCAGTCTCGGTTACATCATCCACAAGGGCGACGAGAAGGACCTCCCCACCGACCAGTCGCTCGACCTCAAGGCCGACGGCCACGAGGTGTGGCTCCTGAACGGGCAGGAGAAGTACCTGCTCCCGCAGCCGGCCGGCTCCGCCGCCGCCCTCGACCTGACCACCTCCAAGGCGGTCTGGATCGACCGGAACACCGTCGCCTGGAACGGCGGCGACACCGCCGCGTCCACCCAGTTGCTGTACTCGCGCACCGGCTCGATCACGGTGAGGGACTCCACGCTGACCAGCGACGACGAGCGCTGGCTGCGGCTGGAGAAGGCCGGCCTCACCGACGCCCAGAAGGCCAAGTTCCCGCACCTGAGCGCGTACACCGCCTGGTCCGTCGACCCGCGCGACCGTGACCGGGTCCGGGAGGCCCTGCGCGGCCAGGTCGTGGCCTCGCAGCGGGCCGCGACCGGCGCGGTGCTCGCGGCGACCGGCGTCCAGATCGCCGGAGTGCTGGACGACCTGTACGACGGGACCGGCGCCGACCTCGGACCGGTCTTCCGCGACGGCCGTCCCACGCTCGCCGTGTGGGCGCCCACCGCGCAGTCCGTGTCCCTGGACCTCGACGGCACCCGTGTGCCCATGAAGCGGGACGACACCACCGGCGTCTGGGCCGTCACCGGCAGCGGGTCCTGGAAGGGCAAGCCGTACCGGTACGTCGTCAAGGTCTGGGCCCCGAGCGTGGGGAAGGTCGTCACCAACCACGTCACCGACCCGTACTCGCTCGCCCTGACGGCCGACTCCGAGCGCAGCCTCGTCGTCGACCTGGACGACCGGTCACTGGCCCCGAGCGGCTGGTCGTCGTACCGGAAACCCGAGGCGGTGCCGCTGAAGGACGCGCAGATCCAGGAGCTGCACATCCGGGACTTCTCCGTCGCGGACAGCACCGTGCCGGCGAAGGACCGGGGCACCTACCTCGCCTTCAGCGACAAGGACAGCGACGGCTCGAAGCATCTGCGGAAGCTCGCCGCCTCCGGCACGTCGTACGTGCACCTGCTGCCCGCCTTCGACATCGCCACCATCCCCGAGAAGAAGGCGGACCAGACGACCGTCGACTGCGATCTCGGCTCGTACGCCCCCGACTCCCCAGAACAGCAGGAGTGCGTGGCGAAGGCCGCCGCGAAGGACGCATACGACTGGGGGTACGACCCGTACCACTACACGGTCCCGGAAGGCTCGTACGCGACCGACCCGGACGGCACCCGGCGCACGGTCGAGTTCCGGACTATGGTCAAGGCGCTCAATGACGACGGGCTCGGGGTCGTGATGGACGTGGTCTACAACCACACCACCGCCAGCGGGCAGGCCGCCACCTCCGTGCTCGACAAGGTGGTGCCCGGCTACTACCACCGGCTCCTCGCGGACGGCTCGGTGGCCACCTCCACCTGCTGCGCGAACACGGCGCCCGAGAACGCCATGATGGGCAAACTGGTCGTGGACTCGATCGTCACCTGGGCCAGGGAGTACAAGGTCGACGGGTTCCGCTTCGACCTGATGGGGCACCACCCGAAGGCCAACATCCTCGCCGTGCGCAAGGCACTGGACGCGCTCACCCTCGACAAGGACGGCGTGGACGGCAAGAAGATCATCCTGTACGGGGAGGGCTGGAACTTCGGCGAGGTCGCCGACGACGCCCGGTTCGTCCAGGCGACACAGCGGCACATGGCGGGCACGGGTGTCGCGACCTTCTCCGACCGGGCGCGTGACGCCGTCCGCGGCGGCGGCCCCTTCGACGACGACCCGGAGGTGCAGGGCTTCGCGTCCGGGCTGTACACCGACCCCAACTCATCGGCGGGCAACGGGAGTCCGGCCGAGCAGCGGGCGCGGCTGCTGCACTACCAGGACCTGATCAAGGTGGGACTCAGCGGCAACCTCGCCTCGTTCGCCTTCACCGACACCAGCGGCAAGCGGGTCAAGGGCTCCGAGGTCGACTACAACGGCTCGCCCGCCGGGTACGCCGATGCCCCCGGCGACGCCCTCGCCTACGCCGACGCCCACGACAACGAGTCACTGTTCGACGCGCTCGCCTACAAGCTGCCGGCATCCGTGAGCGCGGACGACCGGGCCCGGATGCAGGTTCTCGCCATGGCCACGGCCGCCCTCTCGCAGGGCCCGGCGCTGTCCCAGGCCGGCACCGACCTGCTGCGCTCCAAGTCACTGGACCGCAACTCGTACGACAGCGGCGACTGGTTCAACGCCGTCCAATGGGACTGCCGCGACGGCAACGGCTTCGGACGCGGACTGCCGATGGCCGCCGACAACGCGTCCAAGTGGCCCTACGCCAAGCCGCTGCTGCGATCGGTCGCGGTGGACTGCGAGCAGATCCGTGCGACCTCGGCCGCGTACCGGGACCTGCTGCGGATCCGTACGACCGAGGACGTCTTCTCGCTCGACACCGCGGGCCAGGTGCAGGCGGCGCTGTCCTTCCCGCTCTCCGGCAAGGACGAGACACCCGGTGTCCTCACCATGGAACTCGGCGGCCTGGTCGTCGTCCTGAACGCGACGCCCGAGCGGCAGGAGCAGCGGATCGCGGACCTGGCCGGGACGGCGTACGCGCTGCACCCGGTCCAGGCCACGGGCGCGGACCCGGTCGTGAGGACCTCGTCCTACGCGGCGGAATCCGGGACGTTCGCCGTTCCGGGACGTACCGTCGCGGTCTTCGCCCGGGGCACGCGGTAGGTGCCGGCCCCGCGGTTAGGGTGAGCTCAACCGGTCCCACCACAGGAGTGCCCATGCCGCAGATCACCGTCGACTACTCAGCGCCGCTCTCCGAGGGCTTCGACCGGCGTGGCTTCGCGCTCGCCCTGCACGATACGGTGGTGAGGATCGCGGCCGCGAAGTACGAGGCGTGCAAGACGCAGTTCCGTGCGACCGAGGACACGACCGTGGGGCGGGACGAGGACGGTCATGTGGTCGTCCATGTGACGCTCGGGTTGCTGGCGGGACGTACGGAGGAGACGAAGGCGCGGCTCACCGAGGCGGTGCTGGAACTGCTCCGCACGCATGTGAAGCCCGGTGCGGGGGCGGCGTTGCACGCGTCGGCCGAGGTGCGGGAGCTGGACGCGTCGTACCGGAAGTTCGACGCGTAGCCCGCACCGAGCGCCGCCCTCCTGGGAGCGCCCCCTACCGGGGCGCTCCCAGGGCCACCAGGCGGCCCACCAGGTCCGTGAACGGGCCGTCCGTCGGCTCGTCCTTGAGCATCCGGCGCAGGAGGTCCGCCATCTCCTCGTCGTACGCGGCGCTCACCGCCGCCAACGCGGCGAAGTCGTGGACGAGTTGGACCTCAAGTTCCTGGCGCGGGATGCGGCGGCCGTCCAGCCAGATCAGGGCCGTGGACTCGGCGAGGGAGATCCAGGAGCGGATCACCAGCTCCAGCCGGGCGGGTGGGGCGTCGATTCTCAGGTGGGCGAGGATCTGTTCGTACGCGGCCTGCCGCACGCCGTCGATGAGCGCGTTGGTGCGGGACACGGCGTCCCGGGAGCGGGGGCCGTCCCCGGAGACCGCCGGGCCGCCACGCATCAGCGCCGAGAAGCCGGGCCCGTGCTCCTCGACGAAGTCGAAGAAGCGGCGCATCACGCGCAGCAGCCGGGCACCCAGGGGGCCCTCCTGCGGTTCCAGGAAGCGCGCGGTCAGTTCCTCGGAGGCGCGCTTCAACGCGGCTTCGTAGAGGCTGAGCTTGCCGGGAAAGTAGTGGTAGACCAGCGGCCGTGAGATGCCCGCCGCGGACGCTATCTCGTCGATGGAGACCTCGTCGGGTGAGCGTCGGCTGAACAGGTCGAGGGCGACGCCGATCAACTGCTGCCGCCGCTCCTCGACACCCATTCTGCGGCGAACCCCGGTTGGCATACGAACACCTTACCGATTGGATTCGGCCTTCAACGCATCAGATCGGCCAAGATTGTTCACACTTTCGGCGCACCTGGTCACCGAACGCGCTCACTTCAGTCCGGAGATCCGACGGCCGTCGTCCAGAGTGCCCTTCAACCTGGCCTGGGCACCGCGCTGCGCGCGCAGGGCCAGCACATTGCCCTGGGCGGTTCCGCGGATCCCGCCCGTCGCGGTGACCGAGGTCGTGTCCCCGCTGCCGGCGGCGAGCAGGTACCAGGTGCCCGCACCCGACTTCCACAGCACACCGGCGAGGAGGTGCGGGTCACGGGCGCCGCACGCGGAGGAGTCGTCGGCCTTGGCGACGACCGCTCCCCACCGTGCGGCCGGCGCGTGGAACTGGGCCAGCACCCGGGTGCCGCCACCCCGCCAGGTCTCGGCCCGCGTGCACACCCAGGACGCCGTCCCGGTCGCGTCGGGCAGCGCCTGCCGGGCGTACTGCCAGGCGTTCACGGAGCGCACCCCCTGCGACCGCGCGGCGGCGAGCGAGCAGGCATACGGTGACCAGGCCCCGAGCGCCTTCGACGCATCACGCGGCGCGGACGGCCGCCCGGTGGTCAGACGCGCGGGGGTCAGTTCGGCGAGGTCGGTCAGCAGCCGGGGGCCCGACGCGCCGCTCAACTGGAGCGCGTTCCACGAGCGGCACGCGCCCTGGTGCAGCGCGGGACTCGCGAACGCGCCCGTCACCCCGTCCGCCGACACCGGCAGCGCCGACGTCCCGCCGGCCGGCTTCAGCAGGTCCCGTACGGCCGCCTTCGTCACCCAGGGAGCCATCAGATAGCGGACGTTGCCGTCGGCCCGGTTGAGCACCACCGCGCTCGCCTCGGCGCCCGTCGCCCCGTCCACCCGCGCGAAGTCCAGCGCGGCCCCGCCCGTGCCGTCCTTCGGCTCGGCGTACCGCGCGATGCGCAGCCCGTCGTACAGCAGCACGACGCGTGCGGAGTCCACCACGCCCGCGTACAGCAGCTGTGGCGGCCCGGGCGGGGCCCCGGCCGGAGTGCCGGGGGTCGCCGAGACCTGCACGGACTTTCCGGGCCGTGCCCACACGGCGAGGGCCCGCCGTAGTAGCGCCTTGTCTTCGGTGAGCGTTCCGCGTGCGGGCCACACGGAGAAACCGGTGCGCGCGGACGTCTTCCAGGCGGATGCCGACGCGGTCGTCAACCTGCCCGGGTCCAGGGCGGCTTCGGCGGCCGGGTTCCGCGCGTACGGGGGTGCGGCCGCCCCGTCGGGGCCCCAGCCGTCCCCGGGCATGACGAACAGCGCCCCGCACACGACCGCCGCGGCCGTGGCGGCGAGCGCGGCCTTCATGTGCTGTCGGCGCCGCATCAGGTCGGTCGGCCTGGCCTGGAGCGAACAGGGGTCGAACTCGGGGGAGCCGAGCAGGGCGTCCTGAGGCGGTACGCCACCCGCTTCCTTCAGCGCGGTCCCCGGGTCCTCGACTCCGGCCGCGTCCAGCACCTTCCGTACGTCGGCGTCGGACAGCTTCTCCAGGCCCCGCAGGACGTACGCGGCCCGTGCCGGGCCCGAGAGGGCCGACAGACGCTGGTCCAGGGCGAGCTCGTCGGCGCCGCCGGAGCGCGGGAACAGGCGCAGGCCCCACACCTGCGGCAGCAGCGGGGGCAGTTGCGCGCGCTTGGGCCAGGGCCGGAGCCTCAGCGGGCGGCCGGCCTCCAGTGCCGTGCGCAGGACCTGGAGGCGGACGTAGCCGTAGCCCGCGCCGCCGTCGCTTCCCGTCGCCGGTGCCGGGATCGCGGACTTCGACGTACGGCCCCGGGGGAGTGCCCGCTGGGTGAGGGCGTGCGCCGTCAGGACCCGGCGGGTGCGGCCGAGGGCGGGCGGCAGTACGAGGTAGGCGAGCCGGACGAGGCGTGGGTAGTGCTCGACGAGCGCGGCCTCGGCCTGTTCGACGTCGACGGCCGGTTCGGTGGAGGGGGCTGGGGGGCGTGGGGCGACATCCTGTGACTGCACGTTCAGCAGAACGAGCGAATCGTTCGATGGTCACCTTGCCGTAAGCGTCGGAGCAGCGGCCGATTGAGCGCCGAGCGTGCGGGAGCCGTATCGAAGACAGGGCCCCCGCCGGGGCTCTCAGCGGCGTGGGCCGGAACAGGACCCGGGGACCCGGAGGTACGGACGAATGAGTGTGACGAGGCAGAGGCTCGCGGTGAGCGCGGCAGCGGCGGTCGCGGCCCTGACGATGCTGACCGGCTGCGGCTCGGACGACGGCGCGAGCGGGGGCGGGGAGAAGAAGCTTCCCGAGACCGCGACCGGGAGTCTGGAGCACATCGCGAGCGAGGTGGGCTGCAAGCCGGACATGCAGACGGACGCGGACACGATCCGCCAGGCCATCTGCAAGAACAGCGACGGCGACTTCAACGGCAGGTTCGTCCTCGCGACCTTCGCCACCGACCGCGGCCAGCGCGAGTGGCTCAACGGGGCCAAGGACTACGGCGGCTACTACCTCGTCGGCCGCAAGTGGGTCGCCGTCGGCGAGCAGAAGACGGTCACGGCGCTGCGCGGCCGGCTCGGCGGGACCATGGAGGAGGGGTCCGCCCACATGAACGGCGGTCACTGACCGCGCGGCAGGTTCGAGCAGGAGGTCCGGCCAGGCAGGCGAAAGCCGGCGGTGGGAATGTCCCACCGCCGGCTTTCCCGTGTGCTGCCGGGTGCGCTACTGGCAGTCCTGGCCGCTGTTGATGCAGTCGACCACCTGGTTCATCGTGTTCTCGTCGAAGAAGTTGATGAAGTCGTTGTGGTCGGTGATCGGCTTGTGCAGCTGGTCCGGGAAGGAATCCACCGCGAACGCGTTCTGGACCTGCCCGTTCTGGATCTGCGGGGCCTGAACGTCGTAGACCAGGCGGACCTGGAGCTGGGGGATGGCCTGGAAACCGTTGCCGCAGCTGCCGTCCTGCTGGACGAAGGCCACGTGCGTGCGGTGGTTGGCGCTGTCGATGTTCTGGCCGTCCCAGCAGCTCTGGAAGTTGGACGTCCGCACCACGGAGCTGCCCTCGGGGCAGATCGGGTACTTGTCCGTCAGCTGCCGGTCCTCGAAGCCGGTGCAGCTCCAGTTCGTGTTGGCGTTGGCGAGGCCGTTCACGAAGGACTTGGCGTCACCGGTGATGATGCGCAGGGCCGTCGGCATCGCCACGACATCGCTCGTCTTGTTGCCGACGAACTTCAGCTGTGCCTCGCTGGGCTCCAGGATCTGGCCGACGTTGCCGTCCTGGCCACCACCGGCGGCGTTCGCGTCGAAGTCGTCCTGACCGTTCTGCACACGCAGCACCGGCCAGAAGTACGACGACTTGTCGCCCTGGTTCTGGCAGCTGGTCTCCGCCCCCGCCAGGTCCTGGTCGCTCGCGAAGGCGTTGTTGCTCTGGTTGCCGACGTAGTCGTGCTGGTGCTGCGCACCGTTGCTGACACCCGGGGCGACGATCACGTTGTCCGAGTTGTGGAGGTTGTTGCTGTTGGTGCCACAGCTCGTGGTGAAGGTGCCGGTCGAACCGCTGTCGCCGTTCGCGGGGAGGCCGTTTCCGCCGACGCCCTTCGGGCCGCCGTTCGGCTGGACCTGGGTGATGTCCTGGAAATCGCCCGCGTCCGGACCGTTACCGCCCTGACCCTGGCCCTGGTCCTGGCCCTGGTCCTGACCGCCCTGGTCCTGACCCTGGTCCTGGCCACCCTGGTTCTGGCCCTGGTCCTGACCGCCCTGGTTCTGGTCACCCTGGTTCTGACCGTCACCCTGGTTCTGGCCTTCACCGGCGGCGGGCTGCTCGACCTGCTTGCCCTGGCACTCGGCGAGCTGGTCGGTTCCCTGCGGAGGCTTACCGCCCGCGCGCTTGATGTTGATGCCGATCCGGTCGATGGTGGCCACCCGCTTGGACTTCAGCGGGCTGAGGATGGCGTTGTTGACGTAGTTGGCATCCCCGGCCTGGGCCTGGCGCGTGTCCGCGAGGCGCTTGTAGGCCTCGGTGACCTGCTGGTCGAGCTTCGCCAGTTCCTGGTCGACGCCCTGCCGGGCCCCGTCCGGCACATCGGTGAGCTGCTGGCCGACATCCGGGCAGTCGATCGTCGCGACCTGCGCGGCCGCGGCTTTGATGTTGTTCCGGTCCGAGGACTCGCCCGCCGAGGCGTAGAAGTTCGCCCAGACCAGCCCACCTCCGGCGACCGCCAGCGCCGCGGATGCGGCTACGGCGCGCACGGCCAGCGGCGAACGACGTTTTCTTGTGTTGCGTCCCATGGAACTCCTCTGACTTCCTTGCGGGGCATCGAGGCGCCCGACAGGAGTGAAGCGGCTCCCTCACATACGCAAGCGGATCGTGGGGTGTTCAGAAACCCTGGAAAAAATCAGAAGCCCCTGCTTCCATTTCGGGCGCAACGGGTACAGAGACCCATGTTTCAACGGCAGTTGAGGGGGGTAGCGAGTCGACTTTTGACGGAAATTCAGCGGCCGTGATCCGAATACGCCAGCACCGCGAGCACACGACGATTGTCGTCGTCCGACACCTCAAGTCCCCATTTCGCGAAGATATTGGAGGTGTGTTTGGCGATAGCCCGTTCCGTCACCACAAGTCGCTCGGCTATTGCCGCGTTCGAGCGGCCCCTGCGCCATCAGTTCCAGCACACACCCGGTCCTTCAGCAGATACCCGATCCCGCCCGTGCCGTCGGCGAGCAACTCCCGCGCGTACAGCTGCCCCTCGTCCGTGCACGAGGGCGGCAGCCCGCGCCGATCCGCGCCCCGCCCCTGCCGTTGTCGGTGACCGTGATCCGTATCAGGCCGCCGTCCCCCGCCACCTGGTGCAGGTCGACCCGGATCCGGGTTCCGGCGGTCACGGGGTGAAGCCCCCGGTCAGGGGGTGGTGCCGGCTACACCCTCCGCCGCGGCGAGCACCTTCGCCTCCACCTGCGGGTCGAGGCCCTTGCTGGTCCGGTCCGGCCGCTGCGGCGCCGTGCCGCCGATCGCCCGCAGCCACGCCCAGGTGTCGGCGACGGTCTCGCCGACGGGACGGCACACGAGACCCGTCGCCAGCGCCCGTGAGACGTCCCCGCGGTGCAGGGCGTCGTACAGGGCACTGCCCGGCGGAAGCCACACCGGCAGCTCGACCCACGGCTCGATCCCGGCGTCCAGGACGACCTGCGGATCGGTCCAGCACAGCCGCGCGTCCCCGCCGGTGGCTTCGACGCACGCCGTCAGGAGTCCGCCCATCGTGGTGTGGCCGGGCGGGCCGACCAGGTTGTACGGGCCGCCGAGCCCCCTCTCCACCGCGCGGAGCGTCCAGTCGGCGAGGTCGCGTACGTCGATGTACTGAAGGGGCAGGTCGCGCGGGCCGGGCGCGAGGACCGGGCCGCCGCGGGCGATCCGGGTCAGCCACCAGGGCAGCCGGCCGACGTTCTCGTACGGGCCGAGGATCAGCCCGGCCCGTACCAGCAGCGAGTCGTCCGCGCCGAACGCCTCGACGGCGGCCAGCTCGCCGCCCCGTTTGTCCCGCGCGTACTCGGTCTGCCCGGCGTCGGCCGAAGCCCCCTCGACCAGCAGCGCGTCCTCGGCGGTCCCGCCTGCCGGGGGATAGGCGTACACCGAGCGGCTGGACACGTACGCGTACCGGCCGGCGCGGCCCCGCAGCAGCCGCGCCGCCTCCCGCACGGCCCGGGGCGCCGCCGACCAGGTGTCGACGACCGCGTCCCACGGGCCGCCGTCGGCGAGCGCGGCGAGCCCGTCGTCGGCGGTGCGGTCGCCGTGCAACGACCGCACGCCCGGCGGGGGCGCGTGCCGTCCCCGGTGGAAGACGGTCACCTCCCAGCCGCGCCGGAGCGCCGACTCCACGACGGCCCGCCCCACGAACTCCGTACCGCCCAGCACGAGAAGTCTCATGGCGGTGACTCTGCCCGGTGCGGCGGCGGGGCGGAACCGTATCTGCCGAGGGCAGACAGCGATCCTGCCGGGCACCCGGAGGGCACCCGGAGGGCACCCGGACAGGGGCCCGGCGCGGGCCGGCCCGGTCAGCGCCCGGTCGGCGGTGCGTACTTGTAGCCGACCCGGCGCACCGTCTGGATGGCCTGCCGGTGCTCGGCGCCGAGCTTGCGGCGCAGCCGGGCGATGTGGACGTCGACGGTCCGGCCGTCGCCCACGTGCCCGTAGCCCCACACCGTGGTGACCAACTGGTCGCGGGTGTGCACCCGGTGCGGGTGCGTCACCAGGTGTGCGAGCAGCTCGAACTCCAGGTAGGTGAGGTCGAGCGGGCGCCCGTCGACCTCGGCGGTGCGCTGCACGGTGTCGATCCGGACGAGGGTGTCGTCGGCGTCGTCGGCCCCGGCCGGGTCGGCCACGGAGGGGCCCGGCACCGCGAACGGCGGCACCGGCGGCTGCTGGTCGGCGGGTACGAGGACCAGGTAGCCGATCATCGGCGGCTGCCCCGGCAGCGTGGGCAGGGTGTGCTGCGGCGCGGGCAGCCAGGTGGCGCCGGGCGGCAGGAAGTCCGCGACGTGGACCACCTCGTCGCGGTCCACGGCACGCAGCCGCTGCCGTGCGGTGCCGTTCGCCAGGGGAGAGGCAGGGGTGGCGGTGGAGACGGAACGAGTGGTCGCCATGAGAGGTCAGCTCTTTCGCGCGAGAGGTTCGTCGGGAGGGCGACGGCCGCGAGTTCGTGGTCGGGCTCGTCGGGACGTACGTCGTGCGCTCCGGCCGAAGGTCCGGTGTGCGGTTTCAGCAGGCCAGCGCGTTCGTCGCGCGGCAACACACCCGGTCGAAGTCATGGTGCTGACGGGAAGGCCAGAACGGCTCAAGGTCATGGCGACCCGTCGCGGTGTCCTTCTGGTGGCTGGCCATGGGCCCATTGAAGCAGACACCGGGCCGGGGGAGGGAGGCTCCTCTCACTGCTCGGACGCTTTCGCACGTGAGGTGGACGACACCGGCCGTGTGAAGGGCGACACGAAAGGCAACGCGACGAGCAACGCCAAGGGGGCGCCCACCGTTCGCGGTGGGCGCCCCCTCACGGAGCCGGGGTGGATCAGACGTGGTCAGACCTGACCGGCCTTCTCCAGGGCGGAGCAGCAGGTGTCGACCAGCAGACGCGTCACGACGTACGGGTCGACGTTGGCGTTCGGACGGCGGTCCTCGATGTAGCCCTTGCCGTCCTTCTCGACCTGCCACGGGATACGGACCGAGGCACCGCGGTTCGAGACGCCGTAGGAGTACTTGTCCCACGGGGCGGTCTCGTGCAGACCGGTCAGGCGGTCGTCGATGCCCGCGCCGTAGTTCTTGACGTGGTCGAGCGGCTTGGAGCCCTCGCCGAGCGACTCGCAGGCGGTGATGATCGCGTCGTAGCCCTCGCGCATCGCCTTGGTGGAGAAGTTGGTGTGCGCGCCGGCGCCGTTCCAGTCGCCCTTGACCGGCTTCGGGTCGAGGGTGGCGGAGACGCCGAAGTCCTCGGCGGTGCGGTAGAGCAGCCAGCGGGCCACCCACAGCTGGTCGGAGACCTCCAGCGGGGACAGCGGGCCGACCTGGAACTCCCACTGGCCGGGCATGACCTCGGCGTTGATGCCGGAGATGCCGAGGCCCGCCTTCAGGCAGTTGTCCAGGTGGGCCTCGACGACCTCACGGCCGAAGATCTCGTCGGCGCCGACACCGCAGTAGTAGCCGCCCTGCGGGGCCGGGAAGCCGCCCTCGGGGAAGCCCAGCGGGCGGGAGCCGTCGAAGAAGGTGTACTCCTGCTCGATGCCGAAGATCGGCTCCTGTGCGGCGAACCTCTCCGCGACCTCGGTCAGCGCGGCGCGGGTGTTGGACGCGTGCGGCGTGAAGTCGATGTTCAGGACCTCGCACAGGACGAGGATGTCGTCACCGCCGCGGATCGGGTCCGGGCAGGAGAAGACCGGCTTGAGGACACAGTCGGAGGCGTGGCCCTCGGCCTGGTTCGTGGAGGACCCGTCGAAGCCCCAGATCGGCAGCTCGGCACCCTTGGCGTCGTCGGCCAGGATCTTGGTCTTCGAACGCAGCTTGGCCGTCGGCTCGGTGCCGTCGATCCAGATGTACTCAGCCTTGAAGCTCACGGGCCACATCCTTCGGGTGTGTCTTGACGTCGCAGTCATGCGGGTGCTGCGGCGGCGCTGCGGCAGGGGACGCGCCGCGTGGGAAGATGCCCGGAAGCCTGTCAACAGGCGGTTTCCCGATCATTGCCCATGTGTGAACCCCGTGTTACCCGGGGCTTCTGTGGGTGGGATCACGCCGTCGGTTCCCGCTCGTCGTCGGCGCCCGGGTCGCATGACCGCGTGTGGGCCCTGCCGCACCTCGCCGGGTGCGGCAGGGCCCACAACGCCCGCAAACAGCCGCCGGCCTGCGGCCGCGTCACCCCACCCGCTCGATGACGGCCCGCCGGATCAGGAACTTGCCGGGTTCCCTGACCTCCTCGAACGCGGCGTTGTTCAGCAGAACGCAGCTGCCGGAGACCGACGTGACCTCCACCGTCGTGGACTTGTCGTTGTCCAGGTTGGTGACCTTCAGCTTCGTACCGGCCGGGAACTGGTTGCTGGACGCGGCCGGGGCGCCGTCCTCACCGGAGAGGGTGACGGTGGAGCCGTTGCAGACCTGCTCCCCGGAGCCCTGGGAGCCTTCGGAGCCCTGGGGGTCCTGAGCCGACCCCCCGGTGCCCGCGGCCCCGCCGGTCTGTCCGGCTTGGGCGCCCTGGGAGTCCTGGGCGTCCTGGGAGTCCTGAGCCGACTCCCCGGGCACGCAGCCGGACGCCTCCTGCTTGAGCTCGATCTCGGCGATGACCGCCTCGCGGTTGGCGATCCGGGCCTCCGACTGGGCGTCGGGGTTGGCCCGTTGCCCCTCGATGAACCGCTGGTTGTTGCCGAGCGCGGTGGCCAGGCCCTGGCAGACGGTCGAGTCCGCGGCGGTCTGCGCGGCGTTCGACGTGGCCGCCATCGCGAAGGCCCCGCCTCCCGCCACGGCCACCGCGCTCACCAGCAGTGCGACCTTCTTCTTCGTACCGATCGTTCTCCTACGCGACATGCGCGCCTCCTGTCCCCGGCCGTCTCGGCGGCCGGATCGGGTGAGTACGCCGGTAGGTACGAGATCTCGAACGAAGTTACTCAACGGTTACGGGGGATCTCTCAAGTAACGTGCGTCACACGCCACTTGGCGGTACGGCCGGAGTCACCGCTCCAAAGCGTCACGAACCGCTTCCTCCGAGCGCGCCACCACCGCGCTGCCGTCGTCGGCGGTGATGATCGGCCGCTGGATGAGCCCCGGATGCTCGGCGAGCGCCCGCACCCACCGGTCCCGCGACGCGGCGTCCCGGTCCCACGTCTTCATGTCCAGTTCCTTGGCGGCGGCCTCCTGGGTCCGTGTGATGTCCCACGGCTCCAGCCCGAGCCGCGCGAGCACGTCCCGGATCTCGTCCTCGGTCGGTACGTCCTCCAGATACCGCCGCACGGTGTACTCGGCGCCCTCCGCGTCCAGCAGGGTGAGTGCGCTGCGGCACTTCGAACAGGCGGGATTGATCCAGATCTCCATGGGGGACACGGTACGCGCGGTGCGGCAGGGGTGGGTGAGAGCGTCCCGGGGGTGCGTCAATTCCCTTGCTCACCTGGGCTTTTGGCGGGCTTCAGGGCTCCTGATTGTCAGTGGTGGCCAGTAAAATGGAAGCAGTGTTCGAGGGTGTTTCCGGAGATCCCGGGCGACGCCCTGACCGCGACAGGAGGATGCCCGTGCCCGCTGCCGCACTGACGTCGAAGCCGTTGCCCACCCAGTCCACGGCCAGGAGGCCGGTCCTGCTCGACGTTCCGTACGCGCCCGTCGAGAAGCGCCCGCTGCCGCCCGGCCGCCCCCGCGAGTGGTACGTCACGCACAACCGCCGGCTGAAGGCGATGCGTCTCGCCATCGCCCTGCTCGACTCCGGCGTCCACGTCCCGAACCAGGCCCGCAACGAGACGATCCGCAGCACGGCCGAACTCATCGGCGTCCACCCGCCGTCCGATACGACGTGCCACATGGTGCGGGCGCTGATGCGCTACAGCCGCTGAGGCCACGCGACCCACGCGAGTCTCCGGTGCCGTCCGCTCCGCGGGGGTGGGCGGCACCGGTGTGTTCGGGTGCGGGGGTGGCACCGGAGTATGGGGGCACCGGAGCGTGCGGGCCCAGAATCACTGGCCCCGAAGTCGGTCCGATCGCAGCAGAGTTCCAGGGTTCCAGAGTTGGCCGGAGATCGCCCTAGCCGCACCGCCCCGGGCTCCATACGATTCGGTCGCTCCCGGTCTTCACAGCACCTTCACAGGCTGGGGGTGATGCCAGTGATGCCCCTGCATGTTTGGCATGCGCATGACCATTCTTGCCTCTTCGGTCCGTGACGGCCCACCGCGCACGCGCTGGGCCGCACCCCCCAATGGATGGGAGAACCATGGCTCGTGGGCTCCTCCTGAGCGGCGCGATCGCCGCTCTGCTCGCCACCGCGTTCCCGGCGCAGGCCTCGTCCTCGTCGTCGCCGATCTTCACCGACCCGCCCCCGGACAAGATCGTCATCAAGGTCGCCACGGTGAACGGCTCCGGCTGTCCCCAGGGCACCGCGGCGGTCGCCGTCTCCCCGGACAACACCGCCTTCACCGTGACCTACAGCGACTACCTCGCCCAGGTCGGCGGCGGCGCCGACCCCACCGCGTTCCGCAAGAACTGCCAGCTCAACCTGAACGTCCACGTACCCGGGGGCTTCACCTACGCCATCGCCAGCGCCGACTACCGGGGCTTCGCCTCCCTCCAGCGCGGCGCGAGCAGCACGCAGAAGGCCTCGTACTACTTCCAGGGCTCCCCGGACACGGCCTCCAGGACCCACCCGTTCAGCGGCCCGTACGAGGACAACTGGCAGGCCACCGACGAAACCGACTGGGCCCAGCTCGTCTGGGCGCCCTGCGGTGAGTTGCGGAACTTCAACATCAACACCGAGCTGCGGGTCAACAAGGGCACGTCACCGGCCAACAGCACCAGCTTCATGACCATGGACTCGACTGACGGTGACATCAGTACGGTCTACCACCTGGCCTGGAAGGAGTGTCCGGCGAAGTGACCGCAGGTCGTCCCCGGGCGCGTGCGGGACCGCGCAGGACCCGGGGACGACAGCACGCCTCAGCTGGAGGCCAACTCCCGCTCCAGCGGCGTCCGGAACCGTGGCGTGATCCGCGTCCCGGCCACCCACGCGCACAACCGTGCCGCCTCCGCCTCGACCGCCGTATGCGCCTCACTTCCCACGCCCTGCGTCTCCAGCAGCCGCCACACGATCTCACCGTCCGGACGCTGCGCCCAGCCGCCGACCACCCGGCCGTTCCACCACACCGTCGGCCCGACGTTGCCACTCCTGTCGAACAGGGCGGGGCGGAGGGCGGGCGCGAGGTACCAGTCGCGGTCCTGCCAGCCCATCGCCGTCGGATCCAGGGCCGGAAGCAGCGCGGCCCACGGCTCGACGGCCCCGGCGACCGGCTCCCCGTCCCCGTCCGCCACGTATCCCGTGCCCCCGTCGTCCAGCGACACGGCCTGCGCCCCGATCGCGGCGAGCGCCTTGCGGACATCGGTCACCCTCCAGCCGGTCCACCACTTCAGATCCGCCTCCGTGGCGGGACCGCACGCCGTGAGCCACCGCCGCAGCAGATCCGACTGTGCCCCGGCGGGCGGCAACTCCGGGTGCGGGGGCGCCACCGCCCAGCGGAACCGGGTCGACGTCCACGAGCCGAGCGGCCGGCCGCGCACCACCCTGCCCTCCACGCCCAGCACCCGCATGAGCCGGGACGACACGGTGTGCTCGTACTTCCCGCCCGCCCCGTGCGTGAACTGCTCCCGCAACCGCGGCTCGTCGTGCACGAGTTCGTTCACCGTGGCCTGCCCGCGCCGGGCGAGCGCGGCGAGCGTGGCCGCCTCGACCTCCGCGAGCCACTCGGGGGTCAGCCGTCCGTCGCTGCCCGTGGTCATGTCCTTGACCAGAGCGGCCCGCGCCCGCGCCGCGACCGTGAGCCCCGTCGAGGCGTGCACCACCGCGGCCAGCTCCGTCGGGAACACGAACACGGTGTGCCGCATCCCGTGCATCCGCACCAGCGACCGCTCCTCGTACAGCGCCCGGTCGAGCCCCGTCACCGTCCCGCCCGCGTCCTCCAGACGCGCCCCGACCGCCAGGTACACCGTCGCCGGGTCCGTCCCGTGCAAGGCCACCAGCGCCCCGGCCACCTCTTCCGGTGTGGCCGCCCGCGCGCCCGGTGCCAGCCGGTGCCGCAGCGCGAGCCGGACCCGCCGTTCCGCCGTCGTCACCTGCCGCAGCCGCTCACCCATGCCGTCCCCATCCCGTCCCCGTCCCCCTCCTCGTCACCGAGCCGGACAGCACGTTACGCGTACCGCTCCAGCAGCCCCGCCACATACGCCTCCAGCCGCGCCCCCAGCACCTGAGGGGTCAGGTCGGTGCGGCCGAGCTCGCGCCAGGGCCCCGCGAGCTTCGTGGCGTCCGGCGCGTAGCCCAGCGCGTCCAGCAGCCGCCAGTACAGGTGATCCGGGTTCTCCGCGAGGCGACGGCCGCCCTGGGCCTCGTACCGTGCGCGGAACCCGAGCCCGTGCTCCGGCCCGTGCAGCAGCGCGAGCGCCGTCGAGCAGTGGGCGACGTCGAGGTCAGCGGGTCCCCACGAGGTCTCCACCCAGTCGACGACGCCGGTGATCCGCAGGGTCTCGCCGGACCCGGTGAACAGCACGTTCCCGGGGTGGAAGTCCCGGTGCAGGAAGCAACCCTCGTACGCGGGCGCCGCGCGCCGGACCACGTCCACCGCTCGCTCCCACAGCTCGCCGCCGGGCGAGCCGACGCGTTCGGGAGACGTCCATGCCTGATACGTACGGGGTCGTTCGTCCGGTACGACCGCGTGGACCCGGGCCAGCTGACCGGCCAGCAGGTCAAGGCGGGGTTCGAGGTCCTCGTCATCGACCCTGACGCTGCCCGGCAGCAGGGACATCAACAGCGAGGGATGGTCGGTGTGTTCGGCGGTGGCGTCGACCGCGCACAGCTCTGGCACCGCGATGCCGTCGTACGACGCGAGCAGCGTGAGCACGGACGCCTCGCGGGCCAGCAGCCCCGGCGCGTGCCGCCGGAAGAAGGGACGCACGAAGGAGCGCAGCACAAGACCGGAGCCGTCGTCGAGGGTGAGCCGGCGTATCTGGGAGCTCCAGCCTCCGCGCAGAACCGTCGTGTCACGCACACCGCGCCCTCGCGGCAACTGCTTGGCCACCCACGCCCGCGTCGCCGTCCACCCCTCGTCCCCCAGACCCGTCAGCACGGCGTCCACGAACTCCCGCCGGTCGTCGGCATGATCACGGAGCCACAGTCCCAGCCAGTGCTCCGCGTCCGGGAGTTCGAGCCGGGTGAACTGGGCGCGGGTGGACAGGGCATCAGCCACCGCCTCGGTCACGGCCGGCGGGATGATGTCGTCCCTCCCGGGCACGGCGAGCACCGCCCGGCCGGAGTACTCCCGGAACGCATCCAGCGCCGGGGACGCCCGCCAGCCCTCAGGCGCCCGGATGATGGTGCTGAACTCCCCGTCGCCCTCCCCGAACGGCAATGCCCACGCCTCGGCGGCGTACACCGCGGGGGCGCACAGACCGATCGCCGCCACCCGCTCCCCGTAGTGCCGGGCGAGATCGGCCACCGTCTGCCCGCTCATGCTGAACCCGACGAGGACCAGCGGCCCGTCTGCGGGCACCCGTGCGTCGATGACCGCGGCGGCCTGCTCGAAACGCCGCCGCAGACTCAGTTCCCGCAGCTCACCCGTGCTCTCGCCGTGCCCCGAGAAGTCGAGGGCGAGGCCCCGGCAGCCACGCGCCACGAACTCATCGAGCAGGGGGAGCAGGCGTTCCTTGCTGCCGTTGATACCGGCGCCGTGCAACAGGACGACGGTGGCCGCCGGCTCCCGGCCACCGTCGTCACCGCTGTCCACTCCGCTGAGTCGTTCGCCGTCGTGGTCGTGCGTGAAAGAGGAGAGTCGGCTCATCCCCACATTCACTCACGGAGTGCCCCGGCCCACCGCGGTCGTGCCGCTCCACAAGCCGCTCTACGAGCCCGGAACGCCCCAGATCGGGAACCAGCGGCTCAGGTCGGGCTCGATGCGAAGGTCGTCCTTGAGCAGGGCGGACATCTGCAGTTCCAGCGCGTTGTCGCGTTTCTGCTGCCCGGGGAGCCTGCACAGGGGGTAGAAGGTGCCGCGCTTGTACAGGTAGACGATCTCCAGCCGCCTGTCCCCGCCGCCGTCCTCGAAGCTCACCACGGAGCACAGCAGCTGCGGCCCGAACCCGCTGCTCTCCAGGGCGCTGTTGACCGCGTGCAGATCACCCACGAGCGCGGGCAGGTCCTCCGGTCCGCGCCGGGAGACCAGCCACGAGTAGCCGTACTCGTCCCGCACGGCCTCGACGGGCGGCCCCTGGCGTTCCGTGTCCGCGTCGAGCAGCGCCTGTACCTCCTCGCGGGCCTCGGCGAACGCCGCGCCCTCCACGGTGGCGAAGCACACCGAGCCCGTTCCCGTGGGCGTGAAGGACGCCGCCGCCTGAAGCGTCACCGCCGCGGATGGCAGCGCGAACAACTGGTCGAGATCGGGCGCGACCGGTTTCGTACGGCCGAGAAGGACGTCCAGGAACCCCATGGGATCTCAGCCTGCCTTTCCGGGTGCCGCCGCTTCCCCCAGCTCGGTCGAGATCCGCGCCAGCTGGTCGAGCCGCTGCTCCAGGCTCGGGTGGGTGGAGAAGACGCGCTGGAAGACGGGCGAGTCACCGAGTGCGGGGGTGAAATAGAAGGCGTTGAACGCCTGCGCGGTCCGCAGGTCACGGGTCGGGATCCGGGCGATCGCCCCGTCCACCTTCGTGAGCGCGGACGCCAGCGCCGAGGGCCGCCCGGTGAGCAGCGCGCCCGCCCGGTCGGCGGCCAGCTCCCGGTACCGCGACAGGGTCCGGATGAGCACGAAGCTGATCGCGTACACGGCGATGGAGACGCCGATGACTGCCGCGAACACGGCGAGGGTGTTCTGGTCCTTGCGCCCGCGCGCGAACATCTGCGAGTAGAAGGCGAACCGTACGATCAGCCCGGCGATCACACCCAGGAAGGACGCCACGGTGATCACGGCGACGTCCTTGTGCGCCACGTGGGACAGCTCGTGCGAGAGCACGCCCTCCAGTTCGTCCGGCTCCAGCCGCCTGAGCAGCCCCGTGGTCACGCACACCACGGCGTGATCCTGGTTCCGGCCCGTGGCGAATGCGTTGGGCATGTCCATGTCTGCCACGGCGACCTGCGGCTTCGGCATGTCCGCCACCGCGCACAGCCGGTCGACGACCCCGTGGAGCTGCGGATACTCGTCCCGCTCCACGATCCGTCCGCGCATCGCGTACAGCGCGATCCGGTCCGAGAACCAGTACTGCGCGCCCAGCAGCGCGGCGGCGAACACGATGACCAGCACAGCGCTCTTCAGCAGCACGATCAGGACGCCTACGAAGGCCACGTACAGCAGTCCGAGCAGGAACACCGTGAGTACCATCCGCGCGACCAGTCCGCGGTCGCTCCGGAAACGGTTCACCATCTGTATCACCCCGCACTCAGGCACTCGTCCCTCTGCCAGTGTGCACCCGAAAACCACCATAGAGCGGCCGCGGCCGACCCCAGGTGGTGCAAAGAGCCCTTTGAGCTTCCCTGGGGGCTGCCGCCCCCAGACCCCCGCTGGCGGGTTGGGGCGGGACGGTTCCGGGGGACATGTGCGGGTGGGTGGGGGCTTCATCTGCCTGACGGCCTCGTCCTCAAGCGCCGGACGGGCTGGGGGCAGCCGGCATCGGCTGGAAATACCCAGCTGGAAGATCCCGGCCTCAGATGGAGAGCGCCGGCCCGGCCGGAAAGTCCCGGCCTCAGCCGGAGGGCCCCGGCGTCAACCGGGAGGTCCCAGTCCTGGTCGGCAAACCAGCGGCGCCCGCACATCCAGTCCCTGCGCCAGCCCCTCTGCCGTTTGAGGAGCGGGGGTCCGGGGGCCGGCCCCCGAAACCGGGGTCCGGGGCAGAGCCCCGGGAGAGATGGGGGTCCCAGGGGGCGGAGCGCCCTGGTTCGGGGTCGAAGGGGCGGAAACCCCTGGGGATGGGACGGGTAGGGGCGGCGGGGGCGAGGAGAAGCCGACGGGGCTCGGGGCAGCAGAAAGCCGTCGGCCGTGCCCCCCGGCGGGGGAGGGCACGGCCGACGGCTCACAGGGTGACCCGGCGCTCCAGGGCGGAGCAGACGGTCAGGCGACCCGGCGACCGCCCGGACCCGGGCGATATCACACGTCGAAGTACAGCTCGAACTCGTGCGGGTGCGGCCGCAGCTGAAGCGGAGCGATCTCGTTCGTGCGCTTGTAGTCGATCCACGTCTCGATCAGGTCGGCGGTGAAGACGTCGCCCTGGAGAAGGAACTCGTGGTCGGCCTCAAGGGAGTCGAGGACGGCCGGAAGCGAGGTCGGGACCTGCGGAACGCCCGCGTGCTCCTCGGGAGCCAGCTCGTACAGGTCCTTGTCGATCGGCTCGGCCGGCTCGATCTTGTTCTTGATGCCGTCCAGACCCGCGAGGAGCAGTGCCGAGAAGGCCAGGTACGGGTTGCCGGAGGAGTCGGGCGCGCGGAACTCGACCCGCTTGGCCTTCGGGTTCGACCCCGTGATCGGGATACGCATGGCCGCGGAGCGGTTGCGCTGCGAGTACACCAGGTTGACCGGCGCCTCGAAGCCCGGCACCAGACGGTGGTACGAGTTCACCGTCGGGTTGGTGAAGGCCAGCAGCGACGGGGCGTGCTTGAGGATGCCGCCGATGTAGTAGCGGGCGGTGTCCGACAGGCCCGCGTAACCGGCCTCGTCGTAGAACAGCGGGGAGCCGCCCTGCCACAGGGACTGGTGGACGTGCATGCCCGAGCCGTTGTCACCGAAGATCGGCTTCGGCATGAAGGTCGCCGTCTTGCCGTTCTTCCACGCCACGTTCTTCACGATGTACTTGAAGAGCTGGAGGTCGTCGGCGGCGGCGAGCAGCGTGTTGAACTTGTAGTTGATCTCGGCCTGGCCTGCGGTGCCCACCTCGTGGTGCTGGCGCTCGACCTGCAGACCGGCCTTGTTCAGCTCCAGGGAGATCTCGGCGCGCAGGTCGGCGAAGTGGTCGACCGGCGGGACCGGGAAGTAACCGCCCTTGTACCGGACCTTGTAGCCGCGGTTGTCCTCCACGGCACCCGTGTTCCAGGCACCGGCCTCGGAGTCGATCTCGTAGAAGGCGCCGTTGGCCTTCGTCTCGAAGCGGGCCGAGTCGAAGACGTAGAACTCGGCCTCGGGGCCGAAGTACGCGGTGTCGGCGATGCCCGTCGAGGCGAGGTACGCCTCGGCCTTCTTGGCCACGTTGCGGGGGTCACGGGAGTACTGCTCACCCGTGATCGGGTCGTGGATGAAGAAGTTGATGTTGACCGTCTTGTCGCGGCGGAACGGGTCGACGCGCGCGGTGGACAGGTCGGCGCGGAGCGCCATGTCGGACTCGTGGATGGCCTGGAAGCCACGGATCGAGGAGCCGTCGAACGCGAGCTCCTCGGCCGGGTCGAAGGCCTCTGCCGGCACCGTGAAGTGCTGCATCACACCAGGCAGGTCGCAGAAGCGGACGTCGATGAACTTGACGTCCTCGTCCGCGATGAACTTCTTGGCCTCGTCGGCGTTCTGGAACATCCAGCTCCTCCTACTCCCGACCGTCCGTGCCGGGGTGGTAGTTCGTTCGTGCGGCCAGTGCGGTGGCACACGCTGACCTCGACACTAGGGACGGGTGATTACTCGGGTGTGACCCGTTTGTTTCGTTCAAGTTAACCGACCCGGGCCCCGCCCACCCCACCTGTGAGGATCCCCGTACGAGGGAAGTACGGTGGTCGGGTGGACAAGAGGCAAGCACTCGGATCGTGGCTCTCCGGCCCCCGCGCGGCCGCCGAGGACGCGGGCGTCGACTTCGGATACCCCGGTGAGCAGTTGGGTCTCCCGGAGTCCGGATCGGGCTCGATCGCACGCCCCGGCCGACGGCTCGGAGCCCTCGCCGTCGACTGGGCTCTGTGCGTCCTGATCGCATACAGCTTGATCACCGACGGCTACGGCCAGGCTACCGGCAACTGGGCGCTGCTGATCTTCTTCGTGCTCCAGGTCCTGACCGTCGGCACGGTCGGCTTCACCCCCGGCAAGCGTCTCTTCGGCATCCGCGTGGTGGCCCAGGACACCGGCACGGTGAACCCCCTCCGGGCCCTCCTCCGCTCGCTTCTGCTCTGCCTCGCCATCCCGCCCCTCATCTGGGACCGCGACGGCAGGGGCCTGCACGACCGCCTGGCCCGGACGGTGGAGCTCCGCATCTGAGCGTGCACATCTGAGCAACGCATCTGAGCGTGCAAGGGCCCGGGAAACCTTTCGGTTCCCCGGGCCTCGAAGTCGCTCAAGAAAGCCTTCGGCGAAGCTCTCACCGACGTTTCGGAAGCTCTCACCGAAGCTTCGGACCACCCCGCGGCATCTTCATCCCCTTCGGCATGGGCCCCTTCGGCAACGGCATGTTGCTCATCAGGTCCCCCATCGCCCGCAGACGGTCGTTCGTGGCCGTCACCTGGGGCCCGGTCAGCACACGCGGCAGCTTCAGCATCGTGGTGCGGAGCTTCTTCAGCGGGATCTGGTCCTCGCCGGTGCCCACGATCAGATCGTGCACCGGCACGTCCGCCACGATCCGGGTCATCTTCTTCTTCTCGGCGGCCAGCAGGCTCTTCACCCGGTTCGGGTTGCCCTCGGCGACCAGCACGATGCCCGCCTTGCCGACGGCGCGGTGCACCACGTCCTGGCTGCGGTTCATCGCCACCGCCGGAGTGGTCGTCCATCCGCGGCCGACGTTGTCGAGCACCGCGGCCGCGGCACCCGGCTGGCCCTCCATCTGACCGAACGCGGCCCGCTCGGCCCGCCGCCCGAAGACGATCGCCGTCGCGAGGAAGGCGAGCAGGAAGCCGAGAATGCCGAGATAGATGGGGTGACCGATCAAGAAACCGATCGCGAGGAAGACACCGAAGGTGACGATTCCGACAGCCGCGAGTACAAGACCGATCTTCTTGTCGGCCTTGCGGGTCATCTTGTAAGTCAGGGCGATCTGCTTGAGTCGCCCGGGGTTCGCAGCGTCCGCTGCGGTTTCCTTCCTCGCCATGCCACGAAGTCTACGTGGCCCGCCAGGCGAGGACGACGGCGGTGCCAACGCGGAGCGGGACGCGGTGCGGTGGAGGTCAGAGTCGCTGCGAGGTGACGGCCTCGTCGAGGACTCGCTGGGAGGTGACGGCCTCGTCGAGGACCCGCTGGGCCTCGATCCGGTCCTTGGCACGACGGCGGTCCTCCAGGACGGAGGTCCAGGCGTTGCGGCGGGCGGTGCGCTGGCCGCGGCTCATGAGCAGCGACTCGACGGCACGGAGTGCATCGGTGAACGACGGGATCGCGGTGGCGCGGACAGGTGCGGCCTGCATGATGGAGGTCCTTCTCAGGGATGGCGGCTCTGGTCAGGGCTCTACGTGATGTGAAACCAGGGTCACTGAATGGTGTTACCAGGGCGTGACCGACCGGTCAAACGCCAATGAAACCTTGTCCTGCGGCCCTTGAACCTTGACGCGGCCCTGAGGGTGCCCCCTGTCTGCGGGGATGGTCAGAGCCGCGTCGTCCTGGCCACTACTCGACAGTAGCCGCTTGTGCGCAGATTCACACCTGGGGAAGTGGCACGCAGTGCCACCACCCGCGGCGGTGCGGTACGCGACGTACGCCCGTACGTCGGGTCGGGTCAGACGGCCTGGGACGCCACGTACGCGCCCCGCCGCTCGACCGCCATCCGGTACAGCCGGCCGGCCCGGTACGAGGAGCGCACCAGCGGGCCGGACATCACTCCGGAGAAGCCGATCTCCTCGGCCTCCTCCTTCAGCTCCACGAACTCGTGCGGCTTGACCCAGCGCTCCACGGGGTGGTGGCGGACGCTCGGGCGCAGGTACTGCGTGATGGTGACGAGCTCGCAGCCGGCGTCGTGCAGCTGCTGGAGCGCCTCGCTGACCTCCTCGCGGGTCTCGCCCATGCCGAGGATCAGGTTCGACTTGGTGACCAGGCCGTAGTCGCGGGCCGCGGTGATGACCTGGAGCGAGCGTTCGTACCGGAAGCCGGGGCGGATCCGCTTGAAGATCCGCGGCACGGTCTCGACGTTGTGGGCGAAGACCTCGGGGCGGGAGGCGAAGACCTCCTCCAGCAGCTCCGGGACGGCGTTGAAGTCCGGGGCGAGAAGTTCGACCTTGGTGTGTCCGTCCGCCCGCTCCGCGGTCTGCTGGTGGATCTGCCGGACGGTCTCGGCGTACAGCCAGGCGCCGCCGTCGGGCAGGTCGTCGCGGGCGACGCCGGTGACCGTGGCGTAGTTGAGGTCCATGGTGACCACGGACTCGCCCACGCGGCGCGGCTCGTCGCGGTCCAGGGCCTCGGGCTTGCCCGTGTCGATCTGGCAGAAGTCGCAGCGCCGGGTGCACTGGTCGCCGCCGATGAGGAAGGTCGCCTCGCGGTCCTCCCAGCACTCGTAGATGTTGGGGCAGCCGGCTTCCTGGCAGACCGTGTGCAGGCCCTCGCTCTTCACGAGGTTCTGCATCTTCGTGTACTCGGGACCCATTTTCGCCCGGGTCTTGATCCACTCGGGCTTGCGCTCGATGGGGGTCTGGCTGTTCCGGACCTCCAGGCGCAGCATCTTGCGTCCGTCGGGTGAGACTGCGGACACATCGGCTCCCTGTAGCTTTGATTCTTCGGCGTACACCAGGGTACGCCCGTACGGTTCTCGGCCTCCGAGGTGGGCAACCTTCGGCTTGCGGGTGGCATTCCCGTCCTGGGGGCGCTCGGCTCCTCCGCCCCCGCCGGGCTACACCGCCGCCCGCTCCACCTCGCGCGGCTTCGGTTCCGCGTTCTCCAGCACGTCCCGCAGGTGCCGCTCCACCACCGGCAGGACCTCCGGGATCGTCAGGTCCCGGCCCAGTTCGGCGGCCAGGGAGGTGACGCCCGCGTCACGGATCCCGCAGGGGATGATCCGGTCGAACCAGGAGTTGTCGGGGTTCACGTTGAACGAGAAGCCGTGCATCGTGACGCCCTTGGCCACCCGGATGCCGATCGCGGCGATCTTGCGGTCCTCGCGCCGCTGCCCGGCGTTGGAGGGCGCGTACTCGGGCCCGTTGAGGCGCGGGTCGAACTCCTCGTCGTGCAGTCGCGGGTCGAAGTCCAGGGACAGTCCGCCGAGCGCGGGCCGCTGGTCCACGGGGTCGCCGAGCACCCACACACCGCTGCGGCCCTCGACCCGGGTGGTCTCCAGGCCGAACTCCGCGCACGTGCGGATCAGGGCGTCCTCAAGGCGCCGCACATGGGCCACCACGTCCACCGGGCGCGGCAGCTTCTGGATCGGGTAGCCCACGATCTGACCCGGACCGTGCCAGGTGATCTTGCCGCCGCGGTCCACGTCGACGACGGGTGTGCCGTCGAGCGGCCGCTCGTTGTCGGCCGTACGCCGGCCCGCCGTGTAGACCGGCGGATGCTCCAGCAGCAGCACGGTGTCGGGTACCTCGTCCGCGAACCGCGCCGCGTGCACCCGGCGCTGTTCGTCCCACGCCACCTGGTACTCGACGGCCTCGGCACCGAACCCCATGCGGACGAACCGCAGCTCACTCACGGCAAGCGCCTCCCTGGAAGCACTGGACGCGTGCACAGCGCCGACCGCGCCACGCACTCGTCCGAGTATTCGTCGGCGCGCGATGCGTTCGTCATGCATGTACGCGCCCAAGCCACTGTACGCCCGGCCGATGCGCGTCAGCCGCACGGCCAATCTTCACCCGATCGTATGAATAGAAGGCAAAGAATGTGATCAGCCGCTCACTCTCCGCTACATTCACGCCGTTCACGAGGCCATAAGGGCTGCTCACCGGCAATCCGGGCACCTCGCCGAAGATCGGGAAGGCAGGAGACCGCACCGCACATGACGGAACGACCCCCGCAGCGCACCCCCAACCGCCAGCTCGCCGCCCTCATCGCAGAAGCGGGGTTCTCCAACGCGGGGCTGGCGCGTCGTGTGGATCAGCTCGGCCTCGAACACGGACTCGACCTGAGATACGACAAGACATCGGTCACCCGCTGGCTGCGCGGCCAGCAGCCCAGGGGCACGACGCCCGCGTTGATCGCCGAGGTGTTCACGCGCCGCCTCGGCCGCCGGCTCTCCGCCCAGGACCTCGGCCTCGACGCGTGCGCGCCCGTCTACGCGGGCCTGGAGTTCGCCGCGACCCCCGAGGAGGCCATCGACATCGTCAGCGGGCTGTGGCGCAAGGACTCCGGCAGCCACGCCGAGCTCCGGAAGATCGCGTTCACCCCGGCGGGGCTCGTCGTGCCCAGCCGGGACTGGCTGATCGGCCGCGCCGACGACCGGGTGGGCCGGGGCGACCCGGGCGCCGGGCGCATTCCCGCGCAGGGCCGCCCCGCCCCCAAGCTCCCGGCTCTGCCCGAGCAGGGGGGACTCCCGTCCCGGCAGCGCAGCCAGACCGAGCGCGGCCCCGGCCAGCGGGTCACCGCGGGCGACATCGCAGCCCTCCGCTCGGTGGGCGAGCTCTTCCGCGCCCTCGACCACGCCTACGGCGGCGGCCACGCCCGCCAGGCCCTCGTCCGCTACCTGGAACACGAGGCCGAGCCGATGCTGCGGGGCGCGTACGGCGAGCAGACCGGCCGCCGCCTCTTCGCGGCCGCCGCGGACCTCACCCGGCTCGCCGGCTGGACCTCGTACGACATCGCCGCCCACGGACTCGCCCAGCGGTACTTCGTCCAGGCGCTGCGGCTCGCGCAGGCGGCCGGGGACCGGATGTACGGGTCGTACGTGCTCGTGACGATGAGCCGCCAGGCCATCTACCTCGGTCACGGGCGCGAGGCCGTCCAGCTGGCACGCGTGGCCCAGCAGGGCGTCGGATCGTCGGCACCGCCCGTCGTCCAGGCGCTGCTGCACTCCGTGGAGGCACGCGGGCACGGTGTGCTCGGCGAGGTGCGGGCCTGCACCGCCGCGCTCGTCCGGGCCGAGCGGGCCCTGGAGGCCGCCCAGCCCGGAGACGAGGTGCCGTACTGGGCGCGGTTCTTCGACCAGGCCCAGCTCGCCGACGATTTCGGGCACTGCCACCGTGACCTCCAGCAGTACCGGGCCGCGGCCCAGCACGCCGAGCGCTCCCTGCAACTGCGCGCCCCCGGTTACGCCCGCAGCCGTCTCTTCTGCCGCGTCGTCCTCGCCTCCGCCCGGCTCGGGCTCGGCGAACTCGACCAGGCCTGCCAACTGGGCGCGGAGGCCGCCGGACAGGCGGCCGAGATGCGGTCGGTCCGGGCGGTCGAGTACGTACGCGACTTCGAGCGCCGGCTGGAGCCGTACCGGGACGCGGCACCGGTACGGGGATACCGGGACCGGGTGGCGGCGCTCGGGTAGGGGCAGGGCGTACGGCGGCGGGGGGCGCCCGGACCGGCCGGGCGCCTCACGCCGCCGTTTCGAGGGGCTCCACCCCTGAGTCCGGTTGCGTGTCCAGGTCCGTGAGGACGGCGTGGGCGGCCCGGCGGGCGGAGCGGAGGGCGCCCTGGACGGTGCTCGTGTCGCGGTGGTCCCCGCAGACGTACAGGCCGGCGAGCAGCCGTACCGGGCGCCGGAGGTCGTGCGGCGGGGGCATCGCGGGCACGGCCTCCGGGTCGTGGTGGACCGCGAGGAGTTCCCAGCGGGTCGTCGACGTGCCGTAGAGGCGGGCGAGCTGGGAACGGACCGTGGCATCCAGATGGGCCGGGTCCGGCAGCGAGCCCAGCACGGTCGAGGAGATCAGCGCGCGGCCGGCCGGGGCCCGGGACGGGTCGACCTGGCTGATGACCGCCGTGTGGGAGACCGGGCCGCCGCGGTCGGCGTCCAGGAGCAAAGCCGGTTCGGTGAGCGGCGGTTCGTCCGTGGTGTGGTGCAGGACCGTCACCGGGTGGAAGGCGGGGACGCGCAGACCGGGGAGGAACTCGGCGGCGGCGCGTGCGCCCGTGGCCAACAGGACGGCACGGCAGGGGAGTTCGCCGTGGTCGGCCGTGGTGACGGAGGTGGTGCTGATGGATGTCACCCGTACGCCCGTCCGCACGCTGCCCGGCGGGAGTGTGGTCGCGAGGAGCTCCGGGAGCGTGTCGGCACCGCCCTCCGGGAGGCACAGGCGGCCCGTCGCGAAGGAGTGCAGGGCGAGGTCGGCACACCGGCTGGAGGTGAGGAGCGCGGGGTCGGCGAGCAGCGCGGTGAGCAGGGGGCGCAGGAAACCGTCGACGGCGCGTGCCGGGAAGCCTCGGCTCACCAGAGCCTGGGCGGCGGGGAGTTCCGTCCGCGTGAGGAGCTGTTCGGGCGGGGTGGCGGCGAGCCGGGCGAGGGCGGCGGCCAGGCGGGTCTGGTCCGCCGGGGTGCCGAGGGGGCCCGGACGGGGCGTGCGCGGGGCGCCCTGGGCGCGAGACATACGGGGGGCGCTCGCGAGGGCGCGTACGGCGGTGAGTGCGCCCCTTGAGCTTCGGGGGGTGGCCGGAGCCGTGTCGGCGCGGTGAAGGTGTCCGCCCGCGTGCAACAGGAGTGCCGGGGCGAAGGGGTGCAGGACCAGGGAGCCCAGGGCGGGGATACGGGTGAGTTCCGGGTACGACGTCGACAGCAGCGGGGCCGAGCGGTCGAGGCGGAAGCCGTCGACCTTCTCGGTGGCCATGCGGCCGCCCACGGCGGGGGCGGCCTCCAGTACGGTGACGCTCAGTCCTGCGCTGGTCAGATGGTGGGCGGCCGCGAGGCCGGCGACCCCGGCTCCCACGACGATGACGTCCACGGTTTCCGCTTGGTGCGCCGACTCAAGCACGGGCCCCTCCCGAGGTCGCGCGGCTGCTGGAGACGTCATGCCCCCAACAGGCTTGTGGAATACCCGAGTTCGGGATGAGGGTAGGTGGCTGGGCGGTCGGGAGGAGTCGCGCGTCGCCCTCGCACGGACGCATGGGGGGCGCGTCGGATGCTTCGACCGGCGCCACAATCCAGCCCCTCCGGCGTTTGAGGAGCGGGGGTTCGGGGGCTGGCCCCCGAGACGAGGGCCGGGGCGGAGCCCCGGAGCCGGGGGTCCAGGGGGCGGAGCCCCCTTGGCGGGGTCGAAGGGGCGGAGCCCTTGGGGATGGGACGGGCAGGGGCGGCGGGGGCGGATCACACCCCGTGCGGCTCAGCGCAGCGCTGCCCGTACCGCCGACTCCACCGTCGGGAACGCGAACGTGAAGCCGGAGTCCAGAAGCCGCGCCGGGACGGCCCGCGTGCTGCCGAGGACGTCACCGGCGACCTCACCGAGGACGAGCCGGAGCGCGGGGGAGGGGACCGAGAAGAGCGTCGGGCGACGCAGGACGCGCCCCATCACGGCCGTCACCTCGCGGTTGGTCACCGGCTCGGGCGCCGTCAGGTTCACCGGCCCCGACAGCGACGGCGTGTCGATGAGGTGCCGGAGGGCGGCCACCTCGTCGTGCAGGGAGATGAAGCTCCAGTACTGACGGCCGTTCCCGAGACGGCCCCCCAGACCCGCCTTGAACAGGGGGAACAGCGGACCCCACGCCCCACCGCCCCGCGCCACCACCAGACCCGTACGGGCGAGCACCGTCCGGACGCCCGCCTCCCGCGCCGCCGCCGTCGCCTCCTCCCACTCCACACAGAGGGAGGGCAGGAACCCCTCACCGGGTGGCGCCGACTCGTCGACCGTCCGGTCCCCCGTGTCCCCGTAGAACCCGATCGCACTGCCGTTGACGAAGACACGCGGCGGACCGTCGAGCGAGGCCACCGCCTCGGCGAGCGCCGCCGTACCCAGCACCCGCCCGGCCCGGAGCCTCACCTTGTACGCCGCCGTCCAGCGGTGCGACGCCACCCCGGCCCCGGCGAGGTTCACCACCGCCGCACACCCGGCCAGCCCCGCCGTGTCCACCCGCTGGGCTTCCGGGTCCCACCGCACCTCGTCCTCGCCCTGCGGCGCTCGTCGTACGAGCCGGACCACGCCGTACCCGTCCGACCGCAGCGAGCGCGCCAGTGCCGAACCGATCAGCCCCGAAGCCCCGGCGATCGCGATCCGGGAACCGGGAGCCGGTGCGTCCTCGCCGTCGTCGCCCAGCGACGCAGCGGTGTCGAGGGGTTCGTCGCCGTCCAGTGGTGCGTCAGCGTTCATGGCACCATCCTGCCGGGTGCGCCACCGCACCACAGGTCGGACTCCGCCGGTCGCCGTACTGTGGCCCCCATGCCGGTTCCGTACATACGCTTCGCCCTCCACGACGACGAGGACGCACTCGCCCGCCTCGACCGCGTGACCTGGTCCACGCTGCACTCCGTCCAGCCGCGCCCCCAGCCGCCGTACGACCCCTTCTTCAACGAGCGGTTCGGGCCGCGGGACCATCTCGTCGCCGAACTCGACGGGAAGCTCGCCGGCTACATCCGGCTGGGCTACCCGAGCACCCTCGCCTGCAACTCCCATGTGCGGCAGATCCAGGGCCTCGCGGTCGCCGAGACGGCGCGCGGAGCCGGGGTCGGCCGGGCGCTGCTGCGGGCCGTACGGGAGGAGGCCCGGCGGCAGGGCGCACGACGGCTCACCCTGCGCGTCCTCGGGCACAACACCCCGGCCAGGAAACTGTACGAGTCCGAGGGGTTCGCGGTGGAGGGCGTCCTTCCCGAGGAGTTCCTGCTCGACGGGGCGTACGTGGACGATGTCCTGATGGGCTGTCACCTCTGACTCGGGTCCCCCCGCAGCGGTGCCCGTGCGCTACGAGGCGATCAACGCGCCCGTGTCCACCGGCGTCGTCGCGTTCCTCGCCTGCTGGGCGTCCCCCGCGATCTCGTTCACCGTGAGGACGTAACCCGTCTCGTCGTCGGAGGTGGAGCGGGCGAAGACCACGCCGTACACGCTGCCGTCGGGCTTGAGGAGAGGGCCGCCGGAGTTGCCGGGGCGGACGGTGGAGCGGATGGAGTAGATCTCGCGGGTGACCGTGCCCGTGTTGTAGATGTTCTGGCCGGTCGCGTCGATGCGGCTGGCGACCGTCGCCGCCTGGAGGTCGAGGCCGCCGTCCTGCGGGTAACCGGCGACGACCGCGGAGTCGCCGCGCCCGGCGGAGTCGTCGAAACGGAGCACGGGTGCGTCGAGGTCCGGCACGTAGAGGACCGCCACGTCCTTCTCGGGGTCGAACAGCACGACCCGGGCCTCGTACGGGCGGCCCACGCCGCCGACGCGGACGGTCGGCTCGTCGATGCCCGCCACCACGTGGGCGTTGGTCATCACATGCCGCTTCGCGTACACGAAGCCGCTGCCCTCGCGGCCCTGGCCGTCGGCCGCGCCCTCCACCTTCACCGTGCTGCGCTTGGCCGCGTTCGTCGCGCTCGCCGTGACGCTGTCCCCGGAGGGCTTGGCCACCTGCGCCGTCGCCTCGTTCTCGAACGGGTTGAAGACCTGTGGGAAACCCGCCTCGGTGAGCGCGGAGGTGGCGCGCGAGAACCAGGTGGGGGTCGTCTCCGGCATGGTGTTCTGCACGGCGCCGAGCAGCGCCGAGTCGCGAATGGCCTGGGTCACCAGCGGGGACGAGGACGCGCCCAGCACACTGGCGGCCACCCAGGCGACGATGAGGACGGCGACCGTGTTGGCCGCGGCCCCGCCGACTCCGTCGGCCACCCGGAGCGGACCGCGATCCAACTCCCGACGCAGCAGCAGTCCCAGGCGCCCCGCCAACTCGTGCCCGACCACCGCCGGCGCCAGCACCGTCACCACGGCCGTGAGCGTCGCCGCCGGGGTCCCCGCCGTCACCAGGCCCATCACCCAGGGCAACACCCATACGCCGACGACCGCGCCGCCCACGAACCCGGCCAGCGAGATACAGCCGGCGACCAGGCCACGGCGGTAACCGGACGCCGCGTAGGCCAGGATCACCAGCAACAGCAGGATGTCGAGCACGTCCACTCCACGCGCCTTTCTCTTGGGCCCCCTAGTACGCGTGGGGCGGGCCCGGTGATCAGGCAGGCTCGGGCGGACCGGCGGAATCAGCCACACGCGCCTGGACCTGTAGAAACGCCCCGGACCCGGGCGATGGTTCCACCGGATGGCGCACCCCACGTCGCGGCGGGGCCGGGCCGGGGGCCGGACCGAGGCCATGCGTGTCTTCCGGACGGCGCGAATACGGCGACCGCGACGGGGCGGATACAAAGGGGCGGGGGGCGGTACGAGCCGCTCCCGTACGACCGTCGGGGGCCGCACGACGGCGGGACGGCCACACGCATCCCGTGCGTGGTCCGGTCCCGGGAGGCCCCCCGCGCCCGGAGGCCGCTGTCAGGCCCTGAACCGCTCCCAGAGCCTGGGATAGCGCTGCGCGAGCACGGCCTCGTTCTCGAAGTCCACGGGAGTGCCCTCGGGTTCCGGCGGTGCGGGCGTGATACCGAGGTCCGGGGCGACGGTGCCGGTGAGCTGTTCGTACGCCTCGTCCGCCGCGTACCCCAGTTCCTCGCCGTCCCCGTCGACCTCGTCGTCGAAGTCCTCCAGGAGATCGGCGAGCGAGTCCGGATCGTGCACCGCGCCTTCGAAGACCTCCCGGCCCTGACCGATCAGCCAGCACCGGAAGAAGTCGAACACGTCGTCACCGGCCCCGTGGAGCAGCACCCACGCGGCACCCCACACATCCCACTGGTACGCGCGGTTGTAGCGGGACTCGAAGTGCCGGGCGAAGTCCAGCACCGCGTCCGGGTCCAGCTGGACGAGCCGCTCGACGAGCAGGTCGGCCTGATCCTCGGGGTCGCCCTCGGCGGCCTCCCGGGTCGTGTCCACCAGCTCCCAGAACTCCGTCTCGTCCATCACGGGACCAGCATCGGCCCTCCGGCGGAGGGACGCACCTGGACGGGGCCCACAGGTCCATGACCCCACACCCGATCGCCCCACGGCGTCACGAGCCGTACAGCTCCGCCAGACGCGCCGCGTCGTCCGTGAACCGTTTCCGCAGGGTCGCCGGGGACAGCACCTCCACCTCCGGGCCCAGGGCCGTGAGCTGGTCGTGGGCGACCTCCTCGGACTCCACCGGCAGCGTCACGGTCACCCGCCCCCGCTCGTCCGGGTCACCCGCGGCCGCCAGGGCCTCCCGGGCGGACCGCGGATCCACGGTGTACGCCAGCCGCCGTACGCCCTCCCCGGTCAGCCGCACCACGACCTCGGCACGCAGGATCGACCGCGCGAACTGCGCGGCCCGCTCCTCCCAGAAGGCCGGCAGGTCGAACTCCTCGTCCCGCGCGAAGCGCTCCTCGCGGACGGTCACCGCGGTGAACCGGTCGATGCGGTACACCCGGAACGAGGCCCGGGACGAGCCTGCGTCCGCCACGCGTGCGCACAGGTACCAGGCACCTGCCTTCAGGACGAGCGCGTACGGCTCCAGCTCCCGCTCGACCTCGTCGTCCCCGCGCCGGTAGCGGGCCGTGATCCGCCGGTCGTCCCACACCGCGTCCGCGACCGTAGGCAGCAGCTCGGGTGTCTCGGGCTCCTTGAACCAGGCGGGGGCGTCCAGATGGAACCGTTGCGAGGCCGTGCGCGAGGCGTCGCGGAGGGAGGGCAGGAGGGCGGCGGACACCTTGAGCCGGGCGGCCGAGGCGGCGTCCTCCAGCCCCATCTCCCGGAGCGCGGCCGGCACGCCGCTGAGGAACAGTGCCTCGGCCTCGCCGCGGGCCAGGCCGGTCAGCCGGGTGCGGTACCCGCCGATGAGACGGTACCCGCCGGCTCGCCCGCGGTCCGCGTACACCGGGACGCCGGCCTCCGACAGCGCCTGCGCGTCCCGTGTCACCGTCCGCTCGGACACCTCCAGCTCGCGGGCCAGTTCGGCCGCGGTCATGGACGGTCGTGACTGGAGCAACAGCACCATCTTGATGAGCCGGGCAGCACGCATGGGTTCATGATGCCGGAGGGGCTGGACATCCAGCCCCTCCGGTGTTCTGAGGCCCCTACGACCTCACAGTCCGTACCGCTCCCGTGCCTCCTTCACCGCCGTCGCCTTGGCCTCGCCACGCCGGGCGAGCTGGGCGAGGGCGGCGACGACGATCGACTGCGCGTCGACACCGAAGTGGCGGCGAGCCGCGTCGCGGGTGTCCGAGAGACCGAAACCGTCCGCGCCGAGCGAGGAGTAGTCCTGCTCCACCCACTGCGCGATCTGGTCGGGAACCTGCCGCATGTAGTCGGAGACCGCGAGGACGGGACCCTCGGCGCCCTGGAGTGCCCTGCGTACGTACGGCACGCGGTCCTCGCCCCGCAGCAGCGCGGCGTCCGCCTCCAGCGCGTCGCGCCGCAGCTCCGTCCACGACGTCGCCGACCAGACGTCCGCCGCCACGCCCCACTCCTCGGCGAGCAGCTTCTGGGCGTCGAGGGCCCAGTGGATCGCCGTGCCGGAACCCAGCAGCTGGATGCGCGGGGCGTTGGCCACGAGCGACAGCCCCGCCGACTCCGCCGTGTTGAAGCGGTACAGGCCCTTGACGATGCCCTCGTCGATCGCGGGCACCGCCGGCTTCGCGGGCTGCGGCAGCGGCTCGTTGTAGACGGTGAGGTAGTAGAAGACGTTCGGGTCCTCACCCGGCGCCGCCTCGCCGTACATCCGGCGCAGACCGTCCTTCACGATCACCGCGATCTCGTACGCGAACGCCGGGTCGTACGTCAGGGCCGCCGGGTTGGTCGCGGCGATCACCGGCGAGTGGCCGTCGGCGTGCTGCAGGCCCTCGCCCGTCAGCGTCGTACGGCCCGCCGTCGCGCCGATGAGGAAGCCGCGGCCCAGCTGGTCGCCGAGCTGCCACATCTGGTCGGCCGTGCGCTGCCAGCCGAACATCGAGTAGAAGATGTAGAAGGGGATCATCGCCTCGCCGTGCGTCGCGTACGACGTGGAGGCGGCGATGAAGTCGGCCATGGAACCGGCCTCGGTGATCCCCTCGTTCAGGATCTGCCCGTCCTTGGCCTCCTTGTAGTACATCAGCTGGTCGCGGTCGACCGGCTCGTACGTCTGGCCCTTGGGCGAGTAGATGCCGAGGGAGGGGAAGAGGCTTTCCATGCCGAAGGTGCGCGCCTCGTCGGGGACGATCGGCACCCAGCGCCTGCCGCTCTGCTTGTCGCGGACCAGGTCCTTGACGAGGCGGACGAACGCCATGGTCGTCGCCACGTTCTGCGAGCCCGAGCCCTTGTCGAAGGACGCGAACGCCTTCTCGGCCGGTGCCGGCAGCGGGGCGAGCGCGTGCGTACGGCGCGCCGGGGCGGGGCCGCCCAGGGCCGCGCGGCGCTCCTGGAGGTAGCGGACCTCGGGGGAGTCGGCGCCCGGGTGGCCGTAGGGCACGACTCCGTCGGCGAACTGCGCGTCGGAGATCGGCAGCTCCAGCAGATCACGCATCGACTTGAACTCGTCCACCGTCAGCTTCTTCATCTGGTGGTTGGCGTTCTTCGACGCGAAGCCCTCGCCGAGCGTGAAGCCCTTGACGGTCTGGGCGAGGATGACGGTCGGGGCACCCTTGTGCTCCACGGCCGCCTTGTACGCGGCGTACACCTTGCGCGCCTCGTGACCACCACGCGAGAGGTGGAAGCATTCGAGGATCTTGTCGTCGGACAGCAGCTTGGCCATCTCGACGAGCGCGGGGTCGGCCCCGAAGAAGTCCTGGCGGATGTAGGCCGCGTCGCGGGTCTGGTACGTCTGCACCTGCGCGTCCGGCACCTCGCGCAGACGGCGTACCAGCGCGCCGGTGGTGTCGAGCTGGAACAGCTCGTCCCAGGCGGTGCCCCACAGGGTCTTGATGACGTTCCAGCCGGCGCCGCGGAACTGGGCCTCCAGCTCCTGCACGATCTTGAAGTTCGCGCGGACCGGGCCGTCGAGGCGCTGCAGGTTGCAGTTGATGACGAAGGTCAGGTTGTCCAGACCCTCGCGGGACGCCAGCGCGAGCGCGGCCGTCGACTCGGGCTCGTCCATCTCGCCGTCGCCGAGGAACGCCCAGACATGGGACTGGGAGACGTCCTTGATCCCGCGGCTGGTGAGGTAGCGGTTGAAGCGCGCCTGGTAGATCGCCGACAGCGGGCCGAGGCCCATCGACACCGTGGGGAACTCCCACAGCCAGGGGAGACGGCGCGGGTGCGGGTAGGACGGCAGACCGTTGCCCCCCGCCTCCTGGCGGAAGTTGTCCAGGTGGGCCTCGGTCAGGCGGCCGTCGAGGAACGCGCGGGCGTAGATGCCGGGGGAGGCGTGGCCCTGGATGTAGAGCTGGTCGCCGGAGCCGGGAGCGTCCTGGGAGTCCTTGCCCCGGAAGAAGTGGTTGAAGCCGGTCTCGTAGAGCCAGGCGGCCGAGGCGAAGGTGGCGATGTGCCCGCCGACGCCGAGTTTCGAGGCCCGGGTCACCATCGCGGCCGCGTTCCAGCGGTTCCACGCGGTGATACGGCGCTCCATCTCCTCGTCGCCGGGCACTGCGGGCTCGGCGGCGGTGGGGATGGTATTGACGTAGTCGGTCTCAAGGAGCTTGGGCAGCGAGAGTCCGCCCGCCTCGGCGCGCTCCAGCGTGCGCCGCATCAGGTACGCGGCGCGGTGCGGCCCGGCCGCCTGGGTGACGGCGTCCAGCGAGGCCCGCCACTCGGCGGTCTCCTCGGGGTCGCGGTCCGGGAGCTGGTCGAGCTCGCTCGGCTGGATTGCGGTGGGGTCGGTCATTGCGCCGCCTTCCGGATGCGGAGGGGGGTTCCCTCATCGGTAAGGGGTGTGGGGGTGCCCTTCGTCTTGGCAGGACAGGGCGGAGGCTCTGGTGGGAGCCCGTCGGCGACTCTAACTCCCTGATCGATGATCGATCAAAGGGTTGAGAGGCAAAACCTCTTGATCACGAGAAAGTCGGCACGGGGTGCCTTCGGCAGCGGCACCGGGTGTCGTGGTCTGCCCGGAGTTTTCGCAGGTGAGGGCACATATGAGCGGCCGTGTGCTCCGCTCGCGGTACGGCGTGGTGCGATGCCTCATGCGTGCGTACGGGGTCTCCTGCGCGTGGCGCGACGCACGGCGCACGATGCCTTATGCACGTTATGCACGTGGCGCGCAGCCCAGCACGTGGGCCTTCACGATGTCGGCGATCCTCGGGTCACGCCTGCGGAACGCCGCCACCAGTTCCTCGTGTTCCTCGGCGTACGACTGCTGGACGGTACCGAGCCAGCGGATGGACAGGGCCGTGAACACCTCGATGCCCAGGCCCTCCCAGGTGTGCAGGAGGACCGAGTTGCCCGCGGCCCGCACCAGTTCCCGGTGGAAGGCGACCGTGTGGCGCACCTGGCCCGTGCCGTCCGATCTGCGGTCCGCCTCGTACAGCGCGGCGACGTGCGGCTCCAGCGCCGAGCAGTCCTCGGCCAGCTTCTCCGCCGCGAGCTCGGCCGCGATGGCCTCAAGACCGGCCCGGACGGGGTAGCTCTCCTCCAGGTCGGCCGCTGTCAGGTTCCGTACGCGTACGCCCTTGTTCGGCGCCGACTCGATCAGCCGGAGCGACTCCAGTTCCCGCAGGGCCTCCCGTACGGGGGTCTGGCTGACCTCCAGCTCCGTCGCGATCCGCCGCTCGACGATCCGCTCACCCGGCTTCCATCGCCCGCTCACGATCCCCTCCACGATGTGCTCGCGGATCTGTTCGCGCAGCGAGTGGACGACGGGCGCGGTCATGAGGGGCTCCTTAGCGAGGGGCCGCCCATCGGCCCCGGGGGCGTTTGACGTTTAGACAATACGGCCGTGCGTCCCCGCGGGAGAGGCGCAGAGGGACGCTTTGGTGCAGGTGAGACGAGACTTACACAGGGGCTCTGGCGCCGTGGCCCTCGCATACGACGGTGCCCCGCCCGGGGAAGCCCGGACGGGGCACCGTACTGACAGATGCACTGACAGACGCACCGACAGCGTGTACTGGCTACAGGCCGAGCTCCACCTCGAACTCGCCCGCCTCCAGGATCGCCTTGACCGCCGTCAGGTAGCGGGCCGCGTCGGCACCGTCCACCAGGCGGTGGTCGTAGGACAGGGTCAGGTACGTCATGTCGCGGACGCCGATGACCGTGCCCTCCTCCGTCTCGATGACGGCGGGGCGCTTGACCGTGGCGCCGATGCCGAGGATCGCGACCTGGTTCGGCGGCACGATGATCGTGTCGAAGAGCGCGCCGCGCGAGCCGGTGTTGCTGATGGTGAAGGTCGCGCCGGAGAGCTCGTCCGGGGTGATCTTGCTGGCCCGGACCTTGCCCGCCAGGTCGGCGGTGGCCTTGGCGATACCGGCGATGTTCAGGTCGCCCGCGTTCTTGATGACCGGGGTCATCAGGCCCTTCTCGGAGTCCACGGCGATGCCGACGTTCTCCGTGTCGAAGTACGTGATGGTGCCCTCGGCCTCGTTGATCCGGGCGTTGATGGCCGGGTGGGCCTTCAGCGCCTGGGCCGCCGCCTTCACGAAGAACGGCATCGGGGAGAGCTTCACGCCTTCGCGGGCCGCGAACGAGTTCTTCGCCTGGTCGCGCAGCCGCATCAGACGCGTCACGTCGACCTCGACGACCGAGGACAGCTGGGCCTGCTCGTGCAGGGCCTTGACCATGTTGTCGCCGATGACCTTGCGGATCCGCGGCATCTTGACGGTCTGGCCACGCAGCGGGGAGGCCTCCAGGACGGGGGTCTTCCTCGCCGTGCCGACGGCCGGGGCGGCGGCGGCCGGAGCCGGGGCGGCAGCGGCGGCCTTCGCGGCCTCGGCGGCGGCGATGACGTCCTGCTTGCGGATGCGGCCCCCGACGCCGGTGCCCTTGACGGTGGACAGGTCGACGCCGTTCTCGGCGGCGAGCTTGCGCACCAGCGGGGTCACGTAGGCGCCCTCGTCGGTGGCCTCGGCGGCGGCCGGAGCGGCAGGAGCCGGGGTCACGGGAGCGGGAGCGGGCGCGGCCGGCGCGGGAGCCGGTGCGGCCGGAGCCGCGGCCTGGGCCGGAACCGGGGCGGGCGCCGCAGGAGCGGCAGGCGCCGGAGCGGCGGGGGCCGGGGCCGGGGCAGCGGGGGCAGCCGGAGCCGGAGCCGGAGCCGGAGCCGGGGCGGCCGGGGCCGCGGGGGCGGCGGCGGCCGGAGCGGCACCCGGGGCGCCGATGACGGCCAGCTTGGCGCCGACCTCGGCCGTCTCGTCCTCACCGACCACGATCTCCAGCAGCACGCCGGAGGCGGGCGCCGGGATCTCGGTGTCGACCTTGTCGGTGGACACCTCCAGCAGCGGCTCGTCGGCCTCCACGGTCTCGCCGACTTCCTTGAGCCAGCGGGTGACGGTGCCCTCGGTGACCGACTCGCCCAGAGCCGGCAGGACCACGTCGGTGCCCTCGGCGGCACCACCGGCCGGAGCGGCGGCGGCAGCGGGAGCCGGGGCCGCGGGGGCCTCGGCGGCCGGAGCCGCGGGGGCGGCCGGGGCCGGGGCCTCGGCGGCGGCCGGAGCGGGGGCGGCAGCGGGCGCGCCCGTGCCGTCGTCGATGACGGCCAGCTCGGCGCCGACCTCGACCGTCTCGTCCTCGGCGACCTTGATGGACGCCAGCACACCGGCGGCGGGGGAGGGGATCTCGGTGTCGACCTTGTCGGTGGACACCTCCAGCAGCGGCTCGTCGGCCTCGACGCGCTCGCCCTCGGCCTTCAGCCAGCGGGTGACAGTGCCCTCGGTGACGCTCTCACCGAGCGCCGGAAGGGTTACGGAAACCGCCATGGTTTCGGTTGCTCCTTAGGAATTGCGGAAGTCTGTGTCGTCGCAGGTTGTCGCGCCCGAAGACTGAAGGTGTCAGTCGTGGGAGTGGAGAGGCTTGCCCGCGAGGGCCAGGTGGGCCTCGCCGAGCGCCTCGTTCTGCGTCGGGTGGGCGTGGATGAGCTGGGCCACCTCGGCCGGCAGCGCCTCCCAGTTGTAGACCAGCTGGGCCTCGCCGACCTGCTCGCCCATGCGGTCGCCGACCATGTGGACGCCGACCACGGCACCGTCCTTGACCTGGACGAGCTTGATCTCGCCCGCGGTCTTGAGGATCTTGCTCTTGCCGTTGCCCGCGAGGTTGTACTTCAGAGCGACGACCTTGTCCGCGCCGTAGACCTCCTTGGCCTTGGCCTCGGTGATGCCCACGGAAGCGACCTCCGGGTGGCAGTACGTCACCCGCGGCACGCCGTCGTAGTCGATCGGGACGGTCTTCAGACCGGCCAGACGCTCCGCCACCAGGATGCCCTCGGCGAAGCCGACGTGGGCGAGCTGGAGCGTCGGGACCAGGTCACCGACGGCGGAGATCGTCGGGACGTTCGTCCGCATGTACTCGTCGACGAGGACGTAACCGCGGTCCATGGCGACCCCGGCCTCCTCGTAGCCCAGGCCCTGCGAGACCGGGCCGCGGCCGACGGCGACGAGGAGGATCTCCGCCTCGAACTCCTTGCCGTCGGCGAGCGTGACCTTGACACCGTCCGCCGTGTACTCGGCCTTCTGGAAGAAGGTGCCCAGGTTGAACTTGATGCCGCGCTTGCGGAACGCGCGCTCAAGAAGCTTCGAGCTGTTCTCGTCCTCGACCGGGACGAGGTGCTTCATACCCTCGATGATCGTGATGTCCGAGCCGAAGGACTTCCACGCGGAGGCGAACTCGACACCGATGACGCCGCCGCCGAGGACGATCGCGGACTTCGGCACACGGTCCAGGACGAGGGCGTGGTCCGAGGAGATGATGCGGTTGCCGTCGATCTCCAGGCCCGGCAGCGACTTCGGCACCGAGCCGGTCGCGAGGAGGATGTGACGGCCCTGGACGCGCCGGCCGTTGACGTCCACCGAGGTCGGGGAGGACAGACGCCCCTCACCCTCGATGTAGGTCACCTTGCGCGAGGCGACGAGCCCCTGGAGACCCTTGTACAGGCCCGAGATGACCTCGTCCTTGTACTTGTGGACCGCCGGGACGTCGATGCCCTCGAACGTGGCCTTCACGCCGAACTGCTCGCTCTCGCGGGCCTGGTCGGCGATCTCGCCCGCGTGCAGCAGGGCCTTGGTGGGGATGCATCCCCGGTGCAGGCAGGTACCGCCGACCTTGTCCTTCTCGATCAGGGCGACGTCCAGGCCCAGCTGCGCCCCGCGCAGGGCCGCGGCGTAACCACCGCTACCACCGCCGAGGATCACTAGGTCGAAAACGGTGCTGGCGTCGTTCGCCACGTCACGTCCTCCATGCATGTGCGCCGTGCGCCGGTCACCCCGTAGGGACAAGGGGTCCCATTCGGGGGGTGACCGGGCGGTCGACTGGTGTCCGGCCGCTCTTTTTGCTTCGGCCCTTCGGTGGGGCCCTGTCCTGCCGTGCCCCATCTTCGCACTTGTCGGTGGCGTCCGGGACGCGGGGCCGCGGTGTGAGACACCACACGTACGGGGGCGCCCCTCAAGGGGCGCGGGGAACTGCGCGACCAGCCACACACGACCCGCAGTCGCCCAAAGACAAAAAGGACCGAGCTAGTGGGCGACGGAGCCTGCACGAAAGCCCCGCCGCCCAAGAAACGTCAGCCCAGATCCCCGGAAGCCGCCAGCTCGGCAACCCGCACCAGAGTCCGCACAGCGGAACCCGTACCACCCTTCGGCGTGTAACCGAACGGCGCGGACTCGTTGAAGGCCGGCCCCGCGATGTCCAGGTGGGCCCAGGTGATCCCCTCGCCCACGAACTCCTTCAGGAACAGTCCGGCGACCAGCCCGCCCCCGTACCGCTCACCCATGTTCGCGATGTCGGCGGTGGGGGAGTCCATCCCCTTGCGCAGATGGTCCGGCAGCGGCATGGGCCAGGCACCTTCACCGACCTCCACCGCGGCCTCGTACACCGCGGAACGGAACGCGTCGTCGTTCGCCATGATCCCGAACGTGCGGTTGCCGAGCGCCAGCATCATCGCGCCCGTCAGCGTGGCCACGTCGATGATCGCGTCCGGCTTGTCCTCGGAGGCCTTCGCGATCGCGTCGGCCAGCACGAGGCGGCCCTCGGCGTCGGTGTTGAGGACCTCGACGGTCTTGCCGCTGTACATGCGCAGCACGTCACCCGGGCGGGTCGCGGAGCCGGACGGCATGTTCTCGGCGAGGGCGAGCCAGCCGGTGACGTTGACCTCAAGGCCGAGGCGCGCGGCGGCGACGACCGCGGCGAACACGGCGGCGGCGCCGCTCATGTCGCACTTCATCGTCTCGTTGTGCCCGGCGGGCTTCAGCGAGATGCCGCCCGAGTCGTACGTGATGCCCTTGCCGATGAACGCGAGGTGCTTCTTCGCCTTGGCGGAGGTGTACGACAGCTTCACCAGACGGGGTGCCGACGCCGACCCGGCGCCCACGCCGAGGATGCCGCCGTAGCCGCCCTTCTCCAACGCCTTCTCGTCGAGCACCTGCACCTTGATGCCGTGCTCCTTGGCCGCGGCCTGCGCGACGGCGGCGAACGCCTCCGGGTTGAGGTCGTTCGGCGGGGTGTTGATCAGGTCGCGGGCGCGGTTCAGCTCCTCGGTCACGGCGGTGGCCCGCTCCGCGGCGGCCTTGTGGGCACGGTCGCGGCTCTTGGCGCCGAGCAGGGTGACCTCGGCGAGAGGAGCCTTGCCGTTCTTCGCCTTGGCGGAGTTGCCCTTGGTGGAACTGCCCTTGGCGGAGCCGCCGTTGCCGGAGTTGCCCTTGTACGTGTCGAAGGAGTACGCGCCGAGCAGCGCGCCCTCGCCGACCGCGGCGACATCGCCGGCGTCCGTGATCGGCAGCGCGAACGCGGCCTTCTTCGAACCGGCCAGGGCCCGGGCCGCGGCACCGGCCGCGCGGCGCAGCGCCTCGGCCTCGAACGACGTGTCCTTCTTGGGCTCGGCTCCCAGGCCCACCGCGACCACGAGCGGCGCCTTGAAGCCGGACGGCGCGGGCAGCTTCGTCACCTCGCCCTCGGTACCCGAGGCGCCCAGGGTCTGGAGGACGCCCGCCAGCTTGCCGTCGTACGCCTTGTCCACGGCCTCGGCGCCCGGCGCGACGACCAGGTCCCCGGACCCCGATGCGGAGCCCTTCGCGACACCGACCACGATCGCGTCGGCGCGGATGCCGGGCGCGGTGGCGGTGCTGAGAGTGAGAGCAGTCACGGTGGTGAAATCTCGCTTCCGGTTAAGTGTCAGTGGCCGAACGGATGGGTCGACCGGCCCTGTGGGCGACCCTAGGGCCGGTGTCGGGAGGGGCGCGCCCTTCGGGCGGACGACGCCACTCTCGGCACAGGCCCCTAGGGCCTGTTCTGAGTTCCCCGCCTGCGCCCCGACGCCCGGCACGCACGCTCGCCGCGCGGCGCCGCAGGACAGGTGGCTCCGCCACATGACCTGCGACACCGCACGCCGATCGCACGCACCGACCGCCGCTGCGCCCGCGCTTCGCGCGGACGACGGGGAACTCAGAACAGGCCCTGATCCGCGGTGTGCAGCAACCCCGACCGGCCGGGGGAACCGCGGTGCGCGGCAGCCCCGGGCGGCCGGGGATCCGTGGCGCGCGGCGCCCACGGCCGGACCGGGAGTGCCGGGGACGAGCCTAGCCCTGTGCGGCCCGTCGGACCTGGGACGCGGGGGCCGGTCGCGTACTCCCCGGACCTTCCGGGCCGCTTGCCGGGGCCTGCGGTCCGGCTGTTCGTGCTCGTGGCTCCAGCCTCCACGAACTCCCGGCCCCACCCGCACAGGGAGATCCCCATGGCTTCCCCGTAGGGGGATCCCCATGGCCCGGACTACCGCCGTGCCCGGCACCGGTAACCCCGGGAGATCATCTTTGGGGCACACCGCCCCACGTACGTACCCCTTCGTACCGCTTCGTCCCCCTTGGAGCCCAACCGGTGAAACGTCCGCTCGTCCTGTGCGCCCTGCTTCTGCTGCTCACTGCCTGCACGACCGCCCCCGACGACAAGCCGGAGGCCGGTGCCGACCGCTGGCGGCCCCGCCCCGGCACCGCCTGGCAGTGGCAGCTCAGCGGGCGCCTGGACACCTCCGTCGACGTGCCCGTCTACGACATCGACGGCTTCGACCACTCGTCCGGCACGGTCGCCGGACTCCACCGCGACGGCCGCAAGGTCATCTGCTACCTGTCGACCGGCGCCTGGGAGGAGTTCCGTCCGGACGCGGACGAGTTCCCCGAGTCCGTCCTCGGCCGCGGCAACGGCTGGGAGGGCGAGCGCTGGCTCGACATCCGCCGCACCGACGTCCTGGAACCCCTCATGGCCGCCCGCCTCGACATGTGCGCGGAGAAGGGCTTCGACGCGGTGGAGCCGGACAACATGGACGGTTACCAGAACCGCACGGGCTTCCGCCTGACGGCCGCCGACCAGCTCCGCTACAACCGGCTCATCGCCCGCCTCGCCCACGAACGCGGCCTGGCCGTGGGCCTGAAGAACGACCTCGCCCAGATCCCGCGGCTGGTCGACGACTTCGACTTCGCGGTCAACGAACAGTGCGCCCAGTACCGGGAGTGCGACGAGATGACGCCCTTCATCGAGGCGGACAAGGCGGTCTTCCACGTCGAGTACGAACTCGGCACCGACAGCTTCTGCCCCGAGGCCCGGCGGCTGCGGCTGAGCTCGATGCTCAAGAAGTACGAGCTGGGGGTGTGGCGGCGAGCCTGCTGAGAGCCGCCGTCCACGTCATCCCAAGTCATCCGGAGCCTTCCGGGCAAGTCAGCAGGAGTCTTCCGGAGTCATCCGAACGAGAGCACGACCAGCGTCGCCGTCGCCGCCGTCTCCGCCAGCGCGCCGAACACATCACCCGTCACCCCGCCGAAGCGGCGCGTGCAGTGCCGCAGCAGCGCCTCGGCGGCGGCACAGGCGAGGGCGACCGCGAGGACGACCGGGAGGGCCGTACCGAGGGCGGCGTCGTACGGCCCGAGGAGCGTGCTCACCCCGGCCGCGGCGCACACCACCAGGCCCGCCACGAGAGCCGCGTACCGTGCGGGCACCGTGCCCGCCACCGCCGCGCCCAGCCCCTCGGGCCGGGCCGGCGGCACGCCCGTGCGCGCGGCCAGGGTCAGGGCGAGCCGGGCCGTGGTCGCCGCGACGACGGCGGCGAGGGCGCCCCGGGCCCAGGACTGCCCGTACGCCTCGGCCAGTGCGGCGACTTGGGCGAGGAGTACGAAGACCAGGGTGAGGACGCCGAACGGACCGATGTCCGACTGCTTCATGATCCGCAGCGCGTCCTCGGCGGGTTTGCCGCTGCCGAGCCCGTCGGCCGTGTCGGCGAGGCCGTCGAGATGCAGGCCCCGGGTCAGGACGGCGGACACGGCGGTGGTGGCGACGGCCGCGAGCAGGGGGCCCGCGCCGAGCAGGAGCGGCAGCAGTCCGAGTGCGGCGGAGAGGAGCCCGACGACCAGACCGGCGACCGGCGCGCACAGCATCCCGGCGCGTGCGGCGTCACGGTCCCAGCGGGTCACGGTGACGGGCAGCACGGTCAGGGTGCCGAAGGCGAAGCGCAGGCCGTCGGGGACGGAGGGCGTGGACACCGGCGTGGACATCGGCGCAGGGTATCCGGCGGCTTCGGGGCCACCGTCGGCGGGCCATGGAGCGGGTGGCGGCAGAAATCGTGACTAAAGTGCGCATATGGGTCATTGGTGGTACCGGAACATCATCGAGCCGGGCAAACTCCCCCTCCTGCTCGCCCTCACCGCCTTCGTGCTGACGTTCGTGATCACCCGGGTCGTCACCCGCATGATCCGCGCGGGCAAGGGGCCGTTCCGCAACATCGACTCCGGCGGTGTGCACATCCACCACGTGGTCCCCGGGGTCCTGCTGATGGTGGCCGGCGGCTTCGGCGCGGTGGCGAGCGGGCGGCAAGGGGTCGGCCCCGCCCTGTGCGCGGTGCTGTTCGGGGTGGGCGTGGGCCTGGTGCTGGACGAGTTCGCGCTGATCCTGCACCTCCACGACGTGTACTGGACCGAACAGGGCCGCAAGAGCGTCGAGATGGTCGTGATGACGGCGGCTCTCGTCGGCCTGGTGCTCTGCGGCTTCCTGCCGTTCGGCGTCAACGACGTGGGCCGGCAGGAACTGGCGGACCGCGGCTCGGCGATCCTCAGCGTCAGCCTGAACTTCCTCTTCGCGTTGCTCTCCCTCAGCAAGGGCAAGGCCCGCGTCGCGCTCTTCGGCGTGATCGTCCCCTTCATCGCGGTGATCGGGGCGATCCGGCTGGCCCGCCCCGACTCGCCGTGGGCCAGGCGCTTCTACCGCCGCCGCCCGCGTGCCCGCGCCAGATCCCAGCTGCGCGCCTTCCACCACGACCGCCGCTGGGCGGGGCTGAGCCGCAGGGTTCAGGACTGGATCGGCGGCGCGCCCGACGGCCCGACCGAAGCGTCCGTGCACACCGCCGACCGCCGCTGACGCCACTTCGAGACCGCGCACAGCACCAGCACCGCCGCGATCGCCGCCAGGTGCTCCCTGCCCGCGAGGTTGTCCTTCAGCAGCAGCTCGACGACCATCGCCACGACCACCGCGGCCGTCGTGACGTACGCCCGGTAGCGGCAGCCCACGAACACGGCGAGCCCGACCGCGGCGGCCGACGGCCCGGTGTCCACGATCCGCCCGTCCGACGCGGGCAGCCCGAAGAACATGTCCGGGCCGAGGGCGACGCCCACGCACGCGTACAGCGTGCCTGCCAGCGTGGCGACGTACGCGACGGCGAGTGTCCGCCGACGGCCCAGGGTGATCTCCGCGATCCCGAACACGACCAGGATCTGCAGGAGTCCGCCCCACACCGGCAGGTCCAGGGCCGGTACGAAGAGGGAGAGCGGCGTGCGCAGCAGGGCGAGCCAGAGGGGATCGTCGGCGCGTACGGCACCGACGTCCTGAACGAACCCGTACCCCCACGACCGGCCGTGCACGAAGTGCAGGAGCGCGCTGAGGCCCACCGAGGCGAGAGCCAGCGGCACGGCCCTGAAGCGCTCGCGCGCCACCACCGGGCACACGGTGTCGTACAGCCGCCCCCACTCGGCCCGGACCAGCCGCACGAGGGCGCTGTCGCGGTCGCTCGACCGCGTACTCATCCGCCGGCCCTCATCCGCCGCGCCGACTCTCATGCGCCCGTCCTCCGTCGCCGTCCGGCCCGCCCTTGCTGCCTGCCGTGTGCGAAGACCGAACGGCGCGGGGGCAAGTTGAGCGGGACCGGAGTGATCCCGCTCTCGCGGGCGGTGACGGACCTCGTACCCGGTCCGCTCAACGCGATGGTAGGTCGGCGGCGGCCGTCGGATCAGCCGGCCGCGGGCGAATTCTCCTGCTTCTCCGGCTCCGGCTGTTCCTCCGGCTCCGGCTGCTTCTCCGGCAGCTCCGCCACCAGGGCGGCCGCCGCCTGGACCAGCGGCAGGGCCAGGAGCGCGCCCGCGCCCTCCCCGACGCGCACGCCGTGGTCGAGGAGCGGCTCGATGGCCATGCGGTCGAGGGCCTTCGCCTGGGCCGGCTCACCGCTGTTGTGTCCGGCCAGCCACCAGTCCGGCGCCCGGAAGGCGACCCGCTGGCCGACGAGGGCGCACGCGGCCGAGACGACGCCGTCCAGGATCACCGGGGTCTTGCGTACGGCGCTCTGGAGCAGGAAGCCCGTCATCGCGGCCAGGTCGGCGCCGCCCACCGTCGCCAACAACTGCAACTGGTCCCCGAGCACCGGCCGGGCCCGCCGCAGGGCGTCCCGCACGGCCGCGCACTTCCGCATCCACGCCAGGTCGTCGATCGGCACCCCGCCCCGCCCGGTGACGACGGACGCGTCCGTGCCACACAGCGCCGCCACCAGCACCGCCGCCGCGGTGGTCCCCCCGACGCTCACATCCCCGAGGACCACCAGATCCGTACCCGAGTCGGCCTCCTCGTCCGCGACCGCGACCCCCGCCAGGAACGCCGCCTCCGCCTCCTGAAGGGTCAGCGCGTCCTCGACGTCGATCCGCCCGGACCCGCGCCGCACCCGGTGCCGTACGACCTCGTCCGGCAGCTCCTCCGGGGCGCAGTCCAGCGCCATGTCCACCACGCGTACGGGCACGTCGAGCCGCCGGGCCAGCACCGACACCGGGCTGCCGCCGTCGAGCACCGCCCGCACCAGCTCGTGCGCCGAGCCCGCGGGCCGCGAGGAGACGCCGAGCCCGGCGACGCCGTGGTCACCCGCGAACAGCACCACACGCGGCCGGGTGACCGGCCGCACCGGCACGGAGGCCTGCGCCGCCGCCAGCCACTCGCCCAGGTCGTCGAGGCGCCCCAGCGCGCCCGGCGGCACGATCTGCCGCTCCCGCCGCGCCTCGGCATCGCGGCGCACCCCGCCGTCGGGGCGCTCGATCAGATCGGTGAAGTCGTCGAGATTAAGCGAGCTCATTCGCCGAACAGTACCGGCAGCGCTCGAACACGGCGGCGCCACATCAACGCCACGTCATTGCACCAGGGATGGTGATCCCCTACGTTCCCTTTGTTCTGGAATGTCACAAATCTGCTCGACGAGGCAGGAGCCGCGATGTCGTTCCACGAGCCGTTCCACGCGCCGTTCCACGAACCGCGCCGCGACGACTGCCCCTGGTGCGGTGCGCGGCGACTGCGCACCCGCGTCCGTACCCCCGATCCTGGGCGGCGCACCCCGGGCACGTTCGCGGTCGACGAGTGCCGGGACTGCGGCCACACCTTCCAGAACCCGCGGCTCACCGAGGAGGCACTGGCCGCCAGGGACACCCGCGGGCGCCCCGACCCCTCCGTCGAACGCGTCCTCGGCGCCCGCGGCATCCGGCGGCGCCACCGGGCCGCCGCCCGCGCGATGCTCCCGTACGCCGAGCCCGAGAGCTGGCTCGACGTCGGCACCGGTCACGGGCAGTTCCCGGAGATCGCGAAGGAGGTGCACGCGTACACCTCCTTCGACGGGCTCGACGCCACACCGCGTGTCCAGCGGGCCCGTGCCGCCGGGCGGATCGAGGAGGCCCACCAGGGTCTGCTCGCCGACCCGGAGATCACCGGCCGGCTGCGCGGACGCTACGACGTGGTCAGCATGGTCCACCACCTGGAGCACAGCCCCGACCCGCGCGCGGAACTCCGCGCCGCCCTCGACGTGCTCCGCCCCGGCGGCCATCTCCTCGTCGAAGTCCCCGACCCCGCCTGCGCGTTCGGCACGCTGCTCGGCACCTGGTGGGTGGCGTACGACCAGCCGCGCCATCTGCACCTGATGCCACGGCGGAACCTGGTGCGGGAACTCCAGGCGCAGGGCTGCGAGGTCGTCGCCACGGACCGGCGCGCCCCGCACATCCCGTACGACCTGACCGGCGCCCTCTGTCTGGTGCTGGCCCGCCTGCGCGCCCGTACGGCGCTGACCCGGGCCTGCGCGCCCCTCCTGGCCTCGGCCGCGGCCCTGGACATCGGGCTCGCCCCGCTGCTGAGCCGTACCCGTTTCTCCAACGCGTACCGGATCATCGCGCGCCGGCCGGCCGGCAGCCCCGCGACATCAACCACGTAGCGGCAGCGCCTGCCCCGCCACCACCAGCAGCACATGCTCGCACTCGCCTGCGAACGCCGCGTTCAGACGCCCGAGTTCGTCCCGGTAGCGGCGCCCCGACGCCGTCGCGGGGACGATCCCCGAGCCCACCTCGTTCGACACCGCGACGACCGTGCGGCGGGTCTCGCGGACGGCCTCGGTCAGTTCCCGCACCCGCGCCCGCAGCGCCCGTTCGCCCCCGCCGGCCCACTCGGCGTCGTCCCAGGCGTCGACGGAGTCCATCGCGTCGGTCAGCCACAGCGACAGACAGTCGATCAGCAGGGGCGGACCGTCGTCCTTCAGCAGGGGCACCAGGTCGCAGGTCTCGACGGTGTGCCACGAGCCGGGCCGCCGCTCACGGTGGGCGGACACACGGGCCGCCCACTCGCTGTCCTCGTTCCGCGTCCCGCCGGTCGCCACGTACAGCACGTCAGGGAAGGACTCCAGGCGCCGCTCGGCCTCCACCGACTTCCCGGACCGTGCCCCGCCCAGCACGAGGGTGCGCCGGGGCACCTCCGGTACGTCCTGGTACACGCCCACGGTCAGCGTCGTACCGTCCGGCACGGCCCGTGCCCCGGCCGCCGCCAGTCGCCGGCCGAGTTCGGCGCCGGGCGGCACATCGTGGTCGAGGTGCACGGCGACCACGTCGGTCGCCGGCCCGAGGGCCCCCACCGCCCGCAGCCGCGCCAGCGCGTCCGGCCGTCCCGCGACATCGGCGAGGACCATGTCGTACGACTCGGCGGACTGCCCCTCGATCCCCGCGGGCGCGGCGCCCGGCGGCAGGTACAGCAGCCGCTGCCCGTCCGGTCCCGTCACCGCGTACCCCGTTCCCGGCGTGTCCATCGCCACCGCCCGCACCCGATGCCCGGTCAGCAGCGCCAACTCCCTTCCGTCCGGCACCCGTCCGGGCTGCGGCAGCCCCGCCGGGACCTCGACCGCGGGCCCGCCGTGCGGATGGGAGAGCAGCACCTGCCGTACGCCGGCCAGCGTGTGCCCGGAGCGGGCCGCGGCGAGGGCGGCGCCGGGCGTCAGGTCGAGCAGCAGCGTGCCGTCGACCAGCAGCGCGGTCGCCGCGCGCGCGTCGGCACCCAGCGAGTGCGCGCAGGCCGCGCAGGGGCAGTCGGGGCGGGGGAGGCCCTCAGGGGCGCCGGTGCCGAGCAGTGTCAGTTCCACGGCCCCGATTTTCCCGTGTCGTTCGCGGTGCCCGCAGGTCTTGTGCGTCCGACCAGGCTCAGGGCCGCCACACCAGTCGAAGATACTCCGGGCCGGAACCGGATCTTGCTCGGTACTGTGTATCGGTACCGGGTGGATTCCTATGGAGGCTCACATGGCGGCATGGACGTGGCGGTTCGAGAAGGCCGACGGGGCGGAGGTCCAGCCCGCGGTGCAGCCCGACGACTTCACCACGCAGGGGGATGCCGAGTCCTGGATCGGTGAGCACTGGAAGACCCTGCGCGAGGGGGGCGCGGACCAGGTCCGGCTGTTCGAGGACACGACGCAGGTCTACGGGCCGATGAACCTGCACGCGGAGTAGCTCCGCCGCGGGCCGTTCTGCGGGCCGTTCCGCCGGTGCGGGGTGCGGGCCTTGCCTTGGGGCCAGGGCCCTGAGCCATCGAAGGCGCCCTAACCCCGCACCCCGCACAGGTGCAGCAGAGCCGCGACCCCGCGGTACGGATCCGTCCGCCCGGCCCGTTCCTCCGCCGCCAGCAGCGCGGCCATGTTCTCGGGGTTCTGAGGGACAGGGGCGTCGTCCGACGCGAGGTCCGTGAAGATCCGGACGCCGTACCAGGTGTGGAGCGGGGCGCCGATGCCCGCGAGGGCCGACGTGAGGGCGTTCAGACGGTCGGCGCGGACGTCGACACCCAGTCGATTCGTGGAGGCGGTGGTGTCGAAGGAGGCCAGCGCCGTCGCCCAGTCCCCGGCCAGTCCCGGCCGCATGGCGAGCGCGTCCCCGTTCCGTACGAGGAGCGAGATAAGCCCCCCGGGCGCCAGCATCCGGGCCAGGCCCGCCAGCAGCGCGTCCGGGTTCTCGACGTACATCAGCACCCCGTGACACAGCACCACGTCGAAGCTGCCCGGCAGGAAGTGCACGCCCGTGTCCCGGCCGTCGCTCTCGACCAGCCGGACGCGGCTGCGTATCCCCTCGGGCTCGGCGGCGAGGGCCTCCCGGGCCAGGGCGAGCATCGTCGCGTCCTGCTCGACACCGGTCACCTTGTGACCGGCCCGGGCCAGCCGCAGCGCCTGGGTGCCCTGGCCCATGCCGACGTCCAGGACCCGCAGCCGCTGCCCGACGGGGAACCGCTCGGTCATCTGCTCGTCGAGCTGCCGGGCCACCAGCTCCTGCCGTACGACATCACGCAGCCCGCCCGGCCCGCTGTGCCGGGTCTGAGCCGCGTCCTCGGAGAAAGACGTCGTGCTCAGGGCCGCTCTCCGCGCTTGACCTGCGGCTTCGGCAGCCGGAGGCGACGCATCTGGAGGGTACGCATCAGGGCGTAGGCGACGGCTCCGCGCCTGTTCTGGTCGGGGAAACGCTCGGTCAGCTGCTTCCTCAGCCGGAAGCCGATCCAGATCGAGTCGACCACGATCAGCACGATCACGAAGAGCCACAGCAGCAGCGCGATGTTCTGCAGCGACGCCACCCGCACCATGCTCAGCACGAGGATGATCACGGCCAGCGGCAGGAAGAACTCGGCGATGGAGAACCGCGAGTCCACGAAGTCACGCGCGAACTTCCGCACCGGGCCCTTGTCACGGACGGGCAGGTAGCGCTCGTCACCACCTGCCAGCGCCTGGCGCTGCTTCTCCAGCGCGGCCCGGCGCTCGTCCCGAGCGCGCTTGGAGGCCTCCTTGCGCGTCGTCGGCGTGTTGGCGACGCTGCGGCGCTGGGCCTGGGCCTCACTGCGCTTGGGCGTGGGGCGGCCCTTGGGGGCCTGCGGGTCACGGGTCTGGGGGGAGTCGGTCACCGGCGCCTTGTCGGCCGCACGGTCCTTCTCGCTCTTGGCACGGCTACGGAACACAAAACCCAAGGGTACGGGGTTCCCTGGCATGGACCGCAGCCGGGCGGGGAACGATCCGGCAACACCGCTCGTCAAGTAATGGGGACAGAGTGGCCTGAAAAGGAAGGCCGGCGGTGGCCCGCTCCGAGGGAGCCTGAGGAATTCGGGGACCTACTCCCGTACACAACCCCGGGAGACACCTACTCCCTACGCCGGAGCAGTGCCGTACGCAGTCGTCCTTGGGGATGAGCGCATCCGTCCCCGAACAGTGCGGTAATGGATGCAGACCCCGTACCGTGGGATCTGTTGTAGTCGCTGGAGCTGGAGTCCGTCAGAAGGGGGCGCGCGAAGCCCATGAGCGGTGTCATGAAGCGTATGGGGATGATCTTCCGCGCGAAGGCGAACAAGGCCCTTGACCGGGCCGAGGACCCGCGCGAGACCCTCGATTACTCGTATCAGAAGCAGCTGGAGCTGCTCCAGAAGGTGCGTCGCGGAGTCGCCGACGTGGCGACCTCGCGCAAGCGCCTGGAACTGCAGCTGAACCAGCTCCAGTCCCAGTCGTCCAAGCTGGAGGACCAGGGCCGCAAGGCGCTCGCGCTGGGCCGGGAGGACCTGGCCCGTGAGGCGCTGTCGCGCCGTGCCGCGCTCCAGCAGCAGGTGACGGACCTGGAGACACAGCACCAGACGTTGCAGGGCGAGGAGGAGAAGCTCACCCTCGCGGCCCAGCGCCTCCAGGCGAAGGTGGACGCCTTCCGCACCAAGAAGGAGACCATCAAGGCGACGTACACGGCGGCCCAGGCGCAGACCCGGATCGGCGAGGCCTTCTCCGGCATCTCCGAGGAGATGGGCGACGTCGGCATGGCCATCCAGCGGGCCGAGGACAAGACGGCCCAGCTCCAGGCACGAGCGGGCGCCATCGACGAACTGCTCGCCTCGGGTGCCCTGGACGACTCCTCCGGCATGGCCAAGGACGACATCCAGGCCGAGCTGGACCGGCTCTCCGGTGGTACGGATGTGGAGCTGGAGCTGCAACGCATGAAGGCGGAACTGGCGGGCGGCTCGTCCTCGCAGCAGCAGGCGATCGAGGGCGGTACGGGCACGGGGAACGCCTCCCGTACACAGTCCACACAGTCCCAGCAGGACACCCCGGAGACTCCGCGTTTCGACAAGCAGTGACCGGCTGACGGTCCGCGTCCCACGCCTGAGGAGGGCGACATGATCGTACGGATCATGGGGGAGGGGCAGGTGAGGCTGGACGACAGCCACCTCACCGAACTGAACAAGCTCGACGAGGAACTGCTGGTGGAGGTGGAGAGCGGCGACGGTCCGGGGTTCCGGCGCACTCTCCACGCCCTTCTGGACAAGGTCCGCGAACTGGGCACGCCTCTGCCGGATGACGCCCTGGAGCCCTCCGAACTCATCCTCCCGTCTCCGGACGCGAGCCTTGAGAAGGTCCGCGAGTTCCTGCACGAGGAGGGTTTGATCCCGGGCTGACCGCGGCGCCACCCGCGCGACGGTCTGATCCTCCGCCCCCGCCGCCGCCCCTACCCGTCCCAACCCAGGGGCTCCGCCCCTTCGCCCCACCAGGGGGGCGCCCCCTGGCCCCGGGTCGCCTCCGCCCCGGTCCCCCTTTTCGGGGGCTCGGCCCCGGCCCGCACCCCGGGCTCTGCCCGAACCCGCCTCGGTCGGGGCTCCGACCTGGCCCCGGCTTCGGGGCTGTGCCCCGACCTCATTGCGGGGTTGCGTCCCGGCTCCCCTTTGAGCCCGGTCCAGCGCCTTCCAGCCCGTCCGGCGTTCGAGGACGAGGCCGTTCAGGCCGATGTATGTCCCCCTCAGCCCCGGACGACTCACCAACCTCAGCCACTGCCCACCCCCCGAGAGGGTCTGGGGGCGAAGCCCCCACGAGGGTGCCCCAGCACCGGGTACCGCCGACACCCGTTCCGCCCCCGGCAGGGCCCCCGTACCGTGTGAAGGCGTGAGCACCCTCCTCCGCGCCCGCCACTGGCTGAAGGCGCACCCCCTGGCGCTGGACGCGGCGCTGGCGACCGCCGTGCTGGTCTGCATGCTGGCCGGTTCGTTCGTCGACCCGAACGCCGAGCGCGGCGCGAAATGGGGTGCCCGCACCCCGGACGCCCTCGGCGTCACCCTGATGACGCTGAGCGCGGTCGCCCTCGTCCTGCGCCGCCGCGCCCCCAGGACCGTACTGGCGGTCACCGTCGCCCTCTCCGTTGTCGCGCTCACGACCGGCGAGCCCCGCGCCCCGGTCGCGATGTCCGCCGTGATCGCCCTCTACACGGTCGCCTCCACCACCGACCGCCCCACCACCTGGCGCGTCGGCCTGCTCACCATGACCGTCCTGACCGGCACCGCCATGCTCGCCGGCCCCCTGCCCTGGTACGAACAGGAGAACCTCGGCATCTTCGCCTGGACCGGCATGGCCGCCGCCGCCGGAGACGCCGTACGCAGCCGCCGCGCCTTCGTCCACGCCATCAGGGAGCGCGCCGAACGCGCCGAACGCACCCGCGAGGAGGAGGCCCGCCGCCGCGTCGCCGAGGAGCGTCTGCGCATCGCCCGCGACCTGCACGACGTCGTCGCCCACCACATCGCCCTGGTCAACGTCCAGGCCGGAGTCGCCGCCCACGTCATGGACAAGCGGCCCGACCAGGCGAAGGAAGCCCTGGCCCACGTCCGCGAGGCCAGCCGCTCCGCGCTGGGCGAACTCCGCGCCACGGTCGGCCTGCTGAGACAGTCCGGCGACCCGGAGGCCCCGACCGAGCCCGCCCCCGGTCTGAACCGGCTCGACGAACTCGCCGACACCTTCCGCAACGCCGGCCTCCCCGTCGAGGTCGCCCGCTCCGACCTCGGCACCACCCTCCCGGCCGCCGTCGACCTCGCCGCGTACCGCGTCATCCAGGAAGCCCTCACCAACGTCCAGAAACACGCCGGACCCGAAGCGAAGGCCGAGGTCAGCGTCGTACGGGTGGGACCGAACATCGAGGTCACCGTGCTCGACAACGGCACCGAAGAACACAAGCCCGTCGAGGAAAGTGACGGTGGTGGCCACGGGCTGATCGGCATGCGGGAACGCGTCACCGCTCTCGGCGGCAGCTGCACCGCGGGCCCCCGCTACGGAGGCGGCTTCCGCGTCCATGCGATCCTGCCCGTCAAGACGAGTACCGCCCGGCCTGACGACACAGCGTGACCGCCGCGGGCAGGACCGTACGACCGTCCCAGCTCAGAGCGCCCCAGGCCCAGAGCGACCCAGCCCAGAACGACCCAGGCCGACGACCGGGGGAACACCACATGACCATCCGCGTCCTGCTCGCCGACGACCAGGCGCTCCTGCGCAGCGCCTTCCGTGTGCTCGTCGACTCCGAGCCGGACATGGAGGTCGTGGGGGAGGCCTCGGACGGGGCGGAGGCCGTGGAACTCGCGCGGGCGGAACGGGCCGACGTCGTGCTGATGGACATCCGCATGCCGGGCACGGACGGGCTCGCCGCCACCCGGCTCATCACCGCCGACCCCGCGCTCGCCCATGTCCGCGTGGTCATGCTGACGACGTTCGAGGTCGACGAGTACGTGGTGCAGTCGCTGCGGGCGGGCGCCTCCGGCTTCCTCGGCAAGGGCTCGGAACCCGAGGAACTGCTGAACGCGATCCGGGTCGCGGCGGGCGGCGAGGCGCTGCTGTCGCCCGCCGCCACCAAGGGGCTCATCGCCAGGTTCCTCGCCCAGGGAAACGGTGCGCAGGACGAGGGCCGCGACCCCGCCCGCTCCGAGCGCCTCGCCTCCCTGACCGGCCGGGAGCGCGAGGTCCTCGTCCAGGTCGCCGGCGGCCACTCCAACGACGAGATCGCCGAACGCCTCGAAGTGAGCCCACTGACCGTGAAGACGCACGTCAACCGGGCCATGGCCAAGCTCGGCGCCCGCGACCGGGCCCAGCTCGTGGTCATCGCGTACGAGTCCGGACTCGTACGCCCAAGGGTGGACTGAGCTCCACCCGGGCGTACTGCGGCCGGAGTACTGGCCGATCAAGGAAATGGACCTGGGGCCTACGAATCGGCGTCCCGGGATGGCTCATGGTGTAGGGGCGGGTCCTCACCTGTGCTTCACATGTGCCGGTGAGCTTCACCCGCGCCGTGCGCTTCGCGCTCGCTCACTCGCTTCTGCCGCTCCCAGAAGAAAGACCCTCACCCATGTCCTGGCTGTCCCGATTCAGCCTCGCACAACGGGCCCTGATCGGCCTGATGTCGATCATCGCGCTTGCCTTCGGGGCGATCGCGATACCTCAGCTCAAGCAGCAGCTGCTGCCCACCATCGAACTGCCCATGGTGTCCGTCCTGGCGCCGTACCAGGGCGCGTCACCCGACGTCGTCGAGAAGCAGGTCGTCGAGCCCCTTGAGGACAGCCTCGAAGCCGTCGACGGCATCACGGGCGTCACCTCCACGGCCAGCGAGGGCAACGCCCTGATCATGGCCTCCTTCGACTACGGCCCCGGCACCGACCAGCTCGTCGCCGACGTCCAGCAGGCCGTGAACCGGGTTCGCGTCCAGCTCCCGGACGATGTCGACCCGCAGGTCATCGCCGGTTCGACGGACGACATCCCGACCGTCGTCCTCGCCGTCAGCTCCGGTTCGGGCCAGGACCAGCAGGCCCTTGCCGACAAGCTGGACCGGACCGTCGTACCCGACCTGAAGGCCATCGACGGCGTCGGCCAGGTGACGGTCGACGGCGTACGGGACCTCCAGGTCGCCGTCACTCCCGACGACAAGAAGCTCGCCGCGGCGGGCCTCACGCCGGCCGCGATCGGCCAGGCCCTGCAGTCCGGTGGTGCGACCATGCCGGCCGGCTCGTTCGACGAGGGCGGCTCCAACCGCACCGTCCAGGTCGGCGGCGGCTACACCTCGCTGAAGCAGATCGAGGACCTGATGGTCACCGGTCAGGGCGGCCAGGGCGGCCAGGGCGGTCCGCGTGCCGCGAAGCCCGTACGCCTCGGTGACGTCGCCACCGTCAAGGAGCAGGAGGCCCGCGCCACCTCCATCACGCGCACCGACGGCAAGCCGAGCCTCGCCGTCAGCGTCACCATGGACCGTGACGGCAGCGCGGTCGCCATCTCGGACGCGGTCAAGGACGCATTGCCCGGCATGCGCAAGGACCTCGGCTCGGGCACGGACATCACCGTCGTCAGCGACCAGGGCCCGGCGGTTGCCAAGTCCATCAGCGGCCTCACGACCGAGGGCACCCTGGGTCTCGTCTTCGCGGTCCTCGTCATCCTGGTCTTCCTGGCGTCGATCCGCTCGACGCTGGTGACGGCGGTGAGCATCCCGCTCTCCGTCGTCCTGGCCCTGATCGTCCTGTGGACCCGCGACCTCTCCCTGAACATGCTCACGCTCGGCGCGCTCACCATCGCCATCGGCCGGGTCGTCGACGACTCGATCGTGGTCCTGGAGAACATCAAGCGCCACCTCGGGTACGGCGAGGAGCGCCAGGAAGCGATCATCAAGGCGGTACGGGAGGTCGCGGGCGCGGTCACGTCCTCGACGCTGACCACGGTCGCCGTGTTCCTCCCCATCGGCCTGACCGGCGGCATGGTGGGCGAGCTGTTCGGCTCGTTCTCGCTGACGGTGACGGCGGCGCTCCTCGCCTCCCTCCTGGTGTCGCTGACGGTCGTCCCGGTGCTGTCGTACTGGTTCCTGCGCGCCCCGAAGGGCACGCCCGAGGACGCCGAGGAGGCCCGCCGCCAGGCGGAGGAGAAGGAGGCGAAGAGCCGGCTCCAGCGCCTCTACGTCCCGGTCCTGCGCTTCGCGACGCGCCGCCGCCTGACGAGTGTGGCGATCGCGGTGGTGGTCCTGATCGGCACCTTCGGCATGGCGCCGTTGCTGAAGACGAACTTCTTCGACCAGGGCGAGCAGGAAGTCCTCAACGTCAAGCAGGAGTTGAAGCCGGGCACGAGCCTGGCGGAGACGGACGAGGCGGCGCAGAAGGTCGAGAAGATGCTCGCGGGCATCGACGGCGTCAAGGACTACCAGGTCACGATCGGCTCGTCCGGCTTCATGGCGGCCTTCGGCGGCGGTACGGACACCAACCAGGCGTCGTACACGGTCATGCTGGAGGACACGGCCTCGGCCGAGGCCGTCCAGGGCCGTATCGAGGAGGGGCTCGGGAAGCTCTCCGGGATCGGTACGACGACGCTCGCGGCCGGGGACGGCTTCGGCAGCCAGGACCTCAGCGTGGTCGTGAAGGCGGCCGACGCCGACGTGCTGCGCAAGGCCGCCGACGAGGTCCGCGACGAGGTCGCGAAGCTCGACGACGTCACCGATGTCACGAGCGACCTGGCGCAGAGCGTGCCCAGGATCTCCGTACGGGCCAACGAGAAGGCGGCCGCGGCCGGCTTCGACAACACCACCCTCGGCGCGGCCGTCGCCCAGGCGGTACGCGGCACGACGAGCGGCAAGGCGACCCTGGACGACACGGAGCGCGACATCGTCATCAGGTCGGCGAAGCCGGCGGACACGATGGACGAGCTGAAGGCCCTCCGTCTGGGTGCGGTGAAGCTGGGCGACATCGCGGACGTGAACCTCGTCGACGGCCCGGTCTCGATGACCCGTATCGACGGTCAGCGGGCGGCCACCATCACGGCGAAGCCGACGGGTGACAACACGGGCGCGGTGAGCGCGGACCTCACGGCCAAGCTGAACGCGCTGAAGCTCCCGGCGGGCGCCACCGCCGAGATCGGCGGCGTGTCGCAGGACCAGGACGAGGCGTTCACGAACCTGGGCCTGGCCATGCTGGCGGCGATCGCGATCGTGTTCATGCTCCTGGTCGCCACCTTCCGCTCCCTGATCCAGCCGCTGATCCTCCTCGTCTCGATCCCCTTCGCGGCGACGGGCGCACTCGGACTGCTGGTCGCCACGGGTACCCCGATGGGCGTCCCCGCGATGATCGGCATGCTGATGCTCATCGGCATCGTGGTGACGAACGCGATCGTCCTGATCGACCTCATCAACCAGTACCGCAGGCAGGGTTACGGCGTCGTGGAGGCGGTCATTGAGGGAGGCCGCCACCGCCTGCGCCCGATCCTCATGACGGCCCTGGCGACGATCTTCGCGCTCCTGCCGATGGCGATGGGCATCACGGGCGAGGGCGGCTTCATCGCCCAGCCGCTGGCGGTGGTGGTCATCGGCGGCCTGATCACGTCGACGCTGCTGACGCTTCTCCTCGTCCCCACGCTCTACGCCATGATCGAACTCCGCAAGGAGCGGCGGGCGAAGAAGAAGGCGGACAAGCGGGCGAAGAAGTCCGGCGAGCCCACCCAGCCGACGCCGACCGCGGACGAGCCGGAGCCCGCGGGCGTGTGACGGTGCTCTGAGTAGCTGACGGCCGGGTCTCGTACGGAGACCCGGCCGTCAGTCTCTTACTACTCAGACTTCACGAAGCCGACGAACGTGTCCCAGACGGCGGCTGGGACGACGAGTACGGGGCCGTGGGGCTTCTTGCTGTCGCGGACGGGGACGAGGCCGGGGAAGTCCTCGGTGATTTCGACGCAATCGCCCCCGTTGGCGTTGCTGTAACTGCTCCGGCGCCACTGGGCGGAGCTCAGCTCGGGGGTGTGTCGCATGGCTTGTAGTCCTCCATCGCCTGTCGGATCAGCTCCGCCGAGGTGGTCGGTGGGAGGGCGTTGGCGCGCAGTACTTCATAGTGCCGCCGCCACTTCTTCGCCGAGTCCCGGTCCTCGTAGAGGTGGCCGACCTCGATGCCCTCCTCGTAGGCCATGGTGGAGCTGTTGGGAAGCGTCAGCAGGGTCAATGTGCCCCCCAACAGGTAGTGCGCACCAGCGCCGAAGGGCATCACCTGGACCTTGCTGTCCGGAGTATCCACCTGTTCGAGCAGCCGGGCCAGTTGTTTGAACATGCATTCCCTGCTGCCGAGCTGTCGTCGCAGGACGGATTCGTCGATGATCGCCCAGCGCAGGGGGCGTTGGGCGGAGCGCAGCCGGTCCTGCCGTGACAGGCGTGCGTTGACGCGTTGCTCCACCTCCTCCGGGGTCAGGTCCTCTCGGAGGCTGAGCTGCGCGTGGGCGTACTCCTGGGTCTGCAACAGCCCTGGGACGACATGCGCCACAAAGGTTTCGACGACCTCCGCCTGGGCCTCGAAGTCCATGAACCGCCGGTACTGGTCCGGATGGGCCTCGCGCTTGGCCAGTTCGTACAGCCCGTGGAAGTGCTTGTCCGAGCCGAACGCCGCGTCCAGCCGGTCCGGCAGATCCGGCGGCGGCATCAACTCCGCCGTCTCGATGCGTGCGAGCGTGCTCTTGCTGGAGTTGACGATGCCCGCGAGCTGTACGAGTGACAGGCCCGCGCTCTCGCGGTGGCGGCGCTGCTCGGCGCCGAAGTAGTGGCGCGCGGACAGGTACGGGGTCAGTGTCTGCGGCTTGAACGTCATCGGTCTCGCCTTCCTGCGGTTGTCGTCCCGTTCTCAACGTCGGGACGGGGCACTCCTGTTGTGGCCATATGTCATACAGCGACGATGGCAACACAAACAGTAACGGCGTTCAGGTCCGCAAACGGACCGGTTCGAAGGGAGCGGCACAGATGGTGATGCGAGACGGAACGGGCACCCCCTTGCGGCTGCTGCCGTGGACCACGCCGGACGGACGCCCCTGCTACCTGAGCGCGGAGGATCCCGGCAGCCGACTGTCCCGCATGGCCGATGAGTTGGAGGCGGAGCTGCTCGGCTCGGCCGCGTACGTACTGGCCGCCGCAAGGCCGCTGCTTGACGAACCCGGAGTGGGGAAACGGGAGTTGCGCTTCACGGGCGTACGACTGGCCGAGGCGCTGGGGGATGCGTTGCGGATCGCGGAGAGCAGGGGCGCTCGGTTGTCGGAGGAGTGAGTGGCTCCTCTGCCTCGGACCTGTTGTCAGTGGCCTGCGGCATGATGCGAGGCATGTGACGGCCCGTACGGCAGAGGGTCCCGGAGGCCGTCGGCGACGAAGGGGGGTGCCGTGCGCAGGCCGGTCACAGGCGAGGTGCATGTTCACTACAGTCAGATCTATGTCGAGAGTGATCCGGACAGCGTGATCCCGGACCTCTCCGAGGCGTTCGCAGGCCAGAGCGCGGGGCTGTGCGGGGCCGCGTTCCCGGGTGTGCTCTGGCTGATCACCGGACTGCACACGGGCAGCGTCGGCTTCATCGTCGAGGTCCACGACGAGGCCCCTCCGCTGGAACCGGTCTGGGAGGACGTGGTGGAGGTGTCCTTCTGCCCGGTGTCGGAACGCACGAATTTGGTGCAGTGGGCGGGCGAGGCCGCATGGGACCTGGATCTCGCCCGGACCGACTACCGGGTGCGATACTGCGCCCGGGGGATGGACGAGGGACGAGCGCTCGACACCAGAGGGGCCGGGCAGCCACAGGCGGACAGCTACCTCCTGCAGTTCTGGCCCGCGCCGCCCCGACCGGACCGCGTGGTCCGCCAGACCTCGCGGAACGCCGCGTACTGGCACCGCTACGCGCGCGAACTTCCGCCACCACCCACACCCGAGCAGCGCGCCGAGACCGAACGCCTGGCCCGCCAGGCGGAGGAACGGGCCGCAGAGGAGCGGCGACTGCACCGCGAGCAGTGGGAGTGGGGCGGACGGCTGCCGAGCGAGAGGCTGCGCGGTGTCGGCGGCAATGTCCGCGGTCTGCTCCGCTTCGACAGCGACTTGGTGCACGCGCTTGATGCCGCGAGTCCCGAGGTCCAGCGTGCGGTGGCGTCGCTGGCCGCACGGCGGGCCTGCGAGGCGGCGGGCCTGACCGACGTGCCGTGGGTCTCCGAGGCGCTCACCGCGTTGACGGGGAGACGTCCGCTGCCGCCGCTGTTCGACGACGCGGCCCGGCTGCGGGAGACCCTGCGCTCCGACCCGCGGGTCCCGAAGCAGTCGGTGTTCGAGGCGATACCTCCCGAGCGACCGCCATACCGCCCACCGACGCCCCCGGCGGCGGCCGGGTGGAAGTGGGTCCCGGCCGTGGAGTCGGGGGACAACACGCGAAGGCGGCGGGGCCTCGGCCGGGCACTGGGCGCTTTGGTACCGACGGTGCCCGCCGACGAGAAGCTGACACCGACCGGAGCCGTGGGGCACGCCGCCGCCGTGGTGGTGCATGCCTCCGGCAATCCGCGCGGCCCCGAGCGGATCTCACAGCCGCACTTCGCTCTTCCCGCCGTGCTTGCCGCCGCCGAGCCCGCCCCGCTGAGGGCGGCACTGGACGCGGTGTGGCACGCGGTGAACACGTACGGCGAGCACTACCCAGCGCTGCTGGAGGAGATCCGGGTGGCGTGCGCCGAGCAGGTGGGGGAGTAGGCAAAACGCGGGCGCCCCTTCCGTAGGGGCGCCCGGCATCGGCGTACGGCGGTGGGAAGGACGCTACGGCAGTGCCAGCATCCGCTCCAGTGCCAGCTTCGCGTACGTCTCGGTCTCCTTGTCGACCTGGATGCGGTTGACGAGGTTGCCCTCGGCCAGGGATTCCAGGGCCCACACCAGATGCGGCAGGTCGATGCGGTTCATGGTGGAGCAGAAGCAGACCGTCTTGTCGAGGAACACGATCTCCTTGCCCTCGGGCGCGAAACGATTCGCCAGCCGCCGGACGAGGTTCAGCTCCGTGCCGATCGCCCACTTGGAGCCCGCCGGGGCCGCCTCCAGGGCCTTGATGATGTACTCCGTGGAGCCCACGTGGTCCGCCGCCGCCACGACCTCGTGCTTGCACTCGGGGTGGACGAGGACGTTGACCCCCGGGATGCGCTCACGCACGTCGTTCACCGAGTCGAGGCTGAAGCGGCCGTGGACGGAGCAGTGGCCCCGCCAGAGGATCATCTTCGCGGCCCGGAGTTCGTCGACGCTCACGCCTCCACCCGGCTTGTGCGGGTTGTAGACCACGCAGTCGGCCGGCGACATCCCCATGTCCCGCACCGCCGTGTTGCGGCCGAGGTGCTGGTCCGGCAGGAAGAGCACCTTCTCACCCTGCTGGAAGGCCCACTCCAGGGCCCGCTTCGCGTTCGAGGACGTGCAGATCGTGCCGCCGTGCCTGCCCGTGAAGGCCTTGATGTCCGCCGAGGAGTTCATGTACGAGACGGGGACGACCTGCTGGGCGATCCCTGCCTCCGTCAGCACGTCCCAGCACTCGGCGACCTGTTCGGCCGTCGCCATGTCGGCCATGGAGCAGCCGGCGGCCAGGTCCGGCAGGACCACCTTCTGGTCGTCGCTCGTCAGGATGTCCGCGGACTCGGCCATGAAGTGCACGCCGCAGAACACGATGTACTCCGCCTCCGGGCGCGCCGCCGCCTCCCGGGCCAGCTTGAAGGAGTCACCCGTGACGTCCGCGAACTGGATGACCTCGTCGCGCTGGTAGTGGTGGCCGAGCACGAAGACCTTGTCCCCGAGCTTCGCCTTGGCCGCGCGGGCGCGCTCCACCAGGTCGGGGTCGGAGGGGGAGGGCAGGTCGCCGGGGCACTCGACACCGCGCTCGCTCCTCGGGTCGGCCTCACGGCCGAGCAGCAGCAGGGCGAGGGGCGTCGGCTGTACGTCGAGCTCCTGGGTCTGGGCGGTGGTCACTGCACGCACCCTTTCTGTTCTGCGGCTCGCCGGTCCGGGATTCCGGACCGGCGGGACATGCGGGACACCGTTACGGCTTTTCGTCGAATTGACGCTATCTATCATAACCGCTTCACGTCACTTTGACGATGGCCATAGCGTCGATGTGACATGAATCCCGGCGGCCCGCTCGACGGCCCGGCCACGTCGGTTCGGAGCTTCGCCTGGCGGCTCGCGACCGCTCCCGTCCACAGGGCGCTGCCCGCTCCACGGCCCATGTGCGAGCATGAAGAGAGACGCGAAGGAAACCGCCCGGCCCGGAATGAATCCGCGGCCCGGCCGGTTGGACACGTCGGCAAGCAGTCTCCGTACAAACCGGGAGAGATGTAGATGTCCGTATCGGACGAGACCACCACCGTCACCGACGGCATCATCCTGACCGACGCCGCCGCGGCCAAGGTCAAGGCCCTGCTCGACCAGGAAGGCCGTGACGACCTGGCGCTGCGCGTCGCCGTCCAGCCCGGCGGCTGCTCCGGCCTGCGGTACCAGCTGTTCTTCGACGAGCGTTCCCTCGACGGCGACGTCGAGAAGGACTTCGACGGAGTCAAGGTCGTCACCGACCGCATGAGCGCCCCGTACCTCGGCGGCGCCACCATCGACTTCGTCGACACCATCGAGAAGCAGGGCTTCACGATCGACAACCCGAACGCCACGGGTTCCTGCGCCTGCGGCGACTCCTTCAACTGAGCCGCCCGCCCTTCCGGCGCACGCAGCGGGCGTACCCCGCACGCACCCAGCGCGTACGAAGGCGGCGTCCCCCTCCGACGGGGACGCCGCCTTCGCGTGCGTACCGGTGACCTACCTGGCGCTCGGCGCACGGTCGGTGAGGCTCCCCTTCGGGATCTCCTTGCCGTTCGTGCCCACGACCTCCCGGCCGTCGAGCGGCTTGTCCAGCCGCACCGTGCGCTCCATGGCCTTCGCGATCAGGATGCAGACCTTGCCGGACGGCTTCTCGGTCACGGTGACCGTCACCTTTCCGTTCGCCTCGTCCGCCGACGCCGAGTACTCGCCGCACACCCCGCCCCAGAAGCTCACGGTCAGGTCCTTGCCCTTCGCCGTGTAGCCCTCGACCGGGACGTTGCGTGTCTTCGGCGCCGAGCCCGAGGGCTCGCCCGGGGTGAGCGGCGACGGCGTGACCGACGACGGCGGCTCGGGCGCGGTCAGGTACGCCGGGTCGACCGCCGGGTGCGTCACCGTGAAGCCCGCGCCGGCCCCCTCCGGCCGCACCTGGAACAGCCAGGACGGCACGAGCACCGGCCGGCCCTCCGTGAAGCGCGCGGCCAGCCCGAAGACGGCGTCGTCGACGACGGTGACCGGCTCCGGTGCCGGAGCCGCGGTCGCCGCCTCGCACGAAGCCTCGTCCTCGCCCTTCAGTGGTACGGGACTGGCGCAACCGCCGATGCCCTTGCGTGTGCTGCCGCCGGTGGCCTGGCCCCGTCCGTTCATCAGGTCCAGCGCCTTGTCCGCGCCGACGACGGGGTACGTGTCCCCCTTGACCGGTGTCTTCACGTTGCCGCTGCCGCCGGTCACTTGGCCGTCGGCGCCGACCTGGATGCCGGTCGTCCAGCCGTACGTGGGCAGCCCGCCGACCTCGGGCTCGGCGTTCACCGTCCGGACGGCGCCCGCGACCTGGGTGGCGTCCAGCTTCGCCGCGTCCTGGCCGACGGCCTTGAGCACCGGGGCGGCCGCCTCCTTCGCCGCGGCCTCGCTGACCGGGTCACCCCCGGCCGCGGTGCCCGGGGCCGAGGCGCAGACGTCGGCCTTCCGGCAGTTGTCGGTGCCGGGTGCGTACCGGCTGAACGTCCACGTGCCCGGCGCGTCCTTGTTCACCTGGAGGCTCGGCCCGGAACCGTCCTTCGAAGCGCCCACCTTCCAGGTGCCGTCCTCGATCTTCGGGGTTCCCTCGACACCGAGGGCCTTCGCGAGGCGGGCCACCTCGGCCGAGGTCACGTCGCCGGCCGACCGGTAGACGGGCGCGGAGTCCGGGCCGGCGGGGAGGGTGCCGTCGGCGCGGTAGGTCACGCCGTTGGGGTGGGGCTCGCCGGGGGCGATTCCGTTCGTACCGCCCTCGGTGTAGCCGTCGAGGGCCAGCGGCGGGGGAGTGCCGTCGCCGGCCGGGGCACCGGAGTCGCTGCCGCCGCCGGAACCGCCGGTGGTGCTCGCGGTGAGGTAGGCCCCGCCGCCTCCGACGAGCAGCACCGCGGCCGCCACGGAGGCGATGAGCACGGAGGAACGCCCACGCCGGACCTTGGGCTCATCGTCGCCCACAGTGCCCTCGACGCCCTTGACCTCCTCGACGCCGTTGACCTCCTTGACTCCCTTGACCTCCTTGACGCCTTCGGTGGCGTCGGCGCTCACGTCGCTTCCGGCGGGCGAGGGGGCTTTTGGACCCGCGGGTTCCTCGGGGCGCGCGGGCTGCCCGGGGCTCGCAGGCTCCTCGGTGCCCTTGGCCCCGCCGCTGTCGCCCTTGGCCTCAGCGGCCTCGGTGGCGTCGGGTTTCGCGTCGTTGTCGGGTCGCTCGGTGCTCACCGCATCGCTCCTTCAGCTCCACAGCTGTCCCAGGTGACCCGGTCCTGCCAGGTAGGAGGGGCACGGAAGGGTCGTAAACCGGATCCCCTTCAAGGGGGACAGCGATGGGACGCGGCGGGGGAGCGCGCGGTTCCCTGTCCGGGCGCCCCCTGTCACTCAGTCGCCGTAGTCGGACATCGCGTCCAGGAGGCGGGCCGACGCCGGGGGCACCGTCACCCCGTGGATGAGTGACGGGGACACCGGGAGGGCAGTGATCCGGTCGGGGGCCGCCCAGTGCGGCGCCATCCGGGCACAGTCGCCGCGCAGGTCCGCGAGACCGCCTTCCGTGTCGAGCGGGGCGGAGCGGTGGACCTCGCGGTCCTTGAGGTTCGTCATGGCGGAAACCGTATGCACCGTCGGAGTGGAGGAAAAAGACCTACTATCGGGTAGTTTCTCCCGCTTCAGTGCGGGAGGGCAACCCGATAGCGTGAACCGTCAATCCCCTCACGTCGCAGGAGCGTGTCCTAGCCGTGCGTATCGCAGTCACCGGCTCCATCGCCAACGACCACCTCATGACCTTCCCCGGCCGTTTCGCGGACCAGTTCGTCGCGGATCAGCTGCACACGGTCTCCCTCTCCTTCCTGGTCGACAAACTCGACGTCCGCAGGGGAGGAGTCGGCGCGAACATCGCCTTCGGCATGGGGCAGCTGGGCACGAAGCCGATCCTCGTCGGCGCGGCGGGCCAGGACTTCGACGACTACCGGGCATGGCTGGACCGGCACGGCGTCGACACGGCCTCGGTGCGCATCTCCGAGACGCTGCACACGGCCCGCTTCGTATGCACCACGGACGCCGACCACAACCAGATCGGCTCCTTCTACACCGGCGCCATGAGCGAGGCCCGCCTCATCGAGCTGAAGACCGTCGCCGACCGGGTCGGCGGCCTCGACCTCGTCTCCGTCGGCGCGGACGACCCCGAGGCGATGCTGCGCCACACCGAGGAGTGCCGCTCCCGGGGCATCCCCTTCGCCGCGGACTTCTCCCAGCAGATCGCGCGCATGGACGGCGACGAGATCCGCATACTGCTGGACGGCGCGACGTACCTCTTCTCCAACGAGTACGAGAAGGGCCTCATCGAGTCCAAGACGGGCTGGACGGACGCCGAGATCCTCTCCAAGGTCGGCCATCGCGTCACCACCCTCGGCGCGCAGGGCGTGCGCGTCGAGCGGGCCGGTGAGGCGCCGATCGAGGTCGGCTGCCCCGAGGAGGAGCGCAAGGCCGACCCGACGGGTGTCGGCGACGCCTTCCGCGCGGGCTTCCTCTCCGGTCTCGCCTGGGGCGTCTCCCTGGAGCGCGCGGCCCAGGTCGGCTGCATGCTCGCCACGCTCGTCATCGAGACGGTCGGCACCCAGGAGTACCGGCTGCGCCGCGCCCACTTCATGGAGCGCTTCGCCAAGGCGTACGGCGACGAGGCGGCCTCCGACGTGCGGGCGCACCTGAGCTGAGGCGTACCGGCTCCGGCCCGGAGCCGACAGCTACGACAGCTACGACAGCCGGCGGACCACGTAGGCCGAACCCCGCTCCGCCGGCTCCTCACCCACGTACTCCTGCCCCCGCATCTCGCACCACGCCGGAATGTCCAGACGCGCGGCCTCGTCGTCCGACAGGACGCGGACCGTGCCGCCGACCGGGACGTCCCCGATGACCTTGGCCAGCTCGATGACGGGGATCGGGCAGCGCCTGCCGAGCGAGTCCACGACGAGGGCGTCCTCCCGCGCGGTCGCCGCGGGGGCCGTGACCGGGGCGCCCAGCTTCTCGCGGACCGCCGACACCGCACCCGGCAGGACGTCGAGGAACCGTTCGACGTCCTCCTCCGGTGTGCCCGGCGGCAGCGAGACGCGGACGTTGCCCTCGCTCAGCACCCCCATCGCCTTCAGCACATGGCTCGGCGTCAGTGTGCTGCTCGTGCAGGACGAACCGGATGAAACGGAGAAGCCGGCCCGGTCCAGCTCGTGCAGCAATGTCTCCCCGTCGACATAGAGACAGGAGAAGGTGACCACGCCCGGCAGCCGCCGCACCGGATCCCCCACCACCTCCACGTCGGGCACCGACCCCGGCACCCGCGCCCGGATCCGCTCCGTCAACTCCCGCAGCCGCACCGCCTCCTGGGCCGCCTCGGCGTGTACGGCCCGCAGGGAGGCCGCCGCCGCCACGATCGCCGGGATGTTCTCGAACCCGGCCGCCCGCCCCGACTCCCGCTCGTCCACCGGGCCCAGGGGCGCGAACCGCACCCCCTTCCGTACGACGAGCAGCCCGACGCCCGACGGCCCGCCCCATTTGTGGGCACTCGCCGCCAGCAAGGACCAGTCACCCTCCACCGGCCCCCACGGCAACGACTGCGCCGCGTCCACCAGCAACGGCACCCCGGCCCCACGGCACACCGACGCGACCTCGGCCACCGGCTGCTCCGTACCCACCTCGTGGTTGGCCGACTGCAGACAGGCCAGGGCCGTGTCGGGGCGGAGCGCGGCGGTGTACGCGTCGGCGGTGACCGCACCCGCGCGGTCGACACCGACCCGCGTCACCGTGCCGCCCGCCGCCTCATGCGCCTCCGCTGCATGCAACACCGAAGAGTGTTCGACGCTTGACACGACCAGGTGCGTCCCGGCCCGGCGACGCCCCGCCAGGGCCCCCGCGATCCCGGAATGCACCGCCCGCGTACCGGAAGCGGTGAACACCAACTCGTCCGGCCGGCACCCCACGGCCTCGGCCGCCGCCTCCCGCGCCGCGTCGAGCAACAGCCGCGCCCGCCGCCCCTCCCGGTACAGCCGGGCAGGATCGGCCCACCCCTCGTCCAGCGAGGCGGTCAGCGCCTGCCGGGCAACAGGATGAAGAGGAGCAGCGGAAGCAGCGTCGAAGTAGGCCACACAGCAACGCTAAGCGCCCTGGAGGGGTGCGGGGCTGTGACATTTGCGGCTCCGCCGCGTGGGCGCGAGGAACCACGACAAACCCGCACCCGCCATCCAACCCGAACTCCCGAGTTCTCAGGCGCCCACACGACCCGCCACGCGTTGCCCACCCCTCCCGCAAGCCGCCGGACGGCGTCCAGTAGGGTTTGGTCCGCATAAACATCAAACCCCTGCCCGACGCAGGGCGGCGACCGACCAGCGAGAAGGCCGCAGCCAACAGCGCGGGCGAGACTCTCGGGAAGGCGCTACGTGAGTCCCAACGGCTCCGACCGCTCGCCGCGGCGCCCGATGCGGCGGAAGCTGCTGCAGGCACTGACCGCGGGCCTGGTCCTGGCGACCGCCACCGGTTGCACATACAAGGACTTCCCCCGCCTTGGCATGCCCACCCCGACCACGGAAGAGGCTCCCCGGATCCTCTCCCTGTGGCAGGGTTCGTGGGCGGCCGCGCTCGCCGTGGGCGTGCTGGTGTGGGGGCTGATCTGCTGGAGTGCTTTCTTCCACCGGCGCAGCCGCACCAAGGTCGAGGTTCCCCCGCAGACCCGGTACAACATGCCCATCGAGGCGCTGTACACGGTCGTTCCGCTGATCATCGTCTCGGTGTTGTTCTACTTCACCGCCCGCGACGAGACGAAGCTCCTCGACACCTCCAAGAAGCCGGACGTCACGGTCAACGTGGTCGGCTTCCAGTGGAGCTGGTGCTTCAACTACGTCGCGGACGTCAAGGGTTCCACCGGCGACGCGAAGACCGACAAGAACCTGGACGCCGTCCCGGACAAGTGGAAGAAGCAGTTCCCGGCGAACGCGGGCGGCGTCTACACCTGCGGCACCCCCGGTGAGCGGAACCCGCAGACCGGCAACCCCGGCCCGACCCTCTGGCTCCCCGAGGGCAAGACGGTCCGCTTCATCCTCACCTCGCGTGACGTCATCCACTCCTTCTGGGTGGTGCCGTTCCTGATGAAGCAGGACGTCATCCCGGGCCACACCAATGTCTTCCAGGTGACGCCCAACCGTGAGGGCACCTTCCTGGGCAAGTGCGCCGAACTCTGCGGCGTGGACCACTCCCGGATGCTCTTCAACGTGAAGGTCGTATCTCCGGAGCGCTACGAGGAGCACCTCAAGAAGCTCGCTGAGAACGGCCAGACGGGCTACGTTCCGTCCGGTATCGAGCAGACGGGCCCCGAGAAGAACCGGGAGACGACCCAACTGTGAGCATCCTCAATGAACCTCAGGGTGCTGCCACCGCCGAAGGCTCGTACGAGAACGAGCTGCCGGTACGGCGCAGGCAGCCCGGCAACGTCGTGGTGAAGTGGCTGACCACGACGGACCACAAGACGATCGGCACGCTCTACCTGGTGACGTCGTTCGCGTTCTTCTGCATCGGTGGCGTGATGGCGCTCTTCATGCGCGCCGAGCTGGCCCGTCCGGGCACGCAGATCATGTCGAACGAGCAGTTCAACCAGGCGTTCACGATGCACGGCACGATCATGCTGCTGATGTTCGCGACGCCGCTGTTCGCGGGCTTCACGAACTGGATCATGCCGCTGCAGATCGGCGCGCCGGACGTGGCCTTCCCGCGGCTGAACATGTTCGCCTACTGGCTGTACCTGTTCGGCTCGCTCATCGCGGTGGGTGGCTTCCTCACCCCGCAGGGCGCGGCCGACTTCGGCTGGTTCGCCTACTCCCCGCTGTCGGACGCGGTCCGCTCGCCGGGCATCGGCGCCGACATGTGGATCATGGGTCTGGCCCTCTCCGGCTTCGGCACCATCCTCGGCGCGGTCAACTTCATCACCACCATCATCTGCATGCGCGCACCCGGCATGACGATGTTCCGCATGCCGATCTTCACCTGGAACGTGCTGCTGACCGCGGTCCTGGTCCTGCTCGCCTTCCCCGTCCTCGCGGCGGCGCTGTTCGCGCTGGAGGCGGACCGCAAGTTCGGCGCGCACATCTTCGACGCGTCCAACGGCGGAGCCCTGCTGTGGCAACACCTCTTCTGGTTCTTCGGCCACCCAGAGGTGTACATCATCGCGCTGCCGTTCTTCGGCATCATCAGTGAGGTCATCCCGGTCTTCTCCCGCAAGCCGATGTTCGGCTACATGGGCCTGATCGGCGCCACCATCGCCATCGCGGGTCTCTCCGTGACGGTGTGGGCGCACCACATGTACGTCACCGGCGGTGTGCTCCTGCCGTTCTTCTCCTTCATGACGTTCCTCATCGCCGTCCCGACCGGCGTGAAGTTCTTCAACTGGATCGGCACCATGTGGAAGGGCTCACTGTCCTTCGAGACACCGATGCTCTGGGCGACCGGCTTCCTGATCACCTTCACCTTCGGTGGTCTGACCGGTGTCATCCTGGCCTCGCCCCCGATGGACTTCCACGTGTCCGACTCGTACTTCGTCGTGGCGCACTTCCACTACGTGGTGTTCGGCACCGTCGTCTTCGCGATGTTCTCCGGCTTCCACTTCTGGTGGCCCAAGTGGACGGGCAAGATGCTCGACGAGCGCCTGGGCAAGATCACGTTCTGGACGCTGTTCGTCGGATTCCACGGCACGTTCCTCGTCCAGCACTGGCTGGGTGCCGAGGGCATGCCGCGCCGTTACGCCGACTACCTGGCGGCCGACGGCTTCACCGCGCTGAACACGATCTCGACGATCAGCTCCTTCGTGCTGGGCCTGTCGATCCTGCCGTTCTTCTACAACGTCTGGAAGACCGCCAAGTACGGCAAGAAGGTCGAGGTCGACGACCCGTGGGGTTACGGCCGTTCGCTGGAGTGGGCGACCTCCTGCCCGCCGCCGCGGCACAACTTCCTCACCCTGCCGCGGATCCGCAGCGAATCCCCGGCGTTCGACCTGCACCACCCCGAGATCGCCGCGCTGGAGCAGCTCGGCCACGGCGGCCCGGCTGCCGGTGAGCTCGCGGGCAGCGGCAAGGAGGCCGGCAAGTGAAGATCCAGGGCAAGATGTTCATCTGGCTGAGCGTCTTCGTCCTCGCCATGGCGATCGTCTATGGCGTGTGGTCGAAGGAGCCGGCCGGCACCACGGCGCTCTTCCTCGCCTTCGGCCTGTGCATCATGGTCGGCTACTACCTGGCCTTCACGGCCCGGCGGGTCGACGTCGGCGCGCAGGACAACAAGGAGGCCGACGTCGCGGACGACGCGGGCGAGATGGGCTTCTTCAGCCCGCACAGCTGGCAGCCGCTCGCGCTCGGCGTCGGTGGCGCGCTCGCCTTCATGGGCGTCGTCTTCGGCTGGTGGCTGCTGTACTTCTCGGCCCCGATCATCCTGATCGGCCTGTGGGGCTGGGTCTTCGAGTACTACCGCGGTGAGAACCAGAACCAGTAACACGCGCTGAGCGCCGAGGGAGCCCGGACACTCCGCCAGGAGGGTCCGGGCTCCCTCGTTCGCCCCACCGGATTCCCCCGTTCGGCCCACTCACCGTGCCGCTCCCGGGGGTCGTTCCTAGCGTGAGGGCATGAGCCACTCTCCGCGAACCCGCACGGTCGCCGGCCGCATAGTGCCGGCACTCACCCTCGGCATAGCCATGGCCGCCTGCACCTCAGGCGGCCACCCGCTCTCCGCCGATCCGTACGACGCGGCGGACCAGATCTCGTTCAACACCCCCACCGGCGACGACAAGAAGGCCGACCCCGACAAGCCCCTGGAGATCAAAGCCGACGACGGCGGGCGGATCACCGACGTCACGGCCGTGGACGCCGCGGGACGCTATGTCGCGGGCGAACTCGCCGCCGACGGCCGACGCTGGCACAGCACCTCCCCGCTCGCCGCCAACGCCCACTACACGGTCCGCGTGAGCACCGAGGACGGCGACGGCGCCGTCGGCCGCAAGGTCCTCGACCTCAACACCGGCAAGCCCACCACCACGAAGCGGCTGAACGTCACCTTCGGCCCCAATGCGGGCACCTACGGCGTCGGCCAGCCCGTCACCGCCGAACTCAGCGAACCCGTCAAGGACAGCGCCTCACGGGCCGTCGTGGAACGCGCCCTGAAGGTCCAGTCGACGCCCGCCGTCGAGGGCGCCTGGTACTGGGTGGACGACAAGAAGCTCCACTTCCGCCCCAAGGAGTACTGGCCCACCAACGCCACGATCCAGGTGCACAGCAACCTGGACGGCATCAAGGTCGGAGACCGCCTCTGGGGCGGCACGGCCAAGCCTCTGAAGCTCACCACGGGCGACCGCCTCGTCGCCGTCACGGACTCCGCGACGCACCGGATGACCGTCTACAGGAACGGCGAGGTCATCAGGGAGATCCCGGTGACCACGGGCAAGCCCGGCTGGGACACCCGCAACGGCGTCAAGGTCATCCTGGCCAAGGAAGGCACCGTGCGCATGACCAGCGCCGGCATCGGTGCCTCGGACTTCTTCGACCTGCTCGTCCACAATTCCGTCAGGGTCACCAAGAGCGGCGAGTACGTCCACGCGGCCCCCTGGTCCACCGGCTCACAGGGCTACGCCAACGTCAGCCACGGCTGCACGGGCATGAGCAGCGCGAACGCCCAGTGGTTCTACGACACCGTACGTGAGGGCGACATCGTCCAGGTCGTCAACTCGAACGGCGAGATGATGGCCCCCTTCGGCAACGGCTTCGGCGACTGGAACCTGCCGTGGGACAAGTGGCGCGAGGGCAGCGCGCTGGTGTCCGGACCGTCGGCCCACCGTGACCAGGCTCTCCGCCTGACCCCCGAACCGGTCTGACCGAGCCCCCCGGATCCGCCCCGAGCCCCCCGGATCCGCCCCGAGTCCCCGCGCCCCTCTCACAGGGGGCGCGGGGACTCGGGTCTGACCGTCTCAGGCGCTCAGCGCATGCCGCCGCAGCAGCGAAGCCAGCGCGTCCGCGAACTCCACAGGCTCGACCGGCAGGGTCACCGCCGCGTCGGCCCGGCTCCACGTGGCCAGCCACGCGTCCTGGGGCCGCCCGATCAGCAGAAGCACCGGAGGGCAGTCGAAGATCTCGTCCTTGATCTGCCGGCACACGCCCATGCCCCCCATGGGCACGGCCTCCCCGTCCAGGACGCAGACGTCGATCCCGCCCTTGTCCAGTTCCCTGATCACAGCACCCGGAGTGGCACACTCCACGAACTCGACCAAGGGAACGTCCGCCGCAGGCCGGCGGCCGGCGGCCAACCGCACTTGTTCGCGGGTGTTGGAGTCGTCGCTGTAGACCAGCACCGTGGCGGTCGGCTGCATTCTTCCTCCGAGACGTCAGCGTCGTACGGACAAGCACCGTTGCGCGGATGCTACTCCCTTGAACACCACGTCAACAGCGGTCCGCACACCCCGGACACTCCGAACGGCACCCCCGGGAGTGAGGGCGGGATAAGCGACCGACATAATGTCGGGCGTGGCGACAGCAACGACAGTAGATACCGGGCACGCGCACCCGTCGGTCAACCGGCCGAACCTCACCAGCGTCGGAACCATCATCTGGTTGAGCTCCGAGCTGATGTTCTTCGCGGCCCTCTTCGCGATGTACTTCACCCTGCGTTCGGTGACGGGGGCCGATTTCTGGTCCGGGAAGGCCGACGCCCTGAACGTCCCGTTCTCGGCGGCGAACACCACGATCCTGGTGCTCTCCTCGCTCACCTGTCAGCTCGGCGTGTTCGCCGCCGAGCGCGGGGACGTGAAGAAGCTCCGGATGTGGTTCGTCGTGACCTTCATCATGGGTGCGATCTTCATCGGCGGTCAGGTCTTCGAGTACACCGAGCTGGTCAAGGTGGAGGGCATCTCGCTCTCGTCCGACCCGTGGGGCTCGGCGTTCTACCTGACCACCGGCTTCCACGGCCTGCACGTGACGGGCGGTCTCATCGCCTTCCTGCTGGTCCTCGGCCGTACCTACGCGGCCCGGAGGTTCACCCACGAGCAGGCGACCGCCGCCATCGTCGTGTCCTACTACTGGCACTTCGTCGATGTCGTCTGGATCGGCCTCTTCGCCACGATCTACTTGATCAAGTAATCGGGCTGCCGTCCGCGGCGGACCCGTCGGCCGCGGCCAACCGATCACAGCCAGAAGCATCGACGCAGAAGATCCTGACACCGGGGTAATCCGTGAAAAAGCTCTCCGCACGACGACGCCATCCGCTGGCGGCGGTCGTCGTCCTATTCATCGCGCTGGCGGCCTGCGCGGGGCTGTACACCGCCTTCGCGCCCGCGGACAAGGCGCAGGCCGATGAGACCGCGCAGTCCCTCGCCATCGAAGAGGGCAAGAAGCTCTACGCCGTGGGCTGCGCCAGCTGCCACGGCACCGGCGGTCAGGGCACCTCCGACGGGCCGAGCCTGGTGGGCGTGGGTGCCGCGGCCGTCGACTTCCAGGTCGGCACCGGCCGTATGCCGGCCCAGCAGCCGGGCGCACAGGTCCCGCGGAAGAAGGTCATCTACTCCCAGGCGGAGATCGACCAGCTCGCGGCCTACATCGCGTCGCTCGGCGCCGGTCCCTCCATCCCGACCAAGGAGGAGTACAGCCCCGAGGGCGCGGACGCCGCCAAGGGCGGCGAACTCTTCCGCACCAACTGCGCGCAGTGCCACAACTTCACCGGTAAGGGCGGTGCGCTGTCCAAGGGCAAGTACGCGCCGACTCTTGAGGGTGTCGACCCGAAGCACATCTACGAGGCCATGCAGACCGGCCCGCAGAACATGCCGTCCTTCCCCGACACCACGCTGACGGAGAAGAACAAGCAGGACATCATCGCGTACCTCGACGCGGTCAACAGCGACAAGACCGTGGAGCCCGGTGGCCTCAGCCTCGGCGGTCTCGGTCCGGTCAGCGAGGGCCTGTTCGCCTGGGTCTTCGGACTCGGCGGGCTGATCGCCGTCGCCGTGTGGGTCGCCGCTCGGACCGCAAAGGCCAAGAAGTCATGAGTAGCCAAGACAATTCCGAAGAGAACCTGCCCGCAGAGCGGGAGCACGCGCCCAACGCGGTGAGCGTCGCGGACGAGAAGCACCCGTTCGCCGACCCGGGCCTGCCGCCCCACGAGCACCGCGTCCAGGACATCGACGAGCGGGCCGCCAAGCGCTCCGAGCGTACGGTCGCCCTGCTGTTCACGGTGTCCATGCTCGCCACCGTCGGGTTCATCGCCTCGTACGTCACGATCGGCGTCGACACGTCGGTCTACGTCTGGCCGATCGGGCACACCAGCGCGCTGAACCTCGCGCTGGGCTCCTGCCTGGGCATCGCCCTGTTCTGCATCGGCGCCGGCGCGGTCCACTGGGCCCGCACACTGATGTCGGACGTGGAGATCGCCGACGAGCGCCACCCGATCGAGGCCACGCCCGAGGTCAAGGCCAAGGTCATGGCCGACTTCAGGGAGGGCGCCAAGGAATCCGCGCTCGGCCGCCGCAAGCTCATCCGCAACACGATGTTCGGCGCGCTGGCCCTGTTCCCGCTCTCCGGCGTCGTCCTCCTGCGCGACCTCGGCCCGCTGCCCGGCACCAAGCTGCGCCACACGATCTGGTCCAAGGGCAAGCTGCTCGTCAACATGAACACGAACGAGCCGCTGCGTCCCTCCGACATCGCGGTCGGCTCGCTGACCTTCGTCAAGCCCGAGGGACTGGAGGAGCACGACCACGACTTCCAGACCGAGATCGCCAAGGCCGCGACGATGATCGTCCGCATCCAGCCGGACAACATCAAGGACAAGCGCGAGCTTGAGTGGTCCTACCAGGGCATCGTGGCGTACTCGAAGATCTGCACCCACGTCGGTTGCCCGATCTCCCTGTACGAGCAGCAGACGCACCACGTGCTCTGCCCCTGCCACCAGTCCACCTTCGACCTGTCCGACGGCGGCCGGGTGATCTTCGGCCCGGCCGGCCACGCCCTGCCGCAGCTGCGCATCGGCGTGAACGACGAGGGTTACCTTGAGGCGCTCGGCGACTTCGAGGAGCCCGTCGGGCCTGCCTTCTGGGAGCGCGGATGAGCACTACGACAACCCCCGAGTCCCGCTCTCGCGGGAAGGCACCCGCCGGAGAGCGGGTCGCCGACTGGGCCGACGGCCGCCTGGGAATCTACTCCCTGGCCAAGGCCAACATGCGCAAGATCTTCCCCGACCACTGGTCGTTCATGCTGGGCGAGGTCTGCCTCTACACCTTCATCATCATCATCATCACGGGTGTCTACCTGACGCTGTTCTTCCACCCGTCGATGAACGAGGTCACGTACCACGGCTCGTACGTCCCGCTGCAGGGGCAGCTGATGTCCGAGGCGTTCAACTCGACGATGCACATCTCGTTCGACGTGCGCGGCGGTCTGCTGATCCGGCAGATCCACCACTGGGCGGCGCTGATCTTCCTCGCCGGCATGTTCGTGCACATGATGCGCGTGTTCTTCACCGGCGCGTTCCGCAAGCCGCGTGAGGTCAACTGGCTGTTCGGCTTCCTGCTGTTCGTCCTCGGCATGTTCACCGGCTTCACCGGTTACTCGCTCCCGGACGACCTGCTCTCCGGCACCGGTGTCCGCTTCATGCAGGGTGCGGTCCTGTCCGTGCCGGTCGTCGGCACGTACCTCTCCTTCTTCCTGTTCGGCGGAGAGTTCCCCGGCGGCGACTTCGTGGCCCGGTTCTACTCGGTCCACATCCTGCTGCTGCCGGGCATCATGCTCGGCCTCGTGGTGGCGCACCTGATCCTGGTCTTCTACCACAAGCACACGCAGTTCGCGGGACCCGGAAAGACGAACAACAACGTCGTCGGCATGCCGCTGCTGCCGGTCTACATGGCCAAGGCCGGAGGCTTCTTCTTCCTGGTCTTCGGCGTGATCGCGGTCATCTCCGCGATCGCCACGATCAACCCGATCTGGAGCCTGGGCCCGTACCGTCCGGACCAGGTGTCCACCGGTGCCCAGCCCGACTGGTACATGGGCTTCTCCGAGGGCCTGATCCGTGTCATGCCCGGCTGGGAGATCAACTTCGCGGGTCACACGCTCGTCCTGGGTGTGTTCATCCCGCTGGTGATCTTCCCGCTGGTGCTGGTCGCGATCGCGGTCTACCCCTTCATCGAAGCCTGGGTCACCGGCGACAAGCGTGAGCACCACATCCTGGACCGCCCGCGCAACGCGCCGACCCGTACCGCCTTCGGTGTCGCGTGGATCACCTGGTACATGGTGCTGCTGATCGGTGGTGGAAACGACCTCTGGGCCACCCACTTCCACCTGTCGATCAACGCCATCACCTGGTTCGTGCGGATCGCGTTCTTCGTGGGCCCGGTCATCGCGTTCGTCATCACCAAGCGCATCTGCCTCGGCCTCCAGCGCCGGGACCGCGACAAGGTGCTGCACGGCCGTGAGACGGGCATCATCAAGCGCCTGCCGCACGGTGAGTTCATCGAGGTCCACGAGCCGCTCAGCCAGGAGCAGCTGCACACGCTCACCGCGCACGAGCAGTACATTCCGGCCCAGGTCGGCCCGGCCGTCGACGAGAACGGCGTCAAGCGCAAGATCAAGGCTTCCGAGAAGCTGCGCGCCAAGCTCAGCAAGGCGTACTACAGCGAGGACAGCCAGATCCCGAAGCCGACCGTCGAGGAGTACAAGGAGATCACGAGCGGCCACGGCCACCACTGATCGCTGCGCCCGCCACGCGCAAGGCGAAGGGCCCCGTCCGTTGTACGGACGGGGCCCTTCGCCATGCCGCGGGGCTGGATAGGGTGGACCCGTTGAGACTCGTGATCTGTTGATCCATGACCCAGGAGCGGTTTATGAGCGCTGTGACCCCCGCTGGAGGCGACACCGCGGCGGGCCGCTCATGGCCCGCGTTGCTGAACGGACTGCTGGACGGGCGTGACCTCACGGCGGACGACACCGCCTGGGCGATGGATCTGATCATGCGCGGCGAGGCGACGGACGCGCAGATCGCCGGGTTCGTGGTGGCGCTCCGGGCCAAGGGCGAGACCGTCGAGGAGATCGGCGGGCTGGTACGCACGATGTACGAGCATGCGAACGTGATCGAGGTGCCCGGCGAGACCGTCGACATCGTCGGTACGGGCGGTGACGGCGCGAAGACGGTGAACATCTCCACGATGTCTTCGATCGTCATCGCGGGGACAGGTGCGAAGGTCGTCAAGCACGGCAACCGTGCCGCCTCCTCCGCATCCGGCGCCTCGGACGTCCTGGAGAAGCTCGGCGTCAATCTCGAACTGACCCCGCAGCGGGTGGCCGAGGTGGCGGAAGAGGCCGGGATCACCTTCTGCTTCGCGATCAAGTTCCATCCGGCGCTGCGCCATGTGGGCGCCGCGCGGGGGCAGTTGGGTATCCGTACGGTGTTCAACGTCCTCGGGCCGCTGACCAACCCCGCGAAGGTGCGGGCGCAGGCGGTCGGGGTCGCCGATCCGCGCATGGCGCCCATCGTCGCCGGTGTCTTCGCCGAGCGCGGCAACTCCTCGCTGGTGTTCCGTGGTGACGACGGGCTGGACGAGCTGACGACGACGTCGACGTCCCGGGTGTGGGTGGTCCGGGACGGCAAGGTGACGGAGGAGACCTTCGATCCGCGGGACGTCGGCATCGAACTGGTCCCCGTGGAGGCACTGCGGGGCGGCGACGCGTCGTACAACGCGGATGTGGCGCGGCGGCTGCTGAACGGTGAGACCGGGCCGGTACGGGACGCTGTGCTGCTGAACTCGGCTGCGGCGCTGGTGGCGTTGAAGCCGGGGGATGGTCCACTCGCGCTCCAGATCCGCGCGGCCATGGAGAAGGCCGCGGAGGCGATCGACTCGGGGGCGGCCAGGCGGGTGCTGGAGCGGTGGGTCTCGACGAGTAACGCGTAGCGGACCAGGGTTTTCCTCGCCCCCGCCGCCCCTACCCGTCCCATCCCCCAGGGGCTCCGCCCCTTCGACCCCGCCCGAGGGGGCTGTGCCCCTTCAGCCCGGCTGAGGGGGCTGAGTTCCGTCAGCCCGGCTGAGGGGTTGCGTCTCTTGGCCCCGGCTGAGGGGGTTGCGTTTCTTGGCCCCCGGCTGAGGGGGCTGCTGCGCCCCTTCAACCGGGCTGAGGGGGGTGCGTCTCTTGGCTCCGGCTGAGGGGGTTGCGTTTCTTGGCCCCCGGCTGAGGGGGCTGCTGCGCCCCTTCAACCGGGCTGAGGGGGGTGCGTCCCTTGGCCCCGGCTGAGGGGGTTGCCTCCCTTCAGCCCGGGCAAGGGGGCTGTGCCCCTTGGCCCCCGGGCCCTCGGGTTTCGGGGCTGCGCCCCCGCACCCTCTTCGGGGCTCCGCCCCGGCCCCCGGGCCCCGTTTCGGGGGCCGGCCCCCGGGCCCCTGCTCCTCAAACGCCGGAGGGGCTGAAAGATCCAGCCCGTCCGGCGTTTGAGGACGAGGCCGTCAGGCCGACGAGCCACCCACTCACCCGTACACGAACCCGCCCACCCCATCCGCCAACGGGGGTCTGGGGGCGGCAGCCCCCAGGGACGGGACGGGCAGGGGCGGCGGGGGCGGAAGAACCCTGCGGTACCGGCCGTGCCGTCCCGCCATCCGGACACCCCCCTTGCGCCCGAATGACCGTGTGGCAGGATGCTGGGCAGGTCATGAGCGACAGTCACAAGGCCCCGGCCGGCTGTCCGGCAACCCTCCGTCCGTGGCGGGGTGCCCCGGGTGAAGACCAGGCCGTAGGCAGCGAGGTCTGCGGCAAGCGCGGACCAGGGAGCCTTCCGTGAGCAAGCGAATGCGATAGGGCCGCAGAGCCCCGCCTCCGCATTTCCTCTCTTTCATCCGACCCGTGCCGTGGTCACCCCAGCGCCCGTCGCGCCGTCCGGCACGGTCGGAATTCCGCCTGCCTCCACGGGAGTTCAGCCATGTCCCTCTCCACCCCCGCCGCCACGTCGTCCTCCGCCTCCACCCCCGCCGCCGACCAGCCCGTTTGCGCCCCGCTGCCCGTACTGGGACGGGACGTCACCGTCCCGCTCGTGACGGGCGGCGAAGTGACGTACGCCGCGCTGGACTACGCCGCCAGCGCCCCGGCCCTACAGCGCGTCTGGGACGACGTGGCCGCGTACGCGCCGTACTACGGCAGCGTGCACCGCGGTGCCGGGTACCTGTCCCAGCTGTCCACCGATCTCTTCGAGAACGCCCGCACCACCGTCGCCGAGTTCCTCGACTGCCGCGGCGACGACCAGGTCGTCTTCACCCGCTCCACCACCGACTCGCTCAACCTCCTCGCCGCCGCGCTCCCCGCCGACTGCCAGGTCTTCGTGTTCGAGACCGAGCACCACGCCTCGCTGCTGCCCTGGCGGGACGCCCACGTCACCTACCTCAACGCCCCCCGCACCCCGGAAGAGGCCGTCGCCACCGTCGAGCGCGCCCTCGCCGGCCGCGACCCCCACGGACCCGCCCTCGTCTGCGTGACCGGCGCCTCGAACGTCACCGGCGAGCTGTGGCCCGTCCGCGAACTGGCCGCCGCCGCGCACGCCCACGGCGCCCGCATCGTCCTCGACGCAGCCCAGCTCGCGCCCCACCACCCCGTGTCCGTACGGGAGTTGGACGTCGACTGGGTCGCCTTCTCCGGGCACAAGCTGTACGCGCCCTTCGGCTCCGGCGTCCTCGCCGGGCGCGCCGACTGGCTGACCGAGGCCGAGCCGTACCTCGCGGGCGGGGGCGCGAGCCGGAAGGTCTCCCGGCGTACGGACGGGGGAGTGGACGTGGAGTGGCACGTCAGCGCGGCCCGCCACGAGGCCGGGTCCCCGAACGTCATCGGCGCCTACTCCATCGCCTCCGCCTGCAAGGCCCTCACCGAGGCCGGGTTCGACACGCTGGTCGCCCGCGAGCAGTACCTGATCGACACCGTCCGCGCGGGCCTCGCCGAGGTGCCCCAGGTGCGCGTCCTGTCCCTCTTCGGGGACGACGCCCCGCGTGTCGGCGTCCTCTCCTTCGTCGTCGACGGGTGGAACAGCTCGCACTTCGCGGCCGCCCTCTCCGCCGAGTACGGCATCGGCGTACGGGACGGGCTGTTCTGCGCCCACCCGCTGGTGCGGACGCTCCTCGGCAGTGACCCGGAAGCCCAGGGCGAGTGCGGCGCCCCCGAGGCCGCGCCCGGCGAGAAGTCCCTGAACGCGATCCGGGTGAGCTTCGGAGCCGGAACGCCGGACGAGCACATCGAGCGTTTCCTGGGCGCCGTCAAGGAACTCGTCCGGGACGGCGCCCAGTGGAACTACCGTACGGAGGAGGGCCGTTGCGTGCCCGACACCTCCGCGTGAACCGGTAGCCCAGTGCCTGCCGCGCCTGCCGCGCCTGCCGGCAGCCGGGTGCCGAGCCGGATCATCCGCAGGGCGCGCTCCGTCGCGTCCGTGAGGAGTTCCGAGGCCCGGACCAGTGCCTCGGCCAGCGCCATCGGGGCGGGCAGGATGCCGTGGCAGGCGTCCACGCCCGGCACCTCGTGCGCGCCCTCGCCGAGCGTGCCCGCCAGGGCGAGTACCGGCCGCCCGTGCAGCTTGGCGCGGCGGGCCACCTCGGCCGGGACCTTGCCGCGCGGCGTCTGGTGGTCCAGTGCGCCCTCGGCGGTGACGACCAGGTCGGCGCGGGCCAGACGGGCGTCCAGGTCGAGGTGGTCCAGCAGCACCTCGAAGCGGGGGAGCAGGCGGGCGCCGAGGGCGGCGAGGCCCGCGCCCAGGCCGCCGGAGGCTCCGGTGCCGGGGCCGCCGTACAGGTCGGTGCCGCCCGGGGCCAGGTCGCGGGTCAGTACGTAGGCCCAGTGGTCCAGGCCCGCCGACAGCTCCTCCACCTGTGCGGGGGTCGCGCCCTTCTGCGGGCCGAAGACGCGGGCCACCCCGCGCTCGCCGCACAGCACGTTGTACGGGTTGCAGGCGACCAGCAGTTCGACGTCCTTGAGGCGCGGGTCCAGGCCCGAGGGGTCGATGTGGTGCAGGCGAATCAATTCCTGGCCGCCGAGGGGGAGTTCGAAGCCGTCCGCGTCGAGCAGGCGGGCTCCGAGCGCCTGGAGGGCGCCCGCGCCCCCGTCGGACGTACCGGAGTCGCCGCAGCCCACCAGGACGCGTCGTACGCCCTGGTCGAGGGCCGCGCGGATCAGCTCGCCGACGCCGTACGTCGTCGTGGCGCCCGGGTCGCGGAGACGGTTCGGGACGAGGGAGAGGCCCGCGACCGCCGCCATCTCGACGACCGCCGTGTCCCGGGAGCCGAGCAGCGCGAAGTGGGTGCCGACGGGCTCACCGAGCGGGCCCGTGGCGGGCAGGGCGACCAGCCGGCCCCCGGTCGAGGCGGCCAGCGCGGCGGCCGTGCCCTCGCCGCCGTCCACCAGGGGGATGAGGTCGATCCGGGCCTCGGGCACCACCCGGCGGACACCCGCCGCGATGGCGTCGGCGGCGGCCTGGGCCGACAGGGACTCCTTGAAGCCGCTGGGGGCCACGGCGATACGGCTGAGCATGGGACGACCTCCTAGCGGGTCAGGGGCACGCCGAGCAGCGGCCACACCGCTACGGCGAAGAGCAGGACGAGGGCGGCGGTCAGCGGCGCCAGGACGGCGGACAGACGCAGCAGGTCGCGCGGGGTGTACGTGGGCGTCCCGGGGATCTCGGCGAAGAGCGTGACCGGTTTCGCGGAGGCGGGGAGCGTGTGACAGAAGCCCGCCGCCGCGGTGGAGGCGAGGGCGGCCGCGACCGGATTGACCCCGGCGCCCACGGCCGCCGCCACCACCAGCGGAACCAGCACCGACGAGCGCGCCGAACGGGACTGCAGGACCAGGTGCGCCGCCGTGCTGACCACGATCACCACGATCAGGAACACGGCCGGCGACACACCCCCGGGGAGGCCGGAGACCAGCCACTTCGCCGCGCCCGAGTCGGCCAGGGCGACGCCCATCGCCATCGTCGCGGCCATGAACAGCAGCAACGACCAGGGCACCGTCTTCAGCGCGTCCTTCAGCCGTACGGTGCCCAGGGCCGGCGAGGACGCGACGACCGCGCCTATCAGGGCCACGACCGCGGGCGGCACCCGGTGGAGCGGCTCGGCGCACCACAGGACGACGACCGTGGCGAGCAGCAGCGCGCACCGGGACTCGGCCTGCGACCAGGGGCCGGTGACCGGGCGGTCGCTGTGCTGCTGGATCTGCTCGGCGGTGATGTGCACGGGACCTCGGCGGTCCGCGCGCCGGGTGGTCGTCAGCAGGACGGCCTCGGCCGCCAGATGGGAGGACACCACGGCCAGCGGCAGGCCGAGCAGCAGCCACTCCGTGAAGCCGATCCGGTCACCGGTCGCCTCCCACAGCACCGACACCGTGATCAGATGCGCACCCGCCCCGATCAGGGTCGCCACCGCCGACAGAAGGATCACGGTCGGAAACAGCAACGCCAGCATCACGACCAGTCGTTTCCGGTCGCTCAGCGCCTTGGCGAGGGCGAGGAACACCGGCAGCGCGAGCGCCGCGCGGCCCGAGGTGGCGGGCACGGCGAACGCCGTGACCACGAGCGCGGCCGTCGTCAGGTGCGTCAGCTGCCGTACGGTGCGCGCACCGCCCACCAGGAACACCGCCGCCCGCCCCGCCAGACCCGTCCGGCTCACCGCCGCCGCCAGTACGAACGCGCAGATCAGCAGCCACACGGTCGAGTCGCCCAGGGTGCCGAAGAGCGTGTCACTGCTGATCACCCCGGTGACCGTCAGCGCGAGCCCGGCGCCCAGCGCGATGTACGTGTCGTCGATCGGCGTGGCGATCCAGGCGCAGGTGGCCAGGGCGAAGACCGCGAGCGTGAAACGGGCGTCACCGCCGAGGCCGGAGAAGTTGCCGGGGACCACGAGCAGCGCGCACAGGGACATCGCCACACACAGGGCCACGGTCATACGGAGGTTCAGGGTCACGTCATCGAGGGTCCTGCCGGGCCGTGAGCCGTCGATGAGTCGCAGATGAAGGAAACTTCACGCCATGTCACGCAACCTCATGCGACCTCATACAAACTCACACAGCCTCATGCAAATCGGAAAATGCGCGCGGGCGTTCACCGGTTACGCCGGCAACCGGTACCCCATCCCGCGAACCGTCTCCACCTGCTCCGAGCCCAGCTTCTTCCGCAGGGCGCGCACGTAGACGTCCACGATGTTGGAGCCGGGATCGAAGTCGTAGCCCCACACGTGCGACAGGATCTGCTCCCGGGACAGCACCTGTCCGGGATGCCTCAGGAACAGCTCCAGGAGCACGAACTCGCGGGCCGTCAGATCGACCGTCCGCTCCCCGGACCGCGCCCGCCGCGTCCGCAGGTCCAGGCTCAGCGAACCGGACCGCAGCACCGTCACCTCGGGCGCGCGTGCCGCCGTACGCAACCGCAGACGCACCCGCGCGAGGAGTTCCTCGAAGCGGAACGGCTTGGTCATCCAGTCGTCGGCGCCGCCCTCCAGACCGGCCACGGTGTCCCGTACGGAGTCCCGCGCCGTCAGCACGATCACGGGGATGGTCACCCGGGCCTCCCGCAGTTCGCGCAGGACCGTGAAGCCGTCCCGGCCGGGCAGCCCGATGTCGAGGACGACCAGGTCGAAGCCGCCGGTCAGCGCGTACTCGTACGCGGCCTCACCGTCGCCGACCACGGTGGTCGTGAACCCGCCCGCGCGCAGGCCCTTCTCCACGAAGGCGGCGATGCGTTCCTCGTCCTCGACGATCAGAATGCGGTTCACGGGCGTGCTTCCTCCAGACTCAGGACGAAGGTGGCGCCGCCGCCCTCCGTGTCGTGCAGACGGACCCGGCCGCCGTGGGCCTCCGCGATCGCCCGCACGATCGACAGCCCGAGCCCGGCCCCCGAGCCCCGGGCGCCGCGCCGGGCGGTCCCGCGCCGGAACCGCTCGAAGATGACCCGGGCGTCCTGCGGCTGGACGCCGGGCCCACAGTCCACGACGTACAACTCGACGCACGAGCCGTCGGCGCGGGAGCCGATGCGGATGGTCTGGCCGGCCGTGGTGTGCTGCACGGCGTTCTGCGCGAGCTGGACCATCGCCTGGGTGATCCGCTGGGGGTCCAGCTCCACCTCCCGGTCGGCGACTTCGTCGAGCTGCCAGTCGCGCTCGCCGAGGGTGCGGGCCTTGACGTAGACATCGGCGGTCAGTTCGGCGAGCTGGACCGGCTCCGGGGTGACGAAGTCGGGCCGCTCGGCCTTGGCGAGCAGCAGCAGGTCCTCGACGATGCGGCTCATCCGGTCGAGTTCGTCGGTGACGAGGCGGACGGTCTCCTCCCGCTCGGCGGGGTCGTCGCCCATCAGCTCCAGATGGCCGCGCACGATGGTGATGGGGGTGCGCAGCTCGTGACCGGCGTCGTCGACGAACTCCCGCTGGGCGGCGAAGGCGCGCTCCAGCCGGTCGAGCATGGCGTTGAACGTCTCGGCGAGCGCGGCCACGTCGTCCCGTCCGCGCACCGGGATACGGCGGGTGAGGTCCTGCTCGGTGAGCTGTGCCGCCGCGGCACGCACCAGCCGTACGGGCTGCAGGATCCGCCCGGCGACCACCCACCCGATCCCGGTCGTCAGCACCAGCGCCACCCCGGAGATGGCGAGCAGTATGCGGAACACCTCGTCCACGCCCTCCTGTTCGCCTCCCGGGTGGAAGGCGACGACGAACGCGGCGTCCGGTTCGCTGCCATGCCGGGCGACGGCGACCTTGGCCCAGCGGATCTCGCCCGCCGCCCGGTGCAGGACGCCGGTGGAGTCGGGCGAGTCGTAGATACGGCGCCGGGCGTCGGCGTCCTGGTGCAGGGGCACGGCGACCGGGATGTCGTGGGGCGGCTGGATGATCTGCGCGGGACCACGGCCGTCCCGGCCCACCAGCCCGATCAGCTCCTCCTCCGGGTCGGCGTACTGCCGCTCCAGGAAGACGTACAGCAGCCGCCCCGGATCCGTGAACGGCCGGCCGGTCTCCGGGTCGAGGCCCCGCTCCTCGAAGTTGGCGAACTCACCGGCCTCCTGGGCGAGCAGCCCGCTCACCCGGTGCTCGACGTCCCGCAGCAGTATCGACCGCGTCGTGGCCGCCACCGAGCCGAGGGCGACGGCCATCATGAGCAGCAGCCAGAGCAGGATGCGGACGCGTGCCGAGAGCGACCGTCGCGGCCGGTCATCCGTCGTCGCCGGGCCCGTCGTCGTCATCGTCATCATCCGCAGAGCTGTCCGTCACCGGAGGCCGTGACACCACCTCGTCACTGGGCGCCGGCGTCGGCGTGGCCGGGGTGGACGCCGGCGAGGAGGGCGATCCGCTGTCCAGTTCCACCTTGGGCGGCACTTTGGGCGACTCCGGACGATCACTGAGGGCAAAACTGGTGGCGGCGATCCCGAGCGGAATCACCACAACAGCGGCGAGGGCCGCCATCCGACGAGAGAAGACCATGGGCACAGCCTGCGTCGGGCACCCGACAGCAAGGATGAGCGAAAGATGAGGAACTCTTCATCCGAGGGGAACTGGAGGTTTTTTAGGGGCGCGGGGCTGTGTCGATGTGCGGCTCCGCCGCGTGGGCGCGACAAGCCACAACAAACCCGCAGTCGCCGGACAACCTCAGCTATCGAGCCCGATCGCGAACGCAGCCTCAAGATCATGCTGCGAATACGTCCGGAACGCCACATGCGTATCCGTGGCCTCAACCCCAGGAATCTTGCTGATCCGCCCCGGAATCACATCAGCGAGATCATCATGGGCCTTCACCCGAACCATGGCGATCAAGTCGTACGTACCGGTCACGGAGAACACCTCGCTGACGGAGTCCAGCGCGGCGATCGACTCGGCGATCTCGGGGATCCGGTCCACGCTGGTCTTGATGAGCACGATCGCGGTGATCACGGCGGGTTCTCTCCCTCGGCGGCGGACGCTGCGGATGTCACTCTAGTCGGCCGCATGTACCGCACCCACGCGTAGGCGAAGCCCAGACCGAACCCCACGACGTGCGCCAGGTAGGCCACCCCGGGCCCCCGCGTGGCCTGGCCGGCGGCGACCCACTGGAGGGCCACCCAGAACGGCAGGGTCACCCACGCCGGAAAGCGCAGCGGAAGGAAGAACAGGAACGGGAAGAGGCTGGTGACCCGCGCTCGGGGGAACAGGTACAGAAACGCGCCGAGGACCGCGGAGATCGCCCCCGACGCCCCGACCAGCGTCTGCGACGAGTCGGCGTTGGCGGCCGCGTACCCCAGCAGGGCGAGGCAGCCGCAGCCCGTGTAGAAGAGGGCGAACTCGATGTGGCCCATCCGCTCCTCGGCCATCGCCCCGAAGACGTACAGGAACAGCATGTTGCCGAGGAGGTGGAGCCAGCTCCCGTGGATGAACAACGCCGTCACGGGGGTGAGCGCGGCCCGCGGGTCGGCGCCGATCAGTTCGACGGGCACGACCCCCCAGTGCCGGAAGTACGCCCGCTGGGCCGTGAGCAGCCCGTCCCCGGTGCCGTACCCGGCGTTCATCCCGGACGCCGGGCCGATCAGGAAGATCACGCAGCAGGCGCCGATCAGTCCGTACGTCACCGGCGCCGGGTGTTCCCGTAGCGCCAGGCCCGCCCTCGCGCTCCACTCGCTGATCACGATCAGAGCATGACGTAACCGGACCGAAGCGCACAGACCGCCTCGCCGCCATGGCCGGACGGGCGTCAGGTACCCGCCAGGCCGTAGGGTTACGACCCATACGCACCAGGGAAACTGGCGCATCACGGAGACTGGAAGGAAGAGCAGCCACGATGACGACGGTTCCCCTGCCGACCGACACCACGCGCTGGCGCTGCACGCTCTGCGGCAACCTCACGCGGTTCGACGTGACCCGCTCGTCGAAGGTCGTCGAGTACGTGCATCTCGACCTGGCCGGGGAGCCGAAGGTCGAGGAGCGTGAGGTGCTCAGTGAGACGATCGAGTCGGTGCGCTGCCGCTGGTGCAACGCCGTGGACCAGGTGGAACTCGTGGACAGGCCGGGAGCCGGCTCCTGACGGGAGCGGCCCCCGCAGAGGTACCGGTACAGGTATTGGGGTGACGGATGGTGGAGACCACAGGCGGGGGGCCGGGCGACGGCGCCGCTGAGGTGCTCGACCGTCCGCTGCCCGAAGGCGTGCGCCGACGCGTCGTGCAGATCGTGTCCGACGGATTCGGCGGGCTGACCGTGTCGGAACTGCCCGCCCAGCTCAGACAGTACGCCCGGTTCGCTCCCAACCGGAGAGCCAAGTTCGCGGGCAACGCCATGGCGGCGGCCCTGGAGGGCGACACACTGTTCCGGCAGCGCATCGGGGAGCGGCTCAGAGAGGCCCAGCCCGAGCTCGCCGCCGCCCTCGACTCGGGCACCCCGCCCCCGGCCGCGGACCCGCTGGACGTGGCGGCCGCGGCCTATGTGCTGCGCCCCACGGGCTGGGTGAAGCTGGTCACCGCGGCCGGCGAGGAGGCGCAGCGGGCCGACGCGGAGCGCGCGGACGAGGAGAGCCGCGCCGAACTGGAGCGGCTGCGTGCCGAGCTCGCCGAGGCCCGCGACCACACGAGGGCCGAGACCGAGCGGCTGCGCGCGGAACTGGAGTCGGCCAAGAAGGAAACGGAGTCGCTGAACCGCAAGCTGCGCGCCGCACTCAGCGACATCAAGCGCGGCGAGGCCGCGATGCGCAAGGTGCACAGCGAGATCGAGGCCGTACGCGCCGAGAGCCACGCCCAGGTGTCGGCCGCCGAGAGCGAGACCCGACGGCTCAAGGCACGGCTGGTGGAGGCCGAGGCGGCGTTGGAGGCCACCCGGCGCGCCGCGCGCGAGGGGCGCAGCGTCGAGGACATGCGGGTACGGCTGCTCCTGGACACCGTGCTGGACGCGGCGCAAGGGCTGCGGCGGGAGCTGGCGTTGCCGCCGGTGTCCGTACGGCCCGCCGAGACCGTGGACGCGGTCGAACCCGGCCGTATGACGCCGAAGGACATCGCCGCCCGCGCGCTGTCCGAGAACGACCCCGCGATCCTCGACCAGTTGCTCGCGCTGCCGCAGGCGCATCTCGTCGTCGACGGCTACAACGTGACCAAGACCGGCTATCCGCAGATGCCGCTGGAGAAGCAGCGCCTGCGGCTCCTCGGGCAGCTCTCGCAGCTCGCCGCGCAGACGAACGCCGAGGTGACGTGTGTGTTCGACGGTGCCGAGCTGGCCGCGCCCGTGCTGCTCGCACCGCCGCGCGGGGTGCGCGTGCTGTTCTCCAAACCCGGTGTCACCGCTGATGAGTTGATCCGCCAGCTGGTGCGCGCCGAGCCGCCGGGGCGTCCGGTCATCGTCGCCTCCACCGACCGTGAGGTGGCCGACGGGGTGGCCAGGGCGGGCGCCCGGCCGGTGGCTTCGGCGGTCCTGCTGAAGCGGTTCTCACGCGGCTGAAACGGTGCGGAAGTCCGCTCCCTCTTGAACGCGCGGCCTTTCTGATCCGTACATCCCATGGGTCGCGTAGGTCGCAAGCGTGAGCTGTGAAGGGGATTGCCCCAATTGGGCAATCCGTCACGCAACGTAGTGTCAACGGGGTATCACCGCACGTGAGTTGGCGGCAAAGAATGCTGTGCGTCACATACTTTTTTCACGTGAGGATTTGAACTGATCACAAGAACGTCACTAGGGTCTGGCTTCGAACCTCCGCTCGGTTGATCACTCATGGGGAGTGACGGTGGAGGGGCACCGCCCGCCGGTGTGTCGGTAGGCGGCTGAAGGAAGAAGGAGCTCGCCTCCGTGGCGTCCCACCGTCGACCGAAGCAGCCGAACCGCGCACGTGTCACCGTGCTCACCACCGCGGCTGCTGCCGCTGTGGCCCTTTCCTCGCAGGCCGCCAACGCCGCGCCCAGCGAGAAGCCGAGCAAGGACGAGGTCAAGTCCAAGGTCGACGCGCTCTACGAAGAGGCGGGGCTGGCCACCGACAAGTACAACGGGGCCAAGGAGAAGCAGAAGAAGCTCGAAAAGGAGATCGAAACTCTCCAGGACCAGGTCGCACGCGGCCAGGGCGAGCTCAACGACCTGCGTGAGGGCCTCGGCCTGATGGCCAGCTCCCAGTACCGGACGGGAGGCATCGACCCCTCCGTCCAGCTCTTCCTCTCCGCCGACCCGGACGACTACCTCGACAAGGCGTCCACGATGGACCAGCTGAGCGCTCAGCAGATCGATGCGCTGAAGAAGGTCCAGGACAAGCAGCGGGTACTCGCCCAGCAGCGCCAGGAAGCCGCCGGGAAGCTCAAGGATCTCGCCGACACCCGCGAGTCCCTGGGCGAGAAGAAGAAGCAAGTCCAGGCCAAGCTCGCCGAGGCGCAGAAGCTCCTCAACACCCTGACCGCCGAGGAGAAGGCGGCGCTGGCGGACGAAGAGCAGCGCGCCAGCCGCTCCGCCGGGGAACGCGTCCAGCTCGGCAACGAGGTGCCGGCCTCCGAGCGTGGCGCCGCCGCGCTCGCCGCCGCCGACACCCAGCTCGGCAAGCCGTACGTCTCCGGTGGCAGCGGCCCCAACTCCTACGACTGCTCCGGGCTGACCCAGTGGGCGTACGCCCAGGCGGGGGTCCAGATCACCCGGACCACGTACACGCAGCAGAACGACGGCCCGAAGATCGGTCGCAGCCAGCTCAAGCCGGGCGACCTGGTCTTCTTCAACAACCTGGCGCATGTCGGCCTGTACGCGGGCAACAACACGGTCCTGCACTCCCCGAAGCCGGGTGCCGTGGTCCGCTACGAGTCGATGAACACCATCGGTTCCTTCCAGTTCGGCGTCCGTATCTGACCGGCCCTCCGGCCGCTCCCCGCCGTTCGCGGTCCCTTCACGATCAAGACGCCGTAGCGCCCGAACGGGCGAATTACCGCGACCCGCGCTGACCCCCCGCCCCGCTGATGACCTGCGTCTGAAGCGGGGCGTCACGCTGTGTGCCCGTTGTGTCCCCGATGAGGTCTTTGGTCGGCACCGGGCCACGGGGCTACTGTCTGGCCGTTTCCCCCGCACAGGGAAACGGTCCGTGTCCGCCAGCGAAGGGAGAGCGGCTTCCCGTGGTGTCCCACCATCGCCGCCTTGTACCGCCCGGGTTCAACCGGGGCGCGAGCGCAGCGCTCTGCGTACTGTCCGCCGCGGCCGCGGCTCTCGGTGCCGTACAGGTCGGACCGGCCGCCGCCGCGCCGTCCGACGACACCCGTGCCGAGGTGGACCGCCTCTACGAGGAGGCCGAGCGGGCCACCGAGGCGTTCAACAAGGCCGACGAACGCGCCGACGCCCTGCGCAGGCAGGTCGGTGCCGCCCAGGACCGGATCGCCCGCCACCAGGAGCGCGTCAACACCATGCGGGAGGCGCTCGGTTCGCTCGCGGTCGCCCAGTACCGCGCCGGCGGGATCGACCCCTCGCTCGTCCTGCTGCTCACCGAGGACCCCGCCGGCTACCTCGACAGGGCCGCCGCCCTCGACCGGATCAGCGCCCACCACGCCGGGGAACTCAAGGACCTCCAGCGGGCCCTGCGCGACCTCGCCCAGGAGCGCGAGGAGACGGCCGGCAGGCTGAAGCGGCTGGAGAAGAGCCGCAGGGCCGTCGCCCAGCACAAGCGCACCGTCGAGCACAAGCTCGCCAAGGCCCGGCGGGTGCTCAACTCCCTCCCGGCCGAGGAGCGCGCCGAGTACGAGCGGGTCTCCCGCGCCGGCGGCACCGACCGGTCCCACCTCGCGGGCGCCGCCGCATCCAGCCCCCGCGCGGCCGCCGCCGTCGCCGCGGCCCGCTCCGCTGTCGGCAGGCCGTACGTGTGGGGCGCCAACGGGCCCCACGGCTTCGACTGTTCGGGCCTCATGCAGTGGTCGTACGCCCAGGCCGGCGTCGGGCTGCCGCGCACCTCGCAGGCCCAGCGGTACGCCGGCCGCCAGGTGCCGCTGTCCCAGGCACAGCCCGGCGATCTGGTCCTCTACCGGGAGGACGCCAGTCACGTCGGCATGTACGCGGGCAACGGCCAGGTCATCCACGCCCCGTACCCGGGCGCGCCCGTCCGCTACGACCCGGTCGGCATGATGCCGGTCTCGGCGGTCACACGGGTCTGAAACCGGCGTGCCCCCCGTGCTGTGGGTCACCGTACGATCGGGAAGGTGGCTGGTCGACGGCGTGCGGTGTGGGCAGGGCTGTCCTTGGCGTTCACCCTGGTCGTGGGCTGCGGGGGCGGCCCCGCGCCTGACGCCGCCCGGGCCGACGTCCAGCACGTGCTGGACCGGCGGGCGGCGGCCGTGCTGGAGCGGAACGCGTCGGCGTACCGGGGGACACAGGCGCCGGTGTCCGGCAGCCGGGACCACCCTGCCGCCGAGCCGGGCGAGTTCGCGAACCTGCGCGGCCTTCCGCTCGCGTCCTGGTCGTACCGCCTGACCGGCTTCCACCGCTCCGGGGACCGGGCGACGGCCGAGGCGGAACTCCGCTACCGGATACGGGGGTACGACAAGGCCCCCGTCACCGCCGCCCGCGCGCTGACGCTGACCCGCGACGACGGCTCCTGGTACGTCGCCTCCGACGAGCCCGCCGAGAAGGCCGCCGAGCAACTGTGGGAGCAGGGCGCCGTCCGGGCCGTGAAGGGTGAGCGCAGCCTCGTCCTCGGCGTCGGGCAGCCGGCCGCCGCGCTGCGCGGGTACGCGGCGCTGGCGGACCGGGCCGTGCCCGTGGTGAGCGAGGCGTGGGGCGACGACTGGGCGGGGCGGGTCGTCGTCCTCGTACCTCGGTCGCTGGACGGGATGGCCGGGCTGCTCGGGGCACCCGCGTCCGGGTACCGGGGGATCGCGGCGGTCACCACCGGAGAGACGGGAGGCTCCCGGAAGGCGCCCGCGGACCGGATCATCGTCAACCCCGACGCGTACGGCGTCCTCGGCGGCCTCGGCCGGCAGGTCGTGCTCACCCACGAGACCACCCACGTCGCCACCCGCGCGGCCACGACCGCGGCCACCCCCCTGTGGCTCTCCGAGGGCTATGCCGACTGGGTCGGCTACCGGGGGGCCGGGCGCACGGCCGTCCAGATCGCCCCGGAACTGCGGCGTGCCGTGCTGGAGGGCCGCGCACCGAGCCGGTTGCCCAGGGACGCGGACTTCGGCTTCGGCGGCAACGCGACACAGCTCGCGCAGGCGTACGAGAGCGGGTGGCTGGCCTGCCGGATGATCGCGGACCGCTGGGGAGAGGTCCGGCTGAACGAGTTCTACCGGGCCGTGGGGGAGCACGAGAGGCGCGCGGGCGCCGTGGAGGGCGCGCTGCGGGACGTACTCGGCACCACGCCGGAACGGTTCGCGGAGCAGTGGCGGGCGTATCTGCGGGCCCAGCTGGGCTGAGCCCTACTGGCCAGGGGCCGTGGGATCGAGCAGCCCGTCCGGCGATGGAGGACGTGGCTCCTCGGGCCGGCGAACCACCTGTTCGCGCCGGAGACCGACCGTGTCCTGCCACAGCTCCAGCGCGGCGAACAGCGTCGCGAGGACAAGAAGGCCGTTGCGGGCGAAGAGCAGGAGGACGCCCAGCCAGTCGCTCGCGACCACATGGTCGAACCAGACGGGGAACTCCAGCACGGTCAGCAGGCACGCGGCCAGGACGAGGTACGCGGGCACCGTCATCCGGCCGGCCCTGAAGCACAGGCAGACCGCCGCGAGCCCGACCAGCCACACCATGTACTGCGGGCTGATGACCCGGCTCGTGGTCGTGAACATCAGCACCGCCACGAAGGCCGCCTCCGCGAGTGTGTGCGGCGCGAACCGCGTGGCGCGCAGCCGCCACAGCGCCAGCCAGCCGAAGGCCGCCGCGCTCAGCAGCAGGGCCGCCGTGCTGACGACGTCGACGTACGGGCCGAGGAACTCGACCGAGCCGTAGTTGAGCAGCACCTGGCCTTCCCAGCCGAACTGGCGGGCCAGGTGGAGGACGAGCGCGCCCAGGGACTCGATCTCCGTGCCCCTGTCGCGCTGGAAGGTCAGGAAGGCGAAGGCGCCCGGCATCCAGGCCGCGAACAGCGCCGCCAGCGCCGAGCCGGTCACCGCGGCGGAGAGCCAGGCCGCGCGCTTCCTCGCCGCCACGAGCAGCAGCACCGGCCACACCTTCAGCAGCGCGCCGAAGGCCGCGAGCGCCCCCATCGCGCGGGGGTGACGCGCTCCGGCGAGCAGCGCGGCCACCGCGACCGCCGTCACCATCACGTCGTACCGGGCGTACACGGTCGGCCCGAGCAGCGCCACACCCACCACCCACACCCAGGCGCCGCGCCGTGCCCCGCCGAGGCGCGTGCCCGCGTACGACAGCAGTGCGAGGACCACCAGGTCGGACAGGAGGACGAGGGCGAAGAACGCCGGCGCGTAGCCCAGGAACGGCAGCAGGGCGGGGGAGAGGATCGCGAGCGCGGCGCCGGGCGGGTACTGCCACGTCACATCGCCCAAGGGGTAGGTGCCGCCGCGCAGGACCTCGTACCAGCCCTGGTAGATCACCGAGACGTCGGTCGTCACGTCCGGGCCGGGGAAGACGAGGACCTTGAGGACGAGGAGCAGCAGGAGCATTCTGGTCGCGGTCCAGGCCGCGAGGAGCCCGACCGGGAACCGCTGTGTGCCCGTCGCCGCCATGTCCACCTCCGTCCCCGCTCGTGTGTCCCCTGTGTCCAGTGTTTCCTTCTGTTGCACATGTGTTCCTTGTGTTCCCTGTGTGGGGACATGATCCCCCGTTCGTCGGCGAGAGGGCTCGTGGCGTGGCCGGGCCCGGCTGGAGGGAACCCGGTCAGGTCCGGTGCGGGGACCCGCCCGGTAGGGTCGGCGGCGAGATGCACAAGACCCTGATCGTGACCAACGACTTCCCGCCCCGGCCCGGCGGCATCCAGGCCTTCCTGCACAACATGGCGCTGCGGCTGGACCCCGAGCGGCTGGTCGTCTACGCGTCCACGTGGAAGCGGAGCCGGGAGGGCGTCGAGGCGACGGCCGCCTTCGACGCCGAGCAGCCCTTCACCGTCGTACGCGACCGGACGACCATGCTGCTGCCGACGCCGGACGCCACACGGCGCGCCGTGTCGCTGCTGCGGGAGCACGGCTGCACCTCGGTGTGGTTCGGGGCCGCCGCTCCGCTCGGTCTGATGGCGCCCGCGCTGCGCAGGGCGGGCGCCGAGCGGCTCGTGGCGACGACCCACGGGCACGAGGCGGGCTGGGCACAGCTGCCCGCCGCCCGCCGGCTACTGCGCCGGATCGGGGAGTCCACGGACACGATCACGTACCTCGGCGAGTACACGCGCTCCCGGATCGCGACCGCGCTGACCCCGGCGGCGGCCGGGCGCATGGTGCAGCTCCCGCCCGGAGTGGACGAGAAGACCTTCCATCCCGGCTCGGGCGGCGACGAGGTCCGTGCCCGCCTCGGCCTGACCGACCGCCCGGTCGTGGTCTGCGTCTCCCGGCTGGTCCGGCGCAAGGGGCAGGACACGCTCATCCGGGCGCTGCCCCGCATCCTCGCCCGGCAGCCCGGGACGGTGCTGCTGATCGTCGGCGGCGGCCCCTACGAGAAGGACCTGCGCAGGCTCGCGCACGAGACCGGGGTCGCCGGCTCCGTCCACTTCACCGGAGCCGTGCCCTGGGCGGAGCTGCCCGCCCACTACGGCGCCGGAGACGTCTTCGCCATGCCCTGCCGTACGCGCCGGGGCGGACTGGACGTGGAGGGGCTCGGCATCGTGTACCTGGAGGCCTCCGCGACGGGTCTGCCGGTCGTCGCCGGGGACTCGGGAGGGGCCCCCGACGCGGTCCTCGACGGTGAGACCGGCTGGGTCGTCCGCGGCGGCTCCCCGGAGGAGGCGGCCGACCGGATCCTCACCCTCCTCGACGACCCGGAGTTGCGGCGCCGTATGGGGGAGCGGGGCCGGGAGTGGGTCGAGGAGAAGTGGCGGTGGGACCTGCTGGCGGAGAGGTTGAAGCAGTTGCTCTAGCGGCGCAAGGGGTGCAAGGGGCGCAAGGTTCTTAAGGGACTAAAGGGATATCGCGTATCTCTGGTAAGGATACGGGCATCCGAGCATTCTGTGCGCATGACAGAAAACTTGACGCACCGTCAGCTTTCCCGTCGTCGTCTGCTCGGTCTCGCCGCACTGCAGTCGGCCGCCGCCCTCGGTCTCACCCGGGTGGGCCTGACGTCCGCGCACGCCGTGGAGCCCGAGGCCGTCGACAACGCGCCCGCCATCGTGATCGGCTCCGGCTACGGCGCCGCCGTGGCCGCCCTGCGCCTCGGTCAGGCCGGCATCCGCACGCTCGTCATCGAGATGGGCAGACTCTGGAACACCGCCGGCTCCGACGGCAAGGTGTTCTGTCCCACCAACGCGCCCGACCAGAGATCGATGTGGTTCCGCACACGCACCGAGGCGCCGCTCGCCACCTTCCTCTGGCTGGACGTCGTCAACCGGGACATCAGCCCCTACCCCGGCGTTCTCGACCGGGTCCGCTTCGCCAACATGTCCGTGTACGTGGGACGCGGTGTCGGAGGCGGCTCACTGGTCAACGGCAGCATGGCCGTCACCCCCCTCCAGTCGTACTTCGCCGAGCAGTTCCCCACCGTCGACACCGCGGAGATGTACGGCACGTACTTCCCGCGCGCCCGCTCCATGCTCGGCGTCAACACGATCGACCCCGCCTGGTTCGAGTCCACGGAGTGGTACCGCTTCACCCGGATCTCCCGCAAGCACGCCGAGAACGCCGGTCTGAGGACCACGTTCGTCCCGAGCGTCTACGACTTCGCCTACATGCAGCGCGAGGCCGCCGGCACCGCCACCAGGTCCGCGCTCGGGGCCGAGGTCATCTACGGCAACAACCACGGCAAGCGCAGCCTCGACAAGACGTACCTCGCCTCGGCGCTCGGCACCGGCAACGTCACGATCCACACCATGGAGCGGGCCAGGGGGATACGCAGGGAGAGCGACGGGACGTACGTCGTGACCGTCGACCGCATCGACGACACCGGCACGGTCGTCGAGACCAAGGAGTACGGCTGCACCTACCTCTTCCTCGGCGCCGGCAGCGTCGGCACCACCGAACTCCTGGTCCGGGCACGGGCGAAGGGCACCCTGCCCGCCCTCGACGCGAGCGTCGGCAGCGGCTGGGGGACGAACGGCAACGTGATGCTCGGCCGGGCCAACCACCTCTGGGACACCGTCGGGGCGAACCAGTCCACCATGCCCGTCATGGGCATCGACGACTGGGCGAACACCGCCAACCCGGTCTTCGCCGAGATCGCCCCGCTGCCCACGGGCCTTGAGCACTGGGTCAGCCTCTACCTGGCGATCACCAAGAACCGGGAGCGCGCCTCGTTCACGTACGACGCGGCGAGCGACTCGGCGAAGCTCGGCTGGAGCGCCGCCCAGAGCGCGGTGTCCGTCTCCATGGCGAAGAAGCTCTTCGACCGGATCAACGCGGCCAACTCCACGATCTACCGCTACGACCTGTTCGGCTCGCCCAGCAAGGTCTTCGCCGACGACTTCACGTACCACCCGCTGGGCGGCTGCGTGCTGGGGAAGGCGACCGACGGCTACGGGCGCGTGAAGGGCTATGCGAAGCTGTACGTCACGGACGGCTCGCTGGTGCCCGGGTCGATCGGGGTCAACCCGTTCGTGACGATCACCGCGCTCGCGGAACGGACGATGGCGCGGGTCCTGGCCGAGGACACCGCGGCATGAGGGCCGGCCGGGCGGGGATCGGACCGGTGACGGTGCGGCGGCCCAACTCCAGCGACAGGGCCGAGGCTCAGCCCCGGTAGATCGCCTCGATCTCGTCCGCGAAGTCCTTCGCCACCACGCTGCGCTTGAGCTTCAGCGACGGCGTGAGGTGGCCCGAGTCCTCGGTGAACTGGGAGGGCAGAATGCGGAACTTCCGCACCGATTCCGCCTTCGACACCGCGGCGTTGCCGTCGTCGACCGCCGACTGGATCGCGGCCACGAGGTCGGCGTCCTCGTGCAGCGACGCCGCGGTGGAGCCCGCCGGCTTGCCGTGCTCGGCGGCCCAGCGGCCCAGGAACTCCTCGTCGAGGGTGACCAGCGCGCCCACGAACGGCCGCCCGTCGCCCACCACCATGCACTCAGCGACCAGCGCGTGCGCGCGGATACGGTCCTCGATCACGGCCGGGGCGACGTTCTTGCCGCCCGCGGTGACGATGATCTCCTTCTTGCGGCCCGTGATCCTCAGGTAGCCGTCCTCGTCCAGGGTGCCGATGTCACCGGTGTGGAACCAGCCGTCGGCCAGCGCCTCCTCGGTCGCCCCCGGGTTGTTCCAGTACTCCTTGAACAGGTGCTCGCCGTGCAGCAGCACCTCGCCGTCGTCGGCGATGCGGATCACCGAACCGGGCAGCGGCTGGCCGACCGTGCCGATCTTCTGCCGGTCCCAGGGGTTGAAGGCCGTCGCCGCGCAGGACTCGGTCAGTCCGTAGCCCTCCAGGACCGTGAAGCCGATGCCGCGGAAGAAGTGGCCGAGGCGCTCGCCCAACGGGGCGCCGCCCGAGATGGCGTACTCGCCCCTGCCGCCGAGGACGGCCCGCAGCTTGCTGTAGACGAGCGTGTCGAACACCTTGTGCCTGATCTTCAGGCCGAGCGACGGCCCGGACGGGGTGTCCAGGGCCTTGCTGTACGCGATGGCCGTGTCCGCCGCCCTGTCGAAGATCTTGCCCTTGCCGTCCGCCTGCGCCTTGGCACGCGCCCCGTTGTAGACCTTCTCGAAGACCCGCGGGACACCGAGGATCAGCGTCGGCCGGAACGCGGCGAGCTCGTCGGTGAGGTTCTTGATGTCCGGCAGGTTGCCCAGTTTGATCGGCGCCATCATCGGCGCGATCTGCACCAGTCGTCCGAAGACGTGCGCGAGCGGCAGGAAGAGGAGCACCGAGCACTCACCGGTACGGAACAGCGGACGCAGCCGTTCCACGATGTTCCCGCACTCGGCGAAGAAGCTGCGGTGGGTGAGCACACAGCCCTTCGGGCGGCCGGTCGTGCCGGACGTGTAGACGATGGTCGCCGGGTCGTCGGCCTTGGCCAGCGAACTGCGCTCCTCGACCGTCGCGTCGGTGACGTCCAGGCCGAGGCGGCCCAGTTCCTCCACGGCGCCGGCCTCGATCTGCCAGACGTTCTTGAGGGCGGGCAGCCGGTCGCGCACGGACTCGACGGCGGCCGCGTGGCCGTCCTGCTCCACGACGCAGGCGGTCGCGCCCGAGTCGCTGAGGATCCACTGGACCTGCTCGGGCGAGCTGGTCTCGTACACCGGCACGGTCACGGCGCCCGCGGACCAGATCGCGAAGTCGAACAGCGTCCACTCGTAGCGGGTACGGGACATCAGCGCGACCCGGTCACCCGGCTGGACCCCGGAGGCGATGAGCCCCTTGGCGGCGGCCCGCACCTCGGCCAGGAAGACGGCGGCGGTGACGTCCTGCCAGGCATCGCCCACCTTGCGGGCGATCACGGCGACTTCGGGCTGCTGCGCGGCGTTTCTCCGGACGATGTCGGTGAGATTGCCGTCCGTGGGGACCTCGTACAAAGCCGGAAGGCTGAACTCGCGCAAGACTGCTGCTCCTCATAGGGCGCCGGCACCCGACTCTGCGTGCTGCGACGGTCGGTCCAGGACTCGGGCAGGTGCTCTCGGATTGAGTTGTTGAAATCCTGAGCACAACTGGACTGCCCGGACGTTACCCGTCGGTATCCCTTCTATGACAGGGGGTCGGGCGAGATGTTTTCTCCGTCACACGTCAATAGGCTTTCCTTCGCGCACAGTAGTCCACGGGATTCGCAACTGGCCAGTAACCACAAGCCCGGCCGCCCTTGTTCACTTTTGCGCCACGCCCCTACGCTTGATCACCATGGCATCCACACCAGGCGGTAACAGCAGGACGCGCGTCCACGTGGTCAGTGACGTGCACGGCAACGCGCGCGACCTGGCCCGTGCGGGCGACGGCGCCGACGCCCTGGTCTGCCTCGGTGACCTGGTGCTCTTCCTCGACTATGCCGACCACTCGCGCGGTATCTTCCCCGACCTGTTCGGCGTCGAGAACGCCGACCGGATCGTCGACCTGCGCACCGCCCGCCGCTTCGAGGAGGCCCGCGCGTTCGGCGCCCGGCTCTGGGCCGGGATCGGCTCGGACCGGTCCGCCGTGATCGAGAAGGCGATACGCAAACAGTACGCCGAGCTGTTCGCCGCGTTCCCCGCGCCGACGTACGCCACCTACGGCAATGTCGACATGCCGACCCTGTGGCCGGAGTACGCCGGACCGGGCACCACGGTGCTGGACGGCGAGCGCGTGGAGATCGGCGGCTGGACCTTCGGCTTCGTGGGCGGCGGCCTGCGCACCCCCATGCGCACACCGTACGAGATCAGCGACGAGGAGTACGCGGCGAAGATCGAGGCCGTCGGCGAGGTGGACGTGCTGTGCACGCACATCCCGCCGGAGGTGCCGGAGCTGGTGTACGACACGGTGGCGCGCCGCTTCGAGCGGGGCAGCCGGGCGCTGCTGGACGCGATCCGCCGCACCCGCCCCCGCTACGCGCTCTTCGGCCACGTCCACCAGCCGCTGGTGCGGCGGATGCGGATCGGGGCGACCGAGTGCGTGAACGTCGGGCACTTCGCCGGGAGCGGGAAACCCTGGGCACTGGAGTGGTGACGCCCAGGTGGGGTGCCGATGGCCGGGCGGGCGCGCGGTAGCCTTAGGGCCTTCTGACGCTGCACACGCGTGCGTACGACCCTCCCTCACCGGACCGCATCTGGAGGAGCCACGGCGATGGCGGAACACACCAGTTCGAGCATCACGATCGAGGCGGCACCGGCCGACGTCATGGACGTGATCGCCGACTTCGCCCGCTACCCGGACTGGACGGGCGAGGTGAAGGAGGCGGAGGTCCTTCAGACCGACGACCAGGGCCGGGCCGAGCAGGTCCGTCTCGTCATGGACGCGGGCGCCATCAAGGACGACCAGGTCCTCGGGTACACCTGGACCGGCGACCACGAGGTCTCCTGGACCCTGGTCAAGTCCCAGATGCTGCGCTCCCTCGACGGCTCCTACCTCCTCAAGCCGGCCGGTGCCGGGGCGACCGAGGTGACGTACCAGCTGACGGTCGACGTCAAGATCCCCATGCTCGGCATGATCAAGCGCAAGGCGGAGAAGGTCATCATCGACCGCGCTCTGGCGGGCTTGAAGAAGAGGGTGGAGTCGGCCCCGAAGTAAGGGGCGAAGCCCCCCCGGGGGCGCGGGTGCAGATGGGGGCCCGGGGCGCAGCCCCGAAAGGGGCGCGGGGCTGTGTCGATATGCGGCTCCGCCGCGCGGGCGCGACCAGCCACAGCAAACCCGCAGCCGCCCACCGACCCCAACCCGGCAGACGAGACGACCCGGCAGACGAGACGACCCGGCCCCAAGGCGGAGCCCATGCGCACCATCCTGATCACCGGCCCCGGCGGCGCCGGCCGCACGACGATCGCCGCGGCCACCGCCCTCAAGGCCGCCCGCGAGGGTACCCGCACCCTCGTACTCAGCGCCGACCGCACCGACACCCTCGGCGCGACGCTCGGCGTGCCCACGGGCGCCCGCCCGGTGGAGGCGGCCACCGGACTCACCGCGTGGCGGCCGGACGCCGCGGAGGGCTTCCGCGAGGACCTGGTCGCCTTCCAGGAGCGGGCCACCTCGGTCCTGGACCTCCTCGGCGCCTCCCGCCTCGACGCCGAGGAACTCACCCCGCTGCCCGGCGCCGAGGAGCTCGCCCTCCTGCGCTCCCTGCGCGACGCGGTGCTCTCCGAGGCGTACGACCTGCTCGTCGTCGACCTGCCCCCGGGCCCGCAGGCCGTCGCGCTGCTCGGGCTCCCCGAGGAGCTCCGCCGCTATCTGCGCCGTCTGCTGCCCCCGGAGCGGCAGGCCGCCCGCGCCCTGCGTCCCGTGCTCGGCCGCCTCGCGGGCGTGCCGCTGCCCGCGGAGTGGCTGTACGACACGGCCGCCCGCTGGGACGGCGAACTGGCCGCCGTGCAGACCGTCCTTGAGCAGCGGTCCACGACCGTACGGCTGGTCGCCGAACCAGGACCGAACGGCACCGACCACGTCCGCACCGCCACCGTCGGCCTCGCCCTGCACCGCCTGCGCGTCGACGTGCTCGTCGCCAACCGCCTCCTGCCCCACACCACGCACGGCGCCTGGCTGTCCGGCCTCGTCGCCCAGCAGCGCAAGGCCCTGGAGAGCTGGCGGGACGCGTACGACGGCGGGCCGGGCGTCCACGAGGTCGCCCACCTCGGCAGCGACCCCCGCGGCGGCGACGACCTCACCGCGCTCGACCTGCCCGGCGTCGACCCGGACCCCGCCCCGGTCGAGTGGCCCGTCACCGAACAGCCCGCCGACGAGGGCGGCGGCCGGTGCTTCGTCTGGCACCTCCCCCTGCCCGGCGCGGTACGCGACGAGCTGGACCTCATCCGGCGCGGCGACGAACTCGTCGTCACCGCGGGGCAGTTCCGCCGTATCGTCCAGCTCCCGTCGGCCCTGCGCCGCTGCACGGTGGACGGCGCGTCCCTGCGCGAGGGCGAGCTCAGGATCCGGTTCGCCCCGGACCCGGAACTGTGGCCCGCGGGACGGTGAACGACGCACCGCCGTTCGGGTAACGTCGAAGGTACGAACCGTAGGCAGGAGTCCGCCATGAGCGAAGAGCGCCCCACGTCCGACGACGCTCGCCGGAAGGCTCAGGACGAGGCGGTCGAAGAGGTGCACGTCACCGACCCCGACGCCTGGGCGACGGCGTGCGAGGAGGACCTCGCGGCGGAGAAGGCCCGGCGCCGCGCCCAGTACGGCCCGCCCCCGGGCTCGGCCGCCGAGGAGCTGCGCAAGCTGGTCGACGCCGTCACCGACAAGCTGTCCGGCATCCAGTCACCGCTGTTCGGCGCGGTCGCCTCGGGCACGGCCCAGCAGATGCTGAACCAGGCCGTCCGGCAGGCGAAGGCCGCCGTCGAGCCCGTCATCGAGCGCAACCCCGACGTCTTCGACCACCTGGCCGCCGCCGGCTCCGAGCTGCTCGCCGCGTACCGCTCGGCCGTCGAGGGCCAGGAGAGGCGCTGGACCAACCCCGACACCGACCGCCGCGACCAGGGCGACGGCCCGGGCCCCGGGGAGCGCATCGACTTGGACTGATGTCCCAGTTGAGGCCCTGCCGACAGGAACCCGGCGGCAGGGCCTCCGGTACGGTTGGCCATAGCGGGGCTCGACCGAAACTGAGGGATTCATGGGACTCACCATCGGCGTCGACATCGGCGGCACGAAGATCGCGGCCGGTGTGGTCGACGAGGAAGGCAACATCCTCTCGACCCACAAGGTGCCGACTCCTGGCACGCCCGAGGCCATCGTGGACGCCATCGCCGCCGCCGTCGAGGGCGCCCGCGCCGGACACGAGATCGTCGGCGTGGGCATCGGCGCCGCCGGCTACGTCAACCGCCAGCGGTCCACGGTCTACTTCGCCCCCAACATCGACTGGCGCCAGGAGCCGCTGAAGGAGAAGGTCGAGGCACGCGTCCACCTGCCGGTCGTCGTGGAGAACGACGCGAACGCGGCGGCGTGGGGCGAGTACAAGTTCGGCGCGGGCAAGGGCCACCGCAACGTCATCTGCATCACGCTGGGCACCGGCCTCGGCGGCGGCATCATCATCGGCAACAAGCTGCGTCGCGGGCACTTCGGCGTGGCCGCCGAGTTCGGCCACATCCGCATGGTCCCGGACGGCCTGCTGTGCGGCTGCGGCTCGCAGGGCTGCTGGGAGCAGTACGCCTCCGGGCGCGCCCTCGTCAGATACGCCAAGCAGCGCGCCAAGGCGACCCCCGAGAACGCCGAGCTGCTGCTCTCCCTGGGCGACGGCACACCCGAGGGCGTCGAGGGCAAGCACATCTCCATGGCGGCCCGGCAGGGCGACCCCGTGGCCGTCGACTCGTACCGCGAGCTGGCCCGCTGGGCCGGCGCGGGCCTCGCGGACCTGGCCTCCCTCTTCGACCCCTCCGCCTTCATCGTCGGCGGTGGCCTCTCCGACGAGGGCGAGCTGGTCCTCGACCCGATCCGCAAGTCCTACAAGCGCTGGCTGGTGGGCGGCAACTGGCGCCCGGTGGCCGACGTGATCGCCGCCCAACTCGGCAACAAGGCGGGCCTGGTGGGCGCGGCGGACCTGGCCCGGGAGCCGGACCCGACCATGTGAGGGCCGCTTTTCGCGGTACGTCGGTCCCGCGCCCTTCGGGGGGCGCGGGACCGCATGTGTGTACCCGTATCAGTACCCGACCAGTACCCGCACCCTCAGTCGCAAACGGACAAAACCCCGAGTTGGTGGACGTTCCCTCCTCGGGCCCGGCATACATTGATCCGTATGCCGACCCCGCCGCCACCGCTCCCCAACTCCCGTACCGCCCCTGACGGTTCCGCCGTCATCCGCGTCCTCAGCTACAACATCCGCTCCATGCGGGACGACACCGCCGCCCTCGCCCGAGTGATCACCGCCTGCGCCCCCGACCTGGTTCTGGTGCAGGAGGCCCCTCGCTTCTTCCGCTGGCGCAAGAAGCTGGCGCGGCTGGCGGCGGCCTCGGGGCTGGTGACCCTCGCGGGCGGCGCCACCGCCTCCGGCCCGGCACTGCTGTGCTCCCTGCGGGCGACGGTCGAGCGAACGGAGGACGTGCTTCTGCCCCTCACCCCCGGCCTGCACCGGCGCGGCTTCGCGACGGCGGTCGTACGGTTCGGCGGTGCCCGGCTGGGTGTCCTCAGCTGTCACCTGAGTCTGCAGAAGGACGAGCGGTACGAGCAGGGCGGCATGCTCCTCGACCGGCTCGCCGGGATGGGCGTGGAGCACGCGATCGCGGGCGGCGACCTGAACGAGCGCCCGAACGGCCGCACCTTCAGGCGCCTCGCCGCCGACCTCCAGGACTGCTGGGCCACCGCCCCCTGGGGAGCGGAGCACACCTTCCCTTCCGCCGACCCCCGCCGGCGCATCGACGCGATCCTCGCCACGCGGGGCGTCGAGGTGCTGGGCTGTGGGGTGCCTCATGGCCACCCGGGGGTCGCCGAGAGCGATCTGAGGGCGGCCACGGACCATCTGCCGGTCCTGGCCGCCCTCAGGGTGCCCGCGAGGTAGCCGGTCCACGCCGGGGTCAGACGACCGCGCCGCGCCCGGGATCGTCGTCGTCCTCGTCGTCGCCGTTCATCCGCGTCACCAGCGTGGCGAAACCGCCGAGGAAGCCGCCGATACCGAGGGTGGCCAGCCACCAGGTCATCTCCCAGCCGAGCAGGACCGCGAGCAGCAGCAGGACGGGCCCGCCGAGCACCCCGAGCCAGGCGAACTTGGCGGTCGCGTCGGCCGCGGGCAACGGGGGCGGCTCCGGCGGTATGAAATGGCCCTCGTCGTCCTCGTCGAAGTCGTCCTCGCTCGGCTCCGGCGCCTGGTAGTCGCGTGGGCCGCTGCCGACGCCGGGAGCGAACGTGATGGAACTGCCCAGCGGGGTGGTGGCCGAAGGCCCGGCCTCGTCGGTGGACTGGTCCGCGGGCTTGTCGGAGCTCTCGCCGGACTTCTTGTCCAGGCTCTTGTCCAGGCTTTTGTCCAGGCTCTTGTGCGAGCTCTTGTCGGAGGGCTTGTCGGACAGCTTCTCGGGGGGTTTTCCCGCCGCCTTGTCGGAGGTGCCGTCCGGCTCGGACTCCAGCAGCGCCAGGTCCTCCACCGAGCGGAACGGCCGGGCACCGGGCGGGTCCGGCGGCTCCTCGCCGTACCCGGCGACGATCGCCTGCCACGCCGCGTCCTCGTCGAACGGCACGTGCTGCTCGCCGCCCGGCTCGTCCGGCCCGCCCGACGACTTGTCGCGCGAGTCACCGCGGCGCTCGCCGGGGAGCGCGCCCTTCTCCTCCGGCTCGCGCTCGGAGTCGTGCTCAGCCACCAGTGGCCGTCCCTTCCTGTTGGCCCACCTGTCCCGCACCGGTCGTCCCCTTGCCGACGCCGGGCGCGAGCCGGGCGATGAACGCGTAGCTCTCCTCGAAGATCCGCTCCGCGTCATTGTCCAACGTCGCCACGTGATAGCTCTGTTCCAGCAGGACCTCCGTGACGTCCGTGGACGACACCCGGCTGAGGATGCGCGCGGAGTCGGCCGGCGGCACCACATGGTCCTCGGGGCTGCGCAGCAGCAGCATCGGCTGGGTCACCTGGGGGAGCTCGCCGTCGACCAGCCGGCAGAACTGCCGCAGGGAGTGCGCCGCGTGCAGCGGGACCCGGTCGTATCCGACCTCGACGGCGCCCTCCTTCTTGATGTCGTTGGTGAGACCCTTCGTCGCCCGGACGAGGTGACGGAGCACCGGGAGGGCGTACGCCGACAGGCCGTGCACCTTGTTCGCCGGGTTGACGACCACGATGCCGCTGACGCCGTCCCCGTGCTTCGCGGCCAGGCGCAGGGTCAGCGCGCCGCCCATGGAGAGGCCGAGGACGAACACCTGAGCACAGCGCTCGTGCAGGGCCCGCAGTTCGCGGTCCACCTCCGCGTACCAGTCCTGCCAGCCGGTGAGCTGCATGTCCTCCCAGCGCGTGCCGTGGCCGGGCAGCAACGGCAGGGCGACGGTCAGACCGCGCTCGGCGAGGTACCGCGCCCAGGGGCGCAGCGACTGCGGGGAACCGGTGAAGCCGTGGCAGAGAAGGACGCCGATCTCCCCGCCCTCGTGGCGGTAGGGGTCGGCTCCAGGAAGGACCGGCACGTCGGTCTCCTGTTCGGTGAGGTAAGGACCGGGAACGACAGCAGGCACAACAACAGACTCAACGACAGACTCAACGCCAAGTACAACAAGGGGACATGCCCCGGGGGCCTCACATCACCTCTGTGGTTGGCGGGCTTCGAGGTGTACTTCACCGTACGCGACCGCACTGACACCGACCAGGCCCTTCAGTCACTCGGCCCGTACCCCCGGCCTCCCCCAAAACTGTCCGATCCCGGCCCACAGGGGCCTTTGACAGCGCTCCGGGTTAAGGTCTGATCGACAGACACAGGAGGCACTCGGTTGTTGTACGGCGCGATGAAGGTTTCCGTCGGAGGGCCGCTGAAGCTTGCCTTCCGGCCCTGGGTGGAGGGCCTGGAGAACGTTCCGGCCGAGGGCCCCGCGATCCTGGCGAGCAACCATCTGTCCTTCTCCGACTCGTTCTTCCTTCCCGCGGTCCTCGACCGGAAGGTCACGTTCATCGCGAAGGCCGAGTACTTCACGACGCCCGGCATCAAGGGCCGTTTGACGGCGGCCTTCTTCAAGGGTGTCGGTCAGCTCCCCGTGGACCGCTCCGGCGCGCGTGGCGCGGGTGAGGCGGCGATCAAGAGCGGTATCGAGGTCCTTGAGCGCGGCGAACTGTTCGGCATCTACCCAGAGGGCACCCGCTCGCCCGACGGCCGCCTCTACCGGGGCAAGCCCGGCGGCCTCGCACGCGTGACGCTCGCCACGGGTGCGCCCGTCATCCCGGTCGCCATGATCGACACGGAGAAGATCCAGCCGCCCGGGAAGATCATTCCGAAGCTGATGCGACCCGGCATCCGGATCGGCAAGCCCCTGGACTTCAGCCGCTACCAGGGCATGGAGCACGACCGTTTCGTGCTCCGCGCGGTGACCGACGAGGTCATGTACGAAATCATGAAGCTCTCCGGCCAGGAGTACGTCGACGTGTACGCCACCGCTGCCAAGCGGCAGATAGCGGAGGCCGCGAAGGCGGAGAAACAGGCCGGGAAGGAAGCGGAGAAGGCCGACAAGGCCGACAAGGCCGCGAAGGCGGCGCTGGCCAAGGCCGAGCAGGACCAGGCGGAGAAGGAACGGGCCGAAAGGGAACGGGCCGAAAGGGATCGGTCCCAGAACGAGCGCTGAGCGGGAGCGGGAGCAGCGGTCCGGCTGCGGGACGGACACTTCCTCAGGGGTTGGGTGGCGAGCGCCCCGGAGGCGAACGGCCCAAAAAAGGGGGGGGCATGCCCAAGCGCGAGAGAGTCATGAGGATGTCGGTCGAGCAGCCGCTGTGGCGTGCCCTGACCGGCTACCGCATCCTGACGATGCTGTACGCGATCGGCCTCTTCGTCAGCACGAACGACGAGTTCGCCCGCCCCTGGGTGGCCATCGCCTACTACGCCGTGCTCGCCGTGTGGACACTGGCCACCCTGCCCAGGGTCGCGAACGCGGCCAACTGCACCAAGGGGTTTCTCGCCGCCGACCTCGCCATCGCGCTCGCCGGCATCCTGCTCACCCGCGTCGCCGACGCACCCGAGCGGATCGACGGCGGCAACCCCACGCTGCCGTCGATATGGACCGCGGGCGCCGTCCTGGCCTTCGCGATCAAGGGTGGCTGGCGGTGGGCGGCCTTCGCCTCCACCCTCGTGGCCGCCGTCAACATCGCCGAGCGCGGTGCCCCGACCCGCGACACCGTCCACAATGTGCTGCTCGTCTGCATCGCCTCCATCGCCATCGGCTACGTAGTCGAGGTCGCCCGCGCCTCCGAGCGCACCCTCGCCCGAGCCCTGGAGATCGAGGCCGCCACCCGCGAACGCGAGCGGCTGGCCCGCGACATCCACGACAGCGTGCTCCAGGTCCTCGCCATGGTGCAGCGGCGCGGCACCGCGCTCGGCGGCGAAGCCGCGGAACTGGGCCGGCTGGCGGGCGAACAGGAAATCGCCCTGCGCACCCTGGTGTCCGGAGGGCTCGTTCCCGTATCGCGCGTCTCGGAGGACGCGGCCCAGGGAGCGGTCGTACGGGCGGTGGAGGAGCCGGACGACCCGCACGATCCGAATGCGCCGCACGACCCGAATGCGCCGGACGCGCCGGACGGAGAGGCGCACGCGGTCGACCTGCGCGCCCTGCTCGCCCCCTACGCCGGCTCCAAGGTCACCCTCTCCGAGCCCGGCGCCCCCGTGCGGCTCCCCCCGCTGACCGTGCGCGAGCTGACGGCGGCTGTCGGTGCGGCCCTGGACAACGTCCGCAGACACGCCGGAGAGAATGCCCGTGCCTGGATCCTGGTGGAGGACGAGCCGGACGAGGTGATCGTGACGGTGCGGGACGACGGTCCGGGCATCCCGGAGGGGCGGCTCGCTCAGGCCGAGGGCGAGGGCCGGCTCGGCGTGGCCCTGTCCATCCGGGGCCGACTGCGCGACATCGGCGGTACGGCCGACCTGATCTCGGTCCCGGGACAGGGCACGGAAGTCGAACTGAAGGTACCCAAGGCCCCGCGGAAGCCGAAGGCTCCACAGCATTCGAAGGACGTGCGGGGGAAGGCGGAGAAGCGGTGACGGAGAGCAGGCAGACGCGGACATCCGGGGCACCCGGGGGACAGGACCAGCGGGACCCGATCAAGGTCATGGTGGTCGACGACCACCCCATGTGGCGCGACGCCGTCGCCCGCGACCTCACCGAGTCCGGTTTCGACGTGGTCGCCACGGCCGGCGACGGCGAGCAGGCGGTGCGCCGAGCCCAGGCCGCCGCGCCCGACGTCCTGGTCCTGGACCTGAACCTGCCGGCGAAACCCGGGGTGCGGGTGTGCAAGGAACTGGTGGGAGCGAACCCGGCGCTGCGTGTCCTCGTCCTCTCGGCCAGCGGTGAGCACGCGGACGTGCTGGAAGCCGTGAAGTCCGGGGCGACCGGCTACCTCCTCAAATCGGCCTCCACCGAGGAACTGATCGACGCGGTGCGCCGCACGGCCGTCGGTGATCCCGTGTTCACGCCGGGGCTCGCGGGCCTGGTCCTCGGCGAGTACCGCCGCCTCGCCTCCGAGCCCGCCCCCGCCGCGGGCGCCGACGAGCCCAAGGCACCGCAGCTCACCGAGCGCGAGACCGAGGTGCTCCGCCTGGTCGCCAAGGGCCTGAGCTACAAGCAGATCGCGGAACGCCTGGTCATCTCGCACCGCACGGTCCAGAACCACGTGCAGAACACCCTCGGCAAGCTCCAGCTGCACAACCGCGTGGAGCTGGTCCGCTATGCCATAGAGCGGGGGCTCGACGAGGCGTAAACAGTCCGATACACCCGGACGAGTGATCCCGACTTGATCAACTCACCCACGATTCACCGGAATTGACCATCTGCCCCATGTTGAAGTGACCTGGATCACTATTAGCGTGGCTGACGTCAGATGTGGTGCGTCCGCGACGCGCGTCGGCGCGCGTATGGCGATCAGGCAGCGTAGGGCGAAGGGACATTTCCATGCGGGTCGGAGTACTGACCGGAGGCGGCGACTGCCCCGGGCTCAATGCCGTCATCCGGGGCATCGTCCGCAAGGGCGTGCAGGAGTACGGCTATGACTTCGTCGGCTTCCGGGACGGCTGGCGGGGGCCGCTCGAAAACGACACCCTGCGGCTCGACATTCCCACGGTGCGCGGCATCCTGCCGCGCGGCGGCACCATCCTCGGCTCCTCTCGGACCAATCCCCTCAAGCAGGAGGGCGGGATCCGAAGGATCAAGGAGAACCTCGCCAAGCAGGAGGTCGAGGCGCTTGTCGCGATCGGCGGCGAGGACACCCTGGGCGTGGCCGCGCGCCTCACGGACGAGTACGGCGTCCCCGTGGTCGGCGTCCCGAAGACGATCGACAACGACCTCTCGGCCACGGACTACACCTTCGGTTTCGACACCGCGGTGGGCATCGCGACGGAGGCGATCGACCGTCTGCACACGACGGCCGAGTCACACATGAGGGTTCTGGTGGTGGAGGTGATGGGCCGCCACGCCGGCTGGATCGCCCTGCACTCGGGCCTCGCGGGCGGCGCGAACGTCATCCTCATCCCGGAGCAGCGCTTCGACGTCGAGCAGGTCTGTGCCTGGGTGACCTCGCGCTTCCGGGCGTCGTACGCGCCGATCGTGGTGGTGGCGGAGGGAGCCATGCCCAAGGACGGCGACATGGTCCTGAAGGACGAGTCCCTCGACTCCTTCGGCCATGTCCGTCTCTCCGGAGTCGGAGAGTGGCTGGCCAAGGAGATCGAGAAGCGCACGGGCAAGGAGGCCCGTACGACGGTGTTGGGCCATGTCCAGCGGGGCGGCACTCCCAGTGCCTTCGACCGCTGGCTGGCCACCCGCTTCGGGCTGCACGCGATCGAGGCCGTACGTGACGGGGACTTCGGCAAGATGGTCGCCCTGCGTGGTACGGACATCGTCCGGGTTCCCATCGCGGAGGCCACGGCCAAGCTGAAGACGGTCGACCCCAAGCTGTACGAGGAGGTAGGCGTCTTCTTCGGCTGACCCCGGCCCGCCGCCCGGCCGTCCCGGGGCTTTTCCTCGCCCCCGCCGCCCCTACCCCTCCCATCCCCGGGGGCTGCGCCCCCGGACCCCGCTTCGGCCTGAACGGCCTCGTCCTCAAACGCCGGACGGGCTGGATCGTTCAGCCCCTCCGGCGTTTGAGGAGCGGGGGCCCGGGGGCCGGCCCCCGAAACGGGGTCCGGGACGGAGCCCGAGGTGGGTGCGGGGCGGAGCCCCCAAGCCGCCCCGGGGGTTCCAAGGGGCGCAGCCCCCTTGGCCGGGGTCGAAGGGGCGGAGCCCCTGGGGATGGGACGGGTAGGGGCGGCGGGGGCGAATCAACCCCCGGCTACGAACGCGGCCGCACCGCCCCCGCACCCCGAACCCCCACACCCCGTACCCCGCGCAGGTCCCGCAGTCCCCCGAGCAACTCCCGCACCACCACCGCACCGTTCAGCGTCAACACCGACTCGGGGTGGAACTGGACGCCGGCGAACCCGGGCCCGCGCAGAGCGTGCACCTCACCGTTCGCGGCCCGGCTCACCTCGACCCCATGGGCCCTCAACTCCTCGGCCGTCTCGTCGTCGCAGTACGCCACGAAGCTGTTGTAGAAACCCACCGTCTCCGCCCGCCCGAACAGATCGATCTCCGTCTGGGCACCCTGGTACGGGACGCGCTTGCGCACGATCTCCAGCCCCAACTCGGCCGCGATCAGCTCATGACCGAGGCAGACACCGAGAACCCCGTGCCGGTGCCCTCGCACGACATCAGCCGCCAGCCCTCGCAGGAACCGCATCTTGGGGTCACCCAGGTCGGAGGGATCCCCCGGACCGGGCCCCAGCACGACCGGCCCCTCGTGCGCGAGCACAACCTCCCGCAACCCCGGCTCGTCGTATCGCCGCACCGTCACCTCCAGCCCGGACGAACGCAGCACGTGCCCGAGCATCGCGGTGAAGGTGTCCTCACCGTCGACGACCAGAGCGTGACCCTCAAGAACGTCGGACCGTTCCTGCATCCGCAGCCAGAACGGGGCCAGCGAGGCCCGCCGCCCGTCGAGCGCCGCGCGCACCCGGGGATCGTCCGACAGCCGCGACCGCACCCGCTCCTCCCGGGGCCGGCCGGGCCGCACGCCCAGCGCGGCCAGCACACCCGCCACCTTCGCGTGCGTCTCGGCGACCTCGCTCACGGGATCCGAGCCCCGGACGAGCGTCGCCCCCACGGACACCCTGAGGCGCCCGTCCGCGTCGATGTCGGCGGTCCGGATGAGGATGGGCGAGTCCAGGGTCTGGGTCCCGCCCGCATCCCGGCCGAGCAGCGCCAGTGCCCCCGCGTAGTACCCGCGCCCACCCACCTCGTGCCGTTCGATCACCCGGCACGCGTTCTGCACGGGCGACCCCGTGACGGTCGCCGCGAACATGGTCTCCCGCAGCACGTCCCGTACGTCCAGCGACGACCGCCCCCGCAACTCGTACTCCGTGTGCGCGAGATGGGCCATCTCCTTCAGCCGTGGCCCGACCACGACCCCGCCCATGTCGCCGACGGTGCACATCATCTTGAGCTCCTCGTCGACGACCATGGAGAGCTCCTCGATCTCCTTTCCGTCGGCGAGGAACTCCAGCAGGTGCTCCGGCGTCGGCCCCTCGGCCGGGTAGCGGTACGTCCCGCTGATCGGGTTCATGACGACGGTCCCACCGGACATACGGACGTGCACTTCCGGGCTCGCCCCCACCAGCGTCCGCTCGCCGGTGTGCACCACGAACGTCCAGTACGCACCCCGCTCACCCTCCAGCAGCCGCCGGAACAGAGCCAGGGCGTCGGCGCGCCGGAATCCGGGGATCTCACCCTCGTACGTCCGCCGGATCACGAAGTTCGCGCCCTCGCCCCGCCCGATCTCCTCACGCAGCACCCGCCCGACGATCTCCGCGTACTCCTCGTCATCGACGTCGAAGCCGCCGGCGCTGACGCGGACGTCGTGGGCGGGAAGCTGGGCCAGCGCGTCTTCCAGCGTCAGCGTGTGCGTCTCCTCGGGCGTGAGCACCACCAGCGGTGTCCCGTCGTCCCGTACGTCGAAGCCGCGCTCGCGGATCTGGCGGAAGGGCACCAGGGCCAGGCCCTCGCCGGGGAGGTCGGCGAGATGGTCGTACGTGGAGACCGGGCCGAGCAGCACCTCCACGGTGTTCTCGTCGTGGCCGGGGGAGCGGCGGCGGAGCAGGGCGAAGGGGCGGTCGTCGTGCGCGAGCTGTGCCAGGTCCATGGGTTTCCTCGTCCGTCCTCAGTCGATGTCGTTGTCGATGTCGGTATCGATGGCCGTATCGATGCCGGTGAGGAACGACCCCGGAAACGCCGAAGGCCGCCCCTCGGGCGGCCTTCGCGAAGTCTTGCGTACGCGCAGTCAGTGGGCCGCCGGGTGAGCGGTCCACCACCAGTTCTGGGTCGAAAGCGCGAACATGCCCGAACCGTACACCACACGAGGGCACCGCCATGCCCCGCAGCATCTCGCAGCGCGTAACCGTCGTCTCACTTGATGGGCACGGGCCGGTGGCCCTGACACAACCCCGTAATCTTGTGGCGTGACCGTGAACGCTAAGTCCAGCGCGAGCGCTGGCAACACCTGGCGAGACCTGCCCGCGGCGCAGCAGCCCGAGTACCCCGACCCCGAGGCTCTGCGCGCAGTCGTTGCGGAGCTGGAGTCGTATCCGCCGCTCGTCTTCGCGGGCGAGTGCGACCAGCTGCGCGCCCGGATGGGAGCCGTCGCCAGGGGGGAGGCGTTCCTTCTCCAGGGCGGCGACTGCGCCGAGGCCTTTGACGGGGTGTCCGCCGACCACATCCGCAACAAGCTCAAGACGCTGCTCCAGATGGGCGCCGTGCTCACGTACGCGGCCTCCGTGCCCGTCGTGAAGGTCGGCCGGATCGCGGGGCAGTACTCCAAGCCGCGCTCCAAGCCGACCGAGACCCGCGACGGCGTGACGCTTCCGACCTACCGGGGCGACTCCGTCAACGGCTTCGACTTCACCGGGGCGGCCCGCGTCCCGGACCCCGAGCGCCTGAAGCGGATGTACCACGCGTCCGCGTCGACGCTCAACCTGGTGCGTGCCTTCACCACCGGCGGCTATGCCGACCTGCGCCAGGTGCATGCCTGGAACCAGGACTTCGTGAAGTCGTCCCCGTCCGGGCAGCGCTACGAGCAGCTGGCGCGCGAGATCGACAACGCGCTGAACTTCATGCACGCCTGCGGGACCGACCCGGAGGAGTTCAAGACCGTCGAGTTCTTCTCCTCGCACGAGGCGCTGCTGCTCGACTACGAGTCCGCCCTGACCCGGGTCGACTCGCGCACCGGCCAGCTGTACGACGTCTCCGGACACATGGTGTGGATCGGCGAGCGCACCCGGCAGCTGGACGGTGCCCACATCGAGTTCGCGTCGAAGATCCGCAACCCGATCGGGATCAAGCTCGGCCCCACGACGACGGCCGAGGAGGCGCTGCGGTACATCGAGCGTCTCGACCCCGAGCGCGACCCGGGCCGGCTGACCTTCATCGTCCGCATGGGCGCGGACAAGATCCGCGACAAGCTCCCCGAGCTGGTCGAGAAGGTCACGGCCTCCGGCGCGGTGGTGGCGTGGGTCACCGATCCGATGCACGGCAACACCTTCGAAGCGGCCTCCGGCCACAAGACCCGCCGCTTCGACGACGTACTCGACGAGGTGAAGGGCTTCTTCGAGGTCCACAAGGGCCTCGGCACCCACCCGGGCGGCATCCATGTGGAGCTGACCGGCGACGATGTCACCGAGTGCGTGGGCGGCGGCGACGAGATCTTCGTCGACGACCTGCACCAGCGGTACGAGACGGCCTGCGACCCCCGGCTCAACCGCAGCCAGTCGCTCGACCTGGCCTTCCTCGTCGCCGAGATGTACCGGGACCAGTAGGGGCCAGTAGGGGACCGATACGGTGGCCAGTCGATACTGGCTCGGCGCGAGCAGTGGGGCGCGGATCACATACGATCCGCGCCCCCTTCCGCTTTCGCAGCCCTGATGGCGTGGGTAAGGTTAGGTTAGCCTCACTGATCAGGTGGGGCGGCGGCAGTGGTCCGTAGTTGTCCGGCGGGAGGTGAACCGCGTGTACGTCTGCAGTTGCTTCGGTGTCACGGAGCAGCAGGTCAAGCAGCACGCGGAGAGCGGTGCCTGCACCCCCCGCCAGATAGCGTCCGCCTGCAAGGCGGGTACGGACTGCGGTTCGTGCGTACGCCGGATTCAGGCGATCCTCGGCCGCGGGGCGTGCCCGAGCCGAGAGCTGGTCGACGGGGGCCGGCCGGTGCTGTCGGAGCTCGAACGGCTTGAGGAAGCCGCCTAGGCTTTCGTACTCGGCCCTAGCTCTCGGGCTGCTCGATCACCTGGGCGATGTAGAGCGCCTCGCCGAGCTTGTCCACCAGCTCCAGCTGGGTGTCGAGGTAGTCGATGTGGTGCTCCTCGTCCGCGAGGATCGACTCGAAGATGTTCGCGGACGTGATGTCGCCCTTGTTGCGCATCACCTCGATGCCGCGTTTGAGGCGGTCGATCGCCTCGACCTCGATCTGCCGGTCGGCCTGGAACATCTCGGTCACCGTCTGCCCGACCCGCACATGGAACAGCCGCTGGTAGTTCGGCAGGCCCTCCAGGAAGAGGATGCGGTCGGTGAGCACCTCCGCGTGCTTCATCTCGTCGAACGACTCGGCCCGCGTGTACTTCGCGAGCTTCGTCCAGCCGAAGTTCTCCTGCATCTTCGCGTGCAGGAAGTACTGGTTGATCGCGGTGAGCTCGGCGGTCAGCTGTTCGTTGAGGAATTCGATGACCTCGGGGTCGCCCTGCATCGCAGAGGCTCCTTCCAAGCGGGGACTGGCAGGTTGCCGCATGATCCCACCGCTGTCGAGGAGCGTCCAGTAAGTGCACGCTTAGCGAGTAAGGGCATGCTTCGTGCATTTTGTCCGAGTTGAGGTGGGGTGGGGTGGGTCATCTCCATCGTTCGGGGTCTGCCAGGATGGAGTCATGGGTCAGCCGGTGGAGCGTGAATCTGGAGATCGCTCGTCTGGGGAGCGCGCATCGGGGGGTGCGGAGCAGCAGCAGCTTCCGCCGGGGCAGCGGCTCCAGCGCGGCTGGCCGGTCACGCACTACGGACCTGTCCCCAGGTTCCGCTCCGAGCGCTGGGAGTTCCGGGTCTTCGGTGCCACGGCCGACGGTGAGAAGCGCTGCTGGACGCACGAGGAGTTCACGGCCCTGCCGTACGCCGCGGTCGTGGCCGATCTGCACTGTGTCACCAAGTACAGCATGCTGGGCGCCGAGTGGGGTGGCGTCCCGGCCCGTACGTTCCTGGAGATCGCCCCGCCCGCGCCCGGTGTCACCCATGTCATGGTGTGGGCCGAGTACGGCTACAGCTCCAACCTCCGGCTCGCGGACTTCGCCGCCGAGGGCACGATCTTCGCCACCCACAAGGACGGTGAGCTGCTCACCGCGGAACACGGCTTTCCGGTGCGGCTCGTGGTGCCCCATCTGTACGCCTGGAAAGGACCCAAGTGGGTCCGTGGCGTGGAGTACATGACCGCCGACCGGCGCGGTTTCTGGGAGGAGCGCGGCTACCACAACATCGGCGATCCCTGGCGGGAGCAGCGCTACTCGTACCAGGAAGAGCCCGGGGACGGCCCCGAGCTCTGACCCTGGCTCCGTGCGCGTTGCCGTGCGTCAGTGGTGGTACTGGTGCACTACCGCGTGGCCCTTGCCGCGGCCGATCATCCACTTGTTGACCGGTGTGGTCGCCAGGAACGCGATCACGAAGGCCAGGGCGAGCGCCCACCAGAAGAGGGCGTCCGCGAGGTGGGCGTCCATCGCGCCCGGGACCAGCAGGATCACGCCGTTGTCGACGAGCTCCATCACGGCGATCGACACCGTGTCCGCGGCGAGCGCGACACCGATCGCGGCCCTCAGGGGCAGGCCCGCCTTCGTGACGGCGTACAGCGTCAACGAGTAGCCGAAGATGAAGGCCAGGACGATCGCGAGGATCATCGTCGGTACGTTGTGCCAGGCCAGCGCGGTGCCGATCACCATGCCGAGGATCTCGCCGATGGCGCAGCCGGTGAGGCAGTGGAGCGTGGCCTTGGTGGCGGTGCCCCAGGTGGTCGCGCCTGGAGCGTGTCCCTCGTGGCTGTGGTGCGCGTGGCTGTCGCGTGCGGACGTGCCGTGCTCCATGGTGGCCCCCAGTGTCAGGTGACGGTTCCTGTCGCAGAACAGCAACCGTATACCCCCTGGGGGTATTCCTCAATGTGTTTGCCGCTGCCTGGATACCGCTAGCTCTCCCTGAGCTTCTTGAGCCGTTCCACGTCCGTCGCGTGGCCCACCTTGCCGCCGGGCGTCTCGATGATCAGGGGGACACCCTCGGTGGCGGGATGGGCCATGAGCGCACGGAACGGGTCCTCACCGATGTGACCGGAGCCGATGTTCTCGTGGCGGTCCTTGTGGGCGCCGACGACGTCCTTCGAGTCATTGGCGTGGATCAGCTTGAGCCGCCCTTCCCCGACGGTGTCCACCAGCAGGTCGAGGGTCTGGTGCATGCCGGTGGGCCCGGTCAGATCGTGGCCCGCCGCGAAGATGTGGCAGGTGTCGAGGCAGACGCCCAGCCTCGGGTGGGAATCGAGCGCCTCGAAGTAGGGCGCGAAGTCCCAGGTGCGCGAGCAGAGTGAGGCGCCCTGGCCCGCGGTGGACTCCAGCAGGAGGAAAGGGTCGTCGGCGTGGGTCAGTTCGTCGAGCAGCGGCAGCATGTGCTCGCGCACCTGTTTGAGGGCGACGGAGCGCTCCCGGCCACCGGTCGCGCTCCCGGTGTGGACGACCACACCCAGAGCGCCGATCTCCCGGCCCCTGCGCAACGAGTGGCGCAGTGACTGCACCGACTTCTCGACCGTGGCCCCGGTGTGCGAACCAAAGTTGATCAGGTAGGGCGCGTGTACGTACACGGGGATCGACTCGGCGGCACACGTCTCGCGGAACGCCTCGTCCTGCCGCGGATTTCCCGGCGGCGTCGCCCACCCGCGCGGATTCGCCACGAACACCTGCACGGTCTCGGCCTTGAGATCGTGAGCGTAGGAGAGCCCCACGGAATGCAGCCCACCGGCCACGGGAACATGGCTGCCCACGGGATTGCGAAGGTACTTGCTGGTCACTCACTCAGGGTGTCACGGCGGCTTGGGGCGACCGCCGGGGGATCCGGGGGGACTCGGGGGGTCCGGGGGACCCGGGCGCGGAGACCTCCAGGGCGCAGGCCAGGGAGCGCCTCCTGCCTGCGGCCGACCAGGCTGCGCAGGCCAAGGGGCCGTCGCCTCCACCCCCCGGCCCGACCCCGGAGGGACCCGTCAGCGGATTTCGATCGTGATCGTGGAGCCCTTGGGGGCCGTCTTCCCGCCCTTGACCGACTGCTTCTTGACCTCGTCGCCGAAGAGCCCGATCAGGCCCCGGGACTCGTCGACCCGGAAGCCGGCGGCTTCGAGCTTCTGCCTGGCCTCGTCCACCCTGTCGCCCACGACGTCCGGGACCTCGACCATCTCGGGGCCCTTGGAGATCGTCAGGGTGATCGTGTCGCCCTGGGCGGCCTCCTGGCCCTCGCCCGGCGACTGCTGCGCGACCTCGCCCTTCTCGAACTCGGAACTGATCCGCTCCCCGGCGATCTCCACCTTCAGACCGGCGTCCTCCAGCTCCGCCCTCGCGTCCTGGACCGACTCGCCCGTGACGTCCGGCACCTCCACCGGCGTGCCCTTGCTGACGGTCAGCGCGATGACCGAGCCGGAGCGGCGCTCCGTGCCGGCCTCCGGGGCCGTGCTGATCACAGAGCCGCTGGGGACCTCCTCGCTGAACGCCCGTGTGACCAGACCCGGTTCGAGGCCCTGCTGCCGCAGCCGGGACTTCGCCTCGTTCAGCCGGAAGCCCTTCGTGTCCGGCACCTTCACCATCTCCGGTCCCCTGGAGACGGTCAGTGTCACCGTGTCGTTGTCCCGTATCCGGGCGTTCGGACCCGGATCGGTGCGGATCACCTCGCCGCGCCTGATGGTGTCGCTGAACGCGTACGTGATCCGTACCCGGAGGCCCGCGGCCTCGATCCGCTGCTTCGCCTGCGCCTCGGGCTGCGTCAGCACCGCCGGGACCTTGGTGAACTGGCCCGAGTTGATGTACCAGACACCCGTGCCGGCACCGAGCACCAGCAGGACGGCCACGACGATCGCCAGCGGTCCGCGCCGGACAGCGGTGGCGTTACGCCGGGGCGCGACCGGAGGGCTCTGGAACCGGCTCGTCCGGTTCATCCCCTCGTCGTCGTTGACCGGCAACGGCCGGGGCACCGACAGCGAGCGCGGGATGACGCTCGTGCGGTCCTCGCCGTTGTGGTGCTCCCCGGCGATCGCCTGCGGCGGGACCGCGTCCAGCTGCTCGGCGCTCAGCGCGGCCCGCGCGTCCCGGGTCTGCGCGAGCAGCGCCACCGCGTCGTGCGGGCGCAGCTCGGGATTGCGGGCGGTCGCGGAGGCGACCAACTCGTCCAGCTCGTACGGCAGTCCGGGCACCGCGGCGGACGGCGGCGGCACGTCCGCGTTCAGCGCCTGGTAGAGCACCCGCGCGGGGGAGTCCCCGGAGTGCGGTTTGCCGCCGGTCAGCATCTCGTAGAGGACGACCCCGCACGCGTACACGTCGACCCGGGTGTCCGCCGTGCCGTGCTCCAGCTGCTCCGGGGCGAGGTAGGAGACGGTGCCGAGGACCTGGCCCGTGGTGCTCGTCACCGTGTCCACGGCCCGTACGAGACCGAAGTCCGCCACCTTGACCCGGCCGTCGTCCCCTATCAGGACGTTCTCCGGCTTCATGTCGCGGTGCACGAACCCGGCCCGGTGCGCGGCACCCAGCGCGGCGAGCACCGGCTCCAGGATGTCGAGCGCGGCCCGCGGCTGCAGGGCACCGCGCTCGCGCAGCACATCACGCAGGGTGCACCCGGCGACGTACTCCATCGCGAGGTAGACGTACGACCCGTCGGTGCCCTGGTCGAAGACACCCACCACGTTCGGGTGGGAGAGCCGTGCCACGGACTTGGCCTCGCGGATGAAGCGCTCGACGAACGTGCCGTCGGCGGCCAGTGTCGGATGCATCACCTTGAGCGCGAGCACACGGTCGAGGCGGATGTCCATGGCCCGGTAGACCGTGGCCATCCCGCCGACCGCGATCCGCGCGTCGATCCGGTAGCGGCCGTCGAGCAACTGGCCGACAAGCGGGTCCTGAAGGGTCGTGTCCACGCAGGTGAGTCTAGGGGCCGCCACTGTCGGCGTGCCGTCAGTCGCGTGGCGCGGGAGACGGAATGCAGCCGACCTGTGACTGTTCGCGGCGGCAGAGGCGGCTGACCGGCCCTGGGGGCGCCAGGAGCCGGAACCGGGTCAGAACGCGGGGCGCTCGGGGTCGAGTCGCGCGCGGCCCTCCGTCGGCGACGACGCCTCCGCGAAATGACGCCGCGGAATGCGTCCCGCACGGTACGCGAGCCGGCCGGCCTCCACCGCGTGCCGCATCCCCTGGGCCATGAGCACCGGTTCCTGGGCCCGGGTCACCGCTGAGGCGAGCATCACACCCGCGCACCCCAGTTCCATGGCGAGCGCGGCGTCGGACGCCGTGCCCGCTCCCGCGTCCAGAATCACCGGCACGCGCGCGTGCTCCACGATCAGCTGGAAGTTGTGCGGGTTGCGGATGCCGAGCCCGGAGCCGATCGGCGAGCCCAGCGGCATGATCGCGGCACAGCCCACGTCCTGGAGCTTCCGCGCCAGCACCGGGTCGTCGTTGGTGTACGGCAGCACCGTGAAACCGTCGTCGACCAGGGTCTCGGCGGCGTCCAGCAGCTCGATCGGGTCGGGCAGCAGGGTGCGCTCGTCGGCGATGACCTCCAGCTTCACCAGGTCGGTGCCGAGCGCCTCGCGCGCGAGCCGGGCGGTCAGCACGGCCTCGCCCGCGGTGAAACAGCCCGCCGTGTTGGGCAGGACGCCGATGCCCAGCCTGCGCAGCACGGACAGCACCGAGCCGTGCGCCTCGGGGCTCACACGGCGCATCGCGACCGTCGTCAGCTCCGTGCCGGACGCCACGAGCGCGCGCTCCAGGACATCGAGGCTCGGCGCGCCGCCCGTGCCCATGATGAGGCGGGACGAGTACGTCGTACCGCCGAGGACGAAGGGGTCGTCGGCCATGGGTCAGCCTCCTTGGACGGCGGTGAGGACTTCGACGCGGTCCCCCTCGGAGAGGGGAGTGGACGGCCACTGCGCGCGGGGGACGACGGTTTCGTTGAGCGCGGCGGCGACGCCCGACGGGGCCGCGGTGAGGGATTTCACGAGGGTGTCGAGAGCGGTGCCGGCGGCGATCCGCTGCCGCTCCCCGTTGACGAAGACGTGCACGCCGGTCGGGTCGCCGGAGCCGAGGTCGTTCATGCCGGCTGCTCCTCGATCGCGGCGGCACTGAAGCGCCGGGGCGTGAAGTCACGTGCTTCCTCGGGGAGTTCACCCGTGGTGAGCACATGCGCCATGACGTCACCGGTGACGGGGGTGAGGAGCACGCCGTTGCGGTAGTGGCCGGTCGCGAGGAGCAGCCCCTCGCACGCGGTCGGGCCGAGCAGGGGCGCGTTGTCGGGAGAGCCGGGGCGCAGTCCCGCGCGCGTCTCGGTGAGCGGCAGTTCGGTGATCCCGGGGACCAGTTCGTGGGCGTCGCGGAGCAGTTCGTACACCCCGCCCGCGGTGACCGTGGTGTCCCAGCCGAGTTCCTCGCTGGTCGCGCCCACGACCAGCTCACCGTTCTCGCGGGGCACCAGGTAGACGTGGCTGCCGCGGACCACGGCGCGCACGGTCCGGTTCAGGAAGGGCGCGTACCGCTTCGGCACGGTCAGCCGCAGCACCTGCCCCTTCACGGGCCGTACGGGCGGCAGGGCGTCGTCCGGGACGCCCGCCAGCCGCCCGCTCAGGCTGCCCGCGGCGAGGACGACCCGCCCCGCGGCGAGGTCGGTGCCGTCGGCGGCCCTGATCCCGGCAGCCCGCTCCCGGACGACTGACAGCCTCTCGGCCCACATCCGATGGAAGACCACCCCGGCGCGCTCGCAGGCCGCGACAAGCGCCCTGGCGAGCCGCCTCGGGTCGATCTGGTGATCACCGTCGACGCGCAGTCCGCCGCGTACGCCCGGCGCGAGCATCGGCTCCAGCCGGCGGCAGTCCCGTCCGCTCAGCCACTCCGACTCCAGCCCCGACTGCCGTTGCAGCGCGTGCAGTTCACGCAGGTGCGCGCGGTCGTCGGCGTCGAGCGCGACCGCGATCGTGCCGCACCGGCGGTAGCCGAGGTCCAGGCCCGTCACCTCGGTCAGCTCGGCCGCGAAATCCGGGTAGCGGCGCGCGGACGCCAGGTTGAGGCCCAGCAGCGTCTGCTCCCCGTAGTGCAACTCGGTCACCGCGGCGAGCATCCCGGCCGCCACGCGCGCGGCCCCGCCGCCCGGCTCGGGGTCCACGACCGCCGTGGCGAACCCGCGTTGCGCGGCCCGCCACGCCGTCACGAGCCCGATGACGCCGCCCCCCACGACGAGGACGTCTGCTGTACGTGTACGCGACATGGGCGTCCAGCCCCTCCCTTCGCCGGCATGACCCGGATCAGGTTCGTACGGTCGGAGGCCGCCAGCCTCCCTCTCAGCCCGGTGCGTCCGGGCTCCCGCGAGTGCTCTACGTTGGCCACCCTAGCCCGTGCCGTCCGCCCCAGTAAGGGAGCCTCCGCTCATGACCCGCCCACCCCACCGATCTCTCGACGGCCTCGTCCTCGCCCCCGTCGCGGACCAGGCCCCAGGTCAGGTGGGCACCCGCACCCGGTTCACCTACCACGAGAAGGACGGCGAGATCTGGGCCGAGTACGCGGGCGGCGATGTCGTACGGGGCCACCTCGTGGGTACGCGGGACGGTGACCGGCTGGACTTCCGGTACGTGCAACTGAAGCGGGACGGCACGACGTCGTCAGGGCACTGCGTCTCCCTCGTGACCGAGCTCCCCGACGGGCGTGTGCGCCTGGCGGAGACCTGGGAGTGGGAGTCGCAGCCGGGCAGCGGAACCAGCGTTGTGGAACAGGTCACGGAGCCCGGCCGCTGACTGACGAATTGTCAGGTGTCTATGGTGATCAGGTGAGCGAGCAGACCGAGACACGAGGGACCCGGCGGGTCGTCGTCGTGGGTGCGGGCATGGCCGGGGTGCAGACCGCGGTCGTCCTGCGGGAGAAGGGCTTCAGCGGCCCCGTCACGTTGATCGGCGCGGAGCCGCACCAGCCCTACGACAGGCCGCCGCTGTCCAAGGCCGTCCTGCTCGGCAAGGCCGAGGGATCCGCCTTCGACGTCGACTTCGAGGCACTCGGCATCGAGCTCCAGCTCGGCCGCGAGGTGCTCGGCGTGCGCCCGGGGGACCACGAACTCGACACGGCGACGGGCCCGGTCCCATACGACGTCCTCGTCCTCGCGACCGGTGCGGAACCGATCCGGCTGCCGGGCGCCGAGGGCGTGCCCGGCGTGCACCTGCTGCGCACCCTGGACGACGCGGAGCGCCTGCGGCCCGTCCTGGCCCGGCAGCACGACATCGTGGTCGTGGGGGCCGGCTGGATCGGGGCGGAATTCGCCACCGCCGCGCGCGAGGCGGGCTGCGCGGTGACCGTCGTCGAGGCCGCCGACCGCCCGCTGGCCGGGGCCCTGCCCGCCGAGGTGGCCGCCCCCATGGCCGCCTGGTACGCCAACAGCGGGGCGGTCCTGCGCACCCACGCGCGCGTGGAGCGCGTCGAGGACGGGACGGTGGTCCTGGACGACGGCTCGCGCGTGTCGGCGGGCGCGGTGGTCGTGGGCATCGGGGCACGCCCGGCGACGGCGTGGCTGAAGGACTCGGGCATCGAGCTCGGCACCTACGGCGAGGTGGTGGCCGACGACCACCTGCGCACCTCGGCGCCGGACGTCCACGCCGTCGGCGACTGCGCGTCCTTCCCTTCGGGAAGGTACGGCGAACGCCTCCTCGTCCATCACTGGGACAACGCCCTCCAGGGCCCGCGCACCGTGGCCGCCAACATCATCGGCGAATCCCCGGAGCCCTACGATCCGGTCCCGTACTTCTGGTCGGAACAGTTCGGCCGCTTCGTCCAGTACGCCGGCCACCACGCCTCCGCCGACACGACCGTGTGGCGCGGCGACCCCACGGGTGCCGCCTGGTCGGTGTGCTGGCTGCGTGAGGGGCGCCTGGTCGCCCTCCTCGCGGTGGGCCGCCCCAGGGACCTGGCGCAGGGCCGGCGGCTGATCGAGGCGGGCACGGCCATGGACCCGGAGCTGCTGGCGGACCCCTCGCGCCCGCTGAAGAACGCGACGGCGTAGCCGGGCGGCTCCGAGTGCCAGGAGGAACGGCCCCCGCGGCGTCGCCCACCCCCCCGGTCGGCCCACTCAAGGCCCGCGCCGGAGGTGGCTCGGCTACCGACTGTCAGTCCGGGATGGCAGTCTTGATGGCGTGACCGAGATTGACGCAAAGATCGATGCTCTCGTCCCCGCGTGGCTGACCCTCCCCGACATCGCCGAGATGCTCGACGTCGAGGTGACCCGCGTGCGGCAGCTGGTCAAGGAGGGCCAGCTCATCGCCGTACGCCGGGGCGAGAATCGCGCGCTGCACGTCCCCGCAGCCTTCATCGACGGGGACAAGGTCGTCAAGGGCCTGTCCGGCACCTTGACGCTCCTGAGGGACGACGGCTTCACGGTGGAAGAGATGCTGGAGTGGCTCTTCACCCCCGACCCGAGCCTGCCGGGCACCCCGGCCCAGGCCCTGAGCGAGAATCGCGGCACGGAGGTCAAGCGCCGCGCCCAGGCGCTCGCCGTCTGACGCTCGTCGCCCCAACCCACCACCCACATGCGCCGTCCGGCGTACGGGACACGGCCGGGTCCCGCCCAGCCGTGTCCCGTACGCCACCGACACATGGCCGCAGGCCGTACGCCGTACGCCATCGACAACGGGGGAGCCTCACCGTGCCCGACACCGCCCGCCGACAACTCGCCGACGCCCGCGTCTACCTCTGCACGGACGCCCGCAGGCGCCAGGGCGACCTGCCGGAGTTCCTGGACGCGGTCCTGGCCGGCGGCGTCGACATCGTGCAGCTGCGTGACAAGGGCATGGAGGCCGCGGAGGAGCTGGAGCACCTCCAGGTGTTCGCCGACGCCTGCCGGCGCCACAGCAGGCTCCTCGCCGTGAACGACCGGGCGGACGTCGCCCACGCCGTCCGCTCCGACGTGCTGCACCTGGGCCAGGGGGATCTCCCGGTCCCGGCGGCCCGCGCCGTCCTCGGCGACGACGTCCTCATCGGCCGCTCCACCCACGCCGAGGCGGAGGCCGCCGCTGCCGCCGTCCAGGACGGCGTGGACTACTTCTGTACCGGCCCCTGCTGGCCCACTCCCACCAAGCCCGGCCGCCCCGCCCCCGGCCTCGGCCTGGTCCGGTACACGGCGGGCCTCGCCACCGACCGTCCCTGGTTCGCCATCGGCGGCATCGACCTCGGCAACCTCGACGAGGTCCTCGACGCGGGCGCCCGCCGCGTCGTCGTCGTCCGCGCGATCACGGAGGCCGACGACCCCGGAGCGGCGGCGGCCGAGTTCGCCAAGCGGCTGCGCGCGGCGTAGCCCCCAAAGGCACTGGCTGTCGGCCCACTGTCCGAGGACTGGACAGCGAGTGGACGAAACGGGGCGAAAATCCCTGCTCTGGTTGGGGGACCGGCCCGGCCTGGCTAACCTGCCGGTATGGCCCTAGGAACCGCGTCCACCAGGACAGACCGCGCGGCTACCGTGCGTGACATGCTCGCCGACGGCAAGACCACGTACTCCTTCGAGTTCTGGGCTCCCAAGACCGAGAAGGGCGAGCGCAACCTGTGGAACGCCCTCCGCAGGGTCGAGGCGGTCGCCCCCAGCTTCGTCTCCGTGACGTACGGGGCGGGCGGTTCCACCCGTTCCGGCACCGTGAAGGCGACCGAGCAGATCGCCTCCGACACCACGCTCACCCCCGTCGCCCACCTCACCGCCGTCAACCACTCCATAGCCGAACTGCGCAACATCATCGGCCAGTACGCCGACGCCGGTATCCGCAACATGCTCGCGGTGCGCGGCGACCCGCCGGGCGACCCCATGGGCGAGTGGGTGCCGCACCCGCAGGGACTGACGTACGCGGCGGAGCTCGTCCGGCTCATCAAGGAGTCGGGAGACTTCTGCGTGGGCGTCGCGGCCTTCCCGGAGATGCACCCGCGGTCCGCGGACTGGCACACCGACGTCGGCCACTTCGTCGACAAGTGCCGGGCCGGTGCCGACTACGCGATCACGCAGATGTTCTTCCACCCCGAGTCGTATCTGCGGCTGCGTGACCGTGTCGCCGCGGCCGGCTGTACGACCCCGGTGATCCCCGAAGTCATGCCGGTCACTAGTGTGAAGATGCTGGAACGGTTGCCGCAGCTCAGCAACGCTTCGTTCCCGGTCGCCCTGAAAGAGCGGATCCTCACAGCCAAAGACGATCCGGCGGCTGTACGCTCCATTGGCATCGAGTTCGCAACGGAGTTCTGCGCGAGGCTGCTGGACGAGGGAGTCCCCGGACTGCACTTCATCACGCTCAACAACTCGACCGCGACGCTGGAAATCTACGAGAATCTGGGTCTGCACCATCCACCGCAGGCCTGAGACCTGAGCCGCGTACGACGTAAAGGGCAGAGCGGCCACGGCCGCAGGGAGAGTGGCGTACATGGGCTGGACGATCCTCTACATCGCGTTCGGCATCGTCGCGCTGTGGCTGCTCGGCGAGGTGCTGCTGCAGTACAAGGCACGGCTGCGTTGGCGGCTGCTCGCGTTCGCGGGCTTCCTCGGTGTCGTCCTCGGCGTCCTGATGGCCAACGTCGTGGTCATCGGCCTCGGCGCCGCTGCCTTCGCGGTCGGGCAGACGTTCGTCACGCTGTCCTTCCGCCGCGGCTTCGTGGCCGGCTGGGCCTTCAAGCGCCCGGATGAGGACGGCGGCGGCAGCAAGCGCCGTCGCCGCGAACCGGAGCCCGAAGAGCCCGACCTGGAGGTCTCCGACCTCCGGGCGACAACTGCCGGAACGTACCGCCAGGACGACGAGCCCGACGGCGACGACGATGTCTTCGCCCGCCCCCAGCGGCCCGAGACCCCGGTCGAGAGCACCGTCTACTCGCCGCAGCCCCTGCCCGACGAGACCGGCACCTACGGCGTCTACAGCGAAACCGCCTACGCGGCCGCCGCTCAGGCCCAGTCACAGCCCCAGTCCCAGGACCAGGCCTTCGGGTACGAGGGCTACTCGGGCTACGACCAGCAGCAGTACGGCTACGACCCGGCGCAGCAGCAGTACGCCGCCTACTCCGACCCGTACAACGGCGCACAGTCCTACGGCGGCGGCTATGACGGCCAGCAGGCGTACGGCCAGCAGGGCTACGGCCAGGACCAGTACGCCACCGGCGGATACGGCGAGACCCCGCCGGGCGGCGTGTGGGTCCCGCAGCAGCGCACCACCGACGACCCGCTCGGCGGCGAACTCCCGCCGGAGCAGCCCTATCCGTACCAGGGGAACGTCCAGGGCAACGGCCAGGGGAACGGCGGGGGCCAGAACGGATACGACGAGCAGCGGTACAGGTACTAGCGGCACCGGCAGCATCGGCGGCACCGGCACTTCGGTCGGCGCTACTGGGAACCCCGGAAGTCCTGTCCCTCCACGATCAGACCCGCGACCAAGGCGCCCGACATGCCCGCGTGCGGCAGACCACCGCCGGGGTGCGCCCAGCCGCCGACCAGGTAGAGCCCGGGGAAGCGCGTCGTGTTGGCCGGGTGCAGGAAACGGCCCTCACCCGCGGCCAGCGCCGGCGGGGGTACGGCACCGCTCTCGACGCCGGTCTCCTGGGCGCTGTGGCCCGGGGTGCGGACCTCGCGCCACAGGAGACGCTCGCGCAGCCGGGGCACGGCGGCCTCGGCGGCGGCGACGAGAAGGTCCGCGAACCGCTCGGCCGTGTCGCCCGACGCCCAGCCGGCTCCGGCCGGTGCCGCCGCCGACAGGACCACGGACTCGTGCGCGTCGTCCGGGCACAGAGCCGGGTCGTCCGGACGCAGGACGGTCACCGTGGGACCCGCCGGCTTGGCGGCGCCGGTGGGGCGGCTGAGGTGGTCCAACTCGGCCGTGCGGTCCGGTGCGTGCACGACCGTGCGATGCGCGGCACCGGTCTCGCGACGCCCGCGCAGGGCCAGCAGCACTGTGAACCGCCCGGGGCACGGCGACACCCGGTCGGGGCGGACGTCCCCGTCGTCCTGGAGCACATGCCCGGTCAGGCCGCGCAGCCGCACCGGGTCGACTCCCGCGACCACGTGGTCCGCCTCGGTGACCGTCCCGTCGGCGAGTTCCAGGCCGGCCGCCCGGCCGTCCTTCTCGACGATCCCGGTGACCTCGGCGCCGAAGACGAACTCCACCCGGCGCGCCAGGCACCGTTCGTACACCGCGCGCGCCAACTCCCGTATCCCGCCCCGCACATACCAGGTGCCGAAGGCGTGCTCCATGTACGGCAGCACGGCCGCGCTCGCCGGGGCGGTCCGGGGATCCAGACCATGCGCGAGCGCGTGGCCGTCCAGCAGGGCGATGAGCCGGGGATCGCGCAGCTCCCAGGCGGCGACCTCGTCCAGAGTGCTCGCCCGGCGGGTGCGCAGCAGGCGCCTGTGGGGCACCGCGGGGTACGGCTCGCGCTCGCCGAGCACCTGCCAGTCCGACCAGAGGGGCTCCTCCAGGAGGGGACGGCGCGTCCGGTCCCAGGCCTCGCGTGCCCGCACCAGGAAGTCACCCCAGCGGTCGCCCGCGCCCGATCCGAGGGCCGTGTTCAGCGCGCTGACCGTGCCGGCGCGTGAGGCGTTGGGCAGCAGGACGTCCGTGCCGTCCGGGAACACGTGCCGCGACGCCGGGTCGACCTGGACGAGGTCCACGCATTCCTCAAGGGGCTGCTTGCCCGTCTTGAGGAACAGGTCGCGGTAGACAGCGGGGAGCGGCAGGAGGCCGGGGCCGGTGTCGAAGGCGAAGCCGTCCCGCTCGTACCGGGCCACGGCGCCGCCGTACGTTTCCGTCCGCTCGTAGACCGTCACCCGGTGGCCCGCGATGGCCAGCCGGGCGGCGGCCGCCATCGCGCCCATGCCGGCGCCGATCACCACGATCCGTCCCATGCCGGCGACTTTATCGGCCACCACCGACACACGCCCGGCCGCCCTGGGATCCCGCCCCCGCCGCCCCTACCCATCCCCTCCCCAGGGGCCCCGCCCCTTCGCCCCCGCCGGGAGGCCACGCCCCCTGAAACCCCCAGCACCGCGGACCCCGGCCCCGGCCCACGCTGCGCGCACGAGCCTGGCGCCGACCTCGGGGATCCGCCCGAACTTGCCTCGGTCGGGGCTGCGCCCGAACCTGCCTCGGCGAGGGCTGCGCCCGGAGGCGCCTCGGGGCTGCGCCCGGACCTGCCTGGGGGCTTGGCCCTGGTCGGCTACTTGGGCGTTCGCGCTGGGCCTGTGCTTCGGGCTTGGACCTGGCGTCGGCCTCGGGGATCCGCCAGAACCTGCCTCGGTCGGGGCTGCGCCGATCCTGCCTCGGCGGGGGCTGCGCCCGGAGGCGCCTCGGGGCTGCGCCCGGACCTGCCTGGGGGCTTGGCCCTGGTCGGCTACTTGGGCGTTCGCGCTGGGCCTGTGCTTCGGGCTTGGACCTGGCGTCGGCCTCGGGGATCCGCCAGAACCTGCCTCGGTCGGGGCTGCGCCGATCCTGCCTCGGCGGGGGCTGCACCCGGAGGCGCCTCGGGGCTGCGCCCGGACCTGCCTGGGGGCTTGGCCCTGGTCGGCTTCTTGGGGGTTGGGGCCTGGCCTGTGCTTCGGGCTTGGGCCTGGCGTCGGCCTCGGGGATCCGCCAGAACCTGCCTCGGTCGGGGCTGCGCCTCGAACCTGCCTCGGCGCTGCGCCCGGAGTCGCCTCGGGGCTTGGCCTTGGCTGCCTCTTGGGGGCTGTGGTTGGCCCGTGCTTCGAGGTTGGGCCTGGTGCTCGTCTCCGGGCTGCGCCCGGACCGCCTCGGGGCTCGGCCCCTCGTCGGGGCAATGCCTTGCTTCCCGTTTCGGGGGCCGCCCGTCGGCCCCCGGTACTCGAACGCCGGAGTGGCTGGATTGTGCGGGCGGGGACGGTGCTTTGCCGGTTGAGGGCGGGATCTTGCGGCTTGGGGCTTTCAGCTGAGGCTGGGTGCCGCCAGCCTGTCCGGCGTTTGAGGACGAGGCCGTCAGCCGAATGAACCCCCGCCCACCCGCTCACAACCACCCACCCCATCACGCCACCTGGGGGTCTGGGGGCGGCGGCCCCCAGGGATGGGACGGGTAGGGGCGGCGGGGGCGAGATCCAAGTCCCCCGGCCCGCAGAGTACGGACGCGGACGCGATCGTCACCAGTCGGCAACGGTGCGTTCTGAGGATGAGCGCGGAGGGCTGAGTATCCGTACCTAGCCGATGAGTTGAGTACGCGCACGGATGGGCCCCGACCTGCGTGAACGAGAGAGTGGAGACACGGAAAGGGGCGCGGATCCGGCACCGCCGACACGGGGCGGCGGAACGGCTCCCGCCCTTGACCGCTCCTTCCGCCGATGAGCCACCACCGTTCGGCGGGAGCGAGGCACGGGGGGAATCCCGGGGCGACCGTACGGGGGAAACACGGGGGTACGGGGGTACGGGGGAGTACGGGGGTACGGGGGTACGGCGAAGCGCCGGTTCGAGGTGGCCCGCGGGGGACGCGGGTCACAGCGGACCGGCGCTTTCGTCGGTACCAGATACCAGCAACCCGGAACCCGGAACCCGGAACCCGGTACCCGGTACCCGGTACCAGCGTGAGTGGCTACCGCCTCCCGCTCACCCGCCCCTGGAGGAGCCGGGACAGCGCCGAGTGGACATCGTCCAGGGAACGCTCCGGCTGGAACGACTGCCAGTCCAGCGCGGCCACCAGAACCATGCCCACCAACGCGGCCGCGGTCAGCGGAACGTCGAGCTCGTCGCTCAGCTCACCGCGCTCCACACCCTCCCGCAGCACGCCCTCGACGACGGCGACCGCCTCCTGCCGGACGACCATCAGCGTGGACTGCCAGGCCCGGTTGGTGCGCCACAACTCGGCCACGTACAGCTGCGTGAACGCCGGATAGCGTTCGATGAAGACGAGCCCAGCGCGGATCATCGAGTCGAGCGCGTCGACCGTCCGCCCGCCGTCCTTCGCCGTCTTCTCCGCCGCCTCCCGTAGGGAGGCGGTGAGGAGTCCCACTCCGTGCCGCAGCAACTCCTCGAAGAGGACCGATTTACTGGCGAAGTTGTAATAGACGGTGCCCTTCGCGACCCCGGCCCGCTCGGCGATCTCGTCCACCGTGGTGGCGGAGAACCCCTGTTCCGCGATCAGGGTGACGGCCGCCTCGTAGAGCTTCTGCCGGGTCGCGGCACGACGGCTGCTGCCGCCGCCCGTGACGGTGCTGCTTTCCATGCCCCGATTCTCACAGCAGCCGGTGCCCCGCGCGGTCACAGACTCAAGCCCGGGTGCAACCGGTCGAGGGTCCACACCTGCCTGCGGCGGGCCGACACGGCGGTCAGCGCAAGGGCGCCCGCGGTGAAGGCCGCGAGGACGCCGCACGCCTGCCAGACCGGGGACAGATCGCCGCCGGTGACGAGCCTCCTGAGCGCCTCCACGACATAGCTCATCGGCAGGAAGGGATGGATCGCGTTGAAGAAGTCCGGGCTGGTCTGCACGGGATACGTGCCGCCCGCCGACGTCAGCTGCAGCATCAGGACGGCCAGGACGAGGATCCGGCCCGCCGCTCCGAAACGTGCGTTCAGCCACTGCACGATCGCCGCGAAGCACGCCGTCACCAGGAACAGGAAGCCCACCGTGCCGGCCGCCCGCGTGGGCTCAAGGCCGACGGCCCAGCGGAGCACCGCCATGAGGGCGGCCGTCTGCAGCACCCCCAGGGCGGCCACCGGCAGCCAGCCCGCCAGCGCGATCCGCCACGCCGAGGCGCCCGCGGCCAGCGCACGCCGGTTGAGCGGCTGGATCAGCATGTACGCCACCATCGCGCCCACCCACAGGGACAGCGGGATGAAGTACGGGGCGAAGCCGGTGCCGTAGTTGGGCGCCTTGTGCAGGTCCCTGGAGGCCAGCTGCACCGGGTCGGCCATCACCCGGGTGTGCTGGTCACGGTCCTGCCGGTCGTAGTCGGGGATCCGCTCCGCCCCGTCGCGCAGCCCACCGGCGAGCTTCCCGGAGCCGTCGGCCAGCCGGTACATGCCGCCCTTGAGATCGATCGCGCCCGACGACAGCTCACCGAGGCCCGTGTCCAGGTCCGCCGCGCCCGTCTGCGCCGTACCGAGGCCGGTGTGCAGCGCCCGCGCGCCCCTGGCGACCTTCGCGGCGCCCTCGCTGAGGGCGTTCACCTTGGAGACGGCGTCGTCGAGGTTCTCGGAGAGGCGGGGCGCCGCCTCGGCGAGGGCCCTGGCCTGTCGTTGGAGGGTCGCCAGGTCCTTGTCGAGGGCCTTCATGTCGCCGTCGTAGTCCCGCACCACCGCGTTGACGTCCGCGGCGAGCCGTGCCGCGTCGGAGGCCGCGTCCTTGGCCTTCTTCAGGTCGCCGCAGGCCGGATCGGGCACGAGTTGCTTCTCGCAGCGCCTCGCGTAGACACCGTTCAGCGTCTCGGACGCCGTACGGGTGCCGCTCTCCGCGGCCGGGGCCGTCTTCACGAAGGCGTCGAGATGACCGCGGATCACGCCCGCCGAGTCGGCCACCAGGGTGGCGGTGGAGGCGATCGTGCGACCGTCGTCCTTCAGGAACGGCCGTACCTGGTCCGCGGCCCCGCTCACCTTCCCGGCGAGTGCCCGGGTGCCGTCCGCGACCTGCCGGGAACCCTGCTCCAGGGCGTCGGCACCGCGGTCCAGCCTGCTCAGGCCGCTTGACAGCGCGCCGCTGCCCTCCTTGGCCTTCCTCAGGCCGTCCGCGAGGTCCTCGGAGCCCTTCTCGGCCCTCCCGATGCCGTCCCTGAGGTCGTCGGCGCCCTTCGCGGCCTTCTCCGTCTCGGCGTGAATGCCGGAGAACGAGACGAAGATCCGGTCCAGGAAGGACCGCGACGCCTTCGTGGACGCGGCCGTGCGCACCTCCGAGAACACCGTCCTGGAGATCTGCCCGACGACGTAGTTGTTCGCGTCGTTCGTACGCACCTGGAGGGTGCCCGTCTCGGGGGAGTCCCCGGAACTGGACGCGATCCGCTCGCTGAAGTCCGACGGCATGGTCAGCGACAGGTAGTACGTGCCGTCCTCGACGCCCTCACGGGCCTCCTCGGCGCTCACCTCGCGCCAGTCGAAGACGTCGCTGTCGAGCAGCCTCTCGGCGATGTCGTCGCCCGCTGTGAGTTTCTCTCCGCCGGCGGTCGCCCCCTTGTCGTCGTTCACCAGCGCCACGGGGACGCGGTCGAGGCGGCCGTACGGGTCCCAGAACGACCACAGGTACAGCGCGCCGTACAGCAGCGGCAGCAACAGCAGCGAGACCAGTGCCGCGCGCGGGAGCCTCCCCCTGCCGAACCGCCTGAGCTCAAGCGTGGCCAGCTTCGGCGAGCGCATCGGCCGTCCCCTCGTCATCGTTCCGTGCTGTGCTGTCGTTGCTGTCGTGCTGCCGCGTGGACACGACCACGGCGCCTTCAGGTGCCTCGCTGCACACCGCCACCACCGTGGTCCCGGTTTCGGCGACCGATCTCAACAGGGCCCATGCCTCGGCCCGTTCGGCATCCGAGAGCTTCAGGTCGGTGTCGTCCACGCCGAGAAGGCGGGGGCGGCCGATCAGAGCCAGGGCGACCGACAGCCGCAGCGCCTGAATCCGCTCCAGATCGCGTACGGCGGTCCGGGCGCCCTTGGGCAGCGCCGTCAGGTCGAGTCCGGCGGCGGACAACGCGTCGTCGATGCGGGCCTTCGCATCGGCGGCACGTTCGGCGCGCGGCCGCACGAGTTCCCGTAGGGAACCACGCACGGAACCCCCGAACCTCCGCTCCAGCAGCGCCCGTTCGCGCAGGTGCTCGCCGACGGTCAGGGCCGGGTCCAGCTCGGTGACCCCCGGGACGTGGGCGAGCGCGCTGATCCGGCGTACCGCGGACATGCCCCCGGGAAGCCGGTGCGGGCCGACCGCAGCGTGCCCCTCGCCGGGCTTCATCCGGCCGGTGAGGGCCAGCAGCAGACAGGTGCGGCCGGACCCGGACGGTCCCTGGATCACGACGAGCGAGCCGGGCTCCGCCTGGAAGCCGACTCCCCGGAACGCCCAGCCGCGCGGCCCCCTGAGCCCGAAGTCCGCTGCCCCGACGGCGATTCCCGCCGCTTCACGCGGCGCATCCGGCTCGTCCGTGCCCCTCACGTCGTCCCCATCCCACGTTTTGAACTGACTGGTCAGTGCAAAAGCTACTCCGAACCTGTGAGCGAAGCAAAATCCCAGGTCAGAACGGATTGTCAGTGCCATACCTCACGATGAGCACATACGGCCACAGTGCCGTCACACAGACGACAGGAGGTCCGTCATGGCCAGCCCCCACGCAGCCGCCGCCCCTCGGCGCCGCGCCACCGGCCCTGCCCCCTCACTGACCGGCCCGGCGAGCGACGTGCACCCCGTGCTCCGCCGGGCGACGGCCCCGCCCGCCGCCCTCGACCTGCTCGCCCAGGCCCGCGCCGGCCTCGACGAGGCGGCCGTGCTGGAGACTCCCAACGAGCGGTACGCGACGGCCCATCTGGCCGCCCTGCGCACCGCCGCCGCCGTTCTCGCCGCCCGGGGCCGCCCGGAGCCCACCGCGCGGCGCCGCGCCAAGATCCGGAGCGCCTGGGAGGTGCTTCCCGAGATCGCGCCCGAACTCACCGAGTGGAGCGCGCTGTTCGCCTCCGGAGCCGCCCGCCGCGCCCGCGCCGAGGCCGGCATCCGGGGCGCGGCGAGCGCGCGCGACGCGGACGACCTGATACGGGATGTGGCGATGTTCCTCCGCCTCGTCGAGCGCCTGCTGGTCCTCCAGCCCGTCCTGCCACAGCCCCGACGGGACAGGCAGGGCAGGCCGGACAGGCAGGACAAGCAGGACAGTCAGGATGGCGACAGGCGGGGCGGTCAGGACGGGGGGCCGGAGGTGCCGAACGCGGGCTGAGCCCCGCGGGACCGGCCGTGTACTCCGCGCCCCTGGGGTGACCTGGCACGGAAGCAGTCCCCAGGGCCCGCCTCCCCCGGCGCGGGACACACGGCCGGGTACGGCTACGGAGGCAATAGGGTGGGAGTACCCGCAACTCTCCGCCGTGACCCCCGCCCGGCGGAGGCAAGACCATCGCTCCGCCGTACAGCAGGCGGTGCCGCGCCGAGGAGTCAACTGCCGTGTCGGACCCGATGCGCCCACCCGTCTCCCACCACCGCCCTCAAACGGCGTCGCTACGCTCCGACCCCTCCCGACCCCGCGCCTCGCTCCGGACCGCCGTGGTCTGGGACGTCCTGAAGGACGCCCTCGACCGCCGGGTCAAGGCCACGGGCCGCGACGCGCACATCGGCCTCGACGTCCTGGACACCGGGGGCGGCAGCGGCAACTTCGCGGTGCCCGTGGCCCGCCTCGGCCACCGCGTCACCGTCGTCGATCCCAGCCCCAACGCACTGTTCGCGCTGGAGCGCCGCGCCGCCGAGGCCGGCGTCGCCGACCGCGTACGAGGCGTCCAGGGCGACGCGCACGGCCTCTTCGACGTCGTCGAGCGCGGCGCCTACGACGCGGTGCTCTGCCACGGCGTCCTGGAGTACGTGGACGACCCCGCCGAGGGCATCGGCAACGCGGTCGCCGCGCTGCGCTCCGAGGGCGTCCTCAGCCTGCTCGCCTCGGGTCTGGGCGGAGCGGTGCTCGCCCGTGCCCTCGCCGGGCACTTCAAGGAGGCCAGGCACGCGCTCGACGACCCGAACGGGCGCTGGGGCGAGGGCGACCCCGTCCCGCACCGCTTCACCGCCGGGCAACTGACCGAGCTCGTCGAGGGCGCCGGCCTCAGGGTCGCCGCGGTGCACGGCGTGCGGGTCTTCGCCGACCTCGTTCCCGGTGTGCTCGTGGACACCGAGCCGGGCGCCCTGGACGCGCTGCTCAAGCTGGAGGCCGCGGCCGCCGAGCTGCCCGCGTTCCACTCCGTGGCGACCCAGCTTCATGTGCTCGGTGAGACGCCGGTGGCCACCGAGGCCTGAGTGGCCTCCTGGGAAGCGTGCCTGATCAGGGGCTCGACGGCGGATGGAGTACGCCACAGGCCGCCCGATCCCGCGCTCGGAGCCGTATGATCGAGTGAGACCGTCCGGCATGACGGGCCGTTCACTGGGGCATGTACGCCTCAGTGAATCGGAGTGCCATGGCGGATTTCGGTTGGCGAATTGGCGTAGAGGGGCGGGTTTCACGGGGGCGATTCCCTGCCTATCCTGAAGAGGACCCCCCGGGTCGCCCCGGCGACCGCACGATGAGGAGGACTCCGTGCCGCTCTCGGAGCACGAGCAGCGAATGCTCGAGCAGATGGAGCGAGCGCTGTACGCCGAAGATCCCAAGTTCGCGACAGCGCTTGAGGGAAGCGGGCTGCGTACGTATACCCGACGACGGGTTTACCAGGCGGTCGCGGGCTTCCTGGTGGGTATCGCGCTCCTCATGGCCGGAATGGTCGCACAGCAGATCTGGGTCAGCGTGGTGGGATTCCTCGTCATGCTGGGCTGCGCGGTGCTCGCCGTCACCGGTTGGCGCAAGGCCCCCAAGCCCGGGGAGCAGCCGTCCGGCGCTCCCGGCGCCCGTCGACACCCACGACAGCGCCGCTCCATGATGGACCGCATCGAGCAGCGCTGGCAGCGTCGGCGCGACGAACAGGGCCATTAGACTCCGCCGCTCTGCCCATCACCACAGACGTGTCCGAGGGGTGACCACCCATATGGCGGTCACCCCTCCTGCACGCCCGGGAGCGGGGCCCCGGGACCGGGCGACTGCCTCCCGTCGGCGCTCTCTCCGTGCTCCGCGGGGAGCCCAGCCCCGTCGTGCTCCGCACCGGGCAGTTCCAGCCAGTCTCACCGCGCGAGGCCACTCGAAGCAGCAGCCGCCGCCGCAACACGACCGCGCGCCGCCCGCCAGGGTGGGCCCCGGCGGACGGCGCGCGGCGCGGTGCTCCCGTACTCAGCCGTTCTGGCCCGACGGGCGCCGCAGGGTCGGGCGGCGGGCCGAGACGTCGGCCTTGAGCGCCGCCCATCGGGCCGAGGCCGCCCAGACGACCCGGACGGTCGAACGCGGGGCCAGGAGCGCGCGCAGGCGGGTGGAGCGGCTGACGTGGGCCCCGAGCGAGTCCGCCACCCGGCGGGCGTCCTCCGCGAGACCCGCCGTGGGGTGGGGACGGGGAGCGTAGAGCACCTGTTCCACCGCCGCCGCCAGCCGGTGCACCGCCGCCGTGGCCCCCTCGTCCAGATGACCGAGGCGTACGATCCGCGCGGCGGCCTTGCGGGGCGTCTGGGAGTCGTCCGGTCCGATCCCGAAGTCCCAGGCCGTGTCGGTGACCTCCGCCCAGACCGCCAGCGTATGAGCCGCCACACCCTCCGGCGTACGGCCGTGGGCGCCGAGCCGTACGGCCCGGACCCGCATCCGCCACAGCATCGGCAGCAGCGGCACCGTCAGCATCGCGAGCACAGCCAGGGCGACGCCCAGGAACAGGAGCCACTGCCCGGGATCGTGGTCCGACCCCGCCGCTGCCGCCGGGGAGTCACTCGCACACGCCTGGAGCTGCTGCTCCCGCCCGGCGCAGCTCTCGCTCGCCGACGGCTCGGAGGACGGCGCCGTGGACGCCGACTGCGTGGGCCGGGCCACGTCGGGGAGACCGGTGCCGCCCGACGCCTCCGGCTGTGTGTACGACGGCGCGCTGCCGCGGTTCGGGGTCGGCTCGAAGCGGGTCCAGCCCACACCCTCGAAGTACAGCTCCGGCCACGCGTGCGCGTCCCGCAGCCCCACGGTCATCGAACCGTCCGGCTGCGGTGACCCCGGTGTGAAGCCCACCGCGACCCGCGCCGGTATGCCCAGCGAGCGGGCCATCGACGCCATCGCGAACGAGAAGTGGACGCAGAATCCCTCCTTGTCCCGGAGGAACCGCGCTATCGCGGTCGAGTCGCTGCCCACCTTCACCTGAGTGTCGTACGTGAACCCGCCGCTCACCGAGAACCAGTCCTGCAGCTTGACCGCCCGCTCGTAGTTGTTCGCCGAGCCCGCGGTCACCTCGCGCGCCGTCCGGGCGACCACCTGCGGCAGCGAATTCGGCAGTGCGGTGTACTCGCGCTGCAGAGCCGGCGGCGGCTGAGGCGCCGAGGACAGCTGCTCCGCGGTCGGCTGCACGATCAGGCTCCTGACCGTGTACCGCAGGCCGCGGGTGTTCTGCCCGTGGTCGCCGACGAGTGTGCGGCCGGTCGGCTCGTACCGCCAGTCGCCCGCGATGTCCACGCCGGTCGCCGGGTACGGCATCGGCAGCCAGTCCTGGCCGTAGTCCTTCGCCGCCGCAATCCGGGTCTCGATCTCGGTGCGCTTGACGTCGGGGCCGAGACCGAGCGGCGTCGGGAACGTCTCCGGCACGCCCTCGATGCGGCGCTGGGACGGCTTCCACGCGGTGCCGTCGAACTCGTCCAGGGCGACGATCCGCAGGTACAGGTCCTCGGTGTTCTCGGTGTTCGTGCGATAGGACATGACCTGGCGGTCCTCGTCCACGTTCAGGCTGTCGCGCAGCGACACCAACGGGTTCACCGCCGAGATCGTGCCGCCGCCCCCGGAGCCGGAACCCACTCCCGTGCCCGCGGCGCCCAGCAGCCCCCCGTCCAGTGTCGGCAGCGGCAGCAGGGCGATGCCCAGCGCGACCACGCCGATGCGCCGCCCGGTCCGGACCGGGGCCACCGCTCCGGCCGCGGAGTCCGCCCCCGGCCCGCGGGGCGCCCCGCCGAAGACGCGGCCCCACTGCGACAGCCGCTCACGGCCCTCGGCGAGAAGCAGCATCAGATAGCCGGCCGCCGCGACCACGAACGACAGCCACTCCAGGTCGTCGGACAATCCCGCGGCGACCGAGTACAGCGCGAGCAGCGGCAGACCTGCGGGCGCGGCGCTGCGGAAGGTCACCGCGAGGGTGTCCACCGCGAGCCCGATCACCAGGACACCGCCGACCATCATCAGCCTGATGCCGTCGGTCAGCGGCGCCGGGGTCGTGTACTTCCCGACGTCCTCCGCGCCCGTCTGCAGCAGCGTCCAGAACTGCTGGAACGCCTCCGGCCCTGGGATCAGCCCGACCAGGGCCTGCTGCCGGGCGAAGACCAGCGTGAGCAGCAGCAGCGTCACCAGTGCCTGCGCCGCCACGGTCAGCGGCCGGGCCAGTGGCACCCGCCGCGTCAGCGCCCCCACCACGGTCTGCACGCCGAGCAGGAGCGCCGCCTGCAGGATCCAGGACAGCTGATCGACCAGCGGCAGCAGTGCGCACGCCGACGTGAGAGTGGCGGCCCAGGCGCCCAGCGCCAGCCTCGCCCGACCGCTCATGACCGTCCCTCCGTACCGCTACCGCTACCGCCACCGCTGCCCGCGGTCGCGCCCGTGCGCTGCCGGTCCGCCTGGCGCCACAGGTCCGCCAGTCCGGCGCCCCGCGGCACGCTCAGTGCCGTCCAGCCGGCCTCCTGGAGCATGCGCAGGGTCTCCTCGCTGCGGTTCTTCCCACCCGGGGCGGGCACGTCGGTCGGCTCACGCCCCCATGTGTCGCTGTCCAGCAGGAAGGCGACCGCCCCTCCGCTGCGCTGGCGCATCCTGCCGACCACGGCCGCCTGCTCCTCGTCCAGGTCGCCGAGGAAGGCCACCAGCAGCCCCTCGTTCCCGCCGCGCAGCATGTCGTACGCCGACGAGAGCCCCGTGCCGTCGGAGTGGTCGATCACCGCGAGCGTGTCCAGCATCAGCCCCGCGGCGTCGGCCGACTCCTGGCTCGCGCCCGCGAACCCGCCGGTCCCCTCGCCGGGCACCGAGTTGCCCGTGTCCGTCAACAGACGTACGGAGAAGCCTCGTTCGAGCAAGTGCGCCAGCACCGACGCCGTGCCGGAGACCGCCCACTCGAAGGCCGAGTCCGGGCCCGCGCCCTCGAAGGCCAGTCCCCGGGTGTCGAGCAGCACCGAGCAGCGGGCGCGCTGCGGCTGCTCCTCGCGCCGCACCATCAGCTCGCCATACCGGGCGGTCGAACGCCAGTGCACCCGGCGCAGGTCGTCGCCGTGCCGGTACCCGCGCGGGATCACGTCGTCCTCGCCGGCCAGCGCCAGCGAACGCTGCCGCCCGTCGCCGTACCCCTTGGCCTCGCCGCTGAGCCGAACCGGCGGCAGCGGCTCCACGCGCGGGATGACCGTGAGTGTGTCGTACGCGGAGAAGGAGCGGGTCAGCTCGCACATCCCGAACGGGTCGGACAGACGCAGTTGCAGCGGCCCCAGCGGATAGCGGCCGCGCAGGTCGGAGCGCACGCGGTACGACACCTCGCGGCGGCCGCCCGCCTCCACCCGGTCCAGGACGAACCGGGGGCGCGGCCCCAGCACGTACGGCACCCGGTCCTGGAGCATCAGCAGACCCGTGGGCAACCGCGAGACGTTGTCCATCCTCAGATGGACGCGGGCCTCGGAACCGGCGGGCACGCGCGCGGGGGACAGGCGCCGGCTCCCGGCGACCCGGTAGCGGGTGCGGTACAGCACGGTCGCGCAGATCAGCGGCAGCACGGTCAGCAGTAGACCGACCCGGAGCAGATCGCCCTGCCCGAGGACGTACGCGCAGACGGCGGCGGCCACCCCGGCGGCCAGGAAGGAGCGCCCGCGGGTGGTGAGGCCGGCGAGCGTCGTGCGCAGGCCGCCCTTTTCCTGCTCCGGGGCGGGCGCCTGCGCCGGGGTGGTCATCCAAGCCTCCGCGGCTGCTGCGGATACACGGGCGCCCCTCGGCCCACGCCGAAACCGCTCTGCGGCTGGGGCGCGGACGGAACGGGCGTGCGCTGGATGATCTCCTGGACGACCTGCTCCGCCGTACGGCGGTTCAGCTGGGCCTGGGCGGTGGGCAGCAGGCGGTGGGCCAGGACGGCGACGGCGAGGGCCTGAACATCGTCCGGCAGCGCGTACTCCCGGCCGCTCAGCGCCGCGGACGCCTTCGCCGCGCGCAGCAGGTGCAGCGTGGCACGCGGGGAGGCGCCCAGTCTGAGGTCGGGGTGGGTGCGGGTGGCGCCGACCAGGTCCACGGCGTACCGCCGGACCGTTTCCGCGACGTGGACGCCCCGGACGGCCTCGATCAGCTTCACGATCTCGTGCGCGTGCGCCACCGGCCGCAGGTCCTCCAGCGGTGACGCCCCGCCGTGAATGTCGAGCATCTGCAACTCGGCCTCCGGGCTGGGGTAGCCGACGGAGACCCGGGCCATGAAGCGGTCGCGCTGCGCCTCCGGCAGTGGGTAGGTGCCCTCCATCTCGACCGGGTTCTGCGTCGCCACCACCATGAAGGGGCTGGGCAGGTCGTAGGTCTTGCCGTCGATCGTGACCTGGCGCTCCTCCATGGACTCCAGGAGCGCGGACTGTGTCTTCGGCGAGGCGCGGTTGATCTCGTCACCGATCACGATCTGCGCGAAGATCGCCCCCGGTTTGAACTCGAAGTCCTTCCGCTGCTGGTCCCAGATGGACACACCCGTGATGTCCGACGGCAGCAGGTCGGGCGTGAACTGGATGCGCCGCACGGAGCAGTCGATGGACCGCGCCAGTGCCTTGGCGAGCATGGTCTTGCCGACGCCGGGAACATCCTCGATCAGAAGATGTCCCTCGGCGAGCAGCACTGTCAGCGAAAGCCGTACGACCTCAGGCTTGCCCTCGATCACTTCCTCGACCGAACTGCGCACACGCTCCACAGTGCTGGTCAGATCCGTAAGGCTCGCTCGATCGTCATAGGTCGTCACCCGGCCCTCCTCGGCCCGTACTTACTCCGGGCCGACGCTCTGCGATGCGGACCGGCCCACCCCGAACACGGGCACCACGCGGGAAAAGTTCCGCGTGACGCCACACCCGCATTCTTGCTGCCGTTACCGATTCGTGTCACTCGCCTGTGGATAACTGGCCGCGATATGTAGGGGCTTGCAGTGCTTTGAGCACCAGGTTGTCAGCAAACCGACAGCTGGCCGGGCTGAGCGAGGTGAGCACGGCGGGCCGGTTCGACGTGGTTCAGGCCGGGTCGACCTCGCGCAGCAGACCCGTCCGCACATCGAAGACGAACCCGCGGACGTCGTCGGTGTGCGGCAGGAAGGGCGAGGTGCGCACGCGCTGCATCGACTGGCGTACGTCCTGGTCGACGTCCCGGAAGGACTCCACCGCCCACGCCGGGCGCTGGCCGACCTCCAGCTCCAGCTCGTTGCGGAAGTCCTCGGTGAGGGCCTCCAGACCGCAGCCGGTGTGGTGGATGAGGACGACGCTGCGGGTGCCGAGCTTGCGCTGGCTGATGGTGAGGGAGCGGATCACGTCGTCGGTGACGACTCCGCCCGCGTTACGGATGGTGTGACAGTCGCCCAGCTCCAGGCCGAGCGCGGCGTGCAGGTCGAGCCGGGCGTCCATACAGGCCACGACGGCGACGTGAAGGACGGGACGGGCGTCCATCCCGGGGTCGGTGAACGCGTCGGCGTACCGCTCGTTCGCCTCGACGAGGCGGTCGGTGACGGTGCCGCCGCCGGTTATGGCGTCCTCGGGCCCTGTGGGAAGCGATGCGGAAGTCGTCATACCCATGACGGTACTGGTCACGGCCGCCGCGGGCGCGCAGTGAGGCGCGACAAAGAACGCCGTCGCGGCTTGTTGTGGGGTAACCCACAGGCGTGGCACGGTTGCATCCATATGGGTGGTTACGTTCCGCTTGGTGCTTCGAACACGAGGCCTGTCGCGACGCGCAGGCCGGTTGATTGACCGCGGGAAACCGTGGACTAAAGTGACGCGGAGCGGGAGGCGAGGTTCCCCCTGCTGGACTGACATCCCAGGAGACCCGGCGATTTTCCGGTGTCTCCCCACGTGCGCGGCGCGCACGTACGGCTCGGCCTCCTCCCGTTCCCGGTCGGCTGACACCTCCGGCCCCGGCGGGCCTCCCCGTCACCGGGGTCACCCCCAGCGTCGGCCGGGGGAGGGCGGGGACCCGGCGGTGCGTACGGCCGCGCCGGACCTGAGAGGGCCCCTTGACCAACAGCCGCCACGTCCCCGTCATGCTCCAGCGGTGCCTGGACATGCTGGCCCCGGCCCTCACGGAGCCCGGCGCCGTCGTGGTCGACTGCACCCTCGGTCTCGGCGGCCACAGCGAGGCTCTGCTCACCCGGTTTTCCGAGGCCCGGCTCGTCGCCCTCGACCGCGACAAGGAGGCTCTGCGTCTCTCCGGGGAGCGACTCGCTCGCTTCGGCGACCGCGCCACCCTGGTGCACGCCGTCTACGACGAACTCCCCGAGGTGCTCGACCGCCTGGGCACCCCCCGCGTGCAGGGCGTCCTGTTCGACCTCGGTGTCTCCTCCATGCAGCTCGACGAGGCCGACCGCGGGTTCGCGTACGCCCAGGACGCCCCGCTCGACATGCGCATGGACCAGACGACCGGCATGAGCGCGGCCGAGGTGCTCAACACCTACCCGCCCGGCGAGCTGGTGCGGATCCTCAGGGCGTACGGCGAGGAGAAGCAGGCCAAGCGGATCGTCGCCGCGATCGTGCGCGAGCGGGACAAGGAGCCGTTCAGCAACAGCGCGCGGCTCGTCGAGCTGATCCGCGACGCCCTGCCGCAGGCTGCCAAGCGCACCGGCGGCAACCCCGCCAAACGCACCTTCCAGGCGTTGCGCATCGAGGTCAACGGCGAACTCACCGTCCTCCAGAGGGCGATCCCCGCGGCCGTGCGGGCGCTCGCCGTGGGCGGCCGGATCGCCGTCCTGTCGTACCACTCGCTCGAAGACCGGCTGGTCAAGCAGGTGTTCACGGCCGGTGCCACCTCCACCGCGCCCGCCGGGCTCCCCGTCGTCCCCGAGCGCTACCAGCCCCGGCTCAAGCTGCTCACCCGCGGTGCCGAACTTCCCACCGAGGAGGAGGTCGCGGAGAACCGCCGGGCCGCTCCCGCGCGGCTGCGGGGCGCGGAGCGCATCCGTGAGGACGGTGAGTGAGTCGTATGAGGAGGAGGGCGGTGAGGAAGGCGGTGGATTTCCCGGCACAGTCCGTCGGCCGAGGGGCCCGCTTGGCTGGTCGAGCCCACGCGGCGCAGCCGCATATCGCCGTCCGTTGGGAATCCGAACCCGCGAGGAGGGTGCGTGAGTAGGAAACCCGAACTGAGGGGCCGGGCCGCTCGGCTCGCGCGGCTCTTCCCCGCGGGACCGGCCCAGGCGGCCCGCACCCCGTTCGTCCTCCTCGTCGTGTTCCTCCTGGGCGGCGGCCTCATCGGCCTGCTCGTGCTGAACTCCGCCCTCAGCGAAGGGGCGTTCAGGCTCGGCGACCTCAAGGACGACACGAAGAGCCTCACGGACGAGGAGCAGGCCCTCCAGCGCGACGTGGACGCCTACTCGGCCCCCGACGCCCTCCAGCGCCGCGCCCGCGAACTGGGCATGGTCCCCGGCGGCGACCCGGTCTTCCTGAACCCCGACGGCACCGTCAGGGGCGTCCCCGCCCCGGCCGCCCCGGAGGTCCCGGCGGTCTCCCTCATGCTCGCGCCCAAGGTGACCGCGAGCCCGCCACCCACCCCCGCGTCCCCGTCACCCGCCCCCACGCCCGCCTCGGCGCCGGACTCCGCCGCCGTACCCCCCGCCCCGTCCGCACAGGCCGCACAGTCCCAGCACGCCCCGACGAACCCCGGCAGGTGACGGAAGTGTCCGACAGGGAACCGCCGCGCCGCCGCGTGCCCGCCCCCGCCGGGCCCGTACGCCCGGGCAACCAGCGCCGTCCCGGCGCCCGCCCCGCCCGCCGCCCGGCCGCGGCCCGGCCCGCCGGCCCCAAGGCCCTTCGGCTCGGCAGCCCCCGGCCGCGCCTGCGCATGGTGAGCCTCGCCCTGACCCTGGTGTTGATCGCCTTCGTCGTACGGCTGCTCCAGGTGCAGGCCGTCGATGCCGGCGAGTACACGGCCAGGGCCGAGCGGGACCGGTATGTGGGACACGTCCTGGCGGCCGAGCGCGGCGAGATCACCGACCGCGACGGCGTCGCCCTGGCGATCAGCGTCGACGCGAACGACATCACGGCCGACCCGACGCTGTTCACCCGTGAGCAGACGAAGATCGCCGACGCCCCCGAGCAGGCTGCCGCGCTCCTCGCGCCGATCCTCGGCCAGGACGAGGAGGCGATCGCCGCGAAGCTCAAGGCGAAGAACACCCGGTACGTGCTGCTCGCCCGCCGTCAGATGCCCGAGGTCTGGAAACAGATCAGGGACCTGAAGACGGCGCTCGCGAAGAAGGCCGGGACGGACCCCGGCACGGCCAATGTCCTCGCGGGCGTCTTCCAGGACCCCAGCAGCAAGCGCGTGTACCCGAACGGCGGCCTCGCCGCCGGGATACTGGGCTGGGTCAACTCCGAGGGCGAGGGCGGCGGCGGGGTCGAGCGGAAGCTGGAGAAGGAACTCGCCGGCAAGAACGGCGAGATCCGCTACGCCCAGTCCGGCGGCCGCCAGGTGCCCACGGTGAGCGCCACCGAGACACCCGCCGTGCCGGGCTCCGACATCGAGCTCACCATCGACCGCGACATCCAGTGGGCCGCCCAGAACGCCATCACCGAGCAGGTGAAGAAGTCCAAGGCCGACCGCGGCTACGTGATCGTCCAGGACACCCGGACCGGAGAGATCCTCGCCCTGGCCAACGCGCCCGGCTTCGACCCGAACGACCTCTCGAAGGCGAACGGCGACGCCCTGGGCAACGCGGCCCTCCAGGACGCCTACGAGCCCGGCTCCACGGCCAAGGTCATGTCGATGGCCGCCGTCCTGGAGGAGAACGCCGCCACCCCGCTGACACACGTCACCGTGCCCAACCGGCTGCACCGCGGCGACCGCCTCTTCAAGGACGACGTCGACCACCCGACCTGGTACCTCACCCTCAACGGCGTGCTCGCCAAGTCCAGCAACATCGGCACCATCCTGGCCACCGGCCAGCTGGGAGAGACCCAGAAGCAGGCCAACCAGGTCCTCTACTCGTACCTGCGGAAGTTCGGCCTCGGCAGCTACAGCGGCCTCGGCTTCCCCGGCGAGACGAAGGGCATCCTCGCGCCGCCGGACACCTGGTCCACCTCACAGCAGTACACGATCCCTTTCGGCCAGGGCATGTCCATCAACGCGATGCAGGCGGCGTCGGTCTACTCGACGATCGCCAACGGCGGCGTACGGATCGAGCCCACGCTCGTACGGGGCAGCAAGGGACCCGACGGACGTTTCACACCCGCCCCCAAGCCCAAGGAGACGCGGGTCGTGAGCGAGAAGACGGCGAAGACCCTCGCCAGAATGCTGGAGTCGGTCGTCGACGACGTCGAGGGGACCGGCACCAAGGCGCGCATCCCCGGCTACCGGGTCGCGGGCAAGACGGGTACGGCCAACCGCGTGGATCCGGCCACCGGGCGGTACCGCGGCTACACGTCGTCGTTCGCCGGATTCGCGCCCGCCGACAACCCGCGGATCACCGTCTACTGCGCGATCCAGAACGCCACCAAGGGCGGCTACTTCGGCGGCCAGATCTGCGGACCCATCTACAAGGAGGTCATGGAGTTCGCCCTGAAGACCCTCCAGATCCCGCCCACCGGTGCGAAGGCCGCGAACCTGCCCGTCGCGTTCAAGCCCTGATCAGCACCACCGGAAAGACCGACCAGGAACCAGCTCGTGACGATGATCACCCCCGACCCCGGGAACCAGACCCCACCCCGTCCCTCGCTTCGCTCTGGCGGGGGTGAGCCCGGTACGCTCACCGCCGTGCCACACGCTGATCAGTCCCAAACCACCCAGAAGGGTGTTCCCGTGACCTATCCGGGACCGCCGCGGCCGACGCGGGTCTCCGCCACACCCCTCGCGGAGCTCGCCGGCCTGCTGGGGGCCGTGCAGCCGGAGACCCCGGAGAACGCCGTCGAGGTCACGGGCATCACCCACGACTCGCGCGCCGTGCGCCCCGGCGATCTGTACGCCGCCCTGCCCGGCGCCCGTCTCCACGGCGCCGACTTCGTGACCCAGGCGGCCGGCCTCGGCGCCGCCGCCGTGCTCACCGACCCGACGGGGGCCGAGCGCGCCGCCGCCACCGGCCTGCCGGTGCTCGTCGTCGACGACCCGCGGGGACGGATGGGTGAGCTGGCGGCCACGATCTACGGCCACCCGGGGCACGACCTGCTCCAGATCGGCATCACGGGGACCTCCGGCAAGACCACGACCGCGTACCTGGTGGAGGGCGGCCTGAAGGCCGTCCGCAGCACCGGGCTGATCGGCACCGTCGAGATGCGCATCGGTGACGAGCGCATCAAGTCCGAGCGGACCACCCCGGAGGCCACCGATCTCCAGGCCCTGTTCGCGGTCATGCGCGAGCGCGGCGTCGAGGCGGTGACCATGGAGGTCTCCAGCCACGCGCTGGTCCTCGGCCGGGTCGACGGCTGTGTCTTCGACATCGGCGTCTTCACCAACCTCAGCCCCGAACACATGGAGTTCCACTCCGGCATGGAGGACTACTTCGGGGCCAAGGCGCAGCTGTTCACGCCGAAACGCAGCAGGCTCGGAGTGATCAACGTCGACGACGAATACGGCCGCCGGCTGGTCAAGGAGGCCACCGTCCCCGTCGTCACCTTCTCCGCCGAGGGGCACCCCGACGCCGACTGGCGCGCCGAGGACGTCACCGTCGGCCCGATGGACTCGACGTTCACCGTGATCGGCCCGAAGGACGAGCGGATCGCCGCGAAGTCGCCGCTGCCGGGCCCCTTCAACGTCGCCAACACGCTCGCCGCGATCGTCGCCCTCGCCGCCGCCGGCCTCGACCCCCAGACCGCCGCCGACGGTATCGCCGCCGTGCCGGGCGTACCGGGCCGCCTGGAGCGCGTGGACGCCGGGCAGCCGTACCTCGCGGTCGTCGACTACGCACACAAGACGGACGCGGTCGAATCGGTCCTCAAAGCGCTCCGCAAGGTCACCGAGGGCAAGGTGCACATCGTGCTCGGCTGCGGCGGCGACCGGGACACGACCAAGCGCGGCCCCATGGGTGCCGCCGCCGCCCGGCTCGCCGACACCGCCGTACTGACCTCCGACAACCCGCGCTCCGAGGACCCCCTCGCGATCCTCGCGACCATGCTTGAGGGCGCGGCGTCCGTACCGGCGCACGAGCGCGGTGAGGTCCAGGTCTTCGAGGACCGGGCCGCCGCGATCGCCGCAGCCGTGGCCCGCGCACAGCCGGGGGACACCGTGCTGGTCGCCGGCAAGGGCCACGAGCAGGGACAGGACATCGCCGGGGTGGTGCGTCCCTTCGACGACCGCCAGGTGCTTCGCGAAGCTATCCAGCAGACCCAGGGATGAACTTGTGATCGCCCTCTCTCTCGCCGAGATCGCAGAAGTCGTCGGCGGGCAGACGTACGACATACCGGACCCGTCGGTCCGGGTCACCGGACCCGTCGTCAGGGACTCCCGCGAGGCGGGCCCAGGCAGCCTGTTCGTCGCGTTCGTCGGTGAGCGCGTGGACGGCCACGACTTCGCCCGGCAGGTCGTCGAGACGGGCGCCGTCGCCGTGCTGGCGTCCCGCCCCGTCGGTGTCCCCGCGATCGTCGTCGAGGACGTCCAGACGGCCCTCGGTGCCCTCGCACGCCATGTCGTCGCCAAGCTCGGCACGACCCTCGTGGCCCTGACCGGCTCCGCGGGCAAGACCAGCACCAAGGACCTCATCGCGCAGGTGCTCCAGCGCAAGGCGCCCACCGTGTGGACGCCCGGCTCGCTCAACAACGAGATCGGGCTGCCCCTCACCGCGCTCGGCGCCACCGAGGAGACGAGGTTCCTCGTCCTGGAGATGGGAGCCCGTGGAATCGGCCACATCCGGTACCTCGCCGGCCTGACCCCGCCGAAGATCGGGCTCGTCCTCAACGTCGGCAGCGCCCACATCGGCGAGTTCGGCGGCCGCGAGCAGATCGCCCTCGCCAAGGGCGAGCTGGTCGAGGCGCTGCCCGAAGAGGGTGCCGCGATCCTGAACGCCGACGACCCCCTCGTACGCGCCATGGCGTCCCGTACGAAGGCGAAGGTGCTCCTTTTCGGAGAGTCCGGCGAAGCGGACGTACGCGCCGAGAACGTGCGACTCACGGACAGCGGACAGCCCGCCTTCCGCCTTCACACACCCTCCGGTGCAAGCGATGTGACCATGCGCCTGTACGGTGAGCACCACGTGTCGAACGCGCTCGCCGCGGCCGCCGTCGCCCATGAGCTGGGCATGTCCGCGGAAGAGATCGCCACCGCGCTCTCCGAGGCAGGCTCCCTCTCCCGCTGGCGGATGGAGGTCACCGAGCGCCCTGACGGCGTGACCATCGTCAACGACGCCTACAACGCGAACCCCGAGTCCATGAGGGCCGCTCTGCGCGCGCTCGCCGCGATGGGAAACGGGCGTCGCACGTGGGCGGTGCTCGGCAAGATGGCCGAGCTCGGGGGCGAGGCGCTCGCCGAGCACGACGCGGTCGGACGGCTCGCCGTCCGGCTCAACGTCAGCAAGCTCGTCGCGGTCGGGGGCAGGGAAGCGTCCTGGCTGCAACTGGGCGCATATAACGAGGGTTCGTGGGGTGAGGAGTCGGTGCACGTGTCCGACGCACAGGCGGCGGTCGACCTGTTGCGCAGCGAGTTGCGCCCGGGAGACGTCGTACTCGTGAAGGCGTCCCGGTCGGTCGGGCTGGAGAGTGTGGCGCAGGCGCTGCTGGACAGCGGTGTCGAGGGTGAGGTTGCCGCCCGATGATGAAGCAGATCCTGTTCGCAGGAGTCATCGGCCTGTTCCTGACGCTGATCGGCACTCCGCTGCTGATCAAGCTGCTCGCCCGCAAGGGCTACGGCCAGTACATCCGTGACGACGGCCCGCGCGAGCACCACAGCAAGCGCGGTACGCCGACGATGGGTGGCATCGCCTTCATCCTGGCGACGATCGCCGCCTACTTCCTGTCCAAGGTCTTCACGGGCATGAGCGACACGGAGACACCGCCCCCGACCTTCTCGGGTGTGCTGGTGCTCTCCCTGATGGCGGGGATGGGGCTCGTCGGCTTCCTCGACGACTACATCAAGATCGTCAAGCGCCGGTCGCTGGGCCTCAGAGCCAAGGCCAAGATGGCCGGCCAGCTGATCGGCGGCATCGCGTTCGCCGTCCTCGCGCTGCAGTTCCCGGACAGCCGCGGCAACACCCCGGCCTCCACGAAGCTCTCCTTCGTCCAGGACTTCGGCTGGTCCATCGGCCCGGTGCTGTTCGTGATCTGGGCGCTGTTCATGATCCTCGCCATGTCCAACGGCGTGAACCTGACCGACGGTCTGGACGGTCTCGCCACCGGAGCCTCCGTGCTGGTCTTCGGCGCGTACACGTTCATCGGCGTCTGGCAGTTCCAGGAGGCCTGCGCCAACGCGGCCACGCTGATCAACCCGCAAGCCTGTTACGAGGTACGAGATCCCCTCGACCTCGCCGTCGTCGCCGCCGCCCTCATGGGCTCCTGTCTCGGCTTCCTGTGGTGGAACACCTCTCCCGCCAAGATCTTCATGGGCGACACCGGTTCGCTGGCCCTCGGCGGCGCGCTCGCGGGTCTCGCGATCTGCTCCCGCACCGAGCTGCTGCTCGCGCTGCTCGGCGGCCTGTTCGTCCTCATCACGATGTCGGTCGTCATCCAGGTCGGCTCCTTCCGCCTCACCGGAAAGCGCGTCTTCCGGATGGCCCCGCTCCAGCACCACTTCGAACTCAAGGGGTGGTCCGAGGTCCTTGTCGTGGTCCGCTTCTGGATCATCCAGGGCATCTGTGTGATTGTCGGACTCGGCATCTTCTACGCGGGATGGGCGGCCGACAAGTGACGTCCCCGGAGGGCATGTCCTGGCAGGGCATGCACATCACCGTCGCCGGCCTCGGAGTGAGCGGCATCAGCGCCGCCCGCGCCCTGGCCGGCCTCGGCGCGTCCGTCGTCGTGGTGGACGGCGGCGACTCGGAGGTGCTCCGGGAGAAGGCCGCCGCCCTCGAAAGCTCCCTCGAAGGCGTCCGGGTGCGGCTCGGCGACGGCGACACCCTCCCCGAGGGCACCGACCTGGTCGTCACCTCGCCCGGCTGGAAGCCCACCTCCCCGCTCTTCGCCGCGGCCGCCGAGGCGGGCGTGGACGTCGTCGGCGACGTGGAGATCGCCTGGCGGCTCCGCGGCCCCGACGCGCCCCCGTGGCTGGCCGTCACCGGCACCAACGGCAAGACGACCACCACCCGGATGCTCGCCTCGATCCTGCGCGCCGCGGGCCTGCGCACGGCCGCGGTCGGCAACATCGGCACGCCGATCATCGACATCGTGCTGGGGGAGGAGGCCTACAGCGATCTCGACGTACTGGCGGTGGAGCTGTCGAGCTACCAGCTCCACTGGGCGCCCTCCCTGCGCGCCCACTCCGCCGCCGTCCTCAACCTCGCCCCCGACCACCTCGACTGGCACGGCTCCATGGAGGCGTACGCCGCCGACAAGGGCCGTATCTACGAGGGCAATCGTGTCGCGTGCGTGTACAACGTCGCCGACAAGGCCACCGAGGACCTGGTGCGCGAGGCGGACGTCGAGGAGGGCTGCCGGGCCATCGGCTTCACGCTGGGCACGCCCGGGCCGTCCCAACTCGGCGTCGTGGAGGGCATCCTCGTCGACCGCGCCTTCGTCGAGGACCGGCAGAAGAACGCCCAGGAGCTCGCCGAGGTCGCGGACGTCAACCCGCCCGCCCCGCACAACATCGCCAACGCCCTCGCCGCCGCGGCCCTCGCCCGCGCCTTCGGAGTGCCCGCCAAGGCCGTACGGGACGGTCTGCGGGCCTTCCGGCCGGACGCGCACCGCATCGAGCACGTGGCGGACGTGGACCAGGTCGCGTACGTGGACGACTCCAAGGCCACCAACACGCATGCGGCGGAAGCCTCCTTGGCCGCGTACGAGTCGATCGTGTGGATCGCCGGCGGCCTGGCCAAGGGAGCGACCTTCGACGAACTGGTCGCCAAGTCGGCACAGCGGCTTCGCGGTGCCGTGCTGATCGGTGCCGACCGCGGCCTGATCCGGGAAGCGCTCGCGCGACACGCGCCCGAGGTGCCCGTCGTGGACCTCGACCGGACCGACACTGGGGCGATGCTCGCGGCCGTCCAGGAGGCGCGCGCGCTCGCGCGAGCGGGCGACACGGTGCTGCTGGCTCCTGCCTGTGCCTCCATGGACATGTTCGTCAACTACAACAAGCGCGGGGACGCGTTCGCGGAGGCCGTCCGCGAACTGCGGTCTGGCGACGGCTGACCCGGGTCCGCCTTGCCTGGCGGCGGAGCCGGGCGAACCTGGAGGGTACGCGTGACACGGATGTGGCGGGAGTTTCGTCGGCGGCCGTCCGCCGGTGGTACGGCGCTGGGGGTCCCCGATGGTCAGTAGCCGTACCGGCCGTCCTCCTCTCCCGCGCGTCACCCGCCGGCCGCCCGTCGCCCGCCCCCCGCGCGACAACCCCGTACGGCGGCTGGTGACGCGGGCCCGACGGGCCTGGGACCGGCCGCTCACCGCCTACTACCTGATCCTGGGCGGCAGTCTGCTGATCACCGTCCTGGGGCTGGTGATGGTGTACTCGGCCTCGCAGATCACGGCGTTGCAGCTGTCGCTGCCGGGGTCGTACTTCTTCCGGAAGCAGTTCCTGGCCGCGACGATCGGGGCCGGGCTGCTGTTCCTGGCCTCGCGGATGCCGGTGAAGCTGCACCGGGCGCTGGCGTACCCGATGCTGGCCGGCTCGGTCTTCCTGATGATCCTGGTCCAGATCCCGGGGATAGGGATGGCGGTCAACGGCAACCAGAACTGGATCTCCGTCGGCGGCCCCTTCCAGCTCCAGCCCAGCGAGTTCGGCAAGCTCGCGCTCGTGCTGTGGGGCGCCGACCTGCTCGCGCGCAAGCAGGACAAGCGGCTGCTGACGCAGTGGAAGCACATGCTGGTGCCGCTCGTCCCGGTGACGTTCATGCTGCTCGGGTTGATCATGCTGGGCGGCGACATGGGGACCGCGATCATCCTCACGGCCATCCTGTTCGGCCTGCTCTGGGTGGCGGGAGCGCCCACCCGGCTCTTCGTGGGCGTGCTGTCCGTGGCCGCGCTGATCGGCGTGCTCCTCATCAAGACCAGCGACAACCGCATGGCGCGGTTCACCTGTCTCGGCTCCACCGACGTCGACCAGTGCTGGCAGGCCGCGCACGGCATCTACGCGCTGGCCTCGGGCGGACTCTTCGGTTCCGGCCTTGGCGCCAGTGTGGAGAAATGGGGCCAACTGCCGGAAGCGCACACCGACTTCATCTTCGCCGTCACCGGTGAGGAACTGGGCCTCGCGGGGACGCTGTCGGTGCTCACCCTCTTCGCGGCTCTAGGCTATGCGGGTATCCGCGTGGCCGGACGCACGGAGGACCCCTTCGTGAGGTATGCCGCGGGAGGCGTGACCACCTGGATCACCGCGCAGGCGGTGATCAACATCGGTGCGGTGCTCGGTCTGCTGCCGATCGCCGGAGTCCCCCTCCCGCTGTTCTCCTACGGGGGATCCGCCCTGCTGCCGACCATGTTCGCCATCGGGTTGCTGATCGCCTTCGCGCGCGAAGAACCCGCTGCGCGGGCGGCGCTTGCGATGCGGCAACCTCGCTTTGGTAGAAAGCGGGCTGGAGGCCCCAAGGGGCCTCGGAGACAGAACACGATGCGACGGCGCGCCTCGGCGGCGCGCTCGTCCGGAGAGCGGTGAATTTCGGTGCATGTCGTCCTCGCCGGTGGCGGAACCGCCGGTCACATCGAGCCCGCGCTCGCCCTCGCGGACGCGCTGCGCAGGCAGGACCCGACCGTCGGGATCACGGCCCTGGGCACGGAGCGCGGCCTTGAGACCCGACTGGTGCCCGAGCGCGGTTACGAACTCGCGCTGATCCCCGCCGTGCCGCTGCCACGCAAGCCCACGCCCGAGCTGATCACCGTGCCCGGCCGGCTGCGCGGCACGATCAAGGCCGCCGAGCAGATCCTTGAGCGCACCAAGGCGGACGCCGTCGTCGGCTTCGGCGGCTACGTCGCCCTGCCCGGCTACCTCGCCGCCAAGCGCCTCGGTGTACCGATCGTCGTCCACGAGGCCAACGCCCGGCCGGGCCTGGCCAACAAGATCGGTTCGCGCTACGCGGCCCAGGTCGCCGTCTCCACCCCGGACAGCAAGCTGCGGGACGCCCGCTACATCGGCATCCCGCTGCGCCGCTCCATCGCGACCCTGGACCGCGCCCGGATGCGCCCCGAGGCCCGTGCCGCCTTCGGTCTCGACCCCTCCCTGCCGACGCTGCTCGTCTCCGGCGGCTCGCAGGGCGCCCGGCGCCTCAACGAGGTGGTCCAGCAGGTCGCGCCGTACCTTCAGCAGGCCGGCATCCAGATCCTGCACGCGGTCGGCCCGAAGAACGAACTGCCGCAGGTGCACCAGATGCCGGGAATGCCGCCCTACATCCCGGTACCGTACCTGGACCGGATGGACCTCGCGTACGCCGCGGCCGACATGATGCTCTGCCGCGCGGGCGCGATGACCGTCGCCGAACTCTCCGCCGTCGGGCTTCCGGCCGCGTACGTCCCGCTGCCCATCGGCAACGGCGAACAGCGGCTGAACGCCCAGCCGGTGGTCAAGGCCGGCGGCGGACTGCTGGTCGACGACGCGGAGCTCACGCCCCAGTGGGTGCAGCAGAACGTCCTGCCCGTGCTCGCCGACCCGCACCGGCTGTTCGAGATGTCCCGCGCCGCCAGCGAGTTCGGCCGCCGGGACGCCGACGAACTGCTCGTCGGCATGGTGTACGAGGCGATCGCCTCGCGTCACCGCTAGGCACATGTGAGAGAAGGCAGGGGAGAGTGGCCGGACCGACTACCGCCGAGCGCGGCGCAGCAGAGAACCTCCGGTCCGGCCCGTCTCCCCTGAGGAAGCTCCCCGGCCCTCGTACGCTCATCATCCTTATCGTCACTCTGGTGTTGCTCGGTGCGGCGACCGCGTGGGTGCTCTACGGCTCCTCATGGCTGCGGCTGGAGCGCGTATCGGTCTCGGGGACGCGGGTCCTTACCCAGGCGGAGGTGGACGAGACGGCCGAGGTGCCCCTCGGAGCACCCCTGATTTCCGTCGACACCGATGCGATTGAGGCGCGATTGCGCCAGAAACTGCCTCGAATTGACTCGGTTGAGGTCGCCCGTGACTGGCCGCACGGAATCGACCTGAAAGTGGTCGAGCGCACTCCGGTTCTCATTGTCGAAAACTCTGGAAATGGGAGCAAGTACGCCGAAGTGGACGCCAAGGGCGTGCGATTCGCCACGGTTCCCGAACCCCCGAAGGGTGTGCCGGTGCTGGAAATGGAGCTCGCACGATCCGCCGGCCTGCCCCGCTTCGGCACCGAACGGCTGATGCGGGCCGCGGTCCGCGTCGCCGGTGACCTTCCGGCCGCCGTCGCCCGGGACACCCGGTTCGTCAAGGTCCGTTCCTACGACTCCATCTCACTGGAGTTGGCCGATGGCCGGACCATCGCGTGGGGCAGCCGCGAGCAGGGCCGCGCGAAGGCCCGTACGCTCACCGCGCTGATGAAAGCCGCCCCCGGTGCCCGGCACTTCGACGTGAGTGTTCCCACCGCCCCTGCGTCATCGGTGAGTTGACGCACATTCGCGCAGGCCAGCACCCTGGTTGGGCATCGCTACGGCTGATCACATAGGGTGAAAAGAAAAACGGGAGGTTCGGCGTGTTCGTTGAACGTGCGCCACTTGTCGACTTAGTGTCCTGTTCGGAAGAGTCCAGGGAACAGGCACACTGGTAACCCTAAACTTCAGGGTTAGGGTTCGGGTCGGCGATACGGACCGTCCCCATCGGCATCCGTCGTCACCCCGTGGGCAACCGCGAAGTGGCGACCCGTAAATCGAGGCGAGAGGCCTTCGACGTGGCAGCACCGCAGAACTACCTCGCAGTCATCAAGGTCATCGGTGTCGGCGGCGGTGGTGTCAATGCCATCAACCGAATGATCGAGGTCGGTCTCAAGGGTGTCGAGTTCATCGCGATCAACACGGACGCCCAGGCGCTGTTGATGAGCGACGCAGACGTCAAACTCGACGTCGGCCGTGAACTCACCCGAGGACTCGGCGCCGGGGCCAACCCGGCCGTCGGCCGCAAGGCCGCCGAGGACCACCGAGAGGAGATCGAGGAGGTCCTCAAGGGGGCCGACATGGTCTTCGTGACGGCGGGCGAGGGCGGCGGCACCGGCACCGGCGGCGCGCCCGTCGTGGCCAACATCGCCCGCTCGCTCGGCGCCCTCACCATCGGCGTGGTCACCCGCCCGTTCACCTTCGAGGGACGGCGCCGTGCCAACCAGGCCGAGGACGGAATCGCCGAGCTCCGAGAAGAGGTCGACACCCTCATCGTCATCCCGAACGACCGGCTGCTGTCCATCTCGGACCGCCAGGTCTCGGTCCTCGACGCCTTCAAGTCGGCCGACCAGGTCCTGCTCTCCGGTGTCCAGGGCATCACCGACCTCATCACCACGCCCGGCCTGATCAACCTCGACTTCGCCGACGTCAAGTCCGTGATGTCCGAGGCCGGTTCGGCCCTCATGGGCATCGGCTCGGCCCGCGGCGACGACCGCGCGGTGGCCGCGGCCGAGATGGCGATCTCCTCGCCGCTCCTGGAGGCGTCCATCGACGGCGCCCGTGGCGTGCTGCTCTCCATCTCCGGTGGCTCCGACCTCGGCCTGTTCGAGATCAACGAGGCGGCCCAGCTGGTGAGCGAGGCCGCGCACCCCGAGGCCAACATCATCTTCGGCGCGGTCATCGACGACGCCCTCGGTGACGAGGTGCGGGTCACGGTGATCGCGGCCGGCTTCGACGGCGGCCAGCCCCCGGCCAAGCGGGAGAACATCCTGGGCTCGGCCTCCTCCAAGCGCGAGGACCCGGCCCCCGTGCGGCCGTCCGAGAGCCGTCCGTCGTTCGGCTCGCTCGGCAGCGTCAAGCCGAAGGAGGAGCCGGAGGTCAGGTCGGAGCCGGCGAAGGACCTGTCGGTCTCGCCGCCGGTCCCGCCGTCCCGGTCCTACACGGACAGCGGGGCCGAGGAACTGGACGTGCCGGACTTCCTCAAGTGATAGGACAGCCCGGCTCTGTGACCTCGGCCAGTGGCGCCCACTTCGCCTTCACCGACCGGTGGGGCGGGGTGAGCGCCGCTCCGTACGAGGAGCTCAACCTCGGCGGGGCGGTCGGGGACGACCCCGACGCCGTGCGCGCCAACCGCGAACTGGCCGCCAAGTCGCTGGGCCTGGACCCCGCCGAGGTGGTCTGGATGAACCAGGTGCACGGGGCGGACGTCGCGGTGGTCGACGGGCCGTGGGGCTCCTCGGAGGTTCCGCGCGTCGACGCGATCGTCACCGCCCGGCGCGGACTCGCCCTCGCCGTGCTCACCGCCGACTGCACGCCCGTGCTGCTCGCCGATCCCGTCGCCGGGGTCGCTGCCGCCGCCCACGCGGGACGGCCCGGCATGATCGCCGGAGTCGTGCCCGCCGCCGTACGCGCCATGAGGGAACTCGGTGCCGAACCGTCCCGGATCGTCGCCCGCACCGGGCCCGCCGTCTGCGGCCGGTGCTACGAGGTACCCGAGGCGATGCGCGCCGAGGTGTCCGCCGTCGAGCCGGCGGCGTACGCCGAAACGAGTTGGGGCACGCCCGCGGTCGATGTGAGCGCCGGAGTGCACGCGCAGCTCGAACGACTGGGGGTGCGCGACCGGGAGCAGTCGCCGGTGTGCACGCTGGAATCGGGCGATCACTTCTCGTACCGCCGCGACCGCACCACGGGGCGACTCGCGGGATATGTCTGGCTGGACTGATGGACATGAAGGACCGTAGGGCTCAACTCGCCATGAACCTGGCGAAGGTGGAGGACCGCATCGCGGCGGCGTGCGCGGCGGCCGGGCGGAAGCGCGAGGAGGTGACCCTGATCGTGGTCACCAAGACCTACCCCGCCGGTGATGTGCGGATCCTGTCGGAGTTGGGTGTGCGCCATGTCGCCGAGAACAAGGACCAGGACGCGGCACCCAAGGCGGCGGAATGCTCGGATCTGCCGCTTACATGGCATTTCGTTGGTCAGTTGCAGACCAACAAAGTCCGTTCTGTGGTGCGTTATGCGGATCTCGTGCAGTCCGTCGATCGTTCCAGGCTTGTCACAGCTCTGTCCAAGGAGGCTGAGCGGGCCGGGCGTGAGGTGGGATGTCTCATCCAGGTCGCGCTCGACGCGGAGGAGAGCGGCCGCGGGGAGCGAGGGGGAGTGGGGCCTGGCGGAATCGAGGAGTTGGGCGACCTCGTCGCGCGCTCGCCGGGGCTGCGGCTCGACGGACTGATGACCGTCGCGCCGCTCACCGGGCCGTACGCGGGTCGCCAACAGGCGGCCTTCGATCGGTTGATGGATTTGTCGACTGTACTGCGCCGAGCTCATCCGGCTGCGAACATGGTCTCGGCAGGGATGAGTGCGGACCTCGAACAGGCCGTGGCGGCCGGGGCGACACATGTGCGCGTCGGTACGGCGGTACTCGGAGTCCGCCCCAGGCTCGGGTAACGTCGCCAAGAAGTCGGACCACAGCAGAAAATATGGTCATTCCCGCTGGTAGCGGGCATAACGACCTCGTGGATCGCGGGAACTCGGCAACTAGTCGGTCGATCCACCACAGAGCGGAGGACTCAGAGCATGGCCGGCGCGATGCGCAAGATGGCGGTCTACCTCGGCCTCGTGGAGGACGATGGGTACGACGGCCGCGGTTTCGACCCCGATGACGACTTCGAGCCCGAGCTCGATCCGGAGCCCGAGCGTGACCGCAGGCGGCATGAACCGTCTCACCAGTCACACCAGCCCCAACGGGACGAATCGGTAAGAGTCGTACAGCCCTCCGTGCAGCGCGAACCGGCGGCGCATTCCGCCTCGGTGCCCGCCGAATCGCCGAGACCTGCCCGGATCGCGCCCGTGGCATCCATCACACAAGAACGCCAGAGTCTGGAGAAGAACGCGCCGGTGATCATGCCCAAGGTCGTGTCCGAACGGGAGCCTTACCGGATCACCACGTTGCACCCACGGACTTACAACGAGGCCCGTACCATCGGGGAACACTTCCGTGAGGGCACCCCGGTGATCATGAATCTGACGGAGATGGATGACACGGACGCGAAGCGACTTGTCGACTTCGCGGCTGGTCTGGTGTTCGGTCTCCACGGAAGCATCGAGCGGGTGACGCAGAAGGTGTTCCTGTTGTCGCCTGCTAACGTCGATGTCACGGCGGAGGACAAGGCCCGCATCGCAGAGGGCGGGTTCTTCAACCAGAGCTGAGACGCACGACCGGAAACGAAGCACGTACAGGGGAGAGGGAAGCACGGATCATGAGCGTGGTTTGGCAGGTGCTCTATGTCGCGCTGATGTGTTTTCTCATCGTGCTGATCTTCCGGTTGGTCATGGACTATGTGTTCCAGTTCGCCCGCTCATGGCAACCCGGCAAGGCGATGGTGGTCGTTCTGGAGGCCACCTACACTGTCACTGATCCACCGCTCAAGCTTCTGCGGCGGTTCATCCCGCCGCTACGTCTCGGGGGCGTGGCACTTGACCTGTCCTTCTTCGTCCTAATGATCATCGTCTACATCTTGATCTCCGTCGTGAGCAACCTCGCGAGGTGACTGTGGACGATACGGTCTTGCCGACTGCCGATGACTACGTTGAGGTGAAGAGATGCCGTTGACCCCCGAGGACGTGCGGAACAAGCAGTTCACGACCGTCCGCCTCCGAGAAGGCTATGACGAGGACGAGGTCGATGCCTTCCTCGACGAGGTCGAAGCCGAACTGACCCGCCTGCTCCGCGAGAACGAGGATCTGCGCGCCAAGCTGGCCGCCGCGACGCGTGCCGCCGCGCAGAACCAGCAGAACATGCGCAAGCCTCCGGAGGGCCCCGGCCCTCAGGACCAGCAGCAGGGCATGCGCGGTCCGGGCGCTCCCGTCCCCGCCGGGATATCGGGCCCGCCGCAGCAGCAGATGGGTGGCCCCATGGGTGGTCCGCCCCAGCTGCCGAGCGGTGCCCCGCAGCTGCCCGCGGGTCCGGGCGGTCAGGGTCAGCAGGGTCCCGGCCCCATGGGTCAGGGACCGATGGGTCAGGGACCGATGGGTCAGGGCCCGATGGGCCAGGGCGGCCCGATGCAGCAGCAGATGGGGGGCCCGATGGGCGGCCCCATGGGTGGCCCCGGCGGTCCGGGTGGACCTGGTGGTCCGATGGGCGGCCCCGGTCTGCCCGGTCAGGGCCCCGGTGGCGACAGCGCCGCGCGTGTGCTCTCGCTGGCCCAGCAGACCGCCGACCAGGCGATCGCCGAGGCCCGCTCCGAGGCCAACAAGATCGTCGGTGAGGCGCGCAGCCGTGCCGAAGGCCTGGAGCGCGACGCCCGTGCCAAGGCCGACGCCCTGGAGCGGGACGCGCAGGAGAAGCACCGTGTCGCGATGGGCTCCCTGGAGTCCGCCCGCGCCACGCTGGAGCGCAAGGTCGAGGACCTGCGTGGCTTCGAGCGCGAGTACCGCACCCGGCTGAAGTCGTACCTGGAGTCGCAGCTGCGTCAGCTGGAGACCCAGGCCGACGACTCGCTGGCCCCGCCGCGCACCCCGGCGGCCGCCTCTCTGCCGCCGTCCCCGGCGCCTTCCATGGCCCCGGCCGGCGCGGGCGCCCCGTCGTACGGCGGCAACCAGACGATGGGCGGTGGCATGGGCAGCGGTGGTCCCGCCCCGTCCGCGCCCTCCTACGGCGGCCAGCAGCAGATGTCCCCGGCCATGACCCAGCCGATGGCTCCGGTCCGCCCTCAGGGCCCGTCCCCGATGGGCCAGGCCCCCTCGCCGATGCGTGGCTTCCTGATCGACGAGGACGACAACTGACGGCCTCTAGTACGCCTTAGGCGTCGGCAGCGTTCAGGACGAGGCCCCCGGAATTCCGGGGGCCTCGTCCTTTGCGTTGTCTCCCGATGTGGGGTCTGCCGAAAACCAGTGGGGCGCGCTTCTGTGCGCGGCTAGGGTGCTTCAAGCGCTGGGGCGCGTAGCGCAGATGGTTGTCGCGCCTTGACGGCATCTAGGAGGACGCCGGTTCGAATCCGGCCCGCCCCAGCGTGCCCGTCGCCCTTCCGTGCGCCGAAGGCCCCGCTCCCATCAGGGAGCGGGGCCTTCGGCGTCCCTCTCTAGCTGATCTTCCGGAGGCGGAACGTCAGCGACAGGCCCTCGTCCGTGAACGGCTCCCCGTACGTGTCGTCACCCTCGCCGGACGCGAAGTCCGTGGCCAGGACCTCGTCGGAGATCAGCCCCGAGTGCTCGTTCAGGGCCGCGCTCACCTCCGTGTCCGTGGACGTCCAGCGCAGCGCGATCCGGTCGGCCACGTCCAAGCCGCTGTTCTTACGGGCCTCCTGGATCAGGCGGATCGCGTCACGGGCGAGACCCGCGCGGCGCAACTCCTCGGTGATCTCCAGGTCCAGGGCCACCGTCGCACCCGAGTCGGACGCCACGGACCAGCCCTCGCGCGGGGTTTCGGTGATGATCACCTCGTCCGGGGACAGGGTGACCGTCTCGCCGTCGACCTCGACCGAGGCCGTGCCCTCACGCAGGGCCAGGGACAGGGCGGCCGCGTCGGCGTTGGCGATGGCCTTGGCCACGTCCTGGACCCGCTTGCCGAAGCGCTTGCCCAGCGCACGGAAGTTCGCCTTCGCCGTGGTGTCCACCAGTGAGCCCCCGACCTCGCTCAGCGACGCGAGGGAGCTCACGTTCAGCTCCTCCGTGATCTGCGTGTGCAGTTCGGGATTCAGCGACTCGAAGCCGGCCGCCGCCACCAGGGCGCGCGACAGCGGCTGACGTGTCTTGACGCCCGACTCCGCGCGCGTGGCACGGCCCAGCTCCACGAGCCGGCGCACCAGCACCATCTGCTTCGACAGTTCCGGGTCGATGGCGGACAGGTCCGCCTCCGGCCAGGAGGCCAGGTGCACCGACTCCGGGGCGCCCGGCGCCACCGGCACGACCAGGTCCTGCCAGACCCGCTCGGTGATGAACGGGGTCAGCGGGGCCATCAGCTTCGTGACCGTTTCGACGACCTCGTGCAGTGTGCGCAGCGCCGCCTTGTCGCCCTGCCAGAAACGGCGGCGCGAGCGGCGTACGTACCAGTTGGACAGGTCGTCGACGAACGCCGACAGGAGCTTGCCGGCGCGCTGGGTGTCGTAGGTGTCGAGGGCCTGGGTCACCTGGTCGGTGAGCGCGTGGAGCTCGGACAGCAGCCAGCGGTCCAGGACCGGGCGGTCGGCCGGGGCCGGGTCCGCCCCGGACGGCGCCCAGTTCGACGTGCGCGCGTACAGGGCCTGGAAGGCGACCGTGTTCCAGTAGGTGAGGAGCGTCTTGCGGACGACTTCCTGGATGGTGCCGTGGCCCACGCGGCGGGCCGCCCACGGGGAGCCGCCGGCCGCCATGAACCAGCGGACCGCGTCGGCGCCGTGCTGGTCCATGAGCGGGATCGGCTGCAGGATGTTGCCCAGGTGCTTGGACATCTTGCGGCCGTCCTCGGCGAGGATGTGGCCGAGGCAGACCACGTTCTCGTAGCTGGACTTGTCGAAGACCAGCGTGCCGACCGCCATCAGGGTGTAGAACCAGCCGCGGGTCTGGTCGATGGCCTCACAGATGAACTGCGCCGGGTAGCGGGCCTCGAACAGTTCCTTGTTCTTGTACGGGTAGCCCCACTGTGCGAACGGCATCGAACCCGAGTCGTACCAGGCGTCGATGACCTCCGGTACGCGGGTGGCCGTGGTGCCGCAGCCGTCCTGGGGGCACGCGAAGGTGACCTCGTCGATGTACGGGCGGTGCGGGTCGAGGCCCGACTGGTCGGTGCCCGTCAGCTCGGTCAGCTCGGTGAGGGAACCCACGCAGGTCAGGTGGTCGTCCTCGCAGCGCCAGATCGGCAGGGGCGTGCCCCAGTAGCGGTTGCGGGACAGGGCCCAGTCGATGTTGTTGTTCAGCCAGTCCCCGTAGCGGCCGTGCTTGACCGAGTCCGGGAACCAGTTGGTCTTCTCGTTCTCCTGGAGGAGGCGGTCCTTGACGGCGGTGGTGCGGATGTACCAGGACGGCTGCGCGTAGTAGAGGAGCGCGGTGTGGCAGCGCCAGCAGTGCGGGTAACTGTGTTCGTACGGGATGTGCCTGAAGAGCAGACCGCGCTGCTGGAGGTCTTCGGTGAGCTTTTCGTCCGCCTTCTTGAAGAAGACCCCGCCCACGAGGGGGACGTCCTCCTCGAACGTGCCGTCGGGGCGGACCGGGTTCACCACCGGCAGACCGTACGCCCGGCAGACCTTGAGGTCGTCCTCACCGAATGCGGGGGACTGGTGGACCAGGCCCGTACCGTCTTCGGTCGTGACGTATTCGGCGTTGACGACGTAGTGCGTCTCGATGTCCGCCGGGAACTCGACGAGCTCGAACGGACGTTGGTAGGACCAGCGCTCCATCTCGGAGCCCGTGAAGGTCTGCCCGGTGGTCTCCCAGCCCTCACCGAGGGCCTTGGCGACGAGCGGCTCGGCGACGACGAGCTTCTCCTCGCCGTTCGTGGCCACGACGTACGTGACCTCGGGGTGGACGGCGACCGCGGTGTTGGACACCAGCGTCCACGGCGTGGTCGTCCACACCAGGAGCGCGGCCTCGCCCGCGAGCGGACCGGAGGTGAGCGGGAAACGGACGTACACCGAGGGGTCGACGACCGTCTCGTAGCCCTGCGCCAGCTCGTGGTCGGACAGGCCGGTGCCGCAGCGCGGACACCAGGGGGCGACGCGGTGGTCCTGGACCAGCAGGCCCTTGGTGAAGATCTCCTTGAGCGACCACCAGACCGACTCGATGTACTCGGGGTCCATCGTGCGGTAGGGGTCGGTGAGGTCGGTCCAGTACCCCATGCGGGTCGTGAGCTCTTCGAAGGCGTCGGTGTGCCGGGTCACGGACTCGCGGCACCTGGCGTTGAACTCCGCGATGCCGTACGCCTCGATGTCCTGCTTGCCGCTGAAGCCGAGTTCCTTCTCGACCGCCAGTTCCACCGGGAGGCCGTGGCAGTCCCAGCCGGCCTTGCGGGCCACGTGGTAGCCGCGCATGGTGCGGAAGCGGGGGAAGACGTCCTTGAAGACGCGGGCCTCGATGTGGTGGGCGCCCGGCATGCCGTTGGCGGTGGGCGGGCCCTCGTAGAACACCCACTCGGGGCGGCCCTCGGACTGTTCCAGGCTCTTGGCGAAGATCTTCTGCTCGCGCCAGAAGTCGAGAACCGCGTGCTCAAGCGCGGGCAGGTCGACCTGGGCGGGCACCTGGCGGTACATCGGCGCTGTCATCAGCGAGCTTCCTCCAACGGACTTTCTGCCTTCCGTCGGAGGGACGAGAGCCTTGTTTCTCCGGACGCCGTGTGCGGCGCGCTCCCGCGGTACCACCCTCCTTGGCTCCTCGGTGCCTCGTGCGCACCGACGAACCCTCTCATTGGGGTCACGAAGCCGGTTCTACTCGCCGCTGGTGCGCTCCTGGCCGCTGTCCCGCCTGGCTCGCGTCGGCTTTCTTCCGGCGGCTCCGGGGTGATCTTCACGTCGCGCTCGCCCCCGGGCTTCCACCGTCCCCGGGTCGCTCATGGCTGCGTACGGCGCTACTCGTCCCCATCCACGCTTTTCGCTCCGCCCAGTGTACGGCGCCTCGGGGACAGCGGCCGACCGGATTTCCGAGCCCGTGGGGTGCTGGGGGCGGTGGCCGTGCGACCTGCGGGGTGACCCGAATGGCACCGGTCCGGCGTCCGGATCCTGGTAGGCCCGGCGGGGCGGATTACCCGGCGGGGAGCTGGGCACAACGCATGCAGGCTCGCCGCGAGGCATCCTTGGGGCGAGCGGATCGGGCGGTGTGCCCCGTTGCCGCGGGACTCAAGTCGATTTATCGTCCCAGCACGATTCGCGAGCAAGATCACAATTTGTGAAGGGGCCGCGACCATGGTGGCGAAGAAGACCGCCGTACAGCAGTCGGCGTCCGGGAGATCCACGGCCGCGGGTGCCTCCGGCGGGGCTGCGGCCAAGGGTGCGGGCGGCAGGAAGCGTGCGCAGAAGGCTCCTGGCGGGCGCGCGGCCAGGACGGCGAAGACGGGTCCGGAGAAGACGGGCGCGGCGAAGGCGGCTGGGAAAAGGGCGAGCGCTGCCACGAAAGCCGACAAGAAGACAGCCGCAAAGAAGGTCGCCAAGAAGGCTGCCGAGCGGACAGGGGCTGCGCAGGAGCCCACCAAGAGGCCGGGGACTGCGAAGGCGGCGGCAGCCAGAGCAGGTACGACGAAGGAGGCGGCCAAGAAGGCGGGAGCGGCGAAGACGGCCGCCGTCGAGGAAGGGATCACCGAGGCGGGTGCCGGGGAAGTGGGCACTACGGCGGCCAAGAAGGGGGCAGTCAAGAAGGCAGCGGTCAAGAAGGCGGCGGCCAAGAAGGCCGCGGTCAAGAAGGTGGGTACCAAGAAGGTGGCGACTTCGAGAGCGGCTGCTTCGAAGAAGGCGGGCGCGGAGGAAGGGGCCGGTACACCGGTGGGCGAGAAGGCGGTCGGCAGGAAGGCGGCGGCGAAGAAGGCCGCCGCGAAGCGGCCCGCTGCCAAGAAGAGCGCCTCCACGACGGGCGCGGCCAAGAAGAGCACGGCCAAGAAGGCGGGTGCGGCCCAGGCCGCGAAGACGACGGGAGGCACGACAGTGGTTGCGAAGAAGACTCCTGGCATGGCCACGGCGGCGAAGAAGCCCACGGCCGTACCCAAGGCACGGGTCGCGGCGGCGGAACCCGGCGAGCTCGCGGTGCGCCCCGGTGAGAACCCCTGGACTCCGGACGAGGTCGCCGAGGCCCGTGCGGAACTGCAGTCCGAGGCGATGCGGCTGCACGCCGAACTCGACAACTCCGAGCGCGCCCTCGCGGGCCTGATGCGGGACTCCGGGGACGGGGCCGGCGACGACCAGGCCGACACCGGCACCAAGAACATCACGCGCGAGCACGAGATGGCGCTGGCCCACAACGCGCGCGAGATGCTCGACCAGACCGAGCGTGCCCTGGAGCGGCTCGACACGGGCACCTACGGGCTCTGCGAGAACTGCGGCAACCCCATCGGCAAGGCGCGCATGCAGGCCTTTCCCAGGGCCACCCTGTGCGTCGAGTGCAAGCAGAAGCAGGAACGCCGCTATTGAGGGCCGACTGAGCGCGTGGTCCCAAGGGCGGTGTCGTACTCTCGTCCTCAGTCAGGAACCTAGGTTGAAGGACTCACGTGGCAGAGGCGGAGCGCATCATCGGTACGCCGGACATCCCCGAGTCGGCGGGAGCCGAACCGGAGCAGTCCGACGGGAAGGCGGCCTCGGACGAGCGGTCCGGCTCCGGGGAGGCGGAGGCCCCGGACGGGCCGTCGGCCGAGGTGCACCGGACGGCGGGTGAGGCCGAGCAGCCCAGGGGCCGGCGCCGGATCGCCGTGCTGTTCGCCGTCGCCGCGTTCGCGTACGCCCTCGACCTGATCAGCAAGATGATCGTGGTCGCGAAGCTGGAACACCACGAGCCGATCGAGATCATCGGTGAGTGGCTGAAGTTCGAGGCGATCCGCAACGCGGGCGCGGCGTTCGGCTTCGGTGAGGCCTTCACCGTCATCTTCACGGTGATCGCGGCGGTCGTGATCGTGGTGATCATCCGTCTCGCGCGGAAGCTCTACAGTCTGCCCTGGGCCGTCGCGCTCGGGCTGCTGCTCGGCGGCGCCCTGGGCAATCTCACCGACCGGATCTTCCGCTCGCCCGGCGTCTTCGAGGGAGCGGTGGTGGACTTCATCGCGCCCAAGGGCTTCGCGGTCTTCAACCTCGCCGACTCCGCGATCGTCTGCGGCGGCATCCTCATCGTGATTCTCTCCTTCCGGGGCCTCGACCCGGACGGCACCGTCCACAAGGACTGAGCCGCACGGGGCGGCCGGAGGTTGTCCACAGGCTCCGGTCGGAGGTGCCGGAGCCGTCCGGCATACTCGACGGGTGAGCACGATTCCCGAGATCCGTACCCTGCCCGTGCCCGACGGACTGGAGGGCGAGCGCGTCGACGCCGCCATCTCCCGCATGTTCGGGTTCTCCCGTACCAGGGCCGCCGAACTGGCCGCGGCAGGCAAGGTGCTGGTCGACGGCGCCGCGGTCGGCAAGTCCGAGCGGGTGCGGGGCGGGTCCTGGCTGGAGGTCGAGATGCCGCAGGCGCCCGCGCCCGTGCAGATCGTCGCCGAGCCGGTCGAGGGCATGGAGATCGTGCACGACGACGATGACGTGGTCGTGATCGTCAAGCCTGTCGGAGTCGCCGCCCACCCGAGCCCCGGCTGGACCGGCCCCACGGTCATCGGCGGGCTCGCCGCCGCCGGGTACCGGATCTCGACCTCGGGCGCCGCCGAACGCCAGGGCATCGTGCACCGGCTCGACGTGGGCACGTCGGGGTTGATGGTGGTCGCCAAGTCGGAATACGCGTACACGTTCCTGAAGCGCCAGTTCAAGGAGCGCACGGTCGACAAGCGCTACCACGCGCTGGTCCAGGGCCACCCCGACCCGACGAGCGGCACGATCGACGCGCCCATCGGCCGGCACCCGAACCACGACTACAAGTGGGCGGTCACCGCCGACGGCAAACCGTCCGTCACGCACTACGACCTCGTCGAGGCGTTCCGCGCCGCCTCGCTGCTCGACATCAAGCTGGAGACGGGGCGCACCCACCAGATCCGCGTCCACATGGCGGCCCACCGGCATCCGTGCGTGGGCGACCTGACGTACGGCGCCGACCCCACCCTCGCCAAGCGGCTCGGACTGACCCGCCAGTGGCTGCACGCGGTGCGGCTCGGCTTCGAGCACCCCGGCGACGGGCGGTGGGTCGAGTTCGAGAGCGACTACCCCGAGGACCTGCAGAGGGCCCTGGACCAGGTCCACGAGGAGACGTACGCGTGAGCCCGTCGCACGCGAGCCCCTCGTATGCGGTACGGGTCGCGGAGAACCCGACGGACCGCGAGGCGTGCTTCGCGGTGCGCAAGGAGGTCTTCGTCGTCGAACAGGGTGTCCCGCAGGACATCGAGTACGACGCGTACGACAGCGACGCCGTGCACGTGCTGGCCGTGCGGGACGACGGGGTGCCGCTCGGCACGGGCCGGCTGCTGTACGGGGAGGCGGCCGCGGCGAAGACAGACGGCGACCTCACCGTGGGCTCGCTCGGACGGCTCGCCGTGACGCGCGAGGCGCGCGGGCTGGGCGTCGGGGCCGCCCTGGTGCGGGCCGTCGAGGAGGCGGCCCGTGAGCGTGGGCTGGCGGCGGTGGATCTGCACGCGCAGACGCATGCGCTCGCGTTCTACGAGCGGTTGGGATATGAGGCGTACGGGGCCGAGTTCCCCGATGCGGGGATACCGCATCGTGCGATGCGGCGCCTTCTTTAGCTTGTGGCTCGGGTGCCTTGGCGGGTTGTTTCCCCGCCTGCCCGCCCCCTTCCTGGGGCTGCCGCCCCCACACCCCCGCACGAGGGGCGCGTCCGGTGTCCCGTGTTGACGTCGGTCGTTTCGCGAACCGGCTTTGTACGATCACCCCATGGCTCGCAACGTGGTGATCAGTGGTGGTGGTACGGGGATCGGCCTCGCGGCCGCGCAGGCCTTCGCCGCGGACGGGGACCGCGTGCTGTTGGTCGGGCGGCGGGGCGAGGTGCTGGAGAAGGCCGGAGTGCCGGGGGCGCTGACGTACGCGGCCGACCTCAGCAAACCTCGCGGCGTACGCGGGGTGGAGCGGTTCGTGGCCGCGGAGCTCGGCACCGTGGACGTACTGATCCACAGCGCCGGAGGCTCCGGACGGCTGGAGCCCACGGTGGACAGCGACGAGCCGCTCGACGTCGTCCTGCACGACTGGGCCATCAACTTCGGACTCAACACCCTGACCGCGGTGCTGCTCACGGAGGCGCTGAAGGACCGGCTGGCCTACCCCGGCGGCCGTGTGCTGTTCCTCAGCTCCATCGCCGCCTACCGCGGCTCGGGCAGCGGCGCCTACGCGGCGTCCAAGGCCGCCCTGCACCCGTACGCGTTCGATCTGGCACGGCAGTTGGGCCCGCGGGGCGTCACCGTGAACCTGGTGGCGCCCGGCTACATCGAGGACACCGAGTTCTTCGGCGGGGGGATGGACGAGGAGCGCAGGGCACGGCTCGTCGCGGAGACCTCGACCGGGCGTGCGGGTACGCCGGGTGACGTCGCGAGCACGCTGCACTGGCTCGCCTCGCACGCCGCCGGGCACATCACCGCGCAGGTCATCCAGGTCAACGGCGGTGCGGAGCACGGTCACTGAGCCACCGGGCGCCGGTGGGGCCCCGGGCCCGGCGTGCTCAGCCCCGCCCCGGTCCGGTTCTCGGTGTTTCGTGGACGCGGCCCCGTGTCACACGGTGCGGCACCCCGTCAGCCCGGCTGTGGTCGTGCCCCGGGGGCAGGACCGCGTCGGCCGTGTTGACGCGGGGGAGGGCGTAGGCGTGCTCCCGGGCGAGCCAGCCGATCAGCTGTTCGCGGACCGTGACCCGTACCGTCCACAGGTCGTCCGGGTCCTTCGCCGTCACCAGCGCCCGCAGTTCCATGGTGCTGGGGGTCGAGTCGGTGACGGTCAGGTCGTAGTGGCGGCCGTCCCAGGCCGGGCACTCGCGCAGGATGTCACGGAGCCTCTCGCGCAGGGCGGGCAGCGGGGCGCAGTGGTCGACGTGGAAGAAGACCGTCCCGGTCATCTGGACGCCGCCCCGGGACCAGTTCTCGAACGGTTTCGACGTGAAGTAGGACACCGGCATCGTGATACGGCGCTCGTCCCATGTGCGCACCGTCAGGAACGTCAGGGTGATCTCCTCGACCGTGCCCCATTCGCCCTCCACCACGACCACGTCGCCCAGCCGCACCATGTCGCCGAAGGCGATCTGCAGCCCCGCGAACAGGTTGCTGAGCGTGGACTGCGCGGCGATACCGGCGACGATGCCCAGGATCCCGGCCGAAGCCAGCAGCGAGGCGCCGGCCGCGCGCATCGCCGGGAACGTCAGCAGCATGGACGCGGCCGCCACCACACCGACCACCGCGGCGACGACCCGCATGATCAGCGTCACCTGTGTCCGCACCCGGCGTATCCGGGCGGCATCGCGGTGGGTACTCGCGTAGCGGGTGTACGAGGTCTCGACGATCGCGGCCGCGATACGGATCACCAGCCACGCCGTCGACCCGATGAGGACCAGCGTCAGGATCCGTCCGATGGCCACCTGGTGGTTCACGAGGAGGTCCACCTGGTCGTAGGAACTTCTCAGCGCGGCCGCGCACAGCACGAGCTGGAAGGGGACGCGGCCGCGCCGGAGCAGGTCCCACAGGGGCGTGTCGCTGTGCCGCTCGTCCGCCTTGCGCAGCAGGCGGTCCACGGCCCACCCGACGAGCAGGGCGAGCAGGACGGAGCCGCCGCCGACGATCAGCGGACGCAGTACGTTCTCCATGCCTCCGAACGTAACCGGCTCCACGGGGTGATGAACATGTGACTTCGCCCCCATCGTGGGTACGGCCCCGGCCACGGCCGCGGTACCGCACCACCGTGACCCCGCGCTGTCGTACCCGGCTGGCACCATGAACGCATGGACATCATGCTCTTCCACTCGACCCATGGCCTCAGACCAGCGGTGCGCGACGCCGCGGACCGGCTGCGCGCCGCCGGACACGAGGTGTGGACGCCGGACCTCTTCGCGGGGCGGACGTTCGACACGGTCGAGGAGGGCATGGCTTTCAAGGACGAGACCGGGAAGGACGAGCTGCTCAAGCGTGCCGTCCTGGCCGCCGCGCCGTACTCGGAGCGGGGACTCGTCTACGGGGGCTTCTCCTTGGGCGCCGCCATCGCGCAGACGCTGGCGCTCGGCGACGAGAAGGCCCGCGGGCTGCTGCTCCTGCACGGCACCTCGGACATCGCCGAGAACGCCTCGGTGGACGAACTGCCCGTCCAGTTGCACGTCGCCGAGCCCGACCCCTTCGAGCCGGACGACTGGCTGAGCGCCTGGTACCTGCGGATGCGTGCGATCGGCGCGGACGTCGAGGTCTACCGGTACCGGGGAGCGGGGCACCTCTACACCGACCCCGGCCTGCCCGACTACGACGCGGAGGCCGCCGAGGCCACCTGGAAGGCGGCGCTCGGCTTCCTCGACACCCTGTGACGGTCACACGGGGTCACACGGATCACACGGGGTCGTAGGCGCGCTCCACCTTCTGCGTGCCGCTGCGCGTGCGGTACGAGCGGGCCCAGGACGAGGTCGCGGCGGCCTTCGTGCGGTCGGAGAGCACGTAGTAGTCCATCTGCGCCCGCTCGGCCGTGATGTCCAGGACGCCGTAGCCGTGCCGGTCGGTGTCGACCCAGTGGACGTGCCGGTTGGCGGCGCGGATCAGCGGGGAGGCCAGCGCGGTGCCGGTGCCCTCGGGGACCTTGAGGATGTCGTCGATGTTGTCGGAGGTGACCGAGGTGACCACGAACTCCGTGGCGGCCGAGGCGGACAGCGGGTACGTACCGGCGTTCAGCGGCACGTCGTTGGCCCACGCCATGTGGATGTCGCCGGTGAGGAAGACCGTGTTGCGGATCGCGTTGTCGCGCAGATGAGCGAGGAGTTCGCGGCGGTCGTCGGTGTAGCCGTCCCACTGGTCGGGGTTGAAGGCGAGTCCCTCCCGGGGCAGTCCGAGGAGCTCGGCGAGCGGCTTCAGGAGGTCGGCGGTGAGCGACCCGATGGCGAACGGTGCGATCATCACCGAGTTGCCGACCAGCCTCCAGGTGGTGTCCGAGGTCTTCAACCCGCTCTTGAGCCAGTCGAGTTGGGCGCGACCGGTGATTGTACGGTCCGGGTCGTCCACCTGGCCGTCGCCGACCGACACCTGCTGTGAGCGGAACGAGCGCAGGTCGAGCAGCGAGAGGTCGGCCAGCTTGCCGAAGCGCAGCCGGCGGTAGGTGCTGCCGGAGACGGCCGGACGCACCGGCATCCACTCGAAGTACGCCTGCTTGGCCGCGGACCGGCGCGCCGCCCAGGTGCCCTCCGCGCCCTCGGTGTGGTTCTCGGCACCGCCCGACCAGGCGTCGTTGGCGATCTCGTGGTCGTCCCAGATGGCTATGACGGGGGCCGCCGCGTGCAGGGCTTGCAGGTCGGCGTCCGTCTTGTAACGGCCGTGCCGGGTGCGGTAGTCGGCCAGCGTGAGGATCTCGTGCGCGGGCGCGTGCGGGCGTACGACGGTGTCGCGCGTGCCGAACTCGCCGGTGCCGTACTCGTAGATGTAGTCGCCCAGGTGCAGCCATGCGTCCAGGTCGCCGCGCGTGGCCAGGTGGCGGTACGCGGCGAAGTGGCCGCCCTCCCAGTTGGCGCAGGAGACCACGCCGAAGCGCACGAAGGTCACGGCGGCGTCGGGGGCCGGGGCGGTGCGGGTGCGGGCGGCGGGGGAGTCGGTGCCGCCGGAGGAGAAGCGGAACCAGTAGTCGGTGGCGGGGGCGAGACCGCGGATGTCGGCCTTCACCGTGTGGTCGGTGGCGGCGGATGCGGTCGCCCGGCCCTTGGCGACGATGGTCGTGAACGCCTTGTCCAGGGCGACCGTCCAGCTCACCTCGACGTCCGGGCCGAGCCCGGAGCCGGGTACCGCCTCCGGTGCGGGCGTCACCCGGGTCCACAGCAGGACGCCGTCGGGCAGCGGATCGCCGGAGGCGACGCCGTGCAGGAACGCGGGCGCCTCGGCGGCACGGGCGGCAACCGCGGCGGCCGGTGAGGCCGCGAGGACCGCGCCTGCCGCGGCCGCCTTGACGACCGTACGGCGGCGCGGGCTGGGAGAGTTGGGGCCGGCGTGGGATCTGATGCGACTGGTCACGGCCGAGCAGATTACTGGTCGGTAAGTGAAGAGGTAAGGCAGACGACGCGAAGTGCGGGCGACTCGTGAAGAGTTCGCCCGCACTTCGGCCGTGCGTCACCTGACAGGCCGCCTGACGCGCCTCAGGCGCGGGTCACTTCGTGACGCCCGCGTCCTTGAGCGCCGTCTCCCACTGGGCGACCGTGGACGGGTTGTCGATCTTCTTGTCGTTGATCTTGATGGTCGGGGTTGAGTCCACGTCCTTGGCGTCGTCGAAGGTCTTGCTCATCTTCATCGCCCAGGCGTCGTAGGTGCCCTTCTCGACGGCGTTCTGGAACGTCTTGTTGTTTTTCAGCGCGTCGACCGTGTCGGCCACCTTGATCAGATAGCTGTTCTTGGCGAACTCGTCGGTCGACTCCTGCGGGTGGTACTTCGCCGAGTACAGCGCGGCCTTGTACTCCAGGAACGCGTCGGGACCGACGTTCAGCGCGGCGCCGAGCGCGCTCAGCGCGTTCTTGGAGCCGTCGCCGCCGAGATTGCCGTCGAGGAAGGTGCCGAGGGTGAAGGAGAGCTTGTAGTCGCCGTCCTTCATGCCCTTGTTGACGCTCTCGCCGACGGTCTGCTCGAACTGGGCGCAGGCCGGGCAGCGCGGGTCCTCGTAGAGGTGCACCGTGTTCTTGGACTTCGAGTCGCCGATCACGACGGTGGTGCCGTTCTTGCCCGAGGTGTTGGCGGGCGCGACCACCTTCGCGTCGGCGGCCTGCTCCCACTTCGTGGGCTTGTTGTTCTGCACGACGGCGTACCCGACGCCGCCCGCTATCGCGAGGACCGCGACCATCGAACCGGCGACGACGAGCTGTCGCCTGACCTTGGCGCGCTTGGCCTGGCGCTCGCGCTCCTGGCGCAGGCGCTCACGGGCCGCCCTCTTCGCCTCCTGGCTGTTCCGCTTGCTCATAGTGGTGATCTCCATGTGGGACGCGCACACGTCGTACGCGGGATACGTGTGGGGACTGGTCGTGCTCAGGTGCTGTCTCTCAGGCGACAGCGACCGAGCACGGCGGTCCACGCCGTCCCAGGGAGTGCGCGTACAGGAGGGTGCGCGCGGTGGCCGTACGGAGCACCGGGCGCGGCATCCGGCGCGCGGCCGGTACGAGCCGCACCGTCACCGCCGCGACGGCCATCAGCAGCGGCCGGAAGCCCGCCGCGACCGCGGCCCCGAGCAACTGGACCAGCGCCCGCTCGCCCCGTCGCAGCCACGCGGTGGCGAGGAGCCCTACGCCGATGTGCGCGGCGAGCAGCAGCCAGGCGGCGGCCGGGTCCGCGTTGTCGAGGAGGGCCGCGGCGTGGGAGGAGTCGCCGGTGACCCCGGCCAGCGGGGTGCCGACCTCGCCACCGCACAGGATGCCGAGGCCGACCTGGCGCAGCGGGCCGGTGACCGGGCCGCCGACCCGGCCGTAACAGGCGTGCTGGCCGGCCGTGAACAGCGTGTCGGCAGCCAGCTCCAGGGGGATCAGCAGCGCCGCGATCCTCCCGAAGCCGCGCTCGCGGCCCGCCAGCGCGTACGCGAGGACGAAGACGGCGCCGGCGAGGGCGGCCACCGTGGTGAGGGGCAACGGGACCCGGGACAGCAGCACGTGCGACGCGGTGCTGAGTGTCACGACGAGTGCCGTGAACAGCGCCGCGCGCACGGCTCTGAGGTGGGTCCCGGATATGTCCATACCGTTACAGAGTCTCCCATGGGCTCACGTAAAGGCCCCCTAAAGGGCACCTGTGAGCCTGCGGACCTACAGGCCGGGGATCCGGCCGTTGCGGAACAGGTCGACGAAGATCTGGTGGTCCGCACGCGCGCGTGCCCCGTACTCGTGCGCGAAGTCCACCAGGAGCGGTGCGAAGCCGTCCTCGTCGGCCGCGATGGCCGCGTCGATGGCCCGCTCCGTGGAGAACGGCACCAGGGACTGACCGGAGAGGTCGTCCGCCGCCGCGTGCATCGTGGCCGTCGCCCGCCCCAGGTCGCCGACGACCGCCGCGATCTCCTCCGGGTCGTCGATGTCGCTCCAGTCCAGGTCCACCGCGTACGGCGACACCTCGGCGACCAGCTGGCCCGCGCCGTCCAGCTCGGTCCAGCCCAGCCACGGGTCGGCGTGCGCCTGGAGGGCGCGCTGCGAGATCACCGTGCGGTGGCCCTCGTGCTGGAAGTAGTCGCGGATCGCCGGGTCCGTGACGTGGCGGGAGACGGCCGGGGTCTGGGCCTGCTTGATGTAGATCACCACATCGTTCTCCAGGGCGTCGGTGGCGCCCTCCAGGAGGATGTTGTACGACGGCAGGCCCGCGGAGCCGATGCCGATACCGCGGCGGCCGACGACGTCCTTCACGCGGTACGAGTCGGGGCGGGCGAGCGACGACTCCGGGAGCGTCTCCAGATAGCCGTCGAAGGCCGCCAGGACCTTGTAGCGGGTGGCCGCGTCCAGCTCGATGGAGCCGCCGCCGGGCGCGAAGCGGCGCTCGAAGTCACGGATCTCCGTCATCGACTCCAGCAGCCCGAAGCGGGTCAGCGAGCGGGCGTCACGCAGCGCGTCCAGCAGCGGGCCCTGGGCGGTGTCCAGCGTGAAGGGCGGCACCTCGTCGCTCTTGGCGCCGGTAGCGACGGCGTGGATCCGCTCGCGGTACGCGCCCGCGTACACCCGCACCAGCTCGGTGATCTGCTCGTCGCTCAGCGCCTTCGCGTACCCGACCAGTGCCACGGAGGCCGCGAAACGCTTCAGGTCCCAGGTGAAGGGGCCGACGTACGCCTCGTCGAAGTCGTTCACGTTGAAGATGAGGCGGCCCGTGGCGTCCATGTACGTGCCGAAGTTCTCCGCGTGCAGGTCGCCGTGGATCCACACGCGCGAGGTGCGGTCGTCCAGGAACGGGCCGCCGTGTGCTTTCCCACCCAGCCGCGGGGCGCTTTTCCCGCCGTCCCGCCAGGCGTTGTCCTGGTCCAGGTCGTGGTAGAAGAGGCACGCCGTGCCCCGGTAGAAGGCGAAGGCGGACGCGGCCATCTTCCGGAACTTCACACGGAAGGCGGCCGGGTCGGCGGCCAGGAGCTCGCCGAAGGCGGTGTCGAAGACGGCGAGGATCTGCTCGCCGCGTTGCTCGGCGCTGAGCTGCGGAACCGACATCGCTGGGTGCCTCCTGGTGCAGGTGGTGGTGCGTGACTTGGGGGACAGCTGCGTCTTCTGAGGGGAACGGATCTCCGCTCCCCTTCAACGTCCGACCGTACGCGGGAGTGCCCGCGACTCCTTGGACGAAGGTACGGGGGAGAGTCCTCCGAGTGTCAGTGCCGAGGCATAGACTTCGAGGCTGTCCCCTCGGACTGTCCGCAGCCTGTCGGGCTCCCGTCGACCGCTCTTCTCCCTGGAGGCCGAAGCCGTGTCAAAGCCGCCGTTCACGCACCTGCACGTCCACACCCAGTACTCGCTGCTGGACGGTGCCGCGCGGCTGAAGGACATGTTCAACGCGTGCAACGAGATGGGCATGACCCACATCGCGATGTCCGACCACGGCAACCTGCACGGCGCCTACGACTTCTTCCACTCGGCGAAGAACGCCGGGATCACCCCGATCATCGGGATCGAGGCGTATGTCGCACCCGAGTCGCGGCGCAACAAGCGCAAGGTCCAGTGGGGCCAGCCGCACCAGAAGAAGGACGACGTCTCGGCGAGCGGCTCGTACACCCACTTGACGATGTGGGCCACGAACCAGACCGGCCTGCACAACCTGTTCCGGCTCTCCTCGGACGCGTACGCCGAGGGCTGGCTGCAGAAGTGGCCCCGCATGGACAAGGAGTCCATCGCCCAGTGGTCCGACGGAATCGTGGCCTCCACCGGCTGTCCTTCCGGTGAGGTCCAGACCCGGCTGCGCCTGGGACAGTTCGACGAGGCACTGAAGGCGGCCGCGGACTACCAGGACATCTTCGGCAAGGACCGCTTCTTCCTGGAGCTGATGGAGCACGACCTCGAACTTGAGCGCCGGGTCCGTGAGGACCTGCTGGCGGTCGGCAAGAAGCTGGGGATCCCGCCGCTGGTCACCAATGACTCGCACTACACGTACGAGCACGAGGCGACGGCGCACGACGCCCTGCTGTGCATCCAGACCGGCAAGAACCTCTCCGACCCGAACCGCTTCAAGCTCGACGGAGGCGGCTACTACCTGAAGTCGACCGAGCAGATGTACGCCCTGGGATCTTCGGACGTCTGGCGTGAAGGCTGTGACAACACCCGGTTGGTGGCCGAGATGGTCGACACCACCGGGATGTTCGAGAAGCGCGACCTGATGCCCAAGTTCGACATTCCGGAGGGCTACACCGAGGTCACCTGGTTCCGCGAGGAGACCATGCGCGGCATGCACCGCCGCTTCCCCGGGGGCATCCCGGACGACCGTATGAAGCAGGTCGAGTACGAGATGGACACCATCATCTCGATGGGCTTCCCCGGCTACTTCCTCGTCGTCGCCGACTTCATCATGTGGGCCAAGAAGCAGGGCATCGCGGTCGGCCCCGGCCGGGGTTCCGCGGCCGGCTCGATCGTCGCCTACGCCCTGGGCATCACCGACCTCGACCCGATTCCGCACGGCCTGATCTTCGAGCGGTTCCTCAACCCCGAGCGCATCTCGATGCCCGATGTCGACATCGACTTCGACGAGCGCCGGCGCGTCGAGGTGATCCGGTACGTGACGGAGAAGTACGGCGCCGACAAGGTCGCCATGATCGGCACGTACGGCACCATCAAGGCGAAGAACGCCATCAAGGACTCCGCGCGCGTGCTGGGCTACCCGTACGCGATGGGTGACCGCATCACCAAGGCCATGCCCGCCGACGTCCTCGGCAAGGGCATCCCGCTCTCCGGTATCACCGACCCCAGCCACCCGCGGTACAGCGAGGCCGGCGAGGTCCGCGCGATGTACGAGAACGAGCCGGACGTGAAGAAGGTCATCGACACCGCCAAGGGCGTCGAGGGGCTGGTCCGGCAGATGGGCGTGCACGCCGCCGGTGTGATCATGTCCAGCGAGACCATCACCGACCACGTGCCCGTGTGGGTGCGCCACACCGACGGCGTGACCATCACGCAGTGGGACTACCCGAGCTGTGAGTCGCTCGGCCTGCTGAAGATGGACTTCCTCGGCCTGCGCAACCTGACGATCATGGACGACGCCGTGAAGATGGTGAAGTCCAACAAGGGGATCGACATCGATCTCCTGAGCCTTCCGCTCGACGACCCCACGACCTTCGAACTGCTCCAGCGCGGCGACACCCTCGGCGTCTTCCAGTTCGACGGCGGACCCATGCGCTCCCTGCTGCGCCTGATGAAGCCCGACAACTTCGAAGACATCTCCGCCGTCTCGGCCCTGTACCGTCCCGGCCCGATGGGAATGAACTCCCACACCAACTACGCGCTCCGCAAGAACGGCCAGCAGGAGATCACGCCCATCCACAAGGAGCTCGAAGAGCCCCTCACGGAGGTCCTGGACGTCACCTACGGCCTGATCGTCTACCAGGAGCAGGTGCAGAAGGCCGCCCAGATCATCGCCGGGTACTCGCTCGGCGAGGCCGACATCCTCCGCCGCGTGATGGGCAAGAAGAAGCCCGAGGAACTGGCGAAGAACTTCACCATCTTCCAGGCCGGCGCCCGCAAGAACGGCTACAGCGACGAGGCCATCCAGGCCCTGTGGGACGTGCTGGTCCCCTTCGCCGGCTACGCCTTCAACAAGGCGCACTCCGCCGCGTACGGACTGGTCTCCTACTGGACCGCCTTCCTGAAGGCGAACCACCCGGCCGAGTACATGGCCGCGCTGCTCACCTCGGTGAAGGACGACAAGGACAAGTCGGCGGTCTACCTCAACGAGTGCCGGCGCATGGGCATCAAGGTGCTGCCGCCGAACGTCAACGAGTCGGTGCACAACTTCGCCGCCCAGGGCGACGACGTGATCCTCTTCGGCCTGGAGGCCGTGCGCAACGTCGGGACGAACGTGGTCGACTCGATCATCCGCTCCCGCAAGGCGAAGGGGAAGTACGCCTCCTTCCCGGACTACCTGGACAAGGTCGAGGCGGTCGCCTGCAACAAGCGCACCACGGAGTCGCTGATCAAGGCCGGCGCCTTCGACTCGATGGGGCACACCCGCAAGGGCCTGACCGCCCAGTTCGAGCCAATGATCGACAACGTGGTCGCGGTCAAGCGCAAGGAGGCCGAGGGCCAGTTCGACCTGTTCGGCGGTATGGGCGAGGAGGAGTCCAGCGAGCCCGGCTTCGGACTCGACGTGCAGTTCACCGACGACGAGTGGGACAAGACCTATCTGCTCGCCCAGGAGCGGGAGATGCTGGGTCTGTATGTCTCGGACCATCCGCTGTTCGGGCTTGAGCATGTGCTGTCCGACAAGGCGGACGCGGGGATCGCGCAGCTGACCGGGGGTGAGCACGCGGACGGTGCGGTGGTGACCATCGGCGGGATCATCTCGGGGCTCCAGCGCAAGATGACCAAGCAGGGCAACGCGTGGGCGATCGCCACGGTGGAGGACCTGGCGGGTTCCATCGAGTGCATGTTCTTCCCCGCGACGTACCAGCTGGTGTCGACGCAACTCGTCGAGGACGCGGTGGTGTTCGTCAAGGGCCGCCTCGACAAGCGCGAGGACGTGCCCCGGCTGGTCGCGATGGAACTCCAGGTCCCCGACCTGTCGAACGCGGGCACCAACGCGCCCGTGGTCCTCACCATCCCGGCCACGAGGGTCACCCCGCCCATGGTCAGCCGCCTCGGCGAGATCCTCAGCCACCACAAGGGCGACAGCGAGGTGCGGATCAGGCTCCAGGGGCCGAGGAAGACGACGGTGCTGCGGCTCGACCGCCACCGGGTGAAGCCGGATCCGGCCCTCTTCGGCGACCTGAAGGTGCTGCTGGGGCCGTCCTGTCTCGCGGGCTGAGCGCCGCGTACTGACGTGCGTGAGGGGCGCATCCGGAAAGGGATGCGCCCCTCGCTGTGTGTGAGGGCCTCAACACCGATGGGCCGGGCCTCAGTTGTGGCCGAAGCTCTTCTGCTTCTTACGGGCGACGTCGGCGGGGCTGCCCTGCGGCTGCGACATCGGCGACTGCGACTCCGGCGAGTTCCGCTCCGCCTGCTCCTCGGCCTGCGGGCGGCGGTTCTGCTGGGCGTCCTGCTTGCGGTTCTTGTTCTTGGCCATGGTGCTCTGCCTCCTGTGGGGGATCTAGGGGCCAGGGCCGCGACCAGATTCACATAATCGGACACGTTGCGCATGTCGGATAATCACCGTGCGTGACAAGGTCTGTCCGGGCGGCCTGCGCCGATACGCCACGCCGATGATCGAGTTCCGAACGTTAACCTCCGCGCGGTCGGGCAGACTCGAAGGAAGCCCGAAGCAAACCTCCCGGAAAGAGGGTGGATCGCGTGGACCGCTGCATCGTCCTGGTGGACGCCGGGTATCTGCTCGGGGCTGCCGCCAGCCTGCTCGCCGGCGAACCCTCCCGCTCCCGGATCACCGTCGACCACTCCGCCCTCATCCAGGGGCTGCGCGAGCGCGCCGAGTCCGACACGGAACGGCCGCTGCTGCGCATCTACTGGTTCGACGGCGCCCCCGACCGCGTACCGCAGCCCGAGCACCGCAGACTGCGCGTGATGCCCCGGGTCACCGTACGGCTCGGCGCCCTGACCCGCAGCGACGGACGGTGGGCGCAGAAGGGCGTGGACGCCGCCATGCACGCCGAACTCACCGAACTGGCACGCAACCGGGCCTGCTCCGACATCGTGCTCGTGACCGGGGACGGGGATCTGCTGCCGGGCATGATGGCGGCCAAGGAACACGGAGTCGCCGTACACCTGTGGGCCGTACAGGCCGCGGACGGCGACTACAACCAGTCCGAGGACCTGGTCGCCGAGGCCGACGAACGGCGCGTGCTGGACCGGGCGTGGATCACTCAGGCCGTCCGGCCGAAGGACCTCGGCGGGGTGTGCGCGCCGCCGCCCGCGCCACGCCCCGAGATCGCCGCGATCCTGTCGGCCCCCTTGCCGGAGTCGGCGCTCGCCGCGTCCGAGCGGACCGCCGAGGAGACGGAGCACGAACCGGCGGCCGCCGGCTCCCACAACGGGACGCAGGAGCGGGCCCCCGCCGCTGCCTCCAAAGGGGTGCCGACGCCGAAGGACCTGGCGATCATGCGGGCGGCCGGAGCGCAAACCGCGCAGCATCCCGCGAACGCCACGCTGCGCTGGTCCTCCGACAAGGGGTGGGTGGACCGGCCCGGGGTCGTCGCCGAGCCGGCCGAGGCCGCGTCCATGCCGACGCTCGCACAGCTCACCACGGCCGAGCAGCGGTGGGCCGACCGGGAGGAGGACATCACCACGGTCGGCGGCGATCCGTACGAGGTGGGACAGGTCTTCGCGCGGCGCTGGATGGCGCGGCTGACGGAACAGTCGCATCTGCAGAAGCTGTCCGGGATGTATCCCCGGATCCCGCACCGGGTGGACGGAGAGCTGCTGCGCTACGCCGCGCGGTTCGGGCTGCTCGCCCACAAGGACGACCAGATCGACGAGCACGACCGGTATGCCATCCGGGCCGGGTTCTGGCGGGAGATCGACGTACGGACGGCGGCGGCACACGCTCCTGCCGGGGAGTGAGGGGAGCGGGGGGAGTGAACGGGGGCGGTCGGTCCTGCGGTCGGCTTCAGGACCCTTCGGCTGTGTGCAGCGGGCGCCCCGGGCGACGATCGGGGCGCGGGACCCCGTAGGCTCGTGCCTCGTGAGCACGCGCACGGAACCCGGGAGCCGACACGGCGGGGATGTGGTGTGCGCGGTGCGGGGGCTGACGAAGACGTACCCGGCGGTGCGCGGACGGCGCGGCGCGCCCGGGACGCCCGCCGTGCGGGCCAATGACGAGGTCGGACTCGATGTGCGGCGCGGGGAGATCTTCGGGCTGCTCGGGCCGAACGGGGCCGGAAAGTCCACGCTGGTCCGGCAGCTCACCGGGCTGATGCGGCCCGACGACGGCACCGTCGAGATCCTCGGGCACGACATCGTGCGGCACCCCGAGCGGGCCGCGCGGATCCTCGCCTACCTCGGGCAGGAGTCGACCGCGCTGGACGACCTGACCGTGTCGCTCGCCGCGGAGACCACCGGCCGGCTGCGCGGGCTCGACGTACGGCGGGCCAGGGACGAGCGGGACGCCGTGCTGGAGGAGCTGGGGCTCACGGACCTCGCCTCGCGGCCGATCAGGAAGCTTTCGGGCGGCCAGCGGCGGCTCGCCTGTTTCGCCGCCGTACTCGTCGGGGAACGGCCCCTGCTCGTGCTGGACGAGCCCACCACCGGCATGGACCCCGTCGCCCGGCGGGCCGTGTGGGCCGCCGTCGACCGGCGCCGGGCCGAACACGGCACCACCGTCCTGCTCGTCACCCACAACGTCATCGAGGCGGAGACCGTGCTCGACCGGGTCGCCGTCCTCGACCAGGGGCGGGTCATCGCCTGCGACACCCCGGCCGGCCTGAAGGAGAAGGTGGCCGGCGAGGTGCGGGTCGACCTGGTCTGGCGCGAACGGGCGCCGCTGGACGTCCCGGAGGTCGCCGCGCTGCGGTCCCGGGCCCTGGAGTCCGGGCGGCGCTGGACGCTGCGGCTCGCGCCCGAGGAGGCCCGCGCGGTCGTCGCGACGATCACCGGTGGCGCGGCCTTCGTCGCCCTGGACGACTTCACGCTCGCCACGCCGAGCCTGGAGGACGTGTATCTGGCGCTGGGCGGCAACGCACGAGGGCTGGTGAAGGCGTGAACGCAACCAGGGCCCTAGCCGTACGGGACCGGGCGGCAGCCGGAGCGAAGAGGAGCAGCCCGACGTGAGTGTCGTACCTGCGGAGGCCCTGCCGGGCGGAGCCCTGGCGGCGGAGGAACGCGCCGGGGGCCCGGCCGTGCTCGGGCCGCGGGCGCGGCTGTGGCCGTCGCTCGGCGCCGTGTACCGGGCGCAGCTCTCACGGGCGCGCGTCGCGCGGATTCCGCTGCTGTTCGTGGCGACCTTCCAGTCGATCGGCATCATGATCCTGATGCGGGGCGTCGTGGACGGCGGGGCCGAGGCTCAGGCCGTCGTCGCCGGGTCGTCCGTGCTCGTGGTCGCCTTCGTCGCGCTGAACCTGCTCGCCCAGTACTTCGGGCAGTTGAGGGCCGGCGGAGGGCTCGACCACTACGCGACCCTGCCGGTGCCGCCTGCCGCTGTCGTCCTGGGTGCGGCGGGGGCGTACGCGTCGTTCACCGTGCCGGGGACGGTGGTGACCGCGGTCTTCGGCTGTGTGCTCTTCGGACTGCCGCTGGGGAACCTCTGGGTGCTCGCCGCGGTGATCCCGCTCGCGGGGGCCGCGCTCGCCGGGCTGGGGGCGGCGCTGGGACTGCTGGCGCCGCGGCCCGAACTGGCGACGCTGCTGGGGCAGTTGGGCATGTCGGCGGCCTTGCTGCTCGGAGTCCTGCCCGCGGACCGGCTGCCGGATGTGGTGCGGTTCGCGCGTGATCTGCTGCCGTCGACGTACGGGGTGGAGGCGTTCGCGCGGACTTTCCGGGGCGACCCGGACTGGGCGTTCGTGCTCGGTGACCTGGCTGTGTGCGCCGGTGTCGGGGTGGCTTCGCTGGCGGTCGCGACCTGGGCGTACCGCCGGGCGGCCGTCCGGTGAGGCGCCGCACGAGTGCGCCTGGCACGATGTCAGGGTGACCGCACCGCTGACTCCGCCTCCGCCGCCGCACGAACCGTCGTACGACAGGTTCTCGCGCGGCGCTCGGCAGGCCTCACCCGTTCCCGTGATGCCGGCTCCTGCCGCTCATGACGTTGCGTACGAACAGGACGGTCCCGGGATGAAGACCGAAGTGCGGGAGGCCGCGATCATCACGGTGGGGGTGGCGCTCGCGGGGGTGCTGCTCGGGGTGCTGTGGTGGTGGCTGGCGCCGCACGTGCCGTTGGTCTCCGACGGTGAGGCGGTGTATCTGCGGGACACCGAGGGGGAGCAGGCCGTCGGGGTGGACGGGACGTTCACGCTGCTGGCGCTGGGCTTCGGCGCGGTGAGTGCGCTGGTGGTGTTTCTCGTACGGCGGCGTGGGGGTGTGCCGCTGGTGGTGGCGCTGGCGGTCGGGGGGCTGCTGGGGTCGGTGCTGGCGTGGCGGCTGGGGGTGTGGCTGGGGCCTGAGCAGAACGTTGTCGCGCATGCCCGGGAGGTGGGCAACGGGGTGACCTTTTCGGCGCCGTTGAAGCTTGGCGCGAAGGGGGCGTTGCTTGCCTGGCCGTTTGCCGCGCTCGTGGTGCACCTCGGGCTGTCGGCTCTGTTCGGGCCTCGTGATCCTGACCCCTTTGAGCAGCGTTTCGCGCAGGATCCGTATGGGGCGCCTCCGGCGTAGGCCGGTGGACGGCGGTCCGTCCGGGGGCGTGGTTTCTCGCCCCCGCCGCCCCTACCCATTCCCATCCCCTGGGGGCTCCGCCCCCAGGCCCCCGAAAGCGCGGCCCGGGGCCCGGCCCGAAGGCCCGGCCCGTGGCCGAGCCGAGAGGTGCGGTCGGGTGGTGGAGCCCGGAGGCGCGGACGGAGACTTGGCCTGGAGGGCCGGCCCCGGTGGCGGAACCCGAAGGCGCGGTCAGGGGCCGGGACCGAGGGGCCGTCCGGAGTCAGCCCGGAGGTACAGCCGGGGGCCGAGCCAAGCGGTGCGGTCGGGCGGTGGAGCCCGGAGGTGCGGGCGGAGACTCGGCCCGGAGGCGCGGTCCGATGGCGGAACCCGAAGGTGCGGTCTGGTGGCAGAGCCCGGAGGTACGGTCCGGGGGCACAGCCCGAAGGCCCAACCAGGGATCAGCTGGAGTTACGGCACCGGGGCTCAGCCCCGAGGTGCGGGTTGGGATCAGCCGGGAAACGCGGCCCGGGGCGGAGCCCCGAGGTGCGGGGCGGGATCAGCCGGGAAGTGCGGCCTGGGGCGGAGCCCCGAGTTGTGGGTCGGGGCTCCGCTGCGGAAAGCCGGGGGGCCGGAGCGGGGCCGGGGGCTGGAGGGCTGGAGGGGTGGGGGGTGGAGGTTCTGGGCGAGGGGGGTAATGCGGGCGGTGGCCGTGGGGGTTCCGAGCGGGTCTTTTTGGCGCGCCACCTGCGTTTGCGAAGCTTCTTCGACATGTCCTTCGTAGGTACCGGAGGACGGGGGAGCCGTCGAAGGGTCACGCACGGGCGATGGGCGCCGAGACCGCTTCCGTGAGGTGGAGGAGGTCCTTGGGGGACAGTTCGACCTCCAGGCCGCGGCGGCCGGCCGAGACGCAGATCGTGGTGTGGGTGTCAGCAGATGCGTCCAGGACCGTGCGGAGTCTCCTGCGCTGGCCGAGCGGGGAGATGCCGCCGCGGACGTAGCCCGTGGTGCGTTCCGCGAGGGCCGGGTCCGCCATGGCCGCGCGTTTGCCGCCCACGGCCGAGGCGAGGGCCTTCAGGTCCAGGGAGCCGGCCACCGGCACCACGGCGACGACCAGCGCGCCGTCCACGTCCGCCACCAGGGTCTTGAAGACGCGGTCCGGGGAGACGCCCATCGCCTCCGCCGCCTCCTCGCCGTACGAGGGGTGGGAGGGGTCGTGCTCGTAGGAGTGGACGGTGAAGTCCACGCCCGCTGTCGTCAGCGCCACCGTTGCGGGCGTGCCGCCCGATTGCTGCGGCTGCTTCTTCTGGTTCTTCTGCTTCTTCGCCAAAGTCCCGTGCCCTTGGATCAGTTGACCAGGTCTGTTGGTCAGGTCAGTTGAGGCTCGTCGGGCCGCGCGTCAGTTCCGACGCCGGCAACGACGGCAGACTACGGATGATGGCCGTCTCCGCGCGCAGGAGTTTCAGCTCGTCGCGCAGGCGTGAGGCGGTGTCCGGGGCCTGGAGGAGACGCTGTTTGGACGGGGTGTCGAGCATCATGGCCGCGGCGACCAGGTACGAGACCACCGCCGGCTCGTCCGGGAGGTCCGCACCCGTCGACAGTGACCGTTCCCGTGCTCCCGCCAGGCGCTTCTGGTACTGGCGGAAGGCGCGCAGGACGCCCTCCGCCAGCGCTCCCGCCTCGTCCCCCCGTTCCTCCGGCAGCTCCTCCAGCTCGGCCGTCAGGAACGGGCCCGACGCGTCCACCGACAGCAGCCGCACCCGGGTCGTACCGGTCGCCAGTACCTCGAACGTGCCGTTGTCGCGCTCCCGGATCGTCGCCGCGTCCGCGATGCACCCCACGGAGTGGAACGCACGGATCGGATCGTCGCCGAAGCCCGCCGTCGGGCCGCGCTCGGGCAGGGCCGTCTGGTCCGGCATGCCCGGTGCGCTCGGAGCGACCTCGTGGCCGTCGCGGATGGCGACGACGCCGAACCGGCGCGGTTCGGACTCGGGGGTCTTCAGCAGTTCGCGCATCATGGCGCGATAGCGCTCCTCGAAGATGTTCAACGGGAGCACGAGCCCCGGGAACAGCACCGAGTTCAGGGGGAAGAGCGGGAGCCGGACGGTGGTCACGACGCAAGAGCCTAATGGTCGTCGGGGCGGTGGGGGGCCGCGTGCTCACTCCTCGGGCACCGGGCGGCAGCGGACCGTGAGCGCAGCGGGATGCCGGACGCGACCTCCAGCCTTACGCCGTACCGCAGTTCGAGCAACTGGTCGAGCGGATCGTCCGGCACGAGGCCCCAGGTGAACGAGGTGGCGTACGGGCCGATCATCGCCGCCCCCCTCGGTGAGGTAGGCGAAGGCCGCCCGTGGCGGCAGTGCCCGTACCAGCGAGCCGGGGAGCGTGTCCCGGGCGGCCTGCGCGGCGAAGTCGAAGCAGGCCCCGGCCCACAGCCGCCCCCACCCGGTGCGGTTCACGCCGGAGCCCCGCCTGTGGCCGAGCGTGATCCGCCAGGGCACCGGATCGTGTGGCTCGGCCTCCGCGGCCGTCGATCGACGGGCCCGCATCGCACTGGAGTTCACCACGGGCGGGGGACTCGCAGCCGCGGGTCACCGCCAGGTCGGCCGCCGGTGTCCCGGATGCGTCAGTTGCGGCTCAGCAGCCGCGTCGCCCCCGCCGCCACCGTCGTCGCCAGCACCCAGCCCAGCAGGATCACCGCCGCGGCCAGCCACTGCCAGCCGCCGCGCAGCTGCCAGTAGCCCACCTGCCCCAGGTCGATGACCGGCAGGAGCAGGTCCAGGGCGAACAGGGAGGCGTTCCACGGCGGGTGCTCCCCTTCCTTGATCGGCGGGTGGTCGGCGTGCGAGAAGGCGATCGACGTGGCCGCCCACAGCACGGCCATCCACACGGCGGCCCGGCCCGGCCGGTATCCGTAGGCGACCGTCCAGTCCTGCGCGTACCCCCACAGTTTGGCCGCGAGGGGCAGGTTCTCACGGCGGTGGCGCTGCCTGGCGAGCAGCACCTCGCGGGCGTCCTCGTCCTCACCGCCGGCACGCAGCACCGTGGCGAGCCGCTCGTACGGCTCCGGGTTGTACTCGGCGGTCGCGGCGGCCACCCACTCCAGCCGTTTGACCAGCGGGAACGGGCCGCGCGGCACAAGGTTCTCGTACTGGAAGCCGCCCATCTGGAGGTTGCCCGGGCGCGGCCAGCTGTCCGCCCTGTCCATCAGGTTGACGATCCGGGCGCCCGACAGGACCACCTTGCCGCGCTCCGGGCGCTCCCCGAGGAAGCGCAGCTCGGGCACCTGGACGCGGCGCAGCGACAGCTCCTGCTCGTCGGTGAAGAGGAAGCGGGCCCCCTCCAGGTCGACCGCGTCGCCGAACCGCCCGTCGTCGAGGCGTATGCCGCCCTCGCAGGTGAACCGCTGCACCCTGGTGCCGCGCGCCGGTGTGGTCCCGCTGGTCAGGAGCGGATTGCCGACGCCCGCAGGGGTCATGTAGAGGGTGCGTCCGACCGTCAGCTGGGGTGCGTTGAGCGCCAGGCGGGTGTACTGGTTGGTCAGTTGCGCGCCGCGCAGGCTCAGCGACACGCCGATGCTGGCGCCGCGCAGGCTCAGCTCGCCGTGCGATTCGAGTATCTCGGCCTGCAGGTCCTGCCCGACGGTCATGCCGTCACCGGTGAGCGAGTGGCCGCGCCGGTCGCGGTAGACCACGGCCTGGTTGAGCAGCAGATCGGTGCCTATGTGCGCGTCGGTCAGCCGCACCCCGTTGTGGAACCGGCAGCGCGGCAGATGCAGATCGCCCTCGGTGTGCACCCGGGCCGCCTCCAGCCGGGGCACCGAGCAGTCGAGCAGCCGCAGCGTGGTGAACCGCGCCTCCGGCAGCCGTATCTCCTTCTCGAACCGGCAGCCCTTCATCTCCACGTACGGCGCGACCGTGCCGCCCGCCAGATCGAGGGTGTCCTCGATCTGGACGCCCACGAGCTTCAGGGCCGACACCCGCCCCGCCAGCGCGGGCGGCCCGTCCAGCAGCAGCCAGCACACGATCCGCGCCCGCACGGTCCGCTCGGGCCCCCAAGGGTGGCCGCCGTGCGGATCGTCCACCACGGTGTCCCCGGCGCGCAGGTCGTACACGCTGCCGTTGCGGAACGCCTGCCACATCCCGATCTCGGCGGCGGTCAGATCGTCCGGCAGGTCCCCGTCCCGGATGCCGGCACTCTCGGTCACGACTCGTCCTTCCTCCCCGTCTCTCGCAGGACTCACTCCCCAGCTAGCTCATGGTTTCGCACATACGTCCCATGCCCGCTGGGTGACTCTCTGAACACGAGACGTGAAGGTGATCTTCCAGGTTCCCCCGACCGTGTGTATCAGACACGGTGTGTATCAGACACTGATACGGGCGGACGGCGCCCGACCGGGGTCTGAGAGAATTGTCCCCGTGCTGCAACATCTCTCGCTGGCCCGAATCGATCTGCGCGGCGACGCCCTCCCCACGGGCCCCGCCCTGCGCGACCTGCTGCCCCGAGCCGACTTCGACGTCACGGCCGCCCTGGAGAAGGTGCGGCCGATCGCCGAGGCCGTGCGTCATCGGGGCGACGCGGCACTCATCGACTTCGCCGAGACGTTCGACGGCGTACGCCTGGAGTCCGTACGGGTCCCCGCCGAAGCCCTCGCCGACGCCCTGGAACGGCTCGACCCGGCCGTGCGCGCGGCCCTGGAGGAGTCCATCCGCCGCGCCCGCATCGTCCACCGCGAGCAGCGCCGCGGCAGCCACACCACCCAGGTCGTCCCCGGTGGCACGGTCACCGAGAGGTGGGTGCCGGTCGAGCGCGTCGGGCTGTACGCGCCGGGTGGCCGCTCGGTCTACCCGTCGTCCGTGATCATGAACGTGGTGCCCGCCCAGGAGGCCGGTGTCGGCTCCATCGCCCTCGCCTCGCCCGCCCAGGCCGACTTCGCAGGGCTCCCGCACCCGACGATCCTCGCGGCCTGCGCGCTGCTGGGTGTCGACGAGGTGTACGCGGCCGGCGGCGCCACGGCGGTCGCGATGTTCGCGTACGGCACGGAGTCCTGCCCGCCCGCCACCATGGTCACCGGCCCCGGCAACATCTGGGTCGCCGCCGCCAAGCGGTACTTCACCGGCCTCATCGGCATCGACTCCGAGGCCGGTCCGACCGAGATCGCCGTCCTCGCGGACGAGACCGCCGACCCGGTGCACGTCGCCGCCGACCTGATCAGCCAGGCCGAGCACGACCCGCTCGCCGCCGCGGTCCTCGTCACCGACTCCGTGGAGCTCGCGGACGCGGTCGAGAAGGAGCTCGATCCGCAGGTCGAGGCCGCCAAGCACAGCGAGGACCGGATCCGCCCCGCCCTCGCGGGCCGGCAGTCCGCGATCGTGCTCGTCGACGGCATCGACGAGGGCCTCAGGGTCGTCAACGCCTACGGCGCCGAACACCTGGAGATCCAGACCGCGGACGCGGCGGGGGTCGCCGAACGGGTCGTGAACGCGGGCGCGATCTTCCTCGGCCCCTGGGCGCCGGTGTCGCTCGGCGACTACGCGGCAGGCTCCAACCACGTCCTGCCCACCGGCGGCTGCGCCTGCCACTCCTCCGGCCTGTCCGTCCAGTCCTTCCTGCGCGGCATCCACGTCGTCGACTACACGAAGGACGCGCTGGCCGAGGTCGCGCACCACGTGGTGACGCTGGCGGAGGCGGAGGACCTGCCCGCGCACGGCGCGGCGATCAAGGCAAGGTTCGGCTGGAAGGTACCGGCGAGCAAGTGACCGACGTACGTATCGACGATCTCCCCGTACGGGACGAGCTGCGCGGCAAGTCCCCCTATGGAGCGCCCCAACTGGACGTCCCCGTACGGCTGAACACCAACGAGAACCCCTACCCGCTGCCCGAGCCGCTCGTCGAACGGATCACCGAGCGGGTGCGCGAGGCGGCCCGGAACCTCAACCGCTACCCGGACCGGGACGCGGTGGAGCTGCGCACCGAACTCGCCAGATACCTGACGAAGACCGGCCAGTACCCGGTCGGCCCGGAGAACGTCTGGGCGGCCAACGGCTCCAACGAGGTCATCCAGCAGCTGCTCCAGACCTTCGGCGGGCCCGGCCGCACGGCGATCGGCTTCGAGCCCTCGTACTCCATGCACGGGCTCATCTCCCGCGGCACGGGCACGGGCTGGGTCTCCGGCCCCCGTAACGACGACTTCACCGTCGACCTCGCCGCCGCCGAGAAGGCCATCGCCGAGCTCCGGCCCGACGTCGTCTTCATCACCACCCCCAACAACCCCACGGGCAACGCGGTCCCGCCTGAGACGGTCCTCGCCCTGTACGAGGCCGCGCAGGCGGCGAAGGCGGAGACCGCCGGGGCGATGGTGGTCGTCGACGAGGCGTACATCGAGTTCAGCCACGGCGACTCGCTGCTGCCGCTGCTCGAAGGCCGCCCGCGTCTCGTGATCTCCCGGACGATGTCCAAGGCGTTCGGCGCGGCCGGCCTGCGCCTCGGCTACCTCGCCGCGCACCCCGCGGTCGTGGACGCCGTCCAGCTCGTACGGCTGCCGTACCACCTGTCCGCCGTCACACAGGCCACCGCCCTGGCCGCCCTGGAACACACCGACACGCTGCTGAAGTACGTGGACCAGCTGAAGTCCGAGCGGGACCGGCTGGTCGGGGAGCTGCGCGCGATCGGCTACGAGGTGACCGAGTCGGACGCCAACTTCGTGCAGTTCGGGCGGTTCCCCGACGCCCACGCGGCCTGGCGGAGGATCCTCGACCGGGGCGTCCTGGTACGGGACAACGGCGTACCGGGATGGCTGCGGGTCACCGCGGGAACCCCGGCCGAGAACGACGCGTTCCTCGACGCGGTACGTGAACTACTGAGTTGTGTGGGGGACACCCCCACACCCCCGAAGGAGCACAGCGCATGACTCGCGAGGGCCGCCTCGGAAGAATCGAACGGACCACGAAGGAGACGTCCGTCCTCGTCGAGATCGACCTGGACGGCACCGGCAGGACGGAGATCTCCACCGGGGTCGGCTTCTACGACCACATGCTCGACCAGCTCGGCCGGCACGGTCTGTTCGACCTGACCGTGAAGACCGAGGGCGACCTGCACATCGACTCGCACCACACCATCGAGGACACCGCCCTCGCGCTGGGCGCCGCCTTCAAGCAGGCTCTCGGCGACAAGGTGGGGATCTACCGCTTCGGCAACTGCACGGTGCCGCTCGACGAGTCCCTCGCCCAGGTGACCGTCGACCTCTCCGGCCGCCCGTACCTCGTGCACACCGAGCCCGAGAACATGGCGCCGATGATCGGCGCGTACGACACGACGATGACCCGGCACATCCTGGAGTCCTTCGTCGCCCAGGCCCAGATCGCGCTGCACGTGCACGTGCCGTACGGGCGCAACGCGCACCACGTCGTCGAGTGCCAGTTCAAGGCGCTGGCGCGGGCCCTGAGGTACGCCAGCGAGCGCGACCCGCGGGCCGCCGGAATTCTTCCCTCCACGAAGGGCGCGCTGTAAGCCATGAGCGGACTGTCCACCGTCCTGATCGTCGTCGGGCTCTTCCTGCTCGGTGGCGTCTACTCCTTCGTCAAGCAGAAGATGCCCAAGGGGCTCATCGTGCTGCTCTCGATAGGCGCCGGGATGTGTCTCGTCGCCGGCGTCCTGCGGCTGGAGGTGTGGAATTGAGCAGCCCTGCAAAGCGCGTGGTCGTCTTCGACTACGGCTTCGGCAACGTCCGTTCCGCCGAACGTGCCCTCGCGCGCGTGGGGGCCGACGTCGAGATAACGCGCGACTACGACAGGGCCATGAACGCGGACGGCCTGCTGGTGCCGGGCGTCGGCGCCTTCGCCGCCTGCATGAAGGGCCTCACGGATGCACGCGGCGACTGGATCGTCGACCGCCGGCTGTCCGGCGGCCGCCCCGTGATGGGCATCTGCGTCGGCATGCAGATCCTGTTCGCCCGCGGTATCGAGCACGGCGTGGAGACCGAGGGCCTCGACGAGTGGCCCGGCTCCGTCGAACCGCTCCAGGCCGACATCGTGCCCCACATGGGCTGGAACACCGTCGAACCCCCGGCCGACTCGGAGCTCTTCGCCGGCCTGGACGCGGACGCGCGCTTCTACTTCGTGCACTCGTACGCCGTCCACCACTGGAACCTGGAGACCCACAACCCCGCCATGCGGGCCCCCAAGGTCACCTGGTCCACGCACGGCAAGCCCTTCGTGGCGGCCGTGGAGAACGGCGCCCTGTGGGCCACGCAGTTCCACCCCGAGAAGTCCGGCGACGCCGGAGCACAGCTGCTCACCAACTGGATCGGAACCCTGTAGACCATGGCCAAGCTCGAACTCCTCCCCGCCGTCGACGTCCGCGACGGCCAGGCCGTACGTCTCGTGCACGGTGAGTCCGGCACGGAGACCTCGTACGGCTCCCCGCTGGAGGCCGCCCTCGCCTGGCAGCGCTCGGGTGCCGAATGGCTGCACCTGGTCGACCTGGACGCCGCGTTCGGCACGGGTGACAACCGGGAGCTGATCGCCGAGGTCACCAGGGCGATGGACATCAAGGTGGAGCTGTCCGGCGGCATCCGGGACGACGCCTCCCTGGCGGCCGCCCTGGCCACCGGCTGCACCCGGGTGAACCTCGGCACGGCGGCCCTGGAGACCCCTGAATGGGTCGCCAAGATCATCGCCGAGCACGGAGACAAGATCGCGGTGGGCCTGGACGTCCGTGGCACCACGCTCCGCGGCCGCGGCTGGACCCGCGACGGCGGCGACCTGTACGAGACGCTGGAGCGCCTCAACAAGGAGGGCTGCGCCCGCTACGTCGTCACCGACATCGCCAAGGACGGCACCCTCCAGGGCCCGAACCTGGAGCTCCTGAAGAACGTGTGCGCGGCGACGGACCGCCCGGTGGTGGCGTCGGGCGGCGTGTCGTCGCTGGAGGACCTCCGGGCGATCTCCGGCCTCGTCTCCCTCGGTGTCGAGGGCGCCATCGTCGGGAAGGCCCTGTACGCGAAGGCGTTCACCCTGGAAGAAGCCTTGGAGGCTGTGTCGTCATGACGTCCGAAGCCGTTCGGCGCGTGCAGAGCGGAAGTCCCTGGGAAGAGAGTTTCGGTTTCGCACGTGCCGTCGCGGCGGGCGACCGCGTGCTGGTGGCGGGCACGACGGCCTTCAAAGGCAGTGTGCTGTACGGGGAGGGCGACCCGTACGAGCAGGCCAGGGTGGCGTTCACCAGCGCGGTCGAGGCGATCGGCGAGTTCGGGCTCGGCGTCGAGTCCGTGATACGGACCAGGATGTACCTGACGCACCAGCGGGACATCGACGACGTGGGGCGGGCCCACAAGGAGCTCTTCGACGCGGTGCGTCCGGTGTCCACGCTGCTGGTGGTGGAGGGCTTCGTCGACCCGCGCATCCTGGTCGAAGTGGAACTAGAAGCATTCAGAGCCCATGAGTAAGGAGCCGGCTTCATGACCCTGGCGGTCCGAGTCATCCCCTGCCTGGACGTGGACAACGGCCGGGTCGTCAAGGGTGTCAATTTCCAGAACCTGCGCGACGCGGGCGACCCCGTCGAAATGGCCAAGGTGTACGACGCCGAGGGCGCCGACGAGCTGACGTTCCTGGACATCACCGCGTCCTCCGGCAACCGCGAGACCACGTACGACGTGGTGCGCCGCACCGCCGAGCAGGTCTTCATCCCGCTGACCGTGGGCGGCGGCGTGCGGACGGCCGAGGACGTCGACAAGCTGCTGCGGGCGGGCGCCGACAAGGTGGGCGTGAACACGGCCGCGATCGCCCGCCCGGATCTGATCCGCGAGATCGCCGAACGCTTCGGCCGCCAGGTCCTGGTCCTGTCGGTCGACGCGCGCCGCACGGAGAGCGGTTCCTTCGAGGTCACCACGCACGGCGGACGCAAGGGCACCGGCATCGACGCCATCGAGTGGGCCCACCGGGCCGCCGAGCTGGGCGCGGGTGAGATCCTGCTCAACTCGATGGACGCGGACGGCACGAAGGACGGCTACGACCTGGAGATGATCTCGGCGGTCCGTAAGCACGTGTCCGTCCCGGTGATCGCGTCGGGTGGCGCGGGCAGGCTCGCCGACTTCCCGCCGGCCATCGCGGCGGGCGCGGACGCGGTGCTGGCGGCGTCCGTCTTCCACTTCGGCGATCTGCGGATCGGTGAGGTCAAGGAGACGCTGCGGGAGGCCGGGCACCCCGTTCGGTAGTTCGAGGCGTCACCCTTGGTAGTGAATCCGGTAGTGGTCGGGGTTTCGTGACGGTTATGGTGCTCGTATGCCTGGAATCACGATCGAGTTCACCGAGGAAGAGCTGGCCGAGCTGCGTGCGGAGGCCAAGGAGCAGGGTGTCGCCATCAAGCGACTTGCGCACGACATACTGACGGAGGACGTCGTGCGCAGGCGGCAGAAGCAGCGGTTCGTCGAGGGGGCGTCGAAGAAGGCCCGCGAGATCATGGCCGACTTCGAAGAGCGCTTCCCGGAGGGACTTCGGTGACGCTTTACGTCGACACCGGATGGGTCCTCAACATCCAGGTCAACGTCTCACCGCAGAACACGCCGATCCGCGACTGGGGCGCACTGCACGTCATGGTCGAGAGGCACAAGTACGAACGTATCGCCGGGGAACCCTATTACGAAGAGATCCCCACGCGGGCGGCGACATTCCTGCACACCGCTCTGAGGCTGCGGCCGTTCAGCGACTACAACGCCTCGATCGGCATCGCCTGTGCCTGGGAGTACATGGAGCAGTCCGGGATACCGTTCGATCTGCCGTACGGCGATGTCGCGAAACTCGTCGCCGACATCCGAAGCGACGAGGCCGACCTGACGGAAACCGCCCGCCTTCTGCGTGACTGGGCGGCGTGACGTTCAGATCCCCAGCTGCTTCGTCTCGTGCAGCTTCGTGATCGCGTCCTTGTCGCCGTCCAGCTCGACATCGGCCACCTGCTGCCGCCCGTACAGGAACAACAGCAGCTCCGACGGCTCGCCGGTCGCCGTGACGACCGGCGTGCCCCGGTGGGCGACCGCCGTCTGGCCGTTCGGGCGGCGCAGCACGAGACCGGTCGGGGCGCTGCGGCCCATCAGCCGGGCGGTGCGTTCCATGCGGGACCACAGGGCGTCCTGGAAGACCAGGTCCAGCTCGCGCGGGGTCCAGTCGGGCTGGGCGCGGCGCACGTCCTCGGTGTGGACGTAGAACTCGATCGTGTTCGAGGCCTCGTCGATCTGCTTCAGGGAGAAGGGCGAGAAACGCGGCGGGCCGGTGCGGATGAGCCGGATGAGCTCGTCGTACGGCTTCGAGGTGAACTCCGCCATCACCCGCTCCAGTCGTGAGGCGAGCTGCTTGACGAGGATGCCCCCGGCGGCGTCGGGGCGGCGCTCGCGCACCACCACGTGGGCGGCGAGGTCACGGGTGTTCCAGCCCTCGCAGAGGGTCGGGGCGTCCGGGCCCGACGCCTCCAACAGGTCGGCGAGGAGAAGTCGTTCACGCTTGGCATGGGTCGACATGCGGCAAGCCTACGACCGGGTGGCGTCTCCGCCCAGCGGAGACCGGGCCGACGCGTCGCCGGGCGGCACCCGAACCGGTCCGGCTTGTGGACAACCACGGGGAGTGTCGGCGGCGCGCGGCACAATGGCACCCATGACCAGCACGCCGTCCCCCACAGGGCCCAACGGGCCCGGCAGCCTCGATCCCGAGATCGCCGCGCGCCTCAGGCGCAGCGCCGACGGGCTCGTCCCCGCGATCGCCCAGCAGTACGACACCGGAGAGGTGCTCATGCTCGGCTGGATGGACGACGAGGCGCTGCACCGCACCCTCACCACCGGCCGCTGCACGTACTGGTCGCGCAGCCGCCAGGAGTACTGGGTGAAGGGCGACACCTCCGGCCACGTCCAGTGGGTGAAGTCCGTGGCACTGGACTGCGACGCCGACACCGTGCTGGTCAAGGTCGACCAGGTGGGCGCCGCCTGCCACACCGGCGCCCGCACCTGCTTCGAGGCCGATGTCCTCAAGGCCGTCGAAGGCGGCGCCGGTTCCGACGCACCGTCACAGGATCAGTAGGGTCGGCCGCCATGGACCTAGAGACGTTCCGCAAGCTGGCCGCCGACCGCCGCGTCATCCCCGTCAGCCGCAAGCTCCTCGCCGACGGCGACACCCCGGTCGCGCTCTACCGCAAGCTCGCCGCCGAGCGCCCCGGCACCTTCCTGCTGGAGTCCGCGGAGAACGGCCGCTCGTGGTCCCGGTACTCCTTCGTGGGCGTCCGCTCCGCGGGCACCCTCACCGAGCGGGACGGCCAGGCACACTGGCTGGGCACCCCACCCGTCGGCGTCCCCGTCGACGGCGACCCGCTCGCCGCCCTGCGCGCCACGATCCAGGCCCTGCACACGCCCCACGACCACGCCTCGGGCCTGCCGCCCTTCACCGGCGGCATGGTCGGCTACCTCGGCTACGACATCGTGCGCCGCCTGGAGAAGATCGGCCCCGGTGAGCACGACGACCTCCGGCTGCCCGAGCTGACGATGCTGCTCACCAGCGACCTGGCCGTCCTCGACCACTGGGACGGCACGGTGCTGCTCATCGCCAACGCCATCAACCACAACGACCTGGACACAGGCGTGGACGAGGCGTACGCGGACGCGGTCGCCCGCCTCGACGCCATGCAGGCCGACCTCTCCCGCCCCGTCTCCCAGCCCCCGGCCCTGCTCCCGCCCTCCGAGCTCCCCGAGTACACCGCCCGCTGGGGCGGCCCCGACTTCCAGGAGGCCGTCGAGGACGTCAAGGAGCGCATCCGGGCCGGCGAGGCCTTCCAGGTGGTCCCGTCCCAGCGCTTCGAAACACCGTGCACGGCAAGCGCGCTGGACGTCTACCGCGTCCTGCGGGCGACCAACCCCTCCCCGTACATGTACCTGTTCCGCTTCGACGGCTTCGACGTCGTCGGCTCGTCCCCCGAAGCCCTGGTCAAGGTCGAGGACGGGCAGGCGATGGTGCACCCCATCGCGGGCACCCGGCACCGCGGCGCCACGCCCCAGGAGGACCAGGCCCTCGCCGACGAACTGCTCGCCGACCCCAAGGAGCGCGCCGAGCACCTGATGCTCGTCGACCTGGGGCGCAACGATCTGGGCCGTGTGTGCGAGCCCGGCTCGGTCGAGGTCGTCGACTTCATGTCCATCGAGCGGTACTCGCACGTGATGCACATCGTGTCGACCGTCACCGGGCGTGTCGCCCAGGGCCGTACGGCCTTCGACGTGCTGACCGCCTGCTTCCCGGCCGGCACGCTCTCCGGAGCGCCCAAGCCGCGCGCGATGCAGATCATCGACGAGCTGGAGCCGGCCCGCCGCGGGCTGTACGGCGGCTGCGTCGGCTACCTGGACTTCGCCGGCGACTCCGACACCGCCATCGCCATCCGCACGGCCCTCCTGCGCGACGGCACCGCCTACGTCCAGGCGGGCGCCGGCATCGTCGCCGACTCGGACCCCGTCGCCGAGGACACCGAGTGCCGCAACAAGGCGGCGGCGGTGCTGCGCGCGGTGCACACGGCGAACCGGCTCGGGTCCTTCTGACGGATCTCCGTGGAGGAGGAGCGGCGTCCGGTGCGGCGAGGGTGCGTGCCGGGCGTCGCGACGCCGCGGAGATCCATCAGAAGGGCCCTTGGTCAGCAGCGGCCGTGAACCCCGCGTGAGGGGGCGCGAGTGCGGCAGGCGATAGTGGAGTACGTGACCGCACTACCTCACCCCCGTTCCGAACCCGCACGCGGCCGTGCCGGGCGACGAAGCCTCGCCGTCGCGCTGCTGTCCGGCGCGCTCGGCGCGGCCGTGGCACTGCTCGCCTCCCGGCAGCGCTGGTCGGAGGCCACCACCTTGGTCGCGGGCGGCGACTTCACGCTGACCGCCCAGGGCAGCGAGGTCACCGGCGTCCCCGCGGCCCTCGCCATAGTGAGCCTCGCCGCGCTCGTCGCCGTGTTCGCCGTACGCAGGGCCGGGCGGGTCCTCGTCGCGGCGCTGCTCGCGCTCTCCGGCGCGGGCACCGTCGCCACGGCCGTGCTGGGCGCCACCGACAGCTCCGCGCTCGACGAGAAGGCCGCGCAGGCCTCCGGCGACACCTCCGCCACCGTCGACGCGCTCAGCCACACCGCCTGGCCCTACGCCGCGGCCATGGGCGGCGCGCTGATCCTGCTCGCCGGGCTGATCGCCCTGCGGTACGGGAAGCTGTGGCCCGCGATGTCCGGCCGCTACGAGCGCGACGGGACGCCCCGGCCGCGCAAGACGAAGCCCGTGGACCCGGACCGGCCCGAGGACCTGTGGAAGGCGCTCGACCGAGGCGAGGACCCGACGGGCGCGTAGAGCCCAGGCCTCTTCGCGGCGTCGGCGTAGGTCCGCGCCCCGAGGAGAGACCCCCGCTCAGGGCGTTCGCCCGCGTACGGGACAATGGACGGCGAGCGTCCGACTCACACACGCATCGCTTAAGCAACGAGGAGCAAGCATGGCGGGCAGCAGCCACGGTCACACCCCGGCCGCCTGGACCGGTGTCACCATCACAATGATCGGTTTCTGCGTCGCGGGTGCCTTCATGGTGATGGCCAACCCGCTGGGCTTCTGGGCCGGCATGGTGATCACGGTCCTCGGCGGTGTCGTCGGCGGCATCATGCGCTCGATGGGTCTGGGCCAGCAGAAGCCGGCGCAGCCCGTGCGGCACGTCGCCAAGCCCGAGGCGGCGCGCGAGCCGGCCACCGCCGAGAACTGAGCCCCCACCACGGTCTCGTACCCGTACGGCTCCGGGAGGGGCGGACCCGGTCGCAGTGGCGCCGGATCCGCCCCTCCCGCGTGCCGTGCGGCCCGCACCGGGCAGAATGCGTGATGTGAACACCGAAAGCCGCGGGGTGACACCGTCGCACGAGGTCCCGAGCGGCGCACGTACGGGCGCACGCTCCGTGCTGGGGCGCCTGGCCGTGCCCGCCGGGGTGCTCGCGGCCGTGACCGGTGCCTTCGCGTACGTCGGGGCCGTGGACCCCAATGAGCCCGGGCACTACCCGGTCTGTCCGCTGCTCCGCCTCACCGGCCTGTACTGCCCGGGCTGCGGCGGCCTGCGCGCGGCGCACGCGTTCGCGCACGGGGACCTCGGGACGGCACTCACCGACAACGCGCTGGCCGTGCTGGGCTTTCTGGCGTTCGCGGCCGGGTGGACCGTTTGGGTGGTCCGCGCGGTGCGCGCACGGCCGATGCGGATCGAACTGCCGCCGGTGGCGCTGTGGTCGCTCGGCGCGTTGACGCTGGTCTTCACCGTTGTCCGGAACCTGCCGTTCGGTGGCTGGCTGCATCCTTGATCACAGGGCGAACGTCCAGGTAGAGGGACCGGCGTCAACCGGATGCGAGGCATACGCCCTCCTGCGGATACCATCGCAGTGACCCCGAACAGCCTGAACAGCTCGAACTGCTTCAGCCGCTTCAACCGCCCACCGTCAGGAAGGGGGCCGCTCGCGTGAGTGTGCTCGACGAGATCATCGACGGAGTCCGTGCCGACCTCGCGGAGCGGCAGGCGCGCGTCGGCCTCGACGAGCTCAAGGAGCGCGCGCTGAAGGCCCCGGCGGCCAAGGACGGCGTGGCCGCGCTGCGCGGTGACGGCGTGAAGGTGATCTGCGAGGTCAAGCGCTCCAGCCCCTCCAAGGGCGCGCTGGCCGCGATCGCCGACCCGGCGGCTCTGGCCGCCGACTACGAGGCGGGCGGCGCGGCGGTCATCTCCGTCCTCACCGAGCAGCGCCGCTTCGGCGGCTCACTGGCCGACCTGGAGGCGGTACGGGCCCGCGTCGACATCCCCGTCCTCCGCAAGGACTTCATCGTCACCTCGTACCAGCTGTGGGAGGCCCGCGCGTACGGCGCCGACCTGGCCCTGCTGATCGTCGCGGCCCTCGACCAGCCCGCCCTGGAGTCCCTCGTCGAGCGTGCCGTGTCCATCGGGCTCACACCGCTCGTCGAGGTGCACGACGAGGAGGAGGTCGACCGGGCCGTGGACGCGGGCGCGAAGGTGATCGGCGTCAACGCACGCAACCTGAAGACCCTGGAGGTCGACCGCGCCACGTTCGAGCGGGTCGCCCCCGAGATCCCCGACAGCATCGTCAAGGTCGCCGAGTCCGGTGTCCGCGGCCCGCACGACCTCATCGCGTACGCGAACGCCGGCGCCGACGCCGTGCTCGTGGGCGAGTCCCTGGTGACCGGCCGCGACCCGAAGACGGCGGTGTCGGACCTCGTGGCCGCGGGCGCCCACCCCGCGCTGCGGCAGGGCAGGGGCTGACGCACACCATGGCCGTCCGCCGCGCACCGGCCCGACGGCACCGGGGGAGCACACGCTCGACCGGCGCCGTCGTCCTGGCCTGCGTACGACCGGCCGACCCCTACGCCCGCCTGGCACGCGGCTGCCGGCCGCGCGGCTGCCGGGCGCCCGCGCGCCGCGTCCACGGTCGCCGCGTCCGCTACGTCATCGGTGACGAGCCCGGCCAGGTCAACGGGATGCGATGGCCCGGGCACGTACGTGCGTGCACTCCACGGGTGGGCTGAGCCGAAGCCGGCCGGCCCGGCCCCGGGGAGTCTGTTTCTCGCCGTCGTCGGCTCGCAGGGCCCGACGGGGTGCGCGCGTACGTGGCTACCGTGACCGTGTCCGACCTGTAACCGGGGCTCAAAGCCCCCGCGAGGTAACCGCATGTCCAGCGAGTTCTTCATCCCCGACCCCGAGGGCCGCGTCCCCAGCGCCGAGGGGTACTTCGGCGCGTACGGCGGCAAGTTCATCCCGGAGGCGCTGGTCGCCGCCGTGGACGAGGTCGCCGTGGAGTACGACAAGGCGAAGGCCGATCCCGAGTTCGCCCGCCAGCTCGACGACCTGCTCGTGAACTACACCGGGCGGCCGAGCGCACTCACCGAGGTGCCGAGGTTCGCCGAACACGCCGGTGGCGCCCGAGTCTTCCTGAAGAGGGAAGACCTCAACCACACCGGATCCCACAAGATCAACAACGTGCTCGGTCAGGCGCTGCTGACCAAGCGCATGGGCAAGACACGCGTCATCGCCGAGACCGGCGCCGGACAGCACGGCGTGGCGACGGCGACCGCGTGCGCCCTGTTCGGGCTCGAATGCACCATCTACATGGGCGAGATCGACACCCGGCGCCAGGCCCTGAACGTGGCGCGCATGCGCATGCTCGGCGCCGAGGTCATCGCCGTGAAGTCCGGGAGCAGAACACTCAAGGACGCCATCAACGAGGCCTTCCGGGACTGGGTCGCCAACGTCGATCACACCCACTACCTGTTCGGGACCGTCGCGGGCCCCCATCCCTTCCCCGCCATGGTGCGTGACTTCCACCGGGTCATCGGTGTCGAGGCGCGGCGCCAGCTGCTGGAGCGCGCCGGGCGGCTTCCCGACGCCGCCGTCGCCTGCGTGGGGGGCGGTTCCAACGCCATCGGCCTCTTCCACGCCTTCATTCCCGACACCTCCGTACGCCTCATCGGGTGCGAGCCCGCCGGGCAGGGCGTCGAGACCGGGGAGCATGCCGCGACCCTGACCGCGGGTGAGCCCGGGATCCTGCACGGGTCGCGGTCGTACGTCCTGCAGGACGAGGAAGGGCAGATCACCGAGCCGTACTCGATCTCGGCCGGGCTGGACTACCCCGGCATCGGCCCCGAGCACTCCTACCTCAAGGACAGCGGCCGCGGCGAGTACCGCGCGGTCACCGACGACGCCGCGATGCAGGCACTGCGCCTGCTCTCCCGCACCGAGGGGATCATCCCGGCCATCGAGAGCGCCCACGCGCTCGCCGGTGCCCTGGAGGTCGGCCGGGAGCTCGGCGAGGACGGGCTGATCGTCGTCAACTTGTCCGGCCGGGGCGACAAGGACATGGACACGGCCGCCCGGTACTTCGGCCTGTACGACACCGACGCCACCGTTGCCGCGGACGCCGACGCGGGCGCCGCCGAGATCGAGGGGGACGCCCAGTGAGCGGCAACGTCCAGCTGCTGAGTGACACCCTGGCGGGCGCCAGGGCGGAGGGGCGGTCCGCGCTCATCGCGTACCTCCCCGCCGGATTCCCGACCGTCGACGGCGGGATCGCGGCGATCAAGGCCGTCTTCGAGGGCGGTGCCGACGTCGTTGAGGTGGGCCTGCCGCACAGCGACCCCGTCCTTGACGGGCCCGTCATCCAGACCGCCGACGACATCGCCCTGCGGGGCGGCGTCAAGATCGCCGATGTCATGCGCACGGTCCGGGAGGCCTACGAGGCGACCGGGAAGCCGGTGCTCGTGATGACGTACTGGAATCCCATCGACCGGTACGGGGTGGAGCGCTTCACCGCCGAGCTCGCCGAAGCGGGAGGGGCCGGGTGCATCCTGCCCGACCTCCCCGTCCAGGAGTCGGCCCTCTGGCGGGAACACGCGGAGAAGCACGGGTTCGCCACGGTCTTCGTGGTCGCGCCCAGCAGCAAGGACGCCCGGCTCGCCGAGATCACGGCGGCGGGCTCCGGCTTCGTCTACGCGGCCTCGCTGATGGGCGTCACGGGGACCCGCGAGTCGGTGGGCGCGCAGGCGCAGGACCTGGTCCGGCGCACCAGGGCCACCACCGACCTGCCCGTCTGTGTCGGGCTCGGTGTCTCGGGCGCCGCGCAGGCAGCCGAGGTCGCCGGCTTCGCCGACGGGGTGATCGTCGGTTCGGCCTTCGTGAAGCGGATGCTGGACGCCCCGGACGAGGCCGCCGGCCTGGAAGCCGTACGGACCCTGGCGGGCGAGCTCGCCCAGGGCGTGCGCGGGACGGCGTGACGGACTGCGCACGGGGCTCCGCGAGAGGCCGGTGTCGCACGAGGCCGTGACACGCGGTCGTTCGCGCACGTGACGGACAATCCGCTCACTCGAACGAGTGGACCTGGGGCCGGGGAGGCGCTCTGCGTCTCCCCGGTTCGTTCTGCCGGATGTGAGCGAGAACAACCGTCAGGGAAAGCGCACCGCACGCGAGAGGCTGGCGGCGGAGCGAGAGAAGCAGAAGGCCGCGGAGAAGCGCCGCCGCGTACTGGTCGTGGGCGCCTCCGTGGTGTGCGTCCTGGGCCTGGCCGCGGGGATCGGCGCCCTCGCCGCGAACGCCGGCAAGGACGGCGCGGACCAAGCCTCGGGCCCGGTCGTGGGGCCCTCGGGAGCGCAGGGCAAGAACGGCCTGGTGATCCCCGTCGGCAAGGACACCGCCAAGTCGACCCTCACGGTGTGGGAGGACTTCCGCTGCCCGGCGTGCAGGTCCTTCGAGGACACCTACCGTTCCACGATCCACCGGCTCACGGACGCCGGAAAGCTCAAGGTCGAGTACCGCCTGGCGACACTGATCGACGGGAACATGGGCGGCAGCGGTTCGAAGAACGCCGCCAACGCCGCCGCGTGCGCCCAGGACGCGGGCAAGTTCGCGGCGTACCACGACGTGCTGTACAAGAACCAGCCCCCCGAGGCGGAGGACGCCTTCGCCAAGGACGCCACGCTGGTCGAGCTGGCGAAGAAGGTCGACGGGCTGGACACGCCCGCCTTCCGCCGGTGCGTCGAGGACGGCACGCACAACGGCTGGGCCGTGAAGTCGAACGAGGCTTTCCGGAAGGGCCGCTTCTCGGGCACCCCGACCGTGCTCCTCGGCGGCAAGAACATCTACCAGGACCAGTCGATGACCCCGGCGAAGCTGAAGCAGATGGTCGAGGCGAAGTACGGCGGATGAGGCCCGTCCGCCGTGGTGCGGCGGGCGGTGGCGTTATGGAGCCGTAGCCGGGCGGGTTGCCGCGGTGCCTGTCCGGCAGGGTAGCGTCGACCTTGCCATGGACCTTGTTGAGCTTGCCTTCATTCCGAGCCCGTCGCGCGGGGTGCTGTACCTGGGCCCCGTGCCGCTGCGCGGCTATGCGTTCTGCATCATCATCGGCGTCTTCGTGGCCGTCTGGCTCGGCAACAAACGCTGGGTCGCCCGCGGTGGGCGGGTCGGCACAGTGGCCGACATCGCGGTCTGGGCCGTGCCGTTCGGCCTCGTCGGCGGACGGCTGTACCACGTGATCACGGACTACGAGCTGTACTTCAGCGAGGGCCGTGACTGGGTGGACGCCTTCAAGGTGTGGGAGGGCGGTCTCGGCATCTGGGGCGCGATCGCGCTCGGAGCGGTGGGTGCGTGGATCGGATGCCGCCGCCGCGGCATCCCGCTGCCCGCGTACGCCGACGCCGTCGCCCCCGGCATCGCCTTCGCGCAGGCCATCGGACGGTGGGGCAACTGGTTCAACCAGGAGCTGTACGGCCGCCCCACGGACCTTCCCTGGGCCGTGAAGATCACGTCCTCGACGGACGGCCGGGTCCCGGGTACCTACCACCCGACCTTCCTCTACGAGTCCCTGTGGTGCATCGGCGTCGCGCTCCTGGTCATCTGGGCCGACCGCCGCTTCAAGTTCGGGCACGGCCGGGCGTTCGCGCTCTACGTCGCGGCGTACTGCGCAGGCCGCTTCTGGATCGAGTACATGCGCGTCGACGACGCCCACCACATCCTCGGTCTGCGGCTCAACAACTGGACCGCGATGTTCGTCTTCCTCCTCGCGGTGCTCTACATCGTCCTCTCGGCGCGGATGCGGCCGGGGCGCGAGGAGATCGTGGAGCCGGGCGCCTCCGGCGGCGGTGAGGATGACGCGGGGGAGACCGCGAAGAAGGCGGACGGTACGGAGCGGGCGGACAAGGCCGACGCGTCCAAGTCCGAGTCCGGGTCCACATCCGAGTCCGAGGCCGACTCCGAGCCCCATGAGGAGCCTGAGAAGGCGGGCGCCGTGAAGCCCGCTGGCAGCGCGCCCGAGAAGGAGCCCGAGACCGAGTCGGCCAAGAAGAGCTGATCTCGACGGTATGTGTAGGGGGCGCCGTATCCACGTGGATACGGCGCCCCTCACGTTTTCGCCCCCGCCGCCCCTACCCGTCCCATCCCCGGGGGCTGCCGCCCCCGGACCCCCGCTTGTCGGCCTGAGCGGCCTCGTCCTCAAGCGCCGGACGGGCTGGAAATCCAGCCCCTCTGTGGGCGAGGGACAGTGTGCGGTGGGCGGAGGCCACGACCGCGGCGTCGACGAAGCAGCCGTTCGGGAGAGCCTGGGCGCCGGGCTCCTCCGCCGCGGCCTGGAGGATCTCCTCGGCCGACTCGATCTCCTCCCGCGTCGGCAGGTACGCCCGTTCGATGACCGGAAGCTGGCGGGGATGGATGGCCGTGCGACCGAGGAAACCGAGGGCGCGGCCGTGAGCGCAGGAACGGGCCAGGCCGTCGAGGTCCCGGGTGTCCGGGTAGATCGACTGGGCGGGAGGCGGGAGGGACGCGGCCCGTGCGGCCAGCACGACCCGGGAACGCGGCCAGTCCAGGGCCGAGTCGGACCGTACGCCGAGTTCGGCCCGGAGGTCGGCCTCGCCGAGGGCGATGCCCTTGAGCGCGGGGTGGGAGGTGGCGACGGCGTAGGCCTGTTCCACGCCCAGGGCCGTTTCCAGCAGGGCGTACAGCGGGATCGCTCCGCCCTCGGCGGGGGCGGACTCCTCCGCCACGCGGACGACCTGCGCGGGGGACGTCACCTTCGGCAGACGCAGGCCCGAGAGGCCGGGGAGAGGGGCCAGGGTGGTGAGGTCCGCCGCCGCGGGCGGGGTGTTCAGGGCGTTCACACGGACATGGACCGGGACCGGCGGGGGCTCGGCGAGCAGCTCGGCGGTGGCCGTGCGCGCGTACTCCTTGCGGTCCGGGGCCACCGCGTCCTCCAGATCGACGACGACCACGTCCGCTCCGGAGGCGAGGGCCTTGGCCACCACCTCCGGGCGGTCGCCGGGGGCGTACAGCCAGGTCAGGGGGTAGTCCTCCGTCACAGGGCGCCTTCCGAACGCAGCTCGGCGAGGTCCGTGTCCGTCAGCCCGAGCTCGGTGAGGACGGCCTCCGTGTCGGCGCCGTGCGGCCGGCCCGCCCAGCGGATCGCGCCAGGGGTGGAGGACAGGCGGAAGAGGACGTTCTGCATGCGCAGAGGGCCCAGTTCGGGGTCGTCGACGGTCGTGATGGTGTCGAGCGCCTCGTACTGGGGGTCCCGCATCACGTCCCGTACGTCCTGGATGGGGGCCACCGCCGCCTCCGCCTTCTCGAAGGCCTCGATGACCTCTTCCCGGGTGTGGCGGGCGATCCACGCTCCCACCGCCTGGTCGAGGACGTCCGCGTGGCGGGCCCGGCCCGTGCCCGTCGTGAACCACGGTTCGGCGGTCAGTTCGGGGCGGCCCACCAGCCGCATCACCCGCTCCGCGACCGACTGGGCCGAGGTCGAGATCGCGACCCAGCGGTCGTCCGCCGTGCGGTAGGTGTTGCGGGGCGCGTTGTTCTGGGTGCGGTTGCCCGTACGGGGCTGGACATGGCCCAACTGGTCGTACCAGAGGGGCTGCGGGCCCAGGACCGTGAGGATCGGCTCGATGATCGCCATGTCGACCACCTGGCCCTCACCCGTGCGTTCGCGGGCGGTGAGCGCGGTCATCACCGCGTACGCCGTGGTCAAGCCCGCGATGGAGTCGGCCAGGCCGAACGGCGGGAGCGTCGGCGGGGCGTCCGGTTCGCCGGTGATCGCGGCGAAGCCGCTCATCGCCTCCGCGAGGGTGCCGAAGCCAGGGCGGCGCGCGTACGGGCCGTACTGGCCGAAGCCGGTGACCCGGGCGAGCACCAGACGGGGGTTCGCGGCGCTGAGGTCGGTCCAGCCGAGGCCCCATTTCTCCAGGGTGCCCGGGCGGAAGTTCTCGATGATCACGTCGGCCGTCGTTGCCAGCCGCAGCAGCGTCGTGCGGCCGCCCGGCTTGGACAGGTCCAGGGTCATCGTGCGCTTGTTGCGGCCGAGGAGCTTCCACCACAGGCCCACGCCGTCCTTCGACGGGCCGTGGCCCCGGGACGGGTCCGGTCTGCGTGGATGCTCGACCTTGATGACCTCCGCGCCGAAGTCGCCGAGCATCGTGGCGGCGAGGGGGCCGGCGAAGAGGGTCGCGAGGTCGAGGACGCGCAGGCCGGACAGCGGCGCGGGCGTCGCGTTCACTTCGTGCATCGAGGTGTCGTCTCCCGGAGGGTGAGCTGGGCGAGGGCGTCGAAGCCGATGCCGTTGAAGTCGGCGACGGAGGTGGCGAGCCGGTTCTTCAGGGGCAGGGTCCAGCGCTGCGGCAGTCCGGCGGGGTCTCCGGCGAGGAGACCCGCGATGCTGCCCGCCGTCGCGCCGACCGAGTCGGTGTCCAGGCCGCCCGACACCGCACGGCAGATGGAGCCGGTGAAGTCGCCGTCCGCATGGGTGAGGGCGGCGGCGAGCAGGGCGGTGTTGGGGACGGCGTGGACCCAGTGGTAGTCGGCGTGGGTGAGGTGGAGCCGGTCGACCACTGTTTCGAAGTCCCGGTGATCCTGGGCCAGTTGGATCGCGTGGCGGACCGCTCCGGCCAGACGGGAGCCGGGCGGCACGACCCGCAGTCCGGTGCGCAGGCAGTGGTGGACGTCGTGGGTTCCGGCGGCGGCCTCGGCGATGACGGCGGCGGCGAACATGGCCGCGTAGACGCCGTTCGCCGTGTGGGTGAGGACCGCGTCGCGGTGGGCCTGTCCGGCCGCGGTCGCGGGGTCGCCCGGGTGGGTCCACCCGTGGACGTCGGCGCGGATGAGGGCGCCGATCCACTCACGGAACGGGTTGCGGTGGCGGGCCGTGCGCGGTGGGGCGATGCCGCTGAGGAGGTTGCGGTAGGCGACGCGTTCGGCGGTGAAGGTACGGCCCGCGGGCAGTTCGTCGAGCCAGTGCCGGGCCACGTCGGCGGTGGTGAACCCGGGGCCGTGGCGTCGCAGCAACAGCAGGTTGAGCAGGGGGTAGTTGAGGTCGTCGTCCTCGGGCATGCCGTCGATGTTCTCGGCGAGGGAGGTGGTGGCCGAGCGGCGGTTCCAGGGGTGGGCGGCCGCGAGGTCGGCGGGCAGGCCGCGGGCGGTGAACCAGGTGTTCAAGGGCCAGTTGCCGGTGGCCCGGGCGAGCGCGCGGATGGCGTGGAGGGGGAGCTTTTCCACGGGTTTGCCGAGGAGACAGCCCGCGGCCCGGCCGAGCCACGCGGCCTCCAGGCGGGCGAGGTGGCCGGCCGGGACGTGCCGGTCCTTCGCGGTCGGCCACTCGGGGCACAGGGCGCGGATCCCGTCGAGCTCCGTCGGCTCCGTCTCCCGCAATCCGCTGGGCAGATCGGCCAGTTCGTCCAGCAGGTCCTCGGCGAGCAGCCGCAGGTACGGCGACACGGGCTCCGGTGACGCGCCGTCGCGGTGCGGGGCCGGCGGGCCCCCGGCCGCGGTCCAGCGCGCGGCGATCGCCGACGGCTCGCGGCCGTCCTGGGCGGCCTGCCGCAGTTCGTGACCGAGGAGGTCCTCCGGCTGCACCCAGGTCAGGCGCAGGGCGGTCACCGGCCGGCCGCCAGGGTCGCGAAGGCGTCCTCGTGCGCCCTCCGGCGCTGTACATCCCGTTCGAAGACCTCGCGCGCCACCTCCGCGAGGACCGCCGCCGGGGTGTGCAGGTCCAGACGGCTGGCCTCCGCGACCTGCTTCGCCCAGTCGGGGGGAACGTCCGAGCCGAGCGCGCCCGCGAGGGCACCGGACATCGTGGCGATGGAGTCGCAGTCGCGGCCGTAGTTCACCGAGCCGAGCACGGCGTGCCGGTAGTCGCCGCGGGCCACCACCAACATGCCCAGCGCGATGGGGAGTTCCTCGATGGCGTGCAGCCGGGAGGGGCGGCGGGCGCCCAGCGAGGGGGAGCGGTAGTCGGGGCCCACCGTGTCGTACGGGGTCACCGCCTCGCGCAGTGGCTTCAGCGCCGACTCGAAGTCCGTGTGGCGGGCGGCGACTTCGCAGACGGTCTCGATCGCGGCACGGGTGCCGTCCTTGGCCAGCGACAGACAAGCCGCGACCACCGAGTCCGGGGTCGCGCCCGGCGCGCACGCCGCCGCCACGGCCGCCGCGAACACCCCGGCCGCCTCCCTGCCGTACGACGACTGGTGGGCGCCCGCCACGTCGAGCGCCTCGGCGTACGCGCCGCGCGGATTGGCCGCGTTGACCAGTCCGACCGGCGCCATGTACATCGCGGCACCGCAGTTGACGATGTTGCCGACTCCGGCCTCGCGCGGGTCGACATGGCCGTAGTGGAGGCGGGCCACCAGCCACTTCTCCGCGAGGAAGATCCGCTGCAACGGCAGTGCCTCCGTTTGGAGTTCGGGGATCCAGCGCGGGGTCGTCATCAGGTCGGGGACCAGGTGCCCGGCGACGGCGTACGCGTCGAGGTGGTCGCGGACCGTGGCGTACACGCGGATCAGCGCGTGGGTCATGAGGGTGTCGTCGGTGACGTGTCCGTCGCCCTTGTGGTATGGGGCGATGGGGCGGGCGGTGCGCCAGTTGTCGCCGTTCCAGGGGCCGACGACGCCGTGCACACGGCCGCCGTGGCGTTCGGTGATCTGCTCGGGGGAGTAGCCCTCGACGGGGCCCCCGAGGGCGTCGCCGACGGCCGCGCCGACCAGGGCGCGGGTGATGCGTTCGTCCAAGGCCGGGCTCGCTTCCCGTTCATACGGAGTGTCGTGTGTGGGTGTTGGTTCTGACGTCGTATCTGAAGTGCGCTTCATGTCCGAATCATTCACCTGGGGCGGCCAGTTCCGTGGCTGCGAGGAGTTCGGCGAGGTGTACGAGATCCGTACCGGTGAGGCGGGGCAGCGCGCAGCCGGAGAGGGTGCGGCAGGCGTCCCGCCATGTGGCCGGGATGGCGGTGTCGCCGCCGAGCGCGCCGGTCAGGGCGCCGACGAGGGCGGGGGCGGAGTCGGCGACACGGGACAGGCAGGCGGCGGCGGGTACGGCCTCGGCGATCCGGCCGCGGGCGGCGGTGGCGAGCGCCAGGGCGACGGGGACGGTCTCGGCCGCCGCGATGCCGTAGCTGTAGACGTGGTCGACGATCTGGTGCTCCAGGAGGGGCACGAGAGCGAAGGTTCCTTCGCTTGCGTGGTCCTGGGCGAGGCGCACCGCGTGCCGGGCGTTGCGGCCGATCTCCGTCTCCGCCGGAAGCTCGGTGAGCGCCGCCGCCACACAGGCGTCCACGTCCGCGCCGTCGAGCGCGAGCGCGAGCGCGGCGCCCATGGCGCGGGCGCCGTGCACGCCGTCGCCGTCCTGCGTGTAGCGCGCGTCGAACTCGGCCAGCTCGGCGGCGCGTTCGGGGTCCCCGGTGTGGGCGATGGCGAGCACACAGGCTCGTACGCAGGCGGCGTCGTCGAAGTAGTGCGGGTTGTCGTGACCCGTGGCGGGCGGGCGCAGTCCGGCGGCGAGGTTGCCGAGTCCGGCGCGTACGGAGATGCGGGCGCGCAGCGGCAGGACGGCCGACTCGACCTCGGGTGCCCGCTCGGCGGCGGCCGCGACCTCGCTGGCGACGGCGTTCCAGGACAGGTCGATCGCCGCGCGCATCCGCCGGGCCCGGCTGAGGTCGCCGAGCGCACCGCAGTCCCCGGCCCGCAGCACGGCCTCCGCCGCGAACACCGCCCACTCCGCGTCGTCGGAGGGCCCGAGCCTGAGCGGTTCCGGCGGCTGGTTGAGCGCGATGGGCACGGGCAGCGTGGTGGTCGCGTTCTGCTCGGCGAACGTGTCCAGTTCGCGGGTGAGCCGTCGTGTCCACTCCGGCATCCGGGCGGCCCGGTGCCGCGCGGCGGGCCACCCGGCGGCGTCACCGGCGGCGAGCCCGAGGAGGAGGCCCTGAATGCGGTGGCCCTCCGGGGGGTGCGTGGTCGTGTCGGCCTCGGCTTCGCCTTCGGCCGGGTTTTGATTCCCGCCCGCACCGCCCGTGCGGCTTTCGTCTTCGGGTGCGGGTGGCCCCTGTGGGGCGGTCTCGTCGTTGGCGGCTGCGGGTCCGAGTGAGGCTCCGGTTGTTCCTTCGTCCCATGGCGCGAGTGCTGTCACGGCCTTACCTCCTTCTCGCCCCCGGCGAGCACGTACAGTCCGGGCGCCCACTTGGGAGACTCGTCCGGGGTCAGCAACTCCGCGATGTCCAGGACGTGGTGGCCCTCCATCGAGGGCAGGCAGCTGCCCCGCGCCGGGCCGATCGCCGCCGCCCAGGCCGGCGGGATCGCCGAGACGCCCCGGGTGGCGCCGGCCAGCGCGCCCGCGACGGCCGCCGTCGTGTCGGCGTCGCGCCCCATGTTGACGGCCGTGAGCACCGACTCCGCGAAGTCGCCGTCGGCCGCCGCGTACGCGCCGAAGGCCAGGGCGACGGCCTCCGGTGCCAGGTCCGTCCAGGGGTAGCCGCCGATCACCACGGCGGAGCGGACCGCGCGCTCGCCGAGATGGGCCGCCGCCACCGCCCGGCGCAGGGAGCGGGCGGTCCAGGAGTCGTCCGGGACGACCGCCAGGGCCGAGGCGATCACGGCGATCGTCGGGGCGCCCCCCATCGCGGCCGCCACGCCCGCCGCGACCGCCTGGCCGCCGTAGATGCCCTCGCCGTCGTGGCTCACCGAACCGTCGATGGCGACCAGCCGGGCCGCTTCCGCCGGGCGGCCCGCCGCGAAGACACCGAAGGGCGCGGCCCTTATGGCCAGTCCGTCGCTCCACGCGTGCCGGTGCTGGGCGGAGATCGGTGCGGCGAGGCCCCGGCGCAGGTTCTCCAGCGTGCCGCGCTCGCTGAAGCCCGCGCCGCGGAACGGGCCCTCGTCGCGGTCCGCGATCCACTGGTGCCAGGCCGACTCCACGTGCCGGGCCGTGAGCGCCGACCCGTGCCGGGCCAGCAGCAGCCCGGAGAAGATCGCGTACTCGGTGTCGTCCGTGCCGCAGGGGCGCTCGGCCACGTACCCCGTGATCCGGCCCCAGCGCGCACGGATCTCCGACGGCTTCATGTTCTCGGCGGGTGCGCCGAGCGCGTCCCCGACGGCGAGCCCGAGCAGCGCGCCGCGCGCCCGCTCGCGCAGACCGGTGGCGTCCCCGGGCGCCGGGACCGAGGGAATGCAGGCGATGGCAGCCATACGATGCCTCTCTGAGGGCCTGAGCGACTCCAGGGAAAGTCCGGGTACGTCCCCGTGCCGTCCGGCACGCACCCCGGCGACGCCGAGAGCACGCACCGAACGACGCGGGAACGCACGCGTACGTCCCCGGCACCGCTGAGCCGCGAGTAGTTGATCCGCTCTTCGGATCTTTGCCACACCGGGCGCCCCACCGGCTTCCGGAATCCCCGCCAATCACCCGGTCGACATCTGTGCGGAACCCTGTACGAATGAGCGGACGACGGTGTGTGTTGCCTTGAAACCACCGGCCCGCATCCTGAGATGCGCAGGTAAGTACGGCCTACCTTGCTGGCAGGAGCGATTTTCCGCGCGTACGTTCGGGTGTTGAAGAGGACTGAAGAGAGTCGACGGCATCCGAGGGGGACCTGAATCGTGGCCATCATCGAAACCGAGGCGACGCTGCACGAAGCGCACCGGGACAACCACACGCACCGGGACGTGAACGGTGGCTGGCTGCGTCCGGCCGTCTTCGGGGCCATGGACGGGCTCGTGTCCAACCTGGCCCTCATGAGTGGAGTCGCCGGAGGGGCCGTCGGACAGCAGACGATCATCCTTACCGGACTCGCGGGGCTCGCCGCGGGGGCCTTCTCCATGGCCGCGGGTGAGTACACCTCGGTCGCCTCGCAGCGCGACCTCGTGCAGGCCGAACTCGACGTCGAGCGGCGGGAGTTGAGGAGACATCCGGAGGACGAGGAACAGGAGCTCGCCGCGCTCTACGTCAGCCGGGGCGTCGAGCCGGAGCTCGCGCGGAAGGTCGCCAGGCAGCTGTCGCACGATCCCGAGCAGGCACTGGAGATCCATGCCCGTGAGGAACTGGGCATCGATCCCGGCGATCTGCCCTCACCGACCGTAGCCGCCGTCTCGTCCTTCGGTTCCTTCGCCCTGGGCGCGCTGCTCCCCGTGCTGCCGTACCTGCTCGGCGCGACGGTCCTGTGGCCCGCCGTGCTGCTGGCGCTCGCCGGGCTCTTCGGATGCGGTGCGGTCGTGGCCAGGGTGACGGCACGGACCTGGTGGTTCAGCGGGCTGCGGCAGCTCGCGCTCGGCGGTGCCGCGGCGGGTGTGACGTACGCTCTGGGCAGTTTGTTCGGTGCGGCCCTATGATGAGTCGGCTCTGGGGCGGCTCTCTACCTATGCGGGAGGCCGCATAAGTAGTCGTTACCAGACGGTTTCGAATGCTTAACCACTGGGCATGAGCCGTAAGCGCCGCCGGGCAATGACGCTCGCTCCGCACTCCATGGTGGGTGACGCCCTCCTCTGTACATCCCGAGCCGACGGGCATTGATCTGTCCGTCCGGCTCCCCCTGACTCCGCCGCCGCGCGCGGTACCCGCGCCGCGCGCCAGCGGCGTCCCGCATGTTGGAACGAACTGTCCCGGTTCCCGAGAACCGTTCCATCATGTAACCTGCACGAAATTTTGCGCAGAGGGCCAGCGTCGTCCCTCGGCACCTGCTATATGCCACTGACGACGACGGGAGAGCCGATGCGTACGCCGCGCCAGCCGTCCCAGCACTCCGCGAATGGCCAGAAGTGGTCGTTCATGGATGCTCGCCCTGCTGCGCAGGGTATGTACGACCCCCGCAACGAGCATGACGCGTGCGGCGTCGGCTTCGTCGCGACCCTCACCGGCGAGGCGTCCCACACCCTGGTTGAACAGGCCCTCACCGTGCTGCGCAACCTGGAGCACCGCGGTGCCACCGGCTCCGAGCCCGACTCCGGCGACGGCGCCGGAATCCTCTCCCAGGTACCCGACGCCTTCTTCCGCGAGGTGGCCGGATTCAAGCTGCCCGAGGCCGGCGCCTACGCGGTCGGCATCGCCTTCCTCCCGGACAACGGGGCCGAGGACGCCGTCTCGCGGATCGAGACGATCGCCGCCGACGAGGGCCTGACCGTCCTCGGCTGGCGCGAGGTGCCGGTCGCCCCCGAACTCCTCGGCGCCACCGCCCGCTCGACGATGCCCGCCTTCCGCCAGCTCTTCGTGACCGACGGCGTCAGCACGGGCATCGACCTCGACCGCAAGGCCTTCGTGCTGCGCAAGCGCGCCGAGCGCGAGGCCGACGTCTACTTCCCGTCGCTGTCCGCGCGGACCATTGTCTACAAGGGCATGCTCACCACCGGTCAGCTGGAGCCCTTCTTCCCGGACCTGTCCGACCGCCGGTTCGCGTCGGCCATCGCGCTGGTCCACTCGCGCTTCTCGACCAACACCTTCCCGAGCTGGCCGCTCGCCCACCCGTACCGCTTCATCGCGCACAACGGCGAGATCAACACGGTCATGGGCAACCGCAACTGGATGCGCGCCCGCGAGTCCCAGCTGGTCTCCGACCTGTTCGGGCCGCAGGAGAAGCTGGAGCGGATCTTCCCGATCTGCACGCCCGAGGCGTCGGACTCCGCCTCCTTCGACGAGGTCCTGGAACTGCTCCACCTCGGCGGCCGCTCGCTGCCGCACTCCGTGCTGATGATGATCCCGGAGGCGTGGGAGAACCACGACTCCATGGACCCCGCCCGGCGCGCCTTCTACCAGTACCACTCCACGATGATGGAGCCCTGGGACGGCCCGGCCTGCGTCACCTTCACCGACGGCTCCCAGGTCGGTGCCGTGCTGGACCGCAACGGCCTGCGCCCCGGCCGCTACTGGGTCACCGACGAGGGCCTCGTCGTCCTCGGCTCCGAGGTCGGCGTCCTCGACATCGACCCCGCCAAGGTCGTCCGCAAGGGCCGCCTGCAGCCCGGCCGTATGTTCCTCGTCGACACCGCCGAGCACCGCATCATCGAGGACGACGAGATCAAGGCCCAGCTCACCGCGGAGAACCCGTACGCGGAGTGGCTCGATGCCGGAGAGATCGAGCTGTCCGACCTGCCCGAGCGCGAGCACATCGTGCACACCCACGCCTCGGTCACCCGCCGCCAGCAGACCTTCGGGTACACCGAGGAGGAGCTGCGCGTCCTCCTCGCGCCGATGGCCAAGGCCGGCGCCGAGCCCATCGGCTCGATGGGTACGGACTCGCCGATCGCGGCCCTCTCCGAGCGCCCCCGGCTGCTCTTCGACTACTTCACCCAGCTGTTCGCACAGGTCACCAACCCGCCGCTGGACGCCATCCGTGAGGAGCTCGTCACCAGCCTGCGTTCCTCGCTGGGCCCGGCGGGCAACCTGCTGGAGCCCACGGCCGCGTCCTGCCGGTCGGTCACCCTGCCCTTCCCGGTGATCGACAACGACGAGCTGGCCAAGCTCATCCACATCAACGCCGACGGCGACATGCCCGGCATGAAGGCCGCGACCCTCTCGGGCCTGTACCGGGTGAGCGGCGGCGGCCAGGCGCTGGCCGCCCGCATCGAGGAGATCTGCGCCGAGGCCGACGCCGCCATCGACAACGGCGCCCGCCTCATCGTCCTCTCCGACCGCCACTCGGACGCCGAGCACGCACCCATCCCGTCACTGCTGCTCACCGCGGCCGTCCACCACCACCTCATCCGCACCAAGCAGCGCACCCACGTGGGCCTGCTGGTCGAGGCCGGTGACGTCCGCGAGGTCCACCACGTCGCGCTGCTCATCGGCTACGGCGCCGCGGCCGTGAACCCGTACCTGGCGATGGAGTCCGTCGAGGACCTCGTCCGCGCGGGCACCTTCCTGCCGGGCATCGAGCCCGAGCAGGCCATCCGGAACCTGATCCACGCCCTCGGCAAGGGCGTCCTCAAGGTCATGTCCAAGATGGGCATCTCCACCGTGGCCTCCTACCGCGGTGCCCAGGTCTTCGAGGCCGTCGGTCTCGACGACGCCTTCGTGGAGAAGTACTTCAACGGCACGGCCACCAAGATCGGCGGCGTCGGCATCGACGTCATCGCCCAGGAGGTCGCCGCCCGCCACGCCAAGGCGTACCCGGCCTCGGGCATCGCCCCGGCGCACCGCGCGCTGGAGATAGGCGGCGAGTACCAGTGGCGCCGCGAGGGGGAGCCGCACCTGTTCGACCCGGAGACGGTCTTCCGCCTCCAGCACTCCACGCGCAGCGGTCGCTACGACATCTTCAAGAAGTACACCGACCGCGTGAACGAGCAGTCCGAGCGCCTGATGACGCTGCGCGGCCTGTTCGGCTTCAAGAGTGACCGGCAGGCGATACCGCTGGACGAGGTCGAGCCGGTCTCCGAGATCGTCAAGCGGTTCTCGACCGGCGCGATGTCGTACGGCTCGATCTCCCGCGAGGCGCACGAGACGCTCGCCATCGCCATGAACCAGCTGGGCGGCAAGTCCAACACCGGTGAGGGCGGCGAGGACCCGGAGCGCCTGTACGACCCGGCGCGCCGGTCGAGCATCAAGCAGGTCGCCTCCGGCCGCTTCGGCGTGACGTCCGAGTACCTCGTCAACGCGGACGACATCCAGATCAAGATGGCCCAGGGCGCCAAGCCCGGCGAGGGCGGCCAGCTGCCCGGCCACAAGGTGTACCCGTGGGTGGCGAAGACCCGGCACTCCACGCCGGGCGTGGGGCTCATCTCCCCGCCGCCGCACCACGACATCTACTCCATCGAGGACCTGGCCCAGCTGATCCACGACCTGAAGAACGCGAACCCGCAGGCGCGGATTCACGTGAAGCTGGTGTCGGAGGTGGGCGTCGGCACGGTCGCCGCGGGCGTGTCGAAGGCACACGCGGACGTCGTGCTGATCTCCGGCCACGACGGCGGTACGGGTGCTTCCCCCCTGACCTCGCTCAAGCACGCGGGCGGCCCCTGGGAGCTCGGCCTCGCCGAGACCCAGCAGACGCTGCTGCTCAACGGCCTGCGCGACCGCATCGTCGTACAGACCGACGGCCAGCTGAAGACCGGCCGTGACGTGGTCATCGCCGCGCTGCTGGGCGCCGAGGAGTTCGGTTTCGCGACCGCGCCGCTCGTCGTCTCCGGCTGCGTCATGATGCGCGTCTGCCACCTGGACACCTGCCCGGTCGGCATCGCCACCCAGAACCCGACCCTGCGGGAGAGGTTCACCGGCAAGGCCGAGTACGTCGTGAACTTCTTCCAGTTCATCGCCGAGGAGGTCCGCGAGATCCTCGCCGAGCTGGGCTTCCGCTCGATCGAGGAGGCCGTCGGCCACGCCGAGACGCTCGATGTGACCCGCGCGGTCGACCACTGGAAGGCGCAGGGCCTGGACCTGGAGCCGCTGTTCCACGTGCCCGCCCTGCCCGAGGGCGCGGTGCGCCACCGGATCGTCCCGCAGGACCACGGCCTGGAGAAGGCGCTCGACAACGAGTTGATCAGGCTCGCGGCGGACGCGCTGGCCGCTCCGGACGCGACGGACGCCCAGCCGGTGCGCGCCCAGGTCAAGGTCCGCAACATCAACCGCACCGTCGGCACCATGCTGGGCCACGAGGTGACGAAGAAGTTCGGCGGGGCTGGGCTCCCCGACGACACGATCGACATCACCTTCACGGGCTCGGCGGGCCAGTCGTTCGGCGCCTTCCTGCCACGCGGTGTGACGCTGCGCCTGGAGGGCGACGCCAACGACTACGTCGGCAAGGGCCTCTCCGGCGGCCGGGTGATCGTCCGTCCCGACCGGGGCGCCGACCACCTCGCCGAGTACTCGACGATCGCGGGCAACACCATCGCGTACGGCGCGACCGGCGGCGAGCTGTTCCTGCGCGGCCGTACGGGCGAGCGGTTCTGCGTCCGCAACTCCGGCGCCCTGGTGGTGTCCGAGGGCGTGGGCGACCACGGCTGCGAGTACATGACCGGCGGCCACGCGGTGGTCCTCGGCGAGACGGGCCGTAACTTCGCGGCCGGCATGTCCGGCGGCATCGCCTACGTGATCGACCTGAACCGCGACAACGTCAACGCCGGCAACCTGGGCGCGATCGAGGCCCTGGACGACACCGACAAGCAGTGGCTGCACGACGTGGTGCGCCGCCACGCGGAGGAGACCGGCTCGACGGTCGCCGAGAAGCTGCTCGCGGACTGGGACGCGTCCGTGGAGCGCTTCAGCAAGATCATCCCCAGCACGTACAAGGCAGTGCTCGCCGCCAAGGACGCCGCCGAGCGAGCCGGTCTCTCCGAGACCGAGATCACCGAGAAGATGATGGAGGCGGCGACCAATGGCTGATCCCAAGGGCTTCCTGAACCACGGCCGCGAGGTCGCCACGTCCCGCCCGGTCGGCGAGCGCGTCAAGGACTGGAACGAGGTCTACGTCCCCGGTTCGCTGCTCCCGATCATCTCCCAGCAGGCCTCGCGCTGCATGGACTGCGGCATCCCGTTCTGTCACAACGGCTGCCCGCTGGGGAACCTGATCCCTGAGTGGAACGACTACGCCTACCGCGAGGACTGGGCGGCCGCGTCGGAGCGCCTGCACGCGACGAACAACTTCCCGGAGTTCACCGGCCGTCTGTGCCCCGCGCCGTGCGAGTCGGCCTGTGTCCTGGGCATCAACCAGCCGGCGGTCACCATCAAGAACGTCGAGGTCTCGATCATCGACAAGGCGTGGGAGTCCGGCGAGGTCGCCGCGCGGGCGCCCGAGCGCCTGTCCGGCAAGACGGTCGCGGTCGTCGGGTCCGGCCCGGCGGGTCTCGCCGCCGCCCAGCAACTGACCCGGGCCGGTCACACGGTCGCGGTGTACGAGCGCGCGGACCGCATCGGTGGCCTCCTCCGTTACGGCATCCCCGAGTTCAAGATGGAGAAGCGGCACATCAACCGCCGTATCGAGCAGATGCGTGCGGAGGGCACCCGCTTCCGCACGGGCATCGAGATCGGCCGCGACCTCAAGGCGACGGACCTGCGCAAGCGGTACGACGCGGTCGTGATCGCCGCGGGCGCCACGACGGCCCGTGACCTCCCCGTCCCCGGACGCGAGCTCAAGGGCGTCTACCAGGCGATGGAGTACCTGCCCCTGGCCAACAAGGTCCAGGAGGGCGACTACGTGGCCCCGCCGATCTCGGCCGAGGGCAAGCACGTGGTGGTCATCGGCGGCGGCGACACGGGCGCGGACTGCGTGGGCACCGCCCACCGTCAGGGCGCCGCCTCGGTGACCCAGCTGGAGATCATGCCGAAGCCGGGTGAGGAACGTGCCGCTCACCAGCCGTGGCCGACCTTCCCGATGCTCTACAAGGTCACCTCGGCCCACGAGGAGGGCGGCGAGCGCGTCTACTCCGTCTCGACCACCCACTTCGAGGGCGACGAGGACGGCAACGTCCAGTGGCTGCACCTGATCGAGGTCGAGTTCGTCGACGGCAAGCTGACCCAGAAGCCGGGCACGGAGCGCAGGATCCCCGCCCAACTGGTCACCCTCGCCATGGGCTTCACGGGCACGGACCGCGAGAACGGTCTCGTCGACCAGTTCGGCCTGGACCTCGACGAGCGCGGCAACATCGCCCGCGACGCCGACTTCCAGACCAACGTGCCGGGCGTGTTCGTGGCGGGCGACGCCGGCCGTGGCCAGTCGCTCATCGTGTGGGCCATCGCGGAGGGCCGCTCGGCGGCACGTGGGGTGGACCGCTTCCTCACGGGCGCGAGTGACCTGCCGGCGCCGATCCGGCCTACGGATCGGGCGCTGACGGTCTGACGGTCCGACAGACGTCCCGTACAACGGCGTACGGAACACGCGACGCCCACCCTTTGTCCCCGACCGGACGTTGGGTGGGCGTCGCACTTTTCGCCCCCGCCGCCCCTACCCGTCCCATACCTGGGGGCTGCCGTCCCCCAGACCCCCGCTTGTCGGCCTGAACGGCCTCGTCCTCAAGTGTCGGAGGGGCTGGAAATCCAGCCCCTCCGACACTTGAGGAGCGGGGTCCGGGGCGGAGCCCCGGGATGGGACGGGTAGGGGCGGCGTTCGCCTCCGCACGCCAGGCCTCGGTGAAGCCGGGGTCGAGGCCTTCGTGGGAGTCCGTGCCGTCCACCTCGCGCAGTGCGGGGAGGTACGTGGCGAGGCCGTTGTCCGGGTGGGACTTCGTGTAGCGCTCGACCAGGACGCGCAGGTCGTGGGTGCCGGTGCAGAAGCTGATGATGCCGGCGGTGTAGCCGCAGCCGTCTCCGATGTCCTCGATGGAGCCGTACGTGGTGCGCCAGTCGAGGGTCGATTTCTCGGCACTCGCCACCAGTTTCTGGGCCAGTTCCTTCTTTTCGGGGGCGGCCAGGCCCGGGGGCGCCGCGGCGATCACCTTCTCGTCGGCGGCGCGTTCGGCCTCGGCCCGCGCCTTCGCGTCCTGGCGGGCCCGCTCGGACGCGGGCACCCGGCTCCCCGGCGTGAGGTGCTCGCGCGCCTCCGGGTGACTCAGGCCGTTCCGTTCTTCAGCGCTGACGCCATCCCCACCGCCAGGAGCACCAGCACGGCCAGCAGCACCACGCACGCCCCTGCCTGCACCAGCGTGCGGCGGCCGCCGCGGGGTGCGTAGGCGAAGGCCAGGGCCACCGCCGAGCCCGTCAGCAGGCCGCCCAGGTGGCCCTGCCAGGAGGTGATCGCCGCGGAGAGGACCAGCCACAGGAGCAGGCCCGCCATGAAACGGTTGACGCTCCGCGGGTCGGCACCGAGGCGGCGGGCCAGGACGTAGTACGCGGCGCTCACGCCGAAGAGCGCGCCCGACGCCCCCACCGTGCTCGTCGTGGGTGCCAGGAGGAGAACCAGGACCGAGCCGCCCAGCGCGGACAGCCCGTACAGGGCGAGGTAGCGGGACCGGCCGAGCTGCGACTCCACCACCCGACCCACGTTCCACAGCGTGACCATGTTCATCACGATGTGCAGGATCCCGAACGTGCCCTGGGTGGGCGGAAGGTGCAGGAACGCGCCGGTGAGCAGGCGGTCCCACTCGCCGTTCACGACGCCCTCGGGCGAGAAGCCGGCGGGGTAGGTGTCCTGCCAGACGTAGTGACCGCCGTCCGGGCCGGTCAGCCCCGCCCCCAGCATCGAGAAACGGTCCAGTATCTCCGGGCGGACCACCTCGGCCAGGTAGGCGAGGACGTTCAGCGCGATGAGGGCGTACGTCACGAGCGGCGCCGTGGTGATACGCCCGCCGAACGCCGTGCGCGCCTCCCGGACCGAGCGGGCTCCCTCCCGCACGCACTCCACACAGTGGTGCCCGACGGCCGCCTCCCGCATGCAGTCCGGGCAGATGTACCGGTCGCACCGTGTGCAGCGGACGTGGCACTCCACCTTGGGGTGGCGGTAGCAGGTGGTGACGGCGGACTCGGACGGCGAATCGGGTTCCACTGCCGGCTCCTTGCGGTGTGCGGGTCTGACGGTGAGCCGGTGGGGACGGCGGCGAACACATACGGAGCCGAACACAATACGGCGGCGAACAAAATAGCGAACGCCGGTGACCGGAGCGAGGGAAGGGGGTGGTGTGGCGATAGCCTCGGCGTCCCGTACCAGCCCCGAAGGAGTCCGCATGGCCGCGATCAGCCTCAGCAAGGTCGAGGAGACCGCGCCCGCACTCGTCAGCCTCTACAAGACCGCCGGTGTCAGCCTGGCCAAGCACGGGCTGAACGGGCAGCGGGCGGCGGTCTACCTCGTCGTCGACTACTCCGGGTCGATGCGACCGTACTTCCGGGACGGCAGCGTGCAGGCGCTCGCCGACCGCGTGCTCGGTCTGTCCGCGCACCTCGACGACGACGGGACCGTACCCGTCGTCTTCTTCTCCACCGACGTCGACGCCGTCGCCGACATCGCCCTCGCCGACCACCAGGGCCGTATCGAGCGCATCGTGGCCGGGCTCGGGCATATGGGCAAGACGAGTTATCACCTGGCCATGGACGCCGTCATCGACCACTACCTCGACAGCGGTTCACCGGACCCCGCTCTCGTCGTCTTCCAGACCGACGGCGGGCCGATCAGCAAGCTCGCGGCGGAACGGTATCTGTGCAAAGCGGCCCGGCTGCCGCTGTTCTGGCAGTTCATCGGGTTCGGCGATCCGGACAGCAAGCAGTTCGATTTCCTGCGCAGGCTCGACGAGCTGGCGGTGCCGGGCAGGCGGGTCGTCGACAACGCCGGGTTCTTCCACGCCGGTTCGGATCCCGGGCGGGTCTCCGACGGGCAGCTGTACGACCGGCTGGTGGGTGAGTTCCCGAAGTGGCTGGTTGCTGCACGGGCCCAGGGCATCGTGGCGTAAGCGCAGAAGCAGCTGAGGCACCTCAGCGCCGGGGGCGCGGTGTGAGCGTGTGATCAGAAACGGGGAGTGGCCCCCATTTACATCGTGGGCCGTGCGTGCCACCCTGAGGGCAACCGACGGGAGGGCGGGCGACGACGTATGGATGGCGCGCGATCGGTCAGAGAGAAGGGCCGCGGACGAGGCCCCACGGCGGGCACGGGGGAACGGCTCGCGGACTGGGCCGACGGGCGCCTGGGGGTCTACGCGCTGGCGAAGGCCAACCTGCGCAAGGTGTTCCCGGACCACTGGTCGTTCATGCTCGGCGAGGTCTGCCTCTACAGCTTCCTCATCCTGATCCTCACGGGCGTCTATCTCACGCTCTTCTTCGAGCCGAGCGGCGTCGAGGTCGTCTACAACGGCTCGTACGAGCCCCTCAACGGCGTCATCATGACCAGGGCGTACGAGTCCACGCTGGAGATCAGCTTCGATGTACGCGGCGGACTGCTGATCCGGCAGATCCACCACTGGGCCGCGCTCGTGTTCGTCGCCGGGATGCTGGTGCACATGATGCGGGTGTTCTTCACCGGTGCGTTCCGCAAGCCGCGCGAGCTCAACTGGCTGTTCGGCTGGACCCTGTTGATGCTCGGCCTCATCACCGGCCTGACCGGCTACTCGCTCCCCGACGACCTGCTCTCCGGCACCGGCGTCCGGTTCGCGCAGGGCGCCATCCTGTCGATCCCGATCGTGGGGACGTACCTCTCCTTCTTCCTCTTCGGAGGGGAGTTCCCCGGACACGACATCATCTCGCGGTTCTTCCCGATCCACGTGCTGCTGCTGCCCGGGATCATGCTGGGCCTGGTCGTGGCCCATCTGGTCCTCGTCTTCTACCACAAGCACACGCAGTACCCCGGGCCCGGACGGGACCAGAAGTCCGTGGTCGGTATGCCGTTCATGCCGGTCTACATGGCCAAAGCCGGCGGCTTCTTCTTCCTCGTCTTCGGCGTGCTGTCGCTGATGGGGGCGATCGCGACGATCAACCCCGTGTGGGCCTTCGGACCGTACCGGCCCGACCTGGTGACGACCGGCGCCCAGCCCGACTGGTACCTCGGCTTCTCCGAGGGGCTGATCCGGGTGATGCCGGGGTGGGAGATCAACGCCTTCGGCCACACACTGGCCCTGGGCGTCTTCATCCCCTTCGCGCTCTTCCCGCTGATCATGCTGGCCATCGCCGTGTACCCGTTCATCGAGGGGTGGATCACCGGGGACAAGCGTGAGCACCACCTCCTGGACCGGCCGCGCAACGCACCCGTGCGCACCGCGCTGGGCGTGGCCTGGCTGAGTCTGTACGGGGTGCTGCTGATCGGCGGCGGCAACGACATCGTGGCCACGCATCTGCACCTGTCGATCAACTCCATCACCTGGTTCGTGCGCATCGGGTTCTTCGTGGTGCCGGTGCTGGCCTTCGTCGTCACCAAGCGGATCTGCCTGGGGTTGCAGCGCCGCGACCGCGACAAGGTGCTGCACGGGCGGGAGACCGGCGTGATCAAACGGCTCCCGCACGGCGAGTACGTCGAGATCCACGCGCCGCTCTCCCGGGAGCACCTGCACACGCTCACCCAGCATGAGCAGGCGCCGCCGTACGAGACCGGGCCGCGCGTCGACGCGAACGGCGTGGTCCGCCGGGTCAAGGGCTCCCAGCGGCTGCGCGCGCGCCTCGCCCGCGCCATGTACGGGCCGGACAGCCACATCCCGAAGCCGACCGCCGAGGAGTACCGGGAGCTCACGAGCGGCGACCACCCCCACTGAGGACCACCTCCCGGCACTCGCCCGGCGTGCCCCACGCCGTCCGCAGGGCACGGGCTTTGGTGAGCCAGAGCGACAGGTCGTACTCGGCGGTGTAGCCGATCGCACCGTGCAGTTGCAGGGCCGTGCGCGCGGTCGCGTACGCGGCCTCGCAGGCGGTGACCTTGGCGGCGGCCACATCGCCCGGGTCCAGCGTGACCGCCGCGCCGAGCACCAGCGGGCGCGCGAACTCCAGCGCCACCTTCGCGTCGGCCAGCCGGTGCTTCACCGCCTGGAACGAGCCTGTGGGCACGCCGAACTGGGTCCGCTGCCGCACATACGCCACCGTCCTGTCGAGCAGCGCCAGCCCGACCCCGAGCGCCTGCGCCGCGGTGGCGAGCCGGGCCCAGAGGAGGGCGTGGGCGAAGCACGATGAGGCGGCGAGGAGTTCGCCGCCGGGAAGCAGGAGTGTGAGGCGGCGAGCCGGGTCCAGGGAGCGGCGGACGGGCCCGTGCCCGGGGGCGAGGCGCAACGCGCCGTCGGCGGTCAGGGACAGACGGGTCGTGGCTGTGTCCCCGTCGAGGGCGTACGACCCGGCACGCGCCACGGTCGCCGTCGACTCGCCCGTCACCAGCGCCGGGACCCGGCGCTTGGCGGGACCCGGGTCGTCCAGCCCGGTGAGCAGAACGGTCGCCGTCACGGTCTCCACCAACGGGCCCGGAACGGCATGCCTCCCCAACTCCGTGAAGGCGACCGCGAGTTCGACAGGCAGCGGACCCACCCCCTCGTACGCCTCCGGAGCGGCCAGCGCGAAGACCCCCGCCTGAGCGATACGGCGCCACAGAGCGCGGCCCGTGGCCTGATCACCGCGGCTCCAGTCCCGTACCACCGACGGCGTGTCCGCGGCCGTCAGCATCGCGTCCAGCGAGTCGGCGAAGGCCCGCTGCTCAGTGGTCAGGAGGAAGCGCATCTAGCGGCGGCCCTTCGGGAGGCCGAGCAGGCGCTCGGCGATGATGTCGCGCTGGATCTCGTTCGTGCCGGCGTAGATCGGGCCCGCCAGGGAGAACACATAGCTCTCCGACCAGTCCGTGCCCGCCAGCTCGCCCTCCTCGCCCAGGAGATCGAGGGCCGTCTCCTGCACGGCGATGTCGTACTCGGACCAGAAGACCTTGTTCAGGCTGGACTCGGGGCCGAGCCGCTCACCCTCGGCGGAGCGGGAGGCGGCGGCGTACGTGAAGAGCTGGTAGGCGCGGGCCCCGATGAGGGCGTCGGCGACGCGGTCACGGGCGAGCGGATCCCGGCCGCGCTCCCGCCAGAGCGCGGCCAGGCGGTCGGCGGCCGCGAGGAAACGGCCCGGGGAGCGGAGCGTGAGCCCACGCTCGTCGGCGGTCGCCGACATGGCGATGTGCCAGCCCTGGCCCGGCTCACCGACCACGTCCTCGTCGGGCACGAAGACCTCGTCGAGGAACAGCTCGGCGAAGGCGGGCTTGCCGTCGAGGCGGCCTATGGGACGGACGGTGACACCGGGCGCGCGCAGGTCGAACATCAGGTAGATGAGCCCCTGATGGGGCTTCGGGGTGTTCGGCTCGCTGCGGAACAGGCCGAACGCCCGGTCCGCGAACGCCGCCCGCGACGACCACGTCTTCAGCCCGCTCAGGAGCCAGCCGCCGTCGGCGCGCACCGCGCGCGAGGTGAGCGAGGCCAGATCCGAACCGGCCTCCGGCTCCGACCAGGCCTGCGCCCACACCGTCCGCCCCGTCGCCATCGGCGGCAGCGCCCGCGCGCGCTGCTCCCGCGTGCCGTGGGTGAAGAGCGTGGGGGCGAGGAGACTGATGCCGTTCTGACCGACCCGGCCGGGGGCGCCCGCCGCGTAGTACTCCTCCTCGAAGACCAGCCAGCGGACGATGTCGGCTCCCCGGCCCCCGTACTCCTCGGGCCAGGACACCACCGACCAGCGGTCCGCCGCCAGCTCGGCCTCCCAGGCGCGGTGCGCCGCGAAGCCCTCCTCGGTCTCCAGGGAGGGCAGCGGCTCGGCCGGCACATGGGCGTCGAGCCAGGCGCGGGCCTCGGCGCGGAACGCCTCGTCGGCGCGGGAGAGCGTCAGGTCCACGGTCACCGTCCTTCGCTGTCATGCGTCGTCGTTCTTCCCTGCCATTCTTCCCTAACAAGTGTTTGGTAGGTTAGCGTGGCCCTATGACAGACGTCGAGAGTCCGGCGTACGTGCCCGGTCACGGACTGTTGCGAGGGCGCACCGCGGTGGTCACCGCGGCCGCGGGCGCGGGGATCGGCGGGGCCACCGCGCGCCGGTTCCTTGAGGAGGGCGCGCGGGTCCTGATCAGCGACGCGCACACCCGGCGGCTCAAGGAGTACGAGGAGGTGCTGGCCGGGGAGTTCGGCGAGCACGCCGTCGGCGCGCAGCCGTGCGACGTCACCGACGAATCCCAGGTCCGGGGGCTCTTCGACACTGCCCGGAGCCGGCACGGCGGGCTCGACATCGTGGTCAACAACGCGGGACTCGGCGGTACCTCCCCGCTCGTCGACATGACCGACGAGCAGTGGTCGCGAGTGCTGGACGTGACGCTGAACGGCACGTTCCGGTGCATACGGGCCGCCCTGCGGGCCTTCCGTGCGTCAGGTGTGAGCGGCCGCGGCGGAGTCATCGTCAACAACGCGTCCGTGGCCGGCTGGCGCGCCCAGGCCGGACAGGCCCACTACGCCGCCGCCAAGGCGGGCGTCATGGCGCTGACCCGGTGCGCGGCCGTGGAAGCCGCCGAGTACGGGGTACGGGTCAACGCGGTCTCGCCGAGCCTCGCCATGCACCCGCACCTCGTGAAGGTGACGACCCCGGAACTGCTCGCCGAGCTGACCGCCCGCGAAGCCTTCGGGCGGTATGCCGAACCCTGGGAGGTGGCCAACGCGATCGTCTTCCTGGCGTCCGGGTACTCGTCCTACATGACCGGCGAGGTCGTCGCCGTCAGCAGCCAGCACCCCTAGGGCCCTGGGACCACAATGTGTCCGTGCCTACCAAGAAGAAGCCCCAGGTGACCGCCGTACCGGAACGGCGGCGCGAACTCCTCGACACCGCCGCCGAGGTCTTCGCCGAGCAGGGTTACAACGCCACCACCGTCCGCAAGATCGCTGATCACGCGGGGATGCTCGCGGGCAGCCTCTACTACCACTTCGACTCCAAGGAATCGATGCTGGAGGAGATCCTGCGGACCTTCCTCGACGAGCTCTGGGACGGCTACGACGCGGTCCTGGACTCCGGGCTCGGGCCCCGGGAGACCCTGGAGGCCCTGGTCACCGAGTCCTTCCGGGAGATCGACCGGCACCGCGCCGCCGTCGCCATCTACCAGAAGGAGTCCAAGCAACTCGCCCCGCAGGAGCGCTTCGCGTTCCTCGCCGAGTCGCAGCGCAAGTTCGAGAAGGCGTGGCTGTCCACGCTGGAGCGCGGGGTCGCCGCCAAGGTCTTCCGGGCCGACCTCGACATCCGGCTCACCTACCGGTTCGTGCGCGACACCGTGTGGGTCGCCGCGTCCTGGTACCGGCCCGGCGGACAGCACAGCCCGGAGGAGATCGCCCGCCAGTACCTGTCGATGGTGCTGGACGGAATCGCCGTACGCGAATAGCTGTTCCAACTGTTGAACCCAGGGAGCCGACATGGCCGAGGCCTACATCGTCGAAGCGGTCCGTACGCCCGTCGGGCGGCGCGGGGGAGGCCTGGCCGGGGTCCACCCGGCCGACCTCGGGGCGCACGTCCTCAAGGAACTGGTGACCCGCTCCGGGATCGACCCGTCCGCGGTCGAGGACGTCGTCTTCGGCTGCCTGGACACCGTCGGGCCCCAGGCCGGCGACATCGCCCGCACCTGCTGGCTCGCCGCCGGACTGCCCGAGGAGGTGCCGGGCGTGACCGTCGACCGCCAGTGCGGCTCCTCCCAGCAGGCCGTGCACTTCGCCGCGCAGGCCGTGCTGTCCGGCACCCAGGACCTGGTCGTCGCGGGCGGCGTCCAGAACATGTCGATGGTCCCCATCGCCTTCGCCTCCCGCCAGGCCGCCGTACCGCTCGGCCTCACCGAGGGACCCTTCGCGGGCAGCGAGGGCTGGCGCGCCCGCTACGGAGACCAGCCCGTGAACCAGTTCGCCGGTGCCGAGATGATCGCCGCCAAGTGGGGCATCAGCCGCCGCGACCAGGAGGAGTACGCCCTGCGCTCCCACCAGCGCGCGGTCCGGGCCATCGACGAGCGCCGTTTCGAGCGCGAAACCGTCCCGTACGGGGACGTCACGGCCGATGAGGGCCCGCGCCGCGACACCTCGCTGGAGAAGATGGCCGCCCTCAAAGCGGTGATCGACGGCGGCACCGTCACGGCCGCCTGCTCCTCCCAGGTCTCCGACGGCGCCGCCGCGCTGCTCCTCGCCTCCGAACGGGCCGTACAGGAGCACGCGCTGACCCCGCGCGCCCGCGTCCACCACCTCTCCGTGCGCGGCGAGGACCCCATCCGTATGCTCACCGCCCCCATCCCGGCGACCGCGCACGCCCTGAAGAAGACGGGCCTCTCCCTCGACGCCATCGACCTCGTCGAGATCAACGAGGCCTTCGCGCCCGTCGTCCTGGCCTGGCTGAAGGAGACCGGGGCCGACCCGGACAAGGTCAACGTCAACGGCGGTGCCATCGCCCTCGGCCACCCCCTCGGCGCCACGGGCGCCAAGCTGATGACGACGCTCCTCCACGAACTCGAACGCACCGGTGCCCGCTACGGCCTCCAGACGATGTGCGAGGGCGGGGGACAGGCGAACGTGACGATCATCGAGCGACTCTGAGCGCCTCCAGGGACTTCAGCACCTCCTCCGCCTCCGCCATGATCCGGTCCACCAACTCCGTGCACGACGGCAGGTCGTCGATCACCCCGGCGACCTGCCCCGACGCCATCACCCCGAGATCCGTACGGCCCTGAACCATCGACGCCTTGAGGAGCATCGGGGTATTGGCGGCCAGGAGAACCTGGCTCCAGGTGAGGTCCCTGCCGTGCCGCAGGGCCAGCCCGTCGCGCACCATCCGGGACCAGGACAGCCCGGAGACCTTACGGAAACCAGCCGCATGGCGCACCGCCCGAAGGAGCGCTCTCACACGTCCGGACCTCTCCAGGGCATCCACGAACCCCGTCCGCAGCATGCGGTGCGGCAGCCCGTCCACGGCCGTGGTGACCGTGACGTCCCGGACGGTCGCCGCGAGGTACGCGGCCTTCACGCCGTCCGGGACCGTCGAGTCTGCGGTCAGCAGGAACCGCGTGCCCATGGCGATCCCCGCCGCCCCGAACGCCAGCGCCGCCACCAGGCCCCGCCCGTCGTGGAAACCGCCCGCCGCCACGACCGGTATGTCCACGGCGTCGACCACCTGGGGAAGCAGCACCGTCGTCGCCACCTCCCCGGTGTGCCCGCCGCCCTCGCCGCCCTGCACGATCACCGCGTCCGCACCCCACGCCGCCACCTTCTCCGCGTGCCGGCGGGCACCTATGGAGGGGATGACGACCACACCGGCGTCCTTGAGCTCGGCGATCAGCTCCCTGGACGGCGCCAGCGCGAACGAGGCCACACGCGCACCCTCCTCGATGATGATCCGCACCCGGTCATGGGCATCCCCCGCGTCGGCCCGCAGATTCACCCCGAACGGCGCGTCCGTGCGGGACCTCACCTCCCTCGTGGCGTCCCGCAGCTGGTCGAGCGTCATCGTCGCGGACGCCAGGATGCCGAGCGCGCCCGCGTTCGCCGCGGCGGAGACCAGGCGGGGGCCCGCCACCCAGCCCATGCCGGTCTGCACGACGGGATGACGCACTCCCACGAGCCGGGTGAACGCGGTGTCCATCAGCGGACCGCCTCCCCGGCCGTCGCGGGGTTCGGGACCTCCCGCTCCCGGGTGCCCTTCGGGTCGAGCACCTCACGGATCAACCGCAGCTCTTCCGGCGTCGGTTCACGCGTCCAGGGAAGGTCATCGGGAACCGTGAGCTCGAATCCCGTCGCCTCCCGCACCTGCGCCGCCGTCACCCCCGGGTGCAGCGAGGCCAGGCGCATCGAGTGATCCGGCGTGGCGAAGTCGAAGACCCCCAGGTCGGACACCACGCGGGGGATGCGGTGGAAACGGCCCGCGACCGGATGCTCGGCCACACGGTCGTATCCCACCCCGCACACCATGTCGACCCGCTCGACGAAGACCCGCCGGGAGTGCCTCGGTATCCAGTAACTGGTCGGGTTGTTGAGCGTGTTGACCGGTGCACCCCGCACCCCGAGCAACTGCCGGCGGGGCTTGGTCCAGTCTCCGATGCACGCGATGTTCTGGTTGCCGTACCGGTCGATCTGGCTCGCGCCCATCATCACGTGCCGTCTGCCGCCGGTGACCAGGGTCAGGTGCCTGCGGTACGGCAGCCAGCCCTCCGGCGCACCGTCCGGACCGACGAGTATCGCCTCACCGTCGGTCAGCAGCAGTTCCGGGGCGAAGGTCAGCCGGGCCAGCCGCGCACCCACGGAGGGGATCAGGCCCATGGGGCTCGCGAGGATCTCGCCGGCACCGCGCCAGGCCTCGGCGCAGGCGATCACGCAGTACTCGGCCCGGGTCACGGCCGTCATGTCCCCTCCTTCTCCATGGATGCCTTCTGCTCCTCGTGCGCTTTCTCCTCGTGCCCCTTCTCCTCGTTCGCTTTCTCCTCGTGCGCCGTCTTCCCCTTCTTCTCCTCCGTCTCCTCGCGCTCCTTGCGCCAGGCCTGTACGGCCCGCTGGTAGTGCTGCTCGTCCCCGGTGAGGAACCGCTCGGCGAACTCCGGCCAGGGGGTGCTCGCGTAGTACCGCTGGAACTCCTCGTCCCGGCCGTAGTCCGGGACGCACGAGGTGAAGTGCGCCCCGTTCGGAGCGTCCACCACTCCGTGCACCGTGTGCCGTCCCACCAGCAGCGTTTGGGGCGCCGCCTCCTTCGTCAGCTCCGCTGTGTCCACGATGCGCTCGCACGAGATGTACGCGCGGTCGGCCGCCTCGCAGAACAGGTCGTCGAAGTACGGGTCCGGGCCCAGGTACTGCCCGTTGCCCAGCCGGTCCGCGCGGTTCAGGTGGACGAGCGCCGCGTCCATCCGCAGGGCGGGCATGGCGACGAGCGTCTCGCCGTCCTCGTACGGCGAACGGACCGTCCGTAATCCGGGATTGACCCGCATCACGTCCGAGCCGATACCCGCGCGCACCGGTATGAAGGGCAGCCGGTTCGCGGCCGCGTGCAGGCCCCACATGAACATCGCCTCGTCGACCTCCATCAGCTCGAAGGCTCCGCACTCACGGGCCGCGCGGTAGTGCGGTTCGAGCGGGATCGAGTCGAGGGTCGCGAACGCGGCGACCAGCTTCCGTATACGTCCGGCGGCCGCGAGCATGCCCACGTCCGGGCCGCCGTACGAGACGACCGTGAGATCGGTGATCCCGGAACGCAGCAGCGCCCGCACCAGCGCCATCGGTTTGCGGCGTGAGCCCCAGCCGCCGATGCCGAGGGTCATGCCGCTCTCCAGCCGGGAGACGGCCTCGTCGGCGGTCATTGTCTTGTCAGCCATGGTCACCCACCTGCGCCCCGTCCTTCCCGAAGCCGTCCCGGACCCGGTCGCCCACCCCGCTGAGGCTCGCCTCGAAGGTGAAGCCCTGCTCGAAGCGGTAGCTGCGGCGGACGTCGACGGGGTCGATGCCGTTGATGGCAGCCTTGGCGAGCCGGATCAGCCTGCCGTCCTTGGCGGCTATCTCGCGGGCCAACTCCAGCGCGGCGCCGCGCAGCTCGCCGCGCGGCACGACCCGCCAGACCGACCCGTGCGTGGACAACTCGGCCGCGGTCGCCGTGCGCGACGTGTAGTACAACGCGCGCATCAGGTGCTGGGGGACCAGCCGGGCCAGGTGCGTGGCCGCGCCCAGCGCGCCGCGGTCCAACTCGGGCAGGCCGAACGTGGCGTCGTCGCTCGCCACGATCGCGTCCGCGTTCCCCACCAGGCCTATCCCGCCCCCCAGACAGAAGCCGTGCACCTCCGCGACCACGGGCACCTCGCACTCGTACACCGCGGCGAAGGCCTCCGCGCAGCCCTCGTTGGCACCCGCCAGGGCCGGGCCGCCCTGCGCCTGTATCTCCTTGATGTCCACCCCCGCGTTGAATCCGCGCCCCTCGGCCGCCAGCACCACACAGCGGACATCGGCATCGCGCCCGGCCGCGCGCACGGCCCCGGCCAGCTCGAACCAGCCGCGCACCGGCAGCGCGTTCACCGGCGGGAAGTCGACCGTGACGACGGAAATCCCCTTCTCCGGGGACGAGGTGGAGACACCCATCAGCTCATCAGCTACCTTTCCACCAAACGTTTGTTAGGTTCGCTGTCGAAGGTAGCAGCGAACGGAAGCCCGCGGGAGAGCCTGTGGATAACTCCGCACAGCGAGCAGGACCACAGCAAGCCGGAAACCCAGCCGGGCAGCCGGCAGGACCACAGCCAGCCGCACAGCCGGCAGGACCACAGCAAGGCCGCACAGGGCTCAGGGGCAAGCTCGCCCTCGTCACCGGAGGCACCCGTGGTGTCGGCGCCGGGATCGCGCGGGCCTTCGTCGAGGCGGGTGCCCACACCGTCGTCTGCGCCCGGCGGCCCCCCGAAAAGCCGGTCGAGGGAACGGAGTTCGTGCCCGTGGACGTACGGGACCCCGATTCCGTGCACCGCCTGTTCGACGGCCTGCCCCGGGTCGACGTCCTCGTGAACAACGCGGGCGGTTCCCCCTACCGCCCCCTGGCCGACGCCGGTACCGCTACCGCCGCCCGGCGTCACGCCCGCGTCATCGAGCTCAACCTCACCGCGCCGCTGACCGTCTCGCTCGCCGCGTACGAGCACCTCGCACGGGCCGGGGGCGCCATCGTGATGATCGGCAGTGTGAGCGGGGCCCGTCCCTCGCCCGGGACGGCGGCGTACGGCGCGGCCAAGGCGGGACTGGAGAACCTGGCCCGCTCGATGGCCGTGGAGTGGGCGCCGGACATCCGCGTCAACACCCTCGTCGTCGGCATGGTCCGCACCGAACTGTCCCACCTGCACTACGGCGACGAGGGCGGCATCGCGGCCGTCGCCCGCACGGTCCCGCTGGGGCGCCTCGCCGAGCCCTCCGACATCGGCGCAGCCGCCGTATTCCTCGCCTCGGACGCCGCCGCGTACATCACCGGGGCCTCGCTCCTCGTCCACGGCGGCGGCGAACGGCCGGCCTTCCTCGACGCCGCGACCGTCAACCACCGGACCGGAAAAGGAGAAGCGGGATGAACGCACGCCGGATCTGTGAGGGGCGCGTGGTCATCGTCACCGGCGCGGGGCGCGGACTGGGGCGCGCCCACGCCCTCGCGTACGCCGCCGAGGGCGCCCGTGTCGTCGTCAACGACCTCGGCGTCGGCCTCGACGGGACACCGGGGCCGGACAGCCCGGCGTCCCGGGTCGCCGACGACATCCGCGCGGCCGGTGGCGAGGCGGTCGCCCATGGCGGCGACATCGCCACGACCGAGGGCGCCGTGTCCCTCGTGCGCACCGCGCTGGAGACGTACGGCCGGCTCGACACCCTCGTCAACAACGCCGGGTTCCTGCGCGACCGCATGCTCGTCAACCTCGACGAGGACGACTGGGACGCCGTCGTCCGCGTCCACCTGAAGGGGCACTTCCTGCCGCTGAAGCACGCGGCCGCGCACTGGCGCGCGGAGGCCAAGGCCGGCCGGACACCGGTGGCCCGGGTCGTCAGCACCAGCAGCGGCGCGGGCCTGCTGGGCTCGGTCGGTCAGGGCAACTACAGCGCGGCGAAGGCCGGCATCGTCGGGCTGACCCTGGTCGCGGCGGCAGAACTCGGGCGCTACGGGGTCCAGGTGAACGCCATCGCTCCCGCGGCCCGTACCCGTATGACGGAGCGCACCTTCGCCGAGACGATGGCCGCACCCGACAGCGGCTTCGACACGATGGCCCCGGAGAACGTGTCGCCGCTGGTCGTGTGGCTGGGTTCCGCGGCGAGCGCGGGTGTCACCGGGCGGGTCTTCGAGGCCGAGGGCGGCCGCATCACGGTCATGGAAGGCTGGCGACCGGGACCGACCGCCGACAGGGGAGCCCGCTGGACGCCGGCCGAAGCGGGCGAAGCGGCCCTCAAGCTCCTGGCGGAGGCGGAGCCTCCGGGGCCGGTGTACGGGGCCGGGTGACGTCGGCGTCGACGACGGGCCGTTCACACCACACGAACATCCTCGATACGGGCGCTCTCGGTGTCCGCCGCCTCCAGCAGCTCCACGATCTCCGCGTGGCCGGTCTGCTGGTCGTTGCCCGCGACCGTCCGGTCACCGGTGCGGAGTTCGACCACGCGGTGATGCCGCCGTCCTCGGGGACGCGGTGGGTCGTCACTTCGTGTCCCGGTCCGTACGTCCGCTCCAGCCCGGCGCGCAGCTCCGACGCCACGTCCAGCGTCAGCCAGCGGCGCGCCTCCGCCAGGGCATCCGCGCGCGCGTGGGCGCCGTGCTCCAGGAGGGCGCGCACGCACGAGGGGGAGCCTCGGCGGGCCGCCGCCACCAGTGGGGGCTCGCCCGCCGGGGTGGGGCGGTCCGGGTCGGCGCCGTGCTCCAGGAGGGACGCCACCACGTCGGTGTTGCCCCGCTGCACCGCCCACGCCAGCGCGGTGAAGCCCAGCTCCTCCTCCAGGTCGGGCGTCGCCCCGGCGGCCAGCAGGGCGCGGACGACCTCCGTGTGGCCGCCGCAGGCCGCTCCGCACAGCGGGGAGTCCGTGCCGGCGCTGAGACGGTCCGGGTCGGCGCCCGCCGCCAGGAGCAGGCGCGCGATGCCGGGCCTGTCGCTGACCGTCGTCAGGTACAGGACCGACTGGCCGTCCCCGTCCGTCGCCTCCGGGCTCGCACCGGCGCGCAGCAGCCGTACGACCGCGTCCTCGTCACCCTCGTACACCGCCGTGAAGAGACCTGGTCCGGTCGGCTGCTCGTGCTCGTTCATGGCGTCCGAGCCTCGCTCGCCCGGCCCCCTTCAGGCAACGGCTCAAGAGGCTCATAGGGACCTGACCTGATCCGGTATGCCTCACGTGTCGCACTCCAGCACCGTCCGGCACAACCCGCAGCGGGCGCGGACCCGGCCCCGGACGGGGACTCTGATGCGCTGGTGGCAGGTGGGACAGGGGAAGGACACGCGCAGCGGGCCCTGGCCGTCGGGTGTGAACGCGTACGGAACCCCCGGCAGCGGGCCCGGCGGACGGGAGCCCTGGGCGTACCGGTGGTCCTGGGCATGGCGCCGGTCCCTGGCGTAGCGGCGGCGGCCCGCCCAGCCGGCGGCCGTCAGCGGGGGCTGCTGCTCGTCGCGACGGGCCTGGGCCGCGCCCCTGGTGTACGCGGTGTACGCCTGCGGACTGGTGAACCAGACCGACGGGTCCTCGCCGAACAGCGCCGCCCGCTTCGCGAGCACATAGCCGAACTCCTCCGGGGTGAGGTAGCCCAGCTTCTGTGAGGAGGCCCGGTCCTCCCGGAAGGCGTCCAGCAGGAGCCAGCCCGCGCCCAGGTATGTCGCCGCCGTGTCCGTGAGGATCTCGTTGTCGCGGGTGCCGGGGAACGACAGGCCCAGACGGTGCAGGTAGACGTGCATGACCTCGTGGGCGAGGGCCGCGCCGATGTCGCGGCGGTGGGTGCGGAAGCGGTCGTTGAGCTCGATGAAGTACTCGGGGCCCGCGGTCAGCTCGACGTTCGCCGCATGGGCCATCTCGCGGAAGCTGATGATGATCCGGGTGTCCGGCAGCCGGTAGTGCAGGACGATCTCACGGGCGACGCGCTGCGCGCCCAGGTGCAGGTCGTCCGTGTCGCAGAACGCCACGTCGACGGGCGCCAGACTGGTGGCGAAGCTGTGGATCGTGTCGTACGACAGGCGCTTGTACAGAGCGGTGATCGACTCCCGTACGGTGTCCAGGTGCGGGTAGCCGTGCTCAACAGGTCCGCCGTTCGCCACGTCAGCACCCCCACGACGCCTCGGTACGCCTCCACTCTAAGTCGACGGCTGTGCGTGCCGACGGGTTGATGACCGGCGCGCGGTGGCGCGTTTTCGCCCCTTGTGGCCCGCGGAGGCGGATCTTCATACTTCACACAACGTTCTGACAGGGACCTGACCGTCATCTGAGGTGTGCCATGTCGGTCGACATGTCATGAGCCTGACATCAGCGCGCGCAAGGTTCGCCCCCCACGAAAGGACAGTCCGTTGAAGAAGCTTGTCTCCTTCCTCAAGAGAGCCGCGGTCGCCGGTGCCGCCGCCCTCGCCGTCATCAGCCTCCAGCCGGTCAGCGCGAGCGCCGCGCCGTCCCCGGTCGTGGGCGGAACCCGTGCCGCGCAGGGCGAGTTCCCGTTCATGGTCCGGCTCTCCATGGGCTGTGGAGGCGCCCTCTACACCCAGCAGATCGTGCTGACCGCCGCTCACTGTGTGAGCGGTTCCGGCAACAACACCAGCATCACCGCCACCGCGGGTGTCGTGGACCTCCAGTCCACCAGCGGCCGCGTCCAGGTGCGCTCCACCAAGGTCCTCCAGGCGCCCGGCTACAACGGCACCGGCAAGGACTGGGCGCTCATCAAGCTCGCCCAGCCGATCAACCTGCCGACCCTGAAGATCGCGACGACCACGCAGTACAACACCGGTGACTTCACCGTCGCCGGCTGGGGCGCGGCAACTGAGGGCGGTGCCCAGCAGCGCTACCTCCTCAAGGCCACCGTGCCGTTCGTCAGCGACGCCACCTGCAAGGCCTATGGGGGTCTCTACGACGACCTCGTCGCGGGCGAGGAGATCTGCGCCGGTCTCCCGCAGGGCGGTGTCGACACCTGCCAGGGTGACTCCGGTGGCCCCATGTTCCGCAAGGACAGCGCCGGCGCCTGGATCCAGGTCGGCATCGTCAGCTGGGGCGAGGGCTGCGCCCGGCCCAACGCCCCCGGTGTCTACACCGAGGTGTCGACCTTCGCGTCGGCCATAGCCCAGGCGGCGTCCACCCTGTGACACGCCGTGCACGCTGTGACTCCGCGTCCGCACTGTGACGCACGGGGCGCCCGCGACCGAGGTCGTGGGCGCCCCTCGCAATGATCACGCCAGACCCGCGGCCCGGGGAGCTACCGCGAGACCGGCCGCAGTGAGGGCAGCCCCGGCGGCACCGAGGACGTGCGCTTCCGCAGGCCACCGGCGGCCTCCTGAAGCTCCAGCACCCACAGGTCGTTCACGCCCTCGCGCAGCACAGGACCGGGCACGTACAGCGCGTTCTGCGGTCCCACCGACCAGTAGCGGCCCAGGTTGAAGCCGTTGACCCAGGCGAAGCCCCGCGTCCAGCCCGGGAGTTCGAGGAGCGCGTCCCCTGCCCCCCGCACCTCGAACGTGCCGCGGTACAGCCCGGGGGCGCCCTCCTCGGGCAGTTCCCGGAACGGCACACCCTCGACGTCGTCCAGCGCGTCGACACGCAACCCACGCGCGCGTACACCGTGCACGAACGCCCGCTCGTGCAGGACACCCCCGGTGATGCCCTTCGGCTCGCCGAGCCGGGGACCGTAATTGGCCCTCCCCAGGGACTCCACCCACAGCTCCACGCGCGCGGGACCCGCGACGGGCTCCTTCAGCTGGGGATCGTCCTCCGTGAGCACCCCGGCCCGCTCCCCGTCGACGTACACCACGGCGAGGTCGCGCAGCCCGCGCGCGAGCAGCGGGTACGGCTCCCGGGGCCCGGGGATGTCCACGCAGTAGTGCACCAGGCCCCGGTCCACGTCCAGATCCTCGAAGGTGGGCGGCATCCGCCGCTCGACCGCCGGACCGCCGCGGGCCTCCAGGACGTCCTCCAGCGGCGCCCACGCGGTGAGTCGCGCCGTGGCGGCCTCACCGAGGACCGCGGGCGGGGGCGGTACGTCCGGCAGAGGGCCGTCCGCGTACTCCGCGAGGATCTCCCTCAAGCGCCAGAACTTCTCGGTGGGGCGCCCGTACTCGTCGATCGGCGCGTCGTAGTCGTACGACGTGACGTCCGGGTGCAGCGTCCCGTCGTGCAGGACGCCGCCGCCCCGGTTCGCGCCCGCCCAGCCCGCGAAGTTCGTCCCGCCGTGCGCCATGTAGAGGTTCACCGAGGCACCGCACTCCAGGATCTCGCGCAGCGACCGGGCGGCGTCCTCGGCGTCGCGTGCCGCCTGCTCCCCGCCCCAGTAGGTGAACCAGCCGCACCACCACTCCATGCACATCAGCGGGCCCGTGGGGCGGTGCCGGCGCAGCACGTCGAACCCCTCGCGTGCGCGGGACCCGAAGGTGACCGTCGCGAGCAGCCCCGGAACCGAGCCACCGGAGAGCATGTGGTCCTCCGGACCGTCCGTGGTGCACAGCGGCACCGTCACGCCCTCGGCGACCAGCAGATCGGCCAGCCGGCGCAGGTACACCTGGTCGGTGCCGTAGCTGCCGTACTCGTTCTCGACCTGCACCATGATCACCGGCCCGCCCCGGTCGATCTGCCGCGGCACGACCTCGCCCAGCAGATGCCGGAACCAGCGCTCCACCGGCTGAAGGAACCGCTCGTCCCGTGTGCGCAGCTCGCCCGTCACCCAGTGCGGCAGCCCGCCGTTCTCCCACTCCGCACAGATGTACGGGCCCGGACGCACGATCGCCCACAGCCCCGCCTCCCGGGCCGCGTCCAGGAACCGGCCCAGCTGCCCCACCTCGTGGAACTCGCCGGGACGCGGCTCGTGCAGGTTCCACGGGACGTACGTCTCCACACAGTTGAGGCCCAACGCCCGCAGCATCGCCAGGCGGTGGCCCCACTGCTCCTCCCGCACCCGGAAGTAGTGCAGCGCACCCGACAGCAGCCGCACCGGGCGCCCGTCCAGCAGGAAATCGCTGTCTCCGACACTGAATTCGCCGTCTCCGACCCTGGATTCGCTCATGGCCCCACCCTCGCCCCTGGCGGTGGGCCCGTCCATGGACAAAGATCGACGACGCTTGGACGAAAGTGAGGACACCGTGGACGCAGCCAGGCGCGCCTACCACACCTGGATGCGGTACTTCACGCCCGGCCCGGCCCTCCACCGGCTCGGCCTCGCGTGCCTCGGCGTCGGACTGCAGTACGGCGAGCTGCCCACCGTCGGGCCCCGCACCCTCGACCACCACGTGGCCGTCGTGATCGGCGCGGGCGGCGGCTGGTTCCGGGCCGGCGACGGCCCCCGCGTCGAGGTCACCGCGCCCGTCCTGCTCTGGCTCACCCCCGGCGTCCCGCACCACTACGGCCCCGACCCGCACTGGGACGAGAGCTGGGTCGCGTTCACCGGACCCGCGACCGAGGCGTACACCGAACTCGGCTGCATCGAACCGAACCGGCCCGTGGTGCCCCTCTCGGACGCCTCCGGCGCCCGCGCCGTCATCGGCCGCATCGCCCGCACCGTCCAGCGCGACACACCCCTGCCCGAGGTGGCGGCCGGCGCCGCCCTGCACGAGCTCCTCGTCACCCTGCGCGGCGCCCGCGCCGACCTCGCCCCCGACGGAGACCGGCTCCTGCAGGCCCTCGCCCGCGACGCCTGCCGGCCCCTCTCGGTCGCCGAACACGCCGCCCGGCTCGGCATGACCACCGCCGAACTGCGCACCGCCGTCCGGCGCGGCGCGGGCTGCAGCCCCAAGGACTACCTCCTGCGCATCCGGCTGGACCGCGCCAAGGAACTGCTCGCCTCGACCGACCTGCCCGTCGCCGCCGTGGCCCGCCGCGTCGGCTACGACGACCCGGCCTACTTCTCCCGCCTGTTCACCCGCCGCGTCGGCGTGGCCCCGGTCCGCTTCCGCACCCAGGAGAGCCGCCCGGCGATCGAACAACCGCACGCCCCGTAGGGTGACGCCCATGACCACCAGCAACACCGGCACCGGAGAAGTCGACCCCGCCGTCCGCGCCGAACTCGCCCGGCTGCGCCAGAGCATCGACAACATCGACGCCGCCGTCGTCCACATGCTCGCCGAGCGCTTCAAGTGCACCCAGCAGGTCGGCCACCTCAAGGCCGAACACCGGCTGCCGCCCGCCGACCCCACACGCGAGGCCCAGCAGATCGCCCGGCTGCGCACCCTCGCCGAGAACGCCAACCTCGACCCGGCATTCGCCGAGAAACTCCTGAACTTCATCATCGCCGAGGTCATCCGCCACCACGAGCGCATCGCGGACGACGCGGTGAACGGCGCATCCGCCACGGGCGGTGACACCACGCCCGCCAGCTGAAGCCCGGCCGGCGCGCAGGCCGAGGGCACCCGGACACAGCGCGCGGCGCGCAGCGCGAGGCGCACGGCGCTCGGGCAGAAGCAGGCGGCGCTCAGGGCGGGACAGACGGCAAAAGCACACGCAGCACCGAACACAGACCTGAGCCGGCGGGGACGCACCACGCACCGGGGGCGCACACGCGAAGACGGCGAAGGGCAGCGGACAAAAGCCGTGTACCGGCCCGCCCCTGTGCCGTGTCAGTGGCATCAGGCAGCATGTCCTGCATGTCCGTACTGACGCGCGACGAAGCGCAGACCCGTGCCAGGCTCCTCGACGTCCACCGCTATCAGATCGACCTCGACCTGACACACGGCGACGAGCTGTTCGTCTCCCGCACCGCCATCCAGTTCACGGTACGCGGGGACCAGAAAGCCACGGACACGTTCGTCGAGCTCAAGCCCGAAGAACTGCGTCACGCCGTCCTCGACGGACACCACCTCGACCTGGACACGTTCACCGAGAACCGGCTGCCCCTCAAGGACCTGACCACCGGCGAGCACGAGCTGCGCATCGACGCCGTCATGCGCTACTCCCGCACCGGCGAGGGCATGCACCGCTTCACCGACCCCACCGACGGCGAGACCTACGTCTACACGCAACTCGCCCTGGACGACTGCAAGCGCGTCTTCCCGGCCTTCGACCAGCCCGACCTCAAGGCCGTCTTCGAACTGTCCGTGACGGCCCCCGACAACTGGAAGGTCATCGCCAACGGCGTCACAGAGCAGCGGGAGGACGGCACCTGGCACGCCGCCCCCACACCGCTGATCTCCACCTACCTGGTGGCCGTCGCCGCCGGGCCCTGGCACTCCGTGCGCACCGAACACCGCGGACTCCCCTTCGCCCTCCACTGCCGCCGTTCCCTCGCACCCCACCTGGACGTCGACGCCGACGAAATCCTCGACATCACGCGCGCCTGCTTCGACCGCTACCACGAGAAGTTCGAGGAGCCGTACCCCTTCGACTCCTACGACCAGGCATTCGTCCCCGAATTCAACTTCGGGGCCATGGAGAACCCCGGCCTGGTCACCTTCCGCGACGAGTTCCTCTACCGCTCCGCCGTCACCGACACCGAGCGGCAGACCCGCGCCATGGTCATCGCCCACGAGATGGCCCACATGTGGTTCGGCGACCTCGTCACCCTCAAGTGGTGGGACGACATCTGGCTGAACGAGTCCTTCGCCGAATACATGGGCTACCAGACCCTCACCGAAGCCACCCGCTTCACCGACACCTGGGTCGACTTCGGCGTCGCCCGCAAAGCCTGGGGCTACGACGCCGACCAACGCCCCTCCACCCACCCGGTCGCCCCCGAAACCGTCGACGACACCGCCTCCGCGCTGCTCAACTTCGACGGCATCTCCTACGCCAAGGGCGCCTCCGCGCTCCGGCAACTCGTGGCCTGGCTCGGCGAGAAGAACTTCCTCGCCGGCATCAACACCCACTTCGCCCGCCACCGGTTCGGCAACGCCACCCTCGCCGACTTCATCGACTCCCTCGCCGACGCCACCGACCGCGACGTGCACGCCTGGGCGGCCTCCTGGCTGCGTACCACGGGCGTCGACACCCTCACCCCGAAGGTCACCCCGGCCGACGACGGCACCTACACCCTCACCACCGAGCGCCACGGCAGCCGCCCGCACCGCGTCGCCGTCGGCCTCTACGACCCGGACCCCGGTGACACCGGCCGCCTCGTCCTGCGCGAACGCCTCCACCTCGACATCCCCCAGGACACCGCCGAGCCGATCGGCAAACGCCCCGCCCTGCTCCTGGTCAACGACGGCGACCTCACCTACGCCAAGGTCCGCTTCGACCCCGAATCCTTCACCGCCATCCGCGACAACCTGTCCGCACTCCCCGACGCGCTGACCCGCGCCGTCGTCTGGAACTCCCTGCGGGACACCGTCCGCGACGGCGAACTGCCCCCCACCGCCTACCTGGAGACCGCGCGCACCCATCTGCCCCTCGAAACGGACGTGTCACTGGTCCAGGGCGTCCTGTCGTTCGCGTCGGCCCAGATCACCGACCGCTTCCTGACGGACACCGACCGGCCCGCAGCCCTGTCCACCCTCACCACCCTGTGCCGCGACCTGATCCGCCGCACCGAGGACGGCTCCCACCCCGGCCTGCGCCTCACCGCCGTACGCCACTTCATCGACGTCGCCGCCCACCCCGACACCATCGCCGCCTGGCTCGCCGACGGCACCGTGCCCGGCGGTCCCGAACTCGACCCCGAACTGCGCTGGCGCATCCTGGGCCGCCTCGCCGTCCTCGGCGCCACCGACGAGACCGCGATCGCCGCCGAGGCACAGCGCGACCCGAGCGCCACCGGCCAGGAGGGCGCCGCCCGCTGCCGCGCCGCACTGCCCGACCCGGAGTCCAAGCGCACCGCCTGGGAAGCCATGTTCGCCACCGACGACCTCTCCAACTACCTGTTCACAGCCACCGCCCAAGGCTTCTGGCAGCCCGAACAGGCCGAGGTGCTTCAGGAGTACGTGGAGCGGTACTTCACCGACGCGGTCGCCCTCGCCGCCCGCCGCGGCCCCGCCATCGCCGACGCCGCGGGCCGCTGGGCCTTCCCCGTGCACGCCGTCAACGCCGAAACCCTCCGCCTCGGCGAGCAGTGCCTCCGCACCTCCGACCCGACCCCATCCCTGCGCCGCAAGCTGACGGACCAACTGGACGACCTCGAAAGGGCCTTGAGGGTAAGGGAGACCGACGCCCCGTAAGGGGCGCGGGGAACTGAGCGACAAGCCGCACACCCCGCACACAACCCGCAGACATCCACCGGCAGAGACCTCAACCGCGCTCCCCAACAGCACCCTCACCCGCGCGGCATCGTTGTACCCGGCATGAGCACCCCGCCCCTCGCCTCAACCGCCGGAGGCACCACGCTGGGGCAGTTGCTCCACACAGTGCTGCGCGCCCTGAGCGAGGGCACCCACGCGCGAGGCGGCCCCCTCCCCAAAGGCGGGCCGCAGGCCGTCACCGCACGCGTCCGGGCCGCCGTCGGCGAGGTACTCCCACGCCAAGGCGACCCGGACGCACTCCACACCCTCGTCCACGCATTCGCCGCAGGCGCCGCCGACCCCGCCGACCCCCTGTGCACGGCCCACCTCCACTGCCCGCCCCTCGCCGTCGCGACCGCCGCCGACCTCGCCGCCTCCGCCCTCAACCCCTCCCTCGACTCATGGGACCAGGCCCCCGCCGCCTCGGCACTGGAGACACTCGTCACCAGAGCACTCGCCGACGAACTGCACGCGGGCGACGCCCTCGTCACCACCGGAGGCACCGAGTCCAACCAACTCGCCCTCCTCCTCGCCCGCGAAACCCGGCACGCCCCAGAACCCCTCCAGCTCGTCTGCGGCGCCAACGCCCACCACTCCCTGCGCCGCGCCGCCTGGCTCCTCGGCCTCCCCGAACCCGTCGTCGTCCCCACCCCCGACGGCATCCTCACCCCCGCCGCCCTCGACGACGCCCTCGCTTCGCTGCCCCGCCCCGTCCTCGTCACCGCAACCGCCGGCACCACCGACGCCGGGCTCATCGACCCGCTCCCCGGCCTCGCCGACCTGTGCGCCGCCCGAGGCGCCCGACTGCACGTGGACGCCGCATACGGCGGAGGACTCCTCCTCAGCGACCACCACCGCCACCGGCTGCACGGCCTCGACCGCGCCCACACCGTCACCCTCGACCTGCACAAACTCGGCTGGCAGCCCGCCGCCGCCGGACTCCTCGCCGTACGCGACGCCGCCGACCTCGCCGTACTGGCCCACCACACCGACTACCTCAACGCCACCGACGACACCGCGGCCGGACTGCCTGACCTGCTCGGCCGGTCCCTGCGCACCACCCGCCGCCCCGACATCCTCAAAATCGCCGTCACCCTCAAAACCCTCGGACGCGAGGGACTCGGCGCGCTCATCGACCAGGTCTGCGCCCTCGCCGCCGAATTCGCCGCACTCGTGGACACACACCCCGGCTTCGAGCTCTACGCCCCACCCACCATCAGCACCGTCTTGTTCCGGCCCACCGGAGCGACCGACGCCGCCGTGGCGGACATCCGCCGCCAACTCCTCCACGACGGTCGGGCCGTCCTCGGACGCGCCGCACCCGACGGCCGGCTCTGGCTCAAAGCCACCCTGCTCAACCCTCACACCCGGCCCGGCGACCTGGCCGCACTCCTGAAACTCGTGGAAGGAAACACCCCCACATGACCACACCCCCACCCCACGAGCCCGAAGCCCCCCGCGACCTCGTGGGCATCGGCATCGGCCCCTTCAACCTCTCCCTCGCCGCCCTCGCCCACCCGCTCGCCGAACTCGACGCCGTCTTCTACGACCAGCACCCCGCCTTCCACTGGCACCCCGGCCTCCTCATCGAGGGCACCACCCTCCAGGTCCCCTTCCTGGCCGACCTCGTGACCCTCGCCGACCCCACCAGCCCCTGGTCATTCCCCAACTACCTCAGGACCCGCGACCGGCTCTTCCCCTTCTACTTCGCCGAACGCTTCCACATCCAGCGCGCCGAATACGACGCCTACTGCCGCTGGGTCAGCGACAACCTCCCCGGACTACACTTCGGCCACCAGGTCGACGCGGTCCGCTGGAACCCCGAACACGACCTGTTCGAGATCGACTTCACCCGCCTCCACGACGGCGCAGACGAACCCGCAGGCCGCACCTACACCAAAAACGTCGCCCTCGGCATCGGCACCGCCCCCCACGTACCCGACCCCCTCACACCCCTCGTCGACGCCCCCGGCGTGCCCGTCATCCACGCCGCCGACTACCTCGACGAACGCGACCGCCTCCTCGCCGCCGGCCACGTCACCGTCATCGGCGCCGGCCAGTCCGGCGCCGAGATCTTCCTCGACCTCCTCCGAGCCCGCCCCGCAGGCCACGAGCGAATCCACTGGCTCGCACGCACCGAGGCATTCGCGCCCATGGAGTACTCCAAACTCGGCCTGGAGCACTTCACACCCGACTACACCCGCTACTTCCACGCCCTCACCGAACAAACCCGCGACCGGCTCGTCGCCGCCCAATGGCAACTCCACAAAGGCATCGCGGCCCCCACCCTGGCCGCCATCCACGAAGAGCTCTACCACCGCACCCTGCACGGCGGCTGGCCCGACGCCGTCCTCACACCCGGCGTCCTCGTCCGCACCGCCGGCCGGCTCTCCACCAACCAGGTCGAACTCCACCTGGAGCACCTCCAGCAAGGCACCCGCTCCCGCCTCACCACCGACGCCGTCGTCCTCGCCACCGGCTACCGCGAACGCCCCGCCGACCGCCTCCTCGCCGGCCTCGACCCCTACCTACGCCGCGACAGCTCCGAGCGGCCCCGCGTCGACGACCGCTTCCGCCTCGTCCTCGACCCCGCGATCACCGACTCCGGCCGCCACATCTACGTACAGAACGCCGCACTCCACGCCCACGGCGTCGGCACCCCCGACCTCGGCCTCGCCGCCTGGCGCAGCGCCACCATCCTGAACGCCCTCACCGGCAAGGAACCGTACCCGCTGCCCGACCGCACGGCCTTCACCACCTTCGGCCTCGCCCCACGGCAACCACAGGTCCCGCCCGCACACCAGGAACAGACCCCCACCCCGCTCGCCGACCACAGCTGACCCCACGGCAAGGGCCCCAAAACCCTTCGAGGTCCGGGGCCTCGACCCCGGACCTCCAGAAAGCCGGCACTCTAGAAGACCGGCGTGCCGTCCCGCGTCAGCTTCCAGTCCACCGCCGCGAACTCAGCCGGGTCGATGGACCCCTTCGCCTTCACCCAGGCGATCATGATGTTGCGGATCTCGTCCGAGTCCGACCACACCTGCCGGGCCCCGGCGACATGCGGGAAGTTGCCGCCACCGTTCGCCCGGTAGTTGTTCACCGCGAACACGAACTGCTGCGCGTCATCCAGCGGCGCCCCCTCGAACCGCACGTTCGTGACGCGCGACCCGGCCGGCCTGGCGATGTCGATCTCGTACGTCAAGCCGCTGACCACGTCATAGTTGTAGTCCGGCGTACCGTTCGCGTTCGTCAGCTTCGCCGGGTCCACCGCCGTACCCGCGGCCGTCTGCACGAAGTAGTTCGCCGAGAACTCCAGGTACGCCTTCATCTGCGCACCCGTCATCAGACGCGCCTCCAGCGTGTTCTCGTACACATACAGACCCGCCACATCCCGGATGGTGACCTCGCCCGCCGGAATGACCGCACTGCGCGAGAACGCGGCGGCCTGCGACAGCACCGGCAGCGCCGCATACTCCGTCCCCGCCAGCGCCTGCTTCACCGTGTCGGCCTGAATATGGTTGATCAGGTCGATGATCGGCACATCCTTGTAGGGCGCCTCGGCCGACCTCATCTCCGCGGCATTGGTGCCGATGACCTGATTGACGTACGCCACGACCTTCTCGTGCTCATCGGCGAGCAGCTTCGTGATCTCCGGGTCCTCCTCCACCACGTTGGAGTTCAGGACCCGCGCACCCGCCTTCTCGACCGCCCAGCGGCCCTTCTCCCAGACCAGCTCGAAATCGAACCGCGTCAGACGCTGACCCCACTTCAGCGGCTCGGAAAGCAGGACCTGCTTACCGGTCTCCTTGTTGGTGACGAAGTACTCCGGGATCTCCGCGTGCGCATGGCCCACCAGAATCGCGTCGATCCCCGGCACCTGCTCCGCCACCAGCCCCGCCGCGTTCTCCACGTACGGCAACTGGTCACCGTAGGACGACGTACCCGACGACCCGCTGTGCGCCGACACGATGACCACGTCCGCGCCCATCGACCGCAGCTTCGGCACCCACTTCGCCGCCTGCTCCTCCAAGCCCGGGAACGTCATCTTCCCCTGCACGTTCGCCTTGTCCCAGATCGCGATACCCGGGTTCGTCAGGCCCAGCACCGCCACCTTCACCTCACGGCCGAACGGGGTGCGCAACCGGTGCATGCTGTACGGAGGAAAAGCGGGCCGCAACGTCTTCGCGTCCAGCGCGTTGGCGCCGAGCAGCGGGAAACGGCACTGCTCCTCGAACTTCCGCAGTAGCGGAATGCCGTAGTTGAACTCATGGTTGCCCAGGGCCGCCGCGTCATAGCCGATGGCGTTCATGGCCTGCGCCATCGGGTGCACCGGACCGCCCTTGGCGGTGATCGGGTCAACCTTGGCGTAGTAGTACGACAGCTGGGTGCCCTGAATGGTGTCGCCCGCGTCGATCAGGAGCGTGTTACGGCGGCCCTTCTCCTCACGCACCTGGTTCACCAGGGTGGAGATCTTCGCCAGGCCGATGTCGTTGTGGGCCTTGTCGTCGAACTCCTGGTCCGTGAAGTAGTCCCAGTTGAAGACGTTGCCGTGCAGGTCCGTCGTACCCAGCACCGTGAACGCGTACCGCTGCGGCCGCGTGCCCCCACCCTGCACCTCATCAGCCGCCCGGGCGCCCGGCGCAGCGACCGCGCCGGTCAGCGCGACGCCCGCGCCGGTCACGGCGGACTTCTTCAGGAACTTCCGGCGATTCAACGGCATGACGGGCACTCCTCGGGGGAAGAACTCAGGACCAGAGACCTGGACCAACTGCAACAACGCGCGTAGACAACGCGCGAAGATTCTGGCCCGCTCACGACGGGCCGCAACAGACCTTCCAGGTTGCGATCTGGTGACCTGCGCCCCACCCAACCGGGTCACGAGTGACAGAGTGGGACGTATGACCTCCACACCCGAGGAACCCCCGACCCCCGCACCGGACGATCGCCGGCCCACCGCCGCCCCCTACGGCACCCCCGACGCCCCCCGCATCGCCGTCCGCGGCGAAGCCCACCTCGAAGTCGATCCCGAGATCGCCCGCATCGGCGTCACCGTCAGCGCCCGAGGCAAGGACCGGCGAGCCGCCCTCGACGACCTCACCCGCCGCAACGCCACCGTGCTCGACCTCGTCAAAACCTACGGGGACGCCGTCGAGCGAGTCGAGACCGGCGCCTTCTCCATCACGCCCGAACTGACCAAACACGGCCGCGGCGAACGCGTCCACGCCTACCACGGCCGCGTCCACATCACCGCCGAACTCACCGACTTCACCGCACTCGGCGAACTCACCACCCGCCTCGCCGACCTGGAACTCACCCGCGTCGACGGCCCCTGGTGGACCCTGCGCCCCGCCTCACCCGCCCACCGCCGGGCCCGCCAGCAAGCGGTCCGCGAAGCCGTCCTACGCGCCCGCGAATACGCGGAAGCCCTCGGCACCACCCTCGACGCCCTGATCGAACTCGCCGACATCGGCGCCGAGAACACCCAGCCGCCCTACCCACCCACCCCCGGCCGCATGCGATCCATGGCATACGGGGCGGACGCCGGGGAAGCAGCCGCCCCCCTCGACCTCGAACCCCAGCGGCAGCACGTCTACGCCCAGGTGAACGCCCGCTTCACCATGGCACCGCCCCGCCTGTGACACACCCCCCCGGAACCGCGTCCGGGATGCTCATCCGAGCACCCCGGCGCACACTTCAAACCTTGTCAACTACCCTTAATTCAAAGGTCGTTGAGCAGTCATGACCGGCCAACTCCCTACCGGTCGGTAAGGCCTACGCTCGAATCATGCGCCGAGCAAAGATCGTCTGCACACTGGGGCCCGCCACCGACTCCTACGACCAGATCAAGGCCCTGGTCGACGCCGGAATGGACATCGCCCGCCTCAACCTCAGCCACGGCACCCACGCCGAACACGAGGAGCGCCACCGGCGCGTGCGCAAGGCCGTCGACGAGACCGGCCGCAGCGTCGGCATACTCGCCGACCTTCAAGGCCCGAAGATACGACTCGGCACCTTCACCGAAGGCCCCGTACTCCTTGAACGCGGCGACACCTTCACCATCTCGGTCGAGAAGGGCATCCAGGGCGGCCACACCACCTGCGGAACGACGTACGAGGGACTCGCCACCGACGTCACCGCCGGTGAGCGCATCCTCGTCGATGACGGCAAGGTGTGTCTGGAAGTCACCTCGATCGACGGCCCCCGCGTACACACCACGGTCATCCAGGGCGGCATCGTCTCCGACCACAAGGGCCTGAACCTGCCCGGCGTCGCCGTCTCCGTCCCCGCCCTCTCCGACAAGGACGAGGCAGACCTCCGCTGGGCCCTGCGCACCGGCGTCGACATCATCGCGCTGTCCTTCGTCCGCAGCGGACGCGACATCGACGACGTCCACCGCATCATGGACGAGGAGGGCCACCGCCTCCCCGTCATCGCCAAGATCGAAAAACCACAGGCCGTCGACACCATCGAGGACATCGTCCTCGCTTTCGACGGCATCATGGTCGCCCGAGGCGACCTCGGCGTCGAGATGCCCCTCGAACAGGTCCCGATCGTCCAAAAACGCGCCATCAAGCTCGCCAAGCGCAACGCCAAGCCCGTCATAGTGGCGACACAGATGCTCGACTCAATGATCGACAACTCCCGCCCGACCAGGGCCGAGGCATCCGACGTGGCGAACGCCGTGATCGACGGCACGGACGCCGTGATGCTCTCCGGCGAGACCAGCGTCGGAAAGTACCCCATCCCAACCGTCCGCACGATGTCCCGCATCGTCGCGGCCGCCGAGGAGGACATCCTCGCCAAGGGCCTGCCACCCCTCACCGAACACAACAAACCCCGCACCCACGGCGGCGCCATGGCCCGCGCCGCCGCCGAGATGGGCGACTTCCTCGGCGCCAAGTTCCTCGTCGCGTTCACACAGTCCGGCGACACGGTCCGCCGCCTGTCCCGCTACCGCTCCCCGATCCCACTGCTCGCCTTCACCCCCGACCCGGCCACCCGTTCCCAGCTCACCCTCACCTGGGGCGTGGAGACCTTCCTCGGCCCCTACGTCGACTCGACGGACGCCATGGTCGACCAGGTCGACGAGCTGCTCCTGAAGCACGGCCGCTGCAAGAAGGGCGACACCGTGATCATCACGGCGGGCTCGCCTCCGGGGGTTTCCGGCACGACGAACATGGTGCGGGTGCACCACATCGGGGAGGACGACCGTCCGAGGTAGGGCGCGCCGGGGGTCAGTACTTGGGGCCTACGTGGGTGTCCATGAGGGCGACGGAGGCTTTGCGGGCGATGGAGATGTTGTGTGAGTTCGCTTGCTTCCAGTCAACCCCGACCGTGTCGAGCGTTGCCGTGAAGAGCCGGATGATGTCGGCCGACTTGTTAGTGAAGAAGTACCGGGGGTATTCATAGCGCTTCTGCTCACCGGCAACCAGGCGGGTGGTCCAGTTGGTGATGCGACAGCCGTCGGAGTGGATGAGGCCGCGGATGAACTCCCACGGATGGGCGTCGACGATCTCCTGCTGCCAGGGTTCGAGGGCGATAGTGCGTTGATGCTTCTTGCCGGGCCCGTGTTGAGGGAAGAGGCAGGGCCAGTGCTTGCTTGAGCAACCGACGGAGACGTGGCCTTGGGCCCGGACGCGGCACACGCTGTTGTCGGGACGCACCGAGAGGATGGCTGCCTCGCAGGCCTCGATGAGGCCGGGCCAGGCGTTGGCGCACGCGATACGGAGGATGTATACGCCCTTTCGATGGCGGCTGATGCAGCCGTCACCGAGGTAGAGGCCCAGCAGGTAGGAGTAGGCGGCCGGCCCGTCGGGCGGGCCGGGGGCATCCCTGCACCTGGGGCACGGGGGGCCCGTGTTCATGAGCGGTTCGATGCGTACTTGCCAGGAGCGGATCGCGGCCCGTGAGATGCCGGTCTCCTTACTCACTGAGTTCAGGCTGCGTCCTTGCGCGACGAGAGCCAGTGCTCGTTTGCGTGTGCCCATGTCGTACATGCGGACACTCTGTGCGACTGATCGTGAGTGCGTGCAGCAAAAAGCGGATGTTCACGAGAACGTGGACATCCGCTTTCCTGTGGTGACCTTGGCATCCAAGGAAAAGTGCCCCGAGTCGGATTCGAACCGACGCTGTATGGGTTTTGAATCCATGGCCTCTACCGCTGGGCTACCGGGGCCCCTTCAAAATGAAGGTCAGCGGTTACCCGCTGTGTCACCACCTTACCGCAGCTAGGTACGCTCTTGTCAGCAGTACCCCTGCCCCGCAACAAGGAGCCCACGTGACCGCCCCCGAGTCGCCCCAGACCGCCGAAGACGACGACAAGTCGCACGTGCCTCCGCTGACGACCCGTGTCGTCATCGCCGAGGACGAGGCGCTGATCCGCCTCGATCTCAAGGAGATGCTCGAAGAAGAGGGCTACACCGTGGTCGGTGAGGCGGGCGACGGTGAGCAGGCCGTCGAGCTCGCCCGGGAGCACCGGCCCGACCTCGTGATCCTCGATGTGAAGATGCCGAAGCTCGACGGTATCTCGGCGGCCGAGAAGATCGCCGAGGAGTCCATAGCGCCGGTTCTGATGCTCACCGCCTTTTCCCAGCGTGACCTGGTGGAGCGGGCCCGGGACGCCGGAGCCATGGCGTACCTGGTCAAGCCGTTCAGTAAGAGCGATGTCGTTCCGGCCATCGAGATGGCGGTGTCCCGTTTCAACGAGCTGCGGCAGTTGGAGAACGAGGTCGCCGATCTCACCCAGCGGCTGGAGACCCGGAAGCTGGTGGACCGGGCGAAGTCGGTGCTTCAGACCGAGTACGGCCTGACGGAGCCGGCCGCGTTCCGGTGGATTCAGAAGACTTCTATGGATCGTCGTATGTCCATGCAGCAGGTCGCGGAGGCGGTCATCCTGGATGCGGAGGAGAAGAAGGCCGCCAAGGGCTGACCTCCGGGTCACATAAGTAACGCAAGCCACGTGTGTCACGTATGACGTGAGGCCCGCGCTCCCGGAGTAGGGGGCGCGGGCCTCACGTCGTGTGGTGGGAGGGGGTCAGTCCTCGCCGAGGTAGGCCTTGCGGACCGACTCGTCGTGCAGCAGGTCCTGGCCCGTGCCCGAGAGGACGATTTTGCCGACTTCCATGACGTGGCCGTGATCGGCCAGGGAGAGGGCGGCCTGGGCGTTCTGCTCGATGAGCAGGATGGTGGTGCCCTGGGCCTTGAGCTCCTGGATGGTTGCCATGATCTTCTGCATCATGATCGGGGAGAGGCCCATGGAGGGTTCGTCGAGCATGAGCAGTTTGGGCTGGGACATGAGGGCTCGTCCCATGGCGAGCATCTGCTGTTCGCCGCCGGAAAGGGTGCCCGCGGCCTGTTTCCTGCGTTCTCCGAGGATGGGGAAGAGGTCGTAGGCGCGCTGTATGTCCTTCTCGATGCCTTCTTTGTCGGTGCGGAGGTAGGCGCCGAGGCGGAGGTTGTCCTCGATCGTCATGCGGGGGAAGATGTGCCGGCCCTCGGGGGAGTGGGCCAGTCCGAGCGAGACGATCTTGTGGGCGGGGATCTTTCGGAGCGACTTGCCGTCGAACTTGATCTGGCCGCCGAGTGGCTGGAGTAGACCGGACAGGGTGCGCAGGGTCGTGGTTTTTCCGGCGCCGTTGGTGCCGATGAGGGTGACGACCTCGCCGGCTTCGACCTTGAACGAGATGCCTTTGACGGCTTCGATCTTGCCGTAGGCGACCCTGAGGTCCTCGACCTCAAGCAGTGCGGTCACTTGGCGTCCCCTTCTGTGGTGCTGTGCGCCTCGGCTTCCGCGGCCTCGACCTCGGCGACTTCTTCCTTGCCGGGGGCGCCCTCGAAGGGTGTGCCGAGGTAGGCGGCGATGACGCGTTCGTCGGCCTGGACGACCTCGGCGGGGCCTTCGACGAGTTTTTCGCCCTGGACGAGCACGGCGACCCGGTCGCAGAGGTTCATGATGAACCGGATGTCGTGCTCGATGACGAGGACGGCGGTGCCCTGGTCGCGGATGGCGAAGACGAGTTCCTCGGTGGCGCGTGTCTCCTGTGGGTTCATGCCGGCGGTGGGCTCGTCGAGGAGGAGGAGGCCGGGTTCGCTGGCGAGGGCGCGGGCGATTTCCAGCTTGCGCTGTTCGCCGTAGGGGAGGTTGCGCGCGAGGTGGTCGGCCTTGGCGGCGAGTCCGGTGAATTCGAGGAGTTCCATGGCTCGGTCGCGTGATTCCTCTTCGGCCTTCTTGAAGCCGGGGAGGCGCAGGAGGGCGGACCAGAGGCCTTCCTTGGTGCGTGTGTGGCGGCCGACGAGCACGTTTTCCAGGACGGTCATGTTGGCGAAGAGCCGGATGTTCTGGAAGGTGCGGGCGATGCCTGCCTGGGTGACCAGGTGCGGTTTGGGCGGGAGCACCGTGCCTTTGTAGGTGACGGTGCCCTCGGTGGGGATGTAGAGGCCGGTGAGGCAGTTGAAGAAGGTGGTCTTTCCGGCGCCGTTGGGGCCGATGAGTCCGACGATCTCGCCGCTGCCGACGGTGAGGTCGACGTTGCGTACGGCGGTGAGTCCGCCGAAGCGCATGGTGACGCCGCTGGCGTCGAGCACCGTGGTTGTGGTGGTCATGGTGGTTGTCATGGCGGTCACGCCCCTGCCTTGGCGACGCCGGTCGCGCCTTCGGGCAATGGCTTGTCCTCGGGTACGTCGAGCTGTCCGGTCTCGTGGAATTCGAGTTGCTTCCTGCGGTCGGCGACGAGGCCCTCGGGCCGGAAGCGCATCAGGAGCATCAGTGCGAAGCCGAAGAGGAGGAGCTGGTATTCCTGCATGAACTGGAGCTTGGCCGGGATGAGGTAGAGGAGTGCGGCGCCGATGAGGGGGCCGCTGATGGTTCCCATGCCGCCGAGGATGACGGCGGCGAGCAGGAAGGCCGAGTTGGGTGGTACGGAGCCGGCGAACTGGTACTGCTCGGGGGTGATGCTGTAGGACACGTGGGCCTGGACGGTGCCGGCGAGGCCGGCGAGGGCTGCGCCGAGTGCGAAGGCGAGGAGCTTGAGGCGGAAGCCGTTGATGCCCATGGCGGTGGCTGCGGTCTCGTCCTCGCGGATGGCGACCCAGGCCCGGCCGATGCGGGATTCCGCGGAGCGGCGGAAGACCAGGACGACGATGGCTGTGAACAGCAGCATCAGGAGGTAGTAGTTGCCGGACCGGGTGAGTTCGGTGCCCAGGACGTTGTGGGGGAGTCCGAGGTTGAAGCCGAAGAGTTCCAGGTCCGGGATGTTGGGGATGCCGTTGGAGCCGTTGGTGACGTCGGGTCCGCTGTTCCCGTTGAGGTTGTTCATGGTGATGCGGAAGATCTCACCGAACCCGAGGGTCACGATGGCGAGGTAGTCGCCGCGCAGCCGCAGGGTGGGGGCTCCGATGACGACGCCGAAGATGAGTGAGGCGGCGGCGCCGGTGAGGACGGCTGCCCAGAACGGGAACTGGACGCCGATGGTGGACTGGGGTGAGCCGGAGACCAGGGCTGCGGCGTAGGCGCCGACGCCGAGGAAGGCGACGTAGCCGAGGTCGAGGAGGCCTGCGAGGCCGACGACCACGTTGAGGCCGAGGGCGACCGTGGCGAAGATCAGGATGTTCGCGCCGATGAGGGCGTACTGGTCGTTGCTCTGGGTGAAGGGGAAGCAGATGGCGGCGACGAAGGCGGCGGCCATGGTGACGTTGCGGTGTTTCGCGGTGAGCGCCGAGAGCTGTTTGATGAGTCCGGCGCGCAGGACGGCGGTGAAGCCGAATCCGGCGGTGATCAGGAAGCCGATGAACAGTTCGGAGTACTCGGTGCTGATGCCGTAGGAGAAGACGTACAGTCCGATTCCGAAGCCGGCGGCGATGATCAGGATCTCTGCCCAGGAGGGGAGTTCCTTGGCGCGGCCGGGTTCGGGGGCGCTGAGCGAGTGGCGGATCCTGCCCCACAGGTGGGGGGATTCGTCGCGGTCGTAGCCGTGGTCGGCCGGGAGGCCGAGGGCGCCGATCAGGGCGAGGAGGGCTCCGATGCCGGAGATCCAGGCGCCGGGTTCGAGGTTGACGAGGCCGCCGAGTTCGTAGGAGATGGCGCCTATGGTGTAGCCGGTGGTGCCCAGGACGCCGAGCGCGAGGAGGCGGGTGGGGCTGTTGGTGCCGCCGGGGGTGAGCCAGCGCAGGCCTCGGATTCCGTAGCCGGAGAGCGCGAACAGTGCGGTCAGTGCGGCCGATATGAGGGTGAGGACCTGTAGGCCGCCGGGGTAGCCGGTGACGGTGAGATTGCCGGGGAATTCGTCGGTCCAGGTCCAGGCGAGGAAGGTGCCGGCGAGGGCGATGACGGAGCCGGTGACCGCTGTGGCGCGTGCGGCGGCGGGCGGCATCGGGATGATGGGGGTGGGTGCGGTGGTGGCGGACTTCGTGGTGTCCGTGGCCGTGCCGTTGGTGGTCTTGGTGGTGTTCGTGGTCATGGGTATCACGCCCGATCCGCGACGCGTTCGCCGAGCAGGCCCTGTGGCCGGAACAGCAGGACGAGGATGAGCAGGCTGAAGGCCCAGACGTCCTTCCAGGCGCCGCCGCCGAAGAGGTCCATTCCGGGGATGTCGCCGATGTAGCCGGTGGCGAGGGATTCGGCGACGCCGAGGACGATGCCGCCGAGCATGGCGCCGTAGATGTTGCCGATGCCGCCGAGTACGGCGGCGGTGAAGGCCTTGAGGCCCATGAGGAAGCCCATGCGGAAGCCGACCTGGCCGTTCTTGAGGCCGTAGGCGACGGCGGCGATGGCGGCGAACGCGGCGCCGATGGCGAAGGCCATGACGATGATGCGGTCGGTGTTGATGCCCATCAGTTTCGCGGTGTCGGGGTCCTGGGCGGTGGCCTGCATACCGCGGCCCGAGCGGGTCTTGGTGACGAAGAGGCCGAGGGCGAACATGCACAGCGGGGCGGCGATGAGGACGAAGAGGTCACCGCGCTGGATGCTGGCACCGAAGACGTCGATCGGGCCGCCTTCGAACTGCGGGAAGGGGTGGTCCTTCTTCGCGTCGGGGTACCACATCCATACGACCTGCTGGAGGACGATGGAGAGGCCGATGGCGGTGATCAGGGGTGCGAGTCGTGGTGCGCCGCGCAGTGGCCGGTAGGCGAAGCGTTCGGCGGCGGTGGCGACTGCGACGGAGACGATGACGCCGCCGAGGATCATGAGGGGGACTGCGGCGCCGAGGGCGAAGCCGTCGGGCATCCACAGGTAGACGGTGAGGGCCCCGAAGCCCCCGACCATGAAGATCTCGCCGTGGGCGAAGTTGATGAGCTGGACGATGCCGTAGACCATCGTGTAGCCGATCGCGATGAGACCGTACATCGCGCCGAGGATGAGTCCGTTGGCCAGCTGTTGCGGCAGTTCGTTCACCGCAGGGCCTCCGTGGGAGTGTTTTCGGATATGGCGCCGCGCGGGAGCGCTGGTGGGCGCTCCCGCGCGGCCTGGATCACTGTGGGGTGGGGGAGGTGCTGTCTGTTCGTCCCCTGCTCAGCTCAGCTTGGGCGAGCCGCTGAACTCGGGCGCCCAGGCGTCGTTCTTGATCTTGTATGCGGTCATCAGTTTGTTCGTGGTGTCACCGAACTCGTCGAAGGAGACGGTGCCGGTGACGCCGTCGAACTTGACCTTCGCCATGGCGTCGAGGACGGCCTTGCGGCCGTCGGACGGGAGCTTGCCGTCGTTGCCCTCGACGGCCAGCTTGACGGCCTCGATGAGGGCCCAGGTCGCGTCGTAGGTGAGGCCGCCGTAGGCCTCGTAGGCGTCCTTGTAGCCTGCTTCCTTGTAGTTCTTGATGAACTCCTTGGCGGAGTCGAGCTGCTCGACCGGCTTGCCGACGGAGGTGGCGAGGTCGCCCTCACCCTTCTTGTTCAGCTTCGGGAACTCGGCGGAGTAGATGCCGTCGCCGCCCATGAGGGGGATGTTCTGGCCGCTGTCCTTGAGCTGCTGGCTCAGCGGGGCGGCGGCGGGGTACTCGCCGCCGTAGTAGAGCGCTTCGGCCCCGGTCTTCTTGATCTTGGCCACGACGGCGTTGAAGTCGCGGTCGTCGGGGTTGATGTTGTCGGTGCCGACGATCTTGCCGCCGAGCTTGGTGTAGTTCGCCTTGAAGGAGGCGGCGAGGCCGGCGCCGTAGGTCTTCTGGTCGCTGATCAGGTAGGTCTTCTTGATGCCGGCCTTCTGGAAGAGGTATTCGGCGGCGAAGGCGCCCTGGACCTCGTCGGTGGTGGCGGTGCGGAAGAAGGTCTTGAACTGGCGGACCGAGTTTCCGGTCTTCCAGCCGTCGCCCTGGGTGAGTTCGGTGCCGGTGTTGGCCGGGGAGACCTGGGTGAGCCCGGCGTCGTTGAACGGCTTCTGCATCGACTGCGAGACGCTGGAGTTCAGCGGGCCGACGACGCCGAGGACGTCCTTGTTGCTGATGTACTTCTGGGCGTTGGCCTGGCCGACGGACGGCTGTGCCTGGTCGTCGAGCGGTTCGAGCTTGAACTCGATGCCCTTGACGTACTCCGACTTGTTGGCCGTCTTCACGGCCAGGTCGGCGGAGTTGCGGATGCCGAGGCCCAGAGCGGACAGGTCACCGGTGAGCGGGGCGTCGACGCCGAGCACCACGGTCGTCTTGTCCCCGCTGCCACCGCTGCTGCCTTCGTCGCGCGACCCACAGGCGGTGAGTGTGAGCGATCCCGCCGCGAGCGCGGCGGTGATGGCTATGAGCGAACGTTGACGCACGAATCAGGTCCTTTCCCTGGCACGGAGGCTCCCTCTGGAGCCCGCCGAGTCGAGCGCTGGACCGAAGTTGCTTCGAATCCGTCGGCGCGGTGACTGGGCGTGACTCTAAGCGTGTGCAGGGAACGTGGAGGAGGGTCTGACCCATGCTGTGACGTTCTTGTTATGACACGACGTAATGCAGAGCGGTACTCGCCGGGTGGATGAGAGGAATTCGGACCGATTCGCCCTGTCCGCATAGTGAGAACCCGCAGCGTTTGCCGGGATCCCCTCAGGAGTGTTCGGGGGTTTTGGTGATGTCCTGAAAGTGTTGCTGTTTGCTACGCGAAAGGCCCGAGTGGGGTCGTGCGGGCAGGGATCACCCGGGGGTGAATTCGGTGACGTGTATTGCCTGCGTATTACGCAGCGTTACGGCGAGGAAAGGGGTCCGGCGATTTCCGGCACTTGGCTCATTCGGTGCGGTGTACGGCCGGGGCGGCTCCGTGCGCGCCGCGTCCGCTCATCGGGGGCCGGCGGGCGGGGCGCCGGGACTGACCGCATCGGGTGTCCGGTGCGGCGATCAGCAGGTTCAGCCCGGGCGCCCGGCCCGGTGTCGTCCCCGTCAGCCCGCCGGGGGGACGTACTGGGCGTCGCCCGGGTTCACGTCCCGCAGCATGCAGGTCAGACGGGCGCTGCACACCCGCTTGCCCTGCTCGTCGCTGATGACGATCTCGTACGTCGCCGTCGAGCGCCCCCGGTGCAGCGGGGTGGCCACGCCGGTCACGAGCCCGGACCGGACGCCGCGGTGGTGCGTGCAGTTCAGGTCGACGCCCACGGCTATCTTCGAGCTGCCCGCGTGCAGCATGGAGCCGACCGAGCCCAGGGTTTCGGCGAGCACGGCGGACGCGCCGCCGTGCAGCAGCCCGTACGGCTGGGTGTTGCCCTCCACGGGCATCGTGCCGACGACGCGCTCGGGCGAGGCCTCCACGATCTGCACGCCCATGCGGGTCCCCAGGTGTCCTGCCGAGAACATGGCGACCAGGTCGACGCCCATCGCCGCGTACTCGTCGATGACTTCCTGCGGGAACTTCACGTGGTGCTCCTCGCCCATGGGTCCTGGCTCCGTTTCGTCAGGGATCTCGTCGTGGGCGACCGGCTCCGGGCCGAACACCCACCCCGTGACTGAGCGAACGCTCAGTCGGTTCCCGATTGTTCCAGACGGACCACGACGGACTTGCTGGCCGGGGTGTTGCTGGTGTCCGCGGTGGCGTCCAGCGGCACGAGGACGTTGGTCTCCGGGTAGTACGCGGCCGCGCAGCCCCGGGCTGTCGGGTAGTGCACGACGCGGAAGCCGGGCGCCCGGCGCTCCACTCCGTCCTTCCACTCGCCGACCAGGTCGACGTAACTGCCGTCGGCGACCTTCAGTTCGGCGGCGTCCTCGGGGTTGACCAGCACGACCCGGCGGCCGTTCCTGATGCCGCGGTAGCGGTCGTCCAGGCCGTAGATCGTGGTGTTGTACTGGTCGTGCGAGCGCAGCGTCTGGAGCAGGAGGCGGCCCGGGGGAAGCTCCGGGTACTCGACCGGTGCCGCCGTGAAGTTCGCCTTGCCGGTGGCGGTCGGGAAGCGGCGCTCGTCCCGTGGGGCGTGGGGGAGCGCGAAGCCCTCGGGACGGGCCACGCGCGCATTGAAGTCGTCGAAACCGGGGACCACGCGCGCGATGCGGTCACGGATCGTCGCGTAGTCCTTCTCGAACTCCTCCCACGGCGTGCGGCTGTCCTCGCCGAGCACACGGCGCGCCAGGCGGCACACGATGGCCGGCTCGGACAGCAGGTGGTCGCTCGCGGGCTCCAGACGGCCGCGTGAGGCGTGCACCATGCCCATGGAGTCCTCGACGGTCACGAACTGCTCGCCGCTGCCCTGGAGGTCCCGCTCGGTGCGGCCGAGCGTGGGGAGGATGAGTGCACGCGCGCCCGTGACGGCGTGCGAGCGGTTCAGCTTCGTCGACACGTGCACCGTCAGGCGGGCGCGGCGCATGGCCGCCTCGGTCACCTCGGTGTCGGGTGACGCGGACACGAAGTTGCCGCCCATCGCGAAGAAGACCTTCGCCAAGCCGTCGCGCATGGCGCGGATGGCCCGGACGACGTCGTAGCCGTGTTCCCGGGGCGGCGCGAAGCCGAACTCCTTCTCCAGGGCGTCCAGGAAGGCCGGGGCGGGCCGTTCGAAGATGCCCATCGTGCGGTCGCCCTGCACGTTCGAGTGGCCGCGCACCGGGCACACGCCCGCGCCCGGGCGGCCGATGTTGCCGCGCAGCAGCAGGAAGTTGACCACTTCGCGGATGGTGGGCACGGAGTGCTTGTGCTGGGTGAGGCCCATGGCCCAGCAGACGATGGTGCGCTCGGAGGCGAGGATCATGCCGAGGGCTTCGTTGATCTTCTCCTGGGTGAGGCCGGTCGCGGTGAGCGTCTCCTCCCAGTCGGCGGCTCGGGCGGCCTCGGTGAACTCCTCGTATCCGTGCGTGTGTTCGCGGACGAACTCTTCGTCGACCGCGCCGTCCGTCGCCAGGATCAGCTTGTTGAGGAGGCGGAACAGCGCCTGGTCGCCGCCGATGCGGATCTGGAGGAACAGGTCGGTGAGGGCGGCTCCCTTGAGCATGCCCTGCGGGGTCTGCGGGTTCTTGAAGCGCTCCATGCCCGCTTCGGGCAGCGGGTTCACCGTGATGATCCGCGCGCCGTTCGCCTTCGCCTTCTCCAGGGCGGAGAGCATGCGCGGGTGGTTCGTGCCCGGGTTCTGCCCGGCCACGATGATCAGGTCCGCCTTGTAGAGGTCGTCGAGCAGGACGCTGCCCTTGCCGACGCCGAGGGTTTCCGAGAGGGCCGACCCCGACGACTCGTGGCACATGTTGGAGCAGTCCGGCAGGTTGTTCGTGCCGAACTCGCGGGCGAACAACTGGTAGAGGAACGCGGCCTCGTTGCTCGTACGCCCCGAGGTGTAGAAGAGGGCCTCGTCGGGGCTCTGCAGGGCTTTCAGTTCCTCCGCGACGATGTCGAAGGCCCGGTCCCAGGACACCGGCTCGTAGTGCTCGCCCCCTTCGGGGAGGTACATGGGGTGCGTGAGCCGGCCCTGCTGGCCCAGCCAGTAGCCGCTGCGGGTGGCGAGGTCGGCCACGGTGTGGGAGGCGAAGAACTCCGGGGTGACCCGGCGCAGCGTGGCCTCCTCGGCGACCGCCTTCGCCCCGTTCTCACAGAACTCCGCCGTGTGCCGGTGTTCGGGCTCGGGCCAGGCGCAGCCGGGGCAGTCGAAGCCGTCCTTCTGGTTGACGCGGAGCAGGGTGAGCGCGGTGCGCCTGACGCCCATCTGCTGCTGGGCGATCCGCAGCGAGTGCCCGACGGCGGGCAGTCCGGCGGCCGCGTGCTTCGGTCCGGCGACCTGCGGCGCGTCCTGGACCGGATCGCCCTTCGGCGGCTTGGTTGCCATCGCACGCTCTCCTTCGACTGCGGGTGAAGCACGGTTTTCGACTACGGGGTGACGTACCGTCTTCGATCCTCGCACGTGTCAGTGACAGCGATCATCGGAGGGCGGAAGGGCGGAAGGGCGGAAGGGCGGAAGGGCGGAAGGGCGGAAGGACGGCCGCGGAGGCCGGACCGCGGCATCGCCCGCGACTCTCCGTGCCGGGGCAAGTGCCCATCGTGCCGGGGCCGGCACCCCGGGGTTCCGGCCGGTGGTGACCGCCGGGGACAGGTGCCCGTCCAGGCCGGCCGGGGCCGAGTGTCAGTGGCTCGTGGCAGGATCGGGGGCGTGGCAGAGACAGCATCGAAGAAGACCGAGAACACCCCTGGCGGCGGCCGTCCCCGGCTCATGCTCATGGACGGGCACTCGCTGGCGTACCGCGCGTTCTTCGCGCTGCCCGCGGAGAACTTCACCACCGCGACGGGCCAGCCGACGAACGCGATCTACGGCTTCGCGTCGATGCTGGCCAACACGCTGCGCGACGAGGCGCCCACGCACTTCGCGGTGGCGTTCGACGTCTCCCGCAAGACCTGGCGCTCCGAGGAGTTCACGGAGTACAAGGCGAACCGCTCGAAGACCCCGGACGAATTCAAGGGCCAGGTCGAGCTGATCGGTGAGCTGCTCGACGCGATGCGCGCCCAGCGTTTCGCGGTCGACGGCTTCGAGGCGGACGACGTCATCGCCACGCTCGCCACCCAGGCCGAGGCCGAGGGCTTCGAGGTCCTCATCGTCACCGGCGACCGCGACTCCTTCCAGCTGGTCTCCGAGCACACGACGGTGCTGTACCCGACGAAGGGCGTCTCCGAGCTCACCCGGTTCACTCCCGAGAAGGTCTTCGAGAAGTACGGGCTGACGCCGGCGCAGTACCCCGACTTCGCGGCGCTGCGCGGCGACCCGTCGGACAACCTGCCGGGCATCCCCGGCGTCGGCGAGAAGACCGCCGCGAAGTGGATCAACCAGTTCGGTTCGTTCGCGGAGCTGGTCGAGCGCGTCGAGGAGGTCAAGGGCAAGGCCGGGCAGAATCTCCGCGATCACCTGGAGGCGGTCAAGCTCAACCGCCGCCTCACGGAGATGGTGCGCACCGTCGAACTGTCCAGGACCGTCGGCGACCTGGAGCGCGTGCCGTACGACCGCAAGGCCGTCGCGATGATCCTGGACACCCTGGAGATCCGTAACCCGTCACTGCGTGAGCGGCTGCTGGCCGTCGACCCGGGGGCCGAGGAGGTGGACGTCACCCCGGTCGGCGACGGCGGTGTCGAGCTGGACGGCGCGGTGCTGGGCGCGGGCGAGCTCGCCCCCTGGCTCGCCGAGCACGGCAAGGCGGTCCTCGGTGTGGCCACCGTCGACTCGTGGACGCTCGGCGCGGGCGCGGTGGCCGAGGTCGCGCTGGCCGCGGCCGGGGGAGCGGCCGCCTGGTTCGACCCGACCCAGCTGGACGAGGCCGACGAGAACGCGTGGGCGGCCTGGCTGGCGGACCCCGCCAAGCCCAAGGTCCTCCACAGCGCCAAGGGCGCGATGCGGGTCTTCGCCGAGCACGGCTGGACCGTGGAGGGTGTCACGATGGACACCGCCCTCGCCGCCTACCTGGTCAAGCCGGGCCGCCGCTCCTTCGACCTGGACGCGCTGTCCCTGGAGTACCTCCACCGGGAGCTGGCCCCCGCCGCCGCGGCCGATGGTCAGCTGGCCTTCGGCACGGACGAAGGCGCCGAGGCGGAGGCCCTGATGGTGCAGGCCCGCGCGGTCCTCGACCTGGGGGAGGCGTTCGGGACGCGGCTGGAGGAGGTCGGCGCGGCGGACCTGCTGAGGGACGTCGAGCTGCCCACCTCCGCGCTGCTGGCGCGCATGGAGCGGCACGGCATCGCGGCGGACAGGGCTCATCTGGAGGCCATGGAGCAGATGTTCGCGGGCGCTGTGCAGCAGGCCGTGAAGGAGGCGCACGCGGCGGCCGGGCACGAGTTCAACCTGGGCTCGCCCAAGCAGCTCCAGGAGGTCCTCTTCGGCGAGCTGGCCCTGCCGAAGACGAAGCGCACGAAGACGGGCTACACGACCGACGCCGACGCCCTGGCCTGGCTGGCCACCCAGACCGACAACGAACTGCCGGTCATCATGCTCCGCCACCGCGAGCAGGCGAAGCTGCGCGTCACGGTCGAGGGCCTCATCAAGACCATCGCGGCGGACGGCCGCATCCACACCACGTTCAACCAGACGGTCGCCGCCACGGGCCGCCTGTCGTCCGTGGACCCGAACCTCCAGAACATCCCGGTCCGCACGGACGAGGGAAGGGCGATCCGCCGAGGCTTCGTGGTCGGCGAGGGCTTCGAGTCCCTGATGACGGCGGACTACAGCCAGATCGAACTGCGGGTGATGGCCCACCTGTCCGAGGACGCGGGCCTGATCGAGGCGTTCACGTCGGGTGAGGACCTGCACACCACGGCGGCCGCGCAGGTGTTCGCCGTCGCCCCGTCGGCGGTGGACGCCGAGATGCGCCGCAAGATCAAGGCGATGTCGTACGGCCTGGCGTACGGGCTGTCCGCGTTCGGCCTGTCCCAGCAGCTGAACATCGAGGCGGCCGAGGCCCGCGCCCTGATGGACGCCTACTTCGAGCGCTTCGGCGGTGTACGGGACTACCTGCGCCGGGCGGTCGACGAGGCCCGGGCGACGGGTTACACGGCGACGCTGTTCGGGCGCCGGCGCTACCTGCCCGATCTCAACAGCGACAACCGCCAGCGCCGGGAGGCGGCCGAGCGCATGGCTCTGAACGCCCCGATCCAGGGCACGGCCGCCGACATCGTCAAGATCGCCATGCTGAACGTGGACCGCGCGCTGCGCGAGGAGGGCCTCACCTCCCGCATGCTCCTCCAGGTCCACGACGAAATCGTCCTGGAGATCGCCCCCGGCGAGCGCGCCAAGGCCGAGGAGCTCGTCCGCCGCGAGATGGCGGGCGCCGTCCGTCTGAGGGCGCCGCTGGACGTCTCCGTCGGCTCGGGCCCGGACTGGGAGTCCGCCGCGCACTGAGCGATCCGAGCGCCGCCTGCGCCTTGGCGCGCGACGTCGGCGCCACACCCGGCATCATCGCGACCAGGGCCCGGCACCACCAGGTGCCGGGCCCTCAACTCGCTCCCACGTCATCCGACTGGTAGCCACCCGGCGTCCTGGGAACCGTCACCCACGTGGCCCCCAACAGGGCGCCCGGTCGGGCGCGCGGCGCAAGGATGCGGGCATGGGCATACGCATGCTTCGCCGCCGTACCGCTACGACCGTCGGCGTACTCGTCTCGGCGTGGTTCCGACGGGCACCCGTCTACGCGCCCGGCGCCAGCACAGCCCGTATCCCCGAAGACGTCACGATCTTCCGCTCCTCACGCGACCTCGCCCGCGCAGCCGAACAGGCGTCCACGGCGATCTCACGAACAACCCCACGGCCCTGAGGGCGGGGCCGGCCAGGAACGGCGTGCGCTCAGCGGGCCACGCGCTCCACAGCGGCATCGTCGGAGGACGCGGGCAGCGGGCGCCACACCCTGACCCCGACCCCGTACAGCACCAGCCCGAGTGCGAGCCCCGCTCCGGCGCCGAAGCACAGGGGGGGAATCGCCTCGTACGGCTTGGCGATGGAACCCCAGTACTCCCACCACCGGGTCACCCGCTGCGCCGCGGCCGCCACTGTGCATCCCCCGATCACGATCCCGGCCACCCAGCGGTCCGCCACGGACAGCGCGGGCACGCCCACGGGTCCTCGATCCGGCTGTCGGCGCAGGGCCAGTAGCACGAAGACCAGGATCACGGCCGCGGCCACGGCCGAGCCGCCGTACTGCAGGTACCAGTAGAGCGGCGAACCCGCGATCTCCTGCCCCAGCACCGGCAACAGCCGCGTCCCCCACCGGTCGAGGTGCGTGAACGCGTCCCAGACGACATGCGTCAGCGCGCCGAGAGCCGCCGAGACGTACCACCACGCCACCTCGGATGGGCGTGGACGCCCGCCCAGCCGTTCGTGTCCCGTCCGACCCGTCCCGCACCCCACCAGCGCCGCCACCCGGCCCTGCCGCCCCCGGGGCAGCAGGGCCACCAGCGGTTCGCGCAGGACCAGCCACACCCCCACCAGGGCCCAGGTGACGAGGACGTCCACGGTGAGAACCCCCGTGAAGGAGTGGGTGAAGTCCCCGAACTCCATCGCTCCGGGCAGCACACCCGCCGCGTAATAGGTCATGTCGGGCGCGAACGAACCGGCGACGAGCAGCGAGGGCACCAGCGGCCCACGCCCGGCCCCGTCGAGACGCACGGCGGGCAGGACGGCGGCCGCGTGGCTGAGCGTGAAGGGCAAGTAGTCCCCCTGTGACTGGTATTGGCCGGGCGCCCCGGACCGGCGATCACTGCCCGCCAGTATGCGCGACACGGCGCCGCCCGCCCCCAGGGCATCCGATCCCGGTGGAACGGATATGGCCAACCGGTGAATAACGGGCACGAACGGGTGCCCCCGCGGCGGAAGTTGTCGTAGGGTCGCCTGGGCCCCGGTGCGGGGAAGGCGATCGAACACCGGTGGCAGAGCAACCGAAGAGGGACGTCGACAGTCCTGACACACGGCACCACAGGGAACGCGAAGACCAACGTCCGCGGGAGGGATTCACTCGATGTCGGCGCAATTCGGCAAGAGGCTGCGCAAGGGAGCGGCGACCACCACGGTTGCCGCGATCGCGGTCGCGGCACTGGCCGCCTCCCAGGCACCGGGAGTGACCACCGACAGCGCCGGCAGACGACAGGCCACGGACGCATCGGCGCCCGACGCCGCGTCCGGCGCCGACGACACCGCGACCGGCAACTCGCGCTACTACACGGACCTCCCGCCCCTCGACAGCCCCACGGCCACGCCCGGCACGGACGGCGACACCCCGGACAGCACGGCCGGCGCCGAGCGCGGCATCCCCGCGACCGTCCTCGACGCCTACAAGAAGGCCGAAGCGGCCCTGCGCGAGTCCAAGCCGGGCTGCAACCTGCCCTGGCAGCTCCTCGCCGCCATCGGCAAGGTCGAGTCGGGCCAGGCCCGCGGCGGCCGTGTCGACGACGACGGCACGACGTACTCGAAGATCCTCGGCCCGGTCCTCAACGGCGGCCAGTTCGCCAACATCCGCGACACCGACAACGGCGCGTACGACGGCGACAGCACCTATGACCGGGCGGTCGGCCCGATGCAGTTCATCCCGTCCACCTGGGAGTGGGCGGGCCGCGACGGCAACGGCGACGGCCGCAAGGACCCCAACAACATCTACGACGCGGCCCTCGCGGCCGGCAACTACCTGTGCCGGTTCGACTGGGACCTGTCCGACCAGAGGGACCTCAGGCGCGCGATCCTCAGCTACAACAACTCGACGCACTACCTGAACACAGTGCTGTCGTGGCTGGAGTACTACCGCAAGGGCACCCACGAGGTCCCGGACGGCACCGGCACGCTGCCCCGGAACCCGAGCGACGGCGGCACCTCCGGGTCGAGCACCAACCCCAGCCCGTCGCCGAGGGGCACGCAGAAGCCGACGCCTCCCAAGGACAGCGCGGACACCCCCGAGCCGCCCGGCAACCCGGGTACGGGCGGCGAAGATTCCGGCACTCCCGCCCCGCCGAGCACACCCCCCGGCACCACACCCCCCGCCACCACACCCCCGAGCACGACACCGCCCACGCCCACCGACACGGTGGATCACCTGGAGAACGCGGGCACCGGGACGCTCACGGCCATGGCCGGCGACGCGTTCGCCGGGAAGGTCGCCGTCCGCACCGAGACCAAGGCCGGCCAGGCCGTGGCGAAGGTCAGGGTCCGCTTCACCGTCGTCGGCGACACGGACGCCACGTTCACCGGTGGCGAGAGTGTCGCCACGGTCGTCACCGACAGCGCCGGCACGGCCACCGCGCCCCCGCTGCAGGCCGGCGAGAAGACCGGCGGCTTCACGGTCCGCGCCACCGTCGTGGGCCGCGAGGTGCCCGGCCTGGACTTCAAGGCGACCGTCACCGCCCGCCAGGCCGACGCCCTCGCCCGCACCACCGACACCGCGCTGACCTGCGTCCCGGGCGGCGAGTTCGCCGAGCAGGTCGAGGTGAAGGCCACATACAAGGGCGGGGTCGCCGACGGTGTCGCGGCCACCGCCACGCTCATCAAGTCGGTGTTCAACCCGGCCGAGAACGACAAGGGCCCGTACTTCAAGGACGCCGACGGCAAGACCGTCCGCACCCTCACGGACCTCACCACCGACAAGGACGGCCTGCTGAAGCTCCCGAAGCTGTACGCCGACGACACGTCCGGCACGTTCCTGCTCCGCATCACGACCACGGGCGGCGCGACGCTCACGGTCGAGCTGAAGGTCGCGGCGGCCGAGTCGGCGTCGCCCAGCCCCAGCGCGTAACCCCGGCCACGACGGTCACCACAGCGACGGCGCTCCTCCACGAAGAGGAGCGCCGTCGCTGTGTGTGCGACGTGTTCTCATCTCGCCCGGCCGTTGCTACGGTGCCCGCGCTGACGGTGTATCAGTCGGATATCGCTTCGTGTCCGCCGGGAGGTTCGCATGCGCGCTCTTGCCGCCGCCGCGACCGGTCTCGCCCTCGCGCTCGCCCTGGTGTTCGCGATCACGGCGATGGGCTCACCGACGGGCGGGACCTCACCGAAGCCGCTGCTGACGACGGTGCCCGCACACCCGTAACTCCCCGGGACGGAGGCCGAGATGCGCCGCAGGACCAGCCTGATTCTGCTCGCCCTCGCCGTGTTCTTCGCGGCGCTGTCCCCCCTGGTGCGCTGGTACGCCTTCCCGCGCCTGGCCAAGATCCCGGCCAACCAGTACCAGGACATGGTCCTGGAGGCGAAGGACGCGACCCTCCTCGACTACGGCACGATGAGGGCGAAGAAGGTCCCCAAGGTCACCATCGTGCAGACCCTCAAGGGCAACGTGGAGGCCTCCGAGAAGATCGAGAAGACGGCCGGCCGGGACGTCGTCGTCTGGGACGGGCTCTCCTACGTGCAGGGCCCGGACGGTGCGATGGTCTCCAAGGTCCCCGAACGCTACGTCTTCGACGCCCACACCCAGGAACCGGTGCACACCAAGAGCGAGATGGTCGACGGCGACCCGGTGAAACGCGAGGGCCTGGAATTCAAGTGGCCGTTCCTCACGGAGAAACGGGACTACGAGTACTTCGACGCCCAGGCACGGGTCACCGCGCCCATCCACTACAAGGGCACCCAGGACTTCCGCGGCATCGAGGTCTACTACTTCGAGCAGACCATCCCCTGGACCAAGGTGCCCTTCCCCAAGACCATGCCCGTCCAGGGCATCACCCCGGAGTCGGTCGCGAGGACGGGCACGACCCGCTGGTACACCACCGTCCGCAAGTTCTGGGTCGAGCCCCTCACCGGCGCCCCCGTGTACGGCGAGGAGATCCACAAGGAGGAACTCCGCGGCGGCACACTCCTGGGAGGCCGCGAGAAGGTGACGGCCTTCGCCGGGCACGTGAAGATGCGCGAGGACTACATCAGGTCGACCGCGGACCTGGTCGAGTCCAACCGGACGCTGGTGCTGCTGATGACCTCGTACCTGCCGTGGGGCTTCCTCACCCTCGGTGTCCTGCTGCTGTCGCTCTCCCTGTACCTGGAGGCCCGCGGTCGCGGCCGCGGGGAACCGGAGCCCTCGGAAACCGCGGCGCCGCAGCCGGTCAGCGCCTGAGCCGCGCGTTCGTGTACCGGGTCGGCTCGGCGGTCGCCGGGTCCTCGGGCCACGGATGCTTCGGGTACCGGCCGCGCAACTCCGCCCGCACGGCCCTGTACCCGTCCTTCCAGAAGGACGCGAGATCGGCGGTGACCGCAGCGGGCCGTCCGGCGGGGGAGAGGAGATGCACGAGGACCGGGACACCGGCCGGCGCGGGCGACTCGTGGAGTCCGAACATCTCCTGCAACTTTACGGCCAGCACAGGCCGTTCGGGGTCCGCGTAGTCGATCCGGATTCTCGACCCACTCGGTACGGTGATCCGCTCCGGGGCGAGCTCGTCGAGTCGAACGGCATCGCCGGAGGCCCACGGCAGCAACCGTCCCAGTGCCTCCCCGGCGTCCACCCGCGCCAGATCGCCGCGACGCCGGGCACGGCTCAGCTCCGGCTCCAACCACTCCTCCACGCGCGCGTGGAGGGCGTCGTCGGAGACCTCGGGCCACGGCTCGCCCAGGTGCAGCCGGAGAAACGCGAGCCTCTGCCGCAGCCGCTCGGCGTCCGGGGACCACCGCAGCAGCCCGAACCCCTCCTCCCGCAGCCCGTCGAGCAGCGCCGCCCGTACGAGCCCGGGGTCGGCGTCCCTGAGGGGGCGCACCGCCAACTCCACCGCCCCCAGCCGCTCGACCCGCCGAGCGACGACGTCCCCGTCGGCCCAGCGAACCTCCTCGCCGACGGCACGCAGCGGCGCCGCCGCGCGCCGGGCCACCTCCTCGTCCACCGCGGCGGCGAGCCGCACGCGCGCGTGCCCGGAGCCGACCGGCCGGTCCGCGACGGCGACAGCCAGCCACGGGAGACCACGCAGGGACGAGCCGTCCCCGACGTCCGCCCGCGTCCCGGAGACCATGACGTACGACCCGCCCTGCGCCCTGGCCACCCGCTCGGGAAACGCGAACGCCGCCACGAGCCCGACGGCGGCGTCGTCCGTGAGCGCGGGGCCGGCCGCGGGCCCGGACCCCCGGAACACGTCCGCCGCCGCGGCCCGGAGCCGCCGCGTCTCCGCCCGCCAGCGCCCCGCGTACGCGTCACCGCCACGCCGGGCCGTCCGCAGCGCCGCGGCCAGATCGTCGCCGTACTCGCGCGGCGCCTCCTCGCTGAGCAGGGCGACGACCTCGGCCGCCCGGTCCACGCCGACCTCGGATGCCGCGTCCAGCAGCGCCCGCGCCAGCCGCGGGTGCAGCCCGAGCCGGGACATCCGCACGCCGCGCTCCGTGACCCGCCCGTCCTGGTCCACGGCCCCGATCCCCGACAGGACGTCCCGTGCCGCCGCCATCGCCCCGCCCGGCGGCGGGTCGGGCAACGCCAGCCCGGCAGCGTCCGGATCGCCCCAGCAGGCCGCCTGGAGGGCGAACGTGGTGAGATCGGCCAGTTTGATCTCGGGCGCGGGAAACCGCGGCAGACGCATGTTCTCGGCCTCCGCCCAGCAGCGGTACGCGGCGCCCGGAGCCTCGCGCCCGGCACGCCCCGCCCGCTGGCGCCCGGCCGCCTGAGAGGCCCGTACGGTCGTCAGAGCGCTGAGCCCGCGCGCGTGGTCCACCCGCGGCTCCCGCGCCAGCCCGGAGTCCACCACCACCCGCACGCCCGGAACCGTCAGCGACGACTCGGCCACGGACGTGGCCAGCACCACCCGGCGGCGCACCCCGGGCGACAGCACGGCATCCTGAACGGCCGCGGACGCCCGCCCGTGCACCTGGAGCACCTCGATGCCGCCCTCCAGGTCCCCCAATTCCCCGGCCACGCGCGCGATCTCCCCGACCCCGGGGAGGAAACACAGGACATCGCCCTCCCGCTCCACCAGCGCCCGCCGCACCACCGACGCCACATGCGTCAGCAGCGCCGGGTCCACACGCATGCCGTGCGGCGGCCGCACGGGACGCACCGGTGGCGCCCACACGACCTCCACCGGGTGCGAGACGCCCTCCGCCTCCACCACCGGCGCGTCGCCCAGCAGCCGGGCCCAGCCCTGCGCGTCGGTCGTGGCGGACGCGGCCACCAGACGCAGCTCGGGGCGGAGCGCGGCCCGTACGTCCAGCAGGAACGCCGCCACCGTGTCCGCGTCCAGATGCCGCTCATGGCACTCGTCGAGCACCACGACGTCCACGCCCGCCAGTTCCTGGTCGCGCTGCAACCGCTGCAGCAGCAAGCCCGTCGTGACGACCTCCACACGCGCGCGTGGCCCCACCACCCGCTCGCCGCGCACGCTGTACCCGACGCTCTCGCCGACCTTCTCCCCGAGCAGCCATGCCATCCGCCGTGCCGCTGCCCGTGCCGCGATACGGCGCGGCTCGGCGACGACGACACCCCGTGCGGGCCCGTCACCCACCAGACCGGCCAGCACCAGCGGAACGAGGGTGGTCTTCCCGGTGCCGGGCGGCGCCACCAGAACGGCGGAGCCGTGCCCCTCCAGAGCGTCGCTCAGCTCGGGCAGGGCACGTCGTACGGGCAGCGCGTCCAGGGCGTCGTAACGGATCACGCCCCAAGTGTCGTACGGCCGTCAAAGCCGCCCTCCACGCGCGCGTGCGGCTCGGTTCGGCTCAGTCGCGTTCGCACACGAAGATGGCCGTCCCCGGGATCAGGTGCCCGCGCAGCGGGGACCAGCCGCCCCACTCGGCGGTGTTCCAGGCGGGCCACTCCGGCTCGACCAGGTCGACCAGGCGGAAACCGGATACCGCGATGTCCCGCACCCGGTCGCCGAGGGTGCGGTGGTGCTCGACGTACACCGCACGGCCCTGCTGGTCCTGCTCGACGTACGGCGTGCGGTCGAAGTAGGAGGCGGAGACGCTCAGCCCCTCCGGGCCCGGTTCGTCGGGGAACGCCCAGCGGATCGGGTGAGTGACCGAGAAGACGAAGCGGCCGCCCGGACGCAGCACCCGGCGCACCTCCCGCAGCACCAGCACGGGGTCGGCGACGAACGGCAGCGCGCCGTACGCCGAGCACGCCAGGTCGAAGGACGCGTCAGCGAAGGGCAGGGTGCCCGCGTCGGCCTGCACCAGGGGGAAGGTTCCACCGATGCGCAGCGCGTGCTGGAGCTGGCGGTGGGAGAGGTCCAGCGCCACCGGACGGGCGCCCTGCGCGCCCAGCCAGCGCGAGCACTGGGCGGCGCCGGCGCCGATCTCCAGGACGTCCTTGCCCTTCAGGTCCTCCGGCGGCCCCAGGAGCTCCGCCTCCACCTCGTCGAGGCCCTCAGGACCCCACACGAAACGGTCGTCCCCGAGGAAGGTGCCGTGCTCGACCTGGTAGTCGTCCGCGTTCCGGTCCCACCAGCCCCGGTTGGCACGGGAACTCTCCGCGACTCCCGCCGCACGCCGGGTCGCCTCGGGGTCGAAGTCATCGAGCTCTTGGATGATCGGCTCCCTCGTCGTAATCTTCCGTCCCTGCTACCGGCATCGGTGGTGTCACGGAAGGGGCGTGCCGGGCCTGCACGGGCTCGGAACACCGTCCGGTGCACGGCATGCGGTTGCCGCCGTGTGTGCTCCTGTGCCGGGAATGGGGCGATCCGCCCCGGGTGTGGGTCTTCGTGCGTTGACCCTGCCCGGCTGCCCCCGTATGCTACAAGTTGCGCTGCGGGCCTGCGCGCCTCAGACGGAGCAGGCTGCGCTCGCATCTGTTGTATGTCCCCTCGGTTGTCGAGGCGCCACCGGTATTTCCGGTGTGGCGCTTCCTTGGCTGTCCGGCTTCTGCAGAGCGAAACGGGCTCCCGGCGTAAGCAGTGCCTACGACTTCAATGTCCGTACCGGAGCCCTTTCCCACATGACGAGCAGCACCGAGACCACCGCCACCACCCCGCAGGTAGCGGTCAACGACATCGGTAACGAGGAAGCCTTCCTCGCCGCGATCGACGAGACGATCAAGTACTTCAACGACGGCGACATCGTCGACGGCGTCATCGTGAAGGTCGACCGGGACGAGGTCCTGCTCGACATCGGTTACAAGACCGAAGGTGTCATCCCGAGCCGCGAGCTCTCGATCAAGCACGACGTCGACCCGAACGAGGTCGTTGCCGTCGGCGACGAGATCGAGGCCCTCGTCCTCCAGAAGGAGGACAAGGAAGGCCGCCTGATCCTCTCGAAGAAGCGCGCCCAGTACGAGCGTGCCTGGGGGACCATCGAGAAGATCAAGGAAGAGGACGGCATCGTCACCGGTACCGTCATCGAGGTCGTCAAGGGTGGTCTCATCCTCGACATCGGCCTCCGTGGCTTCCTCCCGGCCTCCCTGGTCGAGATGCGCCGCGTCCGCGACCTCCAGCCGTACGTCGGCAAGGAGCTTGAGGCGAAGATCATCGAGCTGGACAAGAACCGCAACAACGTGGTCCTGTCCCGCCGCGCCTGGCTGGAGCAGACCCAGTCCGAGGTCCGTCAGACGTTCCTCACGACCCTTCAGAAGGGTCAGGTCCGCTCCGGTGTGGTCTCCTCGATCGTCAACTTCGGTGCCTTCGTGGACCTGGGCGGCGTCGACGGTCTGGTCCACGTCTCCGAGCTGTCCTGGAAGCACATCGACCACCCGTCCGAGGTCGTCGAGGTGGGCCAGGAGGTCACCGTCGAGGTCCTCGACGTGGACATGGACCGCGAGCGCGTCTCCCTGTCGCTGAAGGCGACCCAGGAAGACCCGTGGCAGCAGTTCGCCCGTACGCACCAGATCGGCCAGGTCGTGCCCGGCAAGGTCACGAAGCTGGTTCCGTTCGGTGCGTTCGTCCGCGTGGACGAGGGCATCGAGGGCCTGGTCCACATCTCCGAGCTGGCCGAGCGCCACGTGGAGATCCCGGAGCAGGTCGTCCAGGTCAACGACGAGATCTTCGTCAAGGTCATCGACATCGACCTGGAGCGTCGCCGGATCTCGCTGTCGCTGAAGCAGGCCAACGAGTCCTTCGGTGCCGACCCGGCCGCGGTCGAGTTCGACCCGACCCTGTACGGCATGGCCGCGTCCTACGACGACCAGGGCAACTACATCTACCCCGAGGGCTTCGACCCCGAGACCAACGACTGGCTCGAAGGCTACGAGAAGCAGCGCGAGGAGTGGGAGCGCCAGTACGCCGAGGCGCAGACCCGCTTCGAGCAGCACCAGCAGCAGGTCATCAAGTCCCGCGAGGCGGACGCGCAGGCCGCTGCCGAGGGTGGCGAGGCCGCCGCTCCGGCCGCGTCCGGTGGTTCGTACTCCTCGGAGGGTCCGGACAACTCCGGCGCCCTCGCGTCGGACGAGGCCCTGGCCGCGCTCCGCGAGAAGCTCGCCGGCGGCCAGAGCTGAGTGCTCACCGCTAGGCGGTAACCGCTGAATCAGGGCCCGTACCCAGTGGGGTGCGGGCCCTGAGTCTGTTGTGCGCCGTGAGCCCAGCGCGGAGGCGGACGCTTACCTCTTCAACGAGGCGACCGGCATGACAAAGCCGATGCGTTACCGGACGGCCAAGGCCGATGTGTACGGCCATGTCGCCGAGTTGCTCGCCAAGGCCACCGACAAGGGCGCCCTGGACGGTGAGTTGACGGGCCGGCAATGCCGACAACGCCGACAACGCCGACAACAAGGAGAGGCTCATCGATGTCCGCCCAGTGGCTCTTCCGGACACGGTCCCGTCCCCCGTACGGATGAAAAGCCTCTGAGACGAGGGCCTGACGGGTGCGGGCGGGAATGCCCGCACCTCGCCCTACGTTGTGCAGTACGGACACGAGGAGGAGCGGTCACAGTGCTTGATCCGCAGGGTTTGTACGCATGGGAGCCGAAAGGCCTGGCAGTCGTCGACATGGCGCTCGCCCAGGAATCGGCCGGTCTTGTCATGCTCTACCACTTCGACGGATACATCGACGCGGGCGAGACCGGCGACCAGATCGTCGACCGGCTTCTCGGCTCGCTGCCCCACCAGGTCGTGGCCCGATTCGACCACGACCGCCTGGTGGACTACCGCGCCCGCCGCCCGCTGCTGACGTTCAAGCGCGACCGCTGGACGGGCTACGAGGAGCCCACGCTGGACGTGCGGCTCGTGCAGGACGCCACCGGTGCGCCCTTCCTGCTGCTGTCCGGCCCCGAGCCCGACGTCGAATGGGAGCGCTTCGCCGCGGCCGTCCAGCAGATCGTGGAGCGGCTCGGCGTCCGACTGTCGGTGAACTTCCACGGCATCCCCATGGGCGTCCCGCACACCCGTCCCGTGGGCCTCACCCCGCACGGCAACCGCGTCGAGCTCGTCCCCGGCCACCGCAGCCCCTTCGAGGAGGCGCAGGTCCCCGGCAGCGCGGAGTCCCTCGTCGAGTACCGCCTCATGGAAGCCGGGCACGACGTCCTGGGCGTCGCCGCGCACGTGCCGCACTACATCGCCCGCTCCGCGTACCCGGACGCCGCGCTGACGGTCCTGGAGGCCATCACCGGAGCGACCGGCCTGGTGCTGCCCGGCGTCGCTCACGCCCTGCGCACGGAGGCGTACCGCACGCAGACCGAGATCGACCGGCAGATCCGCGAGGGCGACGAGGAGCTCGTCTCGCTGGTCCAGGGCCTTGAGCACCAGTACGACGCCGCCGCGGGCGCCGAGACACGCGGCAACATGCTGGCCGAGCCCGCCGACATCCCCTCCGCGGACGAGATCGGCCGCGAGTTCGAGAAGTTCCTGGCGGAGCGGGAGGGCGACGGCGGCTGACCGGATAGGCTGGCCGGGAGCCGCGCCCCGCATCTCCCCGGCCGACGCGGGGGTTGTCCGGTGGGCTTGACCGGCGGCACCGGAGCCGGTGATTCGCCCCCGCCGACGCGGGGTTCGTGTGGGGAGGCGCGGTCATGCTGTCCGTTGGTCTGACCGGGGGTATCGGCACCGGCAAGAGCGAGGTGTCGCGGCTGCTCGTCGAGTGCGGTGCCGTGCTGATCGACGCGGACCGCATCGCACGTGAGGTCGTCGCGCCCGGAACTCCCGGGCTGGCGGCGGTCGTCGACGCGTTCGGCGAGGACGTGCTCGCCCCGGACGGCAGCCTCGACCGCCCCCGGCTCGGCTCCATCGTCTTCGCGGACGCGGAGCGGCTCGCCGTGCTGAACGCGATCGTGCACCCCCTCGTGGGCGCACGGTCCCGCGAACTCGAAGCAGCCGCCCCCGAGGACGCGGTCGTGGTCCACGACGTCCCGCTCCTCGCCGAGAACGGACTCGCCCCGCTGTACGACCTCGTGGTCGTCGTCGATACGAGTCCCGAGACCCAGCTCGACCGGCTGGTACGCCTGCGCGGCATGACCGAGCAGGACGCCCGTGCCCGCATGGCCGCCCAGGCGACCCGCGAGAAGCGCCTGGAGGTCGCGGACATCGTGATCGACAATGACGTACCCCTGGAGGAGCTGCGGCTGCGCGTACAGGACGTATGGACCGAGCTCGCCCGCAGGGCGCGGGAGCGGGAGCCACGGCAGCCGTCCCAGGAATAGCGCCCCTCCACGAGGGCGTTGAACCGTGGCAGCAAGGGAAGGGATCAGCCGTGCCCGAGAACAGCGGTTCCAGCGGACGTACTCCGGAGACGCACGTCATCGACTTCCGCGCCGCCGAGCAGCTGCTGGCGGCCGGCGACCCACGGGGTGCGGTGAAGCTGCTCGACGGAGTCATCGCCGTACACCCGGAGAACACGGCGGCCCGGCTGCTGCGCGCGCGTGCCTTCTTCGCCGCCGCGCAGCTGCGGCCCGCCGAACTGGAGTTCACGATCGTCCTGGAGCGCGAGCCGGACAACGCGTTCGCGCACTTCGCGCTCGCCCGCACCTATCAGCGCCAGAGCCGGCCGGACCCGGCCAAGCGTCACTTCCGTCTCGCGGCGGCACTCGATCCGAACCCCGAGTACCTGGAAGCGGCACGTTTCGACGCGTGACGGCGACCTGACGTCGCCCTAGCGGTGGTGGTGCTCCGGAGGCCGGTAGGGCGGTACGTCGCGGCCGGGCTGGTAGTGCGGACCCTGGCGGATGTGTCGCACGATCATGGTGAGGTCGACGCTGACGATCAGCCACAGCACACCGCAGGCGATCGCCCAGCCGGGCCGTCCCACGAGCGAGAACGCGACGGTCCCCACGATCGCCCAGATCAGCCCCCACACACTCAGCCAGAGGCGCAGCCGCAGGGCACTGCGCGCTGTCATCGGTTCACTGCCCGTACGCATCCGGATCACTGCTCCTACTCGGAAACGTACTCTTCGACCGGCCTGATCTCCAGGAGACGGCGCCCGATCGGGCGGGGAGACGATGGCGTTCGGTTTCGGGGGCGGATCACACCGAACGGATTCACTCTATCGGGTGACCATCTGGGGGAACGGGCGGGCGGAACCGGTCCGTTGAACGGGCATGACCATTCAGATGCGTGAGGGGTACGAGGGGACCGGACCCGGAGCGATCACTCCGGACGGTTGCGCGGTCGAGCTCTATTCGCGCCTGCCGGTGGGGGAAGAACCGGAGGTGATCGCCGGCGTGGCGCCCGCCGGGGCGCACATTCTCGAACTGGGCAGCGGGGTGGGCCGGATGACCCACCCGCTCCTGGAGCGGGGATTCACCGTCACGGCCGTGGACGAGTCGGCGGAGATGCTGGAGCGGGTGCGTGGGGCCCGCACGATATGCAGCCCGGTTGAGAAGCTCGACCTGGGCGAGAAGTTCGATGTGGTGCTGCTCGCGTCGTTCCTCGTGCACAACGGGGACGACGAGGTGCGGCGGGGGATGCTCAGGACCTGTCTGCGGCACGTCGCGGACGACGGCTTCGTGCTCATCCAGCGTGAGGGAGAGGACTACCACACGAACGTGCCCCGCGAGCGGGTCGATCCCAGCGGTTTCACCGTGCGAATCCTGTCGTCCGAGCCGGCGGGGGACGGGGTGAACTCGGTGCACGTGGAGTACGTCTTCCCGGACGCCGTCTGGACCCAGACGTTCCGGGCACGACCACTGACCAGGGAACAGTTCGAGGAGGCGCTGGAGGAAGCGGGGCTGAGGGTGGACCGGTATGTGACGGAGGACGGGATCTGGGTGAAGGCGGTGCCGGTGGGGTAGCGCCGCTGGTCTATGAAGGCCTCGGTCGGTCGTCCCGGTCGCTCTGACCGCCTGGGCCCGCCGTCACCACACGGCCGGGCTGGTGCGGCTGGCCTGGCACAGGGTTTGACTGCCGGGCGCGCGGTAGCCCGGCTCTGCCGGGACGTGCTGCGTCGGGGGCCTCCGGGTGAGCTGGGGCGCCCGACGGTTCGTGGGTGCCGGTGCCGGTGCGGGTGCATGTGTGCGCTCCGCGAGGCCTCCGGGGTGGCCGGTCCCCGATCAGCGGGGTCCGGGGGAGCCGGCCGGTCCGCTGCCTCGGCCGCCGAGTGGGCCCGGTCCGCTCAGGGCGCGGAGGCGTTCGATCTCGCGGCGGTCGCGCTTGGTGGGGCGGCCCGTGCCGCGGTCGCGGATACCGGCGGGCGCCATGGCCTCGCGGGGCGGGGGCGGTGGGCTGTTGTCGACGTAGCACTCCACCGCGACCGGGGCGCCGACCCGCTTCCGGATCAGGCGTTTCACGACGACGATCCGCTCGCGGCCCGCGTGACGCAGCCGTACTTCGTCGCCGACACGGACCGAGTAGGCGGGCTTGACGCGTTCGCCGTTCACGCGGACATGCCCTCCGCGGCAGGCGGCAGCACCCATCGAGCGGGTTTTCACGAGGCGGACGGACCAGATCCAGCTGTCGATCCGCACGCTCTCGCCACTCGCCGGGCGAGCGGCCTCGGCGGCAGCCGCGGCGTCGGCCGAGCCGCGCGCACTCCGCTCGCCGGACGCGCCTTCCGCACCCGCGGCGCTCGTGTTCTCGTCCGCACCCTCAGAAGCCATGTCTCCGACCTTAACGCCGGAGGGCATGCCGCTCGGCGGGATTTTGGCCTGTACGCCGCCGTCACCGGGTTCGCCGACCACCGGCCGTACCGTGGAGGCATGGACAGCGGCCTGGCCGAACTCGACGCGCGGATCACCGGGTGCAGGGCGTGCCCGCGGCTGGTCGCGTGGCGGGAAGAGGTGGCCCGCACGAAGCGGGCCACCTTCGCCGAGTGGACGTACTGGGGGCGACCGGTGCCCGGGTTCGGGCCGGCTGACGCGTCCTTGCTGATCGTGGGCCTCGCACCCGCAGCGCACGGGGGGAACCGGACGGGACGGATGTTCACCGGCGACCGGTCGGGGGACGTGCTGTACGCGGCGCTGCACGATGTGGGACTGGCGTCACGCGGGACCGCGGTGAGCGCCGACGACGGCCTGGAGCTGTACGGAGTGCGGATCACCTCACCTGTGCACTGCGCCCCGCCCGCCAACCGGCCGACACCGAGGGAGCGGGACGCCTGCCGCCCATGGATGATCAGTGAGCTGGAGTTGCTGCGGCCGACGCTGCGGGCCGTCGTGGTGCTCGGGGCCTTCGGCTGGCAGGCCGTGCTGCTGGCGCTCGCCGGCGCCGGATGGGACGTGCCCCGGCCACGACCCGCCTTCAAGCACGGGGCACGGATCATGCTGGACGGACGCCCGCGCCCGCTGGACGTCTTCGGTTGCTTCCACGTCAGCCAGCGCAACACGTTCACGGGCCGACTCACCCCCGCGATGGTGCGGGACGTCCTGCGGACGGCGGCCGACTGCGCGGGGCTGCCCACCATGCCGTCCAAGCGGTAGCGGCGGTGCCGCACGAGCCGTGGCGGCGGCCCCGGACCCGGAAATGGGATCCCTGAATCGTGAAACGCGGCCCCGTACCCGCGAAATATCGGGCTGCTGACGCTGACCCCCGGCATTTAGGCTCTTGCGATGGGCCTGTATCCGGAGATCGAACCGTACGACCAGGGCATGCTCGACGTGGGCGACGGCAACCACGTGTACTGGGAGGTCTGCGGCAATCCGCGGGGCAAGCCCGCAGTGATGCTGCACGGCGGACCCGGTACGGGCAGCAACCCCTACTTCCGGCGCTATGTCGACCCGGACGCGTATCGCGTGGTCCTGCTGGACCAGCGCGGCTGCGGGCGGTCCACGCCGCACGCGAGCGCGTACGACACCGACATGAGCGTCAACACGACGCCGCACGTCATCGCCGACCTGGAGCGGCTGCGACAGCACCTGGGGATCGAGCGATGGCTGGTGTGGGGTGTGTCGTGGGGGTCGGTGCTCGGACTGCGCTATGCGCAGACGCACCCCGGTGCCGTGTCCGAACTGGTCCTGACCGCAGTGGGGACCGGAGCCAATCGCGAGGTGGCCCTGATGACCAGGGGGCTCGGGCAGTTCTACCCCGAGGCCTTCGAACGGTTCGTCGCCGAGTTGCCCGAGGGCGAGCGCGACGGGAACCTGGCGGCGGCGTACAACCGGCTGATCGAGTCGCCCGACCCCGAGGTGCGGGCGAGGGCGGCACGGGCCTGGACCGACTGGGAGACGGCCATGGCACCCGCCCCGCCGCGTTCGATCCCTGACTTCGAGGACCCGGTGTACCGCATGGGCTTCGCCCGCACGGTCACGCACTACTGGGGCAATGACCACTTCCTCGGCGAGGGCAACGAGGAAGGCGTGGTCCTGCGGGACGCGCCGCTCCTGAAAGACATCCCCGGCACCATCGTCCAGGGCAGCCTCGACCCCGGCAACCTCCTCGGCACCGTGTGGCTTCTCCACCAGGGCTGGCCCGGCAGCGAGTTGGTCCTCATCGATGAGGTCGGGCACAACGCGGGCGCGCCGGGCATGGTGGACGCACTGGTGGCGGCCACGGACAGGTACGCGGCCCGGGGTGTTTGACCGCTGCCGCGTTTGAGGAGCACCTCACGCTACCGGCGGGCGGGTGCCCGTTCGCCCGCCGACTGCACGAACTGCAACGTCAGCGGCCGCCACGCCTTCGCCCTTCACCCGACGGCTGGACGACCACGATGTCTGGGCGGCGCCGATCACCGTACGAGTGGTCACCGTTCTCCTTCCGGGCCGGGCTCCGCGCCCGCGCCACCTTCGCCCCGCGCGTGACGGTCGTCGTCCTCGGCCGTGTGACCGTCGCCGTCGAGTTCCGTGCCGAAGAGATGCCGCATCGTCGACCGGTAGTTCGTCCGCACGTGGGCCAGCGCGTGTGCCCGGGCCCGTGCCGGGTCGCCGGAGGCGATGGCCTCGTACAACTCGCGATGTTCGACGAGGAGTTGGGGCCATTCTTCGTTCCGGCGGGTCATCCAGCGCAGGCGGCCCGCGACGGGTTCCAGGGAGGCGACCAGCAGATGGTTGCCCGCCATCGCCACGATGCGGTCGTGGAGGCGGCTGTTGACGTCGGTGATCGTCTCGGCGTCCCCCGACTCCGTCGCGGCGGCCGCCAGGTCGAGGAGTTCCTGGACCTCGGCCAGGTCCTCGGGTGTCGCGCGTGCCGCGGCGAGTCCGGCGGCGTAGACCTCCAGTGCCTCGCGCAGTTCGAAGAGTTCCTGCACGTCGTTCGCGGTGAGGCGGCGGACGACCGTGCGGCGCGGTGTCTCGAAGTGGACGAACCCCTCGCCGACCAGTGCGCGGATCGCTTCGCGGACCGGGACGCGGGAGACCCCGAAGCGGTCGGCCAGCTCCCGTTCGACGAGTCGGTCACCGGGGCGGAGGCGGCCCGCGATGATCTCCTGCCGCAGGTTCGCCAGGACACGTTCCCGCACGGCGCCCAGGGGTTCGACCTTCGTCATGGACCCCATCTTCGTCGACTCCGGGGCTGATTTACGAAGCGGTAACAGGAGCGATACCGGTCGGAACTGTTGACGGGTGCACCATGACGGAGTTTGGTATACCAAAATTCGCGCACGGTCAGCTCCTCGAAAACGGTCCCCGCAAGCAGCACTCCACAGCCAGTCCTCCTGGTCCCCCTCGCTCATGGAGGCCCCGTGTCCCTCGCCGACCCGGCCCAAGCAAGCGGCACAGCCGCATTCGTCCCCGATCCCCGGCTCACCAACGAAGACCTCGCGCCCGCGGGCAAGCGCAACTGGAAGGTCTTCGACCTCTTCGCGATGTGGATGTCGGACGTCCACAACCTCGGCAACTACACGTTCGCCGCGGGCCTGCTGGTACTCGGTATGAACGTGTGGCAGGTTTTCACGTCCCTGCTCGTCGGCTTCGTGCTCATCTACATCGGCATGAACCGGATGGGACGGATAGGCCAGCGACACGGTGTGCCCTTCCCCGTCATCAGTCGCATCAGCTTCGGCGTCTGGGGCGCCAACATCCCGGCGCTGATCAGGGCTGTCATCGCCATCATGTGGTACGTACCTCGCGTCCGTCGCCGTCAACGTGATGCTGCTGGCGGCCTGGCCGGGCCTGGAGTCCTGGACGCACAGCTCCTTCCTGGGGCTGGACGCGCTCGGCTGGGTCTCCTTCATCTCCCTCTGGATCATTCAGGCGCTGATCATCAGCCAGGGCATGGAGTCGGTGCGGAAGTTCCAGGACTTCTGCGGGCCGGCGATCTGGATCGTGATGATCGCCCTCGCCGTGTGGATCCTGGCCAAGGCCGGCTGGACCATCTCGCTGACGTCGACCCCGCACCCGGTCTCCGTTGGTGAGCAGTGGCGGCAGTGGTTCGGCGCGATCGGGCTGATCCTCGCCACGTACGGCACCCTGATGCTCAACTTCTGCGACTTCTCGCGCTTCGCGCCCGACTACCGGACCGTGAAGCGGGGCAACTTCTGGGGCCTGCCCATCAACTCCACGGCCTTCGTGGTCGTGTCGGTCATCGTCACGGCCGGCTCGCTGGAGGTGTTCGGCGAGGCCATCACCGACCCGGCGGAACTCGTCGCCAAGGTCGGCAACACCTGGGTGCTGGTCCTGGCCGCCCTGACCTTCGCCATCGCCACCATGGGCGTCAACATCGTCGCCAACTTCGTCTCGCCCGCGTACGACCTCGCCAACGTCTGGCCGCAGAAGATCACGTTCAAGGTCGGCGGCATGATCAGCACGGTCGCCGCGCTGGTCGTGACCCCGTGGAATCTCTTCTCCAATCCCACCGTCGTCAACTACTTCCTCGGTGGCCTCGGCGCCTTCCTCGGCCCCCTGTTCGGCGTGATCATGCTCGACTACTTCTGGGTCAAGCGCGGCCGTATCGACGTCGATGAACTCTTCAACGCCGAGCCCGGCTCCCGCTACTACTACCGCAAGGGCGTCAACCCCAAGGCCCTGTGGGCGTTTCTGCCGGCCGCGGTGGTGTCGGCGGTGCTCGCGCTGGTGAAGGACTTCAGCGCCGTCGCCCCGTACTCCTGGTTCATCGGAACAGCCCTGGCCGCCGGACTGTACGCCCTGCTCTGCCGCCCGGAGCGCGCCGCGGCCGATGTGTCTGCCGCCGCCGAGCCCGCCACCACGGAAGGCTGAGTGTGCGCATCGTCGTCACCAACTGCAACACCACGCAGGAGATGACCGAGGAGATCGTACGAGGTGCCCGGGCCGCCGCAGGCCCGGGCACCACCGTGACCGGACTGACCCCGGACTGGGGACCCGAGTCCGCGGAAGGCTGGCTGGACAGTTACCTCTCGGCCGCCGCCGTCCTCGATTTGCTGCGGACGTACGAAGTGCCGTACGACGCCGTCGTCATGGCCGGGTTCGGTGAGCACGGACGCGAGGGCGCACGGGAGCTCGTGGACGTGCCCGTCGTTGACATCACCGAGGCCGCCGCCCACTTCGCGTGCCTGCTCGGAAGGCGTTACGGGGTCGTCACCACACTGGAGCGGTCCTGCGGGCAGATCGAGGACAGCCTGGAGACGGCCGGGGTGGGGCGGAACTGCGCCGCCGTGGTCGGCACCGGGCTCGGCGTCCTCGACCTGGGGGACGGCAGGCGCACGGAGGAGGCGTTCGTGGCCGCCGCCGAACGGGCGCGTGAGGCGGGTGCCGAAGTCCTCGTGCTCGGCTGCGCGGGGATGACCGGGCTCCAGCGGACGGTCGGGGAGAAGCTGGGCCTCCCCGTCGTCGACGGGGTGGGCGCGGCCGTGAAGCTCGCCGAGTCGCTGGTGACACTCGGGCTCACCACCAGCCGGGTGGGGAGCTATGCCAAGCCGCTGCCGAAGCGGCGGACTTGGGGGCGCAACGGGCACACTGGGCACATCGGGTGTGCCGGCGACTGAGGAGCCGCCGGCGAGTTCAGGGGTCGGCTCCTGGGGAGGACCCGGTCACTCCTCGGCGTGCTCGGGCACGACCGCGGTCGCCGTGATCTCCACGAGTTGGCCCGTGTAGCCGAGGCAGGCCACGCCGAGCAGGGTCGAGGAGTGCGGACCGGTGCGGAGACCGGACGCCTCGACGACCTCCCAGACCGCGGAGAGGACCGTCGGCTCGCCGCTCACGACGTACACGTCCGTCGACACGACGTGCGCGAAGTCACTGCCGACCGCGTGCAGTTGTTCGCCGAGGTTCGCGAGGACCTGCTCGGCCTGCCGCACGGGATCGCCCGCGCCGACCAGGTTCCCGTCGGCGTCGAGGGGGACGGAACCGGCCAGGAACGCCAGCTTCGTCCCCGCCTCGACGACGGACGCGTGGGAGTAGACGGGCGGCGGGAAGAGGCTGGGGACGGTGACGCGCTGAATCATGGAAACTCCCAGGGGTGGATCGATTTTTCCGATCATGCGAGCCCTGTGACACCGTCGCATCCGAATTTCGTCCAGCATTTCGTCCAGCCACGCGGCCGCCACGCACGACCTGCCTCCTCCCTCGTCACCCCTCGGTGAACTGCGCCGTTCCCAGCGTCGCGAACCACTCGCGTATCTGCTTCTCGTCGTCCGTCGCGGCGAGCGAGAGGAGCAGCAGGAGCCTGGCCTTCTGCGGGGTCAGGTCCTCGGCGCCGATGACGCCCGTGGTGCTCGTCGAGCCGTACACCGCGCCGGAGCCGGTGCGGGTGGTCGAGGCGAAGATGACGCCCTTCTTGACGGCCTCCGTGCGTGCCGTCGACATCGCGGGCGAGATGCCACCGGCACCGGTGCCCGCGGTGACGATCCCGTCCGCTCCGGCGTCCGCGAAGGCCTTGACCGCCTCGCCGCCCGCGTCCTGGTACGAGTACGCGATCTCGACCTTGGGCAGCGCCTTGCCGTCCTTGGCGATCCGGTCCAGGTCGAAGGGCGTGGGCCAACTCGACCTGCCGCACGACTCGACGCGGGCCGGCGCCCGGTTCAGGCGGATGTTGTCCTGGTCGATGACACCGAGCCGACCGGAGGAGCCGCTGGTGAACGTGTCCATGCGGAGCGCGTCGGTCTTGCGGACCTCACGTGCGGCCTGGACCTCGTCGTTCAGCATCACGACGGTGCCGTAGCACTTGGTCTTGCGGCTCGCGGCCAGCTTGATCGCGTTGTAGAGGTTGGCGGGCGCGTCGGTGCCGATGACGGTCCACGGGCGCATGGACCCGGTCAGGACGATGGGCTTGTCGCTGCGCACGGTGAGGTCGAGCCAGTACGCGAACTCCTCCATGGTGTCCGTGCCCGTCGTCACCACCACCGCGTCGCTCTTCTTCAACGCGGCGTCCACCGAGGCGGTGAGCTTGCGGTAGTCGGCTATCGAGTAGCCGCTCGATCCCTTGTTCCCGAACTGTTGCGTGGTGACCTTCGCGAGCCCGTCCATCTCGGGCCGCAACTCGTCCACCATCTTTGAGATGGTGAGCTTGCCCGACTGGTAGTCCTGGAACGACACACGGTCCGTACTGACGCCGGAGATCGTGCCTCCGGTGCCGATCACCGCCACCTCGGGCAGGTTTCCGTTCCCGTTGCCAGGCTGTGCACTCGCGCTCGACAACGCCGCCACGGCGGCCATGGCGAACGTACTGAGCAGAGCGGCGGTGCGATGGGCGATTCTCACGTTCGGTATCCCTCATGAGTTGACATGGTGCGAAGAGGCCGGCGGCTGACGGTGGTGACTGATCCAGACCGTCTGTCACCGGGTGTCCCTCATGGGTGCGTCCCTCATTCGGGCTTCCGTCCGCTGCCGTCCGTCCGCGACCGTAAGAAGTGGGTTTTTCCTGCGCATTGCATGCACGTGTCAGTCGTCGTTCTCTCAGAGCCCGAACAGGCGGCCTTCACCGAAGGTGACAGGGCAGAGCAGAGGGGAGGCCGCCAGACGTTCGTGTATTCGTGTACGCGCAGGGCTTGATCATTTTTCATGAGCCCGGAGCGTAGGGATGCCCTCACACCAACCGCCCGGTTCCGCCGAAGAGTGCACCGCACACTTCACCAGGGCGGGGCAGCACCTCCTCCTGCCACCGCCGCAACACGCCCGCGCGCCCGCAGCCCGGTGAGCGACACGTAACGCCGCCCGTCCTCCTCATAACCACCCATGGCCATCTCCCCCGTAGCACAGCAGCACTCAACACCTGGGGCCATCACGCTGTGTGACGGCATCTCTCAGTGAAGCGCGCACCACTGACAATCGGCCGGGTGGCGGAGTCACGCCGGCTGAGCGTGATTTATTGGCTCGCGCAACGAGGGTCGCAAGTTACCGTTGACATTCGGACGTGCGATGAAGGGGGCCGGGTGGAAGCCGAGTTGACGAGTCTGGCGGTTGCGGGTGCGACGGCGCTGGTGACGCAGATGGTGACCGACGGGTGGGAACAGGCACGTGACCGTGTCGTCGCCTTCTTCACACGGGGCAGGGATGGCGAAGGTGAAGTCGTCCAGGCAGAGCTGGAGGAGTCCCGAGCGGATCTCGTCGCCGCGCGGGACGCCGGCGACGAGGAGACGGCGGCCGACGTGCGCGACGAGTGGCGCCTCCGCCTCCGCCGCATTCTGCGCGCCGACCCGTCGGCGGCCGTGGAACTCCAGGCGTTGCTGGACGAACTGAGGCCCCCGCAGGACCAGCCCAAGGGCACTGTCCACAACACCATCAGTGGGGGCGTACAACACGGCACTGTCATCCAGGCCCACACCATCGGTGACCTGACCATCGGTGAGCCCCGGCCATGACCGCGGACACGGGTGACGAGACCGTACGTGCCGCCCCGGACAGTACCGTGGACGACGACACCTTCCTCACCCACGTCACCGACCGCCTCGCCGCCCTCCCCACCATCCATGCCGTCGCCCTCGGCGGCTCCCGCGCCCAGGGGACCCACACTCCGGAGAGCGACTGGGACCTGGCGATCTACTACCGGGGCCCCTTCGACCCGGCCGACCTCCGTGCCATCGGCTGGGAGGGCGAGGTCTCCGAGATCGGCGGCTGGGGCGGTGGGATCTTCAACGGCGGAGCCTGGCTGACCATCGACGGCCGGCGCGTTGACGTCCACTACCGTGACCTCGACGTCGTGGAACACGAACTCTCCGAGGCCGAATCCGGCCGCTTCCACGTGGAGCCCCTCCTCTTCCACCTCGCCGGCATCCCGAGCTACCTGCTCGTGGCCGAACTCGCCGTGAACCGCGTACTGCACGGCGACCTGCCCCGCCCGGCCACGTACCCGGAAAAGCTCCGAGTCTCCGCCGCCGAACGCTGGTTCGGCTCGGCCCGCGCCACCCTCGGGTACGCCAAGGCCAACCACGCCCCCAAAGGGCGCCTCACGGAAGTAGCCGGTGCCGTCGCCACCGCCGCCGTACAGGCCGGGCACGCGCTCCTCGCGGCACGCGGAAAGTGGGTGACGAACGAGAAGCGGTTGCTGGAGCGGGCGGGGCTGCGGGGGGTCGACGGCATCGTCGGCTCGCTCTTTGGCGAGCCGGGCCAGGATGCGCCGGTCCAGGCTGTTGTGGCGGCTGAGTCGCTCTTCGAGTCATTGAGGCTGAGGGCGGGCGGCGAGTAGCAGCGGAGCAAGTAAAAAGTACGCAGCTCACACGGCAGACAGCCAGCGCGGGCACGGGGCCCGTGTACGCGCGGCTGCGGCGACGGAGCTCCGTGACCAGTGCCGTCGCAAGCAGTGGCTGCAGGACCAGGCCGATCCCGGCATGTCCATCAGCCCCGGTAACCCCGGAGTATGGGTGCAGAAAGGCCACATCCAGCACATCACTTTCGTGGCCGATCAGGTGATGCGCGCCTGACTGCTGAAGCCTTCGGCCGCCCACGCGTGTGATCGATCTGCCACCACGCTCGGCCTTGCGTTCATAAAGAACTTGGCTTTTCCAGGCATCGTCACATCCCGGTAACACGGTCTGTCCGATCCTCCCCGGTACGGGACCTACCGTGGAGACCACCAATCCCCGCCCGGCCACCGTCGCCCGAAGGCGCACCCCCCGCCCTCGACCCGACAGGAGCCCGACACGTGTCCCGCCTCGTGCTTGCTGTGCCGCCCTGGCTTGCTCATGCTCTGCGTGCGCAAAGGGGGCCCGTGCCCTGGAGCGCCGTGACCAGGGGTGCGCTGGCGGCCGGGCCCCTGTTGCTCGTGGCCGTACTCCTCGACCGGGCCTCCGTCGGGGTCGTCGCCGCACTCGGGGCCATGCTTGCCGGAATCAATGACCGGCCGGGGAGCCGGAGGGCCTCGGTCAAGCGGATCGGGGTGCCGGCGCTCGTGGGGGCCGGGGGGCTGGTCGTCGGGACGTACGCCGGGGAGCATGCGCATGCCGTGGTGCTGACCCTCGTGCTCACCCTGCTCGGGCTTCTCGCCGGGAGCGTCAGTGCCATCGGGCCCGTGGCGTCGGGGGCCGGCACGCAGTTGCTCGTCGCCGCGGCCATCGGGGCCGGGATGCCCCTGCCCGAGAGCGGGTGGGAGCGGGCGCTCGCCTTTGTGGCTGGTGCGGGGTGGCTGCTCACCCTACGGCTCGTGCTGCCCACGCCCGGGGCCGTCGCCGGGGACTCGCGGCTGGAGTTCTGGCTCGACTTCCGGTTCGACGGGGAGCGGGACGCCGTCGCCAAGGTGTACGACGCCATCGCCGAGCTGCTCGTCGCGACGGGTACGTCCGAAGCCAGCGGCCGGCGGGCCGCGCTCACTGCCGCTCTCGATCACGCCCAGGACGCCCTCGCCGGGCCCCGGCTGCGGCGGTACGCGAGTTCGGCGACCGAGCGGCGGCTCCACGCCCAGTACGCCGCAGCGCTGCCCCTCGCCGAGGCGGCGACCGCGCTCGCGTGGGCGGGGGAGGCCGTGCCCGGCCGTGCCGCGGAGGGGCCACGGCGCCTCGCTGTCGCCGTGCGGGCCAACGCGCACACGGGACCGCTGCCCGCGCCCGCTCGTTCCGCGCCCGCCCTGCGGGCTCTGGACGACGCGCTGTTGCAGGCCGCCGAGGCGTTCGACCGCGGGGGCGACATCCAGGAGGAGGGGCGCCTGCACCGTCGGCGCCGTACCGCCACGTCACTCGTCCACCTTGCCCTCGGGGCCGGTGGGCGTGAGTACGGGATGCGGGTCGCCCTGTCCTTCGGGGCCAGTGCCGCCGTGGCGCAGGCTCTTCACCACGTCCACTGGTACTGGCTCCCCGCCACGGCTGTCTTCCTGGTCAAGCCCGACCTCGGGCCGCTCGCCTCGCGGGTGCTGAACCGCGCCGCGGGGACCGTGCTGGGGGCGGTCGTCTTCGCCGGGTTCGCCGCCGTGCTGCCGCGGCCCGAGGGCCTGATCGCGCTCGTTGCCGTCAGTGGTGCGCTGATTCCCGTCGCCACACGGCACTTCGCCGCGCAGACGGCCGTCGTCACCGTGCTGGTGCTCGCCCTGGTGATGGTCGGCGGGGAGCCGCAGGCGTCCTGGAGCCGGATCGGCGAGACGCTGCTGGCCTGCGCCATCGTGCTGATCGTCGGTCATCTGCCGATGCCCGGGCAGCGCGGTGGCGGGGTGCGGGCCAGGCTGGCCAAGGCCGGGGCCGCCGCGTACGCCTACCTCGCGCACGTACTCAGCGAGTCCGATGACCGCGCACGGCGGTGGACCCTGCGCCGCGAGGCCTATCGCACGCTCGCCGAGGCCCGCGCCGCGATCGACCTCGCGGCGGCCGAACTCCCCGCCCTGGCCCGTCACACGCAGGGCACCGGCGACGTCGCGGCCACGCTCGAACGCATCGTCGACACGACCACGGCCTACGCCGTCCATCTCGACGACACGGGACACCTCACACCCCAGGACACCAAGCGGCTCACCGAACTCCTGGACGAGCTCACCGAGCGCAGCAAGCGGGCGGGGCTGGGCCGCCTGCTACCGGCGGCCGAGCAAGGAACACTGCCGGGGCTGCGTGCGGCAGGCTAGTGCCCCGGCAGGCAACGTTTGCCCGTTAAGGAGCGGCGTCCGGTGCGGCGAGTGGGGGCGCCTCCCACGCCCTTAAGGCAGTGGGGGAGCGTGCCGGGCGTCGCGACGGGGCGAACGTTGCCTGTTGGGGCACTAGACGCCATCTCGCGCTGAGCCTCCCGCGGATGTGTCAACTACGTCTCATTACTGTCACGTCAAGAGCCGTTCACCCCAGGGAGGGCGTTTAACTCTACGACTACTGGCTTCACATGGAGGTGCAGGGTGAACGGGCGAACAGTGCTGGAGCGCTTCCCCGCCGGAGGGCCGCGCGGTTCCTGGCCGGCGGAGGAGTTCGCGCAGGCGCGCCGCCTGGAGGGCCAGGCCGCGGAGGTCGTCATGGACCTCGCCACCGACACGTTTCTGGTGATCGTGCGCGGAGCCGACTCCGGAGAGTGACCCTTCTGCGCCGTCGAGGCCCAGCGCATCGTGCGATACCGCGGCCGCCCCGGATCCGTAAGACCCGCGCCGGATCCGTAAGCCCCGCGCCGGATCCGTCAGCCCGCCCCCCTCGTCGGCACCTTCGCCGTGAACTGCTCCGCCTGGAGCGAGTACAGCTCCGCGTAGACGCCGCCCATGGCCAGGAGTTCCTCCGGGGAACCGGACTCCACCAGGCGGCCCTGGTCGAGGACGTGCACCAGGTCGGCATGGCGCACCGAGGCCAGACGGTGCGTGATGAGGATGACCGTCTGACCCGTGCCCGCCAGAGCGCGGATCTTCTCGAAGACCTCCAGCTCGGCGCGGGCATCGAGGGCCGCGGTCGGCTCGTCCACGATCAGGATCTGCCCGCGCCGGTAGGCCGCCCGCGCGATGCCCAGCCGCTGCCACTGGCCCCCCGAGAGCTCGTGACCGCCACTGAAGCCCCTGGCCAGCAGCGTGTCCAGGCCCCGCGGAAGATCGGCCACCACGTCCTGGGCACCCGCTTCGGCGACCGACGAGGACACGCGTTCGTCGGTCGGCGCCGCCGACGGGCGGCCCAGCGCGACGTTCACGCGGGCCGTGAACGGCCACCGTTTGAAGTCCTGCGCCACCATCGCGATGCGTTCGGCGAGCTGCTGCCGGTCGGCGTTCGCCGCGTCCACGTCGTCCCACAGGATGCGGCCCCGGTCCGGCGCGTACAGCCCGGCGAGCAGTTTGACCAGGGTGGTCTTGCCCGAGCCGTTCTCCCCGACGAGCGCCACGATCTTGCCGAGGGGCACCGTCAGCGTCACATCGCACAGAGCGGGCCGGGCCGCCTTGCCGGGGTATGTGAAGGTGACGCTCTCCAGGCGTATCTCCCGGGGGTTCGCGGGCAGCGGGGCCCCGCCCACCGGGATCGCGCGCTGGGCCGCCTCCACGTACAGGCGCTGCATGTCGCCCACGAACAGGGCCTCCTCGTGCAGGGAGTTGACCTCCAGGACGAGGGCGTCGAGGCTGGCGGAGCCGGTGCGGATGGCGATGACCGCCGTCCCCACCACGGAGAGCGCCATGGCACCGGCGAGCAGCAGGCCGCCGAGCGTCGCGTAGGTTGCCACGGTCGCGATCCCCGTCCAGGCAGCGGCGACCAGTCCGGTACGGGCCGCCAGGCGGGCCAGGCGCTCCTGCTCGGCCTCCGCCGACTCCGACATCGAGCGGAAGTGGCGCAGCAGGAACGGGCCGACGCCGTGCACGCGGACCTCCGGAGCCGCCTCGGGCTCGGTCAGCAGGCTGCTGATCAGGTGCCCCGCGCGCGCGTGCTGTATCCATGTGTGGAAGGACTCGTAACGTCGCCGGGCGATGGTCAGGGCACTCCAGGCGCTCGGCAGCGTCATGGTGACGAGCAGCGGGAGCAGGGCCGGGTGCAGCACGGTCAGTACGCCCGCCGCCGCGACCAGCGAGATCATCGCGTTCACCACGCGCGCGGAGTAGGAGATCATCCGGCGGGCCGACTGGGCGCCGTACTTGGCGGTGTCGAGCAGCTTGTGGAAGGCGTCGTCCTCGATGGCGGCCAGCTCCACGGCCGCCGCCCGCTCCAGGTACAGCTCGGTCGCCACGCGCTCGACCTTGGGTTCCAGGCGGCCGGTGCCGTACGTCGAGGCGGCGCGCAGCAGCGCGGCCAGCAGCATGACGGCGGCGAGGGCGGTGAGGGCCGGAGCGGCGCCCCGCAGCCGGTCCTCGACCGGACCGCCGGCGATCAGCCGGGCCAGGACGGTGTTGACCGCCAGCAGGCTCACCGCCTGGGCCAGACCCCGGCCGACCTCAGCGGCCAGTACGGTCCGGGCGGCGCGCCGGTCCGCCTGCCAGGCCAGCCGGAAGCTGGAGGCGAGGAGCGACGGCAGCCGCCTCACCATGGCGCGGAGGTTCAGCTCCGGGAACGCGTCGGCGTGCTGCGACCAGCCCATGTCGTACCGGAGCGGCCCGCCGAAGAGGAGCACCTCGGAATCGGAGGCCTCCGGCGGCTCGCCGTCCTTGCCACCTGCGTGCGCACGTGTGTCCGAGCCGGCCGCTTTCCTCACCCTGGGCCTCCCCCGATCGTCGACGGACGGCCACTATCGCGGGGCCGACCGCAGGGGACCAGAGCGCGCGGTCGTCTCACGGCGGCCCATACGGGGCGCGCCGGGCGCGAGCCGCTGTACGCCGCGCCTGTGCGCGGGGAGTGCGGGCCGGGGCGGGGCAGAGAGGTGGGGCGCTCAGGCGTGGGGGAGAGGGAGAGCGAGAGGGAGCGGTGGGCCGGAAGGTGGTGACGGTCGCACGGCTCGGAGGACCGGAACGCCCCCGACCCGAGATCCGCCCGCCACCACCGGCCCGGCGAACAGCGCTCACGACCCCCCGCGGCGGATCCCCGCTCACGCGCTGATCGGCCGCGACCAGGTGGGCGTCGTCCCCGTCACTCGGCACAGGGCCAGGTAGAGCGGTATCGGCGGGGTGTACGGGATCGTGCCGGTGGGCTTGTGGATGAGGTCGGGGGCGGCAGGGGTGTCGGGCAGGACCGCGCCCGTGGTGTACCGGACGGGTGCCGGCCACTCCAGGGCGTAGTCGGAGTCGGAGGGGACGAGCCACCACCAGTGCGCCCCGTCGGCGTACACGCACCCCACACGCGGCAGCCGCGGCAGTACCTCGGGGCCCAGTTCCGCGGGCACCCCGACCGCGTCGCAGCCCATGGGGGCGGTCATGCCCTCGGGCAGCACGAGCCGTCGGAGCGCCTCGGGCGGCCGCTGACAACGCCGGAGGCGGACCAGGGTGTCCAGGCCTACCACCGGGGCCGTACGACCCGTCGAATCCGCACCCGTCGATGTCCTCACACAGTCCCCCGCTCTCGGCCTCGCCGGGCCGCGGGGACCGTCACGGCCCCCGTCCTGTGCGCCGCCTCCACCCCGTTGCCGCGGTCCTCGGCCGGTGGTTTCTTCGCGCTCCAGCCCAGGTCGGACCGGGCGGCCGTGTCCCGGCTGCGGCGGTCCGCCGGGGGCGGCACCGTGTTCAGACGGCGCGCGGTGTCCGCCGGGTGCGACACCTCCGAGGCATGCTGAGCCGGGACGACACCACGGGGCACATCCGCCCAGACCAGCAGCCCCGGGCCCGCGTCCTGCGCGCCCCAGGCACGGCACATGGCCTCAATGAGAAGAAGACCTCGCCCGTGCTCCTCCTCGGGCCGCTGCGGCGTGGGGTGCGGCTCGCCCGGAGCGCGCCCCTCGTCACGTACGGCTATCCGGACGAGGTCGTCACGGTCGTGCAGCTCGCAGACGACCCGACGGCCGGCCGCATGCACGATGGCGTTGGTGACCAGCTCGGAGACGACCAGCGCGGCCGTGTCGCAGGTGTCCTCGCAGAGGGCCCAGCCGGACAGCCGGGCGCGCGTCAACCGCCGGGCGTGAGCCACGGAACCCGGGTGCGCGGCCAGCTCGAAGCGGAACCGGCGCTCGGTGGCCGCGTCGGGGCGCACCCGGGCCGCAGGTCCGGCAACGAACCGGTCTGCGGTGGCATCTGTTCCTAAGGGCGCAGGCGGAATCACGTTAGCCACTATCTCCTCGCCTCGAACACTTGGCAAGTGTCACTCTGAAAATTGCAGAGTGCGGTGTGACTCTCCGAACGGTCGTGGCACACTGCTCGGTAACAGCACGTGACGCGGCGCCAGTTGGATCCCTGCACGAGTGCACAGGTGTGTGAGCACGTCAACACGCATGGGCACGGCAAGGCTTCGGACGGGCGCCGCAGGGCTGTCGAGACCAGGAGGAGCAGGGCTTACGGGGCCAGGAGGAGGTGCGCGGTGAGCGAGCCGCGGTCCGCACCGACGGTCGGTCAGGTCGTCCTCGGCCGACGTCTGCTGGATCTGCGGGAGCGGGCGGGCCTGAAACGCGAGGAGGCCGCAGGCATCCTGCGTGTCGCACCCGCCACGGTCCGCCGTATGGAGATGGCGGAGGTCTCGCTCAAGATCCCGTACCTCCAACTCCTGCTGAAGGCATACGGCATCTCCGACGAAGAGGCGGAGGGCTTCGTCCAGTTGGCCGAGGAGGCCAACAAACCCGGCTGGTGGCAGCGGTTCCACGACATCCTGCCGGGCTGGTTCTCGATGTACGTCAGCCTGGAGGGCGCGGCGAGCACCATCCGCTCGTACGAACCCCACTTCGTGCCCGGACTGCTGCAGACCGAGGAGTACGCCCGTGGCGTCCTGGAGTCGGGCGCCATCGGGCAGACCAGCCCCGAGGACATCGAGCGTCATGTGGCGCTGCGGATGCGGCGGCAGGGCCTGCTCACGCGTGAGGACGCACCCCGCTTCTGGGTCGTGATGGAGGAGACGGTCCTGCGCCGTCCCGTCGGCGGCCCCGAGGTCATGCGCGCCCAGATCGACCGGCTGCTCGACGCCACGAGGTTGCCCAACGTGACGCTGCAGATCGTGCCGTTCGACCGGGGGCCGCACCCGGGCACGTACGGGCCCTTCGTGCTGTTCCGATTCGCCGTGCCGGAGCTTCCCGACATGGTTTACAGCGAGTACCTGACCGGCGCCGTCTACCTGGACGCACGCCACGAAGTGGCAACCCACCTCGAAGTCATGGACCGCATGGCGGCCCAGGCCGCCACAGCACATCGCACGAAGGAGATCCTCCGGGATCTCCGCAAGGAGCTGTGAATGGATCGCATCAAGCCCCAGTCCCGCAAGCAGCAGTCGCACATGCGCGTCTACAACGGCATGCCTGCCCGGGATCTGGGCAGCGAGGGCTGGCACAAGCCCTGGAGCGGTGGCAACGGCGGCAACTGCCTGGAGGCGATGAAGCTCGCCGACGGCCGGATCGCCGTACGCCAGTCCACCGACCCCGATGGTCCGGCGCTGATATACACGCCCGACGAGATGAACGCGTTCATCGAGGGAGCGAAGGCGGGGGAGGCCGACTTCCTGCTGTCTTGAGTCCTTTGTTTACTCAACTTTCCTGATTTTGATGATGAACTGAGCGTGGGATTGGTGGAATTGATCGCCAACTGCCGCACCGACGACTTATGGAGTGCCTCATGACCGGGCAGGGCCCCCTGAAGCTCGACACGAGCAAGCCGCATCCGGCACGGACGTACGACTGGTTCCTCGGCGGCAAGGACAACTACCCCGTCGACGAGGAACTGGGCCGCAAGATGCTCGCCCTCGACCCGCGGACGCCGGTGATGGCCAAGGTCAACCGCGCGTTCATGCACCGCGCCACGCGCTGGCTGGCCGAGAACGGGATCCGCCAGTTCCTGGACATCGGCACGGGCATCCCGACCGAGCCCAACCTGCACCAGATCGCCCAGCAGGTCGCGCCGGACGCCCGCGTCGTGTACTGCGACAACGACCCGATCGTGCTGGCCCACGCGGCGGCCCTGCTGCGCGGCACGCCCGAGGGCGTGACCGAGTACGTGCAGGGCGACGTGCGGGAGCCGGACGCCATCGTGGAGCGGGCCAAGGAGGTCCTGGACTTCAACCGGCCCGTGGCGCTCTCGCTCGTCGCGCTGCTGCACTTCGTCACCGACGAGGACGGCGCGTACGACCTCGTGGAGCGGCTGCTGTCCCAGCTGCCGTCGGGCAGTTGTCTGACGGTGTCGCACGCCACGGCGGACTTCACTCCGGAGAAGTCGAAGTCGGCGGTCGAGACCTACCGGGCCGGTGGCATCAACCTCGCGCTGCGTTCCCGCGACGAGGTCGGCCGCTTCTTCCAGAGCCTCGAACTCGTCGATCCCGGTGTCTCGCTGGTCACCGACTGGCACCCCGAGCTGGGCGAGCCCGTGCCGGGGCAGGACGACGACGTCATCCCGGGGTACGGGGCGGTGGGCCGCAAGGTGTGACGTCGGGCCCGCGCGGTGTGCGGAGCCGGCTCTGGCCGCTCCGCACACCGCGCGGTGCCTCGTCCGGCGGCCGAGCAGCGATCACCGCGACCAGGTACAGGTGGTTCCTCGGGGTTCGCCCCGCTCGACGGCGACGCGAAGCACGCCGCTACGGACGTTCTGCTGACGAGAGAGCCCCGGCCCCAGGGCTACGCCGTCATGGGCCGGTCATACGGCCCGATCGGCGCCGGAAGCCGCGTCGCTCCCGTCAGATGGCGGTCCACGGCGGCCGCCACCGCCCGTCCCTCAGCGATCGCCCACACGATGAGGGACTGCCCACGGGCGGCATCGCCGGCGGCGTACACACCGGGCATGCCGGTCGCGAAGTCCGCGTCACGGGCGATCAGACCGCGCCCGTCGAGCGTGAGACCGAGTTGGTCGATCAGCCCGTCCGCCCGGTCCGGTCCGGAGAAGCCGAGGGCGAGCAGGACGAGGTCCGCCGGGAGCGTGCGCCCGGTGCCCGGCACCTGGCGTCGCTGCGCGTCCACCTCGACCAGGTGCAGCGACCGGACCTGCCCGTCCGGGTCCCCCGTGAAGCGGAGTGTCGACGCCGCGAACAACCGGACGTCCGCGTCCGCCGCGGGCGCCGTCCCCAGGTCGCGTGCCTCCTCATGCGCCGCCGAGAGCCGGTAGATCTTCGGATACGTCGGCCACGGCTCGGCGTCCTCGTCGCGCTCGGCCCCCGGCAGCGGGTAGATGTCCAGCTGGGTCACCGACGCCGCACCCTCCCGCACGGCCGTCCCCAGACAGTCCGCCCCGGTGTCGCCGCCCCCGACGATCACCACGTGCTTGCCGGCGGCCGACAGCGGTGACACCTCCAGATCCCCCTCGCACACCCGGTCGGCCAGCGGCAGGTACTCCATCGCCTGATGGACACCGTGCAGTTCCCGCCCGGGCACGTCCAGTTCCCGCCACGCGGTAGCGCCGGTGGCGATCACCACCGCGTCGTACCGTGCCCGCAACTCGGCCGCCCCGATGTCCCGCCCGACCGCGGTCGACGTACGGAACTTCGTCCCCTCGGCCAGCATCTGTCCCAGTCGGCGGTCCAGGTGCCGCTTCTCCATCTTGAACGCCGGGATGCCGTACCGCAGCAGCCCGCCGATCCGGTCGGCCCGCTCGAACACCACCACGGTGTGCCCGGCCCGCGTCAACTGCTGGGCCGCCGCGAGCCCGGTGGGTCCCGAGCCGATCACCGCGACCGTCCGCCCGGTGAGCCGGTCCGGCGGCCGGGGCGGCGCGAAGCCCTCCTCCCAGGCACGGTCGGCGATGGCCACCTCGACGTTCTTGATGGTGACCGCGGGCTGGTTGATCGCCAGCACGCACCCGGCCTCGCACGGGGCGGGGCACAACCGCCCGGTGAACTCCGGGAAGTTGTTCGTGGCGTGCAGCCGGTCGCTCGCCGCCCGCCAGTCCTCCCGCGAGACCAGGTCGTTCCACTCGGGTATCAGGTTCCCCAGCGGACAGGCGTCATGGCAGAACGGTATGCCGCAGTCCATGCAGCGGTCGGCCTGCTTGCTGATGATCGGCAGCAGGGCCCCGGGAACGTACACCTCGTCCCAGTCCCGCACCCGCTCCTCGACAGGCCGACGAGGCCATTCCTCACGTGAGGTCTTCAGGAAACCCTTGGGATCGGCCATGGCCGTGTCCCCTTACGTCACATACGTGTACGGCATGGCCGTACGACCGGGCGGACTACGGACTGCGGACTGCGACTTTCGGTCTCCGGTCTGCGCGAGGCCGTACGCCTTCGGGCGGCACTCTGCTTTCCGCCACGATACGTCGCCGACGTCGCATCCGCCCCGGCCGGGCACAGGCCCGTTCGCTCCAGGCATGCGAGCCGGCCTTCTCTTGTCAGGCTGCCCGAGTGGCGCACGTCTACCCGCCTCAGGTCAGGGCGAGTATGTACGAGATCGCCGCGGCTGCCGAGGCGACGCCCCGGACGTGATTCCACGTCGACCACTGGCTCACGTACGTCGGCCAGTACGCCGCGGCCTCCGGTGTGCCCGCGTCCAGCTTGGCCAGGGCCTCGTTGCGCGGCACGTTCGCGACAGTGGTGACCCCGAAGCAGCCGAACAGATACAGCACACTCCCCACCAGCAACTCCACCGTCCCTTCGTCCGGCCACAGCACGAATGTGACCACGGCCAGCACGGCGCAGAGCACCGCCGACCCGACGAACACGAGCATGAAGGCCGGCCGCACCGCCGCGACGTTGATCGCCTGCATCGCGGCCACGCCCTGTGCGGGCGGCAGCGCGGCGATCCCCCTCATCACGAACGTCGAGAACCCGCAGAAAACCCCGGCGACCAGACCCGTCCCGAGCACACCCAGCACCGTCAGCACGAAGTACGGCCCATCGATCATGTCCACTCCCGCCTCATTCCCCCGATACAAGAGCCTGACCGGCCTTTGACGTCACTCCCCGTACTTCCCGTACCCCCCGTACCTCCTGTACTCCGTGTACTTTCCGTGCTCCCGGTCATCCCCTTTCGTCCCCGCCGTCCCTGCCCTCTCCGGCCTCCCGCCACTCCCGCAACGTCCTCTCCACCACCGGTGCGATCCGCCGCCGTGCCTCGTACCGGGGCACCCCGCTCATCCGGAACCGGTCGTACGGCGTGTCCAGATGCCGCACGGAGGCGATGACCGCCGAGGTCACGGCCGCCTCGGACAGCGCCCGCCCCGCGGCGCTCCGTCCGACCCGCCCGCTGCCGCGCACCGAGGCGTGCGCCGCGATGGCCCCCGCCCGCCCGGCGGGGCACCCGGGAAACAGCCGCCGGATCTCCGTCGCGAACGCGTCCATGAACCGCGCGTCCTCCGCCGCCCGCCGCCGCGCGTCGCGCACCCGGCGCCGTCGCCTCGCCTCCGCGTCCGCCAGGCACCGATCCTCGGCCCGGGCGAGCGCCGCCTCCTCGACCAGGACACCCTGCCGCTCGTACCGGCTCCGCCGCCGGTCGAACCGCACCACCACCGCGGACAGTGAGCTCTCCTCCCACGACCTCCGCGTCAGCGCGGTGTCACCCCGCGGGAGGAACACCAGATGCCCGAGATCCACGCAGTCGAGACACCGCGGCACACCGTCCTCCAGCACCAGCAACGCCAGCGGCCCGCTGCGGCACTCGGCGCAGTGCTTCTTCCTGAGTGCCTGGATCACGACAAGCCCGGTGCGGGCCGGGGGAGTTGCGCGTGCTGCCATATGCGGTTCCTTCCCGGCTCGACCTGCACGTCACCCGGTTCACGTCACCTGGTTCACGTCACCACGGCGCGTCTCCGTTCCCCGGCTCCTCTCCGCCCGTGCCGCACCCGCGGCGTCCGCCTTCCGCCCCTGACCGCCTTCAGGACCGGGCGGCCTCGCGGGGCATCATGGGCCGTGTGCGACTCGAAGCGATCACCTGGGAGCGGCTCGGCGACCTCCTCGCCGACCGCATGCTCGACCTGAAGCCGGGCGACGGCAGCCCCTGGCCCCGCATCGCCTTCGACGGAGCTCCCGCCGCCGGCCCCGGCGGGCTCGCCCAGCGTGTTTCCGATGCACTGCGCGTGCGCGGCCGGCCCTCGCTCGTCGTGGGCACGGAGGGTTTCCTGCGTCCCGCGTCCCTCAGGTTCGAGCACGGGCACGAGGACGTGGAGTCGTACTACGGCGGCTGGTTCGACACGGCCGCCCTGTGGCGCGAGGTCTTCGGTCCCCTCGAACCCGGCGGCGACGGTCGTGTCCTGCCCGACCTGTGGGATCCCGTCACCGATCGAGCCACCCGCAGTCCCTACGTCCAACTTCCGCTGGGTGGGCTTCTGTTGCTGCATGGTCCTCTCCTCTTGAAGCACTGGTTCCCGTTCGACCTGTCGGTCCACGTCCTCCTCTCGGCGGGCGCCCTCCGCCGCCGTACCCCCGAGGCCGAGCACTGGACGCTCCCCGCCTATGAGCGCTACGCGGCGGAAACCGACCCGGCGGCGACGGCCGATGTCCTGGTGCGCGCCGACGACCCACGGCACCCCGCATGGAGCGGCTGAGCTCGGGGCGCCGCCCTCCGGTAACGGCCGACGATCTTCGCGAAGCATTTGTATGCACGTACGTCTGAACCCTGGGGCCGGGTGAGGCCCCCGGCCCTCGACGGGCGCGGCTGGTCGGCCGGAGTCGTGGCGCTCCGGGTGCGTCCCCCTGGCGGCGCGGCGAGAATGTAGGGGGTCGGGACTAGCGGTGCGTCCCGCACCGCGCCGGCCGTCCGGCACCAGGAGGCACCTCATGACCACCGCCGGAGACATCATGCACCGTGGCGCCCAGTGGATTCCCGCCCACGAGACCCTGGACCGTGCCGCGCAGCTGATGCGCGAGCTCAATGTCGGAGCTCTGCCCATCAGTGACGAGAACGAACGGCTCTGTGGCATCCTGACCGACCGCGACATCGTCGTGGGCTGTGTGGCCATGGGCCACGACCCGTCACGTGTCACGGCGGGCGAGATGGCCAAGGGCACACCGCGCTGGATCGACGCGAACGCCGATGTCAGCGAAGTGCTCCGGGAGATGACTGGGCATCAGATCCGTCGGCTTCCTGTCATCGAGAACAAGCGCCTCGTCGGCATGATCAGCGAGGCCGACCTGGCCGAGCACCTGCCCGAGGAGCAGATCGGGGTCTGGGTCGAGAGCGTCTACGCGAAGGGCGCCCCGGGCTGACTCCGTCGGCTCGCGCCAGGGCTGACTCCGTCGGTTCACGTCGTCCACGTCGGTTCACGTCGGTCGGTCCATGTCGGTCCATGTCGGTCCGCTGAGGGCGCGCCCTCGCCCGGGTCTGCGGACGGGTCGAGGTACCACCCCTCCGCTCCGGGCGGGGGAGGTCACAGCCAGCCGTTGTGCTTGAAGCCTCGGTACAGGGCGGTGCAGGCGACGGCTATGACCACCCAGACCATCGGATAGCCGAGCTTCCAGTGCAGCTCCGGCATGAAGTCGAAGTTCATGCCGTACACCCCGCAGACCATCGTCGGCACCGCGATGAGTGCCGCCCACGCCGTGATCTTCCGCATGTCCTCGTTCTGCGCGACGCTGACCTGCGCGAGATGTGCCTGCAGGATCGAGTTCAGCAACTCGTCGAACGCGGCTATCTGCTCGGTGGCCCGCAGCAGGTGGTCCGAGACGTCCCGGAAGTAGGCCTGGATCTCCGGGGCGACCACCCGCTCGGGCCGGGTGGCGAGCTCCAGGAGCGGGCGGGTGAGCGGGGCCACCGCCCGCTTCAGCTCCAGCAGTTCGCGCTTGAGCTGGTAGATGCGCCCCGGGTCCACCCGCGCGCCGTTCTCCGCGAACACGTCCGTCTCGACCTGGTCGATGTCCGCCTGGACGGAGTCCGTGACGGTCAGATAGTCGTCCACCACGTGGTCCGCGATCGCGTGCAGCACCGCGGCCGGCCCCTTGGTGAGCTGCTCGGGGTTCGCCTCCAGTTCCTCGCGCAGCGGCCCGAGTGAGCCGTGCCGGCCGTGCCGCACCGTGATCACGAAGTCGTGGCCGACGAAAACCATGATCTCGCCGGTGTTCACCACCTCGCTGGTCGCGGTCAGCTCCTTGTGCTCGACATAGCAGACGGTCTTGAACACAGCGAACAGCGTCTCGCCGTAGCGCTCCAGCTTCGGGCGCTGATGGGCCTCGACCGCGTCCTCGACCGCCAGTGGGTGCAGCCCGAACAAGTCGGCGATGCCCGCGAACTCGCGCGCCGTCGGCTCGTGCAGCCCCAGCCAGACGAAGCCGTCACCGGTCTCGCGGACATGCTTGACGGCGTCGGCGAGATCACGGCCGCCGGGTACACGCTCCCCGTCCTGATACGTCACACAGTTGACCACCGCGGAGCCCAGCGGGGAGCGGGCCGGGTGGCTGAGATCGACACGGACGCGGCGCCGTGCCAGCCGTGCCACCCCGCGCAGGCCGCCGACCTTGCCGAGGCCCGTGACCTTTCGCAGATTCCCTGCCATGGACATCTGGATCTCCTCGCGTGGATCTCTCCTTGTGTGCGCAGTTCGCCTCCTGGACGCGCCGCACTCTGCGCCTTGCCGTGGCCAGTCTGCCAGCATGAATCGAGTGACGAGTAAGCCTGTGGGAACGGAACACTCCGCTTCGCTTCCCGGTTGGCAGGTCGGCTGGTCCCTTGGTTTTCGGCGTGTGTGCGTGCCTGCCCAGTTGCTGCTGGAACGGAGGGGGGAGGAGGAGGCCGTGACGGCGTCAATGTGCTGCCATGGCAGGCAAATGGGATGATCGCGGCATGACGCGAACCGACGGGTATCTTCTCGACAACCAGCAGGCCGAGGCGGGCGAGCGCTTCGATGCGTTCGCCACCCTGTTCGATCCCGTGACGTTCCGGCACCTCCAGGGTTTCGGTATCGGGTCGGGCTGGAGCTGCTGGGAGGTCGGCGCGGGCGGCACCTCCGTGATCTCCTGGCTCGCCAAGAAGGTGGGTCCGACCGGCAAGGTACTCGCGACCGACATCGACACCTCGTTGGTGGCCTCGGCGGCCCGCCCGCCGGTCGAGGTCCGCGTCCACGACGTGGGCGCGGACGAACTGCCCGGGGAGGGCTTCGACCTCGTGCACGCCCGGCTCGTCCTGGTCCATGTGCGGGACCGGGAGCGAGCTTTGCGTTCCATGGTCAAGGCGCTGCGGTCCGGTGGGCGGATCCTGATCGAGGACGCCGACCCGGCCCTGCAACCCCTGCTCTGCCCCGATGAGTACGGCCCGGAGCAACAGCTGGCCAACCGGCTGCGCCAGGGCTTCCGCAGCCTGCTCTCCGAGCGTGGCACCGACCTCGCTTACGGCCGCAGACTGCCGCGGCTGCTCCGGGAAGCCGGTCTCTGCGGCGTCCAGGCCGACGCGTACTTCCCCGTCGCCTCGCCCGCCTGCGCCGCCCTGGAGTCCGCGACGATCCGGCAGGTCCGCGACCAGCTCGTCTCGTCGGGTCTCGCCACCGACGAGGAGATCGACCAGCACCTCGCCAACGTGGCCACCCGCACCATGGACCTCGCCACCGCGCCGATGATCTCCGCTTGGGGAAGGAAGGCGTAGGGCCGGGGCGGGAGCCCCTCACACCATGAGGCCGAGGGGTCTCGCGTGTCACTGCCCGTTCGCCACGGGCGGCCGCCCGCCCACCCGTTGCACCGCCAGCGCCCCGGCGCGGCACCCCTCGCCCGCCGCCTCCTCGGGGCCGGCGCCCGCGAGCAGGGCTGCGAGGAAGGCTCCCGTGAAGGCGTCGCCGGCTCCCGTGGTGTCGCGGGGCGTCGCGGGGGCGGCGGGCACGCGCGCGTGGACGGTGCCGGACCGGGCCACCAGCGCTCCGTCAGCGCCCTGCTTGGCGACCACCAGGGGAACGTGGCGGCTCAGCTTGGCCGCCGCGTCCGACGGATCGGGCAGGCCCGTGAGCAGACACGCCTCGTCGCGGCTGGGCAGCAGTACGTCGATCCCCTCGACGAGCTCCAGGAAGCGGTTCACGCCCAGCTCCGTGAGAAAACCCGCCGACGCCGGATCCAGGCTCACCGGCACGCCACGCGCACGTGCCGAGCCCAGAGCGGCCGCCACCAGAGCCCGGCTCGACTCGGAGAACAGCAGATAGCCCGACAGATGCAGCCGGGCGACCCCGTCGAGCAGCGTGTCCGACCAGTCACCAGGGGCGAGCCGCAGGGACGCCCCACTGTCCGTCAGGAACGTCCGTTCGGCCGCCGCCTCCGTGTCGACCAGGCAGATCACCGTTCCGGTCGGTGCCACCGGGTCGACGACGAGGAGTGGCCGTACGCCACAGGCCGTCAGCTCCTGTTCGTGCCACGCGGCCGCGTCCGTGCCCACCCGGCCGAGCAGCCGTGCCTCCGCACAGCCCCAGTGAGCCGCCCAGCACGCCACGTTGGCGCCCGCACCACCGGGAAGGGTCCGCACCGACGCGGCGGTGTCGGTCCCCGACGCGAGCGGTCCACGGTGCCGGGCGACGATGTCGGTGACCACGTCCCCGACGACCAGCAGGGCCCCACCCGAAGGAGGCGTGCTCGCACCCGACGGCTCCTCGCCCCGCTCGGCAGGCGCCGGAGCCACGCCCCGGCCTTCCACGCCCCGCCTCCTCCGCAGCCCGCCCGGACCGGTCACACCCCGGCCCAGGCCGCCGAGATACGGGCCGCGAGCCGGACATTCCCGCGTACCGCCGCCAGGTTCGCGCTCAGCGACGCCCCATCGGTGTGCCGTACCAGATAGTCGAGCAGGAACGGCGTGACCGCCTGACCGGTGACACCCTCCTCCTCGCACGCGCGCAGTGCGTCGGCGAGCACGCGCGCGTGAAGCCCGGGATCGAGCTGTTCCTCCTCGGGTACGGGGTTGGCGACGATGAGCGCCGACTCCGGCCCGCCGAGCGCGTCCTGCGCGCGCATGACCTCCGCCACCCGCTCCGGTGACTCCAGCGTCCAGTCCACCGGATGCCCCGAGTCGGACAGGTAGAAGCCGGGGAAACGGTCCGTGCCGTACCCGGCGACGGCGACCCCCAGCGTCTCCAGTCGCTGCAGCGTCGCCGGCACGTCCAGAATCGACTTCACGCCCGCGCACACCACCGTGATCCGGGTGCGCGCCAGCAACCCCAGATCGGCGGACTCGTCCTGGCTCACCGTCCACTCCCGGTGCACGCCGCCGAGCCCACCCGTCGCGAACACCCGTACGCCCGCGAGGGCCGCGAGCAGCGCGGTCGCCGACACGGTGGTCGCACCGGTCACTCCTGAGGCCACCGCGAGCGGCAGGTCCCGGTGACCCAGCTTGCGGATCCCGTCCTCGTTCGCGACCCGCTCCAGCTGCTTCTTGTCCAGGCCCACGTGGGGCCGCCCGTCGAGCACGGCGATCGTCGCCGGGACGGCGCCCTCCCGTCGCACGACCTCCTCCAGCTCCAGCGCGACCTTCAGGTTGCGCGGGCGAGGCAGCCCGTGCGCGATGATCGTGGACTCCAGGGCCACCACGGGACGGCGCGCGTCAAGCACCTCCCTCACCTCTTCGGACACCACCAGCACCACGTGCCTGCCTCCTGTCTCCCGGTTCTCCCTCATCTCTGGCGGGCGGTGCGCCCGGTCAAACCCTTGTGGCTTGATCGCCGCGGTCGCGCGGTGCCAGGGCGCCGCGCCCGCCACGAGCCAGGACACGGACACGGGCAAGAAGATCTTAGGCCGCAAGCGAAGCACCGCCGCGGACGGCGGCTACCGCTAGCACTTCGTCGAGCACGCCGCCACCCTCGGCGTCTCACCGGCCAGGCCGCCATCTCCTGGCGCGACCCGAAAACGACCTTTGAGTACGGCGTTGGGCGCACCGCTGTGTCATATCCTCCCGCTACGGTCTCCCCATGACTCCTGAGACGCCGGACTGGGCAAGTCCCTTTCGTGACAAGGCCATTGCGCGAGGTATCCCCGCCGATGATGTGGAGCGGTGGTTAGACACCGCTCGCCCCTTCGTGGTGCTGAGGCGGCACGGTGGCGGGGACGAGGACGGACCGGTCGTGGGCCGGTTCGGCGGTCCACTGCTGCTTCCGGCCGACATCCCGAACCCGTTCCACCCTTTCCTCGCCTCCATCGACCTCGCGGCGCTGCCCGCCGACGCGACGGACCTCCCGCTGCCTCCCGACGGCCACCTGCTGCTGTTCGCCTTCGTGGAGGACGAAGATGGCGACTTCACTCCCACGGGCAGCGGCAGCGTGGTGTACGTCCCCGCCGGTACGGCCGTGGAGGAGCGGGACAGGCTTGACTGGGCCTGGTCCGACGAGGACGAGTACCAGGAGACGGTCAAGGCGTTCCAGCAGGGTCCGCTGAGGGCGACGACCCACATGTCGCCGCCGTACTACGGGCTGGTCGAACTCCCCCAGGCGCCGCGGTGGGAGCCGCTCCCCGGGCATCCCCGCTCCGAGGAACTGGTCGAGGTGTGGAAGAGCACCCACGGTGACATCGCTACCTGGGGGTCACTCCAGATCGGCGGATACGGGACCGAGGAGATCACCGATACTGATCCGGTCGCCGGTGCCGTGTCCGATGCCCTGCGGGCGGTGAAAGCGGGCCGGCGGGAAGCGACGGATACCGATTCGGGTGACGTCTCGGACTGGGTGCTCCTCGCGGACTGGCACAGCGGCGTCGACGGCTGGGAAGGCGCCACCGTCCACTGGGCGATCCAGCGCGATGATCTGGCCAGGCGGCGCTTCGACCGTGTGTTCACCACGGTCTTCTGGAACCCGTGACCCCCATTCCCCGGCACTCGGCCCCCCGGAGTCACGATGCGCCGACAGCCGGTGTCAGCCGAACCAACCAGGATCCCCGGCCTCGATGAACTCCTTGAAGCGGCTCCCGAATCAGCGCGTCGGCCGCGAGCGCACCGCCTCCGCTGAGGCGCTGGAGGCCGAGTTGGACCAGCGGTACCGGTCCGGGGCAGGTGCGGATCAAGGTCGCGGCGGCCGACGTGAACTGGTCGGACATGGCGGTAGGACATCGACGACGACGATCCGGAACCCGGCGACCCGCGGGTCGCCGCGCAGGCTGGTGCGATGCGGGTGGACGAGCGGGCGGACACCGTCGGCGGGAACGTAGTCGACCCAGGCAGTTCGGGGACCTCTCAGTCTCAGAACAACGGCTCCGGAAGCACCCCTTCCAGCGCCAGCAGCTTCCGCTTGGTCTCCAGGCCCCCTCCGAACCCGCCGATCCCACCGCCGCTCTCGACGACCCGGTGACACGGCACCACGACCGGCAGTGGATTCGAGCCCATGGCCATGCCCACCGCCTGGGCCGCCCCCGGCTGTCCCACCCGCCGGGCCAGGTCGCCGTAGCCCACGACCGAGCCGTACGGGACGCCGGACGCCAGCTCACGCAGCACCTGGCGGTTGAAGCCGGAGATCAGCGACCAGTCCAGGGGCAGGTCGAAGCAGCGCCGCTCACCCGCGAAGTAGGCCGCGACCTGATGTATCGCCTCGGTCAGCAGCGGGGAGTCCGGCACCTCGACGGGCTCGGTGCCGAACCGGGACGCGAGCCGGCCGAGCGCCTGGTCCCGGACGGCGTCCGTGGCGTGGAACACGACGTTGACCAGGCCGTCGCGGGTCGCGGCCAGCAGCAACGGGCCGATGTCCGTGCCGACCACGGCCCACACGACCCGCTGTTCGTTCTGCCCATGGCTGTTCATGCGACCCACCGTACGGCGCGCCACTGACAACGCCCGGGGCATGGGACGCAGACGCACGTCCACGCCCCGGCACGCCCCGGCATGTCCCGGGGGAAGCCGTCCCCAGCGGTTCCTTTCGTCAGCCCTCCGTCGCCTCCCGGACGACGTCGGGCTTGTTCGTGATGATGCCGTCCACGCCGTACCCGGCGACGCGGCGGGCGTTGTCCGCGTCGTCCACGGTCCAGGTGAGGATCTCCATCGGCCTGCCGTGCGGCCCGTCGAACGCCTGGATGGCGGCGACGTAGCTGCGGGAGATCGTGGTGTACGACGGGTTGATCTGGTCGGCGAACGTCGCGTACTCGGGCAGGTCCGTGAGCGCCGGAGTGCCCAGGAAAGCGGTCTTGACGCCAGGACGCAGCTGGTGAACCGTCCGCACGGTGTCGGCGCTGAAGCTCTGGACGACCAGACTGCTCTTGAGACGCGCCGGGTTGAGCCAGCCCTCGTTGCTCAGCACCTTGAGGGTCTCCCGCTCGATACCGGGGTAGAGGGCGGGATTCTTGATCTCCAGGACGAGCTTCTGGTGGTTGCGCGACACACGGTTCATGTACTGCTTCAGGGTCGGCACGCGCGCGCCCGCGTACCGGGAGCCGAACCAGCTGCCCGCGTCGAGCCGCGCGATCTCCGCCGCGGTGAAGTCCAGCACGTTCCAGGGTGCCCGGCCGGGGAAGACCTCCTCCACGTTCGTCGTGCGGGCCAGTGAGGCGTCGTGGAGGACGACGAGTTCGCCGTCCTTGGTGCGCTGGACGTCGTTCTCGACCCAGCGGAAGCCCATCTTGGCCGCCTTGTCGACGGCTGCCAGGGTGTTCTCGGGCGCGTAGGCGGAGGCTCCGCGGTGGGCCACCACGAGCGGGCTGCCGCTCACGCCGGAGGCCTGGGCGGGGGAGGTGGGAAGAAAGAGGACGGTGGCCCCCATGAGCGCGGTGGTCGCGGTGGCAAAAGCGCGCACGTGCATGCGTACTCCTCGCGTCGAGCGGTCACGGACAGCTCCAGAGTGACAGCACAGGGTCAACGAGAGGGGGGTGCAGGATGGCCACGAATTGAATGGAGTTGCCCAAATCCGCTCACCAGCACCGCACAAGTGGGGCAGAGCCGTGTTTCTTTGCCGGAAAATCGTTCGACCATTCCGGTGGGGGTCATACTCTCTGCTCACCCCTGACTGTTGTCGGCGGTTCCGGGGTGGGGGGGGGCATTTCAGGGAACACGTGATCCAACAGGGTGGGAGGGCAGCCGCGCATGCAGGGCACGGTCGACGGCTTCAGCTACGGACTTGTCACGCCGCTCGTGGCCTACCTCATGGCCTGCCTCGGCGGTGCGCTCGGCCTGCGCTGCACCACCAGATCGATGCTCGTCGCCGGGCGCTGGCGGGCCGGGTGGCTCGCCATGGGCGCGGCGGCGATCGGGTCCGGCATCTGGACCATGCACTTCATCGCCATGATGGGCTTCACGGTCCGGGAGACCCCGATCCACTACGACAAGCCGACCACGTTCGCGAGCCTGGCCGTCGCGATCGTCATGGTCGGTATCGGAATCTTCATCGTCGGCTACAAGAGAGCGACAGGAACGGCTCTCTTCACCGGCGGCACCATCACCGGCCTGGGCGTGGCTTCCATGCACTACCTGGGCATGGCAGGCATGCGCCTCAACGGAAAGCTCACGTACAACACCTTCACCGTGTCGGTCTCGGTCGTCATAGCCGTCGTGGCCGCCACCGCCGCCCTGTGGGCGGCCGGACAGGTTCGCGGATTCCTGTGGAGCGTGGGCGCCAGCCTCGTCATGGGCCTCGCCGTCACCGGCATGCACTACACGGGCATGGGCGCCCTCAGCGTCCACCTGCACGGCGCCGCCGGCAGCACCCCCGGCGGCGAGTCCCCCGCCACGCTGCTCGCACCGATGATGATCGGCCCGCTCGCCTTCCTGCTCCTCGCCGCCGTCGTCGTGATGTTCGACCCGCTGATGATCATGGGCAGGCCCACCACCTGGAGCTCCACCGAGCGGCGCCCCGGTATCCCGGCCCACGCCACCGCCGCCCACCTCGGCAGGCGCCCCACATCCAGCTCCCGCCGGCACCACCAGCGCCCCCGGCGGTCGAGCTCCCGCACCCCGCAGAACTGGTGATCAGGGCCCGTTGTCAGTGCGGGGTCGTACGGTGGATTCCATGCGGCCCGTATCAAAGATCGAACGCACGGTGGCGCCCTTCGAGGTCGTCAGCCCCTACCAGCCGAGTGGCGACCAGCCCGCGGCCATCGCCGAGCTCGCCCGGCGCATCGAAGCAGGTGAGAAGGACGTCGTCCTGCTGGGTGCGACCGGTACCGGCAAGTCCGCCACCACCGCGTGGATGATCGAGAAGCTTCAGCGCCCGACCCTCGTGATGGCGCCGAACAAAACCCTGGCCGCCCAGTTGGCGAACGAGTTCCGCGAGCTCCTGCCGAACAACGCCGTCGAATACTTCGTCTCGTACTACGACTACTACCAGCCAGAGGCATACGTCCCGCAGTCGGACACGTACATCGAGAAGGACTCCTCGATCAACGAGGAGGTGGAGCGCCTGCGCCACTCCGCGACCAACTCGCTGCTCACCCGCCGCGATGTCGTCGTGGTCGCCTCGGTGTCCTGCATCTACGGCCTCGGTACTCCACAGGAGTACGTGGACCGCATGGTCCCCCTCAAGGTCGGCGACGAACTCGACCGTGACGATCTGCTGCGCCGCTTCGTGGACATCCAGTACACGCGCAACGACATGGCGTTCACCCGCGGCACCTTCCGGGTCCGCGGCGACACGATCGAGATCTTCCCGGTCTACGAGGAGCTGGCCGTCCGCATCGAGATGTTCGGCGACGAGATCGAGGCGCTCTCCACGCTGCACCCCCTCACCGGCGAGGTCATCAGCGACGACGAGCAGCTGTACGTCTTCCCGGCCTCCCACTACGTCGCGGGCCCCGAGCGCATGGCGCGCGCGGTCAACGACATCGAGAAGGAGCTGGGGGAGCGCCTGGCCGAGCTGGAGAAGCAGGGCAAGCTCCTGGAGGCCCAGCGTCTGCGCATGCGCACCACGTACGACCTTGAGATGCTCCGCCAGATCGGCTCCTGCTCCGGCGTGGAGAACTACTCGATGCACTTCGACGGCCGCCTCCCCGGCTCCCCGCCGAACACGCTGCTGGACTACTTCCCGGACGACTTCCTCCTCGTCATCGACGAGTCCCACGTCACCGTGCCCCAGATCGGCGCGATGTACGAGGGCGACGCGTCCCGCAAGCGCACCCTCGTGGACCACGGCTTCCGGCTGCCTTCCGCCCTCGACAACCGCCCGCTCAAGTGGGAGGAGTTCCAGGAGCGCATCGACCAGACGGTCTACCTGTCGGCGACTCCCGGGCAGTACGAGCTGTCCCGCTCGGACGGCCAGGTGGAGCAGATCATCCGCCCCACCGGCCTCGTCGACCCCGAGGTCGTCGTCAAGCCCACCGAGGGCCAGATCGACGACCTGGTGCACGAGATCCGGACGCGCACCGAGAAGGACGAGCGCGTCCTGGTCACCACGCTCACCAAGAAGATGGCCGAGGACCTCACCGACTACTTCCTCGAACTCGGCATCCAGGTCCGCTATCTCCACAGCGACGTCGACACCCTGCGCCGCGTCGAACTGCTCCGTGAGTTGCGCTCCGGCGAGTTCGACGTCCTGGTCGGCATCAACCTCCTCAGGGAGGGCCTCGACCTTCCGGAGGTCTCCCTGGTGGCGATCCTCGATGCCGACAAGGAGGGCTTCCTGCGCTCCGGAACCTCCCTCATCCAGACCATCGGCCGCGCGGCGCGCAACGTCTCCGGTCAGGTCCACATGTACGCCGACAAGATCACCCCGGCGATGGGGAAGGCCATCGAGGAGACCAACCGCCGCCGGGAGAAGCAGGTCGCGTACAACAAGGAGAAGGGGATCGACCCCCAGCCGCTCCGCAAGAAGATCAACGACATCGTGGCGCAGATCGCCCGCGAGGACGTCGACACGGAGCAACTCCTCGGCACCGGCTACCGCAAGGGGGCGGACGGCAAGGGCGCCAAGACCCCCGTTCCCGGCAAGGCGGCCAAGGGCGCCAAGTCCGCCAAGGCCAAGCGCAAGGAAGCTGTGCCGACCGACCGTCCGGCGGCCGAACTCGCCGAGCAGATCGAGGAGATGACCGAGCGGATGCGTGCGGCGGCCGCCGACCTCCAGTTCGAGATCGCCGCCCGGCTGCGCGACGAGGTGTCCGAGATGAAGAAGGAGCTGCGGCAGATGCAGGAGGCGGGTCTGTCCTGACGGCCCGCCAGGGGGGAGAGGGTACCGGGAGAGGGCTGCGCGCCACCGGAGTGGGCGCGCTGTGTTGCAAGACCGACACAAAGTGCGACCCAGGTTCGGCACCGTCCGCGCCGAACCATAGGGTGCTGGACAACCGCGGACTCCGCGGCAACAGGGGAAAGTTCGAGAGGGGACAGCGCGTGACGGTCAACATGACCAAGGGGCAGGCCATCAGCCTGCAGAAGAGCGACGGGGGCACGCTGACCGCGGTGCGCATGGGACTCGGCTGGCAGGCCGCCCCGCGGCGTGGGCTGTTCGGTTCCCGTACCCGGGAGATCGACCTCGACGCCTCGGCCGTGCTGTTCGCGGACAAGCAGCCGGTCGACGTCGTCTTCTTCCGCCACCTCGTCAGTGACGACGGCTCCGTGCGTCACACGGGCGACAACCTCGTCGGAGGTGTCGGCCAGGGCGGCGACGACGAGGCCATCCTCGTCGACCTGGCGCGTGTCCCGGTCCACATCGACCAGATCGTCTTCACCGTGAACTCCTTCACGGGCCAGACCTTCCAGGAGGTGCAGAACGCGTTCTGCCGCCTGGTCGACGAGACCAACGGCCAGGAGCTGGCGCGCTACACGCTGGACGGCGGCGGCAACTACACCGCCCAGATCATGGCGAAGGTGCACAGGGTCGGCCAGGGCTGGAACATGACGGCCCTCGGCTCCCCGGCCAACGGCCGCACCTTCCAGGACCTGATGCCGGCGATCCTGCCGGCCCTGTAGGCAGCCCGACGCACAGCGCACACAGCGACACAGGGGGACGAAGGCGATGACGGCCGAGCTGGTCCGGGGGCAGAACCATCCGCTCCCCGAGGTCCGACTGGAGGTCCGCGTCTCGGCCGGCAAGCCGATCGTGGCCGGTGCCACGCTCAGCGACGAGCACGGCAAGGTGCACGGAGCGGACTGGGTGGCCCACCCGGGCGCGCCCACGCTGCCCGGCCTCAAGGTGTCCAGGCAGGCGGCGGCCGACCACCGTCTCGCCGTCGACCTGGACGCCGTGCCGCAGGCCGTGCACCGGGTGAGCGTGCTGCTCGCGCTGCCGTCCGGAGTCGGGGGCCCGGTCCGGTTCGGGGCCGTCGCCGCTCCCTTTCTCGCGGTCACCTGCCTCGACGGCACCGAGGTCGCCAGTTACACCATCACCGGTCTGGACTCCGAGTCGGCCGTGGTGGCCCTGGAGCTCTACCGTCGGCAGGGCGCCTGGAAGGTCCGCGCGGTCGGCCAGGGGTACGCGGGCGGCCTCGCGGAACTCCTCACCGACCAGGGCTTGCCGGAGGCCCGGCAACTCGCGGGCAGCATCAACGAGGCGGTGGCCCAGGGGCTCGCCCGCGCGGTGGCGGCGCCCCCGCCGCGGACCCCCGACGCCGACCGTCACCGGCACGCCGCCGCCCCCGCGCCGGGCCCTGACCAGACCCACGGCGGCGCCGCACACCAGGGCACCTCCGGGAGCGCATCGCCGCAGCAGAGCCCCTACGGCACCTCGGAACCCCAGGGTGCCGCCTCCCCCTACTCGACGGCAGCCGCCCAGGACGCCTCGTCGCCCTACACGGTCGGCCCGCAGGAACCCGCCCGATCCGATCACGGCGCGGGATCGCAGCCGGGCCCCGCGCCGACGGACCCGCCCGCCGCAGCCACTGCGGGCGGCCCCATCAACTACACGCACCCGGGTCGGCGGACCGCGGCGCCTCCGCCACCACCACCGACCGCGCCTCTGGGCCAGCCAGGACAGCCCACGCAGCCCGTCGCCGGTGACGCCACCGGCTGGTCCATGGACGAGCGCCTCTACAACCAGGTGTGGGGCATGTTCGAGGACCTGGCCCGCACCACGGCCGCCTACCGCAGCGCCGTCGACTTCGCCGACTCGCGCATGGAGCAGGAGCTCGACAAGGTCCTGTCCGACCCGCGCAGCCGCATCGGCGGCCAGGGCGACGCCGCGCGTGAGGCGGCCCGCGCCAAGCACACCCAGCTCCTCGACCGCGCCAGGGAAGCCTTCGACCGGGACCTCGCCCAGCTCAGGGCTGAGGCGGACGTCGTCGAGCCCGCGCTGCCCCCGGCGTACGCGCGCTGGGACAACCCTGTCTGGCACGGCTACCGGGTCCCGATGGAGACCCCCATGGCCCTGCGTCTGGGCGACCTCCACCTGCCCGAGAGCGACAACCTGAGAATCCCGATGCTGGTCCGCCTGCCGCTGGAGCGGGGCCTGTGGATCGACAGCGGCCCGGAATCCGGCCACGCATCGTTCGCCGACTCCGGCGAACTGCGCGCCCTCGCCCTGGAGACGGCGACCGCACTCGCGGCGCGGATCCTCGCGGTCCATCCGCCGGGCGAGTTCTCGGTGCACGTCATCGACCCTGCCGGTACGGGCGCGTCCGCCTTCGCGCCGCTGGTGCAGACCGGTGTGCTCGCGGCTTCGCCCGCCGTCGGCGCCGCGGGCGTGGCCGACGTGCTGGCGCGGCTCACCCAGCGCGTCGACCTGGTGCAGATGGCGGTGCGCGGTGGCGCGCCCGACGCACTGCCCCCGGGTATCGACCCGTCCGAACAACTGCTGATCGTCAACGACTTCCCGCACGGCTTCGACGACCGGGCCGTCACACAACTGCGTTACCTCGCGGACGAGGGCCCGGCCGTGGGGGTGCACCTGATGATGGTCGCCGACCGTCAGGACGCCGCCGCGTACGGGCCGTTGCTCGACCCGCTCTGGCGTTCGCTGCTGCGACTCACTCCCGTGCCCGACGACCACCTCGCCGACCCCTGGGTGGGGCACGCCTGGACGTACGAGCCGGCGCTCGTCCCGGCGGGCAGCCAGGTCCTGCAGCACGTCCTCACCCAGGTCGCGACGGCTCGCCGCTCCTGGAACCGTTGACCCGACCGAGCGATGCGCCAAGCCTGGCCAAAGCCTGTTTGACCAGCAGTTTTGGATCTTCTTTTACCAGCCGCTTTACCTTTCCTTGGTGATTCGAGTACTCTTTTCCGTACGGAGGGGAGTACTCCCTACCAGTTGCGGCGTACCCGTCAATACGGATCTGGCCAGATCCCGGGGCGTCGGCCCGGCGGCACCAGGCGTGTCAGACGCCAGCGGTGGCACGGGTGGAAGAGACCTCCGGCAGCGACGACGCTGACTTTGCCGTTACGTACTGCCGGAGGCGCAGTGGATGTTTCCACGACCCTGTGGGTCCTGACCATCGTGGGCCTTGCCGCCCTCATCGCGGTCGACTTCTTCATCGGCCGCAAGCCCCATGACGTATCAATCAAGGAAGCCGGGATCTGGACGATCGTCTGGATCGTCTTGGCCGCGCTCTTCGGACTCGGCCTGCTCGTCTTCGGCGGCGGCCAGCCCGCCGGGGAGTTCTTCGCCGGCTTCATCACCGAGAAGTCGCTGAGCGTCGACAACCTCTTCGTCTTCGTCCTGATCATGGCGAAGTTCTCGGTGCCCTCGCAGTACCAGCAGCGCGTACTGCTGATCGGCGTACTGATAGCCCTCGTGCTCCGCGCGGTCTTCATCGCCGCGGGTGCCGCGATCCTCTCCAGCTTTGCCTGGGTCTTCTACATCTTCGGAGCCTTCCTGATCTACACCGCCTGGAAGCTGATCCAGGAGGCCAGGGCCGACGAGTCCGAGGAGGAGTGGGAGGAGAACAAGCTGCTCAAGGCCGCCGAGAGGCGCTTCGGGGTCGCGGACCGCTACCACGGCACCAAGCTGTGGATCGAGCAGAACGGCAAGCGCGTCATGACGCCGATGCTGGTCGTGATGCTCGCCATCGGTACGACGGATGTGCTCTTCGCGCTCGACTCCATCCCGGCGATCTTCGGTCTGACCCAGGACCCGTACATCGTGTTCACGGCCAACGCGTTCGCGCTGATGGGCCTGCGCCAGCTGTACTTCCTCATCGGCGGCCTGCTGAAGAAGCTGGTCCACCTCTCCTACGGCCTGTCGGTGATCCTCGGCTTCATCGGTGTGAAGCTGGTGCTGCACGCCCTGCACGAGTCCGGGGTCCATGTCCCCGAGATCTCCATACCGGTCTCGCTCGGTGTGATCTGCTCGGTCCTGATCGTCACCACGATCACCAGCCTGATGGCTTCCAAGAAGCAGGCGGCGGCCGAGGCGGCGCAGAAGGAGACCGAAGGTGCTCCGCAGGACAGCGTCGAGGCCGGACGGCCTCAGGCGTAGCGACAGTAAGCACCGGGAGCGGTGGCCGCATTGCCGGCCACCGCTCCCGGTGCTTGCCGCCGTAGTGTTCGTCTCAGTCGGCAGTCGCGGCGGTGGGCGCCTGCGTCACCCGGCCGCTGCCTCGCCGGCGGTGGTTTCTGCCGCGACCACCCGCACCGGTCGCGTCTCCGGCAGCAGCGCGAAGCAGCCGAGGCTCAGCAGAGCGATCCCCGTCAGATACGCGGCCACACCCCAGGGAGTCCCCTCGCCCTGGGCCACGGCCGTGGCCACGATCGGTGTCAGCGCGCCGCCGAGCACTCCGCCAAGGTTGTAACCCACGGCGGCCCCCGTGCAGCGCACACGGGGCTCGTACAGCTCCGGCAGATACGCGGCGATCACGGCGAACATGGTGATGAACGCGAGCATCGCCACCAGGAAGCCGAAGAACATCAGCAGCGGCTCACCGGTCGCCAGGAGACTCACCATGGGGAACATCCACAGTGCGGTCGCCGTACAGCCGACCAGACACATCGGCCGCCGGCCGAACCGGTCACCGAGCATCGCCGCCAACGGCGTCAGCGCGCCCTTCACGACCACGGCGGCCATGATGCAGGCCAGCATGACCGTACGGTCCACGCCGAGCCGTTCGGTGGCGTACGCGAGGGACCAGGTCGTCACCGCGTAGAACACGGCATACCCGATCGCGAGCGCCCCCGCCGTCAGCAGCACCAGCCGCCAGTGACCGCGCGCCACTTCGGCGAGCGGTACGCGCGCGTGGTCGTCGATACCGAGAAACTGAGGGCTCTCGGCGAGCGAGGAGCGCAGCCACAGCCCGGCGAGGGCCAGTACTCCCGCCGCACAGAACGGCACCCGCCAGCCCCAGGCCGCGAACTGGGCGTCCGACAGCGTCGCCGACAGCAGCAGCATCACGCCGTTGGCCAGCAAGAACCCCACCGCCGGGCCGACCTGGGGGAAGCTCGACCACAGCCCGCGCCGCTCGGCGGGCGCGTGCTCCGCCGTCAGCAGCACCGCACCACCCCACTCCCCGCCGAGGCCGAGCCCCTGCAGGAAACGCAAGCCGAGCAGGAGCGCGGGCGCGGCCACACCGATCGAGTCGTACGTCGGGACACAGCCGACGGCGACCGTCGCCGCGCCGGTCAACAGCAGCGAGCCGACGAGGACCGGTCGTCGCCCGTGCCGGTCCCCGATGTGCCCGAACAGCACCGATCCCAGGGGACGTGCCACGAAGCCGACGCCGAAGGTCGCGAAAGCCGCGAGTATGCCCGCCACCGGCGAGAACGTCGGGAAGAACAGCGGTCCCAGGACCAGTGCGGCCGCGGTGCCGTACACGAAGAAGTCATAGAACTCGATGGCCGTCCCGGCCAGCGAGGCGGACGCGAGCCGCAACATGGAGGGCGGTTTCACGGTGTGTGCATGGCGCATGCCGCGTCAACTACCCACGGTGATCGCCGGTTACGGGGGCGCACGGTGGCTCGTACGACGTGAGTAGGTCTCAGTACGTCACCGTGATGCGCCGGGCGGGTTTGTTCGCGCGAATCACGCCCCCATGGAGGATGACGACCGGTCATGTCCGGGGCGTATATCCGCTGCGCGCGCAGGACGGCCTCCCGCTCACTGCTCGGGAACGGTAGGCGGGAGTCGTCATGTGGTCCGGGCCCGTGGCGTGTCAGTACACCGTGATAGACCGGGTCTGAGCAGCGGCCTCCACCGGGCCGCTCCCGCCCACCGGACCGGAGGAACCGTGCCTCGCACCCTCGCCAACGCCCCGATCATGATCCTCAACGGGCCCAACCTGAACCTCCTCGGCCAGCGCCAGCCCGAGATCTACGGCTCCGACACGCTCGCCGACGTGGAAGCCCTGTGCGCCAAGGCCGCGGCCGCGCACGGCGGCACGGTGGACTTCCGGCAGTCCAACCACGAGGGCGAGCTCGTCGACTGGATCCACGAGGCGCGCCTGAACCACGCCGGCATCGTCATCAACCCGGGCGCCTACTCGCACACCTCGGTCGCGATCCTGGACGCGCTCAACACCTGTGACGGCCTGCCCGTGCTGGAGGTCCACATCTCCAACATCCACAAACGCGAGGAGTTCCGGCACCACTCCTATGTCTCGCTCCGCGCGGACGGGGTCATCGCGGGCTGCGGGGTTCAGGGATACGTGTTCGGGGTGGAGCGCGTCGCGGCGCTGGTGGGGGCCGGGCAGGAGGGCGCCTGACCCGGCACACGGACCGGGTCGGGTCCGCGGGCCCCGTTCAGAGACGTCCGGCGTCCATGACCCGCCGCAGGAAGCGCCGAGTGCGCTCCTGCCGCGGCTCTCCGAAGACCTGCTCGGCGGTGCCGCGCTCCAGCACCACACCGCCGTCCAGGAAGCACACCTGGTCCGCGACCTCGCGGGCGAAACCCATCTCGTGCGTCGCCAGCACCATGGTCATGCCCTCGCCCTTGAGATCCCGGACGACGGTGAGGACCTCGCCCACGAGTTCGGGGTCGAGGGCGGCGGTGATCTCGTCGAGGAGGAGCAGCCGGGGCCGCACGGCCAACGCGCGGACGATGGCGACCCGTTGCTGCTGCCCGCCGCTCAGCCGGTCGGGGTACTCGCCCGCCTTGGCGCCGAGCCCGAGCCGCTCCAGCAGCTCCCGGGCACGCTCCTCGGCTTCCGCGCGGGCCACGCCGTGGACGCGGCGGGGGGCGAGGGTGATGTTCTCCAGGACGGTCATGTGCGGGAAGAGGTTGTACGCCTGGAAGACCACGCCGATCCGGCGGCGCACGGCGTCCTGGTCGGCCCGCGGGTCGGTGATCTCCTCACCGTCCAGCCAGATCGCCCCGTCGTCGATCTCCTCCAGGAGGTTGGCGCAGCGCAGTAGCGTCGACTTGCCGGACCCGGAGGCGCCGATCAGCGCGGTCACCGTGTGCGGGGCGACCTCCAGATCGACATCGCGCAGGACGACCGTACCGCCGAAGGTTTTGCGGACGGACTCCATCCGCAACACCGAGGACTGCTCCGCAAACTCACTCATGGCGTGCCTCCCTGGGCCCGGCGCCGGTCCATGCGGGCCGTGACCCAGTCCGTGAAGCGGGTCATCGGGATGGTCAGCGCGACGAAGACGAGCCCGGCGACGATGTACGGCGTGTAGTTGAGGCTGCGGCCCACGATGATGTCGGCCGCGCGCACGGCGTCGACCGCGCCGCCGATCGACACGAGCCCGGTGTCCTTCTGCAGCGACACCAGGTCATTGAGCAGCGGCGGCACCTGGCGGCGCACCGCCTGGGGGAGGACGACATGCCGCAGTGCCTGCCGGTTGGTCAGGCCGAGAGAGCGTGCCGCCGCCCGTTGCGAGGGGTGCACGGACTCGATGCCGGCGCGGAACACCTCGGCGACGTACGCCGAGTACGTCAGCGTCAGTGCGGTACCGCCCAGCAGCACCGGGTCGACGGTCACGCCCTGCAGCCGCAGAGCCGGGACGCCCAGGACGACGATCATCAAAGTGATGATGAGCGGTAGTCCGCGGAAGAAGTCGGTGTACGCGGCGGCCAGCGCCCGCACAGGGAAGAAGACCGGGCCGGGCAGGGTGCGCGCGATGGCGATGAGCATGCCCAGGACGAGCACCGCGGCACCGCACACCAGCAGCAGCCGGACGTTGAGCCACAGGCCTTCGAGGACCTGAGGGAACGCCTCACGCGCGTACTCCCAGTTGAAGAAGGTCTCCCTGGTACGTGGCCAGCCGGGCGCGTTGACGACGATCAGGTAGAGCAGCGCACCTGTGCCCAGGGTCGAGAGCGCGGCGATCGCCGTCGCGCGGCGGGCACGGGCACGCTTGTAGGCCTCGCGCTCGATCCGTCGCGGGGAGGGGACGTACGCGCCGTGCCCGTCCCGCGTGCCGCCCGGATTGTCCTGCCCGGACTGCTCCTTCACGACCGTCACTTGAGCACCGGGGCGTCGACGGCGTCGGACAGCCACTGCTTCTCGATCCGTGCCAGCGTGCCGTCCTCGCGGAGGGCGTCCACGGCGTCCGTCACGCACGACGTGAGCGCGCTGCCCTTGTCGAGGACGAGGCCGAACTGCTCCGGCGTGCCACCCCGGTTCTCGAACTGCCCCACGATCCTCGCGTCCGTCACCTCGGCCGCGGTGATGTAGAAGGCGGTCGGCAGGTCCACCACGACGGCGTCGACCTGGCCGTTCTTCAGCGCGGCCTTGGCCTGGTCGTTCTTCGCGAAGGCGGCGGCGTCCTGACGGGGCCTCACCACATCGTTGATGGAGGCGAGGCTGGTGGTGCCGACCTGGGCGCCCAGCTTCACATCCTTGAGGCCGGCGATGCTCGTGGCCTTGGCGGCCTTGGAGTCCTTCAGCGCGACGACGGCCTGGCGCACGTCGTAGTAGCCGGACGAGAAGTCCACGGCGTTCTTGCGCTCCTCACTGATCGACACCTGGTTGATGTCGAAGTCGAATGTCTTCTCACCGGGTGCGAAAGCCTTGTTGAAGGGCACGGTCTGCCAGACCACGTCGGCCTTGTCGTACCCGAGTTGCTTCGCCACGGCGTAGGCGACGGCTGACTCGAAGCCCTCGCCGCTCGCGGGATCGTCGTCCTTGAACCAGGGTTCGTACGCCGGTTTGTCGGTCGCGATCGTCAGCTTGCCGGACGTCGCGGTGTTCAACTCGCCCTTGGCGCAGGTCTCCTGGGCGGATCCGGAGGCCTTGTCGGAGGCGTTGTCGTCCGGCTGCGGGGCGCAGCCCACGGCGGCGGCGAGCAGGGCGACGGTGGCGGCGTAGGCGGCGCGGCGCAGGGCGCGAGGCGTTCCAGGGACGGCATGCATGGCGGGAGGGTGACAGTGAGGCGTCCCGTTTGTCGAGGTCACGGCGGCATTTGTCCGCATATCGAGAACGTGTGTTGCTGTTTCGTGAATGCTGGACGAGAAACCCAGAGGGGCCGCCGGCCGAGGGCGGGGCTTGAGCGGCCGGCGGCCCATACCGCGCAGGAGCCGTCATCCTGTGCGGACCACTTCCAGTGGACTGCGCCATTGACTGCGCCGGGAGCGCGCGAAGGGCACCAGCGTGTGCGGTCGGTTCACACGGGGCGCGTGCGGCGTGTGCTCGGCAGTGTGCGCCGGGGTCGTGCACCAACTGCCGCCCCGGCATCGGGGACTTCAGGGGTGGGACCGCCAGGGGTCACCAGCCCCGTGCGTGCCACTCCGGAAGGTGCGGACGCTCCGCGCCCAGCGTCGTGTCGTTGCCGTGGCCGGGGTAGACCCACGTCTCGTCCGGGAGCGCGTCGAAGATCTTCGTCTCGACGTCGTGGATCAGACGGGCGAACGCCTTCGGGTCCTTACGTGTGTTGCCCACACCTCCCGGGAAGAGGCAGTCCCCTGTGAACACATGGGGGTGCCCGTGCGGGTCGTCGTAGACGAGCGCGATCGAGCCGGGGGTGTGGCCCACCAGGTGGCGTGCGGTCAGCTCGACGCGCCCCACCCGGATCGTGTCGCCGTCGTCGACCGGGACGTCGGTCGGCACCGGGATACCGTCGGCGTCGTCCCGGCCCGCGTACGTACGCGCGCGCGTGGCCGCCACGACCTCGGCGAGCGCCTGCCAGTGGTCGCCGTGCTGATGCGTGGTGACGACGGACGCGATGCCGTCGTCGCCGATCAGCGTGAGCAGCGTGTCCGCGTCGTTCGCCGCGTCGATCAGCAACTGCTCGTCGGTGGCCCGGCAGCGCAGCAGGTACGCGTTGTTGTTCATCGGGCCCACCGCGACCTTGGAGATCATCAGGTCCTGAAGTTCGTGCACATCCGCAGGGCCGCCGACCGTCACCGCTCCGCTGTACGTCATGGCCGCAAGCCTATAGCGGGGGCAGCGACGGGATCGCTCCTCCCTCGACGTGCAGTGCGGAGCCGTCGCGGCGGCCCGCCAGCCACCCGAGCAGGTCGGCCCGGTGGCCGCTGACCGTGAGCGCGGGAAGGGGTGGCTCGTAGCCGCTGGCGAGCTGGTCCGCGGAGACGGACTCGACGGCTCCGCTGGGGATCGCGCTCCCGTCGTCCTGTTTGATCAGCAGCGCGGGGACGTCGGGGTGGCCGCGGAACCGGGCGGCCAGGAAGTCGATCTCCCGCTGCGTGAATTCCTCCGGCAGGTCCTCCAGGTCGTACCCGATGCCGAGGTCCACATGGTGGAGCTCCACCTCGATCCAGCGCCGGAACGGAACCCTCGCGGCCTGGTCGGTCACGCCGTTGCGCAGCTCCACGGTGCGTGACCAGTCCGCGAAGACGGAGGCGGTCTCCTGGAAGCGGTCCGCGCTGTCGCGCACGTCGGCGAGCTGGACGTCCAGGGCGCGCGGTGCGTCCCGCTCGATGTCGGCGTCCCGGGCGGCCCCGGAGGCGTACATGGGGCGCCCCTGGAGGACGTTCACGAGGGCGTCCGCGTTGCGGGCGAGGTGGGCGAGGATGTGGCCCCGGGTCCAGCCGGGCAGTCGTGACGGTTCCGCGACGCGAGCGTTGTCCAGTTCGGCGGCTGCGGTGAGGAGCCGCTCGGTCGCGTCACGTACAGAGGCCAGGTCGTGTGCGTGATCCATCATGGCGCCGACCCTAGCTCCGCCACACGATGGGGTGAAGGATACGGGCCGATCCAGCAAATCGAATGCACGTGCTATATGGTCGGGTGCGGCGTCGGGCATGCTGGAAGGCCCGGAATTGTTGTCAACGGGGAAACAGGACCGGCGCTGTCAGTGGCTCCCCCTAGTCTGTGAAGGGCGGGGGCCCCGCCCCTGCTACTTCACTCAAGAAAGGTGCGGACCGGCGTGGCCGACCGTCTCATCGTCCGTGGCGCGCGCGAGCACAACCTGAAGAACGTCTCGCTCGACCTGCCGCGTGACTCGCTCATCGTCTTCACGGGCCTGTCGGGGTCGGGCAAGTCCTCGCTGGCCTTCGACACCATCTTCGCCGAGGGGCAGCGCCGCTACGTGGAGTCGCTGTCCTCGTACGCACGGCAGTTCCTCGGCCAGATGGACAAGCCGGACGTGGACTTCATCGAGGGTCTGTCCCCGGCTGTCTCCATCGACCAGAAGTCGACCTCGCGCAACCCGCGCTCGACAGTCGGCACCATCACCGAGGTCTACGACTATCTGCGCCTCCTCTTCGCGCGCATCGGCAAGCCGCACTGCCCCGAGTGCGGCCGCCCGATCTCGCGCCAGTCGCCGCAGGCCATCGTCGACAAGGTCCTGGAGCTGCCGGAGGGCAGCCGCTTCCAGGTGCTGTCGCCGCTGGTCCGCGAGCGCAAGGGCGAGTTCGTCGACCTCTTCGCGGACCTCCAGACCAAGGGCTACTCACGCGCGCGCGTGGACGGCCGGACCATCCAGCTGTCGGAGCCGCCGACGCTGAAGAAGCAGGAGAAGCACACCATCGAGGTGGTCGTCGACCGCCTGACCGTGAAGGACTCCGCCAAGCGCCGCCTCACCGACTCCGTGGAGACCGCCCTCGGCCTGTCCGGCGGCATGGTCGTGCTCGACTTCGTCGACCTCCCCGAGGACGACCCCGAGCGCGAGCGCATGTACTCGGAGCACCTGTACTGCGCGTACGACGACCTGTCCTTCGAGGAGCTGGAGCCCCGTTCCTTCTCCTTCAACTCGCCCTTCGGCGCCTGCCCGGACTGCACCGGTATCGGCACGCGTATGGAGGTCGACCCCGAGTTGATCGTCCCGGACGAGGACAAGTCACTCGACGAGGGCGCCATCCACCCCTGGTCGCACGGGCACACCAAGGACTACTTCGACCGCCAGATCGGTGCCCTCGCGGACGCCCTCGGATTCCGGACGGACATCCCCTACGCGGGCCTCCCGCAGCGCGCCAAGAAGGCCCTGCTCCACGGCCACAAGACGCAGATCGAGGTCCGCTACCGCAACCGGTACGGGCGCGAGCGCGTGTACATGGCGTCCTTCGAGGGTGCCGTCCGCTTCATCAAGCGCCGGCACAGCGAGGCCGAGAGCGACGCCAGCCGTGAGCGCTTCGAGGGCTACATGCGCGAGGTGCCCTGCCCCACCTGCCAGGGCACGCGCCTGAAGCCGATCGTCCTCGCGGTCACCGTCATGGAGAAGTCGATCGCCGAGGTCTCCGCGATGTCCATCAGCGACTGCGCGGACTTCCTGGGCGAGCTGAAGCTCAACGCCCGCGACAAGAAGATCGCCGAACGGGTGCTGAAGGAGGTCAACGAACGGCTGCGGTTCCTGGTCGACGTCGGCCTGGACTACCTCTCGCTGAACCGCGCGGCCGGCACCCTCTCCGGCGGCGAGGCCCAGCGCATCCGCCTGGCCACCCAGATCGGCTCCGGCCTCGTGGGCGTGCTGTACGTCCTCGACGAGCCGTCCATCGGCCTGCACCAGCGCGACAACCACCGGCTGATCGAGACCCTGGTCCGCCTGAGAGACATGGGCAACACGCTCATCGTCGTCGAGCACGACGAGGACACCATCAAGACCGCCGACTGGGTCGTCGACATCGGTCCCGGCGCGGGGGAGCACGGCGGCAAGGTCGTGCACAGCGGTCCCTTGAAGGAGCTGCTGGCCAACGCCGAGTCGATGACCGGGCAGTACCTGTCCGGCAAGAAGGAGATCACGCTCCCCGACATCCGCCGCCCCGTCGACCCGGGCCGCAGACTCACCGTGCACGGCGCCCGCGAGAACAACCTCCAGGACATCGACGTGTCCTTCCCCCTGGGCGTTCTCACGGCGGTCACGGGCGTGTCCGGCTCCGGCAAGTCGACACTGGTCAACGACATCCTGTACACGCACCTGGCCCGCGAGCTGAACGGCGCCCGGACCGTGCCCGGGCGGCACACGCGCGTGGACGGCGACGACCTCGTCGACAAGGTGGTCCACGTCGACCAGTCGCCCATCGGCCGGACCCCGCGCTCCAACCCGGCGACGTACACCGGGGTCTTCGACCACGTCCGCAAGCTGTTCGCCGAGACGACCGAGGCGAAGGTGCGCGGCTACCTGCCCGGTCGCTTCTCGTTCAACGTCAAGGGCGGCCGCTGCGAGAACTGCTCCGGTGACGGCACCATCAAGATCGAGATGAACTTCCTGCCGGACGTGTACGTCCCCTGCGAGGTCTGCCACGGGGCGCGCTACAACCGGGAGACCCTGGAGGTCCACTACAAGGGCAAGTCCATCTCCGAGGTCCTGGACATGCCGATCGAGGAGGCCCTCGGCTTCTTCGAGGCCGTGCCCGCGATCGCCCGCCATCTGAGGACGCTCAACGACGTCGGCCTCGGCTACGTCCGGCTCGGCCAGCCCGCACCCACCCTGTCCGGCGGTGAGGCGCAGCGCGTCAAGCTGGCCAGCGAACTGCAGAAGCGGTCCACCGGGCGCACGGTGTACGTCCTCGACGAGCCGACCACCGGTCTGCACTTCGAGGACATCAGCAAGCTCATCACGGTGCTGTCGGGCCTGGTCGACAAGGGCAACACGGTCATCGTCATCGAGCACAACCTCGATGTCATCAAGACCGCCGACTGGGTCGTCGACATGGGCCCCGAGGGCGGCAGCGGCGGCGGCCTCGTCATCGCCGAGGGCACGCCCGAGCAGGTCGCCGGGGTCCCGGCCAGCCACACGGGCAAGTTCCTGCGGGAGATCCTGGGCGCCGAGCGCGTCAGCGACGCCGCCCAGGTGAGGGCTCCGCGCAGGGCCGCCGCCAGGAAGACGGTCGCGGCCACACAAACGGCCAAGAAGACGGCGACGGCGAAGACCGCCAACAGCACGGCGAGCAAGAAGGCCGCCGCGGCCACGAAGAAGACGCCGCCCGCGAAGAAGACCGCGAAGACCACGAGGACACGCAAGGTCTGACCGGGCTCACCGGGCTCACCGGGACGCGCGAGGCGCGAGAGACGCACACCAACGGGCGGCGTCCCGCGGGAACTCCCCGCGGGACGCCGCCCGTTGTGCGCTGACCCCCACCCGCCGAAGAGCCGACAGCGAGTGCGGCAGTGCGGTGACGGTCACAGATCGCCCAGTTCGGTGGCGTACGGCGGTTCCGCGCCGGCCCGGGAACAGGTGATCGCAGCCGCACGTGCCGCGAACCGCAGGAGTCGCCTCCAGCCGTCGGCACCCAGACCCGCCAGCGCCTCGGACGACAGGGCGTCCCACGCGGACAGGCCGTGCAGCAGGGCCGCGTTGACCGTGTCGCCCGCACCGATGGTGTCCACGACGTCGACGCGTTCGCCGGGTACGGAAGTCTCGGCGCCGTCGCGGGTGAAGGCCGTCAGCCCGTCGCCGCCGTGGGTGATCACGACGGCCGAGGGGCCGGAGGCCAGCCACTCGCGCGGAGTGCCGCCGAGCCACCGGGCGTCCTCTTCGGAGAGCTTCAGCAGGGACACCGACGGCAACCAGCTCTTGAACCGGGCCCGGTAGGCGTCCGCGTCCGGGATCAGCCCTGCCCGGATGTTCGGGTCGAGCGCGGTGAACACCCCCTGCGCGGCGGCGGTCCGCATCAGCTCCTCGTACGCGCTCGCGCCGGGCTCCAGGACGAGCGAGCAGGTACCGAAGGAGACCGCCCTCGTGCCGGCGGGCAGGCGATCGGGGGCCTCGAACAGGCGGTCCGCCGTGCCCTCCACGTAGAAGGAGTACGCGGCCGAACCGCCGGCGTCTATGGAGGCCACGGCGAGGGTCGTGGGCTCTGTGCCGCGCTGCACGGGCGTCACCTCGACACCCGCCGTGCGCAGCCCGTCCAGCAGCGCCTCACCGAAGGCGTCGCGCGAGACACGGGAACAGAAGGCGGTGGGCGAGCCGAGGCGGCCGAGGGCCACCGCCGTGTTGTAGGGCCCGCCGCCGCGAGCGGGTTGCAGGCCCACGAGGGCGCCCGCACCCTGCGGCACCAGGTCGATCAGGGCCTCACCGGCGACGACGATCACGAGGGGGATCCTTTCTCGGAACTCTCCGGACACGGGGTGCTCTCCTGGCTCCCCGGACAGCCGCACGAACCGCGGTGGACGAACGTGGAGGGGAGCCGGACGGTGCGGGCCGGGTGCTCCGGCGCGGCGAGCCGCTCCAGCAGCAGCCGCAGGGCCTGCGCGCCGATCTCCTTGCTGGGCTGGGCGATCGCGGTGAGCCGTGGATGGAACAGATCCGCCCACGCGAAGTCGTCGAAGCAGCACAGCGCGACATCGCCGGGGACGGACACGCCCAGCTCGCCCATGGCACGCAGGGCGCCGATGGTCATGGCGTTGTTGCCGGTGACGAGCGCCGTCGGCGGGCTCGACCGGGTCAGCAGCTCACGGGTGACCCGCCGGGACACCTCCGCGTCGGAGTCACCTCGGGCCACGAGCCGCTCGTCGTAGGGGAGTCCCGCGGCCCGGAGTCCCCGCCGGTACCCGGTGATCCGCTCGCCCGTGGTACTGAGGCCGGGCAGTCCCGCGACCAGCCCGATACGCCGGTGACCGAGGTCGGCGAGATGTCTGACCAGCCGTGCCATGGGCGCGGTGTTCTCGGTGCAGACCTGATCGAAGCGGAACGGGTCGCCCTCGGGTGGGGTGACCAGCCGGTCCAGGAACACGGTCGGAACGTCGTGCCGGCGGAGGTAGTCCAGGAGCCCCTCCGGCCGTGCCGAGGGCGCGACGACCAGGCCGTCCACCCGCCGCTCGTGCAGGAGCTGGACCACCTTCCGCTCGTGCTCCGGGTCGTCGTGCGGATCGGCGATCAGCAGGCTGTAACCGTGCTCCAGCGCGCCGGCCTCGACGCCCTGGAGGATCTCCGTGAAGTACGGGTTGCTGACCGCCGACACGGCGAGCCCGATGGACCGCGTCCGCGAGGTCACCAGGGAACGGGCCAGGGTGTTGGGCGTGTAGCCGAGCGCCTCGATGGCGTCGAGGACCAGTTGGCGGGTCCCAGGGCGCACCGCGCGCGTGTTGTTCACGACGTGCGAGACGGTCGCCACGGACACACCCGCGTGCTGTGCGACGTCGACCATCGTGGCCACGACCGTTCCCCTCCTGGATCCAGTGGACTGCCCGGGCCGGAAGCTATCGCATTCGAGGCAGGACGTAAACGTTTACGCAAGCGTTTACGTGTGCAGCCGCAGACGCCCGCGCATGCAGGCGGCTTCAGCGGGAGGGAGAGGTGCCGGGACAGGTCACTCCCAGTCCCAGCCGATGCCCAGGATCCCGGAGCGGACACGGGGCTCGACCAGGTGGACCGAGCGGTGCCGGCGGTTCAGGACCAGCTCGTGATGGCCGCTGCGCGGGGCCGCCGCCGTGTGCTGGGTGAAGCGGTGGCAGCGCACGGGCAGGGCCCGCTCGTCGAAGTCGACCTGGAGCGCGTACTGCCCGCCCGAGCAGCCGAACCCGCGGACGTACTCGTGGGACACCCCGGCCGTGCCGTCCTCGACCCGGTACCGGAAGAGGCAGGTGTCCCCCGTGCGCAGCCGGATGTCGAAGAGCAGCTCCGCGACCAGCACCCCGGTGTCGTGGTGCCACCGCACACGCCCGGTGCGGCAGTTCTCCAGGGCGCGCACGGTCATGCGCTCCGGCGCGCATCCCGGGTCACCGTGGTGTACCGCCACATAGCGGTCCACGCCGTCTTTATGGGCCCGCACTATGTGGTGGGACTCGCGGGCCAGCAGTTCACGGCCCGGCCCGATCCATACCCGTTCGTGGTGGCCGATGGTGTGCAGGCCGTCGTCGAGCGACGACTCCAGTTCGGCCAGGAGCTGCTCCAGTACGCCCGACGCCTCGACGAGGGAGCGGTACGAGCGGCCCGCCGGACGTTCCGGGCCCAGGCGTTCCTCGGTCTCCGCGAGCAGCCGGATCAGCGACTCGTCGGGGACATGGAGGATCTCCTCCAGGGCGCGCACGGCCCGCAGGGACTCGGGACGCTGGGGCCGTCGGGCGCCCTGCTGCCAGTAGCTCAGGCTGGTCACGCCGACCTTGACCCCGTAGCGCGACAGATGGTGCTGGACGCGCTGCAGAGGCAGCCCGCGCGCGGCGATGGCGGCGCGCAGGGCGACATGGAAAGGGCCGCACCGCAAGGCCGTCTCCAGTTCCTCCGCGGTGAGGTCCGCCTCCGTCGTGAGGACGTCCGCGTGCTGTGTGCCGTGCCGCATGCAGGGGCCTTTCTGTCCGGGGGTTCGACGGCTGCTCGGACCGTTCGCGTGCGTCTGGTCGGGCGCCCGGTGGGCGCCGGGGCTCGGTGCGCCGGCGCTCCGTGCCCGCGTGTGGGCTGTTCACCGCGCCGGGCCACCCCGCATTGAAGCGTGTTGACCATGCTCCGACAACACCTGGTGCGCAATACCCGCTCACTCGTCGGGCCGCGGGTGATCCGCCGGTGACCCCGGTTCCGGCTCCAGAGGCTCGCGGATGGCGCCGACGCCCCACGCCACGTCCTGACCGTCAGGGCCCCCTGGCCTTCCCGGAGCCGGGCCGGTACGGGGTATGAGCGAGACGGGTGAGCGGGGTCCGCGGGGACGGCGGGGCTCTGTCCACAGGCCCGCCGCGATGTCGGTCCCCGCCAGTAGGGTGTGGAACATGGCCGACCCCTCCAGCTACCGCCCCAAGCCGGGACAGATCCCCGACTCACCCGGGGTCTACAAGTTCCGTGACGAGCACCGCCGGGTGATCTACGTCGGGAAGGCAAAGAGCCTGCGCCAGCGCCTGGCGAACTACTTCCAGGACCTGGCGGGCCTCCACCCGCGCACCCGCACCATGGTCACCACGGCCGCGTCGGTGGAGTGGACCGTGGTGTCCACGGAGGTGGAGGCCCTTCAGCTGGAGTACTCCTGGATCAAGGAGTTCGACCCCCGGTTCAACGTCAAGTACCGCGACGACAAGAGCTACCCGTACCTCGCGGTCACCATGAACGAACAGTTCCCGCGCGTACAGGTGATGCGCGGTCACAAGAAGAAGGGCGTGCGCTACTTCGGGCCGTACGCGCACGCGTGGGCGATCCGCGACACCGTGGATCTGCTGCTGCGCGTCTTCCCCGTCCGTACGTGCTCGGCGGGCGTGTTCAAGAACGCGGCCCGCACCGGCCGGCCCTGCCTTCTCGGCTACATCGGCAAGTGCTCGGCCCCCTGTGTCGAGCGGATCTCCCCCGAGGACCACCGCGAACTGGCTGAAGAGTTCTGCGACTTCATGACCGGACGCACCGGCACGTACCTGCGCCGGCTGGAGAAGCAGATGAGGGAGGCCGCCGACGAGATGGAGTACGAGCGGGCCGCCCGCCTGCGCGACGACATCGAGGCCCTGAAGAAGGCCATGGAGAAGAACGCGGTCGTGCTCGCCGACGCGACCGACGCGGACCTGATCGCGGTCGCCGAGGACGAACTGGAGGCGGCCGTGCAGATCTTCCATGTGCGCGGCGGGCGCGTCCGCGGCCAGCGCGGCTGGGTCACCGACAAGGTCGAGGCGGTCACCACGGGTGACCTCGTCGAGCACGCCCTCCAGCAGCTCTACGGCGAGGAGACCGGAGACGCCGTCCCCAAGGAGGTGCTGGTCCCCGCGCTGCCCGACCCGGTGGACCCCGTCCAGCAGTGGCTGACCGACCGCCGCAGCTCCCATGTGTCGTTGCGCATCCCGCAGCGCGGCGACAAGAAGGCCCTCATGGAGACCGTGCAGCGCAACGCCCAGCAGGCGCTCGCCCTGCACAAGACCAAGCGCGCCTCCGACCTGACCACCCGCTCGCGAGCGCTGGAGGAGATCGCCGAGGCCCTCGACCTGGACAGCGCGCCCCTCAGGATCGAGTGCTACGACATCTCGCACCTCCAGGGCGACGACGTCGTCGCCTCCATGGTCGTCTTCGAGGACGGCCTGCAGCGCAAGAGCGAGTACCGCCGCTTCCAGATCAAGGGCTTCGAGGGCCAGGACGACGTCCGCTCCATGCACGAGGTGATCACCCGCCGCTTCAGGAGGTACCTCGCCGAGAAGGAGAAGACCGGCGAGTGGACCGACGGCGAGAACGCCGACGACAGCGAGCGGCTCCACGACCTCAAGGACGACGAGGGCCGCCCCAAGCGCTTCGCCTACCCGCCCCAGCTCGTCGTCGTGGACGGCGGGCAGCCGCAGGTCGCCGCCGCCCGCAGGGCCCTCGACGAGCTCGGCATCGACGACATCGCCGTGTGCGGTCTCGCCAAGCGCCTGGAGGAGGTCTGGGTACCCGACGAGGACGACCCGGTCGTCCTGCCCCGTACCAGCGAGGGCCTGTACCTGCTCCAGCGCGTCCGCGACGAGGCCCACCGCTTCGCCATCACCTACCAGCGCACCAAGCGGGCCAAGCGCTTCAGGGCCGGCCCCCTGGACGAGGTGCCGGGCCTCGGCGAGACCCGCAAACAGGCACTGGTCAAGCACTTCGGCTCGGTGAGGAAACTGCGGTCCGCGACGATCGACCAGATCTGTGAGGTCCCCGGCATAGGCCGCAAGACGGCCGAGACGATCGCCGCGGCCCTCGCCGGCGCCGCCCCGGTCGCACCCGCCGTGAACACGGCCACCGGAGAGATCATGGAATACGAGGCAGACGAGACAGGCGGGGCGCCCGAGACGACGGCGGGCCCCTCGGGGGAACCCGTGTCCGCGGGCGCCCCGGGCGAACGACGGGGGCAGGAGACATGACCGAGCACGACATGCGCGAACAAGAGCACCAGGAACACACGGCACGGCGCGAGGAAGCCCCCACGCAAGAGGGAGAGCACGCCTCCCAGCGCCCAGCGCCCCAGGAAGACGGAGCAGACGTGAGTACGGGCATCGAATCGGCCGGGGTCCCCGAGGCGGCCATCCCCGAGCTGGTCATCATCTCCGGCATGTCCGGCGCCGGACGTTCGACGGCCGCCAAATGCCTTGAGGACCTCGGCTGGTTCGTCGTCGACAACCTGCCGCCCGCGCTGATCCCCACCATGGTGGAGCTCGGTGCCCGCTCCCAGGGCAATGTGGCGCGGATCGCGGTCGTCGTGGACGTCCGCGGCCGCCGCTTCTTCGACAATCTCCGCGAGTCCCTCGCGGACCTCGCGGCGAAGCACGTCACCCGGCGGATCGTGTTCCTGGAATCCTCCGACGAGGCCCTGGTCCGCCGCTTCGAGTCCGTGCGCCGCCCGCACCCCCTCCAGGGCGACGGCCGCATCGTCGACGGCATCGCCGCCGAGCGGGAGCTGCTGCGCGAGCTGCGCGGGGACGCCGACCTGGTGATCGACACCTCCAGCCTGAACGTGCACGAGCTGCGCGCCAAGATGGACGCCCAGTTCGCCGGCGACGAGGAGCCCGAGCTGCGGGCCACCGTCATGTCCTTCGGCTTCAAGTACGGCCTCCCGGTGGACGCCGACCTGGTCGTGGACATGCGCTTCCTGCCGAACCCGCACTGGGTCCCCGAGCTGCGCCCCTACACCGGGCTCAACGAGGAGGTGTCCAACTACGTCTTCAACCAGCCCGGAGCCAAGGAGTTCCTCGACCGCTATGCGGAGCTGCTCCAGCTCATCGCGGCCGGTTACCGCCGCGAGGGCAAGCGGTACGTGACCGTCGCGGTCGGCTGCACGGGCGGTAAGCACCGCTCGGTCGCCACCTCCGAGAAGCTCGCCGCCCGCCTCGCCTCCCAGGGCGTGGAGACCGTGGTCGTGCACCGCGACATGGGCCGCGAATGACGGGACGTGCCGCTCTGCGGCTGAGCAGGCTGCGGCGGGTCGGCCAGGAGGAGCGAGGGGGCAGGCCCGCCACGGCCCGCGGCGGGCGGGTACGCCGCCGAGGCGCCCAGCCCAAGGTGGTCGCGCTCGGCGGCGGTATGGGCCTGTCCGCCTCGCTCGCCGCGCTGCGCCGGATCACCGGCGACCTCACGGCCGTCGTCACCGTGGCCGACGACGGCGGCTCCAGCGGGCGCCTGCGCGACGAGCTGGGTGTGCTCCCGCCCGGCGACCTGCGCAAGGCGCTGGCCGCGCTGTGCGGCGACGACGACTGGGGCCAGACCTGGGCCCGCGTCATCCAGCACCGCTTCCAGAGCCAGGGCGACCTGCACGACCACGCGGTCGGCAACCTGCTGATCGTCGCCCTCTGGGAGAAGCTCGGCGACCACGTCCAGGCCCTCGACCTGGTCGGCCGGCTCCTGGGCGCCCAGGGCCGGGTGCTGCCCATGTCCGCCGTACCCCTGGAACTCCAGGCGCTGGTCAAAGGGCACGATCCGCAGCGCCCGGACGACGTCGACACCGTACGGGGACAGGCGACCGTCGCGCTCACGCCCGGCGAGGTGCAGTCCGTGCACCTCGTGCCGCACGACCCGCCCGCGGTCCCCGAGGCCGTCGAGGCGGTCCTGGACGCGGACTGGGTGGTGCTCGGACCGGGCTCCTGGTTCTCGTCGGTCATCCCGCACCTCCTCGTGCCCGAGCTGCTCGGCGCCCTCACCCAGACGAAGGCGCGCCGGGTGCTGTCCTTGAACCTCGCGCCGCAGCCCGGAGAAACCGAGGGCTTCTCCCCGCAGCGTCATTTGGAGGTTTTGGCACGACACGCCCCTAAACTCGCCCTGGACGTGGTGCTGGCCGACACGGCCGCCGTGCCCGACCGCGCGTCGCTCACCGACGCGGCCAAGCGGTTCGGCGCCGCGGTCGAGCTGGCCCCGGTGGCCCGGACCGACGGCTCGCCGCGGCACGACCCGGAGCTGCTGGCCGCCGCGTACGACCGTATTTTTCGGATGCATGGAAGGATCGGCCCATGGCGATGACGGCAGCGGTGAAGGACGAGATCTCCCGGCTACCCGTCACCCGGACCTGCTGCAGAAAGGCGGAGGTCTCGGCGATCCTGCGGTTCGCGGGCGGGCTGCACCTGGTGAGCGGCCGCATCGTGATCGAGGCGGAGCTGGACACGGCGATGGCGGCGCGTCGGCTCAAGCGGGACATCCTGGAGATCTTCGGGCACAGCTCCGAGCTGATCGTGATGGCACCCGGCGGACTGCGCCGCGGCTCCCGCTACGTGGTGCGGGTCGTCGCGGGCGGCGACCAGCTGGCCCGCCAGACCGGGCTCGTCGACGGCCGGGGCCGCCCCATCCGGGGCCTGCCGCCCCAGGTGGTCTCCGGGGCGACCTGTGACGCGGAGGCGGCCTGGCGCGGGGCGTTCCTGGCGCACGGCTCGCTGACCGAGCCCGGCCGCTCGTCCTCCCTGGAGGTGACCTGCCCGGGTCCGGAAGCCGCGCTCGCCCTGGTCGGCGCGGCCCGCCGGCTGTCGATCGCCGCGAAGGCCCGCGAGGTACGGGGCGTGGACCGGGTCGTCGTCCGGGACGGCGACGCGATCGGCGCGCTCCTCACTCGTCTCGGCGCCCACGAGTCCGTGCTGGCCTGGGAGGAGCGGCGGATGCGCCGCGAGGTCCGCGCCACGGCGAACCGCCTCGCCAACTTCGACGACGCCAACCTGCGCCGTTCGGCCCGCGCGGCCGTGGCCGCCGGAGCCAGGGTGCAGCGCGCCCTGGAGATCCTCGGCGACGAGGTGCCCGAGCACCTCGCGGCCGCGGGCCGCCTCCGCATGGAGCACAAGCAGGCCTCCCTGGAGGAGCTGGGCGCGCTCGCCGACCCGCCGCTGACCAAGGACGCCGTCGCGGGCCGTATCCGCCGGCTGCTGGCCATGGCCGACAAGCGGGCCGCCGATCTCGGCATCCCCGGCACCGAGTCCAACCTCACCGAGGAGATGGCCGACAACCTGGCGGGATGACTGCTCGTCAGACGAGATCCCGGGCTTTGCCGACACGCCGGTGCCGTCGCCCACGTGGGGCGTAGGACACCGGCGTTCGGCGTTCTTGGGAACTCGGTTCCGGCCCTGACGCACCCTTGACTCGATCATGAACTGTCATGAGCCTGGCAGCGTTCGCCGCTGTGGCGAACCACTGCAAGGGGGGTTCATGAGACGAAAAGCGAGACCGATCCTCGCTGTTGGCGCACTCCTGCTCGGCGGCGCGGGACTCGCACCCATCGCCCATGCCGCGCAGGCGAGCGGTTCTCCCGACGGGGAAGAGGTCAAGGTCTACCGAGCCGAGGTCACCCGGCAGCAGATACCCCTGCTGCTCGCGGCCGGCCAGGACAGTCACGAACTCGGCGAACAGGCGCCCGACAAGGGCACGGCCACCGTCGAGGTCTACCTGACCGACAAGCAGGCCGAGGGGCTGGTGCGGAAGGGCGTCGACCTCAAGGAGCACACGCTCACGGCGAAGGCACGCGCGCGCGTGGCCGCCGCCGGGGACGGGGTCTACCGGCCCTACAGCGGGGCGGGCAACCTCAAGGAGGAGATCGTCCGGACGGGCCAGGAGCACCCGTCGCTCACCAAGGTGGTCTCCATCGGCAAGACCCTCCAGGGACAGGACATCCTGGCGCTCAAGCTCACCAAGAACGCCAAGAACAGCAAGGACGGCGCCAAGCCGTCCGTCCTGTACATGTCCAACCAGCACGCGCGCGAGTGGATCACGCCGGAGATGACCCGGCGCCTGATGCACCACTACCTGGACAACTACGGGACCGACAAGCGCATCAAGAAGATCGTCGACTCGACCGAACTGTGGTTCGTGCTCTCCGCCAACCCGGACGGCTACGACTTCACCCACCAGGCCGACGGCGACCGCCAGTGGCGCAAGAACATGCGCGACAACAACGGCGACGGCCGGATCACCATCGGCGACGGCGTCGACCTCAACCGCAACTTCGCCTACAAGTGGGGCTACGACGACGAGGGTTCGTCCCCCTTCCCCACCAGCCAGACCTACCGCGGCGCCGGCCCGAACTCCGAGCCCGAGACGAAGGCCCTCGACGCCTTCGAAAAGCGCATCGGCTTCAAGTACGGCATCAACTACCACTCGGCCGCCGAACTGCTCCTCTACGGAGTCGGCTGGCAGGTGGCCACCCCCACCCCGGACGACGTGCTCTACAAGTCCCTCGCCGGCATACCCGAGAACTCGGCGATCCCGGGCTACCACCCGCAGCTCTCCTCCGAGCTCTACACGACCAACGGCGAGGCGGACGGCCACGCGGCCAACGTCAACGGCACGGCGATGTTCACCCCGGAGATGTCGACCTGTGAGACGGCGTCCAACGCCGACCCGGACGACGCCTGGGAGGCCAGGGACTGCGGGTCGATCTTCACCTTCCCGGACGACGAGAAGCTGATCCAGCAGGAGTTCGAGAAGAACATCCCGTTCGCGCTCTCCGTCGCCGAGTCCGCCGCGAAGCCCGACCAGCCGAAGTCCTCGGTCGGCATCGACGCCCCCGACTTCACCCCGGCGCCCTTCACCACGTCGTACTCGCGCGGCGCCGACCAGGAGGTCTCCGTCGTCGTACGGAAGTCCGTGCGCGACAAGGAACTCAAGTACCGCGTCAACGGCGGCCGTACGCACGACATGGCGCTCACGCCCTGGAAGGGCGGCGAGACCTACGGCGGTGAGGACAACCTGTACTTCGACGAGTACCGGGCCAAGGTCGCGGACGGCGACCCCGGCGACAAGGTCGAGGTCTGGTTCACCGGCGAGACGAAGAGCGGCAGGCCCACCTCCAGCGAGCACTTCACGTACACGGTCGCCGAGCGGCCCAGGGCGGACACCCTCGTGGTCGCCGAGGAGGGCGCGGCCGCGACCCAGGCACAGACCTACGTCGACGCGCTCAAGGCCAACGGCAGGAAGGCGATCGTCTGGGACGTCGCCGCCCAGGGCGCGCCCGACGCGCTCGGCGTTCTCGACCACTTCACGACGGTCGTCCACTCCACGGGCGCCGCTCGTCCGGGCAACGCCACCCAGCTCGAACTGCGCGCCTTCCTCAACGAGGGCGGCAAGCTGATCGAGGCGGGCGAGAGCGCCGGCGGTTCCGTCGACCTCGGCGGGGGCACCCTGTCGAACGACTTCAGCCAGTACTACCTCGGCGCCTACACCCGTACGTCCCTGCCCAACGCCGGCGCCTTCGCGGGCAGCGGCAAGCTCGGCGGCGTCACGGGAACGCTCGGCGACGCGCCCGGCAATCCGCTGAACGCGGCCGGATCGTTCAGTGTCACCTCGGACGCCCTGCCGCTGGAGACGTTCCCGCAGTTCGAGAGCGCCGGCGCGGGCCAGTACCCCGGGACCGTCAACCCGTTCGGCCCGTACGCGGGCACGTCCATGGCGGCCGTCACACACAGTGACTACGCCTGGAACCGCCTCACCCGCACCATCGACCTCACCTCCGTGAGCGCCGCCGACAAGCCCGCCCTGCGCACCCAGCTCCTGTGGGACACCGAGGACGGCTACGACCACGCGGTACTGGAGGCGCGTACGGCGGGGGCGGACGACTGGACCACGCTCCCGGAGGCGGGCGGCGCCACCTCCACGGCCGTGCCCGCCGAGTGCGGGGCCGGGTACCTCCTCCAGGCCCACCCGGCCCTGAAGCGGTACCTGACCCTGGGCGACGAGGGCTGCACGCCCACCGGCACCAGCGGGTCCTGGAACAGCTTCACCGGAGCCTCCGACGGCTGGCAGCAGGTCGAGTTCGACCTGTCCGCATACGCCGGGAAGACGGTCGAGGTCTCGATCGGCTACATCACGGATCCCGGTTCCGGCGGCCGCGGCGTCCTCGCCGACAACGCGTCCGTCGTCATCGGCGGCACGGCCGGTCAGGCCGAGGGCTTCGAGACGTCCCTGGGCGCGTGGAGCACACCCGGACCGCCCGCGGGCAGCCCGGCGGTCATCAAGGACTGGGGCCTGTCCGGCGAGTTGTTCACCACGTACGGAGCGGTCACCACCGGGGACACCGTGCTGCTGGGCTTCGGCCTGGAACACGTCACCGCGGCCGCCGACCGCACGGCTCTGGTGGGCAGGGCGCTGGCCGCGCTGAAGGGCTGACACCCGCGGTCACCGGCGGTCACCGGCCAGGGTCCGGCGTCCGATATCTGGTAATCAGCCTGCGAAAACAGGGCGGTCCGTACCTCTACTGGCTGGTACGGGCCGCCCTGTCGTGTATAGGGCGTGCTTGATGCCACTCCCACCGCCTCAGGGAGGTAGGGTCGTATGCGGTCGGGGACATCCCATACAGCTCGCCGGTCTCGAAACCGGCGTACCAACGAGGAGATCGGTTCGTGACGATCCGCGTAGGCATCAACGGCTTTGGCCGCATCGGTCGTAACTACTTCCGCGCGCTGCTGGAGCAGGGTGCAGACATCGAGATCGTGGCTGTCAACGACCTGGGTGACACCGCGACCACCGCTCACCTGCTGAAGTACGACACCATCCTGGGCCGTCTGAAGGCCGAGGTGTCCCACACCGAGGACACCATCACGGTCGACGGCAAGACGATCAAGGTTCTCTCCGAGCGCAACCCCGCCGACATCCCCTGGGGCGAGCTGGGCGTCGACATCGTCATCGAGTCGACCGGCATCTTCACGAAGAAGGCCGACGCCGAGAAGCACCTCGCCGGCGGCGCCAAGAAGGTCCTCATCTCGGCTCCGGCCAAGGACGAGGACATCACCATCGTGATGGGCGTCAACCAGGACAAGTACGACCCGGCGAACCACCACGTCATCTCCAACGCGTCCTGCACCACCAACTGCGTGGCGCCGATGGCGAAGGTCCTCGACGAGAACTTCGGCATCGTCAAGGGCCTGATGACGACGGTGCACGCGTACACGAACGACCAGCGCATCCTGGACTTCCCGCACAAGGACCTGCGCCGCGCCCGTGCCGCCGCCGAGAACATCATCCCGACCACCACCGGTGCGGCCAAGGCCACCGCCCTCGTCCTGCCGCAGCTCAAGGGCAAGCTGGACGGCATCGCGATGCGCGTCCCGGTCCCGACCGGCTCGGTCACCGACCTCGTCATCGAACTCGACCGCGAGGTCACCAAGGACGAGATCAACACCGCCTTCCAGAAGGCCGCCGAGGGTCAGCTGAAGGGCATCCTTGAGTACACCGAGGACCAGATCGTCTCCTCGGACATCGTCAACTGGCCGGCCTCCTGCACCTTCGACTCCTCCCTGACCATGGTCCAGGGCAAGCAGGTCAAGATCGTCGGCTGGTACGACAACGAGTGGGGCTACTCCAACCGCCTCGTCGACCTCACGGTCTTCGTCGGCGGCCGGCTCTGAGGCCCGGAGCAGGCACTTCGATGTGAGGCAGGGCTCGGTCAGCGCACCGCCGCGCTGACCGGGCCTGTTTTTTGCGGCTAATCCGCCGCCGCTCTCGCGGACCTGGTTGCTCGCCATCGTGGTTCCTCAATTGATGGCTGAGGCATCCGCAGGAAATACCAGAGCCCCCTCAGGAGTCACTGAATGAAGACAATCGACGAACTCCTCGCCGAAGGCGTCGGCGGCAAGCGGGTCTTCGTCCGCGCCGACCTGAACGTGCCGCTCGACGGCACCGTCATCACCGACGACGGCCGCATCCGCGCCGTCGTCCCCACCGTCAAGGCCCTCGCCGAGGCGGGTGCGCGCGTGGTCGTCGCCTCGCACCTCGGCCGCCCCAAGGGCGCCCCGGACCCGGCCTTCTCGCTCGCCCCGGCCGCCGCCCGCCTCGGTGAACTCCTCGGCACCGGCGTGGAGTTCGCGACCGACACGGTCGGCGAGTCCGCCAGGACCACCGTGGCGGCCCTGACCGACGGCCAGATCGCGGTCATCGAGAACCTCCGCTTCAACCCCGGCGAGACCTCCAAGGACGACGCCGAGCGCGGCGCCTTCGCGGACCAGCTGGCCGCCCTCGCCGACGTCTACGTGGGCGACGGCTTCGGCGCCGTGCACCGCAGGCACGCCTCCGTGTACGACCTCCCGGCCCGTCTGCCGCACGCCGCCGGCTACCTGATCGCGAGCGAGGTCACCGTCCTCAAGAAGCTCACCGAGGACGTCCAGCGCCCATACGTCGTCGCGCTCGGCGGTGCCAAGGTCTCCGACAAGCTCGCCGTCATCGACCAACTGCTCGGCAAGGCCGACCGCATCCTCATCGGCGGCGGCATGGCGTACACCTTCCTCAAGGCCAAGGGGTACGAGATCGGCACGTCGCTCCTCCAGGAGGACCAGCTCCCGGCGGTCACCGAGTACATCGAGCGCGCGGAGAAGACCGGCGTCGAGCTGGTCCTGCCCGTCGACGCGCTCGTCGCGCCCGCCTTCCCGGACCTGAAGACCAAGGCTCCGGCACACCCCACCGCCGTCGCCGCGGACGCCATCCCCGCCGACCAGCAGGGCCTGGACATCGGTCCGGAGACCGGCACGCTGTACGCCTCGAAGATCACCGACGCCGCCACCGTTTTCTGGAACGGCCCGATGGGCGTCTTCGAGCACCCCGATTTCGCCGAGGGCACCAAAGCGGTCGCCCAGGCACTCGTCGACTCCAAGGCCTTCACGGTCGTCGGCGGCGGAGACTCCGCCGCGGCCGTGCGCATCCTGGGCTTCGACGAGACCGCATTCGGCCACATCTCGACCGGGGGCGGCGCCTCCCTCGAATACCTTGAGGGCAAGACGCTCCCCGGCCTCGCCGCACTGGAGGACTGAACCACATGACTGCCACTGCCCAAGGGCGAACGCCGCTGATGGCGGGCAACTGGAAGATGAACCTCAACCACCTTGAGGCCATCGCCCACGTCCAGAAGCTCGCCTTCGCCCTGGCCGACAAGGACTACGAGGCCGTCGAGGTCGCCGTCCTGCCGCCCTTCACCGACCTGCGCTCCGTGCAGACCCTGGTCGACGGCGACAAGCTCAAGATCAGGTACGGTGCCCAGGACATCTCGGCCCACGACGGTGGCGCCTACACCGGCGAGATCTCCGGCTCGATGCTCGCCAAGCTCAAGTGCACCTTCGTGGCCGTCGGCCACTCCGAGCGCCGCCAGTACCACAACGAGACCGACGAGCTCTGCAACGCCAAGGTCAAGGCCGCCTTCAAGCACGGCATCACCCCCATCCTGTGCGTCGGCGAGGAACTGGAGGTCCGCGAGGCGGGCAACCACGTCACGCACACGCTCGCCCAGGTCGAGGGTGGCCTGAAGGACATCACGGCCGAGCAGGTCGAGTCGATCGTGATCGCCTACGAGCCGGTCTGGGCCATCGGCACCGGCAAGGTCTGCGGCGCCGCGGACGCCCAGGAGGTCTGCGCGGCCATCCGCGGCAAGATCGCCGAGCTGTACTCGCAGGAGGTGGCCGACCAGGTCCGCATCCAGTACGGCGGGTCCGTCAAGGCCGGCAACGTCGCGGAGATCATGGCGCAGGCCGACATCGACGGTGCCCTGGTCGGGGGCGCCTCCCTGGACGCCGACGAGTTCGTCAAGATCGTGCGGTTCCGCGACCAGTAAGTGTGCGGTGGCGGCGATCCGTCGTACCCTTGCGGGGGCCGACAGGCATGAAGGACCATGCCGCCCGGCCCCCGTCGTCGATATCAGTCCGAGGAAGTTGGTCCAGCCGTGGTTATGGGGTTCTCGATCGCCCTGATCGTCTTCAGCCTGCTGCTGATGCTGCTGGTGCTGATGCACAAGGGGAAGGGCGGCGGCCTCTCCGACATGTTCGGTGGCGGCATGCAGTCGTCCGTCGGCGGCTCCTCGGTCGCCGAGCGCAACCTCGACCGGATCACCGTGGTGGTCGGTCTGCTGTGGTTCGCGTGCATTGTCGTACTCGGCATCCTGATGAAGGTCAACAACTGACCGACAGGCCCCTGGTACGGCACCGCGTCACAGACGCACCAATCCGCACGTAAAGCCCCATGCTCGGTACGCGCCCAATCGCGCGGCCTATCATGGGGCTTGCGTCTTGGGTGCGGGGTGTAACTCCAATCACTGGACGCGCGTTGGGCCTTACGTAGACTGAGGCGCTCGCGGCGAAGCGTCACGCCGACTCGCTTCGCGGCACCATCACGCAGGGAGTTACGACCGTGGCAAGTGGCAACGCGATCCGAGGAAGCCGGGTCGGGGCGGGGCCGATGGGCGAGGCCGAGCGCGGCGAGTCCGCCCCCCGGCTGCGCATCTCCTTCTGGTGCTCCAACGGGCACGAGACCCAGCCCAGCTTCGCCAGCGACGCGCAGGTTCCCGACACCTGGGACTGCCCCCGCTGCGGCTTTCCCGCAGGACAGGACCGGGACAACCCGCCGGACCCGCCGCGCACCGAGCCGTACAAGACGCACCTCGCGTACGTACGGGAGCGGCGCAGCGACGCGGACGGCGAGGCCATCCTCGCCGAGGCGCTCGCCAAACTGCGCGGCGAGATCTAGAAGTTGCGAAGCGGCCGGGCACCAGGTGCCCGGCCGGAGGCGTCCGGCGCGAGACGGCGAACCGGCCACGCACCCCCGAACTCTCGTTTCCCCAGCTCACTCTCCGTTGTCAGTGGCACCCTCTAGGGTTTGTGCATCGATGACTCATGAGGGGGGACATGTGACGAGGGGCGGGCAGGGGGCCACGGCGCCCTGGGGCGGAGTGTTCGCGCGGCTGTGGAGCGGTGCCGTGCTCTCCAGTTTCGGCGACGCGCTGCGTGCGGCCGCGCTGCCCCTGCTCGCCGTGACGCTGACCGACGAGCCCTTGCTCATCGCGTCCGTCGTGGCCTGCGGCTATCTGCCCTGGATCGTCTTCGGGCTGCTCGGGGGCGCCGTCGCCGACCGCGTGGACCAGCGGCGCGCGATGTGGACGGTGGACGCGGTGCGTGCGCTGCTGGTCGGGGCCTTCGCACTGGCCGTCGCGCTCGGGCACGCCTCGATCGCCCTGCTCATCGCGCTGGCCTTCACGCTGACCGCTCTCCAGACGCTCTTCGACAACGCCTCCACTGCCCTCCTGCCCGCCGTGGTGGACCGCGAGGCCCTGGGCAGCGCGAACGCCCGGCTCATGACCGGCCAGCGGATCGCGGGCGGCCTGCTGGGCGGGCCGCTCGTGCCGTTACTGATGGCGGTGGGGGCCGCCGTCCCCTTCGCGGTCAACGCCGGCACCTTCCTCGCGGCGGCCGCGCTGGTGGCCTCTTTGCCGACCCCCGCATCCGACCGGAAGCCGAGACGGGCGGGCAGCACCCTGCGCCGCGAGATCGCGGACGGGCTCCGCACCCTGTGGCGCGACCACGCCCTGCGCGGCCTGTGCGCCGCCACGGCCCTCTGCAATGTCGGTATGGGCGCACAGCTCGCCACCCTGGTCGTCCTCGTCACCGGCTGGCTGGAGGCGGGCCCCGCCGGCTACGCGGCGGCGGGCGCCGCTGTCACCGTGGGCAGCCTGGCCGGGGGAGTGGCGAACCGCCGGCTGGTGGCGCGCCTCGGCCGGCTGAGAGCCGTGCTGCTCGCCGGCGCCGTGCAGATCGCGGCCCTCGTCGTCATGGGCACCGTACGCAGCCTGATCGTGCTGGTGGGCGCGCTGGCGGTGTTCGGGCTCATGGGCATGGTGTGGAACGTCAATACGACGACCCTGATGCAGGAGCGCAGCCCCGCCGAGCTCCTGGGCCGGGTCAGCTCGGCCTTCCGGACCCTGTCCTTCGCCGGAGTGCCCCTCGGCGCCCTGCTGGGCGGAGCCGTCGCCACCGCGTGGGGACTGAACACCCCGCCCCTGCTCACGGCAGCGTTCTTCGTCCTCGCCGTCATCGCGCTGATACCCGGGCTCAAGGCGAACGTACTTGTTGTTGAACCGGACGACGGCGGGACGGCGGTTCGTGTTACGCCGTGATCAATTAGGTTCGAGGTACGCAGGCAGGACACGAAAGAAGGCTGAAGTCCGAGATGAACGCAGACAGCCGTACCAGGCTCAATCAGACGCCCGAGTGGCAGGCACTGGCCAGGCACCGGGAGGAACTGGGCGACGTCCAGCTGCGCGAGCTGTTCGCCGCCTCTCCCGGCCGCGGCGCCGGATACACGCTCGCGGTCGGCGATCTGCACGTCGACTACTCCAAGCACCTGGTCACCGATGACACGCTGCGGCTGCTGAGGGAACTGGCCGCCGCGACCGACGTGTTCGGGCTGCGCGACGCCATGTTCCGCGGCGAGAAGATCAACATCACGGAGAACCGGGCCGTGCTGCACACCGCACTGCGCGCGCCGCGCGACGCGGTGATCGAGGTCGACGGGGAGAACGTCGTGCCCGGGGTGCATGCCGTCCTCGACAAGATGGCGGCCTTCGCGGAGAAGGTCCGCTCCGGAGAGTGGACCGGGCACACCGGCAAGCGCATCAAGAACATCGTCAACGTCGGCATCGGCGGCTCCGATCTGGGCCCGGCGATGGCGTACGAGGCGCTGCGCTCCTACACCGACCGCGGCCTCACCGTCCGCTTCGTGTCGAACGTGGACGGCGCCGACCTGCACGAGGCGGTGCGCGACCTCGACCCGGCCGAGACGCTGTTCGTCATCGCCTCGAAGACGTTCACGACGATCGAGACGATCACGAACGCGACCTCGGCACGCGACTGGCTGCTGACGGGGTTGAAGGCCGGCCAGGAGGCGGTGGCCAGGCACTTCGTGGCGCTGTCGACGAACGCCGAGAAGGTGTCGGACTTCGGTATCGACACGGCCAACATGTTCGAGTTCTGGGACTGGGTCGGCGGGCGGTACTCGTACGACTCGGCGATCGGCCTGTCCCTGATGATCGCCATCGGGCCGGACCGCTTCCGGGAGATGCTCGACGGGTTCCGGCTGGTCGACGAGCACTTCCGCACGGCTCCCGCCGAGTCCAACGTGCCGCTGCTGCTCGGCCTGCTGGGTGTCTGGTACGGCAACTTCCACGACGCGCAGTCGCACGCGGTGCTGCCCTACAGCCACTACCTGTCCAGGTTCACGGCGTACCTCCAGCAGCTGGACATGGAGTCCAACGGGAAGTACGTCGGCCGGGACGGGCAGCCCGTGGAGTGGCAGACCGGACCGGTGGTGTGGGGGACGCCGGGGACCAACGGGCAGCACGCGTACTACCAGCTCATCCACCAGGGCACGAAGCTGATCCCGGCGGACTTCATCGGTTTCGCCGAGCCGGTGGCCGACCTGCTGCCGGGTCTGGTCGCCCAGCACGATCTGCTGATGGCCAACTTCTTCGCCCAGACCCAGGCGCTGGCCTTCGGCAAGACGCCGGACGAGGTGCGGGCCGAAGGGGTCCCCGAGGAGCTGGTGCCGCACAAGACGTTCAAGGGCAACCACCCGACGACCACGATCCTCGCGAAGGAGCTCACCCCGTCGGTCCTCGGGCAGCTCATCGCGCTGTACGAGCACAAGGTGTTCGTGCAGGGCGCGATCTGGAACATCGACTCCTTCGACCAGTGGGGCGTCGAACTCGGCAAGGTCCTCGCCAAGCGCGTCGAACCCGCCCTGACCGAGGGCGCTGAGGTGCCGGGTCTGGACGCGTCTACGACGTCCCTGGTCGCCACGTACCGGCAGATGCGCGGCCGGTAGACGGATCGGTGACCGTGTGACGCGGGTGGCGGGCGTCGTCCCGGCGGTGCCGCCACTCCGCCGCGCGCAGGCAAGCCGGCGTCGCCCGTAGAGGCCCAGGCACACGGAAAGCCCCCAGGAACACGAAGCGCCCCAGGCACGCGGAGAGCCCCGGGGACACGGAGAGCCCCAGGCACTCGGCCTGGGGCTCTCCGAAACAGCCACCCCGAACAGAGGGGCGCGGGGCAGTGGTGCTCAGGGCGACGCGGGCGGATACAGCGACCGCGGCAGCTGCGATGCCGCCGCCGCGTCCAGCAGCCACAGCGTGCGGGAGCGGCCGTACGCCCCCGCCGCCGGGGCCTGGACCTCGCCCGCGCCCGAGAGGGCGATCGCCGCGGCCTGGGCCTTGTCCTCGCCGGCGGCCAGCAGCCACACCTCACGTGCCGCGCGGATCGCGGGAAGCGTGAGGGTGGTCCGGGTGGGCGGCGGCTTGGGGGCCCCGTGCACGCCGACCACCGTCCGCTCGGTCTCCCGTACCGCGGGCAGCTCCGGGAAGAGGGACGCCACATGGGTGTCCGGGCCGACGCCCAGCATCAGCACGTCGAAGGTGGGGACGGCCCCGTGGTTCTCGGGGCCCGCGGCGCGCGCCAGCTCCTCCGCGTAACCGGCGGCCGCCGCGTCCACGTCGGCGCCGTACAGGCCGTCCGACGCGGGCATGGCGTGCACGCGCTTCGGGTCCAGCGGCACCGAGTCCAGGAGTGCCTCGCGGGCCTGGGTGACGTTGCGGTCCGGGTCGCCTTCGGGCAGGAACCGCTCGTCGCCCCACCACAGATCCAGCCGCCCCCAGTCGATCGCGTCCCGGGCGGGAGCGGCCGCGAGGGCGGCCAGCAGGCCGTTGCCGTTGCGGCCGCCCGTGAGGACCACCGAGGCGTAACCGCGCGAGGCCTGGGCGTCCACGACCTTCGTGATCAGCCGGGCCGCGGCGGCCTGCGCCATCAGTTCCTTGCCGTGGTGCACGACCAGCTGGGGAGCGCTCATTTCGTGGCCGCCTTCTTGACCGGGGGCATCTGCGCGGGCGACGGCCGGTCGCCGTCGTCGTCCCCCGAGGACGACGGAGAGGCGGGCGGCAGGGCCGGCGCGGACGACCGGGCGGGGGACGCGACCGGGTCGGCACGCTCCGACAGCGGCCCGGAGGAAGCGGCCGAGTCCGACACCGACAGGGACGGGGCGGACACCGCCGACGACGCGGGAGCCGGGATCCTCGGCACGCTGGGCGGGCTCCCGCCCAGCCGGTCCACACCGAACCGCAGCGCCGACGCGTACGTGTCGTCCGGGTCGAGCCGCCGCAGCTCCTCCGCGATCAGCTCGGAGGTCTCGCGCCGCTTGAGCGCCACCGCGCGGTCCGGCTGGCCCTGCAGCGCCAGCGTGGCCATCGCCCCGTCCGGCCGGTGCAGCGCGATGGGACCGCAGGTCGTCTCCAACTGCACCCCCGTCAGACCGGGGCCGGCGGAGACCCCGCGCCGGACGTGCACATGGAGCCGGTCGGCGAGCCACATGGCCAGCAGCTCGACGCTCGGGTTGAACTCCTCGCCCGTCACCTCGGCGGAGATGACCTCGCAGGACACCTGGTCGAGGGCGGCGGCCAGCACGGAACGCCACGGAGTGATCCGGGCCCACGCGAGGTCGGTGTCGCCCGGCTCGTAGCTCTCGGCACGGGCCCGCAGCTCGTCGATGGGCTTCTCCGTCGAGTAGCTGTCGGTGACCCGGCGCTGGCCCAGGGCACCCAGCGGGTCCTTGGCCGGGTCGCGCGGTGCGCCCACGGGCCACCAGACCACCACCGGGGCGTCCGGCAGCAGCAGCGGGAGCACAACGGACTGGGCGTGGTCCGACACCTCGCCGTACAGCCGCAGCACGACCGTCTCTCCGGTGCCCGCGTCCGCGCCCACCCGCACCTCGGCGTCGAGCCGGGACGACGTACGGTCGCGGGGCGAGCGCGAGACGCGCCGGATGACCACGAGGGTGCGCGAGGGGTGCTCGCGCGAGGCGTCGTTGGCGGCCTTGAGAGCGTCGTAGGCGTCCTCCTCGTCGGTGACGATGACCAGGGTGAGCACCATGCCGACGGCGGGCGTGCCGATGGCGCGGCGGCCCTGCACCAACGCTTTGTTGATCTTGCTGGCCGTGGTGTCGGTGAGGTCTATCTTCATGGCCGGCGCCAGCTCCGTCCGTCTCGCTGAAGCATCTGGTCCGCCTCGACCGGACCCCAGGTGCCCGCCGGGTACTGCGCGGGCCTGCCGTTCTTCTCCCAGTAGTCCTCGATCGGGTCGAGGATCTCCCAGGACAGCTCGACCTCCTCGGTGCGGGGGAAGAGGTTCGAGTCCCCGAGCAGGACGTCGAGGATGAGGCGCTCGTACGCCTCCGGGCTGGACTCGGTGAAGGACTCGCCGTACGCGAAGTCCATCGACACGTCCCGGATCTCCATGGAGGTGCCGGGCACCTTGGAGCCGAAGCGGACCGTGACACCCTCGTCGGGCTGGACACGGATGACGACCGCGTTCTGGCCGAGCTCCTCGGTGGCGGTGGTGTCGAAGGGGGAGTGCGGGGCGCGCTGGAACACGACCGCGATCTCCGTCACCCGGCGGCCCAGGCGCTTGCCCGTCCGCAGGTAGAAGGGGACGCCCGCCCAGCGGCGGTTGTCGATCCCCAGCTTGATCGCCGCGTAGGTGTCGGTTTTCGAGTTGCGGTCGATGCCGTCCTCTTCGAGGTAGCCGATGACCTTCTCGCCGCCCTGCCAGCCGGCCGCGTACTGACCACGCACGGTGTCCCGGCCGAGGTCCTTGGGCAGCCGCACCCCGCCGAGCACCTTGGTCTTCTCGGCGGCGAGCGCGTCCGCGTCGAAGGACGCGGGCTCCTCCATGGCGGTCAGGGCCATCAGCTGGAGCAGGTGGTTCTGGATGACGTCACGGGCGGCCCCGATGCCGTCGTAGTAGCCGGCGCGGCCGCCGATGCCGATGTCCTCGGCCATCGTGATCTGCACATGGTCGACGAACGACCGGTTCCAGATCGGTTCGAACATCTGGTTGGCGAAGCGGAGCGCCAGGATGTTCTGGACGGTCTCCTTGCCCAGGTAGTGGTCGATGCGGAAGACCTGGTCCGGGGCGAAGACCTCATGGACGATCGCGTTGAGCTCCTTCGCCGACTCCAGGTCGTGGCCGAAGGGCTTCTCGATGACCGCGCGACGCCAGGAGTCGCTCGTCTGGTCGGCCAGTCCGTGCTTCTTCAGCTGCTGGATGACCACGGGGAACGCGGACGGCGGCACGGAGAGGTAGAACGCGAAGTTGCCGCCCGTGCCCTGTGCCTTGTCCAGCTCCTCGATCGTCTCGCGCAGCCGCTCGAACGCGTCGTCGTCGTCGAAGGTGCCCTGGACGAAGCGCATGCCCTGGATGAGCTGCTGCCAGACCTCCTCGCGGAAGGGCGTGCGGGCGTGCTCCTTGACCGCGTCGTGGACCTCCTGCGCGAAGTCCTCGTTGGCCCACTCGCGGCGGGCGAAGCCGACGAGCGAGAAGCCCGGCGGCAGCAGTCCGCGGTTGGCGAGGTCGTACACGGCGGGCATCAGCTTTTTACGTGACAAATCGCCTGTGACGCCGAAGATGACCAGGCCCGACGGCCCCGCGATACGCGGGAGCCGTCGGTCTGCGGGGTCACGAAGCGGATTCGCTCCGGTACCGGAAAGCGGGGCCAAGGTCTCAGCCCTCCGAGGGGGCGAGGCGCTCAAGCTCCGCCTCGGTCGACTTGAGCAGGTCGTTCCACGACGCCTCGAACTTCTCGACGCCTTCGTCCTCCAGGAGCTGCACCACGTCGTCGTAGCTGATCCCGAGCTTCTCGACCGCGTCGAGGTCGGCGCGGGCCTGCTCGTAGGTGCCGCTGATGGTGTCGCCGGTGATCTCGCCGTGGTCCTCGGTGGCGACGAGAGTGGCCTCCGGCATGGTGTTCACCGTGTTCGGGGCGACCAGGTCGTCGACGTACAGGGTGTCCTTGTACGCCTTGTCCTTCACACCGGTCGAGGCCCACAGCGGACGCTGCTTGTTGGCGCCCTCGCCCTCCAGCGCGCTCCAGCGGTCGGAGGCGAAGACCTCCTCGTACGCCTGGTAGGCAAGCCGTGCGTTGGCGACGCCGGCCTTTCCGCGGACGGCCTTGGCCTCGGGCGTGCCGAGCGCGTCGATCCGCTTGTCGATCTCGGTGTCCACACGGGACACGAAGAACGACGCCACCGAATGGATCTTCGAGAGGTCCAGGCCGCGCGCCTTGGCCTTCTCCAGGCCCGTGAGGTACGCGTCCATGACCTCGCGGTAGCGCTCCAGCGAGAAGATCAGCGTCACGTTGACGCTGATGCCGAGGCCGATGACCTCGGTGATCGCGGGCAGACCCGCCTTCGTCGCCGGGATCTTGATGAGCGTGTTCGGGCGGTCCACCAGCCAGGCGAGCTGCTTGGCCTCGGCGACCGTCGCCCGGGTGTTGTGTGCCAGGCGCGGGTCGACCTCGATGGAGACCCGGCCGTCCTGGCCGCCGGTGGCGTCGAACACCGGGCGCAGGATGTCCGCGGCGTCCCGGACGTCCGCCGTGGTGATCATGCGGATGGCTTCCTCGACGGTCACCTTGCGGGCGGCGAGGTCCTGGACCTGCTGCTCGTAGCCGTCACCGCCGGCGATCGCCTTCTGGAAGATCGAGGGGTTGGTGGTAACGCCCACGACGTGCTGCTGGTCGATCAGCTCGGCGAGGTTGCCGGACGTGATCCGCTTGCGCGACAGGTCGTCCAGCCAGATCGCGACGCCTTCCTCGGAGAGGCGCTTCAGTGCGTCTGTCATGGAAAATGCATCTCCTACGTGTCGTATACGGGCGTCAGCGCTGGGCGGCGGCGATCGATTCCCGGGCGGCCGCCGTGATGTTGTCGGCAGTGAAGCCGAACTCGCGGAAGAGGACCTTGCCGTCGGCCGAAGCGCCGAAGTGCTCCAGCGAAACGATGCGGCCCGCGTCCCCGACATACTTGTGCCAGGTCAGTCCGACCCCGGCCTCGACCGCGACCCGCGCCTTCACCGTCGGCGGCAGGACGCTGTCCCGGTACCCCTGGTCCTGCTCCTCGAACCACTCCACACACGGCATGGACACCACCCGCGTCGGCACACCATCGGCCTGGAGCCGCTCACGCGCCTCGACGGCCAGGTGCACCTCGGAACCGGTCGCGATCAGGACCACCTGAGGTTCACCGTCTTCGGCGTCGAAGAGGACGTAACCGCCCTTCGCCGCACGCTCGTCGGCCTCGTACACCGGCACGCCCTGACGGGTCAGCGCCAGACCGTGCGGGGCGCCCTTGCCGAACTCCTTGGTGTACCGCGTGAGGATCTCCCGCCAGGCGATGACGGTCTCGTTCGCGTCCGCCGGACGCACCACGTTCAGCCCCGGGATCGCCCGCAGGGAGGCGAGGTGCTCCACCGGCTGGTGGGTGGGCCCGTCCTCGCCCAGACCGATGGAGTCGTGCGTCCACACATACGTCACCGGCAGGTGCATCAGCGCCGACAAGCGCACCGCGTTCCGCATGTAGTCGGAGAACACCAGGAAGGTGCCGCCGTAGATACGGGTGTTGCCGTGCAGGGCGATGCCGTTCATCTCCGCGGCCATCGCGTGCTCACGGATACCGAAGTGGACCGTGCGGCCGTAGGGGTCGGCCTCCGGCAGCGGATTGTCCGCGGGCAGGAACGAACTCGTCTTGTCGATGGTGGTGTTGTTGGAGCCGGCGAGGTCGGCGGACCCGCCCCACAGCTCCGGGATCACCGCGCCGAGCGCCTGCAGCACCTTCCCGGACGCGGCACGCGTCGCGACGCCCTTGCCGGCCTCGAACACCGGCAGCTGCGACTCCCAACCCTTGGGCAGCTCACCCGCACTGATCCGGTCGAACTCCGCGGCCCGCTCGGGATCGTTGCTACGCCACTCCTGGAGCTGCTTCTCCCACCGGGCACGCACCTCACGGCCGCGCTCGCCCAGCTGCCGGGTGTGGGCGAGGACCTCGCCGGCCACCTCGAAGTGCTGGTCCGGATCGAAGCCGAGGACCCGCTTGGTGGCCGCGACCTCCTCCTCGCCCAGCGCCGAGCCGTGCGCGGCCTCGGTGTTCTGCGCGTTCGGGGCGGGCCAGGCGATGATCGACCGCATCGCGATGAACGACGGCCGGTCCGTGACCGCCTTCGCCGCCTCCACCGCCTCGAACAGGGCGGCCGGGTCGAGGTCGCCGTCCGGCTTCGGTTCCACCCGCTGCACATGCCAGCCATAGGCCGCATACCGTGCGACGACGTCCTCGGAGACCGCCGTCTCGGTGTCACCCTCGATCGAGATGTGATTGTCGTCCCACAGCAGGACGAGGTTGCCGAGCTTCTGATGCCCGGCCAGCGAGGACGCCTCGGCGGAGATGCCCTCCTGGAGGCAGCCGTCACCGGCGATCACGAAGATGTGGTGGTCGAAGGGAGACTCCCCCGGCGCCGCGTCCGGGTCGAACAGGCCCCGCTCGTAACGGGCGGCCATCGCCATGCCCACCGCGTTGGCGACACCCTGCCCCAGCGGGCCGGTCGTGGTCTCCACACCCGCCGTGTGCCCGTACTCCGGATGCCCCGGCGTCTTCGAACCCCACGTACGGAACGCCTTCAGATCATCCAGCTCCAGACCGAAACCGCCCAGGAACAGCTGGGTGTAGAGGGTCAGGGACGAGTGGCCCGCGGACAGCACGAACCGGTCACGGCCCGTCCACTGCGGATCCGCAGGATCATGACGCATCACCTTCTGGAACAGGGTGTACGCGGCGGGCGCGAGGCTCATCGCCGTACCCGGATGGCCGTTACCGACCCTCTGGACGGCATCGGCGGCCAGGACACGGGCAGTGTCGACGGCCCGCGTGTCCAACTCGGTCCACGCGAGATTTGTAGTGGTCGGCTTGGTGCTCACCCTGGGTCAGGGCTCCTCTCCACATGTTCATGCCGGTGTCTCGGCGGCACCGGCCGCTGTCGAGCCTACCCCCGGAAGAACGCGCATTTTTTCGAGTCATTCCTGAGTCATTCCACAGTCATTCCAGACTGCCGGGGCCGTCCCGGATTCGCCTCCCGACCGGCGGATTCCGCATGTTGAGACCCATGGGTTCCGTAGTCGACACGTGAATACGGAGTACGACGTCTGAGCGCTCAATCGAGTGGCATTCGGCTCCTTCCGCGACAGGCGGCACACCCCTCGCGGAGGGTGCGGGTACCCTCCCCGCCCGCGGTCTCCCCAACACGACCCCACCCCCACGAAGGGCGCGGTTCGGGCAGCGGATACAGTTCCGTGAGTACGCGCGAGCCTTTACCGGCTGTTCACACCGGTGCTCGCTGGGATGTCTCTGTCAGGGGTGTACGTGACGGCCGTCGAATCCCGTCCACCGGGAGTGCTATCCGGGGCGAGCAGCACGGGCAGCAGCCGGGGCCAGCGGCCGTTCGGGGCCCGCGTCAAAGCGTTTGTGGCACTGACCAAGCCGCGGATCATCGAGCTTCTGCTGATCACCACGGTGCCGGTGATGTTCCTGGCGGAACAGGGCGTACCGGACCTGAAGCTGGTGCTGCTCACCTGCGTCGGCGGGTATCTGTCCGCGGGCGGCGCGAACGCGCTGAACATGTACATCGACCGGGACATCGACGCGCTGATGGACCGCACCTCGCAGCGGCCGCTGGTCACCGGCATGGTGAGCCCCCGCGAGTGCCTGGTGTTCGGCATCTCCCTCGCGGTCGTCTCCACCCTGCTGTTCGGTCTGACCGTCAACTGGCTGTCGGCCTGGCTCGCGCTGGGCGCGCTCCTCTTCTACGTCGTCGTGTACACGATGATCCTGAAGCGCCGTACCTCGCAGAACATCGTGTGGGGCGGCATCGCCGGCTGCCTCCCGGTGCTGATCGGCTGGTCGTCCGTCACCAACTCCATGTCGTGGGCGCCGGTCATCCTCTTCCTGGTGATGTTCTTCTGGACGCCGCCGCACTACTGGCCGCTGTCCATGAAGGTGAAGGACGACTACGCGCGCGTGGGTGTGCCCATGCTGCCGGTCATCGCCTCCAACAAGGTGGTCGCCCAGCAGATCGTCATCTACAGCTGGGTGATGGTCGCGGTCTCCCTGCTGCTCACCCCGCTCGGTTACACGGGCTGGTTCTACACGGCGGTCGCGCTGGTGGCCGGCGGTGTGTGGCTGTGGGAGGCGCACGGTCTCAAGAATCGCGCGAAGGCCGAGGTGACGGGGGCCAAGCTCAAGGAGATGCGGCTGTTCCACTGGTCGATCACGTACGTGTCGATCCTGTTCGTGGCGGTGGCGGTGGATCCCTTCCTCCGGTGACACCCGGTTCGCCGCCGACGGGCGGGTTGCGTGGTCAAGGCCACGCACCCGCCCGTCGCCGTTTGTTCTACTCGTGGGTAGCATCCTGGCCATGGCAGACACACAGCAGGCCGACGAGGGCACGGGCGCCAGGAAATCCACGAAGGCCGAGCGCACGGCGGCCCGGCTCGCCAAGCAGATCGGCTCCTTCTCCAAGGCGCACGGCGGGGCGGAGGCGCAGGTCGCGTACATCGGCCGGCGCGGCGCCCGCATCGTGCTGGTCGGCGAGGACGGGGGCTGGGGCGACCTCATGGCCCCCACGTACGCCATCGCCGAGCAGGCCGTCAAGAGGGCCGGGGTCGTCGTGCACGAGGATTTCGACGGCGACCTCGCGGCCAAGGTGAAGACCGGCCCGTACGAGTGGACGCGGATGGCGGGCATCCAGCTCGGCGGCCCCAGCAACGATTGAGGGGCGCGGGGCCGCATCAATATGCGGCTCCGCCGCGTGGGCGCGACCAGCCCCCCACGACCCGCAGCCGCCGAACCAGACGCACCCACGAACGATCGCTCCCACGGTCCGTCACGTGAGAGCAACACCCAGCCACCGGTTCACCCGTTAGGACCTGTAAGCCAGCGCAGCGTCTACGCGGGAGAGTCCGGATGATCGAAACGCCGTCCCTGGTGGACCAGTACTGCCACGGCGTGCTGCGGACGGAGTTGGGTCTCGGCACGTTCGAGGCCCAGCTCGCGGGCGGCGAGGGCCTGCCCGCGCCCGGCACCACGTTCTTCGACACACAGACCGGCTTCGCGGTACGCCGCTGGTGCCCGCCGTTGCTCGGCCTGGAGCCGCACTGCCCGCCCGCCCGCTACCTCGCACGACGCCGCGAACTGGGCGTCATGGAGGCCGGGCGGCGGCTGCTGCGGGGCAGCGGCATCACCACGTACCTCGTCGACACGGGCCTGCCCGGCGATCTCACCGGGCCCGGCGAGATGGCCTCCGCGGGCGCGGCCGAGGCCCACGAGATCGTCCGCCTCGAACTCCTCGCCGAGCAGGTCGCCGACACCTCCGGCACGGTCGAGTCCTTTCTCGCCAATCTCGCGGAGTCGGTGCACGGAGCCGCCGCGAACGCGGTCGCCTTCACCTCCCTGGCAGGCGCACGGCACGGTCTGGCGCTCGCGCCCGAGCCGCCCGGGCCCGGGGAGGTGCGGGGCGCGGCCGGGCGCTGGCTCGCGGACCGGCGGGTCGGCGGCGCGCTCACCGACCCGGTCCTGCTCCGCCATCTGCTCTGGATCGCGGTCGCCTCCGGCCTGCCCCTCCAGATCCACGCCGGCCTCGGTGAAGCAGGCCCGCGCATCGACAGCGCGGACCCGGTCCTCCTCACCGACTTCGCCCGTGCCACGGCCGGACTGGGCACCGATCTGGTCCTGCTGCACGGCTACCCCTACCACCGCCACACGGCCCACCTCGCCGGGGTCTTCCCGCACGTGTACGCCGACCTGGGCGCCGAGCTCGTCCGCACGGGGGCGCGGGCGGCGGCCGTCCTCGCCGAGGTCCTGGAACTGGCCCCCTTCGGCAAGCTCCTCTTCTCCAGCGGCGCCCGCGGCCTGCCCGAACTCCATGTGGTGGGCGCCCGGCTGTTCCGTGAGTCGCTGGCGCGGGTGCTGGGGACGTGGGTGGCCGAGGGCTCGTGGTCGCCGGCGGACGCGCAGCGGGTGGCGGGACTGATCGCGGCGGGGAACGCGCGGCGGGTGTACGAGCTGGAGAAGTGACCAGAACGAGGGAGAAGCGATGAGAGTGGGGGGAGAGACCGCACACTGCTCTCATGACCCGAAGCGACGCGACCGACCGCCTCCTCGACCGCTTCCTCACCGAACTGCGCGACCTCGCTCCCGTCGCCGTATGGGCCCACGGTTCGCTCGGTGGCGGCGACTACCAGGAGGGCCGCAGCGATCTGGACCTGATCGCGGTCCTGGACGACCCGATCACGGCGAGAACCGTCTGGCGGGTCGCGCTGCTGCACGCCCGTCTGCGCAACGAGCCGCTCGTCGCCAAGCTGCACTGCACCTATCTGACACCAGGAAAGGCCGCCGGTGCGGAGCGTCGGCACCTCACCTGGGCGCACGAACAGCTGTTCAAGCGGCCCGTCACCCCGGTGACCCGGCGTGAGGTGCACACCTTCGGGCTGGTCCTGCACGGCGAGCCGCCCGAGGGCCTGCTCCCGGCCGTGCCGGACAGCGAGCTGAACGCCTTCGTGGTACGGGACCAGAGGGAGTTCTGGCGCCGGGCTCTGGACAGGACCGACGCCTGGACTCAGGACATCTGGGTCGACCTGGGGCTCGTCACCCACGCCCGGGCCGCGGTCACCCTGAAGGACGGGCGGCTGATCACCAAGAAGGAGGCACTCGACCTGCTGCCCGGCCTGGGCGCTCCCGTCGAGGTGGTCGAGGACGTCAGACGACGGCGCTATGACAGCCGGGGCGCCGCACCGAGCGAGGAACCGGGCGAGGAACCGGGCGAGGAGTGGGCGGCCCGCAGGTCCAGGCTGACCAGGGAGTACCTCGCCCCGGCGATCGACGCACTCGTACGGGACCACGCATGACTCGTACGGGACCACGCACAACCCGTGCGCGACTGCGCGTGGCTCACGCGCGCGTGGGGACCGCTTCCGCCGACGGCCCCGGCACGTCCGCCATGACCTCCGGCCGCTCCCGCAGCGACAGCAGCACCCGCAGTGTGGCGATCCACACCAGGCAGGAGCCCAGCATATGCGCGCCCACCAGCACCTCGGGCAGGTCGGTGAAGTACTGGACGTAGCCGATGACGCCCTGCGCGAGCAGGACCAGGAACAGGTCGCGGGTGCGGTGGAGCGGGCCCTCGGGGGCGTCGACCGCCTTGAGGACGAACCACAGGGCGAACGTCAGGGTGACCACGATCCACGCCAGGACGGCGTGCAGCCTGCTGACGTTCTCCCAGTCCAGCGGCATGCGCTCCACGTCGCTTGAGTCGCCCGCGTGCGGGCCCGCCCCGGTCACGACGGTGCCGACGGCGATCAGCAGGACCGTCGCGGCGACCAGGACCCACACGAGCTGCTGCACGGCCTTGCCGGCCAGCGGGCGTGGTGCCGTGTCACTCTCGCGCGTGCGCTGCCACATCACGGTCGCGACCGCGATGAGTGCCGTGGAGAGCAGGAAGTGGGCGGCGACCGTGTACGGGTTGAGACCGACCAGGACGACGATGCCGCCGAGGACCGCGTTGCCCATGACGACCCAGAACTGGGCCCAGCCCAGCCGCGTCAGGCTCCGCCGCCACGGCTTCTGCGAGCGGGCGGCGACGATCGCCCAGCCGACCGCGGCGCACAGCACGTACGTCAGCATGCGGTTGCCGAACTCGATGGCGCCGTGCACGCCCATCGCGCTGGTCGCGGTGAGCGAGTCCTCGGTGCACTTGGGCCAGGTCGGGCAGCCGAGTCCGGAGCCCGTCAGACGGACGGCACCGCCGGTGACCACGATGACCACCGACATGACGAGCGCGGCGAGGGCCGCCCGCTGAACCGTGCTGGGGGCCGGTGTCCAGCGTCCGGCGATGAAGGCGAGGGGGTTGCGCACGAAGGCTGTGGCGTCGGCGAGGGTCACTTTTGGCACGCGCCCCATGGTATGCCGCCGCTTGTGCACGGTTTCACGAGGGGGTGGCCCAGTGGCCCTCTTCGGCCCGGGGGCTCACTCCCAGCGGAAGAAGCGCGCCGCCGCACCCAGTCCGAGCACCGCCCACACGGCCAGGATCCCGAGGTCGCTCCACGGCATCCCGGTGCCGTGCTGGAGGACGCTGCGCAGGCCGTCCGACAGGGCCGAGATGGGGAGCAGCCCGAGGACGTTCTGGGCCGCCTCCGGGAACCTGTCCAGCGGCACGATCACACCGCCGCCCACGAGCAGCAGCAGGAAGACCAGGTTCGCCGCCGCCAGTGTGGCCTCCGCCTTGAGCGTGCCCGCCATCAGCAGGCCGAGCCCGGAGAAGGCGGCCGTGCCGAGGACCAGGAGCAGGACCACGGCGAGGGGGTTGCCGTGCGGGGACCAGCCCAGGGCGAAGGCGATCACCGTGAGGAGGACCACCTGGAGGATCTCCGTGACCAGCACGGAGATCGTCTTGGCGGTCATCAGCCCCCAGCGGGGGAGCGGTGACGAGGCGAGCCGCTTGAGCACGCCGTAGCGGCGCTCGAATCCGGTGGCGATGGCCTGGCCGGTGAACGCCGTCGACATCACGGCGAGTGCCAGGACTCCGGGTGCGAGGAAGTCGACGGTCTCACCGGAGCCCGTGTCGACGATGTCCACGGTGCTGAACAGAGTGAGCAGCAGCGTCGGGATCACGACCGTCAGGAGCAGCTGCTCTCCGTTGCGCAGCAGCATCCTCGTCTCCAGCGCCGCCTGCGCCCCGATCATCCGCGACAGCGGGGCCGCCCCCGGCTTCGGCGCGTACGTCTTCGCGGTACTCGTACGCGCGCTCTCACTCACGCTCATGCGCGCAACTCCTTGCCAGTGAGCTCAAGAAAGACGTCTTCGAGGGTGTGCCGCTCCACCGAGATCTTCTCCGGCATCACCCCGTGCTGCGCGCACCACGAGGTGACCGTCGCGAGGAGTTGCGGATCGACCTTGCCGACGACGCGGTACGCGCCCGCGGTCAGCTCCGCCGCGGCGCAGTCCGCCGGGAGCGCCTTCAGCAGGGAGCCGACGTCCAGGCCGGGCCGCCCCGTGAAACGCAGGGTGTTCTCGGCGCCGCCCCGGCACAGCTCCTCGGGGGAGCCCTGGGCCACTACGCGGCCGGCGTCGATGATCGCGACGTCGTCGGCGAGTTGCTCGGCCTCGTCCATGTAGTGGGTGGTCAGGATGACCGAGACGCCGTCCGCGCGCAGGTCGCGCACCAGGTCCCAGGTCGCCCGGCGGGCCTGCGGGTCGAGTCCGGCGGTCGGCTCGTCGAGGAAGACCAGTTCGGGGCGGCCCACCACGGCCATGGCGAGGGCGAGGCGCTGCTGCTGGCCGCCGGAGAGCCGACGGTACGTGGTGCGGCCGCAGGAGCCGAGGCCGAGCCGCTCGATCAGCGCGTCCACGTCCAGGGGGTGGGCATGGAGCTTCGCCACGTGGCGCAGCATCTCGTCGGCCCGCGCGCCCGAGTAGACGCCGCCGGACTGGAGCATGACACCGATGCGCGGGCGGAGCTCAGCGGCCTGCCGCACGGGGTCGAGGCCCAGCACGTGGACGGTCCCCGAGTCAGGTTTCCGGTATCCCTCGCAGGTCTCGACCGTGGTCGTCTTGCCCGCCCCGTTGGGGCCGAGCACGGCGGTGACGCCCGCTCGGGCCACCAGGTCGAGGCCGTCCACCGCGGTCTTCCCGCCGTACCGCTTGACCAGGGAACGGACCTGGACCACGGGCTCACTCTGCATGGGCGCCAAGTCTAGGGACGCGAGCGGGGCGCCGGACGGGCGGGGGCGAAGATACCCTTCTCCTCCGTTCGCGCAGGTCAGCTCGGGTACCGGCCCAGCAGGCGGCTTAGGTATGCCTAAGTGATGTACGGCACCGTCGGGCGGTCCGGACGTGGCTTGCTCCGCTCTCGGGAATTACGCAACAATGGCGTTGTGAAAAACGTCGGCGAGGCTCGGGGAACCCCCAGGGGTGCCCCCCAGGAGGAGCTCGCGGCTGGGTTGCGCTCGGACCGTTCCACGCGCAACCGGGTCGCGCGGTCCATCCTGGACCACGGCCCGTCGACCGTCGCCGCGCTCGCCGAAAGGCTGGGCCTCACCCAGGCCGCCGTGCGGCGCCACCTCGACGCGCTGGTCTCCGACGACGTCGTGGAAGCCCGCGAGCAGCGGGTCTACGGCGCGCGGACGCGCGGCCGGCCCGCCAAGGTGTTCGCCCTGACCGACTGTGGCCGGGACGCCTTCGACCAGTCCTACGACAAGCTCGCCGCGGACGCCCTCCGGTGGATCGCCGAGCACGAGGGCGGCCAGGAGGCGGTCGCCGCCTTCGCCCGCGCCCGCCTCGCCGCACAGGCCGGGGCGTACCGCGAGGCGATCGAGGCCGCCGCCCCCGAGGAGCGCACCGAAGCCCTGGCCAAGGCCTTGAGTGTGGACGGGTACGCTGCCACTGCGCGCAGCGCGCCCCATCCGCAGAGGGGCGAGCAGCTCTGCCAGCACCACTGCCCGGTCGCCCATGTCGCCGAACAGTTCCCGCAGCTCTGCGAGGCGGAGACCGAGGTCTTCTCCCAACTGCTCGGCACACATGTCCAGCGACTGGCGACCATCGCGCACGGCGACGGCGTCTGCACGACGTTCATCCCCAAAGCTGGACACGCCGCACAGGCGTCCCAGTTTTCCCAGAACGACCAGCAAGACCACACCGCATCTGCAAGCACGGCCGGGAGGAACCCCGCATGACTCTCCCCACGGAGACTGCCCACCCTGAGCTTGAGGGCCTGGGCACGTACGAATACGGCTGGGCCGACTCCGACGTAGCCGGTGCCGCAGCGAAGCGCGGCCTGAGCGAAGCGGTCGTCCGTGACATCTCCGGCAAGAAGTCGGAGCCGGAGTGGATGACCAAGCTGCGCCTCAAGGGCCTGAAGCTCTTCGAGAAGAAGCCCATGCCGAACTGGGGCTCGGACCTGTCGGGCATCGACTTCGACAACATCAAGTACTTCGTGCGCTCCACGGAGAAGCAGGCGGAGTCCTGGGAGGACCTGCCCGAGGACATCAAGAACACGTATGACAAGCTCGGCATCCCCGAGGCGGAGAAGCAGCGCCTCGTGGCCGGTGTCGCCGCCCAGTACGAGTCGGAGGTCGTCTACCACCAGATCCGCGAGGACCTGGAGGAGCAGGGCGTCATCTTCCTCGACACCGACACCGCGCTGAAGGAGCACCCGGAGCTCTTCAAGGAGTACTTCGGGACCGTCATCCCCGCCGGTGACAACAAGTTCGCGGCGCTGAACACCGCCGTGTGGTCCGGCGGCTCGTTCATCTACGTGCCGAAGGGCGTGCACGTGGAGATCCCGCTCCAGGCCTACTTCCGCATCAACACGGAGAACATGGGTCAGTTCGAGCGGACCCTGATCATCGTCGACGAGGGTGCCTATGTGCACTACGTCGAGGGCTGCACCGCCCCGATCTACAAGAGCGACTCCCTGCACAGCGCGGTCGTCGAGATCATCGTCAAGAAGAACGCCCGCTGCCGCTACACGACCATCCAGAACTGGTCGAACAACGTCTACAACCTGGTCACCAAGCGCGCCGTCGCCTACGAGGGCGCGACCATGGAGTGGATCGACGGCAACATCGGCTCCAAGGTGACGATGAAGTACCCCGCCGTCTACCTGATGGGCGAGCACGCCAAGGGCGAGACCCTCTCCATCGCCTTCGCGGGCGAGGGCCAGCACCAGGACGCGGGCGCCAAGATGGTCCACATGGCGCCGAACACCTCGTCCAACATCGTCTCGAAGTCGGTGGCGCGCGGCGGTGGCCGTACGTCGTACCGCGGTCTGATCGAGATCGGCGAGGGCGCCCCGGGCGCGAAGTCCAACGTGCTCTGTGACGCCCTGCTCGTCGACACCATCTCGCGCTCGGACACCTATCCGTATGTGGACGTCCGCGAGGACGACGTGTCCATGGGCCACGAGGCGACCGTCTCCAAGGTCTCCGAGGACCAGCTCTTCTACCTGATGAGCCGCGGCCTGAGCGAGGACGAGGCGATGGCGATGATCGTGCGCGGCTTCGTCGAGCCGATCGCCAAGGAACTGCCGATGGAGTACGCACTGGAGCTCAACCGGCTGATCGAGCTGCAGATGGAAGGCGCGGTCGGCTGACCCGCCGCCCGTCCAGTAGCCAGCGGCCCGCCTCCGGGCGGGCCGAGGACCGCAACACGTAGGAAAGAGAGCAGACCGACAGCCATGGCTGAGGCCCAGAACATCCCGGTGGGCTCCACCACCGCCGGCTCGATCGCCGTTGCGGCCGAGTCGACCGTCGCCACGCGCATGAGCGCGCCGCCCTCCTTCGACGTGGCGGACTTCCCGGTCCCGCACGGCCGCGAGGAGGAGTGGCGGTTCACCCCGCTGGAGCGCCTGCGCGGCCTGCACGACGGCACCGCCGTCGTCAACGGCACCGGTGTGAAGGTGGACGTCCAGGCCCCCGAGGGCGTCATCGTCGAGACCGTCGGCCGTGACGACGCGCGGATCGGCAGGGCCGGCACCCCCGTGGACCGCGTCGCCGCCCAGGCGTACTCGGCGTTCGAGAAGGCCGGCGTGGTCACCGTCCCCAAGGAGACGGTGCTCACCGAGCCGATCCGCATCGCCGTGCACGGCGAGGGCGGGGTCGCCTACGGCCACCAGGTCATCGAGCTGGGCGCCTTCGCCGAGGCCGTCGTCGTCATCGACCACACCGGTGACGCCGTGCTCGCGGCCAACGTCGACTACCTCCTGGGCGACGGCGCCAAGCTGACCGTCGTCTCGGTCCAGGACTGGGACAAGAAGGCCGTGCACGTCGGCCAGCACAACGCGCTGGTCGGCCGGGACGCGTCCTTCAAGTCCGTGATCGTCACCTTCGGCGGCGACGTCGTACGCCTCCACCCGCGCGTGCAGTACGCGGGCACCGGCGGCGAGGCCGAGCTGTACGGCCTGTACTTCACCGACGCCGGCCAGCACCAGGAGCACCGGCTCCTGGTCGACCACAACACCCCGCACTGCAAGTCGAACGTCGCCTACAAGGGCGCGCTCCAGGGCGACGACGCGCACGCGGTGTGGATCGGTGACGTGCTGATCGAGGCCAAGGCCGAGGGCACGGACACCTACGAGATGAACCGCAACCTGGTGCTGACCGACGGCGCCCGCGTCGACTCCGTGCCGAACCTGGAGATCGAGACCGGCGAGATCGTCGGCGCCGGCCACGCCTCGGCGACCGGCCGCTTCGACGACGAGCAGCTCTTCTACCTGATGGCCCGCGGCATCCCCGAGTACGAGGCCCGCCGCCTCGTCGTCCGCGGCTTCTTCGCCGAACTGGTCCAGCAGATCGGCGTCGACGACATCGAGGAGCGCCTCCTCGCCAAGATCGAAGAGGAGCTGGAGGCGTCGGTCGCATGACTGCCCCGTCTACGTTCCTGCGCGCCTGCGCGCTGAGCGAGCTGGAAGAGGGCACCCCGAAGCGGGTGGAACTCGACGGCACGCCCATCTCGGTCGTCCAGACCGAGGGCGAGGTCTTCGCGATCTACGACATCTGCTCGCACGCGAACGTCTCGCTCTCCGAGGGCGAGGTGGAGGACTGCCAGATCGAGTGCTGGCTGCACGGCTCCAGCTTCGACCTCCGCACCGGCAAGCCGTCCGGCCTTCCCGCGACGCGCCCCGTCCCCGTATACCCCGTAAAGATCGAAGGGGACGACGTACTCGTCTCCCTCACCCAGGAGTCCTGAGGCACCCATGGCAACGCTTGAAATCCGAGACCTGCACGTCACCGTCGAGGCCGACAACGCCACGAAGGAGATCCTCAAGGGCGTCGACCTCACCGTGAAGCAGGGCGAGACGCACGCCATCATGGGCCCCAACGGCTCGGGCAAGTCGACCCTCGCCTACTCGCTCGCGGGTCACCCCAAGTACACGATCACCAGCGGCTCCGTGCTGCTCGACGGCGAGGACGTCCTGGAGATGTCCGTCGACGAGCGCGCCCGCGCGGGCCTGTTCCTGGCGATGCAGTACCCGGTCGAGGTGCCCGGCGTCTCGGTCTCCAACTTCCTGCGCACCTCCGCCACCGCCATCCGCGGCGAGGCCCCCAAGCTGCGCACCTGGGTGAAGGAGGTCAAGGAGGCCATGGAGCGCCTTTCCATCGACCCCTCCTTCGCCGAGCGCAACGTGAACGAGGGCTTCTCCGGCGGTGAGAAGAAGCGTCACGAGATCCTCCAGCTGGAGCTGCTCAAGCCGAAGGTCGCGATCCTCGACGAGACGGACTCCGGTCTGGACGTCGACGCGCTCCGCGTGGTGTCGGAGGGCGTGAACCGCGTCCGCGAGAGCGGCGAGGTCGGCACCCTGCTGATCACCCACTACACGCGCATCCTGCGCTACATCAAGCCCGACCACGTTCACGTGTTCGCCGCCGGCCGGATCGCCGAGTCCGGCGGCCCCGAGCTCGCGGACAAGCTGGAGAACGAGGGCTACGAGGCTTACACGAAGGGTGGCGCATCCGAGTGACGCAGTTGCCGGGCCTCCTCGACACCGAGGCGATCCGCAAGGACTTCCCCGTCCTGGACCGGCAGGTCCACGACGGCCGGAAGCTCGTGTACCTGGACAACGCGGCGACCTCGCAGAAGCCGCGCCAGGTACTGGACGCCCTGAGCGAGTACTACGAGCGCTACAACGCCAACGTCCACCGCGGTGTGCATGTGCTCGCCGAGGAGGCCACGGCGCTGTACGAGGGCGCGCGGGACAAGGTCGCCGCGTTCATCAACGCGCCCAGCCGCGACGAGGTGATCTTCACCAAGAACGCCTCCGAGTCGCTGAACCTCGTGGCGAACATGCTGGGCTGGGCCGACGAGCCCTACCGCGTGGACGCCGAGACCGAGATCGTCATCACGGAGATGGAGCACCACTCCAACATCGTGCCGTGGCAGCTGCTGTCGCAGCGCACGGGAGCGAAGCTGAAGTGGTTCGGCCTCACCGACGACGGTCGCCTCGACCTGTCCGACATCGACGAGATCATCACGGAGAAGACGAAGATCGTCTCCTTTGTGCTGGTGTCGAACATCCTGGGGACGGTCAACCCGGTCGAGGCGATAGTCCGCCGCGCGCAGGAGGTCGGGGCCCTGGTCCTGATCGACGCCTCGCAGGCCGCGCCGCACATGCCGCTGGACGTACAGGCCCTCCAGGCCGACTTCGTGGCCTTCACCGGCCACAAGATGTGCGGCCCGACCGGCATCGGCGTGCTCTGGGGCCGCCAGGAACTGCTGGAGGACCTCCCTCCGTTCCTCGGCGGCGGCGAGATGATCGAGACGGTGTCGATGCACTCGTCGACGTACGCACCGGCTCCCCACAAGTTCGAGGCGGGCACCCCGCCGATCGCGCAGGCGGTCGGCCTGGGCGCGGCGATCGACTATCTGTCGTCGATCGGCATGGACAAGATCCTCGCCCACGAGCACGCGCTCACCGAGTACGCGGTGAAGAAGCTGAGCGAGGTCCCCGACCTGCGCATCATCGGCCCGACCACGGCCGAGGACCGGGGCGCGGCGATCTCCTTCACGCTCGGTGACATCCACCCGCACGACGTGGGCCAGGTCCTCGACGAGCTGGGCATCGCGGTCCGGGTCGGCCACCACTGCGCCCGCCCGGTCTGCCTGCGGTACGGAATTCCTGCGACCACGCGAGCGTCGTTCTATCTGTACTCCACGCCGGCCGAGATCGACGCTCTGGTCGACGGACTGGAGCACGTACGGAACTTCTTCGGCTGAAGGGCGTGCTGAAACCGTGAAGCTGGACTCCATGTACCAGGAAGTCATCCTGGACCACTACAAGAACCCCCATGGGCGTGGTCTTCGGGATGGCGACGCCGAGGTGCACCACGTGAACCCGACGTGCGGCGACGAGATCACCCTCCGTGTGAAGTACGACGGCACGACGATCGAGGACGTCTCGTACGAGGGCCAGGGCTGCTCCATCAGCCAGGCCTCGGCCTCCGTGCTGAACGACCTCCTCGTGGGCAAGGAGCTGGCCGAGGCACAGAAGATCCAGGAGACGTTCCTGGAGCTGATGCAGTCCAAGGGCCGTATCGAGCCCGACGACGCGATGGAGGACGTCCTGGAGGACGCGGTCGCGTTCGCCGGAGTCTCCAAGTACCCGGCCCGAGTCAAGTGCGCCCTCCTCAGCTGGATGGCGTGGAAGGACGCGACGGCCCAGGCCCTGGGCGGAGCCGACGCCGAAAGGAAGACGGCATGAGTGACACCGTGGAGATGAAGCCGGCCTCGGAGGAGGAGCTCCGCGAGGCCCTGATGGACGTGGTCGACCCCGAACTGGGCATCGACGTCGTCAACCTCGGCCTCATCTACGGCATCCACGTCGACGACGCGAACATCGCGACCGTCGACATGACCCTGACCTCCGCGGCCTGCCCGCTGACGGACGTCATCGAGGACCAGGCCAAGTCCGCCACGGACGGCCTCGTCAACGAACTCCGCATCAACTGGGTCTGGATGCCCCCGTGGGGCCCCGACAAGATCACGGACGACGGCCGGGAGCAGCTCCGCGCGCTCGGGTTCAACGTCTGAGAACACCCGCTCATCGCCTACAGCACTGTGGCCCCCGGCGCGCTGCCGGGGGCCACAGTCGCACCGCCAGACGGGGCGTCAGCTGTTCGACATGCGGTGCGTCAGCTGCTCAGGGCAGAGACTCAGGCCAGCCCGTCCACCAGGCGGAACGCCGTGTCCGACCAGTACAGCCGGCTGTTCTCCATCGGGTCGAGACGGAGGACGAAGTCCTTGTGGCGGAGGAAGCGGCCAGGGTAGTTGACGGACTCCAGCATGATCGCGTCCGTGTGGAAGGAGCGGCGGGGGCAGAACGTGGCGTCCTGCTTGAAGAGCTGCGAGCCGTCGTTGCGGTCGACGCGGAGGCGGAAGTTCTGGTGGCGCGCGTAGCGGCCGTCCTCCATGCGGAAGGAGTAGCAGGAGGAGTCCGCGAGGCCCGAGACGACCTGGAAGGTGGAGTCCTCCCGGGTCTCGCTGCCGCTGCGTGAGCTCACCCGGTCCAGCTGGATCACTCCGCTGCGCAGGTGCCAGTAGCGGTCCGGGTAGTTGACGGCCCGTATGGACTTCCACGACGAGGCCGAGGGCTTGGAGGAGGACGGCGGCTTCTTGCTGGGAGCCGCCGACTTCGACGGCTCCGGCTCGGCCTTCGCGCCGCCCTGTGGCGAATCGGACGCGGCCGGGCTCTTCGACGCGGTGGCCTGCGGTGAGGACAGACCGCTCTTGCCGACCGGAGCGGCGGGGGCGACGGTGGGCACGATCGGCTCCTCGGCCGCCGTCGTGCGGGCCGTGCGCTCCCGAGCGGAGGCCTCGGTGCGCGGTTCCTGCAGGGCTATCGCTGTCACACTGCCTAACAGGACCGCCATGGCGAGTGCGCCGGCCGCCCAGAGCCGGCGTGTGCCCGGAACCCGGGTCTGATCCGGTGATTCACCGGTTTCCCACACCTTCGGGGGCGAACTCCAGGGCACGGGGAGGTTGTCCGGAGTGAATCCGGGTTTTTCATCTGGCATGCGCGGTTCCCTCAGCGTCGCCACAGGCGTACGCGAAATCGTCGTCCGGAGTCGTCAGACGTCCGGTATCGGCACAGGAGGAAAAAAGGGGGTCACCGACACGCGGAACGGCTGTGGCCGCGACTACCGGGTGGGTGACCGGTGAAACAGTAGTGGAACTCGTAGGGAGCGGGCAGCCCTTTCAGCGAGCGGGTTCTCAGCCAATCCCGGTCTGGCTGGCGCGAGTTGAGGCTTTGCGTCACATTCACATCCCTTTCTCGGGGTGCTCCCGCGGGGGTGAAGCGGCTCAGCGCGAGATGTTCGGCCGGCGTACGCGCGCGATATGTACGGTCGTACGCATCGATCCGTACACTCCTCCCCATGGGATACGTACTGCTCTGCGGAGCCATCGCCGCGGAGGTGGTCGCCACGACCGCCATGAAGTACAGCGACGGTTTCAGCAGGCTGTGGCCCTCGCTGCTCACCCTCTTCGGGTACGCCGTGTCCTTCGTGCTGCTTGCGCAGACCCTGAAGACGATGGCGATCGGCACGGCGTACGCGATCTGGTCCGGGGTGGGTACCGCGACCGTCGCCCTGATCGGGTTGGCACTCTTCGGGGAAGGCCTGGGCATCGCCAAGGTCGCCGGGATCGTGCTGATCATCGGGGGAGTGGTGGTGCTGAACCTCGGAGGCGCGCACTGATGCCCCGCCGGTACGACCCCGAGCGGCGCCAGCGCATCATCGACGCCGCGATCCGGGTCGTGGGTGCGCGCGGCCTCGCCGGACTGAGTCACCGCACGGTGGCCGTGGAGGCGGATGTGCCGCTCGGCTCGACGACGTACCACTTCAAGACCCTCGACGAACTGATGATCGCCGCGTTGCGTCAGGCCAACGAGGGCTTCGCCAAGGTCGTTGCCGCGGGCGGGGCGCTGGAAGACTCCCGGACCGATCTCGCCGGTGAGCTCGCCGCGCTGACCGGGGAGTGGCTCGCGGGCGACCGTACGAGTGTGGAGCTGGAGTACGAGCTCTATCTCGCGGCCCTGCGCCGTCCCGCGCTGCGGCCCGTCGCGGCCGAGTGGGCCCAGGACTTCGCCGAGCTCATCGCCCGTCGTACCGATCCGGTCACCGCCCGGGCCCTGGTCGCCCTGATCGACGGTATCTGCCTACAGGTGCTGCTGACGGGGGCGCCGTATGACGAGGAGTACGCGCGGGAGATGCTGGGGCGTGTGATGCGGTGATGCGGTGACGGGGGGTCGGTACTGGCGGGCGTGCGGGGCGTGCGGGGCGTGCGTGTTGCGGGGCGTCCGGTTTCGCCCCCGCCGCCCCTACCCGTCCCGTCCCCAGGGGCTCCGCCCCTTCGACCCCGCCAAGGGGGCTCTCCCCCCTGGAACCCGCGATTTCCGGGGCTCTGCCCCGGTCCCCTCTCCGGGGTTCCGCCCGACCCCCCCAGCCTCTGGGCTCTGCCCCCTGGAACCCCGATTCCGGGGCTTCGCCCCGGACCCCGTTTCGGGGGCCGCCCCCGGGCCCCCGCTCCTCAAAGGCCGGACGGGGGGCGGATTCCCAGCCCGTCCGGCGTTTGAGGACGAGGCCGTTCAGGCCGACAGCGGGGGTCTGGGGGCGGAGCCCCCAGGGATGAGGCGGGTAGGGGCGGCGGGGGCGAGAAAACCCAGGTGCGTGCCCGGGGCCGCCCGCGGGCGCGACCGGCACATGAGACGGCCCTGCCATCGGTTCGCTTCCTTGACCCCCCGCCGGTTAGGTTGCCCTCATGACCGACACGACTGCTCCTCGCACCACCGGCGCCGTGGCCGCCGGTCTCGCCACGATCGCCGCCGACGGCACCGTTCTCGACACCTGGTTCCCCGCGCCCGAGCTGACCGACGCGACCGCCGAGGGCCCCGGCCCGGCCGGCAGCGAGCGGCTGTCCGTCGAGAAGGCCGTGGAACTGCTCGGTGAGGGTGCCGCGAAGGCGATCGGGCCGGACGCCCGCCGGGGCGTCGAGGTGGTCGCGGTCCGTACGGTCATCGCCTCCCTCGACGAGAAGCCGATCGACGCGCACGACGTCTACCTGCGTCTCCACCTGCTGTCGCACCGGCTCGTCAAGCCGCACGGCCAGAGCCTCGACGGCATGTTCGGCTTCCTCGCCAACGTCGCCTGGACCTCGCTCGGCCCGGTCGCCGTCGACGACATCGAGAAGGTCCGGCTCAACACGCGGGCCGAAGGGCTGCACCTCCAGGTGACGTCCGTCGACAAGTTCCCGCGTATGACGGACTACGTCGTCCCGAAGGGCGTCCGTATCGCCGACGCGGACCGTGTGCGGCTCGGTGCGCACCTCGCCGAGGGCACCACCGTCATGCACGAGGGCTTCGTGAACTTCAACGCGGGCACCCTGGGAACCTCGATGGTCGAGGGCCGCATCTCCGCCGGTGTCATCGTCGGCGACGGTTCCGACATCGGAGGTGGCGCCTCCACGATGGGTACGTTGTCGGGTGGCGGCAACGTGATCATCGCCATCGGCGAGCGTTGCCTCATCGGCGCCGAGGCGGGCGTCGGCATCGCGCTGGGTGACGAGTGCGTCGTCGAGGCCGGTCTGTACGTCACCGCCGGCACCCGCGTCACCATGCCCGACGGGCAGATCGTCAAGGCCCGTGAGCTGTCCGGTGCCTCGAACATCCTGTTCCGCCGCAACTCCATCACCGGCAAGGTCGAGGCCCGCCCGAACAACGCGGTCTGGGGCGGCCTGAACGAGATCCTGCACAGCCACAACTAGCGGCCACGACCAGCGGCCACGACCAGTGCGGGCTGCTGTCAGGCGGCGACCAAACCCTCGTACGCCGCCAGCAGCCCGTCGGCCGCCTCTCGGCCGGCGGGCCGCAGCGGCGCCCGGACCGGGCCGGCGGGCAGCCCCAGCCGCCCGAGCAGCGCCTTCGCCGTCACGGTGCCGGGCAGGCCGGAACCCATCATCAGCTCGGTCAGCGGGATGGTGAGTCGCTGGCGGCGGCCGGCCTCGGCCGTGTCCCCCGCGTCGAACGCGTCGATGATCGCGCGGAAGTGACGAGGCGTCACATTAGCGACGGTACTGACGTACCCGCTCCCGCCGATCGCGTACAGCGCCAGCACGTACTCGTCGCAGCCCGTGTAGTACGCCATCTCCGTCCGGGCCAGCACCTTCTGGGTGCCCAGCAGGTCGTACGCGCAGTCCTTGACCGCCACGATCCGCGGGTGCTCGGCCAGCCGGATCATGGTCTCCGGCTCGATACGGGTGCCGGTGCGGCCGGGGATGTCGTACAGCGCGAGCGGCAGCCCGCAGGCGTCGGCGAGCTCGCGGAAGTGGGCCTCGACGGCGTCCTGCGGGGGCCTGCTGTAGTACGGCGTGACCGCCAACAGACCGTCCGCTCCCGCCTTTTCTGCTGCGAGGGCGAGCTCCACGGTGTGCCGTGTGTCGGCCGTCCCGACGCCCGCGACAATGTGGGCACGCGCCCCGACCGCCTCGCGGACCGCACGTACGAGCTCCGCCTTCTCCGTGTCCGACGTGGTGGGCGACTCGCCCGTCGTACCGGACAGGACCAGACCGTCGCAGCCTCCGGCCACCAGCCGGTCGGCCAGCCGCTGCGCGCCGTCGAGATCCAGCGCGCCCTCCGCGGTGAAGGGCGTGACCATCGCGCAGAGCGCGCGGCCGAAGGGGGCGGGGCGTGGCGTCGTCATGAGGGTAGTGTCGGCACGGCCACGGTGAAGATCTACTTAATTCTTCTACGAGATGTTGGGCAGAGCTGCTACGCGGACGCGGCGTGTGCCCTCGACGTACAGCGAGAGGCCCTGGTGCGAAGCCGTCCCTTTTGGGTCACCATGGCAGGACGGTCAGCAACGTCACGTCATGTCATGGTCATGGGAGGCGTCATGAGGCTCGGCAAGGCACTCGCCACGGGGGTCGCGGAGGAGCGGGACCAGCCGTACGAGGAGGAACTGCGACTCCCCGAGGAGAGCAGGGAGACCGAGGGGGCCGAGGCGTCGGAGGCGGCCGCGGCTGAAGAGGTACCGGTCGCGCGATGAGGCTGCGGCTCCCCGAGGAACGTCCGGCGGAGCCGCCGACCGGATACAAGATCGCCCACCCGATGCTGTCCCAGGACGGCACCCGGGCCGGTTTCACCGGGGTGTCGCTGGGTGGCGCGCTGCCGTACGGAGTCCTCGACGAGGCCCGGTGCGTCTACGGACTCAGGCACCGTGCTCCCGCGCGCCTGTGCGACTGCGGCTTCCACTGTGTGCACGACCGGGCGGCGGCCGAGGCGCTGCTGTGCACCGGCGAGCACCGCGCGGCCGTGCTGCTGGAGGTCGCCGTGCTCGGTGCCTACATCCGCTTCGAACTCGGCTTCCGGTACGCCCGCCAGCGGGTGAGGCGTGCGACGGTCGGGCCGTGCGCGTGCGGCGCGGCGGCCGTGGCCCTGGCCGACGCCGGCTGGGGGCGGCCGGGCTGGCGCGCCCTGGCCGCCGCGTGCGCGGGCTGCGTCCGCGGTCGTCCGTCGGTGTCGCTCGCCTCCTTCGCCCGGCTGGCGGGGGAGGGGCTGCGGGTCCGGGCGGCTGCGGTCAGCGCGGGCGCGGTGAGTACGGGCGCGGTGGCGGGCGCATCGTGCGGCGCAGAACTGGGCGTCCCCGAACTCGTCGCGGAGGCGGCGCTGCTCCAGGCGCGGCTCGACTGGTTCCAGAGCCAGTTGGTCAGGCTCGGTGAACGCGGACCCGGGGCGCCGCCGGAAGGGCCGCCTCCGCAGGGGTAACGCCGCCTGGGACGGGTACTCGGCGCACCCCGGACGAGAGGAGGCGGGACACAGTGACCGGGACCCTGGACACCAGGCCCGCACGACCCACGGCGGCCGAGCACCACTCCGTCGGTGAACTGGTCGGGCAGGCCACCGAACAGCTCTCCACGCTTGCACGACAGGAACTCGCTCTCGCCAAGGAGGAGCTGGCCGCGAAGGGACGCCGCGCGGGCCGTGGCGGTGGGCTGCTGGGTACGGCCGGCGCCCTCGGCTATGTGGGCCTGATGGCTTTGGCGGGCGCCGCCGTCGCCGCGCTGGCGCTGGTGCTGCCCGTGTGGGCCGCCGCGCTCATCGTCGCGGGGGCGCTCTTCGTGATCGCGGCCGTGCTGGCGGCGACCGGGCGCGCCCAGCTGCGCCGCGCCACGCCGGCCACGCCCGCGCAGGCCATCGACAGCCTCAGGGCGGATGTCGAGGAGATCAAGGGAAGGGCACACCGATGACCAGCACCTCCGGCGGCTCGGCTGGTTCGATTGGCCCGGCTGGTTCGAGGGGAATGCCACAACCTCCTCGCTCGGCCGGGGCCAAAGGGCCCGACGAGCTGCGGCAGCAGATAGCGATGACACGTCATCAGCTCGGTGACACCGTTGAGGAACTGGTCGCCAAGACCGACGTGAAGGCGCGGGCACGGGCCCAGGTGGCGGATCTGAAGGGCTCCGCCTCCCATGCGGCGCACTCCGTGCGGGAACGGGTGCCGCGTGTGACGCGGGCCGTGGTGATCGGCGGTGTGGGCGTCGCCGCGGCGGCGGTCGGCGCGGTGACCTGGCGGCAGCGCGAGGCGTCGCGGGCTGTGATGTGGGGGCGGCGGCGTCGGGCTGTGATGTGGGGGCGGCGTCGGTCTTCCTCGGCTTCGGCGCTCCGCCGCGACGTCGCGCGACGCATTCAGCGGATTAGGCGCTCGTAGCGCGTGGGGTTCCTGGGCGGCCGGGGTGCGGGGGTGGCCTGGTGCGAGGGTGGCCCGGTGTGGGGGTCGTCGTGGGGGTCGCCCCCCGCCACACCCTCCCGTCCGCACACTCCGCACCTGCCCTGCCTGCCTCCGGGCTTGACCTGAATCTTGGTTGAGGTTGGAGGGTGGTCGGTACACGCACCCGTACCGACAGCCGGAGGCCGGCATGACCCGTCGTACCCAGGCACACCCCCAACTCGACAATCCCAAGGTGGGGGCACCCTTCTTCAGCACCTGGAAGGTGGGAACGCCCCTGCGGCAGCGGCAGACCGTGGAGGCGATCGCCGCCACCTGGGAGCGGCGGCCCTGGCCCGTCGAGGGGCTGCTCGGCTACTACGTCTACACAGGGCTGGACGGCTCAACCCTGCTCCACTACTCGCAGTGGGCCGACGAGCAGGCGTACGAGGCCTTCGCGCGGACCCGGCGGCAGGAGCGCAACGACGAGATCGACACCGCCGTGCCGGGTATCGAACGCCAGAGGCTCGGGCGGTACCGGCGCTACCGCGCCCTGACGCGGGACGAGGCCCCGGTGCCGGGCTGCATCGTGATCGTCGATGTGGAGTTCGAGGGCCCTGACCCCGACCGGCAGCGCGCCTGGGTCGACGCCGTCCTCGGGGCGCTCGACAGCGAGCCCGACCCGCACCCCGGCGGCATCTCCGCCCACTTCCACCTCGGCACCGACGGCACCAGGGTCCTCAACTACGCCGAGTGGGAGACCGCCCAGGCCCACATCGACGCTCTCGCCGCACCCGGCGACGGAATCGGTACGCCGGCGGCCCAAGCGCAGTGGGAGCGGGTGCGGACGTGGCCCGGACTGAAGAGCAGCACGGTCAGTCGGTACACGTACGCCCTCGGTCTCGTCCCTGACTGACCCGCCCGCATCCGCGAGGGTCCCGGGCCGGTGCTGTCATGGCCGGTGCCGGGCGTGGTGCGGGTGGTGAGGCGGGGGTTCGGGGCGCCGTTTGCCGCTGGGCATGACCGGGTGCCGTCCGAGGACGATGACACCGCTGACCACCGCGACCACCGCGGCCGCCTGCAAGGCCAGTGCGCCGGGCGTGGTGCGCAGCTCGTCGTGGAGGAAGCCGATGCCGCAGCCGATGCCGCTCAGGGGCTCGGCGGCGGTCAGCGCGGGCAGGGACAGCCGCAACGGCCCGGCCTCGAAGGCACTCTGCACCAGGAGCAGACCCACCACCGCCAGCGCCAGCACACCCCAGGGCTGCCACGAGACGAGCAGTCCGGTGATTCCCCTGTCACCGAGGATGCCGCCGGAGACGCGGGTGAGCGCGTCCTGGAGCCCGTAGAGGGTGCCGGCCGCGGCGGCCAGGAGGGGCGGCCGGTACAGCAGTCGCAGGTGCCGGGCGATGCCCACGAGGATTCCGGCCAGACCCAGGACACAGGCGATCACCAGCCACTGCCGCAGCGCGCCGACCTGGCCCTGGCCGCTGTGCGGCTGCCCCGCCAGGATGAAGACCGCCACCCCGCCGCTGAGGGCGAGTGCTCCCAGCCATCCCGACCAGCCCAGCGGTTGGTCGCCCATCCATCGGGCGAGAGCCATCGCGAAGAGCAGGTTCGTGGTGAGCAACGGCTCGACCTGGGCGAGGCCGCCGTGTGTCAGCGCGATCGCCCCGAGGATCTGGCCCATGACCATGCAGCCGATGCCCGCCAGCCACAACGGCACCCGCACCAGGTCCAGCAGCAGTCGGTAGGACAGCATCAAGGACAGCGGTTCGCGTTCGGCCGCGTGCTGCTGGAGGACGAACCCGAAGCCCAGCAGACACGCGGCGGGAAGGCTGTAGAGGTACACCACGGCCAGTCATCCTCCTGCCTGGACCGAGCGAAGGCTCTGGACTGCCGGAGCCCGGCCAGGACCGTTCCGCAAAGTCACCCACGTGGCCTATCGCCGTGCCGTCGTGTGCCGGCCCCGGGGAACCATGACGGCACCTCGCTCAGAGGGCGGTCACCTCGTCGGTTCCGCGCGGGCCCGGCCCGTCCGCGCCGGTTCCAGGACGGCTCGCGCACCGCGGGTGCGCGCGTCGCCGCACGTTTGAAAGCCGTGAGCTCCGGCTACCCCTCGATGGTCGTTGTCATCGCCGGACGCGCGGGAACGGCCGGGACGGAGAGGTGCGCTCGCGGGTGGTCGGCGGACTCCGACGCCGTACCGGACCCCATCGGTCAAGGAGGTCACCTTGGGACGCTCCACGGCGGATCCGTACCCGGCCGCGTCCGCTCTCCTGCCAGGCACTGTGCCCATGACAGGCGTGGCGCTCGTGACGGGTGCCTCCTCCGGGATCGGGGCGGCTGTCGCGCGGGCCCTGGCGAAAGAGCGGTGGGCGCTGCTGGTCTCCGGACGTGACCGGGTCCGGCTGGACAGGGTGGCGCACGAGACGTCCGGCGTCGCGATTCCCTGCGACCTGTCCGGCGCCGAGGGCGCCCGCCAGTTGGCCGACCGGGCCCTTCGGCGGGTTCCGGCCCTCGATCTGCTCGTCGCCGCGGCCGGTGTGGGCTGGGCCGGACCGTTCACCTCGATGCCCAGCAGTGAGGTGGACCGGCTGCTCACGGTGGACCTGGCCTCGGTGGTGCATCTGGTCCGGCAGGTCCTGCCCCACATGGTGGAGCGGCGCCGAGGCCGGCTGGTGCTGATGGGCTCCGTCGCGGGGTGCGTCGGCGTACGGGAGGAAGCGGTGTACTCCGCGGCGAAAGCGGGACTCGGCGCCTTCGCCGACGCGCTGCGGTACGAGCTGAAGGGAACCGGCGTGCGGCTGACCCACGTCGTGCCAGGGGTGGTGGACACTCCCTTCTTCGCCCGGCGAGGGGTGCCCTACTGCCGTAGGCGCCCGCGTCCGATCCCGCCCGAACGGGTGGCCGCGGCAGTCGTCGCGGCGGTGCGTAGGGAACGTCACGACGTGTTCGTGCCTGGCTGGCTCCGTGTGCCGGTCGCGGTTCGGGGCCTCGCGCCCTCCTCGTACCGGCGTCTGGCGGATCGGTTCGGCTGAACGCGGCGACAGCGCGCCGTGCGGGAGCCAGGGGCGCAGGCGCAGCGCGGCCCGAACGCCAAGGGAACCCAAGGGAACCCAAGGGACGCCGAGGGATGCCAAGGGACACCAAAGGACGCCAAAGGAGACGGACATGCGGGTCGGTGTGGATCGGGGCCGGTCGTGGGGCGCGGCCGTGGCCGTCGTCCCGGCACTCGTCGCCGCGGCCCACATCGTGCCCGCCGGGACCTGGCTCTCCGGCCCGCGGCGCGCATGGCTGCCTGCTCTGGCGGGCGTCGGCCGCCGCGACCATGTCGCGCTCACCTTCGACGACGGGCCCGATCCCCGCTCCACCCCTGCTTTCCTGGCCGCGCTGGACGAGCTGTCGGTCCGAGCCACGTTCTTCGTGATGGGTGAACAGGTACTGCGGCACCGGCGGTTGAGCCACGCCATCGTCCGGCGCGGTCACGAACTCGCCGTCCACGGCTGGACGCACAACCGCCCATGGTGGCCGGCGCCGGGCAGAGAGGCCCGACAGCTGGCGCGAGCCGCGCACGCGGTGGCGGAGGTGTCCGGCGCACCTCCCACCTGGTACCGGCCCCCGTACGGCATCCTGACCGGTGACCGGCTGCTGGCCGCGCGCCGCACCGGGCTGCGCCCGGTCCTGTGGACCGCCTGGGGCCGCGACTGGAACGCCCGGGCCACCGCCGAGTCCGTGGCGACGACCGTCCTGGCGGACCTGCGGGGCGGCGGCACGGTGGTGCTGCACGACACCGACCGCCAGGCGGCACCGGACTGCTGGCGGGCGGCGCTGGCCGCGTTGCCCGGTCTGGTGGGCGCGTGCCGGGCGGTTGGCCTGACGATCGGGCCGCTCGGTGAGCACGGCGTCGGGAGTCGGCACCCGCCGAGGAGGCGGGAGCCCGGTGATCCGTACGTCGCGGGCCGGGGCGCGCACGAGTAAGCGGCCAGGCCGTACGCCCGACGCCGCCGTTGAACGGTCAGGTCTGTCCGCAAGCGCAGAGTCGTTCCAGCGGGCCCACGACGTCACCCCGGAAGAGGCAGCGGTCGGCGGGGGCCCGGCGACCGGGGACCGGGCCGTCCGAGGCGAGGCGGTCCAGGGACCGCATCAGCTGCCATGAGTCGGCGGCGTACTCGGTCAGGCCCAGTGCCGCCATGCGGCGTGCCCCCTCCGCCCCATGGCCCGGGATCGGACGGTACGCGACGACCGGGACACCGACGGCGAGTGCTTCCAGCGCCGTCTGCCCGGCGGCGTTGTCGACCAGTGCCACGCATGCCGCCATCAGGCCCGGCATGTCGTCCACCCAGCCCATGGCGAGCGTTCCCGGCACCTTCGACAGGAGCCGGCGCATGCGCTCGTTCCGCCCGCACAGGACGACCGGCAGGTAGCCGGCGCCGACCAGGAGCCGCGCCGTCGCGTCGAGCCGGCTTCCCACCCCCCACGCGCCCGCGGACATCAGCACGGGCGGGCGCCCGTCGCCGGCCGTGAGCCGCCGCCAGTACGCCTCGCCGGCCGGCTGCGGGCGGAAGCGGTCCGGCAGCAGCGGACCGCAGGCGACGGCGGGTCGTCCCAGGCGGTGCCGCACGTCCCGGGCGATCTGCGCGGTGAGGCACAGGTGGAGATCGTTGCCCCGGTGCAGCCATTGGCGGTGGACGGCGAAGTCGGTGATGACCACCGCGCTGGGCACCGCGAGCCGTCCGCGGGCCCGCATCCGCCCGGTCAGCTGGGCGGCGAGGTGGAAGACCGGGACGACCGCGTCGGCGTGACTGCCCGCCACCCGCTCACGCAACCGGTCCTCGGCGAGCGCCACGAGCGGCGCACTCCCCGGCTGCGGACGGGGACCGGCGCCGCCGCGGAAGAAGGCGGCGTAGATGCCCGCGTACAGCAGGGGGGCATGCCGGACCGTCGCGTGGTAGAAGCCCCGCAGCCCGGCCCCGATGCGGGCGGGGAGCAGCTCCAGTACGTCCGTGTGCACCGCCTCGTGCCCGGCCAGGCGCAGGCGCCGGGCCAGCTCGGCGGCCACCGCGTCGTGGCCCGATCCCATGCTCGCGCTGACCACGAGGAGGCGGCTCACGGCAGACGCCGCACAGGCACGGTGGCGGCGCCCCGTCCGGACACGAGAACGTGCGGGGACAGGCAGGGCGCCGGAAGGCACGGGCACTGGCAGAAGCACCTCTGCGGCATGGTCACCTCGTATCGAGCACTGAGCAGCAGTTCTCCGCGGCCCCGGCCGCCCAACAGTCACCGACCGCACCGACCGCACCGACCGCACCGACCGCACCGACCGCACCGACCGCACCGACCGGGATCCGCCCGTCGCACGGAGCCGTTATGGGAAGATTTATCACCGTGCACGGCAGTTTGGTCTGTGTTCACTCTGCCCACCTCCGTCCCTCCATCGGCTGTACGGCGGCCGCTCGGCGGGTCTTCCCGTCCCCCGTGAACGACAGGCACTCGCATGAACGCGCTCACCGTCGTCATGGCCCTGCTCTCCGCGCTGTCCAACGCGACGGCGTCCGTCCTGCAGCGCCGGGCCGCCGTCGAGCCCGACGACGTCTCCGGCCGCGGTGTCAAAGCGGCGACGGCCCGTCTGACGGAGCTCCTGAGGCGTCCGTACTGGTGGGCCGGAGCGACGGCCCTGGTGCTTTCGGCTGTCTTCCAGGTCATCGCCCTTGATGCCGGGCAACTGTCAGTGGTGCAGCCGCTGCTGACCACCGAACTGCTGTTCACCCTGCTCGTCGGCGCCGCCGTCTTCCGGTCCCGTCCCGGCGCGGGGACGTGGCGATCCTTCGTGATGCTCGCCGGAGGGCTGGCGGTCTTCCTGCTCAGCGCCTCCCCGTCACCCGGAGTCGAGCGGGCCGGCGACTGGCGCTGGCTCGCCGTCGGAGGCGGGCTGGCGTGCTGTGTCGCCGTCCTGCTGGCGGCCGCCCGGCGCGTGCACGGGCCCCTGCGGGCCGCGCTGCTCGGCGCCGCGACCGCTGCCTGCTTCGCGGTCACCGCCGCGCTCATCAAGGAGGTGACCGGGCGATTTCCGGGAGGACCCACGGCGGTCCTCACCACCTGGCACACCTACGCCGGTGCCGCTACCGGCCTGCTGAGCGTGCTGCTCCTCCAGTGGACGCTGCGGGCCGGCACCCTGGCCGCCTCCCAGCCGGCCCTGGCCCTGGGGGACGCCCTGATCAGTGTCACCCTCGGCGGCCTGCTGTTCGGGGAGAGCATCGCCCTGGGCTGGCGCGTGCTGCCCGAAGTGGTGGGCGTCGGCCTGATGGCGATGGGCATCGTCGGCCTGACCCGGTCGCCCGTGGTGGCCGGCGACCGAAGCTGGGACGAGGTGGAACCGTAGTCGACCCCCGCGCCTGTGCGGCTTCCCCTCACCGAGCGATACCGAAAACTTAATCCGTCTGGACAAAAAAAGTTTTCGGTGCGAAGGTGGAGCCATGTTGGACGTGACCGTGATCGAGGACCCGGCGGCGGCCGCCGCCTCGCTGGACCCCGTACGGGCCCGGCTGCTCGCCGAACTGGCGACAGGGCCCGCGTCGGCCGCCATGCTGGCCGGCCAGGTCGGCCTGCCCCGGCAGAAGGTGAACTACCACCTCAAGGCGCTGGAGCGGCACGGTCTGGTCGAGTTGGCGGGCGAGCGCCGCAAGGGAAATGTCACTGAGCGGCTGATGCGGGCGACCGCCGCGTCGTACGTCATCTCGCCCCTCGCGCTCGCCGCCCTCCAACCCGACCCGGACCGCTTCCGGGACCAGCTCTCCGCCCGCTGGCTGCTCGCGCTCGGCGCCCGGCTGGTCCGGGACGTCGGCACCCTGATCAGGGGCGCCGCGAAGGCCCGCAAGCGGCTCGCGACCTACGCGCTCGACGGCGAGGTGACCTTCGCCTCGGCGGCCGACCGGGCCGCCTTCATCGAGGAGCTGACGGCCGGCGTGAGCGCCCTCATCCGCAAGTACGACGCCGCCGACGCCGAGGGTGGCCGCGGCCACCGGATCGTCGTCGCCGTCCACCCCACGGTCAAAGCCGGGACCGGCGAGCCCCGGGCAGCGGAGCCCGAGACCCCGGAACTCACCCGGAACTCCCCCGATGACACGAACACCTGACGCACAGGAGCCCGCCATGTCCAAGGAATTCGAGATCGCCCGCGAGTTCGAGGTCGACGCCACGCCCGAGCAGGTGTGGGACGCGTTCACCAGCGGCACCGGCGGCTGGCTGTGGCCGATGGAGGCCCCCGAGCCGCGCGAGGGCGGCACGGGCCCCTTCGGATCCGACGTGACCGTCTGGGACCCGCCGCACCGGTACACCAACCGCGTCGAGAACGTGGAGGGCATCTCCGAGCAGACCCTCAACCAGCTCGACTACACGATCGAGCCGCGCGACGAGGGCCGCCGCGCCTGGGTGCGGTACGTGCACAGCGGCATCTTCGTCGACGACTGGGACAACCAGTACGACGGCGCCAGCAAGCACACCGACTTCTATCTGCACACCCTGCGCCAGTACCTGACGCACTTCGCCGGCCGCCCGGTCACCGCCTTCGCCACCTTCGACGGACCCGAGGCGTCCAAGGCGCCCGACGCCTTCGCCGCCGTGGGACGGGCCCTCGGAGTCACCGAGGACACGCCCGCGGGGACCCGGGTGACGGTCCAGGGCGCCGACGCCGTGGTCGACTTCCGCAACCCGTACTTCATCGGACTGCGCACCGACGACGCCCTCATCCGCTTCTTCGGACGAAACCACTGGGGCGCCCCGGTCGGCGTCAGCGTCCACGACTTCGCGCCGGACGCCGACGCCAAGGCCGACGAAACCGCCTGGCAGGGCTGGCTGAACGGGGTGTTCAGCCGGCCCTGAGCCCCAGGGCCCTTGGGCCCCGGGCCGTCAGCGGCTACGGCCGCAGCCGCAGCACCTGCGGGTCGTGGTCGCTGATCTGGTCGTTGAACTCCGAGTTGATGTGCACGCTGTCGTACGTGAACTCGGCGGAGCTCCGGATCGACGGGCTGATCAGGATCTGGTCCAGCACCTGGCTGTTGCCCTGGTAGTCGTAGGTGTAACGCTCGCTCTTCGGCAGGGACTTGATCGCCGACCAGAGGGCGCCACCGTCCTCCAGGAGCCGCACGGTGTCGGAGAACTCGAAGTCGTTGATGTCGCCGAGGGCGATGACGTCCGCGTCCTTCTGGGCCGCCAGGATCTTCTTGGCGAACGTGTTCACCGCGGTCGCCTGAAGGTGGCGCTGGGTCTCCGAGCTCCGCTTCGGCGGCTGGTACTGCGAGTGCAGCGCCTGGTCGCCGCCCTTCGACGCGAAGTGGTTCGCGATCAGGAACACCGTCCTGCCACGGAAGGTGAACTCGCCGACGAGCGGCTTGCGGCTGTTCTTCCAGGCGTCGCCGGCGGGGTCGATCCGCCCCGGGGAGGCCGTCAACTGCGCCTTGCCATGCACCTTCGTCACACCGACCGCGGTGGTCGCGTCGCCGCCGGCGCGGTCGGTGAAGGAGACCCGCTCGGGGTTGAACAGGAACACCTGGCGGATGTTGCCGCCCGGCTCGCCGCCGTCCGCGAGGTCGACCGGGTCGACGGACCGCCAGTCGTACGTCGGGCCGCCGGCCGCCGCGATCGCCTCGATCAGCTTCTTCACCGTCTGGTCGGCGGCGACCGTACCGTCGTTCGTCGCGCCGTTGTTGTCCTGGATCTCCTCCAGGGCCACGATGTCGGGCGACTGGAGGTTGCTCACGATCGCCTGCGCGTGGTCGGCGAAGGTGCCGTCGGACGGGTCCAGGTTCTCGACGTTGTACGTCGCCACCGCCAGCTCGCCCTGCGCCTGCTTGCGGGTGGTCTCGCGCTTCAGGCCGCCCTGCTCGATGGTGCCGAGCCGGTCGGCGACGAGGGTGTAGCCGCCGAACTGGCTGTAGTCCAGCGGCCCGGCCGTCGTGCCCTTCAAGGTGTCGCCGACATTCGCCTTCGGGAAGTCGGCGGCCGCGCCCAGCGACTGGATCTGCAGCCGGCCGGTGTTCTGCGAGGTGTACGAGCCGTAGACGGTGCCGCCGCGCCGCGTCGCGTTCTCGCCCGGCTTCACCGTGACCCACAGCTCGGCGTACGGGTCGGTGGCCGTCACCACACGGGTGTCGGCGACCTGGACGTTCATGCCCTCCAGGGACTCGTAGTAGTCCAGGGCGTACTTCGTGGGCTCCAGGGTGAGGCCGTTGATCGAGCCGCTCGCGGCCGTGTCACCGTTCGGTGTGTACGCGTCCGGCACCGACTCCGCGTCGATGACCGTGGCGGCCGGAACGGCGTTGCCGCTGGAGACCACCGTCACCGTCGGGCGGGAGATCTGCGTCAGGGACTGGTTTCCGGACGACGTGCCGCCCGGTACGTATTCGGCCACCGTGCCGGAGACGGTGACCGAGTCGCCGACGGCGACGTTCGGGGTGGAGCCGGTGAAGACGAAGACGCCCTCACTCGTGGCCGGGTTGTCGTCCGGCTCGGTGTCCTGCATCCAGAAACCCCGCGACGAGCCGTAGGTCCGCACGCCGGTGACGATGCCCGCCACGTCCGTGACCTGCTGGCCGGCCAGCGGGGATATTCGGGTGCTGCCCTGGATGTCGTGGATGCGCACGGTGCCCGCCTGGGCGGTGCTGGTGACCACCAGGGCGGACGCCGCGGAACAGGCGGCGACGACGGTGAGCGCGGCGATGCGTACGGTTTTCCTGCTCGGCAAGGGAGATCCCTCCGGGGACGTGCGTGGGTCTGCGACAGGGGTGAATCCAGGGACGAACGCAACCGGTGGGGCGGTGGCGACGTGCGTAGAGACGGGGCCGGCAGCCGTGTGCGGGTGCTGCCCACGAATTTCTACGCGCGTCAATCTCCTGCCTGGTCAGGCCGGGTGTCAAGGTTTCAGCCATGTACGGCTCGTGACGGGACCGTGAACCGGGCGGCTTGGGTGGAAATCCGTCTAGGCTGAGCCGTTGCCGGGTGTTACGGGGTGGTCACCGGGGCGTGTGTGTCCGGAGGCGGCCGTGGTACCCGGTACGCGTACTGCCGGCCCTGTTTGTTCGTGCTTGACTGCTCATAGTGCCGTACGTGCCGTGGAATCCTGGCTCACGGTGTCGTGGCCCGGGTGTCGAGGCGCCCGTCCTGTTCGTCCGGAGGAGAAACCAGCCGATGTCAGACAGCTCTCCCCTGCCCCCGGTGCGGCTGCACTCCGAAGCGGAGCTGGCGCGGGAGGCGCTCGCCACACCCCTCCTCTCACGCGCCGCGCGGCTGGCCCGCTGGGCCGGACCGGAGACGCGTGTGGGCGCCGGAGGTGAGCTGATCGACGACCAACTCCCGCAGGCGGCCGCCGAACTGGGCCTCACGGGCGAGGACGCGGCCGCCTTCGCGAGCGAGGCATGGCGGGTGGCCGTCGACACCGGCCTCGTGGAGATCGTCGACGAGGAGGAGGGCACCGTCACCGCGGGCGCCGAGCTGCGCATGCTCACCTCCGGCGGGCCCCGGGACGTGCTGGGTGTCTGGCTCGGGGCGCTGGAGACCGTACTGGCCGACGCGGCTGTGCCCGAGCTCGACGACCTCGTCGACGCCATGGCCGAGGGCGGCCCGGTCGACCTCTCCGGGCTGGACTGGGATCCCGAGGCGGAGGCGGAGTTCCTCGACGGGGTGCTCGGCAACCTCTACCTGCTGACCGTGAGCGAGGACGGGCCCGGCGACGGTCCGGTGCCGCTCCCGGCCCTGGCGGCGTCGGTGATCATTCCCGACGACATGGGGGAGCCCACCAACGACGTGCTGGAGCAGGTGTCGGACGCGATGATGCGGCTCGACGACCAGTTCCGGCTGCTGGAGCCGGCCGGGCTCGTCGCCTACCAGCCCGTCGACGAGGCGCTCATGACGGATGCGGAGGACGGCGCCCAAGACGCCGCGGGGGACGCCGAGGGGGATGCCTCCCCCTCGGTCGACGACGCCGACGTCACGCGCTACGGGATGGTGCGGCTCACCCCGCTCGGGCTGTACGGACTGCGGGCCCGGCTGCTGGAGGCCGGTGTCCCGGCGCCCGCCGTGGGGGATCTGGCGGACAAGGGCGCCGACGCGCTCCTGGACGGCACGGCCGCCTTCCCCCAGACGGCCGCGCGGGCGGAGACGGAGCAGTGGCTCGCCCGCCGCGAACCCCTCGCCGCGGCCCGTGAGCTGCTGGCGGCCGCGCGGGGCTCCGACCCGGGCGCCCCGCTCCGGCGCCTGCGCTGCCAGCAGGCGCTGTCCCTCGTGGGTTCCCTCGCCGAGCCCGCGCTCCGTGAGGTCCTCGACGACGCGGAACTGGGCGGGCTCGCCCGGGTCTGGCTCACCGAGCACGGTGCCGCGGACGTGCCCCCGCCGCCCGAGTCCATGGTCTTCTGGCTCACCATCGACACGGTGGCCGCGCAACTGGCCGCCGAGGGCAACTCGGCGGAGCTCCAGGCCCTCGTCGAGGGCCTCGCCCGGCAGCACAGCGGCTTCTTCACTACGGCCTGGCGCGTCGACCACCCCGCGACCGCGGACGTCCTGGAGGCCATGGGCCGCCTCCACCCCGACAAGAAGGTCGCCAAGGAGGCCCGAAAGGCGGCGTTCAAGGCGAGGTCGCAGCGCGGGGAGTGAGCGAGGGGAAGCAGCGCGGGGCGAGATATGTCAGGGCAACGCCTCGGCGTCGTCCCGTGTTCAACCGTCGTTCAGGGACGAGCGGGACGGTGTGCCCGCAACGGGTCCGCCACCCTCCACGGCATCCTCCCCGTCACAGGAGACACCATGTCGCTCACCCGCAGGGACTTCGCCGCACGCTCCGCGATCACCGGCGCCGGCGTCGCACTGGCCGGCAGCGTAGGCTCCCTCGCCTCAGCTCCGAACGCCCTCGCGTCCACCGACACCGAGAACGCGGGGGAGGGGACGGCGGAACAGCACGGTGGCGGAGTCGGCTACGGGCCGCTGATCGCCGACCCCAAGGGCATCCTCGCGCTCCCCGCCGGATTCACGTACAAGATCATCACCTACAGCGGCAGGACCAAGCTGGAGTCCGGCGAGGTCACCCCCTCCAACCACGACGGCACGGCCGCCTTCCCCGGTCCCCGCGGCACCACCCTCCTCGTCAACAACCACGAGCTCAAGGGTCCCCGCAGCAAGTGGACCTACCCCGTGCCGCTCACCGAGGGCCTCGTGTACGACCCGGCCGCGTCCGGCGGCTGCACGGTCGTCGAGGTCCGCCCCGACGGCCGGGTCGCCGAATGGGTCGGCATCGCCGGTACCTCCACCAACTGCGCCGGCGGAAGCACCCCCTGGGGTACCTGGCTCACCTGCGAGGAGAACTCCGACAAGGCCGGCGTCAACGGCATGACCAAGGACCACGGCTACGTCTTCGAGGTCGACCCCGGCGACCGGCGCGCCAACCGCGAGCCCAAGCCCCTGAAGTTCTTCGGCCGTTACGACCACGAGGCCGTCGTCATCGACCCCAAGCGCGGCCACGCCTACCTCACCGAGGACGCCTCCGGCCCCAACGGCCTCTTCTACCGCTGGACCCCGCCGAAGGGCTTCGAGCACGGCCCCGGCAGGTTCCGTACGCTCGCCGACGACGCGGGCGTCCTCCAGGCCCCCAGGTGCTACGACTCCGGCGGCCGTTACGTCGACGACCTCTCCCGCGCCACGAAGATCGGCACGGTGTACGGCGTCGACTGGGTGGACGTCCCCGACCGCGACGCGAAGACCGTCGACGTACGCAAGCAGTTCGGCGCCGGTGAGATCACCCGGGCCCGGAAGCTGGAGGGCATGTGGTGGGGCGACGGCGGCGCGTACCTCGTGTCCTCGTACGCCCGTGAGGAGAGCCCCGTCCAGCACGACGGCCAGGTCTGGTTCTACGACCCCAGGCGCCGCACCCTCACGCTGAAGGTCCTGCTGGGTGTGAACCCCGACCCCTCGAAGGACGGCGGCTTCGACGGCCCGGACAACATCACCGTCTCCCCGTACGGCGGCTTGGTCATCGCCGAGGACGGCGAGGGCATTCAGCACCTCTTCGGCGCCACCGACAGCGGCCGGACGTACCCCATCGCCCGCAACGACCTGAACATCGGCACCGAAGAGGAGCCGGAGTACAGCGAGTTCGCCGGCGTCACCTTCTCGCCCGACGGAAAGACCCTGTACGCCAGCATCCAGACCCCCGGCATCATGCTCGCCATCACCGGGCCGTGGAAGCGGCAGCGTAAGTGACGGATGGTGGGCCGAGGGCACACCTCGGCCCACCGCCCGCCACCGGGCGGGCCACGGCCTTGTGCGCACCTGGGCCGACATCTAACATTTCAGTTATGACCGCCCTGCAGCCCGTGCGCCGCACCCTCCTCAGGGACCGCGCCTACGAAGCGCTCCGGGACGCCATCGTGGCCGGGGAGATCGAGCCCGGCACGGTGGTGCGGGACGCGGATCTCGCGGAGCGGCTCGGGCTGTCGCGGGCGCCGGTGCGCGAGGCGTTCTCCCGGCTCGTCGACGAGGGGCTGCTGGAGAGCAAACCGCAGAGCTACACACGGGTGACCCCGGTCGTGGCCTCCGACGTGCGGGACGCCGCGGCCGTGGTCGGGGCCATGCACGAGCTGGTCACACGGGTCGCCGTGCCCCGGCTGTCCGCCGCGGACGTGACGTCGATGCGATCGGCCAACGAGCGGTTCGCGCAGGCCGTGCACGCCGGCGACGTGGACACCGCCCTGCGCGCCGACGACGAACTGCACGACGTGCTCGTACGCGTCAGCGGCAACCGGGCGGCCGCCGCCACCATCGCCCGCTACACCCCGCTCATCCGCCGGCTGGAGCGACGACGCTTCGGCGAGGGCGGCGCCTGCCGTTCGGCCGGGCTGCACGAGCAGTTGATCGGGGCCTGCGCCGCGGGTGACGTGGACGAGGCGGTCCGCGTCACGGCGGAGATCTGGCGCAGCCTCGGGGGCGTGGACACGCTCGACGGCAACCCGGCGGCCGCCGCCGAAGAGGCCCACTGACCCAGGGAGGCTCCCTTGTCCCTTTCCTCCTACGAGCGTTACCCCCTTCTCTTCGGGCCGTCGCCCGTGCACAGCCTGGACCGGCTCACCGAACACCTCGGCGGCGCCGCCCTCTGGGCCAAGCGCGAGGACTGCAACTCCGGTGTCGCGTACGGCGGGAACAAGACCCGCAAGCTGGAGTACCTCGTCGCCGACGCCCTCGCGCAGGGCTGCGACACGCTGGTCTCCATCGGCGGGGTGCAGTCCAACCACACCCGCCAGGTCGCCGCGGTCGCCGCCCGTGCCGGACTCAGGTGCGTGCTGGTGCAGGAAAGCTGGGTGGACTGGCCGGACGCGGTCTACGACAAGGTCGGCAACATCCTCGTCAGCCGCCTCGCCGGAGCGGACGTACGGCTGGTGAGGGCCGGCTTCGGCATCGGCTTCAAGGAGAGCTGGGAGCAGGCGCTCAGGGAGGTCGAGGACGGCGGCGGCAAGCCGTACGCCATTCCGGCCGGCGCCTCCGACCATCCCCTCGGTGGACTCGGCTTTGCCGGGTGGGCCTACGAAGTCGCCGAGCAGGAGCGGGAGCTGGGGGTCTTCTTCGACACGGTCGTGGTGTGCTCCGTGACCGGTTCCACGCAGGCGGGCATGGCCGCCGGGTTCGCCGCGCTTCAGGAGGCGGGCGGCCGACCCCGGCGCGTGCTCGGCATCGACGCCTCCGCGGAGCCCGCCCGCACCCGCGAGCAGATCGCCCGCATCGCCCACCGCACCGGCCGGCTCATCGGCGTACGCAGGGAGTTGACGGAGGCGGACATCGAGCTGGACGAGCGGTACCACGCGGGCACGTACGGCGTGCCCGACGAGGCGACCCTGGACGCGATGCGCCTCGCCGCCCGCACCGAGGGCATGATCACCGACCCCGTGTACGAGGGGAAGTCCATGGCCGGGATGATCGACCTGGTGACCCGGGGCGAGATCGGCCGGGACTCCACCGTCCTCTACGCCCACCTGGGGGGACAGCCCGCGCTGAACGCGTACAGCGCGCTGTTCTGAGACTCTCGGCAGCCGCCGCGGTCGGGGGCCTGGGGCATCGCCTTCGTGCTGCCCAGGGCCCGTACCGCAGTTGCCGGATACAGTGCACAGCGTGTGGGCCGACAACCAGCAGCGGGAGCCGCGTACCGACCAGCCTGACGGCCCGCGCCGCCGGGCCACGATCCACGATGTCGCCCGGCTGGCCGGAGTGTCACGCCAGACGGTCTCCCGGGCGGTCAACGACAAGGGCGAGATCGACCCGGCCACGAAGGAGCGGGTACTGGAGGCGGCCCGCCTGCTCGACTACCGGCCGAGCCGGTTCGCGCGAGGACTCGTCCGCAAGGGGGCGGTGACGGCGGGTCTGGTGATCCCGGACCTGATGAACCCGTTCTTCCCCGAGGTGGCCGCCGGTGTGCTGGAGGCCGCCGAGCAGCGCGGCTGGCAGGTGGTGGTGTGGGACACCCGCACCGACGACACCAGGGAGCGCGAGGCGCTCGACGTGCTGTCCCATCAGGCGGACGCGGTCGTGGGCTACTTCAGGAACGAGGACGACATCCTCGCCCGGCACCTCGGCGGTGTGCCGCTGGTCCTGCTGGAGCGCGGCCCGCAGCAGACCCGCTTCGCGGCGGTGGGCATCGACGCCGCCGCCGGCCTGGAGCAGGGCATCGCCCATCTGGTCCGCGCGGGGCACCGCAGGATCGGCATGCTGGACGGCGACCGGCGCGACGTGCCCGGCCCCCGGCGGGAGGCATTCCTGGCCGAGATCCGGCGGCACGGCCTGTCCGTCGACGAGAGCTGGGTCGTGATGTGTCCCGAGCACAGCGTCGCGGGCGGTGAGGCGGGCATGGCGCGACTGCTGGACTCCCGGCCCGAGGTCACCGCGGTCTTCGGTTTCAACGATCTGATCGCCATCGGCGCGATGCGTGCCGCCCGGCGGGCCGGGCGGCGGGTACCCGACGACCTGGCCGTCATGGGCTTCGACGGACTCTCGCTGGGGGAACTGGTGGAGCCCGCCCTGACCACTCTGCACCTCGACAAACGGCAGCTGGGACGGCTGGCCGTCGAGCAGGTGGCCCGGCTGCGCGCGGGCGAGGGGCCGTTGAACGGCGCGGACGCGTGGGTGCGGCCCGAGTTGGTGGTACGGGGCTCGGCGTAGCGCCTGGCAGGTGGATCCGGTCGGGTTCGCAGCGGCTGCCCCATCGCGGCCGTGGTTGAGTGCGGGTTCGTTGTGGCTTGTCGCGCCCACGTGGCGGAGCCGCATATCCCAGAGAGCCCCGCGCCCCTGAAGGCCGGGGCGTACCCGGCATCACCCCCGCGGGCACGGTCAGGCGTTTCAGCGCATGCACCCGAAGTGTCGATATGTCGGCCCATTGGTCTCAACACATCGGCCACGTACGTCCCTTGACACTGGTTTTCGGCCGCCCCGATACTCGACGGCAACGTTCACGTGAACGCTCACGAACCCCCGAGACGCTGTCGGCCCGAGCCCAGGTCCACCCGCCGACATCGTTGTCTTCAGCTTCACCCACCTGTCAGCGGGCCCGAGGGCGCCATGCCCTGACCGAGCCGTGCCCCGGAAAGTGAGTGCGCGCCCATGGAACACCGAACGATGACCCGCAGAAGGCTGCTGGGGGTCTCCCTGGGCGGCGCCGCTCTCCTGGGAATGTCGGGATGCGGCGCGAGCAGCGGCTCGGCCTCCGCGGGCACCGACCACCTCAGCCTCTGGTACTGGAAGGGCTCACTGAGCGACACCCTGCTCGCCACCGCCAAACGCGGCGTCCCCGGTATGCCGGGGCTGAAGGTGCAGGGCTCGCAGATCCCCGACGGCGACATCGACTCGAAGGTGCGGACCAGCCTCGCCGCCCGCGCCTATGTACCGGACATCACGGTCGCGAACTCCGACAACCTCGCCACGTTCTTCCCCGACGAGAACGAGTTCCTGGACCTCAGAACGCTCGGCGCGGAAGCGGTCCGGGACAGGTACCTCGACTGGAAGTGGAAGAGCTGCTTCACCCCATCGGGCCGGATGATCGGCTTCCCCCTCGACGCCGGCCCCACCGCGCTCTACTACCGCAGGGACCTCTTCCAGAAAGCCGGACTGCCCCATGAACCGCAGGACGTCGCCGAGGAGATCCCCACCTGGGAGAAGTTCATCGCCGCCGGGCGGACGCTGCGGGCCAAGGCGCCCGGCAAGCCGTACCTGGTGAGCAACATCGGCAACGTCTTCCAGCAGGTTCTGCTCCAGAGCCCCCAGCAGTTCGTGGACGCCGACAACCGCTTCATCGGCGACCAGCAGCACGTGCGGCGCGCCTGGGACCTCTCCGTGGAGCTCCTCCGCCGGCGGCTCAGCGCCGGGATCACGGACGGGACGCCCGACTTCAACGCGGCCATGAGCGGGGGCCGGGTCGCCACGATGACCACGGCGGTGTGGGCCATCAACGGCCTGAAGGACACCGCGCCGAAGACCTCCGGGACCTGGCGGCTGACCACCATGCCGGACGGCCCGGCCAACTACGGCGGCTCGTACCTGACCCTGACCCGCTACTGCCGGGACCCGGAGGCGGCCTTCGCCTTCCTGACATGGCTGCTCAGCCCGGCCAACCAGCTCAAGAGCTACCAGGAGATGGCCCTGTTCCCCACCACCCCGGCCTCCTACGCCGACCCCGCGATGCACACGCCCGACCCCTTCTTCGGCGGTCAGCAGCCCATCGATGTCTTCGGCCCGGCCGCCCAGAAGGCCCCGGTCGTCTACTTCAGCCCGTACGAGGAGAGCGCCAACACCCCGTTCTTCCAGGAGCTGACCAACGTGGAAATGCTCGGCAAGAACCCCGACAGGGCCTGGCGGGACGCGGTGAACACCGCCGAGACCACGCTGTCCCGGCTGGGGGTGAGCTGACATGGCCACCGTTCTCGACCCGACGGGCGCGCCGGCGGCAGACGAGCGGCGGGCCTCCCGCCGGGGCCGGTCCACCGCCCCGGGCGGACGCAGGCGCCATGTTCCGCCGCTCCTCGCCGTCTCCCCGTTCTATGTGCTGTTCGCCGTCTTCGGCACCTTCCCGGTGCTCTACTCCCTCTACCTGTCCTTCCAGGACTGGGACGGCATCGGCGACATGCGGTTCGTCGGCCTGAAGCAGTACGGCTGGCTGCTCCAGGACTCGGTGTTCTGGCACTCGGTGCTCAACACCTTCCAGATCTGGTTCCTGTCCACGGTGCCGATGCTGTTCCTCGCCCTGGTGCTCGCGTTCCTGCTGCACTCGCAGGTCCGCTTCACCGGCGCGTACCGGGTCGCGTACTTCATCCCCAACGTCACCTCGATGGTCGCCATGACCATCGTCTTCGGCTCGGTCTTCGCCCAGGCGGGCCTGGCGAACTCGGTGCTCAGGGCCGTCGGCCTCGACGGGGTCGGCTGGCTGTCCTCGGAGTGGGGCATCAAGTCGTCCGTCGCCATCATGATCATCTGGCGGTGGGTCGGTTACAACGCCCTGATCTTCCTGGCGGGCCTCCAGGCCATCCCCACCGAACACTTCGAGGCCGCCCGCGTCGACGGCGCGAACAGCCGGCAGACCCTCTTCCGGGTCGTGGCGCCGCAACTGCGCCCGGTGATCCTCTTCGCCGCCGTCACCTCCACCATCAACGGCCTGCAGATCTTCACCGAGTCGCAGGTGCTCTTCCAGTCGACCGACATCGGAAGCACGGGCGGACCCGGCCAGGAAGGGATGACCATCGTGCTCTATCTGTGGCAGAAGGCCTTCAAGGAGCACCAGTTCGGCTACGGGGCGGCCATGGGCTGGCTCCTCTTCGCGATCATCGCGATCTTCACGATCATCAACTGGCGGCTGGTGTCGGGCTCCGACCGCGACGACCGCCGCCCCGGCATCGCCGGTCTGCTGCGACGCAAGGGGGTCCGCGATGGCCGCTGACGACAGGACGACCAGCAACGCGGGCATCGGCATCGGCTCCGGCAGCAGGCTCACCCGGATCTGCGTCCGCGCGGCGCTGCTCCTGGGCGTGCTGATCTCGCTGTTCCCCTTCTACTGGCTGGTGGTGATGGCCTCCGGCACCACCCAGGACATCTACCGCTACCCGCCCAAGCTCGTACCGGGCCCGCACCTGCTGGACAACATGCGGCGCGTGCTCGACACCGTCGACTTCTTCGGCTCCCTCTTCAACACGATCGTCGTCGCCGTGCTCGGGACCGCGCTGGTGCTGTTCTTCGACTCGCTGGCCGCGTTCGCCTTCGCCAAGTACGAGTTCCCGGGCAAGAAGTTCCTCTTCGGCATGCTCCTGGTCACGTACATGATTCCCGCTCAGCTCTCCCTGGTGCCGCAGTTCGTCACCATGGCCGAGTTCGGGTGGGCCGGTTCGCTGAACGCACTGATCATCCCCAGCGCGGCCAACGCCTTCGGCATCTTCTGGATGCGTCAGTACGCCCAGAACTCGCTGCCCGACGAACTGCTGGACGCCGGACGGATCGACGGCGCCGGTTTCTTCCGGCTGTACTGGACGGTGGCACTGCCGCTGTTCCGGCCGGCGCTCGCCTTCCTCGGCATCTTCACCTTCATCGGCCTCTGGAACGACTACATCTGGCCCCTGGTCGTCATGATCAACCCGGACAAGGTCACCCTTCAGGTCGCCCTCGCGAACCTCAACGTCCTGTACAACTCCGACTACTCCCTCGTGATGGCCGGGGCGCTGATGAGTGTGATCCCGCTGATCGTCGTGTTCCTGATCGGGGCGCGGCACTTCCTGAGGGACCTGGCCGCGGGGGCGACGAAGATGTAGGGGTACGACGCCCCGGACGGACGCGGCGGTACGCGCCGGGCGCCCCCGCAGTGGGGGCGCCCCGGACGTCGTAGTGGGGTGGGGTGGCTGGGCGGCTGAGGAAATGGCTAGAGGGCCTGGGCCGCCGGCTTGACCATCCCCTTCACCGTGCGGGACTTCACGAAGTCGCCCATCGCCGTCATCTCCCACTCGCCGGAGAACTGGCGGATCATCTTCGCCATCATCACACCGGTCTGCGCCTCGGCGTTGGTGAGGTCGAAGCGGACCAGCTCCTCACCGGTCGCGGCGTCCAGGAGGCGGCAGTAGGCCTTGGCGACCTCGGTGAACTTCTGCCCGGAGAAGGAGTTGACCGTGAAGACCAGACCGCTGACCTCCTGGGGGAGCCGGCCGAGGTCGACCGTGATCACCTCGTCGTCACCTCCGCCCTCACCCGTGAGGTTGTCGCCGGCGTGACGGATCGCGCCGTTCAGGATCTGGAGTTTGCCGAAGTAGCAGCTGTCGATGTGGTTGCGCTGCGGGCCGTACGCGATGACCGAGGCGTCCAGGTCGATGTCCTTGCCCCGGTACGCCGGCTCCCAGCCGAGGCCCATCTTGACCTGGGAGAGCAGCGGGCGGCCGCCCTTGACCAGGGACACCGTCTGGTTCTTCTGGAGGCTGACGCGCCCCTTGTCGAGGTTGATCTTGCCGGTGCCCGGGGGCGGGGCGGCGGGCGCCGGGGGCGCGGCAGGGGGCGGGGGCGTGGTGACCCCGGGGGCCATGGGCGGGGCGGCGGGCGCCTGGGCGGGCGTGGGGGCCGGTTCCTCGACCGTCACGCCGAAGTCCGTCGCGATGCCCGCCAGGCCGTTGGCGTACCCCTGGCCGACCGCTCGGGCCTTCCACGCGCCGTTGCGCAGGTAGATCTCGACGACCACCAGGGCCGTCTCCGTGCCGAGCTGGGGCGGGGTGAAGGTGGCCAGGACGGAGTTGTCGTCCGCGTTGCGAATCGTCGCCGTGGGTTCGATGCCCTGGAAGCTCTGGCCCGCGGCGTCCGGGCTCGCGGTGACCACGATCTTCTCGATGCCCGGGGGGACGGCGGTGGTGTCGACCGTGATCGCGTCGGGGCTGGTACCGCCGCCGGAGCGGTACGTCACGCCGGGACCTGAGGGCTGGTTGTAGAAGATGAAGTCGTCGTCGGAGCGCACCTTGCCGTCGGCGGTGAGCAGCAGGCCCGATACGTCGAGCCGCACCGGGGCGGCGACGTCCACCGTCACGCGGGCGGTGGGGAGAGGGATGTTCGAGCCGGGGGTCATAGCTGTCATGCCGGGTGAACGATCCAGCCCGCTTTACCGTTCCCTTACCCTCGCTTGCCCAGAGGCCGTTCGGGTCAGGTCTGGGGGCTGCCGCCCCCAGACCCCCGCTTGTCGGCTTGAACGGCCTCGTCCTCAACCGCCGGACGGGCTGACAGTCAGCCCCTCCGGCGTTTGCTGGAACCGCCCCGCCCGGCCGGCCTTACGGCACCACCACGATCTTCCTCCCCACCCCGGACGCGAACTGTTCCAGTGCCTGGGGGTAGCTCGTCAGGGGCAGACGGTCGCTGATGAAGATCTCGGGGTCGAGGACACCCGCCGCGAAGAGTTCGGCCGCCCGCTCGAAGCTGTGCAGTACCGCCATCGAACCCGTGATGGTGATCTCCTGGTTGTAGATGCGGTACGGATCGATCGTCACCCGGGTCGCGTAGTCCGCCACCCCGAACTGGAGGAACGTCCCGGCCTTGGCCACCCGGTCCAGGCCGTCCTGGATCGCGGCGGCGTTCCCCGTCGCGTCCACCACCACGTCCCAGCCCTGTGGCCGGTCCAGTTCGTCGGGGTTCGCCGCGGAGGACGAAACGCCCAGCTTCCTGGCCGTCTCCAGGCGGGACGGGTTCACGTCCACCATGTCCACACTGGCCGCCCCCGTACGCTTCGCGAGCTCCAGCATCATCAGCCCCATCGTCCCCGAGCCGTAGATCAGCACGTGCGCGCCCAGACGGGACTGGAGCACGTCGTAGCCGCGGACCGCGCAGGACAGGGGCTCGATCAGGGCCGCGTCCTGGGTGCGGATGTGCTCGGGGAGCCGTACGCAGTTCGCCACCGGCGCCACCGCGTACTGTGCCGCACCGCCCGCCGTGGTCACCCCGATCGCGGCCCAGCGTTCGCAGAGGTTGTTGTGGCCGTTGCGGCAGTACCGGCACTCGTAGCAGTACAGCGACGGGTCCACCGCCACCCGGTCGCCGACCGACACCTCCGTGACCTCGGCTCCCACGCCGACGACCTCGCCGGCGAACTCGTGCCCCGGCACGATGGGCAGCTTCGGCGCGAACTCGCCCTGGAGAATGTGCAGGTCGGTACCGCACAGGCCGCAGGCCGCCACCTCGACGACGACCTCACGAGGACCGGGTGTCGGGTCCGGGACCTCGGAGACGACAGCCTTGCCCACGGACTCGATGACGGCGGCCTTCATTTCACGGCTCCCAACGACAGGCCCTGGACGAGTTTGTCCTGGGCGGCGAACCCCGCGGCGAGCACCGGCAGGGAGATGACGAGCGACGCGGCGCACACCTTCGCCAGGAACAGGCCCTGGCTGGTGATGAAGCCGGTCAGGAAGACGGGGGCCGTTTCGGCGACGACGCCCGTCAGCACGCGTGCGAAGAGCAGTTCGTTCCAGCTGAAGATGAAGCAGATCAGTGCGGTCGCCGCGATGCCCGGCGCCGCGATCGGCGCCACCACGCGTGCGAGGATCGTCGGAAGCCGCGCGCCGTCCAGGTGCGCGGCCTCGATGACCGCCACGGGCACCTCCGCCAGGAACGACTGCATCATCCAGACGGCGATCGGCAGGTTCATCGACGTGTAGAGGATGACCAGCAGCCAGATGTTGTCCAGGAAGTCCGTGCTCTTGGCGAAGAGATAGATGGGGAGCAGGCCCGCCACCACCGGCAGCATCTTCGTCGACAGGAAGAAGAAGAGGACGTCCGTCCATTTCTTCACCGGGCGGATCGACAGCGCGTACGCCGCGGGCAGGGCCAGCAGCAGGACGCACAGCGTCGACGCCAGTGACGCCACTGTGGAGTTGATGAGCGCGGGCCACGGGCTCGCGCCGCCGCCCACGCCGAAGAACTCGCGGTAGCCGTCGAGGGTGAGGGCCGCCGCCCAGGACGGCGGGTTGGTCGCCGCGTCCGCCTCCGAGTGGAAGGACGTCAGGGCCATCCAGGCGATGGGGAGGAAGAACAGCAGGCCGATCAGCCAGGCGGCCACTCCCAGGCCCGCTCCCCGGACGCGCCGGGAACGTACAGGTGCAGCGCTCGCGGTACTCATGCGCGGGACGCCTCCTCGCGGAACAGCGACGAGACCACGCGCAGCGCGAACGTCGCGATGATGATCGAACCGATGACGACAAGGACGCCCGCGGCTGAGGCGAGGCCGTTCTCGTGGGCCTGGTAGAAGGTCTGGTACACGGTGTAGGGGAGGTTCGCCGTGCCCAGGCCGCCTGAGGTGATGGTGAAGACCGCGTCGAAGTTCTGGACGATGTAGATCGAGCCGAGCAGGGCGCCCAGTTCCAGGTACCGGCGCAGGTGCGGCAGCGTGAGGTGGCGGAAGATCTGCCAGTCGCTCGCGCCGTCCACGCGGGCGGCCTCGATCTGCTGGTGGTCGCGGCTCTGCAGCCCCGCCAGCAGGATCAGCATCATGAACGGCGTCCACTGCCAGATCAGGGAGGCCTCGATCGCGAGCAGCGGGGTGTTGGAGATCCAGTCCGGCTGCGGGCCGCCGACGTAGTGCAACAGGCCGTTGAGCAGGCCGTATTCGGGGTTGAAGAGCACATGCTTCCAGAGCAGGGCCGCGGCCACGGGGACCACCAGGAAGGGGGCGATCAGGAGGGTGCGGACGATGCCCCGGCCCCGGAAGCGGCGGTCCAGGAGCAGGGCGAGGCCGAGGCCGAGCACCAGGCTGGCCAGGACCACGGTGACCGTGAGGAGGACCGTCGTCCAGACCGAGCGGCGCAGGTCCGCGTCGGTCAGGACCTGTTGGTAGTTGGCGAAGCCCGCGAAGCTGCGCGCGTCGGGGTAGAGGGAGTTCCAGTCGAAGAAGGAGATCACCAGCGTCGCCACGAACGGCAGCTGGGTCACGGCGATCATGAAGATCAGGGCGGGGAGGAGCGGGCCCCTGGTGGCCCAGGCGCGCAGGCGCGTCGCGGGTTTGCCCGCCGTCTGCGCGGGGCCCGCTGTGGCCATCGGTGCTGTCGTGGTCGCGGTCATCGTCCCTCGTACTCCTCGGAGATCTGCTCGGCGAGCGCCTGCGCCTTCTTCAGGGCCGACTCGACGGACTGGCGTCCGGCGATGGCCGCGCTGATCTCCTGGGAGACCTTGGTGCCGAGGTCGGTGAACTCGGGGATGCCGACGAACTGGATGCCGGGCGCGGGGCGGGGCTGCACTCCCGGGTCGGTGGGCCGGGCGCCCTCGATGGCCTCCTTCGTCATCTCCTGGAAGGCGGAGGCCTCCTTGACGTAGGCCGGGTTCGTGTAGGTCGACGCCCGCTTGCCCGCGGGCACGTTGGACCAGCCGATCTGGTCGCCGACCAGCTGCTCGTACTCCTTGCTGGACGCCCAGGAGACGAACTCCCAGGCTTTGTCGGGGTTCCTGGACGCCTGCTGGATGCCCCAGGCCCAGGTGTAGAGCCAGCCGGAGGACTTCGTCTCCTGGACCGGCGCCGGTGCGTAGCCGATCTTGTCCTTGACCGGGGACCCCGCGGCCTCCAGGGAGCCGGCCGCGGACGTGGCGTCGTACCACATGGCGACCTTGCCCTGGGTCATGTTGTTCAGGCACTCGGCGAAGCCGGACTGGGCGGCGCCGGACTCGCCGTGCTCGCGGACGAGGTCGACGTAGAACTTGGTGGCCTTCTGGAACTCGGGGGAGTTGAGGCGCGCCGTCCAGTCCTTGTCGAACCAGGTGCCGCCGAAGGTGTTGACGACGGTGGTGAGCGGGGCCATCACCTCACCCCAGCCGGGGAGTCCCCGCAGGCAGATGCCCTTCATGCCGTCCTCGGCCCCGTCGGCCTTCGCGGCGAGGTCCGCCACCTGCTGCCAGGTGGGCTGCTCGGGCATGGTCAGCCCCTTCTCGGCGAACACGTCCTTGCGGTACATCAGGAAGGACGATTCGCCGTAGAACGGCTGTCCGTACGTTTTGCCGTCGTCGCCGGTCAGGGACTGGCGCATCGGCCCGAGGATGTCCTTCTCGTCGAAGGCGGTGTCCTTGGCGACGTACGAGTCCATCTCGTGCAGCCAGTCGTTGCGGGCGTAGATCGGTATCTCGTAGTTGCTGAGTGTGGCGACGTCGTACTGGCCCGCCTGGTTGGCGAAGTCCTGGCTGATCTTGTCGCGGACGTCGTTCTCCGGCAGGACGGTGAAGTTCACCTTGATGCCGGTGTCCTTGGTGAAGTGGGCGCGGGTGAGCTTCTGCAACTCGACCATCTGCGGGTTGTTGACCATCAGTACGTTGATGGAGTCGCCGCCGGAACCCGTCCCGCCGGCTCCGGTCCAGCAGCCGGAGAGCAGCGGGGCGAGCAGCGTCCCTGCGGCGGCCGCGACAATCACGGTGCGCGGCCTCCGTCGGCTCGGGATTCGCATGGATCGCTCCTGGGCGTATGGGGGGATAAGGGGTAATAGGAGGAGAACGTGGGCGTGGAGTGCCCTGGGGAATCGGTGTGGTTTTCGCACGAAGGGGGGTGGGTCGGTTCGGATTTCAGACGCGTATGACCTGGGGTCCCAGCAGCGAGTACCGGTGGGCCTCGGACGCGGGCAGCAGCGTGCTCGTGACGATCGCCTCCAGCGCGCCGATGTCCGCGAACCGGCAGAAGCTGACCGCGCCGAACTTGGTGTGCACGCCGGCGAAGACCGTGCGCCGGGCGGCCCGGACGGCCTGGGCCTTGACCTCGCTGACCGCGGGGTCGGGGGTGGTGAGTCCGTGGTCGCGGGAGATGCCGTTGGCGCCGATGTACGCCAGGTCGACGACGAACCCGGAGAGCATCTTCGTCGTCCAGTGGTCGACGGTGGCGAGGGTGCCGGGGCGCACCCGGCCGCCGAGGAGCAGCACGGTGGTGTTGCCTGCCTCCGCGAGGGCTCCCGCGGTGGCGAGGGAGGCGGTGACCACGGTCAGTGGCCGGTCCCTGGGCAGTGCCTCGGCGATGAGCTGCGGGGTGAAGCCCTCGTCGACGAAGACCGTCTCGGCGTCCCCGACCAGTTCCGCCGCCGCGGTCGCGATCCGCCGCTTCTCGGGGACGTGACTGGTGGCGCGGAAGGCGAGCGTCGTCTCGAACCCGGCGCTCTCCACCGGATAGGCCCCGCCGTGAGTGCGGCGGACCAGGCCGTGGTCCTCCAGGGCGCGCAGGTCGCGCCGTACGGTCTCCTTGGCGACGCCCAGTTCGGCGGCGAGCTTGGTGACGTCGACCGAACCCGCGCGGCGGGCGGCCTTGACGATCTCGCGCTGTCTTTCTTCCGCGCTCATGGCCGACACCTGCTCTCCCTGCTTCGGCGACAGCTCCGTTGCTGCCCGTTCGGGCCCGGTAGGACCCATGGGGGAAGTTCTACAGCTGGTGTGCGTCGCTGACCAGGCTTGTTGCGCGCCCGATGGTGCCCGGCTGTGCCCGTTTCGCGCGGTGACCGCCCGCCTCGGACCTGGGATGTGCGTGAGATCGGGCAGGAGCGGTGCCCGAATGCCGGGGCGGGCGGGCCCGTTCGGTGCCCGCCCGCCCCAGGAGCGCCTCTCGTCACGGCGCCGGTACGGCTGGATCGCGTCGGTGTGGCCGGCCGTCAGGGCGACCGGGTGGGCCGTCAGTACGGCCAGATGGGCGGCTCGCTCACGAAGTGGCCGCCGAGGTAGGCGTGCGCCACGTTCTCCGGGTCGAGTTCACCCTGCTCGGCGATCAGCTTCTCGGCGTACGGCTCGGAGTCGTCCTGCGGTGCGTAGCCGAGGGCTCGGGCGGTCGTCAGGTCCCACCACAGGCGGGTGTTGGCGGAGGAGCCGTACACGACGGTGTGCCGCACGTCCTCGGCGGTCAGGGCCGCGTGGAAGAGGCGGGCGCCGTCCTCGGGGCTCATCCAGACCGACAGCATGCGCACGCTCTTGGGCTCCTTGAAGCAGGAGCCGATGCGTACGGAGACGGTCTCCATGCCGTGCCGGTCCCAGTAGAGCTGGGCGAGGTCCTCGCCGAAGGACTTGGACAGGCCGTAGAAGGTGTCGGGGCGGCGCGGGGTGTCGATGGGGATCAACGCGCCCGTGTCAAAGGGGGCTTCGCCCTGGGGGCGGGGCGTGAAGCCGACGGCGTGGTTGGAGGAGGCGAAGACGATCCGCTTGATCCCCTCCTCACGGGCGGCCTCGTACAGGTTGTACGTGCCCTCGATGTTCGCCTTCAGGATCTTCTCGAAGGGGGCTTCCAGGGAGATGCCGGCGAGGTGGATGATCGCGTCGACGCCTCGTACGGCCTCGCGGAGGGCACCGGTGTCGGCGAGGTCGGCGGTGATCGCGTCCGGTTCACCCTCGATGGGGCGCACGTCGAGGAGGCGGAGTTCGTAACCGTACTCCGGGAGCAACTCCCGCATCAGGGTGCCGAGTCCGCCGGCGGCGCCGGTGAGCAGAACGGTGCGGGGAGCGGGCATTCTCGGGTCTCCTTGAATCACCGGAAGCGCGGTGTGCATCAGCCAGACGGGCGTAGTGCGCATGTGCGTACCACATTCACATGCGTGGACACGCTAGGGAGGTGCGGTCTCGTGAGTCAAGGGGGCGCGATGGCGGGAAATCCCCTGGTGTGTCGGGGTTGGCGCGCTTGACCGGTCCGAAGGGGGCGGCTTAGCGTGGGCGAGTTCAGAAATATGGACACCGATCAGAGACATGGACCTGGGAGAGCCCGTGACCTCAGCCCCCCTCGCCGCTCGGCTCAACATCCCCAGCGGGCCGCTGTTCTTCCCCGTCACGGCCTACGGCCAGGACGGCGCGGTCGACCTGGACGCGTACCGCACGCATGTGCGCCGGGGTGTCGACGCCGGTGCCGCCGCCGTCTTCGCCTGCTGCGGCACCGGCGAGTTCCACGCGCTCGCTCCCGAGGAGTTCCAGGCCTGCGTCCGCGCCGCCGTCGAGGAGACCGCGGGCCGGGTGCCCGTCGTGGCGGGCGCGGGGTACGGGACCGCGCTCGCCGTGCGGTACGCGCGGCTCGCCGAGGAGGCCGGGGCCGACGGGCTGCTCGCCATGCCGCCCTACCTCGTACAGGCGCCCCAGGAGGGCCTGCTGCGGCACTACCGGGACCTGGCGGCGGCGACCCCGCTGCCGCTGATCGTCTATCAGCGCGACAACGCCGTGTTCACCCCGGGAACGGTGGTCGAACTCGCCCGCACCGAGGGGATCATCGGCTTCAAGGACGGTCTCGGCGACCTCGACCTGATGCAGCGGATCGTGAGCGCCGTACGGAGCGAGGTCCCGGGCGAGTTCCTGTACTTCAACGGCCTCCCGACGGCCGAACTGACGGGGCTCGCGTACCGGGGTATCGGCATCACCCTGTACTCGTCCGCGGTGTTCTGCTTCGCTCCGGAGATCGCCCTCGCCTTCCACAAGGCGCTGAACACGGGCGACGACGCGACGGCCGAGCGCCTGCTGGACGGCTTCTACCGGCCGTTCGTCGAACTGCGCGCCCAGGGGCGCGGCTACGCGGTGTCCCTGGTGAAGGCCGGAGTACGGCTGCGCGGACTCGACGTGGGGGAGGTCCGGCCGCCCCTGCGCGAACCGACCGAGGATCATGTCAAGCAGCTCGCGCAACTGATCGAGCGCGGGTACGCGTTGCTCTGAGCCAGGCCTGGAGGAGGACATAGTGAAGGCGTCGGCGTTCGTCTACCCCTGGGACGTCAACGGGGACCCGTCGGCCGGGGAGTTCATCGCGGGGCTCGGGGTGCGGCAGGCGACGCTCGCCTCCGCGTACCACTCCACGCGCGCGCTCACCTCCCGGCACCCCCGGCACCGGATCGTCACGGCCGAGCACGCCGCCGTGCTGTACCCGCCGGACGAGGCACGCTGGTCGGGGCGGCGGCTGCGGCCGTACGCCGCCGGTCAGTGGGCGCCCGGGGACGCGTACGGGGAGGCGGCCGAGGCACTGGCGGCCGCCGGCCTGGAGGTGCACACCTGGGTCGTGCTCGCGCACAACTCCCGGCTGGGCGCCCAGTTCCCGGACACGTCCGTGGTCAACGCGTACGGCGACCGCTACGGGTGGGCGCCGTGCGTCGCGCAGCCTCAGACGCGGCAGTACCTGGTGGACCTGGCCGTCGAGGCGGCGGTGCGGCCGGGGGCGCGGGGCACGGAGCTGGAGTCGCTGGGCTGGTACGGGCTCCCTCACCTCCACGCGCACGACAAGACCGGTGGGGTCGCCCTCGGGGAGGCCGGGACGTACCTGATGTCGCTGTGCTTCTGCGAGACGTGCCGTGAGGGGTACGGAACGCGGGGGCTCGACGCCGACGCGTTGGCGGCGGCCGTCCGGGACGCGCTGGAGCCGTTGTGGCGGGGCGCGCCCGACGACGGCGGCTGGCCGGCGGTGGAGAAGCTGCTCGGCGAGGGCCGGGCGGCGGGCACGCGTGCGTGGCGCGATGACATCGCCCGCACGCTTCAGGAAACGGCGGTCACGGCCGTCCGGGCCGCCGCACCCGAGGGCTTCCAGGTGCTGCTGCACGCGGATCCGGTCACCCACCACGTGGGCGCGAACCCGGGCGTCGATCCCGCGCACATCCTGTCCGTCGCGGACGGCGTGGTCGTGCCCTGCGCCGGTGGGCCGGGGCTGTTGACGCCGTTCGCGGAGCAGGGCCGGGAGGGGGCGGTCCTGGCCGCGAACCTCCCGGTGGTGTCCGGGATGGGCGGGAGCCCCGGGACGCTGGGGGCGGACGCGGTCCGCGCGGCGGACCTCGGGGCGACCGAACTGCGGCTGTACCACGCGGGTTTGGCGTCGGACGAGGATCTGGTGGCGGTGCGGGAGGGGCTGGCGGGGTTGGGATGAGGCCCGTCACGGCGCCGACGGGCCGGTGACCCGGACGCGTCGCAGGTACCAGGCCGGCAGGAGCGTGGCCAGCCCCAGACCGGTCAGCAGCGCCTGGAGATCCACGAGGTCGACCAGGCTCGCGCCCACCGCCAGACCGATCGCGGTGGGCGCGAACAGCAGCGTGTTGGCGGTGGCGGCCACGCGCCCCAGCAGCGGCCCCGGAGTCTCCCGCTGCACCGCCGTGAGCGCCGCGATCAGCACGCACGGCAGGCCCGCCCCCACCGCCGCACCGGCCCCCAGGGCCACCGCGTCGGACGGAACCGCCCGCAGCCCCACCGCGACCGCCGTGAGCGCGATCCCGCACGCCGCGAAACGGCGTGCGCCGAGGCGCCGGATCAGTGGACCCGAGACCAGCCCGACGGCCACGGAGCCCACACCCTGGGCGACGGACAGCACACCGGCGTACGCGGGGGAGCGCCCGAGACCGTCGACGACGGCGTAGACCGTGGCGCCGTGGACGCCCGAGAGGAACATCGTGGCGCCGCCCGCCAGTACCAGGGGGCCGAGACTCCGGTGGCCCCGGAGGAAGTGTGCGCCCTCGGCGGTCCGCGCCCGCCAGGCCACCGTGGGCGGTTCGGGTTTCGGCTCGTGCACGCGGACGCACGCGTACAGCGCCGTGGCGCACACGAACGTCACCGCGTCCAGCAGCGCCACACTCGCGCCGCCGTACGCCGCGTAGATGCCCGCCCCGGCCAGCGGAGCCACCAGCTTCATGCCCTCGTTGGCCGTCATCCGCAGACCGTTGAAGTCGCCGAGCAGGGACGGGTCCACCGCGGTGGCGACCAGTGCCGCCTCGGCCGCGTCGTGGACGACACCCGCCGCGCCGTACACGAGCAGAACCGCGAGGAGCAGCCACAGGCCTTCCGCGGAGTCGACGGCGAGGAGGGTGAGGAGGAGCGCCGCCAGGGCGAGGTTCGTCCAGATCAGGAGCGGCTTGCGGCGGGTACGGTCGGCGAGGGTGCCGAGGAAGGGGCCGAACAGGGTCGGTGCCCACATGGCCAGCATGGACAGCGCGGCAAGCCCGTTCGACCCGGTGAGGTCCTTGACCCAGATGCCGGACGCCAGCCACAGCGCGGACGTGCCGAAGCCCGAGACCACGACCCCGGCCAGGTAGAACCCCGCGTTGCGGTCCCGCAGAACGCGCACCAGGGTCCACGAGGGCCACGCCTCCCGTGGCGCCCCTGACGCCCCTGTTGTCTTGGTTGTCATGCCTGGTCATCGTGGTGCTAAGGACCTGGAGGGCGGATCGGGCAGGTGCCCTAGAAAGCCGGGGAGGCGGCTTCGCGCGGTGAGTTCCGCGTACGGTGGCCGGTGGCAGTGGCGAGACGGGGGTGGGGCATGTCGGGGGCGGGGCGGCGCGGCCGGTCACGCGGTGAGCTGATCAGACAGCGCACCCAGGCACGGTTCGTGGGCCGGCGGGCGCAGTTGTCGCTGTTCGCGGAGAACCTGGCGAAGGATCCGGAGTCGGCGCAGGACCCGGCGGAGTTCCTGTTCCACGTACGCGGGGTGGGCGGGGTGGGCAAGTCCACGCTGCTGCGCCAGTGGCAGGAAGCGGCCCGGAGGGCGGGCGCGGCGACAGCGGTCGTGGACGAGAGCGACGTCCACGGAGTGCAGCAGGCGCTGACGGAGCTGGCCCGGCAACTGGCCGAGCAGGCGGGACCGTTCAAGGAGTTCGACCGGGCGGCCGAGCAGTACCGCCGGGAACTGGAGGCGGCCGCCGAACCAGTGCCCGGGGAGGGTGAGGCCTCGGTGTCGAGCAGGGTGCTGACCCAGGCCGCGCTGGGCGGCGCGTCCTCACTGATCCCCGGGGCCGGGGCGGTGACCGCGATGGTGAACCCGGACACCGCGGCCCAGGGGCTCGACCGGCTCCGGGCCGGAGCCCGGGCCAGGGGCCGCCGGGTGCGTGCCGGGGACACGGCCGTGAACCGGGCGTTCGTCTCCGAGCTGGAGCGGCTGTGCGGCCGGTACCCGTGGGTGGTGCTGTTCCTCGACACCTGGGAGCAGACCGGACGCTATCTGGACGGATGGCTGCGGGACCTGCTGAAGGACACGTTCGGTCCGCTGCCGACCAATGTGATGGTGGTGCTCGCCGGGCGTGACGAACTCGCCGAACGGGAGTGGGCACCGCTGCGGGCGATGGTGGCGGACGTACCGCTGGAGGTGTTCAGCGAGGCGGAGACACGGGCGCTGCTGGCCGCACGAGGGGTGACGGAGCCCGACGCGGTGGAGGCGGTCGTGCGCCTGTCGATGGGGCTGCCGCTGTTCGTGGAACTCCTGGCGCTCACCCGGCCCGGAACGGCCGAGGACGTCGACGCCGACGGGGACGCGGTGGACAGGGCCGTCGCACGGTTCATGGAGGGAATCAGCGACGAGCGGCAGCAGCAGACGGTGCTGGCGTGCGCGCTCGCGCCCCAGCTGAACGAGGACGTCTTCGCCGCCGCCGCACCGCGGGAGGGGCAGGAACTGTGGGGCTGGCTGTGCGAGCAGCCGTTCGTCAGCGGTCGCGGCGACTTCAAGCAGTACCACGCCGTGGTGCGGGCGAGCATGGTGCGCCAGCAGCGCACCCGTTCCCCCCAGCGCTGGACCACGGCCCACCTCCACCTGGCGGCCGCCCACGGCACCTGGCGCACCGAAGCCGAACAGGGCCTCTCCGAACCCAGGCGTTGGGGCGACCCCCGGTGGCGCCGGCACCACCTGGACGAGACGTACCACCGGCTGTGCGCGCACCCCGCCGCCCATCTGCCGGCCGCCCTGGGGCAGGCCGTCCACGCCGCCGGACAGGACACGGAGATCCTGCAGCAGTGGACCGACAGACTGGGACAGGCCGCCCGCGACACCGCCGATCCGGCCCTTCTCTCCTGGGCCGAGCGCCTCCGGCACGCCGTCGCCGACGACGAACCCTGCCTCGCCGCCCTGACGGCCCTGCTGACCCATGGCGGGCTGGACACGACCGCGCGTGCCTGGGCGCACACCTACCGAGGCAGACACCTCTATCTGGCCGACCGCGACGACGAAGCGGTGACGGAACTGGACCGGGCCGTCACCATCGACCCCGGCAATGCCCGCGCCTGGGGCTACCGCGGTGACGCCCATTGCTCGCTCGGGCATCTCGACCAGGCGGTGAGCGACCTGACGACCGCTCTGGAGCTCGACCCCACGTACGCCTGGTCCCTCGGCCAGCGTGGGGAGGCCCACCGGCAGGCAGGCCGCCACGACGAGGCCGTCGCCGACCTCACGGCCGCTCTCGACCTCGATCCCTCCCTCGTCTGGGCCCTCGCCTTCCGCGGCGAGGCCCACCGCGCGGCGGGCCGCTTCGACGAGGCCGTCAACGACTTCACCGCCGCGCTGGACCGCGAGATCGCATTCGCCGCGGAGGTTCTCTCCTACCGCGCCGAGGCGCATCAGCAGGCCGGGCGCTACGACGAGTCCGTCGCCGACTTCACGGCCTCGCTGGAGCTCGACCCCACCTACGCCTGGGCGCTCGCCCAACGCGGGCGGTCCCATCGGGCCGCCGGCCGTTACGAGGACGCCGTCGCCGACTTCACCGCGGCTCTCCAGCTCACCCCGGCCCTCGCCTGGGCGCTCGCCGAACGCGGGGCGGCCCACCAGCAGGCGGGCCGTCATGACGAGGCCATCGCGGATCTCTCCGCCGCGGCGGAGCTCGACCCCCCGTACGCCTGGGCCCTCGCCCAACGGGGCGAAACCCATCGACTGACCGGCCGTTTCGAGGAGGCCGTAACCGACTTCACGGCTGCTCTCACCATCAATCCCGCGTATGCCTGGGCTCTTGCCCATCGTGGGGAGGCGCACCGGGAGGCAGGGCGTTTCGACGAGGCCGTCTCCGACTTCACCGGTGCGCTGGAACTGGACCGCTGGGACTGGGCTCTGGCGTCGCGTGGTCAGGCTCATCGGCAGGCCGGTCGCTATGACGAGGCCGTCGCCGACCTGTCGGCCGCCGTGGAGCTCGACCCCGCGTACGACTGGGCTCTCGCCGAACGCGGGGAAGCCCATCGGCAGGCCGGGCGTTTCGAGGAGGCCGTGGCCGACTTCACGGCGGCGCTGGCTCTCGATCCCGCGTACGACTGGGCTCTCGCCCATCGTGGGGAGGCGCACCGGGAGGCTGGGCGTTTCGACGAGGCCATCTCCGACTTCACCGGTGCGCTGGCCCTGAATCCCGACCTGGTCTGGGCTCTGGCGTCGCGTGGTCAGGCTCATCGGCAGGCCGGTCGCCCGGACGAGGCGGTCGCCGACCTCACGGCCGCTCTCGACCTCAGCCCGTCCTACACCTGGGCCCTCGGAGAACGCGGACTGGCCCATCGGCGGGCAGGGCGCTTCGAGGAGGCGGTCGCCGACCTCACGGCTGCTCTCGCCCTCAGACCGTCCTACACCTGGGCTCTCACGGAACGCGGGGAGCTCCACCAGCAGGCCGGCCGCTACGAGGAAGCCGTCGCCGATTTCACGGCCGCCCTGGAACACGACCCGACCCTCCCGTGGGCCCTCGGCGGACGAGGTGTGGCTCACCGGCAGGCGGGCCGGTACGCGCGGGCGCGCGAGGACCTGGAGCAGGCTCTCGCGTCCGAGCCCGACGACCTCGGCTTGCTGTTCGCGAAGGCCATGCTGGACACCGTGACGTCGGGACTCGACGCATGCGTGGAGCAGTGGAGCGCACTGTTCGCACGGGCGACCGAGTCGCTGGACGAGGACGACATCAGGCTCGCGGCGCTGTTCCGGGCGATCCTCCTCGAAAGGGAGGACACCCTCGCCGAGGCCACGGAAGCCTTCCTCGACGGAGATCCGGACGCCGACACCGTCAAGGACCTGCTCAACTACCTGGACGAACTCTCCGGTGTGGACGGCGAACCGGGCCACCGCGCGCAGGAGTGCCGCCGACTCGTCGCGGCCCGCACCGCTGCCTGACGGGACGCGGGCGGACGCTCCGGCATCGCGATAGCAAACAGCGCAAGTACCTCGTGGATTCGCTGCCTGCGTACGTCATCTCAACTTCCTCTGTGAGAAGCATTGACGAAACACAGGGCCGCTCCTACCTTCAACGCGTCGTACTTCGTACGTCATATATGAGACGCGATATGTGAGATCCGAGAGATCCGAGAGGCGCGCATGACCTCTGTGCCCACCCCGATCCCCTCCCGCACGCAGTTCGTGCTGGAAGGGATCAAACACCGCATCCTCACCGGGAAGCTGACGCCGGGCCAGGCGCTCGTGGAAACCGAACTCGCCGCGCAGTTCGGGGTCTCCAAGACGCCCGTGCGCGAGGCGCTCAAGACCCTGGCCGGGACGGGGCTCGTCGTGATGAGCCAGTACAAGGGCGTCACGGTGCGCATGGTGGACGCGGACATGGCACGCGAGGTGTACGACGTCCGGCTGCTCCTGGAGCCGGAAGCCCTGCGCCGGGCCGTACGGCGGGGCGCCGGACTGGAAGCGGCGCGGGACGCGCTCGCCCGCTCCGACCAGGCCGCCGACACGGCCGAACGCTCCCTCGCCAACCGGGAGTTCCACCGCGCCCTCTACACCTCCTGCGGCAATCCGCTGCTCGGCCGGATGCTCGACGAGGTGCGGGACCAGGCCGCGCTCGTCTCCGCGGTCGCCTGGGCCGCCAACCCCTCCTGGGAGCGCGAGGCCGCCGAGCACCGCGAGATCCTGCGGCTCGCCCTCGACGGCGACGCCGACGGAGCCGCCGGCGCCCTCCACGCGCACATCGCGTCGTTCGTCCAGCGGGCCTTCCCCGAGGCCCACGAAGAGGAAGGCCATCAATGAGCAGCGTGACGTACGAGACCCAACGGGCGGCCCTGGCCGACGTCGTGGCGATCCCGGTGACCCCGTTCGCCGAGGACGGCAGCGTCGACCAGGACACCCACCGGGCCCTGCTGCGTCGACTGCTCGACGGCGGGGTCAGGACCCTCACACCGAACGGCAACACCGGTGAGTTCTACGCGCTGACCCCCGCCGAACGGCAGCTCGTCACCGAGCTGACCATGGACGAGGCGGGCGACCGGAGCGCCGTCCTTGTCGGGGTGGGGCACGACGTGCCCACCGCCGTGGCCTCCGCCCGGCACGCCCGTGAGGCCGGCGCGCAGATGGTGATGGTCCACCAGCCCGTCCACCCGTATGTGTCGGAGACCGGCTGGGTCGACTACCACCGGGCCATCGCCGAGGCCGTGCCCGAACTGGGCGTCGTGCCGTACCTGCGCAACGCGTCGCTGCCGGGCGCCCGGCTCGCCGAACTCGCCGACGCCTGCCCGAACGTCATCGGGGTCAAGTACGCCGTACCGGACGCCGCCCGGTTCGCCGCCTTCGCGCGGGACGCGGGGCTCGACCGCTTCGTGTGGGTGGCGGGGCTCGCCGAGCCGTACGCGCCCTCGTACTTCTCCGCGGGCGCCACCGGCTTCACCTCGGGTCTCGTGAACGTCTCCCCGGCCGTGTCCCTGAACATGCTCGAAGCACTCCGGTCCGGGGACTATCCCGCCGCGATGAAGGTGTGGGAACAGATCCGCCGCTTCGAGGAACTGCGTGCCGCGGGCGCGTCCGCCAACAACGTGACCGTGGTCAAGGAGGCCCTCGCCTCACTCGGCCTGTGCCGCCGCGACGTCCGGGCACCGAGCAGGGTGCTGCCCGAGGACGAGCGGGCCGAGGTCGCCGCCATCGCCGCCGGATGGTCGATATGACGAACCCGGAGAAGGGCGCCGAGAAGCGCCCCGAGGAGTACAGAAGCCACCAGTGGTACGGCACCGACGGGCTGCGCTCCTTCAGCCACCGCGCCCGCACCCGCCAGCTCGGCTATCTGCCCGAGGAACACCTGGGCAAGCCGGTCATCGCGATCCTCAACACCTGGAGCGACATCAACCCCTGCCATGTGCACCTGCGTGATCGCGCGCAGGCGGTCAAGCGGGGCGTGTGGCAGGCGGGCGGCTACCCGCTGGAGTTCCCGGTGTCGACGCTGAGCGAGACCTTCCAGAAGCCGACCCCGATGCTCTACCGCAACATGCTCGCGATGGAGACGGAGGAGCTGCTGCGGTCGTACCCGGTGGACGGGGCGGTCCTGATGGGCGGCTGCGACAAGTCCACGCCCGCGCTGCTCATGGGGGCCGCGTCCGTCGACCTGCCGACCGTGTTCGTGCCCGCCGGGCCCATGCTGCCGGGCCACTGGCGCAACGAGGTCCTCGGCTCCGGCACCGACATGTGGAAGTACTGGGACGACAAGCGCGCCGGGCTCATCGGCGACTGCGAGATGCAGGAACTGGAGAGCGGCCTGGCCCGCTCGCCCGGTCACTGCATGACCATGGGCACGGCGTCCACGCTCACCGCGGCGGCCGAGGCGCTGGGGGTCACCGTGCCCGGCGCGTCGAGCATCCCCGCCGTCGACTCCGGACACGACCGGATGGCCGCCGCCTCCGGCCTCAGGATCGTCGAACTCGTCCGCAGGGACCGGAAGCTGTCCGAGATCCTCACCGCGGACGCCTTCGAGGACGCGGTGACGACCGTCCTCGGACTCGGTGGCTCCACGAACGCCGTCATCCACCTCATCGCCATGGCCGGCCGCGCCGGAGTCCCGCTGACGCTCGACGACTTCGACCGCGTCGCGCGCACGGTGCCGGTGCTGGCCAACGTCCGGCCGGGCGGACAGACCTACCTGATGGAGGACTTCCACTTCGCGGGCGGGCTCCCCGGCTTCCTGTCCCGGATCACCGACCTCCTCCACCTGGACCGGCCGACGGTGTCGTACGACACGATGCGCGAGCAGCTCGACGGCGCGCTCGTCCACAACGACGCCGTCATCCGCACCCGCGAGAACCCGGTCGCGAAGGAGGGCGGGGTCGCCGTGCTGCGCGGCAACCTCTGCCCGGACGGCGCGGTCATCAAGCACATCGCCGCCGAGCCGCACCTGCTCAGGCACACCGGCCCCGCGGTCGTCTTCGACGACTACAGGACGATGCAGCGGACCATCAACGACCCCTCCCTGGGCATCACCGCCGACAGTGTGCTCGTGCTGCGCAACTCCGGGCCCAAGGGCGGCCCCGGTATGCCCGAGTACGGGATGCTGCCCATCCCCGACCACCTGCTGAAGCAGGGCGTCCGCGACATGGTGCGGATCTCCGACGCCCGGATGAGCGGCACGAGCTACGGCGCGTGCGTGCTGCACATCGCGCCCGAGTCGTACATCGGCGGGCCGCTCGCGCTCGTACGGACCGGGGACAGCATCACCCTCGACGTCGAGGCGCGCACCCTCCACCTCGACGTGGACGACGAGGAGCTCCAGCGCCGCAGGGCCGCGTGGACGCCGCCGCCCGAGCGGTACGAGCGCGGCTACGGCGCGCTCTACAACGAGCAGATCACGCAGGCCGACACCGGCTGCGACTTCGCCTTCCTGGCCCGGCCGGGCACCGTGCCGGACCCGTACGCGGGCTGAACACCGCACCACCGCACCACCGGATCACCGCACCACCACACCAAGGCCGCTGTTCCTCGCGGTCCGGACCTCGAACACCGCAAGTGAAAGCGCTTGCCAACACGGCACGGGCACAAGCCGCACGGCACCGCCACACGCCACACGGCGCAGCGCACCGCACCACCGGCTCGACCCGCACACCCGAGAACGGAGACACAGTCATGGCCCAAGCCGCAGCCGTGGCGAAACAGCCCGCGCCGCCCCGGCGGCGTCGCGGATCGGCCACGCCACGCAGGCTCCCGTATCTGCTGATCGCGCCGGCAGCCCTGCTGATGCTCGGCTTCATCGCCTACCCGGTCATCAGCGTCTTCTACTACAGCCTGCAGCACTACAACCCCACCAAGCCCTGGCGGAACGGTTTCGCGGGCTTCGACAACTTCGTCCACGCCTTCACTCAGGACCCCCAGTTCTGGGACACGCTGGTCTTCAGCGCCAAGTGGGTCGTGGTCGAGGTCGGGTTGCAGCTGCTGTTCGGCCTGGCCCTCGCGCTGATCGTCAACCAGAGCTTCGTGGGCCGGGCGCTGAGCCGCGCGATGGTCTTCTCGCCGTGGGCCGTCTCCGGCGTGCTGACCTCCGCCATCTGGGTGCTGCTCTACAACTCCCAGACGGGCATCACCCGTTACCTCGCTGACCTGGGCATCGGCGAGTACGGCACCAGCTGGCTCTCCGACACCTCGACCGTCTTCCCGGCCGCGGTCGTCGCCGACCTGTGGCGTGGCGTGCCCTTCTTCGCGATCCTCATCCTCGCCGACCTCCAGTCCGTCTCGAAGGACCTGTACGAGGCCGCCGAGGTCGACGGCGCTGGCCGCATCCGGCAGTTCGTCCACATCACGCTGCCGCACCTGAAGGACGCGATCATCCTGTCCACGCTGCTGCGCGCGGTGTGGGAGTTCAACAACGTCGACCTGCTCTACACCATGACCGGCGGCGGACCAGCGGGGGCGACGACCACCCTCCCGCTCTACATCGCCAACACCTCCGTCGACGCCCACAACTTCGGCTACGCGTCCGCCCTCACCACGGTCGCGTTCGTGATTCTGCTCTTCTGCTCGATCGTCTACCTGCGGTTGAGCAAGTTCGGAGGCGAGGACAAGTGATCACCAAGGACGCCGAGATCAGCGACGCCCCGGTGGCCCCCGCCCCCGAGGCCGAGGAAGCCCCGCGCCGGCCGGACAAGCGCCGGCGCGCCTGGGACGAGGTCCCGCGCTGGCAGATCTACCTGCCGCTGTCGATCTACCTGCTCTTCACGCTCATCCCCTTCTACTGGATCCTGCTGTTCGCGCTGCGCGAGCCCGGCTCCACCTCCCTCGTGCCGTGGCCCATCACGTTCGAGCACTTCGAGAAGGTGTGGACGGAGCGGTCCTTCGGGACCTACTTCCAGAACAGCGTCCTCGTGGGCGTCGCCACCCTGTTCATGACCACGATCGTCGCCCTCGCCGGCGGCTACGCCCTGGCCCGCTTCAACTTCCGGATCAAGCGCGCGTTCATGCTGGCGCTGCTGTGCTCGCAGTTCGTCCCGGGCGCGCTGCTTCTCGTCCCGCTGTTCCAGATCTTCGCCGAGCTGCGGATGATCAACTCCCTGGGCAGCGTCATCATCGCCGAGACCGTCTTCCAGCTGCCGCTGTCGATGATCCTGATCAGCGGGTTCATCAGAAACGTGCCGTACTCGCTGGAGGAGGCCGCCTGGGTCGACGGCTGCAACCGGTTCACCGGCTTCCGGGTGGTCGTGCTGCCGCTGCTGCGGCCGGGCCTGATCGCCGTCGGCTCCTTCGCCTTCGTGCACTCCTGGAACCACTTCCTGTTCGCGCTGATGTTCCTCAGCAACCAGGACAAGCAGACCATCCCCGTCGGCCTGAACACCCTGCTCAGCGCCGACAGCGTCGACCTGGGCGCGCTCGCCGCGGGCGGCATCATCGCCGCCGTCCCCGTCGTGATCGTGTTCGCCTTCATCCAGAAGTGGCTGATCACCGGCTTCAGCGCGGGGGCGGTGAAGGGATGAGGCGACTTCCGGGCAGGAGCCGACTTCCGGGCAGGAGCCGACTTCCGGGCACGAGCCTGCTTCCGGGCACGAGGCGCCTCCCGTTGCTCGCCGTGGCCGGGGTGCTGGGCCTCACCCTCAGCACCCCCGCCGGGGCGGAGGCCCGCGACATCAGCCGTGACACGCTCGCCGCGAACGACGGCTGGGCGGCGGCCGACGGCGGCACCACAGGGGGTTCCACCGCCGACGACGCCCACGTCTTCACCGTTCGCGACCGCAGTGAGCTGGTCCGGGCGCTCGACGGAGGCAGCGCCACCCCGAAGATCATCCGGATCGCGGGCACCATCGACGCCAACACCACCGACGACGGCGACACGCTGGACTGCGACGACTACGCGACCGACGGATACGACCTGAAGAAGTACCTCGCCGCGTACGACCCGCGCACCTGGGGCTCCGCCAAGCCCAGCGGCCCCCAGGAGGAGGCCCGGCAGGCATCGGCCGCCCGGCAGGCGGAACGGGTCGAGCTGGCCGTCGGGTCCAACACCACCATCGTGGGGCTGGGCGACAGGGCGGTGCTGAAAGGCGCCGGCCTCCAGCTCAGGGGCGCGGACAACGTGATCATCCGCAACCTCGAACTCCGCGACGCCTACGACTGCTTCCCCGTCTGGCAGCCCAACACCGGCGGCCTCGGCGACTGGAAGACCGCGTACGACAACATCTGGCTGCGCGGCGCCACCCATGTGTGGATCGACCACGTCACGCTGTCCGACAAGGGCCACCTGGACCAGGACGAGCCCACCTACTTCGGCCGCAACTACCTGCGCCACGACGGCCTGCTCGACATCACCAACGAGTCCGACCTGGTGACGGTGTCCTGGAGCCGGTTCGCCGACCACGACAAGGCGATGCTCATCGGCAACGGCGACACGGCCACCGGCGACCGCGGCAAGCTGCGCGTCACCCTGCACCACAACGAGTTCGCAGGCGTCGTGCAGCGTGCGCCGCGCGTCCGCTTCGGGCAGGTGCACGTCTACAACAACCGCTACGTCGTCCCCGGCGACGCGCACGACTACCGGTACTCGCTCGGCATCTCCACCGAGTCCGCCGTCCACGCCGAGAACAACGCCTTCACCACACCCGGCCACATCGAGGCCGCCGACCTCGTGAAGAGCTGGAACGGCACGGCCTTCCACGCCACGGGCACGCTCTTCAACGGTTACCCCGTCGACCTGCTGACCATCTACAACGCGTACAACTCCGGCAGCGAACGCGACCTGACCCCCGACGTCGGCTGGACACCCACGCTGCACGGTGAGATCGACAGCGCCCGGCAGGCGGACCACGAGGTCGCCCGCGGCGCGGGCGCGGGGAGGATCCGATGACCACTCCGACGGCCTCGAAGCGCTCCGGCGCCGCCCCTCTGCCCGTCGTCCTGGCCGGCGCCCGGGGCCATGGCCGCTGGCACCTGGCCAACATCCGCCGTCTGCAGGACAAGGGCATCGTCCGGCTCGCCGGTGTCTGCGAGCTGACGCCGCTGACCGCCGGGGAACTGGACGGCCTGGGCACGCCCGAGCAGTCCGCCGACTTCGGCGCCCTGCTCGACTCCACGGGTGCCGCGATCGCCGTGATCTGCACACCCATCCCCACCCACACCGACCTCGCGCTCACCGCGGCCCGGCGGGGCGTCCACCTCCTGCTGGAGAAGCCCCCGGCGCCGTCGTACGCCGAGTTCCGCCGCATGGCCGACGGGATCGCCGCGGCCGGGGTGGCCTGCCAGATCGGCTTCCAGTCGCTGGGCTCGCACGCCGTGCCCGCGATCCGCGAACTGGTCGCGAAGGGCGCGCTCGGCGAGGTGGTCGGCGTCGGCGGCGCCGGGGCGTGGGCGCGCGACGAGGCGTACTACCGACGCGCCCCCTGGGCGGGCAAGCGGCGCCTGAACGGGGTCGACGTCATCGACGGTGCCCTCACCAACCCGCTCGCCCACGCCGTCGCCACCGGGCTCGCGCTCGCCGGGTCCACCCGCGCCGAGGACGTCACCGGCATCGAGACCGAGCTGCTGCGCGCCAACGACATCGAGTCCGACGACACCTCGTGCGTGCGGATCACCACGGCCGGCAGCGGCCGCGTCACCGTCGCCGCCACCCTGTGCGCCGAGCACCCGGACGAACCGTACGTCCTCGTGCACGGCACCAGCGGTCGGATCACCTTCTGGTACAAGCAGGACCGCGTGCTCGTCCAGCGGGCCGGGCACGGGCCCGAGGAGATCGAGTACGGCCGCACGGACCTGCTGGAGAACCTGGCCGCGCACCTCACCGACGGCACCGAACTGCTCGTCACACCCGAGGCGACGGGCGCCTTCATGAAAGTCGTCGAAGCGATTCGACAGGCGCCGGACCCGACCCAGCTGCCCGCCGACGCCTGGCAGCTCGTGCCCGAGGAGAACCGCCGCGTCGTCCACGGCGTCGACGGCCTGGTCGCCGCGGCCGCCGACACCCTCGCCCTCTACTCCGAGCTGGGTGCCTCCTGGGCCCTCCCCACAGCTTCAGCGAACGAGGTGAGCACATGACGAACAACGACTCGCTGGTCCTGCGCATCGCGGGCCGCCCGGTCGGCCGCTACACCACCCGGCCCGAGCTGCCCCCCAGACTCTCCCCACGCCCCTATCTGCACCCCGTCACCACCCTGTCCGGTACGGCCGTCACCGAGTTCAGCCCGGCCGACCACCTGCACCACCTCGGCGTCGGTGTCGCCGTTCCCGACGTCGAGGGGCACAACTTCTGGGGCGGACGCACCTTCGTCCGCGACCGGGGCCCGACCGAGCTCGACAACCACGGCTCGCAGCGGCACACCGCCTTCCAGCTCAGCGACCCCGACGGCTTCGTCGAGGAACTGCGCTGGGTGGCGGCCGGAGGCGAGCTGCTGCGCGAGCGCCGTACGGTCGCGGCCACCGAACTCACCGACTCCGCCTGGGCGCTGGACTTCACGTTCTCGCTCACCAACACCACCCCGGGCCCGCTGTCCATCGGCAGCCCCGCCACCAACGGACGGCCCGGCGCGGCGTACGGCGGCTTCTTCTGGCGCGCCCGCAAGGAGGCTGCCGCGCCGCGGGTGTTCACCCTGGACAGCGAGGGTGAACCGGAGGTCCACGGCACCCGCGCCGACTGGCTCGCCCTCGCGGGCAGCACCTGGACGCTGGTCTTCGCCGGGGCCACCGAGCAGACCCGCAAGGACCCGTGGTTCGTGCGCACCGAGGAGTACCCGGGAGTGGGCTCCTCCCTCGCGCACGACGAGCGGGTGCCGATCGAGCCGGGCGAGACCGTCGTACGGCGGGTCGTGACCGTCGTCGCCGACGGTGTCCTCCCCCGGACCGAGGCGGCGGCGCTGGTCCGCAAGGCGGTGAGCCCATGAGCACGCCCCCGGTCACCGGCGGCGCGCCCGCCTTCACCGCCGACCTCGGTGACGGCACCTACCGCAACCCGGTCCTCAACGCCGACTGGTCCGACCCCGACGTCTGCCGCGTCGGCGACGACTACTACCTCACCGCGTCCAGCTTCGGCCGCGCCCCCGGCCTGCCGCTGCTGCACTCCCGCGACCTGGTCAACTGGACGCTGGTCGGGCACGCCCTGCAGCGCCTGGAGCCCGCCGCCGGGTTCCGCGTCCCACGGCACGACTGCGGGGTGTGGGCGCCCGCCCTGCGGTACCACCACGACCGGTTCTGGATCTTCTGGGGCGACCCCGACCAGGGTGTCTTCCAGGTCAACGCCCCGGAGATACGCGGCCCCTGGACCCGCCCGCACCTGGTCAAGGCGGGCAAGGGACTCATCGACGCCTGCCCCCTGTGGGACGACGAGACCGGCGAGGCGTACCTGGTGCACGCCTGGGCCAGGTCCCGCTCCGGGATCAAGAACCGGCTCACCGGGCACCGGATGCACCCCGACGGCACCAGCCTGCTCGACGAGGGCAAGGTGATCGTCGACGGGGACCGGATTCCGGGCTGGTTCACGCTCGAAGGGCCCAAGCTGTACCGGCACGACGGATGGTTCTGGATCCTCGCCCCCGCGGGGAGCGTGGAGACCGGCTGGCAGGGCGCCTTCCGCTCCCGCGACTTCTTCGGCCCCTATGAGGAGCGGATCGTCCTGGAGCAGGGCGACACCGACGTCAACGGTCCCCACCAGGGCGGCTGGGTACGCACCCAGGCAGGGGAGGACTGGTTCCTGCACTTCCAGCAGCGGGGCGCGTACGGCAGGGTCGTACACCTCCAGCCCATGCGCTGGAACAGGGACGGGTGGCCGGTGATGGGTGACGAGGGAACCCCCGTCACCGTTCACCGCAAGCCCGCCCTGCCGCCGCAGCCGCCCGCCGCGCCCGCCACCGACGACGACTTCCCCGGCGGCCGCTTCGGACGCCAGTGGCAGTGGACCGCCAACCCCGAGGACGGCTGGGCCACCCAGCACTCCGGCGACGGGCTGCGGCTGACCTGTGTACGGACGGACGACGCGCACGACCTGCGCAAGCTGCCGAACGTGCTCACCCAGCGGCTGCCCGGCACCCCGGCCACCGTGCAGGTGGAGCTCAGGCTCGACAGCGAGGAGGAGGGCGCCGGGGCCGGGCTCGCCGTCCTCGGCGACGCGTACAGCTGGATCGGGCTCCAGCGGGGCACGGACGGGAACGTGCACCTGGTGCACCGGTTCGGCGAGTTGGTCGCCGACCGGGAACGGGACGCCGCCCACCCACGGCCGGCCCCCGAGGCGAGGGCCCTGCTGCGGATCGAGATCGGCGCCGGGGCGCGCTGCCGCTTCTCGTGCGACGTCGGGGACGGCCGTGGCTTCCAGCCCTCGGGGCAGGTCTTCGCCGCCACCCCCTGGCGCTGGGTCGGCGCCCTGCTCGGCCTGTTCGCGGTCGCGCCCGCCGGCGGGGGACACGCCGGGACGGCCACGTTCACACAGTTCCGGATCACCCCCTCGTAACCCACCCCACCCGTACGCCTGTTGGGAGCCGCGATGACGCACCTCCATGGCAAGCACCTGCCGGGACCCGAGCGCGGACCGGGCCCGGGCAGGATCCTGGCCACCGTGATAGGCCTCGTGGCCGCGCTGGGCCTCGGCGCGGTCGGGGAGGCCGGTGCCGCGCCCGTGGACCGGGCCGCGGCCACCGTGAACCGCCTGAGCGACCGGGCGCACGGGTTCGCCTCCCTCGCCGGCGGTACCACCGGTGGCGAGGGAGGCGAGGTGGTGACGGTCACCGACCAGGCGTCCCTGGAGAAGTACGCGGCCGCCGAGGAGCCGTACGTCATCCGGGTCGCCGGCACGATCAAGGCCGAGCCCTTCGGCGCGAACGTCGTCGTCGCCTCGGACAAGACCATCATCGGAGTCGGTACCGAGGGAGAGCTCGTTCAGGGCGAGTTCCACCTCAACCCGGGCACCCACAACGTGATCATCCGGAACCTCACCATCCGGGACTCCGCGATCGAGGGCAACTGGGACTGCAAGGACACCGACTTCGACGGCATCCAGATGGATTCCGTGCACCACGTCTGGGTCGACCACAACCGCTTCTCACGGATCTGCGACGGCCAGCTCGACATCCGCAAGGACAGCGAGTACATCACCGTCTCCTCCAACCAGTTCACGGACAACAACAAGACGTTCGGCATCGGCTGGACCCCGAACGTGAAAACGCAGATCACCATCGACCACAACTGGTTCCGCAACACCAAGCAGCGCAACCCGTCCGCCGACAACTGCGCCTACGCGCACCTCTACAACAACTACGTGTCGGCGCAGCTCGCGGACGGTGACCCCGTGTGGACGTACGGGAACTGGTCGCGCGGCCGGACGAAGATGGTCATCGAGAACAGCTACTACGACGGCGTCCAGCACCCCTACCAGGCCGACTCCACGGCCGAGTTGGTGCAGCGCGGGTCGATCCTCAGGAACACGACGGGCCGGCAGGACGAGTGGGGCGCCGCCTTCGACCCGAAGGACTTCTACTCCTACCGGCTCGACCCGGCCGCCGCCGTCCCCGCACTGGTCACCCGCTTCTCCGGGCCCCAGGAGCAGCTCGGTCGCTGAGCTCGCCCGATGACCCCACAGCCCCCACAACTTCACAGCAAACCCTCGTTGGATCCAGAAGAAGAGAGCCGTTCAATGAAGATCAGCATTCGCAGAAGCAGGCGCGCCGCCGTGGCCGTCGCCCTGGGATCCGTCCTCGCCCTGACCGCCACCGCCTGCGGTGACGACGGCAGCGGTGCGGGCGGCGACCAGGGCGCCGAGGGCAGCGGCAAGGGCGAGATCGTCTTCTGGGACAACAACGGCGGTGTCCGCACCGACATCTGGAAGGAGATCATCGCCGACTTCGAGAAGGCGAACCCGGACATCAAGGTCAAGTACGTCGGGATCGCCGCCACCGAGTACCAGTCCAAGGTCGACACCGCCCTCCAGGGCGGCGGCCTGCCGGACGTCGGGGGCGTCGGCGCGGCGATGATCGCCGGTTTCGCCGCCCAGAACGCGCTGGAGCCGCTGGAGGACCGCCTCGCCAAGTCCCCCCTCGACGGCAAGATGAACAAGAGCATGGTCGAGTCGTTGAAGGCCGCGGGCGGCGACGACAAGCACCTGTACTCGATCCCGACCTCCGCCAACAACGGCGTCCTCTACTACCGCACCGACCTGTTCGAGAAGGCAGGCCTGGACGAGCCGACCACCTGGCCCAAGTTCTTCGACGCCGCCGAGAAGCTCACCAACAAGGGCAAGAACGAGTTCGGCTACACCATCCGCGGTGGCGCCGGCTCCATCGCCCAGGCGCTGGACGCGATGTACGGGCAGTCCGGCATCACCTCGTTCTGGGACGCCGACGGTAAGAAGACCACGGTCAACGACCCGAAGAACGTGGCGGCCCTGGAGAAGTACGTCGCCCTCTACAAGAAGGTCACCCCGGCGGCCGACCTCAACAACGACTTCACCAAGATGGTCGCCCAGTGGGACTCCGGCACGATCGGGATGCTGAACCATAACCTGGGCTCCTACCAGGACCATGTGAAGGCGCTCGGCACCGACAAGTTCCGGGGCATCCCGCAGCCCGTCGGGCCCGGCGGGAAGCGGGTGCAGGTCTCCAACCCGATCGACGGGCTCGGAGTGTTCAAGGCCTCCAAGAACAAGGAGGCCGCCTGGAAGTTCATCGAGTTCGCCAGCTCGAAGGCGGAGAGCTCCAAGTTCAACGAGTCCGCGGGCCAGGTCCCGGCGAACACCGAGGCCGCGAACGACGAGTGGATCGCCAAGGCCGAGCCGACGAAGCTGGCCGCCGACGCGCTGTCCGACGGATCCACGACGATCGTGCAGCTGCCGTACTACCTGCCGGACTGGAACACGATCTCCAAGACGGACAACGAGCCGAACTTCCAGAAGGTCATGAACGGGTCCATGAGCGCGAAGGACTTCCTGGACACGATGGCCGACCAGCTGAACGCGGCCCAGTCGGAGTGGAACGAGCAGAAGGGCCAGTAGCCCTCCGGACCCCGCGCCCCTTCAGGGGGGCGCGGGGCACCCCCCTGTGAAAGGCACCACTGAACCCTTCCTCCACTACGCCTGTTGAGAAAGGCACCCCCGTGTCGCTCACCCGCAGACAGGTCACCACCGCGGCGCTCGCCGCTGTTCCCCTCTCCGTCGCGGCGACGCCCCACGCGGCCGCGGCCGCGTCCGGCTCCCGGCCCGTCCGGACGATCCACCTCGCCGGCGACTCCACCGCCGCCCAGAAGTACGCCGACGCCGCCCCCGAGACCGGCTGGGGCATGGCGCTTCCCTTCTTCCTGAGCAAGGACGTGGTCGTCGCCAACCACGCGGTGAACGGCCGGAGTTCGAAGAGCTTCATCGACGAGGGGCGGCTGGACGCCGTCCTCGGCGCGATCGGGCCCGGCGACTTCCTCCTTGTCCAGTTCGGGCACAACGACTCCAAGGCCGAGGATCCCACCCGCTACACCGAGCCCTGGACGACGTACCAGGACCATCTGCGCCAGTACGTCGACGGTGCGCGGGCCCGGGGCGCGCGGCCCGTGCTCGCCACCTCCGTGGAACGCCGGCGGTTCGACGCCGAGGGCAACGCCCTGCGCACCCTCGGGGACTATCCGGCGGCCATGCGCGCCCTCGCGGAGGAGGAGGGCGTCGCGTTGCTCGACATCGAGGCGCTGTCGTTCGCGCTGTGGCAGAGGCTCGGTGTCGAGGAGACGAAGAAGTACTTCAACTGGACCGCCACCGAGCAGGACAACACGCATTTCAATCCGCCGGGTGCGATCGCTGTCGCCCGGCTCGTGGCGGGCGAGCTGCTGCGTCGTCGCGTGCTCGCGCACCAGGACGTGCGACGGCTGGACGACGAGATTCCGGGCTCCTGGATCAGCTGGCCCGAGGCGTAGCCGCATACCGGCACAGCCCTTTCCTCCCCCCGTTCTTGAAAGGAACCGCACACATGGCTCCCCGTGTCTGGCATGCCCATGCCGTCACCTGCACCGCCCTCGTCCTCGCCGTCACCGGCACACCCGCCCACGCCCAGGACCGCGACCTCGGCCGCGAGACCCTCGCCGCGGGCGACGGATGGGCCTCCGAGGGCACCGGCACCACCGGTGGTTCGGCCGCCGACGCCGCGCACGTCTTCACCGTCACCACCTGGGACGAGTTCAGAGCCGCCCTCAGGGACGGCGGGAACGCGCCGAAGATCATCAAGGTCAAGGGGATGATCGACGCCGTGTCCGAGGGCTGTGACGCGTTCGAGGCCGACGGGTACGACTTCCAGCAGTACCTCGCCGACTACGACCCGGCCGTCTGGGGACACGACACCCCGGTCAGCGGTGAGCAGGAGGACCTGCGGGCCGCGTCCGCGGCCAACCAGGACCAGACCATCAAGGCGAGCGTCCCCGCCAACACCACCATCGTCGGTGTCGGGAAGGGCTCGGGCATTCTCGGCGGCAGCCTGCAGATCAAGGGCGTCGACAACGTCATCCTCCGCAACCTCACCATCGAGGCCCCGGTCGACTGCTTCCCGCAGTGGGACCCGACGGACGACAACAAGACCGGCGCCTGGAACTCCGAGTACGACGGCGTGGTCGTCTACGGCTCCACCCACGTGTGGATCGACCACAACACGCTCACCGACGGCCGCTACCCGGACAGCACCCTGCCGTCGTACTTCGGCAAGGTCTACCAGCAGCACGACGGCCTGGTCGACATCGTGCGCGGCGCCAACCATGTGACGGTGTCCTGGAACTCCTTCAAGGACCACGACAAGACGATGCTGATCGGCAACAGCGACAGCGCCGGCTCCACCGACTCGGGCAAGCTCAAGGTCACGCTGCACCACAACCGCTTCGAGGGCATCGTCGAGCGCGCGCCACGCGTCCGTTTCGGCCAGGTCGACTCGTACAACAACCACTTCGTGGTGACCGCGAGCCAGAAGTTCGGCTACGTCTTCGGCATCGGTGCCTCCTCGCAGCTGTACGCCACGGACAACGCCATCTCCCTCCCCGCCTCCGTCAGCGCCGCCAAGACCCTGAAGAAGTGGAGCGAGGCGCCGCTCACCGCCGAGAACAACTACGTCAACGGGAAACTGACGGATCTCATCGCGGTCCACAACGCCGAGATCCCGCAGGAGACCCTCCAGTCCGGCGCCGGGTGGACGCCGAGCTTGCGCACCAAGGTCGACTCGCCGCGGGCCGTGCCCGGGATCGTCGACCAGCGCGCGGGCGCCGGAAAGGTCTGCTGAGCATGGACACACCCGTAGTCGGCAGACGGTCGTTCGTGGTCGCGAGCGTCGGGGCGGCGCTCGCCCTCGGAGCGGGCGGAAACGCCCACGCGGGCGGACGCTCTCCCTTCGGACGGTACGGGTCGCCGTCGGCGCGGCTGACCGAGCGGACCCTGTACGTCCACCCCGGCGGGCTCGGCGACCACACCACCGTCCAGGCCGCCGTGACCGCGGCCGAAGGCAGCGGACACACCCTGGTCATCGCGCCGGGCACGTACCGCGAGACGGTCGTGGTGAGCGTCGCGCACACCGGGATGACCTGGATCGGTGCCTCCGGCGACGCCCGGGACGTCGTGGTCGTGTACGACAACGCCGCCGGCACCCCGAAGCCCGGCGGCGGCACCTACGGCACCAGCGGATCGGCGACCACCCTCGTCCAGGCCGACGGGTTCACCGCGCGCGACATCACCTTCGCCAACGACTGGCTCCGCGCCGACCATCCCGGGATCACCGGCACCCAGGCCGTCGCCCTCAAGGTGCAGGGGGACCGTTCGGCGTTCGAGCGGTGCCGGTTCCTCGGGCACCAGGACACGCTGTACGCCGACTCGATGGCGCTCGGCACGTACGCCCGCCAGTACTTCCGGGACTGTTACGCCGAGGGCGACGTGGACTTCGTCTTCGGGCGGGCCACCGCCGTCTTCGAGCGCTGCCACTTCCGCACTCTGATCCGCACGGACCTGACCGGGGCCCCGTACGGTTTCGTGTTCGCGCCGTCCACCGCGGTCGCCAACCCGCGCGGCTACCTGGTGACGGGGAGCCGTGTCACGAGTGAGGCGCCGGACGGCTACTACAAGCTGGCCCGCCCGTGGGTGCCCAGCTCCGACACCACCGCCCGGCCCATGCTGACCGTGCGCGAGACCCGTCTCGGGGCCGGCATCGACGCGGTGGCGCCCTACGGCACCATGTCCTCCGGCTACCCCTGGCAGGACCAGCGGTTCGCCGAGTACCGCAACACCGGGCCCGGAGCGGTGATCACGGTCCCGGAGGACCGGCCCCAACTCACCTCAGCCGAGGCCGAGTCGCACACCCGGGAGGCGTACCTCGGGGACTGGAGGCCGTATGAGTGCCCCTGACCGGGTGGGCCGGCGGGCGTTCGTGGTGGGAACCGGGGCGGCGGCGCTGCTCGCCGGTTCGGGAGCCGGAGCCGGAGCGGGGAGCGCCGCCGCGGCGGAGCCGGGCGTCGTGGCGGAGGCGGGCGTCGTGGAGGGTGCGCTGCCCGACTTCCATCCCCTGCTCAAGGAGGAGCTGCGCTTCCCGCTCGCCTGGGGCACCTCCCCGATCCGGGACTTCCGGGCCTGGCGGCGGGCCGCCCGCGCGAAGGTCGAGGAGCACCTGTTCGTCGGGCCGGACGACGGCACGCCGTACGCGCCCGAGTTCGGAGCGCGTGCCGAAGCCGACGGATACACCCGGGAGTCGGTCACCCTCGCCCTCACCCGCCACGAGCGGGTCCGCGGCGCCCTGCTCACCCCGCACGGCACCGGACCGTTCCCGGCCGTGCTGCTGCTCCACGACCACGGCTCGAAGTTCGACATCGGGAAGGAGAAACTGGTCCGGCCCTGGGGCGACGGCGAGGCCCGGCTCGCCTCCGCGCAGGCGTGGGCCGACCGCTGCTTCAGCGGCCGGTTCGTCGGCGACGAGCTGGCCCGGCGCGGATACGTCGTCCTCGCCCTGGACGCGCTCGGCTGGGGCGACCGGGGACCGATCACCTACGAGCAGCAGCAGGCGCTCGCCAGCAACCTCTTCAACCTGGGCTCGTCGCTGGCCGGGCTCATGGCCAGGGAGGACGTGCGCGCCGCCGCCTTCCTGGCCGGGCTGGACCGGGTGGACCGGCGGCGGGTCGCGGCCGTCGGGTTCTCCATGGGCGCCTTCCGCGCCTGGCAGACGGCCGCGCTCAGCGACGACATCGCCGCCGCGGCGAGCGTGTGCTGGATGACCGGGCTCAAGGAGGTCATGGTGCCCGGCAACAACATCACGCGCGGCCAGTCCGCGTACCACATGCTCCATCCCGGACTCGCCCGGCACCTCGACTTCCCCGACGTGGCGAGCATCGCCGCTCCCCGGCCGATGCTCTTCTTCCACGGCGCCCAGGACTCCCTGTTCACGGCCGAGGGAGTCCGGGTCGCGTACGAGAAGCTGGGCGCCGTCTGGCGCTCACGTCACGCCGGGGAGCGGTTGCACACCAAGGTCTGGCCGGACCTCGGTCATGTCTTCGCCGACCGTATGCAGGACGAGGTCTTCTCCTGGCTGGACTCCGTCCTGTGAGCGTCTGAGCGAGGGCGCTCAGCGCCTCACCGGCCTGATCGACTCCAGGGTCGGCACCACCGGAAGGATCGTGCCGTCGGCCGCGAACTTCATACGGTCGATCGTCGTCTCCCGGTGGGTGCCGTCCCCACCGGGCTTTCCGGGCCCGTTCAGGGCGAACCGGTGGTACACCATGTACCAGTCGTCCGTGCCGGGGGCGTTGACCACCGAGTGGTGGCCCGTGGCGAGGATGCCGTACTCGGGGCGCTTGGACAGGATCGTGCCCCGCTTGGTCCACGGGCCGAGCGGGCTCGGGCCCGTCGCGTACGCCACGTGGTAGTTCTCGCTGCGTGTGTCGTCCTCGGACCACATGAAGTAGTACGTGCCCTTCCGCTTGACCACGAAGGAGCCCTCCCGGAAGTTGTCCGGGGTGATGTCCCGTACCTCGCTCGCGTCGAACGACACCATGTCGTCGTTCAGCGGGACGACATAGCCGTGTCCGTTGCCCCAGTACAGGTACGACTGCCCGTCGTCGTCCGTGAACACCGCCGGGTCGATCATCTGGCCCTTCAGCGACCCGCCCTTGGCGACCAGGGGCTTGCCGAGCGCGTCCTTGAAGGGACCGGCGGGGGAGTCGGCCACGGCGACACCGATCTGCTGCTCGGCACAGAAGTAGAAGTAGTACTTGCCGTCGCGCTCGGCGATCGCCGGGGCCCAGGCGTTCCTGTCGGCCCAGGACACGTCGGGTCCCAGGTCGAGGATCACTCCGTGGTCCGTCCAGTTGACCAGGTCCTTCGACGAGAACGCCTTGAACCGGGTGCCGCTCCAGCCGGGGAAGCCGTCCGTCGTCGGGTAGATCCAGTAGCGGCCGTCCATGTACGTGACGTCGGGGTCGGCGTAGAGGCCGGGCAGGACCGGGCTGCGGGTCGGTACCGCCTCGACGGTCCAGACGCGCCTCGTGCCGTCCGCCGCCGTGACCGTGTACGTCTGAGGCGTGCGGAAGTCGCGGGGCGTACCGGACTTGGGGCGCACCGTCGCGCCCTCACCCAGCCACAGCTTCGGCGCGAGCCGCTTGAGCGCTGCCTTGTCGAGGTCCGGCTCCATGGGCAGGACGACCTTCGAGGTGCCCTCGCTGACGACCGCGTACCCCTTCTGGCCCTTCACCGTCGCGTCCACGACCGACGTGGGGCTCACCGGGTACGCGGCCAGCAGCCGGTCATACTCCTCCTGTGTCACCGGCATCACCGTGCCGTGCCGCGGGCTGGCGGGCAGTTGGTAGTTCTCCGACATGGTCCACTTGCCCGAGTCGAGGTCGGTGGTCTCGAACGGGACGTAGCCGCGGCCGCCGTACTCGTCGATGAACAGGTACCACTTCTCCTCGGTGTTGGACTTGAACACCGTCGGGCCCTCACCGCGGTCGATGGAGCCGCTGCCGATGCAGTCCGAGACGAAGTCGTACGAGGTGTCGGTGAGCGAGGACGACTTCTCCGCGGTGATGAACTTCGAGCACGGGCTGGAGGAGGTGGGGTCCCGCTCGTCCTTGGTGTAGCGGTAGTACGTGCCCTGGTGCTTGACGACCGTCGAGTCGATGACCGAGTAGCCGGGGTCGTCCCACACCTTCGGCTCGCTGAACGTGCGGAAGTCCTTGGTCGTCGCGTACAGCATCTTGTTGTACGTCGAGCCCGTGTGGTCCGGGTCGTCGTCGGCGTACAGCTTCGACGCCCAGAAGACGACGAACTCACCGAGGCTGTCGTCCCAGTAGGCCTCGGGCGCCCAGGTGTTGCCCGCGTTGTCCGGGGAGACCTTCACCAGGCGCTGGTCGGTCCAGTTCACCAGGTCCGTGGATTCCCAGACCATGATCGACTTGCTGCCGTGTCTCTGGACCTGGTCCCAGCTGCCGCTGCTGTTCTGGTACATGCGCAGATCGGTCGCGATCATGTAGAACCTGTCGCCCTCGGGGGAGCGGATCACGAACGGGTCGCGCAGGCCCTTCTCGCCGATGGTGGAGGTGAGGACCGGTGTGCCGCCGTTCAGCTCCCGCCAGTGCAGCGGGTCGTTGCCACGGCTGAGCGCGTAACGGATCTGCTCGCCGTCCGAGGTGCCCTCACCGGTGAAGTAGGCGAAGAGATAGCCGGCGTACGGGGGTTTCTTCACGGACCGTTCCGATGGTGTGGGGGCCTGGGCCGAGGGCTGTGCCGTGGACTGCGCCGCCCCCGGTGGCGCCGCCAGCAGGCTCAGGAAGAGGGCCAGGAGGGGGAGCAGGAGCGTACGGGCGGTGGGACGCATGACACATCCTGTGTGAGTCTGGTGATTTCTGTTGGATAACAGCTTCTGGAGTCTCACCAGTGGGGGACGGCGCGTCAATCGGTGTGTGCGCGACGAACCCGAGCGAAAGTTTCGATCGCTTTCGTCTGGACCACGGCGGCACCTCACGACCGAGCCCCCGCCGGTCGTCACCGGCGGGGGCCCTGTGCGGGTGAGCGGCTACCTGTAGGTGATGTCGGACGACGAGTAGAGGCAGTTGGTGCTGTCCGGCCCGGTGCCGACAGCCGTGGTGTTGTTGTACTTCTGGCAGGGGACGACCTTGCGGCCGGCGTCGTTGAGGATCGTGATGCCGCGCAGCGTGGCGACGTCGTTGCGGTTGACGTTGATGCCGACGAGCCGCGCGGTGGAACCCGTTCCGGTCACCTCGATATTGCTGAGGTTCACCTTGCGCGTGTACTGCGTGGAGCAGTCACCGCAGGAGCGGTACAGCGTCTTGAACTCGCTGACGGCGAAGTTGGAGATGTTCACGGTGCCGGGCCCGTTGTGCTGGAAGACCTTGTCGGCGGCCTTCTTGGCGCCGCCGCCGGTCACCGTGTAGGTGCTTCCGCCGCGGAAGGTCGCGGCGTCCTCGCCGACGTCCTCCCACCACACGTTCTGCAGCGTGCAGTCGCCCTCGCAGTGGATGCCGTCGGCGCCGGGCGCGCCGATGATCACGTTCTTCAGCGTCGCGCCCGCCGCGAGCTTGAAGATCGGGTCCTGGCCCTCTTCCTGGCCGTCACCCGCCAGGTCGCCGCTGCCGTAGTAGCGCACCATGCCGCCGTCCCTGACGCCGGACACGGAGATGGTCGAGGACACGGGCTGGCTGGAGGTGGGGGTCGGCCAGCTCGCCGCGCTCGCGGTGGACAGCATGGAGCCGCTGACGAGGGTGGTGCCGGTCAGCGCGAGCGCGCCGAGGCCGCCGACGAGGGCGTGCCGCCTCAACGCTCGGCGGCGGTGGTGGTGCTCGCGGTGCTCCGTACGTGACGTCATGTCGCGTTCCTTCGGTGGGGGGATCAGAGCTGCTTGCGACTGCTGGTCGCCACCGCGCGGGAAAGGGTTGCCGGGTGCCTCAGGCCTTTTTCCGGCCGACTTCACGTGTCGTCGCCGCCGCGGGCGAAGTCGCCGCCCACGGCGTACTGTTCGCCGTCCGCCCTCGCGGTCATCGCGTACCGGTCGCCCCTCGCGTCCCGTCCGCCGCGCGCGTGGTCGTACTGGCCCGCGAAGACGAACTCGCCCTTCGGCACCGTACGGCCCTCCTTGAGGACCCACCGGTAGACGAGGAAGCCGTCGTCCTCGCCGACCGTCAGGGTGAAGTCCTCCTCGGGCAGCGAACGCCAGGCGCCGGCGGAGTTGACCCCCTCGGTCAGGGCGATGCGCAACTCGACGGTGAGCGCGGTGAGTTCCTCGCCGGTCCGCAGGGTCAGGTTGCTCTGCGCCCAGAAGTCGTTGCTGTGCGGGTCGACGGAGCCGTCGGACCAGACGGGGCCGTCCTCGGTGTCCGGCTTCTTCGGTTTGTCCGGCTTCTCGGGCTTCCCGGGCGGGGGAGCCGGGGCGGAGTTCTCCGGGGCCGGGGTGCGTGAGGGCGTGACGCTCGGCTTCCTGTCCCGGTTTTCGGCCGAGGGGGACGGGTCCGGCGTCACCGGCGGCCGCGACGGCGCGTCCGGCGATGACGTCGGGGTGGGGGACACCGCGACCGTCCGGTCCGCCGGCTCGTCGTCCTTCACCGCCGAGGCCACCGCGTAGCCGCCCACCGCGAGGAGACCCGCGACCGCGGTCGTCGCGCCCACGACCCGGGCCCAGCCGGCCGGTGGCGGGTGCGCCGGGCGCTTGGGGCGGGCCTGGCCGGCCATACCGCGCTCGACCCGGGCCAGGATGCGGGCGCGGTCGGGCTCGTGCGCCTCGCCCGCTTCGCGCAGGCGGGCGTGCAACTCCTCGTGCACGTCCCGCATCTCTTTCATCGGTTCCTTCCTCCGGCGGCCCCGGACACCGCCCGGTGGATCTGCCGCGGTGCGTCCTGCGAGCCGAGCAACCGCTGGAGTTCGGCCATCCCCTTGGAGGTCTGGCTCTTCACCGTACCGACCGACACACCCAGCGCGAGCGCGGTGTCCTTCTCCGAGAGGTCGAAGGAGTGCCGCAGCACCACGCACGCCCGCTTGCGGAACGGCAGCCGGCGCAGCGCCTCCTGAACGTCGATCATGCCGGGCACGTCGGGGATCTCGGTCTTCTCCTCACGCTGCGACCAGAACAGGGTGTTCCGGCGGCGCTCGCGGACGGCGCTGCGGATGCGGGTACGGGCCAGATTGGCGACCACGCCGCGTGCGTACGCCACCGGATGGTCGGCCGCGCGCACCCGGTCCCAGCGGTGCCAGAGGGCGAGCAGCGCGTCCGCCGCGAGGTCGTCCGCCGCGTGCGCCTCACCCGTCAGCAGCTGGGCCAGCCTGGCCAGTTCGGCGTAGTGCCGCTCGAAGAAGGCGTGGAACTCCGCAGAGGCTGCGTCGTCGACGACCGTGCCCACGGGCGACCTCTCCCCTCACTGCGGCTCCTTGCACCCGGCGGGTCGTATGTCATGTAACTGACAGACTGCCCTGTGGCCGGCAGGAGTGAACTGACAGGCGTGACGCCATCTTGCAGGCAAAACTCCGCATCCGTAACACGGAGAAAACCTGAAGCGAGTTCAACGAGGCAACAATCCAGCCAGCGTTCTCCGCATCCCGCACGCACCTCACGAGGAGTACCGCCATGTCCGAAGCACAGCAGGCGGCCGACCGGCCGAGCGCAGCGCCACCCGGGGCGAACAGCGTCGATCGCTTCTTCAGGATCACCGCCCGGGGCTCCACCTTCGCCCGGGAGATACGCGGCGGCTTCGCCACCTTCTTCACGATGGCGTACATCCTTGTCCTGAATCCCATCATCCTGGGAAGCGCCAAGGACAAGTTCGGGCACCAGCTGGAGGGTGCCGAACTCGTCACCGCCACCGCGCTCGTGGCCGCGGTGATGACGATCATCATGGGCGTGGGCGGCAACCTTCCTCTCGCGCTGGCCGCCGGCCTCGGCCTCAACGCCGTCGTCGCCTTCCAGATAGCCCCGCTGATGAGCTGGGCCGACGCGATGGGCCTGGTGGTCCTCGAAGGCCTGCTCATCTGCGTGCTGGTGGTCACCGGGCTGCGCGAGGCCGTCATGCACGCCATCCCGCAGTCACTCAAGCAGGCGATCAGCGTCGGCATCGGCCTGTTCATCGCCTTCATCGGCTTCGTCGACGCCGGGTTCGTCAGCCGTATACCCGACGCCGCCAACACGACCGTCCCGGTTCAGCTCGGCGCGACGGGAGCGCTGTCCGGCTGGCCCCTCCTCGTCTTCTGCCTCGGCGTGCTGCTGACCATCGGTCTGCTCGCCCGCAAGGTCAGGGGCGCGATCCTGATCAGCATCCTCGTCATGACGGTCCTCGCGATCGTGATCGACTCGGTCGCCGACATCAAGAGCTGGGGCCTGACGACGCCGAAGGTCCCCGACGACATCGTGGCCGCGCCCGAGTTCGGGCTGCTCGGGAACTTCAGCCTGTTCGGCGCGTTCGGCGAGACCACCGTCATCACGGTCGTCCTGCTGGTCTTCACCCTCATCCTGTCCGACTTCTTCGACACCATGGGCACGGTCGTCGGCATCAGCGCCGAGGCCCGACTCCTCGACGAGCAGGGCAGGGTGCCGAACCTAGGCCGGGTCCTGCTCATCGACGGTGCGGCGGCGGTCGCCGGCGGCGCCTCGTCCTCGTCCTCGGCGACCTCGTACATCGAGTCGGCGGCGGGCGTCGGCGAGGGGGCGCGCACCGGCTTCGCCAACCTGGTCAGCGGCGGTCTCTTCGCCTGTGCGCTGTTCCTGACCCCGCTGCTGACCATCGTCCCGATGCAGGCCGCCGCCCCGGCGCTCGTCGCGGTCGGGTTCCTGATGATGACCCAGGTCAAGCACATCGACTGGGACAGGTACGAGATCGCCATCCCCGCGTTCCTGACGATCGCCGTGATGCCGTTCACCTACTCGATCACCAACGGCATCGGCGCGGGCTTCGTCGCCTATGTCCTGATCAAGACGGTGCTCGGCAGGGCCAGGCAGGTGCACTGGCTGCTGTGGGGCACCTCGGCGCTGTTCCTGGTGTACTTCGCGATCGACCCCGTAGAGCAGCTGCTCGGGGCGAAGTGACCGCCGGTCCCGCCTGACGGCGACGGGCCGCCCCCGGGGGGAAGAGGGCGGCCCGTCTGCCTGTTCAGATGGTCTTCGCAGAGCGGAGGTTCACTCCCGGGGCTCAACTCCTCAGCGCCGCCTGCATCATGGCCTTCGCCACCGGGGCCGCCAGCCCGTTGCCGCTGACCTCGGAGCGGGCCGCGTCGGACTGCTCGACGATCACCGCGACGGCGACCTCCTTGCCGTTCGTGTCCGACTTCGCGTACGAGGTGAACCAGGCGTACGGCGTCCGGCTGTTGTTCTCGCCGTGCTGGGCCGTACCGGTCTTGCCGCCGACGGTGGCCCCGGAGATCCGTGCGTTGCCGCCCGTGCCCTTCTCCACCACGGTCCGCATCGCGGACTGGAGCTGCCCGGCCGTGGAGGAGCTGACGATCTCCTTCGTGCCGGCCCTGCTGTCGTAGTCCTCGATCACCCTGCCCTCGGCATCACTGGTCCGCGACACCATGTGCGGTGAGACCAGCTTGCCGCCGTTGGCTATGGCCGCCGAGACCATCGCCATCTGGAGCGGGGTGGCGGTCACATCGAACTGTCCGATGCCCGACAGAGCCGTCTGCGCCTTGTCCATGCCCGAGGGGTACACGCTCTCGTACGCGCGCACCGGCACGTCCTGCGCGGTGTCGTTGAAGCCGAACCTCTCCGCCATCGCCCTGACCTTGTCCTGCCCCAGGTCGACGGCCATCTTCGCGAAGACGTTGTTGCACGAGTACTGCAGCGCCACCCGGATCGAGGCGTTCTCACACGGGGCGTTCGGGTTCTCGTTCGTCAGCTCGCGGTGCGTGAGGGGCAGCGTGTACGGGTCGGGGCTGTCGGTCCTGGTGTCCACCGACGCGTACAGCCCGTCCTCCAGCGCGGCGGCCGCGACGACCAGCTTGAACGTCGACCCCGGCGGCAGGGGCTGCCGGAGCGCGCGGTTGACCAGCGGCTTGTCGCCGTCCTTGGTCAGCTTCCGCCAGGCGTCCCCGTCGGCCGTCCCGCTGATCGTGCCCGGGTCGTACGACGGTGTGGAGACGACCCCGAGGATCTTCCCGGTCGCCGGGTCGAGGGCGACGGCCGCGCCCTTCTTGCCGCCGAGCGCCTCGTACGCGGCCCGCTGCACGTCCGGGTCGATGGTCGTGATCACGTCGCCGGGCGCGGCGCGCTCGTTGGTGAGGACGTCCAGCGGGTTCTTCAGCCGCGTGTCCGTGCCGTCGAGGAGGTCCCGGTAGACGCCCTCCAGCTGCGTCGCCCCGTACACCTGCGAGCTGTAGCCGGTCACGGCCGCGTACAGCGCTCCGTCCTTGTACGTGCGCTGGTACGCGAGGTCACTCCCCGAGGTCCGCTTCGAGCCGGTGATCGCGTCGCCGGCCACGATGATGTCCCCGAGCGGCCGCGCGTACTGCGCCATCACGTTCCGCCGGTTGTTCTTGCTGTCCGCGAGCGCCCGGCCTTCGTAGAACTGCACCCAGGTCGCCCGGACCAGCAGGGACAACACGAGCAGCAGCGTGAAGACGGCGGTCCGCCTGATCGTCTTGTTCATTCCGCCCGGAAAGACGTACGGGATGCCGCCGAACGTTCCTTCCGTCCGGTTTTCTCATCGTTTCTTCAGGGTCAGAGTCTGCGTGTCGCGAGGGTCAGGCGGTCACGGGCGTCGAACAGGGCGTCCTTCACCATCTGCTCGTGGGCGGGGGTGAGGCGGGCCACCGGCACCGAGCAGCTGATGGCGTCGCGGGCGGGCGTGCGGTACGGGATGGCCACGCCGAAGCAGCGCAGCCCCAGCGTGTTCTCCTCGCGGTCCACGGCGAAGCCCTGCTCGCGGACCTGGTGGAGCTCCTCGATGAGCTTCTCGCGGTCGGTGATCGTGTGCTCGGTCAGCGCGGGGAGGGTCTCCGGGAGCATCTTGCGGACCTGCTCGTCGGTGTGGGTGGCGAGCAGGGCCTTGCCGAGCGAGGTCGAGTGGGCGGGCAGACGGCGGCCCACGCGCGTGAAGGGGCGCAGATAGTGCTGGGACTGGCGGGTCGCGAGGTAGACGACGTTCGTGCCGTCGAGGCGCGCCAGGTGGATCGTCTCCGTCGTGTCGTCCGAGAGGCGGTCCAGCGTCGGCCGCGCCACGGCCACCACCTCGTCGCCGTCGATGTACGAGGTGCCGACCAGCAGCGCGCGCACCCCGATGCCGTACCGGGTGCCCGTCGCGTCCGTCTCGACCCAGCCCAGGTCGACGAGCGTGCGCAGCAGCATGTAGAGGCTGGACTTGGGATAGCCCACCGCTTCCTGCACGGCCGCCAGGGAATGCATGCCGGGGCGGCCGGCGAAGTACTCCAGCAGTTCCACCGTGCGTACCGCGGACTTGACCTGTGCCCCGCCGCCCGTCTCGCCTGCCGACATCGCCTGTGACCCCTTCGTTCGACGAGAAGCTGAAGATATAGTCTCCAACAGCATATTCATCATCAGAGACGGCGTTCAGTATATCGAACGGCCCTGGTGGTGACGTGACAACTGCGGCAGATCAAGCGGCATGCAAGAGCGGTATTCGATGTGGAGGGACCCGCGGTGGCAGCAGCACCAGTCTGGAGTGTCGACCCCCGAACCGGGAAGCAGCGTGAACAGGTTGCGGTGGAGGCCACGGCCCAGGAGGTGGACCAGGCCGTCCGTGCCGCCCACGCCGCGCGCGGTGCCCTCGCCGACCGCACCGTCCGCGCCGCGTTCCTGCGCTCCGCCGCCGACCAGCTTCAGGCAGCCAAGGACCACCTCGTCGAGGCCGCCGACGCGGAGACCGCGCTCGGCCCGGTCCGGCTCACCGGCGAGCTCGCCCGCACCTGCTACCAGCTGCGGGCCTTCGCGGACATCGTCGACGAGGGCGCCTTCCTCGACGTGGTGATCAACCACCCCGACGACACGGCGACCCCGCCGATCCCGGACCTGCGCCGCTACAAGGTGCCGCTGGGCGTCGTGGCCGTCTACTCCGCCTCGAACTTCCCGTTCGCCTTCTCGGTCGCGGGCGGCGACACGGCGAGCGCGCTGGCGGCGGGCTGCCCCGTCGTCGTCAAGGCCCACCCCGACCACCCGGCGCTGTCCGAGATGGTCGCGGCCGCGCTGCGGCGGGCCGCCGCCGAGCACGACATCCCCGCGGGTGTCCTCGGTCTGGTGCACGGCTTCGACGCGGGCGTCGAGCTGGTCAGGCACCCGCTGGTCGCGGCGGCCGGTTTCACCGGTTCCGTACGGGGCGGCCGCGCCCTCTTCGACGCGGCGGCCGCGCGTCCGGTGCCGATTCCGTTCCACGGTGAGCTGGGCTCCCTGAACCCCGTGCTGATCACCGAGGCCGCGGCCACCGAGCGCGCCGAGGCCATCGGGGCCGGGCTCGCGGGCTCGATGACGCTGGGCGTGGGCCAGTTCTGTGTGAAGCCGGGGCTGGTGCTGGCACCGACCGGTGCGGCCGGTGACCGGCTCGTGAAGTCGCTCACCGACGCGGTCAGCGACGTCGAGGCCGGGGTACTGCTGGACCACCGCATGCGGGACAACTTCATCGCCGGTGTCGCCGAGCGTGCCGAACTGCCCGACGTGGAGTCGCCGGTCACCGCGGGTGCGGGCAGTGAGCACACAGTGAGCCCGGGTTTCCTGACCGTCGCCGCGAGCAGGCTGGCGGCCGAGGGCGAGCACGATCTGCTCCTGGAGGAGTGCTTCGGGCCGCTCACCGTCGTGGTGCGCTACGAGGACGAGTCCGAGGCGAACGCGGTGCTCTCACGCCTGCCGGGCAACCTCACGGCGACCGTTCATCTGTCGGCCGAGGAGGCCGCGGGCGAGGGCCGGGGGGCCGAGATCCTCGCCGAGCTGACGCCGCTCGCGGGACGTGTGCTCGTGAACGGCTGGCCGACGGGGGTGGCCGTCGCTCCGGCCCAGCACCACGGAGGGCCGTACCCGGCCACCACCTCGACGTCCACGTCCGTGGGCGGGACCGCCATCGAGCGGTGGCTGCGGCCGGTCGCCTATCAGGGCGCACCCGCCGCCCTGCTGCCCGCCGAACTCCGCGACGACAACCCGCTGGGGCTGCCGCGGCGCTTCAACGGCCGGCTGGAGAGGTAGTCCTCCCGCACCGCCTGGGACACCCCTGAGAACACGCGGTTTCCCGCGCCCCCGAAGCGGGGCGCGGTACCGCACCTGACTGGGGGACCTGGGACACTCTCCCAATGGACGTGAAGATTCCCGAGCTTTCCTTTCCCTTGCGCACCTACGGTCCCGACGGGCACTGGTCCCACGAGGACGGTGTGCTCAGCGGGTGGGCAGGGGCGCGGGAGGACCGGTTCGTGCCGCCCACCGGTGACGCGCTGGAGCCCGCGTCGGACGCGCCGCGGCTGCTGGGCGCGCCGGAGGGGGACTTCCAGCTGATCGCCCGCGTCACGGTGGGCTTCGCGGCCTCCTTCGACGCGGGTGCCCTCTACGTCCATGTGGGCCCGCGGGCCTGGGCGAAGCTGTGCCTGGAGTACTCGCCGGACGTGCCCACGGTCTGCACGGTCGTCACCCGTGGTCACTCGGACGACGCCAACTCCTTCACGGTGGAGGGCAGTTCCGTCTGGCTCCGGGTCAGCCGCACCGGCCGGGCCTTCGCCTTCCACGCCTCCCGCGACGGGAAGCAGTGGACCTTCGTCCGGCTGTTCACCCTCGGCGACGAGGAGCCGACGTCGGCGGCGCTCGTCGGCTTCATGGCCCAGTCACCGGTGGGTGAGGGGTGTGTGGTCACGTTCGACCACATCGAGTACCGCGACGCCTGGCCGGACGGACTGCGCGACGGCAGCTGAGGACCGGGGGCCATGCGGCGGCAGGGGGAATGAACCGGGCTGCTTGAAGGTTCATCCAGCGAGAGCGAGGGGGCGCAGCCGTCTTTTCGCCCCCCGTGACCTCTGCGTCCCCGTGACCCCTGCGACCTGGAGAGAGCCGCCATCATGCGCGTCGAGATCTGGAGCGACATCGCCTGCCCCTGGTGCTACGTGGGCAAGGCCCGCTTCGAGAAGGCGCTCGACGCCTTCCCGCACCGCGACCAGGTCGAGGTGGTGCACCGCTCCTTCGAGCTCGACCCGCACCGCGGCAAGGGCGACATCGAGCCCGTCCTGAAGATGCTGAGCCAGAAGTACGGCATGAGCGAGGCGCAGGCGCAGGCAGGGGAGGAGAACCTGCGCGCCCAGGCCGCCGCCGAGGGCCTGGCGTACCGTACCGAGGGCCGCGACCACGGCAACACCTTCGACATGCACCGCCTCCTCCACCTCTCCAAGGAGCGCGGTAGGCAGGACGCGCTGATCCAGATCCTGTACCGCGCGAACTTCGCCGACGAGCGCTCCCTCTTCGCCGACGCCGACGCGTATCTCGTCGAGCTCGCCGTCGAAGCCGGCCTCGACGCGGACGAGGCCCGTGAGGTCCTCGCCGATCCGCAGGCGTACGCCGACGAGGTGCGCGCCGACGAGCGCGAGGCCGCGCAGTTCGGCGCGAACGGCGTACCCTTCTTCGTCCTCGACCGCACGTACGGCGTGTCGGGCGCCCAGCCCGCCGAGGTCTTCGCCCGGGCCCTGACCCAGGCGTGGGGCGAGAGGCCGCCGCTCCGGCTCGTCGCGGACGAGGACGCCTCGGGGGATGCCTGCGGGCCGGACGGGTGCGCGGTGCCTCCGGCGGGGTGAGGTGTGCGGGGAGCGCCGTTGGGGTGCGGTTGTCTGCGGCGTGCGGGGTTGTTCGTGGCTTCTCGCGCCGTTCCCCGCGCCCCTTTCGGGGCGCGGCAGCCCAGGTCATGGCGCTTGCATAAGCATCGCTTCGGGGAACCAGACAAAACCTCTCAATGGACGGTGAGAACCGAGGGCCTCAGAGTGGACCCATGGAGACCTTCGAGAGCGTCGTCAAAGCCGAGTTCGCCCCGAAGAACACGTACCTGAACACCGCGAGCACCGGGCTGCTGCCGGCCCGCACGGTGGACGCCATGCGGGTCGCCGTGGAGTCCGCCGCCGTCGGCAGGCCCACGGACATGTTCGCGGACGTGGAGGCTGCTCGCGCCTGCCTCGCCCGGCTGCTCGGGGTTCCCGGCCGCCGGGTGGCCGCAGGGGCCTCCGTCGCCGTCTACAGCGGCCTGATCGCCGCCTCGCTGCCCGAGGGCGCCGAGGTCCTCACCGCCGAGGCCGACTTCGCCTCCGTGGTGAACCCCTTCCACATGCGCCCTGACCTGAAGGTGCGCTCGGTCCCACTGGAGGGGATCGCGGAGTCGGTGCGCGCCGGTACCGCGCTCGTCGCGGTCAGCGCCGCCCAGTCCGCCGACGGCCGCATCGCCGACCTCGACGCGATCCGCGAGGCGGCCCGCACCCATGGCGCGCGGACGTACGTCGACGTCTCGCAGGCGGCCGGGTGGCTGCCCGTCGACGCGAAGGCGTACGACTACGTCGCCGCTGTCGCCTTCAAGTGGCTGGTCTGCCCGCGCGGCGCGGCCTTCCTGGTCGTCCCCGAGGACCTCGGCGGACTCACCCCGTTCTTCGCCGGCTGGGTCGCGGGAGAGCACCCCTGGGACAGCTGCTACGGCCCCGTCGAGGAACTCGCCCACTCCGCCCGCCGGTTCGACGAGAGCCCCGCGCTGTTCTCCTACACGGGCGCGCGGACCTCACTCGCACTCATCGAGGAACTGGGCGTGGAGAACATCCGGAAGCACGACCTCGCCCTGGCCGAACGCTTCCTCACGGGGCTCCGCACGCTGGGCCACGCGCCCGTCCCCGCGCCCGGCTCCCCCATCGTCTCCGTGCCCGGACTCGGCCACCGCCAGGCGGAACTGAGTCGCGCCGGAGTCGAGGTGTCCGACCGCGCGGGCCACTTGAGGGCGGCCTTCCACCTGTACAACACACCCGCCGACGTCGACCGGCTCCTCGACGTCCTGTCCGGCTGACCCACCGGCCCGGCACCTCACGGGGAGGTGCCGGGCCGGTTCAGCCGTACTCGGTGGGTCACTTCACGGGGGTGAAATCCCTTGCCCCGATGAACTCGGGCCGGCGCACCGGTGCCGCGAACGGCTCGACCGCCGCGTTCTCCACGCTGTTGAACACGATGAACACATTGCTGCGTGGGAAGGGCGTGATGTTGTCGCCGGAGCCGTGCATGCAGTTGCAGTCGAACCAGGTCGCCGAACCGGCCTTGCCCGTGAACAGCTTGATGCCGTACTCACCGGCCATGGCCGTCAGCGCCTCGTCGGACGGGGTGCCCGCGTCCTGCATCTGGAGGGACCGCTTGTAGTTGTCCTCCGGTGTGGCCCCCGCACACCCGAGGAACGTCCGGTGCGACCCCGGCATGATCATGAGGCCGCCGTTGGTGTCGTAGTTCTCGGTCAGCGCGATCGACACGGACACCGTGCGCATGTTCGGCAGACCGTCCTCCGCGTGCCAGGTCTCGAAGTCGGAGTGCCAGTAGAAGCCGCTTGCCCCGAAGCCCGGCTTGACGTTGATCCGCGACTGGTGGACGTACACGTCCGAGCCGAGAATCTGCCGCGCCCTCCCGACGACGCGCTCGTCGCGCACGAGGTTCGCGAACACCTCACTGATCCGGTGCACCTCGAAGACGGACCGGATCTCCTTCGACTTCGGCTCGACGATCGAGCGCTCGTCGGCGCGGATCTCCGGATCGGTCATGAGCCGCTCCAGCTCGGCGCGGTAGAGGGCGACCTCGTCCTCGCCGATGAGTTCCCCGATGGCGAGGAAGCCGTCACGTTCGTACGCCTGGAGGTCGGCGAGCGAGATCGGGCCGGGCGTGCCGGGTGCGCCCCAGACGACCGGGTCCTGGCGCGGCACGGACACCTCGGTGGCACCCCGGCTGGGGTAGAGGTCGGGGACGGCGGTGGGCGTGGACGTCATGGTCATGGTGAGTCAGGCCTCCTCGGTCAGCAGCGGGTAGACGCCGTTCTCGTCGTGGTCCTCCCGTCCGGTCACGGGGGGATTGAAGACACAGATGCAGCGGAAGTCCTGCTTGATCCGCATCGTGTGCCGCTCGTGACCGTCGAGGAGGTACATGGTTCCGGGCGTGATCGTGTACTTCCGCCCGGTCTCGTCGTCGGTGAGTTCGGCCTCGCCCTCGACGCACACGACGGCCTCGATGTGGTTCGCGTACCACATGGACGTCTCCGTACCCGCGTACAGGACCGTCTCGTGCAGCGAGAAGCCGACCTTCTCCTTGGCCAGCACGATGCGCTTGCTCTCCCACGTACCGGACGCCGCTCTGACGTGCCGGTCGGTGCCTTCGAGCTCTTGGAAAGAACGGACGATCACGGTGCTGTGACGCCTCCTCGGTGTGGTGGGTGTGGTGGTCGTGCCCTGTGGGGGTGGTTCAGACGGTTTCGCGGACGGCGCGTGCGAGGGTGCGCAGACCCTCGTCCAGCTCGTCGGGCGTGATGGTGAGCGCGGGGAGCAGCTTGACGACCTCGCTCTCCGGGCCGGACGTCTCGATGAGCAGCCCGAGCTCGAAGGCGCGCTTGGCGACCCGGTCCGCGCGGTCCTTGTCATGGAACTCGATGCCCCACACCAGCCCGCGTCCGCGGTACTCCTTGACGTCGGCGACGTTCTCCTCGGCGATGGAGACCAGCGCCTGCTCGACCTGCTCGCCACGCCCACGGGTCTGCTTCTCCATGGCGGAGCCGTCGGCCCAGTACGTCTCCAGGGTCGCGGCGGCCGTCACGAACGCCGGGTTGTTGCCGCGGAAGGTGCCGTTGTGCTCGCCCGGCTCCCAGATGTCGAGCTCCGGCTTGAACAGGCACAGCGACATGGGCAGCCCGTATCCGCTGATCGACTTGGACACGGTGACGATGTCCGGTGTGATGCCCGCCTCCTCGAACGAGAAGAAGGCGCCGGTCCGTCCGCAGCCCATCTGGATGTCGTCGACGATCAACAGCATGTCCTGGCGGTGGCACAGGTCCTGCAGCGCCCGCAGCCACTCCGGGCGGGCCACGTTGATGCCGCCCTCGCCCTGCACGGTCTCGACGATCACGGCGGCGGGTTTGTTGAGCCCGGAGCCCTGGTCCTCCAGGAGCCGCTCGAACCACAGGAAGTCCGGAACCTGGCCGTCGAAGTAGTTGTCGAACGGCATGGGCGTGCCGTGCACCAGCGGAATCCCGGCGCCGGCCCGCTTGAAGGCGTTGCCGGTCACGGCGAGCGAGCCGAGGGACATCCCGTGGAAGGCGTTGGTGAAGGAGACGATCGCCTCCCGTCCCTTCACCTTCCGCGCCAGTTTCAGGGCGGACTCCACGGCGTTGGTACCGGTCGGGCCCGGGAACATGACCTTGTACGGCAGGTCACGCGGCCGCAGCACCAGGTTCTGGAAGGCTTCCAGGAAGGCACGTTTGGCGGTGGTCGACATGTCGAGCCCGTGGGTGACGCCGTCGCGCTCCAGGTAGTCGATCAACGCCCGTTTCAGTACGGGGTTGTTGTGGCCGTAGTTGAGTGATCCGGCACCGGCGAAGAAGTCCAGGTACGCGTGGCCGTCCTCGTCGTACATACGGCTGCCCTGCGCGCGGTCGAAGACGGTGGGCCAGCCGCGGCAGTAGCTGCGCACCTCCGACTCCAGGGTCTCGAAGACGCTCAGGTCGGGCTGGGTGATGGTCACGGCGAATCGCTCCTAGGTGCGTGGGGGGAGTGCAGGAGGTGGGGTGGTGGAGTGGGAGTGGGGGGAGAGGAACGGGGCGGGGTGGGGTGGGGCGATGGATCACACGGACAGCGGGCCGATGCGGTGGAGGACCTCCGGCTCGTGGGAGCCGTCCGGGAATTCACCCGCCTCGAACAGCACATCGCGCTCGACGGTCGCTCCGTGCCGGGCGGCGTACGAGGCGAACAGGCGCTCTGACGCGGTGTTGCCCGGTGTGATGGTGGTCTCGACGGTGGTCAGCGGATGCTGCCGGGCGACCCGGACCGTCAGCCCGTCCAGCAGTGCGGCGGCGACCCCGCGACCCCGCTGGGCGGCGTCGACGGCCACCTGCCACACGAGGAGGGTGTCCGGGCGCTCGGGCCGGAGGTATCCGGTGACGAAGCCGACCGGCCGTCCGTCCTTCGTGTCCCGCGCCACCGCGGAGGTGCCGGCGAAGTCACGGCACCACAGCAGGTAGCTGTAGGAGGAGTTCAGGTCGAGGGTGCGGGAGTCCCGGGCGAGGCGCCAGAGCGCGGCGCCGTCCGCCGCGTCGGGACGGTCGATCCGTAGCCCCTCCGGCATTTCCAGGAATTCCGCGGGCAGTTCCGACAGGTTCGGCAGGTCTGCTGGTGCGGCAGTCATGCAAATTGAATTTACCGAGCGAAACTTGAAATTGCATCGCCGGTCGGGGTTACGTACGCGTCCCTCATGTGTTATTACGCGGGCGCATGCGGCCGCGCGAGAAGGCTTCAAGAGGTGCCGTTTTGACCGGATATTGGGGGAGGAATGGGGCGCGATGTGGGGTCGGTCACACCGGCGTAATCCTCACGAGATCTGCGCGAATTGCACCGGTTGACGTTCGCGGAATCTTTGCGTTTAGGCACCGCAAAAGCGGGCAGAAGAATACGGGAAGCTGTGCTGAATTGGATTACTGTATTTCGGTGAGTGATGCGGGTGAATTTCCTGCATCTCTCAGGCTCCGGTGACTCCGTCGATGCGCTCGCGGACGATGTCCGCGTGGCCGTTGTGGCGCGCGTACTCCTCGATCATGTGGATCAGGATCCAGCGGAGGCTGACCTCCAGGCCGGCCATCGGGCCGTCCACGATCCGCCCCGTGTCGTCCAGGGAGCGTCCCGCGCACAGCTCCTCACCGCGCGCCACCTCCTGGCGCCACACCGCGAGCGCCTCGTCGATGCCGCGCTCCGGGGCGAGCTCGTAGCCGGTCGGGCCGAACAGGCCGGGTACGTCCTGGCCGGCCAGGACGCGCTGGAACCAGTTGCGTTCCACCTCGGCGAGGTGCTGTACGAGTCCCAGCAGGGTGAGTTCCGAGGGCTCGGCCGATGCCGTCCTCACCTGGGCGTCGTCCAGTCCCGTGCACTTCAGTGCCAGCGTGGCCCGGTGAAAGGCGAGCCAACTCTCCAGCATGGGCCGCTCGTCACCGGTCATGAGGGGGATGGGGCGGCCGTCGGGGAGTGTCCGGGGAATGTTGCCGGTGTTGTTGTTCATGCTGGGGAGCATGACAGAAGGGGCTGGTGGGGGGAGGGCGGGGCGAGAAAGCGACCCGTCGGTCCGGCTACGCCCCCCACGCCTCCTCCGCCGCCCCCCGAGCCGCCTCCACGTCCACCGAGACACCCGACTCCCTCAGCGCACTCCCCAGCGCGGCAAGGGCGGACCGGACAACCCCCACGGAGGCATTCGGACCGTAGTGGTTCACCCGGATCATCTCCTTCGCGAGGTCACCGCCACCGGCGGCCAGCGGCACGGACGGATCGACGGCCAACGCCTTCGCGACCACCTCGGACGCGTCGACCCCCGCGGGAACCCGCAACGTCGTGGCCACCGGAGCCGCGTCCCCGGGCTCGTGCACATACGGCTCCATCCCCCCACCCAGCGCGAGCGCCCCCGCCCGGGTGGCCGCCGCCGCGGACGTGTGCCGGGCCATCACCACGGCCGGCCCCTCCGCCTCGATCCGCTCCACACACGCCTCCAGCGCGAGCATCTCCAACTGGGCCGGGGCATGGAGCAGGGTGCGACGTCCGCCGTCGATCCACCGCTCCTTCCAGTCCAGCAGCGAGAGGTACGAGCGACGCGGCGCCCCGGGGTTCGCCGCCATCCGGGTCCAGGCCCGCTCGCTCACCGAGATCGCCGACACGCCCGCCGGGCCGCCCATCGCCTTCTGCGCCCCGATCACGCACAGGTCCACACCCCACGCGTCCGGCAGCACCGGCTCCGCCCCGATCGAGGCGACCGCGTCCAGGTAGAAGAGCGCGCCGTGCTCCCGGACCACCGCACCGATCCCGGCCACCGGATTGGTGTTCCCGGTCGCCGCCTCCGCGTGCACCAGCGACACGAAGTCGATCGACGGATGCTCGGCGAAGGCGGCACGGATCTGGTCGGCGGTGACCGCCGCGTGGAAGGGCACCACGAGGTCGATCACGGTGGCCCCGCAGTCCCGCAACCAGTTCCCGAAGGTCTGCCCGTAGGGGCCGGTGATCACGTTCAGGGCGGTCGTGCCGGGGCCGGCGGCGCCACGGATCGCGCCCTCCAGCGGCAGCAGCGCCTCGCCCTGCGTGATCACCACGTCCTGCTCGGTGGCCAGCAGCCGTGCCACCCGGTCCTCGATCGCGGCGAAGTGCGCCGCGCTCATGGGGGCCAGATCCAGAAAGGGGTGCGTCACGGGGGTGCTCTCCTCGCTCAGGGGTAGGCATGGGCCTGGTCCGCATGTGCATGCGGACCACGTTCGAGCGTAACCGCGCGAGCTGTGCCAAGAAGTCGCAGGTAGTGCGGCTCGATGACCATGGGAATGATTTGAGGGCCTCCAAGGCTTCCTTATAATCAGAACCCTTCGTTTCCTCACAGGAGGTCCCCGTGAACACGGTCCTCGGACGCCGGACCCGCATCCTGGCCGCCACCACCGCGACGGCCGGACTGCTGTTCGTCGCCGGCTGCTCCTCGGACGACGACAGCGGGGGCAGCGGCAAGCAGACCGCCGCCGGCGGGGTCACCCTGGCCAAGGCCGGTCAGCTCACCACCTGCACCCACCTGCCGTACCCGCCGTTCCAGTCGGAGATCGACGGCAAGGTGCAGGGCTTCGACGTCGCGCTGATCGACCTCGTCGCCGCGGACCTGGGCGTGAAGCAGGAGATCGTCGACACGCCCTTCGAGAACTTCAAGACGGGCGCGTTCCTCAACTCCGGGCAGTGCGACCTCGCCGCCGCCGGTATGACGATCACCGAGGAGCGCAAGAAGAACGTCGACTTCTCCGACCCGTACTTCGAGGCCACGCAGGCCGTCCTGGTCGACAAGAAGAGCGGCATCGGCTCCTTCGCCGACCTCAAGGGCAAGAAGCTCGGCGCCCAGGCACAGACGACCGGCGAGGACTACGCCAGGGACAAGGGGCTCGACCCCGTCTCCTTCGAGTCCTCCGACGCCGTCCTGAACGGGCTGCGCACCGGTCAGGTCCAGGCCGTCGTCATCGACTACCCGGTGGTCCAGGGCTGGCTGAAGGACAAGGCCAACGCCGGCGCCTTCGAGGTCGCCGACAACATCAACACCGGTGAGCAGTACGGCTTCACGGTCAAGAAGGGCAACACCAAGCTCCTCGACGCCATCAACAAGGCGCTGGGGGAGGCGAAGACCGACGGCACGTACAAGAAGCTGTACGAGCAGTGGATCGGCCCCTACGACGAGAAGGCCGCGAACGCCGCGAACGCCGAGAGCGCGGGCTCCGCGTCGCCGTCCGCCTCATGAGTGAGACGAAGACACGCAAGCCACGCGAGCCGGAGCCACGCGATCCGCTTCAGCCACGCAAGGCCGGACTGACCCGGCGGCAGAAGCGGGCCGTCTCCCGTGGCCTCCAGTACGCCGTGTTCGTCGCCGCCGTGGCCGCCCTCGTGGTCACGGCCGACTGGGGCGGGCTGCGGAACCAGTTCGCGCAGTCCGACCTGGCCGGGCAGATGTTCCCGGACATCATCACGCTCGCGCTGAAGAACACCGTGCTCTACACGGTGTCCGGCTTCGTCTTCGGCCTCGTGCTCGGCATGGTCGTCGCGCTGATGCGGCTGTCGTCCGTGGGCCCGTACCGCTGGGTCGCCGGGATCTACATCGAGATCTTCCGGGGGCTGCCCGCCCTGCTGATCTTCATCTTCGTGGGCGTGGCCGTACCGCTCGCCTTCCCGGGCACGGAGATCCCCGGCGGCACGTACGGCAAGGTCGCTCTGGGGCTCGGACTGGTGGCGGCCGCGTACATGGCGGAGACGATCCGCGCGGGCATCCAGGCCGTGCCCAAGGGGCAGATGGAGGCGGCCCGTTCGCTGGGCTTCTCGCACATGCGGGCCATGGTCTCGATCGTCATCCCGCAGGCCTTCCGCATCGTGATCCCCCCGCTGACCAACGAACTGGTGCTGCTGTTCAAGGACTCCTCACTGGTGCTGTTCCTCGGTGTCACCCTTGAGGAGCGTGAGCTGGCGAAGTTCGGCCGCGACCTGGCCAGCCAGACCGCGAACTCCACGCCGATCCTGGTCGCGGGCCTGTGCTATCTGCTGGTGACGGTGCCGCTCGGCTTCGTCGTACGACGCCTTGAGGCCAAGGCGGGGGAGGCCACCCGATGACCACGAACGCGGAGACGACCACGAGCACGGGGACGACCGCGGGCGCACCCGAGATCCGGGTGCGCGGCCTGCACAAGTCGTTCGGCGACAACGAGGTGCTGCGCGGCATCGACCTGGACATCCGGCAGGGCGAGGTCGTCTGTGTCATCGGCCCGTCCGGCTCCGGCAAGTCGACCCTGCTCCGCTGCGTGAACCTGCTCGAAGAACCCACCCGGGGGCAGGTCTTCGTCGGCGGCACCGAGGTCACCGACCCGGATGTGGACATCGACGCCGTACGCCGCCGTATCGGCATGGTCTTCCAGCAGTTCAACCTGTTCCCGCACCTGACGGTGACCGAGAACCTCACCCTGCCGCAGCGCCGTGTGCTGAAGCGCGACAAGGCGGAGGCGGCGCGGGTGGCCGCGGAGAACCTTCAGCGGGTGGGGCTGGCCGAGAAGGCGGCCGCCTACCCCTCCTCCCTCTCCGGCGGCCAGCAGCAGCGCGTCGCCATCGCCCGCGCGCTCGCCATGGGCCCCGAGGTGATGCTGTTCGACGAACCGACGTCGGCGCTCGACCCGGAACTGGTGGGCGATGTCCTGGCCGTCATGCGCATGCTCGCGAACGACGGCATGACGATGATGGTCGTCACCCACGAGATGACCTTCGCGCGGGAGGTCGCCGACCGGGTCGTCTTCATGGACGGCGGGGTGATCGTCGAGGAGGGCGCACCGGAACAGGTCATCGGCGACCCGAGCCACGAGCGGACCCGGCACTTCCTCTCCCGCCTCCTGGACCCGGCGATGGCCGAGGTGGGGGAGGCACCGGAGCGGCTGGACAAGGCGGACGGCTAGCTCATTAGGGTGCAGTACATGAGTGATCGCGCGGTGCTGCACGTGAAGGGGCGGGTGCTCGTCGGGCCCGACGACGTCCGGGACGAGCTCTGGGTCGTCGACGGGAGGATCGCGTACGACCGTCCCGCCGGTGCCCGTGACGTCCGTACCGTCGAGGGCTGGGCGCTGCCCGGCCTGGTCGACGCGCACTGTCACGTCGGCCTCGACACCCACGGCCCCGTCCCCGAGGACGTCTCCGAGAAGCAGGCCCTCACCGACCGTGACGCGGGCACCCTGCTGATCCGGGACGCGGGCTCGCCGTCCGACACCCGCTGGATCGACGACCGCGACGACCTGCCCAGGATCATCCGCGCGGGCCGGCACATCGCGCGCACACGCCGCTACATCCGCAACTTCGCGCACGAGATCGAGCCGGAGGAACTCGTCGCCTACGTCGCGAAGGAGGCCCGGCGCGGCGACGGCTGGGTCAAGCTCGTGGGCGACTGGATCGACCGGGACCTCGGCGACCTGTCCGCCTGCTGGCCCCGGGAGGCCGTCGAGGCGGCGATCGCGGAGGCCCACCGCCTGGGCGCCCGTGTCACGGCCCACTGCTTCGCGACGGACTCCCTGCGGGACCTGGTCGAGTCCGGCATCGACTGCATCGAGCACGCGACGGGCCTCACGGAGGACCTGATCCCCCTCTTCGCCTCCCGCGGCGTCGCCATCGTCCCCACCCTCGTCAACATCGCGACGTTCCCGCGCCTCGCGGACGGCGGCGAAGGGAAGTTCCCGCGCTGGTCGGCGCATATGCGACGGCTCCACGAACGCCGCTACGACACGGTGCGCTCCGCGTACGACGCCGGGATCCCGGTGTACGTCGGCACGGACGCCGGGGGCTCGCTCGCCCACGGGCTGGTGGCCGCGGAGGTCGCCGAGCTGGTGACCGCGGGCATCCCACCGGTCCAGGCCCTGTCGGCCACGGCGTGGGGCGCCCGGCGCTGGCTCGGCCGGCCGGGGCTGGACGAGGGGGCACCCGCGGACCTGGTGGTCTACGACGGGGACCCGCGCGCCGACGTACGGGTGCTGGCGGCGCCGCGACGGGTGGTTCTGAACGGCAGGGTGGTCGGCTGAGTGACTGTGGAGAACGTGCGTGTCATGGGATTCGAAGATGCGCACGGAAAACCCACGTAGGGGTGAACTCCCGTCAGATTGCTGACGGTTCACTCTTCGTACGCGATTCTTACGGGGTCCCACAGCGTTCTCTTCCCAGGAGATCCCACCCTTGAACGGCAACAACTTCCGCCTGCCCGCACGCCGTCTGGCCGCCACCGCGGCGGCCACGGTCATAGCCGCCGGCCCCGCGGCCCTGGCCGGCGCGGGCGCCGCCCACGCGACCGAGGACGAAGGTCGTGCGAGCGCCGTCGTCCTGCGCACCGGGCTCGACGTGTCCCTCGTGAACAAGGCGGTGAACGTCCCGCTCTCGGTCTCGCTCAACGAGGTGCAGGCACCGGCCGACGCCGACCGGAGCACGCTGAGCGCGCGCCTGGACGGGGTGGACGGAGGCCAGTCGTTCACCGTGCTGCGCGCCGACGTGGCCACGGCGAAGGCGACGGCGTCCGCGACGAAGGCCGAGGGCCGCACCGAGCTCGCGAACGCGAAGATCCACGTGCCGGGCCTCCCCCTGCTGTCCCTGATCGAACTGGAGGGTGTGACGTCCCGCGCGACGTGCGAGGCGGGCGAGAAGCCGGTGGCCGAGTCCAACCTTGCGGGCGGGGTGACGGTACTCGGCAAGAAGGTGACGGTGTCCGCGGACGGTACGACGGAGGTGAAGGTCCCTGGCGTCGGTGAGGTCGTCCTCGACATCTCCCGTAAGGAGACCACGTCCCGTACGGCCGCCGCGACGGCCCTCGAACTCAAGGTCTCCGTGAACCCGTTGGAGCTGAACGTCGCGGAGGTGGAGGGCACGGTCACTCTGGCGAGCGCGACGTGCGAGTCCCCGGCGGCGGCGTCCTCGACGTCCGACGCAGGCTCCGACACCGGCTCCGACACCGGGTCCGACTCCGACTCCGGCTCCGGGCCCGCGTCCGAGGTGAAGCCGCAGGGAGCCGCCTCCGAGTCCGACCTCGCGGAGACCGGGGGCAACTCGATGACGCCGTACATCGCGGGCGGGGCGGTCGCGTTGCTCGCGGCGGGCGGCGGCGCGGTGGCGCTGGCGCGGAGGGCCAAGGGCTGAGACTCCGGGGTTTTCCTCGCCCCCGCCGCCCCTACCCGTCCCATCCTTCCCTGGGGGCTGCCGCCCCCAGACCCCCGCTCATCGGCCTGAACGGCCTCGTCCTCAAACGCCGGACGGGCTTGGTGGTGCCTGGCCGCGACTGGAAATCCCCAGCCGGAAGACCGCAGCTCCAGCCGGAAGACCGCAGCTCCGGCTGGAAGACCCCAGCTCCGGCCCCGCCCGGAAGGTCTCAGCTCCGGTGGGAGGACCTCGGTCCGGTGAGGAATTCCGGTTGGGAGGTCCGGTCGTGTTGGGAGGTCCCTTGCCCGGGTGGGAGGGTCGCGGCCTGGTTGGGTGTCCTGGTCGGGTCGGGAGGGTCCTCGCCCCGGCGGGAGGGGCCCGGCCCGGTTGGGAACCCCCGGACCTGTTGTGGAGGAGCCCTGCCCAGGGGGGAGGGGCCCGGCCTGGGCGGGAATCCCCGGACCTGTTGTGGAGGAGCCCTGCCCAGGGGGAGGGGCCCGGCCCGGTTGGAAATCCCCGGACCCGTTGTGGAGGGGCCCTGCCCAGGGGGGTGCCTCTATGTCTTTCGTCAAGCGAGGCGTGGGGTCCGGGGTTCGTAGAAGG
>NZ_BMVM01000001.1 GCF_014650715.1 Streptomyces bluensis | reverse complement strand
TTACAGCGCCGATGGTACTGCAGGGGGGACCCTGTGGGAGAGTAGGACACCGCCGAACTCCTTTTAGAGCTCTGGCTCTTGGGTGAGATGCCCAAGAGCCAGAGCTTTTTTGCGTGAGGTAGGGTCAGGAGGCATAGTTGGCTCGTTTCCCACAGGAGGCCCCCGGGTGGAGGTCCAGGAGACCCGGATCCAGACAGACCGGGTCCTCACCATCCCGAACATCCTCAGCATGGCGCGGCTCGTCGGTGTGCCAGTCTTCCTGTGGTTGATCCTCTGGCCGGAGTTCGGCGGCCCCAACAGTGACGGCTGGGCGCTTCTGGTACTGGCGCTGAGCGGCGTCAGCGACTATCTGGACGGCAAGCTGGCTCGGCGCTGGAACCAGATCAGCAGCCTTGGCCGGCTCCTCGACCCCGCCGCCGACAGGCTCTACATTCTGTCGACTCTGCTGGGTCTGACCTGGCGCGAGATTCTGCCACTTTGGTTGACCGCTGTACTGCTGGCGCGAGACCTGGTTCTGTTGGTGATGGTGGGGGTCCTCAGGCGTCATGGCTATCCACCACCGCAGGTGAACTTCCTAGGGAAAGCCGCTACCTTCAACCTGATGTACGCCTTCCCGTTGCTGTTGCTCAGTGACGGAAGTGGATGGATCTCGTCACTCGCTGCTATTTTCGGATGGGCGTTCGCCGGATGGGGTACAACGCTGTACTGGTGGGCAGGGATCCTCTACGTGGTTCAGGTCCGCCGACTTGTCAGGGCGGACGCCATGGCCGATTGAGCTCGCCTGATTGGGCAGCCGTAGTGGCCTGATGGCCCGTGTCGGAAAAGTGCGGGACAATCTGGACGGGTGAAGTCGGCTAGACCGTCGTCTCTTCGAGGAGGACGCTTCCGACATGAAGGCCGTCGTGATGGCCGGAGGCGAGGGCACGCGCCTTCGCCCCATGACCTCAAGCATGCCCAAACCGCTCCTGCCCGTGGCGAACCGCCCGATCATGGAGCACGTGTTGCGGCTGCTCAAAAGGCATGGACTCAACGAGACCGTCGTAACTGTCCAGTTCCTGGCCTCGCTCGTCAAGAACTACTTCGGTGACGGTGAGGAGCTCGGGATGGAGCTCACCTATGCCAATGAGGAGAAGCCACTCGGAACTGCCGGGAGCGTCAAGAACGCCGAGGAGGCACTGAAGGACGACGCGTTCCTCGTCATCTCCGGCGATGCTCTGACCGACTTCGACCTCACCGAGCTCATCAACTTCCACAAGGAAAAGGGTGCGCTGGTCACCGTTTGCCTGACGAGGGTGCCGAATCCCCTGGAATTCGGAATTACCATCGTGGACGAGGAAGGCAAGGTGGAGCGATTCCTGGAGAAGCCCACCTGGGGCCAGGTCTTCTCGGACACGGTGAACACGGGCATCTACGTGATGGAGCCCGAGGTCTTCGACTATGTCGAGCCCGACGTTCCCGTCGACTGGTCCGGCGATGTCTTCCCCCAGCTGATGAAGGAAGGCAAGCCGATCTATGGCTATGTCGCCGAGGGCTACTGGGAGGACGTCGGTACCCACGAGAGCTATGTGAAAGCGCAGGCCGACGTCCTGGAGGGCAAGGTCGACGTCGAGATCGACGGGTTCGAGCTCTCGCCCGGGGTGTGGATTGCCGAGGGCGCCGAGGTGCATCCCGACGCGGTGCTGCGGGGGCCCTTGTACATCGGTGACTACGCAAAGGTCGAGGCCGACGTCGAAATCCGTGAGCACACCGTCGTCGGGTCGAATGTCGTCGTGAAAAGAGGGGCTTTCCTCCACAAGGCCGTCGTCCACGACAACGTGTACATCGGCCAGCACAGCAATCTGCGGGGCTGTGTCGTCGGAAAGAACACCGACATCATGCGGGCCGCGCGGATCGAAGACGGTGCCGTCATCGGCGATGAGTGTCTCGTCGGTGAAGAATCGATCGTGCAGGGAAACGTCCGGGTCTATCCCTTCAAGACCATCGAGGCCGGCGCCTTCGTCAACACCTCGGTGATCTGGGAATCGCGGGGGCAGGCGCATCTGTTCGGTGCCCGCGGTGTGTCAGGCATCCTGAACGTGGAGATCACGCCAGAGCTGGCGGTACGACTCGCTGGGGCGTATGCGACGACCCTCAAGAAGGGCTCCACCGTCACCACGGCCCGCGACCATTCGCGAGGTGCCCGTGCGCTGAAGCGGGCGGTCATCTCGGCGCTCCAGGCCAGTGCCATCGACGTACGCGACCTGGAGAACGTGCCCCTGCCGGTGGCCCGGCAGCAGACTGCCAGGGGCAGCGCAGGCGGGATCATGATCCGGACGACGCCCGGAGTGCCGGACTCCGTCGACATCATGTTCTTCGACGGGCAGGGGGCCGACCTCTCCCAGACGAGCCAGCGGAAGCTGGACCGCGTGTTCGCGCGCCAGGAGTACCGGCGGGCGTTCCCCGGAGAGATCGGTGACCTGCACTTCCCGGCGAGCGTCTTCGACTCGTACACCGGATCGCTGCTGCGGAACGTCGACACGACCGGGATCTCCGAGTCGGGCCTCAAAGTCGTCGTGGACGCGTCCAACGGCAGTGCCGGGCTCGTACTGCCCAGCCTGCTCGGCAAGCTCGGGGTGGACTCGCTGACCATCAATCCCGGTCTCAACGAGTCCCGGCCGACGGAGACCGCGGACATGCGGCGGTCGGGGCTGGTGCGCCTGGGCGAGATCGTGGCGTCGTCGCGGGCCGCGTTCGGGGTGCGGTTCGACCCTGTAGGTGAGCGGCTCTCGCTCGTTGACGAGAAGGGGCGCATCGTCGAGGACGACCGGGCACTGTTGGTGATGCTCGATCTGGTGGCGGCGGAGCGACGCAGCGGACGGGTGGCGCTGCCGGTGACCACCACGAGGATCGCGGAACAGGTGGCGGCGTATCACGGTACGCAGGTGGAGTGGACGACGACGTCGCCCGACGATCTCACCCGGGTCGGGCGTGACGACTCGACCATCTTTGGCGGGGACGGGCGCGGTGGGTTCATCGTGCCGGAGTTCAGCAGTGTCTTCGACGGGACGGCGGCCTTCGTGCGGCTCATCGGGCTGGTGGCCCGGACGCAGCTCACGCTCAGCCAGATCGACGCGCGGATTCCACGGGCGCATGTCCTCAAGCGGGATCTCGCAACGCCCTGGGCTGTGAAGGGACTGGTCATGCGGAGGGTCGTAGAGGCCGCCGGGGATCGGTTTGTCGACACGACCGACGGTGTTCGGGTCGTGGAGACCGACGGGCGGTGGGTGATGGTACTGCCCGACCCGGCCGAGGCTGTCACGCATCTGTGGGCCGAGGGACCCGACGACCGGTCCGCGCAGGCGCTCCTGGACGAGTGGGCGGAGGTCGTGGACAGCGCCGGGCGCTGAGCACACGCGCGCGTGCCGGACAAGTACCCCCAACGGGGCTTGTCCGGCACGCCGATCGGGCCACCCGGTGGGGCCATTCGGAGGTACTGATCGCGACGTGCGACTATGTGCGGCATGCCGCAGCAGACCCCCGTTCGGGGTACCCCTACGCGACCCTCGCGCCCGGACGCCTCCATGTCGCTGCTCACCAACGTCATGGACCACAGCCTCGACGACGGGTACGCCGAGGCCGCTGCACGCAAGCAGACCGAGGGCATCAGCGGCATGCCCAAGACCGTGCGGGCCAAGCTCGGGCTGGCCGCTGGTCTGGTGCTCGCGGCCCTCGTGGTGACGCTGGGAGCGGCGCAGGCACGCGTCGCGGCCCCCGTCGTGGCCAAGGAGCGCGAGGAGCTCATCGACCGTATCGAGCGCGAGACCGCGGCGGCGGACAAGCTGGAAGGCGCCATTGACGAGCTGCGCGGCGACGTGAGCGCTCGGCAGCGCGAGGCGCTCAGAAAGGGCGGTGGCAGCGACCAGGGGGAGCTCGTAGGTATTCTTTCGGGGGCCGTCGAGGTGCACGGTCCCGGTGTCAAGCTCGTCGTCAACGACGCCAAGGATGCCAGCTCGGGCGGTAACGGCGACGCACGGGCGACCTCCGGGTTCTCCGACACAGGTCGCGTCCGTGACCGCGACATGCAGCGGGTCGTCAACGGGCTGTGGCAGTCGGGCGCCGAGGCGATCTCGATCAACGGGCAGCGGCTGACGGCGCTGTCCGCGATCCGGGCCGCGGGTGACGCGATACTGGTCGACAACAAGCCGCTGGTGCCGCCGTACACGGTGCTTGCCGTGGGGGACGGGAAGAAGCTGAGCACCAGGTTCCAGAACAGCCCCGACGGGTTGTATCTGCATGCGCTGCAGGAGAACTTCGGAATCCGGACGGCCATCTCCGTCGAGGGCGGCGTGCGGCTGCCTGCCGCGCCGAGCGTGATCGTACGAACCGCAGAACCGAGAACTGAGAAGGGCACATCGTGATCGCCGTACTGGGCCTCGTCGTGGGAGTCGTGGCCGGACTCTTGGTCCGGCCCGAGGTTCCGGCGGTGGTTGAGCCGTATCTTCCCATCGCCGTCGTGGCGGCGCTCGACGCCGTGTTCGGAGGCCTGCGCGCGATGCTGGACGGCATCTTCGACGACAAGGTCTTCGTGGTGTCGTTCCTGTCGAACGTGGTCGTGGCCGCGCTGATCGTGTTCCTGGGCGACAAGCTGGGTGTCGGCGCCCAGCTGTCCACGGGCGTCGTGGTCGTCCTCGGTATCCGTATCTTCTCCAACGCCGCGGCGATCCGCCGGCACGTCTTCCAGGCGTGAGGCCGATGAGCGACCACGACGAAACGCCGACGACGAACCTGCGCATGGACGGCGTCCCGAAGATCGGCGGGCAGAAGGACGGCGGGCAGAAGGACGGCGGACAGAAGGACAGAGGCCGGGAGGAGGCGCCGCAGACGCGACTGCGCCGGGAACTTCCCGAAGAGGTGCCCTCCGAGCCCACCGCTGCCGCTCAGGAGACCGAGCAGGAGGACCAGCAGCCTGTTCTGACCGGTCGGCAGCGGCTCGTGATGGGGCTGTGGCCGCCGCGCGTCACACGGGCCCAACTCATCGTGGCCCTGTTGCTGTTCGGCCTCGGCTTCGGCCTGGCCGTGCAGGTGGCCTCCAACAGCGACAACGACAGCGCTCTGCGTGGCGCACGTCAGGCAGATCTCGTTCGCATTCTTGATGAACTGGATGACCGTACTCAGCGTCTGGAAGAGGAGAAGCAGGGTCTCGAAGATCAGCGCACCGAGCTGGAGAACAGTTCGGACCAGGCCGAGGAGGCCCGGAAGCAGACAGTCGAGAAGGAGAGAAAACTCGGCGTCCTCGCGGGCACGGTGGCGGCGGAGGGACCCGGCATCACATTGACGATCAATGACACGAAGGGGACGGTCGAGGCGGACATGCTGCTCGACGCGATCCAGGAGTTGCGCGCGGCCGGCGCGGAGGCGATCCAGGTGAATGGTGTACGAGTTGTCGCCAGCACGTATCTGACGCAATCGGGCAAGCGGATCAGTGTCGACGGGAACAAGATCACCCAGCCCTATCGTTTCAAGGTCATCGGCAAGCCGCAGGACCTGGAGCCCGCACTGAACATCCCGGGAGGCGTGGTGCAGACGCTGGAGAAGGAGCAGGCCACGGTGACTGTGGAGCGGGCGGACAAGATCATCGTGGACGCCTTGCGGGCGGCGGAGCGGCCTGACTACGCTCGGTCGTCCTCCCAGTGAACCCCGGGTGCATGGGGGCCGTCGGACGGGGGCATGAGGTTGCGGGGGGTCGGCGCACCAAACGGGTGGTGCGTGGTGGAAACTGTCTGGTGGATACGGACGTTGTGAGGATGTCCGGGTCGACCGATGTGGTCAATCAGGGTTCGTCCTGCCCCACGGGCGGGTCTGTTTCGGTCAAGGGGAATCGCCCGTGAAGTTGTTTGCGAAGTTGTTCGGCAAGAGCGCGCGAGAGGGCAGCGACAACGCTACCGCTCGCCATCGGGCACAGCCCGACGAAGAGGGCCAGCGCCCTCTGTTCCGTGATCAGGTTTCTGGTCCGGGCGGTGACATTTCCGGAGGTCAGGGCGCGCCGTCAGTTGACCCTGCCCAGTCCGGCCGCATAGGTTTCGGGGATCCGTCAACCCCAGGTGCGGGTGGAGGGTTCGGCCCCGGCCCGTACGAGTCCCATGCCCCGGCGGGGCAGCCGCGGCAGGAGGATCCGTCCATGTCGGCCCTGGTGTGTACGAGGTGCGGTAACCGCAACGCGGAGAACAGCCGTTTCTGCTCCAACTGCGGTGCGCCGCTGCGGGCCGGGGCGGCCGCAGAGCGCCCGTCCGAGACGACCTCCACGATCTCCATCTCGGGCATCGAGGCGTACGACTCCGAGAGCACCGGTCAGACGCCCATGCCGGCTCTGTCGCCCGAGGCGCAGGCGGCCGTGGACGCGCTGCCGCTCGGTTCGGCCCTTCTGGTGGTACGCCGCGGTCCGAACTCGGGCAGCCGGTTCCTCCTGGACGGTGACCTGACGACGGCGGGGCGTCATCCGCAGAGCGACATCTTCCTGGACGACGTGACTGTCTCGCGTCGTCATGTGGAGTTCCGTCGCGGAGCGGACGGCTCCTTCACGGTCGCCGACGTCGGCAGCCTGAACGGCACGTACGTCAACAGGGAGCGGATCGACCAGGTCGCGCTCTCGAACGGTGACGAGGTGCAGATCGGCAAGTACCGCCTGGTCTTCTACGCGAGCCAGCGAGGCTACTGACCCGTCAGGGAAGGTCCATGCTTCATACACCGAGCGGTGGTGCCGGGAACGGCGCCGCCGCCACGGACAGCGGACTGATGAGCATCGGCACGGTGCTGAGCGTGCTGCGCGACGAGTTCCCCGAAGTGACGATCTCCAAGATCCGTTTCCTGGAGTCGGAGGGGCTGGTCGAGCCGCAGCGTACCCCGTCGGGGTACCGGAAGTTCAGTGCCGAGGACGTCGAGCGGCTCGGCCACGTGCTGAGGATGCAGCGGGACCACTATCTGCCGCTCAAGGTGATCCGGGAACATCTGGACGCCCTGGAGCGAGGTGACCCGGTGCGGCTGCCCGTCCTGGGGCGTCAGCGTGACACGGGTGAGGGGGAGCAGCGGCTCGACGAGATCTTCGGGGAGCCCCCGGATCCGGCAGCGGGCCGGCTCGGGCGGGCGGAGCTCCTGGCCGCAGCCGAGATCGACGAGGACCAGCTGGCCGAGTGGGAGTCGTACGGACTCGTCTGTGCGCTGCCCGACGGGGCGTACGACCCGGAGGCGGCGACCGTGGCCACCCTTCTGGTGGAACTGGGGCGGGTGGGGATCGGGCCACGGCACCTGCGGGCCATGAAAGCCGCCGCCGACCGTGAGGCGGGCCTCGTCGACCAAGTGGTGTCGCCCCTGCGACGCCACCGCAATCCGCAGACCAGGGCCCATGCGGAGGCCCGTACGAAGGAGCTGGCGGGGCTCACGGTGAAGCTGCACGCCGCACTGGTGCAGACAGCGCTCCGAGTGAGGCTGCCCTGACTCTCCGGGGTGGGACGGGACCGGTCTGGTGGGCCATTCTCTGTCCGACTACCCAAACGTCCCGCGCACGGCCTAGGGTTGCTGTGTGAACGAGCTCGATGTCGTAGGTGTCCGGGTCGAAATGCCCTCCAACCAGCCGATCGTGCTCCTGCGTGAAGTGGGAGGCGACCGTTACCTCCCCATCTGGATCGGGCCGGGGGAGGCAACGGCGATCGCTTTCGCACAGCAGGGTATGGCCCCCGCTCGACCGCTGACCCATGACCTGTTCAAGGACGTGCTGGAGGCCGTCGGCCAGGAACTCACGGAAGTGCGCATCACGGATCTGCGTGAGGGCGTCTTCTACGCGGAGCTGGTGTTCGCCAGCGGCGTCGAGGTGAGCGCCCGCCCGTCCGACGCCATAGCGCTGGCCCTGCGCACCGGGACGCCGATCTTCGGCAGCGATGGAGTGCTTGACGATGCCGGCATCGCCATCCCGGACGAGCAGGAGGACGAGGTGGAGAAGTTCCGCGAGTTCCTCGACCAGATCTCGCCCGAGGACTTCGGTACGAGCAGCCAGTGAGTCGGTTCGCGGGGCCAGGGAGCGGCGCTTCTTAGCGGGACCAAGCAAGGCCGGTCCGGTCGGCTGGGAAAGCAGTCCGCGGATCCGTCCGCCACAGCGCCTTCGGTCAGTCTGCCGGTTGGGCCAGGAGACAGTCCGCCGGTGAGTGCGAGGCTTGGAAATCGCTGGGGCGATTCGTGGTCGTGTGCGCCCTGCGTACCGATGGCGGCGTGGTATTACGCGGCCCGGCGAAAGCGCATTCGGCTAGCCTTTCCCAGCGGCAGGGCACGGGAAACCACTCCTTGGGTGATTATCACTCGGCGTGCCGAGTGTGGCGATCGTTGACGCACCCCTGGTGACTGCCTACCGTCGAGAAGGCAGGTCAAGGACGGAGGTCGGCGTGAGAAACAGCGGCGACGGTACGGCTGGGGGCGCCCCGGGACACAGTCCGGGGGAGAGTGGCCCGTACCCTCCCCCGAGCGTTCGGCTCCGCGCGAGCAGGGGGTATCCCCATTCCGGCAACGTCTCGCCCAGGCCGACGGCGGTGCCGGTCGACGCGGGGGCGGCGTCCGAGGCGGCAGAGCAGATCGGTTACCGCGGCCCCACTGCGTGCGCGGCCGCCGGCATCACCTACCGGCAGCTCGACTACTGGGCCCGCACAGGGCTCGTCGAGCCGAGCGTACGGCCCGCCTACGGATCCGGTACACAGCGGCTCTACAGCTTTCGGGACGTCGTCGTCCTGAAGGTCGTCAAGCGGTTCCTCGACACCGGCGTGTCGCTGCAGAACATCCGCACCGCTGTCCAGCACCTCAGAGAGCGTGGCTTCCAGGACCTGGAGCGGATGACGCTGATGAGCGACGGCGCGACCGTCTACGAGTGCATGTCCCCCGACGAGGTCCACGCCCTGCTGCAGGGCGGGCAGGGCATCTTCGGGATCGCCGTGGGCGTGGTGTGGCGGGATGTGGAGAGCGCTCTGTCCCAGCTGCACGGCGAGCGGGTCGACACGGGTGAGACGCTCATGGGTCACAACCCCGCGGACGAGCTGGCACGGCGCCGGAACCGGGCGGTCTGAACGACGCAGGACCGCCCGGGGCCCGGTGCGGGTTGCCGTACCGGCGCATTGTCAGTGGTGTAGGGCAGCATCGGAGTTGTGAGAACCGCGCCCACGATCCTGCATCTCGACATGGATGCCTTCTACGCCTCGGTGGAGCAGGCATCCAAGCCGAGCCTGCGCGGGAAGGCCGTCATCGTCGGCGGGCTCGGGCCGCGTGGGGTGGTCGCCACCGCCTCCTACGAAGCGCGGGTCTTCGGGGTGCACTCGGCGATGCCCATGGCCCAGGCCCGGCGGCTCGCGCCCCACGCCGCGTATCTCGTGCCGCGGTTCGAGCTGTACCGGGCGATCAGCGAGCAGGTCATGGGACTGCTGCGTGCGCTGTCGCCGCTGGTGGAGCCGCTGAGCCTGGACGAGGCGTTCGTCGACCTGGAGGCCGGAGGAGCCGCCTGGGACGCGGAATCGGCGCGCCTCACCGGGACGAAGCTGCGCGCGGACATCCGGGCCGTGACCGGGCTGACCGGGTCCGTGGGGCTTGCCGCGTCCAAGATGCTCGCGAAAATCGCGTCCGAGGAGGCCAAGCCCGACGGGCTTGTGCTCATCGAGCCCGGGACCGAGCGGGCGCTGCTCGGGCCCAGGTCGGTGCGGATCCTGCCGGGAGTGGGGCCCGCGACCGGGGACCATCTGCGGCGGGCCGGGATCACGACGGTCGAGGAGATCGTCGAGGCCGGTGAGGACGAGCTCGTGCGACTGGTGGGGAAGGCCCACGGACACGGTCTGTACGCCATGGCGCTGGCGCACGACGACCGGCCCGTGGTGGCCGAGCGGGACACGAAGTCGGTATCGGTGGAGGACACCTACGACGTGGACATCCACGACCGGGTCCGGGTCCGCACGGAGGTGCAGCGGCTCGCGGACCGTTGTGTGCGGCGGCTGCGCGGGGCGCGGCTGTCCGGGCGGACCATAGTGCTGAAGGTGAGGAGGTACGACTTCTCGACGCTGACCAGGTCCGAGACGCTGCGGGGGCCCACGGACGATCCGGCCGTGGTGCGGGAGACGGCGGCGCGACTGCTGGAGGCCGTGGACACCACGGGCGGCGTACGGCTGCTCGGGGTGGGCGTCAGCGGGCTCGCCGACTACACGCAGGAGGACCTGTTCGCTCAGGCGGCGGGGGAGACACCTCTCGACGACGAGGACGCGCTGGAGGAGCCGGCCCGGGAGGACACCGCGCCCGTCGAGCGGCGGTGGCCCGCCGGGCACGACGTACGCCACGCCGAGTACGGGCACGGGTGGGTCCAGGGCAGTGGGCTGGGCCGTGTGACCGTGCGCTTCGAGACGCCCGACTCGGCACCCGGCCGCGTCCGCACCTTCCGTACCGACGATCCCGCCCTCCAGCCGGCCGATCCGCTGCCGCTGAAACGGGATGGGCCAGGACAGTCGGAGGTGACGGCGGTGGGGAGGAAAGAGGGCTGAGGCCGGAGGGGGCCGTTGCGGCGAAAGAGTGAACCCGAATGGCGGGAGCCGGGCGGCAGGGCCTGAGTTCTTCGGCTTCGGGGTGCAGTTCCATCGTTCGCCCGAGGGCGGGCCATGCGGCGTGCGGCGCGCGCTCTCGGCGTGCCGGGCGTCGCGACGGCGCAGAGATTCGGCAGCAGGGCCCTAAGGGCGCCGGGTGGCGGGCTGCCCGGCTCCGCCGCCGGCGCTGCGGGACGAGTCGTCCTGGTCGTGGGACTGTTGCTGCTCAGGCCTCCTCCGTGCCCGCGATCCGGCCGAATTCGCTGTCCACCGGGGGAGGAGGGGCGATGTCCAGGCCGTAGTGGTGGTAGAGCTGGAGTTCCTGCTCCGGGGAGAGGTGGCGGCCGACGCCGAAGTCGGGGGCGTCCTTGATGAGGGCGCGGTCGAAGGGGACGCGGAGGGCGCCCTCTACCAGTTCGCTGGGCTCCAGGGGGACGAAGGCGTCTCGGCTGAACAGGCCCATGCGTATCGCCGCCCACTCGGGGATTCCGGTCGCGTCGTCGAGATACACCTCGTCGACGGTGCCGATCTTGGTGCCCTTGCGGTCGAACGCTTTGCGGCCGATCAGATTGCGCGGATCAATGTCGGTCTGCACGGGCCCTCCAAGTGATCGCATATGGAGCAACTCATCCGTAACACTACGAAAAGGCACATCGAGGGAGGTGGCCACTCGAAGGCGCGTGCGTTGACCGCGCTGGTAGGCTGACAACGGCTGCTGACCCCGTGCGGGAGAGTCCTCCGGCATCGTCGGAGGCGCCGAAGGAGCAACTCCTCCCCGGAATCTCTCAGGCCCCTGTACCGCACGGACGAGGTCACTCTGGAAAGCAGAGCGGGTGTCGACGGCTTCCGCTCTCACCGACGGTGAAAGCCGGGACCCTCGGGTGACCCGGCGAAGCTCTCAGGTTGAGATGACAGAGGGGGAGGCCGTCCGGGCACCCGCGCCGTGGTGCCCCTCGAAGGTCGCGTCAGACCAGGAGGCCTCCGCAATGACCGCCGATCGCATCCCGCTCTCCGAGCTCGAACAGGGCACCCCGTTCGAGCAGCGCCACATCGGCCCCGACCTTGAGGCCCGGGCGAAGATGCTCGCCCAGGTCGGGTACGGCTCGCTCGACGAGCTGACCACCGCCGCGGTGCCGGACGTGATCAAGAACGCCGAGCTGCTGGAGCTGCCGGGCGCCCGTACCGAGCCCGAGGTCCTCGCCGAGCTGCGCTCCCTCGCGGACCGGAACCAGGTGCTGGCCTCCATGATCGGGCTCGGCTACCACGGGACGTTCACGCCGCCCGTCATCCTGCGGAACGTCATGGAGAACCCGGCCTGGTACACGGCCTACACCCCGTATCAGCCGGAGATCTCGCAGGGGCGCCTCGAAGCGCTGCTGAACTTCCAGACGATGGTCGCCGACCTGACCGGCCTGCCGACCTCGGGTGCCTCGCTGCTCGACGAGGGCACGGCGGCCGCGGAGGCGATGGCGCTGTCGCGGCGCATGGGCAAGAACAAGAAGGGCCTCTTCCTGGTCGACGCGGACGCGCTGCCGCAGACCATAGCCGTGATCGAGACGCGTGCCGAGCCGACCGGGGTCGAGGTCGTCGTCGCCGATCTGAGCGAGGGCATTCCGGCCGGGATCGCCGAGCGCGAGATCAACGGCGTCCTCCTCCAGTACCCGGGCGCCTCCGGTGCCGTACGCGACCTGAGGCCCGTCATCGAGCAGGCGCACGAGCTGGGCGCCCTGGTCACCGTGGCCGCCGACCTGCTCGCGCTCACCCTGCTGACCTCGCCCGGAGAGCTGGGTGCCGACATCGCGGTCGGTACGACGCAGCGCTTCGGCGTGCCGATGGGCTTCGGCGGGCCGCACGCCGGCTACATGGCCGTGCACGAGAAGTTCGCCCGCAGCCTGCCGGGGCGGCTCGTGGGCGTCTCGGTGGACGCGGACGGACACAAGGCGTACCGGCTCGCCCTGCAGACGCGGGAGCAGCACATCCGCCGCGAGAAGGCGACCAGCAACATCTGCACCGCCCAGGTGCTGCTCGCCGTGATGGCCGGCATGTACGCCGTGTACCACGGGCCCGACGGGCTGAAGGCCATCGCCCGGCGCACGCACCGGTACGCCACGATCCTCGCCGCCGGCCTCACCGCGGGCGGAGTCGACGTCGTGCACGGCGCGTACTTCGACACGCTGACCACGCGGGTGCCGGGGCGGGCCGCCGAGATCGTCGCGGCCGCACGCGAGCACGGGGTGAACCTGTGGCTCGTGGACGCCGACCAGGTGTCGATCGCGTGTGACGAGACCACCACGCGGGATCAGCTGGGCGCGGTGTGGACGGCGTTCGGCGTCAAGGGTGACATCGAGGCGCTGGACAAGACGACGGAGGACACGCTGCCGGCCGCGCTGCTGCGCACCGACGACTACCTGACCCACCCGGTCTTCCACCAGCACCGCTCCGAGACCGCGATGCTGCGCTACCTGCGCAGGCTGGCCGACCGCGACTACGCCCTCGACCGCGGCATGATCCCGCTGGGTTCCTGCACGATGAAGCTCAACGCGACCACCGAGATGGAGCCGGTCACCTGGCCGGAGTTCGGGCAGTTGCACCCCTTCGCGCCCGCCGAGCAGGCGCAGGGCTACCTCACGCTCATCACCGAGCTGGAGGAACGTCTCGCCGAGATCACCGGGTACGACAGGGTGTCGCTCCAGCCGAACGCGGGTTCGCAGGGCGAGCTCGCCGGACTGCTGGCCGTACGCGGTTACCACCGTGCCAACGGTGACGAGCAGCGCACGGTCTGCCTCATCCCGTCCTCCGCGCACGGCACGAACGCGGCCAGCGCCGTGATGGCCGGTATGAAGGTCGTCGTCGTGAAGACCGCCGAGGACGGCGAGATCGACGTCGAGGACCTGCGGGCCAGGATCGAGCAGTACCGCGACGAGCTGGCGGTGCTGATGATCACCTACCCGTCGACGCACGGCGTGTTCGAGGAGCATGTCGCCGACGTCTGCGCGGCCGTGCACGACGCGGGCGGCCAGGTGTACATCGACGGGGCGAACCTCAACGCGCTGGTGGGTCTGGCCAAGCCGGGTCACTTCGGCGGTGACGTCTCGCACCTGAACCTGCACAAGACGTTCTGCATCCCGCACGGGGGCGGCGGTCCGGGTGTCGGCCCCGTCGGCGTACGGGCGCACCTCGCGCCGTACCTGCCGAACCACCCGCTCCAGCCCGCGGCCGGTCCGGCCGGGACATCAGCCGCCGACGCGGCGGGCGGCGTGGGCCCGATCTCGGCAGCCCCCTGGGGCTCCGCGGGCATCCTGCCCATCTCCTGGGCGTACGTCCGCCTCATGGGAGGTGAGGGGCTCAAGCGCGCCACACAGGTGGCGGTCCTCAGCGCCAACTACATCGCCAAGCGCCTGGAGCCGCACTACCCGGTGCTCTACACCGGCCCCGGCGGCCTCGTCGCGCACGAGTGCATCATCGACCTGCGGCCGCTGACCAAGGCGACCGGCGTGACCGTCGACGATGTCGCCAAGCGGCTGATCGACTACGGCTTCCACGCGCCGACGATGTCGTTCCCGGTGGCCGGGACGCTGATGATCGAGCCGACCGAGTCCGAGGACCTGACCGAGCTGGACCGTTTCTGTGAGGCGATGATCGCGATTCGCGCGGAGATCGAGCGGGTCGGTTCGGGGCAGTGGCCGGCGGACGACAACCCGCTGCGGGGTGCCCCGCACACGGCTGCCGCGCTCGGCGGGGAGTGGGAGCACGCGTACTCGCGCGAGGAGGCCGTGTTCCCGGCGGGCGTCTCGGCCGCGGACAAGTACTGGCCGCCGGTGCGCCGGATCGACCAGGCCTTCGGCGACCGGAACCTGGTCTGTTCCTGCCCGCCGCTGGACGCCTACGAAGAGTAGTCATCCCGGGGTATGCGTCGGGGCCGGTGCGGAGAGTGCTTCTCCGGCCGGCCCCTTCAGGTCTCCGGGCGGTTGCCCGCCGTGGTGTGCGACTCAGACGGCCGTCATCGCGTGTGGACGGTGCGGGGCGATGATCTGGCCGTCGGGCAGGAGCTCACCGGTGTCCTCGAAGAGCAGAACGCCGTTGCACAGGAGGCTCCAGCCCTGCTCCGGGTGGTGCGCCACGAGGCGGGCGGAATCCCGGTCGGCGGATTCGGCTGTCGGACACGATGGCTGATGCTGGCACATGGTGGTAGGGATCTTTCGGTTTGTCGTGGTGTGTGGGATTGCTGTTGTGGCCGGCTCGCGGCTTGAAGCATGGTTCATGGCCGCCCCCGTTGTGATAAGTCGATCGGTCCCAGTGTTGCCCTACGAGCGTCAATCCGCAGCGGTTTTGCGGCACCGCTTTTCTCACAGGTTGATGACGCTTCTCACGCGCGGACGGTTCATCCCCGCCGCACTGTCCCTTCGGGTGGTTCGCCCTGGCCGGATGGGGCTAGTCCACGCCGGCCGACGGGCCTTTCTGGCTCTTACGAGCGTTATCGCGCCCGAAAGAGCGGGAGTCCTGTCGGCATGAAAGCCGTACCCCGCCGCCGGTCATTTCCGGGGCGGGGTACGGGGGTCGTCCGGGTGTGGGGTGTCAGGCGCTGAGCAGTGGTGCGGGAGTCACCCGGTGGGTCAGGACCGGCAGCAGGTCCGCGACCTGGTAGGGGCGGTTGGCCGCGATGCCGGGTGGGGCGGGAGCGAGCGGGACCAGGAGGTCCGTGGCGGCAGGGTGGCCGGTGGCGCCGTCCGCGGCGCAGTCGCCGTGCAGCCAGAGCGTGAGCATGTACAGCTCGGGTACCGACAACAGGCGTGCCTGATAAGGCTGTTGCACGGACTCCGCCTCGCGCAGCGCGAGCTCCGTGGCGGCGACGTACGGGCCTTCGAAGAAGTGCGAGAAGGCCCAGCCGTCGGGCGTCAGCCGGGTTTCGGCGGCGGCCACCGCGCGGTCGCCGCAGCGGATCAGGAAACGCCACCCGGCCAGCCGGGTGGCGGACGCGCCCTCGGGGGTGATCCGGTCCAGTACGTGGACGGGCAGCGGGAGTTCGGGCGTCACTGGTCCCTGGGCGTTGCGCAGGGACGTGGTGCGTGCCTCGCGGACGGCGGTGGGGGAACCGAGTGCCGTCAGGACGGTGCGCAATGCGGGCGCGGGAGCCGGGGGGACATGCAGCGGCATGGTGGGTCGCCTCTCATTCGACAGGCACGGTGGCGCGAGGTCGGGGGCGGACGGCGCTGTCAGCTCTCGGGCTCAGAGAGGTGGGGCCTTGGGATCCGGTGCGGGAGGGCGGTCTGCCGCACGTCGCCCGACGGCAGGCCGAGGACCGCGAGCGCCAGCTCTCTGCCTCGTTTCGCGAATTTTATACGAGAAGTCTTCAGGCGTTGTTTCGGCTAGCCGTCCCGGATATGCGCAGCAAGGCACTATTCGGCCTCGGTAATGCGGGGTTTCATCCCGATTGCAGACGGGGTGCGCGGCGATGACCTCGGAATTTCCCCGGGCAACGGACGGCCGGTTCTCGTCGGCCTTTTTCACAAGGTCGCAAGGCGCGGAAACCGGTGCCACTTCATGCCTAGTGAATGTGCCTATGGGTACTTGGTCAGCCTAGCGGGTCACGGGCCCGCCCGGGGAGTTGTTGAGGGACTCGCTGTGGGACGTTACTGATCGCGCTGCCTGGGCATCATCCCTCGTGGACCCGGGACAGCAGCGGCCGGATCGTCGGCCTGCCCATCCGAGGAGGGGACGCTTCGATGGGGGAGAAGGTCGTGGCGGGGTCGTTCGACCTGTCCGATCGGCACCGCTACCGCGAGAAGCTCCGTCAGTGTCTGACGGTGCTCGGGCGGCTGTTGGAGGAGAAGCGGTTCGACCGGCCCAAGAACCTGATGGGGCTGGAGATCGAGCTGAATCTCGCGGGCGCCGACGGTCTGCCCAGAATGATGAATGCGCAAGTGCTGGAGCGCATCGCGAGCCGTGATTTCCAAACAGAACTGGCCATGTTCAATCTGGAAGTCAACATAGCCCCCCACCGATTGGAGGGCCGTGTATTCGACCGGCTTTCCGAGGAGCTCCGTACGTCCCTGGCATATGCCGACCGGAAAGCGGGTGAGCTGGACGCGGGCATCGTGATGATCGGCATTCTGCCCACCCTCGGCCGGGACGACCTGGTCTCCTCGAACATCTCCGACGTGGACCGCTACACGCTGCTCAACGATCAGATCGTGGCCGCCCGGGGAGAGGACTTCGCGCTCGACATCGACGGTGTGGAACGGCTTGTGTGCACATCGAAGTCGATCGCGCCCGAAGCCGCCTGCACGTCCGTGCAACTGCATCTCCAGGTCACCCCGGGCCGGTTCGCCGACGTGTGGAACGCGGCGCAGGCGGTGGCCGCCGTGCAGGTCGCCGTGGGCGCCAACGCCCCGTTCCTGTTCGGGCACGAGCTGTGGCGGGAGTCGCGGCCTCCGCTGTTCCAGCAGTCCACCGACACGCGGCCGCCCGAGCTCCAGGCGCAGGGTGTGCGGCCGCGCACCTGGTTCGGGGAGCGGTGGATCGACTCGGCGTACGACCTCTTCGAGGAGAACCTGCGCTACTACCCGGCGCTGCTGCCCATCTGCGACGACGAGGACCCGCTGCGCGTCCTCGACCGGGGAGGCACGCCCAGGCTCGCCGAACTCGTCCTGCACAACGGCACGGTGTACCGATGGAACCGGCCCGTGTACGGGATCGCCGACGGCGTACCCCACCTGAGGGTGGAGAACCGGGTGCTGCCCGCGGGGCCGACCGTCATCGACGTCATAGCCAACGCGGCGTTCTACTACGGGGTGGTGCGGGCGCTCGCCGAGGAGCCGCGGCCGGTGTGGACGCGGTTGCCCTTCGAGGCCGCCGCCGCCAACTTCGACGCGGCCTGCCGGCATGGCATCGAGGCGCGTCTGCGGTGGCCTCGGCGGGGTCGCTACGGCGGCGGGACCGTGGAGGTGGACGCCGTGAGCCTGGTGCGCGACGAGCTGCTGCCGTTGGCCGCGGTGGGGCTGGACGCGTGGGGCGTCGAGCCGGCGGACCGGGACCTCTACCTCGGGGTGATCGAGGAGCGCTGCCGACGGCGGGTCAATGGGGCGAGTTGGCAGGCGGAAACGTTCCATCGGGCGCTGGAGAAGGGGCTCGACCGGGATGTCGCGCTGGCCGCGACCACGCGGCGGTACTGCGAGCTGATGCATGTGGGGGAGCCGGTGCACACCTGGCCGGTGGGGTTGCCGGAGCCGGTGCCGCTGGGGTGAGGGGTGTGTCTCGCCCTCACCGCCCCTACCCCCGTCCCATCCCTGGGGGCTGCCGCCCCCAGGGCCCGCTGTCGGCCTGGACGGCCTCGTCTCAAGCGCCGGACGGGCTGGACGGCCGGCTCAGCTCTGGCTGCCCGCCTCCGTGACGGCGTTGATTCGTCACGTTGAGTAACGGTCGTCAGGCGTACGTTGAGTGCGGGAGCGATGTCGGGGGAGGCGGACGGCGGCCGCCGTACCTCCGGCGATGGTGGGGACGAAGACCGTCGCGACCGTGATGGTGCGGCCGAGGGCCGGATGCGCCCAGCCTGGGAGGATCGGGCAAGCTGTGACCGTCCCGTGGGATGGTGCCCTTCGGGTCCGGACGTCGTGACATGACATGGCTCCCCGAGGGCCCCGTCCGGGCGAAGACGGGGATGCGGTGGGATGACGCAGCTGGAGGCAGGAGTGCAGGTGGACGCAGGGGCGGTGGCCGATTTCTCTCCGTTGGAGGGGGCGGCTCGACGGACTCTCCGGAACGAGACGCTGCTCGTACTGGGGCTTTCGCTCGGCGCGAGTGGAGTGTCCGCTCTGATCAGCTTTGTTGGATCGGTCACGAAACCAGGAGGGCTCAAGGATCAGGCTGCGACCCTCAATGCCTCGGCCGCGCCGGGCCGTCCCTGGCTGGATCTCGCCTGGCAGCTCTTCGGGATCACGACGGCGCTGGTGCCGGTCGCGCTCGTCGCGCACTTCCTGCTGCGTGACGGCAAGGGGCTGCGGACGCTGGGGTTCGACCGGACGAAGCCGTGGTTCGACCTCGGGTGGGGGGCGGCGGTCGCGGCGGTGATCGGCAGCACGGGCATCGCGTTCTACCTCGCGGCACGCGGACTCGGCTTCAACCTCACGGTGGTGCCGGAGGCGCTGCCCGATGTGTGGTGGAAGTTCCCCGTCCTGATCCTCTCCGCGATCCAGAACTCGGTGGTGGAAGAGGTCATCGTCGTCGGGTATCTGCTGCGCCGGCTGGGCCAGTTGGGCTGGAGCCCGGGGTCGGCGCTGATGGCGAGCTCGCTGCTGCGCGGCTCGTACCACCTCTACCAGGGCATCGGCGGCTTCATCGGCAACGTGGTGATGGGCGTGGTGTTCGTCTACCTGTACCGGCGCTGGGGGCGGGTCGGGCCGCTCGTGGTGGCGCACTCGCTGCTCGACATCGGCGCCTTCGTCGGGTACGCGCTGCTGGCGGGCAAGGTGGGCTGGCTGCCGACGGCGTGAGGGTGCGTGGAGCCGGCGGTATGCCCCCTCGGTGCCGTCACGCCAGCAGCTCGCCCTCGATGACCGTGACGGCACGGCCGGTCAGGAGGGTGCGGTCGCCGCGGACCTCGGTACGGACCAGGCCGGCGCGCGGTGAGGCCTGGAGGCCGGTGAGGGCGGGGCGGCCGAGGCGGTCGGACCAGAACGGGGCGAGGGCCGTGTGGGCGCTGCCCGTGACGTGGTCCTCGTCGATGCCGAGGTTGGGGTAGAAGCAGCGCGAGACGAAGTCGTAACCCTGGGAGGGGTCTTCGGCGCGGGCCGTGGCGATGACGCCGCGCTCGGAGTAGCCGCCGAGGGCCCTGAGGTCGGGGGTGAGGCCGAGGACGGTCTTCTCGTCGGCGAGTTCGAGCAGCAGGTCGCCGATGTTCGGGCCGGTGTCGAGGGCGGTGAGGGGCTGGGCGCCCAGTGCTTCGGCCACGCCGTCGGGGAGCTCGGCCGGGGCGATGGGTGCGGTGGGGAAGCCCAGGGTGAGGGACCCGTCCTCGTGGGGTGTCGCGACGAGGACACCGCTGCGGGTGGCGAACCTGACGGTGCCGGAATGCGCCCCGCTGGTGGCGAGGACGTGTGCCGTGGCCAGCGTGGCGTGGCCGCACATCGCGACCTCGACGGCGGGCGTGAACCAGCGCAGGGCCCAGTCCGCCTCGGCGCTCTCGGGCAGCCGATGGGCGAACGCCGTCTCGGGGTGGTTGACCTCCCGGGCCACGCGCTGGAGCCAGGTGTCTTCGGGGAAGGCGTCGAGGAGGACGACCCCGGCCGGGTTGCCGGCGAAGGGGCGGTCGGTGAAGGCGTCGACGATTCGGATCCGCATGGTCCGACGCTAGATGCCCGGTGGAGCGGCGGGCCAAGGCCAATTCCGGGGTGCTGGACCCATTTCGGGGGAGCCGGGGAGTGGGGTTCGGGGCAGCGAGGGGCTGGGCGCGGCGAGGTGGCGAGGCCGCGCCCCGGTTCTGGTCGCCCGATGTGGTGGGTCAGTGAACGGAGAACCCGCCGTCGACGAAGATCGCCTGCCCGGTGACGTAGCCGGACGCGCGGCCGGCCAGGAACACCGCCGCTCCGGCGAAGTCCTCGGCCAGGCCGTTGCGCCCGACCATCGTGCGCGCGGCCAGTGCGGCCACCTTCTCCGGGTCGGACGACAACCGCGCGTTGAGCGGGGTCATGACGAAGCCCGGCACCAGCGTGTTGCAGGTGACGCCGTACGGCGACCAGGCCTCGGCCTGCGAGCGGGCCAGCGACTCCAGTGCCCCCTTGGAGACCCCGTATGCGCCGCTCTGGACGAACGCCCGGTGCGCCTGCTGGGAGGTGATGTGGATGATCCGCCCGAAGCCCCGCTCGGCCATGCCGGGCCCGAACCGCCGGCCCAGCAGGTAGGGCGCCTCCAGGTTCACCGCCATCGTGGTGTCCCACACGTCCTCGCTCAGCTCGTCCATCGGCGGACGCAGGTTGATCCCGGCGCTGTTGACGAGAATGTCGGGCTCGCCGAACACCTCGGCTGCCTGCTCCGCTGCCGCGCGCACCCCGTCGCGGGTGCTCAGGTCGGCGCTCACCCAGGCTGCCCGGCAACCGTCCGCCGCCAGCTCGTCGACCGTAGCGGCCAGCTCCGCCTCCCCGCGCGCCACGATCACCACGCTGGCGCCCGCCCGCCCGAGCGCACCGGCGATGGCCCGGCCGATGCCGGAACTGCCACCGGTCACCACGGCGACCCGGCCGTCCAGCGAGAACAGTTCGGAGAGGTAGCTGTGCGAGGTCATGCGCGCACCTTAGACGGCGCGTCCACGGCGACGGTGGCCGGGGCGACGGTGGCCGGGGCGGAGCTGTTGCGTCGCAGACAAGCTGGTCCCGCCCCAGGCTTGTGACCACGCCGCACATCGCGGGCTCGCTCGGCACGGAACTGAGCCGCATGGCGGAGTCGGCCATCGCGGAGCTGCCCCGCTTCGCGTCCGGCGAATCCTCATCAGGGGGAGGCCGGGTGGCGGGCCCTCCTTCTTCGAAGTTCCGGCTACCACCCCCGGATCACTCCCCATACATTGGACGGATGGGACAGAACTGGCGGTTGCATGCCGGCCGGATCCTCGGCGCCGCATGCGGTGTCGTTACGGGCGCGTTCATCGGTGCCCCGATCGGTTCCTGGACGGGAGCTCTGGTGGGTGCCTACGGCGGCTTCGTCAGCGGCACGACCATCGGCAGCGGACTCGTCCGCTCGACAGTGAGCGCTGACGACGAGAAGCGCCGCGAGGGGATCGGCAGGCTCGGCTACGGTATCGGCGCCGCGCTCGGCGCCGCGCTGGGGTACTGGATCGGCACGATGGGCATCGACCGCCTGCCGCCGATGGCAGGCTTCTTCGCCGGGCTCGCCATCGGCAGTCTCGTCATCGGGCTCATCGTCTCCCGTCTGGTGCGGACGGAGATGCTGCCGCCCGCGTTACCCGGCATCCTCACCACCGCGGGTGCGGGAGGCGGTGCCTGGGTGGGGACGGTGCTCGACCATCCGGTGGCCGTCGCGTGCTGGCTCGCGATCGGGAGCGCCGTCGGCCTGCTGCTCAGCCACCTCCTGCTGCAGGGGCTGGAGAAGGCCTTGGACGACTATCTTGAGAACGGCAGAGCCGGGTACGACGAGCGGCGCGGCAATTTGCCCTACTAGCCTCAATCTCGCATGAGGGTCCGTCAGCTTGCTGACGGACCCTTTCGGCACGCGATTCCGTATCGCGCGTCCCTTGCGTATTGATTCAGCGGCGTGCAGCGGATCCGTGTGCCATCGAAGCTTGCCCGATGGCGCGCGAGCCTGCCCCCCCGGCCCGTGAGGCCGCGGGGCAGGCAGGAACGACTCAGATGGAGACGCAGATCCGGTCCTCGATCACTCGGCCGTCGCGTTCCAGGTCTCCGCAGACGAGCTTGGAGCCCGCCTGCTCGTAGCCCACCACCCAACGGTGCCTGGCGGCGACAACCCTTGAGGAGCGGAAGTTCCCCCAGTACGAGCGCAGCGTTCCGGGGAGTCCGTCCCTGGTCTGGACGGTGATGTCCTGCACGAACCTGTTGTGGTGCGCCGTCATCACACAGATGTACCTGCCGCATCGGCTGTCAACCTCGGCGCTCGCCGGCGTAGCGGCAAGAAGAGGAAGGGCGCATGCTGCGAACAGCGTCGCAAGCTTCTTCATGTTGTTCATGCCTGGTTAAACGATCACTTGGCGCTTTGGTGACTGACGTCAGTAAGAGGCGTGGACTCGGTTCGTTGAGACAAACGGCGATCTGTCGAGGGTTGCCCGGACTTGGGTGGGGCGATATTGCCCGTCCGCCGTTGCTGCGATCAGTGAGCGTCCGCAGATGTGTCGTCGATGGATGCCAGGGTGAAGCCGGCGTCGGTCAGGACTGCGGCGGCAACTCCGCGGCCAATTTGGGCGAGGCCGATCAGGAGGTCGTCGCAGTCGATATGGCCTGATCCGTTTTGTTCGGATCGTGCCTCGGCGATGGAAATTGCCTTGCGGGAGTAGGGAGTCCAGGCGATCCGTTCGGCTGCCTGGGAAGCCCCCATGCTGAGCCGGGACCCGACGGAACGGTGGACTGTTTCCGGTGAGACGCCGACGGTCCGCAGGAGCTTGGTGGCGCTGTTGTCCTCCGCGGTCAGTCCCCAGAGCAGGTGCTCGGTGCCGATGTAGTTGTTGCGGTGCTGCACCGCCGCCTGTTTGACGTGGACCATCGCTTCGCGGAGGCTGCCGGTCATCGTCTCGGGGCTGTAGCGCTTGTGCGGGGCGTGGAAGCGCTGCTGGACCGCTTGCCGGGTCACGCCCAGAGCGGTGCCGATGTCTGTCCAGGACGAGCCGTGCATCCGGCAGTGCTCGACGTAGTCCTCGACCAAGTCGTCTGCGAGGGCCTGTAGTTGGCCTGAGAGGTGCGCTGCGACCGTGAGCAGGGCGAGCCAGTCTGGCTGCTCCTGTCTGCCGGCGAGGTGCGCGGTGTCGCATCTCCTGTCGACTTCCGCGATGAGGTCGTCCAGGTCTGGGAGAGTCATGAAGGCAAGTTCGCCTTGACAGTTTGGAATTGTCAAGGCGAACTTGCCTTCATGACTAGTGTCGGCAGGCAGGCCGTCAGTAGCGGTAATGGGGGCCGCCGACGGGTCCGCTGCAACTGCTCGAAGGCCCTGCGCGGACCGCGGCCGCTACCGCCGCAAGAAGCAGGCAGCCGACCCCACCCATGCCGATCCCGCCTGATCTTCGTGACCACCGGTCCAACTTCGGTGGCAATCAGTCCAGATGCGATGTCAGGGGGGGGAGCGAGCGCGTGATGTCCCGTCCCACCCGTTCTGTTCCTGTTGGTGCTGTTGTCGGTGGGGGCGACTCACTCCATCGACTTCAGGATGCGGTCGAGTGTCCGGCGCCCCATTCTGCTCATCGTCGGATTGCTCTCGATGTAGTACCAGACGACACCCATCGCCTGTTGGAGCGCCCAAGCCTTGCCGCGCTCCCACTCCAGATCGTCACAGGCCAGTGTCCGTCGGAGCACTTCCCGCGGGCCTGGCTGCAACAGGTGCCAGGCGCTGACCAGATCCAGCGCGGGGTCGGCCGGGCCGAAGCCGCCGGTGTCCAGTACGCCGCTGAGCCGGTCTCCCGCGACCAGTACATTGCCTGGAATCAAGTCACCATGGCTCATCACGTCGGCACCCGTGCGTGGCAACTCCCGAAAGTTGCTCCACACCTGGCGCAGCCGGGGCACGTCGAGCAGCCCCTTGCTCTCCTCGAAGCACTTCGCCATCCAATCGTCGTGGTCAGCGAGAACACCGCCACGACCTTCGCCGCTGAAAAGCCGCCCCCGCGTCTCGGCGTCCCGCAGGTCTGCGATGAAGGCCGCAAGGTCCTCGGCGAAAGCGTCCGACCCACCCGGGTCGGCATCAAAGGCCACCGTTCCCGGCACCCATGTCTGGACCGACCACGGCATGGGATAACCCGCTCCAGGCTTTCCCAAGGCGACGGGTTCCGGGGCGGGGAACCGGGACACCTGTGCCAGTTCCGCGCTCGCCCGGGCTTCCTGTTCCAGAACCGCCAGCGCCTCGGCGGCATCGGCCAGACGCAGTGGGAAACGCGCAGAGAGGTCGTTGCCGATGCGAAAGATGGCGTGGACCGTGCCGGTCGACGACAGGAGTTGGATCGCCTTGCCGCTCCACTGAGGGAACTGTTCTTGGAGCAAGGTCGCAACGATTTCGGTGGTCACGTCCACCTGGTCATCGTGCATGGTCATGCTCGCAGGCCCTTCCACCGGTCCCATTCGAAACGCTGGAAGCAGACCGGATCAACTGAGACGACTGTCAGTATTCATACGCCAAGGTCCAGATCAACTGAGATTTTCGGCCGCCCAGGCGTCTCAACCGTCCGGTCGCCCCAGGTCACAACTGCGGCTCGGACCAGATCACTTGAGACGGGACGGCGAGCCGATCGCCAAGCTCCCATTCCAGGTCCGGCCGATCGCCGGTGAAGGCTGCTGTCCGTTCATCGCCCGCCATGCCAACTGCCTCCCGCCCCTACCTGCGGCGTTTCCTCGCAGGCGGGATGCCCATGTGCGGCATCGGCGGCTGCTCACCGAAGAGCGGCCCACCGGCGTAGTCGACCTTCGCTGAGACAGGTCAGGCGTGCCTGCTCTGCGAGGCTTGCCATGCGAACTATGCCGATATATCGTTGAGGCATCGCGACAGATCAACGATGGAATGGAGTGAATGCGATGCGTACCCGTGGACAGGACTACGGATTCGAGCGTGGACATGGACGTCACGGTGGGTGCGGCCCGCACGGGCGCCCCGACTTCGAGGCGCTGCGCGGTGCCTTCGGGCCGTTCGGGCCGGGGCATGGTGGCCCCGGTTTCGGGCCGGGTTTCGGTCCGGGCCCGTGGGGCGGGCGCGGCAGGGGAGGGCCGAGGGGGAGGGCACGGCGCGGTGACGTACGGGCATCGATCCTGGCGCTCCTCAGGGACCGGCCCATGCACGGTTACGAGATGATCCAGGAGATCGCCGAGCGTAGCGGCGGGGCATGGAAGCCCAGCCCCGGCTCGGTCTACCCCACCCTCCAGTTGCTGGAGGACGAGGGCCTCATCGCCAGTGAGACCGAGGGCGGCAAGAAGCTGTTCTCGCTCACCGAGTCGGGTCGTACGGCGGCCGAGGAGGGGCCCGAGGCGCCGTGGGAGGAGGCCTCGCGCGGAGTCGACTGGGAGGCGCTGAGCGAGATCCGGCAGGCCGGCTTCGGTCTGATGGAGGCGTTCGGCCAGGTCTGGAAGACCGGCAGCAAGGACCAGCGCGACAAGGCGCTGGCGGTCATCAACGAGGCCCGCAAGAAGCTGTATCTGATCCTCGCCGACGAGGACTGACAGCCGACAGGCCCATGGTGCGGCATGGGGCGCCCCGCGGATGTGGTCCGCGGGGCGCCTTGTTGCGCGCCGGAGGGGCGGTCGGTGCGGAGCCGTGCTTTCGTTCCTACGCCACGAGTCCGCCCAGCTTTCGCAGCGACTCGTTCAGCGCGGCCGTCGCCGAGTCCTTCAGCTTGCCCGCCATCAGGGCCACGGCCGCACCCGTGAACGCGCCGTCGATGCGGACCGTGGTGGCGGAGCCGTCCGGCGTGAGCGTGTAGCGCGTGGAGAGGTCCACGGCCATCGGGCCCTTGCCGCGGATGGTGAGCACCCGGGCGGGTTCGAGTTCCGCGATGGTCCACTCGACCTCGGCCGGGAAGCCCATGAGCTTCAGGTTCTCCTGGAAGGTGCCGCCGACCGCGAGGGTCGCCGGGCCACCCTTGGGAAAGGCGGTGTGTGTCGTGTTCCACTCCCCGTACGCGGACCAGTCGACGAGCTGGGCCCACACCTTCTCGGCGGGTGCCTCGATGCGTGCCTCCGCGCTGACCTCGGCCATGCGACCACCTCTTCGTCTCGGGCTGCGGTGTCGCGGAACGTAGCCGCACGGCCTGGAACATTCAATACTGATGAGCCGTCAGAAAGCGTCCGGTGGTGAACGTGCTGATGTCGTCCCCGAAGGGGTGTTCTCATCCGTAAGGAGGAGAAGCGGCGCATCCATGCCCAACCTGTGTCGGACGCGGAAATGCTGCCGGGCGGGGATGACCCGGCCGGAAGGGACTGATGGGGTGGGGCATGTGCGACCCCGTATTCCCCGGCAGTCAGCCGCCGGACACGACCGGACAAGCCGCGACCGGACAGGTGCGGAGCCCGATGCCCGGCTCACCGACGAACTGGCAGCGGTGATCGCGGGCGCGCGCAGGCGGGCGCTGCGGGACGGGGACCGGCAGATCGACACCGCCCATCTGCTGCACACGCTCCTGGAGTCCGACCCCGAGGTGCGCGCCGTCTTCGGCGACGGCCCGCGGATCGCCCGGCTGCTCGGATACCTCGTGCAGCGGAGCATCGGCTACGGACTGCGCTGGCAAAGCGGCGTCGAGGACTCCGGAGCCGTACCCGTGCTCACCGGCGTGGCGGGCTGGTCACCGGTGGCGGCCGGGGCGCTGGAGGGTGCGTACGGGCGTGCCGCGCGATGGGGTCGGGTACGGGCCCGCGGGATCGATCTCCTCGCCGCGATCATCGCGGACCCCGAGTCACGTGCCGTGGAGGTCCTCGGACGCGCGGGCATCGCCGCGGACGAGTTGTCGGAGCGGATCGAGGGCGGGCAGGCAGGGCGCCCGGCGGGTGGGGACGCCGCCCGCTGAGGCGCTGCCGGACGGGCGCGGGCACCGCGGTGTGCCTCGTCCGGAGCCCGGACCGTCCAGACATTGAGACAGGTGTCAAAGGGGGTGACGCTCATGTCATCGCCTGTCATCATGTGCCGGTGCACACCACTCAGGGCAGTCAGGGCGACCGCGGCAGGGGCGTCGGCCTCGGGCTCGCGCTCGGGTCGGCGATCGCCTTCGGCGGATCGGGTGTCGCGGCGAAGCCGCTGATCGAGGAGGGCCTCGACCCGCTCCACGTGGTGTGGCTGCGGGTCGCGGGCGCCGCGCTGGTGATGCTGCCGCTCGCCGTCCGCCACCGGGCGCTCCCGCGTCGCCGGCCCGCACTGCTCGCAGGGTTCGGCCTGCTCGCCGTCGCCGGGGTACAGGCCTGCTACTTCGCCGCGCTCTCGCGGATCCCGGTCGGTGTCGCGCTGCTCGTGGAGTACCTGGCGCCCGCGATCCTGCTCGGCTGGGTCCGGTTCGTGCAGCGACGGCCCGTCACGCGTGCCGCGGCCGTGGGGGTCGTGCTCGCGGTCGGCGGACTCGCCTGTGTCGTCGAGGTGTGGTCGGGGATGGCCTTCGACGCCCTCGGTCTGCTGCTCGCCCTCGCCGCCGCCTGCTGCCAGGTCGGCTACTTCGTCCTGTCCGACCAGGGCGCCGACGCCGGCGAGGAGGCTCCGGACCCGCTCGGCGTCATCGCGTACGGCCTGCTCGTGGGCGCCCTCGTGCTCACCGTGGTGACCCGCCCCTGGACGATGGACTGGTCCGTGCTCGGGGGAACCGTCAGCATGGACGGCACGGCCGTCGCGGCCTGGCTGCTGCTCGGCTGGGTCGTGCTGATCGCGACGGTCCTCGCGTACGTGACCGGAGTGGTCGCCGTCCGCAGGCTCTCCCCACAGGTCGCGGGCGTCGTGGCCTGCCTGGAGGCGGTCATCGCGACCGTGCTCGCCTGGGTACTGCTCGGCGAACACCTCTCCGCTCCCCAACTCATCGGCGGTGGCATCGTCCTGGCCGGCGCCTTCATCGCACAGTCCGCCACGCCCGCCAAGATCCCGGACGAGCCGGTCGCGGGCGGCCCGGGCCATGCTCAGGGCAACGGTGCCGCAACGGACGGCAGCGGGGCGGGCGGTCCCGAGAGGCAGTTGTCGGCCCCTGGAAGCGCCTCGTAGGATGCGGATCATGCCGTCGACGCTTGTTCTTCCTCCTCCGGCCGCCTGAGGCGGGCCTCCGGAAACCACGTCCTGCCGACGGCAGGGCGGAGCGGTGCTGCCCGCAGAAGAAGTCCCAGGACCTTTCCGTACGCCGGTGAGCCGTGCCGAGCGCACATCAGCGCCCAGCAAGCCTCACCCCGGCGACGACGTGGTCCTTTCCCGAACTTCTGTCTCTGCGGAGAGAACACGTGTCGAACGCTGTATCAGGCCTGCCCACAGGGCGAGGCCTCCTCTTTCTGATCGTCGCCGGTGCCGCCTGGGGCACCGCGGGCGCGGCCGCGTCCCTGGTCTACCGGGCCAGTGACATGGGGCCGGTCGCCCTTTCCTTCTGGCGCTGCGCCGCCGGGCTCGTCCTGCTGCTCGCCGTGCGACGCCTCCCGCGCCCCCGGCCCGCCGTCGCCCTCACGACCGTCCGCGAACCGCTCGGCCGCAAGGCTCTGCGGGCCGGGGCGACGGGCATCGGGCTGGCCGTCTTCCAGACCGCCTACTTCGCCGCCGTCGACGAGACCGGCCTCGCCGTGGCGACCGTCGTGACGCTGGGCGCCGGGCCGATACTGATCGCGCTGGGCGCCCGGCTGACCCTGGGCGAACGCCTCGGACGAGGCGGCGTCGCAGCCGTCGCCGGGGCGCTCGTCGGACTCGCCGTCCTCGTGCTCGGCAGCGGCGGGACGAGCGTACGGCCGTGGGGCGTGCTGCTCGCGGTGGTGTCGGCTGCCGGGTACTGCGTGATGACGCTGCTCACCCGGCGGTGGGGGCGTGACGGCGGGGGCGACGCCTCCGGTACGACCGCGTGGACGTTCGCGGTGGCGAGTCTGTGTCTGCTGCCGCCCGGCCTGGCCGAGGGGCTGGTCCCGGCGACTGCCCAACCTGTTCTGCTGCTGGGGCTCCTGGCGTACATCGCCGCCATCCCCACGGCTCTCGCCTACGCGCTGTACTTCGCCGGTGCGGCCGTCGTCCGCTCGGCCACCGTGTCCGTGATCATGCTGCTGGAGCCGGTGAGCGCGACGGTGCTCGCCGTTGCGCTGCTCGGCGAGCGGCTGACGGCGGCGACAGCCGTCGGCACGCTGCTGCTGCTCGGGTCGGTCGCCGGGCTCGCGCTGGCGGAGGCGCGGGGTGCGGGCGCGGTGGCGGAGGAGGCGGTACACGTGTGAGGGACGGGTGGGTGCGGGCCCCCTCGGCGGGGCCCGCACCGTCACCTGCCGGCAGCCCACACGTCTCGTCGGCGCACCTGAGTTCCCGCGCCGCGGCGTCCCCCAGTGGTGGGCGGCCGGCCGGGGCGCGTCCCACGGGTGGACAGCATCACAGCACCGCCAGGTAGTCGGGGAGTTCCGTGCCCGGCGCCAGGTCCGGGTCGGGCACCGGCGTGCCGTAGCCCTTGTGCAGCGGGACGACGCCGGCCCAGTGGGGGAGGGCGAGGTCCTCGGGCTCGTCATTGACACCGCCTGTGCGGATCTTGGCGGAGACCTCGTCGAGGTCGAGGCGGATCACCGCGGTGGCGGCGGACTCCTTGCCGTTGGCGGGCCGCGCGTCACGTGAGCGGCCGGGCACGACCTGGTCCACCAGCGCGTCCAGGGCCAGACGCTTCTCCTCCGGGTCGGTCACCTGGTGGGCGACGCCGTGCACCACCACGGAGCGGTAGTTGATCGAGTGGTGGAAGGCGGACCGGGCGAGCACCAGCCCGTCGACGTGCGTGACCGTCACGCATACCGCGAGGCCGGGATCGGCCTGGCCGGTCATGCGCAGCGGGCGCGACCCCGTCGAGCCGTGGAGGTAGAGCCGCTCGCCGGACCGGGCGTACAGGGTGGGCAGCACGACCGGAGCGCCGTCCCGCACGAAGCCGAGGTGGCAGACAAAGCCGTCGTCGAGTATCGCGTGCACCACGTCCTTGTCGTAGGAGGCCCTCTGTGCGGAGCGGGTGGGGACGGTGCGGTCGGTCGGGGTGTAGGCGGTGGGCGGCGAGGTCGGCTGCGGGGTCCCCTGCATTGCGGTCTCCATTGCGCTAGTGCATAATCTGCTTTGTGCTAGGAGAGTATCGGATCGAAGGGCGTCGCGCAGCAGAGATCGCGGCGAGCATCGAGCGTGCGGTGGGTTCCGGAGAACTGGAGCCGGGGCAACTGCTGCCGCCGATGAGGGAGTTGGCGGCCGAGCTGGGCGTGAATCCGAATACGGTCGCGGCCGCTTACCGCACCTTGCGTGAGCGCGGGGTCATCGAGACCGCCGGGCGCCGCGGCAGCCGGGTGCGGTCCAAACCGGCCACGACAGGGCGCGAGTACCTCCGGGTGGACGTACCGGAAGGTGTACGCGACCTCGCCGACGGCAATCCGGACCCGGCGCTGCTGCCGCCGCTCGTGAAGGCGTTCGCGGCCGCCGCCGAACAGGGCGATCGTGACCCCGTTCTCTACGGCCGGGCCCCGGTCGAGCCGGAACTGGCACGGATCGCGCGCGCGGACCTGGACACCGACGGTGTGCCGGACGGCCCGGTCACCGTCACCTCCGGCTCGCTCGACGCCATCGAGCGCGTCCTGGCCGCGCACCTCAGGCCGGGCGACACGGTGGCCGTCGAGGACCCGGGGTGGGGCAGTGTGGTCGACCTCGTCCCTGCGCTCGGGCTGCGCACGGTCCCCGTGGGCGTCGACGACGAAGGGCCTCTCCCCGGTGACGTACGCCGTGCTCTGGAGGCCGGGGCGCGGGCCCTGATCGTGACGGACCGGGCGCAGAACCCGACCGGCGCCGCGGTGACCGCCACGCGCGCGCGTGCCCTGCGGTCCGTGCTCGCGGACCACCCGGGGACCCTGCTGATCGAGGACGATCACGGGTACCGGATCGTCGACCAGCCCCTCCACCCGCTGGCAGGTGTCACGCACCACTGGGCCTTCGTCCGTTCGGTAGCCAAGGCCTACGGGCCCGACCTGCGGCTCGCCGTGCTCACCGGCGACGCCGTGACCGTGGACCGGGTGCGGGGGCGGCAGCGACTCGGGCCCGGATGGGTGAGCCGGCTGGTGCAGCGGGCGGTGGTGCGGCTGTGGGCCGACGGTGCCGTGGACGCGCGGGCCGTGGCGGGGGCGTACGGGGGAAGGCGGGACGCGCTGATCGGTGCGCTCGCGGAGCGCGGGGTGGCGGCGCAGGGGCGCAGCGGGATGAACGTGTGGGTTCCGGTCCCGGACGAGACCGGCGCGGTCGCCCGGCTGCTGCACGCCGGCTGGGCCGTGGCACCCGGCGCCCGCTTCCGTCTGAGCGCCCCGTCCGGCATCCGGATCACGGTGTCCACACTCACGGAGGGCGAGACCGGGCCCGTGGCGGACGCCGTGGCCTCGGCGATCCGCCCGGCGCCCGCTCGGCGCTATGTGTGACGCCCCGTCCGGCGCTCACCGTCTCCGGGGCTTCACCTGGGTCAGCGCCGCGCCCGCCAGCACGATCACCGCACCGACCGGAGTGGACCAGGTGAGCGACTCGCCGAGGATCGCGACGCCCGCCGCTGTGGCGATCACGGGAATGAAGTACGTGACCATCTGAGCGGTGGTCGGGCCGACCTCGGCGACGATGCCGTACTGAACGAGCATCGCGAGACCGGTGCCGAGGGCGCCGAGCGCGACGATCGCGAGCAGGGGAAGCACCGGGAAGCCGGCGGGCAGGGACGTGAACAGCGGGGTGACGATGGCGAGTTGGACGGTGGCCAGCAACAACTGGGCGCCCGTCAGCGAGAGGTTCGAGTGGCCGGAGCCCGCCAGTGTGCGGCGGACGTAGATCCAGCCGATCGGATAACTGAGCGAGGCCAGCAGAGCCATCGCCGTGCCCGAGGCGTCGAGGCTGCGGAAGCCCTGCCAGGCGCCGAGCACCGTGAGCACGCCGAGGAAGCCGAGTCCGAGCCCGGCGACCCGCACCCGCGTCGGCCGGTCCTCGGAGAGCGCGACCAGTGACAGGGCCATGCCCCACAGGGGTGAGGTCGCGTTGCAGATGCCCGCGAGCGTGGACGGGATCGTCAGCTCCGCATAGGCGAAGAGGGAGAACGGCAGCGCGTTCAGCAGCAGGGCCGCGACCGCGAGGTGGCCCCAGGTGCGGGCCCCGCGCGGCAGCCGCTCCCGCTTCACCGCCATCGCCACCGCGAGCACCGCCGTCCCGAACAGCAGCCGTCCGAAGGTCACCTGGAAGGGTGCGTAGCCCTCCGTGCCGACCTTGATGAGGAGGAAGCTGAAGCCCCAGATGAGGGCGAGGAAGCCGAAGCGGACGCGCCAGCCGACGGAAGGACGGCGACGTTCGGCGGTGGCCGTGGTGCGGGTGGACGGGCGGGAGGCGCCCGTGGCGGTGGTCATGGGCGTCACGATGCCTCCCAGCGATCTCGTAGCACAAGCGAGAATTAGTGAGCGGAATCTCGTAGCATCACTTACATGTTGAACCTGGAGCGCCTGCGCACCCTCGACGCCCTGGCCCGGCACGGCTCGGTCAGCGGAGCGGCCGAGGGGCTGCATGTCACGACGTCGGCCGTCTCCCAGCAGATGGCCAAGCTGGAGCGCGAGGTGGGACAGCAGCTCCTGGCCAGGAACGGGCGCGGGGTGCGCCTCACCGACGCGGGACGGCTGCTAGCCGACCACGCCGCACGCATCCTGTCGCAGGTCGAGCTCGCGCAGTCCGACCTGGAGGCGCAGCGCGGGCAGGTGGTGGGCGAGCTGCGGCTGACCGCGTTCCCGACAGCGATGCGCGGGCTGTTCCCGGCGGTCCTGAGCGCGCTGCGGGCCGACCACCCGGCACTGCGGGTGCGCTCACGCGAGCTGGAGCCCGAGTCCGCGGTCAACACGGTGATCCGGGGCGACGCCGACCTGGCCCTCGTCCTCGACTGGTACAACAAGCCCCTGCCCATGCCCGAAGGGCTCGCCAAGGCGGCGATCCTGGACGACCCCGTGGAGATCGCGATGCCCGAGGGGCACCCGCTCGCCGGCCGGGACGCGGTCGACCTGGAGGACTTCGCCGACGAGGAGTGGGTCGCCTGGGCCGAGGGCGAGTTCTGTCACGAGTGGCTGCTCTACACGCTGCGGGGCAAGGGCATCGAGCCCTGCATCGCCCATCGCGCCGAGGAGCACCAGACCCAACTCGCCCTGGTCGCCGCCGGGCTGGGTGTCTGTGTCGCACCTCGGCTGGGACGTGACCCGATGCCGGCGGGGGTGCGGGCCGTACCGCTGCGGCATGGCGTCCACCGGTACATCTACGCGGTGTGGCGCGCGGACGCCGACCGGCGCCCGTCGATCAGGGCGGCGGTGGAGGCCCTGCGGAAGGCGGGGGAGAGCATCGGCTCGGCGGCCTCACCCGCATCACCGTGACGCCAGCTTCCTGAAGTCCCACGAAGTGACCGATTCCGGCGTCAGCCGTACCCACGCGTGCCGGCCGTCGTGCGGCATCTCGGTGAGGCCGAAGTTCTTGCCGGCGAACAGGCGCTCGACCGAGGCGAGTTCGGGGACCGGCTCGCCCGTACGAGGCGCCTCCCCGACGAACTCCACGGTGCCCGACAGCTCCACGCCCCGCAGCTCGCCGTAGTCCTCGCCCGCGTCGACCGTGACGGCGACGCGCGGATCACGGCGCAGGTCGGCCCACCGCTTGCTGCGTGTGAGCGAGTACAGCCACAGCGAGGTTCCGTCCCAGACGAACCACAGCGGGCTGACGTGCGGTGATCCGTCGGCCGAGACCGTCGCGACCCGGCAGGTGCGCTGCGTGGCCAGGAACTCGTCCAGCTCGGCCGGTGCCATCATGATTTTCCGGCCCCGGCGCTGCGTGACGGCCATGGAAGCTCCTTTTCTGACGCCGCGTCAAAAAACAGCATGAGTCGTCTTCCGCCCCTGCGCAAGGGACGTTACGCTCGCCCGCCCCGAGTGCCGGTGACAGGACGAAGGGGAGCCATGCCGTCGTACGCGAGTGAGCCGAAGGGACCGCCCCGGAGGCGAACCGAGCCAACAGGACTCGCAGCGCTCAGCGCTCTGCTCGACCCCGCGACCACGGTGCTGCTCACCGTCGAGTGCCAGCGGGGTGTCGTGGGCCCGGACAGCGCACTGCCCGAACTGGCGCAGGAGGCACGCTCGTCGGGCGCGCTGACGAACGTCGCCCGGCTGGTCGCCGCGGCCCACGAGAGCGGGGTGCAGGTCGTGCACGCCGTCGCCGAGCGGCGGCCCGACGGCCGCGGCGCGAGCCGCAACGCCCGGTTGTTCCGTGCGGCTGAACGGCTGCCCGTCCAGCAACTGTCGGGTACCACGGCGGTACGCCTCGCGCCGCCCGTCGAGGTCGCCGAGGAGGACCTGGTCGTGCGGCGGCTGCACGGACTCTCACCGCTCGCCGGCACCGGTCTCGACGCGCTGCTGCGCAACCTCGGCTGCCGCACCCTGGTCGTGACCGGTGTCTCGGCCAACGTGGCCGTCCCGAACGCCGTGTTCGACGCCGTCAACCTCGGCTACACGGCCGTCGTACCCGGGGACGCCATCGCGGGAGTGCCCTCCGAGTACACCCCCGCGATGATCCGCAACACCCTCGCGTTGGTCGCCACGGTCGTGACCACCGACGAGGTGCTGGAATGCATCGGGCGGCCCCGCCCGCGGGCCTGAGAGCCCGCCGGCTCAGGCCATCTTGATCGAGTCGCCGTCGACGGTGATCTCCATGGCGGGCAGGGGCTTGGTCGCCGGGCCGCTCTTCACGCTGCCGTCGGTGATCGAGAAGTTGCTGTTGTGGCAGGGGCAGTTGATGACGCCGTCCTTGACGCTCTTCACGGCACAGCCTTGATGGGTGCACGTCGACGAGAACGCCTTGAACTGGCCCGCCGTCGGCTGCGTGACCACCATCTTCTGGTCGGCGAAGACCATGCCGCCGCCCTCCGGGATGTCGGAGGTCTTCGCCACCTCCGTGCCGCCCGAGCCCGCGCCGCCGCTGCTCGCGCTGTCGCCCTGCTCGGTGCCGGCGGCGGTGGAGTTCGAGGAGGCGGACGAGGAGTCGTTGTCCGATCCGCACGCGGTCAGCGCGACGGCGAGCCCCGTCGCTCCGGCTGCTGCGATCACGGCGCGGCGGGCCGGTTTCGATGCGGGCTGGTGCGGTGCGCTGGTCATGCTGGGGTTCCCTTCCATGGGGGGTGTGCATCTGCCGACAGGTACGGCCGGCAGAGATCGCCTGTTCAGACGATGCCGAAATCTTCGCCCGTATGCGATGAGACATGGGTAAAGCGGAGCTGTCGGTTCGCTGTCGGAGGGTGGCGCACCGCCGCCGGGCCGTCTCCGGCATCCGTCCGTCGCCCCAGTAATCTGGGGCGATGCTCAAAGAAGTCACCGTGACCCGCTACATCACGCCGCTGCGTGAGGGCGGGTCGCTGCCGGGACTGGTCGAGGCCGACGACCTCGGCACCTATGTCATGAAGTTCACCGGCGCGGGCCAGGGCCGCAAGACGCTCGTCGCGGAGGTCGTCTGCGGCGAGCTCGCCCGCCGGCTCGGACTGCGGGTGCCCGGCCTGGTGACGATCGACCTGGATCCCGTGCTGGGTCTCGGCGAGCCCGACCAGGAGGTGCAGGGCCTGCTCAAGGCGAGCGGCGGAGCCAACCTGGGCATGGACTTCCTGTCCCGCGCGATCGGCTTCGACGCCCTCGCCTTCCCGGTGAGCCCCGAGGAGGCCGGCCGGATCGTCTGGTTCGACGCCCTCGTGGGCAACGTGGACCGCTCCTGGCGCAATCCCAACCTCCTGGTGTGGCACGGCGACCTGTGGCTCATCGACCACGGCGCCACGATGATCTGGCACCACAACTGGCCCGGCGCCCGGACTCTGGCCGAGCGGCCGTACGACGCTTCCGACCACGCGCTGGCGCCCTTCGGGCCGGATGTCGCGGGCGCCGCCGACGCGTTGGCGCCCCTGGTCACCGAGGACCTGCTGGCCGAGGTCACCGCCGAGATCCCCGAGGTGTGGCTGGCCGGCGAGCCGGGGTTCGGCGACCCGGACGAGCTGCGGCGGGCATACGCGGAGCAGTTGCTGGCGAGGGCCGCCGTCATCCACGAACGCATCGAGGGGATCACGTGAGCGAGCGCACCCTGGGGACCCGGTCGAGGGAGCAGGACGTCTTCGAGTACGCGCTGCTGCGGGTCGTGCCCCGCGTCGAGCGCGGCGAGTGCTTCAACGCGGGCGTGCTCGTGTACTGCCGTGCCCGGTCCTTCGTGGCCGCACGCACGCACCTCGACGAGACCAAGCTGCTGGCGCTGGACCCCGGGGCGGACGTCGCGGGGGTACGGGCCGCCCTGCGCGCCGTCGAGGGAGTGTGCGCCGGAGGCGAGGCGGCGGGCCAGGCCGCGCGCGACGACGCCGGGCGGCGCTTCCGCTGGCTGATCGCGCCCCGCTCCACGGTCGTCCAGCCAGGGCCCGTGCACACCGGGCTCACCATCGACCCCGGGGCGGAGGCGGAGCGGCTGCTCGACCTCCTGGTCACGTAGGGCCGTGTGCCGTTGACACCGGCTGCCGGGGCTTCTAGCGTCACGTCCGGGCAAGGTACTAAGCGGTCGCTCATCGGAAGGGCGTACCGCGCGGCCGCAGGCTCACCAGAAGGTGTCCCTGGGCTTCCAGGGCCGTCCACACGCTTTCCGAGGGCGAGGAGAAGCAGCAATGTCCACCACTGAGCAGCGGGTCGCCGTGGTCACGGGTGCCGCGCGCGGCATCGGCGCCGCGACCGCCGTACGACTGGCCGCGGAGGGCCGCGCCGTCGCGGTGCTCGACCTCGACGAGTCCGCGTGCAAGGACACCGTGGAGAAGATCACCGCCGCCGGCGGCAAGGCCCTCGCGGTCGGCTGTGACGTCTCCGACGAGGCGCAGGTCGAGGCCGCCGTCGCCCGGATCGCCGAGGAACTCGGGGCCCCGACGATCCTGGTGAACAACGCGGGCGTGCTCCGCGACAACCTGCTGTTCAAGATGAGCTCCGCCGACTGGGACACGGTCATGAACGTGCACCTGCGGGGCGCCTTCCTGATGACCAGGGCCGTCCAGAAGTACATGGTGGACGCGGGGTTCGGCCGCGTGGTGAACCTCTCGTCGTCCTCCGCGCTCGGAAACCGCGGCCAGGTCAACTACTCGGCCGCCAAGGCGGGACTGCAGGGCTTCACCAAGACCCTCGCCATCGAACTCGGCAAGTTCGGCATCACGGCCAACGCCGTCGCGCCCGGCTTCATCGCCACCGACATGACCGCCGCCACCGCCGCCCGCGTCGGCATGGACTTCGAGGAGTTCCAGGCCGCCGCCGCGACCCAGATCCCCGTGCAGCGCGTCGGCACCCCGGACGACATCGCCGGCGCCATCGCCTACTTCACCGGTGACGCCGCCGGCTTCGTCTCCGGCCAGGTGCTGTACGTCGCCGGCGGACCGCTCAACTGAGATCCGGAGACGAAGAACATGACTTCCGCTCAGCTCCCCGAGCCCTCGGGCAAGGTCGCGATCGTCACCGGCGCCAGCCGCGGCATCGGCTATGGCGTCGCCGAGGCACTTGTCCGCCGCGGTGACCGCGTGTGCGTCACCGGCCGTAACGAGGACGCCCTGAAGGAGGCCGTCGAGCGGCTCGGCGCCGACCGCGTCATCGGCGTCCCCGGCAAGGCCCACGACGAGGCCCACCAGGCAGTCGCCGTCGAGCGCACCATGGAGGCGTTCGGCCGCGTCGACTTCCTGGTCAACAACGCCGGCACCAACCCGGTCTTCGGCCCGATCGCCGACCTCGACCTGAACGTGGCGCGCAAGGTCTTCGAGACCAACGTCGTCTCGGCCCTCGGCCTGGCCCAGAAGACCTGGCACGCCTGGCAGAAGGACAACGGTGGCGCGATAGTCAACATCGCCTCCATCGCAGGCGTGTCCGCTTCCCCGTTCGTCGGCGCGTACGGCATCAGCAAGGCCGCCATGATCAACCTGACCCTGCAACTCGCGCACGAGTACGCGCCCAAGGTGCGGGTCAACGCGATCGCGCCCGCGGTGGTGAAGACCAAGTTCGCGCAGGTCCTGTACGAGGGGCGCGAGGCGGAGGCCGCCGCCTCCTACCCGCTGGGACGGCTCGGGGTGCCGTCGGACATCGGCGGCACCGCCGCGTTCCTCACCTCGGAGCAGTCCGACTGGATCACGGGCCAGACACTGGTGGTCGACGGCGGCATCCTGCTCAACGCAGGCGTCGGCTGACGGCGGCGGTGGGCGTCCGCGCGGCTCCCGAGAAACGCGCGGACGCCCACCGGCCGCGAGGCACAAACGGAGAACACCATTCCTTCACGGCACGGACATACTCGCTGATCAAGGCCCGTTCCAGGGGCGGGGTCCCATGGGGCGAACACTGCGGTAAGGTCTGCGCACCCTTGCGGTACGCCCGATCGAGGATGGTGCGCGTGTTCAAGCGGGACAGATGCCTTCGTCAGCTGGCGGCGGCCACATCCATAACCATGGTCGCCGGATGTGGCGTCCTCTCCTCGGACTCGTCCGACGACGACCGGCCGATCGTCGTGGGGACCACCAGCACCCCGAGCACCCTGGATCCGGCGGCCGCCTGGGACAGCTCCTGGGAGCTGTTCCGCAACGTCTTCCAGACCCTCCTGAACTATTCCCCCGACGCCTCCGAGCCCCAGCCCGACGCCGCCGAGAGCTGCGCGTTCACGGACGGCTCAAGCACGGTGTACAGCTGCAAGCTCCGCGAGGGCCTGAAGTTCGCCGACGGGCACGAGCTGAACGCGGAGGCCGTCAAGTACTCCATCGACCGGGTCAAGAAGATCAACGTCAACGGCGGCCCGGCGGGTCTGCTGGGGACCCTCTCCCGAGTGCAGGTCAAGGGCGACCGCGAGGTCGTCTTCCACCTCTCCGAGCCCGACGCCACCTTCCCCTTCGTGCTGACCACGCCCGCCATGTCGATCGTCGACCCCGAGGAGTACCCCGCGGACTCGCTCCGCGAGGACGGCAGCATCACCGGCTCGGGACCGTACAACCTGGAGTCCTACGACGACGGCGACAAGGCCCGGCTCGTGCGCAACGACAGCTACCAAGGCATCGCGGACCGCAAGAACAACGCCGTCACCATCCGCTACTTCCAGCAGTCGTCGCAGATGGTCGACGCCCTCAAGAAGAAGCGGATCGACGTCATCTACCGCGGTCTTCCCGCCTCCGACACCGTCGACATCCAGGCGGGCGGCGAGGAGCAGGGGCTCCAGCTCATCGAGAACCCCACCACCGAGATCAGCTACCTGGTGTTCAACCCGAAGGACCCCTGGGCCAAGAACCCGGCGGTCCGCAAGGCGGTCGCCCAGGTCGTCGACCGCCCGGCGCTCGCCCACAAGGTCTACAAGGACACCGTCGAACCGCTGTACTCCATGATCCCCAGGGGGCTGGTAGGCCACACCACGGGCTTCTTCGACGACTACGGGGACCCCAGCGCGAAGAAGGCCAAGCAGATCCTCGATGACGCGGGCATCACCGAACGCGTCCCGCTCACCCTGTGGTACACCAGCGACCGCTACGGCTCCCAGACCGAGCCCGCCTTCCAGGAGCTGAAGCGACAGCTCGAAGCCTCCGGCCTGTTCACCGTGACGCTCAAGAGCCGCCCCTGGAAGACGTATGTGCAGGGCTACCGGAAGGGCGAGTACCCGGTGTTCGGGCGCGGCTGGTTCCCCGACTTCGCCGACGCGGACAACTTCGTCGCCCCCTTCGTGGGCGAACAGAACGCGCTCGGTACCCCCTATGAGGCCCCCGAGATCACGGGCAAGCTGCTCCCCGAGTCGCGCCGGAAGAGCGACCGCGGAGCCGTGGCCGAGGAGTTCGAGAAGGCTCAGCAGATCTTCGTGGACGACGCCCGGCTGCTGCCGCTGTGGCAGGGCAAGCAGTACGTGGCCGCCAACGTGGAGATCGCCGGCGCCGAGCAGGCCATCGACCCGGCGACGATGATGACGATGTGGGCGCTGTCCTGGAAGACCAGCTGGTAGCTCCCCTTTCGGGGCGCGGTTGTCAGTGGGCGCCTGTAGGTTCTGTGCTCGGAAGGCGGCCGTGCTCTCGCACGGCGGCCCACGGTCGCGCGCTGTGCGGCCGTATGAAGTGAGCGCACACCGGAGGAAGTTGACGTGACCGACATCGCCATGCTGCCCGAGTCCTGGCGCGGCGTCCTGGGCGAGGAACTGCAGCAGCCCTACTTCAAGGAGCTCACCGAGTTCGTCGAGGAGGAGCGCGCGAAGGGTCCCGTCTACCCGCCCCGCGAGGAGGTCTTCGCCGCGCTGGACGCGACGCCGTACGACCGCGTGAAGGTGCTGATCCTCGGCCAGGACCCGTACCACGGCGAGGGCCAGGGCCACGGCCTGTGCTTCTCGGTGCGCCCGGGCGTGAAGACCCCGCCCTCGCTGCGGAACATCTACAAGGAGATGCAGGAGGAGCTGGGCACGCCCGTCCCGGACAACGGCTATCTGATGCCGTGGGCCGAACAGGGCGTACTGCTGCTCAACGCGGTGCTCACGGTCCGCGCCGGCGAGGCCAACTCGCACAAGGGCAGGGGCTGGGAGAAGTTCACCGACGCGGTGATCCGCGCGGTCGTGGACCGGCCCGACCCGGCGGTCTTCGTGCTGTGGGGGAACTACGCGCAGAAGAAGCTGCCCCTGATCGACCAGGAACGGCACCTGGTGGTGAAGGGCGCGCACCCCTCGCCGCTGTCCGCGAAGAAGTTCTTCGGCTCCCGCCCGTTCACGCAGATCAACGAGGCGGTGGCGGCGCAGGGCCACGATCCGATCGACTGGACGATTCCGAACCTGGGCTGACCCGATCACCCGCCGTACGGCCACCGGGACCGTCACCGGCCTGGCCCAGTGGCCGTACGGAGCCGCCTGACCGCGATTGTCAGTGCCTGCCGTTAGCGTCCTGAGGGACTGACGACGAGCAAGGAGGACGCGGTGGCGGAGCAACAGGAACAGGCGGCGCCGGACCCCGTGATGACCCGGATCGGCCAGGTCGTCATGCTGCACCACGCCGGTGACGTCGACGAGGCGCGGGACCGCTTCCTGGAACTGTGGGGGGAGATCGGCGAGGACGGCGACGCACTGCACCGCTGCACGCTGGCGCACTACATGGCGGACACCCAGGAGGACGCCGCCGACGAACTCGCCTGGGACCTGCGGGCCTTGCTGGCCGCCGAGGAGCTGACCGACGGGCGGGTGGAGGACCACCACCACTCGCTCGCGGTGCGCGCCTTCTACCCGTCACTGCACCTGAACCTCGCCGCCGACTACGCGAAGCTCGACCGCACGGAGGCCGCCCGCAGCCACCTCAGCCTGGCCTACGAGGCGGTCGACGCCCTCGGCGACGACAGCTACGGCGACGGCATCCGCGCGGCGATGAACCGCCTGGACCTGCGACTGAACGGGCGCGACTCCATCGGCGGGCAGGAGGAGCGGCCGGGACTGCCCGGACAGCGACCCTAGGTCCTGTCGTCAACGTCCGTAGGTGTCCTGGCAGATGGCGGCCTGCGGGCTGCCGTCCGGCCAGCCGCCGTACTTGCGGCCGAGGGCGCACAGGTCACTGGTCCTGGGCGGTTCGGGCAGGTCCCGGGGGATCGCGGTCCGGGGGGCCGGCACGCCGGGCTTCGGCTGTGCCGGCGGGGCGGGGCGCGGTCGTCGGGGCCTGGCGGAGGGGGCGGCGGCCGGGGTGGAGACGGCCTTCGGCGCCGCGGACGCGCTCGGGGTGGGCGTCCGCAGCGGGCCGACGCGCTCCAGCGCCTCCTGGGCCGGGGCCTGCACGACCTGGGGTTCGGTGTGGCCGTCCGGGGGCGGCGCCGAGGGCCGGGTTCGTGCGGGTGTCACTTCGGGTGAGGCCGGGTGCTGGATGGTCACACAGCCGGAGAGGGCCGAGACGGCTGCGGTGACCAGCAGCGTTGCGGTGGTCGTCGTTCGATGCACCCGTGCCACTCTGCTGTGTCCGAACCGATTCGGGGCGAGGACGGGCCCGGGATGCCCCGCATGAGTGACGGCGTCACTCCCCTGTGGCGCCGTCGATGCGCTCCCTGAGCAGATCCGCGTGGCCGTTGTGCCGTGCGTACTCCTCGATCATGTGGTGGTAGATCCACCGCAGGGTGATGGGCTCCTCGGTGAACCGGCTCCTGCCCTCGCTGACGTCGTCCAGGGCGAAGCGTGCCGCGTTGCGCCGGGCCGTCGCCATCTCGGCCTGCCAGGTGGCGTACGCCTCCTCCCAGGTGTCCGTGCCGGTGAGGTGGAACTCGCCGTCCGGGTCCTCGTCGCTGTAGTGGAGGGGCCCCGCGTCCTCGTCGGCGAGCACCCTGCGGAACCAGTTGCGCTCCACGTCCGCCATGTGCCGTACCAGACCCATCAGGGAGAGCTCGGAGGGCGGCACCGACGCGGTCCTGAGCTGGGCGTCGTCCAGGCCCGCGCACTTCAGCTCCAGCGTCTGTCGGTGGTAGTCGAGGAAACCCTCCAGCATGGACCGTTCGTCCGTGTTGGTCGCGGGGTCGGTGCGCTTGATCGTCATGATGTGCATCTTCCGGGAGTGGCCTCGCGGGGCGCTACGCATTTGCGTGGAGCACCGCATATTCGCCGGAACGCCGGCGACAGCGCGAGCCAGTCGGCCCGCCGGGATCAGCGGCGCAGCATCCCGCTCATCAACTCGCGGAATCCCTTCCGCAGTTCGTCCAGGGTCGGCACGGCCGTGTGGAACGATCCCGCGACGCACGAGAACAGCATCCCGTCGCAGAACGCCACCAGCGACAGCACGTGCCGCGCCGGGTCCCGCGAACCCGCCTCGGTGACCAGCACGGTCAGCGGATCACGGAACCGCTTCCCGGCCGCGTCGTAGAACTCCCGCAGTCCGGGCCGCCGGGTGGCTTCGAGGGCGAGTTCGTAACGGGCGACCAGCAGGTCACGGTGACCGGTCAGGTAGCGGTGCAGGGCGAGAGCGAGCCCGTCCACGAGCCCGTCGACCCCGTCGCGCCCGTCCTGGGCGGCCGGCATCTCGTCCGGTGTGAGCACCTGGGCCTCCCGCTCGGCCAGTCTCCGCACGGCGGTCTCCAGCAGTGCCTGACGGGTGCGCGCGTGGTTCGAGGTCGAGCCCTGCGGGAGCCCCGCCTTCTCGTCGACGGCCCGGTGGGTGAGGCCGCGCATCCCGCGCTCGGCGAGCAGGAGGAGGGCGGCGTCGGCGATGAGATCGGCGCGGGAGGGGCCGGGGCTGCGTACGGGCATGGGATCAAACCTACCTCCAGGACTACACCTGTAGTACGGTCGAGAGGGAGTGCTACTACAGCTGTAGTAACGGCTGTAGTGGCAGCTGTAGTGACAGATGGCAGTGACAGCTGCAGTGACCGTTCGCCGGTTTGGAATGCACGAGGAGGAGCCATGGCACAGCAGCGCGGCAGGGCCCACGCCGTGATCGTCGGAGGCGGCATCGGAGGGCTCACCGCGGCGGTGGCCCTGCACACCAGCGGCTGGCACGTCACCGTCCTGGAGCGGGCTCGCTCGCTGGAACCCGTGGGTGCCGCGATCTCCCTCGCCCCCAACTCCCTGCGCGCCCTCGACGTCATCGGACTCGGCGAGGAGATCCGTGGCCTCGCCGCCTGGCAGGGCGATGGAGGAGTGCGCACACCGAGCGGCCGCTGGCTGTCGCGCGCCCACGCCGCCGCCGTGGCCGAACGCTTCGGCGGACCGCTCGTCCTGCTCCATCGCTCCGCGCTCATCGACCGGCTCGCGGCCCGGCTCCCCGAGGACGCCGTACGGGTGTCCGTCCCCGCGACCCTCGCCGACCCCGGCGGCCCGGACCGGCCCGCCCGTGTCGGCACGCCCGACGGCGAACTGGAGGCCGACCTCGTCGTCGCGGCCGACGGCATCCACTCCGCCGTACGCCGTGTGCTCTTCCCCGGCCATCCCGGCCCCGTCTACGCCGGGTTCACCACGTGGCGTGTCGTCATCCCCGTACCGGGGCTGCACCCCGGCACCGTGGCCTCGCACGAGACCTGGGGCAGGGGCCGCATCTGGGGCACGCATCCGCTCAAGGACGGCAGGGTGTACGCGTACGCCGCCGCCATGACTCCCGCCGGAGGGCACGCGCCGGACGACGAGCAGGCCGGACTCGTGCGCCGGTTCGGTACCTGGCACGACCCGATCCCGCAGGTCATCGCTGCCGCGCGCCCCGAGGACGTACTGCGCCACGACGTCCATCACATCGCCGAGCCGCTGCCCGCCTTCCACCGCGGCCGGGTGGCGCTGCTCGGGGACGCCGCCCACGCCATGCCGCCGACTCTGGGCCAGGGCGGCAACCAGGCCGTCGAGGACGCGATCGTGCTCGCCGCCCACAGCGGCGACCTCGCCGCGTACTCGGCCGCGCGGCTGCCCCGTACGACGGAGATCGCCCGCAAGGCGGTGGGGGCCGCCCGGCTCACCATGATGTCCGGCCGGGTCGGCACGGCCGTACGCGACGCGATGGTCGCCGCGCTCTCCAAGGCCGCGCCGGGCCTCCTCCTGCGGAGCTTCGACGGGATCGCCGACTGGTGCCCGCCTCAGCCGCCGTATGCTTCGGACGAGGCACGCGCCGGCACCCCCCGGAAGCCCTACGAGTAGCCCTGCGCCCCGCACACACTGGACGGGAGATCCCTGTGAAGGTCGGCTGCATCGGACTCGGCGACATCGCGCGGAAGGCATACCTGCCGGTTCTCGGCACCCAGCCGGGGGTCGAACTGCACCTGCAGACGCGGACGCCCGCGACACTCCACCGGGTCGCCGACAGCCTCCACCTCCCCGCGGCGCAGCGGCACACCGACCTCGACGCCCTGCTCGCCCAGGGCCTCGACGCGGCCTTCATCCACGCGCCCACCGACGTCCACCCGGAGATCGTCGCGCGGCTCCTGGAAGCGGGCGTACCGACGTACGTCGACAAGCCGCTCGCGTACGATCTCGCCGATTCCGAACGCCTGGTGGGACTCGCCGAGGAGCGCGGCATCGGGCTGGCGGTGGGCTTCAACCGGCGTTACGCACCCGGGTACGCACAGTGCGCGGACCACCCGCGCGAGCTGATCCTGATGCAGAAGAACCGCGTCGGCCGGCCCGAGGCACCGCGCACGATGATCCTCGACGACTTCATCCACGTCGTCGACACGCTGCGCTTCCTGGTGCCCGGACCCATCGACGACGTGACCGTGCGGGCCCGTGCCGAGCAGGGACTGCTGCACCACGTCGTGCTTCAGCTGTCCGGCGACGGCTTCACGGCGCTCGGGGTGATGAACCGGCTGAGCGGCTCGGCCGAGGAGATCCTGGAGGTGTCCGGGCAGGACACCAAACGCCAGGTCGTCAACCTCGCCGAGGTCATCGACCACAAGGGGCAGCCGACCGTGCGGCGGCGCGGCGACTGGGTGCCGGTCGCCCGGCAGCGGGGCATCGAGCAGGCCGTGCTCGCCTTCCTCGACGCCGTCCGCGCGGGCAGGGTGCTCAGCGCCCGTGACGCACTGGCGACTCACGAACTGTGCGAGCGGGTGGTGCGGGTGGTGGAGGAGATGTCCTCCTGAGCCGCACGGCCCGTCCGCCCTCGACGGCGCCCCACGCGATCAGCACCAGCACGGACACGTGCACCGGCCATGCGCCGAACCGGGCGTAGGGCGTGACACCGTCCGCCAGCGGCACCTCGTACACCGCTGCCGTGCTGGCGCTCGTGCCGAGCCAGGGCCCGATGCGTTCGCCGCTCGGACCGTAGACCGCGGAGACGCCGGTGAGCGTCGCGTGGACCATCGGGCGGCCGGTCTCGGCGGCCCGCAGCGCGGCCAGCGACGCGTGCTGCTCGGGGGCCCAGCTGTGCTGGAAGGTGGAGGTCGAGGACTGCGCGACCAGCAGATCGGCGCCGTCCCGTGCGAGATTCCGGCTCATGTCGGGGAACGCCGACTCGAAGCACACCATCGGGCCCACCTTCAGCCCGCCGTGCCCCACCTCCATGACGACCTGTTTGGTTCCGCGCATACGATCCTCGCCCGCCGCCTTGCCGACCGAGGTGGCCCAGCCGAGGAGCGGACGGAAGGGTATGTACTCGCCGAAGGGGACCAGCCGCATCTTGTCATAGCGTTCGCCGGTGAGGCCCTGCGGACCGACGAGGACCGAACTCTTGTATATGCCGGGGTGACCGGCGCGGCGGGCGTCGACGTTCACGAGGATGTCCGCCCCCGTCTCTCGGGACAGGGCGGCGACGCGGTCTGCGAGGTCGGGGCGGTGGGTGAGGTCGTAGCCGACGCTGCTCTCGCCCCAGACGATCAGATCCAGGTCGCGCCCGGCGAGCCCGCGAGTGAGGGCCTCCTCGCGGGCGAACCGCTTCTCCGGGCTGCCGCTACCCGCGATGACACTGGGCTGCACCACGGCGATCCGCGCCCGCCCGACCACGTCGGGCCGTGGCGACCACACCCAGGCAGCAGAGGTGACGGCGACGGTCGCGACGAGCCCGGCGACCGCGAGAACACGGGGCCGTCGCACGGCGGCGAGCACGGTGACCGCGACGTTGACCGCCACCACCAGGAAGCTGAGCAGCCACACCCCGCCGACCGAGGCGAGCCGCAGCGCGGGCTCCACCTGCCACTGGCTGGACCCGAGCAGCCCCCACGGCCCGCCCAGTCCCTGCCAGGACCGCACGAGTTCCACCATCAGCCACCCCGACGGCAGTACGACCAGCGCGGCTGCCAGCCGCCCGGCCGAGGGCGCACCGGCCAGGAACCGGCGCACCAGCCAGCCCCAGGGCGCCCACAGCACGCCCACCAGCGCCGCTATCACGAAGATGAACACGTGCAGGCTCGGCAGCAGCCAGTGGTGCACGGCCACCAGGAAACCGACACCGCCCAGCCAGCCGTCGTACGCGGCCCGCCTGCCCGTGGGCGCCGAACGGGCCAGCAGCATCCAGGGCACCAGGGCGACGTACGCGAACCACCACAGGGACGGCGCCGGGAACGCGAGCATCGGCAGGGCCCCGGACAACACGGCCAGCAGTCCGCGCCGCCACGGGGAGGCGAGCCAGCGATCGGGCATCTTCATGGAGCGCCTCCCTCCCCGGTGATGCGTACCTCCAGTGTGCGCGCGGCAGACGATCTCCGACAGGTGCTCTCCGGCCAGGTCGGAGGTGACTCCGGGGTGGCTCCGGGGTGGCTCAGGGGCCGCTCGAAGGTGGGTCGGGTTCGTTCAGGGCGTGATGGGCGGCTGCCGGGTGGGTCGTTCAGGGCGTGGTGGGCTGCCGGTCGGGCGAGTGGCGCCACTTTTCCCGGACCACCACCTCGCGCAGCCTCCAGCCCTCGGACGTTCGCACCAGGGCGAAGGCGTAACGGCCGCCGCACACGAAATCGGGGGCCGTGGATCCGCTGTCCTGGCCGGTGAACCGCATCGGGTTGACGTAGTCCGCCTGGACGTGGGCGGTGTCGCCGGTGTCGTGCTCCAGGGAGCCGAAGCGGATGCGCCGGTTGACGATCAGGTGCTGCCGCATGGGGAACGACTCCATGCTCCGGGCGAGCCATCCGGCGACCTCGACCGCGTCCCCTTCGATGCCTCCGGCCGAGCGGTAGTCCGCGCGCCCGCCCGGGCCGAACAACCCTCGGTACGTTTCCCAGTCGCCGTCGTCCACAGCCACGGCGTACTCGGTGATCAGCTCGTCCACGGCGAGCCTGTCCATCACGGTAGCGAGATCTACACGCTGCGTCATCGGCTCAGTGTTGGGGGAGGAGGCGGGCCGCGCCAAGGGCCCTGCAGGGGGATATTCGGTGGCAACGGAGTGCTGTGACGAGGGCGGGTGCTCCGACCACCCTGGCGCAAAGGCCACGTCAGCATCGAAATTCTACTGACAAGACCGGACTGACCGTCCCATAACTAAACGACCCTGGGTAAAATTCCAAACGTCATTTCCGGAACGATCGTTGCGGGTAACGTCGCCGCTATGAGTCATGAAATCCGCATAGACCGCGCCCCCGCTTCTGCGGGCGGCATCCAGATCACCGTCAGTCTTTCCCCCGCGGTTTTGGCGAAACTCCAACAGGACGGCTCCTGGAGTGAAGCGATCGGCGAAGGCCAGGTCACCGGGGACGGACCGACCATCACCCAGATCGAGTTCAGGGTTCCGTAAGAGAAAGCAGCCGTTCGGAGCCGTTCGGCGTAGTAATGATGTGCAGGGCGCGGCGGCGTGTACGTGTATCCCCGTTCCTCTTCCGTCGTGATTCCTCTTACCAAGCGTCGGAGTTCTTCTCCCGTAGCCGCTGGAAGGCCGTGGGCATGGGCCGGTGCGGTAGGAAATCCTTGATGATGCGGGCGCACTGGTGGGGATCGGCGCGACCGGTGTCGCACTCAATGTCGTACACGCCGTGCGCGTGGACCTGCGCCAGCTGCCGTACGGCCAGACCGGCTGGGCGGTCACCACGCTTGCGCTCTCGCCGCTCGACCTCGTCGCGCGGGCAGCGCACCCCGACGAACACGACGTCCTGCGGCACAAAGAGATCGAGACAGTCCCGCAGCCGCCACTCCTCGCTCATTACGTGGTCCATGACGACGTTGTTGCCGGCGGCGGCCATTCCGGCCACCGCCCGGTGATAGCCGCGCCAGGTGTTGTGCAGAACGGTGGTGAGCTGGCCGGGTGGTATCTCCTGACGTGTCCGCATTGCGTGGAACGCGTCCACCGGTAGGTGGAAGTACGGCTCGTCGAGGATCCGGAGCAGCTCGGTGGCGATGCTCGACTTGCCCGAACTCGATGTGCCGTTCAGGAAGATGACGGTCCCGCGTGAGGCGCCGGGATCCGGATGCCCGGCGTCGAACTCCCGGCAGGACGCCTCGCTCACCCTGTGCCCCTCATGCCGCCTCGATGATCTCTCCGCGTATCGCCGCCGCCCACTTGACGACCAGCAACTCGTACTCGGCCCGCTCCTGTGCCGACAGCGAGCCGCCGGCGCGCATCCACAGTGCTCGGATCTGCTCGTTTAAGTCGGCAGCGGACCGCACGGAACCAGGGGTCATGGAATCGGGGGACATGCCGACCAGCGTAGGGCCAAGGACTGACAGTGCGCTACCGCGCCGCTACTCGTGTGGTATGTGGTTGGTCACGATGCGGAGTTCGGGCAGTCAGCCGGTCGGTCCACGGGGTTCGTCAGCCGCTCCCGCATCGCGAAGGACACGTAAGTACGTGCGAGCGCGGCGAGCCGGTCGGCGAAGGAGGCGCCGGCCTGATCCAGTGCCCCGGTCAGCGTGGCCGCCACTTCACCGCCTCCTGGCAGGGCGACCTCGACATTCTGATCAACAACGCCGGTGTCATGAACACCCCCGAAGGCAGACCACCGCCCGAACTCCCTGAGCCGCAGCGGCGACGCCCTCGCCGGCCAGGTCGTTGCGGAGCCCGCCCTGATGGCTGACGGGCGGCCCTTCCGGACCCCGAACACCCCTCAGGTGGTCCCGCAACCCTCGTCTCGGCGGCGAATAGGTACGGCCCCCGCAGAGCGGAAGTGCTCTGCGGGGGCCGCTGTCATGAGCCCCGGGCCGGGAGAGGGGGAGATGAATGAAGCCGGAGACCGGCTTCCCCGGATCAGCCCGCCGACTCGGCCGCGTGAGGGCTCAGTACACCCGCGCTCACCAGCACAATGATCACGACTCCGAGGACGATGCGGTACCAGACGAACGGCATGAAGCTCTTGGTGGAGATGAACTTCATGAACCAGGCGATCACCGCATAGCCGACCGCGAACGCGATGAAGGTGGCGAAGAGCGTCGGGCCCCAGGCGACGTGGCCGCCCTCCATCGCGTCCTTCAGTTCGTAGCCGCCGGAGGCGAGCACCGCCGGGATGGCGAGGAGGAAGGAGTAGCGGGCCGCGGCCTCACGCTTGTAGCCCATGAGGAGGCCGCCGCTGATCGTGGCGCCGGAGCGGGAGACGCCCGGGATGAGGGCCATGGCCTGGCAGATGCCGTAGATCAGGCCGTCCCGGACGGTCAGCTGGTCGAGCGTCTTGCGCCGCTTGGGTACCCGGTGCTTTCCGGCCGTCTCGTCGCGGGCGGCCAGCCGGTCCGCCACGCCGAGGACGATACCCATGACGATCAGCATCGTGGCGGTGATGCGCAGATCGCGGAACGGACCCTCGATCTGGTCCTTGAGCGTCACCCCGAGCAGGCCGATCGGGATGGAGCCGATGATCACCAGCCAGCCCATCTGGGCGTCGTGGTCGCTGCGCATCTCCTTGTTCACCAGCGAGCGGGACCACGCCGAGATGATGTTCACGATGTCCTTGCGGAAGTAGATCAGCACCGCGGCTTCCGTGCCGATCTGCGTGATCGCCGTGAAGGCGGCACCGGGGTCCTCCCAGCCGGAGAACGCGGCGGTCAGGCGCAGGTGCGCACTTGAGGAGATGGGGAGGAACTCCGTCAGCCCCTGGACGAGTCCGAGGATGAGGGATTCAAACCAAGACATGGAGTTAGGTGGTCCAAGCGCTGCTCGTGGGAGGGCCGACGGACACGCCGTGCCCGCGGGGCGGGCTGATCACGGGTGTTGAGGGGCAGCGTAGCGTCCTCCGGTGACAGGGTTGTCACGGGGGCGTCCCCCGGTATGGGCTTCGGGGTAACGGGCACGGTCCGAGGTCTGGTCGTTCTGTCCGGTCGCTCTGTCTGGTCGGTCTGTCTGGTCGGTCTGTCCGGTCAGGGCGTCGGTGGTGTTGACCGGTCACTATGTCGACACATACGTTGCAGCCGGAGGAGAAAGCGCTTGCTGTCACCGGTCCGCCCGGAGTCAACAGGCGTTGGCCGGCGTCTGACGTCCCGTCGATGGAGTGCTGATCACGTCCATGCCCACACCCAGCAACGCCCACAGTCCCGATCCCGCCCAGAACCCGGGCCAGGACCCGGACCCGAGCCCGGCCCCGGGCTCGGCTCCGGACCACCCCGCGGCCCCGCTGAACGGCCGTCGCATCCGGGCCGCGATCATCGGCACCGGTGCCATCGCCCGCGGCTCCCACCTGCCCGCGCTCGTCCAGCTCGCCGCGGAGGGCGAGACGGAGGTGGTCGCCGCGGTCGACATCGACGCCGACGCGGTGAAGGCGTTCTGTGAAGCGGGGGGCGTTCCCCACGCGTACACCGATCTGGACCGGATGCTGGCGGAGCAGCGGCCCGACCTGGTCAGCGTCTGTACTCCGCCGACGCTGCACCGCGAGCAGACCGTGGCCGCACTGCGGGCCGGCGCCTGGGTGTGGTGCGAGAAGCCGCCCGTGCCCACGCTCGCGGACTTCGACGCCGTTGAGGCGGAGGAGGGCACCGACGGCGGACCGTACGCCTCCATCGTCTTCCAGCACCGCTTCGGCTCGGGGTCGCGGCACGTACGGCGGCTGATCGCCGAGCAGTCCATGGGCCGCCCGCTGGTGGCCCACTGCCAGACCACCTGGTACCGCGACGCCGCCTACTACGCCGTGCCCTGGCGTGGCCGCTGGCAGAGTGAGGGCGGCGGGCCCGCCATGGGGCACGGCATTCACCAGATGGACCTCCTGCTCGACCTGCTCGGGCCGTGGAGCGAGGTGCGGGCGATGGCCGGGCGCCTGGTCCACGACGTGGAGACCGAGGACGTGTCCACCGCCCTCGTCCGCTTCGAGAACGGTGCGATGGCCACCATCGTGAACAGCGTGCTGAGCCCCGACGAGGTGAGCCGCATCCGCATCGACTGCGAGCGGGCCACCGTCGAGCTGACCCACCTGTACGGCCACAGCAACGACAACTGGCGCATCACCGCCGCCCGGGGCGTTCCGGACGACGAGGCGGCGGCCTGGAAGGACTTCGGCGCGGACGTGCCGAGCTCGCATCTGGAGCAGTTGCGGGACCTGGTCGCCGCGATGCGCGCGGGGGAGCGGCCGCGCAGCAGCGGTGCCGACGGACGGACCAGCCTGGAACTGATCACCGCGATCTACAAGTCGGCGTTCACTGACACGACCGTGCGGGCCGGCGAGATCGGACCCGGTGACCCGTACTACACCGCCATGCACGGGGGCGCCCCCGGCTGGGCACCCGTGGTGACACCGGCATCGGAGACCGCCCCGAGCGAGGAGATCCCCGCATGAGCGCGAACCAGCAGGCTCCGCAGCCCCGGCAGGCGCAGAACGACGGTCGGCGTCTGCGTATCGTCCACGCCCACGGCGACCGCATCACCGTCACCGAACCCACCACCGGTGTCGAGCTCTTCAGCTACGTCTACCGGCCGGAGGCGGCCTGGGAGGCGCCCAAGCCGTACCTGCACCCGGTGAGGACCCTGGCGGGCGACGTCGTCACCGACTACCGCCCCAACGACCACCGCTGGCACAAAGGCCTGCAGCTGACGGCCTCGCACCTGTCCGGCCAGAACCTGTGGGGCGGCAACACATACGTTCACGGAGAGGGATATCTCAGACTGCCGGAACGGGTGGGGTCGATGGCCCACGTCGGCTTCGACGAGGTCGCCTCGGACGGCGCCCGGGCCGTGATCGCCGAGCGGCTCACGTGGCACCCGTACACCGGGGAGCTGTGGGCCGACGAGGAGCGCCGGATCGAGGTGCACGACGTCGATACGGCGACGGGATCCTGGGCGCTGACCTGGACGAGTTCCCTCACGAACCGGCGTGAGGAGCCGCTGCGGTTCGGCAGCCCGACCACCGCCGGGCGCGAGATGGCCGGTTACACGGGTCTGTTCTGGCGGGGGCCGCGGGCCTTCCGGGACGGGCGGATCATCGGGCCCGACGCCGAGGGACCCGAGCTGATGGGCGAGCAGGCGCCCTGGCTCGCCTACTCGGGGGAGCACGACGGCTCGGACGGGCATGCCACCCTCGTCTTCGCCCACGCACCCGAGAACGACCACGCGGGCAGCGGCGGCACCCATCCGGCCCACTGGTTCGTGCGCAACGAGCCCTTCGCCGCCGTCGCCCCCTCCTGGTCCTTCTTCGAGGAGCTGGAGCTCGCTCCCGGTGACACGCTCACCCGCCGCTACCGGGTTGTCGTGGCCGACGGGGCGTGGGAACGGGCGGAGATCGCCAAGTACCTGGAGGAGCACCCGTGGTGAGCCCCCGCCAGGAGTACCAGGGATACGGGAGGTGAGCGCGATGGAGTTCACGGGACTGCCGGGAGCCGTCGCCGTGTCGCATCTGTCCGTCTACGACTGGCCCGCGGCGGACGGGGTGTGCGGCGGCACTCCCCATATGCATCTGACCTGTTCGGAGGCGTACGTCGTCACGGGCGGACACGGCGCGGTGCAGACCCTGACGACGTCCGGGTACGAGGTCACGCCCCTCGTGCCCGGCACGGTCGCCTGGTTCACGCCCGGCACCATCCACCGGCTCGTCAACGAGGACGCCCTGCGCATCACGGTGCTGATGCAGAACAACGGGCTCCCCGAGGCGGGCGACGCCGTGCTCACCCTGCCGCCCGAGTACCTCACCGACCCGGAGACGTACGCCGCCGCCACGGCCGTCCCGGCGGACGTGTCCGAGGAGGAGCAGGAGCGGGTCGCCCGCGCCAGGCGTGACCTCGCCCTGCGGGGCTTCCGGGCACTGCGCGATGCGGACGGGCCCGAGCCGCTGGCCGCCTTCCACCGTGCCGCGGCCGCGCTGGTACGGCCCCGGCTCGCCGAGTGGCGGGAGCGGTGGCAGCGCGGTGCGCAGGCGGCTGCCGCGGCCACGGGGGACCAGCTCGACCGGCTGGACCGGGGCGACCTTTCGCACCTCTCCGACGCCGTGGTGAAGGCCGAACAGCCCGCGGCCTACGGCAAGTTCGGGATGTGCGGGCGGCTCGACGTCTACAAGGGAACTTCCTGAGGGATTCTGTGGGGAGCCCCCCGGGGGGACTCCCCACAGAATCGCGGGGACCTGTTACGTCACCGCCGGGCCCGCCACCGTCCAGCCCGGGGTCTGGCCGCCGCAGCCTAGGGACGGCGCCCGTCTCCTGCCGCCAGGCAAGGGCGACGCTGGAGAGCGGGATCGGCGCCGGTCTCAGCTTCCGCCCAGGTGGTGCCGCTTGCGCCAGGCGACGACCGCACCGATCAGGGCCGGCACCGCGATGACCCCGATGGCGACCAGGAAGACGGGCGAGGTCGGCGTCGAGGCACGCGCGCCGGCGACGACGTACGCGGCGGTGTTCGGGATCGAACCGAGCGCCGTCGCGAGCAGAAACGGCAGCCAGCCCATGCGGGAGACGGCCGCGCAGTAGTTCGCCGCCCAGAACGGCACCCCGGGGAACAACCGGCACGCCATCATCGAGCGGAAACCGTGCCGGCTGAGCTGCCCGTCGACCACCTTCAGGAAGCGGGCGCGCAGCAGCGGGCGCAACGCGTCCTGCCCGAGGACCCGGCCGAGGCCGAACGCGATCCCCGCCCCGAGGACCGTGCCCGCAAGCGCGGCTCCCAGTCCGAGCTCCGAGCCGAACACGGCGCCCGCCGCCAGGTTGAGCAGCGGCCGGGGCACGAACGCGGCCGTGCACAGCCCGTATGCCACAGCGAACACCGCAGCCGCCGCGGCACCGCCGAGCTGTGGTGGCCAGCCTTCGGCCAGCAGCCGCTGCGGCTCGAACAGCAGCACGCTCGACGCGGCCCCCGCCAGCAGCGCGACGAGCAGCGCGAACCGCGACCACGGCGAGAGCAGCACTCTGGTGCAGCGGGCGGCGATACCGGTCGGGGTCACAGGGGTGACGGTAGCCGGGACGACGGCGAGTTCCGCTGAGGTGGCCTGGGGAACGGCCGTGGCGGTGCCTCCCGAGCGGGTGGTGGCATCGAGCATTCGGCGACACTAACCGACCAATGTGAGTGATCGCCGTACGGTTCGTCTCATCGGCGTCACAGGAAGAGGAACAGCCGGATACCTCCGTCCGGGTGCCGTACGCGCGCCCCGCGGGCGTCGTGCTGACACGAATCACCAGCGCGTACAGCCCCGCGGACACCGGCTTGAAGGGCGCGCGTCAGGGGCGCGGGTCTGCGGGACGTCGCGGCATCACGGGGCCTGACCAGGTCCGTTGATCCCGCCCTGCCGCGGATAGTGCTCGGAAACCCCCGCGTACCCCGACGAGAGGCCACCGCGGCGCGTGGCGCCCGCCGCCGCACCTCCCGAAGCACGGGCACCCCCGCTGTGGAGAACGCCACGGACGACACGACCGAGCGTTCATGTGAAGCATCTCTCGTCCCAACTCCCCTTCACCCGGCACCGCCTCCACCAAGAACCACGCCCACCACGGGCCACCCCGACAGGCGCCGGCCGCACCCGAAAACCATTCGACGTGGACAGCCGAGTCGGCGATGATCGACGGCATGTTCGGGCACGCCTTCCTCCTCGCAGCATCCGCGGCAGTCGCGGATGCCCCGAAGGCTGCCCTTCTGATCGTCGCGGCCGCCCCGGACGGCGCCCGAAGCTGACCCTTCCCGGATCGTCCGGCGGACCCCGCAGGGGGAGGGTCGGCAAGTACTCGGGGTCCCCGTTCCGGCCGCGTTCCCGCGCCGGGGCCATCACTCAGCATCACTGAGAGGCTTCGAGGTACCGTCATGCCCAAGACGGCTTACGTCCGCACGAAACCGCACCTGAACATCGGCACCATGGGTCACGTCGACCACGGCAAGACCACTCTGACCGCCGCCATCACCAAGGTCCTCGCCGAGCGCGGGGGCGCCGGCGGCGGTACCCGGTTCGTGCCGTTCGACCGTATCGACCGCGCCCCGGAGGAGGCCGCGCGCGGGATCACCATCAACATCGCGCACGTCGAGTACGAGACCGACACCCGGCACTACGCGCACGTCGACATGCCCGGCCACGCCGACTACGTCAAGAACATGGTCACCGGCGCCGCGCAACTCGACGGGGCGATCCTCGTCGTCTCCGCGCTCGACGGGATCATGCCGCAGACCGCCGAACACGTGCTGCTCGCCCGGCAGGTGGGCGTGAACCACATCGTGGTGGCGCTCAACAAGGCCGACGCGGGCGACGAGGAGCTCACCGACCTTGTGGAGCTGGAGGTCCGCGAGCTGCTCACCGCACACGGGTACGGGGGCGACTCCGTGCCCGTCGTACGGGTCTCCGGCCTCAAGGCCCTTGAGGGCGACCCGCGTTGGACGGCGTCCATCGAGGCGCTGCTCGACGCCGTGGACACGTACGTACCCGTTCCCGAGCGGTATCTTGACGCGCCGTTCCTGTTGCCGGTCGAGAACGTGCTCACGATCACCGGTCGCGGCACGGTCGTCACCGGCGCCGTCGAGCGGGGCACGATCCGCGTCGGCGACCGGGTCGACGTGCTCGGCGCCGGTCTGGAGACCGTGGTCACCGGGCTGGAGACCTTCGGCAAGCCCATGGAGGAGGCCCAGGCCGGGGACAATGTGGCGCTGCTGCTCCGCGGGGTGGCGAGGGGTTCCGTCCGGCGCGGGCATGTCGTGGCGGCGCCCGGCAGTGTCGTACCGCGTCGGCGTTTCACGGCGAGGGTGTATGTGCTGTCGGCGCGGGAGGGCGGTCGGACGACCGCGGTGTCGAGCGGCTACCGGCCGCAGTTCTACATCCGTACCGCGGATGTGGTGGGTGACGTCGACCTCGGTGAGGTGGCGGTTGCCCGGCCGGGGGACACCGTCACGATGACGGTGGAACTGGGGCGTGACGTGCCTCTGGAGGCCGGGCTCGGGTTCGCCATCCGTGAGGGCGGGCGGACCGTCGGTGCGGGGACGGTGACTTCGGTCCACTGAAGGGGGCTGTTGTCGTGTGCTGTTGTCGTGTGTGGGGGACTGCGGGTCCGTCGTGGCTGGTCGCGCCCACGCGGCGCCAGCCGCATATCGACGCGGCCCCGCGCCCCTTGCGGGCGCTCCCACCGGCACAATGGACCCCGTGACCGAACCCATACCCGTCACCCGCGTCACCGACCTGGGGACCGCCAAGCTCATGCCGGACGTCGACCGGGAGCGGGCCTGGCTGCTGACGGTGGACGGGGCGCCGCAGTCGTACGTCGACCTGGACGCGCCCACACATCTGGAGTTCGAGTACGTGCGGCGGCTCGGGCACGTGCTGGACACGGTCGCCGAGCCGGGGCGGGCGCTCGACGTGCTGCACCTCGGCGGGGGAGCGCTCACCCTGCCGAGGTACGTCGAGGCGACCCGGCCGGGCTCGCGCCAGCACGTGGTGGAGGTTGACCGCGGGCTGCTGGACCTGGTCGTCGAGCACCTGCCCCTGCCCGACGGACACGGGATCACGCCGCACGGCGCGGACGCCCGGGAATGGCTCGAAAGCGCCCCGGCCGGCTCCGTGGACGTCCTGGTCGCGGACGTCTTCGGTGGCTCTCGTATCCCGGCGCACCTGACGACCGTGGCGTACGCGCGTGCCGCCGAGCGGGTGCTGCGCACCGACGGTGTCTACCTGGCCAACCTGGCCGACGCGGCGCCGTTCGCCTTCCTCAGATCCCAACTCGCCACGTTCGCGGCGGTGTTCGAGGAAATGGTGCTGATCGCCGAGCCCGCCGTGCTGCGCGGCCGTCGCTTCGGCAACGCCGTGCTCCTCGCCGCCCACCACCCGCTCGACACCGCTGCGCTCATCCGCCGCACCGCCGCCGACGCCTTCCCGGCGCGGGTGGAGCACGGCAGGGCCCTGCGCGACCTCATCGGCGCCGCCACGCCCGTGGGCGAGGAGGACGCCGTACCGTCACCCGAGCCGCCCGACGGGGCCTTCAGCATCGGCTGAGCCGCCGGCCGAGGCGGACTCCGGCGCGGCCCCACCGCCCGGCGCTCCCTGGGCCACCGGCTTGCTGCGCCGGGTCAGAGTCCGTACGTCCCGCACGCACAGCACCGCCGCCGTCGCCACCACGACCAGTGCCGCACAGCCCCACAGGGCGGCCGACCGGCCGAAGGCGCCCTCCGCCGGGCCCGCGAGTGCCGTGGCGAGGGGCACGACCGACACGGAACCGAACCAGTCGTACGCGGAGACGCGGGACAGTTTCTCCTCCGGGATCTCCTGGTGCAGGGCGGTCATCCAGGAGACGCCGAACACCTCGATCGACAGACCGCTCACGAACATCGCCACGCACAGCAGGGCGACGGGCACGGGTACGGCGAGCGCGGCGGACGGCAGGGCGAAGGGGAAGACGCACAGGATGCCCACGAGGAGCAGCCGGCGCGGTTTCCAGCGGGTCATCAGCAGCGCACCGGCCGCCATGCCCGCCCCGAACAGGGCCAGTGCCACGCCCCACGGTCCCGCCCCGCCCAGACTGTCCCGGGCGACCTGGGGCCCGTAGACCGCGTCGGCCGCGGCGACGACCGCGTTCACCAGGGAGAACTGGACGACGATCGCCCACAGCCAGGTGCGGCCGGTGAACTCCCGCCAGCCGTCCCGGAGATCGGCGAGCAGGCCCCCTCCCGGTTCGCGCGGCGGGATGTGGCTCACATCGAGGAAGGAGCGCATCGCCGCGGCGACCGCGAAGGCCGCCGCGTCCAGCGCCAGCACCCAGCCGGGCCCGACCACGGCCACCATCACGCCGCCGAGGGCCGCGCCGCTCAGCGTCGCGCCCTGCGACGCGAACCGGAACAGGGCGAAGGCGCGGCCCGCCTGCTCACCTGTGACCGAGGCCAGCAGCATGCCCTCGGCCGCCGGGTTGAAGAACGCCTGTCCGGTGCCGCCGAGGGCCGACAGCAGCATCATCTGCCACAACCGCGGCTCGCCGGTCAGCACGAGTACCGCGAAGGCGCCCTGCGAGAGGCAGTTGAGGGCGTTCGCCGCGACCATCACGTGGTGCCGGGGGATCCGGTCCGCGACCGCGCCGCCGATCAGCAGGAACAGCACCAGCGGCAAGGTCCGGGCCGCCGCGACCAGGCCGACGTCACCACCGTCGCCGCCCGTCTCCAGGACCGCGAACGCCGCGGCGATCAGGGCGCCGTGGCTGCCCAGGTTGGTGACGACCGCGGCGGCGGTCAGCAGGGTGTAGTTGCGGCCCGCCCAGGCGGGGCGGAGGCGGGAGGCGGCGGGTGAGGTCACCGAGCGACTATCGCCGCCGTGGGGCCCGCTTGCCAAACACGTTTTCGGCCCCGGCCGGCGGGGACGTCCAGCTCCCGGCCGACCGAGGCCGGCGCGAGCGCGGAGCGCTCACCGAGCGGGGTCGCTCTCGGCGAGGCGCACTGTGCTCAGGATCTTCTGGACCGTGGCCTCCGGGATCTCCCCGTCGACGCCCTTGGCGCCGAACAGGCTCCAGGCCACGAAATCACCCGAGCCGTTCTTGAACGCGAAGGTGATGGCCTTGCCGTCGCTGTCGCACTTGCCCTTGTTCGGTGTGTTGACCGAGTAGGCCGTGGCGAGGCTGCCGGTGAGGCCGGACTTCGTGGTGTACGGCTTCGCCCTGGTGTACGTGATGCTCTTCGTGTCCGGCTGCGTGTAGCCGCCGTACACATACAGCGGCACCCGGTTCTCGGCCGCCTCGTCCGTGGAACTGGCGCCGTTGTCGCCGCTCGTCCCGGTGATGGCCAGCGCGGTCTCGTTCTTGGCGCCGTCCTTCTCCTCGCTCGTGCACCAGGTGGGCTTGAGGTAGGCGGGGGAACTGACGCTGATCTGGCCCCTCTCGCCGTTCTCCGTCCACTCGAAGCCGGTGATCCTGCCCGGGGTGCCGACTTCCCAGCCGGCGGGGACGTCGAACGCCGTGCCGTACTTCGGGTTGATGACGACCTTCCAGCCGGGGACGGTCGGCTTCTCCCCCTCGGAACTGCGCGAGTCGTCCGTACTGTCGTCGGACGCCGAGGCGCGCGGGTCGGCCGGAGCGCTCGCCGGTGCCGTCTCCTTGCCGTTGTCGCCCTTGGCTTCCTCGTCCTTGTCGCCGCCGAGGACGAGGACACCGGTCACCCCGGCCACGATCACGACCGCCGTGGCCGCCACGATGGCGGTGATCTTCGTCTTGTTCCCGTCACCGCTGGGGGCACCGCTCGGCGGCTGCGGGGTGCCGGCCGGCGTCTGCGCGCCCCACTGCTGTTGCCCGTAAGGGCTGGGCTGCTGGTACCCGGGCTGCTGGTACGGGTTGGGCTGCTGGTAACCCGGCTGCTGGTACGGGTTCTGGTCCCGCGGTGGGTGCTCGCCCCCGGGCGGCTGCTGCTGTCCTGGCCACATGGGCGCCAACCTTAGGCCCTGTCGCCGGACTCCCGCCTGCCCCGGGCGGGACGTCCGCGTCCGGGGGCGTGCGTCAGGCCGGCGCTTCGTCGGTCATGGAGGCGCGGAGCCGGGCACTCGCCATGCGCATGTGCTCGGCCATGGCCCGGTCCGCCGCCTCGGGGTCGCGGGCGCGGATGGCGCGCAGCACCGCCTCGTGCTCGCACAGGGTGCCGCTGACGGTCCCCTCGATGTCGCTGACGCGCTCCATCCACACCTGCAGCAACGCGCGAATGCTGTGCAGGATGTCGCTGAGTACGCTGTTACGCGCGATGCGGGCCGTTTCCAGATGGAAGTCGATGTCCGCGTCGATGAAGGCTTTCGCGTCGTCGGCGGCCGCGTGCATGTGCTGAAGGTGCGTTTCCAGCAGTGCCAGATCCTCGTCCGTCGCACGCTCGGCGGCCAGCCGGGCCGAGACCGCCTCCATGTAGGTGCGCACCTCGACCAGGTCCTGGGTCCGGCGCTGGCCCAGCATCAGGCCCCAGTTGATCGCGCGGGGCAGGAACTCCGAGGTGCCCTCGCGTACGTACGAGCCGGAGCCGGGGCGGATCTCGATGATGCCGAGCACGTCCAGGGCGGACAGGGCGCCGCGCACGCTGGAGCGCGCCACACCGAGCGCCTCGGCGAGCTGGCGCTCGGCGGGCAGCCGGGTGCCGGGGCTGATGTCGCCGGCCGACAGATGGTCGAGCAGGCGCTTGGCGACCTCGCTGACCGAGGACTCGCGGACGACGGGACGCAGGAGCCGCGCGAGGTCGGAGGTGGCACCGGAAGGCTGCTGATCAGGCTGACTGGTCACGGTCACCAGTCAACCAGATGGGGTTCGCACGATTCTGACCAGCCAGTTCATCAGTCCTATGGGTCAGGTTTGTCAAGAGTTGGAACGGTGTCGCGTCTATGATCGTCGCCACACCGGTAAATTGGTGACCAATTTGGGTTCTGGCGCCTAGCGTGACATCGAACCGGTCGGCCGTGCCCTGACGCAGAGCTGCCGGAGCACCCACCCCGGACGGAGTTGTCCGGGCGAGCCGAGGAGTCGCCATGGTCGCCGACGCGCCATCCACGGCAGTCGAGAGAACTGCCATCAAGAAGGTCTCAGTCCGCCTCGTGCCGTTCGTGGCACTCATGTTCTTCGTGAACTACCTGGACCGCACGGCCGTCTCGTTCGCCGAACCGAACGGGATGGGGGAGGACCTCGCCCTGACGGCCGCGCAGTTCGGTTTCGCGTCCGGGATCTTCTTCCTCGGCTACATCGTGCTTGAGGTCCCCAGCAACATGGCCCTGCACCGCTACGGAGCCCGTCGCTGGCTGGCCCGGATCATGGTGACCTGGGGGATCGTCTCCCTGCTCTTCACCTGGGTGAGCAACAGCGAACAGCTCTACACCCTGCGCTTCCTGCTGGGCGTGGCCGAGGCCGGGTTCTTCCCCGGCGCCATCCTGTTCCTCAGTCAGTGGGTGCCCGCCCGCCACCGCACCAAGATCCTCGGCCTGTTCTACCTGGCCCAGCCCCTCACCACCGTGCTCGGAGCCCCGCTGGCCGGCTGGCTCATCGGGCACCACGGACTGTTCGGCCTCGAAGGCTGGCGCGTGATGTTCCTGTTCGTCTCGCTGCCCGCGATCCTCCTGGGCGTCGTCGCCTGGTTCTACCTGATCGACAAGCCCGCCGACGCCAAGTGGCTCACCCCGGCCGAGCGGGACTGGCTGACGAACGAGCTGGCCGCGGAGAACGCGCAGAAGACCGGCCACGAGGGCAAGCACGCCAAGGGCGACCTCAGGGCCGCCCTGAGCAGCGGCCGCGTCTGGGTCCTCGCCCTGGTGTACTTCGGCTTCGTCTACGGCCTGTACGCGCTCGCCTTCTTCCTGCCGACGATCATCGACGGCTTCCAGGAGCAGTACGACACCACGTTCAGCGTGATGGACAAGGCCTGGATCACCGCCATCCCCTACCTGCCCGCCGCCATCGTCCTGTTCTTCTGGACCCGGCACGCCACCCGCCATGGCACCCGCACCTGGCACGTCGCCGGCCCGGCCGTCGTCGGTGGCCTGAGCATCCCGCTCGCCCTCTCCATGGGCTCCCCGGCCGCCACGGTCGCCGTCATCACCGTGACCGCCTGCTCCATCTTCGCCGCCCTGCCCGTCTTCTGGTCGGTGCCCTCCCGTTTCCTGACCGGAGCCGCCGCGGCGGCCGGCATCGCCCTCATCAACACCATGGGCAACGTCGCCGGATTCGCATCGAGCTATGTCACGGGCTGGCTCAAGGACTGGACCGGCACCTACTACGCACCGCTCTACCTGGTCGGTTTCTTCATGCTCCTGTCGGCCGTCCTGATGATCTGGCTCTCCGCCCGCGGCCACACCGCCGAACCGGCTGCCGGAACCGAGCAGCAGCAGATGGAGACCGTTCGATGACCCGCCTGTTCAACGACCCCGCCGTCTTCGCCGACGAGGCCCTCGAAGGTTTCGCCGCCGCCCACCGCGACCGGGTCCGCCCGGTCACCGGCGGGGTCGTGCGGGCCGGGACGACCCCGGCCGGGCAGGTCGCCGTGGTCATCGGCGGCGGCTCGGGCCACTACCCGGCCTTCTCCGGTCTGGTCGGCCGCGGCCTGGCCCACGGAGCCGCCGTCGGCAACGTCTTCGCCTCGCCCTCCGCCGGGCGGATCCGCTCCGTGGCCCGCGCCGCCCACGGCGGAGCCGGCGTCCTGCTGATGTACGGCAACTACGCCGGTGACGTCCTCCACTTCGGCCAGGCCGCCGAGCGCCTGGCCGCCGACGGCATCGAGTCCCGCACGTTCGCCGTCACCGACGACATCTCCAGCGCCGCTCCGGGGGAGTCCGCCAAGCGGCGCGGCATCGCCGGTGACCTTCCCGTCTTCAAGGCGGCCGCCGCCGCGGCCGAGCAGGGGCTGCCGCTGGACGAGGTGCTGGCCGTCGCCGAGCGCGCCAATGCCCGCACCCGTTCCTTCGGCATCGCCTTCTCCGGCTGCACCCTTCCCGGCGCCGACCACCCCCTGTTCACCGTCCCCGAGGCCCGGATGGCCGTCGGCCTCGGCATCCACGGGGAGCCCGGCATCGGCGAGGACGCCCTGCCCACCGCCGACGAGGCCGCCCGCCTCCTGGTCACCACCCTGCTCGGCGAACTCCCCGAGGGCATCGGACGCCCGGAGGGACAGCGCGCCGCGGTCATCCTCAACGGGCTCGGCTCGGTCAAGTACGAGGAACTCTTCGTCGTCTACCGCAAGGTCGCCGAACTCCTCGGCGAGGCCGGCGTCGACATCGTCGAACCGGAGGTCGGCGAACTCGTCACCAGCTTCGACATGGCCGGCGTCTCCCTCACCCTGACCTGGCTGGACGACGACCTGGAGCGGCTGTGGCGCGCTCCGGCCGACACCCCCGCGTACCGCAAGGGCTCCTTCGCCGCTCCCGGGGCGCCGGGCGTGGGCAACGTCCCCGCGGCCGAGTACACCGAGCACACCGAAGGCATCGTCCTGCCGGAGGCGTCCGAAGACTCCCGCCGGGCCGCAGCCACCGTCCTCACCGTGCTGCACACGGTGGCCGACACCATCGACACCCATGCCGAGGAACTGGGCCGCATCGACGCCGTCGCCGGCGACGGGGACCACGGCATCGGCATGCAACGCGGCTCCACCGCCGCCCGGCGGGCCGCCGTCGACGCCCACGCACAGGGAGCGGGAGCCGGCACCGTCCTCGCCCGGGCCGCCGACGCCTGGGCCGACGAGGCGGGCGGCACCTCCGGCGCCCTGTGGGGCACCATCCTGCGCGCCCTCGGCACCGCCCTCGGCGACCAGGACGCCCCCACCGCCCCCCGCGTCGCCGACGGCGTGGCGCAGGCCTCCGCCGGCGTGCGCCGCCTCGGCGGCGCCGAGGTCGGCGACAAGACGATGGTGGACGTCCTCGTCCCCTTCGCCGACACCCTCACCGCCGCCACGGCCACCGGATCCCCGCTGACCGCGGCCTGGGACCGCGCCGCCACCGCCGCCGAGACCGCGGCGGCCGCCACCGCCGGCCTCCTGCCCCGCAGGGGCCGGGCCCGCCCGCACGCCGAGAAGTCCCTCGGCACCCCCGACGCGGGAGCCCACTCGCTCGCCCTCATCGCCCGCGCCGTCCACGGCGTCCTGCTCGACCACCACTGAGGAAAGCCGATATGACCGACAAGCTCCGTATCGTCGTCGGATCCGACGACGCCGGCCACCAGTACAAGGAAGCCCTCAAGCAGGACCTGCAGAGCAGCTCCCTGGTCGCCGAGGTCACCGATGTCGGCGTGGACGCCGACGGCCACACCGCCTACCCGAGGATCGCCATAGCCGCCGCCGAAATGGTGGCCCGCGGGGAGGCCGACCGCGCGCTGCTGGTGTGCGGCACCGGCCTCGGCGTCGCGATCGCCGCCAACAAGGTCAAGGGCGTCCGCGCCGTCACCGCCCATGACTCCTTCTCCGTCGAACGCGCGATCCTCTCCAACAACGCGCAGATCCTGACCTTCGGCCAGCGCGTCATCGGCCTCGAACTCGCCCGCCGACTGGCCGCCGAGTGGCTCACCTACCGCTTCGACGAGAACTCCCCGTCGGCCGCGAAGGTCCAGCTGATGTGCGACTACGAGAACGACTATGAGAGCGACGACGAGGCAGCCGCCTGATGTCCGGTCCCGCAGCACCACCCGTCCTGCTGGGGGTGAGCCTGAAGATGTACTTCGGCCACCACCAGACCCTCAACTGGGCCCGCAAGGTCGCCGACCTGGCCCGTGACCACCCCGCCGTCACCTCCGGCGCCGTCCGTCTGTTCGTCCTCCCGGCCTTCCCGGCCCTCGTCCCCGCGAACGGCATCCTCGGCCCGTACGGGATCTCCGTCGGCGCCCAGGACATCGCCACCGAGGACACCGGTCCCTACACCGGAGAGGTCGGCGGCCCGTCCCTGAGAGAGATCGGCTGCCAGTACGCCGAGGTCGGCCACGCCGAACGCCGCCGTCTGTACGGCGAGGACGACACGGTCGTCGCCGCGAAGACGGCCGCCGCCCTGCGCAACGGCCTCACCCCGGTCCTGTGCGTCGGCGAACGCGACCGGGGCACGCCGCAGGAGGCAGCCGAACGCACGGTCGCCGAGGCCGCCCGCCTGCTGCACGGCCTCGACGGCAGCGTGGTCGTCGCCTACGAACCCCAGTGGGCCATCGGTGCGCCCGAGCCCGCCTCCACCGAGCACATCGGGACCGTCTGCACCGCCCTGCGGGAGTGGCTCGACAGCCGACCCCGGCACACCGCTTCGACGGTCATCTACGGCGGCAGCGCGGGCCCCGGCCTGCTCAGCCGACTCGCGGGCACGGCGGAAGGCCTCTTCCTCGGCCGGTTCGCCCACGATCCCGCGAACGTCGCGGCCATCCTGGACGAGATCCGTCCCCCGGTACCCGCGGAGGTGGCGTGATGGCCTACGGCATCAGCACCTACGCCTACTTCTGGCGCGTCTCCCGGCGCGCACCGCGGCCGATGGACCTCACCGACATGCTGCGCGACACCGCACGGCTCGGCGGTCAGGTCTTCCAGATCTGCGACTACCTCCCCATCGAGTCCTACGACTCGGCCCAGCTCGCCGACGTCCGCGCCACCGCGCAGGACCTCGGACTGCGCCTTGAACTCGGCACCCGGGGCGTGCGCACCGAACACCTGCGCACCTACCTGCACCTGGCGGGCGAACTGGGCGTCACCCTGGTCCGTTCCATGCTCAACACGGCCGACCACCAGCCGGATCCGGCCGAGGCGGTCACCCTGCTCAAGGAGTCCGTACCCCACTACGCCGCCGCCGGCGTCACGCTGGGCCTGGAGACCTACGAGCAAGTGGCCACCGAGGACCTGCTGGCTGTCGTACGAGGGGTCGACAGCGAGCATCTCGGCGTCGTCCTGGACCCGGGCAACAGCGTCGCCCGGCTGGAACGCCCGGTGGACGTCGTCAGCGCCACCGCGCCGTACGTGGTCAACATCCACGTCAAGGACTTCGCCTTCACCCGGCGTGACGGCTGGGTCGGCTTCACCTACGCCGGCTGCCCGCTCGGCCAGGGGCTCCTGGACTACGACGCCATGATCGCCGCCGTCCGGCCCGAGGAACGCGGCGTCAACCAGATCGTGGAGCACTGGCTCCCGTGGCAGGACGAGGGCTTCGACGCCACCGCCCGGCTCGAACACCAGTGGACGCAGCACAGCATCAACACCCTTCTGAGGAGCGAGTAATGGCCACCGATATCCAGACCCAGGCCGACGCCAGGACCGTCGCCGTCATCGGGGCCGCAGGCAAGATGGGCCAGCGCGTCTCCAACAACCTGGTCACGAGCGACTTCCGGGTCCTCTTCAGCGAGGCCTCGCCCAAGGGTCAGGAACTCGTCCGTGGCCTCGGCCGCGAGCTGACCGACTCGGCCGCCGCGGCCGCCGAGGCCGACGTGGTCATCCTCGCCGTCCCCGACGTCGTCCTCGGCAAGGTCTCCGAGGAACTCGTGCCCCTGATGAAGCCCGGCACGATCGTCCTCACCCTCGACCCGGCCGCCGCCTACGCCGGACTGCTGTTCGCCCGCGACGACATCCACTACGCCTGCGCCCACCCCTGCCACCCGTCGGTGTTCCTGGAGCGCACCACCAAGGAGGAGTGGCAGGACACCTTCGGCGGCATCGCCGCCCCGCAGGAGGTCGTCGCCGCGTACGAGGGCGGGGACGACGCCAAGCAGGAGCTGGCCGACTCCGTCATCCGCGTCATGTACGCACCCGTCGTCGACGTCCACTGGGTGACCGTCAAGCAGCTCGCCGTCCTGGAGCCGACCCTCGTCGAGACCATCGCCTGTATGGTCGGCGCCCTCCTGACCGAGGCCCTGCACGAGACCGTGCACACCGTCGGCGTACCGGAGAAGGCCGCCCGCGCCATGCTCCTCGGACACACCCAGGTCGCCCTGGCCAATACCCTCAAGGGCTCCAACCCGTTCTCGGACGCCTGTCTGATCGCCATGGACTACGGCCGCGAGTCCATCGTGCGCGACGACTGGAAGAAGGTCTTCGAGGACGAGGAACTCGACAAGGTCATCACGCGCATGCTGAAGATCAAGGAAATCAAGCGCTGACCTCCCCCCATGCCCAGGTCGTGCCCCTTCTCCTCCCCTGAGGGGCACGGACCCGGCCGTTCGTCTTGTTCACTTCATTGACACGAGTCACTCCCGGTCATATTTTTCGCGCCGGACCCGGGGACCGTGACGGCATGTCAAGTGGTGGCCTGCGGTTGGTGCCTTGGCCCGAGATCCTTGACCGCGTACCACCGTGGAGGTGATCAAGTGTTACGCCGACCAGCGATGCGCCGGCTCGTCACCGGGCTGACGGCCCTCGCGGCCGCCCTCGTGGCCCCGCTGCCCGCCCAGGCGGCTCAGGATCCTGTTGTCGTACGCACCGAGGCGGGCCGGGTCCAGGGGGAAACCACCGACGAGGGACGGCAGTTCCTCGGTATCCCCTACGCCCAGCCGCCCGTCGGGAAGCTTCGCTGGAAGGACCCGCGCCCCGTCCGCCCATGGCAGGGAGTGCGTACCGCGGAGGACTTCGGCAACAGGTGTGTCCAGGGAGCGAGCTGGGACCCGGGCTACGAACAGCCCAGCCACACCGAGGACTGCCTCGACCTCAACGTGTACGTCCCCGAAGGCTCCGTACGCCGTCCGGTCATGGTCTGGCTGCACGGAGGCGGGCTCACCGCGGGCGCGGGCCAGGACGTCGTGCCCGACACCTTCGCCCGGCAGACCGGTACGGTCGTCGTGACCATCAACTACCGCCTGGGCGCCATGGGTTACCTGGCCACGGCCGGACTCGACGACGAGGCCCGCGACGGCGTCTCGGGCAACTTCGGGATGCTCGACCAGCAGGCCGCGCTGCGCTGGGTGCGCGCCAACATCGGCCGCTTCGGCGGCGATCCGGGCCGCGTCACCATCGCGGGCGAGTCGGCGGGCGGCCGCTCGGTCTGCACCCAGCTGGCCTCCCCGGGCGGCAAGGGCCTGTTCCGCGCCGGCATCATCCAGAGCGGCGCGTACGGCGACTGCGCGGCCCGCAGCCACGACCAGGCGGTCGAGCAGGGCGCGGCCTTCATGGAGAAGCTCGGCTGCGCGAGCCTGGCGTGCCTGCGCGCCAAGTCCGCCGAGGAGGTCCTGGCCGCCCAGCCGGGCTTCGACTGGGCACCCGTGACCGGCGGTGCCTTCCTGCCCGTCCAGCCCGCCGAGGCGTTCGCGGACGGCGCCGCCGCCCGCGTACCCGTCCTCAACGGCGCGAACAAGGACGAGGGACGGCTCTTCGCCTTCTCGCGGTTCGACGCGGGCGGCACCCCGCTCACCGCCGAGCGGTACCCCGCCGAAATGCGGGCGGCCTTCGGCGAGCGCGCCCTGGAGCGCTACCCGCTGTCGTCGTACCCCTCGCCGTCCATCGCGTACGGCACCGCCATGGGCGACCTGCTGTTCGCCTGCCCGTCGCTCCGGCTCGACGAGGTGCTCGCCGCCCGCGGACCGGTCTACGCGTACGAGTTCGCCGACCGCACCTCACCGCCCTTCGCCTCGCTGCGGAACCTCGGCACGGACTTCGACTTCGGGGCCACCCACGTCAACGAGGTGCAGTACCTCTTCAAGCACTTCGGCCTCGACACCCCGCTGAACGCCGAGCAGCGGGTGCTGTCCCGGCAGATGATCCAGTACTGGGGCTCGTTCATCCGTGACGGCGTGCCGCGTGCGGCAGGGCAGCCGTCACCGCCCGACGGGCGTGATTCCGTGCTCTCCCTGCGGACGGCCTCGGCGGGCGGCAACGTCCTGAGCGCCACCGTGCACGATGAGCACCAGTGCAACCTCTGGGACGCCCCTGCCGTCTCCGTGAACAGGTAGGCTGCCCCGGCGTGCGCCCATGGCCGGGCGCACGCCGGAACGCAGGGTCCACTGACATGGGAGGAGCGGCGTTGCACGTCCAGGAATGGCTCGAATCGGTGCCCGCGATCAGTATCTATCTGCTCGTGGGCCTGGTCATCGGCCTGGAGAGCCTGGGCATCCCGCTGCCCGGGGAGATCATCCTGGTCTCCTCGGCGTTGCTCGCCTCTCAGCACGGTGAGATCGACCCGTTCGTCCTCGGCGCGTGTGCCACCGCGGGTGCGATCATCGGGGACTCCATCGGCTACGCGATCGGACGCAAGGGCGGGCGCCCGTTGCTGGCCTGGCTCGGTGGGAAGTTCCCCAAGCACTTCAGCGAGGGCCATATCGCGACCGCTGAGCGGTCCTTCGAGAAGTGGGGCATGTGGGCCGTCTTCTTCGGCCGGTTCGTGGCCCTGCTGCGCATCTTCGCCGGTCCGCTCGCGGGCGTGCTCCGGATGCCGTACTGGAAGTTCCTGACCGCCAACGTCCTCGGCGGCATCCTGTGGGCGGGCGGCACCACCGCGGTCATCTACTACGTGGGTGTGGTCGCCGAGGCCTGGCTCAAGCGGTTCTCATGGCTGGGGCTGGTGGCGGCGGTGCTGTTCGGCGTGGGGTCGATGCTGATCCTCAAGCGCAAGGCGAAGAAGACGCAGGCTCAGGCCTCGGCGGCCGATCCGGAGCCGGTGCCGGCCGCCGAGTAGGGCCCCCTGCCCCTACTCGGCGACGCCGTCACCCCCCATGCGCTTCCCGGTGCGTCCGGGCCAGTTCCACGTACGCCGCCGCGTTGAGCGCGATCCCTTCCCGTTCCTCCGCCGTCAGCTCCCGTTTGACCTTCGCGGGCACCCCCGCGACCAGCGACCCCGGCGGCACCCGCATGCCCTGGGGCACGAGGGCCTGAGCGGCGACAAGAGACCCCGCACCGATCACCGCGCCGTTCAGCACGGTCGCCCCCATCCCGATCAGGCAGTCGTCCTCGACGGTCGCCCCGTGCACCACCGCGTTGTGCCCGATCGAGACGCGCTCGCCGATGGAGACCGGGAATCCGGGGTCGACGTGGAGCGTGCAGTTGTCCTGCACGTTGCTCCCGGCCCCGACCACGATCGGTTCGAACTCGGCGCGCAGTACCGCGCCGTACCAGACGCTCGCCTCCGGGTGCAGCGTCACATCGCCGAGCACCACGGACGTCGGCGCCGCGAACGCCGCCTGATCCACCTTCGGGTCCTTGCCGCCCACACCGGCGATCAGGGCCTCGTGCGTCATCGTTCACTCACTCCTCGTCTCGGGGACAGGGGCACCGTAAGCCATCGGTGCCCTCCGTCGTGGGGCGAAGATCACAGCCGTACGGCCTCATGGGCACGGCTCCCGCTGAGTACGGTGAGCGGGTGCCCGAGTGGAGGAACACGTTCTCATCCTGGCGTCGCCGTCTGGCGCAGCGCGCCGTTCACGCGGGCTGGGCCTGGGTGCAGCGGACGGGTTCCGTGACCACCGACCGCCCCGGGCGGTTCCGCTTCGGTGCGATGGGAACAGGTACCAGGCTGGCCTTTCCGCTCGGCACCGTGTTCGGCGAGCCGTGGATCCACCTCGGCTCCCACTGCATCGTCGGCGAGCAGGTCACGCTCACCGCCGGGCTGATGCCCGACCTCGACCTCGGCCCCGACCCGATCCTGCGCATCGGCGACGGTGTCGTCCTCGGCCGCGGCAGCCACGTCATCGCCGACACCACGGTCAGTATCGGCAGCGACTGCTACTTCGGGCCGTACGTGTACGTGACCTCCACGAACCACTCCTACGACGACCCCCACGAGCCCATCGGCAAGCAGTGGCCGCGCATGGAGCCGGTGTCGATAGGGCCCGGCTGCTGGATCGGGACGGGGGCCGTGATCCTGCCCGGGGCGCGGATCGGGCGGAACGTGGTCGTGGCCGCGGGAGCGGTCGTACGGGGGGTCGTGCCCGACCGTTCGGTGGTGGCCGGGGCGCCCGCCAGGGTCGTACGGAGCTGGGACCCGGTGGCGGGCTGGCAGCCGCCGCTGCGGACCCCGGCGCCCGTGCCGATCCCGGACGGGGTGACGCCGGAGCAGTTGCTGGCCCTGGCGGAGCTGGGCGAGGGAGCCGCGACGGCACTGGCGGAACCGGCCCCGAAGGGAGAGCACTAGTCATTTCCTCTGGCCGGTTCAGCCCGTGGCCAGCAGGAGCGTGCCGACGAGGGCGAGGCCCGCGCCTGCCGCCTGGACGCCGCGCAGCCGTTCGCTGAGAACGCCGCGGGCGGCCAGGGCCGTCACCACGGGATAGAGCGAGGCGAGGACGGCGACGACCGTGACCGGGCCGCGCTGGGCGGCGACCGAGTAGGTGCCGTTGGCGGCGACGTCCGCGAGGCCGACGAAGGCGAGCGCCGGGAGCGAGCGCCAGGGGAAGCCCTCCGAGGGGAGAGCGGGGGTGCCGCGCCGCACCGCGACGTACAGGGCGGTGCCGCTGGCGGCGACGTTCGTGACGCGCTGCACGAACAGCGCGAGGAACAGGCCGGTGAGCGTCGTCGAGGCCTCGGCGATCAGGGCCATGACCGCGCCGAAGCCGAACGCCGCGAGCAGCGTCAGCAGGATGGCCTGCCGCTGGACCGGGGCGCCCCGGAACTGTGGGCCGCCCGCGAGCACCACACCGGCGACGGCGACGACGATCCCCGCGAACTGCGGCACCCCGGGGCGCTCGCCGAGGACCAGCCCCACCCCGACCGGGACCACCACGCCGAGCGAGCCCAGGGGGGACACCACGCCCATGGGGCCCAGCGCGAGCGCCTTGTAGAAGGCGAGGAGCGCGACCGGTCCGACGAGACCCGCGGCCACCGCGAACCACACCTGTGGCCCGGCCTCGCTCCAGCCGCCGGTCGCGACCACGATCGCGCCGAGTGCGACGACCGCGAGGGACTGCGAGACGACCACCACCGTGAGCGCGGGCGTCCGCCGCGTCAGCAGTCCGCCGCCGAAGTCGGCCAGGCCCCACAGGAGACTGGTGGCCAGGGCGAACAGCGCCGGCGTCGTCGTCATACGGGGGCCTCGCAGTACAGTGCGGTGAACGTAGGGTGCACTCCACCGTAGTTCATTGTATTGAACGCTGTCATTCACAATATTGGACGGAATGTGTCGGACCTCGACCTGCTGACCCAGTCCCTGGCGCGCAACGTCAAGCGCTGGCGCACCGAGCGCGGCTTCACCCTGGACGCGCTCGCCGCCCGGGCCGGAGTCAGTCGCGGCATGCTCATCCAGATCGAGCAGGCCCGCACCAACCCCAGCCTCGGCACCGTCGTCAAGATCGGCGACGCCCTCGGCGTCAGTGTCACCACACTGCTCGACTACGAGCGGGGGCCCAAGGTCCGCGTGGTCCCGGCCGAGCAGGTGGTCCGGCTGTGGCACACCGAGGCGGGAAGCTACAGCAGGCTCCTCGCCGGTGCCGAGGCGCCCGGCCCGCTGGAGATGTGGGAGTGGCGGCTGATGCCGGGCGAGAGCAGCCGGTCGGATCCGCACCCCGTCGGCACGGTCGAGATCGCCCATGTCGTGGCGGGCGAGCTGACACTCACCGTCGAGGGCGCGGAGTACCGCGTCCCGGCCGGCGACAGCGTCACCTTCGAGGCCAACGCCACGCACCTGTACGGCAATCAGGGTGACGTCCCGACGGAGATGGTGCTGACGGTGTCGGTGCCGCCCGTGCGCTGAGACGCCGACTCTCCCGCCCGCGCGGCCTGTTAGCGTGCGCTCATGCGCGCACCCATCGGGCACTTCGACCACGCGGCCCCCGCCCCCGACAGCCTCGACGACCTCACCGCCCCGGTCGCCGAGGCCGTACGCGACTGGAGCGGCAGCATCCCCGCGGACCAGATCGTGTACGTCGACACGGACCCCCAGTGGGCCGACACCGCGGTGTTCGTCCAGCACTACGGGCAGGAGCTGCTCGAACAGTCCGCGAACTGCGTGGTCGTCGCCGGCAAGCGGGGCGGTGAGTCGACGCTGGCCGCCTGCGTCGTCCTGTCCACCACCCGCGTCGACGTGAACGGCGCGGTCCGGCGCCAGCTCGGCGCCCGCAAGGCCTCGTTCGCCCCCATGGACACGGCGACCGGGGAGACCGGCATGGAGTACGGCGGCATCACACCGATCGGACTGCCCGGGCACTGGCCCGTGCTGGTGGACTCCGCGGTGGTCGACCTGCCGTACGTGCTCGTGGGCAGCGGCCGGCGGCGCGGGAAGCTGCTCGTGCCCGGGAAGGCGTTCGCGGAGCTGCCGAACGCGGTGGTGCTGGAGGGGCTCGGGGTCGCCTGACGGGGACCGGGTCGGGCGGGGACGGAGCGTGTACTGCGGGGCCTACGGCGCCACGTGGTGGGCCAGCGCGAGGTGCGGGTCCGTCTCGCCCGGTGCCGTCGTGGGGTCCGCGTGGACCAGGGCCGCGGTGAGTCTCGGAACCGCGTGCAGCAGGGCGTGCTCCGCCTCGACGGCGGTGTGGTGCGCCTGACGAGCGGACACATCCCCGTCGACGACGACCGCGACCTCGGCCCGTAGCCGGTGGCCGATCCAGCGCAGCCGCAGCTCGCCCACCTCCCGTACGCCCGGCACGTTCCGCAGCGCCTGTTCGGCGCGGTCCACCAGCGCCGGGTCGACGGCGTCCAGTACGCGCCCGAACACCTCGCGCGCGGCGTCGCGCAGCACCAGCAGGATGGCGGCCGTGATCGCCAGCCCCACCAGCGGGTCGGCGAGGTGCCAGCCGAGCGCCGCGCCGCCCGCGCTCAGCAGGACCGCCAGTGACGTATAGCCGTCCGTCCGCGCGTGCAGTCCGTCCGTGACGAGCGCGGCCGAGCCGATCGCGCGGCCGACGCGGATGCGGTAGCGGGCCACCCACTCGTTGCCCAGGAAGCCGATGATCGCGGCCACGGCGACGATCGGGACGTGGCCGATCGGGTGCGGGTCGATCAGACGCTGGACCGCCGTCCAGCCCGCGAGGACCGCGGAGGCGGCGATGGTCAGCACGATCGCGATGCCCGCCAGGTCCTCGGCGCGCCCGTAGCCGTACGTGAACCGGCGCGTCGCCGCGCGGCGGCCCAGGACGAAGGCCATGCCCAGCGGAACGGCGGTCAGGGCGTCGGCCGCGTTGTGCACGGTGTCGCCCAGGAGCGCGACCGAGCCCGACAGCACGACCACGGCCGCCTGGATCACCGCTGTCATTCCGAGCACGGTCAGCGAGACCCACAGCGCTCTCATGCCGCGAGCGGAGGACTCCAGCGCGCAGTCCAGCCTCAGGCCATGGTCGTGCCCGTCGCCCTGGCCGTGTTCATGCCCGTTCCGATGATCGCTCACGTCGTTCCCCTTCCCGTGTACGGGAGCGGACGTGCTCGCGCTCATACGCCCATTATGTGCATATAAGCGCATGCAAGCACCTGTCACCTGCGCACGATGTGCAGCCGCGCCTCGGAGAACGAAAAACGGTTCCGGGCGGAGGGTGCGTGCCTCCGCCCGGAACCGTTCGCGGGTCATGGCCGGTGCATCACGCGGCCGTGTCGCATCAGGCGGCCGCGGTGCCCGTGGAGGCCGTGAGCTGCTCCAGGACCTGGGTCAGACCGGTGACGACCTCGGCGTCGTCGGCCGGGTGGGTCTCGGCGAAGCGGGTCACGGAGCCGGGGATGGAGAGCTTGGCGTCCTTCAGGACCGTGCCGCCGGCGATGCCGAGAGCCTTGCGGGTCTCGTCCTGCGCCCACACGCCGCCGAACTGGCCGAACGCGGTGCCCACCACGGCGGCCGGCTTGCCGGACAGCGCACCGGCGCCGTACGGGCGGGACAGCCAGTCGATGGCGTTCTTCAGGACGGCCGGGATCGTGCCGTTGTACTCGGGAGAGAAGAGCAGGAAGCCGTCGGCCTGGCCGGCGGCCTCGCGCAGGCGGGCCGCGGCGGCGGGGACGCTGCCCTCGACGTCGATGTCCTCGTTGTAGAACGGCACGTCGGCGAGGCCCTCGTACAGCTCGATCTCGATGCCCTCGGGGGCGTGCTTGGCGGCGGCCTCGGCGAGCTGGCGGTTGTGCGAACCGGCGCGGAGGCTGCCGACGAGCGCGAGGATGCGAACGGACATGAGCTGACTCCTAGCAAAAAGGATGAGACGCTGAGCGGGGTGATTAAGCGGACCAAGGTCCGTTGAACTTTGTATCACTTATCCGGACCGTGGTCCACTTGTCTGTGGTGAGCGTTACTCTCACTCCATGACAGAGCCGCTGCCGCACCTTCCCGTGTCTCAGGAGCGCGACCCCCTCGACGGGCTCTTGGAGCTCATACCGACCCCGGACGACCAGCCACGTCTACGGGCCGACGCGGCCCGCAACCGCACCCGGCTGCTGGAGGTGGCCGCGCGGCTGGCGGGGGAGTGCGGGGCCGCCAACCTGACCATGGAGGGCGTCGCCACCGCCGCCGAGGTCGGCAAGGGTACGGTCTTCCGGCGGTTCGGCGACCGCACCGGGCTGCTCATCGCCCTCCTCGACCACCAGGAGCGGGAGTTGCAGAGCGCGTTCCTGACCGGGCCGCCGCCCCTCGGCCCGGACGCGTCCCCCGTCGAGCGGCTGAGAGCCTTCGGCGCGGCCGTGGTCCGGCATGAGTACGCCCACCGCGACCTGTATCTGGCGGCCCGCGCGGACGCCTTGCGCCACCACACCATTCCGGCGACCCTCCTCCGGCTGAGCCACCTCTGCATGCTCCTGCGCCAGGCCGGAGCGCGGGGCGACATCGAGCTCCTGGCACAGACCCTGCTGGGGTACCTCGACATCACCCTCGTCGATCACCTGATCTCGCGCCGCGGGATGACGCTGGAGCGACTGGAGGCCGGGTGGAACGACCTCGTCGGGCGTCTCGTGGCGGTGGAGTGATCGGCCCTCAGTACGCCTCGGGGGTGCGGTGCGGGCCCGTCAGCTCGCACTCGACGTCCACCACGCCCTCGACGGCGCGGACCATACGCACCGCCACGGGGATCAGCGCGATGTCGCTGACCCGGCCGGTGACTTTGACGACGCCGTCGTGGACGCCCACATGGACCGGCGACAACGGGGTCGGGAACAGATACGACACCACCTCGTGCCGCACCTCCTCGGCGATGTCCTCGTCGTCCCGGAGGAACACCTTGAGCAGGTCCGCACGGCTGACGATGCCCTGCAGCATGCCGTGGTCGTCGACGACGGGCAGCCGTTTCACCCCGGCGTGCGCCATGGTGCGGGCCGCCGCCGCGAGCGTCGCGTCCGCGTGGACGGTGACAGCCGGGCTGGTCATCAGCTCCCCGGCCGTCACCGCCCGGGCCTTGACCAGGTCCGCCAGCCGGCCGAACCCGACGGGCCGGTCCGGTTCGCTGTCGCGGAACTCCTCCTTGGGCAGCAGGTCCGCCTGGGAGACCACCCCCACGACCCGGCCCTCACCCTCCAGGACGGGCAGCGCGCTGACCTGCCACTGCTCCAGCAGCCGCACGATCTCCTTGAAGCCCGCCCCACGGCCGACGGCCGCGACCGTGTGGGTCATCACGTCACTCACGATGCGGGGGGTGCTGTGCACGGTGACTCCCAGTACGCGTTCCGGATGGTGCGAGCTGTGCAGCGGTCAGTGGCCGCCGCTGCCGTAGGGGGCGTACAGGTCCAGCAGCCGGGTCCGCGCCGACCGGAGCCGATGGGCGAGGATGCCGCCGATCCACTCGGCGACGGTCAGCCCGAACGCGGGATCCTCCCGGCACAGGGCGCGCACGCCCACGGCGTCGAACTCGTACGCCCGGACCGGGCTCGTCGCTTCGGCGCCCAGGTGCCAGGTGTGCGGGGCGAACAGCCAGGACCAGCCGACCAGGTCGTTGATGCCCAGGGTCTCGATCACCACCGCGCGACGGCCCGGCACGCGCATGTCGAGATCCACCGTGCCGGTGCGGATGACCCAGAACCGGTCCGCGCGACCCTCCTCCTCGAAGAGCCGGGTGCCCTGCGGGAACGACACCTGCTTGGCCATGCCCATCAGACGTTGGCGGTGTTCGGCAGGGAGCGCGCGGAACATGGGGGTGGCGGGGGGAGCGTTCATGGCGGTGCCTCCACGGAGCGTAAGAACCTGCCACCTCCAGCGTCGCTCCGCGTCCCCGTCCTCGCCATGGGCTTCCGGCCTCGACCACGGTGGTTCCCCGGCTCCGGACGCGCCGAGGCTTGTCGCGCACAGGGCGGGTACTCGCCCTTTCGGCGATGCTGGAACCAGGCCCCCGATCTGGGAGGTGCGCCCCATGTCACGCACGGTCACCGTCGGGCTCGACGGGTCGCCCGAGAGCCTGGCCGCCGCCGAGTGGGCGGCGCGTGAGGCCCGTCTCAGAGAGTTGCCGTTGCGGCTGGTCAACGTCTGGGAGCCGGTGCCGGAACCCATGGGCAGGGCTCCGCTGATGGGCGAGGACGCCGAGCACGAGTGGCGGGAACGCGTCCCCCGTAACGCGGCGGACGACATCCGGCGGCGCCACCCGGGGGTCGAGGTGACCGTCGGACAGGTCTTCGGCGCGGCCACCGAGGTGCTGACCGAGGAGACGAAGGACGCCGAACTGCTCGTCCTCGGATCCCGCGGGCTCGGCGGCATCGGCGGATTCCTGCTCGGCTCCGTCGGCCAGTCCGTCGTCGCGCACTCGAAGGTGCCCGTCGTGCTCGTACGGGCCGGGGAACAGGCCACCGACGAGCACATGAGGGACTTCGCGGGCGTCCCGTCCGCCGAAACCCCGTACCGGCCGGTCGTCCTCGGCCTCGACACCGCCAGTCCGGACGACACACTGATCGGGTTCGCCTTCGACGCGGCGGCCCGGCGCGACACGGCCCTGAAGGTCGTCCACGGCTGGAGTCCGCCACCCCACTTCGCGCACGGCATCCCCGAGCATCAAGGGCTCGATACCGAGCGGGGCCAGTGGGAGGCCGTCGCCCTGGCCGACGCGCTGCGCCCCTGGAGGCAGAAGCTGCCCTCCGTCGAGGTCGTCGAGGAGGCCCGGCCCGGCAAACCGGCCCACCACCTGGTGGAGGCGTCGCGGGAGGCGTCCCTCGTGGTCGTCGGCCGCCGTGTCCGCCGTTCCCCCATCGGCGCCCACATCGGACCCGTCACCCACGCCGTCCTGCACCACGCCACCGCCCCCGTCGCCGTCGTCGCGCATGGCTGACCCCTCCAGGGCCGGTGTGCCGAGAGCGGCGCCCGCCGGCCGACGCCACTCCCGACACACCCCTGCATGACCCGTCGACGCCCCAGGAGTCACCCATGCCGAAGCCCCCACACCAGGACCTGCCAGGCGACGGACACCAAGGCCGCCGCACCACCCTGACCGACGGCGAGCTGCGGGCCCTGGACGCCCACTGGCGGGCCGCCAACTACCTCGCCGCCGGACAGATCTACCTGCTGGCCAACCCGCTGCTGACCGAGCCCCTCACCGGCGCCCACATCAAACCGCGACTCCTCGGCCACTGGGGCACGTCACCGGGGCTCAACCTCGTCTACACGCACCTCAACCGGGTGATCAAGGCCCGCGGTCTGGACGCGCTCTGCGTGTGGGGGCCCGGCCACGGAGGACCCGCCGTACTCGCGAACTCCTGGCTGGAGGGCAGCTACAGCGAGACGTACCCCGACGTGACCCGCGACGCCGAAGGCATGGCGCGGCTCTTCCGGCAGTTCTCGTTCCCCGGCGGAGTGCCCAGCCACATCGCACCCCAGACACCGGGATCGATCCATGAGGGCGGCGAACTCGGCTACTCACTCGCGCACGCGTACGGCGCCGCCCTCGACAACCCGGACCTGCTGGTCGCCTGTGTGATCGGCGACGGCGAGGCCGAGACCGGGCCGCTGGCCGCCTCCTGGCACGCGAACAAGTTCCTCGACCCCGTGTGCGACGGCGCCGTCCTGCCGATCCTCCACCTCAACGGCTACAAGATCGCCAACCCGACCGTGCTGGCCCGGATCCCGGAACCCGAACTCGACGACCTCCTCAAGGGATACGGCCACGAGCCCGTCCACGTCACCGGCGACGACCCCGTCCAGATCCACCGCGCCCTGGCCGAGGCCTTCGACCGGGCGCTCGACCGCATTGCGCTGCTGCAACGCACGGCGCGCGAGGAGCGGGGGAGCGAGCGCCCCCGCTGGCCCGTCATCGTGCTGCGCACACCGAAGGGCTGGACCGGACCCGCCTGGGTCGACGGGCAGCCGGTGGCGGGCACCTGGCGCGCCCACCAGGTGCCGCTCGCCGGTGTCCGCGAGAACCCGGACCACCGGCGGCAACTGGAGAGCTGGCTGCGCTCGTACCGCCCCGAGGAACTCTTCGACGCCGAGGGCCGTCCGACCGCGGACGTTCTCGCCTGCGTCCCCGAGGGCGCCAGGCGCCTTGGCGCCACCCCGTACGCCAACGGAGGTCTGCGCACCCGTGACCTGCCGCTGCCGCCCCTCGACGGCTTTGCCGTCCCCGCCGACAAGCCCGGCGTGACCCTGCACGAACCGACCCGGGTCCTCGGCGGCTTCCTCGCACAGGTCATGCGGGACACCGCCACCCGCCGCGACTTCCGCCTGGTCGGCCCCGACGAGACCGCCTCCAACCGGCTGGAGGCGGTCTACGCCGCCAGCGGCAAGGCGTGGCAGGCCCAGACGATCCAGGTCGACGAGCACCTGGACCGGCACGGCCGGGTCATGGAGGTCCTCTCCGAACACCTCTGCCAGGGCTGGCTGGAGGGATATCTGCTGACCGGCCGGCACGGGCTGTTCTCCTGCTACGAGGCGTTCGTGAACATCGTCGACTCCATGGTCAGCCAGCACATCAAGTGGCTCAAGACATCACGGGAGCTGCCGTGGCGCGCCCCGGTCCCCTCGCTCAACTACCTGCTCACCTCCCATGTCTGGCGCCAGGACCACAACGGCTTCTCCCACCAGGACCCCGGCTTCGTCGACCATGTCCTCAACAAGAGCCCCGACGTCGTACGCGTCTACCTGCCGCCGGACGCCAACACGCTGCTGTCCGTGACGGACCACGCACTGCGCAGCCGGGACTACGTGAACGTGATCGTGGCGGGGAAGCAGCCGTGCTTCGACTGGCTGTCCATGGACCAGGCTCGCGCCCACTGCGCCCGCGGCGCCGGGATCTGGGACTGGGCGGGTACCGAGGACGGCGACCGCGAGCCCGACGTGGTGCTGGCCTGCGCGGGCGACGTGCCCACCCAGGAGGTGCTGGCCGCGTCCGACCTGCTGCGGCGGCACCTCCCGGAACTGGCCGTGCGCGTGGTGAACGTCGTCGACATGACCCGGCTGCTGCCACGCGAGGAACACCCGCACGGGATGCCCGACTTCGAGTTCGACGGACTGTTCACCACCGACAAACCGGTGATCTTCGCCTACCACGGCTACCCCTGGCTGATCCACCGTCTCGCCTACCGCCGCACCGGCCACCGCCACCTGCACGTGCGCGGCTACAAGGAGATGGGCACCACGACCACCCCGTTCGACATGGTCGTCCGCAACGACCTCGACCGCTACCGCCTGGTCATGGACGTGATCGACCGGGTCCCCGGCCTCGGTGTCCGCGCCGCCGCCGTACGCGAGCGCATGGCCGATACCCGCACCCGGCACCACGCCTGGATCCGCGAGCACGGCACGGACCTGCCGGAGGTGGCGGAGTGGACGTGGGCCGGCTGAACCCGGCACCCGGCCGGACGCGTCAGTGGTTCCTCACCCGCGCCAGCTGTACCGCCGCTCCGGGCGGCCGGCCGCGCCGTAGCGCAGGGACACCTCGGCACTGCCGGCCGCGTGGAAGTACTCCAGATAGCGGCGGGCACTGACGCGGGAGATGCCTGTGGCGGTCGCGCACTCGGTGGCGGAGAGAGTGCCGTCGGTGTCGCGGAGGGCGCGTTCGATGAGGTCCGCCGTCTCCACGCTGAGCCCCTTGGGCAGGGCGTTGCCGGGGCTCGGCGCGAACGCCCCGGCCAGGACGCGGTCCACGTCGGCCTGGCCCCGGACGACCGTGGTGAGCAGCCGGCCGCGCTGCGCGGCGTACCGTTCCAGGCGGACGCGCAGGTCCTCGAACTCGAAGGGCTTGAGGAGGTAGTCCACGACCCCGTGCCGGACGGCGCCGCGCACCGCGTCGGCCTCGCGTGCGGCACTGATGACCATGACGTCGCAGTCGTGACCGGCGGTACGCAGCCGGGGGATCACGTCCAGGCCGAAGATGTCCGGGAGATAGAGGTCGAGCAGGACCAGGTCCGGTCTGAGCTCGTCGACCGCGGCGATCGCCTGCTCGCCGGTGCCGGCCGTGCCGACCACGCGGAACGGCCGGACGCGTTCGACGAAGGTGCGGTGGACCCGGGTCACCATGAAGTCGTCGTCGACGACGAGCACATCGATGGCGTCGCTCATGCTGTTCGTGCTGTTCATGTGGTTCGTGCCGATCATCGGAACCGTCGCGGGCGACGAGCTCATCGGGGCCCTCCTTCCGCCACCGCGCCGGCGGGGTGGCTCACGGACATACGGGCGGTGAACATGGCGCCGTCGGGCGTGTTGGCCACGGCGATCTCCCCGCCACGGCGCTTGCAGACGAGCCGGGTGAGGGCGAGACCGATCCCGCGCTCGCCCTCCTCGGCGGCCTTGGTGGTGAAGCCGTGGACGAAGACCTCCTGGGCGAGTTCGGGAGCGATGCCGGGGCCGGAGTCGCGGACGACGATCTCCACGCTGGCGGCGTCCTGCCGCAGCTCGACCTCCACCCAGGCCGCCTCACCGTCCGCGTACTCGCCCGCGGTGGCCGCGTCGATGGCGTTGTCCACGAGGTTGCCGACCACCGTCGCCACGTCGGCCGCGTCCTCCGGGGCGAGCCGGCCGAGGGCGGTGTCGTCCGAGATGCGCAGGGTGACCTTCCGCTCGGCCGCGAGGGACGTCTTCGCCATCAGCAGGGCGGCGACGGCGGTGTCCCGCACCCGGCGGGTCAGCGTCATGTCGAGCGACTGGCGGCGCTGGTTCAGCGCCCGGATGTAGCGCACCACCTCGTCCTGCTCGCCGATCTGGATCAGCCCGGAGATGGTGTGCAACTGGTTGGCGAACTCGTGGGCCTGGGCGCGCAGCAGCTCGGAGGAGCTGCGGAAGGAGCCGATCTCCCGTTCCAGCCGTGCCAGTTCCGTGCGGTCCCGCAGCGTGGTGACCGAGCCGAGCGGGCGGCCGTCCTTGGTGACGGTCATCCGGTTCATCACGAGCACCCGCCCGTGCCGTATGACGACCGCGTCCCGCGGATCCGCCGACTCGTCCAGGGCACCGACCAGGACGTCCCGCAGGCGTCCCTCGATGCCGAGGTCGGACAGGCTCTTGCCCACGCAGTCCTCCGGCAGGTCCAGCAGGCGCCGGCCCATGTCGTTCACGAGGGTGAGCCGGGCCCCCGGGTCCAGGGCGATCACTCCCTCCGCGATGCCGTACAGCATCGCCTCCCGGTGCTCGGCGAGACCGGCGATCTCGCGCGGCTCCAGACCCAGGGTCTGCCGCTTGACGCGCCGCGACAGCAGCCAGGAGCCGGCGAGCCCCAGGCCGCTGGCGATGCCGAGGTAGGCCAGCAGATACGAGGACGCCCCGCTGAGCCGCTGCCACACCGTCGGGGACGCCTCGCCGATCATGACGGTGCCGAGGTTCTGCCCGAGGTTCTCCTCCATCGCCCCGAGCACCGGCACCTGCGCCACCAGCTCATGGCTGTCGTCCCAGGTGAGCGAGCCGGACCAGCCGCGGCCCGCGGCGACTCCGGCCCCCAGCGGCATCCGGTCGCCGACCACCGTGGGATTCGTCGAGCTGACGATACGGCCGTCCGTGACGGCCAGGGTGACGGAGGTGACCCTGGACTGCACCCGGGTGGACTCCACCAGCGCGTCCAGTGCCTCCCGCGGCCCCGGCTGCGTGAGCTGGCTCCGTACGAGGGGGTTGGCGGCCAGCTGTTCGGCCAGCGCGGCGACCCGGCGGCCCTCGACCCGGTTGAAGGTGGCCTCCGACTGCGCGAGCGAGACCGCGGCGACGGCGAACAGCACCACCACGACGATGGCGAGCTGGAGCACCAGCATCTGGCCCGCGAGGGTATGGCGACGAAACGTGGCGACCACAGTTGACTCAATCTCCACCACTGACACGACCCGGGCGGCTCATCTGCCGAGTCGCCCCATCATGGCGCCCGCCTGCGGCGGAGGAAAGAGACCTGCGGGGACTGTTCCGGCCCGCATGCCCCCGGTAACCTGCCGCCCCACGGCCGGGCGCCCGACCGCAAAGACCACAAGCTCCGTTGGTTCCGCAAGAGAGACAGGCCGGCCGAGATGCGGGCACGATGTGGCGCACATCACCCTCCCCCCACAGGGGTCCCGCACCCGCAACGACTTTTTCAGACAGGTGGTGGCATTAGTGCGCCTGCGCGCCCCTCTCGCCCTGGCCGGGGCCGCCGTGCTGGTACTCGTAGGTCCGCCGCTGCTGACCACGGGCAGTGGCTCCGAGACCGGCACGCAGATCCCCGGCCTGCGCTTCATGGTCCCCAACACCCCCGGCGGCGGTTACGACATCACGGCCCGCACGGCCGCGAAGAACGCCGAGGACGCCGGGCTCACCCACAACATCGAGGTGTTCAACCTGCCCGGCGCCGGCGGCACCGTCGGCCTGACCCGGCTGGTCAGCGAGCACGGCAACGGCAAGCTCGCGATGTCCATGGGCCTCGGCGTCGTCGGCGCCGTCCGCTCCAACGACGCGCCGAGCACCCTCGCCGACACCACTCCGATCGCCCGGCTCACCGAGGAGCAGGACGTCGTCGTGGTCGCCAAGGACTCCCCGTACAAGACGATCGACGACCTCATCGGCGCCTGGAAGGAGAAGCCAGGCAAGCTCCCGGTGGGCGGTGGTTCGTCGCCCGGCGGGCCCGACCACCTCGCGCCGATGCTGATGGCGCGGGCCGCCGGGATCGCACCGAAGGACGTCAACTACATCCCCTTCGACGGCGGTGGCGAACTCCTCGCCTCGATCCTCGGCAACAAGGTCGCGTTCGGCGTCTCGGGCGTCGGCGAGTACCTGGACCAGATCAAGGCGGGTGAGCTGCGCCTTCTCGCGGTCACCGGCCCCGAACGCGTCGACGGTCTCGACGCGCCCACGCTCCAAGAGGCGGGCTACGACGTGAACTTCACCAACTGGCGCGGCATCGTCGCCCCGCCCGGCCTCTCCGACAGCGAACGCGAGAAGCTCACCCGGCTGATAGAGGAACTCCACGACTCGCCCGAGTGGCAGAAGTCCATGAAGCAGAACGGCTGGGACGACGCCTTCCTCACCGGCGACAAGTTCGGCGAGTTCCTGGACGCCGAGGACAACCGTGTGGTGTCGGTGCTGAAGGAGCTCGGGCTGTGACGACGCAATCGACCGGCACCTCACCGGCACCCGCGACCGAGCGCCGCTCCTGGCTGCGTGACCACTCCGAACTCGGCGTCTGCGTCCTGCTGCTGGTCCTCGGCGTGCTCGTCCTCACCGACGCGCTCACCATGGACGTCGACATCGCCCAGCGAGGTCCGGTCGGACCGCGGACCGTGCCCCTCGTGGTCGGTGGGGGACTGCTGGTCATCGCCGCCCTGCTCGCCGTGGACGTGCTGCGTGGCGGCCGCGGCCAGGCCGAGTCCGGTGAGGACGTCGACCTGTCCGAACCCGCCGACTGGCGCACCGTTGCCCTGCTCACCGGGGTCTTCCTCGGCGCGGCCGTCCTCATCAACCCCCTCGGCTTCCCCGTGGCGGGCGCGCTGCTGTTCTGGGGCGCGGCGTTCGCTCTCGGCAGCCGCCGCTTCGACCGCGATCCGCTCATCGCGGCGGTCCTCTCCCTGGCCACCTACGCCGTCTTCAACAACCTGCTCGGAGTGCCGCTACCTGGCGGTCCCCTGATGGGAGCGCTGTGACATGGACGCCCTCAACTCCCTCCTGGACGGCTTCGGCACGGCCCTGAGCCCCCTCAACCTGCTGTGGGCGGCCCTCGGAGTGCTGCTCGGCACCGCCATCGGCGTCCTGCCCGGCATCGGTCCCGCGATGGCGGTCGCGCTGCTGCTGCCGGTGACCTACGGGCTGAACCCGATCGCCGCGTTCATCATGTTCGCGGGCATCTACTACGGCGCGATGTTCGGCGGCTCGACCACCTCCATCCTCCTCAACACCCCGGGTGAGAGCGCGGCCGTGGTCGCGGCCATGGAGGGCAACCCCATGGCCAAGGCGGGGCGCGGCTCACAGGCGCTCGCGGCCGCCGCCATCGGCCACTTCGCGGGCGGCATGGTCGGCACGATCCTGCTGGTCGCGCTCGCGCCGACGGTCGCCGAACTGGCGGTGGACATCGGCGCGCCCGACTACTTCGCCATCATGGTGCTCGCGTTCATCGCCGTGACGTCGGTCCTGGGCTCGTCGCGCATCCGGGGCCTGGCGTCCCTGCTCATCGGCCTGACGATCGGCCTCGTCGGCCTCGACCAGATGACCGGCCAGCAGCGCCTCACCTTCGGCTCGCTCCAGCTCGCCGACGGCATCGACGTGGTGATCGTCGCGGTCGGCCTGTTCGCGATCGGAGAGGCCCTGTGGGTGGCCGCCCATCTGCGGCGTACGACGGGTGAGGCCATCCCGGTGGGCCGTCCGTGGCTCGGCCGCGCTGATGTGAAGCGGACCTGGAAGTCCTGGCTGCGCGGCCCGTTCATCGGCTTCCCGTTCGGCGCGATCCCGGCGGGCGGCGCGGAGATCCCCACGTTCCTCTCCTACGTCACGGAGAAGCGCCTGTCGAAGCACAAGGACGAGTGGGGCAAGGGCGCCATCGAGGGCGTGGCGGGACCGGAGTCGGCGGCGTCGGCCTCGGCGGCGGGCACGCTGGTGTCCATGCTGACCCTCGGCCTGCCCACCACGGCGGTCGCGGCCGTCATGCTGGCCGCGTTCCAGCAGTACGGCATCCAGCCCGGCCCGCTGCTGTTCGAGCGCGAACCCGAGCTGGTGTGGGGCCTGATCGCCTCGCTGTTCGTCGGTATGGTGCTGCTGCTCGCGCTCAACCTGCCGCTGGCGCCGCTGTGGGCGAAGCTGCTGCGCATCCCGCGGCCCTACCTGTACGCGGGGATCATGTTCTTCGCGGCGGTCGGGGCGTACGCGGTCGGCGGCGAGGTGATCGACCTGGTGATCCTGCTGATCATCGGCCTGATCGGCTTCGGCATGCGGCGCTACGGGCTGCCCGTGCTCCCGGCCGTCATCGGTGTGATCCTCGGCCCCAACGCCGAACAACAGCTGCGGCGCGCCCTCCAGATCAGCGACGGCAGTGTCACCGGGCTGGTCAACACGCCGTTCGCGGTGACCGTGTACGCGGTGATCGTGTTGCTGCTGGCCTGGCCCCTGCTGAAGAAGGCGGTCATCCGCAACCGCGTGGTGAGCCCCTGACACAGCGGTTCCTGGGCCGGGCGAGCACCCACCGGCCGGCCCACGCCTCGCCTCGCCCGCCGTCATGATGCGCGGTCCGGGAGTCTCCCGGCGCCGTGCACCCTGACGGCGGGCGGCTGCTGCGTCCGCGACGCCGAGCGGGGTGGGCGAGCCCACCGGCCGCGCCTACTTCCCTACGCCGCCGAACCGGTCGACGTCATCCTGCTGTGTCTGCCGTCACAGGGACCTGATCTCGATCGCGGGGCAGCGAAGGTATAAGTCACCGTGTCGCCGCAAGCTCGTGGGTGGCACCCCTGCGAAGTAGGCATATACGTGGCCATCGCCCCGGCGAGCGAAGCGGAACTCGACATCGTGGGCGGTAGTACATGAAGCGTGCCGGCTTGGTCGGCCTCGATCCGCTGCAACGCCTCCTCGCGCGTCGTGTGCCCGCCGAGGAAGCCGCTGTTGACGATCAGCTTGCCACCGAAGCGTCGCCGCAGCTCCTGCACCAGTTCACTGTGTCCTGGATGTCGATCTCCGGCGAGATCCGCAGCCCGACCCGCTCAGCGCCCACAGCCGTCGCGACCGCTGTGACCACGTCGACGACGAAGCGAGCCCCACCTACGTGGTAGCGTCGGTATACACAGTGTATGCGAGGCACTAGGGGTTGCGGTGGCGTCCGGTCGGGAGAAGGCGTACTCGTATCTCAAGGACACGGTACTGACGGATCCCGAGATGCAGGGAGCGTTCCTGTCGGAGCAGGACATCGCCGACCGGATCGGTGTGTCCCGCACCCCGATCAGGGAAGCCCTGCTGATGCTCGCGGCCGAGGACCTGGTCGAGCTCGTGCCCAAGCGGGGCGCCCGGGTGGCGCCACTGACGGGGCGGGAGATCAGGGAACTGATGGAGCTGCGCGGAATCGTCGAGCGGTACGCCGCGCAGCAGCTCATCGCCACCGACCGGGCTCCGGTGCGGGAGCTGCGGTCGCTCCTGGAGCGGCAGAGCGAGCTGACCGGCCCCGACCAGGCCCGGGAGTTCATCGCCGTGGACCACCAGTTCCACTCGACGCTGGTGTCCGTCGTGGGCAACGCGCTCCTGGACCGGCACTACGACGGCCTGCGCAGCCGCCAGGTCCGGGCCGGAGTGGTGGCCGTGTACAACCAGCAGGGGCGGCAGGAGGCGGTGCTCGAAGAGCACGGGGCCATCCTGGACGCCCTTGCCGCCGGTGACGCCGAGGTCGCGTGTGCCGCGATCGACCACCATCTCGAATCGACGCTCAAGGTGCTGCTCGCCGGCTGAGCGTGCTGCTCGCGGGCTGGGCCCTGTCGTCAAACCCCCGCCGTCCGCCCGGAGGGCGGGCCCCGCGGCGTCTGGTGCTTAAGGCCGTTGGGGAGGGAGTTTGACGACAGGGCCTAGCCGGGCTCGGGATAAGTGATCACGAGCATCGTGACGCCGTCCTGCGAGATCCAGGGGCCGTGAGGCATGCCCGGTGGGCGGCAGGCGTACATGCCCGCGGTAGAGGTCCGGCCGAGCGTCAGGTCGTGCAGCGCTCCCTCGACGAGGTAGACCTCCTCCCAGAAGTCGTGACGTGTCACGCCGTCGGCCGAGGTGTCGGTGCCCGGCGCCCAACGGACCAGTGCGGTACGGCATCCGCGCTCGGGGTCGTGGGCCAGGAGGCGCTCCTCGACTCCGGGGCCCGCGCCGACCGGGGCAGTCCACGGTCCGTCGGGGAGGTGGAATTCGAGCTGAGGCTTGCTCACCGCCACACCTCCGGCCGCCGGTTGGCCAGGACGGACGTCTTCTCGCGGACTGCGGCGACCTCGTCGATGTCCAGTTCGGCCACCAGCAGCTGCGGCGCGGCCGCCAGGGCATGGCGGACGGTTCCGTCGGGACCGACGATCCGGCTGTGCCCGATGCCGGTCGGCGCCGGGCCGGGCGCGGTGCCGGGGTCGGCCTGGTCGACGGCGGCGAGCCACACGGTGGCGTCCAGAGCGCGGGCCCGCACCAGCAGCTCCCACTGGTCGAGCTTGCCCGGTCCGGCTCCCCAGGAGGCCGCCAGCAACGTGGCCTTGGCCCCGGCGTCGGCGTGGGCCCGGAACAGCTCCGGGAAGCGCACGTCGTAGCAGGTGGCCAGGCCCAGTCGCACGCCGTCCACGTCGATGACGGAGATACGCGACCCCGCGGTTACGGTGGCGGACTCGCGGTAGCCGAAGGCGTCGTAGAGATGGATCTTGTCGTACGACGTCTCGACTCCGGGGCCGGTGGCCAGCAGGGTGTTGGCCACCAGTCCGCCCGGGGCCGGGGTGAACATGCCGGCCACGACAACGGTCCCGGTGGCCCGGGCGATCTCCCGCACGCCGTCGGCCCACGGTCCGTCCAGGGGCTGGGCGAGCGGGGCCAGCGGGGTGCCGAAGCAGGCCATCGACGCCTCGGGGAAGACGACGACGTCGGCTCCGGCGTCCGCGGCCCGCTGGGTCCAGTCCTCGATGAGCCGCAAATTCTTTGCGGGGTCGGGGCCGGTGGTGAGCTGGCTGAGGGCGATACGCACGGTGGGCTTCCTCCTTCTCGGGGTCGCGGGGTCGCGGGATCAGACGGCGTCGGCCGTGGCCCGGGAGGACGGTGCGGCGAGCCGGGTGTCCTCGTCGACGGCGGCGTCGGGGTCACGCCCCAGGAACACCCCGATGACGCTGACGGCCGCGGCGACGGCGATGTAGACGGCCAACGGCACCCAGCTGCCGTAGGCACTGAGCAACGTGGTGAACAGCAGCGGTGCGATGGCACCGCCGATGATGCCGGCCAGGGTGTAGGCCAGCGAGGAGCCGGTGTAGCGCAACCGGGGCGAGAACTGCTCGGCGATGAAGGCGGCCTGCGGCCCGTACAGGAAGGAGTGGATCGCCAGGCCGACGACGACACCGATGACCAGCGGCATCCACGCGCCGCCGCCCGCCATGAGGAAGAACAGGAACGGCCACACCCCCGCGGCCACGGCCGCGCAGCCGTACAGCAGGCGGCGGTTGATCCGGTCGGAGACGGCGCCGGCCAGCGGGATGAGGAAGACCTGGAGCGAGGAGCCGATCAGGACGGCCGCCAGGGCGGAACCGCGCGACATGCCGAGTTCCTGAGTGGCGTACGTCAGGACGAACACGGTGAACATGGCGTACAGGACATCCGGGCCGACGCGGCAGAGCATCGCGGCGGTCAGGGCTCGGGGCTGGGTGGTGAAGACCTCGCGGATCGGTGCCTCGGGCCGGGACTGCTCGGCCTCCATCGCCTTGAAGACCGGGGTCTCCTCCAGCTTGGCCCTGATCCACAGCCCGAAGGCGACGAGCACCCCCGAGAGCAGGAAGGCCACACGCCAGCCCCACGACTCGAACTGGTCCTCGGTCAGCAGTGCGCCGAGGGCGGCCAGCACACCGTTGGCCAGCAGGTTCCCCGCGGGCGGGCCCACCTGCGCGGCGGAGGCGTAGAAGCCGCGGCGACGCGGATCCCCGAACTCGCTGGACAGCAGTACGGCGCCGCCCCATTCGCCGCCGACACCGACGCCCTGCGCGAACCGCAGCAGGACCAGGACGATCGGGGCGGCGACGCCGATGGTGGAGTACGCGGGCAGGACACCGATCAGGAAGGTGGCCACGCCGATGAGAACGAGCGTGGCGATGAGCACCTTCTTGCGGCCGATGACATCACCGAGGCGGCCGAAGACGAACCCGCCCAGCGGGCGCGAGACATAGCCGACCGCGTAGGTGGAGAACGCCAGGAGGGTGCCGGTGAGCGGGTCCTCCGAGGGGAAGAACAGATCGCCGAAGACCAGCGCCGCGGCGGCGGAGTAGACGGCGAAGTCGTACCACTCAAGAGCCGTACCGGTCAGGCTTGCGGCGAAGGCCCGGCGGACGCCGGAGCGCCGCTCGGACAGCGCCGGACCGTCCTTGGAGATGTCGTGCATGGTTCTCATCCTTGCGTCGGGAGGGCCGGGGGACATCGACCTTCCGGCATACTTCTTGTATACAGGTCGTATGCGCAAGCCCTGCGCGAGAAGTTAACCGTGGAGAAATCCGCGTCCGTCTACCGAACCCGATCTCTGGGAGTGCCCTCATGGCCGTGCTGACCTTCGAACTGCCCGACGGATCGACGCGCGAGGCCGACATCACACAGGTCCTCAACGCCGGGTACGCCGGGCGCAGCCAGGAGGACGTCGCCGCGCACGTCGCCGAACTCGCCGAGCTCGGCGTGCCCGCCCCCTCCGTGACCCCGGCCCTCTACCCCGTGGCCCCCTACCTCGCCCAGCAGACCGACCGCGTCGAGGTGCAGCACGGACGCACCTCGGGTGAGGCGGAGTGGGCGCTGGTCGTGGCCGACGACGGGGACCTGCTGCTCACGGCCGCCTGCGATCACACCGACCGCGATCTCGAAGTGCACGGCGTGGCCTGGAGCAAGAACGCCGGCCCGGACGTCCTCGCCCGGCGCGCCTGGCTCCTGGCCGACGTCGCACCCCGCCTCGACGACCTGACCCTGCGCGCCTGGGTCACCCACGGCGACAAGGAGACCGAGATCCAGCACGGCACCCTCGCGGAACTCCTCACCCCGGCCTACTGGGTCGACGTCCTGCGCTCCCGCGACGCCCTCACCCCCGGCACCGTCCTCATCTCCGGCACCATCCCCATGGCTCCCGGCGTCGACCAGTTCGCCGACGCCTGGCGCGTGGAACTGAACGACCCGACCACCGGTGACACCATCCGCCTCGCCTACCGCGTGCAGCGCATGCTGGAGCCGATCGGCTGAGGGGCGGCCGGCGGGTGGAGGGCACCGGAGCATCTGGCGGCCGGGCACCTCGGTCAGGTCCCGGCGGTCACCAGCGGTCAAGGCCACCCCTGCCGGAAGGCGGCATACACAGAAGCCCTCTGCCCACGGCAATGCCGTCGGCAGAGGGCTTCTACGGCCGCGCTCAGCACCCCAGCCATGGGCGACGAGCATCGTGAACAGGCGCTCGATCTCGTTGCAGGTGAGCGGGACAATCGCTGAAGAGACTCCGGCCGGGAGCAACTGCTTCCTCCAGCGCAACGTGACTCTTCGCTGAACGGCACGCCCGGCAGCGCGACTCCCTGGTCAGTACTTCCGACCCCTGCCACATCGTCCGTACCCCGGACGGGACGCAGCTCCACGACAGGACGGTCCCGTTGATGCCGCTCCAGGGGAACGGTGTACTGCTTGCAGCGCCGCGCTGTCGTGTCACCCGGCCAACGATGCCGCCCATGGTGTGCTCGGCCTCGGCGATGGCGAGCAGGCTCTTGGGGGCCGGGCTGAGGTGGTAGGTGTCGGTGAACCACTCCGGCTCCCCGGGTGGTGAGCTGCGACTGGTCCTTGCTGCCCGCGATGACCAGGGCCGGGGTGGCCATGGTGGAGAAGTCCGGCTTCAGGAACGGGAGATCCTCGGCGGCGAACGGGGTGAGGGTGTCGCCGGTCCCGGCCGCGGGGATCAGCCTGCCGGCCGACACCGCGGAGTGGGAGAAGTCCTCGCCGGGAACACCGTCGGCGTCGAGTACGCGGGCACCGAGGATGGCGCCCGCGGTCTGGGCGCCCCAGGAGTGGCCGACCACGGCGATGCGCTCACGGTCGACGCGGGTCTCCAGGCCGGCCTGGGCCAGGAGGTCGCCAAGGTTGTCGAGGATCGCGTGGAAATACTTCGCCGCCTTGCGCAGGATCTCGCGCCTCCTCCAGCTCGCGGACTTTCTTGCGCAGAGCGGCGTTCTTCGCCTCCACTGGTGTCGGCGGCTCGGCCGGCACCTCGGCCCGGCGTCCCCGCGACTGGCACGGCGCGACCGCGTCCGCCTTGAACTGCGGCGGACAGTTCTTCATGACCACGAGATGTCCATTGTCAGATCCTCAGGATCCAGTGTCCCGTGTGTCCAAGATCAAGGGTCAAGGCCCCGGGGACGCTTCGCGCAGGCTGCTTGGCGCTACCGCTTCCCGGTCGTGGAGATCGGGGATGAAGGCACGTGGGAACCGCTCGCCGAGCCGAATCAACGTAGTGCGTTAAGTTCAATCGCCGGGCAGCGGTCCATGACCATGTCCAGGCCGGCCGCGCGGGTGCGCTCGTAGGCCGGCTCGTCGACGACGCCCAGCTGGAACCAGACGGCCTTGGCGCCGATGGCGGCGGCCTCGTCGGCGACCGGTCCGGCGAGCTCGCTGTTGACGAAGACGTCGACCACGTCGACGTCGAAGGGGATCGCGTCGAGGGACGGATACCCCGTCTCCCCGTGGACGGTCTCGGCCTTCGGATGGACGGGGACGATGCGCTTGCCGAAGCGCTGGAGGACCTCGGCGACACGGTATGCCGCGCGCTGCTGGTTCGATGAGAGGCCGACGATGGCCCAGGTGTCGCCGAGCTCGGTGAGGATCTTGCGGATCGTTGCTGAGTCGCCGTACACGGCTCGCCTCCCTTGGGCTTCTTTCGGTGCCTGCTCTCGCGGACAACAGCAGGCGGCGAGCGGTGATTCCCCAGGGCTCCGTACCCTGCCGGGCGGTTGTCGGCGCCCGGCAGGGCTTTGGGGTCTCAGGCGGCGAGCTCCCTGGTGATGCGGTCGAGCATGAACGCGGAGGATTCACGGGCGCGTTCCTCCCAGGCGAAGACGCAGGCCGTGGCGACCCCGTCGAAGTTCATCTCGCGCAGGGTGGTGAAGAAGGCGTCCCAGTCGACCTCGCCCTGCCCGATGTCCAGGTGCTGGTGGATGCGGGCCGGGGTGCCGGGCGGGTTGAGGATGTAGCGCAGGCCGGAGGATCCCTTGTGGTTGAAGGAGTCCGCGATGTGCACGTGCCGCAGCTTGTCACCGGCGTAGCGCATCATCGACGCGATGTCCGCTCCGGTCTGCGCGGCGCCTGAGAGGTGGAAGGTGTGCGGGGCGCAGTAGAGGTAGTTCACCCAGGGTTTGTTGATCGCGCGGACGAGGTCGACGGCGGGGGTGTTCTCCTCGCAGAAGTCGTCCGGGTGGGCCTCCAGGTTCAGGGCGATGCCCTCCCGCTCGAAGAGGGGCAGCAGCTCCTCCAGGGAACGCCAGAAGGCGGCCTCGCTCTCGGCGGCGTGCTCGGGGCGGCCGTTGAACTCCGAGTTCATCAGCGGGCATCCGAGATCCGCGGTGATCTCGATCATCCGCTTCCAGTAGCGGACGGCGGCCTGCCGCTCGGTCTCGTCGGGCGAGGACCACTTGTACAGCGGCAGCACGGAGGACAGCTGGACGCCGTGCTGCCGCAGGGACTTCTTGAGCGCGGCGATGCGTTCGTCGTCGGCCCGCGGGTGCAGGAAGAACGGCATGAAGTCCTCGCGCGGGGACAGCTCGATGTACGCGTAGCCGAGTTCGGCGACCGTGCGCACCATGTCGTCGAGCGGCAGGGCGCGGAACATGTAGGGGTCGAGGGCGATCTTCACGCGGTGCCTCCGTAGAACGCGGGTCGGGTCTTCATGCCGACGGTGACAACGGCGCCGTCGGTCTGGAGGGAACGGACGGCGGCGTCGGTGATGACCGTGGCGGCGTAGCCGTCCCAGGCGGACGGGCCGGTGGGTTCGGCACCGGTCGCGACGGCGCCCGTCCACTCACGGAACTCGGTGTCGAAGGCCGCGGCGAAGCGGGCCTTCCAGTCCTGCGGGACCGCGGTGCCGTGCCGTCCGGCGGTGCGGACGGAGACGGAGGCCGGGTCGGGCAGCCGGACCACGCCCTCCTCGCCGACGGCCTCGCACTGGATGTCGTAGCCGTACTGACAGTTGACGAAGACCTCCAGGTCGATACGGACGCCGCCCGCGGTCTCGAAGAGCATGATCTGCGGGTCCTTCAGATGCGCGAACCGCTTGCTCGTGGCCCGTGGAGTGATCACCTGGGCGGAGACGATCTCGTCGTCGAGCAGCCAGCGCAGTACGTCGATCTCGTGGACGGCCGTGTCCTGCGCGGCCATCGCGGAGTAGTACGCGTCGGGCACGGTCGGGTTGCGGTGCGCGCAGTGCACGATCAGCGGCGCGCCGAGGGAGCCGGAGTCGAGGACCTCCTTCATCTGGCGGTAGCCGGCGTCGAAGCGACGCATGAAGCCGACCTGGACGAGACGGCGGCCGTGGGCCTGCTCGGCCTCGACGACGCGCAGACAGTCCTCGGGGGTCGTCGCGAGGGGTTTCTCGCAGAACACGGGCTTGCCGGCCGCGATGGCGTCCAGGACGTGCTCGGCGTGGGTGGGGCCCCAGGAGGTGACGAGGACGGCGTCCACCTCGGGGGAGTGGATCAGTTCGGCGCCGGTGGGCAGCACGGTGGCGCCGACGCGGGCGGCGACCTCGGCGGCGCGGGCGGCGTCGAGGTCGGTCACGGCGGTGACGGCGGCCCCGGTGACGACGTCGGTGAGGCGTCGTATGTGGTCCTGGCCGATCATCCCGGTGCCGATGACACCTACACGTACGGTCATGGCCGTTCCCTTCGATGGGCTTGCGAGGGCCGGGAGCCCATCTGCTCCCGGCCCTCAGGGGAGGAGGTCAGGAGAAGCGGGCCCTGAGTTCCGCTTCGAGGCTTTCGAGCGTGCGGCCCTTGGTCTCGGGGACGTAGAGCTTCACGAAGGTGAGCGAGAAGACACCCGCCACCACGAACAGGAAGAAGGTGCTGGAGATCCCGATCCCGGAGACCAGGGAGGGGAAGACCAGGCCGATCACGAAGTTGGTCAGCCACAGCACCACGGCCGCGACGCCCATCCCGAAGCCACGCATCCGCATCGGGAAGATCTCCGACAGCATCAGCCAGGTCACCGGCGAGATCGCCCCCTGCTGGAAGGCGAGGAAGGTGACCGTCATCGCCAGCACCGCGTACGCCCGGCCGTCACCGGAGGGCAGCACCAGGGAGAAGACGCCGATCAGCAACAGGGCCACCGTGGTGCCCGCCTGACCGGCCATCAGCATCGGGCGGCGCTTGACACGGCCCAGCAGCCAGATGCCGACGAAGGTGGCCAGCACCGAGATCACGCCGTTGGCGATGTTCGCGGTGAGCGCGCTGTCGGCGGCGAAACCGGCGTCGGTGAGGATCTGCGTGCCGTAGTACATGATCGTGTTGACGCCGGTGATCTGCTGCACGACGGCGATGCCGAAGCCGACGAACATCAGCCTGCGCACCCATGGCGTGCTCCTGATGTCCTGCCAGCCGCCGAGTTTCTCCTGCTCGTCCTTCACGGCGAGCGCGGACACCTCGCTCAGTTCGGCTTCGGCCCGCTGCCGCGACCGAACCTGCCGGAGGACCTCAAGAGCGTCGTTGAAGCGGCTCTGGGAGGCCAGCCAGCGCGGGCTCTCCGGCATCACCAGCATGCCGAACCACAGCACGACCGCCGGAAGCGTGGCCACGACCAGCATCCAGCGCCAGACGCCACCGGACTCGCCGCCCACCTGGGCGATGATCGCGTTCGAGGTGAAGGCGAGCAACTGCCCGGTGACGATCATGAGTTCGTTGCGGGTGACCAGCGCGCCACGCCGCTCGGCGGGCGAGACCTCCGCGAGGTAGACCGGTACGGTCACCGACGCGCCACCCACCGCGAGGCCGAGCACGAACCGGGCCACGACCATGACGGCCGTGGTCGGGGCGAGGGTGCAGCCGAGCGCGCCGACGAAGAACAGCACGGCCAGGGTGAGGATGGTCCGGCGCCGTCCCCGCGCGTCCGACAGCCGCCCGCCGGTCACCGCGCCGAGCGCGGCGCCGAGGAGGAGCGAGCTGGTGACCATGCCCTCGGTGACCGGGGTCAGACCGAGGTCGTCGGTCATGTACGGCAGGGCGCCGTTGATGACGCCCGTGTCGTAGCCGAAGAGGAGTCCGCCGAAGGTGGCGACGAGGGTGATGAGCCGCAGCCGCCGGGAGACCTCGGGAGGGGTGTCGTCCGGTACGGCGGCGGTGGCGGGGGCCTGGGGCGTGTCCTTGCTGACGTCCATGGCCACCTCCTACTTGTCGACGGCGGGGCGCCGGGTGCCGGTCAGGCCGCAGCCGGCCAGGTGCTCACGCGTGCGGACCGCGATGGGCAGTGGCACCTCGGGAGCGCAGGGGTACAGGTCCTGCTCGACGATCACGAACAACTCGGCGTCCAGCCTCGCGAGTTCGGCCACCACATCGGCGGGCTTGGGCACGCCCGCCGGAGGCGACACGCACACCCCGCGTTTCACGGCCTCGCCGAACGAGAGGTTCTCGGCGGCGACCTGGGCGAGGATCTCGGGGTCCATCTGCTTGATGTGGACGTAGCCGACGCGCTCGCCGAAACGGCGGATCAGATCGAGGTTGTCGCCGCCGCCGTAGGCGACGTGCCCGGTGTCCAGGCAGAGGTTCGTGCAGCGGGAGTCGGACTCGTTCAGCAGCCGCTCGATCTCCGGCTGGGTCTGGATGTGGCTGTCGGCGTGCGGGTGGATGACGAGCCGTACGTCGTACTCGTCCAGAAGCAGTGCGCCGAGCCGGTCGGCGGCCCGTCCGAAGCCCGCCCACTGCGCGGCGGTCAGCTCCGGTGGCTCGGTGAACGCGCCGGTCTTCTCGTCCCGGTACATCGGCGGGATGAGGACGAGGTGGTGGGCGCCCGCGGCGGCGGTCAGGGTGGCCACCTGCCGGACGTGGGCGAGCATCTCGTCCCACGCCTCAGGGCGGTGCAGCGCGCCGAACGCCGTCCCGCCGGAGACCTTCAGCCCGCGGGCGTCCAGCTCCTCCCTCAGCCGCTGCGGGTCGGTGGGGAGGTAGCTGTACGGGCCGAGTTCGAGCCATGTGTAGCCGGCCGCGGCCAGCTCGTCGAGGAAGCGGGTGTACGGGACCTGGTGCTCGTCCTCGGGGAACCAGACGCCCCAGGAGTCGGGGGCGGAGCCGAGACACAGATTGCCCACGACGGGGCGGAGGGGGGATGGCGTCGTTGCCACGGTGCACGTCCGTCCTTCGAGTACCGGATGCTGTGGATGCTGCGCTCTCTTCAGCGCTCTACTAGCGCGCTCTAGTGTGCGAGTACGATGACCCCTGTCCGAATGTCATGTCAATAGCTTGTTGCCGGGAGATTTCGGGACCGCCCGTAAGCCCCGCCGGCCACGTGATAGCTTGCCGACGCCAGTCGAACCCACGTGCGTGGGTCAGGGAATCCGGTGCGAATCCGGAGCTGACGCGCAGCGGTGAGGGGGACGGGCGGGGCATCGGCCACTGGACCGTACGGCGGTCCGGGAAGGCGTTCCGTCCGGGTGATCCCGAGTCCGAAGACCTGCTGGCGACCCCTGCGGTCGTACGACGGCGGGGGAGCACCGTCCACCGGGCTCCGCGTTCGAGCCCTCGACGACCAAGGACTCACTGCCGTGCCGTTCGCACGTTTCGCCCGCCCCGCCGTTCCGCTCGCCGTCGCCGCACTCACCCTGACCGGATGCGGGTCCGGCTCGTCCGCCGCCCCGGCCGCACGCGCCGCGGTCACGCTCACCAACTGCGGGCACACCGTACGCGTCGAGTCACCGCCGAAGCGGGCCGTCTCCCTCAACCAGGGCACCACCGAGATCATGCTCTCCCTCGGCCTCGCCGACCGCATGGCGGGCACGGCGACCTGGACGGACCCCGTGATGAAGGGGCTGGAGAAGGCGAACCGCGGCGTGGAGCGCATCGCCGACAACGCCCCCTCCTTCGAACGGGTGCTGGACGCCGACCCCGACTTCGCCGCCGCCTCCTTCGTCTCCACCCTCGGCCAGGGCGGCGTGGCCACCCGCGACCAGTTCGAGCGACTCGGTGTGCCCACGTACGTCTCCCCGTCCGACTGCGCGGGCAAGGACAACTCGGGCGACGGTGACGGGTCGCGGGCGAAACCGCTGACCATCGACACCGTGTACGGCGAAGTCCGCGACCTGGCCAAGGTGTTCGGAGTGGAGCGGCGGGGCGAGAAGCTCATCGCGTCCCTCAAGAAGCGCATGACCACGGCCACTTCCGGGATCGACGCCTCCGACGTGACCCTCCTGTACTGGTTCGCGAACTCCGAGTCCCCCTACATGGCGGGCTGCTGCGGCGCACCCGGCATCATCACGCGAGCCCTGGGCGCCAGGAACGTCTTCGACGACACGCACGAGGAATGGCCCCAGATCAACTGGGAGACCGTCGCCGACCGCGACCCCGACCTGCTCGTCATCGGCGACCTGACACGCGAGTCACAGACCGCCGAGTCCGCCGAGCAGAAGATCGCGTTCCTGGAGTCCCACCCCGTCACCAGGAACATGACGGCCGTGAGGAACAAACGGTACGTACTGCTCAGCGGGCAGGCCATGAACCCGACCGTGCGGACGGTGGAGGGTGTGGAGCAAGTGGCCGCCGGACTGCGCGAGTTCGGGCTTGCCGGGTGACCACGCGTGGGCTGGTCCTCGCAGTGACCGGGCTCGCTCTGCTCTACGGGTCCCTCGCCGTGGCGATCACCATCGGGCCGGCCGACATCCGCGTCGGTGACGTGTGGTCGGCCGTCGCCGCACACCTGGGCTGGGGGAGCACCGGCCTGAGCCCCGTCAGGGACGGCATCGTGTGGCAACTGCGGCTGCCGCGCACCCTGCTGGCCGCCGTGTGCGGGGCCGGGCTCGCGGTCTGCGGGGCGGTCATGCAGTCCCTGCTGCGCAACCCGCTCGCCGACCCGTTCGTGCTCGGGGTGTCGTCCGGGGCGTCCACCGGAGCGGTCGCCGTGGTCGTGCTGGGAATCGGCGGCGGCGCCGTGTCGCTGTCGGCGGGTGCCTTCGTGGGCGCGCTGCTGTCGTTCGCGCTGGTGCTGCTGCTCAGCCACACGCTCGGCGGCACCACCGACCGGGTGGTGCTCTCGGGGGTGGCGTCGATGCAGCTCTTCTCCGCGCTGACCTCGTTCGTCGTGCTGACCGCGGCCGACGCCGAGACCACCCGCGGAGTGCTGTTCTGGCTGCTCGGCTCGCTCGGGGGCGCGGGCTGGACGGACGTGTGGGTGTGTCTGGGCGTACTCGTGGTCGCCCTGCTGGTGTGCCTCGGGTACGCGCGGGTGCTCGACGCCTTCGCCTTCGGGCAGGACGCGGCGGCCGCGCTGGGCGTGTCCGTCGCCCGCACCCGCCTCGTCCTGCTGTGCGTGACGGCCCTGCTCACGGCAGCGCTGGTCGCGTCCGCCGGGGCCGTCGGCTTCGTCGGCCTGGTCCTGCCGCACGCCGCCCGTGCGCTGGTCGGGCCGGGCCATGTCCGGCTGCTGCCGGTCGCCGCGCTGGCCGGGGCCGTGTTCCTCGTCTGGGTGGACACACTGGCCCGGACCGTGCTCGATCCGCAGGAGGTCCCCGTGGGGGTGGTGACCTCGCTGATCGGGGTGCCGGCGTTCGTGCTCGTCCTGTACCGGACGAGGAGAGCGCGATGAGGCCGGGTGCGCGCGACGACCGGCCGCGACGGCCGCGACCGGCGCAACCGCCGCGACGGCCGCATGAGGGCCCGCAGCAGAGCGAGGGCCTGTGCGCCGACCGCGTCAGCCGCGGCGCCCACGGCCACCTCATCCTCGACGGCGTCAGCCTCGCCCCGGAGCCCGGCTCCACCGTCGGACTCCTCGGCCCCAACGGCTCCGGCAAGTCCACGCTCCTGCGGCTGCTCGCCGGGGTGCTTGCCCCGGCCTCCGGGGTCGTGACGCTCGACGGCAGCCCCCTCACCGCGCTGCACCGCCGGGACATCGCCCGCCGGGTCGCCGTGGTCGAGCAACAGGCCGACACGCAGGTCGAGTTGAGCGTCCTCGATGTCGTACGGCTCGGCCGGGTCCCGCACCGCCGGGCGTGGACGCCCGTCTCCGCCGAGGACGAACGGGCCGTCCACGAGGCCCTGGACCGCACCGGGCTCACCGACCGCGCCGACCAGTCCTGGCACACCCTGTCGGGCGGCGAGCGCCAGCGCGTGCAGATCGCCCGCGCCCTCGCCCAGCAGCCACGGGAACTCCTCCTGGACGAGCCGACCAACCACCTCGACATCCAGCACCAGTTGGAGCTGCTGAACCTCGTCACCGGCCTCCGCGTCACCACCGTGATCGCTCTGCACGATCTCAACCTCGCGGCCCAGTACTGCGACGCGCTTCTCGTGCTCCGCGAAGGGCGTGTCGTGGCCCGGGGCACACCGCGCGACGTGCTCACGGAGGAACTGATCGCCGAGGTGTACGGGGTACGGGCGGCCGTCACCTGCCCGGGGGACCGGCCGCACGTGCGGTACCTGGGGACCCTTCGCTGACCTGACGTGGGGAATCGGAACGGTTGCCCTTCCCGTGGTCCTGCGCCGGCCGCCGTTCCGTCCTACGCTCACCCCGTGCTGCGTATCACCGACGCCCGCACCGGCGCACCCACCGAGGTCCGCCGGACCCTCACCCGCGTCCAGGCGCATGTGACCGGGGCCGGCACCTCGGCGCTGCGCGTGCTGCTCGTCGCCGATGTGCTCGCACGGGCCCTGGAACTGGACCGCATCCCCGCCCTCACCATCGCCGACCCGCACCCCGACCTACGGGACCGCGCCGATGCCCTGGGCATCCGGCCGGCCGGGAGCACCGCCCCGGTCACCGGCCGCACCCTGCACGTGACCGGTCCGGACACCCCCGCACCCGAGGGCGGCGTCCACATCCGGGTCGCCCCGGCAGCGGGCACGGCGGACGAATCCGTCCTGCGGTTCGCGCTGCTGGCGGTTCCCCGCACCGAGCCCGCCGACCCGGGCGTGACCGCCGACGAGGCCCGCGCCACCCTCGCACGCTGGCGCAAGGCCGTCGCCACCTGGGCCACCCGCCCCTCCCGGCCCGTGCCCGAGCCCGTACGGCAGGACTTGCGCACCGCATGGGAGGACGACCTGGACGTGCCCGCCGTGCTCGATGTCCTGCGGCGCGTCGAGCGCGCCGAGGATCTGCCCGACGGCGCCCGCTTCGAGACGTACGCCTACGCCGACCGCCTTCTCGGCCTCGATCTCACCCGCGACATCGGAGCGGTGCCATGACCGGCACGGCGCTCCGGAGACTTGTCGTCCTGCGGCACGCCAAGTCCGCCTGGCCCGTGGGCGTCCCCGACCACGACCGCCCGCTCGCCCCCCGCGGCCTGCGCGACGCCCCCGCCGCCGGACGCGCTCTCGCCGCGGCCGGCTGCCTGCCCGACCTGGCCCTCTGCTCCACCGCCGAGCGCGCCCGCCGGACCTGGGAGCTGGCCGCCGCCCAGTGGGGCACTCCACCGCCCGTACGACACGACCCGCGGCTGTACGCGGCCGACGTGCCGGAGCTGCTGGAGACCGTGCGCGCGGTCCCCGACGAGGTGGCGACGCTGCTGCTCGTCGGGCACAACCCGGGCCTGGAGCACCTCGTCCTGGAACTGGCCGGGGACGATGTCGACGACGCGCTGGACGCCGTCCGCACGAAGTTCCCCACCTCCGCGATCGCGGTCCTCGACTGGTCCGGCCGCTCCTGGAAGGACCTCGCCCCCGGCGCGGCGCTGCTGACGGCGATGACCGTGCCGAGGGGGAAGAAACGGCGCTACGCATAGGCTGGCCCGATGCAGGACGAGTACCGCACCGTCGCCCGCGCGGGCGTGCACGAGACCGAAGTCAACCGCTCCCGCTTCCTGTGCGCGCTCGCCCCGGCCGCCACCGAGCGGGAGGCCCAGGACTTCGTCGCACGCGTCCGCAAGGAACACGCCGACGCCACGCACAACTGCTACGCGTACGTCATCGGCGCCGACGCCGCCGTCCAGAGGGCGAGCGACGACGGGGAACCGGGCGGCACCGCGGGCGCCCCCATGCTCCAGATGCTGCTGCGGCGGGACATGCGGTACGTCGTCGCCGTCGTCACCCGCTACTACGGCGGGGTCAAGCTGGGCGCGGGCGGGCTCATCAGGGCGTACGGGGGCGCGGTGGGCGAGGCCCTGGACACCGTCGGGACCCTCACCCGCAGACGTTTCCGCCTGGCGACCGTGACCGTGGACCACCAGCGCGCCGGCAAGGTGCAGAACGACCTGCGGTCCACCGGGCGTGAGGTGCGCGACGTGCGGTACGGGGAGGCCGTCACGATCGAGATCGGCCTGCCGGACGCCGACGTCGACTCGTTCCGTGCCTGGCTCGCCGACGCGACCGCGGGCACGGCGGAATTCGAGCTCGGGGGAGAGGCGTACGGGGACGGGTGACGAGCTGTCCGCGCCGGTTCTCGCCGACCTGCGCTCCGGCGACGGCCCGTCAGGTGCTTGTGCTTGCTTCCTGGTCCTGGTCAGCTGTGGGGGCGTTGAGGCGGGCGACCGCGGCGGTCAGTTGTGCCTGCACCGCCTTCGGGAGGGCCTCGCCCTGGACGGAGTCGACCAGTTGCTGGGCTACGCGGTGCAGTTTGGTGTTGGTGTTCTGGGAGGCCATGACCAGGGTGGTCCAGGCGTCGTCCGGGCCGAGCGAGAAGGCCGCCATGAGGATGCCGCAGGCCTGGTCGATGGTCGGCCGGGTCTGCATCGCCCGACGCAGTTGTACGACCTCGGCCCGCGGATCGTCGCCGCCTTCCTCGGAGCAGTCGCGGGAATCGATGCCGCTGAGGTCCACGTCGATGTCCCAGCCCTCGCGGAAGAGCGCCGAGTTCAGCGCGTTGTGCAGATGCCGTTCCGACTCGCGGTCGAGTTCACCGGACACGGTGACGGAGATCCGGTTGCCGTCGGAGCGGCTGTCGGCCTCGCCCCCTCGTACGGGGGCGTCGACGGGGCCGTCGACTCCGGGGTGGGCGTCGGCCTGCCGTGTGTCGGACTGTGCGGAGGGTGCCGGCTGCGGCATGACGGCCTCTCTCGTGGGCACTCGGACAGTTCGCTCCTTCCTCAAGCGTGGCTCCGCCCTTGAGAGACGTCAATAGATACATGAAACGAAGTTCGGCCATTCATCTGCGTGAATCCTGCCTCGTATGATGCCGCTATGGGTGGAGTACCTGAACCTCACACGGGGTGGACGTTCATCACCAATCACGCGCGTGTACTGGCCGCGATCGCCGACGACACCCACGTACGCGTCCGTGACCTCGCCGCACACTGCAGACTCACCGAGCGTGCCGTTCAGAAGATCATCGCCGATCTGGAGCAGGCCGGCTATCTGTCCCGCAGACGGGAGGGGCGGGGCAACACCTACCGGATCGAGCAACGCGCGGCCCTGCGGCATCCGGCGGAGGCCGGGCTCACCGTGGCGTCCCTGCTCTCCCTGCTCGCCCACGACGAGGCCGACCGCCATCAAGCCCACCGCACTGTCGCCGGTGCGCAGGCCGAAGACGGCAGGTGACCCTCCCGCCCGGCAGGATGCGGGACGTCCCGTCGGTCCACGGGACGTCCCGTCGATCCACTCGAACAGGCAGTGTCGGCGGCAGGCCCGACGGGTACCCGGCAACCTCGCTTGAGTACCCCGACTGCCAGGAGAAGCGATGGCCGACTTCGGATACTTCCTGTCCTGTGAGGAGCACGGCCCGGACGAACTCGTTGATCAGGCCCGCATGGCTGAGCAGGCCGGTTTCACCTCACTGTGGATCTCGGACCACTTCCACCCCTGGAATGATCTCCAAGGCCAGAGCCCCTTCGTGTGGTCGGTGATCGGCGCCTTGTCCCAGGCCGTGTCCCTGCCGGTGCAGACGGCCGTGACCTGCCCCCTCGTACGCACGCACCCGGCCGTCATCGCGCAGGCGGCCGCCACGAGCGCGGTACAGCTGGGCGGCCGGTTCCGGCTGGGAGTGGGCACCGGTGAAGCTCTCAACGAACACATCCTGGGCGGTGCCTGGCCCGAAGCATCCGTACGTCTGGAGATGCTCGAAGAGGCCCTCCAGGTCATCCGCCATCTGTTCACCGGGGAACAGACGAGCCACCGCGGCAAGCACTACACGGTGGAGAACGCCCGTCTGTACACCATCCCCGACGAGCCGGTGCCCATCGACGTCTCCGCGTTCGGCCCCGAGGCCGCCGAGACCGCCGGGCGGGTCGGCGACGGACTGATCACGATGATGCCGGACGCCGCCATGATCGAGCGCTTCCGGCGCAGCAGCGGCGGCGGAACCAAGCCGGTCTACGGGGGACTCAAGGTGTGCTGGGCACCCGACAAGCGCCAGGCGGTACGCACCGCCCACAGTCTCTGGGCCAACCAGCAACTGCCCGGCGAACTCGCGCAGATCCTCCCGACTCCCCGTCACTTCGAGCAGGCCTCCCAGCTCGTCACGCCGGAACAGGTGGAGGCCGCCGTGCCGTGCGGCGACGCACCGGACGCCCACATCAAAGCGCTGAACGACTACGTCGAAGCCGGATTCGACACGGTGTACGTCAGCCAGATCGGCAAGGACCAGCAGGGTTTCTTCGACTTCTACCGCACCAGGGTCCTCCCCCACCTGCGCGGTTGACCCGGCCCTGGAGTGGGACACATGGGAATGACCACTGAATCCGACATCCCCGCCTCATCCGTCCGCTGCTGGGCCCCGCGCGGTGTCTACCGCCCTCAGGACGACACGCGGATGTTGAGCCGGGCGATGCGCCGCGAGGGGATCACACCCCGTACGGAAGTCCTGGACCTGGGGACCGGCAGCGGTGTGCTCGCCGTCGAGGCGGCGCGGCTGGGGGCATGCGTCACCGCGGTGGACATCTCCTGGCTCGCGGTGGCGGTCGCCCGGCTCAACGCGTTCCGTAACCGGCAGACCATGCGGGTGCGCCATGGCGACCTCGTGTCCGCGGTGCCGGGCCGTCGCTTCGACCTCGTGGTGGCGAATCCGCCCTATGTGCCGTCTCCCGGCGGTGCTCCGCCGCGCGGTCCCGCGCGAGCCTGGAACGCCGGCGCCGACGGCCGCCTGCTGTTGGACCGCATCTGTGACACCGCCCCGGCGGTCATGCGGTCGGGAGGCACCCTGCTGATGGTGCACTCGGACCTCTGTGGTGTCGCCGTCACCCTGTCCCGCCTGCGCGGCACCGGACTGGACGCCGAAGTGGTGGACCGCGCCCGGATCCCCTTCGGCCGGGTGCTGCGGTCACGGCTTGCGTGGCTGCGCGAACAAGGGGTGCGCACCGACGACATGCGGGAGGAACTGGTGGTGATCCGTGCCGAACGCAGCTGAACGCCCCCGGCGTATCCGCGTCCAACGCGACGGCCCCCTGATCGTCGAAGGCCCCGTCGAAGTCGTGGGCGAGGACGGCGAAGTGACCGTCTCGCACCGTTTCACCGTGGCCGTCTGCACCTGTCGCCGCAGCCAGATCTATCCCTGGTGCGACACCAGCCACCGCCGCCGCCGCGACCGGCGGTCGAGCCGACCGGGCGGCGAGGCCGGGTGATTCCCCCATGGCCGAAGCCCGGAGCGAGCCACGCCGCCATGCGCCACCGCTGCCCGCACCACGCGGCCCCCTCTCGCAGACGGTCGTGGACGCGCTGAAGGGCTCGCGACACGGCGGCGCTCCGCCCGCACCGGCGGACGAGCCCGCCTACGGCGACGACCTGCAACTCGCCCTGTACATCCTCTACGAGCTGCACTACCAGGGATTCGACGGCGTACCGGACGACCGCGAATGGGACCCCGGGCTCCTCGCGGTCCGTCGCACGCTCGAAGACCGCTTCCTCGGCGCCCTGCGCACGGACGTGCCGATCGAGAGCACCGCGACCGCCGAACGGGAACTGGACGATCTGCAACGCGAACCGGCCAGTGACACCGGCCACGACGTCTCACGCTTCCTTCAGAAGGACGGCACGCTCCAGCACCTGCGCGAATACACGGCCCTGCGCTCCCTGTACCACCTCAAGGAGGCCGATCCGCACGCCTGGGTGCTGCCCCGACTGTACGGGCGCGCCAAGTCCGCCATGGCCGCAGTGGAGTTCGACGAGTTCGGCGCCGGCCGGGCCGACGACATCCACGCCGCTCTGTTCGCCGACCTCATGCGGGATCTGGACCTGGAGACCGCGTACGGACACTATGTCGACGCCGCCCCCGCCGAGGTTCTCGCCGGCGTCAACCTCATGTCCCTCTACGGTCTGCATCGCGGCCTGCGGGCAGCACTGGTCGGGCACTTCGCGGCCGTCGAAGTGACGTCGTCCCCGGCCTCACGCCGTCTCGCCCACGCCCTGCGCAAGGTGGGCGCGGGCCCGGCCGCCGTGCGCTTCTACACGGAGCACGTGGAGGCCGACGCCGTTCACGAACAGGTCGTACGTCATGACGTGGTCGGCGGACTGCTGGAGAGCGAACCCCAACTCGAAGCCGACGTGGTGTTCGGGATGCGCACCACCGGCTTCCTGGACAACGGCCTCGCCGTCCGCCTGCTCGGGGCGTGGCGCAACGGAACCAGCGCGCTACGGGCGGACTGACGTTCCAGCCCGGCGGGACGGGGGTACCCGGGCACCGCCAAGGCCCTGGGGGCTCGGATGCCGGAAAGGAGCACGCACATGGGGCATGGAGGAAACGTCATTCAGGAACTGACCACCGACCACCGGGAAGTGGAAGAGCTCTTCACCCGGATTGAATCCACCGCCGGGACCGACCCCGAGCGACGTCAGCTGGCCGACCACCTGACCATGGAACTGGTACGCCACTCAGTGGCCGAAGAACAGTACCTGTACCCGGCGGTACGCCGGTACGTCGACGGTGGCGACGACCTCGCCGACAAGGAGATCGCCGAGCACAGTGAAGTCGAGCACCTGTTGAAGGAGTTGGAGGCCTGCGAGCCCGGCGACGCACAGTTCGACATCCTCGTCGCACGGCTCAGGTCCTCGGTCGCGGCACATGTCAAGGATGAGGAAGACCGCCTGTTCCCCCTGCTGGCCGACGCCTGCCCTCCGGAGGGCCTGGATGGTCTGGGGGAAAAGGTACGCAAGGCCAAAAAGGTCGCCCCGACCCGCCCGCACCCAGGAGCCCCGGACGAGCCGCCGCTCAACAAGCTCCTCGCCCCGGGAACCGGAATGGTCGACCGTGCCCGCGACGCGCTCACCGGCCGCGGCAAGGACGGCTGACGGCGAGGACAGCTGATGGCAAGGACGCCTGACAGAGCGGTGGGGCAGGACCTCGGTTCAGCGCCGGACCACGCATCCCTTCCGGGGTCCGTTCGGCGGATCCCGTGGTTCCCAGCCGGGCAGGACGGGAAATCCCTGCCCATGGACACAGGCGAGAGGCCTGCGGCGGCGCGCGGCGGCACCTGTCCTCCGCCCTGGGCGCTGCGGGACTACGCGTTCCTCGCCGACGGCGAACGCGGGGCCCTGGTGGATCCGGACGGGCGGATCGTCTGGCTGTGCGCGCCGCGCTGGCACAGCGACGCGGTGTTCTCCGCCCTCATCGGGGGGCCCGGACACTTCACGGTGGAACCCGTCGACCGCTGGCACGTGGGGGGCGGATACTACGAGGACGGCACCCTCATCAGGGTGAACCGCTGGGTGACCCGGGACGCCCTGATCGAGTGCCGTGAGGCCCTGGCAGTGCCCTCGTCCCCCGACCGCCTGGTCCTGCTGCGCCGGATGCGTGCCGAACGGGGCGAGGCAGTTCTGCGGCTGGTCCTGGATCCGCGCCCCGGCTTCGGCGCGCACCGCATGGGGTCGCCCCGTGTGGAGGGGGACATGTGGACCGCGAACGCGGGCGGACTGCGCATGCGGCTCCTCGGAGCCCACCGCGCGTCCTGGGATCCCGACTCCGGGCTGCGCGGTGAGTTCCGGCTGCGTGAGGGCGAGGAGCACGACATCGTGCTGGAGCTCGCCGAAGGGCACGACCGGCCCCGGCTCGACGCCGGAGAACTGTGGGACGCGACGGAGCGGGAGTGGCGGCGAGCCGTACCGGACTGCTCCGCCCTCGTCGCACCACGCGACGTGCGACACGCGTACGCCGTCCTGCGCGGTCTGACCAGCGGAGGGGGCGGCATGGTCGCGGCCGCCACCACCTCGCTCCCGGAGCAGGCGAACACGGACCGCAACTACGACTACCGGTTCGCCTGGCTCCGCGACCAGTGCTACGCCGGCCTCGCGGTCGCCGCGCACGGTCCGCACGAGTTGCTCGACAGCGCCGTGCGCTTCATCTCGGAGCGCGTCCTCGCCGACGGCGACGCCGTCAGACCCGCATACACCGTGTCCGGCGACCCGACGCCGGACGAGCGGGCGCTCTCGTTGCCCGGTTATCCGGGAGGCAGCGACCGCATCGGCAACGCGGCGGGCCGGCAGTTCCAGCTCGACACCTTCGGCGAGGCACTCCAGCTCTTCGCCGCGGCAGCCCATCACGACCGGCTCACCAAGGAGGCGGAGCGGGCGGCGGCGACCGTGGTGAACGCGGTGGAGCGCAACTGGTCGCGGCCCGATGCCGGGCTGTGGGAGTTGGAGGAACGGTGGTGGACCCACTCGCGGCTGAGCGTCATCTGCGGGCTGCGCCGGATCGCGCGGTTCCTGCCCCGCGAGGACAGACGCTGCTGCGCCGAGCTGGCGGACGCCGTGTGGGCAGAGACCCGGCGTCGCTGCCTGCGCTCCGACGGGCGCTGGCGCCGGGCTGCCGACGACGACGGGCCCGATGCCGCACTGCTGATGCCGGTCATCCGCGGGTGGCCTCCCGCCGACCATCCCAGCAGCGCCCTTACCCGCGCCCACATCGAGGACGAACTGGCCGAGGACGGGTATCTGTACCGCTTCCATCGCCCCGGGGTACCGCTCGGCGAGGCGGAAGGCGCCTTCCTGCTGTGCGGATTCACCATGGCGCTGGCCACGCACCACCTCGGGGACCGGGTCGGCGCGTTCCGCTGGTTCGAACGGAACCGGGCGGCCTGCGGACCGTCCGGGCTGTTCGCGGAGGAGTACGACGTCCGTCAGCGCCAGCTGCGCGGCAACGTGCCCCAGGCGTTCGTCCACGCCCTGCTGCTGGAGTGCGCCGTACGCCTCAGCAACGCCTCCGCCCTGCCGCTCTGAGGCCGCTCAGCGTCTGCGCCCTCCGAGCAGCGCTCTGAGCCGCCCGGCGCGCTCAGCGGCGTGCCCCGGCGGCCGGATCGTCGGTGGTTCGGTCTCGGCGTCCACCAGGAACTCCAGGACGACCGGGCCGTCCGCCGCCAGTGCGGCGTCCCAGGACTCGGCGATCTTGCCGGGCCGCTCGCACCGGATGCCGTGCAGACCGAGCAGACGGGCGTACTCGGCGTAGGGCACGTCGGGTACGGACGAGGTGCCCAGCAGCCGGGGATTTCCGGTGGCGGCACGACGGTCCCAGGTGGCCTGGGCGAGATCCCGGTTGTTGAAGACGCAGAACACCAGCGGCGGGCCCCCGGCCGGCTGCTCCAGCCGGTCCTTGACGGTGACCATCTCGGCCAGACCGTTCATCTGGAAGGCCCCGTCACCGACGAAGGCGATGACGGGCCGGTCGGGGTGGGCGAGGCGGGCCGCCACGGCGTACGTGCGCGGGACGACCACGCCGATGGGCACCTGACGGAAGTTCGACGCAGTCCTGGGCGTACAGGCCGAGCGAGCCGCTGTCGAAGCGCACCTCTCCGCCGACGGCCTTGCGCAGAGCCCGCTCCAGCCCGCCCACGTCGAGGGTCTGCCGGGATCGTGGCGGCCCCGGGATCTCCGGGTGGGTCTTGGCCGGCACGTCGCGCGTCGTCCGGCGTGTTGCCTTCGCCATCGGATCTCCCCACTCTCCTTTGCGAGCTGTCACGCGCCTGCTCAGGCCGGTCGCGTTCCGTACGCGCGGTAACGCTCCGCATCGGCCCACTTGAACTCCAGACCGAGTCCCGGCCGTACCGTGTCGGGCCGCAGCGCGCCACCGTCGGGCGACAAGGTGCCCTCGAACAGCAGGTCCTCGATCCGCACGTGATCGTGGAAGTACTCCAGGTGCCGCAGTCGGCGCACGGCGCAGAAGGCATGGGCGGAGATCGCCGGTGCGCAGTGGGCGGACAGGTCGAGGTGCTGGGCCGCCGACAGTCCCGCCACTTCCAGCAGTCCCGTGATGCCTCCGCAGCGGGTGACGTCGGCCTGGAGACAGTCGACGGCGGGACCGTCCACGAGGTCGACGAAGTCCCGCGCGGTGTAGGCGTACTCGCCCGCGGCGATCTCCAGGCGCTCCGGGGCGCGGTCGCGCAGCATCCGCAGGCCGGCCACGTCGGGCGAACCGACGGGCTCCTCGAACCACCGCACGTCCCACTCCTCGTGGAACCTGCGGGCCCAGTAGAGCGCCTCCTTGCGGGCGAGCGCGCCGTTGGCGTCGGTGAACAGCTCAGGTTCGTCGCCCACGGCCCTGCGGACCGCGTCGAGGCGCCGCGGATCGCGCTCGGGCTCCCGCGAGGTCTTCAGCTTCAGCCGCGGGATGCCCTGCTCCGCCCAGCCGGTCAGCTGTCCGGCGAGACGGTCGAGGGAGTAGTTCGTGAAGCCGCCGCTGCCGTAGACCGGTACCCGGTCGTGGTAGGCCGGGAGCAGCCGGACCAGTGGAAGGTCCAGCAGTCTCGCCTTGAGGTCCCACAGCGCCACGTCGACCGCCGACAGGGCCATGGCTCCCACGCCGGGCCGGCCGGCGTTGCGGATCTACTTGCCCATGCGGTGCCAGTGCGCCGGCGGCGAGGAGACGGCCTGACCCCGCACCAGCGGGGCGAGCTTCGAGGACACGAAGGAGGCGACCGACACATCCCCGTAGGTGTAGCCCAGCCCGGTCCTCCCGCCGGCGTGCACCCGGACCAGGACCATGGTCGTGGACTCCCACTCCAGGGTCCCGTCCTGCTCCCGGCCGTCCGGACCGTCCGTGGGGATCTCGAAGGCGTGCACATCGACGGTCTCGATACGGCAGTCCACCCCGGCGGGGTCAGTGCCCGTCGGCTCGCCCTCCATCAGTGGCGTCCGGGCAGGTGCTCCGCGAACTCGGTGAGCTTCTGGCGCACGCCCTTGGCCGCGATGCCCACCCTCTCCGGGTCACGGACGACCGCCTTGGCGGCCTTCTTGGCCTGCTCGGTCATGATGTGCGGCGGAATCGGCGCGATCTCCGGATCCACCTTGAACTCCAGCACCACGGGCCTGTCGGAGGCGAGCGCCTCGTCCCAGGCCGCGCCCACGCCCTTCGGCTTGTCGCAGTACACGCCCTTCAGGCCGATGAGCTCGGCGTACTTCGCGTAGGGAACGTCGGGGATGTGCTGAGAACCGGGATACTTCGGATCCCCGGCCATCGCACGCTGCTCCCAGGTGACCTGGTTGAGGTCCTGGTTGTTGAAGACGCAGAAGACGAACGGCGCCGGGCCCGACAGCCGGTCCAGATACCGCTTCACGGTGATCATCTCGTTCATGCCGTTCATCTGGAACGCCCCGTCGCCGACGAACGCGATCACCGGCCGGTCCGGGTAGGCGAACCGCGCCGCGATCGCGTACGGCGTCCCCGGCCCCATCGTCGCCAGAGTCCCCGACAACGACGCCCGCATCCCGCCCCGCAGCTTCAGATGCCGCGCCCACCAGTTCGTCCCCGAGCCCGAGTCCGCCGTAAGGATGCAGTCGTCCGGCAACCGCGGCGACAGCTCGGCCGCCACGGCCTGCGGGTTGATCGTCTTGCCGAAGTGCTGGCCCGCCCACTTGTCGCAGAGCGCGTTCCATTCCCGGACGTCCTGTTCGATCCCCTTCCGCCAGGAACGGTCCTCCTTGCGCCGCAGCAGCGGCAGCAGGGCCTTGAGCGTCTCCTTGGCGTCCCCGACGAGGTGGGCGTCCATCGGATACCGGATGCCGATCATCCGTCCGTCGATGTCGATCTCCACGCCACGGGCCTGCCCCTCGTCCGGCAACCACTCCGCGTACGGAAAGCTGCTGCCGATCATGAACAGGGTGTCGCAGCCGCGGATCATGGAGTCGCTGGCCTTGCTGCCCAGCAGACCGATGGGGCCGGTGACGAACGGCAGGTCGTCCGGCAGCACCTCACGGGCGAGCAGCGCCTTGGCCACCCCGGCACCCAGCAACTCCGCCGCTTCCACGACCTCGCTCTCGGCGTGCGCGGCTCCCTGGCCGACGAGGATGGCGACCTTGCTGCCCTCGTTGAGGATGTCCGCCGCCTTGCGTACCTCCTCCGGGTCCGGCAGCACCCGCGGCCGGCTCCAGCCCACGCTGGAGAACACCGCGCCGTGTGTCTTGGGCGGCGACGGCTGGGCGTCCTCCTCCTGCACATCGTTCGGAATGATCACCGTGGCCACCGAGCGGGTCGTCAGCGCCGTCTTGAACGCCCGGTCGATCACATGCCGCGCCTGCCCCGGATGCACGACCATCTGGCAGAACTCCGACACATCCGCGAACAGCCGCTCCAGATGCACCTCCTGCTGGTAGTGCGCCCCGAGCGACAGCCGCTTCTGCTGCCCCACCACCGCCACCACGGGCTGGTGATCCAGTTTCGCGTCGTACAGGCCGTTCAGCAGATGCACCGCGCCCGGCCCCGACGTCGCCGTGCAGCAGCCCACCTCACCGGTGAACTTGGCGTGCGCGCAGGCCATGAACGCGGCCATCTCCTCATGCCGTGTCTGAATGAACTCGGGGTTGCCCTCCGCCCGGTCGAACGCACCGAGCAGCCCGTTGATCCCGTCACCGGGATAGCCGTAGACCCGCCGGACGCCCCATTCCCGCAGGCGCTGCAATACGTAGTCGGCCACCAGCGTCATGACGCACTCCCTCGGACACGGCTGTGATGTCACAGTGAGTGACCCGTGGGCGGAGTGCGTAAACGGCGGTTCCCCCGTGCCACTCTCCTGACCGACCCACCGTGGCCCCCCACTCCGGCCGCCAGGGAACCGCTCGCGACCAGGCCCCAGTTGGGTCGGCGAGAAGCCGAATAAATCACCCATAAAGGGGTAATACGTGCGGAAGACAATAATCCTCTCAGAGGGGAACTCTCATGTCGTACCAGCGCAACTCCAGCGAAATGGGCACCCACCCCGAGCTCGTAGAGATGCGGGAACGGCTTGAGCGCACGGCCTCCAGCGGTCCGGCGATCGCCGTAGAGGGACTGATCCTCCTGGCGGGCGTCTACGCCGCGATCTCGCCCTGGGTGGTGCACTTCGCGGGTCAAGCGAACATCACCGTCAACAACCTGATCGTCGGCATCACCGTCGGCCTGATCGGTCTCGGTCTGGCCCTTGCGCCGGAGCGGATGCTCCGCGTGGCCTGGGTCATCGCTCCACTCGGCATATGGCTGCTGATCGCCCCGTGGGTGGTCACCGTGGCCCACAGCGCGCGCGCCGGCATCATCTGGAACAACGTCTGGCTGGGCGCGGTGACGGCGGTACTGGGGCTCGCCGCCGTGGGCCTGACCGTCGGCGTCAACCGCCGAGCCCGCCGCTGACGCGAAGCTCGACGGGCGATACACCATCGGTCCGGGGGTTCCCTGCCGGCGGGTGCCCTCCGGGCGGTCGACGGTGGGCACCGTGAGGCCCCGGCCGTTTCCGTCGGCGCGTACTCACTGGGTGTCGCGGTCCGCTTTTCCGACTGTCACCGATTCGCCTGCATGATGAGTCGCGGCGGCCTGGGAACTTCGTTGCGCATGCCACCACCACCGGAGCAACGACCTTGCCCACGGGGCCGAGGAGCGAACGGAACCCGGCCCGGTCGCGAGTCGGACCGGCCCATGTGACACTCGACTTCGGGCGTCTCCCGCCGCAGGTGCGCATCCAGCCACTGTTCCGATGTCGACACGGGAGAACCAGGCCGGGGCTCTTCCAGGCCCCCGCGTTCACCGCCCGTCCCGTCCGGGCAGCCCCACCGGAGCCTCCATGGCGTGACGTCATGCCGGCCGTCCCCACAGGGCCATGTGCCGGACCTCGGATCCCCGTAAGCCGCCAGCCGCCTGGACGCGGCCAGTCGCCGCGCCCGGCGCACACCCGCAGGGGGCGATACGGCGTGGTCGCGTACGAGGAGATCGCCATGACCACCGGTTTCTCACCGAACTGGCAGTACGCAGTCGTCACCGGCGGCGCCGGCTTCGTCGGTTCGCATTTGTGTACGGCATTGATGGACTCGGGCACCGACGTCACCTGCGTCGACGACCTCAGTACCGGCCGCCTCGACAACGTCGCCCCCTCCTCGACCGCCCAGGATTCACACTGGTGCAGGCCGATGTCGCCGAGGAGATCCCGGTGGAGCGGCCCTGCGACCTGGTCCTGCACTTCGCGTCCCCGGCGTCACCCGCCGACTATCTGCGACTGCCCCTGCACACGATGGACACCGGCAGCCTCGGCACGCGTCACGCCCTGGAACTGGCCCGGGCGTCCTCGGCACGCTTCCTCCTCGCCTCGACCTCGGAGGTGTACGGAGACCCCCAGCAGAACCCGCAGGACGAGCGCTACTGGGGCCATGTGAACCCCGTCGGGCGACGGAGCGTGTACGACGAGGCGAAACGCTTCGGCGAGGCACTCACCACCGCGCACGCGGACACCAAGGGCACCGACACCGGCATCGTGCGCCTGTTCAACACCTACGGGCCGCGGATGCGCGGCCACGACGGCCGCGCCGTGCCGACCTTCGTACGGCAGGCCCTCGCCGGCGAGCCCCTCACGGTCACCGGCGACGGGCAGCAGACCCGCTCGCTGTGCTACGTCGACGACACCGTGCGAGGGGTGCTCGCGGCGGCGGCCCAGGGACACGCGGGCCCGTGAACATCGGCAATCCGGACGAGATCACCATGCTCGACCTCGCGCGATTGGTCATCCGCCTCGCCGGGTCACGCTCCGAGATCCGCTTCATCGAACGTCCGGTCGACGACCCCGCGGTGCGCTGCCCGGACATCACCCTGGCCCGCGACAAGCTCGGCTGGGAACCGCGGACGGCGCCCGTGGACGGGCTGCGCCGCACGATCGACTGGTTCCGCGCCGAGCCGGCGGACGCCCCGCCGACCCACCCACCCGGTGGTCCCTGACCGTCGGCTCCCCGCGCGCCCAGCAGCGGCGTCCCCCTCGCCGAAAGGTTCTGGCCCTCATGCGCATCCTCGGAATCAACGCGCTCTTCCACGATCTCGCCGCCGCGCTCGTCATCGACGGCCAAACGGTCGCCGCGGCCGAGGAAGAGCGGTTCTCCCGGCGCAAGCACGGCAAGCGGCCGGTGCCGTTCGCCGCCTGGGAGCTGCCGGAGAAGGCAGCCGCCTGGTGCCTGGCCCGGGCCGGACTGCGCCCCCAGGACCTCGACGCGGTCACCTACTCCTACGACCCCGAACTCGCCCGGCCGGCCCACCAGATGGGCCTCGACGACCCCTGGGACCACCTCCGGCAGACGTACGCGCGGGAAGGTCGTCCGCCGCAGCGCCTTCCTCGACGCGGGCGGTTTCCACCCGGTGCTCTTCTTCGGCGGCGAGGAGACACTGCTGGCGTACGACCTCGCCGCGCGGGGCTGGGGCGTCGCGTACGCCCCCTCGGTGACCGCCCGGCACCATCCGGCGCCGGGCGGTCGACCGGGTCGTACGGCGGTCCAGTCGCGCAATCACCTGCTGACCCTGTGGTTGCGGCGGCCTCTCCCCGTGGCCCTCCGCGGGACCGCCACGGTCGCGGCGGCCGCCGCGCGCCGTGAACCCGGCGCGATGGCGGCACTGCGGGGGACGCTCGCCCGCCTCCCCTCGGCCCTCAAGGAACGGACGCCGCTCCCCGCGCCGGTGGAGAGCGCGGCCAGGCTGCTGGACCGGGCTGACGAAGGAACTCCAGGAGTGACGACGTGAGGGCCGGTCGCCCCCGGGTACTCGCGGCTCCGAGGGCGGTGAGAGGCGCCGCCCACCTGAGGAGGAACGTATCCATGACCCAGCATGTCACGACATCATGACGACTCACCCCACGACCGTCGAACCGCAGACCTCCGTGGCGGTCGTGGCCCGGATGATGCGTGACGAGAACATCGGTGCCGTTCTGGTCGCCGAGGGCGAGCAGCTGCGCGGCTTGGTCAGCGACCGTGACCTGGTGGTGCGCGCGGTGGCCGGGGGCGGCGATCCGGACCGGACGACCGTGGCCGACGCGTGCAGCGAGGATCTGGTCGTGGTGGGGCCCGACGACGATGTGGACCGCGCGGTCGAGGTCATGCGCGAGCATGCCGTCCGCCGTGTTCCGGTCGTCGACGAAGGACATCACCCGGTGGGCATCGTCTCCATCGGTGATCTGGCCATCGAGCGTGACCCCGGCTCGGCTCTCGGCGACATCAGCGCTGCGAGGCCCAATGAGTAACGTCTGACCCCGAACACAGCCCCTTCCCTGGCGTCCGCCGCGACGCGACCGTTCTCCGTCTGCCATCCGACGCCCGACACCGGTGGCAGACTGAGGTCCGTAAGAGATCGGATACCGGTGCTGGGTCCAGGGGCGGAGCGAGGGGGAAACATGCGGGTCGGAGTGGCGTCTTGAGGATTCTGCACACATCCGACTGGCATCTCGGGCGGGCGTTCCACCGGGTGAACATGCTCGGCGCCCAGGCCGAGTTCATCGGCCACCTCGTCCGATGCGTGCGCGAACGCGAGGTGGACGCGGTGGTCGTGTCGGGGGACGTGTACGACCGCGCGGTGCCCCCGCTGGCCGCGGTCGAGTTGTTCGACGACGCCCTGCACCGGCTGGCGGAGCTGGGCGTGCCGACCGTGATGATCTCCGGGAACCATGACTCGGCGCGCCGCCTCGGCGTCGGCGCCGGGCTCATCGGCCGGGCGGGCATCCATCTGCGGACCGACGCCTCGGCGTGCGGCACCCCCGTGGTGCTCGCCGACGTCCACGGCGACGTGGCGTTCTACGGGCTGCCGTATCTGGAACCGGCCCTGGTGAAGGACGAGTTCGGGGCCGACAAGCCGAGCCACGAGGCCGTGCTCGCCGCCGCCATGGACCGGGTCCGCGCCGATCTCGCCACGCGCGCGGGAAGCACGCGTTCCGTGGTGCTCGCCCACGCCTTCGTCACCGGCGGCGAGTCCAGCGACAGCGAGCGGGACATCTCCGTGGGAGGAGTCGCCTCGGTGCCCGCCGGCGTCTTCGACGGCGTGGACTACGTGGCGCTGGGCCACCTGCACGGCAGCCAGGTCATCACCGGGCGCGTCCGGTACTCGGGCTCCCCGCTGGCGTACTCGTTCTCGGAGACCGCCCACCGCAAGAGCATGTGGCTCGTCGACCTCGGCGCCGACGGTTCGGTCGAGGCCGAGCGGGTCGACTGCCCGGTGCCGCGCCCGCTGGCCCGTATCCGGGGGGAGTTGGAGGACCTGCTCGCCGACCCGGAGCTCGCGCGGTACGAGGACGCGTGGGTCGAGGCGACTCTCACCGACCCCGTCCGCCCCGCTGACCCCATGGCCCGGCTGAGTGAGCGTTTCCCGCACACGCTCGCGCTCGTCTTCGCTCCCGAGCGGTCCCCCGAGGACCCGGACGTCTCCTACGCCGGACGCCTCGCGGGACGCGACGACCGGCAGATCGCGGAGGACTTCGTGGCCCATGTGCGCGGCGCCGGGCCCGACGAGCGCGAACAGGCCGTGCTCCAGGACGCGTTCGACGCGGTGCGTGCCGACGAGGCCGTGCGGGAGGTCCGCCGGTGAGGCTGCACCAGCTGGACATCACGGCCTTCGGGCCGTTCGGAGGCTCCCAGCGGGTCGACTTCGACGAACTGTCCGCGGCCGGGCTCTTCCTGCTGCACGGCCCGACCGGTGCGGGAAAGACGTCCGTCCTCGACGCCGTCTGCTACGCGCTGTACGGCTCGGTGCCGGGCGCCCGGCACAGCGGCCAGGGGCTGACCCTGCGCAGCGACCACGCGGCGCCCACCACCCGTACCGAGGTCCGGCTCGAACTCACCGTCGCCGGACGCCGGTTGGAGGTCACCCGGCAGCCGCCCTGGGAGCGCCCGAAGAAGCGCGGCACGGGCACGACGCTCGACAAGGCGCAGAGCTGGCTGCGCGAGTACGACCCGGTGGCGGGTTCCTGGAAGGACCTCAGCCGCTCTCACCAGGAGATCGGCGAGGAGATCACCCAGCTCCTCGGTATGAGCCGCGAGCAGTTCTGCCAGGTCGTGCTGTTGCCCCAGGGGGACTTCGCGCGTTTCCTGCGCGCCGACGCCGAGGCCCGCGGAAGGCTCCTCGGGCGGCTCTTCGACACACACCGCTTCGCCGAGGTCGAGAAGCGACTCGCCGAGCGGCGGCGCACCACGGAGGCCGAAGTCCGCGCCGGTGACGCGGAGTTGCTGGCCGACGCCCACCGGATGCAGCAGGCCGCCGGTGACGCGACGCCCCTGCCCGAGCTGGCGCCGGGCGACCCGGGGCTCGCCGAGGCGGTGCTGGCCTGGGCGGCCGTGGCCCGCAGCACGGCGCGCGAGCGGCTCACCGTCGCGCACTGCGCGCGGGGCGCTGCGGACTCGGCGCGGGCCGCCGCCGAGCGCACCCTCGACGAGGTCCGCGAACTGGCGCGGCTGCAACGGCGGTTCGCGGAGGCCAGGGAGCGGGCCGACCTCCTTCAGCAGCGGGCCGATTCCCACCGCGAGGCGCAGGCGCGCATGGAGCGTGGCCGCAAGGCCGAGACCGTCGCGCCCGCGCTGGAGCTCCGGGACGCGGCCGAGTCCGAGCACCGCCGCGCCGCGGCGGACGAGACGCGGGCGCGTGCCCTGCTCCCGCAGGGGTACGCCGACGCGGGTGCGGCAGGGCTCGCCGCCGCCGCGCGCAAGGCCGCCGAGGAGCTGGGCGGACTGGAGTCGGCCCGGCGTGCCGAGGAGCGGCTGGCCGGCCTCGTCGCCGAGCGCGCCGACCTGGACCGCCAGCAGCGGGCCGACGAGGACGTGCTGGACGAGGCCGAGAGCTGGCTCTCCGGCTGGGACACGGCCCGCGCCGCCTTCCAGAGCCGTATCGAGTCCGCCCAGGAGGCCGCCGCCCGGGCCGAACAGCTCGCTGTGCGGCGCGACCTCGCGCGGGGGCGGCTGGACGCCGCACGGCTGCGCGACCAGTTGGCCGGCGAGACGGACGAGGCCCACCAGCGCGCGCTCGCCTCCCGCGAACGGGCCGCGGACGCCCGCGCCCACTGGCTCGACCTCAAGGAACAGCGCCTGCGGGGCATCGCCGCCGAGCTCGCCGCCCAACTGGCCGACGGCGAGCCCTGTGCCGTCTGCGGCGCCACCGAGCACCCGAGGCCCGCCCGCAAGGTGGCCGGGCACATCGGCCGCGAGGCCGAGGAACGGGCCCTCGCCGACTCCCGGCGCGCCGACGACGTCAGCGCCGAGGACGAACGGCGCCTCGGTGCCGTACGCGAGGCGCTGGCCGCGGCCACCGCCGAGGCGGGAGACACCCCCACGGAGCAACTCACCCAGGAAACGGCCGAGTTGGAAGAGAAATACGCGGAGGCCCGCCGGGGCGCCTTGAGGTTTCACTCCGCGCAGGAGGAGCTCCGCAGGGCCGAGCACGAGCGGGAGCTACGGCTCGCCGCCGGGCAGGAGGCGGCGGTCAGGGCCGCGTCCAGGGCCGCCCGCCGGGACACCCTGGACCGCGAGAAGGCATCCCTGGAAGCGGAGCTGGCCCAGGCGCGCGGCACCGCCGACTCCGTGGCCGCACGCGCCGCACACCTGGAACGGCGGGCCGCGCTGTTCACCGAAGCGGCCGACGCGGCCCGCGCGGCCGACGACTCGGCGCAGCGGCTCAAGGACGCCGACGCCCGGCTCGCCGACGCCGCCTTCCGCGCCGGGTTCGACACCCCGCAGGCCGCGGCGGCCGCGCTCCTCGACGACGCGGAGCACCGCGACCTCCAACGGCGGCTCGACGCCTGGCAGTCGGAGCAGGCCGCGGTGCGCGCCGTCCTGGCGGAGGCCGACACCGCCGCGGCCGCCCAGCGGCCGCCCGCCGACCCGCACACGGCCGAGCGGGCCGCCGAGGCCGCCGGGCGGCGGCTCCAGGACGCGGTCTCCGCGTGGGACGCGGCCGCGCGCCGCTGCGCCGAACTCGACCGGCTGTCCGCCCGGGCCGCCGTCCGCGTCCGGCGGCTCGCGCCGCTGCGTGAGGAGTACGACCGTGTGGCCCGCATGGCGGGCCTGGCGGCAGGCACCTCCGCGGACAACGAACGCAAGATGCGCCTGGAGGCGTACGTGCTCGCCGCCCGCCTGGAACAGGTGGCCGCCGCGGCGACCGTACGGCTGCGGCGCATGTCGGCCGGGCGCTACACCCTCGTCCACTCCGCCGACCGCGCCGGACGCGGCCGCAGCGGACTCGGACTGCACGTCGTCGACGCCTGGACCGGCCGGGAACGGGACACCGCGACACTCTCCGGCGGCGAGACGTTCTTCGCGTCGCTCGCGCTGGCGCTCGGCCTCGCGGACGTCGTCACCGACGAGGCGGGCGGCGTGCGCCTCGACACACTCTTCATCGACGAGGGTTTCGGCAGCCTCGACGACCAGACCCTCGACGAGGTCCTGGACGTCCTCGACGCCCTCCGGGAGCGCGACCGCAGCGTGGGCATCGTCAGCCACGTCGCGGACCTCCGGCGGCGCATCCACGCCCAGTTGGAGATCGTGAAGGGCAGGTCGGGGTCGGTCGTACGGCAGAGGGGTGCCGGCTGAGCCCAGGTCACCGGCCCAGCGGCCGCCGCGGCAGCGGCGACGAGTAGACGACGCTCGTGGTCACCGAACCCAGCGCGCCGATCCTCCCCGCCACCTCCTCCAGATGACGCATCGAACGGGCCGCGACCTTGATGACGAAGCAGTCGTCGCCCGTGACGTGGTGCGCCTCCAGGATCTCCGGGGTCGCGGCGACGAGGTCGTGGAACGGCTTGTAGTTGCCGTGCGGGTACCTCAGCCGCACGAACGCCAGGATCGGCAGCCCCAGCCGCTCCGGGTCCACGACGGCCGCGTACCCCTGGATGACGCCCGCCTCCTCCAGCCGCCGCACCCGTTCCGTGACCGCGCTCGCGGACATCGAGACGGCACGCGCCAACTCGGCGAAGCTGGCCCGGCCCTCCCGCTGGAGGACATCGAGGATGCGCCAGTCGGTGGCGTCCGGGGAATACGCGGTCATGTCGCCCACACAACAGGGGAATCCCCGGCAGATCAAGACCCGATCCGTGGATTGCCTCTTCAGGGGCTCGATCATCAGCCGTAGATTTCCGGCCATGACCCCGACGACTGTTGCGAACCCCGTCCTGCGCGTCGCCCCGGCGCCCCCCACCACCGCTGCCGCCCACTTCCGGGCGAGCCTCGCCTTCCACACCGACGTGTCCGATGTCGCCGCCGCCCTCGCCGCCGACGGCGACCCCGGCTTCGTCGTCCTCGACTCCCGTTCCACGGAGGCCTGGGACCAGGGCCACGTCCCCGGTGCGGTCCACCTGCCCACCGCCCTCATCGCCGACCACGCGGAGGGACTCCTCGACAAGGCGGTCCCCGTCGTCACGTACTGCTGGGGTCCGGGCTGCAACGGTGGCACCCGCGCCGCCCTCGCCCTCGCCGAACTCGGCTTCCGCGTCAAGGAGATGCTCGGTGGCTTCGAGTACTGGGTGCGGGAGGGCTTCGCCTACGAGACGACGGGGGAGGGTCTTGAGCGCCGCGCCCCGGACCGGCTGACCACACCGGTGGACGCGGAGGACTGCGGCTGCTGAACACGTACGGAACATGTAGGGGACACTGATCTTCGTCCGGTGCGCCCCGTGTAGGTTCTCTTCGCATGTCTCGATACGCGGATGCAGGTGTCACGCAGTGGGTGGAATCGGGCGGGGGACCGCTCATCGCGGTACCCGAGGTGGTGTTGCCGTTCTGGACGGGAGCGGACGGCGGCGAGATGTCGTCGGACTACGACCGGGCCTGCGACATCAACGGCTCCATCGGGTTGCTTCCCGTCGGTGACACCAGGGCGCTCGTGCTGGGCGACGAGCCCGCCTCGACCGCTTTCCTCCCCGAGCACGGCACCTTCGTCCGGTGGTACGCCGCGAACTCCGAGGACGAACTCCTCGCGGGCGTTCCCACGGCGCTTCGGACCGCGCTGTGGGAACCGGAGGTGGAGTGGCGGGTGCCGGGCCCGGTGGTCGTGTTCGACGCCGCCTGGCCCGGGGACAGTTCACGGAGCACGGACCACCTGCGCGTCGAACTGGAGCCGGGACGGTACGGGGTGAGCGCCGCGTACGTGTCGGCCGGCCCCGAGACCTGGCTCGGTCTCGTCCGGCTGCGACGGCTCGCCGCCTGACCCAGGGACGGCGACCCCGGCAGCGCGGGCCGAACGAAATGCGCGTGCACCACACGAGCCCGCCCCGCATCATGGTCACCGATGCCTCAACTCCCACACCCCACACCGGAAGAACTACGCCGCGACCCCCTGCCCCTGCGCGGTCGCACGGCCCTCGTCACCGGGGCGAGCAGACGCGGCGGCATCGGTTACGCCGTGGCCCGCCGTCTCGCCGCGTACGGGGCGAGCGTGTACCTGCACCACCATGTGCCGCACGACACGGCCATGCCCTGGGGCGCCGACCATCCGGAAGCGGTGGCCGCCGGTGTGCGCGCGGCGCTCGGCGACCCGGACGCACGGGTGGTGGACGGGCCGGGCGACCTGTCCGACCCGGCCGTGCCCGCCGAACTGGTCTCACGGGCCACGGACGCGCTCGGCGGACGCCTCGACATCCTCGTCGCCAACCACGCCCTGTCCGGCTCGGACGGCACGCTCGACACCATCGACTCCGCGATGCTCGACGCCCACTGGGCGATCGACACCCGCTCGGTACTCCTCCTCGTCCAGGCGTACGCCCGGCTCCGGGCCGCCCTCCCGCCGCGCACCCCGGGCGGGCGCGTGATGATGATGACCTCCGGGCAGGACATCGCGAGCGGCATGCCCGGCGAGATCGCGTACGCCCTCCAGAAGGGCGCCCTCGCCTCGATCACCCGCTCCCTGTCGACCACCCTCGCCGACCTCGCCGTCACCGTGAACACCGTCAACCCCGGCCCCGTGGACACGGACTACATGACCGGCGACGACCACGCGGCCATCGCCGCGATGTTCCCGGCCGGCCGCTGGGGCATGCCCGACGACCCCGCCCGCCTCATCTCCTGGCTCGCCACGGACGAGGCCGCGTGGATCACCGGGCAGGTCATCGACTCGGAGGGCGGGTTCCGCCGCTAGGGCCCTTCTGATGGATCTCCGCGGAGATCCATCAGAAGGGCCCTAGACGGGACGCGTGGGCGCGTGACGGACGCCGCGGGAACCCGGCATCCGTGCGCGCCCACCGCACCGTCAGAGCCGCGACAGCTCGTCCACCAGGTCGTCCAGGCCCAGGGCACCCTGGGACAGGGCCGCCATGTGCCAGGCCTTGAGGTCGAAGGCGGCGCCGTGGCGCCGCCGCGCGTTCTCGCGGCCCAGCAGCCAGGCGCGCTCGCCGAGTTTGTAGCCGATGGCCTGGCCGGGGATGGTGAGGTAGCGGGTCAGCTCGCTCGCCACGTAGTCCGCCGGGCGGCTGCAGTGGGCGCCGTAGAACTCCTCCGCCAGCTCGGGTGTCCAGCGCTCGCCCGGATGGAAGGGGGAGCCGGCGGGGATCTCCAGCTCCGCGTGCATGCCGATGTCGACGATGACACGCAGCGCACGCATCATCTGCGCGTCGAGATAGCCGAGCCGCTCCTCCGCGTCCGCCAGGAAGCCCAGCTCGTCCATGAGCCGCTCCGCGTACAGCGCCCAGCCCTCCACGTTCGCGCTGACGCCACCGACGGTGGCCTGGTAGCGGGACAGGTCGTCCTTCACGTGCACCCACTGCGCGAGCTGGAGGTGGTGGCCGGGGACGCCCTCGTGGTACCAGGTCGACACCAGGTCGTACACCGGGAAACGGGTCAGCCCCATGGTGGGCAGCCAGGTGCTGCCCGGACGGGAGAAGTCCTCGGACGGTGCCATGTAGTACGGGGCCGCGGCGCCGCCCGGCGGGGCGATGCGGGACTCCACCTTCCGTACCCGCTCGGCGAGGTCGAAGTGCGTGCCGTCCAGCGCCTCGACCGCCCGGTCCATCAGGCCCTGCAGCCACTCCCGGACCTCGTCGACGCCCTCGATGTGCCGGCCGTGCTCGTCGAGGTGCGCCAGCGCCTCCCACGGCGTCTTCGCGCCCGGGAGGATCTTCTCCGCCTCCTGTTCCATCTCGGCGAGCAGACGGTGGAACTCCGACCAGCCGTACGCGTACGCCTCGTCCAGGTCCAGGTCCGTGCCGTTGAAGTAGCGCGACCAGCGTGCGTACCGCTCGCGGCCCACCACGTTCGGCGCGCCCTCGACGGCGGGCGCGTACGCGTCGCGCATCCAGTCCCGCAGTTCGACGACGGCCCCGGTCGCCGCGCGGGCCGCCTCGTCCAGTTCGGCGCGCAGCGCGTCGGGGCCCGCCGACGCGAAGTCCTCGAACCAGCCACGGCCCGAACCGTCCGTGTCCGCCCACTCGGTGAGCTGCTCGATGAACGTGGCGGTGGGGCGTGGAGCCGCGTACAGCTTGCGCTCCAGGCCGAGCGCGAGGGACTCGCGGTAGCCCGCCAGCGCGGCCGGCACCGCGCGCAGCCGCTCGGCGATCGCCGCCCAGTCCTCGTCCGTGTCGGCGGGGGTCACGGTGAAGATCTCGCGCACATGGTGGGCCGGTGTCGACATGTTGCCGACCGCCCGCAGGCCCTCCCCGGCCTCGTGCACGGCGAGTTGCGCGGTGAGTCGCTCGCGCAGCAGGCGCGCGCAGCGGCGCTCGATGTCACGGTCCGCGCCCGGCTGCCGCTCCGCCTCGTCGAGCCGGGCGAGCGTCGCCCGCATCAGCTCCGCCTCGGCCTCCTGGCCTGCGGGCGACGTGTCGGGCAGTCTGCTCGAACTCTCCTTCACGCCGAGGTACGTACCGGTCACCGGGTCGAGGGCGACGAGCTCGTCGACATAGGCGTCGGCGACCTCACGGGGCAGCGGGCTCTTGGTGTCAGACATACGGGCCATCCTGGTACGGGGGCGGGGGCGGCGTCAGCCCGGTAAACGGGGCCCGCGCCGCCGGACGGCCGGATTCCGCTCAGGGCGTGCCCCGGTCGGCGCGCGGTGGCAGCAGCGGCCCGCAGTCCCACTGCTGGAAGATCAACCGGGTCTCCACCCGCGCCACTTCCCGCCGCGAGGTGAACTCGTCGAGGACCAGCCGCTGCAGATCCGCCATGTCCGCGACCGCGACATGCACGAGATAGTCGTCAGGGCCGGTCAGATGAAAGACCGTCCGTGACTCCTCAAGTGCCCGGATGCGCTCCACGAACGGCCCCACCAGATCCCGTCGATGCGGCCTGACCTGCACGGACAGCAGCGCCTCCAGTCCGCGCCCGAGCTTGGCCGGATCGAGCCGCAGCCGATGACCGAGGATCACGCCGCAACGGCGCAGCCGCGTCACCCGGTCCAGGCAGGTCGACGGCGCCACCCCGACCTGCGCCGCGAGATCGCGGTAGGTCGTCCGGGCGTCGTTCTGCAACAACCGCAGAAGGTGGAGATCCACCGGATCCAGTGCGACGGATTCAGCCATGGGCCGAACGTAGCACGGGACTCGCCCCCAACTGCCCGCTCGATGTTCACCCTGGCGCCCATGAACCCATCGAGCACGCACGCGTACGACCGCGCACGCCCCACACCGCGGGCGCTGGCCACCGAAGCCGTGCACGCGGGCCGCGACGACCTCGCGCGCCAGGGCCTGCACGCCCCGCCGATCGACCTGTCGACGACCTATCCCTCGTACGACAGCCGTGGTGAGGCCGCCCGTATCGACGCCTTCGCCGCCGACGGCGCACTGCCGGAGGGGACACCGCTCTACGGGCGGCTCGGCAACCCGACGGTCGCCCGCTTCGAGACGGCCCTCGCCCGGCTCGAAGGCACCGAGAGCGCCGTCGCGTTCGCCAGCGGCATGGCCGCGCTGAGCGCGGTGCTCCTCGCGCGTGCCTCGACAGGGCTGCGCCATGTCGTCGCCGTACGCCCGCTGTACGGGTGCAGCGACCATCTGCTGAGCGCGGGACTGCTCGGCTCGGAGGTCACCTGGGTCGACCCGGCCGGCATCGAGGACGCGCTGCGCCCCGACACCGGGCTGGTGCTCGTCGAGTCCCCGGCCAACCCGACCCTCGCCGAACTCGACCTCCGGGCCATCGCCCACGCCTGCGGCTCGGTGCCGCTCCTCGCGGACAACACCTTCGCCACGCCCGTGCTGCAACGCCCGGTGGAACACGGCGCCCGGCTCGTCCTGCACAGCGCCACCAAGTACCTCGGCGGCCATGGGGACGTCATGGCAGGGGTCGTGGCCTGCGACGAGGAGTTCGCCGGGCGGCTGCGCCAGGTCCGCTTCGCCACCGGCGGCGTCCTCCACCCGCTCGCCGGGTACCTGCTGCTGCGTGGCCTCGCGACCCTGCCGGTACGGGTCCGCGCGGCCTCGGCGACCGCCGCGGAACTCGCCTGGCGCCTCGCCGCGGACCCGCGCGTCGCCCGCGTCCACTATCCGCGCATCGGCGGCGCCATGGTCGCCTTCGAGGTCCACGGCGACCCCCACGAGGTCATCGCCGGTGTCCGCCTCGTCACGCCGGCCGTGAGCCTCGGCAGCGTCGACACGCTGATCCAGCATCCCGCGTCCATCAGCCACCGCATCGTCGCGGAGCCGGACCGGCACGGGGCCGGGGTGAGCGACCGTCTGCTCCGTATGTCGGTGGGCCTGGAGGACGTCGAGGACCTGTGGGACGACCTCGACGGGGCGTTGGGCACGGACCGGCGCTCCCGGGGGAGCGTCAGCGCTCCCGGGCCCGCTCGTACGGCAGGCGGGAGGCCACCGGTGTCGCGTCCAGGCGGGCGGTGACGACCAGGGTGCCCTCCTCGATCCGGTAGTCGAGGGGGAGCCCCAGGCCGCGCATCGCGGCGACCATGCCGGTGTTGGCGGACTGCGTGACGGCGTACACGTGCGCGCAGCCCGCCTCGGCCGCCATCGTCACCAGACGGCCCAGCAGTTCCCTGCCGATGCCGCGCCGCTGCCACGCGTCCTCGACCAGCAGCGCGACCTCCGTCTCGTCGCCGTCCCACAGCAGGTGGCCGAGGCCGACGATCTTCCCCGAGGCCGTCTGCACGGCCAGGGTGCGGCCGAAGCGGGGGCTGAGGAGGTGGCCCAGGTAGCGGTCGGCGTCGCCCACCGGGCCGTGGTAGCGCAGGCCCAGCGTGCGCGCCGAGCACCGCGCGTGCATCGCCTTCGCCGCGTCGAGGTCGTCCGCGTCGGCGCGCCGTACCGTGATGTCGCTGCCGTCCGCCGGCTTCAGCACGTCCTCGCCGCGCGGGATCCGCGGACCCAGCCGGGCGTCCAGCTCCACCAGGGCTCGCGCCCGCGCGAACTCCGTCGGCGTGAACGGCAGATACGGCCGCTCCACCGTGATCACCCCGCCCTCCGGCGCCCGCAGCCGCATCACCGTGTCCTCCAGAACCCCTTCCTGGGGCAGCTCCGCGTCGGGGGAGGGAAGCGAGCGGATGGTGCACCGGCCGAGCAACTGCCGTAGGCCGAGCGGGAGTTCCGCCGAGTCCAGCGCCGTCCGCGTGGCCAGGCCCAGCACCCGGGTGGGCGCGTCGACGAGGTCGTGGGCGTCGGCCCGCTCGATCCACGTGTCTGCGCCGCCCGCCCGCGCGACCGCACGGGTGATCTCGGACGCGGCCAGGTCCTCGGGTGCGCGCAGCAGGAACTCGTCCACCGTGCCCTCGGCCAGCGGATGCGTCTGCAGGCTGAGGATGTCCACCCGGTGACCGGCCAGCGCACTGCACAGCGCGGCCAGCGAACCGGGCTCGTCCCTCACCGTCGTCCTCATCCGCCACAGCGCCGACGCGCCTTCGGCCCCGGACGGCCCGGCCTGCTGCTCCTCGGCGAGCGGCCGGGCGCCGGTATCGTCCGCCGGCGGCGCGTGCCCGTGGCGGCGTGACCACCAGGTGTGGAAGCCGGCCGTGGCGAGGAGCACTAACGCCGAGACCAGCAGCAGCGCCGGGCCGTCGGGCCCGTGCCCGATCAGGTTCGCCACGGCGTCGGCGACCGCCACGGCCGTGAACAGCGCGGCGAGTTCCACCGCGTCTCGCCGCCAGTGGTGTACGGGGCGACCGTCTCGCGCCCGCTTCACATCAGGCATCTCAGGAGTCATGCAACCACTGTGCCGGTAGGGTGTTGCGTGATCACGAACTCTCTGTGACTGATCGGTTAAGTGACGTTCCGCACCTTTTGCAGCTCTTTGGTTGGGCTACTGTCCGACGCGTCCCGGCTGGAGGACCTTCGTGAACAGTACGGTCCCGTCCTGCTCGCGCAGCCGTACCGTCAGCTCCCCGCTGTCACCGTCGATGTCGACCTCGCCGAAGAACTGGTAACCGCCGGCCGGTGAGACGTTCGAGGCGGTCGGCGCCTTCACGAACACCCGCTCCGGTCCGAAGGTGTTGTCGAGGGCGCTCGCCGGGAACGCACCCGCGTTCAGCGGGCCGGAGACGAACTCCCAGAACGGCTCGAAGTCGGTGAACGCGGCCCGCGACGGCTGGTAGTGCTGGGCCGAGGTGTGGTGCACATCGGCGGTCAGCCATACCGTGCCCGTGATCCTGCGGTGCTTGATGAACCGCAGCAGCTCCGCGATCTGCAGCTCACGGCCCAGCGGAGCGCCCGGGTCGCCCTGCGCCACGGCCTCGATGTGCTGCTTGCCCTCGGTCGCGTCGGGGACGACCAGGCCGAGCGGCATGTCGGCGGCGATCACCTTCCACACCGCACGCGACCGGGACAGCTCGCGCTTCAGCCACTGAAGCTGCTCGTCGCCCAGGATGCCCTGCGGGTCGGTGGTCTGGTCGTCCGGCGAGTTGGCGTTGCGGTACGTGCGCATGTCCAGCACGAACACGTCCAGCAGCGGGCCCTGGTGCAGCACCCGGTGGACCCGGCCGTCCCGCTCGCCCGGGCGCAGCGTGGAGATCGGGAAGTACTCGCTGAACGCCTGCCGTGCGCGCCCCACCAGCACGTCGACGCTCTTCTCGGTGTAGCGGGTGTCGGAGTCCAGGATCACCTGGCCCGGGTACCAGTTGTTGCGCACCTCGTGGTCGTCCCACTGGATGATCGACGGCACCCGGGCGTTGAAGTTCCTGAGGTTCTCGTCCAGCAGGTTGTAGCGGAAGTTGCCGCGGAACTCCGCGAGTGACTCGGCGACCTTGGACTTCTCCTCGGTGGTGATGTTCCGCCACACGCTGCCGTCGGGAAGCGCCGCGGTCGCCGCGATCGGCCCGTCGGCGTAGATGGTGTCGCCGCTGCAGAGGAAGAAGTCGGGGTCCAGCGCGCCCATCGCGTCGAAGATGCGGTAGCCGCCCAGGTCCGGGTTGATGCCCCAGCCCTGGCCCGCCAGGTCGCCCGACCACACGAAGCGCACTCCGTCACGGCGCTTCACCGGTGCCGTACGGAACGTGCCGGTGACCGGCTCGCCGGTGCGGCGGGGGTCGTCCGGGTCGGCCAGCAGGACGCGGTAGTGGATCTGCTCGCCCGACGGCAGACCGCGCAGGCGGGTCGTCCCGGTGAAGTCCGTGCCGGCGCCCAGCAGGGGGCCGTGCCACCGGACCGGGTTACGGAAGGACTCGGTCGCGGACGTCTCGACGATCATCCGGGCCGGCCGGTCGGAACGCACCCACACCAGGCCCGAATCGGTGGTCACGTCCCCGGTCTGTACGCCCCATCCGGCCTGCGGCCGCCCCGACAGGGTGAACGCCGGTGCCGCGCCGAGGGTGGCGGGCACGGCCAGGGCCGCGGACGCGGCGAGGGAGCCGCGCAGCACGCTGCGGCGGCCGGGCAGGGGGCTCGGCGAACGGTGTGACATGAAGGGGCCTCCAGGGACGGATCCGGCCAATGGGCAAGGCCACAACTACTGGTGCACCACGGCTCACACGGAAACCACAAGTGAACAACCGACCGCGGGAAGAAGGGAACCGGCGTGCGACTCCGGGCGCGTCGCGCTCTCGGGAGGCTGTTCACGGGCCGCTCCGTCCGTGAGGCACGGGACGGACGCGGGCGGGGCGGTGTCCAGCCCGTGCCCTCACGGAACGGCCCGTGCCATCAGTCGCACACCCTCACGAATCCGCCCCGGCGGCAGATGCGCGTACCCCAGCACCAACCGCACCCGGTCGTCCGGAACCCGTCCATGGTCCGCGAGCGGACGCACCGAGACCCCGGCCGCCGTCACCCGTCTCATGAACCGGGCCTGCGGCCCGTACGCGTCGGGCAGCGTGGCGATGACATGCAGCCCCGCCGCGATCCCGGACACCTCCGTGCCGGGAAGGTGTTCCTCCAGGGCGGCTACGAGCGCGTCGCGCCGCTCCCGGTACGCGCGCTGGCAGCGCCGCAGCTGCCGGTCGTAGTCGCCCCGCTCGACGAAGCGGGCGAACACCGCCTGGTCGAGCGTCGGATGGCCGAGGTCCATGGTCCGCTTCCGCTCCACCACCTCCTCCGCCAGTGCCTGAGGGACGAGCAGCCAGCCGAGCCGCAACCCCGGGGCGAGGGACTTGCTGACGGACCCGGTGTACGCGACCCGCTCGGGGTCGAGGCCTTGAAGCGCGCCCACAGGGGCCCGGTCGTAGCGGAAGTCCCCGTCGTAGTCGTCCTCGACGACCAGACCGTCCATCGAGCGTGCCCAGTCGAGGAGTTCGGCCCGCCGGCGCGCCGAGTACGCGATACCGGACGGGAACTGGTGGGAGGGGGTGGTCACGACGACCCGTACGCCCGCTTCCCGCAGCGGGCCCATGGCCAGTCCCTCCGCGTCCAGGGGCAGCGGTACGGCGCCAATGCCCGCCGAGGCGTACAGCGCGTTGTGCTGGGGGCTCCCGGGGTCCTCGACGCCGACGGTGCGTACCCCGCGCGCGTGGAGCATGAAACCCAGCAGGGCCGCCGCCTGGGCCACGCCCGAGACCACCACGATCCGTTCCGGGTCCGCGACCACGCCCCGGCGTCGTGCGAGGAGTTCCGCGAGTGCGGTACGCAGCTGGGGCAGCCCGCGCGGATCCGGGTAGCCCAGCGTGTGGTGGGGGAGTTCGGCGAGCACTCCGCGCTGTGCCGCCGCCCACGCGGCACGCGGGAACAGCGACAGGTCAGGTGTCCCGGGGAGGAAGTCGGCGCGGGCACCGGGAGGGCGTGGGGCGAGGTCACGCGCCCGGGGGCGCGCGGACCGTACGGCATCGCCCACCCAGGTGCCCGCGCCCCGGCCGCTCCTCAGGTACCCCTCGGCGGCCAGTTGCTCGTACGCCTCCGTCACCAGTCCCCGTGACACGCCGAGATCGGCGGCCAGTTCACGGCTGGACGGCAGCCGTGTGCCCGGCGCGAGCCGTCCCGTACGGACCGCCTCGCGCAGCGCCGCCTGCAACGTGCGCCCACGCGCGCGTGACGGCGCGGAGGCGGTCGGCAGAAGCAGTTCCCAGGCGGCGGCCCAGCGAGCGGAACCCGGCGGCGGACCTTGCCGGCCTCGCCGACCATCCGGATTGGTCCCCGATGACGTCATGGAAGTGGACCTTAAACCGGACCGCCCGCCTTCGTAGCGTCACCGCCATGAACGCCACGACCACCCGCGGAACCCTCCTCACCGCCGTCGCCTGCGTCCTTGTCGGCGCCTCCTTCACCGCCAACAGCGTCCTCGGTGACTACCCGTACGCGGGCGGTCAGTTCCTCCGCTACGGCCTCGCCTGTCTGCTGCTCCTCCCGCTGGTCGGCCGCGGCGGCTCGGCACCCCTGCGGCGGCTGGCCCCGCGTCAGTGGGCGCGGCTGGCGCTGCTCGCGGCCGTCGGCATGGTCGGGTTCAACCTCGCGGTGATCGCGGCCGAGCGCACCGCCGAACCCGCCGTACCCGGCGTCTTCGTGGGCTGTGCCCCCGTGGTCGTCGCCGTGGTCGTCCCCCTCATGGAGGGACGCCGTCCGCAACGGCTCGTCCTGTACGGCGCGTCACTCGTCGCGGCGGGCGCGTTCACGGTCCAGGGGTGGGGCCGTACCGACGGCGCCGGAATCGCCTTCTCCGTGGGCGCGCTGGCGGGGGAGGTCGGCTTCGCGGTGCTCGCCGTGCCGGTGCTGCGCCCGCTCGGCCCACGGCTGCTGTCGGCCACGGTGTGCGGGATCGCCGCCATCGAGTCGGCGGTGGCCGGGATCCTCACGGAGGGCACCGCCTGGCTGCGCACGCCGGACCCGACCGAGACGGCCGCGCTGCTGTGGCAGGCGGTGGTCGTCACCGTCATCGGCTTCGTCTGCTGGTACATGGGCATGCAGCGCCTCGGCGCGGAGCGCGCCACGCTGTTCTCCGGCCTCATCCCCGTGGCCGCCGCCTGCACCGCCCCACTCGTCGGCACGGGCTCGTTCGGCCTCGCGCAGGCACTCGGCAGCGCGCTGGTCGGTGCCGGGGTCGCCCTGGGATCCCGGGCGCCCGACCGCGCCACGTCCGGTCCGGCAGGCCGGAGCGGCCGACGGGTGTCGCCTGGACAGGGCGGCACCCGTCGGCTGGGATGGAGGGCGTGACCACCGACACCGCGACCGAGGTCTTCGAAGAGCACCGTCCCGTCCTGATGGGTGTCGCCTACCGCATGCTCGGGCGGGTGGCCGACGCGGAGGACGTGGTCCAGGAGACGTGGCTGCGCTGGTCCGGAACCGACCCTTCCGACGTGCGCGCACCACGCGGCTACCTCGTCCGGATCACCACCCGGCTCGCCATCGACCGGCTGCGCCACGTGAGGTCGCGCAACGAGGCGTACGTCGGCCCCTGGCTGCCCGAGCCGTACGTCACGGACTTCGCGGACACGGTTCCGGACGCCGCCGAGCGGGCCGTGCTCGCCGACTCCGTCTCGCTGGCCGTCCTCGTCGTCCTGGAATCCCTGTCGCCGCTGGAGCGCGCGGTGTTCGTCCTCCGCGAGGCCTTCGGCTACCCGTACGCCGACATCGCGGCCGTCCTCGACCGCAACGAGCCCGCCGTGCGCCAGCTCGCCGGGCGGGCCCGCAAGCACGTGGACGAGCGGCGGCCGCGCTACGAGGTGGACCCCGCCGAACGCCGCGAGATGACGGAGAAGTTCCTCGCCGCCGCGGCCGGGGGCGACCTGGAGGACCTCATGGCGCTGCTGGCCCCCGACGTACGCCTGGTGGGCGACAGCGGCGGCCTCGCGCAGGCGCCCGTGCGCGTGCTGGAGTCGGCCGACAAGGTGGGGCGGTTCCTGCACGGCGTGGCCCGGAAGGGTGTACCGGACGCGGCGTTCCGCTTCATGGAGATCAACGGCGGCCCCGCGCTGGTCACCCTCTCCGGCGACAAGGTCGACAACGTGCTGCAACTCGACGTCGTGGACGGCCGCGTCCAGTGCGTCTACATCCTGCGCAACCCGCGGAAGCTGCTGTCGCTGCCGGTCGACCACCGGCCGTCGCGCGACAGGCCCTAGCCGCCGCCCCACCAGCCGCCGCACTCCCCGGGATTGGTCTTGACCAAGGGTGGGGGCCGCCTTATGGTCGCAGAGAAAGTGCAACAACCTTTAATAAACAAGGGCGCTAAAACGCCGCCGGCCACGGCGAAACGCGGAGGACAGGGTGGGGACCACGCAGCTCGAAACGGCGCCGGAGCCGAAGTACCGGCATCTCAAGACCGTGCTCAGTGAGGCACTGGACTCCGAGTTCTCGGTGGGCGAGATCCTGCCCAACGAGCGTGACCTCGCGGCGCGCTTCGGCGTGGCCCGCGCCACGCTCCGCCAGGCACTGGAGCAGCTCGAACTGGAGGGCCGGCTCCAGCGCCGTCGCGGCGTCGGCACCACTGTCGCCCCGCCGCGCATGGGTGTGGCCGTCGGAACCGGGGAGCAGTCCTGGCCGGGCGCGCCCGGCGACGCCTGGCAGCCCGCCGACTGCACGGTGGCGACTCCGCCCCCGGCGGTGGCCCACATCCTGGAGTCCGTCCACGGCGAGCAGGTGCACACGGTGCGCCGCTCCCGGGTGAGCCGAGGCCAGCCCGTCGCCGCCGAACTGCTGTACGTCCCGGCGTCCTCCGTGCCCGGCCTCCCCGCCATAGACACCCCCTCCGGTGCGGCCCGCGCGCGTGCCGTGCTGCGCGAGCTCCAGCACCTGGAGCTGGAGGGCCGGGACCGTGCGGTGGAGCTGGGCTCGGCCAGCGCGGAGGACGCCAAGGAGCTCGACCGGCTGCCCGGCGCCCCGGTCCTCGTCGTCACGACCCGCTTCTTCGCCGAGGGGCGCACCGCGGCGGTGTCCGTGGCCACCTACCGCGCCGACACCTGCCGGCTGACGTTCGGTGACCACGACGGCGTCGAGATCCACCACGGTCCGGAGCGCCACGCCTCCTGAACCCTCCGGGAATCCGCCCCAGTCGCGCCCCGGGATGCCCGGGGCGCGATGTTCGTGCCCGATGGCGCGAGGCTCAGCGAGGCCCGATGCCGCTCAGCGCCGCGCCGTCACCGTGCTCTCCACCGCGAACAGCTCCTCCTCCACATGGTCCAGCGCCAGCCGCAGCGCTCCGGTCGCGACGGCCGCCCCTCCCAGCTTGGAGAGCGTCACCCTGGGCGGGCGCAGGCAGCAGCGCGCCAGTTCGCCGCGCAGCGGGTCGAGCACCCCGTCGAGACCGGCCGCCCAGCCGCCGATGACGACCACCTCGGGGTCGAGTGCCAGCACGAGCGCCGCCACGTCGTGGACGAGCCGGTCGACGAAGCGGTCGACGGCCGCGCGGGCCCGCTCGTCGCCCTCACGCGCGTGCGCGAACACGTCGGCCACCGCCTGCTCGTCCAGGGGATGCAGGGGCTCGTCGGTGGTCGACAGCAACGCCTCCGGCCTGGCCCCGCGGCCCAGCAGATGCAGCGCGCCGATCTCCCCGGCCGCGCCCCCGTACCCCCGGTGCAGCCGCCCGCCGATCAGTGAACCGGCGCCGGGACTGAGGCCCGCCAGCACGAACACCATGTCGTCGGTGTCGGTGCCCGCGCCCTTCCAGTGCTCCGCGACCGCCGCCGCGTTGGCGTCGTTCTCGACCAGCACCGGGCACTTGAACGAACGGCTCAGCCGCTCGCCCAGCTTCAGCCCCGTCCACTCCGGAAGGGCCGTGCCCAGCCGCACCGTGCCGTCGGCCTCTACGACCCCGGGACTGCCCACGCCGACCGCGCGCAGCGAGCCGCGGGAGACACCCACGCGACGCAGCAGTTCCGCGACCGTCGCGCGCAGCCGCTCCAGCCGTTCGTCCGCCGACGCCTTCTCGTCGACGTCCTTGGACAGCGTGCCCAGCACCCGCCCGTCCAGATCCGCGACGAGCGCCGTCACTCGGTGGGCGCCGATGTCCAGGCCCAGCAGATGACCGGCCTCCGCCCGGAACCGGAACCGCCGCGCGGGCCGCCCCTGCCGCCGTGCGGCGCCCTCCTCGGCCGCCCGCTCCACGACGAGTCCCGTCTCGACCAGCCCCTCGACCACGCCCTCGACCGTCGGCCGGGACAGACCGGTCACCCGGGTGATCTCGGTCAGCGTCGCGTGGTCCGTGGCGCGCAGCGCGTGCAGCACCACCGCTGAATTGATCCTGCGCAGCAGCGAAGGATCCCCGCCGGTCAGCCGCCCCAACGTCCGTCCTCCCAGCTCGTGCGCGTGTTGGGCGGATGCTACTCGCCCTGGCCGACAGCGGCGAGGGCCTCACCGGCCCGGACCGGCGGGCGGGCCCCCACCGGCCCCGGACCCGTCCCGTACCACCGGCGCACCCGTCAGCCCGGAGCCACGAACCCCGACTCGTACGCCGCGATCACGGCCTGCGTACGGTCCCGCGCGCCGAGCTTCGCGAGGACGGAGCTCACATGCGATTTCACCGTCTCCGTGCCGACGACCAGCCGCCGGGCGATCTCCGCGTTCGACAGCCCGCGGGCCATCAGCCGCAGCACCTCCGCCTCCCGCCCCGTCAGCGCGGCCCGCTCCATGGCCGCCCGCGCCTCCCGGTTCCCGCCGTCGTCCCCGTACTCGGCGGCCAACTGCCGCACCGACGCCGGGAACAGCAGCGACTCCCCCTCCGCCACCAGTCGCACCGCGTGCACGATCTCCGCCGGCCGGGCCCGCTTCAGCAGGAATCCGTCGGCGCCCGCCCGCAGCGCCTCGTACACGTACTCGTCGTTCTCGAACGTCGTCACCACGAGGATCTTCGGCGGCTCCGGCACGGTCCGCAGCACCGCACGCGTGGCCTCGATACCGTCCAGCAGCGGCATACGGACGTCCATGGCCACGACGTCCGGCCGCAGCTGCCGCACCAAGGGGATCACCGCGGCACCGTCGGCCGCCTCCCCGACGACCTCGATGTCGGGCTGTGCCTCCAGGACGGCGCGCAGCCCCGCCCGGACGAGGGGCTCGTCGTCGACGAGCAGGACGGTGACCGGCATCCGGTCAGACTAGATCAACAGTGTGGTACGGCGGTCGGCAGTACGGTACGGGGGTCGGTTTCCGGCCTGGAAGGGCCGCTGCGGCCGCCACCGGTCAGCGCAGCGGCAGCTCGACCCGCACCTGCCAGTCGCCCCGGTCCGGGCCCGTGTGCGCCCGGCCGCCGAGCAGCGCGGCACGCTCCCGTATTCCCCGCAGCCCGCTGCCCCGCCCCGGCCCGGGTATCTCCGCCGTCAGCGGATTGCGGACCTCCAGGCCGAGGGAGCCGTCCGCGACCGCGACGCGCACCCGGACCGGTACGCCGCCCGCGTGCCGCAGCACATTGGTCAGCGATTCCTGGAGGATGCGGTAACCCTCGCGGGAGACCGGGCCGGGCACGGTCTCCAGGGGACCGGAGAGCTCGGCGTCCACCTTGGCGCCGGAGGCCCGCGCCGACTCCAGCAGCCGGTCGGCCTCGGTCAGGGTCGGGCGGCTGCTCACCGGGCGGTCCGCCTCGCGCAGAATGCCGAGGACCCGCTCCAGGTCCTCCAGCGCGGCCCGGCCGGTGTCCTCGATGGCGCCCAGGGCCCGGTCGGTGAACTCCGGGTCGCCCGCGGCCCGCGCCGCGCCCGCCTGCACCACCGCCACCGTCAGCGCGTGCCCGATGGAGTCGTGCAGTTCCCGGGCGATGCGGTTGCGCTCCAGCAGCTGCTCGGTGCGCTCCTCCAGGGCGGCGAGCCGCTCGGCGGGGGAGGGGCCCAGGAGACGGCGCGCGATGACGGTGACCAGCTCACCGAGGCCGACCACGAGGCCGTACAGCGCGAGGAGGGGAAGCGGCGCCAGGAGGGCGTACGCCCAGTGCGGCTGCGTGATGTCGAGAAGGGGGTCGTCGTACGGCACGCGCCCGAACGCCGCCCCCATCAGGTCGAAGCAGAGCACCGGCCCCCAGACGGTGCTGCCCATGGCCACCGCGCCCAGCGCCATCCGCACTTCCAGCCACAGCACCGTACGCAGCCGGTCCCGCCATGTCGCCGACGGCACGGTGGAGATCCGCGAGTCCCGCTTGCCCGGCACCAGCAGCAAGTGCGCCTGCACACCTTCGCCGTGCCGCACGGCCGGGATCAACCCGACCGGAATCAGCACCAGCGCGGGCACCCAGGGCTTCGACATGTCGATGAACAGCCACACGCTCTCGAACAGCATGGGCACCCACAGGTGCAACCAGCGCGTGTATGTCGTCCCCCGGAACAGCGGGCGCAGGAAGCGGGCCATTCGGTCATCGTGTCAGCCACCACTGACAACGGACCTCCCCCGAGCGGGGGAGACGACCTCCGCGCGCGGGGGAGGCCCCGGCCCCGCCGCCACGGCCAGGCTGTCCGCCATGACCAGCATCGACGTACAGGACCTCACCAAGGAGTACGGCAGCAAGCGCGCCGTGGACCACCTCACCTTCCGCGTGCTTCCCGGCCGGGTCACCGGCTTCCTCGGCCCGAACGGCGCCGGGAAGTCCACCACCCTGCGCCTCGTCCTCGGCCTGGACCGCCCGACGTCCGGCACCGCCAGGGTCGGCGGCCGCGCCTACGCCACCCTCGACGAACCCCTGCGCCACGTGGGCGCCCTGCTCGACGCCCAGGCGCCGCACGGTTCACGCAGCGCACGCGACCACCTGCGGGCGCTCGCGGTCAGCAACCGCATCGGGGCCCGCCGTGTCGACGAGGTCCTGGAGGAGGCCGGACTGGCCTCGGTCGCGCGGCACCGGGTGAAGACGTACTCCCTGGGGATGCGCCAGCGCCTGGGCATCGCGGCCGCCCTGCTCGGTGACCCGCCCGTGGTGCTGCTCGACGAGCCGTCCAACGGTCTGGACCCCGAAGGCATCATCTGGATCCGCGAACTGCTGCGCCGTCTCGCCCGCGAGGGCCGCACCGTCCTGGTCTCCAGTCACCTCATGAACGAGACCGCGTCCTTCGCCGACCACCTGGTCGTCCTCGGCCGTGGGCGGCTGCTCGCCGACACCCCCATGCGGGACTTCATCCAGGCGCGCGTGGAGCCGCGCGTCCGGGTGCGCACCACGGACGGCCCGGCACTGCGGGAGCTCCTCGCGCGGCACGGTTACGAAGTGAGCGAGGACGACGAGGGGCGGTGGACCGTTCACCACGCGCGCGTGGAGGACATCGGCCGCCTCGCCTCGGGTGCCGGACTGCCCCTCCTCGAACTCTCGGCGGAAGAGGGCACGTTGGAGCAGGCCTACCTCGACCTGACGGCCCCGGAAGCCGAGTTCACCACGACCCCCGCTCAGCCCCAGGAGGCCTGACCATGGCGTTCGCACCCGTACTCCACGCCGAGTGGATCAAGATCCGTACCCTGCGGTCGATGCTGTGGGCCCTCGGAGCGATCGTCCTCGCCACCGCGGCCTTCTCCGCGCTCGCCGCACTCGACGCGGGCGGCACCGGCTTCGACGCGCTGTTCTCGGCGTTCTTCGGCGTCAGCTTCGGGCAGGTCGCGGCGGTCGCCTTCGGCGCGACGGCCGTCTCGTCCGAGTTCCAGGGCGGCGCCCTGCGCGTCTCGTTGACGGCCGTGCCCCAGCGGGGGCGGTGGTTCGCGGCCAAGGCGATGGCCGTCGGCGTACCGGCTCTGGCCGTCGGTCTGGTCACGGGCTTCGTGAGCCTCGCCGTGGGGACGGCGGCCCTCGGCGAGAAGGCGAACGGCCTCACCTGGACCGAGGGGCTGCGGGGAGCCGTCGGCTGTGGCGTCTACCTCGCGCTGATGGCCCTGCTCGCCACCGGCCTCACGGCCCTGCTGCGCAGCGGAGTCGCCACACTCGGCATCCTGATCCCGTTTCTGCTCCTCGTCTCCTTCGTGGTCGGAGACATGTCGGGCACCGTCGCCGACTTCCTGCCCGACAAGGCGGGACAGATGGTTCTCCACGAGACGTCCGAGGGAGCGCTCGGGCCCTGGAGCGGGCTCGCGGTGACCGCGTGCTGGACGGCGGCGGCGCTGCTGGCGGGAGCGTGGAGCATCCGGCGCCGGGACGCGTGACCTCCGGGGCGGGGAGCCCCCACCCCCAACTGTCAGTCCCGGCAGGTTTACTGGACCGCATGGACATCGAGCGGTACCTGGCCGCGATCGACGAGCTGTGCTCCCGCCCCTTCCCGGCGGAGCACGGCAGGTCGGACGCCGGCATGGCAGGACCGGGGTATTTCATCGCGGAGTTAGCGACGAGCCACGGGGCGCCCACGGCCGACGCGGTGGAACGCATACGCACGGCGGAGGACTTCCACGACGTCAAGGAGGCCATCTCCGAGCAGCTGAACAGCCGTTGGGGACGGCAGCAGCTGCCCTGGGGCATGCTCACCCTCAGACTGCGCATCGATCGGGGCGAGGTGATACCCGACCCCTGGAACACGGCGAGCCACGTCGTCGACGAGCTGAACGTGTGGCAGGCGGACGGATCCGGTCGCTGGGTCGCCGTCGGTGTCGCCGACCGGGAGCAGGACGACGAGATACGGCTCCTGGCCATAGTGACGGAGACGGCCCAACCGTAGCCCCGGACAACCCAGCGAGGGCCCGCTAGGACCTGTCGAGCGCCGCCTCCCGCAACCGCCCGAACTCCTGCGCCATCGTCGCCGCCGTCCAGTGCGCGTTCAGCCCACTGGGATTGGGCAGCACCCACACACGCGTGCCGCCGATCCGCCGCTCCTGCGGACCGATCGAGGCCTTGCGGTCATGGAACGCCGCCCGGTACGCGGTCACCCCCACCACGGCCAGCCAGCGTGGCCGCAGCCGCTCGACCTTGGCGGTGAGCAGGCGTCCGCCCTCCGCGTACTCCTCGGCGGTCAGTTCGTCGGCACGGGCGGTCGCCCGCGCCACCACGTTCGTGATCCCGAGCCCGTACGCCGGCAACTGGCCCTGCTCGGAGGGCTTCATGAGCCGTGGTGTGAAGCCGGACAGATGCAGCACCGGCCAGAAGCGGTTGCCGGGACGGGCGAAGTGATGGCCCGTCGCGGCCGTCATCAGTCCCGGATTGATGCCGCAGAACAGCACACGGAGACCGTCCGCGACGACGTCCGGTACGAGACGGTCGCGGGCGGCCTCCAGCTCCGCGGCGGTGAACCGCGTCAGAGGATCGCCCCCGGCGCGTAGCCCGCGGCCTCGGGGCGCTGCTTCACGATCTCCTCGATCCGGCCGACGATCGCGGCGACCTGGTCGGCGGCGGCGCCCGTGAAGGACAGCTTGTCGGCCATCAGCGCGTCGAGCTGCGTCCGGTCCAGCGGGATGCGCTCGTCCGCCGCCAGCTTGTCGAGCAGCTCGTTGCGCTCGGCGCCCCGCTCGCGCATCGCGAGGGCCGAGGCGACGGCGTTCTCCTTGATGGCCTCGTGCGCGAGCTCGCGGCCCACGCCCGCGCGCACCGCACCCATCAGCACCTTGGTCGTGGCGAGGAACGGCAGGTAGCGGTCCAGCTCCCGCGCCACGACCGCCGGGAACGCACCGAACTCGTCGAGCACCGTCAGGAACGTCTCCAGCAGCCCGTCCAGCGCGAAGAAGGCGTCCGGCAGCGCGACCCGGCGCACCACCGAGCACGACACGTCGCCCTCGTTCCACTGATCGCCGGCCAGCTCACCGGTCATCGAGGCGTAACCGCGCAGGATCACCATGAGGCCGTTGACGCGCTCGCAGGAGCGGGTGTTCATCTTGTGCGGCATGGCGGACGAACCGACCTGGCCGGGCTTGAAGCCCTCGGTCACCAGCTCGTGCCCGGCCATCAGCCGGATCGTCTTGGCCAGCGACGACGGCGCGCCCGCCAGCTGCACCAGCGCGGTCACGACCTCGTAGTCCAGCGAGCGCGGGTAGACCTGGCCGACCGAGGTGAACGCCTGAGAGAAGCCCAGGTGACCGGCGATCCGGTTCTCCAGCTCCGCCAGCTTCGACGCGTCCCCGCCCAGCAGGTCCAGCATGTCCTGCGCCGTACCCACCGGGCCCTTGATGCCGCGCAGCGGGTAGCGGCCGAGCAGCTCCTCGACCCGGCCGTACGCCACGAGCAGTTCGTCGGCCGCGGTCGCGAAGCGCTTGCCGAGGGTGGTGGCCTGCGCCGCCACATTGTGCGAGCGGCCGGCCATCACCAGTTCGCCGTACTCGCCCGCCAGCTTCCCGAGCCGCGCCAGCACGGCCACCGTGCGGTCGCGCATCAGCTCCAAAGAGAGCCGGATCTGCAGTTGCTCGACGTTCTCGGTGAGGTCGCGGGACGTCATGCCCTTGTGCACGTGCTCGTGCCCGGCGAGGTCGTTGAACTCCTCGATCCGCGCCTTCACGTCATGCCGGGTGACCTTCTCGCGCTCGGCGATCGAGGCCAGGTCGACCTGGTCCAGCACCCGCTCGTAGTCGGTGAGCGCCGCGTCCGGCACCTCGATCCCCAGGTCCTTCTGGGCCCGCAGCACGGCCAGCCAGAGCTGCCGCTCCAGCCTCACCTTCTGCTCGGGCGACCAGAGCGTGGCGAGCTCGGCGGAGGCGTACCGTCCGGCGAGGACGTTGGGGATGCGGGGCTTGGCTGGCGCAGAAGTCACGTGTCGTGATTCTACTGGCGATTCGTGCAGGCCGGCGCCCCGGGGTTCTTCGGCGGAAGCTACGAGAAAACCCGCGGGGCTGACGAAGCAGGAACGCACCCGGGCTGCCCCGGCGCCGCCTAGGCCGCCGGACCCTCGTACGGCAGCAACTCGGGGCGCTTCGCCGGACGCCCGTCGCCCGAGGAGCGTCCCGTCAGTCGGCGGCCGACCCAGGGCAGCAGATGCTGCCGGGCGAAGCGGACGTCGGCTGCTCGCCGCGCGACCCACGCGGGCGGTGCCGCGGTCGGCGGCGGCGTACGCCAGTCGGGGTCCTCGGGTTCGTGGCCGAGGGCCTGCCAGACCGCCTCGGCGACCCGTCGGTGGCCCTCGGCCGTGAGGTGCAGCCGGTCCACGTCCCACAGCCGGGGATCACTCAGCGAAGGCGCCCCGTACAGGTCGACGACCAGCGCGCCGTGCCGGGCCGCCAGCTCGTCGACACAGGCGAACAGCTCCTCCATCCGCGGCCGGAACCGCTCCAGCACCGGGCCCTGACGGCCGGGGCTGCGCATCAGGACGAGCTGCCCGCAGGACGGGGCGAGGCGTTCCACCGCCTCCTCCAGGAGGCCCCGCACCCGGCCCATGTCGCACTTGGGACGCAACGTGTCGTTGAGGCCGCCGACCAGCGTGACCACGTCCGCCCGCATCGCGGCCGCCGTGTCCACCTGCTCGTCGACGATCTGCCCGATGAGTTTCCCGCGCACCGCCAGATTGGCGTACCGGAAGCCGGGCGCCCGCGCGGCCATCCGCGCGGCGAGGAGGTCCGCCCAGCCCCGGTAGGAACCGTCGGGCAACAGGTCCGACATGCCCTCGGTGAAGGAGTCGCCGACCGCGACAAGGCTGGTGTAAGGGGGACTTTTTGGGTTCGTGGGGTTCAGGGGGTTCGTCCGCATGGCGACAGAGATGATATCCCGTGCACATACCCAGTGGTCGGTCGGCCTTCGTGGCCCGACGCGGGACTCAGACGGCCGACTGCCCGAACAGCTCCCGCAGCACGTCCTCCATGGTCACCAGCCCCGCGAGCCGTCCGTCCGAGCCCAGCACGGCCGCCAGGTGCGTACGGCTGCGCCGCATCGCGGTCAGTACGTCGTCGAGCGGTGCCGTCTCCCGGACCCGGGCGATCTGCCGCATGTCCTTCACCGGGAAGGGCACGTCACGCGGCGCCGCGTCCAGCGCGTCCTTCACATGCAGGTAGCCGACGATGCGGCGCCCCTCGTCCACCACGGGGAACCGGGAGAAGCCGGTCTCGGCGGAGAGTCGCTCCAGCTCCTCGGGGCAGACCCCCACGCGCGCGTAGACGACGCGTTCCAGTGGCAGGGCGACGTCCCGGACGGCCGTGCGGCCGAGTTCCAGCGCGTCGTGCAGCCGCTCCTGCGCGCGGTCGTCGATGAGTCCCGCCTCACTTGAGTCCTGGACGAGACGGGCGAGCTCGGCGTCCGAGAAGGTCGCGGTCACCTCGTCCTTCGTCTCGATCCGCAGCAGCTTCAGCAGCGCGTTCGCGAAGGCGTTGACCGTGAAGATCACCGGACGCAGCGCCCGCGCCAGCGCCACCAGCGGCGGCCCCAGCAGCAGCGCGCTGCGCACCGGTTCCGCGAGCGCGACGTTCTTCGGCACCATCTCGCCGAGCAGCATGTGCAGATACGTGGCCAGGGTCAGCGCGATCACGAACGACACCGCGTGCCCGGCACCCGGCGAGACGCCGACCGCGTGGAACACCGGCTCCAGCAGATGCGCGATCGCGGGCTCCGCCACCACACCCAGGACCAACGTGCACAGGGTGATGCCGAGCTGTGCGGCCGCCATCAGCGCCGACACGTGCTGCAGACCCCACAGCACGCTGCGGGCCCGCCGGTCGCCTTCGTCGGCATGCGGTTCGACCTGGCTGCGGCGCACGGAGATGAGCGCGAACTCGGCGCCGACGAAGAAGGCGTTGACGACCAGCGTCGCGAGACCGATCAGCACCTGCACGGCGGTCATCGCTGCGCCTCCTCGTCGGCGAGACCGCCGGGGTCGTCGGGGTCGCCGGGGTCTTCGGTCAGGAGCGGCTCGTGCATCAGTACCCGAGCGGCCCGGTGCCCCGAGGCGTCCACCACGTCGAGCCGCCACCCGGCGACCTCGACGGTGTCGCCGACAGCCGGTATGCGGCCCAGTTCGGTCGCGACGAGACCCGCGAGCGTCTCGTACGGCCCGCCCGGCACCCGCAGCCCCACGCGCACGAGCTGGTCGGTACGCGCCGAGCCGTCGGCCGAGTACAGCGCGCGGCCGTCGACGTCGGTGCCCGCCGATGCCAGGTCGGGCGATTCGTGCGGGTCGTGCTCGTCGCGGACCTCGCCGACGACCTCCTCGACGATGTCCTCCAGGGTGACGACGCCGGCGGTGCCGCCGTACTCGTCGATGACGACCGCCATCGTGCGCTTGCCGCCCAGCCGGTCCAGGAGCCGGTCCACGGTGAGCGTCTCCGGAACGAACAGCGGCTCGCGCAGCAGCTCGCCCACGAAGACGTGGAGACGGCGCTCGGCGGGCACGGCCAGACAGTCCTTGATGTGGACCGTGCCGACGACCGAGTCGAGGCTGTCGCGGTAGACCGGGAAGCGGGACAGGCCGGTGGCCCGGGTCGCGTTGGCCACGTCCTCGCAGGTCGCCTGGGCGTCCAGGGCGATGACCTGGACGCGCGGGGTCATCACGTTCTCCGCGGTCAGGTCGGCGAGGTTCAGCGTGCGCACGAACAACTCCGCGGTGTCCGCCTCCAGGGCGCCCTCCCGGGCGGAGTGCCGGGCGAGAGCGGCCAGTTCCTGGGGGCCGCGCGCCGAGGCCAGCTCCTCGGCGGGCTCGATGCCGAGGCGGCGCACAAGACGGTTCGCCGTGTTGTTGAGGTGCGTGATGAAGGGGCGGAACGCGGCACTGAACCAGCGCTGCGGGTTCGCCACGTGCCTCGCCACGGCGAGTGGCGACGAGATCGCCCAGTTCTTGGGCACCAGCTCGCCCACCACCATCAGGAAGACGGTCGACAGGCCCGTGCCGATGACCAGCGCGACCGTGCCCGACGCGGAGCTCGGCACGCCCAGGAACTCAAGGGGCCCCGCGATCAGCCGGGCGATGGACGGCTCGGCGAGCATGCCGACCACCAGGTTGGTGACGGTGATGCCGAGCTGGGCCCCGGAGAGCTGGAACGTCAGGTTCCGTACGGCCTTGAGGGCGCCCTGCGCGCCCCGCACGCCCCGCTCTGCGGCTCGCTCCAGCTCACTGCGTTCGACCGTGGTCAGCGAGAACTCGGCGGCGACGAAGGCGCCGCAGACGAGGCACAGCAGCACCGCCACCAGGAGGAGGAGCACCTCGGTCATCGGTTCGCCCCCGTCATGTGATCAGGCAGGGGAGAGCCGTTCGCGCGACGTCGCGGGCCGTGCGGACCGGAGGGCCGAGTACTGGGAGGCTCGCCCATGAGAGGACGCTCACAACCTTTCGGTACGGATTGGGGTGGTTCACCCATGGTAAAAGGACGGGCAAAGTCACTCGCTCCGGTCAGTCCGCCTCAGGCCGTGTCAGGCCGTATCGGCGGCGTCACGCTGTTTCGTTGCCGAGCGGCTTCACCCACCGCCGCCACTTCTCCTCGGGCGCGTACCCCGCGGCACGCCACGCATGATGCGCGGTTTCGTTCCGCTGGAGCACCATCGCGTCCCCGCGCCGCCCGCCGAGCCGTACGAACCGCTCCTCCGCGGCGGCCAGCAGTGCCGAGCCGATGCCCAGGCGGCGGCGGTCCGGGTGCACCGCGAGCCGGTACAGATGGCAGCGCCAGCCGTCGAAGCCCGCGATCACCGTGCCCACCAGCTCGCCGTCCGTCTCGGCGAGGACGAGCGCCTCGGGATCGCGGGCGAGAAGCCGCTCCACGCCCTCCCGGTCGTCGCTGATGCTCGTGCCCTCCGCGGCCACCTTCCAGAAGGCCAGCACGGTGTCGAGGTCGTCGGGCGCGGCGGCCCGTATGCGCAGGTCGGTCATGCGGTGATCCCATCAGCCCGTGCCGCACCGCACCCGGAATTCCAGGATCCGGACACCGCCCGCGGCAGAGCGGGGCCTCACTCGCCGCGCAGGGCGTCGATGACGGGCGCGAACACCTCCATGTTCGGCTCCAGCACCGTCAGATACGAGATCCCGTACCGCTCGCGCTGCGCACGCACCTGGTCGACGATCTCCTTCAGCGTCCCCACCAGCACGATCGGCAGCTGAAGGACCTGCTCCTCGCTGAGGTGCGGGATGCGGGGCAGCCACTCCTGGACGGCCGCGCTCCGGTCGTCCGTGACGACGACCACCTGGAGGAGCAGATTGAGCTCGGCCGGTTCCTTCCGGCCGGCGGCCAGCTCCTCGTACCGGGCGACGCGCTCGTCGAGTTCCTCGGCCGTGATCGGCTGCAGCATGCCGCCGGGCAGCGTCCGGGCGCCCGTGAACGCCGCGATGTCCGCGTGCTCGGCGGTGAGCCGCAGCATCCGGTCGCCGTTGGCGCCGACCAGGAGCGGCACACCGGGCTGCTGTACGGGCCGGGGCTGGAACTCGTCCGAGCCGAGGAGCCGGTCCAGTTCCTCGATCGTGTGCCGCAGATGGTCGACGCGCTCGCCCGGCGAACCCCACGGAAGGCCGGCGCTCACATGCTCCGCCTCCACGTAACCGGTGCCGAGCCCGAGTTCGAGCCGGCCGTCCGTCAACGCGTCCGTGGTGGCCACCTCGCGGGCCAGCAGCGCCGGGTTCCAGAACCCCGCGTTGAGCACGAACGTGCCGAGGCGCGGCCGATCGGTCGCCTCGGCCGCCGCGACCAGGGCGGGGAACGGGGCCGGCATGCCGAGGTGGTCGGGGACCAGGATCACGTCGTACCCGAGCTCCTCGGCCCGGCGGCACTTCGCGCGCCACTCCCCGGCGGTCGTGGATTGCAGCAGGTTGACCCCGAAGCGGAACGGCCGTGGCATGAACTCTCCTCATCCTCAAGGGACTTGAGTGCGCCTGGCGAGTACATCACTCGTGCGCGATGGCCGCCAGTACGTTCATCCGGGAGGCGCGCAGCGCGGGCAGCAGCGCCGCCACGATGCCCACCACGGCCGACCCTACGACGACCGCGACGACCGTGCCCCAGGGGATCGCCAGCGCCTTCATGCCCTGCAACGCCAGCACCTGCTGGGTGCACACGCCCCAGACCAGCCCCAGCGCCAGCCCGAGGACCGCGCCGAACACGGCGATCACCACCGACTCCAGCCGGATCATCCGCCGCAGCTGCCGCCGGGCGAGCCCGATCGCGCGCAGCAGTCCGATCTCGCGGGTGCGCTCGACCACCGACAGGGCGAGGGTGTTGACCACCCCGAGCACCGCGATGACGATCGCGAGGCCGAGCAGCGCGTACACCAGGTAGAGCAGCACCGCGATCTGGTCGCGGACCAGCTTCTTGTAGTCGGCCTGGTCGCGGACCTGCACCTGGGGATACGGGTCGAGGGTCTTCTCCAGCCGGGAGCGGAGCTGGTCGGCGGTGGTTCCGGGGGCGGCGTTCACGTAGAGCGCCGAGTCCTGCCCGCCCGGCACGTACGTCTCGATGGTCCCGAAGCCGAAGTACAGCCCGCCCTGCGTTCCGAAGCCGTCGCCGGTGCCCTGGTCGGTGAGGGCGGCCACCTTCAGGTCCGCCTTCCGGCCGCCCGGGAACTCCACCGGGACGGTGCTGCCGATCCTCACGCCGTGGTCCTTGGCGAACTTCCTGTCCACGGCGAGGGAGCCGTCCGCGAGCGCGGCGGCGGTGTCGCCCTCGGCGTACGTGATGTGGGCGACCTCGTCGAGCCGGGGGTCGTAGGCGGCGGCCGTGGTCTCGATCCGCTCGCCGTCCGGCGTCCGTACCGCGACCGGTGAGAACCGCTGCCGCACGACCAGTCCGGCGCCGTCCGTGGCGCGGATCCTGTCGGTGACCTCCCGCGGGAACGGCTGGAAGTTCTGGTTCTGGACGATGAAGTCGGCGCCCAGGGTTCTGTCGATCTGGTCGTCGAACGACTCGGTCATGGAGGCACTGGCCACGGACATCCCGCCGACCAGCGCGAGCCCCACCATCAGCGCGGCCGCGGTGGCGCCCGTACGCCGCGGGTTGCGCAGGGCGTTGCGCCGGCTCATCCGCCCGATGGAGCCGAACAGCGCGGGGAAGCCCGCGCCCAGTACCCGGATCACCGGCCGCACCAGCAGCGGGCCCGCGGTCACGGCCGCGACGAGCGTCAGGACCACCCCGAGGCCCAGCAGCGAGGCCGCCGACGCGGTCCGGGTGGCGACGGCGCACCCCACGAGCGCGGCGGCACCGGCCGCGCCGACGACCGAACCGACCACCGCGCGCAGCTTGAGGGGCCGTCCCACACCGGCGATCTCGGCGTCCGCGAGCGCGGCCATCGGCGAGACGCCCGCCGCGCGCCGCGCCGGGAGGTACGCCGCGACGAAGGTGACGCCGACGCCCACGGCATACGCCGAGACGGGAGTGGCCCAGCCGATCACGATCTCCGTGGACTTGAGGTTCATGCCGAGGGCGCCCATGAGCCCGATCAGCCCGAAGGCCAGCCCGATGCCCGCGGCGAGCCCCAGCGTCGAGCCGACCAGGCCGAGCAGCGTCGCCTCGGTGAGCACGGACCGGCGCACCTGCCGCCGGTCGGCGCCGAGCGCCCGCAACAGGCCCAGTTCGCGGGTGCGCTGGGCGATCAGCATCGAGAAGGTGTTGACGATCAGGAAGACGCCGACGAGCACGGCGATCCCGGCGAAGCCGAGCATGACGTACTTGATGACGTCGAGGAAGCCGCCGAGGGAGGCCGCGGACGACTCGGCCTGCTCGTCGGCGGTCTGGTACTGGTACGTGGTGCGCCCGAGCTCGGCGGCGATGCGCTGCTTGACCACCGTGTCGCTGACCCCGGGCGCGGCGGTCACCGAGATCCCGGTGGCGGCGTCGGGCGAACCGAGCAGCTCGGTCTGCGCCGTCGGGGTGTCGAGGAACACCAGGGCGGCGCCGGGGTTGGTGGTGGTGAAGGTGGCGATCCCGACGACCTTCACCTTGAAGGAGCCCGGCTGGGCGAGCACCGTCAGGGTGTCGCCGATCCTCACGTTCTTCTTCTGCGCGGTGTCCGCGTCGAGGAGCGCCTGACCGCCCCCCTCGGGCGCGTGTCCCGAGGTCAGCTTCACCGGGCTGCGATCGGTGACGTACCAGTTGGTGGCGATGGTGGGGGCGCCCGTCGTCGGCCCGACCGACTCGTTGTGGCGGTCCACGACGGTGATGTTCTCCACGGAGGCGTCGACATGGGTGTCCGCGACGCCGTCGATCTCGGCGATCCGCTGTGCGAGCGACGCGGGCACCGTCGGCGTCGCACCCGACGGGATCTGTGACTCCAGGTCCTCCTTGGGGGTCACGGTCACGTCGGCCGACGTGGAGGCGAACAGCCGGTCGAAGGTCCGGCCGACCGTGTCCGAGAAGATCAGGCTGCCCGAGACGAAGGCCACGGACAGCAGGACGGCCAGCGCGGACAGCAGCAGCCGGCCCTTGTGCGCGAGGAAGCTCCGGAGCGTCGCCTTGAGCACGGCCTCAGTCCTTGTCGGGGGAGCCTTCGGGGGACTTTTCCGGGATCACGTCGGGCTGTGCGCCCCCGTCGCGGCGTGCGTGTGCCGGGGTGCCGGTTCCTCCGGTGAACAGGCGCATACGCTCCAGCACCGCCTCCGCCGTGGGGCGCCGCATCTCGTCCACGATGCGCCCGTCCGCCAGGAAGAGCACCAGGTCGGAGTGGGCGGCGGCGCCGGGGTCGTGGGTGACCATCACGACGGTCTGGCCGAGGTGGTCGACCGCCTGGCGCAGAAAGCCGAGCACTTCGAGGCCGGACCGTGAGTCGAGGTTGCCGGTCGGCTCGTCGGCGAAGATCAGCTCGGGGCGCGAGGCGAGCGCCCGGGCGCAGGCCACGCGCTGCTGCTGGCCGCCGGACAACTGAGCGGGCCGGTGCTTCAGGCGGGCGCGCAGCCCGAGGGTGTCGATGACCTCGTCCAGCCACTTCTGGTCGGGCTTCTGGCCCGCGATGTCCATCGGCAGCGTGATGTTCTCGGCCGCGTTGAGCGTCGGTATCAGGTTGAACGACTGGAACATGAACCCGATCCGGTCCCGCCGGAGCCGGGTCAACTCGCGCTCCTTCAGCCCCGTTATCTCGGTGTCGCCGAGCCAGACCTGACCGGCCGAGACGGTGTCGAGCCCCGCCAGGCAGTGCATCAACGTGGACTTGCCCGAGCCGGACGGGCCCATGACGGCGGTGAAACGGCCGCGCGCGATGTCCACGTCCACCGCGTCGAGGGCGAGCACGGTCGTCTCGCCCGAGCCGTACGCCTTCGTCAGTCCCCGCGCGCGGGCGGCGATCCCGTCGGCCTCCGCGTGGCCGGGGGCGTGCTCCGGAGCAGCTGTGGGCAAGGCGGCCTCCCTTGGTCGGACCAGGACGACTCCGGTTTTCCGGGACGGACCCCGGTCTCCCCGGCCGAGCGTAGTGTGATCCAGTGCACACTCGGTATCCTCCCGAAGGCCCAGACGCCCTCCCCCGCAGGTCGGTTCCCCGATGCGCATGTAAGGGACACCCAGTGCGGCCTCCGGGGCGGCGCCCGGCCCTCTTGCTCTGCTAGCGCTCTGGCGCTAGCTTCGAGGTATGGCCAAGACCCAGCTGAACGTACGGGTGGACGAGGACACGGCCCGCGCCGCCCGGGAGCGAGCCCTGGAGCGCGGGATGAGCGTCAACCGCTACATCGAGGAGCTGGTGAGACAGGACACCGGCGAGGTGGGACACACCTTCGTGGAGGCCGCCGCCGACTTCATGAAGCAGTACGAGACCGTCTTCGCCGAGGAATTCGAGGCGGGTGCCCCCGATCGGGCGAAGCCCGGAGTGCGGGACCAACGCGAAGGTCGCCGAGGACAGCTCTGAACCCTTGAGTGATCTCCGCATCGACCTCGCCTGGCTCCTGATGGTCGCCGAGCAGAAGACACCCGGGGACCCCGAGGTCACCGACTGGGGCGCCCTCGTCGCCGCCGTCGCCCGGCACCAGGCCGAGATCTTCGACGTCCCTGTCTACGACACTCCGCACGCCCGCGCCGCCGCACTGCTCCAGCTCCTCCTTCACGTCCCGGCCCTGGAGCGCTCCAACGCGCTGTTCGCCTCCGCCGTCGCGTACGCCTACCTCGTCGCCAGCGGCGTGAAGGTCATCACCTCACCCGTGCAGGTACGGGACCTGGCCAGACTGGTGAAGAGCGGCGAGGCGACGCTGCGGGACATAGCGGACGAGCTCCGGAGGTGGAGCGCCTAGGGGCCGGGCCTCCGCGCCGTACCGAGCACGCGGTACGAGGTCGGCACACGCGAGACCGGCGAGCAGCTCGCCGCGGTGGGGCCCAGCGGTTACCGCGATGGTCCCTCACCGCCCGGCTCACCCGTCGCGACGGGGGCCCGCGTCCCTTCCCGGCCACACCACTGGACGGCTTCCCGTGCCGTGAAGGCCTCCGCCTCCCACGTTCCGCCCAGGCGGGGCGCGAGCCAACGCGGCGCGCCCGCCCGGAAGTCGGCCGGGTCGGACGCTCCCGTCCCCGCCGGCACCGCACCCAGCAGCGGTGCTCCCGCCACCACCGGCAGGTCCGTGAGGTTGCACCGGGACGCCAGGTCCGGCTCGGCGGGCCAGCTGCCGATCACCAGGCCGGCCAGGCCGATCCCACGGCGTCGGAGTTCACGCGCCGTCAGCTCGGTCGTGTTCAGCGTGCCGAGCCCCGCCGGGGCGACGACCAGCACGGGCGCGTCCAGCAGCCGGGCCGCGTCCGCCAGGGTGCCGCCCGCCTCGTCGAACCGTACGAGCAGGCCGCCCGCGCCCTCGACCAGCACCAGGTCATGGTCCACGGCGAGCTTGGCCGCGGCCTCGGCCACCCCCTCGGGCCGGACCGGAGGAAGACCGGCCCGCCGGGCGGCCGTCGCCGGGGCCAACGGCTCGGGATAGCGGGCCAGTTCCAGCGTCGTCACGGTGCCCGCGAGCCGGGCCACCTCGCCGGCGTCACCACGCTCGTCCGGCCGTACCCCGGTCTGCGCGGGCTTGAGCACGGCAACGGAGCGCCCGGCCGCGACGGCCACCGCGGCGACGGCGGCGGTGGTGACCGTCTTCCCGACCTCCGTGCCCGTCCCCGTGATCACCAGTACCGGCATGTCAGCCCTCCCGCGCCGCCGCGCACACCGCGCGCGCGATCCGTGCCACGTCCGCGTCGCCGGTCACGTACGGCGGCATCGTGTAGACGAGGTCGCGGAACGGCCGCAGCCAGACGCCCTCCCGCACGGCCGCCCGCGTCGCCGCCCGCATGTCCACCTCGTGGTCGAGCTGTACGACGCCGATGGCTCCGAGGACGCGGACGTCCCGGACGCCCTCGGTCCGAGCCGCCGGGGCGAGCCCCTCCCTCAGGCCCGCCTCGATCCGTTTCACCTCGGTCTGCCAGTCCTGTCCGAGGAGCAGATCGATCGAGGCGCACGCCACGGCCGCCGCCAGCGGGTTGCCCATGAAGGTCGGCCCGTGCGCGAGCACCGGCACCTCGCCCCGCGAGATCCCCTCGGCCACCCGCCCGGTGCACAGCGTCGCCGCCATCGTCAGGTAGCCGCCGGTCAGCGCCTTGCCCACGCACATCACATCCGGTGTCACTCCCGCGTGCCCGGCCGCGAACAGCGCGCCCGTGCGCCCGAACCCGGTGGCGATCTCGTCGAACACCAGCAGCACGTCATGCGCGTCGCACGCCTCACGCAGCACCCGCAGATACGCGGGGGAGTGGAACCGCATTCCGCCCGCCCCCTGCACCACCGGCTCCACGATCACCGCGGCCAGCTCGTCCGCGTGACGCCCGACCAGCTCGCGCAGATGCTCGGCGTACGACTCCTCGTACGCGGCCGGGGGCGGGTCCGCGAACACCTGCCGGGGCAGCACGCCCTGCCACAGCTCGTGCATCCCGCCCTCGGGGTCGCACACGGACATCGGCTGCCAGGTGTCGCCGTGGTAGCCGCCGCGCCAGGTCAGCAGCCGCCGCTTGGCCGGACGGCCCAGGGAACGCCAGTACTGCAGGCACATCTTGACCGCGACCTCGACCGACACCGAGCCCGAGTCGGCCAGGAAGACATGCTCCAGGCCCTCGGGTGAGATGTCGACGAGGCGTTTGGCCAGCCGGACGGCGGGCTCGTGGGTGAGCCCGCCGAACATCACATGGCTCATCCGCGCCAGCTGCTCGCGTGCCGCCTCGTTGAGCACCGGGTGGTTGTAGCCGTGGATGGCCGACCACCAGGACGACATCCCGTCCACCAGCTCGCCCGACCCGTCGGCCAGCCGCAGCCGCACGCCGCTCGCCGACTCCACGACGAGCGGCTCCTGCCGGCCGGGCATCGGGCCGTACGGGTGCCAGACGTGCCGCCGGTCGAGGGCCAGCAACTCCGCTACGGGCAGGTCAGGCATTGGGCGCGAGATCCGTTCCGGCACCCCGGCGGCGTACGGCCACCAGGTCCGTACGGGCCTGGCCGACCGGGGCCGCGGGGGCGGAATCGCACACCCCCGGGGACCCGCAGCCGCCGTCGCTCGCGTGCGAGCCGCACCCGCCCCCGTCGGGAGCCCGGTGCTCCGGCAGCGTCACCTGGCCGGTGCCCTCCACCTCGAACCCGGCGTCCGCGATCATCTCCAGGTCGGCCTTGCCCGCCTGGCCCTCGGTGGTCAGGTAGTCGCCGAGGAAGATCGAGTTGGCCAGGTGCAGGGCCAGGGGCTGCATGGTGCGCAGATGGACCTCGCGGCCGCCCGCGATCCGCACCTCGACGTCCGGGCAGACGAACCGCACCATCGCCAGGATCCTCAGGCACCGCTGCGGGGTGAGGTTCCACTCCTTGGCCAGCGGCGTGCCCTCGACCGGGATCAGGAAGTTGACCGGCACCGAGTCCGGGTCCAGCTCACGCAGCGAGAAGACGACGTCCACCAGGTCCTCGTCGCTCTCGCCCATGCCCGCGATCAGCCCGGAGCAGGCGGACAGACCGGCCGCGTGCGCCTTGTGCACGGTGTCGACGCGGTCGGCGTAGGTGTGCGTGGTGGTGATGTCGCCGTAGGTGGCCTCGGAGGTGTTGAGGTTGTGGTTGTAGGCGTCCGCGCCCGCCTGGCGCAGCCGCTCGGCCTGGCCGTCGGAGAGCAGGCCGAGGCACGCGCACACCTCGACGCCCTCGTTCTGGTCCTTGATCGCCCTGATGGTGTCGGAGACCCGGTCCACGTCCCGGTCCGTCGGGCCCCGGCCGCTGGCCACCAGGCAGACCCGCTTGGCGCCACCGGCCAAACCGGCTGCCGCCGCCCTGGACGCCTCGTCGGGCTTGAGCCACGTGTACTTGAGGATGCCCGTGGTGGAGCCGAGCCGCTGGGAGCAGTAGGAGCAGTCCTCCGGGCACAGCCCGGACTTGAGGTTGACCAGGTAGTTGAGCTTGACCCGGCGGCCGAACCAGTGCCGGCGCACCTTGCCGGCAGCCGCCACCACGTCGAGCAGGTCGTCATCGGACGTGGCCAGTACGGCCAGCGCTTCCTCGCGGGTCGGCAGCTCGCGCCGAAGCCCCTTGTCCACCAGCGTCGTCAGCAGGTCCATGAGAGCCGATCCTGGCGTACGCGGGCACTTGGGGCCAAGGAGGATTCGCACAACAGAGACGCTGCGACGTGTAGGTATGGCCACATCCTGTACCTCCCCGGGGTCGCTTAGGGTCTGTGCACTGCCTACAAAGACGTCGTCAGACGTCACGCACGCTCGGAGGAACCATGGCGTTCGGCTGGATCGACGAGCAGGCGGACGCGCGCCGCCGCGCGGGACTGCTGCGGACCCTGCGCCCACGCTCCGCCGACTCGCCGCTGCTGGACCTCGCGAGCAACGACTACCTGGGCCTCGCCCGGCACCCCGAGGTCATCGAGGGTGCCGCCGAGGCCGCGCGGCGGTGGGGCGGCGGCGCCACCGGGTCCCGGCTCGTCACCGGCACGACCGAACTGCACGGCGAGCTGGAGCGCGAGCTGGCCGGCTTCTGCGGCTTCGAGGCGGCCCTGGTGTTCTCCTCCGGGTACGCGGCCAATCTCGCCGCGGTCACCGCGCTGGCCCCGCACGGCTCGCTGATCGTCTCGGACGCGGGCAACCACGCCTCACTCATCGACGGGTGCCGGCTGGCCCGGGGTGCCACCCAGGTGGTCGCGCACGCCGACCCGGAGGCCGTCCGCAAGGTGCTCGCCAGTGACAGCGGGACGGCGGTGGTCGTCTCCGACACGGTGTTCTCGGTGGACGGCGACGCTGCCCCGCTGGGTGAACTGGCCCATGCCTGCCGGGAGTTCGGGGCGGGGCTGCTCGTGGACGACGCGCACGGGCTGGGCGTGCTGGGTGAGGGGGGCCGGGGTGCCCCGTACGCGGTGGGGCTCGCGGGTGCGCCGGACGTCGTCGCGACCGTCACGCTGTCCAAGTCGCTGGGCAGTCAGGGCGGCGCCGTCCTGGGCCCGGCGCGGGTGATCGACCACCTGGTCAACACGGCCCGCACCTTCATCTTCGACACCGGTCTGGCACCCGCCGCGACCGGCGCCGCCCTCGCGGCGCTGCGGCTGCTGTGCCGGGAGCCGGAACGCGCCGCGCGGGCGCGCGAGGTGGCGACACGGCTCCACACACGGCTGACGGCGTCGGGCCTGGAAGCGGTGCGGCCCGACGCCGCCGTTGTGTCGGTGTGCGCGCCGACCCCCGAACGGGCGGTGCGGTGGGCGGCGGACTGCCGCGCGGCCGGTCTCGCCGTCGGCTGCTTCCGCCCACCGTCCGTGCCCGACGGCGTCTCAAGGCTGCGGCTGACCGCCCGTGCGGACCTCACCGACGGGCAACTCGACCGAGCGGTATGGGTGATCGGCGAGACCAGACCGTGAGTCGGCGTGACACGGCCGTGCGTCGCGATCGACGGAAATGATCAACGAAGCGCTGTGATGAACTCCTCCCATGCCTCGGGAGGGAACAGCAGCGCGGGCCCTGCGGTGTTCTTCGAGTCACGCACGGCGACCAGTCCGGCCCAGGGGCCGGGGCCCGGACGGGCCGTCTCGACGCAGTTGTTCATTCCGGTGCTGCGGCTGCTGCGCAGCCAACGCACGTCCTGCAGTTCGGTACTTGAGGGGATGTTCCGAGGCAGTGGGGGGGTGAACATGGTGCCTCCTTACGCGCCGGCGGCTATCCCGGCGATGTAATCCAACGATTCCTCGGGCGAAAGGGCGTGGATCTGAAGGGCGTTGAAGGCCTCGACATACGCCTTGAGTTCTTCTTTCCGCTCCAGGTAGTGGCTACTCGTCAAGTTGTCGAGAACCACCACATCCAGATCAGATGCGCTCGAAAATGAAAAGATTACGAACGGCCCGGTGACGCCGACGTGTGCCCCGGCAGTGAAGGGCAGTACCTGGAGCCGCACTTGGGGAAGCGTGGCCGCCTCGCACAACTGTCGCAACTGCCGCGCCATCACCGCCGGGCCGCCGATCTCCCGGCGCAGCACGGCCTCGTCCAGCAGCGCGTTCAACTTCAGCGGAGGATCGGCGCGCAGCACGTCCTGCCGGGCGATGCGCACCTCCACCAGTGCGTCCAGTTTGTCCTCCGGCACCCCCTTCACCGCGGCGCGGGTCACCGCGCGGGCGTAGTCGGGTGTCTGGAGCAGGCCCGGCACCACCGAGGTCTCCAGTGTGCGCATGCCGCTGGCCTCGGATTCCAGGCTGATGAAGTCGCGGTACGCCGCCGGCAGCACCCCGCGGTAGGCGTGCCACCATTTCTGCCGCCCGCCGCCGTCCTCGCCGCCCGCGAGGATCAGCAGCAGTTCCCGTAACTCGGCGTCCCGGACGTCGTACGCGTCGAGCAGACGGCACACGTCGGCGGGTTTCACTCCGCTGGAGCCGGTCTCGATGCGGCTCACCTTCGACTGGTGCCAGCCGACGAGGCGCGCCGCCTCGATGCTGGTGAGGCCGACGCGGGTGCGCAGGTCGCGCAGTTCAGTGCCGAGCTTGCGTCGGCGCACCGCAGGACCGTACTGCATGGGTCGTCTCCTTCCGCCCGGCCGAGGTGTCGGGGTAACCGGTAGAGGATGGACCGAAAGGCCCGCCCGAATACGGTCGGTCGTCGGATAGTTCACCGCTTCGGGCGACAGATATATGCATATCTTGGTGGATCGGCACCGTGACGGCCCTGGTTGATGGCACTCTGGCGCGAAGCACCAGTCCGGGACCGTACTCGAATCCACTCGCTCCGTGTCGGACTCCGGTCCCCTGGGAAAGGGACGACGTCGCCATGGCAGACCACCAGGAAGCATCCGTCACTCTGCCGAGCGATCCGGCCTCGGTCTCCGCGGCTCGCACATACGTCGCCACCGTGCTGGCCGAATGGGGCCTGCCGAGCGACACCGAAGTCGCGGACGCCGTACGGCTGATCGTGTCCGAACTCGCCACCAATGCCGTCCAGCACACCCTCGGGCAGTCGCCCACGTTCACCGTGGACATGGCGCTCGACTGTGACGAGCAGCTGCGGATCGGTGTCACCGACAGCCATCCGCGCTTCCCGAAACGTTTGCCCGCGGCCGTTCAGCAGGACAACGGCCGGGGCATGGTCATCGTCCGCTGGCTGGCGGCCGAGTACGGCGGCAGACTCAGCGTCAGACCGACCCGGGAAGGAGGCAAGACGGTGTCCGTCGAACTGCCCTGGACAATCCCCCTGCAACAGGTCACCGCCGGGGGACAGCAAGGACCTTGAGCCGACGCGCGGCGTCATCGGCGAACGGGTGACCGTGTGAGGACCGTGTCACGCGCCGCGGGGCGGCCCAGCAGGCCCATCGCGGGGCCCTCTGGCTCCGAGGGGCGGCGGCCGCCCTCACCGCCGCCGCCCCTCGGGCGGGTCAGCGGACCCGGCCGTACCAGACGCTCTTCGTCCAGATCCTCTCCAGTTTCACGACGTCCCCGGTCTTCGGGGAGTGCCAGATCTTGCCCTTACCGGCGTAGATGCCGACGTGGTAGACGTACGAGCCCGAGTGGAAGAAGACGAGGTCCCCGGCCTTGCGGCTCTTGGCGGAGACGCGCTTCGTCTTGTTGTACTGCGCTGCGGCCGTACGGGGGAGCTTCTTGCCCGCCTTCTTGTACGAGTACAGCGTCAGACCGGAGCAGTCGAACCGCTTCGGGCCCACGGCGCCCCAGCTGTAGGGCGATCCCTTCTTGGATGCCGCGACCCTGAGCGCCTTCGTCGCCGGTGAGGCCGCCTCGGCCTCCGACGCGACGCCAGGGGCCGCGATGCTGCCGCCCACTGCGGCGAGAGTGAGAGCCGAGGCCGTACCGGCCCGGGCCATGAGCGACGGGACACGATTGAGCGCAGTCATGCGCAACCCTTCGTCAGCCGCCTGTGAAGGATGACCTGTCGGATTCGGGCTGGCGAAGTTGCCCGGCCGCGTTGCCGCGGCTTCACCCCAAGGGCTGCTCGGAACTGACGCTCCGGCGGCCCGTCGTGCTCGGGTCCTCCACTCCTGCCGATCCACTCCTGTCGACCGGTCATCCGGGCGGCGGCAGGACTCGGCGTCCGCCCGGACCGCCCCGCCGCGGTGGCGGGGACTTGTCGTCAGATACGGATCTTGGCGCACGCATGTGGGAAGCGGCGAACGGAATCGGCTGTTTGTGGGGTTGGTCACCACTCACCCGTTCGGGTGGACAGCCCTTCGCATACCCGGAAGTCACGAAGCCCGATGAGCGTCCGACCAGCGACGAAACAGAGGATTCCGTCGTTGGGGTACACGCGTTGCGCAACTCCCCTCGGCCCGTGGAGGGAGCGAAAACTGCCCGTTCGCAGGTACGTCGTCTGGTCCGTTCGAGGACCTGGCCGGACGCCCCGTCAGTTCGCCGCGCGACCCGGGTCCGTGCCGTCGCGTCAACTCCCCGATACGGGAGGCAGCGCGACGCGTGCCGCCCGGCGCTCCCCGTCAAGGACCCGCAGGGCCCGCGCGAGCGTCGATGCGTGCATCACGTTCTCACCCCTGGTGTGCATCAGTTCGAGTGCGTCGCGCAGGGCGGTCGCCTTGGCGACCAGGGCCTGGGCCGCCCTCAACCCGCCGTAGGTGTCGCCGGGGCGGGCCGGGTTGATCCTGCCGAGCAGGTCGACCACGTCGAGGTAACGGTCGATCAGGTCGGCCTCGGCGCGGGTCAGCGCGGGCAGCGGCGGCAGTTCGGGTGGGAGCATCGACGGCTCACCTCGTACCGGGCAACGCGCGAGAGGTCTTCCGGCTCGGGACGATCCGGTCCACCAGGCCGTACGCCACGGCCGCCTCGGCGTCCAGGATCTTGTCCCGCTCGATGTCGTCACGCACCCGCTGCGCGCTCTGGCCGGTGTGCCGGGCGAGCATCTCCTCCAGCATCCGGCGGGTGCGCATCAACTCGTCGGCCTGGATGGCCAGGTCGGTCGCCTGTCCCTCGACCGGCTCGGGCAGTGAGGGCTGGTGGATGAGCACGCGGGCGCCCGGAAGCGCGGACCGCTTGCCCGGGGCGCCGCCGGCCAGCAGCACCGCGGCGGCGGACGCCGCCTGGCCCAGGCAGACGGTCTCCACGTCGCAGGTGACGAACTGGATCGTGTCGTAGATGGCCGTCATCGCGCTGAACGAGCCGCCCGGCGAGTTGATGTAGAGCGAGATGTCCCGGTCCGGTGCGGCGTGTTCGAGGTACATCAGCTGTGCCATCACGTCGTTCGCGGCCGTGTCGTCGATCGCTGTCCCGAGGAACACGATGCGCTCCTCCAGGAGCTTCGCGTACGGATCCATCGTCCGGTGGCCCGCGGTCGTGCGTTCGGTGAACTCCGGCAGGACATATCGAGCGGTCGGTCGGGTCATGGGGTACCCCTCCTTGCGGCGGCCTCTGTAAGAAATGTACAGGACGTACGTTCCCGTGTCTCCCTACCTCCTTGCGCTGTGATCCGGAAGGTGCCCCCATAGCGGCTCTGACCTGCGTGTTCGCCGTCCTTCACCGTTCGTGCCGCGCGGGCGCCCCGTAAGCTGGGGGACATGGCCTACGAGATTCCGGTGACGCAAGCCAGGGCTGAACTCGCCGACCTGATCAATCGCGTGGTGTACGGCGGCGAGCGCGTCGTCGTGACGCGGCACGGGAAGCCCCTCGTCGCCCTGGTCTCCGCAGCCGATCTGGAGCGGCTGGAGGAGCCGGCCTCGACGGAGGAGCCGGTGATCCGCTCGGTCTCCGGCGTCCGGGACGCCGCGTCCGCCCCACGCGAACGGCAGCGGTTCGGGATCGCGGCGGAGCACCGCGGGACCGGCGCTTCCTGAGGGGCAGCGCTGCGTGAAAGGCCGTGTGCCCCCGTCCGCTACTGCGGGGGCACACGGTCCGTTTGGTGCTGGTTCCCGGCCGCCCGGTTCAACCGGCCAGGGCAGGCGTCCGTTTCGAGGTCGGCTCGCCGGTCCTGCGGCGTCGTGTGAGCGCGCTGCCGAGCAGCACCGCTCCCAGGCCGAGCGCCGCCCACCAGACGAGGGTCAGCGCGGGGCCGGTCGCGGCGGCGCCGTCGAAGAACGACACCGAGCGCAGCAGTGACGCACTCGCGCCCGGCGGCAGCCACTGGCCGATCGCACCGGCCGGTTCGGGCAGCAACTCCGGCGCCGAGGACGCGCCCGCGAAGGGGTTTCCGAGCAGGACCATCAGTAGCCCGCCCAGCCCCATCCCTGCCCGTCCCATCAGTGCGGCGAGCCCCGCCACGGCGGCGCCCACGGCCAGCGCCGTCAGGCTGAGCGCACCGGCCTCGGCCCACCAGTTCCCCTCCAGGACGCCCAGCCAGGTGTGCGTGATCGCGGTGGCGGCCATGCCGACCAGTGCGGCGGCACCGAGCAGCGCCCCGGCCGCGCGCGTCCCGCGCAGCCCTAGCAGGGTGACCACAGCCCCGGAGGCGACCCCGGCCAGCGCCAGCGGCAGCACGCTCGCGGCGAAGGCCGAGCCGCGCGGATCGCCGGCGGCGGTGGGCGCGACGTCAACGGTCGTTGGCTTGGTGCCCTCCGCTGCCTCCTCGGCCACCGCCTGCTGCAGCATCTGAGCGACGGACGGGCTCGCGGCCGACGCCGTGAGCAGCTTGGGTCCCTCGGCGGTGACGATCACTGCGCCGTATACGGTCCGGTCTTCGATGGCGTCCCGGGCGGCTGCCTCGTCGGCGTAGCGGTGGATCTCGAAGGCGCCGTCGCGCTGTTCCAGCTCCCGCTGGACCGGGGCGGTGGCGCTCGCGGGCCCCGCCACACCGAGCGGCAGGTTGCGGGGCGCGATACGGGCGGCCGGCCAGGTGAAGGCCCAGAGTGCCAGCGCCACGAGGGCGGGCACGAGCACGATGACCGCGATCAACTGGCGGTTCTTCTGCTGGGCGAGTGCTTCGGGCCGGGGCGGTGGAGTAGAGGCGGACATGGCGTTCCTCGGTTCGGGTTGGCAGATCTCGACTTGGGATCGCGCTAAAAAGAAGGATCGTTCGTTTTCTTGAGTCACCATCCTCTCGGTGTACCGGCTTGTCAAGAAAGGAACGTTCGTTTTACGTTGGGCGGCGTGCCCCGCGTATCCCAGGAACGCCTCGACGCCCGCCGCCGCCAGATCCTCGAAGCCGCGGCTCGCTGTTTCGCCCGTAACGGGTTCCACGCCACGTCGATGCAGGACGTGCTGAAGGAGGCCGGCCTCTCCGCCGGTGCCGTCTACCGGTACTTCGCCGGCAAGGAAGAGTTGATCGCCGCGGTCGTCAACGAGGTACTTGAGGAGATCCGCAGCGCCTTCGAGGAGGCCGCCCGCACCAGCCCGCCGCCACCCCCGAACGTCCTCATCGGGGCGGTCCTGCGCAGAGTGCTCCGTGCGAAGTCGGAGCAGGGTGAGGAATGGGCCTCGCTCTACCCCCGGCTGATGATCCAGGTGTGGGCCGAGACGCTGCGTGACCCCGCGTTGGCGGCCGTCCTGCGGCAGGGATTCGAGACGGTCCGCGTGCTGTGGGTGAAGATCGTCGAGGGCTACCAGGACGCGGGCATGATGCGGGCCGACATCCCCGCCCTCAGCGTCGCGCGGACCATGGTCGCGCTGGTCCAGGGGTTCGCCGCGCAGTACGCCCTCTTCGGTGACGTGCCGGTGCAGGCGGTGGAGCTGGGGCTGGAGGCGCTGATGAGCATGGGGGGACCCGGACGCGCGGAGCTCAGCGGACCAAGGGACGGTTAACCTCGCTGAAACGCCGCCCAATTAGCCTGCGCCCACGCCACCAGCGACGTCGCCCGGTGGCCGCGGCAACCGGACCCCGCACGGTCCGGAGCGAGGACTGTGAGGTGGGACGCCGTGCAACTGACGCCGCACGAGCAAGAGAGGCTGCTGATCCATGTGGCGGCCGATGTCGCCGAGAAGCGCCGGGCCCGCGGCCTGAAGCTGAACCACCCCGAGGCGGTCGCGCTCATCACGTCACACATCCTCGAAGGCGCCCGCGACGGCCGTACCGTGGCCGAGCTCATGGCGTCCGGGCGGAAGCTGCTCACCCGGGACGACGTCATGGAGGGCGTCCCGGAGATGATCCACGACGTCCAGGTCGAGGCGACCTTCCCGGACGGCACCAAGCTCGTCACCGTTCACGACCCGATCGTCTGACGAGGGAGGGGTGCGCATGATTCCCGGAGAGATCCTGTTCGACGACGGGCCGATCGTCTACAACGAGGGTCGCGACGTCACCTGGCTCACCGTCCTCAACGCCGCCGACCGCCCCGTCCAGGTCGGCTCCCACTACCACTTCGCCGAGGCCAACCCCGGCCTGGAGTTCGACCGTGAGGCCGCCCGCGGCAGACGGCTGAACGTCGCCGCGGGCACCGCCGTCCGCTTCGAACCCGGAATCCCCGTCGACGTCGAACTCGTCCCGCTCGCCGGCGCCCGTATCGTGCCGGGGCTGCGCGGTGAGACCGGAGGTGCCCTCGATGCCTGAGATCTCGCGTGCGGCGTACGCCGACCTGTTCGGGCCCACGACCGGTGACCGCATCCGGCTCGCCGACACCGATCTGCTGATCGAGATCGAGGAGGATCGTTGCGGCGGACCCGGACGTGCCGGGGACGAAGCCGTGTTCGGCGGCGGCAAGGTCATCCGCGAATCCATGGGACAGTCGCGCGCCACACGCGCGGACGGCACACCGGACACCGTCATCACCGGTGTCGTCATCGTCGACCACTGGGGCATCGTCAAGGCCGACGTCGGCATCCGTGACGGCCGGATCACGGGCATCGGCAAGGCCGGCAACCCCGACACCATGGACGGTGTGCACCCGGATCTGGTGATCGGCCCGGAGACCGAGGTCGTCGCGGGCAACGGCCGCATCCTGACGGCCGGCGCCATCGACGCCCACGTCCACTTCATCTGTCCCCAGATCGCCGACGAGGCACTGTCGGCGGGTATCACGACGCTGGTCGGCGGCGGTACGGGACCGGCCGAGGGGTCCAAGGCCACCACCGTCACGCCCGGCCCCTGGCATCTGGCGCGGATGCTGGAGGCGATGGAGCAGTACCCGCTCAACATCGGGTTCCTCGGCAAGGGCAACACCGTGTCGCACGAGGCGATGCTGTCGCAGATCCGTGGCGGTGCTCTGGGGCTGAAGCTGCACGAGGACTGGGGGTCGACCCCGGCCGTCATCGACGCGTCCCTGACCGTCGCCGACCGGACCGGCATCCAGGTCGCCATCCACACGGACACGTTGAACGAGGCCGGGTTCGTCGGGGACACGCTCGCCGCCATCGCCGGGCGCGGCATCCACGCGTACCACACGGAGGGCGCGGGCGGCGGGCACGCGCCCGACATCATGACCGTGGTCTCCGAGCCGCACGTACTGCCGAGCTCCACCAACCCGACCCGGCCGTACACCGTCAACACCGCCGAGGAACATCTCGACATGCTGATGGTGTGCCACCACCTCAACCCGGCGGTGCCCGAGGACCTCGCCTTCGCCGAGTCCCGGATCCGGCCGTCGACGATCGGGGCCGAGGACGTACTTCATGATCTCGGTGCGATTTCGATCATTTCGTCCGACTCCCAGGCCATGGGGCGTGTCGGCGAGGTCGTCCTGCGGACCTGGCAGACGGCGCACGTGATGAAGGGGCGGCGGGGCGCGCTGCCCGGTGACGGGCGCGCGGACAACCGTCGTGTGCGTCGCTATGTCGCCAAGTACACGATCAACCCCGCGCTCGCTCAGGGACTCGCCCGCGAGATCGGCTCCGTCGAGACCGGCAAGCTCGCCGACCTGGTGCTGTGGGAGCCCGCGTTCTTCGGGGTCAAGCCGTATCTCGTCATCAAGGGCGGCCAGATCGCGTACGCGCAGATGGGCGACGCGAACGCCTCGATCCCGACGCCGCAGCCGATCCTTCCGCGGCCGATGTACGGGGCGATCGGGCGGGCTCCCGCCGCCAACTCGTTCAACTTCGTGGCGCCGCTCGCCATCGAGGACGGGCTGCCGGAGCGGCTCTCGCTCGGGAAGCGGTTCGTCGCGATCGAGTCGACCCGCGGGGTCACCAAGGCCGACATGCGGGAGAACGACGCACGGCCCGAGGTGCGTGTGGACCCCGACAGCTTCGCCGTGCACATCGACGGGGAGCTGGTGGAGGCTGCTCCCGCCGCCGAACTGCCCATGGCCCAGCGGTACTTCCTCTTCTGAGGGAGGCGTCGATGACACGGGCCGCACTACTTGTCCTGGCCGACGGCCGCTTTCCGGCCGGAGGGCACGCGCACTCCGGTGGCGCCGAGGCGGCCGTGAAGGCCGGGCGGATCACCGGTGCCTCGGGGGCGGCGGGGCTGGAGGAGTTCTGCCAGGGGCGGCTGCACACCGCCGGGCTGGTGTCGGCGGGGCTGGCCGCGGCGGCCGCGCTCGGGGCCGATCCGGTGGAACTGGACGGCGCTGCGGATGCCCGTACACCGTCTGCGGCTCTGCGGGTCGCCGCCAGGAAACTGGGGCGGCAGTTGATGCGGGCGGCTCGGGCCACCTGGCCCTCCGGGGAACTCGACGCGCTGGCACGCGAGTTCCCGAAGGGGGCGCATCAGCCGGTGGTGCTCGGGCTGGCGGCGCGGGCCGCGGGGCTGGGGGCGGAGGACGCGGCGTACTGCTCCGTGTACGAGTGCGTGAGTGGGCCGGCCACCGCGACGGTGCGGTTGCTGAGTCTTGATCCGTTCGAAGCGACGGGGGTGCTGGCCCGGTTGGCGCCCGAGATGGACGTGGTGGTGCGGCGGGCGGTGGAGGCGGGGCGGAGGTGTGTCGACGAGGGGGTTGATGCCTTGCCCGCGGGGTCGGCTCCGCTGCTGGAGATCAGTGCGGAGGTTCATGCGGGGTGGCCCGTGCGGTTGTTCGCGTCCTAGGTGGTCCGCCCCCGCCGCCCCTACGCATTCCCGTCCCCTGGGGGCTCCGCCCCCAGACCGGGTCGGCCTGAACGGCCTCGTCCTCAAGCGCCGGACGGGCTGGATGTGGCTGGACCAAGCCGCAGTCCGAACGAATGACAGGAGCCGTTGCCATGCACCTCGACCACACCCATCCCCACACCGACCGTCACGACGGGCCCTCCGGCGTCAGTGCCGACGCCCATCGGCCCGACGGTACCCGCCGTGCGCTGCGTATCGGGCTCGGCGGTCCGGTGGGCTCCGGTAAGACCGCCACCGTCGCCGCGCTCTGCCGTGCCCTGCGGGCCGAGCTGTCACTGGCCGTCGTCACCAACGACATCTACACCCGGGAGGACGCCGACTTCCTCCTCCGCGAGGCTGTGCTGCCGGCCGAGCGGATCACCGCCGTCGAGACCGGTGCGTGTCCCCACACCGCCATCCGGGACGACATCTCCGCGAACCTGGAAGCAGTCGAGGACCTGGAGGACGAGGTGGGACCGCTCGATCTCGTTCTCGTCGAGTCCGGGGGTGACAACCTGACGGCGACGTTCTCCAGGGGGCTCGTCGACGCGCAGATCTTCGTCATCGACGTGGCCGGTGGGGATGACATTCCGCGTAAGGGCGGGCCGGGGGTCACCACCGCTGACCTGCTCGTCGTCAACAAGACGGACCTGGCGCCCCATGTCGGCTCCGATCTCGCGCGGATGGCCGCGGACGCGAAGGCGCAGCGAGCCGGGCTGCCCGTGGTGTTCCAGTCGCTGAGGAGCGAGGACGGCGTCTCCGCCGTGGCCGCCTGGGTGCGGGGACAGCTCGCCGCGTGGACGGCATGACGACGGCGGGAGTGCGGGCCACCGCGCGGATCTCGGCGCGGGACGACGGGCGGGGCGGGACCGCGCTCCCCGTGCTGGAAGGCGACGGGCCGCTCGCCCTGCGGCGCACCCGGGCCAGTGGTGCCGAGGCGCGCGTCATGCTCGTGGGGGCCATGAGCGGGCCGCTCGGCGGGGATCACTTCGCCGTGGAGGCGGACGTCGGTGAAGGCGCCCGGCTGCACGTGGGGTCGGCCGCCGCCACCATCGCCCTGCCGGGCCAGGGGAAGGGCGAGGCACGTTACGACCTGCGGCTCACCATCGCCGCCGGAGGAGAACTGCGATGGCTGCCGGAGCAGTTGATCTCCGTCAAGGGGAGCGAGTTGGAGGTGTCCTCGCTCGTGGAGCTGGCGCCCGGTGCCCGGCTCGTCTTTCGTGAGGAGCAGGTACTCGGGCGGGCCGGGGAGGAACCGGGACGGCTCACCAGCCGGCTTACCGTCAGGCTGGGTGGGCGGACCTTGCTCGACCAGGAGGTGGCGTGCGGGCCGGGTGCTCCGGGGGGATGGGACGGCCCCGCCGTGCTCGCGGGGTGTCGCGCGCTCGGCCAACTCGTCGTCGTACGGCCCGAGTTCGAGGAGCGGCTGCCCGAGCCGAGGGCGCTTGGTGAGTACGCCGCGATCAGCCCGCTCGTCGGGCCCGCCGTACTCGTGACGGCGCTCGCGGGTGATGCGCTGCGGTTGCGGCGCGTGCTCGACGAGGCACTCGCGTCACTCGGCTGACACGGGGCTGACACGCGGTCTCACCGCTGGGCGGAACGTCGCACACCGGCTATCGGGTTGGTAAAAAAGCCTCGTCGTGTCTGTTCGCGGCCGCCTCACAGAGGCGAAGATCCCCCGTGACCACTCGCAACGAGGCAGGGGGGAGTTCTCAGTTGAGCCTGAAGAGCCCGATGAGCCCGAGAGGCAAGCGACCCACCAGGCGCGCGACGGCGTTCGGTTCCGCCGGAGCGCTTGTCTCGGCGGCACTGATAGCAGGCGCCGTCACCGCGCCCCCGGCCGGCGCGGACGCCCGCACCGTCAAGGACCCCGAGGCGCGCGGTGTGGCCGCCGCCGCGGCCAGGGCCGCCAAGAAGGGCATCGACTGGCAGGACTGCCCCAAGGACTGGGGCCTGGAGAAACCGATCCAGTGCGGCTGGGTGACCGTGCCGCTCGACTACGCCAAGCCGTACGGCAAACAGATCAAGCTCGCCGTCGACCGCGTCGGCAACACGGGCACCGCCTCCGAGCGGCAGGGCGCTCTCGTCTACAACCCGGGAGGGCCGGGCGGTTCGGGCCTGCGCTTCCCGCGCCGGGTCACGACCAAGAACCCGCTCTGGGTGAACACGTCGAAGGCGTACGACTTCGTGGGCTTCGACCCGCGCGGCGTCGGCCACTCGGCTCCCATCTCCTGCATCGACCCCCAGGAGTTCGTCAAGGCACCCAAGATGGACCCGGTCCCGGACTCCGAGGCCGACAAGCGGGCCCAGCGCAAGATCGCCGCCGAGTACGCGGACGGCTGCAAGGAGCGCAGCGGCGCGATGCTGCCGCACATGACGACGCCGAACACCGCCCGCGACCTGGACGTCATCCGGGCCGCGCTCGGGGAGAAGAAGCTCAACTTCCTCGGTGTCTCGTACGGCACGTACATCGCCGCCGTCTACGGCACGCTCTTCCCAGGCCATGTGCGCCGCATGGTCGCCGACAGCGTCGTCAACCCGTCGCGGGAGAAGATCTGGTACCAGGCCAACCTGGACCAGGACGTCGCCTTCGAGGGCCGCTGGAAGGACTGGATCAGCTGGGTCGCGCAGAACGACGCGACGTTCCACCTCGGCGACACACCGGCCGAAGTACAGGCGGAGTGGACGGAGTTGCGCGCCACCGCCAAGAAGGACCCGATCGGAGGGCTCGTCGGCCCGGCCGAGCTGATCTCCTTCTTTCAGAGCGCCCCGTACTACGACTCCTCGTGGGTGCCCACCGCCACCGTGTGGAGCGAGTACGCCGCCGGTGACACCCAGGCACTCGTCGACGCCGCCGCACCGGACCTCACCGACACCGCGGGCAACGCCGCCTCGGAGAACGGCACCGCCGTCTACACCGCGGTCGAGTGCGCCGACGCCCGGTGGCCCACGAGCTGGAAGTTCTGGGACCGCGACAACACACGGCTCCACGCGGACTACCCGTTCATGACCTGGGCCAACGCCTGGCTCAACCTGCCCTGCGCCACCTGGAGGTCCAAGCAGCACACCCCGGTCGAGGTGAGGACGGAGAAGGGCCTGCCGCCCGTCCTGATCGTCCAGGCCGAGCGTGACGCGGCCACCCCGTACGAGGGCGGCGTCGAACTGCACAAACGGTTCAAGGGCTCCCGCCTCATCACCGAGAAGGACGCGGGCTCGCACGGCGTCACCGGGCTGACGAACCCGTGCGTCAACGACCGCGTGGACACCTACCTGCTCACCGGCAAGGTGGACAGGGCCGACGTGACGTGCGCGCCGCACGCCACGCCGAAGCCGTAGGCGCACGAAGAGGAGGGAGGGGCGGCCGGAATTCCGGCCGCCCCTCCCTCCCTCACGCCTGGCGGCCGGCCAGCCATGCGTCCTCCGCCTCGTAGTCGAAGAGGTCCCCGTACACCTCGGCCATCCTGGGGTACGCCTCGCGCCAGTCCCGGCCGTCCAGCCGGCGCTCGATCCAGGTGACCGTGTCCGGGAGCGTCTGCGCGTACCGGGCCACCGGGCGGTAGCCCAGCTCCTGTTCGGCCGCCGACATGTCGCAGACCACGGGCCTGGGGACCGACCACGGTGTGTCGCCCACCGTGGGGGACGGGGCGGGGCCGTCGACCAGCACGCTCTGCGAACTGACGCCCATCACGGCGTCGATCGCCGCCGCGATCTCCGCCACCGTCGGCGCGTCGGGATCGACGGCGTTGAGGGCGCGCGAGCCCGGCCGTGCGGCGGCCAGCCGGATGAGTTCGGCGATGTTGTGGACGCTCGCCGGATGGAAGCGGCTCTCCCCGCCGTGGGCGAGGACGCGCCGGGGGCGCCCGTCCAGGTTGCGCTTCACGAAGTACAGCTCGCGGGGCGTGCGGCAGTACGGCCCGTGGATCGCGCCCGCGCGCAGCAGCGTGGCCGGCAGCCGGTCGGCGGCGGCGAGGAGGTCGCGCTCCAGGCCCGCCTTGCGGGTGCCGTACGAGGTCTCGCCCGGCCGGACCGTGCGCTGTTCCTCGGTGAGGGGCACGGGGTACTCGGGGAAGCCGTCCGGCTCCGCCTGGGTGTCGAAGGTGCGGCCCCTGGCGTCCTCGTACACCGCCACGCTGGAGATCACCACCGCCGAGCCGATCCGGTCGGACAGGGAGGTCAACTGGCGTGCGTGCTCCGGGCCGTAGGCGACCATGTCCACGAGCACGTCGCAGCCGTCGCCGATGACGGCGGCCAGCGCGGCGTCGTCCGCCCGGTCGGCCGCCTCGGCACGCACCCCGTCCGGCCACCCGTCGTCCCGTCCACCGCCCCGTGAGACGGCCGTCACGTCCCAGCCGTCCCGCGCCAGCACGCCCACGGCCACGCGCCCGATCTGCCCTGTCGCTCCGATCACCACAGCTCGTCTCATGAGGCGACCGTACGGGCCCGGCGGCGCTGTCCCCAGGTGACTTGGCTGAGAGCAGAGCGGAGCAGAGCAGACGGGCGAGGCGGCACGCGGCCGGCACGGCCCGCGCCCCGAGCGGCGACCCGTCAGCTGAGCGGCATCCGCGGGAACCTGCGTTCCTTCGCCTGCGCCGCGTTCGCCGCGCTCCCTTCGGACTGCTGCGCCTTGACCACGGCCGCGTACTCGTCGACGTACTCCTGACCGGAGAGCGAGAGGATCGCGTACATGATCTCGTCGGTGGCGGCGCGCAGGATGGCCTTCTCGTTCTCCATACCGGCATACCGGGAGAAGTCGAGGGGCTTGCCGAAGCGGATGACCACCGGGTGGATGTTCGGGATGACCTTGCCCGGCGGCTGCGCCTCGAAGGTGCCGATCATGGCACACGGGATGACCGGGACCCCGGCCTTCAGCGCCATGACCGCCACGCCGACCTTGCCCTTGTACAGGCGGCCGTCGTGCGAGCGCGTGCCCTCCGGGTAGATGCCGAGCAACTCGTCCCTGCTCAGGACGCCCAGGCCCTCGCGGATCGCGGCCTGGCCCGCGTCCTTGCCGGAGCGGTCGACCGGGATCTGCCCGGCGCTGCGGAAGAAGTGGGCCGTCAGCCAGCCCTTGATGCCCGGACCAGTGAAGTACTCGGCCTTCGCGAGGAAGGTGATGCGCCGCTTCAGCACGGCGGGCATCAGGAAGTGGTCCGAGAACGACAGGTGGTTGCCCGCGATGATGGCCGGGCCCGACGACGGCACGTGTTCGAGGCCCTCTATCCGGGGCCGGAAGACCAGTCGCAGCAGTGGCCCCAGAAGCACGTACTTGAGCACGTAGTAGAACACGGTGTCCCTCTCACTCTACCGGATCGGCTCTGTAGGCGTGTTCTGCCACGTCACGGCGCACATCTACGGACTCAATCATTTTGCGTGTGTAGCCGCCTGTGGTCAGGTCTGATCGGACTCATGCTGACTCCTTGCTGACTTAGCTGACGCCTCGTCAGCCGCCCTCAGTGCAGGTGAGGCTCGCCCGTGGTTCTCGATGATTGATCGTAGCCCGACCTGTCGCTCCGGTTGGAGCCCTCTGAACTGCTGGCGTTCACCTCGAATGATGCCCCACTGAATCATCCGGTTGTCTACGAGCCCGGGAAGGAGGCCCTCAATGTCGGGCTACGCCGGAGTCAGCATGCATCGCGAGCGGTTGCAGATCACCACCGTCGATCACGACGGTTCGGAGCGGGTGAACCGGAACGTGCCGGCAGGGCAGGTGTGATGCGTGCTCAGTCCGTGAGAGCGAGTTCGCGTAGAGCTCGGCGGGGGTGGTTTCGGTAGTGGTGGTGTGCGGCGGCATGGTTCGTCGAAGCGCACATGGAGGCGGTGCTGGGGGGTGCGGTTCCTGGCGAGTGAGTACGTCATCGACTGTGCTGACGGCGGACGGAGGAGACGGATCGACTCGCTGGGGCTCGATGAGAACGGGGCGCCGGTGGTCGTCGAGTACAAGCGCGGCACCGACGCCGGGTGATCAACCAGGGCCTCTACTGCATGTCGTGGCTCATGGCTCACAAGGACGCCTTCCGGCACCTGGTCCGCGACCGGCTCGGGGTATCGGCCGCGTCCCAGGCCCGGGCTGCCGCCCGTCCGTGGGCAGGGCGGGGCGCTGGCGGAGCCGGCCGAGGCGGTCGATGAGGTGCTGCTCGGCCTCGGGGACGGCTCAGCCGGGTGCAGCGCAAGCAGTACCGGGCGTATCAGCGTCTGCGGAACTTCGCCTGCGTCTGCCCGCCCCAGAAGACCAAGCTCCTCGTCTACCTCAAGGCCGACCCCAAGGAGGTAGACCTCGTGCCCGGCTTCACCCGGGACGTGACGGGACTGGGCCACTGTGGATGTCGGGGTGGTCGTGCCTTCCGACGTACGGGCAGATAGTGGCGGTGGACCGTCAATGACGCGTTTCGAAGCAGGCTGCGTTCACCTGCCCGAGCCGTCATGGGCGCGCCGCAATCGTCAGCGGTGCTTCGGGCGCCGGGCGCCGGGCGGCCTGCGATGCCAGTCCGCACCCTCCCCGAGCCATCGGGGGACAGGATAGGAGCAGGCTGTTCGAAGCGCTTCGACGCCCGGCTGGCGCAAGGGGAACGTCAAGAGATCAACTTGATTACATCAAGCGGGTCATAGCGAAAGTCTCCTCCAGCGCCTCGGAGGAATCTTGGAAGCGACCCTTGTGCGCCCAAGGGTGCTCACCTAACCTCACTTGAAAATCGAAGCGCTTCGACTACAGATCCCCTCGTAGTAACGGGATGTCCGCTCTCAGTTCAGCAGCTCAAGTCACGACACCCCGCAGTCGACGGCCACCGCCGGGTGTCCAGGTGCGCCATGAAGGGTTGACGCAATGACGCCGAACGCCGTCTCCACCTCCTCCGGACCCAGCCGGAGAGGCTTCCTCGCCTCCACGGCGGTCGCCACCGCAGCGGTGGCCGGTGGGATGCCGCTGCTCGCCGCCTGCGGTGGTTCGGATACCGGTTCGCGTACCGGCGAACAGGTTCAGTCCAACTCGGAGTTCCTGATCGAGGGCATGGACTACTTCGGCGCCGACGGCGGCAACCCGCCGCTGTACGCCGGCCAGCCGGCGGGGTTCTGGTCGGTGATCCGCAAGGGTGCCTCGAAAGGAGACCGTGGAGAACGCGCTGGCCGCCGCCGACGTCGCGGCCGCGCCCTACGGCACCGATGATGTCCATCACGGCCGGGAGCAGACCCGACGGGACACGTCCCCGGCGGTCCGCACCGGTCAACTCTCCGCGTCGGGGTTGCAGATGGCGGTCATGGTTCTCGCATTGATTCCCGTCGCGGTCGATTCCCCCGTTCGCCCAGCGGCACTTCAGGAAGGGCATGCTCACCGGAGCGGTTAAGGGCTGACGCCCTGGACCCCACCCCGCCCGCCTCGCGCCGTAGGGCCGTCGGTCCTAGGTCTGCGACTTCGTCGGGGTTCTTCGCGCTCACACGGCGGAGCCGCACAGCGATACCGCTCCGCGCCCTGAGGGCATCACTTTCACCTTTCCTTGGACAAAAAGAGGTATGTCATGCACACGTTCCACCTCGGCAGAAGAGTCGTGCTCGCCGGGACCGCTGCCACCGCCGCGGTCGCCACCCTGCCGGTCCTGCAGGGACGTGCACAGGGCGCCGGCAGCGGCACCGGGACCGCCGCCCCCGCCTACCGCTGGCGCAACGCCGTCCAGGGGGGCACCGGATTCGTATCCGGCATCCTCTTCCACCCGTCCTGCCGCGGCCTCGCCTACGCCCGCACCGACATCGGCGGCGCCTACCGCTGGGACGACCGGACCGACCGTTGGATCCCGCTCACCGATCACCTCGGCTGGGACGACTGGAACCTGCTCGGCGTCGAGGCCATGGCCGTCGACCCGGCCCACCCGAACCGGGTGTACCTGACCCTCGGCGCGTACACCCAGTCCTGGGCCGGCAACGGAGCCGTGCTGCGGTCCGAGGACCGCGGTGCCACCTGGAAGCGCACCGACCTCACCGTGAAGCTCGGGGCCAACGAGGACGGGCGGGGTGCGGGGGAGCGGCTGCTCGTCGATCCGCGCGACAGTGACACGCTGTGGCTGGGTACCCGGCACGACGGGCTGCTCAAGTCGACCGACCGGGGCGCCAGTTGGCGGACGGTGAGCTTCCCGGCCGCGCCCAGTGCCACCGGCCAGGGCATCACGTTCCTCGTCGCGGCCGGCCGTACCGTCTACGCCGGCTGGGGCGACTCCGACGGCACCGCAGGACGACCCAACCTGTACCGCACGTCCGACGGTACGACCTGGGAGGCCGTCCCCGGGCAGCCCACCGGCACCTCGGCCAAGGTGCCGATCCGCGCCGCGTACGACCGGCACACGCGTGAGCTGTACGTGACGTATGCCAACGCGCCCGGCCCCAACGGGCAGTCGGACGGCAGCGTGCACAAGCTGCGTACCGTCGACGGCAAGTGGACCGATGTCACCCCGGTGAAGCCGGGCGGAACCGCGACGGACGGGTCGACCGACGTCTTCGGCTACGGCGGTGTCGCCGTCGACGCCTGCCGCCCCGGCACGCTCGTCGTGTCCACGAACAACCGGTGGGCCGAGATCGACACCGTCTTCCGCTCCACGAACGGGGGCCGCACCTGGACGTCCCTGAAGGACAAGGCCGTCCTCGACGTCTCCGAGACGCCTTACCTCAAGTGGGGCGGGGACAAGCCCAAGTTCGGCTGGTGGATCCAGGCCCTTGCCCTCGATCCGTACGACTCCAAGCACATCGTCTACGGCACCGGCGCGACCCTCTACAGCACCCGTGACCTGAAGAACTGGGCCCCGCAGATCCGCGGCCTGGAGGAGGCGTCTATCCGCCAGCTGGTCTCGCCTCCGACCGGTGAGGCACACCTGCTCAGCGGGTCCGGGGACATCGGTGTGATGTACCACGAGCGGCTCACGGCGTCGCCGTCGCGCGGCATGGCGTCGAACCCGGTGTTCGGCACCTCCACCGGCCTGTCGCTGGCCGCGGCCAAGCCGGCGTACGTGGTCCGGGCGGGCTGGGGCGACCACGGCAACGGCGCCTACTCGAACGACGGCGGCAAGACCTGGGCCCCCTTCGAGACGCAGCCCGCCGTCGCCAAGGAAGCACCGGGGCCGATCGCCACCAGCGCCGACGGCAGCGTGCTGCTCTGGTCCTTCGGCACGGCGAACCCCGGATACCGCTCGGCCGACAACGGCGCCACCTGGTCCAAGGTCGCGTCCTTCCCGAAGGGTGCCGCCCCGATCGCCGACCCCGTCGACCCGACCCGCTTCTACGCCTTCGACACCACGACCGGCACGGTGTTCGCCAGCATCGACAGCGGCCGGACCTTCACCGCGCGTGCCACCGGCCTGAGCGCGGGCGACAGCGAGTTCCAGCTGACGGCTGCTCCGGGCCGCACCGGCGACCTGTGGCTCAGCCTCAAGGGGAACGGCCTGTACCGTTCGAGCGACGGAGGCGCGGCCTTCGCCAAGGTCAGCAGCTGCCATGCCGCGCACACCCTGGGCTTCGGCAAGGCCGCCAGGGGCATTTCCTACCCGGCGATCTACATGGTCGGCGCCGTCGAGAGCTTCAACGCCATCTACCGTTCCGACGACGAGGCGAAGACCTGGACGCGGATCAACGACGACCAGCACCAGTGGGGCTGGACCGGAGCCGCCATCACCGGTGACCCGCGCGTGTACGGCCGGGTCTACATCTCCACCAACGGACGCGGAGTGCAGTACGGGGAGCCCGCCTGATGCTCGACCTGAGCGATGTGGCTCGGGGCCGCCGTCGGCTGAACCGGGCGTCTACTACGCCGACACCACGCACCCCCTGCCCTGGCGCGGTAGAAACCCCCCACATTTACCCCCTCCCATGGAAGGGCCACCATGGTCAAAAGCAAGATGCGCAAGATCACCACGGCGGTGCTTGGTACTGGAGCTGGCATGGAGACGTTGCTCGCCCGTGCGAACGGGTTGCTCTCGGGATGCGGCCAGGGGCGTCCAGGAACCGGCGAGGCTGCCCGAGGTCCAGGACCGGAAGTAGCGTCGGCCATGACGGTGTTGGTGAAGCCGCGTCCTCGCCCTCAACGGCACGGACGCCGTGACTGTGCGTGGCCCCGCGTCCGTCCGGAGGCGATAACGCCCGCGCCGGTCACCGCCACCGCGCTGCCACAGCGGCTGTCCCGGCGTACGAGGAGTACGCCGGGGCAGCCGCTCGCGCGTCCCGGGGGTCAGACGGCCGTGACGGTCCACAGCAGGTTGGTGCTGCTGCCGTACGTCCACTGCTTGGTGACGGAGCCCGAGTTGACGTTGCCTCCGCCGTCGAGGACCAGGCCGGTGGTGCGGTTGGCGATGGAGTAGTGGTCACCGCCCCGGTGGGTGATCTTCCACTGCTGGTTGGTGCCGCCGTTCCAGGGGGCCTGGCGGGCCGGAGAGCCGTCGGAAGTGGCGCCCCAGCCGTCGGCGACCATGCCATTCGTGCGGTTGACCAGCCGGTAGTAGCCGCCCCCGACCGCCTCCGCCTGCCATTGCAGGTGGGTACTGCCGTCCCAGGTCCACTGCTTCAGGGTGGACCCGGAGGCCACGTTGCCGCCGCTGTCCAGGGCGAGCCCGCTGGTGGCGTTGGTGATCCGGAAGTACGTCGCCGGGTTGAACTGGACCCTCAGCGACGTGATCCGGTCGTTGTTGCCGGTGACCCGCAGGTCGGGCTTGTCGGTGGTGAAGGTCCAGGAGGTGCCGGTGAAGTTGTCACCGGAGTAGCCGATCACCTGGTAGCCGGGCGCCGGCCGCAGGGAGGAGAGCGTGCCCGCGCCCAGTCCGGCGGCGGTCAGGTCGGCCGCGGTGTAGTCGCCCACGGCGAACACGCCGGCATTGCCGGTGTAGTTGACGTCCGCGAACGCGACGGCTCCCGCGAGCGGCCGCAGCGCCGGGATCGTGCCGGAGAAAGCCAGCTTCAGGACGTAGGCGTTCGCACTGTACGGCGCCGAGGAAGGCAGGGTGACCGTGAGACCGGAGGAGTTCTGGGCCGGTGTGGGCAGGTCGATGTAGGTGCCGGCGATGGTGCCGAGGAGCTTCACCGAGGTCAGCGAGGAGAGGTTGATCCGCTCCGAGCTCAGTGTCTTGATCGTCAGCGAGTTGCCCGGCCAGCCCAGGACGGTGGCGTACAGGACGGTGTTCGCCTTGTCACGGGTGAAGCGGATGTCCTGCGGCGTGCCGGCGTGCGGGGTGGTGAACGAGCCGCCGCCCATCTTCGTCGGGCCCTCGCCGTACGCGGTCCAGGCGCGGGTCGCGTACACCGACTCGCCGAAGCGCTTCAGGTGGTCTCCGATGCCGAGCAGGATGTCCTTCTGCGCCTGGGGGATGGTGCCGTCGGCCATCGGCGCTATGTTCAGCAGCACGTTGCCGTTCTTGCTGACCCGGTCGATGAACGAGTGCAGCATCTGCTGGATGGTGTAGTAGCCGATGCCCTGCGTGTAGCACCAGCTGCTGCTGGAGATGCTGTCGTCGGTCAGCCAGTACGGGGTGGTCAGGTCGGCTGGGCCGCCGCGCTCGTAGTCGAAGACCTCGCCCTTGCCGTTCATGCCGTCCTTGTACGTGGCGACGACCTCACGGCCCCAGGCGTTGGCCTGGTTGTAGTAGTACGCGAGGAAGTTCAGGCGCTGTTGCTCGTCGACGGCGTCCAGATTGAAGTCCTGCCACAGGATGTCGGGCTGGGCGCGGTCGACGACCTCCTTGAGCTTGTCGAACCACAGCTGGTTCTCCGCGGCCGACCCCAGCTGTCCGTAGAGCTTCTTGAGGCTGGGGTCCGTCTGGGTGGGGGCGTACTCGTAGAAGCCGGTGAAGTTGTACGCGTGGTGCATGGCCACCAGCACCTTCAGGCCCTTCGCGCGGATGGCCGTGGAGAAGAGCTTCAGCAGGTCAAGGCCCGGGCCCTTCTTGACCGAGTTCCACTCGTTGACCTGGCTGTCCCACATGGAGAAGCCGTCATGGTGCTCGGCGACCGGGCCGGCGAACCTGGCGCCGGCGTCGACGAAGAGCTGGACCCACTCGCCGGGGTCGAATTTCCCGCCGGCCGACTTCAGCTTCGGCGCGAACTGCACGAAGTTGCCCGCCAGGTCCTGAGCACCGTTGATGAAGTTGTGGTAAGGCCATGCCGAGGGCCGGCCGTAGGTCGCGATGTGGTGCTGGTTGGCGTTGTTGCCTGCCTCGTACATGTTCCGCGGATACCACTCGTTGCCGTAAGCGGGGACGCTGAAGACGCCCCAGTGGAAGTAGACGCCGAACTTGGCGTCCTGGAACCACTCCGGGGCCGGCGGGTGCTGGTCGACGGAGTTCCAGTCCGGCGTGTAGGTGTTGGGCGCCGCCTGGGCGATGCCGGCGCCGAACCCACCTCCGGCAACGGCCGCCGCGGCGACGCAGGTGGCACTGGCCAGGAAGTTGCGTCTGTTGAACGAACTCGGCATGGGGACATCCCTGGTGCAGAAGGGGACAGGGGAGCGCGGGAGGACACGAGTCGGCGTGGCTGCTGTGCATGGGTCGCCGCTTGTTACGCATGAAGGTCCGCCATGTCTTCCTGGGATGTCAACCGGTGTGCAGGGATGAAAAGCACCGACTGGTCAGGCATTTAGTCCCCTTTGAAGCATGTTTATGGCAATTTTCGACTGGCTAGACATGGCATGTCTGTCTGGCCCTCATGGCTGATTGCGCTTGTCCCACAGTGATGCTTGATGGGATGAATCTTGCTTGCGGGGTGTCACTCCGCCATCGCTGAGTCACATGAATTGGGACCCTGCTGCAAGGTCGCGCAGGAGACTGGACAGTGCATCGAAATCTGGCCTATAAACATCCCATCTCTGATCGATGGTGATGCGCAGATGTCGTCGAGCCGAAACATCTCCCGCTGCGGGACCGCGCAGGCGCGAGGTCAACCTCCGTCGCTTCTTCTGGCGCGAACTCACCCTGGCCGGTGCCCGGTTGTACGACCACGGCGACTTCGAGCGCGCCGCGGCCCTGGTCGCGGACGGCACGGTCCCGGCCGGAGCCACCGCATGAGCGCCTTCGGCCTCACCGGCAAGCTGGCCGTCGTCACCGGTGCCCGCCGTGGCATCGGCCGGGCCATGGCACGCGCCCTCGCCGGGGCAGGCGCGGACGTCATGGGAGTCAGTGCGTCGTTGGAGGAGTCCGGCAGCCGCGTGGAGAAGGACGTTCTCGCCGCCGGCCGCACGTTCGAGGCGATCCTGACCGACTTCGCCGATGCCGAGGCCGTACGGGCTCTGGGCGCCGAGTTCGCCGGGCGCGAGTGACCGGTGGACATCCTGGTCACCAACGCGGGCACGATCCGCCGTGCTCCGGCCGCCGAACCCCGCCGAGGGCCTGAAGTACGACTACCAGGACGCCCCGCCGGCCGTGATCGCCCGTGTCCGGGCGATCGCATCCCAGTATCATCAACGTCACCCTCGGCATGCAGCCCCGGAACAGGTCGTACGGAACGTGAAACTGAAAGATCAGCGCGTGCCTGAAGCTCTCTGGCACGATCTCCGCGCTCAGGGGCTGATCAGGTCGGACGTGCTCTCGGGGCACGATGGGGGGAGGGATGCGCGGTGTCTCTGACGGACAAGGCCATCGAGCAGATCCGTGAGCTGATCCGGACCGGTGCCCTGCCGCCGGGCTCGAAGCTGCCGCCGGAGCCGGACCTGGCGGCCCAGCTGGGCCTGTCGCGCAATCTCGCCCGGGAAGCGGTCAAGGCACTGGCCGTCGCGCGGGTTCTGGAAGTCCGGCGAGGCGACGGCACCTATGTGACCAGCCTCCAGCCGAGCCTGCTGTTGGAGGGGCTCGGCGGCGCGGTGGAGCTGTTGCAGGGCGACTCGGCCGCCCTTCAGGACCTCATGGAGGTACGGCGGCTCCTCGAACCGGTCGCCACGGCGCTTGCCGCCACCCGGATCTCCGAGGAACAGCTGGCCGAGGTCAAGCGGCACTTGGACGCCATGCGCGAGGCCCACGACGACGTCGAACGGCTCAACGCCCACGACGCCGCCTTCCACCGGGCCGTCGTCTCGGCCACGGGCAACGAAAGCCTCCTCACCCTCCTCGAAGGGGTCTCCGGCCGCACCCTGCGCGCCCGCATCTGGCGCGGTCTCGTCGACGACAAGGCCGCTGGCCGCACCCTCGCCGAGCACGAGGCGATCTTCAACGCCCTGTCCACCCGTGACGCCACCCTCAGCCAGGCCGCCGCACTGCTGCACGTGAGCAACACCGAGCAGTGGCTGCGGGAACACTTGCGCTCGGGCGAACCCCTGCCCTTCGGGACGACAGTGCGGAAGTGACGGGCGGGCGCCGCCCGTGCGGAAGGAGTCGGCGTACACGCCATCGACGACCACGCGGGTGTGCGGCACGGGGTAGAGGTGCGCGACCTCGATGGTCGGCCCGCCTGCGTGGACGGCGCGGTCGGCGACCTCCCGGGGCAGGTCCGGGCGAGGATCCCTTCGGCGGTGTGGCGCTCCAGGCCGCCCGCGCGGATGGCTTGGGCAGTCTCATGCCTGCCGTCCCACGCGTCGTTTCGCCCGGGGCCCGAGCCGGGCTCGGGCCCCGGGCGTGGGGTTCATCCGGCGGTCAGAGTGGTCCACTTCTGGTTGGAGCCGCCGTTGCAGTCCCACAGCTGGAGTTGCGCGCCGTCAGCTGTGGACGAGCCCGGAATGTCGAGGCAGCGGCCGGAGGCGGGGTTGCGGTAGCCGCCGTTGTAGGGCTGCCAGACCTGGTTGGCGCCGCCGTGGCAGGACCAGAGCTGAATCTTGGTGCCGTTGGCGGTGGCCCCGCCGGCGGCGTCGAGGCACTTGCCCATGGAGCGCAGGGTGCCGTCGGTGTAGGCGGACCAGTACTGGTTGGCGCTGTCGCCACAACTCCACGTCTGGACGGCGGTCCCGTCGGCGGTGCCGGCGCCGTTGACGTCCATGCACTTGCCGACGATGCCGGACTGTACGCGGGCGGGGGCGGGGGCGGGGTTCCTCAGCCACCCTGCGCTGTCCGCGGCCTGGACGCCTCGGTGGAAGGCGTCGGCCATCTTCTGGTAGCCGGCGTCGTTGGGATGCAGGGGGTCGGCCAGGTCGGCCGTGGTCAAGCCGCTCATGTCGACGAATGCGACGCGTCTGCCCGTGGCCTGTGCGTCGCTGACGATTTGGCGGACGGCCTGGTTGTACGCGCCCCGCCACCGTTCCTCCGAGCTGCTGGTGGACACGACCAGGGAGGCGACGAGGACGGTTGCGTCGGGGACGTCGGCGGTGATCTGGTTGACCAGCGACCTCAGCCGGGCGATGGCGCTGTCGACCTCGGAGGCCCCCTGAAGGTCGTTGGTACCGATATGCAGCGTCACGACGTTGGGCCGGTAGCGGGTCAGTGAGGCGTCGGCGAGGGCGGCGATCTGGTCGATACGGTATCCGGAGTGGCCTTCGTTGTCGGGGTCGGACATCGACCCGCCCCGCACCGTGCCGACGAAGTCCAGCGGGTGGCCGTCCGCCGCAAGCTGGTTCCACAGCGGACCCCGGTAACCGTTGCCCGTGCTGCTTCCCACCCCCCAGGTGATGGAGTCACCCAACGGCATTACCCGCAAAGGGGTGTTGGGGGCGGCGGAGGCACGGGCCTCACCTGCCGCCGTCACCCCGAGCGTGGCGGCGACAAGCGTGAACAGGGGCAGGATCCAGGACTTTCTCATACAGGTGTCCTCTTCTGCGAGTGGTAGCTGAATCAGCGGGCCTGATCGCCGTTCGTGTCAGCAGCTCGGCCACAGCGCCTTCCTTCGGCTTGGCGGCCGCCTCACGTACGGGCAGAACGGGTGGGGGTGGGGGCACGCACCGAGCGGGTCGGCTCGAACCCCTCTCCCGCGCTGACGTGGGTCGGTGTCTGTCCGCCGCGACATCCCCCGCCGCAACTCACTGTCAGCCAGGCCGGGTCGTGCGATGTGTGGAACGAGGGCCGAATGGCGGGGTGCCTGTGATGGACCGTGGGCCCCCGCCGTGAGCACCTTCAGCCGCCTGTCCGGGGCGCGGGCGGACAGCCGCATCTCGATGAAGCGGGCCCGCTCCCCGGCGTCCCGGCACAGGGTGAAAACCTCCTCGAACTGGTCGACCACGGGACAGCTTTCGCGGGACTGCGGCCTTCCGGTCGGGCGTCTACTGTGCGGCAGGGGAGGGAGGGTTACGGCAGTGCGGTCCACTTCTGGTTGGTCTGGCCGTTGCAGGTCCACAGGACCAGCGGGGTCCCGTTCGCGGTGCCGGCCCCGTCGACGTCCAGGCACAGCCCGGAGTGGACGTTGCGGATCGAACCGTCGGAGCCGACGGTCCACTTCTGGTTGGTCTGGCCGTTGCAGGGCCAGATGATGACCCGGGTGCCGTTGGTGGTGCCCTGGTCGTAGGCGTCGAGGCACTTGTCGCCGTAGACGCGGATCTCGCCGCCGGCCCATGTGGTCCACAGCTGGTTGGCGGCCGTGTGACAGTCCCAGATCAGCGTCGTCGTCCCGGCCGCGGTGGAGGCGCGATCCACGTCCAGGCAGCGGCCGGACCCGGTACCGCGCAGTCGTGCGGTGGTGGAGGCCAGCGGGCTGCCGCCGGTCATCCTGAACACGGCGACACCGTGCGCGGGGACGCTCGCCGAGATCTGGCCGGAGGTGCTGGAGGTGCCGCCGGTCCACAGGTCGGTGAGGGTGAACGGCCCGCCCGTGAGGCCGACTTGCGCGGCCGTGGCGGTGACGGTCGCGGTGCTTTCTCCCCGGTTGAACAGGCCCACGGCGACCGAGCCGTCGGACAGGGGCTTGGCGAACACCTCGGTGTTGCCGTCGTCGCGCACCCGGCGCCCGCCCGCACCCAGCCGGTCCTGGTTCACCGCCAGCAGACGGGGGTTGCGCAGGATCGCGCTCACGTCGGCGGACATGGTGCGGATGTCGTTGCCGGCCATGAGCGGGGCACCCAGCAGCGACCACAGGGCGAAGTGGGAGCGGGACTCGGTCAGTGACAGGCCGGGGCGGCCGACGACCAGCATGTCGGGGTCGTTCCAGTGTCCGGGACCCGACTGAGCGGCCAGCGGCGCGGTGACGTCCAGGACGTTGCCGACGCCCATCGGATAGCTGTTGGTGTTGTTGTTCTGCCAGATGTCGAGCAGGTCCTCGGTCGTCCGCCACAGGTCGGCGACCTCACTCCAGTTGTACGTGTCGCCGGTGGGGGCGTGGAAGCTGTTGGGGTTGATGCTGTAGACGATCGGCCGCCCCGTGGCGCGCAGGGCGTCGCGCATGATGGTGAACTGTGCGATCTGCTCGTTGAGGGTGCCGTTGCCGGAGCACCAGTCGTATTTGAGGTAGTCGACGCCCCATGAGGCGAAGGCGGCGGCGTCCTGGGCCTCGTGGCCCTTGCTGCCGGTGGAGCCGGGGTAGGTGCCCACGCCCTGTGCGCAGGTTTTCTCGTTGGGCGCCTGGTAGATGCCGAACTTCAGGCCCTTGCTGTGGATGTAGTCCCCGAGCGCCTTCATGCCGCTGGGGAACTTGGTCGGGTTGGCGCGGAGGTTGCCCGCCGCGTCGCGCTGCGGGTCGAACCAGCAGTCGTCGACCACCACGTACTGGTAGCCGGCGTCCTTCATGCCCGAGGACACCATCGCGTCGGCGGCCTGGCGGACCTGGGCCTCGGTGATCCCGCATCCGAAGCTGTTCCAGCTGTTCCAGCCCAGCGGAGGGGTGAGCGCGGGGCTGCCCGGCGCGGCCTCGGCGGTCGTGCCGGCGGAGGCCGTCACGGACGCGGTGACCGTCAGTGCGGTGGCTACGAGGAGACGCAGCAGTCGTCTGTGTATGGGGGCCATGTAGGGGTCCTTCTTCCTGGGAGACAAGGCGCAAGCCGCTTGTGACCGTGCCTGAGAGGCACGGTCACAAGCTTCTGGTCGTGTGCCCTCGGGTCAGCGCTGCAGGGTGAGCAGGCCCGGCCGGTACGGCAGTTGGATGTAGGGGGTGCCCGACGGTGTGTCGGGGGACAGGCCCTGGTACAGGAACTGCAGGTTGCAGGGGTCGATGGTCATGGTCTGGTCGGGGTTGTTGCGGACCAGGTCACCGTGGCTGATGTCGTTGGTCCAGGTGGCACCGCTGTTGGCCTTGCCGGCGAAGGGGTTGCTCTCGGTGGCGGCCTGCGGGGTCCACGGGCCGTTCAGGCCGGGGGCCGTGAACGAGCGGAAGAACCGCTGCTCAGTCGCACCCCGAGCCTCAACGATCATGAGGTACTGGTTCTGGCCCTGGACCTTGTAGACCTGCGGAGCCTCGAACAGGTTCTTCACCGTGTCTCTCATGATCGTCGTGTACGACGAGCCGAAGCTGGCCGGGAAGTTCCCGATCGGCATGGTCGACTGGTAGATCTCGCCGTTGTCACCAGCGAAGAACATGTGCATGTTCTGGCCGTCGGCGATCATGGTCGGGTCGATCGCGCTGCCGTTGGGGACGCTGCCGGTGAACAGCGGTTGCGGCGCGGACCAGCCGTTGGGGTTGGTGGGATCGCTCGACGTGCGGTAGACGAAGGGCCATTGGGTACCCCACCCGTTTGAGGTCAGCACCCAGATGTTCTTGGGCGCGAAGTAGAACAGCGTGGGAGCCACCGCGCCCTGGCTCATCTGGGTCTGGCCGGCCGACGCCATGTCCGACCAGTTCGTGAAGGGACTGAACCCCATCGATTTCCACGACGATCCGTCAGAAGCGGTCGCGTAGACGAGGTGCTTGCCGTTGTACGTCACGGTGGTGAAGTCCTTCAGCGAGGCCCACCCGTTCGCCGGCTGCGCCAGCGGGCCGGTCGAGCTCCACCGGTACGTCGACGGAAGAGCACACGTGCCGCCCGGCGGTGCGGACAGGCCGGTCCACTTCTGGTTGCTGCCGCCGTTGCAGTTCCATAGCTGCACCGCCGTGCCGTTGGCCGTAGCGCCGCCTGACACGTCCAGGCACAGCCCGGACTCCACGGCGACGATCGTGCCGTCGGCGTTCACCCGCCACTGCTGGTTCGTACCGCCGTTACAGGCCCAGATCACCGGCCGGGTACCGGCCGTGGTGGCGTGACCCGGTACGTCCAGGCACTTGTTGCCGTACACGGTCAGCTGGTTGTTGTCCGTCAGCGTCCACTGCTGGTTGGTCCCGCCCGTGCAGTCCCAGAGCTGCACGTTCGTGCCCTCGGTCTGGCCGGCGCCCGCCACATCGAGACACCTGCCGGAACCAACGCCGCGCAAGGCGCCGCTGGTGGCCGCCTGAGCCGGGTTGGCGACGAGCGTCGCCGCCGAAGCGACCAGGGCCGCGAGCACCACGGTCAGATGCCTGCGGCTGAAACTACCTCTGCGCATGGGATCTCATTCCTTGAGTAAGCGGTTCCCGTTGCCCCGGTCAGGGGCTGGCTGGACTGGTGATGCACTGCGACCCGTGATGTTCGTCATGTCGAACGAAGGTCGAAGTGACGAGCAAGCGGGAGGGTGGAGAGCGACCACAATCTGCTTCCGGGGTGGGCCTCAGCTCCTCACGATGCGCCATCGGTTGTCGGCGGTGCCGTTGTCCGAGTCTTGGACGGCGAACGCGCCGACAGCGGTGGAGTTGTTCGCGATGGCGAGCAGCTTGCCGCTGTTCTCGTTGCGAATCTTGTAGGTCCCGTCTCCCTGGTCGAGCAGCGTCCATCGGTGGTCGGCGGTGCCGTTGTCCGACCACTGGAGTACGGCCGCGTTGTCTGCTGTGGACATGTCCTGGACACCGAGCACCTTGCCGCTGTGGGCGTTACGGAAGCGGAACCCGTTCCCGTCGTTGATCATTTGCCAGTCGTGGTCGGCAGTGCCCGAGTCGTGCCACTGCAGAGCGCGGCCACCGTTGGCCGTGGACATGTTCTGGACGCCCAGCACGAGACCGCTGCCCACGTTGGCGAGACGGACGGTGCCGCCGGCGTTCCAGTAGACGGTGTAGTTGTGGCCGTGCGCGTCGTGGAACGGGCCCAGGTTGACGGTGGAGCCGTTGGCGGTGGCGGTGAAAGCGAGTGACGTGCTGCTGGTCCGTGTGATCGAGGACGTGTTCAGCGACGGGAGGGAGCTGAGCGCGGAGTCGCCGTAGTTGCCGGACAGGACCACCGGGCCGTAGGTGATCGCGGCGACGTTCGCGTTGTCGTTCGCCGCTCGCATGATGACCCGCATGGGCAGGCGGACGGTCACCGTGTCGCCGGAGGCCCACGACCGGCTCAGGGTGGCGTAGCTGCCGGGCGTGGTGGTGATGCTCTGCGCGACGCCGTTGACGCTGACGGTGGCCCCGGCGGTCCAGCTCGGGATGCGGATGCGCATCGCCCAGGTTCCGCTGACGTTGCCGGTGACCTGCAGGGTCGTGGTGTCGCTTGCGGGGTATGTCGTGGTCTGGGTGACCGTGATTCCGCGCTCCGACCAGTTGAGCACCGAGGGCACGAACATGTTCACGATCAGGGTGTTGTCACTGCGGAAGTAGATGGAGTCCATCAGCCTGGTGTGCATCTCCAGGCCCGTGCCCTGGCAGCACCAGAAGGTGCCGTAGTCGGTGCTCCAAGTGCCGCCGCCCCACGCCGGGCCCACGCCGCGTCGGCCTCCTGGGTTGAGCGGGGTGAAATAGGTGATGTGGCCGTGGTCGTCGACAGGGTTCTGCTGGCCGATCATCTGGTTCAGCCATGCCCGCTCGTAGTAGTCGAACAGTGCGACTCGGTTCGGGTCCAGGGCGAACAGTTCCCGGGTGAGGGTGAGCATGTTGAAGGTGTTGCAGCTTTCGCACGTGTCCTTGTTCAGGAAGCCGGCGATGGCGTTCGGGGCGCGGAAATGCTCCGCCTGGCTGTTGCCGCCGATGGCATAGGTGTGCGAGTTGACGGTGATGTTCCAGGCGTTGGTGGCGATGTCCCGGTAGCGGGTGGTGCCGGTGGCCTTGTACTCCCGGGCGGCCCCGATCCACTTGGGTACCTGGGTGTTGGCGTGCAGTCCGCCCAGCTGGTCCTGGCCGGACGCCAGGGGGTCGAACACCGCGGCGTGATCGAACCGCCGGGCGACGGTGAGCCACCGCGCGTCGCCTGTCTGCTGGTAGAGATCGGTCAGCACGGTGTTCATGCCGCCGAACTCGGTTTGCAGCATGGCCTGCATCTGCTGGCCGGTCAGCCTGCCGGTTCGCCAGTCGACCCATCCCGCCAGGGCGAGCAGCACGTCCCGGGCCTGCGTGCTGCCGATGTGGCGCCATACGTCCAGCAGGCCGGCGAGGGTCTTGTGGAGGGTGTAGTACGGCACGTTGCCGTTGTTCAGGGTCCGCTGCTCAAGGGCGGTGAAGTCGGACTCGGGATAGCCGGAGAGGTACCCGGCGTTGAAACCGGCGGCGCTGTTGTTGGCCTGGCATGTGGCCAGCTCCGCAACCATGTAGGTGGCCTTGTCCCGGGAGGCGGTGTCCCCGGTCACCGCGTACAGCTGTGCCCATGCCGTGAGGAAGTGCCCTTGGACGTGGGTGCGGAAGGGGAACGTCGGCGCGTCCCAGCCGCCCGTGGCAGCCGCGCCGTTGGTGGACAGCCGGTGGTTCGCGCGGAAGTTGTACAGCAGCCGGTCGACGTCGACGAACCGCAGGTAGTTCCGCGTACGGTTCTGGTTGTCCAGCCACCGGCTCGCGGAGAGCCGGACCTGGCCGAGTTCGAATGGGTGTGCCAAGACCCCGATATCGGCCCTTGCCGGAGGAACGGCCGCTGCGCGGGCGGGAGATGCGCCGATGAAGGATCCGGTGGCAGAAGCGGCGCCGGCGGCCCCGACTACTTGCAGTAGGCGCCGTCTGCTGACGGAAGAGGACATCTTGCACCTTTCGTTGAGGAGAAGTGGCGCCATTCGTCCAGCAGGGCGACGACATCGCAGCCAGGCTGCGCAAGGAGTCCCGGGGGCGACAGGAGTCTCGGCCCCTTCGAGTCTCGGTCCATCGGCCCTCTCCACTCATACATGGGATGGATTAACGGATATGAACGTTGCCTCTGTCTAGTCTTGCGACACGAAATGCTCGGCTGACGCCGGATGTGTGTCCGGCCGGCGCACTGACGTCGAGCCAGACATTGGATGTGCGAGAGTGCAGTTGGCCGTCCTGTAGCCGCGTGCGGAGCGAGTGAAGGCCGCGCCGCCACGGGGCGGAGCCGCGACGGCACCGCAGGGGCTGGGACGGCACGGCAGGGCGCGGCCGGGGTAGTTGTACGGCCGGAACAGCCTCACCGGCCCATGCGGACGGGCCGGGCCCTGTGCCAGCCGCCGTTGTCGCACGCTTTTCAGGCGCGAGACCTGTGTGCAGAGAAGGCCTACCGTGGTGCTGACGGGATTCACGTCAGGAGACGTTGAACAGCTGATGGTCGGCGTCGTCGAACGGGCGCTAGAGACCGCTGTGGCGGTTGAGGAGCCGGACACGGCCGTTGCCCGCGTCTTCCGCCAGCCATTCGTCGTTGGTGTTCGCGTTGGCCTCGTACGAGTACTGGATGGCCTTCGCGCCCGCGTCGCGGGAGGCCGACCTGATGACGACGTCCTTGCCGCTCGCCTGGCTGACGATCCGCGTGTATCCGTCACCGAGGGGCACGAACGCGAAGCGCTGGTTGGTGCCGCCGGTGCTGGGCCAGCGGATGATCTCGGCGTCGTTCGCGAGGCTTGCGCTCTTCACGTCGAGTACGTGGCTGCCGCCGGCGATGGTCACCGTGCGGTTCCCGGTGGGGATGGCCGGGACCTTGGTGTTGAGATGGCTCGGCACCGCACGAGCGCGGGTATGGACGCACGCAAGTACGCATGGGCGCTCGCGTTGCCTCAGTAAGGCGAGTACACGCTCATCGGTCCGCCTGGCGGGTCACGGGGGCGAAGGCACCGTGGCGTGAGGCTCAGCTCAGACCGTTGGTGACACTGAGCAACCATGTGCGGATGCCGACGGGGCCAACGGAGCGTGCTCGACGCAGGCCGGCCAGCACTGAGTCAGTGCGCCAGCGACCCCGTGCTGGTTCCGTGCTGAAATCGATGCCCGCAATCATAGAAAACCCCCGGTCCTAGCCCCGATCGAATGAGGTGTCGTACAACGTTCAGTAGGAGAACACGGTGTCACACGGTGTCCCTCTCACTCGACCGGGTGGGCAGCACGGTAGGCGTGTTCTGCCGTGATGAGGCTCGCCCTGCGGTTCTCGACGGTCGATCGCAGCCCGACTCACCGCGCCACTTGGAGCCCTCGGTTGCCCGTCCGGCGAGCCCGGGCCGTGCGTCGCTCGTAGACTGGACGTGCGGCGGGTGGTCGCGCTCGCAGGCCACGGAGAGCGCGTCATGACAGCGGACATCGATTTCACGGCCTTCTTCGACGCCACACCAAGCCCGTACCTGGTGCTCGACACGGACCTGGTGATCCGCTACGCCAACCCGGCAGGCACGCAGTCCACCGGACGGACCAGTGAGGAACTGGTCGGGAAGTACTTCTTCGACGCCCTGCCGGAAAACCCCGGCGCCCCCGACGACGACGCGGAGCGGAACGTGAAGGCGGCACTGCGCCGCGTCCTGGACACGGGCAAACCGGAAACCCTGGTGCTCCAGCGGTACGACATGCCCGCTCCCGACCGGCCGGGCGGATTCGAGGAGCGATGGTGGACCGAGATCCTCACCCCGCTGTCCGGATCCGACGGCACGGTGCAGTGGGTCGTCCAGCGGGCCGAGGACGTCACCGCCTTCGTCCGCTCGCACCGGGCCCGCGAGCTCTCCGCGGACTTCACCGAGCGTGAGAAGGGCATGGCGGCCGAGCTGTACGTACGGGCCCGGGAGCTGCACCGGCTGAACCAGGAGCTGCGCGAGGCCCACGCCCGTGAACGACAGGTCGCCGTCACCCTCCAGGAAGCCATGCTCAACGTCCCCGACCTGCACCGGTACACCGAGAACATCGCCGTGCGGTACCTGCCGGCGACCAGCTCGCTCAACGTGTGCGGCGACTGGTACGACGTCGTCGACCTGCCGCCCGACCGCTATGCCGCGGCGGTCGGGGACGTCATCGGCCACGGACTGCACGCCGCCGCCGTCATGGGCATGCTCCGCAGCGCCCTGAGCGCGGCCATCCGCGCCGTCCCCAGCCCCGCCCAGGCTCTGGAAGTCCTCGGTCTGTACGCCCGCTCCCTGGAAGGCGCCACGGCCGCGACCGCGGTCAAGGTACTCATCGACCCCCGCTCCAGACTGATCATCTACAGCAACGCCGGGCACCCGCCGCCCGTCCTGCTCCACACCGACGGGAGCTGCGAGCTGCTGGACCAGGCCACCGATCCACCGCTCGGCGCCCGCATGCGCCATGTCCCCCGCCCCCAGGCCGGCCTGTCCTACGGCCGGGGAGACACCCTCGTGTTGTACACCGACGGCCTCATCGAGCGCCGCGACGAGGACATCGACGTCAGCCTGGCGCGTCTGACCACGGCGCTGGCTGAGGAAGGCGCCCTCGCCCCCGGCCCGCTGGCCGACGGGCTGCTGGACCGCCTCGGCGTCGCCGGTGGCGCCCCCGACGACGTCGCCCTCGTCGTCATCCGCCTGTGACCCCTCACGGTGCCAGCGAGAAGTAGTTCTCCTCCTCCTGCGTGAAGTGCAGTCGCAGCACGCTGTACAAGCCGTACAGGCAGGCGCGCAGGTCCTGGATGTTCTCCGGGCGCAGCCTGCCCTCGGCGTCGGTGAGGGTGAGATGGATGGCGATGCGGTGGGCGAGGCGTTCGATCTCGGCGTGGGCCCGGCTCATCGTGGCCGTGGACTCGGGGCCGCCGAGTGTGTCGGCGAGGGCGGGATAGAGCTGGTGCTCCTCGGCGTGCTCATGGGGCAGCAACTGGTCGGTGAGCAGGCGGTGCACACGCTGGACCGCCGCCCGCGCCTGTTCCTCCGACGCCCCGGACAGCAGGTCGGCCGCGGTGCGCACCGCCTCCACCACCTCCTGGAGATCGTCGTGCTCGGCCGCGAAGCGGTGGACGAGATCCTCCGTGGCGGGGGTGAGGGACCGTCGGGCGGCACGGTCCGGGAGCAGGGCGCGCAGCGCGTTGAGGATGACGGCGACGTCGATGCCCTCCTGGAGCAGAGCGCCGGCCGCCGGAGGCAGCAGGCCGAACGCCGCCGCCACCATGGCGGCGAGCGACATCAGCATGCCGCCCAGCGCGCTCTGCACCGCGATGCGCCGGGCCCGTACGGCGATGCTCATCGCGTCGGCCAGCCGGTCCACCCGGTCCGTGGTGAGGATGACGTCCGCGGCCTGGGACGAGGCGCTGGAGCCGCGGGCACCCATGGCGACACCGATGTCGGCGGCCGCGAGCGCGGGCGCGTCGTTGACGCCGTCGCCCACCATGACAGTGACCGCGTGAGCACGTTCCGCGCGTACCGCCGCGACCTTGTCGGCAGGGCTCTGTTCGGTCGCCACACCGTCGAGGCCGAGCACGGCGGCGACTTCGCGGGCGGGTTCGGCGCGGTCGCCGGTGAGCATCAGCAGCCGCCCGATACCCGCCGCGCGCAGCCGCCGCAGGGTCCTCGGAGCGTCATGGCGCAAGGGATCGCGCAGCAGCACGGCGCCGGTGACGTCGCCGTCGGCGGTCACCCAGACCACCGTCGCACCGTCAAGCACCGCCTGGTTGTCGACCGCGCGGACCCAGGCGGGACTGTCCGGCCCGATGTGCGCCCGGCCGATCCTCACCCGGTGGCCGTCCACGGTTCCCGTGGCTCCCCGCCCAGGATCCTCCTGCACGTCCCTCGGCAGCGACAACCGCAACCCGCGCCGGTGTGCCTCGTCGACGAGCGCCTGAGCCAGAACGTGCGGCGAGAACTGGTCGAGGGACGCCGCCTGGCGCAGCACCTCCGCCGACTCGTGGCGGGGCGCGGCGGACACCTCCACGACGCGTGGACGGCCGGTCGTCAGCGTCCCGGTCTTGTCCAGCACGAGGGTGCGTGCCCGGCCCAGGGACTCCAGGGCCCCACCGTCCCGGACCACCACACCACGGCGGGCGGCCCGGGACAGCCCGGAGACGATGGCCACCGGTGCGGCGAGCAACAGCGGGCAGGGAGTGGCCACCACGAGGACCGCGACGGCCGACGTCGCCGAGCCGCCGACCGCCCAGGCCAGAGCGGCCACCACCAGGGACAGGGGCACGAACCAGGCGGCGTACCGGTCGGCGAGCCGCACCACGGGGGCCGACGCGGCACCGGCCTGCCGGGCCAGACGGACGATCTCCGCGTAGGCGCTGTCCTGCTCGGTGGCGGTGGCGAGCAGGTCGAAGGCGCCGCCGGCGTTGACGGCGCCGCTGCGGACGGACTGGCCGACGGCGCGCTCCACCGGGAGCGATTCGCCGGTGAGCGCCGATTCGTCGATCAGGGCGTTCCGGCCGGTGACCCGGCCGTTCACGGGGACCACCTCGCCCGGACCGACCACGAGTGAGTCGTCCACACGGACCTCGGCGAGGGGCACCGTGCGCACCGTGGAGCCGGTGCGCAGACGGGCCGATCGCGGCGCGTGCTGGAGCAGCGCACTCAGATCGTGTGAGGCCCGGCGCTGCGCGGCGGTCTCCAGCGTCCGGCCGGTGGCCAGCATCAGGGCGATCAGGGCGCCGGCCAGGAACTCCCGTACGGCGAGCGTGCCGCCCAGGGCGAGCACGGCGATCACATCGACGCCCACGTGGCCCTGGTGCAGCGTACGCAGGATCCAGGCCACGGAGGGCACGACGGCCGCCACGGTTCCCGCCGCCCAGCACAGGTGCGCCACGTCCGGCGCTCCTGCCAGCCAGGCGGCACCGCCGGCCACGAGTGCCGCCGAGGTCACCACTAGCAGCAGGAAGTCCGCGCTGAGGGGCGTGTGCCGAGTACGCATGGCGCCTCCGTAGAAAGCCTCGGAACGAGCGCTCCAGAAGAAGGGCCTCCAAGCCCAGCGTGCGACACAACCGGCGGGTGTGCGCACGGCTGCCGGGGAGCACACGGCGGAGCCGGGGTACTCGTCGGGGCGGTTCGAAGGAGGACGTGATGAGTCACCCCGTGCTGGTGGGCGTCGACGGGTCTCCGCCGAGTTCGGCGGCAGCGCACTGGGCGGCCCGGGAGGCCGCGCTGCGTGGTGTCCCGCTGCGCCTGGTCCATGCCTCCCCGCCGCTTCCGGACACCGCGGTGCCGGTCCAGGCCATGGACAGATTGCGTCACATGGGGGAGCGGATGCTCCAGCGGGCGGTCGCCGAGATCGGCGCCCGCTACCCGGACCTCGACGTACGAGGCGAACAGGCCGACGACGCCCCGGCCCCGGCGCTCCTCGCCGCGGCACGTGCCGCTCGGCTCCTCGTCGTCGGCACACGGGGGACGGGCGGGTTCGCCGGTCTCGCGGTCGGCTCGGTGGCCCTGCGGGTGGTGGCGGCGGCCCCGTGCCCCGTCGTGCTGGTGCCCCAGCGTCCTCCGGGCGCCTCGGGGGAAGGCAGGCACACGGCACGTGCTGCTGCCGAGGTCGTGCTGGGGTTCGACGCGCATCGCCCGGTCGGTGAGGTGGCCGACTTCGCGTTCTCGGCGGCCGAGGCACGCCGAGCCCACCTGCGGGTGGTCCAGGCGTGGGCCCTGCCTGCCGAGTCCGTGTCTCCGCGGACCCTGGTGGTGACCGAGGAGGACCGCGCCACCTGGGAGGACCAGGAGGTGCTGCGACTCGCCGACGCCCTGCGCGCCTGGCAGGAGAAGTACCCGCGGGTGACGGTCCGCACCGATGTCATGCTGCTCCACCCCGCGGAAGCGCTCTTGAACGCGTCCCGGAGCGCGGACCTGCTCGTCGTGGGCCGCCATACCGATCCGCGGGCGGCCGAGGGCCGGCTCGGCCCGGTCACCCACGCCGTACTGCACCACGCCCGCTGCCCGGTGGCGGTCGTACCGCACGCCGGCTGAGGGCGGACCGGCGGGTCCGGTGAGGTCTGGCGAGCGCCGGGCCACGGTCAGCCGAAGAACACCCCGAACTCGTCGTACAGCGAGGGATCGACCACCTTGGTCTGTGTCGTGACATCGGCGAGGGGCACGCGGACGATCCGCGTGCGCTGCAGGGCGACCATCACACCGAAGGCGCCGTCCTTGACCGCGTCGATGGCGTGCAGCCCGAAACGCGTGGCCAGCCACCGGTCGAAGGCGCTCGGCGTGCCACCGCGCTGGATGTGACCCAAGACCGTGGTGCGGGCATCCGTGCCGGTGCGTTCCGAGATCTCCCGCGCCAGCCATTCGCCGATGCCCGACAGCCGCACATGGCCGAACTCGTCCAGCGTCCGGTCCTTGAGGACCATCTGCCCCTCCTTGGGGACCGCCCCCTCGGCGACCACGACGATCGGCGCGTAGTTGATCTTGAATCTGCTCGTCACCCAGTCACAGACCTGATCGATGTCGAAGGGCCGCTCCGGGATGAGGATCACGTTGGCGCCGCCCGCGACCCCGGCGTGCAGCGCGATCCATCCGGAGTGCCGCCCCATCACCTCCACCACCAGAGTGCGCATATGGGACTCCGCGGTGGTGTGGAGGCGGTCGATGGCCTCGGTCGCGATCCCTACGGCGGTGTCGAAGCCGAAGGTGAAGTCGGTGCCGGAGACGTCGTTGTCGATGGTCTTCGGCACACCGACCAGCTTGATCCCCCGACGGCTCAGCTCGGCTGCCACCCCCAGCGTGTCCTCGCCGCCGATCACGACGAGCGCGTCCACGTCGTGGGCGGCCAGGGTGTCCTGCACGCGTCGCAGCCCGTCCTCGTGCTTGAAGGGGTTGGTACGGGAGGAGCCGAGGATGGTTCCACCGCGGGGCAGGATTCCGCGCACGCTGGGGATGTCCAGCGGCACGACGTTGCCCTGGAGCGCGCCGAGCCAGCCGTCCCGCAGGCCGACGAACTCGAAGGCGTACTCCTGGACGCCTTTGCGGACGACGCTGCGGATCACGGCATTGAGACCGGGGCAGTCACCGCCGCCGGTCAGCACGCCGACCTTCATGGTGTCCTCCCATCCGCCGGTCCTCCCTCCAGCCTCCTCCCGTTCGAACCGCCCTGACCACTCGACGGGGGCCTGCGCGGCGGGGTGCGCAGGGCCAGCACGGCCATGTCGTCGTGGCCGTCGCCGGGGTGGTGGTCGACCAGGGCCTGGCACAACTCGCCCGGGGACAGACCGGCGTGGGCCGCGGCGACGCGGGCCAGGGTGTCCAGCCCGGTGTCGAGGGAGCGGCGGGGGTGCTCGATCAGTCCGTCGGTGAAGAAGATCACGGTGGCGCCGGGACACAGGGGGCAGCTGTGGTCGGGGCGGGGCTGGTCGGTGTCCACGCCGAGCGGCACCCCGGGGTCGGCGTAGAGGTACCTGGCACGGAGGTCCGGGGTGACCAGCAAGGGCGGCAGGTGGCCCGCACTGCTCCAGTGCAGCGTCCAGCGCCCCTCGGTGGGTTCGATACGGGCCAGGCAGGCGGTCGTGACCGGGTTGTCGGTGATCGCGTGCAGCGTGCGGTCCAGTTGGCTGAGGACCGCGCTGGGCGGGGTGCGCCGGTCGTACAGCAGGGCGCGCAGCATGCTGCGGATCTGGGCCATGGCGGCAGCCGCGTACAGATCGTGGCCCACGACATCGCCGATGACGGCCGCACAGGCGTCGTCGGGCAGCAGGACGGCGTCGTACCAGTCCCCGCCGAGCCGGCCGGGGGCGCTCGCCGGCCGGTAGACGGCGGCTGCCGTGAAGGGCCGGAGATCGGAAAGGCGCGGCAGGAGCAGGCGCTGGAACTGTTCGGCGCCGGAGCGGACCTGGTCGAACAGGCGGGCGTTGCCGATGGCGACGCCGGCGGCACCGGCCAGGGCCAGCACCAGGCTCTCGTCGTCGGCGTCGAACGGCTGCCCGTCGCGCCGGTCGGCCAGGTACAGGTCGCCGTAGATCTCGCCGCGCATGGTGATCGCCACGCCCAGCAGGCTGCGCATGCGCGGGTGGCCGGGCGGGAAGCCGGGCGGCGAGGGGGGTGGGCGGACACGTCGGCGACGCGCAGCGGCTCCGGGTCGTGGATCAGACGGCCGAGCAGACCCCGGCCCCGGGGCAGCCCGACGCCCGCCAGGTCGGCCCGTTCCTGTTCGGTGAGTCCGGCGGTGATGAGCTGTGCCAGGCACTCGCGCTGCTCGTCCAGCACGCCCAGGGCACCGTAGCGGGCGCCGACCAGGTCCATCGCCGTGGTGACGATCCGGTGCAGCACCACCGGCAGCTCCAGCTCCCCGCTGATGGCCAGCACCGCCTCCAGCAGCCTCTGCAGGCGGGTCTGGGCGCGTGCGACAGCGTGGATCTGCCGGCTGACCTGGTCCAGCTCGGCGTCCAGGCGCAGCTGCAACCTGGGCCGGTGAGACTGCTGCACAGGCTCCATGGCGTGACCTTGGGATCGCACACGTTGTCCTTCCTCCACGGTAGACCCGCCGATCAGGGACCTTCGGCCCCTGTGAGCGGGGCCGCCGCCGTCCCATGGTGGAAGGGAGAAACGGTGGGGGAACGGACCAGCGACCCGCTGGAGGCCGGCTCATGAATGCACACGGTCCGCCGTACGCGTCCGGCCCGCATCCGCCGCACCGGGAGCGGGCGCCGGGAGGCGCGAACCCGCTGCGGCGCACGTCCGACAGGATCGAGACCTGGTTCCTCCGCTTTCTGCTGCTCGTCCTCACCCTCGGACTGCCCGTGGCCTCGGTCAGCGCGGGGGCGACGGCATACGAGTCCTCGATGCGCACCGTGCACGCCCAGACCGCGCAACGGCACCAGGTCACAGCCCGACTGACGTCGGATGCCGGGGGCGGTGCCGCAGACGGTGCGCGACAGGCGGGGATCCGCTGGACCGACAGGAACGGCAAGGAACGCAGCGGAACCATTCTCGTGAGGGCGGGAACGCCCAGGGGCACCACCGTCCGCGTCTGGCTGGACCGGCACGGAACCGTCACCGGTCCGCCGATGACCGCGTACAACGCGAGGGCCACGGGCTGGTTCGCGGGCAGTACGGCGGCGGCCGGGATGGTCGCCGGGTTCCTGGCGGCGCGGGCAGGCATGCGCCATGCGCTGGACCGGAGAAGGTACGCGCGGTGGGAGGCCGAGTGGGCCCTGGTGGAGCCCCTGTGGTCCGCGCGCTTCCGGCAGTGACGGGCGCGGGACACGCACGGGAGCCGAGGAGGTGGCGCTGATGTCCGATGCGGCGACCACCGATCTGTACGAAGTGACGATGGCCATGTCCTATCTGAGGGAGGGGATGACCGGCCCGGCGACGTTCAGCCTCTTCGTGCGCGAGCTGCCCCGTGACCGGGGCTTTCTGGTCGCCGCGGGGCTGGAGTCGGTGCTGGACTACCTGTCCGGTCTCCGGGTCGGCCCGGAGGACGTCGACGCGTTCGCGTCCGCGCTGCACCGGCCGCCGCGGGATCTGGAGCCGCTGCTCGGCATGGAGTTCACCGGCCGGGTGCGGGCGGTGCCCGAGGGCCGGATCGTCCTCGCCGGGGAGCCGCTGCTGGAGGTGACCGCGCCCCTCCCACAGGCACAGCTGGTCGAAACGTACGTGCTCAACCAGCTCAGCCATCAGACGACGATCGCCTCGAAGGCCGCGCGGTGCGTGCTCGCGGCAGCGGGACACCCCGTCGTGGACTTCTCCCTGCGACGCACCCATGGCCCGCAGGCCGGGTTCCAGGCCGCCCGCCTCGGCGCGATGGCCGGCTTCACCGGAACCAGCAACGTGGCCGCGGCCACGGCCTTGGACATCCCCGCCGTCGGCACGATGGCCCACTCCTACGTGGAGGCGTTCCCCACAGAGGAAGAGGCGTTCCGGGCCTTCGCACGCTGCCACCCCGGTCCGGTGACCTTGCTGGTGGACACCTACGACACCGAGTGCGGCGTCCGCGTCGCGGCGCGCGTGCTGCGGGACCTGGGGGAACACGGGCCCGGCTCCGCCGTACGGCTGGACAGCGGTGACCTCGGAGCCCTGGCCGTCCGGTCCCGGGCCGTCCTCGATGCCGCGGGCCTGCCGGACGTACACATCATCGCCAGCGGCGGCCTCGACGAGCACGGCGTGGACGAACTGGTGCGCTCCGGCGCGCCCGTCGACGTCTACGCGGTCGGCACCCGCGTCGGGGTCTCGGCCGACGCACCCTATCTGGACTCCGCCTACAAGATGGTGGAGTACGACGGCCGGCCGGTGATGAAGCTCTCCTCGGCGAAGGCGTCGGCACCCGGCGCCAAGCAGGTGTTCCGCCGTCCCGGGTGCGTCGACGTGATCGGTCTCGCCGACGAGCCCGCGTCCGGCGACGGCAGGCCGTTGCTGGAGACGGTGATGCGGAGCGGGCAGCGCACCCGTACGAGGCCCACGCTCGACGAGTGCCGGGAACGACTCGCCGCCGACCTGGCCGAGTTGCCACCGGCGGCCCGCCGGATCCGCGCGCCTGTCGCCCCTCGCGCGACGCTCTCCGCGCGGCTGAGCGCACTCGCCGACCGGCTCCGCCACGGCATCGAGGCGGAGACCCGGGCCACCGCCGTGCGGCTCCGGGGCCAGGAACGAACCGTGTACGGATCGCAGCGTTCCGTACGGAGATGAGGAGAGAGCCGATGCCGCATACCGTGGAATGGAAGGTTCGTCTGTACCTCTTCGAGGACGAGGGAACGACGAAGGCACAGGTGGTACTCGACAACGGAACCACGGTGCTCACCGGCCAGGGTGCCGCGCACCGCAATCCGGCGGACGTGGATGTGCCGGAGATCGGTGACGAACTGGCGGCGGGCAGGGCCATGCACCATCTCGCCCAGCAACTGGTGAACGCCGCCGAGCGCGACATCGAGGGCATGGGTGCGACAGCTCCCGGTTCCCACCCGGTCGCCGGATGGCTCACATGACCGATGAGGGTGAAGCGACCCGGCCGGCCTCGCGCACGCTCCAGAAGCAAGGAGAATGACGATGACGCTTCCTGTACGTCGCGGTAGGGGCGCGTCCCCCGTGTGGGACCCCTTCCGTGAGATCGAGGATCTCCGGACCCGGATGGAACAGCTGATGCGTTCCACCTTCCCCTTCTCGGGCGGCGGCCCGGCCGAGCCGGGCGCGGTCCAGACGTGGGCGCCGCTGTCCGACGTCGAGGAGACCGAGGACGCCTACCTCGTGGAGCTGGAGCTTCCCGGGGTGGACAAGGACCGGATCACCGTGGAGGTCAGCGAGGGCGAACTCGACGTCCACGGCGAGATCGAGGCCAGGGAACGCGCCGGCGTGGTCCGGAGGCAGAGCCGCCACATCGGGGAGTTCGACTACCGCACGAGTCTGCCGCCGAACTCCGACACCGAGCACATCAGCGCGGAACTCACCAACGGAGTTCTCAGCGTGCGTGTCCCGAAGGCCGAGCAGGCCAAGCCGCACCGCGTCGAGATCTCCGGCTAGCGACGGGGCAGGACGCCCTGGACCGCCGACGCCGACGCCGACGCCGACGCCGACCACGGCAGGCCGGCCCGGTCTGCCGTGGAGGCTCCCCGGTCGGCGGACCTGCGCGGCAAGCACCTGTGAGGAAGGGGCGGCGATCATGCGAGCTCATCTGGGCGACCATCTCGTGATCGAGAGTCCGGTCACCGGCGCCACCAGGCGTGACGGTGAGATCGTCGGACTCCACCACGAGGACGGAACACCTCCCTATGACGTGCGGTGGTCGGACACGGAGGAGGTGACGCTGGTCTTCCCCGGGCCCGACGCGCACGTCCGGCCTGTCGAGCAGGGGCTCGGGAGCGCCCCGAAGCCGCAGGCCCCCAACCCCGGTGACATCGGCCGACGCGTGGCCGCCGAGCGGCGGCGGCAGGAGCTGAGCCGGGAGGAGACGGCCCGCCGCGCCCGTATGTCGCCGGAATACCTGGCGTACCTGGAGGAACGGCCGGCCGACCCGACCGTGGCGACGGTCATCAACCTGGCCGCCGCGCTGGGCGTCAGTCCCGCGGCCCTGCGGGGCGGCGGCGCCGATCTGCCGCCCGGCCAGGGGAAGGCGCTGCTGCACCCGCAGCTGCGGGACCTCGGCCTCGACGAGTGCCGCGCCCTGCTGTCGACACACGGTGTGGGACGCATCGCGGTGTCCACGCCCGAAGGCCCGGCGGTCGTCCCGGTCAACTACGAGATCGTCGATGACGCCATCGCCTTTCGCACGGCGCCCGGCTCCGTGCCCGCGGCGGCCGTGGGAACGGACGTCGCCTTCGAGGTCGACCACGTCGACGAGGCCATGAGCCAGGGCTGGAGCGTGCTCGCCGTCGGACCCGCCCGGGTCGTCGCGGAGCCCGACGCCACCCGGCGGCTGGCCGAGCGCGCCCACTCCGAGCCCTGGCCGGGCGGTGAACGCGAGATGTGGGTGTCGATCCGGCCCACGCGCCTCACCGGCCGCCGCATCACTCCGGCCGCCGAGTGAGCCCGCCCGCCGCCGCGCGGCGCGGTGGCGGGCGGGCACGTCACCGTGCACCTCTCAGCGAGCCTGAGATCCCCTCACCCCGGCTCTCACGCCCCGCGCGCCAGAACGTTCTCCAGGGCACCCAGCGCCGAGCGCAGTTCCTCGGCGGTGATGGTGAGCGGCGGAGCGAGGCGGATCGTAGAGCCGTGCGTGTCCTTGACGAGGACACCCTCGGCCATCAGGCGCTCGCTGATGCCGCGGCCCGTACCGAACACCGGGTCGATGTCGACGCCCGCCCACAGCCCGCGCGCCCGGAACCCGAGGACGCCCCTGCCCAGCAGAGCCGTCAGACCGTCGGTCAGGACCGTGCCCAGCTCCGCCGCCCGGCGCTGGAACTCACCCGTTGCGAGCAGCTCGACGACCGCGGAACCGACCGCCGCGGCGAGTGGGTTGCCGCCGAACGTCGACCCGTGCTCGCCCGGACGCAGAACGCCGAGGACGTCCCGGCGCCCGACCACGGCCGACACGGGCACGATGCCGCCGCCCAGCGCCTTGCCGAGCAGCACGAGGTCGGGCAGGACCCCCTCGTGCTCGACGGCCAGGGTGCGGCCGGTGCGGCCCAGGCCCGACTGGATCTCGTCGGCGATGAACAGGCAGCCGGTGCGGCGGGTCAGTTCGCGGACCCCGGCGAGATAACCCTGCTCGGGGATGATCACGCCCGCCTCGCCCTGGATGGGCTCGATCAGCACGGCCGCGGTCGTCTCGTCGACGGCGGCCTCCAGCGCGGCCAGGTCGTTGTACGGGACCACGCGGAAGCCCGGCGTGAACGGGCCGAAGCCCGTACGGGCCGTCGGGTCCGTCGAGAAGCTGACGATCGTCGTCGTACGCCCGTGGAAGTTGTCGGCCGCCACCACGATCGTCGCCCGGTCGTCGGGGACGCCCTTCACGTCGTACGCCCACTTCCGGGCCACCTTCACGGCGCTCTCCACGGCCTCGGCGCCCGTGTTCATCGGCAGCACCATGTCCAGGCCCGTCAGCGCGGCCACGCCCTCGGCGAACTCGGCGAGCCGGTCGTTGTGGAAGGCGCGCGAGGTGAGGGTCAGCCGGTCGAGCTGACGGTGGGCGGCCTCGATCAGCGCCGGGTGGCGGTGGCCGAAGTTCAGCGCCGAGTAACCCGCCAGCATGTCCAGGTAACGGCGGCCCTCGACGTCCTCGACCCAGGTGCCCTCGGCGCGGGCGACGACCACGGGCAGCGGGTGGTAGTTGTGCGCGAGGACCGGCTCCTCGGCGCGGATCAGCTCGGCGGACGAACGGCGAGCGGGATCGGAGGGCTGCACGAGGGCGTCGGCGGAGGACTGCGTACGGACGGGAGCGTTCATGAGCGGATCTCCTGAGTGCAGCACTTGATGCCGCCGCCGGCCTTGTGGAACTCCGACAGATCGACGGGGACGGGAACGTAGCCCTGACGCGCGAGCTGGTCGGCCAGCTCCTTGGCGCGCGGGGCGATGAAGACATGACGGCCGTCGGACACCGAGTTCAGCCCGAACGCCATCGCGTCCTGACGGGTGGCGAGTACCGCGTCCGGGTACAGCCGGGCCAGCACCTTGCGGCTGCCCGGCGAGAACGCCTCCGGATAGTAGGCGATATTTGCTTCGTACCCCTCGTCGAGGACGAAAAGCGCGGTGTCCAGGTGGTAGAAGTACGGGTCCACCAGCCGCAGGCCGATCACGGGGACGCCGAAGAACTCCTGCACCTCGTGGTGCGCCTCACGGGTCGTCCGGAAGCCGGTGCCGGCCAGGACCCAGCGGCCCGCCGGAATCAGGTCGCCCTCGCCCTCGCACACCGAGCCGGCCCGGTACACGTCATAGCCCGCGGACCGGAACCAGGACTCGTACACGGTGGACTCGGGGCGCCGCTCGGGCGCGTGGAAGAGGGAGCCGAAGACACGGCCCTCAAGGACGAGCGCGGAGTTGGCCGCGAACACCATGTCGGGGAGGTCCGCGACGGGCTCCACGGTGTCCACGGTGTGGCCGTGATCGCGGTAGGCACGGATCAGCTCCGCCCACTGACCGCGGGCGAGATCGACGTCGACGGGCTTGTCGGGGTGCATCCAGGGATTGATCGCATACTGCACGGCGAAGTGTCTGGGTTCGCAGACGAGGAAGCGCCGCCGGCGCGGCACACGGCTTTCGGGCACAGAGGGGTTCCTCCGCTTCCTGCGGTGTGGTGTGGAGAGTGATACCAAGGTAGGAAGCGGCGGAGATGGGCGACAAGTGCCGAAGATTGCGTGTCTGTGCAGGAACACTGCGTTCTAAGAGGGAACAACGCATGCCTGGTGCGTTTATTCACATGCCTTCCGGTGCCGGCTGGCTGGCACCCGCTTCCGGGCTTTCCGGGAGGAGGTGGGACAGCACCATGTAGCTGATCGTCTTCCGGATGAACGGCTCGATCCGGATCCGCTCCAGCACCTCCTCGAAGTGCTCGACATCCCGCGCCCGCACATGCAGCAACGCGTCCGCGCCACCCGTCACCGTCATGGCGGCCACGATCTCCGGATGGTTGCGCACGACCTCCGCCAGCCGCCGGGGCGGCGCCGCGCCCTCGCAGTACACCTCCACGTACGCCTCCGTGCGCCACCCGAGCGCCGACGGCTTCACCGTGGCCGAGAACCCGGTGATCACCCCGGTCTCCCGCAACCGGTCCACACGCCGCTTGACCGCCGTCGCCGACAGACCGATCGCCGCACCGATCTCGGCGAAGCTGGTCCTGGCGTTCGCCATGAGGGCGGTGACGATCTTTCTGTCGAGCTCGTCGAACGGCGCGGGCCTGCTGTTCATGGTCGGAACCCTATCCAGCCGGGACATCCACGCCCGGCACATGTCCTGGGGTACGAATTACTCCTACACTCCACGTTCATGCTGCGTGTGCTCGCCGTCGATGACGAGAACCCGTCCCTTGAGGAACTGCTCTACCTGCTCAGGGCCGACCCCCGGGTCAGCAGTGCCGAAGGCGCGAGCGACGCCACCGAGGCACTGCGCCGCATCAACCGGGCACTGGAGTCCGGCCCCGACGGGCCCGACGCGATCGACGTCGTCTTCCTCGACATCCACATGCCCGGTCTCGACGGCCTCGACATGGCCCGTCTGCTCACCGGCTTCGCCCGTCCGCCGCTCGTCGTCTTCGTCACCGCCCACGAGGGCTTCGCCGTCCAGGCCTTCGACCTCAAGGCCGTCGACTACGTGCTCAAGCCCGTCCGCCGGGAACGGCTCGCCGAAGCCGTCCGCCGCGCCGCCGAACTCCTCGACGCCACCCCGCCGATACCCGTCCACGAACCCGACCCCGACCACATACCCGTCGAGCTCGGCGGCGTGACCCGCTTCGTGGCCGTCGACGACATCACCCATGTCGAGGCCCAGGGCGACTACGCCCGGCTGCACACCGCCCAGGCCAGCCACCTCGTACGCATCCCGCTCTCCACACTGGAGGAGCGCTGGCGGGCCCGCGGTTTCGTCCGCATCCACCGACGCCACCTCGTCGCCCTCCGCCACGTCGACGAGCTCCGCCTCGACGCGGGCACCGTGAGCGTCCTCGTCGGTGAGGTCGAGCTCCAGGTCAGCCGCCGCCACGCCCGCGAGCTGCGCGACCTGCTGATGCGCCGGACCACGGGCTGAGGAGGACGGCATGCCCCAGGACCCGACCGAACGCCGCGTCGTCGTCACCGGAGTGCCCCGGCGCACCCGCCGCGGCTCCGGCTACTACCGGCCCCGTACCGAGATCGACGAACAGACCACCCTCGGACACACCTACGTCCGCTCCCTCATGCGCAGCCAACTCCGCACCGCCCTCGCGGTGTTCACGGTGCTGGTGCTGCTCGTCGGGCCGATGCCGCTGGTGTTCCTGGCGATGCCCGACAGCGCCGGCCTCGAATGGGCCGTCCTCGGCTTCGGCATCTACCCGCCGCTCGTCCTCCTCGCCCGCTGGCACGTACGCCGCGCCGAGCGCAACGAGCGGGACTTCGCACGGCTCGTCGAGGACCGCTGAGGGCCGGCCGTGAACGAGAACTACGTGGTCCCCGCGGTCGCCCTCGTCGTCGTGGCGACCATCCTCGTCGGCGCGTTCGGCCTGCGCATATCCCGGACGACCTCCGACTTCTACGTCGCCTCCCGCACCGTCGGCCCCCGCCTCAACGCGGCCGCGATCAGCGGCGAGTACCTGTCCGCCGCCTCCTTCCTCGGCATCGCGGGCCTCGTCCTCGTCCAGGGCCCCGACATGCTCTGGTACCCGGTCGGCTACACCGCGGGCTACCTCGTGCTGCTGCTGTTCGTCGCGGCCCCGCTGCGCCGCTCCGGCGCGTACACCCTGCCCGACTTCGCCGAGGCCCGGCTCGCCTCACCGGCCGTACGGCGGCTCGCGGGGGCCTTCGTCGTCGGCGTCGGCTGGCTGTACCTGCTGCCCCAACTCCAGGGCGCCGGACTGACCTTGGCCGTGCTCACCGATGCGCCCGACTGGCTCGGCGGAGTGATCGTCGCGGCCGTCGTGGTCGCGACCGTCGCCGCCGGCGGTATGCGCAGCATCACCTTCGTGCAGGCCTTCCAGTACTGGCTCAAACTCACCGCGCTGCTCGTCCCCGCCCTCTTCCTCGTCCTCGCCTGGCAGGGCGACGGTGCCCCGCGCCACGCCTTCGACGAACCCGCCACGTTCCGCGAGCAGCGGGTCGTCCGCGTCGACGACAGCCTCGACCTCAAGCTCGACCGCCCGCTCGACGTCACCGCCTCCGGCACGATCGACGGCCGCCGCTACCAGGACCAGCGCGTCTCCCTCTCCGCCGGCACCCACCGCGTCGAGCGCGGCACCCGGCTGACCTTCACCGAGGGCGACGCCGTTCCCGTGGCGGACCGCGGCAGCAACGGCGGCATGTCGACCTCGCTCGCCGCGGGCCGCGAGGAACGCCCCCTGTACGCCACGTACGGACTGATCCTCGCCACCTTCCTCGGCACCATGGGCCTGCCCCACGTCGTCGTCCGCTTCTACACCAGCCCGCACGGCGTCGCCGCCCGCCGCACCACGGTCGTCGTCCTCGCTCTGATCGGCGCCTTCTACCTCCTGCCGCCCCTCTACGGTGCGCTGGGCCGCCTGTACGCCCCCGAACTCACCCTCAGCGGCGACGCCGACGCGGCCGTGCTGCTCCTGCCCGAACGCATGATCGGCGGGCTCGGCGGGGACCTGCTGGGCGCGCTGGTGGCGGGCGGGGCGTTCGCGGCGTTCCTGTCCACCGCCTCCGGGCTGACCATGGCCGTGGCGGGTGTGCTCACCCAGGACGTGCTGCCCTCGCGCGGGGTGCGGCAGTTCCGGTTCGCCACGGGACTGGCGATGGTGGTGCCGCTCGCGGTCAGCGCGCTGGCGGGCGGCCTGCCGGTGGCCGACGCGGTGGGCCTCGCCTTCGCCGTGTCCGCCTCGTCGTTCTGCCCGCTGCTCGTGCTCGGCATCTGGTGGCACCGGCTCACCCCGCCGGGCGCGGCCGCCGGGATGCTGGTCGGCGGGGGATCGGCGCTCGTCGCCGTCGCGGCCACCATGGCGGGCTACCCCGGGGGCGGGCCCCTGCACGCCCTGCTGGCCTGGCCCGCGCTCTGGTCCGTGCCCCTCGGGTTCCTGACGATGGTGCTGGTGTCGCTGGCCACGCCCGGGAAGGTCCCGGCCGGGACGTCGGCGATCCTGGCACGGTTCCACCTTCCGGAGGCGCTCGCCGGTGGCCAGGCCCACGGCGCGGCCACGGAGATCGAGGCGGGCGCCGACTCATGGAGGAGGGTGAGAACACGTGGGAACGGGTGAGCTCACCGGATTCCTCGCCGGACTGTGCGTGGCGGTGCTCCCGATGCTGGCCGCCGGGTTCTGGCTCGGCCGCCGCACCGCCCGGCAGCGCAGCCTCGGCGGGCTCGGCACACCCGTCGAGCACGCCACCTTCGAGACCCTGCACACCGCCTCGCTCGCCGCGCCCCCGCTGCGCGCCGGACTCACCGAGGAGACGGCCCGCAAGTCCGCCCGCCGGCTGCGCACCCTGCTCGGCACGGACGCGCTCTGTCTCACCGACGACCAGGCGGTCCTCGCCTGGGACGGCGTGGGGGAGCACCACCGCGCCGAGATCACGGAACGGCTCCTCGGCCCCCTGGAGACCGGGCGCGGCGAGGCGTTCCGCCTGAAGTGCGACGAGCCCGACTGCCCGCTGCGCTGGGCCGTCGTCGCTCCCCTCACCGTCGACGACCGCGTCCACGGCGCCCTCGTCGCCTGCGCGCCCGGCGAGTCCGCCGTCCTCGTCCGCGCGGCGGGGGAGGTCGCCCGCTGGGTCTCCGTCCAGCTCGAACTGGCCGACCTCGACCGCTCCCGCACCCGTCTGATCGAGGCCGAGATCAAGGCACTGCGCGCCCAGATCTCCCCGCACTTCATCTTCAACTCGCTCGCGGTGATCGCCTCGTTCGTCCGCACCGACCCCGAGCGCGCCCGTGAACTCCTCCTGGAGTTCGCCGACTTCACCCGCTACTCGTTCCGCAGGCACGGCGACTTCACCACCCTCGCCGACGAACTCCACGCCATCGACCACTACTTGGCGCTCGTACGGGCCCGCTTCGGCGAGCGTCTCTCGGTCACCCTCCAGATCGCCCCCGAGGTCCTCCCGGTCGCCCTGCCCTTCCTCTGCCTCCAGCCCCTCGTGGAGAACGCCGTCAAGCACGGTCTGGAGGGCAAGGCGGTGACGGCCGGAGGCAAGAGCCACATCAGCATCACCGCCCAGGACGCGGGCGCCGAGGCGCTCGTCGTGATCGAGGACGACGGCGTCGGGATGGACCCCGCGCTCCTGCGCCGCATCCTCGCCGGAGAGGGCAGCCCCTCCGGCGGCATCGGCCTGTGCAACGTCGACGAGCGGCTCCGCCAAGTGTACGGCGACGACCACGGCCTCGTCATCGAGACCGCGGTGGGCGCGGGCATGAAGATCACCGCCCGGCTGCCGAAGTACCAGCCGGGCGTGCACTCGGGGGGACGGCTGCCCCGGGAGTGATGCGCGGTGCGCGGACCGGATGCCGCGGGATCAGCCGGTCTGCGAGGCCACCATGGCGAGCGTGATCAGGCCGAGGACGACCCAGCCGAACCACAGCCAGCCATTGGAGCCGAGGGCCACCGTGTAGGCCGTCACCACGACGAGCCCACCCATGGTGAGCACCCCCATCGTCTTCGTAGAACCGGGCATCGCGACACCCTCCTCAGACTTGGTCTCCCTCCATGGTGCCCGTTCCGCGGCCCGACAGCGCCTACGGCGTCATGCGAGGGCGTTTTCCGGGCACTCCCGCGCGTAGTCCTGAGGAGGCAGGTGGCCGACGGCCGACGGGAAACGGGGCTCAGCGGCCGCGTGCGTTGAGTGAGGCCAGGTAGGCGTTGTACGCCTCCAACTCCTTGTCCCCGTCGCGGTCGGCGGCGCGGTCCGCGCGCCTGGCCTGGCGCTGCTCGGAGCCGTACCACTGGAAGAGCAGCGCGATCAGCACGAGCACGGAGGGGATCTCGCTGAACGCCCAGGCGATACCGCCCGCCGCGTTCTGGTCGGCGAGCGCGTCGATGCCGAGCGAGGCCGGCGGGTTCGCGTACGTCTCGACCATCGGCTCCGACGCCATCATCAGCGCGATTCCGAAGAACGCGTGGAACGGCATGCCCGCGAAGAGCTCCAGCATCCGCATCAGATAGCCGGGGCGGTGCGGGCCGGGGTCGACGCCCATGATCGGCCAGAAGAACACCAGGCCGACCGCGAGGAAGTGCACCATCATCGCGATGTGCCCCGGCCTGGAGCCCATCAGGAAGTCGAACAGCGGCGTGAAGTACAGCGCGTACAGGCTGGCGATGAAGAGGGGGATGGTGAACGCGGGGTGCGTCACGATCCGCAGATAGCGGCTGTGCAGCATCATCAGCAGCACCTCGCGCGGCCCTGTGCGCCCCTTCCCCGCGACCGGCAGCGCCCGCAACGCCAGAGTGATCGGCGCGCCGAGCAACAGCAGGATCGGCGCCAGCATGCTGATCACCATGTGCTGCACCATGTGCACGCTGAACATGACCATCCCGTAGTCGTTCAGCCTGGTGCACATCATCAGCAGCACGAGCAGCACCCCGAAGACGAACGCGACCGTCCGCCCCAGCGGCCACTTGTCCCCGCGCCGCACCAGCCGGACGACCCCCCATCCGTACAGCGCCAGCGCCACGAGGCAGCCGATGAGGAAGAACGGGTCCGCCGACCAGCCGAGTCCCCGCCCCAGTGTGAAGGGCAGGAGATCCATGCCGTGCCCGCTGTGATCCATCCGCCGGCTCCTGTTTCGTGGGGGTTGAGCGCAGTCTGTCCGCACCAGACTAGAACTGCCCCCGGCGGCGAACGCCGCCGGGGGCAGTCTTGGGGCGAGGCGCCGGCGGCGCTACCGACCGCGCACCCTCACAGCACGCACTCCGCCTCCGCGTACCGCTCCTCCGGCACCGTCTTCAACGTCTCCACGGCCTCGGCCAACGGCACCAGCACGATGTCGGTACCCCGCAACGCGGTCATCCGCCCGAACTCTCCCCGGTGCACGGCCTCCACCGCATGCCATCCGAACCGGGTGGCCAGCACCCGGTCGTACGCCGTCGGAGTACCCCCGCGCTGGACGTGCCCGAGGATCACCGGCCGTGCCTCCTTGCCGAGGCGCTGCTCCAGCTCGACGGAGAGCTGCCGGGCGATCCCGGCGAACCGCTCGTGGCCGTAGATGTCCTTGCCGCCCTCGTCGAACTCCATGGAGCCCGCCTTCGGCTTGGCGCCCTCGGCGGCCACGACAATCGCGAACCGCTTGCCCGCCGAGAACCGTTCGGCGACCCTCGCCGTCAACTCCTCGATGTCGAAGGGTCGTTCGGGGACGACGATGGCGTGGGCGCCGGCCGCCATGCCGGAGTGGAGCGCGATCCAGCCGGTGTGGCGGCCCATGACCTCCACGATGAGGACACGCTGGTGGGACTCGGCGGTGGTCTTCAGCCGGTCCAGGGCCTCGGTGGCCACGCCCACGGCGGTGTCGAAGCCGAAGGTGACGTCCGTGACGGCGATGTCGTTGTCGATGGTCTTCGGCACGCCGACGATCGGCAGGCCGTTGTCGGACAGCAGGCGGGCGGCCTTGAGAGTGCCCTCGCCGCCGATCGGGATGATCGCGTCGAGACCGAGTTCCTCGACGTGGCCCTTGGCCCGCTCCACCCCGTCACGCAGGTGTTCGGGACGGACCCGGGAGGAGCCGAGGATCGTGCCGCCGCGAGCGAGGATGCCGCTCACCGCGTCGAGGTCGAGCTTGAGGTAGTCGCACTCCAGGAGACCCTTCCAGCCGTCCCGGAAGCCGATGACCTCGTCGCCGTGGTCGACGACGGCACGGTGTACGACGGACCGGATGACGGCGTTCAGCCCGGGGCAGTCGCCGCCCGACGTGAGGACACCAATGCGCATAGCCCGAAACACCTTCTCCACGTGGGCCGGGAACCGGACCACCCTGTCCGGCAGGATCGCGGCCACCCTACCGGCGGGAGGGGGCAGGCCCGTACCGGCCGTCCGCCTGCTGGACGCCCCCGCACACCTGAGCGGTGCCCTGGTCAGACGGGCCGCCGTACGGGCCGCCGTACGGGCTCACGCAGGCTGCTGCGCGGCCGCGATGCGCTCGTTGCGCAGGGCCTCGTACCAGCGGTCGTCGGTCGGCGGCAGCGCGTTCACGTCGAGCGCCAGCTTCAGCAGCAGATCCGCGATCTGCGGGTTGCGGGCGAGCACGGGGCCGTGCATGTAGGTGCCGAAGACGGTGTCGTTGTACGCGCCCTCCGTGCCGTCCCCGGTGCCGTTGCCCTTGCCGATCTTCACCTGTGCGAAGGGGCGGGCGGTGGGGCCGAGGTGCGTGACGCCCTGGTGGTTCTCGAACCCGGTCAGCGGCGGCAGGCCGAGGCGCGGGTCGATGTCGGCGAACACGTCACCGACGCAGCGCTCGCCCTCGCCGCGCGTCGAGGTCACGTCGAGCAGGCCGAGGCCGGGCTCGCGCTGCCCGAGGTCGTTGATGAACTCGTGGCCGAGGATCTGGTAGCCGGCGCACACCGAGAAGACGATCGCCCCGTTCTGCACGGCCTGGTACAGGTGGCCGTCGCGCCGCAGCCGCTCGGCCGCGAGCCGCTGCGGACGGTCCTCGCCGCCGCCGATCAGGTAGATGTCACCCGAGGTCGGGATCGGCTGGTCGCTGCGCACGTCGAGCCGTGCCACGTCGAGCCCGCGCTGGCGTGCCCGGCGCTCCACTACGAGGACGTTGCCCTGGTCGCCGTACGTGCTGAGCAGGTCCGGGTAGACCCAGACGACCCGCAGGCTGTTGTCGCTCATGAAGTCAGTGCCCCTCTGAGTCGTTCGTGGTCGGGTGCTCAGTTGCCGACGTGGCGGCGCAGGTCCTGGAACGCGGTGTAGTTCGCGATGACCTCGATGCGGCCCGGCGGGCACATCTGCACGGCCTGGTCGATGTTCTCGCAGACCTGGAAGTGCTGGTTCGCCACCTCAAGTCGCACCGCGAGGTCCAGCTTCCGGTCGCCGATCACGAAGATCGGGTGCCCGGTCAGCCGCGTGTAGTCGACGTCCCACAGCCAGGAGGTGTCGGTGCCGTCGGCGCCGCGCGCGTTCACCGAGAGGATCACCGGGGCCGGCGGCGGGTCGATCAGCGAGAACGTCTCCAGCCAGCCGGCCGGGTTCTTGGCGAGCAGCAGCCGCAGGTCGCGCTGCATGAACTGCACGACGTCGTATCGGCCCGCCACCGCCTGCACCTGGTACATGCGCTCCAGGGCGACCTGCGGCGGCACGCCGAAGACGGCGGCGACGGCGGCCGAGGAGGCCGCGTTGGCCTTGTTCGCCCGGCCCGGCAGCTGGAGGTGGATCGGCCAGGCGGAGCCGTGCGGGTCCAGGACGTGTTCGCCGGACAGCGCCCAGCTCGGTGTGGGGCGGCGGAAGCCGCACTCGGCGCAGTACCAGTCGTCGCCGGGGCGCTGCATCACACCGCCGCAGGACGGGCAGGACCAGGCGTCGTCCTTCCACATCTGGCCGGCGGCGACCCAGATCACGTTCGGGGAGGAGGACGCGGCCCACACCACCAGCGGGTCGTCGCAGTTGGCGACCACGACCGCCTTCGACCCGGCCAGTCCCTCACGCCAGTTCTCGGCGAGCATGCGGGTCTCGGCGGCGCGGTCGAGCTGGTCGCGGGAGAGGTTCAGCAGCGCGATGCACTTCGGGGCCGTGTCGCGTGCCACTCCGGCGAGATACTTCTCGTCCACCTCGATGACGCCGTATCGGGCGTCGGAGCTGCCGGCCAGGGCCGAGGTGATGCCCGCGGGCATGTTGGCGCCGAGCGCGTTCGACACGACCGGGCCCGCGGCGCGCAGGGCCTCCGCGATTAGGCGGGTGGTCGTGGTCTTGCCGTTGGTCGCCGAGACGAGGATCACATCCAGGTTCTGGGCCAGCCGGGCGAGGAGGTCCGGGTCGAGTTTGAGCGCCACCCGGCCGCCGATCACCGACCCGCTTCCGCGACCCGCCGCGCGCGATGCCGCCGCGACCGCCTTGCCGGCGGTCACGGCGATCTTGGCCCGCGGCGTGAGCGGGTCCGAGTTGCCTGCCATCAGTTCTCGATCCTCCTTGCGAGCACGCCTCGCCTGAGCCTCTCGGCACCATGGTGTGGACCTCAGCCTATCGAGATCCACTCACACGCCCGAATCGTGGCACCACCCCGGCACCCGCGTGACAGGCAGGACCGTACCCTTGCGGCCATGCGAAACGGCTCTATCCCCGGCGCCCGAGGGCGTGTGCGGCCCATGACCCTGTTCGGGGACCCCGTTCTGCACGCACCGTGTGAAGAAGTCACGGATTTCGGACCCGAACTGGCAAGTCTTGTGGAGGACATGTTCGCCACGATGTACGCGGCGCGGGGTGTGGGCCTGGCGGCGAATCAGGTGGGCGAGCGCTCGCGGGTGTTCGTCTACGACTGCCCGGACGACGAGGAGGCGCGGCATGTCGGGCACGTGGTCAATCCGCGGCTCGTCGAGGCGGGCGGGGTGGTGCTGCGCGGGCCCGAGGGGTGTCTGTCGCTGCCGGGTCTTGAGGCGGGGACCGAGCGGTACGACGAGGCCGTGGTCGAGGGTTTCACCGTGGACGGTGATCCGGTGCGGGTGCGGGGCACCGGCTTCTTCGCACGGTGCCTGCAGCATGAGTGCGATCACTTGGAGGGCCGGGTGTATGTGGACCGGCTCACGGGGTGGCGGAGGTGGAGGGCGGGGCGGCAGGCCGCGCGGGCACCGTGGGGGCGGTGACGCTTCGGCGGGTGCGGGGCCGTTGCGGCCGATCGCGCCCACGCCGCGACAGCCGCACACCGATCACGGCACCGCGCTCCCGGAAGACCGCGCGGTTCTCCGCTTCCGTGGCGAACGCGCGGTTCCCCGCGGAGGGGGCCGGAGATCAGAACCCGGGCCCGCCGACCTTGTCCCCCGCCGCCGCCAGGCGGCCCCAGAGCAGGTCCGCCAGGCTGCGTACCAACTCGGCCCGTGTGCAGGGGCGTTCGCCCAGCCACCAGTCGCCGGCCGCGTGCATCATGCCGACGATGCCGTGGCCCCACACCCGCGCGAGCTGCTCGCCTGCCGGGCCGAGGTCGAGTCGGTCCCCGATGACCTGGGCGAGTTCCTCACCCATGCGGCGCAGCAGAGGAGCGGAGTGCTTGCCCACGTCGAAGCCCTCGCTCTGCTGACCGCCCTCCGACGGATGCATCAGAAAGCGGTACACCTGCGGACGTGCCTCGATCGCGGTCAGGTAGGCGTCGAGTGTCTGCTCGACCCGTTCACGGCGCTCCGCCGGGGCGTCCAGTGCCGCCCGCAGCGAATCGAGGAGTGCGTCGGTGTGGCGCTTGGCGAGGGCGGCGTAGAGCCCTCCCTTGTCGCCGAAGTGCCGGTACAGGATCGGCTTGGTGATGCCCGCCTCGGCGGCGATGGCGTTCATCGAGGCCCCGGGGCCGTCGCGGAGCACCACTCTGTCGGCGGCCTCAAGGAGCTCGCGCCGGCGGTCGGCGGACCGTGCCTGATCCGTCCGCTGTGTGGTGTCCATGTGCTTCTCCCCACCCGTTCCGATTCGGTGACGCTTGCGCAAACTAACACTCATGGGCGCGTGCCGATCGAAGATCGAATGGGCTGTCGAGCCCGTCGCGGGAGTTGACTTTTCCTACCAGTCGGTAACAAACTGCCGTTACCATAGGTAACACCTTAGTGCAGTGCTGGAGGGGTCATGCCCGAGTTCACGATGGACCTCAATGAGGAACAGAAGGAGGTCCGCGACTGGCTCCACGGGTTCGCCGCCGATGTGATCCGCCCCGCGGCCGCCGAATGGGACGAGCGCGAGGAGACTCCCTGGCCGGTCATCCAGGAGGCCGCCAAGGTCGGCATCTACTCCCTGGACTTCTACGCCCAGCAGTACTTCGACCCCACCGGCCTCGGCATCCCCATGGCCATGGAGGAACTGTTCTGGGGTGACGCGGGCATCGCCCTGTCCATCGTCGGCACCGGCCTCGCCGCCGTCGGCGTCCTCGCCAACGGCACCGAGGAGCAGATCGGCACCTGGATCCCCCAGATGTACGGCGACGCGAGCGACGTCAAGGTCGCCGCTTTCTGTTCCTCCGAGCCCGACGCCGGCTCCGACGTCGCCTCCATGCGCACGCGTGCCGTGTACGACGAGGCCAAGGACGAGTGGGTGATCAACGGCACAAAGACCTGGGCGACCAACGGCGGCATAGCCAACGTCCACGTCGTTGTCGCCGTCGTCGACCCGGAGCTCGGCTCCAAGGGGCACGCCTCCTTCATCGTGCCGCCGAACACGCCGGGCCTGTCCCAGGGGCAGAAGTTCAAGAAGCACGGCATCCGCGCCTCGCACACCGCCGAGGTGGTCCTGGAGGACGTCCGCGTTCCCGGCTCCTGCCTCCTCGGCGGCAAGGAGAGGCTCGACGAGCGGCTCGCCCGCGCCCGCGAGAAGGCGAGGGCCGGGGGCGAGCGCGTGAAGAACGCGGCGATGGCCACGTTCGAGGCGTCGCGCCCCGCGGTCGGCGCCATGGCCGTGGGTACGGCCCGTGCCGCGTACGAGGTCGCCCTCGACTACGCCAGGACCCGTGAGCAGTTCGGGCGGCCGATCATCGACAACCAGGGCGTCGCGTTCCAGCTCGCGGACATGCGGACGTCCGTCGACGCGGCCCGGCTGCTGGTGTGGCGGGCCTCCTGGATGGCGGTCAACGGGAAGCCGTTCACCGCGGCCGAGGGCTCGATGTCCAAGCTGTTCGCCAGCGAGACGGCGAAGAAGGTGACCGCGCAGGCGATCCAGATCCTGGGCGGGAACGGGTACACGCGCGAGTACCCGGTGGAGCGGATGCACCGGGACGCGGCGATCTACACCATCTTCGAGGGCACGAGTGAGATTCAGCGGTTGGTGATCGCGCGTACGTTGTCGGGAATGCCGATCCGGTAGTGCCGCCGGGGTGCCCGCCCTCCGCCGGCCCCGCGGCCGGCGGAGGGGCGCACCATGATCACCGTCCACGATCACCCGACTGCGTGAGGATCTCTCGCCCGACTACTCCCCACCGGGCAACCGTGTCAGGGTCGAAGAGCGGTGAGACGGACCCGCGGCAGCCACGAGGGAGTGCGCGATGACGCTGACGGCCAGGGAACTTCTGGACACCACCACCGGAAGGCTCGCCCCGGATCCGGGCACCAACCGGCTGCTGCCGCTGATCGCCCGCGGCGCGGCAGGACGCGACACACTCGCCGCGCTGGCCCTCGAACAACGCCATGTGATCGCCGCGGACCGGCGCTCGTTCCGTCATCTGGCCGAACGGTCGGCCGCCGAGGAGCCCGCGAGCGTGCCCTTCTTCGAGCTGCTCGCCGAGGGCGAGGAACTGGCCGCTCAGCGGCTGGGGGCGTTCGCCGGGGCGTGCGGCGTGGAGGAGGCGCGGGCCGTGGAGTACGAGCCGCTGCCGGGCTGCCAGGCCTATCCCTCGTACGTGGCCTGGCTGGCGCTGGACGGCGAACCGGCCGATGTCGTGCTCGCGCTGAGCGCCAACTTCTCGGCGTGGGGCGGCTACTGCGCGACGATCGCGGACGCCCTGCGACGGCACTACGGCTTCAGCGACGAGGCCTGCGGTTTCTTCGACTTCTTCGCCGAGCCCGCACCGGAGCTGGACCAGCGGGCGCGGGAGGCGGTGCAGGCGGGACTGGACGAGGGACGCATCGACGAGCATCTGGTACACCGCTACGGCCGTCTGCTCCAGAGCTACGAGACGATGTTCTGGCACACGCTGTGGGAGCTGGAACAGCGCTGAGCGAGGTCAGAACAGTGCCCTAGCCGGCCGGGCCGCTGCTGTGGGCGATGCAGGCCACGTCGATGCGGTCGGCCAGCTTGGCGAGCTCGATCGTGAGGGTCGCCACCGTTTCCTCGTCGAGCCCGTCCTCACCCGCCTCCACCAGGTGCAGCCACCGGCCGCCCACCGTGCGCAGCAGCTTGCTGACGTCGGCGGCCGCCACCTGCAACGTGCCGCGGTTGTCGACGATCAGAGGCAGAGTCACTTCGCGGTTCACAGAAGGGATCGTAGCTGCGGAACGCTCACGCCCCGTGCCACACGGTGGTGATGTTGCAGAACTCGCGTATCCCGTGTCCCGACAGCTCCCGCCCGTATCCGGATCGCTTGGCTCCGCCGAACGGGAACGCGGGGTGGGACGCCGTCATCCCGTTGACGTACACCCCGCCTGCCTCCAGGTCGCGGACGAACCGGTCGACCTCGGTGGCGTCACGCGTCCACACGTTCGAGCTCAGTCCGAAGGGCGAGTCGTTCGCGACCGCGACCGCCTCGTCCAGGTCGGCGACCCGGTACAGGGTGGCGACCGGTCCGAAGGCTTCCTCGCGGTGGACGCGCATCTCGCGGGTCACGCCGGTGAGGACCGTGGGCGGGTAGTACCAGCCGGGTCCCTCGGCGCGCACCCCGCCGCACAGGACCGTGGCGCCGCCCTCCACCGCGTCGACGACCAGCTCCTCCAGGTCACGGCGGCCCTGCTTGCTGGAGAGCGGCCCGACGTCGGTCTCCTCCTTCATCGGGTCGCCCACCTTCAGTGCCTTCATGCCCTCGGTGAAGCGTTCGGCGAAGGCGTCGAACACGTCCGTGTGCACGATGAACCGCTTGGCGGCGATGCACGACTGCCCGGTGTTCTGGACACGCGCCGTCACCGCGGTCTTCGCGGCCCGGTCGATGTCCGCCGACGGCATCACGATGTACGGGTCGCTGCCGCCCAGCTCCAGGACCGTCTTCTTCACCTCGTCCCCGGCGACCGAGGCCACGGAGCGGCCCGCCGGCTCGCTGCCGGTGAGCGTGGCGGCCCTGACCCGAGGGTCGCGCAGGACGCCCTCCACGGCGCCGGAGCCGATGAGCAGCGTCTGGAAGCAGCCCTCGGGGAAGCCCGCGCGGTGGAACAGGTCCTCCAGGTACAGGGCGGTCTGCGGCACGTTCGAGGCGTGCTTGAGCAGGCCCACGTTGCCCGCCATCAACGCGGGCGCGGCGAACCGGATCACCTGCCACAGCGGGAAGTTCCACGGCATCACCGCGAGCACCGGGCCCAGCGGCCGGTAGCGCACCAGGACGCGCGAGGCGCCGGAGTCCTTCACATCCGACTCGTCGGGCTCCTCGTCGGCGAGCAGCTCCGCCGCGTGGTCGGCGTACCAGCGCATCGCCTTCGCGCACTTGGCGGCCTCGGCGCGGGCCTGCCCGACCGGTTTGCCCATCTCGGTCGTCATCACACGGGCCACGGCATCCGTGTCCTCGTCGAGGAGATCGGCGGCCCGGCGCAGCAGGCGGGCGCGCTCGTCGAAGGAGCTGGTCCGATAGGTGCGGAACGTGCTCTCGGCGGTGGCGAGCCTGCGCTCGGTCTCCTCCTCGCTCAGCGCGTCGTAGGTCTTGATGGTTTCACCGTTCGCCGGGTTCACCGTCGCGATGGGCATGGCCGGCCTCCTCAAGGACGGACGGGCTGTGTCGTGGCCTTCCCGCGCGGCAACGGGGCGCGGTGGCCCATGCGACGCGGGGTCAGCCCGGGCCGTCCGAGTGCTCCGCCAGCCGGTCCAGAAACACCGCCTGCGCCCTGACGATCACCTCGCGCGCCAGGTCGAGGGCCAGCCACTCCACACGGTCCAGTTCGGGGAACTCCTGGACCCGTCCCGACCTCGGCGGCCACTCCATGCGGAACGTCCCCGGCACCACGGTCGCCGGATCGAGGTCGGCCTCGACCGCCCAGGCGGTGACGACCTTGCCGCCCGTCTGCCGCACCTCGCCCAGCGGCACGGCCTCCCCGACCGGCGGCGGAACGCCCAGCTCCTCCTGGAACTCGCGGCGGGCCGCGTCCCGGGCCGGCTCGTCGGGCTCGTACTCGCCCTTCGGCACCGTCCACGCCCCGGCGTCCCGCCGGGCGAAGAACGGGCCGCCCATATGGCCGAGCAGCACTTCCAGACCGCCCGCCGCGCGCCGGTACAGCAGCAGGCCCGCGCTTCGCCGTGCCGTCGTCACCGGGTCACCTCCGGGTGCGCGGCGAGCAGCGTCTCGACGGTGTCGGCCTCGGCGGGGGACTTGTCCTCCCGGTAGCGCACGACACGGGCGAAGCGGAGCGTGACACCGGCCGGGTAGCGCGTGGAGCGTTGCAGACCGTCGTACGCGATCTCCACGACGAGCTCGGGGCGCACGGTGACGACCCAGCCGTCGTCCTCGACGGCCAGCTCCTTGAGCCGTTCGGTCTGCCAGGTGAGCATCGCGTCGGTCATGCCCTTGAACGTCTTGCCCAGCATCGCGAAGGAGCCGTCCGGGGCGCGGGCGGCCAGGTGCAGGTTGGAGAGCTTGCCCGTGCGGCGGCCGTGGCCCCACTCGGCGGCCAGGACCACCAGGTCGAGGGTGTGCACCGGCTTCACCTTCAGCCAGGACGCGCCGCGCCGGCCCGCGCTGTAGGGGGCGTCGAGGGCCTTGAGGACGACACCCTCGTGGCCGCGCCGCAGCGTCTCGGCGAGGAACTCCTCCGCCGCGCCGAGGTCGTCGGGTCCGTGCGCGAGCGCGCGACGCACCCGCATCGGCTCGGGCACCAGCCGGGCCAGCTCCGCGTGCCGCTCGGCGAACGGCAGGTCGAGCAGGTCCCGGCCGTCGACGGAGAGCGCGTCGAAGAAGACCGGCGAGACGGGCATCTCCCGGGCCGCCGTCGCCACGTCCGTCCGGGAGCCCACCCGCCCGGCGGTCTCCTGGAAGGAACGCGGCCGCCCGTTCCCGTCCAGCGCGATGACCTCCCCGTCGAGGATGAACCGCGCGCCCCTCAGCGCCAGGGCGGCCGAGGTGAGTTCGGGCAGCCGGTCGGTGATGTCGTCGAGGGTGCGGGTGAAGAGCCGTACGGAGTCGCCGTCGCGGTGGACCTGGACGCGGATGCCGTCCAGCTTCTCCTCGACCGCGCAGGAACCGAGCTTCCCGACACCCTCCGCCACCGAGGACGCGGTGTGCGCCAGCATCGGCAGCACCGGACGGCCCACGGTGAGCCGGAACCGGTCCAGGGCGGGCGAGCCGTCCGCGAGCACCGCCTCGGCCACCGCCTGCAGCGAACCGGCGAGCATCACGGCACGGCGTACGCCGGCCGCGGGCGCCCCCGTCGCCGCCGCGAGCCCCTCGACCGCCAGCGCGTCCAGGGCGCCCTGCCGGACCTCACCGGTGAGGAGCCCGAACAGGAACCGCTGCTCGTCGTCGGTGGCCGCGGCCAGCAACTCGCCGACCAGGCGCCTGCGTTCGGCCTGCGATCCGGCGCCGGTGACGGAACCGATCCGGGTCAGCCGAGCGTCGACCTCCCGCACGGTCAGCGAGGGTTCGACGGCGGGCGCGATGTGCTGGTTGAGGAGCTTCCAGCCGATGCCGAGCCGCCCCTGAGGCAGGCGGCCCGCCAGATACGGGATGACGATCGGCACGTCGTCCGCCTCCGCGTCCCGGAACAGTTCGGCGAGCAGAGCCGTCTTCCGGGAGCGCGCCGAGCTGGCGGCGATCTCCCGGGACACACGGGCGAGCCGGGCGAACAGCATGCAGCCATGGTGCATCGCGGGCGGCCGGACGACACCCGGACGGCCGCCTCGGACTACACCCGGACGGCCGCCTCGATGTCCTCCATGACCAGCTCGTTGTTGATCGTGCCCGCGGCCTTGTAGCCGTCTCCGGCCGCGTGCACCACCTGCTGGGTCATGAGCGTCGCGTTGCCCGCCGCCCACACGCCCGGCACCGTGGTGCGGCCCGTCTCGTCGACCGCCGGGGCCATGCCGAACGGGGTCTCCTTCATCTCCGCGCCCAGCCGCTCCAGCAGCGCCGTCCGCGGGACGAGGCGGGGCGCGACGAAGACGGCCGACCGCGCGTGGACGGTGCCGTCGGCGAGCCGTACGCCGGTCAGCCGGTCGTCCTCGACGACGAGCTCCGCGACCTCGCCGGGCACGACGTGCACACCGGCGGCCGCCAGCCTGCGCAGGTCCTCGTCCGAGAGGTCCGCCTCGGCCGTGGTGTGCGGGAACAGGGTCACGTCCTTCGACCACTGGGTGACCAGCAGCGCCTGGTGGACGCTCATGGGTGAGGTGAGGATCACCCCGAAGGGCAGGTCGCGGACCTCCCAGCCGTGGCAGTACGGGCAGTGGAGCACATCCCGCCCGAAACGCTCGGCGACTCCCGGGACGGGCGGCAGTTCGTCGGCCAGCCCCGTGGCGACGATCAGCCGCCGGGCGCGCACGGTCCGGCCGCTCGCCAGCTCCACGGCGAAGTCCTCACGGCGGGTCACGTCCACCGCCTGGTCGTGGACCAGTTCGACGCCGTACGACGCCACCTCTTCCCGTCCGACCGCGAGGAACTCCGCCGGCGGCATGCCGTCCCGCGACAGATAGCCCTGCATGTGTGCGGCGGGCGCGTTGCGCGGCTCGCCCGCGTCGACCACGAGCGTCCGGCGCCGGGCCCGGCCCAGGACCAGGGCGGCGGACAGTCCGGCCGCGCCACCGCCGATGACGATCACTTCGTACGTCTCGGTCCCGTACGTCTGGGTCCCGTACCTCTCAGTCCCGTACTTCTCGGTCATGGTGACCACCTCCGCTCCCGACAGTCGTCCGAGTACCCCCGCATTGACAAACGCCTTTGCCGAAACTGCAATGTCCGTATGAGTGACGACACGCACGAGGTTCTCGCCGAGGTCGGTCCCCGGCTGCGGCGCGTCCGCAAGGAGCGCGGTGCGACGCTCGCCGGCCTGTCCGAGGCCACCGGTATCTCGGTGAGTACCCTCTCGCGGCTGGAGTCGGGCCTGCGCAAGCCCAGCCTGGAACTGCTGCTGCCCATCGCCCGCGCCCATCAGGTCCCGCTGGACGAACTGGTCGGCGCCCCGCCCGTGGGCGATCCGCGGATCCGGGCCGAGCCGATCGTCATGCACGGCCGGACCCACTGGCCACTGACCCGCCAGCCGGGCGGGCTCCAGGCGTTCAAGGTGCTCGAACCGCAGCGCAGGCTCGAACCGGACCCTCGGGTGCACGAGGGCTACGAATGGCTGTACGTGCTGTCCGGGAAGCTGAGGATCGTGCTGGGCGAGCACGACGTGGTGCTCACGGCGGGGGAGGCCGCCGAGTTCGACACCCGGGTGCCGCACTGGTTCGGGTCGACGGGGGAGGGGCCGGTGGAGTTCCTCAGCCTGTTCGGGCCGCAGGGGGAGCGGATGCACGTCCGGGCGCGGCCCAGGAAGCGGTGACGCCCCTGAGGTTCCCCCAGGGGCAAGCGACCGCTTAGTATGCACGGGCGACCCCGCTCAGACGACGCAGTCCTGTGGAGGCCCCATGCAGGCATGGCACGTGCACGAGAACGGCGAGCCGAGCGAGGTGATGCGGCTCGCCGACGTCGAACGGCCCACGCCCGGCGACGGCCAGGTCCTGCTGAAGGTGCGCGCGGCGAACATCAACTTCCCGGACGCGCTGCTGTGCCGCGGGCACTACCAGGTCAGGCCCCCGCTGCCGTTCACGCCCGGCGTGGAGATCTGCGGCGAGACCGAGGACGGGCGCCGGGTCCTCGCCACCCCCGCGCTGCCGTACGGCGGACTCGCCGAATACACCGTCGCGGACGCCGCGGCCGTCCTGCCCGCGCCCGAGGCGCTCGACGACGCCGAGGCCGCCGCGCTGCACATCGGCTACCAGACGGGCTGGTTCGGCCTGCACCGGCGGGCCCGTCTTGAGGCGGGGGAGACGCTGCTCGTCCACGCTGCCGCGGGAGGAGTCGGCAGCGCCGCCGTGCAGCTCGGCAAGGCCGCGGGCGCCACCGTCATCGGTGTCGTCGGCGGGGCCGGCAAGGCAGCCGTGGCACGGGAGCTGGGCTGCGACGTCGTCGTCGACCGGCGCACCGAGGACGTCGTCGCGGCGGTGAAGGAGGCCACCGGCGGACGCGGCGCCGACGTGATCTACGACCCGGTCGGCGGGGAGGCGTACACACAGTCCGCCAAGGTCGTCGCCTTCGAGGGCCGGATCGTGGTCGTCGGCTTCGCGAGCGGATCGATCCCCAGCCCGGCCCTCAACCACGCCCTGGTGAAGAACTACTCGATCCTGGGCCTGCACTGGGGCCTGTACCGCACCCGGAACCCGAAGCTGGTCCTGCACTGCCACGAGCAGCTCACCGAACTGGCCGCGCGGGGAGCGATCAAACCGCTGGTCAGCGAGCGTGTGCCGCTCGGCGGGGCGGCCGGCGCCGTACAGCGGGTCGCCGACGGCAGCACCACCGGCCGGGTCGTCGTGGTCCCCGGACCGGCCGAGGGGGAAGCGGTATGACCGACGCGACCGAACTGCGCCGCCGCACCCAGGAGTTGTTGGCGTCCCACCCACCCGCCACCACCGGGCGCCTGGACTTCCTCAGGGCCCGCTTCGACGCGGGACTGGCCTGGGTGCACTACCCGGAGGGACTCGGCGGCCTCGGCGCGCCGCGCTCCCTCCAGGCCGTCGTGGACGCCGAGTTGGAGGCCGCGGGCGCCCCCGACAACGACCCCCGGCGCATCGGTATCGGCCTCGGCATGGCCGCGCCCACCATCCTCGGCTTCGGCACGGACGAGCAGAAGCGACGCTTCCTGCGCCCCCTGTGGACCGGCGAGGAGGTCTGGTGCCAGCTCTTCAGCGAGCCGGGCGCAGGGTCCGACCTCGCCGCGCTCGGTACGCGTGCCGTGCGGCAAGGTGACAGATGGGTGGTCAACGGGCAGAAGGTGTGGACGTCCAGCGCTCATCTGGCCCGCTGGGCGATCCTCATCGCCCGCACCGACCCGGACGTGCCCAAACACCGGGGCATCACGTACTTCGTCTGCGACATGACCGACCCGGGCGTCGAGGTCCGTCCACTCAGGCAGATCACCGGCGAGGCCGAGTTCAACGAGGTGTTCCTCACCGACGTCCGCATCCCCGACGCGCGCCGCCTCGGCGAGATCGGTGACGGCTGGCGGGTCGCACAGACCACGCTGATGAACGAGCGCGTCTCCATCGGCGGCATGCGGCTGCCGCGCGAGGGCGGCATGATCGGCCCGGTCGCGAGGACCTGGCGCGAACGCCCCGAGCTGCGCACGCACGACCACCACCAGCGGCTGCTGACGCTGTGGGTCGAGGCCGAGGTCGCCCGGCTCACCGGGGAACGGCTGCGCCAGCAACTCGTCGTGGGCCAGCCCGGCCCCGAGGGCTCCGGCATGAAGCTCACGTTCGCCCGCCTCAACCAGGAGATCAGCGGTCTGGAGGTCGAACTCCTCGGCGAGGAGGGCCTGTCGTACGACGACTGGACGATGCGGCGCCCCGAACTCGTGGACTTCACCGGCCGTGACGCCGGCTACCGCTACCTGCGCTCCAAGGGCAACAGCATCGAGGGCGGGACCAGCGAGGTCCTGCTGAACATCGTCGCCGAGCGCGTCCTCGGGCTGCCCGCCGAGCCGCGCACCGACAAGGACGTCGCTTGGAAGGACCTCGCCCGATGAGCCCCGAGAGCCCCGAGAGCCCCGAGAGCCCCGACGGCCCCGTGGACACGCGGCCCGACCTGCTCTACACGGAGGAGGAGGACGCGCTGCGCGCCGCCGTCCGCGACCTGCTCGACGACCACTGCGACGCGGCGGGCGTGATCGTGCGCACCGAGTCGGACGCTCCGCACGACCTGGAGCTGTGGAAGGCGCTCTCCTCTGACATGGGCCTCGCGGGACTGCTGGTGCCCGAGGCGCGGGGCGGCCAGGGCGCCACTCACCGTGAAGCCGCCGTCGTGCTGGAGGAGCTGGGCCGCGCGGTCGCCCCCGTGCCGTACCTCACCAGCGCCGTCGTCGCCACCGAGGCCCTGCTGGCCTGTGGTGGCGTCGAGGACCTGCTGGCCGAACTGGCGTCGGGACGGACCATCGGCGCCCTCGCCGTCGCGCTGAACACCGCGCCGGGCGGCCCCTACAAGGTCGTACGGCAGGAAAACGGCACACTCCACGGGGAGTTGACCGCCATCGCGGACGCGGCCGTCGCCGACGTGCTGCTCGTTCCCGCGGACGACGGCGGGCTGTACGCGGTCGACGCCTCCGCTGCCACCGTCATACCCCGGGTGTCCCTGGACCTGACCCGCCCACTCGCGAAGGTCGTCCTCCACGGGGCACAGGGACGTCGTCTCGGCGACGCCGAACCCGCCGTACGACGCGCCCTTCGTGCCGGAGCCGGGCTGCTGGCCTCCGAACAACTCGGCCTCGCCGAATGGGCGTTGACCGAGACGGTCCGCTATCTGAAGGAGCGCAGGCAGTTCAACCGGCCCGTCGGCGGCTTCCAGGCACTCAAGCACCGGCTCGCCCAGCTGTGGCTGGAACTCGTCAGCCTGCGGGCGGCCGCCCGCAACGCCGCCGACGCCCTCGCCACGGGCAGCGACGACACCGACGTGGCGGTGGCCGTGGCCCAGGCCTACGCGGCGCCCGTCGCGGTCCACGCCGCCGAGGAGGCACTCCAGCTGCACGGCGGGATCGGCATGACGTGGGAGCACCCCGTGCACCTGTACCTCAAGCGCGCCAAGGCCGACGCGATCGCGTACGGCACGGCCGGCGGCCACCGCGCGGCGCTGGCCGAACTGGTCGACCTGCCCGCACCCTGACGTACACCTGGGAGAAGCCTGCGTAACGCCCACGAGAAGGCCATGAAAAGCCCGCCCCACCTCAGGCGGGCTTTTCCGTGTGCACCGCACGGACGAAGTGAACGGAGGACGGCAGTCCGGCCAATTGCCCGCACAGCACTGCGCTTTGGGGCGTACAGGACTCCATACTCACTGGCGTCCGGTACGGCACTTCCAGGGAGGCAGAACATGGCCCTCACCACCCGCCGCAGAGCCCTCACGACCCTCGGCGCCGCCCTCGCGGGTTCCGTCGCCCTCCCCGCCGCCCACGCGTGGGCGGGCGACGGGAAGCACGGCCCGCGCCCGCTGTGGCGCGCCCACGCGCACAACGACTACGAGCACCCGCGCCCCCTCTTCGACGCCCTCGACCACCGCTTCGGAAGCGTCGAGGCCGACATCTACCTCGTCGAGGGACAACTCCTCGTCGCCCACGACCCCGAGGACCTCGACCCGGCCCGCACCCTCGAATCCCTCTACCTCGATCCGCTCGCGGCCCGGGTGAAGGCCAACCGGGGGTCCGTGTACCGGGGGCACCGGGGGTCCTTGCAGCTCCTCATCGACATCAAGACCGAGGGCTCCTCGACCTACCTGGAACTCGACCGCCATCTTGCGCGCTACCGGCACCTGTTCACGACGTACGCGCACGGCCGCGTGTACCCGTGCCCGGTCACCGCCGTCATCTCCGGCGACCGCGCCGCCCGGCCGCCCATGGAGGCGCAGACCGTGCGCCGCGCCTTCTACGACGGCCGCCTCGCCGACCTCGGCAGCTCCGCGCCCGCGTCGTTCGTCCCGCTCATCAGCGACAACTGGACGCTCAACTTCACCTGGCAGGGCGTGGGCCCGTTCCCGGACGCCGAGCGGGCGAAGCTGCGCGACATCGTCTCCAGGGCGCACGCGCGAGGCCAGCGGATCCGCTTCTGGGCGACGCCCGACCAGCCGGGCCCGGCCCGTGACGCGCTGTGGGGCGAACTCCTCGCCGCCGGTGTCGACCACCTCAACACCGATGATCTCGCGGGACTCCAGGCGTTCCTGGACGCGCACGAGCGGCCGTAGGGCCGCGGAAGCGGACACCACACGTTCGGAGGACACGTCAGCCGCCCGGACGAACCCTCCGCTACGCCACACTTACGGCCGAACGCCGCGAAGCGGACGTGGCGGAGGAGGTTGACGATGGCCGTTTCCATCTCGGTGGTAGTGCTGCTTCTGGTCCTGGCGGTGGTGTTCCTGCGCAATGGCACGCTGAAGCTCTCGCACGCCGTGGTCTGCATGCTGCTCGGCTTCTATCTGGCCAGTTCGAGCATGGCCCCGACCATCCACAACGGGCTCACGGCCACGGCGGACATCGTGAGCAGCCTCAAACCGTGACACCCGCCAGACCTCAGGGGTGTTCTTGGCGTGAGAACACCCCGATGCCGTTCGGTACGGGGCGTTCGGCGCCGCCACTGGGGTGGTTCCACACGGAGACGCTATTCGCGCCCGGTTCGCGTGCGACCAGCGTGCTCGAACCGCCGCCGTCCAGGCCGAACGCGTCCGTCGCGCCCAACCGGCGCATGGTTTCGGCCACCTCGGCGATGGTGAGTCCCGTGCGGAACTCGGGCGCCCCGTCCAGGGCGAGCAGCAGCATCCGGCGCCCGCCGTTCGCGATGCCGGCGGCCGTGCGCACGGCCGAGACGGTGTCGTCGAGGCCCGGCAGCGGCCGGCCGCCGGCGAGGACCGGGCTGCCGCCGATCGCGAAGGCGTACGGGACGCGCGCCTTCGCCGCCACGAGCCGGTGCCGAACCGTGACCCGCTCGCCCGCCGACAGCTCGCGCAACTGCTGGGCGCCCGCCTCCCGGCCGACCAGGACGGTGGTGCCGGAGGAAATGGGTCCCCGGCCCGGAGACCCGGCCGTCGCCACCACCCGGCCGTCAGTGACCGTCACCTCATAGGTGTCCGTGCTGCACGGCGCCGACCGGTCCGTGTCCGTGCCGCACACCGCCCGCTCCCGGGAGACATCGCCCCAGTCCGAGGTGAACGCGCCGATGGAACCCTCCGGCAGCGCGTACTGGTTGAGGCCGCGCAGCGGCAGGTCCCCCTCGTCCGTCCCGATCGAGCCGTCGAGCGCGAGCCGGTCCAGGCGGGCCGTGCGGTCGGTCCCGACGCCGAACACCTCCTCGGTGGTCGTGCCGGGCGGCAGGGCCGGGCCGAAGCGCTGGCCGTTCGGGACCGCGGCCTTGAGCTGGCGCCCGTCCGCGACCGCCGGGCCGACCGGCGCGCCCGTGGCCTCGACGCCCGGGTGCTGCGTCTCGGTGATGTTGAAGAAGTCGCCGTTGATCCCCGCGACGGCACCCGCCGTGTCGGCGAGTTGTGAGACGGCGGCCCGTGCCGCCACCACCCCGGGGTACAGGAGACCGACCCGTACGTGCGGGGCGCGCAGATCGATGCTCAGCACATGGGCGTGCGCCACACCTTTTGCCGCCACGATGTCGAAGTCGGTGTACTCGACGCCCGGCGCGACCTCGGTGGCGGCCGGCGCGGCACTGGCCGGCGCCGCGCCCACGAGGGCGGCACCGGCCAGCACGTTCCAGACCGCGAGAACCGTCAGTGCCGTTCTGAACCGTCCGATCCGACGCGTCACGGCGCCCCCCTGATGTCTCGTCAACTGTCCCAGCACTCACGGGCAGTGCACCAGACACCGGGCGCCATGACGGTGGCTAGGCGTCGACGACTCGGGAACGGATCAGAAAACGCACTCCTTCGGGTGCTTCCAGGGAGAAGCCGCTGCCCCGGCCCTCGACGACGTCGACGATGAGCCGCGTATGGCTCCACACCTCGTACTGGTTCCGTGACATCCAGAACGACACCCGCTCCTCCACACCCTCGACCGCCAACTCGGCCAGCAGCACGTCGGAGCCGCCCGTACGGAACTCGCCCTCCGGGTAGCACATGGGCGCGCTGCCGTCACAGCAGCCGCCCGACTGGTGGAACATCAGCGGCCCGTGAGCGGCACGCAGCCGCCGGACGAGGTCGGCGGCCGCGGGGGTCAGTTCGACGCGGGGGACGACGCCGGTCCGCGGGACGGCCTGTGGGGTGGTTGCGGGCGTGGTCTGCGGGGTGGTCTCCGGTTCGGTCACGGGGCATCGCTCCTCGGGTCGGCGGTTCCAGCCAACCCGCTGTCACGTTGCGCCGAGGTTGCACGTCCCCGCAGACCCGGCAGGGGTCACCAGCGGGGGAGCCTCAGCTCGTAGTCCGGCTGGACACGGCGCATGTAGCCGGTGTCGTCGCGGGCCCGCATCCCGGAGTCAAGGTAGAGGCGGTGCAGGCGGTCGAGGGCCTCGTGGTCGAGCTCCACGCCGAGGCCGGGACCCGTGGGGACCGCGACCGCTCCATCACGCAGTTCCAGGGCGCCCGGGACGATCACGTCGTCGGCCGAGTTCCACGGGTAGTGCGTGTCGCAGGAGTGGTCGAGGTTGGGGATGGTCGCGGCGACATGGGTCATCGCGGCGAGGCTGATGCCCAGGTGCGAGTTGGAGTGCATCGACAGCGCGATGCCGAACACCTCGCAGACCGCGGCCAGTTCACGGGTCCGTCGCAGCCCGCCCCAGTAGTGGTGGTCCGTGAGGAGCACCTGGATCGCGTTCTGCTCGATCGCGGGCCTCAGGTGTTCCCACGCGACCACGCACATGTTGGTGGCCAGCGGCATCGGGGAGTCCTTGGCGACCTCGGCCATGCCGGGGATCGTCGGGGTCGGGTCCTCCAGGTACTCAAGGACACCGTCGAGTGCGCGGGCGACGTACTTCGACGTCTCCACCGTCCACGCCGTGTTCGGGTCCAGGCGCAGCGGCCGGCCGGGGAACGCCTCCGCGAGGGCCCGGACGGCGGCGATCTCCTCGTCCGGCGGGAACACCCCGCCCTTCAGCTTGAACGAGCGGAAGCCGTACCGCTGCTGCATCAGCCGGGCCTGCTCGACGACGCCCGCCGGGTCGAGCGCCTCGCCCCAGTCGTCGCCCACGGCCGGGCGGCCGTCCAGCGCCGGATGCTCGGCCCACTTGTAGAACAGGTACGCCGCGAACGGCACCGAGTCGCGGACCGTGCCCCCCAGCAGATCGCTGACCGGACGCCCGAGCAGCTTGCCCTGCGCGTCGAGGCAGGCCACCTCGACGGCCGAGGTGGTCCAGCCGCGCTCGTGCGAACTGGGCACCGTGGGCAGGAGAGCGGCGTCGATCGCGGCGCAGACGGCGGTCGTGTCGAAGACATCCAAGCCGACGACTGCCTTCGCGGCGGTCAGGAGCCGTTCCAGGCGTACCTCGCCGCCCGTTGACTCGCCGAGGCCCACCGTGCCGTCCTCCAGGACGAGTTGGAGGACGCAGCGCAGGGCGAGCGGTTCGTGGACGCCGGTCGCGTTGAGCAGGGGCGGGTCGCGGAAGGCGATCGGGGTGACGATCAGTTCGCGGATACGGGTCCCGGGGGCCCCCAGGGTGGTGCTCATGCGTGAATCGCCTCCAGCCCGCGGTCGATCAGTTTCGTCAGCCGGTCCCTGTGCTCCGGAGTGGGGTCGAGCAGGGGTGCCCGCACGCCGCCGACGTCCAGGCCGCGGAGGGTCACTCCGGCCTTGACCAGCGAGACGGCGTATCCGGGAACCTCGTCGCGGAGTTCGACGAGAGGCTTGTAGAACTCGTCGAGCAACGTGGCGACCAGTGTGTCGTCGCCCTCGGCCAGGGCGCGGTGGAACGCCGTCGCGATCTCCGGGGCGAAGGCGAACACCGCGGAGGAGTACAGCTCGACGCCGATCCCTCGGTAGGCGGATGCGGTCATCTCGGCGGTGGGCAGACCGTTGAAGAACTGGAAGTCCTCGGTGCCCGGCACGGCACGTACCGCCCGGACGATGCGGTGCATGCGCTCGATGTCGCCGAGGCCGTCCTTGAGGCCGGCGACGGACGGCAGCGCGGCGATCTCGGCGGCGGTGGCCTCGGTGAGGCGGGCCGTGCCGCGCTGGTAGAACACGACCGGCAGGCTCGTGGCCGCCGTCACTTCTCTGACGTACCGGACCAGGCCCTGTTGCGGTGCGTTCACCAGGTAGGGCGGCAGCAGCAGGATGCCGTCGGCGCCCGCGCGTTCGATGCGGGTGGTGTGGTCGCGTGCGACCGGCACGGGGCCGCCCGCGGCGGCGAGGACGGGCGTGCGCCCGGCGGTCGTGGTGACCGCGACGTGTGTGGCCCGTTCGATCTCGTCGGCGGACAGTGCGTGGAACTCACCGGTGCCGCAGGCGACGAAGACGGCTCCCGCACCTGCGGTGACGCCGGCCTCGATGTGCTGGGCGAGCCGTTCCTCGTCCAGTGAGCCGTCTGCGGAGAACGGCGTGACCGGGAAGAACAGCACTCCTTGGAACTTCATGTCTCCCTCATACGTGGCGGGGCCCCTCTCGACACGGGTGCCGTCCACATATCTGAACTCGCTTCATGCATCTAAATGGCTGGAGGCAAGCTAAGACTTCGATTCCGTCACGTGTCAAGGTGTGTTCGATGTTTTGGGTTTCGCCCCCGCCGCCCCTACCCATTCCCGTCCCCTGGGTGCTGCCGCCCCCAGACCCCCGCTTGTCGGCCTGAACGGCCTCGTCCTCAAACGCCGGACGGGCTGGAAAGCCGCCCGCGGCCGCTCAGCACCCAGCGCCGCCCGACATTCCAGTGCCGCCCGGACAATCCAGCGCTTCCCCCATAAACCAGCGCTGCCCCGGCAATCCAGCGCCGTCCGGACAATCCAGCTCTGCCGTACAAGTCAGCCCCGCCCGCACAATCCAGCCCCTCCGGCGTTTGAGGAGCGGGGGTCCGGGGGCCGGCCCCCGAAGAGGGGGTCGGGGGCGCAGCCCCGGAATCGGGGGTCAAGGGGGCGGAGCCCCTTGGGGGCGGGGTCGAAGGGGCGGAGCCCCTGGGGATGGGACGGGTAGGGGCGGCGGGGGCGAACAAACCGGTGACCCGACAAGCCGTCGGTCTGGGCGGGGCGGGCGCCGTCGTGGTGCGGTGCCGTGGAGTCTTGGGGGACGGCCGTTCGACGGCCGCTACGCTCCCGCGCCGCCGAAGCCGCCGCGGTGCCGCGCGAGCACCTGGCGGGACGCCGCCGCCATGGCCTCGTCGATCATGCGGCCCTCGAAGCGGATCGCGCCGGAACCCTCGGCCTGGGCCTTCTCCACCGCGGCGATCAGCCGTTCATGGCGCGCGAGTTCGTCCCCGTCCGGAGAGAACACGTCGTTGACGATGCCGACGTGCGACGGGTGGATCACCATCATGCCCTCGTAACCGAGCCCACGGTTCTGCTCCGCGAAGCGGCGCAGGCCCGCCAGGTCCGCGATGTCGGCCCACAGGCCGGACACCGGGTGCGGAGAGCCGGCGGCGCGGGCGTCGAGGAGAACGCGGGCGCGCAGGTCACGGGTCTCGGTGCCGTCGGCGCTCCAGCGGTAGCCGACGGCACGCTCGACGTCGCCCCCCGGCGCCGTCAACGCGCCGAGGTGCGCCACGCGGGTGGCCGCCCGGCCGATGTCGTACGCCTCCCGCAGCGCACGTGCCGTCTCCAGGAGCGGGACAAGCGCGAAGTGCCCTTCGGGCAGGCCGTGTTCGCGCTCGCACCAGGCAAGGAGACGGTCGGCCAGCCGAATGTCGTCGGCGCTCGACACCTTGGGCAGCACGATGCCGTACAGGCCGGGGCGGGCCACCGCGCGCAGTTCGTCGGCGCTCGCCCAACCGGCCGCCGTGTTCAGGGCGTTGACCCGGACGAGCAGCCGCATTCCCCTGCCGTACGACCGGGACACGGCCTCGGCCACCCCTGCCCGTGCCGCGGCCTTCGCGTCGTCCGGTACCGCGTCCTCCAGGTCCAGGATCGCCGCGTCGGCGCCCGCCGCCTCGGCCTTGGCGAGCCAGCCCGTACGGTTGCCGGGCACGAAGAGGAGTGAACGCAGCGGGGCACGGGCGGGTACCCGGCCGTCGTACGAACCCCCAGCCGTCACCCCGCTCCTCGCGTCGGCCGTCGCGTCGGTCGTCGCCTCAGATGACACCCGACTCCTCCAGCTTCGCCCGCCGGTCGTCGTCGAGGCCGAGCCACTCGCCGTACACGAGGTCGTTGTCCGCGCCGAGCGCCGGGCCGGTGCGCCACACCGCGCCGGGAACCTGGCGGAAGTGCGGGATCACCGCCTGCATGCGTACGGGGCCGAGGTCGGGGTCGTCCACGGTGATGATGTCCTCGCGTTCGGCGTACACGGGGTCGGCGGCGATGTCCGCGGCGTCGAAGACGCGGGACGCCACCACCTCGGCGCGCTCGAACTCCGCCAGGCACTCGGCGGTGGGACGCGCGGCGATCCAGGCGCGCAGGCCCTCGTCGAGGCGTTCGCGGCCGGCGTGCTGCTGCTCGGTCGTGGCGAACTCCTCGTCCGGCAGGCCCAGCAGCCGGGCCACGTTGCGTACGGACCGCAGGGTGGCGGAGGTGACGGTCAGCCAGTCGCCGTCGCGGCTGCGGTAGGTGTTGATGACGGCGGCCGGGGCCACGGCCAGCTGGTTGCCGGCGCGCATCGGAGCGTCGCCCAGTTGGTCATGGGCGATCACCTGCCACTCCACCAGCCGGAACAGCGGCTCGAAGAGCGCGAGGTCGATCCACTCCCCGTCGAATTCCGGGTCCGTGGCGCGGCGGTGCAGGGCGGCCAGGATCGCGTACGCGCCCATCAGGCCGGTCACGGCGTCCCCGTGCGAGAAGCCGGTGTGCACGGGTGGCCCGTCCGGGAAGCCGGTCAGGTGCACGACCCCGCTGCGGGCCTCGCCCATCTTGCCGAAGCCGGGGGCGTCCGCCCGCGACGAGGTGGCGCCGAAGCCGGAGATCTGCAGCAGCACGGCCTTCGGATTGAGCGCGTGGACCGCCTCCCAGTCCAGGCCCCAGGCGCGCAGCCGCCCGGCCCGCAGGGTCACGATGACCACATCGGCCCAGGCCACCAGGGACCGGGCCACCTCCCGGCCCTCCTCGCGGTGCAGATCCAGCGTCACCGACCGCTTGTTGCGGCCCGCGACCTTGAACCAGAGGGGGACCCCGTCCCGTTTCGGCCCCATCGCCCGCGCCGCGTCCCCCGCGCCGGGCGGCTCCACGTGCACCACGTCCGCCCCCTGGTCGGCGAGCATCGCCCCGGCGAGCGGTCCGGCCACGACGTGGGCGAACTCCACCACCTTCAGGCCCGTCAACTGTCCCTGCCGTGCGCTGCCGCGCTCCTCGTTGCGGTCGTCCATGCAGTTCAGGCTGCGGGGTGGGTCGTATGCGAGTCCAGCAAGGAACGGGGATCAATTCATGCGGATACCGCATCGGTCGGCGGGGGTGGCGTCCCCGTACGGCCGGAAGGAGCCGGGGACTCCTCCGACTCCCACGAAACCCCCTTCGGCAGGTCGTGGCCCGAGGCCCGGAACTCGTCCAGCTGTTCCAGGAAGGCGCGTGCCCCGGGCGGCAGGCTCCGCCGCGCCGGCAGGACGACGTACAACTGCCGTTCCACCACCGGGTCCACCAGCGGGCGCCGTACCCACTTCCCGGGCGCCACCAGCGGGTGCACGAGCGCGGGCATGGCCGAGACCCCGAGCCCGGCGGCGACCAGGCCGCCGACCGTGGCCACGCTCCCGGCCTCGGCCGCGGGCCGGGCCTCGACGCCCGCCTGCGCGAACGCCGCGTCGGTGATGCGGCGCACGCTGGAGTCCGTGCCCACCGCCAGGAAGGGCTCGCCGCCCAGGTCCCGCCAGGTCACCTCGTCCCGCTCGGCCAGCGGATGCCCCTCGGGCAGCACCGCGTCGAACCGGTCCCGGACCAGCGGCCGGAGCTCGATGCCGGGGGTGCGGGGGCGGGCCACCGTCGTCACCGCGAAGTCGGCGTCCCCGTCCACGACCCGCTCCAGGACGAAGCGTTCCAGGCCGTCCAGGATCCGTACGGTCACCTCCGGGCGGCGCTTCCGGAAGGCCGAGATCACCGGGGGCAGCAGGACGGCGGCGGGGGAGGGCAGCGTCGCCAGCGCCACCGTGCCGCGCTCACCGGTCACGTACCGGCCGAGCTGGGCCAGTCCGGCGCGATGGGTGGCGAGGATCTGGTCCGCCACGCGCAGCGCCTCCTCGCCCGCCGGAGTGAGCTGCACGTTACGGGTGTCGCGCTCCAGCAGTCGCATGCCGAGCGTGCGTTCCAGGTCGGCGACCGCCCGGCTCAGCGACGACTGGGACACATGCATCTCGGCGGCGGCCGCGGTGAAGCTCACGGCCCGGGCCACCGCGGCGTAGGCGGCGAGCTGGCGCAAAGTAACGTCCATGGCCGGGAGCGTAGGCGCGCGGGCAGCCGTAGGGAACTGATGCGCTAAACGCATGGACAGATCTGTGTTCAATGCTGGACGCGGATCTTTCACCGCTCCGAAACTCATCGGCAACACCGGCCGGACTAGGAAGTGGGCGGATCATGCTGGCGGCACTGGGCTTCTGCACCATCGGGGCTTTCCTGCTCCTGACCATGACCAAACGCGTGTCCGTCCTGGTGGCCCTGGTGCTGCTGCCGGTGCTCGCCGCACTGGCCAGCGGGCACGCCGACGAGATCGGGCCGATGGCGCTCAAGGGGCTCACCCAAGTCGCGCCCACCGGCATCATGATCGCGTTCGCGGTCCTCTACTTCAGCCTGATGATCGACGCCGGGCTCTTCGAACCCCTGATCCGCGCCATCCTCAGGGCGGCCCAGGGAGATCCGGTACGTATCGCGGTGGGCACGGCCGTGCTCACCATCTGCGTCGCACTCGACGGGGACGGCGCCTCGACGTTCCTGATCACCGTCTCGGCCCTGCTGCCCGTCTACCGGCGCCTCGGGATGAGCCGTCTGGTGCTCGCCGGAATCGTCTGCCTCGGCGCGGGTCTGATGAACCTGGTGCCCTGGGGCGGTCCGACGGCACGCGCGGCCGCCGCCCTGAAGCTCGACACGTCCGACATCATCACGCCCCTCCTGCCCGCCCTGGGCGCGGGCATCGTCTGGGTACTGTTCGCCGCGTACCTCATCGGCCGCCGGGAACGCCGCAGGCTCGGCGAACTGGAGCCCGCGGAGCGTACCGAGGTCCCCGAGCCGGTGGGCGACGGCCCCGGCACACCCCGTGTGACGGCCGCCCGGCACCCCGCACTGACGGTCTTCAACCTGGTGCTGACCCTCACCCTGCTGGTGCTGCTGGTCCTGGAAACCATGCCGCTGCCCGTGCTGTTCGTGCTCGCCTTCATCATCGCGCTGCTCGTCAACCACCCGCGCTGGGAGGACCAGCAGGCCCTGCTGGAGAAGCACAGCAAGAGCGTCGTCCTCGTCACCTCCATGATCTTCGCGGCGGGCGTCTTCACCGGCATCCTCGGCGGCACCGGAATGATCGGGGAGATGGCCCAGGCGATGGTCGACGTCATCCCCGACGCACTCGGCGGGCACCTGCCGGTCATCGTCGCCGTCACCAGCATGCCGCTCAGCCTCGTCTTCACCCCCGACGCCTACTACTTCGGCATCCTGCCCGTGCTCGCCGGAACCGCCGACGCCTTCGGCACCGACAGCGCCGAGATCGCCCGCGCCGCCGTCCTCGGACAGATGACGACCGGCTTCCCGCTCAGCCCGCTCACCGCCGCCACCTTCATCCTCGTGGGCATGACCGGCGTACAACTCGGCGAACACCAGCGCTTCATCTTCCGCTGGGCGTTCGGCACGACCCTCGTGATGACGGCTGTGGCACTCGCCACGGGCGCGCTGCCGCTGTGAGGAGGACCCCATCCATGCCCCGCAGACTCCCGCTGCTGCTGGCCTGCGCACTGGCGGTCACCGCCGCCCCGATCGGCCCCGCCGCGGCCGCACCTTCTTCCCAACTCCCGCCGTACGTCACGGAGCTGGCGTCCACCCGGTACGACGGCCGCACCGACGACCTGCTCACCGGCGGCCTCGGCTTCGCAGGACTCCGCGCCACCACACCTCCCGGCTTCGCCGATCCGGACCACCCCACGCCCGCCGAACTGCGCCGCCGCGCCCTGTGGAGCTCCGCCGGACTGGCGGCGGGCGACGGCGGCGGTCTCGGTCGGCTGTACGGGGCGAACGTCGACCGCGGGCGGCCCGTCCCCGGGGACGGCAAGGTCGCGGGCACCGAGTACCGCGCGGTGGCGGGCCGGGGCGCGCGCAGTGTGAGCTTCGTCGTCCAGGTGCCCGACGACTTCGACCGGGCCCGCCCGTGCGTGGTCGCCGCGCCAGCCTCCGGACTGGGCGGTGTCTACACCATGGTGGGCACGGCCGGGGCGTGGGCCCTGCACCGGCGTTGCGCCGTCGCCTACACCGACAAGGGCATGGGGCCCGCCTTCGACGACCTGCACTCCGGGACCGTGATGGCGTACGACGGCACCACCGGGCCCCGGGCGGACCTCGGCGGCCGCGCCGCCTTCGACGCCGGCCTCAGCGCTGAGGAACGGGCACGGTTCGACGCCGAGCGCCCCTACCGGGTGGCGTACAAGATGGCGCACAGCGGTACCGATCCGCAGGCCACCTGGGGCCGCGACGTGCTGCGGTCCGTGGAACTGACGCTCGCCCTGCTGAACCGTGACCATCGACCGGGAGCACCTGCCGCCGGCTACACCCCGGCCACCACCACCGTCCTCGCCACCGGGGTCTCCAACGGCGGCGGCGCCGCGATCGCCGCGGGCGAGGACGACCGGCACGGCCTCGTCGACGCCGTGGTGGCCTCCGAGCCGCAGATGAACCTCGCCCCGCTGAACGGCGTCGAGGTCCGCGAGGGCGACCGGCGGGTACCGGCCGCGGGGCTGCCCCTGCTCCAGTACGGCTCCGTCGCCTCACTGCTCCAGCCGTGCGCGGCCCTCACCGAGCCGGCCGCTCCCGGGTACGGAAACCTGGACCCGGCCGCCGCGCGGCGCCGCTGCGCCGCGCTGGTCGGCGACGACCCCCGCCTGATCACGCGCCGCGACGCCGCCCGAGCGGGCCAGGACGGGCTGCCCCGCCTCGCCCAGGAGGCGCTCGTCCGTATCGGTTTCCCACCGCAATCCTCTTACTTGCAGGCGGCCCACTACGATCCGCAGACGCCCGCCTCGTACGCCATGAGCTTCGCCCGCGCCTCGGTCACCGACTCGCTGTGCGGCTACGGCTGGGCCCGCACCGACTCCTCGGGCCGGCCCGCCCCGTACAGCAGGGCGGAACTCGCCGCCGCGTTCGCCACCAGTGCGGGCCGGGCCCCCGCCCCCGGCGTGCTGATCGACGAGAACTCGCCCGGTGGGCCCGTCGCCGACGCCAAGTCCCTCGGACCGGACGGGACGCACGCGTACAACCTGCGCGGCGAGCGCTGCGTCCTGCGACTGGCCTTCCCGCGTGCGAAGGCCCCCAGCGAGGAGCGGGCGTGGGCGCGCCGGGTCGCCGAAGGACTGGACGCCACCCGCCGCAGCGGCGACCTGCACGGCAAGCCCACGCTGGTCGTCCACGGCCGCGACGACGCCCGCGTCCCCGTCAACCACAGCTCACGCCCCTACCTGGGCCTCAACTCCCGTGCAGAGCGAGGACACGGCACGGTGAGCTATGTGGAGGTCACCCACGCCCACCACGCCGACTCGACCGCACCCGGGTACGACAACCGGTACGTGCCCCTCGGGTTCTACTACCAGCAGGCGCTGGACCTGATGTGGCAACGGCTGCGCGAGGGCACGCCCCTGCCGCCCAGCCAGGTCGTGCGCACCACACCCCGAGGCGGCGAGCCGGGCCGCGCGCCGGCTCTGACGACCGTCAACGTCCCACCCGTCGCGGCCACTCCGGCCACCGGGGACCGGATCCGGGTGAGCGGCGGCACGGTACGGATTCCGGACGGGAAGTGAGGCCGGGGCGTCCGGGGCCGGAGCAGACGGCACATGACACGGGTTCGGAATCAGCCCTGGACGCCACGCCCCGCACGGGCCGGGAGGCGGCCGCGGACACCGTGAGCCGCTCGCGCCTGGAATGTCACAGAAGATGGCAGCGGCACATGCCAGAGGGAACCCCGTGAGGCCAGGGAGCTGGCCGGGCTGTGTCGTCCCCGTTGATGGTCACTTGACTACCAGGCGTCACACACGGTTGGCTCACGGCCAACGAAAGTCTGAAAGCCGACACGCGTCGCTCGGTGCGCGTGTCGGCTTCGGTCTCCCCCTTTCCTCCGCTCGGTCGCACAGCGAGGTGCCACACCCTCATGAACACGTCCCCCACCCCCCACGGTTCCCCCAGACACTCCCGCGCCACGGTCCTGGCGTCCGCCGCGGCCGTCGTCGGCCTCCTCACGGCAGGCTGCTCCGGTTCCGGGGGGCCGGCTTCCGACAGTGCCGACACGGCGGGCAAGGCGGGCACGACCCGGATCAAGGTGGCGATGATCACCCATGGGGCCGAGGGCGACGAATTCTGGGAGCGCGTGAAGAAGGGTGCGGAAGCCGCGGCCGCGAAGGGCAACATCGAGCTGACGTACGCGAGTGACGCCGACCCGGCGGGGCAGGCAGGGCTGGTGCGTGACGCGATCGGCGAGCGGGTCGACGGCATAGCCGTCACCCTCGCCAGGCCGGACGCCATGAAGGCCGCCGTCGCCCAGGCCCGCGCGGCCGGCATACCGGTGGTGGGCCTCAACTCCGGTATCGATGCCTGGCAGTCGCAGGGCCTGCTGGAGTACTTCGGTCAGGACGAGAGCGTCGCCGGCCGCGCCCTCGGCGACAAGCTGGACGACCTGAAGGCCAAGCACGCCCTGTGCGTCGTCCACGAGCGCGGCAACGTCGCCGTGGAGGCCCGCTGCGCCGGAGTGAAGAAGACCTTCAGCGGCCAGACCGAGAACCTCTACGTCGACGGAACCAACATGGACGCCGTGACCTCCGTCATCGCCACGAAGCTCAGGCAGGACTCCGGCATCGACGAAGTCATCCTCAACGGCGCCCAGTTCGCGCTCGCCGCCGTCGACTCGGTGAAGGAGTCCGGCAGCAAGGCGAAGATCGCCACGTTCGACCTGAACAACGACCTCGTGAAGGCCGTGCAGGACGGAAAGGTGCAGTTCGCGGTGGACCAGCAGCCCTATCTGCAGGGCTACCTCGCGGTCGACGCGCTCTGGCTCTACAGGTTCAACGGCAACGTCAGCGGCGGCGGAGAGGCCCCGGTGCTCACCGGTCCCGCCTTCGTCACGAAACAGAATGTCGAGAAGGTCGCGAAGTTCGCGGCGAACGGCACCCGTTGAACCTGCTTCCGTGAGGTAACGGGGGCGCCACGTTTTGGGCCCCTCGCGATGCGTGCGATCACGTGTACGGATAGCATTCTGGCCACCTCCTGTGCGTAACCGGACACGCGGCCACCCGCCGCGCTCTTCTCCCCTGAGCCCCTCCCTCTCCGACCGTTTCTCCCGATCACCCATCCCGATCACGTCAATCGCCCAAGGACGACGATGCCTTCACGGACAGGTGCCCGGCGCCGTCTCGGCTCCATACGTCTCTCGCTGATCCTCCTCGCGCTCATCCCCAGCGTCACCCTCGCGGCCCTGTGGAGCGTGACGACGATTCAGATGTTCTCCGAGGGGCAGCGGCTGCGGGAACAGACCGAGCTGAGCAAGGCGACCGGCGCCATGGGCACCGACGCGACCCTCGCCCTGCAGCGGGAGCGCCGGCTGTCGGCCGCGTGGCTGGCGAACCCCCGGGGCGACCGGACCGCACTCGACGAGCAGCGGGAGGAGACGGACGCGGCGATCGAGAAACTGGTCCGTCAGGCGGACACGATCGACAGCGCCCCCTCCCGCATCAGCGACCGGCTGAACTCCGTCCTCGGTGCGGTGGCCAGCCTGGAGTACTACCGGGACCAGGTGGACAAGCCCGTCGACATCACCCCGCAGCAGACGCTGGACCAGTTCACCTCGATCATCGAGACCCAGATCACCGCCTTCCACGAACTCTCCCAGGTCGACGACGGCGACCTGACCTCCCAGGCCGCCCCGCTCGTCGCGCTGGAACGGGCCGGGGAGATGGTCGCCCAGGAGGACACGCTGCTCACCCTCGCCCGGCCGTCCGGGCACCTGGACGACGCGACACGTCTCCGGTTCTCGGAACTGGTCAGCGCCCGGCGCTGGCTCGTCGAGGACCAGATCGTTCCCTCCCTGAACGGCAGCCTGAAGACCCAGACCGAGCGGATTCTGCAGAGCCCGGGCTGGCAGGCCATGGAGTCCATGGAGGACCAGGTCCTCAGGGCCCGCGCGGCGGGCACCGCCGACAACCGCACGACGGCTCTGCCCGCCGGGGTGCAGAACAGGTGGACCGGCGGGTACGACGCCCTCGCGGGCGAGTACACGAAGCTCATCCAGCAGCAGACCCGCGCTCTGCTGCAACGCAGCGGTGACGACGCGGACGCGCTCCTCCTCAAGGCCCTCGTCCTGAGCGCCGCCGGATTCGTCGCCCTGCTGGTGTGCGCCGTGATGTCCTGGCGCATCACCCGCTCCCTGTCGCGGCGGCTGCGCGGACTGCGCATGGCCACCCTCAGCCTGGCCGAGGAGCGGCTGCCCGACGTCGTCGCGCGCCTCGACCGCGGTGAGAAGGTCGACGTGGAGTCCGCCACCCCGCCGCTCGACTACGGCCGGGACGAACTCGGCCAGGTCGCCCAGGCGTTCAACACCGCGCAGCGCACCGCCGTGCACACCGCGGTGGAACTCGCCGATACCCGACGCGGCTTCCAGAAGGTCATCCTGGGCATCGCCCGGCAAAGCCAGAACCTGGTCAACCTCCAGCTCAGCAAGCTCGACAAGCTGGAACGCGAGCACCAGGACCCGGACGTCCTCCAGGGCCTGTACGAACTCGACTCCACCGCGAGCCAGTTGCGCCGCTATGAGGAGAACCTCGTCATCATCAGCGGTGAGCGGCCCGGCCGCACCTGGATGCGGCCGGTCGCGCTGATCGACATCCTGCGCAGCGCCGTCGGCGAGGTCGCCCAGTACCAGCGCGTGGAGGTGCACACCGAGGAGGAGGTGTCCGTCGCCCCGCCCGCCGTCGCGGACGTCATCCACCTGCTGGCCGAGCTCATCGACAACGCGACCGCGTACTCGCCCGCCCCCAGCCCCGTGAGTGTGCGGGCCGCGATGGTGGCCAGAGGCCTGGCCGTGGAGATCGAGGACCGCGGCCTCGGCCTGTCCGAGGAGGACTACGCCGCGTTCAACGCCCAGTTGGCGGTGGAGCCGCAGTTCGACGTGGTCGCGCTGGCCGACGACCTCCGGCTCGGCATGTTCGTGGTCGCCCGGCTCGCCACCCGGCACGGCATCGCGGTCACGCTGCGCTCCTCACCGTACGGCGGCACCACGGCGATCGTGCTGATCCCGCACGACATCGTGGTGAGCGAGTCCGCCGACGCGCCCGCCAAGGACACCGAGGACACCGCCGCGGCGGCCGAGAACGACCGGCCCACCGGCCCGGTGAAGGCACTGGTGCACGAGGCGGCCGCCGCCGAACGGCCCTCCGCCGACAACCCCGACGACGGCGCGCACGGCCACGAACACGCCCGCGAGCCGCAGCCCGCCGCGGCCCCCGCGCGGACGAACGGCGCCACCCCGGCCGCGGCCACCGCACGGCCCGCGCCCCGCACGCCCACGACCGGGCGGCCCACGTCCCGGCGCGCGGGCCTCGCTCCGCTGCCCCGCCGGGTTCCGCAGACCAGCCTGGCCGCCGAGCTGCGGGAGGACACCTCACCCGTCCAGGACGACGATCCCTTCGACTCCGACGACTTCACCGCGGAGCGCGCGGCCTCCTCACTGGCCGGCTTCCAACGCGGCACCCTCCAGGCCCGTGACGACGGTGCGGAGACCACGTACGACCGGACGGAAGAGACCGCACCCGAGGGCGCCGACGAGAAGGTCTCCGCCTCAGGCACGCCCCTCACCGCCGCTCCGCACGCCGACCGCTGATGAAGGACACAGAAATGACACGCCCCACCCCCGCCACACACAGCCAGCTCGACCAGCTGCTCACCGGACTGGTGGACCGGGTTGCCGAGGTGAACCACGCCGTCGTGCTCTCCGAGGACGGACTCGTCGTCAGCAAGTCCACGGCCTTCGTCCGGGACGACGCCGAGCGGCTCGCGGCCACCGCCTCCGGCCTGATGAGCCTCAGCAAGGGCGTCAGCATGGACTTCCGGGGCGGCCCGGTGCGCCAGTTGCTGATCGAGATGGGCAACTCCTACCTGCTCCTCACCAACGCCGGCCCCGGCGCCAGCCTCGCGGTGCTGACCAGCCAGGGCGCGGACATCGGTGTGGTGGCGTACCAGATGAACATGCTGGTGAAGAAGATCGGCGAGCACCTCAGTGCCGCCCCGCGGGGCGGTGCCGTCGGCGCGGCGGACAGCGGCGAGTGAGGTGAGCGGAGGCGATACGGCCGGTCGGCTGGTCCGGCCATTCACCCTGACCGGCGGCCGGACCCAGCCGGAGCGCGGCGACTTCACCCTCATCACGATGGTGACCGCCGCGCCCCCGCCGCCCGGCGGTGGCGCCCGGCTGCAGCCCGAACACACCCGGATCCTGCGGCTGTGCCGGGAACCGGTGGTGGTGGCGGAGCTCGCCACGCGACTCGACCTGCCGGTGAGCGTGGTCAGCATCCTGCTCTGTGACCTGCTGGCGGCGGAACGGATCGTCGTCCAGCCGCCGCGGGCCGTCTCGCGCACCTTGGACCTGGAACTGCTGCAGAAAGTGAGGCAAGGCCTTGACCGGCTCTGACGCCACCCTCCAGAAGGTCTCGGCACCCGACACGGTCAAGATCCTGATCGCCGGGGGCTTCGGCGTCGGCAAGACGACCATGGTCGGATCGGTCAGCGAGATCGTCCCGCTGCGCACCGAGGAGCCGCTGACCACCGCGGGCCTCGGCATCGACGACCTCAACGGCATCGAGGAGAAGAAGGCCACCACGGTGGCCCTGGACTTCGGCCGCATCACCGTCAGCCAGGACCTGGTGCTGTACCTGTTCGGGACGCCGGGGCAGCAGCGGTTCTGGTTCATGTGGAACGATCTCGCCGTCGGCGCCCTCGGCGCGGTGGTCCTCGTCGACGTGCGCCGGCCGGAGTCCAGCTTCGCCGCCATCGACTTCTTCGAGCGCCGCAAGATCCCGTTCGTCATCGGTGTCAACGGTTTCTACGGTGAGCATCCGTACGAGCCCGAGGAGATCAGGGAGTCCCTCGCGCTGCCGGAGGACGCCCAGGTGCTGCTCTGCGACGCACGCGAGCGCGGATCGTGCCGGGACGTGCTGATCGCCCTGATCGACCAGCTCATCGCCACCACGGCCCGTGGATCGCATCCCTCACCACCGTGACGTGGTCGTCGGTGATCGCCGTTGGTCAGCCGCCGTACACGCCCACCTCACGCAGCGAATAGCCCCAGTCCGTGCCGCGGTCCAGCCCGTGGACGCGCACGTACCGGGCCGGTGTCGCACTGAACCGGGCCGTGTCCAGGCCGCCGTCGCCGGAGGTCGTGGACCACGCCGTCTGCCAGGCCGTGCCGTCAGTGGAGAGCTCGACGCGGTACGACGCCCCGTACGCCCGCTCCCAGTCGAGCGTGACGCGCTGGACCGTCCGCGTGGACCCGAGGTCGACGCGCAGCCACTGGTCGTCGCTCCAGTCGCTGGCCCAGCGGGTGCCGGTGTCGCCGTCCACGGCCCGGCCGGGCGCGTAACTGGTGAACGGGTTGGACTCCGACGAACTGGCCGTCGCCGACCGGCCCTTGGCGAGGTTGACCCCGGCCCGGTGGCTCTCGGACGCGCCCCAGGTGCCGAGGTAGGACTCGGCGCCCCGGAAGAGGTCGTCGACGACGTCCTGCCCGCCGACGAGCCGGATGTCCTCGATCCAGTCCGGCACGAGACCGTAGTGTGCGGCGCCGTCGGCGTTGAGGTCCCAGGTGCGCCGGCCGGTGGTCTGCCGGTCGAGGACGGCACCGCCGTCGACGCTGGTGAAGGGGTACTTCACGGGGTTCGAGGTGCCCGTGCCGCGGGGCGCGGGCCAGCCGCCGACGCCGTTCATGTCGGTGCCGTAGCCGTACCCCACACCGTACTTGTCGCGCAGCGCGTCCGTGCGCTTCGCCTCCGTGCTGAACTTCTCCGAGCCGTTCATGTACTGGGCGACGAAGCCGCCGAGGGAGTAGACCCGCTCGGTCCAGTTGAGGTCCATCCAGCTGTGCGAGGACAGCACGCCCGGGTACTGCTCGGCCTCGAAGATGTCGAGGACCCGGCCGGTTGCCTTGACGCTCATGTGGTCGATTTCGAGCATCATCCCGCGTTGCATCAGGCCGCGCACGGCGTACTCACCGAGACCGGTGAGCCCCCGGACGTTGCACCGGGCGTCCTCGTCGTACTCCGGGACCTCGGTGCCCGGCGGCAGGTCCTCCTCGGCCCCGGACGGGGCACCGCCGATGGGGTTGTCCTTCTGCGGACCGGCGCACTTCTCCGTCTTCCAGAACGTGCCGGTGGACAGGAACTGGCCGACGTTGATCGCCGTGCCGAGTCCGCCCTCGTCGAAGCGGACCCCGCACAGGGCGTTGTCGAACTTGTGGCACAGGAACATGCTGCGGACACCCAGGTCGTACAGTTCGTCCAGCCCGGCGTCGATGTCGTCCTTGTCGCACTGCGCGATGTCGAGGACCTGCTTGCAGCCGAACGGCTCCGAGGTCTCGACGCCGAGGACGACGGCCAGCTTGCCCTGCTCGATGACCTCGCGGGCCTGCGCGCTGTCGGTGACGATCCGGAACCAGCCCTTGCCCGTGCCGCCGTACTGCCTGTCGATGTAGTCCTGCATGGCGTACGTCAGCCTGGCCTGGAGCCGGATGGACGTCATCTCGTCGCAGCCGCGGTCCTTGAAGAAGTAGACCGAGCAGATCACGCCGTTGGTGACGAGGTCGTTGACCAGGATGCGCTGACCGCCGCGCCACGCGCGCTCGATCCACGCGTAGTAGTTCTGCTGGTGGGTCATCGAGTCGTACGCGGGCCAGTCCTCGAACGTCGGCCAGCCGACCGGATCGTGCCTGCCGTCGCCGCCCTTGGTGATGTAGTCGAAGATCGCGAGCGAACCGTCGGGGTAGTGCTCGGGGCAGTCCTTGAGCGCGTCCGCGATGCCCGTCTCGGCGAACGGCCTGCCGCAGATGAGTCGGCCGCCGAACGCCTCATTGGCCATGATGTGGTTGTGCGCGTCGACGAACCCGCGCACCTCGCCCGCGGAGTTCGTGCCCTTGAAGGGCTCACCCGTGACGTTGATCCCGGAGTCCGGCGAGGGCCGTGCGCCCGGCGTCCACCAGTCGGTGCCGGCCGCCGCCGAACTCGGTGCCGGGCCCAGCGTCATGGCGAGCACGACGAGGAGCAGGGACAGCAGCGCGAGGTGCCTGCGTCGGCGGTGGGGGCTCAGGGGGCGCGGGCTCCCGGGGTGCGGGCGGCGAACCGTGGTCATCGGTCACGTCCCTCGGTTGTCATGACTCGCACAAGGAATGTGATGAGAATCGCTACTGGCGGGTACGGAGTCAAGGGTCCGGGACGCTCGACCTGATGGCCGCCCCGGCCGCCGGAAAACCGCGTGCGCGGGCTGCTTTACGGACGCTACGGTCCCCGGCATGACGGAACCGGACGAGGACGGCTACTTCGGAGAAGACATCGCGGCGACGTACGACGAGTCGTCGGCGGACATGTTCCGGCCCGAGGCGGTGGAACCGGTGGTGGACGTGCTCGCCGGGCTCGCCGGCGACGGACGGGCGCTCGAACTGGGCGTCGGCACCGGCCGGATCGCGCTGCCGCTGAGCCGGCGCGGGGTTCCGGTGCACGGCATCGACCTGTCCCGGGCGATGGTGTCCCGGCTGCGCGCCAAGCCGGGCGGCGACGCGATCGATGTCGCGATCGGCGACTTCGCGACGACGCGTGTGCCGGGCGAGTTCGCGGTCGCGTACCTCGTCTTCAACACCATCATGAACCTCACGACGCAGGACGCCCAGGTGGACTGCTTCCGCAACGTGGCCGACCATCTGCGGCCCGGCGGCTGCTTCGTCATCGAGGTGATGGTGCCGGACCTGCGCAGGCTGCCGCCGGGGCAGAACGCCGTGCCGTTCACGGTCAGTTCCACCCGGCTCGGGTTCGACACCTACGACACCGTCACGCAGGCGCTGACCTCCCATCACGTCAAGATCGACGGCGGGCACGCCTCGTACTCGTCCGGGCCGTTCCGGTACGTCTGGCCCGCGGAACTGGACCTGATGGCGCGACTCGCCGGGCTGCGGCTGCGTGACCGGTGGGAGGGGTGGCAGCGCGAGCCGTTCACCAGCGAGAGCCGCCGGCATGTCTCGGTCTGGGAGAAGCCTGTGGAGTAGGGGAACCCTGGGGGGTAAACCCCCGTCGACTGAGGCCGGTTGGCAGGATGTCGGCGACCTGCGGCGCGGGCGAAGCTCGTTCCCATGACGAAGATCAAGCGACCCTCCGCGCTTTTGGCCGCCACCGCCGCTGCCCTGAGCTTCGCCGTGCCCCTCACCTCCGCGACGGCCTCGCCGGCCGCCGCCCCCGAGCCGCCGTCCCTCGACTGGACGCGGTGCGAGGGCACGGGGCTCGATCCGCGGCAGCAGTGCGCGACCGTCGAGGTGCCCATGGACTACGCCGACCCGCAGGGCAAGCAGATCACCGTGGCTTTCTCCCGTATACCGGCCGAGAACCCGGGGAAGCGCCGTGGCGCGCTGTTCCTGATCCCGGGCGGCCCCGGTGGCGGCAGCCTGAACCAGCCCTCGGACAAGGGGCAGAAGCTGCCGCAGGAGGTACGGGACAGCTACGACCTGATCGGCTTCGATCCCCGCGGGTACGGCCGGTCCACGCCGGTCAGCTGCGGTTTCGACCACGCTGACCTCGCCCCGTCGAAGACGCGGCCCTGGCCCGCCCCTGACGGCTCCGTCACCGAGAACATGGCCACCGCACGGCGCATGTCGGACGCCTGCGCACGCAACGGCGGTGAGCTGATCCAGCACATCAGCACCGCCAACGAGGCCCGGGACCTCGACCGCATCCGGGCGGCCCTCGGCGAGCGGAAGATCTCCGCGTGGGGAGTCTCGTACGGGACGTACGTCGGCGCCGTCTACAACGAGTTGTTCCCGCACCGCACCGACCGCGTCGTGCTGGACAGCAACGACGATCCCGACCACACCCGGGTGGCACGCGGTTGGCTCGCCGGCTTCGAGACCGGCGTCGAGGACACCTTCCCCGAGTTCGCCAAGTGGGCGTCGCAGCCGGGCAATCCCGACCGCGTGGCCCGGACCGCCGCCGAGGTACGCCCGCTCTTCCTCCACCTCGCCGCACGCCTCGACCGCGAGCCCATCCCCTGGCCCGGCGCCAACCCGGAGGAGCTCAACGGCAACGTACTGCGCCAGACCATGCTGGACAGCCTCTACGACCCCGACGACTACCCCATACTGGCCCGGATGATCCTGGCCGCCCGGAAGGGCACCGTGCCGCCCGCGCCCCAGACGCCGCCCGACTCCGTCCTTCAGAATGGCTTGTCCTCCGGAGCGGCCATCTGCAACGACATCGCCTGGCCCAGGTCGGCGGCCGTGTACGAGAAGGGGGTCGCCGAGAGCCGCGCCACGTACCCGCTGACGGCGGGCCTGCCGAGGAACGCCATGCTCTGCGCCGCCTGGCCATGGGCGCCGAAGGAGCCCGCCGCACGGATCACCGACCGTGGCCCTTCCACCGTCCTCCTCGTCCAGAACCGGCGCGATGTGGCCACCCCGCTCAGTGGCGCCCTCAAGCTCCGCGAGGCCCTCGGCCGGCGCGCCGTCATGGTGACCGTGAACTCCACCGGCCACGGCGCCTACCTCGACAGCGGCAACGCCTGCGGCGACCGGACGGTGTCCCACTTCCTGGCGACGGGGGAGCGCCCGGCCAGGGACGTCACCTGCGACTAGAGCGCGCTCTGTCCGTACCCTCTCTCCTCTCTCCGTTCAGCCCTTGACCGCACCGGAGGTGAGGCCCTGGACGATGTGGCGGCTGGCGAATGCGAACAGGACCATCGTGGGCAGGATGGTGAGCACGGCCGCCGCGGACATCGAGCCCCAGTCGATGTTGAAGCTGGAGATGAACCCGTTCAGGGCCGTGGGGACCGTCTTGTTGGCGTCGCTGTTCATCAGCGTCACCGAAAGGAACAGCTCGTTCCAGCAGTTGACGAAGTTGAAGATGAACGCGGCCACGATCCCGGGCCGCATCACCGGCAGCAGCACCCGGAACAGTGCCCCGAACCGGGACAGTCCGTCGATCATGGCGGCCTCCTCCAGCGCGTCCGGGATGTTCTCGAAGAAACCGCGGAGCATCACCGTGCAGAACGGGATGCACACGGCGATGTAGACGAGGACGAGCCCGAGACGGTTGTCGACCAGCCTGAGGTCGGTCATCAGCAGATACAGCGGCCCGAGCGCGATGAAGGTGGGGATCATCTGGGTGACCAGCGCCGCCATCAGCAGGGCGGACTTGGTGCGGAACTCGAACCGCGCCAGCACGTACGCCGACAGCATCGAGATCGCGGTGGCCACCACACCCGCGACGGTCGCGACGACGAGGCTGTTGGTGAGGTAGGTCCCGAAGTCGGCCGTGCCGAACAGGCCGCTGTAGTTCTCCAGCGAGAAGTGCTCGGGCCAGTAGGCGATCGGGAACGCGAAGATGTCGCCCGGCGCCTTGAGGGACGTGACCGTGATCCAGTAGAGGGGGAACACGGTGAAGACCAGCCACAGCCCGAGGAAGGTGAACTTGACGGCCCGTCCGATCGCGCTCTCCTTGCCGATCACGGCTTCACCTCTCGCTTCTCTCGCGTGGCCAGTAGGAAGAACGTCGCGAACAGCAGCAGCCCCGCCACCACGAGGAGGCCCAGTGCGGAGGCCCTGCCGTAGTCGCCCTGCTGGGTGATCTTGATCATCCAGGTGGTCACGATGTGCGTCTCGTTGTTGGGGCCGCCGCCCGTCATCCCGAAGATCAGGTCGGGGAAGTTGAAGATCCAGATGACCCGCAGCAGCACGGTGAGCGCCAGCGTGGTGCGGATGTACGGAATGGTGATCCGGAAGAGTGTGCGAACCTTGCCCGCGCCGTCCAGGGCGGCCGCCTCGTACAACTCGTCCGGGATCGACTGCAACGCGGCCAGGATCATGATCGCGAAGAAGGTGACGCCGTACCAGACGTTGGCGACCAGCACGGCGGCCATCGCCGTGTCCGGATCGGCCAGCCAGGCGATCGGCTCGTCTATCAGGCCGGCCTTCTGCAGCAGGTCGTTGACGACGCCGAACTCACTGTTGAACATCCAGCGGAACAGGATTCCGATGAGGAACCCGGAGATCGCCCAGGGAAAGAAGATCAGCGCCTGGTAGATGCCGCGGAAGCGGAAGCGACGGCGCAGCCACAGGGCGAGCGCGAAGCCGATCACCAACTGGGGGACGATCGAACCGACCACCCAGAGCGCGGTGTTGGCCAGCACGGTGCCCCAGGCCGGGTCGGCGAAGACATCGCGGAAGTTCCTCAGGCCCACCCAGGAGGTGTCGGTGAGATCCGTCAGCTTCCAGTTGCGGAAGGCCATCTGGCTTCCCGCGATCACCGGGTAGTACGTGAAGACGGCGACGAAGACCGCGGCCGGCGCCATGAAGGCGGCGATGAGCAGGCCCCGGCGGGTGGTGAACTCCCGTTTGCGGCGCCCCGGTCGAGCGCCGGGGGCGGGCGCGGCACCTGACGTGCGGGAGGTGCGTCCCGCCCCCGGGGGTGTCGCGCGCGTCGTCTTTGTCGTGTTCGTCGTCGGGGACGCGCCGGCCATGCCTACTTCTCCCGCTGCCACTTCTCGGTCCAGTACGCGTCCCAGGCGGCCAGCAGCTCCTTGGGAGTTATCTTGCCGAGGATCATCTTCTGCACGTCGGCATCGGACTTCTGCTGCCACTCGGTCCACCAGTCGACGCCCCGCGGCTGGGTGACGACCTGGTACTTCTCCGGGTTCTCCGTCATGGTGACGTAGCTCGACCAGGGGCCGGTCCGGTAGAACGGGTCCTCGGTGGCCGACTTGAGGATCGGCACCAGACTGTTCTTCTTGGTGAAGGCCGTCGACGCCTCGCCCTCGGAGAGGAACTCGACCAGCTTGACCGCCTCGGCCTTGTGCTTGCTGCCCTCCGCCACGCCCCACCCGGCGGTGGCCAGCGGCTGGACGGTCCTGCCGCTGGGACCGGCGATCAGCGGGGCGGTGGCCCACTGGTCCTTCGAGACCGACTTGGACTGCGAGACCGTGGCGATCACTTCGGGGTCCTGCAACAGGAAGGCCGTGGAACCGTTGGTGAAGCCCTCGACCATCTCCGGGTAACCCCAGGAGACCGACGACTTGGGGGACGCCTCCTTGAAGAGCTTGAGGTACGTCTCCATGGCGTCCTGGGCCTCGGGCGCGGAGAAGATGGTCTTGCCGTCGGTGAGTTTGAAGCCGTTGGCGGCGTCGATCCTGTCGGCGACGTACGCCTCGATGATCGCGGTGGCGTTGCTGTTGGCGTTGGCCCCACCGCGGAAGGCGTAGCCGTACCGGCGCTTCGCCGGGTCGTGGATGGCGGTGGCCTGCTCCAGGAGCTCGTCCCAGGTGGCCGGCGGCTTGCTGAAACCGGCGTCCTTGATCAGGTCGGTGCGGTAGAAGAGGCTCAGCCCGTAGAAGCCGTAGGGCACGAAGTAGGTGCGGCCCTTGGCGTCCTTGGAGGCCTTGACGGCGTTCTCCGTCATCGCCTGCCAGCCCTGCCAGCCGTCGAGGTCCTTCTTCATGTCGTAGAGCCAGCCGTTGTTGGACCACGGCCCCACGGTGATGTCGCGCACCTCAAGGGTGTCCACACCGCTGCCGGACTGGAGCATCTGCTGGATCTTCTGGTCGGCCTGCTCGGTGGGCGGCGAGACCAGATTGACCTTGATCTTCGGGTTCTGCTTCTGGAAATCGGCTATGAGGCCCTTGAGCAGGTCGGTGCGGGCGGGGTTCGTCAGGCTCTCGACCATGTTCAGGGTGACTGTTCCGTCCGCGCCGGGACTCATGGTGGAACAGCCGGTCAGGACCATCACGGCGGCGGTACCGAGGGCGAGGGCTGCCGTCCTTCTTCTCATCGTGCTGACCTTCCGTGGATGGGGAAGTCCGTGGACAGGGAAAGGGGGAGTGGGGGAGTGACGACAGGACCTACGGCGTGTCGTGCTGCTCGCGGGCCGCGCGGGCCCACTCGCCGAGGACGGGGACGCATGCCTCGGCGAAGTACTCGTAGTCGGCGGGGGTGTTGTAGACGTGCGCGGACAGCCGCAGATAACCGATGCCGTCGAAGCTGGTGAAGGCCGCCTCGACAGCCAGCTCCTCGGCCACCCGGTCGCGCAGTGCGTCGGCCTCGACGCGGGTCGCGCCCAGACCCGCGGGCAGCCGCACCAGCCGCATGCCGGGCACGGGCATACCGACGCCGACGGGGCCGCTCGCCCTGGTCAGCTCGGCGAACGCGGCGCCGATGACCTGCTCGCCGTAGTCGGCCAGATCGTCCATGTAGCGGCGAGCGGTGTCCCAGCCCCAGGTGCGCCCGATGAAGTCGAGTGCCGTGGGCGCCGCCAGATAGGAGGTGGCGTCCAGCGTGCCCTGCTGGTCGAAGCGGTCGGGGTACGGATCGGGGGCGCCCCACGAGTCGATCAGCGGGTAGAGCTGCTCCCGCAGAGGGCCCCCGGCGACCAGCGTCGCGGTGCCGCGCGGTGTGCAGCCCCATTTGTGGAGGTTGCCGACCCAGAAGTCGGCCGTCACACCGGCGAGCGGCGCGGCGATCAGACCGGGGGCGTGGGCGCCGTCCACGAGGAACGGGATGTCACGCCGCCGCAGCTCCGCGCCGATCAGGTCCACCGGCATGCGGCGTGCCGTCGCCGAGGTGATCTGGTCGACGACGACCAGGTCGGTGGCCTCGCTCACCTCGGCGACCACAGCCTCGTACGCCTGCTGCGCGTCCGCGTCCAGCGGCACCCGGGCCGTGCGGACGCGGCCGCCCCAGCGCCGGGCCAGCCGCTCGGCGCCCATGGTCACGGCGCCGTAGCCATGGTCGGTGACGACGATCTCCCCGCCCCGGCGGCGGCTGAGGGAGGCGTACACGACGCTGGCGCCGGCACTGGCGTTCGGCACCAGCGCGAGATCGTCCGGGGCGACCCGCAGGAAGGCCGCGAGGTCGACCCGGGTGGCGGCCAGCCGTTGCGGCAGCGCCGGGAACCACACCACGGGGGAGCGCTCCATCTCCGAGCGCAACTCGTTCTGCCGCTCCTGTGCCACCAGGGGCACCGCTCCGAACGAACCGTGGTTCAGGTGCCGCAGGGCGGGATCCAACGACCATGCCCCGGCCGCCGGCCGGCCGTCGGCCAGCAGGAGAGGGCTGGGCGCGGTGGTGACCTCTGTCTCGCTCACAGGAATCCACTTCTGCGGGACGTGGCGCCCTGGCCGGAATCGAGTCGTCGAATCATCGGGACATCGGATCCGTACCAGGACACGTATGATGACTGGGAATGTTGGCACGCCGTTTTCAGCCATACAAGAGGTTGGGAAGCAAAGTCATCAGACGACTCACGGTCGATACATGGCAGACATCTGATGACTCGGCCTCGATACAGTGCACCGCGAGGGTCCTGGCCGTGCCGCCGGACCGTCAGGGGAGGAGATCGATGTCCGCGGTCGACAAGGCGTTTCACGGTCTACGGCACATGATCGCCACGGGGCGCCTCGGCGCGGGCGAGCGCATTCCGCCCGAAGGGGAGCTCTGCGAGGAACTGGGCGTCTCGCGCGGGTCGTTGCGTGAGGCCGTGCGGATGCTCGCCGCGCTGGGCGTGATCGAGCCGAGGCACGGCTCCGGCACCTACGTCTCCCAGCTCAGACCGGAGGACGTGATCGGCAGCCTGTCGCTGACCCTGGAACTCCTGCCGCTGACCGGGCTGTTGGAGGTCTACGAGATCCGGCGTGTGCTGGAGGCCCATGTCGCTGCCCAGGCCGCGGCACGCTGCACTCCGGAGGCGGTGGGGACGCTCTTCGCGCTCATCGAGGCCATGGAGGCCACCGACGACCCCGCCAAGGCCTCCGAGCTCGACCACCGGTTCCACCTGGAGATCGCCCGGATCGGCGGCAATCCCACCCTGGCCTCCCTGCTGTCGGTCTTCCGCGCCCGTTCCCGCAAGTACCAGGTCTTCACCCTCCCCGAAGGCCCGGAGCTGCGCCGCAAGAGCGACGAGGACCACCGGGTGCTGGCCACCGCCATAGCGGACCACGACCCCGTCGCCGCCGCGGGCGCCGCGCAGGCCCATGTCGCCCAGACCGAGCGGTGGCTGCGTGCCTTCATGCCGCCCGTGGAGGAGGACGACAGTACGGGCTGACGGTGGGGGCGCGTGGTGACTGCCGGTGTCCATGAGCCCGGTACGGACCTTTGGCTTCATCTGCTCTTGACCCCTGCGCGGCGCACCTCCTACCGTCCCGGTGACTGACGCAGCGTCATGTCCCTGCCAATATGCCGGGCCAGGAGGGCCGTTCCATGGCAAGCCACCCCCACATCACCACACGACTGCTGCCCCCTGCCCTGACCGCGGCGGCGACGGCGGTCGCCCTGGCCGCCGGTCTCCTCGGCGTGGCGGCCGGCACCGGAAGTGCCACGGTCCGCGGCGAGAGAGGCGCCGACAGCGGCATCGACTCCGTCCCCTCGGCCATCCGCACCGTCTCGTCCGGCTGGACCGTTCCCTGGGGCCTGAGCTGGCTGCCCGACGGGTCGGCACTCCTCACCGAACGGGACTCCTTCAAGATCTTCAAACTCACCCAGTCGGGCACCAGGACCCAGATCGGTACGGTGCCCAATGTCGTGACGACCGGCGGCGAGGGCGGCCTCCTCGGCATCGCGGTCTCACCGAACTGGAACAACGACCACTTCATCTACCTCATGCACTCGGCCGCCGCCGACAACCGCATCGTCCGGATGACGTACGACGGCTCCTCGCTCAGCGGCTACACCGTCCTCGTGACCGGCATCGCCAAGAACAGGTACCACAACGGCGGACGCATCAAGTTCGGCCCCGACGGCTATCTCTACGCCACCACGGGCGACGCGCAGAACAGCGGCCTCGCCCAGGACGTGAACTCCCTCAACGGCAAGATCCTGAGGATGACGACGGACGGCAGGCCCGCGCCCGGCAACCCGTTCGGCACACTCGTCTACTCGCTCGGTCACCGGAACCCCCAGGGCATCACCTGGGACGATCAAGGCAGGCTGTGGGAGGCCGAGTTCGGCAACAGCAGGTATGACGAGCTCAATCTCATCGAGTCCGGCAAGAACTACGGCTGGCCGGTCTGTGAGGGCAGCTGCTCGACGTCCGGAATGACCAGCCCCACACGGCAGTGGGCCGTCAGCGAGGCCTCCCCGAGCGCGGTCGTGTACGCCGACGGCGCGCTCTATCTGGCGGCCCTGCGCGGCGAACGGCTGTGGCGCGTTCCGGTCAGCGGCACCAGCGCGGGTACCCCCGTCGCCTACTACACCAGCCAGTACGGCCGACTCCGGACGGTGGAGAAGATCCCCGGCCGGAACGCTCTGTGGCTGTCCACCACCAACGCCGATAACAACGGAGGCGAGCCGGACGGCGCGGACAAGGTGTTCCAGGTCGACCTGGGGTAGTGCCGGTCGGCGCCGCGGCTCGGTGGCCCGGCCGCGGCGCACCGCACCGGTCAGTAGAGCTTGTCGACGGCCGTGACGGTGGTGTTCTTGAAGTCGTCGACCTGGGCGTGCTGGAAGGTGCCCATCTGCGCCCACCGGACGAGGGTCACGGTCGTGCCGTCCCGGCCGACCGAGTACAGGCCGATGTCCGAGGCCCCCCAGGTGGTCGTGGTGTGGACACCGTAGACGTACGCGCCCTCCTCGACGCTCAGCCTGCCGTAGTACCGCTCCGTGGCGGTGACCTCGGGGTTCTCCCGCATCAGCTTCTCCGCGCAGCCGGCGAGGTCCTGGCGCAGCAGGGCCGCGAAGTCCTTGGCCCGCTGTTCGCTGCGTTCCACCACCGTCACCTGCAGCGCGTTGGTGTCGTACTCGGTCCAGTAGGCACGGTGACTGGCGATCGACGGCAGCGCGTCGCCCCCGCACGCCGGCAGCGGATCGGGCTGCCCGGCCGTGACGGGACCGGCGTACCAGGGCGATGCCGGGTGCGGCGGGAGCTCTTCGGCTGCCAGGAACCGGGGTGTGCCGGAAGCCGGCGCGGCGGCCGCCGGGACGGCGGCCACGGCGACGGCGACTCCTGCCGCCACGGCCGCCACAGCGGCGACAACACGTCGGGTACCGCGAGCACGGACGTTCATGATTCCCCCATGTCGGTGATCGGTGGTTTCTGTGGCCGGTGGGACCGACCGGCTCCGCCCCGAGACGCATGAGCGGAACCCGCAGGTGCCTTCACGCGCCTGCGCTTCATACGACCCGTCACCGCGCGCAATCGTTGTGCCCGCCTTTGTCACAGCTCCGTCCCGGGGGTGTGGAGGCGCTGTTGCGGAGGCGGGTGTCAGGGAGCGGCGTCGAGATCCACGTCGAGGTCCTCGGCCCGGGTCCAGAAGCCGTCGTCCGCGTCCTGGAGCCGGGACGCGGCGTGGTCCATGTGGCGGCGCGCGGCAGCGCGGGCCCCTTCGGCGTCCCCTGCTTCGACGGCGGCCAGGATGGCGTGGTGCTCCTGCCGCACCGCCTCGATGAAGTCGTCCCGTCGTGCCTCGTTCGCACGCGTGACACGGATACCGCCGCGCAGCACCTCGCCCAGGTAGCGCACCGTCGAGACCAGCACCGCGTTTCCGGTCGACTCGGCGATGGAACGGTGGAAGGCGAGATCCTCCTCCACGCCGTCGCCGCCTGCCGCGACCGCCGAGTCGATCGCGTCCAGGGCCTGGCGCATCCGGGTGACGTCGCGGGGCGTGGCCCGGGTGGCCGCGAGACAGGCCGCCTCGCCCTCCATGGCGCGGCGTACCTCCACGATCTGCAGCACCCGCGCCTTGGTGTCGGCGGTCTCCGCCTCCAGGTCGAGCGGACGGGTGCGCCGGGGGAGGACGAACACGCCGAGACCCTGCCGCGGTTCGATCAGGCCCGCGTTGCGCAGCCGCGACAGGGCCTCGCGCACCACCGTGCGGCTGACGCCCAGTTGCTTGACCAGAGCCACCTCGGTGGGCAGTTGGTCCCCCTCGGCCAGCCGCCCCGACTCGATCTCCTCCGAGAGGATCGCGGCGACCTGGTCCGCGAGCCGGACGGGACCGCTCACCTTGGAAAACATGATGGTCAGTCTATAGACCCACGCCGGGTCGCCCCTCCGCGAGCGAGCTGCCGGCCAGGACGGCGTCAGGGTGGTCGCCGATGTAGTCCCGCACCACCGATTCGAAGGTCGGATCGGGCTCCAGCCCGAGCGCCGCGGCGCGCGCGTTGTCGAAGGTGGAGGGCCACGAGCCCACGATGGCCTCCACGTCGGGATCGGGCGCGATCGTCACCAGGTCGGCGACGGTGTCACCGGCCACCCGGCGCAGCGTGGCCAGCATCTCGGCGACCGAGACGGTGAGGGCCGGAAGGTTGACCGGTAGTGCGCCGTCGAGCCGGCCCTTACCGGTGCCGCGCTCGACTTCCGCGATACGCAGGATCGCCTCGACGGTGCGTCGTGGCGAGGCCAGGGCCACGCGCAGGCCGGGACGCACCGGGCAGACGGCCGGAAGGCCCGCGAGCGGCTCGCGGATGACGCCGGACAGGAAGCCGGAGGCGGCCGCGTTCGGTTTGCCCGGCCGTACCGACACGGTCATCAGACGGGCGACGCGACCGTCGATGAAACCCCGGCGGGTGTAGTCCGCGACCAGCTGCTCGCAGACGAGTTTCTGGATCCCGTAGCTCGACCGAGGGGTGGGCAGGGTCGACTCGCTGACCACGGGCGGCAGCGGGAGCGCCGGGTCCGAACCGTAGACCGCCACGCTGCTGGAGAACACCACGCACGGCACCGGCCCGCCTGCGGCCGACTGCGCGCGGGCGGCTTCGAGGAGCGCGCGGGTGGTGTCCAGGTTCGCGCTCATGCCGAGATCGAAGTCGGCCTCGCACTCGGCCGAGACGGCGGCGGCGAGGTGGATCAGCACGTCCACCGGCTCTGCGAACACCTCGTCGAGGCAGTCGACCAGGTCGCCCCGCACGATCTCCACCAGCGGATCGGCCGCCGCCCGCGACTCGTCCGGCACGATCCGGTCGGTGAGCACGAGGCGATCGATCGGCGCGCCACGATACGTCCGCGTGCTGAGCAGGGTGGCGGTGACCTGTCGTCCCAGGAAGCCGAAGCCGCCCGTGATGACGATCCTCATGCGCTGTCTCCTCGGTAGTCGTGAAGCCAGCCGAGCCCCTCGCTCGTACCGGCGTGGGGGACGTACTCGCAGCCGATCCACCCGTCGAAGCCCAACTCGTCGACGACGCCGAACAGATGGCTCACGTCGATCTCGCCGCGGTCGGGCTCGTGGCGGTCGGGCACCCCCGCGATCTGCAGATGACCGACCCGCCCGGTCGGCAGGTCGCGCCGCAGCGTCGTGGTGAGGTCGCCCTCGACGATCTGGCAGTGGTAGAGGTCGAGCTGCACCTTCAGATTCGCGGCTCCCACGTCCCGCACCACGGCGTGAGCCTCCGCCTGCCGGGACAGGAAGTAGCCCGGCATGTCGCGGCCGTTGATCGGCTCGACCAGGACGTCGACGCCCACCGCGGCGGCTCGCTCCGCGGCCCAGGCGAGGTTGGCCAGGTAGGTGTCGCGGTGCTCGGCCAGTTCCTTCGGTGTCGCGTCCGGCCGTACGAGCCCGGCCATCACATGCACCCGCGGACAGTCCAGCGCGGCGGCGTACTCCAGCGCCCGCTCGATCCCGGAGCGGACCTCCGCCTCACGGCCGGGCAGTGCCGCGATCCCGCGCTCTCCTGACTCCCACGCTCCGGGAGGCGCGTTGAAGAGGACCTGCCTCAGGCCGTGGCCGTCGAGCAGGCGGCGCAGCCCGGTGGCGTCGTACGCATAGGGGAAGAGGTACTCGACGGCGTCGAAGCCGTCCGCCGAGGCCGCCGCGAAGCGGTCGAGGAAGTCGTGCTCGGTGTACATCATGGACAGGTTCGCGGCGAACCTCGGCATGCTGGCTCCTGACTTCGGATACTTCGGATACTGCGGCCCCAGGTCGACCCCGGCCAGTAGACCAGGGACCAGGCCGGCTCAGGTCAGCGGTTGACGACCTGCTTGTCGGTGGTGAGCACGGCGGCGGCCCCGGCGACAAGGGTGAGTGCGAGGACGTACATCGGGAGCGCCGTCGAGCCCGTGGCGTCCTTGAGCGCGCCGATCATGTACGGACTGACGAAACCGGCGAGGTTGCCCACCGAGTTGATCGCGGCGAGGCCGACCGCGGCGGCGGTACCGCCGAGGAAGGCGGTGGGGAGCGACCAGAACAGCGGCGCGCAGGTCAGCACGCCCGCCGCGGCGAAGGACAGCGCGGCCAGGGACAGCGCGGTCGACCCGGCCCAGCCCGCCGCCAGCGAGAAGCCGACGGCACCCATGAGGCTGGGGACGACCAGGTGCCAGCGGCGCTCGCGGCGCCTGTCCGCCGAGCGCCCGAACAGGTTCATCGCGACGAGCGCTGCCAGGAACGGCACGGCGCTGAGCACTCCGATCGCGAGGCCTCCCTCGATGCCGGTGGACTCGATGAACGTGGGCATCCAGAAGGTCAGGGCGTACTGACCCATCACGAAGCAGAAGTAGATGAGGCACATCAGCCACACCCTGGGCTCACGGAAGGCGTCCCAGACCCGGCCGTGCACGGTCTGGTGCGCGGTGTCCTGAGCGACCGCCCGTTCCACGACGGCCTTCTCCTCATCGGTGAGCCACTTCGCGCCGCGCACGCTGTCGTCGAGGTAGAACAGTGTGGCCACGCCGATGACGACGGCGGGTATCGCCTCCAGCAGGAACATCCACTGCCAGCCCTGCCAGCCGCTCACGCCCTGGAACCGGTCCATGATCCAGCCGGAGAGCGGGTTGCCGAAGATGCCGGCCACCGGGATGGCGGACATGAACATCGCGATCACCCGGGCACGACGGTGCGACGGGAACCAGTAGGTGCAGTACAGGATCACCCCCGGGTAGAAGCCCGCCTCGGCCGCGCCGAGGAGGAACCTGAGGACGTAGAACGTCGCCTCGTTGGTGACGAACACGAACGACGCCGACACCAGACCCCAGGTGATCATGATCCGCGCGATCCACCGGCGGGCGCCGACGCGTTGCAGCATCAGGTTCGAGGGGACCTCGAAGAAGAAGTAGCCGATGAAGAACAGGCCGGCACCTAGGCCGTACGCCGCCTCGCTGAACCCGAGGTCGTCGGACATCTGCAGCTTCGCGAAGCCGACGTTGACCCGGTCCAGGTAGGAGACGACATAGCAGAGGATGAGGAAGGGGACGATACGGCGTACGACCTTGCGGAAGACGGCGTTCTCACGGTCGAGGGCGGGGACGTCGGATGCCGTCGTTGGCATTGACATGGTGATCCTTCTGTGCGGCTCTGGGGAGTTCTCTGACGTGCGGGGAGCGGGTCACCACGCGGCGCCGAACGCGGACCTCAGTTCGTCGAGCGCGTGGGCGGGGAGTGGCTCGGGGCGACGGTCGGTCAGGAGCCAGAGACGTGCCGTCTCCTCAAGTTCTTCGAGGACGGCGAGAGCGGTGGCCGCGTCGGGGCCCCACACCACGGGGCCCAGACGGTCGAGCAGCACGGCCCTGATCGGCGTACGGCTCGCCGCGTGCTCGGCGATGCGGGCGGTCACCAGGTCGGCCACGCGCGGGTCGCCGGGCCGGTGGTAGGGGATGAGCGGGACGTGCCCGACCTTCATCACGTAGTACGGCGTGAGGGGCGGGAGCACGTCGTCCCGGCTCCACACGCCGGCCAGAGTGAGCCCGACCAGGTGTGTGGAGTGGGTGTGGATGACGAACCGGGCCGTGGGGTCGGCGGCACAGATGCGCCGGTGGAGCGTCAGGGTCTTGCTGGCGCGGTCGCCCGCGATCTGCTCACCCCGTGCGTCGACCAGCGCGAGGCGGTCGCGTTCGAGGAATCCCAGGGCGGCGTCGGTGGGCGTGATCAGATGCGAGTCGCCGATTTTTGCGCTGATGTTTCCGGCGCTGGCGTGGACATAGCCCCGGGCGAACAGGCTCGTGCCCACGCGGACGATCTCGCCGCGTGCCTCGGCCACGGCTTTGTCATGCGTCTCCTCGGCCGCCTTGTCCTGTGGTGCGTCGGCGACCTTGCCGTCCGCCGTCTCGGGCGTGGTGCCCGTGTGCCGTGTCATGAGGTCTCCTCGTCCAGGACGGCGAACGCGTCGGTGAAGAAGTCGGGGCCGCCGAAGTTGCCGGACTTGAGCGTGATGTGGAGCGTGTCTCCGTCGGGCAGGGCCGCCGCGCACCATGGCACACCGGGGTCGATCTGCGGTCCGATCCGCAGCGCGGTGACGCCGAGTTCCCGGACGACCGCCCCCGAGGTCTCACCGCCCGCGACGACGAGCCGTCGGACACCCCGGTCCACGAGTCCTCGCGCGATACGGGCGAGGGTCAGCTCCACGAGCTCACCGGCCTCGGCGGCGCCGAGCCGGCCCTGGACGGTCCGGACCGTGTCGGGCGACTCGGTGGAGTGGACGAGGACCGGCCCGTCGTCCAGGTGCGACTCGGCGAAGGCCAGGGCCTGACCGACCACGTCCTCACCGGCCGCGACACGCAACGGGTCCACGCTGTACGCGGGTCGGCCGTCGCGCAGGTACTGGCGGACCTGACCGTTGGTGGCGACGGAGACCGATCCCGAGACGATGGCCCGGTGGCCGCTGGGCGGCGGCAGCTGGGCGGCGGCGCGGGACGGCTTGAACCCCCAGTTCGCGGGCAGACCGATCGCCAGACCGGAACCGGCGGTCACCAGGGGCAGCCCCTGGACCGCCGCGCCCAGGCGCAGCAGATCGTCGTTGGAGACGGCGTCGACGACGGCCATCCCGCAGCCGTCCTCGCGCAGGGCGTCGATGCGGGCCTTGATCGCCTCCGCGCCGTCGGCGACCACCGTGTGGTCGATCAGACCGACCGCTCGTGTGGTCTGCGCGCCGAGGACGGAGACGAGGTTGGAGTCGGTCATCGGGGTGAGCGGGTGGTGGCGCATACCGCTTTCGCTGAGCAGCACGTCGCCGACGAAGAGATGGCCCTTGAAGACCGTGCGCCCGTTGTCGGGGAACGCGGGCGTCGCGATCGTGAAGTCGGTGCCGAGCGCGTCCATCAGCGCCTCGGTGACCGGCCCGATGTTGCCGGCCGGTGTCGAGTCGAAGGTGGAGCAGTACTTGAAGTAGACCTGCTCGGCACCCAGGGACCGCAGCCAGGACAGTGCCCGCAGCGACACCTCGACGGCGTCGGCGGCCGGGACGGTCCGCGACTTCAGGGCGATGACCACGGCGTCCGCGTCCACCTCCCGCCCGGTGCCGGACGGCGGCACGTCGATCAGCTGGACGACGCGCATGCCCGCGCGCACCAGGTTGTTGGCCAGGTCCGTGGCGCCGGTGAAGTCGTCGGCGATGCATCCGAGGCGGATTCCCATGTCAGACCTCCACCGGCTCGGGCAGGTCGACCCCCGGGAAGATCTTGATGACCGCGCTGTCGTCCTCGGCCCCGAGTCCGGACGCCGACGCCTGGAGGAACATCTGGTGGGCGGTGGCGGCGAGGGGGAGCGGGAACCGCTCCGGCCTGGCGGAGTCCAGCACGAGCCCCAGGTCCTTGACGAAGATGTCGACCGCGGAAAGGGGCGTGTAGTCACCGGCGAGCACGTGCGCCATGCGGTTCTCGAACATCCAGGAGTTTCCGGCGCTGTGCGTGATGACCTCGTAGAGCGCCTCGGCGGGAACACCGGCCTTGATGCCGAGGGCCATCGCCTCGGCTGCCGCGGCGATGTGCACGCCCGCGAGAAGCTGGTTCACGATCTTGACCTTCGAGCCGAGTCCGGCGCGGTCTCCCAGGCGGTAGACGGTGCTGCTCATGGCTTCGAGCACCGGGTCGGCGACGGAGTACGCCTCGGCCGAGCCCGAGGTCATCATGGTGAGCTCACCCGCCGCGGCACGTGCGGCGCCACCCGAGACGGGGGCGTCCAGGTAGAGCACCCCCTTCTCGGCCAGGCGTCCCTCGCACGCGGCGGACCAGCGGGGGTCGACCGTGGAGCACATCACGAAGACGGAGCCCGGGCGGAGCCGGTCGGCCGCTCCGTCGGCGCCGAACAGCACGGACTCGACCTGCGCCGCGTTGACCACCACGCCGACCAGGACGTCCACCGCCGCTGCCAGTTCGCCGCAGGAGGCGAACGCCGTGCCGCCGGCTCGCGCGAAGTCGTCGGCCACATCAGGTCGCAGGTCGTGGACCCCCACGTCGTAGCCCGCGTTCCGCAGGCTGCGGGCCATGCCGAGACCCATGGCTCCTAGTCCCACCACACCCACGCGTGGCCGTACGGTCCTGTGCTGGTCGTTCATGCGAATCCTCGTCCTGCTGCGCCGACTTGAGCGGTCGGCTCGACTCCCCCGGCCGCTGAGATCAGGTCATATGATGACCTGAGGACGAGGATTAGCACCCTGTGATGTGCATCACATGGATCATCGGCGGGTCATCGCGTCGATGCCATGCGATGACCCGTTGATGATCGTCGGCCCCGGGAAGGACCTACTCGCCGGACGGCGAGGTCAGCGGGGTACCGAGGGCAACCGGTGTACCGAAGTTCGGTGTGCCGTCGGCGTTCCAGGTGAACTTCTGCGCTCTGGTGGACCGGTTCATGTCGCAGCCGCCACCCGCGGAGCTGTTGGCGTGGTAGACCATCCAGTCCTCGGTTCCGTCGGGCGACTTGAAGAACCCGTTGTGGCCGGGCCCGTACACGCCGTTGGCATTGGACCTCTGGAACACCGGGTTCGGTGACTTGACCCACGAGGAGGAGCTGAGCGGGTCACCGCCGTTGTACGTGAGCATCCCCAGCTTGTAGTCGGGCGTGGAGCAGTGGCTCGCGGAGTAGATGATGAACGTCTTGCCGCCCCGCTGAAGGACCTCCGCGCCCTCGTTGACCGCGCCGCCCACCGTCTCCCAGCTGTAGGTCGGGGTGGACAGCACCCGGCGGGTACCGCTCGCGGTCCACGGGTTCGACAGCGGCCGGATGAACATCGGCTGCGAGCCGTTGTAGAAGGTGCCGAGGAGGTAGAGCTTGCCGTTCAGTTGCAGGATGCTCGGGTCCAGCTCCCAGGTGTTGTCCTGGGAGGGGTCGAGCAGGTCGGCCTTGAAGCTGTACGGCCCCATCGGATCCAGGCCGGCGCTCTCCAGGACGTGGATCCGCTGGGTGCCCAGGTCGTACGGTTCCCGCCCGGCCGTGTAGTAGAAGTACCACCGCTTCCCGTTCGGGCCGTCGAGCAGATGGAACTCCGGGGCCCACATCGTGCCGGCCCCGTTGGGCCGGGTGAGATTGAAGATCACCTGGTCGGTGGCCGTGGCGAGCCCTGCCAGCGTGCTGGCCTTGCGCATGGTGATCGTCGAGTTCCAGGTCGTGGTGGCGAGGTAGTAGTAGCCGTCGTGGTACGTGAGCCAGGGATCGGGCCCGCGCTGGGAGATCGGGTTGGTGAACGTGCGCGGGCTCATGCCGCCACCGGTGAAACCGGGCAGCCGCCACACCCTGCCGTTCGCGGTGCCGCACGGCAGCTGCACCAGACCGGTGTCCGCAGCCGACGAACCGCCGCTCGGCGCGACGCACTTGCCGGAGGCGACCGAGACGAGGTTGAAGGTCTTGTCGGTGCCGCTGACGGTCACGGGAACGAGCCGCCACTGCTGGTTCGCTCCGTTGTGGCAGCTCCACTGGATGATCGTGGCGTTGTCCGCCGTGGACGCGCCATGGACGTCGACGCACTGGCCGGAGGCGTCCGCACCGATGGTGTACGTGTCGGTCGTCCCCGCGACCTGGGTGAAACCGAAGGACTGGCCCGCACCGGAGCCGCACGTGCCGGCACGGAGCTGCGTGCCACTGGTCGTCGAACCGCCCGGGACCTCAAGGCAGTTGCCGCCGCTCTGGTTCACCCCGGTGGAGGTGAACGTGACGGCGGCGGCCGCGGGCGGGGGCGGAGGCGCCACGAGGAAGGCCACCGCCATGGTGAGCACGGCGATGAGCGTGGACAGGGATCTGGATCGCGTCACGGGAGCACACCCTTCAGCGCTTGGACGTTGCGGTGGGGCCGTACCGGTTGTAGACCTTGACCTCGGTGAGGCCGGTCCTGGCGCCGGAGGCGTTGGTGGCCAGGACCCTGACGCGCTGGGCGCTGATCGCGGGGAACCGCACCAGGTTGTAGTTGGCGCGTGGCGCGGCCGGACTCCTCGTCTGGCCGGGGGCGTTCACCCACGAACCGCCGTCGTAGTACTGGACGGTGTTCGCCGACGGGGCCCGGTAGGTGGTGCTCGCCGGTCGGCTGTCCTTGAAGTACAGGCGTACCTCGTCGAGCGTGCGGGCGGTGCCGAAGTTCAGCTCGTACCAGTCCTGGCTGTTGGCGGAGCCACCGGCACCCCAGAAGGGCTCGTTGGTGGGGTAGCCGTCGACCGCTCCCGCGACGTTGCTGCCCGATCCGGTGTGGGACGCGGACACGGTCGCTCCGGAGGCGAGGTTGGTCAGGTCGGCGGTCAGGTCGACGCCCGCCTTGGCCAGCATGTCGACCATCTGGGGACTGTCCTGCACGACCTGGTTGGGGGCCTTCAGCCCGGGGACGGCCGTGTGATGGGTGACCGTGCCGCTCGTGGTGACGTCCCCGGTCGCCGGGTCCCAGGTGAGCGGCACCAGAGAGCTGACGGTGGCGACGCGGTTGCCGTTGACGTAGATCGAGTACCCCTCCGGAACGCCCGGGTAGCGCACCACGCCGTCGGCCGGGTCGTCCCAGACGATGGTCAGGTCGGCACCCCGGTAGCGGAGGTTGTTGACGGTGAAGTGACTCCAGCCGATGTCGATGGGGGAGAGCTCGACCTTCGCGTCGTTGCGGGGCCGCAGGCCGGCGACGTCCTCGATCACGGTCCAGTTGCTGCTGCCCAGGATGTTGTGGTGGATCCAGGAGCGGTAGTTGATCGTGCTGCCGTTCCAGTCGGCCCAGAACTCGTTGGCGTCGGGCCACTGGGTGTTGCCGCCGATGTACTGCGCCCAGGCGTTCCAGTAGAGCAGCTTCTTGTAGTCCGTGGCGCTCATCCAGGAGTTGGGGTAGTTGCGCAGCACCGAGGAGTAGAGCCGGAACTGCACGGTGGAGTTGATGGTGGAGAAGTTGTTGGAGCCCGGCTGACCGGCGTCGGCCGCCGCCTTCTTGTCGACCTGGTTGGCCGTGTAGAAGGGGAAGACCGGGTACTGCGCCGGATCGTCGTACAGCCTGAGGGCCTGCCTGTACGTCGCGGTGTTGGGCACGGCTCCGACCGAGAACGGGTAGTAGTTGTTGATCTCCTTCCAGGGCACCCACTCGTTGGTCGACTTCAGACGGTGCTCGAACAGCTGCCGGTTCGGGTTCCACAGCACGCTGACGATGGCGTCCTTGATCTGGTTCGCCAACGTACGCATCTCGGCGGCCTTGGAGGTGTTGCCGGTCGCCTCGTAGGCCTGCGCGGCGGCCAGCGCGCCGCTGTACTGGTAGGCGGACTCGGCGCGGTCCATGGTGCCGGGCTTCCAGTGGAAGGAGACGGCGTCGGCGTCGTTGCCGGTCAGGGCGCCCCAGTCGTATTCGATCAGCTTGTTGTTGTCGTGGTCGTAGTAGGCGAGCTGGCCCTTGACGTCTCCCTCGGCGTAGCGGGCCAGGTTGGCGGCGATGCCCGGCTGGCCGCCGTGGATCTGGTAGCTCTTCCAGGCCGCTTCGGCGATGTACTGGGTGTAGCTGTTGGACCAGTTCTCCGGGTCACCCGGGTTGTCGAGGAAACGGCCGCCCTTGGAGGTCTGGCCGACGCTCAGCCAGTCCCCGTACGCGTAGGCCGGGTTGCGCAGGTACTTGAGGTCGTCGATGTGCATGGGCTGGGTGAGCGCGATCACGTTGTTGTAGCCGAGGACGCCCTCGGTCGAGGTCGGGAACTGGAAGGTCTGCCCGGGGATGTCGGCGTCGAGGTTGTTGAACCGCATCAGCCACCAGCGGTAGTAGACGCTCTTCTTGATCGCGGCTTCGGGCACGTCGATGTAGGGCACGTTCTGCGCCCACCACCGGTTGTAGTCCCTGACGTGGGTCGCGAACGCGGTGGCGTTGGAGTACGCCGCATAGGCGTTGTACTCCGTGAGGGACCCGGGGATCTCGTCGGTGATGAAGCCCATCACCACCTTGGCCGTCACCGTGGCCCCGGCCGCGATCGTCACGGACCGGTTCAGGCCGCCGCCGGAGGCGGAGAACCCGTCCCCGGTGAGCCGCGGACGGATGGTCGTGAGGTTGTTGTACGCGTTCACCTGCCCGGTCAGCTCGCTGCCGGTGCCCGTGGTGGCGTACGGCGACGTCGCCCGCAACTGCAGTGTGGTGGAGCCGCTGCCGTTGTTCTTGATGGACAGGTTGGTCACGGCGACGTTGTTGTCGGTGATGAACTTGGTCTGGCTGACCGTGATCGAGCCGGCTGTGTGCACGCTCTTCCAGTGGCTGGGCGCCTGCCAGCGCTGGGAGACCTGTTCGGTGAAGGTGCCCGGACTGATCGTGACCGTATAGGCGTTGTTTCCGTTGTTGCCGTTGATGCTCTCCCAGTAGGCGACCTTGCCGGCGAACCCGAGCCGCGAGGGGTCGTGCTCCTTCATGAACACCGCGCGCCCACGGCTCATCAGCCACGGTCCGGCCGGGTCGTTGCCGGAGCGGGCCAGCAGGCGGTCCATCCAGAAGTCGGTTCCCGAACTCTCCGCGTCGTAGATGGTCCGCATCATGTCGCCCGGCGTCTAGGCGACGGGCGGGGCCGGGATCGCGGGTCCGTTGAAGGTGGGGAACCCTATGGTCTGCGCGGCGGCGGCCGGGGTCGCGGAACAGACGGAACCGATGATGAGCACCAGGGCCACGAGGAGGCGCTTCATGACAGGGCCCGCCGGCCGTTGACGGGGACGCTCGGATGGGGGTCGCGCTTCAGGGTGCCGGTGACGGCCTCACACACCGCCGCCGTCCTTCGTCTTCTCATCGGGTGCTCCCTGTCCGGTTGACAGCAGGCGTTCGCTCACGATGGTGCTGACGAGGTGCAATGTCGTGCTCCTGACATGCATGAGAGTGCAGGGAGGAGCCGCAGGCTGGGGGCGAGGATCAGGCCGGGACGATGGGCGCCCACGTCGATGTCCTCCGCGTCCCCTGAGGAGCAGTGAGACGGACCTAAAAGGTTTTCGCAACGTAGGGGTGAACCCTCGCACTGTCAAGAGAGGAGGGTGCGCCGCATTACTTATCTGGCAAGGGCTAACCGGACTGGATTCTGGTATCCCCTCGGTGAAAAAGGTTTTCGGAACGATGAGTTCTCAGCGGCGGCGGGCGACCACGATCACCGATGTGGCCACGCGCGCCGGGGTGTCGGTCGCGACCACGTCCAAGGGCCCCGCCGTCGACGCCTACCTTCTGTGGGAGTGGTGCATCGCATGCCCGGCAGCCTGACGATCCGTGAATCGGCCATGACCCAGTTGGCCCGCAGCCGGGCCGGCACCAGTCAGCCGAGGACGAGCGGGAGTTCCGCGGCCAGCGCGCCCAGATCCGCCTTCTCCGTGGCGGTGGGGGCGCGCCGCCCGGTGCCGACCAGCAGCGCGTCCTTGTCGGAGAACGACGCGGGGAACGTGGCCCCGGCGATCTTCTCCAGCATCTCGCGTGACCGGGCAAGCCCCTCCGAGGGCGGTCCCGCCACGCCCGGAAGGTGCACGACCAGGTCGAGGTGGTGCAGCGTCCACTCCATGACGTACGCGCAGAGGTAGTCGCTCGCGGTGAGGACCACGTCGCGGGTGCTGACCCGCAGGCCCGGGTCGGCGAGTTCGGCCGCGCGTCCGGCGGCGGAGCCGACGTCGTCGAGGTGGAACCTGAGCAGCCACGGCTCCTCGTACGCGGCGGCCAGCCGGACGGTCAGCGCGTCGAGCGGGTCGTCACCGGTCGGCGGCGTTTCGGCGACCTCCCAGTACGTCACCGCGTCGCGGGTCGGTTCCGTATGGGCGGGGGTCACCAGGGTGATCAGGACATCCTGGGCGTCGATGACCAGGTGGCAGACCAGGTCCCGTACGAGCCAGCCGGTGCAGCCGGACGGCTGTGCGAAGTCCTCGTCCGCGAGCTGGGAGACCGCCGTGCGCAACGCTGTCCACGAGCGTGAGAAGAGATCCACACCGGCACGGTAGTGCGGTGCCGTAACAGCGGACAAGCACATGCATATGGTCAGCTCGTGTCCGGTTCCAGGCGGGCGCGGCCGGGATGTCGGACAGCCGCAGGTGCTCAGCGCGGCGAACAACCGCCGGGGTCACCGGGTCGCGTTCGCCGCGCACGCCGACATGCCGCGCCGTGCGTGACGACTGGCCTCCGGCTACATCGCCTGCCACGTGCCGTCGATGAGGCGCTGGGCGAGGGCGCGGTGAGCGTTGCCGAAGATCTCAATGTGGCGTTGCACCCCGGCACGGCCCATCAACAGGGGGTTGGGCGCTGACGGGTCGGCCTTGAGCGCGCGGAGATGGCTGTAGGCGGCACCCTGGTAGGCGTGGGTGTTGATGAAGGAGTCCGCACCTTCCTGACCGGCGAGTCCTTGGACGAAGTCGGCCGATACCGCGTACTGGGCCGCCTTCTCGATGTTGTCGTTGCCGCTCCACACGAGGAGCTTGTGGGTCTCCCCCTGGTGGACGACCGGCACGATGACGTGCATCTGGCCGTCGGTGTGCCCTGGCGCGAGCATGGCGACGGCCGTGGTCCGCCGGCCGATTCGGATCCGTTTCATGCCGACGGTGTGGCCGGGATACGCCTCGATCTCGATGTCGATCCGGCCGGGGAGCCTGGCGAGCCGTGCCCGGAACTCCTCCTCCGTGTACTCGTGCCGCCGCTCCCACAGGTCGGCGCGCTGTGCCGAGATGACCGCGGCATCGGGCTGCCCCATGACGAACTTGGCCGTCGGCGCGTACTCGTCCCTGATCAGATTCGCGCCGCCGACGTGGTCGACGTGATGGTGGCCGAGGAAGACATAACGGATGTCCCCGGGGTCGAGACCCGCCGCGGCGGCCTGGTCGAGGAACTGGGTGCGCATGTCGTCCGGCGTGGTGAGCGCGTCGAGCATGATCAGCCCGTCCGGGGTGCGGACGATCACAAGCCCGGTGTGGTCGGTGCCGAAGTACCAGGCGTTGTCCAGGAACCGGACTCCCCCCGTCGGCATGGGCCGGACATACTCCTTGAACAGGAAGCCCTTGGGGGACACCAGATCGACGGCCGGGTCGACCAGTTCGTCGACGGGCTGCCCGGTGCCCGCACTGCTGGGACTGCGATACCCGGTCCGGCACCACACGCGGTACTGCCAGCGGATCATCGGGTTGTCGTCCACCCCCGCCAACGCCCTGGCCGCGTCGTCGTAGGCCTTGGCCAGCGGTTTGTCGGGCGCCAGCGGACCGCCCCAGGGCGCCTCCGCGGCGGTGCCCTGGGGCACCTCGGCGGCGGTCTGCGCCGCGGCCGTCCCCGAACCCGCGAGCAAGGTGGACGGGATCGCCGTCGCGCCTGCCCCGGCCAGGACCAGTGCGCCGAACTCACGTCTGGTGGGTGTCATCGCTTCCTCCTGTCTCTCGAAGTGCGTGCGCGGATCAGACCGTCGCCGGGTACAGCAGGCAGTCCTCGGGCCGGATCAGCAGGCTGATCTCCTCGCCCTCGTGGCGGACGGTGCTCTCGGCGTGGATGTCGAGGTCGCCGACGGAGAGTTGGTACTCGAAGCGGGCGCCCGTGTAGGAGCACTGCTTGATCCTCGCGCGGAGGACGTTGACGCCGTCTCCGGCCACGTCCGCCCGGTGGGAGAGCGTGATGCGTTCGGAACGCAGGCCGACGGTCGCGCTCTGGCCCTCCCTGACGTCCTGTGTCCGTACGACCTTCAAGTGCTGGCCGGTCGAGCCCAGTTCGACCCGGACGGTGCTGCCCTCCGCCGGGGCCTCGTCGACACGGCCCTCCAGCAGGTTGCACCGGCCGATGAAACCCGCGACCTCGGGGGTGGCCGGGGTCTCGTAGATCTCGGTGGGCGTGCCCACCTGCTGGAGGCGGCCGTGCATGAACACGGCGATGCGGTCGGACAGGGACATGGCCTCGACCTGGTCGTGGGTGACGTAGACCGTGGTGATGCCGACCTCGCGCTGGAGCGACTTGAGCCAGATCCGGGCCTGGTCGCGCATCTTGGCGTCCAGGTTGGACAGCGGCTCGTCGAGCAGCAGAACCCCCGGCGCGTAGACGATGCCGCGGGCGAGGGCTACGCGCTGCTGCTGGCCGCCGGAGAGCTGGTGCGGGTAACGGTCGCGCAGATGCAGCATGTCGACCTTGTCGAGCGCCTCGTCGATCAGGCGTTTCTGCTCGGGCCCCGAGACCTTGCGCAGCTTCAGCGGCAGGGCCAGGTTGCCGGCGATGGTCATGTGCGGCCACAGCGCGTACGACTGGAAGACCAGCCCGAGGTTGCGGCCCTCCGGTGGCACGGCGGAGCGCGGGTCGCCGTCGAAGAAGACCTGGTCGCCGACGCGTATGGTGCCGGACTCGGGGTGCTCCAGCCCGGCCACGCAGGCGAGCGTGGTGGACTTGCCGCAGCCCGACGGGCCCAGCAGGGTGAAGAACTCGCCGTCGGCGACGGTGAAGTTGATGTCCTCCAGGACGGCGTTGCCGGCGAAGGACTTCTTGAGGTTCTCGACGACCAGTTCAGGCATTGTTCTTCTCCTTCCTGCCCTTGAGTAGGAGTCCGGCGAGGCCGGCGACGACGGCGGTGACGGCGATCTGCAGGGTGGCGAGCGCGGCGACGGAGCCGGTCTCGCCCTGGGTCCACAGGTCGATGGCGGTGGTGCCGATGACCTGGGACTCGGCTCCCGCGAGGAACATGGCGGGCGCGTACTCGCGGATCATCTGGGTCCAGATGAGCAGGAAGGACGCGAGCATCGCGGGGACCAGGAGACGGATCAGGATCCGGGAGACGGTGCGCCACCAGTCGGCCCCGGCGACCCGGGCGGCGTTGTCGAGTTCACTGCCGAGCTGCATGGTCGCCGGTGAGATGGCCCCGTAGGCCGACGGCAGGGCCCGCAGGCCGAAGGCGATGACCAGCGCGAAAAGCGTGCCCCGGACCGCGTCCCCGCCCGGCATCCACGCGAAGGCCCAGAAGAAACCGATACCGATGATGAGCCCCGGCACCGCGTGCGGGGACTGCGCGGCGGTCTCCAGCAGCCGGGCCAGGCGGAAGTCCGAGCGCCGGGCGACCAGGACCACCACCGTGCCGAACACGGTCACGGCGACCGCGCCGATGAAGGCCACGGTGATGCTGTTGGTGATCGACTCGGTGTACGGCGCGTAGGAGAAGATCAGCCGGAAGTTGTCCAGGGTCAGCAGCTTCAGCGGGTTCACCAGCGGGGTCAGCAGCGAGGTGAACGCCCGCAGGACCAGCGCGATCATCGGCAGCAGCGCGCCGAAGACGACGTACACCCCCACGAAGGCGAAGCCCACCCACTTCCAGCCGCCGAGGTCGAGGAGGTTCGAGCGCGCCGCCTTACCGCGCACCGACACGAACCGCTGGGCCTGCTTGAGCAGCCGCGCCTGCACGATGACGAGCCCGACGGTGGTCACCAGCATGAAGGTGGAGGCCGCGCCGAGGAGACCGTAGTCCGGGCTGACGGCGTCGATGCCCTGCTCGTACAGGAAGCTGGAGAAGAGGGTGAGCTCCGCGGGGCCGCCGAGGATCAGCGGGATGGACAGGGTCTCGACCGCCGTACCGAAGATGAGCAGACCGGCGTACAGCACCGGCGGCCGCAGCATGGGGATGACGACGGACCGCAGGACGCGCACCGGCCCGGCGCCGACCGAACGGGCCGCGTTCTCCAGTGACGTGTCCGACGCGGCAAGGGCGTTGGCGCAGAAGAGATAGGCGACGGGGACCTGGGCGACGGCCTCGACGAAGGCCATGCCGGGCAGCGTGTAGAGGTTCCACGGCACCCACCCCATCGCCTCGCGCACCGTGGACGTCAGGAAGCCGGCCGGGCCGTAGACGACGATCCAGCCGAAGGCCAGGACGAGCGGGGAGATGTAGATCGGCCAGCGCAGCACCTGCCCGAACAGCCGGGCGGCGGGAAACCTGGTCCGCTCCAGCAGGATCGCCATGGGGACGGCGATGGCGAGGGCGAACACCGTGGTCAGCACGGCGAAGAGAAGGGTGTTGAGGATGATCGTGCCGAACTCCGCCTCGGTGAAGAGGTGGACGTAGTTCGACAGGGTGAAGGCGCCACCGGCGGCGTACAGCGGCTGGTTGCGGATCGACTGGTAGAGGATCGGGACGACCGCGGCGAGGACGAGCGCGGCGGTGACGAGGAACGTCACCCAGTGGATGGTGACTTCGCGGCCGGCGCCGAACAGACGCCGGTACTGGGGTGTGCCGAGCTCGCCCGCGCGCAGGGTGCGCGGCGGGGCGGGCGCCGGGGGTGTCTCGGTGGCCATGGCGACTCCGTGCGAGGATGACGAGGGCGACGAAGGTGAAGGGCGGCGGGTGACGGGCGGGCGGATCAGCCCATGGCCTTCTCCCAGCGTTCGACGTACGCGTTCTGCGTCTCCTCGGGTACGCGGGTGTAGCGGTACAGGTGGACCCGGTCGGCACCGAGCTCGCGCTGCATGTCCTGGAGGCTGTCGGTGTCGTCCTGCTTCACGCCGTCCCGGTATGGCGCCAGGCCGCCCCTGGCGACCGCGGCCTGGCCCTCGGCGGAGAGCAGGAAGTCGACGAAGAGCTGGGCGGCGTTCGGGTGCGGGGCCGTCTTCACGATGGATGCCGCGCGCGGCACCACCACGGTGCCCTCCTCGCAGTAGGTCCAGCCCAGCAGGCCGCCGCTGCCCTCCGCGGCGGGGACCGCGACACCCCCGCTGAGGTTGAAGGAGGCGTCGTACTCGCCGGAGACGACCTTCTCCACGAGGGCGCCCGAGGAGTGCTCGGCGCGGGCGAAGGGCAACAGGCGCCCGAACGTGTCCCAGCCGCCCGCGACGCTGCTGGTGTAGCCCTGGTTCGTGGAGTAGCCGTAGGCGTTGGTGGGGTCGTACACGCCGATCTTTCCGCGGAAGCGGGACGGCTCGGCCTCCGCGAGGGCGGCCAGCGAGGTCAGGCCCTGGGGGTTCCGGGACGTGTCGAGCGTCTTGCGGTTGTACAGGACCACGACGGGGTCGGTGGTGAAGACCCAGACGCCGGGCAGCATCTCCGCCCAGTCGGGAAGGTGGCCCTTCTCCGGCGAGCTGTAGTCCGCGGTGACCTTGCGGGTGGCGTAGTCGGCCCAGAGCGCACCGCCGTTGGAGACGAGCAGGTCGGCGGGGGAGCCGCCGGTGGCGGCCTCGCTGTAGTAGCGCTCGTAGACGGCGGAGCTGCCGAGGTTGGTGGCGCGGATGTCCACCAGCCACGGGTAGTGGGCCGTGAAGGCGTCGAAGACCGGCTGCCAGTTGGTCTGCGAGGTGTTCGAGTAGATCAGGAGCTTCTTCTCACGGCGTGAGCCGTCGACGATCTTCTCGTACGAGGCGGTGTAGTAGGCGGGCGTCGGCTGCGCGGCGGCGTTCGCGTCCGTCGTGGTGCAGCCGCCGAGCGTGCTGCCGGTGACGGCGAGGGCTTCGACGGCGGCGGCGCCGCGCAGAACGCTGCGGCGGGACGGCCTGCGATCGGGTTCCGCTGCGGCTGCGCGGCCGGAACGGGTGGGAATCATGGGGGCTCTTCTCGTGTGGGCGCGACGGCGCTGTCAGCTGCGTCGAGAGCACCGGATCCTGCGGCTGCCTCCGCCGGTGCGACGGTGCCGGTGCTGCTCCCGTGGGTTTGATGACGATGACCTCAACCGGTCAACCTGTCAACCATTCCAGGTGGGTTGATGTGTTGCGGTTCGGAGAACGCGGGACCATTCCAGGGCGGTGAGCGCCCCATGCCACGGACATGCCGCGGCGGTGTCCCGGAGGGCGGGCGGCTACCGTGTCGGACGTGCGCGACAGTCCTGACGCGCCGGTGGACGACCAGACAGGGGAGGCTGCGGGCATGGCCGGGCTTGCACGGATCGAACGGGAGGAGCCGCAGGCTCCCGCGGTGGAGGTGGCGCGGCGCCTGCTGGACCACCTGTTGACGTCGGGCCGGCTCAGGGCCGGTGACCGGCTGCCGCCGGAGCGGCAGCTCGCGGAGACCTTCGGGGTGGGCCGCTCGGCGGTCCGCGAGGCCCTCAAGTCCCTGTCGCTGCTCGGGCTCCTGGAGATCCGGCAGGGCGACGGCACCTATGTGCGGGGCGCCACCTCGGACCTGTTGCCGCAGGTCCTGGAGTGGGGACTGATGCTCGGTGACCACACGATGGACGAACTCCTGGAGGCACGCGCGTGCGTGGAGGTCGACCTCGCGGAACTGGCCGCCCTGCGCAGAACGGACAACGACGTCACCGCCCTTGAGGCACATCTGGCCCGGATGGCGGCCGAACACGACGACCCCGAGCGCTATCTGGAGGCCGACCTGGCCTTCCACCGGGCGCTGGCGCAGGCCTCGCACAACAGCGCACTGGCCGGCCTCCAGGCCCGCCTCGAAACGCTGGTCGCCGTGTGGATCCGGCAGAACATCCGCAAACCGGGGGAGGGGCGGCTGGGCGAGCACGAGGCCGTGCTGAAGGCGGTACGGGCCAGGAACGCCCGAGCGGCGCGGGCCGCCATGCACGCCCACATGGACTCGGCGACCCGTCGCCTGCGGGCTCGGCTCGGTCGGGGCTGAGGGGCACAGGCCGCCGGAACGACCGACGTAAACCGGTTTACCGGTTGCTGTATGTCTGGTTGCCGTGTGTCCGGTTGTCATATGCCCGGTTGTCATGTGTCCCACATCGAGGTCGCGAGGCTGGTGTCCGCATCCTCGGCGACAGCCTCTCCGCCCTCTTCGCGGCTCATGACGAGGAAAGAGCGCGACGCACGACGTACGGCAGGATGCCCCCGTGCCGGAGGTAGGTCAGCTCCTGACGGGAGAAGATCCGCAGCCGCAGTCCCGCGGTGGCGAGGCGGCCCTGTGTTCCCCGCAGATGGAAGGTGACGTGGTTGGTGCCGACGTCCAGGTTGTCGAGCCCTTCGAAGGAGAGCTCTCCCTCTCTGGAGAAGGGGTACGACGACGCGTCGTCACCCTCGGCGAATTCCAGCGGAAGGACGCCCATGCCGATCAGGTTGCTGCGGTGGATGCGTTCGTACGACTTGGCGATCACCGCGCGCACGCCCAGCAGGGCCTGGGCCTTGGCAGCCCAGTCCCGGCTGGAGCCCGCCCCGTAGTTGCGGCCGGCCACGACGACCAGGTCGTAGCCCGCTTCCCGGTAGGTCGGCGCGGCCTCGTGGACCGGAAGGACGTGGGTGCCGTCGGCCGTGTACGCGTACCCGCCGGGCCCCGGCGGCGTGTCGGTGTCGTTCAGCAGCAGGTTGGTGACGGCGGCGTTGGTGAAGGCGCCCCGCAGCATGACTTCGTGGTTGCTGCGGCGTGTGGAGTACTGGTTGAGGTCGCGGCGGGCGACTCCGCGTTCGGTGAGCCACTGTCCGGCCGCGCTGCGGGAGGGGATGGCGCCGGCGGGGGAGATGTGGTCGGTGGTGACGTTGTCGCCGAGCCTGAGGAGGACCCGGGCCCGGTCGATCCTCAGGTGGGCCGGCGGGTGTGCGGACAGACGTGTGAGGTGCGGGGGGCGGCGGACGTACGTCGACTCCGGGTTCCACGGGAAGTGGGTACCGCCGGGCGCGTCGATCTCCTGCCAGGCCGGGGTGCCCTGCCGGATGCGCGCGGCGTTGGCGCGGAACATCTCCGGCCTGACGAACTCCACGACACGCGCGGCGACTTCGTCATCCGTGGGCCACAGGTCCCTGAGGTGGACGGGGCGCCCCTCATGGTCGGTCCCCAGCGGCTCGTGGTCGAAGTCGTGCAGGACCGAGCCCGCCAGGGCGTAGGCGACGACCAGCGGTGGGGAGGCGAGGTACGACAGGGAGACACGTGGGTTGACCCGCCCCGCGAAGTTGCGGTTGCCGGACAGGACGGCGACCGGTTCGACGGCGCCGTCCTCGGCGAGCCGCTCCATCGCCGGGTGCAGGGGGCCGGAGTTGCCGATGCAGGTCATGCAGCCGAAGCCGACGATGTGGAAGCCGGTCTTCTCCAGGGCGGGCAGCAGTCCGGCCTCACGCAGATACTCCTCGACCACTCGTGACCCGGGGGACAGCGAGGTCTTGACCCAGGGTTTGGCGGTCAGCCCCGCCCGCACGGCCCGCTCGGCGAGCAGGCCCGCCTGCACGATGAGGGCCGGGTTGGCGGTGTTGGTGCAGCTGGTGATGGCGGCGATGGCGACCGGGCCGTTGGGGAGCCGTTCGCCGAAGGTGCCGGATGCGGTGTCCGGCTGCCCGGCAGCCGTACGCACTGCGGCTCGCCGGAAGGAAGCCGGGACCTGGGACAGCGGCAGCCGCTGGTGCGGCAGGTCCGGGCCCGCCACGCAGGGCTCGACGGTGTCGAGATCGAGGTCGAGCAGCTGGTCGTAGCGGGGAACGGGGCGGTCGTCGGTGCGCTTGAGGCCCTGTGCGGTGAGGTAGGCGTCGACGAGTCCGACATGGGACTCCTCCCGGCCGCTGAGCCGGAGGTAGGCGGCCGTTTCGTCGTCGTAGGGGAAGTAGACGCAGGTCGCGCCGTACTCCGGTGCCATGTTCGAGACCGCGGCGCGCTCGGCCCAGCCCAGTGTCGTGACGCCGTCGCCGCAGAACTCGACGAACTTGTTCACCACGCCCGTGGCGCGCAGCAGCTCGGTCAGGGTCAGGGCGAGGTCGGTGGCGCCGACGCCGGGGCGCAGCCGCCCCGTCAGGCGGACACCGACCACGTCCGGGTAAGGGATGGTGACCGGTTCGCCCAGCATGGCGGCCTGCCCTTCGAGGCCGCCGACTCCCCAGCCGACGACGCCGAGGGCGTTGATCATCGGGGTGTGGCTGTCGGTGGCGACGAGGACGTCCGGATGCAGCCAGGGCAGCCCCCCGTCCTCCGCGTCGGTCACCCACACCACCCGGGCCAGCGCCTCCATGTTGACCTGGTGGATGATCCCGGTGCCGGGCGGTACGACACGAAAGGTGCGCACGCTCCGCTCGGCCCACTTCACCATCTCGTACCGCTCGCCGTTGCGCCGGAAGTCGATCAGCAGATTGCGCTCGACGGCGTCGGCACGGCCGTACTCCTCGACGATCACGGAATGGTCCACCGTCAGGTCCACCGGGACCGACGGCTGCAGCACTTCCGGGTCCCCTCCCAGTTCCGTGACGCTGTCGCGCATGGCCGCGAAGTCGGCCAGCGCCGGGAGGCAGGTGGTGTCGTGCAGCATGATCCGGTTCGGAAGCACCGGCACCTCACAGACGCCGCTTCCAGCTCCGGCCCGCGCCACCACGTCCGGCAGTGCCGTGGGTGACCGTCGTGCGACGTTCTCCAGCAACACCCGTACCGCGTAAGGGAGTTCGTCCAGCTCTGTGGGCGGCAGGATCCGGTCCAGGGGCTGATAGCGGTACGAGCGGCCCTCGACGGTGAGCACAGCGGTGCGGTCGGCGTTCATGATCCCTGCTGTCGTAGGCGTGGCGATGTGTCGGCGAGATCGCATCAGTGATCGATCGAGCTGCGTCACGGCTCCTGATGACCGATGACCGATGGCTGATGTCCGATGTCCTGATGCCCGGTGAGGCGGCGCCCTCATATTGTCTCAGGGTGTTCATTAATACAATGGTTCCGACGGTGCCTCTTCGTGCACTGTGTCGTCAACCGCATCGACCGCGCGAACGTGGGGTTCGCCGGGGGCTGTCAGGGCCCGGCGCACCTCGCCGGTTACGCCCTAACCCTTCCCGCCGGCGATCCCCGTCTTGATCGACCGCACCTTGTCCAGGTGCGCGCTCAGGAAGGCGGACGCCTCCTTCAGGTCCCCGCTCTCCACCAGGTCCAGGAGCCTCAGGTGCTCCCGCGCCTGGCCCGCGAGCCGCGAGCGGTCGAGCTGGTGGCGGTACTCGATCAGGCGGCGCAGCCGGTTCTGCCGGCGTACGGCGTCGAACAGGAACTGGTTGCCGGAGCAGCCCACCAGCATCTCGTGGAACGAGGCGTTGACCTGGAACAGCTCGGCCCGCGGCAGCAGCAGGATGTCCCCGTGCAGCAGGGCCTCCTGCTGCTGCCGGTGGTGCGCGAAGGCCTCGGCGTCCACGGTGAAGCCCGGCTCCAGCAGCGCGGCGGGCTCGATGATCATCCGGAACCGGTAGCTCTGGTCGTGCGCGTCGACGGTGGCCATGACGTGCTGGAACTCCCAGCCCCGCCCGCCGGTCCTGCGCCGTACCAGGTCCTCGCCCTCCATCCGGGACAGCACCCGGTCGGCCTGGCGGGGCGTGAGCCGGTAGCGGCGGCTGATGTCGGCCGCCGTGAAGGAGCCGGTGAAGCGCCCGCCGACGTAGTCGTCGGCGATCTCGAAGTACGCCGCCTGCTCCACGTCCTCGCCCTCGCCGAGGTCCGGCCGGGAGAGGGTGCCCGCGTCACGCGCGAGGAAGAAGCCGCGGTTGGGGACCCGGTCCAGGATGCCGACCTCGGCCAGGAACAGCATTGCCTTGCGCACCGGCGTGCGGGAGACGTCCAGCTCGTCCGCCGCCCACTGCTCGGTGACATGGGCGCCCTCTTCGAGGCCTCTGCGGCGCATCAGGTCGACCAGTCTGGTGGCCATGGGCGTGGTCAGGTTCGGCCGCGACATCGCTCCTGCGCTCTTCACGTGGTGGGTCGGCAAGGCTTCATCCTACGAATCCTCCTGGAAGAGGACACACACCGGCGAGCCCTGTCCCACGGGAAATGATTGTATCTTTCGAGTGTTTGATACAACAGGCTTGATATGGCAAGGGCGGGATCGCAGCATCCGCCCGTCAGCGCTCGTCTCCTGGAGGCCCCGTGCACGCGACGCCCCTTCCCACAGCGGATCTCGCCGACGAATACGGCGACCACCTGCGTGTCTGCGACGTGCAGTTCACCTCGTACGGCGCCGTCCGTTCCTTCTCAGGGCCGATCCGGACCGTCGCCTGCCACGACGACAACGCCCTGCTGCACACCCTGCTTCGCGAGCCCGGTAACGGTCACGTCGTGGTCGTCGACGGCCGCGCCTCCCTGCACACCGCCCTGCTCGGCGACCTCATGGCCGAGCGCGCCCGGGACAACGGCTGGGCCGGTGTCGTGATCCACGGGGCGATCCGGGACGTCGCCGCCCTGGCCGGTGTGTCCGTCGGCGTGCAGGCACTCGGCACCAATCCGCGCAAGAGCGGCAAGGCGGGGCATGGCGAGGTGGACGTCCCGGTGTCCTTCGGGGGCGTCACCTTCACGCCCGGAGACATCCTGCACGCCGATGAGGACGGGGTCGTGCTGCTTCCGGCAACCGCGCCGACCAGGTAGAAGAGCGGCGGCAGCGCCGGGGGCCCTCGCGGCCGCCCCCGGCGAGCCCGGCCCGCCCGCGCCTGCCGTTGATCCATGGCGGCCTGGGTGTTCGGCGTCCCCGACGGCGGCGCACACGCCGAGGCATGGTGACGCGCGGTGACTCGTCGGTGGGATGCCCGGCCCCCTCAGCACACCGCTGCCCGCGGGGGCTCCGGGGTGGCGTCTACTTCCCGGGTGCAGGCGCGATGTTCTTGTTGTGGCGGAGCAGGTTCCGTGGATCCCACACCGCCTTGATCTCGGTCAGGCGCCGGTACTTGGCCTCGCTTCCGTACACGCCGCGCCGCCAGGCGTCGCCCTGGTCCTGGGTCAGATTGGTGTACGCGTTGGGGAGCGTGTGGGGCCGCATGGCGGCCGTGGTCCCGTCGGCCCACGCATCGTAGGGGCCGTCGTGTTCCGGCTCCGTCCACACGCTGACGGCCTCCCAGAGCCAGGACGCTCCGGCACGGGAGAACGCGGTGGCGTCCTCGTCGACGTCCTCGGAGATCGCGCCACCCAGCGACCAGACGTTGACCGCGGTGATCGTGCCCGGCAGGTGCGGTGAGGCGGCCGTGCGCTGGAGCAGCGTGTCGATCACGGGTTCCGTGAGTGAGGCGAGATAACCGCCCCGCGCGTTGGTCCGCCATCCATAGGGAGCGGTCGCGTCCAGCATGCTGTTCGTCTTGAGCCATGTGGTGCGCTGCACCGTGTTGACGGCGGGCGTGCCCAGCGCGGCGAGCTCCGCCACTGTCCTCTCCGCGTCCGCGAAGTCGCCCGTGTGGACCGGGATGAGGATCAGGACCAGCGTGCCGTGCGCCTCCTCGGGCAGCTCGGGAAGCGGCGGCGCGAAGGTGAGCGCGGTCGCCAGCCCCAGTTCGCGGGGGGCGTCGGCCATGAAGGCGGGCAGCTGGGCCAGGACCGCCGCGGCCTGGTCGCCGGGGAAGACGATCTGCCCCGAGACGACGTCCGGGCCCAGGGGGTGGGCGCGGTACTCGAAGGCGGTGACGACGCCGAAGTTGCCGCCGCCTCCGCGCAGCGCCCAGAACAGGTCCGGGTTCTCCTTCTCGTCCGCGCGGACCTTCCGGCCGTCGACCGTGATCATCTCGCAGGCGAGCAGGTTGTCGACGGTGGCACCGAAGCGGCGCATGAGGTGACCGATGCCGCCGCCGAGGGTCAGTCCGGCGACGCCGGTGCTGGTGACGGTGCCGGACGGCACGACCAGGCCGTGTTCCTGCGCGGCCGCGTCCAGTTCACCGAGCAGGACGCCGGCCTGGGCCCGCACGGTACGGGTGTCCGGGTCGACGGTGATCTCGCGCATGCCGGACAGGTCGAGGACGAGGGCCCCGCCCGGCATGGCATGGCCGTCGGTGCCGTGACCGCCGCCGCGCACCGCGACGGGCAGGCCGCGGGCAGAGGCGTGTCGCAGGGCGATGGCGACGTCGTCCTCGTCGACACAGCGCGCGATCAGCGCGGGTTCGCTGTCGGCGGTCCGGCCGTTGAAGACGACCCTGGCCTGCTCGTAGCCGTCGTCCCCCGGGCGCAGGACGGCGCCGCGGAAGCCGGCCGGGAAGTCTTCGTGGGTGGGGGGTGCGGGGGATATGTGGGTCGAGCCGGTCGGGCTCATGCGTGCCTCCCTGAAGGCGGGCGGCCCGCATCCGCGGGCAGCCCCGGCGACTAACCGGAAATTCATTTTCCGGTACTGCTCAGGAGCGTAACATCCGAGGTCATGAGCGAAGTCGTCCCCTCCGGTGCCCGCCCGCAGCGGGCCGACGCACGCGAGAACGTCCGGCAGATCCTGCGTGCGGCCCGCGCCGTCTTCGCCGACCGCGGCTACGAGGTGTCCATTGAGGAGGTCGCCCGCCGCTCCGGCCTCGGCATGGGCACGATCTACCGCCATTTCCCCAACAAGCGCGCCCTCGTCGAGGAGGTCGCGATCGGCCACATGAGGGAGACCTCGGAGGTCCTGGCCCGCGCCCTGGCGGACGAGCCGGACGCCTGGTCCGCCTTCACCCGGGTGATGCGCCACATGGCCGAGGTCCGCAGCAGCCAGATGTTCCCCGTCTCCCGAAGGCGCACGACGGAGTCCGGCCCTGCCCTCGTCGCCGCCCGCGACGCACTGCTGTCCGACCTGGACGGCCTGATGGATCGGGCCCAGCGGGAGGGGTCTCTTCGGGCGGACGTGAACGCGTACGACGTGGTCCTGATGATGGTCTCGCTGCCCCCGCGGATCGCGGACGACGGCGCGGGCGGCGGCCTCTCGGTCGACCTGACGGGCCGTCAGCTATCCGTCCTGCTCGACGGCCTGCGCGCCCCGGGCGCGGAGCAGCTTCCCGGCTCGGCCGCCACCCGCCCGGACCTGGACGAGTTCTTCCGGACGCGCTTCGGGATCTGACCTTCCGTCGTTCCGTGTTTCCGGAGCCTCCATCCTCCGCGAGACGTACGGCGATCCGTACGCCTCGAACGGAGAGGGAGGAGCCGGCTCGCCCGCGGTCGCCACGTGGTCAGCCGTCGGCGCGGACGAACACCGGCTTGAGGTGCTTCTCCGGCAGCGCGTCGGGGAGCTGTTCCCAGTCGATGACGTGGGAGACGACGCGGGCGGGGTCGACGGTGCCGGAGCGGGCGAGGTCGAGGGCGTCGGGGATGTGGTTGCGAACGTTGTCGCGGGCGATGCGCAGCGTGACGCCGGTGAGATACATGTCGAGCAGCGGCAGCTCGCCGGGGCGGAAATGGTTGCCCGCCGACTCGCAGATGCCCTCCGGAGCAAGGCATTTCACGGCGAGGGCGAGTTGGTCGACGCGTCCCGTGGCCTCGACGGCGAGGTCGAATCCGTGCCGGACGGGTTCGACCGTCTCGGCGGTGCGGGCGCCGTAGCTCTCGGCGAGCCGCCGGTGTGCGGGGTCGGGGTCGACGTACAGCACGTCGGAGGCGCCGAGCGCGCGGGCGATGTCGCAGACGTACAGGCCGATGCTGCCGCGGGCGACGACCAGGACGCGGGCCCCGGGCCTGTTCTTCAGGTGGGGGGCGACCAGACGCCACGACAGGGACCAGTTGTCGCTGGCCGAGGCCATGGCGACCGGGTCGAGACCGGCGGGCAGGGGTACCAGCATGGCGTCCGCCCAGGGGACGCGGACCAGGTCGGAGAAGAGCCCGCCCCAACTGCCGCCGATCGGCGCGCCGTACATGGCCATGTGCGGTACGGCGGTGCAGTGCGCGGTCAGTGCGGTGCCGCAGTTGTCGCAGGTGCCGCAGTTGATGGACCAGGGGACGACCACCAGGTCGCCGGGGGCCACGGTGGTGACCTCGTCGCCGGTCTCGACGACCCGGGCCACGCATTCGTGACCGAGAGCGAACGGAGGGTCGATGAAGCCATGTCCGGCCAGGATCGCGGAGTCGACGTCGCAGGAGGTGGCGGCCACCGGGGTGACGATCGCCTCCTGGTCGGACCGGAGCTTCGGGTCGGGCACCTCACGCCACTCGACGGTGTGCCGGGCAACGTAGGTCAGTTCACGCATCGGCCCGCTGCTCCTTCGCGAGGGCGACCAGGTCGGCGTAGCGGATGACGGAGCCGCCCGCGCCCCAGGTGCCGTCGGCCTGCTCGTGCACCAGCACCCACACACGCGGGGCGTCGGCCTGGGAGAGCCCGGCGGCGTCGAGAACGGTCCTGGTGGCGTCCTCGACCAGGCCGGCCCTGCGTCGCTCGGAGAGCGCGCCCTGGGGAACCGTCACGTCCACGAGGAAACGGGGCGCGTCGTCCTCGGCGGTGGTCCGCGCCCCTTCGGGCAACTCGACGAGACAGCTCCACGCCTGGGCGCGGAAGAACGCGGTGTCGGGCGCTCCCTCCCAGCGCAGCAGCACGGCGGCCAGGTCGCGCTGGACGGTCTTGCGGCCTTCCTCGGTCAGGGAACCGGGCGGGACGGTGAGCCGGATCAACGGCATGACGGAACTTCCCTTCGGCAGAGCACGATGGGCTATGACAGTCGTTATATTCGGGCGTCACGCTAGACTATGACGATCGTTATGGCCAGAGGGGAGCACGGTCTTGGTCAAGCCCAGCGCACCGTCGCGCGAGCGCATCGTGGCCGGTGCGGCGGACATGATCAGCAGACGCGGCCTGAATGCCACGAGCATCCGGGAGCTGGCCAAACACGCCAAGGCGCCGCTCGGTTCGACCTACCACTACTTCCCCGAGGGGAAGGGGCAACTGGCCGCCGAGGCGGTGCGGTACGCGGGGGGAGCGGTCGCGCGCATCCTGCGCAAGGAGCTGGAGGCCGGTCCGGTCGCCGGATTGCGTGCCTTCCTGGCCCTGTGGCGCGGCATCGTCGTCGAGAGCGACTTCCGTGCCGGCTGCCCCGTGCTGGCCGTCTCCGTCGAGGAGCCCGCGGCCGGCGAGGTCCCGCCGGCCCTCGCCGCCGCCGCGGAGGCGTTCGAGGACTGGGAGCGCTTGCTCGCCGAGGCGCTCCGGGAGCACGGTGCGGACCCCGAGCGGGCGCCGGGGCTCGCGGCACTTATCGTGGCGTCCGTCGAGGGAGCCATCGCCATGTGCCGTGCCAAGCGCAGTATGCGGCCCCTGGACCAGGTGGCGCAGCAGCTCGAAGCGCTGATCGCCGGCGCGCTCGACCGCGCGGCCTGACGGCGGAGGGCTCCCGTCCCCACCCGGTCGGGAAGACGGCCCGCTCAAGCGCCCCGTCACTGAAAAAATCCTCCCCTTGCGCAAGCATTGACAAGCTTGCGCAAGGTTGCCAATCATGGGCCCACGCCGTTCAGGTTTCGCACCTTCGAGGAGACGGAGTAGCCGCGTGGCCCCCACCTTGACCGATGTCGCAAAGCGCGCGAACGTCGCGCTTTCCACGGCCTCCCGCGCCTTCAGCGACCCGCAGCGTCTGGGCCCGGAAACCTTGCGCAAGGTCTTGGACGCGGCTCAGGAACTGGGGTACGAACCGGCTCCGCCGCGCCCTGCCGAGACACCGTCGGACGCCGCGACCGTCGCCGTGGTCGTCCCCGACATCGCCAACCCCGTCTTCGGCACCTTCGTCAAGGCCGCCCAGACCCAGGGATGGCACCGAAGGCAGACGATCGTGCTCGCCGACACCGACTTCGACCCCGATCGTGAGCGGGAGGTGATCTCGCAGCTCAGCGCCAGGTCGGTCGGTCTCGTCGTGTGTTCGCCGCGGCTGGACGCCGAGGACGTGCTCGCCCTGTGCGGTGACACTCCCGTCGTCCTGGTCAACCGTGAGACCACGACGGCCGACTGCGTCCTCGCCGACGCGAGCGACGGTCTGCGGCAGGCGGCCGAGTACCTGGCGGCGCTGGGGCACCGTCACCTCGCGTACGTCCAGGGCTCGCAGCACTCCTGGTCCAACAGCCACCGCGTCGACGTGGCCCGGGCGCAGGCCGAACAGGCCGGTCTCCGGCTGGAGGTGCTCGGCTGGCAGTCCGAGACGGTGTCCGGCGGCACCGCCGCAGCCGCGAGCGTGATCGCGTCCGGTGCCACCGCGGTCATCGCGCACAACGACCTCGTCGCCCTCGGCGTCATCACCGGAGCACGCCAGCTGGGGGTCGGGGTCCCGGACGACCTCAGCGTCATCGGCATCGACGACATGCCTCTCGCCGCCACCGCCCACCCCGCCCTGACCACCATCGCGGTCCCCATGGAACGCGCCGGGTCACTCAGCCTGGAACTGCTCACGCAGTCCGTCGCCGACGAGCACCACCAGCCGCGCACGCTGCGTCTGCCCACCCAGCTCGTCGTCCGCGGGTCCACCGGCCAGGTGGCCGGCCGCGCCCACTCCGTCATTCGGGAGCACGCATGACACGCACGCCCCGCAGCCTCGGGCTGACCGTCGTCGTCACCGATCCCCATCTCCGGCGGCTGCGCGCGCAGTTCGAGGCTGCCCTGCCTGCCGCGACGACCGTACGCTGGCCCGACCCGGCCGACAGCGACGCGGTGTCGGCGGCGCTGGGCGATGCCGACGTCCTCGTGTCAGGTGTCTGCCCGGCCAGGACGGCCGCCGCGGGCAAACGGCTGAGGCTCGTGCACGCCGCGGGCGCGGGCATCGACGGAATCGACGTCGGCGCGCTCGCCCCCGGCACGCTCGTCGCCAACACCTTCCACCACGAGGACGCGATCGCCGAGTACGCCGTCGCCTCCGCGATCCTGCTGAGGCGGGGCTTCCTGCGTGAGGACGCGGCGCTGCGCCAGGGCACCTGGGCGCCGCCGACGTACCCCCGTCTCCTGGGCGAAGCCACCGTCGGCTTCATCGGCTTCGGGCACATCGGGGCCCGCGCCTGGCACCATTTCCGGTCCTTCGGGGCACAGGGCGTGGCCGTCACCCGCCGCGGCGGCGTCGACGCCGTGGCCGAGCGTCTGGCCTGGTCCGGCCGCATGGACGAGTTGGACGCCTTGCTGGAGACCTCGGACGTGGTCGTCGTCTCCGTACCGCTCACCGACGAGACCACCTCACTGATCGGACCGAAGGAGCTGGCGCGCATGGGGCAGTCAACCGTGCTGATCAACGTCGGACGGGGCCGGGTCGTCGACGAGGACGCGCTCTACGCGGCCCTGCACGACGGCGTCATCGGCGGCGCCGCCCTCGACGTCTGGTACGACTACCCCGCCGACGGCCGGACCGGGCCACCCAGCCGCCACCCCTTCCACGAACTGCCCAACACGCTGATGACACCGCACTCCTCGGGGCTCGCCCAGCAGACCTTCGTCCGGCGCATGGAGGACATCACCACCAACATCCGACGGCTGGCCGCGGGACAGGGGCTGAGCAACGTCGTGGCGGTGGCCCGATGAGCAAGCACGACACCATCGTCGCCGCCGACGTCCTCGTCACCAGCCCGGGACGCAACTTCGTCACCCTCAAGATCACCACCGCGGAGGGGCTGGTGGGCTGGGGCGACGCCACGCTCAACGGCCGCGAACTCGCCGTCGCCTCCTACCTCCGCGACCATGTCGCCCCGCTGCTCGTCGGGCGTGACCCGGCCCGTATCGAGGACACCTGGCAGTACCTGTACCGCGGCGTGTACTGGCGGCGCGGCCCGGTGACCATGACCGCCATCGGCGCCGTGGACCTCGCCCTGTGGGACATCAAGGGCAAGACCACCGGCCAGCCCGTCTACCAGCTCCTCGGCGGCGCGGTCCGCGACCGCGTCCTGACGTACACGCACGCCACCGGATGGGACGTCCCCCAGCTTCTCGACTCCGTCGACACCCAGCGGGAACGCGGCTTCCTGGCGGTCCGCGCCCAGATGGGCGTACCGGGTCTGGACACGGTCTACGGGGTGACTCGGGAGGCTGCGGGCTACGAGCCCGCAGGCCGGGGTACCGCCCCCGCCGAGGAGGTGTGGGACACAGCCGCGTATCTGCGCCACGCGCCCGGCGCACTCGCGGCGGTCCGCGACCACGTGGGCCCCGACCTGCACCTCCTCCACGACTCCCACCACCGGCTCACCCCCAACGAGGCCGCCCGTCTCGGCCGCGCCCTGGAGGACGTGGACCTGTTCTGGCTGGAGGACGTCACACCGGCCGAGAACCAGGAGGTGCTGCGCCATGTCCGCCGGCACACCACGACTCCGCTCGCGATCGGCGAGGTCTTCAACACCGTCTGGGAATGCCAGTCCCTCATCACCGAGCAGCTGATCGACTATGTGCGCACCTGCGTCACGCACGCCGGCGGCATCAGCAGTCTCCGGCGGATCGCCGCGCTCGCCGACGTCTGGCAGGTCAGGCTCGGCCCGCACGGACCCTCCGACGTCTCCCCGGTGGCCCTGGCGGCCTCGCTGCACGTCGGCCTGGCCACACCGAACTTCGCCATCCAGGAGTACATGGGCTACGAACCGCTCGTCCACGAGGTGTTCCGGCACGACTGGAGCTACGCCGACGGATATCTGAGCCCCGGCGACTCGCCCGGCCTCGGTGTCGACGTCGACGAGGACCTGGCCGCGCGGTTCCCCTACGAACGCGCCTACCTGCCCGTCGCCCGGCGTCGCGACGGCTCGATGACGGACTGGTGAGATGGCGACCGCTTCCCTTCCCCGCCTCAACTCCGCGACCGTACCCCCGCGTTCCCTGCTGCACCGGCGCACGGTCGCCGAGACCGGCATCGTGCACCTGGGCCTCGGCAACTTCCACCGCGCCCACCAGGCCGTCTACACCGCCTCGGCGCTGGAGCGCAGCGACGGTCCCTGGGGAATCCTCGGCGTGGCGAGCCGCTCGGCGCGGGTGGCCGACGCCTTGCGCGCACAGGACTTCCGGTACTCCGTGGTGGAGATCGCCCCGGAGGGCTCACGGGTCGTCGTGCCCGCCGTGCACACCGGCGCGCTCGTCGCCGCCCACCGTCCCGAGGCCGTCGTCGACGCCATCGCCGCGCCGGACACCCGGATCGTCTCCCTCACCGTCACCGAGCACGGCTACACCTTCTCGCCGCGCACGGGACACCTCGACCTCGACCACGAGGACGTGCGAGCCGACCTGCGGGGCGACACCCCGCCCAGAACCGTGATCGGACAGATCGCCCGCGGTCTGCAGCACCGCCTGCGCCGGCACGCTACGCCCATGACCGTGCTCAGCTGCGACAACCTCGCGGGCAACGGAACCCAGACGGCCCGCCTGGTACACGAGTTCGCGGCAGCCCTGCCGGGCACCGAGGGCGACGATCTGGCCGACTGGCTGGACCACGCCGTGACGTACCCGAACACCATGGTCGACCGGATCGTCCCGGCCACCACGGACGCCTACCGAACGGCCGTGGCCGACCGGCTCGGACTGCACGACGACGTCCCCGTTCCCGCGGAACCGTTCACCATGTGGGTGCTGGAGGACCGCTTCGCCGCCGGGCGGCCCGCCTGGGAGCACGGCGGCGCGCTGTTCACCGACGACGTCGAGCCGTACGAACTGCTGAAACTGCGCCTGCTGAACGGCACCCACTCGCTGATCGCCTACCTCGGCGCGCTCGACGGCCGGGCCACCATCCCCGACGCGGTCGCCCAGCCCTTTGTCGCCGACGCGGCACGCCGTGTGCTGCACGACGACTACCTGCCCAGTCTGACCGTGCCCGACGGCATCGACCTCGACGCCTACGTGGCACAGCTCTTCGAACGCTGGGGAAACTCGGCGCTGGGCCACCGCACCCGTCAGGTCGGCTCGGACGGTTCCGTCAAACTCCGCCAGCGCGTACCGGAACCCGCACTCGGGCATCTGCGCGCGGGGCGGACTCCCCACCATCTGGCCCTCACCGTCGCCGCCTACCTGTGCTGCATGGCACCGCCGCCCGGCTTCGACGCGGGCCCGCAGGCCGCCGCCATGGCGGACCCCGCCCGCAGCGACCTGCGGAAGACCGCCCAACGCACCACATCCGTACGGGACTTCGTGGCCGCTGTCATCGACGGCGGCCTGCTCGGAGACCGGCTCCCCGAGCACCCCGTCTTCACCGACCGCGTCGCCGAACTCATCGGCGTCCTCACCCGGCACGGCACAGCCGCGGCGGCCGCCGACGCGGCCGAGGCCGCCGACTCGGAGCCGCCTCCCGCGGCCTGAAACACCTCCCCCCTCACAAGGATGTGAGACCCATGCCCCTCCCCACCATGACCAGAGCGGCCGTCCTGCACGGCCCCGAGGACCTGCGCATCGAGGAGATACCGCTGCGGCCACTCGGCCCCGGCGACGTCCTCGTCGAAGTCGACGCCGTGGGCGTCTGCGGCTCGGACATGCACTACTTCGCACACGGCCGCAATGGCGCCAACCAGCTCCGCCGGCCGACCGTCCTCGGCCACGAGGCCTCCGGTACGGTCGTCGAGGCCGGGCCGGAAGCGAGCCTGGAAGCCGGCACACGGGTCGCGATCGAGCCCGCCGTCGGCTGCGGCGCCTGCGCCACCTGCCGCTCGGGCCGGTACAACCTGTGTCCGGCCGGCACCTGCTTCGGCTCACCCCCGACGCACGGCGTGCTCGCCACCCACGTCGTCGCCCCCGCCCGCGCGGTGCACCCACTGCCCGACACCATTCCCCTGGAACTGGGCGCCCTGATCGAGCCGTTGGCCGTCGCGGTCTGGGCCGTGCGACGCGCCGAGATCGCCGTCGGACACCGGGTCCTCGTCACCGGAGCAGGACCGATCGGCCTTCTGGTGGCCCAGGCCGCGCGCGCCGCGGGCGCCGCCGAGGTGATCGTGACCGACGTCAACGACGCCCGGCTGGCACGGGCCCGCAAGCTGGGCGCCACCCAGGTGGTCAACACCGCCACGCAGGACCTCGAACTCGCGGACATGGACCGTCTGGTGGAGTGCTCGGCGCACCCCGCCGCGCTGTGGCAGGGCATCCGCACCCTGGGACCCGCCGCTCGGGCGACCGTCGTCGGCCAGGCCGCCCCCGCCGTGGACGGGCTGCCCCTGGCGCATCTGCAGCGCTGGGAGATCGACCTGGTCACCGCCTTCCGCTACGCCCACGCCTTCCCCACCGCTCTGTCCCTGGCCGCCGACGGCCGGGTGGACCTCGCTTCCCTCCTCACCGGCCGCTTCCCCCTCGCGCACGCCGCCGACGCGCTGCGCGCGCCGGTCCTGGACCCGACGCACCTCAAGGTCGTGATCCGCCCCGACGGCACCTCCGTCTGACCGGGCCGGAACCTCACCCCGCTCACCCCCCTGCTCGCTCCGCTCCCTGTTCACCGACCTCGGGGCGTCCGGGGTCTCACACGCCCTCAACCAGGCGTTTCCTCCCGATTCTTCTGTTTCGCCGCACCTCCACGTCCCCCACCGTGCAGAGGACCCGTCCCCTTCAAGGAGGCATGGCTGATGGACACTCCCACCGGATCCCTGACGAGTGATCCCACCCCACCCGCACCCGCCGATCCCGCGCCCGCCGACCCCCGGGCGGTCCGCCGCGCGGCCTGGGCAGGCCTCGTCGGTACCGCTCTCGAACAGTACGACTTCGTCATCTACGGCACCGCGTCCGCCCTGGTCTTCGGCGACCTGTTCTTCCCCAACGCCTCACCGGCGGTCGCCCTGCTGGCCAGTTTCGCCGCCTACGCCGTGGGGTTCGCGGCCCGCCCGCTCGGCGGACTGTTCTTCTCCCGCTTCGGCGACCGGCTCGGCCGCAAGTGGATCCTGATCACCACCCTGTTCCTGATGGGCGGCTCCACCTTCGCCATCGGGCTGCTGCCGACCTACTCCCAGGTCGGTGTCCTCGCCCCGGCGCTGCTCGTGCTGTGCCGCTTCTTCCAGGGCTTCGGAGCCGGCGCCGAGCAGTCCGGCGGAGCCACCCTCCTCACGGAGACGGCCGTCACCGGACGCCGAGGGCGGCTCGCCTCGCTGGTGATGACCGGCGCCGCGCTCGGCACCGTGATGGGTGCCGTCGCCTGGATCCTCGTCCAGACCCTGCCCGACGATCAGCTGATGAGCTGGGGCTGGCGGCTGGTCTTCGCCAGCAGCCTGCTCGTCACGGTCGCCGCCATGGTCATCCGGCGCAAGCTCAGCGAGAGCCCCGTCTTCCAGGACCTCAAGCGCCGGCACGAGAAGCCCAAGTCCCCGGTGAAGGAGGTCTTCCGGCACGGCAGGAAGCCCATGCTGCTGGTGCTGTTCATGAACGCCGGCATCAGCGCCCAGTCGTACACCTACCAGGTCTTCATGGCCTCGTACCTGGTCTCCACCGTCGGTGTCGACGCGTCCTTCGTGCCGAAGGTCCTGATGGTCGGAGCCGCCTGCGGCGGTCTCGCCGCCATAGGATTCGGCATTCTCTCGGACCGTGTCGGCCGTAAGCCGGTCTACACCTCGATCCTCACCGCCCTCGTGCTGCTGCCCGGTCCCTCCTTCGTCGCCCTGAACACGGGCTCACCGGCGGCCATCACCGTGACCATGATCATCGGCTTCGTTCTGGCCGGCCAGGGCGCGGTCGGAGTCCAGATGAGCTACTTCCCCGAACTGTTCGGCAGCCGCTACCGTTACGCCGGCGTCACCCTGGGCCGGGAGTTCTCCTCCGTGCTCGGCGGCGGGGTCGCCCCGCTGATCTGTGCCTCCCTGCTCACGGCGTTCTCCGGCTCGTGGATCCCGGTCGCGGTCTACATGATGCTGATGATGATCGTCAGCCTGGTCGCGGCCCTGATGGCTCCGGAGACCCGCGACCGTGATCTGGCCTCACCCGTCGACGCCACGGCCCCTGCACGGTCCCTGACCGAAACGAGCCCTCAGTAGCCGCCCAGGAGGGCCCGCACCCCGCGCAGGGCCTCGGGGCCGGCGGCACTGTGCCAGCGAGACGGGTCCGCCGGCCGTCGTCCCCACAACAGCAGCACCCGCACGGCCGCGTCGCTCTCGATCGTGGCCGTGCCCTCGGGGGCGGCGAGCCGGATGCTGCTGCCGTCGGCGTCGGCAGCCACCACGACATCGTCCGTTCCCGGGGTACGCAGCCGGCCTTCGACACGGCCGTCCGGTCCCAGGTCCAGACCGGCGCGGCCCCGGGCCAACAGCGGTCGGCCGACCGACACCACGCTGTGTTCCGTCATCCACGGCTCGTTGAGCGCCTGCACGGCCGTCCGGTCGTCGCCGGTCAGGTCCCAGCGATGCAGGATCAGTTCCTCACGCATGTGCTCAGCGAAAAAAGGAACCTTCACGGTCCGACCGGTCCACTGCACTTCCGTGTCTGGTGACAGGTCCTGTGCGGCGGCCGCGGCGACCTCGGTGAGCTGTTCACAACGGGCCAAGAACGCTGCCCAGAGGTCCGAGTCGGACATCTGCCGGTAGGGGGCCTCACGCTCGAAGCCCCTGGTCTCCACCGGTGTTCCCGCGAGGAACGCCTGGAGCACCCGGGCCAGTTCCTCCGCATTGCCCGTCTGGTGAGCCAGAACGTCACGTACCGTCCACGCCTCACACCATGTGCCGTCGTCGGGCCTGCGTGCCTGCACAGCGTGAACGAAGGGCGCCAGCTCCGGCAGTGTGTCGTCGACCTGAGAGGGAATCATGCGCCATGGGTATCCCGAGCAGGCCGCCGGCCAAACCAGCAGCGTCCGATACGGTCACGCTCGGTCGAGGCTACGGAAACCCGTCCGCGCCGAGCGGCGGACCGGTGGCCCGCTCGTTCCGGCCGGCGCATCACGTACGGTGACAGGCCGGCCGAAGCGGGAGCGGATCGGTAAGGACCAGCGGGGCTCTACGCGGCCATCACGACGAGAAGCACCGCCACCCCGACGACGAGCCACGTGACGTAGTCGCCGAGATGCCCCGAGTGCAGTCGGCGCAACGGCAGGACGACACGCTGTCTCACAGCCCGGCCCACTCCGTGCCAGGGAAGGCCCGTGCCCCAGACGGCGGCCGCCGCGAAGAGCGCCGCGAGCGCGGTCGAGGCGAGCGCGAGGAGCACGCCTTCCACGCTCCATCCGACCTCCGGTAGGGGTGCGGACGGTGTGACGGCGTGCCCGAAGACGGCGGCGGTGTAGGCGGTGCGGTCGGTGAACTGTCGTGCGGCGTGGGCGAGGGCGGAGCCGAATCCGGGCAGGAGCCCGGCCGCGAGCGAGGCGCAGAGTAGGGCGGCGGGCACGGCGAGCATGGGAATCGGGATGGGGCGTTGCGGATCGCGGATCTCGGGTGCCTCGCCGCTGCCGGTGGTTTCCGTTCCGTCGTCGTGTTCCCGCGGCCGGGGACCGACGCCGGCGAAGATCCTGGCGCAGGCGCGGAGCACGGCTCCGCCGGTTGCCGCCGACACGAGTACGAACACGACGGGCAGCCAGGGGAACCGGTCCCCGGCGGCATGCTCGGTGACGGCCTTGCCCAGGGACGTGCCGAAGGGCGGCAGGCCGGCGAGCGCGAGGCCGCCGAGACCGAACAGGGCACCGACCAGCGGCAGATCGCGGCCGCGCCCGTACAGTCCGTGTTCGTCGACGGATCCGTGCCGGTCCAGCAGTACGCCCGCGGTGGCGAAGAGAGCTGCCTTGACCCCGGCGTGCGCGGCGACGTAGAGGGCCACCCCGGCGATCCCCTCTGGAGTGAGCAGCGCCATCCCGATGAGGAAGAGCCCGACATGGCCGACGGTGGAGAAGGCCAGCATGCGCTTGAGGTGGCGCTGCTGCCAGCACATCACCGCCCCTACGAGGGCGGTCAGCACACCCGCGGCAACGAATGTGGCCCTCAGGTGCGGTGGCGCGATGCCGTGGGGGCCGGAGAACACGACCCAGTAGATGCGCAGGGTGCCGTAGAGGCCCAGCTCGACCATGACTCCGGAGAGCAGCATGCAGACCGGGGTCGGTGCCACGGCATGGGCGTCGGGCAGCCAGAAATGGAAGGGCACCACGGCCGCCTTGACCAGCAGTCCCGTGATGACCAGGACGAACGCGGCCGTCAACAGGGAGTCGGCATGATGCCCGGCCAGCTTCAGCCCGATCTGCGCGAGACCGAGTTCACCGGTACGGGCATAGAGCAGCCCGATGCCGAGCAATGTGCAGTACGCACCCAGCGAGTTCACGACACCGAAGATCAGCGCACCCTGCACCGGACGCGGGTCCTCGATGCGGTACCCGGTCAGTGCGTAGGCCGCCGCTCCCATCAGTTCGAAGAAGACGAAGGCGTCGAACAGGTCGCCGGTGAGAGCGAAGCCGCACATGCCCGCCTCGAACAGGAGGATGAGCGCGGGGAAGGTACCGGCATGCTGTACGGGCGGCTCGTCGAAGTAACGCCAGGAGTAGACGACGACCGCGAGGACGAGCGCGCCGGCCAGCAGCGCCAGGCCGATGCCGATCCGGTCGCCGACCAGGACGATGCCGACGCTCTCACCGCGGACCGGGTACCAGCCGCCGAGCCAGGACACGCTGTGGCCGTCACCGGTCCGCTGCCACAGCACGGCGAGGCCTGCGACCTCCAGCGCCGCCCAGGCGGTGGCCAGTGCGTCGATGGCGACCCGCGGCAGCCATCGCCCGCCGACGGCGAGCACGACGGCGCCGAACAGCGGAACGGCGACGGCGAGCGGCAGCAGATCCGCGGTGCGCACCATCCTGCCGGGCTAGCCCTTGAGCCCGGTGAGGGCGTCCGGGTCGACCGTGCCGTGCCGCTTGCGCACCTGCATGACGAGCCCCAGCAGCAGTGCCGTGACGGTGGCACCCACCACGACGTCCGTGAGAGCGAGGGCCTGTACGACCGGATCCACCACGCGTGTGCCGAGAGGGGTGTCGGTGAAGTACGGCGCGGTGCCGCCGCGCCGGTATCCGACGGTGAGCAGCAGCACATACGTCGAGGACTGCGCGACAGCGAGACACCCAACGGCGTGGATGGCGTTACGGCTGGTGACCAGGCCGTACACCCCGGCGAGGAAGATCCAGCCGGCCGAGAGGAAGGGCAGGATCGTCATGTACCGCCTCCGCTTCCTGAGCGGTCCTGTGACCTGACCTCCACGGCCTGGTCGAGAAAGGACGCGAGCAGGACGATGAGGCCGGAGCCGACCTCGACGCCGACCGCTGCGTTCAGGACAGGCACCAGCCCGCCGGAGGAGAGCTGCCCGAAGGTGCCGAGCGGCAGCACGTTCTGCAGATAGGCGCCTCCCGCGATCAGCCCGGCGAAGCCCAGCGCCACGAAGGCGCCCGCGCCCACGGCATCGGCCACATCGAGCACCGAAAGCGGCCGGACCCGCTTCAGGACCCGGTAGTCCGCCGCCACGTAGGCCATGTGCAGCCCGGTGGCGAGGATGACGCCGCCCTGGAAGCCGCCGCCGGGCGACAACTGGCCGTGCGCGACGATATAGACACCGGTGAGCAGCGTCACCGGCAGCAGCACCAGACCGAGCAGGCGGGTGCTGGGCAGCACCCGGCCCGCCGTGGGCTGCCCGACGCGCTCGTCGCGGGTGCGGCGCAGCAGCACGATGGTCCCCAGAACGGCGGCGAACAGGATCGACTCCTCGCCGAGCGTGTCCAGAGCGCGTTGGTCGAAGTTGACCGCGGAGACCGCGTTGGCGGTGTGCCGGTGCAGGGCCGACGTCACCGCGCGCGTGCCGTAGGGATGCACCTCGGTCCCGAAGCGCGGCAGCCCGGTACAGGCGGCCGTGTACGCCACGGCGAAGACGGCGGCCGCGACCCAGAAGAGCCGGATGCGGGCGGTACGGCTCATCGCCGCCGCCCGTCGTCGCCCCCGGACGAGGTGCCGCGCACTTTCCGTACCGTCAGCAGGATCAGCAAAGGGGTGACGACCGTACCCACGGCCACCTGGGAAAGAGCCACATCGGGTGCCTGAAGGAGCGTGAAGAGCACCGCGAGACACAGACCGAGCATGGCCAGGACCACCGCCTGGCGCATCGGATCGCGGGTGAGCGCCGCCGCGGTGGCGCTGACCGTCACGAGCACCAACGCGACGGCGATCACATAATCCTGAGCAACAGCACCGTTCACTGGGGGGAATTCCTTTGCAGCAGTCGGTCGTGCTGGGCCGTGGCTCTGCCGATCGCCATGGTGGTCACCGCCCCGCCGGCCGCGACGACTGCGCCGATGAGGACAAGTTTCACCGCGGCACGCCCCGGCCCGGTTTCGACTGCCGCGGCGAGTGCGACGAGCGGCCCCCCGACGGAGGTGGCCGGAGTGAGAGCGTGCAACCGCTGGTACGGCCGCGGAAGCACGACCAGGCAAGCAGCGGACAACAGCAGCACGCCGATCCCCGCGACGAGCAACACCACCGCGCACACGTGACGGGCCGTCATCTCCGGCCTCCTCGCGCCGCCTCGTCTTCGGCGGCGTCGATCGACCGTCCTCCCAGGAAGCGGGCGAAGACCAGGGTTCCGGCAGGGCCGATGACCGCCAGGACGAGGGCGAGGTCGGCGTACGAACTGCGTGCGTAGCCCTGGGCCGTCAACAGGAAGAACACGGTGACGAAGGTGGTCGCCAGAGTGAGCCCCGCGAGCCGCTCGTGCGCCGTTCCCCGGCTCGCCACCCACAGGCACGGCGGCAGACCCAGGGTCAGCAGGAACGCGGTCGCGATCAGCCAGGCGTTCACCGTCGTGGCCCCACGGTGAGCACCCGATCCAGCCGCGACAGCTCACGGTCCATGACATGCACGACGACTGTCTGCCCGCCTTCCGTCCTGCCCTCGGGGACGTCGACGACGTATGTGCTCGGAGTGGACGACAGCACGCCGCAGGCCCACGCCGCCCCCGTACCAGGCTGCAGCGTCACCGTCTTCAGTGCGCCCTCGGGCGAACGGCCGTGCAGAGCGCGCACGGTGACCACGCACAGCCGCCCCAGGTCGGCGAGTACGGCACCGGGCCACGCGAGGAGTGCGGCACCCCACCGTCGCGCACCGCCCGGGCCGGCTTCCGAAGCCGAGTGCACGGCCCGTGCGGCGAACGCGGCGATCATCGACCCCGCTGCGGCCACGACGATTTCCAGCGTCGAGATCGAACTGATGAACATCAAGTTGACGACAACCAGCACCGCCCACCACGCGAGCACCTCACCCCCGGCGGCGAACCACCCCTGCCGCATAGCCCCTCCTCACGGCACTGACCGTCACGAACCAGCAACGTGTACCGTGCGAGGCGACTTCCGTGCCCCACGCACGCCGGGCAGGCAGGCCGAGCATCACTGCGATGGAGCATCAACTCCGGCCTACGCGCCGAAAAGGGCGAAGCATTGGTGGGGCGTGGGGCGCGGGGCGGGTCAGGATTCCTGGACGACCCGCTGACCACGTCTAGAAGAAGCCGAGCTTCTTCGGCGAGTACGACACCAGGAGGTTCTTGGTCTGCTGATAGTGGTCCAGCATCATCTTGTGGGTCTCACGGCCGATGCCCGAGCCCTTGTAGCCGCCGAAGGCCGCGTGGGCCGGGTAGGCGTGGTAGCAGTTCGTCCAGACGCGGCCCGCCTGGATGGAACGGCCCGCACGGTAGGCGGTGTTGATGTCCCGCGTCCACACGCCCGCCCCAAGGCCGTACAGCGTGTCGTTGGCGATCTTCATGGCGTCGTCGAAGTCGTCGAAGGAGGTCACGGACACGACCGGCCCGAAGATCTCCTCCTGGAAGATCCGCATGCGGTTGTCGCCCTCGAAGATGGTCGGCTGGACGTAGTAGCCGCCCTTCAACTCGCCGTCGAACTCGACGCGTTCACCGCCCGTCAGCACCCTCGCGCCCTCCTGACGGCCGATGTCCAGATAGGAGAGGATCTTCTCCAGCTGGTCGTTGGAGGCCTGGGCGCCGATCATCGTGTCCGTGTCGAGCGGGTGCCCGGCCTTGATGAGCTCGGTGCGGGCCACCGCGGCCTCGATGAACTCCGCGTAGTGGCCGCGCTGCACGAGCGCCCGCGAGGGACAGGTGCACACCTCGCCCTGGTTGAGCGCGAACATCGTGAAGCCTTCGAGCGCCTTGTCAAGGAAGTCGTCGTTCGCCGACGAGACGTCGTCGAAGAAGATGTTCGGTGACTTGCCGCCGAGTTCGAGCGTCACCGGAGTGATGTTCTCCGAGGCGTACTGCATGATCAGCCGCCCCGTCGTGGTCTCGCCGGTGAACGCCACCTTCGCCACGCGTGGGCTCGATGCCAGCGGCTTGCCCGCCTCGACACCGAACCCGTTGACGATGTTCACCACCCCCGGCGGCAGCAGATCGGCCACCAGGCTCAGCCAGTAGTGGATGGACGCCGGTGTCTGCTCGGCCGGCTTGAGGACGACCGCGTTGCCCGCCGCGAGCGCGGGCGCGAGCTTCCACGTCGCCATGAGGATCGGAAAGTTCCACGGGATGATCTGCGCGACCACGCCGAGCGGTTCGTGGAAGTGGTACGCGACCGTGTCGTCGTCGAGCTCGGCGAGCGAACCCTCCTGTGCACGGATCGCTCCCGCGAAGTACCGGAAGTGGTCGATGGCGAGCGGGATGTCGGCGGCCAGCGTCTCCCGGACCGGCTTGCCGTTCTCCCAGCTCTCCGCGACGGCCAGCTTCTCCAGGTTCGCCTCCATCCGGTCAGCGATCTTGCGGAGGACGTCGGAACGCTCGCCCACGGACGTGCGGCCCCAGGCGGGCGCGGCCGCGTGCGCCGCGTCCAGCGCCCGCTCCACGTCCTCGGCGGTCCCCCGGGCGATCTCCGTGAACGGCTGCCCGTTCACGGGACTCGGGTTCGCGAAGTACCGCCCACTGGCCGGCGGTACGTACTCGCCGCCGATGAAGTGGTCGTACCGCGACTCGTACGAGACGATCGCGCCGTCGGTACCGGGCGCTGCGTAACGCGTCATGGTGCCTGCCTCCCGAGAACGCACTGCCCGCCGTTGGGCAGCTCTCGCCGCGAGGCTAGGGACACCGACGTTGCGAGAACGTTGCCGTGCTGGGTGCTGGGTGCTGGGTGCTGGGTGCCGGGTGCTGGGGATGGTGATAGTGACTGGGATGGGGATGGTGATAGCGACGGGGAGCTGGTGGACGGGTGGGGCGCTGTGCGCCGGGACGAATGCCGGTGAGTCAGTGGTGCGTCGGGCGAGCCGGCTGACGTGCCCACCTCGGTGGTGCCGCCAGCTCGGACTCCAGTTCCTCCAGGCGCACCCGCACCGCCACCGTCGGCCGGACGGCCGCCAGAGCGCGCCATACGTCGAGGTCGTCCTCGCCCCAGGGCGCGTGTGCCCAGTCCGCCAGCAGGTCGGGGTCACGGCGGGCGATGAGCGCCGTACGCAGCCCGTCGGCGATCCGCTGCCGCAGCCGCACCACCGCCGGGGCCTGCGAACCTGGCAGGAGCGGACCGCCGTACGCCGCCGCGGCCGCTGTGACCGAGCCCGTCTCCAACCTCCTTTCGACGACGGCGACATCGGACTCGACCGGAACCATGAGCCGGTACGGCCGGGAGCCCAGCAGCGCTGGGCCGAGCAGCCTGCGCAGCCGGGCCAGTTCAGCGCGCAGAGTCACCGGTGTCACCGACTCGTCCTCGTAGAGGGCGCACAGCAACTCGTCTCCGGTCAGCCCCTCCGGGTGCCGGGCGAGCAGTACCACGATCTCGCTGTGCCGACGGCTGAGCCTGAGCTTCCGGCCGTCCACGACCAGGTGGGCCTCGTCCCTGCCGAGCGCGGTCAGGCCGAGCGCGTCGGCTGCCGCCGTCTCGGGCGGGGTGAGCAGCGCGAGCTGGGACTCTGCGGCGCGCGCCACCGCCTGCACGAAACCCAGGCTGTGGGGATGCGCGAGACCGTCCCCGCCGGTGATGTCCACCGCGCCGAGCACCCGGCCGGTGCGCGGGTCGTGGACCGGCGCTGCCGCGCAGGTCCAGGGCTGAACCCGCCGACTGAAGTGCTCCGCCGCGAACACCTGCACCGGCCGGTCCACGGCGACCGCCGTACCTGGCGCGTTCGTGCCGACCGCGCTCTCCGCCCAGCGCGCGCCCGGAACGAAGTTCATCCGGTCCGCCCGCCGCAGGGTCGCCGGATGCCCCTCGACCCATAGCATCCTGCCCTGCGCGTCGCACACCGCCAGCAGATGCTCGCCGTCCGCCGCGAAGGTGCCCAGGAGTTCCCGGACCAACGGCATCACCCGCGCCAGCGGATGCTCCGCCCGGTAGGAACCGAGGTCTCCGTCCGTGAGCTCCACGCTCGCGGTGCCGTCCGGGCCGACCCCCGCCTTCGCCGATCGCCGCCACGAGTCGGCCACCACGGAACGCACCGGTCGCTCCACCGTGCCCGCCTCGGTGAACGTCTCATATGCGCGGCGCAGTGCCCGTACCCGTTCGACGGGATCGGCGCCCGGTTCCAGGGCCACCCATGGATCGGTCAACTCGGCCTCCCCGGAAGGTGATACGGCTCCCGCCCAATCGTCGCCCTCCTCGCTAGCCCGGACAAGTTTCTCGACTGTCACCTCCAAGACCTGTCTCGACGAGCTGTCGCCTCCGATGCGGCGTCACGAGGAGTTGACCAGTTCTATGTACCGTGCCCAGTCCCAGCTCGGCCCGGGATCAGTGTGGTCGGTGCCCGGGACCTGGTGGTGGCCGATGATGTGGGCGCGGTCCTTGGGGATGCCGTACTTGGTACAGAGGGCAGCGGCGAGTTTGGCCGACTGCTGGTACATCGCGTCGGTGAAGTACGACGGCTGGTCCACCCAGCCCTCGTGCTCGATCCCGATGCTCCGCGTGTTGTGGTCCCAGTCGCCGGCGTGCCAGGCGATGTCGCGTTCCCGCACGCACTGCGCGACGGACCCGTCGGCCGACCGCACGAGGTAGTGGGCGGACACCTTCTTCCGCGGGTCCTCGAAGATGGACAGCGCCTTCCTGTATGTCGTCTGTGTCACGTGGATGATCACGTAGTCGAGGGAGTGGCTCGTTGGGCGCTCCGCGGCCGTGTAGTTGGACGTGCTCGCCGGGCGCCATGTGGCGTGGGGGTAGTCGGGTGCCTGCGGTTGCGCACCGGCCCGGGGGTCGGGCAGGAGCGCGTAGGGGATCGCGGTGAGGACCGCGCCTTTCAACAGCCGTCGCCTCCCGAAGGACTCGCGCGGCAGCTTTGGAACCGTCTCCATGACCATGTGACCCCCCGGTGTGTGAAACCCGATGCGAGTGAATACGCAGTCCCCGCCAGGGCGGTTGCGCCTCACGTGGATCAAGGTACGGCGCTCGGGGATCAGACAGGAAGAAGGTGCTGATTCCGGTGGACAGCGTCGAGAATGTGGATAACTTCGTCACCCGCACGGGGGAAGCCGCCCTGTGTACCTGTGCGTTATGGCCGCCCGGCCACCGCGGCAGGATCGTCCAGCACACCCCGCACCACCGAATGCGCCGCTCCCAGCAGCGGGCCTTCGGAACCCAGCCGCGACACGGTCACGGAACAGGCGGGCCCTGCCGTGCGGCGGGCCAGCTCCCGCTCCAGCGACGGCAGCAGCCACGGCGCGAGTCCCGCCAGCGCACCGCCCACCACCACGGTCTGCGGGTCGAGCAGGTTGACCGCACCGGTCAGCGCGATACCGAGCGCGGTTCCGGCGCCGCGCAGGGCACGCCGTACGTCTTTGTCGCCCGCGGCGGCTCGTTCCGCCAGCAAGTCGACGCGATCCTCGCCCGGTGTCAGACCGGCTGCCCGCAGGACGGCCTCCTCACCGGCGTACTGCTCCAGGCATCCACGCCCGCCGCACGCGCACCGAGGCCCTTCTGGCCGGACGGGCACATGCCCCAACTCGCCCGCGAAACCGCGGGTCCCCCGCAGCAGCCGGCCATCCACGACCACGGCGCCGCCGATGCCGATCTCGGCGGAGACGTGCAGGAAGTCGCGCGGGGTCCCCTCGCCGAGCCACAGTTCGGCGAGGCCGCCGAAGTTGGCCTCGTTGTCCACGGTCAGCGGCAGATCGCCGGACAACAGCGCGCCCAGGTCCGTGTCGTGCCAGTCGAGGTTGGGGGCGCGGACCACCGTACGGGCGTCCCGTGCCACCAGGCCCGGTACGGCGACCGCGAGGCCCGCGGGCCACAGTCCATCCTGTGCCGCAGCGGCGACGACCTGCTCCACCAGCGTCGTCAGTTCGCCGATCACGGACTCGGGTGAGCGGCTGCGGTTCACGCCGTGCCGCACGGCCCGTGCCCGTACCTCGCCCCGCAGGTCGACCGCGCACACCGCGAGATGGTCGACGCCGACCTCCGCGCCGATTCCGGCCGGGCCGCGCCCGCTGAGGGCGAGCGCGGAACCCGGCCGGCCCACCCTGCCGGGCCGTTCGGGCCCCAGCTCCTCCAGCAGACCCGAACGGATGAGCTCGTCGACCAGCGTCGAGACGGCCGCCCTCGTCAGGCCGATGTGCGAAGCGACGGCCGCACGGGACAGCGGCCCCTCGGCATTGACGGCGTGCATCACCCGGGAGAGGTTGCGACGGCGCATGCCCTGTTGGGTGTCGGGCAGCCGAGGCCCGGGACTCGTGGGGTGGGCTTCGTGCAGTGGTGCGGTCATTCCTCTGTCAGTCCTTGTCCGGCCGTCCCTTTCGCGCGGGGCCGAGCCCGATCAACGTGCCCGGCCCGTGGGGCTCTTCTGCTCGGGGCTCCACCGCTGTGGAGGCGGCCCCCTTCAGCGCTTGTCGGGCTCCCGCTCCAGCAGCGGCGCCGCGTCGGAGAGTACCCCGGTGATCCTGGCCAGCGTCGCCTCATCCCGTTCCACCGGGTCCAGAACGGGTCCGCGGGCGGTGCCCCAGCGGCGGGCGACCGCCGCCGGGTCTTCGCCGGTCAGCAGCCCTGCGGCCTGGGCGGCGGCGCCGAGGGCGACCAGCTCCTGGGCCTCCGGTACCTGTACAGGACGCCCCGACAGCCGCCGCACCGTCTGCTGCCAGGCCGTTCCCCGTGCGCCTCCGCCGATGAGCAGCAGCGGCGCGGAGCGGTCCGCGTCCGCGTCGAGCACCAGGCCGAGGGCGCCCAGCAACGAGTGGACCGCGCCGTCGTACGCCGCCTGAAGGAGTTGTCCGGCCGTCGTGTCGTGCCGCAGACCGTGCAGCAGACCCGAGGCGTGCGGCAGGTCCGGAGTGCGCTCACCGTCCAGGTAGGGGAGCAGGGTCACACTCGTGCCGGGCTCGACGGCCTCGCGGTCCAGGCCCAGCAGTGTCGCCACGCGGTCGACGGCGAGCGTGCAGTTCAGGGTGCAGGCCAGTGGCAGCCAGTCACCGCGCGCGTCGGCGAAGCCCGCCACGGTGCCGGTGGGATCAGCGGGGCGCCGAGTCGAGACGGCGTACACCGTGCCGGAGGTACCGAGGCTCAGCACCGGTGTGCCAGGACGCAGCCCGAGCCCCAGCGCGGCCGCCGCGTTGTCGCCGGTACCCGGGGCGACCAGCGTGCCCTTGGAGAACGGCAGATCATGCGTGTCCCGCACCGTGCCGGCCACCTCACCCGGCCGGACCACACGCGGCAGCAGCGCCGGGTCGAGCCCCACATGGGTGAGGATCTCCTCGTCGTACGCCTCCGTCCCGGACGCCCACCACCCCGTACCGGACACGTCACCGCGGTCCGTCGTGCCCTGTCCGGTCAGGCGCTCCGTGAGGTAGTCGTGCGGCAGACGCACGGCGGCCGTCGCACGGACCGCCTCCGGTTCGTTCTCGGTGAGCCAGGCCCACTTCGTGACCGTGAAGGAGGCAGCCGGCACGAGTCCGGTGCGTTCGGCCCAGGTCTTCGAGCCGCCCAGCTCCTCCACCAGACGGCGGGCCTGCGGAGCCGACCGCACGTCGTTCCACAGGAGCGCCGGGCGAACGGGTTCGCCCTGGGCGTCGAGCGTGACGAGCCCGTGCTGCTGTCCGCCGATCGACACCGCTGCGGCCTCGTGCGCCGCCTCCCCGCACTGGTGCAGTGCCGCACACAGCGCGTCCCACCACTGCCGCGGATCGCTCTCCCTGCCCTCCCCGGAGGACACGGTGTGCGGTGCCTGACCGCTCGCCACCACCCGTCCGGTCGACACGTCGACGACCAGGGCTTTGGTGGACTGGGTGGATGTGTCCACCCCGACGACGAGCGGACCCTCGGCTGCTGACATCGGGCTCTCCCTCTTCCGCGGCTCGCGGGATCTGTCCTTCTACCTGGAGTCTCCCGGACCGCACGGCCCGGATGCCACACAGTCTCCTCACGGAGACACGTCGTCTCTTCGCGGAGACGCCTCTCTTCCCAGAGATGCCTCCGCATACTAATTTGTTAAGCGCCATGACGAAATGGTTCGGAGCGAGCAAGGAGCCGCGGCATGAACTACCAGCCCACCCCCGAGGACAGGTTCACCTTCGGCCTGTGGACCGTCGGCTGGCAGGGGAGGGATCCGTTCGGCGACGCCACCCGGCGCGCCCTCGACCCGGTCGAGACGGTGCGGCGTCTGGCGGAACTCGGTGCCCACGGAGTGACCTTCCACGACGACGACCTGATCCCCTTCGGGTCTTCGCACAGCGAGCGCGAGGCGCACATCAAGCGCTTCCGTGAGGCCCTCGACGCGACCGGCATGACCGTGCCGATGGCCACCACCAACCTGTTCACGCACCCCGTCTTCAAGGACGGCGCGTTCACCGCCAACGACCGCGACGTGCGCCGCTACGCGCTGCGCAAGACGATCCGCAACATCGACCTGGCGGCCGAACTGGGCGCCAGGATCTACGTCGCCTGGGGCGGCCGGGAGGGCGCCGAGTCCGGCGCCGCCAAGGACGTGCGCCTGGCGCTGGACCGCATGAAGGAGGCCTTCGACCTCCTCGGCGAGTACGTGACCTCCCAGGGCTACGACCTCCGCTTCGCGATCGAGCCCAAGCCGAACGAGCCCCGCGGTGACATCCTGCTCCCCACGGTCGGTCACGCCCTGTCGTTCATCGAGCGCCTGGAACGTCCGGAGCTCTACGGCGTCAATCCGGAGGTGGGCCACGAGCAGATGGCCGGGCTCAACTTCCCGCACGGCATCGCCCAGGCCCTGTGGGCGGGCAAGCTCTTCCACATCGACCTCAACGGCCAGTCCGGCATCAAGTACGACCAGGACCTGCGCTTCGGGGCAGGCGATCTGCGCGCCGCCTTCTGGCTGGTGGACCTCCTGGAGAACGCCGGTTACGCGGGACCGCGGCACTTCGACTTCAAGCCGCCGCGGACCGAGGACCTCGACGGCGTGTGGGCGTCGGCCGCGGGCTGTATGCGCAACTACCTCATCCTCAAGGAGCGGGCGGCCGCCTTCCGCGCCGACCCCGAGGTTCAGGAGGCCCTGCGTGCCTCCCGTCTGGACGAGCTGGCCCAGCCGACTGCGGCCGACGGCCTGAAGGCGCTTCTCGCGGACCGCACGGCCTTCGAGGACTTCGACGCGGAGGCCGCCGCCGCGCGCGGGATGGCGTTCGAGCGGCTTGACCAACTGGCGATGGATCACCTGCTGGGTGCCCGCGGTTGATCAAGCGCGCAGGGGCCTCGGGCCGGTAGTGCCTCTGGCGCGCCCTTCCGGTGGCATGCCACCGGAAGGGCACCGGAATCCTCTGTTCATCGGTCACGGATGATCCGACGAGAAGGCGCCCGCCGAGAGCGGCTGATGCCGCGTGGCGCGGTGTGCCCCGGGCTCATGCCTCACCGTCCACCGACGCCAACGCGGTGGCCGGGTCATGGGCCGCCGGCCCGGCGGGAACCCAACGGCCGTGCTCCTCGCGGTACGGCCACCAGCGGCCGTCCCGGCTGAGGCGCAGCTGGGTCGAGGTGCCGATCACCGTCCAGCGGTTGTGGGCGGCGCGCAGCCGTGGCCGATCACCGTCGTCCCAGGCCGATTCCAGGGCGGCACGCGCGCGTGCGAGCGATTCCGCCTCCGGGGCCCACCCGTCCTCCAGTACCGACAACGCGGCCGTACCCCCGTACCGCCAGGCACGGACGGCGATCTCCAGCTCTTCCCGGCCGCGCCCCGTCCCCTCGGCCAGGCGAGCCGCAATCGCCGCTTCGGAAGCGTCGGCGGCGAGTCGGACGGCATCCTGGGAGAGCGTCAACCCCTGTTCGACCGGGTCATGTTCGTGCCCTGGCACCAGTGCCGCGGAGAGCAGCCGGTGGGCCTCCGCCGCGGCCCGCGACGCGAGAAACGTCAGAGCGGCCGGGTCGACACCGGGCGCGGGCGGGGTCTCGGTGTCCAGCGAGGGCGGGGATCCGGGCTGTGCGGGCAGCTCCGGGGCTGAGGGGAGCGGCGGCAGGATGCTTCCGGTCGCGTATGCCTCGGCGGCGTCCACCCCCTCCCGAGGAGCTTCCTGAGGGGCCGTGGGCTCCGCGCTCGGGGCGGCGCTGCGTACCTGGAGATCGTCGAGGACCTCGCGCTCACCGCGTCCACGCATCAGCAGCAGAACGAACGGGTCCTGGTCCAGCAGCCGCGCCATCTGGTAGCAGAGCGCCGCGGTGTGACCGCAGTGGTCCCAGGCGCCGCACTCGCACTCCGGCTCCAGATCGCCGAGCCCGGGCAGGAGCTCTGCCCCGGCGTCGGCGGCGTCCTCGACGAGATGCGGTGGCATCTCACGGTCGAGCAGGGCCGCGATGTGCCCGGCTCGTTGGACGGCCATGTCCAGGAAGCGGTCCCACTCTTCCGCGGACAGTTCCTGCAGCAGGACGTCGGCACGGTGCGTGGTGCGATCGGGGTCCTGGACGACGGCGGTGATGCGCCCCGGGCGCACCGACACGGAACCCACGGCTCCCGCGCGCGCGAGTCTGCGGCCGGTCTTGACCTGTTCGGAGTCCAGGGCCGCGTCCTCCAGTGCCTTCAGCCACGCCTGGCCCCACCAGGTCCGGGCGAAGCCCCGCCCGCGCGCGGGCGGCAGTGCCGCGAATGTGCGCTCGCTGTCGTGTTCCCTCATCGTGCGCCCCCTCGCAGCTCGACCAGATCGGCCAGTTCGGCATCGGACAGTTCAGTGAGCGCCGCATCACCGGAACCGAGCACCGCGTCGGCCAACTCCCGCTTGCGCAGCAGCATGTCCGCGATACGGTCCTCGATCGTCCCCTCCGCGATCAAGCGGTGCACCTGGACCGGCCGGGTCTGACCGATGCGGTACGCGCGGTCGGTGGCCTGCGCCTCCACGGCCGGGTTCCACCAGCGGTCGTAGTGCACGACGTGCTCGGCACGGGTCAGGTTCAACCCGGTGCCCGCGGCTTTCAACGACAGCAGGAAGACGGGGATCGCGCCGTCCTGGAACCGCCGGACCATCTCCTCGCGCTCCTGGACCGGCGTGCCGCCGTGCAGGAACTGCGATGACACGCCGCGCGCGGACAGATGCTGTTCGATGATCCGCGCCATCCGCACGTACTGGGTGAAGACGAGAACGCTCGCTCCCTCGGAGAGGATCGTGTCGAGCAGTTCGTCCAGCAGTTCCAGCTTTCCCGACCGGCCCGCGATTCTCGGCCGTTCCTCCTTGAGGAACTGCGCGGGGTGGTTGCAGATCTGCTTCAGCCCGGTCAGGAGTTTCACGATCAGCCCACGCCGCGCCATGTGGTCGGCAGCGGAGATCTCGGCGAGGCTCTCGCGCACCACGGCCTCGTACAGCCCCGTCTGTTCCTTCGTGAGCGACACGGCACGGTCGGTCTCGGTCTTCGGCGGCAGTTCGGGCGCGATGCCCGGGTCCGACTTTCGTCGGCGCAGCAGGAACGGCCGCACGAGCCGCGCGAGCCGTTCCGCCGCGGCGGGATCCTGGCCCCCTTCGACTGCCTGCGCGTACCGGGTGCGGAAGGTGCCGAGCCTGCCGAGCAGGCCCGGTGTCGTCCAGTCGAGGATCGCCCACAGCTCGGAGAGGTTGTTCTCCACGGGAGTACCGGTGAGCGCCACGCGCGCGCGTGCACCGATACCGCGCAGCTCCTTCGCCGTGGCCGAGTACGGGTTCTTCACGTGCTGAGCCTCGTCCGCGACGACCATGCCCCAGGCGACTTCGGCCAGCTGGGGCGCGTCCAGGCGCATCGTGCCGTACGTGGTGAGCACGAATTCGCCGTCATCCAGCCCGTCCAGGGAGCGCCCGGAGCCGTGGAAGCGGCGCACGGGGACACCGGGCGCGAACTTCTCGATCTCGCGCTGCCAGTTACCCATCAGTGAGGTCGGGCAGACGACGAGTGTGGGGCCCGCGGCCGACGGGTCGGTCTGCCGGTGCAGATGCAGGGCGATGAGCGTGATGGTCTTGCCCAGGCCCATGTCGTCGGCCAGGCAGCCACCGAGCCCCAGAGAGGTCATCCGGGCCAGCCAGTTGAGCCCTCGCAGCTGGTAGTCGCGCAGCGTCGCGGCGAGCGCGGAGGGCTGCCCGACCGGCTCCTGTCCCTCCGGGTCCGCCAGCCGCTCCCGCAGCGTCGCCAGCCACCCCGTCGGCCGCACGTCGACCCGGACGCCGTCGATCTCAGCGGAGCCCGTCAGGGCGGCGCCGAGGGCGTCGACGGGCGTGACCTTGTGGTCCTGCTGCGCGCGGGCGCGGCGTACCTCCTCGGGGTCCAGGAGGACCCATTGGTCACGCAACCGCACCATCGGACGGTTCGCCTCGGCGAGACGGTCCAGCTCCTGCCGGGTGAGCTGCTGGTCGCCCAGCGCGAAGGACCAGTTGAAGGCGAGCAGCGCGTCGGTCGAGAGGAGCGACGGTGTGTCCGACACGGGGCCGGCCGGGTCCTGGCCGTCGTCGGGCGGCCCGATGACCGCGCGGGCGGTCAGCCGGTGCGCCAGTTGCCTGGGCCAGTGCACGTCGACTCCCGCGACAGTGAGGAGCCGGGTGCCCGCGCCGAGGAGGTCGGCGATCTCGTCGTCGGCGAGTTCCAAAGAGTCCGGCACCGCCGCCGACAGCAACGGCGTCAGCGGCGACCAGGCACGGGCCGCGCGCCGTAGCGCGAGCAGGGCGTCCATGCGCGCGCGGGGGCCGAAGGCCTCGGTCCCAGCCCACACCGCCGCGGCATCCGCGACGAGCGCGGGATCGCTGACGCTGTGGACCTGCGGTACGACACGGAACGGCAGCCGTGACCCGTCCGGCGGGTCGTGCGCGAGACCGGGCACCTCGACACGCAACGAGAGACGGACTCCGGCGTCGTGTCCGGCGGCGACATCGGACGCCCAGGCACGCTGCTGGGGCAGGTGCTGCGGCTGCGGTGCGGCGAACGCCGGGCCGCCCGCCGCGAGTGCCGCGGCGGGGGAGCGGGGCAGCGAGTCGGCAACCGCGTCGAGGAAGCCGCGTACCAGTCGTTCCGGGTCGGGCAGACGCAATGGCTCGACGTCGTCCAGGGGCACGGCGTGGGCCTCGGGCGGCATCGCGGCGGCCAGGTCACGTAGTCGCTCCAGGTCATCAGCTCGCAGTGGGCCCGCGCGCCACGCGTCGTGGTCGGTCGGGGACAGTCCGGGCAGCAGGAGCCCCCGGGCGGTCAGCCGAAGCGCGAGCACGGCGGCCGCGCCCCAGAACGCGGTCGCCCGGTGGGCCCGGGCGTTGGCACGTGCGCGCGTGAGGACCGGCAACGCGGCCCTCACCGGCAGCAGGACAGCGGGCACGGTCACCGACTCCACGCCTTCGTCACGGTGTACGACGACGTCGACGTCATCGGTGGAACCGGCAGCGGGCACCGGGGGCGCCGCACCGTCGGGCCGCCAGAAGGCGACATGGCTGGTACGGGCCGGGTCGGCGGGTATGAACACGGCGCAGCAACAGGCCAGTCCGGCGGTCTCGGTCGGCGTGGTTGCGGGAATCCTCTGCACAGTGATGGCGCGTTCCTCAAATTTGACTACTGGAGTCGGGCCGCCGAGGATACATCACTCCGGATGCTTCGGAGGGACGTTCGGGACAGCGAGAAATCGCGAGGCGGCGCGGGGCGCCTTCTGCGGACCTCCGGGGGCATCAGGGTTCCATCAGGGGCACATCAGGGGCACCATCAGGGTCGGGACCTGGAACTGCCCGATGCGCGGACCCGTTGTCAGGACAGAGAGCGGCAGTGGCCGCGAAGGAGGCGACGGAGATGTCGAAGAACGCGAAGATCGCCGCAGGGGGTGTGGCGATCGGGATCATCCTGCTGATCCTTCTGCCCTTCCCCTTCTGGGCCAACCTCCTGATAGTGCTGGGGATCCCGGCAGCCGCGTACCTCACGCTGGACCCCTCGCAGCGGCGCAGGCTTCGCCGCGTCTCGCGCAAGGAGCTCGGCCGCTGAGGGGTCACCGGCCCGCGCTGCGGGCCGGTGCTCGATGGGGGTTCAGTTGGGGCGTACGGCGATCTTGTCGAGGGATTCCAGAAGTCCGGGCAGCTCCGGTCCCCGCCCTACCGGCAGCACCTCGCCGGGCTCCTCGTCGATGAGGAGGAAGGCGATGTCGTCGGTCCTGGCCACCATGGACCAGCCAGGACCGTCGGCACGGAGGGTCCGGGCCTCGCCCGGCGCGAAGGACGAGCGCACGCGCCCCAGCGGTGGCGGCGTGTCCACGTAGGCGCGCACCTCGGCGAGGACACGGCGGATGCTGCTGCGAGTGCTGCTCTGCCCGGCATCGTCCTCGGTCGCAGGGGTGTCGGCCGCCTCGCCGGTCTCCCGGGTCACAAACGAGTCGTCGTCGATCTGCTCCCGCCAGCTGGCCCACTGGAGCGCGATCTCGTCGGCTCCAAGACGCCGCTGGGCAGGTCCCCAGACCTCGGTGTTCGGCGGGCACAGCGGTGGCCGCTCGGCCATCTCGGGCGCGGGATCGTGCGGAGCGGGCACACCGGGCGCCGCCACGGCCACCGCGAGGGGCCAGCCGGGCAGCGCGACCACGACCGACCGCTCGTCCGGCGACAGGTCGTACTCCATGCCGCAGTCCCACGACGCGATGGCCACGGCCACCAGCGACACGTCGTCGACGACGACCGTCCAGCGCGCCCCGTCGCCGTCCTGGCCCAGCACGAGGCCGTACCCGTCGGTGAGCGGCGCGAGGTCGAGCGCAGCGCAGGCCTCCGGATAGTCGTCGCCCAGCACGCTGGGGAACTGCGCCGGCGTCAGCAGTACTGCTGTCAGTACATACAGTGCGTCGTCGTCCCCGGCGGCGAGGGCGTCCTCGTCCGTCCCGGCCATCCCAGCCTCCCCATCGCTCTGATCCGTCGGCGCACCCTAATGTGCCCGGAAGGCGCTTGTCACGAGGGCGAAGTCCCGGGGGAGCTGCGGCCGCCCCGCAGGCCGGGACGAATGGGCCGTACGCCGCCACTCGGTCAGGTGGCGGGCAGCCCGAGGAGATCCCGCGCCACCGTCCGGGGCGACTCGTCGCGCTCCCGGGCGAGCGCGATGACAGCCCGGCACGCCAACTCGTTCACCCCGAAGGACAGCGCCTCGGGAGACACCCATGTCGCGGCTTCGTCGATGCGGTCCTGATCGTCCTCGGCGCACGCCGAGACGTACGCCGCGGCAGCCTCGAAGAGGTTGTGCGCGCGTTGGTCCTCGCTGGTGCCGACGTCCGCGCGCATGGAGCTGACGAATCTGCCGAACGATGTGCGGAGCCTGCCGAACATGTGGACTGCCTTCCCCCTGCGTTGATGCGCTGATCGCACAAGTGCTCCGATCCAACGTAGGGTCGCGGCTTCGGCGAAAGAAGAGGGCCTGCGTGGCGCAGCGCGCGCCCCCAACCCCGGCGGGCATGGCTCAGCCGTCGCGTTCGGCCAGCGCCAGGAACCGGTCGTCCTCGTCCACGTAAGACGTCATCCGCCAGCCCGCCCCCGCGAGCAGTGGCCCGAGGTTGGCCTTCGCACGCAGATCGTCCGGGGTGATCCGCCGCCCCTGGCGTGCCGCCAGCGCCGCTCTGCCGATCGGGTGGAAGAGCGCCAGCGTGCCGCCGGGGCGCACCACCCGCGCCAACTCCCGCAGGTTCTCGGTGGGATTCGGCAGGTGCGCGATGAGCCCCGCTGCGAACACCGCGTCGAGAGATTCCGCGCGCAGGGGCAGGGTGGCCACGTCGGTGAGGAGCAATTGTCCGTCACGGTTCCGTCCGGCACGCACGGCTTCTTCCAGCATGGCCGGAGTCAGGTCGGCCCCGAGAACGACTCCGGAGGGCCCCACGGCTGCGCGCAGCGGCGGAAGCGCCCGCCCGGTCCCGCAGCCCGCGTCGAGCACGCGGTCGCCCGAACGGAGCCCGAGTTCGGCGACCGCGGCCGCGTACGCGGGACCGTCGTCGGGGAACCGCCTGTCCCAGCCGGCCGCGCGCGCCGTGAAGAACTCCTGGACGTGTGTGTGGTCGTCGCTCATGCCCGCATGATCCCTCACCGGCGCGGAGAGAGGCACGGTGCACATGGCGGGGTCAGGGCTGTCCTGTCCCGGTACCTCTTCGCACGTACGGCGCCTCGTGGAGTACGCCGGGCGGGTGCGCACCCGCCCGGCGTACTCGACTCCGTGGGCTGACAGCGGGTTCTAGTCGACTACGCCCGCGTACGCCACAACCTTGTCCACCCGTACGCGGACGAGGAGCTCACCCGGAACCCCGTTCCGGGCACCGAACTCCTCGGCCCGGTCCTCGCCCATGTAACGCCCGCCGATCCGTGTGGCCCAGCGACGGACCTCGTCCAGATCCTCCGACAGCTCGGCCCGCCCCTCAAGGACGACGAAGCCGTACGGGGGCCGGCCGTCGTCCACGCACAGGGCGACCCGGCCGTCCCTGGCCAGATTCCGCCCCTTGACGGTGTCCTGCCCGGTGTTGAAGACCACGTCGTCACCGTCCAGCAAGAACCAGACCGGGGTGACGTGGGGCCGTCCGTCAGCGCGAACGGTCGAGAGTTTGCCGGTGCGGGTCCCGTGCGAAACGAAGGCCCGCCATTGCTCGTCGGTCATCTTCTGTGCCATGTACTCATCTTGCTTGCCCGGACGGCGGAGGTGGGGAAGGCTGATACGTCGGATCCTCCGGCCAGGGGGGAACGACACCACGGGGAGAACTGAACATGCCGCAGAAGGCGGGACTGGGCTGGCTGTTGGACGACCTGACCGAGCGCGTCGAACAGGTACGGCACGCCATGGTGCTGTCCAGTGACGGGCTCGTTACGGGCGCGAGCACGGGGCTGAGACGCGAGGACGCCGAACACCTCGCCGCCGTCGCCTCCGGGCTGCACAGCCTCGCCAAGGGTTCCGGTCGCCACTTCGGCGCCGGTCACGTGCGTCAGACCATGGTCGAGTTCGACGACGCGGTGCTGTTCGTCAGCGCGGCGGGCGAGGGCAGCTGCCTGTGCGTGCTCAGCGCCGCGGAAGTCGACATCGGCCAGGTCGCCTACGAGATGACTCTGCTCGTGAACCGCGTCGGAGAGCACCTCGGCCTGGACGCGCGCCAGCCGCAACGTGCGCCATAGGCCTCTGACCTGCTGTTTCGTCGAGGCTGGAGGAGTTATCCACAGGCCTGCCGCGATGTCCGGCAAAACGGTTACGGTTTTTCCGATGCGAGCGCAGACCAGCGCCGGCACGTCATCGCACGGGGGAGAACCGTCATGTCCGGAAACACCGCCACCCAGTCCGTCACGGCCATCGTGCCCACCGCCCCGGCCCGCCCCCGGGTACGCGACACCTCGCTCTCACAGAGCCGCGCAGCACGGGAACTGGGGCTGAAACGGGGAGAGTTCGACCTCGCCGTCCACCTGGGCTGTATCCGCACCGTGGCCGACGACGGAGGCGGAGGCCTCCACGTCACCCGGGCGGAGATCGACCGGGTGAGCTCCGAGAGCGGCTTTCCCGAAACGCTGAGGGAGCGCGTCAGGGCGGTGGGCACCTCCGACGGCGCGGCCATGCTGGACGTGACGACCGCCCGGTTCACACGCCTCGCCCGCCTGGGCCAGGTGGCACCGGTCAAGTTCTATCTGAACCGCTACAGGGCGGTGGTCTGGCTGTATCTCGCGGAGGAACTCCGGCAGTACGCAGCGGACGAGAAGAATGCCCCGTTGCTGACCGGGCGTACGCCGGAACACCTGCGCGACCAGTTGGATGAGGGTCTGGACCTCCGCCCCCGAAACTGGCGGGGACGCCACCTCGGATTCCTGTTGCGCCAGGCCGAGGACCTCTGGGCGCGGGCCGCGGCCGTGGCGTCGCTCCTCGACCCCGTCCAGGTCGCGGAGATCGTCCGCGACCCCTACGAACGCGCCTACCTGAACCGCCTTCGACCCGCACAGCCGGCCCACGGCGCGCCCGGCTCACCGGCCGCGCAGGTCGCCGCGAACATCACGACGGCCGAATACCCCGACGAGATCGACTGGCTGCGGTCCGATCTGCGACAGACCGTCGCCGAGGCCCGCGAGCACCGGCCGGCGCCACGACCCGGGCCGAAGGCACCGTCGCCGCCGGGTGCGGTACAGCATGGAGTGCCGGTGGTGCGGGCATCGAACGCCGTACGGTCGGGAGAGCTGGCGTGCGGGCAGCCGTCCCACCCCGGCGAGGCTCCGGAGAATCCACGCGGCCTGCTCGGATGGCTGCGTCGTCGAACCCCCTGATCGGCCAACCGGCCCAACCGGCCCAACCGGCCCAACCGGCCCAACCGGCCCAACCGGTCCAAGCGGCCCAACCGGACGAACCGACCGACCAGCCCGGACCCGGGTCGAGGGACACGTCAGGTTTCGAGCTTCCGGAACAGTCCTTCCTGGACGACCGAGACGAGCAGGCGTCCCTCCAGGTCGTAGATACGGCCCCGGGCCAGCCCGCGGCCGCCCACCGCGATCGGGGACTCCTGGTCGTAGAGGAACCACTCGTCCGCGCGGAACGGCCGGTGGAACCACATGGTGTGGGCGGCGGGAGAAGCCGCGAGTGCTCGGTGACCTGTACGTTTCTGGTGTAGGGAGCGCCTGGGCCCTCTTGCCGCAGGCTGTTTCCCGGCAGGTGACGTGGCGCCGCACGACGAATCGGGCAGCTGGCAGCCGCCCCTCTACGTCACGAGGCCCGAACCGGCCGCCGCCTCACGGTGCCTTGCCCGCCCGCCGCCGCTCCTGCCGCAGCACCTCGTCGAGGTCGCCGAGCCGGTCCAGGCCCTTTACCGCGCGCCGCATGCGGGCGTTGCCGGACAGCAGCCGCCGGTGCCGGTGCAGGAAGGCCCAGTACCCGGCGGTGTAGGGGCACGCACGCGGGCCGGTGCGTTCGGTGGGCCGGTAGGCGCAGCCGTCGCACAGGTCGCTCATGCGGTGGAGGTAGGCGCCGCCCGACGTGTACGGCTTGGTGGTCATCCGGCCGCCGTCGGCGTACTGGGACATACCCACCACGTTCGGCACCATCACCCAGTCGTGGCCGTCGACGAAGCAGCGGTGGAACCAGTCGGTCACCGCGGCGGGGTCCCAGCCACGCTGCAGGGCGTGGCTGCCCAGCACCATGAGCCGGGGAATGTGATGCGTCCACCCGGTGTCGCGCACCTGGGCGAGTACCGTGGCCAGGCAGCGCGCGGTGACCGCGTCCGCGTCCAGCTCCGCGAAGTACTCCGGAAGCTGCTCCGTGTGCCCGAGCGTGTTGCCGTGCCGGTAGTCCTCGCCGAAGTGCCAGTACAGCTGCCAGACATACTCCCGCCAGCCCGCGACCTGCCGAACGAAGCCCTCCGCGCTGTTCACCGGGACGGTGCCCTCCCGCCAGGCCCGCTCGGCCCGCTCCACGCACTCAACCGGGTGCAGCAGCCCCAGGTTCAGCGAGGACGACAGCAGACTGTGGCTCATCACCGGATCACCGATGAGCACCGCGTCCTCGTACGGTCCGAAAAAGGCCAGCCGGTGGTCCACGAAACGCCGCAGGGCCGACAGCGCCTCCCGCCTGGTGGCGGGGAAGCGTCGGGGCCCGTCCCGGCCGACGAACCGCACCCCGTCCTCGCGTTCCCACCGGTCGAGATCGTCGCGCACCTCGGCGTCGATGTCGTCCTCCCGCGGCCTGTACGGGCCCGGCACATCGAGCGATCGGGCGCCGCGCGGCGGCGGCTCGCGGTTGGCGTGGTCGTGGCTGAGCCTGCCGCCGGCCGGGTGGCCGCCCTCCATCAGCAGGTCGTGCTCCCGGCGCACCCAGCGGTAGAAGTCCTCCTGGAGCAGCCGCCCACCGCGTCCCTCGGCCCAGCCGGCGAACTCCTCGCGCGTCACCAGGAAGCCCCGGGCGGGCAGTACCCGCACCTGGGGCAGGGAGCGCACCAGCCGGAGCGCCGCGTACGAGGTGGGATGGCACACCGTGACCGGCGCGCCGCCCACCGTGCGGCGCAGGCCCTCACGGTAGGTCTCGGCGCGTACGTAGGTGACACGCCGGCCCAGTTCAGCCGCGCGGTGCCGCATCGCGGAGAGCACCAGGTGCGCCTTGGCACGGTGCAAGCGGCGCCGCCGGAGCACCGACCTGGCTTCGATCATCACCACGGGCGCCCCGCGACCGGGGCCGCCCTCACCGGTCGGCGTGAGGAAGTGCGGGCCGAGCTGGTCGCCGAAGATCCAGTGCGGGGTCGTCATGGCAGGGAGGCCTTCCGCGCGGGCGGGGTGCGGCATACACCTGTTGAGGCGTTGCCAGCGGCGGCCGACGGCGCGTCGGATGTCCTCCCACCGGACGTCACGAGCGTCCCCGGGCCCGCCTGAAGCGGGTCGAGGCCCTCCGCCAGCGACACCCCCGGCGCGGGGTAACAGGTCCCCGCGTGCTCCTTCGCCACACGCTTCCACGGCTCGTGCACGACGTTCCCCTCGGCGTTCCGACAGTTCCTCGACCCGGCGCCGCACGTACACTGCGCCGGGGTCGTACCGCTTGCCCCGGGCGACGGGCTGAGCACCCGGTGGGGCCGGGTGCCGGCGCCCGTGCCGGCCATCCACTGCCAGTTCAGCTGGTTGTTCGCCATGTCGCCACCGACCAGCAGGCCAGGAAGTGCCGGGCGCCCACCCGCCAGTCGACGTACAGCGTCTTGGTGAGGAAGCTCGCGGCCGGCAGCCGGCCCCGGTTGTGCACCCAGCCCTCACGGCGCAGCTGCCGCATCGCCGCGTCATGCCGGCCGACCCGCGCCGCCGCCCGACGCTCGCGCGCACCGTCGCGGACGCGCTGCCCGCCATTCCGCCGCCGTGGCCGCTCACCGGACCTGTCGCACCGCGCCGGGCTGCCATGTCTGCGGGGTCCACCGCGGCACGGGTTCCGTTCAGGGCGCCCTCGCCTGTGGCGCGCGAGCGGCCCGGGAGGTGCTGGTGGACCTCGGTGGAGACTGAACGCGCACCACCGTCGCACCCCGGGCGCGGACGTTCAGGTGCCGAACCGGATACGGGGCGCGCCCGCCCGCGCAGGCTGTCGACACGCGGTGCGGCGCCCCGACGAGGTGGCGTCCCGCGCGGGCGGACGGGCGCGTCCCCTCTCGGCCGCTCCTTCCCTCGGAACGCGTCGAACGGTCGCAGACCCCTGAGACCCCGGCCGGTGCGCAGTGCGGGGCTCCGCCGTCACCCCCTGACCGGTGATCTTCCGGTTCGCGAACGGCCCGGCGGCCCGGTTCGCCGCTCACCCCGGAAAGCGGCCCGTGGACCGCAGCTGCCAGCGCCGCTCGGCGTAGGCCAGGTCGTCTCGCCACAGCCGCCCCGCCGCGGCGCGCACCAAGGGACGCAGCAGCGGGGCGGCCCGGCGAACGACGGCGAAGCCCGGACGGTGCGAGGCGGCGACGACCGCCTCGATGACGGCGGTACGGGGCCGGCCGGCCCCGTCCGCGTCGAGCGGCGTGACGTGGGTCTCCACGACCGAGCCCGTGCCCTCTCCCTCGGTGATGCGCATGACGACCGTGCGGGGGTCGGGCGTGGTGAAGACGGCGCGGACCGGCACGACCAGCCGACCCGCCACCTTGAAGGACACGTCGACGATCAGGGCGTCGGGGCCGTCGTCCACCGCGCCGTCCGGGCCGTCCGGTGCGTCGAGCACCGTCAGATCGACGAACGAGTACGGGTGGAACCACGCCCCGTGCCACGGATCGAGCCGGTTGGCCACCACGTCCTCGGGCTCACAGGCACCCACTCCGGTGTAGACGGCCGTCAGGGCGCGCGAAGGCTCGGGCCGACGCGGTACGACCGGTTCGTCCAGCGGCTCCTCGCCGCCCACCGCGTCCAGCCGCGCCCACACCAGAACCCCGTCGTCGTGCACCGGCAGCGGCGACCAGCCCCCCTGGGGGTCGCCGTCCAGGGCCAGTCCGTGCCAGTGGCACACCAGAGTCCCGCGGCACACCGGACTGTCCCGCAGCGGTGCCCCCATGTGCGGGCAGATCCCCGGTCCGCCGACGAGGCGCCCGTCGGGCCCCCGCCACACCACGACCTCCTGCCCCGCCACCGTCCGCGCCAGTTTGCCGTCCCCCGACAGGGAACGGGAGGCGCCGACGACGTACCAGTTACCGGACGGGCGGCCCTGCGCCCGCTTCAGCGCCCCTGCGATCGACCCGGGCCGCGCCTCGCGCCAGGTGGACCGCTGACGCTCCCAGGGCACGGCACGGCGGCGCAGTGACAGCAGCGGCATGCGACGGCGGTTCACGCGACCTCCTCGGCGGAGCGGACGGCCGTCGCCGGCGAGAGCGCGGGCGCGCGCAGGGTGCGGTCGCGAGCGGGCGGCCGGTGCCCGGCACGGGTCCGCGCACGCAGCCGGGCCGCCGCCAGCCGAGCCAGCCCGTCGGCGGCGACCACCGCCCTGCGCCGTCGCTGCACCACCGACCGCCGGTGCAGCACCGCGTAGCCGTCGCGGGCGACGGCGTCCAGGATGCCGCCGTACAGGACGGCCGCGGTGCGGATGCACGGCCGCGCCACCGGTTCGAGCAGTTCGACACCGGGCATCGCCGCCCGGTAGACGCCACGGGTCAGTGCCTCGAACTCCCTGAGCGCGGCGATGATCCGGCGGTCCGGGTGGCCCGTCGCGCGGCTCCAGATCAGCAGCTCCCGGTCCACGCCGTGATCGGCGAGCAGGTCGGCGGGCAGGTAGACGCGCCCGCGGTCCAGGTCCTCGCCGACATCCCGCAGGAAGTTGCTCAGCTGGAAGGCGACGCCGAGCGCCGCGGCGTACGGCGCGGCCTCCTCCCTCGGCACCACCGTGCCGAGTACGGGCAGCATTTCGAGCCCGATCACCGCGGCCGACCCGTGCATGTACGCGCGCAGGTCGGCGTAGGTGGAGTAGGCGGTCACGACCAGGTCGGAACGCATCGCGGTCATGAAGTCCCGGAAGTGGGCGTGGTCGATGGCGTAGCGGCGGGCGGTGTCGGCGAGCGCGCGTACCACGGGCTCGCCGCTGCCGCCCTGCCGCAGCCCCGTCTCCAACTCCTCCTGGAGGCGGGTCAGCGCCCGCACCCGCGCGTCCGTTTCTGCGCCTGGGGCGGGAGAGTCGACGATGTCGTCGGCCCAGCGGGCGAAGCCGTACAGGGCATGTACGGCGGGCCGCCGCTCGACGGGCAGCAGCCGGGTGGCGAGGAAGTAGGTCCTGCCGTGCCGGGCGTTGAGGGCACGGCAGTGGCGGTAGGCCGCACGCAGCGCCGGATCGGTGACTCCCGCCGAGTCCAGCTCTCGATCGATCATCCTGTCCTGCCTTCGCTCGCGGGGGCCGTGGGGTCGGCCGGGGGGCTTCCCGGCAGCGGAGACCGCCGTGTGGCGGCCGGGGAGTTCGGCGATGAGGCCGGCGGCTCCTGCGCGGCGGTGAGGCGGTTGCGAGGCGCCTCATGCGCCGGTGGGACGGCCGCCGCCCCGCGCCCGACGCCCCCGGACCAGGACGGCACCCGGAGGTGAGCGGGGGCCGGGGCGCCGGCCCGCTCCGCAGGAGCGCCGGTCGGGGAGGGACGCGAGCGGGGGCTCTTCCGCCCGGGTACGCCCGTGACGCGGGCCGCGGCCAGCTTGCCCGACAGCAGCACGGTCGGCACGCCGACGCCAGGTGTGGTGCCGCAGCCGGCCAGGACCGCGTTCTGTGTGCCGCGCACCAGGTTGCGCGGCCGGAACGGCCCGGTCTGGGCGAACGTGTGGGCCGCCGAGAAGGGGGTTCCGGCGGCGTGCCCCCGGGCGTGCCAGTCGGCCGGGGTGATCAGGCACTCCTCCTCGATGGAGGCTTCGACGCCCTGCAGGCCGCGCCGCTCCAGTTCCCGCAGCAGCGAGTCCCGGTAGCGCGGGCCGATGTCGGACCAGGCCGCCGCGTCCGGGCCGACGTCGGTGTTGGGGCAGGGGGCGAGGATGTAGTGCAGGTGACGGCCCGGCGGCGCGAGGCCGGCATCGGTGGCGGTGGGGCGAGTGACGAGCAGCGACGGATCGCTCATCAGCCGCCCGGCCCGGGTGAGTTCGTCGAACGTGGTGTGCCATGCAGCACCGAAGGAGATCGTGTGGTGGGCGAGGCGGGGCCAGGTGCGGTCCGTGCCGGCGTGCAGCACGACCGCGGAGGGGGAGTGGCGCAGTGCGATCGGTCTGCGCGGCCGGCGTCCGAGCAGCCTGTAGGTGACGGGCAGGTCGGGGGTGAGGACGACCGCGTCGCACGGGATGCGGCCGGAGTCGGTGACGACGGCCGTGATGCGTTCGCCCGAGCGCTCCAGGCGGGTCACCGTCTGCCCGAACCGCAGGTCGGCGCCGGCCGCGGCGGCCGCCTGGGCCATCGCCCGCGGCAGCGCGTGCATCCCGCCCCGGGGGAAGTACACGCCGGCGACGGTGTCCATGTAGGCGATGACCGCGTAGGCGGCCAGCGCCCGCGCCGGCGGCACACCCGCGTACAGGGCCTGGAAGGAGAACACCCGGCGCAACCGCTCGTCGCTCAGGAATCGGCCGATCCGGGCGTCCAGGCGGCCGAAGCCGCCCAGGGCGGCCAGCCGGGCGAGATCGGCGTTGAGCAGCCCGAACGGTGAGTCGAAGTTGGCGTCGATGAACCGGCGGATCTGAGCCCGGTACAGCCGCTGAAGCCAGTCGCGCAGCCGACGGTAGCCCGCTGCCTCGGCCGCCCCGGCGAACCGCTCCACCTCCGCGGCCATGGCGTCCGCGCCGGTGTGCACGTCGAGGCTGCTGCCGTCAGCGAAGCAGGCCCGGTAGGCAGGGTGCAGGGGGATCAGCTCGACCCGCTCGTACAGGCTGTCGCCGACGGCGGCGAACGCCTCGTCGGCCAGGTCCGGCATGGTCAGCACGGTCGGTCCGGTGTCGATCCGGTAGCCGGCCAGGTCGAGTCGTCCGGCCCGGCCGCCGGGCAGCTCCTCGCGGTCGACGACGGTGACCCGGCGTCCGGCGCCCAGCAGGTGCAGCGCCGCCGACAGCCCGGCGAGTCCGGCGCCGACGACCACCACGTGGTCCGTGGGACCGGGCAGCGTACGAGTCACCGGCCACCCCTCTCACCGCCGTGGGCATGGGTCGGGTACGGACCGTGCCCGGGCCGCAGAGGTACGGCGGCACCCCCCTCCGGCCGTGCCCCGGCCGCCGCGAGCAGCAGACTGCGCAGCCGCCCGGCGCCCTCCGGGTCGAGCGGGGCGCCGTCGAAGTGCCGCAGCCCTTGTGCGGTGAGCCGGTCGATCTTGTTCTCCACGGTGGCCCGCGCGCCAGTCGCGATCAGCACGTTCCGCACCTCCTCAAGATCGCGCTCGGTGAGCGCCGCGTCACCGAGCCACCGGTCCAGGACGGCCAGCGCGGCGCCGTCGCCGGCGGCCTCGGCCCGCGCGCGGGCGACCGCGACCAGATAGGTGGGCTTGCCCTCCCGGATGTCCCCGCCGCACGCCTTGCCGGTCTCCCGCGGGTCGCCGAAGACGTCGTCCAGGTCGTCGCGCAGTTGGAACGCCATGCCGACGCAGTGTCCCGCGTCGCACAGCCGGCGCAGGGTCACCTCGTCCGCGCCCGCCAGGGCGCCCCCCAGGGCGAGGGGCCGCTCCACCGAGTAGACGGCACTCTTCAGGTCGGCGGCGCGCAACGCGCGGGGCAGGGACCGCGCGGCCGTGATCTGGCCCCGCACGTCCAGGTACTGGCCCGCCACCATCTCCGTGCGCATGTCGCTCCACAATCGCCGCACCACCACCGCCGTCCAGGGCGCCAGCGGCGTCTCCGCCACCAGGTCGTCGGCCCAGGCCAGCGCCAGATCCCCGGCGAGGACGGCCGCCGACTGCCCGAACCGTTCGGCCCGCTCGGCCCCCGCCCGGCCCGTGTACTCGCCGGCCAGCTCCGTGTGCAGCGTGGGCCGACCACGCCGCAGCGCGGCCCGGTCCATCACGTCGTCGTGGACGAGTGCGCACGTCTGGAGCAGTTCCAGGGCGCTTCCGATCCGCAGCGCCGCTGCCGCGGACGACGGGTCACGGCCCGCGCAGGCCCGTGAGCCCCACCACACCAACTGCGCGCGCCTGCGCTTGCCGCCCTGCAGCGTGAAGCGTGCCACCCGTGCGGCCAGTTCCCCGGCGAACAAGCGATCCGCCAGCCGTGCGCGGCGCAGGCGCTCCGCCAGCGCCTGGTCGAGCACCCGGCCGACGGCGCCGGACACGTCGGCGTCGACCTCGCGCACATCGACGGATCCGGCGGCAAGCGGTCCGCTCGCCGCGGGGCAGGTCCGGTCGTGGCCGTCGCCGCCGGCGGCCACCGGCCTGCGCGGGAGTGACGCCACGGGCGTCGCGGCGACCGGCCGCGGCGGCGCGGTCGCAGGGTGGTCCTTCGTGTGGGTGGGCCGCATCCCGGTTCCCTCCGTCGTGTCTGTGTCCGTCGTTCCCGTCACCCGTCTGCCTCGGCGCGGGCGGCGTGGACGGATGCGCGAACACCCCACGCGATCGCGGCGACCACCGGGGATCCGTCCCCTCCACCGTGCCGTGTCCCGTGCTCGGCCGCTCGCCGCCAGGAGGTGCCTTGCATCCGCCGGGGTACACAATCCGGAAGACCAGGCAGGGACATCCGGGGGTGGGCGCCGTACCTCTCACCGCCGGTTCGGCGGCCCGTCACCGCCGTGGGACGGGCCGCTGCGAGCCGATCGACCGGGGAAGCACACCGAGGAAGGGAGAGGCCGTGCCGGAGACGGACGTGGCCGTCGTGGGTGCGGGCGCAGCCGGGCTGTCGCTGGCCCACCGGCTCGCCGGGCACGTCCCCGGCCTGCGGACACCTTCCGTGGTGCTGGTCGACGCGCCGCCCGGCCCGCTGCGGCCGCCACCGCGGACCTGGTGCTACTGGACGGTGGGCTCCGGCCGGTTCGAGGCGGCCGTGCGGGCCGAGTGGCGGCGGCTGAGGGTGCGCCCGCGCACCGGCGCCCCGGTCGAGGGGGACATCGCCCCGCTGCGGTACCGCATGATCCGCTCCGACGACTTCGAGCGCCTTGTCTCGCGGGAACTGGACCGTAGCCCTCATGTGCGGCGCCTGGAAGCGACCGTCGAAGCGGTGGAGGACGTGCCCGGTGGCGCTCACGTCCACCTGAGGGACCCGAGCGGACGGGCGCGGGTGCTCAGCGCCCACTGGGTGTTCGACTCCCGCCCCCCTGGCAGCCTGCCGGCCGCCCGCACCATCCTGCTGCAGCACTTCCACGGCTGGTTCGTGCGCACCGCCCGGCCCGTCTTCGACCCGGTCGCCGTGGAGCTGATGGACTTCCGCACCCCGCAGCCCACCCACGGCCTGTCCTTCGGCTACGTCCTGCCGACCGGGCCGTGCGAGGCGCTCGTCGAGTACACCGAGTTCTCCCGGCGCACCCTCACTCCGGACCGCTACGAGGCCGCCGTGCGGCACTACGCCGACGAGGTGCTGCGGCTCGGCGAACGGCAGGTCCTGGCCACCGAGACCGGCGTCATCCCGATGACCGACGCGCCGATGCCCCGGCAGACCGGAGCCTCGGTCTTCCGTATCGGCGCCGCCGGCGGAGCGACCCGCCCCGCCACCGGCTACACCTTCGCCGGACTGCAGCGCCAGACCGCAGCCGTCGCCGACGCCCTGCGACGCGGGCGACGCCCGGTACCGCCCGCCGCCCACCCGGCGCGCTCCCGTCTCATGGACGCCGTTCTGCTACGGGCCCTGGACAGTGGCAGGGCCGACGGTCCCGAACTGTTCAGCCACCTGTTCGCCCGCGTGCCCATGACACGGCTGCTGCGCTTCCTCGACGGGGACACCCGCCTGCACGAGGACCTGTCCATCGGCCTGCGCACACCCGTCGGGCCGATGCTGCGCTCCGCCCTGGAGCTGCCCCGCCTACCCCGCCGCCCCTTCGACCCGCCCGCGGCACCGCATCCGCCGGCACTCCCCGCCCCCTGGCCGCTCCCCGCGCCGGACCCGTCCGCCCCGCACCTTCCCCCGACGGAGACCGCATGACGCTGCTGCGCGACGAGCGCCTCGTCGCCGCCTTCGACCACGCCTCCCGCACCTACGACACGCTCGTGGCCGCCAACCCCGGCTACCACGCCCACCTGCGCCGCTCGGTGCGCCGGCTCGGCCTGCCCGGACGGGGTCAAGGGCTGCGCCTGCTCGACCTCGGCTGCGGCACTGGTGCCTCCACCGCCGCGCTGCGATCCGTCCTGCCCGCCGCGGACATCACGGCCGTGGACGCCTCGGCCGGCATGCTTCGGCGGGCCGCGGCCAAACCGTGGGCGGACGGGGTGACGTTCGTGCACACCTCCGCCGAGCGGCTGTCCGAGGCCGGGGTGCGCGGCCCCTACGACGCTGTGTTCGCGGCTTATCTCTTCCGCAACGTCGGCGATCCCGACGCCGTCCTCGCCGCCGTGCGCGGGCTGTTGCGGCCGGGCGGCAGGCTCGGCGTGCACGAGTACACCCTTCGCGGGCGCCGCGCCGACCGCGCGGTGTGGACGCTGGTGTGCCGGGGCTTTGTGCAACCCGTCGCGACTCTGCTGGGGGACGGGCCGCTGTACCGGCACCTGTGGCGCAGCGTGGTGGAGTTCGACACGGCCGGGTGCTTCGCGCGGCGGCTCGGCGCGGCCGGCTTCGACCGGGTCCGCGCCCTGCCCCTGCCGGGCTGGCAGACGGGCATCGCCCACACCTTCGTCGCCCGCCGGGCGCACGGGGACAGGGAGGAGGCATGAGCACCGGGCATCAGGGCGCGCCGCACCAGGGCGCCGCGCGCCGGGGACGCGACCGGCGGGCCCGGACCCTCCCCGCCCGGCCCGGCGTCTCCCGGGTGCAGGGAACCCCGCCGTCGGTCGCGGTGGTCGGTGCGGGCATCGCCGGCCTGGCCGCCGCCACCGCGCTCGCCGAACGCGGGGTGGCCGTCACCCTGTATGAGAAGCGGCCGTATCTGGGCGGGCGGGTCGGCGGCTGGCCGACCGAGCTGCGCGACGGCACCACGACGACCATGAGCCGTGGCTTCCACGCGTTCTTCCGCCAGTACTACAACCTGCGCGGACTGCTGCGCCGAACCGACCCCGGCCTGGAGCGGCTCACCGGCCTTCCGGACTACCCGCTGCTCAACTCCGGCGGGCTGCACGACAGTTTCCGGCACGTCCCGCGCACCCCGCCGCTCAGCGCGCTCGGCTTCGTGGCGCTCAGCCCCTCCTTCCGGCTCGCGGACCTGCGCGCCATGGACCCGTCGGCGGCGCTGCCCCTGCTGGACGTGCGCGTGCCGGAGGTGTACGGCCGCCTTGACGGCACCAGCGCCCATGACTTCCTGGGGGCCGTACGCTTCCCCGACAACGCCCGTCATCTGGCCTTCGAGGTGTTCTCCCGCAGCTTCTTCGCCGACCCCCGGGAGTTGTCGGCGGCCGAGATGGCGCTGATGTTCCACATCTACTTCCTCGGTTCCGCCGAAGGGCTGCTGTTCGACGTGCCCCGGGCTCCCTTCCCGGCCGCACTGTGGGAGCCGCTCGCCAGCTATCTGGCCCTGCACCGCGCGGAGGTGCGCACCGGTACGGCTGTCGAGCACATCGAGCCCATCCCGGTCGGCGGTCTCGTGGTCACCACCGGCCGCGACGAGCGTCACCACGACGGGGTCGTGCTCGCTCTGGACAGCGCCGGGCTGCGCTCGCTGGTCGGGCGCAGCCGACAACTGGGCGACGCGCCCTGGCGCGAGCGGATCGGACGGCTGCGTACCGCACCGCCCTTCCTGGTCAGCCGACTGTGGTTGGACCGGCCCGTCGCAGCCGACCGGCCCGGCTTCCTCGGCACCAGCGGCTTCGGCACCCTCGACAACATCAGCGTGCTGGAGCGCTACGAGGACGAGGCGGCCCGCTGGAGCGCGCGCACGGGTGGCTCCGTCGTCGAACTGCACGCCTACGCCGTACCGCCCGGAGCCGCCCGGGACGTCGAACAGAAGCACCTCCTCGGCCAACTGCACCGCGTTTACCCGGAGACCGGCACGGCCGCGGTCCTCGACGCCCGCCATGAATGGCACGACGACTGCCCCCTGTTCCCCGTGGATGGCTACGGCGACCGTCCCACCGTCCGCACCCCGCACCCACGGCTGGTCGTGGCCGGCGACCTGGTCCGCACCGGTCTGCCCGTGGCGCTCATGGAACGGGCGGCCACAAGTGGCTTCCTCGCGGCCAACTTCTTGCTGGAGCAGTGGGGGGTGCGGGGCCAGACGCTGTGGACGGTGCCGGACCGCGGGCGGAGCGCGATCCTGAGGACCCTGGCCGCCATCTGGGGGCGGACGCCCGCCGCCCGCGGGCGGCGGGGCTGAACGGCCGCGCCGAACCGGACGCGTGGGCGACGGCTCGCCGCAGAGCCCGGCTGCCGCGAGGTGCGCCGCCCGTGAGGCCGGGAGACGCACACTCGCCGTGCGGCCGCTGGGCGCGTGGCCGGTGCTCGCGCCGGAACCGGTCCGCGTCCCCGCGGAGGTCGATCAGACCTACTGGGGCAATCACTGTGGGGTGCGATGAAACCGCGGCGAGACACAAGTGGGATGCGCCTCGGCCACGCCCCCTGCTTCGTTCTCGGCAAGAACGCCGCGATGACCGGCCCGCGGAGCGTCGCACGACGGGACGCAGGCCGGTCGACGATCGGTAAAGCCCCAGGTCAGCCCAGCTTGCGGAACAGTCCCTCCTGGACCACGGACACGATGAGCTGCCCTTCGAGGTTGTAGATACGGCCCCGGGCCAGCCCGCGGCCGCCCACCGCGATCGGGGACTCCTGGTCGTAGAGGAACCACTCGTCGGCGCGGAACGGCCGGTGGAACCACATGGCGTGGTCCAGCGACGCCATGTCGAAACCGCGCGGACCCCACAGGGGTTCCACCGGGATGCGGACCGCGTCCAGGAGGGTCATGTCGCTCGCGTACGTCAGGGCGCAGGTGTGCACCAGCGGGTCGTCGCCCAGCGGCCCGACTGCCCGCATCCACACCGCGCTGCGCGGCTCGGCGTTCTCGATCTCGTCGTGCGTCCAGCGCAGCCGGTCCACATAACGTATGTCGAAGGGCTGACGCCGTGCCATGCGCTCCAACCGCTCGGGCAGCGCGCCCACATGCTCCCTGATCTCCTCGGCGAGTGTCGGCAGCGACTCGGGGTCCGGCACCTGCCGGGCCGGCGGCAGCTGATGCTCGAAGCTCCCCTCTTCAGGCTTGTGAAAGGAGGCGGTCAGATTGAAGATCGTGCGGCCCTGCTGCACGGCGGTGACCCGCCGGGTGGTGAACGACCGCCCGTCCCGAACCCGCTCGACCTGGTACACGATCGGCACCCCCGGGCGGCCGGGACGCAGGAAGTACGCGTGCAGCGAGTGCACCGGCCGGTCGCCCTCCGTGGTGCGTCCGGCGGCGACGAGTGCCTGGCCGGCCACCTGGCCGCCGAAGACCCGCTGCAGGGACTCCAGTGGGCTGCGGCCGCGGAAGATGTTGACCTCGATCTGCTCCAGGTCGAGCAGGTCGACGAGGCGCTCGGCGGGGTTGGTCGTCATGTCCTGGTCTCTCCAGTGCTCACAGCTGGCCTACGTCGGTGACTCTGACGACTGCGCGTCCCTCGGCATCGGACGCCGCGAGGTCGACCTCCGCGCTGATGCCCCAGTCATGATCGCCATTCGGGTCGGCGAAGGTCTGGCGGACCCTCCACAGCCCGTTCTGCGGCTCCTCCTCGATCATCAGCAGCCGGGGACCGCGTGCGTCCGGGCCGGTGCCCAGTTCCTCGTACTCGTCCCAGTACGTGCCCATCGCCTCGCCCCACCGCTCGGCGTCCCAGCCGGCGTCCGCGTCCATCTCGCCGAGTTCGTCGATCTGGTCGAGGGCGGCGAGTTCCACCCGGCGGAACATGGCGTTGCGGACGAGGACCCGGAAGGCGCGCGCGTTCGCGGTGACCGGCTTGACCTGGTCGGCCTTTTCCTGGGCCTCCTCGGCGGTCATCTCCTCCGGATTGGCGAGCTGCTCCCACTCGTCGAGGAGGCTGGAGTCGACCTGGCGCACCATCTCACCGAGCCAGGCGATCAGGTCCTCCAGGTCATCCGACTTGAGGTCGTCGGGGACGGTGTGGTCGAGGGCCTTGTAGGCACTGGCGAGGTAGCGCAGCACGATGCCCTCGGTGCGGGCGAGCTCGTAGAAGGACACGAACTCGGTGAAGGACAGCGCCCGTTCGTACATGTCGCGGATGACGGACTTCGGCGACAGCGGATGGTCACCCACCCACGGGTGGCTCTTGCGGTACGTGTTGTAGGCGTGGAAGAGGAGCTCCTCCAGCGGCTTGGGGTACGACACGTCCTGGAGCCGCTCCATGCGCTCCTCGTACTCGACGCCGTCCGCCTTCATCGCGGCCACGGCCTCGCCGCGCGCCTTGTTCTGCTGGGCGGCGAGGATCTGCCGCGGATCGTCCAGCGTGGACTCGACGACGGACACCATGTCGAGGGCGTAGGAAGGGGACTCGGGATCCAGCAGCTCGAACGCGGCGAGGGCGAATGTCGACAGCGGCTGATTGAGCGCGAAGTCCTGCTGGAGGTCGACCGTCAGGCGGACGATACGGCCGGTGGCGTCCGGCTCGTCGAGTTTCTCCACGATGCCGCCGTCGAGGAGCGAGCGGTAGATGGCGATAGCCCGCCGGACGTGCCGCAGCTGCTGCTTGCGCGGCTCGTGGTTGTCCTCCAGAAGCCGCCGCATCGCTTCGAAGGCGTTGCCGGGGCGGGCGATGACCGACAGCAGCATCGTATGCGTGACCCGAAAGCGGGACGTGAGGGGTTCCGGCTCGGAGGCGATGAGCTTCTCGAAGGTGTTCTCCGTCCAGCCGACGAAGCCCTCGGGCGCCTTCTTGCGGACCACCTTGCGGCGTTTCTTGGGATCGTCGCCGGCCTTGGCGAGCGCCTTCTCGTTCTCGATGACGTGCTCGGGAGCCTGCGCCACCACAAAGCCCGCCGTGTCGAAGCCGGCGCGGCCGGCCCGCCCCGCGATCTGGTGGAACTCCCGGGCACGGAGGGTCCGTACCCGGTTACCGTCGTACTTGGTCAAGGCGGTGAACAGCACCGTCCGGATGGGTACGTTGACGCCGACGCCGAGGGTGTCCGTGCCGCAGATGACCTTCAGCAGACCGGCCTGGGCCAGCTTCTCCACCAGGCGCCGGTACTTGGGCAGCATGCCGGCATGGTGCACACCGATGCCGTGCCTTACGTAACGGGACAGGTTGCGGCCGAACTTGGTGGTGAAGCGGAAGTTGCCGATCAGCTCGGCGATCTTGTCCTTCTCCTCCCGCGAGCACATGTTGATGCTCATCAGCGCCTGCGCCCGCTCCACGGCCTGCGCCTGTGTGAAGTGCACGATGTAAACGGGAGCCTGTTTGGTCTCCAGCAGCTCCGTGAGCGTCTCCGTGAGCGGGGTGAGCCGGTACGCGTAGGAAAGGGGGACGGGCCGGGTCGCCGAGCGGACCACCGAGGTGGGGCGGCCGGTGCGGCGGGTGAGGTCCTTCTCGAACATCGAGACATCGCCGAGCGTCGCCGACATCAGGATGAACTGCGCCTGCGGCAGCTCAAGGATCGGGATCTGCCACGCCCAGCCGCGGTCGCCCTCCGCGTAGAAGTGGAACTCGTCCATCACGACCTGGCCGACGTCGGCGTCCTTGCCGTCGCGCAGCGCGATCGACGCGAGCACCTCGGCGGTGCAGCAGATGACGGGCGCGTCCGCGTTCACGGAGGCGTCGCCGGTCAGCATGCCGACGTTCTCGGTGCCGAAGAGCTTGCACAGCTCGAAGAACTTCTCCGAGACCAGGGCCTTGATCGGCGCTGTGTAGAAGGTGACCTCGTCCCGGGCGAGCGCCGCGAAGTGGGCACCCGCGGCGATCATGCTCTTGCCGGAACCGGTGGGCGTCGACACGATCACGTTGGCCCCGGAGACCACCTCGATCAGCGCCTCCTCCTGGTGCGGATAGAGGGTGAGACCGCGCTCCTGGGCCCACGACTCGAAGGCGTCGAACAAGGCATCGGGGTCGGCGGTCTGCGGCAGCTGATCGATGAGGGTCACGCACCCATCTTGCCTGCCGTCCCACCTGATAGGGGAATCGGCTGCGAGTGCCAAGATCATGAACGCTACGCTGTGGCGCCGACGGAGTGTCAGAGCACTCTGACAACTGGGCAGCGGCACAACGGGAATGGGGCGGGACGCGGCCATGATGGGACCAGCACACTCACTGTCGGGGGCCGCGGCCTGGCTCGGCGTCGGGGCGGCTGCCGCAGCGGCAGGGCACACGATGCCCTGGCCGGTCCTGCTGATCGGTTCGCTGGTCTGTGCGGGCGCCGCGCTCGCCCCGGACCTGGACCACAAGGCGGCCACCATCTCCCGGTCCTTCGGTCCTCTCTCGCGCTGGCTGTGCGAGATCGTCGACAAGCTCTCGTACGCCGTCTACAAGGCGACGAGGAAGCCGGGCGACCCGCGTCGCTCCGGCGGGCACCGCACGTTGACGCACACCTGGCTGTGGGCGGTGCTGATCGGCGCCGGCTTCGCCGTCGCGGCGATGGCCGGGGGCCGGTGGGCGGTGCTGGCCATCCTCTTCGTCCACATGGTGCTCGCCATCGAAGGGCTGCTGTGGCGTGCGGCCCGGCCCAGCAGCGATGTCCTGGTGTGGCTGCTGGCCGCCACCAGCGCCTGGATCCTCGCGGACATACTCGACCAGCCGGGCAGCGGGGCGGACTGGCTGTTCACCGCGCCGGGGCAGGAGTACCTGTGGCTTGGGCTGCCCGTCCTCCTCGGCGCCCTGGTGCACGATCTTGGGGACGCGCTGACGATCTCCGGCTGCCCGATCCTGTGGCCCATACCCGTGGGCCGCAAGCGCTGGTACCCCGTGGGCCCACCGAAGGCCATGCGGTTCCGCGCCGGAAGCTGGGTCGAGCTGAAGGTGCTGATGCCGGTGTTCATGCTTCTCGGGGGAGTGGGCTGCGCGGCGGCGCTGAACTTCGTCTGAGAGCTGAAACTCATCTGAGTGAGGGGCCCGACCGGGCGGCGCGGACCGACGGGTCGCCGCTCCCGGGCTCGCGGGCTCCAGCCTGGCCGCCGGGCGCCCGAAGGCCTTGCCCCCAGCCGGCGCCCCGGGCCGTCTCAGGCTGTGCCACCGCCGCCGTAACGCCGCTCGAACCGGGCGATGCGGCCCTCGGAGTCCACGGTCCGCGCCCTGCCCGTGTAGAAGGGGTGGCTCTCCGAGGAGATCTCGACATCGACGACCGGGTACGTCTCGCCGTCGTCCCACTCGATGGTCTGGTCGCTGGTGGCGGTCGACCGGGTGAGGAAGGCGTAGCCGGCGGCGCGGTCGCGGAAGACCACGGAGTGGTAGTCGGGGTGCTTGTCCTGCTGCATGGTGCTCCTTCGCGGGAGGGCGGCGTCAGCCGGACGGGTTGTCCTCGTCGACGATGTGCATCGCGGCCTCCTCGGCCGACGCCGCCGCACCGTCGATGCCCACGTCGGTGGCGACCAGACCGCTCTCCTCGTCTTCGTGCGCGCCCTCGTCGGGGGCGACGAGACGGCCGGAGCGGGCGTCACCCACCTCGTTGTCCAGGGGTTCGCCGTCGGTGCCCTGACAGTCGCCGATGTCGTCTCCGTCGGGGGCTCGGATGTCCGGCTGTTCTTCGGAGAGCCGCTGCTCCAGGGTCTCGCCCCGTTGACGCTCGGCGGCGGTCACACCGGTGCTTTCCACCGCCCACGGCCGCTCCGGGGGTGACCAGCCCCGGTCCAGCGGATCGGCGACCCCGTCCGTCTCCAGGGTGTCCTCGGAGTCCAGCAGTCCGGAGTCTTCCTGGATGTCGGATGCGTCGGGCTGGTAGACGTCGTCCCCCCATCCTTCGGTGCTGTCCACGGCTTCCTCCAGTTGGTGGGACGGGGGCCCGGTGTCACCTCCAGCGTTCCACTCGGCTTCGGCACCGTGCAACGGCAGCGACCATGGCTTTTCAGTGGTGCCGTGCAGGTGGCGCGTGCCACCTGCACGGTAGTGACCGGCGTCCCGCCCACGTGCCCGGTACGCGCCCCCGCCGACCCGCGCGGACCGCGTCCATCCCGGTCCCGGCTCGCCCGCCCGCCGGGCACGGGCACCGACGCCGGTGCCCGTGTTCCGGTGCCGTCACCCGTGCCAGGACCTCCACAGCGCCGCGTACGCCCCGTCCGCCGCGACCAACTGGTCATGGCTGCCCAACTCGGTGATGCGGCCGTCCTCGACGACGGCGATGACATCGGCGTCGTGCGCGGTGTGCAGGCGGTGGGCGATGGCCACGACGGTGCGGCCGTCGAGGACGCGGGCGAGGGAGCGTTCGAGGTGGCGGGCCGCGCGCGGGTCGAGGAGCGAGGTGGCCTCGTCCAGGATCAGCGTGTGCGGGTCGGCCAGGACCAGCCGGGCCAGCGCGATCTGCTGGGCCTGCGCCGGGGTCAGCGCGAGGCCACCCGAGCCGACCTCGGTGTCGAGGCCTTCGTCCAGGGCGCGCGCCCAGCCGTCCGCGTCGACTGCGCCGAGGGCCGCCCACAGCTCGGCGTCCTGCGCACCCGTGCGGGCCAGCAGGAGGTTGTCACGCAAGGAGCCCACGAAGACGTGGTGCTCCTGGTTGACGAGTGCCACATGGGAGCGGACGTCCTCGGCCGGCATGCGGGACAGTTCGGCGCCGCCCAGGGTGATGCGGCCGTTCCGGGGCGCGTAGATCCCGGCGAGCAGCCTGCCCAGGGTGGACTTGCCCGCACCGGACGGGCCGACCAGGGCGAGCCGGGTGCCCGGGACGACCTCCAGGGAGACCTTGCGGAGCACGTCGACGCCTGCGCGGTAACCGAAGTGGATCTCATCGGCGTGCACGTGGCGCCCGTCGGGGGTGACGGCAGCGTCACCGGCGTCCGGCTCGATGTCGCGCACGCCCACCAGCCGGGCCAGCGACACCTGCGCGACCTGCAGCTCGTCGTACCAGCGCAGGATCAGGCCCACCGGGTCGACGAGCATCTGTGCGATGAGCGCGCCCGTCGTGAGCTGGCCGATCCCGATCCACCCCTGCAGCACGAACACGCCGCCGATCATCAGGACCGAGCCGAGGACCGTGACATGCGTGATGTTGATGACGGGAAAGAGCACCGAACGCAGCCACAGGGTGTAGCGCTCCCACGCCGTCCACTCCCGGATGCGGCGCTCCGACAGCGCGATGCGCCGCTCGCCGAGCCGATGCGCCTCGACGGTGCGGCCCGCGTCCACGGTCTCCGCGAGGACGGCGGCGACGGCGGCGTACCCGGCGGCCTCCGACCGGTAGGCGGAGGGCGCCCGCTTGAAGTACCAGCGGCAGCCCACCACCAGCAGCGGCAGGGCCACCAGCACGGCGGGCGCGAGCGGCGGCGCGGTCACGGCGAGCCCGCCGAGCAGCAGTCCGGCCCACACCACACCGATCGCGAGCTGGGGCACGGCCTCGCGCATCGCGTTGGCGAGCCGGTCGATGTCCGTGGTGATCCGGGACAGCAGGTCACCCGTCCCCGCCCGCTCCAGCACGCCCGGCGGCAGCCCCACCGACCGTACGAGGAAGTCCTCGCGCAGATCGGCCAGCATCCGCTCGCCGAGCATGGCCCCGCGCAGCCGCACCTGCTGCACGAACACGGCCTGGACGACGAGGGCGGCGAGGAACAGCCCGGCCGTGAGCTCCAGGTGCAGCTCGCGGGCGCCGTCGGAGACGCGCTCGACGAGCCCGCCGAGCAGCCACGGCCCCGCCATCGAGGCCACCACGGCGACCGTGTTCACGGTGACGAGCAGGACGAAGGCACGCCGGTGCCGGCGCAACAGCTCGGTCACATAGGCGCGTACGGTCGCGGGCGCGCCCACGGGCAGGGTGCTCGCCGTGGTCGGGGCGGCCGGGTCGTACGCCGGTGGCGCCACGCCGATCATGCTGTCTCCTCGATCTCTTCCAGTACGCCGCGGGCAGCAGGGCCATGTGCGGCGGCGGTTTCCTCGCCGTGCGGGACGGCTTCGGCCGCCCGTTCTTTGTCCACGGCCTCGCGCAGCGCGGCCTCGTCAGCGGTCTCGCGGGTCACGACCGCCCGGTACCGGGAGTCGCTGTGCAGCAGCTCACGGTGCACGCCCACGGCCACGACCTCCCCGTCGTGCAGCAGCACGACCCGGTCGGCACGGTCCAGCAGCAGCGGAGAGGAGGTGAACACGACCGTCGTACGGGCCGCGCGCAGCGACCGGACGCCCTCGGCGATCCGGGCCTCGGTGTGCGAGTCGACGGCGGACGTCGGCTCGTCCAGGACGAGCACCTCCGGGTCCGTGATCAGCGACCGGGCCAGCGCGAGCCGCTGCCGCTGGCCGCCGGACAGGGACCGGCCACGCTCGGTGATCCGCGTGTCCAGCGGGTCCTCGGCATCCAGCGACCCCTGGGCGAGCGAGTCCAGGACGTCTGCGCACTGCGCTGCGGCCAGCGCCTCGTCGGTGCTCACCGCGCCCGAGGCGGGAACGTCGAGCAGCTCGCGCAGCGAACCGGACAGCAGCACCGGGTCCTTGTCCTGGACCAGGACAGCCGTACGGGCGTGGGAGAGCGGCAGTTCGTCGAGCGGTACACCGCCCAGCAGGACCGATGTGCCCTCCTCGGCCGGATGCCCGCCCAGCCGCTCCGCCAGCAGCCCCGCCGCGTCCGGGTCACCGCACACCACTGCGGTGAGCCGGCCGGCGGGGGCGAGGAGCCCGGTCGAGGGGTCGTACAGGTCGCCGGACGGTACGAGGGCCTCCCGTGACCCGTCGATGTCCGTGGCGCGCTTCAGCGACAGCACCCGGGCGGCCCTTTTGGCGGACGGCCGTGAGAAGGAGTACGCCATCGCGATCTCCTCGAAGTGCCGCAGCGGATACGTCAGCAACATGACCGAGCTGTACACGGTGACGAGTTCACCTACGGTGATCCGGCCCTCGCGGGCCAGGTGCACGCCGTACCAGACGACCGCGATCATCAGCAGACCGGGCAACAGCACCTGAATCGCGGCGATGAGCGCCCACATCCGGGCGCTGCGCACGGCCGCGTGGCGGACCTCCTGCGAGGCCCGGCGGTAGCGTTCCAGGAACAGCTCCTCGCCGCCGATGCCGCGCAGCACCCGCAGGCCCGCGACCGTGTCCGAGGCCAGTTCGGTGGCGCGGCCCGCCTTCTCTCGCTGTTGGTCGGCGCGCCGGGTCGCCTTGGGCAGCAGCGGCAGCACGGCGAGTGCGAGGAGGGGGACGCCCACGGCGACGACGATGCCGAGCGCCGGCTGGTAGACGATCAGGCCGACGCAGACCAGCACCACGGTGAGCGCGGCCGCGGTGAACCGCGACACGGCCTCCACGAACCAGCCGATCTTCTCGACGTCCCCCGTGGAGACCGCGACGACCTCACCGGCCGCCACCCGTCGTGTCAGCGCCGAGCCCAGCAGGGCCGTCTTACGGGCCAGCAGCTGCTGCACGCGGGCGGCGGCGGTGATCCAGTTGGTGACGGCGGACCGGTGCAGGAAGGTGTCACCCAGCGCGATTCCCGCAGCGCAGAGAGCCATCAGCCCACCGGTCAGCGCCAGCCGGCTGCCGGAGCGGTCGACCACGGCCTGCACGGCGAGGCCGACGCAGAACGGCAGACCGCTCACGGCCAGGAAGTGCAGGAGCCCCCAGGCCAGGGCCTTGAGCTGCCCACCGAGCTGGTTCCGGAAGAGCCACCGCAGGAATCGGGGTCCCGAGCGCGCGTCCGGCAGACCCGGGTCGGGATACGGAAGGTCTTGAATCTGCATGACGTCCCAGTGGCTCTAGTCAGGTGGGGGCGGGAGTGGGGGAGAGGCCCGCGCGGACCCGGGCTACCGACCATGACGAGCGGTGGCCACCGGCAGCGCACGCCGACAGCAAACCGTGAAAGGCTCGCGTCATTGCGTGGTCGGAGGCAAACGATTTTCCTCCGCGAGGCAGAGTTCCGGCCCGGTTGCCCGCTGACGGGTGCGAAGGCCGGGGGCACGGGCAGACGTCCGTCGGGTGGTGCGACCATGGACGGCATGGGAACAGGCGGTGCGAGCGGCGCGAAGCGCACGCGGGTCGCGGCAGTGGTCTGCGGTGTGATGGTGATGTCCCTGGCGGCGTGCGGCGGTTCGGGCGGGGACAGCGGAGCCACGGCAGACGCGAGCCCGGGAGGCAAGGCAGCGCAGCCCAAAGCGCGCACCACCGACCTCAAGAGCATTCCGGACGTCAGTGACCGACTGCAGAAGCGGATACCGGCCAACTCCCGACAGGTGGTGGCCGTCTACGGCGAAGGCAAGGACGACGCCGACGCCACGGTCGTGCTCTACACGAAGAACGGCTCCACGTGGGACAAGACCCGCAGCTGGCAGGGCCACAACGGCAAGAAGGGCTGGACCACGAACCACCGTGAGGGCGACAAGCGCAGCCCCGTCGGCGTGTTCTCGCTCAGTGACGCGGGCGGAGTCCTCGCCGACCCCGGCGCGAAGCTCCCGTACACCCGGTCCGCGTCCTTCCAGGCGCCGCGCTACTGGGCCAAGTCGCACTGGCACGACTTCGACTACGTCATCGCCATCGACTACAACCGCGTCAAGGGCACCTCGCCCAACGACCCCACCCGCCCTCAGGGCCAGTCGAAGGGCGGCAGCATCTGGCTGCACATGGACCACGGCAGCGGAACGTCCGCCTGCGTGAGCCTGTCCAAGTCGGGCATGGAGTACCTGCTGCGGACCCTCGACCCGGCCCAGCACCCCATGATCGTCATGGGGGACAAGGCGGAGCTGAAGGCATGAGAGACCCGAGGGGGCGTCGGGTGCTCATGTGACCTGAGGTCTCATTGCGGTCCGGGCCAACTCCCCGTAGAACACCGCCATGAGAAGCAGGATTATCATGTCCATGCTCGCCGGAGCGACCCTCCTGGCGAGCACCCTCCTGGGAGCGAGCCCCGCACAGTCGGCCTCCTCCGCCGACATCCCCGCCGAGTTCGGCACCGACTGGCACGACCCGGTCACCGCCGCACCGCCGGTCACGAAGCCCGGCGGCCCCTCCTGCGAAGTCACGGTCGCCGAAGCGCAGTTCAAGGACTTCACGCCGTACAAGGGGGAGTACGCGCCCCCGCGCGCATGCGGCGACCGCTGGAGCAAGGTCGTCCTCCGCCTCGACGGCAAGGTCAAGGGCCGCCAGTACGACCGCCTCGGCTATCTGCACATAGGCGGCGTCGAGGTCTTCCGCACGTCGACGCCGCAGCCCTCGCCCGACGGCATCGAGTGGTCCGTCGAGAAGGACATCACGCGCTACAGCGACACGCTGCGCACCGCACAGCCCGTGGACATGCTGATCGGCAACGTTGTCGACGACACGTACACGGGCATCATCGACGTCAAGGTCACACTGACCTTCTACGCGGGCGGGCCGGAGGCGACGAAGACACCCGACCGGGTCCTCACCCTTCAGGACGGCACCCTCACCACGCCCCGCAACAGCGAACGCATCGTCGCCGAGGTGTACGCCACCGGCTCCGGCGGCGGCTGCGAGGAGTACTGGTATCTGACAGTGCCCGAACCGGCGCCGTACTCCTGCAAGGCGGACGACGGGCCGTACCGCGAGGTGCAGATCACGGTGGACGGTCAACTGGCGGGCATCGCCGCGCCGTTCCCCACCGTGTGGACGGGCGGCTGGTCCAACCCGTTCCTCTGGTACGTGGTTCCGGGCCCCCGCGCCTTCGACATCAAACCCGTCGAGTACGACCTCACCCCGTTCGCGGGGCTCCTCAACGACGGCCGCCCGCACCGGGTGGAGGTCTCGGTCGTCGGAGTCCCCGAGGGTCAGTCGGGCTGGAGCACCCCGGTCAACGTCCTCGTCTGGCAGGACGCCAAGAGCACGTACGTCAGTGGTGCGCTCACCAAGGTCAGGGCGGGTGACCTCGCCAACTCCTCGACCTACACACCGGGTTCCGGGCACCGTCTCGACACCGAGGGCGGCCACCGGCTGACGGTCGCCGGGTACGTGAACACCTCACACGGACGAGTGGCGACCACCGTGAGCCGGGAGCTGACGAACACCTCCGTCCACACCTGGGCGGACGGCGAGAACCCCGACGCGCTGAAGGCGACCTGGACCGACAACGAGACGGTCACGGTGGAGGGACAGGGACCGGCACGGACCACGCGGGCACACCGGACGTACACGATGGACGGCACGACGACCCTTGGCGCGGGTGACCGGCTGCGGACCGTTCTGACCCTCGGCGACCAGGCAGCGACGACTGAGACACGCGGCGGGCGGCGCACCGCGTGGTCCCGATCGGACGACACCTACACGGGTGACGCCACGTATACGGCGAATGTGCCCCGCGACCAGCGTCATGCGGTCGGCACGACCAGCGAGCGCTACCGGCTGTTCGGGTCGGGCGGCTGCTACGACCGTTCTCTGGTCACCGTGCAGGGCGTGCTGACGGAGGACAGTGACGGCTGCTGAGATGAAATGCCTGTGATGTGACCCCTGTTCGATGATTTACACGGCGGAAACGCGGGGGTCTTCTCCGCGAGCGGCAACTCCCCGATAGTGATCGGCGCGGAAGCGGTTTTCCGCATGCCAGAAAGTCACATCGGAGGAGTGCCCGTGCCGCAGTCCGTACCGTCCCTGCCGCGACGCGTCGCACGCATACTGCGTACCTCACTGTTCGCCCAGGTCGCCGTCGCCCTGGCGCTCGGCATCGTCGTCGGGAGGTTGTGGCCGGACACGGCCACGACCTTCCAGCCACTCGGCGACGGTTTCGTGCGCCTCATCAAGACTGTGATCTCGCCGCTCGTGTTCTGCGTGGTCGTCGTCGGCATCGCCAAGGCCGGAAATCTGAAGGCCTTCGGGCGGATCGGCCTCAAGGCCCTGATCTGGTTCGAGGTCGCGTCCACGGCCGCGCTGCTCATCGGTCTGATCGCCGCCAACGTCTTCGCCCCCGGCGCCGGGATGAACGTCGACCCGTCGAAGCTCGACGCTTCGGCGGTCGACGACAGGACCGCCGGGGGTGCGCTGCCGTCGACCACCGAGTTCGTCCTGAACGCGCTGCCGCAGAGCGCGATCGGCGCGTTCGCCGAGAACTCGCTGCTCCAAGTGCTCGTACTGGCCTGCCTCGTCGGTGCCGCCCTGCTCCACCTCGGTCACACCAAGGTCCCCGCGATCCTGCCGGCCATCGAGCAGGCCCAGGAGATCATCTTCGCGATCGTCGGCTTCGTGATGAAGCTGGCGCCGCTCGCCGTGTTCGGCGCGATGGTCCACCTGGTCGGCGAGTACGGCCTCGGGGTGATGAAGACGTACGGCAAGCTCATCCTCCTCTGCTACGCGGTCGCCGCGGCCTTCCTCGTCCTGCTCGCCGTCGCGCTGAAGCTGGTCACCGGGCTCAACCTGTGGAAGTTCGTGCGCTATACGCGTGAGGAGATGCTGCTCGCGCTGGGCACGGCGTCCAGTGAGGCCGTCATGCCACGCATGATGCAGAAGCTGCGCCAGGCCGGCGCCCGCGACGACGCCGTGGGCCTGGTGCTGCCCACCGGCTACTCCTTCAATCTCGACGGCGCCTCGATCTACCTCTCCATCGGCACGCTGTTCATCGCGCAGGCCGTGGGCGTGGACCTCAGCCTGAGCCAGCAGATCACCGTGATCCTGGTCCTCATGCTGACCAGCAAGGGCATGGCAGGCATCCCCGGTTCGGCCTTCCTCGCCCTCTCGGCCACTGCGTCCGCGCTCGGCGCCATCCCCGCCGGCGCCGTCGCCCTCCTTCTCGGCGTCGACCGCATCATGGACGCGATGCGCGTCGCCACGAACCTGCTCGGCAACTGTGTCGCCGTGTTCGCGGTCTCGAAGTGGGAGGGAGCGCTCGACACGGTGCGGGCCAGGAAGATGCTCGACGGGGAGATCACGTTCATGGAGGAAGAGGACGCCACCGGGAGGGACGCTGCCGAGGGCACGTCCGAGTCATCGGACAGCGACGCCGACTCGCCTGATCACGCTTCGAAGACTCCCATGAACACCTGACCCGACTTGTGCGCGGCTTCGCCGGTCAGCCGCGCCCGGCTCCGGTGGTCGTGTCCACCCCGTCGACGAGGGTGTTCAGCAGGCCACCCAGTATTTCGCGCTGCTCGTCCGTCAGCGGGGCGAGGATCTCCTCCGCCGCCGTACGGCGGGCGCCCCGCAACTCTCGCAGGGCCGTCCGCCCCTCATCCGTCAGCTCGATCCGTATCACCCGCCGGTTGGAGGGATCGGGCACGCGGCGCACCCGCCCGCTCGCCTCCAGCCCGTCGACCAGGGTCGTGACGGCCCGGGGCACCACCTCCAGGCGTTCGGCCAGGTCGGCCATGCGTGGGGGTGAACCGTAGTGGGTGAGGGTGCGCAGCAGTCGGGACTGTGCCGGGGTGATGTCCAGTCCGGACCGCTCCAGATGGCGCTTCTGGATGCGGTGCACGCGGCGGGTGAGCCGCAGCAACTGCTCGGCGAGCAGGCCGTCGGCGTCGGGTGTGGTCATGAGGGAACAATATCAGGACGGTGTTCATTGTGAGCATAGGTAACAATGAGCTATGCTCCATCAGACCGCCTGATCCCTGTGCGTGGGGCCGGCCCGTTTCCACGGGGCCGGCCTTCCGGTCGCGGGGTCCGCCCACACATCCCGTAGGAGCCCATGCATCCCGACGAACCCGCCCCCTGGACACCACCCCGGACCGAGCCGGGGCAGCCGCGGCAGGTGCGCCGCATCCTCAAGCTCTTCCGCCCGTACCGCGGACGCCTCGCCGTTGTCGGCCTGCTCGTCGGTGCCGCGTCACTGGTCTCGGTCGTCACACCCTTCCTGCTCAAGGAGATCCTCGACACGGCGATCCCCGAGGGCCGGACGGGCCTTTTGTCCCTGCTCGCGCTCGGCATGATCCTCAGCGCGGTTCTCACCAGCGTCTTCGGCGTGCTGCAGACCCTGATCTCCACGACGGTCGGCCAGCGCGTCATGCACGACCTGCGCACCGCCGTCTACGGCCGGTTGCAGCGCATGTCGCTCGCGTTCTTCACCCGGACCCGCACCGGAGAGGTCCAGTCGCGCATCGCCAACGACATCGGCGGTATGCAGGCGACGGTCACCTCCACCGCCACCTCACTGGTCTCCAACCTCACCAGCGTCGTCGCCACGATCGTCGCGATGGTCGCCCTGGACTGGCGGCTGACCGCCGTCTCCCTGCTCCTGCTGCCGTTGTTCGTGTGGATCAGCCGTCGCGTCGGCAAGGAACGCAAGAAGATCACAACTCAGCGCCAGAAGCAGATGGCCGCCATGGCCGCGACCGTGACCGAGTCGCTGTCCGTCAGTGGCATCGTGCTCGGCCGCACGATGGGGCGCGCCGACTCGCTGACGAAGTCCTTCGCCGAGGAGTCCGAGGGCCTCGTCGAGCTCGAAGTGCGGTCGAACATGGCCGGGCGCTGGCGTATGGCGGTCATCTCGATCGTCATGGCGGCGATGCCGGCCTTCATCTACTGGACGGCGGGACTGGCTCTCCAGTTCGGTGGTCCGGCCGTCTCGATAGGGACGCTGGTGGCGTTCGTCTCTCTTCAGCAGGGCCTGTTCCGGCCAACCGTCAGCCTGCTCTCCACCGGCGTTCAGATCCAGACCTCGCTCGCCCTGTTCCAGCGCATCTTCGAGTACCTCGACCTGCCCATCGACATCACCGAACCGGAGCATCCGATCCACCTCGACCAGATCAAGGGAGAGGTCCGGTTCGAGAACGTCGTATTCCACTACGACGACAAGAGTGGCCCGATACTCGACGGCATCGACCTCACGGTCCCCGCGGGCGGCAGCCTCGCCGTCGTCGGCCCGACCGGCGCGGGCAAGTCCACGTTCAGCCACCTGGTGCCACGGCTGTACGACGTCACGGGCGGCCGCGTCACACTCGACGGGGTCGACGTGCGCGACCTCGACTTCGACACGCTGGCGCGCGCGATCGGCGTCGTCTCCCAGGAGACGTACCTCTTCCACGCCTCCGTCGCCGACAACCTGCGCTTCGCCAAGCCGGACGCCACCGACGAGGAACTGCGCGCGGCGGCGACAGCGGCACAGATCCACGACCACATCGCGTCCCTGCCCGACGGATACGACACGGTCGTCGGCGAGCGCGGCCACCGGTTCTCCGGTGGTGAGAAGCAGCGCCTCGCCATCGCCCGCACCATCCTGCGCGACCCACCCGTGCTCATCCTGGACGAGGCGACCAGCGCCCTGGACACCCGTACGGAGCGTGCCGTACAGGAGGCCATCGACGCGCTCTCGGCCAACCGGACCACACTGACCATCGCCCATCGGCTGTCCACCATCCGTGGCGCCGACCAGATCGTGGTCCTGGACTCCGGCCGCGCCGTCGAACAAGGCACGCATGAGGAGCTGTTGGAGCAAGGTGGGCGCTACGCGGCTCTCGTGAGCCGGGACGCCCAGCTGGAACCGACGCGATCGTGATGCCCTCTGCCTCTCCTGAGAGGGACGAGATCGTGATACCCCGCCTCGCCGTGACGCTGGGTCATCGTGACACCGATCGGACTGACAAGATGAAGATATGCCGGATTTGTGAGCTTTGGCGGGTTACCGTGCCCGCATGCAGACCAACACTCCGCCACGGAGCAAGATTCGACTGACGCACCGCGGCCGGGTCGCCCTCATCGCGACCGGAGCCGTCGTGGCGGCTGCCGCCGTGGCGGTGCCGCTGCTGAGCATCAACGCCGGGGCCGGGCAGTCGCGCCCCACGTCCCTGGTGATCCCGGAGGGCTGGCGGGCGACCCAGGTCTACCAAGCCGTCGACAAGGCCCTCGCCCTGCCCGCGGGCACCACCAAGAAGTCCCTGGGCAAGGCCGCACTGAAGCTCCCGCCCGAGGCCGCGGGCAACCCGGAGGGCTACCTCTTCCCGGCGTCGTACTCCCTCGGCAAGAAGACGACCCCCGAGTCCCTGCTGTCGTCGATGGTCGACACTGCGAACCAGCGACTGAACGGAGGCCAGGTCACTGCCGGTGCGCAGCGCAACGCCCTGAACTTCTACCAGACGATCACCATTGCGAGCATCGTCCAGGCCGAGGCCGCCACCAAGGCCGACATGGGCAAGGTGGCCCGGGTCATCTTCAACCGCCTGGAGCGCGGAATGCCCTTGCAGATGGACTCCACCATCAACTACGCGCTGAACCGCTTCTCGGTGGACACCACCGAGAAGGAGACGAAGCTCAACAGCCCCTACAACTCCTACCAGCGCATGGGCCTGCCGCCCACGCCGATCGCGAACCCCGGAGAGGAGGCGGTGCGCGCCGCGATCAACCCGACGCCCGGTGACTGGCTCTACTTCGTCACCGTCAAGCCGGGCGACACCCGCTTCACGGCCAACTTCAAGGAACACCAGCGGAACGTCGCGGAGTTCAACCGGAACCGCAAGAGCGCGCAGGCCACCAAGTGACCCCGCGCCGGGGCGTCACGCGGCGAGTGCCTCCCCGGCCAGCAGCCGCCTGATGTCCCGAACCGCCGCGCGTCCCGCCCGGTTGGCGCCGATCGTGCTGGCCGACGGCCCGTACCCCACCAGATGGATCCGCGGATCGGCGACCACGCGGGTGCCCTCGACACGGATGCCGCCACCGGGCTCACGCAGCCGCAGCGGCGCCAGATGATCGAGAGCGGCACGGAACCCGGTGGCCCACAGGATGACGTCGGCGTCCACGCGCCGTCCGTCGTCCCACTCCACACCGTCCGGCGTGACGCGGTCGAACATCGGCAGCCGGTCGAGCACCCCGTCCGCGATGCCCTGGCGGACCGCGTCGTTCAACGGCAGCCCGGTCACCGACACCACACTCCTCGGCGGCAGCCCCTGCCGTACCCGCTCCTCGACGAGCGCGACGGCCGACCGCCCGGCCTCCTGGTCGAAGGGGTCCTCACGGAAGACCGGCGGACGCCTGGTCACCCAGGTGGTCGCGGCGGCGTACGGGGCGATCTCCAGCAGATGCTGTGTACCGGACGCACCCCCGCCGACGACCACCACCCGCTGCCCGGCGAACTCCTCCGGACCCGGATACTGCGCCGTGTGCAACTGCCGCCCCCGGAACGTCTCCTGACCGGGATAGCGCGGCCAGAACGGCCGGTCCCAGGTGCCGGTCGCGTTGATCAGGGCCCGAGTCGACCAGGTCCCCGCCGAGGTCTCGACGAGCAGCCGCCCTCCCTCGCCCTCCCGTACCGCGCGCACGTCGACCGGTCGGCGCACCCGCAGGCCGAAGGTCCGCTCGTAGGTGTCGAAGTACTCCGAGATGACGTCGGACGACGGGCGCGCCGGGTCCGCGCCGGTCAGTTCCATACCGGGCAGCGCGTGCATCCCGTGCACTTTGCCGTATGTCAGCGACGGCCAGCGGAACTGCCAGGCACCGCCCGGCCGCGGCGCGTGGTCCAGCACCACGAAGTCCCGCTCCGGCTCGAAACCGGTGCGCCGCAGGTGATAGGCGCCGGCCAGTCCTGCCTGCCCGGCGCCTATCACCACGGCATCGACATCTCGTACCCCGGTGTTGTTCACGCTTCTACCAACCGCACCGGGGCCGTGGATCTTCCCGGAGGAGACATGGTCTCGCGTTCTCGCGCTCACCGGAGTGCGCGCTGCCTGGCTACGTCAGCGACCGCTCGCGACCATCAGCGGCGCGCCACCCCCGGCCCTCGTGCTCGGGCCGGAGAGCAGCCCCCGGGCCGCCAGGTCCGGGATCACGCCCTCCCCGAACCAGTACGCCTCCTCCAGGTGCGGATAGCCGGAGAGCACGAAGTGCTCGATACCCAGGGCGTGGTACTCCTCGATCCGGTCGGCGACCTCGGCATGGCTGCCCACGAGCGCGGTGCCCGCGCCACCGCGGACGAGCCCCACGCCCGCCCACAGGTTGGGCGAGATCTCCAACTCGTCCCGTGAACCACCGTGCAGGGCGAGCATGCGCTGCTGGCCCACCGACTCGCTGCGCCCGAGAGCCGCCTGTGCCGCCGCGATCGTGTCCGCGTCGAGGTCGTCGAGCAGGCGGTTCGCCGTCGCCCACGCCTCGGCCGACGCGTCGCGCGAGATCGTGTGCAGCCGGATGCCGAACCGGACCGTGCGCCCCTGTTCCTCGGCGAGCGCGCGGATCCAGTCGATCTTCTCCTTGACCTGGGCGGGAGGCTCGCCCCAGGTCAGATAGACGTCCGCGTGCCGGGCCGCGACCGGCCCCGCGGCCGGCGACGAGCCGCCGAAGAAGATCTGCGGCACCGGGTCCGGCGGCAGAGCGGTCAGCCCGCCCTCGACCCGGTAGTGCGCGCCGTCGAAGTCGAACGGCTGCCCGCGCCACACTCCTCGTACGACCGAGAGGAACTCGTCCGTACGGGCGTACCGCTGGTCGTGGCCCAGACGGTCGCCGAAGCGCCGCTGCTCGGACGAGTCGCCACCGGTGACGACGTTGAGCAGCAGCCGGCCGCGCGTGACGCGCTGGTACGTCGCCGCCATCTGCGCGGCGAGGGTCGGTGAGATCACTCCCGGCCGGAACGCGACCAGGAACTTCAGCCGCTCGGTGTGCTGGGCGAGCGCGACCGTCGTCAGCCAGGCGTCCTCGCACCAGGTGCCCGTCGGCGTCAGCACCGCCTCGAAACCCAACTGCTCGGCGGCCTTGGCTATCTGGGCGAGGTAGGCGATGTCCGGGGCACGCACCCCGCGGACCCGGAGGGCGGCGTCGACGTGGTTCGGCGCGTACGCGTGCCGGTCGACGAGTGTGCGGCCGTCACCGCCCGTCGGCAGGAACCAGTGAAGGTGAAGGGGCATCAGGGTTTTCCTCAGGATTCCTTGTAGAGGCGGGGCTCGGCGGTGGACGGCGGCAGGTCGCCGTTGTAGCGGGTGTCGACGAACTTCCCGAAGTCCACCGTGCGCGGGATCAGCTTCAGGCTGGTGAACGTGTCCGCGATCGTCTGCTCGGAGGCGATCAGCGGCTTGTCGACGGCGACCGCGACACGGGAGGCGTTGGTGCGCTTCACCGAGGCCAGCGCCACCTCGTAGGGCAGGCCGGTGTCCTTGGCCCACACCTTCGCCCACGCCTCCGGGTGGTCGTAGACCCAGGCGTAGGCACGGCGCAGCCGATCCAGGTAGTCCTCGATGGCGGCGGCCTTCCCCTCGTCCTCCAGGGCGGACGGCGCCGCCACCTGGAACGAGAGGCCGTTGGTGATGCCCTCGCCGGTCGTCAGGATGCGGCCCTGCTCGGCCTGGAGCACCTGCGAGGTGTACGGGTCCCACACCGCCCACGCGTCGACCTTGCCGGAGGTGAACGCGGCGAGCGCGTCGGCCGGCTGGAGGTACTTGACCTTGACGTCGCTGAACGTCAGCCCGGCCTTCTTGAGGGAGGCGACGAGCTGGTAGTGCGCGGACGAACCCTGGGCCACCGCGATGGACATGCCCCTGAGCTCAGCGGGCTTCGTCAGCTTCGAGCCCTCGGGTACGAGGATGGTGTCGCCCCTGGAAGTGCCGTGCCAGGCGGCCACGACCTTGATCCTTGAGTTGGCCCCGGCCGCGAAGACCGGCGGGGTGTTGCCGACGCCGCCGATGTCGACGGCCTTGGCGTTGACGGCCTCCAGCAGCGGCGGCCCGGAGGTGAAGGTGGACCACCTGATCCTGTAGTCGAGGTTCTTGAGCTCTCCGGCGGCTCGCAGGATGGCCTCGGAACCACCCTTCTGGTCACCGACGTTGAGCGTGAGGGAGCCCTTGCCGTCGGTCCCCTCGCCGGCCGAGGTCTCGGCTGCCGAGGTACCACCGCAGGCGGAGAGCAGGAGGGCCAGGGGGACGAGCAGGACGGCGGGGACGAGACGTCGTCGCATGACGGTTCCGTTCGGTAGGTGCAGGGTGAGGGATTTTGCGGGGGCGGGGGCGGGTGCGGAGGCGCGGGATGCAACTGGCATCTGTTCTGGGGAGTTCAGGCGGCGTCGGCCGCGGTGTCGACGCCGAGGCGTTCGAGCAGCCGGCCCCGGAGCTCGGCGAAGCGCGGATCGGTGACAGCGCGGGGACGCTCCAGCTCGACCGGTGTCTCGTACGCGATGACCCCCTCGTCCATCACCAGGACGCGGTCCGCGAGCAGGAGGGCCTCCTCGACGTCGTGCGTGACGAGCAGCACCGCACAGCCGCGCCGCTGCCAGAGCTCGCCCACCAGACGCTGGGCCTTGATGCGGGTGAGGGCGTCCAGCGCGCCGAACGGCTCGTCGAGCAGCAGGAGGTCGGGCTCGCGGACCAACGCCCGTGCCAGTGAGGCGCGCTGGGCCTCACCGCCGGAGAGGGTCTTCGGCCAGGCGCCTGAGCGGTGGCTCAGACCGACCTCCTCCAGCGCCTGGTCGGCGACGGCGCGTTCGGGCTTGCCCGGCAGACCGAGCAGCACGTTGCGCCACACCTTCTTCCATGGCATCAGCCGGGGGGCCTGGAAGGCGACGGCCTTGCGGCGCGGCACGAGGACGGTGCCCTCGATGTCGCGGTCGAGTCCGGCGAGGATGCGCAGGAGCGTGGACTTGCCGCAGCCGCTGCGGCCGAGGAGGGCCACGAACTCACCGGGCTGGACATCGAGCCGGAGCCGATCGATGACGGCGCGACCGTCGAAGGACCGGGTCAGGCTCTCCACGTGAACGGCGTGGGCGGCTCGGGGCGCCCCGGTCGCCTGAGGACTCACCGGCCCGTGAACGTCGGTCGCCATTGCAGCAGCACCCTTTCGAAGGAGCGGACGATGAAGTCGGCGAGCAGGCCGAGGAAGGCGTAGACGATCAGGCAGACCACGATGACGTCGGTTCGCAGGAAGTCCCGTGCCTGCACCATGAGGAAGCCGATCCCGGCATCCGCGTTGATCTGCTCGGCGAACACGAGCGCAAGCCAGGCGATGCCGAGCGAGTACCGCAGGCCGGTCATGGCACCCGGAAGCGCGCCCGGGAGAACGACGTGCCGTACGAGCCCCCACTTGGACAGTCCGAGCGACTCCCCGGCCTCGATCAACTGGGAGTCGACGCCGCGGATCCCGGCGTACACGTTCAGATACAGCGGGAAGGACACACCGAGGGTGATGATCGCCACCTTCGGGGCCTCGCCGATGCCGAACCAGATGATGAACAGCGGGATGAGCCCCACGAAGGGCACGGTCCGCAGCATCTGGACGGGGGCGTCCACGAGGTCCTCGCCGATCCGGAACAGACCCGAGAGCAGGGCGAGGCCGGTACCGGCGACGGCTCCGAACAGCAGGCCTGCCGCGACCCGCTGCACGGACGTGCCCATGGCCGCCGGCAGTGAACCGTCGGCGACGAGGTCCCCCGCGACCCGCGCGATCCGCCCCGGTGAAGCGAGTACGTCCGACGTCAACACTCCTGTGGCGCTGAGGAGTTGCCACAGAGCGAGGAGAAGGAGGGGTCCTGTGGTGCGACGCAGCCACCGGGGGACACGGGTGCGTCGGGCGGAGCTGGGGACGATGGGTTCGAGGGCGACAGGAACGTGCCCGGCGGTGTCTGCGGCCGGGGGCCCGGCGGGCCCGGCGTTCGTCTTGCGGATACCCGAAATATCGGATTCGGGAGACCCGGGCGGGGCATGACTGATGCTCATGGATGCTCCACGGGGGAGGGGACCGGTGAGGGAACGCACTCGGGCGGCGCACGCCGGACACGGATCAGCCGCAGCCGAACACGATCAGGCGTGCGGGCGGGACGACGCGCGGGCGCGAGGAGAAGGAGAGAGCGGGGAGAGAGGCGTCAGCAGCCGCGCGGACACGCGGCGGAGGCCACCCGCAGCAGGTCGATGTGACCGCGCGAAGTGAGCATGACGGGACGCAACATGCCGCTGAACGTAACGAGGTGGCTCCCGCAGGGTCAATGGTGTCTCGCGGAATGGACCCCTGGTATCGCCCAGCGGGCAGTAGCTGCCGTGCCCGGCCCGGCGGGTGAGCGAGGATGGAGGCATGTCCGATGCCTTCACCACCCGAGTCCTGAACGTCGCCTCCGGCTCCCGGGAGTCGGTCGTCGATCTCACCCGCGAATGTGAGGAGTTCCTGCGGGAGGCGGCCGCCGGACGCAGCGGCCTCCTCAACGTCTTCGTCCCGCACGCGACCGCTGGAGTGGCCCTGATCGAGACCGGCGCCGGCAGCGACGACGACCTTCTCGCCGCGCTGCGCTCCCTCCTGCCCGCGGACGACCGCTGGCAACACCGCCACGGCAGCGCCGGTCACGGCCGCGACCACGTCCTCCCGGCGATCGTGGCCCCCCACGCCACGCTGCCGGTCATCGACGGACGACTGGAGCTGGGTACGTGGCAGTCGGTGTGTCTCGTCGACACGAACCGGGACAACCCCAACCGTCAGGTGAGGTTGAGCTTCCTGGGCTGAGCAAGGAACGTCCTCGCGGTGCTCAGGCTCCGCGGCCGGAATCGCGGACCACGACGACGGGGCACGGGGCGTGCTGCACACAGTGCTGGCCGACCGACCCCAGCAGTGCCTCGCTGAATCCGCCGTGCCCGCGGTTGCCCACGACCAGCAACTGCGCTCCCGCGGCGGCATCGAGCAGGACGGCGGCCGGGTGTCCGTGGGCCGAGACGGGGCGGAGGTCGACGGGCCGTCCCGGGCCCGGGCCGAGGGCCTCGTCGATCGCCTGGTCCAGCATCGTGCGTGCCTCCTTCTGGTAGTCCACCGGAGCCCTGTCTGTGGGCGGAGCCAAGCCGTACCAGGCCGTCGGGAAGTCCCAGGCGATGATCGCCTCGACCACACCACCCGTCAGCTTCCCCTGGCCGACCGCCCACCGCAGGGCCGCCTTCGACGATTCGGAGCCGTCGACACCCACCACAATCCGCGGCACTGACGTCGCCTCGTCACTCATCACGCACCTGCCTGATCGCGCCTTGTACCCCCCTCTCACCATCCCTGTGGCAGCCGTGTGCCGCCACCTCGCGGGGTGATCGAAGGAGCATGCCCACGCCTGAGGCGTGCCTTGCGGTCCTCGCACCGGCCCAGCGGCCCGGTGAGCTGACCCAGGACGCCGTTCCCTCCCGATTGCAGCCCTGGCCGGACTTCAGTCATGGGGGACGACCGCGACCGGGCAGCGGGCGTGGTGGATGGCGGCCTGGGTCACCGGGCCCAGGCGCGGTGCCGGGGTGGGATGCCGCCTGCGTCGCCCGACGACCAGCAGGTCGGCGTCCTCGGCGGCTTGTAGGACAGCCTTGGCGGGGCTTTCCAGGGGGGTGAGGTCAGCCACCGTCACGCCGGGAAACTTCTCCCTCCAAGGGCGCAGGGCCTGGCCCAGGTGCTGCTGCGCGTCCTGGATGATGCCTTCCGTGACGGAGCGGTCGAGGCCCCAGGGGGTGTGGGCGTGCAGCGGGACGCTGCGGCCATGAACGGCGCGAAGGGGCAGGTGCCGCGCCGCGGCGGTGGTGAAGGCGAATTCCAGCAGGTCGTCGCACGGGCCGTGCAGTTTGAGGGCTACCACCACGCCGGCCGGCGTACCTGAAGCGGGAGATGGCCTGTGTTCAGGTGGTGCGGCACGCACCAGAACGACTGGCCGTTCGGCCCGTGCCACGACGGACATGCCGATGTCACCCAGGAAGTAGCTCTCCACGGGTGCCAGCCCTCGCGAGCCCAGCACGAGCATCTCGGACTCCGACGCCGCCTGGACCAGTGCGTGCTGGGCCTCGTCAGGGACGAGGTTGCCCACGATGGTGAGGCCCGGCCGGTGTGCTTGGAGTTCCGCCCGTGTGGTGTGCACGATGTGCTTCGCCCAATAGTTCTGGTCGATCTCCGAGGGGAGGTGCGTCGGTTCCGGCGCCAGCACGGGCCAGGCGTGCAGCAGGCGCAGGGTGAGTCTTCGCCGCTCCGCTTCGTCAGCCGCCCAACGGGCGGCGGCAAGGCTCTCCGGCGAGCCGTCGAGGCCTACGGTGAGAACTCGTTCCATGGCGGCTGCCTCCGTGTCGTACGAAGCGGAGATGGCGTGGGCGTTCACGCCGGTCCGGACTGCCACCGGACGGCCATCGGCGGACTCATTCCCGGAGTACCCCGGATCCCGGGGCGCATGTGGTCCCGTTCCAGGTGGGTGCTCGGGCAGGCCCGGAGCGGCTCATGTCAGGGAATCCGGTCGGCGAGGGGTCGGTCGGTCCCGTGGAGGGACTTGCGGCCCTTGACCCCGTGAGCGTGGCGTCACCACGCTGGAAGGGGAGCCTGGTCCCAGGAGGTGGAGACGATGTTCCGAACCGTCACGGTGGGCTTCGACGGATCGTCCGAGAGCCGGGCTGCTGCCGAATGGGCGGCGCGCGAAGCACGGCTGCGCGGTCTGCCGCTGAGGGTCGTTGACGTCTGGGAGCCTGTGCCCGAGCTCGTGCTCCAGGCCGCGCTGCCTGGTGCCGAGACCCAGCGGCAGTGGACCGAGAGGGTTCCCCGTGAGGCCGCCGAGGGGCTACGGCTGCGCCATCCCGGTGTAGAGGTGATCACCCTTCACCTCACCGGGGACCCGGCCGAGGCCCTGATCGAGGCGGCGGACTCCACCGACCTGATGGTGCTGGGCTCATGCGGCTTCAGCGGGATCGTGGGCTTCGTGGTCGGCTCGGTCAGTTTGGCCGTCATCGCCCATGCCGAGCGTCCCGTGGTACTGGTCCGGGCCGGCGAGCAGGCCGCCGACGAGCACAGGATGGACCCGGCGGGCGTGCCCTCCGCCGCGACCGCCTTCCGGCCCGTCGTGCTCGGGCTCGACACCGGCCGCCCGGACGAGACTCTCCTGGAGTTCGCCTTCGACGCCGCCGCGCGCCGGAACGCTTCCCTGAGCGTGGTCCACGCCTGGCCCGAGCCGCCCACCTCCTTCTACCGCTTCCAAGGTGACGCCGAGCTCTACGACGTGCTCGCAGGCAAGCAGGCCACGGTCCTGACCGAGGTTCTGCGTTCCTGGCGGCAGAAGTTCCCGGACGTGGAGGTGACCGAGGTGAGCCAGTGCGGCAGCGCCGCGCAGGTTCTCGTCGACGCCTCCCGCGGGGCCTGCCTGGTCGTCGTCGGCCGACGCATCCGCACCAGCCGCTTCGGCACCCACATCGGTCACGTCGCGCACGCCGTCCTGCACCACGTCGAGGCCCCGGTCGCCGTGGTTCCGCACGACTGATCCGTCCCTGGAGAGGGAGCGCGATACCAGGCCGGCGATCGCGTGGCCGGCTGTGTTCGATACGGCGTACCGTACAATGACCCGTATGCCCCGTCACTCCCCGTCGCTGGACCGGGCGACCCCGGACCGCATCGCCGAAACCGCCCTCCTCCTGATCGATGAGGGCGGCCCTGAGGCGCTGACCTTCCGTGCGCTGGCCGCGCGGCTGGAGATCTCCCTCGCCTCTCTCCAGCGTCGCTGCACCGACCTGGCCGGACTGCTGGACCTGTGCACCGACCACCTGGCCGCCCGGCTGCCCGAGGTCGAGCCCGACACCCACTGGGCCGAGGCCACCGAGACCCGGTTCACCGCGCTGTACCGGCTGCTGGCGGCTCATCCGGGACTGCTCGCCCTGCGTGGCACGCGCCCCTGGCTGGGCCCGAACCTGCTGGCCCGCCTGGTCGAACCGCAGCTTGCCGACAGCCTCGCGGCCGGGATGACCCCCGAGGCGGCGATCGCCGCGTACCGGCGGATGTATCTGCTCACCCTCGGCAGCGCGAGCTTCGTCGACCACCGCGACCCGAAGTCGGCCCAGGCGGCGACCCGTACGACGCTGGCCGCGCTCGACCCGGAGGCGTACCCCGTGCTGACCGGCCATCTCGCCGTGATCCTGGCTGCCGTGACCGACCACGAGGTCTACTACGAGGCCCTGCGCCAGCTCATCCACGCGGCCGACCCGGCCGCGACGCCCGCCCCGCCCTCAGGCTCCCCGGCACCGGGGCCCCACCGCGGAGCCTGAGCCGCCGGAGCCGGATGCCGAGCCGGGACACCACGACCACCCGCCCCGCCCCCTTTCAAGCCCAGGAAACAAGGAACTTTGGCCATGAGCACCACAACTCCCGCCGCGCGCATCTTCAGCAGCGACAACGCCGCCGGCACCTCCCCGGAGATCATCGAGGCCGTGGCTCGGGCGGCCTCAGGGCATGCCATGCCCTATGGGGCCGACGACAGCACGGCCGCGGTCCGGCGTCGGCTGAGCGACATCTTCGAGCGCGAGGTGGACGTACTGCTGGTCTCCACGGGCTCGGCGGCGAACGCACTGAGCCTGGCCGCGCTGACTCCGCCCTGGGGCAGCGTGCTGTGCCACCGCGACAGCCACATCAACAACGACGAGTGCGGCGCGCCCGAGTTCTACACCGCGGGCGCCAAACTCATCCCGCTCGGTGGCGACGACGCCAAGATCGACCCCGGCGAACTGCGGGCGGCGGGACGGCACAAGGCCGGGGACGTACACAGCGTGGAACCCTCGGTCGTGAGCGTCACTCAGGCCACCGAGACCGGGGCGGTCTACACCCTCGACGAGATCCGCACCCTCGGCTCGATCGCCAGGGACGCGGGGCTGCGCCTGCACATGGACGGCGCCCGGTTCGCGGGGGCCGTCGCCTCCCTCCGCTGCACTCCCGCCGAGCTGACCTGGCGGGCCGGTGTCGACCTGCTGTCCTTCGGAGCCACCAAGAACGGCACGATGACCGCCGACGCGATCGTCGTCTTCGACCGCTCCCTCACCGCCGAACTGGCCTTCCGTGCCAAGCGAGCCGGTCAGCTCGCCTCCAAGGCGCGCTTCCACGCCGCCCAGCTCGACGCCTACCTCACCGACGACCTGTGGCTGCGCAACGCGACGCACGCCAATGCCATGGCCGCCCGTCTCCAGGAGGGCCTGAAGGGCATACCCGAGGTCGGACTGCTCGGCGCCGCCGACGCCAACATCCTCTTCTGCCGCCTGCCCCAGCAGGTCACGGAGGGGCTCCTGGCCGACGGCTACGCCTTCTACCACGACCGCTGGGAGCCGGGAGTCGTCCGCTTCGTCACGTCCTTCGCCACCACACCGCAGGACGTCGACCACCTCCTCCAAGCCGTCAGCCGGCATGCCGCCTGATGTCCGACCTGCGCAGGAGCGATCCCGGCGGCGCCGAGGGGCCGGTCGCCCGGCCCCTCGCCGCGGTGCCTACCGCTTGATACCCACCCCGGTCCACAGGCTGACCTCGGCGTCCGTGGGGGCGGTGTCACCGGCCGGGGCGTCGGGGCGCCAGCGGTGGCCGACGGTGATGCCGGGGTCGAGGAGGTCGAGCCCGTCGAAGAAGCGCGCGACGTCCTTCTGGGAGCGGATCTGCACCGGAGTTCCGGCGTTGGTGTAGATGTCGGTGACCTTCTGCCAGGTGGGCGGGTCGAAGTCGGGCGTGCAGTGGCTCAGTGCCAGGGCGCTGCCCGAGGGGAGGGCGCCCAGCAGACGGCCGACGATCCCGTACGGGTCCTGGGCGTCGGTGATGAAGTGCATGAGCGCGTTCAGGGACAGGGCCACGGGCCGGCTGAGATCCAGGACCTCGGCCAGCTCGGGGGCGTTCAGGAGCGCCTCGGGGTCGTTGACGTCCGCCTCGATATAGGTGGTACGGCCCTGGGGCGTGCTGCGCATCAGGCGCTCGGCGTACTTGAGGACGAGGGGGTCGTTGTCGGCGTAGACCACCCTGGCCTCCGGCACCACGGCCTGGGCCACCTGATGCAGGTTCGGCTCGGTGGGGATGCCGGTGCCGATGTCGAGCCACTGCCGGATACCGTGCTCCCGCGCGAGGACGCGGGTGGCCCGGTGCATGAAGGCGCGGTTCTCGCGGGCGCACACGAAGACGCCGGGATACGCCGCGGCGACCGACTCGGCAGCCTTCTTGTCGATGTCGAAGTGGTCCTTGCCGCCGAGGTAGTAGTCGTACATGCGGGCGGAGTGTGGCCGGCTGGTGTCGATGTCTCGCGCGGCGTGGGGGGTGCTCATGCTGTTCCTTTCAGTGGTGTGCGTCGGTGTTGCCGGGCAGGCCGTGACCAGGGTGGGCCCGAATCCGTCCCGCTCGTGCTCTGGTTCAGCCGGCTGCCAGATGAGCCGTCAGATGATCGGCGAGACCCTTCTTGACGCCCGCGACGAACGCGGCGATCTCTTCCGGTGTGTAAATCAGCGCGGGGCCGGCCGGATCGGCCGACTGCCGCAGCGCCACGCGGCCGTCGGCGAGTTGCTTCGTCTCCACGCACTGACCTCCGTTGGGACCGCTCCACGGACACTCCCAGCCCTGCTCGCCGAGGGCCGACGCGGGCATCCCGTTGTAGACACTGCCGTCGGTGATGGTCATGAGTACTCCTTGCGCATGCGGTTCAACAGGGCCTTGCTGTCCGCCAAGGAGGTCAGCAGGGACATCCGGTTGTGCGCCTCAAGATGGGCCGCGACGTCGGAGCGCTGGTCGAGATACATGGAGCCGGAGAGGATCTCGCTGTAGACGATGTCCGGCAACTCACGTTCCTCGAACCGGAAGTAGGTGAAGGGGGCGCACACCCCGAAGTGGGCTCCTGCGGAGAACGGCACGATGTCGATGCTGACGTGGTCCAGCTCCGAAGCCGCCAGGAGCCGGTCGATCTGCTCCCGCATCACCTCGGCCCCGCCCACCACGCGGTGCAGTACCGCTTCCTCCATCACGACCCACAGGGTGGGCGGCTCGGCCTTCTCCAGCAGGCTCTGGCGGCGCAGCCGCAGATCGACTCTTCGCTCCAGGTCCTCGTCACTGTCGTGCGGGAAGCCCGCGCGCAGCAGAGCGCGTGCGTAACCGTGCGTCTGCAGCAGCCCCGTGACGTAGTGGGGCTCGTAGGTGCGCAGGGTCTTGGCGCCGGTCTCCAGACTCACGTAAGCGGTGAACCAGGAGGGCAGCACATCGCGGTACGGGTACCACCAGCCGGGCTGGTTGGCCCGCTCGGCCAGCGTGACGAACTCGTCGATCTCCTGCTGGCCGGCCCCGTAGGTCTGCAACAACTTCTCGACGTAGAGGGGCTTCAGGGCCACCTCCGCCTTTTCCAGGCGGCGGATGGTCAGAGGCTTCACACGCAGCGCCTTCGCGGCGTCGTCCAGTGACACCTGCGCACCCTGCCGCCTGTCCTGCAGCCGCCGGCCGAGGATCATGCGGAGAACGGTGGGCGCGCTGGTGCCCGCGCCGGAACGAGCCTCGCTCACGCTCTACCTCCTGAGGACTGCCCTGAGCACGAGTTTGACAGTGACTTGCTGATGCCGCCAGACGGATACCACCAGTCGGATACCGCCTTCCTGAAATTATCAGGCAGGCGGTTGCAGCCTGAACTCGCCTGTGAGCATAGTTACTTGTGTGAGTGAACCCGCCGGGCAACGAGCGATCCTCGTCAACTGCACTTGTGCCTGGTGGAGTTGGCGTTCCCGGACGTCCGGGTCACAGGCCGTCCCCTCCCGGCGGGCCCGCTGCTCACCCTCCCCGTCTCCGCGTCTCCGCACCGCGGCCGCCCCACGATGGAAGGCGTCAACCGTGTCCCCCCACACGACTCCCTCCCCCCGGCTCACGGACGTCGCGAGCCCAGGTCGATCGCACTGGCTTGAGCTCCCCGCACAGCGTTCCAGTGTCAGAGTCGCCCGTCACTCCATGAGCGCGAGGCTCACCGCGTGGCGCCTGCCCGGTGAGCTGTGCGCGGACGCAGAACTGCTCGTGTCCGAGTTGGCCACCAACGCCGTGCGCCACACGATCAGTACGCGGTTCCTGTGCGGTATCGGGCTCATACCGGAAGGGTGCCTCCGCCTCGAAGTGCACGATCAGGACGGCACGGGCCGCGGTCTGCCCACTCGTGAGCCGGGCCCGGACGACGAGAGCGGCCGCGGACTGCTCCTGGTGCAGGAGATCGCGGACAGCTGGGGAGTCGATCGATCGCTGCTCACCGGTGGGAACGCCGTGTGGGCGACTCTGACCATCCCCCTGTGAAACCTGTCCCGCCGGACGCTAGGCCCGAATAAAGGAGTCCGTCAACGCCACTTTCTGAACCGGCGGGGAAGCCCCAGGCGCCCCCGGCATGCTCTGCGGGACACGACCCGGCACACCACACTGGTGTTGTGGTCCGTCTCGACAGATGAAGGAGAGCCGGTCATGACCACCCCGTTCCCCACAGCCCGGGCCGTCAGGGTCACCCCGGAAGGACTCCGGTGGGAGCCCAGCGAACGCTGGGTGCGCGGCCGCAAGGGTGATGTCACCGTCGTGGACAGCAGGCATCCCGTCCTGGTGTGGGAGCCCGACGTGCCGGTGCCGCTCTATGCCTTCCCCCGCGCGGAGGTCCGTGAGGATCTGCTGCGCCCGGCGAAGAATCCCCCGACGGGCGCGCACACCGGATCACTCGTCTTCTACGACCTTGCGGTCGGCGGTGATCTGCTGCGGAACGCGGCCTGGACGTTCCCCGCCGACGACCTGGCCGGTCACATCGCCTTCGAGTGGTTCCGCCGGAGCGGCACGGGCCTCGACCACTGGTACGAGGAGGAGGAAGAGATCTTCATCCACCCCCGCGACCCGTACAAACGGGTGGACGCCGTCCCCAGCAGCCGCCATGTCCAGGTCGAGATCGGCGGCACGGTCGTCGCGGACACCCACCGCCCGGTCCTGCTCTTCGAGACCGGGCTGCCCACGCGGTACTACATCCCGCGCGAGGACGTCCGCCTCGACCTGCTCGACCCCACCGACCACAGCACCGGATGCCCGTACAAGGGCACCGCCGTGTACTGGTCGTTGCGCGGCGACATCGACGTGCCGCCGAACGTCGTCTGGAGCTACGCGGCCCCGCTGCCCGCGGTCGCTGCCGTCAAGGGCCTTCTCGCCTTCTACAACGAGGCGGTCGACATCACCGTGGACGGCGAACGCCTGGAGCGGCCCGTCACCCCGTTCACCGCGACGCTCCCGGCGCGTTCCGCGAACCCGCCCTCCTGACGCAGCCGGGCGAGGACCGCGGTCAGTCGCCGCGCACCGGGCGGTACGACGACAGGTTCGCGGGCAGCTCGCGGCCCCGTGCACCTGGACCGCGCGGTGCAGGCTGCCTATGAGTGGCTCCGCGTGCGACCTGTGAGCGCGGACGCGCGGTTCGATGTCCGACCCGTTCACGAAGGTGAATCAGACCGGTTCCATCGTGGTGTCTCCTTACGTCTGCGATGGCCGATCTGAACGGCTTTCAGCAGGACAACATGGGCATTGTGGACGCGCCAGCCTGATTTCGTGGGACCGTAACACGCCGTTCACGGTCGAGTATTGACTGTCATTCAGGCACCGATAAACCTGCATGACCATATGCAGTCGGGTAAGGGGCAACCTTGATCAGATTCCATGCGGTGAGCAAGAACTATCCGAACGGCACCACGGCCGTGGACGAGCTGAGCCTGGAGCTGGCCGAGGGCGGCATCACGGTCCTGGTCGGTCCCTCCGGCTGCGGCAAGACGACGACGCTGCGCATGATCAACCGGATGGTGGAGCCGACGGCCGGCACGGTGAGCCTGCGCGGCCGGGACATCCGGGAGATCCGCGCACCCGAGCTGCGCCGTGGCATCGGGTACGTGATCCAGCACGCCGGGCTGTTCCCGCACCGCACCGTCCTCGACAACATCGCGACGGTTCCGCTGCTGCTCGGGTGGAACCGGAAGAAGGCGCGGGCGCGGGCGGCGCAGCTGCTGGAACTCGTGGGGCTGCCGCACGAGATGGGCAGGCGCTACCCGAACCAGCTCTCCGGCGGACAGCAGCAGCGCGTCGGGGTGGCCAGGGCGCTGGGCGCCGATCCGCCGGTGCTGCTGATGGACGAGCCGTTCAGCGCGGTCGACCCGATCGTGCGCACGGAGCTGCAGGCGGAGTTCGTGCGGCTGCAGAAGGAGCTGCACAAGACGATCGTGTTCGTCACCCACGACATCGACGAGGCGATCAGACTCGGCGACCACATCGCGGTGTTCCGGACCGGCGGCAGGCTCGCCCAGTTCGACACCCCCGAGCGGCTGCTCGCCCACCCCGCCGACGCGTTCGTGGCCGGTTTCGTGGGCCAGGACCGGGGCATTCGCCGGCTCTCCTTCGTCAAGGCGGCCGAGGTGCCGCTGCGTGACGGCCCGGTGCTGCCGGCCACCGCTCCCGTGGAGCGGGCACGGGCGGCTCGCGAACCCTGGGTGCTCGTCATCGACGACGAGCGGCGACCGCTCGGCTGGGCCGCGGTCCCCGAACTGCCGCAGAGCGGCACGCTCGCGGACGCGTCTCTGCTGCCGCTCGGCCCCACCTTCAGCCTCGTCGCCGACTCGGCGCGGGCCGCCCTCGACTCGGCGCTCCTGTCGCCTTCCCGGCTCGCGGTGGGCGTGGACACGGACGGCGCGGTCGTCGGCGTCGCGGACGCGTACGAGCTGTCCGCCACGACGGTCGCCGCCGACGCTGCCGAGACGGAGGCCAACGAGGACGTGGAGGCAGCCGGGGACAGGGCGGGCGCGGGCAGCGCGGGCGGTGGTGAGGGATGAGCGACGGTGAGCCGCTCGTCCGGTGGCAGTGGATCGGCGACCATGCCGGTGAGCTCGCCGACTACACCGGCGTCCACCTGCGACTGGGCCTGCTGCCCGTGCTGTTCGGGCTGATCATCTCGGTTCCCCTCGGGATCGTCTGCCATCGCCGGGGATGGCTGTACGCGCCGGTGCTGACCGTGGCCAACATCCTGTACGCGATCCCGTCCCTGGCCCTGTTCATGATCTTCGTCAACTACACCGGGCTGACCGAACGCACCGTGATGATCCCCCTGACGCTCTACACGCTGTCGGTCCTGGTGCCGGCTGTCGTGGACGGGCTGGCCTCGGTCCCCGAACCCGTCCGGCAGGCGGCCACCGCGCTGGGATTCGGCCCGGCACGCCGTATCGTCCAGGTCGAACTGCCGATCGCCGTACCCGTCGTCATCGCCGGCGTACGGGTGGCCGCCGTCTCGTCCCTCAGCCTCGTCGCCGTGGGACAGCTGATCGGACAGGGCGGTCTCGGCTACTACATCACCCGAGGCCTCCAGCTCGACTTCCCGACGCCGATCGTCACCGCGATCGCGCTGATCATGCTGCTCGCGCTCACCACCGACGCACTGCTGGTCCTGGCACAGCGGCTGCTCACCCCCTGGTCCCGGAGCAAGGTGACGACGTCATGAACGAGCTCCTGAACCAACTCCGGCTCGTGGGGGACTGGCTGGCCTCCTCGCAGCAGTGGCACGGTGACGGGGGAATCCCCCAGCGGCTCCTGGAGCACCTCACCTACAGCGGCCTGTCGCTGCTGTTCGCCGCCCTGATCGGGCTGGCTTCCGGGCTGCTCGTCGGGCACACGGGCCGGGGGGCGTTCGCCGTGGCCGGAGTGGCCACCCTCGCGAGGGCGATCCCCACCTTCGGACTGGTCGTCCTCGTCGTCACGCTCGCCGGGCTCAGCACCACGCCCGTGCTGGTCGCCCTCGTCGCGCTCGCGGTCCCGCCGATCCTCCTCAACACCTTCGAGGGAGTCCGGGGTGTCGACCCCGCCACCAGGGACGCCGCACGCGGGGTCGGCATGACCGAGTGGCAGGTCCTGGTGCGGGTGGAGGTACCGATGGCGCTGCCGCTGATCCTCCTCGGGCTGCGGATCGCCGCGATCCAGGTCGTGGCCACCGCCACCGTCGCGGCCTATCCCGGTCTCGGCGGCCTGGGCCGTTTCATCGTCGACGGACTGTCCCGCAACGACTACGAGCTGGTCATCGGCGGCTCCACGCTCGTCGTCGTCCTGGCGCTCCTCGTCCAGATCGGGTTCACCGCGCTGCGGCGCGCCATCGTCTCACCGGGCCTTCGGGTCGCGGCCTTCACGTCCTGAGCTGTCCGAGCCCCCGGGCTCCAAGAAAGGAAACACCCATGAAAGGCATCCACCGCGGCGCCGTTGTCGCCCTGCTCGCCGCGCTGTCGCTGACCGCCTGCGGCGGCGGGAACGACAGCGACAGCAATCCGCTGACGGGCGGCGACGGCGGCGACGGCAAGTCCATCGTCGTCGGCTCGGCGAACTTCCCCGAGAGCCAGCTGCTCGCCGAGATCTACGCCGAGGCCCTGGAGGCCAAGGGCCTGAAGGTGACGCGCAGGTTCGACATCGGTGCCCGTGAGGTCTACTACGGCCAGGTGGTCAAGGGGGCCATCCAGGTCTTCCCCGAGTACAACGGCGCGCTGCTGGCGGTGGCGGTCGACAAGACGAGCACCGCGACCAGCACGGAGGACATCAACGCCGAACTGAAGAAGAAGCTTCCGTCGTCGGTGACGATCCTGGACTCCGCCGAGGCCCAGGACAAGGACTCGGTCACGGTCACCGCCGAGACCGCCAAGAAGTACGACCTCAAGACCATCGCCGACCTCAAACCGGTCGCGGGGGACTGGATGATCGGTGCCGGTTCGGAGTTCAAGACCCGTATGCAGGGCGGGGTCGGCCTGAAGAAGATCTACGGCGTCGAGTTCGGGAAGTACCAGCCGCTCGACGCGGGTTCCCAGAGCACTCTGCTGAAGCTGCTGAAGTCGAACGAGGTGCAGGCTGCCAACATCTACACCACCGATCCCGCCATCGTCAAGGACAAGCTGGTGGTGCTGGAGGACCCGAAGAACCTGTACTCCTCGCAGAACGTCACGCCCCTGATCCACAAGTCCGCCGTCGACGACAAGGCCAAGTCGGCGCTCAACGCGGTCTCGGCCGAACTCACCACCCCGGACCTGCTGGACATGATGAAGAAGCTGGTCCACGACAAGGAGGACGCCGCCACCGTCGCGAAGGAGTGGCTGACGAAGACCGGCCTCGCGAGCTGACGGGCCCGGCCGTGCGCCGAGGGCCGCCGCGTCGCGGTGGCGGACCGTCCGGCCAAAGCGGGCTCCGTCGGTCGGTCCGCGACGGAGCCCGCTCGTCCGAGGTGCTGCGGTTCAGGCGGTGTGCAGTGTCAGCCCGTAGCGGTTGAGGATCTCGTTGACGGGCTGGTACCAGGTCTCGCCGCCGGAGCTGCAGTTGCCCCAGCCGCCGGAGGTGACGCCCTGTGCCTGGTCGCCGCTGATGAAGGAGCCCCCGGAGTCACCGCCCTCGGCGCAGACGCTCGTCTTCGTCATCTGGTGGACGGCGCCCTGGCTGTAGTTGACCGTCTCGTTCTTGGCCAGGACGGTGCCGCAGCGCCACTGCGTGGTGGAGCCGGAGCGGCAGATGGACGTTCCCACGGGCGCTTCGTTGGAACCGCGGACGAGCTGGTCGGGGATCGTGCCCCAGCCCAGGACCACCGGTACGGTCCACCAGCCGCTGCCGACGTTGACCCACGCGTAGTCGTTGTCCGGGAACGACGATCCCTGGAAGTTGCCGACGTACGAGCGGTCCCAGCCGTACACCGCGGCACCGGCCCCGCCGCAGTGCCCGGCGGTGACGAAGCCGCCGTGCACCGAGAAGCCTATGGAGCAGCGGACGTTGCCGGTGTAGTAGGGGTCACCGCCCACGGTCCCGGCGGCGAAGGTCTGCGGTGCGCCGGGCGTCTGCTTCACCGTCACGGGAGCCGCCTGACGGGCCTGCGCCAGGAACGCCTGGACATCGTTGTCATCCTGGCGTGGGGTGACGACGTTCACCACGACCTTGTTGGCCTTGGGGTCGACATGCCAACTGCTGACTCCGGCGGGCGCGGACAGCTCGTCGATGCGCGCCTTCGCCGCGTCGAGCTGCCGCGCGCTGTGCCTCACGAGGCGCACGGTCGCGCCGGTCGCGCGTATCGCCTCGGTGTCCGCGCCCCGGGTGACCGCGACCGTCAGCTTTCCGCTCTCGGCGTCGAACCACGAGCCGCCGTACGACGGCCCGGCGGCACGCTTCGCCTTCCGCTCCACGGCCGTCGCGGTCTTCTCCGCGGCCAGGCGTGCCTCGGTCTGACTCCTGGTCAGGCCCAGATCGCGCTGCATGGCGGAGAGGAGTTCCGGGGAGGCCGGTGCCTCGGCCGAGCCGGCCGGGGAGTCCGCGGCGGAGGCGGGCAGGGTGCTCGCGGTGGCCCAGGTGCCGAGCAAGAGGAGCGCGGACAGTCCGGTGCGCAGGGCTGTTGTGCGTCTCAAGGGAGTGCCCCTTCGTTGTTCCAGCAGGGTGGGGGTGGAACAGCAGAACTTGAGAGCGCTCTCACTTGCATGCGGGGCAGAGCATAGCGGTGGATCAGGGGGAGGTCCATACCAATTGCGGTGGCGGGTGACGCGGCGAAGTGGCCAACGTCCATGCGGGGCACGCCGGTTGCCTACGTGCGGGCCCGATCCGTCGGTGTCGGTTCCGTGAGGCGGGCGCGGAGCAGCGGCGTGCGGCCGCGTAGGTGTTCAGCGTTGGTACAGCCCCACGAGGGTGCCGCTCGCGAGCTGCCGCTTCTCGATGATCCGATGCACCTGGTCGGCGCTGGGCGCGTCGGGGAGCACGCACGGTTCCGACAGGGCGTACAGCCGGAAGAAGTACCGGTGCGCTTTGTCTCCTGGTGGCGGATGTGGTCCGTCCCAGCCCTGGTCTCCGAAGCCGTTGACGAGCTCGGTACCACCGGCGGGGACCTGCCCGGCGCCCACGCCGTCGCTGTGGGGATCGATGCCCACCACGATCCAGTGCGCGAAGGTGCCCGAGGGTGCGTCCGGGTCCTCGCACATCAGCAGCAGTTCTGCCGCGTCGTCCGGCGCGCCGCTCCACGTCAGCGGAGGGGACACGTTCTCGCCCTCGTACGCGTACCGCCGCGTGATGAAGGAGTGATCGTTGAATGCTTCGCTTGTGAGGTCGATGTCAGTCATGTGGCCCGAGGTACCCCTGGCGGCGAGGCGTACCCGTGTCGGATGCGGAAAGCGCTTTCGCGTAGAGTTGCAGGCAATTCCTGGGCCCTCCTACTGCCCGAGGGCCTTGAGTACGGCCCCCAGTTGCCGTACCGGCTCGGGGCCGGCCATCCGCAACACGACCGTGCCCGCGCCTGCGTCCGCGAGTTCGCGGACCTGTCCGGCGGTCTCCACGGCTGTGCCGGACACAGTGAAGACCTGCTCGGCCGGGCGGCCGAGCCAGGCGCCCTGGCCCTCGACATGAGGCCGCAGCGCCCGCGTCACCTGGTCGGCGTCGTCGCCCACGCAACAGAAGGCGAACACCGTCAGCGTGTGGTCGGCAGCGGCACCGCCCTTGTCGATCAGGGCCCGAGCGCTCTCCAGGTCACGCGGCCCGTGCCCCTCGGCGATCAGTGTGCCGTCCGCGACCCGCCCGGACAGTTCCAGCGAGCGGGGGCGCACCACACCCGCGACCAGCGGCGGTGGCTCCGCGGGCGGGTGCACCAACTCGACACCGTCCAGGCGTACTTCCCGGCCGTCCAGCTCGACGCGCTCCCCGCGCAGCAAGGCGCGTACGGAGCTGATCGTCTCCTCCAGCAGAGCGAGCGGCGACCGCGCCGCGACGCCGACCGAGGCCATCCATTCCGGCACCCCGTGCCCGATCCCGGCCACGAGCCGACCCGGGAAGACCCGTGCCAGCGTCGCCACCTCCATCGCCAGCAAGGCCGGACTGCGCAGCGGCGCGGGCATGATCCCGATGCCGACCCGCAGGCGCTCCGTCGCTGCGAGCGCGACGGACGCCGCCGACACCCCTCCGGGCCACCCGAGATCCTCGACCACCCAGAGGTCGTCCGCTCCGAGGGCCTCGACCTCGCGTGCGAATCCGGGCAACCCCTCCGGAGCCCAGTCGCGGTCGTACATCACACCGATCCGAATCCTCGTCATGCAGGGAAAGGTATGCCTGCGCGGGTGAGTGATCAATGGTGCCGGACGGCGGCGGCCGGGGTCAGGCCAGTGAGCAGGTGGAGCCATTGAGCGTGAAGGCGCCCGGGCTGGCGTTGGCCGTCGAGCGGGTGGCCGTGAAGCCGAGGGCGACCGAGCCCGCCGCGGGGATCGTCGCGGTGTACGAGGCGGAGGCGACGCTGACCTCGGCGCCGCTCTGCGTCACGGTGCCGCCCCACAGGTTGGTGATGCGCTGGCTGTCGGGGAAGGTCCAGCGGAGCGTCCAGCCGTCGATCGCCGTGCTGCCGGAGTTGCGGATGACGATCTCTCCCTGGAAACCGCCGGACCACTCGTTCGCCACCCGGTAGCCGACGCCGCAGGACGCCGGGGATCCGCCGGAGGCGGTGGTGACCGTCACCGTGCCGGAGCGCGGTGAGCGGTTGCCGGCGGCGTCGCGGGCGTAGACGGCGAAGGTGTAGGAGGTGGACGGGGTGAGGCCGGTGACGGTGGCGGAGGCGGTGGCCGTGCTGGTGGCCGCGGTCTCGTTCCCGCCGCTGACGCGAACCACGTCGTAGCCCGTGACGCCTGCCGCGTCGGTGGCGGCGGTCCAGGTCAGTCTGACGGACGAGGAGGTCACAGCGGAGGCGGTCGGTGTCCCGGGAGCGGTCGGGGGAGTGGTGTCGCCGCCGCCCGAGGAGTAGACGGTGGCTTCCTTCGAGGTGGCGGCGATGCCGTTGGCGCCGTTGAAGACGCGCTGGCCCCACGAACTGAGCTGGTTGGGATTGAAGTTGACCGCCAGGTCGAGGATCGGGTCGGTGTTGCCGCTCCAGGACCAGGCCAGGTAGCCGAGCTTCAACTGCTGGGCGGCGGCCATCATGGTGTCCTCGTCCGGGTCGCCCCACTGGTCGGCAGGACCGCCGAACTCACCGATGAGGATGGGGAGCTTCGCGTTGACGAAGGCGTTCAGGTAGTCGGTGATCTCTGCCGCGGTGTCGTAGACGCTGTACATGTGGATCGAGAAGATCAGGTTGCCGGTGGTGTCGGCGGCATAGACGGACTGGGCGTTCGCGCGCATGACGCCCTGCCAGTCCTGGCCCCAGTTGGGAGCGTCGACCATGATCGTGTGCTCGAAGCCTGCGTTCCGCAGCTTCTTGATCGCGGCGATGGTGGGATCGGTCCAGCCCTCGGGATTGGTGTTGCCCCAGGGCTCGTTGCCGATGTTGATGATGACGTAGTTCTCCTGGCCCGCGAGCACGCTCTTCAGACCGATCCAGTACTCGGCCGCCTGGTCGAGGGTCCCGGCCGCGGCGTCCTCGCCGTAGCCGGTGGTGTCGTGCACCTCCAGGACGCAGATGAGCCGGTTGGCCTTGCACTGGGCAATGACGTTCGCCACGTCCGAGGCGCTGTTCGCGGTCCAGCGATGGCCGTCGGCGAGAACCACCCGCACGGTGTTGGCGCCCAGCGCCTTGACGTCGGCCAGCGACTGCGTCTGGTTCGGGTACCAGGTGTGGGCGTGGTTGACGCCCCGCATGACGAAATCACTGCCGTTGCCTTCCAGCAGACGGCCGTTGCTGATGTGGAGGCCGGTGGCCGCTGCCTGGGCGGGCGTGGCGAAGGAGAGCAAGGGGACGAGCAGGCTCAGGAGGGCGGCCACGACGGCGGCCACTCGTGGGGCGGTGCGGGTGCGGGATCTCATGGCGGCTCCCAAGGGATGAGATGAGTGACGGTGCGTCAGGAAGAAGCGGTGTGCGCCGTACACGTGACAGTCGCCGACGGGGTGCCGGCCGTTGCCGGGGCACTGGCGATGAAGCCGAAGGTGGTCCTCGCACCGGGTGCGAGGGTGCCGTTCCACGGCGCGCTGGTGACGGTGGCCGTGCCGTCGGCGGTGGTGGTGAGGGTGCCGCCCCAGATCTGGCCGAGACGGGCGCCGCCGGCCGGCGCGACGGTCACGGTCCAGCCCGCGACGGGGGACGTGGACGTGTTGGTCACCGTCACCTCGCCCTGGTAGCCGCCCTGCCAGACGGAGGGGGCCCGGAACGACGCGGCACAGGAGGGCTGACCGCCGCCCGGGTCACCTGGATCGCCCGGGTCGCCCGGGTCTCCGGGATCTCCCGGGGTGCCCGAGTCGAGCAGTGAGGTCAGGGCCGGGTACCAGCGAGCGGCGATCTTGTCGTCGCCCGAGGCGTTGGGGTGCACGCCGTCGTAGGTGTCCGTGGCGGTGCTGAAGCCCGTCCACTGGTCGACCACGGTCACGGGCGAGCGGTCGGTGCTCGTCGTCCGGGCCCAGTCGGGGATCCGGGCGTTGAGGTCGACGACGCGCTGGGCGCAGGCCGTGCAACTGCCGGGGTTCATCGGGATGAGCTGTGCGACGACGATCTTCATGTCCGGGTTGGAGGCCCGCATCTGCTCCACGAGCCTGGAGTAGGCGGCGAGGATGCGGTCGGGTGCGATGGCGCTCCAGACGTCGTTCGTGCCGAAGTGCATGACAACGATGTCCGGCAAGGTGGCCGCCAGCCGTCCCGGCAGGAGGTTCTGGTCCGCCACGTTGGTGACCAGTTCGCCGCCGTGGCCCTCGTTGTCCCCGTCGTGCGGCTGTCCGCAGCCCTGGGGGCCGAGGGTGCCGACGAAGTCGATGTCCGTGTAGCCGGTGCTCTGCAGCCGGTTCCACAGCACCGCTCGCCAGCAGCCCGGCGAGCCGGTGATCGAATCGCCCAGCGGCATGATGCGTACGGCTCTCGCCGCGGGGTCCGCGGCTGTGGCGCGGGGCGCGAGCGGTCCCCCGACGGCCAGCAGCAAGGCGGCCAGGAAGCCGAGAAACGGAACGATCCGCACGGAGAGACTCCGCGGTGGTAAGTGGTGGGTGCTGCGCATGATGGTCCCTTCCCTCGCAAGGTGGGAGCGCTCCCATGAAGCCATCAAGCCAGCTTGTCATTTACGCGTCAAGCCCTGACTGATGAGCAATCAGGCGTGGCACTCGCCGGAGGGCCACGGAACCCGGACGGTGGTGGCCCGATCTCCACCCCGGCCGGCCTCGTGAAGGCTGACCGAACGTGACACCACGGGTGTAGCGCGCGGAGCGGGCCGCGCTCACGAGACCGAGCGAGGGTCACGGTCGGGGGCGGGGAAAGCTCTCCAGGGCCCTGGAGAGGCCCGCGGCATCGGTGCCGATCTTGCGGTAGACGGAGGACAGCAGCCGCGTCACCCCCCGCTCGCTGAGGCGCAGTTCCTTCGCGACCACCGCTGCCGGGCGCCCCTGGGCCGCCATTTCGGCGGCGCTGCGTTCCTGCGCGGTGAGGGTGTCCGTCTGCGCGTAGCGCAGCGGTAACGGCCGCAGTCCCGCCGCCGAGAGCTCTTCTCTGGCCCGGGCGGCCAGGGCTTCGGCACCGCAGTGGACGGCGCCTTCCTGGCCTCGGTACAGACGGTCCGCGGCCTCCTGCAGGCGGCCGTTGCGGGCCAGCGCCGCGCCGTGGCCGACCAGCGCGCGGGCCAGTTCGTACGAGGCGGGTGACTGCTCCAGTTGATCGACCGCCTCCGCGTACAGGCCGAGCGCCGCCGGACCGCCGGTCACCTCGGCCTCGGTGCGGAGCGCCTGGCCGATCGCGGAGGCGGCACCGAAGTCCCGGGCCGCCTTGACGGCGTCCCGGGCGAGACGGATCGCCCGGTCGGGAGCGGTGGGGGCCAGCGCGGAGGCGAGGCTCAGCTGCCAAGGGCACCAGGTCGGGTTGTGCCAGCCCTTCGACGCCAGCCAGTCCCCGACACCGGACAACAGGTGAGCGGCCTTCCGGCGCCGGCCCTCGGCCAGGAGCAGCTCGGCGTACACCGTGCGGGGATCGGGGTAGATGACGGCCTTCGGGACCGCCTCGCCGTAGCGGTGGCGGTCGGCGAGCCGGCGTGCCTCGGCGGTCCGGCCGCGCGCCAGCAGGGTCTGGATGAGGATGCCCACGGCGAACCACTGGGCGGGCACGGCGCCTTCCACCCGGTCGGCGATGCGCAGGCCCTCGCGTGCCAGTTCCTCCGCCTCCGCCAGGCAGCCGCGCCGGTAGCGGATGTAGCCGAACAGGGCCTGGCCCAGGGCCAGATGGGAGCCGCGCCAACCCTTGGCCTGGCACTGGGCCAGGCCCTCGGTGAACAGCTCTTCGGCGCGTCGTGGCTGGTCGCAGTACATGAAGACCAGGGCGACCGAAACGGGGACCTCAAAGCCCCGGTTCTCATCGGTCCAGCTCAGTCCGCCGTCGAGCGCCTTCTCGGCACAGGTGAGGACGGTCCGCCGCGGCTCTCCGCGCAGCATGGCGTCCCAGGCCCGCAGACCCAGGATGTACCGTTCCTCCACGCGGCGGCCGGTGAGCCGGTCCGCCATCCGCGCCAGCCTGCGCGAGCGGGCGCACGCGTCGGGCTCGTCCGTGCGGAACGCGCTCCATACGAACTGATCGGCCTGCATGCGCAGCCGGATCCGTGGATGGGGTGCCTGCCGCACCTCGTCGGCGGCCACGGCCGCGGCTTCGGCGACCTGGTCGAGGTGGGCCAGGGCCTGGGTCAGCCGGTAGACGATGGAGGCGCGCAGGTCCAGGTCGACGCCGGGCTCCGCCAGAGCCGCCCGGAGGTGGGTGACTGTGGCCGCGGGTTCGATCAGGAAGGTCGAGCTCGCGAGTTCGTGGAGGAGCGCCGCGCGGTCCTCCGGAGGGGGCGGCTCCTGCAGCGCTCGCGTCAGGACGCGCCGAGCGGCTTCCGGAGCCCCGGCACGGAGGTACTCACGGGCGGCTTCCCGCAGGCACTCGACGGCTTCGGGCCTGCCTTCGGAGGGGACCTCCAGCAGATGCCGGGCCGCGGCGGTGGGGCCGAGCCCCGCCGCACGGACGGACACCGCCGCGGAGTTGTGCAGACCGACCCGCAGGGCCTCGGGGATGTCCTGGTAGATCGCTGTGGCGATCGTCGGGTGGACGAACTCCAGGCTGCCACCCGGTCCGGGGGCGTCCGCGAGGATCCGCGCGGCGCGTAACTTCTCGGTCGCCCGGGCGGCTCCCTCGCTGCCGACCACCGCGATGGTGGCGGCGAGTTCCGGCGAGATGGACGTGCCCAGGACGGCGGCCGTCCACGCGAAACGGACGGTGGCCGTGTCGAGACGGTGCAGTCGTTCGAGCAGGCCGGGACCCTTCACGGCCGAGGCGAGATGCCGCATCGTGGGCAGTTCGTCCCGGGTGCCCGTCAGCCGGCGTTCACCGAGCCGGATGGCGAGTTCCACCGCCTCGAACGGGCTTCCGCCGGTGACCGTCCAGCATTCCTCGCAGAACGCGTCCTCGGCACCCTCACCCACCTCGTTCCTGACGATCCGGGCGACGCCGGCGGCGGAGAGCGGCGTCAGGACGTGCGGGCGGTTCTCGTGGTGTTCCACGAGGGCGCGGAAGGCGCGCGCCTCGGGCGGGAGTTCGTCCGGCCGGTAGGCGAGGACGATCAGCAGCGGAAGGTCCGCGGCCCGTGGCGCGAAGGAGGCGAGCCAGTTCAGGGACTCGGCATCGGCCCAGTGCACGTCGTCGAGCAGCAGGACGACGGGCGCGTTCATCACCGCGAGGCGCGTCATGACCCAGTCGAGGCCGTCGCGCACCCCGACCGGGTCCGGTACCGTGCCGGTCGCTTCAAGGCCGAGCGCGGCGGCGACGACGTCGTACCAACTCCCCAGCACGTCCTGGCGCCCGGGCTCGTCCATGGCCGCCAGGGTGGGCTGCAGGAGCTGGCGCACCACGCGGAAGGCCAGCTCCTGCTCCTGCTCGCCGCCCTTGCCGGAGAGCACCGTGAATCCGTGTGCCGCCGCCCGGGCGCGTGCTTCCGCCATGAGTGTCGTCTTTCCCAGCCCGGCCGAGCCGGTGAAGGCGAGCAGCCCGGCGCGCCGCGCTCGCGGCACGCCGCCGACGGCGTCCCTGAGATCCGCCAACGCCGCGTCGAGCGCGCGGAGTTCCCGTCGGCGTTCCAGCAGCAGACGGTGCTCGGTGATCGGTTGCCGCAGCCCAGGCGCCATGTGCCGTATCGCTTCCTGTCGTCGCTCCTCGGAAGACAGCAGAGCGTACGCTCTTGTGGACAGTCGCTGGTCGTATGGAGAAATGAGAGTACAGGGAAGGGCGAATCAGCCACCGGAGCGGTTTGAGGCCCGTCCCTGCGGGTAACATGCGCCGACTCCGGCGTCCCTGTGCAGTCAGCGGTGGGACGCCGACCCTGCGCCCGCGTAACGCGGCACCGTGCGGGACCAGTAGTAACACCCGCGGATCCAGCCGGCCATGGCGTCCACATAGCCGATGCCGGACGGGCTCAACTCCGGCCTGATCTCGTCGTACAGCTTCTCGAACTCGCGGATCGTGCTGTTGATCCGCCCGATGGCCAGCGTGACAGCCACCGGCAGGGAGCAGCGGTGCGCCCGCTGGTAGGCGAGGGCCAGATTGATCAGCTCACCCGCCCGCTGCTCCTTCACCGCGGAGAACAGGTCGGGTATCCACACCGCAGCGTCGGCCGACAGCCGTCCCAGGCGCCGTACGACGGGGTGGTGGAGCTCCTCGGGCGCCAGTTCGCACGGCTGGGCGGCCTCGCACAGCGGGTGGAAGGGCTCGACGCCGGCGGTGAGCGAGCGTATGGAGCCGCACACCCCGAGCCGGAGAGGGAAGGGCTGCGTCTGGGCGACCGCCTCGTACATCAGGCCGTGCACGTACTCGCGGCTGTGCCAGGCCCAGCGCGCGGCCTGTGCGGGTGTGCAGCGTTCCCGGACCTGTCGGTGGAGGTCGGCCAGGGCCGCCCCGAGGGCGGTGACGGGCGGCCCGCCGTCCCGCAGGATCGCGACGCTCTCGCACACCAGGGGCAGCAGACGGCCCGGCCACCGACGGCCGAGTTCCTCCGCTCGGTCGTCGAAGATGAACTGGTAGGCGATCTGGTTGGCCACGATCTGAAGGACGTCGGAGTCCATCGCCGGGCTGTTGTAGGACGCGAGTTGGGCGGGGCGCGTGCCGGCGATCATCGCCGCCACCGCCGGTTCGTCGGTCAGCCCCCACGTGCGCAGCCACGCCTCGACGCCCGCCGCCGCCTCGGATTCATGACGGTTCCTCAGGAAGGGGAAGGGCATGTAGAGGCGGTCGTCGATCAGGTCCTTCAGGCTGTCAGCCGTACCTCCGCCGTGCCGGTCCACCGCTGGTTCCGCTCTGTCCCCATGTGTCGTCAACACCGTTGTCACCTGCCGATCGGGAGTCCGGTACTCGTGTTGTCGCGGTTGCGGGATTCGCAGGTCATCACCAGCGACCTCGGCCCCAGCGTCGCCGCGGGACGCGGTGGTTCGACGGGGCCGGGCAGATGGCGCAGGCGCCAGCGGGCGGCGACGGTCGCGAGGGTCACCGTGGCCTCCGCCATGGAGAACGTGTCGCCGAGGCATGTGCGGCTGCCCGCGGCGAACGGAATCATCGCGCCGTGCGACGCGCCCGCGTCCTGCCCCGGCAGCCAGCGCTCGGGGAGGAACCGGTCCGGGTCGGGGAACGACACCGGATCGTGGTGCAGGAGGTAGGGGCTGTACACAACGGTGCTTCCCCGGGGAAGACGGCACCCGGCGAAGTCCGTCTCCCTGGTGGTCACACGGGTGAAGAGCCAGCCGGGCGGCCAGTGGCGCAGCGTCTCCGTGACGACGCTCCGCGTGTACACGAGCCGTGGCAGATCGGCCGGGCCGGGCCGTCGCCGTCCGGCGAGAACGGCGTCGACCTCGGCATGCAGGCGGCGCTCCGCCTCCGGATGCCGGGCCAGGAGGCTGAACACGGAGGTCAGGCACAGGGCGGTGCTCTCGGCTCCGGTCAGCAGGAGCGAGACGAGCTGGTCGCGGACCTCCCGATCGGTGACCGAGGCTTCCTCGCCGTCGCCCCGCGTGGCTGCCAGCAGGGTCCCCAGCAGGTCGTCGCGGGGGGCACCCCGGCGGCGCTCGGCGATGGCCGCGTCGACGATCGCGTGCACGCGGCCGACCGCGTGCCGGTAACGGCGGTTCGCGGGCGTGGGGAGACGGAACAGGGCGTCGATCGGTATGACCGTGCGGACGAACAGGCCGCGGACCACGACGGCCAGACAGCGCCGGATCTCCGCGGTCGTCGCGGCGTCGAGCGAGTCGCTGAAGAGGACGCGGCTGATCACCCGCGTCGTCAGGGCGAGCATGTCCGCGCTGACGCCGACCTGCTGCCCGGCCCACCAACCGTGGCACAGCGACTCGGCTTCCTCGGCCATGAGTTCCGTGTGTCCCGCCACGCGGGAGGGGCGGAAGGCGGGCTGGACCAGCCTGCGCTGCCGCCGGTGCTCCGCCGCGGGACAGGTGACGACGCCGTCGCCCATCAGCGCGCGGAGCCTGTCGTACAGCGGGCCTCCCTTGTCGAAGGTGCGTGTGTCCCGCAGCATCCGCTGGACGAGCTCCGGATGACACACCACCCACGCACGCTGGAGACCCAGGCGTATCTCCACCAGATCGCCGTGGGCGGGCAGTGAACGCAGAAACTCCAGCGGCCGCCGGAGCAACGCGATACCGCAGCCGAGGAACGGGAACATGCCTGACGCGGTACCCACCGACCATGCGCGCTCGGGTGCTCTGGACGAGGTTCCGCTCATCGAAAACCACCTGCCTCAGTCGGCACACGTAAAACGGTGAACGCTCCACAGGCTTGATGCATGAGTCATGTCCTGCCCAGTCCAGCCGCCGTCGCCTCCTCGGAGGATGTGTCCATGGGGGCGTGCAGAAGCACAAAGAGGCGTTCGCGAACCATGGTTGACGGGTGTTCCATCCATGGGCAACTGCTCTCACTCAACCGAGTCTTTCAGGAGACGAGACCGTCAGGTTCCGCAGCCGTCCGGTGTTGTCGAACGATCCGAAGCCCACCCGGCCGGAGCCGAGGGTGGAGTCGACGGCGGTCATCAGCGGACGCTTCGAGCCGTCGACGTACACCGCGATCTCACCGCTGCTCGCACAGCGCACTACCCGCACCCTGTGCCAGCCGGTGTCGGCGATGGCGGGCGGTGCGCCCGTCCTGCCGTTCCACTGGTCCTCGATCCGCGCCCGGTCGGCGTCGTTGACGACGAAGACGCCGTTGTGCGGATAGATGGAGTTGTCCGAGGACAGATGGACGTACGAGAACCTCGTGTCCGACTGGTGGTCGAAGACGATGATCACGTCCCGGTTGGTGATCTCGACGGGGGTGTCGATCCGTACCTCCGCGTCGATCCGTACATCGCCGTACTCCCGGCCCGCGGTCAGCACGGCGTACTCGAACGGGCGGCGCGGACCCGGGCGTTGGACACCGGCCTCGGCGAGAACGGCCTCGTGGCCCGGGAACCGCCACTTGGACGGGGTGACCGGCGCCCAGTTCGCACCGTCCATGACATGGGTGAGCCGGGAGCCGTCGGTGTCGCAGGAGGCGAACGTGCGGGTGCCGGTGACCTTCCAGATCTTCCCGTTGGCCTTGGACAGCAGATACAGCTCGCCGTCGGCGTCCCGCCCGAAGCGCAGGTCCACCCGGGTGTCCCCGGCCAGATCCCGCATCGTGACGCGCCGGCCGCTCCCGTCGTACAGCATGAGCTCGTACAGCTGGGCGAGTTCCTCGCTGCCGCGCCGCATGTCCTTGGTGTCCGCGAAGAGCAGACGTCCGTCGACGAGGTCCCCGAAGACGTAGGTGCCGCGCAGCTCGGGCAGGTCACGGCCGCGGTAGACGAAGCCGCCGACGATGGCCCGGCCGACATCGGAGCGGCAGTTCCAGTCGGCGGGCGGGTCGTGGTCGTAGGCGGCGACGGGATACGTGTAGCCGTACCGTTCGTCGTCCTCGGGGAGCGTGCGGAGCCGCTCGCAGGGGTTGGCGGGTGTCCTGTCGAAGACGAAGGCGCCCTCGCGTTCACTCCAGCCGAGGTTGTCGCCCGCGCGTACCTCGTAGACGGACTCCACGGCGTGCTCGCCGATGTGACCGAGGTACATACGGTGGCGGCCGCCCGGGTCCCAGCTGAAGCGGTGTGGGTCGCGCATGCCGAACGCGTAGATCTCGCCCAGTGCTCCGGGAGTGGAGGTGAACGGGTTCCCGGCCGGGATGCCGTACTCGCCGTTGGCGCTGTTCGTGCCGCGCGGGTCGATGCGCAGGATCTTGCCGTGCGGCAGGGAGAGATCTTGGGGTTCGGTGTTGCGCACGCCCTCGCCACCGTCGCCGACGGCGACGTAGAGCAGGCCGCGGTCGGGGCTGTGGGGCCGGGCCGTGGGGTTGAAGTCGATCTGCTGGATGCCGTGGATCGTGCCCGCGAAGCCGATGCGCAGGATCTCGCGGCGGGTGCCCCGGAAGGTGTCGGCCGAGGGATCGTCGGCGGTCCACTCGGTGACGACACCGTGGTACTTCGTCGTGGCGGCCTGCCGGAAGTCGGGTACGGCGGTAGTGGTGGAGGCCAGTTCCGTGTGGACCGTGTAGAAGCGGCCGTTGCGCCGGAAGCCGGGGTCGAAGGTGACGAACCCGAAGCCCTGGCCCATGCCCTGGCTGGCGAAGAACTGCGGGGCGAAGGCGGCGGCGATGTCGAGGTAGACGCGCGGGGTGCCGTCCTCGACCAGGTACAGCTTGCCGTTGAGGTCGGGGACGGCCATCCGGCCGGACCGGTCGGGGAGTTCGCTCAGATAGTTGATGCGGGCGTGCCGTACGAGCCGTGGATCGGTGACCGGGCCGGGCGGCGGCTCGGTCTTCGGGAAGGCGGCGTACTCCTCGACGGTCAGCCCGATGCCGGAGGCGGCGGGCCGCTCGGGAATGGGGTCGGTGACGGGGTCGCCGGCCGCGTACGCCGTGCCGGGGAGGGCGACGAGGGCCGACAGCAGCAGGGCGAGGACGACGAGGGGCGCCAGAAAGAGGACTCTCGGTCTCACACAGGGAGATGCGGGCACGGGTGACACTCCTTCGGGACGCGGAGGGGCGGGGGTGGTGGGCGGTGGTTCGTCGGGCGGTGGGCGATGACGGGAGGGCAGAGGACAGGGGGGCAGGGTCAGAGGCTGGTCACCAGGCGGTACTGGGCCCGTATGTGCTCCCCGTCCACCGCCCGGTTCAGGAACATCAGGCTGTCCATGCGGCAGGAACAGGGATTGCGCTCCGCGGTGTTCTGCGGGAAGCTGCCGCCGATCTTGATGCCCCGGGGGTCGGTGGGCGAGGACCGGTGCGGCCCCGGTCCCGACAGGTCCCAGGGATCGCCGGGAACCGTGTAGAAGCCGTCGAGCCGCTGCCCGTTGCGGTACAGCGCCATGGCTCCGGTGCCGAAGTCGAAGGTGGCGGCGAGGAAGACCCACTCACCGTCCGGCAGCAGGGTCCGCCAGTCCCGGGAGGCGGCGAAGGTCTGCGAACCCGCCCCGTCGACGCGTCGGCCGAGGGCGACCAGCCGCAGCTCGCCGTTCACATCGATGATCTCCAGCAGGGCCCGCACCGCGTGGCCGTCGGAGTCCCCCGACAGCACTCCGGCCAGGCCGACCGCGCCGTAGCGGTCGTCCGGGGCGGCCGTGTTGCTGTTGGGGGCCGGGTTCGGGCCGGTCGCCTTGAACCAGCCCATGACGGTGACTCCCTCGACCGCGTTGAAGGCCCCCAGCGTCGGAACACCGGACGGGCCGTGGACACCCGCCTTCCAGTCGTCGTTGCCCGCGGTCCGCGGGTTCACCTGTCCGACCTGGAGCGAGGCCCGGCTGCCCCGGTGTGCCCCGTCCGGCGTCCGCATCCGGGCCCCGCCGTTCACCAGCTCGATGTCGGTTCGCGAGAAGCCCAGGTCCCGCTCCTTCGCCGGGGCACCGCGCACGGGGTGCTCGAAGTCGTAGTACGCCGCCAGGTGCTCTCGCAGAGAGGGGTGTACAGGGGTGGGGTGGCTCCCGGCTTCGGCGGGGGTCGCGGTGAGGGTGGTCAGGAGGGCGACAGCCCCTGCGAGAACGGCGGCCGTGTGCCTTCTGGGTCGTATCAACATGCCCTTCGCTCCTTTGCGGCGGGATGCACTCGCGGGGCGTGGCCGGAGCGGTCTCGTCTGCCCGGGTTTTTGCCGGTGGTCGGCCGCGGGCCGGTTCGTGGCTTGTCGCGCAGTTCCCCGCGCCCCTTGAGGTGCGCGGGCGTCTCGTGGTCCGGAACCGCTCAGTGACGGGCGGGGCGCCCTCCGAGATAGAGCTCGCCGAGCTGTGGATCGGCGAGCAATTCCCGTGCCGGTCCCGAGACATGGACCCGGCCGAGGTCGAGGACGCAGCCGGTGTCGGCGGCCTCCAGGGCACGGCGCGCGTTCTGCTCGACGAGCAGGACGGCGGTCCCCGCGTCCCGCATCCGTACGATCTGCTCGAAGACGGCACCGGTCGCCTTGGGATCGAGGCCCATGGACGGCTCGTCGAGCAGCACCACCCGGGGGCTGACCATCAGCGAGCGCGCGAACTCCACCTGCTTCTGCTGGCCGCCGGAGAGCAGCCCGGCGAGGTCCGTCCATCGCTCGGCCACGACAGGGAAGAGATCCCGCACGAACGCCACCCGCTCGGCGAGGAGCGCCTTGTCCCGCAGGGTGTAGCCGCCCAGCAGGACGTTCTCGGCGACCGTCATCTCGCTGAAGACGCTGTGACCCTGGAGGACATGGGCCACTCCCGCGGCCAGCATGCGCTGCGGTCCGCTGCCGGTGACGTCCTCGCCGTCGACGAGGATCCTGCCGGAGCGAGGGGTGAGGAGCCCGCTGGCGACCTTCAGGACCGTGGACTTGCCCGCGCCGTTGGGCCCGACCAGGCAGACGATCGCCCCGGCGGGCACCCGGACCGTCAGCCCACGCAGGACCAGGGCGGCCCGGCCGTATCCGGCGCGGATGTCGTCGAGTTCGAGCAGGAACTCAGAGCGCGAGTCAGCCCGATGGCCGGAGTGGAAGTCAGAGTGGAAGTCAGAGTCAGACGCCAAGGTATGCCCCGAGGACTCGTTCGTCGGACTGGATCACCGAGGGCGGGCCCTGCGCGATCGGCCGCCCCCGGTCGAACACGACGACGTGGTCGCTGAGGCTCATGACCATGTCCATGTTGTGCTCGACGATCAGGAACGTCCGCCCCTCGGCGTTGAGTTCGCGGACCAGGTCGCAGATGCGGTCGATCAGCGCCGGGTTGACACCACCCGCCGGCTCGTCCAGCAGGATCAGCTCCGGCTCGCTCATCAGCACCCCCGCGAGCTCCAGCAACTTCTGCTGCCCCCAGGACAAGTGGCGAGCCTCAGCCCGCTCCAGGTGCTCGATGCCCATACGGGTCAGCCAGCCGCGAGCCCGCTCCGTCTCCTCGCGCCCGCCCGAGCGCGCGAGCTGTCCGGCGAGAGAGCGGGGACGCACGGCGGCGAGGAGGTTGTCCAGCACGGTCATCCGGGGGAAGACACGGCAGAGCTGGAAGGAGCGCCCGATGCCGGCGCGGGCGATCCGGTGCGAGGGCCATCCCGTGAGGTCGCGGCCGCGGTAGGTGACGTGGCCCGCGTCCGGGCGGATCATCCCGGTGACGCAGTTGAAGAACGTCGTCTTGCCCGAGCCGTTGGGACCGATCAGGGCGTTGACCTTGCCGTGGTGAAAGCTCACGGTGGCGGAGTCCAGCGCGGTGACTCCGCCGAAGGCCTTGGTGAGCCCTGCGGTGGCCAGACTCGGCTCGGGCCCGGGCCCGAGCTCGGGCTCACGCGCGGGCTTGCGGCCGACCTCAGGCGCCCCTTCCGCGTCGCTCACCGTCCCTCACCTCCTTTCCGTCGCTCTGTTCACGCCGCCCCCGCAGTTCGGCGGCGGTCACCTCCCGGATCGACGTCCGGCCGGTGTCGCGGAACCGGCCGAGCAGAGCTGCCGCGGCCGGGATGACTCCGTCCGGCATGAATGTCACGACCACCCCCAGGAGCAGTCCCGCCACCACCAGGTGCAGGGGGGTGTCCCCGTACTCGACCTTGGCGTACTCCAGGGCGTATCCGACGGCCACGGCCCCGAGCAGCGGCCCGTACAGCCGGCGTACGCCCCCGAGCAGGGCCATCAGCACCATGTACGCCCCGCTGAGGATGGAGAACTGGAAGACCGGGTCGAGATCGCCGAACCAGAGCGCGTAGAGCCCGCCGGCCAGCGCGGTGAAGGCGGCGGAGACGACGAAGACCACCAGCTTGTACGTGTAGGTGGGCGTACCGAGGGACTGGGCCTTGTCCTCGTCCTCGCGGATCGCCTTCAGCCCCATGCCGAACCGCGAACGGTCGATGAGCCACCAGACCAGCAGGGCCGTCGCGAGCAGCGCCAGGAAGAGGAAGTAGAAGGTGCGGTGGTGCTCGGCGCGCAGCATGCCGGGGAAGGGCCGCGGTACGACCAGCCCCCGGGAGCCGCCGGTGAAGGAGGCCCAGCTCTGGAAGACCAGCAGCAGGACGAGGACGAGCGCGATGGACACGATGACGAAGGAGGCGCCGCGCACCCGCAGGGCGGCGTAGCCGACGGGCACGGCGAGCACGGCCACCAGGGCCGCGGCCACGAACAGCGCGGCGAACGGCGGGAGTTCGCCCTTGGCGACCAGCAGCCCCGTCGCGTAGGCGCCGAGTCCGGCGAACGCCCCGTGCCCGAGGGAGATATAGCCGGTGAAGCCGCCGACGAAGTTCCAGGAGGTGGACAGCACCGCGTAGTTGAGGATGGCGATGCCCACGGTGATCTCGTACGGGCTCGGGGCCATGGACGGGAAGGAGACGGCCACGGCCACGGCGGCCAGCAGGGCGCCGAGGTGCAGCAGTCGGCGCCTCGGGAACGGGACGGACGACGGGGTGTCAGAATCTCTGCGCAAGCCGCCCCCCGAAGAATCCCTGTGGCCTGACCGCCAGGGTGGCGAAGAGCGCGACGTAGAAGACGGTCTGCGCCCAGGTGGTGGAGAGCTCCAGTTGCAGCAGGCTCTGCAGCATGCCCAGCGTCATGGCGGCGATGGCGGCTCCCGGCACGCTGCCGAGGCCCCCGACGACGATGATGGCCATCAGCGGGCCGATCCAGTGCCAGTGCAGCGACGGGTAGATGGTGGTGTCGAGGGAGAGCGCCGTACCGCCGACGGCCGCCGTGGCGAGGCCGAGCCCGAAGCCGTAACCGGCGATCCGGTCGGTGTCGATACCGAGCAGCTGGGCGGCTTCGCGGTGCTGGATGGTGGCCCGCAGCGCCTGGCCGAACCGGCTGTGCTTCATCAGGACGTAGAGCCCGAGGAGGGCGAGCGCCGCCATGCCGAAGGCGATCAGCTTGACCACCGCGACGCGCGCCCCGAAGAACTCGATGCTCGCCGAGCTGTAGCCGAGCCGGATACGGCGCTGCGTGCCGCTGAACGCGTAACCGAGCAGCCCCTCGATGACCAGCGCCACCGAGAAGGTGAGCAGCACCGACATCATGGTCAGTGTCGCCGGACGGAGACGGGTGAGGAGCAGCCGCTGCATGGCGACACCGGCGGCGAAGAACAGCGGCACGGTGACGAACAGGGTGAGCAGCGGGTCGATCCCGGTCTCCCGATGGGCGTACCAGGCGAGGTAGGCGGCGAGGATCAGGAAGGCGGAGTGGGCGATCATCACGACGCGCATGACGCCGAAGTAGAGGGTGAGGCCCGCGGCCAGGAGGGCGTAGAGCCCACCCAGCAGCACACCGAGGACGACGCTCTGGAAGACGAGGCTCGCGGAGGGCACGCGGGCATCACCACTTCGGCTTCGGGTAGACCGGATCGGTTTCCTGCTGTGCCTCGGGGAGCACGATCTGGATCTCGCCGTCCACCCACTGCTGGATCATGTGCGCGCTCTGGGGGCGGCCCTTGTCGTCCCACTTCAGCGGCCCGACAACGGTCTGCACCGAGTTGCCGCGCAGCCACTTCACCAGCTTGCCCTGGCAGTCCGGGTCCTGGGAGGCGCACTCGGCCGCCTCGACGGCCGCCGCGACGACCTGCCCCGTGGTGTAGGCGTTGGCCTCGTCCTCCTCGGGGGCCTCGCCGAACTGCTCGGTGTACTTCTCGACGAACTCCTTGTTGCTCGGGTAGTCGGCCTTCTGGGTGTAACCGGTGGGCGCGAGGATTCCCTCGGTCCTGTTGCCGATGGCCTTGGCGAACTCCGGTTCGGTCGGTGCGGTGGAGAAGGCGGCCAACTTCGGCTGGTAGTCGAGCTGTTGGAGGGCGACGATCAGGTTGACGCCGTCCTGGTACTGGGTGCCGCCCACCACCATGTCCGCCCCGGAGTCGGCGATCTTGGCGGCGATGTTGCCGAAGTCGGTGGTGTTGGGCGGGTAGACCTCGTCGGCGACGGTCCTGATGCCGCCCTTCTCCAGTTTGTCCTTCAGCCCGTACGCCGTCCCCTGGGCGAAGGGGTCGTCCATGGCCGCGTACGCGACCGTCCTGGGACGCTCGCTCTCCGGCATGGCCAGGAGGTACTCGGCCAGGTGGTTGTAGTGGTCGTCGGCGACGGCCGGAGCGGCGTAGAAGAGGTTCTCGAAGCCCTGGGTGAAGACCTCGGGTGCCGCTCCCGCCGGCTCGACGAAGAGCATTCCGTACTCCTCGGCCACACGCGCGGAGGGGACGACGAGCCGGGTGGAGAAGGGGCCGAAGACCAGGTCGACCTCGTCCCTGCCGATCAGCTGCTCGTAGTCGGAGACGACGCGGTCGGCGTTGGACTGGTCGTCGAGGATCTTCAACTCCACCTTGCGGCCGAGGAGGCCGCCCTGGTCGTTGACGATCTTCGCCCAGGCCTTGTAGCCCCTTTCGACGCCCTTGCCGGGTTCGGAGAAGTCGCCGGTCAAGGGTAAGGAGACGCCGATCAGGATGGGGTCATCGGACGATTCCTGGGAGCCGGAGCCCGATCCGCACGCGCTGGCGGTGAGCACCAGGGCGAGCGTGGCTGCGGCGATCCCTCCTTGCGGACGGTGCTTTCTGGTCATCGCTGGACACCCCTCGTCGGCTGGACACGCCACACGGGTCGGCCGGAGTTCGTGGTGCAGGAAAGTGCAGGAAAGCGCATTCGTCGGAGCCCTCCATATGTAAGCCGCCCGGCGCCGATCCGGACAACAGTCGTGCACGCACCAGTTGTCCTCGATGTGGCGTCTGGGTACTTGAGGGGCTCGTGTGACGGTGCGAGGGCTCAGCGCCCGGGTGCTCCCGCGCGCAGTCCGTCCATGATCAGGTCCAGGAGCCGGGTGACGCGCGGCTGCCAGTCCCCGTGAGGGTCGATCTGCCAGAGGCCGCCGATGGCGAGGAAGAAGTCCTCGGCGGTCACTCCCGGTCGGATGATGCCGGCCTCTTCGCTGGCGTGGAGCAGGAGTTCGGCCGCGGCGGTCACCGGGGCGTGTCCCGGTTTCGCCGGGGACCCCGGTCCGCTGGTGGCCTGCCGGATCGCGTCCGCCAGACCGGCCTTGGTCATGGCGAACCGGGCGAGGTGGTCCATCCACTCGCGCAGCGCCCGGTCGGGTTCCCGGGTGCTGAGCAACTGGGCGGCGCTGTCGGCGACCTGCTGCATCTCGTGGCGGTAGATCTCCAGGACGAGCGCCTCGCGATTGGGGAAGTTGCGGTAGAACGTGCCCTGCCCGACGCCCGCCTTCTTGGCGATCGCGCTCAGCGGGGCGTCCGCGCAGAGGGTCAGCTCGGCCACCGCGACTTCCAGGATGCGCTCGCGGTTTCGCTGCGCGTCCGAGCGCAGAGGTGCGTCCTTCTTCTGCACGCGTCCTCCTCGCGGGCTCGTGGCCAAAACCCGTCCTTGCTTAACCGGACAACTGTCCGTTACGTTTCTATGGGCGGACAGCTGTCCGGTCAAGGGCACCTTACCCCTGGGTGCGGGGGTGCCGGCGGCCGATGGCCGTCGCTCTCAGTGTCCCCCCACCGTGCATGCTCCCGAACCGGCGTCGTCACGTACAGCGCCATCACCGTCTCTCCTTCATGTTTCCGCCTCCCTCAGGTCACCTCCTGATACATCACCTACTCATCTGTCGTCTTCCGATATGTCTCCTGATGCGTCTGACTGCCGGACCGTCTCCCCGACGTGCTCCGGATATGCGAAAGAAGGCTGATCATGGCCCCAGTCCCCTCCTCGACGTACAGCGCCATCACCCTGAACATCAACGGCGAGAAGCACACGCTGTCCGTCGACCACCGCACCACCCTGCTCGACGCCCTGCGTGAGCGTCTCGATCTGACCGGCACCAAGAAGGGCTGTGACCAGGGGCAGTGCGGTGCCTGCACGGTCCTGCTCGACGGACGCAGGGCCGTGTCCTGTCTGCAACTCGCCGTGGCGGCCGAGGGCCGTGAGATCACGACCATCGAGGGCGTGGCGGAGGGGGAGCGGCTGCACCCGGTGCAGCAGGCGTTTCTCGATCTGGACGGCTACCAGTGCGGTTACTGCACACCGGGACAGATCTGTTCGGCGATCGCGGTGATCGAGGAGCACGCCGCGGGCTGGCCGAGCGCCGCCACCGACGACGTCCGGCCCGAGGCGGGGCCGCCACCCCTGACGCCCGAGGAGATCCGGGAGCGGATGAGCGGCAATCTGTGCCGCTGTGGCGCGTACGTGTCCATCGTCCAGGCGGTCGCCCGCGCCGCCGGGGCCGAGGTGGAGACCGCCAAGGCCGAGGAGGCGGCGGCATGAAGGAGTTCGCCTACCAGCGCGCCCTCGACGTCTCCGGCGCCCTCGCGCTGCTCGACGCCGACCCGGACGCCCGTTTCCTCGGCGGCGGCACCAACCTCGTCGACCTGATGAAGACCGGCGTCGAGCGGCCCACCCGCCTCGTCGACGTCCGTGAACTCCCGCTGGACCGCATAGAGGTACCGGCGGACGGCGGCCTGCGGATCGGCGCGACCGTCACCAACAGCGACCTCGCCGCCCACCCCGAAGTCCGCCGCCGTTACCCGGCGCTGACGCAGGCGGTGCTGGCGGGTGCCTCCGGTCAGCTGCGCAACATGGCCACGGTCGGCGGGAACCTGCTCCAGCGCACCCGCTGCGGCTACTTCGCCGACGTGACCAAGCCGTGCAACAAGCGCGTGCCCGGCAGCGGTTGCCCCGCCGTCGAGGGCGAGCACCACAACCACGCGATCCTGGGCGCTTCCGCGCACTGTGTGGCCACCCACCCCTCCGACATGGGGGTGGCGCTGGCGGCCTTCGACGCCGTCGTGTCGTACGAGACGTCCGACGGGCCCGGCGAGTTGCCGCTCGCCGAGTTCTACCTCCCGGTGGGCGACACCCCGCACCGGGAGACCGCCCTGCCGCCGGGGGCGCTGATCACGGGCGTCACTCTGCCGCCCGCGCCGGTCGCCGCCCACTCGCGGTACCGGAAGGTGCGCGAGCGCGCCTCCTACGCCTTCGCCATCGGCTCGATCGCGGCCGCGCTCGACGTGCGGGACGGTGTCGTACAGGACGTGCGCCTGGCCTTCGGGGCGGTGGCGTCCCGGCCGTGGCGGGCCCGCACGGCCGAACGCGCCCTGGCCGGGGCACCGGCCGACGCCGAGACCTTCGCCGCCGCCGCGGACGCCGAACTGGCCGCCGCGAAGCCGCTGCCGCACAACGGATACAAGGTGACCCTCATGCGCAACCTCGTGGTGGCCGTGCTGACCGAACTCGCCGAGGAGACCGCCCGATGACCACCGCCACGACCACGACCGGTACCAGGGCGGTCAAGGGCTCCGTCGGCAGCGCGCACACCCGGGTGGAGGGCCGGGACAAGGTGACGGGGGCGGCCCGGTACGCGGGCGAGATCCCGTTCGCCGAACTCGCCCATGGCTGGCTGGCGCTGTCCACCGTCGCCCGCGGCCGCATCCGCTCGGTCGACACCGCGCCCGTCCTCGCCATGCCGGGCGTGCTGGCCGTGCTGCACCACGAGAACGCCCCGCGTGTCGACACCGACTACGTGGGGCTGCTCGGCACCCCCGACCCGACCGCCGCCGTCTTCCAGCACGACCGGGTGCCGCACATGGGGTGGCCGGTGGCGCTGGTCGTCGCCGAGACGTCCGAGCAGGCCCGGGAAGCAGCCGAAGCCCTCGTCGTGCACTACGAGCAGGAGCCGCACGACGTCGCGTTCTCCGCCGACCGTCCGGACGCGTACCCGCTGGACAACTTCGGCCCGGCGGTGACGCAGAAGGGCGACCTGGAGACTGGACTCGCCGCGTCGGCGGTCGTCGTGGACGCCGAGTACACCACGCCGGAAGAGCACCACAACCCGATGGAGCCGCACGCGGCGACGGCCCTCTGGGACGGCGGGCGACTCGAAGTCGTCGACTCGAACCAGGGCACCTTCTGGGTCGCGAGCGAGATCGCGAACATGTTCTCCCTCGACCCGGCCTCGGTGCGCGTACGGTCCGAGCACGTCGGCGGCGGGTTCGGCAGCAAGGGCCTGCGCGCCCACCAGGTGGCCGCCGTGATGGCCGCGACCGTGCTCCAGCGGCCCGTCCGGGTCATCATGACGCGCCGTCAGATGTTCTCGCTCACCGGCTACCGCAGCCCCACCACGCAGCGGGTCAGGCTCGGCGCCGACGCCGACGGACGGCTGCGCGCACTGGACCACAGCTCCCTGAGCCTCACCTCGACCGTGCACGAGTTCATCGAGGCCTGCGCCGCGCCGGCCCGGGTGATGTACGACGCCGACGCCCACCACACGGCCAACCGGCTCGTACGGCTCGACGTGCCGACTCCGACGTTCATGCGGGCGCCGGGTGAGGCGCCGGGGTCGTTCGCGCTGGAGTCGGCGCTCGACGAGCTCGCGGAGAAGTGCGGTATCGACCCGATCGAGCTGCGCGTGCGCAACGAACCCGAGCGCGGTCCCGTCTCGGGGCTGCCCTTCAGCAGCCGCAACCTGCTCGCCTGCTTCCGCGAGGGTGCCCGCAGGTTCGGCTGGGCCGACCGGGACCCCCGTCCGGGCCTGCGCCGGGACGGCCGCTGGCTGCTCGGCACCGGCACGGCGGCGGCGTCCTTCGGCGCGGGAGCCGGACCGTCCACGGCGGCCGTGACGGCGGAAGCGGACGGCACCTTCACCGTGCGGGTCAACGCGGCGGACATCGGAACAGGGGCCCGGACCGCGCTCACCCTGGTCGCCGCCGACGCGCTGGAGACCACACCGGACCAGATCCGCGTCCACATCGGCGACAGCGACCTGGGACCGGCGATGATCGCCGGCGGCTCGACGGGCACCCGCTCCTGGTCGTGGGCGGTCATGATCGCGGCCGGGGAACTGCGGGAGCGGCTCGCCCTGAACACCGGCATCCCGCCGGAGGGGATCACCGTACGGTCGGACACCACCGCGGCCATCGGCGCCCTCTCCCGGAAGGAACGGCACTCCTTCGGGGCGCAGTTCGCCGAGGTCGCCGTGGACCCCGCCACCGGCGAGGTGCGGGTGCGGCGCATGCTCGGCATCTTCGCGGCGGGCCGGATCGTCAACCCGCTGACCGCCCGCAGCCAGCTCGTCGGCGGGATGACGTGGGGCATCTCCATGGCCCTGCACGAGGAGGCCGTCCGGGACCGGGCCACGGGCGGACACTACGGTGCGGACCTCGCGGGCTACCACGTCGCCTCGCACGCCGACGTCCCCCACATCGAGGCGGACTGGGTGGACGACGTGGACCCGGACGACCCCGTCGGGATCAAGGGCATCGGCGAGGTCGGCATCGTCGGCGCCGCGGCGGCGGTCGCCAACGCGGTGTGGCACGCGACCGGGGTACGCCACCGCAACCTCCCCATACGGCCGGACCGCGTGCTGACGGCTGGCGGACATGCTTGACATCGCCGAGGAACTGCACCGCTGGGCCGAGGAGGGCCGGAGCTTCGCCGTGGCCACCGTCGTGGCGGTGAGCGGCAGCGCACCGCGCGGCCCCGGTGCGGCCCTCGCCGTCGACAGCGAGGGCACGGCCATCGGATCGGTCTCCGGAGGCTGTGTGGAGGGCGCCGTGTACGACCTGTGCGCGCAGGCGCTGAAGGACGGTGAGAGCGTCGTCGAACGCTTCGGCTACAGCGACGAGGACGCCTTCGCGGTCGGGCTGACCTGCGGCGGGGTCATCGACATCCTGGTCACGCCGGTCGGCGCGGACGCGCCGGTGAGGCCGGTGCTCCGGCCGGCGCTGCTCGCCGCCGCCCGCGGCGAGCCGACGGCCCTGGCCCGGGTCGTCCGGGGCCCGGCCGAACTCCTCGGCCAGGCCCTGCTCGTGCGCCCCGACGGCTCCCACGAAGGGGGGCTCGGCGGCCACGCGGAGCTGGATCGCACGGCGCTCGCCCAGGCCAGGGCCCTGCTGGACACCGGCACCACCGGCACGATCGAGCTCTCCGAGGACGGCTCCCACTGCCCCGGCGGCCTCACCCTGCTCGTCGAGTCGAGCGTGCCGCCACCCCGCATGATCGTCTTCGGCGCGATCGACTTCGCGGCGGCGCTGGTGCGCGCGGGCAAGTTCCTCGGCTACCACGTGACCGTCTGCGACGCCCGCGCCGTCTTCGCCACCCGGGCCCGCTTCCCCGACGCCGACGACATCGTCGTCGACTGGCCGCACCGCTACCTGCGGAGCACGGAGACCGACGGGCGCACCGTGCTGTGCGTGCTCACCCACGACGCCAAGTTCGACGTGCCCCTGCTGAAGGACGCCCTGCGGATGCCGGTCGCCTTCGTCGGCGCCATGGGCTCACGCCGCACCCACACCGACCGCGAGCGGCGACTGCGCGAGGTGGGCGTCACGGAAGGGGAGTTGGCCCGTCTCAGGTCACCGATCGGCCTGGACCTCGGCGCCCGTACCCCCGAGGAGACCGCCCTGTCCATCGCGGCGGAGATCGTCGCGCTCCGCAGGGGAGGGACGGGCGTTCCGCTGACCGGCTCGGGCACGCCCATTCACCGTGACGGAGGTGAGCGGGGCGCCGTGGCGGCGGCCTGAAGCGAGGGACACGGCGCGCTCGGCTTCGCCCGGGCTTCGCCGTGTCCCATCGCCGCGTGCAGCAGGTCGTGCACGGCGAGCACACTGACGATGCTGGTGCCGTTGAGTGTGCCGATCAGCATGTTCCCGGCGGTCGGCACGAGGGAGCGCATGCCTGCGGTACGACGGCGCTCCCCTCGCGAACCGGCCATCACGGAATGCCGATCGGTCGTGATCCGGCCAGCTTCCCTAGTTTTCCTATCGATTTACTAGGGAAACATTGACCCCGGTCATGGGGGCGGATGAGGATGGCCGACATGCTGCGGATTCGGTATGGCGGGCCGGTCGCAAGCGCGTGCACGGCCGGGGGTGACGAAGCCGAGTCCGGACACGCCCGCCGGCTGCACACGGCCCGCGAGGTGGCGGACGACCTGGCCACGGACGCGGTCGACCGTGAGCAGGCCGGGAAGGTGCCCCTCGACGAGGTCGCACGGCTGCGTGAGGCGGGCTTGCTGACGCTGCTGACACCGGCCGAACACGGCGGGGGAGGCGCGGACTGGCGCACGGCCTACGCCGTCGTCCGGACGGTCGCGGCGGCCGACGGGGCCATCGGCCGGCTGCTGGGCTGTCACTACTTCCTGTCCTCCAGCGCGCGGTTCTTCGCCGCTCCCGCTCTCGCCGCACGGGTCGAGCGGGAGTCCGCGGCGGGGCAGTGGTGCTGGGGCGGCGGCTTCGCCGCCCACGAGCCACCACTGAGGCTGACCCCCACCGGGGACGGTTACCTGCTGGACGGCCGCCAGGACTACGCCTGTGGCGTCGCGGTCGCCGACCGGCTGGCGGTGCGTGCGGTACGGTCCGACACCGGGGAACCCCTGGCCGTCCTTGTCGACCCCGCCCGCCCCGGCGTGACCTGCGTCAGTGACGGGGACGTGTTCGGGCAGCGGCTGGCGGCCGGCGGCAGCGTCGAGTTCGACTCGGTGCCGGTCCCGGCCGGTGACGTGTTCGGCTCCCTCTCCTCGGACGAGGGCGTCCTGTCCCCCTTCGCGGGCCTGGCCGTGCCGACGGCGCGTCTGTTCTCGGCTCAGTTCTGTCTCGGCGTCGCCGACGGACTGCTCGGTGAGGCCCGCGAGTACAGCAGGGCCGCCCAAGGCTCCCGGCACCTGTCCGCGCAGGGGCCCTGGCCCGGCGGCCCGCCCCAGGACCCGTACACGCTGACCGCCTACGGGGAACTCGCCGTCGCCGCGCGGGCCGCGTCGGCACTCGCCGGCGAAGCGATCGAGTTCCTGGTGCACGGGCTGGCCCGTGGCGAGGACGTCGGCGACGACGAGTGCGCGGAGATCACCGTCCTCGCGGGCGCCGCCGAAGCCGCCGCCGCCCGCGCGGCACAGGAGATCACCACCCACGCCCTCGATGTCATCGGCGCCGGTGCCACCTCCGCACGGCACGGATTCGACCGCTTCTGGCGCAACGCCCGCACCCACACCCTGCGCGAGCCCGTGGCCCCCCGGCTGCGCGAGGTCGGGGACTACTGCCTGGGCGGCGCGCACCCGCCGTTCGCCCTCCCCTCCTGACGGACCGTGCGGGCCGGTGACGGAGCGACGGGGCGGTGGCGGATAATCAGCGCATGCGGATCTCGGCCAAGGCGGACTATGCGGTGCGGGCGGCGCTGGAGCTGGCCTCGGTGAGTGACGACGCGTCACTCAAGGCCGAGGCGATCGCCGCGGCGCAGGGCATTCCGCACAAGTTCCTTGAGGGCATCCTGGGCGATCTGCGCCGGGGCGGGCTCGTGGTCAGCCAGCGCGGCGGGAAGGGCGGCTACCGGCTGGCCCGGCCCGCGGACACGATCGCCATCGCCGATGTGATCCGGGTGGCGGACGGGCCGCTGGTGTCCGTACGGGGCGTGCGCCCGCCCGAGCTCTCCTACGTCGGCCCCGCGGAGTCGCTGCTGCCCCTGTGGATCGCGGTACGCGCCAACGTCCGCAAGATCCTGGGCGAGGTCACCCTGGCCGACGTGGCCACGGCCGAACTGCCCGATGAGGTCCAGGATCTCGCCGAGGACCCGGAGGCATGGACGAACCCCTGACCGGCCGGACGCCGTCCCGACCCCGATCCGGGTGAGGCCCTCTCGGCGGGAACACGGTACGGGCCGACACTCCCAGCGGGCACCCTGGTGAATCGGTAGGGAAAGCGACGGGGAGCTCGGGGCCGGCCTGCCCCGGCGACACCGCCCGCGCCTGACGCCCCACGAACCCCGCATCCCCGGCCGCGTCGAGGCCGCCGCGCGCGCCGTCGCCGCAGTGCACCCGTGCCCAAGGCCCCCAGGGAGACGTATGTCCGCTCCGTCCCCCGCAGGCGTGCCGCCCTTCTGGAGCAGGATCGGCCGTGACGCGCGGAGCGGCTACTACGCCGTGCCGCACCGCTGCCGGCTCCACCTCGCGCTGTCCTGTCCGTACGGCCTGGAGATCGCCGTCACCCACAGCCTGCGCGGCCTCACGACCGCCTGCCGGTGACGCTGCTGCCCGCCGTGCCCGACGCACCCGGCGGCGGGCACCTGGCGTTGCGCCCGCTGCACGACGCCAGTGAGCACCGGCACCGCGGCCCGGCCGTGGCACCGGTGCTCAGCGACGACTGGTCCGGACGCGTCGTCAGCACTCACGCCCCCGACATCCTGCGGGACCTGCCCCGCCGGTTCGGCGGCGACGGCCCCGTCCTCCACCCGTGCGGTACGGAGGACGCCGCCAGGGCCGCCGCCCGGCTCGGTGAGCGGGGCATGTGGCGCTCGCCACCCTGCTGGGCGCACTGGGCGAGCTGGAGCGGCGGATCGGATCGCACGCCTACGTGCTCGGCGGCCGGCTGACCGCCGCGGACGTGCGGTGACGCTGCTCCAGCTGGACACGGTGCACCGCCACCACCTGGACGCCGCCGCGGTAACCCGTATCGCCGGTCACCGGCGGCTGTGGACGTACCCACGACGCCTCGCGGAGCAGCCCGCGTTCGGTACGCGCCTCGACCTCGACGGCATTGCCCGGCGCCACCGGGCGGACTGCCGGGGCGCGGAGGCCGCCGGCGCGGCGAACACAGATCGCGGACTACGCGTCAGTGGATGCCGTGACCGCGGGCGCGTCAGGCCGTTTCCGGGGGACAGCCCCAGGGCGTCCCCGGGGGCGCCCTGGATTGCTGGGGCCTGGGGCGCGCGGGAAGGCTGGCGAGACATGACGACCTCTCACCCGGTGCCATCGAGCGCTGCCTTGTCACCCGCGATATCACCACCCGCACGGCCGGAGCCGGACGTGCGGGCCCGGCCCGTTACCAGGCGGGGCCTGCGCCACGTCACGCGTACCCTCGCCGCCGGCGCGCTCGCCGCGGCCCTGGGGACGGCCGCGAGCCCCACCCTCGCCCAGGCGTCCCCCGAACCCTCCCTGAGCCGGGCGACCGCCGTGACCGGTGATGACCCCGCCTCCCTGCGCCGCTTCGTCGAACAGCGCCCGCGCTGGACGGCGTGCGACCACAAGGAGCTGGACGAGGCAGGCGCCCGCTGCGCCAGGATTCAGGTGCCGCTGGACTACCGGCGCCCCGAGGGACGCACCCTGACCATCGGTTTCTCCCGCATCAAGGCCACCGACACCAGGAACCGCATCGGGCTGATGATGCACAACTCCGGCGGCCCCGGCGGGATCACGCTCGACATGCCGCTGCTCGACGCGCCCGCGATGGGCCGGGAACTGGCCGCCCGCTACGACCTGATCGGCATGGACCCACGTGGCGTCGGCCGCAGCAGCCCCGTGCGCTGCGGCACCTCCGGGCACTGGCTGCGCTCCGCCGGGTACGACGCCGAGGGGTTCCGGGCCCAGGCCCGCTACGAGGCTGACCTGGTGAAGAGCTGTCAGCGCGTGTACGGCGAGGACCTGTCGTACCTCGGGCACTTCACCACCCGTAACACCGCCCGTGACATGGACCTGCTCCGGGCGGTGCTGGGCGAGAGGAAGACCTCGTACTTCGGGATCTCGTACGGCACCTACCTAGGCGCGGTCTACGCACAGATGTTCCCGAGCCGTGTCGACCGCCTGCTGCTGGACAGCGCGATAGACCCGGCCCAGTGGTACGTCCCGGGGTTCCGAGACGCGACCTCCGCGAACGAGGAGTACCTCGACACATGGGCGGCGTGGGCGGCCCGCCGCCACGGCACCTACGGGCTGGGCGACTCGGCCGCGAAGGTCCGGGCGACCGTCGAGGGGATCGCCCGGCAGGCCGCCCGCACACCGCTCAGGGTGGGCCCGTACACCGCCGACGGCCAGCAGGTGCCACAGGCGCTGGCGATGACGATGGCCGACGACCGGGAGTTCGCGTGGACCGCCGAGACCGTCCGGGTCCTGCACGACGCGGCGCGCGGCCGCACCGTCGAACCGACCGAGGCGCTCAAGGCGGCGCTCGGCCCGCCGGACGACGAGGCGGAGGTCCAGAACTCCCTGCAGATGGCCCTCCAGTGCGCCGACCGCGCCGCGCCGCGCGAGCTGTCCTGGTACCGGGGCAACATCGAGCGCAGCCGGGCAACGGCACCGCTCTTCGGCCCGCTGTTCAACGGCGTGCACCCGTGCGCGTTCTGGCCGAGTGAGCCGGTCGAGCCGCCCATGACCGGCGGCAACGACGTGCCGGGCCTGATCGTGCAGGCCACCGGCGACACGCGCACCAGCTATGCCAACGGGCAGGGGCTCCACCGGAAGATGCCGAACTCCCGTCTGATCACCCTGAAGGCCCGGGTGCACGGCGTCTACGGCCTCTACCCGAACGCCTGCGTCCACCGGCAGGTCAACGACTACCTCCGCACGGGCGACCTGCCCGCACGGGACACCACCTGTGAGAAGGACCCGGCGGACGCCGTCGGCCGCTGAACCTCAGCCCACGTGGACGTGAGGCCGGCGCGAGCGGTCGGGTTCGGCCTCACGGAGGACCTCGCGGGTGACGGGCGCGACCTCGCCCTGACCGAAGAGGATGAAGCGCAGGAAGTTGTGGAACGGGCTGCCCTCGGTCCACTCGAAGTAGATGTGCGGGATCTGGCCGGTGGTGTCCCGGGCGTGGAGGAGCAGGGCCGCCAGCGCGTTGGGGACCGAGGAGCTCTCCATGGTCAGGACCCGGTAGCGGTCGTGCAGGACCTCGCCGCGCACGGTGAGGCGGGTCTCGAACTCTGACGGGTCCGTGACCGTGACCTCGACGAACACGAAGTCCTCCGCCGTCGGGACGTCATTGTCGTGACGGATCTGCTCGATCTTGTCGCGGTACTCGGCGCGGTCCCGGTTGTCCGGCTCGTTGGCGATGAACCGTATGGTGCGGCTGGCGACGTCCCGGACGAACCGCTGCGCCATGTCGTCCAGCTCGACTCCGGTGACGCGGAGTTCGAAGGCGCGGGTGAGCCGGGAGAGCAGGGACACGAGGATGATGCCCGCGATGAAGCAGGCGCCGATCTTCACACCGTCCGGGCGCTCGATGACGTTCAGCACCGTGGTGTAGAGGAACACGGCGGAGATGACCCCGAACCCGATGGTCCAGCCCCGCTGGCGGGCCTTGCGCGAGGCGATGGTCACGGAGATCGCCGCCGAGGAGATCAGGACCAGCACACCCGTGGCGTACGCGCCGCCCTGGGCGTCGACGTTGGCGTCGAAGATCCAGGTGACGATGAACCCGATCAGGGTGAAGACGATCACCATGGGGCGGACGGCGCGGGCCCAGTGCGGGGCCATGCCGTAGCGGGGCAGATAGCGAGGCATCAGGTTGAGCAGCCCCGCCATCGCGGAGGCGCCGGCGAACCAGAGGATGGCGATCGTCGACGCGTCGTACACGGTGCCGAACGTGCTGCCCAGGTATTCGTGTGCGAGATAGGCGAGGGCACGGCCGTTGGCCTTGCCACCGGGCTGGAACTCCTTCGCCGGGATCAGCAGCGTGGTGATGAAACTCGTGGTGATCAGGAACACGCTCATGATCACCGCCGCGGTGGTCAGGAGCTTCCTGGTGTCCCGGATCCGGCCGACGGGCCTGTCCTCGGTGTCGCCGGGGTCGCCCTGGACGTGCGGCATCACCGCCACACCGGTTTCGAAGCCGGACAGGCCCAGCGCCAGCTTCGGGAAGATCAGCAGGGCCACGCCGACCATGACAAAAACGTTCCCGCGTTGGGCGATCAGGGCGGTCGTCCAGTCCGTGACCACATGCTCCGCGCTGAGGACGTGCCAGAGCCCGGTCACCACGACAACCGCGTTGAGCGCGAGATAGACCCCCACCAGGGCGACGGCGACGCCGATCGCCTCCAGGAAGCCCTTGAGGAACACCGCCCCCAGCAACGCGATCAGGATCAGGGTGATCAGCATCCGCTGGTCGTGCAGTACATGGGCCAGATGGGGGTTCTCCACCAGGTGCGTGGAGGCGTCGGCCGCGGAGAGGGTGATGGTGATCAGGAAGTCCGTCGCGGCGAAACCGAGCAGCGTGAGGACGAACAGCTTGCCCTTCCAGAACGTCAGCAGCCGCTCAAGGATCGAGATCGACCCCTGCCCGTGCGGGCTCTCCTCGGCGACCCGCCGGTACACGGGCAGTGCCCCCGCCAGGGTGACGATCACCAGCACGATGGTGGCCAGGGGCGAGAGCAGCCCGGCCGCGAGCGCGGCGATGCCGGGCTGGTAGCCGAGGGTGGAGAAGTAGTCGACACCGGTCAGGCACATCACGTGCCACCACGGCCGCCGGCCCTTGTCCGGGGCCTCGGGCTGGGCATGCGGTCCCTGCGGGGTCCCCGCGATGTCGGAGAGGCCCGCCAGCATCCACCTCCGCAGCCGGCTCGGCGGCGGGTGTTCGGTGGCGGCCATCGACGTGCTCTCCTGAGGTGCGGCTGGTGCGGGGTGCCGCCGTCACGCGGACGGTGCCACCAGCGTAAGCGGAGAGTGACGTAGGGGCCCGTTGGTGCGGCGGTCGATGACGTCAAGCTTGCGTCAGGGCCCTTCTGATGGATCTCCGCGACGCCGCGAGATGCGGTCAGGCGTCCGCCGCGCCGGGGGCGTTTCCGGTGCCACCCGGGACGACGCCGGTCACGGCGGACGTTCGACGCGGTCCGCTGGGTCAGACGCGGTCGGCCACGATCAGCAGGTACTGGAAGCTGCCGTTCCCGTAGGCGCTCAGGAAGGTGTCCTCGATGCCCGTGACCAGGTGGTCGGCCTTCTTGCGCAGCTCCCAGTAGGGGATCGTCGCGGCGGTCAGGTCCTCGACATGGACCGGCACGAGGCGGTTGCGGGCCATGGCGCGGAAGTACTCCGACCGTGGGTGGATGTCGCAGATGTAGTGGGCGTTGATGAGGGACACCTCGCGTGAGGCGCGCCCGTAGGTGTCGTTGTAGCAGCCGGTGATCGTCACATAGCGTCCGCCGCGACGCAGCAGCCGGGCGTGCTCGGCGAACAGCAGGTCCAGCTCTACGTACATGGTGGACTCGTTGTTCCAGGAGGCGGCGTACGCGCCGGACTTCAGGCCCGTGTCGAGCATGTTGCGATGGTGGTAGCGCACCCGGTCGTCGATGCCCCGCTTGCGCGCCTGCTCGGCTGCGAAGTCGGCCTGCTTCCGGGAGATCGTGACACCGTCGGCATGACAGCCGTACCGCAGATGGGCCACCACACTGCCGCCGCCCCGCCCACAGCCGGCGTCGAAGACGCGGTCGGCGGGGGAGAGGGGGCCGAGGTGGGAGGCGAGCAGGTCGGCCTGGGCCTGCTCCAGACGGTGCAGTTCGGCGGTGATGCGCTCACCGCGCGTCGCCGGGTCGGTGCCGTCGTCGAGTACGGACCAGTCGACGTCGCCGACGCCGTAGTGGTGGTGGTACAGGTCGTCGATCTTCCCGAGTTCGAGGTTGACCGGGTTCTCCTCGGCGTTCCAGTAGTCCGCGACGCGGGTCTGGTACGTGGACTGGGCCGGGACCGGCGTGGCTGCCGGGGTGGCGTCGATGATGGTCAACGGTTGCTCCTCGTGGTGCGGTGGGGCGTCGGCCATGGCCGCGCGTTACCAGTAGTCGGGCAGGTGGTAGCGGTGGGTGTTGGTGGCGTGCCACTCGTGGTTGCCGGACACCCAGGCGGCGAGACCCCGGGCGTAGCGCTCGACCAGGGGTGAGGTGGCGGACAGGACCGCGGACTCCTCCTCGAACGCCGCCATGATCCGGTTGTGGATCTCGACCGCCTTCAGGTAGGCGGCCTTCAGGCCGCACCGTTCGTTGGCGGCGATGACCTGGGGCAGGTTCAGGTGGGTCGGATCGCCGGCCAGCTCCTTGGTGAAGGAGTACAGGTCGTTGACGATGGTGGTGGCGTTGCAGGCGAGGGCGGTGATCCGCTGGATCTCGGGCCGGGCGTAGACCGCCTCGGGCAGTTCGTAGCCGTCCACGGCGTCGACGATCGACAGACAGGGCCGGAAGTTGTTGAACTGCCGCATCACCAGGTACTCCCACACGTGCGGGACGTACCGGATCTCCGACCAGGCGGCCTCGGCCAGGTAGCCCATGTGCAGGCGGGCCATGTCGTGCACGAACCGGCCGGTCTGACTGGGGGTGGCGAAGGCGGCGTAGTCGCGCAGCGCGAAGTGGTACGAGCGGAGCGGCCCGTCGGCCCGCACACCGCCGCGCCACTCCTCCTCCAGCTCGGGGGTGCCGTGGTACGGGTCGAGCGCCGACTGAGCCATGATCAGCCGACCGCCCAGCCCGCGCGGCGAGCCGCCTCTGCCCTCCTCCGCCTCGCAGTAGCAACTGTCGACGATGTTCTCCGCCAGCAGGAACTTGCCCGCCACCGTGAGGCGTTCGAGGTCGGCGGCGCCCGGATGCTGGAGGACGACGGCCCGGCCGAACTGGAACCCCGAGAAGTCCCCCGTCCAGGCGGGCGGGAACAGGTCCAGTCCACGGGCCCAGGCCTCCAGCCGGCGGTCGACCTCCGCGGCCTTCCCGGGGTCGGCGGGGACGGCGGGCCGGTACCGCAGCCCGGGAACCGCCCCGCCGCGCCGGCCCCGAGCGGCGAACACGGGGTGGGGCGGTCCGGGCAGCCGGAACGTGGGTGCCGTCTCCGGCGGCCCTGGTGCCTCCGAGGCCGGGGGCGGCGGAGCCCCGGAACCGGCCGCCGGGGCCGCCGGGGCGGACGGCGCGGGCAGCGCGAACCCTGTGGATGGTGTGGACGGTGCGGAAGGCGCCGAGGGTGCCGAGGGTGCGCTCATTCCGCGGTCCACCCGACCTGCACGTTCTCCAGGATCCCCGCGGCGTCGGGCACGAGGATGGCCATCGAGTAGTAGGCGGTGACCAGATAGTTCATGATCGCCGTGGTGTCGACGTTCATGAACCGGACGTTCAGAGAGGGCTCGTACTCCTCCGGGATGCCGGTCTGGTGGAGGCCGACCACTCCCTGGTCCTTCTCACCGGTGCGCAGCGCGATGATGCTGCTGGTGTGCTGCGGACTGATCGGGATCTTGCCGCACGGAAAGATCGGAACGCCGCGCCAGGCGGGCACCTCGTGCCCGTCGACGTTCACGGTGCCGGGCACCAGACCGCGCCGGTTGCACTGCCGGAAGAACGCCGCGATCGCCTTCGGATGGGCGAGGAACAGCCGTGTCTTGCGCCGCATCGACAGCAGCTCGTCCATGTCGTCCGGCGTCGGGGGACCGGAGAACGTGCTGATGCGCTGGCCGTAGTCGACGTTGTGCAGCAGCCCGAACTCGCGGTTGTTGACCAGTTCCCACTCCTGGCGTTCGCGGATCTCCTCGATGGTCAGCCGGAGTTGCTGCTCGGTCTGGTTCATCGGGGTGTTGTAGAGGTCGGCGACCCGGGTATGGACGCGCAGCACCGTCTGGGTGAGCGACAGTTCGTACTCGCGCGGCACGAGGTCGTAGTCGACGAAGCCGCCCGGGAGGATCGGCTCGCCCACATGTCCCGCCTGCACGGGGACATCGGCCTCGCCCTTGCGGTTCATGGGCAGGCTCTGCCGCTCCGCGAAGGCGTCCAGGTGCGAGGCGAGGGAGGGTGTGCGCTCGACGAGCGCCGTGAGCGCGTCCCAGTTGAGGGCGAGCACCACGCCGGAGGTCTCGGCGCGCACGGAACTCAGCCACAGGGGGTCGTCCCGGCCGACGGCCTCGTCCCCCATGCCGTCGCCGTCGGTGATGACCCCGATGACCTCCTCCTCGCCGTACTTGCCCGTGGTGTAGCGGGTGAACCGGCCGTGCACGACGAGATACGCCTCCGTCACGGGTTGTCCCGCGTCGACGAGGACCTGGCGGGCGCGCACCTCCCGCACCCGGAACTTCGAGGCGATCTCCCGCAGGGCCGCGATGTCCGAGAAGCCGCGCAGTGCGGGCAGTTCGGTCAGGGTCTCGGGGATCACCCGGATGTCGTCGGCGCCGTTGTGGTCGAACTGCACCCGTCCCCGGCCGACACTCAGCTGAAGACGGCGGTTGACCCGGTAGGTGCCGCCCTTGACGTCGACCCACGGCAGCATCTTGAGCAGCCATCGCGAGGTGATGGCCTGCATCTGGGGTTCGGACTTGGTCGTCGTGGCGAGCTGGCGGGCCGCCTGGGTGCTCAGGCTGGTGAACTGCTGTTCGTCGGTGGCGCTTTCCGGGGCGCTTTCCGGTGCGGACACATTCCCTCCCATTACGTGAGCGGACGTGACGGACGTGACGGATGACATGACGGGCGTGACGGGCGTGACTGGCGTGACCGGCCTGATCGAGTGGGCGAACGTGGGTGGACACAGCCTTGGCCTTCGACGGCGAGTGACTCGGGCATCCGTGGGGAGTGAGGGCGAGCCGCGGCTGAGCCGCGGACGGGCCCTTCGCGCTCTCCCGGGGCGGTTACGGCGCGGGGCAGCGGGTCCGGCGGCGGCCTGGGGAGTGGGTGGGTTCACAGAGGGGCGGCTGGGCTGTGTGCGCTGCCCGTCAAGCCAAACAGCCACGGCTGGCGGCCGGGAACAGCGTGAACGGGGCGCCTTCGTGCCGCGGAGGTGCACATCCGCGGAGTGACACGGGCCTCGCGACGGGCCCGTGCCTCCCGCGCCGGTCGCCCATGCCCCGTGCACCCGGCGCAGTGGGCGCACTCACACGCGACGGCTGCCGCTGAGGCGCACACGCGGCATGGGTGCGCCCCGGCCGGTCACCTGCGTGACCCGCGGGGCGCCGTGTAGGGGTCGTCGCCCCGGGTACCCGCCAGCGTGAACAAGGGTCAAGGACACGGCCATCTCGTGGCTCCCCGTGAGCGCGGGGAAGCTCCCCGTGAGGAACAGAGGGAGAGGGAAGCACATGCTGTTCCGTGACCGCAGGCAGGCCGGGCAGGAACTGGCTGAACAACTGCGCATCCTCCACGACAAAGGGGCGCTGCCCGACCCCGTCGTCCTCGCCCTGCCCCGCGGCGGCGTCACGGTGGGCCGTGAGGTGGCGCTGGCACTCGACGCCCCGCTCGACGTCCTCGTGGTGCGGAAGATCGGCGCCCCCTTCCACGAGGAGTACGGCATCGGCGCGATCGTGGGCGACGATCCGCCGCTGTTCGACACACTCGCCCTGGAGCGGCTCGGGATCAGCGAGACGTCCCTCGCCCCCACGGTCGACCGCGAGAGGGCGGAACTGCACCGTCGTGAGGCGCTCTACCGGCAGGGCCGTGAGGCTCCGGAGCTGCGGGGCCGCACCGTGATCGTCGTCGACGACGGGGTGGCCACCGGATCGACGGCACGGGCGGCGCTGCGTTTCGTCCGCGGCCGGGAGCCCGAACGCCTCGTCATGGCCGCACCGGTCTGCTCACCGGAAGCGGCCCGCATCCTGGAGAACGAGGCCGACGACGTGGTCTGCCTGGACCGGCCGCGCGCCTTCATGGCCGTCGGCGAGTGGTACCGGAACTTCGACCAGCTGACGGACGACGACGTGCTCGCGGCCCTGCACGGCCGCTGAGGGAGACCACGAGGCCGCTGAGGGAGAACCCGAGGGGAGGGCACGGTGCCCGACATGGCACCCGAGGAGGCGCGGCGGCGCTTCACCGGCGCCCGGGTCGCGCGGCTGGCGACGGTCGCTCCCGGAGGACGCCCGCACTTGGTGCCGATCGTGTTCGCCCGGCACGAGGACACGATCGTCACCGCCGTCGACCACAAACCGAAGAGGTCCCGGCAACTCGGGCGGCTGCACAACATCGCCGTCCACCCGGCCGTCTGCCTGCTCGCGGACGCGTACGACGAGGACTGGGACCAGCTGTGGTGGGTTCGGGCCGACGGCGGCGCCCGGGTCGTACCGTCCGACGCGCCCGGGGAAGACGCGCGGGCCGAGTACACCGCGGCCATCGACCTGCTGCGACACAAGTACGCCCAGTACCGCGGCCGGCCGCCGGACGGGCCGGTGATCGTGGTCACCGTGCTGCGGTGGAGCGGCTGGCGGGCATCCGGCTAGGCCCCGGGACGGCACCCGGGCCCTCCCGCCGAGCTGCCCCGGTCGTGGTTGCCCCTTGCCTGCCCGGGTACCCGGGAGCCCGTTCGGCAGCGAGCCACGGAGACAGGGGCAGGGAGGCGCCATGGGCGTGAGGGAGACACCGTTGTGCGCCGCGCTGCGCGAACGCGTGGACGGCGAGGTCCGTTTCGACCCCGGCAGCCGTGCCGCGTACTCCACCGACGCCTCCAACTTCCGGCAGACCCCCATCGGCGTGGTCGTCCCCCGCACCCCGGAGGCCGCCGCCGAGGCGGTGGCGGTGGCCCGCGAGCACGGTGCCCCGGTGCTCTCCCGCGGCGGCGGCACCAGCCTCGCGGGGCAGTGCACCAACACGGCCGTGGTGATCGACTGGTCCAAGTACTGCACACGCCTGGAATCCGTCGACACCGACGCCCGCACCTGCGTGGTCCAGCCCGGCATCGTCCTCGACGAACTGAACCGGCGACTGGCCCCCTCGGGCCTGCGCTTCGGCCCCGAACCGGCCACCCACATGAACTGCACCATCGGCGGCATGATCGGCAACAACTCCTGCGGCGCCACCGCCCAGCGCACCGGCAAGGTCGTCGACAACGTCGCCCGCCTCGAAGTGCTGCTCTACGACGGCACCCGCTTCTGGTGCGGGAAGACGACCGACGAGGAGTACGCCCGGATCGAGCACCGCGGCGACCCCGCGGCGGCCGTGTACCGCGCACTGCGGGGGCTGCGCGACACCTACGCGGATGAGATACGCCGCCGCTTCCCCGACATCCCGCGCCGCGTCTCGGGCTACAACCTGGACTCCCTGCTGCCGGAGCACGGCTTCGACATCGCCGGACTGCTCGTCGGCAGCGAGTCCACCCTGGCCACCGTCCTGCGGGCCGAGCTGGAACTGGTACCGGTGGTCAAGGAACGCAGCCTGGTCGTCCTCGGCTTCCCCAGCGTCTACGAGGCAGCCGACTGCGTGCCCGCGATCCTTCCGTACGAGCCGATCGCCCTGGAGGGCATGGACCAGCGGCTGATCCGCGACCAGCGGCTCAAGCGCCTCAATCTCCGGGTGATCGGCGAACTCCCCGAAGGAAACGCCTACTTGATGGTCCAGTTCGGCGGCGACACGGTCGACGAGGCCGACGAGCGGGCACACCGGATGCTGGACGCGCTCCAGGAGTCCGAGCACGACCCGGACGTGGCGTTGCTCGACGACCCGGGACACGAGGACGAGCTGTGGCAGGTCCGTGAGGCGGGCCTCGGCGCCACCGCGCACGTGCCGGGCCACCCCGACACCTTCGAGGGCTGGGAGGACTCGGCCGTCCCGCCCGAACGGCTCGGCGACTACCTGCGCCGACTCCAGCACCTCTACGAAGAGTTCGGCTACGCCGACGAGACGGGCCCCAGCCTGTACGGCCACTTCGGGCACGGCTGCGTCCACACCCGCATCCCCTTCGACCTCTACTCCGCGCACGGTGTGGCGGAGTACCGCCGCTTCATGGAACGCGCCGCCGGTGTCGTCGCCGAGTTCGGCGGCTCCTTCTCCGGGGAGCACGGCGACGGGCAGAGCCGCGGGGAACTGCTGGAGCGGATGTTCGGGCCGGAGATCGTCGAGGCGTTCGGGCGTCTGAAGGCCCTCTTCGACCCGGAGAACAGGATGAACCCGGGGAAGGTCGTGGCGCCGTACCGGCTGGACGAGAACCTCAGGCTCGGTGGCGACTGGTCCCCGTACGACCCGCAGGACCTGTACTTCCGCTACCCGGACGACGGCGGCTCCTTCGCCCAGGCCGCCAACCGCTGCGTGGGCGTCGGCAAGTGCCGGCAGCTCACCAACAAGGGCGGTGCGGTGATGTGCCCCTCGTACCAGGTGACGAGGGAGGAGGAACACTCCACCCGGGGCCGGGCCCGGCTGCTGTTCGAGATGCTCGACGGGCACGGCGACAGCGCCGTACGGGACGGCTGGCGCTCGGAGGCGGTGAAGGACGCGCTCGACCTGTGCCTGGCCTGCAAGGGCTGCAAGAACGACTGCCCCGCCGATGTCGACATGGCCACGTACAAGGCCGAGTTCCTGGCCCACCACTACGCGGGACGTCCGTGGCGGCGCCCGCGCTCCGACCTGACGATGGGCTGGCTGCCCGCGCTCGCCCAGGCAGTGGGCCGCACCCGCTCCGGCCCGGTGGTGAACGCACTCACGCACACGCCGCCGCTGTCCCGGGTGGCCCTCGCCGTCGCCGGGGTCGAGCACCGTGAACTCCCGCTGTTCGCGCACGAGACGCTGCAGCAGTGGTTCGCCCGGCACGAGCCGAACGGCGACGGCGCCCGGGGCACGGTCCTCCTGTGGCCCGACACGTTCACCAACGTCTTCCATCCGCACATCGGCCGGGCCGCCGTCCAGCTCATGGAACACGCCGGCTGGCGGGTCACTCTGCCCGTCGAGCCCCTGTGCTGCGGCCTCACCTGGATCTCCACCGGCCAGCTCGCCACCGCCAAACGGATCCTGACGCGCACCGTCCGGCACCTCGCCGAGCACGTGCGTGGCGGGGGACTGGTGGTGGGCCTGGAGCCCAGCTGTACGGCGGTCTTCCGCTCGGACGCGGCCGAGCTGTTCCCCGGTGACCTCGATGTGCGCAGGCTGCGGCGGCAGACGGTGACCCTCGCCGAACTCCTCACCGAGCACAGCCCCCGCTACGAGCCCCCGCGGGTACCCGACCGTTCGGCACGGGCCCTCGCCCAGGTGCACTGCCACCAGCACGCGGTCCTCGGCTGGGATGCCGACCAGGAACTGCTGCGCCGCGCCGGGGTGGACGCCGAGCACCTGGATTCCGGGTGTTGCGGGCTGGCCGGCAACTTCGGCTTCGAGCGGGGCCACCTGGAGGTCAGCGAGGCCTGCGCCGAACGGGTACTGCTGCCCCGGCTGCGCGAGACCCCCGCCGAGACGGTGGTGCTGGCCGACGGCTTCAGCTGCCGCACCCAGATCCACGAACTGGACAGCGGCGGCCACGAGGCAGTCCACCTCGCGGAACTCCTGGCGTCCGCCCTCCCGGACACCGGCGATCCGTCCCGTACGGCGTACGGCGTCGCCCCCGGCGCCCGGCCCGCACCACCGGGCCGCCTGGCCAAGTCCCTCGCCCTCGCGGGCACCGGCCTCGCCGCCGCCGGTGCCGCAGCCGGTGTCACCGGTGCCGTGGCGAGGGCCCTGCGACGCTGAACTCGTCCGTCGTCACCCGGTCCCAACCGACCGGATGAGCCAGTCGTACGCCTCCCGCGCCGTGAACGCGCGCTGACCGCCACGCACCAGCAGCCCCGCCGTCGCGAACGCGGGGTCGTCGGCCTGGGCGGCGACGTAAGGAATCGCCACGCAGCGCATGCCGGCCGCGTGCGCGGCGGCCGCGCCGGGCGCCGCGTCCTCCAGGACCACACAGTCGGCCGGGTCGGCCCCCAGCCGGCGCGCGGCCTCCAGGAACACGTCGGGCGCCGGCTTGCCCCGGGGCACCTCGTCGGCCGAGACGACGGTCTTCAGCCGGTCGGCGAGACCCGTGCCCGTCAGGATCGCCTCGATGGCCTCCGGTGACGATCCTGAGGCCACGGCCATCGGGACACCCTCGTCGGCCAGCAGTTCCACGAACGCCCGCATCTCCGGGTAGACGCGGGCGGAGGCGCGGGCGAGCTCCAGATAGCGGCGGTTCTTGTCGGCGAGCAACTCGTCGACGGAGGCGGTCAGGCCGTACCGCTCCTTCCAGCGGGTGATGGTCTCCCGGGTGCTGATGCCCACGTACCGCTCGTGGTCCGTCCAGGTGAAATCGGTGACGCCCTGCTCCGCAAGGGTCTGCCGGCCCGCCTCGAAGTAGTGGGGCTCGCTGTCCACGAGTGTTCCGTCGAGATCGAAGATGACCGAGGTGTCGCCGAGAATGCCCATGGGCTTCAGGATGCCAGCGACCGTCTCCTCGATCACCCGAAAGGATGGCGCGCTGCATCACGGCTCACTGCTGGGGACTCGGCATGCGGACGGTATGGTCTAGACCTAATGCTGCCGTCGGCTCCGACGGCACGATGCCGACAGGCGTGTCACCGAGAGGGGACGGCAGTGGCAGACGCGGGCGTGGGCGGCGGCAGCCGGCGACGGGCGTTCATCGGCTCGTTCACGAGCGCCGGCGGTCCCGGCGTCGTCATGGCGGCAGTGGACGGGACGAGCGGCGCGCTGACCGTCCTCAGCAGCGCGGACGATGTACCCGACCCGTCGTACCTCGCCCTGGCGCCGGGCGGCGACCTCCTCTACACGGTCAGCGAGACACCTGAGGGCGCGGTCGCCGCGTACCGCGTGACCGGAGCGCGGCTGGAGCTCACCGGGCCGCCGGTCCGCGTCCACGGCGCCGGGCCCACGCACCTCTCCCTCGTCGCAGGGCACGTCCTGACCGCCAACTACGGCTCCGGCAGCGTCACCGCCGTACCGCTTCGCGCCGACGGCACCCTCGCGGACACCGCGTCCGGAGTCCTCCGGCACACCGGTTCGGGGCCGGACGAGCAGCGCCAGGAGGGCCCCCACGCCCACCAGGTGCAGCCGGACCCGAGCGGCCGCTGGGTCGTCGACGTCGACCTGGGCACGGACCAGGTGCGGGTGTGCGAGCTGGACGCCGGGGTGCCCGTGCTGCACCGCGCCCTCGCGCTCCGGCCCGGCTCCGGGCCCCGCCACCTGGCCTTCCATCCGAACGGCTCGTACGCGTACGTGGTCCACGAACTCGCGCCGATCGTCACCGTCTGCCGCTGGGACGCGGGCGGCGGCGAGCTGACGCCGCTCGGCGAGACCCCGGTGCTGCCGGGCGCCCCGGACGGCGAGGCGTACCCGTCGGGCATCGTCGTGTCGCCCGACGGTCGCTTCGTGTGGACGGCGACACGCGGGCAGGACACGCTGACGGTCCTCACGGTCGACGGCGGCGGGAAGGAACTCGCGCCGGCGGGCACCGTGCCGTGCGGCGGCCACTGGCCGCGTGCGCTCACCGCCTCGGGAGGATTCCTGTACGTCGCGAACGAGCGCTCGGGGAACGTGAGCTGGTTCGCCCTCGACCCGGACACGGGCCTGCCCCACCCGGAGGGCTCGGTCGAGGTTCCCGCGGCGTCGTGCGTGGTCCTGGGCCGAGAAGCTGACCGGTACTGATCGCCGACGACTGCCCCCTCATGCGCCGAGGCCCGCGCAAGCCTCATGGCGAAGGGCCCGCTCCCGAGCAGGGATGCGGGCCCTTTCGCACGGCCACGGGTTCTGCGGAGCCGAACGCCGGACGCCGGACGCGGCTCAGCGGACCGGCATGCCCTGCGGCTGCTGCGGGGCGATGCCCAGCGCCGACGTGTACTTGGCGAGCGCCAGCTTGCCGATCGCCGGGTAGGGGCCCAGGGCCTCGGCGGGGGAGCAGTCCGCCTCCTTGGCGGCCGCGTCGATCAGGCCGGCGTCGATCTCCGGGCCGATCAGGTACGGGGCGAGCGCGAGGTTCTGCGAGCCCGAGGAGCGCAGCTGCTCGGCGACGGCCGCGATCGAGCCCTCCTGGTCGAGCGCCGCGGCCATCACCGGCACGGCGAGGCGAGCGGCGAGCAGCATGCCGGTGATCCCGGCCGCCTGCACGGCCTCGTCGCCGCCGACGGACGCCAGGATGATGCCGTCCGCGGCGGTCGCCACGGTGAACAGGCGGGCGCGGTCGGCACGCGCCAGGCCCGCCTCGGACAGCCGCACGTGCAGCGCCTCGGCGAGCAGCGGGTGCGGGCCGAGGACGTCCGTCAGGTCGGCCGCGACACGGCTCTCCATGACGGCCTGGCGGACCTGGCGCAGCAGCGAGCTGTCCGGGCCTGCGAGCAGGGGCACGACGACGGCGACGGGGCCGTCCGGCTCCTTGACGTCCATGCCCGCGGCGCGGGCCTGCTCGAAGCGGGCGGTGCGCTCCTCGGCGGCACGGGCGAGCACGGACTGGAGTGTGGGGAACTCGTCGCCGTCCCCGTCGAGGTACCCGATCCGCGCGTCCAGGCCGGGCAGCTCGGAGCGCGCGATGCTCACGACCTCCTCGACGAGGCTGCGTGTAGCGGCGCTGGGCTTGCCCGGCACCGCGAGGACGAGCGCGGGCGCGCCTTCAGGAGCCGCCAGGGGCTCGGGGCGGCGGTGCCGCCCGGGCTGGCGGGGTCGCGGCATTCGTACAGGCAGGCCGGATGCGGGCCCAGTGGGGGAGCTCATGGCGCCGCATGCTACTGGCTTCTTGGGCTCCCCTGTTCGGGGAGGGTGCAGGTGAGCGGTATCCGTCCGGATTTGTCTGATGAGTTACGTGACGATCGACAGAAAACCGCGCGACTTCGCGCTGACATGGGGCGACATGAGTGGCGCATTTCACAGTGTGGCCGACGGGAAGAAGCGAGTCCGTTTTGGGGTACTACTTTTCGGCCACCTGCACATGCACCATCCTCTCGTCGCCGGGCAGCGCCGGTACCCCCTCGGCCAACTCGGCCGCGATGCGTACCGCGCCGTGCAGCGGATCACCCTCGGCCGCCACGCGCCGCGCGTACGGCAGCCGCTGCGCCAACTCCGCCTCCAGGGGCACGAGGAAAGGGTCGCCCATCCTGAACAGGCCACCGGTGAGAGCCACTCGGGGCTCGCCCGAAGCGGGGCAGACGGCGGCCGCGGACTCGGCCGTGTGCCGGGCCGCCGCGCGCAGGACCTCCGCCGCCACCGGGTCGCCCTCGGCGCAGGCGGCCACCTCGGGCGCGAAGGAGGCCAGCACCGCGGCACGGTCGGTGCGCGGGTAGAGCTGTCCGGGGAGTCGGGCGACCGGGCCGAACAGCTCCTCGGCGCGGGCCAGCAGCCGCGCCGAGCCGCCGGGGCGGCCGTCGTGGGCGCGCAGCGCGGCCTCCAGGCCCGCCCGCCCGATCCACGCCCCGCCGCCGCAGTCGCCGAGCAGATGCCCCCACCCGTCCGCCCGGTGCCAGCGCTCCAGGTCGGTACCGATGGCGATCAGCCCGGTGCCGCCGGCGACGACCGCGCCCGCCCGCATCCCGAGGGCGCCCACGTACGCGGTGACCGCGTCGGCGACCAGCGCGACCCGTCGCACATCGAGCTCCCGCCCGAGGGCCGCCGGGAGTTCGGCGCGCATCCGGTCGCCCAGGCTCGCGAATCCGGCGGCGCCGATCGCCACCGCCCGCGGCGGGCCGCTCCCGGCGTCGTCGAGCAACCGCCGCGCCATGGGCACGAGCTGCTCCAGCAGATGCCCGGCGTCGATGCCCTGTGGGCCGGTCCGCACCGGCTCCCTGGACACCAACGGAGCAGAGCGGACCCGGCCTTGCGAGGCCAGCACCGCGCGGAGCCCGGAGCCGCCCGAGTCCACGGCGAGGACGACGGGTGGGGCGGGGTTTCCGGTGCCGGTCACGGCAGGCGCCCGTGCACGGGCCGTGCTCCCTGCCGGTCGAGCGGGTCGCCCGCGCGGCCGAACGGGCGGGAGCCGTAGAATCCGCGGTCCGCGGACCTGGGGGAGGGGCGGGCACGACGACCACGGCGGAGTGGCTCGACCAGCGGACGCACCACGCTCGTCTCCTTCCCGGTGACCGGCAGGGCGATCTGCGCGGCGGGCTCGAAGATCTCGAAAGATCTGGACGAGGAGGAAGGGTAGCGCCGCGCGTGGCGCCGCGCGTGGCGTTCACGAGCGGCGTCCGCACGTGGGGGCCTCTCCGTTCGTGCGGGGGCATGGCGTGGACCAGTAGAGTGACGCGCCGTGGCACCACGACCCTTGCATGAACTTGTTGAGGCAGGCTGGGCGAAAGCCCTCGAACCTGTGGCCGAACGCATTGCCGCCATGGGCGACTTCCTCCGGGCCGAGATAGCGGCCGGCCGGACCTATCTGCCGGCGGGGCAGCATGTCCTGCGGGCCTTCCAGCAGCCCTTCGACGACGTTCGCGTCCTGATCGTCGGCCAGGACCCTTACCCCACACCGGGAATGGCCATCGGGTTGAGCTTCGCGGTGGCGCCCGAGGTGCGTTCCCTGCCGGGCAGTTTGGAGAACATCTTCCGGGAGATGCACTCCGACCTGGGGCTGCCCAGGCCGTCGAACGGGGACCTGACACCGTGGACGCAACAGGGTGTTCTGCTCCTCAACAGGGCCTTGACGACGGCACCGCGCAAGCCCGCGGCGCACCGGGGCAAGGGGTGGGAGGAGGTCACCGAGCAGGCCATCCGTGCGCTGGCCGCGCGCGGCAAGCCGCTGGTGTCCGTCCTGTGGGGACGTGACGCGCGCAACCTGCGGCCCCTGCTCGGAGACCTTCCGGCCATCGAGTCGGCTCATCCCTCGCCGATGTCGGCGGACCGCGGGTTCTTCGGCTCCCGCCCGTTCAGCCGCGCCAACGACTTTCTCGCCCGCCAGGGAGCCCAGCCGGTGGACTGGCGACTGCCCTAGGACCTGTCGTCAAACTCCCGTCTGCCCCGCGGCGGAGAAGACTCCCAGCCCGTATGCGACTCCGGGACATCTGATTCCCACATGTCCCCGAGCCGCATACGGGTCCTGCCCGGCGATCAGGCCCCGGACGTCGTCGAAGGACCCCCCGGACACCGGCGCTCCCGTCAGTCCACCACCGCCGCGCGCACGCACAGCACGTCCGGCAGGTGGGACGCCAACTGCCGCCAGCTGTCGCCGTCGTCCGCCGACGCGTAGACCTCTCCGTTTCTGTTGCCGAAGTACACGCCCGCCGGGTCCGCGTCGTCCGTGCACATCGCGTCGCGCAGTACCGTGCCGTAGTGGTCCTCGTCCGGCAGGCCCGCCGACAGCGGCTCCCAGGTGCGGCCCGCGTCCGCCGTGCGGAAGACACGACAGCGCCGCCCGGCCGGGACGCGGTCCGCGTCGGCGTTGATCGGGAAGACGTACGCGGTGTCCCCGCGGTGGGGATGGGTCGCGGCGGCGAACCCGAACGTGGACGGCAGGCCCTCGCCGATGTCCGTCCAGTGAGCGCCCGCGTCGTCGCTGCGGTACACACCCCAGTGGTTCTGCAGGTACATCCGGTCCGGTGTCACCGAGTCCCGCGCGATCTTGTGCACGCACTGGCCGAACTCGGGGTTCGGATCCGGCAGGAACACCGCGGAGACACCGGAGTTGGAGGGCGCCCAGCTCCTGCCCCCGTCCTGGGTGCGGAACACGCCGGCCGCGGAGACGGCGACCGTCATCACCTGCGGGTCGCGCCGGTCGGTGAGGATGGTGTGCAGGCCCTCCCCGCCGCCACCGGGCACCCACCTGTCGCGCGTCGGGTGCTCCCACAGGGGCCGGACGAGGTCGAAGCTCTCCCCGCGGTCCGCCGAGCGGTACAGGGCGGCCGGCTCCGTGCCCGCGTACACCACGTCCGGTTCCGCCGCCGACGGGTGCAGCTGCCACACCCGCTCCAGTGACGCCCCGGTGTCCTTGGGGAACTTCACGGCGGCCTGCGCGGGCTCGGTCCAGGTCCGGCCGAGGTCATCGGAGTGGAAGACGGACGGTCCCCAGTGTGCGCTGTCGCCGCCGACCAGCAGCCGGGGGGTGTCGGTTCGGGTGTCGATCGCGACCGCGTACACGGCCTGCGCGTTGAAGTACGGGCTCTCGTCGAACTCCCAGGCGCCGCCGCGCCGCCGCCCGATGAACAGACCCTTGCGTGTGCCTACGGTGAGCAGGATGTCGGCCATACCGGCCACCTCCGGGACGTCGTTGTCTCAGACACGGGCCAGTCTGCACCCCACCACTGACACTCACCCCCGGTGAGGACGTCGCCGCAGGTGGGAGCGGGTGTCCGGCAGCGCACGAGCAGGTCGGCCGGGCCATGGCGATGGCTTGGATCCGGTCCTGCCGACAGCTCGCGGCGACCGTACGGAACACGCCGTCCGGCCGGGGTGACGCATTCGTCATGAGCATCGGCCGGGCCACCCGCGTATGGGAGGGCGGTCTGGCTTGTCCGTGCGTTCGTGAGGAGGGTGCCCTCGATGGTGGCATTCCGAGGTCCGAGGGTGTGGTTGTGGCGATGGCGGCGGAATCCGCTGCGGCGCCGCAGCGACCGGATCGAGGCATGGGTGGTCCTCGCGGCCTGGGCCTTCACCGTGCTCGGCGGGGTGATCACCGGTCTGCTGGCGACGAGGGCGGTCGAGCACAACCTCGACCGGCAGCGCGTCGAGTGGCGCCCCGTCGTGGCGCAGCTCACCGAGGACGCCCCGGGGGCGGTCGCCTCGTCCGCTCCCGGAACAGCGCGCGTGTGGGCCGAGGTCCGCTGGACGGCGAGGGACGGCTCCGCCCACACCGGCCAGACCCGGGTGGCGCCCGCCAGCGCGGTGGGCACGCCGGTCACGGTCTGGACGGACACCGACGGCCGCATGGTCACCGAGCCGGCCACGCGGTCCGAGGCCCGTGTCCGCTCCTCGCTGATCGGCGTTCTCGTGGGCGTGACCGCCGCGGGCGTCCCCTTCGTGAGCGGCCGCCTGGTACGCGGTCGCCTGGAGCGCCGCCGCATGGACGAGTGGGACGAGGAGTGGGAGCGTGTCGGGCCGTTGTGGGGGCGCAAGACCTGGTAGCGGGGATACGGCGCACGGCCGCGCCCGCATGCCCCCGGTAGGCCGGAGCGGCTGTACGAAGGCGCCCGTCAGAGGCGCTTCGCACAGCCGCCGGGTGCCGGCCGCGGCAGGAACGGGTGCGATCGGCTCAGCCGAACTCGGGACCCGCCCGTACCGGATGGTTCAGCCGCACCTGATCACTCAGCTGTCGTCATGACTCAGCTGTACCTGATGTCGGACGCCGCGTACTTGCAGTACGTGCCGTCGGGCCCGCTGCCGTTGGTGGTCGGCTCGGCGCCCGTGTTGTTGCCGATGTACTTCTGGCAGGGAACGATCTTCTTGCTGGAGTCCCCGACGATCGTGATACCCCTCAGGGTCGCGCTGTCGCCGTAGTTGGTGTTGATGCCGACGAGCTTGCCGCCCGACCAGGTCGCCTCGATGGTGTTGAGGTTGATCGTCCGCTTGTACTGCGTGGAGCAGTTGCCGCACGAGCGGACGAAGGTGCCGAAGTTCTTCACGGCGAAGTTGGAGACGTTGAGCGTCCCTGCCCCGTTGAACTGGAACACCTTGTCGGAGGCTTCCTTCGCGCCACCACCGGAGACGGTGTAGACGTTGGACGACGAGGAACCCCGGAACGTCGCCGCGTCCTCGCCGACGTCCTCCCACCAGACGTTCTGCAGCGTGCAGCTGCCCTTGCAGTGGATGCCGTCCGCGGCGGGGGCGCCGATGATGACGTTCTTCAGCACGGCGCCGGCGGCGAGCTCCAGGATCGGTCCCTGGTCCTCGTCCTGACCGCCGGAGCCGAGGTCCCCGGTGCCGTAGAGGCGCTTCATCCCGTAATCCTTGGTGCCGGAGATCGGAATGGTGGCGGAGACCCCCTCACTGCCGTTCGGGGTGGGCCAGGTGGCGGCGCTCGCCGGAGAGGCGCCGCCCGTCATGATCATGCCAACGGAGAGCCCGAGTGTGGCCAGCGCTCCGGTCAGTGCGCGCGTGCGGGCGCGCGGACGTGCCGCAGAAGTCATGTCCCGATTCCTTCTGTCTGGTGATGGGGGTGGACTTTTCTCTTCGGTGGGGGGTGGCTGCGTGGGTGGTCCCGTGGGCGTCAGAGCTTCCCCGTGCCCGCGCCGGACGTCACCGAGGCGACGACGGACGAGGCGGACTCCGCCGTGTAGCTGTAGGGCGGGCTGGTGAAGCTGCCGACCCGGGAGACCTCGGTGGCGGCCCCGCCGAGATCGTTGCCGCGCAGGTTCGCGTAGCCGTCGGTGTCGCTGCTGCGGTTCGTGGTGACCGCGATCTTCGTCGAGCGGAAGACGTTGTTCTCGACGAGCATCTGGGCGCCCATGCGCGAGTGGCAGGCGGTGTCGGCGCCGTTCACGTAGTTGTTGTAGAAGTGCCCGGTGCCGAAGCGCAGGCTCGGGATGCGCGAGTAGACGTTGGTGAACTCGTTGTGGTGGTACGTCACCTTCAGGCGGCCGGTGTCCTCAGAGGCGTTGTTGTCGCTGTGGCCGACGAGTGAGCCCTTGAAGTGGTCCTTGAAGGTGTTCCAGGACACCGTCACGTAGTCGGATCCGTGGGTGATGTCGAGGAGACCGTCGTAGTAGTCCTTGTCGTGGTCGCGGTCCGCCGAGAAGGAGTTGTGGTCGATCCACACCTTCGTCGACTTCTGGACCGTGATGCCGTCGGAGGGCGCGACCGGCTTGCTGATGTTGAGGTTGCGCACGACGACGTTGGTCGCCTCCTTGATCCGCAGACCGCCGCCGGTGAAGCCGGATGACGAACCGACGCCCAGGACCGTGGTGTTGGAGCCGATGTCGACCTGACCGCTCAGCGAGATCAGGCCGTTGACGCGCACCACCTTCGCCGCGTTCCCGGTGACGGCCGTCTGGAAGGCGGACAGCGTCGACACGGTCACCGGGGCGGCGCTGCCGCCGCCGGTGGTGCCCGCGCCGAATCCGATGGGCGAGGTCTCGGCGGCACCCGCCGGCTGGGGGACGGCGACCACGGCGACGGCTGCGAGGGCGGCCGCGGTGGCCGCGGCGAGAGTGGATCTCCGCGCTCGTGCACGTGGGGGGAGAGTGCGCATGCGGGTGCGTCCCTTCAGGGAGGACTTGGTGGGTCATATAGATGAATGTTGTTCGCCATTCTGATCGCCGCGCGCAAGCCGAGCCGCCCGACGGGGAGGCAGTGGGGCTCCAACCAGTGCAATGCCCCAGGTGGTGCAGACCTCCCCTCGCTCCCGTCTCCTGAGTGAGAGGGAGGCGGCGGGTCACGCTTCTGAACGGAAGGTAGGGGGTAAGCGCTTTCTGGTCAACGGTTCACGCAGAAGGTTTTCGGGTCGCTTCGCGCCTGCCCCGTCACCGTTTTCATCGAATCTTTTCGGTGTGTGGGAGCGCTTCCGTGGCCTGCATGTGCATGCCACGATGCCTTCGGCCTCCACGGCCGGAGGCCGGTTCCCGCAGTTGCTCCCCACAGTTGTCCGCCGCCGTTTGTTCCGCTGAGCGATGCCGTTCGAGCCGCGATGGTCCCCGGCGGCCGTGGCGTCAGAAAGGGACGAGGACGTGTCCACCACTGTCGGCACCACCGCGAGGAGACCGCTCCGCGCGACACTCCTCGCGCTGTTCGGAGGTCTGGTTCCCTTACTCGCGGCCTTGTTGTTCGCCGCCCCTCAGGTCTCGGCCACCCCGAAGGCCACGGCTGTTCCTCCGGGGGCGACGGTGGCTCCCGCCGCCCCGGCCGGGGACGTGGCGCCCACCGCGTCCCTCACCGAGGTGACGAACTTCGGCCCCAATCCCAGCAACCTCCAGATGTACCTGTACGTGCCGGACACCGTCACCGAGAACCCCGCGGTCCTGGTGGCCGTCCACTGGTGCACCGGTTCCGGCCCGGTGTTCTACTCGAACACCGAGTTCGCCTCGCTCGCGGACCGCTACGGGTTCATCGTGATCTACCCGTCGGTCACCCGCAGCAGCAAGTGCTTCGACGTCTCCTCGCCCCAGGCCCTCAAGCGGGGCGGCGGCAGTGACCCGGTGGGCATCAAGTCCATGATCGACTATGTCACGCGCACCTACGAGGCCGACACCGGCCGGATCTTCGCCACCGGCGTCTCCTCGGGGGCGATGATGACCAACGTCCTGCTGGGCGACTATCCCGACGTGTTCGCGGGCGGTGCCGCGTTCGCGGGCGTGCCCTTCGGCTGCTTCGCCACCACCGACGGCTCCGAGTGGAACAGCGCCTGCGCGGGCGGCACGGTGACGCACACCCCGAAGGAGTGGGGCGACCTCGTCCGGGGCGCCTACCCCGGGTACACCGGCCCCCGTCCCCGTATGCAGCTCTGGCACGGCACCGAGGACGACGTCCTGCGCTACCCCAACTTCGGGGAAATGATCAAGCAGTGGACCGATGTGCGGGGCATCAGCCAGACGCCCGCCCGCACCGACTCGCCCGCGTCCGGCTGGACCCGCACCCGCTACGGCTCCACCGGTGACCAGGCCCCCGTCGAGGCCATCAGCCTCCAGGGCGTCGGCCACAACCTGATCACCACGGGCATGGCGGCCCGCGTGATCACCTTCTTCGGCCTGGACAGCGGCGGCCCCGCGCCCCAACCCCAGCCCGGCGGCTGCAAGGTCTCCGTGACCACCAACGCCTGGAGCACCGGCCTGACCGCCTCGGTGACCATCACCAACACCGGCACCACCGCCGTCAACGGATGGAGTCTCGCCTTCACACTCCCCGCCGGACAGACCATCACCAGCGGCTGGGGCGCCACCTATACGCCGACGAGCGGGGCGGTGACCGCCACCAACGCCGCGTACAACGCCACGATCGCCCCGGGCGCGAGCGTCGGCATCGGCTACCAGGCCGGCCACACCGGCGGCAGCGCGGGCCCCACCGCCTTCGCCCTCAACGGCGCCGACTGCACCACCTGACGCACGCCACTCGCGCCGCCGTTTCCGGGCGCGCGCCGGTCCCCCGGCGCGCGCCCGCCGATGCCACCACGCGCACAGGAAGGCACCTCGCCCGTGAAGCCGTCGACCGGAGTGCCGCAGCCGTCGCAGCCATCGCCATGGCAGCCGTCGCGGCCGTGGAGAAGCGCACCCTTCGTCCACCTGATCGCCGTGTGCGTGCTGGCACTGGCCCTCGTCGCCACCTCGTCCGCGATGGGCGCCGTCGGCCACAGCGGCGAACCGTCGGCCGCCCAGCAGTCCCGTACGGCCCAGCGGCACTGGGTGAACACCTGGACCGCGATGCCGCAGCTCACCGAGCCGGGCAACATGCCGCCCCCGCCGTTCACCGGGAGCGACGCCGTCCTGGTCGACACCACCCTGCGGCAGACGTTGCGCGTCTCCACCGGCGGCGAGCGCGTCCGGCTGCGCTTCTCCAACGCCTTCGGCACCGCCGCGTTGCCCCTCACCGCGGTGACCGTGGCCCTGCCCCGAGACGGGCGCGCCGGAGTCAGCGCCGTCGAGCCCGGGAGCCTTCAGCGGGTGACGTTCAACGGACGCCGGTCCGCCACCGTGCCCGTCGGCGCCCAACTGGTCTCCGACCCGCTGGACTTCGAGCTCCGGCCCGGCACGAACCTGACCGTGACGGCCTACCTCGCGGAGGGCCAGAAGTCCCTCGCGCTCACCTCCCACCCGGGCTCCCGTACCACGTCGTACCTCCGGCACGGTGACCACACGACGGCCGCGGACCTGTCCGGGGCGACCGCCACCGACCACTGGTACCTGCTGAGCGACGTCGAGGTCGTCTCCGATGCCACCACGGCCGCCGTCGCCGTCCTGGGCGACTCGCTGACCGACGGCCGTGGCTCCACGACCAACGGCAACAACCGCTGGCCCGACCAGTTCTTCGACCGCCTCCAGGCGCACCCCGCCACTGCCGACGTCGCCGTCCTGAACCAGGCCGCGGGCGGCAACCGGATCCTCAACGACGGCCTCGGCCCCAATGCCCTCGCCCGCCTCGACCGCGACATCCTGGCCCGCAGCGGTGTCGCCTGGCTGATCGTCTTCGAGGGCGTCAACGACCTCGGCACCGCGGCGGCCACCGAGGCCGCCCAGCGCGCCGTCACCGCCGACCTGGTCGCCGCCTACGAGCAGATCGTCGTCCGCGCACACGCACAGGGCATCCGTGTGTACGGCGCGACACTCCTGCCGTTCGGCGGCAACACCCTGTACGACGACCCGGCCGGGCTGCGCGAGGCCTCACGGCGAGCCGTCAACGACTGGATCCGCACCAGCGGCACCTTCGACGCGGTCATCGACCTCGACCGCGCGGTACGCGACCCGGCGGACCCGCGCCGCCTGCGCGCCGAACTCCACGACGGGGACTGGCTGCACCTCAACCCCGAGGGCTACCGGACCCTGGCCGCCGCCGTACCGACCCGGCTCTTCCGAAGCCCGCCCCGGCCCTCCGGCCTCACCGCCGACTGAATCCGGCGCGCTTTCCGGTGGGGCACACGGCACGGCGCGGGGCGGGACGCCCGGTCAGGCGGACCGCAGGTACTGGTCCGGTACGTGGATGTCCGCGCCGAGTTCGCGGGCCGCGAGGCGGGCGAAGGAGGGGTTGCGGAGCAGCTCGCGGCCCAGCAGGACCGCGTCCGCCTCCTCGTTGACCAGGATCTTCTCGGCCTGCTCCGCGTCGGTGATGAGACCGACGGCGGCCACGGGGAGCGTGGTCCGGTCCTTCACCCGGGCGGCGAACGGCACCTGGTAGCCGGGGCCCACCGGGATGCGGACGTGCGGGGCGTTGCCGCCGCTGGAGACGTCCAGCAGGTCGACGCCGTGCTCCTGGAGCGCGGAGGCGAAGCGGACCGTGTCGTCGGCCGTCCAGCCCGCGTCCTGAAGCCAGTCGGTGGCGGAGATACGGAAGAACAGCGGCTTGTCGTCGGGCCACACCTCCCGTACCGCGTCGACGACATCGAGGGCGAAGCGGATGCGGTTCTCGTACGAGCCGCCGTACGCGTCCGTGCGGTGGTTGGAGTGCGGGGAGAGGAACTCGTTGATCAGGTAGCCGTGCGCGCCGTGGATCTCGACGACCTCGAAACCGGCGGCCAGGGCACGCCGGGCGGCCTGAGCGAACCGGCCCGGGATCTCCTTGATCTGATCCACGGTCAGCTCGTCCGGCACCGGGTGTCCCTCGTCGAACGCGATCGCGCTCGGAGCCAGCGGCTGCCACCCGTGGGCGTCCGGCCCGACCGGCGCGCCACCCTTCCAGGGCTGGTCCGTCGAGGCCTTGCGGCCGGCATGAGCGAGCTGGATGCCGGGCACGGTGCCCTGCGCCTTCATGAAGCGCGTGAGCCGGCGGAACGCCTCGACCTGGGTGTCGTTCCAGATCCCGAGGTCGTACGGGGAGATCCGGCCCTCGGGGCCGACGGCGGTCGCCTCGACGAGGATCAGGCCCGTACCACCGGTGGCCCGGGCTCCGTAGTGCGCGAAGTGCCAGTCGCCGGGGGCGCCCGTGTCCGGTCCCTCGGGCGCCGCCGAGTACTGGCACATCGGGGCCATCCACACCCGGTTCGGGATCGTCACGTCACGCAGGCTGAGGGGCTGGAAGAGGGCGCTCATGGTGAGCTGCTCCATTCGTCACGGGGGCCGATGGACGACTCATACGATAGGCATCGTAGTACGGGAAGTGTCAAACTACGAAGGTCCTCGTACAATGGAGTCTCGCGAACGAACTGGAGCCGCCGTGACCCCCGCCGCCCCTGCCGCCGCAGGCCGTGCCCTCCCGCATCCGGCGCGCGACGAGATCCGGCTGGAGGGCGTCCTGCACGCGCTCTCCGACCCGATGCGCCTGCGGATCGTACGAGAGCTCGCCGCCGACCGCGGCGAGCTCTCCTGCTCGGACTTCGACCTGCCGGTCACCAAGTCCACGACCACACACCACTTCCGGGTGCTGCGCGAGAGCGGAGTGATCCGGCAGACCTACCGGGGCACGGCCAAGATGAACGGCCTGCGCGACGACGACCTGGACGACCTCTTCCCGGGTCTCCTCGACAGCCTTCTCGCCGCCGCCGCTCGCCAGGCCGCCCGCCTCGGACGCTGAACCGGGTCGGTGGTGGCGCCGATGGGTGTCATGGCCACCAAAACGCGGGCGGCGCCGGTACGGCCTGCCCCGCGGGCATCCCTGTCATGCGTTTCCGTCACGCGCCGCCGCCAGCAGCGACTTCCAGTCCGGCAGCTTCACCACGCCCCGTCCGAGCGAGGCCCCGAGCTCCGCCTCGGCCCGCTCGATCGCCTGCCACCCGGGCCACTCCACAGGAGTGATCCCCTCCGCCAGCAGCACGGCGAGCGGATCGTCGGACACCTTCCGCCGGGCGAGGACGGGGGCGTCCTCCAGCAGCGAGGTCACCGTCTCCTTGGCGCACGGCCGATTGGTGCCGATCACTCCGGTCGGGCCCCGCTTGATCCACCCGGCCACGTACTCGCCCGGGGCCACCACTCCCTCGCGCAGTACCCGGCCGGCCACATGCGGCACCGTGCCGCGCTCCGCGTCGAACGGCAGCCCGTCGAGCGGCACCCCGCGGTAGCCCACCGACCGCAGCACCAGCTGGGCCTCGATCTCCTCGTACCGCCCGGTGCCCGTCACCCCGCCCCGCCCGTCCGGCTCCGTCCGCTCGAAGCGCACCCCGCACACGCGGTCCCCGTCGGCGAGGAACTCGACGGGCCGGAGGAAGAAGCGCAGCGAGATCGTGTGCCGGTCGTCCCCGGTGGGCGAGGAGGCCCAGCCGCGCAGCACCTCCACGTTGCGGCGCTGGGGGGCGGGCAGACCGGACGGGTCGACGTAGGCCGGATCGAGCTCCAGCTCCGGCGGACGCACGCTCACCCGGGTGTCCGGCATGCTGCCCAGCTCACGCAGCTCCTTGGTGGTGAAGCGCGCCTGGGACGGGCCGCGCCGGCCCACCATGTGGACCTGGGTGACCTCGCTGGCGGCGAGCGCGGTCAGGGCTTCCTGCGGCATGTCGGTGGGGCTCAGCTCCGTCGCACCCCGGGCAAGCATCCGGGTCACGTCCACCGCGACGTTTCCGACGCCGATCACCACGGCCGCCCGGGCACCGAGCACGAACCCGTCCGCGAGAGAGTCCGGGTGGGCGCTGTACCAGGACACGAACTCCGTGGCCGACCAACTGCCCCGCAGGTCCTCGCCCGGGATGCCCAGACGCCGGTCCGTGGCGGCGCCCACGCAGTACACCACCGCGTGGTACAGCTCCCGCAGCCGCTCGACCGGCAGTCCGGCCGGACCGACCTCGACGCCGCCGAGGAAACGTACCCGCTCGTGCTCCAGCACGGTCCGCAGATTGTTCTGCAGCGACTTGATCTTCTCGTGGTCGGGCGCGACCCCGTACCGCACCAGGCCGTAGGGGCACGGCAGCCGGTCCAGGACGTCGACGTGCACCGAGGGATCCTGCTGCACCAGGGTCTGCGCGGAGTAGACCCCGCTGGGACCCGAGCCGACGACGGCGACACGCAGCACGGGGGACTCCTTAAACGAGGAGATCGCTGATGCCTTAAGCATCGCACCGCACCGGCCGGCATGGGAGGAACGCGAGCGCGACACCACCCGAGGGAGTGGCGCCCGCTGCGCTGACGGGGTGCCGTAGGGGTCGGGCTCGCGTGGTGGTGCGCGGCGCGTGTGATCATTCACCTACGTTGTGCGTGTGCTGGCAGAATCCTTCATTCACCTTTCTGGCCGGAACCGTCCCGACGGGGTCGTCTCCGTGTGGCCCGCGTGGGAAGTGCAGGAGCACGACGGAGCCACGGCCTGGTACAACGCCCGGCTGATCTTCCCCGACGGTGCCCGTGTCGACGTACTCGCCGTGGTGTCCGAAGGGCACGTCCTCCTCGAAGAGGTACGGGCCCAGCCGTCGCTGTCCCTGGACGACCTGACCGTGCTCGCGGACTGGATCGAGGGTCCCCTCTTCGAGGCGTGCGGCGCCCGGTCGGCCTGGCCGCACGGCGTCGAGGGGCGGCGGCGCGTCGCCGAGGAGTACCGCGCCGCCCAGGAGCAGGGGATCGATCCGGTCCTCGCGGTGATGCGTGCGACCGGTCACAGCCGCCGCAGATCACTCAAGCTGATCGCAGGAGCTCGGGACGAGGGTTTCCTGACACCGCGTCACACGCGACGCTAGGGCCTGTCGCCACACAGAGGGTCAGAGGGCCTGTTGCGGTCGCCCCGCGTGCGGCGACCGTCACAGCATCTCGCGCATCCGGCTCATCTCCGCCGTCTGCTGCGCGATCACGTCGTCGGCCATCTCCTCGACCAGGATGTTGTTGCCCGCCGCCTTCAGGTCCGTGGCCATCGTGATGGCCCCCTCGTGATGGGTGGTCATCAGCGTCAGGAAGAGCTGGTCGAACGCCTTCCCCTTCGCCGCACGCAGCTTCTCCAGCTGTGCCTCGGTGGCCATCCCGGGCATCGCCTCGTGGTCGTGCCCGCCCGAAGTGCCCTTCTTCTCATCGCCGTTGATCTTCAGCCAGCCCTTCATGGCGTCGATCTCCGGCTGTTGCGCGGCCGAGATGCGCGCGGCGAGGCGCTTGACCTGGGTCGACTCGGCGCGGCTGGGCACGAGTTCGGTCATCTCCACGGCCTGGGTGTGGTGCTTGATCATCATCTGCGCGTAGGCGAAGTCCGCCGCGTTGGGCGAGTCGTCCTCGGCGCGCCGCTTCGCGGCGTCCTCGGCGGAGAGGGTTTCGGCGGCCTCACCCGGCTTGCCGGGGGCGATCACGGCGGACCCGCTCGCCTTCGGGGCGTCGGCGTCCCCGCCCGGGTCCGAACCGGAGTCGCACCCCGTGAGCGCGAGCAGGGCGGCCGCCGCCAACGCCGGGAACAGTGGCGCGCGGAACGTACGGCGAACGAGCACAGTGACCTCCTGGAACACAGGAACCGATGTACACCTGGTGAGTGTTGGTGACCGGTCTAGCACGCTTCAGGACGTCGATGATCAAAAATATTCATTACGAGTGTGTTGCCATCTATTGATCTGTGCATGATGCAGACGATACTGCGGTGGTCCATGAACCGTTCACTTGCGAACGGCCAACGAGGGAGGACGCACAGTGACCCTGTTGAACGACCAGCGAACACGCCGCAGACGCCTTGGAGTTGCGGGGGCGGCGGCGGGGCTCCTGGCCGCGCTGCTCACCGCCGGGCCGGCGGCCGCGACGCCCGACCCGGGTGATCGTCCCGCCGCGCCGGAGAAGGTCTCCAAGAGTGACGCCGCCGAGGCGAGGGCGGCGATCGAGAGCGGTGACATACCCGGGCAGGACGAGATCGTCCACTCGGACAACATGAAGCACGTCACCAACATCCCCAAGGACCTGCTGCCCGGCACCAACTCGGACCTGGCGTTCCAGGGCAGGTACGCCTTCGCCGGCAACTACGACGGCTTCCGCATCTTCGACATCAGCAACCCGAAGGCGCCGAAGACGGTGTCCCAGGTGCTGTGCCCGGGCTCGCAGAACGACATCTCCGTCTCCGGCAACCTGCTGTTCCTGTCCACCGACTCCTCGCGCAGCGACAGCTCCTGCAACAGCACCACGCAGCCCGCGACCGAGAAGTCCTCGTGGGAGGGTATGAAGGTCTTCGACATCAGCGACAAGCAGAACCCCAAGTACGTCGCCGCCGTCGAGACCGCCTGCGGCTCGCACACCCACTCGCTGGTGCCCGAACGCAGGAACGTCTACATCTACGTCTCCTCCTACTCGCCGAGCGCCTCGTTCCCCGACTGCCAGCCGCCGCACGACGGCATCTCCGTCATCAAGGTGCCGCGCAGTGCGCCCGAGAAGGCGGCCGTGGTGAACTTCCCGGTGCTCTTCCCTGGTGAGGGGCCGGACGGCGGCGGCAACCCGGGCGGGCCCACCAACCCGGGTGTGTCCAAGACGACCGGCTGCCACGACATCACCGTGCTGCCCTCCAAGGACCTCGCGGCGGGCGCCTGCATGGGCGACGGCATCCTCCTCGACATCAAGGACCCCGAGCGCCCGAAGGTCATCGACCAGGTCCAGGACAACGTGAACTTCGCGTTCTGGCACTCGGCGACCTTCAACCAGAAGGCCAACAAGGTCGTCTTCACCGACGAGTTGGGCGGCGGCGGCGCGGCCACCTGCAACGAGGCCATCGGTCCCAACCGCGGTGCGGACGGCATCTACGACATCGTCGGCAAGGGCGACGACCGCAAGCTCGTCTTCCGCAGCTACTACAAGATCCCGCGCCACCAGGCCGACACCGAGAACTGTGTCGCTCACAACGGCTCGCTGATCCCGGTGAAGGGCAAGGACATCATGGTCCAGGCCTGGTACCAGGGCGGCGTCTCCGTCTGGGACTTCACCGACTCCTCGAAGCCCAAGGAGATCGCCTACTTCGAGCGCGGTCCGATCAGCACCGACACCCTCGTGGGCGGCGGCACCTGGTCGGCGTACTACTACAACGGCTACATCTACTCGAACGACATGGTGAAGGGCTTCGACGTCCTGAAGCTCAGCGACCGCCGCACCGACCCGGCCGAGCGGGTCCGTCTGAGCGAGCTCAACGTGCAAACGCAGCCGGACTACTTCGACTGATCTGCCCGATCCATCTGATCCATCTGATCCGAGCGCCGGTCGTCCGCCCCGTCCGCGGGGCGGACGACCGCTCGTTGACGAGCTCAGCCGGACCCGCAGAAGCCGTTTCCTGCAACGCCGTCATCATTCTTCGTTGACCGAGGCGTTGCGTGGGGACATCCTGTAACTCCTGCGTTGACTGTCCGCCGGTCAACTATACTCAGCGCCTCCGGGTGATCACCCTGTGTGGGTGCGCCCTGAGCTGCCCGTCCCGGGCCACGCGGGGGATGGTCCGGGACGGGTGTGGAGTGCCACCGGCCCGGTCCGGTTCCCCCGGCGGACTTGGGCGCTTCCTCAGCCGACCAGATCCAGCACGGGCCGCAGTCCGTCCGGCCGTTCCGCTGCCGGCAGATGGTCCACGAAGTGCACCGCACAGCCCAGCGCCGCGGCACCTCCGTCGGCGGCAGGCTGATCGCCGACCATCAGCGTGTCCTCGGGCGCCACACCCAACGCCTCGCACGCGACGGCGAACAGTCGCGGATCGGGCTTCTGAACGCCGTGTTCGTACGACAGCACGTACGTGCCCACGTGCGCGTGGAGGCCGTGGTGGTGGAACACCGGCCGCAGGTCCCAGCCGATGTTGCTGACCACGCCGACGGCCACACCGCGCTCACGCAGCGCGGCCAGCACCTCGGCCGCGTCCGGGTACGGGTCCCAGGCGACCGGCGCCATGTGGCGGTCGTACAGGGCCTCGTGGAGCGCCGGATCCGGCAGGGACACCTGGCGGGAGAGACCGGTGTAGGCGGCCCGGTGGTGCTCGGCGCTCTGGTCCCGTACCGCCCACAGGTCGCCCAGCTCACCCGTCGGCGCTGTCGCTGGGAACGCCCCGCCCGCCAGCGCACCCGCCCTCTCCAGAGCCTCGGCGGTCCGGATCACGTCGGACTCCGGCAGGGCGACATCGGCCTCCGCCAGCACCGCGCGCAGCCAGGACTCGGTGGACTCGATACGGAAGAGGGTGCCCGAGAAGTCGAAGAGCACGGCTTTGATCGTCATGACGAGGATCCTTCGTGCCGGGCGGCGAAAAGGTCAAGAACGCCACGCGCCATGCCACTTCTCGTACGACCACATCGCCAGCACCACCGTGAGCGCCCCCAGCAGCCAGCCGCCCAGCACGTCCGACGGCCAGTGCACGCCCAGCCAGATCCGGCTCAGACCGACCCCCACGACGGAGACCACGGACACGGTGACGGCCGTCCGCCACAGGACGCGCCCGGCGCCGTACAGATGCAGCAGCCACAGCACCAGGCCGCACACCACCGTGGCGGTCATGGCGTGGCCCGACGGGAACGCCGCGTAGTGGGCCGAGTCCACGGGGTCGGGCCACACGGGCCGCTCCCGGCCGACCGCGGCCTTCATGCCCTGCTGCACCAGGGTGCCCAGTGCGCAGGTCACCGCCACCCAGAGGGCGAGCATCCGGGCCGACCGCCTCCACACCAGCCACACGACGGCGACCGCGGCGATGACCCGCATCGTGAGCGGGTCCCACACCCAGTCCGTCAGGATGCGGAACACCTGGGTGACGCCCGGCTCGTCGACCGCCCAGCCGTGCGTGGTGCGCGCGATGTCGCCGTCCAGCGACATGAGCGGCTGCCAGGAGGCGGTCACCAGCAGCAGGAGCAGCACGGAGGGCAGGGCGAGGGCGCCGGCGGTGCGCACGACGGTCCGGGTGCCGGGGGAGCGGGGCGGTGAGTCGACGGCCACGGGGTGCATGAAGTGATCCTCGCCGACCAGGGGGGTCGGAAGCGAACTCCGGGGCGTGAGGTTCCCCTCACGTGACGCGAAGGGAACCATGTCGTCCGGTTGGTTCGTTGTCCTTCGTCCGACCCGATCCGGTGAGGCCCGGCAACCACCCGGAAATGACCGGGACTTGCCCAAGGCCGCTCAGCCGAGCGCCCGCAGCCCCGGTACGAACGTCACCAGCAGCGGGATCACCGGCACCAGCGCCGCGGCCGCCGTCAGACGCAACCGCCGGGCCGCGGTGAGCCGGTCCGGGGGAGTGAGCAGCCGCTGGACGCGCTGCGGGACATGAGCTTCCGGGGTCGGACAAGGGCCGAAGACCCCCCGGTCCTCGTTGAGCCCGACGAGCGCGAGGGCGATCGTGAGGCGGCCGAAGCGGCGCGAGGCCATGTCGTCGGCGGCGAGCTCGACCAGACGGTGCATCTCGTCACGGAACGCGGCGAACACGGGCACCTGCGGAAACCCGTTCGCGAGCGCGGCGGAGCAGTGCAGCAGCCAGTCGTGCCGCGCCCGTGCGTGCCCCTGCTCGTGTGCGAGGACGGCGTCCAGCTGGCGGCCCTTCAGACGCCGCAACGCGGCCGTCGTGATGACCAGTTGGGGGGCCGCCCCCGGGAGCCACCAGGCGTCGGGGCGCTCGCCCTCCAGGACGACGAGACGCTCCGGACCGGGCTCCTCGCCCGGCAACAGCGGGGCGCGCACCAGGAGTTCGACCCGTCGTTGCCGACGGCGCCGCCGCGCCCGTACGACCTCGCGCACCAGCATCGCCGCGGTCCACAGACCACCGAACGCCAGCGCCACGGCGGTCGTAGCGGCCCACGGGTTACCCGTGCTCAGCGCGTACGCCTCCACGACCTCGTGCGGTGCCGGCGCGAACACATGGCCCCGCACGGCCGCCCACGCGGCGGCCGCGCTCAGCGTCATCGACAGCGCGCAGCACAGCAGCACGGCGACGACCACGCATTGCCACATCCAGAGGGCGACCACCGGTTCGCGGTCCGGCCAGTCGGCCCGGGCGAGCAGCCGCGGGGCGACGACAGCGGTCAGGGCGCCGAGCAGCATCAGTGCCGCGGGGACCATCATGGGGCGAAGCCTATGAGTGACGCGGCCCGCGGGGACATGGCCGCGGGTGGCAAAGTGACGCAGACCACGTTTCGCACCGCCCAAGGCCGACGACCTCGCCCGGGACGCTTGTCCTGGGGCGGGCTGTTCTGGGGGTGCTCGTCACAGCGCCAGCAGCATGGCGAGCATGGCGATGCCCATCGACAGCCGACAGGCTCGCGCCACCTCGGGCCGGTCGCTCCAGCCCATGGCCCCCGCGGAACGTCCGCCTCCGGCGACAGCCGCCACCGGTATCAGCCGGACCCCGGCCCACAGGACGTACGCGGTGAAGTACAACAGGAGCGCACCCGTCACCAGAGGTACTCCCGAGGGGCCGTGCCCGCCATGGGCTCCGGGTGCGACGGCCATCACTGCCGCCGTGTAGACCATCGCCAGCGCGCCCACCGCGTGGTGCAGATGGGGCGGGCTCGTCCGGGCCGCCCACAGGGCGCGCAGCGCCGCCGCGCCGAACACGGCCGCGTACGCCAGCCAGGCCCAGCGCGGCGGGGCCAGGACCGCTGTCGGCACGGCCATCGCGGCCATGCCGAAGCCCATGAGCGCCTCGTCGCCCGCGGTGCGGCGCTGCTCCTCGACGGGGCTGCGCGTCCGCAGCAGGCAAGCGACGCCGGCCGCCGCGCACAGCGCGACCAGCAGCCAGCCGGGAGCAACCGCTCCGTGCACCGCGCACCTCCCCCTCGACGGTGTCGGACAGACGGTCAGGGCATGCCCGGAGCGCGCGGTGCGTACGCGAGCGCAAGGGTGTACGCGGGGGCGTGTGGAAGGCAGCTCGCCTACCAGAGGGCGGTGCTGGGCGGTTGGACGGCCCTTCCGGCACGCTGAGGCCACTGGTGGTGCCGTGCGGCCCGCGTACCCTCGGATCGTTGCCGGGGCTCAGATCCCCGGCCGGTAGCGCAGCGGATGGTCCGCGGGCACCTCGACGAGCACGATCTCCGTGCCGTCCGGGTCCGCGATCCACATCTCGACCAGCCCCCAGGGCTCCCGCACCGGCGGCCGGAGCACCTCGACCCCGGCGGCCCGCAGCTCCTCGTACGCTCCCGTCACGTCCGCGACCTGGAGCCACAGCTTCAGCGCGGGTGACGGCGGAGTGTCGGACCGGCCCGCGACCTCCAGGAAACCGCCGCCGAGGAAGTACACGGTGCCGCGCTCGGGGCCCGTGCCGAACTCGCGGTAGACGGGAAGGCCCAGTCGCCCGCCGTAGAAGGCGCGGGAGCGGTCGGGGTCGGTGGGGCGCAGGAGGATGCGGCTGCTCAGTACGTGGACCATACGTGCGGAGCGTAGTGGGCGCGGGGATACCCTCAACGGTGCCCGCGCCGCACCACCGACCGCCCCAGGAGCCGACCCATGGACACCGCCGACGGCCTGACCTTCCGCGAAGCGACCGACGCCGATGTGGACGCCCTCGTCGCGCTGATCGAGTCGGCGTACCGCGGGGACTCCAGCCGCGTCGGCTGGACCACCGAGGCGGACATCCTGGAGGGGCAGCGCACCGACCCCGAGGGCGTGCTCGCCGTCATCAAGTCGCCCGACAGCCGTCTGCTGACCGTCGAGCGCGACGGCACCGTTGTCGCCTGCTGCCAGCTCGAACACCGCGGCGACCACGCCTACTTCGGGATGTTCGCCGTCAGCCCGCCGCTCCAGGGTGCCGGGCTCGGCAAGGTGATCATCGCGGAGGCCGAACGGACCGTGCGCGAGACCTGGGGCGCCCAGGAGATGCACATGACCGTGATCTCCGTGCGCGGCGACCTCATCGCCTGGTACGAGCGGCGCGGCTACCGCCGTACGGGACGGATGACCCCCTTCCCGTACGGCGACGAGCGGTTCGGTGTCCCCCAGCGCGACGATCTGCAGTTCGAGCTTCTGGTCAAGGAACTGGGCCGGCCGGGGCAGAACCCCAGGACCGTTACGCCGTGAAGCGGCCCGTGCGCTTGATCTCCGGGTAGTCGGTCGTCGCGCCGTCCAGCTCCAGCGCGCGCACCAGCCGCAGGTGGTCCTGCGTGTTGACCACCCAGCCGATGATCCTGAGGTCGGCCTTGCGGGCGTGCTCGACGACCTCCAGCGTGAGCCGCCGGATGTTCAGGACGAGCGTGGCCGCGCCGACCGCGGTGGCGCGCTTCACGACGTCCGTGCCGTAGCGGCTGGCCACCAGCGCGGTCCGCACACCCGGGACGAGGCGGCTGGTCTCGGCGAGCGCCTCGTCGTGGAAGGACAGCACCTCCACGCGCGAGACCAGGTCACGGTGGTGCATCACCTCCGCGAGCGCCCGCGCCGCCGCCACGTCCTTGATCTCGGCCTGGAGCGGGGCCTTCACCGCGTCCAGGACCTCCTCGAACGTCGGGATGCGCTCACCGCGGCCGGCGTCCAGGGCGCGCAGCTCGGCGAGGGTCTTGTCGGCGATGGCCCCGGTGCCGTCCGTCGTACGGTCCACGTCGGCGTCGTGCATGACGACGAGGGCGCCGTCCTTGCTCAGGTGGAGGTCGAGTTCGATGAGGTCGAGGCCGGCCTGCTGCGCGGCGACGAAGGAACGGAGGGTGTTCTCGGGCTCGACACCCATGATTCCGCGATGACCGATGGTGAGGAAGTTCAAGGTTGACTCGCTTCCGTCGACGGCGGCTCGGGCCGCGTGGCCGGAAGGGAGCGCTTCACGCGGCAAGGCCGCAGCGTAGTCGCCTGGACGTGTGATGTGTCCGGTCGTGCACGGGCTCGTGGAGGCGTAGGGCGCCGGAGAACAGGAAGGTTCCCTCGGTGACCGCAAGGATTCGGTCACTCCGGGGTGGGCGAGTCCGGTGAGCGCTTGACTCCCGTCACACGACTGCACTCGACGGGTGCGTCCGATCGGACGAGCGGAGCGGAAGTCGTTGCCCGATCCGATTCCGACAGGAAAATTGCCGGTAAATGCGGGCTGGCGCAGGATGACTTCCTGCTGGCCGGTCTTGCGGGAATGATCCGGCCCTGCATACGGTGTCCCTACGCGAGGTTCTCCCGTGGAGGATGGGTTATGACGGAAATTCTTGTGCAGGCAGGCGTGGAAGGGAAGGTTCCTCCTGTGGGCAAGGTGGTGGATCACCCAGCCTGGCCCGTGCTCAAGGATGCCGTGGAGCAAATCCGGCCATGGCAGGCCAAGGACGGCTCCATCGACTTCGGAGCCGAGGGTGCTCCGGACCCCTCGGACGCCGAACTGGCCGTACGCCGGGTCGTCGACGCCGTCGAGGAACTCTCGCCGCTCCTGCCGCACGACGCGGCCTACCACCAGGCACTCGTGAAGGACCTGCGCCGCTGGGCCGATGAAGGCTTCGCCGTGCCCGACTTCCTCGACTCGCTGCTGGCCTTCCAGCCCGCGGCCCACCGCGAGGACGGCCTCCAGCACCTGGTCGTCTTCCCGATGTACACGCAGAACGGCAACCCGGACCGCAACCTGGAGGCCGTCGTCCTGCGCATGGTGTGGCCGGACTGGCTGGCCGAACTGGAGCGCACCCGCTACGACAACCCGCTGTTCTGCGGCATCACCTTCGAGGACTTCACCGCCGGCTACGACACCAACTCGGCCGTCCTCTTCCCGGAGACCATTGCCGTGCGCCAGGCGCCGGAACGTTTCTCCTGGGGCGGTATCTTCTGCGACCGCGAGGCCGCCCGCTTCCGCCGTGTCACGGAGGCCGCCGTCGACATCCTGGGGCTCGAACTGCCCGACGACATTCGCGAGATGGTCTCCGACCAGGACCGCTGCCAGCAGGCGTTCGTCCTGTGGGACATGGTCCACGACCGTACCCACAGCCACGGCGACCTGCCCTTCGACCCGTTCATGATCAAGCAGCGGCAGCCCTTCTGGATGTACGGCCTGGAGGAGCTGCGGTGCGATCTCACCGCCTTCAGGGAGGCCGTGAAGCTGGAGGCCGACGGCTTCTCCCAGGGCCGTGACGTGCAGTACGCGGTGCTGTTCGACCGTATGTTCCGCTTCCCTGTCACCGGTGACCGTGTCCGCAACTACGACGGCCTCGGCGGTCAGCTTCTGTTCGCCTACCTGCACAAGCACGACGTCGTCCGCTGGACCGACAACAAGCTCTCCATCGACTGGCAGCGCGCCCCCCAGGTCACCAACCGGCTGTGCGCCGAGATCGAGCAGCTGTACCGCGACGGCATCGACCGCCCCAAGCTCGTGCACTGGTTCGCCGGGTACGAGCTGGTCTCCACCTACCTCGCCCCGCACCCGGGCTCCCGCTGGGCCAAGGGCCCGGACGCCCTGGACCTGACCCAGCCCCCGCGGAAGCTCGTCGACGACGTGCTTCCGGACGAGTTTCCGCTGAGCATGTTCTATGAGGCTCTTTCCAAGAAGCTGCGGCATGTGATCGCCTCGACCCGGGGTATCACCGCGGAGAGCACCCAGCGGGTCGCCGCGTGAGCGCCACCCGTACCGAGAACGCTCAGCCGGCTCAGGAGGCGACGATGACCAACAGGAACGGGGCACTGAGCGGCGCGGTGATCGCGGTGGCCGGTGCGGGCGGACCCGCGGGCCGGGCGACACTGATGCGGCTCGCCGACGCGGGAGCGGTCGTCATCGGCTCCGACAACGACCCGGAGCGGCTGGCGGAGGCCGTGGACGCGGCGCGTTACGCGTACGGCGGCGCCACCGTCATCGGCGACACGGTCGACCTGCTCGACCGGCAGTCCACGCTCGACTGGGCCGCCCATGTCGAGAAGGACTTCGGGCGTGTCGACGGCCTGGTCCACCTCGTCGGCGGCTGGCGCGGCAGCGAGACCTTCACCAGGACGAGCCTCGACGACTGGGACCTGCTGGAACTGCTGCTCGTCCGCACGGTGCAGCACACCTCCCTCGCCTTCCACGAGGCGCTGCAGCGCAGCGACCGGGGCCGGTACGTCCTGATCAGCGCCGCGGGCGCGAGCAGGCCCACCGCGGGCAACGCCGCCTATGCCGCCGCCAAGGCCGCGGCCGAGGCGTGGACGCTGGCGCTGGCCGACTACTTCCGCAAGGCAGGGAAGGCGGAGGGGGCCGAGGGGCCCACCTCCGCGGCTGCGATCCTGGTCGTGAAGGCGTTGGTGCACGACGCGATGCGCGCCGAGCGCCCCCACGCGAAGTTCGCGGGCTTCACGGACGTCAAGGACCTCGCCGAGGCCATCGTCGGCGTCTGGGACAAGCCCGCCGCCGAAGTGAACGGAAACCGTCTGTGGCTGACCGAGAAGCCGTGAACCCTCCGAAGACCGACGCGCGGCGCCACCACGACCCGGAGGTCCGCGGCTTCGCCAGCGACAACTACGCGGGGGCCCACCCCGAGGTGCTCGCCGCCCTGGCCCTGGCCAACGGCGGGCACCAGGTCGCCTACGGCGAGGACGCGTACACCGACAACCTCCAGCGGCTGATCCGCAGTCACTTCGGAGCGACTGCGGAGGTGTTCCCGGTCTTCAACGGCACGGGCGCCAACGTCGTCGCGCTCCAGGCGGTCACCGACCGGTGGGGCGCGGTGATCTGTGCGGAGAGCGCCCACATCAACGTCGACGAGTGCGGGGCGCCCGAGCGGGTCGGCGGGCTGAAGCTGCTCACCGTCCCGACACCCGACGGCAAGCTCACCCCCGAGCTGATCGACCGGCAGGCGTACGGCTGGGAGGACGAGCACCGCGCGATGCCGCAGGTCGTCTCGATCGCCCAGAACACCGAACTGGGCACCGTCTACACGCCCGACGAGATCCGTGCGATCTGCGAGCACGCCCACGCACGCGGCATGCGGGTACACGTGGACGGCTCCCGGCTGGCCAACGCGGCGGCCTCGCTGAACGTCCCCATGCGTACGTTCACCAACGCCGTCGGCGTCGACATCCTCTCCCTGGGCGGGACGAAGAACGGCGCCTTGTTCGGTGAGGCGGTCGTCGTGATCAACCAGGACGCCGTCAGCCACATGAAGCACCTGCGCAAGCTGTCCATGCAGCTCGCCTCCAAGATGCGCTTCGTCTCGGTGCAGCTGGAGGCCCTGCTCGCCAAGGACCTCTGGCTGCGCAACGCCCGGCACGCCAACGAGATGGCCCAGCGGCTCGCCGAGGGCGTGCGCGCGGTGCACGGGGTGGAGATCCTCCAGCCGGTGCAGGCCAACGCGGTCTTCGCGCGCCTGCCGCACGACGTGAGCGAACGGCTGCAGAGGCGCTACCGCTTCTACTTCTGGGACGAGGCGGTCGGCGACGTCCGCTGGATGTGCGCGTTCGACACGACCGAGGAGGACGTGGACGGGTTCGTGGCGGCGCTCAAGGAGGAGATGGCCCGATAGGGGCCGCAGGGCTCCCTGCACGGATGCTCTGCATAGATATACGGTCACCCGAAAAGTCATTGACTCTCGGGTGATCGTCTTTCTATGCTCTACGGGTATGCAGCTGATCCAGGAAACATCCGACTTGTCCGCGTATCTTGCCGCCGACGACGTCATTGACCACCATCACCCCGTCGTGCGGGAGACGGCCGCGCGGCTCGCTCGCGAGGTCGAGGACTCGTATGCCTATGCGCGAGCCGCGTTCGAGTTCGTTCGGGACGCCATTTCGCACTCGCAGGACTCGGGGGACCTCCGTGTCACCTGGCGGGCCTCCGACGTCCTGGAGCAGGGCACGGGTATCTGCTACGCCAAGGCTCATGCGCTGGCCGCGCTGCTGCGGGCCGAGGACATCCCGACCGCCCTCTGCTACCAGAAGTTCGAGGAGGTGCACGGCCTGGTCGCCGTGCGCTTCAACGGCGCCTGGCACCGCCAGGATCCGCGGGGCAACAAGCCGGGGGTGGACGCGCAGTTCTCCCTCAAGGGCGAGCGACTGGCCTTCGTACCCGACCTGAAGTCCAATGAGGTGGACTATCCGGTCCTGTACGCTAAACCGCACCCGGCGGTACTGAGTGTCCTCAAGGCTGCTCCCGACCGGCCACACCTCTGGAAGACGCTCCCCACCGCACTGTGAGGCAGGCGATGACTCTCACCCTGACCGTGTCCGACGACGTGCGCGCCCTCGCGCCCGGCTTCACGCATGTGATGATCGAGGCGCACGGACTCGTGAACGGGCCCACCACCGAGGAGAGCGCGGCCCTCCTCGACGACGCGGCCCGCCGGCTCGCCGTACGTCTGGACGGTCGCGCCCCGCACGAGGACCCGCACATGGCGGCCTGGCGCGAGGTGTACTCGGCCTTCGGCTCCAAGCCGTCGCGCACCCGCAACTCCGCCGAGGCGCTGGCCAGGCGGGCGCTGTCCGACGGGGGCCTGCCCCGGATCAACCTGCTGGTCGACCTCTACAACGCGATCAGCGTGGCCCACCTGATCCCGGTGGGCGGGGAGGACCTCGACCGCATCCAGGGCGGGATGAACCTCGTCCGCGCGACGGGGCAGGAGGACTTCGTGACGGTCGCCGGCGGCGAGGAGGTCATCGAGCACCCCGACGCCGGGGAGGTGGTGTGGCACGACGAGACGGGCGTGACCTGCCGCCGCTGGAACTGGCGCCAGGGTCCGCGCACAAGGCTCACCGAGGAGACCACCTCGGCGCTCTTCCTGCTGGAGAGCCTGGCGCCGATGCCGGTCGCCGACGTCGAGGCGGCAGGTGCGGAACTCGCCGAACTGCTGGAGAAATGCAGCGCCGGGGCGCGCATCACCGTCCATGAGCCGCGAACATCGTGACACGACCGTGCCCGGTGGGGGACCCGCCACCGCCGCGGCGGTCAGCCACTGATCGGCCCGGCGCTGCGTCGCCGTACGGGAACCCCTGACGGCGTCAGTGGGCGTCGGCCGCGCGGACCTCTTCGGGCGTCGGGGCCGTGCCGCCCAGGTGCGCGGGCATCCACCATGTGTCGTCCGGGCCCTTGGGCCGTACGGGGTAGGCGCGCTGGGCGGCCTCCAGCAACTCCTGGACGCGCTCCCGCACCTGCCGGGTGATGGCGCCCGCGTACTTGTCCTTGGAGGCCTCGATCGCCTCGCCGACGCGGATCGTGATCGGGGTGTGGCTGCGCCTGAAGTTGCGCGGGTGTCCCTTGGTCCACAGCCGCTGTGTGCCCCACAGCGCCACCGGGACGATGGGGACGCCCGCCTCCTGGGCCAGCCGGGCGGCACCCGACTTGAAGCTCTTCAGGGTGAAGGAGCGGGAGATGGTGGCCTCGGGGAAGATGCCCACGACCTCGCCGGACTTCAGCGAGTCCAGCGCGTGCGCGTACGCCGCCTCGCCCTGGTTGCGGTCCACGGGGATGTGCTTCATTCCGCGCATCAGGGGGCCGGAGATCTTGTGCCGGAAGACCGACTCCTTCGCCATGAAGCGCACCAGCCGCTTCTGCGGCAGTGCGGCCAGGCCGTCGAAGATGAAGTCCAGATAGCTGATGTGATTGCTCACCAGCACGGCCCCGCCCGACCGCGGGATGTTCTCCGAGCCCCTGCAGTCGATCTTCAGATCCCAAGCCTTGAACAACGTGAGGGCGAGGCCGATGGCGGGACGGTAGACAAGCTCAGCCATGGGACGGAGTGGACCCTTCTCTCTGCCAGGGAAGGCACTCCCGGCGGGAAGTTACGCAGCCGTAGGTTTACGGCATCTCGCAGATGGTGCCCCAAGAAACGGCGGGGAACCAGCCCTGGTGCCGGCGAACGGCGAGATCCTCGTCACGTCGCTCGACCGAACAGCTCCTGTGCTGCCCGCCGTCCCTTCGTACGCACCATCACTCATCGGATGAACAGGGACATTTCGCACGTCAAACAGTACCCGATCATGGCGTTGAGGCGGCATGGCGAGCCGCCCCGGGCGCCGCGAGTGAATCAAGCTCTCGGCGGCGGAAACGCTTCCCGGGACCGGGAATCTCCGCAGTCCCGTGCATGCTGAAGCAGACGATGGCCCCACTGGCGGGCTTCCGTGGCGGTTCTCGTCGCGGCGAGCGGCCACGGAGCGCCCCAGTGGCGGCGCAGCGGGAGAGACGGAGAGGCAGGGTGCGTGTGCGAGACGGCGACGAGCGGCTCGGCGCGGCGGAGCTGGGGGAGGGGCTCGGAGAACGGGCCACGCTCGTTCAGTTCTCCAGCGCCTTCTGCGCGCCCTGCCGGGCCACCCGGCGGGTGCTCACCGAGGTCGCCGGGATGGTCCCCGGAGTCTCCCATGTGGAGATCGACGCCGAGCGGCACCTCGACCTCGTACGCCGCCTCGACATCCTCAAGACCCCCACCGTGCTCGTGCTCGACGCGGACGGCCGCATCGTCCGGCGCGCCACCGGCCAGCCACGCAGGGCGGACGTCATCGCGGCGCTCGGCGAGGCCGTGTGAGCCGCCGACGGCATCCCGCCTCCCGGATGTGGGCGCACTTGACTGTACCCATCACCTATCGCCAGCCTGGCCGTATGCCCCCGGAACTCCTTCTCTTCGAGCGCGTCCACGTGGACCTCGCCCGGACGGCGAGCGCGCGCTGTCCGGGCTCTTGAGCAGCCACGGACCCTCACGTCGCCTCACTGTAGAAGGACAACTCCATGACCGCCGGCCCCCGTCTCGGTACTCATCGGCTCGCCTCCTCCGACCTGCTCCGCTCCGTCTTCCGGCGACACGCGGCCGGAGTCGCCGTGATCACGGCGCAGGACGGCGACACGCCCGTCGGCTTCACCGCCACCTCGCTCACCTCGGTCTCCGCCGAGCCCCCGCTGCTCTCCTTCGGCATCAGCACCGGAGCCTCCAGCTGGCCCGTGATCTCCCGGGCGGGCCACGTCGGCGTGCACATACTCGGCGAGCATCAGCAGGAGCTGGCCGCCACCTTCGCCCGCAGCGGCGCCGACCGCTTCGGCGCGCCCACCGAATGGCGTACCGGAGCGGAGGGTGTTCCCGTGCTGGACGACGTGCTCGCCTGGCTCGTCTGCCGCGTGGTGGCGCGGGTGCCCGCGGCGGACCACCGCATCGTCCTCGCCGAGGTCGTTCTCGGTGATCCGTCGGGCGCCGGCCGCCCGCTGCTCTACCACCAGGGCCGTTTCAACGGTCTGCGCGACTGACCGACGTGTCCCGTGGATTCCCGCCTGATTACGCAGCGTTGTCAAGGTCACAGTTCAAAGCGCTTGCTTAGGGGGAACAACTGCGGGAACGTAGAAGTGCGTACTGGCGAGTAATATTTCGGTCGGAGCGCGGGTCGCCCCGACCGGGACCTGCCGCTTCAGGCGCCTATGCTGCCTGCAGGAAGGCAGCCCGGAAATGACGATGCAGTAGGAGAGCCGGCGTGAGCTTGAGGATCGTTGTCACTGTGAAGTACGTGCCCGACGCCACTGGCGACCGGCACTTCGCCGATGACCTGACCGTCGACCGTGACGACGTGGACGGTCTGCTCTCGGAGCTCGACGAGTACGCGGTCGAGCAGGCGCTGCAGATCGCCGAGAACGCCGACGACGCGGAGATCACCGTGCTCACCATCGGCCCCGAGGACGCCAAGGACGCGCTCCGCAAGGCGCTGTCCATGGGCGCCGACAAGGCCATCCACGTCGAGGACGACGACCTGCACGGCACCGACGCCATCGGCACCTCCCTGGTGCTGGCCAAGGCGATCGAGAAGGCCGGCTACGACCTGGTGATCTCCGGCATGGCGTCCACCGACGGCACCATGGGTGTCGTGCCGGCGCTGGTCGCCGAGCGCCTGGGCGTGCCGCAGGTGACCCTGCTGTCGGAGGTGTCGGTCGAGGACGGCACGGTCAAGGGCCGCCGTGACGGCGACACCGCTTCGGAACAGCTTCAGGCGTCCCTTCCGGCGGTCGTGTCGGTCACCGACCAGTCGGGTGAGGCGCGTTACCCGTCCTTCAAGGGCATCATGGCGGCCAAGAAGAAGCCGGTGACCTCCTGGGACCTGGAGGACCTGGACATCGAGGCCGGGGAGGTCGGTCTGGAGGGCGCCTACACGGCCGTCGACTCCGCGGCCGAGCGTCCGGCGCGCACCGCCGGCACGATCGTCAAGGACGAGGGCGAGGGCGGCAAGCAGCTCGCTGCCTTTCTCGCGGAGCGCAAATTCATTTGATGCAGCCTCGCGGGCCAGAAGGTCATCTGACGGCCCGGCAGTCGCTTACCGCCCCGCACACTTCGCAAGCAGGAGAGAAGAAGTCCCATGGCTGAAGTCCTCGTCTACGTCGACCACGTGGACGGCGCCGTCCGCAAGCCCACCCTGGAGCTGCTGACCCTGGCCCGCCGCATCGGCGAGCCGGTCGCCGTCGCCCTCGGCGCGGGTGCCGCCGACACCGCCGCCACGCTCGCCGAGCACGGCGCGACCCGGGTCCTCACCCACGACGCCGCCGAGTACGCCGACTACCTGGTCGTCCCGAAGGTGGACGCCCTCCAGGCCGCCTGCGAGGCCGTCTCCCCGGCCGCCGTCCTGGTGCCCTCCTCCGCCGAGGGCAAGGAGATCGCCGCCCGCCTGGCGCTGCGCATCGGTTCGGGCATCATCACCGACGCCGTCGACCTGGAGGCGTCCGACGAGGGCCCGGTGGCCACGCAGTCCGTGTTCGCCGCGTCGTTCACCACCAAGTCCCGTGTCGCCAAGGGCGCCCCGGTCATCACCGTCAAGGCCAACAGCGCGGCCGTGGAGGCCGCCCCGGCCGCGGGTGCGGTCGAGGCCCTCGCCGTGTCCTTCTCGGAGCAGGCCACCGGCACGAAGATCACCGGGCGCACGCCGCGTGAGTCGACCGGGCGTCCGGAGCTGACCGAGGCCGCGATCGTGGTCTCCGGCGGCCGTGGCGTGGGCGGCGCGGAGAACTTCGCGGTCGTCGAGGCCCTGGCCGACTCCCTCGGCGCGGCCGTGGGCGCCTCGCGCGCCGCGGTGGACGCCGGCTGGTACCCGCACTCCAGCCAGGTCGGCCAGACCGGCAAGAGCGTGTCCCCGCAGCTCTACATCGCCTCCGGCATCTCCGGCGCGATCCAGCACCGCGCGGGCATGCAGACCTCGAAGACGATCGTGGCGATCAACAAGGACTCCGAGGCCCCGATCTTCGACCTGGTCGACTACGGCGTCGTCGGCGACCTGTTCGACGTCGTCCCTCAGCTGACCGAGGAGGTCAAGGCCCGCAAGGGCTGAGCGCCCGCGGGTCTCCGCCTTCTGACGTACGAGGCTCCCGTGGCCGTCCGCACAGCTGGACGGCCACGGGAGCCTCGGCGTGTTCCGTACGGCCGCTCAGCCGAGAGTGAGCGAGGCCTGCACGGGCAGATGGTCGCTCGGGTACTGGCCGTTCAGGGTGAAGGTGTTCATGGCCGCCCAGTGCGTGGTGACTCCGGGGGTGGTCAGGATCCAGTCGATACGCCTGCCGTCGGGCACCAGCTTCCGATAGCCGTGGTAGGTCCCGTACCCCGGGCTCCGCGCCCCCGCGGCGTCCCACGTGTCCACGAGCCCGGCGTCCAGCATCAGGTCGTAGACGCGGTTGCGGTGGGCCGCCACGTTGAAGTCACCGGTCACGATCACCGGTAAGTCGCGGTCGAACCCGGCGATCGTCTCGCCTATCAGCTGTGCGGAGCGCTCGCGCGCGTACTGGCTCACGCTGTCCAGATGGGTGTTGAGGACGTAGAACTCCCGGCCCCCGTCGCTCAGATCGCTGAAGCGGACCCATGTCACCATACGCAGCCAGTCCGCGCCCCAGGTGTTCGAGGCGATCACATACGGGGTGCCCGATAGCCAGAAGTGGTCGAACTCGATCGGTGCCAGGCGTCTGGTGTCGTAGAAGATCGCCATGAACTCGTCCTTGCTGCCGCCCCCGCGTCCGGTGCCGATCCAGTCGTAGTGTCCGCCGAGATCCTTCTCGATCATGCGCAGTTGCTGGTAGAGACCCTCCTGCGTGCCGATGATGTGCGGGCGCTCGCGGCGCAGCAGCTCCCGCATCACCGGGCGGCGCACGGACCAGCGCGGTGTGCTGTCGACGACGGTCGCGAAGCGCACGTTGAACGTCATGACGCTCAGTGCTCCCGCATGTTCGCCGGCCGCGGCGGGCAGTGTGGATCCCGCCGTGGTGAGCAGTGGCACGGCGATGGCGGCGGCCGCCGCGGTCCGCAGACCCTGGCGGCGCGTCACTCGTGCGTCGTTCGGCACGCGATCTCCTCCCCTTGGGAGTCAGGATGAAGGGTGTGTACAGCAGTACGGAAGACAGGGGCGGGACTGCTGTGATCATGGCGGATCACACACCGGACGGCGCCGGAGGGGTGTTGACCCGCGGGAAGCAGGCCGGATAGCTTCGCCATACGGATTGCTGATTCCGTGAAGTGGAATCCGGGAGGCTGTGGCATGGGGCAGGGCCGACACGAGCACGTGGCGACGAGTCTCACGAGTGCCGTCAGCGAGGAGATCGGCGCCTCCCTCGCCCCCGTCGACGCCGAACTCGCGCGCCGCTACCCCGGCGACCCCGGCACCCGCCAGCCCGTCCACACCGTCTACGTGCCCGCGGACGTGTTCGCCGCGGACACGATGCGCTCCTGGGGCGACCGGGCCCTCGCCGCCCTCGACGCACACGCCCCGGACGCCGCCTCCTTCGCGACCGTACTCGGTCTCGCCGACGAACTCGCCGAGCCGGTCCACGACCGGGTCCGCGCCAAGCTGGAGCGCGAACCCGTCGAGGACCTGCGCGTCGACTTCGAGGACGGCTACGGCTCGCGCCCCGACGCCGAGGAGGACGAGACGGCGGCCCGCGCGGCCCGCCTGATCGCGCAGGCGTACGCCGCGGGCACGGCGGCCCCGTACATGGGCATCCGGATGAAGTGCATGGAGGCGCCCGTCCGTGACCGGGGCATCCGCACGCTCGACATCTTCCTCACCGGCCTGCTGGAGGCCGGGGGACTGCCCGACGGGCTGGTCCTCACCCTGCCGAAGGTGACGTACGCCGAGCAGGTCACCGCCATGGTGCGGCTGTTGGAGGCCTTCGAGAAGGCCTGCGCTGTCGTGCCCGGCCGGATCGGCTTCGAGATCCAGATCGAGACCAGCCAGTCCATCCTCGCCGCCGACGGCACCGCGACCGTGGCCCGCATGATCCAGGCCGCCGAGGGCCGCGCCACCGGACTGCACTACGGCACCTTCGACTACAGCGCCTGCCTCGGCGTCTCGGCGGCGTACCAGGCCAGCGACCACCCGGCCGCCGACCACGCCAAGGCGATCATGCAGGTCGCGGCGGCGGGCACGGGCGTCCGCGTCTGCGACGGCTCCACCAACGTGCTGCCCGTCGGCACGAGCGAAAAGGTCCACGCCGCCTGGCGGCTGCACTACGGCCTCACCCGCCGCGCACTCACCCGCGCCTACTACCAGGGCTGGGACATGCACCCCGGCCATCTCCCCACCCGGTACGCCGCCGTGTTCGCCTTCTACCGCGAGGGCTACGAGCAGGCCGCCGAGCGCCTGGCCCGGTATGCCAACCGTGCCGGCGGAGATGTGATGGACGAGCCGGCGACGGCCAAGGCACTCAGCGGCTACCTGCTGCGCGGGCTGGACTGCGGCGCGCTGGACGTCGACGAGGTGGCCGGGGCGACCGACGGGCTGACCCGGGCCGACCTGGAACACTTCGCGACACCACGAGGGGCGGACGCGACGCTCTCGGGCATGTAGCGGCCCTGTCGCATCGTTCCACCGCCACGTCGTACACGGCGTCCGGCACCGAGGCGGGCGTCCTCAACCAGGGCACCACCTACTTCCAGGTGTCCCCACCGCACACCGCACGCGCCGACTCACCTCACGTACCGCTCCAGCCCGGAGGGGACCACCAGCTTCTCCTCGGCGAACAGCCGGGTGCCCCGGGCGCACAGCCGCCGGTCGAAGCGGGCTCGGGCGCAGAACTCCTCGGGAGTGACGCCGAACAGCTCCCTCAACCGAGGTGTCGAAGCGAGGAGTTCGGCGAGCAAGGAGCGTTGGTCCCCGTGCCGTCGCGGAGCGTGGTCCCCGTCGCGCAGGACACCACGGCGGTTGACGTACACGTACGCGCCCGTAAGGGGCCGTCCGCAGTCGAGCTCGGGCTCCACCCGTACGTCGCACGACGGCAGCCAGGCGCGGTCGTACGCCCCCGTGGGCGAGGCGACCCCCTCGCTCGCGTCGACGACCGCGAGCTGCTCGGCGTCGAGCCAGGTCACGAACAACTCCCGTACGGTTCCGCGGGCCTTGAACGGCGACGCCGACACATACCCCATGAGGCTCACATGCGCCGACACCCCGACATCCAGGCCGGTGACGCGCGCCTTCACCATGGGAATGGGCGAGGTGATGCCGGACTCGGCCATCTTGTGGCGGAGTTGCCCCGGGCAGGCGTTCGAGCCGACTGCGAGCACGGGGACACGGCCCTCGAAGGCGGCGGGCGGATCCCCCCGATGGAGCGAAGTCGAGAGCGAGGGAGGGGCCAGCGGCACCATCCGATCGCCCGCGAGGAGCCCGGACTCCTGTGGCCAGGCCCCGGGATAGCTCAGCGGTTCGTCGCGCGGAGCCACGTCCAGGCCGAGCTCCTCCAGTGTGCGGCCCTCCACGCGCGGCTCAGTCCGCCGGGGGCAGCTCGCCCGAGCCGCGGGTGATCAGCCGGGTCGGCAGTTCGGTGCGCTCCGGAGTGAGGAGGGTGCCGTCCAGCTGGCTGAAGAGGCGCTCGGCGGCGGTGCGCCCCAGCTGGGCCGCGTCCTGGGCGACCACCGTGACGCCCGGCTGGAGCAGGTCCGCCAGCTCGAAGTCGTCGAAGCCGACCAGGGCGACCGGACGGGAGCGCTCGGCGAGGACCCGTACGACGGTGACCGTCACCCGGTTGTTGCCCGCGAAGATCGCGGTGACCGGCTCGGCGCCGGACAGCATCTCCTCGGCCGCCCGCCGCACCCGCTGCGGATCCGTGACCCCCAGAGACGTCCAGGAGTCCGTCACCGGTATACCGGCGTCCGCCATGGCCGTGCGGTAGCCGCGCAGACGTTCGGCGGCGGTGTGGATGCGGGGCATGTCGCCGATGAAGCCGATCCGGCGGTGGCCGTGCGCTATGAGGTGGGCGACGCCGTCACGGGCACCACCGAAGTTGTCCGAGAGCACCACGTCTGCGTCGATCTGCCCCGCGGGACGGTCCACGAACACCGTGGCGACACCCGCCCTGAGCTCCGGTTCCAGATAGCGGTGGTCGTCGCCGGCGGGAATGACCACGAGCCCGTCCACGCGGCGGGCGCACAGCGCGAGCACCAGCTCCTGCTCGCGGTCCGGGTCCTCCGCGCTGGAGCCATTGATCAGCAGGGCGCCGTGGGCGCGCGCCACCTCCTCCACCGCGCGGCTGAGCGGACCGTAGAAGGGGTCCGCGAGGTCCTCCAGAACCAGGCCGATGCTGGCGGTACGGCCCTTGCGCAGCACCCGAGCGCTGTCGTTGCGCCGGAAGCCCAGAGCCTCGATCGCCTCCTGCACCCGGCGCTCGGTGTCCGCGGTGACCCCCGGCTCACCGTTGACGACGCGCGAGACCGTCTTCAGCCCCACTCCGGCACGCGCGGCCACGTCCTTCATGGTCGGACGGTTGCCGTAGCGAGCTGCGGCGTGGCGCTCTGCGAGGCGGTCTCCTCGGGGGGCGGCGGTCTCGGGCACGATGCGGTGTCCTGTCCTGTTGTCCATGGGGCTGCGCCGTCCACGTCGTTGCAGTCGGTCCATGGGGTTGTATGAGGATGTGGCGTCGAGCATAGAGCCTGGACAACGTTGTCAGCTCCGAGGGACACTGTCCACCGCGCTCTCCGGCCCGCGCCCCTTCCCGGGGCGCGTCGTGCTGCCGCCTCCGGCCGGGGAACCCGGTACGTCCCGGTCCGACGGGCACGACACAGCAGCGGGAGAACTGACACTGATGCACACCGACCTCGTGGCCGCGCTCGACATCGGCGGCACCAAGATCGCCGGAGCGCTGGTGGACGGCCAGGGCCGGATCCTGGTGCGCGCGCAGCGTGCGACGCCCGCGCAGGAGGACGGCGACACCGTGATGGGGGCCGTCGAAGAGGTGCTCGGCGAGCTGACGGCCTCTGCGCTGTGGAGCAGGGCGCGCGCGCTCGGTATCGGCAGCGCGGGCCCCGTGGACGCCTCCGCGGGCACGGTGAGCCCGGTGAACGTGCCCGGCTGGCGCGGATACCCGCTGGTCGAGCGGGTACGCGCGGCCACGGGTGACCTGCCCGTCGAGCTGATCGGTGACGGCGTGGCCATCACGGCCGCCGAGCACTGGCAGGGTGCGGCGCGCGGCCACGACAACGCGCTGTGCATGGTCGTGTCGACGGGGGTCGGCGGCGGACTCGTCCTGAACGGGCAACTGCACCCAGGACCCACTGGCAACGCCGGTCACATCGGCCACATCAGCGTCGACATCGACGGTGATCTCTGCCCGTGTGGCTCGCGTGGCTGCGTGGAGCGCGTCGCGAGCGGGCCCAACATCGCCCGTCGTGCCCTGGAGGACGGGTGGCGGCCGGGTCCCGACGGCGACACCTCGGCCGCCGCGGTGGCCGCCGCCGCGCGAGCCGGCGACGCGGTGGCCCTGGCCTCCTTCGAGCGGGCCGCCCAGGCCCTGGCGGCCGGGATCGCCGCCACCGCGACGCTCGTCGAGATCGACATCGCCGTGATCGGCGGGGGAGTGGGGAAGGCGGGGGACGTGCTGTTCGCTCCGCTGCGTGCGGCGCTCAAGGACTACGCCACGCTGTCGTTCGTCCAGCGGCTCACGGTGACGCCCGCGCAGATGGGTACGGACGCGGGCCTGGTCGGCTCGGCCGCGGCGGCGCTGGCCCGGAGGCCGAGCGTCACGTCGGCGTGAGGGGCGGGGGCCCGTTGGCCGGGTGCCGGTCTGCCGTTTGTGAGTCAGACTGCAAAAGCCGACGAACGCCCCCGCCGCCCCTACCCGTCCCATCCCAGGGGCTCCGCCCCGGACCCCGTTTCGGGGGCCAGCCCCCGAGCCCCCGCTCCTCAAACGCCGGAGGGGCTGAATTTGTCCGGCCGGGGCTGGATTTCCAGCCCGTCCGGCGTTTGAGGACAAGGTTGTTCAGGCCAAGAGCGGGGGTCTGGGGCAGCCGCCCAGGGAAGGGACGGACGAGGGCGGCGGGGGCGACGGCCCCTTCGTCAGCAAGTCAGCTGCGCATCCCCCCAGTCCCCGTGGTCCGAGGTCGTGCCGTCGCCGCCGTCCGTGACGACGAGCGAGACCACCCGGGCGCCGCTCACATCGGCTGAAATCCGCTGCGCGGCCTGGGCGTTGGTCAGTGTCCCCGTAGCCGCGACCGTCGTACCGTCCGCATGGATCTCGAACGCCACGGACCCGTCGGCACCCTCCTCGTCATCGACACCCACCTGGGCCGTGACCGTCTCACAGGCACTCCCCGTGTAGTACTCGACGGCGCTCGGCGCGTGGACACCGAGCCCCTTCGCGTACACGGTTCCGCCGACGGTGAGCGGGTTGCCGTCGCCCGCCGCGCTCTCGCCGTTGCTGGTGTCGCGCTCGACGGGCCCCCAGCCGTTGGCCGTCGACAGCCACGGCAGATCGCTCAGGTACGACGTGCCCGGGGGCGGCGCCGCCACCACGGAGAACCGCAGCGGCACCACGTTCTCGGCCCGCACCCCGGTCGTGGACCGGTACGTCGCCTTGAGCGTCAGGTCGTACGCGCCCGTGGTCGTGCCCTCCGGTGCGGTCACCTCCCACGACGTACGCAGGGAGCGTCCCGTCGGCAGTACGCCCGCGGTGGTGGGCGAGGTCGGCCGCACCGCCCACCCCGCCGGTCCGGACAGCGTGGCGGAGACGCGTTTCGCCGGAGTGCGGCCGAGGTCGGTGACCGTGGTCGTGAGCGCGGCCGGCCGGCCCGCCTCGATCAACGCGCCGCCCTCCAGGCCGAGTTCGACGGCCGGAGGGTGCGCGGCCCACCTGTCGTCGGTCCGGACACGGAACAGGACGGTGCCGTGCGCGGGGACGGTCGCCGAGATGGTGCCCGCGGTGTTGTAGCTCTTGTGCTGCCACAGATCACGCAGGGTGTACGCGTCGGCCTCGGGAAGACCCACCGCTGCGGCCGTCGTCGTGATCCGCTGTGCGCTGCCCGTCTCGTTGAAGAGGGCCACGGCCCGGCTGCCGTCCTTCATCTCCTTGGCGACGACCCAGCGACCGCCCTCGGACGACACGACGGTGCCCTGCTTGCCCAGCGGGTCCTGGTCCACCGCGATGACCTCCCGGTTGCCCAGGATGTCGAAGGTCTCGTCGGAGGCCGACCGCAGATCGGAGCCGATCAGCAACGGTGCCGCCATGATCGACCACATCGAGAAGTGGGTGCGGTACTCGGTGTCCGTCATCCCGCCGTTGCCGACCTCCAGCATGTCCGGGTCGTTCCAGTGCCCGGGGCCGGCGTAGGGCGCGAGCGGCAGGTTCTGCTTCAGGATCGACAGCATCGACCCCCAGTTGTCGCTGATGTCACCCGTCGTGCGCCACAGCTGACCGATGTCCGCGGCCCACTCCCAGGGCTTGTTCTGGCCCCACTCGCAGATGCTGTAGACGATGGGGCGGCCAGTTTCCTGAGTGGCAGCCCGGAGCGCGTCGCGCATGGTCGTGTAGCGCAGCTTGGCGTCCACGCCCTGGTTGTTGCAGTTGTCGTACTTGAGGTAGTCGACGCCCCAGTCCGCGAACTGCCGTGCGTCGCTGTACTCGTGGCCCAGCGCGCCCGGGAACCCGACGCTGCTGCACGTCTTCGTGCCCGCGCTGGTGTAGATGCCGAACTTGAGGCCCTTGGAGTGCACATAGTCCGCGACCGCCTTGATCCCGTTCGGGAAGCGCACGGGGTCGGGCACCAGTTTGCCGTCCGCGTTCCGCTGCGGCAGTGCCCAGCAGTCGTCGAGATTGACGTACTCGTACCCGGCGTCCTTGAGTCCCTTGTCGACGAACAGGTCCGCGATGCCTTTGACCATGGCCTCGTTGAACTCCGCCCGGCAGTGCGTGGAGTTCCAGTTGTTGAACCCCATCGGCGGGGTGAGGGCGAGGCCGTCGTCCAGGGCGGGGGTGGTCGGGTACACGGCGGGGGTGGCCGCGGCCGGTACGGAGAGTCCGGCGAGAGCCAGCAACCCCGCGGTGAACGCTCCGGCCAGTCTTCGGTGAGCTGTGCGGGTGGGAAGGTGACGCATCGTTACGCTCCTTCGTCCTCGCGAAAGATGGGAGGTCTTCATGTCCGCGTCATCTGTGCGGGCTTACGGTAGAACGCACGGGAGCGAGGTGGAAGGGGAGTCGAGAGTGCTCTGGTGGGCAAGGGCCTGATCGGTCATCGGATGTCAGGGTGAATTTGACCGACGGAATGCATCCGGTGCCCTGCCGGCCGCCAGGTGGACGGTGCACATCACCGTCCCCGCGTGGTGTGCACGCGAGCATGCCAGGGACCCCAGCACGACTCCGTCCCTCTTCCGCCATTCCTTTTCCGCTGTTCCGTCCGACGGATACGTGACCCCGGGCCGGTTCCGCAGTTGAACACGCCATGAAGAAGCGCAGCATGCTTGCCATTGCCTCCCTGGCCACCGGTTTCGTCGTCGCGGCCATCACGCCGTCCCACGGTCTCGACACGGACGCCCTCGGCAACCGGGACGTGGACGACGCCCACAGCACTCTCGACCGGACGACCGCCGACGACGCGCTCGGCCAGGAAGGGCACAGCGGCCACGAGGGAAGCGGCACCAGCCGCAACGGCTGACCCGACGACTCGGGCTGTCGAGGAGCGTTCACGAGACTGGGCCGTCCGGGGAAGGTTCGTGGAGGCCGGCCCTCGCCCGGCGCCCTGGCGCCGGGCGAGGGCCATCCCCGTGTGTCTCTTGAGGTTTTCTGGGAGCGACCCGGATATCGGGGAACCCGAACATCATGAACGAGCCGAATCTCCCACCCCAGAGTGAGGCCCTGGACATCCACCTGGGCCTCCTGCGCATGAGCATGACCTCCGAGGAGTACGAGCTCCTGCTGGGCATGGTCGAGCCGGTGCTGAGGGCGCTCGACTCCGAGGAGTCCGGACCGATCGGCCAGGACCTGGCCGACGAAGTCGCCGACGAGGTCTCACAGACGGTCCGCGACGAGGCCGCACTGGTCATCGCCACCGCCGTCACAGGGCGCGTCGACAACGAACTCATCCAGATCGAGATCGAGGGCAGTGAGCCCGTCCGGGTCGTCACCGATCCCGACACGGCGGCCGACCCGGAGCGGCGCAAGGACATCGCTGACTGCATCCGCGCCCGTTACCGGGAAGACGAGGAACTGCGCGGCATCGCCCAGGCGAGCGGACTACCCACGGATCTATGACCGGCCCGTCGAGGGGCCACCCGGAGGATGTGAGACGCCCCGTGTACTCACGGGCGCTCCGGGTAGGCCCTTGGCCATGACCAGGTTGTTGGTCGGAGTTGACTGAGAGAGAAGCGTTCGTGGGTACCGCTGGAGCTTTTTGCATACCGCGAATCCGTCCAGTCCGTCGGGACCGGCACGATTCCGCCGGTGCTGCGAGGGGGTGTCGTCGGCCGGTGGTCCCGGCCTGGCCCAGACAGCTCCGGACCCAGTGGTCGAGGGTCTACGGAGGGTGACGGGCGGTGGGCTCCGAGGAAGCCCCCCGCTCATGCGGTGACGCGGCCGGCCAGCACGTGGTCGACGCGGTGGAGAACCTGGTGGCGTTCTGGTTCGCCGCCGTGGAAGACGTCACGCCTCGCCTGCCCGCCCGCCAGGTGCGGGCCCTGCGGATCGTGCGCCACCGGCCCGAACTGAACCTCACCGCACTGGCCGAGCAACTGGACATCGGACTGCCCACCGCCAGCAGGATGTGCGACCGGCTGGAGGCAGCCGGACTGCTGCAGCGGAACATGCAGCCCGACGACCGGCGAGAGGTGCAGTTGGTGGTCACGGCAGACGGCCGCAGGTACCTCACCGATGTCACCCACCGGCTGTCCGCGTACGTCAACACGGCACTCGACGGTCTGCCACCGGGCCGACGCACCATGCTGGTGGAGATCCTGCGGGCCTTCCACAAGGCCCAGGCCCCGGTGGACACCCGGCCGGGCAGGGACACGCGGGCCGACCGCTGATGAGGCCGACGACCGTCGGCCTCCCGGTCACAGGCGTGTGCCGGAGGGCGACGCCTCCCTGACCCTCGCCGCTTCGCTGCGGATGTGGCAGAGCAGCAGACACACGTCGTCGTCGTGCTCGGAGTCGTGCAGCAGAGGCTGCAGGAGCCGGTCGGCCGAGCCCTCCAGGTCCCGGTCGAGGTCGGTCGCCTCGAAGACCTCCAGCGCCGTCGCGAGTCGCCGGATCCCCGGATCTATGCCCTGCGCGCGGCGCTCGACCAGACCGTCCGTGTAGAGCGCCAGCGTCGAGCCGGGCGGGAGGGGCACGGTGTGGTCGCCGATCTCCTGCTGGAGGGGGATGCCGAGCATGGCACCCGGTTTGGCATCGAGCGTGTGGACCTGCCCGTCGGGCGTACGCAGGACCGGTGGCGGATGGCCCGCGGCGGCCCAGGTCAGGGTCGGGTCGTCGGGGTGGAAGCGCGCGATGACGGCCGTGGCGTACAGATCGGGCTGCAGATGGTGCAGGAAGGTGTGCAGGCGCGTGAGCAACTCCCCGGGACTGCCGCCGTCGACGGCGTAGGCTCGCAGGGCGGTGCGCAGCTGGCTCATCATGACGGCGGCGTGCAGACCGTGTCCCGTCACGTCGCCGATGACGGTGATCAGGCTGCCGTCGGGCTGGCGGAAGGCGTCGTACCAGTCCCCGCCGATGTTCAGACCGTGTGTGGCCGGCAGATAGCGTGCGGCCAGGTGCAGGCCGGGTGTCGTGGGCAGGTCCGTGAGCAGCGCCCGCTGCAGCGTCTCGGCGATGTCGCGGTTGTGCTCGAAGCGCCTGGCGTTCTCCAGGGCGATGCTGGCCCGCCGGGTGAGCTCGATCAGCATGACGGCGTCGTCGGCGTCCCAGCGCTCCTCGGGGGGCGACAGCGTCAGCACGCCCAGGGGCGCCCCCCGGGTCAGCAGGGGGATGCACAGCAGCGGCCGGCCGGGTTCGAGCGCGGAAGGCGGCTGGTCGTCGACGCCGGGCAGACCGCCGGGATGGTCGGCGGCGTACTGGGGGCGCCCCCGCCGTGCCGCGAGGACGGCGGCGGCTGGATGCGGTCTGCTGCGGTGCTCGTCGGCCCCTTCGTCCTCCCCTTCGGCGAACAGCCACACGTCGACGGTACGGGCGTACCGGGGCACCAGCAGCCCTGGCAGGAGCCGCACGATCGCGTCGTGGTTGAGGGAGGCCGTGAGAGCGGCGCTCGCATCGGCCAGGAAGGTCAGACGGCCACGGGCCTGCTCCGCCTCCGCGTGGGCCTTCTGCTCGGCGGCGAAGAGCTCCCGCTGTGCCCGCCCGGCCGCGTCCAGCTCGGCGTGCAGGGCCAGGACGCCCTGGTTGGTCTGGTGGAGCTCCTCACGGTGGAAGGCGACCAACTGTTCCTGCTCGTCGAGCTTCTCCAGCAGCACGGCCGCGTCCTCGTCGGCGCTGAACAGGGCCTCCGCCAGCGTCTCCGCATCGTCGCCCACAGGCTCCGCCCCGGAGCCGTCGCCGTTCACGGGGAAGGACGCCGTGACGCGCCAGGGCGGCTGGGCGTCGGGCGGCCGGTGCGCAGCCGACGCCACCTCCACGACGAACCGGCCGCTCCCGCCCTGGGAAGGGGGTACCTGCACGCCGAGCCGCCACTCACCGCCCTTGGTCAGGCACTGGCGCAGGTGCGCGGTGAGGGCGGTCACCAGACGCGTGCGCTCGACGGCCGTCACACCGCATGCGGTGGCGAGCCGGGCGGTGGCGATCCGGGCCCGCGCGGCGTCAGTGACGGTGCTGACGTTCCAGGTACGGCTCATGAGGTTCGGTCCGGTGGGACGGGGCACAGTACGGCGACCGCAGTGTCGTCGCGCACGGGCCGGGCGGAACTGCTCGCGTCACGCACGATCACGGCGGCCACGACAGCGGGGTCGAGGAAGGGGCTGTGCGCCGCCGGACCGGGACTCCAGCGGCTCGGCAGACCGTCACTGTGCAGTACCAGAAGGCAGTCGTCCTCCCAACCCACCCGGTGCTGGGGCACCCTCGCCGACTGGTGGGCGCCAACGATCCCCGGATGCGAGAGCAGGTGCTGCCACCTGTCGCCGCGGCACAGCCGGGCTCCTATGTTCCCGACCCCGGCGAAGTGCAGCTGTCCGGCGGCGACATCCAGCTGGGCCACGGCCACCGCCGCACCACGGGTGTCGCGCAGCGCACCGTCCAGCTGCCGCAGGATCTCCGCCGGCGGCAGATCGGCCGAACGGCGCAGTTCCTCCACCGCGGCCGAGGACGCGCGTGCCGCGTCCGGGCCGTGGCCCAGACCGTCGGCCAGCATCAGCGTCACGCGGGTGCCCGATCGGATCCCTGCCCAGGCGTCGCCCGAGTACTCCGCCCCGGCGAAAGGGACGTTGACACCGCCGGCCCTCACCGAGGGCAGGGCCGGGCGCCCCGCGGTGCCGGAACGGCCCCGGCGGGCACCGATCCGCGCCAGTGCGACCGTCCCGCGCCCCGGAACGCTGTGCAGGTCGAAGTCGTCGGCGACCCGCCGACAGGTTCCGAGACCGGCACCCAGCGAGCCGGTGGTCGAGTAGCCGTCGCGCAGGGCGGTCACCATGTCGTGCATGCCCGGGCCGTGGTCGACCGCCAGGATCTGCACGACGGGAGTGGGCTCCTGACCGGGTGCCACGAGGGCGGAGTCCACGAGGTCCAGGAGTATCCGCCCGCCGTCCGCGTGCTTCAGCAGGTTCGTCGCGAGTTCGGTGGCCACGAGGGCGGCGCCCGCGGTGCGGTCCTCGTCGAGTCCCGCCCGGGCCGCCGCCTCCTCCGTCGCCACGCGCACGTCGCGTACGCGGGTCGAGTCGTGCACCGGAACCTCCCAGACCCGCGGCATCACTGCTCCTCACGCGGCCGCGGAGGACCCGAGACCCAGGACGTCACCGTCACGGTCGTCCCCCTGCCCTGGCGGCTGTCGACATGGAACTCGTGCACCAGGCGCCGTGCTCCCCCGAGACCCATGCCCAGCCCTTCACCGGAGGTGTAGCCGTCACGCAGGGCCTGGTCGAGGTCCGGGATGCCCGGCCCCTCGTCGCTGAACGAGAGCCGCAGCCCCTGCCCGCCGCCCCTGCTCACCGGCGCGCACTCCATCTGTCCTCCGCCACCGTGGACCAGGGTGTTGCGGGCCAACTCGCTGGCGGCGGTGACCAGTTTCGTCTGCGCCACCAGACCGAACCCCAACTGGGCAGCGGCCTGCCGCACATGCTGCCGTACCCACACCAGATCCAGGTCCGAGTGGATCGGCAGGCATGCGGAGACACCGCCGGCTGTCTGCATCAGGGACTCTCCTGGCGTGTGCGCTCGTGCCGGGGGGAGATCGAGACTTCGCCGAGGAGGCGTATGGCCTCGTCGGAGCTGAGTGCCGTACGCAGCCCCGGAAGGGTCAGGCCCAGTTCCACGAGTGTGATCGCCACGGCGGGGCGCATCCCGGCCACCACGGTCTCCGCGGCGAGGAGCCGGGTCTTGGCCGCGATGTCGCTGAGGACCCGGCCGAGGAACGAGTCGACGATCTCCACGCCGGACAGGTCGATGACCACGCCCTTGACCCGGCTGTCGGCGGCGGCCTCGCTGACGTCCTCCTGGAGCTGTTCCGCCGTGCCGTCGTGCAGGTCGCCCTGGAGCGTGACGAGGAGGACGTCACCGATCCTCAGGACGGGTAGCTGTCCTCCGTAAGGGGAGGGGAACGCGCCGGTCACCGGGACCCCGCGTGGTGCGGGTCCTGGGGCACGATGTGTGCGCCCTGCTTGCGCAGTGCGTAGCCGAGGGCGTCCGCGAGGCTCGCCTGCGTCTTCACCGTGCCCAGGTCGATGCCGAGGTGGACGATGGTCTGGGCGATGGCGGGCCGGATGCCGGAGACGATGCACTCCGCTCCCATCAGACGTGCTGCCGCGACGGTCTTCATCAGGTGCTGCGCGACGAGGGAGTCGACGGTCGGCACACCCGTGATGTCGAGGATCGCGAAGCGCGCGTGCTGTTCCACGATCGAGTCCAGGAGGGTTTCCATCACCACCTGGCTGCGGGCGCTGTCGAGGGTGCCGATGAGCGGCACGGCGACGATGCCCTCCCACAACTTGATCACGGGCGTGGCCACTTCGAGCAGTTGCAGGTGTTGCCGGTTGATGAGCTCCTGCCCCGCGCTCAGCAGTGTCTCCAGGACGACCAGGCGCAGCGTGCCCATCAGGACGGTGAGGGCGGTCGTGCAGTCCCGCACGTCCTCGGCCGGCCGGCCCTCTAGTTCGGCGATGAGCAGGTCGACGACGGGCATCCGCAACGCGTCCACCTCGACTGAGATCTGACTGTTCGTCGAGCCGGCACGGGAACGTGAAGCCGCCATCCGCGCGAGCTGTTCGCGTACGACGGAGAAGCCGTCGGCCTCCTGCTCCTCCACGCGTTCGGCGGCGGCCACCGCGGCCAGCGCCTCCACCACGGCCCGGCCCGCTTCCACCGCCTCCTCCCGGGAGACGGTGAAGACGGTGCGGAACAGCGCCGCGTCGGCCCACCGCTGGGCGATCTGCTCCCGACGTCGGCGCAGGAAGTCCCCCACCTCCTGCGCCGGTGTCTCCTGGTGTCCTGCCGCTACCTGCTCCGGCACGGCTCCTCCTCACCTGTTGTGCGCTGCCCCGGCCTCAGCGGAGAGCCTGTCGGTTGCGACCTCTTGCTTGCTGCCCGAGAACGGTAGACACGCTCTGGTCCATGACAACTTCGCCGTGGTGCCCGGCGGTTCGGGCCGTACGGCCTTGGTCTTGTGGGTCTCATGGCCTCACGACCGCCCGAACCAGTCCAGGCAGACCACGAGCGCGTCGTCGTCGGCCTCGACGGAACCGCGGTGACCGGACAACTCCCTCAGGACGGCCCCTGGCACTTCGGCCGCCGGGAGCAGGCCGGCGGATGCGATGGCCCGCGCCAGGGACCGCTCCCCGTACGTCTCGCCACCGGGTGCGGCGACCCCGTACACCCCGTCGCTGACGAAGACCAGCCGGTCACCCGGTTCGACCTGGAACTCCTGGGCCACGTAGTCGGTTTCCTCGAACATGCCGAGGGGGAGTTGCGCCTCGAAGTCGACGGGTATGACATTCCTTTCGCGCAGGCGCAGCATCCGGGGTGAGCCGGCGTCGATGACCTGGAGGCGCCCGGTGGCCAGGTCCAGGTCCAGCAGGAGCACGGACAGGTGGGCATGGCCACGGTAGTGGGCGTGGATCGCCTGGTCGGCCAGGGCGGCCTGGTCGGCGATGGACAGGCCCGCTCGCCTGGCGTTGCGCAGCGCGTTGATCCCCAGGTTGGTCAGCAGCGCGGCCTCGATGCCCTCGCCCATGCCATCGGTGATGTACACCATCAGGCGGTCCGCGCTCGCCGACCAGTCGAAGTTGTCACCGAAGATCGCGTAGGCGGGCTCCAACTGGCCGCCGAGCGCGTATTCCGGGCGCGCGCACGAACGGCCCGGCAACAGCTGCCACTGCATCTCCGCCGCCAGCGTGAGGCGGTCCGTGCGTCGCGCCCTGAGGTACACGTCGGTGTCCCGTTCCGCGACGATCATCTCGTGCCCCAGGACCTCCGCGATCTCGGCCAGCTCGGCGCGGCACTCCTCGGCCCGGTCGGCGGAGTCCATCGTGATGGTCAGCACGCCGAGCCGGTCGCCGCGCACCGACACCGGGAGGTGCACGCGCACCTGCCCGTCGCCGCATTGCTCCACGAACGGCTCCTGGGCCCCGAAGGCCCGTCCGGCCGGGCTGCCGTGCACTGGCAGAGACTCCGGCGAGCAGGCGGGCGCGGGGACGCTTCGCAGCACGGTGAGTCCGTAGTCGGCCATGAGGAGGTCGACGGACTTGGCCGCGTAGTCCTCGCACAGCACCTGGCGGACCGCGTCCACCAGTTGGTGCGGATCCGCGGAGCGCAGGGCCCGCTCGGCCGCCGCCAACCTGTTAACGATGTCGGACACGCCAATCTCTCCAGTGTGACGGCGCTGGTCCCGCGTCGCCGCGGACGCCGTCCGTCTGTACTCCTGCTGTACTCCTGTGCCTGTTTCCGGTGTTCTGTCCGGACTGTCCGCCGTCGAGGGCTGACACTGTTCGAGAACGATGCAAGAGTGGGGACGTGCCCTCTTCCTCCTCGCATCCACGGCCGGACGAGCTGGCACGTATGACCTCACAGGCGGCGGAGCTGCTGGAGGTCGTGTGGGGTCGGGCTTCCACAGCTCCGGTGTCCGCCTCGCAGATCCGCGTGCTGTTCATCCTGGAACACAACGAGGGCATCAACCTCCGTGTGCTCGCGGACGCCCTGGGCTCCACGCCGTCCTCGACGAGCAGACTGTGCGACCGCCTGCAAGCCGTCGGTTTCCTGGAGCGGAAGCCCAGTGCCTCCAGTCGTCGTGAACTGTGTCTGCGGCTGAGCCGGCGCGGCCGGTCCTTCCTGGCGACGTTGCGGGACCGCCGTGAGAGCGCCCTGGAGTCCGTACTGGCGCAGATGCCCACCGCGAAGCGCACCGCGCTGCTGGAGGGCCTGGAGGCGTTCTGCGGCGCCGCGGCGGCACAGATCCACGCGGGTGACGCGCCCGACGTCCAGAGCGCCTGAAGCAGCGGCGGGAGTGCCTGACATGAGGCTCCGTCCCCGCGCATCTCACACCTCCCGCGCTTGTTCTGGCTCACTCTGTTGCCTCACGGCCATAGTTGTCAAACGACAACTGTTGGCGCTGCCAAGGCTGCTCGCGGCGGACGAACGACCCCGCGGCGTCGCGGAGTTCGGGGTCCGGCGGGCGGGGCCCTACTGGGACGGGGAGTCTCCCGGTTGTTCGGAGCGCACCGGGCCGGTCTGCTCGGAATCCGCCGGCGCGCTGTCGGTACGCGGGTCGTCCAGGGCGGCCAGTGCCTCATCGGTGCTCTCCACCGTCTGCACGGTGAGGCTGACGCCGGTGAGGTCCAGGATCCGCCGCACGGCCGGGGTCGGGGAGATCACGTACACGCCCCCGGAGATCTGCCGTACCTCCTGGTAGACCCGCAGGATGATGTTCATGCCGGACGAGTCCATGAAGGGCACAGAGGAGACGTCGAGCAGGAAGTGGCGCCGACCGTGGTGGAGTTGGTTCGCCACATGATGCTGGAGCTCGGTCGCGGTATCGATGTCCAGATCGCCCTCGATGCTGAGCAGCGCGGCGTCCTCCCGCGGCAGCGTCACCTTGATCGACAACGGATTCTGGGCAACAGACACAAGTACCTCCCACAGGCGTTACCGGTTCGGGTCCGGTTACCCCGAAGTGGCGCTTCGATGCATCGCATGGTGCGGTGATGGGCTTGCGTTGCTCACCACGGGTGACGTGCTCGTGCGTATACCCGCGATTCGAGTGGACATACAGTGCACTTCCCCTGACCGGGCGGTTCGCGCCGCCGTCGCCGGCCGCACGGAGGCGGGCTCTGTGGGCGATTCCCGCCCATCAGGGCGTGCAGTGGTTTCGGACGCCCCGAAGCGGTCAGCCGAAGTAAAGGAGACAAAGGTACAGAACGGGCGTCACGGACCGCGCGTATGGGTGCGGGCGGGACGCCCCCGGGGTGACGGGACGGTACGGGACTGCCGGCGCCGCAGTGGTCCGGCCCGGCCCCCCCCATTCCCCTCAGGGAGCGAGAGGATGCGTGAGCAATACCGGGTAGACACCGCAGAGCGCCCCACCGTTCCGGGACGGGACCGTCGAGGGCCGCGGAACCCGCGGGAGGCACGTGAAGCCGTCAGGCGGGTGCTGTCCGAGCATACGGCGGGCACCGGCTGCGACGAGGACGTGCTCTCGGACGCGTTGCTCGTGGTGTCGGAACTGACCACCAACGCGATGCTGCACGGCGGCGGCGTCACGGATTTCGACGTCGGCCTCGTCGGCCGGGACCTGTACGTGTCGGTGAGCGACGGCGACCACCGGCTCCCCGTGACGTCGGCCGCGGTCGACGACCACGGCCGATGGCGGACCGGGGGCCGCGGCTGGCCGATCGTCCGTCGGCTGTCCCGCGACGTGGCGGTGTCGCCTCTGCCGGCCGGCGGTAAACGCATCACCGCGCTGATCCCTCTACGCCCGATGCGCGCGGTGCCGGTCGGGAAAGGCGCGTCACCGGCCGGCCATGTGCGGTGAACATGCCCTGGAGTCCCGCCGACTCCGGTCGGCGGGACTCCAGGGCGAGCGGGCGGCTTGTGGGAGGCCGTGGGCGATGTCAGGCCACGTCGGATTCCAGCAGCCCCTTGCGCAGGCGCTTGATGATGCGGCTGATCAGCCGTGAGACGTGCATCTGCGAGACGCCCAGGTGCCCGGCGATCTGCGACTGGGTGAGCTCCTCGACGAAGCGCATGTGGAGGATCCGGCGTTCCCTCTCGTCGCACTGGGTGATCAGGGGCGCCAGCGAGTGGAAGTCCTCGACGAGCTCCAGCGACGGGTCTTCCTCACCGATGACGTCGGCCAGCACGGTCTTGCCGTCCTGGGCGTCGTCGGAGCCGAGCACGGCGTCGAGGGAGGCGGAGTTGTAGCAGTTGGCCGCCTTGCGCGCCTCGATGACCTCTTCCTCCGACAGGGACATCAGCTGGGAGAGCTCACGCGTGGTCGGAGTGCGGCCCAGGCGGGACCGCAACTCGTCCGTGGCCTTCGCCAGTTCGACCCGGGCCTCCTGAAGACGCCGCGGCACGTGCACCGCCCAGCTGGTGTCCCGGAAGAAGCGCTTGATCTCGCCGACGATGTACGGCACGGCGAACGTGGTGAACTCGACCTCGCGGGAGATCTCGAACCGGTCGATCGCCTTGATCAGCCCGATCGTCCCGACCTGGACGATGTCCTCCAGCGAGTCCTCGCGGCCGCGGAAGCGCGAGGCTGCGTACCGCACGAGGGAGAGATTCATCTCGATCAGCGTGTTGCGCACGTACTGGTACTCGGGCGTGCCCTCTTCCAGCACCGCCAGCCGGTCGAAGAACCGGCGCGACAGCTCACGCGCGTCCTTCGGCCCTATCTTCGACGGGGCGTCGATGAGCGGCAGCGGCGCCTCCTCCTCCGTTACAGTCCCTCCCACCGTGGCCGTTGTCCGCGCTGCCGTCACGGCTGCCATGCCGTCCACCCCAATCGCCCGAGTCTCCGATGTCTCCACTCGCCTGCCCCGGTTAGGGCGAACCACTCCTCCGCATGTGGAAGGTGCATCGTCGGGGCGGGGTGTCGTGAAGTCGTCGCTCCGCCGAGCATGTGTCACGACGTACGGGCGGACCGTTGTTTGTCCACGCGGCTGCCGGGCAGGCGGGAATCCGTGCTTCGGACCAGAGGCGCGCCGACGGGAGGGGTGTGCCCGATTCGGGGCCTCTTCGCCCCGCGCACCCTTCCCCGCGGCAAGTCCCCCTGAAATCGTCGTTCAGGAGCGATTCCGCATGCTCGTTGAGACTTCTGCAAACGGTTCCGGTGTGTCCGCGCGTCCCCACGGGCCGGGGCAGCGGATACACGACGACGCCCCCGACACCATCGCCGACTTCGTCCGGCTGGCGGCACTGGAGGGGCCCGAGCGCGAGGCGCTGCGGGACGAACTGGTCAAGGCCTGGCTGCCCATGGCCCATCGCATCGCGAGCCGGTTCCGCAACCGCGGTGAGTCCCTGGAGGATCTGCGGCAGGTCGCGGCGGTCGGGCTGCTGAAGGCCATTGACCGGTTCGAACCCGAACGCGGAGCGTTCGAAAGCTATGCCGTTCCCACCATCACAGGTGAGATCAAGCGCCACTTCCGCGACCGGATGTGGGCACTCCGCGTCCCCCGGCGCGTACAGGAGTTGCGCAACAAGGTACGCGTCGCCCGCCGTGAAATCAGCCAGACCGCCGGCTCCGGCACACCGACCGTCGCCGAGATCGCGGCTCACACGAAGCTCACGGAGGAGGAAGTGACCGCCGGAATGGAGGCGCTGGACAGCTACAGCACGCTGTCCCTGGACGCGGAGGTGGCATCGGGAGACGACGGGTACAGCCTCGCGGACACCCTCGGCGCCTGCGACACGTCGTACGACACCGTCGTCGACCGCGAGGCCGCGAAGGAAGGGCTGCGGCAACTGCCCGAACGGGAGCGAGCCATCCTCTACATGCGCTTCTTCCAGGACATGACCCAGAGCCGCATCGCCGACCAGTTGGGCATCTCCCAGATGCACGTCTCCCGTCTGATCAGCCGCAGTTGCGCACGGGTACGCGACGAGGCCCTCGGCGCGCAGAAGCCGCACGTCCGCCGTGACAGCGGCGACCGGTCCCGTCCCGCCTGACGAAGAACCGGCACACCTGGTGAACCAGACTCAGCTCGCCGCAGCGTACGAACCCACGGTCGGCGGTGTGCCGGTCAAGGCGTGAGCCCGCGGGTTCGTCGCGGTGGTGCGCGGTGAGGAGCCGTCCGGGCGGGACCGCTGGTCACCGCCTGCCCGTGCGAGCGAGGACCTTGGCGAGGGCCTCCTCGACGCGAGGATCACCGCGCACCGCCGCCCTGCGGGGCCGTGGACGTCGCCGGACAACTCGACGCGCGTTCGTCGCGCGCTGAGGTGCAGGCGTACGTCTCCCTCACCGACGGGCCGTCGCACGCTCTCGGCCGGCATCTGCTGGTGCCCGCGGGCCTCGTCACGCACATCGACAGCGAGGCGGAGAAGATCACTGTGGCGGCCACAAGGAACGAGATCAGGTCGGCTCCCCGCTTCAGGACGGCGTGGCCGGTGACGCACGGCGATTCCGTACGCCATGCTTCGGGCCCGAGCGGGTATGCGGGATTCAATGATGAGTGACGAACCAGAAGAATCGGGGGCGTCCGGGACGGGGGCGAAGAAGCGATGAAGCCTGTGGAACGCCGCACGAGCGGAGACAGCGCCTTCCCCCGAACGCCCCACGACACGGACGTCCAGACGGACACCTGCCTGCCGCGCGCCGGTGCGCGAGGCGGGGTGCCGCAGCCGCAGGTGGCCGTCACGAGTGCCGCGTCGGCGCGGCAGCTGGCACGGGACGTGGTGCGTGAGTGGTGGGACAGGCCTGGCCGCCGGGCCAGTGAAGAGGCCGTCATCGACCTGCTGCTGGTGGTCTCGGAGTTGGTGACGAACGCGATACGGCACGGCGGTGGCATCGCCGGGTTCGAGGTGACTCCGACCCGCGAGGGAGTCCGGCTGAGCGTGCACGACTACAGCGACGTCGTCCCCGCCGTCGCCTACGGCCAGGGCGCGCTGCCCCACGGTCACGTGGGCAACGGATACGGATGGCCGCTGATCATCCGCCTGGCACGGGACATCAACATCGAACGCCGTTCCCAGGGAGGCAAGACCATCAGCGTGCTCGTACCGCTGAGGTGAGGCGCCGATCGTCACGCGGGGGACGCCGCCTCGGACGTCGCCCCTGGTCCCACCTGGTCAGGCAGACCCTCACCAGGGCATGAAAACCCTCACCAGGGCAGGAAGACGTGCACGTCCTTGCCGTCGTCCCGCACCACCACGCTGACCTGCGTGCACAGTGTGTGCACCAGATGCCAGCCGATGCCGCCCCCGCCGTGTTTGGGGTGGAAGGGGCGCGGCGCGGGAGGTGTGGTGCTCGTGTCGTGCACGGTCACGTGCACACCGTCGAACGTGCGCCGCATCGTCAGCTCGAACGGCCCCGGAGCGTACTGGACCGCGTTGGCGGCCAGTTCGTTGACGACGAGCAGAACGTCGTCCCAGTGCTCGGGTGCCGTCGGCGGCGAGGCATGCGCCACGGCACGAAGGAACTTCTCCGTGGCCAGTCGGGCCCCGGTCACATCACCCGGCACGCCGCCGAAGGCGGCGTGACACCTCTGCGAATCCTCGGAAGGCAGCTTGTCGCTCCATCGCGGCTCGGTCGCCATTTCGCCTTCCCCGCCCCCTCTGCAGCGGATCGGTTCAGCGAATTATCCGTCCACCGCTGCTGTTTCCCAGCAGGGCCATGGCTAGTCGTCCGGATCCAGGGTTGTCCGTGAGACTCCAGGGACGCGCAGGATCCGCATCCGCCCCGGCCCCGGCGGGTAGCGGTCCCGCTGGGCGTCGTGTGTGCGGCGCCTCAAAACCGGCTGGTTTCCGTGGCAGGCCGAAGCGGGCAAGCCTCAGGGGGCCAACAGAAGAGGGGGAACCGTGATCGTCTGGATCAACGGTGCGTTCGGTGCGGGGAAGACGACTACCGCACGGGAACTGATCGAACTGATCCCGAACAGCACGCTTTTCGACCCCGAGGTCATCGGCGGCGCACTCACCCATCTGCTGCCGGCCAAGCGCCTCGCCGAGGTCGGCGACTTCCAGGATCTGTCGAGCTGGCGACGGCTCGTGGTGGACACCGCGGCCGCCCTGCTCGCCGAACTCGGCGGAACCCTCGTGGTCCCCATGACCCTGCTGCGCCAGGACTACCGCGACGAGATCTTCGGCGGCTTCGCCTCGCGCCGGATTCCGGTGCTGCACGTCCTGCTCGCCCCGGCTGAAACGATCCTGCGTGAGCGAATAGCCGGCCGGGAGATCCCCCGGGACCTGCCCGACGGCGAGATGCAGGTCCGGCAGTGGGCGTACGACCACATCGAGCCGTACCACGCGGCCCTCGGCTCCTGGCTCACCGCCGACGCCCACCTCGTCGACACCAGTGCCCAGACCCCGTACCAGACGGCTCGGCACATCGCCGAGGCCGTCCGCACCGGAGACGTACCCGCGTGCGACATCGTGCAGACCCCCGAGCCCACCACCGAGACCCTCGCCGCGGGCGTCCTGCTGTTCGACGAGCAGGACCGGGTCCTGCTCGTCGATCCGACGTACAAGGCGGGCTGGGAGTTCCCCGGGGGCGTCGTCGAACCCGGCGAGGCGCCCGCGCGGGCGGGCATGCGGGAGGTCGCGGAAGAGACCGGCATACGGCTCCACGACGTCCCCCGGCTGCTGGTCGTGGACTGGGAGCAGCCCGTGCCCCCGGGATACGGAGGACTGCGTCTGCTGTACGACGGCGGGCGCCTCACCGAGAGGGACCAGCGGCCCGTCCTTCCCGGCACCGAACTGCGCGGCTGGCGCTTCGTCACCGAGGAGGAGGCCGCCGACCTGCTGCCGCCCGTGCGCTACGAGCGGCTGCGGTGGGCGCTGCGGGCGCGGGAACGCGGCGCCGTGCTGTACCTGGAGGCGGGCGTACCCGTGTGACCGCGGTCCCCCCGGCCTCCAGGCAACGCGCCTAGTTCGCCGCGTAGTTGCGCAGGAACAGCGCCTCCGCCACCGAGAGGCGCTCCAACTCCTCGGGAGACACACTCTCGTTGACCGCGTGGATCTGCGCCTCCGGCTCGCTCAGGCCGATGAGGAGGATCTCCGCCTCCGGGTAGAGGGCGGCGAGAGTGTTGCACAGCGGGATCGAGCCGCCCTGTCCCGCGTAACTCATCTCCTGGCCCGGGTAGGCGACCGCCATCGCGTCGGCCATCGCCTCGTACGCCGGGCTGGAGGTGTCCGCGCGGAACGCCTGTCCCTGTCCGATCTGCTCGCAGTGCACCCGCGCGCCCCACGGGGTGTGCGCCTCCAGGTGGGCCTGGAGCAGCTTCGTCGCCCCGGCAGCGTCCACGCCCGGCGGGACCCGCAGGCTGATCAGCGCGCGGGCGCTCGCCTGCACGGACGGGGTCGCGCCCACCACCGGCGGGCAGTCGATGCCGAGCACGGTGACGGCCGGGCGGGCCCAGATACGGTCGGCGACCGTGCCCGAGCCGATCAGCTCCACTCCGTCGAGCACCTTGGCGTCCTTGCGGAACTGCTCCTCCTCGTACCGCAGGCCGTCCCACTGCGCGTCGGCCGTGAGCCCGTCGACCGTCGTCGAGCCGTCCTCGGCGCGCAGCGAGTCCAGGACGCGGATCAGCGCGGCGAGCGCGTCGGGGGCCGCGCCGCCGAACTGCCCCGAGTGCAGGTTGCCTTCCAGGGTGTCGATCCGCACGCGCACCATGGTCATGCCGCGCAGCGTCGAGGTGACCGTGGGCAGACCGACCCGGAAGTTGCCGGCGTCGCCGATGACGATCGTGTCCGCGGCGAGCACCTCGGGGTGCTGCTCGGCGTACCGCTCCAGACCGCCCGTGCCCTGTTCCTCCGAACCCTCGGCTATCACCTTGACGTGGACGGGGACACCGCCGTTCGCCTTCAGGGCCCGGAGCGCGAGGAGGTGCATGATCACGCCGCCCTTGCAGTCGGCCGCGCCGCGCCCGTACCAGCGGCCGTCCCGCTCTGTCAGCTCGAACGGCGGGCTGACCCAGGCGGCCTCGTCCAGTGGCGGCTGCACGTCGTAGTGGGCGTAGAGGAGGACCGTCTTCGCGCCCTCGGGCCCCGGCAGATACCCGTACACCGACTGCGTGCCGTCGGGGGTGTCGAGCAGCGCGACGTCCCTGAAGCCCTCGGCGCGCAGCGCGTCCGCCACCCAGGTCGCGGCGCCCTCGCTCTCGCTCTTCGGGAACTGTGCGAAGTCCGCCACCGACTTGAAGGCCACCAGCTCGGTGAGTTCCTGCCGCGCGCGCGGCAGCAGCGAGGCGACGGTCTCGGCGACCGGATTCGACGACATGGGCACGCTCCTCGTGGGTGCGACGTTGTGCTTCTGGGTACGCGGATGCGTACGCGCTGACCTGTGTAGGGCGCACGCGCCTGCCGATACTCCCACAGTGGCCTGCGGGGATGCCCGCCGTAGGATGCGGGGGTCAGATGCGGCAGGCGGTTGGATCGGGAGCAGTAGGCCATCGTGAGCAGCGAGAACTCTTCGGCGGACGACGTGCAGCGGGTGTGGGACGTCGTCGTGGTGGGCGCGGGACCCGCGGGGGCCTCGGCGGCCTACGCGGCGGCGGTCGCGGGACGTCGCGTCCTGCTGCTGGAGAAGGCGGAGCTGCCCCGCTACAAGACGTGCGGCGGCGGCATCATCGGCCCCTCGCGCGATGCGCTGCCACCCGGCTTCGAGTTGCCGTTCAGGGACCGGGTGCACGCGGTCACGTTCTCGCTGGACGGCCGCTTCTCGCGTACGCGCCGCTCCAAGCAGATGCTGTTCGGGCTGATCAACCGGCCCGAGTTCGACCACCAGCTCGTCGAGCACGCACAGAAGGCGGGCGCGGAGCTGCGCACGGGCGTCACCGTCTCCCGGGTCGAGCAGCACGGCTCGGCGGTGCCGGACCGGCGCACGGTCGCCGTCGTCCTGCAAGGGGGCGAGACGCTGCTCGCGCGGGCCGTGGTGGGCGCGGACGGCAGCGCCAGCCGCATAGGAGCGCATGTGGGGGTGAAACTCGACCAGGTCGATCTCGGTCTGGAGGCGGAGATCCCGGTGCCGGAGACCGTCGCCGAGGACTGGAAGGGGCGGGTGCTCATCGACTGGGGCCCGATGCCCGGCAGTTACGGGTGGGTCTTCCCCAAGGGCGATACGCTGACGGTGGGGGTCATCTCCGCGCGAGGTGAAGGCGCCGCCACGAAGCGGTACCTGGAGGACTTCATCGGGCGGCTCGGCCTCGCCGGTTTCGAACCGAGCGTCTCCTCGGGGCACCTGACGCGCTGTCGTGCCGACGACTCGCCGCTGTCGCGGGGGCGGGTGCTGGTGTGCGGGGACGCGGCGGGGCTGCTGGAGCCGTGGACCCGCGAGGGCATCTCGTTCGCGCTGCGGTCGGGGCGGCTCGCGGGGGAGTGGGCGGTGCGGATCGCGGAGGCGCACGACGCGGTGGACACCCGGCGTCAGGCCCTGAACTACGCGTTCGCGATCAAGGCGGGGCTCGGCGTCGAGATGAGCGTCGGCAAGCGGCTACTGACGGCCTTCCAGCGCCGTCCCGGTCTCTTCCACGCGGCCCTCACCGGCTTCCGCCCCGCCTGGAAGGCCTTCGTGGACATCACGCGCGGATCGACCTCGCTGGGCGAGATCGTCCGCAGTCATCCGATGGCCCAGCGCGCCCTGACCGCGCTCGACCGCTGAACGAACCGGCGGCTCCGGTGTGGATCACGGCTTGACGGTGATCCGGAACACGGGGTGGTCGGGGGCGATCCGGCGCAGCTCCGCTTCGGGCGAGTCGGGGCCCACGCCGTTGAAGAACGCGCCCACCTCGGCCTTCCACCTCTTGAGGTAGGCCCGCAGCAGCGGAACCTTGTCGTCGTCGGCGACCTCGGTCGCGGTGAACACGTCCACGTTCTTCCCGAGGCGCAGTTCGCCCCCGCCCGCGGCCCGCATGTTGTGCGTCCACTGGACGTGACCGCGCGGCGCGACGAGGTACTGCACGCCGTCCACGGTCAGCAGGTTGACGGGGGTGGTGCGCCACTGCCCGCTCTTGCGGCCACGGACGGCGAGCACCCGGGAGCCCCAGACACTGACGCCGCGGCCCGTCAGCCAGGCGACGACGCGGTTGAGGACGTTGACGGTGAACCAGTCGGGCTTCTTGACGTACGTGGACATGGCGAATCCTCCTGAGGGCGGCGGGCTGCGTGAGCGTTGCTCTTGAGTGTGAGCACTGCTCTCGCATGAGGCAGTGTGCACGAGACCGGCAGCCCAAAGCAAGATCACTGCTCTCGATTTTGTGCGGTGCTCCGAATGGAGGGCGGCGATCTCTTCATGGAGCGGTGCTCGCGATTGTGTCCACCGCTCTGAAGACATGGCACACTGCCCCGCATGAGCAGCACACAAGGAGCCCACGCCGCCACACAAGGAGCCCGTGCCCGCGCCCGGATCGAAGTCACCGCCGCCATCAAGGAGGAAGCGCGCAGACAGCTCGCCGCGCAGGGCGCGTCCAAGCTCTCGCTGCGCGCCGTCGCCCGCGAGCTCGGCATGGCCTCCTCCGCCCTCTACCGCTACTTCCCCAGCCGCGACGACCTGCTCACCGCGCTCATCATCGATGCCTACGACTCCCTCGGCGAGGCCGCCGAGACCGCGCACACCCAGGTCGCCGGGGCGGCGCCGGCCGAGCGGTGGATCGCCGTGTGCGCGGCGGTGCGCGACTGGGCCCTGGCGCATCCGCACGAGTACGCGCTGATCTACGGATCGCCCGTGCCCGGCTACTCCGCGCCCGATACCACCGTGCCTGCGGCCTCGCGGGTCTGGCGGCTGCTCATCGGGATCGTGCGGGACGCGCACCGCGGGAACGGCGTGGCCCAGTGGAAACTGTCGGCCGAGGTCACGCCGGAGGCGGAGCGGATGGCCGCCGATCTCGCGCCCGATCTGCCGCCCCCGGTGGTCGCGGTGCTCGTCGCGGCCTTCGCGCAGCTCTTCGGGCTGGTCAACTTCGAGGTGTTCGGCCAGTTCCACCGTGTGGTTGAGGACCGGCAGGCTTTCTTCCGGCACGCCGCTGCCCGACTCGCCCACCACGTCGGGCTGGTGTTCCCTCAGCCGACCGGCACGGGCGACGGTGCCATCAAGCCCGGGTCCTGACGGAGGATCCGCGCGTGCAGTGAGCGCAGCGCCGGCCCCGGGTCGGCGCCCAGCGCCTCCGCCAGCCGCTGTCGCAGCTCCTCGTACGCCATCAGCGCGTCCACGCCGCGGCCGGTCCGGTACAGCGCGAGCATCAGCAGCTCGACGAGCCGTTCCCGCAGGGGGTGCGCGGCGACGAGACGGACCAGTTCGTGCACGTACTCGAAGGACCGGCCCAGATCGATCTCGCCGGCCAGACGTGCCTCCAGGACCGTGAGCCGCTTCTCGGCCCAGCGCAACCGCTCCGCTGCCAGGTAGGGGGCCTGGAGGCCCTCCGCGAACTCGCCGCGCCACAACTCCTCGGCGGATGCCACCAGTTCTCCCGCGCGCCGCAGGTCGCCCGCGTCCCGTGCGGCCATCGCCTCGTCGATCAGCCGCCGCCGCTCGCGCAGGTCGTCGATGTCCGCCCCGTTCAGACGGTAGCCGTTGCCGGTCCACTCCAGTCCGGGTCCGTCTCCCAGCGCGCGGCGCAGCCCGGACACGTACTTCTGCACGAGATTGCGCACATGCACGGGCGGGCTACCGCCCCACACCGCCTCGACCAGACCGTCGTACGACATCGGCCGGCTCTCCTGGAGCAGGAGTACGGCAAGCACCGCGCGCTGCTTCGGTGGGCCGAGCGGGATCGCCACGCCGTCGCGCAACGCCCTGAGCGGGCCGAGCAGTTCGAAGCGCACACCCGAGTGCGAGCCGGGACGCGAACCGTGCGAATCACGCATGCGTCGAGCGTAGCCGGGCCGGCCCGTTCCAGTGGATCTTCCAGCGGGCGTTCCAGCGGCCTCGGCGACGGTGGCCGGGCCACCCGTGGATCCCGTTCGAAAGGCCACCACGATGCTGACCCGGCTCGGCCGCCTGGCGGTGCGGCACAGCCGCGCCGTCCTGATCGGCGTACTCCTCGCCTTCCTCGGCCTCGGCGCCTACGGCGCGGGAGCCCAGTCCGACCTGGACCTCTCGCGCTGGAGCTCACCCGGCACCGAGTCGGTCCGCGCGGGCGACGCACTGCGCGAGCACTTCCGCACCGGCAACCCCAACCTCGCCCTCCTCGTCACGGCCCGCGACGGCGACGTGGACAGCCCGGCCACCGAGCGGGCTGCCCGCGAACTCACCGCCGAAGTCGAGGAGTTGCCCCTCGTCACGGACGTCACCTCGTACTGGGACGCGGACAGTCCCGCCCTGCGCGGCAGCGACGGCCGCCGCGCCCTCGTCCTCGTCCACCTCGAAGGCGGCGTCACCGAAACCCGCGAGGAACTCGCCGCCCTCTCCCCGGAGTTGACCCGCCCCACCGCCGAACTCAGCGTCCAGGTGGGCGGACAGGAGGAGATCTCCCGGCAGGTCGGCGAACAGGCCCGCACCGACTTCCTGCGCGCCGAGCTGTTCGCCCTCCCCGCCGTCGTCCTGCTGCTGATCCTCGTGTACCGGCGCACGACCGCCGCCCTGCTGACCGTCGCGGTCGGGCTGATCTCCGTGCTGGGCACGCTCGCCGGGCTGCGAGCCATCGCCCAGTTCACCCAGGTGTCGACGTTCGCGGCGAACCTCGCGCTCGTGCTGGGCCTCGGACTCGGCGTCGACTACAGCCTGTTCGTGATCCACCGCTACCGGGAGGAGCGCGCGGCCGGGCATCCGCAGCCGGAGGCCGTCGTCCGGGCGGCCGCCTCGGCAGGGCGCACGGTCGTCTTCAGCGCAGTGACGGTGGCCGTGTCGCTGTGCGCGCTGCTGGTGTTCCCCTTCTTCTTCCTGAGCTCGTTCGCGTACGCCGGTGTCCTCGTCGTGCTCACCGCGGTGGCGGGGGCCGTGCTGTTCCTGCCGGCGGCCCTGGCGCGCTGGGGCCACCGCGTGGAGCGGCCCGCCGCGCCCGCCTCCGGCTTCTGGCACCGCACCGCGCTCAGGGCGATGCGCCGCCCGTTCGCCGCGGGTGCCGGGGTCCTGACCGTGCTCCTCGTCGCCGCCGCACCCCTGCTGGGGCTCCGCTTCGGCCTCCCTGACGAGCGCACCCTCCCCGAGGGCACCTCCTCGCGGACCACCTCCGAGATCGTGCACAGGGAGTTCGCCGCCGAGCCCACCGACACCATCCAGGTCGTCCTCGACGGGCCCGCCGACACACGGGCGTACGCGGCCCGGCTCTCCCGGGTCCCGGGCGTGTTCCAGGTCGACGCACCCGAGGGCGCCTTCCGCGAGGGCCGGCGGGCCGCGGCTGCCGGCCAGGACCGGCTCACGGCCCCCGACGGCCGCGTACGCCTGGCCGTCATCCCGACCCAGAAGGCCATGTACGGCGACGTGCCCGCCCTCGTCGAACGCGTCCGGGACACCCCGGCACCCGCCCGCGCTCTCGTCGGCGGCTACCCGGGTGAGACGACCGACTTCCGCGCCACCCTCCTCGACCGGCTCCCGTTCGCCGTCGGGATCGTGCTCGTGGCGACGTACGTGATCCTCTTCCTGATGACCGGCAGCGTGCTGCTCCCCGCCAAGGCGACGGTCCTGAACCTGCTGAGTCTTTCGGTGATGTTCGGGTGCCTGGTGTGGGTGTTCCAGGACGGTCATCTGTCCGGGGCGCTCGGGTTCACACCGACCGGTTCCATCGAGCCGAGCATCCCGGTCCTGATGTTCTGCGTGGCATACGGGCTGTCGATGGACTACGAGGTGTTCCTGCTGGCCCGCATCAAGGAGGAGCACGACCGGACCGGCGACACGGAACGCGCGGTGGGGGAGGGCATCCGGCGCAGCGCCCCGCTCGTCACCGCCGCTGCCGGGATCCTGGCGCTGTCCTTCCTGTCGTACGCCACCGGGGGTGTCGTCTTCCTGAAGGAGCTGGGCATCGGGACGGCCCTCACGATCCTCGTCGACGCGACCCTCATCCGGGTCGTCCTGCTGCCGGTGACGATGCGCCTCGCGGGTCGCGCGAACTGGTGGGCGCCGCGTCCGCTGCGCCGGCTGCACGAACGGTTCGGGATCAGCGAAGGGGCGGGGAAGACGCCCGGGGAGCCGTCCGCAGAGGGCGTACTACACCGGGAGTACGTGTGATCACCTCGCCCGGGTGACGCACCGGGCGGTGCGCGGCGTCTAGCGTGGCCGTCATGGAAGAGCAGGGCCCGCACACGTCCCCGGCCTGGGGCGCACCGCCGTGGCGGCGCAGGCCGGGCGGTCCGCCGTGGTGGCAGGGGCGCCCTCCGTGGCGGCGGGCGGGGCCGGACGAGGACGCGGGTCCCCGGTGGCCGTGGCGCTCCACGCTGCTGCTCACCGTCTTCGTGCTGGTCGGCTCGAACGCCGCCGCCCGGTTCCAGGAGGGCGAGCACGCGTCTCTCGGCCCGTTCGCGCGCGTGCTGCTGCTCCTCGGCTCGGGCATGTTGCTGTGGCGGCAGCGGTACCCGGTGCTCGTCGCCTTCGGGACGGCTGCCACGGCCATGGTCTATCTGGGCGCCGGGTATCCGTACGGCCCGGTGTTCCTCACGGTCGCCCTGGGCTGCTTCAGCGCGATCGTCACCGGGCACCGCAAGGCCGCCTGGGCGGCGGTCGGCATGTTCTGGGCGGGACACCTGCTGGTGGCGCACTGGCTGTACCAGTGGCTGCCACCGGCCGGGGACCACGCGGCCGACTGGGGGCAGGAGGTGCCCGTCACCGCCTGGATCATCGCGATCGTCGCGGTCTCCGAACTGGTCCGGGTACGCCGCGAGCAGTGGGCCCGCGAACGTGCCGAGCGTGCCCAGGCGGCCCGGCGGCGCGCCGACGAGGAGCGGCTGCGGATCGCCCAGGAGCTGCATGACGTCCTCGCACACAGCATCTCGGTGATCAATGTGCAGGCGGGCGTCGGCCTCGCGCTCCTCGACTCCGACCCCGAGCAGGCCCGCACCGCGCTCACCACCATCAAAGCGGCCAGCAAGGAGGCCCTCGGGGAGGTCCGCCAGGTGCTCGACACGCTCCGGACACCGGGTGACGCTCCGCGCGCCCCCGCACCGGGGCTCGACCGGTTGCCCGAGCTGGTCGAACAGGCGGCCGGTGCGGGCCTCACGGTGGAGGTCGAGGGCGAGGCACCCCCGCTCCCGCCCGGCGCCGGCCTCGCCGCGTTCCGCATCGTGCAGGAGGCCCTCACCAACGTCGTACGGCACTCGGGCTCGCGGCACGCGCGCGTGTGCCTCGGACAGGCGGCCGGGGCGCTGCGGTTGAGGATCGACGACGACGGGCCCGCCACCGGCGCGGACGCCGGTGGCAGCGGCAACGGACTGGCCGGAATGCGGGAGCGGGCCGCCGCCCTGGGGGGCACGATCGAGGCGGGGCCGCGCGCCGACGGCGGATTCCGGGTGCTCGCCGTACTGCCGCTGAAGCCCGCCCGGTACCACGAGGCCAAGGAGGGCCGGTGATCCGCGTACTGCTCGCCGACGACCAGTCCCTGGTCCGCGCAGGTTTCAAGGCGCTCCTCGACGCGCAGCCGGACATCGAGGTGGCCGGGGAGGCCGCCGACGGCGAGGCGGCGCTGCGCAAGGTGCGTGCACTGCGGCCCGACGTCGTCCTGATGGACATCCGGATGCCGGTCCTCGACGGGCTGGCCGCGGCCCGCCGTATCACCGAGGACCAGAGCCTGAAGGACGTCAAGGTGGTCATGCTCACCACGTTCGAGCTCGACGAGTACGTCTTCGAGGCCATCCGCTCCGGCGCGTCGGGCTTCCTCGTGAAGGACACCGAGCCGGAGGAACTGCTGCGTGCGGTGCGGGCCGTGGTCGAGGGCGACGCGCTGCTCTCGCCGGGGGTGACCCGCCGGCTGATCTCGGAGTTCGCGGCCCGATCCAAGGAGCCCGCGGCAGCCGCGTCGCTGGGAGGACTCACCGAGCGGGAACGGGAGGTGATGGCCCTCGTCGGCATCGGCCTGTCGAACGAGGAGATCGCCCGCCGTCTCGTCGTCAGCCCGCTGACCGCCAAGACCCATGTGAGCCGCACGATGGTGAAGCTGGGCGCCCGGGACCGGGCCCAACTGGTCGTGCTGGCCTACGAGTCCGGGTTGGTGCGGCCGGGCTGGCTGGGCTGAGGGCCGGGCGTACGGGGCGAGGAGCACTGCACCGCCACCGTACCGGCGCGCCGGCGGAAGCGGAGGAGCACGCTCACCACGCGGGCGGCGAAGAGCGGGGCGGCCAGTGCCAGACCGAAGAGAACGAGCACGCGTTCCACGCCGAGCGGCAGCGCGAAGAGCAGCGCCGGACCCGCCACGACCCCGAACACCACGGCCGCCGCGAAGGCCGCGCTGCACAGCGCGTACCCGATCTCCACGGTGATCGCGTCCCGCTCGGCCTGCGTCCGCCGCCCCTGCCCCGCGTCCATCATGCGTTCTTGTCCCCGTTCGTCTCCGCGCCCCTTACGCAGCAGTATGAAGCCGTATGGAACGTGCGCGAACCCACGCCGTGTCAACCGCTGTTTCTTTCAGGCGTATTGACACCTCACCTTGCGCTTGATTGGTTTGCCGTGTCATTTGTGTGCACATGACCACAGGGGGAACAAATGAACAGTTGGCTTCGTGCGTCAGTGATCGGCGCGACTTCCCTGGCCTTCGGCGGTATCGCGCTCGCGGGCACCGCTCAGGCGGCGACAGCGGGCTTCTTCAACGCCGACGGGGTGGGAATCCGGACCTGCGCCACCACATCCTGCACCGTCGTGGGACGGGGCTACCGGCTGCAGACCTTCAACGTGGACTGCTGGACGGACGGAACAAACATCGGCGGCAGCACGGTGTGGGTCCGCGGCCGCAACGCGGCGACCGGTGTCTACGGCTACTCCGCCGCCGTGTACGTCCAGTCCAGCGGCAACGGCACACCGGGCTCCGGCGACCGGTGGCGGTACTACGCCCCGCACTGCTGAGCGTCCCGCACCACCCACTGGTGCCCGGAGGCCGGACGGTCTCCGGGCACTTCCCTGTCCGGCACGCTACCTCCAGGTCACGGCGGACTTCTCGCGCCACAGCGCGGCCGGCGACTCGTCGCCCGTGACGCTCGGGAAGGGCTGCCTGTTCCACAGCGACAGATAGAGCCGCGCGGCGGGACCCGCCACCTCGCAGTCCGCGTCCGCCGTCTCGCCCCGCTCGCTCACCGGCGGCCCGGACGACAGCCGTACGGTCCACACGGTGCCCGCGTCCGTCGCCCTTACCCTCAGGACCCGCGGCCGGTCGGTGCGCACTCGGCTCTTCGCGCGCGCGTGGAAGGCGAGCAGCAACTCGTCGATGCCGTCGACCGCGAACCCCGGGGCGATCGCGCCGACCGCGTCGGCCGTCCCGTCGCGCGCCGACTCCGCGTCGGCCCGGTGGATCGTCGTCTCGTGCGCCTGCCGCCGCGCCCAGAAGGCCAGTGGCGAGGGCGCGGGCAGGAAGCTCCAGCACGCCACGTCCGGGGGCGCCGCCGCAAGGGTGTCGACGAGCCGTGCGTGGCCTTCCCGGAACCAGCCCAGGAGTTCCGCGCCGTCCAGGTCCGGCTCGCCCTCGGCGGGGTGGTACGACGTGTGCCCCTCGGCGACGAACGCCCCGGCCCACCGGTGCACCATCCCTGTGTGCCGCAGCAGATCCCGCACCTGCCAGTCCGGGCACGTCGGCACCCGGGCCCCGGTCCCGGCGCTCTCGGCGGCCGCGACCAGCAGCCGGCCCTCCCTGTCCAGGGTCTCGATGTGTTCGGCGATCTCCATGGGGCGAGTGTGCCGGATGGACGGCCGTCCGTTTGACAGGAGTGTGGCGAGGCTTTCCGCTTGAGGGGCGACGCCGGTGTCACGCGCTGCGCTCGTACCGTGAACAGGAGGAGGCCTCATGCAAACGGATCCGTCGCCATCGTTCTCGCCTTCCGCGCATGCGGGAGGCGGCTCGGTTGTCGGACTGTGGCGCTACCCGGTGAAGTCGATGCTGGGGGAGGAACTGAACGCCTCCGAGGTCACGGAGCGCGGCCTCGTCGGGGATCGGCAGTTCGCTGTTGTCGACGCGGCGACGGGAAAGGTCGCGGGCGCGAAGAATCCGCGTAAGTGGGGGACGTTCTTCGATTTTCGTGCTGCCTATGTCGAGCCTCCGCAGGCGGGATCGAAGCTGCCTGCCGTTCGCCTGACCCTGCCCGATGGAACCACCGCGCTGAGCGATCAGCCCCACCTGCCGCAGATCCTCTCCAGAGAACTCGGCCGGAAGGTCGTACTCGCCCAGGCGCACGGCGCGGGAGAGCCGTCGGGTGCGACCGCCGAGGAGTACTGGCCGGATATGGAGGGTCTCGATCACAGAGACACGGTGACCGAGTGGCACATGCCGCCGGGCACCCTTTTCGACATGGCGGTCGTGCACCTGCTGACCACGGCGACGATCGAACGGCTGCATGCGCTGTATCCCGCCGGACGCTTCGAGGCTCGGCGGTTCCGGCCGAACATTGTCGTGGCGACCGGCCCGGACGAGCAGGGCTTCGTGGAAAACGACTGGATCGGTCATGCGGTGGCAATCGGCAACGAGGTCCGCTTGCGGATCACCGGCCCCTGCCCTCGCTGCGTCATGACCACGTTGCCGCAGGGAGACCTGCCGCGGGACGCGGGCATCCTGCGTACGGCAGCGCAGCACAATCAGGTGCATGTGGGCGTCTATGCCGATGTGATCGCGGGCGGCACCATTCGACGCGGCGATCCCGTCACGCTCGCGTGATGATCCCCGCGTAGTCCCGTACGTGATGCGCGGTGCACAGCTGGTGCGGCCGCGCTCCCGCGAGCATGGCGAGGGCGCCTTGGAGGCCGTTCCCGGTGATCCAGACCGTCTGACCCCATGTTCCCCGGGCCGGGCCCCCGCGCGTACGTCAGGTCAGCTGCCGGGGCCGGCTGGTTGGGTGGGGGTGAGGAGGTGCGCCGTGTCGGTGGCGGCGGACCAGCGTGGGCAGCCAGGGTGCGGCGGCGAGCACGGCCAGGAGCGACAGCAGGGGAACGCGCCACCACCCCGAGACCTGGGCCGGTGGTGGGGGCGGCGCCTTCGCCACCCACGGCCGTGCGGTTTTCGACCATGCCAGGAACGCGTCACCGACGGGGATCAGGCCGAAGGCGTACCGCTTCGTCCACGGGGTGTCGACGGGGAGGCCGGCCAGCTCGCTGACGCCCGCCAGTGCGGCGGCGAGCGGAACGTCGCCGTGGACCTGGGCCGCGCCGATGGTGACCACGCTCGCCGACAGACTCACGCCGAGCGGGAGCGGGCCGGAGTCGATGTCGGCCGGGCCGTCCATGCCGTCGGGGTACTCCCGCACGGCGGGCCCGAGGCCGAGCGGCGAGGTGATGTACCGGTCGCGGAAGCGCAGGTACTGCTCACCGGCGAAGTCCTGGTCGATGTCGATCAGGAAACGCTGGATGAGGCTCTGCGAGGTGCCCCTGGCCACCTCGATCGGATCGCCGGTGTCCGGGTCGGCCCGGTGCGGGAGCAGGCCGGTGCGAGGGTCGAGTCGTCCGCGCACCTCCCGTACCCACCGATGGACGGTTTCGGTGAACCGGCCGGGCAGCAGAGCGTCGTGCAGCCGCAGCGACGCGATCGCCACGGTCGAGTCGACCGGCCACGCCTGACCGGGATACGCCTCCAGATACGGCGACTGCGAGGCGTCGAAAGCCGCGGCGAGCGCGCCCGAGTCGCGGGCGAACCGACGCACCTCGCCGGGATCGCGGTGCCCGGCCGGCTGCAGGCTCAGCACCCCGCCGCGCAGCCAGTTGCTCCAGCCGCGGTGGAAGACGCCGTACGGCGGGGTGAGACCCGGGCTGAACGGGGCGCGGCCGGACGCGGAGTCCAGCCGCGCCAGCGCCCACCGGGCCTCTCGCAACGCCGTCGACCTGTCGCCGACCGGTTCGCGCATCCCGATCTCGACCCAGCTCAGACCGTAGAGCGCGTGCAGGAAGAAGTACCCCTCGGGGAACAGCCTCTGCGCCTCGTCGCCGGCCCCGTCATCCAGCTCCTCACGCAGAAAGGTCAACTGCCGCCGGACTCCCGCTGGTTCGCTGTCCGCGTCCGCGGTGGCGGGAACGACCAGCCGTACCGCGCCCAGCAGGGCGCAGACGCTGACCAGCACGGCGGCCAGCCGTCGCGACCGGCGCAGCACCTGACGCCACGTCGGCGGCGGTGAGGGACGGCCGCCGCTGCGAACCGTTTCGGCCTCTGTACCGATCCTCAATCCCTGACTCCTCGTCATCCCCGGGCAGTGGCATTACCGAGGACGACGCGAGGTGCGGTACAGCGGTTCACGAGGAGAGCCGTCCTGAGGGCTCTCCTCAGGACACGGGAGGGGCAGGGTGTGAGCCTGCTGCGGCACGCCGTGTCGTGAAGGCGATGACCGTGGCCAACGCGGCCAGCGCCGCCACGCTGGTGAGGGCGGCGGGAAGGGAGAACCAGTCCGCCATGAACCCGATGGCGGGCGGGCCCAGGAGCATGCCGCCGTAGCCGAGCGTGGACGCGACAGCGACTCCGTCGGGACCGGCCAGCGCGCCGGCGCGCTCGATCGCGACCGGGAAGAGATTGGCGAGGCCGAGCCCGGTGATCACGAAGCCGAGGAGTGCTGCCCACAGGGAGGGCGCGAGCGCACCGAGCAGCATGCCGACCGCGGCGGTCGTCCCGCCGGACACCAACGTGCGGGTCTGGCCCAGGCGTTCGAGCAGCTGGGTGCCGGTGAGGCGGCCCACGGTCATGGCGAGCGCGAAGCAGGAATAGCCGATGGCCGCGACGCCCGGTGTGGCGTCGAGATCCTGTTCCAGGTGCAGTGCGCTCCAGTCGGCCAGGGCTCCCTCCCCGTAAGCCGTGCACAGGGCGATCAGACCGAACGTGATCACAAGACCACGGGTGCGGTTGTCCATACGGCGCGGCGCGGGCTGCTGGTGCGACGCGTTCTCCGGTGGCGTCGGAGGGCGGTGGCGCAGCAGGGTGCGGCCCGCCAGGGCGGTGACGATCAGGCCGACCGCGGTGAGGCCGAGCAGATGCCGGGTGGGGGACAGCGCACCGGCGACCAGACCACCGAGCCCGGCGCCGATCATGCCACCGAGGCTGAAAGCGGCGTGGAAGCTGGGCATGACGGGCCTTCGCAGCGCACGTACCAGGTCAACCGCGGCGCTGTTGAAGGCGACATTGATGCCGCCGTACGCCATTCCGAAGACCAGCAGTACGGCGCCGAGCGTCAGTGCCGAGTGGCTGAGCGGCGGCAGAGCGACACTGAAGGAGAGCAGGACGCCGAGGATCACGGTCACGGGGTGGCTGCCGAAGCGGCGGCAGAGGCGGCCGGTGAACATCATCGTGATCACCGCGCCCGCGGATACGCCGAGGAGGGCGAGGCCGAGGGCGCTGGCCGATGCGCCCGTCTGCTCCTTGATGGAGGGGATGCGGACGACCCAACCGGCGAAGATGAAGCCGTCGAGGGCGAAGAAGGTGGTGAGGGCGATACGGAGCCGGGTGAGGTCGTTGCCCGGCACGACGTCGTGGGTTCGGGCTTTGTTTATTCGCGGCACAAAGTCAGGCTAGGTGCGCTGCCGGTGTGCGGCAAGGAGCGCCGGCCGGATCGCCTGCGCGCAGGCGGGGGGCGGACCAGGTGGCGTCCCAGTCGCCGATCCGGTCGATCTGCCGTGCTCGCGCCCCTGTCGTGCCGCCGGCACTCACGCCTGATCGATGAGGCGGGTGCCGGGCGTGAAGAGCTGGTGGGTGGGTGTGCCGTCGGACAGGTCGGGGTCGGGGCGGGTGTAGCGGGCGACCTGGTGGTGGTAGTCGAAGCAGCCGCGGACGAACGTGCGGTAGCCGTCCGCGCAGGTGCGGGCGTCGGCTCGGGTGTGCTGGGTCGCTCCGGCCGCTCGCAGCTGGAGAGCGAGGTCGGTTTCGGCGGTGGTCATGCGGTGGACGCACTCGCTGAGCAGGGTGTTGACCTGGTCCACGGCTTCCTGGCAGGTGCTCTGCTCCTGCTGTTGGAGAAGCAGGACGGCGTTGTGGAAGCCTCCTGCGGCGCGGTCTCTTCCCAGGGACCACAAGTCATTGTGGAGTCCGACGTATTCGGCGGCCGCGGTGCGCAGATCGCGGAAGCTGGACAGATGCCGCACGGTGTCGGGGAGGTCGATCCCGGCCGCGATCTCGGTGAGGTCGAGCCAGGTGTAGGCAGCGACGCTGTCCGCGCGCCGGCGCCGGTAGGCGGCCAGGGTCGGAGTCCGCTTCGTGAGCCGGTCCAGGAGCCCCTGGTAGTACGACCACAGGTAGGCCCGTATGTCGTCGCGGAACATACGGCACCAGCCGGGCGACCGGTCACGCGTGAGGTCCTCCAGGGTGTCGGCGAAGGCACGCTCGGAGGGCCCCCTGCCCGGACGGGCCCCGTCGAGTACCGGCAGGAGCGTGCGGAGGGCGTCCGCGCACCTCTGGGGGTCCTCGCCGTCGGGACCGTCGTCGAATTCGTCATCGATGATGAAGGTCCAGGTGGCCCAGCGGGTGAGCAGGTCCAGGGTGTGGGGTGCCGCGTACGGATAGGTGAGCGCGGTGATCAGCGGAACCCGGGTGCGCCGCAGGCTGCGCTGCGAGGCGGCGGACTGGCACAGGCCGTACGCGGCGAGCCAGACGTCCAGCGCGGACTGCGCCCGGTCCAGGGCGGGATGGGGATCGTGAGGCGGGAAGGGCAGATACAGCAGCGGGACGCGCAGGTCTTCCATGCCGAACGGGGCGGGCCCGCCGGCCGTCCCTCGTAGATCGGTCCACGCGCTCAGGTCGGCGTCCTCACTCATGGAGCGTCCTCAGTTCGTCGCTCGAAGGGCCGCATCGGGCCGGTGCGCGCCAGGCGGCGAGCGCCGTCAGGGCGTAGATGCCGGCCAGGGCGGGGAACTCGTACGGGATGGGGCGGGGCCCGACCTGGTCGGGCGGCCCCGGGTAGCTGCCGTCGGCGAGTCGGGCGGCGGCCAGCCAGGCGATGCCCCGGTCCGCCGCCCTTCGGGTGCCGGGCAGATGGTCCAGCCTGGCGAGGCCCATCAGGGCTCGTGCGGTGCTGACCGTGCCGCTGGCGGTGCCGGGGACCTGGCCCCAGCCGCCGTCGGAGTTCTGGGTGTCCGTCAGGCGTCTCGCGGCGCGCCGCAGTGCTTGCTCGACCCGCCTCGCGGGGAGCGTTCCGGCGAGCGCGGCAGGCAGGCGCGTGAGTGCGTGGACCGCGCGCTCCATCACGCTGGACTCGCTGATCGTCCAGCTCCTCGGCCAGGTGCCGTCGGCGGACTGCTGATCGAGGAGCCAGTCGGCGGCGGGGCGCACGACGGGGAGGGGGTCGCTCGCCGTGGAGCCATGGCTGAGGGCGATGAGTGCCCCGGCGGTCATCTCCGCTTCGGACGGGTTGCCGGGCCGGTAGGTGGGGAATCCTCCGTCGACTCCGGCGAGGCTCCGCAGGTGAGCCTGACCCGCGGCGATGTGGGGGGCGTACCGGCCGGGTCCGGTGGCGCGGAGGAACTCCAGGCACACCGCGGTGCTGTCCGCGTCGCACTGCTGGACCTGCGACGCGTAGGGCCAGCCCCCGTCGGGGCTCTGTCCGGCGGCCACCCGGCCGGCCATCCGTGCCACCAGAGCGTGCGAGCGGCCCGCCCCGATCAGTGCGAGGCCGGCTTTGGCCGTGAGGAACAGATCATGGCTGTCGGTGAAGGGCAGGCCTCCGTCGGGGTTCTGACACGATGCCAGCGCCCGGATCCCCGCGCGCACCTCGGGGGCGCCGGGGTCGAGGGCGTGCAGCGCGTGCAGGGCGAGAAGGTGCACCAGGAGGTTGCCTTCCCACACCTTCCGGGTGCCCGAGACCAGGCGGCGGCGCAGCTCGGCGTGCTCGGCCGGCGAAACGCGCGCGGCGCCGCCGGCCGCACAGGCATGCAGCGTCCGCATGGCCAGCAGCACCATCCGTGTCCAGGTCGCCGCGCGTCCGGGGCGCGGCGCGTCGAGTGCGGCGATGCGCGGATCGTAGGGCGCGAGGGCGCACAGCGCGAAGACGGTCTGCAGCAGCGCCCTCTTGCGAACGCCGGTGAAATGCGTGAACGACTCCAGGAACGCGGCCGCCAGGGCACGGTCGCTCTCTACGGCCATGCCCAGTGCGGCGCGCGCGAGCATGGGCTGCCATCCGGTCCCCGAGCATGCGCGCCGCAGATATCCGGTGACCTGCTCCTGTTCGTGGCGAAACCATTCCTCGGACGCCTGTTTGCGGATGAGTCCGAGGAAGAGCACCGATTCCACGATCCGGCTGGCGCACCCGTCCTGGAGGAAACCGTGGGCGTCGACCCTGCCCTCCAGATGGCGGGCGGTCCGGTTCCGGCACTCGGCGACGGCCCGTTGGAGGTCGTGTGGGCCGGCGGGGGAGCTCGCCCTCTGCCCGGGCAGGCTGCTCGTCATGTCCGCCCTCCGCTCCGGCGCGCATCTGGACGGAGTGCCGTGACCAGTTCGATGGCGAGGACTCTCGGAGGACCGCTCCTCATGGCCGAGCCCATCAGGCTGCGCGGTCGGGGCCGGGGGCGGGGAGATCGAGGGTGAGAGGCCCGCCGCCTCCGACGCCGAGCCGGGCGAGGGAACAGGCCGTGGACTCGCCGAGGACCGTCCCCCCGGTCACCAGGGCAACACGACCACCGAAACGCAGCTGACCCACTGTGACCACTTCTCCCCCACGCGAAGAACGCCGTCAAACCCCTGACAGGTAGGCATAACCGCGGAACCCCGGGATCATGCCGGACGACTCCCACTTCATAACGGTGTCCAGGCTGGAGCCATGCCTCGGGCGGACTGCACGTCAAGGCTACGTAAAAACAGGAGACTTGAGAGGGGACGTAGAGATAAGGCGACGGGCCCGCAGTCACGCAGGGGGCTGCATACAGGGCGGTCGGGCCCGGCGCCCGGCCGTGAACGACGAGGACGGCCGGGCGCCGGGTGAGGGGTGAGGGCTGAGGGGGAGCGGAAGAGCCTAGGGCAGCCCCCAGGGCTCGCCCGGCTCGCTCACGGTCACCGGGGCGATGACCAGGTCGGGTCGTCTGCCCGCGTACAGCAGCACCTCACGGTTCTTGGGCAGGTCGATGGCGAGGGTGCCGTCGTCCGTCGGGCGGGTGCGGGCCGGGGAGCCGTCGTCGAGGAGCGCGGTCACCGGGCCGCCCGTCAGACCGTGCCGGAGCTTCAGCGGCTCGCCCGCCAGACTCCGTACCCGGACGAAGCGGGTGACGCCGCCGGTGCGGGCCGCGCTGACGAGGAAGGCACCCTGGGTGCGGAAGTCATGGAGGGCGACGTCGGCCCAGGAGTCCGGTACGGCGGGGAAGACCCGTACGACACCGCCCCAGCCCTGGCAGAGCATGTCGTGCAGGGACTGCGACGCCGACAGCGGGGTCTCGATGACCGGACCGGCCTCCGTGTAGTGGGTGTTGGCCCGGCAGGGATAGCGCGTCGTCGGGTCGAAGAACTTCTTCAGGTACGACAGCGCGGTGTCGCCGCGGCCCATCATCGCGTACAGCGACGCGGCGCCCGTGTAGCTGTACCCCCGGTGGGCTCCGGTCAGCGCGTGCCAGTGGGCGACCGACTTCTCGATCAGCGCGCGCTGTTCCGGCTGGTCCCAGTTGACGAGGTAGAGCGGATAGACCATCAACAGGTGGGAGTAGTGGCGGTGGGACTGGGCGTACGGGGTGTCCGCACCGATCATGAATCCGTTGCCGTCCACCGGGTAGGGCGTGAGCTTGGCCAGTACCTCCCGCCAGCGCGGCTTCAGGGGGTCGTCGACTTCCAGGCGCTCGGCGGCCTCCAGCAGGGTGGCGCAGCCCCAACGGAGCAGTGCCAGGTCGTAGTTGGTGTCCTTCGGGGGGACCACCGGATACTCAGGGGACAGCGTGGACGGCAGATGCAGCTTGCCGTCGTCCTCCGGCTGGAGGAAGTGCAGGTAGTAGTTCATCGCGCGGCGCAGCAGCGGGTACACCGTGTCGCGCAGCAGGGCCTCGTTCATGGTGTGGCGGTAGCTCAGCCACGCGTTGTGCAGGGCCCAGGTCAGGTTGCCCGACTCGCCGCCGCTGCCCGGGGAGGGGGCGCTGCGGTTCATGAACATGTCCGAGCTGCGGCCGACTCCGGCGCTGTCCGACCGGTAGGCGGCGGGCACGTTCGCGATCAGTTGTTCCTGGTTCTGCCGGAGGGTGCTGGCGAGCGAGTCGAGTTCCGGGTGGTTGGAGCCGTGGACGATCCAGTATTCGAGCTGCACGTTCAGGTTCCACCACACGGCGGGCCACGGCGTGGGCTCCAGCCACGGCCCTGAGGTGGCCATCACCGGGCCGCCCTCGCGGCTGGCCGACGCGATCTTGTAGAGCTGGATCCAGTGGAAGCTCTGCAGCCGTTCGTCGGGGATCGAGACGAAGCTCTTGCGGTAGAACGCGTGCCACCAGCGGGTGTGCCGGTCGCGGAGCACCCCGTAGGCGTCCGCCCGCTGGATCTTCTTCAACGAGGTTTCGCCTGCCCGCGTGTCCGAGGGATGGCTGTGGGCGACGGTGAGCAGGAGGACGTCACCGGAGCGGCGGTGGGCCGTCGCGGTCTGGCCGCCGCCGGTCAGTGGCTGGAGGACCTGTTCGACGTCGCCGGTGGTCCGGGTCGTCCAGGGCGGGTTGGCGACGTATCCGGCGGGCGGCTCCTCGCTGATCTTCCTGGGGCTGATCGCCTCCTCCGGGTGGAAGGTCCAGCGGACCTTCTCGTCGCCGTCGGCCGTCGCACGCGCGGCGAGGATGCCGTCGTGGATGAACGCGGCGAACGTCAGGGAGCCCTTGTCCGTGGTGACCGTGCCGGTGAGCTCGGCGTTCCACAGGCTCAGCCGCCAGTCGACCGCGGTGACGGTGCCGACCGGATCGAGGGTCAGATGACCCACGGGCAGCCGGCAGGTGCCCCACCCGCTGCCGAACTCGGGGCGGTGGTCCTGCACTTCGCCGTGCTGGACGGTGAAGCGGATGCCGTTCGTACCCGGATCCTGGTACACCATGCTGCCCAGCCGTCCGTCACCCAGGAACGGCCCTTCGTGCCACAGCTTGGGCAGCTTGCGCCAGATCAGGTCCTGTTGGCGCAGGAAGCCGGCCCAGGCGCCGCTGGAGTCCATGTGGTTGCGGATCGTCCAGGGGGCGCGGCCGGTCCCGGCCGCGAGGCCTTCGCCCTCGACGGCGCCTGCGGGGGTGCGGGTGGAAGCGGCTTCGGCGACCGTGGGCAGGGCGGCGAGGGTCGTGCCGCCGAGCACGGTGCCGAGCATGGCTCTTCTAGAGGTCATTGCGGGTGCCTCCAAGGTGCGACGGTTCGTCAAGGTCCTCAGCGCGTCCGGGCACGGCTCATCGCGTCCAGTAGGTGAGGTTGCGGAAGCGTGCCTCGGCGCGGCCGTTGCCGTGGTGGTAGACGCCGTTCTTGAAGTGGCGGGTGGCGGGCCCGCGGTCCTCGGTGGTCAGCACCAGCGCGTCGTCGAAGTAGACCTTGACGCTGCCGCTTGAGGCGTTGTGTTCGAGCTTGACGTTGAACCAGGTGTTGTAGGCGTTCGTCTTGAGGACGGTGCGGTCGTAGGCCCGCACCGTTCCGCCGCTCGCGCTGTAGGCGTTGAGCATGAAGTCCGTGGCGGGTGTGCCCGAGGGGTGGATCACACGGAGGATCTGCACGAAGGTCGCGCCGTTCGTGCCGGACGGGAGATACACGTCGGCGTCCCACATGTGCTGCCCGGACGTGTACTCCTGGTTCCAGCGCATCTCGGTGCGCGGGTCGGTGGAACTGCCCTGTGACATGGGCTCGTCGGTGTCGTACACCCACATGCGGTGGACGCCGCCGCTGTTGGTGTAGCGGTCGCTCAGGTCGAGGTTCCACGGCTTCTGCACGCCGTAGGTGAACGCGGTCTTCTTCCAGCCGTCCGTGGGTGAGGCGGGTGCGGCAAAGGACGTCGACGGGGTCATCGCCCAGAGCGCGCCTGACGCGAGCAGGCCGCCGGTTGCGAGAACCGCACGTCTGGACGGCCCTGAATGTGAAGGGTTCATGTCAATCACTCCTGATGGGCGTCACGCTGGTGTGGGGGTCGAGCGGGCGGATCACAGGAACGATTCATCGGATCTATCGTCTGGCGCAGCCTAGAACCAGCGCTCAAAGCGCGTCAATGCAGGGAACGAGCCGAAGAGAGATCCGATGTACTTCGGATGCGGTCGGTGTGTACCTCAGCTCGCCGGGGGCATCCCCGCTCCGCGCTGAGGGCTTCATCCGAGAGGAACGGGCAGGCATGTTTCTCACCTCCGCTCAACCGGACTGGCCTCTCCGGTCGCGGAGTTAGCGTGACGGTCACCGGCGGTTCGGTGTCCCCTGGGCGCCCGGCCACGGCCGATCGACTGAACTGGAAAGAGTGAGTGACATGCGTGCGGCTCTGTACGACAGGTACGGCCCTCCGGACGTGCTCTACGAAGGCACCGTGCCGAACCCGGACGCCAAGCCGGGGGAGGTCCTGGTGCGCGTCCACGCCGCCAGCGTCAACGGAGGCGAACTGCTGGGGCGGGCGGGCAAAGTGCGTCTGGTGACCGGGCTCATGGGGCGCGGCTTCCCCAAACGCACCGGAATCGACTTCGCCGGAGAAGTCGTCGACCCCGGTTCCTCCGACTCGGGCCTGGCGGCGGGCGACCGGGTATGGGGGCTGCTGCCCCGCAGTTTCGGCAGTGCCGCGGAATTCGTGGCCGTGCCTCCACGGCAGCTGGCTCCGGCGCCCAGCGGCCTCGACCTGGTCCAGGCGGCGGCGCTGCCGGCCGTCGGCACCACGGCCATCACCGCACTGCGTGACAAGGCCCGTCTCACGGCAGGCGAACGGCTGCTCGTCCGCGGCGCCGGCGGCGTCGGCAGCGTCGCCGTCCAGCTCGCCAAGGCCTACGGCGCCCACGTCACGGCGCTCGCCGGGGCGAAGAACCTCGACTTCGTCCGCGGTCTCGGCGCGGACGAGGCCGTCGACTACGCCACCACCGGTCCGGCCGACCTGGGCCGGTTCGATGTCGTTCTCGACACGGTCGGCACCGCGCTCCCCGCCTATCGGCGCCTTCTGGCCCCCGGAGGGCGCATGGTGGCGATCGCCTTCGACGCCGAGAACCTGGCCGCTTCCCTCTCGTACCTGCTCGTGTCGACCGTGTTCGGTCCGCGCCGCGTACGGTTCTTCAGCGAAAACCCCCGCCGCGCCCTCATCGCCGAGCTCACCCGCCTCACCGAGAGCGGAGCGATCCGGCCCGTCGTGGACACGGTGTACCCGCTCGCCGGCATCGCCGCCGCGCACCGCTCGCTGGAGCGCGGAGGCGTACGCGGAAAACACGTGATCCGGATCGTGTGAGCCGGCACGGGGTCGATTGCGGCCCTTGCGTCCTAGGCTCAGGACGCATGACCGTCCCTGACCGGAGCACCAGGCCCTCGGTGATCGTCGTCCTCACCGACCAGCAGCGCTGGGACACCACAGGAGCGCACGGCAATCCGGCCGATGTGACACCGGAGTTCGACCGGATCGCCCGAGAGGGCACCCATGTGGAGCAGGCGATCACCCCCAACCCCGTGTGCGCTCCGGCCCGTTCCGCACTGCAGACGGGTCGCTTCCCGACGGCGACGGGCGTGTTCCGCAACGGTCTCGCGCTGCCACCGGACATCCCGACCCTGGCGGCGGCGTTCACACGGGCGGGATACGCGACGGGCTACATCGGCAAGTGGCACCTCGCGGGCGAGGACCAGCCGGACGGCCCCGTCCCCCCCGAGCGGCGCGGCGGCTACCAGGAGTGGCTGGCCTCGGACCGGCTGGAGTTCACCTCCGAGGCCTACCGCACGGTGCTGTACGACGGCGCCGGGCAACCGGTGCGGCTCCCCGGCTACCGCTCCGACGCCCTGGTCGACGCCGCGGTCCGCTTCGTCGCCGACCACCACGACCGCCCGTTCCTGCTCTTCCTGTCCCTCCTGGAGCCCCACCACCAGAACGCCACGGACGACCACCCGGCACCCGATGGCTACCGTGAGCGCTACCAGGGCAGCTGGCTGCCCCCGGACCTGGCCGCGCTCAGCCCCGCCGCACCGCAGGGCGGCGCCCACCGCCACCTCGGTGGATACCTCGGCCAGATCAAACGCGTAGACGAGGGCGTGGGCCGGCTGCGCGACGCACTGCGCGGCCTCGGCATCGCGGAGACCACGGTCCTGGCCTGGACCGCCGACCACGGCTCGCACTTCCGCACCCGCAACAGCGAGTACAAGCGCTCCGCCCACGACGCGTCCGTGCGCGTCCCCCTGGCCCTCACCGGCCCCGGATTCGCCGGCGGAGGCCGCATCCGCCACCCCGTCAGCACCGTCGACCTGACACCCACCCTCCTGGAAGCCGCCGGCCTGCCGGTGCCGGACGGGGTGCAGGGCCGCTCCTTCCTGCCGCTGACCGGAGGCGGCACCGACCCGGGCCGTCCCGCCGAGGTGTACGTCCAGATCAGCGAGGACCACGTCGGCCGGGCGGTGCGCACGGACCGCTGGAAGTACGCGGTCGCCGCACCGGACGCCGACCCCTGGCACGAGCCCACCGCGACCCGCTACGTCGAGACCGAGCTGTACGACCTGCACGCCGACCCGTACGAGTTGGACAACCTCGCCGGACTGACCTCCCACCGCGCCGTCGCGGACCGGCTGCGCGAGGCCCTGCGGGCATGGCTCGGGCGCACGGGCGAGCCCGACGCGACCGTCGAGCCCGCCCCGCCGCGCACCACCGCCCAGCGGCGACCCGATACCCAGGTCTCCGCCTGGGACGGGGCACGCTTCGGACACCAGCCGCCCCCGACGTAGCCGCTCCGCGGGGCGGCAGTCACCTCTACTCCTGGGCGCGGCCCTGGCGCCGTACGAGGTAGAACGCTCCACCCGCCACGAGGATCACGCCCGCAGCGATACCGGTCCAGGCACCGGCCGACAGACCGCTGTCGTCGTCCGCGGTCGCCTCGGCGGCGGGGGAGGCCGAGGGCGAGGTCTGCTCGGCGCTCGGCGTCGGGGAGGCGGACTCGCTCTCGGCCTCGCTCGGTGACGGGCTGAGCGGCTCGGCGCCGGGCGCGGCGGCCCTGAGTTTCAGCACCGGGGCGGTGTTGCCGTGGCCGTGGCCGTCGCTGCCGGACTCGCCCAGCTCGATCCAGCGGTCGACCTTGCCGTCGCTGTAGGTCTGCAGGGTCTTGAACACCAGTTCCTTCGCGTCGGGCAACTGCCGTACGACGACGGAGAGTTCGACGTCCTCGCCGACCTTGGCGGCCGTGCCCTTGACGGTGAAGCCGTCCTTGTTCGCCGTGAGCTTCCAGCCCTCGGGGCCTTCGCCGTATGTCACGTCGGCGGGCTCGATGCCCTCCGGCAGGATCACGCGCAGCTCGGAGATCCCGGCCGTGCCGGACTCCGACTCGGCGCTGAAGGTGAGTTCGACGTTCTGGGCGAGGGCCTGGGCGTCGGCGGACTCGACCTCCACATGGGCGGCGGCCGGACCGGCGGTGAACAGGACGGCGGTGGCGGCGACGGCGGCCGCGGGGACTGCACGGCGGATACCGCCGTGCCGGCGGGTGGTGCGGGGCATGGGTGTCTCCAGGCATGAGGAAAGCACGGGCGGCGTGGCAGCCGCTCCGGCAGGGTCATCGGGCGCGAGTGAGCCGCGCCACGGGAGGCCCCCTCCGCATCATCACGTCCGCGAGCACCGCACCCCTGGGCGGTGGCCGCTCCAGCCCTGCCCGGAGGAGGACCGGCAGTCCGGGTTCCGCTGCGGCAGGGCGGTCGCTCAGCAGGGCCCAAACCGTGGCGATCCGCGCCCGGACGGAGTCGACGGCCTCCACCAGACCACGGGCCAGGAACCAGCAGGCCGCGTCGGCACGGTGCAGCAGGACGGCGACGAGCAGCGCCGCCCCGGCGTGGACGGCCGTCATGGCGAGCGAGCCGGGCGGGTCCATGCCGTGCCGGGTGTGTCCGGGCACCCCCATGGTCGCCGCGTGGTGCGCGGGCCCGGTCGCCGTCAGCCACAGATGCAGCCCCACCTGCGCGGCACCGCACGTCGCCACCACCGTGGCCAGGGAGCGCGGGCGCCGGGTGCCGGCGAGTCCCACGCCGAAGAGCACGGCGGCCGCCGCCGCGCCCGGCCGCCAGGGAGCCGGTCCGTCGGCGACCAGATGGTGGGCGCTCACTCCCAGCACCGTCCCGACGACCGCGAACACCGTCGCCCGCAGGACGGGCAGAGGCGCAGGACGCGTCGGTGTACGGAGGAGCGTGGTCATGACGCGCCCATCATCGGGCATCGCCCGGCCGGACCGGGGCGAGATCCCTTAAGAGCGGGCTCGTCCGGAATGCGGCGGGCGGGTGGCCTCACTGTCTCCGGCAAGGCCGCAGCGCTGCCCGGGACGGGACCCGGGCAGCGCTGCGGCCGGTTCAGGCGGTGGCGCGGAAGGAGCGCAGGCGGAGGGAGTTGCCGACGACGAAGACGGAGGAGAAGGCCATGGCCGCTCCGGCGATCATGGGGTTGAGGAGGCCGGCTGCGGCGAGGGGCAGGGCTGCCACGTTGTAGGCGAAGGCCCAGAAGAGGTTGGTGCGGATGGTGGTGAGGGTGCGGCGGGCGAGGCGGATTGCGTCGGCGGCGGTGCGCAGGTCGCCGCGTACGAGCGTGAGGTCGCCGGCCTCGATGGCGGCGTCGGTGCCGGTGCCCATGGCCAGGCCCAGGTCGGCCTGGGCGAGTGCGGCGGCATCGTTGACACCGTCGCCGGCCATCGCCACGGTACGGCCCTCGCTCTGCAGTCGCTTGACGACATCCACCTTGTCCTGGGGCAGGACCTCGGCGATGACGTTCTCGGGGGTGATGCCGACCTCGCGGGCGACGGAGTCGGCGACGGCCCTGTTGTCCCCCGTGAGCAGGATCGGGGTCAGGCCGAGGGCGCGCAGACGGTCGATGGCCTCGCCGCTGGTGTCCTTGACGGCGTCGGCGATTTCGAGGACGGCGTGTGCCTGTCCGTCCCAGGCGACGGTGATGGCGGTGTGTCCGGCTGCTTCGGCGCCGGCCCTGGCCTGTTCCAGATCGGTGGGCAGACGGATGGCCCATTCGGCGAGCAGTTGTTCGCGGCCGACGAGGACGGCGTGGCCGTCGACGACGCCCTGGACGCCGAGACCGGGGACGTTCGCGAAGTCCTCGGGCGTGGGCAGCGAGCCCAGCTTGCTCCGGGCCGCGTCGGCGACGGCGCGGGCGATCGGGTGCTCGGAGGAGTGCTCCAGAGCACCGGCCAGCCGCAGGGCTTCGGCCTCGTCGGTGGTGTCGGCGGTGTGCACCGCGCGCAGGGCCATCCGCCCGGTGGTCACGGTGCCGGTCTTGTCGAGGACGATGGTGTCGGCCCGGCGGGTGGACTCCAAAACTTCCGGGCCCTTGATCAGGATGCCGAGCTGGGCGCCGCGCCCGGTGCCGACCATGAGCGCGGTCGGGGTCGCGAGGCCCAGGGCGCAGGGGCAGGCGATGATCAGTACGGCGACGGCGGCGGTGAACGCGGCCGTCAGCCCGGCGCCGTTGCCGAGCCAGAAACCCAGCGTGCCCAGTGCGAGGGCGATCACGACGGGGACGAACACGGCGGAGATCCGGTCCGCGAGCCGCTGCGCCGCGGCCTTGCCGTTCTGCGCGTCCTGCACCAGCTGCGCCATCCGGGCCAGCTGGGTGTCGGCGCCCACCCGGGTGGCCTCCACGACCAGACGGCCGCCGGCGTTGATCGTGGCGCCGGTGACGCTGTCGCCGACGACGACCTCGACGGGCACGGACTCACCGGTCAGCATCGAGGCATCAACGGCCGAGGTGCCCTCCACGACGATCCCGTCCGTGGCGATCTTCTCCCCGGGACGGACCAGGAAACGGTCCCCGACCGTCAGCTCGGCGGTGGGGATGGTGTGTTCACCGCCGTCGGCGCGCAGCACGGTGACGTCCTTCGCGCCCAGTTCCAGCAGCGCCTTCAGGGCCGCGCCCGCCCTGCGCTTGGAGCGGGCCTCGAAGTAGCGGCCGGCCAGGATGAACGCGGTCACACCGGCCGCGGCCTCCAGGTAGATGTTCCCCGCGCCGTCACTGCGCGCGATGGTCAGCTCGAAGGGATGGGTCATGCCCGGCTCGCCGGCAGTGCCGAAGAACAGCGCCCACACCGACCACAGGAACGCCGCCGAGGTACCGACCGAGATGAGGGTGTCCATGGTGGCCGCGCCGTGCCGCGCGTTGGTGAACGCCGCTTTGTGGAAGGGCCAGGCGGCATACGTCACCACGGGCGCGGCCAGCGTCAGCGACAGCCACTGCCAGTACTCGAACTGCACCGCCGGGACCATCGCCATCACGATCACGGGCACCGCCAGGACCACGGACGTGACCAGCCGTTGCCGCAGCGGCCCCAGCCCGTCATCCTCCTGCGCCGAACCGCCCTCACCACCGGGGGACTCGGCCCGCGCCGGAGGCTCGGGCTCCCGCGCGGTGTAGCCGGTCGCCTCGACCGTGGCGATCAGCTCCCGCACCGCCACGTCCTCCCGGAACGTGACCCGGGCCTTCTCCGCGGCGTAGTTGACGGTCGCCTCGACCCCGTCCATACGGTTGAGCTTCTTCTCGATCCGAGCCGCGCACGAGGCGCAGGTCATACCGCCGATCACGAGCTCGACTTCCGCGGTACCGGGTGTGGTGGTGGTCATGGCTGCTCCTCGTACGGGATGGACTGCCGGAGCCCGGGGATGTCCGGGTCCCGGCGGTGCGGGGCGTGCGGGTCAGGCGCGGCCGCTCAGCTCGTAGCCGGCCTCGTCGACGACCTCGGCGATCGCCGCGTCATCCAGCTCGGTGGTGCTGGTGACGGTGACGAGGCCGCTGTCGAGGTCGACCTCGACACCGGTGACGCCGTCCAGCTCGCCGATGGCCTTGGTGAGCGTGGCCTTGCAGTGGCCGCAGGTCATGCCGGAGACGGCGTACGCGGTGGTGACGGCCTCCGTGGCCGTCGCCGTGCCGGCGGTGCCGGTCGAGCAGGTGCCTTCGGCGGAGCAGCAGGACGACGACATGGGTTCCTCCAGGTGGCTGTGTGCGCGGTAGGACCGAATACGGGGAAGGGGTATGCTCCCCGAGTTCCTGTATACCCCTCTGGGGTATCAAGTGCAAGTCGCTGAGTGCGCTTGACTTAGTACCCCCCAGGGGTATTTTGAAGTGCAGGGAAGCCTCCCACTCAGGCAGGAGAGGCCCGTCCTCAAGGAGACCTCATGCATACCGGGCTGAAGATCACCGCGTTCGCCGCCGCACTGGCCGCGACGTTCGGCACCGCCTACGGCGTGGGTAGCGGCGTCGAGCCCGTCGTCGCGGCCAGCGCGCCTGCCGCCCACGACAAGGGGCACAGTGGCCGATCACCCGCACAGGAGGCAGGCGGCGCCCACTCCGGGCACGAGGCGACGCCGCCCGGCGGACTGCAGATCTCCGAAGGCGGCTACACCCTCGACCTGCGGACCCCGCGTGTCGTCGCCGGGCAGCGCACCGACCTCCGCTTCGTCATCCGGGACGACTCCGGCCGCGCGGTGACCTCCTACCGGGCCGAACACGACAAGGAACTCCACCTGATCCTCGCCTCGCGCGACCTGGTCACCTACCGCCACCTCCACCCCGCACGAGCCGCCGACGGCACCTGGAGCACACCCGTCGACCTGCCCAGGGCAGGCGGCTACCGGGTCTTCGCCGACTTCACCCCGGCGAAGAAGGGGGCCGAGAACCTCACCCTCGGCGCGGACCTGGCGACCTCGGGCCCCTACGATCCACAGGACCTGCCCGCCCCGAACAGCACCGCCGAGGTCCACGGCTACGAGGTCGAACTGGACGGAGCCCTGCGCCCGGGCAAGGCGGGCGAACTGAAGCTGAACGTCTCCCGGAACGGCAGGCCCGTCACCGACCTCCAGCCCTACCTCGGCGCGTACGGCCACCTCGTCGCCCTGCGCTCCGGTGACCTCGCCTACCTCCACGTCCACCCGAACGGCGAGCTCGGCGACGGCACGACCCGGCCCGGACCCGGCATCTCGTTCACGGCCACCGCGCCCAGCAGCGGCACGTACCGCCTCTTCCTCGACTTCAAGCACGAAGGGAAGGTCCACACGGCCCAGTTCACGGTCCGGGCCGGGGCGTCCGGAACGCACACGCCGTCGGACGCGAGCGCGGCAGAGCCGTCGGCCGGTCACGAGCACTGACGAGCACCGAGCAGCCCTCCGCGGGCCCCACGCCCGCGGGCCGTTGCTGTGAGGCTCGCTGTTGGGGCCCTGCGGGCGAGCGCCGGTCACTACACTCGCGCCCCATGCACCACGCGAGCCCCCACAGGCAGTCGACGACGCTTTCCCGTCGCCCACCGCGCACCCACGGGCGGAGAAGAGCGCACACGCCCGGCCTTGGGGGCGGGGGAGGGCGCCGGACCGGCCGCGTGCCCGCCACCTGCCGTCGCACCCCGGCCGAGAGGGGGGACGGCATCCCGTGAAGGGCCGCCACAAACAGTCCCGCGACCCAAAAGGGCACTGGCTCATACTCATCCTCGTCCTCCCCGTGATGTTCGCGGTCCTGCTCTTCGAAGGCTGGACCACGCACGAGGTCGACGCCGCGACGACACGCTCCCCCTGCACATCGCCCGCACCGGACGCCGTGGCACGCGGCGGTCCCGTGATCGGTATCAACGCGGGCGGCATCCAGACCGCCTCGATGCCCGCCCGCACCGTCGCCCTCACCTTCGACGGCGGCCCGGACCCCGTCTGGACCCCGCGCCTGCTCGACCTGCTGCGGCAGTACAACGCGCGGGCCACGTTCTTCCTCTACGGTTCCCAGGTGGCGCGTCACCCGGAGCTGGTGCGGCGGATCCGCGCCGAGGGCCACGAGATCGGCTCGAACACCTACACCGGTGCCGTCCTCGGCGAGGCGTCCTCCGCCCGCTTCTCGGCGGAACTCGACCTGACGCGGGCCGCGTTGGCGGGCGCCGCGGGACTGCACCCCAACCTGCTGCGGATGCCGCGGATCACCACACCGGACACACTGTGCGGCCGCGAGTGGCGAGCGGCACGGCAGGCCGCCGGCCGGGGCTATGTGCTCGTCACCGCAGACAGGGCGTCCCGCAAGCCGGCACAGGGCCTGGTCCGCCAGTTCAGCCAGACATCGATCGCCTACCAGCAGACGAGAAGCCTCCTCAGGAACCCGGACGTCGACCGTTTCACCACCGTGTCGGCCGGGCTGAGGCTCGTTCCGTACACGCCCGCGACGACGGGCGAGCGATGGCAGGGCACCGCCCTGATCCAGGTCACCAAGCTCGGGCGCGCCTTCGTGAGCGCCATGACGTGGACCCTCGCGATCGCGGGCGGCCTCGGACTGCTGCGCCTGGCACTGCTCGGCCTCTTCGCCCGGGCCCACGTCCGCCGCCTGGAGAGCTCACGCCCGGGCGCCCCCTGGCTGCCGGAGGTGACCGAACCGGTGACGGTGCTCGTGCCGGCGTACAACGAGGAGGCCGGCATCGAGTCCACGCTGCTGTCCCTGCTGGCGTCCACCCACCGGCAGTTGCAGATCATCGTGATCGACGACGGTTCGGCGGACCGTACGGCGGACATCGCCGAGAGCGTCGGGGACCGGCGCGTGGAGGTGGTCCGTCAGGCCAACGCGGGCAAGGCGGCCGCCCTCAACACCGGGCTGGCCCACGCGCGGTACGACATCATCGTCATGGTCGACGCCGACACCGTCTTCGAACCCGACGCCGTCCGCCGGATCGTCCAGCCGCTGGCGCATCCGGCCGTGGGCGCCGTCAGCGGCAACGCCAAGGTCGGCAACCGGCGCGGCCTGCTGGCCAAGTGGCAGCACCTGGAGTACGTCTTCGGCTTCAATTTGGACCGCCGGATGTTCGAGGTCCTGGAGTGCATGCCCACGGTCCCCGGCGCCATCGGCGCCTTCCGCCGGGACGCGCTGGAGAGTGTCGGCGGCGTCAGCGAGGACACCCTCGCCGAGGACACCGATCTCACGATGGCGCTGTGGCGGGCGGGCTGGCGGGTGCTCTACGAGGAGTCCGCCGTCGCCTGGACCGAAGTGCCCACGTCGCTGGGCCAGTTGTGGCGGCAGCGGTACCGCTGGTGCTACGGCACGATCCAGGCCATGTGGAAGCACCGCGGTGCCGTCCTGGCCCGGGGCGTGGCGGGGCGCTTCGGGCGGCGCGGACTCACGTACATCGCGCTCTTCCAGGTCGCGCTGCCGCTGCTCGCCCCGGTCATCGACGTGTTCGCCCTGTACGGCGTGCTGTTCCTCGACCCCTGGCTGTCGGCCGGGGTCTGGCTCGGTTTCATGGGCTCCCAACTGGTCAGCGCCCGGTACGCGTTGACGCTCGACGGGGAGAGGCTGCGGACCCTGTGGTCGATGCCGCTGCAGTTCTTCGTCTACCGGCAGCTGATGTACCTGGTCGTCATCCAGTCCCTGGTCGCTCTGTTCCTCGGCAGCCGGCTGAAATGGCACCGCATGCGGCGTTCCGGGACGGCCGCTGAACAGATCGGCGGCGGAGCCCCGTATAAGAGCCTGCCGACGAGATGATCCCGATGTGGTGAGGGACTGCACAGGCCGATGAGCGAATGGACCGACCGTCTGCCGGGCGACGAGCGGGGCGGTGGAGCGATCGAGCCCGCGGGCTCCGCCACGGGCCGGGTGACGGGCGGGAGACCGTCCCCGCCCCCGGCACGTACGGCGCCCCTGCCGGGCATGCCGTCGTCCACCGCCGCGGGCCGCACCGACGTGGTGCGCCGTCCCCACGCGCGTCGCGCCGGACCCCACGGGGCCGGTGGCCCCGACCGCGGCGGCAGATCCCCCCGGCGGCACCGCACCCGGCGCCACCGTGCCGTGCGCCTGGCGATTCTCACGCTTGCCGCGCTGCTCGTCTCCCCCGTGGGCGCGTACGTGTGGGCCGACACCGAACTCGACCAGGACGTCGACCTGGGCACGATCGAGGACCGTGTGCCGCGCGGTCGGGGAACCAACTACCTGATCGTGGGCTCGGACAGCCGTGAGGGTCTGTCCGAGCAGGCCAGGAAGGAACTGCGCACCGGCTCGACCGAGGGCCGCCGCACCGACTCGATGATCCTGGTGCACACCGGCTCGGGCGGCACCACGATGATGAGCCTGCCGCGAGACTCCTGGGTGACCATCCCGGCGTTCCTGCGCCCGGAGACCGGCAGGCGCTACGGCGACCAGCCGAACAAACTGAACGCGGCGTTCGCACTGGGCGGCCCCGATCTGCTCATCAGGACCGTCGAGCGCAACACCGGCCTGCACATCGACCACTACACCGAGATCGGCCTGGCCGGCTTCGTCGACATCGTCGACGCGGTCGGCGGAGTGGACCTGTGCCTGGACCGGGCCATCAAGGACAAGAACTCGGGCGCCGACCTGCGACAGGGCTGCCAGACCCTCGACGGCGCCCAGGCGCTGGCGTTCGTACGGCAGCGCAAACAGGAGGCCGACGGCGACCTCGGCCGCACCCGGAACCAGCAGAAGTTCCTCGCCGCACTCGCCGAGAAGGCCGCCACCCCGGGCACGCTCCTCAACCCGGCCAAGGTCGTCCCGACCCTCGGCGCGGGCCTCGACACCCTCACCGTGGACAAGGGCACGGGCCTGCGGGAGATCACATCGCTGTTCCAGGCGATGCGCAAGGTCACGGGCGGCAACGGACGCCAGGTCGACGTCCCCGTCTCCGACCCGGCGTTCGCCACCTCCAAGGGCACAGCGGTGAAGTGGGACATGCCCAGGGCACGGCAGCTCTTCGCACAACTGAGGGAGGACCGCCCGGTGCCCCGCCCATGAGCGGTCGGACCCCGCTCTACAGGAAGGGCGTACCGGCGTCGAGCCCGGACAGGACCCGGCCGTACAGCTCCAGGTTGGTGGCGGGATTCACGAACGAGTGCAGGCTCAGGGCGTGCAGATCGCGCACGGCCCTCTGGATGGGCACCTTCCGGTTCAGCGAGGACGCGCCCGACGCCGAGCCGATCAGGTCGACGGCCTCTTTGCACAGCCGCGTCACATAGCCGCTCTGCGCCCGGATCCGCGCCCGTTGCTCCTCGCTGAACGGCTCGCCGCTCGCCGCACCGGCCTCGATCCGGGCCACGAACTCGGCGGTCAGCAGTTCGGCGCAGGAGATCTTCATGGCCGCTTCGGCCGCCTGCAGATGGGTGACCGCGGCCTCGTTCTGCCGCTCGTGGAAGGTGTACGTGATGCCCCGGCGGTGGATCCGCTCGGTGAACTCCGCCAGGGCCGTCCGGGCCAGGCCGAGCGCGTTCGGCGCCGTCCACGCACAGAACAGCAGCAGGACAGGCATGCGGTAGAACGGGTCGTCGGCGTTGGCCTTGGACGGGAACACACCGCCGAGCAAGGGGCCGATGGGTAACACCCGGTGTGCGGGCACGAACACGTCGCGGGCGACCACACTGTTGCTGCCACTGCCCGCCAGTCCCGAGACGTCCCAGTCGTCGAGGAGCTCCAACTCGGCCATGGGGACGGCCGTCCACAGCACGTCGGGCGGCCCGTCGCCCGATTCCACCCGGGCGGTCAGCAGATGCCAGTCGGCGTACGGGGAGCCGGTGGCGAACGGCGAGGTGCCGTTGACCACGAAGCCGCCGTCCGCCGGGACCGCCGTCGCGTCCGGGATGAGGGTGCCGCTGATCCGTACGTCGGGGCTCGTGAAGATCTCGTCCTGTGCCTCGTCGGGGAAGAGCGACGCGATGAAGGCGCAGCCCGCCTGGATCAGGGCCATGAACCCGGCGGAGCCGCACCCGCCGGATATCTCGGCCAGCGCGTCGACCTGGGTGCGCAGCCCGCTCTGGTAACCGCCGTACCGCCGGGGGACGTTCATCCGGTAGACCCCCGCCTCCGTCAGCGCCGCGACGACCTCCGGTGTCACCCGTCTCTCCCGCTCGGTGCGCGGGGCGTGCTCGCGGATGAGCGGCCGCACGCCCCGCAGACGTTCGACCATCCCGGCATCGGTGCCGGCTGCTGACGAGGGAGCCATGGACGACCTCCGGGCACGACGGGGCCCCCACCGTCCCCCCGGCCGCCCGCGCTGTCAACGCCGCGTTCCCGGCCATCGAAAGAAGTACGCGAACGCATCGAACGCGCCACCGGCGTCGGGGAAGTGGCGCAATCGAATGTTGCGGCCTTGTTGCGCGCGGCGGACTCTGAACATAGTGGGAGCGCTCCCATCTGGCCTGTGCCCCCACACCCCCACAACCGAACGCATCACATCCCCCACATGCGAAGGAAGGCGCAATGGATTGTCATGCGCATGAAAGATCGACCAGATCCACCCTGTCCCGGCCGGGGCTCCTGCTGAGCGTGCTCGGTGCGGTGCTGCTCTGCCTGATCCCGTGGAGCGGCACCGCCACCGCCCACGGGTCGGTCGTCGACCCCGCGTCCCGCAACTACGGTTGCTGGCTCCGGTGGGGCGACGACTTCCAGAACCCGGACATGGCTCAGCAGGATCCGATGTGCTGGCAGGCGTGGCAGGACAACCCGAACGCCATGTGGAACTGGAACGGTCTCTACCGCGACGGCTCCGCCGGAAACTTCCCGGCGGTCGTCCCCGACGGTCAGCTGTGCAGCGGTGGCCGGACCGAGAGCGGCCGTTACAACTCCATGGACACCGTGGGCGCGTGGAAGACGACGGACATCGGCGGCAACTTCACCGTGAAGCTGTACGACCAGGCCAGTCACGGCGCCGACTACTTCCTGGTCTACGTCTCCCGCCAGGGGTACGACCCCACCACGCAACCGCTGAAGTGGAGCGATCTCCAACTGGTCGCCCGCACCGGCAAGTACGCACCCAGCCAGAACTACTCGATCGATGTGAGCACATCCGGCCTGACGGGCCGTCATGTCGTCTACACGATCTGGCAGGCGTCGCACATGGACCAGACGTACTTCCTGTGCAGTGACGTCAACTTCCGTTGATCTGCCGGACCGTTGATCCGCCGGATCGACTGCGGCCGGCCACCGGCTCCATGGTGGCCGGCCACCCGGTCCCGCCGGCAACGCCCCTTCCGGCGGGGCGCGGTCAGACGGTCAGGACCCGCACCCCCGCCTCCTCGAACCGCCCCACCGTCCCCGCATCCACCGCCGTGTCCGTGACCAGCGTGTCCACCGCATCGGTGGCGCAGATCCAGGCGAAGGCCCGCTGCCCCAGCTTGCTGGAGTCGGCGGCGACGACGACACGCGCGGCGCGTTCGCACAACAGACGGTTGATCGCGGCCTCGGACTCGTCGTGGGCCGCGGCGCCGTGGCTGACGTCGAAGGCGACCACGCCGAGGACGGCCACGTCCATGGTGATCTGGCTGAGCACCCCGTCCGCGAGTGGGCCGATGAGCTCGTACGAGGACGGGCGGGCGACGCCACCCGTCAGCACGATCTTGAACTGGGGGCGCACGGCCAGCTCGCTCGCGATGTTGAGGGCGTTGGTGACGATGGTCAGCGCCGGTGAGCCGGAGACGAGGTCGGCGCGCACGGCCAGGGCGCGCGCGACCTCCGTGGTGGTCGTGCCACCGGTCAGGCCCACCGCCTCGCCGGGCGAGACCAGGCCCGCGACCGCCTTCGCGATGCGCTGCTTCTCCGAGGCGTGGCGGGCGGTCTTGTAGCGCAGCGGCAGCTCGTAGGACACGCCGTGCACGACCGCGCCGCCCCGGGTGCGCACCAGCATCTGCTGCTCGGCCAGCTGGTCGAAGTCGCGGCGGATCGTCGCGGCCGACACCCCCAGCTCGGCCGCCGCGTCCTCGACGTCCAGCCTGCCCCGTTCGACGAGCAGTTCCAGCAGCGCCTTCCACCGGGCGTCGCGCGACATCCGCACCCTCCGTTCGCCGACCTCCCGGCGACCCTAACGCACACCCCGCCCCCGGCTACTGCTTGATTGTGCTTGAAAGCTGGCGTTATGTTGCACGAACAAGCATCCGGGGAAGGGGTACGGCATGACGCATGTCGAGGATGAGCTGACCAGCCAGCCCGAGTGCTGGACCCGCGCGGCCGCGGAGGCGGCGGGGCACGCGGGGGTGCTGCCCGAGCCGGGGGAGCGCGTCGCGATCGTGGGGTGCGGGACGTCGTACTTCATGGGACAGGCCGTGGCGACCCTGCGCGAGCGGGCCGGCCAGGGCGAGACGGACGCCTTCGCCGCCTCCGAGTTCCCGCACGGCCGCCCGTACGACCGGGTCGTCGCCCTCACCCGTTCCGGCACCACCACCGAGGTCCTCGACCTCCTCGGCCGACTGCGTGGCCGTACGCGCACGGTCGCGATCACCGCGGACCCGGACACGCCCGTGACGACGGCCGCCGACGACCTGGTCGTACTGGACTTCGCCGACGAACGGTCCGTCGTCCAGACCCGGTTCGCGACCACGGCCCTCACCCTGCTGCGCGCCCACCTAGGGCTCCACACCGACGCCGCCGTCACCGACGCGCGCACCGCGCTGGACACCCCGTTGCCCGAAGGTCTCGTCGACTGCACGCAGTTCACCTTCCTGGGCCGCGGCTGGACCGTCGGGCTCGCGAACGAGGCCGCCCTGAAGATGCGTGAGGCCTCGCTGGCGTGGGCCGAGGCGTATCCGGCGATGGAGTACCGGCACGGCCCCATCAGCATCACCACCCGGGGAACCGCGACCTGGATGCTCGGAGAGGCACCTGAGGGCCTGGCTCACCAGGTGCGGGGAACGGGTGGGTTGTGGGTGGCCGACGGCCTCGACCCGCTCGCCGGACTCGTCCGGGCCCAACGGCTCGCGGTGGCCGTGGCCGCGGCCCGCGGACTCGACCCCGACCGGCCGCGCCACCTCACCCGTTCGGTGATCCTCGACCCGACCAGCCGCTGACCAGGAGGAGCCGTGCCGCTCACCACGACCGGTGAACTGATCACCAGGGCCGCCGCGGCCCGCACCGCGGTCCCCGCGTTCAACATCATCAGCCTGGAGCACGTCGAGGCCGTCGTGGCGGGCGCCGAGTCCGCGGGCGCGCCGGTCATCCTCCAGGTCAGCGAGAACGCGGTCAGGTTCCGCGGCGGACGGCTGCTCCCGCTGGCCCGCGCCGCGACCGCCGCGGCCGAACAGGCGAAGGTTCCCGTCGCACTCCACCTCGACCACGTCCAGAGCGACGACCTGCTGCGCCAGGCGGCCGACGCCGGGTTCAGCTCCGTGATGTACGACGCGTCGCGCCTGCCGTACGAGGAGAACCTCGCCGCGACCCGGGCCGCCGTGGACCTGGCGCACACCCAAGGGATGTGGATCGAGGCGGAACTGGGCCGGGTGGGTGGGAAAGACACGGACCGGGTGGGTGGGAAAGACACGGACCGGGTGGGTGGGAAAGAAGCGGCGCAGACCGCTGGCAAGGCGGGGGTGCCGCCCCTCGACGCGCACGCACCCGGCGCCCGCACCGACCCGGATGAGGCACGCGCCTTCGTCGCCGACTCCGGCGTGGACGCGCTGGCCGTGGCGATCGGCAGCGTGCACGCGATGACCACGCGCACGGCCACGCTCGACCACACCCTGCTGGGGCGCCTGAACGCCGCGTTGGACGTGCCCCTCGTCCTCCATGGCTCCTCCGGCGTCCCCGACGCCGAACTGCGGGCGGCCGTCGCGGGAGGCATCGCCAAGGTCAACATCGGGACGGCGCTCAATGTGGCGATGACAGGCGCGGTGCGGGACTTTCTCACCGAGCACCCCGACGTCGTGGACCCACGAAAGTACGTCCGTGCGGGACGGGACGCCATGGTGAAGACGGTGACCCGGCTCGTCGGCGTGCTGTGTGCTCGGCCCGCTCCCTGACGACCCGCACTGGTAATTTCTCCCCGTGCGGGAGACGGAGATTCACCTCGGCGAGCCGCCCTTCGTGGCGGCTGTCGGCGTCGGCGTGCACGGTGTCGCGAGCCGCACGGACGTCTTCCGGCTGCCGGAGTTGTGGCAGCTGCACCTCTATCAGTACGACGCCGAACTGACCGTCGACGGCGCGGCGCACATCATCCGCCCCGGCCGCGTCAGCCTCGTACCGCCCGGCACCACGGTCCGCTACCGTTACCAGGGCCGCTCGGAGCACCTCTACGCACATCTGCGCATCCCACCGGCCGGCCCCTCCCGCACCATCCCCGTGGTGCAGGACGCGGGGCCCGAATTTCCGTTCCTCACTGGCTTGTTGCTTCAGGCGGTGGCGTCCGCCCCGGGCACCCCCGAGCGCACCCGGGCCGAGATCTGGACGGCCCTGTGGCGCATCGCCCACCTCACCCCGGCCGTGGCGCACCCCTGCCCCCACCCGGCGGTCACGGCCGCGATCGCCCACATCGAGGCTCACCTGGCCGCCCCGCTCACCGTCCCGGGCATCGCCCGGGCGGCGGGTGTGTCGCACAACCACCTCACTCGGCTGTTCCGCGCCGAGACGGGCACCACGGTCGTCGGCTACATCCGGCGCCGCAGACTCGACCGCGCCCACCACCTGCTGCGGGCCACGACCCTCTCGATCCCCGCCGTGGCCGCCTCCGTCGGCATCCCCGACCTCCAGGCCTTCAACAAGGCGTGCCGACGCGAACTGGGCGCCTCGCCGCGCGCCCTGCGGGGAGCTACCGCCTGACCGCCTTCAGCACCACGAACTTCGCGTCACTGGCGACGAGTTCACTGTTCCCGAAGAGCCGCCGCAGCTTCACGTGGTAGCCGAGGTGCCGGTTGCCGACCACCCACAGCTCGCCGCCCGGCCGCAGCGCGCGCCGCGCGCCCTTGAACATCCGCCACGCCGTGGCGTCCGTCATCGCTTGGTGGGAGTGGAACGGCGGATTGTTCAGCACGAGATCGACGCTGCCGGCCGGGAAGCCCTCCATCCCGTCGCCGACGACGAACTCCGCCTTCCCCTCGGCGTTGGCGGTGTACGTCGCCTCCGCCGAGGCCACCGCCTGGTACGACTCGTCGACGAACACCACGTCGGCCTCGGGATCGCCCAGCGCCACCGCTGTACCGACGACCCCGTTGCCGCACCCCAGGTCCACGACGCGCCCGCCGTCACGGCCGTGCGGCAGGTGCCGGAGGAAGAAGCGGGTGCCGATGTCGAGCCGGTCGGCGCAGAACACGCCCGCGTGGTTGACGACCGTGCGGCCGGACAACAGGCCGATGTCGTCGGGGAGTCGGTAGGAGTACGGCCACGGGTTGGCGCCCCGCGCCCGCGCGTGCGACGGCTCGGGGGTGCAGAAGACCAGCCGGGCCTTCTGCTGCGCGAGGGAGGTGCGGGTCGGGCCGATGATCCGCTCGAACAGCTTCAGCGTCGAGGTGTGGATCTCCTTGACCATGCCGGCGCCGACGACGACCGTCCCCTCGTGCACGCCGGGCGCGAGCCGGTGCAGTTGGTCCTCCAGCAGGGCAAGGCTCTTGGGAACCCGGACCAGCAGCACGTCGATACGGCCGGGAGGCGTGTCCCGCGTGGTCAGGAGCCGTACCGCGTCCTCGTCGACCTGATTGCGGGCCAGGTTCGCGCGGGTCGCCTGCCGGGCCAGGAAGGAGTCGGTGAGCTGCGTCGGCCGGTGCGCCGCCAGCGCCGTGACCAGGGCGCCCCACCGGTCGCCGACCACCACGACCGACCCTGTCAGCGGTGTCCCGCTCTCCGCGAGGTGGCGCAGCAGATACGCGTCGGCCGCGTCCCAGGCACGCAGCCGGTCGCGGGGATCCTCGGGGAAGCGGGCCAGTTCGTACGCGGCCCAGGGCGCGGTCATACGGTCGTTCATCGTGCGCCCAGGCTAACCGAGCCACGGCCCACGCCTGCGCCGAGCCGCGGCCACGACCTGCCCGTGCGTGCGTGTCCGCGGCGTAGGAGGCTGGAGGTATGGAGGACGAGCCGGCGCAGGCGGTATGGACGGGCTGGATCTCCTACGGCCTGGTCAGCATGCCTGTGCGCTTGTTCCCGGCGACCCGGGAACACGGAGTGGCCCTGCACGAGGTTCATGTCGCGGACGGCTCCCGCATCCGGCACCGCCGGGTGTGCGAGGCCGAGGGCCGGGAGGTCGACTGGCCTGAGGTCGCCAAGGGATACGAGGCACCGGACGGGCGCACCGTCGTGCTGCGCCAGGAGGATCTGGAGGCGCTGCCACTGCCCAGCAGGCAGGTGATCGAAGTCCTCGGTTTCGTGCCGGTCGACGGCCTGGACCCGATCCTGTTCTCCCGCGCCTACTACGCCACCCCCGCGCGGGACACCGCCCGCCGGCCGTACACGCTGCTGGTGGCGGCACTGGCCCGAGCCGAGCGGGCGGCTCTGGCCAAGGTGACGCTGCGCACCAGGGAGCGCCTGGCCGCGGTGTGGCCGCGGCGGGAGACGCTGGTGGTCCAGACGCTGCTGTGGCCGGAGGAAGTACGCGAACCCCACGGCCCGGCACAGGCCGCGCCGGTGACCGGGCAGGAACTGGAGCTCGCCTCCCTGCTGGTGGCCCAGTTTCCCGAGCTCGACCTCGCTTCCCTGCACGACGAGTACACCACCGCTCTCAAGGAACTGGTGGCGGCGAAGCAGGCTGGAGAAGAACTCACGCAGCCTCGTGAACCGAAGCAGGCGGCGGACCTGATCGCCGCCCTGGAGGCGAGCCTGCGCGCAGCGTCCGACCGCCGGCCCCAGCGGTGAACCTCGGTGGACACTCCCGCCGCGGTCGCCCCGCGCACCCGCCGTGCGGATCATGGGAGACTCGCCATCATGGACGGCAAGGCGGCCCCCAGGGCGACGGGCGAAGGGACCACGCGGACGCGGCTGGACCGGGGGCGTGGCGCGCTCGGCCCGGCCTTGGAACTCGTGCACACGGGACGCGCGCCGACACGGGCCGTGCTGACCGCCGAGCTCGGGGTCACCCGGGCGACCGCGGGCGCCGTCGCCGCCGAGCTGGAGGCCCTGGGACTGATCCGGGTCGACGCGCATCCCGGGGCCGCCGCCGGTTCCCAGGGCCGCCCCTCGCACCGGCTGGAGGTCGCCGAGGACGGGCCCGTCGCGCTGGCCGCGCAGGTCCACGCCGACGGATGGCGGGCCGCGCTCGTCGGGCTGGGCGGGCGGATCGTCGCCACCGCGCCCGGCTGCGAGACCGTCGACGCCGACCCGGCGAAGGTGCTCGGCTCGGTCGTCGACGCGGCCGCCGAGCTGCTGCACGACACCGGCCGGAGATGCGTGGGCGCCGGTCTCGCCGTACCGTCGGCGGTCGCCGAGCCGGAAGGGCTGGCCCTCAACCCGCTGCACGTGGCCTGGCCCCCGGGCGCGCCCGTCCGGGAGATCTTCGCCGAGCGGGTGCGCGCGGCCGGGATCGAGGGGCCGGCGTTCGCGGCCAACGACGTCAACCTCGCCGCGCTCGCCGAGCACCGTCATGGCGCGGGGCGCGGCGCTCGTGATCTGCTGTGTGTGGCCACCGGGCACCGGGGCGTGGGCGGCGCCCTCGTGCTCGACGGCCGTCTGCACTCGGGGAGTTCGGGCCTCGCCCTGGAGGTCGGCCACCTCACGGTCAACCCCGAGGGCCGCCCCTGCCACTGCGGCAGCCGCGGCTGCCTCGACGTCGAGGCCGACCCGCTGGCCCTTCTCGCGGCGGCGGGTCGTGACCCCGGCCCCGAGGTGTCGCTGCTCCAGCAGGCCAACGACCTCATCCGCACCCGGTACGCCGACCCGTCCGTCCGTACGGCCACGGAGATGTTGATCGACCGGCTGGGTCTGGGCCTCGCGGGCCTGGTCAACATCCTCAACCCGGACCGCATCATTCTCGGCGGCCTGCACCGCACGCTCCTCGACGCCGATCCCGAGCGGCTGCGGGCGGTCGTCGCCGACCGCAGCCTGTGGGGGCAGAGCGGGAGTGTGCCGATCCTGGCCTGCACGCTGGACCACAACAGCCTCGTGGGAGCCGCCGAGTTGGCCTGGCAACCGGTCCTCGACGACCCCCTCGTGGCGCTGGTCTGACGGCTCAGAGGCTGAGCTCGATCACCTGGCCGTCACGCTCGACGTAGGTCCCGCCGATGGTGAGGCTGTCGTAGCAGTCGTTGCTGCTGAAGACCTGGATCCACTGTCCCTCGGCCACCGACACGGGGATGTCCTTCGCCGTGCCGACCGTGAAGTCCCGGTAGCAGGTGTAGTCGCCGTTGATCTGGGTGTACACGGAGTCGCCGCTCGTGACGGTGACCCGCAAGGTGGCGGAGACGTCACCGGACGCGGACGCGGAAGCGGGCGCGGAGAGCGCCAGTGAGCCGGCGGCGGCGAGACCGGCCGGCCAGGGCTGAGACGCGGGTGATGTGGGGGGTGGGGCGAAGACGCATGATGCCTCCAGGTTCTCGGCTCCGGATACCGGGTGGCGGCCGGAGTGGGGTGCCTCGAATCGGATGGTGCGGTCGTGCGGCGCGTCGCAGGAGGGTCACACGCTGGACGACACTTGCACTCTCAACAAGATCCGGTGTCGGCGGAGCAGGCGCCGCGGCCCCGACTACTCCCCGCGGGGTACGCGCGCGGCCGCCGGCCGTACGACGACCCGGGCCCCCTGCCTGCGCGAGTCTCAAGGCATCCCGGAAAACGGGCCCCGGTGGCCCCACAGGCCCAGAGGCCCTGAGAGGCAGCCAGAGACTCGGAGGAGATGAGTTCGAGATGCAGACCCTTGCGCACTGGGACGGCGGGCCCGGCCCGTGGATCCTGTTCTTCCCGCTGGTCTGGGCGGCCGTCGTCGTCGGCGCCGTGACCGTCCTCCGCCGCACCGTCTGGAGCGGCCGGCAAGGACCCTGGCGTGCGATGGGCGGCTCCCGTCCGTCCGTCGACTCGCCCGACTCGCCGATGGCGGTCCTCGGCCGCCGCTTCGCCTCCGGCGAGATCGACGAGGACGAGTACTGGCGCCGGGTGTCCGTCCTGGACGAGCACTTCGGCCGCACGGGGAAGGGGTGAACGGAGTTCACCCGGCCTTGCGGGCCCTGGGCAGGGTGAGCCTGTCGTCGCCGCCAAGTGGCGTGTCATCGCCACCGAGTGAGAGGTGACCGCCGCCGCGTCGGCTGTGCGACGACGGTCACCCGGTCACCGCCCGGTCAGCCTGCGACGGCGGACCGGGCGGGAGCATGTTCGGCCCTGCCGCGCCTGCGGGCGGCGGGCCGGTGGCCCGTGACGTACCGCGAGCGCTTCGGCGCCGCCACCGGCTCCGAGTGGGCCGGAAGGGTGAACCACACGACTTTGCCCGACTCCTCGTGCGGTCGGGCACCCCAGCTCTCGCTCACCGCGGCGACCATCGCGAGGCCGCGGCCGCACGTGGCGAAGAGCTCCGCGTCCTGCACCACGGGAAGGCGCGGGTCGTTGTCACGCACCGAGACCGTCAGCCGGTCGAGCAGCAGTTCGATCTCCACGGTGCACAGCTTGTCCGGCTCTGCGTGCCGGTGGACGTTGGTCAGCAGCTCGGTCACTCCGAGTGCCGCCCGGTCGATCAAGAAATCCAGGTGCCAGTAGCGCAATTGCGCAGAGACGATTCTGCGGACCTGGCCGATCCGCGACGGCAGGGCTTGGAGCTCCACCGTGCAGTGCCTGCTTGGCTTGCTGATCACGGCTGCGACTCCCCGAATTGAGGTCCGGAAGAAGACGGAGAACGGATCCAGCGAGGTGGCTGCGGGACAATCGCCGCCTGCTGCGGGCGACCGCGCACGGCGGTCGCATCTCTTGGCGCGGTGTGGCTGCGTACGACGGCCGTCCGCGGTCGTGACCGGCGGCTGGTTCGCAGCGTTATCGCCGGTAAACCCAGAGTGACGTGAGAACAGCGTGACTCAGGGAGGGGGGTTCCGCAACTCGCGGTCCTCAGCCGCCGCGCCCCGCGGCCTTGCGTACCGCCTCGATGAACCGGCGGGCCGAGGGCGGGCCGGGCTTCCCCGGAGCGGGATCGGTCTCACCGAGGGTCAGTGTGTAACGCGTGCCGTTCACATCGGCCAACGCACGGTCCTCATGGGCGAACCAGGGCTTGGACGCGCGCACCGCCTGTACCGGCGCGCTGTCGATCTCGCTGCCGTAGCTGGTCAGCAACTGCAGCCGGCCGTCCTTGATCCGCACCTGCCCGGCGCGTGTCAGTGAGCGCAGCCTCTTCTCGATCCGCACCCCCCTGGCCGTGAACTCCTGCTCCGCCATGCTTCCCGCCCCCTCGTGCGTGTCGGCTCTGCCCTGTCACGAACCCGCCTGGTTCGTGACCATTGTGCGTGCCCCGTTCGAGTGTGCATCCCCGTCCGGCCAACTCGGCCATGCGGTGCAGTCTGCACGTCTGCCGCGTCGAGCACCAGTGCGTAGGGTGCGGCGGGGGTGCGAGTGGGGGAGCACTTGGTGCATGCGCCCCCATGCGCCCGCGCACCCCCTGCCACAGGGGCGCTTTGAGCTGCTCAAAGGGGCGTTTATGCAGGTGAGGAGCGCGCTCCTGCTGTCTATGATCAGGGCGTCCGACCGCGCGACCCGCCGTCGGCGCGACGCGGAAGGAGCCCGCCGTGAGCATTCCCCACCCCACTACGACCGGTGAGTCCGTCAACACCCTTGACGCCGACCACAGCGACGCGGAGTACCGGGCGTGGCTCAAGGAGGCCGTCCGCAGGGTTCAGGCCGACGCCCAGCGTTCGGCCGACACCCACCTGCTCTCCTTCCCCCTTCCGGAGCACTGGGGCATCGACCTGTACCTGAAGGACGAGTCGACCCACCCCACGGGCAGCCTCAAGCACCGCCTGGCCCGCTCCCTCTTCCTCTACGGCCTGTGCAACGGCTGGATCCGGCCGGACCGCCCGGTGATCGAGGCGTCCAGCGGCTCGACGGCCGTCTCCGAGGCGTACTTCGCGGGGCTCATCGGCGTGCCCTTCATCGCCGTCATGCCCCGCACGACCAGCGCCGAGAAGTGCCGGCTGATCGAGTTCCACGGCGGACGATGTCACTTCGTGGACGACCCCCGGACGATGTACGAGGCGTCCGCCGCGCTCGCGGCCGCGACCGGCGGCCACTACATGGACCAGTTCACCTACGCCGAACGGGCCACGGACTGGCGCGGCAACAACAACATCGCCGAATCCATCTTCCGCCAGCTGGAGTTGGAGCGCTTCCCGGAACCCACGTGGATCGTCGCCACGGCCGGTACCGGCGGCACCTCGGCGACCATCGCGCGCTACGTCCACTACATGCAGTACGACACCCGCGTCTGCGTCGCCGACCCGGAGAACTCCTGCTTCTTCGAGGGCTGGACCACCGGCGACCCGGACGTCACCTGCGACCGCGGCTCCCGCATCGAGGGCATCGGCCGCCCGCGCATGGAGCCCAGCTTCGTGCCCGGTGCCATCGACCGGATGATGAAGGTCCCGGACGCGGCGAGCGTCGCGGCCGTACGGGCCCTGGAGGCGGCCATCGGCCGCAAGGCGGGCGGTTCCACGGGCACCGGCCTGTGGAGCGCCCTGAAGATCGTGGCGGAGATGGTGGCCGAGGGACGCCGGGGCAGCGTGGTGACGTTGCTCTGCGATCCCGGGGACCGCTACCTGGACAAGTACTACTCGGATGCCTGGCTGGCCGAGCAGGGACTGGACATCGGGCGGTACGAGGCGGCGATCGAGTCGTTGTTGCGGACGGGAATGTGGCCCGCCCCGTAGGGACGCGAGGCACCGCGGGTCACCCGCAGCGGCCGCCATCCGTTTGGTGGCCGTGGGTGCCCCCCCGGGGACCAATCTTGGCCAGATCTTGAATTGGCTGGTGGGACGGGTTGGGCCAAGACTGGGGCTCGAATCGAGCGCGGCACAGGGGGACTGGGGGGCGCGGTGACGATCGCTTTCGGCGTGCTCGGAGAGATTCAGGCGCACAGGGACGGCATCGCCGTGGACCTGGGCCCGGCCAGGCAGCGCTGTGTACTCGCGGCACTGCTGGTGGACCTGGGCCGCACGGTGCCGGTGGACGGCCTGGTCGACCGGGTGTGGGGGGACCGCCCGCCGCAGCGCGTCAAGGCGACGCTGTACAGCTACCTGTCCCGGCTGCGGCAGGCGCTGGGCACGGCGGCTGACCCGCCCCTGGCCGGCACGACCTCCATCGAACGGCGCTCGGGCGGGTATGCGCTGGTCACCGCTCCGGGCCTGGTGGACATGCATGTCTTCCGCGACCTGGCCGGGCAGGCCCGCGCCGCCGCCACCCACGACGACGATGACGACGGCCGAGCCGCGGCCCTGTTCGAGCGGGCGCTGGGGCTGTGGCGGGACGAACCGTTCGCCGGGGTGGACACACCGTGGTTCAACTCGCTGCGGGAGTCGCTGCTGCGGGAGCTGCACGCCTGCCGACTCGACCGCAACGACGTCCAGTTGCGCCGCGGTCACCACGGCGCGCTGCTGACCGAGCTGACCGAGCGCCACAGGAGCCATCCGCTGGACGAGCGCCTCGCCGCACAGTACATGCTGGCGCTCTACCGCAGCGGCCGCACGGCCGACGCCCTGCGCTGCTTCGAGCGGGTCCGGCGCGCCCTCGCCGAGGAACTGGGCAGCGACCCGGGGCCCGAACTGCGCCGACTCCACCAGAGCGTCCTCGCCGGCGACCCGGCGATCGACACCCCCGGCGGCGCCCCCACCGCGGTCCCGGTGGCCGGTGGCGAAGCCGCCCCCGGCAGCCCGAAGACCCGGGCCCCTGTCGTGCCGCGCCAACTGCCCGCCGCACCACGGTGGTTCACCGGGCGCGCACCCGAACTCGCGCTCCTCGACGGCCTGCTGGACCCCCACAGCGAGCAGGACCGCGCGGTGGTGATCTCCGCGATAGACGGATCCGGCGGCATCGGCAAGACCTGGCTCGCCCTGCACTGGGCCCACCAGCAGCAGGACCGGTTCCCCGACGGCGAGCTCTACGCCAACCTGCGCGGCTTCGACCCCACCGGCGAACCGGTCCCACCCCACACGGCACTGCGCGGCTTCCTCGGCGCCCTCGGCACCGACCCCTCCCGGATCCCCGCGGAGCCCGACGTGCAGACCGCGCTCTACCGCAGTCTGACCGCGGGCAAGCGCATGCTGATCGTGCTGGACGACGCCCGCGACACCACCCAGGTCGTTCCCCTGCTGCCCGGCAGCCCCACCTGCACGGTCCTGGTCACCAGCCGATCCCTGCTCACCGGCCTGTCCACCGCCCACGGCGCCCGCTCCCTCACCCTGGACGTGCTCACCGACAGCGAGGCCCACCAACTGCTCACCCGCCACCTGGGCACCGCACGAGCGGGCGCCGAGCCCGAAGCAGTCGCCACCCTGCTGGAACACTGCGCGGGGCTGCCCCTGGCGATCAGCATCCTGGCCGCCCGCGCCACCACGAACCCCGACCTGCCCCTGGCGGTCCTGGCCGAGGAACTCCACGAGACCCAGACCCGGCTCGACGCCCTGGACACCGGCGACATCACCGCCGACCTGCGCGCGGTCTTCGCCTCCTCCTACCACGCCCTCGACCCCGACAGCGCCCGCGGGTTCGCCCTGCTCGGCCTCGCACCAGGCCCCGACATCAGCCTGTCCGCCACCGCCGGTCTCACCGCCCTCCCCACCGCGCGGGCCCGCGCGCTCCTGCGCAGACTGCGGGCCGCCCACCTGGTCCAGGAACACACCCCGGGCCGCTACCGCATGCACGACCTGACCCGGCTCTACGCAGCCGAACAGGCGCGGGGGAACCCGGCGGGCGACAACGACGAGGCGCTGCTGAGGCTGGTGGACTTCTACGTCCACACAGCCCGCGCCGGCGAAGCCATACTCGACCCGCACGCCGTGCCCACCGAGGCGGAAGCCCCCGCGGAGGGCAGCGCGCCGTACACACCGGACGGGCCGGAGGCGGCGATGGCGTGGTTCGAGTCCGAGTACGCCTGCGTACTCGCCGCGCAGACCTCCGCCATGACGCGGGGCTGGTACGGCAGGGCCTGGCAGTTGGCCTGGTCGGTGGACACCTTCCTGTGGCGCCGCGGCCGTATCCACGACCACCTCGTCGTCTGGCGATCCGGCCTCCTCGCCGCGGAACGGCTCGGCGATCCGGGCGCCCGCGCCCTGGCCCACCGACGGGTCAGTGCGGCGCACCTGCGGGTCGGCGAGGACGACACGGCGCGGGACCATCTGCGGCGCGCGCTCACCCTGTTCCAGGACGCCGGCGACCTCCTCAACCAGGGCCACACCCATCAAGCCCTCGCGCAGGCCTGGCAGCAGACCGGCGACGACCGGCAGGCCCTGCACCACGCCGAGCGGTCACTGCGGATCTACCGGCAACTGAAGGACACGGTGTGGGAGGCGAACGCCTCCAACACGGTGGGCTGGTTCCAGGCCAGGCTCGGCGCCTACGAACAGGCCCGCGCCCGCTGCCAGGAGGCCCTCGTGCTGTGCCGCGAGGTCGGTTACCGCGAAGGCGAAGCCGCCACCCTCGACAGCCTCGGCTACACCGCCCGCCGCTGCGGAGACCTGGAACTCGCCCTGGAGCACTACGGCCAGGCACTGGCTCTGCGCCGTCTGCTCAACGATACCTACGAGGAGGCGAACGCCCTGTCATGCATCGGCGAGACCCACCACGCTCTCGGCCGGTACGGTCACGCCCGCGACGCCTGGCAGCAGGCCCTCGCCCTCTACCAGGCGCAACAACGCACCCCGGAAGCCGAAAACGTCCAGGAACAACTCGACACCCTCCACGACCGCGGTTAGGGCCCGTCCCTGGCCGGCGGCCCGTCAGATGTCTGAACCGTCCTCCCCGGACTCACCCGCGACCACCAGCTCCCTGAGGTGCTCCGAGATCTCCGCGCGGGCCCCCGCCGGCAGCCCGGCGTCGGTGACCAGGGTGTCGACCTGCTCCAGGGACGCGAACGAACTCAAGCCCACCGTGCCCCACTTGGTGTGGTCGGCCACCACGACGACGCGTCGTGCGGACTGCACCAGCCGCCGGTTCGTCTCGGCCTCCGCCAGGTTCGGCGTGGACAGGCCCGCCTCGACCGATATCCCGTGCACCCCCAGGAACAGCACGTCGAAGTGGAGCGCCGCGATCGCCTGGTCGGCCACCGGCCCCACGAGCGAGTCGGAGGGGGTCCGCACCCCGCCGGTCAGTACGACGGTGGCCGCGCCCTGGCGCTGTCCCGAACTGCGCTGTGAGGCATGGAAGACATCGGCCACGCGCACCGAGTTGGTGACCACGGTCAGGTCCGGCACGTCGAGCAGCCGGTGGGCCAGCGCGTACGTCGTCGTGCCACCGGAGAGCGCGATCGCCGTACCGGGCGAGACCAGTTCGGCCGCGGCCCGGGCGATGTCCTCCTTGGCGGTCAGCTCCAGCCCCGACTTGGCCTCGAAGCCCGGCTCGTGCGTGCTCGCCTCGGCCACCGGCACCGCGCCGCCGTGCACCTTCTCCACCGCGCCCTGGCGCGCCAGCGCGTCGAGGTCCCGGCGGACCGTCATGTCGGACACGCCGAGCTTGCGCGTCAGCTCGTTGACCCGGACCCCGCCGCGCCGCCGCACCTCGTCGAGGATCAGGGCGCGACGCTGCTCCGCGAGGAGGTTCTGGTTGTCACTCACGCCCGCTCCGGTCCTTTCGCCCCATCACGCCTTCATACCCCCTCCGACGAGCACATTCTCCCCGTCGCTCTTCCCGAGGACGTCCCATACTCGCACGCTCCCGCACCGCGGGCGCCCCTGCCGGTACCGATGTGAACACGTCACGCTGTGCGATTCCGGGCCCCGATCGTGCCCGGTTCGGGGGAGATTCCGTGTCCTCGGGTGTACGCCGTGTCCGGAGCGGAGATCATGTGCCTGCACATCACACCTGCCATCGGCGTATCACGGGGGAAGGGCAGAACAGTGGCGAGTGCGACCGAGCACGCCCCGACGGGGGAGCACCACGGACCGGACCGGCCGGCCGGGCCCGCCGGAGCGGCCCTCGAACTGCTGGTGCACGGCGTGGGCGGCACCACGCCCGAGGAGATGCTGAACGATCCGCGGACCGTGCGGGTCACCGGCGACGGCACCGCGGCCGTCTTCCGGCGCGTCGACGACGCCGACGCGGAGGACACCCCCGAGGACCACCGCGGCAAACCGGTGCCCGAGGCGTACGTCTGGTGCAACCTGACCTCCGGAAACGGCTCCCGCGCCCTGTGGCTGTTGCTGCTGCCGTTCATGGTGGTCAACCTGGCCCACTGGATGCGCCCGACGGCTCAGGGCCGACGGCGTGCCGTCCGCCTGTACGGCCTGCTCGTCCGGCTGGCCGGACTGACCCTGACCGTGCTGCTCGTCGCCGCCGCCTGCGAGGTCGCCCTCGACCTGACCGCCTGGCAGTGCGCGGGCACCCCGGCGTGTGCCGAGCACCATGCGTGGCTGGGCTTCCTGTCGCCCGAGGCGTCCGGCGACGGCTGGTGGAGCCAGCCCGGTCGCCGTCTCGCTCTGGCCTCCCTGGTGCCCGCCGCGCTCACCGGACTGTTGTGGTACCTGTCCCACCGCACCTGGAGCGCGTACGAGTCCCAGAAGCCGATGAACCGCGAGACAGAACCCGACGACGACGCCACCACAGGCCGCACCGCGCTCGGCCGCCCCGGCTTCTGGTACGGGCGCCGTCTGGTGGCCCGGCTGCGTGCCGCGCACACGGCGGCCGGCTTCCTGACGGTCGCGGCGGCCGTCGGCGCCTCCGCGGCCCGTCATGACCGCGGTCCCGGCGGGCCCGTCCTGCTGGAGAGCCTGGGCCTGCTGGTGAACGCGCTGCTCGTGGCGGGTGCGGTCGTCGTGGTGTGGGTGGTGTGCCGGCGGGGCCGCAGCGAGAACCGCCTGGACAGGGAGCTGGACCGCAACCTGGTGCGCGGGCTGCCCCTGGCCTCCCTCGTCGTGCTGGCCCTCGCCATGCTGTACGCGGGCTGGTCGCGCCCCGAGTGGCAGTCGCGGGGGCGGCTGCCGGGCGACATGACGTTCGGTGGGATCGCCTTCGTCCAGGGGCTGCTCGTGATCGTGCTCGCCGTGGTGGCCCACACCCTGTACCGCTCCCACCCCGACTCCCGTACCGCGATGCGCGGCCTGGCCGGACCGGCCGTCGCCATGCTCGCGTGCGCCCTCGGCGGAGTGATGTCCGGCGGGGTGGCCCAGCGCGTCGCCGACTGGCTGGACGGCGGCGGCAACGCGTTCCTGGGCCCGCCGGTGCTGCTGACCTGGCAGGCGTCCGTCATCCCCCCGCTGCTGCTGGTCGTCCTGCTGCTCGTCGGCTGGCTGGCGTGGCGGACCTGGGTCCTCAGACGCGGCGAACTCGACGTCGTGGAGGGGGAGTACGGGCTGCGGGCGGGGAAGGAGCCGTCCGGCCGGTCCGGCGAGGAGCCGGAGCGGCAGGACACGGCCCGCACCCGCCGTATCGCCGGTACGCGCGCCATGGCCACCCTCACCGACCGGGCGCCCCTCGTGGTCGGCATCATCGCGGCCGTGACGCTGCTCCTGGGCCTCGGTGCCCTGGTGGGCGCGACGATCACCGAGAAGGCGCCGGGCGAGGCCGCGCGCGGCACGTACCCCTTCGTGGAGGGAGCCGCCGACACCGCGCAGGCCCTCGGGTCCTGGCTGATCGGCTTCGGATTCATACTGTTCGTCGCGTCCGGCCGCCGCGCCTACAAGGACGCCTCCGCGCGGCGCACCATCGGCATCCTGTGGGACGTCGGCACATTCTGGCCGCGCGCCGCCCACCCCTTCGCACCGCCCTGCTACGCCGAGCGTGCCGTGCCCGACCTGACCTGGCGGATGGCGACGTGGACACGGTCCACGGGCGGGCGGCTGGTGATCTCCGGGCACTCCCAGGGCAGTGTCCTCGCGGCGGCCGCCGCCTGGCAGCTGACGCCGTCGGTTCGCAAACGGATCGCGCTGCTCACCTACGGCTCACCGCTGGAGCGGCTGTACGGACGCTGGTTCCCGGCCCACTTCGGGCCGCACGCCCTCGACGCCCTGCACCGCGAGGTCGACTGCTGGCGCAATCTGTACCGCCTCACCGATCCCATCGGCGGTCCGGTGCGTCTGCCCGGCGATCGCGGACCCGGGGTCGACGCCGAGCCCTTCAAGGACCCCCTCGCCTACGGCCGAACCCGGGCTCATCCGCTGCCCGCCCCGATCCTCGGCCACTCCGACTACCAGGCCGACCCGGCCTTCGCGGCGGAACGCAAGCGGCTGCTGGACCGGATCGGTCCGGAGGTACCGGTACCGCGCGGCGGGGAGTAGCGGCGGAGGGTGAGGCCCGCGGCGAGCGGACGGCATGGCAGGTCCGCTCGGTCACTTCCCGGGCGGGCTCGCCGTGCCACGCCGTCAGGGCAGCTCCGGCAGGTCCTCCGGGTACAGCAGGGTGAGGTCGTCCGTGCTCGGCTCGGCGACCTGCGCGACGCGGCCCGCGTGGCGCTCGACCATCCCCTCGAAGGTCTGGCGCGCGGTGCGGCCGTTGCCGAACGTCGGCCCCTTGGGGATCGTCGTGAAGTACTTCAGCAGGGCCTCCGAGGCGCCCGGGCCCAGCCGGTACTCGTGCTCCTCGGCCTGCTGCTCGACGATCCGCAGCAACTCCTCGGGCCCGTAGTCACCGAACCTGATGGTTCGTGAGAAACGGGACGCGACACCGGGGTTGATGGAAAGGAACCGTTCCATCTCGGCCGTGTAACCCGCGACGATCACCACGACCGCGTCCCGGTGGTCCTCCATCAGCTTCACCAGTGTGTCGATGGCCTCACGCCCGAAGTCGCGGCCCGAGTCCTCCGGTGACAGCGCGTACGCCTCGTCGATGAACAGCACTCCGCCGCGCGCCCGGTCGAACGCCTCCTGTGTGCGGATCGCCGTGGAGCCGATGTGCTCGCCGACCAGGTCGACCCGGGACACCTCGACGAGGTGCCCCTTCTCCAGGACGCCCAGGGAGGCAAGGATCTCGCCGTACAGGCGGGCGACCGTCGTCTTGCCGGTGCCCGGGGAGCCGGTGAAGACCAGGTGGCGCCGGGCGGAGGCCGCCTTGAGGCCCGCCTGCTGACGGCGCCGGCCCACCTCGATCATGTCCGTGAGGGCCCGCACCTCGCGTTTGACGCTGTCCAGGCCCACCAGCGCGTCGAGTTCGCCCAGCACGTCCTCCGACGTCCGTGCGGGCCGCTCGGGTTCAGGGGCAGCCGCGACGAACGGCTCCTGCTCGGTGGTGCGCTGGCCGGGGATCGCCCCCAGCAGGCCGGGGGACTGGCTCGCGGTCTGCACCGCGGTCTCCCGCGCCGCCGGGGCCGCCGGAGGCCGCACCCCGGCGCTCTCGTCGCTCGTGCAGTCCTCCACCACGGGCCCGCCGCCCGCGTCGCCGGGGCCGCCGTCCGCGAACTCGTATCCCCCGCGCGCACAGCGCTCCGTACGGCACTTCCGCAGCGTCGTACGGCAGCCGTCGATCACGTGGAAGCCGTAGCCGCCGCTGCCCGTCACCCGGCAGCCCACGAAGCTGCCGCGGCCCTCGGCCGAGACGTAGAAACCGGCCTCCGCGGGCGAGGTGACCGTGCAGCGCTCGATGGTGGGGTCGGCGCCCTTGGTGACGATCACGCCCGTCTGCGTGCCGTCCACGGTGCAGCCGGACAGCGTGCCGCCGCTGCCGTGGTCACGGAACCAGGCGCCCGTCGCGGCCTCCCGGATCCGGCAGTCGTCCAGCTGCGCGGTCGCACCGTCGCTGACGGACACGGCCGTGTTGCGGACCTGCGAGAGGTCGCTGTCGACGACGTCCGCGCGCGAGCCGCGGTCCAGGACGAACAGGGCGTCGGGCACGTCGTGCACGCGGCACGACTCCAGCACGGCCGTCGCGCCGTCACTGACCCAGACCGCCGGATAGTCACCGGTGCTGTCGTGGATCTCGCACTGGTTCGCGTCCACGCGCGTGCCCGGGTCCCATACCGACAGGCCGTTGCGCCCGAACCGCCGTACGGTCGTGCGTGTCAGCGTGAGTACGGAGCGGGAGCGCAGGTCGATCGCGTTCTCCGGGATGTCGTGGATACGGCAGTCGGCGAGCGTGAGTACGGCGTCCGTGTCCAAGGTGACCCCGTCCGCGCTGGTCCGGTGCACATCGCAGTCCGTGAGGTGTGCGGTGGCCCGCCCGGTGATCTGCACTCCGGAGCCCCGGACCTCGTACACCTCGCAACCGACCGCCTCCAGCGAGGAGTTCTCACCGGTCGCGGACAGGCCCACGCCCGAGGCGTGGTGCACCCGGCAGCGCTCGAAGCGCGGGTGGGCGCCCGAGCGGACGGCGACGGCCGCCTGCCCGGCCGCCACGACCTCGCACTCCTCGAACACTCCGCTGCCGCCGTCCACCACGGCGATGCCGATTCCGGCCGGATTGTCGACCGTGCAGCGGCGCACCGTCGGACGCGCCTCGCCGCGGACCTCGATGCCGGCCGCGGACCGTGTCACGATCCGCACGTCCAGAAGTTCCGGCACGCCGCTCTCGACGAGCAGGGCGGGCGCGGCCGAGTCCTGGCCCTCCACGTGCAGGTCCTGCACCACCGCGGAGGCCCGCACGGTCAGCGGCACCCCGTCCACCGGGGCGATGCGCACGGAGCCCGGGGAGCCCTCGGGGCCCCGCAGGGTCACGGACCGCTCCAGCACGAGATTCTCCCGGTACGTACCGGGAGCGATGGTGAGCACGTCGCCGTCGCTCGCGGCCTCCAGAGCCGCGGCGAGCGAAGCGTACTCACCTGTGCGGCGCCGCCACCTCGATGTTCCGGTGTGCGTCACCTGGACCGTGCCCTGTGCCATGGCGCTGCTGTGCCCCCACCTCGTGGTACTCATGGCTCGTTCGCCTTCGGGGCGCTCCAGCCCCGACGGCTCCCTCGCACGCGGGTCGTCTGCCGAACAGTTCGGCCGGTCCACCGTAGCGTGCGCGAGGACGGGTGGTTGACCAGAGCAGCAAGGCCGTCAGCTGCCCGTGCCCGTCCTGCCCCAGTCCGGGCCCGCCTTGTCCCATGCCTGATCCCAACGGGCGTACCTACGGCGGACCATGCGCCAGACGATCAGCCGCCGGGCTCCCTCCACACACCCCACAACCAGCACCGCGGAGCCGAAACCGGCCAGCACCGCATGCGTCCTGGCCGTGGCGGAGTCCAGTGGGCGGCCCACTATTCGGCCTTGCTCGTCGGTCCACAGCTTGAAGCGATCACCGGGGTGCGGGTCTCTGAGGCCCGCCGGTACCGTGCCGTGCCGCTCGGTGCCGTCCGGGGCGGTCCAGTCGGCGACCACACGGCTGCTTCGGTCACGGGCGGTCGCCGTCTCGGGGTCCGGATCCAGGGGCGAGGTGCCGGCCTTCTTGACGACGGTGGCCGTCACCTGGTGCCGGGCCTGGCGCTGTTCCCTCACGGACTGCTGCAGGGCGTCCTGCGCGGCGGACCCGACGACGGCGCCGATCACCGGCGCGGCCACGAGGATCAGCACGAGGGCGGCGAGGGCCAGCCAGGCCTCGACCAGATCCGTCGTGCGGCGCAGCGGATTGTGCCGCCAGCGCCAGAGTCCACCGATTGCCCGCACCGTCCCGCACCCCCTTCCGCGTCCGTGGTAACCCCAGTTGGAGCCGTCCACGCGGGTCCCCGGCGAAGAGAGAGCGAAATCACCCTTCCCCGAGTTCTCTCATGAACTTCTCACAAAATCCCAACGAACGTGAACCTGGCCGGTGTTCCCCACATCAAGTGATTCCAGGAACGAGATCTTGCCGCCCGGCCCGCTCGGGGCCCGGCCGGGCCTATGCGAGGACGCGCACCGGGTCGCCGATCCGGACCGTACCGACGGATTCCGGAACGAGGTTCTGGCCGAAGACCAGCTTGTCGCCGAACCGGCGATGGCGGCCGAGGGTGCGCAGCGGCTCCCGGCCGCGCTCGGCGGTGCCCTGGCCGGTGGTGGTCACCACGCATCGCCCGCACATCTTGGCCACCCGGAAGGTGACCTCGCCGATCGCGATCCGCCGCCAGTCGTCCTCGGCCCAGGCGCCGGTACCCGACACGACCACGTTCGGCCGGAACCGGTTCATCGGCAGCGGGCCCTCGTCGGGGTGGTCGCCCTGCGCGATCAGGGAGTTGAGGGCGTCGAGCGAGGCCAGCGTGGTGAGCAGCAGCGGATACCCGTCGGCGAAGCTGACGGTCTCACCGGGACGGGCGTACTCCGGATCGATGGGGCGGCGGGTGGCCGGGTCGTCGAGGTGCACGAGACGCACGTCGAGCCCCAGGAAGTCGCTGAACCAGGCGTGCGCCGCGGAGTCGGCGAGGACCCCCTCCACCTTGTCCCGCCAGATCTCGACCGTGGTCGTGCCGGCCGGCTCGGGCACCGTGACGGTCAGCGGCTCGCGGCCGGGCGCGGAGAACACGAGGCCGCCGCCGGGCATCGGCTCGGCGGCGGCCAGCGCCATGCGCGGATGGGGGCGTTGCGAGATGAACCTGCCCGCCTCGTCGACCAGCACCCAGCGCCGGTCCCCCGCCAGCCCCCAGGGCTCCACCACGGCCTCGTGGGGCGCGACGCCCCGGGCCGCCTTCAGCGGGTGGACATGGATCGAGTGCAGCGACGGATTCCCCATGGGGCCATCCTGCCAGCAGGCACGGACAGCCCCGCGCGGGCGCCTCAGTATCCGCGGTACTGCTGACCGTTGTACGGGTCCTGGTACGGGGCGGACTGCGCCGGGCGCGGAGCCGCCGGGCGCATCGCCTCGTAGCCCGTGCCGCTCGCCGCCGGGCGCGGCGGCTGCGGCTGCGTGCCCGGGTACCCGCGCGGAGCCGCGGCCTGCTGAGGGACGTACGCCGCCGGCGCCTGCTGCAGCGGCGAGGGCTGCTGGGCCGGCGGATAGCCGTACGAGGGAGCCGACTGCGACGGGCCGGCCGGCAGGGCGGGGAGCGCCGACGGCAGCGCGGGCAGGTTGCTGCCCGGCGTGTCGTACGCCGCGGGGACCCGGATCGGGGCGATCTGCGGGGTGCCCCGCTCGGCCACGAGAGAGTCGTAGATGGGCGTGTCGCCGAAGGACGAGGCGGAGTAGTAGCCGCCGCCATAGGAGCGGGGGGAGGTCATGGCACATAAGTTAAGCCCACGATGTGCTGGTTGGGGAGACCGATAAGAGGGTTGTTTTCCGCGTGGGCAGTGACTCCGGATCCCCAATGCGAGCGAACGCGGCGAAAAGGGGCAGCGACGACAACGACATTCTTGTAAAAGCCGAGTTCCGGGCGGGTTACCGGCGGGTTGGGCTCCGCCTCTTCCTGTACGGCTTCTGGGGGTTGACGACCCCGAGGGAATAGGTTTGGCCCGAACGGATCGGACTGCCCAGGGCACGGCCCGGTGGTGAGCAGGCAAGCATGGGGGCGAAGATGTCAATGCCCAAGGGATCGAATGTCGCGGTGCCGACGACCGTGCTACGCATCGAACTGGGCTGGCGTGCAGGCCCGGCCGTGCCCGACGCGGACGCCTCGGCGCTCCTGCTGGTCTCCGGAAAAGTGCGCTCCGACGCGGACTTCGTCTTCTACAACCAGCCCGCGCACCCCTCGGGCGCGGTCCGTCACGAGGGCAAACGCACCGCGGGCGGCCAGGTGACCGACACCCTGCTCGTCGAACTCGCGCGCGTGGAGCCCGCCGTCGAGACCGTGGTACTCGCCGCCTCCGCCGACGGCGGCTCCTTCGGACAGGTGCCGGGCCTGTACATCCGCGTGGTCGACGACCGCAGCGGCACCGAGGTCGCGCGCTATGACAGCACCGACGCGAGCGTGGAGACCGCGTTCGTCCTGGGCGAGCTCTACCGCCGCCAGGGCGCCTGGAAGTTCCGGGCCGTCGGGCAGGGTTACAGCAGCGGGCTCGAAGGACTGGCGACGGACTTCGGTATCACCGTCGACGAACCGCCCCACGCGCCGCCGGCGGTCCCCCTCGCCCCGCCCGCCACCACGCCGTCCCCCATGGCCCCGCCCGTCACCGTGCCGCCGCCGGTGAACGCCCCTCCACCGCCCGCCGCGCCCCCGAGCCCGGTCCGCCTGACCAAGGTCACCCTGACGAAGGCGGCCCCGGCGGTCTCCCTGACCAAGCAGGGCGGAACATCGGGCGCCATGCGCGTGAACCTGAACTGGCAGGTGCGCAAGCAGTTCACCGGGTGGGCCGCCAAACTGGGCCGGCCGGTCGCCATGCACGCGGATCTCGACCTCGACCTGTGCGCCCTCTACGAGCTGTCCGACGGCCGCAAGGGCGTGATCCAGTCACTCGGCAACGCCTTCGGCGCGCTGCACCAGCCGCCGTACATCCACCTCGACGGCGACGACCGCACCGGAGCCGCCACGAGCGGCGAGAACCTCACCATCAACCTCGACCACCAGCACGCCTTCCGGCGCATCCTCATCTTCGTGACCATCTACGAAGGCGCCCGCTCCTTCGCCGACCTGCACGCCACGGTCACCCTCCAGCCGCAGCACGGCGCGGCCGTCGACTTCTCCCTGGACGAGTGCACGGTCCCCTCCACGGTGTGCGCGCTCGCCCTGATCACCCACCAGAACGGCGACCTGGTCGTCCACCGCGAGGCCCGTTACCTGGTCCCCGAGCGGGGGGTCAGCCCGCAGCGCACGGTCGACCACGCCTACAACTGGGGCATGAACTGGACCCCGGGCCGGAAGTGACCGTGGGCAGAAGAGAACAGGACAGGACGGCTCACCGCTGCTCAGGAGCGGGCCGCGCGTACGTACGTCCCTTCCAGGCCGCGCCCCGCCCCCGGTAGTGCTGCACCGCGGAGTCGACCGTCATGAAGAGGTACAGCAGCGCGGTGAACGGCAGCAGCGGAGCCAGCCCGAGCGGCTGCCGGTAGTAGCGGAGCATCGGCACGTACGTCGCCGCCATCAGCAGCCACGCGAGCCCTCCGGCGACCGCCGCCGCCGTGCTCCCCGTGACCAGACCCACGACGAACGCCACCGGCGGCACCAGATAGACCACGGCGAGGCCGAGCACCGTACCGAGCAACAGCAGCGGATTGTGCCGCAGTTGGGCGTAGGCACTGCGCGAGACCATGCGCCACAGGTCATGCAGCCGCGGATACGGACGCACACTGTCCACACGGTCCGCCAGCCCCAGCCAGATGTGGCCGCCGCTGCCCTTGACCGCCTTCGCGAGGGCCACGTCGTCGATGACGGCCTGCCGGATGGCGTCCGGGACACCGGCGCGCTCGGCGGCGTCCGTCCGCAGCAGCACGCACCCGCCGGCCGCCGCCGCCGTCCGCGAGCCCCGCACGCCGACCCGGCGGAACGGGTAGAGCTGCGCGAAGAAGTAGACGAAGGCCGGCACGACGAGCCGCTCCCACGGGCGCTCCACGCGCAGCCGGGCCATCTGCGACACCAGGTCGAAGCCGCCGGTGCGCGCCGCGGCCACCAACTCCCGCAGGCTGTCCGGGACGTGCGCGATGTCCGCGTCCGTCAGCAACAGGAACTCGGGCCCACGCGCGCGTGCCAGCCCGATTCCGTGCCGTACGGCCCAGAGCTTGCCCGTCCAGCCCGCGGGCGGCTCGCCCGGAGAGGAGACGGTCAGCGGCAGCCCGCCGTGCCGTCGCGCGAGGTCCCGCGCCAGTTCCCCCGTGCCGTCCGCGCTGCCGTCGTCCACGAGGAAGACCTCCGCGTGCCCCGGATAGTCCTGTGTCAGCAGTGAGGGCAGGCTCACGGGCAGCACGGCCGCCTCGTCCCGCGCGGGGACGACGACACAGACCGACGGCCACACGTCCGGCTCCCCGCGCGGCGGCAGGCGCACGTCCGTACGCCAGAAGAAGCCCTGGCCGAGGAGCAGCCACAGCCAGGCGGCCAGTGATCCGGCAGCGGTCCACACGACGGCACTCATCGCTCGCAGTCTGCCCCACTGGAAGGGGCCGTCGAGACGGATCGTCTATGGTGACCGGGTGAAGATCGCGCTCATGGACTCCGGAATCGGACTGCTTCCCGCTGCCGCCGCGGTCCGCCGCCTGCGGCCTGACGCGGATCTCGTGCTCTCCTCCGACCCGGACGGCATGCCCTGGGGACCGCGCACCCCCGAGGACCTCACGGTGCGCGCCCTCGCCGTCGCCGAGGCCGCCGCCGCACAGCGGCCCGACGCCCTGATCGTCGGCTGCAACACGGCGTCCGTTCATGCCCTGCCCGCCCTGCGCGCCCGCCTCGAACCGGACCTGCCGGTCATCGGCACGGTTCCCGCGATCAAGCCGGCCGCCGCCGGCGGCGGACCCGTCGCCATCTGGGCCACGCCCGCCACGACCGGCAGCCCCTATCAGCGCGGCCTCATCAGGGAGTTCGCCGACGGAGTGTCCGTCACCGAGGTGCCCTGCCCCGGACTCGCCGAGGCCGTGGAGCGGGCCGACGACACCGCGATCGACGCGGCCGTCGCAGCTGCCGCCGCGCTGACCCCCGATGACGTAAGGGCCGTCGTCCTGGGCTGCACCCATTACGAGCTGGTCGCCGAACGCATCCGTGCGGCCCTGCGGCGCCCCGGACAGCCACCCCTCGTCCTGCACGGCTCGGCCGGGGCCGTCGCCGCCCAGGCGCTGCGCCGGATCGGCGAGCGCCCCGTTCCCGAGGCCTTCGCCGAACCCACCCTCACGGTGATCCTCAGCGGACGCGCGGCCGAACTGCCCGCGTTCGCGCTCACGTACGACGAGGGTCGCCTCCTCCAGGCAGTGAGCCCCGCCGGACGGTGAGCTCCGCACGCCGCCCACGCGCGTGGGAGCGATGACGCTCCGTGACGTGGTGCCCGCGCAGCGGAACCTGAGTAGTCTCGATATATGAGGTACCACCCCCACGGCCAGAGCGGTACCCCCGACGGTTCCGCGCATACCGACGTCTGGACCGGGCGCGCGACCAACCGCGCCCAGTGGCTGCTGTCACTCGGCGGATGCGCCTTCATGGCGCTCGGCATCGAGCTGGCCGTCGACTCCGCGTGGACGTCGGGCATCGCCCCGCTCGCCATGTCGGTCGTCGGCTGCATCGCGGTGGGGCTGCTGGTCCTGTTCGGCACGCTCGCGTTCGTCCACGTCGCCGTGAAGGTCGACAAGGAGTGTCTCGAAGTGCGCTGCGGGCATATCGGTCTGCCGCGCCGCCGCATCCCCCTCTCCCAGGTGGCAGGTGCCGACTTCGCGCCGCGGGTCACGCCCCGCCACTGGGGCGGCTGGGGCTACCGCTGGCGGCCCGAGAAAGGCACGGCCGTCATCGTCCGGCGCGGCGAGGGGCTCGTGCTGCGCCTCTGGGACGGCCACACGTTCACGATCACGGTGGACGACGCCGAGTCGGCCGTACGGGTCATCCGCGACCGGCTGCGCCCGGCATCGTCCGGGGCGACGCGCTGACCCGATCCGTCAGGGGGCCGGCTGATCACCGGACACTGACGGATCAGCCTCGGGCCGCGCCCCCGCCTCAGCGAGGGGCCGTGCCGTCGCGATCCCCGCGAGCAGTCCCGCGCCCGCCGTCACCGTGGTGAAGCTCAGCGCGTTCCCTACCGCGGCGACGGCCGCCAGCGCGGTCAGCGCCGCGCCCGCCGTGAGGACGACCGGCGCGGGGCGGGCGGCCCGCCACAGCGCGTACAGCACCCAGCAGAACACCGTGGCCAGCAGAGCCACGCCGATGACGCCCTGCTCGGCCGCCAGCTGGAACGGCGCGGAGTGCGGCTTGCCGTCGTGTGCCACCGCCCGCGCGAGTGCCGGGCTGAGGTGCTCGAAGTTCCCCGGACCCACACCGAGCACCGGTTCCCGACGGGCCATGTCCAGCGCGTCACGCCACAGCCGCACCCGATGCGGGCCGAGCCGGTCCTCCAGGGAGACGGCCGGCCCGTCCGGCAGGACGTCCACGGCGACCGCCCAGCTCGTCCCGGCCACCACGGCCGCGGCCACCGCGAGGCCCACGAGCCCCGGACCGGGGCGGCGCACCCGGGCCGCGGCGAGCGACCACAGCAGCACTCCGGCACAGGCCGCACTTCCCACGGTCGAGCCCAGCACGGCCGCGGCCACCGCGATCCCGCCCGCCACCACCCACAGCGCCAGCCGCGCCGGGCCACGGGCCGCCCAGGCCGCACAGCACGCGGCACCGGCCGACAGGGCCAGCAGTGCGGCGGTCGCGCCCGTACGACCGAGCGGGATGATCAGCGGCGAGGCGGCCGGGGTGTGCGGGGCGGTGATCGCGAGACCGAGCCCGGCCAGAGACGCCGCGCAGGGCGCCGCGACCGGCAGGAGCGCCCCGGAGATCCGGCCCGCCGCATACCCCGCGGCCAAGGCCAGCACCGCCAGCAGCACGCCCTCCGGGCGGCCGCCGTGCGCGGTGGCCGTGATCAGCGACCAGGCCGCGACCGCACCGAGCGCGATCACGCCCGTGACGTCCACGACGTCACGTCTCTCACTCGCGGCCGGCGCACCGGCCGCGGACTCCGTACCCGTGGACCCCACCCGTCATCCCCCCGACTGTGACGGGCCCCGACCGCCGTGGCCGGAGCCGGCCGCAGGTCAGAGGCTCGGGCACACCGTAACGGGTGATGTGCCGCTTTGGGGATGAGTAGGGCGGGAGTATCACGACAGATGTGTGGGTGATGCCTCGCCGGGCCGGGCGGACCACGCTGTCCGCGGCGAGGTCGTGCGCCGTAGACTCCCCGAGTGACCGCCACCGCAACATCCGTGGGCGAGCCGGAACAGCTCGACCCCCAGTCCGCGCCCGCATCACGGGCGGCCGGACTGGCGCGCAGGCTCCTTCCCGCCGCCGCGGCCGCGCTCTCCGGAGTGCTGCTGTACGTCAGCTTTCCCCCGCGCACCCTGTGGTGGCTGGCCCTGCCCGCCTTCGCGGTCCTCGGCTGGGTTCTGCGCGGCCGCACCTGGAAAACCGGCTTCGGACTCGGCTACCTCTTCGGGCTTGGATTCCTGCTGCCCCTGCTCGTGTGGACCGGTGTGGAGGTCGGCCCCGTTCCGTGGCTGGCGCTCGCCGTCATCGAGGCGGTGTTCGTCGGGCTCGTCGGCGCGGGAATCGCCGTCGCGTCGAGGCTGCCCGCGGCACCGGTGTGGGCGGCGGCCCTCTGGACCGCGGGTGAGGCGGCACGCGCGCGTGTACCGTTCGGCGGCTTCCCCTGGGGCAAGATCGCCTTCGGGCAGGCCGACGGAGTGTTCCTCCCGCTCGCCGCTCTGGGGGGTACTCCGGTGCTCGGCTTCGCGGTCGTCCTGTGCGGCTTCGGGCTGTACGAGCTCGTGCGCCTGGCCGTCGAGGCGCGGCGCACCCATGCCGTGCGGCGCGCGGCGGCGTCGGTGGCGCTGCTGAGCGTGGCCATGCCCGTGGTGGGGGCTCTCGGGGCCCGCTCCCTGGTGGGCGACACGGCCGAGGACGGCACCGCGACCGTTGCCGTCATTCAGGGCAACGTCCCGCGCGCGGGCCTCGAATTCAACGCCCAGCGGCGGGCCGTGCTCGACCACCACGTGCGCGAGACCGAGCGGCTGGCCGCCGAGGTCAGGGCGGGCAAGGTCCCCCGGCCGGACTTCGTCCTGTGGCCGGAGAACTCCTCCGACATCGACCCCTTCAGGAACCCCGACGCGTACGCCGTCATCGACGGTGCCGCCCGGGCGATCGGCGCCCCCATCTCGGTCGGCGGAGTGGTCGTGAGGGACGGCAAGCTCTACAACGAGCAGATCCTGTGGGACCCGCGCAAGGGTCCCACCGACACCTACGACAAGCGGCAGATACAGCCCTTCGGCGAGTACCTCCCGCTGCGGTCGCTGATCGGCGCCGTCAACAGCGAGTGGACGTCCATGGTCCGCCAGGACTTCAGCCGGGGCAGCCGGCCCGGCGTGTTCACCATGAACGGCACCAAGGTCGGCCTCGTCACCTGCTACGAGGCGGCCTTCGACTGGGCCGTGCGCTCCGAGGTCACCGACGGCGCGCAGCTGATCTCGGTGCCGAGCAACAACGCCACGTTCGACCGCAGCGAGATGACCTACCAGCAGCTGGCCATGTCCCGTGTGCGTGCCGTCGAGCACAGCCGCACGGTCACCGTGCCGGTGACCAGCGGAGTCAGCGCCGTGATCATGCCGGACGGGGAGATCACACAGAAGACGGGCATGTTCGTCGCGGACTCGCTGGTCCAGAAGGTGCCCCTGCGCTCCTCCGAGACTCCCGCGACCCGCCTCGGCGTGCTGCCGGAGACGCTTCTGGTGCTGGTCGCGGCCGGTGGGCTCGGATGGGCCGTCGTGACGGGAGTGCGCCAGCGGCGCGCCGGTGCCGTGTAGCCGTACGCCGGTCGTGCGCGGCCGAATCCGTCAAGGGGCCGCCCACCGGGCCGTTAGGGTCACCTCATGCCTACTCCTGACTTCATCCGCGAACTGCGGACCTCCATCGGTCACCAGCTGCTCTGGCTCCCCGGAGTCACCGCCATCGTCTTCGACGACGAGGGCAGAGTGCTGCTGAACCGCAGGTCGGACACGGGCAAGTGGGCGGTGCTCGGAGGCATCCCGGATCCGGGGGAGCAGCCGGCGGCCTGCGCCGTGCGGGAGGTCTTCGAGGAGACCGGGGTGCGCTGCGTGGCCGAACGGGTCGTCGTCGTCCAGGCCCTGGGCCCCGTGCGGTACGACAACGGCGACGTCTGCCAGTACATGGACACCACGTTCCGCTGCCGGGCCGTCGGTGGGGAGGCGCGCGTCAACGACGACGAGTCGCTCGACGTCGGCTGGTTCGAGATGGCCGCGCTGCCGGAGCTGAACGAGTTCGGGCTGCTCCGGATCAAGCAGGCCATGTCCGATGGCCCCACGTGGTTCGACCCTATGACCTGAGGGAGAAGTGTGGGGGCTGACCATATCGGTCGGGGCGTGAGCGGCGCCTAGGGTCCCCGCATGACCGCGCTCTCCGCCCCTCCGGGTCCCCACACCACCTCACTCGACCTCGGCGGCCGTACCGCCCTCGTCACCGGTGCCGCCGGAGGCATCGGCCGGGCCTGCGCGCTGCGGCTCGCCGACGCCGGAGCCACCGTGCGGGCCGTCGACCGGGACGCCGAGGGCCTGGCCGCACTCGCCGACCGGGCCCGGGGCCTCCCCGGCACCGTCGAACCGCACGTTCTCGACCTCACCGACCTCGACGCGGCCGAACTCGCCGCCGCGGGGACCGATGTCCTCGTCAACAACGCCGGCCTCCAACTGGTCCGCCCCGTCGAGGAGTTCCCGCCCGACGTCTTCCACACCGTGCTGACCGTCATGGTGGAGGCACCCTTCCGGCTCATCCGCGGGGCGCTGCCCCACATGTACGAGCAGGGATGGGGCCGCATCGTCAATGTGTCCTCGGTTCACGGACTGCGCGCCTCCGCGTACAAGTCGGCGTATGTGACCGCCAAACACGGCCTCGAAGGACTCTCGAAGACCGTGGCACTGGAAGGCGCACCCCACGGTGTCACCTCGAACTGTGTGGCCCCCGCCTATGTGCGCACCCCTCTGGTCGAAAAGCAGCTCGCCGACCAGGCACGGGCGCACGGCATCCCCGAAGAGCGGGTGCTGTCCGAGGTGCTGCTGACGGACAGCGCGGTCAAGCGGCTCATCGAGCCGCAGGAGGTGGCGGAGGCGGTGGCGTATCTGTGCGCCCCGCAGGCGTCCTTCGTGACGGGTACGTCCCTGGTCATGGACGGCGGCTGGACCGCACACTGACCAGGGAGTTCCGGGTTGTCCACAGCCGTGCACCCGGCGGGCCGGCCGAGTTGTCCACAGGTCTGGCGGGCGTGTCCATGCGATGGGTAATCCTGTGTCCATGTCCCGCGATCAAGCCCAGTCCCCCGACAGCGTCGAGACACCGTTCCTGGAGCTCCTGGCCAGGGGCGCGTCCGTCGACGCCTACGAGCAGCCGGTGCTCCTCGCCCGCGCCGAGGGCCGGCCGCCCGAGCATGTCGCCGCACTCCAACATGCCCAGCGGCTGGCGCTGCGCGTGCGGTCGGAGATGGAGGGGCGGCGCCGCCGCGAGGCCGAGCTGTCCGCGCTCTTCGAGACCGCGCACGACCTGGCGGGGCTGAGGGACCTCGGCTCCGTACTGCGGGCCATCGTCCAGCGCGCCCGCTCACTGCTGGGCACGGATGTCGCGTACCTCAGTCTGAACGACCCCGACAGGGGCGACACCTACATGCGCGTCACCGAGGGCTCGGTCGCGGCGCGCTTCCAGCAACTGCGGCTCGGCATGGGGGAGGGCCTCGGAGGGCTCGTCGCCCAGACCGCCCGGCCCTATGTCACCGAGGACTACTTCAAGGACGACCGCTTCCAGCACACCCGGACCATCGACGCCGGTGTACGGGACGAGGGGCTGGTGGCCATCCTCGGGGTGCCCCTCATGCTCGGCCCCCATGTCATCGGCGTGCTGTTCGCCGCCGACCGGCGTGAGCGGGTCTTCGAGCGGGAGCAGATCGCCCTGCTGGGTTCGTTCGCCGCCCTCGCGGCGGCCGCCATCGACACCGCGAACCTGCTCACCGAGACCCGCTCGGCCCTCGCCGACCTGGAGCGCGCCAACGAGATCATCCGGGACCGCAGCGGGGTCATCGAGCGCGCCTCGGAGGTCCACGACCGCCTCGCCGAGCTCGTGCTGCGCGGCGGAGGGGTCCACGACGTGGCCGCGGCTGTCTCCCGGGTCCTCGGTGGCACCGTGGAGTTCGCCGAGGAGGGGGCAGCGCCCGGTGCGGCCCTGGAGACGTCCCGCGCCGAGGGCCACGCGGTACGGCACGGGGACGACTGGATCGCCGCCGTGACGGGCGGCGGTGAGCTGCTCGGCGCGCTGGTGCTGCGCGGACACCCGGGTCTCGACCCCGTCGACCAGCGCACCCTGGAGCGCGCCGCCATGGTCACCTCCCTCCTGCTGCTCGCCAGACGTTCGGCTTCCGAGGCCGAACAGCGTGTCCGGGGCGAGCTGTTGGACGACCTGCTCGACGCGCGCGACCGGGACCCGCGGCTGTTGCGTGAGCGGGCGGCCCGGTTGGAGGCCGACCTCGACGCCACCCACGTGGTGCTGGCCGCCCGCCTCGACGGACCGGCGGCCGACGCCGACGAGGAGGCCGCGGCCCGCCGGCGCCTGTGGTCCGCGGCGTCCCACCTCGGGGCCACACGGCACGGACTCGCCTCGGCCCGCGACGGCGGCACCGTCCTGCTGCTGCCCCTCGACGAGGGCGACACGGCCACGGAGCTGGCCCGCCGTACGGCGGGCCTTCTCGGTACGGCCGTCCACGAGGCGGTCACCGTCGGCGCCTCCGCCCCCGTCGAGAACCTCGCCGCCCGCCCGGACGCCGTGGCCGCCGCCTACGCCGAGGGGCTGCGGTGCCTGGAAGCACTGCGACTGCTCGGCCGGACGGGAGACGGCGCCGCCGCCCAGGACTTCGGGTTCCTGGGGCTGCTGCTCGCCGGGGACCGGGACATCCCCGGGTTCGTGGAGCGCACGATCGGCGAGGTCGTCGCGTACGACGAACAGCGCGGTACGGATCTGCTGCGCACCCTCGACGCGTACTTCGCCTGCGGCATGAGCCCGGTTCGTACCAAGGACGCCCTGCATGTGCACGTGAACACCGTCGCCCAGCGGCTGGAGCGGGTGGGGCGGCTGCTCGGCGAGGACTGGCAACGCCCCGACCGCGTGCTGGAGGTCCAACTGGCCCTGAGGCTACGGCGGTTGTCGTCGCCCGCCCCCCGCTGAGAGCGCGGCGGCCCGTGCCACCCGGTTCAGGTGGAGCGGGCGTCCGCGGCGCGGGGCGCGGCCGCCTCCGCGTCGGCCGTCGCCGTGACGTCGGTCAGGTCGCGGTGGCGGGTCTCCTTCGCGGCGCCCACCGCGACGAGGGTCAGCACGGCCGCCGCGATCACGTACAGGGCGATCGGCGTCGAGCTGCCGTAGTCGGCCAGCAGCGCGGTCGCGATGAGCGGGGCGGGTGCGCCCGCCGCGACGGAGGCGAACTGGGCCCCTATGGAGGCGCCCGAGTAGCGCATCCTGGTCGCGAACATCTCGGAGAAGAAGGCCGCCTGCGGGGCGTACATCGCGCCGTGCAGGACGAGGCCCACGGTCACGGCGATGAGCAGGTTGCCGAAACCACCCGTGTCGATGAGCGAGAAGAACGGGAACATCCACAGGCCGACTCCGGCCGCGCCCAGCAGGTACACGGGCCGACGGCCGACCCGGTCGGACAGCGCACCCCAGAGCGGGATGACGGCGAAGTGCACGGCGGACGCGATGAGGACCGCGTTGAGCGCCGTCTGCTTGGAGACCCCGGCCGACGTGGTGGCGTACACGAGGATGAAGGCAGTGATCACGTAGTAGCTGATGTTCTCTGCCATGCGGGCGCCCATGGCGACCAGCACGTCCCGCCAGTGGTGCCGCAGCACGGCGACCAACGGGAGCTTCTCGGTGGCGGCGTCCGCCTTCCGGGCCTCGGCCTGCGCCAGGGCCTGCTGGAAGACGGGTGACTCATCGACGGACAGCCGAATCCACAGACCGACGATCACCAGGACGCCCGAGAGCAGGAACGGGACCCGCCAGCCCCAGGACGTGAAGGCCGCGTCCGACAACAGGGCCGTCAGCAGCGAGAGCACACCGGTGGCGAGGAGCTGCCCGGCGGGCGCCCCGGTCTGCGGCCACGAGGCCCAGAACCCCCGGCGTCGCGCGTCCCCGTGCTCGGACACGAGCAGGACGGCACCGCCCCACTCGCCACCGAGCGCGAAACCCTGCACGAGCCGCAGCACCGTCAGCAGCACGGGCGCCGCCGTCCCGATCGTGGCGTGCGTGGGCAGCAGACCGATCGCGAAGGTCGCCCCGCCCATCAGCAGCAGGCTCAGTACCAGCAGCTTCTTGCGGCCGAGCCGGTCACCGTAGTGCCCGAACACCAGCGCGCCCAGCGGCCGGGCCGCGAACCCCACCGCGTAGGTGAGGAACGACAACAGGGTGCCCACCAGCGGGTCGGAGTCCGGGAAGAAGAGCTTGTTGAAGACGAGCGCGGCGGCGGAACCGTAGAGGAAGAAGTCGTACCACTCGATGGTGGTGCCGATGAGGCTGGCGGTGACGATGCGCTTGAGGTTGGCGGCTGGTGGTGGAGCGGATGATGCTGAGGCCATGTGTGCCACTTCCTCGTGTGCGGTGGGGACGACGGTATGTGTCGGCACACCGTAGGAACTCGCACGTCGGGCACACATGTGGCGGGACAACACAGTTCGGGGGCGGGCTATGCGTCCGTCCCCCATGCTTGCTCGGTGCGGGGCCTCGGCTGACATCACCTGACGGCGTTTCATGGCCGGGCCTCCCGCCTCCTCGCCGAACGGCGGCTCGCTCGGATGCCGCACGCCTGCGTGTGCCCGGCCGGAGGGCCTTTGGGATGTTTTAACTTGTCTTGATGCGACTTGTGCCTAAATGGGCCTTGCTTTCGTCGGGGTGCGCGCCCGTCCTGCTGGTCGGAGGCTGGACGATCGCGGGGTTGCTTGAGGGGCCCGCCTACGACCCGGCCACTCAGACGATCAGCGTGCTGGCGGCCCACGGCGCTGCGGGGTTCTGGGTGATGACCGGAGCGCTGGTCGCTCTGGGGGTCTGCCATCTGCTGACGGCTTGGGGCCTGCGCGCGGCCGCGCTCGCCGGACGTGTGACGCTGGGCGGTGGTGGAGCGTCGGCGCTGGTGGTGGTGTTGGTGCCGGCACCGAGCAGCGGGGGCTCCCTGCGTCACGGTTCGGCTGTCGCGGTCGGATTCGCTCTCCTCGCGGTGTGGCCGGTCCTGGCCGCCCGTCGCGGCACAGCCGCACCGTGGGGGCTGCGGCCCGTGCCGTCCCTCGTGATGACCGCGCTGATGGGCGCCGGCGCGGCATGGTTCCTGATCGAAGTGCATGACCGGGGTGCCATCGGGGTCGCCGAACGCGTGGTGACGTCCGTTCAGTCCCTGTGGCCCTTTGTGGTCGTCGCCTCCTGCCTGCGCCACCAGCCGGGATTCACGGGATTCAGGCGCGCGACTGACGTGTCTGTGGGCCGGGGCCGGCGTTCTTCTCCTTGATGCGTGCGGCTTCCCTGCGAACCTCGGCCTGGGTGGCGCGCTCCTTCTCCAGCCACTCCGGCCGGTCCTTCAGCAGAGCCTCGATCTGCTCGGTGGTGAGAGGGTCCGTGATCCCACCGCGCGCGAGTCCCGAGATGGAGACGCCGAGTTTCGCGGCGACCACCGGACGCGGGTGGGGGCCGTTGCGCCGGAGCTCACGCAGCCACTCGGGAGGGTTGGTCTGGAGCTCGTTCAACTCGGCACGTGAGACGACACCGGCCTGGAACTCGGCCGGGGTGGCCTCAAGGTACACACCCAGCTTCTTCGCCGCGGTCGCGGGCTTCATCGTCTGGGTGGTCTGATGCGACTTCATGGTGTCCAGACTATCCGCACGTTTCCTCGTGCACGGGACCGCCGACCGCGAGACCTTCCCTGCGAGACCCCTGCCTGCGACCGGTAGCCTGGCCCAGTGACAGGTTCGGAAGTTTCCCCTTCGTTCCGGCTCGCGTATGTCCCGGGGGTGACGCCCGCCAAGTGGGTGCGGATCTGGAACGAGCGCCTGCCCGACGTGCCCTTGACCCTCGTCCCCGTGCCGGCCGCGGAGGCAGCGGATGTGCTGCGCGGCGAGGGGGCCGACGCGGCGCTGCTGCGGCTGCCGGTCGACCGTACGGTCTTCAGCGCGATTCCTCTCTACACCGAGACCACGGTGGTGGTCGTCCCCAAGGATCACCTCGCGACAGCCGTCGACGAGGTGTCGGCGGAGGACCTCGCCGACGAAGTCGTGTTCCACCCGCTCGACGATGTCCTCGGCTGGGACCGGCCGCCGGGGCGACCGGCCCTCGAACGCCCCGCCACGACGGCCGACGCCATCGAACTCGTGGCGGCAGGCGTGGGTGTCCTCATCGTCCCCCAGTCGCTGGCCCGCCTGTACCACCGCAGGGATCTCACCTACCGGCCGCTCGTGGACGCCCCCCAGTCGAGCGTCGCGCTCTCGTGGCCCGAGGACGCGACAACCGACCTGGTCGAGGACTTCATCGGGATCGTCCGCGGCCGGACGGTCAACAGCACCCGGGGGCGCACCGCGTCCACAGCACAGCCGGAGCGCAAGAACCCCGACGCGGCCCGCGCACGACGGAAGCCCGCGGCAGCGAACCCGAGCGGCAAGAGGACCAGGAGGACAGGGGGCGGGGCCGGCGGCTCCGGCGGCTCCAGAGGCGGCAAGCGTGGGAGGCCCCGCCACCGGTGAGGCGAACACCCGATCCCGATCGGGATCGGGTGTTCGCCTCACCGCCGTCCCACCTGCCGGGCCACCGCATCGGACACTCTCGGGGAGCGGTCCGCCCGAAGTGACTCCGCCGTGATCAGACCGCCGGGGCCGGGTATGTCGGGTACTCCACTCCGGAGACGTACTGGACGACGCGGATGACCTGGCAGGAGTAGCCGAACTCGTTGTCGTACCAGAGGTAGAGGATCGCGTTGTCGCCGTCGACCTTGGTGGCGCCGGCGTCGACGATCGAGGCGTGCCGCGAGCCGATGAAGTCGCTGGAGACCGCGTCGGGGGCGGTGGTGAAGTCGATCTGGCGTTTGAGCGGCGAGGTCAGCGACACGTCGCGGAGGTGGTCGAGGACCTCCTCGCGGGTGGTCTCGCGCCCGAGTCGCAGGCTGAGGATCGCGATGGACACGTCCGGCACCGGCACGCGGATCGAACTGCCGGTGATCGGCGCCTTGAGCTCGGGCAGCGCCTTGGCGACGGCCGAGGCGGCACCCGTCTCGGTGATGACCATGTTGAGCGGCGCCGAGCGGCCGCGGCGTTCGGCCTTGTGGTAGTTGTCCAGCAGGTTCTGGTCGTTGGTGAACGAGTGGACGGTCTCCACGTGGCCGCGCAGGACGCCGTACTCGTCCGCCATCGCCTTCAGCGGCGGGACGATCGCGTTGGTGGTGCAGGACGCGCAGGACAGGATCTGCTCGTCCGGCTTGATCTTGTCGTGGTTGACGCCATGGACGATGTTCGGGACGTCGCCCTTGCCCGGCGCGGTCAGGACGACCTTGTCGATGCCGGGACGGAGGTGCTTCGACAGGCCCTCGCGGTCGCGCCACTTGCCGGTGTTGTCGATGAGGATGGCGTTCTTGATGCCGTACGCGGTGTAGTCGACCTCCGACGGGTCGCTCGCGTGGATCACCCTGATCGCGTTGCCGTTGGCGATGATCGTGTCGTTCGCCTCGTCGACGGTGATCGTGCCCTGGAACTGGCCGTGGATGGAGTCGCGCCGCAGTAGCGAGGCGCGCTTGACGAGATCCTCGGCGGCCTGGCCACCACCCCCGCGGACGACGATGGCGCGCAGCCGCAGACCGTTGCCGGAGCCCGCCTTCTCTATCAGCAGGCGGGCGACGAGACGGCCGATCCGGCCGAATCCGTACAGGACGACGTCGCGCCCCTCGCCACGCTCGATCTTGTTGGCACCCGTGGCGCCGGCGACCGCCTCGGCGGTGAACTCCCGCACCGAGAGACCGCGGTCGTCGGCACTGTAGGTCGCGGCGAGCATGCCGATGTCGATCTGGGACGGGCCGAGATCGAGCGTGGTGAGCGCCTGCAGAAACGGCAGGGTCTCGGTGACCGACAGTTCCTCACCGGCGATCTGCCGGGCGAAGCGGTGGGTCTTGAGGATGCTGACCACCGACTTGTTCACCAGGGAGCGGCTGTGCAGCAGGACCGTGACGTCCCTCTCGCGGTGCAGCTTCCCGATCATCGGGATCATCGACTCCGCGATCTCCTCGCGGGTATTCCAGTTGGTGAACGAGTCCTCGTTGAGCGTCACTGGCTTCTCTTTCGAGCTAGGCGGCGCTCATATGCTAGCCCCTCGTCGTTTTGACTGTTCAGCGGGGTGCGGTCCCCTCGCCCACCGCGGGTCGGGTGCGGGCGATCGGCCTTGTCCGGTCCGGTAGTTGGTCCGCGGAAGTCGCGGGTGTACGGGGTCCGGGCGACTTGCCCACCTGAATGGCGTCGGCGTCGGCGTCGAGGCGCTGTGCGGGGCGGCCGGGTGTCCAAGCGCTCGATGCGCCGGCTCGCCCAGTAGCACCGGTGCCCGCCCCCGGGACTGGCACGCGCTACTAGCGCGCTCTATTGCGGAGTACCATGAACCCCGCCCACACGCCAGGTCAATCCTTGTTGCCGGTGTAACGGAGACTGCCCGTAAGGTGGGCGCCGGCGAAGGGTGGGGTCACAGGTGGATGGATCGGGCAGGCAGCGGCCCACGATGGCGGACGTCGCCGCCCGGGCAGGCGTGTCCAGGGCACTCGTCTCGATCATCTTCCGCGACCAGCCGGGAGCGAGCCGGGAGACCCGTGAGCGGGTCCTGCGCGTCGCCGACGAGATCGGCTACCGCCCCGACAACGCTGCCAGGCTGCTGGCCCGTGGCCGCAGCCGCACGCTCGGCGTGATGTTCACCGTCCACCAGACCTTCCACACCAATCTCATCGCGGGCATCTATCCCGAGGCCGAACGGCTCGGCTACGACGTCCTGCTCTCCGCCGCCACCCAGAGCCGCGACGAGGCCAAGGCCGTGGAGGCGCTGCTCAGTCACCGCTGTGAGGCGGTGATCCTGCTCGGCCCCGACGCCGAGCCCGGCTACCTCGACGCACTCGGCCGCCGTACGGTCGCCGTCTCGGTGAGCCGCCGGGTACCGCAGGCCCACGTCGACTTCGTGCACTCCGCCGAGGGCAAGGGCGTACGGCAGGCCATGGACCACCTCGTGGACCTGGGGCACCACCGCATCGTCCACATCGACGGCGGTCAGGGGCCCGGCTCGGCGGACCGGCGGCGCGCCTACCGGGCCGCGATGCGCCGCCATGGACTCCAGGCCGAACTGCGGGTGATCCCCGGTGACCACACCGAGCAGTCCGGCATCGAGGCGGGAGAACTGCTCCTGGGCGAGCGAGACAGCGGCCGGCCGCTGCCCACGGCGGTTCTCGCGGGCAACGACCGGTGCGCGTGGGGCCTGTTGATGGCGCTGACACGGGCGGGCATCGACGTCCCGCGCGACATGTCCGTCATCGGGTACGACGACAGCCACCTCTCCCACCTGATGCCGATCGGCCTGACCACCGTCCGCCAGGACGCGGCCCTCATGGCGGAGCACGCGGTACGGTTCGCCGTCGAGCGGCTGGAGAACGAGGGGCTGGAGCCGAGGGAAGCGGTAGTGGACCCGAAGCTGGTGGTGCGGGGGACCAGCGGACCGGTTCCGGAGGGCTCGTCTGAGGGCTCGGTCTGAAGGCTCGGCCGGCGGCAGAGGCGTGGGCGCGACGCGTGCCGCTGCTCATGCCGCTGCCGCCTGCGATGCCGATCCCTACCGCTGATCCCTACGGCTAGCGGGTCCCCTTCGCGGCGAACTTGGCGATGTCGGCGACGTTGTCCTTGGTGACGAAGGCCGGACCGGTGAGCACCGGTGCGGTGCCGCCGCCGCTGAAGTTGCCGTTCGTCCGGTACAGCCACAGGGCGTCGACGGAGAGGTAGCCCTGCAGATAGGGCTGCTGGTCGACCGCGAACTCGACCTGGCCGTCCTGGACGGCCTTCACCAGGTCCTTGTTGAGGTCGAAGGTCGCGACCTTGGCCCTGCCGCCCGAGTCGGACACCGACTGCACGGCGGTCAGCGCGAACGGGGCGCCCAGGGTGACCACCTGGTCGATGGAGGAGTCCTGCTTGAGCTTGGCCGTGATCGTCGACTTCACGGACGGCATGTCGGTGCCGTTGACGTACAGGGTCTCCGTCTTGCCCTTGAACCCCTTCTTCAGGCCCGCGCAGCGCGCCTCCAGGGCCACCTGCCCCTGTTCCTGGATGACGCAGACGGCGTGCTTGGCGCCGAGCTCGTTGAGCTGCTGGCCGAAGGCCTGGCCCGCGATGTTCTCGTCCTGGCCGAAGTACTCAAGCATGCCGAGTTGCCTCCAGTTGTCCAGGCCGGAGTTGAAGCCGACGACCGGGATGCCGGCCGCCCTGGCCTTGGCCACGACGTCCTTCATGGCGTCCGGCTTGGCCGCGGTGAGCGCGATGCCGTCGACCTTCTGGTCGATCGCGTTCTGCACCAGGTTGGCCTGGTTGCCCGCGTTGGGGTCGCTGGAGTAGACGAGCTTGACGTTGTCCTTGGCCGCCGCGGCCTGGGCGCCCTTGCGGATGAGGTCCCAGAAGGTGTCGCCGGGGGCCGCGTGCGTGATCATGGCCACGGTCATACGGGGGGTGCCGGCCTTGCCCGCCGAGGCATTCGCGCCGCCTTCCTCGGACTTCTTGCCGCCGGAGCCGCTGGAACAGCCGGCGGCGAGCAGCGTGCCGACGAGGACGGTGGCTGTCAGGGTGGCGGCGCGCGCCCGGTGGTGTCTGCGCATGTCTGTTGCACCTCGCTGTGCGGTTCGGGGTGGCGGCGGGTGGGGAAGGGGCGTCGGGAGCATCGGCGACCGGACCTTGTCGGAGGCCGATCCTGACGGCGATGACGACGAACGCCTCACTGGAGCGCTTTATTAGCGCGCTCTAGTGGCAAGCACTATGGAGCCGCCCGCAAGGGATGTCAACGGGTTTGTCATGACTTTCCAACAAAGCGCTCGGCGCCCCCGGTGCGGGAGCACCGGGGGCGCCAAGCGCACCGCGTGTTCGTGTGTCGCCGTCCGCTTCAGCCGGTCGCGGTGGGAACGTCGTCCCTGGTGCGGAGGACGGCCGCCGCCGTGAGGTGGCCGAGACGCAGCCGCGCCGTCTCGTCGCGGTCGTGCAGGACACCGGACAGGTACCCGGCCGCGAAGGCGTCGCCCGCGCCGACCGGCTCGACCACCTCGACGGGCGGCGTGGGCGCGAACGTACGGCTGCCCGCGGAGTAGGAGGTGGCCCCGTGCTCGGCGTCCTTGACGACGACGAGCGGTGCCGGCGCGAGCAGAGCCGCGATCTCGTCGGGCCGGGCAGTGTGCCAGAGGGCCTCGGCCTCGTCCCGCCCCACGAAGACGATGTCCGCGGCGCGCGCGAGATCCAGCAGGCTCTGCGCCGCGTCGGCACTGCGGTCGCGCCACAGGCCGGGACGGTGGTTGACGTCGAACGAGACGATCGGCCGGGTGCGCGTGCCGGAGACGTCCGCCGTCCATGGCGCGCGGCGTACCACGATCTCCTCCAGCAGGCGGGCACAGCTGTCGGAGAGGGCCGCGGTGATGCCGGACAGGTGCACGATGCGCGTGTCGTGCAGCTCGGGCGCCCGCGCCACTTCCGGTCCCATGTGAGAGGCGGCTGATCCGCGCCGGTAGTAGTGGGCTCGTGTCGCGTCCGGTCCGGGGTCCTTGAAATAGACGCCGGTCGGATGGAGGGGGTCGGTGCCGACCGCGCTCACCTCCACACCCCGGGAGGCGAGTTCCGTCAGGATGCGCTGCCCGAAGGGGTCGTCGCCCACCCGGCTGAGCCACGCGGCCCGGTGCCCGAGAGCGGCCAGCCCGCAGGCCACGTTGGACTCGGCACCCCCGATCGAGAGACGGAGCGTGGACTGGTCGGCGAGCGGCAGGGCGTCCGGTGGAGCGAGGACGGCCATGGTCTCACCGAGGCACACGACGTCCCGCGACGCATGCTCGGTACCTGCGGCTGCGCGGCGGCCGGCGGGCGAGTGGGGCAAGGCAATCTCCTGGCGACTGGTGCGAGGGCTCAACTCGGGGGACGGGCGGCGGGGTTGTACGTCGCTGGCGCGGTGCGGTTCCGTCCTGACGGTCCTGACTCCCGTCAGGCGCGCGGGGGCGGGTCCGTCGCCAGGCGCAGCATCACCTTGCTGCTGGCGCTGCCCGGGTCGGCGGCCACCGCGAGGGCCCGCTCGGCCTGGTCCAGCGGGAAGCGGTGGCTGATGACCGGGGAGACGTCCAGTCCGTCACGCAGGGCGACGAGGGCGTCGTCGATCTCGTCCACGAAGCGGTAGGAACCGATCCAGGTGATCTCGCGGGTCACCAGGTCGCCCAGCACGGAGGGCGCGGCCGTCCCGGGCAGGTTGCCGACCTGGACGAGGGTGCCGCCGCGTGCGGTGGCCCGCAGCGCCGGTCCCAGGGCGGCCGGTGCGCCGGACGCCTCGAACACGACATCGATGTCCTGTGGCAGCTCCTCGCCGCGGGAGATGTCGACCACCGCGTCCGCGCCCATGCGCCGCGCCACGGAGAGCGACGAGGCGGAGAGATCGGCCGCGATCACGGTGTGCGCTCCGCGGTACCGGGCGGCGGCGACGACCAGGGAGCCGATCGGTCCCGCGCCGTTGACCAGCACGGTCCGTCCCCGCAGCCCGGGTGCGCGGCCGACGGCGTGCAGGGCGACCGCCAACGGCTCGGCCAGCGCGCCCGACTCGGTGTCCACACCGTCGGGAAGCGGGCGGATCTGCGCCGCGGGCACGGCCCGGAACTCGCTGAACCCGCCGTCGGTGTGCGGGGTGAGGGCCGCCGAACCGAAGTAGCGGACACGGGGGTGGAGGTTGGTGCGCCCGGCGAGCCGCTCCGGCAGGAGATCGCCGCCCACAGGGCGGGCCGGGTGGACCGTCACCGGCTGCCCCTCCGACAGGCCGGTGACCTCCGCTCCCAGGGCCGCGATCCGGCCGGCGACCTCGTGGCCGAGGACCAGGGGGTGAGCCAGTGCCGCGGTGCCGGAGGCGCCCTTCCTCCAGTAGGAGACGTCGGATCCGCAGATGCCGCCCCACTCCATGGCGAGCAGCACCTCGTCCGGCGCCGGCTCGGGCCGGGGGCGCTCGTCGATCCTCACGTCCCCCGCCCCGTGCACGACGACGGCTTTCATACGGCATCCTCCAGTCGAACCAGGTCCCGGCCGCGTGTCTCGGGCGAGAGGAGCGCACCGGCGAGTGTGATCAGCGAGTAGACGACGAGCATCGCCGCGATGGGCCACCAGCTGCCGGTGGCGGCGGTCAGGCTCGCCGCGAGGACCGGACCGATGGCGGTGGCGAGGACGCCGCCGATCTCCTTGGCCAGGGCGAGCTGGGTGAACCGGGTACGCGCCCCGAAGAGTTCGGCCATGGTGACGCTCTCCAGCGCGAACAGCCCGAGGACGCCGACGTTCAGGCCGAGGATCATGCCCAGCATCAGTGCGGGGGTGCTTCCCGAGGTGATCAGCAGCATCACCGGGAGGGCCAGCACGACGGTGAGCACGGTGAGCGCCACGTACATCGTGCGCCGTCCGAAGCGGTCGCCGAGCATGCCCACGGCGGGCACCGTGAGGAAGCCCAGGAGCGAGCCGTACATGATGGCGTCCGTGGGGACGGAGCGCCCGGCCGCCAGGTTGGTCGCGATGTAGCCGACGAGGAACGTCTGGATCAGCCCGGAGTTGCCCGCCTGGCCGAAGCGCAGGGCGAGCGCCAGGAAGAACGCCTTGCCCTTGCGTTGCTTCATGCCCGCTTCCAGCAGGCCGGTGTCGCCCTGGGCACCCTCGGTGACCGCCGACTCGACCTCGCTTCGGGTCATCGCCACGCCGTCCACGACGTCGGGGCGCTCCTCGAACACCGGGCTCTCCTTGAGGTTGCGGCGCAGCCACACGGCGAACAGCAACAGGCCGAAGCTCATCAGGAAGGGCAGGCGCCATCCCCAGGACAGCAGCTGCTCCTCACTGAGGACGGCGAGCAGGATGGCCCACACGCCCGAGGCGGCGAGCGTCCCCGAGTTGGTGCCCAGCGACACCAGTGAGGCGACCAGACCGCGCCGCCGGGTGGGGGCGTACTCGGCGAGCATCACGGTGGCGCCGGCGATCTCCGCGCCGGCCCCGAAGCCCTGCGCCAGCCGGAGCACGACGAGCAGGACGGGTGCCAGGATGCCGATCGACGCGTAGGTGGGCAGGGCGCCGATGAGGGTGGTCGAGGCGCCCATCAGCAGGATGGTGATCGTCAGGACCTTCTTGCGGCCGAGCCGGTCTCCCATCCGGCCGAAGTAGACGGCGCCGGCGAGCCGGGCGACGTAGCCGACGCCGTAGGTGGCCATCGCGGCGATGAGGCCGATCGCGGGGCTGACGTCCGGGAAGAAGATCTTGTTGAAGACGATCGCGGCCGCCAGCGAGTACAGCTGGAAGTCCATGAACTCCATGGCCGTACCCAGCCAGCCGGACACGGCGGCCTTGGTCAGGTCACCGGTGGTGCGTTGTGCGGTGCTGGATGGCTCCGCTGTGGTGGCGGTGCTGTCCTTCATCATGAACTCCGTTGTTCGTGCGGGTGGGGACGGTGCGGCAGACGCGGGTCGCCCCGGTTCAGAGGTCGACGTGGCCGGCGCGCAGGGCGGGGAGATGCCGGGCCACGGCGGTGGTGAGAGCGGTGTCGTCGGCGAGGTCGGGTGCGCCGACGGTCGTCAGCAGGGCGCGGACGGTGTCCGCCGGGGCCGCGCCGGTACGCCAGCACGCGGCCAGCGCGTCCTGCGCGGGATCGGTGATGCCGTGGTCCTGGGAACCGGGCCCGGTGGTGTGGGCCCAGCCCGCGAGGGCGAGTTCGAGCACCGGGGTGGCCGCGCCGCGCTCGCGCAGTGACCGCAGCGCCGGCAGCCAGCGCTCGGTGATCTTCAGCGACCCGTCCGAGGCGATCTGCCGCAGAAAGTGTCGCATGGCCGTGTTGCCGAAGCGGGCGACGAGGTCCTCGGCGTACCGGTCCGGGTCCGGTCCGCCGGCGGGCAGGGTGGGCGCGACCTCGGCGCACAGCGCCTTCACGAGCCGTTCGCCCCAGCCGGCGGCCATGGTGTCGGAGATGGTGGTGCAGCCCGCGGCGATCCCGAGACAGGCGAGCGCCGAGTGCGAGCCGTTGAGCAGCCGCAGCTTGGTGAGCTGGTAGGGCGCGACATCGGGGACGAACAGGGCGCCGTCGAGCTCCCACGGCGGGCGCGGGGCGGCGAAGCGGTCCTGGAGAACCCACTGCCGGTACGGCTCCCCGCTCACGGGAAGCGCGTCGTGGACGCCCAGCGCGGTGGCCGTCGCCGTCACGTCGGCGGCCGTGGTGGCGGGGACGATCCGGTCCACGACGGTGGCGGGAAAGGCCACGTACTGGTCCATCAGCTCCAGGACCCGGTCGCGGTCGGGCTGCCCGGACGCCCGGACGACGTCATGGACGACTCGCTCCAGCACGGCGCCGTTGTCCGCCATGTTGTCGCAGGAGACGACACTGACCGGGGCCGCACCGGAGCGCATCCGCGCGGCCAGTCCGGCGGCCAGCCGCCCGATCACCGTGGTGCCGAGGTCGGGTACCGCCGGGTCCAGGCCGCCGGTCCGGGACGACCGGTGGTAGCCCTTCTCGGTGATGGTGAGCGTCACCACCGTCGTCTGCGGATCGGTGAGCAGGGCGTCGACGGCGGCCCCGTCCCGCCGCAGGGCGTAGGCGCCGGTGAGCGAGCCGACGATCCGGGGGACGCCGCCCTCGGGGCGACGTTCCGTGGCCGAGTACAAGCAGTCCTGCGCGCGGAGGGCGTCCACCGTCTCCGTCGACCGGGGGGCGACCGCGGCGATGCCCCAGGGCTCGCCCGACCGCGCCGCCGCGTTCTCCGTGTAGACGGCCTGGTGCGCCCGGTGGAAGGCGCCGATGCCGAAGTGGACGACACGGGTGCGCAGTCCGGCGGGATCCACCGGGGGACGCAGTTCGGGCGCGAGGTCGCGCAGCGCCCGCCGGTTCAGGGGCGTCATGCCGCTCACCAGTCGTGCACCGAGCCGTCGAGGCGGCGCGCCACCGGCAGATAGCGCCGCTGGTAGGGGAAGCGTTCGGCGGCCTTCTCGTCGTACTCCACTCCGAGTCCGGGCTCGTCGGAGGGGTGCAGCATCCCGTCGGCGAAGGTGACGCCCGTCCGGAAGACCTCGGCGGCCTCGTCCGGGTGGCCCATGTGCTCCTGGATGCCGAAGTTCGGCACGGCGATGTCGAGGTGCACGGCGGCCGCCATGCTGACGGGGGAGAGGTCGGTGGCGCCGTGCGAACCGGTCCGGACCTGGTACAGCGCGGCGAGGTCGAAGATCCGGCGCAGATGCGTGATACCGCCGGCATGGACCACGGTGGTCCGCACGTAGTCGATGAGCTGCTCGGTGATCAGCTGCTGGACGTCCCAGATCGAGTTGAAGACCTCGCCCACGGCGATCGGTGTCGTGGTGTGCTGCCGTATGAGCCGGAACGCCTCCTGGTTCTCGGCCGGGGTCGGGTCCTCCATCCAGAACAGGCGGCAGCCCTCGACGCTCTTGCCGAAGCGGGCCGCCTCGATTGGCGTCAGCCGGTGGTGAATGTCGTGCAGCAGGTGGAAGCCGAAGCCGAAGCGCTCCCGTACGGCCTCCAGGTACGTCGGCGCGAAGCCGAGGTAGGCCTCGGTGTCCCAGGGCTGTTCGTCGGGCAGGTCGCTCGCCGCGGGCTCGTACAGCTTGCCCTTGCGCACGCCGTAGGTGCCGCCGACCTCGGGTACCGCCGCCTGGGCCCGTACCGCCTTGTAGCCGAGTTCGAGGTACCGCTCGACGTCGTCGAGCAGGGACGGTACGTCGGTGCCGCTGGCGTGCGAGTAGACGAGCACGCCGTCCCGTGACCGGCCGCCGAGGAGCTGGTAGACGGGCAGCCCCGCGGTCTTGCCCTTGATGTCCCACAGGGCGGTGTCGACGGCGGCGATGGCGGTCATGGTGACCGGCCCGCGCCGCCAGTACGCACCCCGGTACAGGTACTGCCAGACGTCCTCGATCCGCGCCGGATCCCTGCCGATCAGCAGGGGGGCCACGTGGTCGCGCAGATAGCTCGCCACGGCCAGTTCGCGGCCGTTGAGCGTGGCGTCACCGAGGCCGGTCACTCCGTCGGTGGTGGTGATGCGCAGCGTGACGAACGTGCGCCCGGGGGAGGCGACGAACACCTCGACGCGCTCGATCCTGCTCACGGAAGAGCTCTCCTAACGGCAGCGGCATGGTCGGTCGGCCGGCACGAGCACCGTGCTGTCGGCCAGTGCTTGTATGCAAGCACTTGTCGTAGAGTTTCGGCAATGCCTCTGGCCTGGTTCTTTCCAGGGGGGAGGAGCTCCCCGGACGTGTGCCGGATGGTCATGATCCTGGCGATACGATGAGCCCATGGCCCAACCCAAACGGCAGCGGACCAGACGGACCGGTCGGCACGAGATCTATGTGACGCTGCGTCAGATGGTGCTGACACTCCAACTCCCGCCGGGCGCCGCGCTGTCGGAGAACGAGCTCGCGGCGTCGCTGGGCGTCAGCCGTACGCCGGTGCGGGAGAGCCTGATCCTCCTGGCCCAGGAAGGCCTCGTCCAGGTCTTCCCGCAGATCGGTTCGTTCGTCTCAAGGGTGGACCCGGCCCAGGTCTCCGACGCGCAGTTCCTGCGGGAGGCGGTCGAGCTGGCCGCGCTGGACGACCTGCCCCCGGAACTGGACGACGCGGTCCTCCAGGAACTGCGCGACAACCTCGAACGTCAGCAGCGAGAGGGCCTCGGAATCGAGGAGTTCTTCGAACTGGACGAGGCGTTCCACCAGGGCCTGATGCGGCTGAGTGGCCACGCGAACGCCTGGACGACCGTCGCCGCCGCCAAGGGGCATCTGGACCGCGCCCGCCGTCTGGGCCTGTACGAGAACGTGTCCCCCGCGGTCTTCGCGGACCAGCACCGGGAGATCTTCGACGCGGTGGTGGGCGGGGACGTGACGCTGGCGCGCACGGCGATGCGCACACATCTGCGGGCCGTCTTCAGCGACATCGAACGCATCAGAGCGCATTCGCCCGAACTGTTCGCCACCGACCCCTCCGCGGTGCCGGTACGGCGCAACGTCGTCGTCTGGGAGTAGTCCCCGCACCCGTCAGTTCGGTTGTGTTCGCGGCGTCGCGCTCACTCCGGGGTTCGGCCCGAGAGCCGTTCCACCCCGCGCAGCAGGGCGGAGTGGTCGAGCGGGCCGTCGCCGCCCGCGCGGGCGGCGGCCATCAGCTGGGCGGTGAGGGCACCGAGGGGGAGGACGGCGCCCGTGGCACGGGCCGCGTCGGTGACGATGCCCATGTCCTTGTGATGCAGGTCGATGCGGAAGCCCGGCTTGAAGTCCCGGTTCAGCATGGCGTCCTTCTTGCGGGCGAGAACCGTGGAACCGGCCAGACCGCCGCCGAGCACCTCCAGGGCGGAGGGGAGATCGGCGCCCGCCTTCTCCAGGAAGACGACCGCCTCGGCCAGGGCCTGGATGTTGACCGCGACGATGAGCTGGTTGGCGGCCTTGACGGTCTGCCCGGCGCCGTGCGGGCCCACGTGGACGACGGTCGTGCCGAGCGCGCCGAAGAGCGGTTCGGCCTCGGCGAAGTCTGCCGCGTCACCGCCGACCATGATGGACAGCACGGCCTCGACGGCACCGGCCTCACCACCGGACACCGGGGCGTCCAGGACCCGGACGCCCTTGTCCCTGCCCGCCTCGGCGATCGCGACGGCGGTCCGGGGGCTGACGCTGCTCATATCGATGACGAGGGTGCCCGGACGGGCGTGGGCCAGAACGCCGCTCTCGCCGAGGACGACCTCGGTGACCTGCGGGTCCGCGGGAAGCATCGTGATGACGACGTCCGCCTCGGCGACCGCGGCCGCCACGCTGTCCGCCGCCCGGCCTCCCGCCTCGACCAGACGGTCCACCGGCGGGCGGCTCCGGTTGTGTCCGACGACGGTGTGCCCGGCCCGGACGAGGTTGGCGGCCATGGGGGAACCCATGATGCCGAGGCCGATGAAGGCGATCGTGCGGGACTGGACGGCTGACGTACCCATGTGGTCTGCGTTTCCTTCTGCGGGGCGGCCTGGGCTGTGCGGGGCGGTGCGGTGAGGCGGGGGTTGATCGTGACCCGACACTACGACGCCGTGGGATCTCCTCCCAAGGGTGCGTCCGAGGCGCAGGAATGAGGGGAAGAAGATCTGCCCAATGATGGGTTAATGATGGGTTCTGCCTCTTCAGTATTACCTGGCGCCGCGCCTACGTTTGCGTCCAGGTGAACGGCCCGCCCGCCCGAACCGGCCACCGCCGCCCGCCCGCCGCGGGCGCGGGCCCCGACTGGACCGACCGAAAGGCCACGGCATGAACACCCCGTCGCAGCACAGGATCGCCGGTGCGCCCATCTCCTGGGGCGTGTGCGAAGTTCCCGGCTGGGGCCACCAGTTGACCCCGGAACGCGTCCTGAAGGAGATGCGTGAGGTCGGCCTCGCCGCCACCGAGATCGGCCCTGAGGGTTTCCTGCCCGGCGAACCGGACGCCATGGCCGAGATCCTCGCCCACCACGACCTCCAGGCCGTCGGCGGCTTCACTCCGCTCCTGCTCCACATCCCCGGCCACGATCCCGTGCCCGAGGTGGAACAACTGCTGGAGAGCTACGCCGCCTCGAAGGCGGACGTGCTCGTCCTGTCGGCCGTCACCGGCCAGGACGGCTACGACTCCCGCCCCGAACTCGACGCGGACGGCTGGAAGCTGCTGCTGTCCAACCTCGACCGGCTGTCGTCCCTGGCCGCCGAACGCGGCGTACGGGCCGTCCTGCACCCGCACGTGGGCACGATGATCGAGAACGGCGACGAGGTACGGCGCGTTCTGGAGCACTCGGCGATCTCCCTGTGTCTCGACACCGGCCACCTGCTCATCGGCGGCACCGACCCCGCGGAACTCACCCGCCAGGCACCCGAACGGATCGCCCACACCCATATGAAGGACGTGGACGCCTCCCTCGCCGCCAAGGTCCAGTCCGGCCGTCTCTCCTACACGGAGGCCGTGCGCGAGGGCATGTACCGCCCCCTGGGCGCCGGCGACGTCGACGTCCAGGCCATCGTGACCCACCTCAGCGCACGCGGGTACGACGGCTGGTACGTCCTGGAACAGGACACGATCCTCACCGAGGAACCCCGGCAGAAGGGCCCGGTCGAGGACGTGTGGGCCAGCGCCGAGCACCTGCGCTCGGTATTGCGGGGGGCAACATGCCGTCTCGGGGAACGCTGAGCGTCGCGGTCGTCGGCACCGGAAAGATGGGCGCCGACCATGTGCGCCGGATTCAGCGGGTCATCAGCGGCGCACGGGTGACCGCGGTCGTGGACCTCGACGAGGAGCGGGCCGAGGCCCTGGCCGCCACGATGGACGGGTGCCGGGCGTACACCGAACCCGTGGCCGCCATGGCGGCACCGGACGTGGACGCCGTCCTCATCGCCTCGCCCGGACCCGCCCACGAGGCGGCGCTGCTCGAAGCCCTCGACCGCGACCTGCCCGTCCTGTGCGAGAAGCCGCTCACCCCCGACGCGGCCTCCGCGCTCCGGGTGCTGGAGGCGGAGCGGCGGCTCGGGCACCGGCGCATCCAGGTGGGCTTCATGCGGCGGTACGACGCCGAGTACGCCGAACTCAAACGGCTCCTCGACGGTGGGGAACTGGGCAGGGCGCTGATGCTGCACCACCGGCACCGCAACCCGTCGATGCCACCGTGGTTCACCAACGAGATGCTCATCAACGACTCCGTGGTGCACGAGATGGACGTGACTCGCTGGCTCCTCGGCCAGGAGATCACCGCGGTCACCGTGCTCAAGCCGGCCCCGTCGTCGTACGCGCCCGAAGGCATGGACGACCCGCAACTCGTCCTGTTCGAAACGGAGTCGGGCGCGCTCGTCGACGTCGAGATCTTCGGTCACTGCGGCAACGGCTACCAGGTGCGGGCCGAAGCGGTGTGCGAGCGGGGCACCGTACGCATCGGTGACGAGGGCGGCCCGAGGGTCAGCGCCGACGGCCGGTGGGGCGGCCGCGTCACGCCGGACTATCTGGAGCGTTTCGCGGACGCGTACGACCGTCAGGTCCAGGCGTGGGTGGACGCCACCCGGCGCGGTGAGGTCACCGGACCCAGCGTGTGGGACGGCTACGCGGCGGCGGCCGTGTGCGAGGCGGGAGTGTCGGCCCAGCGGGAGGGGCGGCGCGTCGAGGTCGAGATGATCGAGCGGCCCGCCTTCTACGCGTAGACCGGACGGGGCAGGAAGGGGTGGCGCCGCACCGGTGCCACCCCCTCCTCTTTGCTTCTCACCCCGTGGGCGCGGGTGGGTTCCGCGGCCGGACGGGGAAGCCCGCCGCTCGGTAGCAGTCGTCGATGAGGCGCATGGTGGTCAGCGCGTCGTCGGCGTCCAGAGCGACGGGCGCGCCCTCCCGCAGATGGGCGGCGAAGGCGTCGAGCTGGTAGGTGTACGAGGACCGGCGGCCGAGTTCCTCGGTGCGCTCACCGGCTGCCGTGCGCACCACGACCCGGTCGTCCAGATGCGGCTGGACGAAGTTCAACGCCGTGGCCTCGCCCCGGCTGCCCACGATCCGGCAGCTGAACCGCACCTCGTGGTGCGCCATGTGGCAGCGGGCGCTGCCGGTCGCACCGTTCGGGAACTCCAGGTCGGCGTCCAGCCATTCGTCGACCCCGGGAGCGTCGGCCCGCTCGCCGCCACGTGCGGCGACCAGACGGGGCGCGCCGCCCGCCCAGGGGGCGACCATCCGCTGGGCGTGCAGGGCGTAGCAGCCCACGTCCATCAGGGCGCCACCGGCGAGCGGGAGCGACCAGCGGGGGTCACTCCCCGGGGGCGCGGGCATCGCCATCACCGTGTCCACGTGCCGGAGTTCGCCCAGCTCCCCGCTCTCCAGCAGTTCGTGGAGTCGCCGGGTGACCGGGTGGAACAGGTAGTGGAAGCCCTCCATGAAGACGGTGCCCGCCTTCGTGACGGCCTTGTGCACCTCGGCCGCCTCCTCCGCGTTGCTCGCGGACGGCTTCTCCGTCAGCACATGCTTGCCGGCGGCGACGGCGGCCATGTTCCACGGTCCGTGGAGACCGTTGGCGAGCGGGTTGTAGACCACCTCGACCTCGGGGTCGGCGACGAGTTCGGCGTACGAGCCGACGACCCGCTCCACGCCGTGCTGTTCCGCGAAGGCGGTGGCGCGGGCGTGGTCGCGGGCGGCCACCGCGACGAGGCGGTGGCCGCCCGCGCGGGCGGGGCCGACGATCGCGAGCCCGGCGATGCGGGCCGCGCCCAGCACCCCGATCCGCAGCGGTTCGTCCGTCATGCCTTGCGTACCTCTTCCAGGCGTACGGGCCGGTGCTCGTGCAGCGACAGCGTGCACGCCTCGGCGATCCAGCTCGCCTCGATCGCGTCCGCCACCGTGCAGGGGGAGGGCCGGGTGCCCGCCACGACCTCGGTGAACGCGGTCAGTTCCGCACGGTATGCGTCGGCGAAGCGGTCCATGAAGAAGGTGTGCGGCGTGCCCGAGGGGAACGTGACCCCCGGCTCGACCGAGCGCAGCGGCAGCCGGTCCTCCAGGCCCACCGCGATGCTGTCCTTCATGCCGTGCAGCTCCAGCCGCACGTCGTAACCGCGCGCGTTGTGCCGGGAGTTGGAGATGACGCCGATGGTTCCGTCGTCGAAGGTGAGCAGCGCGGACGCCGTGTCGACGTCACCCGCCGCCGCGATGTAGTCCGCGCCCCGGTTGCCGCCGGTCGCGTACACCTCGACCACCTCGCGGCCCGTCACCCAGCGCACGATGTCGAAGTCGTGGACGCTGCAGTCGCGGAAGATGCCCCCGGAGACGGCCACGTAGGCGGCCGGGGGAGGGGCGGGGTCCAGGGTGGTGGACCGTACGGTGTGCAGCGGGCCGAGCTCGCCGCTCACCACGGCGTTCCGCGCTGCGACGCAGCCCGCGTCGAAGCGGCGGTTGTAGCCGATGTGCACCTCGACACCGCCGTCCTCGACGGCGCGCAGCACTTCCAGGCTCTCCTCGACACCCTTGGCCACGGGCTTCTCGCAGAAGACCGGGACGCCCGCCTTGACGGCGGCGAGGATCAGCTCGGGGTGCGCGTCGGTCGCGGCGGCGATGACGACGCCGTCGACACCGGCGGCGAACACGGCCTCGGGGGAGTCCACGGCCGTCGCTCCGAACCGCTCGGCGGCGGACGAGGCGGCCGCGGCCACCGGGTCGGTCACCACCAGGGAGTCCACCACATCGAGCCCGGACAGGGTTTCCGCGTGGAACGCGCCGATCCGGCCCAGCCCCATGATGCCCAAACGCATGATCTTGCTCCTTCAGCCCAGGGGGCGGTTCAGTCAAGCCCGCCGAACACTATCTGGTCCCAGTCGATCACCGATCCGGTGACCACCCCGCTGCGGTCGGACAGCAGGAACACGACGAAGTCGGCGATTTCGTCGACCTGGCCGAGCTTGCCCATCGGCTGCGACTGGGCGGCCTTCTCCCGCCAGTCGTCGCCGGCGCCGTGGAAGGCGCGCTGGGTCGCGTCCTCGCCCTCGGTGTCCGTCCAGCCGATGTTGAGGCCGTTGATGCGGACACGGTCCCAGCGGTGCGCGTGGGCGGCGTTGCGGGTCAGCCCGGCGAGGCCGGCCTTGGCCGCGACGTAGGGGGCGAGGAAGGGCTGTCCGCCGTGCGAGGAGGACGTGATGATGTTGACGATGGTGCCCGGCGCCCTGCGGTCGAGCAGATGCTGAACCGCCGCCTGCATCGCGAAGAACGGCGCCCGCAGATTGATCGCGATGTGCGCGTCGAACAGCTCCGGAGGCGTGTCCAGCAGTGACCCACGCGAGGTCAGCCCGGCCGCGTTGACGAGACAGTCGACGCGACCGTGCCCGGCCACCGTCCGTACGACGCTGTCGCGCGCCTGCTCCGGGTCCGAGAGGTCCGCGGCCAGGAAGTGGGCGCCCGTGTCCGCGGCGAGCTTCTCGCCGAGCCCCACCCGGCGTCCCGTGAACGCGACGGTCGCTCCCTCGCGTACGGCCGCCCTCACGATGCCCGCGCCGACGCCCTGGCTGCCGCCGTTGACGAGGACGACCTTGTCATCGAGCAGTCCCATGAGTCCGTGGTCTCCTTCAGCTCCGGCGGCGCTTGGCGGCCGCTTGCAGTTCCTGGCTCAGCCGCTCGGGGGTCCATTCCTCGGTGACGGCCTGCCAGACGATGTCCGCCTGGGACGGCGGAGCGAGCCCGCCGACCGGCGGGTCGAGGTCGAGGTTGGTGGGGAACGGGTAGCCCTCGGCGGTGGCGGCCACCACCCGCCGCAGCCACCCCTCAGGGGCACCCTCGGCCTTGCGGCGCAGCAGCACCGGGAACACCGCGTTCACCATCGCCTCCCGGTCCACCGACTCCATGGAGCGTCCGAACGCGGACGAGATCTGCAGCAGGTTCGCCATGCGCCGGATGCCTGCCGAACGGTTGTGCCCGGCGGCGTGGAAGAGCGCCGGGTTGAAGAACACCGCGTCGCCCTTCTCCAGCGGCAACTGGACGTGGTGCTCGTCGAAGTACGCGATGAACTCCGGGAGGCGGAAGGCCAGATAGCCCGGCTCGTACTTCTGCGAGTGCGGCAGGAACAGCGTCGGCCCCGACTCGACCGGCATGTCGCAGTGCGCCACCGCTCCCTGCAGGGTCAGCACCGGGGAGAGGCGGTGGACGTGCGCGGGATAGGCGGCCGCCTGCTGCTGGGTGAGGAAGCCCAGGTGGTAGTCGCGGTGGACGCTCTGTGCGGCGCCGCCCGGGTTGACCACGTTGACCTGCGAGGTCACCTGGTAGGCGGGGCCGAGCCAGGCCTGAGCGACCAGCTCCAGCATGTCGCCCGCGTAGTAGTCGGCGAAAACCTCCGGGGCGCGTACCGCCACCTTGTCCAGGGCGTTCCAGACCCGGTCGTTGGCGCCCGGCTCGGCGAAGTGGTCGCCGCGCGCCGTGCCCGTCGCGCGCTCCTCCTCGATCAGCGCGTCGAAGGCCTCGGACGCACGGTCCACGACGGCCGGGTCCGTGTAGGCGGCCTTGAGGACCACGACACCGGGCCCGTCCAGCAGGGCCCGCACCAGCTCACTCCGCACCGCACGGCGGCCCTCCGGCGTGACCGTGAGGGCGCGGAGCCGCTCGCTGTCGTACACCGGCACGTTCTGCTCGGTCCGCTCCGCCGAGGGATACGCCTGTGGGTCGGTGTCCTGCTCGACCAGCGAGCGGAACGTGTCGAGATCGCAGTCGTCCTCGCTGAGCCAAGTCCGTGATCCCGCGTCTGTGGGGGACATCCCCGGTCCTTTCGCCATGCCTGCTTTTCTGCCAGTCTGATGAACCGGCGACCGTCATTCAATCCGCAGAAACCCATCAAAAACCCGTCATCGGCACACCGTCGCCAACCGTCCGTCATCCACTCTCGGGAAGCTCGGGAACAGTCATGCGGCATCCGTATCCGATCAGGGAGATCGCCCGTCAGGCCGGGCTGAGCGAGGCCACGGTGGACCGGGTCCTCAACAGCCGGGGAGGCGTCCGGGAGAGCACGGTCATGGAGGTCCACCAGGCGATCAAGGACCTGGACCGTCAGCGGACCCAGGTACGCATCGGCGGGCGCACCTTCATGATCGACATCGTGATGCAGACCCCGGAGCGGTTCTCGACGGCTGTACGGAACGCTCTGGAGGCCGAACTGCCGGCCCTGCACCCGGCGGTCGTGCGCTCGCGCTTCCACTTCCGGGAGACCGGCCCCGCATCGGAACTGATCGCCGTCATGGACAAGATCGCCAAGCGGGGATCGCAGGGAGTGATCCTCAAGGCCCCGGACCTGCCGGAGACCGGTGCGGCCGTCGGCCGGCTGGTCGCGGCCGGTATCCCCGTCGTCACCCTGGTCACCGACCTGCCCGGCAGCGCCCGCCTGGCATACGTCGGCATCGACAACCGCGCGGCCGGGGCCACCGCCGCCTACCTCGTCGGACAGTGGCTCGGTGACCGGCCCGGCCATGTGCTCATCACCATCAGCAGGGGCTTCTTCCGGGGTGAGGAGGAGCGCGAGATGGGTTTCCGCAGCGCGATGCGGCTCGCTCACCCCCAGCGGTCCCTGGTGGAGGTCACCGACAGCGATGGTCTGGACGCCACCCAGCGCGACCTCGTCCTGGCGGCGCTGGGGCAGGACGAGGACATCGTCGCCGTCTACTCCGCCGGAGGCGGCAACGCCGCGACCCTCGACGCCTTCGACGCTCTCGGACGTGAGTGTGCGGTGTTCGTCGCCCACGACCTGGACCACGACAACACCCGGCTGCTGCGCGAGCGCCGGCTGTCCGCCGTCCTCCATCACGACCTGCGCCAGGACATGCGCCGCGCCTGCCAGACCATCATGCGCGCCCACAGGGCCCTGCCCGACGAGGGGCCCGCCCTGCCCTCGGCGATCCAGGTGGTCACGCCGTACAACATGCCGCCCTGGGTGTCTCCCTGACCCCGGCGCCTCGGCGCCCCGAGTCCGATGGCGCCGAGCGCGCGGCGCCGGCGGACCTCTGAAGTGATGTGATCGACGACCCCCAGCCCTTCAGAAACCCACTGCTGGGCCCCTACTCTTGCCGCCGGACGAGAGGCCGGGCGTCGCACCGCTGGTGAGGAGCCGGGCTTCGCCTGGCGCGGCAGGGGGCGTCGCCGACACGATGGTTTCGTCACCGGCAGGCTGAAGGGATCAGGCATGTTCCGCAAGGTGCTGGTCGCCAACCGTGGAGAGATCGCGATTCGCGCGTTCCGTGCCGGCTTCGAGCTGGGCGCGAGGACGGTCGCCGTCTTCCCTTACGAGGACCGGAACTCGCTGCACCGGCTGAAGGCCGACGAGGCGTACGAGATCGGCGAGCCGGGCCATCCGGTGCGGGCGTACCTCTCGGTCGAGGAGATCGTCCGCGCGGCCCGCCTGGCCGGGGCCGACGCCGTCTACCCGGGGTACGGATTCCTGTCCGAGAACCCGGAACTGGCCCGCGCCTGCGAGGAGGCGGGCATCACGTTCGTCGGCCCGAGCGCACAGATCCTGGAACTCACCGGCAACAAGGCGCGCGCGGTGGCCGCCGCCCGGGAGGCCGGGGTACCGGTGCTCGGCTCCTCCGCCCCCTCCACCGACGTGGACGAGCTGGTCCGCGCCGCCGGAGACATCGGCTTCCCGGTGTTCGTCAAGGCCGTCGCCGGCGGTGGCGGGCGCGGCATGCGGCGGGTCGAGGACCCCGACCGGCTGCGCGAGTCCATCGAGGCGGCGGCCCGCGAGGCGGCGTCCGCGTTCGGCGACCCCACCGTGTTCCTGGAGAAGGCCGTCGTCGAGCCCCGCCACATCGAGGTACAGATCCTCGCCGACGGGCAGGGCAACGTCATCCACCTCTTCGAGCGCGACTGCTCGGTGCAGCGCCGCCACCAGAAGGTGATCGAACTCGCCCCCGCCCCGAACCTCGACCCGGAACTCCGGACGCGGATCTGCGCCGACGCCGTACGGTTCGCCGAGCGGATCGGCTACCGCAACGCGGGCACGGTGGAGTTCCTGCTCGACCGCGACGGCAACCACGTCTTCATCGAGATGAACCCGCGCATCCAGGTCGAGCACACGGTGACCGAGGAGGTCACCGACGTGGACCTCGTGCAGTCGCAGCTGCGGATCGCCGCCGGCGAGACGCTGGCCGACCTCGGGCTGACGCAGGAGACGGTCCACCTCCGCGGCGCCGCCCTCCAGTGCCGCATCACCACCGAGGACCCGGCCAACGGCTTCCGCCCCGACACCGGCAGGATCAGCGCCTACCGCTCGCCGGGCGGCTCGGGCATCCGCCTCGACGGCGGCACCACCCACGCCGGTACGGAGATCAGCGCGCACTTCGACTCCATGCTGGTCAAACTCACCTGCCGCGGACGGGACTTCACCACCGCGGTCAAGCGGGCCCGGCGCGCCGTGGCCGAGTTCCGTATCCGTGGCGTGGCCACCAACATCCCGTTCCTGCAAGCGGTGCTGGACGACCCCGACTTCCAGGCCGGGCGGGTCACCACGTCGTTCATCGAGCGGCGGCCGCACCTGCTGACGGCACGCCACTCCGCCGACCGCGGCACCAAGCTGCTCACCTATCTGGCCGACGTCACGGTGAACAAGCCGCACGGCGAGCGCCCCGACCTGATCGACCCCACCACCAAACTTCCGCGCCCCGACGGCACCGAGCCGCCCGCCGGCTCCAAGCAGCAGCTCACCCACCTCGGCCCCGAGGGCTTCGCCCGCTGGCTGCGCGCGTCACCGACGATCGGCGTCACCGACACCACGTTCCGCGACGCCCACCAGTCGCTGCTCGCCACCCGGGTCCGTACGAAGGACATGCTCGCCGTCGCCCCCGTGGTGGCGCGCACCCTGCCGCAGCTGCTGTCCCTGGAGTGCTGGGGCGGCGCCACCTACGACGTCGCCCTGCGTTTTCTCGCCGAGGACCCGTGGGAGCGCCTGGCCCGGCTGCGCGAGGCCGTACCGAACATCTGCCTCCAGATGCTGCTGCGCGGCCGCAACACCGTGGGCTACACGCCGTACCCGACCGAGGTGACCGACGCCTTCGTCCACGAGGCCGCGGCCACCGGCATCGACATCTTCCGCATCTTCGACGCGCTCAACGACATCGGCCAGATGAGGCCCGCCATCGACGCCGTGCGCGAGACCGGCACGGCCGTCGCCGAGGTCGCCCTGTGCTACACCTCCGACCTGTCCGATCCGTCGGAGCGCCTGTACACCCTCGACTACTACCTCCGCCTCGCCGAGCAGATCGTGGCCGCGGGCGCCCATGTCCTGGCCGTCAAGGACATGGCGGGCCTGCTCCGCGCCCCGGCCGCCGCGAAGCTCGTCTCCGCGCTGCGCCGCGAGTTCGACCTCCCCGTCCACATCCACACCCACGACACCGCGGGCGGCCAGCTCGCCACCTACCTGGCGGCGACCGGGGCCGGCGCGGACGCGGTGGACGGGGCGGTGGCGTCCATGGCGGGCACCACCTCGCAGCCGTCGCTGTCGGCGATCGTGGCCGCGACCGACCACTCCGAGCGCCCCACCGGCCTGGACCTCCAGGCCGTCGGGGACCTGGAGCCGTACTGGGAGAGCGTCCGCAAGATCTACGCCCCCTTCGAGGCGGGCCTCGCCTCGCCGACCGGGCGCGTCTACCACCACGAGATCCCCGGCGGGCAACTCTCCAACCTGCGTACCCAGGCCGTCGCACTCGGCCTCGGCGACCGCTTCGAGGACATCGAGGCCATGTACGCCGCCGCCGACCGGATGCTCGGCCGCCTGGTCAAGGTCACCCCGTCGTCGAAGGTGGTCGGCGACCTCGCCCTGCACCTGGTGGGCGCGGGGGTGAAGCCGGAGGACTTCGAGGCGGCGCCGAACTCCTACGACATCCCGGACTCCGTCATCGGCTTCCTGCGCGGCGAGCTGGGCAACCCGCCCGGCGGCTGGCCGGAGCCCTTCCGCAGCAAGGCACTTGAGGGCCGCGCCGAGCCCAAGCCCCCACAGGAACTGACCGAGGAGGACCGGGACGGGCTGGAGAAGGACCGGCGCGCCACACTCAACCGACTGCTCTTCCCGGGGCCGACGCGCGACTACGAGACACACCGCCAGACGTACGGCGACACCAGCGTCCTCGACAGCAAGGACTTCTTCTACGGGCTGCGACCCGGCAAGGAGTACGCCGTCGACCTGGAGCCCGGCGTCCGTCTTCTCATGGGTCTTGAGGCCATCGGCGAGGCCGACGAACGCGGTATGCGCACCGTGATGTCCACCCTGAACGGTCAACTGCGGCCGATCCAGGTGCGCGACACCGCCGCGGCTGCCGACGTCCCGGTGACGGAGAAGGCCGACCGGGCCAACCCCGGCCATGTCGCGGCGCCGTTCGCCGGAGTGGTGACGCTCGCGGTCGCCGAGGGCGACGAGATCGCGGCGGGCGCCACGGTGGCCACCATCGAGGCGATGAAGATGGAAGCCGCGATCACCGCCCCGAAGGCCGGGACGGTGTCGCGGCTCGCCATCAACAGGATCCAGCAGGTGGAGGGCGGCGACCTCCTCGTCGAGATCGCGTGAGCGGGTGAGCCGTCACTGGGCCCTGTCGTCAAACTCCCTCCCCCACTGCCTCAAGGGCGTGGGAGGTGCCCCCAGCCGCGCGACGCCATGCACGCTCCCCCACTGCCTTGAGGGCGTGGGAGGTACCCCCACTCGCCGCACCGGGCGAAAGCCCTAGTACATCCAGTACGAGGGCTTCCGCCCGGCACGCCGAGAGCACGCACCAGACGCCGCTCGGCCCGCCCTTCGGGCGGACGACGGGAGTTTGACGACAGGACCTAGCGCGGGTCGCCGCCCGGAGACTCGCCGGCCGGGTGCGGCAGGTCCAGCAGCGCCCGCAGCGGAGCCGACGCGTGCGGGCCCGCGCGCCAGATCAGCGCCTTGGCGTAGGGGATCCGCGGCGTCACCGGCACGACGGTGACCCTCGGGTCCCGGGTGATGCCCCGGACCGCGCCCGCGGCGAGAGCGATCCCGACCCCTGCGGCGACGAGCTCCAGTTGCAGCGCCACGTGGTTGGTCGCGTACGCGGGCCGGAAGGGCACCCGGGCCTCCTCGAAGGCCGTGCGCAGCCGCGTGTACAGCCCGCTGTCCGGACCGTAGGTGATCAACGGGGTGGTGGCGAACTCCTCCAGCGACAGCGAGGCGTGCTCCGCCTGGGGCCGCCCGGCGGCGACCAGCGCCACGATCTCGTCGCGGACGAGGACCCGGTGCCCGAACCCCGGATCGAGCCCCTCCGGCGGAACGGCCACGAACACCGCGTCCAGCGAGCCCTGCCGCACCTGGGGGATCAGACCGGCGCTCGATCCCTCCACCAGTTGCACACCGACACCCGGGTACAACCGGTGGAACGTGCCGAGCAGCGCCGGGAGACTACTGCTCTCCACTCCGTCGGCGGCACCCAGCTCAAGGGTGCCGGTGAGCAGGCCGGAACGGGCGGCGAACTCGGCCTTCGCGGCGGCGACGGACGCCGACACGGACCGCGCGTGCGGCAGCAGGGCCCGGCCCGCGTCGGTCAGCCGGACGGTGCGCGAGTCCCGCTCGAACAGCGCCTCGCCCAACTCGCGCTCCAGAGCGCGGATCTGCTGGCTGATGGCGGGCTGGGCGACATGACAGCGGGCCGCGGCCCGCGTGAACGACTCCTCCTCGGCGACAGCGAGGAAGTACCGCAGCGTGCGAACCTCCATGACCTCACTGTATGCGCAAGGTATTCGGAAAACTTATCGCTGGAGGAAGACCCAGGTCTTTGACGCATCACGCGGGCGGACAGCACGCTGGAAGCACCTCGGAGCTCCCCGTCGAGAGCTCCCCGACACGAGCGAGGAGTCCTTCCATGCCCCTGGTCCGCATCGATCTCGTCAAGGGCCGCAGCGAGGACCGGGTCCGGGCCGTCGCCGACGCCGTCCACTCGGCCGTCGTGGACGTGCTGGCCATCCCCGAACGCGACCGCTTCCAGATCGTCACCGAGCACGAGGCGAGCCGGATCGTCGCGCTCGACGCCGGGCTGGGGTTCGAACGCGGCGACGACCGCGTGCTGATCCAGATCTTCACGCAGAGCGGCCGCTCGACCGCGGTCAAGCAGCGGCTCTACGCGGCCATCGCCGCCTCGCTGGCGCGGATCGGTGTGGCCGGCGAGGACGTCTTCATCGGATACGTCGAGAAGACCCCGGCCGACTGGTCCTTCGGCTTCGGCCGCGCCCAGTACGTCGAGGGCGACCTGGGGGTCCCCGCCGCGGCGGCCGCGTCCTGACGTCTCCCGGTGCTCCCTCAGTCCCGGCCCGTACCCCGGTAGACGTCCAGCTCCCCGTCCAGCTCGACGGCCAGTACCGTCGCGTACGCGTCGAGGTCGGCCTCGGCTGGCGCGTCGATCCACGTCACGCCCGGCACGGCGTCCAGCCCACCGGTGACGTGGTGCCCCAGCTCGGTACCGGTGCCCAGGACCGTGACCCGCCGCACGCGGTTGCGCAGCCCGCGCACCGACACCGCCTCACGCGGCACGTCGAAGCAGACCAGGTACAGGGTGCGCCGGTCCGCGGACAGCGTGCTCGGCCCGTAGTGGTGCCCGGCGGGCAGCCCGGCGACCGTCCCGTACACGGCCTCGGAGTGCCGCCCGATCCACGCGCCGAGCGCCTCCAGCCGCTCGACCTGCTCGGCGGGGATCGTCCCGTCCTCCCGGGGCCCGACGTCGAGCAGCAGATTGCCGCCCATGCCGATCGTCTCGGCGAAGTAACGCACCAGCTGGCGCACCGACTTGTGGTGGTGGTCCTGGTGCTGGAAGCCCCACGAGTCGTTGATCGTCAGGCACAGCTCCCAGGGCCCGTCCGGCGCCTGGAGCGGGACGCCCTGCTCGGGGGTGGAGTAGTCGCCGTGGCTGAGCATGCGGGCGTTGAGGACGGTCTTCGGGTTCTCCGCGAGGATCAGTTCGGCGAGCTCACCGATCCGCCACTGCTCCTCGGTGCGCTCCCACTCGCCGTCGAACCACAGCAGGTCGGGGCGGAACCGCTGGACGAGCTCACCGACCTGGGCGTCGCGGTACGCCAGGAACCGCGCCCAGGCGGCGGGGTCCTCCTTGCCGGCCTCGGCGTGGGAGTAGGGATTGGCGTCGTTGCCGCCCGGATAGGTGTCCGGCCACTCGTCGATCCCGGGGTGCCGGACGCTCGCGTAGTCCGGGTGGTTCCAGTCGGAGTGCGAGTAGTACAGGCCCACCTTGAGGTCCTGCTCGCGCAGCGCCTCCACGTATCCCGCGATCAGGTCGCGGCCGGCCGGGGTACGCCGGACGACGTTCAGGTCGCCGTGCGCGGTGTCCCACAGAGCGACGCCGTCGTGGTGCCGGGCCGTGAGCACCGCGTACCGGGCGCCGGCGCGGGCGAACAGCTCCGCCCAGGCGCGCGGGTCGTACCGGGACGCCGTGAATCCGTCGAGCTGTCGCATGTACCGCTCATGGGGGACCTCGCCCCAGTAGAAGGACCAGGACTCCGGCACCCCTTCCACGGCGTAGATGCCCCAGTGGATGAAAATGCCCAGCTTGGCGTCGGTGAACCAGGGTTGCATCGGCATGCGCCCACGCTAGGCACGGCTGTGCCGCGGGCGCGTGGGCACGGGTCACCACTACTGGTCGATTTTCACCTGGAGAGGTGGCCTGCCGCCGCAACGGACAGCGCATGCGGCATTACTCCGGGGATGCGGCCTCGTACAGGATTGCCCGGGTCCTGGCCGGGTACGCGACGGGCGTTGCGCCCGGGACGGCAGGCGTCCCGGGTTGCCCACCCGCCACTACCCGGGGATCTGCCATGGACACACCCTCGAACGACAACAACGCGCCCCAGGCCGTGACACCGGCGCAGGAGGCGCTCACCGTGCTCGCCCTGAACACCGGGGACAGGGGTCCCGCGCTCGACACGCTCGCCGAGTCGGACGTGCTGGTCCCCGTGCCGGACGATGCCGGGGACGACGCCTCCGACCCGACGGTGGTGGCACTTCCGGTGCTGGAGCAGTCGGGCGGAGAACAGGTCGTACCCGTGTTCACCTCGGAACTGGAGATGGCCGACCTGCTGCCGTTCGTCTCGCGCTACCGCCTGGTGCCCCTCGGGGCCCTCGCCTCGCAGTGGCCCGACGCGGACCTGTCGCTGACCATAGACGCCAGCTCGCCGCACGGGCTGACCCTCGACTCCGAGGGCGTACGCACGCTGCTGGCGAGGCCACAGAGCTGAGAAACCAAGCGCACACCCCGGCAAGGCTCTTTCAGAGGGCCTTGCGGGGGTCGAGGCCGGCGTCGATAACGCCCTGATCCCTCAGAAGGGGCCCTGGCGCCGCAACATGCGGGACAGGACGGCCCGTTGCAGGGGCAGGACCTCGGCGTGCAGGGCACGTCCCTTCTGGGTGAGGACGACCCACACTCCGCGCCGGTCCTCCTGGCAGACCGAGCGCTCCACCAGACCGTCCTTCTCCAGACGGCTGATGAGACGGGACAGCGCGCTCTGGCTGAGGTGGACCCGGTCGGCGATGTTCTGCACCCGGCACTGCTCACCCTTGTGCGCGACCGTGCCCGAGGCGAGGATGTCGAGCACTTCGAAGTCGCTGGCGCCGAGGCCGTGCGGGTGCAGGGCGCGGTCGATCTCGCACATCGTGCGCGCGTGCACCGACAGGATGTCCCGCCACTGCTCCTCAAGCTGGGCGTCGGCCGTGTTCGCTGCCATACCTGCACGGTAACAGACAGGTGAACGTTTGTTGCGCGTGCAACTAGTGCAGGTGCATCCGGCTGGGGCGGGGGCCAGGGAAGGCCGTCACTCCGCGGGAGCCTGCTGCATCAGCCCGATCAGGTTCCCGTCAGGGTCCTTCACCGAGGCGATCAGCCTGCCGCCGCCCACGTCGCGCACGTCGTGCAGGGTCTCGGCCCCGGCAGCGAGGAGGGCCGCCAGGGTGGACCTGATATCGGAGACGTGCCAGTACGGCACCGGCCCTGTCATGCCCCTGGAGTGCCCGTGCGGGTCCAGGCCGACTTCCTGTCCGGCGTCCCTGAAGCCGACGTAGTAGGCCGAGTCCGCGTAGGGCGTGCCGAGCAACTCGCTGAACAGCGCCTTTGCCTGGTCGAGATCCTTGACGGGATAGATGATGGTGGTGAGACCGCGGGTCATGGCGTACTCCTCGCTCGGTCCTGTCGCCTGTCGCACCGACGGGATTCCGTCGGCAGTCCCACGCTAGGCCGGGGGGACGGTGCCCGCTTCTTCGATCCTGACGGGTCTTCGCTCACGCCCGGGGGGCGGAGCCCTCAGGTCGAGTCCCGGCGCACCAGCACCGTCGGCAGGATCACCGCCGCGGGGTCGTCGCCGCCGATCTGCGCCAGCAGGACCCGCACCATCTCGCTGCTGATCCGGTCCCAGGGCTGGCGGATCGTCGTGAGGGCGGGGGCGGACTCCGTCGCCGCGGGGGAGTCGTCGAAGCCGCCCACGGACACGTCCTCCGGAACCCGGCGGCCCGCCCGGCGCAGCGCGGTCAGGACGCCCTGCGCCATCAGGTCCGAGGCGACGAACACGGCATCCATGTCCGGCGCCCGCTCCAGCAGCCGCTCGGCGCCGGCCCCACCGCTGGCCCGGCTGTAGTCGCCGGTGACGACGAGCCGCTCGTCGACCTCGACGCCCGCCTCCGAGAGCACCTCCTTGTACCCGGCGAGGCGCTCCACACCACCCGGCGTGTCCAGTGGACCGGTCACGACACCGATGCGGCGGCGGCCCAGCGACAGCAGATGGCGCACCATGTCACGGGCGCCGTCCCGGTCGTCCGCCGCCACGTAACTCACCTTGGAGCCGAGCCCCATCGGCTTGCCGCACTGGACGAGAGGCACCCCCGCCTCGCGCAGTTCCTCGGCGACCGGGTCCCCGGAGTGGCTGGACACCAGCAGCACGCCGTCGACGTGGCCCGCCGTGATGTACCGCGTGATGCGGCGCCGTTCGTCCTCCGTACCGGCCAGCATCAGCAGCAGGGGGATGTCGTGCGCGGCCAGCGCCTGCGTGCAACCGCGCAGCAGGACGTTGAAGTTGGGGTCCTCGAACAGCTTTTCCTGGGGTTCGGTCAGCAGGAAGCCGATCGAGTCGGAGCGACCCGTGATCAGTGAGCGGGCGTGCCGGTTCACCACGTAACCGGTCTTGCGGATCGCCGCGTTGACCGCTTCCTGGGCCGCCGGGCTGACGTGGTGGCCGCCGTTGAGCACGCGTGACACGGTGCCCCGGGAGACCCCCGCCACGCGCGCCACGTCGTGGATGGTCGGCGGTCTGCGCCGTCCCGCGGTGTTGCTCATGGTCATGACTTTACGGCTCCGGACAACAGGTCGAGGCTCCAGAACCGCTGGACGACCAGGAACAGCGCGATCAGCGGGAGCACCGCGAGCAGCGCGCCCGTGATCACCAGGGTGTAGAGGGCCGGGGTGTTGGAGCCCTGTTCGAGGAGGGTGAACAGACCCAGCGTGATCGGGAACTTCTCGTCGTCGCTGAGCATGATGTACGGCAGCAGGAAGTTGTTCCACACCGCCACGAACTGGAACAGGAACACGGTCACCAGGCCCGGCACCATCATCGGCAGGGCGATCCGGGTGAAGATCCGCCACTCGCCCGCCCCGTCCACGCGCCCCGCCTCGACCACGTCACCGGGCACGGCGGCGGCCGCGTAGATCCGGGACAGGTACACGCCGTACGGCGACAGGACCAGCGGCAGCAGCACCGACCAGTAGGTGTCCGCCAGATCGATCCGGGCCAGCAGCAGGTACTGCGGGACGGCGAGGATCACCGGAGGCATCAGCACGCCCGTCAGCAGGATGTTGAAGACGGTCTCGCGGCCCCGGAAGCGGTAGACCGCCAGCGCGTAGCCGCTGATCGCGGAGACGGCCGTGGACAGCAGGGCGCCCAGGCCCGCGTACAGGGCGGAGTTGCCCATCCACCGCCAGTAGACGCCGTCGCGGTAGGCGCTCAGGCCGGACAGGTTGTCCGCGAGGCCGGTGCCCGGCAGGAAGGTGAACGTGGAGAACAGTTCGCTGCCGGACTTGGTGGCCGCGATCACGACCCAGGCCACGGGCAGCAGACAGTAGACCGCGCCCAGCAGCAGCGCCAGCGTCGGGACGAGCGCGATCCGGCGGCGCGACCGGGGGCCCTGAAGGGCGCCGGGTGTGCTGCCCGCCACCGGAGCGGCCTTGACGACGGCAGGAGAACTCATCGTGCTTCCCCCTGCCGGGATCGGGAGCCCGCGGCCCGCAGAAAACCGAAGGACAGAACCAGTGTGGCCACGGCGATGATGACGGCGCCCGCGGCGGCCGTGTGGATGTCCCCCTTGCCGAAGGCGTCCTGGTACACCTTCATCAGCGGACTCCATGTCGTGGAGACGGAGTTGGTGAGGGGCTTCAGGGTGGTCGGCTCGCTGAACACCTGGAGCGTCGCGATGATCGAGAAGAAGAAGGTCAGCACCAGCGAGGGCGCCACCATCGGGATCTTGATCCGCAGCGCGATCTGCAGCGGGGTCGCGCCGTCCAGCTTCGCGGCCTCGTGCACCTCGGCCGGGATCGCCCGCAGGGACGTGTAGATGACGATCATGTTGAAGCCGGTGCCGCCCCACACCGCGATGTTCGACAGCGCCGCGTACAGCCCGCCGCCGTCCAGCAGGTCCGGTTGCGGCAGCCCGAGTTTGTCGAGCACGAAGAAGAAGGGGCTGACGTCCGGCAGGTAGAGGAAGCCCCACAGCAGGGCCGCCACGACACCCGGGACGGCGTACGGCAGGAAGATGGCGAGCCGGGTGAAGGAGGCGAGCCGCACCTTCTCGCTGTCCAGCATCAGCGCGAGGAGCAGCGCCAGTCCGAGCATGACCGGAATGACGATGGCGCCGTAGCCCAGCACACGCAGCGCGCCGCCCAGGAACTCGGAATCCGTCAGGGCGCCGGCGTAGTTCTCCAGGCCGGCCCAGACCTCGCTCCGCGCACCCGCGCCCAGGCCCAGGCCCTTGACCTCGATCTTGTGGAGGCTGAGCCAGACCGCGTAGCCGATGGGCAGCGCGAAGAAGAGGGCGAACAGGACTGCCGCGGGCAGGAGGAAGAACAAGGGGGCGCTTCGCGCTCGTCGGAGGGCGGAAGCGGGGGAGCGGAGAGCGTACGGGGCCCCCTCGGCCCCGTACGACGTCCGGTGAGCGCTGGTCACTGGGCTACCTCGAAGCCCTGCTTCTTCAGGTCGGCGACCGTGTCGTCCTGCATCCTCCCCAGAGCCGCACCGAAGTCCGACCTGCTCTTGGCGGCGGCGCCGAACGCGTCCTTGAAGGCTGTGTACGCGACGTTCACGTTCGGGCCCCATGCGGAGGGCGCCGTGGTCTTCGCTATCCCGGCGGCACTGGCGTAGAAATCCGTCTGGTTCGAGAAGAAGGCCGGCGGCTCGGCGAACGCGTCACTGAGCTGCGCGCTGGTGGAAGCCGGGTAGATGCCGCCCTCCTTCGCCAGCGCGGTCAGCGCGTCCCGGTCGGTGTTCAGCCAGGCGGCGAATCTCGCGGCGGCCGCCTTGTGCCGGGAGTCCGTGGTGACGGCGGTGGAGGAGCCACCCCAACTGCCGGTCACGTCATCACCCTTCGACCACTGCGGCAGCGGCGCCATCCTCCACTTGCCCTTGGTGTCCGGCGCGGCCGTGGTCAGGGTGCCGGGCGCCCAGACCGCGCTCACCCAGGCGATCTGCCGGCCGGTGTTGAGAGCCTTGTTCCAGGCCGGTGTGTACATCGGCTGGTTGTCGATGGCGCCTTCCTTGACGAGACCGCCCCAGAAGTCGGCCACCTTCTGACTGGCCGCGTCGTCGATGCCCACCTTCCACGTGTCGCCCTCGGTGGTCCACCACCGGGCGCCCGCCTGCTGGGCGAGGCCCGCGAAGAGGCCGGAGTCGTTGGCGGAGAAGGTGGTCAGGTCCACGTCCGGCGCCTTCCGCTTCAGCGCGCGGGCCGTCTCGGCGAACTCGTCCCAGGTCGTCGGGACCGTCAGGCCGTACTTCTCGAACAGGTCCTCGCGGTAGTAGAACATCATCGGCCCGATGTCCTGGGGTATCGCGTACACCGCGTCCGTGCCCAGCGTCGTCTGCTGCCAGACGCCCTCGGCGAACTTGCCCTTCGCGCCTTCGGCGTCGCCCGAGATGTCGGCGACCGCGTCATTGCTCACCAGGGTCGGCAGCGCCTGGTACTCGGCCTGTACCAGGTCGGGGCCCTTGCCGGCCTTGTGCGCGGTGAGGATCTTGGTGACGAGGGTGTCGCCCGAGGCCTGCTTCTTGACCGTGACGGTGATCTCCTGCTCCTTGCCGGGACCCTTGTTCCACAGGTCCACGACCTTGTCCATGCCTGGCGTCCAGGTCCAGTACGTCAGCTGTGCGGGTCCGGACTGGGCCTCGCTGTCGTCGGACCCGCCGCAGGCGGCGAGCGTGGTGGCACCGAGGGCCACGGCGACGGCGGTGGCCACAAAGCGGCGTTGCTTCGTGTTGGGCATGGATCGCTCTCCCCTGACCTGGGGTCCTCGCCCTCGGCGAGGACCTCCCCCTGCGTTTGTGAGCGTTCACAGTAGAGAAACACTCACGACCCTTGTCAATGGTTGTTTCTGTGCGGTTATGTAAGGCGAGCGCCACCCGGCGCCGTATGTGCACGTTCCCAAATGATCGATTGAGCGGGAGAGTTCGATGCCGGAGACCACCCCCACGGGCCTCACCAGGCTCGCCTTCGGCGGGGACTACAACCCCGAGCAGTGGCCGGAAGGCGTCTGGCACGAGGACGTCCGGCTGATGCGCGAGGCGGGCGTCACCATGGTGAGCGTCGGGATCTTCTCCTGGGCCTTGCTGGAGCCCTCACCGGGCGCGAACGACTTCGCCTGGCTCGACCGTCTGCTGGACCTGCTGCACGAGAACGGCATACGCGCCGACCTCGGCACACCGACCGTCGTACCGCCCGTCTGGTTCTACCGCGCGCACCCCGAGGCACTGCCCGTGGCCGCCGACGGCACGCGGTACGAGTTCGGCTCGCGCGGCGCCATCTGCCACAGCAACGCCGACTACCGGGCCGCCGCCGCGAACATCACCACCAAGCTGGCCGAGCGGTACGCCGACCACCCGGCCCTCGCCCTGTGGCACGTGCACAACGAGTACGGCGTCCCTGTCTCGGCCTGCTACTGCGACACCTGCGCCGCGCACTTCCGCCGCTGGCTGGCGGCCGTGTACGAGACGGTCGACGCGGTCAACGAGGCCTGGGGCACCGCCTTCTGGGGTCAGCACTACACGGACTTCGAGCAGATCAACCCGCCCCGGTTGGCCCCCACCGTCGGCAACCCCGGCCAGGCCCTGGACTACAAACGGTTCGCCGACGCGACCATGCGGGAGAACTTCTGCGCGGAGCGGGACATCCTGCACCGCCTCGCCCCCGGCATCCCGGTCACCACCAACTTCATGACCGCGCTCAGCCAGTGTGACTCCGTCGACTACTGGGCCTGGGGCCGCGAGGTCGACCTCGTCACCAACGACCACTACCTGATCACCGACGGCCGCCGCACCCACGTCAACCTCGCCATGGCCGCCGACCTCACCCGCTCCGTCGCGGGCGGCGCGCCCTGGCTGCTGCTGGAGCACTCCACGTCCGGCGTCAACTGGCAGCCCCGCAACCCGGCCAAGGCCCCCGGCCAGATGGCCCGCAACTCCCTGGCCCATGTGGCGCGCGGCTCCGAGGGCGCCCTGTTCTTCCAGTGGCGGCAGTCCCGGCGCGGCGCCGAGAAGTTCCACTCGGCGATGCTGCCGCACGCGGGCACCGAGTCGCGGGTGTGGCGCGAGGTCGTCGAACTCGGTGCGTCTCTCGACTCGTTGAGGACGATCCGCTCCACCCGCACCCTGGCCGACGTGGCCGTCCTCTGGGACTGGCACTCCTGGTGGGCGCAGAACCTGGCGTGGCGCCCCACCGAGGACCACGACGCCCGCGAGCGCGCCGACGCCTTCTACGAGGCCCTTTACGACCGCCACCTCACCGTGGACTTCGCCCACCCGGAAGCCGACTTGTCGGCCTATCCCCTTGTCGTCGTGCCCGCGCTGTACCTGATGACCAAGGCCGCCGGGAACAATGTGCGCGCGTACGTCGAGAACGGCGGCACCCTCGTCGTCTCCTACTTCTCCGGCATCGTCGACGAGCACGACGCCGTGCACGAGGGCCCGTACCCCGGCGCCCTGCGGGACGTTCTCGGGCTGACCGTCGAGGAGTTCTCGCCGCTGCTGCCCGGTGAGAGCGTCCGTGTCGTCGGGCCCGACGGCTCCGAGCTCACGGGGGACGTGTGGACCGAGTTCGTGGTGCCGCGCGACGCCGAGACCGTGTGGACGTACGCCGACGGCCCGGCCGCGGGCCATCCCGCGGTGACCCGGCACCGACTGGGCGAGGGATCGGCCTGGTACGTGTCGACGCGCCTCGACGCCCAGGGGCTGGACGCGCTGCTGGGCTGGGCCCTGGACGACGCGGGCATCGCGCCGCGCGCCGATCTGCCGCGGGACGTCGAGGTGGTGCGGCGGGCGGGGGAGTCGGGCACCTATCTGTTCGCGATCAACCACGGCTCCTCGGACGTCAAGGTGCCGTTGGACGCGCACGGGACCGAGTTGCTGACGGGTGAACGTGCCGCGGGCCGCCTGGCGGTGCCCGCGGGGGTCGTGCGGGTCGTACGACTCGACGGCTGAGCCCGCTGTCGGTTCCGGGTCTCACCGGAGTACTCATCCCACCCCACGTCGAAGGGACGACGGACAACGATGTTCCATCCCAGACGCACCCTGCGGACCCTGCTGCTGCCTCTCACCGCCGGGCTCGCCCTCACCGCCCTGCCGGCCCTGCCCGCCCAGACCGCTCACGCCGCGAGCACGCTCACCAACGGCGGCTTCGAGTCCGACGGCACCGGCACCGCGACCCCGGCCGGCTGGTCGACGTACTCGGCGGCCGGGCAGAACTCCGCCTCCTTCACCGAGTCCGGTGGCCACGGCGGCAGTTACCGCCTGACCCACTGGTCGTCCTCCGCCTACAAGGTGGAGACGTACCAGTACCTGTCCGGCCTGACCAACGGGAACTACAAGCTCACCGCGTGGGTGCGCTCCGGCGGCGGCCAGAACGCGGCGTACATCGCGCTGAAGAACTGCGGGAGTTCCGAGCAGCGCACCGACATCCCCGTCTCCTCCAGCGGCTGGGTCAGGATCGTCACCTCCGTCGCGGTGACGAACAACCAGTGCACGATCAGCGTCACCTCCGACGCGAACGCGGGCAACTGGATCAATGTCGACGACCTGACCTTCACCTCGGGCTCGACCGGCCTGTCCATCAAGGGGTCCGACGTGTCGTCACTCGCCAAGAGCGAGGCCAAGGGAGGTGTCTACAAGAACAGTTCGGGCACGACCGGGGACGCGCTCGCCATCCTCAAATCCGCCGGACAGAACTACGCCCGCCTCAAGGTGTGGGTGAACCCCGCCGACGGCTACAACAACAAGACGCGCGTCCTCGCCGTCGCCAAGCGCGTCAAGGCACAGGGCATGAAGCTGCTGGTCGACTTCCACTACTCGGACACCTGGGCCGACCCGGGCGCGCAGTCCAAGCCCGCCGCGTGGGCCGGACACTCGTACAGCCAGCTGAAGACCGACGTCTACAACCACACGTACGACGTCCTGAACGCGCTGAAGGCGCAGGGCACCACGGCCGACATGGTGCAGGTCGGCAACGAGATCAACGGCGGCATGCTGTGGAACGAGGGCTCCACGGACAACTGGCCGCAACTCGCCGGACTCCTCAACTCCGGCTACGACGCGGTCAAGGCGGTCAACTCCGGTACGACCGTGGCGCTCCACCTCGCCAAGGGCGGCGACCTGCCGGGCACCCGCTGGTGGTTCGACAACGCGGTCGCGAGCGGGGTCAGGTTCGACGTCATCGGCCTGTCGTACTACGGCTACTGGCACGGCACGCTGTCCGACTTCCAGACGACCCTCGACGACGCGGCCTCCCGCTACGGCAAGCCGGTCTTCCTCGCCGAGACGGCCTACCCGTTCCGGCTGGACAGCGACGACGCGCACCAGAACATCATCGACACCACCGGTGAGCTCGTCCCCGGCTACCCGGCCTCGACGGCCGGGCAGACCCAGTGGATGAAGGACGTGGCGAGCATCGTGGAGGCCGTACCGAACGGCCGCGGCCTCGGCGTCTTCTACTGGGAGTCCACCTGGACCGCGGTCACCGGCAACGGCTGGGACCCGGCGGACCCCTCGTCCGGAAACGGCTGGGAGAACCAGGCGCTGTTCGGCTACGACGACAGGGCCCTTCCGGCGATGGCGTGGTTCAGCCACCGCTGAGCACATCCGTGACACGGGCCCGGTCGCCGTGGGTGGCCGGGCCCTGGGGAACTCGTGGGAACGAACGGTCGCGGTGCGCGAGCCGCCCGACGTGGCAGGCTGAGTCATATGACAGTTCCGCACCCCGACGGGCTCGGCGTCCCCCACGCCGCCGACCTCGTCGTCCCCGCCCGACGGCCGCCCCTCTGGCACGGTCAGGCGCCCGTGGTGGCCGTGGTCGCGCTCGGCGGCGGCATCGGCGCCGCGGCCCGGTACGGTGCGTCGCTGCTGTGGCCCACACCGACCGGCGGCTTTCCCTGGAGCACGTTCTGGGTGAACATCGTCGGGTGCGCCGTGATCGGTGTCTTCATGGTCGTGATCACCGACGTGTGGGCCGCCCACCGGCTGGTGCGCCCCTTCTTCGGCACCGGGGTGCTCGGCGGCTTCACCACCTTCTCGACGTACGCCGTCGAGATCGAGCGGCTGGTCGGCGCGGGTCGTCCCGGCACCGGCCTCGCCTATCTCGCCGCCACGCTCCTCGGAGCCCTCGCCTCGGTGTGGCTCGCGGTGGCGGCGGCACGCCGGGTCCTGGCGGTGAGGCAGAAATGACGCGATCCACCCGCCTCACGGGCCCTGCACTGCGGCTGACCGTCCTCGTCGGCGAGCACGACACCTGGCACCACAAGCCGCTCTACAGCGAGATCGTCCACCGCGCCCACGCGGCCGGCCTGGCGGGCGCGAGCGTGTTCCGGGGCATCGAGGGCTTCGGCGCCTCCTCGATCGTCCACACCTCGCGGCTGCTCTCCCTGAGCGAGGAACTGCCCGTCGCCGTCGTCATCGTGGACGAGGAGGACCGCGTCCGCGCCTTCCTGCCGGAGCTCGACGGGCTCGTCACCGAGGGGCTCGTGATGCTCGACGCGTGCGAGGTCGTCATCCCCGGAGGGTAAGAGCTCGTTGTGAGCCCTACCAGGTGAACCATGACTGGTCTGACCCGGTTCCTTACCCCGTCGTGGTAGGACTGTCCGCGCCCACCCGACGCCCACCGGAACTGGATCACATGAGCACCATCTCCCTAGGTCAAGCCGTCATCCTCGGAGTCGTCGAGGGGGTGACCGAGTTCCTGCCGGTGTCCTCGACGGGGCACCTCAAGATCGTCGAGGGGATCATGGGGATTCCCGTCGACGACCACGCGGTGGTCGGGTTCTCGGCGGTCATCCAGGTCGGCGCCATCGCCGCCGTACTCGTCTACTTCCGCAAGGACATCGCACGCATCGTCTCCGCCTGGTTCCGGGGCCTGACCAACCGGGAGGAGCGGTACCACCACGACTACCGGTTCGCCTGGTGGGTGATCGCCGCGACCATCCCGATCGTCGTCGTGGGGCTCGCCGCCAAGCCGCTCATCCAAGGACCGCTCGCCTCCCTCTGGGTGGTGGCCGCCTCACTGATCGTCGGCAGCGCGGTGATGTGGGCGGCGGACCAGATGGGGCGGCACAAGCGGGGAGAGGACGACACCTCGTTCAAGGACGCCATGCTGGTGGGCGGCTCGCAGATCCTCGCCCTGCTCTTTCCCGGCTTCTCCCGCTCCGGTGCCACCATGTCGACCGCGCTGATGCTCGACCTGGACCGCGTCGCGGCCACCAGGCTCTCCTTCTTCCTCGGAATCCCGGCCCTGACGGGTGCCGGTCTGTACGAACTGAAGGACGCCCTGGGCACGGGCGTGGGCGCCGCCCCCCTCGCCGTCGGCACCGTCGTGTCGTTCGCGGTCGCGTACGCCTCGATCGCCTGGCTGCTGAGGTTCGTGGCCAGGCACTCCTTCAACGCGTTCGTGATCTATCGGATCGCGATCGGCCTGCTGCTGTTCGGACTGCTGGGCACGGGCGTGCTCAGTTGATCAAGGGTGAGGGCAGAGGAGCGGAGTCAGAGGCGGCGCCCCTTGACAGCACCCTTGCGTCACCCTCAGGATCGCCTCCGTGAACCTGTCAGACAGCCAGACAGGTGGCTCGGCACCCCGGCGCGTCAGCGCCATGGAAGCGGTGCTCATCCACCTCCGCGGCGCCATAGAGCGCGGCGACTACGCCATCGGCGACAAGCTCCCCTCCGAGGCGGAGCTGTGCCGACGGCTCGACGTGAGCCGTCCGGTCCTGCGCGAGGCACTGCGCGCCCTGCAGACGATGGGACTGACCCAGTCCCGCACCGGCAAGGGCACCTTCGTCATCGCCAGCGCCGTCGAGGACCCCACCTTCGGCGACTTCACGGCGAGCGACCTGCTGGAGGTGCGCCGGCACGTGGAGATCCCGGTCGCCGGATACGCGGCGCTGCGCCGCGGCCCGGAGAACCTGGACCACCTGGCCCATCTGCTGGAGCGGATGGAGCGGGAGACCGACACGACCGCATGGGTCGCGATGGACACGCTGTTCCATCTGGCCGTCGCCGAGGCCGCGCAGAACCCGGTGTTCCGCCGGGTCATCGAGGAGATCCGGGACGCACTGGCCCGCCAGTCGGCCTTCCTCAACGAACTCGGCGGCCGCCGCGAGCAGTCCAACCGCGAGCACCGGGCCATCGTCGAGGCGCTGGCCGACGGCAGCGAACACGACGCGGTGGAGGCCATGTCCCACCACCTCGACCGTGTCGAAACCACCCTCACCGACATCGTGCGGCCCCCACGCACGGACAGTTCCACGGAAGGCGGACCCGAGGCGTGAGCGAGTCACTCCAGCAAGCCGTACAGAAACCGGCCGCGCACGTCGACGCCGGCGACGTGGGTTACAGCAAGTCCCTGAAGTCCCGTCACGTCAACATGATCGCCATCGGTGGCGCGATCGGCACCGGCCTCTTCCTCGGCGCCGGCGGCCGCCTCGCCGACGCGGGCCCGTCCCTGTTCATCGCCTACGCGGTCTGCGGCGTCTTCGCCTTCCTCGTGGTGCGCGCCCTCGGCGAACTCGTGCTGTACCGGCCCTCGTCCGGCGCCTTCGTGTCGTACGCCCGGGAGTTCCTCGGCGAGAAGGGCGCGTACACCGCGGGCTGGATGTACTTCCTCAACTGGGCCACCACCGGCATCGCCGACATCACCGCGGTGGCCACCTACACCCACTACTGGGGCATGTTCTCCGACATCCCGCAGTGGGTGATCGCCCTCATCGCGCTCGCTGTGGTGCTGACCGTGAACCTCATCTCGGTGAAGATCTTCGGCGAACTGGAGTTCTGGTTCGCGATCATCAAGGTCGGCGCGCTCGTCGTCTTCATGTGTATCGGCATCTTCCTGCTGGTCACCCAGCACCCGATCGACGGCGCCGCCCCCGGCCCCTCCCTGATCACCGACAACGGCGGTGTCTTTCCCAACGGCCTGCTGCCGATGCTGCTGATCATCCAGGGCGTCGTCTTCGCGTACGCCTCCGTCGAGCTGGTCGGTGTCGCGGCCGGTGAGACCGAGAACCCCGAGAAGATCATGCCAAAGGCGATCAACTCGATCATGTGGCGCGTGGGCCTGTTCTACGTCGGCTCCGTGGTGCTGCTGTCCATGCTGCTGCCCTGGTCCTCGTACAAGGCGGGCGAGAGCCCCTTCGTCACCGTGCTCTCCAACATCGGCATCCCGGCGGCCGGCGGCATCATGAACCTGGTCGTGCTGACCGCGGCCATGTCGTCGCTCAACTCGGGCCTGTACTCGACCGGTCGCATCCTGCGTTCCATGGCGATGTCCGGTTCGGCGCCGAAGTTCACCGGCGTGATGAGCCGCAGCCAGGTCCCGTACGGCGGCATCCTGCTCACCAGCGGTATCTGTGTGCTGGGCGTCGGGCTGAACTTCGTGGTCCCGGCCGAGGCCTTCGAGATCGTCCTGAACTTCGCCGCCATCGGCATCCTCGCCACCTGGGGCATGATCATGGTCTGTCACCTGATGTTCTGGCGGAAGACCCAGAACGGCGAACTGTCCCGGCCGGGTTACCGGCTCCCGGGTTCTCCGTGGACCGAGCTCGTGACGCTGTTCTTCCTCGCCTCGGTCCTCGTCCTGATGTACGCCGACGGCGGCGCGGGCCGTACGACGGTGCTGTGTCTCCCGCTGATCGTGGGGGCGTTGGTGGCGGGATGGTTCGGGATCAGGTCCCGGGTCGCCCGCCGTTCTAGCGGAGCGGATGCGTGATCCAGGCAGTGACGTACGGCAATTCAGCGGCCTCCGGTGTCCGGGCGATCCCCTCGTCGCCGGTGGCCGAGGCTCCCGCGATCCGGGAGCCCCTGCACGCCCCCGTCGCCCACCTCGTACGGGGTGGCGTCATCGAGGGCATCCACTTCGGCTCGGTGATCGTCCTGGCCGCCGACGGCGGCGTCGAGCTCCAGATAGGTGACATCGAGGCGGCCTTCTACCCTCGCTCGGCGCTCAAGCCCGTGCAGGCCGTGGCCATGCTGCGGGCCGGGCTGCCGCTCGACGGCGCGCTGCTCTCGCTGGCGGCGGCCAGCCACTCCGGCGAGGAACGGCACCTGGCCGGCACCCGGCGGATCCTGGAACTGGCCGGGCTCACCGAGGACCATCTCCGCAACGTGCCCGACCTGCCCTACGACCCGGCCGTCCGGGAGTCCTGGGTGCGCGAGGGCCGGCTGCCGTCGCGGCTCGCGCAGAACTGTTCCGGCAAGCACGCGGCCATGCTCTACACCGCGAGGCTCAACGGCTGGTCCCTCGACGACTACCTCGACCCGAAGCACCCACTCCAGCAGGCCATCGCCGAGATCGTCGAGGACCTCACCGGACAGGGCATCGCCGGGGTCACCGTGGACGGTTGCGGAGCGCCCCTGTTCTCCCTCTCGTTGCACGGGCTGGCGCGCGCCGTGGCCCGGATCACCACCGCCGCGGTGGGCACCCCCGAGCGGCTGGTGGCCGACGCGATGCGCGAGCACGCCGAGATGGCGTCCGGTTCCGGACGCGACGTCGCCGCGATGATGCGGGCCGTGCCGGGGCTGCTGACCAAGGACGGCTTCGAGGGCGTCCAGGTCGCGGCGCTGCCGGACGGCCGTGCCGTCGCCGTCAAGATCGCCGACGGCGCCGACCGGGCCCGCGTACCCGTCGCCGCGGCCGCGCTCGTCCGCGCGGGCATCGACCCGGCGGCGCTCGACGAGTTCCAGGGTGCCCCGCTGCTGGGCGGCGGGGAGGTGGTCGGACAGGTCAGGCCGGCCCGAGCCCTGACGCCCCTGTAAGGGGCGCGGGGAACTGCGCGACCCACCACGAAGCACCCGCACCCGCCGACGGCCGCAAGTCCCGAGCTCGTAGGCGGCATCCAGTCACCCTGCCGTACGAAAGAAGGCCCGCACAGCCATGACCGCCGCGACCCACCGCAGCGAACACGACCTGCTCGGCGACCGCGACATACCCGCCGACGCCTACTGGGGCGTCCACACCCTGCGCGCCACGGAGAACTTCCCCATCACGGGAACGCCGATCTCCGCCTACCCGCATCTGATCGACGCCCTCGCCGCGGTCAAGGAGGCCGCCGCCCGCGCCAACGAGGAACTCGGCCTGCTGGACTCCGCGAAGGCGTCCGCCATCGTCGCGGCCTGCCAGGAGATCCGCGACGGCAAACTGCACGACCAGTTCGTCGTCGACGTCGTCCAGGGCGGCGCGGGGACGTCGACGAACATGAACGCCAACGAGGTCGTCGCCAACCGGGCGCTGGAACTGCTGGGCCACCGCAAGGGCGAGTACGAGCACCTCCACCCCAACGAGGACGTCAACCTCGGCCAGTCGACCAACGACGTCTACCCGACCGCGGTGAAGATCGCGACGGTCTTCGCGGTGCGCGAGCTGCTGAAGGCGATGACCGTCCTTCAGGACTCCTTCGCCCGCAAGGCCGTCGAGTTCCGTGATGTGCTGAAGATGGGCCGCACCCAGCTCCAGGACGCGGTGCCGATGACGCTGGGGCAGGAGTTCTCGGCGTACGCGGTGATGCTGGACGAGGACCGCAGCCGACTCGCCGAGGCCGTGGAGCTGATCCACGAGATCAACCTGGGCGCCACGGCCATCGGCACCGGCCTCAACGCCCCCGCCGGATACGCCGAGTCGGCCCGCCGCCACCTCGCCGAGATCACCGGGCTGCCGCTGGTGACCGCGGCCAACCTGGTCGAGGCGACCCAGGACTGCGGCGCCTTCGTACAGATGTCGGGCGTGCTGAAGCGCGTCGCCGTCAAGCTGTCGAAGAGCTGCAACGACCTGCGCCTGCTGTCGTCCGGGCCGCGCGCGGGCCTGAACGAGATCAACCTGCCTGCCGTTCAGGCGGGTTCGAGCATCATGCCGGGCAAGGTCAACCCGGTGATCCCCGAGGTCGTCAACCAGGTCGCCTTCGAGGTGATCGGCAACGACGTCACCATCACCATGGCCGCGGAGGCCGGACAGCTCCAGCTCAACGCCTTCGAGCCGATCATCCTCCACTCGCTCATCGAGAGCATCACTCATCTGCGGGCGGCCTGCCTGACGCTGGCCGAGCGATGCGTCGACGGCATCACCGCCAACACGGAGGGGCTGCGCGCCGCCGTGGAGAACTCCATCGGCCTGGTCACCGCCCTCAACCCGCACATCGGCTACACGGCCGCCACCGACATCGCCAAGGAAGCCCTCGCCACGGGCCGCGGAGTCGCCGAACTGGTCCTGGAGAAGGGCCTGTTGCCCGCCGAGCGGCTTCAGGCCCTGCTCCGGCCGGAAGTCGTCGCGGGCAGTGGGGCGCCGCAGGCGGTCTGAGACCGGCTCGCTCGGCGACGAAACGGCGTACGGCGGGGGAGGGGGGAGTGGCGGCAGCCCTCCCCCCTCATGGGATTCGCCTGCCGGAAGGCTGCGTGGTCCCAGGTCATTGTGTTCCGGCCGGGGTTGTTCGTAAGCTTTCCACTTGGAAGGTATTGAATCGTTTCAATCCCGCTCGATCCATCGTTTCGATCCAAAGGAACTGAGCCGTGGCCGAGGAGAACAGAAGTGCGTTGAGCCGCCGACACATGCTCGGCATCATGACGGCGGCAGCAGCAGGGTCCTCCCTCCCGCTCGCCGCCGCGCCGAACGCCGTGGCGGCGCGTCCCGCAGCATCCGGCAGGCCCCGTTCCGCACCCGTGAACCTGCGGGTCAACTCCCGTATCGCGCCCCTGGGCACGGAGACCGCGCCCACGTTCGGCTGGGTGCCTCCGGTGGCCAGGCAGACCGCCTACGAGATCCAGGTCGGCACCGGGCCCGGCAGGTCGGACGTCTGGCGCAGCGGCAAGGTGGCGAGTTCGAACAGCACCGAGGTGGCCTACGACGGCGGTGCCCTGCGGTCCGGGCAGCCCTACTCCTGGCGGGTGCGCACCTGGGACGAGAAGGACGTACCCGGCCCCTGGAGCGAGCCCGCGACGTGGGAGACCGGTCTGCTGAAGGGCGAGGAGGACTGGGCGGGGGCGCGATGGGTCGGCGGCCGTGCGGCGCAGGACCACGACTGGAAGGACCTGAGCGCGACCGTCGTCTTCCGTGGCGGTTCCGACGCCGCCGGAGGGCTGTCCCTGCTGCTGCGCGCCGAACCCGTCGGCAAGACCTGGGGCGAGGGCCTGAACTGGACCCTCCGGCACAGCGGCGACGACATGCGGCTGGTCATGAAGACCCGTCACTACGCCGGCAACACCTGGGTGGACGACGGCACCTCGGAGCCCGACTGGGGCGTCAACCACTACGACCCGCAGAGCGAGACCAACCCCACCACCGCGGGCACCCGCGAGGTCCCGGTCGGCACGGTCACCCTCCCCGCCGCAACCGGGCTGACCAAGGAGACCTGGACCACCCGCGACCACACCGTGCAGGTCACGGCCCGCGGGCTCACCGTCACCACCTCCGTCAACGGCGTCGAGGTGGACAGCCGCACGCTCACCGGCGACCAGATCCGCCGCCACGGAAGCTTCGGCTTCGGCGGCGGCACCTCGGCCACCGTGCGCAGCGTCAAGGTGTCCGGCACCGGCGCCGCCGACTTCTCCGCCGACCTCACCACGGGCGCCAACCCGTTCGAGCACGGCATCGGCACTCTCGGCGGCCTGACCTTCCCGCCCAAGAACCCCTACATTCCCGCCAAGAGCACCGTGCTGCCCATCGCCAACCCGGCACCGGTGCTGCGCCGCGCGTTCATGCTGCCCCGCGGGCGCCGCATCGCCAGGGCACGTCTGCACCTGAGCGCCGCCGGCAACGTCACGTTCACCGTCAACGGCGACCCGATCACCGTCGACGGCAGGCGGGCGGCCGGCGACCGGTCCAATGTGCCCCGGTTGCTCACCGACCAGAGCACCTACGACCGCACCGTGCTGTACGACACCTTCGACGTCACCGGCCTGCTCAGGGCCGGCCGGGAGAACGTCGTCGCCGCGGAGCTCGGTCGTGGCTGGTACGGCGTGACGACGCCCCAGGAGTGGTACTGGCAGCTCGCGCCCTACGCCGGGCAGCCCCGCCTGCGCGCCAAGCTCGTCGTGACGTACACCGACGGTTCCGTCACCACGCTCGTCACGGACGAGGACTGGCTCGTCGCGGACGGGCCCACGACGTTCGACTCCGTGTACTCGGGAGAGAAGTACGACGCCCGGCGGGCGGACGAGCTGGGTGACTGGCGCTCGGCCGGCTACCGGACCGGCCGCGCATGGCGTCCGGCCACGGTGCTGATCCCGCCGGGCAGTTGCGCCGGCCCGTCGCCGAAGTACCATGGCTGGCTTCCCGCCACGACGATGCCCGACGGTTTCAAGCCCGCGGTCCTGCGGGCCCACGAGGCGGAGCCGGTGCTGGTCAGCCGGACGCTGCGCCCGGTCTCGCTCACGGAGACGGCTCCGGGCTCGGGCGTCTGGGTCCTGGACTACGGCCAGATCGTCACCGGCTTCGTCCGGCTCGCGCTCACCGGCGTACGCCCCGGCAAGGAGGGCCTCACCCTGCGGATCCGTGGCGGCAACCGGATCAGCGGCGGCGACGGCACGGCCGGTTCCCCGCTCTTGGTCGAGGAGGAGAACTTCCAGCACGACGCCAACCTCCAGACGCACTACTACACCCTCGGCGGGCGGTCGACGCAGACCTGGGAACAGCAGTTCAGCCACTTCGGCTTCCGCTACCTGGAGGTCATGAACCTCGGTGCCGTCCTCGGGAGGACCCCTGACCTGGAGCGGGACGCCGACGTGCTGACCGTCGACGTCGCCCGCACCGGCTTCGCCCGCACCGGCACCTTCACCACGGACAACGCCCTGATCAACCGGCTCCAGCGGAACCTGGAGTGGGCCGAGCAGAACAACCTGGTGCAGAAGCCCACCGACACCCCGTCACGGGAGAAGAACGGCTGGACCGGCGACGCCATGGCCAGTTCCGAGTCGCAGTCCCTCACCTGGGACGTCAACGCCGTCCTCACCCAGTACCTGCGCCACTTCCCCGACACGCAGATCTCCACCGGCCAGCTCCCCATGATCGTGCCCATCGCCAAGGGCGGATACGGCTACGACCACACCCCCGGCTGGAACGCCGCGTGGAAGGCGGTGCCGGCCTGGGACTCCGCGTACTTCGTCATCCCGAAGGAGCTGCACACCTACTACGGCAACAGCAGCCTGTTCGCCGAGCTGTACGACCACCAGGACACGCTCCTGACGTACTACGAGACCCTGTTCACCGCAGAGAACGACTACACGTTCGAAGCGTCCCTCGGCGCCTACTCCGGCGCCGAGAGCCCCGGCAGCAACGCCGTCATCAGCCTCGCCTTCTACATCCACTTCTGCGACTACATGGACGAGGTGGGCCGCGGACTCGGCCGCACCGAGCGCGCCGCCCACTACGCCAAGCTGGCGCGCACCCTGCGCAAGGCGTTCATCGCCAACTACTGGGACGCCGCACAGGGCCACTTCACCCAGGGCAGCATCTCCAGCGAGAACGCCATGGCCATCGCCTTCGGCCTGGTACCCGGCTCGGACCTGAGCTCCGACGACCCCCGTTACCTGCCCGGCAGCAAGACGGTCGCGGAGAACGAGAAGGCCCTGGCGAAGCTCCTCGCCGACCGCATCGTGGCCGCCGACCACCACATCCAGAACGACATGTACGGCTCGCGCTACGAGTTCACCCTCCTCAGCGAGTACGGCTATACGGACGTCGCGCTCAAGGCCGTCACACAGACCGGCGTACCGGGCTACGTCGACCAGATCGCCAAGGGCGCCACCTCACTGTGGGAACAGTGGACCGACCGCCTCTCGGTGAACCACCACTACCGCTCCAACGTGGCCACCTGGTTCTACCAGGGCCTGGCCGGCATCAAGCCGACCTCGACCGCCTACGAGACGCTGCGTATCCGCCCCTTCATCCCCTCGGCCGCGGTCAACAGCCGCGTCCCGGAGAACACCGAGGACACCGACCTGACGCCCGCCACTCTCGACCAGGTCAGTGCCTCGATCGACACCGTCCGCGGCAGGGTGTCGTCCCAGTGGCGGCGCCGGAAGGACGGCAGGATCGACCTTGCGGTCACCATCCCGTACAACACGGAGGCCGAGATCTGGGTCCCCACCCAGAACAAGTCGGTCACCGCTCCCCGAGGAGTCGACTTCCTCCGCGACGACACCTCCGGTGGAGCCCCCTACAAGGTCTACCGGGCCCGGGAGGGGGCGTACCGCTTCAACGCCTGACGACAGGCCCTCAGTGGTCGCGGAGTTGAGCGGCCAGGGCCGACAGGGTCCGGGCGGTGGCGGCCAGGCTTTCGGCGGCCGCTTCGAGGTCGGCGGCCAGCCCGGGAGCGGGGAGAGCGGCGGGTACGGGTGCGGGGAGGGCCGTGCCGCGGTAGCCGATGGGGCCCTCGTCGAAGCGCTGGTAGTAGCCCGTGAAGGCCTGGTCCGCGGGGGCGCCGGCAAAGTGGACGTGAGCGAGTTGGACCTCGGTCGCGCCGGAGTTGCGGGTGACGTCGAGGCGGTAGTGGCGGTAGGCCGCGGTGTTGGCGCCCAGCGAGAACTTCCTGGTCTGGTAACGGCCGGCGAAGGTCTCCCCCGTGCGGGAGTCCAGGGGAGTCCAGTGGCGGCCGTCGTGGGAGCCGTGGAGGGTCCAGTTGCGGGGGTCGCGGCCGGGGAAGTCGTTCGCCGACATCAGGGAGTACGAGGTGATCACGGTCGGGCAGGCGAGGGTGAAGTCGACCCAGGCGGTGTCGTAGCCGGCCAGCCACTTCCTCGGGGAATCGTCCAGGAGGTTGTCGGCCGTCTCACCCGCTGCCCCGAACTCGTCGCTCGCCTCGACATCGGTCACCTCGACACCGGTCGACGCGGACTGCAGAACGGCCACCCCGGAGTTGCCCTTCTGGTCGCGCCACGCCACCCGCTCCACCAGCGCTCCGCCGTCGTCCACCAGCAACCGCAGGTCGTGGGAGGGGTGCCAGCCGCCGCCCCACCCCTCCTCGGTGCGGAAGCGGTGCAGACGGGGGGAGTGCTCGATGCTCTGCGGACCGTTCTGTCCGCCGGTGCGGCGGCCGCGGTACTCGTACGTCGTCCCGTCGCCGGCGCGGTGGCAGCCGTAGAAGTCGGACATGCTCGACTGGAAGCTGATGGCCGATTCCGCGCCGTCCTCCCCTCGCCAGCTGAGCTGCGCGGGAAGCGAGTGCTCACCCCGGTCGATGTGGAACACCAGCCGCGGGGCGGGCTCCCAGGAGGAGGACTCGCAGTGTGCTGCGCGGCGTTCCGTGTCGTAGGCGAAGATCGACTCCCGCGCGGCCTCCGCCGCTCGGGCGCGCTCCGAGCGCCCCTGCTCATGGACGGGGTCCAGGGTGATGCGGTAGAGCCACAGCACGCTGCGTGCCTTGGCCGAAACCCGTATCTCCAAGGTGTTGGTGCCGGGCTTCAGCAGGTGCCCGGGTACCGCGAACACATTGTCGTGCGGAAGCTCGCCGCCGCCGGGCACGGTGAGCTCCTCGGCCAGCACCTCACCCTGGAGCAGTACGTCGATCGGTGCGTACCCCAGGGAGGAGCCCAGCCTGGAGACAAGGGCCGTGATGGTCAACGTCGCCTCGGGGATCTCCGCCGGGTCCGTCACCTCGAAGTCCAGTTCCACGGTGCCGCCCGCGTGCAGCGCCACGTGTGATCCGGCGACATCGCACTGGTGCTGCCTGGCCTCGGCGTTGGACAGCCGCGGAGGGTCGACGGAGAAGTCCGCGAAGGTGACGTTCAAGCTCATGGCAGGCTACAGCTCCTGAGGTAACGGGTCGTCAACTACGGTCGCCGCAAAGGCCGGTGACCTGATCAAGGACCCTAGCGCTCCGGTCTGACAGTCCGGTCTCCACGCAGTCCCGGACGAGCCGTGGCACGGGCGTGCGGCGGACGTCGCCCTGGCCTGTGGTGTCTTCGTGCTGGTGGCGGTGGGCAGCCTCAGGTCGCTCATCGACGAGCGGGAGGAGCCCTGGTCGGCGACCGTCCTCGGCCGGGTGCTGATCGCCGCCGCATGCGGGCTCTGTGCCTCTTCCGGCGCCGTCCCGTGGCCGTCGCCGCGTTCGTGCTGGGCGTGGCGGCGCTGACGGTGATCACGACCGGCAACGGCACACTCGCGGGCAACCACGACGTCAACAGTGTCGCCGCGTTCATGGTGACGGGATGGCTGGTCGGCGTGCCGGTGCCCGACCGCTGTACGACACCCCCCGGACCGTCCGTGTTCCCGTGCTGCTTGACGCGTCGTCGGCGGCCGGCGCCGTCGATCACATGGCGGTCACGTGCAGGCCGCCGCCCGGCGAGCGGGGCGTCGCCTCCCGGTCACCCGGTGTCGACAGGCTTGCCGAGTGTTGGCCATGGCTTTTCCCGTCGATCTCCGTCGCTGTCAGGCGCTGGGCCTCGTCGGCTCCGCCGTCCTCGCACTGGGGGGTGAGACCGCCGGCGCTCTCCCCGTGCGCGACCTGCTCGCGCCCGCATCGGCGCGCGCCGCGCTCGGTCTGGTCGGCGTGTACTTCGGCGTCGTCCTGCTGATCGCCGCATGGGCGCTGCTGGGCCGGGTCGTCCGAGGACCGCGACCGCCGACTCCTCGGTCCCTGCTGGCCGTTCTGGTCGTCTGGGCGGCTCCGTTGCTGCTCGCGCCGCCCCTGTTCAGCCGGGACGTGTACAGCTATCTGGCGCAGGGCGCCATGGTCGACGCGAACATCGACGTGTACGCCCACGGTCCCGCGCGCATGGGCGGGCCCCTCGCGGCCGAAGTGGCTCCGGTGTGGCAGCACACGGCGACGCCGTACGGCCCCGTCTTCCTCGCCATAGCCTCCGGGCTGGCCGGCCTGACCAGCGGTCAGCTGCCCGCCGGGCTGATCGGTATGCGCATGGTCGCCCTGCTCGGCGTGGGACTGATGGCCGTGGCCCTGCCCCGCCTCGCCCGGTACAGCGGTGTCGATCCGGCCGCCGCCCTGTGGCTGGGCGCCCTCAACCCGCTGGTGCTGCTGCACCTCGTGGCCGGGGCCCACAACGACGCCGTCATGCTCGGGCTGCTGGGCGTCGGACTGGTAGCGGCACGCGGCCGGCGGTACGTCCTCGGTGTCGTCCTCGTGACGCTCGCCGCGCTGGTCAAGGCACCCGCCGCGCTCGGTCTGCTGGCGATCGTCGTGATGCGAGGGCGCACCCACGTCGTGCGGACGACGGCCACCACGGTGGGTGTCGCCCTCGCCACCACCGCCGTGACCACCGCCCTGACCGGCACGGGATACGGCTGGATCGCCGCCCTGCGGACCCCGGTGTCCCCGGACAACTGGTCGCCCACCAGCGTCCTCGGGCGGGCCACCGGAGCCCTCCTGCACGACCTGGGCAGTGAACTCGCCCCCCTGGCCCTGCCGGCCTGGCACGCTGCCGGACTCGTCGCGACCGCCGCCGCCGTCCTCTACATATGGCTGAAACTGCGCCCGAGCCCCGTGTACGCCCTGGGCCTCAGCCTCGCCGCGGTGGCGGTGCTGGGTCCGGCGATCCGGCCCTGGTACGCGCTGTGGGGACTGTTCCTCATCGCCGCGGCGGCACCCAGCGGCTCCGTGCGCGGGCGCGTCGCCGCCGCCAGCGCATTGCTCGCGCTCGCCGTCCTGCCGAGCGGCGGCCCCCCGGACGCCGACCAGATCGCCCTGGCGGTGTCGGGTGGCGTGCTCGCGCTGGTCGTGCTCTGGCAGGCCCATCAGGCGGTCCGGGCACCCGTGCTGGAGCGGACGGCATGACATCGACCCCGCCGGACACCGAAAGAGCGGACGCCGCAAGGGTGGGCAACGAGAAGGTGGACAACGAGACGGTGGACCACGAGACGGTGGACAACGCGAGAGGGGACAACGACAGAGTGGGAATCGATCAGCGACGGCTCCTGCTGCTGCTCGGACTCGCCACCGCGGTCACCGTCTTCACCGCCACCGTGCCGCTCCTGCGCGACTGGTTCGACCTGCGCGTCTACTACGGGACCATCGACACGTGGGTGCACCACGACGGCCGTATCTACGACTACCGCGTGCCCGGGACGACGTACGGCTTCACCTACCCGCCGTTCGCGGCCGTCGCCATGCTCCCGATGGCGCTGGTCAGCCTGGACACGGCGATCGCGCTCTGCCTGCTGCTCAATCTCGCGGCGCTGGCGGCTGTGCTGTACATCCTTGTCGGGCCGCTGCTGCGCCGGTACGGCTGGTACGGCACGGCGGTCGCGGTCTGTGTCCTCGCCCTGCTCGAACCCGTGCGGGACACCATCAGCTTCGGGCAGGTCAATCTGCTGTTGCTGGCGCTCGTCCTCGCTGACGCCTGGCTGCTGTCCACGGGGCGGGGCCGCTGGGCGGGCGTGGGCATCGGGCTGGCCGCGGCCGTGAAGCTGACGCCCGCGCTGTTCATCGGGCTGCTCCTGATCGCCCGGCGCCGGCGTGCCGCCGGGCTCGCGACCGCCGTCGCAGCCGCCGCCACCGCGGCGGCGGCCTGGGTGTCGCCCGACGCCTCCCGCTTCTACTGGACCGAGGCGCTGTGGGACACGAACCGGATCGGCCGCCTCGCCTACGTCTCCAACCAGTCGTTGCAGGGCGTGCTGGCCCGGCTCACGGAACCGGCCGAACCGAGCCGTGCCGCCTGGGCGTCGGTGGTGCTGGTGGTGCTGTGCGTGTGGGCCTGGCGCACACACCGGGCGGTCACGGCCGGCGACTGGGTGGGGGCGTTCGCCGTCACCGGGCTGACCGCCTGCCTGGTCAGTCCGATCACCTGGGTGCACCACCTGGTGTGGCTGCTGCCGTCGTTCGCCGTACTGCTGCGGCACCGCCGGCTGCTGTGGCTCGCGGGGTGCCTGTACGCGGTGCTGTGCAGCAGCGTCGTGTGGCTGTGGTTCGACGACGCGTCCGGGCCGGGCGGCTTCCTCGGCAGCAACACCTACGTGTGGATCACACTGGGGCTGTTGCTCGGGTTGCCCGTCGGTCAGTCCGCGGCGGGCCGCCGTCTCCTGCGCCGCAGGGTCAGCGCGACGGCTCCCGCGCCGAACCCGGTGGTGCCCGCGATCACGCCCACCCATGTCCAGCGGGAAGGCGAGGCATCCTTCTCGGCGACCGGCACCGGCTCGGAGCCCGCTCCCGCCGACGGCCGTGGTGTTCTCGCCGAGGGGCGCGGGGGCAGCAGCGAGCCCACCGGGTCGACGCGCCCGGCTGCCCGGAAACCCCAGTCGAGCAGCGAACGCGCCTCCTCGTACACGGTGAAACCGCCGCCCGCCTGAGGGTTCATCACCGTGACGACCACGGTGCGCCCGTTGCGCTTGGCGGCCGCGACGAGCGTGTTGCCCGCCTTGCTGGTGTAGCCGTTCTTGACGCCGATCAGCCCCGGATAGCGGTCGACGCCCTGCGCCCCCGTGAGGAGGCGGTTGGTGTTCTGGATGGGATACGCCTCGCCGTCCCCCGGGAAGCGCGCCTCGGCCGTGGCGCAGTACCGTGCGAACTCCTTGTTGCGCAGCCCGGCCCGTCCGAACACCGCGAGGTCGTATGCCGACGAGACCTGTCCCGGCGCGTCGTACCCGTCGGGCGACACGACCCGTGTGTCGAGGGCGCCCAGGGCGCGGGCCTTGGCCTGCATCTGGGTCGCGGTGCTGCGCCAGCCGCCGTTGAGCGAGGCCAGGACGTGCACGGCGTCGTTGCCGGACCTGAGGAAGACACCGCGCCACAGGTCGGCCACGCGGTAGCTGTGGTTCTCCTGGACCCCGACCATGCTGCTGCCCTCGCCGATGCCGGCCAGCTCCTTGGGCTTGACGGTGTGCCGGGTGCCTCCCGGCACGTTCGGCAGCACGGTGAGCGCGAAGAGCGTCTTGAGGGTGCTGGCGGGCGGCAGCCTGCGGTGCGCGTCGTGCGCGGCCAGTACGTCACCGCTGTCGGCGTCGGCCACGATCCACGACAGCGCGGACAGATCCGCGGGAACCCTCGGTGCCCCCGTCCGCGGCCGTACCTGCGTCCCGTGCCGGTGCAGCGACGACTGCTGCCCCGGCGAGGCCGTCGCACGCGTGGCGTCCGGGTCCACTCCCGGCAGCGCGGCGGCGCCCGGAGCGAGGGCCAGCATCCCGATCACACAGACCGCGGAACAGGAGGCGGCGGCGCGGGAGGAGAATCCGATGGTCATGGCGTCAAGGTAAGAATGCGTGCGCTGTCCCGCCGTGCCACCAGGGCCGAGCGAGCGAATCCAACACCCGGATGCATCAAGGGTCGTGCCGACGGGGCCGGGGCGGCGCACAGGGCGGGCTGAGTCAGGAGGCGGGGAGCGTCGGCTGGACCTGGCGCAGGAAGGCCGCGTTGTCCGGGGTGGCGCGCATCCGCTCCAGGAGGGTTTCGAGGTACGTCCGCTCCTGACCGTCCCGCGACCGCAGGGCGCGCCGCAGCCCTCGTACGGCGGTCAGTTCGCCCGCCGACAGCAGGAGTTCCTCGCGACGGGTCCCGGACGGGGTGATGTCGACGGCCGGGAAGACCCGCCGGGCGGCCAGGGAGCGGTCCAGGCGGAGCTCCATGTTGCCCGTGCTCTTGAGTTCCTCGAAGAAGAAGTCGTCGGCGCGGGAGCCGGTCTCCACCAGGGCCGTGGCGAGGATGGTGAGCGAGCCGCGCTCCTCGGTCCGTCGTGCCGCGCCGAAGATCCGCTTGGGTCCGTGCAGTGCGGCGGCGTCGACACCGCCGCTGAGGGTGCGGCCACCGGCCGCGGCGGCGTTGTTGTGCGCCCGGCACAGGCGGGTGAGCGAGTCCAGGAGGATCACGACGTCCTCGCCCTGCTCGACGAGGCGCTTGGCGCGCTCCACGACGAGTTCGGCGAGCGCGATGTGCTGCTTCGGCGGCCGGTCGAACGTCGAGGCGTACACCTCGCCCCGCACGGAGCGCCGCATGTCGGTCACCTCCTCCGGGCGCTCGTCGAGCAGCACCACCATGAGGTGGCACTCGGGGTGGTTGCCGGCGATCGCGGCGGCCAGTTGCTGGAGCAGCACGGTCTTGCCGGTCTTGGGCGGGGCCACGATCAGGCCGCGCTGGCCCTTGCCGACGGGCGCGATCAGGTCGAGGACGCGTCCGGTGAGACCGCTCGCCCGGTGTTCGAGACGGAGCCGGTCGTGCGGGTGCAGTGGGGTGAGGTCGTGGAAGTGGGGGCGGCCGCGCAGTTCTTCCGGGGCGCGGCCGTTGATCCGCTCGACAGAGGTGAGCGCGCGTCGAGGGCCGCGTACGCCTTCGACGGTGTCGCCCTTGCGCAGGCCGTACCTGCGGATCAGAGCGGCGGGGACCTGCGGGTCGTCGGGGGCGGACTGGCAGCTCCCGGTGCGCAGGTACCCGTGCCCGCCCTGCGTGATGTCGAGGACACCGGTCACGGGGACCGGGAGCTGCTGGGCGGGAGGGGCTTCGAGTGTGGTGGTCATGCGCGCTGTCCTACCTTTCAAAGGTGGTTGCTCTGGTCATTCGTAAGATCGGAGGGCCCAGGGGTTCTGGGTATGGCTGTCATGCGGGCGCCGTTGGCAAGGCTCAAAGGACTTGGCCGCCCGGGGCCCCGCGACGACTCGACCGCCAATGGGGAGACGCGACTCCGATCGCTGCTGTAGGACAACGTCGGCGAGGTCGTCTGCGGGTGGCATGCGAGACGGCGAGTCGGCGGAGGTGACCGGGCCCGAGATCTGGGCCGGAGTGGACATCGGCAAGGAAAATCACCACTGCGTGGTGATCAACGCCGACGGTGAACGGCTTCTGTCCCGCCGGGTCCTGAATGACGAGACCGAGCTGCTCCAGCTCATCGGCGACGTCCTGGCCATATCCGCCGACGTGCTGTGGGCCGTCGACCTCAACCACGGCGGTGCCGCGCTGCTGATCGGCCTGCTTGTCGGCCACAACCAGCCCATGGCCTACCTCACCGGCCTGGCGGTCCACCGGGCCTCGGTCACCTACCGGGGCGAGGGGAAGACGGACGCGAAGGACGCTTTCGTCATCGCCGACCAGGCCCGCGTCCGCCGGGACCTCGGCCTGCTGCGGCCGGGCGACGAGATCGCCGTCGATCTGCGCACCCTGACCACCCGGCGTCTGGACGTGGTCTTCGACCGCACCCGGCAGATCAACCGCCTCCGCGCTCAGCTGCTGGAGATCTTCCCTGCGCTGGAGCGGTCGCTGGACCTGGTCAACAAGGGTCCGGTCATGTTGCTGACCGGCTATCAGACCCCGGCTGCGATCCGTCGGGCAGGCGCAAGCCGAATCGAGACCTGGCTGAAGAATCGCAAGGTCCGAGGCGCCGCCGTGCTGGCGAAGACGGCCGTCGAGGCCGCCCAGGCCCAGCAGACCGCGCTGCCCGGCGAGAAGCCGGCCGCCGCCATGGTCGTCCGCCTGGCGAAGGGGGTGATGGCCCTCGATGAGGAGATCGCCGAGCTCGACGCGCTGATCGAGGCCAGGTTTCGTGAGCATCCGCACGCCAAGGTGATCCGCAGCCTGCCCGGCATGGGACCCAAACTCGGCGCTGAGTTCATCGCCGCGACCGGCGGCGACATGGACGCTTTCGGCAGCGCCGACCGCCTGGCTGGCTTCGCCGGCCTGGCCCCCAGGCCCCGTGACTCCGGCCGCGTCAGCGGCAATCTGCGCAGGCCCAAGAGATACCACCGCGGTCTGCTGCGGTCGATGTACCTCTCGTCGATGGTCAGCATCACGACCTGCCCGGCCTCCAAGGCTTACTACCAACGGAAGAGAAGCGAGGGAAAGGGACACAAGCAGGCCCTGCTGGCGCTCGCCCGCCGACGCCTCAACGTCCTGTGGGCCATGATCCGTGACGGACAGTGCTACCAAGGTTCACCTCCCGTCACGGCTGCGGTTTGACATCACGATGGGGAAGTCCTTTCGGGACTGAGCCGGGCTCAGTGGACAGGAGCAATGGGGGAGGGGGATTGCCGCGAGGCGGAGTGGTCACGCCTGGGTGCGGCCGGGCACCACGTCATCGGGTACGGCGGCGACTGAGCCTGAGGCCGTACGCGAGAGGTGGTACTGCGAAAAAGATGAGGCAGAAAGCTGTGCAACCGGCACCGGCGCCCACGACGGGGCGAACACACGTGCCGTCAGAAGTGTAGCACCGTGCAATGGACTCACGCGGTGCGATCCATTGGACGGGGGTCCGGCGACCTGACTTGGCCCGCACTTGAACCGGGCTTGGACCCTGCTTGACCTGCAAGGAAACACTGGTTGGCTTTTTTGTGTGCGGTGAACCGCAGGCGTTCGTGAGCCGTACAGGGGAGGGCGGCGACCCGGGCCCCCGAGCCCGGCCCACCGTGCCACCACCGCGCTTCGCACCGGAAGGACACTCTGGGTGTCGCTCTTCACGCGCCTTCACCAACCGCCGGACACGGACGGAGCCACCACCAAGGAGGATCACGAACCGTCCGCGCCCCCCGAGGGCGGGGCCCGTGACGGCGGCATGGACAACGTCCTTTGGTGGACGGTCACCGTGCTGGCCGCCGCGCTCGTGTTCGTGGCGCTGATGCTGCCGGGCAACGTCGCGTACTTCGAGGCGAAGAGTTTCCTGCGGATACCGGCCGAGCCGATCCTCCTCGCGGCCCTGCTGCTGGTGCTGCCCGAGCGGCCGAGACGTGTCGTGGCCGTGCTCAGCGGGGTGGGGCTCGCCTTGGTGCTGATCCTGAAGCTGCTGGACATCGGCTTCAACCAGTTCCTCGGACGAGGGTTCAACGTGGTGCTCGACTGGGGCCTGCTCGACGACGCCGAGTCCTACCTCCAGGACACGGCCGGCGGCGCGGGCGCGCTGGCCGCCGTGATCGGGGTCGTCGTCCTGGTCCTGGCCCTGCTCGTCGTGATGCCGCTGGCGGTGGTCCGGCTCGTCGGCCTCATGCACCGCGACCGGCACACCGCGAGCCGGGCCACGATCGTCGCCGGAACCGTGTGGATCACCTGCTCGGCCCTGGGCCTGCACCTCATCGGCACCACGCCGCTCGCGACCAGCAACACGATCGGCCTCCTCCAGGACCGTGTCGCACGGGTGAAGGCGACCCTGAAGGACGAGGCGGCGTTCGCGAAGGAGGTCGACAGGGACGCCTTCGCCGACGTACCGCCCGACCGCCTGCTGACCGGGCTGCGCGGCAAGGACGTCATCTTCGCCTTCATCGAGAGCTACGGCCGTGCCGCCCTCCAGGATCCGGCCATCGCACCCGGCGTGGACGCGACCCTGGACGCCGCCACCGACGATCTGCGCGAGGCCGGGTTCTCGGCGAAGAGCGGCTGGCTCACCTCCGCGACGTACGGCGGCAGCAGCTGGCTCGGTCACTCCACGTTCCTGAGCGGTCTGTGGATCGACAACCAGGACCGCTACCGCACCGTCACCGCCGGCGAGCGCCTCACTCTCCCCGGGGCCTTCCACCGCACGGGCGCCTGGCGGACCGTCGGTGTCGTGCCCGGTGTCCAGTACAACTGGCCGGAGGGCCGGTTCTACGGCCTCGACAAGGTGTACGACTCCCGCGACCTCGGCTACCAGGGCCCGAAGTTCAGCTGGTCGACCATGCCGGACCAGTACGCCCTGACCGCGTTCCAGCGCCTGGAACACGGCAAGGAGCGCGACAAGCCGCTGATGTCGCAGATCATCCTGACCTCCAGCCACCAGCCGTGGGCGCCCCTGCCCGAGATGATCGACTGGGACCGGGTCGGTGACGGTTCCGTCTACAAGGCCATCGAGAAGGCGGGCAAGAACCCGGCGGACGTGTTCTCCGACGGCACCAGGGCGAAGAAGGAGTACGGCAGGTCCGTCCAGTACTCGGTGCGGAGCCTCACGGAGTTCGTGGAGCGGTACGGCGACAAGGACACCGTGGTCGTCTTCCTCGGCGACCACCAGCCCATGGCCCGCGTCAGCGGCAACGGCGCCAGTCATGACGTGCCCATCACGATCGTCGCCCATGACGAGAAGGTCCTCGACCGGATCTCCGACTGGGGCTGGTCGGACGGCCTGAAGCCCACGGACGACGCCCCGGTCTGGCGGATGGACCGCTTCCGGAACCGCTTCCTCACGGCATACGGCCCGCAGAACGCTGCCACCGCGACTCCGTCCGCGTCCCCGGCGAACCCGTGAGCCCGCAGGGGGCGTGGTTGGCCGAGTGCCCCCTTGAGACGGTGTGTACGGCGCTGTGAGCATGAGACCGACGTACGCGCCAACTCACCACTGTGGCCAAGGAGATCGACCGTGGGCACCCCATCGTCCGAGCCGCACCGCATGGACCCGTCCGGCGGTTGCCCGCACGCCGCGAACGCGTGGCTCCTCGCCCGGGGCGCCGTCGCGCCCGTGGTGCTCCCCGATGAGGTGGCGGGCATGGCCGTACTCGGACATGAGGCGCTGAAGGACTTCCTCGCGCACCCCGACGTCGCCAAGGACGCCCGGCACTTCACCGAGCTGAGAGAGGGCCGGATCGGCGCCGGATGGCCGCTGCGGACCTTCGCGACCGTCCACGGGATGACGACTGCCGACGGCGACGACCACCGGCGGCTGAGGGCGCTGGTGAGTACGGCCTTCACCGCTCGACGGGTGCGGAAACTACGGCCCCGCATAGAGGAGTTGACGGCAACGCTGCTCGACGGCCTCGCGGGCGCGGCCGAGGCCGGCGGCGGGGTCGCCGATCTGCGCCGGCACTTCGCGCTGCCGCTCCCGATGGGCGTCATCGCCGAGCTGCTCGGAGTGGAGGCCGAACACCAGGAGGCACTGCACGACTTGTCGAACCAGGTCGTGGCCACCGACATCCGCCCCGAGCAGGCCGTCGCCGCCAACCGCGACCTCGTGTCCCTGCTCGCTGACATCGCCGCGTCCCGGGCCGAACGCCCCGGCGACGACCTGACCAGCGCGCTCATCGCCGCCCGCGACGAGGGCGGCGACCGGCTCAGCCAGGAGGAACTCATCGGCACCCTCGTGCTGATGATCGTCGCCGGGCACGAGACCACGCTGAACCTCATCACCAACGCCGTACGGGCGCTGTGCGGGCACCGGGACCAGCTCGATCTCGTCCGGGCCGGGAAGGCGAGCTGGGCGGACGCCGTCGAGGAGACCCTGCGCTGGGACGCGCCCGTCAGCTACTTCCCGTTCCGTTATCCCGTGCGGGACCTGACAGTCGACGGGACGGTCATCCCCAAGGGGACGCCCGTGCTGGCGGGTTACTCGGCGGCCGGGCGCGATCCCGCCGTGCACGGGCCGGACGCCGAACTGTTCGACGTCACCCGGCCCGGACGGCCCGGAGCCGTACGCCACCTCTCGCTCGGGCACGGCGCCCACTACTGCCTCGGCGCGCCGCTGGCCCGCCTGGAGGCGACGATCGCGCTGGAGCGGCTGTTCACCCGCTTCCCCGACCTCGACCTGGCGGTGCCCGAGACGGAGCTTCCCCGTCACTCCAGCTTCGTGGGCAACAGCGTGCGGGCGCTTCCGGTACGCGTCTGAGCGCGGCTCGCCCGGGGGCCGTTCAGTGGCCGAGGTCGAAGATCCCGTATCCGAAGCCGCGGGCGGTGATCCTGTCGCCGTCGCACTCCACGCCCGACACTTCCAGGGGACGGGCGCCGGTGCAGTCGTAGGCGGTGCGGTCGTAGGCCCAACTCGCCTCCTGCCGCCGCGGGTTGAACACCGCCAGATACCGCCCGCCCCTGAGGTACACGAACGGACAGCCCATGTGCAGCACCTCCACCGAGCCGCCGGAGCCGAGCTCCGGGGTGGTGGTGCGCAGACGGACGAGGCGGCGGACCAGGTGGAGCAGAGACGCCTCGTCGGCCCGCTGGGCGGCGACGGTGGGGCGGTCGGGGGCCGGGTCGATGGGCAGGTACAGGTCGTCTGCGGGCGCCGAGGAGAAACCGGCGTTCTCGGTGTCGTCCCACTGCATCGGCGTGCGCGAGCCCGCCCGGTTGTAGCGGGGGCCGAGGACGCTGCCCTCCTTGTCGGGCAGTCCGTCGATGTAGCGCATGCCGATCTCGTCGCCGTAGTAGATCGCCGGCAGGGTCGGCCAGGTGAGCTGGAAGGCGAAGGCGGCGGGGAGCTGTTCCGCGGTGCGGGGGCCGCAGTTCAGGCGGGAGAAGTCGTGGTTGGCGGTGGGCAGGGAGATGAACCCCTTGCCGCCGACGGCGGTGGAGGCCCGCTGCCACGCCTCGACGAAGGGGCGGGGAGAGCCCCTGCCGTCGGCGTCGAAGAAACAGTCGAGCGGGGCCCAGTTCTCGTCGACCGTGCCCGCGCCGTTGCTCCACAGCGAGCGCAGGGCGAGGCCGTCGGTGGGGCCGCCGAACTGGAGGAAGAAGTCCGCGTGGAAGCCCGCCGGGACGGAGACCTCGGGCTCGCCCCACTCCGACAGCAGGACGGCCTCCGGGTGCGTGGCGTCCAGCCAGTGGCGCAGCTCCGACCAGATCCTGGTCGTCGCGCTCCGGTCCGGGTCGTCCTTGACGAGGGACGAGGCCATGTCGACGCGGAAGCCCGAGACGCCCAGACGCAGCCAGTGGTCCATGATCGAGCGGAGTGCCGCGCGGTTCGCGCGCGGGCCTTCGGCGTCGACCGGCTGGCGCCATGGTTCGGCCGGATTTTCGCGCGCGTAGCCGAAGTTGAGGGCCGGTTGCGAGTCGAAGAAGTTCGGCAGGTACGCGCCCGGGCGGGTGCCGGGGGAGGGAACGAAGCCGTCGGGGCGGCCCTCGGGCGCCCAGATGTAACGGTGGTCGTCCGGGTCGTTCGCGGAGGCCGTGAACCACGGGTGCGCGGTGGAGGTGTGGCCCGCAACGAGGTCGAGCAGGACACGGATGCGGTGGCGGCGGGCCTCATCGACGAGCTTGGCGAACTCGTCGTTCGAACCGTAGCGAGGCGCCATGGTCAGGTAGTCGGCGACGTCGTATCCGGCGTCGCGGAACGGCGAGACGAAGCACGGGTTGAGCCAGACGGTGTTGACGCCCAGCCAGGCCAGGTGGTCCAGGTGCTCGGCGATTCCGTTGAAGTCGCCGATGCCGTCGCCGCCCGAGTCGGCGAACGACTGCGGATAGATCTGGTAGAAGACGGCGTCTGCCAGCCAGGCGGGGGTGGCACGGAACGAAGTCATGATGTAACGATAAGTGACTGTGCGGGTCGGGCGCTGCCCTAAGCTGAAGGTGATGTTCACTCCGCACGGTCCCAGCCTCCGCGAACTGGCTGTTCAGGCGTTGTCGTCCGTCGAGCGCGGATACGACCTGCTCGCGCCCAAGTTCGACCACACCCCGTTCCGCACGCCGGACTCGGTCCTGGAGGCGGTGGAGGGGGCCCTGTCCGCCCTGGGGCCGTTCGGTCGCGGGCTCGACCTGTGCTGCGGCACCGGGGCGGGCATGGGCGTCCTGCGCGCGGTGTGCCGGGAGAGCGTGACCGGGGTCGACATCAGCGCGGGGATGCTCGCGGTGGGCAGGCAGCGGGAGTCGCGCCCCGCGGAACCCGGGCCCCCTGTCGCCTGGGTGCGCGGTGACGCCCTGGCCCTCCCCTTCAGGCCCGTCTTCGATCTCGTCGTGAGCTTCGGGGCGTTCGGGCACTTCCTGCCGCGCGAGTTCCCGGAGCTGTTCGGCCAGGTCCACGCCGTGCTGCGGCCGGGCGGACGCTTCGCGTTCCCGCTGCCGGCGCCCGCGCCGCCGAGCTCCCCCTGGTACTGGGCCCTGCTGGGCTTCGACACGGTGATGCGGGTGCGCAACGCCGTCTGGCGTCCGCCGTTCGTCATGTACTACCGGGCGTTCCGGCTCGGGGACGTGCGACGCGAGCTGGAACGCGCCGGGTTCGACGTCGAGCTGTACGCGCTGCCGGAGTTCGGGCGTCGGCGTGACGGGAGCCCGCGCTGCCGGATGGTCGTGGCGACCCGCGGGGACGACCCCTCAGAGGCGTGAGGCCAGCCACTCCAGCTTGGCCGCTTCCTGGTAAGGGCCGCCGCCCTCGTGGTCGTTGAAGTCGTACACCTCGATGTGCTTGTCGCCGTACGCCCAGGCGTTGAAGGCCGCGAAGACCGTCGACGGCGGGCACGTCTGGTCCTCCAGGGCCGCCGAGAACAGGGCGGGCGCCCGGCCGCGCGCGGCGAAGTGGACACCGTCGAAGTAGGAGAGCGTGCGCTGGACCTGCCCGGTGCGGCCGCGGTGCGTCTTGAGGTAGTTGCCGATCTCCCGGTACGGGTCGCGATCGGTCAGCGTCGTCGCGCGCGGGAAGTCGCACAGGAACGGTACGTCAGGGGCGACCGCGGCCAGGTCGGGCACCAGGCCGCCGACCGCGAGGGAAATGCCGCCGCCCTGGCTGGCGCCGACGACCGCCGCCTTCGTGGCGTCGACCAGCGGGTGGGACCGGGCCGCCTCCACGGCCCGTACGGCGTCCGTGTACACGCGCCGGTAGTAGTAGTTCTCGGGGGCGTCGACACCTCGCGTCATGAAACCGGGGAACGCGGGGCCGCCGCCCACCGGGTCGGGTGTGCCGCCGCCACCGCCCCATGCGCTGCCCTGGCCCCGGGTGTCCATCACGAAGTGCGCGAAGCCCGCCGACGCCCACAGCAGATGGGTGTGGGGCAGGCCCCGGCCGCCCCCGTACCCGATGAACTCGACGACCGCGGGACGCGGGGTGTCCGCCCACGCCGGCAGGACCAGCCAGCCCTTCACCGGGTGCCCGCCGAACCCGGCGAAGGTGACGTCGTACACCTTGACCGTCTTCAGACGGGTTTCGACTGGTTCGAAGTGTGCGTCGAGGTCGTGCGCGCGCGCCTCCTGGAGCGTTTTCGCCCAGAACGCGTCGAAATCCTCCGGTTCTGGTGAAGCGCTTCGATAACCGCGCAGCTCGTCCAGGGGGAGGTCGAACAGGGCCATGCAGGACCACCTTCGAGGTCAGGGGTGCGGCTGAGCACACCGTACGGTGCGATTGCCGCGCGCCGCCAGGGTCGGGCGGTCTGTTGCGCCCACCCCTGACCTCGGGTCATCGCCGGCGCCCGGTCACCGCTGGTCGGGTCCGACCAGGGCGCGGACCTCGAACTCCGCGAACGCGTCGGTGGAGGTCACGGCCTGACCGCGCCCGCCGGCCAGCGAGCCGAGCCATCCCAGCAGGAAGCCCGCGGGGATGGACACGATGCCCGGATTCTGCAACGGGAACCAGGCGAAGTCCGCGTCCGGGTAGACCGAGTTGGGCTGCGAGGAGATGATCGGGGAGAACACCACCAGGAGCACCGAGCAGAGCAGCCCGCCGTACAGGCTGAGCAGTGCGCCGCGCGTGGTGAACCCGCGCCAGAAGAGGCTGTAGACGATGGCCGGCAGGATGGCCGACGCGGCGATCGCGAAGGCGAGGAACGCCAGCGTGGCCGTGCTCGTCCCCCATGACAGCAGGGCCAGCAGCATGCCCATGACGCCGATGACCACCGCGGCGAGCCGGGCGACGCCCAGTTCCTCCGTCTGCTTCGCCTTTCCCTTGCGGATCACCTCGCTGTAGAGGTCGTGGGCGAGGGACGAGGCCGCGGCGAGCGTGAGCCCGGCCGCCACGGCCAGCAGCGTGATGAAGGCGAGGCTGGACAGGAGCGCTTCGAGCACGGCGCCGCCGAGCTTGTGCGCGAGCAGCAGAATGGCCGCGTCGCCCCGGGGGTCGACTTGCGCGATGTTCTCGCGGCCCACGATCGCCGTGGCGCCCAGACCCAGCACACCCGCCGCCAGGCAGACGAAGCCGACCAGCCCGACGGCCCACACCACGGAGCCGCGCAGGACGCGGTTGGTGCGCGGGGCGAGCAGCCGCATCATGATGTGCGGCAGCGCGGCGAGCCCGAGCACGATGGCCAGTTGCAGGCTGAAGAAGTCGAGCTTGTTGGTGGTGGTCCCGCCGTACCGCAGCCCGGGTTCGAGGAAACGGTCGCCCAGGGCGCTGTTGTCGGAGGCCGTCGACAGGAGCCTGTCGATGTTCCAGCTGAAGTGCTGCAGCACCATGACGGCGGTGATCGCGACCCCGGCGATCAGCATCACGGCCTTGACCACCTGGATGAACGTGGCGCCCGGCATGCCGCCGATCGCCGCGTACACCACGACCATGGAGCCGATGACCACCACGCACATCGCCCGCGTCGTCGGGCTCGGATCACCGATGAACTGGGTCAACAGGGCGATGCTGCCCACGAGTTGGGCCACCAGGTAGAGAAGGCACACGGCCAGCGTGCACAGGGCGAGCGCCAGCCGGACCGACCGCTGCCCGTGCGGCAGGCGCAGCGCGAGGGTGTCGCCCAGGGTGAACTTGCCGGAGTTGCGCAGCGGTTCGGCGACCATCAGCAGAACCATCATCCAGGCGACCATCGTGCCGCCCAGGTAGAGCAGACCGTCGTACCCGTTCAGCGCGACCAGTCCCGTGCTGCCGAGCAGCGTCGCCGCCGACACGTAGTCACCGCACATCGCGAGTCCGTTGCGCAGAGGCGACATGTCACGGTTGCCGAGGTAGAACTCGCTGATCTCATCGCGCTGCGGTGCCGTCAGCAGCGCCGTGAACAGGGTGACCACGACGACGGACACGAACAGGATGAACGTCAGCCGCAGGCTGAACTGGTCGGCTATGGCAGCCGATTGCGTCACCACGCGCGGAACCGCCTTCCGGCCGCGACGCGGGCCTGCTCCTGCTCACGCTCTTGCTCGCGCTGCTGGGCGCGCAGCCGGAGGACGATCGGGTCGACCCGCTCACGCATGTGCCGCACGTAGCACCATGTCGCGACCCCCATGACAAGGAACTGGACGAGTCCGAGCGCCAGTCCGAGGGTGAGCCGGCCGAACAACTCCTGGTTCATCAGGGCCGGAGCAAAACTCGACAGCAGAACGTACGACAGAAATCCGCCAACGGACAGAAGAACCGCCACCGCGCCGAAAGAACGATATGCGCGCCGCAGTGAATGGAATTCGGGATCGTCGTATATCGCCTGCGAGCCGGCCGATCGCGCCGATCCGGCCGGTTCGTACCCGGTGGGTGGAGGCGGAGCATAACCACCGTGCGGTGGGTGGTGTTGGGACACAAGCACCTTCTTCGCTGCCTTATGTCACGAACGTGACTCATTCCAGCTGGGAATGGACTCAAAAGAGCCGTCGGCACCCTGGAGAGCCACGTTTTCCGTGCGGACCGTGGGGGAGTGGAAAGCCGGAGTATGGCAGTGCGGCCATTGAAGGATCAACAGCCTCGCCGAATGGGAGTCGCGCCTCTTCGGACAAGGACGTCGGAGATCCGAGGACGCGTGACCTGGCTCCGAGAAGACGGATGACGTCCTCGGTGCCGTCAGCGTGACCCACAGCGTACGGAGAGTCGTGATCGCCAGCAAGCGCCTTCTATGCAGGGTGAGTTCGGATGAAGTGAAGATCACGGAGCCGGTTTCGGACGGCTTGTCCCAGGTCCGGCGACGTCCCTGCTCCACCCGCGCTGATCATTGCGGCGGCGTGAACGCGCCCGCTCCCCGGGAATAGCCGCGGCGTGATCTTCCTTGCCGCAAGGTGCCGACTACGGTGGCCGCGGTGCGACCGGCCACCCGGTGACAGTGAAGGAGAGTGAGGAAGCCCATGCCCAAGGCGTACGTCTTCACGCGGTACGGCGGCCCGGAGGCCGAGGCCCTCGTCGAGCAGGAGAAGCCGAGCCCCGGCCCCGGACAGCTGCTCGTCGCGGTGCGCGCGGCCGGCGTCAACCCCGTCGACTTCAAGCAGCGGACCGGCTATGCCCGGCCGGGCCAGAGCGCCCGCGACCTGCCCGCCGTGTTCGGCAACGAGGCCGCCGGGGTCGTCGAGCGGGTCGGCCCGGACGTGACCGGATTCGCCGTGGGCGACGAGGTGTTCGGCAACCCGGTCGCCGGCGGATACGCCGAGTACGCGCTGCTGCCCGTCGCCGTGACCGCGCACAAGCCCCCGGAGATCTCCTTCACGGACGCCGCCGCGCTGCCCGTCGCGGCCGCGACCGCGTACGACGGCGTCCGCCAGCTGGATCTGCCCGCGGGCGCCACCCTCGTCGTCACGGGCGCGGGCGGCGGCGTCGGCGTGGCCGCCGTGCAGATCGCCAGGGCCTTCGGGGTGAAGGTCATCGGCGTGGCGAGCGCCGGCAAGAAGGAGTTCGTCGAGTCGCTGGGCGCCGTGCACGTGCCCTCCGGCCCCGACTTCGTGTCGGGCGTACGGGCCGCGGCCCCGGAAGGCGTGGACGCGGTCTACGACCTGGTGGGCGGCGAGGTCCTGGAGGCGGCGGCCACGCTGCCGGCCGACCGGACGAAGCTGATCACCGCGGGCGGCAAGGACATCGTGGGACGGCTCGGCGGCGCGCCCGTCGCGCGTGCCCGCACCGCCGCCGTGCTCGACGAGGTGGCCCAGCTGGTCGTCGACGGCAGCCTGAAGCCGTACGTGACGCAGACCTTCCCGCTCGACCGGGCCGCCGAAGCCCTGCGCGTGGTCGAGGGGGGCCACGCCCGGGGCAAGATCGTGATCGAGGTCGGCGTATGAGCCGTACGGCCCGCCCGGACCACGCCGCGGGTGGCCGGCCGCGCGGGCCTGACGCGGTGATCCCGCCGAAGGCGCACGAGTGGCAGTGGGCGGCCGTGGGGTAATGTGGCCCGGCCAGTCGTCACGTCGCCGGAGGAGGTGGGACCCATCACCGCAGTGTCAGATCGGGTGCTCTCACTCCCGAGCGGTACGGTGCGCTGACACCGGTCCACCGCCCAGAGCGCCCTTCGGCCCACCGAAAGGCTCTCGGCCCCCATGCCACCTCTCTCGACTTCCGCTGTCGTCACCGCGCTTCGCTGCGCCGGATGCGTCTTCGCCGAGGACGAAGCGGAGCTGATCCTCTCCACCGCCCGCACCGCCGACGAGGCCGCCGCCATGCTGGACCGGCGCGTGGCGGGCCTCCCCCTCGAACTCGTCCTCGGCTGGGCGGAGTTCCGGGGCCTGCGCATCACCGTCGAGCCGGGTGTGTTCATACCCCGCCGCCGTACCGAGTTCCTCGTCGAACAGGCACTGGCCGCGGCACCCGGAGCGTCCGTCGTCGTGGATCTGTGCTGCGGGTCGGGCGCGGTGGGGGCGGCGCTGGCCGCCGCCCTCGACGGTGCCGCACTGCACGCCGCCGACATCGAGCCGGCGGCGGTGCGGTGCGCCCGCCGCAACCTCGCTCCCTTCGGCGGTCAGGTCCACGAAGGCGATCTGTTCGCGGCCCTGCCCGATACCCTGCTCGGCGGCGTCGACCTCCTCACGGCGAACGTCCCCTACGTCCCCACGGGCGAGGTCCCCCTCCTGCCGGCGGAGGCCCGCGACCACGAACCCCTGACCGCGCTCGACGGGGGCGCGGACGGGCTCGACGTGCTGCGCCGGGTGGCCGCCGAGGCACCGCGCTGGCTGGCCCCCGGCGGCCATCTGCTCATCGAGACGAGCGCACGGCAGGCACCCCTCGCCGTGCGGACCCTCACCCACAGCGGGCTGAGCACGCGCCTGGCGGTGTCGGAGGAGTGGGACGCCCACGTCGTGATCGGCACCAGACCCGGAGCGAGACGTTCCGGACACGGTGGCTGACCCGTGCTGCCGTCTCACAGACGGTGCGGCTTGGCGCGGCGGCGCAGGTACCAGACCGTCGCCCCCAGCCCCGTGACGACGAGGACACCGCCGCCCACCAGGGTGAGTGTGCGGTAGTCCTCGGCCGTCCCACCGAAACCGCCCATGACACCACGCGTGGGCGAGGGCGAGGCGGTGACGGAGCGCGTGGGTGTGGGGGTAGGGGTGCGGGTGGGGGTGGCGGTGCCGGAGACGATGATGGACTGAGTGCCGGCCGTGGTCCCGTTGTTGCACACCACGGTGACGGTGAAGGTGCCGGGACTGACGTTCGCGAAGGCGGCGGACTGGCTGCTGCTCGTTCCGGTCAGCGTCGCCTGGCGTCCTTGGGAGAAGTTCGTCTGCCCGCTGGACAGCAGCGAGGCCCGGCCGAACACGCCGTTGGCGTCGATGGTGGTGCACGCACTGGTGGTGACCGAGACGGTGGACCCGGTGGTACTCACCGAGATCCCCCCCTCGGCGTCCGCCGGGGCGGCCAGGGCGAGCGGCAGCGCGGCAGCGGCGGTCGAGGTCAGGCAGGAGCGGAGGAGTGGCTGAGTGGTACGCATAGGACTGCCCTCCAGCGGCACGGTTGGCGGGACATCCCTTGCGCCGCCGAGGATCGGGAAACCCCGTGCCGCCTCAGACCGAGCCAACGCGCCCGCGGCCCCTCCCGCATGCGGACCGCCCCCGGGCAGGTGACGGATTCCTTCCTCCGGGGGAGCGCGTGGCCTTTCGTGCCGCTCCGTTTCCCGCCGCCGAACTCCTCATCGACCCGTGGTCACGGTGCGCTCCGCCGAGAACCCGCCCCACGTTCCGTCCGGCAGTTTCGCCCTGATCCGCACCCGGTGGGTCACTCCGGCCTCACGTCCCACGTAGAAGCCGTACTCGGCCCGGTCCTGGGGCGCCGTGCCACCCCAGACGAGCGAGGTGGCGACCTGCCCGTCGAGATGGATCTCGTACTCCGTGATCGCGCCGTCGGCGCGCGGCGGGACCCAGGCCAGATCGATGTAGTACGCCCCGTCGGTCCTCCGGGTCGTCGCACGGAACCGGGCGGGCGCGGTACCCCGGCCGTCGTCCGTTCCCGGCGGGGTGGTGAGCCGGACGGCCTCGCTCGCGGGTGAGACGTTGTCCGCGGCGTCCCGCGCCCGCACGGTGAACGAGTACCGGGTGCCGGGCCGCAGTCCCGTCACCACGGCCGCGGTCTGCCCGCCACCCACACTGTGGACCTTCGAGCCGCCCTGCAGGATGTCGTACGAGACCACGCCCCGGTCGTCCGCCGACCTCCCCCAGGACAGCTGAACCGCCCGGCTGCCGGCCACCGTGCCCTGGGGAGGCCCCGGCCGGCTCGGTGCCCTGCTGTCGGTGGCGACCGCCTCGGGCGTCGTGGCGCGCACCCGCCGGCTGGGCGGCCCGAGCACCCCTCCGGCGCTCCGCGCCCGCACCGTGAACACGTATGTGGTGGACGGGGCCAAACCGGTGACGTCCACCATGTGCTCACCGCCGGAGACGTCCTTCACCTTCGTGGTGCCGCGATACACCTCGTAGCGGGTGACCTCCGGCTTCCCGGAGGCCCGGTTCCACATGACGTGCACAGTGGTGGCGCTGCCCGCCGCGGCGGTGACCCCGACGGGAGCCGCGGGCGTGCGGAGCTCTGGCGGCCGGTCCTGGCCACAGGCAACAGTGAGGAACAACGAGCCGCAGATCACCGGTACAAGTACAGGAACGAGACGCACGGCTCCGCCCTCCCCGGTACGGGATTGGTCTGTACCTGTATGGCGCTGTCGGCATGCTCTCGTCAAGGGGTGCGGGTGATTCCCGGCGCGGGGTGTCGGCCACGGGCAGGTGGCGCATCGTCACACAGGCGGCGCTTCCGCCGGATCGGCACACGACTTACGTATGCTGGGTCTCTGACGCGGCGTTAACTTTTTCTCTTCGGGGGGAGGTTCGCGCCGCGGGGCGCGGCTTGCTGTCGTCGTTGATCCCGCGCCGACGGGGGCGGCCGAGCGGCCCGGGCCGCAACGGACCCGGGCGCTCGGCCGCATGCCCGCACCGGAGTGATGCCGTGCTCCAACCGGACGTGTCGCACTGGCCCCGCCGCGTGGCTTTCCAGCACCGTGGGCGCATGACCGTCCATGTCTGCCGACGAGAGGGTCCCTCATCGTGCGTGCCCAGTCGCTGGTGCCGGCCGCGGCCGGCACCACCTTGCTCGCCTTTACGACGGTGTCCGCCGCGGCACACCCACGGGAGCCGGTCGTGGTCGAGCGTGCCGGCGCTGCCAGCCATGGCAGCCGTGCCAGTCGTGTCAGCGCCGCCGACCTGCTGGCCAAGCTGGACGCGTGCGAGCCCGTGTCGAAAGGCCGTTACCGAAGTGACGTCGACGCCCCCGACGGCATCCCTGTCTGCGATACGCGGGACGCGGTGTTCTGGAAGGCCGACATGGACATCGACTGTGACGGCCGGCCGGGCCCTCGTTGCAACGACACGACCGACCCCTGGTTCCGGCCCTCCACCGCCTACAGGCAGTCGGACGGCCGCTATCTGAACGCCGAGACCCTCCCCTTCGTCGTCATCCCCGCCCCGAGCCACATCTGGGACCACCGTGCCCACGACGTCGGGGAGGGATCCGTCGCCGCCGTCATCCACGGCGACCGAGTCCAGTACGCCGTCGTCGGGGACGTCGGCCCCCATCGCCTCATCGGCGAGGCCTCGTACGCCATGGCCACGAGCCTCGGTCTCCGCGGCGACCCACGGTCCGGCGGCGCCCCCTCCGGGGTCACCTACGTCGTGTTCAAGAACAGCCGTGTGACTCCCATCGAGGACCACGAGGAGGCGGTGGCCCAAGGGGAGGCGCTGGCGCGGAAACTCGTGAGCAAGGAGTGACCGCGGCGTCCGGACGGGCTCAGATCACTCCTTCCGGTACGCGTACGCCTCCGTGGCCGCCGCCTCCACCGCCGCGAGGTCCGCACCCGCGGAGGCCGTGACGACCGCGGCGACCGCGCCCTCGACGAAGGGGGCGTCGACGAGGCGGGTGCCCGCGGGCAGTTCGTCGTCCTCGGCGAGGAGGGCCTTCACGGTGAGGACCGCGCTGCCGAGGTCGGCCAGGACCGCGACACCGGCACCGCGGTCCACGGCGGCGGCGGCCGCCGCCACCAACTCGGCGCTGGTGCCCAGTCCGCCGTCCGGAGTACCGCCCGCCGGGGCGACCGGCGCGGTGGGGCCGCCGCCCGCGAGTCCCTTCGCCAACTCGGCGACCGAGGACGCGACGGCGGCGCTGTGCGACACGAGCACGATCCCCACCGGTCCGTCCGTGACCTCCGTGGCGTCCGTGACTTTCGTGGTGCCCATGGCCTCACTCACCGGCTGCCTCGCCTGCTTCGGCGGCTCCGGCCGCTTCCATGAGCGCCGCGATCAGCAGCGCACTCGACGTGGCGCCGGGATCCTGGTGCCCGATGCTGCGCTCACCCAGGTAGCTGGCCCGGCCCTTGCGGGCCTGCAGCGGCGTCGTCGCCTCGGCGCCCTGCTCGGCGGCGGCCCGCGCCGCGGCGAACGAGTCACCGAGCGCGTCGACGGCCGGCGTCAGCGCGTCGATCATCGTCTTGTCGCCGGGCGCGGCACCACCGAGCGCCATCACCGCGTCGACGCCCGTACGCAGCGCGCTCGTGAGCTGCTCCTCGGTGACCTCCTCCGCCTCCCCGAGCGCCTTCCCGGTACGGCGCAGCAGCGTCCCGTACAGCGGCCCGGAGGCGCCGCCCACCGTCGAGATCAACTGCCGTCCGGCGAGCACCAGGACCGCGCCCGGCGTTTCGGGGGACTCCTTCTCCAGCGTGGCCACCACGGCGGTGAAGCCGCGCTGCAGATTGCTGCCGTGGTCGGCGTCGCCGATCGGCGAGTCCAGAGCGGTGAGCCGCTCGGCCTCGCGGTCCACGGCCGCCGCGGTGGCCGTCATCCAGCGGCGGAAGAAGTCGGCGTCGAGCACGATATCTCCTTGCGTGGTACGGAAGTTGACGTGGGGGGCGGAGAGGGGGGAGTTGTGGCGGGGGGCCGTCGACGCGTCTGCGGGCGTGCCGCTCAGACCCCCCACCGCAGCCCCGGCGTCTTCACCGGCGCGTCGTACAGCCGCAGCAGTTCCTCGTCGATCTGGCACAGCGTCACCGACGCGCCCGCCATGTCGAGCGAGGTGACGTAGTTGCCGACGAGGGTGCGTGCCACGGCGACTCCGCGCTCGGTGAGCACGCGCTGCACCTCCGCGTTGAAGCCGTACAACTCCAGCAGCGGGGTGGCGCCCATGCCGTTGACGAGCAGCAGCACCGGGTTGCGCGGATTCAGGTCCTCCAGGATGGCGTTCACGGCGAAGTCGGCGATCTCGCCCGAGGTCATCATCGCGCGCCGCTCGCGCCCAGGTTCGCCGTGGATGCCGATGCCCAACTCCAGTTCCCCGGCGGGCAGATCGAAGGTCGGGCTGCCCTTCGCTGGGGTCGTACAGGCGCTCAGTGCGACACCGAAGCTGCGGGAGTTCTCGTTGACCTGACGGGCCAGCGACTCGACGCGCTCCAGGGGCTGCCCCTCCTCGGCGGCGGCCCCGGCGATCTTCTCCACGTACAGCGTGGCACCGGTGCCACGCCGACCCGCGGTGTAGAGGCTGTCGGTCACGGCGACGTCGTCGTTCACGAGCACCTTGGCGACCTGGATGCCCTCGTCCTCGGCGAGTTCGGCCGCCATGTCGAAGTTGAGCACGTCGCCGGTGTAGTTCTTCACGATGAACAGCACGCCCGCGCCGCTGTCCACCGCGGCGGCCGCGCGCACCATCTGGTCCGGCACGGGCGAGGTGAACACCTCACCGGGGCATGCCGCGGACAGCATCCCCGGGCCCACGAACCCACCGTGCAACGGCTCGTGTCCCGAACCCCCGCCCGAGACCAGCGCCACCTTCCCGTCCACCGGAGCGTCCCGCCGCACGATCACCCGGTTCTCGACATCCACGGTCAGCTCGGGATGCGCCGCCGCCAGCCCGCGGAGCGCGTCCGCGACGACGGTTTCCGCGACGTTGATCAGCATCTTCATGGGTACCTCCTGGTGAGACTGGCAGGGGAGCTCATGACCCTTATTTTTGCAGGTCGGTGTCGGCTTGGCGCATTGTTGATCTTCGCGGTACGTGGCGGTCGGAGGCGGTTTCCGGCGATTCTGATGCCGACTCAATGCTGACTTAATGCTGAGTGTAGTGACGGAATGTCAGGTACCTGTGGCACGTGGAAGTGTGGCAGCTGGAGTACTGCTGTCGGCAGCATCGACCTTGCGGCAGCGAAGGTCACGTGCGCGGGTTCTCCCGAGCGCGCTCTGGCCTCGTCGGGACTGCCGCAGCGGTTCGGGGAACGGGCCGTACTCGCCGGAGTCCGGCTCAACGGTTCCCGGAACGGGGCGTCGGTCACGGGGGCGTCCAAGTCCGGCGCCCGCTGCTGGAGTACGTGTCTTCTGGGTTGGACCACTGCCACTGTCGAGCACGGTTGCTGGGACGGTGTCCTGTCCGAGGCGTCCTGTCGGCCGAACTGGTCCGTGGGCGTGAGGTGCTGGCGAAGCGGGAGGCCCGATGGTGCGTGCCGGGGGAGGCCGGCGTTGGGGGACTGCGTTCGAGGTTCGGGCCGTGTCGTGGGCCGGGGATCGGTCGAGGGCGGAAGGGAGGTCGTCAGTCGCTGATCACGGGGCTGCGGTGGATCCACTCCCTGCCGTGCGCCGCCTGGTGCATGAAGGCGGCCACGTCCGCGCGGCTGATCGTCGGGTTGCCCTTCATCGGCAGCCGGTCCCCCGCGCTGTACGCGCCGTTGGCGGGGCCGTGGGTGAGCCGGGTGGGGTAGACGACGGTCCAGTCCAGCCTGCTGTTGCGGATGCGTTCGTCCGCGATCTCCTTGTCGGCGTAGATCGACCGCAGCAGCGTGCGGTAGATCGCCTTCTGTGTGGTGCTCGCCCAGTCCAAGGTGCGGCCGACGCCGAACGAGGACAGCCACACCAGCCGGGAGACGCCCGCTTCCTTGGCCGCACCGATCACGGCTGCCGAGGAGCGCGTGAAGAATTCGTCGGCGCGTATCGAGGCACCCCTGCCAAGGGCGGAGACGATTGCGTCGTGCCCGACCGCGGCGGCGCGGACGTCGCGGTGCGATGTGGCGTCTCCGGTGACCACCGTGACCTTGTCGGCCAGGTCACCGAGAGCCGCCGGGTTGCGTACGAAGGTGGTGACCGAGTCACCGGCCTCCAGGGCCAGGTCGATGACATGGCGGCCGGTGGGGCCGGTCGCACCGAGGATGAGCAGTTTCATGGCGAGGGAATTTCCGTGAGAGCGTCGGGTGGGGATGGGCGTACGTCTGTAGCGCCGGGCGGCCGCATGCGGGCCGCGATGACAGAAGCCGAACCGGACGGCTGTCCGCTATCGGGAACGTAGCGGACTGCTGTCCGGTTGGCAAGGGCGGATCCGGTGCGAGTCGGGTACGGGCGCCGGGCGGCGCGCCCGTCGGGTACCGGCACCGGGGGTGCGGGATGAAGCGGCCGGGCGGCCGGTATCGCGGGGTGGATGCGAAGCGGATACACAACAGGGCGGTCGGCGCATTCCGTCCGCCCGCCGCCCGCCGCCCGCCGCCCGCCGCCCGCCGCCCGCCGCCCGCCGTCCACCGCTCACCGCTCACCGTCGTTCTCGCGGGCCTGGCGGTCCTCAGTGCCGCCCCGGGGCCCCCGTGCGCAGGCCGTCCATGACGAGGTCGAGCAGCCGGGTGGTCTTGGTGTGCCAGTCTCCGCGGATGTCGATCTGCCAGATGCCGGCGATGGCGAGGAGGAAGTCGTCGGCGGTCACCCCCGGGCGGATGGTGCCGGCCTCGTGGTTGGCGTTGAGCAGAAGTTCGATCGACGCGACCACCAGTGCGTATCCCGACAGCTCCGACCCTCCCGTGGTGCTGGCGGCCTGACGCAGCGCGTCCGCCAGTCCGGTCTTGGCCATGATGAAGCGGGCCAGGCGGTCCATCCATGCACGCAGGGCCTGATCGGGCTCCCTGGTCTTCAGTAGCTCGGCCGCGCTGTCGGTGAGTTGCTGTACCTCGTGGCGGTACGCCTCAAGGGCGAGCGCCTCACGATTGGGGAAGTTGCGGTAGAGCGTGCCCTGCCCGACGCCCGCCTTCTTGGCGATCACACTCATCGGGACATTCACGGAATGCGCCAGTTCGACCAGCGCCACCTCCAGGATGCGCTCCCGGTTGCGCTGCGCGTCCGACCGCTGGGGCCCGCCATTCCTCGACTGCACATGCCCTCCTCCCGGGCCCGCGTCCGAAGCCAGCCCTTGCCTAACCGGACGGCCGTCCGCTACGCCCTCATACCGGATTGCTGTCCGGTTGTGTTTCACCATAGAGGGCGAAATCGTTCGGCGTCATTGGGCCCGTGGCGTGTTCCTCGGCGCCGGCATCCTCGCCGCGGCCGCGCCGACCGCAGGCGCCACCGCCATTCGCCGGCCCCGACACCGCGCTGCCGCCACCGGCATCGGGACCCGCACCCACTGCGGCCACCACGCACGGCGCTCAGGTGAGCCAGGATGCGGTCAACAGGCGCATCGCGGTCGCGTTCCTTGGCCTGGCCGTCAACCAAGCCACCTGTGCGTTCAAGTCCCGCTTGCGGGGACCCCACGGAGAGAGGTGTCCAGAGCAGTCATCAGCTGCGCAGCGCGGCTCTTACCGCTCGGCGCGAGCGGGTACCGCTGGAGGACATCGATCAGGACCGGTGTAGCTCGTTCGCGGGCCTCTTCGATCGCCCTGTTCCCGGCCCTGGGATCCTCGCCTGCGTCGATTTCGGCGATGCGTGCCGCATTCGCAGCGGCGCGCAGGATGTGGCCCACCTGGTGAGCCTTCGCGATCGGGTGCAGATAAGCGGCAGATGCGGCATCACCGGCGGCTTGTGCAGCGAGACGTGCTGTTTCGGTGGCAGTCTCCTTCGCCGCGCGGTGAGCGTCCATCGACGTGACACGCTGGAGCTTGGTCCTGGGCGCACCGTTGATGAACTCCCATGCCGCATCGATGGCCGCCCGCGGTCGGGTGTCACCGGGGTTGGCGTGCTCGTACACCGGGAGAACTTCCTGCGCCGTCTCGGCGACGTAGCGCGCTACGACTCGCAATTCCTCCATGGACAGTTCGAAGTCACCGTTCACGCCCGTCACGAAGCCGATCGTCCCACATTCGGGAGTGGGGCACGCTCGCGGGCAGGCCCAGCCCCTTGGTCCGACTGAGAGCGTCGAGCTTGGCTCCGCCCATGATCCGCCGGACAGGCACTAATGCCGCCTGCTGAGGCTGGACACCAGTGCGTCGAACTCGGCGGACGTCAGCCCGAGTTCGTTCCGCCGCGGCGGAGATCGACGTACTCGCCACGCACAGGCCTCACCTGCGGGTCAGGCCCATCTCGCCCGCGCGCAGGCCGGCCTGGAAACGTGAGCCCGCACCCAGGGCGACGAGGAGTTCGGCGACCCGGCGACGGTAGGTGCGCAGCGACATGCCCAGTTCGCGTGCGGCTGTCATGTCGGTCATGCCGGAGCCCAGCGCGTACAGCACCGTGCGGGCCTGCGCGTCGATCCGGGGCCGGTCGAGGTCGAAGAAGGCCGCCAGGTCGGTGGCCGTCTCCCACGCGGCTTCGAACAACGCGTACGCCCCGCTGACCAGGACAGGTTCGGCACTCATCGTGTACGTACGGTGAACGTGCGCGGACGGGCTCGCGGGCGCCGGGTCGGTGAGGATCATGGTGCGCCGGTCGATGAAGACCGTTCCCTGCAACAACGGGGTGACGGCGATGCGCACCTGGATCCCGTGAGCGGTCATCTCGCGCAGGGTCTCCCGGTCCCGCTCGTCGGCGAGGACGGCGGGGCTGTACAGCTTGCGGGCCTTACGTGCCCCGTCACGTCGTATCCGCAGGCGGGCGGCCTCGCGGGCGCCGGGCCAGGTGTCGAGGTCGCGCGCGGTGTTGACCCATTCCGCGTCGCTCGACTCCGTCAAGGGTCTGATCCGCGCCTGGAGCTCAAGGTCACTGTTGAGGACCATGATCTGTGGCATACGTCCATGGTGCCTCTGGCAGCAAGATGCCAGAGCCTGGGCAGCGCGTTGTGGGCCGTGGAGGCTGGGCCCATGAACAGAGATTTCCGTCTCGGCGGCGACCTGCCCATCAACCGGCTCGGCTTCGGAGCCATGCGCCTGCCGTCCCAGCAGGGCATGGGCGGTCCCTCCCGCGACCCCGAGAACGGCCGTGCCGTACTGCGCCACGCCGTCGAACTTGGCGTCAACCACCTCGACACCGCCGATTTCTATGTCAGCGTCGGTGGCGAGGTGCGCGCGAACACCCTGATCCGCGAAGCCCTGCACCCGTACCCGTCAGGTCTGGTCATCGCCACCAAGGTGGGCCCCGTCTTCGGCCCCGGCGGCCTCTCCCACGGCACCCCGGCCGACATGCGTGGCTTTGTCGAGGCCAACCTCGAAGGCCTGGGCGTGGACCGCCTCGACCTGGTCTACCTGCGCGTCGGTGCCATGGAACCCCCGCACGGCGAGTCCATCGCCGACCGCTTCGAGGCGCTCGCGGCGCTGCGCGAGGAGGGCCTGATCCGTCACCTCGGCCTCAGCAACGTCGACACCGGCCATCTCGCGGAGGCCCGCGCCATCGCACCCGTGGCGGCCGTGCAGAACCACGCCGCCCAGAGCGACGAAGCGGATCTCCTGTTCGTGTGCGAGGAGTCCGGCATCGCTTTCGTGCCGTTCTTCCCGGTGGGTGGCGGCCAAGGGCTCGACGACGAGCGGCTGGCCAAGGTCGCGGCCCGGTACGGCGCCACCGCCCAGCAGATCAGCTTGGCCCGGCTGCTGGCCTCCTCCCCGGTCACCCTGGCCATCCCTGGTACGGGCTCGCTCTCTCACCTGGAGGACAACATGAACGCCGCCGGGATCACCCTCACCGAAGAAGACCTCGCCGATCTCGCCTGACGTCACTGCCACCGGACGAGGGGGGACTCAGAACAGGCCCTGGTCGAGTTGCCGGAAGGGGCCCGGAGCATGGCCGAGGACGACGCGCCGCGCTTTCTGGTGGAGGCCACCGTGCCGCAGGGTGTCCTCTCCGAGCGTCGCAAGGCGGGGCTGGTTGAGGAGGCGACGAAGACCGTCCCGCAGGTGATGCCGAGCACGCGTTCCACCTCGCGGATGTGTCCGCTGCCGTTGAGTCGTCCGCGGCGGGCCAGGCACGGTCCCCGGCCCGCCGCGGGCTTCACTGCGACCGGTGGTCAGCGCAGGCGCACCGGCATTGAGGTGGGCAGGTCGTCGGCGCTGGAGCCGACGTGGAGTGTGAACTCTCCCGGTTCGTAAGCCCACGCGCCCTCGGCCCAGTGTGCGAAGGCACGGGCCGGGACGGTGATCTTCACGGGCTCCGTGGCGCCCGGGGCGAGGCGGACCACTTCGTGGCCGACCAGCCACCGCGCCGGGCGGTCGACGGCCGTGTGCGCGCGCGACGCGTAGACCTGGACGACGTGTTTGCCCGCGCGGTCGCCGGTGTTGGTCACCTCGGCGCGGACCTCCACCGCACTGTCGGGGCCGAATTCGGTGGTGGCGGTGGCCCGGTTCACAGCCCAGGTGGTGTAGCCGAGTCCGTAGCCGAACGGGTAGGCGGGGGTGGCCCCGGATCGCAGCCACGCGCGGTAGCCCACGTGGACACCTTCGTCGTACCGCACTGTGCCGTTCACGGGCGTGACGTCGAGCACGGGCACGTCGCTCTGCCGCGCCGGCCATGTGGTGGGCAGCCGGCCGCCGGGCTCGCGGGTTCCGGTGAGTACGTCGGCCAGGGCGTTGCCGTACTCCTGGCCGCCGAACCAGGTCAGCAGGACGGCGGCGGTGTCGTCGCGCCAGGGCAGTTCGACCGGTGAGCCGGAGTTGACGGCCACCACCGTGCGGGGGTTGGCGCGGGCGACGGCGGACACGAGGGCGTCCTGGCGGCCGGGCAGGGCGAGCGAGGTCCGGTCGAAGCCCTCCGATTCGACGCCGCTGTTCGTGCCGACGACGACCACCGCCACGTCGGCCCGCGCCGCCGCGGCGGCGGCCCGTTCGATCAGCCCGTCGGGGTCGGAGTCGTCTGCCTCCGTACCGAGCGTGTACGCGAGGGCTCCGGCGAGGCCGGTGTCCTTGGGAATCTCGTACTCGACGCGGATCTCCACCACTTGGCCCGCGGTCACCGGGAGGGCCGCGGAGGTGGTCGGCGGGTGCAGGAAGGCGGCGCCGAGTTGTTCGTCGGCGAGCGGGACATCGGCGTCCAGGACGAGTTCCCCGTCGGCCCAGATGCGCGAGACTCCCGGGGCGGCGACGCCGAGGCGCAGTGTCTCGGAGCGGGGGGAGGTGTAGCGGGTGGTGATTTCCAGGGTGTCGGAGCGGTCGACCGGGGCGCTTCCGCCGAACCAGACGAGCCGGGTGGCGCGGCGGTCCTCGGTGAAGAGTTCGCGCTTTTCCTCCAGGAAGCGTACGTGTACCCCCGGCTCGCCGGTGGCGGGGTTGGTGAGGGCGTCCAGGGGCAGTTCGGCGATGCCTTCCTGGACGACGGCGCCGAGGGCGTATTCGACGTCGGCTTCGGGGAAGGCGGCGATGATGCCGTCGAGGGGGCTGACGACCTTCTCCGGTACGACGGTGGCGCTGCCGCCGCCCTGGGTGCGGGCGAGGTCGGCGTTGTGTCCGATGACGGCGATCCGGGTCACCGCGCCGGGGTCGAGCGGCAGCACACCGGTGTTGCGCACCAGTACCATGCCCTCCGCCGCCGCCTCGCGTGCGAACCCGGCGCCGGAGCCGCAGTCGGGCGTCGCGGCCGGTTCCACGGCGCTGGTGCCCTCCAGGGCGCCGACGCGCGCGGCGAGGGTGAGGATGCGCAGGACCTTTCGGTCGATGTCCGCCTCTTCGACGGCGCCGGATTCGACGGCGGCGAGCAGGGCGTCGCCCCAGGCTCCGCGAGGACCGGGCATCTCCAGGTCCTGGGCGGCCCTGGCGGCGTTCGTGGAGCGGACGGCCGTCCAGTCGCTGATCACCACGCCGTCGAAGCCCCACTCCGAGTTCAGCGGGGTCTCCAACAGGTCGTTCTCGGTCGCGGTGACTCCGTTGACGGCGTTGTAGGCGCTCATGACGGCCCAGGCCCGGGCCTCGGTCACGGCCTTCTCGAACGGCAGGAGGTACACCTCGCGCAGTGTGCGCTCGGAGACCTCCGTCGAAGCCGTGAAGCGGTCGGTCTCGTAGTCGTTGGCGATGTAGTGCTTGGGGGTCGCGGCGACCCCGTTGTCCTGGATGCCCCGCACGTAGGCGGCGGCGAGGCGGCCGGTCAGCAGCGGGTCCTCGCTGAACGCCTCGAAGTGCCGCCCGCCCAGCGGGGAGCGGTGGAGGTTGATGGTGGGGCCGAGCACCACGTCGACGCCCTTGGCGCGGGCCTCGTGGGCGATGACCGCGCCGTAGCGGTACGCGACGGTGTCGTCCCAGGAGGCCGAGAGGGAGGTCGCGCTGGGCAGGTTCAGGGAGGGTGCGCGTTCGTCCCAGACCGGTCCACGTACCCCGGAGGGGCCGTCGGACATCAGGATGCTGCGCAGTCCGATCTTTTCGAGGGGCCAGGTCGACCAGAAGTCGCGTCCGGTGAGCAGCTTGACCTTCTCGGCGAGGGTCAGGCGACCCAGGAGTTCTCGCGTATCGGGGGCCGCGGGGTTGGCGGGCACGGTGGTGCCTTTCTCTGTGGGACGAGGGGAAGAGGCGAGTTTCTCCGCCGGGAGCAGGTGCGGTGGACGTCCTCGCCGGAGACGGGGGCCTGCGGATCAGGCGGGCCCGTGGGCGAGCCTGCGGCGCTCTTCGAGTGCGTGCCTGACACGCCGCGCGTCCCGTGGGTAGGTGGTGTGAAGCACGCCGAGCACCGCTGCGTTGAGGAGCATGCAGACCACCATGACCCAGAGGAAGACCTCCTGGAGGCCGAGGCTCTCGGCGAGTTGGCCGGCGGCGAGGGCGAAGATGGCCCAGGCGATGGTCTCGAAGACGGACAGCCAGATGGCGAATGCCTGGCCCCGGAGTTCGGGGAGGACGACCGCGGTCACCAGGGGCCGGTTCGCCGAGGGGTTCACGCCCTGGCCGAAGCCCATGAGGGCCCAGAAGACGCAGTAGATCCCGATCCCGCCGGGGTAGTGGAACTGGGTCCCGAAGAAGGCCACGACGGCGAAGAGGACCTGGGCGAGCTGGAGGTAGCTCACGCGCCCCCGCTGCGGCCAACGCCGGTCGACCCAGGCCAGGAGGTAGCCGCCGCCGACAGTTCCGGCCAGGTAGCCGATGCCGAAGGGGATGCCCACCACGGCCGCGACGGCGTTGCTGAACCCGCGTTCGGAGACCAGGAACTGGATCCCGAAGATGACGATGAGCAGGTGCCCGGAGAGGAGCCGGGAGAGCATCATCACCGAGTAGGTCGGGATGCGGAAGAGCGAGAGCACGGACTTCACCGTGACGGTGTTCTTCACCCGGGCCGTCTCGTCCAGGTCCGCGAGCTGTTCCTCGGCCGCGCCGACCCCGGGGTCCTTGAAGGCGAACGCGACGAGGAGCCCGGCGAGGACGCAGACCCCGCCGATCGCCCACATCCCATAGCGCCAGCCGTCGGTGAAGCCCGTGAAGAGAGCGATGACCGGGCCGATGACCTGGCCGAACGTGTTGGCGATGCCGTAGAGGATGCCGACCGCCTTTCCCCGTTCGCGGTCGGCGAAGGAGTCGGCGATCACGGCGTTGGCGATCGGGGAGGCGCCGATCAGACAGGCGGCCATGAGGGTGTTGAACAGCAGCAGCGTGCCGAAGTTCTGCGCGAACCCCGCGAGCACTCCGAAGAGACCGCCGAGGACGGTGGTGAGCACCAGGGTGGCGCGGCGGCCCATCCGTCCCGCCACCCACACCCAGAACGGGCCGGTCGGCACGGAGGCGACCTTTCCGAGCGCCGCGAGCGTGCCCAGATGGCCACTGGTGAGGCTCAGGGCGCTGGATATGGAGGGGAAGAGGGTGGCGGTCGCGTTGCCCTCGGTGTTGTCCACGGAGATGACGCCGGTGAGGGTCAGCAGGTTGCGCCAGCGGTGGGGGACGCGGGAGGCGGTGGCGGTGTGGGGTGCGGCAGCAGGTGCCGCGGACTGTTCCGTTGCCATGGGGTGGTTCCTGTCGGTTCAGGCAGCCATGGGGAAGATGGCTACACGTCCTGAAGGCAGTCCGCGAGGGACCGCAGCGTGCCGGCGGGAATGACCGCCCACCGCGCCAGGTCGACCAGGCTCGACTGCGAGGGGAAAGCGATGAGTTCGGTGTGGGTGAGGCCGGGGAGGTGTTCCTCGACCGCCGTCCTGACGGCTGGATCCTGAAGCAGTTCGAGGACCGGCCGCGTGAGGAGACCGCCGTCCGGCAACTCCTCGGGCGCCGGCATCGGCTCCGCGAGTGCGGCCGCGCGTTGCGCCTGGTCCCGGACGAGCAGGTGCTGCTCGGTGATCTCGCCGTCGTAAGGGATGCCGAGCCGTTCGAACTGGCTGCGGGGAGCGTCGCAGTCGTGGAGGAGGCCGGCCAGCAGGCGCAGCATGCGCAACTCGGCCTCCGGATCGTCGAGGGGGTGCTGCTGCCCGGGGTCGTTCTCAAGGTCGAAGAGCAGGGTTCCGTGCCGCCAGGGGTTCATCCACCCGCCGGTCGTGGGGATCCGCAGGGTGCGCAGCCCCTTGGTGAACGGGAACGGGTCGGCCGGCTCCCAGTCGGCCAGTTCCGTCACGCCGAAGCGCGCCCGCATGTGCGTCGGCATGAGCGTGTACTCCTCCAGCGGGCCGTTCTCCGGGCTCGCCGCGGCGCGCATGTACACATGGCGGCCGTCCGTCACGTTCACATGACCGCCGTGGATACCGAACAGCGCGCCCTCGCGCAGTCGCCGGTCGTCGCCGAGAACGGCCGCGAGGTCCCGCCCCTGCATGTCGGGCGGGGTCTCCAGCCCGAAGTAGTTCAGGAGGGTGGGCGCGATGTCGATGGTCTGCGCGAGCGCGCCCCGGCGGGTGTCCACGCCCCGGGTGCGTGGGTCCCACAGGAACATCGGCAGATGCACGAGTTCGTTGAACCACGGCATCACCGACTTCGCCCACCAGCCGTGCTCGCCGAGCAGGAAGCCATGGTCGGTGTTGACGATCAGCAGAGTGTCGTCCCACATGTCGTGCTCGTCCATGACGTCGAGCACCCGGCCCAGCGAGTGGTCGCACATCGACACGAGGGCTGCGTACCGGCGTCGTGCGTGCTCGACCTGGTCCGCGGGCTCGGTGACCTTCTGGTAGCCGGGCCAGTCGAACTCGGGGCCGGCGTGGTCGTCCGGATAGCGGGAGGTGTACGGCTCGTGCACGAAGAAGGGCTCGTGCGGGTCGAAGAGTTCCAGTTGCAGCAGCCAGCGGTCCGCGCCCGCGTTGGTGTGCAGGAAGTGCACACCGGCGTCGACGGTACGGGTCTGGGAGTGTTCCGCCTCGGTGGGCATATAGGTGCGGTTGATCGCGTCCTGCCGACGCATGGACGGGCCCTCGCCCTCGCGGAGTCCGTCGACGACGCCTTTCCACGGATCGCCTTCCTGGCCGCGGAAGAATTCCCACGTGGTGTAGCGGGTGTGATACGTCGCCCCACCGTCCTCCCAGTAGTGCGGGTGGTCGGAGGCCAAGTGGGTGTGGATTCCCGCGTCGCGCAGTATTTGCGGCATCGAATCGTCGAAGGGCTCCAGCGGCCCCCACGAGCGGTGCAGGAAGTTGTAACGTCCGGTGTGCAATTCCCGGCGGGCCGGCATGCACGGCATTGATCCGGCGTAGAAGTTGTCGAACGTCACCGCCCGGGACGCCAGCCGCGCGAAATTCGGCGCGTCCACGATCGTATCCGCGTACGGAGCGAGCATGTGCCGGTTCAGACTGTCGAACATGAGGATGATGGCACGCACGGGAAGTGTTTCCTTCGTTCAGCGGGGTGTCGCGGACGTTCAGCGGGCGTCGCGGAGCAGCAAGAGGAGATCCGGGGCCTTCGCGTTTTCCGGAGCGTCGAGCAGCACCCGCCTCAACGTCTCCAGGCGCTCCAGATAGGCGTCTATCGCCTGGGCGCCGGCCTCGTGGGACCACTCGGCCACGAGCGTCGCCAGGTCCTCGTCGAACGCAGCGGACGTATCGACGGCTTCGCGGCGGTCACGGAAGCGGTAGCGGGCCACTTGCTCGTGACGTGCCGTGAGCTCGATGTCGATGAGACGCAAGAGCTGCTCACGCGTCATGAATCCGGCAAAGGCGAGCCGCGTCCCGAAATCCGGGTCCTGGAAACGTGTCGGAGGGCTGTACGGCCCGGTGAGCCAGTCGAGGAAGACGGTCATTCCCTCGTCGGTGATCCGGTACGTCTTGGCGTCGGTGGCACCGGCTCGCTGCTGAACGGTGTGGATCACCCACCCGCTGGCTTCCATTTTCCCCAGTGATCGGTAGACCTGACTCATCTGGGTGTTGGAACGCAGAAAGCGTCCATGGGTGTCGAGGTATTTCTTCAGGTCGTACCCGGTACTGGGGTGCCGGGCGAGCACACCCAGCAGAATGCTTTCGAGCTTCATCGCTCGCTCCTTACGGCGGCTCCGCGGGACTGTCCCTGCCCGGCGGACGATGCATGCCACAAGTGGAATGGCTAAGGTGGGGAGACCATGACACATGTTGAATGCCCCCGCAAGGGTTTGGACAGGCCGGAACCCACAGCTTCCGAGGCGCCCCGGCCGAAGGCCCGGTTTCCCGCCGGCTCGTCTCCCGGTGCGCGCTCTGCGCGCCCTCCGCGCGTGCAGACCCTCCTGCCCGGCCGGATCGCGCAAGCAGAGAGGAAGCGAACATGAGACGCCTCCGACCGCGCGAGCCGCGCTCCGGTGCCTCCATACCCTGGTACGAGGAGGGCGAGGAGCCGGACTACCGCTTCTCCCTGGCCAACGAGCGCACGTTCCTCGCATGGATCAGAACCGGGCTTGCCCTGCTGGCCGGTGCCGTCGCCGTCGCCCAGTTCGTCCAGCCGCTGACGCACAGCGAAGCAGGCCCGGCGCTCGGGGTGCTGCTGGCCGTGACCGGAACAGCGCTGTGCGCCGCGTCCTACGGACGCTGGCTACGGGTCCAGCGCGCGATGCGTCACCACCGCCCGCTGCCGATGACCCGGCTGCTCCCCGCGCTGGCCTGGGGCGCGTCCCTGTCGGGCATCGCCGTGCTGCTGCTGGTATGGAGAGTACAGTGACCACCTGGCACCCCTCCGGAACGACCCCGCACCCCGCAGACCCGCGCGACCCCGGCCTGCAAGCGGAGCGCACCGCACTCGCTCGGCGCCGCACGGCGCTCTCAGCGCTGGTGGCCGCGGCACTGGCGCTGCGCTTGGGACTGACACACGATGCCCCGCTGGTCACCGCGGCGGGCGCCTGCCTGGTGGCGACGGCGGCCCTGACCGCCAGGTCATCCGGAGTCGGCCGGCACCGGCTGCGGGCCGTGGCGTTCTGCGCCGCGGTTGCCGGCCTCCTGGTCACCGCGCAGGCGGCACTGCCCGCTCACTGACATCGGCCGCCCCATCGCTCGTAGCCCCGGCATCCACTCTCACCGAAAGGAGCAATGCCGCACATGCCCCCGCACTGCTGCCCGCCCGGTCGGCCCGGCGACCCGTCCGCCGCCCCGGCCCCTGTTGCCTTTGAAGGGAACGGTCAGGGCGACCACGCCTCCGCCATACCGCTCCCCGGCGGAACCTTCCTCATGGGCAGCGAGGACCCCGACGCCAACCCCGGCGACGGCGAAGGGCCGGTACGCGAGGTCACCGTGCACCCCTTCGCCATCGACGCCCACTGCGTGACCAACGAGCGCTTCGCCGCGTTCATCGAAGCAACCGGGTACCGCACCGAAGCCGAACTGTTCGGCTGGTCGTACGTCTTCGCCGCCTTCCTGCCCGGCGAACTGCGCCGCGCCTCCCCACGCCCGAAGAGCACCCCGTGGTGGTGCGGGGTCCAAGGGGCGTCCTGGGCATCGCCGGAAGGACCCGGCAGCGACCTTTCCGGCCGCTCGGACCATCCCGTCGTGCACGTCTCGTGGACCGACGCGAGCGCGTTCTGCCAATGGGAGGGATCACGTCTGCCGACCGAGGCGGAGTGGGAGTACGCCGCCCGCGGCGGCCTCAGGGGCAAACGCTTCCCCTGGGGCGACGAACTCACCCCTGGCGGCGAGCACCGCTGCAACATCTGGCAGGGCCGCTTCCCTTCCCACAACACCGCCGAGGACGGCTACGCCGGCACCGCCCCCGTCACCGCGTACCGGCCCAACGGCTACGGCCTGCACAATGTCGCCGGCAACGTATGGGAATGGTGCGCCGACTGGTGGGCCGCCGCCCCCTCCCGGACAAAGGGCTCCTGCCTCAACCCCGCCGGGCCCGGCAACGGCACCGCACGGGTGCTGCGCGGCGGCTCGTACCTGTGCCACGACTCCTACTGCAACCGCTACCGAGTAGCCGCCCGCACCAGCAACAGCCCCGACAGCTCCAGCGGGAATACCGGCTTCCGCGTCGCGTGGAACATCCCTCCCGGGTCCTGAAGTCGGCGTACCTCGGGCCGGTCAAGTCGTCGGCGGTCACGCCGGGGAGGAGGGTGCCGGCCTCGTGGCTGGCCTCGATTGGATCGCCGCGACCACCAGCGTGTACTCCGCCGCGCTCTCGGGCGGGGCGAACTGGTTCGACACGGCTTCTGTAGGCAGATCTGTCGCGTCTCATTGACGATGCGCAGGGCCGGGGCCTCACAGTCTGTGCTCTGCAGACGATCGCGTCTCATACGTACGGTCGCCGACGTGCTCATGACCTACTTCTCATGGACCAGTTGGGAATCCTGGGGGCTGTCGAGTCAGCCAGTCATCCCGGACCTCGTGCCGCTCTTGATAGACGACGATCTTCACCTCGAAGACTCGGCCGGCCCTCGGGTCACGACTGTGATCAACCGGTGCGCTCAGGAACTCCCGGCGAACGGATGTCCGGCCCCAGAGTCGTGGGAGGCGTACGTCCGCGTCGCGCGGGACTGGACGGTCTTCCTGGCTGACCACGGCATCCAACTCTTCGATAACCGAGCCGAGTTGCGGCGCGGCCTAAGCGCGTACGCGGTGTACCGCGCATGCGGGCCGCTGAAGGCGCGGTTCGCTGCCTCTACCTGGAACCAGCACATGAGCATCCTGTCCTTGTTCTACAGGTGGGCGGAAGACGAGGGATTCGCGTCCGCCGTGCCGTTCACCTACAAGCAGGCCGTCACGGCGTACGGCGACCGGGTGCGCATACCGTCCGTGAACCTCGCCAAGCGGCGGCTGCCGAAGCCGCACGTGACTATCAAGTACTTCGAGAAGGACTTTGCTTGTCCTTTAACCTCCGTCCCGACTCTGACGCTCCCGCTTAATGGGGTGATCATGACGGGCTGATCCGACACACTGGTCCGATGCGGCGCGATGATGAAGAGCCTTTGTCCGGCGGCAACGTCAGTGATGGTGTCGTTCGCGTCGGGGACACCGTTCGCCGTCCGGCCGGACCATGGACTCCCGCTGTGCATGCCCTGCTTGCCCACCTGCATGAGGCGGGATTCGGCGCGGCGCCTCGCCCACTCGGCATTGACGATCAGGGGCGCGAGGTCCTGACCTTCATGCCGGGAGATGTGGTCTGGCCCGACCGGTTCTCGCTGATGGAACCCGCTCGACAACTGGCGCGCGTTGCACGGCTGATCCGGGACTTCCACGACGCCGTGCAGGACTTCACGCCGCCTTGCGATGCGCAGTGGCAGACTCTGATCCCTGCTGAGGGCAGTGACATCATCGCCCACAACGACCTGGCCCCCTGGAACCTCGTGGTCGCAGGTGAGGCGCGGTGGGCCTTCATCGACTGGGACACTGCAGGTCCCGGCTCGCGCCTGTGGGATGTCGCATACGCCATTCATGGGTTCATCCCGCTGTCCGCGCATCCGGACTGGCAGAGCCCGGACGCGGCGGACCGACTGCGATTCTTCGCCGACGCCTACGGTCTTGCTGAGTCCGAGCGTTGTCGGTTGGTCCCTGTGCTGGGGCGCCGTACGCGTTCCATGCACGACTTCCTGCGCGACCAGGCAGCCCAAGGAGCCCAGCCCTGGGCAAGGCTGTGGGCTGAAGGCCATGGCGACGCCTGGCGAAACGACGCCGAATACATCGAGCAACGCGAAGACCAGTGGATGCAGGCTCTGCTCGCTGGCTGAGGCATCAGCGCCCGTGCCTGGCTCCCGGCGTCGAACGACATCTCGAACTGGATCACTCACCTGGGCATTCGCCGGACATTGAAGCGGCCTTCGTCTGATCATGTGCTCCGACCAAGGTGCACCGATCAAGACGAAGGCCGTGAGGGTGAGTCTGCTGCCTGACGCCGGTCCCGGAGAAGCGTTCACGCAAGCGTCACGCTTCCGGGAAGACTTATTCGACTGCCTGACCGCGCGCGAGGACGAACTGTTCGACCTCGTCGACGCGTTGCTGTGCGTGGACGGTCCGGTGACCTCGCCGGTGGACCTCACGCTGGTGGCCGAGCACCGGCGCGGGCACGGCGCGATGTACGAGGCACTGAACCACGGGAGTGTGAACGTGCCCCGGCTGCGGCAGGTGCTGGCCGGTCTGCCGATGCCGCGGGCCGCTGACGGCCGCCTGGTCCTGGCGGTCGACGTCAGCAACTGGCTGCGCCCCGACGCTCCGACCAGCGCGGACCGCTTGTTCTGCCACGTCTATGGCCGCAGCGGACGGTCCTCGGATCAATTCGTCCCCGGCTGGCCATACTCCTTCGTCGCCGCCCTCGAATCGGGCCGGACTTCCTGGTGCAAGCTCCTGGACGCCGTCCGTCTCGGACCCGAAGACGACGTCGCCGAGGTCACTGCCGCCCAGCTCCGCCGTGAGGTCGAGGACCTGATCGAGATGGGCCGCTGGCATGTCGGCGACCGCGACATCCTCATCGTCTTCGACGCCGGCTACGACGCCCCGCGCATGGCCCACCTCCTTACCGGCCTCCCGGTCGAGGTACTGGGACGGATGCGCTCCGACCGCGTCATGCGACGGCCGATGCCTACGCTCAAGGAGTACGCCCTGGCCTATCCCCAGGGCGGGCGGCCGCCGAAGCACGGCAAGGAGTTCCGCTTCGCCAAGCCGGACACCTGGGGTGGGCCGGACGCGGCAACCGTGCAGGTCACCGACCGGTACGGCACCGCCCGCGCGATGGCCCGGGACCGCATCCACCCCCGCCTGACCACCCGCTCCGCATGGGTCGACCACGCCGGCGAACTCCCCATCATCGAAGGCACGCTGATCCGCCTCCAGGTCGACCGCCTGCCCAACGGAGGCGACCCGCTCCCGCTCTGGCTGTGGTCGTCCGCCACCGGCCTGACCAGCGAGGAGGTCGACGTGCGCTGGCAGGCGTTCCTGAGGAGGTTCGACATCGAGCATCTCTTCAGGCTGATGAAACAGACCCTCGGGTGGACCCGTCCAAAGCTGCGAACCCCTGCGGCCGGCGAGCGCTGGACCTGGCTGATCATCGCAGCCCACACCCAGATCCGCCTCCTGCGCGAGGCCGCCGCCGACTTGCGGCGGCCGTGGGAGAAGCCCGCCGAACCCGGTCGGCTCACCCCAGCCCGAGTCCGCCGGGGGTTTAGGAACCTCCGCCCGCACCTGCACTGTCCGGCCCAAGCACCGATATCCTCAACTCCCGGACCTGGAAGGCCACTTGGCTCGAAGAACCGACGGCCCGCCACCCGCTACGACGTGGGTAAGACCGTGAAACGACCCGAGAGCATTATGGAACGAAACCGACTCAGACCATAAAGAACAAGTTGAGGACCTGTTCCTGAAGGGACTGGGCGGGCTGCGCCCGGACGGCACCGAAGACGGCGCCTACCGGGGCCGGACGACTGCGCGCAACTCAGCCGTGGGCGGCTTCGTCCTGTCCAGCGGGCTGCGGCGGCAGGACTTCACGTACCTGCTTGAGTGTGAGGTGCCAACGTTGCCGCCCCGCTCGACCGAGCTGCCGATTTGGCTGCCGGTGCCGCCCGGGGTCGCCAAGGGCCGCAAGTCCCGCACCACGTGGACGACGTACGGGCTACTCGCCCGGCTGCACCAGTACCTGCGACTACAGCGTGCCCTGGCGGTGGAGCGCTCGTCGTGGAGCCCGCCGGCCGAGTGGGCGGGAGACCCGGCCGCCCTGCCCCGTCCGCCTCCATCAGGTCACGGTGCACACCGGCCGGGGAACATCGGCCACAGTGAGATCGCTGACCACGACTCGGTGGTCTTTAGTGGGCGTATGCAGCCTGCAGCTACGGAAGTTCACGCCCCGGCCGAGGATGTAGTCGAACTTGGCCGCCTCGGTGGGGAACCCAGGCCCGGTCCTCGGGAGGGTCTTGGTGCACCGGGGATCCTTGACCGGTCCGCAGAACTGGTCGACGTCCTTGAATCCGGCCTGCCAGATCGGGGCCATGACTTTTGTGACGTGCGGCCGGGTGTTGAAGTCACCGAGAACGAGTGCGCGAGGGTGCGGTCGTGTGGCGGTCACCAGTTCTCCAGCCTGCAACTTCCTCAGTTCTTCGTGTTCGTGGCCCGGTGCGCTGAGGTGCGTGTTGAACACCCGGACCCACTGGCCGTCAAGCTTCGTGGTGAAGGACTGCATGCCACGCGCCTCCAGCCATCCCTCGTCCTCGCTGTAACCCTTCTTGTTGTGCGCCCTGACCGTGGTGCCCTTGGAGTACACGATCGCGGTGCCCAGCCGGCCCGGGCACCCGCCGTTCAGGGCGGCCAGTCCGCTCCGGTACTCGTACTTGAGTCCCGCTTCGTTGAGCTGCCGAACGGCCTCACGCACCTCGTTCAGACAGGATTCCTGCAACGCTGCCACCTGCGGAAGGAAGTGCTTGATCTGTTCCGCGATCGCCTTCGGCGTACCGAGGTCCTGCCCATTCGTGTTCCACGTCATGAACCGGTTGGGGATTGGCTTCAGGGGTACCTCGGCGGCCGTGGGTTCGCCGTCCGCAGGTCCGGCGTACGCGGGCGTCATAAGCCCCGCCACCACCGCCATCGACCCGATCAGCCCCACCTTCGTGGCGCGCCATGCTGTGCGTGCTGTGCTGCTCGTCCTACTCACGTTTCCCCCCGTTGCGTGGACAGTCGTGTGCGAAGAGACATGACACCCCATTTTCGTTGAAGGGTCTGCGATGAGCGCCCTGCGCGGGCGCCTGATGCTGCGCCAGCCCGACCGCAGCCCGTCAAACAAAACGGCCGAAGCAACTGTGAGTCGGGTCGTGGCATCCGTCCGGTACGCGGTTCGGGAACGGCCGCACGAATGCCACCGGAGGAATGACCAGCAGGGTGATTCGTGCTGCAATCTCACGGATTCCCGGAGAGACGGAACGTGGCCAGGACCAGGCGGTGATCCGACGAGGGACTGTAGAGGACCTTCGTCCGTCCCACGGTTTCGGGGCCGCCCCGGTAGAGGATGTAGTCCAGCTTCATGTTCTTGTACGTCGGTCGGCCGGGATGTGCCCAGGGGTCGGGGGCCGGGTCCGCGGCGTCCCGGAAACCCTCGCGGTAGAGGGGCTTCATCATTTTCGGGACAGCGTTGAAGTCACCTGTCAGGATCTGTCGGCCGGGCCAGGACTTCGAAAGGTCGACCAGTTCATTAATGTTGCTCGTGGGCTTCTCCCACGCGGGCGTGTCATTCCACGGGTGGGTGTTCAGGACGCGAACCTTCTGTCCGGCGATATCGGCCGTGAGCGCGACATAGCCTCGTTTCTGCGAGTCGGAACTCTTGTACTTGTATCGTTCGACCGATCCCGCTACGACACTCACCTTAGCTTTGCGGGTGAGTATCGCCTGGCCCTGGTATCCGCCCGCGCAGGCAAACGGATGCCAGTTCGTCTCCCGCCAGATGAGCATGTAATCGAGGTGGTCCTCCCACCTGAGCTGCCGTTGCAGCGTGATTGCCTGGTTCCTGCATATCTCTTGCAGGGAGATGATGTCTGCCCGCTGGTTCCTCAGGACCTTTCGCCAGCCGGACGGGACACCGTCTTCAGCGCCCCAGACGTTCCACGTCATCACCGTCACCTGCGGTGCCGCGGCAGCCGGTGCGACGGGGCCCGGGTCGGCCGATGCCGCCGCCGGCACGCCCGCGCAGAGGGCCAGGACCGTCGCCAGGACTGCGCCACGGCGCGTCAGAAGCCCGACTCGCATCGTTTACTCCTCGTCTCTGGGGGCCTCCGATAACCCGGTTGGTCCGGGCCGCTGCGTGCCCCACGGTGCCTGAGTGGTGCAGTCACGAGGATGCCGAGGGCGAGAGCGCTCGGCCTTGTCATTCCGCGCAGGGTGGTTGCCGATTCGCGCACGCCTTGGACGGGAGGTTTCTGTAGTCCCGTGGCGGGATCCCGTAGGTGGTTCGGAAGAGGCGGCTGAAGTGGGTGGGGTTGGTGAAGCCCCAGCGTTCGGCGATGGTCTGGATGGGGCGGGTGTTCAGGTGGGGGTTGGCCAGGTCGAGGCGGCAGCGTTCCAGACGGCGGTGGCGTATCCAGGCTGCCGGTGACGTGTCGTCCTCGGTGAGCAGCTGCTGGAGATGGCGCAGGGAGATGTGGTGGGCGTCCGCGATCGTCTGGGGAGTCATGTCAGGGTCGGCGAGGTGCTGCTCGATGAACGCGTTGATCTGGACCCGCAGGGCGCTGCGGCGGGCCTCCGGGCTCAGCGCATCGTCAGCCTCAAGGCAGCGGGCGATGACGGAGGCCAGGAGGTCCAGGGTGACTGAGGTGAGGGTGGGGATGTCGGCTCGGGTGAACTCGCCGGCGCGTGCGTTGAGGTCGGACAGCCAGCGCGCAAACACCCCGCCCATGCCGCTGCGCCCGCTGATCGGGACAGCGAGCAAGCCCCTCACCCTCTTCTCCGGCAGGGGCAGGAGCTTGTGAGGAAGCTGCACAATCAGTTGCGACCAGCTGTCCTGAAGAGGATGTCGGTGAGCATCGAAGGGATGACTGCTGTCCAGCACCATGAGGTCGCCCGCATGGAACGTCGTGTCGCTCCCGGCCTGAGAAAAAGACCCCTCGGCACCGAGCATGTAACTGATCATGTACACCTCGGGGTCGGAGTGCCGGATCATCTTCGCTGTCCGCGCGATCTCCAGATGTGGGAAGGACAGCGCGGACACCTGTAACTCCCCCAAGTCCACGACACGCACCTTGGCACGGAAGTCCTCCCGGTCGTTGCTGCGCTGCCGAGTGGGTATGTGCGACTCTGCTGTGTTTTCTTCGAACAGCACGAACCGCTCCGGCGCCGCCACGACCTCCGTGCTGAACTCCGTCACCAGCATTTCCAGCCCCCCGTAGCCGGTTTCCCTGCGGCTTCGAACGTGACATGGGGGGACGTACGCAGTCCAGCAGCACTTCGGTCACATATGCCGCCACGCACCGTCTCGCGGGCAACGAAGTCCCAAGATCAAGACGCGTCGAGCTTTAGAAACACGTTCATGGCACAGGGGTTCTGCGCCATGGCGTCGTCGGTGCGGCACCCGACCCTCGAACACAAAGACGGGCCCCGAAGCAACGCCTCGGGGCCCACACGGACAGGTTCTGCCAGTCGAATCCGACTGCCCTCCGATCCGTGAACGTGATGTCTGCGCTCACCAGGCGCTGGTCTCACAGGTGTAGTCGGTGTCGCCAGCAGATCCGTCATCCCAGAACGCGCGGACGAGCGTGCACCACTGCTGGTTACCTGAGATGTTGTTGACGGCTGCAGTGTCGGCAAGGTACGAGACATTCTCGCCGTACTTGCTCGTGCCGCTGCTGGCGGGTACGCCGTCCATGTAGACCTGCACATGAATCTCGGCGGCGGACGCAGAACTGCAGCGCAGGTAGCCGGTGCCGTAGACCCGCGGGCTAGAATAGGTCGGAACGGCAGCGGTAACGGTGCATGAAGTGGCTGCACCTGCTGAGGTTGCTTGTGCTGGGGCGGTGATAACACCGCCGGCAATGACCGCACTGACCGCCGCGCCTGTCATCAAATGACGAAGCTGCATATTTTCCCCCTGATCTCCGATGATTTCGACTCACTGGCGGGGAAATCTCAGAGGACATGGAAGTCCTAGAGCTTTCCCTTGCAGAATGCTTGCCCGTAGCTGCAATTAGCGCTTGGACCTGAGGTACCGTCACACAGAAGTGCGCGTCACACCCGTGCCCACCCCCGAGGACCTACCTCACCGACAGTTCACATCCTCCGACGGGACCGGCCTGCGCCACGCCCCGTCTCAGCTGGATAGGTTCGAGGACGGGGGCTAAGGGGTTGTTCGGAATTTCGACATCCAGGATGCCGAGGGGAACAGCACCGGGCCTTGTCATTCCGCGCAGCGTTGTTGCCGATTCGCGCACGCCTCGGGCGGCAGTTTCCTGTAGTCCAGCGTTCCAGACGGCGGTGGTCTATCCAGGCTGCCGGTGACGTCCGTCACGCACCTTCTCGCGGGCAATGAAGTCCGCAACGGCGTGCTGGAACCGCCCGCAAGCTCGGTGTCACCCTGATCGGCGTACTCCATTCGCGGCGCCCGTGATCTTCGCCGTAGCAGTGGTGAGGGGCCTGCTGTCTGCTTCGCTCACGCCACCTGGACGATCTGTCGGCGCCGAGGGGGCGCCGGGCCACCTGCGCTGCCCGCCCCGCGTCCCGCGGCCGGCCTTTCGCGTCGCCGGATCGCGATCCAATACCTGCACACCCATTGACCTGGCCGCGTCCGCAGACCTAGCCTCCGTCCTCATATGTAGACGATGTCTTCATATGGGGACCCCAGTCAATGGAGTGAACATGGTGGAAACTGCCGGTGTCGTCGGGCGCCTGAGCCACAGCATGGCGCGGGGCGTCCTGTCCTTCCCCCTCACCAGCTTCCGCGAGGACGGGGGCCTGGACCTGGACGCCTACCGCGCCTACCTCACCCTCCAGCTGGACGCCGGTCCGGGAGCGGTCTTCCCCGCCTGCGGCACCGGGGAGTTCACGGCTCTGGACGAGGACGAGTACCGCCAGGTCGTCACGGCCGCGGTGCGGGTGACCGACGGGCGCGTCCCCGTCGTCGCGGGCATCGGGTACGGCTGGGCGCAGGCACTGCGGTTCGCGCGCATCGCCGAGGAGTCGGGTGCCGACGCGGCACTCGTGCTGCCGCACTACCTGGTGCGGGCCCCGCAGGACGGGCTGGTGGAGCAGGTGCGCCGGATCGCCGCCGGCACCCGGCTGCCCCTGATCGCCTACCAGCGCGACCAGGTCTCCTTCACCGCCGACGGACTGCGCCGTATCGCGGAGATCCCCACCGTCATCGGGCTGAAGGACGGGCACAGCGACCTCGACCGCCTCCAGCGGCTGACGCTCGCGGCACCCGAGGGCTTCCTGTTCTTCAACGGGGCCGCGACGGCGGAGATCCAGGCGCGTGCGTACGCCGCCGTCGGGGTCCCCGCGTACTCGTCGGCCGTCCACGCCTTCGCCCCGGAGATCGCGCGGGCCTTCTTCGGCGCGTTCCAGGCGGACGACACCGCCCGGATGGACGAACTGCTGAGCGGCTTCTACATCCCGCTCGTCGAACTGCGCGACAGGGTCCCCGGCTACGCCGTCTCCCTCGTCAAGGCCGCCGCCCGGTTGCGTGGCCTGCCCGTCGGCCCGGTGCGCGCACCGCTCACGGACCCGGGCCCGGACGACCTCGCCGAGCTGACGAAGCTGCTCGACCACGGTCTGGGACTCGTCGGCGCCGGCCGCTGACCTTTTCAGTCCCCTCGCCGTACCCCCGAGGCGGTTCACGCACGCACCAGCACACCGCCAGTTCAAAGGAGAACTGACACATGCCGCTCGTCGTTGTGGGGATCAGTGTCCTGATCCTGCTCGTCCTGATGACGAAGCTCAAACTCAATGGTTTCGCCGCACTCCTCCTCGTGGCCGTGGGCGTCGCGGTGGTCCAGGGGATAGGCCTTGAGGACATACCGGAGGTCCTCTCCGAGGGCATCGGAAGCCAGATCGGCGACACCATGCTCACCATCGGGCTCGGCGCCATGGTCGGCCGGGTGATGGGGGACTCCGGTGCCGCCCAGCGGATCGCCGACAAGATCCTCGGCATCTGTGGCCCGCGCTGGGTCCAGGTCGCCATGGTGGTGACCGCCATGGTCATCGGCGTGACCATGTTCTACGAGGTCGCCTTCGTCATCATCGTCCCCGTCGCGTTCACCCTCGTACGGGTCACCCGGTCGAACCTGCTGTGGGTGGGGCTCCCCATGTCGATCGCCCTGTCCACCATGCACAGCTTCCTGCCGCCCCACCCGGGCCCGACCGCGGTGGCCGCGACCTTCCACGCCTCCGTCGGACTGACCCTGTTCTACGGCCTGTTCATCGCCGTCCCGATCGGTGCGCTCGTCGCCCTGCTGTGGCCGCGCATCCCCTTCGTCCGGGCGATGAACCCCTCCATCCCCAAGGGCCTGGTCAGCGAGCGCGTCTTCGAGGACGAGGAGATGCCCGGCATCGGCTGGTCCCTGGGGGTGGCCCTGCTGCCCGTGGTGCTGATCGCCGGGGCCGCGGTGACCGACCTGTCCACCTCCGCCTCGAACCCGCTGCTCCACTTCGTCGCCTTCATCGGGTCCGCGCCGATCGCCCTGCTGCTCACGCTGCTCGTCGCGATCTGGGCCTTCGGTCCGCGCATCGGCCGGAGCCTGACGGAGGTCAGCACCTCCTGCAAGGAAGCCGCCCAGGCGATGGCGATGATCCTGCTGGTGATCGGCGCGGGCGGAGCCTTCAAGAACGTCCTCGTCGAAGGCGGGATCTCCGACTACATCAAGGACACGACCGAGGGCTGGTCCATCTCGCCGATCATCCTGGCCTGGCTGATCGCGGCCATCCTCCGGGTGGCTCTCGGCTCGGCGACCGTGGCCGTCGTCACCGCCGCCGGTGTGGCGCTGCCGCTGCTCGCGGGCAGCGGTGTCCACCCCGAGGTCATGGTGCTGGCCGTGTCCTGCGGCTCGATCGCCTTCTCCCACGTCAACGACCCGGGCTTCTGGATGTTCAAGGAGTACTTCAACCTGTCCGTCCTGGACGCCATCAAGGCGCGCACCACCTACACCACGGTGCTCGCGATCCTCGGCCTGGGTGGCGTACTGGTGCTGGAACAGGTCCTCGACGCCCTCAGTATCTGACCGACCGCCGGCATGGCCTGCGTGTCGGCGAACCTCACGAGAATGGCACCGTCCGTCATGAGCCAGCCAGTCGTCACCAAGTTCTCCGTCCTCCCGGTCGCCGGCCGGGACTCCATGGCGCTCAACCTCTCCGGGGCGCACGCCCCCTACTTCACCCGCAACGTCGTCGTCATCGAGGACTCCGAGGGCCGTACGGGCCTCGGGGAGGTACCGGGCGGGGAGAAGATCACGCGGACCCTGCGTGACGCCGAGCCCCTCGTCGTCGGTGCGCGCGTGGGCGACTACAAGCGCGTCCTGCGCACGATGGAGGCGACGTTCGCGGACCGCGACCCGGGCGGCCGCGGCGCCCAGACCTTCGACCTGCGCACCACGGTGCACGCCGTCACCGCGGTCGAGTCGGCACTCCTGGACCTCCTCGGCCAGCATCTGGACCTCCCGGTCGCCGCCCTGCTGGGCGACGGCAAGCAGCGTGACGCCGTACGGGTCCTCGGCTATCTCTTCTACGTCGGCGACCCGGACCGCACCGACCTGGAGTACGTCCGTGAACCCGACTCCGCCGTGGACTGGTACCGGATCCGGCGCGAGGAGGCACTGACTCCCGAGGCGATCGTCCGACAGGCCGAGGCCACCTACGACCGGTACGGCTTCCACGACTTCAAGCTCAAGGGCGGCGTGCTGCCGGGCGACGAGGAGGTCAGGGCCGTCCAGGCGCTCAAGGAGCGTTTCCCCGAGGCCCGCATCACCCTCGACCCCAACGGCGCATGGACCCTGCGCGAGGCCGTCGAACTGTGCCGCCCCCTCGTCGGCACGCTCGCCTACGCCGAGGACCCCTGCGGGGCGGAGGACGGCTACTCCGGCCGTGAGATCCTCGCCGAGTTCCGCCGGGCAACGGGCCTGCCCACAGCGACCAACATGATCGCCACGGACTGGCGCCAGCTCACGCACGCCCTGGCCCTGCAGTCGGTCTCCATCCCGCTCGCCGACCCCCACTTCTGGACCATGCAGGGGTCGGTACGGGTCGCGCAGCTCTGCAACGCCATGGGGCTGACCTGGGGTTGCCACTCCAACAACCACTTCGACATCTCCCTGGCGATGATGGCGCACTGCGGGGCCGCCGCGCCCGGCGAGTACAACGCCCTCGACACCCACTGGATCTGGCAGGAAGGACTGGAGCGGCTCACCGTCGAACCGCCGCGGATCGTCGGCGGCGAGGTCGCCGTCCCCGACATGCCCGGCCTCGGCCTCCGGCTCGACATGGACCGTCTCCGCGCGGCCCACGAGCTCTACAAGGAGAAGGCGCTGTCGGGCCGCGACGACGCGATCGGGATGCAGTACCTGATCAAGGACTGGACCTTCGACAGCAAGCGTCCCTGTCTCGTGCGCTGAGCGCGGTGGAGCCGCTCCCCGCTTCGGGTGCGGCTCATCCGCCGAGCCGGCGCAGCCGTTCCGCGTCACAGGTACGGGGGCACGTGGAGCAGGCTTCGCCGGGACGGATCGTGTAGTAGAGGCAGCAGCTGGTGCGGGTGCGGGTCGGGTGTTCGCGGCCGTCGGCGGTGCGCAGAGGGCGGAAGCCCGCGCCGCCGGGGAAGGGCGCCAGGGCGGAGGGCAGTACCTCGGTCGCGGCCCGTACAGCGGTGGCCTCCTCGCCGAGCACCCGGCCGAGATACCAGATGCCCGAGACCAGATCGTCGGCGACCATGCCCCACAGGGCGCGTGAGCCACGCCGTGTGTACGGGCCGATCGCGTCCAGCACCGGACCCATGTGAGTGGCGACCGCCTGCCTCAACTCGCCCCGCAGCGCGTCCTCCTGAGCCACGGGCAGCGCACCCGACAGTGCGACGGCCGGGTCGTCCGGCAGGCAGACGAGGCGGGCGCCCGGCGTGATGTCGAACGCCCCCGAGGCGAGGTCGATCCGTACGTCCTCGGGTGCGATGCGCGGCACCCTTCGTTCCAGATACCAGACACCGCCCATCAGCAGGCCCACCGACCAGGCGTAGTCGTGGAGGGCGCGCGAGGCGGCGACATGGCGGGGTGCGGTGTGGCCGTAGCGCTCCCGAATCCGTGCGGCCTCGGCGTCGACGAAGGCCTCGGCCCCCTCCTGACCCTCCATCAGACACGGCCTCAGGGGGCCCGGCCGTCCGCCGTCCGTGACGTGCACCGACAGCACCTCGCACAGGGAGGTCAGGCGCCGGTACGACGTGGCGAGGAGTCCGGGCACGTCCGTGTCGGCTTCTGCCGGCGCGAGATCGAGGGCCAGGGTCATCGGAACTCCAGAGAGTGAGATGCAGAGCGAAACAAGAAGGTAAGCCTTACCTTATTCTGAAGATCGAGTGCTGATGACCAAGGAGGTCGCGTGACGGCGGGCAAGGTGGTGCACTTCGGTGACCTGCGACTTCCTCACAGGTCTGGGAAGCGGATGCTCGCCGAAGTGGCGGAGGCCGGCGGTGTCGAGCTGCCGGGGAGCTGAAGCAGCCGTGAGAACTGAAACGGCCTCGACCCGTCCCAGACGGCCCCGATACTCCGCGCCCTCACGGACGGCACCCACCCACAGCTCGAACTCCGGGGCATCCACGCCCACTTGGCCAGCGGGCTCGACGCCGCCGACCTCCTGGCGATGGCCCGAGCCATCGTGACCTGGGCGGCGGGACTGGCAGCCCCGCTCAGCGAGGTGAACGTCGGCGGCGGTATGACGGTGGACTACGCGCAGCCCGAGAGCCGCTTCACTCACGGCGTACTGCGGCTGGTACGCCACCGAGGTGCTGGAGGTGAAGCACAGCCACGGTGAGGAGTTCGCGGTCGTCCGAGGCGGCACGCACCATCTGCGCACCCCCGCGACCAAGGGGCACGACCAGCCGTGCTCGGTGCTGGAGATGGACGCCTGGCCCCACCCCTGGCCACGCCCGGCGGGCAGCGGCGACCGTGTCACGCTCACCGGCCAGCTGTGCACCCCGAAGGACGTCCTCGCCCGGCACGTCCACGCCCCGGGGCTGCGGGCCGGGGACCGGGTGGTGTTCGCCCTGGCGGGGGCGTACGCGTGGAACATCTCCCCTCACGATTTCCTGATGCACCCGCGCCCGGGTTCCACTTCCTGGACGCTGGGGGCTGAGGGTTGGGGGCCGTTGACAGAGGATGAGCGGGAGCGCAAACTCACGCCCCAGTGAGTGAAGGCCGTTTCACTGCGCGAACACGCTCGTCCTCGCCGTCGAGGAGACGTCCATGCACACGACCGTCGGGATCATCGGCGGCGGCCCCTCCGGGCTGCTGCTCGCCCGCCTGCTGCACAACGCCGGGATCGACAGCGTCGTCCTGGAACGCCGCGACCGGGCCTACGTCGAGCAGCGGCAGCGGGCGGGGATCCTGGAGCAGGCCACCGTGGACGTCCTGCGCGCCGCGGGCGCGGGGGAGCGGCTGGAGCGCGAGGGCATGCCCCACGACGGCATCGAGCTGCGCTACGGCGGTCGTTCCCACCGGGTGGACTTCCCGGAACTGACGGGCGGGCGCCGGGTGTGGGTCTACGCCCAGACCGAAGTGGTGAAGGACCTCGTCGCCCTCCAACTCGCCGACGGCGGACCGCTCCGCTTCGAGGCGGAGGTGCACGCGGTGGAGGGCGCCACGGCATCGGTCCGGACAGGGGACCGCCCGGTGATCCGCTACACCCACGAGAACCGTGAGAAGACCCTGACCTGCGACTACGTGGTCGGCTGCGACGGCTTCCACGGCGTGACCCGGGGCGCCCTGCCCGAGGGCGTGCTGACGACGTACGAGCGGACCTACCCGTACTCCTGGCTGGGCATCCTCGCCGACGCGCCGCCCGTCTACCAGGAGCTGATCTACGCCCACTCCGAGCGCGGCTTCGCCCTGGCGAGCATGCGCTCCGAGTCCGTCAGCCGGCTCTACCTCCAGGTGCCGGGCGGCACGGACCAGGCCGACTGGTCCGACGAGCGGATCTGGGACGAGCTGGACGCCCGCTTCGCCCTCGACGCGAACCCGGAATGGCGACTCAAGCGCGGCACCGTCACGTCCAAGGCGGTGCTGCCGATGCGCAGCCATGTCACCGAGCCGATGCGGTACGGCCGGGTCTTCCTGGCGGGCGACGCCGCGCATATCGTGCCGCCCACCGGCGCCAAGGGCCTCAACCTGGCCGCCGCCGACGTCATCGTCCTGGCCCGCGCCTTCGCGCACCTGAAGGAGACCGGTTCGACCGGCCTGCTGGACGCCTACTCCGACACCTGCCTGCGCAGAGTGTGGCGCGCCGAGCACTTCTCGTCCTTCATGACGACGACGTTGCACACAGACCCGGAGCAGTCGCCCTTCGACACGAGACTCCAGCTCTCCCAGCTCGACCGCATCGCGACGTCGGAGCACGCTGCGGCCGAGCTGGCGGAGAACTACACGGGGTTGCCGCTCGGTCAGTAGCCGACGCGGAAGGTCGCGTCCTGCCGGTCGGTCGTCGTCGAGATCGGGTCGACGCGCAGGACGTAGTCGGAGTGCCGGATGTAGCGGGTCGGGTTGTTGTACGAGCGGAAGGACGCCCAGCCGGAGTCCGCGAGGCCGGCCGTTCGATGGAAGGTCGCGTCCGCCGCGAACGTCGATGTGCCGTCGTTGAGGTCGAGGCGCAGCTCGTAGTTGTAGTGCCGCAGATAGCGGGTGGGGTAGTTGACCGACTGGAAGGACACGGCGGAGCTGTCGGCGAGACCGGGCACGAGCTTCCACTGGGAGTCGGAGGGCAGGTCGAACGGGTAGGCGTCGATGCGGCCGACGAAGTTGGCGTGGCGGACGTAACGGGCCGGTTGGTTGTAGGACTTGAGCCGGTTCCAGGCAGGCGCGCCCCACTTGGCGAGCAGGTTGTTGTACTCGGTGCTGGTGATGGTCGTGATGCCACAGTGCTTGGAGTTGACCGGCTGGGTGTAGGTCTTCTGGTCGAGGGCGGTCCAGGTGCCGGAGGCGAGGTCGGACGTCTGCCATGCGTAGAAGACGCCGTTCGGTGTGTAGGTGTCTCCCCACAGGTACCAGGTGTTCGAGGTCAGGGACTTGAACACGGTGGGTGCCTCGGTGCCGCCGTGCGCGACACCAGTGCTGAACTCGGTGAAGCTCCCGGGGTTGAGTGAGGTGGAGCGTGCGCCGACCAGGGTCTGGTTCTTCTTGAAGTAGAGATAGTTGACGCCGCCCACGCCGACGGTCATGTTGCCGTCGATGACGTCGTAGCCCGGGTCGAAGAAGACCTGCGGGGCGGAGGCCGTGATGAAGTCGCTGGTGTAGTTCACCATGATCACGTTGTGCCCGCTGGAGTTCACCGATGAGTAGATGACCGCATACTGTCGCCGTCCGGCGTCCCAGAACGCCTCGGGAGCCCAGCTGTGGGTGGTCATGTCGTGCAGCTTGAGGCGGCGGTACCCGGTGAAGGTGCGCAGGTCGGCGGAGTCCCAGACGTGGATGTACTGGCTGTTGTAGCTCCAGTCGGTGCCCTTGAGGTCCGTGGCGAGGACGACGAAGGTGCCGTCCTGCTTGCGCATGAGGAAGGGGTCGCGCAGTCCGAGCGCGCCCGCGGTGGGGGCGGCGACCGGGTTGTTCTGGTTCAGTGGCGTCCAGTTCAGCCCGTCGGGGCTGACCGCGAGGTGGAGACCGTAGTCGGTGCCCTCGCCGAGGTTCGTCGACTCGGTGAAGTAGCACATCACATAGGCCGAGTCGGCGGCGTGAGCCGTGCCCGCGCCGAGGCTCATCACGCCGGTCATGGCCAGGGGAGTGGCGGCGGCCATGCCGAGGAAGAGCCGGCGCGACGGCTGGGGGCCCGGGTGGGATGGTGCGCTCATCTGGTCTCCAATGGGCGTGCGGGAGCCGGGGAATTGAGAGATGACCGGTATTTCGAACGGAGTTCGGTGAATCGATCAGAAGGTAGGGGTGTGGTGCGGACACGTCAATTGTTCTGTCGTTCTTCGGTGATCTCTGTGAACGCGGTGGTGCGCGGCACACCGGCGAAGAGGCGCGGTGACGGGCGGACGCGCTCCCGCCCGGTGCCGGTGCGCCACGATGCGCCCGTGGAAACAGGCCGGAATCCCCTCAGTCATCTCTCGCCCGCGAGAAACTGGACGTTCGGGACCGCTGTGCTGGATCAGGGGAGCGAGGGCGACGTGAACTCTGCACAACAGGCGGGGAGTCGGGGCAGGAGCCGCTCGGTGGGCCGTCATGCGGTGGTCGTGGGAGGCGGCGTCGCGGGGCTGCTCGCGGCCCACGTCCTCGCCGAACACGCCGACCGGGTGACGGTCGTCGAGCGCGACCGGTACCCCGAGGGGGCCGGTCCACGCCCCGGGGTACCGCAGAGCCGTCACCCGCACGTCCTGATCGAAGGCGGGCAACGGGCTCTGGACGCGTTGCTGCCGGGGTTCACGGACGAGTTGCGCGCGGCGGGCGCGCCCCGGGTCGGGATGCCGTCCGACATGGCGCAGTGGCAGGCGGGGCGCTGGTTCCGGCGGGTTCCGGCGTCGATACACATCTTCACCGGCTCGCGCCTGCAGTTCGAGGAACTGCTACGGCGGCGGGTGCTCGCCCACCCGGCCGTCACCACGCTGGAGTCGACGGACGTCGTGGGGCTGCTCGGCGACGCGTCGCGGGTCCGGGGCCTACTGGTGCGCGAGCGCGGCGACGGCGCCCGCAAGGAGGAGCGCCCGCTGGAGGCGGATCTGGTCGTGGACGCCTCCGGGCGCGCCACGAAGGCCCCGCAGTGGCTCACCGCGATCGGCGCGGACGCCCCGCACGAGGAGACCATCGACACCGGTCTCGCCTACGCCTCACGGGTCTACCGCGACACCGACGGGACCCTGAGCGGCGACACGCCCGCCGTTTACGTCATCCCGAACCCCGAGCAGACCTACGGAGCCGTCGTCCTGCCCCTGGAGGACGGCAATCATCTGGTCACTTTCTCGGGCCTGCGCGGCGACGAACCGCCCACGGGCGATGACGAGTACCTGGCGTACGCGAAGCGGCTTCCGCACCCCTTGGTGTACCGCTGGCTGCGCGAGGCCGAGCCGCGGTCGCCGGCGTTCGGGTTCCGCCAGACGGCCAACGTACGGCGCCGGTACGACCTGCCCGGCCGGCGTCCCGCGGGCTTCCTGGCCGCCGGGGACGCGCTGTGCACGTTCAACCCGGTCTACGGCCAGGGCATGTCCGTCGCGGCGATGACCGCCGTGGCCCTGCGTGACGCGCTCGCCGACGGGCGCCGGACACCGACGACACGCCGGGTGCAGCGCGCCCTCCTCGCGGCGTCCCGGCAGGCCTGGGACATCTCGGCCGGGGCGGACAGGAACATGCCGGGCGCCCTCGGGAACGCGGTCGCCTCACGGGTCGTGGACCGGCCCGTCGGCTGGTATCTGCGCCGGGTCGAGGAGCGCACCCCCGGCGACCCCGTGGTGGGCGAGGCCTTCCGCTCGGTGCTGTCGCTGAAGGCGCCGGTCAGCGCGCTGTTCACGCCGCAGGTGGCCCGGGCCGTGTTGTTCGGCCCGCCCGCCCCCACACCCGCCGAGCCCCCGATGTCACGGGAGGTGCAGGACACCTGACGGCGACCGCTCCGAGCGCTACGTCAGCGGCGGTCTGGAACTGGCCCGTGCCGACGCATGGGTCACCGCCATGTGCGATCGGCCCTCGGCCGGCCGCGCTGGTCGGGGGTCCCGTGGGGCGTCGGGCTGGGCGGCTGCGGTGATGTCGCCGGCGACACCGGCGACCCCGCGTTGGGCCGCCCGGGCCCTTCGGGGCGTACGGCGCCGGGGTCGCCGGAGGTCGGCTCGGCACCGGAGAGAAGCTGTTCCAGGCGCGCCGTCAGCAGTTCGGTCACCGGGAGGCGGTGGGCGTGGGCCCGCTCGTAGGCGAGCACCTCCTCCACCTCGTCGGCGGTGAGCGCGCGGACGCGGCTCTCCAGACTCCCGATCGGCAGGTGGTCGTAGTCGGGCAGTGGCAGCGCGGCGCGCTCGGCCATGTTTCTCACCGCCCAGGTGTCCTCGGTGTACTCGGTCATGACTCTGGTGACAGCAGGCTGATCGGGGGCCGGCCTGCGGCCTAGGCCCTGTCGTCAAACTCCCGCTGTCCGCCCGGAGGGCGGCAGGCGGGAGTTTGACGACAGGGCCTAGTGGGCGCCCAGGCCGCCACTGCCGAAGGAGCCACCGCTGCCCTTGCTCCAGCGCGGCCGCTGCTTCGACGTGCTCGGCCGGGAGCCCAGGTTGCCGTGCACCTGGTAGGGCGTGAGCCGGAGCTCGCTCCGGGGTATCTCGTCGGGTTCGCGGTACGCCTGCTCCTCGCGGACAGCGCCGCTCTCCGGCAGCCGGGGCTGCTCCTCCCGGCTCGGCCGGCGTGGCTCACGGCTGCGTACGCGGTTGCCCATCCAGAAGGCACCGCCCAGCAGCACCACCACGATCAGGCCCATGACGCCCGCCCAGAGGCCGACCAGCGCGCTTCCACCTGCAGCGAAATACAGCCATTCCGTACTCATGTATGGCGAATACCCCTGTAGACGTCAGTGAACCAGCTCATGTTCAGCGGGATGCAACAGTCATCGAACGGCTTCGTTCCGTGCGCCAGGCGCTCGCGAATGCGTCAAGAACGAGCGGGTTTGATGGGTTTCCGCTCGGCTACCCGCCCGTTGTGACATCGACGAAGACTTCTCAGCAGGAGCTCTTCCGGTTTCTTGAGGACCGCTTCGCGTGCGCACAGGCGTGCACGGAGTGTGCGCGGGCGTGCGCCCTGAGCGCAAGCCTCGCCGATCCGGACGGGCCCACGGACCAGGAACGCATACGGCGCAAGGGCATCATGTGCGCGGAGGTGTGCGACGCGACGTGCCGGGTGCTCTCCGAGCAGATCCACCAGGACGAGACCGCGCTCCGGGCTCAGGTGGAGTGGTGCCGGGAGATCTGCCTGGAGTGCGCCCACGCCTTCGACGCCCACCCCGGCGCCGAGGGCAGCGCCCAGTCCTGCCGCGACTGCGCCCGCGCCTGCACGGACTTCCTCACGACACTCGCCGCTTGATACGGGGAGCTGTCCGAGGCGGAGACCGCGCGCCGCGGACTCCGGGTCTCTTCGGGCTCCTGGCCCACTCGCCCTTCGTTGTTCCCAATTACTGGAACACGTTCTACGGTGTGCGCCGTCAGGTCCGGCCTTGGGGAGCCAGGAGGCGCCGTGCATCTGGAATACACGCCCGAGCAGCAGCGGCTGCGCACCGAACTGCGCGCCTACTTCGGCGAGTTGGTGCCGGACGACGTGCACGCCCGGCACGCCGGACCGGCTGCCCAGAAGCGCTTCTACCGCGAGACGATCCGGCGCCTCGGCACGGACGGCTGGCTCGGTGTGGGCTGGCCGAAGGAGTACGGCGGGCGCGGGCTGACGCCCATGGAGCAGTTCATCTTCTTCGACGAGGCGGCCCAGGCGGGCGTCCCGCTGCCCCTGATGGCGCTCAACACGGTCGGCCCGACGATCATGCGGTTCGGCAGTGAGGAACAGAAGACCTACTTTCTGCCGCGCATCCTCTCCGGCGAGATCGACTTCGCGATCGGCTACAGCGAGCCCGACGCGGGCACGGACCTCGCCTCGCTGAAGACCCGAGCGGTCAGGGAGGGCGACGAGGCCACCGGCCACTACACGGTCAACGGCCAGAAGATCTGGACCACGAACGGCGACACCGCGGACTGGGTGTGGCTGGCCGTGCGCACCGACCCGGACGCCCCGCCCCACAAGGGCATCACGATGCTCCTGGTCCCGACCACGGACCCCGGCTACTCCTGCACCCTGATCAACACCCTCGCCTCGCACGACACCACCGCCAGCTACTACGAGAACATCCGCGTCCCCGTCTCCCGCCGCGTCGGTGAGGAGAACAAGGGCTGGCGGCTGATCACCAACCAGCTCAACCACGAACGCGTCACCCTCGCCGCCCACGGCACCATGGCCATCCGCGCCCTGCACGACGTGCAGCGCTGGGCCATGGAGACCAAGCTCGCCGACGGCCGCCGCGTCGTCGACCTGCCCTGGGTGCGCCGCCGCCTCGCCCAGACCCATACGAAGCTCGACGCGATGAAGCTGCTCAACTGGCAGATGGTGAACGCCGTCCAGGAAGGCACCCTCACCCCCCAGGACGCCTCCGCCGTCAAGGTCTACGGCTCCGAGGCGCGCCGCGAGGCCTACGCCTGGCTCATGGAGATCGTCGCCGCGGCCGGCCCCCTGAAGGACGGCTCCGCGGGCTCCGTCCTCCACGGCGAACTGGAACGTGGCTACCGCTCCGCCGTGATCTTCACCTTCGGTGGCGGCAACAACGAGATCCAGCGCGAGATCATCTCCTGGATCGGTCTGGGGATGCCCCGTGTGCGCCGTTAGCCCGACTGCTTCCCGTCACAGGCGCAGGCCGAGGGCGACACGAGTGACACCCCGTGGCCGCGGGCACATCTGACTCCGTGGACGCTCTTCGCACAGATGCTCAGGGGCTGTTCGGGGCCGACTCGGTGACCTGGCAGGTGCACGGCGACCCGATGATGTGGGTCGCCGGCATCCGCGCCCTGTACCTCCAGGCCCTCCACCCGCGGGCGGTGCGCGGTGTCATGCAGAACTCCGACTTCCGGCGCGACGCGTGGGGCCGGCTGATGCGGACCGCCACCTTCGTCGGCACGATCACCTACGGCACCGCCGAGGCCGCGGAGCGCGCGGGCGCCCGCGTACGGAAGATCCACAGCAAGCTCTCGGCGACCGACCCCGACACGGGGGAGCGGTACCCGGTCGACGAGCCGGAGCTGCTGCGGTGGGTGCACTGCGCCGAGATCGACTCCTACCTGCACGTCCTGCGGTGCTCGGGGTTCCCCTTCACGGACGCCGCGGCCGACCGGTACATCGCCGAACAACGCATCGCCGCCGAACTGGTGGGCCTGGACCCCGACGAGGTCCCGGGCGATCGGGAGGAGTTGGCCGCCTACTTCACACAGGTGCTGCCGGAGCTGGCTGCCGGACCCGAGGCACGGGAGGTCGACGACTTCCTGCGCACACCCCCCACGCACACGTTGCTCGTTCCGGCGCGCGCCCTGCTGTGGCGGCGCGTGGCGAACCTGGCGTACGCCTCCCTGCCGCCGTACGCCCATGAGCTGTATGGCAGGCGGGCCCCGTCACCGGCCGTGGTGACCCGGCGCCTGCGCCTCACCGGCACCCTCCTGCGCTGCGTTCCCGCACGTCTGCGCTGGCAACTCCCGCCCAAACACATCATCCGCGCCATGCGACGGCTCGGTCCCGGTTCGCGCCCGGCACCGTACAAAGTCGTGCGATAGCCCGCCATACTGGACGAGCCAGGGGAGGGCGGGGCCGGACACACGGGGGCGATCGCAGGCGATGGGGGACACCAGGCTGATCCAGGGCCGGTATCGGATGCTTGATCTGATCGGGCGCGGCGGGATGGGCGAGGTCTGGCGCGCGAGAGACGAGTCACTGGGCCGGCACGTCGCCGTGAAGTGCCTCAAACCCCTGAACACGCAACATGACCCCGCCCTGACGCGGGTACTGCGGGAGCGGTTCCGCCGCGAGGCCCGCGTGGCCGCCGCACTCCAGCACCGCGGAGTGACCGTCGTCCACGACTTCGGGGAGGCCGACGGGGTGCTCTACCTCGTCATGGAACTCCTGGAGGGCCGTAATCTCAGCCAGCTCCTGGAGGACAACAAGCAGCACCCGCTGCCCGTCGACGACGTCGTCGAGATCGCCGAGCAGGCTGCCGCCGCCCTCGCCTACACCCACCAGCAGGGCATCGTGCACCGCGACCTGAAGCCCGCGAACATCATGCGGCTCACCGAAGGCACGGTGAAGATCTGCGACTTCGGCATAGCGCGCCTCGGCCACGACATCGGCTTCACCTCACGCCTCACCGGCACCGGTATCGCCATGGGCACCCCTCACTACATGTCGCCGGAGCAGATCGGCGGCGACCAGGTCGACCACCGCAGCGACCTGTACTCGTTCGGGTGCGTGCTGTACGAGATCGCCACGGGCGTACCGCCGTTCGACCTCGACGACGCGTGGGCGGTCCTCGTCGGCCACCGCGACACCCCGCCGGAGCCGCCGCGCAGCCACCGCCCCGAGCTGCCCGAGTACATGGAGCGGACGATCCTGGACCTGCTCGCCAAACAGCCGGACGAACGACCGCAGGACGCCCGGGAGCTGGGCCGCAGGATCCATGAGGGCCGCACGGCGTCCTTCCGCGTCCCGACGGTGGTGCCGCGCCCCGTCCCCTCCTCGGCTCAGGCGCACCAGGTAGCGCCGTCGGCCGGGCAGCGCCCCGAGCAGCTCCTGTCCCGGGAACCCCGCCTGCCGTCCTGGACCCGGGGCATGACCACCGGCCACAAGGCGGCGGGCAGAGGACTGCGCAGCACCCCGCCGGACGCCTCGGCGGGCCTCACCGGCGACTGGATCGTCCGCCCCGCCACAGGCCGTACCGAGGAACCCGTCCGCACCGACCGCCCCGCCCCGCCCCCCGAGGTCGTCAGCGCCCTGGCGGGCCGGCACAACGCGGGCCTCAGCCTGGGCCGCCTCGGCCGCTGGACGGAGGCGGGCGCGGTACACCGCGCGGTCGCCGCCGAACGCGAGCACGTCCTCGGCCCCGACCACCCCGACACCCTCGCCAGCCGCTACGAGGTCGGCTTCACCCTCAGCCGCACCGGCCGCCCCGCCGACGCCCTGCGCGAGTACACGCACGTGGCCCGGACCCGGGAGCGGGTGCTCGGCCCCGACCACCCCGACACCCTCACCGTCAGGCAGGAAACGGCGTACGTGCTCGGCCGGCTGGGGCGGCACTTCGAGGCCCACCAGGCGTACGCCTCCGTCCTCGCGGCGCGCGAGCACACCATGGGCCCCGACCACCCCGACACCCTCCGCTGCCGCCACAACCTCGCCTTCAACCTGAGCCGGCTCGGGCGCCTGGAGGAGTCGTACGCGATGGCGTCCGACGTGGCCCGCGCCCGCGCCCGGGTGCTCGGCCCGAACCACCCCGACACCCTTGTGACCCGGTACGAGGTCGCCTATCTGCTCGGCCAGTTGGGGCGCTGGCCGGAGGCGCTGCGCATGTACCAGGAGGTCGCCGAGTCCCGCGCCCAGGCCCTCGGTCCCGATCACCCGGACACCCTCGCCAGCCGCTACGAGGTCGGCATCAGCCTCGGCCGGCTCGGCCGCAGCGCCGACGCGCTCACGCTCTACCGGGCCCTCGTCGACGACCGGACCCGCGTCCACGGCCCCGCCCACGCCGAGACCCTGCGCGCCCGCCACGGCCTCGGCGTGAACCTCGGCCGGCTCGGCCGCTGGGAGGAGGCCCTCGCCGAGTCGCGCGACGTGTGCGCCCTGCGCGAGCGCGTCCTCGGCCTCGACCACCCGGACACCCTGGTCAGCTGTCGCGAGGTCGCCGTCGGCCTGGGCTGGCTCGGCCGCTGGCCCGACGCCCTCACCGAGTACCGGCGGGTGGCCGACGCCCGCGAGCGCGTCCTCGGCGCCGCCCACCCCGACGCCCTCGCCAGCCGCAACGACGAGGCCCACTGCCTGGAGCAGCTGGGACGCGGCACGGAAGCGGTGGAGCTGTATCGCAGAGTGGCGGAGCTGCGACAGCGGCCCTGAGGGACGGTCCGCCCGCGCACCGGGGGTTCCGGCGGCCGCTGGGCCACCTGCCCCGCCCCTCTGGCCGGTCCGGATCGCCGCGTGTTACGAAGAGCCATGCCAGTACACAGAGCCATGCCAGTCCATGAGGGATCCGTACGTGAGCAATCCGTACGCGAGCAATCCGTACGTGGGGAATCCGTACGTGAGGGACGCCGGTCGTACGACGCCGTGATCGTCGGCGGCGGCCACAACGGGCTGGTCGCAGCCGCCTACCTCGCCCGCGCCGGACGGTCGGTGCTCGTGCTGGAGCGGCTGGCGACCACCGGGGGCGCCGCCGTGTCCACCCGGCCGTTCGCCGGGGTCGACGCGCGGCTGTCGCGCTACTCGTACCTGGTCAGCCTGCTGCCCCGGAAGATCGTCCGCGACCTCGGTCTGGACTTCAGGGTCCGCGGCCGCACGATCTCCTCGTACACGCCCGTGGAACGCGACGGGCGCCCCACCGGACTCCTCGTGGGCGGTGGTGAGCGGCGCACGCGGGAGGCGTTCGCGCGGCTGACCGGCTCGGACCGCGAGTACCAGGCCTGGCAGCGCTTCTACGACATGACGGGCCGAGTCGCCCAGCGGGTCTTCCCCACCCTGACGGAGCCGCTGCCCACCCGCGACGAGCTGCGCGCCCGCGTCGACGACGAGGACGCCTGGCGGACGCTCTTCGAAGAGCCGATCGGCCTGGCCATCGAGGAGCACTTCAGCGACGACCTGGTCCGCGGCGTCGTCCTCACCGATGCCCTGATCGGCACCTTCGCCGATGCCCACGACCCCGCCCTGCCACAGAACCGCTGCTTCCTCTACCACGTGATCGGCGGCGGAACGGGCGCCTGGGACGTACCGGTCGGCGGCATGGGCGCCCTCACCGACGCGCTGGCCACGGCCGCGAGGGACGCGGGCGCCGTGATGGCCACAGGCCACGAGGCGGTGCGGATCGAGACCGACGGGCGAACCGCCGAGGTCACGTACCGCACGGCGGACACGGAGAGCGTGGTCGCCGCCCGCCATGTCCTGGTGAACGCCTCCCCCCAGGAACTGGCCGTCCTCACCGGGGACGAGCCCCCCACCCCCGCCGAGGGCGCGCAGCTCAAGGTCAACATGCTGCTCACCCGGCTGCCCGCGCTGCGCGACACCTCGGTCGACCCGCGCCACGCCTTCGCCGGGACCTTCCACATCGCCGAGGGCTACGAGCAACTGGCGACCGCGTACGCCGAGGCGGCGGCCGGGACGCTGCCCGCGGCCCCACCCTCGGAGATCTACTGCCACTCGCTCACCGACCCGACCATCCTCGGCCCCGGTCTGGTCGAACAGGGCTTTCAGACGCTCACCCTCTTCGGACTGCACACACCCGCCCGGCTCTTCACGCACGACAACGACTCCGTCCGTGAGGAACTGCTGAAGTCGACCCTCGCCCAGCTCGACGCGCACCTCGCCGAACCGATCAGCGACTGTCTGGCCACCGATGCCGAGGGCCGTCCGTGCATCGAGGCCAGGACCCCGCTCGACCTGGAGCGCGGCCTGCGGCTGCCGGGCGGCAACATCTTCCACCGCGAGCTCTCCTGGCCCTACGCCCAGGACGGCACGGGCCGCTGGGGCGTGGAGACCCGGCACCCGAACGTCCTGCTGTGCGGCGCGGGCGCGGTGCGCGGCGGCGGAGTCAGCGGGGTGCCCGGCCACAACGCGGCGATGGCGGTGCTGGAGACCCTGGGGGCGGCGTCATGATCCGGGCGTCGAGCCGCATGCATCGCGCCCGTGCGGGTAGTGCGGACGATGCCTGATTCTGTACGCCACGGCGGCTCCGCACGGCGGAGCGGCCGACGCACCACAGGGAGGCTCGCATGGCCGAGCTCAGCCCCACTGACCTGCAGAAGGCACTCAAGGGCGCGGAGTACCCGACGGACAAGAAACACCTCGTCGAGCGCGCTCGTGAGAACCATGCCGACGACAAGGTCGTGAGCCGCCTCAACGGCCTCAAGAGGGATCGCTTCGACGGGCCGAACGAGGTCCAGAAGGCCGTCTTCAGCGAGTAGCGGCCACTGGCCGGCCAGGGTGGGCCGGACGCGGCCGGTCGTCTTGCGGCCGACGCCGTCCAGCCCGCCGTATTCACAGCGCGCGGCATCCGTCGCGCGCTTCTCGTCGGCCCCCGCGCACCGCAGAGGCCCGGGGGAGGCGCACCGCGCAGTAGGGGAGGCGCACTGCGGAGCAGCAAATCTGACGCCTCATCAGAAAACCCCTTCCTTCGTCCGGAGGACTGCGGCATCCTGCGCCCATGCAGACGGAGCTGAGCAAGACACTGGGAGTCGAGCACGCCGTCTTCGGCTTCACGCCGTTCCCCGCCGTCGCCGCGGCCATCAGCCGGGCCGGCGGCTTCGGGGTGCTCGGCGCGGTCCGCTACACGGCCCCCGACGAACTCAAACGCGACCTCGACTGGATCGAGGCCCACGTCGACGGCACGCCGTACGGCCTGGACGTCGTCATGCCGGCCAAGAAGGTGGAAGGCGTCACCGAGGCCGACGTAGAGGCGATGATCCCGGAGAGCCACCGGCAGTTCGTCAAGGACACCCTCACCCGGTACGGCGTGCCCGAACTCGCCGAGGGCGAGGCCTCCGGATGGCGTATCACCGGTTGGATGGAGCAGGTCGCCCGTACCCAGCTCGACGTCGCCTTCGACTATCCGATCAAGCTGCTCGCCAACGCGCTCGGCTCACCGCCGGCCGATGTCATCGACCGCGCCCACGAGCAGGACGTGCTCGTCGCCGCGCTCGCGGGCAGCGCCCGGCACGCCCGCAAGCACGCGGACGCGGGCATCGACATCGTCGTCGCGCAGGGCTACGAGGCAGGCGGCCACACCGGCGAGATCGCCTCCATGGTGCTCACCCCCGAAGTCGTGGACGCCGTCGACCCGTTGCCCGTCCTGGCCGCGGGCGGCATCGGCAGCGGCCGGCAGGTGGCGGCCGCACTCGCTCTCGGCGCCCAGGGTGTGTGGCTGGGCTCCCTGTGGCTGACCACCACCGAGGCGGAGCTCCCCTCACCCCGGCTGATCGAGAAACTGCTCGCCGCCGGATCGGGCGACACCGTCCGCTCCCGCGCGCTCACCGGAAAGCCCGCACGTCAGCTCCGTACCGAATGGACCGACGCCTGGGACGACCCCGACGGGCCGGGCGCCCTCCCCATGCCGATGCAGGGCCTGCTGGTCGCCGAGGCCGTCTCCCGCATCCAGAAGTACGAGGTGGAGCCGCTCCTTGGCACCCCGGTCGGGCAGATCGTCGGCCGGATGAACAGTCAGCGCAGCGTCCAGGCGGTCTTCGACGACCTCACGCGAGGCTTCGAGAAGGCCGTCGACCGCGTCAACCGGATCGCCGGAAGGAGTGCGGAGCAGTGAGCCAAGCCCCCCACGGTTTCTGGGCCCAGGCCGCCGCGGACCCGGACCGCACGGTCATCGTGGCGCCCGACGGCGAGGAGTGGACCGCCGGTCGCCTCCACGCGGACGCCAACCGCCTTGTCCACGGGCTGCGCGCGGCCGGACTGGAACGCGGCGACGCCTTCGCGGTCGTGCTCCCGAACGGGGTGGAGTTCTTCACCGCGTACCTGGCCGCCAGCCAGGCCGGTTTCTACCTCGTCCCCGTCAACCACCACTTCGTCGGCCCCGAGATCGCCTGGATCGTGTCCGACTCGGGCGCCAAGGTGCTGATCGCGCACGAGCGGTTCGCCGAGGCCGCGCACTACGCCGCCGACGAGGCCGGGCTGCCCGGCAGCCACCGGTACGCGGTCGGCACGGTCGAGGGCTTCCGCCCGTACGGCGAACTCCTCGACGGACAGCCGGAGTCGGCGCCCTCCGACCGCACCCTCGGCTGGGTCATGAACTACACCTCGGGCACGACCGGCCGCCCGCGAGGCATCCGGCGCCCGCTGCCCGGCAGGCTCCCCGAGGAGTCCTACCTCGGCGGCTTCCTCGCCATCTTCGGCATCATGCCGTACGACGACAACGTCCACCTCGTCTGCTCGCCGCTCTACCACACGGCGGTCCTGCAGTTCGCGGGCGCGTCCCTGCACATTGGGCACCGGCTGGTGCTGATGGACAAGTGGACACCGGAGGAGATGCTCCGGCTGATCGACACCCACCGGTGCACACACACCCATATGGTCCCCACACAGTTCCACCGCCTCCTGGCGCTGCCGGACCACATCAGGCAGTCGTACGACGTGTCGTCCATGCGGCACGCCATCCACGGCGCCGCCCCCTGCCCGGACCATGTGAAGCGCGCCATGATCGAGTGGTGGGGACACAGCGTCGAGGAGTACTACGCGGCCAGCGAGGGAGGCGGCGCCTTCGCCACCGCCGAGGACTGGCTGAAGAAGCCCGGCACCGTCGGCAAGGCCTGGCCCATCAGCGAGCTCGCCGTCTTCGACGACGACGGCAACCGGCTGCCGCCCGGTGAACTCGGCACCGTCTACATGAAGATGAGCACCGGCGGATTCTCGTACCACAAGGACGAGACCAAGACGAAGAAGAACCGCATCGGCGACTTCTTCACCGTCGGCGATCTCGGCTACCTCGATGAGGACGGCTACCTCTTCCTCCGCGACCGGAAGATCGACCTGATCATCTCCGGAGGCGTCAACATCTATCCGGCCGAGATCGAGGCCGCGCTGCTCACCCACCCCGCCGTCGCCGACGCCGCCGCGTTCGGCATCCCGCACGACGACTGGGGCGAGGAGGTGAAGGCCGTGGTCGAGCCCGCCCCGGGTTTCCTGCCGGGCCCGACGCTCGCCGAGGAGATCCTGAACCACTGCGCGCGTCGGCTCGCCGGATACAAACGACCCAAGAGCGTCGACTTCATCGAGGCAATGCCCCGCGACCCCAACGGCAAGCTCTACAAACGGCGCCTTCGCGAGCCGTACTGGGAGGGACGGGCCAGGACGGTGTGACCCGGACCGCCTGCGGCCCTACAGGGGGACCGGCAAGGCGGCAACGGGCGGGATGAGTGTGGTGCCGCCACAGGTAGCGGCACCACACTTCCACCCGTCACACGACTCAGCGCTACACGACTCAGCGCTGTTCGCTGACCCGGACAACCGTGAGCTTCGGCGAGGACAGGATGTCCTTCTCGCAGAAGCGCGACGTCACCCACCGCTCACCGGAGAACAGCCGCGTCTGGTCGCTGTAGTGCGGCGAGTTCGGGTTCGACGACTGGGAGTACGTCAGCAGGGTGCGCGCCACCGGGCAGCTGCTGCCGTCCCAGCCGACCGCCTGGAGGTGGCTGGAGCCGAACGGCACCTCCGTATAGCCGCCGCCCGCCGCGTTCCACGTCGGTTCGAGCACGTTCCACACGCCGAGCCTCCCCGAGCCGCCGGGCACCGGGACGCGCTCGCCGCCACGGACGACGAACTGGTGCGCGCCGAGCTGCGCGTCCAAGGAGATGCCCGCGGCCCGCAGTTCCGCCACCGCGTCGGCGAGGGCCGTGGCGAATCCGGGTGCGTCCGTGTTCAGCGTGTTCGGCGTACGTACCGGGTCCGCCGCCGAGAACGGCACCTTCCACAGCCCGCTCGGGGGCAGCTTCCGCCAGAACCGGTCGAAGAGCAGCGCACCCCGGCTGCCGGTGTCCATGGTGCGATCCCAGGCCTTGATGACCTCGCACGCCTGCGACACGTCCACGGCCTTGCCGTCACTGCCCGTCGTCGTACCGCCGGGCAACGCGGCACAGGCCCGCGCCACGTCCTCGGCGGCGAGGTCACCCGCCGGTACCCGGTTGGCGAACTGCTGCCGCTCCAGGTCCCGTACGGTCAGATCCCCCCGCTCGGCCATCGCCGCCACATCCTCGATGCCGCCGCGGGTGCGCAGACCGAGCTCGGTGCCCACGGTGCCGAAGATCCGCTCGTACCCGGTGATCGGCTGGTCGGCGTTGGTCATCCAGGGAGTGCCGTTGGAGTTCTCCACGTACGGCGCGTCCTTCAGCGTCGGCATCCTCGACGGTCCGAGGATGCCCGGCGTCACGGCGTCGGGGTCGCTGCCGAGGGCGCAGTCGCCGCGCGAGCCGTCGAGGACCGCGATCCCGGACGCCGGATACGTGGTCCTGCCGAGCTCCGTCGAGCAGCGCTCCGCCAGCTCGTCGGTGATCCGCGGGACCACCTGCGACTGGGTGAAGAGGGAGTGCCCCGCGCGGTCGGCGGCGAGCGTGTTCACCCAGGGGATGCCCTGGTGCCGGGCGAGGGACTTCAGCACGTCGTCCGTGCTGCGCGCCTTGCCGAAGCCGAGCGAGGTGTCGGCGAAGCGCAGGTTCGCCGCGTTGGGGTCGTACAGGGCGTACGCGTGCGTGGTGGTCCACGGCAGCGGGACCTGGGGGCTGAGGGAGGTGACGACAGGGCCGTAGCGGGTCCACCACTGGGTGCGGGTCACCGACGTGCCGTCCTTGACGGGCACCGTCACGCTCCGCTTCGTCATGCGCTCCGGCTTACCGTCCACGAGGTACGTGGTCGGATCGGCCGGATCCAGCGTCAGCTGGTGGAAGTTGGCCGGAATGCCGGTCGAGACCGTGTGGCTCCACGCCACATGTGCGTTGAACCCTATGGAGATCGTCGGAAGTCCGAGCAGAGTGCCACCCGAGACGTTCAGCTCACCGGGGATCGTCTGCTGCGACTGCCAGAACCGGCGCCCGCCCTCCCAGGGATAGTGGGGGTTTCCCAGCAGCAGCCCTCGCCCGTTCGCCGTCGTGTCGCCGCGGAAGGCGACCGCGTTCGAGCCCATGTCGCCCGTGCCCCACAGCTCGCGCGCCGCTGTGGCGACCGCCTTCGCGCCCGGTGTGCGCGAGGCCGCCGAACCGACGGCGGTGGCGGACCCGGAAGGCGGCTGCGCGGTCGCGATGGTGTCCACGAAGCGTCCCTCGCCCGAGATCACGGCGACGGCGTAGCCGCGGACGGCCACGTCGAGCTCGGTGACCGGCCGGATCCAGGAGGCGCCCGCGCACGCGGGGTCCGTGATCTTGTTCTGCTTCAGCCAGGCGTTGTAGCCCGCCGCCCAGCCGCGCATCATGTCCCGGACCTCGCGGCCCGGTCCCACCGGGGCGGGTTCGGTGAGCAGTTTCTCCACGGTGCGGCTCTCGCGGACACCCCGGAAGTACAGGTCGCTGGTCAGGTTCGTACGGGCCGCCGAGAGTTCGCCGTCGGCGACCGCGTCGGCGCCGAAGTGCCGTGAGCGCTCGCCGCGCAGGGTCACGAAGCCCTCGGCGAGCGTGCACACCTCGTCGGCGGCCTGCGCCCAGCCCTCGCCGAAGCCGAGGTCCGCGTAGTTCTCGGCGAGAATGTGCGGGATGCCGTACTCGGTGTAGCGGATGACGGCGGACAGGCCGCCGTTCGACGGGTTCTCCTGACGGTCCGTGGCGCCGGCCGCGGCGGCCGGCAGGGAGCCGGCGGCGGTGAACAGGGCCACGGCCGTCACGACGAGACGTCTCAGACGGGTGCGCAAAACGAGCCTCCCAACGTCCTGTAGGGAAGGGGAGGTTGAGCGTAACAACGGGTAAGGTCCGGTGTCCGTACGTACGTTCGGGTCACGACGGGGTTGATCCACTTCAGGCCATGTGTGCCGACTTCGGCCCGTGTGCGTGCTGCGCTTGACCGCGCTCGCGCGGCGCGACGAGGATCACGCCATCGCAAGCGGGACTGAAGGAGCAGGCATGACGGTGGTGGCCGGTCGCAACGTGACGGTGGACGGGGTACTGCGACGCAGCGCCCGGCGGACTCCCGCCCGCGTCGCGGTCCACTACGGCGAACGGTCCTGGACGTACGCGGCGCTGGAGGACGCCGTCGCCCGTGCCGCCCAGGTGCTGCGCGACACCGGGCTCGCCCCCGGCGACCGCGTCGCAGCCTACGGCCACAACTCGGACGCGTACCTGATCGCCTTCCTGGCCTGTGCCCGCGCCGGTCTGGTCCACGTCCCCGTCAACCACAACCTGACCGGCGACGACCTGACGTACATCCTCGACCAGTCCGGCAGCACACTCGTCCTCACCGACCCGCACCTGGCGGACCGCCTTCCCGGTTCCGTCCGTACCCTGGCGCTGCGCGACACCGACGACTCACTGCTCGCACGGCTCGACACCACCGCCCCGTACGACGGGGACGAGCCGCGTGCCGAGGACCTCACACAGTTGCTGTACACCTCGGGCACCACCGCGCTCCCCAAGGGCGCGATGATGACGCACCGGGCGCTCGTGCACGAGTACCTCAGCGCGATCGCCGCCCTCGACCTCCAGGCGGGGGACCGGCCCGTGCACGCGCTTCCGCTGTACCACTCGGCGCAGATGCACGTCTTCCTGCTGCCGTACCTGGCGGTGGGGGCCGAGAACGTCATCCTCGACGCACCCGACGGCGACACGCTCTTCGACCTGATCGAGTCCGGCCGGGTGGACAGCGTGTTCGCCCCGCCCACCGTGTGGATCGGTCTGTCCAACCGCCCCGACTTCGCGACCCGCGACCTCGGCGGACTGCGCAAGGCGTACTACGGGGCGTCGATCATGCCGGTGCCCGTCCTGGAGCGGCTGAAGGAGCGACTGCCCAAGCTGGCCTTCTACAACTGCTTCGGGCAGAGCGAGATCGGCCCCCTGGCCATGGTCCTCGGGCCGTACGAACACAAGGGACGGATGGACTCCTGCGGGCGGCCCGTGCTGTTCGTCGAGGCGCGGGTCGTCGACGACTCCGGCACGGACGTGCCCGACGGGGAGCAAGGGGAGATCGTCTACCAGTCGCCGCAGTTGTGCGAGGGCTACTGGGAGAAGCCGGACGAGACGGCCGAGGCCTTCCGCGACGGCTGGTTCCACTCCGGTGACCTCGCCGTGCGCGACGCCGAGGGGTTCTTCACGATCGTGGACCGGGTGAAGGACGTCATCAACTCCGGTGGCGTCCTCGTCGCCTCGCGCCAGGTCGAGGACGCGCTCTACACGCACGAGCAGGTCGCCGAGGTCGCGGTGATCGGCCTCCCCGACGAGAAGTGGATCGAGGCCGTGACCGCCGTGGTCGTCCCTCGCGGTGAGGTGACGGAGGACGACCTCCTGGCCCACGCCCGCGAGAAACTCGCCGGTTTCAAGGCCCCCAAGAGGGTCCTGTTCGTGGACGAACTGCCACGCAACGCAAGCGGAAAGATCTTGAAACGAGAGCTGCGGAACCGGTTCGCGGAGTCCTGAGGGCGGTCGTGCCCGCGGCCCGCCCGGCGGACGGCCCGCGGCCCCTGCCCTTCCCATCCCTAGGGACTCCACCCTGCGGCCCTGGGGGGCCAAGGGGGCTGTGCCCCCTGGCCGCCGGGGTTTAGGGCTGGGCCCTTGCACCCTTCGGGGCCGTGCCCCCGGCCCCTTCTCCGGGGCGCCGCTCCGGGAACCGGGTGCGGGGTCCAGGGGGTCCGTTTTGGATTCAGGGCCCGGATCCGTTTCTGGATTCAGGCCCCGGACCTCGTTTCGGGGGCCAGCCCCCGGACCCCGTTTCCACGGACCAGTCCCTGAACTACGCCGGCCACGTCGAACAACCCTGGCCGGGTTGCAACTTCCCGGCCGGGCGGAATCACTCCGGCCGGGCGGAAGCACACCGCCCAGGCCGAACCACCCGCCCAGGCCGACTCACCGCCCGGGCCGATCACCCCGGCCCGGGCAGGGACTCTCGGACGAGGCCGGGCTTCAGCAGCCTGTCGCGGGGTTCCCCGCCTGGGCGAAGCCGAGAGCTGGGGTGTTGGAGGTCGAGGCCGTCAGGCCGACAAGCGGGGGTCTGGGGGCGGTAGCCCCCAGGGATGGGACGGGTAGGGGCGGCGGGGGCGAGAACTTCCTAGCCCGAGCCCGGACGCAGATCGACGATCCGCTTGATCTTTCCCACGGACCGCTCCAGGGACTCCGGTTCGACGATCTCGACCGCGACCGACACCCCGATCCCGTCCTTCACCGCAGCCGTGATGACGCGCGCGGCCTCGTCCCGGACCTCTGGCCCGGCCCCTGCCCGCGCCTCCGCCCGCACGGTGAGCGCGTCGAGCCGCCCCTCACGGGTCAGCCGCAACTGGAAGTGCGGGGCGACGCCCGGGGTGCGAAGCACGATCTCCTCGATCTGGGTGGGGAACAGGTTCACCCCACGCAGGATCACCATGTCGTCACTCCGCCCCGTGACCTTCTCGATCCGGCGGAACGTACGAGCGGTGCCGGGCAGCAGCCGCGTGAGGTCCCGGGTCCGGTAACGGATCACCGGCAGGGCCTCCTTGGTGAGGGAGGTGAACACCAGCTCGCCCTTCTCGCCCTCCGGCAGCACCTCACCCGTGACCGGATCGACAACCTCTGGGAAGAAGTGGTCCTCCCACACGTGCAGCCCGTCCTTCGTCTCCACGCACTCCTGGGCCACGCCGGGCCCGATCACCTCCGACAGCCCGTATATGTCGACGGCGTCGATCGCGAACCGCTCCTCGATCTCCCGCCGCATCTCCTCGGTCCACGGCTCGGCCCCGAAGATCCCCACCCGCAGTGACGTCCCGCGCGGGTCGACGCCCTGGCGCTCGAACTCGTCCAGGAGGGTCAGCATGTAGGAGGGCGTCACCATGATGATCCCGGGCTTCAGGTCCTGGATGAGCTGGACCTGACGTGCCGTCATGCCGCCGGACGCCGGGATGACGGTGCACCCGAGCCGCTCGGCGCCGTAGTGCGCGCCGAGGCCGCCGGTGAACAGGCCGTACCCGTACGCCACATGGACCGTGTCACCGGGCCGCCCCCCGGCCGCCCGGATCGAACGGGCCACCATGTCGGACCACATCGACAGGTCGCTCTCGGTGTACCCGACGACTGTGGGCTTCCCGGTCGTCCCGCTCGACGCGTGGATGCGCCGGATCCGCTCCCGCGGCACGGCGAACATCCCGTACGGATAGTGCTCCCGGAGGTCCGCCTTCGTGGTGAACGGGAAGCGGGCCAGATCGGCGAGCGTACGGCAGTCGCCGGGATGCACCCCGGCCTTGTCGAACGCCTCCCGATAGAAGTCCACGTTGGCGTACGCATGGTGCAGCGATGCCCGCAGCCGCTCCACCTGCAGCGCCCGCAACTGAGGCGCGTCCAGCCGTTCCCCCGCGTCCAGCGGCCCCGCCGCGTCCACCATGGGCACTCTCCCTCACCGGTCTCACAGCATGCCCCACGACCGATCATTCGGTCGCTCAACCGGTGATCAGTAATCCAGCCCGCCGGCCCGCAGGCAAGACACCTGCCCGTTCTTTCTTCCCGTGCCGCCCCCGTCCCATGGGCTCCGGGGCCCGGCTGCGCAAGGGCAAGCCCTGGTAGGAGGACGCCTACCCGGCGTTCGAGGCGGCCTGGACCGGACAGGGACCAGGGCGGCGGCATGATAGGGACCTGAGGGCGGCGGCATGATGACGTACGCGCCCTTCTTCTACGGCCGCTGGGACGCCGCCACCGCCACCGACCGCGCCCACCGGTAGTCCGCCTTGCCGCTGGGGGAACGCTGGATCGTGTCCGTGACGACCAGCTGGCGGGGGATCTTGTACCCGGCGAGACGGGCCCGGCAGTGCGACTGGATGTCCTCCAGGGACAACAGGGCCGCCCCCGCGCGCAGCTGTACCACGGCCGCCACATGGTTGCCCCACTTCGCGTCCGGCACTCCCGCGACCAGCGCGTCGTACACGTCCGGATGGGCCTTGAGGGCCTGTTCGACCTCTTCCGGATAGACCTTCTCGCCACCGGTGTTGATGCACTGGGAACCACGGCCGAGGACGGTGACGACGCCCTCCTCGTCGACGGTCGCCATGTCCCCGAGGAGGACCCAGCGCTCGCCGTCCTTCTCGAAGAAGGTCTCGGCGGTTTTCCTCATGTCGTTGTAGTAGCCCAGCGGTACGTGCCCGCGCTGCGCGATGCGGCCCGGCACACCGACCGGCACCGGCTCGTACGTCGCCGGGTCGACGACCTGCGTACGGGAGTTGACGCGGATCCTGAAGCCGCGCTCCGGGCCCGAGTCCGCCGTCGCCGTGCCGTTGAAGCCGGACTCCGAGGAGCCGAAGTTGTTGAGCAGCATCACGTTCGGCACGAGTGCCTGGAACTGCTCCCGCACCGTGTCCGACATGACCGCGCCGGACGACGACACGCTGTACAGAGAGGAGCAGTCCGTGCCCTTCAACGGCCCGCCCAACGCGTCGATCAGCGGCCGGAGCATCGCGTCGCCCACCAGCGACATGCTGGTGACCTTCTCCCGCTCGATCGTCCGCAGGACCTCCTCGGGGACGAACTTCCGGTGCAGAACGACCCGTTGGCCGAAGTTGAAGCCGATGAAGGCCGTGAGTGTCGACGTGCCGTGCATCAGGGGCGGAGTGGGGAAGAAGGTGATCCCGTCACCGCCGACCGCCACCCGTTCGGCGAGTTCCTCCGGCGTCTTCACCGGCTCACCGGTCGGCGCGCCACCGCCAAGGCCCGAGAAGAACAGATCCTCCTGCCGCCACATCACGCCCTTCGGCATACCCGTCGTGCCGCCGGTGTAGATGATGAACTGGTCGTCCGCCGAGCGCGCCGGAAACCCCCGCTCGGGGGAACCGGAGGCCTCGGCGTCGGCGAAGTCCACCGCCGTGAGTGACGGCGCCTCCGGCCCGGGCGCCCCGACCCGTAACAGGTGCCGTACCGTGTCGGCCCGCGGCAGCGCCGCCGCCACCCGCTCCGTGAACTCCGCGTCGAAGACCAGCCCCACCAGGTCCGCGTCCCGGTAGAGGTAGACCAACTCATCTTCCACGTACCTGTAGTTGACGTTCACCGGGACGACTCTTGCCTTCAGGCAGCCCAGTGCGGTCTGCAGGTACTCGATGCCGTTGTAGAGGTGGAGCCCGACGTGCTCACCGGGGCGTATCCCGCTGTCGATCAGATGGTGGCCGATGCGGTTCGCCGCCGCGTCCAGTTCCGAGAAGGTGAGTCGGCGCTCCGCGCCCGTACCGGGGTGGTCGATGTACACCAGGGCCTCGCGGTCCGGAACCACGTCGACGACCGACTCGAACAGGTCGGCAAGGTTGTACTCCACCGCTCCTCCTCACCCCGAACGTCCACGGCTGCCGTACGACTCGCCGGTCATCAGAGCAAAGGGCGCCACAACTGTGAAGGGCCCGCGCACAACAAATCTGACTGCCTGTCAGAAAACTCTTGAAGTGGCTCCGCGCCTCCTGCAACCTGTTCTCGTTCTGACACAGGGAGGTCGGCGATGAGTGGGACGGAACACCTCACCGTGCAGCGCGAGGGCGCCACACTGGTGCTCACGCTCAACAGGCCGGAGGCGAAGAACGCACTCTCACTGCCCATGCTCGTCGGCCTGTACGACGGATGGGCCGAGGCCGACGCGGACGACTCGATCCGCTCGATCGTGTTCACCGGCGCGGGCGGCACGTTCTGCGCCGGAATGGACCTCAAGGCCCTCGCCGGCAACGGCATGGAGGGCCAGCGGTACCGCGACCGGCTCAAGGCCGACCCCGACCTGCACTGGAAGGCGATGCTGCGCCACCACCGCCCCCGCAAGCCGGTGATCGCGGCCGTGGAAGGGCACTGCGTCGCGGGCGGTACGGAGATGCTCCAGGGCACCGACATCCGGGTCGCGGGCGAGTCCGCCACCTTCGGCCTCTTCGAGGTCGGACGCGGCCTGTTCCCCATCGGCGGCTCCACGGTCCGCCTCCAGCGCCAGATCCCGCGCACCCACGCCCTGGAGATGCTGCTCACCGGCCGCCCGTACAGCGCCCGTGAAGCCGCCGGCATCGGGCTGATCGGGCATGTCGTCCCCGACGGGACGGCGCTCGCCAAGGCCCTGGAGATCGCCGAGCGGATCAACGCCTGCGGCCCGCTCGCCGTCGAGGCCGTCAAGGCCTCCGTGTACGAGACCGCCGAGATGACGGAGACCGACGGTCTCGCCGCCGAACTGAAGCGCGGCTGGCCGATCTTCGACACCGCCGACGCCAAGGAAGGCGCCCGCGCCTTCGCGGAGAAACGACCACCCGTCTACAAGCGCGCCTAGGGCCTGTTGCGAAAGTCCCGCCTGCCCGGCGACGCCCGGCACGCCCTCTCGCCGCACCGGGCACAGGCCCAAGTACATCCAGTACGAGGGCCTGCGCCCGGCACGCCGAGAGCACGCACCGGACGCCGCCGGGCCCGCCCTTCGGGCGGACGACGGGACTTTCGCAACAGGCCCCGGGCGCTCCGCTGGAGGCCGGTTCACAGCAGCGGGTTCGTTGTGGCTGGTCGCGCAGTTCATCGCGCCCCCTTGCGGGACGCGGCCCCTGTTTCGTGAGGAGATGTCGTGCCCGAAGTCCTCAAAGCTCCCCTCGTCGTCGAGTTCCCCTTCACCCGCTCCCTCGGCCCCGTGCAGAGCGCCTTCCTCACGGGGCTGCGCGAACGCGTCGTCCTCGGCGTGCGGACCGGTGACGGCCGAGTCCTCGTCCCACCCGTCGAGTACGACCCGGTCACCGCCGAGGAGATCCGCGATCTCGTCGAGGTGGCCCCCACCGGAACCGTCACCACCTGGGCCTGGAACCACGCCCCGCGCCGCGGCCAGCCCCTCGACACCCCCTTCGCCTGGGCCCTGGTGCGGCTCGACGGCGCCGACACGGCCCTCCTGCACGCTCTCGACGCCCCCGGCCCCGACGCCGTACGCACCGGGATGCGCGTCCGCGTCCGCTGGGCCGCCGAACGCACCGGCGCCATCACGGACATCGCCTGCTTCGAGCCGTACGACGGCGATCCCACCCCACCAGGCGACCACACGGGCCAGTTCGAAGAACCGGTCACCGGCATCATCGCCCCCGCCCGTCTCGACTACACCTACTCGCCCGGCCGCGCCCAGTCCGACTACATCGCCGCGCTCTCCGGCCGGCGCACCGTCGGGGAGCGCTGCCCGTCCTGCCGCAAGGTGTACGTCCCGCCCAGAGGCGCCTGCCCCACCTGCGGCGTCGCCACGTCCGAGCAGGTCGAGGTCGGCCCCCGAGGCACCGTCACCACCTTCTGCATCGTGAACATCAAGGCGAAGAACCTCGACATCGACGTGCCGTACGTCTACGCGCACATCGCTCTCGACGGCGCCGATCTCGCCCTGCACGGCCGTATCGCCGGCATCCCCTACGACGAGGTGCGCATGGGTCTGCGCGTCGAACCGGTGTGGACCGAGGGCGCCCGCTATCCCGACCACTACCGGCCCACCGGCGAACCCGACGCGGACTACGACACCTACAAGGAGCTGCTGTGACGCGCGAGGAAGCAGAAGCCGTCCGGGACATCGCCGTGGTCGCCTTCGCACAGACCGACCACCGGCGCACCAGCGGGGAGCTCTCGGAGGTGGAGATGCTCATGCCCGTCCTGCACGAGGTGCTTCAGACCACCGGTCTGAAGACCGCCGACATCGGCTTCACCTGCTCGGGCTCCTCCGACTACCTCGCGGGCCGTGCCTTCTCCTTCACCATGGCCCTCGACGGCGTCGGCGCGTGGCCGCCGATCTCCGAGTCCCACGTGGAGATGGACGGCGCGTGGGCGCTGTACGAAGCGTGGACCAAGCTGCTCACCAGGGACGCGGACACCGCGCTCGTCTACTCCTACGGCAAGTCCTCGCCCGGCTCCGTACGCGATGTGCTGACCCGGCAGCTGGACCCGTACTACGTGGCGCCGCTGTGGCCCGACTCGGTGGCGCTGGCCGCACTCCAGGCGCAGGCGCTCATCGACGCGGGGGAGACGGACGAGCCCGCGCTGGCCGGTGTCGCGGCGCGCAGCCGGGCCTCCGCGACCGCCAACTCCCATGCCCAGCTCAGCGGTGCCGTGCCACAGGGCGACTACCTGGTGCGCCCGTTGCGCCGAGGGGACTGCCCGCCCATCGGCGACGGAGCGGCCGCCGTGATCCTCGCGGCAGGGGAACGGGCCCGCGAACTGTGCCCACGACCCGCCTGGATCCGGGGCATCGACCACCGCGTGGAGGCGCACGGGCTGGGCGTACGCGACCTCACCGACTCGCCGTCCACGCGGCTGGCCGCCGAGAAGGCCGGCGCCTTCGAACGACCGGTGGACACCGCCGAGTTGCACGCACCCTTCACCTCCCAGGAAGTGATCCTGCGCAAGGCGCTCCGGCTCGACGACGGCGTGACCGTCAACCCCTCCGGGGGAGCCCTCGCCGCCAACCCGGTCATGGCCGCGGGCCTGATCCGCATCGGCGAGGCAGCCGCCCGCATCCACCGTGGCGACTCCGATCGCGCGCTCGCGCACGCCACGTCGGGTCCCTGTCTGCAACAGAACCTCGTCGCCGTCCTGGAAGGGGAGTCATGAGCGCCATGAGCAAGGAGCCCGTGGCCGTCGTCGGGATCGGCCAGACCAAGCATGTGGCGGCGCGCCGGGACGTGTCGATCGCGGGGCTGGTGCGCGAGGCCGCCCGACGCGCCCTCGACGACGCGGAGTTGACCTGGGCCGACATCGACGCGGTCGTCATCGGCAAGGCGCCCGACTTCTTCGAGGGCGTCATGATGCCCGAGCTGTACCTCGCCGACGCGCTCGGCGCGGTGGGCAAGCCGATGCTGCGGGTGCACACGGCCGGTTCGGTCGGCGGCTCGACCGCGCTCGTCGCCGCGGGCCTCGTCGCCGCCCGCGTCCACGGCACCGTCCTGACCCTGGCCTTCGAGAAGCAGTCCGAGTCGAACGCCATGTGGGGGCTCTCCCTGCCCATCCCCTTCCAGCAGCCCCTGCTGGCGGGCGCGGGGGGCTTCTTCGCCCCGCACGTCCGCGCGTACATGCGGCGCAGCGGCGCACCGGACACGGTCGGCTCGCTCGTCGCGTACAAGGACCGGCGCAACGCCCTGAAAAACCCCTACGCGCATCTCCATGAACACGACATCACCCTGGAGAAGGTCCAGGCCTCGCCCATGCTCTGGGACCCGATCCGTTACTCCGAGACCTGCCCCTCCTCCGACGGCGCCTGCGCGATGGTGCTCACCGACCGTGCGGGCGCGGCCCGTTCGCCGAGGCCGCCCGCCTGGATGCTCGGCGGGGCGATGCGCAGCGAACCGACGCTCTTCGCGGGCAAGGACTGCGTGTCGCCGCAGGCGGGCAAGGACTGCGCGGCCGACGTGTACCGGCAGGCGGGCATCGCCGACCCGCGCCGCGAGATCGACGCGGTCGAGATGTACGTGCCGTTCTCCTGGTACGAGCCCATGTGGCTGGAGAACCTCGGGTTCGCCGACGAGGGCGAGGGCTGGAAACTCACCGAGTCGGGGGTGACCGAGCTGGACGGCGACCTCCCCGTCAACATGTCGGGCGGCGTGCTGTCCACGAACCCCATCGGTGCCTCCGGGATGATCCGGTTCGCCGAGGCCGCGCTCCAGGTCCGCGGACAGGCGGGAGAACACCAGGTGGACGGGGCCCGCCGCGTGCTCGGGCACGCCTATGGCGGGGGATCGCAGTTCTTCTCGATGTGGCTGGTCGGGGACGAGCCACCGGCCACCTGAACGTTCGCTTCACGTGGCCTGTTGGCGACCGTGACCGATCGCTAGTCTGGCGGCGGACGACGAACCGGGAGGAGCACGGACGTGGCCGAGAGCACCATGGAGCAGCAGTCGCTCGCGGGCTGGCACAAGCCGGACCTGGACCTCAGCAACGCGGATTGGCGGTCCAGCAGCCGGGGGCGGGGCGACGTCCAGATCGCCTTTGTCGAGGGCTTCATCGCGATGCGCAACAGCGGCCGGCCGGAGAGCCCTTCCCTGATCTTCACGCCCGCGGAGTGGGGCGCGTTCATGTCGGACGCACGTGAGGGGGAGTTCGACCTGACCTGAGGCACACCGGCCCGCTCACCGGGGATGCCCGGCTCGCCCTCGACGCCGCACGCGATCCGAGCACGCCGACCTTGCCCCGACCGTGTCGCACTTGCACCGACCGTGCCGGCGTGGCCGTCGCGCCGGACCGGTGACCGTGAGCCCGCCCCGCCGCGCCTCCTGCGGGCGGGCCCACCGGGCCGGCAGATGCCGAGGTGAGACGGTCACGGCGGGCAGGCGCGGTTGGCGGGGTGCGTACCCGGGCACGGAGCCGGTTTCGCCGCCGGGCACGTACCATGGCGGCATGTCCTTCCTCCGCCGCCGCAGCGCCACCCCCGCCGGGCCCGACTTCGACGTACTGGCCATGGACCCGGGTGACTGGCCGGGCAATCTCGGCGCGGGCCTGCTGCCCGCCCCCGACGGCAGCTGCCAGGGTGTCTTCCTGCGGTACGACCTGTTCGGCGGCCGGGGTCCCGCGATGATCATCGGCAACCTTCCGGAGGGCTCACCGGCGCGGGACACCGCCGAGGGCGAGATCCCGTTCGAGGTGGCCCAGCTGCTGCTCGCGCTGGAGAACGACGAGGAGGTCACCGTCGTCGGTTCCGAGGACATGCCGGTGATGCAGGGCGACAACCTCCTGATCGTGCGGCGCCTCAAGCTCTCCGAAGGCCGCATCTCCTGCGTGCAGTTCGACCGCAGTGACCATGTCCTGGTGACCATCGCCGCCTGGGACCGCCCCATCACGGACGACCTGTACGCACTCCTGAAGCCGCTGCCCGCCGAGCTCTTCCAGCAGGGCTGATCCTCGGGCGTACAAGAACGCATCGGTCAAACGCACCGGCCCGGCTTCCAGCGCGTTTTTGTCATGACCCTTGTTACCTCAGTCATCCGACCATTACGGTCCGAGGCATGTCACCTGAGATGTCCCGGAGAGCAACACTGAAGAGTGCACTTGGTGGCGCCGGCGCCCTGACCCTGGGAGAGGGAGTCCTTTCACCGTCTGCGGAAGCCGCTGATTCGTCCCATGTATCCGACCATGAATCCGAATCGCTGAAGACGCCTCTGGAACTGTGGTACGCCGCTCCCGCCTCCGACTGGGAGCGCGAGGCCCTGCCCATCGGAGGCGGTGCGCTCGGCGCCATGGTGTTCGGCACGCTCGCCTCCGAGCGCCTCCAGCTCAACGAGAAGACGCTGTGGACCGGCGGCCCCGGTTCCGTCCAGGGCTACCACCACGGCAACTGGACCGAGCCCCGCCCCGGTGCGATCGAGGGCATCCAGGAGCGGATCGACGCCGAGACGAAGCTCGACCCCGACTCCGTCACCGCTCGCCTCGGCCAGGCGCGTGTCGGCTACGGCGCTCACCAGACCTTCGGCGACCTCCACCTCGACCTGCCCGGCGCGCCCACGGACACCCCCACCGGCTACCGCCGCGCCCTGGACCTGCGCGACGCGGTGGCGACCGTGACGTACCCACACCAACAGGGGCGCCACTCAAGGGAGTTCTTCGCCTCCCACCCGGACCAGGTGATCGTCGGCCGGCTGACCGGAGACGTCACCCTCACCCTGCGCTACACCTCGCCCCGCACCGACTTCACGACGACGGCCACCGGCGACCGGATCACCGTACGCGGTGAACTCGCCGACAACGGACTGAAGTTCGAGGCTCAGATCCGGGTCCATCAGGAAGGCGGCGCCCTCACCGCGAACGCGGACGGCACCCTCACCGTCACGGACGCCGACAGCATGTGGTTCGTCCTCTCGGCGGGCACCGACTACGCCGACACCTACCCCGACTACCGGGGCGACGACCCGCACGCGGCGGTGACGAAAGCCGTCGACGAGGCGTTCGGCAAGGGGTACGGCACGCTCCGGTCACGCCACGTCCGCGACCACCAAGCCCTCTTCGAGCGGGTCGCGCTCGACATCCGCGCGGCGGTCCCGGACATCCCCACGAACGAACTGCTGGCGAACTACACCGGCGGAACGACCCCCGCCGACCGGGCGCTGGAGGCGCTGTACTTCCAGTACGGCCGCTACCTCCTCATCGCCTCCTCCCGCCCCGGCTCGCTGCCCGCGAACCTCCAGGGCGTCTGGAACCACAGCACCACACCCCCCTGGTCGGCCGACTACCACGTCAACATCAACCTCCAGATGAACTACTGGCCGGCCGAGGCCGCCAACCTCGCCGAGACCACCGCCCCGTACGACCGCTTCGTCGAAGCCCTGCGCGCCCCCGGCCGGCGTACGGCCGAGGAGATGTTCGGCTCACGCGGCTGGGTCGTCCACAACGAGACCAACCCGTACGGCTTCACCGGGGTGCACGACTGGCCGACCGCGTTCTGGTTCCCGGAAGCCGCCGCATGGGTGACGGGGCAGCTGTACGAGCACTACCGGTTCGGCGGCTCCACGGCGTACCTGCGCTCCACCGCCTATCCCGTGATGAAGGAGGCCGCCGAGTTCTGGCTCGACAACCTGCGCACCGACCCGCGCGACGGCACCCTCGTCGTGACGCCCAGCTACTCACCGGAACACGGTGACTTCACGGCGGGCGCGGCCATGTCGCAGCAGATCGTCTACGACCTGTTCACCAACACCCTTGAGGCGGCCCGGATCCTGGGAGATGCCCCCGACTTCCGCGAGCACCTCGCGGCCGCGCTCGACACGTTGGACACGGGGCTGCGGATCGGCTCCTGGGGACAGCTGCAGGAGTGGAAGGCCGACCTCGACGACCCGGACGACGACCACCGCCATGTCTCCCACCTGTTCGCCCTGCACCCGGGCCGCCAGATCGAGCCGGGCAGCAAGTGGGCCGAGGCGGCGAAGGTCTCGCTCACCGCACGCGGCGACGGCGGAACCGGCTGGTCCAAGGCATGGAAGATCAACTTCTGGGCGCGGCTGCGCGACGGCGACCACGCCCACAAGATGCTCGGCGAACAGCTCAAGTCCTCGACCCTGCCCAACCTCTGGGACACCCATCCGCCGTTCCAGATCGACGGCAACTTCGGCGCCACCGCGGGAGTCGTCGAGATGCTCCTGCAGAGCCAGCACGACGTGATCGAGATCCTTCCCGCCCTCCCCGCCGCCTGGCCCGACGGCTCGGTCCGCGGCCTGCGCGCCCGGGGCGGCGCCACCGTCGACATCGACTGGGCCGACGGCAAGGCCAGCCGTGTCACGCTCACCGCGTCCCGGACCCGGCAACTCACCGTGCGCAGCGACCTGTTGCGCGGCGGGCAGACCACCTTCAAGGCGGTCGCCGGGCAGCGGTACGTGTGGGGGAACGACAGCTGAGACGGCGCCGGGGCCCAGGCCCGCGCCCGGACCCCGGCACACCCGCTCGCCTCAGGCGCCCGCCGGCAACACCAGCACGTCAGCGGCCCGTACGTACGCCACCCTGTGGCCGAACTGGATCTCGACGTACTGGTCCTTGCCGACCACGACCCGGTGCGGAGCCGTGTCGAAGGTCGGCGAGTAGAAGTACTCGCCGGGCAGCTTGTCTCCGGCCACATACCGCTGTCCCTGCCGCAGCTTGTACGGCAGCGGCGACACCGACTGGACCGGAACACCGTCCGGATAGGCCGCCGCCTCCGGGTACGCGCGGCCGTACACCGGGATCTCGGTAAGGCCCTTCCTCGGCGTCACGACCGTACCGGAGGCACTGACGGCCGTCGGCTGCGCCTTCGGGTTCCTGAACCAGGCCTTCTGGCCCAGGTACCAGATCGCCGTCCAGTCACCCTCGCGGCCCGCCACGGCGTACTGCTGGCCGGTGGAGACGCGCGAACCGATGTCGTTCACGTCGATGGTCGAGGCACTGCCGTCGGGCCGCAGACCGATGTCCTGGACCAGGGGAGCGCTCTCGGCGGGCTGCGTGTGGAGGCGTACGGCGCTGGAGCCGTGGGCGGCGCACGGCTCACCCGACTTGACGCAGCCCGTGAACGCCGGCCGGTTCTTCGCGAAGTCGGGGGCGATCGTCACCACGCCGCTGTTCGTGTCCGCCGTGGGCTTGAAGGGCCGGCCCAGCAGAGTGAAGTAGTGCCGCCAGTCCCAGTACGGGCCCGGGTCCGTGTGCATGCCCGGGATCGTCCCGCTGGTCGGGCCGGGCACGGTGTCGTGACCGAGGATGTGCTGGCGGTCCAGCGGAATGCGGTACTTCTCCGCGAGGTACGTCACCAGGCGCGCCGACGTCCGGTACATCGCCTCCGTGTACCAGGCGTCGGGCGAGGCGAGGAAGCCCTCGTGCTCCAGACCGATCGACTTGGCGTTGAGGTACCAGTTGCCCGCGTGCCAGGCCACGTCCTTCGTCTTCACATGCTGGGCGATGTGACCGTCGGTCGAGCGCAGGGAGTAGTGCCACGAGACGTAGGTCGGGTCCTGGACCAGCTTGAGCGTGGTGTCCCAGGTGGCCTCGGTGTCGTGGATGACGATGTACTTGATGCTCTGCGACGCGGGGCGGTCGGCCAGGTCGTGGTTGCCGTAGTCCCCGTCGCCGAACTCCTCGTACGGCGCCGGGATCCACTCACAGCCCACGGTCCCCGGACATTCCGTGCCGGCGGCGGACGCGGTGCGCAGCCCGGCCTGCTCCAGTTGCCCGGTACCGGGGCTCACACCGGGCTCGGCGGCGAGTGCCACCCGCTGGCCGGCGTCCGTGGTGCGCTGCTCGCCACCACGGATCACCTCGAAGACGTCGTTCGCGTACGCCGCGGCCGTCGCGTTGTCGTCCGCGCCGGAGAACCTCGCGACCGCCCCGTACCAGTCGGCCGGGTCGTCGCTGAGTGGCTCGCCGAGGTCGCGCTGCGCGGCGGCGAGGAGCGCGGCGCCGCCCGCCACGTTGGCCGCCGCGTCGGTGCGCAGCTTCTCGGCCGGGAGGCCGGTCAGCTCGGCCGCCCGTGGCAGCGTCCGCAGGCGGGCCGGAAGCGCGGACCCCTTCGGGAGACCGGCCTCGCGTGGCGGCGCCGCACGGGAGCCGTCGCCGCGGGCGTCCTCCGTTCCCTCGCTGTGGTGGGCGGCCTCCGCGAGGGCCGTCCGGGCGTCGGTGAGGTGCATCGGCCCGTAGCCGCCCGAGACGCTGGGCGCCCCGCCGTGCGCGTCCCAGCGGGACTGGAGATACGACACGCCGAGCAGCACGCTCTGCGGGACGTCGTACTCCGCGGCCGCGGACGCGAAGGCCCGCTGCAGCCGGGCGACGGAGGACTGCTCCGCGCTGTCGGACGGGGCAGCGCCGAGCAGGGGCAGCAGCAGCGCCGCCGAGGCGGCGGAGAGCGCCGTCCGCTGGACGCGTCTGCGCCGGGCGGCGGGCGTGCGGTCGGTGAGGGTTCCTCGCAATGCAGCCTCCTGGGACGGTTGAGCATGACGGGGCGTGCGGTGCCGAGCGTGGGTCAGTGGTACCGGCTGGCCGATGATCCGTCAATCATGCCCAGGAAACGGTGATTCCCCCTGTCGGTCGGAGGTGCCAGCGATGTCGTGGCGCCGCCCTCGGGCCTGCGGGGCGTCAGTGGGATGGCCCCATCGGATGGCGCGTCCCGGACATGACGAAGGTCCGCGGCGCGCCACCCTCCTGGGCGCACCGCGGACCGACATCCCCCGTCAGCGAGTGCCGACCGCCGCTCGGACTGCCCTGCGGGCGAGCTGGCAGTCGTCGTGCAGCCGCCTCAGCAGCAGCCGCTGTTCCTCGCCGGACGGCACAGTGCCCGCAGGGGCCTGTCCCGGTGCGGCCGGGGTCGTGTCGTGCATCGAACGCTGCACGGCCGTCTCGTAGGTACGGATCTCACGGGTGAGCACGAGCATCAGGTTCACCAGGAACGCGTCGCGTGAGGCCGGGCCGGCGGACTGCGCCATCTGACTGATCTGACGGCGTGCGACCGGAGCGTCCCCGAGCACCGCCCACAACGTCGCCAGGTCGTAGCCCGGCAGATACCAGCCCGCGTGCTCCCAGTCCACCAGCACCGGACCAGGCGGTGAGAGCAGGATGTTCGACAGGAGGGCGTCGCCGTGGCAGAACTGGCCCAGGCCCTGTCGGCTCGCCGTGTGCGCCAGGCCGTGCAGCAGCTTCTGCAGATCGCCCATGTCCCGGTCGGTGAGCAGACCCAGCTCATGAAAGCGCGAGATCCGCTCCGCGTAGTCCAGCGGCGCCTCGAACGTGCCCGCCGGCGGCCGCCACGCGTTGAGCCTGCAGATCGCGCCCAGCACCGCCCGGATGTCCGCACGCGGCGGCGCCTCCGTGGGATGCCGCTGCAGCGCGGCCGCCCGGCCCGGCATCCGCTCGACCACCAGCGTGCAGTTGTCCGGGTCCGCCGCGATCAGCCGCGGCACCCGCACCGGCGGCCGGTGCCGCACGAACGACCGGTATGCGGCTATCTCGTGCCGGATGCGCTCGGTCCACATGGGGGAGTGGTCCAGTAAGACCTTCGCGACGGCCGTGCTGCGCCCCGTCGCGCCGACGAGGAGCACGGAGCGCCCGCTGCGGCGCAGCACCTGAACCGGCGTGAACTCCGGACAGATGCGGTGCACCGAGGCGATCACCGCGCGCAGCTGCGCGCCCTGAGGGCCGGACAAGTCGAGTCTCCCGCTGAGCGGTGGGGTGCCGAGCCCGGCCCGCCGCGTCCTGCCGGCACCGAGTACGGGAGCCGCCGGGCGCCCGGGGTCGAGGTAGGGGCCGCTGCCCCCCGGACGGGGAGGACGCAGCGACCGGGACGGGGCGGACACGGAGGACGATGCTGCGTACATGGGGAGACAGATCCCTTCGTGTGCCTGAGAGTTCGTCGCGCTGCCCGGCCCGGCAGCCCGGGTGCACCCTGGGGAGTGCTCCGACGGCTACCGGGTCGGGGTGGCGCGTTCCTACCCGACACCAGGTGTCCCGTGGCACACCATCTGGCGCACCCTGGCGAACCCTGGCGAATAGTCCCGGTGCAACTGACAGGGGGCTACTGTCAACTCAGCCGAGATCCTGGGGGCTTGATGTGAGCGGACAACCCAACACCCGCCTGGCGGACCTGTTCGGCCTGGCCGGCTGGTCGAAGGGCGAGCTCGCGAGGCTGGTCAACCGGCAGGCGGCGGCCATGGGCCACCCCCAGCTGGCGACCGACACCTCGCGGGTGCGGCGGTGGATCGACATGGGAGAGATCCCGCGCGATCCGGTGCCGCGGGTGCTGGCGGCCCTGTTCACCGAGCGTCTCGGCCGTGTCGTGACCATCGAGGACCTCGGTCTGGTCCGGCACGGGCGTGCGGGAAAACGGCAGGGCGACGGGAGTGTGGACCATCCCGACGGAGTGCCGTGGGCGCCCGAACGGACCGCCGCGGTCCTCACCGAATTCACGGGAATGGACCTCATGCTCAACCGACGCGGTTTGGTGGGCGCGGGTGCCGCGCTCGCCGCGGGATCCGCACTCAACAGCGCCATGCACGAGTGGCTCCACACCGATCCGGCCCTCGCGGCCGACGCTCCCCGAACCGACCATCCTCTGCAGGCCGACCCCGCCGGGTTCGACCGGTACGAGGCCGCACCCATCGGGTGGCAGGAGATCGAGGAACTGGAGCGCTCGGTCGAGGTGTTCCGGGCCTGGGACGCGGCCCGCGGCGGCGGGCTGCAGCGCAAGGCTGTCGTGGGACAGCTCAACGAGGTGGGAGGCATGCTCTCCTACCGCCACCCCGAACCTCTCCAGCGGCGCCTGTGGGGCGTCGCCGCCAACCTCGCCGTCCTCGCGGGCTGGATGTCCCACGACATCGGTCTGGAACCCACGGCCCAGAAGTACTTCGTCATCGCCGCTCACGCGGCCAGAGAAGGCGGTGACCGGCCCCGTGCCGGCGAGGCGCTCTCCCGGGCGGCCCGCCAGATGGTGCATCTGGGCCGGCCCGACGACGCACTCGACCTCATGAAGCTCGCCAAGTCCGGCTCCGGAGACGAGGTGCTGCCGCGCACCAAGGCCATGCTCTGCACCATCGAGGCCTGGGCACAGGCGTCCCTGGGCAAGGGCCAGGCCATGCGGCGCACCCTGGGTGAGGCGGAGGAACTGTTCGTCTCCGACAAGGGGGACGTACCGCCGCCGAGTTGGATGCAGATGTTCGACGAGGCGGATCTGCACGGCATGCAGGCCCTCGCGTACCGCACCCTCGCCGAGCACGACCCGGCCGCGGCGGTCATCGCACAGCGCCACGCCAAGCAGGCGCTCGAACTGCGTGAGGCGGGCCGGGACCGGTCGAAGATCTTCGACCACATCTCGCTGGCGTCGGCCTGCTTCATCGCCGACGACCCCGAACAGGCGGACACCTACGCACGTCTGGCCCTGACGTCGATGGGGACGAACTCCTCCCACCGCACCTGGGACCGGCTGCGCGAGATGTACCGGCTCACCGGGCATTACTCCAGCTATCCGAAGATCCAGGACCTGCGTGAGGAGATCAAGCTGGCGCTGCCCAGGGACTCGTTGAAGTCCGCGGGTGGCAACAGCGCTCGGGCGTAGGGAGGGCCCGTGCCGTCGTAGCAGTCAGGGCGAAAGCCGGCCAGAACCAGTGGCCCGCACTTTTGGGCTGCCGAAGCAAGGCGGTTGTCAGGAGACGACCCTGGCCACGAGCACGCAGGCGTCGTCCTCGCGCTCGGCCCCGCCGAACTCCTCGACCACCGTCCGTACACAGTCCTGGGCCGTGCGGGCTCCGTCGAAGCGCGGGGCCAGACGGAGCAGATTCCGGGCACCCGCCGCGCCCCCTCGCCGAGGGACCAGTCCGTCGGTGTGAAGGAGCAGGAGGTCGCCCTGTTCGAGGGTCACATCGGCCTGCCCGTAGGCGGCCCCCGAGGTCGCCCCCAGCAGCACGCCGTCAGGGGCTGTCAGCGCGCACCCCGTCCCGTCGCGGAACAGCAGCGGGGCGGGGTGTCCTGCCTGTGCCCAGGTCAGGGTGCGGGTCTCCGGTCGGTAGCGGCAGCAGACGGCGCTGCCGAGGGCCGGCTGGACGGTGGCGTCGAGTAACTGGTTGAGCCAGGTCATGATGTGGCTCGGTTCGGAGCCCGTCACGGCCATGCCGCGCAGCGCGCCGATCAGCATCGCCATGCCCGAGGTCACGGTGACACCGTGACCGGTGAGGTCGCCGACGCTCAACAGGGTTTGTCCGCCGGGCAGTTCGAGGGCGTCGTACCAGTCGCCTCCGATCAGGGAACTGGTCGAGGACGGCAGGTAGTGGGCGGCCAGGTCGAGCGTCTGCGGGCCCTGGTGCGGGAGCCGCAGGGAGCCACGCCACGGCGGCAGCACGGCTTCCTGCAACTCGACCGCGAGCCGGTGCTCGGTCTGGGCGACGTGCCGCTGACGTTGCAGCGAGTCACGGGTCTCGCTCACCGTCCGCCGGCTGCGCCGCAGTTCGCTGACGTCCCGCAGCACGGCCCACATCGAGGCGGTGCTGCCGTCGGCGTCGAGCACGGGTTCGCCCATCATGTGCACGGTGCGCGCTTGGCCGTCGGGGAGGACGATCCGGAACTCCCCGTCGATGCGCTTGCCGTCGACGAGGCAGTCGGTGACCATCGAGGTCAGCCGGGGCCGGTCCTCGTCCAGGACCAGGGACGGCAGTTCGTCGAGGGTGAGCGGCGCGGTGGCAGGGTCCCGGCCGAGAATCCCGTACAGCTCACCGGACCAGCTCACCTCGTCCGTCAGCAGGTTCCACTGCGCGCTGCCGACGCGGCTGAGCAGTGAGCCGCTCCGGGGCGCGGGGGGCGCGACCGGCAGGGGCGATCCCGTCGGCGGCTCGGCGGACACCGGCGGCGGGCCGTCCCGCAACTGGCCCAAGTGCTCGTCCAGATCGTTGAGTTGATGCAGGGCGAGGTCGTACAGCGCGCGCTGCCAGCGTCCCTCGGCGTCCGAACCGTCGCCCTGTGCGTCCCGCCGTACGGCGTCCACGTCGCCCCGTAGCCGTCGCGTCTGCGAGATGAGTGCCTCGACCGTGCCGTGCCCGGGGGGCTGGGCGGCCGGGCGATCCGCAGAGAGGTGGGGCGGCATGACGGACTCCGAGAGGGGGACGGTACGACCAGGAGTGACGGAAGGGCCGTTACGACTCTTGCACAGCCTGCCACGCCCTGTAAGGGATTTGGCGACACACGATTCAGTGGTGCTTCTGGCATATGCCCCAGTCCTTATGGAGAGGTCATGTGGCATCACGGCGGTACGCATGCGCGGGGTCAAGTCGTAGACGACGTACGTGACTTGGTGGGCTGTCGAATGCGCGGCCACCGCTCTCGCGCCTGTGTTCGACGGTTGTTTGTTCCGCCCCTCTCCGGTCGGCGGCGACGCTCAGTAGCGCAGGACCCCGGCGATCCCCTGGGCGTCCCCGAGCGTGCCGTCCGGTACGAAGCGGACCTCCGCCCCGGTCTCCAGGCATTGTTCGACGATCTGGTCCACGATGTCCTCGCGGGCGTCGAGGTCGCCGCTCTCGGCCGGAACGAGGTGCTCCCCCTGGTCGTCGCGGACCGTCACGCGGTAGTTCTCCTCGACGGCGAGGAGCCGGACCCGGCCCGCCTCGGCGTGCTGCCAGACCTCGTCGACCCCGGCGGCGAACTCCTTGCGGCCACGGGCCAGTTCGAGCTCCCGGGTCACGGAGTCGACGTGCTCGCGGTCCTCGGCGGCGATCAGTGGCCGCACCGCCTGCCACACGGCCTCGTGCGACGCGTGTGCCAGACCGCCGTGCGGGATGTGCGTGGCCTCCCTGGCGACCGTGCCGACCTCGTCCAGGGCGGACAGGGCGGCCTGCTCGCCCGTGACGTACAACGGTCGGGGGTTCTCGCGGAGCACGGCGGCCATCGCCGTGTCGGCGTCGCGCAGGAAGTGGCGGGTCCCTTCGTCCCGGAACGTGCTGGGCACGTCACCGATGCGTTCCTGCCGCTCCGTGTCCGGGTTCTCCACGAGGTCCCGGGTCAGCGGGAAGCCGCCGGTGTGCTCCGCCACCACATGATCACCGCCGCCGTTCCACAGGGTTGCCCGGTCGGCGGAGACCGACAGCACCCAGAACGGCCGCTCCGCGGACTGTGCGGCCACCAGGTTGCGGGTCAGGAAGGTGTCCGAGAGCACCACGCGCTCGGGCACCGTGCGGGCAAGCGACCACACCTGGTGCTCGCCCGGCGCCGCGAAGATCACCAGACCGTCCTCGGTATGCGTCAGGTCGACCTCCGCCAGGGCCTGGTCGAGCTGGGCCGCGACGTCGTTGCGTCGCTCCCTGGTGACCGCCGGATCGGTCTCCAGCTGCTTCTTGGCCTCGGCCAGCACGTTGCGCAGCCGCACCGGGTCCTGAGCGTTGTCGGGTTCGCGGCGGTGCGTGGGCGTCAGTACGGACACCGCCGGATACGGCCGTGGGCGGCGCAGCTCGGTCAGGGTCGCGGGACTGAGGGTGTGCTCCATATCAGCACCATAGGACTGATTCGCGACTCGGGCATTTGGGGTAATCGACGATCAAGCGGAAGGTGGAAGCAGAAGGCGGGCTGAGCGGGACCGGATCGGCCGGCGGAGCGACAGGTCGGCCGGAGGGGTGGCCGACCTGCCTGGTCCCGGTGGGCCCGGTGCGTGCCGGAGCGCGACGCCTGCCCTGTGGGACACGCGGGGTGCCCGAGAGGTTGTGGTGGGCGCGTCCGTACGCTCACCGGGCAGGGCACGGGACGCTCTCAGTCGGCGTCGTCGTCCGATCCGCACGAACTCCCGTCGGCCGGCAGCGATCCGTACATCAGGAAGTCGTCGACCTTCTGGTGCACGCACTTCGAGGACCCGTACCCGGTGTGCCCCTCGCCCTTGTTGTCGAGGACGACGGCCGAGGAACCGAGCCGCTCGGCGGTCTCCACGGTCCAGCGGTACGGAGTCGCCGGGTCCCCCCGGGTGCCGACGAGCAGCATCTTCGGCGTGTCCACGTTCCGCACCTTCTCACGGACGTAGGAGGTGCCCTTGGGACGGCCGTAGCACATCAGCACCTGGGTCAGCCGGTACTGCCCGAAGACCGGCGACGCCTCCTCGTACTGGGCACGCAGCCGGGCGACGCGCTCGGTCATGCGTGCCGCCGAGGGGCGGTCGGGGTCGTCCGCGCAGTTGATCGCCATCAGCGCGGCCGGCAGGTTGTCGGCCGGGACGTCCTCCGCGTTGACGAGTCCACCGTCTCCGGTTTCGCTGGGGCGCGGCCCGTCCGGTGCCGCGATACCGCCGCCCGCGAGCTGCATGAGAGCCTGCGGGTCGCCGTCCTGGATCAGCGCGGTGAGGGCCTGGGTGAGCACGGGCCACATCTGTTCGGTGTACAGCGCCTGCCCGATGGCGCCCGCGAGGTCCTGGCCGGTGAACTTGTGGCCGAAGGCCGTCATGGGGCGTTCGTCGAGCGTGTCGACCAGTTCGACGACCTGCTCCCTGGCCGAGCGCCGGTCCTGGCCGAACGGGCACGTCCACTGCTTCGTGCAGGCGTCGAGGTAGCCCTCCAGCGCGGTCTGCTGGCCCTCGGCGCCCACCATGCCCTGCTCGGCGAGGGGTTCCGTGAGCGTGTCCACGCCGTCGAACGCCATCCGCCCGACCTTGTCGGGGAACTGGGCCGCGTACACGGCGCCCAACCGGGTTCCGTAGGAGAAACCGAGGTAGTTGAGCTTCTTGTCGCCGAGCGCCGCGCGCATGACGTCCATGTCCTTGGCGGCGTTGACCGTGCCGATGTGCGGCAGCACAGGTCCGGAGTGCCTGGTGCACGTGTCGGCGGCCCGCTTCAACTGCCTGAGCGCGGCACCCGGGTTGTTCGCCTGGTCCGACTCGTTCGCCGCCTCGATGGCCTTGTCGGCGCCCTCGCCGCAGCTGACGGGTGAGGAGCGGCCGACGCCGCGCGGGTCGAAGGTCACCACGTCGTAGGCGTTCGTGAGACCCATGAAGTCCTTGCCGCCGTAGGCGAGTGCGGGAACGCCCGCGCCACCGGGCCCACCGAAGTTCAGCAGGACGGAACCGCGTTTCTCCCTGCCCGTGGCCTGGTAACGCGCCATCGCCAGTTCGAGCGTCCCGGCCCCGGGCCGCTCGTAGTCCAGCGGAACGGTCACCTTCCCGCACCGCAGGTCCTTCGGCATCTCCATGCCCTCGCACGTGGACCATGTGATCCGCTGCTTGTAGAAACGGGACAGGTCGGGCTTGTCGGCCTTCACCGACGCCACCGACGCGACCGACGGAAGGCAGGCCCCGTGCAGGACCAGTGCCACGGCCGCGGCTCCGGTAGCGCAGCATCTGTGCGTCAAACGCATGCATGCCTCCAGGGACGCCCGGCCGTGGGCCGGGGGATACCCCCTCGATCACGATAAGCGGGCACGTCCCGCCGCGCCTCTGGGCGAGCGGGACCGCCGAACGTGCCGTACCCTGCCGCCTCCCGCCGCATTACCTTCGGACGCATGGCTGACGAAGAGTTCACCCATCCAAGCCTCGCCGCGATCTACGACCCGCTCGATCCCGACCGCAGCGACCTGGACGCCTACGTCGGCCTCGCCGAGCGGTTCGGTGCCCGACGGGTGCTGGACATCGGCTGCGGTACGGGCGTGTTCGCACTGCGGCTGGCCCAGCGCGGTATCGAGGTCGTCGGTGTGGACCCCGCGCGGGCGTCCGTCGACGTCGCCCGGGCCAAACCGGGCGCCGACCGGGTGCGCTGGATCTGTGGCGACGCCACGGCCCTCCCGCCGCTGCGGGTCGACCTCGTCACGATGACGGCCAACGTCGCCCAGCAGATCGTCGACCCGAACGCCTGGCGGCAGACGCTTCTGGGCGCCTTCGCGGCACTCCGGCCGGGCGGGCGGCTGGTGTTCGAGACCCGCGATCCGGCCGGACGGGCCTGGGAGACCTGGAATCGCGAGACGTCCCACGGCGTCACGGAGATCCCGGGCGTCGGTGCCGTCGAGACCTGGGTGGACCTGACCGACGTCACCGGACCGCTCGTGACCTTCCGCTGGACGTACGTCTTCGCCGCGGACGGCCAGGTGCTGACCTCCGAGTCCACACTGAGCTTCCGCGAGCGGGAAGAAGTCGAAGCGGACCTCAGCGCCTACGGCTACCTCGTGGAAGAGGTGCGCGACGCGCCCGACCGCCCGGGGAAGGAGTTCGTCTTCGTCGCACTCCGGCCCGAAGAGACGGCTGCCGCGAGCAGCCGCCCGTGACAGCAACCTCCTACCGCGCACTGGACAGTTGAGGGCCGCTTCCACACCCTCGAAAGGCAGGGCACACATCCGTCCGCACCACGGACCCGTCCCTCAACGGAAGGTGTCACCGGTGAAGTTCAGCTACGCCATGCTCCCCGACTACCCCCTCCAGGAATCGCTCGCCTCGATCAGACTCGCCGACGAACTCGGCTTCCACGCCTGCTACGCCGCCGACGAGACCTGGCACAAGGACCTGTGGCTGCTGTTCGCCGCGGCCGCCGGCCAGACCAGCCGGATCAGGCTGGGACCCAGCGTCTCCCCGGTCACGCTGCGGGAGCCCACTCTGATCGCCCAGGCGCTGGCCACGCTCGACGAACTGTCCGGCGGGCGCGCGGAGGGCGTGCTGTCCAGCGGGAACTTCGGGCTCCTGGCCCAGTACGGGATCGACTGGGCCCGCACGCGCCCGCTGTCCCGGGTCAAGGAGGCGCTCCATGTGGTGCGCACCCTGCTCGACGAGGGAGCCATCTCCTACGACGGGGAGTTCTTCTCCTACCAGGGGCTGTTCACCTTCGCCCGGCCGGTCCAGGAACGCCTCCCGCTGAAACTGGGGGCGATGCGCGGCCCCAAGTCCTTCGAGGCGGCAGGGGAGTTGTCGGACGGCTGCCACCACGCACTGAGCTACACCCGCGAGGCGTACGACTACGCGGTGCGGCACATCCGGGCCGGAGCCGAGCGGGCGGGCAAGGACTGGCGATCGCTCGACATCGGTGCCTGGGTCGTCTTCGCCACGGGACCCGACTCCGCGGCCGCCAAGGACGCCGCCCGCAGCATGGTCGGCATCTACGCCTCCTCGATGCCCGAGGAACAACTGCGCCGCAACGGAGTGGACCCCGGCGAACTCAAACCGGTCATCGACGCCATCGCCGCCGGCGACCTCGCGCGCGGGATCGAGCTGACCACCCCTGAGATCGCCGAACGCCTCTCCATCGCCGGCACCCCCGAGGAGTGCCGGGACAAGATCCAGCGGGAGATCGCTCCGACCGGCGTCAACCACATGATCTGCGCCCTCACCGACCGCACCCTCGTCAAGGCCTTCACGGGCCGTGACCTCGCGGAGGTGGCCGATGTGAACACCCAGCTCCGCCTCATCCACGACACGGTCATGCCCGCCTTCAGCTGACGTCCCGCGACGGCGGGATCCAGCGGCGCGAACGGGTTTACGGCCGCCGCCCGCTCGTCACGGGCGGCGCCGTCGTCCCGCGCGCCTTGAGTGCCGGCGTCACGAGGACGGTTTCCGACGGGCGGTCCGGGGCGGTGATGCGGTCGAGGAGACACTGGGCGGCGCGGCGGCCGACGTCGTGGCTGGCGTTGTCCACGGTCGTGAGCCACAGGTGCCGCAGGCGTGAGAGGTACGTGTTGTCGTACCCGACGAGGGACAGGTCGCGCGGCACCTGGAGACCGAGTTCCTCGGCGGCCGACAGGGCGCCGACACCGGCGATGTCGTTGAAGGCGAAGACGGCCGTGGGGCGCCCGGCGGCGCCGAGGAGGCGGACCATGGCACGGTAGCCCCCCTCCTCGGTCAGGTCGCCCTGCTCCACGATCGCCGTGTCCGCCAGCCCGTGCTCGCGCATGACCGCCTCGAAGCCGCGGCGGCGCAGCTCGCCCACCACGCCCTGTCCGGCGATGTGGGCGACGCGCTGGTGGCCGAGGCCGATGAGGTGCTCGGTGGCCAGGCGCGCGCCGTGCTCGTCGTCGCCCGCGACGATGTCCATGCGCGGCAGGACGGGCTCGCGGGCGCCCGCGACCACGGTGGGGATCTGCCCGGCCGCCGTGCGCAGTGCCGGGGAGGGCGGGAGCGTACCGACGGCGATGAGGCCGTCGACCCGGAGTTCGGTGAAGGTGTGGGTGAGGTCCTCGCCGAGACGCCGGTTGAGGCGGCCGTCGGCGAGAAGCATGTGCAGACCGCTGTCGTGGAGGCGGGAGCCCAGGCCGTCGAGCAGTTCGACGAACCAGGGGTTGCGCATGTCGTTCAGCAGCACGCCCACCGTGCGGGTGCGGCGCTCGCTGAGGCTGCGCGCCGCGGCGTTCGGGCGGTAGCCGAGCTCCTCGACCGCGGCGAGGACGGCCTGACGCTTCTCGGGGCGCACCTGGTCGGAGCCGCGCAGCACGAGGGAGACCAGGGACTTCGACACGCCGGCCCGTTCGGCGACGTCGCGGATCGTCGGAGGTCTCATGGTGTGGACCGTTCCATAAGGTGAGAGGGGTTGTCAAAGGGCTTGACAGGTGCTGTTACTGAGCTCAGGGTGAGGTGGAAACGTTCTGGACCGGTCCAAAGAGGGGCAGTCATGGTGAGTACGCTCGGCGTCGCCGTCGTGGGGTTCGGCTGGATGGGGCGGGTGCACACCCAGGCGTACGCGCGGGTCCCGCACCACTTCCCGCACCTGGCTGTGCGGCCCGAGCTGGTGACCGTCGCCGAGGAGGTGCCGGGCCGGGCCGAGGAGGCCGCCGCGCAGTTCGGCTTCACCACGACGGCCCGCGACTGGCGCGAGGTGGCCGCCGACCCCCGCGTCCAGGCGGTCAGCATCACCGCCCCGAACTTCCTGCACCGCGAGATCGGCGTCGCGATGGCCGAGGCCGGCAAGCACATCTGGATCGAGAAGCCGGTCGGCCTCACCGCCGAGGACGCCCGCGCGGTGGCCGACGCCGTGTCCAAGGCCGGGGTCCAGGGCACCGTCGGCTTCAACTACCGCAACGCGCCCGCCGTCGCCGCCGCCCGCGAGCTCATCGCCTCCGGTGAGATCGGTGCCGTGACCCACGTGCGCATCCGCCTGTTCAGCGACTACGCGGCCCACCCCGAGGGCGCCCTGACCTGGCGGTACGAGCGGGAGCGCGGCGGCAGCGGAGTGCTGGGCGACCTGGCCTCGCACGGCGCGGACCTGGCCCGCTTCCTGCTGGGGGACATCACCGCGCTGACCGCCGACACCGCCGTCTTCATCCCCGAACGGGCCCGCCCCACCGGTGCCACCGCCGGCCACACCCGCGCCACGGGCGGCGAGCTGGGCCCGGTCGAGAACGAGGACTACGTGAACTGCCTGCTCCGCTTCGCCTCGGGCGCCCGAGGCGTCCTGGAGGCCTGCCGGGTCTCCGTCGGCGAGCAGAACAACTACGGCTTCGAGGTGCACGGCACCAAGGGCGCCGTCTTCTGGGACTTCCGCCGCATGGGCGAGCTCGGCGTCAGCCGCGGCACGGCCTACCAGGACCAGGCCGTCACCACGCTCTATGTCGGCCCGGGCCACGGCGAGTACGCCGCCTTCCAGCCCGGCTCGGCGAACAGCATGGGCTACGACGACCTCAAGGTCATCGAGGCGCACAACTTCCTGCGCTCCATCACCGAGGGCACACCGCACGGCGCGACCCTGGAGGACGCCGTGCACAGTGCGACGGCCCTGGACGCGATGAGCCGGTCGGTGGCGTCGGGGGCCTGGGTGAATCTCTGACCAGGGCGCCTGAGCCCCGCCTCAGCCCCGCACCAGCAACTGGAACTCGAAGGAGTACCGCGAGGCCCGGTAGATGTGGGTGCCGTACTCGACCGCGCGGCCGGTGGCGTCGTACGCCGTGCGCTGCATGGTGAGGAGTGCGGCGCCCTCCGGCTCGCCCAGGGCTTCGGCCTCCTCGGCGGTGGCGCGGCGGGCGCCCACGGACTGGCGGGCACTGTGCAGGGTGATGCCGGCGGCCCGCATCGTCCGGTAGAGGCCGGTGGCCTCCAGCGTCGCCGTGTCCAGGGTCAGCAGCCCCTCGGGCACATAGTTCGACAGGCGCGCCACCGGCTCGCCGTGCGCGCGACGGAGCCGCTGCACATGGTGCACCGCGGTGCCCTCGGCGATGCCCAGGGCAGCCGCGACCTCGGCGCAGGCGGGCTCGACCTCGTTGCCGAGCACCCGGGTCGTGGGGCTCTGGCCGGCCGCCTCCAGGTCGTCGTACAGGCTGCTGAGCTCCAGCGGGCGCTTGACCTGGCTGTGGACCACCTGCGTGCCCACGCCCCGGCGGCGTACGAGGAGGCCCTTGTCCACGAGGGACTGGATGGCCTGGCGCACCGTCGGGCGGGACAGGCCGAGCCGCCCGGCAAGCTCGATCTCGTTCCCGAGCAGGCTGCCGGGGCCCAGCTCGCCGTGCTCGATCGCGGACTCCAGCTGCCGGGCGAGCTGGTAGTACAGCGGCACGGGGCTGCTGCGGTCGACGGTGAGGTCGAGCTTCGCGGGAGCGGTACTGGTCACGGGCTGAGCGTATCCGTCCGTCCGGATGACAGGAATGCTTGTCATTGTGTTGTCGTGACAAAAGGCGGCCAGTGCGGGAGTTCCACCGGGTTTGTTTCGCCCCCGCCGCCCCTACCCGTCCCGTCCCTGGGGGGCCGCACCCCCGGACCCCCGCTTGTCGGCCTGAACGGCCTCGTCCTCAAACGCCGGAGGGGCTGGTGTTTCGGCCCCGGGCTGAGCGACCCCGGGGAAGTGCACCCGGACTTCCCCGGACCCGCTTCGCTCAGGAGTTGCTGGGGAAGCCCAGGTTGATGCCGCCGTCGGCCGGGTCGGGCCAGCGGGTGGTGATCACCTTGCCCTGGGTGTAGAACGCGACGCCGTCGTTGCCGTAGATGTGCAGGTCGCCGAAGAGCGAGTCCTTCCAGCCACCGAAGGAGTGGTAGCCCACGGGCACCGGAATCGGCACGTTGACACCGACCATGCCCGCCTGGACCTCCAGCTGGAAGCGCCGGGCGGCGCCGCCGTCACGGGTGAAGATCGCGGTGCCGTTGCCCCAGCGGGAGTCGTTGATCAGCTTGATGGCGTCCTCGTACGTCTCGGCGCGCACCACGCACAGCACGGGACCGAAGATCTCGTCCTGGTACGCGTCCGCCGTGACCGGCACCTTGTCCAGCAGGGAGACGCCCAGGAAGAAGCCCTCAGCGCATTCAGGGTGGTCCTCGACCGTGTAACCGGTGCCGTCCACCACGACCTCGGCGCCCTGCTCGGCGGCGCTCGCCACGTACGACGCCACCTTGTCGCGGTGCTCGCGGGTGATCAGCGGGCCCATCTCGGAGGCGGGGTCGTCGCCGGGCCCGATCCGCAGGTTCCTCGCCCGCTCGGCGATCCTGCCGACGAGCTCGTCGCCCGTGTCGCCGACCGCGACCACGACGGACACCGCCATGCAGCGCTCGCCCGCCGAGCCGTACGCGGCGTTGATCGCCTGGTCGGCGGCGAAGTCCAGGTCCGCGTCGGGGAGGACCAGCATGTGGTTCTTGGCGCCGCCCAGCGCCTGCACACGCTTGTCGTTCTCGACGGCCTTGAGCTGGATGTACTTGGCGATCGGCGTCGAGCCCACGAAGGAGACCGCGGCGACGTCCGGGTGCTCCAGCAGGCGGTCCACCGCCACCTTGTCACCCTGGACGATGTTGAACACGCCGTCCGGCAGACCGGCCTGAGCGAGCAGCTCCGCCAGGCGGTACGAGGCGGACGGGTCCTTCTCGCTCGGCTTGAGGACGAAGGTGTTGCCGCAGGCGATCGCGAGCGGGAACATCCACATCGGCACCATGGCGGGGAAGTTGAACGGCGTGATGCCCGCGACCACGCCGAGCGGCTGCCGGATCGAGGCGACGTCCACCCGGGTCGACACCTGCGTCGACAGCTCGCCCTTCAGCTGGGCGCTGATCCCGCAGGCCAGCTCCACGATCTCCATGCCGCGCGCGACCTCGCCGAGCGCGTCGGAGTGGACCTTGCCGTGCTCGGCGCTGATCAGCCCGGCGATCTCGTCGCGGTGCGCGTCGAGCAGCTCGCGGAACTTGAACAGGATCGCCGTGCGCTTGGCGAGCGAGGACTGGCCCCAGCTCTCGAAGGCGGACTTCGCGGCTCCGACGGCGGCGTCGACCTCGTCGACCGTGGCGAGCGCGAGCTGCTTCTCCTGGGCGCCGGTGGCCGGGTTGTAGACCGGGCTGAAACGCCCGGAGATGCCCTCGACGGGCTTGCCGCCGATCCAGTGGTTGATGGTCTTCATGCTGCGAGGGGCCTTTCCTGAGGGCTTTCCTGAGAGGGAGCAGGGGAGCGGGTGGCGGACGGCTCAGAGGTGGCGGCGCCGGCCGGCGGCGTGGCGGTCGTACCGCTCCCGCGCGGCCACGGCGGCCTCACGGGAGGCGACCTCGGCCACCGGTACGTCCCACCATGCCTCGGCCGGGGGAGCGGTGGGCGTCGGGTCGGTCTCGACGTACACGCACGTCGGCCGGTCCGAGGCACGCGCCGCGGCCAGGGCGTCACGAAGTTCGGCGACGGTCTTGGCGCGGATCACGTCCATGCCGAGGCTGGCGGCGTTGGCGGCGAGATCCACCGGCAGCGGCGCCCCCGTGAAGGTGCCGTCCGCGGCACGGTAGCGGTAGGCGGTGCCGAAGCGCTCACCGCCGGTCTCCTCGGACAGGCCGCCGATGGAGGCGTACCCGTGGTTCTGGATCAGCAGCAGATTGACCGGCAGGCCCTCCTGGACGGCCGTGACGATCTCCGTCGGCATCATCAGGTACGTACCGTCGCCGACCAGCGACCACACCGCGGTGCCGTGCGCGGCCTGCTGGACCCCGATGCCGGCCGGGATCTCGTAGCCCATGCAGGAGTAGCCGTACTCCAGGTGGTACTGGCGCGGGGAGCGGGCCCGCCACAGCTTGTGCAGGTCGCCGGGGAGCGAGCCGGCCGCGTTGATCACCACGTCGTCGTCGCCCACGACCGAGTCCAGGGCGCCCAGCACCTGCGTCTGGGTGGGCACGGCGTGCGCGTCGTCCGCGCGGTAGGCCGCGTCCACGACCTGCTCCCAGCGCTCCTTGCCCGCGCGGTACTCGGCCTCGTACGCCGCGCCGACCCGGTGCCCGGCGAGCTCGTCCGTGAGCGCCCCCAGGCCCGCCCGTGCGTCCGCGACCAGGGTGCGGGCGGCCAGTTTGTGGGCGTCGAAGGCGGTGATGTTGAGGTTGACGAACCGGACGTCCGGGTTCTGGAACAGGGTGTTGGAGGCGGTGGTGAAGTCGGAGTAGCGGGTTCCGACGCCGATGACCAGGTCCGCGGCGCGTGCGATGTCGTCGCAGACGGCGGTGCCGGTGTGGCCGATGCCGCCGAGGTCCGCCGGGTGGTCGTACCGCAGGGAGCCCTTGCCCGCCTGGGTGGAGGCGACCGGGATGCCGGTGGCGTCCGCGAAGCCCTTGAGTGCTTCCTCGGCCTCGCTGTGGTGAACGCCGCCGCCGGCGACGATCAGCGGCCGTTCGGCCGCACGGATGGCGCGTACGGCCTCGGCGAGCTCCAGCGGGTCGGGCGCGGGACGGCGTACGTGCCAGACGCGCTCGGCGAAGAACTCCTCCGGCCAGTCGAAGGCCTCCGCCTGCACGTCCTGCGGCAGGGCGAGAGTGACCGCGCCGGTCTCCGCCGGGTCGGTGAGGACCCGCATCGCGTTCAGCGCGGAGGGGATGAGCATCTCCGGGCGCGTGATCCGGTCGAAGTAGCGGGAGACCGGGCGCAGCGTGTCGTTGACCGACACATCGGCCTCCACCGGGTGCTCCAGCTGCTGGAGCAGCGGGTCGGCGGGGCGCGTCGCGAAGTAGTCGCCGGGCAGGAGCAGCACCGGCAGGCGGTTGACCGTGGCCAGGGCGGCGCCGGTGACCAGGTTGGTGGCGCCGGGGCCGATGGACGTGGTGACCGCCTGCGCGGAGAGCCGGTTCAGCTGGCGGGCGTAACCCACGGCGGCGTGCACCATGGCCTGCTCGTTGCGGCCCTGGTGGAACGGCATGGTGTCCTCGCCGGCCTCCAGCAGCGCCTGGCCGAGACCGGCGACGTTGCCGTGGCCGAAGATCCCCCACGTACCGGCGATCAGCCGTTGCCGTACGCCGTCGCGCTCGGTGTACTGCGCGGACAGGAACTGCACCAGTGCCTGGGCGACGGTCAGGCGGACCCTCGAAGGGCGTGACTGATTCGGCTGGCTCATCGGGACCTCACTGCTACGGGTTCTCTCGCGGGGGCCGCGGGAAACTTCACTGGGCGGGGGCGGTGTAGAGGGGCAGGCGCGGGTCGACCGGCTGCTCGGGCCATGTGCCGCGGATCCAGGTGTGGTCCGGGTGGTCGCAGATCAGCCAGGCGCGGTCGGGGTCCGGGCCCGCCATGACGTTGAGGTAGTACATGTGGTGGCCGGGCACGGCCATGGAGGGTCCGTGCCAGCCGTCCGGGATGAGGACGACGTCGCCGTCGCGCACCTCGGCCAGCACGTCCGTGCCCGCGCCGTGTCCGGAGGGGGAGACCCGCTGGTAGCCGAGGCCGGGGACGCCCTCGTGGTCGGCGAACTCGAAGTAGTAGATCTCCTCCAGCTCCGACTCCTCGCCGGGCCGGTGCTCGTCGTGCTTGTGCGGCGGGAAGGACGACCAGTTCCCGCCGGGCGTGATCACCTCGACGGCGATGAGCTTGTCGCATTCAAACACGTCGGCCGCGCCGAAGTTGTTGACCTGGCGCGAGCAGGAGCCGGTGCCCCGCAACTCGACCGGGACGGAGGACGCCGGGCCGTAGCGGGCGGGCAGCCGGCGCTCGCAGCGGGCGCCGGTCAGGGCGAAGCGCCCGCCGTCGCGGGAGGCGATCGAGGCCTGCGCGTCGCGCGGCACGTACGCGAAGTCGCTGACCCCGTTGAAGACGCTCTCGCGTCCGCGCAGCCGGAATGTCTCGTCGTCGACGGCGACCGTGCAGGAGCCCGCGAGCGGCAGCACGATCCACTCGCTGTCACCGCTGTCGAAGCTGTGCCAGCCGCCCGGCGGCAGCTCCAGCACCCGCAGGCTGGAGTAGCCCCAGCCGGCCGACTCGGGGGTGACGTTCACGGTGTAGGCGTCACCGGTGGCCTTGCCCGCCGGAAGGTGGTGCGTGGTGGTCATGATGTGATTCCTCGGCTCGTTCCAGGACGTACCTGGGTCGTGGGACGTACGCGGGGTCGGGACATACCAGGGTTTCCGGGACCTACCCGGAATCAGAGCAGTCCGACCGCGGTGTCCACCGCGGTCTCCACGCTGCCTTCGGCGGGGTAGAGCAGGGACCGGCCGACGACCATGCCCTGCACGGTGGGCAGCCGCAGGGCCTTGCGCCACTTCTCGTACGCGCCCTCCTGGTCCCGGCCGACCTCCCCGCCCAGCAGGACCACCGGCAGGGTGGACGCCTCCAGCGCCTGAGCCATGTCGTCGGGGTCCTCGGTGACGGGCAGCTTCAGCCAGGTGTACGCGGAGGTGCCGCCGAGGCCCGAGGCGATCGCGATGGACCGGGTGACGGCCTCGGCGCTCAGGTCGTTGCGGACCGCGCCGTCCACGCGGCGGGATATGAACGGCTCGACGAACAGCGGCAGCCGGCGCGCCGCCATGTCGTCGATGGTCCGGGCGGTGGTCTCCAAAGTCCGCAGGGAGCCGGCGTCGTCGTAGTCGATGCGCACCAGCAGCTTCCCCGCGTCGAAGCGGAGCCGCTCGATGTCCTCGGCGCGGTGGCCGGTGAAGCGGTCGTCCATCTCGAAGGACGCGCCGGCCAGTCCCCCGCGGTTCATGGAGCCCATGACCACCTTGTCGTCCAGGACGCCGAGGAGCAGCAGGTCCTCCAGGATGTCCGCGGTGGCGAGCACTCCGTCGACGCCCGGTCGCGACAGAGCGACGCACAGGCGCTCCAGCAGGTCGGCCCGGTTGGCCATGGCCAGGCGGTGACCGCCCACACCGAGGGCGCCGCGCGCCGGGTGGTCGGCGGCCACGATCATCAGGCGGCCGCTGTCGCCGATCAGTGGCCGGCGGACGCGGCGGGCGGCGGCTTCGGCGATGGCCTCAGGATGCCGGGCGCGCACCGTGACGAGGTCGGGGATGCTGATGCTCAAGACTTCGCTCCGTTCAGGGGGTGACGTCGGTCAGCCGCGCGCGAGGAGGTCGTCGACCTCGGACTCGGTGGGCATCGCGGAGGAGCAGGCGAGCCGGGAGGCGACGAGGGCGCCGGCCGCGTTGGCGTACCGCATGGTCTTCTCCAGCTCCCAGCCGCTGAGCAGGCCGTGGCAGAGCGAGCCGCCGAAGGCGTCCCCGGCACCCAGCCCGTTGACGACCTCCACGGGCACCGGCGGGACCTCCGCGGTGGTGCCGTCGCGGTGGACAGCCAGCACGCCCTTGGGGCCCTGCTTGACGACGGCCAGCTCCACCCCGGCGTCGAGCAGGGCCTGGGCGCAGGCTTTGGGTTCGCGGACGCCGGTGGCGATCTCGCACTCGTCGAGGTTGCCGACGGCCACGGTGGCGTGGGCGAGGGCCTCGGCGTAGTACGGGCGGGCGGAATCCGGGTCGTTCCAGAACATCGGGCGCCAGTCGAGGTCGAAGACCGTGATGCCCGACTTGTCGCGCGCCTTCAGAGCTGCGAGGGTGGCCGAACGGCTGGGCTCCTCACTCAGGCCGGTGCCGGTGACCCAGAAGATGCGGGCCGTGCGGATGGCGGAGAAGTCCAGCTCGTCGGCGTTGATCTCCAGGTCCGGAGCCTTGGGCCGACGGTAGAAGTACAGCGGGAAGTCGTCCGGAGGGAAGATCTCACAGAACGTGATCGGAGTCTGGTAGGCGTCGACCGGGGTGACAAAGCGGTCGTCGACACCGAACTCCCGTAGGGCGTCGTGGAGATACGAACCGAAGGGGTCGTTACCGGTCCGGGTGATCACAGCGGTAGCGTGACCCAGGCGCGCGGCGGCCACGGCCACGTTGGCCGCCGATCCCCCCAGGAACTTGCCGAAGGACTCGACTTGCGGAAGTGGCACACCGGTCTGCAAAGGGTACAGATCGACCCCGATGCGGCCCATGGTGATGAGGTCGAACGTTTCGGCGGACTCGGGCATGCGCGTCACTCCTCGTACGGGGATGCGGGCCGTGGAGGGCCCGGGGTGCGGGGGATGCGGGCACGCTGGCCCGGACGTACATCAGGTGTAGGTCCACGGGCGAGCCCATGTCAAGCGTTTGTACTGACATTCGGACCTGCAACTGAAATGATGTCTTAACAAAGTATTGACAGCTGGGTGGGACAGGCGTTTGTATCCCGTCCCAACGACACCGCCGCTCCACCGGCACAATGACCCAGGCTTTCAATGCCCGGGCCCGCGGCGGGCCTCTCGCCCGACGCCGTCCCGTTCCCTTTCCCCCCGAAAAGCACAGTGAGGTGCAAGGAAAGATGGACCGTTTTCACGCCCGCTCCCGCCGAGTCGCGCCCTTCGTCGCCCTGGCCGCGGCGTCCGCGCTGCTCATAGCGGGCTGCTCCAGCAGCTCGGGCGGCAAGAAGTCCGAGGAGGGCGGCGACAACGCCTCCGCGGGCAAGGCGAGCACTCCCAGAATGACGGTCGCGCTGGTCACTCACCAGGCGCCCGGCGACACGTTCTGGGACATCGTCCGCAAGGGCGCCGAGGCCGCCGCGGCCAAGGACAACATCAAGCTCATCTACTCGGCGGACCCGAACGCGGGCAACCAGGCCAACCTGGTCCAGAACGCGATCGACCAGAAGGTCGACGGCATCGCGATCACCCTCGCCAAGCCGGACGCCATGAAGGACGTCGTCGCCAAGGCGGAGAAGGCCGGTATCCCGGTCGTCGGCCTGAACTCGGGCCTCAGTGACTGGAAGTCGCTGAACCTGCTGGAGTTCTTCGGGCAGGACGAGACGGTGGCGGGCGAGGCGCTGGGCAAGAAGCTCAACGAGGAAGGCGCCAAGAAGGCCGTCTGCGTCATCCAGGAGCAGGGCAACGTCGGCCTGGAGCAGCGCTGCGCGGGCGTGAAGAAGACGTTCGAGGGCAAGACGGAGAACCTTAACGTCAACGGCACCGACATGCCGTCGGTGAAGTCGACGATCAACGCGAAGCTCAAGCAGGACTCCTCCATCGACTACGTCGTCGCTCTCGGCGCCCCGTTCGCACTGACCGCGGCGCAGTCGGTCGGCGAGGCGGGCAGCAAGGCGAAGGTCGCCACCTTCGACCTCAACAAGGAACTGACCGGCGCGATCAAGGACGGCGACATCGCGTTCGCCGTCGACCAGCAGCCCTACCTGCAGGGCTACCTGTCGATCGACTCGCTGTGGCTGTACAAGAACAACGGCAACTACATGGGCGGCGGCGAGGCTCCGGTGCTGACCGGTCCGGCTTTCGTGGACAAGTCCAACGTGGAGGCGGTCGCCAAGTTCGCCGCGAAGGGCACTCGGTGATGAGCATGACGCAACAGGCTGCGCCGGCGGTGGAGACACCGCCGGCCTCCGGCCCCCAGCAGACCGACGGGCGGACCGCGCAGCGCCCCCTGGCGCTGAAGCTGCTCGCCCGCCCCGAAGTGGGCGTCTTCCTCGGCGCGGTCGCGGTGTACATCTTCTTCCTGGCCGCTGCACCGCCGGTGCGCGAGGCCAGCGCGATGGCCAACATCCTCTACCAGTCGTCGACGATCGGGCTCATGGCCCTGCCCGTGGCCCTGTTGATGATCGGCGGGGAGTTCGACCTCTCCGCCGGTGTCGCGGTCATCACCTCGGCGCTGACCGCGAGCATGGTCAGCTACCAGCTGACGATGAACGTGTGGGTGGGCGTGATCGCGGCACTGGTGGTGTCGCTGGCGGTCGGGGCGTTCAACGGGTGGATGCTGGTCAAGACCGGCCTGCCGAGCTTCCTGGTCACCCTGGGTACGTTCCTGATCCTGCAAGGCGTCAACCTGGCGGTCACGAAACTGGTCACCGGGAACGTGGCCACGGACAACATCAGCGACATGGACGGCTTCGACCAGGCGAAGGCGATCTTCGCCTCGACGTTCCAGGTCGGCGGTGTCACCGTCAAGATCACCGTGGTGTACTGGCTGGTGTTCGCGGCGTTGGCCACGTGGGTGCTGCTGCGCACCAAGTACGGCAACTGGATCTTCGCGGTGGGCGGTAACCAGAACAGCGCCCGCGCGGTGGGCGTGCCGGTGACGTTCACGAAGATATCCCTGTTCATGCTGGTCGGGCTCGGCGCCTGGTTCGTGGGCATGCACAACCTGTTCTCCTTCAGCACCGTGCAGTCCGGTGAGGGCGTCGGGCAGGAGCTGATCTACATCGCCGCCGCGGTCATCGGTGGCTGTCTGCTGACCGGCGGCTACGGCTCGGCGATCGGTCCGGTCTTCGGCGCGTTCATGTTCGGCATGGTCAATCAGGGCATCGTCTACGCCGGCTGGAACCCCGACTGGTTCAAGGCCTTCCTCGGCGTGATGCTCCTCGGCGCCACCCTGATCAATCTGTGGGTCCGCCGTACGGCGACCCGGAGGTGAAGTGACCCATGGCTACCAACGAATCCCAGACCGCGGGAGCCGTCCTGCAGGACACCCCGCCCACGGACGGCGCCCCCACCGTCGAACTGCGCGGTGCGGGCAAGGCGTACGGCAACATCCGCGCCCTGCACGGCGTCGACCTCCAGGTGCACCCCAGCAAGGTCACATGTGTGCTGGGCGACAACGGCGCCGGCAAGTCCACCCTCATCAAGATCATCTCAGGGCTGCACCAGCACACCGAGGGCGAGTTCCTCGTCGACGGCGAACCGGTGCGCTTCTCCACCCCGCGAGAAGCACTCGACCGCGGCATCGCCACCGTGTACCAGGACCTGGCGACCGTGCCGCTGATGCCGGTGTGGCGCAACTTCTTCCTCGGCTCGGAGATGACCAAGGGCCCCTGGCCGATCCGCCGTCTCGACATCGAGAAGATGAAGAAGACCGCGGACGAAGAGCTGCGCAACATGGGCATCGTCCTCGACGACCTGGAGCAGCCGATCGGCACCCTGTCGGGCGGCCAGCGCCAGTGTGTGGCGATCGCCCGTGCCGTCTACTTCGGCGCCAGGGTGCTGATCCTGGACGAGCCGACCGCCGCCCTCGGTGTGAAGCAGTCCGGTGTGGTGCTCAAGTACATCGCCGCCGCCCGCGACCGCGGCCTGGGCGTCATCTTCATCACCCACAACCCGCACCACGCCTACATGGTCGGCGACCACTTCAGCGTGCTGCGCCTGGGCACCATGGAGCTCAGCGCTCCGCGCAGTGAGATCAGCCTCGAAGAGCTCACCAACCACATGGCGGGCGGTGCCGAACTCGCCGCGCTCAAGCACGAGTTGGCCCAAGTCAGCGGTGTCGACGTCGAGGAGCTCCCCGAGAAGGAGGACCTCACCGCATCCGTGGCGGCACCTTCGGAAGGAAAGTCCTGACATGACCTCTGCCCTGGACCGCATCCGGGTCGGCTCGGCCCCCGACTCCTGGGGCGTCTGGTTCCCCGACGACCCGCAGCAGGTGCCCTGGGAACGGTTCCTGGACGAGGTCGCCGAGGCCGGCTACTCCTGGATCGAGCTCGGACCGTACGGCTATCTGCCGACCGACCCGGCCCGGCTCACCGACGAGGTCACCCGGCGCGACCTCAAGGTGTCGGCGGGCACGGTCTTCACCTCGCTGCACCGCGGCCCGTCCGTCTGGGACGCCACCTGGGAGCACGTGGGCCAGGTCGCCGCGCTCACCCAGGCCATGGGCGCCAAGCACCTGGTGGTCATCCCGTCGTTCTGGCGGGACGACAAGACCGCCGAGATCATCGAGCCGGCCGAACTCACCACCGAGCAGTGGGGCCACCTCAGCACGGGCATGGAGCGGCTCGGGCGCGAGGTCAAGGAGACGTACGGCCTCGACATCGTGGTGCACCCGCACGCGGACACCCACATCGACACCGAGGAGCACGTCGAGCGCTTCCTCGACTCGACGGACTCGGGTCTCGTCAACCTCTGCCTGGACACCGGGCACTACGCCTACTGCGGCGGCGACAGCGTCAAGCTGATCGAGACGTACGGCGAGCGCATCGGCTATCTGCACCTCAAGCAGGTGGACCCGGAGATCCTGGCCGACGTGGTGCGCAACGGCGTTCCGTTCGGCCCCGCGGTCCAGCGCGGTGTGATGTGCGAACCCCCGGCGGGCGTACCGGAGCTGGAGCCGGTCCTGACGGCGGCCCAGGGGCTGGGCGTGGACCTGTTCGCGATCGTCGAGCAGGACATGTACCCCTGCGAGCCGGACAAGCCGCTGCCCATCGCGGTCCGCACCCGCAAGTTCCTCCGCTCCTGCGGCGCCTGACCCACTCGAAGGGACCACCACCCACCATGACTCAGCGTGGAACGCTCGGGGTCGCCGTCATCGGCACCGGCCGGATGGGGGCCGATCACGTACGCCGCATCGACGAGGTGATCAGCGGGGCGCGCGTGTCCGCCGTCGTGGACCTCGACCCCGAGCGGGCCAAGCGACTCGCCGACGGCATCGACGGCTGCACCGCGTACACCGACCCGGCCGCCGCCATGGCCGCGGGCGACGTCGACGCCGTGCTCATCGCCTCCCCGGGGCCCGCTCACGAGGCGGCCCTGCTGACGGCGTTCGAGCACGACCTGCCGGTGCTGTGCGAGAAGCCGCTGACCCCCGACGCGGCCTCGGCGCTGCGGGTGATGGAGGCCGAGCGGAAGCGGGGCCACCGCCTGGTCCAGGTGGGCTTCATGCGGCGCTACGACGCCGAGTACAGGAAGCTCAAGGCGCTCCTCGACAGCGGGCAGCTCGGCCGGCCGCTGATGCTCCACAACCGGCACCGCAACGCCGCCAGCCCGCCCGGCTTCACCACCGCGATGCTCATCAACGATTCGGTGGTGCACGAGATGGACGTGACCCGCTGGCTCCTCGACCAGGAGATCACGGCGGTCACCGTCCTGCGCCCGACGCCCTCCGAGAACGCGCCCGAGGGCTTGTCGGACCCACAGCTCGTCCTCTTCGAGACCGACGGCGGCGCGATCGTCGACGTCGAGATCAACGTCAACTGCGGCTTCGGCTACCAGGTGAAGGCCGAGGCGGTCTGCGAGCGCGGCACCGCCCGTATCGGCGAGGAGCAGTCGCTCGTCACCGACATGGCCGGTCGCTGGGGCGGCACCATCGCCCAGGACTTCGTGGAGCGGTTCGCCGGTGCCTACGACCGCCAGGTCCAGGCATGGGTGGACGCCACCCGGCGCGGCGAGGTCACCGGGCCCAGCGTGTGGGACGGCTACGCCACCGCTGCGGTCTGCGAGGCGGGCGTCCGCGCCCAGTCCGAGGGCGGCCGGGTCGAGGTCGAGCTGATCGAGCGGCCCGCGTTCTATCGCTGAGAACCCGTCGCGCCCCAGGAGGCCGTCAGCGCGCCCGCGCGGCCTCCCGGGGCGCACTCTCGTCCCTGGGCACGCTCGTGCCGGAGGAGCGGAACGCCCACTCCATCCGCGGCTCGACCACGCACCGGAACACCGCCCGCACCGGCGGCGAGCACAGCAGTGTGATCCCGCCGACCGCCAGCGCCGTCACCACGAGCTCACCGAGCGGGCTACGCACCCAGGCAGGGGAGTACCACTCCCAGAAGCGCGACGACTTGATGACGAAGCCGTGCAGCAGGTAGCCGTACATCGTCCCCGCGCCCAGCGCCGTGAACCACGTCTTCCGCTTCGGCACCCACGCCAGGAAACACGCCGTCAGCAGCAGCGCCAGACAGAACAGCGCCGGCGTACTGACCAGCCCCACCCAGCGCGACACGCCCTGACCCGTGACGGCACCCCGGTGGTAGAACCAGGACGCGCTGAACCAGGGCGCCACCCCGTACGCCGCCACCAGCGCGCCCACCCCCACGGGCAGTGCCCACAGCCGGACCCGCCGGGTGCGCAGCCGCTCGAAGTGCTCGGCCCGCAGCGTCAGTCCGAGCACGAAGAACGGCAGGAACTGCAGGGTCCGCTGGATCGAGATGTCACCGCCGAGGTCCGGTGACACGGAGGCCAGTACGGCGAGTCCGAGCGCGACCGGCAGTGGATACCGCAGCGCCAGCCAGACCGGAGTGGTGATCCGCCAGATGAACAGCGCCATCAGGAACCACATCACATACCAGGGATCCAGCAGGCTCAGCGGATACCCCCAGTCGTCCCGCGCCCAGCGGTAGAAGAGCGTGTACGCCGTCTCGAAGACGACATACGGCAGAACCACTCCCGTCAGCAGCCGCCGCAGCCGGCCCGGCGCCATGTCGAAGCTCCGCGAGAAGTACCCGGAGATCAGCGCGAACGCGGGCATGTGGAAGGCGTAGACGGTCAGATACAGGGCCGTGGCCGTCCGGCTGCCGTGGGTCAGCGGCTCCCAGGCGTGCCCGCACGCCACCAGCACGATCGTCAGGTACTTCGCGTTGTCGAAGTACGGGTCCCTGAACGAGGGCCTGCGGGCGGGCGGCGCTCCCCGGACAGGGGGCACCGTCAGGGGCGGGGCGTACTGCGTCACGTCTCCGGACATCCTCCGCATCTCGACGAACGGAACGCCGACCGCCTGCCCCGTCCCGCGGGTCTCATTCCTCCCCGTCACCCCTGGTGGAACCGGCGGTGCAGGGCGTACACCTCCTCCGCCAGCCCGGGTATCGGGCCCTCGACGGTCACACCGGGAGCGACCTCGGCGACCGGCAGGGTCCGTACCGGCGGTGCGGGTACCCCCAACTCGGCGAGCCAGGAGGAGAGTTGCTCGGAGGAGGCGACGTACACGATACGTCCGAGGCCCACCCACGCGTGGGCGGCCGCGCACATCGGGCAGTGCTCGCCCGACGTGTACACGGTCGCCGCGGCCCGCTCCTCGGGGGTGAGGTGCGCCGCCGACCAGCGAGCCAGCTCGAACTCCGGGTGACGGGTGCGGTCACCGGAGGCCACCCGGTTGTGGTCCTCCGCCAGCACCGTGCCGTCCGCGCCCACGAGCACCGAGCCGAAGGGCTCGTCACCGGCCTGAAGGGCCTCGGTCGCCAGCTCCACGCACCGCCGCAGGTACCGCAGCTCGGAGTCGTCCACCATCTCTACGCACCCTTCTCGTGACACCGTCCACGCGGTGCGGACGCGCCGGACCGCACCGCGATCTTCGTCACGCAGCCTAGGGCCTGCGTCGAAAGTGGCGCCTGCCGGACGACGCCCGGCAGGCGCCACTTTCGACACAGGCCCTACGTGCCCCGCCCTCCTCGGCGTGGGCCCGTCCCGTGCCACGGCCACCCATGGTGAACTGCTGATCACGGCGAGGTCCGGTGGTCCACGCCGGTGCGGAGCCACGGGTGGCGGAGGGCTGGGCATGCGCGGCTGGATCTGGGAGTACGAGGGCTACGACCCGGCGCAGGAGCGGCTGCGCGAGTCGCTGTGCACCCTCGGCAACGGCTACTTCGCGACCCGCGGAGCCGCCCCCGAGTGCACGGCCGACGCCGTGCACTACCCGGGCACGTACGCGGCGGGCTGCTACAACCGGCTCACCTCACAGATCGCGGGGCGCCGCGTCGAGAACGAGGACATGGTCAACCTGCCCAACTGGCTGCCCCTGCGTTTCCGTGTCGCCTCCGGTGACTGGCTCTCCCCGGACCTCCACACCGTCCTCGACCACCACCTGAGCCTGCGCCTGAGAGAGGGGACTCTGGAGCGCACCGTGCGCTACGAGGCCGCTGACGGCCGGTGCCTGGCCGTGCGGCAGCTCCGGCTCGTCCATATGGGAGACCCCCATCTGGCCCTGCTGCGCACCGAGTTGACCCCCCAGGGCTGGTCGGGGGAGATCGAAGTGGAGTCCGCGCTCGACGGGACGGTCACCAACTCCGGAGTCGAGCGGTACCGCGAGCTGTCCTCCCGGCACCTCACGCACGTCCACACCGGCACCTCGGCGCGCGGACCGGTCTGGCTGCGCTGCCGCACCAGGACCTCCGACATCCGCATCGGCCTCGCCGCACGGACCGTGGTGGACGCCCCGGCCGAGGCCGGCACCGTCAAGGGCGACGGGCGGATCGCCCGGACGTTCCGTGTGGCCGTGACCGACGGCCACACGGTGACCGTCGACAAGACCGTCGCCCTGCACACCTCCCGCGACCCCGCGATCAGCGACCCGCTGCACGCCGCCGTCGACCGGGTACGGCGCGCCGGTGACGTCGACGCCCTGCTGGCCTCCCACCGCACGGCCTGGCGGCAGTTGTGGCGCAACGCCGAGGCGGACGTCCCCGGCGGCGCGGGCGCGGTACTGCGCCTGCACCTCTTCCACGTGCTCCAGACGCTGTCCCCGCACACCGCCGAGCTCGACGTGGGCGTCCCCGCGCGGGGCCTGCACGGCGAGGCGTACCGCGGGCACGTCTTCTGGGACGAACTGTTCGTGCTGCCGTATCTGAACCTGCACTTCCCCGAGGTGTCCCGGGCCCTGCTGACCTACCGCCACCGGCGTCTGGAACGCGCCTGCTTCGCCGCCGCCGACGCCGGGCACCGCGGCGCGATGTACCCGTGGCAGAGCGGAAGCGACGGCCGCGAGGAGACCCAGTGGCTGCATCTCAACCCGCGCTCGGGGCGCTGGCTGCCCGATCACTCCCGGCTGGAGCACCATGTGGGCTCGGCGGTCGCGTACAACGTGTGGCGGTACTGCGAGGCGACCGGCGACACGGAGTTCCTGCACACCAAGGGCGCCGAGACGGTCATCCAGATCGCCCGCTTCTGGGCCGACGTCGCCGTGTACGACGAGACGCTGGACCGCTACCGGATCCGCGGGGTCGTCGGCCCCGACGAGTACCACGAGGCCTACCCCGGCGCGGCCGGTCCGGGCCTCGACGACAACGCGTACACCAACGTCACGGCCGCCTGGGTCCTGGCCCGCGCCCTCGACGTGGCGCGGACCCTGCCCGTGACGCGACGTCGTGACCTGTTCGAGCGCATCGGCCTGGACCGCGCCGAGACCGACGTCTGGGAAGACGTCTCCCGCAAGCTGTACATCCCCTTCCACGAGGGCGTCATCAGCCAGTTCGCGGGCTACGGCGACCTCGCGGAGCTCGACTGGGAGGGGTACCGGAAACGTTACGGCGACATCCGGCGCCTCGACCGGATCCTGGAGGCCGAGGACGACTCCGTCAACCGCTACCAGGCATCCAAACAGGCCGATGTCCTGATGCTCGGTTACCTCTTTCCTCCCGCCGAACTCAAGGAGCTGTTCGGGCAGTTGGGGTACGGCCTGGACGACGCGACGTGGCGGCGCACCGTGGATCACTACCTGGCCCGCACCAGCCACGGCTCCACCCTCAGCAGCGTGGTCCACGGCTGGGTACTGGCCCGGGCCAGGGGCGCGGGGGCCTGGGCGTTCGTGCAGGAGGCGCTGGCCGGTGATATCGCCGACGTACACGGCGGGACGACGGGCGAGGGCATCCACCTGGGTGCCATGGCCGGCACCGTCGATCTCGTCCAGCGGGGTCTGACCGGCCTGGAGGCCCGCGACGACAGGCTCTGCTTCGACCCCGTACCGCTGCCGGAGCTGTCGGAGTACGGCTTCTCGATCCGCTACCGCGGCCACTGGGGTGTGCGACTGCACCTGCGCCAGGGGGAGTTGCACATCACCGTGCCCGACTCCGACGAGGCCCCGATCACCGTGGCCGTCGCGGGCCGTACGGTGTCCGTGGCCCCGGGGGAGTCCTGCGCGCTCACCCTGCCCGGCTGAGGTGGGCCGCCCGAGGGTTCCAGGGTTCACGTGAGAGGCGAGTGAATTGCATTGCCTGGCGGGGCTGCGGGTGATGGAGTGGCCGTATGCGTCACGCTGGGGTGCTGGCCCTCTTCGACCGGGACATGCGGGAAGGGGCGCGCCCCGACGCGCCCGGTGCGCGGATCGAGCGCGCGGACGGTGTCGTGCGGCAGATCGGAGCCGAGCGCGGCTGGAGCGGGGTGCTCTGGTCGGACCTGGACGAGACGACCGCTGACGAGGCGATCGCCGCGCAGGTGCGGTACTTCGCCGGGCTCGGCCGCGAGTTCGAATGGAAGCTGTACGGACATGATCTCCCGTTCGACCTGGGCAGACGGCTTCGCGCCGCCGGGTTCACGCCCGAGCCCGAGGAGACCTTGATGATCGCCGAGTTCGGGCGGATGAACCTCGACGCCGAGGTGCCGGAGGGCGTACGGCTCCTCCCGGTGACCGACGCGGCGGGCGTCGACATGGTGGCGGACGTCCACGCGCAGGCCTTCGGCAGGGACAGCTCCCGTATGCGCGGGCAACTGCTCGCCCAGCTCGCCGCCGCCCCCGACACCGTCGTCGCGGTCGTGGCCCTCGCCGGGGACAGTCCGATCAGCGCCGCGCGCATGGAGATGCTGCCCGGCACCCGCTTCGCCGGTCTGTGGGGTGGCGGCACCGTGGAGGGCTGGCGTGGCCGCGGCGTCTACCGCGCCCTCGTGGCCCACCGCGCCCGCGTCGCCGCCGAGCACGGCTACCGCTACCTCCAGGTGGACGCCACCAGCCAGAGCCGCCCCATCCTGGAACGCCTGGGCTTCGAACCGCTGACCACGACCACGCCGTACGTGTCGCCGACGGTGCCCGCGGGGGTGTGAGGGCGTGAGGTGTGAGGGCGGCCCGCAGCCGCCCTCAGCACCGAGGGTCCCCCTGCATGATCACCGAGGAGGACGCCTTCGGCCTCTCAGCGGCGTGCCCGCATCCGGTCGAGCGCCAAGACGCCCAGCGCCGCCAGGCCGATCTGGATGAGCCACTCGATCCAGTCGGGACCGCTGGTGTTCGCCACGCCGGCCCCGGCGGCGATCGCGGACCCGATGAGCGCTGCGACGATACCGACGAGGATCGTCAGGAGGATGCCGATGCGCTGACGTCCTGGGACGACGAGCCGTCCCAGTGTGCCGATGATGATGCCGATAACAATGGCGCTGATAATGCCGGAGATCTCCATCTCCACCCCATTTCGTCGGGATGTCCCGTACCTATGGGTGTTCCCACAGGACGCGGGTGCACTCCGATCCACTTCTGCCCTCGCGGTGGCACCACGTCCGCAGCGTGACCGTGCGGTCCTTGTGCCTGCGCCGGACGGGTTCGTCGTCCGTGAGCTCGAACCCGGTCGATCTCGCGACGGCCTCGCTCGCCGCGTTCTCCGACTCGATGCACAGGACCACGCGACGCGGGCGCAGGTGCCGGGTGGCGTACGCGGTGACGAGGCGGACCGCCTTGGCGGCCAGGCCCCGGCCGCGGTGGGCGGGCCCGACGCCGTAGGCCAGTTCGGCGTCCCGGGGGTCGGTGGCGCTGCGGAACAACAGGACCTCGCCCAGGGGAAGCCGGCCGTCGGTCGTGATGGCCAGGTGGACGCCCCGTCCCTCGATCCGTTTCCGGCCGGCGGCGGCGAGGTACGCGCGGGCCGCCGCCGTGCCGAAGGGGGAGGGTACCGGCGTCCATCGGGCGATCTCGGGGTCGTCGTACAGGGCGACGAGGGCCGTCACGTCGTCGCCACTCCACTCGCGCAGCCGCAGGCCGAGGCCGTGCAGCCGGAGGGGTGACGGGAGGGGCAGAGGTTCCTGGGCGTCCATGAGGTGATCCCCTCGGGGTCCGGGTGAGCGGTCAAGGGCGCCCGTGGGGGCATGGGCGGGACCGCTCGGTCAGAGCACGTACAGCCTCTGGTTCCCCGCACGCCGTAGCGCCTCACAGATCACTGGCGCCGGATCACCCTCGTGGTACGGCCGACATGGCAGCGGCAGCGGCAGCGGCAACGGCGGCGGCAACGGCGGTGGCCGGTCCGCCGAGACGGGCCGGCCATCGGTTTCCCTCGCGGGCGTTCCTCACATCGGAGTCGCGCTCCTTGATGTGGCCCTGGCCGCCGTGGCCGCGCACAGCATCCCCAGTATCACGGCCAGACCGCCGATGACGACGTTGTTGATGATGACGCCGGCGTCCGGGCTCGTGCCGACGATCCACGGTGAGATGATCATCCAGACACCGATGGCGCACGTGGCCCAGCTCAGGCCGTACATCCTCTGCGGTGCGGCGGTGAAACCCAGGGCCAGCAGGCCGATGGCGACGCCGATGATCAGGTTGTGCGGGACCAGAGCGGGCTGGCTGGTCGTGAAGTGCAGTATCCACGGGGATACGGCGCAGTACAGACCGAGTAGGAACACTGGTCCGTCCATGAACACAACATCGCGACCGCCGAGCACGCGGGCGTACCTCTCCCGCATTTCGGTCACGTCGGGATGGCCGGTTATGTCACCCCTGTGTGAGACGTTGGCCATGACTCGTCTCCTTCGCTCTCAGCGGGACTGGCCGCGTCCGATGAGCTGCGGTAAGCACCGCGTAGCTCCATTCTGCGCTTATTTCATCCTTATGTGTAGTGGTGGGCAGGTTTACTGAGAGGGGAGAGTGGCCAAAGCATCTGATGTGGGAATGCGTGTTCTATTAGCGGGAGGGGTGCCTGGGGGAGCTGAGCGAGGAGAGGCCTCATGATGCGCGATTCCGCCGCGTCCTCCCGCGCCGACGATGGCCTCAAAGCTGTCGATCCTCGCGACCGAGCTGTCCTTGCGGAGCGACCGGGTGGCGTCAGCGTGCGAACTTTTCGATGGCCTCCGGGGAGACGGGGGTGAAGAAGTTGACGAGGGTGCCGTCGGGGTCGCGGAACAGCAGCGACCGGTTGCCCCAGGGCATCGTGGTGGGCTTGGTGACGAAGTCGGTGACGAAGCCGGTCAGGTTGTTGTAAACGCTGTCCACGTCGTCGACGAGGAACTCGATGATCACGCTGTGGTTGTCCGCCGGGCGGGCAGAGCCCGGAGCGAACAGCGGGACGGTGCGGGTGCTGCCGATCGCGAGCGTTGCGCCTGCGGTCCTGAGTTCGGCGAAGTCTTCGTTGGCCCACGTGGCCCGCGCCCCTGTGGCTCGCTCGTAGAAGTCGACGAGGCGCGCGACGTCGCTGGTGATGATGCGGATCGAGACGAAGTCCATGGGGATCTCCTTGGCTGTGCTGGGGGCGTGCACGTCGCAGGCTAGGACACATAGTGGACAGAATCGGTCCTGTATTCGCGTTAGCCTGCGGACATGCCTCGACCCACCGGCCGCGTGCTGACACTCCTGGAGCTGCTGCAGTCGGGCGGCACCCGGACTGTGGCCGAACTCGCCGACCGGCTCGGCGTCGACGGGCGCACCGTACGGCGGTACGTGGACCAGCTCATCGACCTCGACGTCCCCGTGGAATCGGTACGCGGCCGCTACGGCGGGTACCGGCTCGGCCCCGGATACCGCTTGCCCCCGCTCATGCTCAGCGACGACGAAGCGCTGGCCGTGCTGCTCGGCCTGGTCGCCGGCCGCCGAGCAGGGCTGACGACGACGCAGCACACGGCGAGCGAGACGGCATCGGCGAAGATCCGGCGGGTGCTGCCCAAGCACCTCGCCCGCCGGCTCGACACACTCCTGGAAGCTCTCGCCTTCACGGATCAGCCCGGCGAGTTCGACACTCCGGACGCCGGGGTCCTGCTCACCATCGCCGATGCGGTGCGCCACCGACGACCGGTCTCGATCCGCTACACCGACCGTGACGGACGGCGCAGCGAGCGCACGCTGCACACATACGGGATCGTCGCCCATGCGGGCCGGTGGTACGTCACGGGCAAGGACGCCCGGATCGGCGAGGACCGAACCTTCCGGCTCGATCGCATCGCAGACGCGCGGACCCTGCCCGGCTCATTCGAAGCGCCCGTGGGTCCCGGTCCGGCGCAGCGCGTGTTGTCAGCGTTCGCCACGGCCGAGTACCGGCATGAGGTGACCTTGCGGATCCACGGGACAGTCGAGCAGATCCGCGTCCGCCTTCCCGCCGGCGTCGCCAGCCTGAAGGAGTACGCGCCCGTGGCCGGCCAGGACCCGGCGGCCGAGCGCTGGCTGCGCGTCGAGCTGCGGGCGGAGCGGCTCGACTGGTTGCCTCCGGTACTCGCCTCACTCGACCTGCCGTTCGTCATCGAGCGCCCCGATGAACTCCGCGACCTCGTCACCGCGCTCGCCGATCGCCTCACGTCCTACGCCCGCCAAGCCTGACCGCGAGGAACCAATGTCATGAGGTGGCACCTCTTAAGGAGGATCCTCAGCCCGCGCTTCCTCGACAAACACGACACCTGGTGAGGCGCGGTGCGCCGTGCGCACCCACCGGGAGACGTGCGGTCACCCGGCCGTGGCCGCCGCCGCGGTCGGGGTCCCGGGCTCCGGCAGCAGGCGGTAGCGGCCCTGTTCACGCCGGACCAGGCCGGCGGTCGGGTGGGGGAAGTGGGTGCCGAGCAGCAGGTCGTCGGTGTCGGCCAGACGGTCGAGGAGGCGGTGGCGGCTGCTCACGGCCTGCTCGGGATCGATGTCGACGCAGCTGGTCAGGTAGGGGTGGGAGAGCTGCACGGGGTGGTGGATGCTGTCGCCGGTGATCAGGCCCGAGCGGTTGGTGCCGTGCAGTTCCACGGCGATCTGGCCGGGGGTGTGCCCGGCGGCCGGCACCAGGCGGATACCCGTCTGCACCTGGTGCCCTTCGGCGGGGATGTCGGCGAGGTCGAACTGCCCGTGGTCGTGGACGGGCAGGACGGAGTCGCGGAACATCTGGCGGCGGTTGGCGTCCAGGTCGGCGGCGGCCCAGTAGTCCCACTCCGTACGGCTGGTGAGGTAACGGGCGTTGGGAAAGGTCGGCACCCAGTGGTCGCCGTCCAGGCGGGTGTTCCATCCGACGTGGTCGGTGTGCAGGCGCGTGACGATCACCAGGTCCACCGACTCGGGCGCGAATCCCGCAGCTGTGAGGCGCCGCAGGTACTCGGTGTCAAGGCGGTTCCAGGCGGGGTTGGCGCGCTCCTTGCCGTTGCCGATGCCCGTGTCCACGAGGATCCGCAGGCCCCCGGCCGCGACGGCGAAGGTGTGACTGGCGAGGTACGGCACCTCGGCGCCGGCGAAGTGCGGGCGCAGCCACGGCGCCTGGTCGATGACCTCCTTGGTGGCCCCGGGGAGCAGCCAGGGGCCGGTCTGCGGCGGTAGGGCGATCTCGTCGATGCGGTGGACGGTGATCCCGCCGAAGTCCCAGGAGAGCGGGGTGTCGGTGGCGGCTGGGGTGGGCTGGGGCATCGTTCTGCCTTTCGGCACTGCGCAGTCCGGCGGGTACGGCGGAGTGCGGGGTCTGTGCGGGCGGGTTCAGCGGAGGCGATGCTTGCCGTGCTTGCCGGCAGTGACCTGGCGGCGAGCACCGCCGGCGCGCGGCGGCGACAGTCAGGGCGAAGAACACCAGGCCGCCGACGGCCCGGGGCGCGAGGGGAGCGATCGTACGGGCCAGGGAGGGGCCGAGCGAGGAGCAGAAGCCGCCGAGGGCCCAGGCAGCGATGACGCCGGGGGCGGTGAGCAGCGTCGTCCGGCGGGCGGAGGGGGCGATGGCGATGCCCGGCCGCCATGCCGCTCACCGGGGTGACGCTGTCGGCCAGTGCGGCCCGGCCCGGGCGATCGGGGTTCTCGAAGTCGAGCAGTGCGGCGCCGGCGGCTCCTGATGCGGCGCCGGTGGCCGGGCCCTGGACGATCCGGGCGGTGATGAGGTCGGCCGCCCCGTGCGCGGTGGCGAAGATCGCCATGGAGGCGGCCTCGGCAAGCAGCGCTCCCGCCAGCACCGGGCGTCGGCACAGGTGGTTGCGACGCAGCAGAGCACGGGGGTGGGGCAGGGTGCCGGTGGCATCGGACACGGACGCCTCCAGGTGCTCAGCAAGGCCGGACGGCAGGAGAGGAAGTCACGGCGGTGACCGTGTCCCAGGGCGAACCTGTGACCGCACGACGGGCAGCGCACCACGTGCTCGGTCTCCTTGCCGAGGATCAACCCCAGAACCGTTTGTCGCTGCGGGCCAGCAACGGCAGCGGCTTCGCACAGTGGTGGTGAGCGCAACCGCGCACCTTACCGGCCATCACATCACCGTACGCCGGTACAGCCGTGCCGGTCAGCCTCGCGCTCCCGGGGACCAGAGCCTGCGGCTCCGTCCGGATGAGACCGGACCGCAGCGCGCTGACCTGGGAAAAGGAACCAAGGTCGCCGAGCCAATTACCCGCACCCGGAGGGGGCCTACTGGTTCGGCGGGGGCGTCCTGCCCCGCCTGGCCGCCCCCGCCGCCCACGTGCCGTTCGTGAGCTGAAGAGAGGAACCCGGGGGATCCCACCTCACGGCTGTGCTTGCTTCGGCAAGGTGAGGATTTCGGCTCCGTCGTCGGTGATGGCGATCGTGTGCTCACTGTGTGCTGTCCGGCAGCCTGTCGCGCTTCGGAGTGTCCACCCGTCGGCATCGGTGACGAGTGTGGCGGTGTCCGCCATGACCCACGGCTCCAGTGCCAGCAGCAGCCCGGGGCGCAGTTTGTACCCGCGGCCAGGCCGTCCGGTGTTCGAAACGTGCGGGTCCTGGTGCATCGTTGATCCGATGCCGTGACCTCCGAACTCGGTGTTGATCGGGTACCCCGCCCCGCTGAGAACCGTGCCGATGGCATGGGAGATGTCGCCGATGCGAGCCCCGGGCCCGGCAGCGGCGATCCCCGCGGCCAGCGCGCGTTCGGTCGCGCTGATCAGCGCGACGCTCTCCGGGGGCTGCGCGTCGCCCACGATGAAGCTGATGGCGGAGTCGGCGGCGACTCCGCCTTGGGAGACGGCGAGGTCGAGTGTCAGCAGATCGCCGTCGGCAAGCGTGTAGTCGTACGGCCGTCCGTGGAGCACGGCGTCGTTGACGGCCGTGCAGATGTAGTGGCCGAACGGGCCGCGTCCGAAGGACGGCGCGTAGTCGACGTAACAGGACTGCGCTCCCGCCTCGACGATCATGGTCTTGGCCCACCGGTCGATGTCCAGAAGGTTCGTGCCGGTCGTGCTACGCCTCTTCAGCGTCTGCAGGATGTCAGCGACCAGGGCGCCTGTGTCTTTTGCTCGGGCCAACAGGGTGGGGTTCAGGATCTCGATCACGCGGCGCCCTTCTCACGCAGCCAATAACTATACCGGCCATACTATACCGGTACTACAATCGGCCCATGGTCAGGTTGCCGCTCACTCCCGCAGAGGTCGAACGCGGTCAGCGCCTCGGCGCCCTACTACGTCGGGCCAGGGGGGAACGCTCGATGCTCGATATCGCGCTCGACGCTCGTGTTTCACCGGAGACTCTCCGGAAGATCGAGTCGGGCCGCGTGGCCACCCCTGCCTTCCCGACCATCGCGGCGATCGCCGATGTCCTCGGCCTCTCCCTCGATGCGGTGTGGGCCGAGATCAGCCGGCCCGAACGCGGCGTTGGGTCGACCGGCTCTGGTCGCAGCGCACGTGAGCAGGTGACTTCGTAAGTCCCCGGTGCCGCGCACCCGGGCGTGGCGTGGGAAGTGTCCGCACTCGCCGCACCGAGTTCGATTTACTGGTCTACACCCTTGACTGGTACAGACCAAAGCGGTTGAGTGTGCCATCACAGCCCCCCACCACGGCCGCCCCCACGCCGCGACCGGTCCCCGGCGCGGGTGCACGAGGGCCTGCTCCAGCCTGTCCTGCGACGGGTGCGGCCGTGTCCCCCAAAGGAGTTGATCCCGTGTTGAGACGCCGCATCTCCTCGGTCCTGACCGCACTCGTCATCGCAGCCGCCACGCCGGTCCTCCTGCCCGCCCAGAGCGCGTCCGCCGCGCCCTGTTCGAGCTACCCGAGCTGGGTGGCCGGCAAGGCGTACGTCACCGGCGACATCGTCCGCTACACCGACGGCAAGGCGTACATCGCCGAGCACGACAACCCCGGGTACGACCCCACGATCAGCACCTGGTACTGGGAGCCGTACGCGTGTGACAGCGGTCCCGGGAACCCCGCGGCCTTCGTCGTCAGCGAGGCCCAGTTCAACCAGATGTTCCCGAACCGGAACTCCTTCTACACGTACAGCGGCCTCGTCACGGCCATGAGCGCCTACCCGGCCTTCGCCAACACCGGCAGCGACACCGTCAAGAGGCAGGAGGCGGCCGCCTTCCTTGCCAACGTCAGCCACGAGACGGGCGGCCTGGTGCACATCGTGGAGCAGAACACCTCCAACTACCCCACCTACTGCGACTGGAACCAGCCCTACGGCTGCCCGGCCGGCCAGGCCGCCTACTACGGGCGCGGCCCCATCCAGCTCAGCTGGAACTTCAACTACAAGGCCGCCGGTGACGCGCTCGGCCTCAACCTCCTGGGCAACCCGTGGCTGGTGCAGAACGACGCGGCCGTCGCCTGGAAGACCGCCCTCTGGTACTGGAACACGCAGACCGGACCCGGCACCATGACCGGCCACAACGCGATGGTGAACGGCGCGGGCTTCGGCCAGACGATCCGCAGCATCAACGGCTCCCTGGAGTGCGACGGAAAGAACCCCGCGCAGGTGCAGAGCCGTGTGGACAACTACCAGCGGTTCGTACAGATCCTCGGGACTTCACCCGGCGGCAACCTCTACTGCTGACGTCGCACGGCGGCCCATGATGTCATGCACCTGATCATCCACCGGCCGACCCGATGAAGGGCACCGAGATGCCAACCCCCCGCACCGCCCTGCTCACCACGACCGCCGCGCTCGCCGCGGCGGTCGTCGCCCCCTCACCCACCGCCTCCGCGGCGGTCCCGGCCCCCGGCGCCTACTACGTGCAGAGCGTCACCACCGGACTCAACGCCGCCCACAACGCCGGAGCGGTGGAGCAGCGCCGGCCCAAGGGCAACGAGGACCACCAGCAGTGGACGCTCAGGGCGAGCGGATCCTCGTACGTCCTGGAGAGCACCGACACCGCGGGCAGCTGCCTCGGCCGCTCCGGCGACCAGGCGCGCACCGTCGCCTGTACGAGCGGTGACGCCGCGTGGGACGTCACGGAACTCGGTGCCGACCAGTACCGGCTGAAGGTCCCCGGCGCCGAGCGCTACCTGACCGTCGGCGCGAAGCCGTCCGGCTCCAACTACCCCGCCCAGCTGGCCGTCGGCACGTCGAGCGGCCTCGCCGCCTGGTACCTCACTCCCGTCACCCCGGCGACCAGCCCCATGCCGCCCCAGAACCAGCGCACCCTGGACCAGGTCACGTTCCTCACCTCCCACAACGCCTACGCCAACGGCGTCGACGGCGGCTTCGCCCCGCCCTTCGTGAACCTGGCGCCGAACCAGTCCCGCGGCATCAACCAGCAACTGGCCGACGGTGTACGGGGGTTCATGCTCGACATCCACCAGACCTCCGACGGCGCCATCCTCTGCCACAACAGCTGCACCCTCGTCAGCAGCCCCGTCGCCCTGTGGGTCGACATCCAGCGCATTGTGGACTTCCTCAAGCAGAACCCCGACGAGTTCGTAGCCGTCCTCCTGGAGGACTACGTCGACCCGGGCGTGCTGCGCGGCGAACTCGCCCGCGTCAGCGGGCTCTCCGACGTCCTCTACCGGCCCGACCAGACCGGCGTACAGCAGAACGGCTGGCCGAAGATGGCCGACCTGATCGCGGCCAACGACCGGCTGCTGATCCTCAGCGACCACAGCCGCTCCGCCGACCAGTCCGCCGGACTCACCCGGGACACCTTCGGCGTCATGTACCAGCGCGAGTGGACGGTCGAGAACTACTGGTCCATGGGCTCGGGCGTCGGCTCCTCCGACTGGTCCTGCTACAGCCGCTGGTACGACGCGAACACGAACATCCCCCTGACCCGCACCGAGTCCCGCTTCCGCCCCCTGTTCGTCATGAACCACTTCCGTGACGTCGCGGTCACCTCCACGGCCTCCACGGACAACACCAAACTCGCCGACCGCGCCCAGCGGTTCTGTCAGCCGGCCGCCCGCAAGAAGCCCAACTTCCTGGCCGTCGACCACTACAACCTGGGCAACGCGGCGTCGGCGGTGGCCACCCTGAACACGTACGTGTATCCGTAAGAGGGACGAGTAGACGCTCGCGGCCCGTGCGCGACTCCGTCGCTGACCTCGCAGACGAGCCCCGCACGGGCCGCGTGGGCGTACGGCTCGCCGCTGGCCCTGTCGTACCCTGCATGTTACGTATAACGTCCGACCTTCACCCCTGCATGCACGCGAGAGGCCCATGAGACGCATCGCTTTGGTCACCCTCGTCGTCGACGACTACGACGAGGCGATCCGCTTCTACACGGAGGCGCTCGGGTTCCGGCTCGTCGAGGACGCGCCACGGCCCGACGGGTCGCGGTGGGTCGTCGTCGAGCCGGGCACCGAAGGGCACGGCAGCGCACTGCTGCTGGCCCGGGCCAAGGACGGGGCGCAGCGCGCCCGGGTCGGCGACCAGACCGGCGGACGCGTGGGCTTCTTCCTGCACACCGACGACTTCGCCCGCGACCACACGCGCATGCGCGCGGCGGGCGTGAGGTTCCTGGAGGAGCCTCGCCACGAGCCGTACGGCACCGTGGCCGTCTTCCAGGATCTGTACGGGAACAGCTGGGACCTGCTCCAGCCTTCCGAGTAGCTCCAGGGACGCCTGGTCTCGCCGTCTCCCAGTACCCGTCACCGGCACCCGAGCGATCCGATCACGTCCCCCAAGGCGGTGCTGCACGTCCATCTCGATGGCGGCCCCGCGGGAATGGCCCTGACGGCGTCGGCGGGCAGCCCGGTGCGCGTGCCGAGGACGGCTATCCGCCCGCCGACCACCTGGCGGCCTTCGAGTTCCCGCGCCGCGAGAGCGTCCCCTTCACTCCCTTCGGCGAGCGAGGCACCCTCACCCGGGACGTGGTACTGCCCGGCTACGAGTCCGCGCGCTGAAGCAGGCCTCGTACGTACGCGGCCTGCCCGACATGCTGGAGGTCGTCGGCCAGGACGCTGACCAGCCGGACGCCGAGGGTGACGGCGGGGGTCCAGCTCTCGTCCACGATCCGGTCCAGGTCCTTGACGTGGAGCCCGGCCACGAAGGCCAGCGTCCGCTCGTGCACCGCGTCGTGATAGCCCAGCAGCAGGTCGCCCGAGTCCACCCGCACCCGGGCGGCCTTCCTGGGAGTGTGCCCGTATCCCGTGTCGTGGGCGGGCAGTCCCAGACCGAAGCGGTCCGCCCAGCCATCCGCCAGCCACACCTGTTCCTGGCCGGCCACGCCCGCCACGTGGTCGTCCTGGACGCGCGTCAGGTGCCAGACCAGCCAGGAAACGGAATTGGCGCCGTCCTGGGGCGGGGTGTTGAGGTCGTCGGGGGAGAGGCCCTCGACGACGGCGTGGACCTCTTCGCTGATGCGGCCGAATGCGTCGGTGAGAACGTCTTTGGAGTGCATGGCATCCAGCCTCTCGCACGAGGGGAGGCTTCGCCTCCGAAGTCACGGATGCGTTTCTTTGTGGGCTGAATCGCTGATTCCGCCGGGTGGTCACCTATTCGCCGCTTTCAAATCCGAACTTACTTCAGGTAACTCGGCTTCGGCTTCATCGCATCCGACCTTGCCGCCATCGAATCTCCTTGAATTCTCCCCGTCTGTGGTCGCGTGAACAGGCAATGTGCTGACGGGACTTCGGACCTGGAAAAGCGGCGATCACCGGAGATCACTTGTTGCGGGACCACGCTCTGTGTAAAGGTGGCGCCCGTCGGTGCACAGAACAGCAGCGCCCGAGTGCTGTATGCACACAGCCCGGAGGACATCGGACGTGAATGACGCGACCCTTTCGAATTCCCCGGGTCCAGCTCGGCCGTTCGGTGTGATGGACGAAGAACTGGCAGCCGAACTGAAGAGGTGTGTCGGCGGGTGGTCCGCGCACCAACCCGTCGGAGAACTGATGGCCCGGCACCGGGCCGCGGTCTTCTCGTACGCGACCCAGTGCACCAGCGGCTCGCAACACGCGGAGACGCTCACCGCCGCGGCATTCACGAGAGTATTCGGCGAATCACTTCGGCGGTCGGGTCCGACCGCCGCATGGCGGCCGCATCTGCTGGTCACGGTGCGCCGTATCGCGGAAGAATGGGCCACCGGCAGCCGGCGGACGATGCTCCACCCGGGACTGGGATCCGATCCGGAGGCCACCGGCCGCGCCGCGGCACGCCTTCTCCCCGCACGGCTTCTCCCCGCGGACGACCGGAAACTCGTCTTCCGTGCCTTCCACGGGCTCCCGGAGCGCGCCCGCTGCATCCTGTGGCACGCCGAGGTCGAGGCGGAGGACCTCGCCGTACCGGCCGCCCTCCTCGGGATCACCCCTGAGGACGCCGCCGTGAAGGCGACGCAGGCACGGGCGCTGCTGCGTGACGCCTGCATACGGGCGCACCACGAGACCGCCCCCGGCGAGGAGTGCCGTCGCTTCAGCCGTCTGCTGGACGTGTCGCTCAGACGCGGCGACCTGGGACTGGACCCTGACCTGCGGCAGCACGTGGCGGGCTGCCAGCACTGCCGTTACGGCGCCGAGCAGTTGGACCACGGCGGCGACCGTCCGGCCGTCCTGCTGGCCGAGGCCGTGCTGGGCTGGGGCGCGCGGGCCTACCTCGACTCCCGTCCGGGGCGGGCGAGGGAAACCGCGAGAGCGGCAGGGGACGTGGACTCGTGGGTGGCCGAGGGCGGGGTGATGGCGTCGGGGGGTGCCCCTGACGGGCCCGCCGGGCCGGCCGGCGCGGCCGGTCATGTCCCGCATCCTCCGGCCGGACCGGTCGGCCTGGGCGACGGTTGCCCTCCGGCCGCGCGGACCGGGCGGGCCGCCCCGTCGACCGGTCCTCGTCACGCGGTGCGCACAGGGTCCCTCGGTGTCGTCCGCTCACTGATGGCTGACGTGGTGCGCGGTGTCGGGCCGCAGCGCCTGACACGACGTCAGCAGGTGGCGCTCACCGTCCTGGTGGTGACCGGATGCGTACTGGCCTCGCTGACCCTGACCTCGGCGGGCGGAAGTGAACCGGTGTCCCGTCCCCCTTCCGGCGTGGCCACGTCCACGGCGCGGACGCCGGGCACGCAGCCGTCCGGTATCGGGGCGGGTGTCCTGGTGAGCGGCCCGCTGGACGGCCGTCTGCGCAATGCCGACAACGGGCTCTGTGCCGGTGTCCACGGCATGAAGGCGGCGGCGGGCGCGCAGGTCGTGCTCACCCTGTGCACCTCGTCGGTGCGGCAGCAGTGGTCGTACGGCACCGGCGGGTTGCTGCGCAGTCTGGCGGACACCGAGCTGTGCCTCGACTCCCGTCCCGGTCCCTCCGCCCGGCTCGGCTCCTGCGGGGACCCCGCACTCCAGGGCCATGTCCGCTACGACCTCACCCTCGACGGCGGCCTGCTGCCCCGAGGCGGTCTGGGACTCACACTGACGCCGTCCTCGGCCGAGGAGGGAGCCGGCCTGGTCCTGAAGGAGTTCACGGACGACAACGCGTCACAGCAGTGGGTCATCGACAATTCGGTCGATTCCCTGCAGGTCGAGTCGGTGTCCCGGGTGACGGACGGCTCGACGGCGGCGCCGAAACCAGCCAGTCCGGCATCTCCCCCCACGCCGTCACCGACCCCGGAGTCCCGCCCTTCCGGGGCGTCCCCGGCCCCTGGCCCGACGCACTCCACGCCGTATCCGCCGTACCCGACCTCGAACCCGTGCAGGCCCTACTACTGCTGGCCCTATGGATACGGCTCCTACGGCTCGGGCTACGGGCAGGGAAGCGGAGGCTGGGGAGGCGGAGGCTGGGGAGGCGGCGGCTGACGAGCGGGCCCGGCGTCGCGACCGAGGAGTTCGGTCGCGTAACTTGACGCCCCGGCAAGGCCGTTGCCACACTCGCCGCCCGCCATAGAAATCGCTTGCTGTCTCTTCGTCGTACGTCCTGGCGCCCCGTCGAGCCGTGTTGCCGCAGGTCACGTACGCCGCCGTGTGAATCGATTCAGTCGAATCCGTTTCGACGGGACCGAGGGAACGCAGAAGGCAGCGGGCGTATCCCCCCTCACCCCCCATAGGAGAAGACGAGATGGGACGCAGAGCCGCAGCTCACCTCACTGACCCGAGCGCGACGGACCGACCCACCCGCACCAGGCGCGCCGCGGTCACCGCCGCCTGCGCCACCGCCCTGCTCACCGGCGCCGCCGTGCTGACGGCCCCCGCGAACGCGGCACCGGGAACAGCCCCCGTGACCACGGAACCGGTCGCCGCCACGGCCCCGCGGCAGGTGGCTGCCGCGTGCGGTGACGGCTCGTACCAGGCGGAGGCGGTGCTGAGCGGCAGCACCTGGACCGCCCGGCGCGGCAGCAGCGTCGTGTACACCGGCAGCGACATGCGCGCCGCGATGCAGGCGGCCGTGAACAGCCTGACATCGGGCCGGACTTCGAAGGAACGGGTCGTCGTCCGCGGCTCGGGCTCCATCGCCGCGGGCTCCCGGGTCTCCCTGCCCAGCTACACCGTGCTCGACGTGTGCGGCACGATCAACGTCACCGGATCGGGCTCCGGCGACCAGGCCCCGGTCTACGCACGCGGCGCCCGGGACATCGAGGTCCAGCACCTGAACCTCACCGGCACCCCGCTCTACGGCGTCTTCATGCGCAACGTCCAGAACGTGGTCCTCGGGCAGATCGACATGCGTCTGTCGGGGGGTCTCGGCGTCCGCATCGACAACCGTGGCGACACCAGCCAGTGGACGCGGAACGTCCGGATCGACAACGTGTATGTCTCCGGTGCGAGCAGTCACGCGGTCGAGACGTACGGCGTGGACGGCATCACCATCGGCACCGTCACCGCTCGCAACGTCGGCGAGTCCGGCCTCCTGCTCAACCAGACCATCAACGCCACCGTCACCAAGGTCGACGCGGACGGCGCGGGCGCCGGCACCGGGTACGCCGCCTTCCGCATGGCCAACCGCAACGGCCGGGTGGGCAGCGGCTATCCCACCAACGTTCGCGTGGGCGAGGTCGTCGCGCGCGGCGGCGGACGCGGTGTCTTCTGTGTCTCCGAGAGCGGTGGCGCCGTCATCGACCGCGTGACGCTCTCCGACACCGGCAACAACGCGATCCTCATCGAGAACTGCTACAACGTGAACATCGCCGCGCAGAGCGGCAGTGTGTCGGGCGGCGGGGAGATCCGGCTCGCGGCGCGGTCGGAGTTCCCGAACAACCGCGACATCACCATCCAGAACCTGACCGTGACCAACTCGGCCATCCGCGAGAGCCCCTGCGGCGAGAACACGACGTTCCGCAACAACCGGCTGGTCAACAGCAGCCAGAGCATCTGCTGAGAGGTGTCCGGTGTGCGTCCGGGGCTCCCAACTCCCCCGGACGCACGTCCGACCGGCTCGGGAGACCACAGCGCCCCAGAAGCCGGCACCCTGAGGAGTTGACCCTCCCCTTACGTCAGGCTCAAAGCTGTACGCCGACGAAAGGGCAGGTGCATGAACTACTCCGTGGGGCAGGTCGCGGCCTTCGCCGGGGTGACGGTGCGGACGTTGCACCACTACGACAGGGCGGGGCTGCTGTCGCCCAGTGGCCGCAGCCACTCCGGCTACCGGCTGTACTCCGAGGCCGATCTGACCCGCCTCCAGCAGATCCTCTTCTATCGCGAACTCGGCTTCTCCCTCGACGAGATCACCGCCATCCTCAGGGACCCGCAGGCGAACGCCCTGGAGCATCTCCGCTCCCGGCAGCGAGAGTTGACCGAGGAGATCGCTCGCCTCCAGCGGCTGGCCGAGGTGGCGCAGCGGGCCATCGAGGTCCAGCAGACCGGGGTGTCCCTCACGCCCCAGGAACGCTTCGACGTCTTCGGCGAGATCACCTTCGACCTCAGCTACGCCACCGAGGCGCAGCTGAAGTGGGCGGACTCGGCAGGACAGCGGGAGGCGATGGCGCGTGCGGCCGGCCACACCAAGGAGGACTGGCGGCAGCTCATGGCCGAGGCCGCCGCCTGGCGCGGAGAACTGCTGACGGCGTTCGACGCCGATGAGCCGAGCGACGGTGAGCGCGCCATGGATCTCGCCGAGGAGCACCGCCGGCACATCACACGGTGGTTCACCTCCTGCCCGCCCGACATGCACCGGCGGATCGCCGACGACTTCGCCGCCGACCCCCGGGCGTTCGCCCTCGTCGTACCGCCGTCGCAGCAACGGCCGGGCCTCGCCGCCTATCTGTGCAAGGCGGTCCACGCGAACGCCGACCGCCGAACCCACCCGGCCCCCGTGGAGGACCGATGAGAATCCTGATCGCCGCCGCCGGTTCGCGCGGCGACGTCGCCCCGTACACCGGACTCGGTGCCGAACTGCGGCGGGCCGGGCACGACGTCGCCGTCGCCACGACGGACGCCTTCGCGCCGCTCGTGCGGAACGCCGGTCTGGAGTTCCGGCACCTGCCGGCTCACCCAACTGCCCACGGCGAGGCGACCGACCGACGCGGCCTCATGCGCACCGCGGCCGCCTTCGTCACCGAGCTGGGCCAGGGTTTCGCCGACGCGGTGGCGCAGGGCGCGGATCTGCTCCTGCTGTCCACCACCACGGCTCCGCTCGGCTGGCACGTCAGCGAGGCCACCGGCATCCCCGGCCTCGGTGCGTATCTTCAACCCACCGCACCGACGGGCGACTTCCCGCCCGTCGTCATGGGCACCCGTTCACTGGGCCGTCTCGGCAACCGTACGGCCGGGCGCTTCGCGCTCCGTATGGCCGACCGGGTCTACGGGCGAGCTGTCGCCGACCTGCGCCGCCGCCTGGATCTGCCCTCCCTCACCGCCTCCGCGATGCGCCGGCGGCAGGAGCGGGCCGGATGGCCCGTCCTGCACGGCTTCAGCACCGCACTCGTGCCGCGTCCCTCCGACTGGCGTACCGGTCTCGACGTCGTGGGCACCTGGTGGCCGCGTCTGGACCCGGCCGCACGGCTCCCGGCGGATCTGGAGGGCTTCCTGCGGGCCGGGCCCCGGCCGGTGCTCATCGGCTTCGGCAGCATGGCGGGCGGCGAGGGCGAGCGGTTGAGCGACATCGCCGTACGGGCACTGCGGCGTGCCGGGCTGCGCGGCATCCTCCAGTCCGGCAGTGCGGGGCTCGCGGCCGTCGGCGACGACGTCCTCACCGTCGGCGACGTTCCGCACGAGCTGCTGTTTCCGAGACTGGCCGCCGTCGTCCACCACGCCGGGGCGGGCACCACCGCTGCGGCCCTGCGCGCCGGGGTGCCCGCGGTCGCGGTGCCGGTGACGGCCGACCAGCCGTTCTGGGCGGCACGCCTGGCCGCACTGGGCGCCGGGCCCGCCCCGATCCCCTTCGCATCCCTCACCGCCGAACGGCTCGCCGACGCCCTCGGCCACGTCACAGGGCGGCAGACCTACGCACGGGCCGCCGCGACGGTCGCCCAGCGCATGGCGACGGAGGACGGTGCGGGGGAGGCGCTCAAGGCCGTCCAGCACCTGACCGGCTGAGGTACCCCAGGTACCTCAGCGGGCCGGTCCGCCGGATGGACCACCTCGGGATCACACCTATCAAGTGACCTGGATACCTTGTCACTATATGTCCGCTTGCTGGGTGGAGATGGACGAAGGTGGACGATGGCCGACAGCCCGAACGCCACACTGGTAGGTACGGCACAACCCGGCCCGCCCGCGGTCGCCCGCGGGTCATGGCGTGCGCGTGGCGACGTCTGGCTCCTGGCGGTGGCGGCCGTCTTCACTCTGGCCCAGCTCGTCCTCGTACCCCTGGGGATGGGACTCGGCTGGGACGAGACGGTGTACGTCAGCCAGGTCAGCTCCCACGCCCCGGCGGCGTTCTTCAGCGCACCGCGCTCGCGGGGCGTCTCGCTGCTGGTCGCACCCATCGCCGCGTGGTCGTCGTCCACCGAGCTGCTGCGCATCTACCTGGCCCTGCTGTCGGGACTGGGCCTGTTCCTGGCGCTGCGCGCCTGGCGAGGAGTGTTCCCGGTTCGGGTGATCGCCTTCGGCGGCGCGCTCTTCGCCACACTGTGGGTGACGCTCTACTACGGCCCGCAGGCCATGCCCAACTACTGGGTGGCGGTCGGCGCCCTGGCCTGCGCCGGCTGTTTCGTACGCGCCCGGCGCGACCGCGCCGACCGGTGGGCGCCGTGGGGCATGGCCGCCAGCGCGGCACTGATCGCGTTGATGCGGCCCACCGACGCGGTCTGGGTGACCCTGCCGCTGCTGGCCCTCTCGGTGTGGCTGCGGCGCCCCCGGCTGTCGGCGGCCCTCCTGGCGGGGCTTGTCGCGGGCGCGGCGCCCTGGGTGATCGAGGCCTACGTCAGCTTCGGCGGACTCGGCCAGCGGCTGGCCGACGCCTCCAGGATCCAGGGCGGACTCGGCTGGAACATCGCCGTCGACGACCAGCTGCGCAGCCTGGACGGCCGCACCCTCTGCCGCCCGTGCACCGGACCGCCGGCCCACCTCGCGGTGGCCGCCTGGTGGTACGCCCTCCCGTTGTTCGCCGCACTCGGGACGCTGGTCGCGATCAGGGCGCGGCGCGCCGCACCCACGCTGGTCCTGGTGGCCTGCGCCACCACGGCAGCCGTCCCGTACCTGTTCATGATCGGCTATGCGGCACCACGCTTCCTGCTCCCGGCCTACGCGCTGCTCGCGATCCCGGTCGCCGACGGGCTCGTGCACCTGGTGGCGGCGTCGAGCGGGAGGTGGCGGCCGGTCGCCGTGGCACTGGTGGCGCTGGGCCTGGCCGGACATCTGGCGGCGCAGCTCGCGGTGCTGACCCACACCGCGAACCGCACCGACGCGGGCCGCCGCGACTGGGCGCACACCGCCGACGAACTGCACCGCCTCGGAGTGCGGCAGCCCTGCCTGGTGACCGGCCATCAGGCCCTCCCGATCGGCTTCTACGCCGGGTGCTCCTCCGCCTTCACCGAGGGCAACAACGCCAACATCACCCCGGCGGAGCTCCTGCGCACCGCCCGGCGCATCCCGTTCGCCGTGCTCACCCTGCCGGGGTCGGCCCCGCCCGGGTACGCCCGCACCTGGCCCGTCCACCGGTACGACCACATCGACCTGTATGTGGCACCGCCCCCGCGTTAGGCCCTCGACAGGCCCTGGCCGGACCCCACCGCCGGGTCGTCCAGCAGCCGCACCAGCGCCCGGGCCGCAGGGCTGGTGGCCTCCGGAGGCGGGAGCATCGCGACGGTGTCGTACGACGTCTCCCCGGCGCCCTTCAACGGGAGCGCGGCGAGGGCCGACGCCTCGCGTTTGTGGCTGAAGTGCCGGGGGACGACGGCGATACCGAGGCCCTCCTGAACGAGGTCGAGGAGGCTGTGCACATCGTTGACCTCAAGGGTGACCATCCGGTGCACTCCCGCGGCGGAGAAGGCGGCGTCGGTGGTGCGACGCGGACCCCAGTCGGGGTGGAAGTCGACGAAGGCCTCGCCGCCGAGGTCCTCCGGCGTGACCGCGCCCTCGCCCGCCAGCCGGTGCGCGGGGTGGCACAGCACGGTCATCGGCTCACTGGCCAGCGGGAGGCAGCGGAGTTGCGGGGTGTCGGCGCGGGTCGTGACAGCGAACGCCAGCGCCAGGCGCCCGGCGGCGACCTCCTCCGCCAGCGCCCCCGAGCCGGCCTGCCGCAGCCGGATCTCCACGTCCGGATGGCGCCGGCGGAACGCGGCCAGCAGCTTGGCCACGCACACTCCCGCGATGCACTGCTCGGTGCCCAGCGACAGCGTGCCGCGCACCACCCCACGCACCGCCGCGACGGCGTCATGGGCCGCTCCGACCTGCGCGAGGATGCGCTCCGCCTCGGTGAGCAGTGCCTTCCCGGCCTCGGTGAGCGTGACCCGGCGCGTGGTGCGCACGAAGAGCGGCGCCTGGAGCTCCCGTTCCAGCGCGCGGATCGAGGCGGACAGACCTGACTGCGACACCATCAGCCGCTCTGCCGCCCGGGTGAAGTGCTGCTCCTCGGCGACCGCGACGAAATGCTGGAGGTGGCGCAGTTCCATGATTGAGAAGCCTAGACGCTGAATCCGATCCGATTCTCCTGTTGGACCGGCACCCGGTGCGCAGGTGAGAGTGGAGACCCTCTGTTCCCGAGTTTCCAGGTTCCCAGGTCCCAGGCTTTTCCGGCTTTCCAGGAGTACGCGTTGTACACCGCACACCCCGACCGTTACGCGGACATGCCCTACCGGCGCACCGGACGCAGCGGCCTGAAGCTCCCCGCGCTGTCGCTCGGCCTGTGGCACAACTTCGGCCCCGACCGGCCGGTGCGCACCCAGCGCGCCATCCTGCGCCGGGCGTTCGATCTGGGCGTCACCCATGTCGACCTGGCCAACAACTACGGCCCGCCGCCCGGCGCCGCGGAGAGCGCCTTCGGCGAGGCCCTGAAGGCCGACCTCACGCCGTACCGCGACGAACTCGTCATCTCCACCAAGGCCGGCTACCTGATGTGGCCCGGCCCGTACGGCGAATGGGGCTCGCGCAAGTACCTGCTGTCCTCACTCGACCAGAGCCTGACCCGCATGGGCCTCGACTACGTCGACATCTTCTACTCGCACCGCCCCGACCCGGACACTCCGCTTGAGGAGACCATGGGCGCCCTGCACTCGGCGGTCCAGCAGGGCAAGGCGCTGTACGTCGGCGTCTCCAACTACTCGCCCGAGCAGACCCGCGAGGCCGCCCGCATCCTGGGCGAGCTGGGCACCCCGTTGCTGATCCACCAGCCCCGCTACTCGATGCTCGACCGCCGCCCCGAGGACGGCCTCCTCGACACACTCGACGAGCTCCAGGTCGGTTCCATCGCCTACTCGCCCCTCGAACAGGGCCTCCTGACCGGCCGTTACCTCAACGGCATCCCCGAGGGCTCCCGGGCCGCGAGCGACAGCCCGTTCCTCAGCGCGGACACGGTCACCGAGGAACTCGTACAGCAGTTGCGGGCTCTGGACGACATCGCCAAGTCCCGCGGTCAGTCCCTCGCCCAGCTCGCACTGGCCTGGGTCCTGCGCGGCGGCCGTGTCACCTCCGCCCTCATCGGCGCGAGCAGCCCCGAGCAGCTGGAGGACAGCGTGGCGGCCATCCGCAACCTTGACTTCGCGCCGGAGGAACTGGCCAGGATCGACGGGATCATCCGGGGCTGAGCCCTGCCAGGCCCGACGTGGAGCGGGGCGTAACCGCCGGTCACGGCTACGCCCCGCACCCTGATTGGTGCATTAGCGCGGAAACCGTAAGAATCGTGACAACGCAGACGGCACGCAGAGGGGAAAGGCGATGCGTGCTGCAGTGGTGACGGAGTTCGGCGGACCCGCAGCCGTGCGGATCGTGACCACGGAGATTCCGGAACCGGCCGCCGGTCAGGTGCGGATCAAGGTCGCGGCGGCGGCGCTCAACCCGGCCGACGCGATCGTCCGTTCCGGTGCGCTCGGTGCGCCGGGCACCTGTGGACGCCTCCGCGGTGGCGGCGGCGCCGGAGTCGGTGGACATGGCGCACGCGGCGACGCTGCCGCTGAACGCCTTGACCGCCGCCCAGGCCCTCGATCTGCTGGACCTCGGGGCGGGTCAGACCCTGCTGGTCACCGGAGCGGCGGGTGCCGTCGGCGGTTGTGCGGTGCGTTGGAGTGGGCGCGGGACGGGGGCGCGTACGCAGGCGTGAAGCCGCGGGCGGAGCCCGCTGGGGGATCCGGGCGGCGGCGGTCGCCGCGGACGGCGCGCAGCTCAGGGAACTGGTGGAGCTGGTCGACGCCGGGGTGCTCACGACCCGGGTCGCCGCGACGTATCCCTTGGAAGAGGCGGTGAAGGCCCATACCCGGCTGGCGGAGGGCGGGGTACGGGGACGGCTGGTGCTGCTGCCCTGAGCGCGACGGCCATTTCGTGACGCTCGGTGTTCGCGGGCACGGTCGACCGGCTCCGACCGTGCCCGGCGGTGGGGAGAGGCGTCGATTACGCCTCAGGTGAGGCCCGTCAGGGCACTCCGGACCGATATTCCACAGGGTTTCGGCCAACGCCTGTCACGTATATGCCAAGAGACTGGCTGGAATGAGATGGTGACAGAGCGTCAAGAGTCGCGATACTCGATTCCTAGGGGTGATTGCGTCATGAACATTCAGCGCCACTGTGCGCGATCGGTGCGTCGCCCGATGTGTACGACGAGCTAGGTGCAAGGCCTCGGTGCCGGACCGGGTAGTCAGCGGTGCGATGGGGGAGCGAACGTGCACGACGAATTCCTGTGCCATGTCACCGCATATGGCATATGCGGCGGACAACGCGTGGGCGTCCCCCTGGGAACCTACCGCGCGCCCACCCTGGCCCTGGCCCTGTGGTGGATGCGCGACCGCGCCTTATGGATCGCCGAACGGCTCGACCCGCACCCCGGCAACCCGGCCTACCCCCCGAACTCGATCGTACCGGTCGCCGACAGCGTCCCCGACGTGCCCGGCGTTCTCCGCGCCTGGACCGGCAACGCGGCCGAACAGGAGCTGGTGGCCGAGGAGTTGTCCGCCGGGAACCTGGTCCGCATCGCCACCAGTGACGACACCACCGAGTACGAGCTGCTCGCCGAGTCCGTCGACGCGCTCCGTATGCAGCGCACCGCCCGTGTGATCGCCACCCCCGCCGCGTGAACGTCCCGCGTCCGCATGATCGCGGAGTCAGTGGGCGCCGGCCTCCGTCGGCCGTCTCGCCGTGATCAGCTCGTGCAGGTAGCACTTGGTGACCCGGCCGCCGTGGCGTGTGTCGATCAGCTCACGGATGCAGCCCAACAGCCCTTCCCGGGCGGATGCTTCGAGCGCGCGGTGGCCGGAGTAGGTCAGGAGCACATCGATGTACTCCTGCGTCGAGTACGTGATCTCCTGTGTCCACCGGTACGTGCGGAGGCCGTCCCACTCCTTCAACTCGCCGGTGTCCGTGGCGATGTCCGACTCGTCCTGCAGCCGCAGGCCCGGCGGCGTGGCCGGGTCCCAGCGCTCGTAGCACTCCTGGGCGCGGGCGAAGAAGTCCACGGTGCCGCCCTTGACGTGTTCCGTGGTGACCAGTGCGAAGGTGCCGCCGGAGCGGAGGGCGTGGCCCACCTTGGGAACTCGCACGGCCGGGTCGAGCCAGTGGAACGCGGTGGCGCTCACCACGAGGTCGAACGGCTCGGCGGGGAGGGGCCACAGCTCGAAGTCGGCCACCTCCACGTGGACCCGCGGGAACGGGCGCAGATTGCCCCGGGCCACCTTCGCCAGCGCCGGGCCGAGCTCGACAGCCGTCAGGTCGCAGCCCGACTCCGCCAGCGGGACGGTGAGCTGGCCGGTTCCGGGGCCGATCTCCAGGACGCGGGTACCGGGCCCCAGCCCCGCCTGCCGGGCCAACTCCGCCACCAGGGCACGGGGATAGCGGGGGCGGGCCCGGTCGTACAGCTCGGCCGCCTCGTTGAACGTGTCGCGCAGCATGGCGGTAACCCTTCTCCCGGCCGGACCGCGATTCCACTGAGGGCGGAACGTTGATCCCTTCCCGTGGAGCGCTGGACTCCTAGTCTGAAGGAGTGAGGAATCAAGCGCCCGACGAAGCCCGCGTCATTCCCCTGCGCCCGGCGGCCACTCCGGCCCGCACGGACGCTCCTGCCGTCACACCGCGGCAGCAGCGTCCGGCTCTCGCCCCGCAGGTGCGTCCCGCCCGGGAACCCCGGGCACCGGCCCCCGCCAGAGAACCCCTCTGGCGCGACCTCGTCGGTGACGTGCTGCGGCGGGAACGGCTCGCCCAGGAGCGGACGCTGAAGGATGTCGCGGAGGCGGCGCGGATCTCGATGCCGTATCTCTCGGAGCTGGAGCGGGGCCGCAAGGAGGCCTCGTCGGAGGTCCTCGCGGCCGCCGCCCACGCCCTCGGCCTGGGCCTTGGCGACCTGCTGTCCCTGGCCCACGGCGAACTGACACGGCGCACCCGGACGACACGGGCGACGACGGCCACCAGGGCCACGCCCACCACGACCACGTCGCCCTACAACGGGCTCTGCCTCGCCGCCTGACGCCCAGCCAGTCCGGAGCCGGCGGCTCAGAGTCCTGTGACCCGCCGGCTCAGCACTTCGTCGGCGAGACCGTACGCCACGGATTCCTGCGCGGTGAAGACCTTGTCACGGTCCATGTCCGTGCGGAGCGTCGTGACGTCGTGGCGGGTGTGCCGGGCGAGGACCTCCTCGACCTGGGACCGGATCCGGACCATCTCCTTCGCCTGGAGGGTGAGGTCCGAGGCCGTTCCCTGGCGGCCGCCGCTCGCGGGCTGGCCGAGCAGCACCCGCGCGTGTTCGAGGACGAAGCGCCGTCCCGGGTCTCCGCCCGCCAGCAGCACCGCGGCCGTGGAGGCCGCCTGCCCCACGCAGAACGTCGAGATGGGCGCCTGCACGAACGTCATCGTGTCGTAGATCGCCATGAGCGAAGTGAACGAACCGCCGGGCGAGTTGATGTAGATCGCGATCTCGCTCTCAGGCGCCGACGACTCCAGATGGAGAAGCTGGGCGATGACGACGTTGGCGACCCCGTCGTCGATCTCCGTGCCGAGGAAGATGATCCGCTCGTTCAGCAGCCGGCTGAAGACGTCGTACGACCGCTCGCCCTGCGGGGTCCTCTCGACGACGTTCGGAATCGTGTACGTCCCCATGCCTACAGCCCCATCCTGCGTCGCGACGAGGCCGGCCGGATGTCGGCGAGTGACTCCATCACCTGGTCGACCATCCCGTACTCCTTCGCCTGCTCGGCCGTGAACCACCGGTCGCGGTCGCCGTCCCGGGAGATCGTCTCCGGGGTCTGGCCGGTGTGTTCCGCGGTGATGCGCTCGATGGTCCGCTTGGCGAACTCCAGGTTCTCCGCCTGGATCTCGATGTCGGCCGTGGTGCCGCCGATACCCCCTGACGGCTGGTGCATCATGATTCGCGCGTTCGGCAGCGCGAACCGCTTCCCGTGCGTGCCCACACTGAGCAGGAACTGGCCCATGCTCGCGGCGAAGCCCATCGCGAGCGTGGCCACGTCGTTCGGGATCAGCCGCATCGTGTCGTAGATCGCGAGGCCCGCGGTCACGGACCCGCCGGGGCTGTTGATGTAGAGGCTGATGTCGGTGCGCGGGTCCTCCGCGGACAGAATCAGCAGCTGGGAGCAGACCCGGTTGGCGGAGACCTCGTCGACCTGCGTGCCGAGGAACACGATCCGCTGCGCGAGCAGTTGCGCCGCCAGGTGGTCGTCGAACCGCGACGGAGGCGTGTCCCCCTCCTCGGCCCGTGGGGCGAGGGCCGGCTCCCAGCCGGTGATCAGTGACGTCATCGGTCCTCCTTGTCGTGAGCGTTGCGTGGCGGAGGCCCCGCCACCTCCACTCTCGCCAGGGAGCGCCTCTGACATGGGATTTCTCTGCCCGCGGCAGATTCGCTACGAGCAGAGGACGGCGTCAGGGAGTGAGGCCCTGCGCCGTCTCCCGCAGGTGCCGGAAGAACGCCCGCACATCGCCCACCAGCAGGTCCGGTACCTCCAGTGCCGCGAAGTGCCCGCCCCGGTCGAACTCCGTCCACCGCACGATGGTGTTCGTACGGTCGGCGATGTGCCGCAGCGGTACGAAGTTCTCCCGCGGGAAGACGGCCAGCGCCGTCGGTGTGGTGGAGGGGGCAGGTGGAGCGCCCCAGCCGTCCGTGTGGGCCCGCTCGTAGTAGATACGTGCCGAGGAGCCCGCGGTGCCGGTCAGCCAGTACAGCATCACATTGGTGAGCAGCAGGTCGCGGTCCACGGCGTCCTCGGGGCGGTCCCGCGAGTCCGTCCACTCCTTGAACTTCTCGCTGATCCAGGCGAGCTGGCCGACGGGTGAGTCGGTGAGCGCGTACGCCAGGGTCTGCGGCCGGGTGGACTGCAGGACGCCGTACCCCTGCCTCTCGCGCAGCCACTCCTGCATACGCTCCCACGAGGCCAGCGTGCGCTCGCGCTCCTGAGGGCTCAGCGAGGCCAGCTCCTCCTCGCCCGGTGGGGCCGTGGCGGCGGAGTCCGGGAGCAGGTTGAGGTGGACGCCGATCACGTGGTCCGGGCGGATCCGGCCCAGCTCACGGGAGATCGCCGCGCCCCAGTCCCCGCCCTGGGTGCCGTACCGCCGGTAGCCGAGCCGCTGCATCAGCTCGGCCCACGCGGCCGCGACGCGCCGGAACTCCCAGCCGGGCTCCCGCGTCGGCCCGGACAGACCGAACCCCGGGATGCTGGGGATCACCAGGTGGAAGGCGTCGGCGGGATCGCCGCCGTGCGCCCGCGGGTCGGTCAGCGGCCCCACCACGTTCGTGAACTCGACGATCGAGCCCGGCCAGCCGTGGGTGATCACCAGCGGGGTGGCGTCGGGCTCCGGTGACCGGATGTGGGCGAAGTGCACGGTCGCGCCGTCGATCTCCGTGGTGAACTGCGGCCACGCGTTCAGCCGCGCCTCGGCGGCCCGCCAGTCGTAGTCGTGCCGCCAGTACTGGACGAGGTCGCGCAGATAGTTCAGGGGAACGCCGTACGACCAGCCCATGCCGGGCAGCTCGTCCGGCCAGCGCGTGTGGTCGAGCCGGGCGTGCAGGTCGTCGAGGTCGGTCTGGGGGATGTCGATGCGAAACGGACGGACGAGGCCGGCACCGCCTCCGCCGTTCGTACCGTCGCCGGGGTCAGCGGTCTCAGTGCTTTTAGTGCCGTCTGTGCTGGAAGGGGTCATGTCGGGCGATGTTAGGCGAGCCCCGGGACGTTCCTGCCCGCGCCACCGATGAGTTCGCGGGTGAGGATCGGTCGAAACAGGTGACGACACACACTCTGCCGCCCGAGGAGGCAACCGATGCCCGCGAACGGATTTACCACCTGTCTGTGGTTCGACGGCCAGGCCGAGGAGGCCGCGCACTACTACGTCTCGGTCTTCAAGAACTCCAGCATCGGCCGGATCGCCCGCTACACCGAAGCCGGACCGGGCCCGGCCGGGTCCGTGGTGACCGTGGAGTTCGTGGCGAACGGCCAGCGGTTCGTCGCGCTGAACGGCGGTCCGCAGTTCACGTTCGACGAGGCGATCTCCTTCCAGATCGTCTGCGAGGACCAGGCCGAGATCGACCACTACTGGAACAGGCTCACGGAAGGCGGCGGCGAGGGCGGCCCCTGTGGCTGGCTCAAGGACAGGTACGGGGTGTCCTGGCAGGTCGTCCCCAGAACACTCATCGACATGATCACGGACCCGGACCCGGAGAAGGCGGCCCGCACGTCCGCGGCCCTGCTCTCGATGGGCAAGCTGGACCTCCCCGCCCTGGAGAAGGCGTACGCGGGCGAGTAGCGGCACGCCGCGGCGGCCGGTCGCCCTGTCGCACGGACACCGTGCGGCAGGGCGACCGACGCGTTTTCGTGCCCCCCGTGGCACACGTCACATTCACCGACCAGTGAGGCCCACCAGGGCTGCTGTGGCGGGAGTTGACGGCGTAGGCGCATCGCATGGGCCGTAACGGCTGCGTTTCCCGCGGTTAATTTCCCGGTACCAGGGGTTGGCGTGAAACCGCCCCCTCGTTATCGTTCACCAACTTCACTCAATCGTTCCGCTGAACGAATAGCGAGGAGGGGCGGTCGGACCATGCCCGACATCCACCATCCGGGGCGGCGGTCGATCCTCGCCGCGGGGGCCGCCGGCGCGGCGTCGCTCGGCGCGTCCTGGCTGCTCACCGGCTGTACGGGCGCCGCGTCCGCACCCGTACTGCCTGTCGCCGCACGGCAGGGCACGCCCGACCGGGGCGGCACCCTCCGTATCGCCCGGCCGCCCGCATCCGACGCCGAGACGCTCGATCCGGCCAGTGCGCTGTCCGCGTACGAATACCTGGGGGCCCTCTACAACCGGCTCGTGCGCATCGGCCGGGACGGCACCCTCGCTCCCGACCTCGCGGAGTCCTGGGAACCCGACGACCAGGCCCGCACCTGGACCTTCCGCCTCCGCAAGGGGGTCACCTTCCACGACGGGCGGCCGTTCAGCGCGGCCGACGCCGCCTACACGCTGCGCCACATCCTCGACAAGAAGACCGCCTCCCCGCAGGCCGCCGTCCTCGCCCCGCTCATCGCGACGGACCGGCTGCGCACCCCCGACGAGCACACCCTCGTCGTCCCGCTCAAGACCCCCAACGCCGAGTTCCCGAGCCTCCTCACGCACTACAACTGCTACGTCGTGCCCGACGGCAGCGCCCGCTCGATCGGCCGGACCGGCATCGGCACAGGTCCCTTCAAGCTGGAGTCCTTCGCGCCCGCCGGACCCGGCCGTGTCACCGCGTACACGGACCACTGGCAGGGCCGCCCCGTCCTCGACGCCATCACCTTCTACACCGTCGCCGACATGTCGGCCCGCTCGAACGCCCTGCTCGCCGGACAGGTCGACCTGCTGTCACAGACCAACCTCGACTTCGCCACCGCCCGTGTGATCGCCGCCTCCGACCGCGCCACCATCGCCCGCGTCGAGAACGCCCAGTGGTACGTGCTGCCGATGCTCACCACCGAGAAGCCGTTCACCGACGTGCGCGTCCGGCAGGCCATGAAACTCGCCTACGACCCCGAACACGTGGTGAAGGTCGCCCTCCAGGGCGCGGGTACCCCCGGCTGGGACAACCCCGTGCCGCCGAGCGACCCCGCCCACATCCCCGCGCACCCGGAACACGACCCGGAGAAGGCGCGTCATCTGCTGAAGAAGGCCGGCCACGAAGGGCTCGCCGTCGACCTCTACACGTCCTCGTACGACCCGGTGTTCACACCGATGGCGCTCGCCTACCAGGACTCGGCCCGGCGCGCCGGCATCCGCGTCCGGGTCAGGACGGCCGCCGCGGACTCGTACTACACGCAGATCTGGATGAAGAAACCGCTGATGGCCACGTACTGGTACACCGGCAGACCCGTCGACCAGCTCTTCACCCAGGTCTTCCGCGGCGGCTCCTCGTACAACGAGACCGCCTGGTCCGACAAGGACTTCGACGCCCTGCTCGACCGCGCCCGGCGCGAGACCGACGACAGACGGCGGCGCGAACTCTACGGCGAGGCACAGACCTTCGTCATCGACAAGGGCGGGGCCATCACCCCGATGTTCGCCGACCGGCTCGTCGGGATCTCCCGGAAGGTGCGCGGATACGCCGAGCACGGCTTCGAGTTCGACTACCTCGGCATCGGCCTGAAGGGAGCCTGAGCATGCTGTCCTTCGTCACCCGACGGATCGCCGCCGCGCTGGGCACCCTCCTCCTCGCCTCCGTCCTGGTCTTCCTCGCCGTCCAGGCCCTGCCCGGCGACGTCGCCACTCAGGTCCTCGGCAAGGACGCCACCCCGGACGCCGTCGCCGCCCTGCGCGGGCAACTCGGGCTCGACCGGCCTGCCTGGGAGCGGTACGCCGACTGGGTGGGCGGCGCCCTCCACGGGGACTTCGGCACCTCGCTCGTCTCCGGCAAGGCGGTCGGCGGCGAGGTGGCCGCGTACCTCGGCAACTCCGCGCTGATCGCCCTCGTCACCGTCCTGTTCGCCGTCACCGGCTCGATCGTCCTCGGCGTCCTCGCCGGCCTGTACCGCGACCGCTGGCCGGACCATCTGATCTCCACGGCCAGTCTCGTCGGCATGAGCGTCCCCGAGTTCGTCGTCGCCACCGTGCTGGTGCTCTGCTTCTCGGTCGCGCTGCCGTGGTTCCCCGCGGTCGTCCTGTACGGCCCGGAGGCGAGCGTCGGTCAGCTCCTGCCCGCCGTCTGGCTGCCCGCACTCTCCCTCGCCGTCGTCATGGCCGCCTACATCGTCCGCATGGCCCGCACCTCCGTCATCGACGTGATGGCGAGCGAGTACGTCACCACCGCCCGCCTCAAGGGCCTGTCGACCTGGCGGGTCGTCACCCGGCACGCCCTGCCGAGCGCCCTCCTGCCCACCCTGCACGTCATCGCGCTCAACGTGGCCTGGCTCGTGGGCGGCGTCGCCGTCGTCGAGAACGTCTTCAACTACCCGGGCGTCGGCAAGCTGCTGCTGTCCTCGGTGCAGAACCGGGACCTGCCCGTCATCCAGGCTGTCGCGCTCGTCAGCGCCGTCGTCTACGTCACCTGCAACCTCGCCGCCGACCTCGGCGCCATGGCCCTCAACCCCAAGCTCCGTACGCGCGGGAGGACCCGATGACCACGCTCGACACCGCACCGGTGGCCGTGCCCGCCCCGGCCCCCGCGCGCGCCGTGCGCGCCTGGCGCACCCTCCGCTCCTCGCGCGCCGCCGTGATCGGACTGTCCGTCGTCGCCGTCCATGTGCTGATCGCGCTCCTCGCACCGCTCCTCACCTCCTACGACCCCATCGCCAACAGCGCCGGCGAGGCCCTCCTCGGGCCGAGCGCCCAGCACTGGGCGGGCACCGACCAGTACGGCCGTGACGTCCTCGCCCGCGTGCTGTACGGCGGCCGGTACGCGCTCGGCGTCTCCCTCACCGCGACCCTGCTGACCGTCGCGCTCGGCACCGTCATCGGATGCGCGGCCGCCCTGCGCGGAGGCCGGTTCGACAACGTGCTGGGCCGGGTCCTGGACGCGGTGCTGTCCGTGCCGGCGATCCTGTCCCTGCTCGTCGTCGTGACCGCGCTCGGCACGGGACCCTCGGTCATCGTCCTCGCGATCGCCGTGGTGTACGTGCCCCAGGTCGTACGGGTCGTCCGGGGTGCCGCCCTGGCCGTCGTACCGCAGGACTACGTCACGGCGGCACGGGCGCGCGGCGAGGGCACCTGGGCGATCCTGCGCCGGGAGATCCTGCCGAACATCACCGACGTGGTGTGCGTGGAGTTCGCGATGCGGGCCTCCTGGGTCGTGCTGCTGATCTCCTCGCTGTCCTTCCTCGGCTTCGGCGCCGACCCGCCGACCCCCGACTGGGGACTGATGGTCGCCGAGAACCGCACCGCCATCACCGTCGTCCCGATGGCGAGCCTCGCGCCGATCATCGCCCTGGCCACGCTCGTGGTCGGGCTCAACCTCGCCGCCGACGGCCTGTCCAAGGCCTGGGGCGTGGACCGGATCAGGGAGGGCTCCTGATGACGCCGATCGTTTCCGTGAACTCCCTGTCCGTGGCGTACCGTTCGGGCGGCCGGGACGTGCCGGTCGTGCACGAGGTGTCGCTGGAGGTCACCAAGGGCCGGACACTCGCCCTCGTCGGCGAGTCCGGCAGCGGCAAGTCGACCGTGGCGGCCACCCTGCTGGGTCACCTGCGGTACGGATCCCGGATCACCGGCGGCTCGGTGCACATCAAGGGCAGCGACGTCTTCGCCCTGTCCGCACGGGAGCTGAGGCGGCTGCGCGGCGGGACCGTCGCCATGGTCACGCAGAACGCCGGGCACGCCCTCACCCCGTCCATGCGGATCGGACGGCAGATCGCGGAGGCGGGCGGCGACATCCCCGTCACGGACCTGCTGGAACAGGTACGGCTGCCGCGCCCCGCCGAACTCGCCCGCCGCTACCCGCACGAGCTCTCCGGCGGCCAGCAGCAGCGCGTCGCCATCGCCATGGCCATCGCGGCCCGCCCCGAGGTCCTCGTCCTCGACGAGCCGACGACCGGCCTCGACGTCGTCACCCAGCGCGGCGTCCTCGACCTGATCTCCGGCCTGCGCGACGAACTCGGCCTCGCCGCCGTCCTGGTGAGCCACGACCTCGGCGTCGTCGCGCACCTGGCCGACGAGGTCACCGTGCTGCGCTCCGGCCGGATCGTGGAGTCGGCGCCCACGCGCACACTCTTCGCGACGCCCCACGACCCGTACACCAGAAAGCTGCTGGCGAGCGTCCCGCGCCTCGACGACGCTGGGCTCGCGCTCGTCGGCGAGGCGGGGGAGCGGGAGGTACGCCCCAGGGCACAGGTGCCGGCCAACGCCCCGGTGGCCGTGTCCGCCCGGGACGTGACCATCGACTACGGCTCCTCGCGCGCCGTGCACGGTGTCTCCTTCGACGTCCGCAGAGGCGAGGTCCTCGCGCTCGTCGGCGAGTCCGGCAGCGGCAAGTCCACGCTCGCCTGGACCCTCGCGGGCCTGCGCACCCCCTCCGGCGGCACCCTGACCCACGAGTCGGGCGACCTGGCACGCCCCGCCGAACGGCGGCCCCTGTCGCTGCGGCGCAGGGTCCAGCTCGTCTTCCAGAACGCCGACACCTCCCTGAACCCGCGCCGCTCCGTGGGCGACGCCGTCCGCCGCCCGCTGCGGCTCTTCGGTACGGCGCAGAGCCCGGCCGAGGCCGAAGGGCGGGCCCGGAAACTCATCTCCGACGTGCGCCTGGACCCGGCTCTCGCCGACCGGCTGCCCGCCCAGCTCTCCGGCGGCCAGCGCCAGCGCATCGGCATCGCCCGGGCCCTGGCCGGAGAACCGGACGTGCTGATCGCCGACGAGATCACCACGGCCCTCGACGTCTCCGTGCAGGCCGAGGTGCTCCGCCTCCTCGACGACCTGCGCCGCGAACGCCACCTGGCCTGCCTGTTCATCAGCCATGACCTGGCCGTCGTCCGGGGCATCGCGGACCGTGTGGCCGTGCTGCGGCACGGCGTGGTCGTCGAGGAGGGCCCGACGGAAGCGGTGTTCGCCTCGCCCGGACACCCCTACACCCGGCAGCTGATGGCGGCCGCCCTCGAACCCGACCCCGACGCTCAGCCCCCCGGCGACGAGGCCACCGGCTGGGCCGACGCAGCCGAACCCGACGACCTGTGGACCAACCACGGCGACGGCCACCGGGTCCGCCGCTGGCGCCCCGCCCTCCTGGAAGGAAACCCGTGAAGTACCGCGAGCGGTTCGACCGGCCCGTCGTCCGCGAGGACATCTGGATCCCCACCCGTGACGGCGCCACCCGGCTGCACGCCCGCGTCTGGCGGCCCGCCGACGCCGAAACCGACCCCGTGCCCGCGCTCCTCGAATACCTGCCGTACCGCAAGAGCGACTGGACCGCGCCCCGCGACGCCCAGCGCCACCCCTGGTACGCCGGACACGGCTACGCCTCCGTGCGCGTCGACATCCGCGGCCACGGCGACAGCGAGGGAACCCCCGGCGACGAGTACGACGCGCAGGAACTCGCGGACGGCGTCGACGTCGTCAACTGGCTTGCCGCACAACCCTGGTGCACCGGCAAGGTCGGCATGTTCGGCATCTCCTGGGGCGGCTTCAACTCCCTCCAGATCGCCGCCCTCGCCCCCGAACCCCTGAAGGCGGTCGTCACGGTCTGCTCCACCGACGACCGCTACGACAACGACGTCCACTACACCGGAGGCGCCGTCCTCGGCATCGACATGCTCGCCTGGGCCGGCACCATGCTGGCCTTCGCCTCCCGCCCACCGGACCCGGCGAACGTCGGCGCCGGCCGCTGGCTGCCGATGTGGCGGCAGCGCCTCGACGCCCTCGAACCGTTCCTGCACACCTGGCTGGACCACCAGCAGCGCGACGCCTACTGGCGGCACGGCAGCGTCTGCGAGGACTACGGCGCCATCGACGCGGCCGTCCTCGCGGTGGGCGGCTGGAACGACCCGTACCGCGACACCGTGCTCCGGCTGGTGGAACACCTGCCGGGCGACCGCGTACGCGGCCTGATCGGCCCGTGGTCCCACCAGTACCCGGACCGCGGCCTGCCGCCCGGCCCCGCGATCGGCTTCCTCCAGGAGACCCTCCGCTGGTGGGACCAGCACCTGAAGGACCAGGACACCGGCATCATGGACGAGCCCCTGCTGCGCGCCTGGCTCACCGACCCGGTCCCACCCGCCACGACGTACGAGGCCCTGCCCGGCCGCTGGGTGGCCGAGCGCCACTGGCCCTCCCCGACGGTCACCTGGGACGAACGCGCCCTCGGCCCGGACACCACCCCCGGCACCCCTGTTCTCGTAAGGTCCCCTCAGCACACCGGCCTCGACGCCGGCCGTTTCTTCCCCTTCGGCAACGCGAGCGACCTGCCGCCCGACCAGCGCGAGGAGGACGGCCGGTCGGTCTGCTTCGACACCGCGCCCCTCACGGACCGGGTGGAGATCCTCGGCCGCCCGCGCCTGAGGCTCCGCCTCGACAGCACCACCCCGCGCGCCCACGTCATCGCCCGTCTCTGCGACGTCGCACCCGACGGCACCTCCACCCTCGTCACCCGGGGCGTCCTCAACCTGCTCTCGCGGCACGGCCGCGACCGGGCCGTGGAGTGGACCCCGGGCACGTACGAGACGGTCGAGTTCGAGCTGAGCGGCATCGGGTACGCCTTCCCGCCGGGCCACCGCATCCGGGTCGCGGTGTCCGACGCGTACTGGCCCTGGGTATGGCCGCACGGCGAACGCGGCGCGCTGAGCGTGGTCCCCGCCGACAGCGCCGTACTCCTGCCCGTACGGGAGAGCCTCGACGAGCAGGCGATCCACTTCGAGGAGCCCGAGCAGGCGGTGCCCCTGCCGGTGACGTACGACCGGCCCGCCGACCCGCGGCCCGAGCGGCTCGTGACACACGATGTGGCCAAGGGGGAGTGGCGGCTGGAGGTCGACCCCCACTACGGGGGATCGCGCACCTACCCGGACGGGCTGCGCTACGAGGAGAGCGCGCTGGAGACGTACACGATCCGCTCCGACGACCCGCTCTCCGCCTCGGCCGTCTCCACGTGGACGATCCGGCTGCGCCGCGAGGACGAGGGTGGGGACGCGTGGGACGCCGAGATCGTTACCCGGACGGAACTCCGGGCGACGCGCACGGACTTCATCATGGACAGCCGCATCGAAGCACGGTCGAACGGAGAGACAGTGGTCAAGCGCCAGTGGCACCGCACCACCCCGAGGACATCCGGATGACGGCCTCGGAGTCCCCCGCCGCGCGGACCCCGCGCCGTGCCGTCGCCGCCGCCGCCCGCACCCGCCAGCCCACCGAGGTGCGCCGCCGCCTCATCGCCGAGGCGGCCGTACCGCTGATCGCCGAGCGCGGCTACGCCTCGGTGGGGGTACGGGACGTCGCCGCCGCGGCCGGTGTGTCGGTGGGTACGGTCACCTACCACTTCGGCAGCGTCCAGGAGGTCCTGTCGGAGGCGATGGTGCTGCACATCGAGCGGTACTACGCCGCGCTCAGCGAGGCCGCGGAGCGGGCCTCCGGCTCGGCCGAGGCACTACGGCTGCTGGTCGACGCGCTGTTCACCGAGGACACCGACCGGCACTGGCGCATGTGGTTCGACTACTGGAACGCGGGCGACCAGGACCCGGACCAGGGCTTCGCCCGCGGCCAGGCCCAGCGGTACGAGGCCTGGCACGGCCAGATCCGGTCGCTCGCCGGGCGGGGAGTCGACGACGGTGAGTTCATCTGCGACGACCTCGACGGATTCGCCGCCCGCTTCGCCGCGCTCGCTGACGGCCTGGCCCTCCAGCGCCTGCGCCAGGCGCCGCCGCTCACCACGGAGGACGCCCGCCGGCACCTCAAGCGCTTCATCGAGACGGAACTCCGGCTGGCGGAGGTGCTCCCCGATCGTCCGAGTGATGTCCACGGCGGGTAGTCGTCGTGGACGTGCGGTGCGGTGCGGCCCTGACGCGGCTGCTGCCCACTCCGGCGACGAGGTCGCCGGAGGCCTCGGCCTGATTCCGGTAGAGGGCGTTGACACGCCGCGCCGGCCGGGGCTCACGGCAGCCGGAGGTCGTCCGGTCGTCCGGGGCGATGTTTGCGAGTTACAGCATTCGAGGACTACGGTGAAATGGCTGGGAGGATTACCCCGCCAGGCGCGCCGAGCGGCGGTGCGCGACGGGGTGCCTCCGGGCGAGGGAAGTGATCCCGTTGTCGGTCCCCTGGGACGACATCGGCGGGCTCGCCGATGCCCATGAGCGTTTTCTGGCCGGGGCGCGGGTCGACTCGGACGTCCGGGACTCGGTACTCGACTCCTGGAAGCGATGCCGTGCCGCGGGACTCGAACCGCACCACCTGCTGATCCCCTACTCGCCGGACCTCGACGTGGAGGCCCCGTTCCTCCGCGCGGCCGACCCGGTACTGGGACAACTCACCGCATCGTTCGCGGACGTGAGCATGACGGTCGTGCTCTGTGACGGGCAGGCCCGCATGGTACGGCGGCACGGTGGTGACCGTGAGCTGCGCGCCCGCCTCGACGAGGCGAACTTCGCCCCCGGCTTCCGCGCGTCCGAGGACGCCGCCGGCAACAACGGCGTCGGGACCGCGCTGGCCGAGCGGCAGCCCGTCTATGTCGTCGGCCGCGAGCACTTCGCCGACTGCCTGGCGCGGTTCGCGTGCGCCGGAGCCCCCGTGCGCAACCCGCTCAGCGGGCGGATCGAGGCGATCGTCGACCTCACCTGCCTGCGCGACGACGGCGACCCCGCCATGGTGCGGCTGGTGCGTGAGGCCGCCCACGCCATCGAGTCCCGGCTGCTGGAACAGGCGACGGAACGGGAGCGGGCGCTGCTCGCCGCCTACCGGACGGCCTCCTGGAGAAACGGTGGAGCCGGTGCCCGGCCGAGGCAGCCCGTTCCCCTGCCCGGGGAGCTGGGGAACGGCCACGACGGCGACGGTCTCGGCAAGCTCGACCTGGCGGTACTGCGCGAGAAGGCCGAGGAACTCATCGCCTCGCCGCACCGCACTCTCGACGAAGTGACCCTCTCCGGCGGCAGGGTGGCGACCCTGTCACGGCGCCCGATCATGGGCGCGGCGGGTGAGACGGGGGCGGTCGTCGAGGCCCGCGTCCAAGGCGGCCCGCGCCTGCGCCACGTCGAGCTCACCACCCCGACCGCGGCCGGGCGGACCACGCCATCCGCACCACCACCCGCAGCCGCCGTCCGAGCGGTCGCCCCACCACCCCCGCCCACCGTGGTCCTGCCGGAAGACGACCGCGGCGACCCCGGCGCCGAGGAATGGCTGCTGCTCCTGGGGGAGCCCGGGGTCGGCCGGCTGGCCGTGCTGGCCCGCAGGCGCCTGGAACTGCTCCACGACGCCAGCGTCCGCATCGGCACCACCCTGGACGTGCCCCGTACCGCCGAGGAACTGACGGAGGTGACCGTCCCGCGGTTCGCCGACGTCGCCGCCGTCGACCTGCCCGACTCCGTGCTGCACGGCGACGAGCCCGGGCCACTCGGCGCCGGCGCCATGCTCCGCAGGGTCGCGCTGGGCTCCCTCCACCCGAATTCCCATCTGTACGAGGTCGGCGACCTGTTCCGGTACGTCGCCTCCACGCCGCAGGCCCGCAGCTGGGAGACCGGGCAGTCGGTGCTCGAACCCGTACTGTCCGAGGCCGGCGGCTGGCTCGCCCAGGACCCGGCACGCCTCGAACGGGTGCTGGCGGCCGGTATCCACTCCCTGATCACGGTGCCGCTGCGGGCACGCGGCACGACCCTCGGCCTGGTGAGCTTCTACCGCTCCGAGAAGCCCGAACCCTTCGAGGACGACGACCTGTCCCTGGCCCAGGAACTGGTCGGCCGGGCCGCGATCAGCATCGACAACGCCCGCCGCTACACCCGCGAGCACAACACAGCGCTCGCCCTGCAACGCAGCATGCTGCCCCGTGGGCGGCCCGAGCAGAGCGCCGTCGAGGTCGCCTACCGGTATCTGCCCGCGCAGGCCGGGGTGGGCGGCGACTGGTTCGACGTCATCCCGCTGTCCGGCGCACGGGTGGCGCTGGTGGTCGGTGACGTCGTCGGCCACGGACTGCACGCCGCCGCCACCATGGGCCGCCTGCGCACGGCCGTGCACAACTTCTGCTCCCTGGACCTGCCGCCCGACGACCTCCTCACCCACCTCGACGACCTGGTCGGTCGGCTGGACCGGGGCGAGGGCTGGGCGGTGGAGAACGCCCACCTCGACTCCGGCATCGTCGGCGCCACCTGCCTGTACGCGGTCTACGACCCGGTGTCCCGGCAGTGCTCGCTCACGCGGGCAGGGCACCCGCTCCCCGCGATCGTCGGCCCCGACGGAACGGTGGACTTCGTCGACCTGCCGTCCGGCCCGCCCCTCGGCCTGGGCGGAATGCCCTTCGAAACCGTCGACATGGAACTGGCCGAGGGCAGCCAGATCGTCCTCTACACCGACGGCCTGATCGAGGACCGGCACCGGGACATCGACTCCGGACTGGACAAACTCCGCACCGTCCTGGCCCGCTCCGACCGGGCACCCGAGGACACCTGCGAGGCGGTCCTCGACGCCCTGCTCCCGGCCCGCCCCAGCGACGACGTGGCCCTGCTCGTCGCACGCACCCACGCCCTGGGCCCGGACCGCGTCGCCCAGTGGGACTTCCCCAGCGACCCCGCGATCGTCTCCCGCGCACGCGCGGCGGTCACCGGCCAACTGACCGCCTGGCACCTCGACGACCTCTCCTGCACGACCGAACTCGTCGCCAGCGAACTGGTCACCAACGCCATCCGCCACGCCACCGGCCCCGTCCAGCTCCGCCTCCTCCGCGACCGCACCCTCATCTGTGAGGTCTCCGACGGCAGCAGCACCTCGCCCCGCCTCCGCCGTGCCCGCACCGAGGACGAGGGCGGCCGCGGCCTCTTCCTGACCGCCCAGCTCACCGGCCGCTGGGGCACCCGCTACACCCCTGACGGAAAGATCATCTGGGCGGAGCAGCCACTGCCGTGAGCGGGCGCCGAGGCCGTACCGCCGGTCAGAGCCGCGCCGGAAGATCGTTGACCAGCACGGCCGCCCCGTCGAAGTGGCCCTCCTTGAGATCCCGCAGCGCCCGCTGCGCCTCGGACAGCGGGTAGGTGTGCGTCGTCGCCCGTACGCCGTACCGCGCCGCCAGCGCCAGGAACTGCCGCCCGTCGTCACGGGTGTTGGACGTGACGCTGCGCAGCTCCTTCTCGTAGAACAGCTCGCGCTCGTAGCGCAGCGGAGGCGTGTCGCTGAGGTGGATCCCGGCGACCGACAGCACTCCGCCCCTGTCCAGCGCGCGCAGCGCCACCGGCACGAGGTCGCCCACCGGGGCGAACAGGATCGCGCTGTCCAGCGGCTCGGGCGGCACGTCGTACGCGTCGCCCGCGGACGCGCACCCCAGCTCCAGAGCGAGCATCCGGGCGGCCGCACCCCGCGTCAGCACATGCACGGTCGCCCCCTGCGCCAGCGCCAGCTGCGCGCACAGATGCGCGCTCCCGCCGAACCCGTACAGCCCGAGCCGCCCGCCCGGCGGCAGCGCGGCCCGCCGCAGCGCCCGGTAGCCGATGATGCCCGCGCACAGCAGCGGCGCCAGCGTCACGTCGTCGACGTCCCCGGGCAGCCGGTACGCGAACGCGGCCGGAACCGTCGTGTACTCGGCGTAACCGCCGTCGGCGTCCCACCCGGTGTACTCGGAGGCCGGGCACAGGTTCTCGGAACCGCGCAGGCAGTACGCGCACGTGCCGTCGGTGCGCCGCAGCCAGGCCACCCCCGCGCGGTCGCCCAGCGCGAATTCGCGGACGTCGTCGCCGATGGCCGCCACCACGCCCACCACCTCGTGCCCCGGCGTCACCCCCGCTCGGCGCACGGGCAGATCGCCCTCGCTGATGTGCAGGTCCGTGCGGCACACCCCGCTCGCGCGGACGTGCACGAGCAGTTCGTCGGGTCGCGGCACCGGCACCGGCCTCTCGACGAACCGCAGCGGCCCGCCCTCGATCAGCCCTGGCCGGGCCACCTCCCACGCGTGCATCATCCCGTCCTCCCGTCGACGACGACCGGAGCCCGTGCCACCAGTCTGCCGCGCTCCGTCCTTCGGCGCGCGGCCCGGCCCGACGCTGACTAGCGTGAGACGAGGGAAACCATCCGTCGAACCGAAGAGAGCCGCAGCCATGGCAGCAACTCAAGAGGGAACGCCCTGCTGGGCCGACGCGATGTTCAGCGACGTCGAGGGCGCCAAGAGCTTCTACGGCGACGTACTCGGCTGGACCTTCGGCGAGGCGTCGCCGGAGTACGGCAACTACACGCAGGCGTACGTCGACGGCAAGTCGGTCGCCGCCGTCGTCCCGCCGATGCCCGGTGCGGAGGGGCAGTCCGCCTGGTGCGTGTACCTCGCCTCCACGGACGTCCAGGCCACCGCGGCCAGGGTTCGCGAGAACGGCGGCGAGGTACTGATGGAGCCGATGCAGGTCGGTGACTTCGGCTCGATGCTGCTGGCCCGTGACCCGAGCGGTGTCGTCTTCGGCGCCTGGCAGGCCGGCACCCACAAGGGCTTCGAGGTGACGGGCGTGCCCGGCGCCTACGCCTGGTGCGAGATCTTCACCCGCGAGCCCGAGAAGTCCGACGCCTTCTTCCCGGCCGTCTTCGGCTACAGCGCGAAGCAGCTAGAGGATCCCGAGGCCGACTTCCGCATCTTCGACGTCGGCGGGAACACGGTCATGGGCCGTATGAGGATGACGGAGGACTTCCCGCCCCAGGTGCCGCCGTACGTCAACATCTACTTCGCCGTCCGGGACTGCGACGCGACGGTCAAGAGCGCGATCGAGCGGGGCGGCGTTCTCCGCTTCGGCCCGCTGACCACACCGTTCGGCCGTTTCGCGGCCCTCAGCGACCCGCAGGGCGCGTCGTTCTCCGTCATCGACCCGAGCACCACCGAGGGCAAGATGCCGGGGACGAGTGACGTGACCTGAATCCTCCGGTGGCACCGGCGGCGGACTCCGGGCCGTGGGTGGGCCGGGCCCCCGTTCGTGGCATGATCGGACTCATGCTGGAACGTGTAGTGGCCGCCTGTGACGGGGCGTCGAAGGGGAACCCCGGACCGGCCGGATGGGCCTGGGTCGTCGCCGATGCCGAGGAGACCCCCACCCGCTGGGAGGCCGGCCCGCTGGGCAGGGCCACGAACAACATCGCCGAACTCACCGCCCTGGAGCGGCTGCTCACGGCCGTCGACCCGGACGTACCGCTTGAGGTCCGCATGGACTCGCAGTACGCGATGAAGGCGGTCACGACATGGCTGCCCGGCTGGAAGCGCAACGGCTGGCGGACCGCCGCCGGCAAGCCCGTCGCCAACCAGGAACTCGTCGTGCGCATCGACAAGCTGCTCGAAGGGCGCTCGGTCGACTTCCGCTACGTTCCCGCCCACCAGGTCGACGGCGACCGTCTCAACGACTTCGCCGACCGCGCCGCGAGCCAGGCGGCCACCGTCCAGGAGCCCGCCGGAAGCGAGCTGGGCTCCCCGGAGCCACCCCCCGCACCGGCCGGCGGCACCGCCTCGGCGAAGCCCAGGAAGACCGTGCGCCGGGCCACCTCGTCGCGTACGAGTTCCCGCACGATCAAGGCGAAGTTCTCCGGCCGCTGCGCGTGCGGCCGCCCGTACGCGGCGGGCGAGCCCATCGCGAAGAACGACCAGGGGTGGGGCCACCCGGAGTGCCGTACGACAGCATCGGCAGGCGCGTAACGGGGAACGCCTAGGCCGCCGCCTCCATACGGCCGACACATCGGTGACGCGTGCGTGGCAAGCGCCGTCAGAGCCCCCCGCACGCTGTTACGCTGCGCGTCCGAATGTGACTCGGTGTGATTCCGGGGGAGTGCGCGTGAAGATCGCATGCGTCGGCGGCGGCCCCGCAAATCTGTATTTCTCGATCCTGATGAAACGCCAGGACCCCTCCTGCGACATCACCGTCCATGAACGCAACCCGGCCGGCTCGACATACGGCTGGGGCGTGACCTACTGGGCCGAGCTGCTCGACACGCTCCGCGCGCACGATCCCGAGTCGGCGGCGGCCGTGGCCGCGCACTCGGTCCGCTGGAGCGACGGAGTCGCCCACGTCCGTGGCAGCCGGACGGTCCACCACGGCGACGAGGGTTTCGGCATCGGCCGGCGCCGCATGCTCGATCTGCTTGCCGGGCGCGCCGAATCCCTCGGGGTACGACTGGAGTTCGAGCACGAGGTCACCGCGGACCGCGTCCCGGACGCCGACCTGGTCGTGGCGGGCGACGGGGTCCACAGCGCCCTGCGCGAGCGGCACGCCGACCACTTCGGCACCGACGTCCGGCTCGGCCGCAACCGGTACATCTGGCTCGGCACCACCCAGGTCTTCGACACGTTCACCTTCTCCTTCCAGGAGACCGGCCACGGCTGGATCTGGTGCTACGCCTACGGATTCAGCGGGGAGCAGAGCACCTGCGTCGTGGAGTGCTCCCCGGAGACCTGGACCGGCCTCGGCCTCGACCACGCGAACGAGGCCGACGCACTGGCCCTCCTGGAGAAGCTCTTCGCGGGCATCCTCGACGGCCACCCGCTGATCGGCCGCGCCCAGCCCGGCGGCGCCGCGCAGTGGCTGAACTTCCGCACCCTGACCAACCGCACATGGTCCCGGGGCAACCTCGTCCTCATCGGCGACGCCGCCCACACCACGCACTACTCCATCGGCGCGGGCACCACCCTCGCCCTGGAGGACGCCATCTCCCTGGCCGGAGCCCTGCGCGACCGCACGGAACTCCGGCCCGCGCTCGCCCGGTACGAACAGCAGCGCAAGGCCGGACTTCTCCGGCAGCAGGGCGCGGCCCGCCTGAGCGCCCAGTGGTACGAGAACCTGCCACGCTATATCCATCTGCCGCCACGGCAGATGTTCGCCCTCCTCGGCCAGCGCCACTCCCCGCTGCTGCCGTACGTACCGCCGCGGCTGTACTACCGACTCGACCGCGCCGCCGGGCAGCTGGAGGTGCTGCGCCGCCTCAAGCGCTGGCTGGGCCCGCGTCTGGCCCGCAGGGCGCAGACGCGGGCACTGGCCGCGGGGAAGTAGACCGCGCGGGGCGGCGACCTGTCAGTTCACGCCCTGTGGCCGGAACTGGATGCTGATGCGCGGGCCCGCCGCGCGGTTCGTCTTGGGCACGGCGTGGTCCCAGGTGCGCTGGCAGGAGCCGCCCATCACGATCAGATCGCCGTGACCCAGCGGGAACCGCTGGGTGTGGCCGCCCTGGCGTGGACGCAGGGCCAGGTCGCGTGCCGTGCCCACCGACAGGATGGCCACCATCGTGTCCTGCCGGGCGCCCCGGCCGATGCGGTCACCGTGCCAGGCCACACTGTCCCGGCCGTCGCGGTAGTAGCAGAGACCGGCCGTGACGAACGGTTCGCCCAGCTCGTCGGCGTAGCGCGCGGTGAGCGCGTCACGGGCCTCGTCGAGCACGGGATGGGGCAGCGGATCGCCGTCCGCGTAGTACGCCAGCAGCCGGGGCACGTCGACGACCTGCTCGTACATCTGCCGTCGCTCGGCCCGCCAGGGCACCTCCTCGGCGAGGTGCGCGAAGAGTGCGTCGGCCCCGCTGAGCCAGCCGGGCAGCAGGTCGATCCAGGCCCCCGCGCCGAGCGTGACCCGGCGTGTCTGCTCCAGCGGGGCGAGCTGGACCGTGTCGGACTGGTCGAAGAGCGAGCCCTGGAGGTGCGAGCCCTGGAGGTGCATGGCCATACTCGCCAGCGTACCTCGCATTCGGATATATGTTCGATCAGACTCACGCCGGTGCTACTGAGGCTTGTGCGGGGTGGCCTCGCTCGGCCGTACGACCACGAAACCCTCGCCCTCCAGCTTCAGCTGGACGGCCTCCCCGGAGCCGCCGCGGATCATCGACCCGAAGGACTGCGACCGGTGCAGCGACGTGTGCAGCTGGGCCGACCAGCCCACCACGGCGTCGGTGTCGACGAACACGGGCTGCTGCTGCGACACCGGGATGACCAGCGGATTGCCCTCGCACATCAGCCCGAGCCTCCCCTGTCCGGTGAACACACTGTTGAACAGACCGCCGCCGGTGATGCCCGCACCCTTCACCGTCTTGATCTCGTACGCCAGGGTGGGGTCGAAACAGAGCACGTTGCGCCCGTTGACGGTGAGCGCGTCCCCCGGCTCGATGTCGACGATGAAGCAGTTCTGCGCCTCGTGCGCGAACCACGCCTCGCCCTGCCCGCGCACCGCCATCAGCGGCAGCCCCTCGCCGGTGACCGCGCGCTTGAGCATGCCGCCCATGCCCTGGCCCTTGCGTTCGAACTGCAGATTCCCCCGGTAGGCGATCATCGCCCCCTGTCGCGCGAGCATCTCCCCGTTGACGGCGTACTTGATGGTCTTCGCGTTCTGCACGCTCATCCCCGGCGCGTACGCCGGTTGCACCATGTGCTCGCTGGAAAAGAGATCACCCTTCATGCAGGCATGCTGTCCCGGAGCCACCGCCTCCGCCAAGCTCGCGGTACTCCTTCGTGTCAACCCGCCGTCGGGGCGGGAGGATTGCTGACTGCCCGTATCCACGCAGTGAGGGGAGCCGTGACCGTATGACCGTGCTCGGAGTCGACATCGGGACGTCCAGCAGCAAGGGAGTGCTCGTCGACCACGACGGCACGGTGCTGGCCACCGCCGTACGGCCGCACGCGGTCAGCCGGCCGCGCCCCGGCCACGTGGAGATGGACGCCCGCGTGTGGTGGGACGAATTCGCCTGCCTCGCCCGCGAGCTGCGTCCGGCGCGAGGGCCGGTCAGGGCGGTGGGCGTCAGCGGCATGGGCCCCTGTGTCGCCCTGACCGACGAGGCGGGCGTTCCGCTGCGTCCGGCGATCCTCTACGGCGTCGACACCCGGGCGACCGAGCAGATCGCGCGGCTGGAGGGCGAGCTGGGCCGGGAGACGGTGCTGGAGCGCTGTGGATCGGTGCTCTCCACCCAGGCCGTCGGCCCCAAGATCGCCTGGCTGGCGGAGCACGAGCCCGAGGTGGCAGCGCGCGCCCGGCGGCTTTACATGCCCAGCTCCTTCCTCGTCCACCGGCTGACCGGCGCCTACGTCCTCGACCACCACTCCGCCAGCCAGGCCGTGCCGCTCTACGACTCCCTCGCCCAGGGCTGGTACGCACCGTGGGCGCGGCACATCGCTCCGCACCTCGAACTCCCGCCGCTGCGCTGGCCCGGAGACATCGCCGGCCACCTCACCGCCGAAGCGGCCGCCGCCACCGGACTGCCGGCAGGAATCCCTGTGATCACCGGCACGATCGACGCCTGGTCGGAGGCGCTGAGCGTTGATGCCCAGCACACCGGTGACCTGATGCTCATGTATGGCAGCACCATGTTCCTGATCAACACCACCGACGAGCGCGTCCTCGTGCCCCACCTGTGGAGCACGGTCGGCGCGCTGCCCGGAACACGCAGCCTCGCGGGCGGCATGGCCACCTCCGGCATGGTCACCGACTGGCTGCGGGAACTGTTCGGCGCGCCCGACACCGCCACCCTCCTCGCGGAGGCCGAGCGGTCCGGGCCCGGTGCCCGGGGCCTGCTGATGCTCCCGTACTTCGCCGGGGAACGGACCCCGGTCGCCGACCCCGACGCACGGGGCCTGGTCGCCGGGCTGACGGTGGAGCACACCCGCGGCGACCTCTATCGCGCCGCTCTGGAGGCCACGGCCTTCGGTGTGCGGCACAACGTCGAGGCGATGCGCGCCGCCGGTGCGCGCATCGACCGCGTCGTCGCCGTCGGCGGCGGAACCCGCGGCGGACTGTGGACACGTGTCGTCTCCGACGTGACCGGCCTGGACCAGGAGATCAGGAGCGTCACCCTCGGAGCGAGCTACGGCGCCGCGTACCTGGCCGCGGGCGCGATCGGAGCGGCCGACATGGACACCTGGAACCCGGTGCGCGAAAGCGTCACACCCGATGCCCGACTCCGGTGCCGGTACGACGAGTTGTACGAGCTCTACCGCCGCCTGTATCCGGCGACACGCGACATCGCGCACACCCTGGCCCGCCACCAGCGCGACGCCTCCGCACCGCGGGCGACACGCGCCGAACCCACCCGCGGGGGGAACGCCTGACACCGGGCGGACCGGAATGGTAGAAGCGGTCATGACCAAGTTCAGCTGTACCTGCCCTGCGCGTCGTCACTGCTCGCACCCGGTTCACGGGGTTCCCCGCTCGCACCCGGCCCGCACCCGATGACCGCGGGCATCGACACCCCGGACCGCCGCGGCCGTACCGGACTCGACCGCGCCGGGCGGGACCTGACGGGCAACCCGCGCATCAAGGTGCGGGACGTGAAGCTGCTGTCCTGCCACTGGTACGTGGAACGCACCACCACCTTCGACTTCCAGCACGCCGACGGCACCTGGAGCACCCAGGAGCGCGAGACCCACGACCGGGGCAACGGCGCCACCATGCTGCTGTACGACGCCGACCGGCAGACCGTGCTGCTCACCCGGCAGTTCCGCTACCCCGTGTACGTCAACGGCCACCCCGACGGGATGCTGATCGAGACGCCGGGCGGGCTGCTCGACGAGGAGGACGAGCACCCCGAGGTCGCGGTGCGGCGCGAGGTCGTCGAGGAGACGGGCCACACCATCGGCGAGATCCGGCACGTCTTCGACGTCTACATGAGCCCCGGTTCCGTCACCGAGCGCGTGAGCTTCTACGCCGCCTCGTACGGCCCGTCGACCCGTACGCACGAGGGCGGGGGACTGGACGAGGAGGGCGAGGACATCGAGATCGTCGAGCTGCCCTTCCGCCGGGCCCTGGAGATGATCCGCACGGGCGAGATCGCCGACGCGAAGACCATCATGCTGCTCCAGTGGGCGGCACTGGAGGGCCCTTTCAGCGGCCCGTCCAGCGCCGGGGGCGGCGAAGCCTGACCCGTGCCCCGTCGCGGCCACGACGGCCTTCGCGACGGAGCCTTCCGCCACCCTCCTGCCGAGCCCGCCGCCGGGTGGGCGATAGTGATGCCCGTACCGAAAGATGTAGCGAGCAAGCAGGACGTCGGTGGACACGAGCGAGAACAGTACGGGCAGCGATACGGGACCGGGCGGCGACACAGCAGGGACAGCGGAGCCGGCCGGGTCCCGCACCCGCGGGTGGCGCCGCTGGGCCATGGACACGCGCCCGCTGCGCCGCCCCGCCTACCGCCGCCTGTGGTCCTCGACGATCGTCACCGCGGTCGGCAGCCAGCTGACCGCCGTCGCGGTGCCCAAGCAGATCTACGACATCACGGGTTCCTCCGCATGGGTCGGCTACGCGAGCCTCGCCGGGCTCCTGCCGCTGATGGTCTTCGCGCTGTGGGGCGGCGCGGTCGCCGACAGCATGGACCGCCGCACGCTCATGCTGATCACCAACGCGGGCATCGCGGTCACCTCCCTCCTCTTCTGGCTCCAGGCCGTCACCGGACTCGACTCGGTCCCGGCGCTGATGGTCCTGCTCGCCCTCCAGCAGGCGTTCTTCGGCCTGAACTCACCGGCCCGCAACGCCTCCATCGCCCGCCTCGTGCCCGGCGACGAACTCGCCGCGGCCAACGCGCTGGGCTCCACCGTGATGCAGACCGGCCTCGTGGTGGGCCCGCTCCTCGCCGGCGCGCTGATCCCGGTCGTGGGACTGGCGGAGCTGTACCTGATCGACGCGCTGGCGCTGTGCGTCACCGTCTGGGCGGTCGCACGGCTCCCCGCGCTCCCGCCCCTCACCGCTCCCGGTCCGGGGCGGCGGGCCGGCTGGCGCGAGGTGGCCGCGGGCTTCCGCTACATCTCGCTGCACAAGGTGCTGCTGCTGTCCTTCCTCGCCGACATCATCGCGATGGTCCTCGGCATGCCCCGCGCCCTCTTCCCCCAACTCGCCGCCGAGACCTACGCCCCCTACGGGGAGGGCCTCGCGCTCGGGCTGCTGTTCGCGGCGATACCCATCGGCGCCGTGCTCGGCGGGCTGTTCTCGGGCACGTTCTCCCGAGCGCGCCGGCACGGTCTCATGGTCGTCGCGGCCGTGGTGGCCTGGGGCGTGGCGATCACAGGGGCCGGGCTGAGCACGAGCCTCTGGCTCGCGGTGGCGTTCCTCGCTGTCGCCGGGGCCGCCGACATGGTCTCCATGGTCTTCCGCGGCGCCATCCTCCTCTCGGCCGCCACCGACGAGATGCGCGGCCGTATGCAGGGCGTCTTCACGGTCGTCGTCGCGGGGGGCCCGCGCCTCGCCGACGTCCTGCACGGCACCGCCGGTTCGGCCTTCGGCCCGCGCGTGGCCGTGGCGGGCGGCGGACTCCTGGTCGTCGCGGCGATGCTCCTCCTGGCCACGACGACACCGGCCCTGCGCCGGTACCGGGTCTGAGAGCCGTCGACCCGCCCCGCACGGCCCTCTCCGGCGCGCCGCCCCGAGCACTTCGTACGCTGCTCCTCAGGAGCAGAGCACCCCCGATGACAGGAGTGGCGACGATGCGGTACGTGAAGCTCGGTTCGACGGGTCTGGACGTGTCACGGATCTGTGTGGGCTGCATGAGTTTCGGGAGGTCCGACCGTGGTTCTCATGAATGGACGCTCGACGAGGAGGCGTCACGCCCGCTGATCCGGCAGGCGCTGGAGGCCGGGATCAACTTCTTCGACACCGCCAACGTCTACTCCGACGGCACCAGCGAGGAGATCGTCGGCCGGGCGCTCGCCGAGTACGCACGGCGCGAGGAGATCGTCCTCGCCACCAAGGTGTACGGCGCCATGCACGAGGGCCCCAACGCGCACGGCCTGTCCCGCAAGGCGATCATGACGGAGATCGACAGCAGCCTGCGCCGCCTGGGCACCGACTACGTGGACCTGTACCAGATCCACCGCTTCGACCCCGACACTCCCGTCGAGGAGACCATGGAGGCTCTGCATGATGTCGTCAAGGCGGGCAAGGCCCGCTACATCGGGGCGAGTTCCATGTACGCCTGGCAGTTCTCCAAGGCCCAGTACACCGCGCGGCTGAACGGCTGGACGCGGTTCGTGTCCATGCAGAACCACTACAACCTCCTCTACCGGGAGGAGGAACGCGAGATGCTGCCGCTGTGCGAGGACCAGGGCGTCGCCGTCCTGCCGTGGAGCCCGCTCGCCCGGGGCCGCCTCGCCCGCGAGTGGGACACCACCACGGAACGCAGCCGCACGGACCAGTTCGGCAGCACCCTCTACCAGGAGGGCGACCGTGACATCGTCGAGGCCGTCGGCCGCATCGCCACCGAACGCGGCGTCCCCCGTGCGCAGATCGCCCTCGCCTGGCTGCTGCGCCGGAGCACGGCCCCCATCGTGGGCGCCACCGGGCCCCGGCACCTTGAGGACGCGGTCGCCGCCCTCGACATCGACCTCACCGACGAGGAGACCGAAAACCTCGAACGGCCCTACACACCGCGGGCGATCAGCGGCCACTGAGGCGGACCCGCCGCCAGGCCACACCCCGTAAGATCACGTCGATGAACACGCGTACGGACAACGCGATGGTCGCTGTCCCGCCGGGACGAGTGACACTGTCGGACCGCCGGACGCAGCGGAGTTGGGCGGTGGACGTGGCACCCTACGAACTCTGCGCGTTCCCGGTCACCCAGGAGCGGTACGCACAGGTCACCGGCGAGCGGCCGAGCACCGCGGAAGGCGACCGGCTGCCCGTCGAGACCGTGTCGTGGTGGGACGCGGTCCGTTACTGCAACTCCCTCTCCCTGAGCGAGGGTTTGACGCCCGCGTACCGCCTCCTCGATGAGGAGGGCGCCGAGTGGGACAGGGGCGCCGACGGGTACCGGCTGCCGACCGAGGCGGAGTGGGAGCACGCCTGCCGGGCCGGTACCACCGGCCCGCGCTACGGCGCCCTCGACGAGATCGCCTGGCACCGGGGCAACTCGGACGAGCGCCTCCACGGCGTCGGCGGCAGACGTCCCAACCCGTGGGGCCTGTACGACATGCTGGGCAATGTCTGGGAGTGGTGCTGGGACGTCTACGACGCGGAGGTCTACGGCTCCTACCGGGTGCTCCGGGGCGGCGGCTGGTTCGACGAGCACTGGAGCTGCCGCGCCTCCGTACGCCGCCGCAGCCACCCGACCCTGCGGATCGACGACACCGGCTTCCGTGTCGCACGTTCGCTCCCGCACGACGGCACGCAGTGAGGGAGCCGAACTCGCCCGCTCGTGCCCGTCAAAGTTCCCCCGTGGCCCCCAGACCGCCCCGCAGCGCCCGCAGATGGTCTCCCAGCGGACCGAGTCCCACATCGCGGCGGCGCTCGTCGACGGTCCCCGGGTGCCGGATCGGGTACGGGTGGAGCGTGCGGGCGTTGATGCGCGTGCCGTAGAACTGCGGTTGGCCGAGTTCGACGGCGCAGTGGTCGGCGATGTAGGCGTGGTGCACGGCCGGGCAGGTGCCGTCCGCGACGGCCTCCGCGATCCTGTCGCGGCAGGCGAGCTGGAAGCCCAGGTCCGACGCGTGCAGCAGGATCATCAGCGCGGCCGTCGACGCGGGTTCGCCGACCATCTCGGAGGTGGGCCAGCCGTGGCGGGCGACCATCGCCCTGAGGGCCTCCGCGTTGTCCTCGCGGCACCGGGTGATGCGATGACGGCCGAGCGCGGCGGACACCGAGCGCGCCTCGCGGGCCAGCCGGTGCTCCTCCTCGACCCTGCGGACCAGTTCGGCGGCGAGTGCGTGCTCCCGTACGGAGGCCGACTGTTCGTGTCGCATGGACGGTGCGCCCCTCATGGCGTCCCCCGGACGGCGATCGAGAACCACACCTTCTTGCCGATGGCGCCGGGCGCGGGCGGGTCGGTGCCCCAGTCGTCGGCCAGTGCATCGACGATCGACAGTCCGCGACCCGTCTCGGCGCCCGCGTCCGGCGTGCGCGGACGGGGCGGCACGGGCGAGGAGTCGGCGAGGGTGACACGTACCTCGTCGCCGGAGTACTCCAGCGACAGGGCGATGGGGTCGGAGGGGCCGGTGCTCGCGTGCCGCACCGCGTTGGCGAACAGTTCGTCAGTCGCCAGCACGACATCGTCGATGAGGTGGGGGAGCCGCCACAGTCGGAGGTGGGCGGCGACCATGCGCCGTACTCCGCCGGCGTACGAGGGGTCCGCGGCCACGGCCACCTGGAACAGGCGCGGCGCCCTGCTGAGCGAGATCAAGGGAGCGTCACCCCGTCGGTGGACGACCCCGGTCCGCCCCCCTGTGCCGGGGCGGCGGCATACGCGACGCACGAGCGCCACCGGGTGCCGTGTGCTGGTGTGGCAGGGAACCGGCGGCGACGTACGCCGACACAGGCTGCCGTCATCGTGTGCCTCCTTACGTCTACGGCGCGCCCGGGCGGCGGCCGCCGGTGGCTGTTGTCGAAGACAACAGCACCGGACACGGCGGGGTCGAGGGGGTGAGGGGGTTGTGCGGCTGCGGGCACGTAGTGGTGTGACCTGTATGTTCGCCGCCTTGGTGACCGTGAACGAAGGCGTGGCCGCCCGGGAACGGCACGGCGGCGCCGGGTGGCCCGCGGCGCGGAACAAGCGGGTCGGAACCTGCGCCCGCACGGCGCCCTCCGCCCCCCGCTGTCCGACTGGCCGGACGGTTGCTGACAGCCCCTCGCGCGTGGTGTTCAGGCCGCCACCCCCAACACCGGCCGCGACTTCAGCTCGAACTCCCGCACGAGCGGCTCCTCGTGGCGGGACGCCAGCCGCCCGCGGAAGTCGCGCAGGGCCTGGATCGACCGTTCGCTGTGGACACCGCTCAGCGCGTCCAGCGCTTCGGTGGCCGTGGCGATGGCCTCGTCCAAACGGTTCTGCTGGAGGTGCGCCGTCGCCAGCACCGACCGGCTGATGGCCTGGCGCCGCCGCCGGTCGGCGTGCGCGCGCACGGACTCGCTCGCGGTCTGCTCGGCCTGCGCGGCGAGGCCCAGATCGCGGAAGCACAGGGCGGACTCGGCCTGCAGGTAGTGGTGGTCGAGGAAACGGACCCACGGCGACTCCTGCGCGGCCCCGCGGCTCACGTCGAGCTGCTTCTCGGCGGCGCGCAGCGCCTCGGAGGTCTCGCGCGGCCGGCCGAGCGCCGCGTGGCCGCGCGCGGACATGGCGTACAGGCGCATCAGCCCGAGCGGGCTGCCGGCGTCGCGCGCGGTGGCGATACCGGCCCTGGCCAGCGCCACCCCCTCGTCGGGCCGGCCCAGACCGGTCGCCAGGTGGGACAGGCCCGCCAGGATCTGCCCGCCCAGTACACGGTCGCAGCCCTCCGCGCACAGCCGCAGCGCCTGCGTCATATAGCGCTGGGCCAGGCCGTACTCCCCGGCGTCGTACGAACTCCAGCCCGCCATCGCCGCGAGCCGGGCCCCCGCGGCGAACAGCTGCCGCCGCTGCCGCTCGGTCGTGCCGCGCTGCTGCAGCATGGGGACGACCTCGGCCGACAGGTACTGCACGATGCTCGTGCGCACCCCGCCGCCGCCGTAGTGGTTGTCCATCTCGTCGAACAGGGCGATCATCGCGCGGACCTGCTCCACCGGCCCGCCGTCGGACACGGGCGCGAGCCGGGAGTCGGTCTCCCCGCTCTCCACCAGCCAGAGCAGCCAGGACCGTTGCGGGCTCAGCAGGGCGCCCGGCACGAAGGGCACCGCACCGAGGAGGGTGCGCCGGGAGATGTCGGTGGAACCGAGTTCGACCAGGGTGTGCAGTGTCTCCGCCATGTTGTCTCCGTACACCAGCGCCCGCCCCACGACCGGGCGCCCGCCGTCGGGCGGGAAACCGAGGTCCGCGGGTGTCAGCGGGCGGCCCAGCCGCTCGCCGAGGACCGCCGCGATGACCTCAGGGGTGTTGCCGCGGGGCTGCTGGCCCTGGAGCCAGCGTGTGACGGACGCCTTGTCGTAGTTGGTGTCCGCGCCCTGGCAGCGACCCAGTTCGTTGACCCGGAGCGCGAGCGAGGCGTAAGAACACCCGGCCTCCTTGAGCGCGGTCGCCAACGCCCTGTTGGGCCCACCAGAGTCCTTGGCACCCTTCCTCGCGTTTCTCGGTTGTCCGTTCGTCACGGCGGCCATCCAGTCTCGCTCCATGTCGGCCAGCGGCTTGACCCGTACCCGCCTCAGGCGCCAACTCCCGGGCAGGCCGGACGAGTTCGAGTGACGCTGTGGTGCGTGTGCGCCAGGTCACTCGATGACTATGGTGGCCTACAGACTCAGCTCGCAACCGGCGTTCTGATAATTTCAGAATGAACTGCACGGACCTGTCGGCGTCAGCGGATGGCATGGCACACTGCACGCTGTGAATCCCGTCCCGGGAGGCAGCACGTGAGTGAGACCCGCTCAGGAGGCGGCGCCCCGGCGGCCCCCACCGTCCTGCGCATGGTGCTCGGCAAGCGGCTCAGACAGCTGCGTGAACAGGCCGGAGTGTCCTTCGAGGAGGCGGCACGGGTCATCGAGGTCACCGCCCTGACGGTCCGACGCATGGAGAAGGCCGAGGTCGGACTCCGCATCCCCTACGTGAAGGAGTTGCTACGCACCTACGGGGTCTCCGCCACGGAGACAGAGGACTTCGTCTCCCTCGCCCGCGAGGCCAACCAGCCCGGCTGGTGGTACAAGTACCGCGACGTACTGCCGGAATGGTTCAGTGCCTACGTCAGCCTGGAGAGCGAAGCCGCGGTCATCCGGCTCTACGAACCCCAGTACGTCCCCGGCCTGTTGCAGACCCCGGACTACGCCGCCGCGCTCATGCGCGTCGGCTTCCCCAACGCGACCGAGGAGGACATAGCGCGCCGGGTCTCGCTGCGCCTGCGGCGCCAGGACCTGCTGGCCAAACCGGAGGCACCCGCCATCTGGGCCATCCTCGACGAGACGGTGCTGCGCCGGCCCGTCGGTGGCCCCGAGGTGATGCGGGCCCAGATCGACCGCCTGACCGAGATACTGGCGAGCCCGAGGGTCAGGATCCAGATCATGCGCTTCGCCGCAGGACCCCACCCGGGAGCCTTCGGCCCCTTCCACTACTTCCGGTTCGGTTTCTCCGAACTCCCGGACATCGTCTACACCGAAAGCCTCGCGGGCTCCCAGTACGTCGACCAGCCCGCCGATGTCGTCACCTACCTGGAAGTACTGGACCGGATGTCCGTGCAGGCGGAACCGGTCTCCCGTACCAGGGACATCCTGGCAGCACTGCGTAAGGAGCTGTGACATGGCAACCGACGGCCCCATCTACAACGGCATGCCCGCCCGCGACCTCGGCACGGAGGGCTGGCACAAGCCCTGGAGCGGCACCAACGGCGGCTCCTGCGTCGAGGCCAAGCGACTGCCCGACGGCAGCGTCGCCTTCCGGCAGTCCACGGACCCGACCGGCCCCGCCCTGGTCTACTCCCGGGACGAGATGGTCTCCTTCCTGGAAGGAGCGAAGGCGGGTCAGGCGGACTTCCTGATCGCCTGACCCGGCCCGGTGCGGGCGTCGACGGCCCTTGAAGCCACTACGCCCGCACAACCGGACAACCGGCTCACACACTCCCCTGGTGCGGAAGTGCCTCCCACACTGGGAGAGTTGCCCCCACCCCACATCACTCGAAGGAGTGGCATGCGGACGTCGCCCCGCGACCGGGGACGAGCAGTGCCGCCCGGCGGGCGCGTTCGTACCTCCGGCGTTCCCGAGGGGCGGGGATGACCCTGGCGTCCCTCCTCACCCGGTACCGGACCGTGGTCGTCGAGGGCCAGGAAGGCACCCGCAGGGACGACCTCGTCGCCGAACTCGCCCGCCTCGGCTTCCTGGTCCGCCGCATGCCGGCGACCCTGCACCATCTCGATCCGGCCCTGCCCTACCGTGAACTCCTCTCCGCTCCTGGCCGGCTCGTCGTCGACGGCAGCATCATCAGGGAACTCGTCTACGGACCGTTGCGCCGGGGACGTTCCCGGGTGACCTGGATCCAGGCGCTCGACTTCGCCGAGGCCGTGGCCGAGCGAGACGGAGCGATGCTCCACCTCACGGCGTCACCGCCCGCCGGGTGCGAGCAGCGGCACGGCGCGGAAGCGGCCGAGGCGAGGGCGGCGTACGCCCGCGTGTTCCTGGCCCTCGCCCAGCACGTGCCGGTGGTGACGCTGGACGTCGCAAGCGGCACCACCGGCCCGGTGGGCGCACCCCGACCGCGTCCGTCCCGCCCAGGATGACCAACCTCGGTGAGACGCACGGCAGTTGACGGTAAGTTGGCGACAACCGCGATGCGAGGCAGGAGATCCCCCATGACAGACGGCCGTCCCACCCCCGACCAGGAAGCCCTGTCGAAGATCGACACCACGGTGCCGCACTCGGCCCGCATCTGGAACTACTGGATGGGCGGCAAGGACAACTACGAGGTCGACCGCGTGGCGGGTGACGCCTACCGCGAGATCGCCCCCAACATCGAAACGATGGCCAAGGCCTCGCGCACCTATCTGATCCGCACGGTCACCTTCGTGGCCCGGGAGCGGGGCATCCGCCAGTTCCTCGACATCGGCACGGGACTGCCCACGTACGACAACACCCATGAGGTCGCCCAGAAGGTCGCTCCCGAGTCCCGCATCGTGTACGTCGACAACGACCCCCTCGTCCTGCGCCATGCCCAGGCCCTGCTCACCAGCACCCCCGAGGGCGTCACCGACTACGTCGACGCCGACCTGCGCGACCCGGAGTCCATCCTCGAATCGGCGGGCAGGATCCTGGACTTCGGCAAGCCCGTCGCCCTGATGCTCATGGGCATCCTCGGTCACATCCAGGACTACGAGAAGGCCAAGTCGATCGTCAGCCGCCTCCAGGCGGCGCTCCCCTCGGGCAGCTACTTCGTGCACTACGACAGCACGGACACCGACGAGGAACTGAAGCGTGCCCAGGACGGCTACGACGACACCGGCGCCGTCCCGTACGTCCTGCGCAGCCCGGCACAGCTCGCCGCGTACTACGAGGGCCTGGAACTCCTCGACCCCGGCATCGTCTCCTGCCCACTGTGGCGCCCGGAGCCCGGCACGAGCCCGGCGCCGACGGACGTGTACGGGGGAGTGGCCTACAAGCCCTGAACCATCCGCGAGGAAGGTCCACAGCGCACCGCCCCGGCGAACAGACTCGCCGGGGCTCGGCGCCCCGTGAGGGTACTCAGCTCAGCGGGTCGAGCGTGAGGTACGCCTCCCGCGGACTGCCGTCGTGCACGAGCGACTCGTGGTTGCCGACGTCGTCGAAGGCGAAGGCGTACGCCTTGCCGTCGGCCATCTGCGCGTGGATCGCGCGGGCGTAGTGGTTGGTCACCCCGTCCTTGTAGAAGTCGGCCGAGGTGGCGTCGGGCTGGTTGGGGTTGGTGAGGAGGGTGGACCGGTTGAAGCCCGCGCACAGGGTGCGGGAGATCGGGCCGCGCACCGCGTCGTTCGGGGCGTCGAGGCGCTTGTGGCAGCCGAAGACGCTGTCCGCGTCGGGCTTCTGGAAGCTGGTGACGACGGCTCCGGCGCCGTTGGTGAAGTTCATGACGTCGCCCGACACCCGGCCGTAGTACTTCGTGCCGGGCTGGTCGGTGAAGGGTGTGACCGTCAGTGTCGTCGTGGCGTACTTCTGCCAGACACGGTTGATGTAGTCGTCCATCACGGACCTCGGCAGGGCGCCGGTCTCCAGTCCGTAGAGCGGTGCGAGCGCACGCAGCACGGTGCCGTCGGAGCGGGTCTGGATCAGGTTGGCCCAGCCGCCCTGCTGGCTGCGCAGCGCGTTGAAGAAGGCGTTGTAGCCGCCCGGCTTGAGGTGGCCCGTGGTGGCCGTGCTGCCGTCGGCACGCTGCACGCCGACCGCGTAGGGCGCGGAGACCATGTCGACCTGGGTGCTGTTGAGCCAGAGCCCCGAGTCGTTGAGGGTGTACTCGGACCAGTTGAAGAGGATGTCGCGGTTCGGGTCGCTCGGGTTCTGCACGGCCGGCTGCACGAGTCCGCCGGTCGTCAGCCTGAAGTCGAGTTTCCGCCCGTACGAGAAATAGATCCGCCCCGAGAACTTGGGCACCTGGATCGTCGCCGACTGCCCCGCGGCCGGACCGGTGATGGAGGCGTCCGGCGCCGGCGTGGGCGGGTTGCCGCCGGCCGGCCACGCGTGGAACACCCCGTTCGCGTCGGCCCAGCCCTGCTTGCCGGTCGAGAGCTGGGTGCCGAGGTTGTAGACGTAGACCGGTTCGCTCCGGCCCGAATTGTTGGTGATCTTCAGGGGGATGGTGTCGGGGACGGCAGCATGCGCGGGCGGCGCCGTCTCGGGCATGCCGATCGTCAGTGTGAGGGCCATGCCGATCGCGGCGGTGATGGCCAGGGTTCGGTGCTTGAGTCGTCCTGTCAGCACGCTCCGCCTCCTGTACGAGAGCCGTAGTGGGGGGTTGGTCCGTACCTGTTGAGAGCGCTCTCAGACTGTCGTCGAGGTGCGTACATGTCAACGGTCTCGACATCATCACCGGTGACCGCCGCGATGTTGTGCTCAGTGGCGATCCGTGCGATCCACGCGGTCGGCGCCGTCCGGTGCGAGAACGAGCATCGTCGCGTCGTCCCGGATGACGCCGCAGTAGCGGACCAGATCGGCCCAGACGTGCTCGGTCAGCGTCGCCGGGTCGCCATCGTCGAGGGCGGTGATCCGGTCGGCCAGGGGATAGAAGGCGCCGCTCTCGTCCCTGGCCTCCAGCACGCCGTCGGAGGCCAGGAACAGACGGTCACCGGGCCGTAGTTCCACCGAGAGCTCCTCCGCCGGGGAGGCGTCTCCCAGGCCGAGCCCGAACGGCATGCCCGACGCGACCGCCAGCTCGGTGGCGTGTCCGTCGCGTATCAGCAGCGGGGGCGGGTGACCGCAGGCCACGATCCGTACCGCGCGGGCGTCGGCGGAGAATTCGAGCAGCATGCCCGTCGCGAACAGTTCGGCGTGCTCTACGGCCGCGGAGTCCACCACCAGCCTGCGATCCAGGCGTGACGCGACCGACTCCAGGTCCCGCTGGTCGAGGACCGACTCCCGGAACGCCCCCAGCAGTGACGCGACCGTGGCGACGGCCGACAGGCCGTGACCCTGAACGTCACCCATCACCGCCCGGACTCCGTACGGGCTCTCGCGCACATCGAAGAAGTCGCCGCCGACGAGTGTCCCGCGCTGCGCCGCCCGGTACAGGCCCGTACACCGCACCGGCCCCACCCGCTCCGGCAGCGGCGGCGCGACGGCCCGCTGGGCGGCCTCGGCGACCGTGCGCACGGTGACCAGTTGGGCGTCGCGGTGACTGCGCACGAAGGCCACGAACACGCTCAGTACGGCGACGAAGACCAGGGTCAGCAGATCGCTGTTGCCCGGGCGGTTCAGTTGCAGGGCGGGAACGTGAAACAGGCCGATCACCAGGCCGCCGAGGATCGCGGTGGCCGCGGGCCCGTACGACAGCACGGCCAAGGGCGGGATGGCGCCGAGCAGAAACCCGATGTCGAGCGGTTCGCTGCTCGCCAGCGTGGTCGCGCACACGACCCCCAGCAGGGCGACCGGCAGCACCCGCACCCATATCGGCGGCGGCGCGGCGCCGCGCAACCAGCTCCGCCGGTCCCGGTCCTGGTCCCGGCCCGGCCGCACGGTAGTCACCCGTCCCACACCACCACGCTCCTACGTCGGCCGGGGTCGCGCACGCCGGACGTCCGCGACGGGCGTTCCCCGTCCTCAGGCCGGACCTGCCCCGGGCCCACGAGGCGCGCGGTGCGGGCCCAAACCACGCAGGACATCGCCGAGTTGCGGCGCGGTGAGCGAGGGGGAGGGGAGAGGGGACGCGGCCGGTGAGGCGCGCAGACCGTCGAGGAGCAGGGTGAGGGGGCGGCGCCAGGCGTCCGGGGCGGCTGCCGAGGCGAGGGCCGGGACGGCCCGGCCGAGCGCGGCGAGGGAGAACAGGACGTCCTCCGTGGTGACGTCCGCGCGGACGGTCCCCTGGTCGCGGCCACGGCTCAGCAGCAGCTCGATCGTCTCCCGGTTGTGGGCGTGCACGGACTCCAGCGCGTCGACGCCCTCCAGATGCGTGGTCATCAGGTCGTTCGTGCCGCGGTCGGCGGCCAGGACCGCGAAGACGGCCTCCAGGTAGCCGGTCAGGCCCGCCCAGGCGTCCTCGACGGCCCGTGCTTCCTCGCCGACGGTCATGGTGTCCGTCAGTACGTCGCGGAACACGGCGTCGACGAGGGCCGGGCGGCTGGGGAAGTGCCGGTACAGGGTGGCGTTGCCGATCCCCGCCCGGCGGGCGATCACGTCCAGCGGTGCTTCGAGTCCCTGCTCGGAGAACACCTCGTGTGCCGCCTCGATCAGCAGCTCCCGGTTGCGTCGCGCGTCGCGCCGCCGCCCCGGCGTTCTTGCGGCGTTGGCCCTGCCGGCGCCGACCGTCATCCTCGCCCTCCGTCCTGCCGGGAAGCTCTCCCCGCCATCGGGGAGTGCTCCCCGGAAGAGATGCTATCGTCAGGACGCGAAACGGGGAGTACTCCCCGTTTGCGCGGAGGGAAGCCCTCGCCGCCGTCACAGCCTTCCGGCACCCCGCCGGCGCAGAGACCGGAACCGAAGGGAAGCAGCATGACCGCGCCCACCCTGCAGGACCTGGCCCCCGAGGGCCTCGACCTGGCCGTGGACCCGTACCCCGTGTACGCCGCCCTGCGCGCCAAAGGTCCCGTCCACCGCGTCCTCGTACCCGGAAGCGGTGAGTGCTGGCTGGTCGTCACGCGTGACGCGGCCCGCGCCGCACTGACCGACCCGCGCCTGCGCAACGACATCCGGCACTCCGCGTCCTGGCGCAGCGACGGCGGCCACGCCATCGGGCGCAACATGCTCCAGACCGACCCGCCGCAGCACACCCGACTGCGTCGTCTCGTCGCGGCGCACTTCACCGCCGGGCGGATCGCCGCGCTGCGCCCGCGAATCGAATCCGTGGCCCGTGAACTGCTCGACGCGCTTCCGGAACGCGGGCCGGTGGACCTGATGAGCCGGTACGCGCTGCCGCTGCCGGTCACCGTGATCTGCGACGTGCTGGGAGTCGCCGCCCCCGATCGCACCCGCTTCCACACCTGGTCCAACGAACTCGTCATGCCCACCTCGCCCGAGGCGGCGGCCTCGGCCGCGGCAGCCCTGACGGCCTACCTCACCGACCTCATCGAGGCCAAGCGCGACGCAGTCGCACATGACCCGGAAGCACCGGACGCCGACCTGCTCGGCGGTCTCGTCGCGGCTGCCGGAGAAAGCGCGGCCGACGCCGGCGACCGCGCGCCCCGCAACGGCGCGCTCCACGACGGCACCACCCGCCCGGCTCCCGCACACCTCACCGCCGAGGAACTGCTCGGCATGGCCTTCCTCATCCTCGTCGCCGGCCATGAGACGACGGTCAATCTGATCTCCTCAACCGTCCACGCCCTGCTGACCCACCCCGACCAGTTCGCCCTCCTCCGTGCCGATCCGGGCCTCACGGCGGCCACGGTCGAGGAGTCGCTGCGCTACAACTCACCCGTCCACGCGACCGCGTTCCGTTTCGCGGCCGAAGCACTGGACCTCGCGGGCACCCGCATACCGGCCGGCGAACCCGTGCTGATCTCGCTCGCCGCTGCCTCCCGCGACCCTCTGCACTTTCCCGAGCCCGACCGTTTCGACATACGGCGCGAGGGGCCGGCGCACCTCGGATTCGGGCACGGTCTGCACCACTGCCTCGGTGCGCCCCTGGCCCGCGTCGAAGCGGCCGTGGCCCTGCGCCTGCTGCTGTCCCACCGCCCCACCCTCACGCTCGCCACCGACCCGACGGCACTGACCTGGCGCACCAGCACGCTGCTCCGCGGCCTGACCGCACTACCGGTGCGCTTCGGCTGACGGCGGAAGACGGCGCAGAAGCCGAGAGGGTTGCCCGTCCACAGAGAACAAAACAGAGGGCAAAGCACGGCGAAAACAGGGCAAAAAAATAGGGCCCGGAGACACACCCTCTCCTTGCCACTCTCAACTTATAGCGCACTGGGGGGCTTGCCGCAAGGCCCCGGTCGTGCCGCAGAATCACCGGCCGAAGCCACGACTTACGGAAACGGGCGGTGCGAAGTGCGTGTGGTGCTGTCGACGTATGGGTCGCGCGGGGACGTCGAACCGCTGGCGGGACTCGCCGAGCGGTTGCGGGCACTCGGTGCGGAGGTGCGGGTGTGCGCGCCGCCGGACGAGGACTTCGCGCAGCGGTTGGCCGGTGTCGGCGTGCCGCTGGTGCCGGTCGGCCCGTCGGCACGCGCGCTGGCGACCGCGGCGCCGCCGCCGTCCTCCATGCCCCAGCGCGCGGCCGATCTGATCGCCCGCCAGTTCGAGGCGGTCACCGCAGCGGCCGAGGGATGCGATGTGCTGGTGGCGACCGGCATGATGCCGGCCGCGGCCGGCGCCCTGTCGGTGGCCGAGAAACTGGGCATCCCCTCCGTGTCCGTGGTCTTCCAGCAGCTCACCCTGCCGTCGCCGCACCACGCGCCACTGGCGTATCCGGGCCGGCCGTTCCCGCCGGAGGTGACCGACAACCGGGTGCTGTGGGACCTGGACGCCCGGAACATCAACGCGCTGTTCGGCGCGGCGCTCAACACGAACCGGGCGGCCAACGGCCTGCCACCGGTCGACAACGTCCGCGACCACGTCATCGGCGACCGGCCGTGGCTGGCGACGGACCCGGTCCTGGACCCGTGGCAGGAGACCCCGGACCTCGACGTCGTCCAGACCGGCGCGTGGCTCCTGCCCGACGTGTCGCCGCTCCCGGCAGAGTTGGTGGCGTTCCTGGACGCCGGTACACCACCGGTGTACGTGGGCTTCGGCAGCATGCCCATGCACACGTCGACGGATGTCGCCCGGGTCGCCATCGAGGCGGTCCGCGCGCAGGGCCGCCGCGCGGTCGTGGCCCGCGGCTGGGCCGACCTGGCCCTGATCGACGACCGGGACGACTGCTTCGTCGTCGGCGAGGTCAACCAGCAGGCACTGTTCAGCCGGGTGGCCACCGTCGTGCACCACGGCGGCGCGGGCACGACGACGACGGCCACCCGGGCCGGCGCGTCTCAGGTGGTGGTACCGCAGGGGGCGGACCAGCCGTACTGGGCCGGCCGGGTGGCCGACCTGGGCATCGGTGTGGCCCACGACGGTCCGACACCGTCCTTCGAGTCCCTGTCGGCCGCGCTCAGGACAGCCCTGGCCCCCGAGACCCGCGCACGAGCGACCGCCGTGGCCGGGTGGGTCCGCGCCGACGGGGCGACGGTGGCCGCGCAGTTGCTGTTCGAGATGAGCCGCGAACGGCCGCCCGTGTCCGCGTGAGCCACGCGGGGCCGCCGAGCCAGGCCCCGACCCGAAACCCCGGAAACCCCGGAACACGAGAACCCGTACACCCCGGCGAGCTGAACCGACAACGGCCAGGGGGCACATCGAGGCGGAGCGCCGCCCGCCGTGGCCCCCAGGCCCGTCACGCCGGTCCTCACGCCGTGCCGCACGCCACGGCCGCGAGCGGCCTCAGATCGGAACTGATGACATGGAACCCCTGACCACCAGCGCGTTCGACCTGCCCGATCGCCTCGCTCCCAAGGCCGACCCGAAGCTGATCGCCGACGACGAGCGGCACTTCGCGGCCATCGCGGAGTGTCTCGCGCAGACGATCGCCGAACTGTCCGACCGCCTCGACACCCAGCGCAGGGCACCCGGCGGCCTGGGCCAACAGGCGATGGACCGGGACCTGGAGATCCACCGGCTGACCGCTCGCCTGCGCACACTGCGTCGCTTCGGCCTGGACCTGTGCCTCGGCCACATGGTCGGCGCGGACGACGCCGAGCCCGTGTACGTCGGACGACTCGGCCTCATGGACAGCGTGGGGCGTCGGCTGCTGGTCGACTGGCGCTCCCCGGCGGCCGAGCCGTTCTTCGGAGCCACCCACGCCAACCCGATGGGGCTGGCAAGCCGCCGCAGGTATCGCTGGACCGGTGGCCGGGTCAGCGACTACTGGGACGAGGTGTTCACCTCGGACGGGTTCACCGGGCACGCCGCGCTGGACGACCAGTCCGCCTTCATCGCCAGCCTGGGCAGCGAGCGGTCGTCACGGATGCGGGACGTGCTCGGCACCATCCAGGCCGACCAGGACGCCATCATCCGCGCGGGATCCCGCGGCGCTCTCGTCGTCGACGGCGGTCCGGGTACGGGGAAGACCGTCGTCGCTCTGCACCGCTCCGCCTATCTCCTCCACTCCGACCCGCGTCTCGGTCACCGCCGGGGCGGCGTGCTGTTCGTCGGTCCGCACCGGCCCTACCTGGCCTACGTCTCCGATGTCCTCCCCAGCCTCGGAGAGGAGGGCGTGCAGACCTGCACGCTGCGGGACCTCGTCGCCGAGGGAGCCGAGGCGGCGGTCGAGGCCGACCCGGACGTGGCCCGCCTGAAGTCGTCCGCGGACCTGGTCAAGGCGATCGAGAAGGCCGTCAGGTTCTATGAGGAGCCGCCCACTGAAGGGATGACGATCACAACCCACTGGTCCGACATCCGGCTGAGCGCCGACGACTGGGCCGCCGCCTTCGAGGCGGCGGAACCCGGTACCCCGCACAACGAGGCACGCGACCAGATCTGGGAGGAACTGCTCACGATCCTGGTGGACCAGCACGACGATGCCTCGGCGATGGACGGCGACGTCCCGGCCGACCTGCTCCGCAGGTCGCTGACGCAGAACAGGGAGCTGCTCACGGCGTTCAACCGCGCGTGGCCGCTGCTCGAAGCCGCCGATCTCGTCGGCGACCTGTGGTCGGTCCCCGCCTACTTGCGGATGTGCGCTCCCTGGCTCAGCCGCGATGACGTTCAGCGGCTCCAGCGCGCGGACCCCCACGCCTGGACGGTGTCCGACCTGCCGCTCCTGGACGCGGCACGGCAGCGGCTCGGTGACCCGGAGGCGGCACGGCGCAAGCGTCGGCACGAGGCCGTCCTCGCCGCCCAGCGCACACGCATGGCGCAGGTCGTCGACAACCTCATCGAGGCCGCCGCCGACTCCGGCGCCGACGGAGACGAGGGCGAAGGCCTGGTCAGGATGCTGCGGGGCGAGGACGCCAAGGTCAGCCTGGTGGACGAGTCCGAACTGACCGTCCCCGCTCCGGACCTGCTCGCCGGTCCGTTCGCGCACATCGTCGTGGACGAGGCCCAGGAACTGACCGACGCGGAGTGGCAGATGCTGCTGCTGCGGTGCCCGTCCCGGAGCTTCACCATCGTCGGGGACCGGGCCCAGGCCAGGCACGGATTCACGGAGTCGTGGCAGGAACGGCTCGACCGGGTCGGGCTCGACCGGATCAGGCTGGCCTCCCTGAGCATCAACTACCGGACGCCGGAAGAAATCATGGCGGAAGCCGAACCGGTCATCCGGGCCGTGCTCCCGGACGCCAACGTGCCGACGTCCATCCGCAGCAGCCACGTCCCCGTCGTCCACGGATCCGCTTCGGAGCTGCGCTCGATCCTCGACGACTGGCTCGCCGAACACGCCGACGGGATCGCCTGCGTCATCGGCGATCCCGCGTTCCGGACGACCTCCCGCGTCCGGTCGCTGACCCCGGAGCTGTCGAAGGGGCTTGAGTTCGACCTGGTCGTCCTCGTCGACCCGGAGGAGTTCGGCGAGGGCATCGAAGGAGCGGTTGACCGCTATGTCGCGATGACCCGGGCCACCCGGCAACTCGTCATCCTCACGAGCTCCTGGCGGACCGTCCAGCACTGACTCCCCGTCAGACCTGGCCGAGCGCCACGGTCAGGCCACGGATCTCGTAACCCCCGATGTCGTCCTTGAAGGAGACACGTGGCCGTGCCGTCATCCGGACGCCGTCCAGAGCGAAGAGACGAGTGAGGAAGATGTCGGCCTCCTGGAGCGCGACGACCGCCCCGGGACAGCGGTGCGCGCCGTCACCGAAGGCCAGCCCCGCCGCGCCGGGGCCCTCCGCGAGGTCCCGGCCCGGCTGGACCAGCAACGGCCGGCAACCCACCACGTCCGCATCGGTGTTGGCGTCGTCGAGGAAGATGTCGACGAACTCGCCGGGCCGCACGAGAACGGGCCCGTCGGCCGTGGGCACCCGCAGTTCGGCCGTGGCCCGGCGGCGCAGCCGGCCGACCACGGGCTCCAGCCGCAGGAGTTCCTGGAGCACCGCCAGGCGCCCTGCCTCGTCCGCGGCCCGGTAACGGCCGAGCAGCTCGGCGTCGCTGAACAGGTGCCACGCGGCCACAGAGATGAACTCCCGCGTGGTGACCATTCCGGCGGCGGCGAAGGTGAGGCACTCGCCGAGGATCTCGGCGTCCGTGCAGCCCTCGTCGATCAGATGCGAGATCAGGTCGTCGTGCGCGCGGCGCCGGTGGGCGCGGATGGCGGGGCGTACGTCGGCGAGGTAGATACGGAGCCAGTTGGTGTTCTGCCGGAAGAACCAGTAGATGCCACGGGCACTGGTCAGACCCGGTGTGCCGAACTTCTCGGGGAAGAAGCGCTCCAGCCGTCGGCGGATGCCCGGCCTGCTGTACCGCAGGCCGATGATCTCGCTCACCACTCCGATGGCCATCCCGAAGCCCAGGTCGGCCAGTTGCGCCTCACCCTTCGTGCGCAGCGTCTCCAACTGCTGCTCCGCAATGCGCACCATGAGGTCGCGGTAGTGCTCGTCCACCCGGCGCGGAGTGAAGAAGCGCGCGGTCTGCCGCCGGTGTTCCCGGTGCTCGGGGCCGTCCCGGTACAGCACCGGTCGGCGGACGTTCGGCGGCAGTTTCTCCACGGTCTCGATGCCCAGCCCGGCCTGCACGGTCCCGGAACTGCGCAGCACCGACCGTGCGGCCGCGTAACCGTGCACCTGCCAGGGCCCGTCGGCCGCCCGGTGGACCGGACAGCTCGGCCGGGCGCGCCCCCTGTCGACCTTCCTCGCGTCCTCGGCATCGCTCATCGGACCGGATCCCCCACAGCCAGCACCGGGCAGTCTCCTTCGCCGTCGTGTGTGACAGGAACGAAGTGCGGCCCACAGCATCCGTCACCACGGTGCGTGCCGACCAGCCCTCGAAGCGGCCGAGTTGTGGCGGGGTGACGTGGAACGAGACGGGACGCGTGGTCAGCGCCGCCCGCCCGCACCGCCCAACTGTCCCTCGGCCTCGGCGAGTATCTCCGTCACCCGCAGGCCGAAGGCAGCGTCGCAGGGGTGCGGGCGGCCGGTCTCGACGGCGGCGAGGAGGGCGTCGGCGGCCCGCTTGAGCGCCTCCACCGCTCCCTCGGAGGCCGGGGGCAGAACCGTGATCCCGGCCTTGCCGCGCACCTCCACCGTGGCCCCGGCGGCCGGCGGCGGGGCCGTGAGGCTGAGGGTGAGAGTGCTCGACGCCCCGCCGACGTGTTCGAGGACCAGATGGACGGTGTCCTGCGGGCCGCGTGCGGCGGCCGCCACCCGCGTGACATCGCCGAGCACCGGCAGCAGCAGCGACAGGGCGTGCGGACCGACGTCCCACAGGCCCCCCTTCTCCCGGCGCCACGGCGACGCCCCGAACGGACTGTCGCTGGTGAACACCGAGCCGAGCCACTCCGCCCGCGCCGTGAACCAGCCGTCCACGGCGGCCTGTTCGGCGACCCAGGCCTCCGTCGCCGTCTGGAAACGGGCGGTGAAGAACACGACCGAGGAAACCCCGGTCTCGCGGGCCGCCTCGACGAGGGCCCGCCCCTCCTCGACGCTGGTCGCGACGGGCTTGTCCAGCAACAGATGGCACCGCGCCCGCGCGGCGCGTACGGCGAGCGGGGCCTGCACGGACGGAGGCAGCGCGAAAGCCACCGCGTCCACCTCGGCGAGCAGCGCGTCGACGTCCTCGTACGCTCGTGTGCCGTGCCGGTCGGCCAGCTCCTCGGCCGCCTCCGCGCGCCTGCCCCACACCCCCACGAAGTCCAGTCCGGGATGCCCGCTCAACGCCGGGGCATGGGCCATGTCGGCCCACGGTCCTGTACCGAGCAGTCCGATGCGCATGCCGCCGCCTCTCGTGTGCCGATCCCGTACGCCACCGGCCCCTGACGGTGACCGTGCGGGGCGAGCCTTTCACGCGGGCCCCGGCCGCCACCACCATCCGCCGGTGCCGACCCGTGCCGCGAGGAGGCGGACGCAGAATCGAGCCCCAAGGTTGATGTGATGACCTTCACCCTGATGTGGCGGAAAGTGATGAATTCCTTACGAGAGACGGACGTTAAGGAATGCGTATAGACATCGTTCGACCTGGGAGGTTCGCCTTGCGACCGTTCACCCTGAACTACGTCCGGCCCAGAGCCCTGCCGATCGTGGTGGAGCCCTACAGCTTCGACGCGTCGTTGCAGCTGAACGTGCTCGGCGACGGCCGTCCCGCCGTCACCGACCGGGACCTCCTGCTCGCGGTCGGCACCACGACGTCCACGGCGGGCTCCCAGACGCACTTCGACGACTGACAGCCGCCGCCCGTGACCGTACTGATCCTCACGTCGGAGCAGGACGTCACCGCCGACATGGTGGTGGCGGAGCTGGGCAGACTGGGCGCGCCGGTGATGCGCCTCGATCCGGCCGACATCCCGGGAAAGGCCGTGCTGTCGGCCGACTACGCACACGGCGACTTCGACGGCCATCTGTCGGTCAACGGGCACGTGCTGAGCATGGGCGGCCTGCGTTCCGTGTGGGTGCGCAGGCCGGGCGACCCCGCCGCCCACGCGGCCCAGCCGTCGGCATGGCTGACCGCGGAGACGCGGCAGGCGCTCTACGGCATGCTCTACTCGGCGTCGCCCGCGTGGATGAACCACCCGGGCAACGCCGACCAGGCGCGGCACAAACCCTGGCAGTTGAGGGTCGCCCACGTCAGCGGCTTCGCCGTCCCCCCGACCGTCTTCACCACGGCACCGAAGGTGGCCGAGCAGTTCGCCGAGCTGCACCGGGACGTGGTCGTGAAGTCGGCCTCGGGCCCGCCGCCCGACGAGCCCGCCGTCGCCCTGCCGACGACGCTGATCGGGCCCGACACCGACTTCGGCCCGGTGGCCGCCGGCCCCGCGCTGCTGCAGCGGTACATACCGAAGAGGGCCGACATCCGCCTGACCTGCGTCGGCGACCGCCTGTTCGCCGCCCGCAAGCGGGCCGCCCCCGGTCAGATCGACGGCCGCTACGGGGAGACCGGGTACGGCTGGGAGGCCGTCCCCGTGCCCGACCGCATCTCCACGTCGGCACTGGAGTACCTGTCCCTCGCCGGTCTCGCGTACGCCGCCTTCGACTTCGCCGAGGACGAGGACGGGGTGTGGTGGTTCCTGGAATGCAATCAGGGCGGGCAGTTCGGCTTCATCGAACTGGAGACGCAGCAGCCCATCGCGGAAGCGGTCGCCCTGTGGCTGTCGTGGCGCCGGCCGGACCCGCGGCCGCCCACCCCTCGCTGGTGACCGCGAGGGCGCCCTGGGGCCAGGCCCTAGGAGGAGGGCGGCGGAGCCGTGCTCTCCCGGACCACCAGTCGGGTCGGCACCAGGGTCGTGCCGCGCTCCGCGCCCTGGTGGCGCATCTTGCGCAGGACGTTTTCGACGCAGAGCCGCCCCACCTCGGCGAAGTCCTGGTGGAGGGTGGTGAGCGGGGGCAGGAAGGAGCCCGCCTCGGGGATGTCGTCGAATCCGATGACGCTGACGTCCTCGGGGACGCTCCGGCCGCGTTCGTTAAGGGCCCGCAGCAGGCCCAGCGCCATCTGGTCGTTGGCCGCGAAGACGGCGGTGCAGTCCTCGCGGTCGGCGAGGACGAGCCCGGCGCGGTAGCCGGACTCCGCCGACCAGTCGCCCCGGACCAGCGGCGGCGGGGTGCGGTCGGCCTCGATGAGAGCCGCGCGCCAGGCGTCCGCGCGGCGCTGGGCGGCGAAGGACCCGTCCGGGCCGCCCAGGTGCCACACCGTGGCGTGGCCCAGGTCGAGCAGGTGCCGCACGGCGGCGCGGCTGCCGCCGGCCTGGTCTGTGTCGACCACGGTGTAGCGGTCGCCGGCGTCGGAGTCGACGACCACGACCTGGACGTGCGGCGGCAGGGCGATGGTCGCCGCGTCGAGCAGATGGACCTCCATGATGACGATCACCGCGTCCACCGCGAGCTCCTCAAGACGGGAGAACGCGCCCCGGACCTCGTCCTGGGTGGGCACGGCGACCGGCAGCAGCGTCACCGCGTACCCCTCGTGGGCCGCCGAGTTGGCGATCGCCTCCAGGGTACGGACGTTGCCCGTGGTGGAGAGCGAGAAGGTGATGACGCCGATGGTGCGGAACTCGCCCCGCTTGAGGGCCCGGGCGGCGCTGTTGGGCCGGTAACCCAGTTCCTTCATGGCCGCCAGCACCTGCTGCCGGGTCTCCTCGGTCACCCCGGCGTAGCCGTTGGAGACGCGAGACACGGTCTGCGAGGAGACCCCCGCCAGCCGGGCGACGTCGGCCATGGAGGCGGTCTGGGACCTGGCCCCGGCTCGGGGCCGTCTGCGACCACCGCCGGAGACGTTCGCCGGCGTTCTGTCAGCCGTGTCCATCCCTCGGCCGCCTCCTCTTCTGCGCAGCTTGCGTCACGGTTTCGCCAAGGGTCCCTTGACCGTCGTGATCGGGGCGGTGTAGACATGCCGCCATTAGATGTTTACGTAAACATAACAGCGCACGCTCTCCTTTCGGAGGAGATGTTTACGTAAACATCGCGCGGTGCGGCCTCCTCGACATCGGGTGGCACCGCCGGTTCCGGGATGTGACGAGCGAGGAACGACATGACGACGCAACAACCTCCGGCGGCCGTGGAACCGCGACCGGCGCCGCCCCCGGCGAGACGTGACCGCCGTTCCTGGACCGGGTGGGGTTTCCTGGGGCCCTTCGTGGCCGTGTTCGCCCTCGTCTTCCTGGCGCCGATCGCGTATTCGATCTATCTCAGTCTCTTCCGCGACCAGCTGATCGGCGGCACCACCTTCGTCGGCCTCGACAACTACACACAGGCCCTGGAGGACGACCGGTTCTGGGCCTCCCTCGGGCGGGTCGCGCTCTTCCTCGTCGTCCAGGTACCGATCATGCTGGGCATCGCCCTGCTGATCGCCCTCGCCCTGGACAGCGGCCGCCTCTACGGCAGGGACTTCTTCCGCATCGCGATCTTCCTGCCGTACGCGGTACCCGCCGTGGTCGCCACCCTGATGTGGGGCTTCATGTACGGCACCCGCTACGGACTGATCGGGGACATCAACGAGGCCTTCGGTGTGACCCTGCCCGACCCGCTCTCTCCGGACCTGGTGCTGGCGTCGATCGGCAACATCGTCACCTGGGAGTTCGTCGGCTACAACATGCTGATCTTCTACTCCGCGCTGCGCGTCATCCCGCACTCCCTCTACGAGGCCGCGGAGATCGACGGCGCCGGACAGATCCGCGTCATCACCGCCATCAAGCTCCCCGCCATCCGCGGCGCCCTCGTCATCGCGACGATCTTCTCGATCATCGGCAGCTTCCAGCTGTTCAACGAGCCGAACATCCTCCGGCAGTTGGCGCGCAACGCCATCACGACCGACTTCACCCCGAACTTCTACACGTACTCGCTGTCCTTCAACGGCCAGCAGCAGAACTACTCCGCGACGGTCGCGATCATCATGGGACTGATCACCATGGTGATCGCCTACATCGTGCAGCTGCGCGGCATGCGCAAGGGAGCGTGACCGATGAGCAGCCCCGTCACCACCGCTTCCGAGGCCCTGCCCGCGCAGGCCGCCGGCGCGGGCAAGGGCGCCTCCCGCCTGCGTACGCCCCGTCGGCACGTTCCCGGGCGCCCCAAGCGCAGCGTTCTGCTGACCGTGCTCACCGGTCTGATGCTGCTCTACACCGTGGTGCCGCTGATATGGCTCGTCATCAGCGCCACCAAGACCCAGGAGGGGCTGGCCGATTCGGGCGGGCTGTGGTTCGCCGACGACTTCGCCCTCTGGGACAACATCAGGGACACGTTCACGTACAACGACGGCGTCTTCACACGCTGGCTGCTGAACACCCTGCTGTACGTCGTGGTCGGGGCAGGCGGGGCCACCTTCCTGGCGATCCTGGGCGGTTACGCGCTGGCGAAGTTCGACTTCCCCGGGAAGCGCGCCGTGTTCGCCGTGGTGATCGGTGCGGTCGCCGTCCCGGGTACGGCTCTCGCGGTGCCGACGTTCCTGATGTTCAGCAAGATGGGACTGACCGACACCCCGTGGGCGGTGATCATCCCCTCGCTCGTCTCGCCCTTCGGCCTGTACCTGATGTGGGTCTTCGCCACCGAGGCCATCCCCACCGAACTGCTGGAAGCCGCCCGCATGGACGGAGCGAGCGAGGCGCGCACCTTCTTCCAGGTCGCCCTGCCGCTGCTCGCCCCCGGCATCGTGACCGTGCTGCTGTTCACGACGGTCGCGACCTGGAACAACTACTTCCTGCCGCTGATCATGCTCAAGGACTCGGACTGGTACCCCCTGACCCTGGGTCTGAGTGTCTGGAACTCCCAGGCCGAGACGATCGGCGGTGACGTGATCTTCAATCTGGTGATCACCGGTTCACTGCTCACGATCCTGCCGCTGATCGCCGCGTTCCTGCTGCTGCAGAAGTACTGGCAGTCCGGGCTCGCCGCGGGAAGCGTCAAGGAGTAACCCTCCTCTTCCACACCACCCCCTCTTCCGCACCACCCCTTCTTCCGCACCACCCCTTCTTCCGCACCACCCCCTCAGTCGCACTTCCTTCAACCCTCACCTGTCCCACCCACGAAACCTGTCCCACCCACGAAGAAGTGGAAGCACCTCCATGCGCAGAACCACCAGCCGCCTGCTGCGCGGCATAGCCCTGTTCTCCGCCCTCGCCCTGGGCGCGACCGCCTGCGGCGGCTCCGACGACGGGGGCTCCGACCAGAAGCCGGTCTCCGCCGCGGACCTCAAGGCAGCCCTGGAGAAGGGCGGCTCGATCACGGTCTGGGCCTGGGAGCCCACCCTCAAGACGGTCGCCGCCGACTTCCAGAAGAAGTACCCCAAGGTCAAGATCGACCTCGTCGGCGAGCGGTCCGGCGACAAGCACTACACGGCCCTGTCGAACGCGATCGAAGCCCAGAAGGGCGTGCCCGACGTCGCGCAGATCGAGTACTTCGCGCTGGGCCAGTACGCCCTGACCAAGGGCCTGACCGACCTCGGCCCCTTCGGCGCGGACAAGCTGAAGGACAAGTACACCGCGGGTCCGTGGAACGCGGTGACCCAGGGAAGCGACGCCGTGTACGGCCTGCCGATGGACTCCGGCCCGATGGCGATGTTCTACAACAAGAAGATCTTCGACAAGTACAAGGTCGCGGTCCCCACCACCTGGGACGAGTACGTCGACGCGGCCCGCAAGCTGCACAAGGCCGACCCCAAGGTCTTCATCGCCGCCGACGCAGGCGACCCGGGCCTCACCACCAGCCTGCTCTGGCAGGCCGGTTCACGTCCCTACCAGGTCGACGGCACCAAGGTGAAGATCGACTTCTCCGACGCGGCGGCCAAGAAGTTCACCGACAACCGGCAGAAGCTCATCGACGAGAAGCTCGTCGCGCCCATCAACGGCTGGACCGACGACTGGTACAAGGGCCTGGGCGACGGCACCATCGCCACGCTGCCCAGCGGCGCCTGGATGCCCGCCAACTTCGTCACCGGTGTGCCGAACGCCTCCGGTGACTGGCGAGCTGCCCCGCTGCCCGCCTGGACCAAGGGCGACAAGGCGAGCGCCGAAAACGGCGGCAGTTCGCTCACCATCCCCGCGCTGGGCAAGAACAAGGAACTCGCCTACGCCTTCGTCGAGTACGCCAACTCCGGCGACGGTGTGCAGAGCCGCATCAAGGAGGGCGCCTTCCCGGCGACCACCGCGGACCTTCAGTCCACGGAATTCAAGAACAAGGAGTTCGAGTACTTCGGCGGGCAGAAGGCCAACGAGATCTTCGCCGAGTCGGCCGCGAACGTCGCCGACGACTGGTCGTACCTGCCCTTCCAGCAGTACGCCAACTCGATCTTCAACGACACCGTCGGCAAGGCCTACGTCTCCGGCACCAAGCTGGCCGACGGCCTGAAGGCCTGGCAGGACGCCTCGGTCAAGTACGGCAACGAGCAGGGCTTCACCGTCGAGAAGTAGGACCGCGTGCGAGGGGGCGGCACCACCGCGCCGCCCCCCCGTGCGACGCATCAAGAGATAGGACCACCATGACCTCCACCCGCCTGACCCGCCTGCTGAGCGGGCCGGACGGTGACTCCACCCCCCGTCTCGGCTACGGCGCCGACTACAACCCCGAGCAGTGGCCGCGCGAGGTGTGGGAGGAGGACGTCCGGCTGATGCGCGAGGCCGGCGTCACCGTCGTCTCCGTGGGGATCTTCTCCTGGGCCCGCATCCAGCCGGCCCCGGACGAGTGGGACTTCGCCTGGCTCGACGATGTCATGGACCTGTTGCACCAGGGCGGCATCGGCGTCGACCTGGCCACCGCCACCGCCTCCCCGCCCCCCTGGCTCACCAAGGCTCACCCGGAGATCCTCCCGGTGACCGCCACCGGGGAGACGCTGTGGCCGGGGGGACGACAGCACTGGCGGCCCACCTCACCGGTCTTCCGCGCACACGCCCTGCGTCTGGTGCGGACGATGGCCGAGCGCTACGCCGGTCATCCCGCCCTGGTGGCCTGGCATGTGTCCAACGAGCTGGGTTGCCACAACCTCTACGACTACTCCGACGACGCGGCCCGCGCCTTCCGTGACTGGCTGCGTGCCCGCTACACGACGCTCGACGCGCTCAACCACGCCTGGGGAACGGCGTTCTGGTCGCAGCGCTACAGTGACTGGGAGCAGATCCTGCCGCCCCGGCTGGCCGCCTCCTACCCCAACCCCACCCAGCAGCTGGACTTCAAGCGCTTCTCCTCGGACGCGCTGAAGGAATACCTGCGGGCGGAGCGGGACGTGCTGCGGGAGATCACCCCCGACGTGCCCGTCACCACGAACTTCATGGTCATGGGCAACACCAAGGGCATGAACTACCCGGACTGGGCCGACGAGATCGACTTCGTCTCCAACGACCACTACGTCCACCCCGGCCCCCAGGACCGCGACGAGCTGTCCTTCTCCGCCAACCTCACCAGCGGCATCGCCGGCGGCCGGCCCTGGTTCCTGATGGAGCACTCCACCAGCGCCGTCAACTGGCAGCCCGTCAACGTCGCCAAGCGGCCCGGCGACCTGGCCCGCGACTCCCTGCTCCACGTCGCGCACGGCGCCGACGCCGTCTGCTTCTTCCAGTGGCGGCAGTCGGCCGCGGGCGCCGAGAAGTACCACTCGGCGATGGTGCCCCACGCCGGGGAGGACAGCGACCTCTTCCGCGCGGTCGTGGCGCTCGGGGACACCCTCAGGACCCTGGCCCCCGTCGTCGGTTCGCAGCGTGAGGCGGCCCCGGTGGGCATCGTCTTCGACTGGGAGTCGTGGTGGGCGAGCGAGCAGGACTCCCACCCGACCTCCCTGCTCGACTACCGCCAGGAAGCGCTCGACTGGTACTCGGCGCTCCTCGCCCTCGGTGTCCGCGCCGACATCGTCACCACCCGTACCGACCTCGACCGCTACCGGGTGCTGATCACGCCCGTACTCCACGTCGTCCCCGCCGACCTCGCCAAGGAGCTCACACGGTACGCCGAAAACGGCGGCCACCTCGTCACCACGTACTTCTCCGGAATCGTCGACGAGAACGACCACATCTGGCTCGGCGGCTACCCGGGCGCCCTGCGCGACCTGCTCGGCATCCGCATCGAGGAGTTCGGCCCGCTGCTCGCCGGGGACACCGTCGAACTGGACGACGCCACCACCGGCAGCCTGTGGACCGACCGGATCACCCTCACCGATCCGCAGACGGACGTCCTGGCCGCCTACCGCACCGGCGTGCACGCCGGGCGCCCCGCCGTCACCCGCCGGTCCACGGGCAGCGGTTCGGCCGCGTACGTCTCCACCCGCCTCGGCACCGAAGGGCTCACCGCCCTGCTGCCGCGGCTGCTCGCCCCGGCGGGAGTCGACAGCGAGCTGCCCGCCCCCGCACGGGGGCTGGTCGAGCTGACCGTACGCAGCGGTCCCGGCGGCCGCTTCCTGTTCCTGGTCAACCGGACCGACGGGACGGTGCCGCTGCCCGGCCTGGCCGGAGAGGTCCTCGTCGGCCGGGCCGCCGCCGACGGCTCTCCCGTCCTGCACCCGAGGGACGTCGCCGTACTGCGACAGCCCACCGCCTGACTCCTCGAACGGCTCCGTACGCGTTCGAGGGCCATCCCCTCCCGCCCCGGACGGGCGGGAGGGTTCACCGCAGCGACCACACCTGAGTTGGGAGCACACGATGGCACGCCGTACCCGCAGCAGACGGCTCCTCGGAGCCGCGAGTCTCACCGCCCTGGCGGCCGGGGCCGCTCTGGTCACCGCCCCGCCGCTCCAGGCACAGACGCCGGAGGCGGCCGCCGCCTCCGTCACCGTCCAGCCCGACCCCTCGTACCAACAGGAAAAGTTCGAGGGCTGGGGCACGAGTCTCGTCTGGTTCGCCAACGCCACCGGCGACTACCCGAAGGAGATACGCGAGAAGCTCGCGAAGCTCCTCTTCGACGACGACGGCCTCGCCCTCAACATCGCCCGCTACAACATCGGCGGCGGCAACGCCCCCGACGTCAAGGACTACCTGCGGGCCGGCGGAGCCGTGGAGGGCTGGTGGAAGGCCCCCGAGGGCACCACCCGCGAGGACACCGACTGGTGGAGCCCCGACGACCCGGCCGACTGGAACGAGAACGCCGACCTCACCCAGCGCTGGTGGGTCGACCGCATCAAGGACGACATCGACCACTGGGAGACCTTCAGCAACTCCCCGCCGTGGTTCATGACGGTCAGCGGCTATGTGTCCGGCGGCTTCAACGCCACCGACGACCAGCTCAAGACCGAGTCCATCGACGACTTCGCCGCCTACATGGCCGGTGCGACCAGGCGACTGGAGCAGGCCGAGGGCATCAAGGTCGACACCGTCGACCCCTTCAACGAGCCCAACACCAACTACTGGAGCACCCGCCTCGGCCCCGACGGCGAACCCGTCGGCGGACGCCAGGAAGGGGCGCACATCGGCCCCGAGCTCCAGGACAAGGTGATCAAGGCCCTGGCGCCCGCCCTGAAGAAGGCGAAGACCAGGGCCGAGATCTCCTCGATGGACGAGACCAACCCGTCGATCTTCGCGCAGAACTGGAACACGTACTCGCCCGAGTCCCGTGACCTCGTCGACCAGATGAACGTCCACACCTACGGCACCGGCCAGCGCACCACCGTGCGCGACATCTCCAAGGCCGAGAACAAGCGCCTGTGGATGAGCGAGGTCGAGGGCGACTGGGGCGACGGCCAGAGCTTCACGGACATGCGGCCCGGCCTCGGTCTCGCCCAGCGCATCGTCGACGACCTGCGCGAACTGGAGCCGCGCGCCTGGGTGTTCTGGCAGCCCGTCGAGGACTACGACAACATGAAGCCCGGCGGCGAGTCCGCCAAGGGCGGCAACTGGGGCAGCATCCAGCTTCCGTTCAGCTGCACCTCCGAGGACACCCTCGACACCTGCCCCATCTACACGAACACCAAGTTCGACACCGCGCGGAACTTCACCCACTTCATCAAGCCCGGCGACCGGCTGATCAAGGTGAACGACACCTCCAGCGCGGCGGCGGTGGCGAAGAACGGCAAGGGCGCCTCGCTCGTCCACGTCAACAGCACCACCGAGGCCCGCACGGTCACCATCGACCTGTCGAAGTTCCGTGACGTCAGCCGGGGCGCGACCGTCACCCCGGTCGTCACCGACGCCGACGGCAAGCTGGAGAAGCACGACCCCATCAAGGTCAGCGACCGCGCGGCCACCTTCACCGTGCCCGCCCAGTCCGTGACGTCCTTCGTCATCAAGGGCGTGTCCGGCGTCGCCAAGGACGCCCCGCTGCTGCGCAAGGGCCACACCTACACCCTGACCGGCGTCCAGAGCGGCAAGGCCGTCACCGTCGCCGACAACGGCACCAACCTCGTCATCCGGTCGGGCGCCGAGGACACCGCCGCCCCCGGCCAGCAGTGGCAGCTGCGCTCGGTGCGCTCCGGCCCCGGGGTCCTCGACCGGTACGTCTTCACCAACCCTGTCGAGGGCAAGCGGCTGGCCGTCCGTGACGGCTCCCCGGTGGTGGAGCCCGACGAGGGCGAGCGCGACGAGGCCGCCCAGTGGCTCATGTCCAGCACGGGCGACGGCACCTGGACGCTCGTCAACGTCGCCACCCACCGGCTCCTGGAGGTCGGCGGCCAGGCGACCAACGAGGGCGCCGCCGTCACCACGTGGACCCCGAACTCCGGGGCCAACCAGCGGTGGAGGGTCGTCGACGTGACGAAGCAGGCGGGCGACACCACGCAGTAGTACCCGGCCGGCACCCCAGGTGCCGATGAGTACCCGTACTCATGCCCGGCGGTCGGGAGCGACCGGACGATGATGACCGCCCTGACACGAGGAGATCATCAACAGGTCCGCCCTCCCGACCGCCGTCCGCCCTCGGCGGAATCCCGGCCGTCCGCGCTCGACGCCCATGTGTCCCTGCCTGGGCCTAGAGTTACGTCGTTCGGTGCGCACCGGCATCGGACGTGCAAGGGGAGTTGACCGGCCCGGTGCGGCCGAGACGGGGGAAGGCGCCGGTGGGCAGCAGGGGGAAACCGAGGAGCACGCCGAGCGGGGGCCGGCCGACGCGGCTGACCAGGCGGGGCCGGATCGTCGCGTGGGCCGCCGGCGGAGTGGCCGTGTTCGTCCTCGGCGCCGGCGGGGTCGGTGCCTGGATGTACCAGGACCTGGACGACAACATCGGGTCCGCCGATCTCGACAACAAGCTCGGCGGGAACCGTCCCGTCAACCTCAGCCCCGGTTCGAAGAACATCCTGGTCGTCGGCTCGGACAGCCGTGACGGCGCCAACGCCGGGTACGGCAAGGGCCTGACCACCATGCAGTCGGACACGCTGATGGTGGTGCACATCCCGGCGAACCGGAAGTGGGCCACGGTGGTGTCGTTCCCCCGTGACTCGTGGGTGGAGATACCGGAGTGCGACAGGGGCGACGGCGCCACCTCCACCTCCCAACACTCCAAGATCAACGCGGCGTTCGCGGTCGGCGGCAGCAACGGCGAGGTCGCCGACGCCGCAGCCTGCAGCATCAGGACGATCGAGGCCAACACCGGCCTGCGCATCGACCACTTCATGTCCGTGGACTTCCAGGGTTTCAAGGGGATGGTCAACGCCCTGGACGGCATAGAGGTCTGCCCCGAGCAGGCCATCCACGACGAGAAGGCGCACCTGGATCTGGAGGCCGGCTGCCAGACCGTCAGGGACGAGAAGGCGCTCGGCTACGTACGCGCCCGCTACAGCGTCGGCGACGGCTCCGACCTCGGCCGCATCGGCCGCCAGCAGGAGTTCATGAAGGCATTGGCCGAGAAGGCGCAGTCCAAGCTGACGAGCCCGAACGCGCTGTACGGCTTCCTGGAATCCGCCACGAAGTCCCTGACCACGGACGCGGACCTGGCCGGCATCAAGCCGCTCTACGGCCTCGCCTCCGAGCTCAAGGGCATACCGAACGACCGGCTGACCTTCCTCACCGTGCCCAACTACCCGCGCGAGGCCGACGTGGCCACCGACAGGGCCAACGTCGTGTGGCAGTACCCGCAGGCCGCCGACCTGTTCACCTCCCTCGCCAAGGACAGGGAGGTCGACAAGAAGAAGCTGACGGCGGACGCGAAGAACCCGGTGTACGCCTCCTCGGTACGCATCCAGGTCCTCAACGGCACGGGCGTCACCGGGCGTGCCGCCGCCGTCGCCGAGAGGCTGCGTGAAGACGGACTCACCGTCGTCGGCACGGGCAACGCTCCCGAGACCACCCGGACCACCACGGTCACGTACCCGGAGGAGCTGCGCGAGCAGGCCGAGGTCCTGGCGTCCCGGCTGCCCGGCGCCGAGGCCACACAGGACGCGAGCGCCGCCGCGGGCGTGGTGACGCTCGTCGTCGGGACGGACCTCGATCTCGACGCCATACGGTGACATCACCGCGGCATCGGGCAGCTCCCCCCTGACCCGTTCGGATGGCCACCCGCGAGATACGCGTATCTACAGTGCTGTAAAAGTCTCTCCTGGAGCATGATCGCTCGACGGACCCGCCCACCACCCCGGTGGGCCGGGAATGTCGCGCTGCGCGAAGGAGCAGGTACAGCAGGATGACCGACCGTCACGACCGTACGGCCAAGGCATGGTGGGGTCCCCGCCGGGCGCTGGCACAGTGGGCACGCACCATCACGGAGGCCCGGTGGTTCGCCCTCACCGTCTTCGCCCTCATCCTCACCAATGGGGCCCTGCTGGGCGTGGAGACGTACAGCGCACTGGCCGAGGACTGGCGGTCGTGGTTACGCCTCGCCGAACACCTCTGCCTGGCCGCCTTCACCGTAGAGATACTCCTGCGAGCCTGCGCGCACGCCGACCGTCCGAGCGAGTTCTTCCGCGACCCCTGGAACCTGTTCGACCTGGCCGTGGTCGCTTCCGCGTTCCTGCCCGTCGTCCGTGAGAACAGCACGGTCCTGCGCCTGCTGCGCCTCGCCCGTGTCCTGCGCACCGCCCGTTTCCTGCCGCAGTTGCGGGTCTTCATGGTCGCCGTGGGCCGCAGTGTGCCCGGCACCTTCAGTTTCCTGGTCGTCGGCGCCGTGCTGCTGTACGTCTACGCCATGGTCGGCTGGGTCTTCTTCGCCGACGACAACCCCGAGCACTACGGCTCCCTCGGCCGCGCGGTGCTGACCCTCTTCCTCCTGATGACCCTGGACGGCCTGGGCGACGCGGTCCGTGCCGGTCTGGAGATCTCCCGCTGGAGCATCGTCTACTACGCCTCCTACGTCCTGTTCGCCTCCTTCGTCCTCGTGAACGTCCTCATCGGCGTGGTCATCAGTTCTCTGGAGGAGGCACGCGAACTGGAGCGGGAACAAGGCGGGAACCGGCGTCCGGGGGCGGCTCTCCCCGCGCCCGCCGGCCCACTGGCCGACGCCGAACGCGAACTGCGCGAGCGCATCACGGCCGCGCGCCAAGCCCTCGACGACCTGGAGGCGAGTCTTCAACGTGAGCCCGTACACCGTGGACCCGTGCATCAACGTTGAACGCCTTATGAGCGCTGCCCCCTGCCGAGGCGCTGCGCTTCCCGCGCGGTCTCGCGGGCCTCCCGTTCGGCGCGGGCGAGTGCCTCGGCGGAGGCCCGGAGCTGTTTCTCCGCCTGCCGCTGTTCCCGGACGGCCGGCTTGAGGGCCTCACGCGCCTGCTCCAACTGCTGTTCAGCGTCAACCACCCGCTGCTCGGCCCGGTTCTGGCGGTCGCGTGCCCGTTCCAGCGACGTTTCGGCAGCCGCGTGCTCCGTGCGCTGGTCGCGCAGCCGCCCCGCGGCCTCCTCGGCGGCCCTGCGGGCCTGGGTGAGTTTCTCCTCCCGCGCGCGCCGCCGCTCCGCGAGTTCGTCGGTCCGCTGCGCCCGGGGTGACGGAGGTGCGGTCGTCGGGCGCGCCGCCTTCGGCCGGGTGGCGGCCGCCTGAGCGGTGCCGGACGGGAAGGCCGCCGGTGGGGTGAGGGCGCTGTGCAGACGGCCGGTGGTCCACCGGTCGGCGGCGTCCGGGTCGGCGAGCACCGCGTTCAGGGTGGATTCGACCTCGTGCCGCACCGTGTCCGACAGCCGGTGGCCCGCGTCGAGGGCGAGCTGTACCGCCTGCCGGGACAAGGCGGTCACGACGCGCCGCCGCTGCGCCGACAGATCCTTGATCGCGCCGGGGTCCAGGGTGCGGTGGGCCTCGCGCAGTGCGCGCCCGAGCTCCAGGAACTGCCGGCTTTCCCGCGGCTGGGAGCGCAGGAGCAGGTTCGCGGCCCACGCCGCCAGTGTGGGGCGGCGGGCCGCGTGGATCCGGCGGGCGTCCTCGGCGCGGCCCGCCGTCCTCGCGGCGGCGGCCAGCTCCTCACGGAGCGGGACGAAGTGGGCCGGGGGAGTGGTGTAGAGCTCGTCGAGCACTGCCTCCACATCGTGCTCTCCGCCGCCGCCTCGGCGTGGACCCTTGAGCTCCATGCCCCTCAGACTCCACCGGCCGGGGTGTCGGCGCACGTTGGCCACGGAGGTGCGCGGGACGGAGCAGTCACCTACACGGCCACTCCGCTTGCCTAAGGCTTTTAGGTAATTGCATAATCGACAAGGTCCAGCGAGAGGATGGTTATGGCACGCGCAGGGCTGACCCGGGAACGCCTGGCCCGGGCGGGTGCGGAACTGGCCGACGAGGTCGGCTTCGACGAGGTGACCGTGTCGGCGCTCGCCCGGCGGTTCGACGTCAAGGTCGCGAGCCTGTACTCGCACGTGAAGAACTCCCACGACCTCAAGACCCTGATCTGCCTGCTCGCCCTGGAGGAGCTCGCCGACCGGGGTGCCGCCGCGCTGGCCGGGCGGGCCGGCAAGGACGCCCTGGCCGCCTTGGCGAACGTCTACCGCGACTACGCCCGGGAGCACCCCGGCCGCTACGCCGCAGCCCAGCTGAGGCTCGACCCGGAGGCGGCGGCCGCCAGCGCGGGGGTCAGACACGCCCAGATGACGCGGGCGATCCTGCGCGGCTACAACCTGACGGAGCCGGACCAGACGCACGCTGTCCGGCTCCTGGGCAGCGTCTTCCACGGCTACGTCAGCCTGGAACTGGGGGGAGGGTTCAGTCACAGCGCCCCCGACACACAGACCACCTGGACACGCGTCATCGACGCCCTCGATGCCCTGCTGCGGAACTGGCCCGCACCGTCCGGCCCTGGTCCCGCACATCGATCGACGAGTTGAGGCAGCACACCATGGACAACCACTGGATCACCACGCCCGTCACCGCGGACCTCCTGCGCGGCGCCCTGGATGTGGAGCGCACCGAGTACGGCGTCCTGCCGCACCGGCTGCCGGCCTGGGCCCGCGCCCAGTGCGCCGACCCGCAACTGGCCATGGCCGAGGCCCAGCCGTCGGGCGTGCGCCTGGTCTTCCGCACCCGGGCCACCGCGGTCGAACTGGACACGCTGCCCACCAAACGGGTCTACGTGGGTGCCCCGCCCCGCCCGGACGGCATGTACGACCTGATTGTGGACGGCCGTCCGGCCGGCCAGGGCAGCGTGAGCGGCGGCAACACCGTGACCATCGACATGTCCATCGGGACGGCCGAGCGGCACTCCGGCCCGCCCGGCACGCTCCGCTTCACCGGACTTCCCGACACCGTCAAGGACGTCGAGATCTGGCTGCCGCACAACGAGACCACCGAACTCGCCGCCCTGCGCACCGACGCACCCATCGAGGCCGCAGCGGATGCGGGCCGCAGGGTGTGGCTGCACCACGGCAGCTCCATCAGCCATGGCTCCGACGCCGTCGGCCCCACCACCACCTGGCCCGCACTCGCCGCCTCCCTCGGCGGTGTGGAACTGATCAACCTGGGCCTGGGCGGCAGCGCCCTGCTCGACCCGTTCACGGCCCGCACCATCCGCGACACCCCCGCCGACCTGATCAGCGTCAAGATCGGCATCAACCTGGTCAACACCGACCTCATGCGCCTGCGCGCCTTCACCCCCGCCGTCCACGGCTTCCTCGACACCATCCGCGAAGGCCACCCCACGACACCGCTGCTGGTCGTCTCGCCCATCCTGTGCCCCATCCACGAGGACACACCGGGCCCCAGCGCCCCGGACTTCAGCAACCTCCGCGTCGGCCGACTGCGGTTCGTCGCCCTGGGCGATCCGGCGGAACGCGCCCACGGGAAGCTGACCCTCGGCCTCATCCGGGACGAGCTGGCCCGCATCGTGGAACAGCGGGCGGCCGAGGACCCGAACCTCCACCACCTCGACGGCCGCGCCCTCTACGGCGAGGCCGACTTCGCCGAGCTGCCGCTGCCCGACGAGCTCCACCCCGACGCCGCCACCCACCGCCGCATCGGCGAACGCTTCGCCGAGCTGGCCTTCGACGCCCACGGCGCCTTCACGGACCGCAGCGGCTGAGACGGCGCCCGAAACGCACATCACCTACGTGGCGCGGACCGGGCGGTGCAGGTAGGTGCCGACGGGCTCGCCGACGACCTGGCCCGCCCGCAGGACGTGATGGCCCCTCACGAAGGTGTCGGTGACCCGCGCGGTCAGCTCGAAGCCCTCGAAGGGCGTGTACTCCTGCGTCGACTCCGACTCCGCGGCGCGCACGGTCCAGGTGCGGCCCGGGTCGACCAGGGCGATGTCGGCGTCGAAGCCGGGGGCGATGGCGCCCTTGGTGCGCAGCCCGTAGCGCCGGGCCGGGTTCCATGAGGTCAGCGCGGCGATCCGGCCCAGCGACAGGCCGCGCTTCGTCCCCTCGGTGATCACGCCCGCGAGGAGGTACTCGGCTCCGCCGAATCCGGACCTGGCGAGGAAGACAGCGTCCTTGGGGTTCTTGGGCTCCCCGAACTTCACCTCCTCGCGGCAGCACGCGTGGTCGCTGACGACCCAGTCGACGGTGCCGTCGAGTACGTACTCCCACAGCGCCTCGACGTCGTCCCGGGGGCGCAGCGGAGGGTTGACCTTGCCGCCGAGGCCGTGCGCGGTGGTGATGTCGGCGAGCAGATGCCCCACGGTGACCTCGCGGCGGAAGTCGATGTGCGGGAACGCCCGGCGCATCCGTACGGCCGCGTCGACCGCCTTGCGCGACGACAGGTGCAGCAGGTTGATGGTCGGCAGCTCCGTCTCGTGCGCCAGGTAGGAGGCGATGGAGACCGCGAGCCCCTCGGAGTGCTGCGGCCGGGAGGCACTGTACGCGGCGAGCCCGGTGAGGTCGCCCGCCTCCTCGACCAGCTTGGTGTAGGCGGTCATGATCTCGGCGGTCTCGCAGTGCAGGGAGAGCGAGATCTCGTCGGCGAGACCCGGGAACCGCTCGCGTGCGGCCTGCACCCCGCGCATGACGAACTCGAAGTGCGCGTAGTCGTACCGTTCGTCCTCCCCGAGCATGAGGAACGCGTTCTGGTCATCGGACCTGCCGTGCAGGCCGTGGCCGCCGTAGAACATGAAGACCTTGAACGAGCTGACGCCGAACCGCTCGATCAGGTCGGGGATCTCGGCGATGTGAGCGCGCGACATCGGCGCCAGGTGGAAGCCGTAGTCGATGTGGGCGCGGCCCCTGGCGGCGTCCAGTACCTCGGGGAAGAAGTCGGCATACGGGCCGCCCTTGTTGAGGTAGTACCGGCCGGTCCGTATGTAGGTCAGGGCGGTGGTCACCCCACCCTGCGCGCATGCGCGGCTCTCGGTGACCGCGTCCTCGGCCGGCGGGTTGTAGATTCCCCAGTGCTGGTGGGCGTCGACCACGCCGGGGAACGCCAGCCTGCCACCGGCGTCCACCACGCGTCGGGCGCCTTCCACGGCGATGCCGGGAGCCACGGCGGCGATGCGCCCACCGCTGACGGCGATGTCCGCGGTCCGGGCGTCGTCACGGTCGTGGGTGACCACGCGGGCGTCCTTCACCACCAGGTCATACTCTGTCAACTCGGCCACGTCGGCCTCCCGCCGCTGTTGTCCCGATGTCCTCATGCGCCGATCACCCGGTTCTCCTCGGCCCAGAAGACCAGGCGCCGCTGGGCGAACCGGATGATGAAGTGAGCGATCAGCCCCAGTACGGAGAGCACCACCAGCACGGCGAACATCCCGGCGATGTCGAAGTTGTAGTTGGTCTGCAGCAGGAGGTATCCCAGACCCTCCTTCGCACCGATGAACTCGCCGACGACGGCGCCGAGGATCGAGAAGACGATCCCGATGTCGAGACCGGCGAAGATGAACGGGAGCGCGCTCGGCAGCCGCACCATCCTGAAGACCTGGAACCTGCCGGCGCCGAACACCGTGAGCATCTGGATCCGGTCGGCGTCGGCCGAGCGCAGCCCCTCGATCACATTGACCAGCATCGGGAAGAACGAGATCACCGCCGCCATGACGACCTTGCTCGTCATGCCGAAGCCGAACCACACCACGAACAGCGGTGCGAGGGCCACCTTGGGGACCGTCTGGAAGGCGACGACGTACGGCATGAAGGTGCGCTCGATCAGCCGTACCTGGGAGATCGCGGTACCCAGCACCAGCGCCGCCCCCACGCCGAGCAGAAAGCCGTACAGCGACTCCAGCACCGTGACCTTCAGATGGCTCCAGAACAACGGGTCGCCCAGCTGCGTCCACAGGGCGCCGACGATCTGGGACGGGCGCGGCAGCACATAGTCGTCGACCCCGAAGGCGGGAACGGCGAACTCCCAGGCGAGCACGACGACCGCGAAGACGGCGGGGACGAGCAGCAGTTCGGGGCGCTCCCTCAGGTCGACACGGAAGCGCTTCATGAGTCGATCACCCAGGTGGCGTCGAAGTGCTTGCGGATCCGGCCCACATGGGCCCCGGCCCGGTCGGACGCCATGGCGCCGATCGAGCGCGGGCGTTCCAGCCCGATGTCGACGACCTCGGCGACCCGGCCGGGACGGGGACTGAGAACCACCACCCGGTCGGAGAGGAAGACCGCCTCGGGGATGGAGTGGGTGACGAACACGATCGTCTGACCGCTCTCCCGCCAGATCCGCAGCAGTTCGACGTTCATGTACTCGCGGGTCAAGGCGTCCAGCGCGCCGAAGGGCTCGTCCATCAGCAACACGGCCGGATCGTGCACCAGGGCCCGGCAGATTCCGGCGCGCTGCTGCATCCCGCCGCTCAGCTCATGCGGGTACTTCTCCTCGAAGCCGTCGAGGCCGACCAGCCCGAGCAGCCTCTCGGCCCGCTCCCGGTACACACGGGCGTCGAGCTTGCGCACCTGAACGGGCACCATCACGTTCTGCAGAATCGTGCGCCATGGCAGGAGGGTGGCTGACTGGAAGACCATGCCCACTTCGGGCAGCGGCCCCGTCACGTCGCGGCCCGCGACACGGACCGTCCCCTCGCTCCCGCGGACGATCCCGGCGAGGATCTTCAGCAACGTCGTCTTGCCGCAGCCCGATGGCCCGACGACCGAGATGAACTCACCTCGCCGGACAGTGAAGGTGATGTCCGAGAGTGCGTGGGTCGGCCGGGTCCTGCGCGGCCGGTAGATCTTGTGCAGCCCGTCGACTTCGATCCAGCGGTCTTCGTCCATAACGGCTCCTGATCTCCCTGCTGGTGGCGTCCGGGCGCTCGCTATTCGGCACCTTTCGCCTTCTCGATCACAGCCGCGTTGTCGAAGTCGTTCGCGCCCTGGAGCAGACTGTCGTCCCACAGCTCCCCGAGATCGACGTCCTGGGTGATCTGGCCGGACGCCTTGGTGTAGGCGACCGTCTTGTTCCACTCCGCTTCGCTGATCGCGCCCCAGTCCTCGAAGCTCTCGGGCTCACCGGCGGCGGGGACGGCGGTCCTGATCCACGCGTCGAGGCTTCGGCTGTCGTCACCGATGCGGTCGTCGGCCTTCTTGCCGGTCAGCAGCCGTGGGAAGACCTCGTAGCCGTCGCGCATGGCGGCCTCGGGGTTGACGGCGGAGAAGAGCAGTGCCTTGTACGAGGCGCGCAGATAGCGCGTCAACACGTCCTTCTTCTCCTTCAGGGTCCTCTCGGTCACCGCGAACGTCAGGGAGCGGATGCCCTCGAACGCATCGGAGTTGTCCAGGTAGCGGAACTCGGCCCCGGTGTTCTCGATCGTGGTGTACGCCTGCGTGAACAGCGCGAGCACGTCGACCTTGCCGTCCTCCAGCGCGGACAGGGCCTGCGCGCCCACACCGACCGGCAGTAACTCGACGTCCTTGGCCGCGTCCAGTCCGGCGTCGCCCGCGTAGGCCCGGGCGTAGATGGCCGAGCCGGAGGCGAGGCTGATGACCCCGACCTTCCTGCCCTTGAGGTCGGCAGGGGTCTTGATGTCGCTGTCCGGCCGGACGGCCATGCGCCACGGCCAGTTCCGCACCAGGCCGCCGATGGCCCTGACGGGGACGCCCTTCTCCCGCGCGGCGAGGATGGCTCCCGCGTCGGCCGGCGTGATGTCGGCGCTGCCCGAGGCGACGGCCTGGACCGCGGCCACCGAGCCGTCGGTGTTGATCACGTCGACCTTCAGCTTCTCCTCGGCGAAGTAGCCCTCGGCGTCGCCCACCGCGTACGTGGCGACCTCCTCCTTGGGGGCGACCACGGCCGAGGGGATGGCGAGGTTGAGCGTCGCCGGGGCTCCTGACGTGCCTCTGGATGACGACGAGGACGCTGAATCCCCGCCTCCGCAGGCGGAGAGCGCGGCGAGACCGGCAAGGACGGCGGCACTGACGCCGAGTCGCAGGGAACGCTTCATGTCCGGCACCTCTCTCGATCCGGTGTGCTGATGCGGTGTGCTGATGCGGTGGGTGACCCGGTGGGCCAGGGGCATCGCTCGGCAGGGGAACGATTCCAGGCTGCTGTCGGGGCGTTGTGGACGCGCTGTTCCGCGATGAGGCTGAGACCGTCGTGGATCACGTGGCTGTCGCGCTGTTCGCCGGGCCTCCAGAATGTCGGAGGCGAACACGGGGCGGTAGAACGACTCATGGGTGCGCCCGGAGTGCCCGTGGAGTGTGATTCAGCCGCGGCGCCCGATGGCACACTCCCGCACGGTCAGCGGCCGCGCGTCGCCGGCCACCCTGCTGCACACCACGCGAGACTTCGAGTCCCCGTCGGCGGTGCGCCAGACTTCCTCGATGACGATGCCGTGGCCCTCCCTGTCGCCGAAGAGCGGCGCGTCGGTGAAGTCGATCGTGCCCGTGGCCATGCCCTGGAGTGTGACGGTTCTGAGGTTCACCCAGGTCGCCGCCCGGCTCTGCGGAGCGCCGTCGAGGGTCGCCGCCCAGTACAGGGCCCGCGTCGCGTCGTGTGCCAAGGCCGTCTGGCCGCTGGCGAACGCGGGCGTGTCGTGGTCGACACGCTGCTCGGCGAGCCCCGGAAGGTACGCGCGGGCGTCCTTGTAGAAGTCCGTGTCCCGGGCCGCCTTGGCCAGTTCGGCGAGCGCGGCGTGGTACAGCGTGACGTTGGGGGCCACCCCGTCCTCGCCCCGCGAGAAGTTGGCCTTGGAGAGGTCGTCGCCCGTGATGATGGACATCTTCTTCCCCGCACAGCCCGGTTCCGTGCCGAGCTGGGTCATCAGCGGATCGACGTCCTCGACACGGCCCGCGAAGTAGATCACGGACGGCACGAGCTTGCCCCGGCAGAGCTCCTCGGTGTGCCGGCGGAACTCGGGCTTGCCGCCGCTCAGGGTGTAGCGGCGCTCGGGCAGCAGCGTGAAGCCGGACCTGTCGAGCATCCTCCCGCCGTAGCGCGCCTGCTCGGTGGTGTAGCGGTCGTCGGTCCTCTTGGTGTCGCGGGCCAGCACCAGGCCGTACTGCTCGCGGTCGGGTATGCGCAACTGCCTGGCGATCAGCCCGAGTTGGGCCGACTGCCACTCGTCGGTGGCCGCCAGGCTGAACCAGTTGGCGAAGTCGCGTGGCAGGTAGGTGGCGGAGTTCGTCCCGGACACGACGGGCAGCCCGGCGTTCCTGAGCTTGAGGGTCGTCTCCGCACTGGACTTGAGGTCACGTCCGGTGCCGACCACGCCCACCACCGTGGGATCCTTCGCCGCATAGGCCGCTATGGCGTCGGCCATGTCGGTCTGGTGGTGCAGATCCACGCCGCCGTTGGCCACCAGGACGCGCAGCTTCACGGGAAAGGTGTTGTTGATGACGGCCTGCGCCAGGTACACGCCCGCCAGTTCCTCCAGGCCCTTCACCGGTGAGGAGCCGCCGTCGGGGTCGGCGCTGAGCGGGCCCGCGTACACCAGGGTGACGTAACCTCGCTCGCCGTCGAGGACCTCGTCGTTCTGGCTGTCGATCCGCCGCTCCAGCTCGGCGAGAGTCCAGGGCGCCTGGTAGCCGTCGGGTTGTGACTTGGCGTCCGGTGCCCCGGCGTCGTCCGGCAGCCAGTCGGCGAAGCGTACGTCGCCCGTGGCGATCCCTATGCACTCCGTACCGCCGTCGGGCGCGGGTCTGCGTTCCGTGTCCCGGTTGGCGGACAGGACGGACGAGGAGCAGTAGGTGTCGGCGAGCCTCTCCGCGCGCCAGGCCGTGGTCGCGGCGGCCAGAACCAGGACCAGGACGAGGGTGTGCAGGGCCCACACCACGCGGGCGACGGAAGGTCGAGTGGGCGCCTTCACACAGTGCCGCTGTCTGTCCGGAAGGCGTCTCAGCTCGTCCTGGGGGAGCGGGATCTTCAACACCCACGGCAGAACGGCCCGTTCGCGGCTCGGCGACTGTTCCGCGCGCAGGTTCCTCGCCCACTCGTCGTACCAGCCCCGCAACCGGGCCTGGAACCCCTGCTGGTCCGGCGCGTCGGCGCGCGTCCCCTGGACGACGCTGCGCTCCAGACGCCGTACGTCCTCAGCGCCTACGGCCGCGACGAGGAGCAGCGGATCCAGTTCGCTCCTGCGGCTGCGCACGTCGCTGACGGCTTTGATCAGCTCGATGCCGCCGTTGTCCGTGCCGGCCTGCGGTACGAACAGCAGGGGCGGTCGCAGCCGTTTGAAACCGCGCAAGTCCCAGCTGCGCCGACGGTGGTTGTCCCGCAGGTCCTCGAACAGGGCCAGCACATAGAGCTGGAGCTGGAACTCGTGGCCCGCCTTCAGCGCCTCGGCCACGTCGTACGCGCGTGCCGCGATCGCCTTCCAGGAGCGGACCGGCCGCAGCAGTGAGACCTCGGTGGGACGGTCCTGGGCCGCTGCCCTGAGGAAGGTCGTGGTCATGAACCAGCGGCTTTCCCGGCGCAGCCACAGGAAGATCGGCGCGCGCCCCGGCAGTACGTAGTTGAGGACCGCGAGCAGCAACAGGAAGCCCACGCCTGACGCGACCGCCATGTACCAGTCGCTTCGGGCGAGGAGCGCGGCAAGTACCGTCACCAGGCTGGCCGGGAGTATGTGCGCCATGTCGAACATGGGCAGCCCGGAATGCCAGCGGGCGACCCCCTCGGGACGCCATCGCTGTTTGGCCAGCTGGTTCAGCAGGTCCTGCGCCGGATCGTGCCCGGCGTCCGGGGCCGCTGATCCGGTCGGCGGAGCGGGCCAGTCGGTGCCGAGTGCCCGGACGGCGTCCTCGATGGCGTGCACGAGTCGAACGCGCGGGAACGCGTACCGCCGGTAGATCGAGTGCCGGCTGCCCCATCGTTTCGGATCGCCGAGATCGCGTACGAGACGGGCGGCCCGCAGGACCTCCGTCGGGCCCTCCTGCGCCGGTGGTGCGACGGCGCAGCGTGTTCCGTGTGTGTCCTGCCCGTCGCGCAGTTCGCCGACGAGACGGGTGACCTGGGTGTCGTCGGCGGCCTCCTCGGCGTGCAGGACCACGACGGGCATGGGTGGCTCGCTGGTGCGGAAGTCCTTGATGAGCGTTTCCAGCTGCCGTTGAACCTCGATCCCGCCCTCGGTCGACATCCCGGGATGATTCGCCGAGCAGGTCGGCGGTCTGTCACGATCCCCGTTGCGCATGTCTGTTCCCCCCGTTCCCCTTCGCCCACCAACGAGGTCAATTGACTTCCTGTGGGACAGAAGTGGTTTCCCTCGTACCTACGTGCACTAAACGAACTCGGAGGCGGCGAAACGGCAACCTCGCGCAAGGGGCGGATCCGCTTGTGGAGGGCCGGTGCGGAGGGACCTATGCGGCGCCGTTCCAGTCGTACGGTCCGCCGCCGCGCCACTCGATCAGCTCGGGATCGTCGACGGCCCGGTCCTCGGAGGGCAGGCCGGCATCGCGCAGCAGGTCCAGCACGTCGAACAGGCTGTACGCGGTGCCCACGTCCTCGCCATGGATCGTCACCTGCCGCCCACCGTCCGGCGAGGGCGGCAGCACCACTACAGGCGCGTGGCTGTCCATGCCACCACCATGCACTGGAACCGGCCGCCACGCAGTTCCACAGCCCCAGGCGGGTGCGGACCGCGGTGAGACGGCAGCGAGTGGGATTGCAATCCTCCTCTGTGATGTAGTACTTCTTATACATGAGCGAGCAGGTGCACAACAGGTTGGCGATGGTGCGTGCCGAACGGAAGGTGTCGCGCCAGAGCCTGGCCGCGGCGGTGGGTGCGCACTACCAGACCATCGGCTACATCGAGCGGGGGCAGTACAACCCGAGCCTCGACCTGGCGCTGAAGATCGCGAAGTACTTCGAGCTGCCGGTGGAGGCGTTGTTCTCCCTCGAACCGTTCCGGCCGCTCACGGACGAGGTCTACGGGAGGAAACAGCCATGACGACGACGCGGACGACCGGCTACGACCGGAGCATGCTGAAGCTGATGAACGACCCCGCGGGGCGGCCGCTGTACGCCACGGCCGCGCGTCGGCGCGTGGTCGTGGCCGTACATGTCGCGCTCACCGTGGCGATCGAGGCGCTGATGGCCTACTTCACCCTGGCGAAGGCGGAGCCCCTGTGGCCAGCCATCGCGACAGCGGTGCTGCTGTTGCCCTGGATGGTCGCCACGGGGGCGATCAACGGCGCCACCCGTGGCCTGCTGGAACTGCGCGAACGCGCCTTGGACGAGCGCCAGTCGGCCGAACGCCGCCGGGTCCTGGCCGTTTCCCACAGGGTGATGACCCTGCTGCTGGCATCGGCCGCGGCCGTCCTGCTGATCGTCGGCGGGGCCGATGGCGACGCGCTGAGGGCGTACGTGGCACCCGTACTCATCGCCGTCCTCGTGACCCACTGGCTGATGCCGTTGTGGGTGGCCGGCCTCATGGCCCAGGACGAGCCGGCCGAGGACGAGGCACTCGCGGGTTAGCGACAGCCGGGCCCCGTGCCGGGCCGGCGGGCGCGGGCCACACAGGGCGGGTCAGAGAGCCGCGGTGGCGGCGTGGAGGTTCTTGGCTGCCAGGGCGAGCCCTTCGGCCCGGGAGTAGGCGGCGTCCTCGTGCTCGATGTTCACGGCCATGTCCGGGTCAATCTCGGCGAGGGCCCGCAGGAACCCGGTCCAGTAGGGGACGTCGTGACCGACGCCGACGGCGACGAACTTCCACGCCGGGTTCTCCGGCCAGGCGTTGCACCAGAACCCGTAGCCGGTGGGCACCTTGCCGGGCGCGTCGGCGGGCACGCGGGTGAACGACGTGTCGAGTACGCCACGGATGTCGGCGCCCGGGCAGAGCGTCGCGTCCTTCGCGGCGGCGTGGAACACCAGCGGGCCCAGCCACTTGATGCACGCGATCACGTCCATTCCCTGCCACATCAGGTGGGACGGGTCCATCTCGGCGCCGATGTTCGTCGTGCAGGCCTCGTCGACGAGCCGCTTCAGGGTGACCGGGGAGAACACCAGGTTGTGCGGGTGCATCTCGATGGCGACCCGGACGTCGTTCTCCCGGGCGAGGGCGTCGATCTCCTTCCAGAACGCGACGGCCACGCCCCACTGGTAGTCGAGGACGTCCATGTAGACGCCGTCCCAGGGGTTGACGACCCAGGAGGGGTACGTGGCGTCGGGGTCGGAGCCCGGGGTGCCGGACATGGTCACGACGTGCCGCACACCGAGCAGGCCCGCGAGGCGGATGGTGCGGCGCAGATCGTCGGCGTGCTTGGGGCCGACCGCCGGGAGCGGGTTGAGGGGGTTGCCGTTGCAGTTGAGGCCGGTCAGTTCCATGCCGCGGTCGGCGAAGGCCGCAAGGTACTCCTCGCGCGCGGCGGCCGAGGACAGCAGCAGGTCGACCGGGCAATGGGGGGAGGGGATGAATCCGCCCGTGTTGACCTCCACGGAGGTCAGACCGTTCTCCTTGAGGATGTCGAGGGCCTCGGTGAGGGTCCGGTCATGCAGGCAGGCGGTGTAGGCGCCGAGCTTGAGAGCCATGGGATCGCTCCTTGGATGGGGATGGTCAGACGGCGGGCGGAACGGGGGTGGCCGCGCCGCCGTGCAGGGAGGAGTCGACGACTGCCTGGATGATCTCCATGGTCCGCAGCGCGTCGGCGAAGGTGGCGCAGGCCGGCAGCGGATCGGCGACACCCGCGACCTGGTCGAGGAAGGCCCTGGCCTGGAAGGTGAACATCTCGGCGTTGCCGCCGCCCACACCCGGCGCCTCCATCGGGTAGCCGCCCGCGAAGTACGGCAGCCGCGGGCCGGCGATGATCTGGCGGGCGCCGCGCGTGCGGGCCTCCGGCTGGGCGTCGTCGAAGAGGTACTCGGCCGGCCGGTGCTGGTCGAACGCGGCCCGGCCGCCGAGGCCCAGGACGTCGAAGGAGAGCCCGTTGGGCAGGCCGAACGCGGTACGCGACACCGAGAAGGTGCCCACCAGGCCGGACTCGAAGCGAGCGGTGAAGGAGGCGGTGTCCTCGTTCTCGACCTCGCCGAACTCCTCGGAGACGGGAGCGGCGTTGTGCCCGACGACCGCGCCCAGCGGCAGGGGCCGCTTGGGGATCTGTGTCGACAGCGAGGCGCCGGAGACCGCGGCGACGGGACCCGCGATGTACTCGGCGGCGTCGATCACGTGCGCGCCGATGTCCCCGAGCGCGCCGGAACCGGGGCCTCCCTTGTACCGCCAGCTCAGCGGCACGTTCGGGTCGGTGGCGTAGTCGCACCAGTACCGGCCGCTGAACAGCGTGAGATCACCCAGTTCGCCCCGCTGGACATGCTCGCGGATCGCCGCGATGGCGGGGGAACGCCGAAAGGTGTACCCGACCGCGGTCACGACATCGCTGGAGCGTTCCAACTCGGCCATCGCACGGGCGTCTTCGAGTGATCCCGCCAGCGGCTTCTCGCACAGCACATGCTTGCCCGCCGCGACCAGCGCCTCCGCGATCGGGCGGTGCAACGCGTTGCCCACGACGATGCTGACGGCGTCGATCGTCGGATCCTCGACGACGGCCTCCCAGCTCGGCAGCGCCCTCTCGAACCCGTAGCGCCGGGCGGCGTCCTCCCCGAGTTCGAGGTGGGCGTCGGCGATCGCGGCCAGCCGGACCGGCGGTAGCCCGGCGCCGAAGACCGTGTTGACGTTGCGGTATCCGGCGGCGTGACTGCGGCCGGCCATACCGGCTCCGATCACCGCGACGGAAAGCGGTGTGGCGGATGTGGACATGGCGGTGCCTTCCAGAGAGATACGAATCGGGGCGTCAAAGGAGAAGGGAAGGTGCGATCAGGCGGCGAACCGCCGTCAGGACCAGGCAGCCACGTATGCGTCGATTTTCGTCCGCATGAACGCGGAGGATTCCTTGGCTCGTTCCTCCCAGGCGAAGACACAGGCGGTGAGGGTGCCGTCGAAGTCGTTCGCGCGGAGCTCGCGGAAGAGTTCGTCGAAGTCGACCTCGCCCTGGCCGATGTCGAGGTGCTGATGGATGCGGGCGGGGGTGCCGGGCGGGTTGAGGATGTAGCGGTTGCCGGAGGAGGCGGTGTGGTCGAAGGCGTCGGCCAGGTGCACATGGGTGAGCAGGTCACCGGCGTACCGGATGATGCCCGGGGCGTCGTTGCCGATGTGGAAGGTGTGCGGGGCGCAGTAGAGGAAGGTGACGTTGGGGTGGTTGATGCCGCGGATGAGGTTGACCGCGTCGTAGCCGTTCTCGATGAAGTCGTCCGGGTGGGGTTCCAGGGCGAGCTTGATGCCCTCGCGTTCGAAGAGCGGGAGCAGTTCGTCCATCGTGCGCCAGAACTGTGCCTCGCTGCGCTCGGCGGCCTCCGGCCGGCCGTTGAACTCGGAGATCATGCTGTCCACGCCGAGGTCGGAGCAGATCTGGATGGCCCTCTTCCAGTAGCGGACGGCCGCCTGCCGGTCGTCCTCGTCCGGCCCCGACCAGCGGAAGAGAGGCAGCAGTGACGAGATGCGGACGCCCGCCGCGTCCAGGGCCTTGCGGAAGGTGCGGACCGTGCCGTCGTCGACGCGGGGGTGACGGAAGAAGGGGATGAAGTCCTCTCGGGGGGAGAGCTCGATCCACTCGTAGCCCAACTCCGCGACCACAGCCGGGAGTTCGAGCAGCGGGACGTGCCGGATCATGTACGGGTCGAGTGCGATCTTCACAAGTGAGTGCCTTCCGGCGAGTCATGGGGGAGTGTGGGGAGAGCGATGGACAACGCGCCGTATCCGCCTGGCGGTTCGCTTGAGCCGGAGGCCGGCGGTGATTCCACGCCGACGCGGCCTGGCGGGGCGCGCTCGTCACCGAGTGCCCTTCGCGGCGAACTCGGCGACCGTCTCGACGTTGGACTTGTCCACGAAAGCCGGACCGGTCAGCACCGGAGCCTCGCCGCCGCCCATGTAGTTGCCGTTGTTCCTGTACAGCCACAGCGCGTCGACCGCGAGGTAACCCTGTAGGTAGGGCTGCTGGTCGACCGCGAACTCGATGTCGCCGTCCTTGATCGCGCCGACGAGGTCCTTGTTCAGGTCGAACGTGGCCACCTTGGCCTTGCTGCCCGCGTCGGACAGCGACTGCACGGCGGTCAGCGAGAACGGGGCACCCAGCGTGACCACCTGGTCGATGGACGAGTCCTGCTTGAGCTTCGCCGTGATCGTCGACTTCACCGAGGGCATGTCCGTGCCGTTGACGTAGAGGTTCTCCGTCCTGCCCTCGAACGTCTTCTTCACGCCCGCGCAGCGCTGCTCCAGGCCGACGTGTCCCTGGACCTGGACGACACAGATGGCGTGCTTGGCGCCCGTCTCGTTGAGTTTCTTGCCGAAGGCCTGGCCGGCGACGGACTCGTCCTGCCCGAAGAACTCCAGCATGCCCTGTTCCTTCCACTGGTCCATGCCGGAATTGAGGCCGACCACGGGGATGCCTGCCTTCTCCGCCTTGGCCACGGCGTTCTTCATGGCGTCCGGCTTGGCCAGGGTGACCGCAATGCCGTCGACCTTCTGATCGATCGCGTTCTGCACCAGGTTCGCCTGGTTGGCGGCGCTCTCGTCGCTGGAGTAGATGAGCTTGACGTTGTCCTTGGCCGCGGCCGCCTCGGCGCCCTTGCGGATGATGTCCCAGAAGGTGTCACCGGCCGGGGCGTGGGTGACCATCGCGATGGTCATCCGCGGAGTACTGGCCTTTCCGGCCGACGCCACGGTCCCGCCCTCTTCGGACTTCTTGCCGCCGGAGTTACTGGAACAGCCCACGAGGGTGAGCGCGGCTGCGGTGGCCACGGCCGTGACGGAGGCGATTCCGCGGGCGCGGAGCAGGGGTGTGTGGTTCATCGTTCGTGCACCTCACTGTGCAACTGAAAGGGGATGTGGCGGGAAGAGGGATCGGGGCGACGGGACGGTTTAAAGCGCTTTAAGTCCTGGTACTATCGGCTCGTTCCGGTGATCGTGTCAAGGGTGTTGCGCGGCCCGCGTCGGTACGAGAGGTTGTGGAGCGGCTCGCCGGGAGTCGTGGTCGCCGAGCGCACTGATGGCGCGTCCAGCGGGAAGCGGGACTCGACGGCGCCCGGGGCTTATGAGCTCCGGGCAGTGAAATGCCCGTGTCCGGTGGGGAGTTGTTCGCGTACCGCCTCTTGACTCCACACTTCGCGGCTGGATACTTGCCTGGAGCTCCGCACTGTCACGGAATCCGGAAAGCGCGCACCCTTTGTCCCTTACCGGTGCCGCACCCGTTCCATATCTCGAACAGTGCGTGCCGCACCACTCAAAGCTTTTCCGCTTCCACGGGCTACTCACGTTCCGAAACAGGTAAGTGGCGAAATGCGGTCCTGAATTCCCGCCAAGGCCCACCCCCCCACAGGAGGAACCCCTCAATGAGTCCACGACGGGCGCCGAACCCCACTGAGCGAAGGACCATACCCTGGCGCAACAGGGCGGTCGTGGCCGCGCTGGCAGCCGCCGTGCTGGCCGGGCCGGGCGTCGCACAGGCCACCCCGCAGACCGCACCGCCATCCCAGGAACAGGTGGCAGCGGCCACCATCACCTGGACGCTCGAACGGGCGAGCAACCCCACCCAGGACCAGCAGACGGCCTACAACCTCATCACGGCGGCCATGAACGCCGCGGTGGCCCGCTACAACAACCTCAGCGATCTGGGCAAAAGCATCACCGTCCGCTACGACCCGAGCGTTCCCACCGCTGACGGCAACATCAACGGAACCATCCGCTTCGGCAACCGCAGCTACATGACCGAGAGGACCGCTCTCCACGAGATCGCCCACACCATCGGCGTCGGCACGAGTTCGGGCTGGTCCCGTCTCGGCGGCAGCGGTACCTGGACCGGTCCGCAGGCCACGGCACTCGTCAAGCAGTACGACGGTTCGGGCGCCACGATCTCCACCGGCGGGGGACACTTCTGGCCCTACGGCCTGAACTACGACAACGAGTTTTCGAACACGGCGGCCGATCGCCACGTCCACATCGTCGCCGCCATGGTGCGTGACGGTTTGTGACCCCAAGGCTGTGCCCGGGGGCGGCATCCGCTCCCGGGCACGCCGACGGTTCTCCGCGCCTCACAGCGGCGATCCCGTCAGAGGGAACCACTCCGTCCCTCCGGCCGGCTTCCCGTGACCGCCGGTGTCCCCGCCAACGGGAAGTGACATGCCGCTGTGCGGGCCGGCGCCCCGGGCGGGGCTACGGGGACGGTGTCGGCGCACACGTCCCGCGCACGCCAGCAACGGGTCCGGAAGCGGCACCCGGACGGCGGGTCGGCCGGTGAGGGGATCTCGCCGGTGAGCACGATACGTTCCCGCTTCGGGGCGCCCCTGGCGGTCAGCGTGGGGGCCGCCGACAGGAGGGCGGCGGTGTACGGGTGGTCCGGCCGGTCGAAGACCTCCTCGGCCGGGCCCGACTCGACGATTCTGCCCAGGTACATCACGGCAACGCGGTCGGCCACGTGCCGCACCACGGACAGGTCGTGCGAGATGAACACGTACGACAGGCCCAGCTCGTCCCGCAGATCGCACAACAGATTGAGGACCTGGGCCTGCACGGACAGATCCAGCGCCGAGACGGGCTCGTCGCAGACGATGACCTCCGGCTCCAGCGCCAGGGCGCGGGCGATCCCGATGCGCTGCCGCTGCCCTCCGGAGAACTCCTGCGGATAGCGGTGCGCGTCGGAGGCGCGCAGCCCCACCATCTCCAGCAGTTCACGCACGCGCGTCGCCCGCTTCGGGGCGGGTACGAGTCCCCGGTGGGTGAGCCAGGGCTCGCTGATCAGATCCGCCGCACACAGCCGGGGGTTGAGCGAGCCGAACGGGTCCTGGAAGACCATCTGCACCTTGCGGCGCCACGCGAGCAGTTCCGCGCCCGACAAGGTGAACGGGTCGACCCCCTCGAAACGCATGGTGCCCTCGTCGGGACGTTCCAGCATCAGCAGCATCCTGGCCAGTGTGGACTTGCCGCAGCCGGACTCGCCGACCAGGCCGAGGGTCTCCCCGCGGCCCAGGCGCAGATCCACACCGTCCACCGCGCGCAGCCTGGTGCTGCCCTTCGCGGTGCGCGGTACCGCGAAGCTCTTGGCCAGGCCCGTGGCCTCCAGCAGTGTTCCGGGCTCAGGCATCGGCGAGCTCCTTCCCGAAGTGGCAGGCGGCCGCGCGGTCGGTCCCGGTTCCGGCCAGTGGCGGCCGGTGAGTGGCGCACACCTCGCGGGCCAACGGACAGCGCGTACGGAAGGCACAACCGGTGGGCACGGAGCGCGGGTCGGGCGGGCTTCCGGGGATGGAGTCGAGACGCGAGCCCTTGTGCTGCTCGGCCGGTACCGACCCCAACAACCCCCGGGTGTACGGGTGGTGGGGCCTGCTGAACACGTCGGCCACCGTTCCGGTCTCCACGACCGTACCCGCGTACATCACGGCGACCCGGTCCGCGTGCTCGGCGACCAGCCCGAGGTCGTGGGTGATGAGGACCAGAGCCATCCGCTGCTCGCTCCGCAGTTCGGCGAGGAGATCCATGATCTGGGCCTGCACGGTGACGTCCAGTGCCGTCGTGGGTTCGTCGGCGAGCAGCACCTTCGGCCGCAGCGCGACCGCCATCGCGATCAGCAGCCGCTGGCGCATACCCCCGGAGAACTGATGCGGGTAGGCGCCCGCGCGGGAGCGCGCCTCCGGAATGCCGACACGCTCCATCAGCTCGACCGCCTTCGCCCGCGCGGCACGCCTGGACATCCTCTCGTGGATACGGAACGGTTCCGCGAGCTGCGTCCCGACGGTGAGGACCGGGTTGAGCGCGCTGAGAGCGTCCTGGAACACGATGCTCAGGCCGGGCCCCGCGAGCCTGCGCCTGGCCCGCGGCCCGAGCGCGAGCACGTCCTCGCCGTCCAGCCACGCGCGCCCTGCGCCGACTTCGGCGGCCGGATCGAGCAGGCCCGCGACGGCATGAGCGGTCATGCTCTTCCCGCATCCGGACTCGCCCAGCAGGGCCAGGGTCTCACCCGAGCGCACGGCGAAACTCACGCCGCGTACGACGGCGACGGGCCCTGCCGGGGTACGGACGTCGACCGACAGTCCGTCCACGACCAGGGTGCCGGTCGGTGAGGAGGACGAGGCGGAGGAGGCGGAGGAGGCGGAGGACGAGGGGGACGAGGAGGACACGGCCGGGCTCGGCAGTGCCCGCCCGGCCCCGCTTCCCGCCGACCCCGGGTTCGGCTCGACGGCGGTCTGCGCCGTGGCTCCGGGGGACCGCCGGGGCGCCCGTCGAAGGCCCTGCCGCCACCGCTGCCCCGGGTCGGTCGAGAGCCGGGCCCAGGCAGCGAGAATCGTCGCCGACACGGTTGTGACGACGATGGCGAGCCCGGGGAAGACCGCGATCCACCACGCGCTCTGCAACTCCTGCCGCCCCTGAGCCACCATCAGGCCCCAGCTCACATCGGGCGGCTGGATGCCGATTCCCAGGAAACTCAGCGACGACTCCGTGAGCATCACGAAGCAGAAGTCGAGGGCGGCGACGGTGAGCAGGGTGGGCAGGACCGTTGGTGCGACATGGCGTCGGATGCTCGCCCAGCTGCTCGTGCCGAAGGTGCGGGCCGCGTCCATGAACAGCCGGCTGCGCAGTTCGGCGGACTCGGCCCGTGCGGTGCGCAGATACACCGGGATCCGGGCGATGGCGAGAACCAGGACGATGCCGACGGCGCTCGGCGAGAAGACGTACAGCACGACCACGGCCAGCAGGAGGGAGGGGAAGCTGAGGATCACGTCGGCGATCCGCAGGGACACGTTCTCGCGCCATCCGCCGTGGTAACCCGCCCACATGCCCCAGACCGAGCCGACCGCGAGTGAGCACAGCACTGCGGGCACCGCCACGGACAGAGTGGTACCGGCCGCCGCTATCAGCCGGGCGGCCACGGGACGGCCCAGGGAGTCACTGCCGAGGACGAAGGCCCAGCCGTGGTCCAGACTGAAGGGCGGACGGCCCGGATCACGCAGGTTCTGACGTGTGGCCAGGTCCCCGATGAGGAGAGGTCCCAGCACGGCGCACACCGCCACGGCGACCAGGACCAGGGCCGCCGCGAAGGCGAGCCGGTCCTGGAGGAGCAGAGCGGGCCACCTGCGCCGCGTGACCTTCTCGGAGGTGACCTTCTGGGACGTGGCTTTCACTGACATGTCGGTCTGGGGCATGTCACTTCCTTGACTCATGCAGCCGCCCGTTGCCGTACACGCGGGTCGAGGAGCGCGTGGCAGACGTCCACCAGGATGTTGAGCGCGAAGATCACGAGAGCGGTCAGCAGTACCGCGGCCTGCAGCACCGCGAAGTCCCGTTGCAGAACCGAGTCGATCATGAGCTTGCCGATGCCGGGCCAGCCGAAGATGGTCTCGACGACGACCGCCCCGTTGACCAGCCCGACGGCGAGGTCCCCCGCGACGGTCAGCGCCGGCGCGGCGGCGTTGCGCAGAGCGTGCCCGAAGACCACCCGCGACTCGCGGGCGCCCTTCGCGCGTGCCACCTTGACGTAGGGGGCGGAGAGCGCCGAGACCATGGCGCCGCGCACGACTTGGACCAGGACTCCGAACGGACGGATGAGGAGGGTGGCCACCGGCAGGACCCATGCGGCGGCGCCGCTCGTGCCGGAGGTGGGAAGCCAGCCCAGCGTCACCGCGAAGACCAGCACTCCCATGATGGCCAACCAGAAGTCGGGGACGCTGGCGGCCGTCGACGACAGGAAGCTCGCGACCCGGTCGGTCACCGAGTTGGGCCGGTACGCCGCCAGACTCCCGATCACCACGGCACCGACGATGGCCAGCAGCATCGTCCACCCCGCCAGTTGGAGGGTGGCGGGGAAGGCCCGCAGCACCGCCTCGCCGGCCGGCTGGGCGGTGCGCAGCGACTCGCCGAAGTCGAGGTGGGCGACCTGGGCGACGTAGTCGCCGAACTGGGTGATCAGCGGCTGGTCGAAGCCGTTGCGGGCGGCGAACTCGGCCCTCATCTCGGGTGTGGCGCTGAGCGGGAGATACAGGTTGGCGGGGTCTCCGGTGAGGCGGGCCAGGAAGAACACCCCGAGGACCACGACGAGCAGGGGAATGACGCTGGAGACCGCGCGGCGGCGCAGCATGCTGAACATCGGTCCGCTCCTCCCTCAGTCCGCGCGACGCATGTCGGCGAGCCGCATCTCGTCATTGGTCGCCGAGTCCGGCCGGTAACGGACGTTCGGGGAGAGAGCGAGGATGCCGGTCATGTTGGCCATCACGGCATCCCGTACGACCTCGTCGTTCTGCTGGGCGAAGGCGTCCGCGAACGCCTTCTGCCGTGCGTCGCCGGAGGCGAGTTGGGCCTTCGTGATCGACGCGTCGAGTTCGCGGGTGCCGTAACTGCTCTGTGCGCCCTCGCTGCCGTAGATCTGCCCCATCGTGAACGCGGCGTCTCCCGCCTGGTTGCCGTGTTGCGCCTGGAGGAGGGTGGGGCCCGTTCCCCGGGGGAAGGGGCGCAGCAGGTACTCCAGCCAGGCGTTGACGTCGAGCATCTTGATCCTGACGTTCAGCCCGGCCTTGAGCAGGCCGTCCTGCACCACTTCCATCGCCTCGGCGGCTTTGGGGTAGATGCCGTTGCGGCCGATGATGGTGATGGCGGTGTCGGTCGGGACCCCGTCGGCGCGGGCGGCGGCGACCAGCTTCCTGGCACGGTCGGGGTCGTACGGCCAGGGCCGGACACGCGGGTTGTACCCGGTGACGCCCTTCGACACGAGCTGCCCGCTCGGACGGCCCGCGAAGACGGCCGTGACCAGACCTTCCCTGTCGATGGCGTAGTTGATGGCGCGGCGGATACGGATGTCGTCGAGGGGTGCTTTGGTGGCGTCGATCCGGAGGTAGGAGATCTCGTTGGTGACGAACTCGACCGCCCGGTCGCCCGCTCCGTCCTCGGGTGCGAGCCCGATCGCGACATCCGCCTCGTTGTTGGTGACCATGGCCGCGCGCACGCTGCCCTCCGCCCGCCACACGTACTTGGCGGCGGCGAAGTCGGGGGCCTCACCCCAGTACCCGGAAAAGCGCTTCAGCCGCAGGAAGCGGCCCTGGCTCCACTCGTCGACCCGGTACGGCCCGGTACCGATCGGCTTGCGCACCCGGGCTCCCGGATCCGTACTCGTCGGCACGATCTCGACGAAGGACAGGCGCAGCGGGAGGATCGGGTCCGGCTTCCGCGTCGACACCTCAAGTGTCGTGTCGTTCAAGGCCTTTGCTGTGACTTCGGTGTCCGTGAAGATGTACCCGTCGACGTTGCACTCGATGTCGGAGTCCGTGGCTCGCTTGATCGAGAACGCGGCAGCCTCGGCTGTGAAGGGCGAACCGTCATGGAAGGTGACGCCCTTGCGGAGTGTGAAGGTCCAGGAAGTGGGCGAGGTGCGGGTCCACTGGGTGGCCAGCGCCTGTTCCAGTCGTCCTGTGGACGGATCGCGTTCGGTGAGGGCCTCCGTGATGTTGGCCCGTGTCACCCGTCCGGTCGCGGTGAGCGAGGCGTCACAGGGTTCCAGGGTCGGCGGCTCCTCGGGCAGCACGATGCGCAGGGTGTCGGGGCCTTCGCCGATGGGGTCGGCGCCGGCGACCGAGCATCCGGAGACGGCGAGAAGAACGACCACGAACGTGAACGCGCCCGCCGCCCGCCCTCTACGGCGGACGAACGCGTGAGTCTGCACCACACCTGAACCCGCCACTGGGCCTCCGCGCTGTTCGAGGTAACAAGCCCGACCAAGGGTCAAGTCCACAAGGAGAAACAGCGTTTAGATATGTGGACGCAGACTGTTGTAAGGCGGGGACGGTGAAGACGTCAAGATGTGCGCAGCGGAACCTGACCATCCGTTTGGCCGCCTCGCGAGGCACGCTTCAGTGCGTCACGAGGCGGCGTACGACCAAACCCCTACCGGCCGGACCCCTTCCCCGCGCGTGTGGTGAGGATCATGTACGGCGCGACACGAGTCTCCGCGGGCTCCGGGGTGCCGCTGCCGTGGCGCTGGGGCGCCAGCGGCAGATCGAGGTCCGGCGGGGCGAAACCGGCCTGTGCGAGGAGCGCTTCGTAGCGGGAAAGGGAGCGGTAGTGGCAGGCCGTGGTGACGGTCGTCCCGCTCAGCCGCCGCAGGGTGGTGGGGACGGTGTCCCCGTCGGCGTAGACGGTTCCCGGCTCGCCGTAGCGGAGGGTGGAGAAGGCCTCACCGGTCGCCTGGGGGTTGAGATCCGCGAGGACGTAAGGCGCGCCGGGGCGCAGGACCCGGTGGATCTCGCGGGTCAGGTCCGCGAGTCTGCGGTCGTCCGGGTCGGTGCAGTAGACCAGGCAGCACACGACGGCGTCGACGTCGTCGTCCGCGATCCAGTGCAGGGACCTGCCGTCGAAGAGCCGGTAGTCGACGCGGAGGTGGGGCCGGTCGGCGCGGGCGATGCCGAGCATCGCGGAGGACGGGTCGAGGCCGTGCACGGTGCAGCCGCGGGTCTCGGCCAGGTGTACGGCGAGGGCGCCCGTGCCGCAGCCGACGTCGAGGACGACCTGGCCGGTGCCCTCGGCGGGGCCGAGGCGCCGCAGTACCGTCGGGAAGATCAGCTCGCGGGCGAGTCTCATGTCACGGTCACGGTAGGCGTCGGCCGCCTGCGCGGTGTCCCAGGGGAGGGGCGGGTGGGATTCGCTCACGAGGAGTGCCCTCCCCCTCCCGCATTACGGACAAACTCGATCATTGCGCCAACTATGGTGCTTTCCCTTGCGTGTTCTCTGTCGTGCTGCATAAATTACTGATCGGTAATCCCAGGGGGGCGCACCTCCCTCACCGGAACATCGGGAACATCAGGAGGCGGCGCCCGCCATGGCCGACATGCCGATCGCTGACGCCCTGTCGTGGCGGTCGCGGTGGAAACCAACGACGACGCCCTCCAGCCGGCCCGCTCGGCCGCCGCGGTGTTCGCCCGCCGGCAGCAGGCTCTCGCCCTCGCGTTCCTTCGGCACGGTCTGACGGAGGGACGGAGCAGGCGGCTGGTCGCGTCCGTCATCGCCGCGCTCGAAGGCGCGGTGGTCATGCGCCGGGCCGAGCAGAGCACCGCCCCCTGGAGGCGGCCGCCACCGAGATCCACGACCTGCCGGTCCACGCCCCCGACACCACCAGTCCCGAAGGAGCCGCCGTGCCCACGCTCGACCGCCAGGACAGCGTCTTCGTCCTCGATCTCGGAGACGACGAGAACCGCTTCCACCCCGACTGGATCGCCGCCGTCAACGCCGCTCTCGACGAGGTGGAGAAGACGGACGGACCTCGTGCCCTGGTGACCGCCGCGCGAGGCAAGTTCTACTCCAATGGCCTCGACCTGGACTGGCTGTTCGCCCACGCCGACCAGCAGCAGGACTACGTCGCCTCCGTCCACGAACTCTTCGCGCGGCTGCTCTCCCTGCCGGTGATCACGGTGGCCGCGCTGCAGGGGCACACCTTCGCCGCGGGCGCGATGTTCTCCCTGGCGCACGACTTCCGCGTGATGCGCGCCGACCGTGGCTACTGGTGCCTGCCCGAGGCGGACATCGACATCCCCTTCACTCCGGGCATGTCCGCGCTGATCCAGTCCCGGCTCACCCCGCGGACCGCGCACGAGGCCATGCTCACCGCCCGCCGGTACGGTGGCCACGACGCTCTCGCGGCGGGCGTCGTCGACCTGGCCGTGGACGAGGACGCGGTGCGCACCACCGCCGTGGGGATCGCCTCGGGCCAGTTGCAGAAGGCGGGCGACACGCTGCGCACCATCAAGACCCGTATGTACGCGTCCGTTCTGGCCGCTCTGCGCGACAGGACCGCCCCGCTCGGTTGACGGCAGGGCGCGACCCGCTGCCGTCACGGTCCGGAGCGCACACGAGCCCGCCCGTATCGAGACACTCCTCGATCCCCCGCACCCCGGCACCCACACCACTCAGGAGAACGCCTGTGTCCACCACCGACCTCGCCGCCATGACAGGCCTCGAACTGATGCGCTGGGTCCAACGGGAGCGGCCCGCCGACATCCCGTCCATCGGGCGTCTGCTCGGCATGCGCTTCGACGAGGTCGACCACGGCCGCATCGTCATCTCACTGGACACCCGCCCGGACTTCGCCAACCCCCTCGGAACCGTCCACGGCGGCATCGCTGCCACCCTGCTCGACTCGGTCATGGCCTGCGCGGTTCACACCACCCTGCCGGCAGGAGTCAGCTACACCACCCTCGAACTCAAGGTCAATTACATCCGGGCCGCCCGCACCGACGGACAGACGCTCACCGCCGAAGGCACCGTCATCCACGTCGGCCGCCGCGCCGCGACAGCCGAAGGCAAGGTGCTGGACGAACAGGGGAAACTGATCGCCCACGCCACCACGACGTGCATCATCCTCCCGCCCACCGGCTGACCACGGACTTGCGGGAGGCGCCGCGTACCAGGGCCGCTCCACGGTGAGCGGCCCTGGTGTCCCTCATCAGGCGGTCAGACCACCCGTACAGGCGGCACCCGGTTCGGGCGTCTGCGCGCCCTGGACGTACTTGGACAGGAACTGCTCGACCCGGGGGTCGGACGCCTCGGTCACGCTGAGCTGCTTGCCCCAGGCCGACAGCACGATGGGGCCGGACTGGTCCTCGTCCGGGCTCATCAGCGTGTACGGCGTTTTGGAGACCTTGTCGCTCAACGCCTTGACGTCGTCCTCGGAGGCCTTGTCGTTGTACGTGATCCAGACCGCGCCGTGTTCGAGGGAGTGCACGGCGTTCTCCTTGCCTATGGCCTTGGTGTAGACGGTGCCGTCGCAGGTCATCCACGCCTGGTTGTGGTCACCGCCGACGGGCGGGTTCATCGGGTAGTCGACGGTGCCCTGGACATGGTTCTGGGTGAGCTCCTTCTTGGGCCAGGACTTCTCGCCGCGTACGGGTTTCTTCGCCGCGGCGGCCTGCTGCTCGTCCTTCTCGTTGGCGCGGTTCAGGGCGTACCCGCCCCAGCCGACGAGTCCGGCGACGATGACCGTGCTGAGGGTGATGGTGAGGATGCGGTTACGGCGCTCACGGGCCTTTTCGGCGCGGCGCATCTCCTCGATCTTGGCCCGCCGCGCGGCCGACGCCGCCTTCTTGCTGGTCTTGCTCATGACAGTGTGTTCCTCGTCTCCGCCGGGCGGTGTCGACACGCGGCGGTGGGTGCAGGCAGTGGTGGTGGAAGGACGCGAGCCGTCGGCCGCACGCGCGAGCGCACGGCGCTGTGACACGTCGTCTACGTCCGCTGCACCTGGAGGACGTGGAGGTCGGGGGAGCGGCCGGTCGGCGGCGGTTCGGCACACCGCGAGGAGATCCCCGGTGCGGGCGTGCTCGGCATGCTGGGCAGGACCACCGGTACGGGCTGGGCGGGAGCGGCGAGCACGGCCCGCACCCCGTCGGCGGCCGGGCCGCAGCACACATCGCCGTAGGGGCAGTCGGCCGAATGCGCGCCCGTGGTCCCGTGGTGACTCGTCGGGGCGCCCGCCGGTAGCGCGTCGACGGACGCGGGGGCCATCGGCCCCATCCAGGTCATCGTGGTGCCGGCCGGGCCGCTGTCGCCATGGGACACGGACCCCAGACAGATCACGAGCGTGGCGAGCAGTACCAGCAGGGCAGGACAGAGCGCCGCGATCCGCGTGGGCCACCACGCTTCGCGGGTTGTGTGCTCGGCCTGACTTCTCATCACCGCTGATCTTAGCCTCGCGCTTTCATGATTCGGACTGTCCGATAGGCGGCCAGAAAAGCAGAAAGCACCTGTGACCAGCAAGATTGAGGATTGACCAGGTCCTTGTACCTGCTGAAGCCAGAGGCACTTCCCAAGTGAGGCGTTCTATCGGGTCCTACCTCCGTGTCCGCGTCCAGGACGACGGCCGCCAAGGACGCCGACGGTCAGGTCGTTCCGCGGGCGGGACCCACGCGAACGCGGACGGCATGCGGATCACTCGCTGTGACCCATCGGCCCCGCTCCCGTGGGGTTCCCTGAATCCCTCCCTGGCAGCGTGCAGCCCCTGTTCCTCCTCCGGGCAGGGGCTGCACGCTGGTACGCGCTCGGCCACCCGAGCGACCGCATCCCGAATCCAGCCCTCGCCAGTGCTGGTCTCGTTCCGGGCCCAGATCCAGATGATGTCGTTAAGGTTTGAGTCCCGGCACGTCCGCATACTCCCCCCTGCCGTGTCACTGAGCCATGCTCAAGACCTGTGGAGCGAGTTCGGGGAGCACGCGAAGGGCGTACCTCCCCGAGTGATCGACTGATGGTCATCGAGTAGGCCGGTGTTCGCAGCGCCGGTCGGGAAGGCAGGCCCGTGCTCAGGGTAGTCAACGACGACGGCACCACCGCCAACGGTGTCCGCGCCGGAGTCCGCTTCGAAGGCGGCCGACTGATCGAACGGCCCACGGAGCGAGCGGCATGACGGCCATCGGCCTGCGGCCGGCCACCTCCGCGGACAACGAGTACTGCTTCAAGCTGCACAAAGCCGCCATGGGCGCCTACGTCACGGCCATTTGGGGCTGGGACGAGCAGATCCAACGCGACTTCCACGCCCGCGTGTTCAGCCCCGGCTACTGGCACATCATCACCGCCGACGGCACCGATGCGGGCATGCTCCACGTCGAGCATCGGCCGACGGAGATCTACCTGGCGCGGATCGAACTCCACCCCGACCACCAGGGATGCGGCATCGGCAGCCGGCTCATCCGCAGCCTCCTGCACCAGGCCCGCCAGCAGGCCCGGGACCTCACCCTGGACGTCCTCGTCGTCAACCAGCGGGCCCAGGCCCTCTACCGGCGACTGGGCCTGCACGAAGTCACGCGTCACGGCGAGAACGACATCAAGATCAGGATGTCCACCAAGCCGCCTCAGCCTGGCCCGATTCACAGATCCTGAAGGGCGGTGGTGAGGGGAGGCCGCCACCTTCAAACCGGGGTGCTCCGCCTCGGGCAGCATCCCGCAACGTGCCGTGGTCAACGTCCGGGATCGTGCCCACGAGACGTGGAAACCGCTGGTTCGGGGCCTGGAGGAGGCGTGCAGGTGACGTCCTCGGGTTCGGTTGTACCGCGCAGCAGACAGGCGTCGACCCGCTTGTTGACACAGCGGTAACACTGCCCTCCCATCGAGCACCGACGCGCTTGTGCGCTCCCCAGGGGCGGGAGGCGCCTGCAATTCACCCGAGGCGGTGACAGATCGCCTGGGTGCTCGGACCAGCCGGCCAGATCCGTAGCAGCACGGCCGCAGCCTACGGCTGCGAATCTCCGCGACCGTCCTATCCGCCCAGGACCTCAAGAACCACGGAGAACCCGACCAGCGCGCCGGGACTTCGCCATGCCCAGAAGACAGAACACGCCTCGAACGTCCTGCAGTCGATGTTCGGAGACATCTCAGGCGCCGGTCAGCCGGATCAGCCACTGCCGGGCAGGTTCACCCGTCCGCGTCACGTCCGGGGGCGGAGCGGATGTGGCTCCGCCCCCGGACACGGCAGGTGAGGGTCAGCTCTCCGATGCTGCGGCGCGCCGCTTCACCAGCCACCACGCACCGCCGCCGAGAACGGCCAGTGCCACGACGGCCCCACCGATGACCAGGCCCGCCGAGCCGCCCTCCTCGTCCTCGGCGGCCTTGGCGTCGGGCTTGGAGCCCGCTGCCTCGGCGCTCGGTTCGGCGGCCGACGGGGTCGGGCTGGGGGTCTCGCTCTGCGAAGGGCTGGAGCTGGGACCGGGGTCGGCCGGCTTCGCGCCCGGGGCCGCGGCCTTCAGTTCCAGGACCGGGGCGGGCTGTTCGGAATCCTCGCCGCCCGTGGGCAGTTCGATCCAGCGGGAGATCTTGCCGTCGCTGTACGTCTCGACGGTCTTGAACGCGATCTCCTTGGCGTCCGGCAACTGCCGGACCGTGACCTTGTGCTCGCCGTCGACGCCGGCCTTGAGAGCGGGTCCGCCGACGGTGTATCCGTCGTTGGTGGCCCTGAACTTCCAGCCCTTGGGCGCCTCGTCGAGCGTGACGTCCTCGGGAGCGATGCCTTCGGGCAGTACGACGCGCAGTTCGGTGAAGCCCGCCGAGTCGGACTCGGCCTCGGACAGGAAGGTGAGGGTGACGTCCTCGGCGAGGGCCTGGGGCGTGTCCGCCTCGACCTCCACGTGCGCGGCGGCCGGCGCGGCCAGGGCGAGCGTCGCCGTCAGCGCGCCGGCACCGGCGAGAGCGACTCGGCGGCCGGCCACGGCCAACGGGTGTGTGGACAGGGACACAGGGAAACTCCTTGCTGGTACGGGAAGGGCCGGTCCCGCAGTCGCCGGGACCGTGAAGAACCGGAAGGTCGCTCCCGCCGTGGTGGTCCCCTGCGCACCACCGCGTGCTCCAGTACTTCCTCCCTCGCCGGTACCGCCACCTCGAAGCGGGCGCCCGGACTCCGAGCGGGGAGCTTCGGGGACATCGGGCCTCTGCCGACGACCGGTCGTGGCAGCACCTGGCCCAGGGCGGCCACGACGGCCCGGGCCAGAGTCCGCAGTGTGCCGAGCGCCGCCGTCATCCGTGCGTCCGCCCGGTGCAGCAGCAGGGCCACGACCAGCGCGGCGACCACGTGGACCGTCGTCATCGCCGCTCCGGCGTGATGCCAGGCGTGTCCGTCCCCCGGCGCGACCGCGCCATGCCCGGCGTGCGTCGTGTGCCACGGCGTCACGGTCGGCGGGTCACCGTCCGCGGCGGACAGGGCGAGATGCAGCATGCCCTGCGTCGCCAGCGTGAACGCGACGGTCGCGACGAGCGTGTAGCGGCGCCGTGCGAGCGGCCAGACCGCCGCGAACTGCACCACCACCGCCGTGCCCGTCAGCCGCCAGGGCACCGTGCCTTCGGCGATGGCATGGTGGCCGAAGGCCGCGAGCACGGTGCCGAGCACGGAGAACAGCCCGGCCCGCGCGCACGTTCCCGCACGGCCGGCCGGGTCTGTCACGGCACACTCCCCGCGCCCGGTCACGGCCGCCGCACGATCAGTCGCGCACACTGATCGCTTCGGCGAGCCGGTCCGGCGTGCGGGTGGAGAGGTAGAGGTAGGGGGTGGGGTCGTCCGGGTCGAGCACCGCGACACGCACCGCGGTGGGGATGAAACCGCGCATCACGCTGAACGCCCGCAGATCGGCCTTGTACGTCCGCCAGGCCCTGGCCTCCTCGCCGTCGAGCACCTCCGCCTTCCCCAGCGCGGACAGCGGAATACGCGCGTTCGCCACGAACAGCGTGTCCGAGGTGACCCGGATCCGCGCCGAGCCCTGCCCGCTGACGTACATCCCGGCCAGGCAGGTGCCGATGGTCAGGGCGACGAGAGCCCCGATCAGCCCGTAGGGAAGGAAGACCAGGGCCATCGAGAGGCCGAACAGCGCGGAGATGCCCCACCAGGACCTGGGCGCGGTCAGGCGTTCGTCGTAGATGATCCGGCTGGTGGGGGTCACGGGCTTTCACCTTGTCGTATACGTGGGGTGGTGCGGGGCTGTTCACAGGGCCGGCCGTTGCATGCCTGGCCGAGCAGACGGTGTGTGCCGTCTCCGCTCACGGTCACTTGGACAGCCGGTCGTCGATGAGCGCCTTGAACACCTCGTAGGAGCCCGGAGTGGGGATCCTGGTTCCGTCGACGAAGAAGGTCGGGGTGCCCTGCACGCCCAGGCCGAGGCCGTCGCGCTGGTCGTCCTGGACGCGCCCGGCCACCTCCGGATCGGCGAGGTCGGCGTTGAACCGGTCCATGTCCAGGCCGAGTTCCTTCGCGTACCCACGGAAGACGGACTCCTTCCACTCCTGCGACTCGCCCCACTCCTTCTGGGTGGCGAAGAGCTGGGTGTACATGTCCTCGAACCTGCCCTGGCGCGCGGCGGCCTCGGCGGTACGCGCGGCGAGTTCGCCGTTGCGGTGGCCGGGCATCGGGAAGTAGCGGGCGACGAACGTGACCCGGTCGCCGTACTCCTCGCGGAGCCTCTCCACCATCGGGTACACCGCCCCGCACGCCTCGCACTCGAAGTCGAGGAACTCGACGATCGTCAGTTCGCTCTTCTTCGGGTCGGTGAGACGGTGGCTGGTGTCGCGGACGGGCAGTGCCTCGGCGGCGGGCTGGACGTTCACACCGCCGGCGTCGCGGTCGTCGGGGGAGAACAGCAGGAAGGCGCCGAGGGCGGCGGCGAAGCCGGCCACGATCACCGCGGCGACGACGAGGTGTTTCTTCAGCTTCTTCATGATTCCTCGGTGGACGTGGACGTGGACATCGTCTTGGTGTTGGTCGTGGTGGGGTGGGCGGCGCGCCGGTCGCGGGCGTGCAGGCTCGCCAGGTAGGCGTTGTAGGCGGCCAGCGGGTCACCGGCGTCACCGCGGTCGATCCGCCGGTCGATACGGCGGGCCTCGCGCTGGTCGGAGCGGACCCACTGGACGGCCAGGATGATCGTGGTGATCAGGACGGGGATGTCGCCGGTGGCCCAGGCGATGGCCCCTGCGTTGTACTGGTCGTCCATCGCGTCCGTGACCCAGGGCCGGTCGAGCAGCGACCACCAGCCCTCACCGATCAGGTCGCTGGAGCTCATCAGCGAAATGCTGAACCAGGAGTGGAACGGCATCGTGAGGATCAGCACGAACAGCCTGCCCAGATGCGGTGGGCGGCGCGGTCCGGGGTCGATGCCGATGACCACCCAGAAGAACAGCAGCCCCGCGACGAGGAAGTGCACCAGCATGACCATGTGCCCGAGGTGGCTGCGCATCAGCGTTTCGAAGAGCGAGCTGTAGTAGACGGCGAAGGCACTGCCGATGAACAGCGCGCTCGCGACGGCCGGATGCGAGACCACCTTGACGTAGCGGCTGTGGAGCAGCTTCAGCAGCATCTCCCGCGGGCCGTCCGGCTCCCCTCTCGGGGCGGCGGGCAGAGCCCGGAGCGCGAGCGTGGCGGGGGCGCCGAGGACGAGCAGGATCGGCACCGTCATCGCGAGGATCATGTGCTGGCCCATGTGCACGCTGAACAGCACCTTGCCGTAGACGGCGAGCCCGCTCATCGTGGCCAGCACGGTCACCGCCAGGCCCAGCAGCCACGAAACCGTGCGCCCGACCGGCCACTTGTCGCCCCGGGCACGCAACTTCCGTACGCCGGCCAGGTACAGCAGGCCGGCGGCCGCCGTACCGAACGCGAACAGCGGGTCGAAGTGCCACTGGGTGAACAGCGGCGTCCAGGGGAAGTCACCGAGCGGCGGCGGCATGGCGAAGCCCAGCAGCTCCTCGGTGGGCGACACCGAGACGTCACCGGCGCCCGGAGCAGGCGTGCGTGACAGGCCCACGGCGAGCCCGACGGCCGCCGCCATGAGCAGCAGTTCACCGACGGCGAGGCGGAGGAACCCCCGCCACTCGCCCTCCTTCAGAGCGGGAAGCGTACGGCGCCGGTGCCATCCGCCGATGCCACCCAGAGCGGCGAGCGCCAGCACCTTGGCGAGAACCATCAGCCCGTACCGGCTGGTGAAGACGTCCCCCGGGGAGGGGAGTCGGACCGCGACGTTCACGATGCCGCTCGCGGCGACCGCGAGCAGTGCCCAGGCGGCGAGTGGGCTGAAGCGCCGGACCGCGTCCACCGCCTGCTCCTCACGGCGCGCGGCCACGATCAGAACGAACACCAGCCCGCCGACCCACACCGCGACACCGAGCAGGTGCAGGGCGAGGCTGGTGACCGCGGCGTCATGGTTGCCCGCCGCGGAGGAGTGTCCGGTGAACGCGGGAGGCAGCAGCCCGGCAAGGGCGACGACGAGCGCCACGCGGGCCCAGCGGGCGGTGCCGATGCCCACGCCCAGCGTCGCGATCACGCCCGCGGCGCCCGCCATCAGCGCGTACGAGCGGCCTTGTGCGTCCGTGGTGACGAAGTCCGCCAGCACGGCGGGAGAGAGGACCTCGGCGACGGGCTGGGCGAACAGGTCCGAGAGCATGAACGCGAGCGTGGCGGCCGACGCCACCGCCCACAGCGCGGCAGCCGCGGCGGCCCAGGTGAGATAGCGCAGCTGGGCCGGGCCGAGCTTCTTGCCGCCCGGCAGCAACACGGCGACCAGCAGCAGCGCGCCCACGGTCGCCGTGGCGGCCGCGTCCGTGACGGTGCGGGCCACCGGCAGGCCCCAGGCGGTCAGCGCACCGGCATCCGGTATTCCGGGGATCGCGGTCGCGGTGCCGCCACCGGCCCCCACCGCGACCACGGCGACGGCGACGGCGAGGCCGACCGTTCCGGCCAGCACGAGCGGCAGCCGCGGCAGCCGCCCGGCCCTGGTGGTGGTCCTGGTCGTGGTCTCAGTCGCCATGACGGGCTCGCCTCCGTCGTACGGCGTACGCGCCCACGGCCGCCACGGCCGCCACGGCCGCCACGGCCGCCGCGGCAGGCGCGCCGACCGCGACGAGAACGGGGACAGTCCCTCCGAAGGACTCGCCGTCGACGCCGTCCTCGGCGGGCTTCTCGGCTGTCTCCTCGGCGGTCTTCTCGGCGGCGCGGGGAACCGCCGCGCCCTCGGACCCCGTCCCTCGCGCCGACGGAGCGGGACTGCCGGCCGCCGCCTCGACGGTGAAGGAGTACGAGCCCGAGACCGGATGACCGTCGGCGGAGACGACCCGGTAGCCCACCGTGTAGCGCCCGGCGGGCGAGGTGGGATCCAGCGCGAGGGTGACCTCATTTCCCGAGACCGCGGGCTCCTCCGTGGCAGCGGACTTCCCGTCCGGGGCGGTGACCGCGACCTTGGCGTACTTCTCGGTCATCGGGTCGCTGAAGGTCAGCGTGATGTGCGAGGGCAGTTCGGCGAGCGTGGCGTCGGCCGCGGGACGGGCGGTGTCGAGGTCGGTGTGGGCCGCGGCCCGCGGCGCGGCGGCGGCCAGGGCCGCCAGGGCGGCGGGCACAACGAGGACACGTGCCGCCGTACGGACGGCACGCCGGTCAGTGACGTACATGACGAGGGAAACTCTCTGGGACACCCGGCAGCACCAGCCGCCGGGACGAGGAGGACCGGCCCACCGGGCGGCCCTCGCGTCACCCCGTCAGGGCAGGTGGAGAGCGCCGGGCGATGTCGGCCGGAGCAGGACGAACGGACCGTGCCCTCGGTACGGCGGCGCCCTGCCCGCGTGCAGCCGCACCAGCAGCGCCGACATCAACGGCGAGGAACTCTCCGGGACCACGGCCTGCGGACCCGTCGCGTGCCGCCCACCGAACCACGGCCAGAAGAACAGCAGCAGACCTCGCACGACCACCAGCAGTGACGTGCTCTGCCACAACAGCCGCTCCGTGACGCCCAGCAGACGGGCGGCGAGCAGCAGGGAGACCAGATGACCGGCGAGCAGCACACCGGGCGGCGGCCCGGCGGTCGCGTCGTGCTCGATCAGCCGGAGCGGAAGGCCCACCGAGCCGTCCTGCCCCGTCACCGCGGCGCAGGCCCCCGGCAGCGAATAGACGACGTGGTACGTGAGCTGGGCGAGGACGAGCACGCCCAGCAGTTGGGTGTCCGTCAGCCGGTGCCGTGTCAGCAGCAGCGCACCGGGCAGCGCGACGGCCGCCATGGAGGCCACGACGAGCCACTGGGGCGCATGGCCCTGCGCCAGCACATGTCCGGCCAGCGGCAGCAGCACGCACAGCACGGCGAGCACCCCGGCCCGAAAGCCCCGCAGCGCACCGGACGTCGGCGAGCCGGGTCCTCGTAGGCGGTGCGTGGGCATCAGATCGGGGCTTTCGGGAGTCAGCCCGTCACGGCGACGGAGTCACGGCGACGGAAGGGAACGGCGGGGTCGGATACGCCGACCACGTGTCCGGCGCATCTGGAAGCCTACCGACCGGCCCACCCGTGGCTTCACGAGAGGGGGTGGGAGGGACCCGGGGCCACCACCCCGCGCGTCACCGCGCGTTCCGCCAGTCCCGGCGGACGACGTCAGGGTGCCGGATGCGCGCCGCGACCCGGCCCCGCGTGGTGGAGGACATACCACCGTACGGCAGCCGCCGACCGCAGTGGGCGGTACGCGTAGACGTCGGCCGGGTTCCAGCCGGTGTCGGTGGTGAACCCTTCCGTGGCCTCGGCGGCGGCTGCCGCGTTGAGGGCGGCCGGGCCGCCGTTGAGCCAGGAGCCGGTGTCGCGGAAACGCGTGCCCCCGTAGAGCGCGACCACCATCGAGGGGCGGACGCCGGGGCCCTCGTACAGGAAGACGTTCCGCTCGGAGACGATCGCGGACTCCACGCCGATGCCGAGTGCGTAGACGGTGTCGCGGGCCCGGCCGCGGTAGACGTTGTTGACGAGGTGGACCTGGCCGAAGCGGACGCGTGGGGCACGCTGGGCGATGTCGGTGAAGAGGTTCCGGGCGAAGGTCACTTTCAGGTGCCCGCGGTCCCGGTCGCCGCGCCCGTCGCCGGAGCCGATGAGGACCGCCTTGTCATGGTCGGTGAACCGGCTGTCCGAGACGGTGATGAAGTCCGAACCGTCCTCGATGTCCAGCAGCCCGTCGTGCCGTTGGACCCGCTCGCCGTGGAAGCCGGCCGGGGCCGTGCGGTCAGGGAAACGGCCGTCGGTGAACGTGCAGTGGTCGATCCAGATGTTCCGTCCGGTGATCACTGTCAGGGCGTCGAAGCGGGCGTTCCAGTTGCCCTGCTCACCGTCGTCCGGTGACCAGGTGGTGAAGTGGTCGACGGGTGCCTCAAGAAGAAGGTCACGGACGATGATGTTGGTGCCCGTGTTGACGGTCAGGAAGACTCCGAGCAGGCGTGCGTCGCCTCCCGTGCCCAGGAGCGTCGTGTTGCTCGGCACGGTCAGCTGGATCTGCTGCTTCTCCCTGTTCGAACCGGTCTGCCGCAGCGTCCGCTGCTGCTTGCAGTAGTCGTAACGGGTGTCGGACCATACGGCGCCGTCCTCGCCGAAGCACGACATGTACTTCGCCAGGTCGTAGCCGGGGGCGTAGTCCTGTTCGCCGAGCAGCGTGCCGTCGTCCGCCTCGTGGCCGTTGATGTCTCCTTCGACCCGGATGACCTTGGGCGCGTTCGGGTCACCGTGGTTGGCCAGCGCTTCCTTCAGCTCCGCCCGCGTCGAGACCGTCCACGTCGACTCCGGGGCCGCTCCCGCGCCTCCCGTGGTTCCGCCGTGGGCGGAGGCCCAGCCGACCGGGCCGGCCTCACCGGGACCGGAGCCGGAAACAGAGGAACTCGCCGGGCCCGCCGGCAGCAGCACACAGACCAGCAGGGCGGCCACGAGGAAAGCCCGGAGCAACTGGCCTCCGGACAACGCCCCGCGAACCAGGCTGCCGCATGAATGAGGGGGGACCGACTCAGGCACCGTCACCGGGGCAACGGTAGGAGCCGCGCCCCACCGGTTCAACACCCGTGACAGACACGGCGGTCCGCCAAGCGTGCGGTTCAGGACAGCGGCGCCGTGGACCCCCTGATCACCACCCGGCAGGGCAGGCTCTCGACTCCCGACCTCCGTGCTCCGCCGATCGCCGTGAACAGGGCGTGCGCCGCCGCGCGGCCCACCTGTTCGAGGTTCATGTCGACGCTGGTCAGCGGCGGGCGGGAGGCGGAGGTCAGCACCCGCCAGTTGTCGAAGCCCATGACCGCCACGTCCTCCGGCACCCGGTGGCCGCGCTCGCGCAGTACGTCGATGACGCCGCGGGCTATCTGATCGCTGCCGCACAGGACGGCGTCCACATCCGGGTGCTGGTCGAGCAGTATCGCGGTCGCCGCCCGTCCCCAGCCCTCCGACCACGCCCCGAACCGCGGCCGGCCGACCAGGGTGAGGCCGGCGTCCGCGAGCGCGGCCCCGGCCCCCTCGGCCCGCTCCCGCGCCGCGAGGTACCCGGGGTCGCCGGTGATGTGCGCGATCCGGGTACGGCCACAGGCCAGCAGATGGTCCACCGCGATCCGGCCGGCGCCGACGTTGTCAGGGACGATGGACAGGTCCTCCGTGTCGTCCGACGGCGCGTAGGCGTAGACGACGGGAACGGGCAACTCGCGTCCCAGCGAGGGGCGCGGGTCGGTCCGGCTGCCCACCACGATGAGGCCGTCGACGCGGCGGCCGAGCAACGCGCGGACGTGGTGCTGCTCCCGGATCGCGTCACCACGGGCGTCACAGAGGAACACCGCGACCTCGCCCGCTCCGAACGCGTCCTCGGCACCCATGAGGATCGGGATGCTGAACCGCCCCTCCAGGTCGCTGGTGAGCAGCCCTACGGTGCCCGTACGCCCGGCCAGCAGGCCCCGGGCCACCTGGTTGGGCCGGAACGACAGCCGCTCCGCCGCTTCGATCACCCGCTGTCTGGTCTCCGCGCGCACCTGACTGCGGCCGTTGAGGGCCTTGGACGCGGTGGCCACGGACACGCCGGCCAGCCGGGCGACGTCGCTGAGCGTGGCGGGATGCGAACGAGAGGGGCCGGTGGCCTGTGCCATGGTCTACTCCTGTCTCGCGTCGCGTGCCGACGCCGTCGAGCGCGGCACGCCGCGCGGAAAACAGTACCGGGAATCCTTTCGGTCGCGGCACGCCCACGGGTTCGAGCACTCGGCTTCAGGTGTTTCCCGCAAGGGGATTGACGGTTGATGAGCCGGGTCCTAGCGTCTCTGAAAGCCTTTTCGGTTCGTTTCCCTCGCTTCGCCGCTGTCGCCGGTGAGTTCGTTTCCGGGCTTCGTCACCGGGCTTTGTCACGGGGCTTCGTCGCGGGGTTCGTCACAGCCTGTTCGTCGCAGCTTGTTCGCCGCAGTGTTCAGTGCCACCACATCCATCGTCCCGACCGGCCGGCCTGCCCAGGGCCCGCCGTCCACGAGGGGGGATCGACCATGGGGAGCACGGCCGGACCGCTCGGACGCCTACGCCGCCTCGTCACCGCCGCCATCGCACTCCTCGCCGCCGCGAGTCTGGTCACGGCATGCGGATCGGGGGAGGACGGTTCGGGCGGCGGGGGAGGAAGCGGAGCCGCGAACGCCAAGGGTGTCGACGACGGCACCAAGTTGACGATGTGGACGCGTGCGGCGACCCGGCCGCAGAGCGAGGCCCTCGTCAAGGCGTACAACGCGAGCCACCAGAACAAGATCGAGCTGACCGTCATCCCCACCGACGACTACCAGGCCAAGGTCGGTGCCGCGGCCGGCTCCCGCGACCTCCCCGACCTGTTCGCCTCCGACGTGGTGTTCGTACCGAACTACACCTCCAGCGCGCTCTTCGCCGACATCACCGAACGCCTCGACGCCCTGCCGTTCGCCAAGCATCTGGCCCAGTCGCACATCAAGGCCGGTACGTACGAAGGCAGGAAGTACGTGGTGCCGCACACGCTGGATCTGTCGGTGCTCTTCTACAACAAGGAGCTCTACCGCCGGGCCCAGCTCGACCCGGAGAAGCCGCCCACCACCCTTCGCGAGTGGGACCGGCAGGCCCGCGCCGTGGACGCGCTGGGCTCGGGCGTCAACGGCACCTTCTTCGGCGGTAACTGCGGCGGCTGCGGCGTCTTCACCTGGTGGCCGTCCATCTGGGCCGCCGGCGAGGACGTGCTGAACAAGGACGGAACCGAGGCACGCCTCTCCTCCGACACCGCCAAGAAGGTCTACGAGACCTACCGCGGCTGGGTGCGGGACGACATCGTGGCCCCCGGCGCACGCGACGAGACGGGCACGACCTGGACCGGGGTCTTCCCCAAGGGCAAGGTCGGCGTGATGCCCATGCCGTCGACCACCCTGGGGCTGATGCCCAAGGACCTCGACCTCGGTGTCGCGCCCATCCCCGGACCCGACGGCGGCAGGTCCACCTTCGTCGGCGGTGACGCCATCGGCATCTCCGCCACCAGCAAGTCGGCCGACCAGGCCTGGAACTTCCTCGCCTGGTCCCTGGGCGACACGGCCCAGGTCGACGTGGTCGCCGCGAACAAGGACGTGGTGGCGCGCACCGATCTGGCGTCCAACAAGCACTCCAAGGCGGACCCGCGGCTGGTGACGATCAACCAACTCGTCGCGCACGGCCGCACCCCGTACGCGCTGAAGTTCGGCCAGACCTTCAACGACCCCAACGGACCCTGGCTGACCCTCATGCGCGACGCCGTCTTCGGCGACGAGGGGGCACTCGACAAGGACAACGCAGCGGTCAGTGCTTCGCTGGCCGACTGAACGGCCCCCGGGGGCCGGGCCCCAGGGGGTACGGCACCAGCCTGCCCCCAGCACCCCGCCGCACCGCCCCTCCCACGTCCCACGGCAGAGGAGACCCATGCAGGTGAAGGCGCCCCCTTGGTGGCGGTCCCGCACGGTCAAGGGCATGGGCTACGCGGCACCCACGGCCGTGTTCGTCGCGGTCTTCTTCGTGCTGCCCCTGCTCCTCGTCGGACAGATGTCGCTCAGCGACTGGCCGCTGCTCGCGGGCGACCGCGGGGTCAACGCGCCCGAGAACTACACCGACGTCACCCACAGCGCCCTCTTCTGGCCCGCGGTGCGCTTCACCCTCCTCTACACCGTGATCGTCACGGTCGTTCTCCTCGGGCTCGCGCTCCTCCTCGCCCTGCTGGTGCAGGAGTCCCGCCCGGGAGCGGGCTTCTTCCGTACGGTCTACTTCCTGCCCAGCGCCCTGGGACTGGCCTCCGCCTCCCTGCTGTTCTGGGGTCTCTACAGCCCCACCACCGGCCCGCTCAGCCGGGTCCTGGACACGCTCGGCCTCGTCGACGACCCCGTGTCGTTCCTCGGCTCGCCGACGTCCGCCCTGCTGTCGACCGTGTTCCTCATCGTCTGGAAGTTCGCGGGCTTCTACATGCTGATCCTGCTCGTGGGTCTCCAGCGCATCCCCCACGAGGTGTACGAGGCCGCCCGGATGGACGGCGCGAGCCGCGGCCAGATCTTCCGCTCCGTCACGCTGCCGCTGCTGCGGCCGTCCCTCGCCCTGACCCTGCTGCTGTGCGTGACCGGATCCCTGCTCGCCTTCGACCAGTTCTTCATCCTCACCAAAGGCGGACCGGACAACAGCACGGTGACCGTCGTCCAGTTGATCTACCGGGAGGCCTTCCAGCGGCTGAACCTCGGCACCGCGGCCGCCCTGTCGATCATCGTGCTGGGCGTGCTGCTCCTGCTCAACGCCCTTCAGTTCCGCGGTCTGCGCCGCGCCGACGAGTCATGACCCCCACATCGACACCCGCCTCATGAGAAGGGACACCACGGTGCTCACCCGCGCTCTGGGCCGGACGCCTCACTACGTTGTCGCCGGAGGTCTGGCCGTCATCTTCCTGTTCCCCCTGCTGTGGAACACCTTGGCCTCGGTCAGCGGACAGCCCGGCACCGCGCAGGAATCCGGTTACGGCCTCGGCAACTACAGGACGCTGCTGGACTACGACGCCGGACTGTGGCGGTACCTCCTCAACAGCACCGTCGTCTCGGCCCTGACCGTCGCCCTGACCCTCGGGGTGTCGCTGCTGGGCGGTTACGCCTTCGCCCGCTTCGACTTCCCCGGCAGGAACCTGCTGTTCCTGCTCACCCTGGCCATCCTCATGGTCCCGTACGCCACGCTCCTCATCCCGCTCTACGTGCTGCTCGGCAGGCTCCATCTGCAGAACTCGCTGATCGGGCTGAGCCTCGTACTGGCCATGTTCCAGCTGCCGTTCGCCACCTTCATGATGCGGATCTCCTTCGAGGCGGTGCCACGCGAACTGGAGGAGTCGGCACTCGTCGACGGCTGCGGCACGGCGGGCGCACTGCGCCGGGTCCTCCTCCCGGCGGTGCGACCGGGACTGATCACCGTGGGACTCTTCGCCTTCCTCGCGGCCTGGAACGACTTCATCGCGCCCCTGATCCTCATCTCCGACAGCGAGAAGGCACCGCTGCCCCTGGCCGTCGCGAACCTGCGGCAGCAGAGCATGGGCGCCGTCGACTATGGCGCCACCGAGGCGGGCGTGGTGGTACTCGCCGTCCCCTGCCTCCTGCTCTTCCTGCTGCTGCAACGGCACTACATACGCGGCTTCATGTCCGGCGCGCTCAAGGGATGAGGACCGAAGCAGGCGCACACCGACCACCAGGCACCGCACGACCACCACGCATCGACCACCGCGGACCCACGACCGAAGGGACCAACCAAAGGCATGAACTGGTGAGGGAGAACACGACGCGGCCGCCCGTGCTGCCGGTGGCGCCCACCCGGGGACGGCTGCGGCCGCTGGGCCTGGACGAGGTCAGGATCACCGGGGGCTTCTGGGCCCGGCGCAGGCACACCAACGCGACCGCCACACTCGGCCACTGCCGTGACTGGATGGAACGCGTCGGCTGGACCGGCAACTTCCGGGCCGCGGCCGAGGGCCGGGTCCACCGCGACCGAAAGGGCCGGGAGTTCGCGGACTCCGAGATCTACAAGCTCCTCGAAGCCATGGCCTGGGAGGCCGGGAGCGGCGGAGCGGCCACCACGCTCGACGCGGAGGCGGCCGCGCTCACCGAGGCCGTCGCACCCGCGCAGGAACCGGACGGCTACCTGAACACCGCCTTCGGCCGCCCCGGACAGCAGCCCCGCTACAGCGACCTCGAATGGGGCCACGAGCTCTACTGCTTCGGGCATCTCATCCAGGCCGGTGTGGCCCAGGCCAGAGCACGGGGCGAGGGTGAGCTGACGAAGATCGCCCGGCGAGCCGCCGACCACATCTGCGCCACGTTCGGCCGGGGCGGCATCGAGGGCGTCTGCGGGCATCCGGGGATCGAGACCGCCCTGGTGGAACTCGCCAGGCTGACGGGGGAGCAGCGCTACCTCGACCAGGCGGCCCTCTTCGTCGGCCGCCGCGGACACCACACGCTCGCCGACATCGAGTTCGGCCGCGCCTACTACCAGGACGACGTGCCCGTGCGGGACGCCACCGTGCTGCGCGGACACGCCGTACGTGCCCTCTACCTCGCGGCCGGCGCCGTCGACGTCGCCGTCGAGACCGGGGACGACGCCCTGTTCGCCGCGGTCGTACGGCAGTGGGAGGCGGCGGTCGCACGGCGGACCTATCTGACGGGCGGTATGGGCTCGCACCACCGTGACGAGTCCTTCGGCGACGACTTCGTGCTGCCGCCGGACCGCGCCTACTCGGAGACCTGCGCCGCGGTCGCCTCCGTGATGCTCAGCTGGCGGCTGCTGCTGGCCACGGGAGAGCCGCGCTTCGCGGACCTGGCCGAGCGGACCCTGTTCAACGTGGTCGCGGCCTCCCCGTCCGAGGACGGCCGGGCCTTCTTCTACGCCAACACCCTGCACCGGCGCACCCGAGGCACCGTCCCCGCCACGGACGCCGACAGCCCACGCGCCGAGTCGAGCCTGCGCGCCCCCTGGTTCGCGGTGTCCTGCTGCCCGACCAACGTGGCGCGGACTCTTGCCCAACTGCCCGCCTACCTGGCGACGGCGGACGACCACGGCCTGCAACTGCACCAGTACGCGGACGCGGAGATCGCCACGTCCCTCGCCGGCGGCCACGGTGTCGCCCTCCGGGTCCGCACCGACTACCCGTCCGGAGGGACCGTGACCGTGCGGGTCGTCAGGTCCCCGGACCATCCCTGGACCCTGTCGCTGCGCGTCCCCGCATGGACGGCGGGCACCACCGCGTCGCTGGTCGGCCCGGACGGGACACGCCGCGCCGTCCCGCCGGGCACCGCCGAGGTCACCCGGGTCTTCCGCCCCGGTGACGAAGTACGTCTGGAACTGGCCGTGACACCGCGCTGGGTGCGGGCCGATCCGCGCGTCGACGCGGTACGCGGCACGGTGGCCGTCCAACGGGGACCGCTGGTGTACTGCGCCGAGTCCGTGGACCTGCCGCACGGGCGGGACGTCGACGCGGTGCGGGTGCATCCGTCCGTGGAACCGGAGGACGGTCCGGGCGGCACGGCCGGCACCGTCGTCGCGGCCGGAGAGGTCGACGTCCACGCCGAACGAAGCGATGCGGCCTGGCCGTACGAACCGCTCGACCGTCCCGCGGCGAGGGACGCCGACCGCACGGGCATCGTTCTGGTGCCCTACCACGCCTGGGCCAACCGTGGGCCCTCGACGATGCGCGTCTGGCTGCCTACGGCCGAGCCGCGGACGACGGAACCGTAGACAACGCTCACCTGGAGGCAGTCGTGCACGGACCGCGAAGACGGCACCGTCGCAGAATCCTGGCCGGGGCGCTGGCTCTCGGGCTGCTGGCCTCGCTCGCCGCCACCGCCCAGGCCGAGGCGGACAACTCGGCGATCGGCTACCCGGTCTACTCCGGATCGGCCGAGCCCGTGCCGGAGTTGCCCGCGGGCTTCACCGTCCGCCGCACCCTGCGCGCCCAGTACGAGGCCGACCGGAAGGCGGGGAACGGCACCGACTTCTGGATGGACCGGATGCTGGCCCGCAAGGGCCAGGACCCGGCAGGCGACTGGCTGTTCACGCGGGGCCGGGCGGTGTTCATGAAGGAGCACGACCCGTCCCGGCTCGGGTTCGGCGGCAGGGTCGCCTACTGGGAGAGCATCGACAACCGTTCCGCGTACACCATCACCCTGTCCATGGACGGCGAGAACCTCACCCTGCGCGAGGACACCGGCGCCAGGACGCAGACCCCCAGCCACTGGCGCAGCGAGTTCACCCACGAGGCCGGCGGGCTGAAGGTGACGCAGACCAAGTTCATCACCGACGCGAACGTCGCCGTGACGAACCTGACCGTCACCAACACGGGTTCCGCCCGCCGCGAGCTCACGCTACGCGCCTCGTCCCCGTACACCACGACCGCCGAAGGCCGTGAACTGACCGGCGCGACGGCCGCGAAGAACAACCTCACCGCCGTCTTCCCGCGACTCAGCGGCGACGGCATGGCCCCCGCACCGGACGGCGAGGCCCTCACACGATCCCTCGCTCTGCCCGCCGGCGGCAGGGTCACCACCAAGGTCCAACTCGGGTTCGTCACCGAGGAGATCGCCCGCTCCCGGACCGAGTACGACTCGGTGCGCACCGCCACCCCGCCCGCCGCCTTCCGTACCCACGTGCAGACGTACAACCGCTGGTGGGCCGAGAACCTGCCGTACCTCGACGTCCCGGACGACAACATCGAGAAGACGCTGTACTACCGCTGGTGGCTGCTGCGGTACAACTACCTCGACGCCGACATCCCGGGCAGCGACTACCAGTTCCCCACCTCGACGGAGGGCGCCCTCGGCTACAACAACGCCATCGCGCTGACCGTCGGCATGTTCGTCGACGACCTCAAGTACCTGCGCGACCCGAGCTACGCGTACGGCCCCTGGGTGTCGGCCGGAGAGGTCTCGAAGAACGGCAAGTACACCGACAACCCGGGTGACCCGGAGAACTGGTCGAACAGCTACACCCAGTACATCTCCGAGGCGGCTTGGCGCTCCTACCAGGTGCACGGCGGACCCGACGGCATCGTGCGCAATCTGGCGCGGTACGCGGAGAAGGACGTCAAGGGCCAGCTGGAGAACTACGACCACGACGGCAACGGGCTGATCGAGTACGACTGGGGAGCCATGACCGGCAACGATGCCGACGCGGTGTCGTTCGACTGGAGGCCGGGGAACCTGGACCGCGCCGAGTCGGCCTATGTCTTCAGCAACGCCACGGCGGCGGCCCGCGCCTACGACCTGCTCGGCGAGAAAGCCAAGGCCGACGAGATGCGCGGCGTCGCGCAACGGGTGAAGGACGCGGTCCTGAAGTACCTGTGGGACCCGAAGGACAAGCTGCTCAAGCACCGGCACGTGGCCAGCGACACCCTGGTGCCCTGGAAGGAGATCAACAACTACTACCCGTACAGCGTCGGCCTGATGCCCACGCCGGACGAGGACCCGCAGTACCTCGAAGCGCTGCGGCTGTGGGCGGACGCCGAGCAGTACCCCGTCTTCCCGTTCTTCACGGCCAACCAGGCCGACAAGGCGGAAGCGGCGGAGCAGGGACACCCGGGGAGCAACAACTTCTCCGTCATCAACTCCACCGTCACCTTCCGCTTCCTCTCCTCGGTGCTGCGGACGTACCCGAGCAAGTACATCGACCGCACCTGGTACAAGAAGCTGCTGTCCTGGAACGCCTGGGCCCACTACATCGACGGCGACAACCGGTGGCCCGACCAGAACGAGTTCTGGGCCGACGGCAGCGCCGACCCGCAGAAGATCGGCTACCGGTCCTGGATCCACCACACCATCCTGGGCACCACCAACTGGACGGTGATCGAGGACGCGATGGGCTTCCGGCCCCGCGACGACCGGAAGATCGAGCTGTGGCCGATCGACATCGACTGGCCCCACTTCGCCGTCACCGACATCAACTACCGCGGCACCGACGTGGCCGTGCTGTGGGACGAACCGGGCGACGGGAAACGGCCGTACGGCCGCCAGGTCCCCGAGGGCTACTCCGTCTATCTCGACGGAGAACTCGCCTTCACCGCCGACCGCCTCACCCACCTCGTCTACGACCCCGCCACCCGCACGGTGACGTTCCCCGACGGCGGAGACGGCAAGGCGCGCGTCACCGGACTCCGTACCGGTGTGCCCGAGCCAAGGGACGTCGAGTACGGCCGGAAGGACCGCGTCACCGACCTGTTCGCCAAGGCCGGCCGCGACCTGACGGGCGCGGCGAAGGAGAACCTCGCCACCGGCGCCACGGCCCGCGCCTCCCACGAGGCCGAGGGGCGGGGTGTGTCCGGGGCCGTCGACGGCTTCACCATCAACGAGCCGTACTGGGGCGCCCGAGGATCGGGCAACACCGAGGACTGGTACGAGATCGACTTCGGGCGAAAGCGTGCGGTGGACGACGTCAGGCTCTACTTCTCCAGCGACAAACGGCCGGGCGGATACGCCGAACCCGCCCTCTACACCGTGCAGTACCAGGACGGCGACAACCAGTGGAAGGACGTGGCCCGCCCCGCCAAGACGCCCGTCAACCCGAGAGCCAACCTCAACCAGGTGCGCTTCGAGCAGGTGACGACCCGGAAGCTGCGGGTGCTCATGCGCCACCGGGACGGACACACCAGCGGTCTGAAGGAGATCCAGGCGTTCGCCACCGGCGTCCGTCCCCCGGCGTTCCGGAACCACGCCCCGTACGTCGAGGCGTGGCGGGACACCACGTACAGCCGTCCGGGCCAGGTCCGGCTGACGGGGATCGTCGAGGACGACGGGCTCCCGGAGCGGAAGCTCTCCGCCTCGTGGAAGGCGACGGACGGACCCGAAGGCGGCACCGTCATCTTCGACGACCCGCGCGCCCCGACGACCGTCGCACGGTTCACGGAGGCGGGCACCTACACCCTCGAACTCACCGCCACCGACGGCGCGTCGCAGTCGTCGAAGAAGGTCGTGGTCAAGGCGGAGAAGCTCGCGGACGGGCAGGTGAACGTGGCACCCTTCGCCACACCCACCGCGTCCTACACCTCCGGCTGGGAATCCGTCGCGGCGATCAACGACGGCCGGGAACCCGCCTCGTCGGCCGACGCCCCGCGCTGGGGCAGCTGGCCCCAGAAGGGCACCCAGTGGGTCCAGTACACCTGGGACGACCCGGTCCGCGTGGACGGCTCCGACCTGTACTTCTTCCGCGACGCGCAGCCGGGCGCCGACGACGGTGTCGGAGTGCCGGAGGCCTGGGTCATCGAGTACCGCGACGGCGACACCTGGCGCGAGGTCGCCTCCCCCAGCGGCTACGGCACCGCCGCGGACCGCTACAACAAGACCACCTTCACTCCCGTCACGACGACGGCCCTGCGCGCCCGGCTGACCGGCCATCCGAATCTGGCCCTCGGCGTGCAGGAGTGGAAGGTGTACGCCGAGACACCGGAGTCCGTGCGCGACGTCCATGTCCCCACCCCACGCGGCACGATCCCCGAGCTGCCCGGACAGGTGACGCTGGTCTACGCCGACGGCTCCACAGCGCGCTCGCCCGTCGCCTGGCCCGCCCTCACCGAGGAGCAGGTCGCGGAGGGCGGCACGAGCGTACGGATCACCGGTCTCGCCGACCGGGCCGCGCAGCCCGTGACCGCGACCGTGTGGGTGCGGCAGAGCGACGCGGTGGAGATCACGAGCATCGCCGAGGAGCACGTCACCACCCGGGCCGGCACGGCGCCCGCGCTCCCGGCCACCGTGGTGGCCACCTACAACGACGGCTCCAAGGACAGCCGGGTCGCCGTCACCTGGGACCCGGTGGAGCCGGAACAGTACGCCGAGCCGGGCACCTTCGAAGTGAAGGGCACCGTGGCGGCAACCACCTATCGCGCCACGGCCACAGTCACTGTGACGGGTTCGCCATGACCGCCCTCACCGCTCCACCGCGCCCATGCCCACCGAGGACCGACGATCGGAGTCCCCGAGCATGTCCCATCCCCCCACCCGCCGTCGTCTGCTGAGTCTCGCCGCCGGGGCCGCGGCTGCCGCCCCGCTCGTTCAGGCCACCTCGGCCGCGCACGCGGCAGCCGGCCAGCCCTTGTCCGGAACGCCCGGCCAGGCCCTGTCCGGAGTACCCGCCCAGGCCCCCGCCGCCCCGCTGCCCGTCCCGGCTGCCTGGTCGGTGCGCCCTTTCCCGCTGGACCAGGTCACCCTCGGGAACGGCGTCTTCCGGGCCAAACGCGACCTGATGCTCGACTACGCTCGGTCCTACCCGGCGGACCGCATCCTGGTCGTCTTCCGCGCCAACGCCGGACTCGACACCCGGGGCGCCCGGCCGCCCGGCGGCTGGGAGACCGCAGACGGCAACCTGCGCGGCCACTTCGGAGGCCACTTCCTCACCCTCGTCGCCCAGGCGTACGCCGACACCCGGGAGACCGCCCTCAAGACCAAGCTGGACTACCTGGTCGGCGGGCTCGGCGAGTGCCAGAAGGCACTGGCCGAGAACGGCTCGCCGAAGCCCAGCCACCCCGGCTACCTGGCGGCGTACCCGGAGACGCAGTTCATCCTGCTGGAGAGCTACACGACCTATCCGACGATCTGGGCGCCCTACTACACCTGCCACAAGATCATGCGCGGGCTCCTCGACGCACACACCCTGGCAGGCAACGAGCAGGCGCTGACCATCGCCTCGAAGATGGGCGACTGGGTGCACAGCCGACTCGGCCGGCTGCCGAAGGCCCAGCTGGAGCGCATGTGGTCGATCTACATCGCCGGTGAGTACGGCGGCATGAACGAGGTGATGACGGACCTGTACGCCCTCACCCGCCGTGAGGAGCACCTGGCGGCCGCGCGCTGCTTCGACAACACGGCGCTGCTGGACGCCTGCGCCGAGGACCGGGACATCCTCGACGGCCGGCACGCCAACCAGCACATCCCGCAGTTCACCGGCTATCTGCGGCTGTTCGACCACACCGGGCAGGAGGACTACGCCGCCGCGGCCCGCAACTTCTGGGGCATGGTCGCGGGCCCCCGCATGTACAGCCTGGGCGGCACGGGCCAGGGCGAGATGTTCCGCGCCCGGGGCGCCATCGCGGCGACCCTGGACGACAAGAACGCCGAGACCTGCGCGACGTACAACATGCTCAAGCTCACCCGGCAGCTGTTCTTCCACGAGCCGGACCCCGCCTACATGGACTACTACGAGCGGGGCCTGACCAACCACATCCTCGCCTCCCGCAAGGACGCCCCCAGCACGACCAGCCCCGAGGTCACCTACTTCGTGGGCATGGGCCCGGGAGTCGTGCGCGAGTACGACAACACGGGCACCTGCTGCGGCGGCACCGGCATGGAGAACCACACCAAGTACCAGGACTCGGTGTACTTCCGCTCGGCCGACGGCAGCGCCCTGTACGTCAACCTCTCCCTCGCCTCGACGCTGCGCTGGCCGGAACGGGGCTTCGTCGTCGAGCAGACCAGCGACTATCCCGCCGAGGGCGTGCGCACCCTGACGTTCCGTGAGAGCGGCGGCAGGCTCGACCTGAAGCTCAGGGTTCCGTCCTGGGCCACGGGGGGCTTCACCGTCACCGTCAACGGAGTCCGGCAACGGGCCGCGGCCGAGCCCGGCAGCTACCTCACCCTGAGCCGGACCTGGCAGCGCGGCGACCAGGTCCGCGTCCTGGCCCCGTACCGTCTGCGCATCGAAAGGGCGTTGGACGACCCCACCGTCCAGTCGGTCTTCCACGGTCCGGTGCTGCTGGTCGCCCAGAGCCCGGAAAGGGACTTCCGCACGTTCTCCTTCTACAAGGACTTCACGCTCCGGGGCGACCTCGCCGCCGCGATCCGGCCCGAGGGCCGGCCGATGCACTTCACCACGCACGGCCTGACCCTCGCGCCGTTCTTCGTCGCGGACAACACCCGCTACCACGCCTACTTCCGGCGCTCCGAACCCGTCGTCGCGTTCGGCACGGCCGACTCGGGCGTCCCCAACCGGGCCCGCGGTGACGGTCTGACCTTCCTCGACGTGCTCTGGGAGCAGGCGCCCTTCGCGAGCTCCGGCAGCTTCGTCCAGGCGGTGCGTACCCTCGCGGACCGATGGCTGTCCGAGGCGCTCTTCACACGCGCCGAGCGGGACCGTGTCATCGCGGCCGCGCTGGAGGCGGACCTGAGGCGCTGAGTCAGGGGAGCCCGGCAGCCCCTCCGGCGCTCCCGCATCCGGTGAGAAAGGACCCCCCCATGCAGACCTCCCCCCACCAGGCCAGACCTCGCACACCCGGACGCGGACCACTGGCCGTCCTCACCGCCGTCCTGACGACCGTTCTCGTCGCCGGCGTCCTGTCCCTGGCCGGCGTGGGCCAGGCGCACGCCGCTCCCGGGGACGGCTCGGTCTCCGACCCCAACATCGGCTACGTCGGACGCTGGGACACCAGCTCGGGCACCACGGCCGTGGCCAACTGGACCGGCGCGTACGTGCAGACGTCGTTCACCGGCACCACGGTCAAGGTGAGGGCCAGAGACGCCGTCAACCTCTACGTCAGCATCGACGGCGGACCCGACGTCTTCCACGCGGGTGTGCGCGGCACGGTGAACCTCACCCCACAGCCGTTGCCGACGGGCACCCACACCCTGCGGATCGCCTACCGCTCCGGCGACACCGTCTTCCAGGGACTGGTCATGGACTCCGGCGCCCGCACGGTCGCTCCCACCACCCGGCCCGGCCTGATCGAGTTCGTCGGCGACTCCATCACCGCAGGAGCCCTCACCGACCGGCTGGCGCTCGACTCGTACGCCTGGAAGACCGGCGAGCGACTGGGGATGCGGCACACGCAGATCGCCCGCGCCGGCTACTGCCTAGTCGGCCAGTCCGGATGCACCGGCCTGAGCAGCCAGTTCTTCAAAACGGCCAGCACAGGTGGCACCGACTGGGACTTCTCCCGCTACCGGGCGGACGCGGTCGTCATCAACCTCGGCACCAACGACATCGGGCACGGCGTGTCCGGCACGGCGTTCCAGTCGGCGTACACCACGTTCCTGCGCGACATCCGCGCCAGGTACCCGGACGCGGTCCTCTTCGCGGTGCAGACCCTGAAGAAGCGGTACGTCACCGAGACCAGGGCCGCCGTCACCGCCCGCAACGCCGCCGGTGACACCAGGGTTCGCTACGTCGACACGACGGGCTGGCTCACCGACGGCACCGACTACGAGGACGGCGACGGACACCCCAACGAGGCGGGCCACACCAAGTTCGCGGACCGCCTGGCCCCCGTCATCAGCGCCGCGTCGATCGGCGGTACGACCCGCTCCGTGAAGGCCGCGGCGCCCGGCCAGCCCGGTGACCCGAACATCAAGTTCGTCGGACGCTGGGACACCACGAGCTCCACCACCGCCTACACCCCCTACTGGGCGGGCGCGTACTACCGCGTCGGCTTCACCGGCAGGACCGTCCAGCTGAAGCAGCGGGGCACGATCGACTTCTGGGCGCGGATCGACGACGGGCCCGTGACGTTCTACGACGACGTCAAGGGAACGGTGAACCTGACCCCGGCCGCGCTGCCGGCCGGCCGCCACACCCTCCAGGTCAACTACCAGGTGGTCGCGGGCTCCTACCGTGGTGACGCCGTCTTCCAGGGACTCGTCCTCGACAGCGGCGCCACGACCTATCCGCCGCCCGCTCCCGAGAAGCTGATCGAGTTCGTCGGCGACTCGATCACCGTGGGCACGACGACCTCGCAGAACGCACGCACCGCCTACGGCTGGCTGATCGGGGAACGCCTCGGCGCCGAACACACGCAGATCGCCCAGGGCGGCGCCTGCCTCGTCGCCACGGCGGACGGATGCGTGGGCCTGGAGCGGCAGTTCACCCAGCTCAACCCGAACGCCCCGACACCGGGCTGGGACTTCTCCCGCTACCGGGCGGACGCGGTCGTCATCAACCTCGGCACCAACGACGTCGGGCACGGGGTGAGTTCGGCGCAGTTCCAGGAGGCGTACAGCAGTCTGCTGCGCAAGGTCCGCGCGGCCTATCCGCAGGCCTGGATCTTCGCGTTGGAGACCTTCCGCGGGCGGTTCGTTCCGCAGACCGAGGCAGCCGTCAGGGCAGCCGTCGACGGCGGCGACTCGCGGGTCTCCTTCGTCGACACGACGGGCTGGCTCGGCTCGGGCGACCTCACGGACTCGGTCCACCCCAACGACCAGGGGCACCGCGTCATCGCGGACCGCCTCGCGCCCGTCATCGCGGCCAGGATCGGCGCCTGACGCGTTCGGGGCGTGGCCGTGGTCAGCGCTTTCGGGCCAGGCCCCCGGACACCGGCGCGGAGCCGAGACCGCTGTCGCCGTCCTGGTGGCGCAGTACCCAGTCGTCGAGGTCGAGCGCCGCTTCCAGGGGCTCCCGGGCCATGTAGGCCCGCCACCAGCTCAGCTCGCCCAGCGAGCCGGCCGGCCCGGTCGGCCCCGTGGGCCCGGTGGCCTCGGCGGGGGAGAGCGGTCCCCTCCGGAAGCGGTCCTCGGCCGTCGTGAAGCGTGCCCGCGCGCTGTGCGCGGGCACACCCAGGACATCGCCGACGCGTTCCCAGTCCGCACCACCCACGCGCTCGAACACAGCGGCGGCCTCGAAGAACCGCTGGGCGGCCCGGAGCACCCGGGCGGCATCGGCCAGTACCGAGCCCGGGGAACGCACGGTGCCGTCGGGGTGCAGTTCGTGCTCGCCGATCGGAACGGCGGCGCGGGCGAGTTCGGCCAGTTCGCAGGCCTCATAAGCCGCCACCAGCCGCGCTCGTGCCGCGTCCGTGTACGGCCCGGCGGCTGTTCCCTTGTCACCCTCGGTCATGTCAACGGGCGCGCAGGAAATAGAGGACGGTCATGGTCACGGCGGTGGTCAGGATGACGCCCCGCAGCAGCCGTGCGGGAAGGCGGCGTGCGAGATGGGCCCCGGCGAATCCGCCGACCACCGCACCGGCCAGCATGCCGACGAGGAGAACCGGAGCGCTCAGCGCCTCCGAGGCGACGAGGAACAGCGCGGTCGCGCTGAGATAGACGGCCGCGACCTGGGTGACCCGCATCGGATTGCCGGCGGCGGTGTCGAGGCCGAGGCCGACGCTCCACAGCGCCAGCATCAGGATGCCTACGGCACCGCCGAAGTATCCGCCGTACACGGCCAGAAAGAACTGGCCGATCAGGACGGCCCGCGCACTCATGCCGACCGGGCGGCCCATCGCGGTGCTCACCGCACGCGAGAGATACCGCCCGAAGATGAGGACCACCGTGGCGAACGCGAGAAGCCACGGCACCGCGGCGTCGAACGCCGCCGCCGGCAGCGCCAGCAGCAGGCCGGCGCCGAGTCCGCCCCCGACGACACTGACCGTGGTCAGTGCCGTCGTGGACGCCGACCCGACCGGGGCGACCTCACGTCGGTAGACCCAGGCGCTGGCCACCGACCCCGGGACGAGGGCGATACTCGACGCCGCGTTCGCCGTCACCGGGGGCAGACCGACCGCGACGAGAGCGGGCAGCGCCACGAACGTGCCGCCACCACCGACGGCGTTCAGCGCTCCGGCGGCGGTACCGGCCAGCAGGACGAGCAAGGTCTCGGACACCCGACGAGCATCACTCAGTGACCCGATGTTCCACAATGCGTCATCGGCATATTCAGCCTAAGGCTGAGGCATAGGCTGAGAGCCGTGCGCTACGACCTGGACGATCTCCGGCTCTTCCTTGACATCGTCGCGGAGGGGTCGATCACGGCCGGCGCCCGCCGGATGCACCTCAGCCTTCCCTCGGCCAGTGCCAGGGTGCGCTCGCTGGAGCACCAGGCCGGCGTGGCTCTCCTGATCCGCGGCCGCCGGGGCGTGCGGCCCACCCCGGCGGGGACGACCCTGGCACGGCACGCCCGCGAAGTCCTCGACCGGACAGCACGGCTGGAGAGCGCCGTCGCGAGCTACACCCGGTCACCGACCGCTCCGCTGACCCTGCTGGGCGGTGGCTCCGCGATGCACCGACTCGTCCCGCGGGCCCTGGTGTCGTTCCTGCGGGCGCACCCGGACGTCGACGTCACGGTGTCCGAGCGCCGCACCCCCGAGACCGTGCGCATGCTCACCGACGGCGAGGCGGACCTGGGGGTCGTCGTCGACGACGAGGCCCGCGACTGCGGCCTGCGTATGGAACCCCTCGGCGACGACTCCCTCGTGGTGATCGGCCAGGCCGACGGGATCCTCGCCGGCCGGACCGCCCTGACCTACAGCGAGGTGGCCGAACACCCTCTCGTCGGGCTCGACCGAGCCTCCTCGCTGCGACGCTGGATCGAAAAACACGTGGGCCCGCACGCCCCGGCCGTGCGGTACCGCACCACGGTCGCCGACCTCGGCGTCCTCGTCGCCCTGGCGGCCGCGGGCGTCGGGCTCGCCCTCGTACCGCGCCGCGCTGTCGACCCCGGCCGCCTGCTCGACGTGTGCGAACTCGCGGACCCCTGGGCCCGCCGCCACCATCTGCTCGCCTGGGGCGTCAAGGACCGAACCTCGTCGACGGCCACCGCGGCGCTCGCCGAACACCTGCGGCGGGCGGCACTGTCGGAGCCGGCCTCACCCGGCGGACACGGGGACTGAGGGAACACCGATCCGGCACACCATGGAAAATGGGGGTAAACCGGTTTATATGGGTCCAAGGGAATCATTCGGGGGATCATGAAGCACCGGGGCCTTCCGGAGCAGGCACAACGAGGAGGGAGAGCCCTGATGACGCGTTCGGTCGGTATCGACCTCGGCACCACGAACTCGGTGGTCTCGGTCCTCGAAGGCGGCGAGCCCACCGTCATCACCAACACGGAGGGGGCCAGGACCACACCGTCCGTCGTGGCCTTCGCCAAGAACGGTGAGGTGCTCGTCGGGGAGGTCGCCAAGCGGCAGGCCGTGACGAACGTGGAGCGCACCGCGCGCTCCGTCAAACGGCACATGGGGGACAAGGCCTGGCGGTTCCCGGACAGCGGGAGCATCGACGGCAGGCAGTACACCGCGCAGGAGATCTCCGCCCGGGTGCTGCAGAAGCTGAAGCGGGACGCGGAGACCTATCTCGGAGAGGACGTCACGGACGCGGTGATCACCGTACCGGCGTACTTCGACGACACCCAGAGGCAGGCCACCAAGGAGGCCGGTGAGATCGCGGGCCTGAACGTCCTGCGGATCATCAACGAGCCGACGGCCGCGGCCCTCGCGTACGGCCTGGACAAGGAGAACGACCAGACGGTCCTCGTCTTCGACCTCGGCGGCGGCACCTTCGACGTGTCGCTGCTGGAGATGGGTGAGGGCGTCATCGAGGTGAAGGCCACCAACGGCGACACCCACCTCGGCGGCGACGACTGGGACCAGCGCATCGTCGACCACCTGGTGAAGCAGTTCAAGAACGCGTACGGCGTCGACCTGTCCAAGGACAAGATGGCCGTGCAGCGGCTGCGCGAGGCCGCCGAGAGGGCCAAGATCGAGCTGTCCAGTTCGTCGGAGACGAACATCAACCTGCCCTACATCACGGCCTCCGCCGAGGGCCCCCTGCACCTCGACGAGAAGCTGACCCGCGCCCAGTTCCAGCAGCTGACCGCCGATCTGCTGGAGCGCTGCACGGGGCCCTTCCACCGGGCCGTCAAGGACGCCGGGATCAAGCTGTCCGACGTCAACCACGTGATCCTGGTGGGCGGTTCGACCCGTATGCCCGCCGTCACGGACCTCGTGAAAGAGCTCACGGGCAAGGAGCCGCACAAGGGCGTCAACCCGGACGAGGTCGTGGCCGTGGGTGCCTCGCTCCAGGCCGGTGTGCTCAAGGGCGAGGTCAAGGACGTTCTCCTCCTCGACGTGACACCGCTGTCGCTCGGCATCGAGACCAAGGGCGGCATCATGACCCGGCTCATCGAGCGGAACACGACGATCCCGACGAAGCGGTCGGAGATCTTCACCACCGCCGAGGACAACCAGCCCTCCGTGCAGATCCAGGTCTACCAGGGCGAGCGCGAGATCGCCGCCTACAACAAGAGGCTCGGCATGTTCGAGCTGACGGGTCTGCCGCCGGCCCCGCGCGGCGTGCCGCAGATCGAGGTCGCCTTCGACATCGACGCCAACGGCATCATGCACGTCACCGCCCGGGACCTGGGCACCGGCAGGGAACAGAGGATGACCGTCACCGGCGGCTCGGCCCTCCCGAAGAACGACATCGACCGCATGGTCCACGAGGCCGAGCAGCACGCCGAGGAGGACCGCCGGCGGCGCGAGGGCGCCGAGACCCGCAACCGGGCCGAACAACTCGTCTACCAGACCGAGAAACTCATCAGGGACAACCCGGAGAGGATCCCGGCCGACGCCAGGAGCGAGACCGAGGCCGCGCTGGCCGAGCTGAAGGAGAAGCTCAAGAGCAGCCAGGAAGGGGCCGAGGACGCCGCCGGCATCCAGCAGGCCATGGACAGGGCGGCCGCCGCCGCGCAGAAGATCGGCACCGCGCTGTACGAGCAGTCGCGGACCGAGGGCGCGACGAGCGCCGGCGCGTCCGGCGCCGCCGGTGCTTCGTCCGGACCGGACACCTCCGGTCCGGAGGACGAGGTGGTGGACGCCGAGATCGTCGACGACGACAAGGCCGGCAAGGGCGACAGGCCGGAGGCGGGCTGACGATGGATTTCGTCCGGCCGCCGGGCGCGGAGGCGCAGCGCCTGTCGCAGGAGCTTCGGGAACGGACCGCGGACCTGCAGCGGGTGAAGGCCGACTACGACAACTACCGCAAGCGGGTCCGGCGCGACCGTATGGCCGTGCGCGAGATCGCGGTGGTCAACGTCCTGGGCGCTTTCCTGCCCGTGCTGGACGCCGTGCACCGCGCGTGCGAGCACGAACCGATGACACCGGGGCTCAAGGAGATCGCCGCCACGTTGGAGAGCCAGGCAGGCTCGCTGGGGCTGCGCGCGTTCGGCCAGGAGGGCGATCCCTTCGACCCGACGTGCCACCACGCCCTGGTCCACCGCGTCTCCCCGCACCTGGACCGTCTGACCTGCACGACGATCCTCCGCCCCGGCTACCGGCTCGGCGCCCGGCTCCTGCGCCCGGCCCATGTGGAGGTCACCGGGCCGCCCGTGCCAGGCGCGAGCCGGGAGGCCCGGTGCCGCTTGACCGGCATCAGCCGTGACGACAGGCTGTCACTCGAACCGTGAGACGTCCCCCGCGCCCCGGCGTACGATCTCGGCCTCTCCGCCGGAGAAGTCGATCACCGTTGTCGGTTCCGTGCCGCAGTCGCCGGAGTCGACCACCGCGTCGACCACATGGTCGAGGCGCTCCTTGATCTCCCAGCCCTGGGTCAGCGGCTCCTCCTCGTCGGGCAGGAGCAGTGTGCTGGAGACGAGCGGTTCGCCGAGTTCCGCCAGCAGCGCCCGGACCACGGCATGGTCCGGGATACGCACGCCGACGGTCCGCTTCTTCGGGTGCATCAGCTTGCGTGGCACCTCCCTCGTGGCGGGGAGGATGAAGGTGTAACTCCCGGGTGTGGACGCCTTGACGGCACGGAACACGTCGTTGTCGACGTGCACGAACTGGCCCAGCTGCGCGAAGTTCTCGCAGACGAGGGTGAAGTGGTGGCGGTCGTCGAGATTCCGGATCGAGCGGATCCGCTCGATGCCGTCACGACTGCCCAGCTGGCACCCCAGGGCGAAACAGGAGTCCGTCGGATACGCGATGAGGGCACCCTGGCGGATGCTGTCGGCCACCTGACTGATGGCACGGGGCTGCGGGTTGTCGGGGTGCACGTCGAAGTACTTGGCCATCTCCCGAGCTTATGCCGTGCCGAGGGAGCGCCTTGGAAGGGGCGCAGCCCTGAAAGGGGCGCGGGGAACTGCGCGCCCAGCCACGGACGACCCGCAGCTTGAAACGGCCCGCAGTACCCCGCACATCGGTCTCTTGGCGGAGCCCTACGCCCCGCTCTCCCTGAGCATGTCCTCACGCTCCACGATCTTCACACGCTCACGGCCCTGGGGCTCGCCCAGCGCCTTCTCGGCGGCGTCCAGGCGGTACCAGCCCTCCCATGTCGTGAAGCGGACGTTCCGCTCGGCGAGGAACGCGTCCACGGACTCCGGTGCGGGCGACGCGGGCTCGTGCAGGCGGCCGCCGGCGAAGTCGTCGAGCAGATTCGCGACCGTCTCGTTGGCATCGCCCTTGGTGTGGCCGATGAGGCCCACGGGACCGCGCCGGACCCAGCCGGTGACGTACGTCGACCGCAGGTGCGCACCGGTCTCCTCGATCACCCGGCCGCCCTCGTCCGGGACGGTGCCCGAGTCCACGTCCCAGGGCAGCTTGGGGAGTTTGTCGGACAGGTAGCCCACGGCGCGGTAGACGGCGGTGACGTCCCAGTCCTTGAACGTGCCGGTGCCCTTGACGTTGCCGGTGCCGTCGAGTTCGGTGCGCTCGGTGCGCAGGCCGACGACCCTGCCGTCCTCGCCGAGGATCTCTGCCGGAGACTCGAAGAAGTGCAGGAACAGCTTGTGCGGCCGGTCGCCGACGTCGCGGATGGCCCAGTTCTCCAGGGTCTTGGCGACCATGTCGGCCTGCTTGTTGCCGCGCCGGGTGGCGATGGAGCCGTCGTCGTAGTCGATGTCCTCGGGGTCGACGATGACCTCGATGGTGGGGGAGTGGTCCAGCTCGCGCAGCTCCATCGGGCTGAACTTCGCCTGTGCCGGGCCGCGTCGGCCGAACACGTGGATCTCCAGGGCCTTGTTGGCCTTCAGGCCGTCGTACACGTTCGGCGGGATCTCGGTCGGCAGCAGTTCGTCGGCCGTCTTGGCCAGGATGCGCGCCACGTCGAGCGCGACGTTGCCCACGCCGAGGACGGCGACCTTCTCCGCCTGGAGCGGCCAGGTGCGTGGAACGTCCGGGTGACCGTCGTACCAGGACACGAAGTCCGCCGCGCCGTAGGAGCCGTCGAGGTGGAGGCCGGGTATGTCGAGCGCCCGGTCGGCCATCGCCCCGGTGGAGAAGATCACCGCGTCGTAGAAGGCGCGCAGGTCGTCCAGGTTGATGTCGCGCGGGTAGTCGACGTTGCCGAAGAGACGGATCTGCGGCTTGTCGAGCACCTGGTGCAGGGCCGTGATGATGCCCTTGATGCGGGGGTGGTCGGGGGCGACGCCGTAGCGGATCAGTCCGAACGGCGCGGGCATCCGCTCGAAGAGGTCGATGGACACACCGGGGTCGGCGGCCGCGTCGGACTTCAGCAGCGCGTCGGCGGCGTAGATTCCGGCAGGTCCGGCTCCGACAATGGCTACCCGCAGGGGGCGGGGCATGATCAGGTTCCCTTCGAGCGATGACAGGCGACTCGACGGCAACCCTAAACTGAGGCAAGCCTTACTTGGTACGCGGGTCCGGTTGATGGGCCCATAAAGCGATCTTATGACGTGCGTGCCGCTGTCGCGCCGCGGACCCCGGTCACGCGGAGTCACGCCCCGGAGACCCGGGCTCGGAGCCGGAGCCGGAGCCGGAGGGGCCGTCGTCCTCCGTGCCCGGGGAGGCCGTGTCGTGAGCGGGGGCGTCGGTGTGCGCGGGGCGGAGCAGCTTCGCCCCGCCTCCCACACGCTCCAGCGGTTTCGTCAGCGCGCGCAGGGAGAAGCGCTCGCGCTTGCGGGGCTCCTCCCCCCGCGCCGACGGGACCGCCGGCGCGGCGGAAGAGTCCCGGAAGGCGGCCAGCGCCTCATGGGCGCGTTCGGCGGCCTCACGGTACAGGTCGCGCGACTTGGTCATGGCCTTCAGGGCTTCGGAGTACTGGGCCACCAGGGCCCGCGCCTCGTCGACGGTGAACAGGTGCCATTCGTCCCGCAGTTCGGCCACGGCCCGCTCGGCCCAAGGGGCCAGCGGCCTGGGCAGAGCGGCGTAGCGCACCACGGTGTCGATGAGGTCCTTGGGCTGCGAGCCGTCGAGGAAGACACTGCGTACGGTGAAGTCGTGGTCCTCGTAACCGGGCCGGGCAGGTGTCCCGGGCAGCACCACGGCGCCCCCGCGCGGCACCCGCACCCCCAGGTCGTACAGCGCCCAGTTGACGATGCGGTACTGGTCCGGAGCGGCCCGGTGTTCCACGATGCGGTGGCGCAAGCTGGCGGGCATCAGCGGTGCCAGGGGGCGCCGGCCGAGCTGGTCCGGTGTCATGGCCTCGTGGACGACGATGTGGATGCTCTCGGTGTGGCGGCCGCAGTCCTTCAGCAGGCGTTTGAGGTCCTTGTCCTCCGCGGGCAGCGGATTGGACTCTCGCAGGCGGAGCCCCGGAACCATGTCGTGGTCCCACGAGGCGTCCTCGGGCCAGAACATGGCGGTGGGCGACGGCCAGTCGAGATCCCAGGGCCGGTCCGCCTCCGCGACCAGCGTCCACTCCCGCGAGTGGACCGCGTCACTCGGCGGCCCGATGGTCAGACGCGCCCGCACCACGACGTCGCCGGCGACCCGCCAACGCGCCTCGAAGGCACGCCGTTCCACCTCGTCGCGCCGGGCGTCGTACTCCAGGTGGTCGTCGATCTCTCCATCGTCCATCAGTCCCGTCAGCCGTCGTCGGACGGATTCCTCGGCTTCCTCGGCGCCGGAGCCGACGTGGCGTCCGCGGGACAGCCAGACCGTGTCGGGAGCCGTGGCGGGGACGGTGGGGGACTTGGCCATGGATCACTCTGCGCAGGTGAGGGGTCGACGGACACAAGCCAGTATGGTCCGTGCACGTCAGCCACCGGAAATTCACACACCGGAGAGGAGATCCCCTTGGAACCCTCCGGCCACGGACTGTTCGGCCCAGATGACCTTGCCCTCGGCGGTGTACCGGGTGCCCCAGCGCTCGGTGAGCTGGGCGATCAGGAACAGGCCGCGGCCCCCCTCGTCCGTGGTGGCGGCATAGCGCAGGTGGGGTGAGGTGCTGCTGGTGTCGGAGACCTCACAGATCAGCGTGCGGTCGTACAGCAGGCGCACCCGGATGGGACCGCTGCCGTACCGGATGGCGTTGGTGACCAGCTCACTGAGGATCAGCTCCGTCGTGAACTCCAGCTCCTGAAGCCCCCACGCGGACAACTGCCGGGACACCGAGGCACGCACCTCGCCCACAGCCGCCGCCTCGGAGGGCACCTCCCAGTCGGCGACGCGGCCCGGGTCGAGGGCCCGGGTGCGGGCGACGATCAGGGCGATGTCATCGCTCGCCCGGCCCGGCGGCAGAGCGTCCAGAACCGCCTGACAGGTGCTGTCCGGAGGGGCGTCGGGGCCCGACTGGCGCAACGCGGTACGCAGCAGGTCGAGGCCGGAGCCGATGTCCCGTTCCCGGTCCTCGACGAGTCCGTCCGTGTACAGCACCAGGCGGCTGCCCTCCGGCAGTTCCAGGTCGGCCGTCTCGAACGGAAGACCGCCCACCCCGAGCGGCGGACCGGCCGGCACCTCGGGGAACTCGACGCTGCCGTCCGGGCGGACCACCGCCGGCGGCGGATGGCCGGCCCGCGCCACGGCGCAGTGCCGCGAGACCGGGTCGTATATCGCGTACAGGCAGGTGGCGCCGGTGACCGCGGCACCACTGCCCTCCTCCGCCTCGTCCTGGTCGATGCGGCTCACCAGTTCGTCGAGGTGGCCCAGGAGCTCGTCGGGCGGCAGATCCAGCGCGGAGAAGTTGTGGACCGCGGTCCGCAGCCTTCCCATCGTGGCCGCGGCGTGCAGCCCGTGGCCGACGACGTCACCGACGACGACCGCGACCCGTGCGCCGGACAGCGGCAGCACGTCGAACCAGTCGCCGCCCACCCCCGCCTGCGCGGGCAGATACCGGTAGGCGAGGTCGAGGGCGCTCTGCTCGGGCAGGCTCCGCGGCAGCAGGCTGCGCTGCAGCGTCACCGCCATGGCGTGCTCGCGTGCGTAGCGCCGTGCGTTGTCGATCGCGACGGCCGCCCGGGCGACGAGTTCCTCGGCGAGAGCCACCTCCTCCGGGTCGAAGGGCTCGGGCTTCTCGGAGCGCCAGAAGTTGACCACGCCCATCACCAGGGGGCCCGCCCGCAGCGGGACGGTGATCAGCGAGTGGATGCCGTAGCCCACGACCTGCGCGGACCGCTCCAGATCCTGCTCCATCCAGCCGGGCGCCCGGCTGAGGTCGGGCTCCAGATGGGCCTGGCCGGTGCTGAGACTGCGCGCCTGCGGGGAGGAGGGAACGAAGACGATCTCCTCGCCCACCGGGTACAAAGGGGCGTCCTTGCGTATCCCGCCGTACGCCGTACGACGCAGCGTGGTGCCCGCCCCGGGCTCCTCGCCGGCCAGCACGGCCTGGGACAGGTCCACGGTGACGAAGTCCGCGAACCGGGGGACGGCCACCTCGGACAGTTCCTCGGCGGTACGGGTCACGTCCAGGGTCGTACCGAGGCCCACTCCCGCGTCGTAGAGCAGCTTGAGGCGCTCCCGCGCCACCTCGGCCCGGCCGGACAGCGCGCGCAGCTCGGTCGAGTCGCGGAGCGTGGCGACGCTGCCCGACGGGGCGCCCCGGAGGTCCGTGGGACGCTGGTTGATCGCCAGCAGCCGGTCGTCCACCAGGTGCACCTCGTCCGTGGCGACGCGCCCCGAGGCCAGCAACTCGGCGGTGCCCGCGTCGAGGCCGAGGGCATGGACGTGCCGCCCCTCGGCGTCGCCGGGCAGACCGAGCAGGCGGTGCGCCTCGTCGTTGGCGAGCAGCAGCCGCCCCCCGCCGTCGATGATGATCACACCCTCCCGGACGGCGTGCAGCACCGCGTCATGGTGCTCGTACATCCGCGTCATCTCGGAGGGGCCCAGACCATGGGTCTGGCGCAGCAGCCGCCCGCTGACGAGCGCGGTGCCCGCCGTGGCCAGCATGAGCGCCACGGCCCCCGAACCCAGCAGAAGCGGCAGCTGCTGCTCCGCGGCACCGCCCACCTTCTCGGTCGTGATGCCGGCCGACACGAGGCCCACCACCGAACCGTCGGGCGCCTCGACCGGTACCACGGCCTGGACCAGCCGCCCTATCGTGCCCGTGATCTCCTCGGTGACGGCGCGGCCCCGCAGCGCGGGACCGATGTTCCCGACGAACTTCCGTCCGATACGGTCCGGCCTCGGGTGGGTGTAGCGGATCCCGTCGGTGTTCATCACCACGACGAAGTCCACCTTCGACCGCTCGCGGGCGGCCTCGGCCCGCGGCTGCAGCACGGCGGTGGGATCGGGGCCGGCCAGCGCCTCCCGGATGCCCGGGGCGCTGGCGAACGTCTCCGCGACGGCGAGCGACCGGTCTCGGGCCTCCTGGGTGCCGTCGTGCCGCACCTGCAGCACCAGAGCCACCACGGCCGACACGATCAGCAGCAGCACGATCACGACCTGGAGCAGGAACACCTGGCCGGCGAGACTGCGCCCGGCCAGAGCCGCCCGCAGCCCCGCGACCGGCTGCCATCCGCGCCGCCCGTTCTGCCGCCGCCGATCGACCTGTTCGCCTGGCGCGTCGAGTGCCCCCCGCTGCTCGTGCACCCGCCGGGCCCTCTCGCTCCGGCGCCCTCCCTGCGGACCACCGGGCCGACGGGCCGCCTGACCTCGTGCTCGACCCCAAAGTCGGATCATGTGCCCATGTCTACACTGCGCCGGGCCAGGAGGCGAGAGGCGTAACGCGTCGTGACAGTCAGTTGTCGCGCACGCGTCCGGACATCACTTCTCGCGGTCGCGGAGCGCGGCCAGGGCGCGGTCGGCGTGGGCGCTCATCCGCAGTTCGCTGCGCACCACCTCCAGGACGGTCCGGTCCTCCGCGATCACGAAGGTGACCCGCTTGGTCGGCGCCAGGGAGAAGCCGCGCCTGACCCCGAACCGCTCACGAACCGTCCCGTCGACGTCGGACAGCAACGGGAAACCGAGCGTGTGGCGTCCGGCGAACTCCTGCTGACGGTCGACCGCGTCCCCGCTGATCCCCACCGGCCGCGCACCGGCGGCGGCGAACTCGGCGGCCAGGTCACGGAAGTGGCACGCCTCGGCGGTGCACCCGGGGCTGAGGGCGGCCGGGTAGAAGAACAGCACCACCGGCCCCTCGCTGAGCAGCTCCGACAGCCGGCGCCCCGCTCCGGTCTCGTCCGGCAGTTCGAAGTCGTCGACCTTGTCGCCGATGTCCACACCACGTGTCATGACCGGTCTCCTGACCCTTGAGCTGCCACACGGCACCCCGGCATCCCTGGAGCACTCGGGCACGTCCGGAGCACCCCAACGCCCCTAGACTAGACGGCTGTTGATCGCTTCATCCGGCCGGGCCAGCCCCTGCCCGCGCGGTGACCCGGTGCCGGTCAGGGCGCCAGTCGGGGGCCTGTCCCGCAGGACAAGCCCCCGACCCGTACGTCAGCGCGTGTGCCGAGTGCTCAGAAGGTGAGTTTCCAGCTGTCGATGTAGCCGGTGTCCAGGCCGGCGGTGTCCTGCACCCGCAGCTTCCACACACCCGCGGCCCTCTTCGGCGAGGCGTCCACGCTGTACGTCGCGATCACGTTGTCGGCGGAGTCGCTCGCGGCGGCGTCCTTCAGCCGGTACGCCGTACCGTCCGGCGCGACCAGGTCGATCACCAGGTCACCCCGCCAGGTGTGGATGATCCGCACGTCCACGCCGAGGGCGCTGGACGCGGCGCCCGACCGGTTCACGTTGACCGGGGACTCGACGGTGCCGTTGTCGGGGATCGGGTAGTCCGAGGTGTTCTCGAAGACCGTGCCGTCGCCTTCCACGTCCACGGTCCAGGTGAAGCTCGCCGTACCCGATTCCCCGGCCTCGTCCGTCACCGTGATCGTCGGCGTGAAGCCGCCGGCCGCGGTCGGCGTACCCGAGACACGGCCCGTGGAGGCGTCGATCGACAGTCCGTCGGGCAGGCCCGTGGCCGCGTAGGACAGAGCGCCCGCGTTGGTCGACGACGCCTGCACGTCGAGGCCGACCTCCTGGCCCACGAGGGAGTACTGGCTGCCCGGGGGCATCACCGTCACACCGTCCAGGATCCGGGAGCCCACGTTGATCGCGGCCCAGGCGTTGGCGGTGTTGTTGTACGTCTCCGATCCCAGCCCGAACAGATCGGCGGCGGCCTGGAGGGTGGCGGTGCGGGCGCCCGCGTAGTTCGTGGTGGACGTCATGTACGTGGTCAGCGCCCGGAACCAGATCTTCTCGGCGTTGGCCCGGCCTATCGGCGTCACCGGGAGACCGTCGTAGGTGGGGGAGTCGTAGTCGACGCCGTTGACGGTCTTCGCGCCGCTGCCCTCCGAGGCCAGGTAGAACCAGTGGTTGGCCGGACCGGAGGAGTAGTGGACGTCGATCGAACCGAGCGAGGAGGACCAGTTGTCGCGTGAGGCGCCGTCCTTGCTGGGCTTGTCCATGTAACGCAGCGGCGTGCCGTCGCCGTTGATGTCGATCTTCTCGCCCACCAGGTAGTCGCCGGCGTCCTCGGGGTTGTCGGCGGCGAACTCGACGGCCGCGGCGAAGATGTCGGAGGTCGCCTCGTTCAGACCGCCGGACTCGCCGCTGTAGTTGAGGCCGGCGGTGACCGAGGTGAGACCGTGCGTCATCTCGTGCGCGGCCACGTCGATCGAGGTGAGCGGGTTGGCGTTGCCCGAGCCGTCGCCGTAGGTCATGCAGAAGCAGGAGTCCTGCCAGAAGGCGTTGACGTAGTTGTTGCCGTAGTGGACCCGGCTGTACGGTGCCACGCCGTCGCCCCGCAGGCCGTTGCGGCCGTGCACGTCCTTGTAGTAGTCCCAGGTCAGCGCCGCCCCGTAGTGCGCGTCCGCGCCCGCGGTCTCCGGGTCGGCCGTGGTGCCGTCGCCCCACACGTCGTCGGCCCCGCTGAACAGGGTGCCCGTGCCGGAGCTGCCGCGGTTCAGGTTGTACGTGCGGTGGTTGCCGCGGTCCGCGTCGGTGAGCGTGTACGTCGACCCCGACTGGCTGGTGCCGAGCGGAACCGTGCCGCTGTAGCGCGTGTTGCCGGTACCGGTGTGCACGCCCTCGTACTGGTACAGCGTGTCGCCGGACCGCGCGTCGGTGATGACGTGCAGCTCGCTGGGCGTGCCGTCGTCCTGGACGCCGCTCACCACGGTCTCGTACGCCGGCGTCGGGGTGCCCTTGGCGGCCCAGACGACCTTGCGGGTGCTGTCCGCCTTGGTCCGGGTGGAGCCCTCGGCCCGCGCCGCCCTGACGGCCTGCCGCTCGACCGCGGCCCGGCTCACCTCGGCACTGAGGTCCGCCACCTTCAGCTGGGGCTTGTAGCTCCGGGTCACGCTGTCGACGGCCCCGGACTTCGACGCGTGGACGACGAGGTCGCCACCGAGCACGGGGAGACCGGCGTAAGTGCGCTCGTAGCGGGTGTGGACGGTCCCGTCGGCGTCCTTGACGACGTCGCGTACCTTCAACTTCTCCTCGGCGCCCAGGCCGAGGCGGTCTCCGGTGGCGCCGGCGTCCTTCTCGGCCCGGCGGATGAGGGTCTCGCGCTGACCGGGGGTGAGCTGCGCGGGCAGCGCCCCGGGGTCGGGCTTGGCGGAGGCCACGGTGCGCGAGGCGTCGGCGGCGGCGTCGCTCCGGGCGCTCGCCGGGGCGCCCGGGACCGCGACCGCCAGGGCGGTGGCCGCCGCGACGAGCGAGGCCGTGGTCACGGATCGGCTGCGGGTGGACCTGAAGACCGATCTGCGGGTCGGTCTGTGGGGGGTCGAACTCACGCGTACTCCTTGTGCTACGGCCGTCGTCGGACGAACGGCCGAACGAGAGCCCGGCACCCGGATGGGGGCGCGGGTCGTGCAGGGAGAACTGCGATGCGGGTGCGGCAACGCGATGCGGGTGCGTGGGCACCGCTGGTGAGCGGAGTGGGCACAGAGTGTCAGATGTGAAGGTGTTGTGTCAGGGGCACATCAAGCGAATGGCTGGAAAGCGTTCGTTTTTCGACGGAGCTCATCCGCTTTCCGGACAACTGCCGAGACTCCTGGGGAACCTGCTCACGCCGGACGGTGGGTACACCTCGCTCCGCCACGGAATCAGGAGAGGCCCCCCGCCGTCCCAGCGCGTGCCGCCGGCTGGTGGCAAGGTGGGGAGGACCGGGCTCCAGCCGGGCGGCGTCCGAGGGCGGCCCGCCCCGTGAGAAGGGAACTCTCGATGGTCGAGCAGGACGAGCGCTTCGACGTCGTCGTACTCGGTGCGGGTCCCGGCGGCTACGTGGCCGCCATCCGGGCCGCCCAGCTGGGCAAACGGGTCGCCGTCGTCGAGGAGAAGTACTGGGGCGGCGTCTGCCTGAACGTGGGCTGCATCCCCACCAAGGCCCTGCTGCGCAACGCCGAACTGGCGCACATCGTCACCCGGGAGGCGAAGACTTTCGGCATCAGGATCGACGGGCAGGTCTCCTTCGACTACGGCGAGGCCTTCCGCCGCAGCCGCCGGGCCGCTGACGGCCGGGTCAAGGGCGTCCACTACCTGATGAAGAAGAACAAGATCACGGAGATCGACGGCCGCGGCACGTTCCTCGACCCCCACACCCTCCAGGTGGCCGGATACGACGGCGACACCCGCACCATCGGCTTCGACCACTGCGTCATCGCCACCGGCGCCACACCGAAGCTGCTGCCCGGCACCCGCCGTACGGCGCGCGTGGTGACGTACGAGGAGCAGATCCTCGCCGACGACCTGCCGCAGTCGATCATCATCGCGGGCGCCGGAGCCATCGGCGTCGAATTCGCGTACATCCTGCACAACTACGGTGTGAAGATCACCCTCGTGGAGTTCCTGGACCGGGTCGCGCCGCTGGAGGACGCCGATGTCTCCACCGAACTGGCCCGCCAGTACCGCAAGTTGGGCATCGATGTCCTCCCCTCCACCCGGGTCGACTCCATCGACGAGTCCGGCCGCCAGGTCCGTGTCACCGTCACCGGAAAGGACGGCACTCAGCGGGTCCTGGAGGCTGACAAGGTGCTCCAGGCGATCGGCTTCGCGCCCAACGTCACCGGCTACGGCCTGGAGAACACCGGCGTGACCGTCACCGAGCGTGGCGCGATCGACGTCGACGGCCGCTGCCGCACCTCCGTGCCGCACATCTACGCCATCGGCGACGCCACCGCCAAGCTCATGCTCGCGCACGCCGCCGAGGCGATGGGCGTGGTCGCCGCCGAGACCATCGCGGGCGCGGAGACGATGGAACTCGACTACGTGATGATCGCGCGCGCCACCTTCTGCCAGCCGCAGATCGCCAGCTTCGGCTACACCGAGGCCCAGGCGCGGGAGCGGGGCTTCGACGTCAAGGTGGCGAAGTTCCCGTTCAGCGCGAACGGCAAGGCGCACGGCCTCGGCGACACCACTGGCTTCGTGAAGCTGATCAGCGACGCGACCTACGGCGAGATCGTCGGCGCCCACCTCATCGGCCCCGACGTCACCGAACTGCTGCCCGAGCTGACCCTGGCCCAGCAGTGGGACCTCACCGTCCACGAGGTCGCCCGCAACGTGCACGCCCACCCGACCCTGAGCGAGGCGGTCAAGGAGGCGGTGCACGGACTGGCCGGGCACATGATCAACATGTGAGGCCGTACGGGCGCCCCGGCGGTGGCGGGCGGAGCGGGGGCCGTCACAACCTGTCGAGTTCCTTCGTGGACCGCCCGAGAAAGGTGGTGTGCCCGGAGTCCGGTACCTCGATCCCATGGAAGCCCAGGCGGCCGTAGAAGGCCCTGGCCGGAGTGTTGGCCGTCGCCATGGCCAGATGCACGGCCGGTACACCGCGGTCCTGAAGGGCCTGCAGAAACGTCCGCATCAACGCACGGCCGTGGCCGCGGCCCTGCCACTCGGGAAGCAGATCGATGTGCAGATGGGCCGGATACGCGGCGACCTCGGGCACGACCATCCGCTCGGGGCGGTGCAACAGCTGGACGATCGCCTCGTCGGGGGTGCTCGGCGCCCCGACGGGCTCCGGATAGCGATCCGCGACCAGGGGCAGCCACTTCGTGCGGAAGTCCTCCGCGAAGCGGGGAGTGTCCGCCGTGCCGAGGATGTAGCCGACCGCCTGCCCGTGTCCGCCGTCCAGTACGAAGGCCAGCTCAGGCTCCAGATGCACGTACGGAGCCGCGAAGACCACCGGAAAGATCCCGGGATCGGCGTAGGCCGGGCGGCTGTCCCGCCCGCTGTGCGCGGTGCGGATACAGATGTCGTCGAGGGCTTCTCGGTCGTCGGAGCGGTACGGGCGAATGGCGGGAGACGAGGTCATCGCAGCATCCTCCCGGTTCGGCGGCGCGCCGAGAAGAGCCGAAGAGCCGGTGCGGCGAGCCGGCCGTGCGATGCGGGCGGCGCGCATCATGAGTGTCCACTCACGACACAGCGTGGCCCTGGATCGCCCCCGATACCCCACATCGACGCACTTGAGCGTTTCGGTACGGCGTGGCACGATCGCGCAGGTGAGCAGCAGATCCACCGGAGAGCAGCGCCTGAGCGACCTCGCGCGGCTGCGCCGCGTTCGCGACCGGATCGACCGGGAGTACGCGCAGCCGCTCGACGTCGAGGCACTCGCCCGCGGCGTGAACATGTCGGCAGGGCACCTCAGTCGCCAGTTCCGGCTCGCCTACGGAGAGTCACCGTACGGCTATCTCATGACACGGCGCATCGAGCGTGCGATGGCGCTGCTGCGCCGTGGTGACCTCAGCGTCACCGAGGTGTGTTTCGCGGTCGGCTGCTCGTCGCTGGGCACCTTCAGCAGCCGCTTCACCGAACTGGTCGGGATGCCGCCCAGCGTCTATCGGCGCCAGGCGGCCCGCTCGACGGCAGGGATGCCGTCCTGCGTGGCGAAACAGGTGACCAGACCGATCAGGAATCGAGAAGCGCCGCCTTCCGAACCGCACGTAGCGTGAGGGCCATGGACATCACCATTCACGCAAGCTTCCTCCCGCACAACGACCCGGATGCCGCCCTGGCCTTCTACCGCGACACCCTCGGCTTCGAGGTCCGCAACGACGTCGGATACGGCGGCATGCGCTGGATCACCGTCGGCCCGGCCGACCAGCCCGGCACATCCATCGTCCTGACGCCTCCGGCCGTCGACCCCGGTGTCACCGACGACGAGCGCCGCACCGTCGTCGAGATGATGGCCAAGGGCACCTACGCCGCCATCCTCCTGGCCACCGGCGACCTCGACGGCACCTTCGAGCGGGTGCAGGCCAGCGGCGCCGAGGTCGTCCAGGAGCCGACAGAGCAGCCGTACGGCATTCGCGACTGCGCCTTCCGCGATCCCGCGGGCAACATGGTCCGCATCCAGGAACTGCGCTGAGCCACCCGGCGACCCCAGCCACGACGGCTTCGGCCCGCGCCCTGCGGCCGCGTCCTCCCGCGTCGCCTCCAGCTCTGGCGCGGGGCGAGCGCGACGCTGCGCCCAGCAGACGACAGCCCGCCCAACAGACGACAGATGGAGACACGATGAGCAAGGCCACGAGGACGGGCACACCGTCGCCTGCGCCGCACGCTGCCGACAGCCACGATCTGATCCGCGTGCACGGCGCGCGGGAGAACAACCTCAAGGACGTCAGCATCGAGATCCCCAAGCGCCGTCTGACGGTGTTCACCGGGGTCTCCGGCTCGGGCAAGAGCTCACTCGTGTTCGACACGATCGCCGCGGAGTCGCAGCGGCTGATCAACGAGACCTACAGCGCCTTCGTGCAGGGCTTCATGCCGACGCCGTCGCGGCCCGAGGTCGACGTCCTCGACGGGCTGACGACCGTGATCAGCGTCGACCAGCAGCGCATGGGTGGCGACCCCCGCTCCACCGTCGGCACCGCCACCGACGCCAACGCGATGCTGCGCATCCTGTTCAGCCGGCTCGGCGAGCCGCACATCGGCCCGCCCAGCGCCTACTCCTTCAACACCGCCTCGGTCCGGGCGAGCGGCGCGATCACGGTCGAGCGCGGTGCCAAGAAGGCGGTCAAAGCGACCTACTCCCGTACGGGCGGCATGTGTACGGGCTGCGAGGGCCGGGGCACGGTCTCCGACATCGACCTCACCCAGCTCTACGACGACTCCAAGTCGCTCGCCGAAGGCGCGTTCACCATCCCCGGCTGGAAGTCGGACAGCTTCTTCACCGTGCGGGTCTACGCCGAGTCGGGCCTCCTCGACCCGCACAAGCCGATCCGCGAGTTCACCAAGAAGGAGATGCGGGACTTCCTCCACCACGAGCCGACCAAGGTCAAGGTGGAGGGCGTCAACCTCACCTACGAGGGGCTGATCCCCAAGATCCAGAAGTCGTTCCTGTCCAAGGACAAGGAGGCGATGCAGCCGCACATACGGGCGTTCGTGGAGCGGGCGGTCACCTTCACCACCTGCCCCGACTGCGACGGCACCCGGCTCAGCGAGGGGGCCAGGTCGTCGAAGATCAACAAGGTCAGCATCGCCGACGCCTGCGCGATGGAGATCCGTGACCTGGCCGCATGGGTCCGCGACCTCGACGAGCCGTCGGTGACGCCCCTGCTCACCGCGCTGCAGCACACCCTCGACTCGTTCGTGGAGATCGGCCTCGGCTACCTCTCGCTCGACCGGCCGTCGGGCACGCTCTCCGGCGGTGAGGCGCAGCGCGTCAAGATGATCCGCCACCTCGGCTCCTCACTCACCGACGTCACCTACGTATTCGACGAGCCCACCACCGGCCTGCACCCCCATGACATCCAGCGGATGAACGACCTGCTGCTGCGGCTGCGGGACAAGGGCAACACGGTGCTCGTCGTGGAGCACAAGCCGGAGGTGATCGCGATCGCCGACCACGTCGTCGACCTCGGCCCCGGTGCCGGTACGGCGGGCGGCACCGTCTGCTTCGAGGGCACCGTCGAGGGCCTGCGGGCCGGGGACACCGTCACCGGCCGTCATCTCGACGACCGCGTCACCCTCAAGGAGACGGTGCGGACGCCGACCGGCCGGCTTCCGATCCGAGGCGCGACGACACACAACCTGCAAGGCGTCGACGTCGACATCCCGCTCGGGGTGCTTGCCGTCGTCACCGGCGTCGCCGGTTCCGGCAAGAGCTCGCTCGTCCACGGGTCGATCTCCGCCGACGCGGGCGTGGTGTCCGTCGACCAGGGCGCGATCCGCGGCTCGCGACGGAGCAACCCGGCGACGTACACCGGACTCCTCGACCCGATCCGCAAGGCGTTCGCTAAAGCCAACGGCGTGAAGCCGGCGCTGTTCAGCGCCAACTCCGAGGGCGCCTGCCCCACCTGCAACGGTGCGGGCGTCATCTACACCGACCTCGCGATGATGGCCGGCGTCGCGACCACCTGCGAGGACTGCGAGGGCAAGCGGTACCAGCCGTCCGTGCTGGAGTACCACCTCGGCGGCCGCGACATCAGCGAGGTGCTGGCGATGTCCGTGACCGAGGCCGCCGAGTTCTTCGGCGACGGTGAGGCGGCCACCCCGGCCGCGCACCGCATCCTGACCCGGCTCGCCGACGTCGGGCTCGGTTACCTCAGCCTCGGCCAGCCGCTCACCACGCTGTCCGGCGGCGAGCGACAGCGGCTCAAGCTGGCCACACACATGGCCGAGAAGGGCGGCGTCTACGTCCTCGACGAACCGACCGCCGGCCTGCATCTCGCGGACGTCGAGCAGTTGCTCGGACTGCTCGACCGGCTCGTCGACTCCGGCAAGTCGGTCATCGTCGTCGAGCACCACCAGGCGGTCATGGCGCACGCCGACTGGATCATCGACCTCGGCCCCGGCGCCGGCCACGACGGCGGCCGGATCGTCTTCGAAGGCACGCCCGCCGACCTCGTCGCCGCCCGCTCCACCCTCACCGGCGAGCACCTCGCGGCCTACGTCGGCACCTGACGATGGGCAACCGGTTGATCACCTATGGGGCCTGGGATAGCAATGACGCGTGATACGAGGAGAAAAGGTCGGGCTGCGGACTCGACGTGACAGTGATCTTCCGGTCCTCCAGGCCGAGTTGTACGAGGACGTGGTGGTGCGGTCACGTGCCGACTCCGTCCCGTGGCGGCCCGTGCCCGCCGATGCGGCGGATTCTCCCGCCGCCGCGGCAGTGCCCTCGCACGAGAAGGCGTACTTCTCGGTGGTGGAACTGGAGTCCCAGGAACTCGTCGGCGAGGCCCTGCTGTGGGACATCGACCTGCACAACAGGACGGCCCACCTGGGGATCTCACTGCTGCCTGCCTTCCGGGGACGCGGGCTGGCCGTCGACGTCGTCCGGGTGCTGTGCGAGTACGGTTTCGCCGTACGCGGCCTGCAACGGCTGCAGGTCGAGACCCTCGCCGACAACCACGCGATGATCGCGGCCGCGACCCGGGTCGGGTTCTCCGTCGAGGGCACACTGCGGCGCTCCGCCTGGGTGTACGGCGCCTTCGTCGACACGGTTGTCCTCGGCCTGCTCGCCGAGGAATGGGCACAGTAGGACGGAACTGCGGGGGTACGGCCGTCGCACGTGAAGGAGTGCGACGGCCGTACCCCCGCAGCGCCTGCCCGCGGAGTTCGCGTGCTGCTCAGCGCGGTCGGTACACCGACACGCGGAAAGAAGCGGTCACCGGGAGAGGCGCCTTGAGAGGGGCAGTGCGTCGGCGAAGTTCGTCACGGGGGACGTGATGAGCGGTGGGGCCCATGCCGGCGAGGCTGTCGATGTCCTCGGCGGCGAGGGTGACGGCGTATTCCAGGGCCTGGGCGTGGTCGAGACGGAAGTACGGGTCCAACGTGCGCTGAAGGCGCGCCTCCTTGGCCGGATCGACCGACAACAGCCCCAGGTGCTGCCGGAGTTCGCCGAGGTGCTGTGGCGCGGGGGTGACGGTCAGCAGGGTGCCGGACCGTCGGAGGACCCGCTGGAACTCAGGGCCGTTGCGGGGTGCGAAGACGTTGAGGAGGAGATCGACGCAGTGGGTTCGCACGGGCAGCGGCTGCCAGACGTCCCAGGCGGCGGCTTTCGCCCGTATGTGCGCGCGGGCCGCCCGCCGGAGGGCGTATGTGGAGGTGTCCAGTCCGAGACCGACGGCGGCGGGGAGGGCGTCCAGGACGGCGGCGAGGTAGTAGCCGGTCCCGGCACCGGCGTCCAGGACTGTGCTGTCGGACGGGCAGAACGTCGTGACGAGGCCGGCGAGGACACGTGCCAGTGGTGCGTAGTGGCCGCCCTGTAGGAAGGCCGCGCGGGCCTGGACCATGGGGGCGGTGTCCGCACTGGCGGGCCTCTTGGCGCCGTTCAGAAGGCTGACGTATCCGTGCCGGGCGACATCGAAAGTGTGCCGGCGGTGGCACCTCAACGCCCGGTCGGCGGGCCCGAGGCTGTCACCGCACAGCGGGCAGACCAGAACATCGAGGAGCCTGTGCTGGGGCTCAGGGCGGGCATGGGACGGGTTGGGCATGGCGTTCCTCGGCAGCCGAGGCTGCGGGGTCGACGGTCGGGGGAGAGAGCCGTCGGCGTGCTCGGCGGACTGCGCCAGACCCCTGGCCGCGCGCAGAGGGCGGCATCCCCCTGGCCGCTACCGCGGCGAAGAACCGCGGTGGTGTGAGGGGACAGGGCAGGGAGGGGATGAAGCGTCAGAAGTCGACACCGGCAAGCCGAAACAGCGGCGTCGCGAGATCCTCCCGGCCGGGGCCGGAGGTCAACGCCGCTGCGGTGACCGCCGCGTCAGAGGAAAACGTGCGGGACGCCCTTGTATGCCATGGGGCGAGGGTACAGGACTTGTCCGACTCCGGGGCCCGTGTGGCGGACGGTGGCGCACCGGCACGGGAACCGGAGGGGGAGCGGCAGACGTCTCCCAAGTGATCGAGCTTGAGGAGCATGCGGCGTGCGGATCTACATCAGCGCGGACATGGAAGGCGTCACAGGACTCGTGGAGGCCGACGATGTCCAGCCCGGCGGCCGGGACTACGAACGGGGACGGCTGATGATGGCGGAGGACGTCAACGCCGCCGTCCGGGGCGCCGTCGCGGCCGGCGCCACCGAGATCACCGTCAACGACGCACACGGCCCCATGCGCAACCTCCTGCCCGAGTCCCTGCACCCGGCGGCCCGCCTCATTCGCGGCAAACCCAAGCAGATGGGCATGCTCGAAGGACTCACCCCCGAGCACGACGCCGTGATCTGCGTCGGCTACCACGCGCGCGCCGGCGCACTCGGTGTGCTGAGCCACAGCTTCATGGGGCATGAGATCGAGGACATCTGGCTGGACGGCCGGCCTGTGGGCGAGATCGGCCTGGCCCATGCCACCGCCGCCGCCCTGGGCGTTCCGGTGGCGGCCCTCACCGGTGACGACCGAGCCTGCTCGGAGATGACGGAGTGGGACGGCTCCGTCACGACCGTGGCCGTGAAGTACGCACGCGATCGTTTCGCGGCAGACCTCCGCCCGGCGGGCGAGGCACGCACCGCCATCGAGGAAGCCGTCACCGCCCGTCTCGCCGCACCACTGACGGCCCCGCCGACGGTCCCTGACCCCTCCACCCTCACCGTCCGCTGGCAGTCGGCCTCGGTGGCCTCCACCCTCCTGGGCATACCAGGGGTCACCTCGACGGACAGCCGAACCGTACGGGCCCAGGGTGCGCTGCCCAGCCTGTACCGGCTCTTCGGCGTGTGGATGCGGGTCGCGGCATCTCTGACCAACCAGCCGCCGTACTGCTGATCGGCGCGCCGCCCCATGAAGGTCTTCGCGGGCCGGACTCCAAGACCCGCCCTCCGCAGGGGGCCGCTACAGCGCAGGGGACTGGTTCACGAGGGCCGGGGCCCGGGCAGCGAGCGCCGAGAGGGGCTCACCGCTGAGCCTGCACACCGTCCACTCCTCCAGGAATTCCGCGCCGAGCGACTTGTAGACGCCGATCGCCGGCTCGTTCCAGTCCAGAACCCACCATTCGAAGCGCTCGTAGCCGTGTTGCTCGCAGATCGCGGCAAGGGCGGCCAGCAGGGCCTTCCCGTGTCCGGCGCCGCGGGCCTGCGGGCGTACGTAAAGGTCCTCCAGGTGCATCCCGCGGGTGCCGGTCCAGGTCGAAAACCGCGGGAACCACAGGGCGAAGCCCACGATGACGCCCGTGTCGTCGTCCTCGGCGATCAGAGCGAACGCGGCGGGGTGCGCACCGAACAGCGCCTGACGGAGCTGTTCCTCGGTGGCCCGGGCCTGCTCGACGGCCCGTTCGTACGCGGCAAGTTCGCGGATCATCGCGCGGATCTCCGCGACATCGTTCACAGTGGCGGCCCGGATCATCCAGTGATCATGCGTCACCGCGCCGGGTCGTGTCCATCCACGTCTGAGGCCGGTGAGACCGGTGCACGCTGATTGCCGATGTCCCTACCATGAGCGGAAGCACCAGGCGGGAGACAGGGGAGGCAGCAGTGGAGCGCCCTGACATGTCGCGTCGCGCACGACTCGCCGCGCACAGCACGGTGTCCACTGCCCTGGCCATGTGCGGCGACGACACCTTGCGCGACCTGGTGGGCGCGGCGGTGCCGCTGGGGTCGGGGATCGGGGGTCGGTCGGCACTGCTGGACGTCGACGGAACCCCGGTCTTCGTCAAACAGGTACCCCTGACCGACAGGGAGAGGCTGCCGGAGCACGTGCGGTCGACCGCGAACATCTTCGGTCTCCCCGCCTTCTGCCAGTACGGAATAGGCGCCATAGGCGGACCCGGCTACGGCGCCTGGCGCGAGCTGGCCGTCCACACCATGACCACGAACTGGGTGCTCGCCGACGAGGACCAGCAGTTTCCCCTGATGCACCATTGGCGCGTACTGCCGGACACCGCGCACCCTCTGCCGGAAGAGCTGGCGGACGTGGAACGCGCCGTGACCTATTGGGGAGGCAGTCCAGAGGTGCGCCGCCGGATCGAGGCACTCGAACAGGCTTCAGCGAGCCTGACCCTCTTTCTGGAGTACATCCCCCGGAACCTCCACGAATGGCTCGGCGAGGAGATCAAGGCGGGGGACGAGGCGGCGAACCGGGCCTGTTCCTGGGTGGAGAGGGCGCTGCACGCGGGCACGTCCTTCATGAACGCCCGTGCTCTGCTCCACTTCGACGCTCACTTCGAGAACATCCTGACCGACGGCCGGCGCCTGTACTTCACCGACTACGGCCTGGCCCTCTCCTCACGCTTCGACCTCTCCCCGGAGTACGCCCGTTTCTTCGAACGGCACCAGACCTATGACCGTTGCTACACGGTGTGGTATCTCGTGAACTGGCTGGTCACAGCCTTCTGCGGGTACGGTCCCGACGATCGCGAAGCATTCGTGCGTGAATGCGCCCGCGGGGCGCGTCCCACCGAACTCCCCACTGTGGCCCAGGCGATCGTGACGCGTTACGCACCCCTCACCGTGGTGATCTCCGACTTCATCCGCAAACTCCGGCACGAGTCCCGGCACACCCCGTATCCGCTGGAAGACATCGGGCGGATCGGTTGAACGACTGTCACAGGCTCCTGCGAGGATGGCTCTGACCGGAAAGGACCAACTGCATGATCATTTTTGGTACCAAGGGATACCTGTACCAGCTCGCGATACTGACGCTGGTGTGCGGCCACTGCGGCAACCCCTCCGCGCACACGCTCAGGAAGCGGGTCACGAAGTTCACGCTGTTCTTCGTGCCGCTGTTCCCGTTCTCGACGAAGTACGCGACGCAGTGCACCTTCTGTGGCGCGGAACAGAAGGTGACCAGCGAACAGGCTGAGCAACTGCAGGCGCAGGCCGCGAGCGGCCACGGCGGTCAGTCGTACGGGCACCCGCAGCAGCAGCCGTACCAGTCCTGACCGGGGACGGGTCTGCTGCGCCGGTCACAGGCCACCACCGTCGATCGTGCCGGGAAGCGCGGACGGTTCGACGGAGGGCGGCCGCGGCGCCGACGGCGCGCGGGTGGAAGCGGCAGGACTTGGCGTGGCGCCGGGGCCGGTGGCCGGCGACCGCTCGGAAGGGTAAGGGCTGGCGGGAGCGAGGGACGTTGACGGGGCGGGCTCGGCCGGCGGACTGCTCGCGGGCGGCGGGGCGAGCGGCACCGACGGCGGCGCGGGCGCCTCGTGTGCCGCAAAGCGCAGTGGCAGCGCGACGAGCGCGGCGACGGCGCACGACACGCCGACTCCGGCCGCGGCACGCAGCAGCCGACGGCGCGCCGCCGCCCGGCGGATCGCGCGATAACGGCCGGGAGGCGGGCCGAGGTGGTCGGACGGCGGTCGCAGGATGACCGCGAGGGGGTCGTCGGGCTCGAAGTCCGGGCCCTCGTCAGAGTGTGTGATCAAGGCTTCTCCTCAGGTGGGCGCGGAGCAGCTCGCGGGCCGCGTGGAGGTCGGCCTTGATGGTTCCTTCCTTGCGCCCGGTCAGCACGGACACCTCCCGGATCGGCATGTCAGCGTAGTAGTGCAGCAGCACCGGGACGCGCAGCCGTTCCGGCAGCGACTGCACGAGCAGGCGGACCGAGGGATCGGCCTGTTCGGTCTGCGGGCGGACGGCGGCCTCCACGGTGGCCCGGTGCATGGCTCGGCGCTCGCGCTCACGCTTGCGCCAGTGGTCCCGGACGAGGTTGGCCGCGGTGACGTAGAGGAACCCTTGGGGCTCCGCGACAGATGTCCAACGGGCCCAGAGCCGGGTGAACGCCTCCGAGGCGATCTCGTGGGCCGTCTCGTCGTCGTCGACCAGCCGGCGGCACCAGCCGGCGAGGCGCGGGTAGAGGGCGGCGAACAACTCGGACGCTGCCTTCTCGCGGGACCGTTTCAACGCTCTCCATGGTCGTGACGTCGTGGTGGCACTCGTGGGGGAAGAGCCCGGGCCGGTGGAGTACGTTCCATCGGCCCGGGATGTGGGTGGCCCGGATCCCGGGCAGCGGGTCAGGGGCTCGCGGGCGTCAGCGCCGCGAAGACGATCACGTTGTCGCGGTAACTGTCACCGGTGCGGGGGCCGCCGCACGTGATGAGCCGCAACTCGGGGCGGTCCACGTCCCCGTAGACCGCGTCCACCGGGAACTCGGCCTTGGCGACCGTCCGTACGGAGCTGACGGCGAACACCGCCGCCGCGCCGTTCTCCAGGCGCGCCACGATCCGCTCGCCCCGCCGCAGCCGGGCGAGATGACGGAACACCCCGTCCCCGTAGGCGCCGACCGTGGCATGGCCGAGGATCACCGACGGACCCACCTGACCCGGCGTCGGCGAATGCCGGTACCAGCCGGCCCGGTCGTCCGCGGTGATCGGGGGCACCTGCACACTGCCGTCCGAGGCCAGCCCCAGCCGGATGACCGGGGTGTCGACCTCGATGGCCGGGATCTGCAACCTCACCGGCACCGAACGGCCAAGGGCGTGGGCCGTGTTCGCGGAAGACCGCGAGGACCGCGAGGGCCGTGGCGTGCTCGCGGGGTTCGCCGTGCTGCCCTGGCTCTCGCCACGGGGACCGCCGCAGCTCACGAGCAGCGAAGCCATCGCCGCGGTGGCGAAGGCGCGCCTGGAGAGCGACGTCATGCCCTGGTCGCCTGCCGGCGACGCACGAGAAGGACCGCCGCGCCGCCGGCGGCGAGTACCGCGGCAGCACTCCCGCCGACCACCAGCCCGGTCTCGTTCCCGGACTCCGCCGAGGCCGGCGCCACACCGGTGTCCGGTGCGCCGCTGGGCACGACGGAGACCTGGCCCGGCGCGGGCTCCTCGGCCGGAGCCTCGGTCGGTGCGACGCTCGCAACCGGAGTCGGATCGGTCGTGGCCTCCGGCTTCGAGGGCTCGGCGCTGGCGGCCGGAGCCTGCCCCGGGGCCTTGGTGGCCTCACGGACCGTGGGGACCGGGGTCGCCTCGTCGGCGAGCGCGGGTGCCGCGCCCGCCAGCACAGCGGTGCCCGCGAGTGCCATGGCACTCAGGATGCTTCGGCGCATGAACTGCTCTCTTTCGTCGGTCCGCCCGCCCGGTGGCGCGGCGGGTCGCGTTACGGATCGAGCGGAGAGACGAGGCAGCGACGGAGCGGGTTGTAAAGAGAAGGCAAAGTCGCCCGGAGGTCGCTGACGTGCCGCTGACTGTCCGCACGCCGAGTTTGCGTTCCGGAACCTGATCACCGCTTCCTGCGTCGTATCAGGCACGTCCCGCTCACGGAGGTGGGGCGCGGGTCGGGTCGGGGGCAGATGGGTGGGACCGGGTGGAGCGGGCAGACGGCGCGGTGGGCTCCGGGGCGAAGACGGCCGCGCTCCGGTGGCGGCTTCCCCATATCGACTGGTGGTATCGGGGCAGGGGTACGCGACACCGGTCGCCCTGGGCGCGCGGGCGTGTTCTCGCGTCGCTTGCCGTGCTGACCGCCGGCCTGCTGGCGTTCCACTCCGCCGTGCCCAACGCCGTGGGCCGTCTCGGCAGCCTGCTGGAGACGTTCCTGCCCTGGCTCGGCCTGGCCGTTCCGTTGCTGCTCGTGGCGGCACTGTGGCGTCGCTCGGCCCTCGCGCTGGTGGCCCTGCTGCTGCCCGCAGCCGTCTGGGCGCACCTCTTCGGCGGGCTGCTGCCGGCCGGGGACCGAGGAGCACACGACATCATGGCGGTCCAGCACAACGTCAGTGACGAGAACGCCGACCCGGCGGGCACCGCGACTGCCCTGATCGGGGCCGCGCCGGACTTCGTGGCCCTTCAAGAGCTGACGCCCTCCGCGTTGCCGGTCTACGAGAAGGCCCTGGCGTCGGACTACCCCTTCCAGGCGGTCGTGGGAACCGTGGGGCTCTGGTCCCGATATCCGCTGTCCGACGTCCGGCCGTTGGACATCAAACCTGAGGGCATCCGGGAGGACTGGAACCGTGGTGTGCGGTCCACGGCACGTACGCCATGGGGCGATATCGCCGTGTACGTCGCCCACTTGCCCTCGGTCCGTATCCGAGCGAGCGGCTTCAGCACGGGGTGGCGGGACGAGAGCGCCCTACTGCTGGGTGAGGCCATCGCCGCCGAGAAACTGGACAGAATGATCCTGTTGGGTGACCTCAACAGCACGGTCGACGACCGGGGGCTGGCCCCGGTCACCTCGCGGATGGACTCGGCGGGGCGGGCCTTCGCCTTCAGTTGGCCCGCCGCCTTCCCCGTATCCCGGATCGACCACGTCATGGCCCGCTCGGCCGCCGTCACCCGTGCCCGGACCCTGCCTGCCACCGGCAGCGACCACCTGCCGATCGCCGCCGGCATCAGGCTTGAACGCTGATCCGCCCGCACGGTCGGCAGCGGCCGGCGCACCCGACGACGAAAATCGTCGGCCCCACCGGCCACTACGCCACGGGATCCAGGTGACCTTCGAGGATGGTGCGGGTGATCGGGGGGCGGCCCCAGAGAGCGAGGAGTTCGTTGGCCAGAGCCACGATCGGGAGGGGGTGCCGAGCCCCCTGCACCCCGATGGCGGCAGCCGACAGACCACGCGGGACGGCTCCGGCATCGAGGAGGACCCGCCAGTCGTCCGGCCCGAGTTCCAGGAACTCCAGTCCGGTCAGTTTGGCGATCTCCAGCGGGTCGGCGAGCGTACCGGGGTAGGCGGTGAGGGTCCGCAGGCGGGCAAGCCCGGTGACGGGCGCGAGGCTGAGAGGCTCGCCGTCCCACACGCCGATGGACAAAACCTCAAGGCCGGGGTGGGCGGCGGCCTGGACACTGCTCAGGCTCCGGATATTGACCCTGGCCACGGCCGGCGGATCGTCCCTGTGAGGGCCGCGGTGCCCTGGGCCGGGCCCGTCCAGCACGAGGCTGGTCAGGGAGTCGGCGAGGCGGCCGGCGCCGATGTTGTCCTCGTGGTTGAGCATGATGATCTGCCCGGTGTGTCCGCGGGGGCCCGGAGTCAGGTCGACGGCGATCCGGTCGCCGCCGCCGTTGTCGCCGAAGGCGATCCAGCCGGGTGAGCCGACCAGCCCCTGAACCGCCGCGTCGGCCCCGGTGACGACCGCCTCCATCGCCGCGAACCGCCACGGACACGGACGGGACGCCGCGTCGGCGATGTACAGGTCGTCCAGGGGGAAGAGCTCGCAGCCGACCGCGGTGAAGACACGCTCCGCCACCACGTAGTCCTCGCCCCAGTCCTCCCACCGGGCCCGCGTCACCCGGTAGAGCACCTTGAGCTCGTCCGGCAACGCGATGCCGAGGCGCGCCTCCGTGGCGGCGATCTCCGCGTCGGTCGCGCCTATGGCGCCGGGGATCCGCTCACGCAGCGTCCGCTCCAGCAACGCCAGATCCACCGACGGGGCCGGCCCCGCCCCGGGCACCGGCTCGGGTAGACGGCGCCAGGGCTCGGGGACGGAGTCCTCGACGAGGACGAGGGAACCCGGATGCGGCCCCCCGATGCCGGGCTCCACCGCGGGGCCGGGACTGATCAGATGCAGCACCGCCCTCCCCGCCGGGGAGATCTCCGCCATGAACGAGATGCTGTCGGCGCCGCTGTCCGCGAGCGCGCCCTGCACCCGCTGCACCGCGTCGAACTCGTCCTGCATGTCCTCGGCCCGGGCTGCCTGTCCGGGCCGTGGGATCCGTCGCTGCAGAGGAAGACTCCACCCGTAGTGGCTGATCTGCCCTGCCACGTGGCCGCCCGGGGCGGCAAGGCTCCTCGCGTTGTCGGCCCGCAGGAGCCGCAGGATCGGCTCCCACGTCGCGAACTCATGGAGCGATGACAACGGTGGCCTCCGGGCGTTGCGGTGAACGTGGCGAAGCCGATTATCAGGTGTGCGTCCGCACCGCGGCCAACATGGGAGGCCGCCCCGCATCTCGGGCCGACGGCCCGCACCCACGCCGAAACAACGTGACCTGTCCGCGGCCTTCCACAACGACGAACACTCGGCGCGGGGCGATTGTCAGTGGGGCCTCCTATGGTTCTGGGCACTGGGACCTGCCGGAAAAGGCCGCAGGTCCACCCTGGGGAGGGGTCTGTCTGTCATGTCTGCCGGGTCCATGGTGTCGACGACGTATCTGGAGCTGTCGCAGGAAGGGGGCGGCGCGCACAAGTTCTACGAGGTGGGCGTCGACGGTCTGGTGGTGACGGTGCGCTACGGGCGGATCGGCGCCGCCGGGCAGGTGCAGACGACGACGTTTCCCACGGCGGAGAAGGCGCGGGCCGCCGCGGCGAAAAAGGTGGGGGAGAAGGTCCGCAAGGGATACGCCCCGGCTGTGCCCGGGCAGCGCGCCCCGCGGGCGGTGACCCGGCGTCAGGTGGCGTCCGCCGCGTCCACCGCGCGCGCCGTGGCGCCCGTGCTGTGGCGATTCCGCACGGGTTCGTCGGCGTTCGGCATCCATGTCGATGACGAGCACTGCTGGGTCGGCAACCAGGCAGGCGACGTCTACACCCTGGACCACGATGGTGCGGTCCTCGCCCGCTTCAGCCTCCCGGACGGTGTGAAGTGCCTGGTCGCCGACGACTTCTGGATCTACGCGGGCTGTGACGACGGCAAGGTCTACGACCTGTCCTCGAAGCTGCCGTTCGCGGCGTACGACATCGCCGCGGACGTCGACATCTTCTGGCTGGACATCCACGAGGGCATCCTGAACGTCTCGGACCGCGCCGGCCGGCTCACCGTCATCGACCACGAGGACGAGCACCAGTGGGCCCGCCGCAGCCAGGGCGAGCACGCCTGGATGGTCCGCGCCGACGACCGGGCCGTGTACCACGGTCACCACCGGGGCGTGACCGCCTACGCGCCCGACGGCGGAGGCGAGTTGTGGCACACGGCCACCCGGGGCGGCGTGCTGTTCGGCTGGCAGGAGGACGACGCGGTGTACGCGGCGACCGCGCACCGCCTGGTGCAGCGGCTGTCGAAGACGACCGGCAAGGTCGAGGCCACCTACACCTGCGACAGTGCGGTGTACTCGTGCGCCACCTCACCCAGCGGGCGGTTCGTCTTCGCCGGCGACGCGGCGTCGTCCGTCTACTGCTTCGACCGCGACGGCACCCGCCTGTGGAAGCTCGGCACGGGCAGCGGCTCGGCACTGTCGATGCAGTACCGCGACGAGCGGCTGTACCTGGTGACCACGGACGGCTCGCTGGTGTGCGTGGACGCGAGCGAGGCGGCCATCGCCGCGGCCCAGCAGGGCACGGTGCCGGTGGCGCGGGACGTCAAGCTCGCCGCGGCCCTGCCGACCTACGCGCCGGCCACAGCCGCGGCCGCGATGCCGAGCGTCGACCGGGCTCCCGCCGGGACGGTCGTCGTCGAGTGCGTCCGGGAGGGCGGCCGCCTGCGCGTGCACGTGGTGTCCGAGGGCTACGACCCGTCCGTGAACGTCCAGTTCCCGCGCGCGATACGCGAGCCCGGTGCGCGCTACGTCGTGGACGCCCTGCACACCGCTGCCGGCGGCTTCTACCGGGTCCGCGGCGACATCCGGCGGCTGATGTGACCCGGACGGGCGAAGCTTGGACGGGCCCCCGACGAGGTCAAGAGCGCGTTGTCGAGTTCCTGCAGGCCGACGCACCTGCCATGCCGCCCCCGAACGCATGAGCCCCGTACACGTCGGCGCCTCGGCGGAACGGGCCGTCGTTCGCGAAGGCGTGCGTGGCGAAGCGCTTGCCCATGCGGCGGTATGCGGCGGTATGCGGCGTCGGTGGGGTGAAGACCGTCGGGCGCATCGGCCGGATCACCCGGAGCCGTGATCTTCCCGCCCGGCCCCACCGCCGTCGGGCCGGGGCGCCAGTACTTCACCGTCAGCGCTCAGTGCCACCCGTTCCGTCGGGGTCTGCTGCGGCAGCCACAGCGCGACGTTCTTCATGCCGGCCCGCAGCCCGGAACCGGTACGGTCCCGGGCTCGTTCGGGAGGAGCCGCTGCACGGCTCCGGGCCGCCGGCCGCAGTACGCCGTGAGGTGCCCCACCGCAGCCCCTCAGGCCCGCTGGGCCGAGTCGAGGTGGGCGAACACCACCACGTTCTCCTCGTATTCCCGGGTGCTCCGGTTGTAGGCGCCGCCGCAGGTGATCAGGCGAAGCTCCGGCGAGGAGGCGTCGGCGTAGACCCGTTTGTTCGGGAAGTCGGCCTTGCTGAAGGCATCGACCGAGTCGACCTTGAATCTCGCGACGATGCCGTCCGCACGCATGATGCGCACCGTGCTTCCGGGCCGGAGCGCCTCAAGCCGGGAGAACACGGCTGGGCCTGTCTTGGTGTCGACGTGGCCCACCACGATCGATGTACCCCGTTCGCCGGGCGAGGCCCCGCCCCGGAACCACCCGACGAGATTGGTGTCATCGGCAGGGGGCGGGTTGAGCTGCCCGGATGCACCGATGGACAGATCGGTGAACGGCGCGTTCACGCCGATTTGCGGGATCGAGAGCCGCTCCGGCGCAGAACGGGGCAGCGCCGGATCAGCGGCAGGTGCAGTCGCCCTGGGGGCTGCGGGGGCTGCGGGGGCTGCGGGGGCGCTCACCGCGGGCGGAGTCTGAGGCTTGAGATCTGCCCTGCTCTCCAGCGAGTTGTGGATGAGCAGAGCACCCAGCCCCGCTGCCACCAAGGGCCAGCGCAGAGCGCGGGAGTGGGAACGGGACGCGGGCTTGGTCTGAGGCTGCTGTGACGGACATGACTGACGTGACTGCGGCTGGTGTGACTGTCGTGGCTGCGGGGCTGCCATGGGGCGTTGCCCTTTCGTGATGGGGACGGCGGTGAGGCGTGCGGCGCCGGTGAAACGCCGCGGCCGCGGCCGTCGCACTCCGAAGGTGACGACGGCCGCGACAGCGCAGCAACTGCGAGGGGAACGGGATCAGGCCGCGGCGTCCGCGTTGCGGCGCCGCAGCATGTACGCGCCGGCCCCGAGGCCACCGAGCAGCAGCACGGAACCTGCGGCCATGCTGCCTCCGGACGTTGCCAGGCCGCCGCCACCGGCGTGGATGCCGCCCTTCGGCTTCTCCTTGCCGAAGTGCTCCTTGCGGAACTCCTCCTTGCCGTGCTCCTCCCGGTCCTCCTTGCCGTGGTCTTCCTTGAATCCGTCGTGCTCTTCGTTGTCGCGACCGCCGTCGTTCGCGAGGCTCATGGCCAGGCCGCCGCTGCCGGCGTGGATGCCGCCCTTGGGCTTTTCCTTGCCGAAGTGCTCCTTGCCGTGCTCTTCGCGCTCTTCCTTGCCGCGCTCTTCCTTGCCCTGCTCTTCCTTGCCGTGGTCTTCGTTCTTGAACTTGTCGTGCTCTTCGTTGTCGCGACCGCCGTCGTTCGCGAGGCTCATGGCCAGGCCGCCGCTGCCGGCGTGGATGCCGCCCTTGGGCTTTTCCTTGCCGAAGTGCTCCTTGCCGTGCTCTTCGCGCTCTTCCTTGCCGCGCTCCTCCTTGCCCTGCTCCTCCTTGCCGTGGTCTTCGTTCTTGAACTTGTCGTGCTCTTCGTTGCCGTAGGAAGTGCTGCCGACCGACGCCCAGGGCTCGGCTGCCGTCACGGCACCTGCCGCGGGAGCGGAGATCGCGACAGCCGCAGTTATCGCGGCGGAGACGAACACTGTCCGGGCAATGCGCATGGGAATTCCCCTTTCGCCGCGACTGCGCAGCCGACACGGCGCCGGCTCGAACGAATCGCAGTAGCGACGTGATCACCCTCGGTGGGCTCACGGCCCCTCGCCACCGGAGAAGTCGGCATTCGAGGTACTTCATGGTCCTTTTGAGTGGGTCGAGCTCGAAGAATGACCCGCTTGGCGGCACCCGGTTCCCACACTGGGACGCCGCCATGAGGTATAGCGCAGAGATCCCCCGTGACTGCCGCCGGCGTGGCGTGCCGACGCGCAGGAGATAGTCGGGTTCGCCGAACAACCGCTGGGCCTGGTGTACCTCGCCCGGCTGACAGGCCCTTTCCGTCCCACTCGATACCCTCACGAAGGAGAACAGGTACGTGGAAGACCAGGTGAACCCGGAGCAGGCGAGCCCCGCGGTCCGCAAGCGGGTCCAGGACAGTTTCGACCGGCAGGGCCTGATGGCCCACCTCGGCGCACAGATCACGACGATTGCACCGGGTCGCGTTCACATCGTGCTTCCGGCCCGTGCCGAGGTGACGCAGCAGCACGGATACTTCCACGCCGGCGCCACCAGCGCGGTCGCGGACAGTGCCGGCGGCTACGCGGCGCTCACGCTGTTCCCCGAGGACTGCCGGGTCCTCACCGTCGAGTACAAAATCAACCTTCTTGCGCCCGCCGCCGGGAACCGCATCGAGGCGGTCGGGACCGTCCTGAAGTCCGGCCGGACCCTGACCGTGTGCCAGCTGGAGGTGTACGGCGTCCGGGACGATGGTGAACGCACGCTCGTGGCGAGTGGACAGCAGACGCTGATCCGCGTGAACACACCCACGCAGTGACCCATCCGTTCGAGAAAGGCGGCATCAGGTGAGTTCCACCCGCACGGACTTCGGCGAAGAGGCCGGTGAGATCCGCCGCTTCTGGCGCGGGCTCGGTCTTCCCGGGCTGATCGACGTCCACACCCACTTCATGCCCGAGCGTGTCCTGCACAAGGTCTGGGACTACTTCGACGCCAACGGACCCCTGATCGCAGGGCTGCAGTGGCCGATCACCTACCGGAAGCAGGAGGCGGAACGGACAGGTCTGCTGCGGGAGTTCGGGGTCCGGGCCTTCACCTCGATGCTCTACCCCCACAAGCCCGGCATGGCCAGGTGGCTGAACGGATGGGCGGCCGACTTCGCCCGCCGCACCCCCGACTGCCTGCACACCGCCACCCTCTACCCCGAGCCCGACGCGGACACGTACGTCCGCGAGGCCGTCGAAGCCGGAGCGCGCGTGTTCAAGGCTCATGTCCAGGTGGGGGCGTACGACCCGGCCGACGAACAGCTTGAGCAGACATGGGGCCTGCTGGCGGAGGCCGGTATTCCCGTGGTGGTGCACTGCGGCTCCGGGCCCGCGCCCGGCAAGCACACCGGCCCCGAGCCGATCGCGCGGGTGCTGGCGCGGCACCCGAAACTGCGGCTGATCGTCGCGCACATGGGCATGCCGGAGTATGAGGAGTTCCTCGACCTCGCCGAGCGGTACGACCAGGTGCGGCTGGACACGACGATGACGTTCACCGACTTCGCCGAAGGCTTCATGCCGTTCCCTGACCGGGCCCTGCCGCGGCTCGCCGCGATGGGCGACCGCATCCTGCTCGGCTCCGACTTCCCCAACATCCCCTACCCCTACCTGCACCAACTCCACGCCCTGGAGCGGCTGGGACTCGGACGGGACTGGCTGCGGGCCGTATGCCACGACAACGCGGTCAACCTGTTCGGCCTGTGACACCGTCGAGCCGACCAGAACCTGGTGGAGGCTGGTGTGGCATCCCGCCACGGCCATCGCGCCCAAGGCCTTGTGGTCAAGAAACGCGCAGGCCAGGCGATCTCATCGACGTGGTCCTCGATCCATGTCGGTAGTCGTGCCGGCGGCTGGGCCACGCTGCGTCCCGGCTTCTCGGTCCGGAGCCGTCGGTCTACGCCGGCGGAGGAGCGGTCGTCCGCCGCGGCACCAGAGTGGGTGAGAGCTTGACCTGTACCGATGTCTTCTCGCGGTCGGCGATCCGCTCAAGGAGAAGGCGCGCTGCGTTCCCGCCGATCTCGTGGCCCGCCTGGTCGACACTCGTGAGGGAGATCGGACCGAAGGAGGCGAAGGTCGTGTTGTCGTAACCGGCTACCGAGATATCACGGGGAACGGACAGCCCGGCTTCGGTGAACGCCTCCAGCACCCCCATGGCAACGATGTCCGCACCGGCGAAGACAGCCGTGGGCCGGCGAGGACGCGTGAGCAGGTCCTTCGCACCCTCGTACCCGCCCTGCTGGGTGTAGCTGGTGGAGACGATGTCGATCTCCTCGGCAAGCCCGAGGGCCCGCATGGCACGTCGATAGCCGTCCGCGCGCTGGGCGTTGGGCATCTCCGCGATGCGCGTCGGGTCGGTCTCGTGGTGCTCGATATGGGCGATTCGGCGGTGCCCGAGGTCGGCGAGGTGACCGACGACCAAGGACGCTCCAGTCACGTCATCGTCCGTCACGGTGTCGTACACCGGAGAGTGCCCGTGGCGGCCCACGACGACGGTCGGTACGGCGGAGGCGATGTGCTGGAGATGGGCGCGCGGTGAGACCGGCGCGATCAGGATGATGCCGTCCATCCCGCGGTCGAGCATGGCCTCCGTGACGCGCTTCTCCTCCTTCTCCCCGTTGCCGCCGGGGCCCAGGAAGACCTGGTAGTCGGTGTCCGCGAGCCGGCCGGTGATCCCGTCGAGGATCTCGGGGAAGAAGGGATTGCGGATGTCGGGCAGCATCACGCCGATGGTGTAGGTCTGGCCGCGCAGGCCCCGAGCGGCCGCGAGCGGACGGTAGCCCAGCTCGTCGATCGCCCGGCGCACCTTCGCGCGCATCTCGGGACTGGCTCCGTAGGCGTTGCGCAGCACCTTGGAGACCGCGGTCGTGGACACCTGGGCATGACGCGCCACGTCGACGATCGTGACACGGCGAGGCTGTGCTGGCGGCTCCATCCCGGTGGCCTCCGGCGAAGTGGGGAACGTTTCCGCAGAGTGTACGGACGCCAGCCGCAGCTCAGTAAGGCGGCGTCACATCCCCAGGAGGCAGTCGTCGCTGGCCGAGCCGGCGTCGTCGCCGTAACAGGCGCGCAGCGTGCGCGGCATCTTGACGTCATGCGGGACGCTCTCTAGGGTCTGGCAGCACCCTTTGGGAAACGTTACCCACACACAGAAGCCGGAGCGCCCGCACCCGGTACCGAACAGATCCCGAAGACGAAGAAACCGGCTGGCCGCCTCGCGGTGGCGAGCCTTCCAAAGCTCTGACATCACCACGATTGCGCCACCGTTTGAAACGTTTCAAGGAAGAGATCCGCCTGTGACCCTCGCCCCGCACGAGCACCTTGAGGACCACGACCGAATACCCGGCACCGCGCCGGTGGACAAGGCACGCACACGCCGCCCCCGCAACACCCCACCCTGGTGGTTCGCGCTGCCCGCACTGCTGCTGTTCGGTTTCGTCGTCCTGGTGCCGAGCGCTCGCGGTGTGTACTACGCCTTCACCGACTGGGACGGCCTCGATCCCCACTTCTCCTTCGTCGGACTGGGCAACTTCGCCGACATGTTCAGCGACGCCGACGCCAAGCAGGCCATCTGGCACACCCTGCTCATCGCCGTGTCGATCACGGTCGTACAGAACGCGCTGGGTCTGGCGCTGGCCCTCGGGGTCAACACGGCCATCAAGTCCCGCAACGTGCTCCGGGTGTTCCTGTTCGCCCCCGCCGTGATCACCCCGATCGTGACCGCCTATCTCTGGCGCAACCTGCTCGGCCCGGAGGGCGCCGTCAACAGTCTGCTGGGTGCCGTGGGGCTCGACGGCTGGCGGCAGGACTGGCTGGGCAGTCCGCGTCTCGCACTCTGGGCCGTGGTCGGGGTGATCGTGTGGCAGTTCGCGGGCTACTCCATGGTCATCTTTCTCGCCGGGCTGCAGTCGGTGCCGAAGGAGATCCATGAGGCAGCGGCGATGGACGGGGCCGGTCCCGCGCGGCGCTTCTGGTCGGTGACCCGGCCGCTGCTGGCGCCGGCGTTCACCATCAACCTGATGCTGTCGATCATCGGCGGGATAAAACTCTTCGACCAGGTGTACGCGCTGACCGGCGGCGGACCGGGGCACGCGACCGACACCATCTCGACGCTGATCTACAAAGACGCCTTCACGCTGGGCGAGTTCGGCTACAGCATCGCCCTCGCGGTGGTCCTGACGATCATCGTGGCGGTCGCGTCCACCGGGCAGTACCTCGTGCTGGCCCGTAACGAGAGGGCAGCGTCATGAACCGCTACCGTCGACGCACTCTCGCTCTGGAACTGGCGATGATCGCCGCCGCCCTGTTCGTGGGCTTCCCGGTGTACGTCCTGGTCAACCTCGCGGTACGGCCGACGTCGGACACCTCCTCACCCATAGCGCCGACCGCCTCGCCGACCCTGGACAACTTCACGCAGGCCTGGCAGCAGGGCGCGCTGGGTGGCGCGCTGGCGAACAGCGTGCTGGTCACGGCCTGCAGTGTCGCCATCGTGCTGGCCGTTTCGTCCTTCGCCGCGTATCCGCTGGCCCGCGTCACGGCACGCTGGTCCCGCGGAGCGTATCTGCTGGTCCTCCTCGGCCTGGTGCTGCCCTTCCAACTCGCCTCGCTGCCGCTCTACCAGACCATGCGTGACCTCGGCCTGCTCGGCACCCCGTGGGCCCTCGTCCTCTTCTACTCCGGTCTGCAGGTGCCGTTCACCGTCTTCCTCTATGCCGGCTTCCTGCGCGCTCTGCCTCGCGATTTCGAGGACGCCGCGCTGATCGACGGCTGCACACCGCTGCAGGGTTTCCGGTACGTGGTGCTGCCGATGCTCAAGCCCGTCAGCGTCACGGCTCTGGTGCTCAACGCGGTCGCCGTGTGGAACGACTTCTTCACCCCGCTGCTCTACCTCAGCGGCAGCGCCCAGCAGACCATGCCGGTCGCGATCGCCGGCTTCGTCGGTCAGTACGTCACCGACTGGAACCTCATCTTCGCCGCCCTGGTGATCAGCATCCTGCCCGTCCTGATCGTCTACTTCCTGCTGCAGCGCAGCATCATCAACGGCTTCGCGGGTGGGCTGCGGGGATGACACGCGGCACCCACGACGCACGCACGGCCGCGGCCTCTTCTCCGAGGGAGACACCATGAAGACACGCAAACCAGCGGCCCTGCTGGCCGCGGTGACAGCCACTGCCCTCCTGGCCGCCTGCGGCGGCGGCACCAAGGCGGGCGGCTCCGCCGGCGAATCCACGACGTTGACGCTCGCTTCGATCGACCAGGGCTCCGTCGAGGATGTCGTCAAGGCATTCGAGAAGGCCAACCCGGGCGTCACGGTCCGCTACACCACCAGCAGCGCCGACCAGTACCAGCAGCAGATCCGGACCCAGCTCTCCTCGGGCACCGCACCGGACGTGATGTCGGTCTGGCCGGGCAACGGCAATCCCGGCGCCACCTACGTCCTTGCCAAGCCCGGGTACCTGCGTGACCTCTCGGACCAGCCCTGGGCCGCCAAGCTGCCCGACGCGATGAAAACCGTCGCCCAGTACGAGGGGAAGACCTACAACGCGGTCTTCGGGCAGAACGGCATCGGCGCCGTCTACCACCAGCAAGCCATGGAAAAGGCAGGACTCACCCCACCCGACACCTGGACCGGGCTCCTGGAGTTCTGCCGGGCCGCGAAGGCCAAGGGAACCCCCGCCTTCGCGCTGGGCAACCAGGACAACTGGGTGACCCAACTCGTCCTGTACGCGCTGGTCGCCACGACCGTCTACGGAGACGACCGCGACTTCGACAAGAAGATGCGGGCGGGACAGGCCACGTTCGCGGGGTCCCCCTGGGCCACGGCCCTGGACAAGTACCTGACGATGGAAAAGTCCGGCTGCTTCCAGAAGAACCCTCTCGGCACCACCTACGAAGCCAGCCAGCAACTCGCGGCCACGGGCAGGACACTCGGCATCATCCAGGGGAACTGGGTCATCGCCCTCCTGAAGCAGAAGAACCCCAAGGCCACGTTCACACTCAAGGCGCTGCCCGCCACCGACGACCCGTCCGGGACGATCATCCCCGCCGCGGCGGGTGCCGGTTATGCAGTCAACGCCAAGGCGAAGAACGAAAAGCTGGCGCTGAAGTTCGTGAACTTCGTGATGTCGCCCCAGGGCATGAACCTGTTCGTCAAGAAGCAGGGCGGCCTGCCCTCGCTTGCCGACACGGGCTATGCGGTCGACCCGTCCCTGACCGAATTCTCCACGTTCATCAAGACGGACCGCACCGTGCCGTTCATGGACCAGCTGTGGCCCAACGCCAAGGTCCAGCAGACCATGCTCAGCGGGCTCCAGGAGATCTTCAGCGGCCAGTCCACGCCCGACAAGCTCCTCAAGGACATGGACGCCGACTACCAGGCCGGAAGCTGACCATCGCGCCGCCGGCCGCCCGATGGTGGCCGACGGCACCCCGGAATACCGAAAGGAAGACGGTGTGAACCATGAAACACACAGGGCGGACGGTTCCGACCGCGGTGCCAAGGAGGGAACCCGTCCTCCCGCGGACCGTGCGGGAGTCCGTCGTCGAACCGTGCTTGCCGCGACGGTCGGCGCCGTGTCGGTAGGGAATGCCGCCATGGGAGGTGGCACGGCTGCCGCGGCGGCGCCCCGTCGTGCGGAGGACGGCGCGGTATCGGGGCTGACCGTCGAACACCGCACTGACCCCCTCGGCGTGGATGCCGCCAGACCACGCTTCGGGTGGCGCATGTGGTCCCCTGCCCGGGGGCGGAGCCAGGGTGCCTGCCAGATCCTCGTCGCGAGTTCTCCGGACAAGCTGACCGCTGCCCGCGCCGACGTCTGGAACAGCGGTCGTGTCGCGTCGTCCGACTCGGTGGCCGTCCGCTACGCCGGCAGGCCCCTCCATCCCTCGACCCGCTACCACTGGACCGTCACCGTCTGGGACACGGAGGGCCGTGTGGTGGGTACCGCCCCCGCGGCCTTCTTCGAGACCGGCCTCATGAGCACCGACGGCGTCACCGGCTGGGACGGGGCGCAGTGGATCGGAATGAAGGGAAAGGCGCCCAACTCACCCGGCGCACCCATGCTGCGCGCCGAGGTACCCCTGCAGACGAAGGACAGCGGCAGGGCTCGGGTCCGTGAGGCGCGGCTCTACGTCTCCGCCCTCGGGGTGTACGACGCGTACGTCAACGGGCACCAGGTCACCGTTCCGCAGGACGGCGGCACCACCATCGAACTGCTGCCCCCGGGCTGGACGAACTACGACGTACGCGTCAACTACATGACCTACGACGTCACGGACCTGGTGGCGCGCGAACAGACAGTGACCCTGGCCGCCGTCCTGGGCAACGGCTGGTACAACGGCCGCGTCTCCAACGGCAGCACGTACTACGCGAAGGGCGGCAACCCCCTGGCACTCAAGGCCAGGTTGCTGATCCAGTACGCCGACGGCACGTCACAGTCCATCGTCACGGACCCGGACAACGGCTGGAAGGCCACCGACACGGGCCCCTACCGGACCGACGACATCTACGACGGCCAGACCTACGACGCCCGCAAGGAACTGCCGGGCTGGACGTCGTCAGGCTTCGACGACACCGCGTGGCCGGGAGTGGAGCGAGTTTCCTTCGCCACCAAGTACCCGGACGCACAACTGCTCGCCTGTCCAGCCGAGTCGGCACGCCTGATGCCCCGCTGGGACCGCCGGCCGCAGTCCATCACCGTCGCCACCGGAGTCACCGGCGAGGACAGCAGCCCCCACGGCCGGGGCCGCATCGTCGTCGACCCGGCCCGGACGGTGACCGACCCCACGAGGGCGGCCTCCGCCTCGGTCACGATCGGCACCGGCGACACCGCCATCTTCGACCTGGGCCAGAACATGGTCGGCGTGGCCCGCTACACCCTGCGCGGCCCGGCCGGAACCCAGGTCGAGTTCAGGTTCGGCGAGATACTCAACGACGACAGCGCCGGCGCCGACGGCCCCGAGGGCTCCGTCTACCGTGCCAACCTCCGCAGCGCCAAGGCCACCAGCACGTACATCCTCAAGGGCGACCGGCAGGGCGAGACCCACCAGGACTCCCTGACCTTCTACGGCTTCCGCTATGTGTCCGTAACGGCGACGGACACGGTCACGATCACCGCCCTGACCGGAAAGGTCGCCACGTCCGCGATCCGCGAGACCGGCACCGTCACCACCAACGATCCCGACATCAACCAACTGGCGAACAACATACGGTGGGGTCAGCGCGGCAACTACCTCTGGGTGCCCACCGACTGCCCGCAACGCGACGAACGCGTCGGCTGGACCGGCGACACCCAGATCTTCTCCGCGACGGGCCTGTACAACGCGGACGCGGGTGCCTTTCTCAGCCACTTCCAGGACACGCTCGTCGACTCCCAGACCATCTACGGGGCGGACAAGGCACAGTTCACCGGGGTCGCCCCGGGCGGACGCTACAACATCCAGGGGGGAACCAGCGGTTGGGCGGACTGCGGTGTCATCCTGCCGTGGACCGTATGGCAGATGACCGGCGACGTGACCGTCGTCAGGGACAGCTGGCCGGCCATGGTCCGCTACCTGGACTGGATCCGGCAGCAGACCGGTGACACCTACGCCGGACAGGGAAGCCTCTTCGGTGACTGGCTTGCGCCGCAGAAGACCAGTGCTCAGCTCACGAGCGATGTCTACTACGGCTACGTCGCACGGCTGATGGCGCAGATGGCCCACGCCATCGGCAGGCCGTCGGAGGCAGACGCCTACAAGGAACTCTTCGCACGCATCAGGCAGGCGTTCATCACCAAGTACCTCAGCACCGAGGACGGCCGGGTCTCCGTCAAGTCCAGCCTCGGCGACGCCTCCCCGATCGAACCGGGCGCCGACCCGAACCAGAAGACGGAGGACAACAGCCAGACGGCGCTGCTGTGGGTACTCAAGCTCGGCTTCTACGAAACGGAGGCGCAGCGCCGTACTCTCGTCGGGCTGCTGGCGGACAACATCGGCAACGACGCGGCCTACAAGGCGGCGCACCCGAACAGCAGCCGGGTCAGGTACGCCGAGAACACGCTGTCCGTCGGCTTCCTCGGCGTCAACGTCCTCGCCCCCGTCCTCAGCGACGAGGGCCGTACCGACCTGGCTTACAAGCTGCTCCACCAGGACGCGCTGCCGTCCTGGCTCTTCTCGGTGAAGAACGGTGCCACCACCGTCTGGGAGCGCTGGAACTCCTACTCCCAGGACGACGGATTCGGCCCGGTCAGCATGAACTCCTTCAACCACTACGCCTACGGCGCGATCATGGAGTGGATGTACGCGTACATGGCGGGTATCGCCCGGGACCCGGACCACCCCGGGTTCAAGCGGTTCCTGTTGCAACCCCACATCGATCCCACGGGCCGGGTCACACAGGTGTCGAGCGCGTACGAGTCGCCGTACGGCGAGATCCGCAGCGAGTGGACGGTCGACGACGCAGGCAGGACCCTGACGTACGAAGCGGCAGTGCCCTCGAACAGTGAGGCGACGCTGCACCTTCCGTCCGCCTCGGCCGACTCCGTCCGCGAAGGCCGAACGCCGTTGTCCCGAGTGGACGGTGTGCGCTTCCTCGGCCACACGGACGGCGTGTCCTCCTACCGTTTGCCCTCCGGGCGGTACCGAATGACCGCCCACCTGCGCTGATCGGTGGGTGGGAGAGCGTCTGCGGTGCCACGTGGGTACCGCGGACGCGGGCATCCGTCGGCGGCAGGCGGGACTTTGGCAACAGGCCCAAGGGGGCGTGTGCCGCAACGGTCGGCGGGTACGACGGAGCGCGGGCTCATCGCGGGGACGAGGACGCCTTGCCGCGCGCTGGGGCCGTCCCGCCCGCTGACCGTGCGGCAGGGCGTGGCCGTGATGGCCCACAGGCTCCGGCAGGGGGAACTGCTCACTCGGCTTGAGGTCCTGGTGCCGGTCGAGGAGCCGACGGCACGGCGGAGCGCCCGCTGAGGATCAGGTCGACGCCGTAGGCGAAGCGGTCGTCGAAGCTGTCCGCCATGAGATGCGCGATCGTCTTCGCGAGCGAGGGGAAGGCCGTGGGGTCGGCTTCCGCGGCCTCGGCGCACAAGGTGCGGTTCGGCGGTGTCTGTTCTTCCTTGACCAGGCCGAGGGTGAAGTACATCAGCGTCCAGGCGGTCCAGGCCGCCTCTTGGGGGCTGCGGCCGGTGGCGTGCAGGGCGGCGTTGAACGCCTCGGCGAACGCGCGTTGGTGGGGCCGGGCCAGCGAAGAGCCCTCCTGGGCCAGGCGGGCTCCGTCCCGGTGGGACAGCAGCGCCGTGCGTAGTGACGTGAGCAGTGCGCGAACCCGTTCTTCCGGATCGGGGGGCAGGTGGGCGGGCACGCAGTTGGCCACTATGGCGTCGGCCACGGCCTCAAGCAGACCGGTCTTGTCCTTCAGATGCCAGGCGACCGCGTTGACCCGTACCCCCAGCCGGGCGGCGACGCCCCGCAGGGACAGCTTGTCGAGACCGTCGCTCTCCAGTACCTCCATCGCGGCGGCGGTGATCTGCTCGTCGGTGAGGCCGACAGGGGCGCGGGAGGCGGTGGCACGAGGCCCCGCCGGACTTGACGACTTGGACACTGCACAAGCATACTGGCTTCCCAGCTTGGACGCCGTCCAAGTCACTGAGGTTCGCCCGTGAGGCTGCCAGGTCGCCGACGGCGTCCCGTGCTCTGGGACCCGGAAAGGACACCGTCGTGGGGAAGCTCAACGGCAGGACCGCTCTTGTCACCGGCTCCAGTCGAGGGATCGGCCGTGCCATAGCCGTCGGCCTGGCCCGTGAGGGAGTACTGGTCGCGGTGCACTACGCCCATAACGAGGGGGCCGCTCAGGAGACCGTCGAACTCGTCGAGAAGGACGGCGGCCAAGCCTTCACCGTCCAGGCGCCGCTGGGTGTACCGGGCGATGTCGACCAGTTGTTCCAGGGGTTGGAGGACGGGCTGAAAGAGCACGCCGGGAAGATCACCCTGGACATCCTGGTGAACAACGCCGGCGAAACCCTGCCCGGCGGGAGCGCCCCGGAGGAGGTGACCGCCGAGCAGTTCGACCAGTTGTTCGCGGTCAACGCCAAGGCCCCCTTCTTCATCACTCAGCGCGCTCTCGGGCTGATGCCTGACCGGGGGCGCGTCATCAACATCTCCTCCGGCACGACCCGTGTCGCCATCCCGTCACAGGCCCCCTACGCCATGACCAAGGGCGCCCTTGAACAGCTCTCGCGGCACTTCGCGCGGCATCTCGCTCCCCGTGAGATCACTGTCAACACAGTGGCCCCCGGCATCACGGACAACGGAAGCGAGATCTTCAAGATCCCCGAGGTCGTGCAGCAGATGTCCCAGCTCTCGGCGTTCAAGCGCATCGGCGAGCCGAAAGAGGTGGCGGACGTGGTGGTCTTCCTCGCCACCGACGAAGCGCGCTGGATCACCGGCGCGTTCATCGACGCCACCGGTGGCAGCCTCCTCGGCTGAATGAGCAGCGTAGACTGCTCGGCCATCTCGCCCGGCCCGAGGGGGGAAGGCCCCTGGCCCGGTGTCGTGGTCGTCCACGAGGCCCTGGCGGTGGACGACGTGATGCTGCGGCAGACCGAACGGCTCGCGCAGGCCGGTCATCTGACGCTGATGCCGGACCTGTTCGCCGAGGGTGGCGTCCGCCGCTGCCTGGTGCCGACGATGCGCGCGGCCACATCGGGCCGCGGCCGCGCCTGGGCCGACCTGGAAGCCGCACGGCAGACACTGGCCGGGCACCCCGACCGCGCCGGACGGGTCGGCGTCATCGGCTTCTGCATGGGCGGCAGAGTCGCGCTGGTCGCCGCGGGACGTTCGACGCGGCATCCGTCAACTACGGCCTCCTGCCCAAGGACGCCGAGCACGCCCTCGCCGAGTCCTGCCCGACTCAAAATCCGCCGCCGACTCCTGGCGCCGGATCGAGGCGTTCTTCGACGAGTACTTGGCGGACTCGTGACAACCGGCACGCACCATCCGTCCGGAAGCCCTCCCGGACAACGCCTCCTTCCGCCCTTCCTCGCCCATGGGCTCCCAGGCCCCGCCGACTGATGCCTGCCCTCAATGCCCCCACCTTGAAGGAGAAGACGTGATGACCACCACGACCACTGATCCGTCCTACGTCGATCCGGCGCTGGTCAACCCCCGCGCGGTCCGCCTGGTCGAGGCGTTCAGGGACGCCTTGGCCCGTCTGCGTGACGAGGAGGGACTGACCTTCGACGACCTCAACGCCGTCACCGATCTGCTGCAGCAGATGCAGACGGCCACCGGTGCCCCCCTGGCGCTGGTCGCCATGCCTCTGTACAGCGAGCTCTTCCAGGGTGGCCGCGACGGATACACCCCCTCCGATGAGGTCAACAGCCCCACCTTCATTGCCGGCTCCCGGCGCATTGACAACCCCGGCACCCTGCCGATGCGCCCCGACGAACCCGGCACCCCGCTCGTCGCCTCCGGCCGCGTCCTGGACGGCAACGGCAAGCCGCGCGCGGGCGCCAGGCTGGAGATCTACCACGCCGCCAACAACGGCGACTACTCCGGCCTTTACGACGACGGAGTACCCAAGGGCAACCTGCGCGGTCACTTGTTCACCGGCGACGACGGCCGCTACACCTTCACCACCATCACCCCCGTCGCCTACGCCGACGCCCACGTCACCGCGATCAAGAAGGCCGTCGAGGCCACCGCGGCCCTCGGGCGCAGCCTCTTTCGCCCGGCCCACATCCACTACGAGGTCCACCACCCCGACCTGATCACCCCCTGGCGCGGCGAGATCTACTTCAAGGGAGATCCGGTCATCCCTGTCGACTTCGTCGGCGCGAAGCTGGCCCACCCCGCCCTACAGGCCGACACCGTGCTGCACGAGGATCCTGAGGACATGGCCGACGCCGGCTTCCCAGGCCCCTACCGCACCATGGAGTTCGACTTCCTCCTCAAGACCCGCACCAGCCCCGACACCCTCCCCTCGAAGACGGCGACGGCATGAGGGAGCGATGCGGCACGGCACCACCATGGACGTCGAAGCCAACTACACCGATTCGCATGGCCAGTCGGAAATCGGGTTCGGCATCACGCGGCTCCTGGACTTCGACCTGCTGCCGCGCATCAAGCGGATCAACAAGGTCAAGCTGTACCGCCCAGTGGCCGGCGAACCGGACGCCTACCCGCAGCTCGCCCCGGCACTGACCCGCCCGATCCGCTGGGAACTCATCGCCCAGCAGTACGACCGGATGATCAAGTACGCGACCGCGATCCGGACCCGCACCGCGTCCACCGAGGCGATCCTGCGCCGCTTCACCCGCAATGCCTCCCGCCCATCTACGTGGCGATGCTGGAGGTCGGCCGCGCCCAGAAGACCATCTTCGTGGCCCGCTACCTGCGGCTTCGCGACCTTCAGCGGGAGATCGAGGAGGGCCTGAACGTGATGGAGTCCTCCAACGGCGCCAACTCCGTGATGGCCTACGGCAAGGGCGGGGAGATCGCCTCGAACCGGCGCGACGAGCAGGAAATGTTCGTCCTGTGCCTGCGCATCTTGCAGTCGGCCCTGGTCTTCGTGAACACCCTGATGCTCCAGGACATCCTGGGCGAACCGGAGTGGGCCGACCTCCTCACACCCTCCGACCGGCGCGGCCTGACCCCGTTGTTCTGGTCCCATGTCCGCCCGTACGAGGAGGTCAACCTCGACATGGATGCCCGTCTCAGCCTCGCTGCGGCCACCGTGCCCGGCCCTCGGGCCTCGCTGGATGGCCAGCCGGCCCCGCCCCGGGACCGGGAGAGGGCAGAGTCTTCGCAGGTGCAGGCAAAGCAGTAGCGGGGCGGTTGCGGACCCTGCCACCTGTGCCGGTCTGCGGCGGGGATGGCGGGTTTCAACACGAGTGGGGAACTGATGGTTGTGCAAAGGCGCCCTGTGCTAACAGTTAAAGGCCATCTGTACTGCTGAGGGCGCGCGTTCGTCGGCTACGGGGAGGGGGCGGGTGTGTCGCGACGTAGGAAGATCACGGTCATGGTGGCGGCGGTCATGTTGACCGTGTCGACGCCGTTCTTCTGGCTGCTGGACAGCCCGGATACCGGCCAGTTGGTTGCCGCCTCAGTTCAGGGCGCCACTGGTATTGCCGCCCTGGTCTGGGCACTGATGCAGTCCTCAGCCACCCCACAGCCCGGGGTTGTGGTGGTCGATACCGGGAAGGCCAAGGCCACCGGTGGAGGCCGGGCGTCTACCGGCGTGCGACGCCCGCAAGATGCCGGGAGCGGGGCGATTCGGGCGGAGCGAACCGGGGACGCCACTGCGGACGGGCCTGACAGCAACGCAAGCACGGGTGTCGACTTCAGCTGACCGGGCCGGAACGGCCAGAGCGCGTGGGGGAGGTTTCCGTCCGATGGCACGATGGCCCAACCGCCACCCCGACCCGGACGGTGACCCCAACACTGATTCTGAGGTCGCGGACGCAAAACACGAGCCGTCGGTCACCGCCGCGGACACCGGCACCGCCACCGCCCGCGATGGAGCCACGGCGGTGACCGGTTACACCGGACCGGACCCAGGCACCGCCAGCCCGGTGCACGTGAGCCTTACGGGGGACGCCACCGCCAGCGAGGGCGGCCTGGCCAACACCGGGTACCTGGCGATCGACCGCTTCACCCTGGTACAGCAGGCCGCGCCGCGCACAACCGCCACCTGGCCGCACCAAGTCGGCGTACTCCCACCCCGCGCCCAGTCCTTCCAGCACAGGGCCGAAGCCGACCAGCTGCGCGCGGTGGTCGACAACGAGGGCACCGCGGTGCTCACCCAGGTACTGACCGGGACCGGCGGGGTGGGCAAGACCCAACTGGCCGCTGACTACGCCCGCACCGCCTGGGACAACGGCGAGGTCGACGTACTCGTGTGGATCAGCGCGAGCAGCCGCTCAGCGATCACGGCCGGGTACGCGCAGGCCGGCGTAGAGATCCTTGCCGCCGATGCCAGCGCCCCGGAGCGGGCCGCGGGGGCGTTCCTGGCCTGGCTGGAACCCAAAACCGACCAGAAGCCGTGCCAGTGGCTGGTCGTACTCGACGATGTCGCGGATCCTGCCGAAATGCGCGGCTGGTGGCCGCCCACCAGCCCCTACGGCCGCACCCTGGTCACTACGCGTCGGCGAGAGGCCGCCCTGACCGGAGCAGGCCGGCACCGGGTAACCGTGGGCTTGTTCACCCCTCAGGAAGCCGTCGCCTACTTCACCGCCGTACTGGCCGCGCACGACCGCCACGAGCCAACCGATCAGATCAACAGTCTGGCCGCCGACCTTGGATACCTGCCCCTCGCCCTGGCCCAGGCCGCCGCCCACATCATCGACGCGGACCTGACCTGCGCCTCCTACCGGGAACTGCTGGCCGACCGGATCAGGAAACTGGCCGACCTGCTGCCGGAGCCCGGTGCACTGCCCGACGACCAGACCGCCACCGTGGCCGCCACCTGGTCCCTGTCCATCGAATGCGCCGACCAACTCCGCCCCGCGGGCCTGGCCCGCCCCATGCTCCAGCTCACCGCATTCCTCAACCCCAACGGCATCCCCGCCACGGTCCTCACCAGCCAGCCGGTCCGCGCGCACCTCAGCGAGCACCGCCCCCCAGCCGGCACAGCCAGCAACCAGCCGGCCCAGGTGTCGGCCGAGGACGCCGTGCTCGCGCTGCGGGCCCTCCACCGGCTCAGCCTGATCGACCACACTCCCGACATCCCCCACCAACCCGTCCGCGTCCACCAGCTCGTTCAGCGTGCCACCCGTGACACCCTCACCCCCGACCAGCACGACCGGCTCGCCCGCACCTCCGCTGACGCCCTTACTGCCGCCTGGCCCGACATCGAACGCGACACCACCCTTGCCCAGACCCTGCGTGCGAACGCCTTCTCTCTCGCCCGCACCGCCAAGGACGCCCTGTACCAGCCCGCTTCCCACAAGGTGCTCTTCCGCACTGGCAAGAGCCTCGGCGAGAGCGGCCAGGCCGCTACCGCTCGCGACCACTTCCACCACGTGGCCATCACCACCCGTTACCACCTGGGCCCGAACCACTCCGACACCCTGGCCGCCCGGCACGACCTCGCGTACTGGCGGGGAGAGGCGGGGGATGCGGCGGGTGCCGTCGCGGCATTTGCCGGACTGCTGGCCGATCGGACGCGTGTGCTGGGCCCTGATCATCCCGCCACCCTCTCGACGCGGCACGACCTCGCCTACTGGTGGGGGGTTGCGGGGGATGTGGCGGGTGCCGTCGCGGCGTTCACCGAACTGCTGGCCGATCAGACGCGCGCTCTGGGTCCCGACCACTCCGACACCCTGGCCGCTCAGCACAGCCTCGCGTACTGGCGAGGGAAAGTGGGGGATGTGGCGGGTGCCGTCGCGGCGTTCACCGAACTGCTGGCCGATCAGACGCGTGTACTGGGTCCCGACCACCCCGACACCCTCATCACGCGACACAACCTCGCTTATTGGCGGGGGGCGGCGGGGGATGTGGCAGGTGCCGTCGCGGCATTTGCCGGACTGCTGGCTGATCGGACGCGTGTGCTGGGCCCTGATCACGTGCGAACCGGACCGACACGGAAACGGAGAACGTGGTGACCCATCCCGGTAGGGGGCTGTACGGCCAGGCGGTGGAGGAGCTGGGCCGACGCATCATCCGCGGCGACTACCCCCCGGGCACCGTCGTGGACCCGGCCAACTTCGAAGCGGAGCTCGGCGTCAGCAAGACCGTGGTGCGCGAGGCACTGCGCGTGCTGGCGGCCAAGGGCCTCCTGGAGTCGAAGCAGAAACGCGGTACCACCATCCGGCCCCGCGCCGACTGGAACCTGCTCGACAGCGACCTGCTGCGCTGGCAGGGCAGCAGCGCGCCCACCGACGGCTTCCTCGGGGACCTCGCCGAGGTCCGCGCGATAGTCGAGCCCGCCGGAGCCCGGCTCGCCGCCGTCCGCCGTACCCCTGCCGACCTGGACGCGATGCGGCAGGCGCTGGGGGCGATGGCGGCGGCGGACAAGGACGCGGAAGCGATGGTCGAGGCGGATCTGGCTTTCCACCGTGCCTTGCTGGACGCCGCGCACAACGAACTGCTCAGCCGCATGGAGGTCGTCATCGAGGCCGGTCTGCGGGTGCGCGACCGGATCGTGCACGGCGCGCGGCACTTCTCCGACTCCATCCCCGTGCACCAGGAGCTGCTGGACGCGGTCGAGGCGGGCGATCCGGACGCCGCTGTGGCCGCCGTCGAATCCCTCCTGGCCCAGGCGTCCGGCGATCTCGCGGCCGTACGCGCGGACCAGGACGCGGCCGGCGCCGACCGGCTTCCGAAGGAAGTGCCTTGAAAATAACCGCACTTGAGACGTTCCTGGTGGCTCCGCGCTGGCTGTTCCTGCGCGTCGCCACCGATGAGGGCATCACCGGCTGGGGCGAGCCCGTGATCGAGGGCCGCGCGGAAACCGTGCGTGCCGCGGTCCACGAACTGGCCGACCACCTTGTCGGCCGGGACCCGCTGCGCATCGAGGACCACTGGCAGGTGCTCACCAAGGGTGGCTTCTACCAGGGCGGCCCCATCCTCTCCAGCGCGGTCGCCGGAATCGACCAGGCCCTGTGGGACATCGCCGGCAAGACGTACGGAGTCCCCGTCCACCGCCTCCTCGGCGGCCCGGTGCGCGACCGCGTCCGCATGTACGCCTGGATCGGCGGCGACCGCCCCAGCGATGTCGCCGAACTCGCCGAGGCGCAGATGAAGGCGGGCTTCACCGCCGTCAAGATGAACGCCTCGGCCGAACTCGCCCCGATCGACACCCCGGCCCGCACCGCCGAGGTCGTCGAACGCGTCGCGGCCGTCCGTGACATGCTGGGCGACGAGCGGGACATCGCCGTCGACTTCCACGGCCGGGCCTCCACCGCCATGTCCCGCCGGCTGCTTCCCCAACTGGAGCCGATGCACCCGCTGTTCGCCGAGGAGCCCGTACGGCCGGAGCACTCCGGCAACCTGCGCAGCCTGGTGGAGTCCACGAGCATCCCGCTCGCCACCGGCGAACGCCTGTACTCGCGCTGGGACTTCCGCGAGGTCATGGCCAGCGGCATCGCCGTCGCCCAGCCCGACCTCTCGCACGCCGGCGGCATCTCCGAAGTCCGCCGCATCGCCGCCATGGCCGAGACGTACGACGTCGCCCTGGCCCCGCACTGCCCCCTCGGCCCGATCGCCCTGGCCGCGAGCCTCCAGATCGCCTTCTCGGTGCCGAACTTCCTGATCCAGGAGCAGAGCATGGGCATCCACTACAACCAGCAGTGCGACCTGCTGGAGTATGTGATGGACCCCGAACCCTTCCGGTTCCACGACGGATACGCCGTCGCGGGCTCCCGTCCGGGGCTGGGCGTCCAGATCGACGAGAAGGCCGTTCGCCGGGCCGCCGAGACCGGACACCGTTGGCGCAATCCCGTGTGGCGCGGCCCCGACGGCGCGTTCACCGAATGGTGACCGCCGCGCAGCCGCCGCCCCTGAACCGAACCCGCAAGGAGAGCCCGCTCCCATGAACCTGGTGGAATCCCTCCGACGCCACCGCCTGTTGGCGATCGTACGGGGCAAGGACCCCGTCGCCGCCCTGCGCACCGTGCACACCCTCGTAGAAGAGGGCATCGCCGTCGTCGAGATATCGCTGACCACCGCCGACGCCCTGACCGTGATCAGGCAGGCCCGCGCCGCGCTCGGCCCCGACGCCCTCCTCGGCGCCGGCACGGTGCGCTCCGCGGCGGACGCGGCCCGCGCGATCGATGCCGGGGCGTCGTACCTTGTCACCCCGGCACTGGTCGACGAACTGGCGCCGTACGGCGTGCCCCTGCTGATGGGCGCCCTGACACCGAGCGAGATCGAAGCCGCCCTCGCACGCGGCGCCGACGCGGTCAAACTCTTCCCCGGCTCCGTCGGAGGCCCCGGCTACCTGCGGGCCCTGCGCGACCCCTTCCCCGAGGTGCCCTTCGTGCCCGTCGGGGGAGTGGACGCGCCGGCCGCCCGCGACTACCTGGCCCGGGGCGCCCTCGCTGTCGGCGTCGGCTCACCGCTCGTCGGCGACGCGGCCGACGGCGGCGACCTGGACCAGCTGCGCGTCCGGGCGGCCGAGTTCCGCACGGTGGCCGCCGGAGACACGCCGTGAGCGCGGACCGCCAGGGGCCGCCCGAGGTGGTGACCTTCGGCGAGACGATGGCGGCGCTGCGTGCCCACGGCGCCCTGCGGATGGGCGGCAGTCTCGGCCTCTCCGTGGCGGGAGCCGAGTCCAACGTCGCCATCGGCCTCGCCCGGCTCGGGCACCGGGTGCGCTGGGCGGGCCGGGTCGGCGCCGACGAACTCGGTGCCCTGGTACTGCGCACCCTGCGCGCCGAGGGGATCGACATCAGCCACGCGGCCACCGACGACGCCGGACGGCCCACGGGACTGCTGCTGACCGAACCCCGCCTGGGCACACTGACCCGCGTCAGTTACTGCCGCGCCGGTTCGGCGGGTTCGGCCGTCACACCGGCCGACGTACTGCCCGCGCTGGCCTCCGGATCCCGCGTCCTGCACCTGACCGGCATCACCCCGGCGCTCGGTCCGTCGGCGGCCGAGACCGTCCTGGCCGCCGCCACGGCCGCCCGCGACGCCGGCATCACCGTATGCCTCGACATCAACTACCGCTCCAGACTGTGGGCAGCCGATCGCGCCCGCGCCGCCCTCCGGCCGCTGCTGGCCCACACCCACCTGCTCGTCGCCTCCGAGGACGAGTTGCCCCTGGTGCTGCAACGGCCCGAGGCAGGTGAATCGGAGGCCGTGAAGAGCCTGTTGGACGCGGGCATCCAAGAGGTGATCGTCAAACGCGGTGCACACGGCGCGACGGTCGTCACCGCCGGCGGAACAGCCGACCGCGCCGCGCGGCAGGTCGACGCCGTCGACCTGGTCGGCGCGGGTGACGCCTTCGTGGCCGGATACCTGTCCGGACTCCTCGACGGCGCGGACGTCCCGGCCCGTCTGCACCGGGCCGTGACCACCGCGGCCTTCGCGGTCGCCACCCGGGGCGACTGGGAAGGGCTCCCCACGCGCGACGAACTCGGACTGCTCGACGAACCCGACGGCACGACCGTCCGCTGACCGAGGAGAGGCGACTCATGACATTCACGACAGCGCCCGTCACGGTCGTTGTGGACGGAGGGTACGAACTTGCCGAGGGCGGCCGCTGGGCCGACGGCCGGTATGTGTACGTCGGCATCCTCGCCGGCCGGTTCTACGAACTGCGCGACGGCACCGGTCCCTCGGCCCCGCGCCGACTGGCCCGGCTCGACGTTCCGTTGGGCGCCGTCGCCCCGGTGAGCGACGAACCGGACGTGTGGATCGCCGCCGCGGGCACCGGCGTCGCGTTGCTCACCGCCGACGGCGCGCTGGAGTGGCTGGACCGCCCCGAGGACCACACCCCCGTCCCCAGCCGGATGAACGACGGCGTCGCCGACCCGGCCGGCCGCTTCTGGGCGGGCAGCATGGCCTACGACGGCACCCGGGGCGCGGGCTCGCTCTACCGAACCGACCCCGACGGCACGGTCGTACGCGTCCTCGACGGGCTGACGATCGCCAACGGGCCCGCCTTCAGCGCCGACGGCACGACCATGTACCTCGCCGACTCGGCCGCCGGCACCATCCTCCGCTGCTGTGTCGATCCGGTCTCGGGCGACCTGTCCGGCGGCCCGGAGAGCTTCGTCCGCCTGGGCGGCGACGAAGGGAGCCCCGACGGAATGACCGTCGACGAGGAGGGCTGCCTGTGGGTCGCGATGTGGGGCGCCGCCGCGATACGCCGTTACCACCCCGACGGCCACCTGCTCCACACCCTGAGCGTCCCCGCCCCGCACCCCACGTCGGTGTGCCTGCACCCCACCGACACCCGCCTCTACGTCACCACGGCCCGCCACGGGGTGCCCGACCCGACCGCGGCCTCCGGTGCCGTGCTCACCATCCCCGAACCGGTCAGGGGAACGGCCGCCTGCTCCTGGCGGGGCCGGTACTGACACATCCCCGACGCCGTGCCGTGACGGCGACGGTCGTGGTTATTTCTCGATGCCTCCGTGCAGGACGCCGGGGTAGAGGGCGAGTTCGGTGGGGACGTCGGCGTGGGCGAGGCGCTGGGCGTAGTCGATGTCCTCGTCGCGGAACGCGTCGTACTGGCAGGCGATGACGAACGCGGGCGGCAGCCCGGACAGGTCCTGGACGCGGGAGGGTGCGGCGTAGGGGGAGACGTCGGTGGTGCCCCGACGGCCCTCGCCGAGGTAGCAGTCCCAACTGACCTCGGTGGCACGGCTGTTCCACAGCGGGACGTCGTCGTAGTCCCGCATCGACGGTGTCTGGAGACGGTCGTCGAGTTCGGCGACCCCCAGGTACTGGAAGCAGAGCGCGGGTCCGCCGCGGTCGCGCGCGAGGAGGGTCACCGCGGCGGCGAGGCCGCCCCCCCGCGCTCTCCCCGGCGATGCCGAGTCGGTCGGGGTCGATGCCCAGTTCGCTCGCCGACTTCGCGGTCCCACGTCAGGGCCGCGTAGCAGTCCTCCAGCCCGGCGGGGAAGGGGTTCTCCGGGGCGAGGCGGTACTCGACGGAGACCACGACCGTGCCCGGCGGGCGCGTAGACGCGGACCATGACGTCGGGTGCGCCCTCGGGCCCGGGGACGGTGACGTCGCGGGTGCTGATCGCGACGTCCGGCTCGTAGGACGGCAGTCCGTTGCGGACGGCTGCCTCACCTATGGCGCGCCGTTCACGGACATCCGCGAACGGTCCGTTCGGGAGCATTTCGAGCCAGGGGGTGATCTCGGCGTCGTACGCGTAGGTCATGAAATCCTCCTCAACAGGGGGCGAGGACGGAGGGAGCCGCCGCGGTGGTCGATCGCGGCGGCGCGCTCCGGCTTCGACCAAGCAGGGCGGGGCCGGCTGCTCTAGAGGCTGAAGACGATTTCGGCCCGGTCGCGCTTGGTGGTGTGCAGATCCCAGTAGATGGGGGAGATCTCCTCGGGCTGGGTCGTCGGGAAACCGGGAACGGCCGGGATACCGATCGAGACGTCGATGCCGACGTGGGCGGCCTGGATCCCGGTGCCGTCCAGCTCCTTGTGCAGGTTGATCACCCAGTTGCGGAGCGCCGCGGCGGCGGCGTTGACGTTGCCGACCTGCGGCACGGGGTCGATGGAGCCGGCGCCGGTGGTGTAGAGCAGGGTGCCCGAGCCGGCCTGCCGCATCGCGGGCAGCACTGCCCGGGTGGCGGTGATGGCCCCGTAGAGCTGGAATTCGATCTCATGTTGGACATGAGCCGGTTCGGTCTCGGCGGGAGTGGTCAGAACGGTGGTGCCGAGCGTCCCGACCGGGGAGTACTCCAGGACGTCGATGCCGCCGAACTTCGCGGCGGCGTCCTGGAGTGCCTTGCTGAGGGCGTCACGGTCGAGGACGTCCGCGGGGAAGGCGGTGGCGTCGATGCCCTCCGCGGCGAGTTTGCCCACGAGGGTGTCGAGCTTCTCGCGGTTGCGGGAGATCAGGGCGACATCGAAGCCCTGGGAGCCGAAGGTGCGAGCGATGGCCAGGCCGAGCTGAGGGCCGGCCCCGATGATGGCGATGCTGGTCACAGTGATCCTTTTCGTAAGGCGGACAAGAAGACGGGAGCATCCGGAAAGGCCTATCCAATTCAAGATCCGGATAGGGCATTCCGCTTCGCTGCGCCCAACCGTACCACCAAAACTGGATAGGGCAATCCGGTTGCTAGACTGGCCGGTATGACCCCTGGCGACCAGCATCCCGACGCCCCTGCCGCTCAACCCTTGCGCAGTGACGCCGAGCGCAACCGGGAACGGATCGTCGCCGCCGCGCGCACGGTCTTCGCACGGGACGGCCTCAATGCCTCCATGGCGTCCGTGGCCCGCGAGGCAGGGGTGGGGATCGCCACCATGTTCCGGCGCTTCCCCAGCAAGGCGGAGTTGGTCGACGCCGTCTTCATCGACCGCATGACCGCCTACGCCGACGCGGTCACCGCCGCCCTCGACGATCCCGACCCCTGGCACGGCTTCGTCGGCTACGTCGAGACCGCCTGCGCGATGCAGGCCGCCGACTACGGCTTCGCCGACGTGCTGACCACGACGTTCCCCGCTGCCAAGGCCCTGGAGCACTGTCGCAACGAAGCGTACGAGGGCATGGTCGAGCTCATCGGCCGCGCCAAGGCAACCGGCCGCCTGCGTGAGGACTTCGACCCTTCGGACCTGGTGCTGGTGCACATGGCCAACGCCGGCGTCGTCAACGCCACCGGCGGCGCCGCACCCGACGCCTGGCGGCGCGTCGTCGCCCTGCTGATCCAGTCCTTCGAGACCCCGACCCGCGGCCCCCTGCCCGCCTCACCCGAGCATGAGGCCCTCTACCAGGCCATGCTCCGTCCCGGTCCGCCGGGCGTCGCGGCGCCCGAGTCGGGCGATTGACTCAGAGGAAACGTCGGTCCACAGGGTGACGTGATGTGTCCTGTCGTCGAACATTGCCTGCTGCACGATGAACCCGCCCAGCACCACCACAGCCGCGCGTGACTCGCCCCAGGATGCGCGAGACTCCGGCGGTCCTCGGGGAGCGGCGTCTCACCCTGCGCCGGTACCGATAGGCCCGGCCTATACAGGGCATCGATTTTTGGTCGTGGACCCGTGACGTGTGGCCCGGTTCACTGTGGCGCAAGCTGGCGCGCACCGATCGGGCTCGGTGGCGCGCGATCAGGGAGGCTGCAATGACGCATACCCCAGGCGGCGGACGAGCCGAGCGGGCCGCGCGTATCGGGGCGACGCCGTGGTACCGGCAGTTGTACGTCCAGGTGCTGGTGGCGATCGTGATCGGCATCGTGCTGGGCTGGCGCCGGCCGGATCTCGCGACCGACATGGAGCCGATCGGCACGACGTTCATCACCGCGATGAAGATGCTGATCGGCCCGATCGTCTTCCTGACGATCATCGGCGGCATCGCCGGAGTCGCGGACCTGAAGAAGGTCGGCCGCACCGGCGTCAAGGCGCTCGCCTACTTCCAGGTCGGCACGCTGGTCGCTCTGCTGTCCGGGCTGGTCGCGGTCAACATCTTCCGCCTCGGCGACGGTGTGCACGCCGACCCGGCGGCCCTCAAGACGTCCGGGGACGCCACTCAGTACATATCTCAGGGAGAGCACCAGCACTGGTGGGAGTTCCTGACGGGGATCGTGCCGAACAGTTTCTTCGGCCCGTTCGTCGAGGGGAACATCCTTCAGGTCATCTTCCTGGCGGTGGTCTTCGGCATCGCGATCAAGATGGTCGGGAAGACTGGCGAGCCGATCATCGCCGCCGTCGGACGCCTGACCGAGGTCGTCTTCAAGGTCCTGTCCTTCATCATGAAGGCCGCACCTCTGGGCGCCTTCGGCGCGATGTCGTACGCCATCGGGAAGTTCGGCCTGTCCACGCTCACCAGCCTCGGCTCGCTGATCGTCCTCTTCTACGTCACCTCCGCGCTGTTCGTGGTGGTAGTGCTCGGCGGTGTGCTCGGCCTGTACGTGCGGCTGAACGTCTTCCAGCTCTTCCGCTACTTCAAGGAGGAGTTCTGGCTGATCCTGGGCACGTCCACGGCCGAGCCCGCGCTGCCCGGCCTCATGCGCAAGCTGCAGTTCATGGGCGCGGAGCGCTCCACCGTCGGCCTGGTCGTGCCGACCGGCTACAGCTTCAACCTCGACGGGGCGGCCATCTACCTCTCCCTGGCCACCCTCTACATCGCCCAGGCCACCGATACATCGCTGTCTCTGGGCCAGCAACTCGGGCTGCTGGCCGTCATGTTGCTGACGTCGAAGGGAGCGGCGGGCGTCGCCGGCGGTGGCTTCATCGCGCTCACCGCGACGCTGTCGACGGTCGGTTCGGTTCCGGCCGCGGGCATCATGCTCATCTTCGGCATCGACAAGTTCATGTCGGAGTGCCGGGCGCTGGTGAATTTCTACGGCAACGCGGTGGCCACCCTGGTCGTGGCGAAGTGGGAGAACGGCCTGGACCTGGCGAGGGCCCGCGAGGTACTGGCCGGCACGGCGGGCGAGCCGCCCCTGGCAACGGATGCGGAAGACGTCCGGCCGGTCGCCGCCTCCGGCCCCCCGCACACCGCCGAGGTGACGCCCTGATGGTGTCCGTGCTCATCGCCCCGGACAAGTTCAAGGGCTCGCTCAGCGCTGACGAGGTGGCACGCGCGCTGGAACGCGGGCTGCTGGAAGCCGCCCCCCGGACCAGGGTCGACCGCCTCGCGCTGGCGGACGGGGGAGAGGGGAGCGTGGCCGCGGCCTGCGCGGGCCGGTTCAGCCCCGAGAAGCTCACGGTGACCGGGCCGACCGGTCGGCCCGTGACGGCGGAGGTCGCGGTGCACGGCCGTACCGTCCTCATCGAGGCGGCGGCCGTCTGCGGACTCGGCATCTTGCAGGGCGGTCACAAGGCGCCGCTCACGGCCACCAGCCGGGGCATCGGACAGGCCGTCCGGTACGCACTCGCAGGCGGGGCGGACACGATCGTCCTCGCGCTCGGCGGGGTCGCCACCACCGACGGAGGCGCCGGGATGCTCCAGTCCCTCGGCGCGCTGCTGACCCGGGAGGACGGCTCACCGATCGGTCCAGGCGGCGGAGGACTGGCCGACCTCCGCATGGCCGATCTCGCCGAGGCCCGCGCTGCTCTGACGGGAGTCGATCTCGTCCTCGCCACCGATGTGGACAATCCGCTGCTCGGGCCGACGGGCACGGCCGCCGTCTACGGCCCCCAGAAGGGGGCGACCGAAAGCGAGGTGAGGGAACTGGACGACGCCCTCGCCGGGTTCGTACGGCGACTGGAGGCGGGGGGAGTCACGGAGGCGGCACGCTGTGCCGACGCCCCCGGTGCGGGGGCAGCCGGCGGCTTGGGGTACGCCGGGATGCTGCTCGGCGGGCGCGTGTGCTCGGGCGCCGACTACTTCCTCGCCCTGCTCGGAGCTGATGACCTGCTGGCCGCGAGCGACTTCGTCGTGACCGGCGAAGGCAGCCTCGACGAGCAGTCCCTGTCGGGCAAACTGCCGGTCGCACTCGCCCGGCGGGCCCGTCGACTGGGCGTGGCGGTGCACGCGGTGGCCGGCCGCTGCACCCTGCCCGAGGACCGAACCGCCGCCCACTTCCGTTCCGTCCAAGCCCTGACGGACCTGACCGACCAGGACTGTGCGCGGGACAGCGCCCTGTCCGCACACCTGCTCGCCCAGTGCGGGCGGACCCTCGCCGACCGCTGGATCGAACGCGGAGGAACGGAAACCAGCAGGTAGGCTCGCTGCGCCTGTCGTACCAGCACACAGCGGGGAGGTGCCGTGGACGCCCGGCAACTGGAGTACTTCCTGGCCATCGTCGACCACGGCGGCTTCAGCAGGGCCGCCGCCGCCCTTCACGTGGCCCAGCCCTCGCTGTCCCAGGCCATGGCGAACCTGGAGGCGGATCTCGGGGTGGCCCTCTTCCACCGGGTGGGCCGGGGTGTCGTCCTGAGCGAGGCGGGCCAGGAACTGCTGGAGCCGAGCCGGCGCGTACTGCGCGACCTGGCCGCCGTACGCGACACCGCCGCTGCCCTCGCGGGACTCCACGGCGGCACGGTCGAGGTCGCCACCATGCCCTCGCCCGGCATCGAACCCCTCACCACCCTCATCCACCGCTTCGCCGCGCTGCACCCGTCCGTGACCGTCAGCACGCACGCCGCCTTCACCCCCGACGAGGTGATCTCCCTGGTCCGCAGCGGTGCCTGCGAACTGGGCCTGCTCGGCAGCGCAACTCCTGTCCATCCGAACGCCCTTGACGTCCTGCACGTCGAGGACCAGCCCTTCGTGGTCGTCGCCGCGCCCGGCGGGACGATCGAGGACGACGTCACCGTCCGGCCCGAGGACCTGGCCGGACAGAAACTCATCGCGTCGCGCACCGGCAGCCTGATGCGCCAGATCGTCGACGACATCACCGCGGGGGGCACCGGCACGGAGATCGTGACGATCGTCGACCACCGCACGTCGATCCTGCCGCTGGTCCTGACCGGTGTCGGGGTCGCCGTCCTCCCGTCGTCCTGGACCCGGCTGGCCCGCCGCTGCGGAGCGGTGGTGGCCCCGATCGAGCCGACCGCTCACCTCCACGTGGCGATGGTCAGCCTGCCCGCTCACCTCACGCCGGGTGCACGGGCGTTCCTCTCTCTCACCAGATCGCTGGCAGAGCGGCGGGCCCCCGGCGCCTGACGCAGGACCGATCGGCCACGCCTATACGTCGTATCGAAAGCAGGTCTTGGACGCGCCACCGAGCCGGTGTGTTGACTCGAACCGACCGCACGACAGCGAGCCGGAGGCATCCATGACAGCCGCACCCCGCACGTTCCGTATCGCCGCCATCCCCGCCGACGGCGTGGGTAGGGAAGTCGTCGCCGCCGGGCGCGCCGTCCTGGACGCCCTGGCCGAGACCTCCAAGCCGACTGCCGCTCCCTTCGCCTTCGCCTGGGAGGAGTTCCCCTGGGGCTGCGACTTCTACGAGCGAACCGGCAAGATGATCGACGACGACGGCCTGGAGCGGCTCAAGGACTTCGACGCGATCTACTTCGGCGCGGTCGGCTGGCCCACCGTCCCCGACCACATCAGCCTGTGGGGCCTCCGCCTGAAGATCTGCCAGAACTTCGACCAGTGGGCCAACGTCCGCCCCGTGCACTTCCTGCCTGGCGTGCACAGTCCTCTGCGTAAGGCCGACGACACGGACCTCGACTGGGTCGTCGTCCGCGAGAACAGCGAGGGCGAGTACGCGGGCCTCGGCGGCCGCAACCTCGGCGGACGCGGGCCCGGCGGCGAAGTCGCCGTCCAGTCCGCCCTGTTCACCGAGGTGGGCTGTGAACGGATCATGCGCTTCGCCTTCGACCTGGCCCGCACCCGGGACCGCAAGAAGGTCTCCTCCGTGACCAAGAGCAATGCTCAGCAGTACGGCATGGTCCTGTGGGACGACGTCTTCAAGCGCGTCTCCGCCGACTACCCGGACGTGGAGACCGAGAGCGTGCTGGTGGACGCGATGTCCGCGAAGTTCGTCCTGCACCCCGAGGACCTCTCGGTCGTCGTGGCCTCCAACCTCAACGCCGACATCCTTTCCGACCTCGGCAGCGCCCTCGCCGGCAGCCTGGGCCTGGCCGCCAGCGCCAACCTCAACCCCGAGCGCCGCTTCCCCAGCATGTTCGAGCCCGTGCACGGCTCCGCCCCGGACATCGCGGGGCAGGGACTGGCCAACCCGATCGGTGCGGTCGGCAGTGCCGCGCTGATGCTGGAGCACTTCGGCCTGCCGGAGCAGGCGGCCCGCCTGAACAAGGCGATCGAGGCCACGACCGCGGCGGGTATCCTCACTCGCGACGTCGGCGGCACGTCCACGACGGAGGACGTGACCAAGGCCCTGATCGACGCTCTCAAGGCCTGAGCGGCCCGATCGATCGTCCGGAGCGACTCAGTGCGCGACTCGTTCTCCTTCGCCCGCTGTTCCGGCGCGCACCTGCCCTGCGCGAGAGGCAGTGACCGGCGCACGCACGTAGGCCCGTGATGTGACGGTTGGCCGGGGCCCGCCTCGGGCCCTGGCCAGCCGGGACGCGCAGAACATGACGACCCGCGCTGGGGGGGTCAGCCCTCGGCATCCCCGATCGGCAGCACGGCGAGAGCCTGTTCGACCGCTGCCAGGACTTCCACAGGCGCCTTGTCCAGCGGCTCGCGGAGTGCGCGTCCGGCCTTCCACCGTGTCGTCCGGCGGAAGGTGTCAGCGCGTGCCACGTCGAGGCCCGCTATCGCACCGAGCACCGCATGGTATGCCTGCTGATCGTCGATGATCGTGGCCAGGCTGCTGCTGAGAGTCAGCGGGCTTCGCGATGGAGTGGGCTTCGGATGGTCTTCGACCCACCTGTGGGTACCGCTTCCGACCATGAACCTGTCCCCGGAGGGGAGCTCGACGACAGCACTGGTGTTGGGCGGTACCTGTGCGTGAAAGTGCACCTGGTCACCTTCCCGACGCCAGCCCGCGCCTGCACGTCCATACGGTGTCTCGTGCCACGCCGAAGCGTCGTCCAGGTCGTTCAGCACGGTGGGCGCGATCCGGATCACGCGGTAGGCCGGTTCCAGGGGAGAGAGACCGGCGACATGCGTGTGGAGCCAGTCGGCCACGGCGCCCAGGGCGTAGTGGTTGAACGAGGTCATCTGCCCAGGGTTGATCGATCCGTCTTCGAGCATCGAGTCCCAGCGCTCCCACACGGTGGTGGCACCCATCATCACCGGGTACAGCCACGACGGGCACTCCGTCTGGGCCAGCAGCCTTGAGGCGGCGGCCGCGTGCCCCGTGGAAGAGAGTGCCTCACAGATGATCGGGGTGCCGACGAAGCCGGTGGAGATGCGGTAACCGGCGGCGCGGACGAGGTCACGCAGGCGGTCGCCGAGCGCTTGACGTCGCGCACCGTCCACCAGACCGAAGACGATGCTGAGGGCGTAGGCGGTCGGCGCGTCGGACATCATGCGGCCGCGCGGGGTGACGTAGGCGTCGCGGAATGCCTGCCCGATGCGTGCGGCCAGATCTGCGTAGCGACGGGCGTCGTCGTCCCGGCCGAGCAGGGCGGCCGCCTTGGCGGTCAGATCCGCCGACCGGAAGAAGTAGGCCGTGGCCACGATGCCGGCGTCGGTCTTGGCGTCGCCGGGCTTCTCGGGTGGTGCGTCGGGGTCGAGCCAGTCGCCGAACTGCAGCCCCTCCTCCCACAACAGGGCGCCCTTCGTCCTGGACCTGACGACATCGACCCATGCCGCCATCCAGGGGAAGCACCGCTGAAGGATGTCACGGTCCGCGAAGCGCTCCCACAGGACGGACGGTACGACCGTGATGGCGTCCCCCCAGGCCGCGACCGGTTGGAAGAGGCCGGGCACCTGCGGGATCACCGCGGGCACGACCATGGGCACGACTCCGTTCGCCGCCTGCTGCTCAAGCATCACGTCGTCCAGCCAGGACCGCAGGAAGGCGCCGCAGTCGTACAGGAAGGTGGCGGTCGGGGCGAAGACCTGGAGGTCGCCGGTCCAGCCGAGGCGCTCGTCGCGTTGCGGGCAGTCCGTCGGGACGGAGAGGAAGTTGCCCCGCATGCCCCATACGACGTTGTCGTGAAACCGCTGCAGGAGTGTGTGCGAGGTGGTGAAGCCACCGGTTCTCGGCATGTCGGTGTGCAGGACGGCGGCCGACACCTGGTCCGGTGTGAGTGTGTCGGGCCAGTTGTCGACCTGCACATAGCGGAAGCCGTGGAAGGTCCACCTGGGTTCCCAGGTCTCCTCTCCCTCTCCGCTGAGAACGTAGCGGTCCGTCGCGGCGGCGTTGCGCAAGGGCCGGGTGCCGAGTTCCCCGTGTTCCAGCACCTCCGCGTGGCGCAGGGTGATGGCATGTCCTCGCTCTCCGCTGACGCGGATGCGGAGGCGACCGACGAGGTTCTGTCCGAAGTCGAGGACGGTCTTGCCGCTCGGCGTGGTCAGGACCCGTTCGACGGGGCGGTGCTCGACGACACGGACCGGCGGCAGGGCGCGCGGGGTCGGAATGACCTCCGGAACGGCGACCGTGCGCACCGGCGCCCAGGCCGAGTCGTCGAACGACGGACCCGACCACCCCGGCATGTGCCGTCGGGCGTCGTAGTTCTCGCCCTGGTAGAGGCTCGCCGACACGACCGGCCCCGGTGACCAGCGCCACCGCTCGTCCGTGAGGACCGTCTCCACGGTCCCGTCCTCGTATTCGAGCGTGAGCTGCGCGGCCGCGGCCGGAGCACCTTGGTAGAAGCGGCGCGCGGCGTCCCGGAAGCCGAAACGCTCCGTGTACCAGCCGCCGGTGAGGACGATACCGAGGGCGTTGCGGCCGGGACGGATATGAGTGGTGACGTCCGCCACGTCGAGATGGACACGCCACTGGTAGCTGGTCCAGCCGGGTTTCAGTTCGGCGTCGTCGACCGCGGCTCCGTTGACCTGAATGTCGTAGGCGCCGAACGCGGTGGAGTGCAGCAGGGCTCGCCGCACGGTGCCCCGTACGTCGAAGTCGGCCCGCAGGAGGTGGGGCGTCTCGGAACCGGAGCCGATGAAGCGGGCCTGCCAGCCGTCGGGGGGCAGGAAACCTGCTGTGATCTCCGTGTCCGCGCTCCACGGGGAACTCGATCCGTCCTGCCCGTGGACCCGGACCCGGACCCGGGCCGTCTCGCGGGGTTCGAGCGGCGGGAAGGGCCAGGGGACGTGGACAGCGTCAGGTCCGACGACCCGAACAGTCGTGGTCACGCCCTGGCGTGTGACGGCGACCTCGGCCGCGGACTGCATCCACGAGGGCAGCGCGGTGGTGGTCTTCCAGGAGAGCGGGGGACAGGGGACAGGTGTGAAGGTGTCGTCGGTCCAGCCGATGCGGACGGCGTGGACGCGCACCTCGTGTTCCGTGGTCGTCACCGGGCGTCTCCGGCAACCGGGGCGTCCAGGGTGCGCGGCGCCGCCAAGGACGCTGAGGCGGCACGGTCGCGGCGGATGATCAGCATGCCGATGAATCCCGAGACCAGCGCGAAGAAGGTCAGCAGGTAATAGAGGCCGGACGGGCTCCAGTCGATCAGCGCCGGTGTGACGAGCGCGAACGCCGACGCGATGAAGCGGGCGATGGCCATGGTGGCGCCCTGGACCGTTGCCCGGGCGTTGACCGGGAACGACTCCTGCGTCCAGATCTTGTACAGCGCCTCACCGACGAACGGGAAGCCGATGTTGTAGAGGACGAGGGCGGCGATCATCGCGGGCAGGATGACTCCGCCGGTGACGGCGATGAGCAACTGGCAGGAGGCGAACACCGCGACGCCCGCGGCGAAGAACCGGCTGCGCCACCTCGTGTCGGCGATACGGGTGAACACGATGGTCCCGGCGAGGCCGATGAGCGTGGTCACGAAGGACAGTGCGGTGGCGACGGTCTGGGAGGTGTCGCCGACCTCGACGAGGAAGTAGGTCTTGAACGAGCCGAAGGTGTTCGCGACGAGGGTGAAGAACAGATAGAACAGAGCGGTCAGGAGGATCATGACGCGGAACGTCCGGTCGCGGAACAGCGTGCGCAGCGGAAGCGCCCGGAGGGGGTCGACCCCCGAGGAGGTGTGCCGGGCGTCGGACTCCGCCTCCAGCTGCCGGAACGGTGTGTAGAAGGAACGGAACGCGAAGGTCGCCACGGCGAGTGCCGCGAGCGTCGCGAAGATCAACCTGATGCCGAACGTGCCGAGCGTGGACACGGCGAACCCCAGAGAGGTCGCGAACACCACACCGGCGGTCCACATCACATGGGTGAACGCCACGAGCCGGCCCTGAGCACCGGCCGGGGCCCTCTCCGACAGCACGGCGATCGAGGTCGGCAGGTCCGCTCCGGCCGCCATCCCGATCAGGATGACGCCGACGACGAGAACAGTGGAGTTGGGTGCGAGGGCCACCGCGACGGCAGCCACGGCGTACAGCAGGATGGTCAGGGAGAAAACCCGCCCACGGCCGAAGAGATCGGCGACGCGACCTCCGGTCAGGGCGCCGACCGCGATGAACAGCGTCAGGGTCGATCCCAGTACGCCCACGGTCCAGACATCGAGTCCGAAGCTCTCCTTCCACAGAGCCAGCCCGAGACCGACCGAGATGATGGCTCCCGAGTCGAGGAATGAGGCCATGCCGGCGGCCACGGCCAGCATCCAGTGTCTGCGGTCGAGCTGTGGCGAGCCCGCGTTCGTCTCCGCCATGAGGTGCTCCATCCTTCACCGGCGGTCTTCCGCCCAGCCAGTGGTAATACGTTTCAACGGTGTTGCGGGCAATGAGAACGGCGGAGTGACAGCGCCGTCAAGAGGCCAGCAAGGAAAGAGGTGAAACGATTTACTAGCGCTGTGCGGGGCGTCACGCACAGTGACGCAGGGAGGGGTCAGGTGCCGATGGTGGAGGCACGTACCACCAGTTCGGGCGTGAACTCGATCTGGTGGGCGACGCGTTCCTCGCCCACGGCTTCGGAGCCACGCAGGAACGCGATCTCGTCGAACAGCAGGTCCGCCGCGGCTGCCCCCAACTGGGCATGCGGTGTGCGCACCGTGCTCAAGGGGACGATGGTGGACTGGGCGAACTCGATGTCGTCGTAGCCCATGACCGCGATGTCCTCCGGTACGCGAACGCTCCCGCCCGTCACGAAGGAGCTGACGATCCCGATGGCCAGCAGGTCGTTGACACAGAAGAGGGCGTCGGGGCGGTCGGCGGGCCTGCGACGGGCGAGCCGGTCGGCGCACGCGATGCCGGCCTCCACGGTGCGCTCGGGCACGGAAATGATCTCAAAAGCGGCGTCGGCCACTGTTTCGATCACGGACAGCGCTCCCCGCTGCCGGTCCGCGACCTGTTGCAGGTCCAGCGAGGACGCGACGAACCCGATCCTGCGACGGCCCAGTTCGATGAGGTGCTGGACGGCGAGCCGAGCGCCTGCCACATGGTCCGTCGAAACCGACGCCTGGCCGGGGGAGACCGCGCGTCGTGCGCTGAGCACACTCGCGATGCCGCGCCGCCGCAAACGCGCCAGTTCGGCTTCCACGTCACCCACCGGCGAGATGATGACACCGGCCACGCGCTGCTGCTCGAAGAGCTTCAGATACTCGCGCTCGCGCATACGGGAGCCGGTGTCGTTGGCCATGAGCAGATACATGTCCTGGGCGGAGACGCGCCGCTCGATCGCGGCGGCGATCTCCGGAGTTGTCGCGCTGGCCAACTCGAACGCCACGTACCCGATCACCGGGCTGACACCGGTCCGCAGCGTGCGGGCCGCGTCGTTGGGCACGAAACCCAGCGTCTCCACCGCCTGCCGGATCCGCTCCCGAGTCGCATCCGAAAGTTTGCGGGGTTTGTGGAAGTAGTTCGAGACCGTGGCCTGGGACACCTGGGCGAACTCGGCGACGTCCCGAATCGTGACCTTGTTCAGAAATCCTCCCCAGCCCTGGCCTTGCCCGTGTGGCCTGCCAGGATTCATCGTAGTCCCGGCGCCCACAGCGACCGGGCCCATGGTCCGGACGGAGCCGGTGGGTGCCCCACGCCCACCCGTGTCGGGGGACCCCGCCCGGAGCGCTGTCGCACCGGGCGGTCGGAAGGAGTCCCTCGTACCGCGGGCGCGCGGCCGGCGCGGTCAGGATGGATTCGCCTCCGATGCGATGGCCCGGCCGCGGTTCCGGGCGCGCTGGACCAGCAGGCCGGTGACGCCGAGCGCGAGCACGAGGTAGAGGACGATCGTGATCGGACTCGACACCAGCACCGACGGGTCGCCTTCGCTGACCGCCATCGCGCGGCGGAACTCGGTCTCGGCGAGCGGGCCGAGGATGACCGCGATGAGGACGGGGGCGACGGGCAACCCGTAGCGGCGCATGGCGAAGCCGAGGAGGCCGATGGCCAGCACGAGGACGAGGTCGAGGATCTTGCTGCTGGTCGCGTAGACACCCAGCATGGCGAACACGGTGATCCCGCTGTAGAGGTAGTGCCGGGGCACCTTGAGCAGCTTCGCCCACAGCGGCGCGAACGGCAGGTTGAGCACGAGCAGGACGGCCATGGCCACGAAGAAGCTGGCCAGCAGCGCCCACACCAGCTCACTCGCCCGCTCGAAGAGCAGAGGTCCGGGCTGGAGGCCGTACTGGCGGAACGCGGCGAGCATGACGGCGGCCGTCGCCGACGTCGGCAGGCCCAGCGCGAGCAGGGCCCCCATCGCGGTGCCCGCGGTGGCGTTGCCCGCCGCCTCAGGACCGGCCACGCCCTGGATGGCGCCCTTGCCGAACAGGGAGTCCGCGCGACGCGACCCGAGCCTGCGCTCGGTGCCGTAGGACAGGAACGTGGGCACCTCGGATCCGCCGACGGGGATGATGCCGAACGGTACGCCGATCGCGGTGCCGCGGAGCCACGCGGGTATCGCCAGCCGGATCTCCGCACGCGACAGCCACAGCCGGCCGGTGGACGGCATGACGCGCAGGTCCTCCTTGGTCCCGCGTCGTGCGGCGACGGCGATGACCTCGCCGAGGGCGAGCAGGCCGACGGTGATCACCACGATGCTGATGCCGTCGAACAACTCCGGCATCCCTCCGGTGAAGCGTGCGGTGCCGGACATGCCGTCGACACCGACCAGCGCGATCGCGAGGCCGATCACCAGGGCGGCCAGACCCCGGAGCACCGACTCGCTCACCACGGCCGAGATCGCGACGAACGCGAACACCGAGAGCGCCAGGTACTCGGCGGGGCCGAAGAGCGTGGCGAGTTCGGCCAGCGAGGGGGCGAAGAACACCACGAGCACGGAGGACAGGATGCCGCCGACGAACGCGCCGATGGCGGCGGTCGCGAGCGCCTGGGCCGCCCGCCCGGACCGCGCCATCCGGTGGCCCTCGATGGACCCGGCGATCGCGGTGCTGTTCCCGGGGGTGTTCATCAGGATTCCGGCGGTCGAGTCACCGAACAGCCCGCCGAACAGCACGCCGGCGAACATGATGAACGCGCCGACCGGGTCGAGCGAGAAGGTCACGGGCAGCAGCAGCGCCACCGCCATCGCCGAACCGAGACCGGGCAGCACGCCGACGGCCGTGCCCAGCAGGGCGCCGACGAGCACCCACAGCATGTTCATGGGCGTCAGGATCGTGAGGAAACCGTCACCGAGGTTGCCTAGTGATGACATCAGAACACTCCTGCCAGGACCCCTGGGGGAAGGTTGAGGCCCAGTCCCGCGGAGAAGGCCAGCTGAACGATGGACGAGATGGCGATCGACAGGAAGATGTCGAACACCGGCCGTCGGCTGCCGAGCGCCCGCGCGACGCCCCAGAACAGCAGCGCGCCGGACAGCAGCCAGCCGAGCGGGACGAGCAGGGCGATGAACGCCACGATCGTGCCGACGAGTCCGGCCACCGCCCCCCGATTGCTGCGGACCCGCGTCGCACCGGCGCCGGCGGTATCGTCGGCCGCGCCCTCGGAGACGTCCACAGGGGCGTCCGTGGAGGCGCTGGAGGCGGTGACGTCGGCTGCCTCGGCGGTCCGTGCGGCGGTGCCGGCGTCCGTGGCCGGGTCCCCGTCCGCCGGGCCGGCGACCCGCTCGGGTTCGGGGCGGCGCAGTACGTCGATGCCCAGGAGGACGGCGAACACGACGCACGCGACGGCGACCACCGTGGGGAACAACTGCGGTCCCGGCGAGGCGACGTTGGGCGGCACCTCCATGGTGAGCGTTCCGGCACCCAGCACGATGCCGGTGACGAGCAGCAACAGCGGAACGATCAGGCCGGTGCGGCGGCGTAGGCAGGCGGCCGGGCCCGACTCCGGCGCGGGGTGGGTGGTCACAGCCCCAGCTCCTTGATGATGGCGTTCACCCTCGCCTGGTCCTGGCGGATGAACTCGGCGAACTCGTCACCGGTCAGGAGGCTCTCCACCCACTTGTTACGGGTGAGGGCGTCCTCCCACTGGGGAGTGCGGGTCGCCTCGGTGACGATGTCGGTCAGTTCCTGTCGCTGCTCGTCGCTGATGCCCGGCGGGGCGACCAGGCCGCGCCAGTTGGGCAGCGACACGTCGACGCCCTGCTCGATGAAGGTCGGGGTGTCGATGCCCGGCACCGGCTCGTCGGCCGAGACCGCCAGGGCGCGCAGGTTGCCCTCCTCGATCTGGTCGCGGAAGTCGTTGTAGCTGCTGACCCCGATCTCGACGGTGTCCGACAGCAGTGCTTTGAGTACGTCGCCACCGCCCGCGAAGGAGATGTAGTTGACCTCCTTGGGATCGATGCCGGCCTCCTTCGCGGTGAGTCCGGCGAGCAGGTGGTCGGTGCCGCCGAGCCCGCCGCCGCCGACGGCGTGGCTGTGCGGATTCTTCCGCCATGCCGCGATGAAGTCCTGGAGCGTCCGGTACGGGGAGTCGGCGGGGACGATGAAGACCTCGTAGTCCTCGGCGAGCCGGGCGATCGGCGTGGTGTCCTCCAGGTCCACGCGCGACTTGTTGACCGTGATGGCGCCTTCCATGACGGTGCCCGTCATCATCATCCGCGTCGGGTCGGCGCCGAGCTCGACGAACTGTCCGAGCCCGATGGTGCCGCCGGCGCCGGGCACGTTGACGACCTGGACGTTGCCGACGATCGAGTCGGCCCGCAGTGCCTGCTGGAGCTCGCGTGACGCGAGGTCCCAGCCACCGCCGGGCGCGGCGGGGGCCGTGATGGTCAGTTTCGACCTCGGAGTGGCGCCCGAGGTGGAGTCGCTGGCGTCCACGGCGGCGGCGCCCGCGAGCACCAAGGTGCCCACGGCGCCGAGGACGCCGAGCAAGAAACGTTTCCTCTGCACGATCACTCCCTTGTGATCTCCTACGGAGCTGATCCGGCGGTGGCTGGTTTCCCCAGTGTGTCCACCTGATGGATATTCATGACCGCCAGATGGTAAACAGTCCCTCAGGGGAGAGGCAATGGAACCGACACGATCAAGGAGGGAACCGATGTCCCCGACGACCGACGGTGGCGGCGGGATCCGGGCGGTGAGCCGGGCGTGGCAGGTGCTGCGCGCGTTCACCCCGGAGCGCATGTCACTGACGCTGAGCGACCTGGTCCGTGAGACCGGCCTGCCGAGGACCACCGTCCTGCGGCTGGTGGAGACGCTGGCCGGGGAAGGGCTGGTGGAGTCGGGAGCGGACGGGCGGGTCCGGGTCGGCACCAGCCTGATCGCCTTCGCCGCCTTCGCCGACACGGCCTGGACGGTCCCGCCCGCCTCACTGGCACGGATGCGAGCACTCGCGGCCGAGACAGGCGAGACCGTGAGCCTGTACGTACGGGAGGGCACGCGTCGGGTCGTGGTCGGCCAGGCCCCCAGCCCCAGCACCCTGCGCCATGTGGTCGAGCCGGGCGACGTCCTGACGATGTCCGCGGGATCCGCCGCCTACGTGCTGCTCAGCCTCGAACCGCCCGAGGCACGAGGCCGGCTCATCGAGCGCATCGTCGCGGAGTCGGGCGGCGACGCCGAGGCGATCCGCGCCGGAACGCAGACCGCGGTGGAGCGGGGCTGGTGCGTCACCCACGGAGAGCGCGAACCCGGCAACAGCGGTCTGGCGGTACCCGTCCCGTTTCCCGCGGGCGCCGCACCCGCCCGTCCGCCGGTGCTCGCCGTCGGCGGGCCCACCGTGCGGTTCACCGAGGACAAGATCCCCGGCTTCGTGCACGCCGTCCGCCGCTGCGCGGAGGACATCGCCCGGACCGGTCTGCCGCCCGCACTGTACTGACCAACCGCCAACCGCCAACCGCCAACCGCAAGCGGCCATCCGCCATCCGCCAGCCGAAGGAGAACCGTGCACGACTATCCGCCCCCCGGAGTGCTCCCCGTCGCCACCGTGTCCGACGCCATGGACCGGTTCGGCGTCGCCGACGGCATCCGCCCGATGTGGCCCGGCGCGGTCCTGTCCGGCCCCGCGTTCACCGTGTGGACGAGGCCCGGCGACAACAAGGGCCTCCACGCCGCGTTCGAGACGATCCGGCGCGGGGAGGTGCTCGTCGTCAACGGCGGCGGGGACGCGACCCGGGCGCTGATCGGTGAGCTGGTGGCGCAGAAGGCGAAGGCGCTGGAGGTCGGCGGCATCGTCCTCGACGGCGCCGTCCGGGACGTCGTCGAGCTGGCGCGGCTGGGTGTCCCGGTGTTCGCCCGCGCCGTCACGCCCGCGGGACCGTGGAAGACCGGTCCGTACCGAGTGGCCGGCCCGATCGCCGTCGGCGGCGTGCCGGTCACCCCCGGGGACTGGGTGCTCGGTGACGACGACGGGGTGGCGATCGTCCCGGCGGGGCAGGTCGACGTCGTCGTCGCGGACTCGCGCCGGCTCATCGAGGGCGAGGCCGAGCGCCGGGCGGCCAACCAGCGGCTGGTGCCCCGTGACTGAACGCCCGCTCGTCTGGATTCCCCGGCCGGTTCACGAGGACGCCCTGGCCCGCCTGCGCCCGCACGCCGACGTGCGCCCGGGGTACGGCCCCGAGGGCGTCCCGTTCGACGAGGTCAGCGACCGGGTCACCGCCATCCTGCTGCGTACCGAACGCGTCGACGGCGCCATGATGCGCCGCGCGCCCCACCTGCGCATCGTGGCCCGGCACGGCGTCGGCCTCGACACCGTGGACGTGGACACCGCGCGGGAGTTGGGGATCACCGTCACCACCACCCCGACGGCCAACAGCCGGTCCGTCGCCGAACACGCCGTGGCACTGCTGCTCGCCGTACGCCGGGGCATCGGCATCGCGGTCCGAGGCGAGGGAGACACGCGGGCGGCGATCCGCGGCCGCGAACTCTCCGGCACGACACTGGGACTCATCGGCTTCGGCCGTATCGCCCGCGAGGTCGCCGCGATCGCCGGCCGGGGCTTCGGCATGCGTGTCCTGGCGCACGACCCGATGGTGCCCGCGTCCGTCATGACGAGCGCCGGCGCCGAACCCGCCGACCTCCCGACGCTGTTGTCCCGGGCCGAGCACCTCAGCCTGCACGTCCCGCTGGCCGAGGGGACCCGGAACCTCATCGGCCTGCCGGAACTCCTCGCACTGCCCGAGGGTGCGGTGGTGGTCAACACCTCGCGCGGGGGCGTCCTCGACGAGTCCGCCCTGCTCGACGTCGTCCGGCGGGGACACCTGGCGGGCGCCGGTCTCGACGTCACGGCCGTCGAACCACTTCCGTTCGACCATCCGCTGCGCGACGAGCCGTCGATCGTCATCACCCCGCACACCGGCGCGCAGACCGCCGAGGCGCTGCGCCGCATGGCGACCGAGGCCGCCGACCACATCATCGCCCACATCACCTGAGCCGGCACCGCCCAGTACCACCAGATGGTTCGCTTGTACCGCTGAATGGTTGCGTGGTGTGATGAGCGGGCCTGCTCACCGGCGAGGGCCCGCCTCGCCGCGTGCCGGGACACGACGAGACACAAGGAGACGGCATGCCCGAATCCGACGCCGGCGGCGTCCGCAGTGTGCAGCGCGCGGTGGACCTGCTCGCCCTCTTCGACGCCGAGCATCCCAGCCGGTCCGTGCGCGAACTGGTCGACGCCACCGGACTGCCGAAGACCACCGTGGTGCGGCTGGTCCACACCCTGGAGCAGTGCGGTCTGCTCTGGAGCCGGGGCGACGGCCACCTCGTCCCCGGCACCGGCCTCCTGCGGTGGGCGGAACTGGCCGGCCGCACCTGGCGGTTGCCGGAGGAGGCGCTGCGCCGACTGGCCGAGCTGAGCGAGGCGAGCGGAGGCGAGACGGTGTCGGTCTACGTCCGCCAGCGGAACACCCGCGTCTGCGTCGCCCGCCACGAAGGCACCCGCATACTGCGCCACGTCGTGCGCGTCGGAGCGGAGATGCCGCTGTGGTCGGGGGCCGCGAGCCACGTACTCCTCTCGCGCTCGGACCACGCCGACGTCGCGGCGGTGGCGTCCCGAGCACCGGGCGACGAGTGGGCGGAGCGGCTCTGGGAGCACACCCGCAAGGCCGCCGCCGACGGCATCGCCGTCAGCCACGGCGAGCGCGAGCCCGGCGTCTCCGGTGTCGCGGCGCCAGTGTTCGCCGCATCGGGCAGCCTGACCGCGGCGGTCGCGCTGGGCGGCCCGACCGCCCGCTTCACCGACGACGCCGTCGCCGGTTTCACCCCCGCCCTGCTGGACACCGCACGAGCCCTCACCACACTCGACTGCATCGGAGGCACCGCCTGATGACGACCCCTCTCCTGGAGGGCGTACGGATCCTCGATCTGACCAACGTCCTCGCCGGCCCCTTCGCCGGCTACCAACTCGCCCTGCACGGCGCCGACGTCATCAAGGTCGAGATGCCCGGATCCGGTGACCTCGCACGGCAGTTGGGCGCCGACCGTGCTCTCGGCGAGGAACTGCTGGGCGCCTCCTTCCTGGCCCAGAACGCGGGCAAACGCTCCCTCACCCTCAACCTGAAGCACCCCGACGGGCGGGAGGCACTCCTGCGCGCGGTCCGCGAGGCGGACGTGCTGCTGGAGAACTTCCGCCCCGGTGTGATGGACCGGCTCGGCGTCGGCTGGAAGACACTGCGCGGCGAGAACCCCCGGCTCGTCTACTGTGCGATCTCCGGTTTCGGACAGACCGGCCCCCTGCGGGACCGCCCGGCGTACGACCAGATCATCCAGGGCCTCAGCGGCATGATGAGCGTCACCGGCACTCCCCGGACGGCACCGCTGCGGGCAGGGTTCCCCGTCGCCGACACGCTCGGCGGCATGGCGGCCGCCTACGCGGTGGCGGCCGCACTCGTGCGCCGCGGACGCACCGGTGAGGGCGCCTTCGTCGACGTCTCCATGCTGGAGTCCGCGCTCACCGCCATGGGCTGGGTCACGTCCAACTACCTGATCAGCGGACGCGTACCCCACCCCATGGGCAACGAGAACTTCACCGCCGCCCCGTCCGGCACCTTCCGCACCGCCGACGGCCACCTGAACATCGCCGCCAACCGGCAGCAGCAGTTCACGACCCTGTGCCGGCTCATCGGGCGCGAGGACCTGACGACCGACCCGCGCTTCACCCACCCCGCCGACCGCAAAACGCACCGCGACGCCCTGCGCGACGAGGTGGAATCGGGCCTGGCCGCGCGAACGGCGGCGGAGTGGGAGGAGATCCTGTCCGACGCCGGTGTACCGGCCGCACGCGTGCTGTCCGTACAGGACGCCCTGGGCCTGGACCACCTGGCCGCGCGCGGCTTCGTCCACGACCTCCCTTTCCCCGACGGACGCGAGCGTCCCTTGCCGGTCCTGGGCAGCCCGGTGCGCGTGGACGGCGAACCGGCCGCGGCCCCCGCTCCGCCGCCACTGCTGGGCGAACACACCGACGACGTGCTGAGGGAACTCGGTTACGCCCCGGCGGAGATCACCACGCTGCGCGAAGGCGGTGCGATATGAGCGGGACGACCGTACCGGCGGCCGGTGACGGACCGGAGGGGGACACCGCGGACGGGGATCAGAGGATGATCGCCGAGCGCTCCGTGACCGACTGGTGGTCCACCGCGGTGAGCGAGATCCACCCCGGCGTGATCCGGCTGCGCGGCTACCCCGTCGAGGAGCTCATCGGCCGGGTCACCTTCGCCGAACAGATCTGGCTGATGCTCCGCGGCGAACTGCCCACGCCCGGCCAGGGCCGCCTTCTGGAGGCCGCGCTGGTCGCCGCCGTCGACCACGGCCCGCAGGCCCCGTCGATCGCCGCGGCCCGCATGGCGGCCACCTGCGGTGTGGGACTGAACAGCGCCGTCGCGACCGGCGCGGGCCTGCTGGGGGACGTCCACGGCGGAGCGGGCCAGCAGTGCATGGAGGTACTGCAACGGGTGGTCGACGGCGAGGAGGCCGCCGCGATCGTCGCCGAGTACCGCCGTCGCCGCGCCTACGTCCCGGGATTCGGCCACCGCTTCCATCCCCGCGACCCCCGGCGGGACCCCCTGCTCGCGCTCGTCCGGGAGGCGGCCCACGCGGGCGAGGTCCCCGGCCGCGCCCTGGAGGCCGGACTCGCGCTGGAGGCCGCGCTCGCCGAGGGCCGGGTCCGTCCGGTACCCATGAACATCGACGGGGCCACCGCGATCATCTACGCGGAACTCGGCTTCCCGTCCGAGCTCGGCCGGGGCCTGTTCGTCCTCTCCCGCAGCGTGGGCATCCTCGCCCACGCCTGGGAGGAGACCCAGAGCGGGGCACGCATCAAGGGACCGCTGCCCCGGCCGCTGCTCGCGGGCTACCACGGCGTCCCGAAACGCCACCCGGACCGGACGCAGTCCGGTCCCGTGAGAGGTGAGGGGTGAGGGGCGAGCGCTCCCGGAGGGCCAGGGACCGTTGACAGCGCCGCCGCCTGACGTCGTAGAACCAGCGCACAACCAATCAAGTCTCCCGCCAGTCGGTTCTGGCATGACACGTCTTCGCATATCCCCACGTGCCCGGGCCGCACTCGCGTCCTCGCTCACCGCCTCCGCACTGCTGACTGTGGGCGCGGCAGGGCCCGCGTCCGCCGGCAGCGACCAGCTCTGGACGTACTCCGAGCCGTATGAGCTGGTCCTGCCCGGCGCATACGAGGACGCGCCCGGACCCGAGCGGACCGTCGCACTCAAGGTCACGCACGACAACACCAACAACCAGGTCGGCGCCGGACGGATCAGCGTGGACGCCGGCGACCTGGCCGCGTTCGCGAAGGTCACCTGGCCCGCCAACTGCACTCCCGAGACCGACGCCACCGCCGTATGCGACGTCCCGGCGCTCACCGGGACCGACGCGGTGACGGCCGCCGTGCTCAAGGTCAGCGCGTTGGCACACGCCCCTGAGGGCGGGGAAGGCAATCTGCGCTACACCGCTGTCGCGGGCGCCCTGACGTCCCCTCAGGGCGAGACCCGGGTGACCGTCGGCAACGGCCCCGACCTGGCTCTCAGCGAGTCGCCGCGACAGGACGGCGTCACGCCCGGCTCCAGGATCACCGTCCCCGTCACCCTCGGCAACAACGGCAACCGCACCGCGGACGGCGCCCTGCTGCGCCTGTTCGCCTCCCGCGGCCTCACCTTTGCCGAGCGGCCCGCGAACTGCGAGTACCGGGACACGGAAGTGGGGACCGAAGCACTGTGTGTGCTTGATGAGCCGATCGCCCCCGGCCAGTCGTCGACCCTCACCAGTCCGCTGAAGGTCGGCGAAAACGCCTTGTACGAGCGGTACGACTACTCGGTCGAGCCCTACTCCGACGAGGCCCTGGAAGCGGCCCGAGCCGGAAGGACGTACACGCGGGGTACCGGAGCCGAGCTGGAGGCACAGCCCGCACGGGCCATCGATACGGCCGCCGCCGGGACCCCCGTCCCCGATCTGGACCCCCAGGACAACTACCGGACCGTGATCATCCACGCGACGAACACCGCCGACCTCAAGCTGATCGGCAGCCGTATCGACGGCACGGTCGGCGACACCGTACGGGCCGACGTCACGGTCAGGAACCGCGGCCCGGCCTGGATCGCCTCGCTCGGGGCGGGTGAGCCCGCCGCCACCGTCGACGTCCGGATCCCCTCGGGCACGACCGTCACCGCCAAGCCCGAGGAGTGCTACGCGCGGACCGACGACGGCGAGTGGCTGGAGGAGCAACTCGGCGCACCCCGCTACTTCTGCGCCACGCCGATCTACCTGAACGAGCGTGCGACCCACACCTTCTCCTTCGACCTGCGCGTCGACCGTGACGGCACGTTCCGGTCCACGGTGGCCATCGACAACGACCAGTACGAGCCGCCCATCCGTTCCTTCGATCCCGACCTGGCCAACAACTCCGCCGCCCTCGTCGTCAGGGGCCTGACACCGAACGGTGAGGCCGGCTGAGAAAAGCCTCCGCCGACGGACACCTTTGTGGTGAAGCCGCCGTTCTGACATCCAGGCGGGCCGGGGCATAACAGGTCGTCACTTTCGTCCAAGCGCCGACGATCTTTGTCCATGGACGGGCCCGCGGCCAGGGCCGAGGGTGGGGCCATGAGCGAATTCGGGGAACGACGGATGCCCAGCGGACTTGTCGCGCTGGCATTCGGCGGTTTCGGCATCGGGTTGACCGAGTTCCTGATCGCCGGGCTCCTGCCGCAGGTGGCGTCGAGTTTCGCGGTGTCCGAGGCGGCGGCGGGCTGGCTGATCTCCGGGTACGCGCTCAGCGTCGCGGTCGGCGCCATCGCGCTGACCGCGGCGACGGCACGGCTGTCCCACAAGGAAGTCCTGGTCGGCCTGGTGGCGTTGTTCGTCATCGGCAACCTGTTGTCCGCTGTCGCGCCGAGCTATCCCGTGATGCTGCTCGGGCGGATCGTCGCGGCGTTGTGCCACGGCTCGTTCTTCGGTATCGGCTCGCTGGTCGCGCGCAGCCTGGTCGCGCCGGAGAAGAAGTCCCGCGCGGTGGCGGTCATGTTCGCCGGGCTGACGCTCGCCAACGTGCTGGGCGTGCCGTTCGGCGCGCTGGTCGGGGAGCGTTGGGGCTGGAGGGCGGCCTTCTGGGCGGTCACCGGGATCGGCGTGGTGGCCCTGGCGGGAATCGCCGCCCTCGTCCCCGGCTGGGCGGGCCAGGCGCGGCCGTCGGCAGTGACGGGCCACTCAGGCCCGGTACCGCCCAGTGGCCTGCGGGCCCAGTTCCGTGCCTTCCGGTCCTGGCAGGTCTGGCTCACGCTGACGGCCACCGCGCTCGGCTACGGCGGGATGTTCGGTGCGTTCAGCTATATCGCCTACACGTTCACCGAGGTCAGCGGCTTCTCCCCAGCGGACGTCGCCTGGTTGCTGATGGTGTACGGCGTCGGACTGGTCGTCGGGAACCTGATCGGCGGCCGGGCCGCCGATCATGACCGTGACCGCACCCTCATCGTCGCCCTGCTCGCACTCACCATCACCCTGGCCATGTTCGGTCTGCTGGCAGGCAGCGCCATCGCGTCGGTGGTCCTGGTGTTTCTGATGGGGGTGTCCGGGTTCGCCGGCGTGCCCGGCATGATCACGCGCGTCACCGACTTCGCCCACGGGGCGGCACTGGCGGCCAGCGCCAATGTGTCCGCGTCCAACATCGGCAACGCCCTTGGCGCCTGGCTCGGGGGTCTGGCCATCACCGCGGGCCTCGGCTACACGGCGCCGCTCCACGTCGGCGCCGGTATCACCCTGGTCTCCGTCATCGTCATGGCCGTCGCCGCACACCACGCCAGGTCATCTGCGCGGCACGCTGACCACAGCAGGTGAATCGAGTCGTTGTACGCGAAGTTCCGGAGCGGCCGGCCCCGTTCCCGCGTGCCGTCCAGCCGGGCCGGAAATCAACGCATGGCCGAGAACCCACGCCCCGCGCCCCTTTCGCGGGGCGTTCCGCCGGGGTTGATACGCGCCAATATCGTCCGGCCGCACCACCGGACCGTACAGCGTCACCGGCCCCACTCAACGGCCCGTCACAACTTCGCTACCGTGCGTTGATGCGAACCCTTCGCGCCCTCATGGGTTCGACACGCCGCCTTCACGCAACGCACACTTCCGGCCGACCGGTGACGGGCCGCGTGCCCCGTGGGGGAGACGGTGCGCTCGCCGCATGCCTAGCCTCCCGGGTCATGCGATCACCACTGATGAGACGTCTCGGCCTCAGCGCCGTCCTCGCCCTCCTCCTCGCCGTGTTCGGTCTGGCCCCCGGCGCGAGCGCCGCCAACCCGGTGCCGGCCGAGCTGACGTTCGCCACCGACAGCGCCAGCACCACGCCGGGCGGCACCGTGAACCTGTCGATGACGATCACCAACAACAAGACCTACGACGTCTGGTTCGTGTACCAGACCATCGAGCCGACGTGGCTGACCACCCAGCGCCCCGACCTGAAGTACGGCTTCACCGGTTGCAGCCTGGCCACCGCCACCGGCTCCACCCCCTGTTCCGGGACCGGCCCCGCCGACCTCGGCACCAACTACGGCGCCACCATCCCGCCCGGCCAGAGCCGTACCGTCACGCTGACCCTCCAGGTCGCCGCCGACTCTGGCTGCAACGGCAACATCGGCTTCTACTCGTACTTCTACGCCGAGTTCAGCGACAGCACGAACGCCAGCGGCGGCCCGGTCTACACGCCCGAGACGCGGGTGCTGTGCGCCTGACGGCCGGTCGGCGGCAAGGGTGGCCGGGGCGGGAGTGACCTGAAACGGCCCATGATCGGGCACACGTCCCGGTATGGGCCACTCACACCCGGCCTGGCGGGGCCCGACCGGCCCGCCGCCGCGCCGCGCAGGGCCCGGACCAGCACACCGAGCCCCTCGCGGCCGGCGCGGGCCGCGCTCCCCGGCGACGGGGAACAGCCTCATTCGGTTCCAGATCGGCCCTGTTGGACACGTGCACTTTTCCGTCATGTTTCGCGACAGGGCCACGAAAGCTACACACAGGCATCACTATGTGACGCGACGGATGCGTCGATGACCGGCTTCTGAGGGGGTGCCGGCGTCACGCGAGGGGGGTGCGTCCGCTCCATGGGAGCCGTGCTCACCCCTGCCCGGGGAGGGGACTTCACCGCATGAAGCGGACCTTACGCACCAGCCTGCTCACAGTGGGCGCGCTCATCGCCGCGCTGGGACTGCCGGCCGGCACCGCCCACGCCGACACCGCGCCCCGCGTCGACCTGCGGGTGCTGGTGGTGAGCGACGGCGGCCCGGCCACCGACGCGATCGCCGCTGAACTGACCGCGGCCGGCACGCCGTACACCGAGATCGACCTCACCCGGTCCGGTCGGCCCGTGATCGACGCCGGCTTCCTCGCGGACACCGTCGACGGGCGGCCACGCGCCAGGTTCCAGGCCGTCGTGCTGCCCAACGACAACCCGTTCCCGGCAGGTTCCGCCGAGATGGCCGCGCTCACGGCGTACGAGCAGACGTACGACGTTCCCCAGGTCGACGCCTACACCTACGCGCGTCCGGAGGCCGGTCTGCAGTACCCGACCCAGGGCGGCTACTCCGGGAACATCGACGGAGCGCGGGCCGAGGTGACCGCCGCCGGGAAGGCGGGCCCCTTCGGCTACCTCGACGGGGCGGTGCCCTTCGAGGACAACGACCCCGCCGTGGGCGAGAGTTACGCCTACCTGTCCACGCCCGTGGCGGGCGCCGACTTCACCCCCTACGTCGAGGCGGCGATCCCCGGCCGGTCGACACGAGGCACGCTGGTGGGGGAGTACCGGCACGACGGGCGGCGTGAACTCGTCGTCACGTTCGTCTACAACCAGCACCAGCAGCAGTTCAGGCTGCTGGCCCGCGGCATCGTCGCGTGGATGACCGGCGGCGTGCACCTGGGCGCCGCGCGGAACTACTTCGCCGTGCACGTGGACGACATGCTCGCCGCCGACGACCGCTGGAACACCGAGCTCAACTGCACACCCGGCGACGTCGACTGCACGGACCCGGGCGCCACCCCCGACCCGATCCGTATGACGCCCGCCGACGTCGACCACGCGATCGCCTGGCAGAAGAGCAAGGACTTCACGCTCGACTTCGCCTACAACGGCGCCGGCAGTGTCGACCACCGCGAGGACAACAACGGCGTCGACGCACTCGCCGACAAACTCATCGCGGACCGCGACGAGTTCCGCTGGATCAACCACACCTACAGCCACGCCTTCCTCGGCTGTGTGCAGGACACCACGGTGGTGCCCTGGCGGTGCGCCACCAACGCCAACGGCAGCACCCGGTGGGTGAGCCGGAACGACATCGCCGACGAGATCGCCGCCAACCGCGTCTGGGGCGAGAGGGCCGAACTCCCGCTGGAGAACGGCGAGCTGGTCACCGGCGAGCACTCCGGCATGAAGGTGCTGCCGCAGCAGACCGAGGACAACCCCAACCTGGCACCCGCCCTGGACGACACCGACATCACCTGGCTCGCGTCGGACAACTCCCGCGAGTCCGCCCAGCGCCGGATCGGCCCGGCCACGACCGTCCCCCGCTACCCGATGAACATCTTCTACAACGCGGGGCGCGTGGCCGAGCAGGTCGACGAGTACAACTGGATCTACACCAGCCGCGCCCAGGGCGGCAGCGGCATCTGCGAGGACAACCCGGCCACCACCACGTGCCTGCCGGCACAGCTGGACACCGCCACGGGTTACACCGACGTCATCGTGCCGCTGGAGAAGCGGATCGCCCTCGGACACGTCCTGGCCAACGACCCGAAGCCGCACTTCATCCATCAGTCGAACCTGGCCGAGGACCGCATCGCCTACCCGGTGCTGAACGGCGTCCTCGACGGCTACGAGGCGCTGTTCGCCGACAACACCCCTCTGGTCAACCTGCGGATGAAGGACATCGGCGCCGAACTCCAGCGCAGAGCCGCCTGGCAGGCCGCCCTCCAGGACGGCGACGTCACCGCGTACCGCATCGGCGGCACCGTGACCGTCGAGGCACCGGCCGGACTGTCCGTCACCGCGACCCTGCCCACCGGGACCACGCTGGGCGGCGCCCCGTTCGGTGAGGCGTACGCGGGCGCGGTGTCCGGCTGGACCCCGTCCACGGGCGCACCCCTCAGCCTGACCCTGCCGGCGTCCGCCGAGGGACCGGCCGCCGGCTCCGCCGAGCAGCCCGCCCCGGCCACGGACCCCGCTCCCGAGGTCCGCGTCCCCGCGGGCGTGACCGAGCGGGTCCCTTACACCCCGGACCACTAGAACGGTGCACCGACCCGAGGACCGGCCCAGGCACCCACCGATGGACCGGTCCCGGGAACCGACCGAAGGTCCCGGCCGCTCACCGGCGGCCCGGACCGGCACGAACCACCACACCCCGGCCGTGGAGCACATCGATGCCCGTTCCCCACGGCGTGCGACGCCCCGGCGCGACGCGCGTCACCCTGCTCACCGAAGGCACCTACCCGCACAGTCACGGCGGCGTGAGCGTCTGGTGCGACCAGCTCGTCCAGGGCATGCCCGACCTCGACTTCGACATCATCGCCGTCACCGGCACCGGACGCGAACCCGTCGTATGGGACCTGCCCGCGCACGTCTCACGTGTGCTGTCCGTCCCGATGTGGGGCGATCCGCCCGAGGGCCGCCCGCCCCGGGGCCGCGCCCGGGTCCAACTCGCCGCCGCCTACGAGCAGTTCCTGACCGCCCTGCTCGATCCGCACGCCGAGTCCGGATTCGCCCCGGCCCTCTACGCGATGGCGCGGGCCGCGGCGGACGGGACGCTGAGCCCCTTCCTGCGCTCGGACCGGGCGATCACCCTGCTGACCGCCGTGTGGAACCGGCCCGGACTCGCCGTACGCGAGGCCCGGCCCACCCTGCACGACGCGCTCACCGCGACCGCCCTGCTGGAACACGCCCTGCGCCCGCTGGCCGTACCGCCGCCCGAGAACGGCGTCGCGCACGCCGTCAGCGGCGGTGTCGCCGTACTGCCGGGCCTCGCCGCCCTCGAACGGCACGGTGTCCCCCTGCTGTTGACCGAGCACGGTGTCTATCTGCGCGAGCGTTACCTCGGCTACCGCACCGCGCCCTACCGCTGGCCCGTGAAAGCCGTCGTCCTCGGCTTCTTCCGGCTGCTGGCGGAGGAGAGCTACCGCCGGGCCGCCCTGATCACGCCGGGCAACCGCTACAACCGGCTGTGGGAGGAACAGGGCGGAGCCGCCCCGGAGTCGATCCGTACGGTCTACAACGGCGTGGACCCCGCCGCCTTCCCGCCGGCCGGACCCGAACCGGACGCGCTCACCCTCAGCTGGGCGGGCCGCGTCGACCCCATCAAGGACCTGGAGACCCTCATACGGGCCCTCGCCCTCGTCAGGGAGCGGCTCCCCGACGTGCGGCTGCGGTTGTTCGGCGGGACACCACGCGGCGGAGAGGCCTACCGGGAGCGATGCGAGGCCCTGGCCGCCGAGCTCGGCCACGCGGACGCCGTGACGTTCGAGGGCCGCGTCGACGACATCAAGGACGCCTACGCGGCCGGCAACGTCGTGATGCTCTCCAGCATCAGCGAAGGCTTCCCCTTCACCCTGATCGAGGCCATGTCCTGCGGGCGGGCGACCGTGTCCACCGACGTGGGCGGCGTCAGGGAAGCCGTCGGCGACACGGGACTCGTGGTGCCGCCGCGCGACCCGGAAGCGATGGCCGTGGCCGCGCTGGAACTTCTGGGCGATCCCGCGCGGCGGCGGTCCATGGGCGAGGCGGCACGCCTCAGGGTGATCGAACAGTTCACCCTGCGGCAGACCATCGACACCTTCCGGTCCATCTATCACGAACTGCCCGCACTCGACCGGCGGTCCGGGACGACACCGGCCTCCCCGCGGACGCTCACACCGGTGGGCACGGGAACCAGGAGCCTGGCCGGATGAGCGGGCCGATATCACTCGAACCCGGCGGCACCGAACAGGACACGCTGGCACTCCGGCTGGCCGACACACGCCGGCCACGCAGGGCGCGCCGCCGCCCCCGCTGGGCACTCGACGACGACACCACGCTCACCATCCGGTTGCCACGGCAGGGCCCCGACGAGGAGGCGGTCAGCGAGCTCGCCGCCGAACTCGCCGACCGCGTCGGTCCGGCCGTCCACCCCTACGAAGTGGCCGCACTGCTGGAAGCGGAGGGCCTGTCCGCCTCCGTGATCAAGGAACGGTACGGTCACCCGAACCTGTTCTCCCTCGCCACGGCCCTCTACGAGCGGGTGCCGCGAACCTTCCCCGAACCCCCGACCGCGGCCGATCCCTGGCGCCCGGACACCGTGCGCTGTCTGCTGCGCGGTGTGCTGTTCGCCCTGCCGGGGCTCGCCTACCTGCTGACCGCCCCCCTGTGGAACCCCGGCCGGCACGCCCCGGCCCTGTTCGTGGCGGGACTCGTCTCCTGGGCCTGGGGGCAGGCACTCGGTCATCGGGCACACCTGCGGCTGGCGACGGGGCGGCGGGAGGCGGGCCGGACGCTCCTGACCGGTGCATCCCTGGGCGCGACGGTGGCCACGGCGGCCGCGGTGCTGCCCGCGGGCGGCGGCCCGGTGACCCTGGTGGCCGCCGCGCAGTCGGCGTACCTGGCGGCGGCGGGCGTGCTGCTGGTGCTCGCCAGGGAGCGGCTGCTGCTGGCCGCGCTCAGCCCGCTGGCCGCCGGCAGCGCCGTCCTGCCGTGGTGGGAACCCGGCCCGTGGCTGCGGGCCGGGCTGCCGTCGCTGGCCCTGCTCGCCACGCTCGCCGTCACCGGCCGGGTCCTGTGGGCCGCCCTCGCCGTCCCGGCCGTGTCCGGCGCCGCCCGCCCGCGCGCACTGTGGTCCCTGCCGTACGGGCTGTTCGGGCTGGCCGCGGGAGTACTGGTGCTGCTGGAGGCGCAGCGGGAGCCGTACGCGGTGATCGTACTGACCGTCAGCATGGGGCCGGCCGAATGGCTGCTGTACCGCTACCGCGGGCTGTCGGTCGCCGCGCTGCGCGCCACCGCGACACCGGCCGCCTTCCTGCTGCGCTCGGCCGGCATCCTCGGCCTCTGCCTGCTCGCCTACCTCCTGCCGCTGCTGCCCGTGGCCCTGCTCATCGGCGCCGATCCGACCACTCTGCTGCTGCTCGCGGCCGCCCTGTGGACCGCGCTGCTGCTCCAGGCGTTCGGGGCGGCCTGGTCGTCGGCCGTGATCTGCCTCGCGGCCGCGGCCGGTGCCGCGACGGTCGCAGTGCTGCGCCTCCCACCGGGCCCCGTGGCGCTGCCCCTGGCCTGTGGTGCGGCGGCGCTGTGTCTGTCGGCGTGCGCGCTGTGGCTCCTCGGACGCCCCGCCCCGCACGCCTGAGCCCCGCGACCACCCCACGAACACTGATCACCCCACGACCAACTGACCGGAAAGGAACACCAGTTGACCCCCGCACCGCTCGCCGCCGTCACCGGAGCCGAGGGTTTCATCGGCTCCCACCTCACCGAGGCGCTGGTCGCCTCCGGACACCGGGTCAGAGCCATGGCCCAGTACAACTCCTTCTCCTCCTACGGCTGGCTGGAGACCCTGCACCCGGACGTTCTCGACCACGTGGACATCGTCCTCGGCGACGTCCGCGACCCGGGCTCGGTCCGCGGCCTGCTCGAAGGCGCCGACACCGCCTACCACCTGGCCGCCCTGATCGCGATCCCCTACTCCTACCGGGCTCCCCACAGCTACGTGGACACCAACGTCACCGGCACGCTCAACGTGCTCGAAGCGGTACGCGCCCTCGGCACGCCCCGACTGGTGCACACCTCCACCAGCGAGACGTACGGCACCGCGCAGACCGTGCCGATCAGCGAGGACCACCCGATCAACACCCAGTCGCCGTACGCCGCTTCCAAGGCGGGCGGGGACCGGCTGGCCGACAGCTACCACGCGAGTTTCGACACCCCGGTGGTGACCCTGCGGCCGTTCAACACCTTCGGGCCACGCCAGTCGATGCGCGCGGTGATCCCCACCGTCATCGGCCAGGTGGCCGCGGGGGAGCGCACCATCACCCTCGGCGACCTGCGCCCCACACGGGACTTCACCTTCGTCAAGGACACCGCTCAGGCGTTCCTCGCCGTCGGCACCGCGCCCGCCGAGCGGGTCGTCGGCCGCACCTTCAACGCCGGTACCGGCGGGGAGATCTCGGTCGGCGACCTGGTCGCACTGATCGGCAAGGTGATGGACACCGCGCTCGACGTACGCGAGGACACCGCGCGCATCCGGCCCGCGGGCTCCGAAGTGATGCGGCTGGTGGCGGACGCGAGCCGGCTCGCCGAGGCCACCGGCTGGCAGCCCGCCCACACCCTGGAGCAGGGCCTCGCCCACACCGCGGAGTTCTTCCGCGACCCCGCCAACCTGGCCCGCTACAAGACCGGCATCTACAACATCTGACCCCGCCCGGCTCGACCCCCACGTCCACGACGGAGGAGCTCCATGCACGCAGTGATCCTGGCGGGAGGCAAGGGCGTCCGCCTGCGGCCCTACACCACCGCACTGCCCAAACCGCTCGTGCCCATCGGCGACCAGCACGCCATCCTGGAGATCGTGCTGCGCCAGCTCTCCACGGCCGGCTTCACCCATTGCACCATCGCCATCGGCCACCTGGGCGAGATCATCCGCGCCTACGTCGGCGACGGCTCCCAGTGGGGCATGACCGTCGACTACGCCACCGAGGAGAGCCCCCTGGGCACCATGGGCCCGCTGCTCAAGCTGCGCGACAGCCTGCCCGAGACGTTCCTGGTGATGAACGGCGACGTCCTCACCGACCTCGACTACGCCGACGTCCTGCACCGGCACAGAGCCTCGGGCGCGCCGCTGACCATCGCGACGTACGCCCGAAAAGTGCACATCGACTTCGGTGTACTGACCACCGCCGCCAGCAAGGTCGTCGCGTTCACCGAGAAACCGAGCATGGACTACCGCGTCTCCATGGGCGTCTACGGTCTGTCCCGCTCGACGCTGGAGGGCTACACCCCCGGACTGCCCCTGGGCTTCGACGAGCTGGTCCTGGACCTGCTGGCCGCTCAGAACCAGCCGCACGCCTACGAGTTCGACGGCTACTGGCTGGACATCGGCCGCCCCGACGACTACGACCGGGCCAATGCCGAGTTCACCACCCGTAAATCGCTTCTGCTCAAAGGAGCCTGAGCACCGCATGCGCATTCTCGTCCTGGGCTTCACCGGCTACCTCGGCACCCACGTCGTCCAGCGGCTGCGTGTCCTGCCGGGCGCGCAGGTCCTCGGCGGCGGCCGCTCGCCCGCCGCCGAGTACGGCATCGACCTCGCGTCCGCCCGGCCGGAGCAGCTCGCGAAGACCCTCGCGTCGGCCGCGCCCGACACCGTGATCAACTGTGCGGGCGCGACCGGCGGCGACGCCGTGACCCTCGCCGAGGTCAACGCCCGAGGCCCCGCGGTCCTGTGCGCCGCACTGCGCGAGGCGGCCCCCGCCGCACGCCTGGTGCACCTGGGCTCGGCCGCCGAGTACGGCCCCGGTACCCCGGACAGCCGGGTGCCGGAGTCGGCGGCCACCCGCCCGGTCGGCCCGTACGGCGCGACCAAGCTCGCGGGCACGGTCGCGGTGACCGCGTCCGGCCTGGACGCCGTGGTCCTGCGGGTGGGCAACCCGGTGGGGCCGGGGGCGCCGCCGGGCGGGCTGCCCGGCCGGATCGCCGGACTGCTGCGGGCGGCCGGCCCGGACCCGGGTGCGGTGCTGCGGCTCGGCGACCTGTCCGCGTACCGCGACTTCGTCGACGTACGCGACGTGGCACGGGCGGTGGCCCGCGCCGTCACGGCACCGGGCCCGCTCCCACCCGTCCTCAACATCAGCGGCGGCCGGGCCGTCCCCGTGCGGGAACTGGTGCGGCGCATCGCCGACATGGCGGGCTTCCGGGGCAGAATCGAGGAGAACGCCGCCGGCGCCCACGGCTCGGCCCGCTCGGCGGAGGTGTCCTGGCAGTGTTCCGACATCACCGCCGCCGAGCAGGCCCTGGGCTGGCGACCGGCCCACACTCTCGACGACGCGCTGTCCGCGCTGTGGGAAGGCGGCGGTGCGCCGTGAGTCTGCTGATTCCGCTGTACGTCCACCCGGCCGAGGACCCGGGTGCCTGGCACCGTCTGATCACGGCCGCGACCCGCACCTACGGCGTCGTCCTCAACCCCGCCAACGGTCCGGGCGACGGCCCCGACCCCGCGTTCACCGCGGCGGCCGGGGCCCTGCGCGCGGCCGGGGCACGGCTCCTCGGCTACGTCGACACCGACTACGGCGTACGCGACAGGGCCGAGATCGCCGACGACGTACGCCGGCACCTGGCCTGGTACGCGGCCGACGGCTGCTTCCTGGACCGTGTGACAGCGACCGAGGAGGGCCTGGCCTCCTGCCGCCGGCTGGTACGGACCGTACGCCGGCTGGGTGCCGGGACCGTCGTACTCAACCCAGGGGTCCATCCGGCGCCCGGATACGCCCGCCTCGCCGACCTGACCGTCACCTTCGAGGGGCACTGGTCGACCTACGTGTCGGCGTTCAGCCGACCCGCCTGGACCGCGCGGCATCCGCCCGCGCGACTGTGCCACCTCGTCTACGGAGTACCCGAGGCCCTCGTACCGCTCGCCGTGCGCACGGCACACGAACGCGGTGCGGGGGTCTGCGGTCCGGTGACCGGAGAACCCCCCAATCCCTGGGCCGGCTTGACGCCCGCACTGACCGGGACGGAGCGATGAGGAACACGGCACTGGCACACACGGCCCTGCTGGGCGCCCTGGCGGCCGCGGCGCTGACGGGCTGTTCCGCTGACCCGGGGCGCCCCACCGACGCGCACGCGACGTCGGCAAGCCCCGAGGCCCGGTGGAAACCCAGGCCGGGCCTGCCCTGGCAGTGGCAACTGGACGGAAAGGTCGACCCCTCGGCCGACGTACCCGTCTACGACATCGACGGCTTCGAGAACTCCGCGGCCGACGTGGCCCGACTGCACCGGGACGGCCGCAAGGTCATCTGCTACGTCAACGTCGGCGCCTGGGAGGACTTCCGGCCCGACAAGGACGCCTTCCCCCGCTCGGTCCTCGGCGAGCCCAACGGCTGGGCGGGTGAACGGTGGCTGGACATCCGGCAGATCGCCGTCCTGCGGCCCCTCATGGAACGGCGCTTCGACATGTGCCGCGACAAGGGCTTCGACGCGGTGGAGCCCGATCTGGTGGAGGGCTACGGCAACGACACCGGCTTCCCGCTCACCGCACGGGACCAGCTCAGGTACAACCGCATGATCGCGGACATCGCCCACGAGCGCGGGCTGTCGGTGGGGCTGAAGAACGACCTCCCCCAGATCCCCCAACTCCTGGCGGACTTCGACTTCGCGGTCAACGAGGAGTGCGCACAGTATGACGAGTGTGCGCGGCTCAGCCCGTTCATCGCGGCCGGCAAGGCGGTGTTCCACGTGGAGTACACCGAGCCGAGGAGCGGCTTCTGCCCCGTCTCCCGCCGACTGGGACTGTCGTCGATGGTGAAACAGCCGGAACTCGGGGTATGGCGGAAGCCCTGCTGACGGCCTCCGCAGCCCGGGTCCTGTAGGGATTCCGAGCCTCGTCACAGGTGACGCTTGGCCTGTCTGTGAATATGCTCGATCCTCTCACCGAGGGCAGAATAATCATGATCGATCGTTTCCTTCATGTGCCAGAATTGATCCCCGTCAAGGTCGCCGGAATGCGCAAATTTCATCCTTGCCCACATCCCGGATATGAACTGCCTCGCCTCGCTTGCGGGAACCGATACGCTGTCAGGCCCCTCCAGGCGGACACCGGTTTCCAGGCCCCTGAGGCGAGATGCGCCACGCGCAACCTCTTCCAATCCAGCCCTGATCTCCTCCGCATCCGCTTCGTCCGGCGGACCGTAGAACATGAGGTCCTGTAAATTCTGGATTCTGGCTTGGACTTCGGACAGCTCATAAAGAAACGCGTGGTAAACCCCGCGACGGGCCTGCTTCTTCTGTTCTCTCTTGGCGTACACACCAGACACGTACGCCCCTCCTCCGCTGGCCAATGCGCCGACAAAGGCCCCCAATACGGCAGCTAACCCCTGATCCATCAGACCTCGCTCACCGAGCATCTCAAGTGGTCCTCGACTCTAGGGGGGTGTCCCATGCCTGGCCCAGTGCCGAAGCGGTCTGATCAGCGCCGGTACTGTCGCAGGGCACCCGAGAGAGAGGTCGTCCCACCTGTGAATCCGGGCATTGTCGGGCAGGCGACAGGCCTGTTCGCCGTCACCAACATCGACGACATCCTGATCCTGTCCTTGTTCTTCGCTCAGGGCGCCGGACACCGCGGCTCGGCCCGCCGGGTCGTGCTCGGCCAGTACCTCGGTTTCGCCGCCATCCTCGCCGTCGCCGTGGCCGCGGCGTTCGGCGCGACCTTCCTGCCCGAGGCCGCCATCCCCTACCTCGGCCTGCTGCCACTTGCTCTTGGTCTCAAGGCGGCCTGGCAGGCCTGGCAGCGGAAGGGCGACGACAACGATGAGCAGGAGGTGACCGAGGACGGCCCGACGATACTGGAGGTCGCCGCGGTGACCTTCGCCAACGGCGGCGACAACATCGGCGTCTACGTTCCCGTGTTCGCGACCGCCGGGGTCGGCGGGATGAGCGTGTACGCCGTGGTCTTCCTGATCCTGGTGGCCGTGTGGTGCTGCGCGGGCAGGTTCTTCGCCACCCGCCCGGTCGTCGCCAAGGCACTCAGCCGGTGGGGGCACATCCTGCTTCCGCTCGTGCTGATCGCCATCGGCCTGCTCATCCTCGTCGAGGGCGGCGCCTTCGGCTTGTAGGTCACGCGCCGCCTGCTCGACTGAGGCGGACGGCACGACCGTCGTCCCACGAAACACCGGCGCCCCCCGGTCCGAAGCTGCGGACCGAGAGGTGCTGGTGTCCTGCCCGCGTCAGCGGAAGCTGAGCCCGGTGGCGGTGGCGACGTCCCGCAGGTCCACGTACTTGTAGTTGGTGCCGTCGCGCGGCTCACCGTCGTCGCCGGTCACCGTGGGGGTGTCCGTCTCGTCCTGGATCACGGCGAGCCCTTGCGGGTACGCCGAACCGAACGACTGGTTGACGATCTCCAGGCTGTCGGTGCCCTCGGCGCCGTCGATCGCGCCCTCACCCTGGCCCGCGACGACCCGGAAGCTCTTCACGTACGCGTTGCCCTTGGCCGGATCACGGTCGTACATCGCGAAGGTGCTGTCGCCCTGGCTGGAGACGACGACATGGCCACCGCCGCCCGGCCGGTCGATCAGCGTGATTCCCTCGACGTCAGCGGTGAGGTGGGTTCCGCCGAAGCCGGGGTCCTCGCCGGGGACGCACTCCTCGCTGTCGGGATCCCAGGTGGCGGGGACACCGTAGTCCCTGACCTTGTCGATCAAGGTGGGCTCGCCGGTGAGGTCGGCGCGCATGCGCCAGAGTCCCACGTCTTCCTGGCCGGCGTAGAGCATGCCGTTCGCGGCGTCGACGCGCATGCCCTCAAGGTAGGGCTGCTCGCCCGGCTCCTCGCAGGGGGTCCAGGTCGTGCCGTTCGGCAGGGTGAAGGTGGAGGGGAAGCTGATGGTGCGGATCTTGCGGTAGCCGTAGGTGCCGTTCGCTTCCCTCGTCAGTTCCAGCAGCGCGACCTGGTTGTTCAGCTCCTGGGTGACGACGGCGTAGATGCGGCCGGTCTTCCGGTCCTTCCAGGAGGCCAGTCCGTACGCGGTGGCCTGCTCGTTCACCTCGTCCTGGTCGGCCGAGAAGATGTACGGGGCGGCGTTCTGGGCGGTGACGTCCTTGACGGGGCCCTCCGCGCGGTCGCGGTCGATGCTGTAGATGACCAGCTTGTCGCGGCCGCGGTCGGTGGCGATGGCGAGGTTGGCGCCGTCGATGACATCCACGTTGTTGATGCGGCCAGGCTCGTCCTCGGCGCTGGGCGCCTTCGGAGCGGGGAGCGACTGGACCTCGTGTGCCGCGAGGTCGTACACCCGCAGGCCGCCGACCTTCGCGGTGCCGAGTACCAGGCTCTTGTCCGGGTCGTTGGAGTCGCGCCAGATCGCCGGGTCGTCCGCGGTGGCCTCACCGCCTGCCGCGTCATCGAACAGGGTGGGTGTTTCGGCCTTGGCGGTGACCTCGGCGACCGTGGTGTCCGCCTGAGCGGGCGCGGCCACGACGGCCGTCACGACCGCGGCCGCCGCGATCGTCAGGCAGCGCATTCGGAATGCCTTGCGTACGTGAGACATGGATGCCTTTCCGGGGGATGGCTATCGAGCATGCTGAAGCCAGCAAGTGACAAGTACATGCGGATAGATGGCCACACCGTGGGGACATCGTGAACGCTGGGGCGGAATGGCGAGGGAGACCGCCCCTTCGTTTGCGGGAGCGAGCGCCCGTGCCCCTGTCGGTCAGTCAACTCCCCTACACTGCCCTGGTCCTCAGATTGATCGGAGCACGACATGAAACGCCTCCTCCTTGCGGTAACCGCCGTCCTGGCAGTCGCCGGGTGCGCGCAGAACTTCGACCAGGGCCCCGAAGGGCAAGTCACCGACAAGGTCAAGAGCGGGAAGAAGTTCTACCTGGTTGTCAAACCGGCCAAGGGCGGCGACGAGAAGAAGTTCCGGGTGAGCAAGTACGACTATCACGACTGCAATCGGGGGTCGAAGTACCCCAAGTGTGTCGACGATTAAGCCGGCACCAGCGCTTCAATGAGCCGTGCGCGACCTCAGTGATCTGGCTGCCTGTCATATCGACAACCGGGGCGGCCGGCCGCTGCACCGCCGCTATGCCGGCCTCACGGCGCTGTGGGCGGGTGCCTCCCCAGCGGTGAGAATCGGGTCCTCACGGACGACGCGTCCAGGGGCGGGCGCGTGGACCACTGTCCCGTCACCGGTGAACAGGCCCACGTGGCGGGCATCGGCGTGGAAGAAGACCAGGTCACCCGGCAGGAGACTGGTCAGCGACACCGGTCTCCCGGCAAGCGCTTGATCCCGTGCCGCGCGCGGGAGATCGACGCCGACGGTTTTCCACGCCGCCTGGGTAAGGCTGGAGCAGTCGTACGATTCGGGGCCGGTCGCACCCCAGACGCAAGGCTTTCCGGTCTGCGCGCGGGCGAAGGCGACCGCCGCCAGGCCCCTGCCGCCGACGGCAGGGACAGACTCCGGGAGCGGGCTCTCGACCGGCGCCTCTTCGCTGACGGGCGCGTTGACGGCCGGCAGTGCGGTCAGTGGTGCTGCCGGAAGTGTCGCCCCGCCGACGGCCTGCGGTGACGGCGACTCAGTCGGCGCGGGAGGGAGGAGCTGCGGTTTCTCAGGCGGCGCCACCACCGCCGCTGTCGGCGTCGCTGGTGCAGTTGCGGCCGGCGCGGCATCGAGGGCGAGAGCCGGCCGTGCGGGGGTCCCTGCCGGGGCCAGGGGAGGCCGAGGCGCGGGTGCGGCCGGCAGCTCCGGTACGGCCGTCCGGTCGGGCGGCAGGACGGCAGGAACGGTCGGGCCCAGTAACGTGCGGCTGACGTCGAACCACCTCTGGGTGATGGCGTTGACGCCGAGGTCGGAATTCCGGCGCGTCTCCCTGCCCGCTGGGACGATGCGGTCGAATGACCTCACGCTCCTGGCGCGGGTCGCGTTGAAGGTCTCGGTGGCTGCCTCGGCGTGGTCATAGAGGCTGTTGACCCGCTGCCTGACCTCGTCACGGCTGGGTTCGCTGCCCGCCAGTCCCATGTTCCGCTCCGGCGCCATCGAAACGTTCTCCTCCGCACTCGGCTGTCGGTGCCGCTGCTACTGATACTGCGGTGGGGCAGGCGTATGCCGGCCCCACCGGAAGTGTGTGTGGACTGTGAAAGTTTAATGGAGCAGTAGCCTTGCTCGCTTCGGCCGACGTCACCACGGCCCCAGCCGGATCTCCTGGCCCTGCCAGCGTTTCCTCAGCCACCGGTCGTGGCTGGCCACGACGATCGCGCCGGGGCCGGCCCCGAGGGCCTCCTCCAACTCGTCGCACAGCCGGGGCGAGAGATGATTGGTGGGCTCGTCGAGCAGCAGGAGCGCGGGCGGCTGTGCGACCAGCAGCGCCAGGGCGAGGCGGCGCCGCTGACCGACGGACAGGTGACCGACCGCCTTGTCCAGGTCCGCCTCGTGCATCAGGCCCAGCGAGTCCAACGGGACGGCCTCCGCCCGCTCGGCGCCGAGCGAGAGTTCGTAGGTGTCCCGGACCGTACGCTCCGGCCGGTCGAACACGGTGTCCTGGGCCAGCCACCCCACCGTCAGCCCGCGCCGCCGCCGCACCTCGCCCTGTGCGGAGATCCGCCCGGCGAGCACGGCCAGCAGCGTGGATTTCCCCGCCCCGTTGCCCCCAGTGACCAGCAGCCGCTCCGTCGCCGACACATCGAGACGCCCGACGGCCAGGCGGCCCGGGACCCGTGCGTCGCGCAGCGCCACCAGGGTGCCGTCCGCCGACTCCTTCGCGAGCGCGGCGCGTTGGAAGCGCAGCGGCACCGGTGGGGCACCGACCTGAGTGCGCTCCAGTTCCTCCAGCCTGCGGGTGGCGTTGCGCACCCGGCGTGAGATCTGGTTCTGTACGCGGCCGCCGCGGTGGCCGTACCCCATCTTCTCGTTGTCCCTCCGCTCACGGTTCGGGGCGACGACATGGGCGGTGACCGCGGCCGCGTACCGCAGCGCCGCGAGCTCCTCCTGCTCTTCGGCGTAGCGCCGCTCCCAGCGTTCCCGTTCGGCGTGCTTCTCCGCCAGGTAGGCGCTGTAGTTGCCGCCATGGCGGACCGGGCCGTCCACGGCCGGGTCGAGGTCGATCAGGTCGGTACAGACGGCGTCGAGGAAGGCCCGGTCATGGCTGGCCAGCACCACGACGCCGGGCAGACCGCGCACCTGCTCCTCCAGGAAGGCGGCGGCATCGTCGTCGAGGTGGTTGGTCGGCTCGTCCAGCAGCAGCGCCGAGGGCCGCCGGACCAGCAGCGCGGCCAGCGCGAGCCGGCCGCGCTGGCCGCCGGAGAGCGACCCGAGCGTGCGGTCGTGCGCGACCGTGCCGAGCCCGAGCCCGTCGAGGACGAGCGCGGCCCGCCGGTCGGCGTCCCACGCCTCGCGCTCCTCGGCCTGCTCCAGCCGCCCGCCGTATGCCTCCAGCAACGCCGCGTAGGCGGGGGAGTCGTGCGGGGTGCGGGCGAGTTCCTCGGAGAGGCGTTCCAGCTCGACGAGGTCCTCGCGTGCCTCGCGCAGGGCGTCGTCCAGGACGTCGGCGATGGCGGCCTCGGCGTCGAACGGCATCTCCTGATGGAGGAAGCCCAGGTCGGCCGGGCGCTCGACCCGCCCGGCGTCGGGTTCGTCCGTCCCGGCGAGCAGACGGAGCAGCGTCGACTTGCCGACGCCGTTCTCCCCGATCAGCCCGATGCGGTGCCCGGGGGAGGCGACGAGGGACACGCCGTCGAGCACTCGCCTGCTGCCGAGGGTGCGGACGAGGTCATGGGCGAGCAGGGGTGGTTGCGGCACGGTGATCCGTCCCAGGGAATCGGTGCTCGGCCCGCCGGGTGACACACCTCGGCGCGGGCCCGGTCGAACCTGTCGGCCCTTCACCGCTGAGGTGCTCCCGTCTCGGTGAGCTCGCCGTCGGCCAGCCGCAGCCACCGGCCGACACCGATCTCCGTCAGGAACCGCTCGTCATGGCTCACCACCACGAAAGCCCCCCGGTAGGACCCCAGGGCACTCTCCAACTGCCCCGCGCTCACCAGGTCCAGGTTGTTCGTCGGCTCGTCCAGGAGCAGCAACTGGGGAGCCGGTTCGGCACACAGCACACAGGCAAGGGAGGCCCGGAGCCGCTCGCCACCGGAGAGGACCCCGACCGGCAGATGCGCCCGCGCACCGCGGAAGAGGAAGCGGGCGAGCAGGTTCATCCGCTCGGCCTCCGGCCGCTGGGGGGCGAAGGCGGCGAAGTTCTCCGCGACCGTACGGTTCAGGTCCAGTACGTCCAGCCGCTGCGAAAGGTAGGCGATCCGCCCGTCCGCGCGCTTGATGTCTCCGCTGTCCCTCACCAGGTCGCCGTTGATCAGCCGCAGCAGGGTGCTCTTGCCCGCTCCGTTGGCTCCGGTGAGCGCGATGCGTTCCGGCCCCCGGATCGTCAGGTCGACACCCTGGCCGGCGAACACGGCCCGTCCGCCGTGCCGGACCTGCATGGCCTCGCCGAGGAAGAGGGTGCGCCCGGCGGGCACGTCGGTGTCCGGGAGGTCCAGGGTGATGCGCTGTTCGTCGCGCAGCGCACGCGCCGCCTCGTCCAGCCGGGCCTTGGCCTCGCCTACCCGGGAGGCGTGCATCTGCCCCGCCCGCCCCGCGGACTCCTGGGCGCCGCGCTTCATGTTGCCGGCGAAGATACGCGGCAGTCCGGCGTTCTTGAGGTTGCGGGCGGCGTTCCCGGCACGGCGCTCGGCGCGTTCACGGGCCTGCTGCATCTCCCGCTTCTCCCGCTTCAGCTCCTGCTCCGCGCTGCGGACGTTCTTCTCGGCAACCTCCTGTTCGGCCCGCACCGCCTCCTCGTACTCGGTGAAGTTGCCGCCGTAGAAACGCAGTTCACTGCCGCCGAGTTCGGCGATGCGCTCCATACGGTCGAGCAGGGCCCGGTCATGGCTGACGACCAGCAGACAGCCGTTGAAGTCCTCCAGTACGTCGTAGAGCTTGTGGCGCGCGTCGAGATCGAGGTTGTTGGTGGGCTCGTCGAGCAGCAGCACGTCGGGCCGCTTCAGCAGTTGGGCCGCGAGTCCGAGGGAGACGACCTGACCGCCGCTGAGTGTGCTCAGGCCGCGGTCCAGGGTGAGGTCGGTCAGGCCGAGGCGGTCGAGCTGGGCACGGGTGCGTTCCTCGATGTCCCAGTCGTCGCCGATGGTCGTGAAGTGTTTCTCGTCGACGTCGCCGGACTCGACGGCGTCGATGGCGCGGATCACCGCGGCGACGCCCAGCACCTCGGCCACCGTGAGTTCACCGGTGAGGGGGAGGGTCTGGGGGAGATGGCCGAGGGTGCCGACGACCGACACGGACCCGGCGCCGGGCCGTAGCTCGCCGGCGATCAGCTTGAGCAGGGTGCTCTTGCCGGAGCCGTTCGGAGCCACCAGTCCCGTACGACCGGTGCTCACGGTCAACGACAGGTCCTGGAAGACCGGTGTGTCGTCGGGCCAGCTGAAGGAGACGTTCGAGCAGACAATGGCAGCATCGGACATGGGGTGACCTCGTGTGATGGGAGGGGGCAGGAAGAGACGTCTGCCCCGGGCAGAGGGGGAAAGGGAACGACGGCGAGGCCACTTCGGCAGTGCTCTTCTGCACCTGCCGGTGGCCGCTCACATCCGGGTATCACCCGCAGATGTCGTCGTCACCCACCATGTCTGCCACTCCTCGGTACACGATTACGTCCGCCGTAGCCTAGCAGCAGGTCCGTGGCGGTGGCCGATCAGCTGAAGTCCTGCCGCACCCGTGCCCGGTGCCCTTCCACCGCGTCGGCGTAGGCCTGGGCTTGAGGCACCTGCCAGTAGGGCCCGCCGTTGTAGCGGGACGCGAGCTCTGCTTTCTGCGCATCGGTCATCTGCTCAGGGGGAACGTCGGCGAACGAACTCTGAGCCTTGAGGTCCGCCATGTGCTTCGCGGAAATCAGCAGGTTCTGGGTGGGGTCCTCAAGCGCTCCGCGGATCTCGTCGCGCTGGTCGGTGGTGAGGTTGGCGGGCTCGTAGCCAAGCGTCTCGGCCGCGCGACGGATCTGGACCGCCATGGGCCCGTAGGAGGTGTTGTCACGGTCTCCGCCCAGAGGACCGGGCAGGTTCTCCGGAACGAGGGGGCTGAGGACGTTCTCCGCCACGGCGCGGGACATTTCCACCTGCCGGTCGATGGCGTAGGGCGTGCCCCCTACCTCCTGCAGCGCGATCGCCGCTACCACGTCCGGCGGCAGACCGTACACCTTGGCCGTCTCCTTGATGGCCGCCCGGTTCTCCAGCACCCACTCCCTCTTGTCACCGATCGCGTCCGTGAGCCACTGACTCTTCACCTCTGGCATGCCCTTGGCGTGGGTGCGCAGATCCTGGAGCAGGGCGGAGACCGTGGCATCCGGCCCCGTCAACGTGCTGCCCTTACCCCATGGACTGCCCGGAAGCCTGGTGAGCGGGTTGTCCGCGGCTTCCGCGCGCTCCGCCGACAGGGCTTTCACCTTGAACAGCAGCGCCGCCGCGTCCTTGTGCGTGGTGCGGAAATCGGGTATGAGCGCCGTCGCCGCCTTCAGCGCCGCCACACAAGCCTCACGCGCCGGCCGTTCGGTGTTCAGGGCCCGGGCGAAGGCGGCCTCGGCCTGCTCGTAATAGCGCTCGGCCTCCTCCCTGATCGCGTCACGATCAACCCCCAGTTCACTGATCCAGTCCAGAAGGCCGGTGGTGTGCCGCATGTCTTCCCAGCGCCGCATCGGCTCCGCGGACTGCTGGGCGCGGGTGAGCGCAAAGCCCTCACCGCTCAGCACTCCGTCCAGCCGCTCCTGCGCCTCCTTGCCGTCGCGCAGGTGTGGCTTGGCGTCCGCCACCGCGTCCGCGTACTTCAACAGCGCCGACTGCGCCGCGTCGTAGCCGTCGTAGAGACCCCGGGCCAGGCCCCGCACATCGCGCAGACGGGCCTCGTACGACGTACGGGCCACGCTCTCCCACTGCACCTGCTCCGCCTTGCGCACGGAGGGCTCGACGGAGTCGAGCAGATCGCGCATCCGCCGGTACTCCTTGGCGTTGCGCTCGATGAGGACCGGATCGCAGTCCTCCAGGAACTTCACGTCCGCGTAGTACACCACCAGGCTCAACCTCGCTTTCCGGGCACGTAGGTGGACGAGTCCACGAAACTCCTGAGTTCGGCGGCTGTGGCCGCCTCCGTGGACGTGTACGCGTTGCCCGTGCTCTTGAGCAGGGTGGAAAGAGCGGTCAGCAGGGCCGCCAGGTCGGTCCCCTGATCCGCAGCGAATGTGGCGAAGTCGTGGACCGCTTCCGACACGTCCTGATGCGAACGCGGTGCCCGGGCGATCGTGCCGGCGTCCCCGTCGAGACGGCCCTGCTCCAGCAGGCCGGCGATCTCCAGCAGGATGTGCGCGCTGCCGTCAATCGAATCGGGCGCAGCTCTGTAGCCGCCGAACGTCATGGTTTCAGCTCCCCCTGTACTGCCCCATGGCGGTACGGCTCGGTTGAATGTACGCCACCGAAACCTCAGTGCCATCGCAGGATAAGAGCAGTTGGGGAGCACAAGGACGGGTTCGCAGGGCGTGCGCTGCAGTCCCCCACGACTCCCACAAGCGGGGCGAGAGGTTCCCCGCGCTCTGTCCTGGTAGGACTCGTTTGGCTTGTTTCGATCTTTGGGTCCCCGGCACCCGGCGGGCGTACCACGGCGAACGTCGCCCTCCTCGACCACGTTTCCCTTCACCTTCCGCAGGACGGCCGCCGGATGCTGCCCGTCCTGGCTGCCCTGACGGCGGCGGCCGTCGCACGCGCGTACGTGGGGGTACGTCCATCAGAACGCCAGAGATGGCCGCTTCGCCCCCATATGGCCCGGCGTGCCGTAAGTGAACGTTGGGTTCCCCCGTCACCCCTTCCTCTACGTTCGTATACCGCCCCGTAGGCGCCAGGGTCCGGAGCCGGACGGCCGCCCGTCCTGCGGTCGTTGGCGTGCCCGGGTGCCGCACGGCGTGTCCCTGAGCACCCCGCCGACAGGGCGGACAGCGGGATTACTCCTGGCGAACGGTTGGGAAACGGTTGCCGGATGGAACGCTCAACGTCTTGCTGTGGGTGTGTCTACGCGCGTATCTTTCCAGCCAGCTTCCGGGTTGCCCCACTCCTCCCACATATCGGCCACACCTCTTTTACAACTCCTTCTGCAAGAAAGAGCTCCACGTGTCCTCACGCATACCCCCGGCCCTGCGTGGCAGAAGCGCCAAGGCTGTCCTCATCGCGCTTCCCGTCGGCCTCACCGGTTCGCTCATCGCCCTCCCCTTCGCCGCCGAGGCGGCCCCTTCCTCCGACGCCGTGATCTCCGAGGTCTACGGCGGCGGTGGCAACTCCGGTGCGTCCCTCACCCATGACTTCATCGAGCTGGGCAATGCCGGGACCGCGTCGTTCGACCTCAGTGGCTGGTCCGTGCAGTACCTCAGCGGCTCGCCCACCTCCACCTCCAAGTGGCAGGTCACCCCGCTCTCCGGTGCCGTCCCCGCGGGCGGCAAGTACCTGATCCAGGAGTCCAAGGGCACCGGCGGCGACACCGCCCTGCCGACCCCCGACGCCACCGGCACCATCGCCATGTCGGGCACCAGCGGCACCGTGGCGCTGGTCCACTCGACCACCGCGCTCACCTGCCTGACCGCCGCCGACTGCGCGGCCGACGGCACCGTCAAGGACCTGGTCGGCTTCGGCACCGCCGTGGTCCGCGAGGGCAGCCCCGCCACCGGCGCCGGCAACACCACCTCCGTCTCCCGCGACGCCAAGTTCACGGACACCGACGACAACGCGGCGGACTTCACCGGCTCCGCTCCGAGCCCCGGCAACAGCACGGGTGAGAGCGGTGGCGGCGACCCGTCGCCCACGCCCACCCCGACGCCCACCGACACCACCCCGGGCCCGCTGCGCATCCACGACATCCAGGGCGCCACCCGGCTCTCCCCGGAGAACGGCCAGACCGTCACCAACGTCCCCGGCGTGGTGACCGCCGTACGCGCCACCGGCTCGAAGGGCTACTGGATCCAGGACCCCGACGCCGACAACAACCCCGCCACCAGCGAGGCCATCTTCGTCTTCACCGGCTCCGCCACCCCCCTGGTCAAGGTCGGCGACTCGGTCGTCGTCTCCGGCAAGATCAGCGAGTACTACCCCGGCGGCAAGACCAGCGGGACGCAGTCCGTCACCGAGCTGACCGCCCCGACGGCGAGCGTGCTGTCCTCGGGCAACAAGCTGCCGGCGGCCGAGGTCATCGACGCGGCCACGATCCCCGACGCCTACGCGCCGAAGGTCGACGGCGGCAACATCGAGTCCCAGCAACTGGAGCCAGGCACCTACGCGCTGGACTGGCTGGAGGCTCACGAGGGCATGCTGGTGCAGATCAGCGACACTCGCGTGGTCGGCGCGTCCAACCAGTACAACGAGACCTGGATCACCACCAAGCCCAAGCAGAACCCGACGCCGCGCGGCGGCACGGTCATGACCGGCTACGACGACCCCAACTCGGGCCGCCTGCTGATCGCCTCACTCACCGGTGACCAGCTCGATGCCAATGTGGGCGACACCCTCACCGGCACCACCGAGGGCCCGCTGGACTACGCCAACTACGGCGGCTACAACGTCCAGGCGACCACGCTCGGCACCGTCAAGTCCGGTGGGCTCAAGCCGGAGGTGGCGCAGAAGGGCAAGTCGGACGAGCTCTCCGTCGCGACGTACAACGTCGAGAACCTCGACCCGACCGACCCGCAGAGCAAGTTCGACCGCCTGGCCGAGGGCGTCGTCAAGAACCTCGCCGCGCCGGACATCATCAGCCTGGAGGAGATCCAGGACAACAACGGCGCCAAGGACGACGGCACGGTCGCCGCCGACAAGACGATGGCCCAGTTCATCGACGCCATCAAGGCGGCCGGCGGCCCCGCGTACGACTGGCGTTCCGTCGACCCGGTCAACGACCAGGACGGTGGCGAGCCGGGCGGCAACATCCGGAACGTCCTCCTCTTCAACCCCCAGCGCGTCACCTTCGTCGACCGGCCGGGCGGCGACTCCACCACCGCCGCGCAGGCCGTCAGCGACGGCAAGAAGGGTGTGAAGCTCTCGGTCTCGCCGGGGAGGATCAACCCCACCTCCGACGCCTGGAAGAGCAGCCGCAAGCCGCTCGTCGGTGAGTTCGTCTTCCGCGGCGAGCAGGTCTTCGTCGTCGGCAACCACTTCAACTCCAAGGGTGGCGACAAGCCGCTGCACGGCGCCGTCCAGCCGCCGGTGCTCGGCTCCGAGACCCAGCGCCTGGCCCAGGCCAAGGAAGTCAACTCCTTCGTGTCCAGCGTCCTGGCCAAGAACTCGAAGGCCAAGGTGGTCGTCCTCGGCGACATGAACGACTACCAGTTCTCCAAGCCGCTTCAGACGCTGACCGCGGGCGGTGTCCTCACCGACCTGATCAACACCCTGCCGGTGGGCGAGCGGTACAGCTACGTGTACGACGGCAACTCGCAGACGCTGGACCACATCCTGGTCTCGCCCGCCATCAAGAAGCCGGCGTACGACGTCGTCCACATCAACTCGGAGTTCTCCGACCAGACGAGCGACCACGACCCGCAGGTCGTCCGCATCAAGTGAGCGCATCCGCCCACTGACCGACGCATTGGGCGTGCACGTGACCACGTGCACGCCCCACGCGCTTTCGTGCGGCTGTCCGTCCGGGGAGAGGGATCAGGCGGCGTTGCGTCCGGCGCCCCTTGCGCCGGTGAAAAGGAGGTCGTTCGGGTCGATCGCGTCGGCCATTGCCTTCAGCCCGGCGTCGTTGAAGTGCAGGTGGTCGCCCGGGTCGTAGGCGGGCAGGATGCGGTGAGGGTCGGCGGGGTCGCGGACCACGGCGTCGAAGTCCACGACGGCGTCGAAGAGGCCGCCGGTCCGGATGAACGCGTTGACCGACTGGCGTACGGCCTCACGAGCCTCCGTGTAACCGCCGTTGCCGCCGTACGGGGTGATGGTGGCGCCGATGACGCGGATACCGCGAGCGTGGGCGCGCCGCACGATCTGGCGGTAGGCATCCTCGAAGGCGGCCGGGTCGGTCTGGTTGGGGTTGCCCTTGATGTCGTTGATGCCCTCCATGAGGATCATCGTGCGTACGCCGGTGCGGGACAGAACGTCGGCGTCGAGCCGGGACAGGGCGCTGGGGCCGGTGCCGTCGAGCAGGAGGCGGTTGCCGGCGATCCCGGCGTTCAGGACACCGAGCCGACGGTGTGGCGGCAGCGCGCGCAGCCGTTCGGCGAGCCGGTCCGGCCAGCGGCGGTTGGCGCTGGACGTTGATCCTGATCCGTCGGTGATGGAGTCGCCGAGTGCGACGACGCTGCCGGCGGTGCGCGGGCCGAGCACGTCCACACCGGTCACGTAGTACCAGGAGCCCGTGGTCCCGGTGCAGGCGGATCCGTCCTCGTCCGCGGCGTGGTTGCCGGAAGGGGCGAGGAAACTGGTCTGCAGGGCCGAACGGTGGTACGTGGCCGGCCCGGTGTCGACCGGTGTGTACACGGTGATCAGGAGGTTGGCGCCGTCGGGCACCCTGAGCGACACGGGGTCGGTGACCGTGTCCTCGCCGGCCGGGACGGTCACCGAGGCGGCGCCGCGGAAGGTGGCGGCGCGCATCGTTCCCGCGACGGCGTTCGGACTCGTCGGCGCACCCTTCTCCTGCAGCGCCACGGTCACGGAGCCGAGTTCGAGGGGGGAGGCGCCGAGCCGGTTGGAGATGCGGACGCGCGCGGCGCGGCCGCCGACGCTGACATGGACGACATTGCGGATGGAGGTGCCGGGCAGAGCCGGTACGGTGCCGGAGGCCGCCGCCTCCCAGGTGCCCGTCCAACCGCGGCGGGTGGCGGAGGCAGGCCCCGCGTCGGCTCTGGCGGGCAGGGCGCCGGCGTCCCGAGCAGGGCGATCGCCAGTGCCGCCACCAGGGTGGCGAGAAGGCGCCGGTGCGTGGTGGTCACGCGGGGTCCGCCTTTCCAGCGAAGGCAACCAATGGATACATCGGAGGTGTCAACGGGCTTGCGCCTTGGCTGTATATGCGACCACGCCCATAAGGTCAGGCTCCAAAGCCAATTACGGACAGCCTTCTGTAGGGCCTGACCGAGGGCGGGTGAGGGTGAACCTCAATTCGACAAATAGATCCGATCTATGGAGTCAAGTCGTGCTCTCGGTGGGCCGGATGGCACCCCGCACCCACCAGGCGCAGGCATAAAGGACGAGAGCGCAGGCCAGCGCGCCGCCGCCGCCCGTCGCCCAGTCCGAGAGAACCGCCTCCCCCCTCTGTTGCACGGTTGTCTGTTCGGCTGTCGCAGGTCCGCCCCGGTAGTACTCCAGGGTGTGCGTGTTGGCCGCGGCACCGGTGAGGGTGGCGACGGCCAGCGCCGCTACGACGCTCCAGCGGGCCGCTGCCGATGGTTTGGCCTGGCCGGCGTGGCCCGCCGGAACCCGGCGCAGACGGCGCCACACGTGCACCGCGACCGCTGTCAGGCCCCCGGCCGTGCTGATGTGCTGGAGCAGCCGCGCCGCAGTCAGATCCCCCGTGATGTGGGACCGCAGGACGCCCAGGTGAGCGACGGTGTAACCGTCGGCGTGCGTGAAGGAGTCCCACACCAGATGGGTCAGGATGCCGATCAGGGCGGACAGCAGCACCCAGCCCGCCCGGCGCAGGCCCTTGCCGTCGCGGTCGGCCGCACCGGCCGGGGAGAACCGGCCGGGCAGCAGAGCGGCGGTCGGGCGGCGCACGAGCCCGTACAGCGCCAGGAGTGCCAGAGCGGACGGCCCCGACACGGTGAGGCCGGACAGTGTGTGGGACACGGTGGCGTTGAGGAACGGCTCGTACCACGACTGGGCGCTCACCGGTATGCGCGCGGCGGCGAGGAAGTACGGCGCGTCCGGAGCCATGGCTCCGCAGACCAGGGCGGCCGACGAGAAGGGGTGGCGCAGCAGCGGCAGAACGGCCGCGGGATGGGACAGCGTGAACGGCATCGAGGAGTCTCTTCCGTGTCGGCGCGGGCCATGGTGACGGCCGCCGGGTGCGGTGGGGGCACGGGGCGGCGCCTGGATCCCGACGAGTCAGGCGGCTGAATACGTTCTCCGGGATCATATGTCGGCAACCTGACTATGCCGCGCGCTCCGCGTGCTTCCTTGCTGCGCCAGACAGCAAAAAGCCGCCCCCGCGGCACGGAGGGCGGCTGGGTGAAGGGTGCGTCAGCGCGGGCTGGAGCGTCCGCGAAGACGAAGCGCGTGCGCGCCGGCGGCCAACGCGCCGGCGAGCGGTACGACGGCCGCGGTCCCCAGCGCCGGAAGCAACAGATCCCAGGCTCCCGTGGTGTAGGCGTAGGCAAGGAACAGCGGGCAGGCCGCGGCCGTCGCAGCCGTCTCGGCCCTCCCCGGGGACATCGACCGCACGGACTGCGCGAGTCCGGTGGCCGCGAGAACGAGAAGGGGCCACAGGCCGTAGTCGGTGCTGACCGGCAGTGCGCCGGCGTACATCGCGGTGACGGGAAGCCACGCGGCGGCGGCCATCACGCCGGCCGCGGCACACGCCCCGGGCCCCGGTCGCAGATCGGGCGGACAGGCCAGTACGACCAAGGCGGTGAGGAGCGCCATGGTGGGCGTGACGATCGGATCGCCGAACGCGGGGCCGCTGACAACAGCCGCGACGGCCAGCCCCGCCAGTCCGATGGTGAGCGTGGCCACACCCACATGCCACCGCGCCGTCAGCGCCGTGACAGCCCCGACGAAGACCAGTGCCGAGGCAAGCAGGAGCGCGCTCCACGCGTCGGCGGTGAGATACACGGGGCCCGGCGAGGCGACCACCCCGGCGTACCAGCGGCTCAGATGCACACCGCCATAGGCCGCCACCGCACCGACCGCCAACGGTGCCGCGCGGGCCAGAAGCCGTCCGGCGGCCGTCGAGGAGTTCACACCGAGTCTCATCCGCACCGCGTGAGCGGCGATATCCGCAGCCTCCCGAAACCTGCCCATGGAAGAGACTTCCGCCGCCGTCTGCTGATAGACGGCAAGGATCTCCTCGCCGCACTCCCTGCGGTACCGCCGCGGATACAGGCGCAGAACCAGCCCGATCACGCCTGCGTCACCGTCGCCCCGGAGATGCCCAGCCGCCGGTTGGCCTCACGGGCCGTCGCCGCCATCCGCTCCGCCGCTGCCGCCAGTCTCTCCCGCCCCAGCGGCGCCAAAGCGTAGACCTTGCGGGCCCGCCCGTCGACGACCTCCTCACGGTGCACCTCGATCAGGCCGTCCTTCAACAGCCGATCGAGGGCGCCGTAGAGGGTACCGGTGCGCAGGACCACCCGGGTGCCGGAGAGCGACTTGACCTCCTGGGCGATGGCGTAACCATGCCGTGGCTCATCCGCCAAAGCCGTCAGGATCAAAAGGGTCGGCTCCTGCAACACGCGCTCACTCATCCAGCCAACATATGTCGTCCAATGGCCTATGGACAATGCCGGAGCGGAGCTTCAGGGCGCGGCGTTGAGCAGGTCGAGGGCGCTCTGCTGCCGTGCCGCGTCCACCGTGTCGACCGGTCCCGACCAGCGCAGTCCGTATTGGTCAAGGGCGTTCCGGTCGCTCGTATGCGCACGGTCCGCCTGGCGCCGCAGGTAGGCGGTGTAGGGCTGGTCCGGCAGCGCGGCGTTGAGCTTGCCCAGACCGCGCACGTGCGCGCCTTTGAACGACGGTCCGTCGCCGCCGCAGTCGCCGCCCTCGCACGGGTCGCGCAGGATGCCCTCGGCGGTGTGGAGCGAGGAGGCCGTGGTCGCGGCGTCGGCGATCTGCCGTGCGCGGACGAGCAGCGCGCCGTCGCCCGTGGCCTTGTGCAACTCGGTCAGCGCACCGAGCAGGACACCCTGGTTGTACGACCAGACGGGCTGGCCGTTGTTGCGGCAGGTGGACAGGTCGACGCCGTCGTTGACCAGGTTCGAACCGTTGATCATGCCGGTGCCCTGGAACCAGGACCAACCGGCGCGTGCCCGGTCCAGGTACGCCGTGTCGCCCGCGATGCGGTTGTGCAGCGCGGCGTTGAGCTGGATGTAGAGGGAGTTGGCGATGGCGTTCTTGTACGTCCGCGCGGTGCTCCACCACACCCCGCCACCGCAGGTGCCGTCCCAGTACGCCGCCATGTGGTCGGCGTCGGCGCGGGCGGTGTCCAGGTAGCGGCGGTCGCCGGTCAGGTCGTACGCGGCGATCCAGGCGAGTCCCCACCAGCCGGTGTCGTCGATGTAGTCGTTGCGGAACTGCCCGTCCCGTGCGTTCACGTTCAGGTCGTACGTGCGGGAGATCGCATACGAGTAACTGCCCATGCCCGAAACCCGGATGTTGTCGACGACGGAGTTCAGGGCGTTCGCCGAGTTCCACCAGCCGGTGGTGTCGAACAGGCCGGTTCCGTAGTTGTAGAAGGTCATCAGCCCGGTGGCCGCGGCGGTGCGCCGGTCTCCGGCGTTCCATGTGGCGCGAGCCCACGGGGTGCACGCGATCTCGGCGCGATCCCCGGCCTTGCCACAGGCGCGCAGGGCACCGACGCCGTGGTTGTTCCAGTCGTCCACGTTGTACATGAGCGTGCGCCAGCCGCGCCGGTCCGCGGGGATGGCGGTGTTGCCGAGCCTGCTGCCGGAGCCCCAGGAACGGCCGCCGTCGAAGGAACGGTCGAGCCACACCTCGTCACCCGGGCTGCCGTTGTCGATGGACGCCCAGCCCATCGCGTCGGCGTCGTCGAAGTGGAGGGCGATCGACCGCCCGTGGACGGTCGCCGTCACCGGAGTCCGGTCGCCCGGGGAGAGAGCGGGGTCACGGGCGTCGCAGTACCTGTTGCAGACGGTCGCCGCCGCGCTGGTTCCGGCGGCGGACGCCGACTGCGGGACCAAGGCGGCGAACAGTGCCACGGCGAGCGCCGGGGCCGACCGCCTGAGGATGCGGAGTCTTCGTACGGGAGCCATGGGGCCTCCCTGTCAGGGCGACGCCCCGAGCCTCGCCGTGGGACCGCTGTCGCCGTTTCGAAGGAAGACACCGGTGGTGACGACGGCCGGGGACGTGCTGCGGATACGGGAATGAGAGCGCTCTCGGAAGGTAGTGATGGGCAGACGGAGCGTCAACGGGGCGGACGCGTACGTCGGCGGCCCCCTGCCAGGAGACCTGATGGGAGCATTGATGGGAGCGTTCCGGATCGCCTTGCGAACCGGCAGCGACGTGTCATCTTGCTGCTAAGGGCCCGGTGCGACGCTGGGAGGCGTACGGGGCCCGTTGCCGGCGTGATGGAACGAACCTAGGAGAGTGGGCGTCATGCGCGTAGCGGTGCTGGGAGCTACCGGTGGTCAGGGGAGTGCCGTGGTAGGCAGTCTGCTTGATGACGGACACCACGTTCGTGCCGTGGTCCGCAACCCGGGCGGAACGCGCGCCCATGCCCTTGAACAGCTGGGTGTGGAGGTGGTCCACGGCGACCTGCGCGATGTCTCCTCGCTGGTTGCCGCGCTTGACGGCATGGACGCCGCATTCGCCGTCACTACGCCGTTTGAGGAAGGCCCGCAGGCCGAGATCGAGCAGGGGCTCACCATCATCGCGGCGACCCGGCAGGTGGAGCTGCCGCACCTGGTGCTCTCCTCGGTGGCTTCCGCCGACAGGTCGACCGGGGTTCCCCACTTCGACAGCAAGTACCGGATCGAGCAGGCCCTGCGGCAGGAGAGTGACAACTGGACCATCGTCGCCCCGACGTACTTCTACGACAACATGCTTGGCGACGCGGAGAATCTGCGGGCCGGGCGGCTGGTCCTGCCGCTTCCCGTCGACCGCCCGCTTCAGCAGGTGGCCCGGCAAGACCTCGCAGCCGTTGTGGCCGCAGCGGTCAACAGCCCTGCCGGGCACCTGAGACGGCGAATCGAGGTTGCCTCCGACGCACCCTCTCCCGCCCACATGGCCGCAGTCCTCACCCGCTCGCTGGGGTCGCCGGTCGAGGCAGTGCGAACTCCACTCGACCTACGGCGACGGTCCAGCGACGACATGGTTGCCATGTGGGCCTTTCTCAACGAAGAGGGCTATGCAGTCGACATCGCGGCACTGCACGAGGCGTACCCTGAGATCTCCTGGACCACGTTCGACGACTGGGCTCAGCAGCTCAGCTGAGCCGCGCACCCGTATAAGAGCCTTGGTCGCCTTCCCTGAGCGCGTCGAGTGATCGGCCTCGATCCAGTGTCGACTGCCCCGTGCACTTCAAGTCGTCATGGCGCGCATTCTGCCCGACTGCGGCCGACGGCGCGGTCGTGTGCTGTGCCGTCACACGATGTCTTGTTCCTCCGGGACGACGACTTGGTCGATCATTCGCTGAATCTGTTCGGACGGTAGGGCGACTGCCATGGCCCAGTAGTAGATGGCGAGGCTGAAGGCGGCGGTGATGCCCATGTCCCACCACAGAGGGAACCACGGGTGCTTGAGAGGCCCGAAGTCGCTGAGGTAGACGATCAGGCCCATTCCGACGAGATAGACCGGCAGCCACTGCGCGGCACGCAGGTCGAGCTGAGGCGTGATGGGGTTCATTTTGAACACCCGGTTGGCGACCAGGATGGCGTAGCCGATGAGGATGGCGACGCCGAGCTTCCAGTCGGTGGTCCACCCGGACCACAGGATCAGCAGGTTGGCGACGATGAAGGCCAGCGGCGACATCCAGCTGCCTCCGGGCAGCCGGAAGGGACGGTGGGCGTCGGGCAGCCGATTGCGGAACACACCGAAGGACAGTGGGGCGCCCGCGTACATGAGCACGCTGGCGCTGGTGATCAGCCCGACGAGGGAGCGCCAGCTGGGGAAGGGCAGGAAGCAGACACAGCCGATCACGAAGGCGGTGATGAGGCCGACCCACGGGACGCCGCGACGGTCGGTGGTCTCGAACACGGAGGGCACGTAGCCGTTGCGGCTGAGGCCGTACGAGACCCGGGAGGAACCGGTGATGTAGATCAGGCCGGTGCCTGCGGGGGAGACCACGGCGTCGAGGTAGAGGATCGCCGCCAGCCAGCCCAGGCTGACGAGCGTAGCGACCTGGGCGAACGGTCCGGTCAGAGCGTTGAACGCGGAGGTGGCCCAGTGGCTGCCGATCTGGGAGGCGGGCAGCGCGGCCAGGAAGGCGACCTGAAGGAGGATGTAGATGGCGATGCCGATGACGATCGACCCGATCACCGCCCGCGGAATGTCACGCTTGGGGTTGGCGCTCTCGCCGGCGAGCTGGTCGGCCTGCTCGAAACCGAGCAACGCGAAGATGATGCCGCTGGTGGAGACGGCGGACAGGATGCCCTTGGCCCCGTAGGGGTTGAATCCATCGGCCGCGGTGAAGTTGCTGCTGTGGAACTGGGCGATGGCCAACACGAAGATCGTCAGCAGGGGGACACCGACCTTCCACCAGGTCGCCGCGCTGTTGGTGCGGGCCAGCAGGCGGATGCTGAGGAAGTTGACGGCCGTGATGACCGCCATCAGTCCGACCGCGACGGCGATGCCGGGACCGGTCAGGATGTGCTCGCCGCCCTCGGTCTTCTCCCAGCCGCTCGCCCAGGAGTAGTGCTGGGCGTACGTGATCATCGCCAGCACCTCGATGGGTGCCACCGTGGCCGCCTGCAGCCAGGAGAACCAGCCGAAGGACGCGCCGGCGGCCCCACCGTACGCGTAGTGGGGGAACCGGGCGGTGCCGCCGGAGACCGGATACATTCCGCCGAGCTCGGCGTGCACCAGCGCAAGGATCAGGATCGCGAGGCCACCGATGGCCCAGGAGATGATCGCCGCGGGCCCGGCCGCTGCCAGGGCCCCCTGGGCACCGAACAGCCACCCGGAACCGATGATCGACCCCTCTGACGCCCAGATGAGCCCGATGAAGCCGATCTCACGTCTCAGTCCCGGCCGGTGGGTTCCTGAGGCAGCTGCCTTGTCCGATGTGGCCATGCCCCACACCCCCTCAGCAGGGTGATGCTCATGACTATCGTGCCACGGCGACGCGGCCCCGGCCGTTGACAGCGGCGTGTACGAGTCCGGCGCGGCGTGTGTGGGTGATGACGGCGTTCGCCGGCTCCGTCGTCCGGGTTCGCCCGTGTGCCCGGCAACATCACTCGTGTCACGGACCTCGCCCACGGGGCGGTACCGGCGGCGTCCTGTTCCAGCGACGCACGAACCTCCCTGGGGGCTGCCGCCCCCAGACGCAGCGCCAACAGGCACCTGGCCGCTGTCAGTCCGTCACTGGCCAGTTGAGCTCGGTACGCAGGTCATGCGGGTCCATGTCCGGGGAAGGCCGTGTCACGTAGGTCTCCCACCTGTCTTCTCCGGCGGAAAGTCCCCGTGCCCGCATCCAGGAGCGCAGCCGTTCCCAGGAGGATCCGAGACCGTCGAACGACCCGCGGTGCGTCAGCCGTGCCACCCGGCCTCCGGGCAGCGAACCGACCACGACCCCTGCCTCCGGCTGCACCGCCCGGTCAGTGACGAACCCGACCTCCAGGTCCAGGGTCTCTCCCGGCGACCCGTGGTAGAGGCCGAAGGCGGGGCTCAGCACGGTGATCCGCTGCGCCTCGATCGTCCGGGCCAGAGCGCCGAAGGAAGCGTCGAAGAAGTCCCGCAGGTCGGCCATCGGGACGACGCCGCGGACGACCGCTGTCGTCGCCGGGTCCAGATTCACAAGCTCCGGCTCCGAGGCACTGGCTTCACTGTCAGATCCACGATTGCTCATGTCGCTCCCGTCCACGTTCCACGCCGATTCAGGATCTGCAGACCTGGCGTGCGTCGAGAACTCATCGGTTGAAGGGCACATCCGCCCCCCACCTTCACCCCCTGCGGATGCCGGCTCACCACGCCGGCATGCGTCATGCGGCAGGAAAGGGGAAGAGGTCAGAGCTGTTCGTCGGGGAGGTGAGGCGCGGCGTTGACGACGGCGTGCACGACTCCGGCGACGAGCTCCCGGTTCAGGGGGGCGGCGTCGAAGCGGCCGTGCATGGGCCAGCCCTCGATCAGGGCATCGAGGGCTCGGGCCACTCCGGGAGTGAAGTGCAGGGCGAGGCTCTCCCGGCTGCGTGCGAGCCAGGAGCGGGTGGTTGCGGCTACCGCGGTGTTGTGGTTGGCGTAGGCGTACATCTCGAAGATGAGTGTCATGTCGCGGTCAGTGGCGTAGGCCGGCCCGCAGATCAGCTCGACCACGGCCGCCTCGGCCTCGGCGGTCGACCCGGCGCTGTGCAGGGTGCGGCGGTAGAGCTGGGACATCGTGTCGGCGAGGCGGGCGAACGCCAGCGCCAGTAGATCGTCCATGCCGTCGAAGTAGTACGTGAGCGAGCCCAGAGGGACGCCGGCCCGTGAAGCGATCTTGCGATGGGTCGTCCTGTGAACGCCGCCCTCGGCGATGACGTCGAGGGCCGCATCGAGAATCCGGTCCCTGCGTCCGGGGTCGTTCGGGATCTCGCGCCGTGTGCCGCTCACGCACCCCAATGTGTCACAGGGCGACTCCACCCAAGTGTGTACGCTTGTACAGACTTCTGTGCTCGGTCACCTACTGGAGGCGTTCCCCGTGACTGTCACCCTCGGCCGGCGTCGGATCGCCGCGTTCGCCCTGTTCTTCCTGCCCGGCCTCGCCATGGCCTCCTGGGTGACGCGTACCCCCGACGTGCGCGACCTGCTCGGAGCCTCGACCGGACGCATGGGCCTCGTCCTGTTCGGGCTCTCGGTCGGGTCCATGGCGGGCATCCTGTGCTCAGGGCCGCTCGTGGCCCGCTGGGGCGCCCGGCCCGTCATCGCGGCCGGAACGCTGGCGACCGCCGCGGGGTCCGGCGTCATCGGCCTGGGGGCCGCGGCGGGCACGGATGCGGTCGTGGCCCTCGGGCTCGGACTCATCGGCCTCGGGATGGGCGGCGGCGAGGTGGCCCTCAACGTCGAAGGGGCGGAGGTGGAACGGCTGCTCGGCCGATCCACCCTCCCCGCGATGCACGGCTTCTACAGTCTCGGCACAGTGGTCGGTGCGGTCGGCGGCATGATTCTGACCGCTGTCTCGTTCCCCGTCCTGTGGCATCTCGCCGTCGTCACCGCCGTGGTACTGGCCGTACTGGTGCCGATGATCCGATACGTTCCTGCCGGGGTGGGCCGACAAACCGGCAACGGCAGCGGCGCGCACACGCAGCCCTCCGCGCGCCCCGCGGTGTGGAGGGAACCGAGACTGCTGCTCATCGGCGGCATCATCCTCGCCCTCGCCATGGCCGAGGGAACGGCCAACGACTGGCTGCCGCTGGTCATGGTTGACGGCCATGGCTTCGACCCCGCGCTCGGATCGGCCGTGTACGCGGCCTTCGCCGCCTCGATGACCGTCGGCCGCTTCGCGGGCGGCCGGTTCATCGACCGCTACGGACGCGCGGCCGCCCTGTGCGCCAGCGCGGTCATCGGCGCCGTCGGCATCGCACTCGTGATCCTGGTCGACAACCAGGCCGTCGCGGCGGCAGCCGCAGTCCTGTGGGGCATCGGCGCCTCCCTCGGCTTCCCCGTCGCGCTCTCCGCGGCCGGCGACTCCGGCGACAACCCTGCCGCGAGGGTCTCCCTCGCCGCCACCGTCGGCTACGTCGCCTTCCTCGTGGGACCGCCCTCACTCGGCCATCTCGGCGAGCAGTTCGGACTCCGCAACGCACTGTTCCTGGTGCTCATACTCGTGGTGGCCGCATCCTTCGCCACGCCTGCCGCTCGCACAGCCCGCCCTGCACACACCCCGTGAGCAGCGTCGGTGAATGGGCGGCAACATGTCCCGTCCGAGCGCGCGGCCCCAGGGGCGCGTTGTGAAGTGCGTGCGGAGAGCCGGGAGTTCTCTGGCCTGCTCGGCTTTGAAGAAGTCATGAACCTCGGCTGGACGGCGAGGCAAGCGTCATGCGGCAACCAGCAGGCGTAGCGTGACCGCCTCGACCCCTCACCGACGCTCACGCTCGGACTTGCCGCCCACCCACCTCCGCGGCGGCGGAGGGCCTGGGCACACCGCGGCACCAGGCCCGTCCTGCAAGCAGCGTGAACAAGAGCCGCTGCTTGATCGAAAAGGCGTTCATGCGCTTGGCCCCGGTGGCGTCGTCGGTTGGATGGCCGGTGGCGTCTGGCCAGCCGTCGGCAACTGGTACGGCCCTTGCTGCTCCGAGAGGATCAGCGCGCTTGAGGGCACTGTGGCGCGCAGTTCGTGCAGGACGAGAAGGACGGTGTGCAGTCGTTCCGGGCCTTCATAGGCGTCGTACGCGAGGACGAGGCGGGCGCGGGTCTCCAGGTTCTGCCAGGCGTAGCGGCGGCGGAGGTTGGTCATGTGGCGGGCGTCGGAGCGGAGGAAAGTGGAACCGGCGGAGAAGCCCGCCGACAGCAGGGCGAGGATGGCGGCGGGGACGCGAGCACCCGCGGAAGCCAGGCCGGCGGCGCCCGAGATGCCGGCCAGGACGGCGGCCGGGAAACCTAAGCTGAGATACATGGCGTGCCAGAGCTTGGCCCGGCGCTGCGCCCGGCGGGCGCCTATCTGCGCTTCGGCGATGATCTTCTCGACCTCGGCGCGCAGTGCGAGCAGCCGCGGTTCGCCTCCCGCACCGGCGCCGGGCGCGGCTCCGGCGTTGCCCTCGATCACAAGTACCCCTGTCGAGCACGGGAGTTGGACGTATCCGGACCGGATTGTATGAGCGCGGGCCGGGTCCGCGACAGGGGGCAGGACGGTCCGCGCCTGTCCCATTCGCGCACACCGACCCGTACGCCTGCGCGGTGCGGCAGGCGCTGGGGACTGGCGGCAGAGCAACGGGCGAATTGATCGAGGAGGCACGACCCTCTCGGCACCTGAGTCCGCCTCCGCTCTCAGGCCGTTTCTGCACCATGCCGACGGGCGTTCCGGGGCCACCGCTCGGTTACGGCGGGCATCTGGGCAGTACGGTGCTCAACTGGTCCAGCCTGTTGGGATCGACGCGGATCCCGGGGAGCCATAGGCGCTGCCCATTGCGCGCGACCTGGATCCAGATGCTGCTGTGTTTCTCGTTTTCGTCGGTGACGGTGACGCCGTCGGCGATCCGGCAGCGGGCGTGCAGCAGATCATGGTGCCAGACACGGTCGGCCGAGTTGGCCGTCGTGTAGGGACGGTAGGGGTCCCAGGCCAGGTGCAGTGCGCACTTGTGCGTACGGGGCTTCTGGCAGTCTTCCTCGGCGTTGTGGACGAGCACGCCGGCATCCCCGTAGCCGGTCCCGTTGTCCTTCGCCCCGGCGGCGCCCCGTGCGGGAGGCGGGGCGGGTGACTGCTGCAGGCCGAACAGCGTCAGCCCGGCCGCAAGGCCGATGGCCGTGCCGGCCGCGGCGAAGCCCCATCGGCCGGACAGGTGCTTGCGCAGACGACGACGCCGGGTGAGGGCGGGTTTGGGCGGCGGGGCGGCAGGGGCTGGTTCGTCGGGCCGACTGCGGTCGGTGGCCTCCCACAAGGCCCGGTACTCGCTGGGGTCTGCTCCCAGCGCCCGGCACAGGTCCCGGACGACGGGCCACGGCGGCACGGTTTCGCCGCGGAAGTAGCGGGAGAGGGACGAGTCGCTGATGCGAACCTGGGCTTCCAGGGCGCGAAGCGTGCGGCCCGAGCGTCGCTGCAGTTCTCGCAGCTCCTCTCCCAGCCTCCGTGCTGCCGCTGCGTGCTCCGGACGTTGGCCACTCATCGACAAGGTCTCCCTGCAGGTGCCGCAACGGTGTCCCGCCGACTGCTTCATGTCCCGGGACGGATGCGTCCCAGCAGGTCAGGAATGTATTGATCCCGACATCAGTGAAGCAAACGGGACCCGCTGGTGAAGGGCGATCCATCACCGCAAACTCGGCATACCGGCTGCGCAGATCACCCCCGAGGGTGAGTGGGCCGGTGGCCCTGGCCGTGCCGGCACCAGCCGCATGAGCCGACTGTGAACCCCGCACCGAAAGGAAGCTTCACCATGCGTGTACGCATCATGTTCTCCGCCCTCGCGGCGATCGCTGTGGCTGGGCTCGGCCTGAGCGCAGCGGCGCCCGCCGTCGCGGCGCCTGCCGCAGCCTCCTCGCACGTGATGGCCGGCCAGGCAGCCGACGGCCTCAACGTCCACCGGGGCAAGTACCTCACCCTGAGCGGCTGCCAGACGGCCGGCCAGCAGGGCATCGATCGCGGACACTGGGACGCCTACCAGTGCGCCGATGGCACCTGGCCCTGGCGGTGGAACCTGTGGACCAACCGCTGAGAACGTAGCGCCGCCGGCGGCCCTCTGAACTCAGGGGGGCCGCCGACAGCCGCGGGCCGCCCGGCTGCTGGCGGCCCGGCAAAACCGGGGGTTCGACCTTGCCGAGATGTGCGGCTTCGGTGGACAGCGCCCCTGGGACGACGTCTCCACCACGTTGACACCGCTTCTCCATCACCCGGACGACGACGGCCCGGACCTCACTCCGGCCCCATGCGCCGTACTCCTGCCCCGTTTGAAGGAGATCGCCAACCAGTGGCCAGACGGAAGCAGCGATCCAGTCCTCCAGCGGCACAGAGATCTGCGAGAGCATCGGGGGCGTGGGTTGGCCGGCCTCGAAGACCGGCCAACCAAACCCTGGAACTCAGGGCAGTGGCTCTATCCGAATGTTGCGGAATCTGACCTTGTTGCCGTGGTCCTGGAGGCGGATCGCTCCGGCGGCAGGGGTCTCGGCTCTGCCTGATGCGGTGGGTCCGTCGAGGGCCACGTCGTCGTGGACCTTCTTTCCGTTCCACACCACGGTGACCCGCGCGTCCGCGACCTTGCGGCCGTCCTCGTAGCGAGCCGCGCGGAAGACGATGTCGTAGGTCTGCCAGGTCTCGGGCGCCGTCGCCTCGTTCGTGTCGGGTGCCCGTTTCAGATAGATCGCCCCCGCCTCGTTGGTGGCCGGCGAGGTGTCACCGTAGGAGTCCAGGATCTGCAGCTCGTAGCGGTCCTGGAGGAAGATTCCGCTGTTCCCGCGGTCCTGCCCGGTGACGTCGTCCGGGAGGAGCGGCACCCGGAACTCCACGTGCAGCCGGAAGTCGCGGTAGGCGTCCTTGGTGCGGATGTCGCCGCAGCACACCTCCATCGACTTCTCGTCCGTGAGGGGCCACTTCAGGCGTCTGCCGTCCGTGTGCTGCCACTGGGCCTGCGAGGCCGCCGTGCCGTCGAAGAGGTCGACCTCGGTTCCGTGCGGATGGACGGTGATCAGGTCGAGGTTGACATGGCCGGTGTCGCCGGAGCCGAACCGGTAGGAGATGGTGTTGTGCCCGGCGCGCAGGTCCAGGCTCTCGGTCTGCGTCGACCAGGTGTCCCAGTCGCCGGTGGAGGCGAGCTTCGTCTGCCGGTCCTTGGCCCCATTGACGTACAGGGAAAGCGACTTGGTTCCCTGGAACGGGTGCGGCCCGTTGGAGTAGCGCAGGTTGACGTCGTAGGTGCCGGCCTTCGGGACCGTCACGTCGAAGGTCGTGGCCGCCTTGTCCTCGGTGGAGTAGCGGTCGACGAAGCCGCTGCCGGAGTAGGCCGCGTGGTCGGTGCCGATGCCCGCCGTGCCGGTGAGTCGTGCCTCCTCGGCCTCGTACCGGGTGGCGGGAGGCGGCTGCTTTCCGGGGATCCGGTTGAGCGTGTACCAGGCCTCGGTGCTCCACAACTGTTCACCGGAGGCCGAGGCGAAGGGGCGAGGGGAGCGGACGTGCACCACGCGGCCCGGTTTCAGATCGTCCAGCCGGAGCCTGACGGTCCGGCCGTCCTCCGAGAGCGTGGCCGACCGCACGGGAAGGCTTTCCTCGGCGATCTTCGGGCCGCCGTAGTCCGCGGTCGGCGTGTAGCGCCACTGCTCGGCGCGGTAGTGCTTGGCCAGTTCTTCGGCGGTGGTGGCGGACACCGGCTGGGTGTACGTCAGGTCGAAGCCGCCGGGCACGGCGCGCATGGTCTGTATGTCGAAGGTGTTCTTGCCGTTCGGGGTCAGCTTCTGAAGGCCGAACTTGAGCTTGCCCTCCTGGCCCCAGTTGCCGTCGGCGCCCAGTCCGCCGGCGTAGATCGCTCCGTCCGGACCCATGGTGATGCGGTTGACGCCGGCTTCGAGACCTTGGGTGTAACGGAAGACGGCTCCCTGGTACTGGCCCTTCACCTTCTCCAGGTAGGCGCGCTGGAGGCCGCCGTAGGTGACGTCGCCGAAGAGCATCTGGCCGGCGAACCTGCCCTTCTTCAGGAGCAGCGGAGTGGAGGGCGAGTTGGCGATCTCGTTCTGCGGCAGCCACAGCACCGGCTCGGTGACGGGGGAGTCGTCGAAGGGGCCCGAGGGCTCGGTGTAGTGGTTGAAGAAGCGGTCCTGCTTGATCTGGACGAGCTTCGACGAGGGAAGCCATCCGCCCTGATTGTCGGTGGCGAAGATGTCGCCGTCGGGTCCCCAGCCGATGCCGTTGGGAGTGCGCAGACCGCCCGCGACGGGACTGATCCGACCCGTCTTCTTGCTGACCTTGTACGTCACTCCGCGGCCGGGCGCGGGCTGCGGAACCGTGGTGGCACCGCCCAGGTCGATGGAGACGGAAAGGTTCACGTAGAAGTGGCCGTCCCGGTAGAGCAGACCGAAGGCGAACTCGTGGAAGTTCTTGCCGTACGGCCAGGTGGCGACCGTGCGGTATTCGTCGGTCACATCGTCGTCGTCCTTGTCGACAAGCCGGGTCAGCTCGTGCTTCTGCGACACGTAGAGCGAACCGTCGACGTACTTGATACCCATGGGTTCACGGAGGCCGCTCGCCACCTTCTTGACGGTGACCTCGTCCCGGCTGGTCCGGCCGGTGACGTTGTCCAGCAGGTAGACCTCACCGGCAACGTTGTCGCTGCCGCCCCACGTGGTGATCGCGAGACGTCCGTCGGGTAGCCAGTCCATGCCGCTGACCTGCGGTTCGAAGCCGTCCGGGCGCAGGTCGGTGAGCGTCAGGTCGGGTCGTACGGAGGTGAGGGGCAGACCGTCGCCGGGGGAGTCGCCGCTCGCCTCGCACTCCTTGCGGCCGGGAGCGGTGACCCGGACGACACCGGCGTCGGTGCTCAGCGCTTCACGCGGTACGACCGCGAAGTCGTCCTGGCCGGGCGGCTTCCAGGCCAGCCGCAGTTGCTGCTCGCCGTCGCGCTCGAAGTGGTCGATGCGCAGGGGGTGCAGGCCGGCGGAGAGGTGGACCGTGCCGTCCTTGGGCTCCGCACCGTGGAGCCCGTCGTGGTCGATCACCGTCTCGTCGTCGATGGCCAGCCGTGAGCCGTCGTCGCTGGTGAGGCGGAACGTGTAGCTGCCGTCGCGGGGCACGTCCAGATATCCGGACGCCTCACTGACGAAGTTGTCGCTGAGTCCGCCGAAGTCGGCGGCCGAGGACCAGTCGATCGTCGGCATGAGCTTGTCGTGATTGGGGGTCTGACCGGGTTTCAGGGTGCACAGCTTGCTCAGAGGTGTCTGAACGTCGAACACGCGCAGGGTTATGCCGGGTTCCTGGGGCGGGATGTCCGAGGGAGCGGCGGAAGCCGTCGGCGCGGCCCCGAGGCCGCCGCCCACCAGGATGCCTCCGGCCACGAGGGGGATGAGGTGTCTTCGGGCACGCTGGAACAGACGTGGGCGCAATGGTCCTCCATCAGGCGGGGACCGGACCGTGCCGGATATCGCTCCGGTCTGCTGCGGGTGCGCGGAACTTGTGCCGACAAGGTAAGGACTTTCGTTTGGCATGTCCACACTTTGTCATCGGGGAGTTCAAAGTGCCGAGGAGCCACCCGCGGCCGCCGACGCACACCGCAGGTGGAAGCTCCTCGGCACCCGGTAGCCGGCACCGGTACCCGGCATCGTGGCAGCGCTCCGCGAGCACATCACCGATCTTGAGGGGCGCCACCATGACTGCTGTGCAGGGAATCGATGACCCGTCGCGTGATCGCCCCCGGCCATCGGTGACTTGTCGTGCGCTACGGGCTGACCGGGGCGACCTGGAAGGTGTGGGAGCACACCTTCCAGGAGGCCGGCACCAGGACCGCGGTGCGGGAGGCCGGCGGATAGACACGCAGATAGGTTCCGGTGGCCTGACAGGGCCCGCCGATGGGGCCGTTGGTGGTGCGGATGACCGCGGACACCGAGTGGGCGGGGGCCAGCGTCACGGTCGACACGGCCTCTCCGTTGCGAGTGGCGGCCGCGCCCATCTGGTGATGGGTGGCGTCGAGGACGCTGACGCCCGGGTAGCCGCGCAGGGCACAGCCGGTGGTGCTGGTGTTGGTGAACCGGATCGGCCAGTACAGCGAGCCCGCGGCGCCCTCCTTGCGTCCCATGGACACATACAGGTCGCTCACCGTGCAGGTACGCGGACCGGCCGACGCCGATGCCGGAGCTGTGGCCCAGGCGGCACCGGCCGCCGCGCCGCCCGTGAGAAGGGCGGTCGCCGAAGCGATGGCGACGCGCCGGGAGAAGTGTCGGGAGTGAAGAAACATGCCATACCACCCCTGTCGGGTGATTGGGTGAATGGTGTCACTTTCTTGGATGCGCGTAGTGGGCGGAAAGTTGCACGGCTTGGCGGTTCAACCACAAGAACTCGCGGCCCGCGCCGAAGCCGGCGCACGTCCCGTTCCGACGCGTCGCCGAGGGCCGGCCGGTGGCTGCCCGCTCAGCACAGCACGGCGAGGTCGCGGGGCCGCACTCTGGCCGTGACGGGAAGGGTGGCCTCGACCTCTCCGTCGGCGCCGTAGGGGATGGGCCGGTCGGCCTCGATACGGATCTCCCGGCCGCGCAGCACCCACACCTCGGGCCGGTTGACGTGGGCGCCGGTCGACAGTTCGTTCATGAGGGCGAAGAAGAGCCGACGCGGGGCCTCGCGGATCATGACGACGTCGAGCAGTCCGTCGTCCACCCGCGCGGCGGGGGCGATGGCCCGACCGGAGCCGTAGTAGGCGGAGTTGGCGGCCACCACGGTGTAGCCGCGGTGGGTGTGGTGCTGCCCGTCCACGGTGACCCGGTAGGCCGCCGGCCGCCAGGTGGTCACCGCGCGTAGTCCGCCGGCGTAGTAGGAGGCGGCGCCGCGCAGCAGCCGCGCCTTGTTGGCGTGGCGGTTGGCGAGCGCGTCGACGCCCGCGTACACACTGCCCAGCACCACGGTGCCGCGGTGGACGGCCGACTCCATCTCGATGGTGTCGACGAGGCGCGGGGCGTTGTGGAGCAGCACCCCGGCCAGCGCGGCAGGGTCGGCGGGCAGGCCCAGGGCGCGGGCGAAGTCGTTGCCGCGGCCCGCGGGGACCAGGCCGAGCACGGCGCCGGTCCCGCTGAGGGCGCCGCCGACGCACCCGGCGATGCCGTCGCCGCCCACCGCGAGTACCACTCGGCCGCGCTCGCCGGCCCGACGGGCGAGGCCCTGGGCGTGGGCCAGACCGCGGCTGTGCTCGATCTCCAACTCCGCCCCGGCTTCGCGCAGCAGCCGGCCCACGTGCAGCAGCGCCGTCGCTGCGGTGGAGCCGCCCGCGGTGGGGTTGACGACGGCCGTGAACTGTCGCATCGGTGAGCCTCCGGACGGTTGCGGGTGGTGCGGGACGACGGGCCGGGCCGGTCGGCCGCCGGGTCGACAGCGGTGGATCGGGCGCGTGCCGAGGACCGGGCCGCCGAGAAGGCCGGCGGCGGCTGCACCTATGGGCACGGGACGGTGTCCGATGGCGCAGGCCGGGGATGATCCGCGTTGCGCAACGGCGCCCCGTAGCGGCCGCGCGCCCGCCCCGCCTCGGCGCCCAGCGACGTGCGTACGACGCCCCGACGTCGGGGCGTCCGGCTGTCGTGCCAGGTCAGGTGGGCGGACGAGCGTTGGACGGCGCCCCGCGGCGCACTGTCTCGCGGTACCAGCGGCCCCACTTGTCCAGCTGCTCCGTGATGGAGTCCAGGCTGTGGCCGATGTCGGTGAGGGTGTACTCGACGCGCGGCGGCACCTCGCGGTACACGGTCCGCGTCACCAAGCCGTCGGCCTCCAGCTCCCGCAACTGGCGGGTCAGCATGCGTTGGGTGATGCCCGGCAGCGCGCGCCTCAGTTCACCGAACCGGTGGGTGCCCGCGACCAGCTGCTTGAGAATGGCCAGTTTCCAACGGCCCCCGAGCATCTCCATCGCGAACTCGATCGCGCAGTGATCCGGGGCTTCTTCGACGTGGGAACGCACGACTGACCTCCGTTGGTATACAGCGTGGCACCAAGGGACACAAAAGACCGTACTTGTGGCCCGTGTTGATACGTCCTGAAACTGAGAACGTGTCACACAAGGAGGCACCCGCGCCGGTGCGAGCAAGCGAAGAGACAGAGCATACGGCCACCCCGCCGAGCCGGCGGTGGCTCGTCCTGGCCGTGGTGTCGGGCAGCCTCCTGCTGTGCGGAATCGACCTCACCGTGCTGCATGTCGCCGTGCCCACCATGAGCCGGGAGCTCAAGCCCTCTCCCGCAGGGCTGCTGTGGATCGTCGACGTCTACTCACTCACGCTCGCGGCCCTGCTCGTGACCTGCGGCACGCTCGGCGACCGGATCGGCCGGCGCCGCATGGTGCTCAGCGGCTTCGTCACCTTCGGCGTCGCCTCGGCGGCGGCCGCCTTCTCGACGTCGACGGCGCAACTCGTCGCAGCACGCGCCGCGCTCGGAGTCGGCGCGGCGATGATCATGGCGTCCACGGTGGCGATCATCAGGGTCGTCTTCACCGATGACCACGAGCGTGCCATCGCCATCGGCGTCTGGACGTCCGCCCACAGCGTCGGCGCCACGATCGGTCCGCTGGTCGGCGGTCTGGTCACCGCGACGTGGGGCTGGGGCGCGGTCTTCCTGATCAACGTCCCCGTCATCGTCGTCATCCTGGCCGTCGGCGCCCGCGTCGTCCCCGAGTCCCAGAACCCCGATCCCCGCCGCTGGGACCTGGCCAGTGTGGCGCTGTCCGTCACCGGCCTGGCCGGCGTGGTCTACGCACTGAAGCAGGCCGGCGAGCACGCCGGGGTGAATGGCGTCATCGTCACCACGGCCGTCGCCGGAAGCGTCCTGCTCTCCACCTTCGTACGCCGTCAAAGACGCATCGCCGAACCGCTGCTGGACTTTTCTCTCTTCCACGAACGCCGCTTCACCACCGCCACCTTGTGCGTCATCGGCTGCTTCGGCTCTTACGTCGCCCTGCTGTTCTTCCTCACCCAGTGGCTCCAGCAGGTGGGCGAGTACTCGCCGCTGCGCGCCGGACTCGCCCTGATGCCACTGGCCGGCGCCAACGCCGTCGGCGCGGTCACGGCGCCCTGGACCGCGAACCGGTGGGGCAACCGGTGGGCACTCACCGGGGCGCTCACCCTCTTCGCCACCGCCCTCGCCGCCATGGCCGTCGTCGGCGACACCGCCCACCACGGGGCGCTGCTCGTGCCGTTGCTGGGCGCGGGATACGGAGCCGGCATCGTGATGACCCTGGGCGCCGACTCCATCATGAGCGCCGCGCGGCCGGAACGCTCCGGGGAGGCGGCCGCTGTCCAGGAGACCTCCTTCGAACTCGGCGCGGGCCTCGGCGTCGCTGTCCTCGGCAGTGTCCTGACCGCCGTGTACCGAACCGGTCTGCCCCAGGTACCGGGACTCGGCCCGGACCAACGGGCGACAGCCGAGGAGTCGTTCGCGGACGCCGAGGACCTCGCGGCCGGCCTTCCGTCCGGAACCGCGCAGGCACTGCTGCGTGCGGCGCAGCAGGCCTACGACCACGGCTTCACCACCGTGCTGACCCTCGCCGCCATCGTTCTGGTCGTCACCGCCGCAATGGCCGCCGTCCTGCTGCGCCCGCCGAAGAGGAGCTGACAAGCACGCGTCCTTTCCCGGCGCCGAAGGCGCAGCACCTCATGGGCCGTGCTGCTCAGCGGACTGTCCGGGCTGCGCCTCCAGCCGGTAGCCATGGCCGCGCAGCGTGGTGATCCGCGGTACGTGCGCGGGACGGGGTGAGGACTGTGCCGCGGCGGTGAGGTGGCGTCGCAGGCTTGCCATGGTGACGTCGAGGGTCTTGGTGGAGCCGAACCAGTTCTCGTCCCAGACCTGCGCCATGAGTGTCTCGCGGGAGACGGCCTCGCCGGCGTGCCGGCCGAGCAGGGCGAGAAGCTCGAACTCCTTGGGCCGCAGGGGAACGTCGGCGCCGTGGAGGGTGCAGCGGCGGGCCGTCTCGTCGAGGACGAGGTCACCGAGGGTGACGGGTTCCCGTGGCGGGGAGGCGGTGGTCCGGCGGCGCAGGTGGGCGCGGAGCCGGGCGAGGAGGACGGTCAGGCTGAAGGGTTTGACGAGGTAGTCGTCGGCTCCGGCGTCCAGGCCGGCGATGACGTCGATGTCGTCGGTGCGGGCGGTGAGGATGATGATCAGCAGGTCGGGAAACCGGGCGCGCAGGGTGCGGGCGACGTCGAGGCCGTCCATGTCGGGCAGGCCGAGGTCCAGGAGCAGCGCGTCGTACGACCCCTGGGACGCCTCGGCGAGTGCTCCCGCGCCGGTGCGGCTCCAGGTGGGCGCGTAGCCGTTGCTGCGCAGCCCGGTTTCGAGGTGGTGGCCGATCGTGTTGTCGTCCTCCACGACGAGGACGCCGAAGCGGCCCCGGTCCGGTGCTGCGGGTGTGCGCATGCTGGGCAGCGTACGGGCTGTGGGGCCGTTCGGTGTGCTCACAGGTCGCGCAGTTCCTCGACGGCGGGGCGCCTGGCCCTGCGCACGCCGTTGAGGGCGGCGGCCAGTACGGCGGCCACGGCTGCGACCGCGGTGAGCGTCAGGTAGCCGCCCGGGACGGCGAGTGCGGCCGGTGGTGGGTCGAAGACGCCGGTGAGGACCTTGACCAGCATCTCGGACAGTGCCCAGCCGATGAGTGCGCCGCCCGCCAGGCCACCGGCTGCCAGCACGATCGCCTCCGTGAGGACCATGCCGCGCAGATGGCGGCGGGTGGCACCCAGCACGGTGGTGATGGCGAAGGTGCGGCGGCGCTCGGCGAGCCCGAGGGCGAGGACCAGGCCCCCGGCCCCGGCGGCGAGCAGCACCGCGAAGGCCAGCTCGATCCGGGTCAGGCCGGCCAGATCGACCGAGGTCAGACTGGTTCCGACGGCGCCCCGCGTCTGGGTGAGGTCGGTGACGGTGGCGCTCGTGCCCAGCCGCCCACGCAACTGTGCTGCTACGGCCTTCTGATTGCTGCCGCCGGTGTCGACGAGGAACGCGCCCACCGCGTTGCTGCCGGTGGCCTTCGCCACGTAGGAGGCGTTGGCGACGAAGAAGCTGTCCTTGGGCGCGGTCGGGAACTCCTTGACGATTCCGGCGTAGTGGAAGGGAACCGTGCGCAGGACCTTGGTTGTGGCGTCCTGCACGCGGAGGTTGACGGTGTCGCCGGGGGAGAGCTGGAAGTCATGCACGGTCTCGGCGCTGACCAGGAGGTTGTCGGGGCGCTGGGCGAGCCGCCGCATGAGCTGCTGCGCACGGCCGCCGGAGAAGTACGCGTCCTGCAGGGAGGTCGCGGAGGCGATCGTGTCCGGGCGTACGCCGTAGAGGTCCTGGAGGTCGGAGCCGACATAGGCGAACCGGTGCTGGAGCGGCTCGACGCGGCGGACGCCGGAGACCTTCAGCGCGGCGGCCGCGCCCGGCGGGGTCTGCGAGCCGGGCGGCTCGGTGACCGTGACGTCGGCGCCGTTGGTGAGGCGGGCGTCCACCTCGGCCTGCTGCTTGTACGTGGCGTTGAAGACGGACGTGGACGCGGCGAACGACACCGCGAGAGCCAGCAGGACCATGGAGCGGGCCAGGGTGCGGCGGCGCCGGGCGAGGACGGCCGCTGTCGTCCCGGCCAGCGTCGACGTCAGCGGGCGTGCGAGCCGGGCCAGGAGGGGGCGGCCGCGGGTGAGCGCCAGGAGGGTGAGGCGCCACAGCAGCAGGGCGGCACCGATCCACAGCAGCGCGGGTCCCAGGAAGGCCCAGTACGACACGGAGATGCTGGGTACGCCCTCGGGGGCGAGGACGAGCGCGTACTGGTTGCCGGACGAGGCGCGGAAGACGAGCCAGGAGCCGATCAGCAGCAGGAAGTCCAGGCCCATGCGCATCCACCAGGGGGAACGGGTGCGGCGCGCGGTCCTGCGGGTGTCGGCGACCGTCACCGTCCGCAGATCGCGCACGGCGGGCACGAGCACGGCGCCCGCGGCGACCGCCGCGCCGACGACGAACGCGACGGCGTACCAGACGATCCAGCCGACGGCGCCGAAGGACGCCGTCCCGAAGGCGAGCCGCCCGGTCAGCGCCGCGATGCCGAGACCGGCGAGCCCGCCGCCGACGCCGATGAGTGCCGCCTCCAGGCCCGCCAGGGACATGATCCGGCGGGGCGCGAGGCCGCGCAGCCGCAGCAGCGCCTGCTCCTGGCGGCGCCGTTCACCGCCGGCGCCCGCGACCGCGGCGGTCAGCGAGGCGGCGAGGACCGCGCCGGGCACGCCGAGGAAGAGGAAGAGGATCTGCGCGTACAGGGCGTCCTGGCGGGCCGAGTCGAGCGCGGCGCCCAGGTTGTCACCGACGAGCACCGAACCGGTGCCCTTGGCTTCCAGGTTGTGGGCGGCGCGGGTCACCGAGGTGAACGCGGCGGCCGGGTCATGGGGCAGTGCCGCGTCGCGGGCGACGTGGATCTGCGTGGTGACGTCCGTGGCGCGGTGGGTCAGGGAGGCGAACTGCGCGGCGGGCACCAGGACCACGTTGTCGGGCGGGGCGGTGGGCTGGGACTGGGTGGGCGCGCCGACCTTCTGGAACAGTGAGTCGGCCTGCGGGAGGTCGACGACCCCGTCCACGCGGACCTGGCGCACGCCCGCCCCGGGCAGCCGGATGCCGACCGTCGAGCCGGGGGCCGCGTGCAGGTTCGAGGCCGTCTGCTGGGCCAGGAGCACGCCGGTGGGGCGGCCGGTCAGCGAGCGGCCCTCGCCGGGGAAGAGAGTCCGGTAGCCGTCGGGGAGCCCGAGGAGCATGCCGGGCCCGGTGGTCTGGGTGCTGCCCTGGACGGTGGCGGTGAAGGCGCTGGTGTGCGCGAAGCCGACCGGGACGGCGGACCGGACGCCGGGGGCCGTGCGCACCAGCGACAGTGCCGCGTTCGGGTCGGCGCCGGGCTGCACCTCCACCTGCCAGTCCACGGCGACCGAGCGCACCGCCCGCTGCGTCATGGTCGCCTTGGACGCGGTCAGGAACGAGCCGAGCGCGGCGACGAGGGCCACGGCGAGCGCGACCCCGGCCATGGCCGCGAGGAGCCCCCCGGTGCGGCGGCGGGCGAGTCCGCTCGCCCATGAGCTGATCATGACGTCTCTCCAAGGCTGTGGCCGGCGTTCGCCTCCACGCTGTCGGCGGATGTCAGCCGCCCGTCGCGCATGGTGCACCGCGCGGTGAGGCGGGCGGCGACCGCCGGGTCGTGGGTGGTGAGGACGAGAGCCGCACCCGTCTCGTCGGCCGCGGTCAGCAGCGCGTCCAGGACGCGGCCGCCGGTGGCGTGGTCGAGGCGGCCCGTCGGCTCGTCGGCGAGGATCACGCGGGGGGTCTGCGCCAGCACCCTGGCCGCGGCGACGCGCTGCGCCTGGCCGCCGGAGATCTCCTCCGGCAGCCGGTCGGCCAGGTCGGCCGTGCCGACCAGGGCGAGCGCGCTCAGGGCGGCCTCGCGCGCCCGGTCGTCAGACATCCCGGTGAGCACCAGCGGCAGCGCGGTGTTCTCGACGATGTCGAGCGCCGGGACGAGGCTGTCGCCCTGGAAGACCAGCCCGATGTCCCGCAGCCCGGCCAGTCCGGGCCAGGTCACGCTGCCGCTGGTCGGCTGTTCGAGCCCGGCGAGCAGATGCAGCAGCGACGACTTGCCCGACCCCGAGGGCCCGACGATCGCCAGCCGGTCCCCGGCGTGGACCCGCAGCGCGGCCCCGTGCACGGCCACCACCGCGTTCGGGCCGCGGCCGAATGTGAGGGCGGCGTCCTGACAGTCGATCAACACATCAGCCGGAGCCATGGCGCACCTCCCGAACGTCCGGGTCGGCGGTGCGGGCACCCGTCCCGCCGGTCTCCGTGGCCCGACCGTCGTCGAGCCGGATCACCCGGTCGGCGATCAGCACCGCCTCCGGACTGTGCGTGACGAGTAGGACAGCGCAACCGTCCTCCGCGCGGTCCCGCAGCATCCGCAGGACCAGCCGCTCGGTGCCGCCGTCGAGTTCGCCGGTCGGCTCGTCCGCGAGCAGCACGGCGGGCGAGTTGGCCAGCGCGACGGCCAGCCCGGCGCGGGCCGTCTCCCCGCCTGACAGTTGCCGGGGCAGCGCGTGCCGGCGTTCCCCCAGCCCCACCTGGTCCAGCAGCACCTCCGCGGCCGCGGCGGGCCGGCCGCGTACCGCCCCCTGCGCGAGGCGCACGTTGTCGCGCACGCTCAGATGCGGCAGCAGGTTGCGGGTCTGCAGCAGGACGCCGATGTGCCGGGCCCGCAGCCGGGCCCGCTCGGTCTCGGGCCGGTGGCTGATGCGGACACCGTCCACGTGCACCTCGCCGCCCGACGGTTCGTCGAGCCCGGCCAGACAGGACAGCAGCGTGGACTTGCCTGCCCCGGACGGGCCGACCACGGCTACCGTCTCACCACGAGCCACCCGCAGGGACACCCCGCGCAGCGCGAGCGTCTCCTCCTCGCCGGCCCGGAAGAAGCGGTACAGGTCCCGGGCGATCAGGGCATCGTCGTACGACCGCGCAGCCATGCCGCTCACCGCCAGCCGAAGGAGTCGCTGACGATGCGCCACGGGTCCACGTTGTCGGCGTTCACCGGACCGGACAGGGTGAGGTTCACCTCGTGGCCCTGCCGGTAGAAGGCATACCGCTCGAACGCGTCCCGCACGACCTTGCCCGTGACGGGGTCCGGGGCGGAGTCCCCCCGATAGGTCAGCAGCACGGCAGTGCCCGCCTTCCGCTGGACGACGGTCACCTTGGGGCTCGCGAACTTCGGTACCTGGGTGCGCAGTTGGGGCACGACGGTGTTGGTCACCGAACCGACGGTCGGCGCTGCGGAGACGGCCGCGGGGGAGATCTGGACACGGTTGAGCTTGTCCGTGAAGACCGTCGTGGAGCCCTTCGTCGTACGGGCCCAGCCCTCGGGCACCTTCACCGTGAAGCCGGCGAAGCCACTGGACGGCCGGAACGCCACGTACGCCTGGTTGTCGGGGATGTCGCCGGGCGGGTTGCTCTCCGTGGGCGCCGCGTTCGGCGCGGACCCGGTCGACGACCTCGGCGTGGAGGATGCCGTGCTCGATCCGGACCGCGAGCCCGAACCCGATGCGGCGCCGGAGCACCCGGCGGTCACCGCCGAGGCGAGCAGCAGCCCGGCCGCCACGGCGGCGGACTTCCGTGGATATGTCATAGCCCTTGCCCTCCAGAGAATGCCCGGGACCGGACGGTCACGTCCCAGACGCTAGGAGGGAGCCGGTTAACGGCCCGCGCGCCGATGGTTAGACGACGGCAAAAGTCCGCGCCGGGGCCCGTACGGCCTGGTGAGCGGCCCGCAAGATGAGGTCATGAGACAGCGTGTGGTGCGGGTGGCCCTGACCGCCGTCCTGGTCGCCCTGATCCTCCTGGCCGTGCCCCTGGGCCTCGCCACCAGGTACTCCCTGTACGCCGGCCAGCGGGACGCGCTGGAACGGGCGGCCCTGGCCGCCGCCGTCCGGGTGAACCCGGACTACACGACCGGCGACCCGGCGGAACTGCCCCCGGCCGCGTCCGGGCAGCACCTGGGCCTGTACGACCCGCGGCTGCGGCTGCGCGCCGGAAACGGACCCCGGAACGGCGACGACGCCGTCCGCCGCGCCCTGGCCGGCCGGGTGACCCGGTCCTCGTCGGACGGTGAGCTGGTCGCCGCCGTGCCTGTCCCGCACGCCGAGCGGGTGATCGGCGTGGTCCGCGCCTCTTCCCCCGTCGCGGACGTACAAGGCCGTGTCTTCGCCGGCTGGGCCGCCCTGGCGGGCACGGCCGTCGTCGCGCTCACCGTCGCCGTCCTCGTCGCCCGCCGGCAGGCTCGGGCGCTCGCCGCACCACTGGAGGATCTCTCACGCCACTGCCGGGCGGTGACCGAGGGCGATCTGACCGCGCGGGCCGCGCCCAGCGCCGTCGCCGAGATCGACCAGGTCGCGCGCACCCACAACGACATGCTGCACAGCCTGTCCGAACTCCTGCGTCACGAGCGGGACTTCACAGCCAACGCCTCCCACCAACTGCGCACCCCGCTCACCGGACTCCAGCTCACCCTGGAGGCCGGACTCGCCCAGGACGACGCCCGGCCGGCGCTTCAGCAGGCCCTGGCCGACACCCGCCGACTGCACGAGACCGTGGAAGAGGTGCTGCGGCTGTCGCGCTCCGCCGGGCCACCCCGGGCCCTGGCCCCGGACCGGCCGGTGGGGGAGTTGCTGGCACAGACCGGGGAACGGTGGCACGGACTCCTCGCCCACGACGGCAGACGTCTGGTGCTCGCCCTCCAGGACGCGCCGGACGATGTACGCGTCCCGGGCGGGCCCATCACCGAGATCCTGGGCGTGCTGCTGGACAACGCGCGCGTCCACGGACGCGGCACCGTGCGCGCCACCGTCCGGGACCTGGAAGACGCCCTCGCCTTGGACATCGCTGACGAGGGCACCGTGGAAGGCGACGGCGTGCGGCTCTTCGAGCGGGGCCACTCCGGAGGCGGACCCGGCACGGGCATCGGCCTCGCCCTCGCCCGCGACCTCGCCGTCACCCTCGGCGGACGGCTGTCGCTGGCGTGTGCCGCGCCCACCACGTTCACGCTGCTGCTGCCCGTACGCCGGGAGAGAAGTGCCGCCGAGAACGACCTCGGGCAGGGCGGGCGCTGAGGGGGCGGCAATACCGGCGGCCTCGGCGTTTGCCGCGGCGCTCGGGGCTCACCCGCTTGGGTGAGTGCCGGCGACGCGGGCTAGGTTCTCGACATGAACGACGCGGAGCTCGCCTCACTCTTGGCCGGATGTGCTCGCTGCCCCTACCCCGGGGCATGGCAGGACCTCCCTTTTACAGAACGCACGGTCGACGGTGCGCGGTACGCCCTGGTCGCGGTCGACCCGGGGCTGAGCGCGCTCGGCGTGCGGCGTGACGACGGCTCGCTGTGGTGCCTGTCGGAGGACGGCGTTCCCCACCTGCTGAACTCCAGCGTTGAGGCGTTCATCGCCTTCAACCGCGCCTATGAGGAGGCCGCCGCTGAGGCTGACGCATATGAGGGGCCCGGCGACGGTCTGGGCGACGCCGAGGCCGTGGACCTGGCCGAGCAAGCCGCCGAGGCGCTCACTGAGGCGTTGCTGGAACGATTCGGGGCGCTTGACGCCGAGGCCGTTGCCGACGAGAACTCCTTCTGGCACGTCGGAGCCGAGGAACTGGGCTACGGCATGAGTGTGTGACCACCCGGAACATCGGGGCAGGCCGCTCACTTCGGCCGGCCGAAGGCCGGGAACTGCCGGAAGGCGGAGTTCGGGTGTACGTCGGCGACCGTTCGCCTGTACTGCCCCTCTCGTACACCGAGCCCGACTGGGATACGGGGAGCGGGCGGCAGCAGTTCACTGCGGTGAACGCGTGACCCGTCCGGTGATCCCGGGCTTGGGGTGGCCGCCCCGAACAGGAGTACCGACCCATGACCAGCCTGTACGTGCGGGAGATCACGCGCAAGGACCATCTGGCCCACCTCCGGCTGTCTCCCGACGCGAGTCATCTCCAGATCCCCGAGTGGGGCGACGTGAAGCCTGACTGGCTTCCCGAGAGCGTCGGCTGGTTCGAGGGCGAGGCGATGGTCGCGGCGGCGCTCGTCCTGTACCGGCCGCTGCCCGGGATACGGCGCTTCCTCGCGTACCTTCCCGATGGACCCGCGATCGACTGGCGGGCCCCTCGCCTGGAGAGATGGCTGGACCCGCTCGTCGCCCATCTGAAGCGGATCGGGGCGTTCTCGGTGAGGATCGGGCCACCCCTGGTCGTACGTCACTGGGACGCGGCCACCGTGGCGGCGGGCATCGCCGCCCCCGACGTACGTCATCTGCACGATCTGCCCGCGGCCGGCATCGACGGATTCGCGCTCGACGCCGCGGAGCGGCTGCGACGGCTCGGGTGGCGGCCGTGCGAGGAGGACGACGGCAGCGGTTTCGGCCTCGGCCAGCCGCGCTACGGCTGCCACATCCCGTTGGCGGGGCGCTCGGTGGACGACCTGCGCGGTGCCCTCGCACCGCATTGGGAACAGTCCTTGCGTACGGCCGAGACGGCAGGCGTCCGCATCTCGCGGGGCTCGGCCTCCGACCTGCCCGAGTTCCACCGCCTGTACACCGCGACCGCTGCCCACGACGGCTTCAAGGCCCGCCCGTTGGACTACTTCCGGCGCATGTGGAAGGCCCTGAACGCCGAGGACGACGACCGGCTCCGCCTCTACCTCGCCCACGACGACGGCGAGGTGCTCTCCGCGGCCCTCATGCTCAGCGTCGGCTCCCGAGCCTGGCACTCGTACGCCGCGTCCGGCCGCCGAGGGCGCCAACTACGGCCCAGCAGCCTGCTGTTGTGGCGCATGCTGTGTGACGCGCGGGCGGCGGGCGCCGACATGTACGACCTGCGCTCCATCACCCCCGCCCTCACGGCGGACCGCCTGCTCGGCCGACTCCTGTTCAAGACGGGGACCGGCGGCCGGGCCGTGGAGTACCTCGGGGAGTGGGAACTGCCGGTGGGCACCCAGGGCAAGGTGCTGCAGCAGGCGTTGGGGATCTACCTCGGGCGCAGGTGAAAGGGGAGGCGCCCACCTGGGGAGCCTCCCCTTTGCCATGTCGAGGGCGAGGAGAGCGACGGAACTAGCGTCAGATAGAGAGTCTGTAGAAGGAAGCCCCGTTCATGGCCTCGCCATGGCCAACCGTAGCAGTCAGTCCGGGATCAGGTCGCGCAGATTTTCCGGGGTGATGACGCGGGACTCCGGGTGCAGACCGTCGGGGCGTTGCAGACCGATGTAGGTGACGGGCTCGTCCGGGACCGTCGTGCCGTCCCACAGGGTCATGCCGGTGGCGTCGTCGGTCATCAGGCCGGTGAGGTACCGCACCGTGAGCTGGTCGCGCTCGACGATGCCGCGCAGCAGCCGCGCGACGGACACCTGGTTGCCCTCGACGCGGTTGGCCGTCGGGGCGCCCTTGAGGTAGAGGTGCAGCCATTTGGCGCGCCACCGGCCGTCAGGTCCGCGCAGGAACACCAGCGGCAGCGCGACCTTGCCCGGACCACGCAGCTCCGACTTCATGCGCACGGTACGCGGTTCGAACGGGCGGCCCTGCTGCTCGGCCTCGCGCAGCATGAACCCGAAGAACGACTCCTCGACCTCCTCGAACCCCTCTCCGGAGAAGATGTTGACCTGGGGCACGATGAACCTCCCGCGCACGGCCCCCAGACGCAGGTTGATGAACTCCGAGGCACCGTCGGGCGCGTCCGTGATGTCGCCGGAGTGTTCGCCCTCGACCTCGGTGAGCGACGTGTACGACAGCCAGCAGACGGTCTTGTAGCGGGCGTCCAGCATGAGCGCCGACAGGTCGTAGTCGGTGCGGTGGCGGCTCTGTTTCCAGTACACGAAGAAGCGCAGCAGCTCGCCGTCGACCGGCGACACTGAGCCGCGCGGCAGCACGCCCAGCCCGGACGCGGTCGCTTTGCCGCTGAGCGGGAGAGCGACGTCGAGCACGTTCGGATCGATGAGCAGATGCCCGGCAGCGGGCAGACGACGGCGTATCTCGGCGTCGAGTACGGCCAGGACCCGCTGACGCTCGGCGGGCGGCACCGGCGGGCGGTCATCGGACGTGACCCAAGCACGACCGAGGCGGTTGACGAAGACCCGGCGTTCACCGGCGTCTTCGCCCTGGCTGGATTCGCTCCGGTTGTGTTCGCCGCGGTTGTGGAAGTGCTCGCGGACCGACAGCACGACCCGCCCGGAGACCTGGTGCACGACCTCTTCGACGGCGGCGACGACCGCCTCCCGCTCGCCGTCGGTGGCCGCCGAGCGCAGCAGATGGTCCAAGGAGCGCAGCAGCTTGCCAGGAGCGGATTTCAGCAGCGTCGCCGTGCCGGTGACGTCGTTGGTGCCGAGCAGTTCCTCGGCCCGGCCGTCGAAGGACTGCGCCCGCTTCTCGCCCCGTGCGACCACGAACACGTCGGCGGCGTACGGCCACCGCGGGTACTCGTGCGGGTGGAGCCGCTCGCCGAGGCGCTTCCATGCCTCGCGGTGGGGACGGACATCGGCGAGCCTGGCGGGCGCCGCGGCGACGACGGCGTCGAGGCCTGCGAGCAGGGCGCGGCGGACCCGGCGGGACAGCGCCCCGAACCGCGTCGGCTCCCGCAGGGACACATCGCCGCCCGACAGCGCGCAGGCCAGGCGCAGCACATCGGTGACGGTGTCCAGCAGCGGCTGTGCGCCGACGCTCACACGGGCCTGGTTGACGATCGCGCGGTTCTCCCGGATGGGGATCGCCTCCGGCTGAGGACCGTGCACGCAAGCCCTGGCGAGAGCCGTGAGGTCGCCGAGGTCGTCCTGGCTCAAAGGTGTGCTGCTGCCGGCCAGGGCGAGATACAGGGCGGTGACCTCGGAGTCCAGGTCATCACCCAGGTGCAGCACCGTCATGCGGTCGCCCGCCGCGGCGATCAGCTCGCTGTGGTGGGCGAGCATCTCGGCGTAGGTGTGCTGGTAGGCGCCGTACGACGGCAGCGTCAGCAGGTCCACCACACCGGTACGGAGCTGGTCGAGCGTTCCGGCCCGGGCCGTGTCGTCGGTGAGGGCCTCGGCGATGCACCGCATCCAGAAGTCGAACGTATCGGGAACGTTCGCCGGGAAGTCGACGAAGTAGGCGTTGTGCTGGACGTGGTCGCCGACCATCTCGCGGACCGTGGCCAGCGTGGTGACGGCGGTGTCGACGACCGTGCTCTCGGACAGCCCGGACAGGTGCTCCAGCAGATCCGCCGACAGCTTGAAGCCCACGGACATCAGCGCGGCGTCCAACTGCCGTGCCGCTACGTCGCCCGCTCCGGCGGCTCCCGCGAGGGAAGGCAGACGGTGTGTGTGCCGGATGACCAGCGGTTCGAGACTCTGACCCATGCCCGGATGGTCCCAGAGGTGTGCGTACCGCTGCATGCGAGTTTCCACGTGGTGACGGCAGCGACATGGACGCCACCGACCGGGCAACGCTTCCCACCGCTCCAGCGAGAGCGTGGACCGAGTGCGGCGACTCCGTGCCCGAGCCGACGTTTCTCGCCGTCCCAGCGCACCTGCTCTCGCCGAGCCCTCGGGTGCGGCGCTGGCCGCGGCCGCGGCAGTCGCCTTGCCTCTGAGGGAACGGTGTGAGGGCCGCTGGCTGGCCGACGGCGACCTACTGACTCGGATCCGGTGCGCCGAAGCCGCGGTGAGGACTCCGGCCGCGGCCGGAACCGTTGACCTCGTCCGTGCCCTGCCGTCCAGTGGCACCGCGATGATGCGTGCAGAGGCGGTGCACGGCCGAGGGCAACCGTGACCACGGCGGCTCGCTTCGAGTATCTGTTCCCCGGAGTCGAGTCAATACGGGATCATGAAGCATGCGCCTGGATGCCTGGCACCTCACCGAAGACATCGACGACTTCCTCGCCCGCGCCGGAGACTTCCTCCGCTCGCGCCCCGCGTTGCACAACACTCCGCTCACCGTGATCGAGAAATGGAGGACCCGCCCAGACGCGTTCGACCCCGGAACCGTGCTCTTCGGCCGACTGGAGTCGGACGGCGAGGTCCAGGCGATCTTCTACCTTCCACCGACCCGTCGGCTGACCCTCACCCTGCTGTCCCCCGAGCGGGCCGACGCGCTCGCCGCTCATCTGACTGGTCTCGGCCACGCCCTCTCCGGCGTGACTGCGGACCACGACACCGCCACCGCGTTCGCCGAGGCATGGCAGCGGCACACTGGCGCCACGCCCACGCTGCGCGTCCGGATGCACCTGTACCGCCTCAGCACCCTCACCCCGCCGACTCCGCCCCCGGACGGCAGGAGCCGACTCGTGGGCGAGCAGGACCGCGAGCACCTCATGCGCTGGTGCCGTGAACTCGCCGCAGACCTCGGGGAGACCGTCACCATCAACGCCGACTCCTGGAACAGCACCCGCTTCGCCGAGAAGCACTACACCTTCTGGGAGAACCCCGACGGCACCCCCGTCTCCATGGCGGGTGCGAACCCGATGGTCGCCGGCATGGTCCGGGTGGATCCCGTCTACACCCCGGCCCACCTCCGTGGCCGCGGCTACGCGGCCGCCGTGACGGCCGAGGTGAGCCGGGCCGCGCTCGCCGCGGGCGCCACGGAGGTCGTGCTGTTCACGGACGCGGGCAACCCCACCAGCAATGCCCTCTACGAGCGGCTCGGGTACCGCCGGGTCGCGGACTGGGCCCCGTACGACTTCACCTCCGCCGAACCGAAAGCCGGCCGCGTCACCAGCCTGCCCGAACAACACACCTAGTGCCGAGAGAGGGCCTCAGCAGCTGCCATTGGATTCTTGAAGTCCTTTGTTGGCACCCGCTGTCCGGCTCACGATGTTGGGCACGCAGCCGGTCCCGTCGAGGCTGTAGGCGTAGGGGATGCTCACGGTGGTGTTGGACTTCGGGTCGGGCCCGGCGGGATTGTTCTCACTGCTGGGGCTGGACCAGGTGACGTTGTCGAAGGTGTTGCCGCTGACCTGCCAGTACCCGGCGGCGTCGGTGTAGAAGGTGCCCAGGACGTCCTTGGAGTTCTTGAAGTAGTTGTTGTCGACCTTGGCGCGGGCCCCGGCTCGGGAGTTGATGCCCGATTCGTTGAGCTTCACGTAGTAGTTGTTGTAGATGTGGGCTGTGCCGCCGCGCAGCAGGGGCGCGCGGGAGTCGATGTTCTCGTACAGGTTGTGGTGGTACGTGACGAAGCCGTTCGAGAGATCGCTCTCACTGGAGCCGATGAGGCCGCCGCGACCCGAGTTGCGCAGGATGCTGTAGGACAGGGTCACGTACTGGGTGTTGTCCTTCATGTCGAAGAGGCCGTCGAACCCTTCCGCCTCCCCGCCCGATGCCTCAAGGGTGGCGTGATCGACCCAGACGTTGCGGACGTTCCTCTCCATGCCGATGGCGTCGCCACCGTTGGACGTGGGCGAGCCTGACTTCTTGACATTCCGGACTGTCACGTTCCGGATGATGATGTTGCTGGCTTCGCGAATGTGGATACCCAACTGGTCGAAGACGGCTCCGCTGCCGACGCCGATGATGGTGACGTTGCTGATCTGCTTGAGCTCGATCACGCCTGCGGCGGTGTTGCAGCTGTCGCCCGACACCTTGCTAGTGTTGCCGTGGTTGATGGTCCCCTCGACCTCGATGGTGATCGGGGTGCTGCTGCTGGCCCGGCCGCACAGTGCCGCATGGATCGCGGTTCCCGTGGTGGCCCGTACGGTCTGCCCGCCCGCGCCGCCGGTGGTGCCACCGTTCTGGGTCGCGTAACCCGTGGCACTGCCGGCGGCCGCCGATGCCGCGGGCGTCGGCAGAACCGCGCCGGTCGCGGCCGCCAGGGCCACCGTCGCCAGTGCCGCATAGAGTCGCCGTCCGACTGCTCGTGTCATCCTCGCCTCACTTTTCGTCCGTCGGATGCTGATCGTCAGTTCTCCATGCCGTAGTCGTCCGACGGGCCACCAAGGTTGCCGCCCAGCGCCTGTGTTCCCGTCGCTGGATTCCTGCGCGGTGGCCATCGGCTTGGCCGTCGTGGCGAACAGCACGCGCAACGGCTTCCGCCATGACCGGTAAGGGCTGCCTCGCGGGCGGGCAGGGATGCCTGCCGATGGCTGCGAGCAGGCGGCCGAGCCGACGCGACAAAGCCCGCGGCGCCGGCCTCCGCTCTCGCGTGATCCGCCATCACGTAACGCTCTGATTACGAAGCCGAACAGCAACCTTCCCAGGTTCAGGATCCCGGCCTAGGTTTCGAGCGAAAACCAACCGTCTGGTAAGGGTTGGTGTTCATCGGCCCGAGCAGCACAGGTCAGGCCGTCATGACCGACTCTCAGGAAGGCAGTCGACGATGACCGAACTCGCTCCCGGATTCCTCTGGGGCGCCTCCACCGCACCGCACCAGATCGAGGGCAACAACCTGGGCAGCGACTTCTGGGCGAGCGAGGGACGCATGCCGGGTATGGAGCGCAGCGGCGACGCGTGCGACAGCTACCACCGGTACCGCGAGGACATGCAACTGCTCGCCGACGCCGGCCTGGGCGCCTACCGCTTCGGCGTCGAATGGGCCCGGATCGAGCCTGTCCCCGGAATGGTCTCGCGGGCGGAGCTCGCCCACTACCGGCGGATGATCGACACGGCCTTCGAGCTCGGCCTCACGCCGGTCGTGACCCTGCACCACTTCACCAGCCCGCTCTGGTTCGCCCAGGAAGGAGGCTGGGTCGGCGACCGCGCCGTCGAGCGGTTCCGGGCGTACGCCGCGGCGGTGTCCCCGATCCTCGACGGAGTCGAGTGGGTCGTCACCATGAACGAGCCGAACATGCTGGCCATCATGGTCGGCATGGCCCAGGCCATGCAGAACCAGGCCATGCAGAACCAGGCCATGCAGAACCAGGCCACGCAGAACGAGACCATGCAGAACCAGGCCGGGGAGAACCAGCAGGCGGCCGGGGAGTGGCAGAGCCCCACCGTCGACACGGAGGGCCCGCGGCCCCAGCTGCCGGCCCCCGACGTGAAGATCGGTGAGCGGCTGGTCGAGGCGCACCACGCCGCCCGGGAGGTGCTGCGCGAGCGTACCGGTGCCAAGGTCGGCTGGACGGTCGCCAACCGTGCCTTCGTCGCACGCCCGGGGGCCGAGGAGAAGAAGCGGGAACTGGAGTACATCTGGGAGGACCTTTACCTGGAGGGGGCGCGCGGCGACGACTTCGTGGGCGTGCAGTCGTACTCCAGTCAGTGGGTCGGTCCGGACGGCATCGAGCCCCATCCGCAGCATCCGGACAACACGCTGGTGGGCACCGCCTACCGGCCGGACGCCCTGGGCATCGCCGTGCGGCACACTGCCGAGGTCACCGGCGGCATGCCGATCCTGGTCACCGAGAACGGCATCGCCACCCGGGACGACACTCGCCGGATCGCCTACACCGGCGAGGCCCTGAGGCACCTGGAGGCGGCGATCGCCGATGGCGCGGACGTCCGCGGCTACCTGCACTGGAGCCTGCTGGACAACTACGAGTGGGGCCACTGGGAGCCGACGTTCGGCCTGGTCGAGGTCGATCGCGAGACCTTCGAGCGCCGCCCCAAACCCAGCCTCGCCTGGCTGGGACAGGCCGCCCGTGTGCGCAACTGACCGCACCGCCACCGGAAGGACACACCGTGCAGGTATCCGTACGCGACGTCTCGTCCCGGCCCCTGGCCGAACTCATCTCGCTGTCCGGACGGCGCGCCGTCGTCACCGGTGCGGGCCGCGGGCTGGGCCGGGCCATCGCCGACCGCATGGCCGAAGCGGGAGCGGACGTGCTCGTCACCGATGTCGAGCGCGGGCTCGCCGCCGCCGTCGCCGAGGACCTGAACGCCCGCCGCCCGGGCCGTGCGCTGGCCGCCCACGTGGACGTCACCGACGCCGGGAGCGTGACCGCTGCCGCCGACCTCGCGGTCCGGGAACTCGGCGGCGTCGACATCTGGGTCAACAACGCCGGGATCTTCCCCAGCGTTCCCGCGCTGGAGATGTCCGAGGAGACCTGGGACGGGGTGTTCGCCGTGAACGCGCGCGGTGTCTTCCTCGGCTCCCGGGAGGCAGCGCGCCGGATGCGGGAATCCGGAAGCGGGGGCGTCATCGTCAACGCGGTCTCCACGGCCGGGTTCCGGGGGACGGCTCCCGGGCTCGCCGCCTACGTCGGCTCCAAGCACGCGGCGCGCGGCATCACCAGGCAACTCGCCCTTGAATTCGCCCCGTTCGGCATCCGCGTTCTGGGCGTCGCACCGACGTTCGTGCCGACCGAGGGAACCATGGCGGCAGCCGCTGAGGCCGGGGTCCCTCTGGACGCCGAGTCCCTCAAGTCCGTGATGAGGCCGGGCCCGCTCGGCCGGCTCGGCGTGCCCGACGACATCGCCCGCGTGGTGCTGTTCTGCGCGAGCGACCTCGCGGCCTTCATGACGGGGAGCACACTCCTCGCCGACGCCGGCGAAACGATCTGAGTCCACGCATCCGCGACACCGCACACAACCGCCCGTCCGCCCCGGACGGCTACCCCGCGAACGACGCGTAGGAGCCGCATGCTCTCGCCCCGCACCAGCCCCACCCGCGACATCGTCAGCCTCGACGGCCTGTGGCGATTCGCCCTCGACACCCGCGCCGACGCCACCCCGTGGACGTCGCGGCTCACCTCACCCCTCGAAGCCCCCGTCCCCGCCAGCTACAACGACCTGTTCACCGACGCGGCGATACGCGACCACGTCGGCCTCGTCTGGTACCAGCGCGATGTACGGGTGCCGCGCGGCTGGGCGGGGCAGCGGGTGGTCCTGCGCTTCGGCTCCGTCACCCACGCCGCCCAGGTCTACGTGGACGACCTGCTCGTGGCCGAACACACCGGCGGCTACACCCCGTTCGAGGCGGACCTGACCGGCATCGTCCGCCCCGGCGCCGAGTTCCGCCTGACGGTCGGCGTCGACAACCGGCTGACGAACGAGACGATCCCGCCGGGCACCCTCACCACCGGCCCCGACGGCCGCCAACGCCAGTCGTACCTGCACGACTTCTACAACTACGCGGGCATCGCCCGCCCGGTCCGCCTGTGCAGCACACCCACGACCTTCGTCGAGGACGTCACTGTCGTCACCGGACGGGACGGCGCGGCCGGCATCGTCGACTACCGCGTGGAGACCGCCGGCCAGGCCGCCGAGGTGCCCGACGTCCGGGTGCGCGCGCTCGACGAGGCGGGTCGGACCGTGGCGGAGGCACACGGCCCCGAGGGCACTCTCCGCATCGAGGACGCCACCCTTTGGCAGCCCGGCGCCGGCTACCTCTACGACCTCGTCGTGGAGCTGATCGCCGCCGACGAGACAGGCAAGGGAGAACCGGTCGACAGCTACACCCAGCCCTTCGGCGTCCGTACCGTCGAAGTGCGGGGCACCGAGTTCCTCATCAACGGCGAACCGTTCTACTTCACCGGGTTCGGCAAGCACGAGGACACCCCCGTCCGGGGCAAGGGCCACGATGACGCCTACCTCGTCCACGACTTCCAGCTCCTTCAGTGGACCGGCGCCAACTCCTTCCGCACCTCGCACTACCCGTACGCCGAGGAGGTCCTCGACTTCGCCGACCGGCAGGGCATCGTCGTCATCGACGAGACCGCCGCCGTCGGCCTGAACCTGGGCGTCATGGGCGGCCTCACCGGCCAGGCACCGACCCCGACCTTCGCGCCGGAGAACTTCGGCGGCACCACCCGCGACGTCCACGCCCAGCACCTGCGGGAGCTGATCGAACGGGACAAGAACCATCCGAGCGTGGTGATGTGGTCCCTCGCCAACGAGCCGGCCTCCAACGAGGACGGCGCCCGCGAGTACTTCGAGCCACTGGTCGAACTGACCCGCAAGCTCGACCCGACCCGCCCCCTCACCTACTCCGCGGTCATGTTCGCGACGCCGCGGAACGACCGGATCGGCGACCTGTTCGACGTGCTGAGCATCAACCGCTACTACGGCTGGTACGTCTTCACCGGTGACCTCGCGACCGCCGAGCAGTACCTGGAGCAGGACCTCCGCGGCTGGGTCCAGCGCTTCGGCAAGCCGGTGATGATGTCCGAGTACGGCGCCGACACCCAGCCCGGTCTGCACTCCGTGTGGGACACCCCGTGGAGCGAGGAGTACCAGAGCGACTACCTCGCCATGTACCACCGCGTCTTCGACCGCGTCCCCGATTTCGTCGGCGAACACGTCTGGAACTTCGCCGACTTCCAGACCTCCGCCGGCATCCACCGCGTCGACGGCAACAAGAAGGGCGTGTTCACCCGCGACCGCAAGCCGAAGACGGCGGCGTTCGCCCTCCGCCGCCGATGGCACGGCCTGGGCGGGCGCAAGCCGGGTCCGGCCGCGAACGACTGACACGGACTGGGCGACTGAAACGTTCCAATTCCCCAGCGTCCCCAACCCTTCCAAGAGACCGACCAGGTGGCGACCGGCACCCCGAGCCCGACCACCGCCTGCAGTCGGTCGTCGAGCGGTCCTGGTCACGTGTCGCTCCGCACCCACGCCCCCTACGCCACCAGCGCATCCACCAACGCGCGTGTGCCGTCCCCCACCAGGTGCCGCGCCGCCTGGCAGTTCATGAGACGAAGGAGTACTCATGCCGCACAACGATCGCGACCTCGGCGTGGCCGGGCCCCCGCCGACCGAGCCGGTGAAGGGGGACGGGGAGAAGCCGGCAGGGCCGGCGAGGGCCGACGGCGGCGAGGCGAGCCGGACCTCGGCCCCCGAGATCGAGGCCCCGGCGCTGCAGAAGGTCGCCACGGGCTACATCACCTGGATGATGATCGCCAGCTTCGGGGCCTCGCTGGCCCTGATGGTTCCCCTGTCCTACTCGCTGGCACTGCGGATCTCCGATCTCGCCCCCGGACGCGAGGAACTGCTTGGATACGTCACCGGGTCCGCCCAGTTCGTCTACCTGGTCCTCAGCCCTCTGATCGGCTTCTGGAGCGACCGGACGCGCTCCCGCCTCGGCCGCAGGACACCGTTCATGATCGCCGGGGCCGTCCTCGGTGTCGTCGCGCTCTTCGGGATCGCCGCCGCACCGACCGTCTTCCTGGTGGGCCTGGTGTGGGTCGTCGGCATGATCGGCTGGTCCACGGCCGGGCAGGCCATCCAGAACGTCCAGGCCGACCGCGTGCCCGAGGAACAACGCGGCCGCATCTCGGCCCTGACCAGCGTCATGAACCAGATCGCACCCGTGATCGGCATCGGCATCGCGTACGCGGTGGCCTCCAGCACGCTCCTGGTGTTCCTGGTCCCGGGCGTCCTCGGAGCGGCCATGCTGCTGCTGTTCCCCGTTTTCAAGCCGGAAGGGGACTCCCGTGCTCTCGTCCACACCAGCGATGTGACCCTCAAGGGCCTGATCGCCAGCTACGGCTTCAACCCCCGCAAGTACCCCGACTTCGGCTGGAACTGGCTCGGCCGCTTCGTCTTCTTCATGGGCCTGTACTTCAACACCACCTTCGGCACCTTCTTCTACGCCCAGCGGCTCGACCTGCCCATCAAGGACGTCGCCGGCGTCGTGGCGACCGTCGGGGCCATCGGGGTGCTGGCGGCAGCCGTCGGCGCCATCGGGGGCGGCTTCCTCTCCGACAAGCTCGGCCGGCGCAAGCTGTTCACCTTGATCGGTGCCGTGCTCTTCGTCGTCGGGGCCGTCACCGAGGCGTTCGCCTACTCGCTGCCCCAACTCGTCCTCGGCGCGGTGCTGATGCAACTCGCCATCGCGGCGTTCAGCGCCGTCGACCAGGCGATTGTGTTCGCCGTCCTCCCGGACCGGGCACAGGCCGGCCGCTACCTCGCGGTCGTCGCGTTCGCGCAGAAGATCCCCAGCGCCGTCGCCCCGCTGATCGCCCCCCTCGTCATCACCATCGGCGTCACGGCCGGCGGCGAGAAGAACTACACGCAGCTCTACCTGAGCGGCGCGGTTCTCGCCCTGGTCGGTGGGTTGATCATCAAGTTCAAGGTCAAGTCGGTCCGGTAGCGGGAGACGTCGGCGGTCAACGGCGCCGGCCAGGGACCGGGTCCATTCCCACACCCGTCGGCCAACTCCCGGCCCCGCCCGCGCCGATGTGATCCGCTGCCGAACACCTCGCCGCCCGCGCGGTGCGGCAGCCCGCCGACTTCGACAAGGAAGACCATAGACAAGGACCACCATGAACAACGCACCGTACGACCTGCGGATCGACAGCGGCGGCGACGAGTTCGCCGTGTCGGGCCCCGCACCGCGCCTGTCATGGCGGCCGCCGTCGGACGCGGGACGCCCGGCGGAATACGAGCTGGAGTGCACCGTCGGCGGCGTGCCGCAGCCGGCGGTGACGACCGCGCCCGGCCGGCACCGGTTTCTCCCCTGGCCGTGGGCGGCGCTCGGCAGCGGGCAGCGCGTGGCCTGGCGGGTCCGGGCCGCGGATACCGAAGGCTCCTCGCCGTGGTCGAGGTGGAACACCTTTGAGGCGGGGCTCCTCGATGAGGACTGGCAGGCGCGCTGGATCTCCCCGGCCGAATCCGGCGACGACCCCGGCTACGGCAAGCGCCCGGCCTATACCCTGACGACCCGGTTCCAGGCACGGTCCGGGGTGCGCTCGGCACGGCTGTACGCGACGGCACTCGGCGTGTACGAGGCGTACGTGAACGGCGAGCGCGCCGGCTCCGCCGAACTGTCACCCGGCTCCACCTCGTACGACCGCACGCTCTACGCCCAGGCATCGGACGTCACGGCCGCCGTCAGGGCGGGCGGCAACCGGATCGAGATCATCGTCTCCGACGGCTGGTACCGGGGCCGGGTCGGCGCGTTCCGTCTGCCGGCCGGGTGGGGGACGGTGCTCGCCGCACGTGCCGAGCTGCACATCACCTACGAGGACGGCTCGCACCAGGTCGTGCGCAGCGACGAGACCTGGACGAGCACGCGGTCGGCCATCACCCGTGCCGACCTCATGGACGGCCAGAGCACCGACTTCCGCGCTGAACCGGGAGCAGAACAGCCAGTCCTGGTCGACCAGGTCCAGGCGCCCGCGATCGACTGGTCGCCCGGGCCGCCCGTACACGTGGTCGCCGCACGCCCGGCGGAGTCGGTCAAGCAGCTCGAAGAGGCGCTCTGGATCGCGGACTTCGGGCAGAACGCCTCCGGCTGGATCACCCTGAGCGACCTCGGCCCGGCCGGCACCCGCACCGTCATCGACTACGGGGAACATCTGGGCCCCGACGGAGACCTGGCGACCGCCCACCTGGACTCCGTACGCCCCGGCGAGGAACCGATTCCCTTCGTCCAGCGCGACGAAGTCGTCTCAGGGGGCCGGGGTGAGAGGTTCGAGCCACGCCACACCGTGCACGGCTTCCGGTACGCGCGCATCCGCCGCGACGGCGCCCCGCTCGACCCCGCGAGCCTCACGATGCGCGTCGTCCACTCCGACCTGCGCCGCACCGGTACCTTCGTGTGCGGTAACGGCGACCTCAACCGCCTTCACGAGATCGCCGCGTGGAGCTTCCGCGGCAACGCCGTCGACGTTCCCACGGACTGCCCGACCCGCGAGCGCCTCGCCTGGACCGGCGACTACCAGGTTTTCGCCCCGACCGCCACGCGCCTGTACGACGTCCTCGGCTTCAGCCGCAAATGGCTCCGCTCCGTCCGCGACGACCAACTGCCCGACGGCCGGATCGCCAACTTCTCGCCCGACGGCCGCCGTATCAAGCACCACCTCGACGACCAGTTCGCCATGATGACCGGCTCAGCCGGCTGGGGCGACGCGATCGTCTCCGTGCCCTGGGAGCTGTACGAGTCCTACGGCGACCGGGAGGTCCTCGCGGAGAACTGGAAGGCGATGGTCCGGTGGGTCGAGCGGGCGCTGGTGACCGCTCGTACCGCCCGCCACCAGTCCCGGATCGAGCGCTCGGCCGATCCGCTCCCGCACGAGCAGTACCTCTGGGACGGCTCCTTCCACTGGGGCGAGTGGACGGAGCCGAAGGCGAAGGCCGCCGACGGCACCCGCATCGACCCGATCAAGGCGGACCCCGTCGCCTGGTTCATGGCCGACAAGGGCGAGATCGGCACGGCGTTTCTGTACCGCTCGACGTCGATGCTTGCCCGTGTCGCGCAGGTCCTCGGCCGTACCGACGACGCAGCGCGCTACGCCGAGGTCGCCGAGCGCGTCCGCGACGCCTGGCGCACCGAGTTCCTGACCCCGGACGGACGTACCACCGGCGACACCCAGGCTGCCTATGTACGGGCGCTGGCGTTCGGGCTCGTCCCCGACGAGCTGCGCGGGGCCTCCGCCGCACGCCTCGTCGACCTGATCCGCGCCGCCGGCACCCGCCTCGGTACCGGATTCCTCGCCACCGGCCACCTGCTCCCGGTCCTGGCCGACACCGGCCACGCCGACGTCGCCCACGAACTGCTCCTCCAGCGCACCGCACCGTCCTGGCTGTACATGGTCGACCGCGGCGCGACCACGATCTGGGAGGACTGGGAGGGCGTCGACGAGAACGGCGACGCTCACGACTCCCTCAACCACTACAGCAAGGGCGCCGTGATCCGCTTCCTGCACACGCACACACTCGGTCTGCGGCAGGCGCCGGGATCGGTCGCCTGGGAGTCCTTCGAGGTCGCGCCCGTCCCGCACCCGTCCCTGACGTGGGTCCGGGGCACACACGAGTCCCCGCAGGGCACGATCACCGTCGAGTGGCAGACGACCGGCGAGGAACTGACCCTCACCGTCGACGTGCCATCGGCCACCACCGCACGGGTCGTCTTCCCCGACGGCACCACCGAGACCGCCACGACGGGCACCTTCCGTGCCACCCGCCCCCTGGCGAAAGGGGCGTTGAGAGGGCGCACTTGAACTGCACGACGAGACAAATGCCAACCTTGTGGTAGTTTTTGACCGTCAGCTGCTGCGCACGACCTGTCCGAACCGCTTTCGTTGGGGGAACACACGTGGGTGAGGCCAAAGCGCGCGGGCCGTACGCCAAGACACCGGCCCGAAGAGCGGAGATCGTACGGGCGGCACGCGACAGCTTCGCCGAGAAGGGCTACACCAAAGCCTCCCTGCGCGACATCGCCGAGCGGGCCGGAATCACCCACGCCGGGCTCCTGCATCACTTCCGCAACAAGGACGAACTCCTCGCCGAAGTCCTCGCGAAGCGGGACTCCGAGGAGTGGCAGCAGGGCCTGGCACAGGTCGACAGCCTTGACGAGCTCTCGCCCTACCTCGGCGAACTCATTCGCCACCACCAGAAAGCCCCCGAGCTGATGCGGCTGTGGATCGAGCTCGCCGCCGCGGCCTCACGCTCGGATCACCCGGCCCACACGTACTTCGTCGAGCGATACGAGCGTGGGCGCACGCAGTTCGCCGAGGGTTTCCGCGACAAGGCGGCCCGCGGCCGACTGCGCGAGGGCGTCACCCCCGAGAGCGCCGCGGTTCTCTTCCATGCCGTGCTCAACGGCCTCCAACTGCAGTGGGTGCTCGACCAGGAGCTCGACATCATCGGACCGGTCAACGACTTCCTGCGCCTGCTTCTGGAGCGGGACAACAGCTGAGCTGAGCGTCACCAGTACCTCTTGTCCGGCCTCTGCGACGCCCGCACTCACTGGTCTGCGGGGACCCGCGCAGGCGTACCGACTCCGTCCGGCGGATGCCGGCCCAGCCTGCGAGACACGACCGGATCGGAGGCGCGACGACCTCGCGGCCGGCGGCAACGGGATGCACCGCACCACCGTGACCGGTGGGTAAGGGAGTTCGAAAGCTGCCCGATTCCTGAGCGCGGTGACCGTCGCCTGCAGACCCCGATCGCGGCGTCGCGGGCGCCGATCGCCCGGATCAGCAGCGCGCCCGGATGGACCTGGCCCACTGTCGAAGCAGCTGGCACGACCTGGAGTGTACGTTCGTACATTCTGTTGGATAGCATGCCCGCATGCCGACGAACTACTTCGCCCAGGACCCGCGCAGCAACCTGGAACGTATGCAGGCGGGCGACTTCTACATCGCCGACGACCCCGAGATCGCCCGGCTCCTGCAGCGGGCCGTGAGCCTGGCTGCCCGTTACCAGACCGCCTTCGCCGAGGACGCCGAAGCCGCGCAGCCGCTGCTGCAGGAGCTGCTGGGCTCCCTGGGGGAACAGGCGCACATACGTCCCCCGCTGTACGTCGACTACGGCAGCAACATCACGATCGGTGCGCGGACCTTCGTCAACTACAACCTCACGGCCCTGGACGTCGCGCCCATCACGATCGGCGAGGACTGCCAGATCGGCCCGAATGTCCAGCTGCTGACCCCGACTCATCCGCTGGAACCGCAGCCGCGGCGCGACAAGCTGGAGGCGGCCCGGCCCATCGTCATCGGTGACAACGTGTGGATCGGCGGCGGGGCCATCATCCTGCCCGGCGTCACCATCGGCGACAACTCCGTCATCGGCGCCGGCGCGGTCGTCACCAAGGACGTACCCGCGAACGTCGTCGCCATCGGCAACCCCGCCCGCGTGGTGCGGAGTCTGTGAGCCGCACTCATGGCCACCGGACACACCGACCCCCAGCGCCGGGCACGCATCCTCGACGCCGCACTCGACCTCATCGCCGAGGAAGGAATCGGCCACCTCTCCCACCGGAAGATCGCCGCACGCGCCGGTGTCCCGCTCGGCTCGATGACCTACCACTTCAGCGGTATGGATGACGTGCTGCGCGCGGCCTTCGGCCGGTTCACCGACCACATCGTCACCGTCTTCGACGCCCATCTGTCAGCCCCGGCCGATCCCGGCCAGGCCCGGCAAGCGGTCGCCGATCTCGTCCATGCGCTTTCCAAGGGTGACGCCCGTGACCTGGTGCTCGCGCAGGAGCTGTACACCCTCGCGGCCCGCCGGCCCGACTACCGGGAACTCACACACGAGTGGATGCGCCGCAGCCGCGTTCACCTGGAGAAGCATTTCGACCCCGTCACCGCCCGCCAGCTCGACGCGCTCATCGAGGGGCTGACACTGCATCAGGCTCTGTCGTGTGAGCCCCACGACCGTTCCCTGACGCTCGAAGCGATCACCCGCATCACCGCCCCCGGCGAACGGTCCCGATGACAGCCCGAGCAGCATGGCGGCGCCGCGCGGCGCCCCAGGCCGGGCCACGTGTGCACCACCGTGTGCCATGGCCCGCTCTACGCCTGTCGGCAGCCGGGAGTCGGCTGTGCCTGACGTGCCGGTCCAGTTGCCGGCGAGCATCGGCCCGAGGCCGCCGGCGCATCACATCACCCTGGCCGTGCTGGCCCCGGCATTCCTGGCCGCCCTCACCGCCGACGCGACAACGGCCAGGACAGCCACTACCGGCGACGACTTGCCGTCGCCGCGACCGGATAGATCACGATGTCGCACTGGAGTGCTAACAGGTGGGTACATTCGGCAGTTTGTTGTCCGGAGAGCGGACGTAGATGTTGGTGATGTAGCCCCCGTACAGAGGAAGGTACGCCCACCAGTCGTTCCTGTACGGCGGCACCTCCACTTCCTGGCCGCGCTCCTGACAGCTGATCAGCACCTCTACGCCCGCGGGGAGTTGGGTGAGCACGGTCGATGTGGTGGTCGTGCCGGCCCGGACCCGGACCCCAGAACCCCAGGTGCCGAACCACGTACCGGCCGGATGGACTCCTCCTGGCACGTTCAGCGAACGCACCAGCCGGTTCAGGTTGGTGTACGCAGCGCCGAATGAAGTGCTCTGCGGTTGCAGAGTGAAGACGGCGACGATCGAGCGGTCGCCGGTCCCGACCGTGCCGGTGGAGTGCAGGGCCCGCTGCGTGAGGTCCACGTCGGCTGCGGTTGTCCTGGCCGCGGTCGTGTTTGAGCAGTCGCCCGAGCTGCCGAACCCGGACCAGCCCTGCTTCACCGCCCACGGCCGCTCGAACGACGCCGGGATGCCGAAGCGCTGGTCGAAGCCGTCCGTGCCGCACCGCGTGGACTGCCGCAGGTTGTCCATGACGAGGTCGCGGACAGAGGCCGGGGCGCTGTCCAGGATGTACCGGTAGATCCGTACGGTGTCGGCCGCCGACAGCGCCGTGTATCCCCAGTACCCGGGGTAGCCTGCCGGAGGTCCCGCGGTGTCGGTCAGGCCAAGACGGGAGACCATGCGGCCCACGATCGCGCTCCCGCCGTTCTGCGACCAGTAGTGAGAGGCCGCAGCGTCGTCGCTGCTGCGCAGCATCGCGTCGAGCCGGGAGCGATCGTCCGCAGGCAGGTTGTAGTCCGGGCCTCGGTTCCACACGTGGTCGAGCGCGATGAGGAGCTTGACGACCGAGGCCGCGCGGAACTGCAGGTGAGGATTGAGCTGCTCGCTGAAGGTGCCGGTCTGCCGGTCGTAGACCGCGATGCCCGCAGTCACGCCGGGCGGTACGTCGCTCGACGCGGTCTGTGGCACCGCGGCGCGCACGGGAGCGGCGGCCGTGCCGAGAAGGGCCGCCACCAGGACGAACCACCCGATGACGGCCGCGAGTCTGCTGCGCACTGACATGTGCATACGATCCCCCGATCCTCGTGTGACAGCGAAGTGTAGTGGTGGCGGCAGGCCCTTTCGCCCTCTGGAACGCTGCTGCTGACCCCGACGGTCGGCCCCGATCGTGCTGATCGGGGCCGCCGTGAGATCCAGCCGCGCTCAGCAGTTGCGGATGTACCAGACAGGCGTCCAGTCCTGGGCTACTTCGACCGTTCCGGCAGGGGCGGTTCCCAGGACGCTGCCGTTCTGGCGGTAGAAGGTGGCGGAGGCTCCGCCGGTCTGGGCGTTGGTGTAATCACCCATGCCGTTCCAGTTGGCCAGCGCGTACCTATTGCAGTAGTAGAGGAAGAAAACCTTCCACTTGGACACCACGGGATCCCAGACCTCGCCGCAGAAGTTCCCCGAGTCGCAGGTGTAGGGCTCGCCGGTGGCCACGTGAATGAACCTGGTGGCCGGCGAGATCGTCGGAGAGACCGCAGCTATGCCCTGGGCCGACACCGACTGGGCGCTGTCCGGCGCCGACGGTGCGATCCGAACGTTGCCACCTGCGCCGTTGTTCGAGGGCTCGGCCGCCTGAGCCGATCCGGTGGTGAAAACCGCTGTCAGCATCCAGGCCAGGACGCCGACCAAGCCGAGAATCGAGCGTTTGACGCGCATTCTTCTGTTACCCCCTGGTCACGCGAGTCCGATGTCCGCTGGTGGCGTCGGCTGCGATGCCGCCGCTGCCTGCGCCGCCGCCCCTGATGCTTGCTGATGCGCAGCTGCCAGAAGAAGCTTTTCGACCGTGCTCGAAAAGCGCCCTGGCTGGATCAGCGGCAAGGAACCTGCCGTTGTCGGTCTCAGGCTTGGTTCACCACGGGTGCGGTGCCGAGTGGCCACGCATCAGCCGGATCCCCAGGGGGGTGATGGTGTGCTGGACGCTGATGCCCGCGCGCCGTGTGTCGATGAGTCCCGCCTCGCGGAGCACCGTGGTGTGGTGGGAGACGGTGGCCGGGGACAGCCCAGTGCGCCGGACGAGATGGGTGCTGGTGCTCTGATCCGCGGAGAGTGCCTCCAGCACTGCGGCACGGCCGTGACCCAGGAGTGCGGAGAGCCTGGTACGACGAGTGTCTTCGGCGTACTCGGAGGTTGAGGCGGGGTTCCACGTGCTGTCGTGGGTGACCGGGTAGATCACCACGGGGGGCAGGTCCGGATCGAGGTTGATCGCGGGTTCCTGGCCGATGAAGTAGGAGGGGGTCAGCAACAGGCCGCGGCCGCCGAGGTGGATGTCCCAGTCGTGATCCGGACAGGCCAGCTCCAGGACGGGAGGTGTCCAGCGGATCGTGGGATGCAGCCTGGACAGCATGCTGTCGAGGCCTTCCGTCAGCAGCGAGCGTGCCGCCGATAATCGGGCCACCTCAAAGCGGGCGTGCAGGTGATGCCACATGGGGGCGACCGCCGCCTGATGCCAATCGCGTACGGCCCCACTCACGGCTTCCAGGGCGCGCGGGGCACCGTCGGCGAGCGGGGCCACCCACAGGGGGAGTGGCGTGCCGGACATGCGGACGTACGCCTCCATGTCCTTGCGCAGAAATGACTTCGGTGTGTGCAGCAACTCCTCCAGCCCCGCATCGAGGTCCGTGGCGCCGGTCGGAGTCAGGAAGTCTGGACAGAACCCGTGAGGTGACGGCACCAGGGTTCGCAGCAAGTGAACGGAGCGGGGGAATCGGGAGTGTGACCAGCGCCGCCACGGCGCGAAGACGGTGCCGGGATCCCGTAGTCGCAGAAGCCGCAGGCTGAAGATCGTCTCGCTCAGTGGATTGGGCTCTTGTGCGAGCGACACACGAAGAAGATCGTCGCTCGTGAAATGGATGCGGAATGCCATCCTGCCTCTCCTCATGGACGTCAGGTGGTGTATCGAGCCTCACGACAGCCCGACGTCATCCCCCATACCCGCCGCAAAGGCCACCACAGACGGTCAGTTCCGGACCGGTGCGTGACCGGCCACGGGAGCACGGCCCCGACGGATCGTCCCATCTGAGAGCGTGGTCCCATGAGCACCGACCGCGCAGAGTGCAGCTGAAGGCGACGACTCGAACCATCCCGGCCGTACCGTTCGGGCAGGTCCCGGGAGCCGTATGCCGCAACAGCGGCTCCAGCACCCGCCCACCAGTCGGTTGGCCACGGCGGTGATCACTCGAAGGGGCAGCCGGGATTGGGCGCGTCCTGGGAGAACGGGGCGCCGTGCGGGAGGACGTAGAGCACGTTCAGGACGAGCGGGGTGTCGCCCAGGTTGCGGCCGATGTGGACGTACTCCGCCCCGGCCGGTTCCTGGATGGTGTTGCCCGTGCGGTAGACGCCGTCGGAGGCGCAACTTGAGTCGAAGTGGCTGAGCGTGCCCTGCTTGACGACGCCGTACAGCGGCCCGTCGTGGTAGTGCCAGCCGGTGGTCTGGCCGGGCGGGATGGTGATCTCCCGCAGGGTGTAGTCGGTGCCGTTCACGGTGGTCTGACCGATCACCCGGGCCGTGACCCCCGGTCCCTGAGGCGTGGCCTGGGCGGTGCCACCCACCAGGACGGTCGCGGCGGTCACGGCCCCGGTTATGACGGTGCCGAGCGTGTGGCGCATACGGGCCTCCTGCGAGTACGGGGTTGCATACCGCCGTGAACATAAGGCGCCGCAGAGGCTGTTGGGACGCGAACGCCCACATCGGTCCCCGAAAGATGCCGGAGCATCACGCCGCCTGGACCACTGGGGAACGAGGCCTGCGGCGGCAACCTGACCGCACCGCCGACTGCGACGAGAGAGCAAGCTGGGCCCGGCTCGCATCGCTCCGATCGTGGGCCTGCCCGTTTGGACCGTCCACCGGGTCCTGGCCCGGCACTGCCTGAACCGCCTTGGCTTCCTCGACCGGCCCACCGGACGGATCATCCGCCGCTACGAACGCAGCCGGCCCGGCACACCTGTCCACGTGGACGTCAAGAAACTCGGCCGCATCCCCGACGGCTGAGGGTGGCGGGTCCACGCCCGTGCCGCCTGCCCCGACTGCCGCCGCACCACCGGCTTCGACTACATCCACTCCGCGGTCGACGACTACAGCCGCCTCGCTTACAGCGAAGTCCACCCGGACGAGAAGGCCGCCACCTGCGCGGCCTTCCTCCAACGAGCCGCGGCCTTCTTCGCCAACTGCGGCGCGGCCGGCAAGCTCACCCGCGCCTACCGGCCGCAGACCAACGGCAAGGTCGAACGCTTCAACCGCACCCTGCTCGACGAGTGGGCCTGCCCGCGGCCCTGCACCAGCAACAACGAACGCACCCGCCGCCCTGACAGACATCCTGCACACCTACAACCGCCACCGCTGTCTTGACGCACTATCCAAGCCGAGCCAGCCATCCACGCGGAGCACGAGCGCCAGGCGAGCACGTCGACGCCATAGCCGGTGCCATCCGACAGCGTGAGGAGACGAACCGCATGGAGTTCCCCGCATTCACCGAGAGGGCGCCGTTGACAGCGCTCGGGATCGAGGTCAGTGACGGGCCGGACGCTTGAAATGTCCCAAACTCGGCGGTAATCACGCCCAACCATCTTGCTGCGCCTTTTGTCTGACAGGGCATGGATGCATGACATGCAAAGAAGGAAGGGGCTGCTCACCGATGAGACGCTGGACAACGGTGCTGGCAACGCTGGCGCTGGTACTGACAGGGGCAGGCGCCGTGCCGACTGCCGCTGCCGCGCCGCAGACCGCCGCTTGCGAGACGGGCTGGGGGAGTCAGGCGAAGTCGGAACCGGGATCACTTGAGATGGCCGGCGCTCTGGCGGACGTCCGGACCGGCCGCCACCCCTGCTATGACCGGATGGTCTTCGACATCCCAGGCATGACCACTGCCGACCCCGCCCTGTACTGGGTGCAGTATGTGCCCAGTTTCGCCCACATCCCGTCCCAGACCGGGATCCCCGTCGAGGGCGGGGCAGTCATCGAGATCGAGTTCACCGCTCCGGTCAACCACTCGCAGTATCCGGTCGGGCTCGCGGATCCGCTGCCGGGGCTGGACTTCAGCGGCTACCAGACCTTCCGGGACGCGAAGTTCGGCGGCTACTACGACTCAGCCACCCATATCGGACTCGGTGTTCGGGCCCGGCTGCCGTTCCGGGTGCTGGTACTGCCCGAACGGCTGGTGGTGGACGTGGCGCACCGCTGGTAGCCGCGTCCCGGCCACTCGGCGTCGACGCCAGCCGGTACATCGCATGACGTCTCCTCAGGTTGTCGCAGGGAGGACCCGCGCTGTTGGCGTCGTCAGTGAGGGCGTTCCGGCGACCATGAGATGACCGGCAACTCCAGTGCCTCTGGTGGGTGACGGACAGGGGCCTCGGGCCATGGCCGAGAGCTCGCAGGAACCGGCCCTCACCCCCCTGCGGTTACGGGACAGCAGATGGACGGCGTCGTCTTGCGCGAGACGTGCCGGCATTCACTTGCCGGCATGGCGCTGGTCGTAGTGGCAGCGGGCAGCTTCGACCGCGTCGAGGTGATGGGCGGCCCATTCCAGCACGGCGTACACAGGCCGCTTGCTGCCCGTCCTGCTCCGTCCTGCCCCGGTCGACGGGGCTTCGTCCGGTCTTGAGAGTCCCCTTTAACGCCCGGATGCGGGAACCGTCGACCGCCGCACGGGAGAAGTCCAAGGCGTTCGCACCCCGGAGCTTGGCCAGGAGGACCTCGTGCAGCCGGGGCCGCACTCCGGCTCGGACCACTCGGCCAGGCGGCGCCAGCAGGTCATGCCCGAGCCGAAGCCGACTTCTTGAGGGAGGTATTCCCAGGCGATCCCGGTGTGCAGCACGAACAGGATGCCCTGGAACTCCTGCCGCGGCTGGAGAATCTCGTGGCCGGCCGGGACTTCGACCCCTCCGCCGCCATCGGGATCGTGCGCGTCGTCTGCACCGACTACGCCGCCTCCACCCTGGGACCGCACCTGCTGCCCCGGCTGCTTCGAGCCGCGCCCAAGCTGGAAGTCCGCTTCGAGCCGAGGGGAGATGACAGTTACACGGACCTCGAACAGGACCGGGCCGACATTGTCCTGTCCGTCCTCCGCCCGGCCGCCCCACTACGGTGGGAGCGCCTGTTCACCGACGACGTGATCTGCGTGGTGGACCACGACCACCCTGTGCGGGACCGCTTCTCGCTGGCCGAATACGTAGCGGCCCGCCACCTGGTCATCGCGTTGATACAGCAGGAGCAGCCGTTGATCGAGCGGTGGTTACAGGCCCTCGGCCACAGCCGGACAGCCGCGGTGCGGGTGGCGCACTTCAGCTCGGCCTTCGCCGTCCTGCCCGGTACGCCTCTGGTGGCAACGATTCCGCGAAGACTGGCGGAGCAGCGGGCGGCCACGAATCCGCGCATGCGGCTGGTCGAGGCCCCGGAAGAGTTCGACGCGTTTCCCTATGGGATGGCCTGGCACACACGTCTGGACACCGATCCGATGCACTCCTGGTTACGCCACATGCTCCGTGCGGCGGCGACGGACCTGACCTCACGTCGGCCGAAGCCGGCCGGCTAGATGATCCATTCCAAGGGATCAGTGATCGTACGAGGTGAGCGAGCGGTGGATGCCTTGTCTGGCGTGGTGGCTTGAACAGCGCCCCGCCGGGCCGCTGCCGTTCGCCCTTGCGCGTCGGACGCAGCAACTGAATGCCTAGCTGGGCAAGTTCCTGTGCGAAGGTGCGGCCGAAAATAGTTCTTGTCGCCGATCAGTGTCTGGCCGGGCCGGGCAGCGACAAGGTGCGGCTCGGCCGCGAGCAGGTCCAGTAGCAGGCCCCAGAAGAAGCGGCTGTGGCTGTCGCAGTAGCCGTACCCGGCCCATCCGACCAGGTCAGAGCGCTTCACGGTCTCTCCCGAGCGGCCACATTCCACAGGTGTGGAGTCCACGATCCACACGTCGTCGGTCGTCGCATAGAGTGCTGCCGCGAGGGTGTCCGGGTTGTTCGTCACAAAATATCATGGTCGCCCTCGCCTCATCACCGCATCGACCACGCTCTTTCGAGTACCGGGGACAACTCCCCTCAGCGGTGCGGCTTCGCCCGCCGTGACTCGGCCGGCCGAGCGACGGCGTTGAGGCACGGTATCCACAACTGAGGGGGTCGTTCACGATGGCTACGTATGTGTTGATTCCCGGTGCCGCGTCCAGCCCGTGGTACTGGCATCTGCTGGAGGCTGAGCTGCGCGGGCGAGGCCATGACGTGGTGGCGGTGGACCTGCCGTGCGACGACGACTCGGCCGGGCTGGCCGAGTACGCCGACAGCGTGGTCGACGCCATCGGTGATCGCACCAGCCTGATCCTGGTGGCCCACTCCTTCGGCGGGTTCACCGCCCCGCTGGTGTGCGACCGCGTGCCGGTGGATTTGCTGGTGATGCTGCAGGCGCAGATCCCGGCACCGGGTGAGGCCCCAGGTCAGTGGTGGGCCAACACCGGCTACGAACAAGCCAGGCGTGAACAAGACGAACGCGACGGCAGGGACCCCGACGACGACACCGCCCTGTTCCACCACGACACCCCGCCGGAACTGGCCGCCGAGGCCGAGAAGCACACGCGTACGCAGTCGGCAACCCCGTTCATGGAGCCATGGCCGCTGGCCGCGTGGCCAGACGTGCCCACGAAGTTCTTGCTGTCCCGCGACGACCGCTTCTTCCCCGCCGAGTACATGCGCCGCATCGTGCGGGAGCGCCTGGGCATTACCCCCGACGAACTGCCCGGTGACCACTGCCCCATGCTCGGCCACCCCACAGAACTGGCCGACCACCTGGAGGCATACCGAACCGGGGCATAACAGTCGCACGGCCCCACGCCCCCTCTTCCGCGTCCGCACTGGGCCACTGACCGACATCCACCGACTCGATCTCGACGTAGGGCCCGCGCCGAGACGTCCAGGTCGTTCGCCACACCATGATCACGGCTGCCCGCATGACGAGTTGGTGAGCCGGTCGGGTCAGCGCAGGAAGTCCAGCAGCCGCTTCGTCAGCTCCTGAGGAACTTCTTCGGGCAGGAAGTGACCGGCTCCGGGGATGACCAGTTCGGTGACGTCGGTGGCCACCAGGCGCATCGTCTCCGCAGGCATGGTGCCGGTGCTGTACTGGCCGCCGATGGCCAGGACCGGGATGGTCAGCGGTCCCTGCTCGCGCCAGCGCTGGATGTGCTCGGCGGTGGTGTCGAGGGTGCGGTAGTACTCGAAGCTGGCACGCCGGGCGGCCGGGTCGCGCAGGTGGTCGACGTACAGGTCCACGGCGTACGGCGGGATGGCGCCAGGGATGGCGGTCTTGGTCGCGAACTGGTGGCCGAAGTAGATCTCCTCGCGGCCGGCGATCAGGCGTTCGTTGAGGTCCGCGAGGCGGTTGATGACGAAGTGCGACATCACCTCGTTGGTGGTCGGGTCCGTCAGCATCGGCGGGAACGGAGTGACGCCGGGGAGGATCGACTCGGCGCCGACGAAGCGGGTGACGCGGTCGCGGTGGCTCGCGGCCAGGGCGTAGGCGACCAGCATGCCCAGGTCGTAGCCGACGACGGCGAAGCGTTCGTGACTCAGGGCGGTCATCAGCTCGGCCATGTCGCCGGCGAGGGTGTCGGCGTCATAGCCGGTGGCGGGCTTGTCGCTGGCGCCCATGCCGCGCAGGTCGGGGGCGATGACGGTGAAGTGCTCGGCGAGGGCGGGCATGGCCAGGCGCCAGCTGCACCAGAACTGGGGCCAGCCGGGCAGGAGCAGCAGCGGCGGGCCGTCGCCGCCGACGACGGCGTGCAGGGTCACCTCGGCGGTGGTCACGGTGCGGCTGGTGAAGGTATCGGTGAAGCCGGCGGGCAGGCCCGGGACGTCGGTGACGGTGAATGTCATGGTGGTTTCTCCTCGGGGCCGCGAAGGCGCCACATCGAAACGGATGAACTATCCACTTCAACGTAACGCGAACCGGATGACTCATCCACTTATGCTGTGGGCATGACCCCTCCATCGATGCGCAAGGACGCCGCCCGCAACCGGCAGTGCATCCTCGATGTGGCCCGCCGGCTCATCGACGAAGGCACCCCCTTGCAGCTCAACGACATCGCCCGTCTTGCCGGCGTGGGGGTGGCCACGACCTACCGGCACTTCCCGACGCCCGAGGCGTTGATGGAGACCGTGGCGACCCCGGGCCTGGAGGCTCTGATCACCCGCGCGGAGCAGGCCCTGACCGAGGAGGACCCTTGGGGCGCCCTGACCGGCTTCCTCGGCACCACCCTCACGATGCAGCTGACCGACCCCTCCATCACCCTCGTCCGCGCCGCCCCCGAACATGTTCTGCCCCGCACCCGGGAGCTCACCGCCACGCTGGACGCGCTCGCCGGCCGCCTGCTCAAGCACGCACAGGCGGCGGGATCCGTTCAGGGCGTCGTCACCTGGGACGACCTGCTACCCCTCATGTGCGGAATCGCCTACGCCGCAGGCGTCCACGCCGACGGCCAAGAAGAGCGCCTTGACTCCGGTCGCCGCTATCTGGGGGTGATGCTGCGGGGGCTGCGCAGCTGATCCAGCGCGATCCGCGATCCGCGATCCGGGGTGGAGTGCTGCAATCTCGTCCAGCTCAGCCCGGTACCGCGGGAGCGCCCGGCGCAGCGCCTGGTGGAGGCGGAGAAACGCGGCGGCCTCCTGCTCGGTGTAGGGGCGGAGCCGTTCCGCCGTCAGCGCCCACGATGCCTGCCCGGCGCCGCCGGCCTCGTGGCGCAACAGGGCGTGGCCGCCCCGGCGGATCACGGTCACGGCCGCGATCTGCGGGTGCCGCTCAGCGACGGCGACGACGTCGGCGAGCGCGCGGAAGCATGTGTCGTGCCCCGCGAGTGGTGAACCAGCCGGTGCCGCCGCGTTGCATTGCCCGGGCGCAGCGCGGTGGCGAGTCGGCTGTCGGCTTCGCGTACGGCCAGGACCACGAGTTCGACCGGATGGCCGGTGGTCACAAACGGCAGCGCGCTGTCGAAGAACTCCTCCGCGCTGCCGGGGGCGCCCCCGATCAGGACATCGCCGCGCCTCAGGCGTACGTACTCTCAGCCTGGGTGAACCACGACTTGTAGTCGGCTCGGATCGCGGCCCCGGCGCTGCGGGGATCGTCGCGCAGCACCTGGTAGTAGTCGGGGGTGCGAGGCCTTGAAGTCGTTGCCGACCAGACGGGCCGTGCCAGGCCGCATGGCGCGGCAGACCATCCTGGCAGCCAGGAGTATGCCCGCTCCGGGCTGACCGAGGACGTACACGGCGTGTGGGTCGTCCCGGGGAGGTCGGCGGGCCCGAGGCTGTCACCGCAGCATGCGGTTCAGGTACGACGGGGCGATCAGCTCGTTGAAGATCCGGCGGTGTTCGCCGGGCGAGACCCGGTGGTAGTCGACGCCGGACGCGCGTCTGCCGGGCTGGGCGATGCGGCGGACCGGATAGGACCAGGTCGCCGCGCGCTCGGTGTCCCGCTGCACGGCCAGGCGCCGGTCCTCGCTGACGAGTTCCGCGTGTACGCGCCGGTCCGTATACGGGCCAGCTCGCGGCGGAAAGAGGCGGTCCCGGGCGCGGTCCACGGCCGCGACGCTCCTGCTGCACCACCCGCGCCGCAGCGGGCCGACGCCGCCAACCGCCTTCGGCGGTGAGTTCGTCGGCGTACAGAACGGTGCCGTCGCGCCGTACGACGGTGACGCGGTCGGCGAGCTGCTCGTCCTCGATGGCGGCCGGCGTGGCCAGCAGGTTCCTCGCGCACCTGTCATGGTTCTTCCAGGACACGCACTGGCCGCCTCCGGCAGCGTCTTCGGCGAGAAAGCGGTCCCCGTCAACTCGCCCCGGCAGGCCGTCACATCGCACCATCCGACCAGACCAGGCACCCGCCAGGGCGCACGACTTCGCAGTGAGCACGATGACAGCCGTCGAATGCGCGGTCTCACAACCGGGCGTCCGCCGCGCCCCGCCTGTGCAAGGCCCGTTTGCGGCAGGCGGGAGAGCAGTACGTTGTCGAGGCAGGAGGTTCGACCCCGACCGTCCACGACGCCCCGCACTCCGGGCAGCTGGACGGCACGCCGGACTGCACCGCCGGCCCTCGGCCCTCGCCCGAGCCCGCCGCATCGCCGCCAATGCCGCGACCGGCAGACGGACGAACAGACACCGCCGTCGTCTTCGACGACTGCGCCAGCGGACCACCGCACCCCCGGCACAACCGCGGACCTGTGTCGTCGTCCGCGACCGCGACAAGTCGTAGCCGGGACATACCGTCCTTGCCCATGTGGTCACCGTACGGACATGACATGGCCGCCGGGAGGCCCGATCCAATGGCGGCAGATCCGTTGCACCGGGCCGCCTTGCCGCTGTTCGCCGACATGATGCTCGACAACTACACACTGCGGTTCGGTGTGATCGTGCCGACGGAACCGGCCGCCGAGCCGTACCGCAGGGCCCGGCAGCGGGTCCTGGACGGCGACGTGCCGGTTCGACGAGCTGAGGGTGCGGCGGGGCCGCCGCCACTGAGGAACCCGGGGCGCCGGCCGCGGTCGGCGCCCCTCGATGGCCTTGAGTGTCCCGGGGCGTTTGACGGTCTTACCCCTGGTCTGGAGCGGGGGCTGGGCCCATAGGTGTCCACTACTGCCGCCAGCCGGGGCCGGGAAGGCCCGATGCCGCGGCTGCGGTCCCGCTCGCCCGCTCTGCCGTTCCTCAGCCCAGTGACAGGTCGCCCTGATCGTCCTTGATCTTCACCTTGACCCAGGCATGGCCGCTGCGGTTGCCGTCGCCGACACCGTTGACCTTGCACTCGAACTCCCGGCCCGTCTCGACGGGGATGGAAGCGGGGCAGGTGACATCGTCGATGGTCGGGGGCTTGGCGAAGTCGGCGGAGTTGACGTTGTTGAGCACCGCCCGCGCCAGCGCGTCCTGATCCAGGACACGCTGCGGCTGCACGGCGGGACTCCCGGACAGCAGCATGATGGTGAAAGTGAGTGCACAACAGGCGGTCACTGCCAGGGAGAGCGCGATGACGGTACGGGCGAAGCTGCGTTGATCAGTCACGCGGACAGTCCTATCCGGCTGTCCGTGCTCACACAACCCTCTGTGGTGACATGAAGCCGCCTCGCGGTTTCTGTGGAGTGCTCCGGCACCACAGCCTGCCCGGCCGGAGAGAAGCTTGTGCACCCCTGCAGGACGAGGGGTGAGGCGGCGCCGTTTCTGTTCGTTATCTTCTGGCATCGAATGGTGTCTCGACGTGGGTGGCTCACCTGGGGATTCGCCGGACGTGGGGGCGGCCTTCGTCTGATCCTGTGCTCCGACCAAGGTGCACGTGACCACGACGAGGGCCGTGAGGGCGAGTCTGTTGCCTGGTGCTGTCCAGAGGGAAGCATCGCGCTTTCGGGGTGAGTTCTATGAGTGTCTGGCCGCCCGGTGTGACGAATTGTTCGAGCTGGTGGACGCGGTGTTGTGAGCGGACGGGGCGGTGAAGTCCCCGGTGGGGACTTGACGCTGTTGCCCGAGCATCGTCGTGGGCACGGAGCGATGTACGGCGGCTTGAGCCACGGCCGGATTGACATCGGTCGGCGGCAAGTGCTGGCCGGGCTGTTGCTGCCGCGTTTCGACTGGGGCGCCTGGTCCTGGCGGTCGATGTGTCGCCGTGGCTTCGCTCGGGCGTGCCGTGCTCGGCGGAGCGACTGTTCTGCCATGTCTACGGCCGGGCAAAGACAGCCTCGCAGTTCATTCCGGGCTGGCCCTACTCCTTCGTAGCGGTGCTGGAGCCGGGTGCCACGTCCTGGACCGCGGTTCTGGACGCGGTGCGGCTCGGTCCTGCGGACGACGCGACGGCAATCACCGCCGTCCAGTTGAGGGGTGTCGTCGAGCGGCTCATCGCCGCAGGCCTGTGGCAGACCGGAGACCCGCATATCGTGATCGTCAGCGACGCCGGCTATGACGTCACCCGTCTGGCCTGGGTCTTGCGCGACCTGCCGGTCGAGCTGGTCGGCCGGGTCCGCTCCGACTGCGTGATGCGTCTGCTGAAACCACCCCTGGACGCAAGGCGTCACCGGTCGGCCGCCAAAGCACGGCGCGGAATTCCGCTTCACCAAGCCGGAGATCCGGCCCGAGCCCGCGATCACCACGGTCACGGACACACCAACTACGGCAAGGCCGAGACCCAGGCGTGGGACCGGGTCCACCCACGGCTCACCCACTGCTCTTCATGGCTCGACCACGGCGGTGAACTTCCTGTGGTCGAAGGGACGTTGATGGGCTTGAAGGTTGAGTATCTATTGAAAGAGCGGGATTCCCCGCCGGTGTGGTTGTGGTCCCTCAAGACCGGCGCCACCTCGGACGACGTGGACCGTTTCTGGCAGGCATTTCTCCGCCGCTTCGATCTGAGCACACCTTCCGTTTCGCGAAGCAGACCCTGGGCTGGACCACTCCGAAACTCCGTACTCCCGAGGCGGCGGACCGCTGTACCTGGCTCCTGATCGTCGCTCACACCCAACTCCAGCTCACTCGGCCGCTCGCCGCGGACTTCCACCGGTCCTGGGAAAGCCCCCGCCACTTCCGATCGGCTCACCCCCGCTCGTGTCCGCCGGGGGTTCAGGAACACCCGCGCCTACCTCGCCTGCCCGACGCGTGTGCTCAAACCCCGAGGCGCGGGCCCCGGACGGCCGCTCGGCTCCAAGAACAAACATCGGGCAGCCCGCTACGACGCCGGTAAGACCGTCAAACGCCCCGAGACACTCAAGGCCATCGGCAAACCCGGAAGATCTTGGTAGATAAAGAACAAGCTCAGTGACTGTCTTTGATCCCTGTCGGGAGGGGTGTCGTGGCTCGTAGCCGAGTTGGGTGCCTGGCGTCGGCGGTCGACAGCTCGGGCGGATCTGCCCGGCTTGCGGTGGCCGGCTGAAGCCGGATGCTCAGCCGGGCGCCGTGTACTGCCCCCTGACCACGACGACACCGGAGACACCTCATATGCCTCACGTACAGCATCAGCAGCAGTGCAGCGTCGACCGGAACCACACCGCCGTATAAGCCTCGGACCGGCATTGTTCGACCGAGTTCCTCACCACAGTCCTGGGCCTCGAAGTGGGCGCCTCGTTCGCACCGTTCCTGCCCGCCTACCTCGGCAACGGCGTCACGCTGCTTCTCCGGGATCGTGTGCGCGATCCGCCGACGACGCAGGTAGGAGCGGATCGCCCGGGACGAATATGCACGGTCGGCGATCACGCGTGACGGCCGGGTACGCGGGCGTCCGCTGTCGATGCGGGCGACGCGGATCCTTGCCATGAAGCGGTTGAACTGCGGTGCATCCCCACGCTGTCCGCTGGTGATTGTGACGGCCAGGACGTGACCAGAGGCGTCCACTGCCAGGTGGATCTTTGTCGTCAGGCCGCCGCGGGAGTGGCCGAGTCCGTGGTCATCCGGCTCGTCCGCCAGGCCGTGCGGACATGTCCGGCCCGGATCACCAGCCCCTTTTGGCGGGCCCCGGCAGCGTGCTGGTGGGCACGGCACACGGTCGAGTCAACGGACACCTCCCACTCGATCTCACCGGCGGCATCGGCTTTGACCTGGAGCCATTCGAGGATGCGAGCCCAGGTGCCTTCGAGCTGCCATCGCGGGGAGACCGAGTACACGGTCCCCCCACGGCCCGTACCGCTTGGCTAACATCCCGCCAGGGTGAGCCGGTTCTGGCCCGCCACCAGATCCCATCCGAAGGCCTGACGCCGGTTCCTCGGCGGACGCCCCACCTTCGGAATCGGCGGCAACAGCGGCTCCAGCCGCTTCCACTGTTCATCTGTCAGGTCCTCACGAGCCATACCAACATCTCCCCACTGGTCAGCCAGGATTCCGATATTTTTGCCGAGCGGGGGGCTCACTCCTGCGGCTCGGGGAACATGACCGTCATGACGCCAGCGGCTAGGGCCGCCACATCTGTGGCGGGGTCCACCGCCGCCCGTAGACCGAGGCTGCCGCCCAGCGCACCCAGCACCACGACAAGCTGCTCCAGCGGAATGGCGGGCTGGATGTGCAGGCGTCGGCAAGTGCCCTCCAGCAAGGCGACGATCTGCTCCTCATGGCGGCGCTGAGCAGCTACCGAGACGGCCGCGGCCTCGGGGTGACGCGTCACCGAGGCCATGAACTCCATGGCGGCGGTGCTCCACCTCGCCGCGTCCTGGTCGTCGGTGAAGGCGCTCGGGATCAGCGCGGCGATCAGCTCCTGCCGACTGGACACCCGGTCCAGGGTTTCGCCGAGCAGTTGCAGGTGCGCCTCGGTGTGGGCATCGACGGCGGCCTGCCACAAGCCCTCCTTGCCTCCGAAGTGCTTGTACACGGCGCCTCGCGTGTAGCCGGCCTCCTCGGCGATCTCGTCGACCGTTGCCGCCAAGAACCCCCGGCGCTGGAGCACCGAGCGGCCTGCCTCCAACAGTCGCTCGTGCGTGACCTGCTGCTGCTCAGCCCGTGTCAACCTGCGCACCTGATCTGCCTCACATTCAGTAACAGTGCGTTTCTGGAAACGCTACGTTACTATAGTGAGGGTCGCTTGGCGCTTCGGATAAGGCAGGAGTCCGCCCGGTAATGATCGAGGTGGTGGCCATCGTGGCGGGAGGCGTCGGTGCGCTGACGGTGCTCTGCTGGGCGATGGACCGTGCCCTGCTGTGGCTGGAGGCTCGCGGCTGGGTGTACTGGCGAAAGAGCAAAGGGCTGAAAGCCATGGGGGTGGATCTGATGCTGGAAGGTTCCCCTGCGGCGAAGGCGCTTGAGCGGGCGATACGGGACGAGCGGACACGCAAGAACGTACGGCCTGCCGAAGAGCCGCCCTTCGACGTCGACCTTGATGCCGGCACGGTGCGGATCCGCGGCGACATGAAGGGTGGCGAGGTCAAGATCATGGGCACGGCCGGCAAGGCGGTGACACATGAGTGAAGTCGTCCCCTACCTGGTGGTGTCCGGCTGCCTGATCGCGGTGATGGGGTTCTTCACCTGGCTGAAGCGCCTGGTGCTCCGCCGCGGACTGGCCGGGTCCGCTCTACGCGGCGCGCTGGCCTCCGAGGAGGAGGCCATGCGCATCACCTCCCACGAGTCCCAGATCGAGATCCGCGCCCAGGCCGACCGCCAGACACCGGTCGTCTCCGACGACCCACGGTGGACAAGCCGCACTTCAGAGGGCACGAGCGCGGCCCGGACGCGGCGGGCCCGCCGCCCTGGCGGGCGCCGCCTGCGCCGATGGTTGGGCCGCTAGCCACCTGAGCGGCAACTGCGCCGACGTGCTCCTGTTCGGCGGTCACCGCAGCCATAGGTGCACACTCTCCGGACGGGACATCTTGCCTCTGGTGACAGAGGCCACCCCAACAGTGTGGCTGGCGTACTTGGTGACTACTTCTCAAACGCTGCCTGGAAGACGGGCCCTCAGGGGCCGACGAACGACCGGCGTACCGCCGCCGACAGTGCCTGGCGGCGGCGGTCGTGCTCCTCGGGGCGGTCGTCCTGCGTCGCGGTGGTGTAGGGGCTCGCCGCGGACCAGGTCAGGGCCATGGAAGTGATCAGGGCGAGGATGTCCTGGGGGTCGAGCGAGGTGATGACCTTGCCGTCCCGTTGTGCCTCGGAGAGTGCCCGCAGTTTGGCGGCGACCGCCGGGTTTCCGGGCGCCAGGCTTCCGGTGTGAATCCCCTCCAGCTCCGCCCATGTCACCAGGCGGACCAGATCCGGGCGGGCGAGGAACGCGTCGTACAGCCGTACGGCGTAGGTGGCGAGGTCGGTGGCGGTGAACGGGACGATGTCGGCGACGGCGTCGGCGTGCAGGCGGAAGACCGCGTCGAACAGGCCGAGTTTGTCGCCGAAGTAGGCGTACAACTGGGCTTTGTTGACACCGGCGGCGGCCGCGATGCGGTCCACACGGGCGCCCGCGACGCCGTGGGCGGCGAAGTCCTCGGTGGCGGCGTCCAGCAGGCGACGGCGTGTGGCGTCGGCTTTCGCAGGAGACATGGCGCCAGATTACCAACTTGTTGGTTGCCCGCCGTGATCCTCTGCTCTATGCTGAAACTAACTAGTTGGTTTTTTGGAGGAGGTGGTAGCCCGTGGCCGTACGCGCGTACACGGTGGAGCAAGCCCGGGGTCCTGTACGGGTGCGGGAGTACGAGCCTGCACCCCTCGGCCCCTACGAAGTGGATGTCGCCGTCACCCACTGCGGTGTCTGCCACACCGATGTCGCCATGATCGACGACCTGCACGGCATCTCCCGCTTCCCGGTGGTCGCGGGGCACGAAGCGGTCGGCGTGGTCGAGGCGTTGGGCAGCGCGGTCGACCGCACCCGGCTGTCCGTCGGGCAGCGGGTCGGCGTCGGGGCGACCGCCGGAGCGTGCTTCGCCTGCGAGTGGTGTCTCGGCGGTCGGCAGCACCTCTGCCCGGACAAGGACGACCCCGTGCTCCGCGGCGACCGCGGCGCGTTCGCCACCCAGGTGCGCGCCAGTGACTGGCGGTATGTCCAGCCGATCCCCGACGCGCTCGCGTCCGAGCAGGCCGCGCCGCTCATGTGTGCCGGTTCGACGGTGTTCTCGGCGTTGGTACGGCACGAGGTGCGGCCCACCGACCGGGTCGCCGTGGTCGGCGTGGGCGGCCTGGGTCACCTCGCCCTCCAGTTCCTCGCGAAGTGGGGGTGCCATGTCACAGCCCTCTCCTCGACGGCCACGAAGGCGGACGACGCCCGGCGGTTCGGGGCGCACGAGTTCGTCGTGGCGGGCGTGGAGGGAGAGGGCCTCGCGGGTCTCTCCGGGGCGTTCGACTTCGTGCTGTCGACCGTCTCCGGCGACCTGCCGTGGGACGCGTACCTGGCGACGCTGCGGCCGCAGGGGACGCTGAGCGTCGTCGGGGTGCCCGAATCCGCGTTCACCGTTCAGCCGCTGAGTCTGCTGCTGGGCGAGAAGACCCTCGCCGGGGGCCTTGTGGGGACGCCCCTGGAGACGAGGCAGATGCTCGACTTCGCGGCCCGGCACGGCATCGGGCCGGAGGTCGAGACGTACCCGGTATCGCGCATGGAGGAGGCGCTCGACCGTGTGCGCGGCGCGCGGGCCCGCTACCGCGCGGTCCTGGAACTCTGATCGTCGGGCGCCCGGAGGGCAGGTCCCCGCCAGGCGCCCCGGGGCCGGGGCTACGGTGCCAGGATGTCCAGCTCGCGCAGGGCGCCCACGGTGATCTCCCGGGTGTAGCCCTCGGTGCGCTCCGGGGCGCGGGCGCGGACCGCTTCGGTAACCGGGACGTGGCCCGCCAGGATCACGCGGTGGAAGGCGACGTCGGCCGGTCTCGATGACGGCTCCCACCCGCCATGACGAAGCGCTGGGTCAGGGCGGCACGGACCCCGGTGAGCTGGGCTGTGGCGAGCTGTGCCCATTCGTCGTCGGGGGAGCGGGCCAGGTGCGGATCGAGCGTGCCCGTGAACACCCGGGTGACGGCCGAGGATCTACCGGAACTGCCGCTTGTCGTACTTGATCCAGTCCGCGGGGTCGTCGGAGAACCTGAACCCGTCCCGGCGGTTCAGGTGCTTGGCGTCAGGTTCTCCGCGGCGACGACGTCACGGACGTGCCTGATGCCCCGGCCGACCTGCGAGCGGGTCAGGCGGGTGGCGGCCATGAGCTGGTAGGTGTGCAGGCCCGCGGGCCTGGCTTCCATCAGGGCGACGCGGACCAGGTCGCCGTGTGATGGCAGCCTCCATCCGGTTGAGTGGGCAGGACCTTGCGCTGGACCGAACGGCCGCAATCCGGTGGCTGCCCCGCAGAGCGGCACATGTGCTGCTCGCCGGCGTGAGCGCGTTCGGGAAGCAACCTTCCTCGCCGCACGGCGTCCTACACAGTGTCACGCTCGGAAGTTCCCTTTGGGCGTGCGGCTACCAAAATCGTCAAGGGCGGTATTGTTTCGTGCTGAACCCCGACTTCTGTCTGGACGTCCCGGACGGCTTCGACGACTCGGAGGCAGAGACCGGGGTGCACCCGGTGGCCAGAAAACTCTTCCTCGGATCGAGCCCTGCTCAGGTCTTCTCAAAGGCACACACCTGGGTGAGCGAGCACGATGTTCACATCCAAGGTCTCTCCTGGGACTTCCTTGACGGCGAGGGCGAGCCTCACTGCCTGAGTATGTATTTCACGTTCGAACTGCGGCCTGCGGAAGGTTGAGAACGAGGCGACTCGGACTGAGCTGAACCAGATTTTGTAGCGGCCCTGGAGTCAGGCATGCCCGTCTCTGCAGATTCGCCGGCGGCGGCGAGGGTGTCGCCCGGTCGCGCGTACGTCAGCAATTCGCGGAACTCCGGCCGTTGGAGTGGGTGGAGGCGGCTGGAGGTGCCGGGGTCCTCCTCGAAGACGACCGGGTCCTCGATCCCGGCCTCGTTGCCTCGTCCAAGACGAGGTTCTGCCGGACGGTCGACTGCTGGTCGGTCTAGGCCCGCTTGTGGACCAGATTCGCCACCGAGAGCCCCTTCCGTGTGGAGGATGAGACCGCCAGAGCCACCCCCGGTGGCGAACAATTCCACCGGGGCTGGCCAACGGTGGGACCGCTGCTCAAGGCCGCCGCCGTCGAAGGAGGGTGATCTCCCGGGTTCCCTTTCCTCCACCAACAGCAGACCCCCGCCACCCTCCTCACGGCTGAGGCGAACTGCTCGACGGCCTCCCGAGGCACAGGCCTTTTTCCCGTTGAGAAACCCTTCCCGGGTTGACCGGCTGTAGTGCGTACGTGCCGCGAGCTTCGCGAATCTGAGCCCTGGCAACTCCTTCAGCCTGCGCATCTCCCCGGCTGTCAACTCGCTCATTCGTCGCCCTCCAGCACTCTGACTCCCATTGGTCATGTGGGTTCCTCACAGCCAGGAAACAGGCAGTGGGATACGGGGGACAGAGGTCTCACGGCCGATTTCGAGGCATCTCAAGATATTTGAAGGGGTCCACGGTGGTTTATCGCGATCTACAGGGATCACGCGGACGTCCGATGCGAAGGTGACTCAGGTCAGTGTCTTGGGGGTGGGGAGTGGCATGACGTCTTCCAGGGCCGGGCATTCCCGGACTCGGAGACCGGCGAGGCGATCAGCTGCCACGTCCGCTCATCCACGGTCCCCCGCGCACTCAACACGCCAGCGCGCGGCATGGGCACGGCAGTAGGCCAACCGGTCCGGTCCGGGCTCCCGAGCCCGCCGCTGCTCCGCATGGGCCGAAGCTGGGCAGCGGCCGGACTCGCGGGCTGCGGAGGAAGTCCTCCAAACGGGGGCCGGCTGGCCCGGTGCTGGCTGCGGTGAATCCGGACCGCGGTCAGCATCGTGTTGAACCGGCTCTTTCGTGTTGAACCGGCTCTTGCCCCTGACAGGCTCTGCCCCCCGGAGCGGCACCACCACCTTCTGTCCGCTCAGGGTGCCACCGCGCGGCCCGTCTGAGGGGAGATCGCGCCGGCGCACAGGCCGCGGGCGGCCAGCCCCTGTGCGATGCGTGGGATCGCGGCGAGCGTGTTGGCGGCCCAGTCATGCATCAGGATGATCTGACCGTTGGCGAGTCGCCCGGCGGCCTGCACGATCGCATCCGTGCCGGCGCCGTTCCAGTCCCCTGAGTCCACGTCCCAGATGATCTCGGTCAGGCCGTACTTGGCCGCCACCGTCCTGACCGTCGAGTTGGTCTCGCCGTACGGCGGCCGCAACAGTTTCGGCGTGCCGCCGCCCGCGACCGCGATGGCCTGCTGGGTGCGAGAGATCTCCGAGTCGATCTGCGACTGGCCGAGCTGCGGCAGATGCGGGTGCGTGTAGCTGTGGTTGCCGACCCACATGCCGGCCGCGACCTGGGCCTTGACCTGGGCCGGGTAGGCGTCGGCGTACCGCCCCTCGTTGAACATGGTCGCCCGCAGCCCGTTCCGTTGCAGCGCGCCCAGCAGAGCGGGCGTGTTCCCGGACGGACCGTCGTCGAAGGTGAGTCCGACGTATCCGTTGCAGGCGGCGGCCTGCGCCGGGGCCGTGTGGACGGTCAGGGTGCCGGTTACGGCCAGTGCCAGCGCGGCCAGGGTCGTCGTCAGGGGGCGTGCGGTCCGAGGCGGTCCGGTGGTTCTCATGCCGCCACCGTGATGTTGGAGCTCCCGCTGCTCTGGTAACCCTCGGTCGCGAGGATCATGTAGTAGCTGAAGTTGCCGAGGGCCATTCCCGCGCGGGCCCAGGCGTCGAAGTGGTTGCCGGTGGTGATGGTGCCACCCGTCCGCTTCGACTGCCGCACGCTCCAGTATTGGTTGAAGGTCTTGATGCCTTCGACGGACGGCGCGTTGTACCGCGTCGTCTGGTAGATGTCGTATGTGCCGCCGTCGCTGGTGACGGTGCCCTTGTACGTGCCGGTTGGCCGGTAGGTGCCCCAGTTGTCGACGACGTAGTACTCGACAAGAGGGTTCGACGTCCACCCGTAGAGGCACAGGTAGCCGTTCCCGGACGGGTTGAAGGTGCCCGAGTACCTCACGGTCCTGCGTGAGCCGTTGCTCCAGCCTTTGCCGGCGACGAAGTTCCCTGTGTTTCTCCAGTTCGTGCTGTAGTTGCCGCCGGAGTCCAGGGTCATGGAGACCGTTCCCTGCGAGTCGGTCCAGAACGAGTAGTAGAAGCCGTTGTTGGTGCCGGTCTGGTTCGTGGTGATGACGGTGGCGGCGCGGGCGGTACCGGGCAGGGCCAGCGTCGACGCGGCGCCCAGCAGCATGGCGCAGGCGGCCCTGCGGGACGTCGGGTGTGCGGGTACAGCGGTCATGTGCGAGTTCCTCCGCATCTGAGGCCGGTATATGGCCCGCAGTGTTGACCTGCCCGCGTCAAGCGTCAATAGTTTCGGCATGTGTTACGAAACATTTCGATGGCTTCAAGGGCGTAATGAATATGTTCTGGCCATCCGGAACGGGGAACTTTTCGGGAAGAATCTGGCGTCTGAGTTTCGAATGTTTCGAATACCGGACCGATCTAAGTCATGGCTGCAGCAGGGTGCGCGCTAGCGGCAACTCGACGGGGGGACCTGACCGGCAGGGCGACGAGCAGGAGGAGCAGGGGCCGCTCCGTCCGGTGCGTCGCGCGGGCGTAGGCCGCGAGGGCGGTCGGGGGAATGATCCGGCGGCCCGGCTCGTCGAGTTCGGCAGTCCGTTTCCCACCGTCGACCAGACGCCATCCTTGCCTGTCAAAGCGGCCGCGGAGGTTCCCCCGGTCATCCAGGGCGCGGCTTTGGCACGTTGGGAAGGCGCTCCGCTGCACGCACTTTCCGCCTGAGGCTGCCAGCCGCGTCGGCGGCTCCCCACGCGACCGGGAACCCCAGGCGTTCGAACGGGACGCATTCGTGACCGTCGTGGAATGCACGTCATCTCGCTGGCGTGGTCAGGCCGAGAACGTACTCGGCGAGGGCCTGGTGGTGGATGCAGCGCGAGTCGGTCAGCGCGCTCTGCGGGGCGCCGACCGCCGAGGGGCAGAGCTGACCAGCAGTACGGTCCAGTCACTGTCCCGCCCACCGGGAGGCTTCTGCTACCTCCTCAAGGACCGCATCGCCGACCTCGGTGAACTCACCGAAGCCATCAAGCGTGTCGCGGCGGGGGAGCCCTTCATCGACCGGAGATCGTCAGACGTCTACCGCCGGCGACGGACAGCCAGTGCCCTGGAGGCGCTTACCCGGCGGGAGTCGGAGGTGCTGGAGCTGATGGCTCGGGGTCGCTCCAACGAGTCGATCACCAGGGGCTGAGTGTCGGCGGCAAGGCCGTCGAGACGCATGTCCGGAGCATCTTCACGAAATTGGGCCTGGAATCCGATCCGGAAGGCCACCGGCGCGCGTTGGCCGTGCTCGCCTATCTCGAAGCCTGACGGACACGTGCCAGTTCCGTAAGACGGGACAACCGCCTTTCGTGAGGTCGGCCGTGTCATTCGCACCGTGCAACTGCCGCGCTACCTCGCCGACGCGCCGCAGCGTCGGCGGCCGCGGCGGCCAACACGGCGCACGGGATCTCGCGGCGGGGCTCACGAACAGGCTGAGAAAGTCCCGCTTCGCCCTCGGACATCTCGCGCGCAAGGAGGCGATCGAATAGCAGGACTCGGCAGCGTGGCTGAGCGCACCGGTTCGGCGAGGTGCGACCCTCTGCGGACGGAGTGGAGCGATGGCCGGGGCCGGTGCGGCCCCCGGCCGTCGCGCTGCTCATCCACGCCGGGGGAGTGCTCCGAGTCGTCAACTCACTGAGTGAGTCAGTCGTCGCAGGCGGAGGCTGCGATGAACGCGACTGCCGCCCGTAACGTCTGTATGCACTGGTGAGGCTCGCCGAAGCGAAGGGGCGCACCACGCTGATCCGCAAGCGGCAGGATCACGCTCTGCTGGCGCACCTCGATCGGCTTCCGGCAGCCCAGAAGCCCGAGGTGTTCCCGCCCCACGTGCTGAGTTCGGCGCAGAAGGGCTTCGGTGACCTCATCGCGCTGGCAGCTCAGGGCCAACAGCAGGTGCTCCTGCGAAACACCACACCAGTCGCCGTGCTGTTGCCCGCCGACGCCGGTGCACTCTCATCTGATCCGGCCGCAAACACGGGTGCGGCGTCCGCAGGAGGTGCGGCGAACAGCCGAGGCAATCAGGACCGCGGCAGCGCGCCGCGCAGGCTCGCCACGCTGGGCGACGCCATCGGATCGGTGCTCGCCTCCGGCCCCACCAGCGGCGCCACGTTCGGACTGCCCGGCCTGGCAAACAAAGGTGCTGGGTTCACAAAACCGCCAACGTCCTCGACTCCATGCCAAAGACCGCGCAGCCCGGCGCGAAAAGGTCATCCAGGACATCTACAACGCGGAGGACCGCGACCGCGCCGAGGCAGCGGTCAAGGCGTTTGCCAAGCTCTACAGTGCGAAGTTCCCCAAGGCCGTCAAGAAGATCACCGAGGACGAGCCCGAGCTGCTGGCGTTCTACGACTTCCCGGCCGAGCACTGGTCCACCTGGGCACCACGAACCTCATCGAGTCCACCTTCTCCACCGTCCGGCTGCGGACCAAGGTCACCCGCGGCGTCGGCTCCCGCACCGCCGCCCTGGCCATGGTCTTCAAACTCGTCGAGGCCGCCCAGCAGCGGTGGCGGGCCGTGAACGCACCGCACCTCGTCGCCCTCGTCCGCACGGGAGCCCGCTTCGAAGGGGGCCCCTTCGTCGAACGGCCCGACGATCGGCTCCAGGCCGAGGCTGCTTAAGGTGGCGTGACACCTGCAGCGGCAAGTCTCGATGAGAAAGCGAGCGGCATGAACATCGTCGTCGACGACCTCTCCGGTCGGCAGATCGCCGAGTTCCTCGAAGAGCACGTACAGGAGATGCGCTCCATCACACCGCTGGAGAGCAAGCATGCCCTCGGCCTCGATGAACTTCGCAGCCCCGAGGTCACTTTCTGGTCGGTCCTGGACGGTGACGCGCTGGTGGGTTGCGGCGCGATCAAGAAGCTGGACGCGGGTCACGCAGAGCTGAAGTCGATGCGCACCTCGTCGGCGCGCAAACGAAGCGGGATCGCATCCCAACTGCTGGAGCACATCCTCACCGAGGCCAAGCGCGTGGGCCTGACCCGGATCAGCCTGGAGACCGGCTCGGCCGAGTTCTTCCGGCCGGCCAGAAACCTGTACCAGAAGTTCGGGTTCGGCTACTGCGAGCCCTTTGGGGATTATCAACTCGATCCGAACAGCGTGTTCATGACGCGGACGCTCTAACAGATTCTCCCCCCCCGCTGGCGGTAGTGGTGGGCCGGGACTGCTTGAAAGGCCCGCAACCACGCCGGGCGAACGAACAGTCGGCACCGGTGCGCACCCTGCGCCCGGGCGCCCCTGCGGAGCTGAAGCGGTTCGCCAACCGGCTCATGGCCAAGGACCCCGCTCAGCGGCCAGCCGGCGGAGAGGTGTGGGCCACCCTCAAAGAGATCAACGACCGGTACTTCGGGTTCACACCGCCCAGCCGCGGCAAAGACATCGCCCACCACATCGACGTCACCCCGGCGGAAGCCGCCGCGCGATCATCCCCTGCGGATCACCGCCCACAAGCCCTGTCCCGCCTGCGCTACCAGGACAGACGACAAGGCGGCACGGACCTGCACGATCTGCAAGGGTGAGGGTCGGCTCATCCAAGAGCAGCACACCTACAAGGTCCGCATACCCGCGGCGGTGAGAGCTTCCAGGGCCCTCGCACCCGCGGCGCCGAAGCGGTCGCTGGAGGAGGTGTCGCGGCGCCCGCACCACAGCCCCCACCGGGTGGCGGCCGAGGTCGAAGCGGCGATATGCGAACTGCGGCGGACCTATCCGCTCTGGGCACCCGCAGAATCTCCTACGAACTCAGCATCCGCGGGGTCGAGCCGGTGCCTTCGAAGGCCACCGTGCACCGGGTACGTACTGCTCACCCCGTGCCGGTGGCCCGGCCGGGCTCAGTCGATCGTCTTGATCACCCGGGCAGGGACTCCCGCGACCAGGGTGCGGGCAGGAACATCACGACTGACCACCGCACCGGCAGCGACCACCGCACCAGCGCTGATGGTCACTCCCTGCAAGATCACGGCAGAGGTCCCGATCCAGACGTCGTCTTCGATGACGATCGGGGCGAAGGAGAGGTACTCGCGACGTTCGGCGAGCGGCAGAGGGTGCCCCCCGGTGATGAGGCTGACCTTCGGGGCGATCATGACGCCGTCGCCGATGCGGATCCCGCCCTTGTCCATGAACGTGCATCCCTGGTTGACGAAAACGTTCTCCCCGAACGTCGTGTTCAGCCCGTACTCGGTGAAGAACGGCGGGTAGATCGTCACCGACTCCGGGAGCGGACCACCAAACACAACAGAAAGTAGTTCAGCACGACCATTGCTGTCGCTGAACGGCAGCACGTTCAGTCGAGACGTCGCGTCGGTCACCTCTAGGATTCGCTCCGCATGGCGCGCGAACTCGGGCGTCTGGACATACATGACCTGCTCTGTGCGGGTAGACATACGACGATTCCACCACCCTGAAGAGCGCGTCATCAAACAACCGCACTACATACCAGGCACAACCAATCGTTGTGAAAGTAGGCTGAAGGTGTGGATGTTGAAGCTCTGCGGACGTTCGTGGCCGTCGCCGAGACCGGCCAGTTCCAGGCAGCAGCGGATGAGCTCGGGATCAGCCAGCAAGCGGCCTCCAAGCGGATCGCGACACTTGAGAGACACCTCAAGGTCACGCTCCTGGTGCGAACCTCACGAGGCTCCCGGCTGAGCCTGGACGGGCAGGTCTTCCTGCCTCACGCCAAGAGGGTCCTCACAGCCCTTGAGCAGGCCGAGCAGGCCGTGCGCCCCAGCAGCCGGCCCTTGCGCGTCGACGTCCTCAACCGGCGCATCGCACCGGCCCAGGCCGTATACCGCTTCTACCGCGCACACCCCGGGATGAACCTGGACACGGTCACACTGAGCAACGAGAACGCCGCCCAGGCAGCCCAGGCGGTGCTCGAAGGAACCGTCGACGCGTCGTTCCGCGCCCTGCCGGTGGACCAGGTCCCAGCCGGGATCAGCGCCGAACGACTCCTGGACGCACCCCTGGAGCTCCTGGTCGGGCCCGGCCACCCGTTGGCGAACGCACCTTGGGTCTCAGGCCTGCGGACCTGGCTGGCCACCGCATCTGGATCCCCGGGATCAGACCAGGCGCGGAGTGGGCAGCGTTCTACCAGGCGCTGTCCGAGGCATTTGGTCTGAGCATCGACGCGCTCGGCCCCAACTTCGGCGACGAAGCCCTCATGGACGCGCTGGCCGACTCCGCCTCGCTGGCCACCCTCGTCGGCAGTGGGGACCGGTACCTGTGGCCCCAGAGCCACGACCTGCGGCGCATCCCGTTGCGCGAACCGACCCCGGTGTACCCGCACGTGCTGTTGTCCCGCGCCGGAGACCAGCACCCCGTGCTGACCGCGCTACACGACCATCTGCGCACCTCAGGGCCGCTCACCCCGGACGACGTGTGGGTGCCAGACTGGATGGACTGCTGACCAGACGTCCGATTTGGCGGACACGCCGTAGTAGAACCCGACCGTGCCCGGCCCGGTTACGGCAGAGCATCTGGCCTCCATGCCCGGTACTACCGTCCTCGAACTGGATCTGGCTGCCGCCCCCTGGCCGTCGCGCGCCAGGAGACCTGGGCGGCCGCGCACAGCCAGTACGTGGCTCAGCCCACCCCGGACCGTCCCGACGGCGCGATCATCGCCACCGCCGCCCCACAACGGTGGGCAGGCGAGCCGGTCCGCGTACTGGACCTCACGCCCTAAAAGCAGCAGAAAACCCGACGCCCACTGGCGTCGCCGCCCATCTGCCGGAGCACGACCGGCGCCACAGCAAGAGCCGGACCGGCGACATACCGCTGCGCTCCGTTGTGTGCGGAGGCGGGGCGCGATGCGGTATGCGCGTACGCCCGCCGGGAGTGGCGGGCCCGCGAAGACCCCAAGCGCCGATGACGTTGAGGAGCGGGTACGCGTCGTCCTTGTCCGGAGCACAAGGACAACAAGGCGGTCCGCAACGTGTGTTTGGATCTGGCCCGGCACGGCCTGACGGTGTCGGAGGGCAGCGCCCGGGACGGGAACAAGCTGTGGGGGCTGACCCCGCTCGGGCTGGAGGCAGCGGCCGAAGCCTTGGGCCGGCCGGTGAGCGAGATGGACGGCACCGCGCGCGGCGCGGCCCGTTCCGGGGCCCCGCATGCGATGGCGGTCAACGAGGCCATCATTGCCATCACCCGCACCGCCCCCGAGCCCACCCGGCCCGTACGCGGCACCACAGCCGACGCCGCCCCCGCGCCGGAACCGGATGCAACTGCTCGCGACGGGGTTGGTGTCGGGGCCGGCGGGGATCGGGACGCTGGCGTCCTGGTCCACGGAGGTGGTGCACCATCTGCCCGCCAGCGGCCGCAACCGCTCCGCCGTCCAGGCCGACGCGGTCCTGCACGCTCCCAAGGCGGGTGCGCCGGTGCTGCTGATAGAGGTCGACAACTGCACCGAGACCGCCGATGTCCTGGCCGCGAAGTTCGAGCGCTACCGCCGCTTCTTCCGCCTGAAGACCAAAGACCACCAGGGCCTGGAGACCCCGGTGTGGCGCGGCCTCTACCCGCCCACCGGCGGGGAGGGACACCCGCCGGTCGCGCTGGTGTTCAACCCCGGCATCCGCGCCGGGGAACAGGCGCTGTAGAACCGGATGAACCGGGTGCTGGACCTAACCCGGGACATCTGGTCCGGCCAGTTCGAGCGTAGGGGCGGCCTCCTGGGCGAGCCTGACGACGGCTACCACACCTACGCCGACGCCGTCCCCGTTCTGTTCACCACACTGCCCTGCCTGCAACAGCACGGGCCACTCGCGGCCGTGTGGTGGCGCTGCGGCCACCGCCAGTGGGAAACCGTCGCCGATGCTCTGCCCAACCCTGACGACAACAACGCCTGGAACTGCCGCGACGAAGAACGCCGCCGCCAGCGCGAGCAACAACGGCAACGAGAACGCCAGCAGCACACCACACAGCAGCAGGACGAGCAGCGCCGCCGATCCCGACAGCCGCCGCCCCCGGGCCACCGCCCGCGCCGTGTGAACGCTGGGGCCTGCCCGTCAGGGGCGAGCCTGGCATGGTTTACCAAGACGCACCGCCGGGGACGGCCGCCACTGCCCCCAGTGCCGCCTCGACCTTGCCGATCAGCCACCAGGCCTGATCAAGGCACTCTTCAGCCACCGCGAGTGAGTCACCAGACCCGCCTCCGGCTGGCGCGTTCAGCCTTCCTCTGTCCGGCGTAGGCAGTACACGCACTTGGACTCCATCCCGACGAGCCCCATGCACCGTCGGCACTCACCGCGTTCGAGGACCGGCCCGCGGCCGTCCGCGCAGCCCGGGCACGTCATCACGGGCTGGGCAAAGCCAAAACTGATCACCCATCCGTCACCTTCGGCGGACTTGCGTGCCATCTGGGACACCTCGTCTGCAGAGCGCTCATCGCCATCATTGCCCGTCTCTACCGCCAGGTAGACGGCGAGACAGTCGTCGGTGTCGCACACGACCGCTACTCCGGTAGGCATCTGGTCCCCTCCTCAGGTACGTGCACCGAGTTGTAACCTGCCCCCCCGAGCATGACCATTCTGCGGAAGCGCCATGCCGCCGCGTTGAAGTTCAGGACGAGTCGGCGCAGCGCCAGGACCGGATCCGGCTACGACGCAGCCAAGCAGCGGCTCACCGAGGCCCACGAGGCGGCGAAGGCCGCCCATGACGAGTTCGTCGACGCGGCTGCCGCCCGCTTCGCCCGGACTGCCTGACATCCCGCCAGGGGGGTCCAGGGCTTGTCGGCGCAGCTGAGGCACACGAGGAACTCATCGCCAAAATCAACGTGCTCAGCCTCGGCCCGCCGCCTCACCCGGAGAAGCCGGAGCATGTGCAGGGAGACCTCTGCCAGCTCGCTCAGCAGGTCGTGCAGCGGCAAGCCCGCTGCGCGATCCGACAACTGGGGGCGGATATGCAGGGGCAGACCATCCGACAGGATTTTGCGCACAGGGCACAGGGCAGGGGAGGACAGATAGCCCAGCGGGGACAGGCGGACCTGGAGAAACAGGCAACGCCGCTCCTGATGGCGTGTGTTGTGCCCGCACAGGCGCGGCAAGCTGTCTGCGCCGTTCTGGTAGGTACCCCCGGCGGAGGCCCGGTGCCCGAATTTCAGTGCCGTTCGGCGATATCGCGGGCAGCCTCGCGGGGTGGGCGACCGACGGCGATCAGAAGTGGCGGAGGCGGTCCGGACCAGTCACCGTAGCCGAGCAGGTGCAGGCGCGGTTCTTCCACGGACCGGGTTCCCGCAGTGGCGACGTGACCGCGCCGGCCACGTAGACCCAGAGGCGCCAGGTGCTTGAGGGCCGGGCGAAAGCCGGTGCACCAGATGACCGCGTCGGCGGGTGCTCGGGTGCCGTCGGCCCGGTGGACGCCGTCGCGTTCGAGGCGTACGAGCATGGGCGATGCCTTGAGCAGTCACGTGTGACGGGCGTCGCGTACGGGCGGTACGGCGACGATGTCGCCGAGGGACGCGCCCCCTCCGGTGTCGGTGTGGCCCTCGTCGAGGGCGCGACGGCGGGGTGGTGGCCGCGTCGAACAGGGCACGCCCGTCGATGTCGTCGGCATGGAAGCGGGGTGAGTGCTGGGTGACCCACGTCAGGTCGGCGTCGTAGGCCAGGCGCCACCGGCGGCAGCGGGACGCTGCCGACAGCGAGGCAGTGTCGAACGCTGCTGCGACCAGCGTTAGGAGGGTCAGGGTCGTCCTCCACGGCTGTGCTCAGGGCCCGAGGTGGGGGGCAGGCCGGCCAAACGGCGGATGGCGGCGAGCCCGTCGTCGGTGCCGGGCCAGTGCCGAGCCAGAGCATCGGCTCCGGCGTGGCGGACGACCGAGCGCGGCGCCTCTCCGGAGCCCACCGCCACCAGAGCACCGACCACCACGGCCGCTCCCTCCTCCTCGGCCACCGACGGCGGTCTGAAGAACGGCACGTACCGCGGCCCCGCCGCTCGCAACGACTACGGCACTGTCCAGACGACGATCACCGTCTCCGGAGGCCGCATCACCGACGTCACCGCCGGCTTCCCGACCACCCCGGCACGGAGCGCGCAGATCAACAACGGGGCCGTTCCCGTACTGCGCCAGGAGGCACTGGCCGCCCAGAGCGCGAACATCGACGCGGTGTCCGGAGCGACCTTCACCAGCGCCTCCTACAAGCAGTCGCTGCAGGCAGCCATCGACGCGGCCAGGGCATGACATGAGCCGAGTGGGACGAGACAGGCGACATAGGCCCGCCGCGAGCTTTGTCGGAATATTGGCCGTCTCTTAACACTCTCCTGGCGGGCTCCTGGACCTCCCCTGCCTTCGCCGACCGTAAGGTCATTGCCGTTCCCCGGTGTTCGCCCCCGCGGCTCCACCTCCCCACGTGCCCCCGGGGGCTGATGCCTCCCCTTCAGCCCGCGAGGGAGAAGGCCATGTCGCCCGGATCCGACAGCACGCTCCCACCTCCGCGGCCGGAACACAGGACACCGTTACAGGTCCGGCCGTCCGTCCTCGTCGTCGCAGCCCTCGCCGTGGCCGCCATGGGAGGTTTCCTCTTCCTGACGTTGCTCTTCGGCGACAGCTCGGCGTCGTCGTCAGCCCCTCCCAGCCCCCGCGACAGAGCACTGACCATCCAGATGGGCACGTCGGCCGCCGCGCCCCCGGCCTCCCTCGCCGTCCTCAACGCCGGACAGGACACGACACCCGGCGACACCCCCGACCCCCAGCCCTACGCTGCCGAGAGCGGACCGCGGACCGCCCTGCTCCAGGCCTGTCGGCAGCGCGTCTGCGGATCTCGCGCGGGCAGCGCCCACAGCCGCGGTCTCCCGTCCCTCGTCCGCATAAGGTTCCTCACCGGCCCGAAGAACGCTGTCGGCCGCCACGCCCCGCGCACCGAGGGCCCTCGGGCAGCCCACCCCCGGACAGCCAGTGCCGCATCCCCCACCGCCCGCCGCGACACCAGCGGTGAACACAACAGAGACGACCACGAACACACCGATGACGACCGATAACGATCCCTCGTACAGGGCCGGGACGAGCAGGTCGTCCCGGCCGAACCGACCGACGCCAGGCCCCGAAGGCCCCGGCCGATCGGCGGAAGCGAAGAGCACGACACGCACACGGGACACGAGCCCGACGCCTTGCGGCTCCTGCTCGTCGAGGACGACGACCGGGTCGCCGCCCCCCTCATGGAAGGCCTGAACCGCTACGGCTTCACCGTGGCCCGGGTCAGGACCGGTGCCTCCGCCCTGTCGGCCTCCGCCGCCGACCTGGTCCTGCTGGACCTCGGCCTTCCCGACATGGATGGCATCGACGTCTGCCGGGCTCTGCGCGCCCGCTCCACCGTCCCCATCATCATGATCACGGCAAGGAACGAGGAGACCGACCGTGTCGTCGGCCTGGAGGTCGGGGCGGACGACTACCTGTCCAAGCCGTTCGGACTGCGGGAGTTGGTGGCCCGCATCCGAGCCGTCACCCGGCGTACCCACCCTGAAAGACACACACCACCGAGCACCACCGCTCCCAAGCCCGGCACGCCGCTGACCGGCGCCGGACACACCCGGCTTCCTGCGGAGCGGGGCGTGCAGCGCCTCGGCCCGCTGACCATCAACCGGCGTACCCGGGAGGTCACCCTCAACGGTCAGCCACTCGCCCTCACCCCGAAGGAATTCGATCTGCTGGCCCACTTGGCCGGCGATCCCGGCGCCGTCTGGTCCCGCCAGCAGATCCTCGACGCGGTGTGGGAGCCCGGCTACTTCGGCCCGACCCGAACACTCGACGTGCACGTGTCGGCGCTGCGCCGCAAGCTCAGCAGCCCCTCCTGGATCGCCACCGTCCGCGGTATCGGCTTCCGGCTCACAGTGCCCGGCAACGGCGCATACGACTGAACCCGACGGAGCCCAAGGGGCGGCGGTGCGTGCTGTGTCCATCACGCCCATTGGACAGGAACGGTGGCAACGGCACGACAGCTGACCACAGCAAGCCGTCCGGCCGACCCCGCGGGAAGCGGAATCGGCCGGACGGCAGAGGCGAGGCAGCAGCGGCGCCTCGAACCCGGGGAGTCAGTCCTCCTCGGCGCGGTCACCGTCCTCGCGTTCGGGATCCCTCCGGTCCTCGTCATGCCGATCCGGCGTTGCCGGTTGCGACGGCGCTGCCTGCGGCGGCACGGTCACGTTCGCGCCGGTCCCGCCGGATGCGGTGCCACCACTGGTTGGATCAGAAACAGGAGTGGAGGCGCCGGGGACAGAGGGTGGTGGGGTGGGCGTCCTCGGAGCAGAGACCTGGTCGGCACCGCCGGGAGCCGGATCGGAGGAGACAGTGTCACCGATCACCGACAGGCCCACACCGAGACCGCCCGCGACAATCAGGCTGGCGGCGACCGCGAGAAGGACGTTACGCCGCACTGCCACGAGCTGACCCAGAACCCCGCGGCCTGCCTTCGGCTGCTCCGCGGAACGCGGCTCAGAGGCCGACTCTTTGGCACGGTCCCTGCTCGCCGGCGGTTCCACCACCACAACGGGCCGCGCGGGCGCCGATGAGGGGTAGTCGAAGGAATCCTCCTCGTAGCGCCCCCCGTAGGCTGCTTCCATCTCTGGGTCCACCGGTGTGCGGCGGACAGGATCGGTCGCCATGCTGTCTCTCCCTTCCGACGGCCTGCCGGTCACCTACGCGTCATCAGCCCGTGGTCTCGTTCTCCTCGGTGCTCTCCTGCTTGGTGTCGGTGACGTTGAAGGACTTGTCGAGGTAGACCTCTACGGAGGAACCGTCCTCCTGCTGGACCTCCACCGCGTACATGCCGGGCTTCTCCGCGTGCACGCATGAGACGTCTCCAGAACGGTTGGGGACAGTGAGTACGAAGAGCCGCGGACGGGAACTCCGGGTGACACCAACGACTCTAGGAACATGCGCTCCAGAGGACGTCCAGCAAACAAACAGCGGAAATCAAGCAGTTGGTCAAGGTTTCGACACCGCTTCTGCAAAGGAACGGGAAAGCCAGGGGAGTCCGTGTCGGTCGGCAATCCACAGCGGGGACGCAGGGCAGCGCCACGCTTCGAGATCGCGCTCCGCCAGGTCGACGGCTTGACTCTCAGAAGTACCGGCCGCCGGTGGGGACGATCACCTGGAGCCGTACCAATTCGTCGATGTACGGGTTCGGTCGCAGTGCCGGGCCGTAGGCCCACTCCATGATGTCCATCCGCCAGGGAGCGTGGCGGTAGTCGATGATTCGTAGATCGGCGATGCGTTCGGCGATGCGGCTCGCCAAGCCTGCGGCTGAGCTTGTTCTTTAATCTTCGTCCGGCCCTGGTCCAGGGTGGCTGGCGGGTTCAGGCGCGAGCGGTCGAATCGGGATGCGCTGTTCTGCAAGGCAGTTGCATACTCACCGCATGGCCTTGTTCTCTGCTCGGTTCCGGGACCCGCACAGCACCGAGTACGACTTCATCAGCTTGATCATTGTGCGGTGCCCCGGTTGTGAGAAGGCCGCCCGTGTCGTTCCGGCGCCCGAAGACTCCGGTCCCGGGGGGCGGATTCTGTTCAGGCCGCGGCGCCTGGTCTGTCATGGCTGCGGACTGTCACGGGTGTGGAGCGGCCGTCCTGTCACGCTCTCTGCCGGCACAGCACAACCAGCGACGGATCCGTACTTCGGTATGCCGCTGTGGCTCCAGGTCGAGACCCGGCACGGGTGGCTGTGGGCGTACAACCTCGAACACCTCGACTTGATCCATCGTTTCGTCCAGGCGTCGCTGCGGGAACGAGCGCCCTGGTACGGCACCGGACAGAAGATGACCTTGGTGGCCCGCCTTCCGGCATGGATCAAGCGGGCGAAGAACCGAGGCGAGATCCTGCGTGCCGTCAGCCGGATCCACGCCACGCTGGTTGCCGCCTGACCTGCTGACCAGCGTCCGAACGGCACTCGAACTTGATCTCTGCTTCCGCTGTTCAGCGGACGTGCGGGCGGCCTCCGCACGATCATGTGCTCCGACCAAAGAGGCACTTGACCAGGATGAAGGCCGTGAGGGTGAGTCTGCTGCCTGATGCTGTCCCGCGGAGGCGTTCGCGCACGCCTCATGCTTTCGGGACGAGTTATTCGACTGCCTGACCGCGCGCGGGGACGAGCTGTTCGAGCTCACCGACGCGTTGCTGTGCGCGGACGGGCCGGTGAAGGCGCCGGTGGACCTGACGCTGGTGGCCGAGCACCGGCGCGGTCACGGCGCGATGTACGACGCGCTGAACAGCGGGGACGTCGACGTTCCCCCGCTGCCGCAGGTTCTGGCCGGCCTGCCCATGCCGCAGGCCGCCGACGGACGCATGGTCATGGCGGTCGACGTCAGCCACTGGCTGCGCCCCGACGTGCCGACCAGCCCTGACCGTCTCTTCTGCCACGTTTACGGCCGCAGCGGACGGTCCTCGGACCAGTTCGTGCCCGGCTGGCCGTACTCCTTCGTCGCCGCCCTCGAATCGGGCCGGACGTCCTGGTGCCAGCTCCTGGACGCCGTCCGTCTTGGCCCGGCCGACGACGTCGCTGAGGTGACTGCCGCCCAGCTCCGCCGCGTGGTCGAGGACCTGATCGAGATGGGCCGCTGGCGCTTGGGAGGCGACATCCTCATCGTCTTCGACGTCGGCTACGACGCCCCGCGCACGGCTCACCTCCTGCGAGGCCTGCCGGTCGAGGTCCTCAGCCGGATGCGCACGGACAGGGTGATGCGCAAGCCCGTCCCGGTGCCGTGGGTCTCCCCGCCTCAGGGCGGACGTCCCCCGAAGCACGGCAAGGAGTTCCGCTTCGCCAAGCCGGATACCTGGGGCGAGCCGGACGCGGCCACCGTCCAGGTCACCGACCGGTACGGCACCGCCCGCGCGAGGGCCTGGGACCGCATCCACCCCCGCCTGACCACCCGCTCCGCATGGATCGACCACACCGGCGAACTCCCGATCATCGAGGGGACGTTGATCGGCCTCCAGGTCGACCGCCTGCCCGGCGGCCATGATCCGCTGCCACTGTGGCTGTGGTCGTCGGCCACCGGCCTGAGCGGCGAGGACATCGACGTGCGCTGGCAGGCGTTCCTGCGGCGCTTCGACCTGGAGCACACCTTCCGCCCGATGAAACAGACCCTCGGATGGACCCGCCCGAAACTCCGCACGCCCGAGGCAGCGGACCGTGGACCTGGCTGATCGTCGCAGCCCACACGCAACTCCGCCTCACCCGGCCACTGGCCGCAGACCTTCGCCGCCCCTGGGAGAAGCCCGCCGAGCCCGGCCGGCTCACCCCCGCCCGAGTCCGCCGGGGGTTAGGAACCTCCGCCCGAACTTGCCCTGTCCGACCCGAGCACCAAATCCCAATCGGCCCGGCCCTGGCCGGCCGCCCGGCTCGAAGAACCGTCACCCCGCCACCCGTTACGCCGTGGGTAAGACAGTCAGGCGGCCCGAGACCATAGCCGAACGTGACCAGTTCAGACCATAAAGAACAAGTTCAGAGCCTGTTTGTTCCTGAAATGTCCATGCCATACCGCTGCTCTCCGGCGGGGGTTGAGGGCGGCATATAGCCCCGATTGACAGGCAGCCTAATGGCTGCATATCTTTTATGCAGCTGATTGGCTGCGTATCGGAGGGTCGAGATGGATGAGGTCTTCAAGGCATTGGCCGACCACAGCCGGCGGCAGCTGCTGGACAGCCTGAATGCCCGTAACGGGCAGACCCTGCGAGAGCTGTGTTCCGGGCTGGACATGGCCCGGCAGTCGGTCAGCAAACACCTGGCCGTGCTGGAAGCGGCCAACCTTGTGACGGCTGTGCGCCGAGGCCGGGAAAAGCTGCACTACCTCAATGCCGAGCCGATCAACGCCATCGCCGATCGCTGGATCAGTCACTACGACCGTGAGCGGGTGCGTGCACTCGCCGATCTGAAGCAAGCACTGGAGGCAAGCCCCGTGAACAGCGCGTTCGTCTACACGACCTACATCAACACCACGCCGGAGAAGCTCTGGCAGGGCCTGACCGACCCGGCCTTCACCCGCCGCTACTGGGGGGTGGAGTTCGAGGCGGACTGGAAGCCCGGATCAACCATGACCTGGGTAGAGCGAGGTACGAAGACCTCCCACCCCGACCAGGTCGTGCTCGAATCAGACCCCTACCGGCGCCTGTCCTACACCTGGCACACCTTCACGCCCGATTGGGCCAAGACCGCCGGCGTGAGCGAGGAGGCCCTTGCCGAACTGGCCGCCGAGCAGAGGTCGAAGGTGACCTTCGAGATCGAACCCGCCGGAGCGATGACCAAGCTCACCGTCGTACACGACGGCTTCGAACGTGAGAGCACCCTGCGAGAAATGATCCAGCACGGCTGGCCCGCCCTCCTCTCCAGCCTCAAGACCCTACTTGAAACCGGCGAGCCGCTTCCCGATCCTGACCACCAGGATTCTTGAGCACAGCCTCGGACACTGCCGCGTGTCCGTACGGTGACCGTAGGGGCAGGGACGGAGTGCCCCGGCTGCGGCTGGTCGTGGTCGCGGATGACGGCACCGGGCCGAGGTTGTGCAGTGGGTGCGGTGGTCCGCTGATGCCGTCGGCGAAGGCGGCGGCGGTGTTCTGCTCATCGGCGTGCCGGTCGCGGCACTGGCGGCGGATGCGGCGGGCGCAGGCGAGGACCGAGGCGGTGAACGTCGGCGCGACGGCCTGCTGCCCAGAGTGCGGGGCGTCGTGGACGATCGGGGTCGACCGTCTCGTCTCGGCAACGTACTGCTCTCCCCGCTGCCGCAAACGGTCCTGGCACAGGCGGCGCACACAGCCGGGCGGGGTGTGAGGCCGCGCACCCGGCGGTGACAGGGCCGCTTCGCGCGCCGGGGCCGGCGCGGATCATGCACTTGCGCGCGACCGCCCGCAAGCACTGCCGGGCCGACCACAGGGCTGTGAAGGCCGAGGCCAAGGACTCGTCGAAGGCCCGGCGGTAGCCCGGACTACCGGGAGCCCGCCACAGGGTGCGACTTGTAGAAGGACTCCTCCAGGTAGGCGGCCTCGTGCGGCTGGTAGGGCTCCTCCAAGTAGGCGGCCTCGTCTTCGTCGAGTTCGACGTCCACCGCGGCGACCGCGTCGGCCAGCTGGGCCGGCTTGGTGACCCCGACGATGGGCGAGGTCACCGCCGGGTTGCGCATGACCCAGGCCAGGGCGACCTGGGCCGGGGACAGACCCCGCTTGCCCGCGATCTCGTGGACGCGCTCGGCCACTGCCTGGTCCTCGTCGCGGTAGAGGATCTTGCCGCCCTCGTCGGTCTCGGCACGCGCCGTGGCGGTGTCCCGGGCCCGCGTCAGCCTGCCCCGCGCCAGCGGGCTCCACGGGATCACGCCGATGCCCTGGTCGGCGCAGAGCGGGAGCATCTCCCGCTCTGCTTCTCGGTGGATGAGGTTGTAGTGGTCCTGCATCGATACGAACCGGGTCCAGCCGTTCAGGTCAGCCAGGTACAGGGCCTTGGCGAACTGCCAGGCGTGCATGGAAGAGGCTCCGATGTAGCGGACCTTCCCGGACCTGACCGCGTCGTGCAGCGCCTCAAGGGTTTCCTCGATCGGGGTGTCGTAGTCCCAGCGATGGATCTGGTACAGGTCGATGTAGTCGGTCCCCAGTCGCTTCAGGGAGGCATCGAGCTCGGCGAAGATCGCCTTGCGGGACAGCCCGGCGCCGTTCGGGCCGGGGCGCATCCGCATCCAGACCTTGGTGGAGAGAACGACCTCCTCGCGCCGGGTGAAGTCCTTGACCGCCTGGCCGACGATCTCCTCGCTGCTTCCGGCGCTGTACCCATTGGCCGTGTCGAGGAAGTTGACGCCGCCATCGAGGGCCTGCTTGATGATGTCCCGGCTGGCGTCCGCGCCCAGCGACCAGGGCTCGCCGCCCCGGTCCGGCTCGCCGAAGCTCATGCAGCCGAGGGTGATGGCGGAGACTTCCAGCCCGGTCGTTCCGAGCTTGATGTATCGCATACTTCCGAACCTAGGAGCTGGAGTGCGCTCCAACGCAATACGTCTCGGTCCGGAATTCGGAGGCGTGGGGCATGTGCGCGCCCTGTCAGGTTTCCACCGTTTCGGCCAGACGTACCAGAGAACCCAGTGGTAGCGAGTAACAGGCTGTCAATTCTCGGCCGAGCGCGTGGGGCACTACTCAGCCCCCGACGGCAAACCGCCCTCGCGGGTCCGTCGCCACGACCGATCATCGCTCGATCACTAAGCGATTCCGCTGGTCCGGGCGGCGGTATCGCGGCGCTCGCGACGGCGCCCCTACCCGCGGGATCTCTTACCAAAGCTCCTGTCTCATTTGGAAACCTACCGGTTCACATGAGATTGAGAACGCACGCCCCGGTGCACCCGACACCCCCGCACACGCCCTGCCCAGGCCAGCTGCCACCGCATGCGCAGGCGTCACGCAGCCCTCACGGCCCTACCCCAGCGACCTGCCCGACGCCCGCTGGGAACTCATCCGCCCCCACCCTCGAAGCCTGGCGCCAGGCCCGCAACGGCATCCGCAAACCCACCCACGACCCGCGCGCCCTGATGAACGCCATCCTCTACGTCGACCGCACCGGCATCCCCTGGCGCTACCTCCCCCACGACTTCCCGCCCCACCAGACCGTCTACGGCTACTTCGCCCACTGGGAAGCCGACGGCATCTTCGACCAGCTCACCGGCCTGCTACGCGGCAAAGTCCGCCAGGCCGAAGGCCGCACCAGCGAGCCCAGCGCCTGCCTGATCGACAGCCAGAGCATCAAAACCTCCGCCACCGTCCCCCTGGCCAGCCAAGGCATCGACCCGGCCAAGAAGATCATCGGACGCAAGCGGCACATCGTCACCGACATGCTCGGCCCCCTGCTGGCCGTGGCCGTCACCGCCGCCAGCGTCCACGACTCCGCCGCCGGCCCCCCTCTTCGCCAACGTCTCCGCACGCCACCCCACCATCAGCAAAGCCTGGACCGACAACGGCTACAAGACCAAAGCCGTCGAACACGCAGCCCACCTCGGCATCGACCTCGAAATCGTCCAACGCGACCCCAGCACACGCGGCTTTCATGTCCAGCCCCGCCGCTGGGTCATGAGCCAAAGTCGACATGCTGACGACGGACGAGTCGTTGCTGCTTACGGCACATGTTCCTCATCCTGCGCACCCTCGGTGAACAACGCCCTGAGAGGTCGGCCGTCCACCGGAGACGTAGCCGTCTCAGCCTCGGTGGCGCGCAGGGCACGCAGGAGCGCGCGGGCGACCGCGTCGTTCTGGCGGAAGGCCGGTGCGTTGGTGCGGGGGCGGGCGAAGGCGGCGACGGCCCGGCTGTTGGTGGGGGCGCCGAGGGCGATGCGGCGGGGATGGGGGCTGTCGAGGGACGGGTCGATGACGTAGCCGTCCGCCGGGGAGACCGCGAGCAGGCCGGAGCGGTGGGTGTGGGTGGGGTCGGCGATGACCTCCTCGGCGAGTGCGCCTTCCTGATACAGGCCCCGCAGGAGTGGGTCCTCGGTGTGGGCAAGGGAGGGCCCCGGCAGGTACGCCTCGATCAGGGCCGTGGCGTGGGTGGTGTGGCCGGAGACGGTGGTGCTGGTCGCGGTGAAGGTGCCGCTCGTCTCGTCGGTGGCGATGCGGATACCCGCCCCCAGGAAGTGGACGATGCCGGCCTGGGACAGCGCGAGGAGTTGGCGCAGGCGGAAGCCGGGCGGACCGGAGGCGAGGAAGCTGAAGAAGCCGTGCCACCAGCCGTCGAGGTCGTCGGCGACCGAGCGGGCGGTGAGACGACCGGAGGCGACGAGGCGGGGCAGTTGGCCGTAGACGGAGAGCAGGGCGAGGAACGCGCCGAGGTCGGCGCTGAACTCCGGGTTCTCGCGGCGGGTGACGTCCTGAGCGATGTGGTCGCGCAGGTGGTCCTGGAAGGCGTCCGGTGTGGGGAAGGCGAGGCCGTCCAGCGGATGATCGAGGGCTTCGAAGTCGAGCCTGTCCGCCGGGTCGGGTACGGCCGTGGCGACGAGGGCGGCCATCTCGTCGTCGTACCAGCCCAGGCGGTCGTAGGCGGCGACGAAGTCCGTCCAAGGGAAGGCGGTGCGCTCCGGGTGGGCGTGGAACAGCTCGTGGTAGTGGCCGAAGCCGATCTCCTTCGCCATCAGCGGCCATACATCGCGCCGCAGGTCCAGCGGGCGGCCCTCGGCGAGCAGCCCGTCGACCGCCTCGGGGCCGAAGTGGCGCGGCAGCGGAGGCCGGGGGCCCTGGAGCCGGTAGCGGGTCTTGGAGTGATACGGCACTCCGCGCCGCGATCCGACGTGCAGGACGGGCTCGCGGCCGGACGGGAGGTAGGTGAGCGTGCCGTCGGCCCCGGTGCGGTAGGTGCCGCCGCGGCCCTCGGTGAGCAGGGCCATCAGGTCGATGAATGCCAGCCCGAAGCCGCGCAGGATGACGTGTTCGCCCGGTCGCAGTGCGGACAGGTCGGCGTCGGCGGAGAACTCGGGCGGGAGGTGGAAGCGGCCGTGCCGGCGGGCGAAGGCGGCGTGGTCACGGTACTCGGCGGCGGGAGTGGAGCCGAGGTGTCCCTGGGCGAGGACGACCAGGTCGGCGGTGAGCGCAGTGGCACGGTCGGCGAGGTGCACCTGCTGCGGGCCGTCCGGGGGGCCGGTGACGGCGGTCGCGGTGGTGGGGTGCCACTCGACCGTGACGGTGGGCGGCAGCTGGGCCAGCGCCCTGCGGAACACCCAGTCCAGGTAGGCGCTCTGGGCGCGGCGGGTGGGGAAGTCGGACCCGTCGAGCGTGCGCAGTTCGGCGAGCACCTCCGGGTCGGCGGGTTCGGCGTACGGGGCGTGGTGTGGGCCCCTGCCGGAGAACTGGGCGGCCCACTCGGCGAGCGAGGGGCCCGGCTGTACCGGGCCGTCGACGGTGGACGACTCGTCGGTGAACATGGTGACGTCCTCGGCCATGGAGTTCATCCGCAGCAGCGCGGGCTGCTCGTGGCGCCAGATGCGTCCCGGTCCGGGCGCGTGGGGATCCACCAAGTGGATGCACAACTGCCGTGAACCGTCCCACAGTTCGGGCGCGTTGGCGGCGATGCGCTCCAGCAGGCCCGTGGCGCGCGGTCCCGCGCCGACGACGACCAGGACGGCCGGCGAAGGGGTGCTGCTCACCGGTCACCGCCGATCGCCGGGCGGGCGTCGGCGGCCGTGGCCGCGCTCAGTCGGTGGCGCACGGCGGTCAGGTGGCCGCGCAGCCGTTGCAGCGGGGTCGGAGGCAGGGCGCGGGAGTCCCCGCGCGCGTAGTACCGCTCGACGTAGAACTGTCCCGCGCTCAGCACCGTGGTGACCGCGATGTACCACAGGGTGGCGACCATCAGCAGCGGGATGACCTGGTAGGTCTGGTTGTAGATCAGCTGCACCGAGTACAGCAGGTCGTGCACGGCCAGCACGCTGACGATGCTGGTGCCCTTGAGGGTGCCGATCAGCATGTTCCCGGACGTGGGCACGATGGAGCGCATCGCCTGGGGGACGACGATCCGGCGCAGGGTGCGGCGTCTGCTCAGCCCGAGTGCCTGGGCGGCCTCGGTCTGCCCGGAGTCCACGGAGAGGATGCCGCCGCGCACCACCTCGGCGGCGTAGGCGCTCTCGTGCAGGGTGAGGCCGATGACGGCGGTGAGGGTGGGCCCGAGCAGATTGACCGTCTGGACGGTGAGGAACTGCGGGCCGAAGGGGATGCCGAGGCCGAGCGTCGGATACAGGGCGCCGATGTTGAACCAGAACAGCAGCTGCACCAGCAGCGGCGTGGACCGGAAGATCCACACGTAGCCCCAACTCAGCGTGCGCAGCACAGGGTTGGCCGACAGCCGCATCACCGAGAGCACGGTGCCGAGCAGGAAGCCGAGCACCATCACCACAGCCGTCAGCCACAGGGACAGCAGCAGTCCGTCGAGCACGGCGGCAGTGGTGAAGTACCGGCCCACCACGCTCCATTGGAAGGCGTCGTTGCGGACGACGGAGTTGAGCACCATCGCGAACAGCAGCAGCGCGACGACAGCGGTCAGCCACCGGCCGACGTGCCGGCGCGGCACGATCCGCGGCACGTTGGGGCCAGGCGCGCTCGCCCGTTTCGGCGGTTTCGTCGCAGGGGCCGGCGTGACTTCGGAAGGCGTGACCATCGAGAGGCTCTCCGGGGGAAGGGATCGCAGGCGTGGGTGACCACCCGGTGGCACTCGCAGGGAGCGCAACGGCACAGGCGCTGCGTGCGTACGGTGCGGCCGGGGCTCGGCGTCGTCACATTCGCCACGTCCCTCAACGCGGCCGGAGCGGCTGCCGCGCAGGGCGGCCGATCCGCTGTCGATCGTATGTGCCCAGGGCAGCGATGTGTCAACAGCGCCCTGGGCAGGGCCGGTCCCGGCGGTCCGGCATCCGGGCGCTGCTTGACGAGCGCCACGATGTACTGCTCAATTAGTCGCATGAATGCCCAGCAGCGCTTGGTCTCGCGCGATCACATCGACTTCGGTCGGGTGTGGTCCGCCGCGTGTTGCGCCTGACTCGGCAGCGGGCCGTCTGACCGGCCCTTCCCTCCCTCGGTGACCCCGTCGCGGGCCGAGTTCTCTCCTCACGCGCGCTGCCGCAGCTCTGCTTCTCCTGACGCTCGACGTCGTCACGACTGCACCGACCCGTCTGCCTGACGTCCGTTCACTCATGCCTGCACGCAAGGCGGTTCAGCCATGCCTGCGTGCCGCCGCAATCCCTGAAAGGCCATGCCCATGCCCGTGGAGTTCCTCGGCATCGCCGCCACCAACGACGGCTCCGAAACCACCCCGCGCTCCGGCGCCGCGTTCGACAAGGAGTACACGCTCCGGCTCGCCCGGGCGCACGAGGAGCACGGCTGGGACCGGGTGCTGTTCGCCTACGGCTCCGGATCGCCGGACCCCGCACCGGCCGCCGCGTACATCGCCAGCAGGCTGGAGCGCCTGCAGATCCTGCTCGCCCACCGGCCCAACGTGTCCTACCCCACCTTCGCCGCGAAGACCTTCGCCACCCTCGACCGGATCAGCGAGGGCCGGCTGACCGTGCACTTCATCACCGGCGGCAACGACCACGAGCAGGGCCGCGAGGGCGACACCCTCACCAAGGACGAGCGCTACGCCCGCACCCTCGAGTACATCCGGATCGTCAAGAAGATCTGGACCACCCACGAGCCCTTCGACCATGAGGGTGAGCACTACCGCTTCCACGACTTCGTCAGCGACGTCTTCCCGGTCCAGCAGCCCCGCCCGAACGTGTCGTTCGGCGGCTCGTCCCCTGCCGCGTACGCCGCGGGCGGCGCCGAGGCCGACATCTACTGCCTGTGGGGCGAGCCCCTCGCCAGGACCGCCGAGCAGATCGAGAACGTGAAGGCCGCCGCGAAGGCCGCGGGCCGCACCGACGTGCCGCGCATCCAGGTCGCCTTCCGCCCGATCATCGCCCCGACCGAGGAACTGGCCTGGGAGAAGGCCCACCGCACGGTCGGTGCGATCAAGGCGCGCAAGGAGAGGGGCGAGGCGATCACCAAGCGCCACAACGGGCACCCGCAGCCGCAGAACACCGGCTCGCAGCGGCTGCTCGCCATCGCCGAGGCAGGGGAGCGCTACGACCGGGCCCTGTGGACGCCGACCGCCGCAGCGACCGGCGGCGCGGGCAACTCCAACGCCCTGGTCGGCACGCCCGAGACCGTGGCCCAGGCGCTACTTGACTACTACGACCTCGGCGTCGACATCCTCTCCGCCCGCGGCTACGACCTGCTGGGCGACGCCATCGACTTCGGCCGGTATGTGATCCCGATCGTCCGCGAGGAGGTCGCCAAGCGCGACGCCGAACGGGCGGCACGCGGGACGCAAACCCTTGCGGCGGTGGGCGAATGACCTCCGTAGCCCAACCATCGTCGTCAGCAGTGAATGTGACGGTGCTTCATGTCGCTGTCTCCGACCCGCGCGTGAGACCCCTGCTGCGCGAACTCGGCCACGAGTACTCCACGCGCTACGGCAAGGACGCCCACGCCGAGATCTCCCGCTACCCCGACGAGGAGTTCACCGAACCGTACGGCGGCCTGCTGCTCCTGCTGCTGGAGCGCGGCGAGCCCGTCGCAGGCGGCGCCTTCCGGCGGTACGACGCGACCACCGCCGAACTGAAGCGGATCTGGACCCACTCCGCCCACCGGCGGCGTGGCCTTGCCCGCCGTGTCATCGCCGAGCTGGAACGCGAGGCGGGCGCACGCGGCTACCGGCGGATCTACCTGACCACCGGGCCACGCCAGCCCGAGGCCCGCGGCCTGTACCTGGCCACCGGCTACACACCGCTGTTCGACACCGAGGCCGACCCGGAAACCGTCGGCCCGCTGCCCTTCGAGAAGCACCTCAACGTCCAGTCGCGCACATGAAAGGCCCCCGACCTGTGAACCTCCCCGGGATCAGAGCCGGCCTGCGCCTCGCCGCCCTCACGCTGCTACCGCTCCTGACACTGACCGCCTGTGGCTCCGGCGGCACCTCCGCCACCACACCGGCGGGCGCTCAGGCATCCCCCGTGCCGACCGACGACCCGGTCGCCGCCGTACGCAAGGTGGACTCCGTCGCCGCCCTGCTCCCCGCCGACGTCCGCAAGGCGGGCACGCTCCGCGTCGGCAGTTCGATCGGGTTCCCGCCCGGGGCGTACTTCCCGAACGGGCAGGACAAGCCGCCCGCGGGCCAGGACATCGACATCGCCGACGCGGTGGCCAAGGTCCTCGGCGTGAAGCTGGAGCGGCAGGACGCCTCCTTCGAGACGATCCTGCCCGCCCTGGGCAGCGGCAAGTACGACTTCGGGTCCGGCAACTTCGGCGTCACCACCGAACGCTTGAAGACCGTCGACTTCGTCACCTACATCAACGACGGCCAGGGCTTCGCGGTGAAGACGGGCAACACCGCCCTCGGCAAGAAGGTCACCGACCTCACCCAGCTGTGCGGGCTGACCATCGGCACCGGCGCCGGCACCACCTTCGAGGCCACCCTCACCGAGCAGAAGGGCGTGTGTGCCAAGGCGGGCGAGAAGCCGTACGACGTGAAGGTCTACTCGGAGAACGCGGCGACCCTCACCGCACTCCAGCAGGGCCGTATCGACGTGATCATGTCGACCATCAACGGCCTGCGCTACCAGGCGGCCCAGCCCGCCTCCCAGACCACCTTCCTCGGCGAGTTCCACCGCCTCGACGTCGGCTTCGCCTTCAAGAAGGGCTCCCCACTCACCAAGGCCTTCCAGGCCGCCGTCAACGAGCTGATCAAGGACGGCACGTACGCCCGGATCCTCACGAAGTGGGGCACCTCCGCCTCCGCGATCGACACGTCGCGGATCAACCCGCCCGAGCACACCTGAGAGTTGAGCAGGAACGTTCACGATGTCCACGCTGCCATCCACCACCGACACCGCGCCGCCCGGCGCGGCCACCCCGGGCACCGGCCCGGGGGCCCCGCCCGCCCCGGACGATCCGGCCTCCCTCAAGGTGGTACCCGCCCGCCACTACGCCCGTTGGGCCGCGGCCGTCGCCGTGATCGTGCTGGCTGCCCAGTTCGTGCACGGTCTGGCCACCAACCCGGTCTGGGAGTGGGGTGTCTTCAGCGACTACGTGCTGTCCGAGACGATCGTGCAGGCGGTGTGGGTGACCCTTCAGCTCACCGCCTACGCCACCGTACTGGGCTTCCTCCTGGGCACCGTCCTGGCCTTCATGCGGCTGTCACGCAGCCCGGTGCTGCAGACCGTCGCCTGGACCTACATCTGGATCTTCCGGTCCATACCGATGATCGTCCAGCTGGTGTTCTGGTTCAACCTGAGCGCGCTGTACGAGGAGTTGGGCTTCGGCATCCCCTTCGGCCCGGTGTTCTGGTCCGTCGACAGCAACAGCATCATCGGCACCATGGGCGCGGCCATCATCGGGCTGATGCTGCACCAGGCCGCCTATGCTGCCGAGATCGTGCGCGGTGGCGTCATCGCCGTCGACCACGGGCAGCTGGAGGCGGCCGCCGCGCTGGGCATTCCCCGGCTGCGGCAGATCCGCCGGATCGTGCTGCCGCAGGCCATGCGCGCCATCCTGCCCACGGCCGGCAACGAGATCATCGGCCTGCTCAAGGGCACCTCGGTGGTCTACGTGATGTCCATCGGCGAGCTGTTCTACCAGGTGCAGGTGATCTACGGCCGCAACGGCCGGGTGATCCCGCTGCTGCTGGTCGCCACCGCCTGGTACGTCGTCCTGACATCCCTGCTGTCGGTCGCCCAGTACTACGTGGAGCGCCGCTACGCGCGGGGCGCCAACCGCACCCCGCCGCCCACGCCGCTTCAGCGCGCCCGCCGCTTCGTCCGCACCCTGCGCGCGGCCGCCGCCCAGCGCAACCGGCCCGTCATACCCCTGAAGACCCCTGGACCCTTGGGAGACAGCCGATGAGCGACGTGACGGTGGCCGTCAAGGACGCGACGCCGACGGTCGGCGACGTGATGGTGGACGTCCACGGCGTCCACAAGAGCTTCGGCCCCCTGGAGGTGCTGCGTGGCGTCGACCTTCAGGTCCGGGCCGGCGAGGTCACCGTGATCCTCGGCCCGTCCGGCTCAGGGAAGTCCACGCTGCTGCGGACCATCAACCACCTGGAGAAGGTCAACCGCGGCTGGATCAGCATCGACGGCGAACTCATCGGCTACCGCCGCTCCGGGAGCAAGCTGCACGAACTGAAGGAGAAGGACGTTCTGAAGCAGCGCACCCACATCGGGTTCGTCTTCCAGAACTTCAACCTCTTCCCCCATCTGACCGTGCTGGAGAACCTGATCGAGGCCCCCGTCTCCGCACTGCGCCGCCCGCGGAGGGCAGCGGAGGAGACAGCCCGCCGGCTCCTCGACAGGGTCGGCCTCGCCGACAAGGCCGACGCCTACCCCCGGCAGCTCTCCGGCGGCCAGCAGCAGCGCGTGGCCATCGCCCGCGCACTCGCCCTCGAACCCAAGGTGCTGCTCTTCGACGAGCCCACCTCGGCGCTCGACCCGGAACTGGTCGGCGAAGTCCTCGACGTCATCAAGGACCTGGCCCGCACCGGAACCACCATGATCGTCGTGACCCACGAGATCGGCTTCGCCCGCGAGGTCGCCGACACCGTGGTGTTCATGGACGGCGGCGTCGTCGTGGAGCAGGGCCCGCCCGCGGCCGTCCTGGACAACCCGCAGCACGAGCGCACCCGCGCCTTCCTCTCCAAGGTCCTCTGACCGACCCTCACCCGTTTCCGCAAGCAAGGAGCACGACCATGTCCACCTCGATCACCCGCCGCACCGCCGCAGCCGCGCTCGGACTCGCCACCGCCCTCGTCCTCGCCGCGTGCAGCAACCCCGACGACGGCGGCACGACCGAGGTCGCGGCCACGTCGGGCAGCAAGACGAAGATCAACATCAGTCCCGACCAGAACCGCGTCACCACCGACAAGGTCGATTCCATAGCCGCCGAGGTCCCCGAGAAGATCCGCAAGAGAGGCACCCTGGAGATCGTCGACTCCTCCGGCTCCGCCGCGCCCCTGACCTTCTTCGCCACCGACAACAAGACCATCATCGGCGTCGAGCCCGACATCGCCTCACTGGTCGCCGACGTGCTCGGCCTCAAGCTGCACATCAACACGGTCTCCTGGGAGAACATCTTCGTCGGCCTCGACAGCGCCAAGTACGACGTCGGCTTCAGCAACATCACCGTCACCGAGGAGCGCAAGGAGAAGTACGACTTCGCCACCTACCGGGAGGACAACCTGGGTTTCGAGGCGAAGAAGGGCAGCGGACTGAAGATCACCGGGCCCGAGGACGTGGCGGGCAAGACGGTTGCCGTGGGCAGCGGCACCAACCAGGAGAAGCTGCTCATCGAGTGGAGCAAGGAGAACGAGAAGGCCGGCCGCAAGCCGGTGAACATCAAGTACTACCAGAACGACAGCGACACCTACCTCGCCCTCCAGTCCGGCCGCATCGACCTCTACCTCGGCCCCAACCCGACCGCCGCCTACCACGCGGCCACCACCGGCAAGACCGAGGTTGTCGGCACCTACTCCGGTGCCGGCGCCGCCCTCCAGGGCCTCATCGCGGCCACCACCAAGAAGGACAGCGGCCTGGTCAAGCCGCTCGCCGACGCCCTCAACCACGTCATCGAGAACGGCACGTACGCCACTGTGCTCAAGCGCTGGGGCCTGTCCGACGAGGCCGTGACCAAGTCCGAGATCAACCCGCCCGGCCTGCCCAAGACCAACAAGTAGCGACCCGGGGTGCACAGGCCGTACGACGCCTGCGCACCCCGCCTTCGTACAGGACACGAGGTCATGCCCCGCGAACTCCACCTCTCCCTCGCACTCGACGGGACCGGTCACCGCCCCGCAGAGTCCCTCGCAGCCGCCCATTGGACGGACCTGATCGGCCTCGCCGAGCAGGGCGCCCTGGACTTCGTCACTGTCGGCGACTCCCCCGCGCCACCGCACGACGACAGCGCCGGCCGGCTCGACCCGGTGGCCGTTCTCGCCCGCGCCGCGCCCCTGACCACCAGGATCGGCCTGGTCCCGGCGGTGAGCACCACCCACACCGAGCCCTTCCGCACCTCCACCGCCCTGGCCACCCTCGACCACGTCAGCGAGGGCCGGGCCGGCTGGCTGGTCGACGTCTCCAGCACCGAGGCCGAGGCCCCCGCCGTGGGCGGCCGCGGGGTCGCGCCCGCAGCCGAGTTGTGGGCCGAGGTGGCCGACGCCGCCGAGGGCGCCGTCCGGTTGTGGGAGAGCTGGGAGGGCGACGCGGAGACACGGGACGGCGCCACTGGCCGTTTCATCGACCGCGAACGACTGCACCACATCGACTTCGAGGGCCCGCACTTCTCCGTCCGCAGCCCGTCCAACGTCCCCCGCCCACCCCAGGGGCGGCCGCCCATCGCCGTCGCCCTCGACGTGCATGACTCGGACGGGCAGTGGGAGTTGGCAGCGAGCCACGCCGACGTCGTACTCCTGGACGCCGATCAGCCCTCCACGGCCTGGCTCGCCCGCGCGGCACTGCTGCGCCGGGCGGCGGAGGCCGGACGTGATCCGGAGGCGCTGCGGGTGCTGGTACGCGCCGCGGTCGATCTCGGGGGCGGCACCGGGCCCGGAGCCCTCCCGCCCGCCGAACTGCGCTTCACCGGCGCTGCCGCGGACCTCGCCGGTCTGCTCGCCGACTGGCACGAGACCACCGGCGTCGACGGCTTCCACCTCTTCCCGACCTCGGCCCCCGCCGATCTGCCCGCCGTGGTCCACGACCTCGTACCGGCGCTGCGCGAACGCAGCCTGTTCCGCGCCGACTACACCGGCCGCACCCTCCGCGACCACCTCGGCCTGCCCCGCCCCGCGGGCTGATACGACAGACTTCCAGGAAGGCCCCACGTGTCCTCAACGCCTCCTTCTTCCTTGCACCTTGCCGTCGCCCTGGACGGTGCCGGCTGGCATCCCGCCTCCTGGCGCGAGCCGGTGGCCCGCCCGCACGACCTGTTCACCGCCGGATACTGGGCCGATCTGGTCACCGAGGCCGAGCGCGGCCTGCTCGACTTCGTCACCATCGAGGACGGCCTCGGCCCGCAGTCCTCCCACTTCCTGGACCCGGACGAGCGCAGCGACCAGGTGCGCGGCCGCCTCGACGCCGTCCTCATCGCCTCCCGCGTCGCACCGCTGACCCGGCGCATAGGCCTGGTGCCGACGGTGGTGGCCACCCACACGGAGCCGTTCCACATCTCCAAGGCCATCGCCACCCTCGACTACGTCAGCGCCGGCCGCGCGGGCCTGCGCGTGCAGATCACCGCCCGCCCGAACGAGGCCGCGCACTTCGGCCGCCGCACCATCCCGCGCATCGAGGCCTACGACCACCCGGACACCGGGGGGTTGGTCGCCGGCCTCGTCGACGAGGCCGCTGATTACGTGGAAGTTGTGCGCCGCCTCTGGGACAGCTGGGAGGACGACGCCGAGATCCGGGACGCCGCCACCGGCCGCTTCATCGACCGCGACAAGCTGCACTACATCAACTTCGAGGGCCGGTTCTTCAGCGTCAGGGGCCCCTCCATCACCCCGCGCCCGCCGCAGGGTCAGCCGCTGGTCACCGCCCTGGCCCACCAGACCGTTCCGTACCGGCTCGTGGCCCGCCAGGCCGACATCGGCTACGTCACTCCGCACGACGCCGAGCAGGCCCGCCCGATCGTCGCCGAGATCCGCGCCGAGCAGGAGGCGGCCGGGCGAGCAGGCGAACCCCTGCATGTCTTCGGTGACGTGGTGGTCTTCCTGGACGACGACCAGGCCGCCGCGGAGAACCGGCGCGCGCGCCTCGACGCCCTCGCGGGGGAGCCGTACACCAGCGACGCCCGGATCTTCGCCGGTACGCCTGACCAACTCGCCGATCTGCTACAGGAGTTGCACACCGCTGGGCTGACCGGCTTCCGGCTGCGCCCCGCCGTCGCGGGCCATGACCTCCCGGCGATTACCCGGGGGCTGGTCCCCGAACTGCAACGCCGGGGCGCCTTCCGCCGCGCCTACGAGGCCGACACTCTGCGCGGCCTGCTGGGCCTGGCCCGCCCCGCCAACCGCTATGCCGCCGCGACCGCCTGAGCCGGAGGGACGACCACGACCATGAGCAAGCCGCTGAAGCAGATCCATCTGGCCGCCCACTTCCCCGGCGTCAACAACACCACCGTGTGGAGCGACCCGCGGGCCGGCAGCAACATCGAGTTCAGCTCCTTCGTGCACTTCGCGCAGACCGCCGAACGCGCCAAGTTCGACTTCCTGTTCCTCGCCGAGGGGCTCAGGCTCCGCGAACAGGGCGGACAGATCTACGACCTGGACGTCGTCGGCCGCCCCGACACGTTCACCGTCCTGGCCGCACTCGCCGCCGTCACCGAGCACCTCGGCCTGACCGGCACCATCAACTCCACCTTCAACGAGCCCTACGAGGTCGCCCGCCAGTTCGCCAGCCTCGACCACCTCTCCGGCGGGCGCTCCGCCTGGAACGTCGTCACCTCCTGGGACGCCTTCACCGGCGAGAACTTCCGCCGCGGCGGCTTCCTGCCGCAGGAGGAGCGCTACTCCCGCGCGAAGGAGTTCCTGGCCGCGGCGAACGAACTCTTCGACTCCTGGCACGGCGACGAGATCCTCGCCGACCAGGAGACCGGCACCTTCCTGCGGGACGCCAAGGCCGGCGCCTTCGTCCACACCGGACAGCACTTCGACATCCACGGACAGTTCAACGTGCCGCGCTCCCCGCAGGGCCGCCCGGTGATCTTCCAGGCCGGCGACTCCGAGGAGGGCCGCGAGTTCGCCGCCTCCGAAGCCGACGCGATCTTCAGCCGGCACGCCACCCTCGAAGCCGGCCAGGCCTTCTACACTGACGTCAAGAACCGCCTCGCCGGGTACGGCCGCCGCCACGACCAACTGCTGATCCTGCCCGCCGCCACCTTCACCCTCGCCGACACCGACGCCGAGGCGGAGGAGCTCGCCAGAGAGGTGCGCCGCCAGCAGGTCAGCGGCGCCACCGCCCTCAAACACCTGGAGTTCGTCTGGAACCGGGACCTGTCCTCCTATGACCCGGACGGCCCCCTCCCCGACATCGACCCGGACGTCAGCGACAACCACATCTCCAAGGGCCGCGCCCAGGTCCGCATGTACCGCGACCCGCTGGCCACCGCCCGTGAGTGGCGCGAGCTCGCCGCCGCAAACAACTGGTCCATCCGCGACCTGGTCATCGAGACCGGCAACCGGCAGAACTTCATCGGTTCGGCCGAGACGATCGCCCGCACCATCAACGAGTTCGTGCAGGCCGACGCAAGTGACGGCTTCATTCTCGTCCCGCACATCACCCCGACCGGCCTCCACGAGTTCGCCGACAAGGTCGTCCCGCTCCTGCAGGAACAGGGCGTGTTCCGCACGGAGTACGAGGGCCCGACCCTGCGCGACCACCTCGGCCTGGCCCACCCCGACGACGTCCGTGACGAGCGGGTGGCGTCGTGAAGTTCCTCGCCACCACCCTGATCGTGCACCGGTCGGATCCGATCACCGGGTGCACAAGCCGACCCATGACCGCTTCCGCGAGGTCCTCGACAACGCCCTGCTCGCCGAGGCACTCGGCTTCGACGGCTTCGGAGTGGGGGAGCGGCACGAGCGGCCCTTCATCTCCTCCTCGCCGGCCGTCGTCCTCAGCCACATCGCGGCACTGACCCGACGCATCCGGCTCCGGCTGTTCACCGCCGTGACCACGCTCAGCCTCCTGGACCCGGTGCGCGCCTACGAGGACTACGCCACCCTCGACCATCTCGCCGAGGGGCGGCTGGAGCTGATCATCGGCAGGGGAAACGGCGCCGCCCAGCGCGAGCTGTTCCATGTCACCCCCGAGGACCAGTGGGACCGCAACGCCGAGAGCTATGAGGTGTTCCGGCAGACCTGGCGGCAGGACAAGGTGACCGCGGCGACCGCTTCCGCCCGCCGCTGAAGGACGCCGAGGTGCGGCCGAGGCCCTACCAACGGCCCGTCCGGGTCTGGCACGGCAGTGCCACCAGCAAGGAGTCGGTGGATCTGGCCGCCCGCTACGGCGACCCTCTGTTCTCGGCGAACGTCACCAACCCCATCGAGCCGTACGCCGAGTTGATCAGGTACTACCGCGAGCGCGGCTCAAGGTGTACCGGCCGATCTTCAGTCGACGCTGGCGTTCCAGAAGCAGTTCGGCCTGCCGGTGCTCTTCGAGACCGTGGAGGACTTCGTTGAGCGCAGCTCCGCCCGCAGCAGATCATCGACAAGGTGCACCGCTACCACGAGCAGTTCGGGCACACGGTGCTCCATCTGCACGCGGACGCGAACGGGTTGCCCGATGCCCAGCACCGCGCCTCGCTCCAGCGCTTCCAGTCCGATGTCGCCCCGGTACTGCGCCGCGACATCCCGGACCCGCCCTTCGTCTGGAGACCGGTCCTGCCCGTCACCGAGGAGGAACCCGCCCATGCCTGACATCCCCCTCGGCGTCCTCGACCTGGTGCCGATACCGTCCGGCTCGACGGCCGCCGACGCCCTGCGCAACTCCATCGACCTGGCACAGCAGACCGAGCGCCTCGGGTACGCCCGGTACTGGTTCGCCGAGCACCACCTCAACCCGGGCGTCGCGGGTACGTCCCCCGGGGTCGTTCTCGCGCCGACCGCCTCCGCCACCTCCACGATCCGGCTCGGCTCCGGCGCCGTAGAACTCGGCCACCGCACCGCGCTCAGCACGGTCGAGTGGTTCGGCCTGTCGATGCCCTGCATCCCGGCCGCTCCGACCTCGGCCTGGGGCTCTCGAGCGGCCGCCCGCCGGGGCAACCGCCGACCGCAGCCCCTGCGACCGTTACCCGCGTCGTGGCCGGTCGGGCCCCGAACGGCCTCCTCATCCCGCCCCGCTTTTCCTGCGAACGTCCAGCACGGTGGCGGGGCTGACGTGGTAGTTCGCGGCGAACCGCAGCCCCCGCGCGCCCGCGGCCTTGGCGCTCTGGCCGCCACTGCTGCCCAGGATCCACACCTCGACGTCGGTGCCCTCGCCCGGCACGGCGTGCGCCTCGACGCCCTCCGGGGACCGGTGGGTCGGCCGTGGACGGCTACCGGTCCTTCGTCCAGCCCTCCGACTTCCTCGACAAGCCGTACGTCAGCGTCTCGGCCGACGTGGTCGTGGCGGAGGACGAGGAGACGGCCCACGAGCTCGCCACCGGCTACGCGGCCTGGGTCCGCAGCATCCGCACCGCTGAGGGCGCCATCGAGTACCCGACGCCGGAGCAGGCCCGGGCCTTCGAGTGGCGCGACGAGGACCGGGAACTGGTGCGGGACCGCGTGGACACGCAGTTCGTCGGCTCACCGGGGCAGGTGGCCGACCGCCTGCTGCAACTCCAAGGAGCCACCGGGGCTGACGAATTGCTCATCACGACCATCACGCACGACCACGCCGACCGGGTGAGGTCGTACGAACTGCTCGCGCAGGAGTGGAACTGGAGGTGAGCGGGAGCCCGGCATGCGGGAGACCGCCGCCGGGCTCCCGCGCGCAGGCCGGCGGGGAGCGGTCGCGGGACCGACCTGAGTGTCCCCACGCAACCTGGGCCGGCGGGCCTGCTCACCCGCGCCCATCTCCGCAGCCGGCAGGCGGGCGAGCGTGGTCTTTCCCGTGGTGGGCAGGCCGCCGATCACGACGAGCATGGGGTCATCCTGCCGCCCGCGACCGGGCGACGGTTCACTGTTCATACGAGCGCGATGCCGCGGCCTGGCCGATGCCGCCCCCGTCCGCTTACACGGAAGGCCCTCGGAAGGGTCAGGCGACCCAGGCCGGAATCCCCGCATTTTGGGCCTGGGAGCACGTCAGATCCGCTCGTTGGGGATCTTCTCACCGGCCTCGATCGCGACAGGGAGCCGGTTTTCGGCGGGCGGCAGCGGGCAGGTGGCGAAGTCGGTGTAGGCGCACGGCAGGTTGGTGGCGTGGTTGAAGTCCAGCACCACGGTGCCGTCGGGTCCGGGTGCGTCGATGTGCAGGGCGCGGTTGGCCGGATACGTGGTCACGCCCGATGTCGCGTCGGTGAACAGCACCATGAGGCTGCCCGGTGTGTGCCCGTTGAACGCGGTCAAACCCAGTGTGCGGCCTCCGATGCGGAAGCGGATCCGCCCGGGGGCGTCGTAGACGTGCTGCAGCCCCTCGACTGCGGCGCCCACGGTGGTCGGCCGCGGCTCGGGGAACGGGGTGTACGTGCCGGTGACCGCCCAGCGTGGGTCGGGCGCGTACGCGGGTGTCCCGGTGAACGCGGTGCGCAGCGGATGCTCCGGGTGCCGCGGCCGGATCAGATCGTGGCCGCCGCGCTTGGCGACCTCGATCACCGCATCGCCCCAGACGGCGTTGACGCCGCCGCGTTCCGGGATGATGCCGAAAAGGTGCCGTCCGCGCACTGCGGTGCCGTCGACGACGAGTTCCTCCCCCTCGCCGAGCACGACGGTGACGCCGTCGTCGCCCGTCGACCAGATGCCGGGCGCGTCGGGGAAGCGCTGGGGATCGGTGGCCAGCCAGTGCAGGCCGGTGACGGCGAGGAATCCGTGCTCATGGGCGAGGGCGGAATCCTTCCGCCGGTGCCACGTCTCCCATTCCGTGGCGAAGGTGCTGATGTCGGTGGAGGAATCCTGGACGGTCATGTGTACTCCTGCGGAATGCCGCGCTGATGGTCGGAGAAGGAGAGGGGACAAGGAGGCCAGTACCGTCCGGAACACCCAGCGACATGGGCAGCCGCTCGCGTGCGGCGAAGATCCGCTGGTACGGCAGCGGGCCGCCTTCAGCAGCGGTCAGCGCGATACGGTGGGAAAACGCTGGTCGGACGCCGGAGGACGGAGTCAACTCACGGCGGAACAACCCGTGGTGGTGACGCGCACGTAGTCGACGTGGCGGCGGGTCACGAGCACGGTCATAGAGCCAGGTAACCACACAGGGGCATGCGCGCACCAGCTCAATGGGGGTGTCTCACCGATCAGGACCCATAGTGGCCCGATCAAACCGAACCGCAGCACGTCGGTCGCGTCCCCGGCGAGCGGCCGTACGGTGATCGTGCCCCGCCGTTCCAGGGGATCGCCGATGACACTGAAGTCGGGCAGCACCTTGGCTCCCAGTCCCTCGGCGACCATGAGCTTGCCCATCTCGGCGCCGTCGGTGGCGGCCCCGCAGCAGTTCGGTGGTCTCGAAGCCGGGCTGCATGTCGTCACCTCCCAGGTAGTTGACCAGTCCCAGATCGAACGCGCCCTCCAGCAGCCCGCGATGGATCTCGGCCTGCTGTGCGCCGACCAACTCGACCTGCGTGACCGGGTGCGAAGCCCGGAATTCCCGCACCGTGGGTATCACCAGCGGGACGGTGGCCGTGTTGACTGTGCCGAGGCGGACCATTCGGCTGATGCGGTGCTGGTCGCCGGCCGCACCACGCAGCCGGTCGACCGCGTGCAGCACGGTCATGATGTGCGGCAGCGGCTCCCGGCCCTCGTCGCTGATCTTCGCCCCGGAACGCTTTCGCTCCAGCAGGCCCACGTCGAGTTCGCGCTCCGTGACGGCGGCGACGTATTCGAGCTGCTCGATACGCACAACAGGGAGGCTGCCGTTCACCGCACGCCGCGTTCAAGGGAATCCCTGTCACAACCTCGTGAATACCGACTCTCAGCATGTGGAATGACAACCGGGCATTCTTGACCGGCCGGACCCCCACTGCTTTGATCGAAGGCATGAAGCGACAGGATCTCACGCGGCGACGCCACGTCGACCTCGCGCGTGTCTCCAGCTCCTGCTGTCGCTGTCGGGTCTGAGCGCACCCGAGGGAAACCCTCGAACCCGCACCGATACTCCCTTCCTGGATTCCACTGTCGACCGTTTTCCGTGGTGATTTCGGCCGTCCCGGGAACGTCGTCCCCGCACGCCTGAATCCCGATCACTGAACACGTCTCCCTGTCACCGCACGCGCCTTTTCGCATGCGCATTCCCGCCAGGAGTTCCCCATGCCCGTACCGCCCCGACCCGACCCCGTCCGCTTCGCCTACTGGGTGCCGAACGTCAGCGGTGGCCTGGTCACCAGCACCATGGAACAGCGCACCGACTGGGGCTACGACTACAACCGCGAACTAGCCGTGCTGGCCGAGAACAACGGCTTCGACTATGCCCTGAGCCGGGTCCGCTACATGGCCAGTTACGGCGCCGAGTACCAACACGAGTCCACCAGCTTCAGCCTCGCCCTGCTGCTCGCCACCCAGCGTCTGAAGGTCATCGCCGCCGTCCACCCCGGCCTGTGGCACCCGGGCGTCCTCGCCAAACTCGGCGCCACCACCGACCACCTGTCGAACGGCCGCTTCGCCGTCAACGTCGTCAGCGGCTGGTTCAAGGGCGAGTTCACCGCCCTCGGCGAGCCCTGGCTGGAGCACGACGAGCGCTACCGCCGCTCGGAGGAGTTCATCCGCGCCCTGCGCCAGATCTGGACCGAGGACCACGCCGAACTCGCCGGTGACTTCTACCGGTTGCGCGACTTCTCCCTCAAGCCCAAGCCGCTGAACACCCCCGAGCGCCCGCACCCGGAGATCTTCCAGGGCGGCAACTCCACCGCCGCCCGCGCCATGGCGGGCCGGGTCTCCGACTGGTACTTCTCCAACGGCAAGGACTTCGACGGCGTCACCGAGCAGATCACCGACGTACGCGCCTCCGCCGCGCAAGCGGGCCGTACGCCGCCGAAGTTCGGTCTCAACGGCTTCCTCATCGCCCGCGACACCGAGGCCGAGGCCCGAGACACGCTCCGCGAGATCGTCGCCAAGGCCGACACCCAGGCCGTGCACGGCTTCCGCGACGCCGTCCAGCAGGCCGGGCAGTCCACCGCCGACGGCAAGGGCATGTGGCAGGACTCCACCTTTGAGGACCTCGTCCAGTACAACGACGGCTTCCGTACGGGCCTGATCGGCACCCCCGAGCAGATCGCCGAGCGGATCGTCGCCTACAAGCGGCTCGGCGTCGACCTCTTCCTCCTCGGCTTCCTGCACTACCTGGAGGAGGTCGAGTACTTCGGCAAGCGGGTGCTGCCCCTGGTGCGCGAACTGGAGGCCCAGGAAACCGAGTCCGAGCCCGTCACCGCCCACGCCTGACCGCCACCCGCCCACCACCGCAGCCCACACGGCACTCCTGAAAGGCCCCCGCATGGCTACTGTCCTGTCCGTCTCCGGAAGCCCCTCCGCCACGTCCCGCACCGCCCGGCTGCTGCGCCACCTGGACGACCGGCTCAGGGCCCAGGGGCACGAGGTGATCCCGTTCGACGTCCGTACGCTCCCGCCCGAGGCCCTGCTGCACGCCGACTTCGCCCACCCGGCGATCGTCGAGGCCACCGCCCTGTTCGAGCGCGCGGACGGGATCGTGATCGGCACCCCGGTCTACAAGGCCGCCTACTCCGGGCTGCTGAAGTCGCTGCTGGACCTGCTCCCGCAGTACGCCCTGGCCGGCAAGACCGTCCTCCCGCTGGCAACCGGCGGCACCACCGCCCACGTCCTGGCCATCGACTACGCCCTGCGCCCGGTCCTCGCCTCCATGGGCCCCGCCCACATCACACCCGGCTGGTTCACGCTCGACAAGGACATCACGGTGGCCGAGGACGGCACCCTGACCGTCGCGGCGGGCCCCGCCGAGGCCCTGGCCTAGGTCACCGACCAGTTCTCGCTCGCCCTCGGTGGCCGCCCGACCCTGCTGGCGGCCACCGGATGAGCGCCGCGACGGTGCTCGCCGACGACGCCGATGCCCTCGCCGTCGCCGTCGAACTGGCCGCCGACTTCCGCAAGGACGCCGCCGAGCGGGACGCGCTCCGCCGGCTGCCGCATGCCGAGTTGGAGCGGCTGTCCGCGTCCGGGCTGCTCGGGGTGACGGTGCCCGCCGAGTTCGGCGGCGCGGACGTCCGTACGGAGACACTCGCGGAGATCTTCCGGCTGCTGGCCTCCGCCGACGCCAGCCTCGCCCAGATCCCGCAGAGTCACTTCGTGTACGTCAATGTGCTGCGCCGGCAGGGGACGCGGGCGCAGCAGGAGTTCTTCTTCGGGGAGGTGCTGGCCGGGAAGCGGTTCGGCAACGCCCAGTCCGAGGCGGGCACACAGCACGTGCAGGACATCCGCACCCGGCTCGTGCGGCGCCCCGACGGGTCGTACCTCCTCGGTGGCGTGAAGCACTACTCCACCGGTGCCCTGTTCGCCCACTGGATCCCCGTCGTCGCCCGCGCCGACGAGGACAACCTGCACGTGGCGTACGTACCGCGCGACGCGCCCGGCCTCACGGTCGTGGACGACTGGGACGGCATGGGGCAGCGCACCACCGCCAGCGGAACCGTCCGCCTGGAGTCGGTGCCCGTGCCCGCCGACCGGGTGGTGCCGCACCACCTCACCTTCCAGGGACCCCAACTGCACGGTGCCATCGCCCAGTTGCTGCACTCCGCCATCGATGCAGGGATCGCCGCCGGGGCACTGGCCGAGGCCGTGGAATTCGTCCGCACCAAGAGCCGCCCTTGGTTCGAGAGCGTCGCCGAGGGACACGAGACCGCTGCCGATGACCTGCTGCTGATCCAGCGGTTCGGCGAACTGGCGATCCGGGCACGGGCCGCCGACGCGTTGCTTGCCTCGGCGGCGAGGTCCGTGGACGCCGCCCGTGCCGACCTGACCGACGGCTCGGCCGCTGAGGCGTCGATCGCGGTGGCTGCCGCCAAGGTGACGGCGGCGGAGGCGGCCCTGGAGATCGGCAGCGCCCTCTTCGAGGTGTCCGGCACACGATCGGCGCTCGGCTCCCTGGGCCTGCACCGCCATTGGCGTGACGCCCGCACCCACACCCTGCACGACCCGGCCCGCTGGAAGGTCCAGCACATCGGCCGCTACGTGCTGCACGGCACCCAGCCACCGCGGCACGGCCTGCTGTAACGCTTGATCCCGATCGGAGACCCACGTGTCCCTCACCTTTCACTGGTTCCTGCCCACCAACGGCGACAGCCGCCACGTCGTCGGCGGCGGCCACGGCACCCCCGCCACGCAGTCCGGCCGCGACCGACCGCCGACGGTCGCCTACCTGAGCCAGATCGCCCGCGCCGCCGAGGATCTCGGCTTCGTCGGCGCCCTCACTCCCACCGGCGCCTGGTGCGAGGACGCATGGCTGACGACCGCGATGGTCAGCCAGAACACGGAGCGTCTGAAGTTCCTGGTCGCCTTCCGTCCCGGCTTCGTCTCGCCGACGCTCGCCGCGCAGATGGCGTCCACCTTCCAGCGGCAGACCGGCGGGCGGCTTCTTCTCAACGTCGTCACGGGCGGCGAGAGCCACGAGCAGCGTGCCTACGGCGACTTCCTCGACAAGGACGACCGTTACCGCCGTACAGGTGAATTCCTCCAGATCGTAAGGGGGTTGTGGGAGGGCCGGACCGTCGACCTGGTCGGTGAGCACCTCCAGGTCGAGGACGCGAAGCTGGCCCGGGTTCCCGACCCGGTCCCCGAGGTGTACTTCGGCGGCTCCTCGCCGATCGCCGGGGAGATTGCCGCCCGGCATGTCGATGTCTACCTCACCTGGGGCGAGCCGCCGGCCGCCGTCGCCGAGAAGATCGCCTGGATCCGGGCGTTGGCCGAGAAGGAGGGCCGCGGCGTCCGCTTCGGCATCCGTCTGCACGTCATCACCCGGGACACGAGCGAGCAGGCGTGGGCGGAGGCCCGGCGGCTGCTGGACAGCTTCGACACGGAGACCGTACGGGCCGTCCAGGCCGGGCTCGCCCGCAGCGAGTCCGAGGGGCAGCAGCGGATGCTCGCCCTGCACGGCGGCAGCAGCGACGACCTGGAGATCTACCCGAACCTCTGGGCCGGCATCGGGCTGGTACGGGGCGGCGCGGGCACGGCGCTGGTCGGCAGCCACACCGAGGTGGCCGAGCGGATCGCCGAGTACCACCGGCTCGGCATCGACGAGTTCATGCTCTCCGGCTACCCGCATCTGGAGGAGGCGTACTGGTTCGGCGAGGGCGTCCTGCCGAAGCTCACGGCACAGGGACTGTGGACCCACCCCTTCCGCACCGTGGCGGATGTGGGGCCCACCGCCCATGTCCCCTTCGTCGGCGCCGGGAGCCCACGACGATCCGCGTGATCGCTGACGACGCCGAGACGGTGACCGGTGCCTGGGGCGTCACCGGCACAGCAGTGCCGTCACAGTGCCCGGGCAGCGTAGGCCCTGACGTCCGCGTCCGGGTCCGTCGTCGCCGTGGCCAGGGCCGCTCGGGCGTCCTCGGTGGCACGGCGTCGGGTCAGTGCCGCCACGGCGGCCTTGCGGACGTCGGCGTTCGGGTCGGCGAGGGCGGGGTCCGCGAGGGACAGAGCGGTGGCGGCGCCGACCTGGGTGAAGCAGACCGGCACCTGCCAGGCCAGTGTTGGAGAGGAGGCATGCCGACTGGCAGCGGCGCAGGCGCCTGTTGGCCCAGGGGCTGCACGACTGGCAGCCGGATGTCATCGCCCTGCAGGAGGTCGTCCGCTGCGAGGACTACGACGGCGTGAGGGAACTGCTGGGGGAGGGCTGGCATGTGGCCGCACATCCGCGCTGGTCCGAGGACGGGGCGGGGGCAGCCGTCGCCGGCCGATGGCCCAGTACGGACGGATACGTTCGACGGTGTCGGACGGGAGGCGATGGCAGAGTGGTGTGAGGTGACGGTCGCGGAGGTGCAGGCGCCCAGTCCGTTCGGGACGATGATGGTGGTGCACCACGAACCGAGCTGGGAGCGCGGCCAGGAGCGGCAGCGGGAGGCGCAGGCCGTCGCTGTCGCCCGTCTCGTAGTGGCCATGGTGGGAGCGGGGCATGTCGTGCTGCTCGGGACTTCGATGCCGTGCCTGACAGCGCGAGTGTGCGGTTCTGGACGGGCCGGCAGTCGTTGAGCGGCCTGAGTGTGTGCTACCGCGACGCATGGGCGACGGCTCATCCGGGCGAGCCGGGTCATACCTTCTCCCCTGTCAACCCTCTCGTAAGACAGGGCGAGATGCCTGAGGAGGAAGGGCGGCGCGTCGACTACATCATGGTCCGGTGCGACGACTACGGGCCGACCCTGCGTGTCGGTCTGTGCGGGCAGGTCTTCTCCGAGCCGGTCGAGGGCGTATGGGCGAGCGACCATTACGGTCTCGTCGCCGACCTGCTGCTCCCCGGCCATCAACCTGGCTCGTGGGTTTCGGACTGCGGGACGTTGCCCCGACGTGCTGAGGTCACGTCCCGCCAAGTGGTGTAACTCGTCGGTCTCCGCGGCTTCGCAGGTCGCGGCCGTTCGGCCCGAAACCCCGGTGCCGGGAGGCCCGCGCCGCCCTGACCGGCTCGCGCAGCGGCGCGGAGCTTCGGCCGGGCCGGCCGATCACAGGCCATCCGGACCGGCGCGGTCCGGATGGCTACACCATTTGGCGGGACACCACCCCACCCACCGCAGAAGCGGGATGGTCGCACGCGGGGAGGTTCGCTGATACAGGGGTTGGCGCAGGGGTCGGCGAAGTCGCGTGACGTCCGTTTCGCGATCATGTGAGCCCGAGGAGGGGCGAGGGGTCGGTCCGCGTCGCGGACGTTGCGACGAAGGGCGGCGGCGATGTTGGTCACGCCGGCCAGCGGAGGGCTCCGATGGCGAGGTTGCGCCAGCTGGCCATTGCCCGTGGTGCGTTGCGGTGCGCAACTGCGAGGCATCCTCGGCGAACGTGGTGTCGCGGACGTGGTGCAGGGCCTCGATCTGCCAGTGGTCACGGATCGAAGTCGCGAGCTGGGCGGGGCTGGCCTGCTCGGTGGTGAGGCTGGTGACGGCGCAGACGGTCTTGGTGGTGGTCTTTCCGGTCTTTCGGTCAGTGCGGCGGCGCTTGGTCTGGATGGTCTGCCTGGCCCCCGGGAACAGCAGGTTGCTGACCGTGGCCACCTTGATCCACCTGATTTCCGAGCGTCCGTGGCCGGAGTTCTCCGTACGGCCCTGGAGCGGGATCTCCCGCCATGGAAGGGCTTTGAGCTGCTTACGGAGCTTCTTCTGGTTGCGCTTGACGATCAGAATGTAGTGGGCTTCGCGGCTCAGGAGGTAGTCGGCGTGCTCGCGCTGGGTGTGCAGGGCATCGCTGGTGACGACGACTCCGGCCAGATCGGCCACGGTGGCCAGCAGCGGTGGGAAGCACGTGATTTCGTTCGTCTTGTCCTGCACGTCCAGCTGGGCCAAGACCAGGCCGGTGGTGTGGTCCAGGGCGGCGAGCAGGTGGATCTTGTGCCTTTTCGCCCTGGCGGCCCCGCGAAGGCTCTTCCGGTCGATCGCCAGGCCCCGCAGCCGTCCCTTGGTCCGGCTGCGGCGGTCGGCGAGCCGGTGGCCGACCGCGAGGTCCAATGCGTCGCCGTCGATCCGGCCCAGTAACCTGCGAACCGTCGTTTCCGCAGGCACGGGCCGCTTCGGGAACAAGGGGTCCAGCCGCACGCCGACACGTTGCAGCACCTGGGATGGGGCGCGGTGATCCAGTCGCCGACCGCCAGCAGCGACGTCGCCCCGGCCAGCACCGCGCAGGCGGCCAGAGGGAGGACGACGTTCAGCGGGTGGCGCACTCCACGGGGGTCACGCGGATCGGGCACCTGGGCGAGTCGTTCCAACAGCCCGGCCACCTCTTGCGGTGCGATCTCGGGATGCTCGCAGAGCTGGTCAGGAGCAGGCGCGATCAGCGATGATGCGTCGGCAGGCACGGTCATCCAAGCAGGTCACGGGGCGTAGGGAACTCCATGATCTTGGAAGCCGTGCCTGTGCCGCTTCCTCCCGGCCGGATCAACCTGTCAGGCCGTCACGAACCGGGAAGTGGGCGGCATCTGGCACTGAACCGGGAGCTGGTCCTCGTTGAAGAAGCCCTACTGGCAGCCATATTTAGGGGGATGTCGTACCGCGCGGACGGTGCGTCGCAGTGGAGTCCGATGGGCCCCGAGCCGATCAGTCAGGTCCCGGACGGTGCACTGGTGAACGCATCGCTTGAAGCGTGGGCCCACGCGCTGCTGGCAGAGGTGCCCCACGAGCTCGACGACCTCCGTGGCGAGCTGCTTCTTGAGTGTTACGAGGAGCCCGCCCCGGCCGTCCACACCCGGCCCGTTTACTCGTGCCAGCTCCGGCTACCGGGGCCTGCCCTCCGCTCGGAGGCCGACAGGAGGCGACGCACCTGAACACCACCTCCGTCCCCGCTCGGCCAGACCGACCATGCGCAGCCGATGCGATACCCCACCGAGACGCTCCAGGCCTTGCCAGTCGGCTCGGCGCAGGCGCGCGCCCGTACCAGACCTCCCCACCGCGGTCTTCTGCGCCGGCATCACCGCACGTTTCGATCACAACCTCGCCGATGTCGAGGAACCCGATGACGCCCCGGGCACGCTCCTTGATCCGGCGGATCTCAGACCGACGGTCCCTGCCCCGGGCACATCAGGCCCGCCCGGCTCAAGCACCGCATCGACCGCACGAGCGGCAACCCCGAAGCTCGCCGGGCCACGAACCCCGCGGTCGGCCTCCGCGGCAACGCTCGTGACACACGGCCACCGCTCGCGCACCTCCCTCACATGATCACCAAACGGACGTCACGCGACTACGCCGAAGCCCTGCGAAGCCGACCCCTGCGGAGGGGGGGCGATGACGACGTTGTCGCCGTCGAAGCGCGCCACCCGGTCGCTCACGGCCGGGTGCGTCGCCCTCCTCATCACCGCCATGCTCGGCCTTGCAGCGGCGGGCATCCTGGTCAGCCTCGCCATCCAGGGATTCTTCGACCGCCCCGAAACATCTCCCGGCGAGGCCCTCTCAGGCAAAGCAGGAGTCACCCGATACCGGCTCGAAGCAGGCCGTCAGAGACGGCTCCCTTTCCGCGAAGGAGATCGACTACGCCACTCGCGGCGCACGATGGAACCGAGCCGGTGACGACACCGCCGTCCTCATCACTGTCTCCTACCCGGCCGACAACGGATCAGCCGCTGGCTGCTACCAGTTCTCCCTGCCCAAGCCCCTGAGCAGCAGCGCCGCCGTCAGCCAGAGCAAGCTCAACACATGCCCGGGCTGATCCAGGCTGCTGGCTCCTGGCGGCCCCAGGGGAACTCGATCTCGACAGCACCGTCCCACAGGAGCATTGCCTCGTTCCCGCGCTGTCGTTGAAGCGTTCCTTTCGAGTGGACGGAGGTGACCTCGGTCTGGTCGATGGCAGGACGTGAAGATCAGCCGCAGCTGTTGCGGTTGATCTTCAGCGAGCGGGTCTGGTCGTTGAGGTTGTAGGAGCGCAGGTCGTGGATAGAGCCTGTCCCGCGTGAAAACCCGAATTCGGCCCCCAGATAAGGACTCCGCTGTGGGGACACCGCAGAGTGCAGGGGAGAGCTGGCCCGGTTGGGCATCACGGTCTGCAACAGCCGCCGGCAGAACGCGGTATCCACATGGAAGAAGTCGCAGGCCAGCAGTCCGGAAGCCTGAGCGCGCGGGAAGGAGGCCCAGGCGTCGTGAGCCCGCTGGGGCGCGGGCGGGATGTTGCCCTGCCGCAGTACTGACCGGACGGTGGCGGCGTTACGCTGCGGGACGGTGGTAGACCGGGGCATGATCGAGATCCATGCGGTGGTCCTGGATCTATGTGCTGACGCGTAGGTCGCTGGAGCTGGTGGGCCTGCGGCTGCTGGGCAACACTGCCAAGGACGTCGAACTGCTGGTGCTGCGGCACCAGCACGCTGTGCTCCAACGCCTGCTCGGCAGACCGAAGGTGTAACCGGCCGACCGGGTTCTGCTGGCGGCCTTGTCGCGTCTGCTGCCCAGACAGAGCTGGAGTAGCTTCTTCGTCACCCCGGCAACGCTGCTGCGCTGGCACCGAGAGCTGATCGCCGGCAAGTGGACCTACCCCCACAAGAGCCCTGGTCGGCCGCCGATATCAGAGGAGACGCGGGAGCTGATCCTGCGTCTCGCGCGGGAGAATCCGCTGTGGGGACACCGCAGAGTGCAGGGAGAGCTGGCCCGGTTGGGCATCACGGTCTGCGCCGCCACCGTCCGGTCAGTACTGCGGCAGGGCAACATCCCGCCCGCGCCCCAGCGGGCTCACGACGCCTGGGCCTCCTTCCCGCGCGCTCAGGCTTCCGGACTGCTGGCCTGCGACTTCTTCCATGTGGATACCGCGTTCTGCCGGCGGCTGTACGTGCTGTTCGTCATGGAAGTCGCAACGCGCCGAGTGCACGTCCTCGGCATCAGCGCGCACCCGAACCGGGACTGGGTGACCCAGCAGGTGAGGAACTTGATGATGGATCTCGAAGACCGGTTGGACCGGTTCCGGTTCTTCCTACGCGACCGGGACGGCAAATTCTCCGACGCCTTCGACGCCGTGCTCGCCGACGCGTGCGTGCAGGTGCTACTTACCCCGCCGAGATCGCCGAAGGCAAACGCCTCCGCGGAACGCTGGGTCGGCACCGTCCGCCGCGAGTGCACCGACCGCCTACTCATCATGAACGAACGGCACCTGCGCACCGTCATGAACACCTACACCGACCACTACAACCGGCACCGCCCCCACCAATCCCTCCACCAACGATCTCCCCAAGCCTCGGAGACCGGCCAGACGACACCTGTCACCCCCTTCGGAGGCCGCGTCCGCCGCACTCAACTACTCGGCGGCCTCACCAACGAGTACCAGGAAGCAGCCTGACGGCAGGCAGACAAACGGCCTGATCAGCAGCCCGAACCAGGGTTTTCACGCGGGACAGGTGACAGCCGCGGCCAGGGCGTAGCGCATACGTATGAGGAATCCCCCCTCAGTGGTGCCAATGGAGCAGCAGGAGCATACATAAAATGTGATCAGGCGGTTGCGTCCTGTTGAAGGATGGAAGGCGCTTCGCGACGGGAAGCGCCTTTGACGTGGCTTGGCTCCCAGGCTTCCTGGCCGCTACGCCTCGACCACGAGGGTGCTCGCCGGACGGGCTGGGCAGTACGACTTGGCTCTCAGGGCTCCAGGCCCCAGCGTCGCGCGATCGACTCAAGGCGTTCCAACTCGCGTCGGGCTGCGGTCGGGTGGGCGAGGTCGAGGGCCATCCCGGCGCGGGCGGTGATGTAGAGGACGTCCTGGCGGGTGGCTTCGTCGAGGCCGGGGGCGGCCTCGAGGCGGCGGCCTGTGACGCGCAGCGAGACCGCGACGTGGTCGAGACGGGTCCGTATGCCCAGGGGGAGCACCTCCGGCAGTGCGTCCTTGGCGTAGTCGCGTATCTGCCGGTCCGCCTCGCAGGGGCGAGGCTGCGAAGGTGCCCAAGTAAGGGCCGCTTCCCGAGCCTCGTCATACATGTCCGCCACCAAGGCGCGTGCGGTGGCGCAGTCGTCTTCATCGGCGGCCGTGCGGGCCGACTCCAGGATTGAGCGAAGCCGGGCACGGACCTGGGGGTGCTCACCCGTCCGGGCGTCCAGATAGCCGGACCACACGTCGAACGCCCTGCTCAACTCGGCATCCACCATGATCTTGTACGCGTCCGGCACTCCGTTGCCTTTCCAATCGTGCCGTCCCGGCCTGGACGGCAGCGGTACACGATAGGGCGGGAGCTGGGCATACTGCCCGCGAATTACTTGGGGTAGGGCACGGGGCGTGCTGCGCGAGTGCGCTCGCTCGAATGAGTGGATCGAGGGCGGATAGGGGCCGGTCCCGGGGGCCGGAACCTAGGCTCAGCGCGTGAGTGCTGCCCAGGCCGGATCTGCTGACGGAAAGTCCCTGCGAACGGGCGCTGCACAGCTGGCCGAAGTGCCTTCGGTGATGCTGATGCAGCCGACGACGCTGTGCAATCTCAACTGCACCTATTGCTATTTGCCGGACCGGAACGTCGCGCGGCGAATGAGCACAGAGGTCGCGCAGAGAGTGGCGGCAGGCGTTCGGGAGTGGTCCAGGCAACGCCCGGTGGCGGTGGTGTGGCACGGCGGGGAACCCCTCGCGGTGGGCCCGGCCTACTTTCGGGCCCTCGTGGAGCCGTTCGGGCCAGGTGAAACACATCCGGTGATTCAGGCTGTGCAGACCAACGCCACACTCATCGACGAGGCGTGGTGCGAGGTGTTCGCCACCGTTCCCGTCCGTGTCACCGTGAGCCTGGACGGCCCGCAGGAGGCGAACGCCGCACGAGTGGACTGGGCGGGAGGCCCGAGCACCCAGCGGGCCATGAGCGGCATCGCCATGCTGCGCCAGGCCGGCATCCGCTTCGGCATGATCGCGGTAGTGGCCGACGCGTCCCCGGGAGCTGCCGCCGATCTGTACCGGTTCGCCTGTGAGCTGGGCTGCGACAACCTCGGAGTAAACCTCGCCGAGAAAAAGGGCGTGTACGCGGGCGGGCAAGATCCCGAGTACTCAGTCGTGGCGTTCTGGCAGGAACTGGCGGCGTGCTGGCACGCCGATCCACGCATCCAGGTCAGAGAACTCGACCACGCCTACACTTACATCCGCGAGGAACTGTCCGGCACAGCGGCGCAGCGCGCCGACCGCCCTGTCATGCCACTTCCCTTGGTGATGTGGGACGGTGACTTCCTCCCGGTCGGTGCTGAGCTGGCGGGCTTCCGCTCAGCCCAGCATGGCCCCTTCACCGCGGGAAACGTCCTTGACACGCCCCTGACCGTCCTGACGGCCCGCGCCACAGAGGTGCCCTGGGTCGCTGAGGCCCTGGCAGGCGTGACCAACTGCCGCAAGCACTGCGATTACTTCGCCTACTGCCGTGGCGGCCAGGTGGCCAACAAGTACTTCGAGACCGGCCGACTGGACAGCACCGAGACCACCTACTGCCGAGCCAGCAAAATCAGTCTCATGGAAGGAATCCTGCGCCATGCCGAACGTTCACGTCCCTGAAAAGGCCACGCCGACCACCACCCCGCTCACCCAGCGGATCACAGCCCGCCGGGACCAGCTCACCCGGTCGGCCTGGCAGGCTGGCGAACTTCACGACACCGCCAGCATCTTCGGCTGGGCAAGTCTGTGGCGACGGTTCTGACCTCATCGCCCGGGCAGACACGGGCAGCTTGAGTCTGCAGACACGAGCCCGTCCGTTCCCGCCTTCACACCTCGGGGTGAAGGCGGCATGCGGGCCAGAGAGCGGCGCGAACGCGTGCCGGACGGTCAGGTCCATCAGATCGATTGACCGCATCGTATCCACTGGTAGCCGCCCGGGCCCGTCTTCGTCAGTTCCAGTCCAGCCGCCCGCGCACCGCGTCCGCGGCCTGCCGATCCGAGAGGCCTTCGGCGAACAGCCCGCACCCGACGACGAAGACTGGCAGGAGATCGTCGAGATCTCCGCACACTCCGCCTCCGGCGAGTTCATGGTCCGCGCCATGATGGACGACCTTGACGAAGAACTCCCCGCCCTGTCCTTCGACGGCCCCGGCGACTACCGGCTGCGCGTCCACGCCCGCGGCCGCGACACCGCTGTCGACCTGGCACCGGATGAGCTCACCGAGTGGTACCTCATCCAGGCCTGGCCGGCCCCCGCCCGGGACGTTGCCGTGCTGCGCCAGAGGACACCTACGAAGCGTCAGTCCGCGCGCTGACCACGGTTGAAAGAGGGCTGCCCGCCCATCGCCTGACGGTGGGCGGGCAACCAACGGATATCGCTGACCTTGGACGATGCCGCCCGGAGCGCGGGTGTCATCCGGGGAGCTACCGGACGTCTCCCTTCAGAGGTTCCGACGCCGTGATCACACCAGTCACACAGAGATTCAGTTGCCGCCGCCCTTCTTTGAGGCTGATCCTGGGTACTTGGTGGTCGAGGAGGATGCGGTGGGGCTCGTTCTGTTCCCAGCGGACGGAGACATCACCAGCCCGGACGTCTCCTGGTCCTACACCGGCTTCGGCGTTTTCCGGCGGTGGCTTGCGCAGGCTGAAGGGTTCGACCTTTCCGAGATGTGCGGCTTTGGGGGACAGCGCCCCTGGAACGGGGTCTCCACCATGCTGGCACCGCTCCTCAATCACCCGGATGACGACGGCCCGGACCTCACGCCTGCACAATGCGCCTTGTGCTTAATCGGTCAGTGACCAGCCGTGGAGTGCTACGTCGGGGCGGGTTCGGTTGTATGGCTGTGCACGCGGGAGTTGGAGTGGTTGCAACGTGACTTCGGGAGTCATTGCGGCCCTCCTCGTGGGCCGAGTGCGGCCGCCTGCCCGTCGCTCCTCCGCCCTATTGGCGTGACGCATAGTGGTCGTACCAGACGCGGGTAATTCCCAAGTGAAGGAATGGAGCGGGTGACTGTGGCGGCGCCTCTTACAGGCCTGCTTCCCGAAATTGACGCCATGGAGCCGTCAGTTACAACCGAGTGGATCCTTGCACTTCGCGCAGGGATTCCATGCGATCAAGAAGGCGAGAGAGCAGCTCACCCCGCAGCTCTTCCAAGCGGGTTACGGTCCAACGAAGCTCCTCCGCGGCCTCTGGACTCAGCGACTGCGGCTCGCCGCCGTTGTACCCCCCCAGCGCACTGACGAGACCGTTGCCTACCTCTCTGAGTGTGATCGCAAATTGCAGCTGCGCCCGAGGTGGGGCAGGCTGGCGGCGTAGGACTGCTCTCTGGACCAGCTCCTGTCCGCTACCGGGCGATAACGCGAACTCCAACCCATCCATTGTTGCGCTCTCCGCTGCCTCTTCCACCGCATTGAGCGCCACTTGGCGAGCCGCGACAAACTCTTCGATGGTGGGTGGCCGCCCGGCAATCAATGCCTCCACCGTTTCCGACACGTGGGCGACCGCCATGCGTGTGCTCTTCCGGAGGTCAAGAAGTCGGCCCATCTCGGCCTCTGCACGAGAGAGACGACGGGCACGCTCCGCCGCCCTGATCTGGAGGAACGGTGCCATGACGGCGGCACCAGCCCCTAGTAAAGCCCCGCTCACTGCCCCTATCAGTCCGTAGAGTGCCGCGCTGTCTGCCATAGCGGCATCATCGCGGGTGGAGGATCAGATGGCCAAGTACTCGACCGAGCTCATGAGTGACGTCGTTGTGCGGGCGCGGCAGCGTGTGCTCGCGGAGGAGTGTGATGTGCAAGGCCGCAGTCGGCGCCCTCCGCGGCACTCAGGCGAAGTGACGGGACCACAGTCCCCGACATCGCACAGGAGATCGCCGCCTTCCGGTCAGCACCGCGCTGGACGAGGCCGCACGGCCGGTGCCGCAGTTTGTCGGTCAGGGTCCGCAGGACCGTCCGTATCCCGGCCGGCCCGGCGCTGTCGGAGCTGCTGAACAGGCACAGCGCCAGAACGATGTAGACCACCGCGCGGGCCGGCAGAAGCCGCCGGCGGCGCTCGACCTTTCCGGTCAACTCCAGCACTACGTCAACCACTTCGGGGGTGATCTCTTCAGTGAGTACGCCGAGCCGGATCCGGTCGCCGAACCGCGGCTCCAGCCCTCTTCGGGGGCTTCGAGGGGACGCTGGCCGGACCGCCGTTGTGACGGTTGAGGCAGCAGAGAGAGCAGACTGAGCGCCCAACGGGGCTCCCTCGCAGACAGTCGGATCTTGGCCGATCTCCTGTCCTACTGGGAACCCCGTTGCCCTGGTCTTGAGATCATTTGGCGTGTCATCAGATCGTGGTGGATCTCCCTATGCACCCCAGGGGCCGACTCACCCAAAAGAGCCATCATCGAGCGCTCTACCTGCACTGATGCGCTAAATCACCGACATTGCCGGGCAGAGGCACTTTCTGCTTTCCTGACCGCCTACCGGACAGCCCACTCATGAAAGCACGAGGTTAGTGATCTCAGGCTGTAGGCATCTGCCTGGTCATCACTTCGCGCCCAGTAGTTCGAGGACCTTGTTGATGGCCTCGACGACCGGCACTCCGACCGCGCCGACGGTCGCGGCGATACCCGCGACGGCGAGCAGCGCGCGGTGTCGCTCCTGCGGTTGGACGTTCGCCTCGGCGCGGAGGACGGGCAGCGAGTCCTCAAGGGTGTCGGCGCTGGCCGGCGGCACCTGGGTGCGCAGCTCCTGGACCAGGGTGAGGAGCTCGCGGAGGGCATCCTGAACGGCCGGGGGTAGTTCGTGGGCCGGGGTGATGCGCTTGTCGATGCCGACGTTGCCCGAGCCACCGTGCATGGTGACGTGGTCGCCGCTGCCAAAGTAGTAGTGCTGGTCTCCGCCGCTCATCAGCTCGCCATCCCTACGTTGCCGGTGCCGCCGTACATGTTGACGTTGTCTCCGAAGTAGTAGTGCTTGGGGCTGATCTTGATGGTGTCCACCCGTACCTGGAACTCCGCCTCCCGGTTCTCGATCGTGTGGGCGATCTGGTGGGCCAGTCGTCGCAGCTGGTCCGGGTTGGGGCCGGTCACCAGAGCCGTGGAGGGGCCGGAAGTCTCGACGGCGAGGACGAAGTGCGAGGGCGCGCTGAGCACTTTCATCATCTCCACGAAGGAGTAGATCAGCGCTGCGCCCGCGATGAGCATGACGAATACGGTGAGCCCGGGAGATCCGCCGCTGTCGCCGCCGCCGAAGCTGCTTGACTGGGACGCGTCGATCGCGGCGGCGAACAGCCCGAGCAGTGTCGTCACCGCTCCGATGATCAGCAGCCGCTTTATGAAGAGCAGGACGGCTTCCTTGCGCCGGGGGTGGATGGTGAGCGTGTACACCCGGGCAATGTTCTGGAGCGGGTAGTAGGCCTCACCGACCCAGAGCAGCCGTTTGCTGACCCGTAGGTCGACGCCGATGATCGGCCCTGCCGAGGCCGCCGATGGCACATCGGGGTACGGATCGGCGGAGGGAGGGCCGGCCGGTTGCGGCGGCAGTTCGGGTACCGGTGGGGCGCCTGGCGGTGTGTACGGAGCACCTGCTGGTGCGGGCGGTGCGTTTGACGGCTGCTTCGCACGGTCTGCTGACGTCATGCGTGTCCCCCTTGGTAAACCTTGCTGAGTGAAGCCCATTCACTTCGTTGCGTCTCACTGATGGAAGCACGTGGCTTCATCAGAAGTGTTAGCACAAAAAGGAGTTGATGCCTGTGGGCATGAGGAAGGGGCGGGGCTTCCGAGGGTGCTCGTCTACCGTGAAGGCACCCGTCGGGCCGTTGCCTGGAAGAACGTCAGGGCCGTCGGCGGGAAGCTCCGGCTGAAGCACCCGTCCGCCGCCGGCTACGTCTCCCTGACCGACTCGATGGGCGGCACGACCAAGCAGACGATCTACCGGGCGTACCGGATCGTGATATAGACCCGCGAGAAACCACCCTTGGCCCCCCCGCCCGGCGCCCGCGGACCCCCCTTCCTCAGGCGCCGATGTTGTCAGTGGTGCCAGCCGCCGCCGTCCGGGAACCGCTCGGCCGCGAGCCACGGCAGCGGCACCCGGGCGGGCCGGGACCACGGGCCCCGGCGCGCACTGGCCCTTGTAGTGGCCGATGGCGAAGTCGCCGCCCTTGGGGGCCGTGCCGCGGTTGTCATTGCGGTCGAACCACACCGTGCGGGCAACCCCTCCCGGTGAGCGCGCCGGAGGGGGCCGCCGCGCACAGGGCCGCGGAGACGGCGGCGCCGCGGACGCTGTAGCTGGTGAGGAACTGCCCAGCCGGGCACTGGAGTTTGGAGTAACCGGAGGCCCAGTCGGCGCCCTGGACGACGTACCGCTCGTCCGTGACGACGGTCTGTCCGCCCGCCGGGTCCCACAGCCGGTCGCGGGTCACGTCGGTGCACAGCCCGCGGTTGCCGGTGTGGCTGAGGCCGAGCAGGCGCTGCCCGTCGGGGCAGACGGCCTTGCGGGCGCCGGAGTCCCAGTCGGGCAGGGCGGCCGGTATTCGCTGTCGCGCTCAGTGAAGACCAGCCCGAGGCGGTCACTGACGAGCCGGACGATGCCCAGGCCCCGGGCCGCGGTGACCCGCGAGTCCAAGGTCCACTCCGACCGCCCTGACTCGTCCGCAGCCCACATCTCGTTCGATGGCTGCACCTCGAGTCGGCCGGGTGCGGTCTGCTTGACCAGGCCGATGATCCTGGAGCGTTCGGCTTCGGTGATCCTTCGCTTGCGGGCCCTGCCCGCCCAAATCCTCCAGGCCCTCCAGCCCCAAGCGGTTGAAGCGGTGCAGCCAGCGGCGCACCGTCTTCTGACTGCACCGCAGCTCGTCGGCGATCTGCGGGACCAGCGACCCGTCCCAGCTGGGCTCCACCATCCGGCACCGCTCCACCACATCCTTCGGCGCCTTTCTGGCCGACGCCAGGCGGTGGACCACTGCTTGCTCGCCCTCGTCACGGCCTGGCCGTGCCCTCAGCACCATGACCCAGCACCCGCCCCGGAGTACCCGCAACGCCCCGCTACCAGCGGCTATACCCACCGAAAGCGGAATCCAGCACTAGGGTCCGTCTTCAAAGTTCATCTCGGGATGGATCATGGTGGGTGTGATACGCCGCCATGAACTCATCGACCGGGAGCGGGAGTTACTCGCTCCACTGATACCGCGAGCCGTGACGGGCCGACCTCGCGTCGAGGACCGGAAGATCATCAACGGCATGGTCTACAAGATCCGCACCGGGATCTCCTGGCGCGACCTGCCGGACCGTTACGGCCCGTGGAAGACGGTGTACACCCGCTTCCGCCGCTACGCCCTGGACGATGTGTTCACCCAAGCCCTGCAGCAGATCCAGGCCCAGGCCGACGCAGCCGGCGACATCGACTGGCTGGTCCAGATCGACTCCACCGTCGTCCGCGCCCACCAGCACGCCGCCGCCACCGGCCGAAAAGGGGGCAGCAGCGTGCGGACGAACCGGACGATCACGCCCTCGGCCGATCCCGAGGAGGACTGACCACCAAAATCCACCTCGCCTGCGACGGCAAAGGACGCCCGCTCGCCATCCTCCTGACACCGGGCCAACGTCACGACAGCATCTGCGCACGACCTCTGCTGGAACGGATCCGCGTCCCTCGCATCGGCCTGGGCCGACCGCGCTGCAAGCCCGACCGGGTCGTCGCAGACAAGGCCTACAGCTCCCGCGGCTTCCGCGCCTACCTGCGTAAACGTGGCATCGCGCACGTCATCCCCGAGAAGACCGGCCAGCGACGGCACCGACACAACCGCGGCCGCCACGGCGGCAGGCCGTCAGGACTCGACCGGGAAACCTACCGCCGACGCAACATGATTGAGCGCTGTTTCAACCGACTCAAAGGCTTCCGCGGCATTGCCACCAGATACGAGAAGACCGCCACCTCCTACGAAGCGGCGGTCATCCTCGCGTCGTTCCTGCTGTGGGCAAGATCCGTTTGAAGACGGACCCTAGTTCTCCCGACCTCTGTCGAGTCCCAACCATTAGCCAGGGGGTTCGCGGACGGTGTTCGCCTTGCAGAGTCGGCCGTTCCACGGTGTTGCGGGCTTGGTCAGCGACGTCTTGACACGGCAGCTGTAGTTCGTGAGACGTAAGGCAACGCTGCTGGTCAGCTGGTGGATGGGGCGCCTGCGGGCAGAGGTGCGGCCACCTGCAGCGGAGCGCGTGCGCGGCAGCCGACTGCCACCGTCGCTGGAACAACGTCACGGCAGTGGCCATCGCATGACAGGAACCTCACGTCTCACGACCTACAACTGCCGGGACAGCGACCTGGCTTTGGTGACTCAGAGCCTCTCCCGACGCCGAAGCGGGAGAGGCCCCTCGCTGGGAAAGAGCGCTCACTAGCACCTCTTCAGTGAGCTGATGTCGTTCGCATGACCGTACTGCGAGCTGTTGCCGCGCCAGTTGCCGACGGCCCAATTGGGGCCGCCCCATTCCTTGTCGACATACAGGCACCAGCGGTCGCCGGTGCGGTTCCAGACGGAGCGGACCTTGTCGTTGAAGACGAAGCCCTCGATCGGGTTCGCCAAGTTCTCCGAGCCGTAGTAGAAGCGCGCCCAATGGCCCCCGACCGCTCCGACGTTGGCGTTCCCGTACTCCCAGATGCAGAAGTAGTACTCGGGGCACTGCTCCCATGAGCTGATGGATTTCGTGGAAGTCACCCGCGTGTCGTCCAGAGGTGCTGCCTGGGCCGTGGTGGGCACCGTGACCGCAAGCGCGGCGGCGAGCCCCAGGGCCGTATTCATACCTTTCAGCCAACCCACAATATTCACTGCCTTCCGTCGATCCATCCGCACCGGTCGTCCTGGCTTCCCCTCGTCTCCCATGTGGGCCGAGGTGCGAGCAACGGTGTAGCGCGGATGGGTTGTCCGGCGCCGGACGTGGGAGAGTTTCGGCGAATTTCCGGTGTTATATGGCCGAAAAGTGGTAGCGGCTACTGAACGTGAATGGGTGACGTCGGTCAGCCGTCCGTGATCAGGTCTGTGCTGGTGAGGCAGCCGTCGACGAGGTGGGGGCGGTACTGGATCTGCTTGAGTCTGAGTTTGACTGCTCGGGTGCTGGGCCAGGTTGGCGGCAGCGATGTGAGCTTGTTCCGCTTTGGCGGACACCGTTGATGTGGGGGTCAGGCTGCGAGCGCGGTCTCGTAGTGCAAGGTGTACCAGCCCTCGATGGAGTCGAAGCTGGGTTTCACCTTCCTTGCCGCCGATCCATAGCCGCCAGATCCTGCTCCTCAAGGGCTGCGGCACGTGCCGCGCAGTCTGCGAATCTCGCCGTATGCGGTCTCAAGGCGTCTGGTGAGGTCACTGTTCTCCGCGCGCAGTTGCTTGATGCGCGAGAGCGCAGCCTCCAAACGCCTTTGCAGGGACGCGACTGATGCCGGCTGAGGTCCAGTGCGCTCGTTCGTAGGCTGCCGATCCTGCAGCCTACGAATGGCAGCGACGAGGTCGTGCTGGGTGTAGAGCCACGAACGCGAGACACCGGCCGCCTTTGCGATCGCTGCGAAGCTGGTGCGGCTGCCGGAGCGTTGCGCTGCCGAGATGACCTTCTCGGCGTCGCTGCGTGCGCGCTGGCTGCGGCGGCGGGTGGCCTCGGCCAGTGCGGCGGTGTTGTCAGCTGGCGGCATCGACGTCCTCCACCTGGCCGCCGACGACGATCTGGTTCTCAGCGGTCCCTTCGAGGACGCTGATGATCTTGTCGAGCTTGCCAAGGGTGCGGCGGTTCTTCTCCGCGACCCGAGCGAGCCCGGCCTGCTCGGCCTGAGCGATGAGGTCGCTGGTCTCCTGCCGCTGCTGGCGGTGCTGCTGGAGGAAGTCACCGGTGGTGATGAAGAACCGGCAGTCCAAGCACGGGTTGGCGTACTCGCAGTCGGTCTGTACCGGGGCGCCGCAGTAGCCGTTGGGCAGCGTCACCTTCGAGCGGACCAGGCTCATCTTCGCCCAGGCCGCCCCGGCGAGCGGGTGGTCGGCGGTGATCTCGGCCTTCTGCCCGTTGTGGTTGACCTTGAGGGCGTTCTCCCAGTGTCGCCGGAGCGTCTTGTCGTGGAGCTTGGCGTAGACGGCGGTCATGGCGGGAGACATGTGATCGAGCAGGGTCTGGATCACGGGCTGAGGAACGCCGGCGTTGATCATCCTGGTGGCCAGGGTGTGCCTGAACTGGTGGAAGGTCACCTTCACCGGTCGGCCGTGTTCGTCGGTGAGGCTGAGCCCCTCTAGCCAGATCGCCAGGTGGTCGCGCATACGTCGCCAACCCTGACATCGTTCCGCTGCGAAGGGCCGTCGAACTGCACCAGGCTCTGCGGGCTGACCGTCCGCTCGACCTCCAGCTCCGCCGGGAAGGGCCGCACCGGGATGTCCAACAAGGCTTCAGCAGCGGCGAGTTCGCCGACCATGGTGGCCACTCCGTCGATGCGGCGCCGCTCGTCCATCCGGACGGCGAGTTTGTCGACGCCGGACTGGGCCTGGACGACGGTCAGCCCGTCGGGAACCGTGCGCCGCCAGCGTTGCGCCGCGGAGTGGTTGGCCTTCTCCACCACGCCCTTGCGGTTGCCGTGGCGGGGCGGGCAGATGTCCACTCCGGCCCCGTAGTACTTCGCGACCGCGGCGAACGCGGCGGTCACCTGCCCGCTGGAGGAGTGCCAGACCGTTGCCATCCGATCGAACTGCCATCGCGGCGCGGTCCCGCCCAGTCTGCGTATCACCTCGTCCAGAGCCTGGACCAGGTGCGGGAAGTCCTCCGACTCCGACAGCACCGCACGCCACCGGCCCGAATGCGCGAGCGCTCCGACCAAGAGATGTGCGTGCTCACCCACTCCCCACCCCTCCGGAGGGTCTGGCAGTTTCCAGCCAGTCGAACTGGATCTCCTCGCCCGGCGGATGCGCGATCACCGCGACGTTGCGGCCGGTGGAGGCGTGACAGGGTTCGCAGTGAGGGCGGACCTGATAGCGGCGAAGGGCCCGGGTGAACGTCGAGTACGCACCTTGATAGCCGAGCGTGGTCACCTCGTCGAACAACGTGGAGGCCCACAAGTGGGGGTCATCCGCGAGTCGTTGGCGGCAATAGGGCAGGAACGGCACGAAGGCGTCCGGTGCCTGCCGCCGCTGCCCGGGGTTCGCTCACCGCTCAGATAGGCGCGGATCGTCTTGCGGTCGCGGCCCAGATGCCGTGCGATCGCCGAGATCGTCCATCCCTGGCGACGCAGAGCTTCGACCCTGACCTGATGGGTGCGCTGCCTGACGCGCGTGTCCCGGATGCCTCACTCGAGGACTGGCAGGAACTCCTCGAACTCGTCGCTGAACGCGGCTGGAAGTACCAGTACTCCGAGGGCGAGACCGTGCTGCCACTGCCTCCAGCGCAGACAGTGCTCTCCCGTCAAGCCGACGCCGAGTGCCCCGAGCTGCGGGTCTGGCCGTCAACCGAGATGCTGGCGATCTTCCGTTTCCTTGCAGCCGAGGAGATCGACTTCGATGTGGACCTGCGAGAGCTTCAGGGCCAGGAGCGACTCGACGTCTTCTGCCGTTTCCTGCGCGACATCGGTCGACGGCTGGGCAAGCCGGTACTGCTGGATCCAGAGGGCGATTACCGCCATCCAGTGCTCAAATTCGACGTTGAAGCCGATCGCGTCGTACTCCTGGCCGCACCGCCCGTTATATGACCGCCTGCGCACTGGATCCGGGAGGCTGCAGCCACGCACGCAACGCTCTGCTACGTGGGGAAGTAAAACGAGCAGGTCTGGCGAACGCCTGAGCACAGGATGGGGAGATTCAGGGTTCTGTCAGCGATCTCGTGAACTTCGAGGTCAAGCGGCTGCATCGCTGGGAATCCCCTGGTCATGGGGGATGTGTACTTATCGGCCGAGGACGTGTTCTTTGCTGGGACTGCCGGTGTGAGGGTGGAGCGTGTAGAGGCGCTCGTGGACGGGACGATGGTCCAGCTGTCCAGCACACGATCGTCGAGATCGTGTCCAGACTGCGGTGTCTCATCCCGTCGGGTCCACAGCCGCTATGGTCGACAGTGGGACGACCGCCCCGTTGCCGGCAGGCCTGTGCGGGTCCAGCTGACCGTGCGCCGGTTTTTCTGCGATACCCGAACCTGCCCGCGTCGGACGTTCGTTGAGCAGATCGACGGTGTCCGTGCTGCGTTCCGTCGCGGCCGAACTGGGTGGACGGCCTGAAGCTCGACTGTGCCGGAAACTCTCAGTTCCAGCAGGTCGGATGCGGCTTCTTGGGCACCTGCCCGCTCCGGCCACGCCGGACCGGGCCCCACGTGTGCTCGGCGTGGACGAGTTCGCCTTCCGCCGCGGCTGCCGCTTCGGAACGATCCTCGTCGATATCGAAACCCACCAACCCGTCGACGTTCTGCCAGATCGGAGGGCCGAGACGCTGGCCGCGTGGCTTCGCGGCCATGCCGGTGCCGAGGTCGTGTGCCGCGATCGGGCCAGCACCTACTCCCGCGCCGTCAGGGAGGCCGCCCCTGACGCCGTTGAGGCAGCTGACCGCTGGCACCTGCTGCGCAACCTGTCGCTCGCCGTCGAAGGAGTCTGCCATGAGCACCGTGCCTGCCTGCGTAAATACGCTGAACACCGGCAGCGGTCCCAGCCACGGCAGCCCACCTTGGAACTCCTGCCGACCACGCTGATCGTGGATCGGGTACGGCGCCGGCACGAGGTGATCAACCGCATGGTCGAGACCGGCTACCCGGTCAGCGAGATCGCTCGCCGTCTCGGTCTCGACCGCAAGACCGTCCGCCGCTACCGCTACCGCTACCGCTACCGCGACACCGACTTCGACGTCCTCCTCGCCTCAGCCCGCGACCGCAGGAACGTGTCCCTCGATCGCTTCAAGCCCTACCTCCAGTCCGAGTTCGCCGCTGGCCACACCAGCGCCAAAGAGTTGTACGACCAGATCTGCGAACGCGGCTTCTCCGGCGACTACTCGACGCTCTCCCGCTACGTGCGAACCTTGCGCGACGGCACCGCCGTCCCAGCCCCCGCACCGGTCCCGAGCCCCCGCACCGTCAGCGGATGGATCATGCGCCCGCGCGAGAAGGCCAACGTCTCGTCAAACCGCTGAGCTGGAACGCGTCCGGCTGGCTTGCCCGGACATCACCGAAGCGTGCAACCTCGCCCGTGCCTTTACCGACTTGGCCGAAACCGTCGAGGCCACCTCCTCACCGAGTGGACCCGGCAGGCCGAACGATGCGGCCAGCCGTCGATCCGGTCCTTCGCCAGCTTCCTGTGTCAGGACCTCGACGCCGTCACCGCCGGACTCACCCTTGCCCACAGTTCCGGGGTGGTCGAAGGGCATGTCTGCAGAGTCAAGCTCCTCAAGAGGAGCAGGTACGGCCGGGCATCCTTCGAGCTTCTGCGAGCCCGCATCCTCACACCGCGTTGATCAGGTCGTGCGTGAGGTGGTGCAGACGCAGTGCGCTGGCCTGGTCAAACGCAGGGCCTTTCAAGGGCAGCTGGTGCGTGGCGCGGTGGGCGGTGAAGCGTTCGCCTGGTGGTTCGTCCAGGAGACAGGCCATCGGCGTGACAGCCTTCGTCACCGAAGCGGCGAACAGGGTGAAGGACGCCTTGGTGAGAGCGCGGAGCGGTTGTGGAAGGTGGCCGGGCATGCCGGTCGACACCACCCCCGGGTTGTAGCCCACATAGCGAATCGGGGTGTCGGCATACAGGACGGCAAAGGCCACGCCGAGCAGGTCGTTGGCACGGAAGGACTGCAGCGTGGCCTTGAAGCCGCCATAGCGGCGCGCCAGTTGCAGATCGTCCCAGTGGATCCGGCCCAAGGGGACTCCGGGAGTTGCCACGTTCATAATGACCGGCTGTGACGCGGACTCCAGCACCTTGCGCAGGCCATGGCTGAGGATGTAGCGGCTGAGGTAGGCGAGGGCGAAACTATGCTCGAAACCCTCGCGGGTAACAGTGCGGGAGCCGAAGAGCCGGTACCGCTGGGCGCACAAAACGAGTTTGTCCACCGAGGGACAGGTGCTCTCGATCGTGGCGACCAGATCCCTGGCTGCCGCGACCGACGTCAGATCGGCTTGCAGGAAGACCGCGCGGCCAACGGCTGAGATCGTTGCCGCCTGGGCCAAAAGGGCCTCACCCTTGGCGGGCGTGCTGCCCACGGCGATCACGCGCGCTCCTTGGCGCAGGTAGTGCAGTGCGAGCCCCTTTCCAAGCCCGTCGGTTCCTCCGGTGATGACCACAGTCTCCATCCCTGGCTCTCCTTCCCTCTGAGCTGTGCGACGACGGGCGGCGCGCCACCCCGAAGAACTATCCGGATAACTGATATCCGGTTCCGTCAGGACCGTAGCATGAAGCGGATATGATGTATCCAGTTACGGATCGGTCACGTCGCCGGAAGGGCAGCCCATGGGCAGGCAGAGAGGGGAAGAGGAACCCGCTGCGGCGGGGACACGTCCGCTGAGGCGGGATGCCGAACTCAATCGCCAACGCATCATCCAAGCCGGGCGCGAGGTCTTCGCCGCACGCGGACTGCAGGCCACGCTCAACGATGTCGCACACCACGCCGGGCTCGGAGTGGGCACCGTCTACCGGAAATTCCCCGACAAGCAGGCGCTCGCGGAGGCCATCTTCACCGAAGAGCTCGACGAGATCGCGGCAATGGCACAGAAAGCCCGGGCCGAGGGCGACGCCTTCACCGCTCTTGCTGGCTTCCTTGAGGGAGCCCTGGGGCGGGCCGCGCATAACCGCGGGCTGCGCGAGTTGATGCGTCACGGCGCCGTCGAGGGCACCGGCCTCGCCCGAGCGCGGCGGGAGATTACATCGCACTGCGAGGCTCTCGTGGCACGGGCCCGCACTCAAGGTGCGCTGCGCGATGGGGTCACCGAGGCCGACATCGCACCGATCGCCGCAATGATCGACGCCATCATGGCCCTGCCCGGGGAACATCCCTCCGAGCTGTGGCGACGCTATCTGGCGATCATTCTCGACGGGCTCCGCGCCCAGCCGCGCCAGACACCGCTGCCCGGTCCTGGCAGCGTCGGCTGACTTCGGCGTTCACGAGATCGCTGACAGAACCAGTTTCACGGCCCGGCCCCGTATGCGTGCCGGGTAGTACGGTGCCGATCACTGTCCGTGCTACCAGGGGGGCCTCTATGTTCTGCGTCAAGCGGGTGCGAGTGGGCAGCTTCGGCACGTGGGCATGAGACTGTCTGGTCATGGCAGGGATGATGAGTGGTTTGGAGGCGGCCTTGTCTGAGGCGTTGTCTCCTTCGTGGGAGCAGCGTGTTCGCGCCGGGCGTGACCTTGCTTCCTTCGCTGATGTTCCTGAGGCTGCCGAAGTGCTGGTGGGGCTGCTGCTGGACGCCGAGGACACGGCGGTGACTCGACGGACGGCGGAGGCCCTGGCCCGGGTGGGAACGGTGGCTGCCATAAGGCTCATAGCTCTCGCGGTTGCCGAGGCCGACGACAATCAGGCGAACTGGCTGCAGACCGGGGTGCATGACGCGCTCGTGGGACCGGACGGTGTGCCGGACCTCGCAGCGGCCTGTGGGGAGCTCGCCCGGGACCCGGAAGAAGCCGTTCGTCGGGGTGTGGCGGAGCTCTCGGCGTGGACGGACGACGCAAGGTGTTGATCTGCTTCCCCAGTGAGCACGACTTCGCCAGCTACACGGGCACGGTGCCCCTGGACGCCTCCAGTGGGAAGAACACCCGCCGCCGCCTCAACACCGGAGGCAACCGGGCCCTGAATTCGGTACTGCACATCATCGTCGTCTGTCAGATCCGCGACGGCGGCCGCGGACCGAGTGGCAATCCGCCGTTGCCGTCTGGGACCGCCTCTACACCGCTCGCGACCTGGCCGAACTGCGTGCATTGGAGCGGTCGCCGTTCCAGCACTACGAGGAAGCCGTACAGTTCCCAGGGACAAGAGTCTGCGTGCGTTCGACTTCGAGGCCAACCCCAGCGTCGACCCGGCCACCGTCAACACCCTCGCCACCTGCGAATGGGTCAAGAAGGGAGAGCCGCTCTGCCTGATTGGCGACTCCGGCACCGGCAAGTCCCACCTGCTGATCGCCCTGGGCACCGAGGCCGCGATGCACGGCTACCGCGTCCGCTACGTGCTGGCCACCAAACTCGTCAACGAGCTCGTCGAAGCCGCCGACGAGAAGCAGCTGTCCAAGACGATCGCCCGCTACGGCCGTGTCGATCTTTTATGCATTGATGAACTCGGCTACATGGAGCTTGACCGCAGGGGCGCTGAGCTGCTGTTTCAGGTTCTGACTGAGCGTGAGGAGAAGAACAGCGTCGCCATTGCTTCGAACGAAAGTTTCAGCGGGTGGACGAAGACGTTCACCGATCCGCGGCTCTGCGCGGCCATCGTCGACCGCCTGACCTTCAACGGCGCCATCATCCAGACCGGCACCGAGTCCTACCGCCTCGCCCACACCAAAGCCCTGGCCGAACAAGCCCAGGCCAGCTGACCGGGCGGCCCCGTCAGAGTTCCGGTAAAGTTGCTGGTCACGCTGTCAGGAGCAGGTTGTGCGACGCGAGACGGGCGTGCTCATAAGAGCTGGGATACGAGACGATGGCATGACGCGGGCCCCGCGTGACTGCACCGAAGCCCCAGGGTGGTAGCCGACGACGAACGCCGTGAGCGCCCGGGTCAGGCAAAGCGCTCACGGTGTTGACTAGTCCGTCAGCTCGTCCGGCCCCGTGTCAGAGGGTCAGGTCCCAGACGCGTACGACGCCATCCCGACCCGTGGTCAAAGCGACCGCGCGATCCTGCATCGTGGTCACCACCACAGCTTCAACGCTCCCACTGTGGCCGGTCAGCGGCGGCCCGACCTGTCGACCGCCGGCAAGGTCCCAGATCCGCACGGTCCCATCCTCGCCACCGGTCACCGCGACCGCACGGTCGCCGACCATAGCGACGTCCAAGGCGTTGATGCGGCCCTCATGACCGGCAGACGGTTCGTGGATCGGATCGCCGTCCTCATCCCCGGACAGGTCGAATACGTACACCCTTCCGGAGTCAGTACCCGCCACGAACACCGGACGGCCGTCGAGCTGGGAGAACGCGACGGCATAGGCCGTCTCCCCGTCATCGACATAGAACGACGCGACCTGCTCGCCATTTGCCGCATCCCATACCTCCACCCCTTCATCCCCGCCCCCAACGACCAGCGAGCGGCCGTCGACGCTTGCGGTGGCCAGACCCCAGATGGAGCCGGCGTCCATCTCCACCAAAGGCTCCTCGCCGGACAGCCCCCACACCCGGACTCCGTCCCAGTGGCTCCCGCTGCTTGCCACGAACAGTGGCGGTCCCTCACCTTTCACCGTGGCGATGGACGAGACGTAGAGCTCGTCGGTCGGCCCGCGGAGCAACTCGCCGCTGTCCAGGTCCCAGATGGCCGCCGCCTGCTCGTCGCCGCCGGCGGCCACGACCACGCGCCCATCAAAAACGGCCACGGCCACCGAGTCGATATCGTTCTCGGCATCCGGGTACTCGGCGGCACGTGGGTCCTCGGCGAAGGCGTACGCCAACGGTCTCTCCTGCCACTCGTCCTGCAACGGGGCCCAGCTCCACAGGGTGTAGAAGCCGGTACACACCACCAAAGGCGCCCCATCCACCTCCACCACAGCAAGGCCGTCGATCCGGGGATTGCCAGGCGCCGCGCTGCTCAGAATCAAACGTTCGTCAGACATGTGGGCAAGATAACCGGCGCGTCTGACAACCCGAAAAGTAGCGACTCCCGGACCGCCACCAGGCGACCGAGGGCTACGGACGAATGGTGCCACCAACATCACCACCCCCACCCGCCATCACACCCGAAATCCGACGCGTCTACTCGACCCACTGGGCATCACCTGACGACTTTGCCGGGGCCCTGGCGGCCCCGCAGCCCACGAGTGACATCAAAAGTCACTGACATTGATCATGAAGCCCGCCGCGAAATGACTCCCGAAGTCATCGCGAAACGACTCCCGAAGAAACCGACACAGCCACGCCGAGGTGAACCGGCTGCTGCTGTTCTCGTCCCAGCGCCGCGAGCACGTGTACGAGATGTGCGTGACGGCCCTGGAAAGGCTCGTCGCGGAAGGCGTCCTAGGCCGGGACGAGGACACCGTCGTGGTCTTCGCGGTCTCCGACCACATGGACCCGCAGCGCGAGACGGAGTGGATTCGCCGCCTCAACACGCCTTTCCAGGCGCGGCGCCACGCCCAGTGGATCCGCACTGTCCCGACCCAGACCTGACTTGCCCTGCCCTGACCACCGGGAACCGGTTTATGACACTGTCGATCTCCGTCGCGCTGCTGCACGACCAGGCTCGCAACGACCCCGAAGGCCACGACCGTCACCGCCGTGCCTTCGCCCGGCTCAGCCGGGCGCTGCGCGCCGACAACATCCGGTGGGAGGAGCCGGACACCACCGCCCTCGCCGTCGCCCACACCTTCTCCGGCGGCATCCCGTACGGTTATCTGACCTGCCTGCGCCGCGCATTCGTCCTCGTCGGCCGGGGCGGCCCCGTCAGCCCCGCCCCGCGCCCCGACACCGAGGCATGGCACCGTGGCCTCGCGGCGATCGACGACGAGACCTCGCTGCTCGCCTCCCACCTGCTGTGCCACGCCGACGACGCGGGCTACTACATCCCGGTGGACTTCCCCGACCCGCTCTTCCTCCCGCCGGAGGCGGAGGTCGCCGGCGCGGGCATGGTCGGCTCCAGCCAGCGGCTCCTGGCCGAACTTTCCTCCATGGCACCATGGTTGGGAACCCCAGCCTCCGCCGAATCCCCCGGCGACGACCCGGTCGCCCCGGAGAGATCGGCCTGGCACCAGCTCCGGCAGGCGTGCCGGGCGAGCATCCTCGGCGGTCACGCGATCGTGTTCCACTGAGTAGGTGTTTTCTTCCTTCCGGCGTTGTTGATCTTTGTTCCGGAACGGGGGGTGCTGCCGGGACTTGATGAACTGGGTGGATGAAGGTCTTGTCGCTTCGTGTCCTTCGGGCCCTTGAACGGTTCAATGCCGCCTATCCCTGGGACCACAACGCTCACTACCACCGCTGGATTCTGAGGCAGCTACCGAGACGGTCTGACCGTGCTCTGGATGTCGGCTCCGGCAGCGGTGACCTCGCAAGGCTCCTGGCTCGACGTGCCGCAACAGTGACAGCAGTCGATTCTGGCGGGGCGGCTTCGGAGGTGCCGCTGCTGCTGCCACTGAGGCGATCGAAGTGGACGCCTTCCGGCACGAGCATGCGGGGGACACCTTCTGGTGTGGGCTTCTGCTGGGCGGCTGTGGCGGGCAGTTGACGACGAAGCTGTACACCGATCCTTCTCTGAACTAAGACCGTCTCCACATGTGATGGAAGCGTGCGGTCAGTTCACGGATAGCCGGCTCGTCAGCAGCCCTGTCAGACACGTGGATGCCTCCCTCGCCACGGGATCGAGCCTGAGCTTGAGGCGCTGCCGGGCTCCAAGGCCGTGGGCGGCGCCGTCAGGCGCCGCCCACACCGCGTTGTTCACCGGGGGTACGTCGGCGCTCGGCCGGCAGGTGCGGCGTGGCCGCTCCGGGTCACTGTTTCCAGAAGCCCTCGAGGACGTACGGGTCCTTCACCTCGTCGAAGCCGATGGGGCGGAGTACGTAGTCGCAGGTGAGGGTCCGGTACGGGCCGGTCAGACCGCGCGCTTCCCACGCGGCGGCGTCGTCGTGGAGCTCGGTCTTGTGGATCAGCTCCCGGGCGATCGCACCCTCGCTGACCGTGTCGACGAGCGGATCGCCGTCGAAGTGGATCTGGTGGGTGAGCATGTGATGGTCGTCGTGGGTGATGTGCGCGTGGATGTGCCTCGCGCGCGAGTTGGCCCGTCCCAGCATGTGCAGGAGGCCGTCGAACAGGCTGCCCGGCACCGCTGCGGACTCCACGCCCGGCACGACGGTCCGGTACTCGTAGCGGCCCTCGGCATCCGTGACGATCTTGCCGCGGAGGTGGTATTTCGGCAGGTCGAAGTCGACGACGTCGAGGCCTTCCAGGGGCCCTGCCTGCTCGGGTGTCAGCCCCGTATACCGGCCGTCGGCGGTGGTCTGCCAGAGATCGATGACCGTGCCGGGCAGCGGCTTGCCCGAGGTGGAGCGTACGGTGCCGGAGACGAGCAGGGTTTCGCCGGGCTCGTCGGGCGCCATCGGCAGCACGCCGGGGTTGTCGATCTCCGGTGCCCCGGGCACGTAGGCGGGCCCGGTTCCGATCCAGGTGGAGGCGCCGTCCTTCTCCGGGTGGGCGTAGGCCCTGCCGTAACTGACCTCGATCGTGCGGTTGGCGAGGAGCGAGGTCGTCGCCAGCATGAACTCCCCTGACTCGACGAGCTTCTGCACGTAGGTGATGGCCTGGCCCAGCTCCTCGTGCGTGATGCCGTGCCTGAGCGCCACGTCCCCGAACGCCTTCTGAAGATCGTCGAACACGACGCGCAGGCGCTGGTTGAACGCGATGTCGGTGCGGGGGGGGTGTCAGTTGTTGTCACGTCACTCCAGTCCGGCGTCGCCGTCGACGGACGGCGCGCCTAAGGTCGGAAAGCTGTTGTGCATGAGGTGGGTGTGGATCATGGGGTGGGTCATCCTCGTGTGTTCCAGACGAGGGGGGCTTTGCGGATCCAGGTGTCGTCCTCGATCGTCTGGACGAGGAACTGGGCGAGGTCGGCGCGGTTGATCCGTGCGCCGGGCTTTTCGGTGCCGGTCTCGGCGGCCCGCACGGGACCACTCAGGGGCTTGTCGGTGAGGGCGACGGCGCGGGCCAGGGTCCAGTCGATGCCGGACGAGGCGCGGACGACCTGGTCGAGGCCGGTGTGGTCCTCGAAGCCTGCCTTGATGTTCGACAGGTTGATGAACGCCTTGACCAGCGGGTTGAGCCGGGCCCAGTCGTCGCCGGCGCCCTGCGTGGACGTCAGCACGATGCGGGGTATGCCCTGTTCGCCCATGACGGTGAGCGTGTTGCGGGCGGCGTCGGTCATGAACATCGGCGGGCTGACCGGCTTGGCCCACGGGTTGTCGGAGGCGCGGGCGTTGGCCAGCGCGCTGATCACCGCCTCGGTGCCTTCGGCGGCCCGGCGGATGTCGTCGATGTTCGCGGGGGTGCCCTGGATCAGCTCGACGCCGGCCGGTGCCTGCACCTTGTCGGGGTTGCGGACGAGGGCGCGGACGTGGTGGCCGCGCTGGGCGGCGTGCTTCAGAACGTGGGCGCCGGTGCGGCCGCTGCCGCCGAGGACCAGGAGGTTACTCATGGTGATCAAACGCCTTTCGGGCAGTTCAGGGGCGGATCAGGCGGCTGGCTGGCTGGCCGGTCAGGACAGAGCCCAGGCGGCGGGCCTCGTCGTGCGCCTTGGTCATGGACGCCTCGTGCATCGGCAGCAGCGGAGCCATCATCGGCACGTACGGGGCCATGGTCAGTTCGGGCAGGACCGTCGTCAGGTCGAGGCCGAGGTTGGTCGGGTGGCCCAGGACGGTTTCCAGCGTCGGGACCAGGTGGTCCATGCCGTGCTTGGGGGCGCCGGGGCCGTAGCCGCCGCCGCGTGCGGAGATCACCGTGGCGGGGCGGCCGAGGGTGGGAGGGGGTCCGTCGAAGCTCAGGGTGCGGCCGTTGACCATGATCTGGTCCAGCCATGCCTTGAACACGGACGGCATCGTGAGGTTGTACATCGGCACGGTGAACAGGTAGGCGTCGGCGCCGAGGAACTCCTCGATCAGCTCGTCCTGGACCGCCAGGGCCTTCGCCTGCTCAGGGGTGTGCCCGGCGGGGTCGGTGGTGCGGGCGGTGATGCCCGCCGCGCTGAGGTGCGGCGCGGGCGAGACGGCCAGGTCACGGTGGACGACCGCGCCCTGCCACTCGTCACGGAAGGACTGGGCGACCTGACGGGAGACGGATGCCTCGCCGAGCGAGGACGCGTCGATGTGCAGCAGGTAGGACATGACAGCCTTTCAAAATGATCAAGGGGGTGTCCGGGAGCGAAGGGTGAGGTCAGCTGTGGGCCGGGACGGCGCAGCCGTCGGGGCCGCAGACCGGAGCGTCGCCGTCGGCGGCCAGGGTGAGCGGGTGGGATGCGTCCCAGGCCGTGCGCAGCACGTCGAGAAGGCCGTCGCTGTCCTGGGCCCCGGGGACGCCGTACGTGCCGTCGACGACGATGAAGGGTGCGCCGGTGGCGCCCAGGCGCTGGGCGCGGGCGGCATCGTCGCGGACCTGCCGCTGGTAGCGGTGCTCGGTGAGCGCCTGGCGCGTGCCCTCGCGGTCCAGAGCGATCTCCTGCGCCAGGTCGAGCAGGTCGTCCATGCTGAAGACGGGGCGGGCCTGGCCGAAGTAGGCGCGGAAGATCGTGTTCCAGGCTTCGCGGTTCTTGCCCTCGGCGGAGGCGTGGGCGAGGAACTCGTGCGCCAGGTCGGTGTTGCCGACCAGGTTGTCCAGCACCTTGTAGGGGCGGAGTCCCTCGGACTCGGCCAGCGCCTCGATCCGGCGGGTGGACGCCTCGGCCTGGGAGCCGCTCATGCCGTGCCGGCGCAGCAGCGCGTCACGGACGCTGAAGGTCTGGTCCATGGGGAAGGAGCTGCTCAGCGGGAACGAGTGGTGGACGACCTCCACCTCGTCGCCGTGCTCGAACCGCTCCACGGCCCGGTCCAGACGGTGGCTGCCCAGTCCGCACCAGGGGCAGGTGACCTCGGCCCAGATCTCGATCTTCATGACGCGCCTCCCATGCCTGCGCTTGACTCCTACGTTTTGTTCGTAGCGCCATGATGGGCCAGTATGGAAGTCGATACAAAAGGCACATTGCTGTTCGTGCCGGAGAGGAATGTGCGTCATGGAGGTCACCAGCAGTTCGGGCGGCGCGGCGGCGGTGGGGCCCTGTGCCCGCATCCCCGCCGAGCACATGGAGTTCATCCGGCAGGTCCTCGACCGCGTCGGCGACAAGTGGAGCCTGCTGCTCATCGCGGTGGTGGAGGCCGGCCCGCTGCGCTACACCGACCTGCAACGCCAGGTCCCCGGAATCTCCCAGCGGATGCTCACCCTCACGCTCCGCCAGCTCCACGAGGACGGTCTGATCACCCGCACCGCATACGCGGAGGTTCCACCGCGCGTCGAGTACTCCCTCACCCCGTTGGGGCGCGGCCTCCACGAGATCGTGACATCCCTGATCGGCTGGGCCACCGACCACCATGACGAGATCCGCGCGCACCGGGCCCGCGCTGCGGCACCAGCAGCCCGGTCCTGACCGCAGGATCAGAGATCGGCTGTCGGCGCCGGGTGCAGCGCGGATGCCCGACGCATCGTCGAGGAGACATCAGGCAAGGCGGCAGAGCTTGCGCGGCGTGTCGGTGTGACGCCTTGCCTGGCAACGGTGCTGGTGGATGGAGATCCGGCTTCGGTGACGTACGTACGGATGAAGCGGGCGCGTTGCGCGAAGGCGGGCATCGAGTCTCGGCTTGTCAGCCTGCCGGCCACCACTACAACGGCTGAGCTGGTGGAGACCCTCCAGTCCCTCTCACGGAACGCCGAAGTGCACGGCATCTTGCTTCAGCACCCCGTAGGCCCTCACATCGATGAGCGGGCAGCGTTCGAGGCCATCGCGCCGGAAAAGGACGTCGACGAAGTCACGATGAGCTCCTTCGGGGCGATGAGCTTCGGGCTGCCTGGTTTCGCATCGTGCACCCCGGGCGGGATCATGCGGCTCCTGGACGAGTACGACGTCGATCTTGCAGGTCAGCATGCCGTTGTCGTGGGTCCAAGCGCGGTCCTCGGCAACCCGCCGGAATGCTCCTGCTCACCCGGGACGCCACGGTCACTTACTGCCACTCCCGTACGACTGATCTGGCCGCGACCGTGCGGGGAGCGGACGTTGTTGTGGCGGCCGTGGGACGGCCTCGGCTTATTCGCGGCGAAGACGTCAAGCCGGGGGCCGTCGTGATCGACGCCGGATACAACCCCGGCAACGTCGGCGACGTCGACTTCGACACGGCCCGCACCCGCGCCCGCTTGATCACACCGGTCCCCGGCGGGGTCGGGCCCATGACCATCGCAGTCCTGCTGGCTCAGACGGTCGACGCGGCATCCATCCGGCTCGGCCTGGCCAGCCACTGAGTGAGGACGCCGTTGAGTTTGGCATGCACGATGAGCGGCTAACCTGCTTGCCCGACCCTTTTGGTCCATTCGGTTCGGGGACTTTTGCGGGTGAGGCGCCGGGTCATCATGGTGATGAGTGCCCAGTTCAGGTGTGCTTCGGAGTGCTGGGGCAGTCGTTCGTAGTCGCGTGCGTTGCGGCGAGCGTTCATGCACCAGCCAATCGTGCGCTCGACTTTCCAACGGCGAGGCAGGACGACGAAGCCCTTGGTGCCCTTGGGCCGGGAGACGATGCGCAGGCTCAGCCAGAGCCGGTCGCGGGCCCAGTCCACGAGGTCGCCGGCGTAACCGCGGTCGGCCCAGACCTGGGTGATCTGCGGCTGGGCGAGACGCAGGCGCCAGAATATGTCGCGTGCGGCGTCGCGGTCCTGGATGTCGGCGGGCGTCACCGTGATCATCACGGGCAGGCCGAGCATGTCCACGGTGATATGTCGCTTGCGCCCGTTGATTTTCTTCGCGGCGTCGTAGCCACGACCGTTGCGGCCGACGGTGGAGGCGCCCTTGACCGACTGGGAGTCGACGATCAGCGTCACCGGGTGCGGGCAGCGGCCCTTGCCGGTACGGATCCTGCGGTGCAGCTGGTCGCGGATGTAGGTGACGACCCCGGCGCGGTTCCACCTCCAGAAAAACCCGTAAACCGTCTCCCAGGGTGGGAAGTCCGCAGGCAGAGCCCGCCACTTCGCGCCGTTGTCGACGATGTAACGGATGCCGTCGACGATCTCCCGCCGGGGCCACTTCTCCGGGTGCCCGCGGGTCTTGGTCCGGCAGGCCGGGACCGGCAGCAAGGGTTCCAGGAGGGCCCATTCGGCGACGGAGGTGTCGGACGGGTAGCGGCGGCGACGGGCGGCAGCGGGCATGACGGGCTCGGCAGGGTGATCGGTGGTGAACGGGGGCTATTTGGAGAGCTGGGCGAGGGTGGCACGGACGCCGGTGAGCTGGGCGGTGGCGAGCTGGGCCCATTCGTCGTCGGGATAGCGGGCCAGGTGCGGATCGAGCGTGCCCGTGATCACCCGGGTGATCCGGCCGAGGATCTGCCGGAACTGCCGCTTGTCGTACTCGATCCAGTCCGCAGGGTCGTCGGTGAACATGAACCCGTCCCGCCGTGTCCACGTGATCGGTGTCAGGTTCTCCGCGGCGACGACGTCGCGGACGTGCCGGATGCCCCGGCCGACCTGCGAGCGGGTCAGGCGGGTGGCGGCCATGAGCTGGTAGGTGTGCAAGCCGGCGGGGCGTGCCTCCATGAGGGCGACGCGGACCAGGTCGCCGTAGTGCTCGGCCAGCGGCCGGGCCTCCCGGCGCCGCGGCATGGCCTACTCGCCCTTGAGCAGCTGGACCAGCTGCTCGTCCAGGGTGAACTCGCCGTTGTCGAACGCTCCTTCGAGCCAGTCCGCCGCCGCACGGACCCGGCCCATCTGCCGGCGCACGGTCTCACGCTCGTCCTCGGTGAACTTCTGCCCGCGCAGCTACGGGACCAGGCGGCCGAGCGTGGCCACGAAGCCGTGGCAGGAGCCGACCAGGTCGAGGTACTCGACGGTGTGCTCGATCGCGCGGACAGCCGGAGTGCGCTCCCGGATCCGGTCCCGGGTCTCGTTCGAGTTGTCGAACTGGGCGCGGTTGACGAGCATCCGGGTGGTGTCGTCCCGCATCGTCTTGCGGGCGACGGCCGGGCGGCGCAGCAGGTCGGTGCACCTGCTGAGCGACCGTGTCGTCCCTGGTCAGCTCCGTGACGACCCTGACCCTTTCGGCCGGGGTGACGTGCTCGGTGACCGCCGGCCGCTTCAGCAGGTCGGTGGCGACGTGGGCTGCGACCTCGTCGTCCCGGGTTAGGTCGGCCACGGCCTGGACCTTCTCATCCACCGTCACCGGCCGGTCGACGCGCTGGCCTACGACCCGCTTCGCACCGTCCGGCGTCCACTGCCTCGCCCCGGTGCGCGGGTTGAACGGCGCGTCCTCGATCGCCGCCCACCGCTCGTCCGCGTCCGCGACCGACGCGAGGATGCGGTGGACGGTGAACGACACGCCCACCTTGCGGCGCCCCTCGGGCCAGCGGTTGGCGGTGTAGCGCCAGTCCTCCACCGTCCGCCGTTCGACGCCTATGTCGTCCGCGAACAGCTGCAACGACTCCGTCACGGTGAACAGGTCGTCCGTGCCGTTCGGCATCGAACCGCCCACCGACCTCATCGGCTCGATCTCCAACGCCATGTCACCCAGAGCGAACTGCGAGCGGGCGATCTGCGCGATCAGTTCCTTCGCCTGAGTGACGAGCTGTTCGTAACGCTGCCGGGTGACGTTTCCGATCCGGTCGCCCACGTCGGTCATGAAGACCACCGCCCTCGCCCGGGTCCGGCCCGGCCCGGCCCGGCCACCAGGACGCGACCGGTCAAAGGGGCGCCGGCCCCGGTCACCGTCCACCGTGACGCGCGCGCGACACGCCGGGGCAGAGCGTGAACCAGGGGCGCTCGAAGCGCTCCGGAATCGCTCCCAACTACTCTGCAAAACCAGAGTTGTTGAAGGCGTGCGCGAGGCGTTCGGCTATGGCGTTTCCGTAACGCCGTTCCGCGACGCCCGCCGCTGGCGACAGGCCCGTACCCGGCAACGGTCCGAGCAGTACACCGCCGCCCTGGACCGCTCCACTCCCACCGTCCATGACCGCCCGCACACTGGGCACTCCGCCTGCTCTCCCCGCTGCATCGCGGCCACCCGCTGCCGGGTCCGCTGAAGCCTCCGCCACTGCCGTGACCTGCACCGACCCGAGCAGAACACCGCCTCCGCCGCCATCGTCTGCGGCAGCGGATCACCACACTCCCGGCAGTACCGCCGAGCCGTCCCGCCAGCCCCCACACCCCAGAATCATCCATGTATGCGCAGCTCACGGCCAGGGATCAAAAACACCTACTGACCGGCCGTACGGCGGTCTCAGCGGCGGAGGCACTGGCGCGGACCGGCACTCTTGCGACCACCCTCAGCGATGGCGGGCAGAGCGGTATCACGGGGCACCCGCGCGCCTAACCGGCTGCCGTGACCTGTGACGTGGACCAGAACGGACAGCCTCACAGTGACATCCAGCAGTAAAGCAGTTCGCCGGCGTCCTGAGCCCTCCTGGCAAGCAGGATGAGTTCTTCGGCCAGTGGCTGCATGTCCTCGACGCGTGCGCCTCGAAGTTCCTCCGCCCGTACCCATCTGGCGACGATGGCCGGCACTTCGGTGTCGCGTACTCCTGCCAGCGTGTCCCGTGCCGGGGATGGAGTTCCGATACCCACGGTCCCGTCACCCACGGGTCGTCCTTGTCCGCGGGGCTGATCGGGCCAACAGGAGCCGGGGATGACGGCCACACGGTCGTCTCCTTCACCAGGTCCGCTCGCCACTCGACCTGACGGATGGCGGCGATCAGCTGCGCCAGGACGACGGACGGATCCACACCCTTGGCTTCGACGCCGTCGAACACAGCGGGTTCCGCGAAGAGCGGTGACCCGCCGTCTGTCTGCTCCAGCACTCGCACAACCGATGCGGAATCCGCCGCGCGGAAGTAATCGGTCAGGACACCCATCGCTCTTCTCCAGTCCCGGGTTCGTCTGTGGTGCTGTGACCGAGAAGATTAACCGGGTTGGCGCCGATGGGGTCGCAGGGTCGGACGCCGCTGAGCCGGGTGAAGGGGGTGAGGCGGGTGAAGACGTGACGTCGCCGCCGAAGAGGAGGTGGCCGAACGCGCCCGTCTCGCCGATATTCCGTTGGTGACGCTCCGTCGGATCAGTACGGTCGCGGACATGGCAATCCCGATCGGGCTCGACATGGAGACCGGCGACCCCGACGACGTCTTCACCCTGTGTGGCCTCGCGACCCATCCGTGGGCGCGGCTGGTGGCCGTGACGGTCATGCCCGGATCGGATGAGCAGGTCGGCATCGTCAAGCACCTCCTCGGGCGCCTCGGGGTGACCGCGCCGGTCGGCGCGTACCGGCCCGGCGTTGACGTGAAGCCGGTGTCGGGCTTCCATCGCCGATGGCTTGGGAAAGTTCCGCCTCGCGAACCCGACGCCGAGGCATGGCAGCTGCTCCGGGACGTCTTCGTCAGTGGGGACGCGACGCTGCTCACGGGGGCGCCGCTGAAGAATCCTGGCATGCTCCTGGAGCGGAAACCGGACGTGCGCATCGCCCGCTGGGCCGCGCAGGGCGGCTTCGCCGGCGACTCCGTCGTCCCGCCCGGACACCGTCTCCCCAAGTTCGAGGGACGCGAGACCTGCCCGACGTTCAACTTCAACGGCGCTCCGGAGGCCGCGTTGAAGCTGCTGGAGTCGCCCCACGCCGGTGAGCGGGTGCTCGTCTCGAAGAACGTCTGCCACGGCGTTATCTACGACAGCGCGATGCACGCCGCCCTGTCGGCGCGGCGGCTCACACCCGGGATGGCGCTCGTCCGGGAGGGCATGGGGGTCTACCTGGCCAAGCGCCGCGCCGGCAAGGCCTTCCATGACCCGCTCGCGGCGGCCGTGGCGCTCGACGAATCCGTCTGCGCGTTCCGCGAGGTCGAGGTGTACCGCGAGCGCGGCGCCTGGGGTGCGCGTCCGGCGGCCAGCACCCGGACGCGGATCTCGGTCTCGGTCGACCACGCGCGATTCCTGGACGTCCTCACGGCTACCGGGTGACGCCCTTCGCTCTGAGCGAGCTGAAGGAGCCTCTGCCCAGTACACGTGCGTCTGGTGGAGCCGTTCGGTGGAGGACGCGGAAGCGGCGCTCGACTCCCAGTTCGATACTCTCGGGATCGGCCGCGAGGCACTGGCATTCCGTGGCTGTCCGGAGTCCGGCTTTGAGTATTGCAACGGCTGGCGAGGGCGGAAGCTGCGGTTCGCCCGCCGCTCACGCGGCTTCGGGCAGTGGCCGCCCTCCCCATCGGAGGCCCTTCTCGCTGTGGACGCGGGCGCGTTCGCGCCGTTGGGCGGCCAGGACGTCGGGGTGGCAGGCGTTGGCGTTGCGCCAGCGCAGGTAGGGGTGCAGGGCTCGGAGCTGGACCCTGCGGTTCGGATGGTTCGACTTGGCGGGCGTGAGTTGCTGCGGCGGTCCGAAGTGCGCCTCAATCGGGTTGGCCCAGAAGACGTTGGCTGAGGTGAAGCAGAGGTGGACGTTGTTATTCTTCGCCCAGCGCAGGATCTGCTTGCCGCTGTGGGCGGAGAGGTTGTGCAGCCTGTGCCGCTCCCTCCGGGCCAGATCAACCTGTCAGTCCGTCACGAACCGGAAGAGGACGGCAGCCGGCACGGAATCGGGAGCTGGTCCGCGTTGAAGAAGCCCTACTGGCAGCCGTATTGGTGGCGGATGTCGTACCGCGCGGACGGTGCGTCGAAGAGGACCGACCGTGCGCTCGCCTGGCTCCAGGTCACCTGCACTGCACCAGCCTTGGCACTCAAGCCAAGCCAGCGAGCGTCCGCATTCCGCGATAAAACACCGGGAGAAAACGACCTCTTAACGTCGGTGGACATGGCTGCGATCGCCGCCTATGCCCAGCTCCGGCTCGCACGTCAGCGAGGACCGGATCCCCGGCCGGTGCACCGATACCGTCCCGCCCCCGGCCTGGCCTACCGCCGGGCCCGAAGAACCGTCGCCTGGCCACCCGTCACGACGTGAGCAGAGTCCTCGTGACCGGCGAGCCAAACAGCCGACCCGCACACCACAAGGTCGGCATCCCCACGTCCACTGCCGTCGCACAAATGAGTCAAGTGAGTTCTGCAGGGGGCACGGGGTCGTCCGGATCTCCCGACGACCGCTCGGATGTCCGTCCTCACTGCCGCACCCGCAACTCGGTCAACGCCCGAAGCGGAAGCACTGTCCGGTGACCGGGCGGCAGCTCTGGTGCCAAAGTCAGACTTGGCATCCTGGCGGCGATGCCCTGTGTCGCGATCTCCAGTTCCAGGCGGGCGAATCCGGCTCCGAGGCAGAAGTGAATGCCGTGCCCGAACGCGAGATGCGTGGCAGACCGACTGCCTGGACTGAACCTGGCCGGACATGTGTGGGAGCGACTGTTCCGGCCGGCCGCTCCGTACAGCAGAAGTAGCCGGCTTTCCGCGACCAGTGGACATCGCCGACCACTACGTCACGGACCGCGGTCCGGTACATGCCCGCCAGCGGACTGTCGAACCGCAACCCCTTCCAAGCGCCCCGGCACAGGCCATATGTCCCGCGAAGATCAGTGTGGGGACCTGGACAGAAAACTCGTCGGAGGTCAGCGTGCGGCCCGCCTTGCCGTCGTAGAGCAGCTCACTGATCAGGTCGTCCTGCGGTGCGGCCAGCCGCTCCTGCACGAGTGAACGGGCGAACGCTCCGAAGTCCATCAGCCCGCGGGCGTATTCACTCAGCCGGGTGAGCGACGGCAGGTGCATGGTCATCGTGCGAGCCTCCGTCAACAGGGCCCGGACGACCGCTTCGGGCGCCATCCGTGGCCACAGGGAATCCACCGCGCGGTCAACGTGGTCGTCGCCCACGAGGCTTGCACGGAGGGCGTCCGCGTCGAATACCTCGGCAGGGTCCGCGGCCGGCGCGTAGTCGATATTGAAGCCGAGGGCACGCAGGTCGGCCTCGGCCGCGGCATCGAGGTCCAGGCCGGTGCTCTCGGCGTCGATGTGCTTGAGGGCCTTGGCGAGCCCTGGAGTTCGAGCTGTAGCTGCCCCGTCGTGAAGAGCCCGCGAGCCCCTGACCGGAAGGGCCCGGGGCTCGCTTGCGTACTGCGGACGACGTCACACCTGGAACGTCGTGTCCGGCGCCGGGCGGCGGGGGCCGGTACGACGGCGCCAGCCCGGGCATCGCGAGGCCGGTCTGTGCGTCCCTGTTCACTCACGCGTGGCCTCAAGTTCCGGCAGTCACGACCTACATCCAGGGGGCGGGACGGGATACTCCCTCCGACCGCCAACCGGTCCAGCACGCCTACTCCGAAAGGTCTCTTGTCGATGAAACTCAGTCTGCGTGCGCTCGCGGGAGCAGCGGCCGCCGCCATCGCGCTGGCAGCGATCAGCTCGCCCCCCGCCGCGCACGCCGCCAGCACGGTCCCGTCGCAGGGATCACCGACGCAGCTCGACGTCGGCAACTGGAACGTCGAGTGGTTCGGCGCGCCGGACTTCGGCCCGACCGACGAGGCGCTGCAGCAGCAGAACGTCCGCGACGTCATGGCGGGCGCCGACATGGACGTGTGGGGCCTCTCCGAAGTTGTCAGCACCTCGGCGTTCGACTCGCTCGTCGCCGGTATGCCCGGTTACACCGGTGTTGTGGCGAACGATCCGATCGTGACGAACGGGGCGCAGTACTACTCCGACTTCAGCAACACCGAGCAGAAGGTCGCGCTCGTCTGGCGCAGCAGCATGGCCACCCTCGTGAGCGCGAAGGTCATCCTGCCCGAGCAGAACAGCAACTTCGCCGGCCGCCCGCCCGTGGAGTTCAAGCTGCGCGGCACCTTCGACGGCGTGACCCGTGACCTCGTCTTCATCGTCCTGCACGCGAAGGCCGGGTCCACCCAGGACGCCTGGAACCAGCGCAACCCCGCGTCGCAGGCTCTCAAGTCCTATCTCGACACGACCTACCCGACGCAGGACGTCTTCGTCATCGGCGACTGGAACGACGACGTCGACACGTCCATCACGCCCGGGAACGCGTCGCCGTACGCGAACTTCGTGAACGACACGGCGCGCTACGGCTTCCCGACGCGCGCACTGTCGCTGGCCGGGGTCTCGTCGACGGCGAGCTACCCGGACTTCATAGACCACCAGCTCAACACCAATGAGGTCACGGCGAAGTACGTCGCGGGCTCGGCCAAGGCTTTCCAGCCGCAGGCATACGTGCCGAACTACACCTCTACCACCAGCGATCACTACCCGGTCCTGGCCCGCTACGACTTCGTCACCGGCGGCGCGGGCGGCGGGAACCAGTCGCCCACGGCGGCGTTCACGTACTCATGCACTGGCCTCACGTGCAGCTTCACCGACGGCAGCAGCGACGCCGACGGCACGATCGCGAGTCGCAGCTGGAACTTCGGCAACGGCCAGACCTCGACCGCGACCAACCCGACCGTCAGCTACGCATCGGCGGGCACGTACGCGGTGTCGCTCACCGTGACCGACAGCGGCGGTGCCACCCACACCACCACCCGCAACGTCACCGTCACAACGGGCGGCGGAGGCGGTCCCGCCAACGTCATCATCAACGAGGTGCTGGCAAACGAGCCGGGCAGCGACACCGCCGGCGAGGCCGTCGAGATCGTGAACACCGGCGGCACCGCGATCAGCATCGCGGGCTGGACGGTCCGCGACGGTTCGGGAGTGCGGCACACCTTCGCGGCCGGGACAACGTTGGAGCCCGGCAAGGCGATCACCGTGTTCGGCGGAGCCTCCAGCATCACCGGCGGCATCGTGGCGGTGGCGGCAAGCACCGGTGGCCTCAACCTGTCCAACAGCGGTGACTCGGTGAGCCTGCGGGATTCGGCTGGGGCGACGATTCAGTCGATGAGCTACTCCTCAAGCCTGTCGAACTCGGACGGCGTGTCCGCCAATCGCAGCCCCGACCTCAACGCAACTGGAGCCTGGGTCAAGCACAACACGATCAGTTCACTGTCCCGGTCGCTCGGCCAGCGCGCCGACGGAACGGTGTACTGACGGCGTCGAGCGTTGACCACGCCGGGGATCGTTGGCGCTGCCTCGCGTCGCGGTCCCCGGCGCAGCCGACGCCGGCAGCCGTCGTCGGTCGCAGCAAGCCTCTCGTGCTGGCGCTGCTCGGGTTGTGTCCCTCCCCTCGTAGCGTGGGGTCCGTGATTGCATCCGTGATTGCAGGGAAAGTGGGGATTCAGGGGTCCAGGAAACAGCCGTACGACGCCAAGTCGCGGATGCACTTGTTCTTCCCGCTCATCTCCCGCCGCAGACGCTCCAGCTCGGCACGCTCGGCCTCGCGCACACGCCCGCCGGCCGCGGACTGCGCGGGCCGGTCCACAATGCCGTCCCGTTGCGGCGCCAGCGCGAGACCCAGCTGTGCAGCGTGCCGGGGTTGAGGCCGAGTTCCTCGGCAACCTCCGGGACCGGTTTTCCGGTCTCGATCACGATGCGTACAGCGCCCTCACGGTAGCCTGCGCGGTCACTTCATCCAGAGGACCATGCATCGCTTGAGGACATCACGCTCCATCTCCAGCTCCCGCCCCCTGCTCGGCTACGCGATGGGGGAGCGCCACGACGCCGTGATCGACCGCACGATGTCGTACGCCCGCCTGGTCGCCAAGCTGGAGCGCTACGACGCCTACGGCAACGCACCGGCGACGGGACGCGGCAACGCCGCCCGCACCCCGCGCCCCCACTGGCAGGAGACCTACAGCGGTTCGCATGCGTACAAGCTGATGTGCACGACACGGCGGCAGTGCCATGCAGATGCATCGGGCTCTGGCTGCGCACTGCCCACCGTCCTCGTGTGAGCGGCGACGGTGAAGCAACGGGGACTGACAGCCGACGCGGATCCAGACCGGCCCCGTTGCCCGTTCTAGGCATCTAGAACTTCGTTTGTGACGAAAGCAAGCCCAGGGGACCGTGGGAGTGAGGACGCCGGAGAAGTCGTCTCCGTGGACGAGACGAGCGTGGTGCGCGAACGGCTGGTGGAACGCACCTGCGAGTGGTGCGGCGCGCCGGCGAAGTACTCGGGCAGAGGCCGACCGCCGCGCTATTGCCGCCCTGCGCACCACCGGCGTGCCGGGGAGGTGCGCACCGCGCAGGAGCGAGCGGACCGCCCGGTGACCGAGGGCGGGCAGGACCAGAGGCCGGTGCGTGAGGTCGTGGAGCGCACCGAGACCGTCGTACGCACCGTTGTCCGGCAGGGCCCAGTGCAGATCTGGCGGGTGCCCGGCCCGTCGAAGCGGATGAGCGGGCAGCCCTACACCCTGCCCGAGGCCGCCCTCGAACGGATGCAGGCCCTGGCGCACCTGCGGCGTGCGATGAACGATTCGAAGATCGTCGCGTTCCGGGAGCAGATTGCCCGGGCCTGTGAGAGGACCGCCCGGGCCCTGCGCGACGGTGGCCCCGACGCACCCCCGCCGGATCCGCTGTCGCGGGCGCCCTGACCCTGGGTACGTCGCTGCCGTGTGGGGCTCGATGGAATGAACCGGGGCTCCCTAACGTGGGACGCCATCAGGCCGACTCCGAGGTTTGTTACACAAACCGGCAGGCGTCTGTCGAGGGTGCCGATGCCGTCACGTCACTGACCACGACACGGTGGTCCTCATTGCGGGTGTTACGCAGATAGCAGGCCCGTGAGTTGATGCCCTGGTGCAGCAGGTAGTCGTACTTCTTGCCCGAGCCTTCCTGGGTGCCGTTGCACCACCGATGCCAGCTCTTGCCGCAGTAGGGGTCAACGTCCCGATAGGCCGGACGCTCTTTCCACATCGGACCCATGGAGCCGTCCCAGGGCTGGGCGTTGAAGTCACCGCCCAGCAGTGTGCGCTGGTAGGGACGCGCCGCAGCGATCAGATCAGTTATTTGCTCGGGCCGAGTCGCGGCGCCGCTAGCACTGTTCAGGTGTGTGTTGAAGACCTGCACGGTGCGCCCGGCAAGCTTCGTCGTGAACTTGCTGTAACCCCGCTTCTCGCCGTCTTGCTTGCTGTACCGGACGGTCTTGTAGTTGCTGAGAGGTGTTCCCTTGGCGACGAGAACAGCCTGGCCGTTGTCTCCCCCGCACAACAAGTGATAGTTGGCCATTCCGGGCATGTACTGGTAGTCCAGGCCGTAACCTTTCAGCTGCCTCACGGCCTGCCTGACCTCGCCCAGGCACGATTCCTGGAGCAGTACGATCTGAGGCCTGAACTTGCGGATCTGTTCCCTCAGCAAGCCCGGTCCGCTAAAGAGGTCTTGTCCGTGGGAGTTCCAGGTCATGACCCGGTCCTTGATTACCGCAGCCTGAGCAGCCGGTTCGGGGGCAGGATCAGCGCCCGGCCCGGTGCCCTGCGCGTAAACGGGGGTCACCAGTCCTGCCGTCATCAGCAGTGCCAGTGCCGCCTTTGCGGCCAGAGCACCACGCGTTGAACTCTTCACCTTGTCTCCTCTAGTCAGTGCTGATGGCTGAGCTGCCCAAGAGCGCCTTTGGAGATCTCATCTGTGGCGGCGGGCGGCTTGTGACGGAAGCGCTGTGACCTCGCCGCGAAAGGCTGGATCATGCGACTCCTCCTGGTCATTCCTGGAAGGGGGATGTTGGCCCAACGGCAAACGAGCTGTCCTCTACCCCTCTTCCGTGGTGGAACGACCATGCATGACCGGGTTTGCGGAAACCTGCAATAAACCTTGAATCCGCTGATGGCAGCCCCTGCGCTCACGATCGGACCAGGCCTCGGAGCAGCACTGCCGCATACGCAGTCCGCCGCTGCCAAGCGGCCTGAACGCATGCCTTCTCGGCATCAAAAACAGGCATGCGGTCGCCGCTCTGGCGTCCTTTCTGCTGACCGTTCCGGCGTTGTCTTCCGCTCGAAGGACACATCCCCAGGTCAGGACCGGTCCGAGCCGTCTGCCGCCGATGCCGACTGTTCCCTGTCGACCCATCTGCCGGTCTGCCCAAGGAGATCCTTGGCGCCCAGGTGCTGGGTGTGCCCGCCTCGGTCGGCGTGGCCACACTGCCCAGCCAGCTCAAACCGTGAGCCGGGACATGGAGGCGACGGCGGCATCGCCGCGTAGTCGGGGGAGGGGTGCGCCGGGTCGGCGGGCGGCTGGTTCAGATCACCAGCCACGATGCCGTACGGCCCGTACCGCAGGGCACGGATCGCCATGAGCTTCGCCTCGTCAGGCGAGGCGATTCGTCGTCGGCCGGGCTTGAGGGATGGTTGAAGCCGCCCTAACCTCTGTGCGAGGAGGGCCAGTTGGAAGAGGACGACAGAGCAGAAGTACGCAACTCCGTGTACGGCGACCTCCACGACAGCACAGTGATTCAGGCCCAGCAGGTCAATGTCCACCGCAACGAGGCCATGCCGCGACGCTGGATCACCTGGGCGGAAGAGCTCGCGCGGCAGGTGCGGGACGTCGAGGAGGCGGCGTGGCGGCGCTTGCTCGGTGACGATCACCCACGGATCGACCTGCGGTACCGCCTCGTCGAGGAGGCCGGGCGCCCGGCCCGGAACGCCCGCGAGGCGGGCCGCATGCTTGCCTTCGAGTCCGCCCGGCCCTCGGGGCTCCCGGAGCCGCAGGCGTCCGGGCTGCCGGACATCTGGATGTACTTCACATCCCTCAGGCCGCGCCGTCTCGTCATCACCGGACCCGCCGGTTCCGGCAAGACCGTGCTCGCGCTGGAGTTGCTGCTCGCGCTGATCGAGAAGCGGAGGCCCGGCAGTCCGGTTCCCGTACGGATTCCACTGGCCGACTGGGACACGCGCACGTCACTCGACGAGCTGTTGATCGACCACTTGCACCGGGTGTACGACTGGCGGCGCCGCCGCGCTCGGCAGATGGTCGAGCACCGTCTCGTGTTGCCTGTACTCGACGGCCTCGACGAGATGGATGAACCGTTGCCCACTGGCCGCCCGGACCCGAACGCCTCACGGGCCCGGTACGTCCTTGAGGAGCTCAACCGCCATCAGCACGGCAGGGAGCCCGGCGCGCTCGTCCTGACCGTCCGGGACGACGGGTACGCGGCCCTGGCTCGGGGCGAACAGCCCGACCAGAAAAGGCGATTGCTTGACGCCGCGCGCGTCGCCGTCGAGCCGGTGCTTGCGCCCGACGCCCTCGCCTACCTCACCGACCGCGCCACCGACCGCGCCCGCTGGCAGCCCCTGCTCGACCACCTCGCCGCCCGCCCGGACGGGCCGCTGGCTCAGCGGCTGTCCACGCCGTGGCGGCTGTGCCTGGTCGCCACGGTGTACGCGGCCGACGGCAACCCGGGCGAACTGCTCAGGCAGCGCCGGCCGCGGAAGCTGGACGAGTTCTTGCTGTCGCGGTACATCCGGGCGGTCACGACGCTGCACCCCGGCGGCCACGATCACACAGACGTCCACCGGTGGCTGCACCCCCTCGCCCGGCACGCCCGCGGTGACGGGGACGCGGACGACGGGCCGCACGCGGTGCTGGCCTTGCACGAGCTGTGGCGGATGGAGGGTGCCAGGAAGATCTTCGGCACCCGAATCACGGCGTCCCTCATCGCGTACATGCTTCTGCCCTGGGTGTCGACGGCCTTCGGTCTGACGCCGAACGCCGTGGGCTTCACCGGCGCGCTGATCCTCGGTGGGGTCCTCGCCTGGAAGGAATACCCGCAGGACATGGACCCGCGCACCCTGCGCTATCTCGTGCCGTGGCGATATCCGGGCCCGGCCGCCGCGCTGCTCGTAGTCACGGCGGCCGTCGGGGGTGCCACCTGGCTGGCCCTGGACTTCAGGTGGGCGGTGTCCGTCGCTGTCGGGATGGTGCTCCCTGCGGCGTTCGCGACTGTGCTGCGCAGGCCCTCCGACGTCGCGGCCTCCCGGCAGATCATGCGGCAGGAATTCACGACGATCGCAGTGAGTGCACTCCTCGTGAGCGTGGGCGGGGTGGCCATCCTGAGTCACTGGTACATCCTCGGGGACAGCCTGATCATCGCGATACCCGTCACCCTGTACTCAGCCGTCTTCAGTTTCGGCGGCGCCGGCTCCCGCTACCTCGCCTTCCGCTACCGCACCCGTGGCAGGTTTCCCCTGCGCCTCGGCGCCTTCCTTGACTGGGCGGCGGAAGCGGGACTGTTGCGGCGTAGCGGTTCGGGGTTCGAGTTCCGTCACCGGGAGTTGAGGGACTGGCTGGCGGACCACGCGACGGCCGGCAGGGCCGGGGAGAGGGGATGATGGCCACCCAGGCCATCACCGACCCCCCTACAGCCCCGCCGGGGTCTGTGGGGAGTGTGGTTCGTCCGAGCCTTGGTCCAGCTCGTGGCCTGCCCCGGGCCCGTGGCCGACCGCTTGGCCGTCGAACCGCCACCTGAGGACAGACACCGCCGGCATGGACAGAGCTGGTGGGAACGACAGGCCTGTTGCCGTCTACGGCACGAGTGAGGAGCCTGCTGGCGGCCTGCCGCGACGATGCCGTGTGCAGGCCACCCGAAGGTCCAGCTTGTTCTTCGACCGCAGATCGGCAGCACCGCATGCTGCTCCCACACGCCCGCCTCGTTCCACGCGGCCAGGCGCCGCCAGCAGGTCATTCCCGAGCCGAAGCCGAGCTCCTTGCACCTGACCCTCCGGGAGCAGCCGTCAGGCGGAACGCGTCAGGCATCACACGATGACCGCGGGCATTGCGCGGCAGGCGTGACGGACTTCGCCGAGACCCCGCCACGGCCAGGGGTACAGGCCGTTCACCTCTGGATAGAACTTCCTTGAGCGCCCACGCTGCGCTGCTGGGCTTCCGCCCTCCAGAGCCGCAAAGAGCGGCGCCGTTCTGCATCCCGGCGAGCACCGAGCGCGGAGCGCTTCAGCTGGCGAGTGAGCACGCGAGTTGGCGTTGGATATCGCTGCCCCGCTCCGAGCCTGGGCGCACCGTGTTGCTCCGGTCCGCGTCGGACACCGCAGCCCGCAGTAGGCATCGATTGTCTGCACGTTCTGACACTGGCTCCAGCCTGCGAGTGGCTTTATCGAGCAGTAGTGACGTCGCTTGTCGATGAGTTTGGGAGGCGCCCCATTCCACGGACGGGTGGTGGTGACGAGTTCGGGAGGCACCGGGTCTCCTGCCAGGGCAGCATCGACATGCTCCTGGTGAAAGGTGCTGGTCATGCCGCAGATGTCGAAGGTCGAGCTGTACGCGGCGATCCGGCGTGACCATCGCGACGGCATGTCAATGCGGACCACCTGGCCTTCCACGTGGAGGCAGTCCGAGTCAGCCCCGAGCCGTTCCGCACCGAGGACCAGTTCACGCCGCTGGCACTCGAACTCAGCCGACAGGCGGCTGCGAACGTGATCGCGCTAAGGGAGAAGTTCCCGGCTCTGCCAGACGTCGCCCGATACCTGACTTCCAGGCCGGTGCGGTGGGGATCCCTCTGGGACTGCTTCGACGCCGGGATCTCGGCCGCCCTGGTCGGGGATCGGGACACGGCCCGCGATCACTTCGAGCGAGTCCTTCGAGAGGACCCGCTGGCCCCGTGGATGGTCGAAGCTCAGGAGAAGGCACGTGAGCTTCACGTGATCGCACCAGATCGCGACGCCGTGACTGCCTGGGTCGCCCGGGGCGTCGACTCGTGCCGGAGCAAGCTGGGCCTGGATCCTGTGTTGCTCGCGATCAGCTGAATAGACCGGCTCGTTGAGCAACAGAGCTGCGGTCAGGCCAGCAGGACTCGCTTCCGCGGCAGGTCGAAGCCGGCCCGGCCGTACATCTGGCGCTTGATCATTTTGATCTGGTTGACGTGGCCTTCGACGACGCCGGAGCTCCACGGCAGTGTCAGGCCGGCGGTGACGGCGGCGAGATCTCGTTCGAGGCCGTTGACGAAGGTGTGGAGGCTGGGCAGGTCGTCGGCGCGGACCGCCTTGATCCAGTGCGGGAGCTGGTCGCCCTGGAGCTGGGTGAGTATCTTCCCGAACGCACGGACGTGCCCGGTGAGGGCCTCCAGTTCGGTGCAGTCGGCGAGGACGGATTTGAGCTTCAGGCGCTCGTTCCCAGGCAGGGTGTCGGGGTGAGTCAGGATCCAGCCGGTGACCGTGCGCGGGGACGGTGGCCGGGCTGCCGGTGCGGTCGGGGATGTGCGGAACGGCTGGCGGTAGGCGCGGACGGCTTCGTAGCCGCCGGTGTAGCCGTGCGTCTTGATCTCTTCCCAGAGGGTCCAGGCGTTCGTGCAGCCTTCGGCCCGTCGCTCGTGCAGGTAGGACTTGAAGTCGTCGAGCTTGGTCCTGCGGTTCTGCCACTGCCCCTGGAACAGGTCTTCCGGCCTCGCGGCGTCGGCCAGCCGTTGGACGGTGCGATAGGGCATGCCGAGCTGTCGCTGGATCGAGCGTCGGCTGTGGCCGGCGGCCAGCAGCGCGTGGACGGTGGCGTGCTTGGCGCGGGTGCGGTCGGCGAACCGGTGCCCGGTGGGCCACGGTGACCCGCTCTTGGCCGGTGCCAGAGCTGGAGCCTTCTCCGATTCCGATGCGGCGAAGGCCGCGCGGAGGCACGGACGGTGGCGGAAGAGGCACCGCTCGGCCGCTTCGCCGGGTTGCGCCAGAGGTGGAACCGGTCGGCGACCTGGACCGCGGCGGGTGCCCCGATTCTGGCGCCCTCGGCGAAGAACGGGGCACGGTCACGGCAGACAAAGAGACGTGCGGGGCATGGGACTTGAGGGTGGTCAGGCGGAGACTTCGATGCGGATGCGCTCCGCTGTGGCGAGCCGGTCGATGTCGCCGGGTTCGGTGAGGCGGCCGAGGACGACCAGGCCCGGGGAGTGATCGCCGTCGTGGTAGAAGAAGGCCAGGTTGCCCCAGGGCGCGTAGTAGGCGAGGTCGCCCGCTTTCGGGTTCGAGGCCGCGGGGGCGCCCGTGGTGTCCAGTTCGCGGGGCGGGTAGGAGATCCGCTCGGTCCGGTGGAAGTCCTCCATGTCCAGGGTGAGCGGCAGGAGTTCGGCCAGGTCACGGGCAGCGGCGCTGTCGTTGAGGATGGCATCGACCTGGTGGCCGTTGACCGTCAGGCGGAGGTTCATGGGGGTGCTCCTGTCGGATGGTTCGGACGTTGCCTCACTGGCCGGTGCCCGGTGGCGCGCGGTGGAGGCGGGCGGAGTGGAGGGCTCGGACTGCGTCGCGGGCCGGCTCGTGGTGCACGCGGACGCGGCCAAGACCAGGGCCAGTGCGGGGGCCATGCGGGCGACGGCGCGGAGCACGGTCTGTCTCCTTGGGACGGTGGAGTGGGCGGTCACGGCGGGTACTGCGGATGCCGCTTCATCCAGGGAACCGGCCCGGCGCGGAGAGAACGAGTCACGGATGAGGGGTGTACTGGCAGTGCATCCCTGACGCGCCGGCACGGCCGTAGCGTCGGGCTCATGGGAAGCGCTGAACGCGTGTTCCTGACGTCGACGTGGAGGACGGTGCGGTCATGAGACGGATCCTGGTGACGGGTTCCGCCGACGGGCTCGGACGTACGGCAGCAGATGCCCTGCTGTCCCGCGGCCACCAGGTGGTGGTGCACGCCCGCAACCCTCAACGGGCAGAAGAACTAGACGGCTTGGTGGCCCGCGGGGCTGAGCTGGTGGTGGCGGACTTCACCGACCGCGACGCCGTACGGCGCATGGCCGCCGAACTCAGCGAGGCCGCACCGCTCGATGCGGTCATCCACAATGCCGGCGTGTGGAGCGGGCCGGCCGTCATGCCCGTCAACGTCATCGCCCCGTACCTGCTCACGGCCCTGATGCCCACGCCCGGTCGGCTGGTGTACCTGAGCAGCAGTTCGCACTTCAGCGGACGGCCTGTCCTCGACGGAGTCGACTGGCAGGGGCGCAGCCCGGGCTCATACGCGGACAGCAAGCTGTTCGTGACCGCCCTTGCGGCCGCGGTGGCGCGGCTGCGGCCCAGCACGCCGAGCAATGCCGTGGACCCGGGCTGGGTACCGACGAAGATGGGCGGCCCGAGCGCGCCGGACGATCTGGAACTCGGTCATCAGACCCAGGAATGGCTCGCGGCCGGCGATGACGTGGAGGCCCTGACGACGGGTGGCTACTGGTATCACCGCCAGCGTCAGCAGCCCCATGCGGCCGTGCACGACGAGGCGTTCCAGGACCGCCTCCTGCAAGTGCTCGCCGAGGAAACCGGCGCCGCGATCAGCTGAACCGGGCCGGCGCGCAGGCTGACACGCGACAGCCGTTCCCGCCGGCCTGCGGATCAGTGGGAACGGCTGTCCGCGCGGTCTACCAGGCGTACGCCTCGGGGGCTTCGCCGCCGGGGCCGGGCCAGATCTCGTCGAGCCGCTTCAGCACGTCGTCCGACAGGCGCACGTCGAGGGCCTTCTGGCCCGCGGTGAGCTGTTCGGGGCTGCGCGGGCCGGTGATCACGGACGTGAGGACCGGGTTGTTCAGCAGCCAGGCCAGCGCCACATCGGCGGGCTGTTCGCCGATCTCCGCGCACAGCTTCTCGTACGCCTCCAGCTGGGGCCGGTGGCGCTCGATGGTCTGCTGCATCTGCGCGGAGGCCCTGCGTCCGCTCGCGGTCTTCTTCAGGACGCCGCCGAGCAGTCCGCCGCCCAGCGGGCTCCAGGGGATGAGCCCGATACCGTAGTGGCGCAGGGCGGGGATGACCTCGAGTTCGATGGTGCGGGCGGTCAGGTTGTACAGGGACTGCTCACTGACCAGGCCCATGAAGTGGCGGGCGCGGGCCTCGCTCTGGGCGGTGGCGATCTGCCAGCCGGCGAAGTTGCTGCTGCCCACATAGGTGATCTTGCCCTCGCGGACGAGCTGCTCCATCCCCTGCCAGATCTCCTCCCACGGAGTCGACCGGTCGATGTGGTGCATCTGGTACAGGTCGATGTGGTCGGTCTGCAGGCGCCGCAGGCTGTCCTCGGCGGCGCGGCGGATCTTGTACGCGGACAGGTACTTGTCGTTCGGCCCGAGTCCCATCGGCTGGTACAGCTTCGTGGCGAGCACGATCTTGTCGCGGCGTCCGCCGCCCTGGGCGAGCCAGCGGCCGATGACTTCCTCGGACAGGCCGTAGCCCTGCTCCATGTCGGGGCTCTGTGGGCCGCCGTAGACGTCTGCGGTGTCGAACAGGTTGATGCCTGCGTCCACCGCGGCGTCCATGATCGTGAAGCTGGTGGCTGCGTCGGTCGCGTCGCCGAAGTTCATGGTGCCGAGGGCCAGGCGGCCGACCTTCAGACCGCTGCGGCCGAGATGTGTGTACTGCATGGTGGGTCCCTTCTATGGCGACGCGGGACGAGCAGGTGCCTGTGCTGTGAACGGTGGAAGGCAGGTGGCGCCTGTTCGCCCGGCCGCCTTGCGGCAACGGCTGCTCCGCCGTCGAAAGCGGTCAGGCGAAGGTGGCTGCGATCAGTCGGTGGCGGGGGTGGCCGCGTACTCCTCGTCGGTGACCGGGGTCAGCCAGTGCACGACGTCGTGGTCGGCGTCCGCCTCGTTGATGGCCAGGTGGACCATGAGCCGGTTCGGCGCGGCGCCGTGCCAGTGCTCCTCGTCGGCTTCGAACAGGACGCGGTCACCGGGCCGGATGACCTCGATCGGACCGCCGCGGCGCTGGCACAGGCCGACGCCCTCGGTGACGAAGACGGTCTGGCTCAGCGGGTGGCGGTGCCAGTGCGTCCGGGCGCCGGGCATGAAGTGCACGAGGTTGGCGCTGACGCGGGAGGGATCCGGGGCCGCGGCGACGGCGTCGATGTAGACGTCGCCGGTGAACCAGTCCGCGGGGCCCTTGACGGTGTTGACCGAGCTTCGGGTGATCTGCATGGTCAGTGTCTCTTCCGTATGAATGTGAGAGGTCAGGGCTTGAGGAGCGTCTTGATCGCGCGGCGCTCGTCCATCGCCTTGTAGCCCTCGGCCACCTCGGACAGTGGCAGGGTGAGGTCGAAGACCTGGCCGGGGTCGATCGCACCGGTCAGGACACGGTCGATGAGGTCGGGCAGGTAACGGCGCACCGGGGCGGGGCCGCCGCGCAGTCCGACGTGGGAGAAGAACAGTTCCTGACCGTCGACGGCGACCTCGTGCGGGACACCGACGAAGCCGACGTTGCCGCCAGGGCGCGCCGAGTGCAGCGCCTGGCTCATGGCCTGCGCCGTGCCGACGCACTCCAACACGCTGTCCGCGCCGATCCCGCCGGTCAGCTCCTTGACCCGGGCCACGCCCTCCTCGCCACGCTCCGTGACGATGTCGGTTGCGCCGAACTCCAGGGCCAGCTTCTGCCGGGACTCGTGCCGGGACATGGCGATGATCCGCTCGGCGCCCATCTCCTTCGCCGCGATCACGGCGCACAGACCGACGGCTCCGTCACCGACAACGACGGCGGTCGAGCCGGGCCTCACTTCGGCGGCGTCCGCCGCCCACCAGCCCGTACCCATGACGTCGGACACGGCCAGCAGACCGGGCCAGAACTTCTCGTCCGGCACCCCGTCCGTGGCGACGAGGGTGCCCTGGGCGTTGGGGATGCGGACGTACTCGGCCTGGCAGGTCGACATGAACTCACGGTTCAGACAGTTCGACGGGAAGCCGTTGCGGCAGTTCGCGCAGGTGTTGTCCGAGGTCGCGAACGAGCCGACGACGAACTGCCCCGGCTCGACCGCCGTGACCTCGGATCCGACCTCCTCGACGAAGCCGACGTACTCGTGACCCATCGGGTGGGCGTGCTCGGTCGGCTCGGCGCCACGGTAGGGCCACAGGTCCGAGCCGCACACACAGGTCACGGCGGTACGGATGATCGCATCGGTGTGCTGGATGATCTTCGGGGCATCGAGGGTCTCGAAACGGATATCGCCGGGGGCGTGGATTACTGCTCCGCGCATCACAGTGGGTCCTTACATGTCGTACTCACAGGGGCGTGGTCCGGGCTGCATCGGTCGCCGCGGGCCAGGTCAGGCGGCCGCCAGGGCCGAGGCGCAAGCGCGCTGCTGCGGCTGTCGGGCGGTGCGGCCACACGGGCTCATCCGCCGCTCAGGGGGTGCCTGCTTCTCCAGGAAACCGCTCTTTTGCGTGCGCAGCGAGGCACCAGTGAGGGGTGTACTGGCAGTGCATCCCTTTCACGCCGGGTCGGGCCGTACCGTCGAAGACATGGACAACCGTGAGGAGGTCCGCGAGTTCCTCACCTCGCGGCGAGCAAAGATCAGTCCCGAGCAGGCAGGACTGCCCTCGGGGTCCCGTCGGCGCGTGCCCGGGCTGCGCCGCAGCGAGGTCGCGGCCCTGGCCGACATGAGCGTCGAGTACTACGCCAAACTCGAGCGCGGCAATCTCGCCGGCGTCTCCCCAGCCGTCCTCGAAGCCGTCGCCCGCGTCCTGCAGCTCGACGACGCCGAGCGCGCCCACCTTCTGAACCTGGCGCAGGCCGCCGACGGCACGGACGTCCTCACCCGGCCCCGGCGCCGCCACACCAAGGGCCGGCAGCAGATCCACCGCAGCCTGCAGTGGACGCTGGACGCGATCACCGCAGGGCCCGCCGTCGTGTGCAACGGCCGGATGGACATCCTCGCCTCGAACCCTCTGGCCCGCGCCTTCTACACGGATCTGTTCGCGAACGCGGCCAACCAGCGGAACCTGGCGTACTTCCAGTTCCTCGACCCCGCCTCGCGCCGCTTCTACCCGGACTGGGACCTGTTCGCCGACATGGCCGTCGCCATGCTGCACGCGCAGGCCGGCCGCAACCCGCACGACAAAGACCTGCACGACCTCGTCGGTGAACTGTCCACCCGTAGTGAGGAGTTCCGCACCCGCTGGGGCGCGCACAACGTCCGTCGGCACGGCACCGGGACCAAGCGGTTCCAGCACCCGGCCGTCGGTGAACTCACCCTCGCCTACGAATCCCTCGACCTGGCCGCCGACCCCGGCCTGCACATGACCGTCTACGCCGCCGAACCCGGTTCCCCCTCCGAAGAGGGATTGCGCCTGCTCGCCTCCCTCTCCGCCACCGAGGAGAGCGTCCCGGCCGTGCAGCACTCCACCGATTGAGAGGTCACTCAGAAAACATCGTCGACGGGTCCGCGACCAGCAGCCGGTCCATCCGTCCCCGTCCCGACGGTCGTCATGACGACGTTCCGGCGAGTGCGGCCAGGCGCTCCATCTCGTCCACGCCGTTGTTGCAGCACTGCCCGCACACCGGCCGCCGCCTCTTGGGCTGGTCAGGCAGGCGGACGTCGTAGGGCAGGCGGGTCTCGTCCTCGGGGTCGCGCAGGTCGTAGTCGCACTCCGCGCAGACCAGCCGCGCGGCGCGGGTCTGCTTCTTCGACCAGGCGGGCCACTCCGTCGGCAGCACCAGCTTGGCGAGGGCCATGCCCTCGGCGCGGGGCTGGAACAGGATGAAGTCCCAGCCGGGGGCGTCCTCGGGGATGTCGGTGACGGTCTGTTCGAGCGACGGCATCCACGGCACCAGGTGGGGCAGGTCCCTGCGCAGGATGCGGACCTCCTCGCCCTCGCGCATGGCCTTGCTGTAGGAGGAGGCGAGCGGGAAGCGGAAGGCCGTGACGATCGTGTGCGGGACCTGGAGCAGGTCCAGGTCCCGGCTGATGTCGGCGGCGGTGGCCTTCCACTCGCCGCAGTTGGCCTCCCGCCACAGGGCGAGCCCGTCGCCGTTCAGCTTGCCTGACGCGTTGATGGTGCTGACGATCCGCCGCTGCGCGGCCCGTACCTCCGGGGCGACCGCTCCGGTCATCTCCGTCTCCCTCATCGTCGCCGGCGCCTACTCGTCGTCGGCGGAGGCGTTCTTGTCCCGCAGGGGCCGCAGGCCGCCGGGCAGGTCCGGGAGCTGGAAGGAGACCGACCGAGCATGTTGACGTGGTGCCGCACGAACGGGGAGTGCCGGGCGATGTCGTCGTCCGGACCTCGTTGCCGTCGGCACGGAGTTGGGCGACGGCGGCGTCCACGTACCGGGTGTTGAACAGGACCAGGGCGTTGAGGACGAGTCCGAGGGTGCCGATCTGGTCCTCCATGCCGTCCTGGTAGCGCTGGTAGAGCTGCCCGGCGCGGCCGTGGAAGATCTTCCGGCGAGCGCGTGCCGGCCTTCCTGGAGGTTGGCCTGCACCTTGATCTGACGGCGGTAGCCGGGCTCGTCGGCCAGGCGCAGGATGTGCAGGGTCTTCGCGATCCGCCCGTAGTGCGCGATCGCGTCGCCGAGCGGGGTGGGGCGGCCGTCGCGGGAGAGCATCCGGATCACGTCGTAGGCGCGGACGGTGCCGGTACGTCCCTGCTGTCCGGCTCAGTAGGTGACGGCGATCCGGCGTGCGGGGCCATCCACCCGGATTCGTCCTCCGATGGGAACCACGAGTTGCGGGTCGGTGTGGCCGAAATCGACGTCGAAGACGGCCATGGTGTCGGGGGCGTACTCGTGAAGAGCCCGTAGGACGGCCTCTCTCTGTTGCTGGCGGAAGTGTGCTTTCTCCTGGGGGCTGAGTTGGTTTTCGAACGACCAGCTCTTGGCCCTGCCCATGAGCAGCGCGGGGAACTGTTGCAGCAGCCCGCGTTCGCCGATGTTCCGAAGGATCCAGTAGACCTCCTGGGCGCGCGGCATGTCCTCCGAGGTTTCCAGCAAGAGCACGTTGCCGGCGTAGGCGTCGGCCCGTTGCACTGCGCGGTCGGCCATCAGCAGCCAGGAGATGATCTCCAGATTGCCGCCCCAGCCGGCCCCTTCGACTATCCGGTCGCTGTTGTGCCAGGACCAGCCGTCGGCGGGTTCCATGTCCGGTTCGGAGTCGAAGGTATGCGGATCCTGCCAGGGGCGGTTGACGTCCCCGTAGGTGCTTGAGGGAGTGAGCTCGTACTCGCCCGACGTGAATAACGCTGCCCGCAGGGAGTCCGCGGTCAGCGGATGCATCGCGCCGGGGCGTCCGAACTCGGTCATCACGGTGCCGCCGTGGTAGCTGACGATGCCCAGGTTGCGCAGGAACAGCAGCAGGTTCGTGTTGTCGCTGTAGCCGAAGAACGGCTTGGGGTTGGCGCGGAGCAGAGCGCCGTCGAGGTGGGGGAGGACGGTGATCTGGTCGTCGCCGCCGATGCTGGCGATCACTGCCTTGATGTCGGGGTCTGTGAAGGCCGCGTGGATGTCCGCGGCCCGTTCCTTGGGCGAGGCTCCCATCTTCCGGGTGGCCGGGTATTCCACTGCCTTCAGTCCGAAGTCGTCCTGCAGTCTGCGCAGCCCCAGCTCGTAGGGCAGGGGGAAGAGGCCGGGCAGGCCGGATGAGGGGGACAGCACTGCGACCCGGTCTCCGGGGCGGGGCTTGGCGGGGTAGAGAAGATCCGTCATCTGATGATCGTAGGAGTCGGCGGACCTGGTTCGGCAGTGATTTATTCGGGGACCCGTCGATGGCGTGGCCGGCCAGTGGGCGCGCTCGCCAGCGGATTGGCGGGCCGGGCAGCCGGCGAGCTGGTTCCGGACGTGGGCGTTCAGCGGATCTGGGGACTGGCGCGACGAAAGCCTCCTGCTCGTCAAAGCCGGATGCAGTCTCACGGTCGTTCTGGCAGCCCCGCCGTGGTGTGATCAAGTACTGGAGTGGTCTTCCGCCGCTTCGGTATGGGCGGTTGGCCGAGGTCAGCCAGAAGCCTGTCGATGCGTTCGCTGGTGCAGCGGTGTCGTTCAACCTCACGGTCCCAGCCGCGTTCGCCCGCGAACAGTCCGTGCCTGCCAATAGCGGTCGCCCTCCTGGACCAGCTCAGCGCGGGCTCGGTGGTCGTCAGGGCTACGCGTGCCGAGGGTTGGACGGGCCCGACCTGCTAGAGGAAGGGCCGGTGCTTGCGGATGCAGTCCTCCAGCCGTACCCACAGCCTGCGGGCACGGGGTCGAGCTCCTGCGCACGGGCCGGCAGAGCAGATCCAGGACAGTTGCGGCTGACAACAAGTCAGCGCGCCCGCTGCGGCTCAGCCTCGACGGGCGGCCGCGTCGTGGAGCCGGTGCAGCAGGCGGAAACGGGCACGGCGGTCGGCGTCACCGGCCATGGCCATGCCGAGTCGGCCGAACTGATCGCCGTCGCCGACGACATAGTCCGTCAGCACCCAGAACACGATCGCCTGCTGGAAAGCTACCTGTGAGGTGCGCTCGTCGTCCGCTTCCGTCCCAGCCTGCGACTCGCGGGCTCGCAGTTCGTGGGACCGAGCCAGAGCTGCCTGATGCGCGGCCTCCAGGTCGGCCCGTAGCCGGTCACGACCGTCGGCCGGACCGTCGACGCCGACGGACAGGGCGGCAACGGCCAGCGGATCCCCTGCGAGGCCTGCCTGGGTCACGGCGAGCGTCATGGCGTACTGCTGCATCTCCGGGAGCAGGTGCGGGCCGAGCCTGGCCAGATAGCGGTCGAACGGCGCCTGCGCCAGCAGTGGCGAGTCTTCAAGGCCCTGCGGCAGCACGGCCTGGGGCACCGGTTCAATCTCGAGGACGAGGTGCGGGCCGGCCGCCCACCTTGCGTCGAGCCTTGCAGCGGTCGCCCGTTCGAGGGCGGCAAGGCCAGAGCCCCAGGTGCTCCCGGGTCCGGAGCCCAGCCCGTCGAGGTACGGCCGTCATGCGTGCGGAGCGGCGCCGTGCGGCTGGTCCGGGCGGTACAGATCGAAGGCGGACTGCACCAGACCGTCCTCGGCCAGGCTGAGTCGCGAATTGGCGTTGACGTTCCAGAAGGCGCTCGCGGCCCGGCCGAGCCGGGACAGCGGGCGCAGCACTTCCTCACGCGAGCCCTGGAACTGGTTGTCCTCCACGACCACCACGGTGGTGCCGCTGCGCGAGATCGCGATGCGCGGCTTCTCGCCGTCCCAGCCACCCGTGGTGTCCGACAAGGTGCCGGGGCGGGCCTGGGCGGGATCGCCGCCGAAGCAGCGGATCACGTTATCCTCGTCGGCCGTGCAGATGGCCGTGAAGGTCGCAGCGGTGGACAGGCGGAGGTCGGCGAGGAGGCGGTCACAGTGCGCGGCGGAGTTCATGCCGCCCACTATGACCGTCGGCACTGACACGCCGAGTAAGCCCCGGGCGCCTGCCGCCACGAGACCTCCGGCGGCGAACGCTGCGCGGTTGAGCTTCTTTCGAGAAACCGGCTCAGCGACGGCCCGACGCATGCAGCAACATCAGCGAGTACGGGGGCGATCATGTGCGGGGGCTCAGTCGACTCAGCGTCCACGGGGCGTCAATTGGTGCGACCCTCGGCCGCACCGAGCCGAGTTCAAGGCTGAAGGAGAAAGGCTGGCTCCTGGAACACCGCGACGGCCTGGTCCTGGGCAGCTTGGCGACGTACTGGCTCGGAGAGCTCGCCGCGACCATCGACGACCGTGACGCCCTGGCCAAACGCGCACGGTTCACCAGCTGGTTGGAAAGCCTCGTCCGAGGTATTCACGGTCATACCCGGGAACACAACCACCCCTCCACCACGACAGACGAAGCCCGCCGCGCCCTAATCTAAGGCTCGTCCGGCGGATCATGGGCGGAGCCAGAGCCGGATCGAGGCGAGGGTGACGGTCCCGTGGAAGACGTAGGCGCGTTTGTCGAATCGTGTGGCCACGGCCGGGAGGTTCTTCACGCGTTGATCGTCCGCTCCACTTCGTTCCTGCGTTAGTAGATCGTCTTGTCGAAGCCGGCGAGCCGTCCGCCCCTGCTGCCGCGTCTTTTGCGGTGGGTCCGCTGATCTCGGGGCTCGGGAATGGTGTGCTTGATCTGGCGACGTCGCATGTAGCGGCGGTTGCGCCGGGAGGAATACGCCTTATCGCCGCCCAGGTGGTCGGGCCGGGTGCGCGGATGCCCGCCACCCGGGCGGTGGACACGGATGCGTTCCATGACCGGAATGAGCTGCGGGGCGTCGCCCCACTAGCCCGGCGTGATCAGCAGCGCCAGTGGGCGGCGTCCGCCTTCACCGGCCAGGTGGATCTTGCAGGTCAGGCCGCCCCGGGATCGTCCGAGTCCTCGTCTGGGGGTGTTCACGAGTGGGGTTGACCAGCGTCGAAGCTGAAGGTTGAAGATCGGTCCCCTTTCCTTAAGTGATCGTTCCCCACCCTGGCCGCGGCTGTGGATGATGATGCCGTGACGGACATCAGGGACGACCATGTGAAGGTCCATTTCCGGTTGGAGGTGGACGAGGACGGCTGGCCGCCGGCGAGTGTGGAGAGCTTGTGGGCGGTGGACCTCGGCGACGGGACCGTGCGTGTGGACAACACGCCCTGGTTCGTACGGGGGGTTGCCAGTGACGACATCATCCGGGTCGAGGTCGACGAGGAAGGCGCGCGCTGGGCCGGTGAGACGGTGCGGGCGTCGGAGAACTGCACCATCCGTCTGATCGTCCTGAGGGACGGTGGCTCGGCCGCCGCCCGGCAGACCGTGCTGGGGACGTTCCATCGCCTGGGCACGACCGGTGAGGGGATCGAGCAGTTCCGGATGATCGCTCTCGATGTTCCCCCGGATGCGGACCTTCCCCGGATCCTCAGGCTCTTGGAGCATGGCGAGGCCAAGGGGTGGTGGCATTGGGAAGAAGGGTGTGTCACCGCAGCGTGGCGGGCCACGCAAGCGATGTGACGGCCGTGGCTGCTCATGTCTCACGACGAGAAGGCAGTGAGGAGGCAACAGGATGACCATCGCTGCGACAGCTGTGGGCATCTGCTGACGAGCGAGGTGGAGCCCGGGGAGCCGCTGTGGCCCCGGGTTCTGGCCTGGGCTATGGTGGATCTTGAGCTGGTCGCCGCAACTCCGGTCGGTTGGCGCTGCGTTGGTGGTCCAAGGAAAGACGCCCCGCTTCCTGCGGGGAAATGCAGGTGCAAGGCCTGCCCGGCGCTCGATCACGAGGCCCGTCTGCACGCTTTCGGAAATGCTCGCAGTACAGTCGCCGCACCGTCAGCTCGATCGACACCGGCTGATCCCCAACCGGCATATCGGCAAGGCATCTTCGGTACGTGCTGTGCACTCGATCGGACGCCACCGTACACGCTGGGCAGGCCACCTTGGCCTCCCGAGTCCTCGCCACCAGGCGAATCACTCCGCAGTCGAAAAGCACACGATCGACCTGTAACGCGCTGAGGTGGGGAAACAGGTCACCGACGAGCTCATCACACCGCACCACGGCCCCAGATGACGCCACGTCACCGATACCAAACCCCAGTGATCGTCCTCACGGAATTTGTGCCTGATCCCCGTTCTCGCGGACAGAGCCAGTGATCGTTATGGACCGCTCGGGGGGCTGCTACTCGTGATCGCCCATGGTTCTAGGGACCACGGATCACCTGTGGACGAGACCAGCGAGTTGATCGGCTGGCCCGACCCCGACCCGGAACACGTATTGCCGCTGGGAACGTAACAGCGGACGTGCGGCGGGCCGGGGCACACCCAGTGGGCGTCCCGGGCGGGCTGGGGTGACTGCTGGTCCTGGTGCGCGGCTTTTGGACGGTGAGTCGTCAGTACACCTCGGTGCATCCCAGCGACGCGAGCGATGAGGTGCGGCCGCAGGCGTTCGCTACGTATCCGGCGTCGTTCACCATGCGGGTGTGTGCGTCGCTGCCGGAGTCGACGCGGGCCGTGTAGTAATCGCTGGGTGCCTTGCTGTTCGCGACATCGACCCTGTCTCCGACGGACGCGCCGATGATCTTGCCCCAGGCCGCTCGGCAGGACGGGCTGTACCGCAGGATGATGGTGCGCCCCTGGGACGTCGTGGTCCGTACGTTGCGCGCGTCGTTGGCACATGTCGTGCCGTTGGGTTCCAGCCCAGTGCAGGTGGGGCCGTAGCAGGTGCCCGCGGCGGCAGCCGGGGCCGCGGTCGCGGGAACCCCCCACGCCACCGCGCCCAAGGACAGCAGCGTCGCGGCGATGACGGTACGTGCTTTCATGGATCCTCCCGAAGGCGTGGCAGAACGTGGTCCGCTTGGCGTTCATCTGGTGATTGGTGCAGGTCTCCTCGTCACACTGGGCAGTGTGCCTGCGCCGCCGGTACCCATGCGCCCTGGTGTGCCCGGATCCGAGTTGGCCGGCTGGTGCCCCGCTGCACCGATTCCAGCGCCCGCCCGGTTGTTCAGAAAGCAGCTCCCCCACCCTGAACAAAAGCGCGGGGCTGGTGGTCCGATGGGTACAGCGGTGGCGACGCCGGTGCGGCTGAGTGTCCGGCGTGGTGATGAGGCCGTGGTGGAGGAGGAGCGATCAACAAAACCTTTCCAGACCAGGTCGCTAGCCAGCCCCCGGCTTCAAAGTGCAGAGGGAAGCCGACCGGGGGGTGCCCCTCCTGCCACCATGCTGAGATGGCCCACGACATAGTGTTCTTCCTCGCTCCGGATGACGAGAGTGCCGCTGCGACGCACCGACGGGGACCTGGTCAGGCGTTTGAGTCTGTGACCTGCCGTTTCCTAGAGCCGGACAGTGCCATCGCGGAGTGGGACATGTACTTCGAGGAGCCCTCTGTCGAGATTCCGCCGATCGAGCAGCTCCTTGGTTGGTCGTGGCCGGAGTGGGTCGTTGCCCCCTTGAACGATGGCGTTGAGGTGTTCGCCCTGCCGTCGCGGTTGATCCGGGCGTTGGCCGACGCTACTTCCACTGAGCTGGAGGAACTGGCAGATCGCTGGACCGCGAGGCTCAGGTCTGCCGACGGAGACGAAATGACCGACGATGATCTGCTGGCGGTCCTGCAGGGAGTGTCCCGGCTTGCGGCGTCTGCGGTTAGCACGGGCGGCGGCGTCTACAGCTGGAGCTTCTGACGGTCCGGCGAACCTCTTCTTGGGCAGCGGCGTCGCCGTTTCGGCCGGGCGAGCCAGGAAGATGACACGGTGTGAGAAGCCCGAGAACCGCCGAGGACCGCCGCATCGTCTGGGCCGACTCAAACGGGGGGACGGAGGCGGGGGCGATCCCGGCGAAGGTGTCGGTGAACGCGGCCGATGGTCACCGCCGGGTTGGCGAAGGAGGTGGAGGAGGTGAACCATTACGCCGCCCCGACGTAGGAGGCGACCGCGACCGGTGCCAGGTGCGCGCGGCCGGCGCGGGCCAGGCCGAAGATGAGCCAGACCAGCCCGGCGGTGGCGAAACCGGCTGCAGCGCGCTGCCATGCAGATGATTCGCCGAGGAAGAGGAGGAGCGGCCGCTGCCGACCAAGCCGCGATCACGACCGCGGTGATGGCACCGCGGACGTCCTCGGTGCCTTTCGGAGCCGACGGGGTGCTGTGCCGTCGCCGGGCACGACACCTCTTCGGCGAAAAGGCTGATCATGCGGTGGCTGGGCCAGTGCCAACCACAGGGAGCGAAGCCGGGAAAAGCGGTTGTTCAACTCGTATGGACGCGGGAGAGAGGCACGCGTTCGTGCGCCCGGATTTCACCAGGGATGAGGAAAGTTGGCGTAATTACGTCACGTTCGATGCACCATTGAGTCCAATGTACTGGCAATTGTGGGGCTGTTGTGGGAGGCTCATGTTTCTTAGTGTGACGGTCAGATAGCAGTAACCAGCTTGACCAGCCGCTGCTACGTGAGCTCCTTCGGGCCGTAGAGGGCTGCCACGGATCCCGTCTCCATGGCCCAGTAAAGGTGATTCGCGGCCCTGGCCAAGTACGGCAAGGTCACAGCGGCGCAGGCCGAACAGTGCTGATCGTCGATACCGGCCTCCTCCGGGTGGAAGGCCAGCTGCGGTGGACTGCCGCGGCGCGGAACTGCTGTTCCAGGTTCTGACCGAGCGGGAGGAGAAAGCCTCTGTGGCCATCGCCTCGAACGAATCGTTTGGTGGCTGGACGAAGACCTTCACCGACCCCCGGCTCTGCGCAGCGATCGTGGACCGGCTCACCTTCGGCTGCAACATCATCGAGACCGGCACCGATTCTTACCGCCTCGCCCACACCAAAAACCAGCAGGGCAGCAGCTGACCACACACGGGAACCCGGGCTACCGGCCCGGGCCCGCACCGACGCGGGCCAGCACGTCGTCGGCCAGCTCCCGCGGGCTCAGCTCACCGTCCAGGAACACCGTGTCACTGGGCAGCGTGTCCACTGCGGCCATACACGATTCGATCTTGGACTTGCACCACTTGCGCACCCTCTCGTCCTGCGCGGGATCATCCGGTGTGAAGCTCCGGCCGTCGATCCGATTCACCAGCACGCCCTCGGAGACCTTGAGGAAGAAGTGGTGAGCAGCGATCCCCGCGTCCTTCAGCGCACCGAAGATCTCCTCGACATAGCCCGGGTTGACCAGCGTCATGGGCACCAGGACGGGCCGCTGATACTCCTCGACGAGTCTCAGGGCCAGGTCCGCGACCTGCCGCCTCCACAGCCGCAGATCCTGGAAATCGCCGGTCGGGACCTCCACGATCTCGCGCAGCACATAGCCGACCATCTCCGGGTCATAGACCAGCGCCTCGGGCCAGCGCGGACGTAGTTCATCCACCAGCGTGCTCTTCCCGCTGCCGAGCGCCGTTCACCCAGACGATCACAGACATCTCCCCGTCGATGGAATACCCCACTGGGCACAGCCGTCCTCTAAACCACACACCGCGACGCGTGGGTGGGGCCAAAACACAGTGACAGATCATGCCCGAACGGTCGCCGAGTGGGGCCGAAACCCACTGACAAGCGGGGCCAGCTCACGCTGTCGAAGCCACCCGCTCAAGCACGCCAATCTCAACTGCCTGGGCCGCTACAGCTTCCACGCCTCCACCTGCGCCGGCTTCCTCCAGCGAGTGTCGGCGTACGCCTGAACGTGCTCAACCCCGTACCGGTGAACGTGCTCAGTTGATGATGCGCTGACCACGGGTTCCCGTCAGTCCGCAATGGACCGTCGACGGCGTCAGGCGGCCGGGCACTTCTCATGCCACCTTGATGACAACCTTGCCCGAGGTGTGACCGTTCTCGACGGTGGCGAGGGCGGCCGGGGCGTCGGAAAGCGGATGGACTGCGGTGATTACGGGTGCGAGGACTCCGTCGAGGGCCAGCCGGGCAGACCGCTCCAGGTTCTCGCGGTCGAGGTGACGCTCGACGAAACGCCCACCGAGATCGGGCACAGACATATCACCCACAGCGATGACGTTGCGGGGATCCCGGGCCAGCGGAGCGACCGTCCGCAGCGAGGTGCCACCGACCAGGTCGACGATCCCGTCGAAGCCGTCCGGAACCAGCTCGCGTGCCGCGGAGACGACGTCCCCGGCCGTGTAATCGATGAACCGCACCCCGATGGCTTCTGCGTGCTCGCGTTTGGCGGTACTCCCGGTGCCGATCACACGCAGCTTGCGCCCGATAGCCAGCCGGGCGACGGCGAGGCCGACCCCGCCCCCGACCCCGTTGACCAGGACCGCGGCACCGGCCGGGAGGCCGAGCTGGTCGAGCACGTCCACCGCGGTCGTTCCGGCCACTGGCAGCGTTGCCGCCACGGTCGCGGACAGACCCTCCGGGATGCGCGCGGTGTTCGGTGCGGACAGCACCGTCGTCTCGGCGTAGGTGCCGCCACCGGTGAGTGCGAAGCCGAAGACCGCGTCACCCACCTCGAGCCCGTCGACGTCCTCGCCCCGCGCGAGAACCGTTCCTGCTGCCTCCATGCCCAGCACGCGGGGAAACGGACGCCCGCCGTCGAGCCCGTCGACCAGACCCGAACGCAGAAGGTGGTCGAGGGGATTCACGCCGGCGACGTTGACTCGGATCAGCACCTCGCCGCGACCGGGGACGGGATCGGGACGATCGAAGAACTCCTGCACCTCAGGCCCGCCATACCTGCCGAAACCCCACGCCTGCCCCATCTTCCGCCGCCTCTCGTATGACCGACCCGGTGATTCCGGGCGTTGTCGCCATCCTCACCTCTGACATTGATGTAAGGGGCAAGCGACTATGGTGCAGATCACAGCATCAGGCCGACTGCGCCACCGGTTCCGGGGCCGTGGACAGCTCCGCCCGGTGCCGGCGATTGGCCCTGATCAGCACGTCGAGTGCATCCCGGGTCTCGATCAGGTGCGCGATGTCGGCGTCGATCCGGTCGCGCTCGCGCATCATCGCCGCGAATGTCTCCTCGGCGACGCCCAGGTCACCCGGGACGTCCACGCACGGCAGCACAGTCGCGATCACCCGGCTGGACATACCCGCGTCGAACAGCTGTCGGATGAGCGACACGCGCTGGACCGCAGCATCGGAATAGTGACGCTGCCCCGCGTCGGAGCGTGAGCTGGTCAGCAGGCCCTGCTCTTCGTAGTACCGCAGTGAGCGCGGACTCACGCCCGTGCGCTTGGACAACTCGCCTATCCGCATCCCTGAGAGCCTACGCCCGCGTACTCCAAGTCCAGACCGCCGGCGAGTCATGGACGCTCGCGGACACCCCCGCGGCCGCAAGGTCGTCGTCCCGGTCCCACGACTGAGCACGTTCGCCTGGCGAGTCCGATCAGCTGACGGATAGCGTCCTTTCATGTGCGACTCAGCCGAAGCCATCAGCAAGCGCAATGCCGAGGTCGTCCGCCGCTACCTTCGGGTCTTCGAAACGAAGCAGGTCGCTGAGCTTGAAGAACTCGTCGCCGAGGATGTCCTCGTCCACGGCGCGGGCTTTCACGGCCAGGGGCGGCACTACCCCGAGGAAGCAGTGCTGACTCCGGGGCTGTCCAACTGTCGCGTTCGGGTGGAGGATCTCTTCGCCGCCGGCGACCGGGTCACCGCGGCTTTCACCCTCACTTACACCCATGACCGCAGCGGCCGGGACCTCACAATGACCGGCATCAAGTCCTACCGACTCCGAGGCGGACGGATCGTCGAGTTCTGGGGCGAGACCGACCTATATGGCCTCCTCCGCCAGGCTGGACTCGTACCCGAGCAGGTACCGCCCCTCTAGCCGGACGGCATTCAGAGCCAATCACTCACGACCAAGTCAGTCACGGGACAGGGGTGGGGTGGGGAAGTCGCCAACCGCACGGGCGAGGCGGGCGAGACTGCGGCAGGCGGCCGGGGCTGTCGGGGGCGGCTCCACACCGGGCTGGCCCGGCCCACCGGATTGACCGTGTCGCTCTGCATCTATGTCGGGTGGTGAGTTAGCCTCGCGCCTTCACGAGGCAGGGTGTCCGGTGGGGGATCGGAAACGCGGAGAGTGCTCCTGACCTGCAACGATGGGACTTGTCTAGGGTCCAGGTCGTCGCATGAAAGCAGCACTCTCCAGGTGAAGAAGCGTATCGGGTCGTACCCGCGTGTCCGCGTCGAGGGCGGTGACCGCGGGGTGGTGTCCCAGGCCGGTGGTGTGCTGCTGGTGGAAACGATCCGCAAGTCCGGTCTGGACCAGGCGATGTCGGCGGCGCTGGCACCGTGGCGCAGGCCGCGGGCGGTGCATGATCCGGGCAAGGTCCTGCTGGACGTGGCACTCGCGGTCGCTCTGGGCGGGGACTGCCTGGCAGACGTGGGCATGCTGCGGGCCGAACCGCCGGTGTTCGGGCCGGTGGCCTCCGATCCGACGGTGTCCCGGCTGATCGACACGCTGGCAGCGGGCGGGAAGTGCTCACGTCCGTGAATACGTGTGGACGTTGGCCGGGGAGGCGGCGCCGGACGCGGCCGGGCAGGTGGTCGTGGACCTGGACGGGGTGCTGGTGATCGCGCATTCCGAGAAGCAGGATGCGGCCGCGACCTGGAAGAAGACCTTCGGCCACCATCCGCTGATGGGGTTCGTCGACCACGGCAGGGGCGGGTCCGGGGAACCGGTGGCCGGGCTCCTCAGACCCGGGAATGCGGGCAGCAACACCGCGGCCGACCATATCGAAACCGCCCGGATCGCCCTGAAGCAGCTGCCGAAGAAGTACCGAAGAGGACGACAGACGCTGATCCGCACCGACTCGGGCGGGGGCACCCACGCGTTCGTCGACTGGCTGTCCGCCCGCGGCAGGTGGCTGTCCTACTCGGTCGGCATGACCATCACCGATGCCGTCCACGAGGCCGTCGGGAAGGTCCCGGCATCGGCCTGGACGCCGGCCGTCGAGCCCGACGGCGAGATCCGCGACGGCGCCTGGGTCGCCGAACTCGACGGCGACTGCCTGACCGGCTGGCCCAAGGAGATGCGGCTGATCGTCCGCAGGGAACGACCGCACCCCGGCGCCCAGTTACGCTTCACCGATGCCGACGGCATGCGGCTGACCTGCTTCGCCACCAACACCAGGAACGTCCCATCGCCGCGCTCGAACTGCGCCACCGCCAGCGCGCGAGGACCGAGGACCGTATCCGCGCCGCCCGCGCCACCGGCCTGCGCAACCTCCCCCTGCACGACGCCGCACAGAACCAGATCTGGCTGGAGATCGTCCAGATCGCCCTCGACTTGCTCGCCTGGATGCCCATGCTCGCTCTGGCCGGCCCCGCCCGGCTGTGGGAGCCCAAACGCCTGCGCCTGCGGCTGTTCTCCATCGCTGCCCAGTTGGTCACCACCGGCCGCCGCCGCATCCTCCGCCTCGCCGGGCACTGGCCCTGGACCGACCTGATCACCAACGGCCTGGCGCGACTCGAAGCCCTCCCCAGCCCCGGCTGACCAGCACTCTCTCGTCCCTGCGAGCAGCACCACCCCACCGGAGCAGTGGAACCCGGCGCCCACCCGACGCGACTGCCGGGCCGATGTCATGCCCCAAACCCGCAGTACATACAGAAACAGCCGGCCAGATGAACCGGCGAGCTGTCATGAAAGCCCGAGGTTAGCGTCGGACATCAACGTGATCTCCGTGCTGGCCTGGCACTCCCACGTCCACCGCGGGGAGCCACAGCTGCTGGACGTTCTGATCAACAATCTCCGTGAAGGCGGCCATGGACGACGGGATGTCGCACCCATGCTCCTGGCCTACCCCCTCGTCCTCGGCCTGGACACCGCGACGGTGCGACGCGCGCTGCACAGCGAATTGGACACCCGCCGCAGCGGCTACCCACCGCCCTCGTCCGGCGCGTTCCTGCGCCGCCCTGCTGGCGGCGGCTGCTGGGCCGGGACGCGGCTGTTTCGTGGGCCGGAGTGCTGGGGCGCTGTGCTGCGCTTTCGGCTCGTGCTGCGCTGCGGGCCTGTGCTGCGCGGGCTCGTGTGCTGGGTGCCGGCCTTGCGCTGAGGCGTTGGAGGCGCCACGTCAGGGCCCGTGCGGCGGAGTCGGCGTCGTCCAGGGCGCGCTGGTCGGCGGCCTGCTGGAGGAGCCGTTCGGGGTCGTGGCCTGCGGTCTCGGCTTCGGCGAGGGTAGCGGTGAGGGCGTCGAAGGCGGGATCTTCGATTATCTGCCCGGCGTGTTCGGGCACGGCCTGGCGCAGGTGGCGGATGTGCTGTTCCACGGCCTGTTGGGGCGGCCGGCGCTGGGCGAGGGCGGCCAGAGGTGCGGCTGCAGCCTGCTCGTACGCGGCCTGGAGATGAATCACGGTCTGCTGGGCGGCAGCGACCTGCTGGTCGTGGTGGCGGAGCTGATGCCAGCGGGCGGCGGCGATGACGACGAGGATCGCGGCGTCAAGGAACATCGCCAGGTCGGCGCCGTCCCTGGGGGCGGGCTCGCGCAGCATCGCCCGCACGGCGCCACGCAGAGCGCGGGTGTGGTGGTGTTCGGCGCGGATGCGGGAGCGGGTGGCGCGCTCGAACGCGGTCGCGGCTACTCAGAGTTGGGGTCGAAGGGTTTGGGGTGCGAGGAGGGGGAGGGCATCGAGGGCTTCGCCGAAAGCGGGTGAGGTGGGCCTGGGAGGCTTGATCGTCGGCTTGGTCGAGGTGGTGAGGGATGCGCTCGGTAGCGGCCGTGGCCTGGTGCCAGGCGTTGGGCCTGCGCCGGCCAGGCTGGTTGGTCGGCCGCGGGTCGATGCTTTCCAAGCGTTCCCGGATCTTGGGGAAGGACAGGTCCGGAGCGAGTTTGGAGCCCGAGTACCATATGGGGCCGTTGGCGTCGTCTTCGAGGGCGACCTTGTATCCGCGCACGTCGCCGGAGGGGAAGTACACGATCTCGACGAGCACGCCGCCGAGGTGGCTGAGTAGATCGACGAACTCGTCCATGCTGGAGGCGGCGGCCACGGCCGTGCGCAAGGTGGCGCGCAGCCGCTCACGGGCGGTGTTCTCGTGACCGGAGCGGCGGGCCTTCTCCTGCTCGGCACGGGTGGGTCGCTTGGCGGCCGTGCGGTACCTGCGTACGAATTCGAACAAGCCATATTCCTTCTCGACGGAGGCCAGTTCGCCGTCGGCGGTTAGGTAGTCGTTCCAGTGGCGGGCGGTGCGCAGATCCGCCCGGACCTTGGTGGCGGCGATATGGATGTGGTCGGGGGCGTGGCGGACGGCGACCCACCGACATCCATCCGGGTCGCCGTCGGGTGCGATGCCGGTGGCCGCCGCGACGCGGCGGGCGATGTCGGCCCACTCCTGGTCGCTGAGGATGCGGTCTTCGGGCGCGGCGCGGATGGAGCAGTGCCACACGTGCTTCTCGGGGGCGCGGCCGAGCCGCCGGGCCTGCTTGACGTGCAGGTCGAGGTCGGCCACGAGTAGCTTCCTGGTGGCGTCGAAGTCGTCGGTGCGGCCGGGGTCGGGGGCGAAGCCGTCCCAGGAGGCGACCAGGTGCGGGTCGATGTGGTCCTTGGCCTTCTTCGTGTCGAACAGGTACTGGATCAGACCCGCGGTCTTCTTGCCGCTGCTGATCTTCGCGATCACCGGGCCGCCTTCTTGGAGACAGCCTCGTTCGCCCCGCTCCACCTCCGGTCATGGGGTGGAGCGGTCCGACAATTGCGCGCGACGGATCCGCGACCCCGGATATATGCAATCCGGGGTCGCGGCACTCGGCGACCGGGCTGCCCGGCCGGACGAGCTTGCCCATGGCTATGGGGAACCACGGGATGAACGCGATGCCCTGGGCGGTGGCGTAGTCCAGGACGTCCTGCGACTGGCGGGTCACGAAGGTTGCAGAGGTTCTGGACGCTGGCGATCTCGGTGATGTTCCGGGCCTCCTTCAGCTGGTCCACCGTCACCTCGGAGAGGCCGATGTGGCGCACACCTGAGGTGGGCGGGACGGCCGGCCGGCACGAACACGCCCGGGGCAGGACGTGCGTTCCCGACCTTGGTCGCGACGACCACGCCGTCGGGGTAGGGGTGGAGCGCGTCGGTGATGGCCGCGCCGAACACGGGGAACCCGACGACGGGTACGAGGCAATGCGGACGCTGTTGCGCCGACGGACCCTGACTCGGGGATCATCTGCATGAACGACCGGCTGGTCCTCGGCGCGTACCAGGCACTTGCCGAGGCAGGCCCAGGCGTCCCAGACGACGTCTCGGTCGTCTCGTTCGACGACGACCCCATTGCGGGCTGGCTGCGCCCGGGCCTGACAACGGCCGCCCTGCCCCACGAGCCATGCCGCTGCGTGCGCGGGCGTCCGTTGCCGCGCCCCGTGACTGAGATACGGCTCGGGACCGCGCGGCTCACGAATCCGCATTGCCGCCCCTCACGCCCAGGGGCTTGATAAAACGATTTAGCCTGTTAGTTTTCCTGCATCATCTGTGAAAGCGAGTCAATCGATGCTGCGCTTGCCCGATCACTGGGTGTGGGACAGCTGGTATGCCAGGGACGACGACGGGCGCCACCACGTCTTCTTCCTGCGGGCGTCCCGCGCGTTGCTGGACCCGGACCGACGCCACCGGCGAGCCTCCGTAGGCCACGCGGTATCGGACGACCTGCGCATATGGCAGCTGTCCGCCGACGCGCTCGTCGCCGCCGACGGACCGGCCTGGGACGATGTAGCCACCTGGACGGGATCCGTGCTCCGTGGCCCCGACGGCCGGTGGTACATGTTCTACACCGGGGTCAGCCGTGCGGAGAACGGCCTCGTCCAGCGGATAGGCCTGGCGCTCTCGGACGACCTGTACACCTGGCACCGTTACGGCACCAAGCCTCTGGTCGAGGCCGACCCGGTCTGGTACGAGCGCCTCGACATCGCGGCTCCGTCGGCCGAGGCCTGGGCCGAGGAGGCCTGGCGTGATCCGTGGGTCTTCCCTGATCCGGCGGGGGAGGGGTGGCACATGCTGGTCACCGCCCGCGTCGGCCACGGTCCGGTGGGCCGCCGCGGCGTCATCGGGCACGCCCGTTCGGACGACCTGGTCAACTGGGAGGTCGGGCCGCCCGTCACCGAGCCCGCCGGTTTCGGGCACCTGGAGGTGCCTCAGACGGCGGTCGTGGACGGACAGCCCCTCCTGTTGTTCTGCACCAACGCGTCCGACGATCCCGACACGGGCGCCGAGCACCAGGTGTGGGCAGTTCCCGGACTCTCGCCGACGGGGTCCTGGGACATGACCGCGGCGAAGCGAGTGATCTGCCCGGGACTCTACGCGCCGCGTCTCGTCCAGGCGCGTGACGACACCTGGCACCTCATGGGGTTCGTCAACGAGCGCGAGGGCGTCTTCGTCGGTGAGCTCGCGGATCCCCTGCCGGTGCGCTACACCCCGCACGAAGGACTGCAACCGGTCCTGTGAACGGTCCTGTGCGTGCTTCGTGCGGGTCGCCGGGCCCGTGCCGGGAAGGACGTCGTCACGCGCGTCGCCCGTCCGCGGCGGGTGGCTGTCCTTCTCGCGTCAGGTTCCGGGGCGCGCTGCCGGGTCCGGCGGTGCGGTGGCCGCCGTGTGCGAGGCACGGAGCATCACCGGCATGGGGATGCGGTGGACGACCGGGTCGGGCTCGCCGTCGAGCAGGACCTCCACCGCGGTCCGGCCCAGACGGTAGTGGGGCAGAGCGACGCTGGTGAGGCGGGGGCGGAGCCAGGTCGCCAGGTCTGAGTCGTCGAACGAGACGACGCACACGTCGTCCGGCACACGCAGGCCCTCTTCCTGGAGCGCTTGGTAGGCGCCAAGGGAGACACGGTCGTTGAGGCAGATCAACGCACGGGGCACGGTCTTGGCGGCCAGGAGCCGCCGCACCTCGCGGTGCCCGTCCTCGGGCTGCCAGTCGCACTCCACCACGCCGTCGAGACGGACGTCGGCCTCCGCCATGACCTCCTCGATGCCGCGCATCCGCTCCAACCCGGCCCACACTCCCTCAGGAGTCCCGTTCGTCATATGGCGGCCGCCGATCACATGGATGCCCTCCCGGTGCCCGGCGGCCAGCACGACCGCAGCGGCGTCGCGGCCCGCGTTGACCTCGTCCGGCAGCACGCAGGGCACTCGCGCCTCCTCCGTATAGCAGTTGAGAAGGACCACACGAGCGTCGCGCAGTGCCGCGGGCAGGCGCACTTCACGGCTGTACATGGTGGCGTAGACGAAACCATCGACCTGACGGTCCAGCATGCCCTCGACGAGCCGGGTCTCGACGTTCGGGTCCCCCTCGGTCTCCGCGATCAAGAGAACGTGGTCGCGGGCTCCGGCCGCGTCGAGCGCGCCGTGGATCACCTCGCCCGCGAACTGGGTCGTCGCGATGATGTCGGAGACCAGGGCGATGGTTCTGGTCACCGAAGTGCGCAGCCCCCGGGCCGTCAGGTTGGGGCGGTATCCAAGTTCGCGCGCGGCCCGGCGGACCCGCTCCTCGGCCTCCCCGGAGATACGCATGTCCCGGCGGCCGGCCAGCACGAACGACGCCGTGGTCCGTGACACCCCCGCCCGGCGGGCCACATCGGTCATGGTGACGCGTCGCCCGCTCATCGCACTCCTCTGGCCTGTCGAAACGACGTGGTGGCTGCGCGCACGGTTTCGGATGAGCACGCCCCCTCGTACGGGTCGGTGCGGCGAGGCCGGGTGGTGAACCCCTGTTGCCCGGGTGTTACCTCCACGACGCTTGACAGGGTTCGGGGCAGGTCCCATGCTCGCTGCTAAATCTATTTAGCACCGGTAGAACCCGCCTTGGCAACACACTCTCTCCCATCCCTCGTCGTCCCGACGTCCCTTGAAGCCGACGACGGGGCGGTCACCGGATCCGGCTGTCACGACCTCCCGACGGGCACTGACGGAGCGGCCGAGAAAGGTGTCCTGCACCGGTACCCCCGACCGAGGACAACGGATGGGTCACGCCGATCCGCCACCCGTGACACGCAAGGAGTGCTCTATGTATGAAGGCATGACCGGGCGCACGACTCCGCCGCCCTGCCGGGGTTTCCGGCGGGCACGGGTCATACCGGCCGTAGCGGTCCCGCTGGCGCTCCTGGCCGCCGCGTGCAGTGCCCCGGGGTCCGGTGACACGGACTCCGCCTCCGGTGACAGCGCGGTCAGCACGTCGCTGGGCAAGGGCAAGGTCACGCTGCGGATGTACGCCGAAACCGGGTTCCCGCTGGCCAAGGCCCTGGCCGACGAGTTCACCAGGCAGCACCCGAACGTGACGTTCAAGGTGCGGGAGGACCAGTTCACCGTCCTGGTCGAGAACGCGCCGCGCGTCCTGGCCGGGGACAACGCGCCGGACGTCATCCGCCTGCCCACCATGGTCGACCTGGTCAAGGACGGCCTGCTGAAGAACCTCGACCCGTACGTCAAGGCCTATGGCTGGGACAAGTTCCCCGCCTCCCAACTGGCGCAGCTGCGTGTCGACAAGAACGGTCAGCGGGGCTCGGGTCCCTTGTATGGCACCGGCCTCGGCTACAGCGTCACGGGGGTCTTCTTCAACAAGGACCTTGCCAAGAAGGTCGGTATGACCCGGCCGCCCACCACGGTCGCCGAGTTCGAGGGACTGCTGGCCAAGGCGAAGAAGGACGGCGTCCAGCCAATCGTGCAGTTCAACAAGAACACGGCCGGCATCAACTTCCCCTACCAGGCGTTGCAGAACCAGTTCGCCGATCCCGCCCGCGTCAACGACTGGGTCTTCCAGAAGCCGGGCGCGACCTTCGACACTCCCGCCTCGGTGAAGGCCGCGCAGACCATCGAGAAGTGGGCGAAGGCCGGCTACTTCACCAAGGACGCGAACGCCATGGACTACACCACCATGGTGGGTGACTTCACCAAGGGCCGGGGCCTGTTCATGTTCAACGGGGACTGGGAGTCCGCGAACCTGGACACGAAGATGCCCGGCAACGTCGGCTTCTTCCTCTTCCCGGCCGAGACCGCCACGGGCCGTCTCGTGGCCATGTCCTCCCCTAACACTTTCGGTATCGGCGCGCGGGCGAAGCACCCGAACGAGGCCGCCTTCTTCCTCAACTGGCTCCACACCGACCCCAAGGCCCGCAAGATCCTTGTCGATGTGGGCGGTTCCAGCCCCGGCGGTCCGGCCGGCCTCGCGGTGCCCGAGGCCAAGGAGGGCTCGGTTCTCGCCTCGACCCTCAGGGCGTCGCAGCAACTGGCCGCCGAGAACGGCGCCGTGGACTTCACGGCCAACGCGACGGGTTCGATCTTCGCCTCCGCCATCACCCCGGAGCTGCAGAAGCTGGTCGTCGGCCAGCAGACACCCGAAGGCTACGTGAAGGCCGTGCAGAAGGAGTACGAGAAGGAGCTGTCGCAATGACCCAGGCCGCTCAGGGTACGACGCGCGGACGGCCGGCGAAGACCTCCTCGCGGCGCACCGCAGGGCCCGCGCAGGTCTGGGCCGGCCGGGTCCCCCGCGTTCTGCGGGGGACCAGCCGGGCCCGATGGAGCGGCTGGCTCTTCGTCCTTCCGGCGCTGGCGATGTACGGGTTCTTCGTCCTCAAGCCCCTGCTGACGACCTTTCAGTACACGCTCTACCGGTGGGACGGCATCGGCCCCTCACAGTGGGCGGGTCTCGACAACTACCGCACCGTGCTCACCGATCCGGACCTCCTGGAAATCATCCTCCATGCCTTCGTCCTGATCGTCTTCTTCAGCTTCGTCCCGGTCGCCCTCGGCCTGCTCGTGGCGAGCCTCATCCACCGGGTGACGAGGGGGCCGCTCGGGACCGCCGCCCGCACGGTCCTCTTCCTTCCTCAAGTCATCCCCCTGGTGGCCGCTGGCATCGCGTGGAGTTGGGTCCTCAGCACGACCGGCATGGTCAACCAGGTCCTGAACGCCGTCGGCCTCGGCCGCTACTCCCGCGCCTGGCTGGGCGAGTTCGACACCGCCCTGCCGGCGGTCGGTGTGATCGGCGCGTGGGTGCTGCTCGGTCTGTGCACCATCCTGCTGGTGACCGGCATCAGCAAGATCGACCCAGCGCTGTACGAGGCGGCGCGTATCGACGGAGCGGGCTCGGTGCGCGAATTCTTCGCCGTCACCCTTCCGAGCCTGCGCAGGGAGATCGGCATCTGCCTCACTGTGACCGTCATCGCCGCCCTGGCCAGCTTCGACATCGTCTACATCTCCACCAGCGGCGGCCCGGGAACGGCCACGACCGTGCCGGGACTGGAGATCTACCGGCTGGCGTTCGCGCAACGGCAGGTCGGCCTGGCCTCGGCCCTCGCTGTGGTGCTCATGCTTCTCGTCCTGGTCTGTGTGCTGCCGATCCAGCGGCTTTCCCGAGAGGGCAAGTGAATGAACATCAGCCGACGCGAGGCGATCACCGGCAGGGCTTTCCTCATCCTGCTGATGGTCGTCACCCTCCTGCCGTTCGTGAGCATGCTGTCCGCCGCCCTGCAGCCCAGGGGGACGGTGCCTTCCGGTCTGGAATGGCCCTCGGACCCGCACTGGGGCAACTTCGTCGACGCCTTCGATGTCGCCAACATGGGCGCGCTGCTGAGGTCCAGCCTCCTCATCGTGCTGGGAGTGGTTCCGGCGGCCGTCGTCATAGCGACGATGGCCGGCTTCGGCCTGGGACATCTGCGGGTGCGCGGCGGCGGCATCGCCCTCGCGGTACTACTGCTCGGACTGACCATGCCTTTCGAGGCGGTCATCACCCCGATCTACTACCAGATCATGGATCTGGGCCTGCTCAACACCCGCTGGGCCATCATCCTTCCGCTGATCGGGCTCTACATGCCGTTCTCCGTCTACTGGATGCGCGCCCACTTCCTCAACGTGCCGAAGGAGCTGTCGGAGGCGGCACGGGTCGACGGCGCGTCGACCTGGCAGCTCTTCTGGCGAGTTCACATTCCGCTGGCCCGGCCCGCCATCTCGTCCCTGACGATCCTGATGTTCCTATGGACCTGGAACCAGTTCCTGCTGTCCATCGTGATGGTCGACGACCCCGCCAAGCGAACCATGGCCGGAGCGCTGGGCGCGTTCCAGGGGCAGTGGGGCACGGACCTGGTTCTGTTGTGCGCGGGCTCCCTTCTCATCCTCACTCCGACACTCGTCGTGTTCCTCGTCTTCCAGAGGCAGTTCATCGCTGCGCTGCTGCAGGGATCCGTCAAGGGTTGAGACGACAGGGCCGCGCTCGTGGGGCGAGCCGGGGTCGGTCCGGTTGCCGGCGCTCCGTTCATGGGGTACTTCATTTCTTTGTCAGGGGCACGCTGCGCTGCCCGCGCGCGTGGCCGTGGAGAGGGGTCCGCCCTTCGGCCGCCGGCGCTCCCTCTGTGCGGACAACGCCGGGGCCGCACGGCCCAGCGGTGCGCAACTTTCCGGGTCGCCGCCCTGTGTGCCGGCGGTAGGAGATCCGGGTGACGAGCCGGCGGCTGCCGCGGCTTCAGACGTACTCGCACACCCCGATGGTGACCGGGCGGGCGCGGCGGTCAGCGCCATCGTCGGTGCCGAGCCGAACTGGAGAGCCACGGCCGCGCGTGTGGCGCGCAAACGCGCTTCGCAGCGTGCGACAGGCACGGATGCCGCAGGGGTGTAGTCCGAGGGGCTGACCACACGGCGACGCACGGTACATCGGACGTCTCGCGTTCTGGGTCGCCTGGGCGCAGCCTCACCGGAACGGGATGAAGTGGTGCGTGACAGTGGTGTGTCGGCCTGCGGGATGGGCATCGAGCGATCCACCTGCGACGACAGTCGTTCGGCATATCGAACGACTGTCGACTGTCAGACAAGCATGGACGACAGGCAGAGTGCGGGCGGCGTCAACACCTCCGACAAGGTTCGATTGTCAGTGCCGAAAGCGAGCGGTGCTCTCACGGATGACGAGCTCTGTGGCGAGCTCTTCACGTCCGCGCTCAAGCGGTCGGCCCTGGGCGAGGGTGATCACCATGTCGGCGGCGGTGGCGGCCATCTCGGCGAGCGGTTGGCGCACGGTGGTGAGTGGCGGGGTGAGCCACTGGCTTGGGAAGAGGTCGTCGAATCCGACGACACTCAGGTCCTCGGGAACGCGTACGCCCGCTTCGACCGCCGCGCGGTAGACGCCGAGTGCCTGGCCGTCGTTGCCGGCGAAGACGGCGGTCGGCGGCTCCGGGAGACGTAGCAGGTCCCGGGTGTGCTTGAGCCCGTCCAGGATCTGGAAGTCGCCGACGCGGACGAGGGTGGGGTCGATCGCAATGCCGGCCATGTCGAGGGCGGTCCGGTAGCCGTCCAGCCTGGCCCGGCCGGCCAGGGCGTGCTCCGGACCCGTGATGACGGCGATGCGCCGGTGCCCGAGCTCCAGGAGGTGTCGGGTCGCCGACAGTCCACCGCTCCAGTTGCTGGCGCTCACCGACGGGACATTGTGGTCGGGATACCCGGTCGGGTCGACGAGCGCGAACGGTATGCCCCGGGCGCGTAGTTGTTCGGCCTGCTCGTCGCTGGGTCCTGAGAACACCGAGATGACACCGGTCGGGCGGCGGGCCAGCACGCCCGCGACCCAGCCTTGCTCCGGGGTGTGTCTGCCCCGCAACTCGGAAACCACCACGGCCAGTTGGTGTTCCACGGCCACTCGCTGGACGCCGCGGAGGATCTCGGTCGGGTAGGGGCCGCGTACCTCGTGGAAGACCAGTTCGAGCAGGGCGGCGGGCCCCGTCGCCTTCTGCCGCCGGTATCCGTGCCGGCGGATGATGTCCTCGATCAGTGACCGGGTCGCCGGGGCCACGTCGGCCCGCCCGTTGACGACCTTGGAGACCGTGGCCACGGAGACCCCTGCGCGCTTCGCGATCTGCGCGAGGGTCAGCGGTTCGCCCTGGCGGCCGTCGTCTGAGGACATAAGGGGCAGTGTACTGGCCCGTTTCCGATCCTTTCGAAGAGAGTACTCCCCTCACCCGACGAGGCCCTCGCGAGGGCTTGACGGCGCAAGGGTGTACTTCTACGGTCCTCTCACCGCCATAACGATCGGTAGAACTCCCCTTAATCATTCGCTCAGGAGCTTGCGGTAGAGAGGGATCTTTCTGTGCGCACCGTAATGGGAGCGCTCCCATATCTTCCCTGGGTGCCGGCCTCGTCCTCCATCAATCCGACGAGGTCCACGAGGCATGACGAGCACGCCCCTTCGAGTTCGACGTACGGGACGCCCGAAGTGAACGCCCGATGGAGACGGTCCAGGCGCTCGGAGCAGCAACTGTGCACCACGCCGCGCCCCCGGCCTTCCAACCCCCCACGCCGAGAAGAGTGATCCCCATGTCCGCATCCGCACAGCCCCACTTCCCCAGTCGCCGGGGGATGCTGACCACCGCCACCGGACTGGTCGCGGGATTCGCGATGCCATTGGGCAACGCGCGGTCGGCACACGCCGCGTTACCTCGTGCGGCGACCCAGGAGCCTCCAGTGGCCGCCGCCTCGTTCACGAATCCAGTGATCTGGCAGGACTTCGCCGACATCGACATCATCCGGGTCGGTGACACGTACTACTACTCGGCCTCGACGATGCACTACTCGCCTGGTGCGCCGATCCTGCGCTCCTACGACCTGGTCAACTGGGAGTTCGCCGGCCACTCGGTGCCACGTCTGGACTTCGGGGCCAAGTACGACCTGAACGGCGGGCGTGGCTACGTGAGGGGCGTCTGGGCGTCGTCGCTGGCCTACCGGCCGGGCAACCGCACGTTCTACTGGCTGGGCCAGATCGACTTCGCCCGGACCTACATCTACACCGCGACGTCGGTCGAGGGTCCCTGGGCCCGGCACGCCGACCTGCCGAACGTCTATTACGACGCCGGGTTGCTCGTCGACACCGACAACACCCTGTACGTGGCCTACGGCAACTCCCAGATCAGCGTCGCCCAACTCTCTCCGGACGCCCGCAGCGAGGTCCGCTCCCAGCAGGTGTTCTCCACTCCGGCGAGTATCGGAACCCTGGAGGGTTCCCGCTTCTACAAGATCAACGGGAACTACTACATCTTCCTCACCCGCCCGGCCAACGGGCAGTACATTCTCAAGTCGACCTCGGGTCCCTTCGGCCCCTACACCCTGCGTCAGGTCCTCCTCAACCTGCCAGGGCCGATCCCCGGTGGCGGTGTCCCGCACCAGGGCGGACTCGTCCAGACCCAGAACGGCCAGTGGTACTACATGGCCTTCGTCGACGCCTACCCCGGCGGACGCGTCCCCGCCCTCGCCCCCGTCACCTGGACATCCGACGGCTGGCCCCAACTGCAACTCGTGAACGGCACCTGGGGTACCACCTACACCACCCCCAACCTCCCCCCGCCACCCCGTCAGGTCGAACCCCTCACCGGCGTCGACACGTTCCAGGGGACCACCCTCAAACCCGCCTGGGAGTGGAACCACAACCCCGACAACGGCCGATGGTCCGTCAACAACGGCCTACGCCTGACCACCGCCACCGTCACCAACGACCTCTACGCCGCCCGCAACACCCTCACCCACCGCATCCAGGGCCCCACCTCCACCGCCACCATCACCCTCGACCACGCCCAGATGCGCGACGGCGACCGAGCAGGCCTCGCCATGCTCCGCGACTCCTCCGCCTGGATCGGCCTCAAACGCGACAACGGCACCACCCGCCTGGTCATGGTCGACGGCCTGACCATGGACGGCAACTGGAACACCACCGGCACCGGCACCGAACGCGCCACCACAGCCATCACCGGCACCCGCGTCTGGCTGCGCGCCGCCGCCGACATCCGCCCCGGCACCGGCCGCCAAGCCCGCTTCTCCTACAGCACCAACGGCACCACCTACACCACCCTCGGCCCCGCCTTCACTCTCAACAACGCCTGGCAGTTCTTCATGGGCTACCGCTACGCCATCTTCAACCACGCCACCCAGGCACTCGGCGGCACCGTGACCGTCAGCCGTTTCGAACTGACCACGCCCTGAACGCGGTCGTCCCCCGGTGGTCCCGCCGGACGTTCGCATGACCGAGGGCAGCGAGCACAGACGTCTGACGGCGCCTTCGCCCCGAGGAAAGGATGAGGTACATGTCCATGTCCATCCCCCCCCCACACCACACGGAGTCACGCCGTGTCGCTGCGTAAGCTCTTAGTACTCCAGTTAGAAATCGTGTCCTGAGCTGGTTCTTCTTCGGTAGTGGCAGCGGCGGGCGATGGTTTGGTGGTGTCTGCGCCAGTGGGACCAGTTTAGTGCGTGGAGTCGTCGGTCCTGGTGGGGTCTGGGGTGGGGCAGGAGAGTGTCCAGTAGGCGCCGGATGTCTGCCACGGTGAGGGGGATGAGGCTGGTGGTGTCGTTTCTGCTGCCCCCTTTGCGGTGTCCTGGGTCTGGGCTGCGAGGACGCCAAGGAAGGCGTGGACGAGCATGGCCAGGGTGATGTGGCGGTACCAGCCCACGTAGCGTCGGACTTCGTATTCGTCCAGGCCGCACTGGTTCTTGGCGGCCTGGAAGCACTCCTCGACGGCCCAGCGTGAGCCGGCGATGCGGGCCAGATCGGCGATCTCGACGCCGACGGGTGCGTGGGCGAGGTAGTAAGCGAGCTCGCTGGGGTTGGACAGGCTGCGGCGGGCCATCACCCAGCGGTGATGGGTGGGCGGTCCGGGTCGGCGATGTTGGCGGGCAGTTTGGCCGCGGCCCAGTCGTAGACGCGTGGGCCCTTGGCCCCGTCGCCGCAGGACAGGGTCTGCCAGGCGTCCTCGGGTGCTTCGGCGATGAGCTGGTCGATGCGCCAGATGCCGGCCAGGGACTTGATCTGCTGGGACTTCGGCACCGCCACGACATAGCCGAGGTCGAGCTGTTCGAGCAGGCGGCGGAAGGAAGAGTCCTGTCCGTAGGCTTCGTCGGCGGTCACCTAGGTGGCGGGCAGGCCGGCGGCCAGGCAGCGACGGACGATGTCCCTGGCCAGCTCGCCTTTGGTCGCGAAGGTGCGCTCGTCGGGGATCTTCGCTTCCCGGCACCGCTCTCGGTCCTTGGTCCAGCACTTGGGCAGGTAGAGCTCGCGGTCGACCAGGGCCCGTCCCTGGACAGTGCTGTAGGCGGCGAAGGGCAGAGCGTTGGTGGACCGGGAGCTGTATCTGCCGCAGTCGTGGACCTCGGATGCGGACCGCTGCCGGGCGGCGAAGGTCCCTGACAGTCGCGTCTTTGCGACCAAGGGCGAGCTGGCCCGCGCGATGATCCTGCGGGCGCTGGCCTCACCCCTGCCGATCGCCTGGGTGACGGGCGACTGTGTCTACGGACAGGAATGGCGCATGCGCCGCACCCTGGAAGAAGCCGCGACGCCAGCGAAGGCCAGCTTCGGCGGCGGAGCGGGCCGCTGGCGGAGCCAATGGGCCTCATCCAGCGCCTGCATCCAGCGGTGTTCTCGAAACCTGCGCCTGTCCATCCCAGGCCACGATACGTCGACAGCGCGGCAGGAAGGTGACTTCATATCAGCTTCGTTGCCAAATCAATCAGTCGGCCTAATCTAGAGACCGGTCCGCTTGTGAGGCTCTAGACGCTGCGAGGTAGGCATGGCCGACGGGATCGATGTCCTACTTGAGCTCTGGAGAGAGCAGCGCGACGCAGATCGCCAGACAGAGAACCAGCGGGCGACGCTGACCATCATCATCGTCGTTGTGGCAGCAGGGTTGGGCTTCATCGCTCGGACCGGCCTCCGCCCATCCATGCTCGTTGTGACGCTTCCGATGATGGTGCTCGGCTTCTACGGGGCGTTCGCCTGCCTCAAGTTCCATGAACGCTGCGCGTTTCACGTCGGACAGGCGCGAGGACTGCGCAAAAAGATCGCTGAACAGTTCCCAGATCTGAACATCGAGGCCACCCTGAAGGCGAGTTCCGCAAGGCAGCGAGAACGCTTCCCCCGATTGAGGGGCATCCGGTCGTACGCAGCCCTCTCTGTATGGATCATCGTTTCCTGATCAGCCGACGAGGGTGGCCCGCGCCGCATCGCCGTCGTGAAGCTCACCTTCGCCGACGACACCGTGAGCCACGCGCAGCAGCTCCGTGCACCACAGTTGTTGCATCCGCTACAGCGCTCAGGACAGCTTCTGAGATGCGGAAACTCAATCTCGCACACTTGGGAAGCCCCGGAGAAATGTCGGCGACTACGACCCGAGCGGCGAGCACCTGTTCAACGCGCCCGCCGAGGACGTGAGCGCCTTCGCGGATGCCGCAGGCGCCGAGGTGGAGTTCGAGCGGGTCGCCGTCACCCCCGAACAGGTCGCCGCCTACAACCTGCCGACGGCCCCGCCGAAGGCGACCGACCGGCGCTCGTTCTCCGGCACCGCCACCACCCAGGCCGAGGCCCTGCCGCCGGACATCCTGGCCGCGATCGTGCGCGAGGCGAACGAGGCGCACCGCGACCCGCTCGTGCACCGGCGGATGCTGGAGCGTGAGGAAGTCGAGCGGCGGGCCATCCGCGAGCGCCTGGGCCGCGGTCCTGAGTAGGCCTGGCCGAGTGGTTGCGCGCGCGGGTCAGCTTCCGCAGGCGCACCCGGCGGCGGCCTTGGCCTCGGCGGGGCTCTGAGAGGGGTCGATGGCCTGTTCGTCCGGGGTGCAGCATGCGGTGGTCCCGCAGCAGGCGCCCGGCGCGCTGTCGGCCTTGTCGAGGGTGTCGTCCTCGCCCTTGACGACGTAGACCTCCCACGGCTCGTTGCCGGGGCCGGTCACCCACGTCTTGTCCTGGAGCGCGTAGCAGCAGGAGGTGTCGTTCTCCTCGAAGGTCGCCAGCCCGGCTTCCTGCAGGCGGGCGGTCGCGGCGGTGACCTCCTCGGTGGTGGCGACTTCGACGCCGAGGTGGTCCAGGCGGGTGTCCTCGCCGGACTCGCCCTCGATGAGGACGAGCTTGAGCGGGGGCTCGGCGATGGCGAAGTTCGCGTATCCCGGCCGGCGCTTGGCCGGCTCGGTGCCGAACAGCCTGGAGTAGAAGACGATCGAGCCTTCCAGGTCGGCGACGCGAAGAGCGAGCTGAACACGGGACATGATGGACCTCCCAGATCCAGACTCTGAATCGATGACCATCGATATAGCCCGAGCTTGCCACTCGATTAGATAGGCGTCAACATAGACGCATGTCGAAATCAGAACTGGTGGTGCTCGGCCAGGACGACGCGGTGGCGTGCTGCTCACCGATGGTCCGCGAGCCGCTGGGCGAAGAGGCCGCGGTCGACCTGGCGCGGATGTTCAAGGCCCTGTCGGACCCGGTCCGGCTGCGCCTGCTGTCACTGATCGCCTCACACGAGGGCGGCGAGGCCTGCGTCTGCGACCTGACCGGCCCCTTCGACGTTTCCCAGCCGACCATCTCCCACCACCTGAAGGTGCTGCGTGAGGCCGGCCTGGTCGGATCCGAACGGCGCGGGACCTGGGTCTACTACTGGGTGCTGCCCGCCGCCCTGGCCAAGCTCTCCTCGCTGCTCCAGACCCCGGCCGGCGCGCTCCCATCGACCGCTGAGGCCACGGCATGACCGAGATAGCTCCACTTGGCCGCCGCTCGGCGGTCGAGTTCGTCGGGACCGGCGCGCTGGTCGCCGTCGTGGTCGGCTCCGGCATCCAGGCCACCAAGCTCTCCCAGGACGTCGGCGTGCAGCTGCTGGCCAACTCCCTGTCCACCGTCTTCGGCCTCGGCGTGCTGATCGCCCTGCTCGGCCCGGTCTCCGGCGCCCACTTCAATCCCGCCGTCACGCTGGCCGCCTGGTGGACCGGCCGCCGCGGAGGCGACGGGCCGACCCCGCGCGAGGTCGCGGCCTACCTGCCCGCGCAGATCGCCGGGGCGATCGGCGGCGCCGTGCTGGCCAACGCGATGTTCGCCGAACCACTGGTGCGCTGGTCCAGCCACGACCGCTCGGCCCCGCACCTGTGGCTGGGCGAGGTCGTGGCCACCGCCGGCCTGATCCTGCTGATCTTCGGCCTGGCCCGCACCGAGCGCGCGCGCTTCGCCCCCGTCGCGGTCGCCTCCTACATCGGCGCCGCCTACTGGTTCACATCGAGTACGTCGTTCGCCAACCCGGCGGTGACCGTCGGGCGGGCCTTCACCGACACTTTCGCCGGCATCGCCCCCGGCTCGGTCCCAGCGTTCATCGCCGCCCAGCTCGTCGGCCTGGCCGTCGGCCTCGCCCTGGTCGCCGTCTTGTTCGGCCGCCCCACACCCGTCGCGGAGGACGTCGTCGTCCCGCACGGTGAGCACCGCTCCGCCGCCTCCGCCCCTGCCCAGCAACTGCCCCTCCCCGTCGAAGGAACCCGATCGTGAGCACTCCCGCCGTCCCGTCCGTACTGTTCGTCTGCGTCCACAACGCCGGACGGTCGCAGATGGCCGCTGCCTTCCTCACTCACCTCGGCGGCGACCGCGTCCAGGTCCGCTCGGCCGGCTCCGCCCCCGCGGACACCGTGAACCCGGCCGTGGTCGAGGCCATGAACGAGGTCGGGATCGACATCTCCGCCGAGACACCGAAGGTGCTCACCACCGAAGCCGTGCAGGCCTCCGACGTGGTCATCACCATGGGCTGCGGCGACGCCTGCCCCTACTTCCCCGGCAAGCGCTACCTCGACTGGAAGCTGGACGACCCGGCCGGCCAGGGCGTCGCCGCCGTACGCCCGATCCGCGACCAGATCGAGCAACTGATCCGCGGCCTGCTCACCGAGCTTGGCGTCGAGGCCGCCGCGTGACCGGCGCCCGGCCGCGCATCGCCGCGATGGTCCCCGAGCACGCCAAGCAGGTGCTGGACATCTACCAGCTCGGCATCGACAGCGGCGACGCCACCTTCGAGACCACCGCGCCCACTTGGGAGGCGTTCGACGCCTCCCGGCTGCCAGAGCACCGCCTGGTCGCCCTCGATGACGGCGACCGGGTCGTGGGCTGGGCCGCCGTCGTGCCGGTCTCCGGCCGGCGCGCGTACGCGGGCGTGGTCGAGCACTCGGTCTACGTCCATCCTGACGCCCGCGGCCGCGGCATCGGCCTCGCCCTTCTGCAGGCGCTGCTGGCGTCCACCGACGCAGCCGGGATCTGGACGGTCCAGTCCGGCATCTTCCCTGAGAACACCGCCAGCCTCGCCCTCCACGCCAAAGCCGGCTTCCGCATCGTCGGCACCCGCGAACGCCTCGGCAAACACCTCGGCACCTGGCGCGACGTCGTCTTCATCGAACGCCGCAGCCCCGCCGTCCTCTGAGTAGCCGACGAATCCGAACCAGCGGTCCGTCCGCAGAGTGAATCGGCCACGACATCCGTGCACCACATCTGTTGCACCCGCTATGGTCGTCCCGACCGCTTCTGCGCTGCGTTAACTCGAACCGCACGCTTGCGGCCCCCCGGAGAAATGTCGGCGATTTCGACTGTTCGGGTGAGGATGTCGAGCGGGACTGGGTGGAACGCACCGGCTGCTCCGAGTAATAGTCAAGACCTGTGGATCGTTGACGTTATCGTCTGATGCTCCGGTGCCATCGGATTTCTCCTTCGTGCCATTCGTCGGTGGGTGTGAGCCCGGCGGCAGGGGCGACGGCGGCGGATGCCCGATGTTCGGGGTGGGTATGGGCGATGACGGTGTGCACTGGCTGCTGGCCGAGCCAAGCGACGAGTCCCCGGGCTGCTTCGGTGGCGATGCCTCTTCCCTGCCATGGAGTCCCACCACCCAGGCGATCTCGGCGATGGGCCGTGGCCGGAGGGGCTGACCGTCGCCTGAACGGTGCCCGTCAGGCAGGACTCGTGACGAAGCTGGATCACCCAGTTCAGCCAGGACACGGCCGGCTCGGGAGAGCCCGCGATCATGCGCCGGTAGCGGGCGCGCAGGGCTTGCGGTGCGTCCGGAGTTCCGCCGATGAAGGTATGCAGGGCCGGATCGGACAGCACCGCGGCCATCTCCTCGGCGTGTTCGAGATGCAGCGGCAGCAGGTCCAGCCTGCTGGTGCTGATGGCCTGGGCCGCGAGGGTGCTCACGCTGCGACCGCCTCGGGGCGTTCGACGAGCTGGCCGCATTCGAAGCGGGCGCCGGCCCGGACGAGGGCGACGAGGCGGGGCGCGTTCACGGCCCGCCACCGCTGCTGGGCGGACTCGACGAGTTTGAAGACCATCTTCCTCGGATGCTGGGGCGCGGCGGGCGGAGTGTCGTCGTAGTGCTGGAGCGGTCTACGCGGAGGCGCTCTTGCGCGCCTTCTGCTGCTGGCGCGCGCGGTCGATCTGTTCACGGATCAGGCCGGTGAACACCGCGTCCGGGGCGTTCGGTCCGGCGATGTGGCTGGCGAGTCTGGCTACCTGGGTGGCCAGGACTGTCACCAGGTCAGCGCTTCCTGTAGGCCCACGGGCGAGGACCAGAGCATGCGCCGCGTCATCGAGCCGGTCGAGTGTGGACTCGTCGGCGAGGGCGAAGCCGAGCCGTGCAGCCAGGACGTGGCGGACGATCGCCGCGGCGTCGCCCAAGGGCTGGTCGATGTTGAACTGCTGGCGCGCGGTGAAGCTGCCCTTGAAGATCTCCGGGAGCTCCTGGATCAACCCTTCCTCCCACCACTGCAGATAGGGGGGTGATCCTGCGGCGTCACGGCGCGCACGGTGGTGGTCGGTGGGGTTGCCGGCGGCGGTGCGGCAGGCGCGGCCGATGGGCGCGTCACAGTTCGGACAGGCCACGTTCCGATACCAGGCCCGGACACGCAGTCCCAGTTCGTCGGAGCGGAGCCGCGGGCGCTGCTGCTCCCACTGGTCAGCCTGATTCACGACGCCTCCGGTAACTGCGTGACGGGCAGGGCCCGTTCAAGGATTTTCATGCGCTCCTCCAGGCGGCAGAGGGACGGGTAGGAGATCACCCTAGGGCCTGTCTGATGGGTCATGCGGCCAAGTCGAACGGGTCTGGCCCGGCTGCTGCTGCCCCAGCCGGGAGTGGAAAATGCCGCCCGTGAATCGCTTCACGGGCACAGGGCGTCCTTCCCTTACGCACCCGTAGGTAGCTACGCACTTTTTTGTGCGTACTTGTGAGACGTCAGTGCCGCGCCGAAGGTGAACGGAAGGCAGCATCTGATCACGCGAGCACACCATCGGGAGCACTTGTGGACAACACAGCAGCCCGCTGACACTCGTCTGTCTGCTGGACTATGACGTCAGAGACGCGATCCTTCGGCGCGCCGCCGACGCTCTGCGCGGCCGGACTCTGGTCAACCTCACCAACGGCACGCCGACCCAGGCGCGCGAGACGGAGGCCTGGGCAGTGGGCCATGGTGCGGCCTACCTGGACGGCGGGATCATGGCGATTCCGTCGACGGTCGCAACGTCCCAGGCGTTCGTCCTCTACCGCGGTCAGAAGGCGCACTTCGACGCGCACAAGCAGCAACGGTGACGGTGCCGTGAAAGACGTACGCCCGCTTGTCAAAGCGCGAAGCCCAACTCGTCACCGACCTATCGGACACGGCCCAGGGCCAAATAGCCGGACGTGGCCGCTGTTGTCACGCTGCGGCGGTCTCCTCTGCGTGGTTGAAGGGGTTGGGGTAGGCGGCCATCTCCTCCAGCCGCCGGATGACGGCACGTGTATCGCCCAGTGCCCGGTGTCCGCCGCCTAGCTTCTGCCAGGTGTAGCTGCCGAAGTAGTCGTGCCAGTCGCCGTAGAAGGCGGCGTACTGCTCCATCGCGCACTCCTCCCACGTCTGCGGGTCCAGCCAGGCCTGCGCGGCCGGGTGCAGCCGGGTGCCGTAGCGGTTGCTTGGCCAGGTCGACCGGGCCATGGGCGAGGTGGTGCAGGTGGAGCACCCACAGCAGCCGTCCGGTGTCGTACTCCCGGTTGTAGATCACGATCCGGCGCCCGGCCAGGGCCTCGGTGAGGCGGGGGAGGACCTCGGAGAAGGTGGGTGCGCCTTCTTATCCGAACCTGCCGATGTTGCGGTCAAACGGTCCGCACCGGGACCCCTGCCTGCGTCATCAGCTCCAGCAGTGTCAGTCCATCATCGCTCGCCTTCCATGCAGCGACTTCCGCCGCCGTCGTGGTGAACTGGACCGACCCTCCGAACACGTCTGTCACTGTGACCCGGTATTCCTCGACGTCCGCCTCGTCCGCCAGGTTGGGAACGAGGTAGTAGAGAAATCCCATGAGGGGCGCCCCATGGTGCACTGGACGCGGCGGCCAGTCGATCAGGTGGTCGTAGGTCATGGTGGCCACGTGATTGTCGAAGCTGAGCTCAGGCAGGGTGGCCTGCCAGTTCTGCAGACGCTTGCCGGGAAGCCACCCAGCCACCGTCCGAACCTCCAGCCGGAACTCCATCGGGTGGACTGGGTGCGAGGATGCGTTGGTCAGGACGACGTGGAGGCCAACAGCTGACCCTGAAGGCACTCCAGGGACCGACGAGGTGACACCCACGCCCCATGTCGTAGTGATCGACCCCGAGAGCTTGGGCTTGGGCCGAGTGGCCCTCCAAGCTGCGTAGGCCGAGGCCACGGAGATGAGTGCGGCAATGATCGCCACGACCAGGCTGGCAATTTCCACGTTAGCTTCCCCTGTCCTCGCTCCAACAACCAACTCTGCAGGGCAACTTACTGGATCGTCGCGATTGCCCAGGATCAGATCTCCCGACCGATTGAGGGGCCGAAACTGGGCATGCCGACCGCCGTGATGGTGGGCACCGAAGAAACCCGGCTGGTCGTGCTGCGCGGCAACAGCGCCTCGGGGAAGTCGTCCGTCGCGGCCGGCCTGCGCGAGAGGTTCGGCCGCGGCCTTGCCGTGGTCGGCCAGGACAACCTCCGCCGCATCATGCTCCGCGAACGCGACCGGCCGGGAGCGGCGAACATCGGCCTGATCGACCTGACCGCCCGCTACGCCCTTAACGCTGGATTCCACGTCGTCGTCGAAGGCATCCTCTACGCCGACCGCTACTGCGACATGCTTACCGAACTGTGCGCCGACCACCGCGGCCCGACCCACGGCTACTACCTGGACGTCCCGTTCGGCGAAACCCTCGCCCGGCACGCCACCAAGCCGATCGCCGACGACGTCAGCGAGACGCAGCTGCGCGACTGGTACCGGCCGCGCGATGTGCTGCCTGGCGGCACCGAGACTGTCATCGGCGCCGACAGCGCACTGCACGAGACCGTCGACCGCATCCTGCTCGACACCGGCCTGGCTCACCTGCCCGCCGTGGACCGCTGACTGGAGCACTGCTGCAACACGTCGGCCCCGCCCCGACCATGAAGCCGACCACGGGTACGGCCATGCCATGCCCAGCCCCGACCATGGCTGGTCAGCGCACTGCCGACGCTTTCCCCGCGGCGGCGGCGCTTCATGTCTGCCGATGCCCGGAGCTCCAGGGGACTCGCTGGTCGGGGTGTGGGCGGGGCACCACACGGGTGCGGAGCGGCCGTGGTGGAGCAGGTCGGCCAGCGGCGCCGAGAGGACAGGGACGTCGTACGGGAAGCGGGCCAGCAGCCCGGCGCCCGCCCGCAGGGCGCGGATCCGGTTCTCGACACCGGCGGGTCCGGTGCCGTCCAGGACGAACAGGACGCGAGGGAGCGGGTAGCGCCGTCGCCACTCCTCCACCGCCGGTTCCTGGAGAGTCGGGCGGCGCCCCGGCATCACGGGCACGTAGCGGTGGAGGCGTTCGTACGCGGTGAGCTTGGCGGCGAGGCGTTCGGGGCCCATGGTGGCCCAGTCGACCTCGACGAACGCCCGCAGCATCGACCAGTTGTCGCCGTCGGCGGTGCCGCGCCGGTAGTACAGGAGGGCGTCGGGGATGACGGCTTCGCCGCTCCCGACCGGGTGGTGGACCTCGGGATCCAGTCCAGCGGCCGGCACAGATCGGACACCGTCCTCGAAGGCCGGCGCCCGCGCAGCTCGGGCCACTCGGAGGCGAGCTGCATGTCGTACGGGGTGGGGAACCACACCCGGGACCGTCCGGCCTAGGTGTTCTGTCCACGGAGGTTGGGGACGGGTGACGGCGATCACTGACGTGTGA